>NZ_CP186262.1:0-4871519 GCF_049330835.1 Acidovorax sp. M2(2025) | reverse complement strand
GCCCTGCCCGGCATCCGCGCCGGGCGATTGCTGGGAGCCGTGGGAGGGTTCCTCGGTCATTTCGGAGTGGTTCTTGTTGTGGATAGGAGGAACGGGACTGGGCGGCGGATTGTAGCTTGTCCAGGGAGTTATCCACAACGCGCAGGCGCGTCGGCCCCGCCGCCTCCAGGGCCGGCGCGCCCCGGCGCATCGGGCACCCGGGGAGGGCGGCAGAAGGGCTTTCCGCGCCCGGGGCATTGCCAGCCAGCAACAAGCCTGCGATAATTGCGGGTTTCCCTGAATGTGTTCAGGGTGATTTGACCCGGCGCGCCGTTGTTTCTGCTTTCCGACTTGCAGTTGGGGCAGGGGTTCAAGAGCAGCAGTCCGGAACTGAACCTCAAGGAATAGCACCATGAAACGTACTTACCAGCCCTCCAAGACGCGCCGCGCGCGCACCCACGGTTTCCTCGTCCGCATGAAGACCCGCGGCGGCCGTGCTGTCATCAACGCACGCCGCGCCAAGGGCCGCAAGCGCCTGGCCGTCTAAGGCCGTTTCGGACCACAGCCTGCCCCCCCGGTTTGTGCCGTCGGGTTCCAGACGGGGCGCCTGCATGCAACGGCTGAAGACCCGTCCGCAGTTTCAGGCCGCCATGGCGGGGGGCACGGTCTCCCGCACTGCGCATTTCGCGCTGCACCGCCTGGCGCTGGACGCTGGCGGTGGCGGCACTGCCAGCCAGGCTGGCGCGACGGACTCCACAGGGCCCGGTTCCTTGCCTTCGGCGCAAGGGCCGCAGGCCCTGTTTGCCGTGCCGGACGTCTGGCTGGGTGCCATGGTGCCCAAGCGCTGGGCGCGCCGGGCCGTCACGCGCAACACCATCAAGCGCCAGATCTACACGGTGGGAGCCTCGTTCGAGGCGCGGCTGCCGCAGGCGGCCCACGTGGTGCGGCTGCGCACGGCGTTTGACCGCAAGCAGTTCGTCAGCGCAACGTCCGACCAGCTCAGGCAGGCGGTGCGCGCAGAGCTGCTGCAGCTCTTCGCCTACGCGGCCCGGCGCGCCTCCACGCCCACGGCGGCCACGGCCCCGGCCCGGCCCGGCGGCACCGGGGAGCCCGCGCCATGATGCGCCGCCTGTTGATCGGCATCGTCAAGGGGTACCGGCTGGTCCTCAGCCCCTGGCTGGGCTCGGCCTGCCGCTTTGAGCCGACCTGCTCCGCCTACTCGCTGCAGGCACTGGAACAGCATGGCGCGGCGGCCGGCAGCTACCTCACGGTGCGCAGGCTGGTACGCTGCCATCCCTGGTGTGACGGGGGCCACGACCCGGTCCCGCAACAATTGCCGCGCAGCATGCGGCTTTTTTCGCGGCTTTCTGAAGAATCCACCACCCCCCAACCATCCTCACCGAAGAAGTCTTCATGAACGACATTCGCCGCACCATCCTGTGGGTGATTTTTGGCTTTTCCATGGTTTTGCTGTGGGACAAGTGGCAGCTGCACAATGGGAAAAAGGCCACGTTCTTCCCGTCCCCCGCCGCGGTGACGGCGCCTGCCGCATCGGGCGCCGCGCCCGGGGCCGCGGGTGCCGGCGCGGCCAGCGTGCCCGCATCCAGCAGCACGCCGGTGGCCGCCGCCGCCCAGGGGGCTTCGGCCGTGCCGGGCCAGCCCGCCACCCCGGCCGCCCCTGCCGTGCGTGAGCGTGTAGAGGTCAAGACCGACCTGTACCGCCTGACGTTCGACAGCGAAGGCGGCTCGCTCATCCGCGCGGAGCTGCTGCAGCACGCGGACATGGTGGACAAGGCCCGCAACTTCCAGCTGCTCGACGAGAGCGCGCAACGCGTGTACGTGGCGCAGACGGGCCTGATCGGGGGCAATTTCCCCACGCACAAGACCGCCATGACGGCCGTGCCCGGCCCGCGCGAGCTCAAGGATGGCGAGGACGAGATCAGCATCCGCTTTGAATCCCCGGTGATGGACGGCGTCAAGCTGGTGAAGACCTGGACTGTCCGGCGCGGCGCCTACGACATCGCGGTGAAGCACGAGATCGTGAACACCGGTAACGCCGCCGTGGCGCCCCAGCTGTACCTGCAACTGGTGCGTGACGGCAACAAGCCGCCCGGAGAATCGTCGTTCTACTCCACCTTCACCGGCCCGGCGGTGTACACCGAAGCCAAGAAGTACCAGAAGATCGAGTTCAAGGACATCGAGAACGGCAAGGTCGACATTCCCAAGGAGTCGCCCAACGGCTACGTGGCCATGGTGCAGCACTACTTCGCCACGGCCTGGCTGCTGGCCGATGGCACGGCGCGCGAGCCGTTTGCGCGCAAGGTGGACACCAACCTGTACTCCGTGGGCATGCTCACTGCGCTGGGCAGCATCGAGCCCGGGGCCACCAAGACGCTGGATGCGCGCCTGTTCGCCGGCCCGCAGGTCGAGACCATGATGGAGAAGCTCTACCCCGGGCTGGAACTGGTCAAGGACTACGGCTGGCTCACCATCCTGTCCAAACCGCTGTACTGGCTGCTCGACCAGCTGCACAAGCTGCTGGGCAACTGGGGCTGGTCCATCGTGGCGCTGGTGCTGCTGCTCAAGATCGCGTTCTACTGGCTCAACGCCAAGGCCTACGCCAGCATGGCCAAGATGAAGGCCATCAACCCGCGCATCATGGAAATGCGCGAGCGCCTGAAGGACAAGCCGCAGCAGATGCAGCAGGAGATGATGCGCATCTACCGCGAGGAGAAGGTCAACCCGATGGGCGGCTGCTTCCCCATCATGATCCAGATCCCCGTGTTCATCGCGCTGTACTGGGTGCTGCTGTCCAGCGTGGAAATGCGCAATGCGCCCTGGATCGGCTGGATCCACGATCTGTCCACGCCCGACCCGTTCTTCATCCTGCCCCTGCTGATGACGGCCAGCTCGCTGTTGCAGACGGCCCTGAACCCCGCGCCGCCGGATCCCATGCAGGCCAAGATGATGTGGTTCATGCCCCTGATCTTCAGCGTGATGTTCTTCTTCTTCCCGGCCGGCCTGGTGCTGTACTGGCTGACGAACAACCTGCTGTCGATTGCGCAGCAGTGGATCATCAACACCCGCATGGGCGTGCCGCCGCAATTCAACTTGCCGAAATTTAAGTAACCCCCTGAGCGGCTGCGCCGCTTCCCCCTTTCTCTCGCGCTGCGCGCGGGAAGGGGGACGACACCAGCGCGGCGGGGCGGCCCTTGCGCGGTGTCCCCGCGCCTGGGTCGCGCCAGTTTTTTGGCGCCTTTACCCTGTCAACTGCCCCCATGCTTGCCCGCCACCACGACCCCATCGTTGCCATCGCCACTGCCCCCGGGCGCGGGGCTGTCGGTATCGTGCGGGTGTCGGGCAAGGGGCTCGCGGCGCTCGTCCAGGCGCTGTGCGGGCGGGTGCTCAAGCCCCGCGAGGCCACCTACCTGCCGTTTCGGGATGCGCAGGGCCAGGCCATCGACCAGGGGCTGGCGCTGTATTTCCCCGGCCCGCACAGCTACACCGGCGAGGATGTGCTGGAGCTGCAGGCCCACGGCGGCCCGGTGGTGCTGCAGCTGCTGCTGGCGCGCTGCCTGGAGGCGGGGGCGGCCCCCGATCCGGCCACGGGCCAGGCGCGCCTGCCGGGTCTGCGGGTGGCGCAGCCCGGCGAGTTCACGGAGCGCGCCTTCCTCAACGACAAGATCGACCTGGCCCAGGCCGAGGCCATTGCCGACCTGATCGACGCCAGCACGGAGGCGGCGGCGCGCAGCGCGAGCCGCTCGCTCACCGGCGCCTTCTCGGCCGAGATCCACGCCCTGCGCGACGCGCTCATCCACCTGCGCATGCTGGTGGAGGCCACGCTGGATTTTCCTGAAGAAGAAATCGACTTCCTGCGCAAGGCAGATGCGCGCGGAAAGCTATCAAATTTGCAGCAAACGCTGGTGACGGTCATGCAGCGGGCGCGCCAGGGCGCGCTGCTGCGCGAGGGCATCAAGGTCGTCATCGCCGGGCAGCCCAACGCGGGCAAGAGCTCGCTGCTCAATGCGCTGGCCGGCGCCGAGCTGGCCATCGTGACGCCCATTGCGGGCACCACGCGCGACAAGGTGCAGCAGACCATCCAGATCGAGGGCGTGCCCCTGCACATCATCGACACGGCCGGCCTGCGGGAAAGCGACGATGCGGTGGAGCGCATCGGCATCGCCCGGGCGTGGGATGCCATTGCCGGCGCCGACGCGGTGCTGTTCCTCCACGACCTGGAGCGCCTGGACATGCCGGAATACGCCGCTGGCGACGCAGACATCGCCAGCGCCCTGACCCAGCGGCTGCCCGGGCGCATCCCCGTGATCGATGTCTGGAACAAGCTGGACAGCGCCCCGGACGCCGCCGCCGCGCAGGCGCGGGCGGGCGTGTGCCTGTCCGCCCGCACGGGCGAGGGCCTGGACTGGCTGCGGCGCCAGCTGCTGGAGGTGGCGGGCTGGCAGTCCGCGCCCGAAGGCCTGTACCTGGCACGGGCCCGGCATGTGCAGGCCCTGCAGGCGGTGGCGCAGCACCTGCAGGAAGCCGCCGGCCAGTTGCAGGCGCAGGACCCCGCGCTGGACCTCCTGGCGGAAGAACTGCGGCTGGCGCAGAACGCGCTGAACACCATCACCGGCGAATTCAGTTCGGACGACCTGCTGGGCGTCATCTTCTCCAGCTTTTGCATCGGCAAATAGGCGCCGCCCCGGCCGTGGAGGGTGGGCCCACGCTCCGGCTGCGGCGTGGGCGCCACCGTTGGTCGGCTATCTTGTAAAGGGACGTAAACAGTGCTTGTGCCCAATCTGTAACAGGGGTAGCTTCGGCGGACCATGAATGTCCCCACGCCCGTTGTTTCCAAGGTCGACCTCCAAGGCCTGATTGCCGCCATCAGCCAAGCCAGCGCGGACGACAGCATGACCAACCCCCTGTCGAGCGCGCAGTGGGATGTGCTGTCGTCCTACCTGCTGCCCGTGGTGCTGCCGGCCGGGCAGATCCTGTTCAGCCAGGGCACGACCGACCGCACGCTGTACCTGGTGGAGAGCGGCAACCTCAGCGTGCACTACCAGGACGAGAAGGAACGGCTGCGGCTGGCCATCGTGGGCGCGGGCTCGGTGGTGGGCGAAGGCGCCTTCTTTTCCCACCGCACGCGCAGTGCCACGGTGCAGGCCAGCGTGCCCTGCAAGCTGTGGAGCCTGACGGCCATCCGCTTCACCGAACTGTCCAACCGCCAGCCGGCCATTGCGCTGGGCCTGGTGATGGCCGTGGGCGCGGTGCTGGCCAAGCGACTGGGCAACCGGCGCCGCCGCGTTGCTGCGACCTGACAGCGCGCTGCCGCACGGGCAGTTGGCGGTGCGCGCGGCGCCGGAACGGGTACACATCAAGTTACACTCGATCGGCATTTTTCCTGGCGCCGTTCCGTAGAAAGCAAGCCATGTCCCTGTTCAGTTGGTTCAGCCGCAAACCCGCTCCCGCCAAACCCCGGACCCAGGCCGAACCGTCGGGCCTGTTGAATGCCGACGCCACGGTGCCGCTGGCGGGCCGGCAGGGCAAGCCGCTGCTGGACCCCGTGCCGCCCGAGCATGCGGCCAATCGCAAGAACGAGCGCATGGAGCGCCGCGAACTGCTCTACACCGTGGTGCGTGACGCCATGGTGCGCGCCGGCGTCCTCTCCGCCAGCTACAAGTTCAAGGTGCTGTCGCTGGACCAGCGCGGGCGGCAGTTCCTGGTGATGATGGACCTGGCCCGCGAATATGGCGGCGAGACCGTGCGGCTGTCGGAGATCGAGGCCCTCATCGCCCAGACAGCCAAGACCCGCTACGACATCCTGGTGACGGCGGTGTACTGGCGCATCAACGACCATGTGGCGGTGGGGATTCCGCAAAAGGGCGTGGCGCCCCAGGGGGCCGGCCTGCAGGCGGCGCCCGCTGCCGCCCGGCGCCCTGCGCCAGCCGCCGTGCAGGCCACGCCTTCCGCCCGTGCGCAGGACGCCGTGCCCCTGCCCCTCGTCTCGGCCCCGGCGCCCTTGCGCGCCGCCGCCAGCGAGGGCCCGCTGCTGCGGCCTGCGCCTGCCCCCACGGCGCCGCTGCGGGCCGCCCCGCGCTACGAACCGATCGAGGCGGACGAAGTGGCGGCGTTCAAGCGCGCCCTGGCCGCCGCGGCGAGCACCACGGCCGCCGCTGCCCCTGCAGGCGCCCGGCCCGGGGTTCCCGTGCAGTCGGGGCCGCTGCTGCCCCCGTCGCAGCCCACGGGCTTTGAAGACACTGAAATGCCGGGCGTCGAGCGGGGTCCGGACCTGAGCACCACACAGTACGGCGAACTGAACTGAGCGCGGGCCGTCCCACCCCGCGGCGGCGCGCAGCACCCGCCGGGCGCGCACGCCGCCCCAGGTGCCCAGGCGTTGAGTGGCCGGTTCAGTGGCCGGCGAAGTCCACCAGCGTGTACAGCGACAGCCCGGATTCCCGCAGGCGCTGCGAGCCGCCCAGCTCGGGCAGGTCCACGATGGCCGCGCCTTCGGTGACGGTGGCGCCCAGCTTCTCCAGCAGCTTGCGGCCGGCCATCATGGTGCCGCCCGTGGCGATCAGGTCGTCAATCAGCAGCACCCGGTCGCCCGGCTTCACGGCATCGGTGTGCAACTCCACCGTGGCGCTGCCGTACTCCAGCTCGTAGGTCTCTTCCACGGTGGTGAAGGGTAGCTTGCCCTTCTTGCGGATGGGCACGAAGCCCACGTTCAGCTCGTAGGCCACCACGGCGCCCAGGATGAAGCCGCGCGCATCCAGCCCCGCCACCACGTCCGGGCGCAGGGCCTTGTCCATGTAGCGGTGCACGAAGGCGTCGATCAGCACCCGGAACACCTTCGGGTCCTGCAGCAGCGGCGTGATGTCCCGGAACTGCACGCCGGGCGCGGGCCAGTCTGGCACGGTGCGTATGTGCTGGCGAAGGTATTCGTTCACGCTGAGGGGCTGCATGGGCGGGCTCGGTAGCAAGGAGACAAAAGGACGATGGGCGGGAACGGCCTCCAGGGCCGCCGCTCGCCGCAGGGAGTGTATCCAGCCGCCAGCGCCTTGCGGCCGGGGCCCATCCATCCGGCGGCCCGGGCGGTGTTGGATTCAGTCAGTGCAAAACGCTGCAAATAATATAGCTGCTTGCGCAATGCAGACGGGCGCTGGAGCCGGATTTTTCCTATAACCGCGTGACCGGCGCAACCACTGCCGCAGCCGCTACCCGCGCAGCAGCTTGTCCTCGGCCAGCGCCAGTGCGGCCGGGTGGCCCGAGAGCACCAGCGTGTCCCCGGCGGCCAGCTGCGCGCCATCCACCGCCGCGCTCACGTGGCCGTCGCCGCGCCGCAGGTTGACCACCTGCACCCCCATGGCGGGCAGCGCCAGCTGGCCCAGCGTGCGCCCCAGGGCGGTGGCGCCGGGCGGCAGGTTCAGCGTGGCCAGGCGCTCCTGGTCGCGCTCGTTCGTGGTGTCGTCGTCGGCGCCGTGGAAATAGCCGCGCAACAGGTTGTAGCGCGCGTCGCGCTGGTCCTGCACCAGGCGCAGCACCCGCCGCATGGGCACGCCCACCAGCGCCAGCGCGTGGCTGGCCAGCATGAGCGAGCCCTCGATGGCCTCGGGCACCACCTCGGTGGCGCCCGCTTCCTGGAGCTTGTCGAGGTAGAGGTCGTCCTGCGTGCGCACCACCACGGGCACCTGCGGCGCATGGGCACGGGCGTTGGCCAGCACCTTCAGCGCGGCGGGCACGTCGATGTAGGTCACGGCCACGGCGCTGGCGCGCACCAGGCCGGCGGCCATGAGCGCCTGCAGGCGCGTGGCGTCGCCGTACACCACGGAGTCACCGGCCGCGGCGGCCTGGCGCACGCGGTCGGGGTCCAGGTCCAGCGCCATGTAGGGGATGCTTTCGCGCTCCAGCATGCGCGCCAGGTTCTGCCCGCAGCGCCCGTAGCCGCAGATGATGACGTGCTTGTTGGTGTTGATGGACTTGCGCGCGATAGTGGTCATCTGCAGCGACTGCTGCAGCCAGTCGCTGGCCACCAGCTTCATCACGATGGGGTTGCTGTACATGATGAGGAACGGCGTTGCCAGCATCGACAGCACCATGGCCGCGAGAATGGGGTTCATCAGCGCCGGCTGCACCAGGCCGTTGGCCTGCGTCAGCGACAGCAGCACGAAGCCGAACTCCCCCGCCTGCGCCAGGTACAGGCCCGTGCGCAGGGCCACGCCCGTGGTGGCGCCCATGCCGCGCGCCAGCACCAGGATGAGGGCCAGCTTCAGCACCAGGGGCACCGTGAGCAGCCCCAGCACCAGCGCCCAGCGGTCCACCAGGATGTGCCAGTCCAGCATCATGCCGATGGTGATGAAGAACAGCCCGAGCAGCACGTCGTGGAAAGGCCGGATGTCCGTGCCCACCTGGTGGCGGTATTCGGTTTCGGACACCAGCACGCCCGCGATGAACGCGCCCAGCGCCAGGCTCAGCCCGGCCAGCTCGGTCAGCCAGGCGAGCCCCAGCGTGATCAGCAGCAGGTTCAGCATGAACAGCTCATCGCTCTTGCGGCGCGCCACCAGCGTGAGCCACCAGCGCATCAGCCGCTGGCCGCCGGTGAGCAGCAGCCCGACCAGCACCGTCGCCTTGACCAGCGCCCAGGCCAGCGCCGTGAGCAGCTGGTCGGACGACGAGCCCAGGGCGGGGATCAGCACCAGCAGCGGCACCACGGCCAGGTCCTGGAACAGCAGAATGCCCATCACGCGCCGGCCATGCTCGCTCTCCAGCTCCGCGCGCTCGGCCATCAGCTTGACCACGATGGCGGTGCTGCTCATGGCCATCACGCCCGACAGCGCCAGGGCGGTCTGCCATCCGATGTCCCACACCCCGCCGGCCCAGCGCGCAAGCACCAGGGCGGCGCCCGTGACCACGGCCATGGTCAGCACCACCTGCATCAGCCCCAGGCCGAACACCTGCCGGCGCATGGCGCGCAGCTTGGGCAGGCTGAATTCCAGGCCGATGGCGAACATGAGGAACACCACGCCGAACTCGCCCAGGTGGCGCACACCCTCGGAATTCTGGGCCAGGGCCAGCGCGTGGGGGCCAATGAGCACGCCTGCCGCCAGATAGCCCAGCATGGGCGGCAGCTTGAGGCTGCGGCAGGCCACCACGCCCAGCACCGCGGCCAGCAGGTAAAGCAGTGTGAGGGCGAGAGAAGACATGGGTTCGATGCTATCCGAGCCGCACCCTCCGTTCACCAACTTTCGTGCCGTGGACCAAGGCCCCGCCCCCGCCGGGGAAAGCCGCCCCTGCGGGGCCTCGGGCACCGTCCGGTCGATAGAATCACCCGGATGACCGCACCTGCCTTGCCCCCCCTGGACACCAACAAAGTCCTCCGACTGGCCCGGGACACGTTGGATATCGAGGCTGCGGCCGTGCTGGGCCTGAAGGTCCGGATCGGCGACTCCTTCCTCCAGGCGGTGCAAGCGATCCTGGCCGTACGCGGCCGGGTGGTGGTGATGGGCATGGGCAAAAGCGGGCACATCGGCCGCAAGATTGCTGCCACGCTGGCCTCCACCGGCACCCCCGCCATGTTCGTCCATCCGGCCGAGGCCAGCCATGGCGACCTGGGCATGATCAAGCCCGTCGATCTGGTGCTGGCCGTTTCCAATAGCGGCGAGGTGGACGAAGTCACCTCCCTGCTGCCCGTCATCAAGCGCCTCGGGGCCACGCTGATCGCGATGACGGGGCGCGCCGGCTCTACGCTGGCCAGACATGCGGACATCGTGCTGGACAGCGGCGTGGAGCGCGAAGCCTGCCCGCTGCAGCTGGCCCCCACCGCCAGCACCACAGCCCAGCTGGCCCTGGGCGACGCGCTGGCCGTGGCCCTGCTGGACGCCCGGGGCTTTCGCCCCGAAGACTTCGCCCGCTCCCACCCCGGCGGCTCGCTGGGCCGCAAGCTGCTGACGCATGTCAGCGACGTGATGCGCTCGGGCACCGAGGTGCCGCGCGTGGCCCCCGATGCCTCGTTCAGCGAACTCATGCGCGAGATGAGCACCAAGGGCCTGGGCGCCTCGGCCATCGTGGACGCCGCGGGGCAGGTTCTGGGCATCTTCACCGACGGCGACTTGCGCCGGCGCATCGAAGCGGGTGCCGACCTGCGCACCGCGACCGCCGCCGAGGTGATGCACCCCAACCCCCGCCGCATCGCCCCCGACGCCCTGGCCGTGGACGCCGCCGAGCTGATGGAGGCGCACGCCATCACCAGCGTGCTGGTGGTGGACGCCGCTGGCGCGCTCACCGGCATCGTGCACATTGGCGACCTCATGCGCGCGAAGGTGATATGACGTCCCCCGTGTTGCAATTTCCGCCCGAGCTGCTGCTGCGCGCCCAGCCTGTGCGCGTGGCCTTCTTCGACGTGGACGGCGTGCTGACGGACGGCGGCCTGTACATCAGCGAATCGGGCGAGACCCTCAAGCGCTTCCACACGCTGGACGGCCATGGGCTCAAGCTGCTGCAGCGGGCGGGCATCACCCCCGCCGTCATCACCGGGCGCGACTCGCTGCCCCTGCGAGTGCGGCTCAAGGCCTTGGGCGTGGAGCACGCCGTGTTCGGCACCGAAGACAAGCGCCCTGCCGCCGAGCAGATCCTGGCCACGCTGGGACTGGACTGGCCGCAGGCCGCGGCGATGGGCGACGACTGGCCCGACCTGCCGGTGCTGCGGCGCAGCGCCCTGGCCTGCGCCCCCGCCAATGCACAGGCCGAGGTGCGCCACGCCGCCCATTTTGTGACCCAGGCCCGCGGCGGCGACGGCGCGGCGCGCGAGCTGTGCGACCTGCTGCTGGTGGCCACCGGCCGCTACGCCGCATTGCTGGCGGACTACACCGCATGAGCCGCACCCCCACCACCGTCCGGTGCCGCAAGGCAGAGGTTCGCCCGTGACCCCCGTGAAACGCAACATGCTCCGCCAGGGCTGGGAACAGTTCTCGCTGTACCTGCCCGTGGTGCTGATGGGGCTGCTGGCCCTGGGCACCTGGTGGCTGGTGCGCAACGCGCCCATGCCGCTGCTGCCGGCCACCCAGCGCCAGCCCGCGCACCAGCCCGACTACTTCATGAAGTCGTTCTCGGTGAAGAGCTTTGACGCCACCGGCCGCCTGCAAAGCGAAGTCCAGGGCGAGGAAGCGCGCCACTACCCCGACACCGACACGCTGGAGATCGACCGCGCGCACATGCGCTCCGTCACGCCCACGGGGCGCCGGACGGTGGCCACCGCGAACCGCGCCCTGACCAACGCCGACGGCTCCGAAGTGCAGCTGTTCGGCAACGCCATCGTCACCCGCGAAGCCCTGCCGCCCAAGGCCGGCGCGCCCGCCCAGCCGCGCCTGGAGTTCCGCAGCGAATTCCTGCACGCCTACACCCAGACCGAACGCGTGCGCTCGGACCGCCCCGTGATCCTCACCCGCGGCGACGACCGCTTCACGGCCGACGGCATGGACTACGACAACCTCGAACAGGTGCTGCAGCTGCGTGGACGCGTGCGCGGCGTGCTCCAGCCAGGGACGGCTCGGCGGTAGCCCGGCACGGCCGCCTCGCCACCCGCCAGCCACGTCACCTACACGACCCCTCCATGGCCTCTCCCCTAGTCTTCATCACCGGGGCCTCCAGCGGCATCGGCCAGGCCCTGGCCCTGCGGTTCCACCGGGCCGGCTACCGCCTGGCCCTGGTCGCCCGGCGGACTGACGCCATAAAAACCTGGGCCAGCGCCCAGGGGATCAGCGCAGATAGCTATGAAATTTATAGTGCTGATGTGGCGGTGACCGACAGCATCGTGGCGGCCGGCGAAGCCTGCCTCGCACGGCAGGGCGTGCCCGACGTCGTCATTGCCAACGCCGGCATCAGCGTGGGCATCGACACCGCCGTGCGGGACGACATCGACGTGATGGCACGCACCTTTGCCATCAACAACATCGGCGTGGCGGCCACGTTCCACCCGTTCCTCGCGGCCATGGCCCATCGGGGCAGCGGCACCCTGGTCGGCATCGGCAGCGTGGCCGGCATCCGGGGGCTGCCGGGGCACGGCGCGTACTGCGCCAGCAAGGCCGCGGTCATCAGCTACTGCGAAAGCCTGCGCGGCGAAATGCGCCCGCACGGCGTGCGGGTGGTGACCCTTTCCCCCGGCTACATCGACACGCCGCTGACGCAGCAGAACCGCTACCGCATGCCCTTCCTGATGCAGCCGGCCGATTTCGCGGACCGCGCCTTCCGCGCCATTGCAGCGGGCGTGAGCTACCGCGTCATCCCCTGGCAGATGGGCGTGGTGGCCAAGGTGCTGCGCCTGCTGCCCAATGCCGTCTTCGACAAGCTGCTGGCCGGCCGCCCGCGCAAGCGGCGCCAGCACGAGTAAGCACGCTGCCCCCTGGGAGCTTTCCCGCCGCGCACCCGCCAAACCCATGAAAAAAGCCCCCGGAGGGGCTTTTTCGTTGCCGGCAAGGCGCCAGCGGGGTCAGGCATCAGTAGCCACCGTTGCCGCCGCCGTAACCGCCACCGCCGCTGCGGCCACCGCCGCCGCCATTGCGGGAACCGGAGCCGTAGGGGCTGCGAAAACCGCCTTCGCTGCGGCCGCCGTAGCCACCGCCGCCGCCTTCACGGCCGCCACCGTAGCCGCCGCCACCGCCGCCTTCACGGCCACCGCCATAGCCGCCGCCACCGCTGCGGCCACCGCCGAAGCCACCACCGCCGAAGCCACCGCTGCGGGGTGGGCGGGGTTCCATGGGGCGAGCTTCGTTCACCACGATGCTGCGGCCGCCCAGGGGCTGGCCATTCATTCCGTTGATGGCGGCCTGGGCTTCGGCATCGCTGCCCATTTCCACAAAACCAAAGCCCTTGGACCGACCTGTGTCGCGCTCCATCATGACCTTGGCGCTGGTGACCGCACCGAACTGGCCGAAGGCCTGCTCCAGGTCGTTGTCGCGCACCGAGTACGGCAGGTTGCCGACGTACAGTTTGTTGCCCATCGAGGGACTCCTCAAAAACACATGGATAAAGCGATGGAGTCCCGAAAACGCAGCCAGCTAATCTCAATGACGCTCTCAGCGCGAAACTGACGGATCACCGCAAACTTTGGTATGCGGGGTGTGCCCGCAAACCCATTATGCGCCACACTTTTGAAGAAAAAGCAAGGGGCAAAAACCGACTGTGGCAAGCACGCCCGTGCGGGCATGAAAAAAGGAGCCTGTGGGCTCCTTTGTCATCGCCTTGGCATGCCGCAAGGCATGCTCAGGGGTGCGATTTTTAGTAGCTGCTGCGGCCACCGCCGTAGCCGCCGCCACCAAAGCCGCCGCCACCGCTGCGGCCACCGCCGTAGCCACCACCGTTGCCGCCGCCGAAGCCACCGCTGCGGGGGGGACGGGGTTCCATGGGACGGGCTTCGTTGACCACGAGGTCACGGCCGCCGAAGTTCTGGCCATGCACGCCTTGGATGGCGGCTTGGGCTTCAGCATCGCTGCCCATTTCGACAAAGCCGAAACCCTTGGAGCGGCCGGTGTCGCGCTCCATCATGACCTTGGCGCTGCCCACGGAGCCGAACTGGCTGAAGGTTTGCTCCAGGTCTTGGTCGCGGAAGGAATAGGGCAGGTTGCCCACGTAGAGTTTGTTGCCCATGAAGGACTCCTGAAAAAACATGAAAACGCGATGGAGCCCGACGCAATCAACAAACCTGTGACGACTTCAAAGACGCGAAACTGACCATTCACCGCTGAACTGATGCCCCCTTGCAGGCAAAAGGGCAAACCCATTATTAATCACTTTATGCCCGCTGTGGGGTTTTATTTGAGTGCCTGTTGCGCCGCGCGGGCAGCGCCGCAGGGTTTTTAGGGGAATACCCGCAGGCGGCAGGGTAGAATCGACGGGTCTTTGGGGAGTAGCCCGCCCGCCGCGCAACGCGCCGGGGGCATGCGTCAACAAACTTGGGCTCGGTGAGCCTATGGCGCATGCGGTTCTTGAACTGGGCGAGACCATTGACTGCATGCCGATCCAAGGCCGGAGTCGGGGTGCAGTCAATGCGTTTCGAACCACATCCGGCCGGACAGGACCCCACATGGAACCGTTTTTCGTCTCCACCGCCATCGTCGCGCTCGCCGAAATGGGCGACAAGACGCAGCTTCTGGCGCTAGTGCTCGCAGCGCGCTTTCGCAAACCCTGGCCCATCGTGCTGGGCATCCTCGGTGCCACCCTGGTCAACCACGGCCTGGCCGGCGCCGTCGGCGCGTGGGTCACCACCTTCCTCGGGCCGCAGGTGCTGCGCTGGATCCTGGGCGCCTCGTTCATCGCCATGGCCATCTGGATGCTGATTCCCGACAAACTCGATGAGGGCGAGGCCGACGGCTCGCCGCGCTGGGGGGTGTTTGGCACCACGGTGGTGGCCTTCTTCCTGGCCGAGATGGGCGACAAGACGCAGATCGCCACCGTCATGCTGGCCGCGCAGTACAACGCCTACCTGTGGGTGGTGGCCGGCACCACGCTGGGCATGATGATCGCCAACGCGCCGGTGGTCTGGCTGGGCGAGCGCATCACGCGCCGCGTGCCCATCCGCGCCGTGCACCTGGTCTCGGCGGTGATCTTCCTGGTGCTGGGCCTGCTGGCGCTGTTCGCGCCCACGGGCAGCTGAGGGACGCACTGGCGGGCGCTTTTGGTATATTTGCCGAACGCGCCGATTTGCCACAGCTTGCGGGCGCTTTATAAATTCAGCTAAAGACCCGTCCGACACATCTGCCCGGCCTCGTTTTTAGCGACGCCGGGTTTTTTTATGTCGTTTTTTGCCACGCCCCAGACCATGCACTTCCCGGAGGCGCTGCCGCTGCAAAGCGGCGCGTCCATCCGCGACTACCACCTGGCCTACGAGACCTATGGCACGCTCAATGCCGACCGCTCCAACGCCGTGCTCGTGTGCCATGCCCTCAATGCCTCGCACCACGTCGCGGGCGTGTACGCCGGGCAGGACAAGAGCGAGGGCTGGTGGGACAACATGATCGGCCCCGGCAAGTCGGTGGACACCGACCGCTTCTTCGTCATCGGCGTGAACAACCTGGGCTCGTGCTTCGGCTCCACCGGCCCCATGCACACGCACCCCGACACGGGCGAGGTCTATGGCGCGGACTTCCCCGTGGTCACGGTGGAGGACTGGGTCAACGCCCAGGCCCGGCTGCTCGACCGCCTGGGCATCACGCAGCTGGCCGCCGTGCTGGGCGGCAGCCTGGGCGGCATGCAGGCGCTCAGCTGGACGCTGCAGTACCCCGAGCGCATGCGCCATGCCGTGGTTGTGGCCAGCGCGCCCAACCTCACGGCCGAGAACATCGCCTTCAACGAGGTGGCCCGCCGCGCCATCGTGACCGACCCGGACTTCCACGGCGGCCACTTCTACCGCCATGGCGTGGTGCCCAAGCGCGGCCTGCGCATCGCCCGCATGATCGGCCACATCACGTATTTGAGCGACGACGTGATGAACGAGAAATTCGGCCGCAGTCTGCGTGCCCCCACGCTCCCCGCTGCGCGTGGTTCGCTGCCCCCCGAGGGGGCTGGTCCGGCTCGGGGCGGCCCAGCGCCGGACCTCCGCGATTACCTGTACAGCACGCAGGACATCGAGTTCCAGATCGAAAGCTACCTGCGCTACCAGGGCGACAAGTTCAGCGACTACTTCGACGCCAACACCTATTTGCTGATCACCCGCGCGCTCGACTACTTCGACCCCGCCCGTGCGCACGGCGGCAACCTCACACGGGCGCTGGCCCGCGCCACGGCGAAATTTCTACTGGTGAGCTTCACCACCGACTGGCGCTTCTCGCCCCAGCGCAGCCGCGAAATCGTCAAGGCCCTGCTCGACAACCGCCGCCGCGTGAGCTACGCCGAGATCGACGCGCCCCACGGCCACGACGCCTTCTTGCTTGACGACGCCCGCTACATGAACGTGATGCGCTCTTACTTCAACAGCATTGCCCAGGAGGTGCAACCATGACCGAACGCGCCGCAATGCAAGCGCTGGCCCGCCTAGTGCCCCCCGGCTCGCGCGTGCTGGACCTGGGCTGTGGCGACGGCGCCATGCTCGACTACCTGCAGCGCGAGCGCGGCTGCAGCGGCTACGGCGTGGAGATTGCCGACGCCAACGTGCTGGCCTGCGTGCAGCGCGGGGTGGATGTGATCCAGCTCAACCTGGACGAAGGGCTGGCCCTGTTCGAAGACAACAGCTTTGACGTGGTGCTGCAGATCGACACGCTGCAGCACCTGCGCAACGCCGAGGTCATGCTGCGCGAGACCGCGCGCGTGGGCCGCACGGGCGTGGTGGCGTTTCCCAACTTTGCGCACTGGCCCAACCGGCTGTCCGTCCTGCGCGGGCGCATGCCGGTGACGCGCCGGCTGCCCTACCAGTGGTACGACACGCCCAACATCCGCGTGGGCACCTACAAGGACTTCGAGGTGCTGGCCACCAAGAACCGCCTGCGCATCCTGGACTCTTTCGGGCTACAGGACGGGCGCGAGGTGCGCTGGCTGCCCAACGCCCTCGCGGGCACTGCGGTGTTCCACTTTGAACACGCTTGATGGCCGAGTTGCCACCCTCCCGTTGAGCCGTTCACGCTGAGCGCAGGCGAAGCGCCGCGCAAGGCCATGGCGGCATCCAGCGGTTGCGACACGCCGCTGTCAAGCGCATCGGCTAAGGTGCGGCCTCCACCACCGGAGACCCGCATGAAACGCATTGCTCTGCTGCGCGCCGCGACCGCCGCCGCACTGCTCACCACCGGGGCGCTCGGCGCCATGGCCCAGCAGGCCTGGCCGCCCACCCCCACCGTCATCGCCCACCGGGGCGCCTCGGCCCTGCGGCCCGAGCACACGCTGGCCGCCTACCAGAAGGCGATTGACGACGGTGCCGACGTCATCGAGCCCGACCTGGTGATCACCCGTGACGGCGTGCTGGTGGTGCGGCACGAGAACGCCATGGCCATCCTGAACGCCGATGGATCGGTGAAGGAGGCCACCACCGACGTGGCCGACCGCCCCGAGTTCGCCGCGCGCAAGGCCACCAAGACCATTGACGGCCGCCAGATCACCGGTTGGTTCACCGAGGACTTCACGCTGGCCGAGCTGAAAACCCTGCGCGCCCGCGAGCGCATTCCCGCGCAGCGCCCGGCCAACACGGCCTACAACGGCCGGTTCGAGATCCCCACGCTGCAGGAGGTGATCGACCTGGCCCAGGCGGCGACGGCCCAGACCGGGCGCGTGATCGGCATCTACCCCGAGACCAAGCACCCCACCTACTTCCAGTCCATCGGCCTGCCGCTGGAGGCCCCGCTGCTGGCCGTGCTGGAGAAGAACGGCTGGAACCACCAGCACGCGCCGGTGTTCGTGCAGTCCTTCGAAGTGAGCAACCTGCAGGCGATCCGCCAGCGCAGCAGCGTGCGCCTGGTGCAGCTGGTGGCGCCCTCGGGCCGTCCCTACGACTTTGTGGCGCAGGGCGCGGCCAACACGCGCAGCTATGCCGACCTGATCACGCCCGAAGGCCTGAAGCAGGTGGCCACGTACGCCAACGCCATCGGCCCCTACAAGACGCTGGTGGTGCCCGTGAAGGACGGCATGCCTGGCGCGCCCACCGGCCTGGTGGAACGGGCGCGGGCTGCGGGGCTGGCGGTGCACATCTGGACGCTGCGGCCCGAGAACGCGTTCCTGCCCGCAGGCTTGAAGAAGGCGCCCGCCACCGACGCCACGCTGCGGGGCGACAGCGCGGCCGAAATCACCGCGTACCTGCGCGCCGGCGTGGACGGCTTCTTCACCGACGACCCGGCCGTGGGCCGCGCAGCCGTGCAAGCTTTCCAGGCGGGTCGGTAAGGGGTCGCCGGCCAGTCTGGCCCCGGCAGCGCCGAGCTTGGGTTGGTTTGCTCCTGTATTTATAGCGTATTGCGCTTGCTGCTATTGCGTTAAGGGCGGTTTCTGACGAGCGCCGGCAGGCGGGCATGGCCTGCCTGATGCTCCAGTGTTCGCACCGGGCTTCGTTTATGCTGGCCGTTGCCCCACTGCAAGCTCCTTTCCTGCCCGATGCCGCTCCTTGCCGCCCACGTACCGACCATGCTGGCCGCGATCATCGTGTGCTCGCTCATGATGGCCGCTTCCGTCGCGCTGGTGGGCTGGGGGCGCCACCGCGAGGGGCTGTGCCATTGGGCGGCGGCGCTGCTGGCCAACGCGGTGGCCCATTTCCTCCTGGTGCTGCGGGGCCAGGTACCGGATGGGCTTTCCATCGTGCTGGCCAACGGGGTTCTGTCTGCGGTGGTGAGCGGGCTGACGGTTGCGATCTACCGCTTCCAGGGCCGGACGGCGCCCTGGGCCGTGCTGGTGATTCCGCCCGTGCTGGCGGCGGCCAGCGCCCAGGCGTTCAGCGGCAGCTACCCGGCGCGCGTGGCCTGTGTCGGCATCGTGCTGGGCCTGCAGTCCGCCTGGGCGGTGGCGGCCACGCTGCGCTACCGGCACACCACCGTGGGCCGCGGCTGGTGGCTGCTGGCCACCGGGCTGGGCGTGGAGGCGGTGGTGCTGCTGGTCCGCTCGGTGGCGGCCCTTGCGCTGCATGGCACGGAGGCGAGCCTGCTGCAAAGCAGCGGCTTGCAGACCTTGATGTTCCTGGCCACGCTGTCCGTAGTGCTGGTCAGTTCGGTGGGCTTTGTGTTCATGTCGCGCGACCGTGCCGACGAAAACAACCGCGTGCTGGCCGCCGTGGACCCGCTCACCGACGTGGCCAACCGCCGCTCGCTCATCGCGGCGCTCGACCGCGACGTGGGCCGCGCACTGCGCAGCCGCGAACCCCTGGCCGTGATGATGGTGGACATCGACCACTTCAAGCGCGTGAACGACGTGTACGGCCACCCCGCCGGCGACCAGGTGCTGTGCAGCGTCGTCAACGTGCTGCGCGAGCGCGTGCGCGCGCAAGATCTGGTGGGCCGCTACGGCGGGGAAGAATTCATGGTGGTGCTGCCCGACACGTCGCTGGCCGGCGCCGAGCAGCTGGCGCGGTCGCTGTGCCGGGCGGTGGCGGATTCGCGCTGCCACCTGCGCGGCGGGCGCAGCGGCCCGGCCACCGAAATCGCAGTCACCGTGAGCATCGGCGTCTTTGGCGGCCGGCTGGAGCAGGGCGACAGCTGGGACATGCTGATTGCAGCGGCCGACCGCGCCCTCTACCAGGCCAAGGAAAACGGGCGCAACCGCGTGGAGGTGGCCACCGGCCTGCGCCGTCCCTCAGGTGCCGGCACCGCGCACAGTGAGGAGGCGTCCACCCTTCCCGGCGGCCCGCCGCGCGGCTGACCCGGGTGCCGCGGCGCATGCCCGCGCGCAGGCCCGGGGGATGTGCAGAGCATCCCTTGGCGGCGCCCAGGTGTTGTGTTGGAATGCGGGATTGCACCATGCACCAGGAGAGTTCCCATGAATGCCCGCGTCCCCTCCCAAGTTCTGCAGCCGGCCCTGGCCCTCGAACGGGTCAGCCAGGCGTGGGACAACGACATCGTTCGCCAGCTCACCGACTACATCGCCATCCCGGCCAAGTCGCCCATGTTCTCGCCCGACTGGGCCGCGCAGGGGTTGCTGGACACCGTGGTGCGCAACGCCGCCGCGTGGGTCGAATCGCAGAAGGTCGAGGGGCTGAAGCTCGAAGTGGTGCGCCTCCCTGGCCGCACGCCGGTGCTCTTCTTTGAAATCGACGCCACCCAGGCCGGCGCCACCGACACCGTATTGATGTACGGCCACCTGGACAAGCAGCCCGAGTTCAGCGGCTGGCGCAACGACCTCGGCCCGTGGACGCCCAAATACGAGGACGGCAAGCTCTACGGCCGCGGCGGCGCTGACGACGGCTATGCGGTGTACGCCAGCATTGCCGCCGTGCAGGAATTGAAGCGCCAGGGCGTTGCGCACCCGCGCATCGTCGGCCTGATCGAGACCTGCGAGGAAAGCGGCTCGCGCGACCTGCTGCCCTACATCGATGCGTTGAAGCCCCGCATGGGCCACGTGGGCCTGGTGGTGTGCCTGGACTCGGGCGCGGGCAACTACGACCAGCTGTGGCTCACCACCAGCCTGCGCGGCATGGCCACGGGCACGCTCAAGGTCGAGATCCTCACCGAGGGCATCCACTCCGGCGACGCCTCGGGCCTGGTGCCCTCGTCGTTCCGCATCATGCGCCAGGTGCTGGACCGGCTGGAAGACAGCCAGACCGGCCGCCTGCTGCCCCAGAGCTTCCACTGCGAGGTGCCCGCCGACCGCCTGGCCCAGGCCCGCGCCACCGCCGCCATCCTGGGCGACGAGGTGTACAAGCGCTTCCCCTGGGCGCACTACGACTGCGGCGGCGCCACCACCTTCGCGCTGCCCACCACCACCGACCCCTTGCAGGCGCTGCTCAAGCGCACCTGGGAGCCCACGCTCAGCGTGACCGGCGCCGAAGGCTTCCCGGCGCTGCAGGACGCCGGCAACGTGCTGCGCCCCTACACCGCCTTCAAGCTCAGCCTGCGCCTGCCGCCCCTGGTGGACGCCGCCCAGGCCGTGCAAGAGCTGAAGACGCTGCTGGAGGACAACGCGCCCTACCAGGCCAAGGTCACCTTTGAGGGCGCGGGCGGCGCCACCGGCTGGAATGCGCCCAGCAACACGCCCTGGTTCGAGCAGGCGCTCAACGCCGCCTCGCAGGCCCACTTTGGCGCGCCCTGCGGCTACATCGGCCAGGGCGGCACCATCCCGCTCATGAACATGCTCAGCGAAGGCTTCCCCACCGCGCAGATGATGGTCTGCGGCGTGCTGGGCCCCAAGAGCAACGCGCACGGACCCAACGAGTTCCTGCACGTGCCCTACGCCAAGAAGCTCACCGCCGTCGTGGCGCAGGTGATTGCTGCGATGGCCGCCAACGCGGGTACAACCCCCTGAGGCGCTGCGCGCCTTCCCCCTTCTCTCGAAATCGCTTCGCGACTTCGGGACGGGGGACGATGCCTTCGCTGCGGGGCGGCCCTTGCTCGGCATCCCTCGTACTGCGCTCCGCCTGATCCGCGTTCTGCTCCCTTGTTCGTGCCTGCCCTTTCACCATGACCCTTGATGACGACGAACTCGCGCCCTCGACGCTGACCACGTTCACGGCCAGCGATGGCGAAAACCTGGCGGTGCAGGACTGGCCGCTCCCCGAGGGCGAGACCCACACCCAGCGCGGCACCGTGCTGCTGGTGCATGGGCTGGGCGAGCACGTGGGGCGCTATGACGCCGTGGCCCGCCGGCTGAACGACTGGGGGTTTTGCGTGCGCGGCTATGACCAGTACGGCCACGGCGAATCGGCCGGTCCGCGCGGCGGGCTCACCCGCGACCTGCGCCTGCTGGACGACCTGGCCGACATGGTGGATGCCCTGCGCGCGCGCATGCCCGCAGGGCGGCCGCTGGTGCTGCTAGGCCACAGCATGGGCGGCCTGGTGGCGGCGCGCTTCGTGGCCATGAACCTGCGGCCCGTGGACGCGCTGGTGCTGTCGTCCCCCGCGCTGGACCCGGGCCTGAACGCGGTGCAGAAACTGCTGCTGGCCACGCTGCCGCGCATCGCGCCCGACCTGCGCGTGGGCAACGGGCTCGATGCGCAGTACCTCTCGCACGACCCCGCGGTGCCCGCCGCCTACCTGGCCGACCCGCTGTGCCACGACCGCATCAGCGCCCGCCTGGCGCGCTTCATCGCCGAGGGCGGCCCGGCCACGGTGGCGCGCGCCGCGCACTGGAGCGTGCCCACGCTACTGATGTGGGCCGGCAGCGACAAGCTGGTCAACCCAGCCGGCAGCCGCGCCTTCGCCGCAGCCGCCCCGGCGGGCGTGGTGCAGTCGCATTGCTTTGGTCCGCTCTACCACGAGCTGTTCAACGAAAGCCCGGGGCTGGCCGCCCCGGTTTTCGACCTGCTGCGGCAATGGCTGCAGCACCGATGCCCTTTGCCGGCAGTGAACCCGGCCCGCGCTGCTCTTTGAATGAAACAGGCCTCCAGCGCTTATGCAGCAAGCGCTAGAAGCTATGCTTTTTGAAGCAATCCACCCAGCATCCCGAAGAGGTCGTCGGCGTTGCCGAACCCGCCTTCCGGGGCTTGGCCCTGCGGGCTGAGGTGGTCCACCAGGCCGGGCAGCACCTGCGCCAGCTGGCCCGCCGCCGCCCCCTGGCCCACGCCCAGCTGGGCGGCAATCTGCGACAGGGGGCCGCTGCCCAGCACCTGCGACAGCTGTTCGCCCGAGATGGCCTGGTTGGGGCCGGAGCCCAGCCACGAGGCAATCACAGGGCCCAGCCCGGCCTGCTGGAACTTGGCCATCAGGCCCGGCAGCCCGCCCACCGGGCCGTCGTTGCTGAGCAGGGACATCACCGCCTGCACCAGCTGGGGGTTCTGCGCCGCCAGGCTCAGCAGGCCCCCCAAGGCCCCCCCCAGGCCGTCGCCAGCGTCGCGCGCGCCCGCGCCCTGCGACGCATTGTTGATGACGGCACCCAGGACGGAATCGAGCAAGCCCATGGCGATCTCCTGCACAAGAAGCAAAAAGGAAAGGAAAGAGGAAGGAAGCGCAGCGGAGGTTGGCCCGCAGGCACCCCCACGGCGATGGTACGCAGCCGGGCTGGCATCCGGTGTCAACAAACGTGAATTCCGCGGTGCCTTGCCCTCTGCTTTTGCCGGTGCCACGCCCTGGCTTCGACAGGCTCAGCCCGAACGGGTGGGGGGCCGCCACTTGCGCCGCAATCCACCCCTGCCGCCCCTGCCGGCGCGGCCCCAGGCCCATGACGCCCAGGCGGGCTACTTCGCGGTCCGCTTTTCCAGCAGCGGCTCGCTCACGCCCTGCACGCCCACCAGGCCCAGCACCGTGACCAGCGAGGTCTGCGCGCCCTTCCAGGCGTCTGTCAGGTCGATCCACTCGGACAGCGCGTGGAAGCCGCCCGTCTTGCCGCCGCCGCCGATCACGATGGCCGGGATGCCCAGCGACATGGGCACGTTGGCATCGGTGCTGGCGCCGCCCAGCACCGTCTTGCGGCCAAAGGCGGTGTTGGCGCCCACGGCGGCCTCCACGATCACCGAGTCCGCCGCCGTGCGGCCGCCGGGGCGGTCGCCGATGAGCTTGGTGGATGCGCTCAGGGTATTCACGCCCCAGCGGGCGTTTTCTTCGGCCACGGCGCTGTCCACGGCGGCCAGCACCTGCTTTTCGGTGGCCAGCAGCGGGTCCATGGCGTCGGAGCGGATGTCCACCGCCATGCGCGCATCGGGCGCGATGGTGTTCACCGACGTGCCGCCGCCCACCGTGCCCACGGTGAACGTGGTCTTGGGCGTGGCGGGCGTGCGGATCTCGGCGATCTTGGCAATGGCGCGGCCCATGCCGTGGATGGCGCTGGGCACCTGGCCAAACGCCGCGTAGCTGTGGCCGCCCGGGCCCTTGAAGGTGACCTCGTGGCGGTGGCTGCCCGTGCCCAGCATCAGCACCGTGCCGTCGGGCGCGGGCTCCAGCGCCACCATGCCGTCGATGTCGCGGTGCTCCTGGAAGAGGTGCTTCATGCCGCGCAGGTTGCCCAGCTCTTCCTCGCCCACATTGCCCACGAACACCAGGTCGCCCACGGTGGCGATGTGCTGGTCGTTCAGCACCTTCAGCCACGACAGCAGCACCGCCAGGCCGCGCGCGTTGTCGGAGATGCCGGGCGCGTAGAGCTTGCCGTCGCGCTCCTTCACCTTCACGTCGGTGCCCGCAGGGAACACGGTGTCCAGGTGGGCCGACACCACCAGCTTGGGCCCGTGTCCCGTGCCCTTGCGGATGCCCACCACGTTGCCTTCGGCGTCGATGGCGGCGCTGGCCAGGCCCAGGGCCTTCATGCGGGCCAGGAAGGCCTCGGCGCGCTTTTGCTCCTTGAACGGGGGCGCCTCGATCTCGGTGAGCATGCGCAGGTCCTCGGTCGCGCGGTCGTGGTCGGCCTTCACCGCGTCCAGCAGCTGGCGGACCTGGGGCGCCGCCATGAGCTGGGTGTAGGCCTTGTCCACCGCAGGACGCAGCGTGGTGGGCGTGGGCGCGACAGCGCCGAACTGGGCATGGGCCGCCAACGGCAGCAGGGCGGTGGCGGCAAGCGCCACGGCACCCGCGAGGGACGTGGCACGGAAGGTACGCAGAGGGAGCGTCATGGTGATCCAGCGAAACGAAAACAGAATGAAGAAGCGGGGTGATCGGCCCGTCCAGCGCTGCAGCAGGCGTGCTGGACGGACCGGAATGCCCTGCAATTGTTGGACCGAACCCCACCCGGGGGCTCTGCTTTAATCTGCCCAGCCGGCAGTTTTTCTTACATGCGCAAACACATCCCCAGCACCCGCGCCCTCCTGGTCTTTGACGCCGTGGCGCGCCACCACGGCGTGAGCAAGGCCGCCGAAGAACTGTGCCTCACCCACAGCGCCGTGAGCCAGCAGCTGCGCCTGCTGGAGGGCCAGCTGGGCCTGCAGCTGGTGCAGCGCGGCGCCCGCGGCTCCACCCTCACCGACGTGGGCCGCCGCTACCACGCGCAGATCGCGGGCGACCTGCTGCGCCTGCAGAACCACACGCTTGAAGCCATGGCCCAGCGCCCCGACGGCACGCGCCTGCTGGTGGGCTGCGTGCCCGTCTTTGCCGAGCGCTGGCTGCTGCCCCGCCTGCCCGCCTTTCTGGCCGCGCACAAGGGCTGCAGCCTGCACCTGCAGGTGTACCCCACGCAGATCTACATGGCGGAGATCCCGTTCGACGTGGCGGTGCAGTACGACGACGCGGCCTGGCCCGGGGTGGTGCCCGCGCCCTTGATGCCCGAGGTCTGCGTGGCGGTGTGCGCGCCGCAGTCGCGCCACCGGCGCGCCATGGAGCGCGGGGACTTCCGCGCCGTGCCGCTCTTGCAGCTCAGCTCGCGCCTGGGCGCGTGGGACGACTGGCTGGGCCGTGCGGGCATCACGCGCGCGCCGGGCCACACCCTGGGCGGCCACCGTTTCGACCTGTTCTCGATGCTGGTGGAGGCGGTGCGCGCCGACTTGGGGATAGGCCTGGTGCCGCGGTACTTTGTGGAGCGCGAACTGCAGTCCGGCGAGCTGGCGCTGGCCCACCCGCACCACGACAGCGGCACGCGGGGCTACAGCCTTTTTGTGGCGCCGGGGCGTGCGCAAGACCCGGCGGTGGCGGCCTTTGCGCGGTGGCTTTCCGCCACCGCGGCGGCGGTGTCAGACGGCGCTTGAAACCCGTTTGCGCTGCGCCCCCAGCCAGGCCAGCGCCAGCCCCGTCGCCACGATGGGCACCAGCGAGCCCGCGTTCAGCAGCGTCCAGCCCTGGGTGGTGACCAGCACGCCCGAGGAGAACGCGCTCAGCGCCAGGGTGGCGTACACGCAGAAATTGATGGCCGCCTGGGCGCGGTCTTTTTCCTCCGGTCGGTAGGCCGTGAGCGCGAGCGTGGTGGAGCCGGTGAACAGGAAGTTCCACCCCACGCCCAGCAGGAACAGCGCAATGCCGAAATGGTGCAGCTCCACGCCCATCAGCGCCACGGCCACGCAGGCCAGGTTGAGCAGCACGCCCACGCCCATCACCGGCAGCACGCCAAAGCGCTTGATGAGGTGGCCGGTGAAAAAGCCCGGCGCGAACATGCCGATCACGTGCCATTCCAGCACCAGCGCCGACGCGCTGAACTCAAAGCCGCACACCTGCATGGCCAGCGGCGTGGCGGCCATCAGTAGGTTCATCACGCCGTAGCCCAGCGCGGCCCCGATGATGGCCACGGCCAGCGCCGGCTGGCGCAGCAGTTCGGACAGCGGCCGGCCCGTGGCCTTCTGCCCCGCGGCGTTGAGCACCACCGGCTGCGCCTCGAAGCGGATCGCCGCCATGCAGGCCATGGCCACCAGCGCCACGCCCACCAGCGCGATGTAGGCACCGGCAAACGGCACGGGAAACAGCGTGCGCGTGGCATTGGCCAGGTTGGGGCCGGCCACCGCGCCCAGCAGGCCGCCGGCCAGCACCAGCGACACTGCCTTTTCGCGGTATTCGGCGGTGGACAGCTCGGCCGCGGCAAAGCGGTACAGCCCGCCGTTGGCGCTGTAGTAACCGGCCACCATGGTGGCGGCGCACAGCAGCCAGAAGTTGGCGCTGAACGCGGCCCAGGCGCATAGCGCGGCCGAGCCCGCGCCCACGGCCAGCCCGATCTGGAACGACACCTTGCGCCCCCACAGCGTCTGCGTGCGCGCCACCAGGGGCGTGGCCAGCGCGCCGCCCACCACGTAGCCCATCACCGGCAGCGTGGCCATCCAGCCAAAGGGCGCCAGCTGCAGGCCCACCAGGCCGTTGATGGCGATGAAGACCACGTTGTTGGTCAGAAAGAGCCCCTGGCACAGGGACAGCAACCACAGGTTCTTGTTCACAGGAGGTGCGCCAATCCGAAAAAAGGGAGAAGGAAGGTACGGGGAAAGCGGAGGAATCGGGGCGGGACCGTGCCACCGCCAGTATTGCGCTGCCGGGCCAGGTCAAAGTCCGACTTGTTTGCTCTGGAATTATGCAGCGCCGTTGATGAAGATCAGCGGAACGGTGGGGCCGCGTGGCTAAGGTGGCGCCCTGCGTCGCGGCACCCGCCGTGGGTGCCGGCGCTGGAACCTGTTTGTGATGCAATCCCCCACCCCTGCCGCAGCGCAGCCCGCCGCTGCCCTGCCCGCCCTGGAACTGGTCTGCCCCGCCGGCAGCCTGCCCGCCCTCAAGGCCGCCGTGGACCACGGCGCCAGCTGTGTCTACCTGGGCCTGCGCGACGCCACCAACGCCCGCAATTTTGCGGGCCTGAACTTCGACGAAGCCGCCATTGCCAATGGCATTGCCTACGCGCATCAACGGGGCTGCAAGGTGTTCATGGCGCTCAACACCTACCCGCAGGCGGGCAACCCCGGCCCCTGGCGCAGCGCGCTGGACAAGGCGGTGGACCTGGGCGTGGACGCCGTCATCCTGGCCGACCCCGGCCTGATGCAGCACGCCGTGCAGCGCCATCCCGCGCTGCGGCTGCACCTGTCCGTGCAAGGCTCGGCCACCAACTACGAGGCCATCAACTTCTACCGCGAGCAGTTCGGCATCGTGCGGGCCGTGCTGCCGCGCGTGCTGTCGCTGGAGCAGGTGCGCCAGGTCATCGACCGCACGCCGGTGGAGATCGAGGTGTTCGGCTTCGGCAGCCTGTGCGTGATGGTGGAGGGGCGCTGCGCGCTGTCTTCGTACGCCACGGGCGAATCGCCCAACACCCACGGCGTGTGCTCGCCCGCCAAGGCCGTGCGCTGGCAGGAGACGCCGCGCGGCCTGGAGTCGCGCCTGAACGGCATCCTCATCGACCGCTACGGCGCGGGCGAGAACGCGGGCTACCCCACGCTGTGCAAGGGCCGCTTCGACGTGGGCGACGACGAGAACTACTACGCCATCGAGGAGCCCACCAGCCTCAACACCCTGGAGCTGCTGCCCCAGCTGCTGAAGATGGGCGTGCGCGCCATCAAGATCGAAGGCCGCCAGCGCAGCCCCGCGTATGTGGCGCAGGTCACGCAGGTCTGGCGCGAGGCCATCGACCAGTGCCTGGCCGGCCCCCACCGCTTTGCCCCCAAGACCCACTGGATGGCGCGCCTGGACCAGGTGGCGGAGGGGCAGCAGCACACGCTAGGTGCCTACCACCGCCCCTGGAAATGATGGCTTTGAGATGACTTGTGCGGCCGTCCACTGCAGCCCTTTTGCCGGGCCGCGTGAATCCTTACAAACCGTTCACGCTGAGCTTGTCGAAGCGCGGCACCAGGCTTCAACAGGCTCAGCCCGAACGGGCGGGGGATGGCTGGAGGCCCTTGCGCCGCTGTGACGGCCTGCCATGCGAACCGCGCCCCGTGAACCACCTCTGGAATGCTTCCCCATGAAACTCTCCCTCGGCCCCCTGTTGTACTACTGGCCCCGCGAAACGACCTTTGCGTTCTACGAGGCCGTGGCGGCCACGCCCATCGATGTGGTGTACCTGGGCGAGACCGTGTGCTCGCGCCGCCATGAGCTGCGCCTGCCCGACTGGCTGGCCCTGGCGGGCATGCTGCAGGAGGCGGGCAAGGACGTGGTGCTCTCCACGCAGGTGCTGATCGAGTCCGGCACCGAGGTGGCGGCGCTGCACAAGATTGCCGCCCAGGACGAGTTCGCGGTGGAGGCCAACGACATGGGCGCGGTGCATTGCCTCACGCGCCATCCCGGCGGCCCCCGCGGCTTCGTGGCCGGCCCGCACCTGAACCTGTACAACGCCGATGCACTGCGCTGGATGGCCGGCCTGGGCGCGCGCCGCTGGGTGATGCCGCTGGAGATGTCGCAGCAGGCGCTGGCCACCGTGCTGGCCGAGCGGCCCGAGGGCCTGGAGACGGAGGTCTTCGTCTACGGCCGCATGCCGCTGGCGCACTCGGCGCGGTGCTTTACCGCCCGCCACCGCAACCTGCCCAAGGACGACTGCCAGTTCAGCTGCCTGCAGCACCCCGACGGCCTGCCGCTGCGCACGCGCGAGAACGAGGGCTTCCTGGTGCTCAACGGCACGCAGACCCAGTCGGCCCGCGTGTACAGCCTGGCCGGCGAAGTGGCCGCGCTGCGCGCCCTGGGCGTGGATGTGCTGCGGCTGAGCCCGCAGAGCCGGCACATGGAAGACGTGATCGCCGTGTTCGACGAGCTGCGCAGCCCCGGCGCGCAGCCGTCCGACGGGGCCGCGGCGCAGCGCCTGCAGCCGTGCCTGCCCGACCAGCCCTGCAACGGCTACTGGTTCGGCCGCCCCGGCCTGGAGCAGGCCGGCGCACTTGCGGCGCAGCCGCGCTGACACGCCGCAGGCCCCACGCCGCCGCGCCGCCCCGATGTACGCCGGAGAACGTTTCAACAGCATCAGCCACCTGGTGGGTGCGCTGCTGGCCGCGGCCGGCACGGCCGTGCTCGTCACGCTGGCGGCGCGCCTGGGCGACCCGTGGAAGGTGGTGTCCTTCAGCATCTACGGCGCCATGCTGGTGGCGCTGTACGCGGCCTCCACGGCCTACCACAGCGTGCGGCGCCGGGCAGCCAAGGCGGTGCTGCAAAAGCTCGACCACTGCAGCATCTACCTGCTGATCGCGGGCAGCTACACGCCGTTCGCGCTGGTGTCCCTGCGCGGGCCGTGGGGCTGGGCGCTGCTGGGCACGGTGTGGGGGCTGGCGGTGCTGGGCATCGTGCAGGAGGTCTGCTGGGCGCGCGGGGCGCGCGTGCTCTCGCTGGTGCTGTACGTGCTGATGGGCTGGCTGGCCCTGGTGGCCGTGGTGCCGCTGTGGCAGGCGCTCACCCCCGGCGGCTTTGCCTGGCTGCTGGCGGGCGGGGCCTGCTACACGCTGGGCATTGTTTTCTACGCGCTGGACCACCGCGTGCGCCACGGCCACGGGCTGTGGCACCTGTTTGTTCTGGGTGGCAGCGTCTGCCACTTTTTCACCGTGCTTTTCTACGTTGCGCTGCCATGAACCTGCCTTCCCACTCCGCGCTGCCCGAGCCCTTGCGCATTCCCGCGCCCGTGGGCGCCGTGCTGTCGCGCCTGCCCGCCTATCCCGGCTCCGTGCTGCTGGTCACGGCATTGAACCTTGCGCTGGCCCGCCATCTCCCCGACGACGTGGGACAGCTGCTGCAGCACAAGAAGATGCGCGTGCACGTGCGCGACGCGCGGGTGGGGTTCGACTTTGCCTGGACGGGCCGGCGCTTTGCGCCCCACGCGCCCCTGGTGCCGCCCGCAACGGCCGACGTGACGCTCAGCGCCACGGCGCACGACTTCCTGCTGCTCGCGCAGCGGCGCCAGGACCCGGACACGCTGTTCTTCAGCCGGCGCCTGTCGATGGAAGGCGACACCGAACTGGGCCTGGTGGTGAAGAACGCGCTCGACGCCATCGAGCTGCCCGTGCTGGACCCGCGGGAATGGGCCCGCACCCTGTCGCCGCGCGCCGTGCGGGCGCGGCTCTTCGGGGGCCGGCCATGACGGCCCCCGGCCCGGACTTTCCCCTGGTGTATTCCTGCTCGGGCTGCTCCAGCGCCGCGCAGCTGGCCAACCACGTGGCCCTGCAGCTGGACCGCCGCGGCGTGGCCGAGATGTCGTGCATTGCCGGCGTGGGCGGCGACGTGCCGCACCTCATGAAAATCGTGCGCTCCGGCCGGCCCATCATCGCGCTGGACGGCTGCCCGCTGGTGTGCGTGAAAAGCACCCTGGCGCGCCACGGCATCGCCGCCGGCCGGCACTACCAGCTGCAGCACTACGGCGTGAAGAAGCGCACGCACGAGGACTTCGACCCCGTGCAGGCCGCGCTGGTGCTGGAACAGGTGGAGGCGGACCAGGCAGCGCAGCCCCTGCAGCGCCCCGCCGTGGCGGAGGCCTCGCATGGCTGACCCCCACACCGCCGCGCGCCGCGTCATCGTCGCCATCTCCGGCGCCAGCGGCGCCGTCTATGGCGCGCGGCTGCTGCAGGTGCTGCAGGGCCTGCCCGGCATCGAAACGCACCTGGTCGTCTCCGGCGCCGGCTGGCGCAACCTGCAGCACGAGCTGGACATGGACCGCCTCGCCGTGGAGGCGCTGGCCCACCACGTGCACGACGTGGACAACGTGGGCGCGGCCATTGCCAGCGGCTCCTTCCGCTGCCACGCCATGGTGGTGGCGCCATGCTCCATGCGCACGCTGGCCGCCATTGCGCACGGCTTGGCCGACAACCTGCTCACCCGTGCGGCCGACGTGGCCCTCAAGGAACGCCGCCGCCTGGTGCTGATGGTGCGCGAGTCGCCCCTGCACCTGACCCACCTGCGCAACATGGTGGCCGTGACCGAAATGGGCGCCATCGTCTGCCCGCCGGTGCCGGCGTTCTACCTGCGGCCCACCACGCTGGGCGAGGTGGTGGATTTCAGCGTGGCGCGGGCGCTGGACCTGATCGACGTGGAGCACCAGCTCGCGCCCCGCTGGCAGGGACTGGCGCCGGATGCTCCTTGATTCATAGCTGCTTGCGCTTGTCCAGCAAGCGCTGCAGGCCGATTTCATTCAAAAAACTTCCTCCCCATGGCCTACCGCGACCTGCGCGACTTCATCGCCCAGCTTGAAGCCGCGGGCGAACTGCGCCGCGTGCACGAAAGCGTCTCGCCCCACCTGGAGATGACCGCGCTGAGCGACCGCGTGCTGCGCGCCGGCGGTCCCGCGCTGCTGTTCACCCAGCCCACGGGCCACCGCATGCCCGTGCTGACCAACCTGTTTGGCACCCCCGCCCGCGTGGCCCGCGCCATGGGCGTGGCCGACCTCTGCGGCGTGCGCGCCCTGGGCGAGCTGCTGGCCACGCTGAAAGAGCCCCAGGCCCCCAAAGGCTTCAAGGACATGCTGGGCATGGGCCAGCTGCTCAAAACCCTGTGGAACATGGCCCCGCACACGGTGGCGCGTGGCGCACCCTGCCAGCAGGAAGTGTGGGAAGGCGCGGACGTGGACTTGGCCCGCCTGCCCGTGCAGCACTGCTGGCCCGGCGACGTGGCCCCGCTCATCACCTGGGGCCTCACCATCACCCGCGGCCCGCGCAAGGCGCGGCAGAACCTGGGCATCTACCGCCAGCAGGTGCTCTCGCGCAACCAGGTCATCGTGCGCTGGCTGGCCCACCGCGGCGGGGCGCTGGACTTTGCCGACCACTGTGCCCGGCACCCCAGCCAGCCCTACCCCGTGGCCGTGGCGCTGGGCGCCGACCCCGCCACGCTGCTGGGCGCCGTCACGCCCGTGCCGGATTCTTTAAGCGAATACCAGTTCGCCGGCCTGCTGCGCGGCGCGCGCACCGAGGTCACGCCCGCGCTGGGCGTGCCCCTGCAAGTGCCCGCCACCGCCGAGATCGTGCTCGAAGGCCACATCCAGCCCGACCCGAACCACGCCAGCGGCTGGCAGCACGCGCTGGAAGGCCCCTACGGCGACCACACCGGCTACTACAACGAATGCGCCGAGTTCCCCGTGCTCACCGTGGACCGCATCACCCTGCGCAAGGATGCGATCTACCACAGCACCTACACCGGCAAGCCGCCCGACGAACCCGCCGTGCTGGGCCTGGCGATGAACGAGCTGTTCATCCCGCTCTTGCAAAAGCAGTTCCCCGAGATCGTGGACTTCTACCTGCCGCCCGAAGGCTGCAGTTACCGCATGGCCGTGGTCAGCATCCAAAAGGCCTACGCCGGCCACGCACGCCGCGTGATGATGGCCGTGTGGAGCCACCTGCGCCAGTTCATGTACACGAAGTTCATCGTGGTGGTGGACGACGACGTGGACGTGCGGGACTGGAAAGAAGTGATCTGGGCCATCACCACTCGCATGGACCCGGCCCGCGACACGATGCTGGTGGAGCACACGCCCATCGACTACCTCGACTTCGCCTCGCCCGTGAGCGGCCTGGGCAGCAAGATGGGGATGGATGCCACGAACAAGTGGCCGGGGGAGACGCAGCGGGAGTGGGGGCGGCCGATGCGGATGGATGATGCAGCTACGGCGCGAGCTGAGGCGCTGTTTGCGCGGCTGGGGCTGTGAGGGACTTGGTCGTGGTCCCGGAGGTTTTTGGAGTGATTCCTCGACTTGGTAACGAAGCCCGTTCGACTCATCGTCCCCATTGAGCTGGGTCAGCCACAAATCACCCACATGGAGCGGCGATTTAAAGATATGGAATTTCGTTCAAAAAGCGCGATGGGAGGTGTTGCGGCAGTTAAAGGTCACGAAGCGTCCACGATATTTTGACAATCGTTGACATTCCCAACAGGGGTTACAGGGAGTAAATGCAGTGATGATCAACATCTCCGTTCTCAGCATTCCTCCCTATGTCCACGCTTTTCCGCAAGCTATTTGGTTTTTTGCTGCTCATCAGTGGCGGGCTGGCTTATGCCCAACTCAGCATTTTCAATTCCCTTGAAGCCGGCTCTACCCCTGATTCCGGTTATTGCGCTGCCACACCTTACAAAATGGCCGTTGTTTTGGATGTGCCGCCCGATAGAAACTACCGGCTGTCCGAAATTACATGGTCATTAAGCTATGAAGCGATCGACCCGACGGCAGACTTTGAACTTGCGGTTTATACCGATGGCGGAACCGGACCAGGTTCCATCGTGGGATCCAATTGGAGTCAGCAAACCCCTTGGTCCAGTTTCCCGTCTGTGAACGATGTCTTCATATCAGGTGGCGATGTAGTCTTCACACCGGCCAGCCCGGTCACGCTGCAAGCGGGGCAAAGATATTGGGTGGTAGGTGGATTCTCGGATCTTACAACCTGCTCTGGATACGCTCGGCAAGGCGGGAATACCACTCCGAGTGGCCCCCTGGTGCTCAATAGCTATTGGCAGTATTACGCGGCCTCGGGCGCTCCCACTTGGCAACCAAGGCCCACTCCGACGAGTGTTAAGGTGGTCGCTCTCGTCGTCAGTCTGGCGGACGATGCGTACGCCGTGCCCGTGGGCGTGCCGACGCCTTTGAATGTCACGAGCAATGACGATATTGGCGCCACCCTCGACACGAATTACCCGCTGACGCTATCGAACCCGGCTGCAGGTACGCTGAGTTACTCGGGCAACCAAGTGCTGTTTACGCCCAACGCAGCCAGTTTTACGGCGCCGGTGACTTTTACGTACCAAGCCTGTCACGTAGATGAGGGATGCGGTACAGCCACCGTGACCCTCACACCTGCGCGGACGACGGCGGTACCCACGCTAGAGACGGCAGGATTGCTGTTGACAGCGTTGTTTGTCGGAGCGGGAGGCGTGCTGCGAAGCCGCCGGGGCAGGCGTCTCGGGTCGTAGTGATTCCAGCACGCTTGAAGCCGATGGGTCCTCTGTATCTGTCGGCTTCGGGCTTATCAGACACCTAGTTCGACAGGGGTTGAACCCATTGTCGGGCCAGGGTGTCTCCTGGGCCTTGTCGGGCTGCACGGTCAGCAGCGCACGGTAGTTCGTGTCCGCCGCGAGGCTTGGCCGGACGAGTCACCCAGACGACAACGACCCCCGCTGTTGTTTGCGACCATGCGCCAGCCCCGGCAAAGAAAAGAGGGCTCTGCACCGGCACCCTATGGATGCCGCGATGCAGCAAGGCGCACATCCCAAGGAGACAACGGCAATGCAGCAGCACCCGCCCGGCAGCATGATGGACCGGCCTTTACTGGTTTCGGCCATCCTCGAACATGGCGAGCACCAGTACGGCGACCAGCAGATCGTCTCGCGCAACACAGAAGCTGGCGGCGGCCTGCACCGTTACCGCTTTGCCGACATGGCCCGGCGCGCCCGGCAGCTCGCCAACGCACTGCAGGCGCTGGGCCTGCGCCCCGGCAGCGTGGTGGGGTCGCTGGCCTGGAACAACCACCGGCACCTGGAGGCGTACTACGCCGTGTCGGGCAGCGGCATGGTCATGCACACCTGCAACCCGCGCCTGCACCCCGAGCAGCTGGCCTACATCGTCAACCATGCCGAGGACGAGGTGGTGCTGTTCGACACCACCTTCGCGCCGCTGGTGCGCGCCATTGCACCGGCGTGCCCCCGCGTGCGGCACTGGGTGGCCTTGTGCGATGCGGACACGCTGGGCGCCCTGGATCTGCAGGGCATGCCGGCGGCCGTCACAGCCTATGAGCCGCTGGTAGCCGGCCAGAGCGACACCTTTGCCTGGCCCGAGGTGGAGGAAAAATCCGGCGCCGCGCTGTGCTACACGTCGGGCACCACCGGCAACCCCAAGGGCGTGCTGTATTCGCACCGGGCGCTGGTGCTCAGCGCCCTGTCGGCCTGCATGCCGGGCGTGCTGAGCATCAGCGCGCGGGAGACCATCCTGCCCGTGGTGCCCATGTTCCACATCAACGCCTGGTGCCTGCCTTATGCGGCGCTGATCGGCGGCGCCAGGCTGGTGCTGCCCGGCCCGCGCCTGGACGCCGCCAGCCTGTACGAGCTGATGGAGACCGAGCGTGTCACCGTCAGCGCGGGCGTGCCGACGATCTGGATGGGCCTGATCCAGCATGTGGAGCAGCACGGGCTGCGCTTTGGCACCATGCGGCGCACGGGCGTGGGCGGCTCGGCCATGCCCAAGGCGCTGATCGCCAAGTTCAACGACGTGTACGGCGTGGAGGTGCGCCACGGCTGGGGCATGACCGAGACCACGGCCATCGCCACCATGAGCGTGCTGGGCGCGGCCGATGCGGAGCTGCCGGCCGAGGAGCGCCACGCGCTGGTGGCCAAGCAGGGCAAGTCGGTGTTTGGCATCGAGATCAAGCTGGTGGACGAAAACGGTGCCGAGCTGCCGCGCGACGGCGTGGCGCAGGGCGAGCTGATGGTGCGCGGCCAGTGGATCGTGGACCGGTACCACAAGGCCGAGCGCTCGGCGCTGGTGGATGGCTGGTTCCCCACGGGCGACATCGCCACCATCAACCCGCAGGGCGTGGTGCAGATCCGCGACCGCACCAAGGACGTGATCAAGTCGGGTGGCGAGTGGATCAGCTCCATCGACCTGGAGAACGCCGCCGTGGCGCATCCGGCGGTGGCGATGGCGGCGGTCATCGGCGTGAAGCACCCCCGGTGGGACGAGCGCCCGCTGCTCTTCATCGTGCGCAAGCCCGGGCAGGCGCTGGACAAGGCGCAGATCCTGGATTTTCTGGCGCAGCGCGTGGCCAAGTGGTGGCTGCCCGACGAGGTGCTGTTTGTCGAGAGCCTGCCGCTGGGCGGCACCGGCAAGGTGCAGAAAAACGAGCTGCGGCAGCGCCATGGCGCGGTGTTCGGCGGCGAATGACGCCATCACGCGCTGACAGTTTTCGGTCTTGGCTTTCCTTTCGTTCCCACTCACCCACCCCACGGAGACACACATGAACATGGTTCCCAGGAAATGGCCCCGCCATTGGTTGAAGGTTGGCGCATGCGCCGCGGCGCTGGTGATGTCCGCGCACGCCGGGGCGGCCGAGACGGTGAAGATCGGCTTCATCGACCTGCTGTCTGGCCCGTTTGCGCTCACCGGCCAAAGCTCGCTCAACCAGCTGCGTGAGGTGGTGGCCCAGGTCAACGCCAAGGCCGGGCCCAACGAGCCCCGGTTCGAGGTGGTGGACTTCGACAACAAGGGCACGCCCCAGGAGAGCCTCAACGCCCTCAAGGCCGCCACCGACCGGGGCATCCGCTATGTCACGCAGGGCGGCGGGTCGGGCGTGGCGCTGGCGCTGGTGGATGCGCTCAACAAGCTTGCCGAGCGCGACCCGGAGCGCGCCACCGTGTACCTGAACTACGCCGCCATGGACCCGCAGCTCACCAACGAGCGCTGCAGCTTCTGGCACTTCCGCTTCTATCCGTCGAGCGAGATGAAGATGGAGGCGCTGACCACCTACCTGCAGGGCCGCAAGGACGTGAAGCGCGTGTACCTGCTCAACCAGGACTACACCCACGGCCGCCAGGTTTCCAAGGCCGCCAAGGAATACCTGGCGCGCAAGCGGCCGGACATCGAGATCGTGGGCGACGACTTCGTGCCCATCGCGCAGACGCGCGACTTCGCCCCGTACGTGGCCAAGATCGCCGCCGCCAAGGCCGACACCGTCATCACCTCCAACTGGGGCAGCGACCTGACGCTGCTGTTCAAGTCCTCGCGCGACTACGGGCTGAACATCAACTACTTCACGCTCAACGCCAACAACCCCGGCACGCCCGCGCAGATCGGGCCGTGGGGCGACGGCAAGATCGGCGTGGTCTGGAACTGGGTGCACAACGCCCCCACGCCCGAGCTGGAAAAGATCTACGTGGACTACAAGAAGAAGACGGGCGAGGACTTTGTGTTTGCCGCGCACTGGAACAGCGTGCACATGCTGCGCGAAGCCATGCGCAAGGCCCAGTCCACCGACGCCAAGAAGGTCGCGCTGGCGCTGGAAGGCATGACCTACAAGAGCCCCATGGGCGAGGTGCGCATGCGCAAGACCGACCACCAGCTGGAAGCGCCGCTGTACCTGGGCATCTGGGCCAAGCAGGGCAGCAAGGGCGTGAAGTACGACGCCGAAAAGACCGGCTACGGCTTCCGCTCCGAAGTGGCGTGGGACAACTACATCAGCGCGCAGCCCACGTCCTGCCAGATGAAGCGCCCGTCCTGAGCGCTCATTCGGGTTCGCGTTCAATCATCCAACACCGTTCGGGCTGAGCCTGTCGAAGCCCCGCGCGGCGCTTCGACTGTGCTCAGCGTGAACGGTTGGGTGTTTTGGAAAGCCCGGGGATGTGCCCCTGAGCGGGCGGGTGCAGTGCCGCGTCACTCCAGCCAGCCCTTGGGCACCTTGTCCGCCTTCTTCTCCACCGGGTTGGCCAGCAGCGACTGCGCCGCGTACTGGCGCAGGAACTCCTTGGCCTTCTCGGGCCGCGCCGCCAGCCAGGCGTCGTAGGCGCCTTCGTTCAGGATGGCGGGCATGTTCCTTTCGGCGCCCGGCGGGCCGTAGCGGCGCAGCAGCGCGTGGTTGTTGGCGTTCACCGTGAGCAGGCAGTAGCTGACGATCACCTCGCCGTCCGCGCCCTGCCAGCGCGCCCACAGGCCGGCCACGCCCAGGGGCTTGCCGTCCACGCGGGCGATGCGCGTGGGCACGGCCTTGCCGGAGCGCCAGTCGTCTTCAAAGAACGCCTGCAGGGGCACGATGCAGCGCTGGCCGTTCTGCCACGCGTCGCGGAACGCGGTGCCGGTGGAGGCCAGGTCGGACTTGGCGTGCGCAAGCTTGGGGGCGCGCAGCCTGGCGTCCGATGCGGACTTGACCCAGTGCGGCACCAGGCCCCACTGCGCGGCCACCAGCACGCGCGCGGGGCGGCCGGCGGCGCCGGCCTCGGGGGTGGCGGAGGTATCGGGGGTGGCGGAGGTATCGGGGGTGGCGGAAGCCTCGGGCGCGTCGCCGGGCTCCGGGGCGGCCAGGGCTGCCGCTGCACGGGCTGCGGGCACGATGAAGCCACCGGCCTGGCGCGGCCGCAGGAGGCGCTCGCCCAGCGCGGCTGGCGGCTCGACCGCAAAGGCCTCGCGGTAGGTGTCGGCAAAGCGCAGGGTTTCGTAGTGGGTGGCCATGGGGCCGATGGTAGCGGGTCGTGGCCGGCATTTGAAAGAAATCGGCCTCCAGCGCCCGCCAAGCAAGCGCAACAAGCTATCAAAAATGTAGTGCTTCAGGCCCTGCAGATCCTGCGGCGGCGCCGCCGTGATGCGCGTCAAGCCGGGTGTCGCCTGCGTTGTGACGGCGGCGCGCACCGTTTTCACAATGCCTGCATGGACTTCGCACCGTCACCCCGCGCGCGTGAACTGCAGGCACGCCTCACGGCCTTCATGGACCGCTACCTGCTGCCCTACAACGCTGCATGGCATGCGGCGGTGCAGTCGGGTGACTACCCGCCGCCCTTCCTGGAAGACCTCAAGGCCCTGGCGCGCGAAGAGGGGCTGTGGAACCTGTTCCTGCCCACGCTGCGCGACGACGAGCCGGGCACGCGCCTGTCCAACCTGGACTACGCGCCGCTGGCCGAGGCCATGGGCCGCCTGCCCTGGGCGGCCGAGGTTTTCAACTGCCATGCGCCGGACACCGGCAACATGGAGCTGCTGCACCGCTTTGCCACGCCCGCGCAGCGCGCCGACTGGCTGGTGCCGCTGCTCGACGGCCGCATGCGCTCGGCCTTTGCGATGAGCGAGCCCGACGTGGCCTCGTCCGACCCCACCAACCTGCAGACCACGGTGCGGCGCGAGGGCGATGCGCTGGTGCTGCACGGGCGCAAGTGGTTCATCACCGGCGCGGCGCACCCGCAGTGCCAGCTGCTCGTCGTGCTGTGCCGCAATGCCGATGCCGACCCGGCGGACAGCCACCACGGCCACAGCATGGTGCTGGTGCCGGCCGACGCGCCGGGCGTGCACATCGTGCGCAACATTCCCGTGCTGCACCACCATGCGCCCGAAGGGCACTGCGAGATCCTGCTGCAGGGCGTGCGCGTGCCGGCCCGGCAGCTGCTGGGCGCGTGGGGCGAAGGCTTTGCGATGGCCCAGGCGCGCCTGGGGCCGGGCCGCGTGCACCACTGCATGCGCACCATCGGCCAGTGCGAGCTGGCGCTGCAGCTGGCCACCGAGCGGGCGCTGGAGCGCACCGCCTTCGGCAAGCCGCTGGCCGACCAGGCCAATGTGCAGGAGTGGATTGCCGAGTCGCGCATCGAGATCGACCAGGCGCGGCTGCTGGTGCTGCACGCCGCATGGCTGCTCGACCAGGGCGATGCCGCGCCGGCCCGTGCGGTGCGCGCGCAGGTGGCTGCCATCAAGGTGGTGGCCGCGCGGCTGCAGCAGCGCGTGGTGGACCGCGCCATGCAGGTCTTTGGCGCCATGGGCCTGTCGCCCGACACGCCGCTGGCCGCGTTCTGGACCTGGGGCCGCGCGCTGCGGCTGATGGACGGGCCCGACGAGGTGCACCTGCGCACGGTGGCGCGGCACGAGCTGCGCCAGGCGCGCGAGGGGCTGGGCACGCTGGCGGCTTTTTTCACCACGCCGGAGCAGCTGCGCGCGCCGCCGCGCCTGCACTGACCCGGGGCTCGGCCGTGGCCGTGCCGAGGCTCAGGCGCGGGCGCCGCGGGCCGCGCCGGGGCCTGAGCCCGCCCGCGGGCCCGGCGCTGCGGTGACGATGCGGTTGCGCCCGAGCGATTTGGCGGTGTACAGGGCCTGGTCCGCGCGCTCCAGCGTCAGCTCCACCGTGTCGCCCGGCCGGTGCTGGGCCAGCCCGACGGACACCGTCACCCGCAGCGGCCCGGACGGGTGCGGGATCTCCAGCGCGGCCACGGCCAGGCGCACGCGCTCCAGCAGCTCCCGCGCGTCCTCGGCGCTGGTTTCCGAAAGCAGCAGCACAAATTCCTCGCCGCCCCAGCGGGCCAGCACGTCGGTGTCGCGCACGCAGGCCCGCACCACGCCCGCGAAGGCTTGCAGCGCCCGGTCGCCGGTGGCATGGCCGTGGGTGTCGTTGATGCGCTTGAAGTGGTCGATGTCCAGCTCCGCCAGCTGCAGCGGGCGGCCGCTGCGCAGGCTGCGGCGGCGCTCCAGTTCGATCATGTCCTGCATGGCGCGGCGGTTGGGCAGGCCCGTGAGGTCGTCGCGCGTGGCCAGTTCGCGGTTGATGGCCAGGGCCTGGGCCAGGGCCTCACGCTGCTCCCGCAGCCGCTGGCGGATGCGCTGGATGCGCAGGTTCAGCGCAATGCAACCGCCCAGCACGATGAGCACCATGAGCGCGTAGGCCGCGTCCAGGTAGCCGAACGGGCCCGCGTTGAAGCGCGTGGTGGCGGCCACGGCGCAGGCAAACGCCAGCAGCGCATACACGCCGATGCCGATCACCTCGGCCACGTTGAGCCCGAAGGTGCCAAAGAACAGGATCATCGCCAGCACGCTGGGCACCACGCCGCGCGCATCGCCGGCCAGCACGTAGGCTACGGCGCCGCTGGTGATGGTCCACACCATCTGTGGCACCGTGAGGGACGGGTCCTTGAGCCGCGCGGTTTCGCCCGAGCGGATGAAGGCCGTCATCACCACCAGGCCGCCCACCGAAATCGCGGCCCACCATTGCACCGCGACGGCGTTCACCCGGCTGTCGGCCGCCGCGATCATGAGCATCACGCACGCGCTGCTGACCATCAGCGCCAGCGCGAGCAGCGCCATGGCCACCAGCGTGCGCCGCCGCGGATCGGTGGAAAGAAACAGGTCCCTGGCGCGTTGCCTGCGGGAACGTGTGCGCACGTGGTTGTCTCCTGCCCGGCTGTCGGCGCCGGTGTCGGGGCGGGCGTGCTGGCAGGCCGGGAGGAAGGAAGAGAGTGTGGCCGCGCGCGCCCTTTGCTTTCGGCCATTCTAGAAGTCTGCCGGGCTGGGGAGCGCCGAAAGCGGAAATTGACCCCGGCGGGGACCGTTCTTGCCGGGCGGCGCCCGCTACTGGAGGGTGAGCGCCGCCAGGGCGGCCAGCGGCGCGGTTTCGGCGCGCAGCACGCGGGCGCCCAGGGTCACGGGGGCAAAGCCCTGGGCCAGCGCCAGGTCTTCCTCGCCCGCCGAGAGGCCGCCCTCCGGGCCCGAGAGGAACACCACCGGGCCGCCGTAGCCCGCCGCCGCGCGCAGCGGCACCGCGCCGCCGCGCAGCGACAGCAGCAGCCGCTGCCACCCCGCCGCGGCGCCCGCCGCCGCCGGCCCCTGCAGCCAGCCGGCCAGGTCGACCGCCGCGTGCACCACCGGCACGCGGTTGCGCCCGCACTGCTCGCAGGCCGCCACGGCCACGGCCTGCCAGTGGGCGATCTTCTTGTCCGCGCGTTCGCCCTTGAGCTTGAGCACGCTGCGCTCGGCCACCAGCGGCGTGATGCTGGCCACGCCCAACTCGGCCGCCTTTTCCACCAGCCAGTCCATGCGCTCATTGGCGGTGATGCCCGCCAGCAGGTGCACGGCGCGCGGCGCCTCGCGCTCCAGGGCGTGGTGCGTTCCCACCTGCACGCGCACGTCGCTGCGGCCCATCTTGAGCACGGTGGCTTCGAACTCGCCGCCCTCGCCATTGAAGAGCATCAGCGCATCGCCCGGCTGCAGGCGCAGCACCTGCACATGGCGCGCGGCGCCCGCAGGCAGGTCCAGTTCCAGGCCGGTGGCCAGGGGGGCGGGGCAGTGAAAGCGCGGCATTTGCTAGCCTATTGATAGCTTGTGGCGCTTGTCAGATAAGCGCCAGAGCCGTTTTTGCTTGAATTTTCTGAGCCGTGGCCAGGCTACATGCGGCCATAGGCAAAGCCGGTGACGGGCTCGGTGCCTTCGATCTGGTCGAGCATCTTCAGCAGCGGGCCCAGCTGGCGGTAGCGGTTGGCGGTGGCCCGGATGTAGGCCAGGAAGCGCGGGGCGTCGGCCAGGTACTTGGGCTTGCCGTCGCGCAGCGTGAGCCGCGCGAAGATGCCCGCGACCTTGAGGTGGCGCTGCAGCCCCATCCATTCCACCGCGCGGTAGAACTCGCCGAAGTCGTCGCCCCAGCCGCTGGCGCTGCGCGCGCCCAGCAGGCCGGCCTTGCGGGCCTTTTCCCAGTAACGGACGGTAATGTCGATGACGAACTCTTCTTCCCAGCTGATGAAGGCGTCGCGCAGCAGGCTGGCAATGTCGTAGGTGATGGGGCCCTGGACGGCGTCCTGGAAGTCCAGCACGCCCAGCGGCGCGCCGTCCTGCACGGGCACCATCAGGTTGCGGGTCATGAAGTCGCGGTGGACGAACACGCTGGGCGCGGCCAGGTTGTGGGCCACGATGGTGTCGAACGCGCCCTGCAGGGTGGCCTGCTGCCGCTCGTCCAGCGCCACGGCCCGGTGGCGGCCCAGGTACCAGTCGGGGAACAGGGCCAGCTCGCGGCGCAGCAGCGCCTCGTCGTACGCGGGCAGCACGCCGGGCCGGGAGGCCTTTTGCCAGTCGAGCAGCACGTCGGTGGCCTGCACGTACCAGGGGTAGGCGGCTGCGGGCTGCGCCGGGTCCAGCCGCTCGATCACCGTCTGGCGCCCCAGGTCGGACAGCAGCATGAACCCGCCGGCCTCGTCCCAGGCCAGGATCTGCGGCACATTCAGGCCCGCGCCGGCCATGAGCGCCTGCACCTGCACGAAGGGGCGGCAGTTCTCCTTGTCCGGCGGGGCGTCCATCACGACCAGGCTGGCGCCTGTGGCGGTGTCCAGGCGCAGGTAGCGCCGGAAGCTGGCATCGGCCGAGGCCGGGCGCAGCGTGGCGGGCAGCAGCTGCTGCGGCCCCACCAGCGGCGCGAGCCAGGCATGGAACGCGGCCTCGCGGGCCGGGTCGGGCCAGGCCACGGAGGCGGCGGGTGCCGTGTCCCGGGAAGTGTCCCGGGCCGGATCCGAGGGCGGGCGGGCGGTAGAAGGTGCTAAGGGGTGGCTCATGGATAATCCGATTTTACAAACCCGCTCCCCGGCTCCCTTGGGGTGGACGGGGCCGTTCCTGTTCCTTGTTCCACCCTCTGCCCAGCCACCGTCCCACGTGCCACGCCGCAAGCCATCCCCCGTGAAGACTTCCGCCCCACGGCGCGGGCCCGCCCCGGCCCCGCGCGGATTGTCGCGCCCCCCCGTGCCCCGCGCCCTGGCCTATGGCGTCGCCCTGGCCTGGTGCGGGCTGCCGTGGTCCGCACTGGCGCAGCCCGGCAGCGCAACGCCCGGCAGCGCAACGCCCGGCAGCGGCTGGGACGCGCCGCCCGCGCTGCGCAGCTCGCCGCTGCTGCAGGAAAAGATTCCCGACGCCGTGCGCTCCCAGCTGCCGGTGTTCGTGAAAGGCGACCACATCAGCGGCCAGACCGACCTGAACGCGGTGATCGAGGGCAATGCCGAACTGCGCCGCGGCGACACCGTGATCCGCGCCGACCGGCTGGACTACGACGTGCCCGAAGACCTGGCCAAGGCCCGCGGCCAGGTGCGCATCAACCGCGCAGGCAACGTGTACGAGGGCACGGCCCTGGAGCTGCGGGTGGATGCCTTCGAGGGCTTCTTCAGCGACGCGCGCTACAAGTTCCTGGCCACCCAGGCCCATGGCGACGCCACGCGCGTGGATTTCATCGACCGCGACCGGGCCGTGGTGCACGACGCCACCTACACCACCTGCCAGCGCGGCGACGAGGCCAGCTGGCAGCCCGACTGGGTGCTGCGCGCCGCCAAGATCCGCATCGACAACGAGGAAGAGGTGGGCACGGCCGAGGATGCCGTGCTGGAGTTCAAGGGCGTGTCGCTGCTGCCCATTCCTTACATCACCTTCCCGCTGTCGGAAAAGCGCAAGTCGGGCTTCCTGCCGCCCACCATCGGCCTGGACAGCCGCGACGGGGTGGCCTACATGCAGCCCTACTACTGGAACATCGCGCCCAACCGCGACGCCACGCTGCGCACCGCCCTCATGACCAAGCGCGGCGCCAGCCTGGGCGGCGAGTTCCGCTACCTGGAGCCCACCTACAGCGGCCAGCTCAGCACCGACGTGATGCCCGCCGACCGGCTGCGCGACCGCATGCGCTGGAGCTTCTCCGGCCAGCACCAGGGCACCTTCGACACGCCCGTGGGCGGGCTGGGCATGAGCCTCAACCTCAACCGGGTGAGCGACGACAACTACTGGCGCGACTTCGGCCGCGCCTCCGAGCCGCTGCGCCAGCGCCTGCTGCCGGGCGATGCCAACCTGTCCTGGGCGCAGAACGACATGACGGTCCGCATGCGCACGCTCAAGTGGCAGACGCTGCAGGACCCGACATCGCCCATCGTGCCGCCGTACGACCGGCTGCCCCAGCTGCAGTGGCGCTATGCGCCGTCGCAGCTCGGCGGCGGGCTGGACGCCAGCGTGGAGCTGGACGCCACCCGCTTCCAGGCGGCGCGCGAGCTCACGGGCCAGCCCAACGCCAACCGCAGCTACGCCGTGGCGCAGATCAGCCGGCCGTTCCTGTCGCCCGGCGGCTTCATCACGCCGCGCCTGCAGCTGCACGCCACGCAGTACCAGTTTGACGCCGCCGTGTCCAACGGGCAGCGCTCGGCCAGCCGCACGCTGCCCACCTTCAGCCTGGACAGCGGGCTGGTGTTCGAGCGCGACGCGGCCTACTTCGGCCGCGCCTTCCTGCAGACGCTGGAGCCGCGCGCGTTCTACACCTACACGCCCTACCGCGACCAGAGCATGCTGCCGGTGTACGACACGGCCGCCAATGACTTCAACTTCGCAACCATCTACACCGAGAACGCCTTCGGCGGCAACGACCGCATCGCGGACAACAACCTGCTCACCCTGGGCGTGACCACGCGGCTGCTGGACCCGGGCACCGGCGCCGAGGCCGCGCGCTTCGGCATCGCCCAGCGCGTGCGTTTCTCCGACCAGAAGGTCACGCTGCCGGGCGGCACCCCGGTGAGCGAGCGGCTGTCGGACCTGCTGCTGGGCGCGGGCATCACCTGGGCGCCGCAGTGGGGGTTTGACTCCACCGTGCAGTACAACCCCAAGACCGGCCGCTCCATCCGCTCCACCATCGGCGCGCGCTACAGCCCCGGCAACTACCGTACCGTGAGCGCCGCCTACCGCCTGCAGCGCGGCACCAGCGAGCAGATCGACATCGGCTGGCAGTGGCCGCTCAACGACCTGTGGGGCGACAAGGGCCAGGACCTCGGCCCCGGCCGCGGCCAGGGGCCCGGCCGCTGGTACACCGTCGGCCGCCTGAACTACAGCCTGCAGGACCGCAAGCTGGTGGACACCGTGGTGGGCGTGGAATACGACAGCTGCTGCTGGATCGGCCGCGTGGTGCTCGAGCGCCTGCAAAACAGCGTCAGCACGTCCAACACCCGCCTGCTGTTCCAGATCGAATTCGTGGGCTTCTCGCGCCTGAGCCTGGGTTCCAGCCCGCTGGACACCTTCCGCCAGCACGTGCCCCGCTACCAGAACCTGCGCGATCAGGTCACCCCTCCCAGCCGTTTCAGCAACTACGACTAATGCCCAACGCCATGAATCACCGAGTCATCGCAGTCGCCCTTGCCACCCTGGCGTCCCTGCTGTCGCAGGGCGCGCTGGCCCAGGGGCTGCGCCCCTCGGGCGTCCCGTCGGGCAAGGGCCTCTCGGCACGCCCCGGCCCCGCGACGTCCATCACCCTGCCGCCCGCAGACGCGGTGCCGGCCGGCGGCGGCAGCGGCTCGGCGCCCCGGCAGGCCGATTTCATCGTGGCCGTCGTCAATTCCGAGCCGGTGACCAACAACGAGGTGCGTGCGCGCCTGGCTCGTGCCGAGGTGCAACTGGCGCGGCAGGGCGGCCCGATGCCGTCGCGGGACGCGCTGGCCCGCGAGGTGCTGGAGCGGCTCATCCTGGAGCGCGTGCAGCTGCAGCAGGCCCGCGAGGCCGGCATCAAGGTGGATGACTTCTCCATCGGGCAGGCCGAGCAGGGCGTGGCCCGCCAGAACGGCATGACCGTGGACGAGCTGTACCGCCGCCTCGGCCGCGAGGGCATGACCCGCGACCGCTTCCGCGACGACCTGCGCAACCAGCTGACGCTGCAGCGCCTGCGCGAACGCGAGGTGGAGGCCCGGGTAAAGGTGTCCGACCTGGACATCGACCAGTACCTGCGCGAGCAGCAGCAGGGCGCCGATGCGGCGGCCACCGAGATCAACCTGGGCCACGTGCTGGTGCTGGTGCCCGAGAACGCGAGCCCCGCGCAAGTGGCCGAGCGCCAGGCGCGCGCCCAGCAGGCGGCCGACAAGATCCGCGCCGGCGAAGACTTCGCCGCCGTGGCGCGGGAGTATTCGGACGCGCCCGAAGGCCAGCGCGGCGGCGGGCTGCTGGGCCTGCGGCCCGCGGACCGCTATCCCGAGCTGTTCGTGAACTCCACCCAGGGCTTGCCCATCGGCAGCATCGTGGGGCCCGTGCGGTCGCCCGCGGGGTTTCACGTGCTGAAGGTGGTGGAGCGCGTGACGGCGGGCATGCCGACCACCGTGGTGCAAAACCACGCCCGCCACATCCTGCTGCGCACCGGTCCGCAACTGTCCGAAAGCGCCGCCGCCGCACGGCTGGCGAACTACCGCCGCCGCGTGCAGTCCGGCCAGGCCGACTTTGCCGCGCTGGCGCGCGAGCATTCGCAGGACGGCAGCGCCAAGGAAGGCGGCGACCTGGGCTGGGCCAGCCCCGGCCGCTATGTGCCGGAGTTCGAGCAGGCCCTGGAAGCCCTCAAGCCGGGCGACATCAGCGAGCCGATCGTCTCCCGCTTTGGCGTGCACCTGATCCAGCTGCTGGAGCGCCGCGAAGCCAAGCTCACGCAGCGTGAGCAGCGCGACATGGTGCGCGACATGGTGCGCGAGAAAAAGCTGGACGAGGCCTATGCCACCTGGGCCCAGGAACTGCGCGGGCGCGCGTACGTCGAGTACCGCGAGCCGCCGCAATGAGGATGGCAGCGTACATGCCCCTGCGGTCTGGAGGGCGCCCCGTGCCTGGCGTGCGGGCCGCAGCGTGGCCTGTTGAAAACACCAGTGAGCCCAAGGCGTGAAACACATTCCCCGCAAACGCTTCGGCCAGCATTTCCTGTCCGACCACGGCATCATCGACGGGATCGTGCGGACCATCGCGCCCCAGCCGGGCCAGCCCATGGTCGAGATCGGCCCCGGCCTGGCGGCGCTGACCCAGCCGCTGGTCGAACGCCTGGGCCGGCTCACGGTGATCGAGCTGGACCGCGACCTGGCCGCGCGGCTGCGCGAGCATCCGCAGCTGGACGTGATCGAGTCCGATGTGCTGAAGGTGGACTTCGCCCAGGTGGCGCAGCGCCTGGGCGCGCCCCGGATCCGCGTCGTGGGCAACCTGCCCTACAACATCTCCACGCCCATCCTCTTCCATCTGCTGGACCATGTGCAGGTGATCGAAGACCAGCACTTCATGCTGCAAAAAGAGGTCATCGACCGCATGGTGGCCTCCCCCGCCACGGGCGACTACGGGCGGCTGTCGGTGATGCTGCAGTGGCGCTACGCCATGGAAAACGTACTGTTCGTGCCGCCGGAGAGCTTCGACCCGCCCCCGCGCGTGGACAGCGCAGTGGTGCGCATGGTGCCGCACGCCGAGCCCGCGCCTTTGTCGGTGCCTGTGCTCGAAGAGCTGGTGCAGGTGGCCTTCAGCCAGCGCCGCAAGCTGCTGCGCCATACGCTGGGCCGCTGGCTGGAAGCGCGCCAGTTCGCTGGCACCTTCGACACCCAGCGCCGCGCCGAGGAAGTGCCCGTGCAGGAGTACGTGGCGCTGGCGCAGGCATGCTCTTGAATTGATAGCTGCTAGCGCTTGCTGGATAAGCGCTGGAGCCTGTTTTGATGGTGATGGTGCGCGGAGAATGTCGGGTTGCGCTTCGCTCACCCGACCTGCGGCGCTGTGATGGCATGGCCTCGCGTTTGCAGCCTCGGCGCCTCATTTCGCCGCTACCGGAGCAACTGGCACGGCCCAGGCGAGGGACACCGCGCAAGGGCCGCCCCGCCGCGCGGGTGTCGTCCCCCTTCCCGAATTGCGAAGCAATTCGAGAGAAAGGGGAAGGCGCAAAGCGCCTCAGGGGGACGTTCCGATTTCAGGCTGCGCTCAGCCAATACCCCGAGTTGAAGGGGCTGCTCATGCGCAGCGCCATCGGGGACACGTCGACCAGTTTGTCCGTGGGCATCTTCTCGGCCGGCTCGCCGCCAATTTCGATACCTTCAACGGCCTGGGTTCCGGTAGCCTCGTTCGCCCGTTCTGCTTGGCTGGTGGATGCAGAACGGGCTACAGAAAAGAATAGAAGCACCGGAAGGGAATCTTGCGGTCGCCCCAGTAGTCGGCGGCGTCGCGGAAGATGTCGAGCAGCTGCTCCCGGGCTTCCTTGTCGAACTTGGCGGTGGCCGGGATCTGCTCCAGCACCACAATGAAGCCGGGCTGCGGGCCCGATTTGTGCAAGGGGTCCGTCATGCAGTCGTACAGCGCATCAAAGTTCTTGCCGAAGTGCGACGGAAAGGTGAACTGCGCGGCGATCAGGTCCAGCACGTCCTGCTTGGATTGCGCGTGGGCCAGGTTGGCATACAGGAAGTGGTGGCCCATGGACGTGGCGGCATCCTGCAAGTCTTGCACGCGGAAGGCACGAATGGACTGCACGATGTTGGTGCGTACGCCACGCAGTGGCGTCTCCAGGTCTTTACGAAGTGGCGTCTGCATCTCCGCTACTCTTTCTTTATAAAGTCCACAAACTTCTGGCACTTCGCTAGGCTGCGCGGGGCAGCTTGCGGGTGGGGGATTCGGTTCAAAAACGGGTGCACCAACCGCCGCCAGGGTATCGCCGGCCTGCGGACTGCGCAACGGGGTCACTCAACGATCTCGCGAAAACTGGCGTAGTGATCGCCGGTGTAGTAGCAAGCATCCGGCGTCCGGGGCTTGCCGCCACACACGATGCGCCGGGCTCCCCGGTTGCGCGATCCTGGCGTTCTGACGGTGTACTCGCGGTAGTAGCCCCGCTTGTGTACGGGCAAGAGCCGCTCGCGATTGCCAAAAACTGTTCCATCCTTTTCATAGGGAAAAGGTCCTCCCTCACGGATCAGCGCATAGGTTTCGCGGCCCTCTCGGGGCAGCTCGGCCAGTGCAATGGGGGATATGGAGCCGTCGGGGGACGGAGAGTTCCGGGCATGCCCCGCCACCGGGGACAGCACGAATGCAACACCCAGAGCGCACAAAACAGCGGCTTTGCGGGCCTGGATGGCTACAGCCTTCAGCATCAACGAACCTTTCAGAAACTACGGGTTAACCCGAAATTTCAAGGCGTTAGTGTCGCTCAACGGCCCCCAAAAAGCAAGCGTCTGCCCAAAGATTAGGCAGACGCTGAAGGGGGAAAAGGTTGTTAAAAGTTAGCGCTTGCTACTTGAAAGAACCTTACCGTGCTGCGTTCGCGTCGGCCACCGTCAGGGCGGTCATGTTGACGATGCGGCGCACGGTGGTGCTGGCTGTCAGGATATGGACCGGCTGCGCGGCGCCCAGCAGCACCGGGCCGATGGCGATGTTGCCGCCGGCGGCGGTCTTGAGCAGGTTGTAGGAGATGTTGGCCGCGTCGATGTTGGGCAGCACCAGCAGGTTGGCATCGCCGATCAGGTCGCTGTGCGGCATGAGCGCCGCGCGCGCGGCGCCGTCCAGGGCCACGTCGCCGTGCATCTCGCCGTCCACTTCCAGCCAGGGGGCCTGCACGCGCAGCAGCTCGAGGGTCTGGCGCATCTTGACGGCGCTGGGCTGGTTGCTGGAGCCGAAGTTGGAATGCGACAGCAGCGCCGCCTTGGGCTTGATGCCGAAGCGCATCATTTCCTCGGCGGCCATGACGGTGATCTCGGCCAGCTGCTCGGCGGTGGGGTCGTAGTTGACGTGCGTGTCCACCAGGAAGACCTGGCGGTCGGGCAGCAGCAGGCCGTTCATGGCGGCGTAGGTGTTGACGCCGGCGCGCTTGCCGATGACCTGGTCGATGTAGTTCAGGTGCAGGGCGGTGTGGCCCCAGGTGCCGACGATCAGGCCGTCGACCTCGCCCTTGTGCAGCAGCATCGAGCCGATCAGCGCCAGGCGGCGGCGCATCTCGATCTTGGCGATCGACACCGTCACGCCCTTGCGCTCGGTCATGCGGTGGTAGGTCTGCCAGAAGTCGCGGTAGCGGTGGTCGTTCTCGACATTGACGATGTCGTAGTCGCGCCCTTCCTGCAGGCGCAGGCCGAACTTCTCGATGCGCTGGGCGATGATGGCGGGCCGGCCGATCAGCGTGGGACGGGCGATCTTCTCGTCCACCACGATCTGCGCGGCGCGCAGCACGCGCTCTTCCTCGCCTTCGGCATAGGCCACGCGCTTCTTGGCGGCGGTCTTGGCCGCCGTGAAGATCGGCTTCATGGTGGTGCCGGAGGCGTACACGAAGGTCTGCAGGTGGTCGCGGTAGGCGTCCATGTCGGCGATGGGGCGCAGCGCCACGCCGCTGTCGGCCGCCGCCTTGGCCACGGCGGGGGCGATCATCATCATCAGCCGCGGGTCGAACGGCTTGGGGATGAGGTATTCGGGGCCGAACGCCAGGGGCTCGCCCACGTAGGCAGCGGCCACGACCTCGCTTTGCTCCGCCTGGGCCAGCTCGGCAATGGCGTGCACGGCGGCGATTTCCATCTCCAGGGTGATGGTGGTGGCGCCGCTGTCCAGCGCGCCGCGGAAGATGTACGGGAAGCACAGGACATTGTTGACCTGGTTCGGGTAGTCCGAGCGGCCCGTGGCCATGATGGCGTCGTCCCGCACGGCCTTGACGTCTTCGGGGGTGATCTCGGGGTTGGGATTGGCCAGGGCGAAGATCAGCGGCCGCGTGGCCATCTTGCGCACCATGTCCTGCTTGAGCACGCCGCCGGCCGACAGTCCCAGGAACACGTCCGCGTCCTCGATCACCTCGCCGAGCGTGCGGGCGTCGGTCTTTTGCGCGAAGACGATCTTGTCCTCGTCCATGAGCTCGGTGCGGCCTTCGTACACCACCCCGGCCAGGTCGGTTACCCAGACGTTCTCACGCCGGATGCCCAGCTTGACCAGCAGATTCAGGCACGCTAGCGCCGCAGCCCCGGCGCCGGAGGTGACGAGCTTGACGTCCTCAGGCTTTTTGCCCGCGACCTTCAGGCCGTTCAGGATGGCCGCCCCGACGGTGATGGCCGTGCCATGCTGGTCGTCGTGGAAGACCGGGATCTTCATGCGCTCGCGCAGCTTGCGCTCGATGTAGAAGCAGTCCGGCGCCTTGATGTCTTCCAGGTTGATGCCGCCGAACGTGGGCTCCAGGCTGGCGATGATCTCCACCAGCTTCTCGGGGTCCTTCTCGTTGATCTCGATGTCGAACACGTCGATGCCCGAGAACTTCTTGAACAGCACCGCCTTGCCTTCCATGACGGGCTTGCCGGCCAGCGGGCCGATGTCGCCCAGGCCCAGCACGGCCGTGCCGTTGGTCACCACGCCCACCAGGTTGGCCCGGCTGGTGTACTTGAAGGCTGCGTTCGGGTCCTTGACGATCTCTTCGCACGGGGCGGCGACCCCGGGCGAGTAGGCCAGCGCCAGATCGTGCTGGTTGACCATCTGCTTGGTGGCGGCAATGGCGATCTTGCCGGGCTTGGGAAACTCGTGGTACTCGAGAGCGGCACGGCGCAGCAGGGCGCGCTTGTCGGGGTTGTTGTTCTGGGCCGTGGTGTTCTCGGGCATGCAGTGTCTCCAGCGCAATCTGAAAGGGTGAAGAAGCCGGCGACCGCCGCCCGGCGGGCCGCACGTTGTCAGCTTTGTAAGGGTCTGCGATTGTAGGGGGTCGTTCGTAAAAACCCTAGTAAGCGGATCTGCGTACCGCCGTCCGGCAGCCTTCGCGCCAGCGGTTCATCGGCTGCAGCCCGCCCGGCGGCGGGCCGCTACGCGCCGGCCGCGGCGGGGGTGCGCACCTGGTTGCGGCCGGTGTCCTTGGCGCTGTACAGCGCCCGGTCGGCGCAGGCCAGCAGGGCATCGGCCTGCGCCGCGTGCTCCGGATAGCACGCCACGCCGCAGGACAGCGTGGCCCGCACCTCGGCTCCGCCCGCCGCCACCCGCAGCGCGGCGAAGTCTTCGCGCAGCCGCTGCGCGCGCTGCACGGCCTGCGCCCCGGTGGCGCCCTCCAGCAGCAGCACGAACTCTTCGCCGCCGATGCGGCAGGCCACGTCGCTGGGGCGGGCGTGGCGCAGCAGCAGCTGCGCCGTTGCCTGCAGCACGGCGTCGCCGGCGGCATGCCCGTGCGTGTCGTTGATCTGCTTGAAATGGTCGATGTCGATGAGCAGCAGGGCCAGGGGCGCGCCGCCGGCCCGGCCCCGGGCCAGCACGGCACCGAGCTGGCGGCGGTTGAACAGGCCGGTCAGCGGGTCGCGCAGGGCCTGCTCGCGCAACTGCGCCTGCAGCGAACGGATCTCCTCGAACTGCTCGCGCAGCTGCAGGTGCGCCTCGTGCTGCGCCATGGCGCGGCGAAACCCGTCGCTGGCGAACGCGAACAGGTACAGCGCCATGGACAGCATGCACAGCACGGACGTGCGCAGATCGGTCTCGGGCCGCCACGACAGCGGCGCAAACAGGGCCGCCAGCGCCGTGCCGGCCGCCAGGCCCGCCAGCAGGCGCCAGCCGCCGCGCGGTCCGTGGAACACCACCATGTTCAGGCACCCGGCCGCGCACAGGGTGAAGGCGATCCACAGCGGAAACCCCAGCGCTGCCGACCAGAAGCCGAACAGCACGATATCCGCGTCCATGTTGTACTTTTCACAGCGCAGCGGATCGGCCGCCCGCGCGGCAAAGGCGTAGGCGGCCTGCGGAAAGACCAGGTAGTTCAGCGCCAGCAGGCCCCAGGTCCACGCGGGCGCCCCGATGGCCAGCAGGTGCGAGCCCACGGCCAGCAGGAGCAGGGGATAAAAGACGGTGCGGTTGCGCCGGTTCATGCGCACCGCCCAGTGCACAGCGGGGCGCGGCGGCAGCGTTTCGGCAGGCAGGTTCATGGTCGGACGGCGGGATCCGGGCCACTGTAACAGGCTGTGAACCGCTGCCCCGCCCGCTGCAGACGCCCTGGCGCGCCCTCGCACCAGGGGCGGTCACCGGGCGCGCCACGGCCGGCGCCGGCCGCGCCGTGCGGCCGCGTCAGCGGCTGCTGGGGAAGCTGAACACCGCGCCTTCGCGCACGCCGGCGCTGGGCCAGCGCTGGGTGATGGTCTTGCGCTTGGTGTAGAAGCGCACGGCGTCAGGACCGTAGGCATGCAGGTCGCCGAACAGGCTGCGCTTCCAGCCGCCGAACGAGTGGTAGGCCACGGGCACGGGCAGGGGCACGTTCACGCCCACCATGCCGACCTGGATGTGGTCGGTGAAGTAGCGGGCGGCCTCGCCGTCGCGGGTGAAGATGCAGGTGCCGTTGCCGTATTCGTGGTCGTTGATGAGCTGCATGGCTTCCTGCAGCGTCTTCACGCGCACCACGCCCAGCACGGGGCCGAAAATCTCTTCCTGGTAGATCTTCATGCCGGGCTTGACGTTGTCGAACAGGCAGGCGCCCAGGAAGTAGCCTTCCTCATGGCCTGCCACCTTCACGCCGCGGCCGTCCACCACCAGCGTGGCGCCTTCGGCCACACCGCTGTCCACGTAGGCCTTCACTTTCTCGAAGTGCGGCTTGGTCACCAGCGGGCCCATGTCGTTGCTGTTGTCGGTGCCGGGGCCCACCCTCATCTTGGCGATTTCGGTCTTCAGGCCCGCGATCACGGCATCACCCACTGCGTCGCCCACGGCGACCAGCAGCGGGATGGCCATGCAGCGCTCGCCGCACGATCCGTAGGCCGCGCCCATCAGGGCGCTCACGGCGTTGTCCACATCGGCGTCGGGCATGAGCACGGCGTGGTTCTTGGCACCGCCCAGGGCTTGCACGCGCTTGCCGTGCTTGCAGCCTTCGGCGTAGATGTATTCGGCAATGGGGGTGGAGCCCACGAAGCTCACGGCCTTGACGCGCGGGTCTTGCAGCAGCGTGTCCACGGCCAGCTTGTCGCCGTTGACCACGTTCAGCACGCCGGGCGGCAGGCCGGCTTCCAGCGCGAGCTGGGCCACGAACAGGGTGGACGAAGGGTCGCGCTCGGACGGCTTGAGCACGAACGTGTTGCCGCAGGCCACGGCCATGGGCCACATCCACAGCGGCACCATGGCCGGGAAGTTGAACGGCGTGATGCCGGCGGTGACGCCCAGTGCCTGGAATTCGCTCCAGCTGTCGATGCCCGGGCCCACGTTGCGGCTGTGCTCGCCCTTGAGCAGCTCGGGCGCGTAGCTGGCGTACTCCACGTTCTCGATGCCGCGCTGCAGCTCGCCGTGCGCGTCGGCCAGCACCTTGCCGTGCTCGGCGGTGATCAGTGCGGCGATCTTGTCGGAGTTTTCTTCGAGCAGCACCTTGAGCTTGCTCATCACCCGCGCACGCTTGAGCGGCGGGGTGTTGCGCCAGGCGGGGAAGGCGGCTTCGGCCGACGCGATGGCGGCCTCCACCGTGGCCTTGCTGGCCAGGGCCACGCTGGTGGTCGATTGGCCGGTGGCGGGGTTGAACACCGGCTGCGTGCGCTCAGCGTCGGCAACGAGCTTGCCGTCGATCAGGTGGCCGACGGTGGTGGTGACGTTCTTGTCGTGGTTCATGGTGATTTCAAGCAAAAAGTGCCGCCAGCGCTTATCCATCAAGCGCAAGCAGCTATTAAAACAGGAGTATTCCGCTAGGCGGCCTGCGCCTCCAGCGTGGGCAGCACATGGGCCAGCGCACGGTCGATGAAGGCCTGCTTCTCGCCCACCGGGGCAAAGTAGTGCAGTACCTCGCGCGCGGTGTCCACGCCCTTCAGGCGGGCCAGCAGCCACGCCACCAGGTACTGCGACGCCAGGCACCCGCCCGCGGTGGCCACATTGCCACGGGCCGCAAAGGCGCGCGGCACCACGTCCACGCCGGACTCCACCACCCAGGGCTTGCTGGTCAGGTCCGTGCAGGCGGGCGTGCCGCTGAGCAGGCCCAGGCGGCTGAGCAGGAAGGTGCCCGAGCACTGCGCGGCCAGCAACTGGCGTTCAGGGTTGAGTGCACGCAGCTGCTCCATCAGCGCCGGGGTGTTCGCCACCTCGCGGGTCTTCATGCCGCTGCCGATCAGCACCGCGTCGGCATCGGCCAGCCGGTCCAGCCCTTCGTGCGCGTCGATGGTGAGCCCGTTCATGGACGTCACGCGCGGCGTGGGGCTGGCAATGCGCACCTGCCAGTCCGTGTCGCCCAGCAGGGCGATGCGGCCCAGCATGCCAAACGCGACCAGCGAATCCAGGTCGTTGAAGGCGTCGAAGGTCAGGATGGCAATGCGCATGGCTTGGCTGCGTGTGCCGGCTTACGCCGTCTCGTGCAGGGCGTCGCCCAGGGCGCTGACCAGGCGGTCGATCTCGGCCTCCGTGCTGATGAAGGGGGGCGCGAGCTGGATGGTGTCGCCACCGTAGCGCACGTAAAAGCCCTTGTCCCAGCACTTCATGGCGATCTCGTAGGGGCGCTTGGCCGGCTCGCCGGGCACGGCGGCGATGGTGATGCCGGCGGCCAGGCCGTAGTTGCGGATGTCGGCCACATGCTTGGCGCCTTTGAGGCCGTGCACGGCGTTCTCGAAGTACGGCGCCAGCGCCTTTACGCGGCCGGGCATGTCTTCCTTTTGCAGGATGTCGAGCACCGCGTTGCCGGCGGCGCAGGCCACGGGGTGGGCCGAGTAGGTGTAGCCGTGGGTGAACTCCAGCATGTACTCGGGGCCGCCGGCCGCCATGAAGGTGTCGTAGATCTCCTTGGTGGCGATCACGCCGCCCAGCGGCTGGGCGCCGTTGGTGACCTGCTTGGCAAAGTTCAGGATGTCGGGCGTCACGCCAAAGGCTTCGGACCCCGTCCAGGCGCCGCAGCGGCCAAAGCCCGTGATCACTTCATCAAAAATCAGCAGGATGTTGTTCTGCGTGCAGATCTCGCGGATGCGCTCCAGGTAGCCCTTGGGCGGGATCACCACGCCGGCCGAGCCCGAGAAGGGCTCCACGATCACGGCGGCGATGTTGGAGGCGTCGTGCAGGGCGATCACGTCCAGCAGCCTGTCGGCCAGCGCGCGGCCATCGGTGTCGGGCATGCCTTTGTAGAACGAGCCTGCGGGCGGCTGGGTGTGGGGAATGTGGTCGGCCTCGATGCCCTGGCCGAAGGTCTTGCGGTTGCCCACGATGCCGCCCACGGAGATGCCCCCGTAGTTCACGCCGTGGTAGCCCTTTTCGCGGCCGATCAGCCGCGTCTTGCTGGCCTGGCCCTTGGTGCGCCAGTAGGCGCGCGCCATCTTGAGCGAGGTATCGGCCGACTCGGAGCCCGAGCCGGTGAAGAACACGTAATCGAGGCCCGCGGGCGTCAGTTCCTTGAGCTTGTTGGCCAGCGCGAACGAGGCCGGGTGGCCGAACTGGAACGCCGGTGCGTAGTCCAGCGTGGCGGCCGCCTTGCCGATCGCCTCGGCCACTTCCTTGCGGCCATGGCCCAGGCCCGAGCACCACAGGCCCGAGAGGCCGTCAAAAATCTTGCGCCCTTCGGCGTCGGTGTAATAGGCGCCCTGGCCGCTCACGATCATGCGCGGCTTGGCCTTGAAGTTGCGGTTGCCGGTGAAGGGCATCCAGTGGGCGTCGAGCCAGGCGGCGTCGGTGCGCACCGCGGCGCCAGCTGCGGGGGTGTCGATGGGGGCAAAGCTCATGGGAGTTCTCCGGTACAGATTGCGGCCCCAGCCGGGCCACGGAGCGCCATTGTTGCGTCGGTTGCCAATTGCTCAAATGGAGCAATATCAATGTTCACTTGCTGCTTTATGCAAGTATTGGCAGGCCTTTCGGCACACCGCCGGTGCGCAAGATGCTATCGAAATAATAGCTGTCAGCGCTTTGCAGGAAAGCGCCAGGGCTGGTTTCTTTGAAAACCCGGGCACGGCCGTGTTTACAATTTGTGCATGCCCAGGCCCGCCCCCTTCCCATGCGCCCGCGCAGCCCGGCGCTGGCTGGCGGCGGCCTGCCTGCTGGTGGCCCCGCTGGCCGGGGCGGGCCCCGTCCCTGCGGCGGCCCCGCCCCGCATCGACATCGGCGTGCTCGCCGTGCTCGACGGCGAGGAAACCGAGCGCCTGTGGCAGCCCCTGGCCGACGGGCTGGCGCACGCCCTGCCGGGGTACCGGGTGCACCTGCAGGTGTATGACCCGGCGGCGCTGGACGCCGCGCTGGCGCAGGGCGCCCTGCATTTCGTGGTGACCAACCCGGGCCACTACGTGCGGCTGGAGGCGCGCCACGGCGCCACGCGCATTGCCACGCGCACCACCGCCGAGAGCGACGATCCCGCGCACGCCGTGGGCTCGGCCGTGGTCGTGCGCGCGGGCACCCCCGTGCCCGCCACGCTGGCGGGCCTGCGGGGGGGGCGCGTGGCGGCGGTGGCCGAAGATGCCTTTGGCGGCTACCAGCTGGTGGCGCACGAATGGCTGCAGACCGGCCTGGACGCCGAGGCAGGCGCGGTGCAGCGGGTGTTCACCGGCTTTCCGATGCAGCGTGTGGCCGACGCGGTGCTGCAGGGCCAGGCCGACGCAGGCATTCTGCGCACCTGCCTGCTGGAGCAGCTGGAGCGCACCGGCCGCGTGGCCCCCGGCGCGCTGGTGGTGGTGGGCGCGCGCGCCGATGCGCCGGCCGCCTGCCGGTCGTCCACGCCGCTGTACCCCGGCTGGGCCTTTGCCGCACTGGCCAGCACGCCGCCCGAGCTGGCCCGCACCGTGCTGCTGGCCCTGCTGACCCAGCCTGCCGATGCCCACGGCGGCCGCTGGTCGGTGCCCGCGGACTACCAGCGCGTGCACGACGTGCTGCGCGGGCTGCAGGTGGAGCCCTACGCATTCCTGCGCGAGACGCGCCCGCAGGCGCTGCTAGGCCGCTACTGGTATTGGCCCGCCGGCATGGTGGCCTTGCTGATGCTGGGCGCGGCCTACATGCTGCGGGTGGAAGTGCTGGTCAAGCGGCGCACGGCCGAACTCTCGCGCAGCCTGCGCGAGCGCGAACGCCTGGCGCAGCAGATTGCGCAGGGCCAGGAGGCCATGGACCACCTTTCGCGCCTGTCCATTCTGGGCGAGCTGTCGGCCACGCTGGCGCACGAGCTCAGCCACCCGCTGGCCACCATCGCCAACTACGCCGCCAGCGTGCAGCGGCGCGCCACGCGGGGCAATCTCACGCCCGAGGCGCTGGCGCTGGCGTTGCAGGACATCGGGCAGGAGACGGAGCGCGCCACGCGGGTCATCGAAGGCATCCGCGCGCTGGCGCGCAAGCGCGTGCCGGTGCGCTCGCTCAACGACCCCGTCGCATTGGCGAACGAGGCGGTGGCCTTGTTTGGCGGCCTGCTGGGCCAGGCACCGCCCATCCGTGTGGAGTGCGCGCAGGACAGCGCGGGCCTGCGCGTGCCGGGCGATCCGCAGCAGATCCAGCAGGTGCTGCTCAACCTGCTGAAAAATGCGCTGGACGCCCACCGCGCCGCCGGCCGGGCAGACGCCCCCATCACCATCGCCATCACGCGCGAGGGCGACCGCCTGGCCCTGGCCGTGCAAGACCAGGGCGCGCCCTTGAGCGAGGCCGAGCGCGCCCGGCTGTTCGAACCCTTCTACACCACCCGCCCTGACGGGCTGGGCCTGGGCCTCGCCATCTGCCGCGGCATTGCCGAAACGCATGGCGGCGCGCTGCAGGCCCGCCCGGCCGGCCCGGCGGGCAGCCCGGGCATGGTGTTTGAACTGCTGCTTCCGCTGGCCCCGGCCCCGGCTACGGCTACGACTACGGCATCTGTGCACCCGCCTTCCCAGGACCTTGCGCCATGACTGCACCCCTTCCGGTCGTCCATGTGGTGGACGACGACCCCGTCTTCTTGCGGTCCACCCTGTTCATGGTGGAAGGCCTGGGCTTTGCGCCCGTAGGCTACGCGCAGGCGCAGGATTTCCTGGATGCCGACCCGGCGCCCGCGCCGCAAGGCTGCTGCCTGCTGCTGGACATCCGCATGCCGCGCATCAGCGGCCTGGAACTGCAGCGGCGCCTGTCCACGCTGGGGCGCGCCTTTCCCATCGTGTTCATGACCGGCCACGGGGACATCGACCAAGCCGTGCAGGCCATGCGCGCCGGGGCCATCGACTTCCTGCAAAAGCCCTTCCGTGAACAGGCGCTGCAGGACGCGCTGAACCACGCCGTGCGCGTGAACCTGGCCGCCCAGCGCGAACAGGGGCTGCGCGCCGCCGCGCAGGAGCTGCTGGGGCGGCTGTCGCCGCGCGAGCGGGACGTGGCGCGCCTGCTGGCCCTGGGCCTGAGCAACAAGGAAGTGGCGCGGCAGCTGAGCATCAGCGACCACACCGTGCATGTGCACCGCCAGCGCATCACCGAAAAGACCGGCAGCGGCCACGCCGCCGACCTGGCCCGCCTGATCCTGCGGGCCGACCCCGAGAGCCTGGAGGGCGGCTGATCCGGCAGCCCCGCGGGCCGCCGAGGGGCGGCGCCTCAGTACCGGGCGTCCGCCGGCTTCTTGTCCTTGGGCCAGTCCTTCACCTTGGCGGCAAAGTCCGGCCGGGGCTGGTGGCTGAAGTACTCGGCCACATCCACGGCTTCCTGGTCCGTCAGGCCGCCCTGGCCCAGCGGGAACTTGTTGTGCATCGCGATGGGCATGTTGCGCTTGACGAAGGCGGCGGCCGTGTAGGTGCGGGCCATGCCGGCGCCGATGTTGAAGGACTCGTCGCCCCACAGCGGCGGGTACACCCACTGGCCCTTGGCGTTCTTGACGCCCTCGCCATCGGCGCCGTGGCACAGCGCGCACTGGGCCTGGTAGATCTTCTTGCCGTTCTCGGTGTTGGGCAGGATGCTCTGGCTGACCTTGCCCACGCCCCGGCCTTCCACCTTGTCCTCGGGCTTGGTCTCGCGGCGCATCCAGTCGAACAGCGCCACCATGGCCTTGAGTTCCTCCGAGTCCAGCGGCAGCGGCTTGCCGTTCATCGAACGCAGGAAGCAGCCGTTGATGCGGTCTTCGAGCGTGATGGTGCGGCCGGCGCGCGGTGCGTAGCTGGGGAAGAAGGCGGAGATGCCGATGTAGGGCGAGCCGTCGGCCACGGTGCCGGCGTTCAGGTGGCAGCTGGCGCAGTTCAGCGCATTGCCCACGTTCTTGGGCAGCAGGTCGCGCGTTTCGATGTTCAGGCGCGCGCCGTAGACCAGTTGCTGGGCGTTGGGCTCGGCCAGCAGGGCGGCCAGGCGAGGGGTCTCGAACGGCCGCGTGTTGTCGGGCTGCGCGTGGAGCTGCTTGCGCTGGCTGGCAATCTCCCCGGCCTGGATGTCCGGCGCCGCCTTGCTGCCCCAGTTGCGGCGGGTGAAGTTCAGGATGTCGGCGATCTCCTGGTCGCCCAGCTGGGCGAAGGCGGGCATGGTCAGCGGCCGGGCGTGGCTCTGGGTCACGGGCGTCGTCCAGCCGGTCAGCATGATGTGGATGAGCGTGCTGGGGTTGTCCGCGCGCAGCGAACGGTTGCCGTCCAGCGAGGGGAAGACGTCCTTCACGCCGCCGCCGTCCGCGCGGTGGCAGTCCGCACAGAACTGCAGGTACCCCAGGCCGCCCCGGGTGGTGTACAGGTCGGCCGGCACGTTGTAGTGCGCTGCGCCGGCGGCAATGGCTTCGGTGCTGCCCAGGGCGCGCGCCGGGACCGCAATGCGCGGCGCCGGCCCCTGCGCCACCTGCATGGGCAGGTCGTCCTTGCCCGCGGGCAGCGACTTGAGGTAGGTGCCGATGGCCAGCAGGTCGGCATCGGTCATGTACTGCGTGCTGTGCTGCACCACGTCCACCATGTTCCCCGAGACCGTGCCATGGCGGTTGCGCCCGGTCTTCAGCATCTCGGCGGTTTCCTGGGGCGTCCACAGGTCCCGCAGGCTCAGCGCACGCCAGCCCTCCACCGTCTCGCCGGCCAGGAAGTAGGCGCCGTTGCGGCCCTCGCCGGTCATGGCCTTCTCCTGGAACGCCATGCCGCGCGGCGTGTGGCAGGCCCCGCAGTGGCCCAGGCCCTGCACCAGGTAGGCCCCGCGGTTCCACTCGGGCGCCTGCTGGGCGCTGGGCTGGAACGGCGTGGCGTCCAGGAACAGCCAGTTCCACAGCGACAGGCCCCACCGCTGGTTGAAGGGGAAGCCCATTTCCGACGCCTTGTTGGGCGCCTGCACCGGCGCCACGCCCTGCATCAGGTAGGCATACAGCGCCTGCATGTCGTCGGCGGTCATCTTGGCGTACGACGGGTAGGGCATGGCGGGGTACAGGTTGCGGCCGTCGGCCGCAACGCCCTTGCGCATGGCACGGTCGAACTGCTCGAAGCTGTAGCCGCCCATGCCGGTGGCCTTGTCGGGCGTGATGTTGGTGGAGTAGAGCTTGCCGAACGGCGTTTCCAGCGCGAGGCCGCCGGCCAGGGGCTGGGACTTTTCGCCGGTGTGGCAGGCGACGCAGTCACCCAGCCGGGCCACGTAGCGCCCGCGCTCGATCAGGCTGCGCTGCTGTGCCGGCAGGTCGGCCGCAGGATGGTTGGCGGGCAGGTCGTCAATGACCTGCGGCTCGGCAGCGTGCGGCGACGCCGCGCCCCCCGCTGCGCCCAGGGCCTGGCCGATGACGGGCGGCGCGGCCATGCAAAAGAGCCCCGCCAGCGCCCCCGTCAAGGCCGCGCGGCGAACGAACAGAGAAGGAAGAGGAATGCGAAGGGGGTTTTTCATGGCATGAATGTTGTTATGAAGAGAAAGGGCGCGCCTGGACCATCAGCACAGGCGGGGCCCCCACCGGCACCCGGCACGCCTGCTGTGCTGTTGAAACGATCGTAGGCAGCCGGCGGCCCCCGCATCAGTACCGTTTTGGGGGAGGGGCATAGCCTTTTCGGGCTATTGCGCGGGCGCCCGGTGCCGGGAGGGGCCGGGGCGGCTGGTAGTCTTGGGGCCTCCCTTTGCCCTGCCTGCACCGACTGCGCCCGATGCCTACCCCTTCCCCCCGCGAACGCGCCGTGCTCGGCCAGCTCAGCGACATGGACCTGCGCCTGCTGCAGGTCTTCAAGAGCGTGGCCGAATGCGGCGGCATGGCGGCCGCCGAGCTGGAGTTGAACATCGGCACCAGCACCGTGAGCCGCCACATGAAAGACCTGGAAACCCGCCTGGGCCTGACGCTGTGCCGCCGGGGCCGCGCAGGTTTTGCCCTCACGGCCGAAGGGCAGCGGGTGTACGACGAAACCTTGCGCCTGCTCAGCGCGGTCGATGCGTTTCGCAGCAGCATCGACGACATCCACCGCCGCATGGGGGGGCGCCTGGAGGTGGCCGTGTTCGACAAGACCGCCAGCAACCCGGCCGCGCACATCGGCGACGCGATCGCGCTGTTTGCGCAGCAGGCGCCCGAAGTCAGCCTGCAGATGCACGTGGCGTCGATCCCCGCCATCGAGCGCGGCCTCATCGACGGCAGCTTCCACGTGGGCATCATCCCCGCGCACCGCGCCTCGCAGAGCCTGGTGTACACGCACCTGTTCAGCGAAACCATGCTGCTGTACTGCGGCGCCCACCACCCGCTGTTCGGCCGCGACCACGGCGCCCTCACCTGGGAGGCCCTGCACGCCTACCAGTTCGCCGGCCTGGGCTACCATTCGCCCAACATGGAGCTGAGCCACAGCGCGCGTCTGCCGCGCAAGGCCACCGGCTTTGACCAGGAGTCGATCGCCACGCTGATCCTGTCGGGCCGCTACCTGGGGTTTCTGCCCGACCACTACGCCGAGAGCTTCGAGCGGCGCGGCCTGATGCAGGCCGTGCTGCCTGCGCAGTTCTTCTACCCCTGCCAGTTCGTGAGCGTGCTGCGCAAATCCCCGCAGCCACCCCGTGCGGCGCAGGCCTTTGCGCAATGCCTGGAGCAGGCGCACCGGGGGTAAGGCTTGCGCCTGCTGCGGGGTGGGCGGACAATCGGCGTTCTCGTTTCCCCATCTGAGCGGAGTCCCCCCACCATGGCCAGCATTTCCTCGATCGGCAGTTCCGGCCTGCAGGCCGCCCAGTTGCGGCTGGATGCTTCGGCCAACAACGTGGCCAACATGAACACACCGGGCTACCGCCGCGAAGTGGTGGCCCAGGAAGAAGCGCCGGGCAGCACGGGCGTGCGCGCGGGCGTGCAGCGCGAGCCCCAGGCGGACGGCGTTGCGCTGGAGGAAGAGGCGGTGGAGCAGATGTCGGCCACCTATGCGTTCAAGGCCAACCTGCAGACGATCAAGACACAGGACGCCATGATGGGCTCGCTGCTGGATGTGAAGGCCTGAGCGCCGCCGGGCGCGCACAACACAACAATGCCCCGCTTGGCGGGGCATTGTTTTTGGCGCGGCACAGGTTCAGCCCGCCGAGGCCAGCGCGGCCAGGCGCTGGACCAGCCAGCGCTGAAAGGCCAGGCCCGTGGCGGTGCGGCTGTGCAGGGGAATGGTGTACATGGCGGTCTCCTTCAGGGGATTGAACGGGAAAAGTGAACCTTCAGGCGGCCGCGGCCGCAGCGGTCGCAGGCCGGGCCCGGCGCCGCGCCGCCCGGTCCCACGCCTTTTCGTGGAAGAAGAACGCCACGGCCTGCACCGAGGGTTCCAGCAGGCTCAGGGTGAGCGAGGCCCACAGGTTGCCGGTGACGGCGTAGGCCACCATCGCGGCCACACAAATGTGGATGGCGTAGTAGCTGCCGGTCTTCAGGAGCGTGGTCTGGTTCTGGCGGACGGCTTGGCGGATGCGGGTCATGGCGTTCTCCTGGCGGTGGGCGGTCAGCCCGGCGGTGCACGGCACGGCGTTGGGCATGGAGTGAATGGTAGGCATTCTCAATAGCGAACGCCAATTGATTGCCGCTACCACGCAGATAGGCGCTATCAAGCCGGCAGGCTGCGCGACTGCTCCGCAGGGGGAGCGCACGCCCCCGCCGCCACCGGCCATGCCGCGGCGGGCGCCGCTCAGGCAGGCCCCATGCAAAGCCCCGAAAAACGGGGAGGCCGTTGCTATGATGGCCGCTCTTTCAACCCCTCATCACCACACGCGGGAGCACACATGGCCCTGATGGACTTCATCAAGAAACAGTTCATTGACATCATCCAGTGGACGGAGGAAGGCGACGGCACGCTGGCCTGGCGCTTCCCGATGGCGGGCATGGAAATCCAGAACGGCGGCACGCTGGTGGTGCGCGAGTCGCAGATGGCGGTGTTCGTGAACGAAGGCCAGGTGGCCGACGTGTTCGGCCCCGGCACCTACAAGCTCACCACGCAGACGCTGCCGGTGCTCACGTATCTGAAGAACTGGGACAAGCTCTTCGAGTCCCCGTTCAAGAGCGACGTGTACTTCTTCAGCACGCGCCAGCAGATCGACCAGAAGTGGGGCACGCCGCAGCCCATCACGATCCGCGACAAGGACTTCGGCGCCGTGCGCCTGCGCGCGTTCGGCAACTACGCCTTCCGCATTGCCGACCCCAAGCTGTTCCACACCGAGATCTCGGGCACGCGCGAGTCGTATCCGGTGGCCGACCTGGAAGGCCAGCTGCGCGGCCTGGTGCTGCAGAACATCAGCAACGCCATCGCCGGCAGCGGCCTGCCGTTCCTGGATCTGGCCGCCAACCAGGTGATGTTTGCCGACGCGCTGGCCAAGGAGCTGGCACCCGCCTTCGCCAAGATCGGCCTGCAGCTCGAAGCGATGACGGTGCAGAACGTCTCGCTGCCCGAAGAGCTGCAGAAGATCCTGGACCAGAAGATCGGCATGGGCATGGTCGGCAACGACATGGGCAAGTTCATGCAGTACCAGACGGCCCAGGCCATTCCGAAGTTTGCGGAAAACAGCAGTGGTGGCGGCGGCGTGGCGGGCGACGCCATGGGCCTGGGCGCGGGCGTGGCCCTGGGCCAGGTGCTGGCGCAGAACCTGCAGCAGGGCCTGCAGTCCCCCGTGGCCCCCGCCGCTGCGGCGGCGACTGCCCCTGTGGGCGTGAAGCCCGAGGACGTGATGGCCACGCTGGAGAAGCTGGGCGACCTCAAGGCCAAGGGCATCCTCACGCAAGAGGAGTTCGACGCCAAGAAGGCCGAGCTGCTCAAGAAGCTGGTCTGAGCAGCGCCCATCGATTGCTATCATAAAAATAGCTGCTTGCGCTTGAGGGATAAGCGCTAGAGGCCAAAAAAGGCTTCAAAACCGTCGCTGAGCGGCGCAAGCAGCAGCCCTGCCGATGGCCAACGACCCCACCCAGCGCACCTACCGCGCGCCCTGCCCTGGCTGCGGCGCGCCGGTGGAGTTCAAGAGCGCCCAATCCACCCACGCCGTCTGCGGCTACTGCCAGAGCACCGTGGTGCGCAGCGGCGACGTGCTGCAGCGCCTGGGCAAGATGGCCGAGCTGTTCGACGACCACAGCCCGCTGCAGCTCATGGCCAGCGGGCGCATCGCGCTCGACGGCAAGGACACGCCCTTCACCCTCATCGGCCGCCTGCAGTACAAGGGCGATGCCGGCGTGTGGACCGAATGGATCGCCTTTCTGGAGGACGGCAGCACCGCCATCCTGGGCGAAGACAACGGCGCCTACGTCTTCACGCGCCGCATCGACCCCGGCCGCGAGATGCCGCCGCCCGAGCGCTTTCGCATCGGCAGCACCACGGCCATCAACGGCAAGCCCTACAGCGTGGCCTACACCGGCCAGGCGCAGCTCATCTCCGCCCAGGGCGAGCTGCCCAAGCTGCCGCCGCTGGGCCAGTCGTTCGGCATGGTGGAGCTGCGCAGTGCCGACGGCGAAGTCGTCAGCATCGACTACGGCAACACGCCGCCCAGCGTGGAGCGCGGCCGCGCCGTACTGCTGGAAGACCTGCAGCTCAAGGGGCTGAAGGACGAGTCCGTCAAGGAAGAAAAAGGGCGCCAGTTCAACTGCCCGCACTGCGGCGCCCCCGTGCAGGTGCAGCTGGCCAGCACCAAGAGCATCACCTGCGGATCGTGCGCCAGCATCATCAGCCTGGACAGCGGCGTGGGCGGCGAGCTGCGCGCGGCCGAGCAGGACGAGCCGGTGCAGCCCCTCATCCCGCTGGGCAGCAAGGGCCAGCTGCAAGGCGTGCAGTGGCAGATCGTGGGCTTCCAGCACCGCATGGGCGTGGAACCGGGCGACGACGAGCACTTCGGCTGGAGCGAATACCTGCTCTACAACCAGAAGCGCGGCTTCGCCTTCCTGGTCGATTCGGAAGAAGGCTGGAGCCTGGTGCGCCCCACCACCGGCGCGCCGCAGCTGTCGCCCACCGGCCGCAGCGCCACCTACCTGGGCACCAAATACGACCTCAAGTACACCTACGAGGCCGAAACCACCTACGTGCTGGGCGAGTTCTACTGGCCCGTGACGCGCGGGCAGAAGACCAGCAACCGCGACTTCGCCAGCAGCAAGGGCCTGCTTTCGCTGGAGCAGACCCCGAACGAAATCACCTGGTCTGCCGGCGACAAGCTCACGAGCGACACCGTCGCCAAGGCCTTCAAGCTCGACGACAAGGCGGACGTTCTCAAGCGCGACGACCCGGGGCCCTTCGTGGCCAAGTCCGGCATGGGCTGCGGCACCATCATCCTGGTGGCCATCGTCATCATCATCTTGCTGATCCTGCTCAGCCGCTGCTCCAGCTGCGACCCGCGCGTGGAAAACTGCTCATCGTCCGGCTACCGCAGCTCCGGCGGCTCGTACGGCGGATACTCCTCCGGCGGCAGCCACAAGTAAGACCCCGACCCCTACTACGCCCGCGCCGCCCGCCAGCGGCTCCCGTGCAACCCATTATTTAGGAGATAGAACATGATCGGCATCGAATGGCTCAAGCCCGCAGCGTTCCTCGGTTCCATCCTGTACGCCGTGATCGGCGTCGTCATCTTCTGGCTGTGCTTTGTCATCGTCGACAAGATCACGCCGTATGACCTGTGGCGCGAAATCGTCGAAAAGCAGAACCAGGCCCTGGCCCTGGTCGTGGCCGCGATGTGCCTGGGCATCAGCATCATCGTGGCGGCGGCGATTCATTGACCAGCGAGGCCCCACCCCTGCGTGGGCCCTTGCTGTATCGAGGGCTGCCCCCAGCACGGGTCGCGCAGCCCGCTTCCATTTCCGCGATGGACACCGCCTTCAAAATCCCTTTCAGCGGCAAGCTGGCAGGGTAATCCCGGTCGTAGCGGAAGATTCATTGATCCCTCAGCTTGCACAACCGTGTGACACGAGCATGTGTATAAAAAATCGAATTTTCTATACACATGCTGGCTAACATGTATAGAAAACCAATATTTCTATACACGTCAAAGCCAGTCATAACGTCACCATGCCCTTGCTTCCGCCGCTCCATCAGTTGGACGCCGCCCGCTTCGACACCCCCGCCATCCTGAAAAAGCTGGCCAGCAGCAGCCGCAGGCTGGCCGAACTCAAGGGCATTGCGGCTTCCATTCCCAACCAGGGCATCCTGATCAATACGCTGGGTTTGCAGGAGGCCAAGGACAGCTCGGAGATCGAAAACATCGTCACCACACACGACGAGCTGTTCAAGGACGATGTGTTGCCGGAGGCCTTCGCCAACCCGGCCGCCAAGGAGGTTCTGCGCTACCGCCAGGCGCTGCGGGTGGGGTTTGAGCAGGTGCGGGCCAGCGGACTGCTTACGGCCAACCACATCATCCAGGTCCAGGGCGAGCTGGAACGCAACAACGCCGGTTTCAGAAAGCTGCCGGGCACGGCGCTGAAAGACGGGGCAGGGCACACGGTCTACACGCCGCCGCAAGACCCGGCTGAGATCGTGGCGCTGATGCGGGACCTGGAGCGGTTCTTGAACGACCCGGATGCGCTGGCGGTGGACCCGCTGATCAAGATGGCGCTGGCACACCACCAGTTCGAGAGCATCCACCCGTTCTACGATGGCAACGGCCGCACCGGGCGCATCGTGAATGTGCTGTATCTGGTGAAAGAGGGGCTGCTGGACATTCCGGTGCTGTACCTGAGCAAGCACATCGTGCGCACCAAGGCCGACTATTACCGGCTGCTCCAATCCGTCCGCGATGAGGACAGGTGGGAGGAATGGGTGCTCTACATGCTGGAGGCTGTGGAGCAAACCGCCGCCCACACCCTGTCCACCATCCATGCCATCAAGACAGCGTTGTTTGACTACAAACACCGGATCCGGGCAGAGCACAAGTTCTACAGCCAGGACTTGATCAACAACCTGTTCACGCACCCCTACACCAAGATCGACTTCCTGCAACGCGATCTGCAGGTTTCCCGACTCACGGCCACCAAGTATCTCGATGCGTTGGCGGCTACAGGGTTCGTACAGAAGCAAAAAATCGGGCGCGGCAACTATTACGTCAACCAGGCCCTCAGCGCCATCTTGCTGGGCTCCGCCGAGGCAGGATCATGACCGCAGACCAGCGAAAACACGAAGTGCTGGGACACGAGGGAACGGCATGACCGTGGCGACGACCTCTTCCTCGGCCCCCTCCGCCCCCCGCCCCATCGACATCGCCCTGCTCGCCAGCGTCTTCGTCGTGGCCGCGTGCGGCCTGCTGTACGAGCTGGCGGCGGGGGCGCTGGCCTCCTACGTGCTGGGCGATTCGGTGCTGCAGTTCAGCACCATCATCGGCACGTACCTGTTCGCCATGGGCGTGGGCTCTTGGCTGTCGCGGTACTTCGAGCGGCAGCTGCCCGCGCACTTCCTGCGCATCGAGCTGCTGGTGGCGCTGGTGGGCGGCGCGATGCCGGCCGTGCTGTTCCTGGCCAATGCGTACGTGCCGGGCGCCTTCCGCTTCTTGCTGTACGCCATGGTGCTGGGGGTGGGCACGCTGGTGGGGCTGGAGATTCCGCTGGTCATGCGCATCCTCAAGCGCAATGTGGCGCTCAAGGACCTGGTGTCGCAGGTGCTCACGTTCGACTACCTGGGCGCGCTGGCGGTGTCGCTGGCGTTTCCGCTGCTGCTGGTGCCGCACCTGGGGCTCATCCGCACGGGGCTGGTGTTCGGGCTGATGAACGGCGCCGTGGCGCTGTGGGCGGTGTGGCTGTTCCGGCACGAGCTGCGGCGTCTGCGCGCGCATGTGCTGGCCTGCGTGCTGGTGCTGGGCGCGCTGGTGGCGGGCCTGGCGGGCGCGGAGCACATCACCACGGTGGCCGAAGACAAGTTTTACCAAGACCGTGTGGTGTTCACTGCGGCGTCGCCTTACCAGCGCATCGTGGTCACGCGCGGGCGGCTGGGGCACCGGCTGTTCTTGAACGGCAACCTGCAGTTTGCCGAGTCCGACGAGTACCGCTACCACGAGGCGCTGGTGCACCCGGCGATGGCGGCGCACGGCGCGCCCCAGCGCGTGGCCGTGCTGGGTGGCGGCGACGGCATGGCGGTGCGCGAGATCCTCAAATACCCGTCGGTCACATCGGTCACGCTGGTGGAGCTGGACCCGGCCATGACCCGCCTGTTCACCGAGAACCCCACGCTCGCGCAGCTCAACGGCCACGCGCTGAGCGACCCGCGCGTGAAGATCGTCAACACCGATGCCTTTGGCTGGCTGCAGGCGCAGCAGGAGCAAGCGGGTGCACAGCCGTATGACGTGATCGTGGTGGACTTTCCGGACCCGACGAATTTTTCCATCGGCAAGCTCTACACCAACAGTATTTACGCCCTGCTGGACAAGAACCTGTCGGCCAGCGGCTACGCCGTGGTGCAGACCACCTCGCCGCTGGTGGCGCGCCAGAGCTTCTGGACGGTGGCGCAGACGATTGAATCGGTGGGCTTGCACACGGCGCCCTACCATGCCCATGTGCCCAGCTTTGGCGAATGGGGCTACATCATCGCCAGCCACCGCCCCTGGCGCGTGCCCGAGAAGCTGCCCGAAGGACTGCGCTTTCTGGACGTGGGCTCGCTGCCGCTGCTGTTCGACTTTCCGCGCGACATGGCGCGGGTGCCGGCCGAGGTGAACCGGCTGTCGAACCAGGCGCTTGTGCACACCTACGAGCGCGAGTGGGGGCGGCACTAGGTGTCCCCCCTGAGCCGCTTCGCGGCTTCCCCCGGAGGGGGACGCACCCGGCGGCCTGGCGGAGCCAGTTCCGCGGGTGCACTGGTCTTGGGGGCGCGCCTGTATCGACGAGCCATGGACGCCATGGGGCTTCATGCCTGTGCCCGTAGACGCCAAAAACCGTTCACGCTGAGCCTGTCGAAGCGCTGCGCAAGGCTTCGACAGGCTCAGCCCGAACGGTATTGGATGATGAGCGACCGCAGATCCCGACCAGCGATACCTGATCTGACTGAACAGCACTGACGCTATCTATGCACCGCCGCCACTTCCTCGCCACCGCTGCAGCCAGGGCCGCGGCCACTGCGCTGCTGCCGGGCTGTGACGACGCCCCGCGCACATTGCAGGGCGGCTTTGCGGGCATCGACATGGAGCGTGGCCATGCGCTGCGCGACCGGCTCAAGAAGGGCGCCTGGCCCGAGCCCTCCGTGGTGCGCCGCGCGCAGGTCATCATCGCGGGCGGCGGCGTGGCGGGGCTGGCGGCGGCGCGGTCGCTGCGGCTGGCGGGGGTGGACGACTTTGCGCTGCTGGAGCTGGAAGACACGGCCGGCGGCAACAGCCGCGGCGGCGCGGTGGAGGGCATTCGCTGCCCCCTGGGCGCGCACTACCTGCCCGTGCCGGGCGACGATGCGCGCGAGGTGCAGGACCTGCTGGAAGAGCTGGGCCTGCGCCAGCGCGTGGCCGGGCGCTGGCAGTACGACGAGCGCCACCTGTGCCACAGCCCGCAGGAGCGGCTGTTCCTGCACGGCGAATGGCAGGACGGGCTGCTGCCCCTGCAGGGCGTGCCGGACACCACGGTGGCCCAGTACCGCCGTTTCAGCCAGGCGGTGGACACGGCGGCGCAGGCGGCGCGCTTTCGCATGCCCATGCTGCGAACGCTGGGCCCGGGCAAGCCGCTGGCGCCGTCGCACCTGGCGCTGGACGCGCTGCCGTTTGCGGCATGGCTGCAGCAGCAGGGCTTTGATGACGCGTACCTGCTGTGGTATCTGGACTACTGCTGCCGCGACGACTACGGCGCCGGCATGGCGCGCGTGTCGGCCTGGGCGGGCATTCACTACTTTGCCAGCCGCCATGGCTTCCATGCGCCGGGCGACGCACCGGACGAGCCGCGTGAAAGCGTGCTCACCTGGCCCGAGGGCAACGGCTGGCTCACCCAGCGACTGGCTGCACCCCTGCGGGACGATGCCCAAGGTGGCGGCCAGCTGCGCACCGCCACCAGCGTGCTGCGCATTGCCGAGGGCCGCCACGGCGTGGAAGTGGATGCCTTCAACCACGCCACCGACAGCGTGGAGCGCTGGCAGGCGCCGCGCTGCGTGGTGGCACTGCCGGTGCTGCTGGCCGCGCGCGTGGTGCAGAATCCGCCCGCTTTCCTGGCCGAGGCGGCACGGCGCCTGCACTCGGCCCCCTGGCTGGTGGCCAACCTGCACCTCGCCAGCCCCCTCACCGACCGGCCGGGCGCCGCGCCTGCCTGGGACAACGTGCTGTACGCCGACCCCAACCCCGGCGGCCTGGGCTACGTGAACGCCGGCCACCAGCGCCTGGACACGCGGGCCTCCCTGGCCGGGCCCACGGTGCTGACCTATTACCAGGCGCTGGGCGATGTGGCCGACGGCCGCCAGCAGCTGGCCACCGCCCCCTGGCAGCGTTGGGCCGACGTGGCGCTGGCCGCCCTGGCGGTGCCGCATCCCGACCTGCGCCAGCGCACCACCCGCGTGGAGATCACCCGCTACGGCCACGCCATGGCCATCCCCACGCCGGGGCTGCTGGGGTTTTTCAGTCAAATCGGCCTGCAGCGTCCGACTGTTAAGCGCAAGCAGCTATCAAATGCAGAGCGTGCGCCCTGGATTCCAACACCCGCCACCGCGCGCCTGGCGTTTGCGCACAGCGACTGGTCCGGCTATTCGGTGTTCGAGGAAGCCTTCACCCGCGGGCATGGCGCGGGCCTGGTCGCCGCCGGCTGAACCCCGCGCGGCCGCCGCCTTCCCCCACAAGGCGCTACGGCCCAGCAAAAAAAGGGCTCCCGTGGGGGAGCCCTTTTCGAGGGGAAGCATCGTGTGCTCCGGTGCGGCAAAACACTTGCCCATGGCAGCGGCACCTGCGACATGCCACCGATGTCGCCACCATGGGCAAGGCCCGCAACCGTTGCAATTACATGCTGAATTCGCCCGAAGGGATCTTGCCGGTGCGCAGGGCTTCGGCAGCCTGGGCGCGCACGGCAGCGCGGTCGGCCGTGCTCTTGTAGGTCACCACGCGGGAGCCTGCGGGCTCTTGGCTGCGGGTAGCAGCCACCGTGGCGGCTTCGGAAGCCACTTCAGCGCGGGTGCGGTTGGTCTGGAACTGCGTGGCGAATTGCGAAGCGTCGGCTTCGTCGGCCTGGGCGCCGAAGGAAGCGAAAGCGGCCACGGCAGCGATGGAGAGGATACGTGCGGTCTTGTTCATGATGGATTCCTAGTTAAGCGTCTCAGAAAAGCCGGTGCAAGAACCATTCTTGAACCGGGTTCGGTGAGTCGCCTTGCGGGTTCGGCTCATCGATGGGATGAACTGTACGCCGAGGGGGTTCAGGGAAAAACCACCTGGTCACGAACTAACTATTTCAGTTTTAGGAATAATTAAAGTGATAGGGCGGTGGCCCCGGCAAGGCAACCCGGCGCGATCGGGCGCCGCCGCTCTCTGCGCAGCCGGCACGAGGGCCCGGCACAGGCTAGGGCACAAAGGGGCGGCTGGAACAGGAGCTGTAACCGCAGACACCGTGCCGTGCTTGCCGGGGTGGAAGAAAATAGTGGTTGGGCCTGCGTCCATTGAACCCCTCCTGGGGAGCCTGTCTACGCACAGAAGCGAACCCCCATTGCCACACTTCCAACCCATGCGTTCCCCCATTGCCATCGTTGACGTAGACCGCCTGGACACCTGGACCCGCTACCGCGCGGGCCTGTGCGGCACCTGCGCGGCCAACTGCTGCACGATGCCGCTGGAGGTGCAGCTTTCCGACCTGGTGCGGCTGGGGCTGGTGGATGCGTTCGAGGCCGAGCACGAGGAGCCCCGCCACATCGCCAAGCGCCTGCAGAAGGCGCGGCTGATCGACCACTTCAACCACAAGAATGTGGTGTTCACGATGGCGCGGCGTGCTGATGGGGACTGCAACTTTCTCGACCCGAAGACGCGGCTGTGCACGGTGTACGACCAGCGGCCGGAAACCTGCCGCCTGCACCCGCAGAAGAAAAGCCCCAAGCCGGGGTATTGCGCCTACGGCGCGCGCGGGCGCTGAGCCTTCGAGTCAAAAGGTAAAAGGGCGGCGGACAGCGGTTTGCGCTGCTGTCCCACACGCGGGGCCGGTGCTGCGTGGTGTGATGCGGGGCCGTTCCATCCCCACTTCATCCATCACCCCCCAAGGAGCCACCATGTCCGAAAAGAAAGCCAGCGTTCACTGGGAAGGCGCCGGCAAGGCCGGCCAGGGCCAGGTCAGCACCGAGACCCGCGCGCTGGACAGGTACCCGTATGGCTTTGCCAGCCGCTTTGGCGACGATCGCAAGGGCACCAACCCCGAGGAGATCCTGGGCGCGGCGCATGCGGCCTGCTTCACCATGGCGTTTTCGTTTGCGGCGGACAAGCAGGGGTTCAAGACCGAGAGCGTGGACACCACGGCCAGCGTGCGCTTGTCCCAGGACGGCGACGGCTTTGTCATCGACCGCATTGCACTCACGCTGAATGCCAAGGTGCCGGGGCTGGACGAGGACGCATTCCAGAAGCTGGCGGCCGATGCCAAGGCCAACTGCCCGTTGTCGAAGGCACTGGCCGCGGTGCCCGAGATCACGCTGGCCGCGACGCTGGTGAAGTAGCCTGCGGGGGCAAGCCGTGGGAGCCTCGCACGCGCTGGCTGCCGCGGGTTGCCACCGCAGGTTGCTACAGTGCGCGCCACGCCCCAACGTCCAGGGAGACACGCCGTGGAAGACCGCCTCTCACCGCATGACACGCCGCCCCGCCACCCCCGCATCCGCGTGGGCATCGGCGGCTGGACCTTCGAGCCCTGGCGCGGCAACTTCTATCCGGTGTGCCTGGCGCACAGCAAGGAGCTGCACTACGCCAGCCGCCAGCTCACGGCCATCGAGATCAACGGCACCTACTACAGCACGTTCAAACCGCCCACCTTTGCCAAGTGGCACGGCGAGACGCCCGAGGGGTTCCTGTTCTCGCTCAAGGCCAACCGCTTCGCCACGCACCGGCGGGTGCTGGCGGAGGCGGGCGATTCGATCAAGCGGTTTGTGGAAAGCGGCATCACCGAGCTCAAGGACAAGCTCGGCCCCATCGTGTGGCAGTTCATGCCCAGCAAGGTGTTCGAGCCCGCGGATTTCGAGGCATTTCTGGCCCTGTTGCCGCCGCAGGTGGGCGGCTGCCGGCTGCGCCATGCGCTGGACGTGCGCCACCCGAGCTTTGCCACGCCGCAGTTCCTGGCCCTGGCGCGCCGCTACGGTTGCGTGCCCGTGCACACCGACTCCGAGAAGTTTCCGGCCATCGCCGACGCAGAGGCGGACTTTGCCTACCTGCGGCTGATGCGCGGCCGCAGCGAGGTGCCCACGGGCTATACCCCCGAAGCCATTGCGCAGTGGGCCGAGGGCGTGCGCGCGTGGACCCATGGCGAGCGGCCACGCGATGTGTTCGTGTACTTCATCAACGGCGCAAAAGAGCGTGCGCCCGCAGGGGCGATGGAACTGCTGCGGCAGCTGGGCCTGGGCGCGTAACCGCAGCAACAGGGCAGCCGGGCACTACGCCGTTGCGCGCTGCGCGAAGCCCTGCGGGGCCTCGCCGCCGTCGGGCACATTGCCCACCACCACGCGTTCCACCCGCGCACGCGCGGGCCCCTGGTGGGCCCAGTCGATGAGTGCTTGCACGGCCTGGTCGGGCCCCCAGGCGCAGGCTTCCACCCGGCCGTCCTCGCGGTTGCGCACCCAGCCCGTCACACCCAGGCGCTCGGCGGCCTGGACCATGGACGCGCGGTAGCCCACGCCCTGCACATGGCCGGTGATCAACAGATGGCGGGTGACGGTGGAATTCGGTGCTGCGTTCATGGGGGCACTGTAGCGCGCCTCGTAGCGTGCCTTGTGGCGTGCACGTTCCAGCGGCACACTGGCCACCACACGCCGCGCCATGACCACCCCCGCCCGCAAGGCCCTGCCCTCCATCGACCCCCAGCGCTGCACCGGCTGCGGCTGGTGCGTGGCGGTGTGCCCGCCGCATGTGCTGTCGCTGCAGGTGCAGGGCGGCGGCGCATGGGGCCCCAAGCGCTCCACGCTGCACGATGCGCCCGGCTGCACGGGGTGTGCGCTGTGCGCGGTGCGGTGCCCGTTCGATGCGATCCAGATGGTGCGGGTGGCTGCCACCGCGGCGCCGTGAGGCCGTTGCGCCGCAGGGCCCCAGAGCGGCGGGGTTGACGGCCCCCGGCCTGCATCCGGTACACTGGCCCCTTCATGCCGTACACCACCATCCCCTTCAACGCACGCGCCGCTGCCTTCCAAGGCATGGGCATGATGCCGTCTGCGTTCACGCGGGCGAACCGGGCAATGGGTGCACGAATGATTACCACCATTACCACCGCGGCCACCTGAGCACGCGCAGGTGGCCGTTTCGGCAGCCACCTGGTGATCGCTCTCTTCTCCCCAAGACGAATGCACGAAACCCAGCTCTGGCAGCTGGGTTTTTTTGTTTTCGTCAGCCGGAGAAGTCCATGTACCGCGATCCCGTCCAGTCCCTCGAAGCCCTCTCGTTGCCTGCCGCCGCAGCACCACGCCCCCTGCGCGTGGGCATGATCGGCATTGGCACCGTGGGCGCGGGCACCTTCCGGGTGCTGGCGCGCAACCAGGCCGAGATCGCGGGCCGCGCGGGCCGGGGCATCAAGATGGTGGTTGTCTGCGCCCGCAGCCTGGCCCGCGCCATGGGCGTGGTGGGCACGGACGTGGCCCTGACCAACGACCCGATGCAGGTGGCCACGCACCCCGATGTGGACGTGCTGGTGGAGGCCGCGGGCGGCACCGGCCCGGCGCGCGACTGGGTGCTGGCCGCCATCCGCGCGGGCAAGCACGTGGTCACGGCCAACAAGGCGCTGCTGGCCACGCACGGCAACGAGATCTTTGCCGCCGCGCGCCAGCACGGCGTGGCCGTGGCGTACGAGGGCGCGGTAGCGGTGAGCATCCCCATCGTGAAGGCGCTGCGCGAGGGCCTCACGGCCAACCGCATCGAATGGGTGGCCGGCATCATCAACGGCACCACCAATTTCATCCTGAGCAAGATGCGCGACGAGGGCCTGGGCTTTGCCGAGGCGCTGGCCCAGGCCCAGGCGCTGGGCTATGCCGAGGCCGATCCGACGTTTGACATCGAGGGCATCGACGCCGCGCACAAGATCACGCTGCTGGCCGCCAACGCCTTCGGCATGCCCGTGCGCTTTGCCGATGCGCAGGTGGAGGGCATCACCGCGCTGCAGGGCGTGGACGTGGCCTGCGCGGAGCAGCTGGGCTATCGCATCAAGCTGCTGGGCGTGGCCAAGCGGCGCAAGGAGGGCGACGTGGACGGCGTGGAGCTGCGCGTGCAGCCCGCGCTGGTGCCCGCCACGCACCTGCTGGCGCAGGTGAACGGCTCCATGAACGCCGTGATGGTGAAGGGTGATGCGTCGGGCGTGACGATGTACTACGGCGCGGGCGCGGGTTCGGAGCCCACCGCCTCGGCCGTGATTGCCGACCTGGTGGACATGGCGCGGCTGGACGGCACCCGCGCCGCGCAGCGCGTGCCGCACCTGGGCTTTCACGCCGGCGCGGTCAATGACGGCCTGGCCGTCCTGCCCCGCGCCGCCGTGCGCACGCGCCACTACCTGCGCGTGCCGGTGCACAGCGCGCAGCAGGTCGCGGCCGTGGGCGCATGGCTGGCGGCCCAGCAGGTGCCGGTGGCGCGCATGGAGCTGGCGTGCGAGAAGTCGGCCGGCGCCAACGCAGGCCCCCAGGTGCTGGTGCTGACCGATGCGGTCACGCAAGCCACGGTGGACTTGGCGGCGCATGCGCTGGCCGGGCACCCGGCGGTGGCGGGGCCGGTGGTGGCGCTGCGGGTGGAAACGCTGGAGGGGTGACGGGCGCAAGGCCCGTTCACGCGGAGCCTGTGGAAGCGTTGTGCAGGGCTTCGACAGGATCAGCCCGAACGGATGGGATGGGATGTGCAAGGCCGCAGCCCGTAGGTCGGGTTAGCGCAGCGTAACCCGACACCACCGCCGCGTGCCCGCCGAACGTCGGGTTGCGCCCTTGCGGGCTAATCCGACCTACCATCCGGGTAAAAACCGGCCGCAGCGCTTATTCATCAAGCGCTGGAAGCTATGGTAAAGATAGCAAAAGCGCTGGGTATCACCTCGGCACCCCCACCAGCACCGCCATGTCAGCGGCCGCGGGTGTGCCCTCTGCCAGCAAGCCTTGCACCACGCCCGCGCGGTCCGCATCGGTGCGGTTTTGGCTTACCTTCCAGATGCCCTCCCAGCGCTCCACGGCCAGCTCAATGCCCACGATGGCGCGCAGCAGCTTGTCGATGTAGTCGGGTGGCGCGTCGTCGATGCGCCAGGGCGCGGGGCGGTGCGCCTCGTGCTGCTCGCTCAGGGTGTGCAGAAGGCTGCGCAGCCGCGCCGGGTCGTCCATGGCGGCCAGGGTGCCATGGGCGTGCACGGCGGCGTAGTTCCAGGTGGGCACCTGCTTGCCATCGACGGCCTTGGACGGGTACCACGACGGCGACACATAGGCCTGCGGCCCGTGGAACACCGCCACCGCTGTTTGCGGCAGCAGTGGCCACAGGCCGTTGGCGCGGGCCACGTGGCCGATCAGCGTGCCGTGCGGGCCGCGAGCCGGGTCCAGGTACAGCGGGATGTGGTTGGCGTGCAGTGCACCGCCCTGCGCGACCACCAGCGTGGCCAGGGGCTGCGCACGCACCAGCGCGTGCAGCGTGGCGGCCTCGGTCACGTGGAACTGCCGGTTGGCGTTGGCCATGGTCAGGCACCCTCCACTTCCAGCACGGGCGCGCAGTCGATCTGCGTCTTGACCGAGTTGGCCAGAAAGCACGCGGCGTGTGCGCGGTGGTGCAGGTCGTCCAGCTGCTCGGCGCTGGGCGCGTGGGCCGCATCAAAGCGCGTCACGGGCCGCAACTGCACATGGCTGACGATGAGCTGCCCCTCGGCGTTGCGGTCCATGGTGCCCACGGCCGCGTCGGCATAGCGGTCGAGCCGAAAGCCCGCGCGGCTGGCGAAGTCCATGAACCACAGCATGTGGCAGCTCGACAGCGCGGCCACATAGGCCTCCTCGGGGTCCACGGCCGCCGCGTCGGAATACGGCAGCGGCACCACGTGGGGCGACGACGAGGCGGGCACGACGGCGCCGCCATCGAACTGCCAGGTGTGGGCGCGGTGGTAGCGCTTGTCCAGAAAGTCGTCGGTGCCACGGGTCCAGGTGATGGTGGCGGTGTGCTTGGCCATGGGGAAGGTCTTTCCAGGAAGGTCTTTCTACAATGGTTCTTCAGTCTAGGGCGGCGGTGCCGCGTCGAAGGAACCAATTCATGCCGGCAGCCAGAGCCAATAGCCAGCGAATGCGCCGCGCCCCCGCCGCGGCCCCCGGCCTGCTGCGCCAGCAGGTGTACGAGCAATTGCGCGGCGCCATCGAGCAGGGCCGCCTGCCCGCCGGCACCCGCCTGCCGCCCTCGCGCGAGCACGCGGCCAGCCTGGGCGTGGCGCGCAACACGGTGCTGTGGGCCGTGCAGCGCCTGCAGGCCGAAGGCTATGTGCAGGCGCGGGTGGGCGACGGCACCTATGTGTCGCAGGCCGTCGCGGCAGCGCCCGCCCAGGGCCTGGTGGCGCCGCCGCGCGGGCTGTCGCGGCGCGGGCAGCTCATTGCCGAGACGGCGGCGCGCTGGCGGCCGCCGCACGTGGCGGCGCGCGCGTTCCGCATCGGCGCGCCAGAGGTGGACACCTTTCCCTTTGCGCTGTGGGACCGCCTGGCGCGCCAGGCCAGCGGCCGCCAGCGCAGCGCCCGGGCGCAGTACCTGGACCCGGCCGGCGACCCCGACCTGCGCCAGGCCATCGCGCTGTGGCTGTGGGCCTCGCGCGGCATCCGCTGCGATGCCGCGCAGGTGGTGGTCTGCTCGGGCTCGCAGCAGGGCATCGACCTGATCGCGCGGCTGCTGCTGGACGCGGGCGACGAGGTGCTGGTGGAAGACCCGGGCTACCCCGGCATCCGCGCCAGCCTGCTGGGCCAAGGCGCGCTGGCCCGGCCCGTGGCGCTGGATGCGCAGGGCCTGTGCATTGGCGAAGGCGCGGCGCAATGGCCCGGCGCGCGCATGGCCGTGGTCACGCCCACGCACCAGTTCCCCACGGGCGTGGGCATGGGGCTGGCGCGGCGCCAGGCCCTGCTGCAGTGGGCGCGCACGCACGACGCCTGGGTGGTGGAAGACGACTACGACGGCGAGTTCCAGTACGGCGGCGCCGCCCAGCGCGTGCCCGCGCTGTGCAGCCTGCCGGGCTCGGAGCGCGTGCTGTACGTGGGCACCTTCAGCAAGACGCTGCACCCGGGCTTGCGGCTGGGCTTCGTGGTCGTGCCGCCGGCGCTGGTGCAGGCCTTTGCCATGGCCCGCGCCATCACCGACCGGCATGCGCCGGGGGACTCGCAGGCGGTGCTCGCGCGCTTCATTGCCGAAGGTCACCTGCTGCGCCACCTGCGCCAGATGCGCGAGCTGTACCAGGCGCGCCAGCAGGTGCTCATCGACGCGCTGGCCGACGCGAGCGACGGCGCGTGGCGCCTGCAGCCCAGCGACCGCGGCATGCACCTGCTGCACGAGGTGGCGCCGGGCTGCGACGACGAGTCCCTCAGCCGCAGCGCCCAGGCGGCGGGCGTGATGCTCGCGCCGCTGTCGCGCTACGCCATCCAGTCGTCCCGGCGGGGGTGGCTGCTGGGGTATGCAGGGTATGGCGCGCAGGAGATCCGCGCTGCGGCGCGGGTGGTGGGGGCGCTGGCGCGGCGCGAGGGCGCCGGATAGGGCCGCCTTCGCTCAGCGGACGGCCGCCTGCGCGGTGGCCACGGGGGCAAGCGCCGCATCGGCAGGGGCCGCCGCCGGCACGCTGCGCCACCAGTGGCGCGACAGCGCGGGCGCGCGCACATCAATGCGCTCGCCCATGACGGGCGCCACCAGCGGCACCTGGGCCGCGGCGGCCAGGGCGGTGATGCGCTCGAACGGCTCCGTCCAGGGGTGCAGCGACAGGTCGAAGGTGCCGTTGTGGATCGGGAAGAGGTGGCGGCCCTGTACGTCCCGGTGGGCCTGCAGGCTCTCTTCGGGGTGCATGTGGATGTCCGGCCAGTCGGCGTTGTAGGCGCCGGTTTCGATCAGCGTCAGGTCGAACGGGCCATAGCGCTCGCCAATGGCCTTGAAGCCGTCGAAATAGCCCGTGTCGCCGCTGAAGAAGATGCGCGTCTGCTCCGCGCCGTGGCCTGCGATCAGCACCCAGGAGGCCCACAGCGTGCTGTTGCCGTCGCGCAGGCTGCGCCCCGAGAAGTGCTGCGCCGGCGTAGCCACCAGCTGCAGCCCGGCGAGGGTGGTGCCCTGCCACCAGTCGAACTGCTGCACCTTGGCCGCCGGCACGCCCCAGCCGATGAGGCGGTCGCCCACGCCCAGCGGCGTGATGAAGTGCTCCACCTTGGGCGCGAGCTTCTGGATGGCGGCGTAGTCCAGGTGGTCGTAGTGGTCGTGCGACAGGATCACGCCGGTGATGGGCGGTAGCTCGTCGATGGTGATGGGCGGCGCATGGAAGCGCTTGGGCCCCAGGAACTGGAAGGGCGAGGCGCGCTCGGAAAACACCGGGTCGGTCAGCCAGAACCCGCCGTTGATCTTGAACAGCAGCGTGGAATGCCCCAGGCGCCACAGGCTCAGGTCGGGCGCGGCCAGCAGGTCCGAACGCATCACGGGGTACACCGGCACGGGCTCGCGGGGCACCGAATCGTCGGGCTTGCCGGTGGCAAAGCGCCACATGACCTGCAGCGTCTTGAGGGTGCCCAGCGTGTGGCGGGGTGCCGCATTGCGGAACTTGCCGCCCGCGAACTGGGGCGACTGTTCATGGGCGGGCACCGGCTGGGCGGCGCTGGAGAAAAAGCTGTAGGCCATGGCGATCAGTAGAACAGTGGCGGCACCCAGTGCCGGGAGCAGGCGGTGGCGTGCAGAGGCAAAAAGGGGCACCGGATCTGCGATTTGAAAATTACACTGCACAGTGTAGTTCACTTTTCAAAAAAGTAAACTGCTGGGTGTAAAATTTGCCCATGACCGCCCCCCCGCCCGCAGCCCCCCGCCTGACCGACCGCAAGCGCGACGCCATCGTGCAGGCCGCCATCGGCGAGTTCCGCGAGCACGGCTTCAACGGCACCAGCATGGACCGCGTGGCCGCGGCGGCCGACGTCTCCAAGCGCACGGTGTACAACCACTTCCCCAGCAAGGAGGAGCTGTTCGAGGCCATCCTGCTGCTGATGTGGGAGCGCAGCCAGTCGCCCGACGAGCTGGCCTACGCCCCCGCGCGCCCGCTGCGCGACCAGCTGCTGGAGCTGCTGGCGCAAAAGATGCGCCTGCTCAACGACGCCAGCTTCATCGACCTGAGCCGCGTGGCCATGGCCGACATGATGCACACGCCCGAGCGTGCGCGCGGCATCACGGCCAAGCTCTCTGCCAAGGAAGAAGGCCTGCCGCGCTGGCTGCGCGCCGCCCAGCAGGACGGCCGCCTGCGTGCCGCGATGGACGTGCCCTATGCCGCGCAGCAGCTGCAGGGCATGGTCAAGGCCTTTGCGTTCTGGCCCCAGCTGGCCATGGGCCAGCCACCTTTGAGCGCAGCGCAGCAGCAGCAAGTGCTGGGCGACGCGGTGGACATGTTCCTGGGGTTTTATGCGGTGCGCGCGGCCAAGGCGAAAGCGAAGGCGCCAGGCACTTCCAGGACACCGGCCCCATCCCCGCGCACGGGCCACGCGCCGCCCCGGCGCCCCACCGCGAAGCGCTGACGGATAGCGCCCGGCGTGCGCCTCCTTCCGCACCAGTCGCGCCCGCCGCGCGCGGCGGCTGCCTCCCTCTCATTTTTTTCTCCTGAATCACCATGCCCACCGCCCCCTACCTGGACACCCACCCCACGCTGGACACCGGCGTCTACCTCCACGAATCCGCCCAGGTCATCGGCGACGTCACCCTGGGCCGCGACAGCTCGGTGTGGTGCAACGCCGTGCTGCGCGGCGATGTGAACCGCATCACCGTGGGCGTGTGCAGCAACGTGCAGGACCTGGCCATGGGCCACGTCTCGCACCGCAACGCGGCCAAGCCCGAGGGCTCGCCGCTCGTCATCGGCGACTACGTCACGGTGGGCCATTCGGTCATCCTGCACGGCTGCCGCATCGGCAACGAATGCCTCATCGGCATGGGCTCCATCGTGATGGACGACGCCGTCATCGAAGACCGCGTGATGCTGGGCGCCGGCAGCCTGGTGCCGCCGGGCAAGGTGCTGGAAAGCGGCCATCTCTACATCGGCCGCCCCGCCGTGCGCCAGCGCGCGCTGACTGAGGCGGAGATCGCGTACCTGAAGTACTCGGCTGAGCACTATGTGCGGGTGAAGAACAACTACCTGGCGGGCGCACCGCACGCCGCCGCCGTGCCGCCTGCGCCACTTGCCAGCAAGGGATAAGGCGGCGCCGGGATAATTGCGGGCCCCACGATCCCTGCGGCGGCACCGCATCGCCCACTGCCTGCCTTCCTCACATGTCCGCCGTCGCTTCCTACCTTCCCTCGCAACGCGTGCTCTCCGTCGTCCCCCCGATGACGCAGCTGAACACGCCGTACCCCTCCACCGCCTACCTCACCGGCTTCCTGCGCTCTCGCGGGGTGGAGGCGGTGCAGGAGGACCTGGCGCTGGCGCTGGTGCTGCGGCTGCTGTCGCCCGAGGGGCTGCGCGCCGTGGCCGCGCGGGTGGATGCGTTGCCGCCCCAGCAGCGCAGCCCCGCCGTGCAGTCGTTTGTGGCCCAGCAGGACCGCTACCTCGCCACCATCGGCCCGGCCATTGCCTTCCTGCAGGGGCGCGACAGCACGCTGGCGCACCGCATCGTGGGCCGTCACTACCTGCCCGAGGGGCCGCGCTTTGCCTCGCTGGACGTGTATGTCGATGACGAAGGCGGCGATCCGCTGGGCTGGGCGTTTGGCGCCCTGGGCCTGACGGACAAGGCCAAGCACCTGGCCACGCTGTACCTGAACGACCTGGCCGACGTGCTGCGCGACGCGGTGGACGAACGCTTCGAGTTCGTGCGCTATGCCGAATCGCTGGCGGGCAGCCAGCCCACCTTCGACCCGCTGGCCCAGGCGCTCGCTGCCCCTCCGACGCTGGTGGACGAACTGCTGGAGCAGCTCACGCACGAAGCCATCGCGCGCCACCAGCCCACGGTGGTGCTGCTCTCGGTACCGTTCCCCGGGTCGGTGTACGCGGCCTTTCGCATCGCGCAGGCCATCAAGGCGCGGCACCCGCACATCACCACCGTGCTGGGCGGCGGGTTTGTGAACACCGAGCTGCGCGAGCTGGCCGAGCCGCGCGTGTTCGACCACTTTGACTACGTGACGCTGGACGCCGGCGAGCGCCCGCTGTTGGCGCTGCTGGAGCACCTGCGCGGCGAGCGCGGCCGCCAGCGGCTGGTGCGCACCTTCGTGCGCGGCGACGATGGTGCGGTGCAGTACCTCAACATGATGGAAGCCGACATCGCCTTCGCCGAGGTGGGCACACCCACCTGGGACGGACTGCCGCTGGACCGCTACCTGTCGCTGCTGGACATGCTCAACCCCATGCACCGCCTGTGGAGCGACGGGCGCTGGAATAAGCTGACGGTGGCGCACGGCTGCTACTGGAAGAAGTGCAGCTTCTGCGACGTGAGCCTGGACTACATCAGCCGCTACGAGGGCGCGAGCGCTGGCGTGCTGGCCGACCGCATCGAAGCGATCGTGCGCGAGACGGGCCAGACCGGCTTTCACTTTGTGGACGAGGCCGCGCCGCCCAAGGCGCTCAAGGCGCTGGCCGCCGAGCTGATCGCGCGCGGCACCGGCATCAGCTGGTGGGGCAACGTGCGGTTTGAAAAAACCTTCACCCCCGACCTGGCCGAGTTGCTGGCCGACAGCGGCTGCATCGCCATCTCGGGCGGGCTGGAGGTCGCATCGGACCGGCTGCTGAACCTCATGAAAAAAGGCGTCTCGGTGGACCAGGTGGCCCGCGTGACCAAGGCGTTTGCGGACGCGGGCATCCTGGTGCATGCGTACCTGATGTACGGCTTTCCCACGCAGACGGTGCAGGACACGGTGGACGCGCTGGAGTACGTGCGCCAGCTGTTTGCCAACGGCTGCATCCAGAGCGGGTTCTTCCACCGCTTTGCCTGCACCGTGCATTCGCCGGTCGGAAAGAACCCCGAGGAATACGGCGTGACCCTGGCGCCCCTGCCGCCCGGCGCCTTCGCCAAGAACGACGTGGCCTTCATCGACCCCACGGGCGTGGACCACGACGCGCTGGGCGCGGGCCTGAAGAAGGCCATCTACAACTACATGCACGGCATCGGGCTGGAGGAAGACGTGCGCATGTGGTTCCCCTTCAAGGTACCCAAGACCACCGTGCGGCGGGACCGCATCGAGCGGGCGCTGCGGGAGCGCGGGTAGGCGGCCCACGCGCCCCGCTGGCGCCCGTGCCTCAGCCGCGCCGGCGCAGCCCCCACGCGCCGGCCGACGCCACCGCGCACAGCCCGGCCACGCCCAGCCAGCCGCCGTGGGCCAGTGCCTGGCTGCCCAGGGCAGATCCCAGCGCCATGCCGATGAACATGCCCGTCAGCAGCAGGGCATTCAGGCGGCTGCGGGCGGCGGGCTCCAGCCGGTAGACCAGCGTCTGGTGGCCCACCAGCGCCACCTGCACGCCAAGGTCGAACGCCACGGTCACCGCCACCATCAGGGCCAGCTGCCAGGCCGCGGGCAGCAGCTCGCCGCCCGCCAGCAGGGCGAACGAGGCCGCCACAATCGCCGCACCCCAGCGCACCACGCGCAGCGGGCCGTAGCGGTCGGACCAGCGGCCCGCCCACGGGGCGCCCAGCGCACCCACCACGCCCGCCAGGCCAAAGGCGCCCGCCACCGCGCTGCCCAGGCCGAAGCGCTGCTGCAGCACGATAGCCAGCGTGGACCAGAACGCGCTGAACGCGATGGACAGCAGGCCCTGCGTCCACACCGCGCGGCGCAGTTCGCCATGCGTGCGCCACAGCGAGCCCAGCGACGCCAGCAGCGCCCCGTAGCCCAGCGACGTGACGGGCGCCATGCGCGGCAGGCCGCGTGCGCACACCCCGCCGATGGCCAGCACCAGCACCGCACCCACGCCGTACACCGCGCGCCAGCCGGCCCATTGGCCCAGCAGGCCGCTGAACACGCGCGACAGCAAGATGCCCAGCAGCAGCCCGGTCATCACCTGGCCCACCACCCGGCCCCGCTGCGCATCGGGCGCCAGCGTGGCGGCGGCGGGCACGATGTCCTGCGCCAGCGTGGCCAGCACGCCGGCCACCAGGGCGGCAGCCCACAGCGCATGCACGTCGGGCGCCAGCGCGCACCAGGCCAGCGCCAGGGCCAGGCCCACGGCCTTGGCGCCGATCAGCAGGCGGCGGTCCCACCGGTCGCCCAGCGGCGCCAGCAGCAGGATGCCCAGCGCATACCCCAGCTGCGTGAGCGTGGGCACGGCTCCCACCACCGTGGGGGTGCTGCCGAGGCTGGTGGCCATCAAGCCCAGCAGCGGCTGGCTGAAGTACAGCGTGGCGGCGCCCAGGCCGGCGCCGGTGGCCAGCAGCCACACCAGCGCGGGCGCCAGGGCCCCCGCAGCGGTGGGGGTGGCTGCCGGCGGCGAAGACGCTGGCGCAACAGAAACGGAAGGAGAGGGGGCGGAAACAGACATGGCAGCAGGCGAACCGGGTTCGCGGTGAAAGGACGATGCGTGATTCTCGAAACGTATAACAATCCAGGGTAGATGGCTTCATTGCACATTTGCTATACGCCATACGTATGACCAACCCCGCCGAAACCACCCTGGACCGTCTGGAACTGCTGCACACGCTGGTGCGCATCGTGGACGCCGGCAGCCTCTCGGCCGCTGCGCGGCAGTTGGGCACCACCCAGCCCACCGTCAGCCGCCGCCTGCGCCAGCTGGAGGCCTTCTGGGGCGTGCAGCTGCTGCAGCGCTCCACCCACGCCATGAAGCTCACGGAAGATGGCGACAAGGCCTACCAGCAAGCCAAGGCGCTGCTGGAGCGCTGGCACAGCCTGGACGCCGAGCTGCGGGGCCGCGAGGCCGCCGCCCTGCGCGGCCACCTGCGGGTGCTGGCGCCCACCATCTTTGGGCAGGAGCAACTGGTGCCGGCGCTGGTGGGCTTTTTGCAGGCGCATCCGCAGGTGTCGGTGGACTGGCTGCTCAACGACCGCCTTCCCGACTTCATTGCCGAAGGCATCGACTGCGCCATCCGCGTCGGCCGCGTGGAGGAGCCCAACCTCGTGGCCATCGCCCTGGCCGAGGTGCCCCGCATTGCCATCGGCGCGCCCGGCCTGTGGCCCGCGGGCACCCCCGCGCCGCAGACCCCCGCGGAGCTGGCCGGGCTGCCCTGGCTGGCGCTGCGCACCTTCTACGCGGACGAGGTCAGGCTGCGCCACCGCCACACCGGCGAGGTCGCGCGGTTTCCCATCACCCCGCGCCTGGGCACCGACAACCTGCAGGCCCTGCGCAATGCCGCGCTGGCCGGGGTCGGCGCGGGGGTGGCCTCGGCCTGGGCCGTGGCCGACGACATTGCGCACGGCCGGCTCGTCCACCTGGCCCCCGACTGGGAGGCGCCGCCCTTGCCCATCTACCTGCTCTACCCGCGCAGCAGCTGGCGCTCGCCCCGCCTCAAGGCCTTCATCGAGGCCATGCGGGCCGGCTTTCCCCAAGTGCGCGGCGTGCAGCCGCTGCGCCGCGGTGCGGAGTGACGCGCAGGGCCGCCCGCGGCCGGGCGGCCCTGCTGCGGTCAAGGAATTTAAGGAGAAACGGGCTCCAGCGCTTTAGCAACAAACGCAAGCAGCTATAAAAAGCATAGCATTCGACCTGCGAGGATGCGACGTTGGCCGCTGGCGCTCGCTCGCCCACGCTGGCGCCCAGCGGCTACGTCGCCTGTTCAGCCGGGCTTCTTCTGCTTTTGGTACGCCTGGTGCGCGGGCACACCGCGGTCCGTGTCCTGCAGGCCGCGCTGCAGGTCGTCGTAGGCCTGCTCCACCTCCGGGTGGCGCGCGCCATCGGTCATCCCCACCGCCTCGTCGCGCTCATGCGGCAGGCGTGCCTCCGGCCCGCCCAGGTCCTCCGGCCCGCTGCCGGGCTGCTCCGTAGGCTGGGTGGTGTTGGTGCGCCGCTCCGTGCGGGCGGGCACGGGGGCCGAAGGGGTGACATCTTTTTCTTGCGCAGGAACCTGGGGCATGGGGCCTCCGGATGAGAGACAGATGGCCCGATGCTAGGCACCCGCGCGGCGCACGCCTGTAGGCCAAGGTCTTCTTGCTGCGCGGGCGGGAGGGAACGCGGCCAGGCCGCTAGCCAGTCGCTCTTCGCAAAATCTGGCCGCCGCCTTCGCCGCTGTACTGCGGCGAAAGCGGAGCGGGGCTGGCGGACTCAACCCAGGCCCGAAACAGCCTCCAGCGCCATCACCGCCGTGGCCGTGTTGGAGATCGGGATGTGGTAGTTGCTGTGCACCCGCCGCACGCCCGCGCTGGCGGTGGACAGGGCCCCGCGCATGGCCAGCCACATCAGCAGCTCCACGCCCTGGGTGCCGGTCTTTTCCACCAGCTCGTGCACGCTGAACTGCGTGGCCCATTCGGGGTTGGCGGTCAGGCTCTCGATGAACTGCAGGTCAAATGCCTTGTTGATGAAGCCCGCGCGTTCGCCGTCCAGCTGGTGGCTGAGGCCGCCCGATGCAAGCACCGCCACCTTCTTGGTGCTGTCCCAGCTCTGGATCGCCTGGCCCACGGCCTTGCCCAGCGCGTAGCAGCGCTTGGCCGAGGGCAGCGGGAACTGCACGGTGTTGATGCACACCGGCACCACAGCCACCGGGCAATCGCCCTCGGGCCAGAAGAGCTTGAGCGGCAGCGTGCAGGCGTGGTCCACCAGCATTTCCTGGCAGGTCGTCACGTCAAATTCCTGGCCGATCAGCGTGTTGATGAGGTGCCAGGACAGGTCCACCTCGCCCTGCAGCGGCGCCAGGGTGGGGATGCCCCAGCCTTCGTCGGCGTTGTGGTACTGGGCCGCGGCGCCCACCGCAAAGGTGGGCATCTTGTCGAGGAAGAAGTTCAGGCCGTGGTCGTTGTAGAACAGCACCACCACGTCGGGCTTTTTCTCGCCCAGCCACTGGCGGATGGGCGGGAAGCCGTCGAAGAAGGGCTTCCAGTAGGGATCGTTCTGCAGGCCCTTGTGGATGGCGTTGCCAATGGCCGGAATGTGCGAGGTGCCGAGGCCGCCGATGAGTTGTGCCATGGGATGTCTCCTTACTTGCCTGCGGCCACGAGCTTGGCCTTGAATTCGTCCTTGGTCATGCCGGTCTGCTGCGCGCCGATGTCCTGCATGTCCAGATGAAAGATGCCCGCGAACTTGGCCAGGTAGTAGGCATTGCCGCCCGCGGCGATCAGCTGCAGCACGTTCTTGGCGCGGATGGCGGCGGCCTGCTGCTCGTTCAGGCCGTATTGCTTCATGTACGCCTCTTCGTCGGCCAGGAAGGCCTTGCGGTTGGCCTCGTGGTTGAACGAGAAGCACATCTTGTTCAGCGCATAGCCCTTGCGGGCCTGATCGCCATCGAACGGCGTGGTGCCGGGTATCGGGGGCAGCTTGGAAGGCATGGAAGTCTCCGGGTCTTGATGTAAGTCAGTCCGCAGTGTCAGCGTGCCATTGCCAAAGATGAAGCCCGAAAACATCATCGAATACATGAGCGATTTCGATGGATCGGCGTTGGACGGCCACCTGCTGAAGCTGCTGCTGGCCGTGCTGGAAACGGGCAGCATCACTGCGGCGGCCGAGCGCCTGGGCGTGACCCAGTCGGCGGTGAGCCACCTGCTGGACAAGCTGCGTGCCATCACCGGCGATCCGCTTTTCGTGAAGCGCGGCCGTGGCATCGTGCCCACGGCGCGGGCCGAGGCCCTGGCCCAGCCCGCCCGCGACATGCTGCGGCAGATGCAGCTGTTTGCCCAAGGGGCCGAGTTTGATCCGCGCGCCTGGCAGGCCGAGCTGACCCTTGCCGCCAACGACTTCCAGCGCGACCTGCTGCTGCCGGCCCTGGCCGCGCGCCTGCGCGCCGCCGCGCCGGGCGTCACGCTGCGCATCGTGCCCAGCGGCGCGCCCAGTGCGGAGCTGCTGCGGTCTGACGCCTGCCAGCTCGCCATCAGCCCCCGGCCGCCGGACGGCACCGACATCGTGCAAAAGCGCTTGTTTGAAGACCAGTACCGCGTGTTCTACGACGCTGCCGTGCGTGATGCGCCGGCCACCGAGGCCGATTACCTGGCCGCCGACCATGCCACGGTGGCTTATGAAGCCCACCGGGGGCTCGACCTGGACCGGCAGCTGCTCGCGCGGGGTGTGCGGCGCCGCTTTGCCGTGCGCGTGCCGGGCTTTGCCGCGCTGCCTGCATTTGTGCGGGGCACGCCGCTGCTGACCACGGCGCCATCGTTGCTGGCCCGCACGGCGCTGGCCGGCCTGGCCAGTGCCCCGGTGCCAGTGGTGTGCCCGTCGCTTCCGATGTACCTGATCTGGCATGCGCGCTACCAGCAGGACGCGGCGCACCGCTGGCTGCGGGGCGCTCTGGAGGCGGGGGTCGGGCCCGCGCTGGGGGCGGCGGGTCCGGGCTGATCCCGGCGCGGGGCAGGCCCGCAGGCCGTGCGGCCACGTGCAAAAAAGCAGGTGCAGTCCTACATCCGGCCCGCCTGCCACGCGGCACGCTGGGGGCGACGTCCGCGCCTGCCCCATCGCATGAGCATCACCATCACCATCGCCACCTCGGTCTCCGCAGCCGACTATGCCCGCATCGAACAGCTGGCAGAAGTGCTGCGGGAGAAAGACGGCAACTTCCGCGGCCGGGCCGTGACGGTGGAGCGGGGCCCCACGACGGCAATCACGGACACGCAGGACAAGCTGCGGGGCGCGCTGCTGCAATTGCTGGTGGAAGGCGTGCTGTCCAGAGGCTTCTGAAGCCGGTGCGCTTGTTCACACCAGGTTACACCCCTGTCGCGCAATCCGGGGCAGGCTGGGGTCGGTGTTGATGGCCGCGGGAGCTGGGTCACTTCGCTGTGTTGCAGCAACTCCGCAATCGGGGGCCGTTTTTTCATGGCAATTTCCATTACTGTCGCCCGGGGGGTGCCAGACGACGCGTATGCGCGCGTCGTGGCGCTGACCCGGGAGCTTCAAGCGTCGGACGAGAACTTCCAGGGGGTGGACCTGCAGGTGCAGCGCGGCGACCTGACCGCGGTGGCGCTCAAGGTCAGCGACGGTGACGACGCGATGCGAGAGCGGCTGCTGTGGCTGCTGGTCGCGGACGCGCTCAAGGGGGACCCGGACTCGGTCATGGGCGCACTCTGCTGAGGGGCTTCCCGCCGTTGCCCGGCACCCGCGCGCCCGCGACGCCGGGGCGCGCTCTACCGTGCGAGGGCCCGGTTGCGCTGCAGGGCGCGGCGCAGCAGGCGCGTGGCGCGGTCGCGCAGGCCGGCAGGTTGGGGCGGGGCGCGCCGCACCGGCTCCGCCTTGGCCTGGACGCAGGCGGCCAGAAAATCCTGCAGGATGGCTGTGTCGTCCAGCGTGTCGGCGCCCTGCTTGTGGAACTCGGGATGCCACTGCGTCGCGGCGATGTAGCCGCGGCCCGGCCCCGGCTTGACGCGGATGGCTTCCGGAACACCATCGGGCTCGCTCAGGGCTTCGACCACGAAGTCGGGCGCAACCCGCTTGATGCCCTGGTGGTGGATGCTGTTCACGCGGGCGCGGGGCAGGCCGGGATAGAGCTGCGCCAGCCGCGAGTCGGGCACGATCTGGATGTCGTGGAAGTGCTGGTCATACGCCGTCGCGTTGCGGTGCTGCAGCGCTCCGGGGTGCTGGGTTTCGATGTCCTGGTACAGCGCGCCGCCAAAGGCCACGTTGATGAGCTGCAGGCCGCGGCAGACGCCAAAGATGGGTTTGCCCACCTCGGCAAAGGCCTTCACCAGGGCCAGATCGTAGATGTCGCGCACCCGGTCGCCAATCCACTCTTCACGCAGGGGCTCCTCGCCATAGTTGCCGGGCCACACGTCGGCGCCGCCGTGCATCACCACGCCGTCCAGCCACTGCGCGTAGTGCTGCAGCGTCACATCGCCGCGGGCCGTCTCGCCCGTGGGGCAGGGCACCATCACCACCATGGCCCCCGCGGACATGATCCAGTGGGCGATGGACTGCTCCACGTACTGCAGCGTCTTGTTGGTGAACAGCGGGCGGGTGGGGTCGGCATGCTGGAAGCAGGTGGACAGGCCGATCTTGAGGCGGGGTGCGTCGGGCATAAACAGGGGCTCCGGGGTCACGCACGGCGGGCGTGGGCGGGGAAACAGTGGACGGCTTTCCGTTGTAGCACCGCGGACCGGCGCCGTCTGTAGGAAGGGGCCGTACCCGGCCGCTGCGGTCGGCCGACGGGGCGGCGGGCCCGGAAAATGTGGCTTTCTTCATGAAAATGCAACCAATGGTGGCCCCGGGGGAGGGGGCTGGACGGGGGTTGCTCGCAATAATTTCGGCTGCCCGGGCGCCATGAAGGCGGCGCCTGGGGGTGCCGTTCCCGCCTTCTCCCCGGAAGCCCAACATGTCCCATCCCAAGAACCGCCTGCCGGCGCTCTCCGTGCTGACTGCCGCCCTGGCGTCCCTGGCCTGGCCGCTGGCAGTCCAGGCCGCCGTGCCCCCTGGCGCTGCTGCGGAAATCATCAGCCTGCAAGGCACGGGTGACCAGCGGTCGGCCGCCGCGGCCGACTGGCAACCCGCCCGCCCCGCCCAGCCCCTGGCCACCGGCGACTTCGTGCGCACGCGCCAGGCCGCCAAGATGGCGCTGCTGTTTGCCGACGACACGCAACTGCGCCTGCACCAGAACACGGTCCTGCAGGTCAAGGGCGTGGCCACGCCCGCCCAGCCCGTGACCACGCTGCTGCTGAACGCGGGCCGCGCCTGGACCCAGACGCGCCGTGCCGACGGCAGCCGGCTCAACCTGGAAACCCCGGCCGCCACCGCCGCCATCCGCGGCACGGACTGGGACCTGAGCGTGGAAGACGATGGCCGCACCGTGCTCACCGTGCTGTCGGGCACGGTGGAGTTCTCCAACGCGCAAGGGCAGGTGTCGGTGAGCGCGAACGAGGCGGCCGTGGCTGAAGTGGGCAAGGCCCCGGTCAAGCTGGTGCTGAGCCAGCCGCGCGACCGCATCCAGTGGGTGAACGCGCTGCGTGCGGACCCTCTGCCGGCGCTGGCCGCCGAGCCGGTGCCAGAGACCCTGGCGCCCGTGCAGGCCGCCCTGCGCTCGCGTGACCTGGGCGCCGCACGCGCCGCGCTGGCGCAGGCACGCGCGGCTGGCGCGCCCGCCGGCTGGGTGACAGCCCTGGAGGCGGCCGTGGCGCTGCAGGCCGGCGACCTGCTGGCCGCGCGCGAACTGCTGCAGCGCCAGGGGGCTGCGGGCGACGCGCCGTTGCCCGCCTGGCTCATGCGCTCGGACCTGCAGCTCATGGACGGCGACGGCGCGGGCGCGCTGCAGACGCTGGACAGCGCCGCGCAACGCTGGCCCGCACACCCCGCGCTGGTGGCGCAGCGCGCGCGCGTGCAGCTGCTGGGCGACCGCGTGGACGCCGCCGCCGCCACGCTGGCGCCCGCGCAGGGCACCGCGCACGCCGAGCTGGCCCTGGTGCGGGCCGAGCTGGCGCGCCGCCGCGGGGACGCGCCCGCCACCCTGGCCGCGTACACCGAGGCCACGCAGCTGGCCCCGGCGGACGCGCGCGGCTGGCAGGGCCTGGGCAGCGCCCACACCGAGCGCGAGGACGCCCGGCCCGCCCGCAGCCACCTGCACCAGGCGCTGGCGCTGGACCCGCAGAGCCCCGGCGCCTGGGGCGAACTGGGCACGCTGGAGACCTTTGCCAACCAGTTCACCGAGGCCGGCCAGGCCTTTGCCACCGCGTTGGGCGACAACCCGGCGGACTACATCGCGCTCACCGGCCAGGGGCTGCTGCACCTCAAGCAGGGCCACCCTGAAGCGGCGCTGGACGCCTTTCTGCGCGCGGGGGTGATGGAGCCGCGCTATGCCCGCGCCAAGACCTGGACGGCCGTGGCGTACTACCAGCTCGGCCGCCACCAGGATGCCCTCGTCACGCTGCGCCAGGCCAGTGCCCTGGACGACAAGGACCCCGTGCCCTACATGCTGCTGGCGCAGATCCACACCGATCTGTTCGAGTCTGGCGAGGCGGTGGCCGCCGCCCGCGCTGCCGTGGAGCGCATGCCCTACCTGAAGTCCCTCAACCAGGTGGCCAACGACCAGAAGGGCAGTGCCAACCTGGGCGCATCGCTGGCCTTCTTCGGCATGGAAGACTGGGCGCTGGAGCTGGCCCAGCAGAGCTTCTACCCCTACTGGGGCGGCAGCCACCTGTTCCTGGCCGACCGCTACCAGGGCGAGTTCAACAAGAACTCGGCGCTGTTCCAGGGCTTTCTGACCGACCCCATGGCCTTTGGTGCGAGCCAGCGGTATTCGTCGCTGCTGCAGCAGCCGGGGGCGCATGGTGCGGTGGGTGTCACGCTAGACAAAGACCTCTACCGCATGCGCGCTCCGGCCGTCACGCTCAACGGCATGGACAACAGCCGCGTGCCGGTGTCGTGGTTCTTCAAGGCGCAGTCGGCCAACGCCAGCGAGTTCCCGTTCGATCTCCAGGCCAATGACGCCCCGGCCTTTCGCGGGGGCGTGGGCGATGTGCGGGCGCATGCCGTCACTGTCGGGGCGGGCATGCAGCCGACTGAACGCATCAACCTGTTTGCCTACGTGAACCAGTTCGACATGCGCCTGCGCAGCCAGAACCTGTTCGAGACGTCCATGGACAACACGAGCACCCAGGGCGCCCTGGGCATGGCCTACCGGTGGGGGCCCACCGAGCAGACCTGGATCAAGGTGGGGCGCAGCGTGGAGAACATCCTGCTGCAGCGATACCCCACGCTGCAGATCGACCCGCCGTTCGTGAGCCTGATGGGCGTGGGCAGCGAGCCCAAGAAGCAGTTCAACGACCTGCAACTGCGCCACACCGTGGACACGGCCCCGGGCAGCCGCTGGAGCCTTGCCCTGGAGCACGTGCGCGAGCGGCAGAACAATCTGATCGGTGGTGAGGCGCTCGTGGGCGCCGACATTCCCGGTGTGGGGTCCTACCGCGATGTGCTGATCTTGGGGGGGTACAACCATGTGGACCGGCGCTACACCGGCCTCACGCTGGCTACCACGCAGCAACTGGACAAGGCACTGAGCCTGGACGCGGCCCTGGGCCTGCAGCAGATCCGCCACCGCGTGGACGGCCTGACGCAAAGCTACCTCGTGGGCCTGGACCGCCTGTCCGAGGAGCAGGCCGGCCGGGCCGATACCGAACGGACCGTCACCCCCCGCGTCGGCCTGGTCTGGCAGCCGCGCGCCGGCACCACCGTGCGCATGGCCTACCAGGACTGGCTGCGGCCGCTGAGCGTCTCCACCCTCACCAGCGTGGAGACGGCGGGCATCCCTGTGGAAGACCGCCTGGTCGAAGCGGGCGGGCGCCACAAGCGCACCGTGGCGCAGGTGGGCATGGAGCTGGGCGCGAACACCTTCCTGAGCCTGCGGGCCGACCACCTGCGGGTGCGCAACCCGGGCACCATCGGGGTGGACCTGCGCACGCCCAGCCTGCCGTTCCTGGAGGAGATGCGCAACACCCAGCTGGTGAACCTGTCCAACACCGACTTGCTGGAGAGCACGCCCAGCTTTGACACCGGGACGCTCAAGACGCTGGGGGCGGGCGTCAACCACATGTTCAGCCGCCGCTGGTCGGCCTATGCCAAGTACCTCTACCAGGGCAGCGAAAGCCATATCTACGACACGGAGGGGCCCGCGGGCCGCATCCCCTACATCCCGCGCCACACGGCCGTGCTGGGGGTCACCTGGGTCAGCCCGCAGCGGTTCTATGTGAGCGGCCGGGCGGTGTACCGGTCCGAGCGGTTCGAGGACAAGCAGAACCTCACGCGCATCGCGCCGGGCTGGGGCGTGGACCTGATGGGCTTCTGGGAGTCGCAGGACAAGCACTGGGTGGTGGGGGCGGCGGCCATGAACCTGTGGGCGCCCAAGTCGGACCGCCGAAAGACCCGGTATGTTCTGGACGCGCGCTACCGCTTCTGACCCCGCTTCGCCCACGGCGCGCCGGCAGGCGCGGCTGGCGGCGCTGGCTGCCAGTGCGCTGGCGCTGATGCTGGTGGGCGTGGCCACGTTCAGCCCCACCTGGCACGCGCTGGAGTTCAAGACGTTTGACGTGCTGACGGGCCTGACCGCGCCGCGCCGCACGGACTTGCCGGTGGTGGTGCTGGCGATCGACGAGCCCACGTTCCAGGAGCTGCAGCAGGCCTGGCCCTTCCCGCGCAGCCTGCACGCCGCGCTGCTGCGCCGCCTGCACGACGAAGGCGCCGCCGCCGTGGGCATGGACATCGTGTTTGCCGACCCCTCCACCGAGGCCGAGGACGCCGCGCTGGCCCAGGCCATTGCGCAGGCCGCGCCTGTGGTGCTGGCCGCCACCCGCGAGAAGATCGACAGCGGCAACGCCGCCATGTGGATGAACATCACGCCGCTGCAGCGCTTCCTGGACGCGGGCGCAGACGCCGGCGACGCGGGCGTGGAGCCGGACGACGACTTCGTGGTGCGCCGCGCCCCGCTGGCGCGCGACGGCTTTGCCCTGCGCCTGGCGCAGCGGGCCGCCGAATCGTGGGGCGTGCGTCCAGTATTGAAGCACTTCAACTGGATCGGCTACCGCGGCCCGCGCGGCACCTTCGACACGCGCTCGTACTACCAGGCGCTGGAGCCCGGCCTGCTGCCCGACGGTTTCTTCAAGAACAAGATCGTGCTGGTGGGGCGCTCGGCGCGCACGGCCGCCGAGCTGTCGCGCTCGCAGGCCGACCTGTTCAATTCGCCGTTCGGCACCGTGGGGGGCGAACGCCTGTTCCCGGGGGTGGAGCTGCAGGCCACGCTGGTGGACAACTACCTGCGCGGCGGCGGGCTGCGCAGCGTGTCCGAGGGCTGGACGCTGGCGCTCACCGCGCTGCTCCTGCCGCTGCTGCTGTGGAGCAACCGCCGGCTGCACCCGGCGGGCGCGGCCGCGCTGGCGGCGGCGGTGGTCGTGGCCATCGGGGCGGCGTCGTGGCTGCTGGTGGCGCAGCTGCGCCTGTGGTGGCCGCCGCTGCTGCCGGCTGCGGCGGCGGTGGCCATCTACGGCGCGGCGGCGCTGGTGGGCTACGCCACCATGCGCCAGCGCGCGCGCCAGACGCGGGCCATGTTTGCGCAGTACGTGCCGCCCGCCGTGGTCTCGCGCCTGATTGCGCAGCCCGAGCTGATGCGCCTGGGCGGCGAGGCGCGCGAGGTCACCGTGATGTTCACCGACCTGGCCAACTTCACCACCCTGTCCGAGCAGCTTACCGCCGAACAGACGGTGGAGGTGCTGACCGGTTACTTCAACGCGATGACCCCCATCGTGCACGCCACGGGCGGCACCGTGGACAAGTTCATCGGCGACGCGGTGATGGCCTTCTGGGGCGCGCCGCTGTCCGACCCGCAGCACGCCGCCCACGCGCTGGAGGCGGCGCTGGCCATGCAGCAGGCCATGCAGCCCCTGGTGGCCGACCTGCGCGCGCGCGGGCTGCCGCCCATCCACATGCGCATCGGCCTGCACAGCGGCCGGGTGGTGGTGGGCAACGTCGGGTCCGAGCAGCGCTTTTCGTACACCGCCATCGGGGACGCGGTCAACCTGGCTGCCCGGCTGGAGGGGGCCAACAAGGCCTTTGGCACGGGCATCCTGCTGTCGGGCGCCACGGCGGCGCTGCTGCCACCGCACCAGGCCGCCGGGCTGCGGGCGCTGGACGACGTGATCGTCAAGGGCAAGACGGAGCCGGTGCGGGTGTTCACCCCTTGCGGTGACGCCGAAGTGCGCGAGGCCAGCCTGGCGGCCCTGGCGGCCTTCCACGCCCGCGACTGGGACGCGGCAGCGCCGCTGCTGGACCGTGTGCTCGAGCGCCTGCCCGGCGATGCGGCGGCCGCGCGGCTGCGGGAGCGGCTGCTGGCCGCCCGCGCGCTGCCCGCGGATGCGCCCTGGACCCCGGCCGTCGCCCTCGACAAGCTGTGAGTGAACATCCTTTGACATGTGTTGACCGGGGTCATGCTCCACAGTGCCATCATGGCGGTGGGCTGAACCCACACACCGTTTTGAAAACTCACAAGGAGCCACCATGCAAGTACAAGTGAACACCGACGACCACATCCAGGGCGGGGAATCCCTCGCGCAGTGGATCACCGACGAGTCCAAGAGCCGCCTGGCGCGCTTCCAGGACTACGTCACGCGGCTGGAAGTGTTCCTGAGCGACCTGGACGCCGGCAAGTCCGGCGCCAACGACAAGCGCTGCCGCATCGAGGCGCGCGTCACGGGCCGCCAGCCGGTGACCGTGACGGACGAGGCCGACAAGATGGCCAACGCCTTCATCGCCGCCGTGGACAAGCTCGCCCGCGCCCTGGACGCCGACCTGGGCCGCGCCAAGGACCGCAACGGCCGCGACACCATCCGCGCCGCGGATGCGGGTGAGTGAGCGAGTTTTGATGAAATTGCCTGATTAGCGACCTAACTCAGACGCTTTCTCTTCCCCACCCGTTCGGGCTGAGCCTGTCGAAGCCTTGCACGCGCGCTGCAAGCCCTGGCTTCGACAGGCTCAGCCCGAACGGGTGGAGTGGTATCTGAGATAAGTAACTAATCAGGTGAAATTGGCTGCTGGCGCTTGAAGGATAAGCACTGAAAGCTATCAATTTGATAGTTTTTAGTCTGAAGCAAACACCTTGAATCCGTTCACGCTGAGCTTATCGAAGCGCTGCGCAGGGCTTCGACAAGCTCAGCCCGAACGGGTCTCAAAGTCATAGAAAAGCCGCTGCAGCGCCCCCGTTGCAGCAGCTTTTTCTTGTGGCGAACGCCTACAGGTCCAGCACCAGCAGCTTGCTGCGCGCCCGCGAGCAGCAGGGCATGAACTGTTCGTTGGCGGCCTTTTCCTCGTCCGTCAGGTACATGTCGCGGTGGTCCACCTCGCCCTCCAGCACGCGGGTGATGCAGGTGCCGCACACGCCTTGCTCGCACGAGGTCAGGATGTCGATGCCTTCCTTGCGCAGCGCTTCCACCACCGACACGTCGGGCGCAACGGCGTAGGTCTTGCCGGTGCTGGCAATGCGCACCTCAAAGCTTACGTCCCCGGAGGTGTCCTGCGCCGGGGCGCCAAAGTACTCCAGGTGGATGCGGTCCTGCGGCCAGCCCAGGCCCTTGGCGGTGTTCACCACGTAGTCGATGAAGCCCGCCGGGCCGCACACGTACAGCCGGGCGTCCGGGCCGGGCTGCGCCAGCACGGCGGGCAGGTCCAGCTTCTGCTCGGGCGCGCCCGCGTCGAAGTGGAAGTGCACGTGCGGGGCCATGCCGGACGCGCCGATTTCCTCGACAAACGCCGTGCGCTCGGCCGAGCGGGTGCAGTAGTGCAGCGCGAACTGGGCCCCCGTGCGCGCCAGCCGGTCGGCCATGCACAAGAGCGGCGTCACGCCGATGCCGCCCGCCAGCAGCAGCGTGCGTTCTGCCGGGTGCAGCGCAAAGTGGTTGCGCGGCGTGCTGATGGTGATGAGGTCGCCCTCGTTCACGCGGTCGTGCATGGCGACCGAGCCGCCGCGCGAAGCCGGGTCGCGCAGCACGGCGATGCGGTAGCGGTGCGATTCGTGCGATGCGTTGCACAGCGAGTACTGCCGGGTCAGCCCGCCCGGCAGGTGCACGTCGATGTGCGAGCCCGCGCTGAAGGGTGGCAGCGGCGCGCCGTCCGCGCGCGCCAGCTCGAAGCTGGCGATGCCCTCGGCCTCGGCGCGCTTTTGGACGACGCGGACCTGCAAGGTCTCCTGGGCGGTCATGCGGGCTGCCCTGCGGCGGTGGCGGTGGCCTTGGCGGCTTGTTCAGCCGCAATGATGCGGTCCAGGATCTTGCGCGACTGCACGCCGCCCGCGTCGATGTTCAGCATGAGCAGCTTGCGGTCCGGGTAGCGCAGCAGGTTCTCTTGCTGCTGCTCCAGCATGTCCTGGTCTTCGGCAAAGATCTTGCCCTGGCCTTCGCGGATCTGCGTGGTGAGCGACGGGTCCTGCGGCTTGAAGTTGCGCGCCATGCCCCAGAAGTAGTGGATGGAGGTCTCCGTCTCGGGCGTGATGAAGTCCACCACGATGCTCGACGCCTTCTTGTCGGCCGGGGCGTTGTAGCCGCCGTGGCCGGCCAGCGCCACGCCCACCTCGATCAGCACATGGCTGGGGGGCGTGAAGTGGCAGATCTGCCAGCGGTCCACGGGCTGGTCGTCGGGCAGGCCGTTCATGCGCAGCGCCATCTTCCAGAAGGGCGGCGGCTGGATGTTGTCCATGAAGCGGCTGGTGATCACCTCGTCACCCTCCACGCGCGTCTTGCAGGGCACCTCGTCGATCTCCTTCTGGCCGATGCTGGTGGAGTGCACATAGGTCTCGTGCGTCAGGTCCATCAGGTTGTCGATCATCAGGCGGTAGTCGCAGGCGATGTGGTACAGCCCGCCGCCATAGGCCCACTCGGGGTTGTCGGCCCAGGGCAGGTGGTGGATGGTGGCCGGGTCGGCCTGGTCGGCATCGCCGGGCCACACCCAGATGAAGCCGTAGCGTTCCACCACCGGAAAGCTGCGCGCCCTCGGAAAGCCCTGCACGCGCTGGCCGGGCATGGACACCGACTTGCCGTCGCAGCCCACCTTCAGGCCGTGGTAGCCGCACATCAGCTCGCCGCCGCACACGCGGCCCAGCGACAGCGGCGCGCCGCGGTGGGGGCAAAAGTCTTCCAGCGCGGCGACCTGGTCGGGCGCGGGGCGGTAGAACACGATCTTTTCGCCGCAGACGGTGCGGCCCAGCGGCTTGTCGCTGATCTCGTGGGGCAGGCACGCTACGTACCAGGCATTCTTGGGATACATGTTGTCTCTCTCCAGGTCGTGGGATGGAGCGCAATGGGATTGCGCCGCTGGAGCGATTGTGGGGAAAGTGCCGAGCGTTGTATACAGAAAAAATAGACAAAGCAGTTATTGAAAACTGAGATACCTGTAAGTAATTGATTTTTCAGGTGTATTGCAGCGCAGAACTGGCTTTTTGGATTTGTTGTGTATACATTTCAGCGCCATGCCTGCCACTCTTTCCGCTGATGCTGCCGAAGACCGCGTGACCGCCCCGCCGTCGCCCTTGCCTGCTGCCGAAGCCGGGGCCTCGCAGTCGGTCAAGGCCCAGCTGCGGCTGCGCGAGATGATCCTGGCCGGCGCCCTGCCGGGCGGCGCCCGCGTGGCCGAGCTGGCCCTGGTGGAGGCGCTGGGCGTGTCGCGCACGCCCATCCGCGCCGCGCTGATGCGGCTGGAGCAGGAAGGCCTGTTGCACCGGCTGCCCGGCGGCGGCTATGCCGTGCGCACCTTCTCGGAAACCGATGTGGCCGACGCCATTGAACTGCGCGGCACCATGGAAGGGCTGGCCGCCCGCCTGGCGGCCGAGCGGGGCGTGGCCCCCGAGCTGCTGGCAGAGGCGCACGCCTGCCTGGATGCCATCGACGCCGCGCTGGCGCCGCCCACGCTCGACGACGAGGGCTTCTCGCGCTACGTGGACCTCAACGCCCAGTTCCACGGGCTGCTCAGCCGCATGGTGGGCAGCGAGGTGGTGGCGCGCGAGCTGGAGCGGGTCAAGGGCCTGCCCTTTGCGTCGCCCTCGGCCTTCGTGGTGGTGCAGGCGCATTCGCGGCAGGCGCGGGACATGCTCGTCGTGGCGCAGGACCAGCACCGGCAGGCGATCGACGCCATCGAGCGGCGCGAGGGCGGCCGGGCCGAAGCCATCCTGCGCGAACATTCGCGCATCACCCGCCGCAACCTGCTGGCCGCCGGACAGGCGCCCCATGTGCGCGGCTTGCCGGGTGTACAACTCATCCGCTGAAGGGCGGTCGGGCCGGGGCTGGGTATGCCGTTTGTCGATACCTGAATGCTCGAATTTGCTCTTGTGCAATAACGCAAGCCGCGCCAGACTGCGCCACCGTCCTGTATACAACGATTATTTCCACCGGAGACAACGATGCAAAAACGCCATCTTCTGCGGGCCTCTGCGGCTGCGATCCTGACCCTGGCCGGCGGCCTGGCTGCCCTGCCTGCGGCCGCCCAGGACAGCAACGTGTTCAAGATCGGCCTGATCCTGCCCATGACCGGCCAGCAGGCCACCACGGGCCGCCAGATCGAGGCCGCGGCGCGCCTGTACATGGCGCAGAACGGCGACACGGTGGCGGGCAAGAAGGTGCAGCTCATCGTCAAGGACGACACCAGCCTGCCCGACGTGACCCGCCGCCTGGCCCAGGAGCTGGTCGTCAACGAAAAGGTGAACGTGCTCGCCGGCATGGGCATCACGCCCTCGGCCATGGCCACCGCGCCGCTGGCCACGCAGTCCAAGACGCCGCTGGTGGTGATGGCCGCTGCCACCTCCAGCATCACCGAAGCCTCGCCCTATGTGGTGCGCACCAGCTTCACGCTGCCGCAAGTCTCCGTGGCCCTGGCCGACTGGGCGCCCAAGAACGGCATCAAGAAGGTGGTCACGCTGGTGAGCGACTATGGCCCCGGCATCGACGCCGAGAAGTTCTTCAACCAGCGCCTCACGTTCAACGGCGGCCAGGTGACCGAAGCCCTGCGCGTGCCGCTGCGCAACCCCGATTTCGCCCCCTTCCTGCAGAAGGTGCGCGACGCCAAGCCCGACGCGCTGTTCGTCTTCGTGCCCTCGGGCGCAGGCGCCGCCGTGATGAAGCAGTTCCTGGAACGCGGGATGGACAAGGCCGGCATCAAGCTGATCGCCACCGGCGACGTGACCGACGACGACCAGCTCAACGACATGGGCGACGGCGCCCTGGGCGTGGTCACCTCGCACCACTACTCGGCTGCGCACCCCTCGCCCCTGAACAAGAAGTTTGTGGAAGCGTTCGAAAAGGCCAACAAGGGCCTGCGCCCCAACTTCATGGCCGTGGGCGGCTACGACGGCATGCGCGTGATCTATGAAGCGCTCAAGACCACCAAGGGTGCTGGCGGCGGGGACGCGCTGCTGGCCGCCATGAAGGGCCAGGTCTTCGAGAGTCCGCGCGGCAAGGTGTTCATCGACGCGCAGACGCGCGATATCGTGCAGGACGTGTACCTGCGCAAGGTCGAGCGCGTGAACGGCCAGTTGTACAACGTGGAGTTCGACGTCATCAAGGACGTGAAGGATCCCGGAAAAACCAAGTAAGCCCCCCTGAGCCGCTGCGCGGCTTCCCCCAGAGGGGGACGCCGCCAGCGCGGCGGGGCGGCCCTTGCGCGGCGGCTGCTGGTCTGGGCCGCGCCAGTTTTTGGGGGCGGGGGCTTTCTCGCGAGCCGTTCGGATTCGGACTGAGCTTGTCGAAGCAGGGCGCGCAGGTTAGCGTCCAGTCTTGGTAGTTCCCTGCACCGCACCGCCACAGCCTCAACGCAGTGGCCCATCTTGTCTTCAATGAAGTGATTTCATGCTGACCATTCTTTTCGACGGCGTGGCCTACGGCATGCTGCTGTTCATCCTGGCGGTGGGCCTGGCGGTGACCATGGGGCTGATGAACTTCATCAACCTGGCCCATGGCGCCTTTGCCATGGCGGGGGGGTACATCACGGTGCTGCTGATGCAGCGGCTGAATGTGCCCTTTCTCGTCTGCCTGCCGATTGCCTTTGTGGGCACGGCCCTGCTGGGCGGCGTGCTGGAGCGCACGCTGTACCGCCCGCTGTACCACAAGCCCCACCTGGACCAGGTGCTGTTCTCCATCGGCCTGGTGTTCATGGCCGTGGCCAGCGTGGACTATTTCGTGGGCTCCACGCAGCAGATCATGCAGTTGCCCGAATGGCTCAAGGGCCGTACCGAGATCGGCAGCGGGGCCCTCATGCTGGGCATGGGCCACTACCGGCTGTTCATCATTGCGGTGTGTGCGGCGCTGACGGTAGGCCTGCAGTATGTGCTCACCAAAACCCGCTTCGGCAGCCGCCTGCGCGCCAGCGTGGACGACCAGCGCGTAGCCGCCGGCATGGGCATCAACGTGAACATCGTGTTCTTGTCCACCTTCGCGTTCGGCTCGGGCCTGGCGGGCCTGGGCGGTGCGCTGGGGGCGGAAGTGCTGGGGCTCGACCCGAGCTTTCCGCTCAAGTTCATGATCTACTTTTTGATCGTGGTGGCCGTGGGCGGCACCTCGTCCATCACCGGCCCGCTGCTGGCCGCGCTGCTGCTGGGCATTGCGGACGTGGCCGGCAAGTACTACATCCCCAAGCTGGGCGCCTTCATTGTGTACAGCCTCATGATCCTGATCCTCATCTGGCGCCCTCAGGGCCTGTTCGTCCGCAAGGGAGGCAAATGATGGCGGACGCGCAAAACACCCTGCTGCAGGCCCGGCGCTTCCGCTGGTGGGAGCCCGTGCTCTGGCTGCTGGCCTTCGCCGCGCCGCTCGCGCTGCCCAGCCATGCGCTCATCATCAACGAGATCGCCATCGTGGCGCTGTTCGCCCTCTCGCTGGACCTGATCCTGGGCTACACCGGCATCGTCTCGCTGGGCCATGCAGCCTTCTTCGGCCTGGGCGGCTACGCGGCCGCGCTGTTTGCCAAGCATGTGATGCCCGACCCGCTGGTGGGCCTGGCCGTGGGCATGGGGGCGGCCACCCTGCTGGGTGTGGTGGCGTCGTTCACCATCCTGCGCGGCACCGACCTGACCCGCCTCATGGTCACGCTGGGCGTGGGCCTGGTGATGCTGGAGCTGGCCAACAAGCTCGACTGGCTGACCGGCGGCGCCGACGGCCTGCAGGGCGTGATGATGGGGCCGCTGCTGGGCCGGTTCGAATTTGACCTGTACGGCCGCACGGCCGCGTGGTACTCGCTTACCGTGCTGCTGGTGTTTTTCTTGCTCGCGCGGCGCATCGTGCAGTCGCCGTTTGGCGCCACGCTCAAGGCCATCCGCGACAACCGGCTGCGCGCCATGGCCATCGGCATCCCCGTGACGGCCAAGCTGGCGCAGGTGTACACGCTGGCCGCCGCGCTGGCCGGTGTTGCGGGCGCGCTGCTCACGCAGACCACGGGCTTTGCCTCGCTCGACCTGTTCGAGTTCCACCGCTCCGCCGACGTGTTGCTGATCCTGGTGATTGGCGGCGTGGGCTGGCTGTACGGCGGCATCCTCGGCGCCATCGGTTTCAAGCTGCTGCAGGATGTGATCTCGTCCATCACGCCCCAGTACTGGACCTTCTGGGTGGGCCTGTTCCTGGTGGTACTGGTGCTCGTGGGGCGTGACCGCCTGTTCCGCCCCTGGACCTGGTTGAGGAAATGAAACACCCCCTGAGTCGCTTCGCGCCTTCCCCCTCTCTCTACGCGCTGCGCGCTAGGGGAGGGGGACGCAGCCAGCGCGGCGGGGCGGCCCTTGCGCGGCTGCCCGCGCAATGCTCCGCGCCAGTTCCACGGGTTGCATGCTGTACGCGATGCAATGGACCACTGACATGAATATTTCTACCCCCAACACCGTGCTGTCGGCACAGGGCCTGGTGAAGCGGTTTGGCGGCATCACGGCCACCAACAACGTCACGCTGAACCTGCACAAGGGTGCGCGCCACGCGCTCATCGGCCCCAACGGCGCGGGCAAGACCACGCTGATCAACCTGCTGACCGGCGTGCTGGAGCCCACCGAAGGCTCCATCACCCTGGAAGGCCAGGACATCACCCGCCTGGCCCCGCACCAGCGCGTGCAGCGCGGCCTGGTGCGCACCTTCCAGATCAACCAGCTGTTCGACACCCTCACGCCGCTGGAGACGCTGGCGCTCACCGTGTCGCAGCACCAGGGCCTGGGCGGCAAGTGGTGGCAGCCGCTGGGCGCGCGCAAGGCCGTCACGGAGCGCTGCGAACAACTGCTGGAGCAGTTCCACCTGACGTCCGTGATGGCCGAGGAGACGCGCGTGCTGGCCTACGGCAAGCGCCGCCTGCTGGAGATTGCCATTGCGCTGGCGTGCGAGCCGCGCGTGCTGCTGCTGGACGAGCCCGTGGCCGGCGTGCCCGCGGGCGAGCGCGAGGAACTGCTGCAGACGGTGGCGGCCTTGCCCGCCGATGTCTCGGTGCTGTTGATCGAACACGATATGGACCTGGTTTTCAGTTTTGCCAACCGCATGACGGTGCTGGTCAACGGCACCGTGCTCACCGAAGGCGACCCCGAAACCATCGCCAACGACGCGCAGGTGAAGGCCGTGTATCTGGGCCATGGGGAGGACGCGCATGTCTGAGCTGCTGCGCATCGAAGGCCTGAGCGCAGGCTACGGCGAAGCCGTGGTGCTGCAAGGTATTTCGCTGGCCCTGCCCGAAGGCGACACGCTGGCCCTGCTGGGCCGCAACGGCACGGGCAAGACCACGCTCATCAACGCGCTGGCCGGCGCCACGCGCCAGCACGCGGGCACGGTGAGCCTGGGCGGCGTGGCCCTGCACAAGCTGCCGCCGCATGAGCGCGCGGCCGCCGGCATCGGCTGGGTGCCGCAAGAGCGCAACATCTTCAAGTCGCTGACCGTGCACGAGAACCTCACGGCCGTGGCGCGCCCGGCCCGCCAGGGCTCCACCGCCCGGCAGTGGACGCCCGAGCGCGTGTACGAAATGTTCCCGCGCCTGGCCGAGCGCAAGACCAACCTGGGCACGCAGCTGTCGGGTGGCGAACAGCAGATGCTGGCCGTGGGCCGCGCGCTGGTGCTCAACCCGCGCCTGCTGCTGCTGGACGAGCCGCTCGAAGGCCTGGCGCCCATCATCGTGGAAGAGCTGCTGCGCGCCATCCGCCGCATCACGCGCGAAGAGGGCCTGTCGGCCATCATCGTGGAGCAGCACCCGCAGGCCATCCTGGCCATCTCGGACCACGCCGCCGTGCTGGACCGGGGCACCGTGGTGCACACCGGCAGCGCCGCCGAGCTGAGCGCGCAGCCCGAGCTGCTGGACCGCCTGCTGGGCGTGGCACGGTAGCGCGCAACCATGGGCAGCGCCGTGCACCGCAGAACCCTCCTGACATGGCTGGCAGCGTCGTTCGGCGGTGCGGCCAGCGCGCAGGCCGGTTATCCCTCGCGCCCGCTGCGCATCGTGGTGCCCAATGCCGCGGGCGGCGCGGCCGACATCACGGCGCGCACCGTGGGCCAGAAGATCGCCGGCCCGCTGGGGCAAAGCGTGGTCATCGAGAACAAGCCCAGCGCGGGCGGCGTGGTGGCGGGCGAGCAGGTGGCCCGCGCCGAACCCGACGGCCACACGCTTCTGCTGGTGAGCAGCGGCACGGCGGTGAGCGCGGCGCTGTTCCAGTCGCTGCCGTTCGACACGCTCAAGGACTTTGCGCCCGTCTCGCTGCTGGCCACGTTCGACCTGGCCGTGGTGGCGAAGGAGGGCGGGCGCTTTCGCACGCTGGCCGACCTGCTGGCGTATGCGCGCGCCCACCCGGGCCAGCTCAACATCGGAACGCCGCAGATCGGCACCACGCAGAACCTGGCGGCCGAACTCTTCAAGGTGACGGCAGGCATCGACGCGCAGGTGGTGCCCTTCAACGGCACGCCGCCAGTCATCACGGCGCTGCGGGGCGGCGAGATCGACGTGATGGTCGACATCCTGGGCGGCCTCATGCCGCAGATCGGCTCCAAGGCGTTGCGGCCGCTGGCCGTGATGGGCGCGCAGCGGGCGCCGCAGCTGCCCGATGTGCCCACGGTGCGCGAGAGCGGCGGGCCGCTCGCGGGCTTCAACGTCACGTCGTGGAACGGCCTGGCCGTGCCTGCCAAGACGCCCGCCGCCGTGGTGGAGCGCCTCTCGCGCGAGGTGCAGGCCGCGCTGGCCCAGCCCGACGTGAAAAAGCGCCTGCTGGAGCTCAACCTGAATGCCCAGGGCAGCACCCCCGCGCAGCTGGGCGAGCACCTGGCGGCTGATGTGCGCCGCTGGAGCGACGTGATCGCCAAGGCCAAGATCGCGCGGCAGTGAACCCACGGCAGCCAATGATGCCCCGGACACGCTGATGCCAGACGGATCCAAACCGTAAAAATCCGCTCGCGCTGAGCTTGTCGAAGCGTTGCGCGAGGCTTCGACAGGCCTGTCCTGAGCCCGTCGAAGGGCGCAACCCGTACGGCTCAGGTAAGTCGAACGTTCACCCGCACGAAAGGAACATCGAATGAACATCACACACATCGGCCTCGTGGGCTATGGCGAGGTGGGCAAGATCTTCAGCGCGGGCTTGCGTGTCCAGCCCGGCGTGGCCTCCGTTGCCGCTTGGGACCTGAAGCTGGCCAGCCCCGCGCACCGCGACGCCCTGCAGCAGCACGCCGCGCAGGCAGGTGTGGTGGCGGCGGATTCCTTGCAGGCGCTGTGTGCGCGCTGCGATTGCATCCTCTCGGCCGTCACCGCGTCGAACACGCTGGCCGTGGCGCAGGAGGCGGCGCGGCACATCCGCCCCGGCTCCGTGTTCCTGGACCTCAACTCCGCCTCGCCCGGCACCAAGCAGCAAGCGGCAGCGCTCATCGAGGCGCGGGGCGCCCACTACGTGGAGGCGGGGGTGATGACCTCGGTGCCGCCCTACGGCATCCGCGTGCCCATGCTGCTGGGCGGCGCGCAGGCTGCCGCGTTGGCCGCCGTGCTGACGGGCTGGGGCATGGATGCGAAACCCGTCAGCGAGCAACTGGGCGTGGCCAGCGCCATCAAGATGTGCCGCAGCATCATGATCAAGGGGCTGGAGGCCCTGGTGGTCGAGAGCTACGCCACGGCCCGCCACTACGGCGTGGAAGACCATGTTCTGCCCACGCTGGCCGAGACCTTTCCGTCCATCGACTGGCACGAACAGGGCCGCTACTTCTTCAGCCGCGTGGTGCAGCACGGCCAGCGCCGCGCCGAGGAGATGCGCGAGTCCGCCCACACGGTGCGCGAGGCCGGCATGGAGCCGCTGATGGCCTCGGCCATCGCCGCCAAGCAGCAGTGGGTGGCCGACCTGGCGCGCGAAGGCGTCTTTAAAGCCCTGCCCAAGGACGCGCGCTGGCAGGACTATGCGGACCGGGTGCTGGGCAGTTTGGACCGGGATGATGCCGCTCGGAATTGAGGTTGCATCGGTCTGCGCAGCCTCCGCTTGCACCACTCCCCGCCCGTTCACGCTGAGCCTGTCGAAGCGCAGCGCGAGGCGCAGGCGGGCCCGCAGGTCGGGTTAGCGCAGCGTAACCCGACGCCGCCGGGTGCCCCCTAGGCGTCGGGTTACGCCCTTCGGGCTAACCCGACCTACGGACTGCTGCGCCAAAACCACGGGAGCAGGGCATCAGCCCGGCGTCTTGTACAGCGCCACCAAGGTCGTGCGAATCAGCTCCGCCATCGCCTGCTGCGTCAGCGTGGCCGGGCGCTGCGAGCTGACGGCCATGAACAGCTTGCTGCGCAGCCGGGTGCCGCCGCCTTCGCTATCGCCTTTGCCATCGCCTTCGCTCTCGCCCGCCTCACTGCTGTCGCTGCTCGCGCCGTGAATGGGCCGCGTGCTGAACACCTCCGGCTTGCCCGAGGTGGTGACCGCGTTCATGGGCAGCACCGCACAGCCGGCGCCGTCGGCCACCAGGTCCAGGATGGCGGCCACGCCGTCGATCTCCAGGCTGATCTGCGGGCGCTTGCCGCGCGCGGCCAGCTCCGACTCCACCAGCATGCGGATGGAGTTGGGGCGCGTGGGGATCACCAGCGGAAAGCGCGGCAGCTCGTCCAGCGGCAGGGGCGTGCGGGCCAGGGCGTCGGCCGCGGCCTCGCTCAGGCCCGCGTCGCGGCGCTGCACCAGGAACAGGTCTTCCTCCAGCAGCGCCGTCGTCTCGATGCCCGGCGCGGGCGTGGTGTTGTAGAGCAGGGCAATGTCCAGCAGCCCCGTGGTCAGCGATTCGCGCATGGCCACCGACAGCCCCTCGCTGATGGCCAGCGCTGCATCCGGCAGCTTCACGCGGAAGGCGCGGGTCAGCGGCACGGTGAGCACCTTGGCAATGCTGGGCGGCAGGCCGATGGCCACGCGCCCGGCCAGCGCGCCGCGCACACGGCCCAGCTCCTCGCGCGCGCGCTCCACCTGGTGCAGGATGCCGCGGCCGTGCTCCAGCAGCAGCTTGCCCGCCTCGGTGGGCGTGGCGCCCCGGCCGTTGCGCACCAGCAGGTTCTGGCGCAGCTCCACCTCCAGCAGGCGCACCTGGCGGCTCAGTGCGGGCTGGGCAATGTCCAGCACCACCGAGGCGCGCGTGAAGCTGCCCAGCTCGGCCACGCGCACAAAGTATTCGATCTGCTTGAGGTCCATGGGCAAGGCTCTCTGATATAGCTGCGTACCAACGATCAAGGAATGATATATCTGGTAGTGCCGGGGCCGTCTTCATGTTTGCGCGCGGGCTGCCCACAATCGCGCCACAACCCTGGGCAAAAAGGCGCTGCCGCGCCGCCCGGACACAACATCCCGCAGGAGACAAGCCACCATGACGACGCCCGCCCTTCGCGGCATTTCCTCCATGGCCACGCGCCAGGTGCTGGCCGATCTGGTGGCCGGGTTTGCGCAGCAGTCGGGCACGCAGGCGGCCATCGAGTCGGTGGGCGGCGTGGACGCGGCCAAGCGCGTGGCGGCCGGCGAGGTGTTCGATGTGGTCATCCTCGCGTCCGACGCCATCGACAAGCTCATGGCCGCAGGCCATTTGGTGCCCGGCAGCAAGGTGGACTGGGTCCACTCCGGCGTGGCCGTGGCCGTACCCTCAGGCGCGCCGCTGCCCGACCTTGGCAGCGAAGACGCCGTGCGCGCTGCCGTGCTGGCCGCGCCCAGCATCAGCCTGTCCACCGGCCCCAGCGGCGTGGCGCTGAGCAAGCTGTTCGAGCGCTGGGGCATGGCCGAGCAGATCGCCCCGCGCATGGTGCAGGCGCCCCCCGGCGTGCCAGTGGGCTCGCTGGTGGCCCAGGGCGAAGTGGCGCTGGGCTTTCAGCAACTGAGCGAGCTGCTGCACGTGCAGGGCATCCAGATCGCGGGCCCGCTGCCGCCGGCCATCCAGATCACCACCACGTTTTCCGCAGGCGTCGGCGTGCATTCTCAACAGGTGGATGCGGCGCGCGCCTTGCTGGCCTACCTGGCCTCTCCCGCCGCCGCTGAAGCCAAGCAAAAGCAAGGCATGACGCCCGCCTGATCCATCACAAGAACACATTCCAGGAGAACCCCATGAGCCTCATCATCGACTGCCACGGCCACTACACCACGGCCCCCAAGGCGCTGGAGAACTGGCGCAATGCGCAGATCGCCGGTATCAAGGACCCCGCCGCGATGCCCAAAGTGGCGGACCTGAAGATCAGCGACGACGAGCTGCGCGAGTCCATCGAGACCAACCAGCTGCGCCTGATGAAGGAGCGCGGCAGCGACATCACGCTGTTCAGCCCGCGCGCCAGCTTCATGGCCCACCACATTGGCGACTTCAACGTGTCCAGCACCTGGGCGGCCATCTGCAACGAGCTGTGCTTTCGCGTCTCGCAGCTCTTCCCCGACAACTTCGTGCCCGTGGCCATGCTGCCGCAGTCGCCCGGCGTCGACCCGGCCACCTGCATCCCCGAGCTGGAAAAGTGCGTCAAGGAATACGGCGCCGTGGGCATCAACCTGAACCCCGACCCCTCCGGCGGCCACTGGACCAGCCCCCCGCTGACCGACAAGCACTGGTACCCCATCTACGAAAAGATGGTGGAGTACGACCTGCCCGCCATGATCCACGTGAGCACCAGCTGCAACGCGTGCTTCCACACCACCGGCGCGCACTACCTGAATGCCGACACCACGGCCTTCATGCAGTGCATCCAGGGCGACCTGTTCAAGGACTTCCCCACGCTCAAGTTCCTGATCCCGCACGGCGGCGGCGCGGTGCCGTACCACTGGGGCCGTTTCCGCGGCCTGGCGCAGGAGATGAAGAAGCCGCTGCTGGAAGATCACCTGCTGAACAACATCTTCTTCGACACCTGCGTGTACCACCAGCCCGGCATCGACCTGCTGAACACCGTGATCCCGGTGAAGAACGTGCTGTTCGCCAGCGAAATGATCGGCGCGGTGCGCGGCATCGACCCCACCACCGGCCACTACTACGACGACACCAAGCGCTACATCGAGGCCAGCAAGATCCTGAGCGCCGAAGAGAAGCACCAGATCTACGAAGGCAACACCCGCCGCGTCTTCTCGCGCCTGGATGCACGCCTGCGCAGCCAGGGCCGCTGAGCCGCCCGGTCCCTTCCGCCCCAAGACCTCATAACAACACGAGACACACGCCATGACGATCCCCGGCCAGGACATGGACGTCCAGACCTTCTTCAACCGCAACCGCTTCTCGGGCATGCAGTGGCTCACGTTTGCCCTGTGCTTCCTGGTGGTGTTGCTGGACGGCTTTGACACGGCCGCCATCGGCTACATCGCGCCCTCGCTCATCAAGGAGTGGGGCGTGACCAAGCCGGCGCTGGCCCCCGTGCTCAGCGCGGCCCTGTTTGGCCTGGCCGCAGGGGCGCTGCTGGCGGGCCCGCTGGCCGACCGCCTGGGCCGCAAGCGGGTGCTGACCGGCTCGGTGCTGCTGTTCGGCGTGGCCTGCCTGGTGTCGGCCTACAGCCGCGACCTGACCGAACTGAGCGTGCTGCGCTTCATCACCGGCGTGGGCCTGGGCGCCGCCATGCCCACGGCCGTGACGCTGACCAGCGAATACTGCCCCGAGCAGCGCCGCTCGTTGCTGACCAACGCCATGTTCTGCGGCTTTCCGCTGGGCGCGGCCTTCGGCGGCTTCCTGGCCTCGTGGATGATTCCGCACTGGGGCTGGCGCAGCGTGCTGGAGCTGGGCGGCTATGTGCCCCTGGCGCTGGGTGTGCTGATGCTGGTGCTGCTGCCCGAGTCGGTGCGCTACCTGATTGCCCGCAACGCCCCTGTGGAGCGGGTGCAGGCCATCCTGCGGCGCGTGTCCGCATCGGCCGACCAGGTGCGCCGCTTCGTGCTCAGCGAAACCCGCCCTGACGCCGGCGCGCGCAACGGCCTGGGCGTGGTGTTCTCGCCCGAGTACCGCGTGGGCACGCTCATGCTGTGGGTGGGCTACTTCATGGGGCTGGTGGTGTTCTATGCCCTCATCAACTGGATGCCCGTGCTGTTTGCCGAGGTGGGCCTGGCGCCGCAAAAAGCCACGCTGATTGCCGCGCTGTTCCCGCTGGGCGGCGTGGGCGCGGTGTTCTTCGGCTGGCTGATGGACCGCTTCAACGCCAACCGCATCATCGCGCTGGGCTATGCGCTCACGGCCGTGTCCATCTATGCCATCGGCCAGGCCGCAGGCAACGTGGGCACGCTGGTGGTGGTGGTTTTCGTGGCCGGCACCATCATGAACACGGCGCAGTCGTCCATGCCCGCGCTGGCCGCGGCCTTCTACCCCACCAGCGGCCGAGCCACGGGCGTGTCCTGGATGCTGGGCGTGGGCCGCCTGGGCGGCATTGCGGGCTCGTTCCTCGTGGCGCAGCTTTCCGCGCTGCACCTGGGGTTCAGCCAGATCTTCGCCGTGGTGGCCGTGCCGGGCCTGATCGCCATGGCGGCGCTGCTCATCAAGCAGGCCTCGCACCCGGACGGCGGCGGCGGGCCTTCCGTTCGCGGCGGGGTGTCCGCGCACTGAGCGTGCCACCCGCCCATCCTCAATTTCAGGAGCATCCGACATGTATGAACTAGGCGTTGTCTACCGCAACATCACCCGCGCCGACCGCGCAGCCGCCGACGGCCTGGGCGCCCTGGGCTCGGCCACCGTGCACGAGGCCATGGGCCGCGTGGGCCTGCTCAAGCCCTACATGCGCCCCATCCAGAAAGGCGTGCAGGTCAGCGGCACGGCCGTCACGGTGCTGCTGCACCCCGGCGACAACTGGATGATGCACGTGGTGGCCGAGCAGATCCAGCCCGGCGACATCGTGGTGGCGGCCATCACGGCCGAGTGCACCGACGGCTACTTTGGCGACCTGCTGGCTACGTCGTTCCAGGCGCGCGGCGCGCGGGCGCTCATCATCGACGCCGGCGTGCGCGACGTGAAGACGCTCAACGAGATGAACTTCCCGGTGTGGAGCAAGTGCATCTCCAGCAAGGGCTGCATCAAAGCCACCATCGGCTCGGTCAACATCCCCGTGGTCTGCGCGGGCATGCTGGTCTCTCCCGGCGACGTGATCGTGGCCGACGACGACGGCATCGTGTGCGTGCCGGCCGCGCGTGCCGCGCAGACGCTGGAAGCCGCGCAGAAGCGCGAGAGCTTCGAAGGCGAGAAACGCGCCAAGCTGGCCAGCGGCGTGCTGGGCCTGGACATGTACAAGATGCGCGAGCCGCTGGCGGCTGCGGGGCTCAAGTACATCGATTGACCAAGAGTTTTAAGTCTTTTTGGCCTCTGGCGCCCGTCCATCAAGCGCAAGCAGCTATCAATTTGAGAGTATCACTGCCATGAGCGAATTCACCAAAACCCCCGGCTGGCTCGACTGGTACGCCGGGCCCGCCAAGCCCCGCTTCCAGGTGCCCGCAGGCGCTGTGGACGCGCACTGCCACGTGTTCGGCCCCGGCGCGGAGTTCCCCTTTGCGCCAGAGCGCAAGTACACGCCCTGCGACGCCAGCAAGGCGCAGCTGTTTGCACTGCGCGACCACCTGGGTTTTGCCCGCAACGTGATCGTGCAGGCCACCTGCCACGGCGCCGACAACCGCGCCATGGTGGATGCGTGCCAGGCCAGCGCTGGCCGTGCGCGCGGCGTGGCCACGGTGCGCCGCTCCATCACCGACGACGAACTGCAACAGCTGCACGCAGCGGGCGTGCGCGGCGTGCGCTTCAACTTCGTCAAGCGTCTGGTGGACTTCACGCCCAAGGACGAGCTGATGGAAATCGCCGGCCGCATCGCCAAGCTGGGCTGGCATGTGGTGATCTACTTCGAGGCGGTGGACCTGCCTGAGCTGTGGGACTTCTTCACCAGCCTGCCCACCACCGTGGTCGTGGACCACATGGGCCGGCCCGACGTGAGCAAGCCCATCGACGGGCCGGAGTTCGAGCTGTTCCTGAAATTCATGCGCGAGCATCCCAACGTGTGGAGCAAGGTCAGCTGCCCCGAACGCCTGTCTGTGACCGGCCCCAAGGCGCTGAACGGCGAGCAGAAGGCCTACCAGGACGTGGTGCCCTTTGCCCGTAAGGTGGTCGAGGAGTTTCCTGACCGCGTGCTGTGGGGCACCGACTGGCCCCACCCCAACCTCAAGGACCACATGCCCGACGACGGCCTGCTGGTGGACTTCATCCCGCAGATCGCGCCCACGGCCGAGCTGCAGCGCAAACTGCTGGTGGACAACCCGATGCGGCTCTATTGGCCCGAGGAAGTGGAGGTGAAGTAACCATGGCCCTGGACAAACCCTACAAGGACGTGCCCGGCACGACCATCTTCGACGCGGAGCAAAGCCGCAAGGGCTACTGGCTCAACCAGTTCTGCATGAGCCTGATGAAGGCCGAGAACCGCGCGCGCTTCAAGGCCGATGAAGACGCCTACCTGGCCGAATGGCCCATGACCGACGAGCAGAAGGCGGCCGTGCGCGCGCGCGACCTGAACTGGGCCATGCGCACGGGCGGCAACATCTACTTTCTGGCCAAGCTGGGCGCGACGGACGGCCTCTCGTTCCAGCAGATGGCGGGCAGCATGACGGGCATGAGCGAGCACGCCTACCGCGACATGATGATTGCCGGCGGCCGCAGCCCCGAGGGCAACCGCTACGTGGGTGAGAACGGCAACGCGCAAGGCCCCGCCGCGCAGTCGCAGGCGTGGAAGGATTGGGAGCTGACGCACCAGGAAGCCCTGGCCGCGCAGATCCTGGGCGACCATGCCGCGCGGCAAAACGCCACGGGCGCCGGCGCTGCGGGCCATGCGCGTATCACCGCCTCCGTCTACACCTCGCACGTGCCCGCCATCGGCGCCGCCATCGACCTGGGCAAGACCGGCGAGCCCTACTGGCAGCCGTTGTTCGCGGGCTACGAGCCGTCCAAGAAGTGGATGGAGGCCAATCGCCCCGACGTGGTCTTTCTGGTCTACAACGACCACGCTACCAGCTTCGACCTGGGGATGATCCCCACCTTTGCCATCGGCACCGCCGCCGAGTTCGAGCCCGCCGACGAGGGCTACGGCCCGCGCCCTGTGCCCAAGGTGATGGGGCACCCCGAGCTGGCCTCGCACATTGCGCAGTCGGTCATCCAGCAGGACTTCGACCTCACCATCGTCAACGAACTGCAGGTGGACCACGGCCTCACCGTGCCCATGAACCTGCTCTTCGGCTCGCCCGAGGCCTGGCCCGTGAAGGTGATCCCGTTCGCCGTCAACGTGGTGCAGTACCCCGTGCCCTCGGGCCAGCGCTGCTTCCAGCTGGGCCAGGCCATCCGCCGCGCCATCGAGTCGTTCGATGCGCCGCTGAAGGTACAGATCTGGGGCACGGGCGGCATGAGCCACCAGCTGCAGGGCCCGCGCGCGGGCCTCATCAACAAGGAATGGGACAACAAGTTCCTCGACCGTCTCATCGCCGAGCCCGCCGAGCTCGCCAAGGTCCAGCACATCGAATACGTGCGCGAAGCCGGCAGCGAAGGCATCGAGCTGGTGATGTGGCTGATCGCCCGCGGCGCGATGAGCGACGTGGCCGGCACCGGCCCGGCGCCCAAGGTGGCGCACCGCTTTTTCCACGTGCCTGCCAGCAACACGGCGGTCGGGCACCTGATTCTTGAGAACCAATAAATAGACAGTTAAAGGACCAACCGACCATGACCATCAAAGTCGCACTCGCCGGCGCCGGCGCCTTCGGCATCAAGCACCTGGACGGCATCAAGAACATCCCCGATGTGGAAGTCGTCTCCCTCATCAGCCGCGACCTGGCCAAGACCCGGGAAGTGGCCGACAAGTACGGCATCAAGCACGTCACCACCGATCTGAAGGACAGCCTGGCCATCAAGGAAGTGGACGCCGTGATCCTGTGCACGCCCACGCAGATGCACGCCAGTCAGTCCATTGCCTGCATGGAAGCCGGCAAGCACGTGCAGGTCGAGATCCCGCTGTGCGACGTGCTGGCCGACGGCGAGAAGGTCGTGGCCCTGCAAAAGCAGACGGGCCTGGTGGCCATGTGCGGCCACACCCGCCGCTTCAACCCCAGCCACCAGTACGTGCACAAGAAGATCACGGCGGGCGAGTTCAACATCCAGCAAATGGATGTGCAGACCTACTTCTTCCGCCGCACCAACATGAACGCCCTGGGCCAGCCCCGCAGCTGGACGGACCACCTGCTGTGGCACCACGCCGCCCACACGGTGGACCTGTTCGCCTACCAGGCCGGCAGCCCCATCGTCAAAGCCAACGCCATCCAGGGCCCCATCCACAAGGACCTGGGCATCGCCATGGACATGAGCATCCAGCTGAAGGCCGCCAACGGCGCCATCTGCACGCTCTCCTTGAGCTTCAACAACGACGGCCCGCTGGGCACCTTCTTCCGCTACATCGGCGACACGGCCACGTACATCGCGCGCTACGACGACCTGGTGAATGGCAAGGAAGAGAAGATCGACGTGAGCAAGGTGGATGTGTCGATGAACGGCATCGAGCTGCAGGACCGCGAGTTCTTCGCCGCCATCCGCGAAGGCCGCGAGCCCAACGCCAGCGTGGCGCAGGTGCTGCCGTGCTACCAGGTGCTGCACCAGCTGGAGCAGCAGCTGAACTGCTGAAATTCAAGCAAAATTGGCTGCTAGCGCTTATCCAGCAAGCGCTGGCAGCTATCAATTTTGTAGTTGAAAATCGCGGGCGTCACATCCTCATCGCAGCTGCGCCTTGTGCTCGATGATGCGCGACACCAGCCCGTAGTCCACCGCCTCTTCGGCCGACAGCCAGCGGTCGCGCTCGATGTCGGCCAGTACCACCTCCAGCGGCTTGCCCGTCTGGCGGGCGATGTTGCGCGCAATGCGCTCGCGCGCCTTCACGATCTCGCGGGCCTGGATGGCGATGTCGCTGGCCGGGCCGCCGGCCCCGCCGCTGGCGCAATCAGCCGCCGCCCCACATCGGCGGCCGGGGTGTCGGTGATGGTGCCGAAGACCAACAGGGTGCGGGCCTTGAAGGTTTTTTCTTCCAGGTACGAGGTGCGGGGTTCGGTGCTGGGGCTGGGCCCGGAAGGGCGCGCGGGGTTGTCTGGCGTGTCCATAAGACGGCAAGGCCTTGCAGAAGAGAGTGACAGGACTGCCATGACGAACGAGCCGCGCCGCGCGTGACAGCGCTCTCCCGCCAGCCCACCGCCACGCGCTGCCCCGGCGCAATGGACGGCAGCGCCGTGCGGCCGTCCACCCCGGTGGGCGCAGGTCAGGCGTAGGTATCGACGTTGCTGCCCAGCCCAGCGGGTTGATGCTTCGCCGACGAGGCCTTCTGCTGCTGCGCAGCGCTGGCCGCCGCGCCTTCGGCCTTTGCCGCCTGGGCCCGTTGCTGCTCTTGCTGTTGCGCGCGCTGTATCGCCGTAATCTGGGCTTGCACCATCTGGATCTGGGCCTGCAGCACCTTGGCCTTCTGTTGCTTGGCCTTGGCATCCATGTCGGAGCTGGCCACGCCCTTGAGTTCCTCGGTCAGCTCGCGCAGCTGCTTTTGCAGCCTGGCGATGTCGCTGCTGCCGCTGGAGGAAGAAATCTGGCCGGTGGTGGATGTCGTGCTGGCAATTTGCATGCATGGTTATCGGCACGGCGCGGGGAAAGTTGACTGGCCCCGTTGCTCCCTGCGGGTCATCCCCTGTCGACGTGCGGCCGGCTCCCGCCTGTGGCACCATGCCCCGATGCAGAACGAGGAACACCGGATGGCGCTGGTGAATGCCCGCCGCGGCACCCTGCTGCGCGCCGCCACGCTCCTGCTGGGCCCGGCCGAGGACGCTGTGCAGGACGCGTACGTGCGTGCGCAGGGGGCCCGGACCCCGGCGCCCAATGCGGCGCAGGCCTGGCGGCTGACGGTGGTGCGCAACCGGGCCATCGACCGGCTGCTGCGCCAGCCGCCCGTCAGTGCGCGGGCGGCGCCCCGCTCCGTGCAACACGCGCCGCATGCCGCGCGCGCAACGGCCATGGTGGGTGGTGTGGTGCAGGTGGGCGGGCAACTGGGGCTGGTGCTCACGCTCGAAGGGGTGGCGCTTTGCGTGCTGCCGCTGGGGCCCCGCGCCGAGCAAGCGCACGACGCGGTGGTGGGCTGACCGGCGCACCCGCAGTTGCGGCCGGCCGGAAAACGCAAGACAACCGCAGGCTTGCAGCACCACCATGACCCAGCAGACCCCGCCCACCTTCTTTGCCACTCCGCAAGCCTTCCGCCGGTGGCTGGAGCGCCACGCGGCCAGCGCGCAGGAGCTGCTGGTGGGCTTTCACAAAGTCGGTTCGGGCTGCCCGAGCATGGGCTGGTCGGAATCGGTGGATGAAGCCCTGTGCTTCGGCTGGATCGACGGCGTGCGGCGGCGCATCGACGAGCACACGTACTCGATCCGCTTCACTCCGCGCAAGCCTTCCTCGATCTGGAGCGCGGTCAACATCGCCAAGGTGGAGCAGTTGCAGGCAGCGGGCCGCATGACGCCTGCGGGGCTGGCGGCCTTTGCGCACCGCCAGGCCCGCAAGTCGGTCATCTACTCGCATGAACAGCTGGCTGCGGTCGAGCTGCCGGCGCCCCTGCAGCGCGCTTTCCAGCGCAACAAGGCCGCGTGGCGCTTCTTTCAGGAATCCACGCCGCCCAGCTACCGCAAGAGCATGCTGCACTGGGTCCTGTCTGCCAAGCGGGACGCCACCCGGGAGGCGCGGTTTGCGGAGCTGCTCGCCGCCTGTGCGGCAGGCCAGCGCATCGATCTGTGGGCGAAACGCCCTCCGGCGAAGGGCTCTGCTGCCGCATGAGCGCGGTCCGTCAAGACTTCCTCGCCCACAGCCCCAGCAGCGCCAGCACGCTGAAGCCCGCCCCGGCATAGAACGTGAAGGACGCGCCCAGTCGGTCCCACAGCAGCCCCGCCACCACGCTGGCCACCAGCATGGCCACGCCGCTGACCAGGTTGAAAAAGCCGTAGGCCGTGCCGCGCAGGTCGGCGGGGGCCGTGTCCGCCACCATGGTGGCCAGCAGGCCCTGCGTCATCCCCATGTGCACGCCCCACAGCGCCACGCCGGCCAGCACCGTGGTCCAGTGGCCGTTCACCGCCAGCACCAGGTCGGCCGCGATGAGCACCACCAGGCCCCATGCCAGCAGTGCGGCGTGGGGCATGCGGTCGGACAGCTTGCCGAACGGGTAGGCCGAGGCGGCGTACACCAGGTTCATGGCCACCATGACCAGCGGCACCAGGGCCACGGCGATGCCGCTTTGCTGCGCCCGCAGCACCAGGAAGGCCTCGCTGAAGCGGGCCAGCGTGAACACGGCACCCAGCCCCACCACCCACCAGTACGCGCCGCCCAGGCGCCGCAGGTTGGCGCGGCGGATGGGGTTGGTGCGCGGCGCCCCGGCGGCGCGCTCGGGCTCGCGCACGCCCCACAGCAGCAGCGCCACCGCCAGCAGGCCCGGGATCACCGCCACCCAGAACACGGCGCGAAAGTCGTTGGCCCACCACAGCATCAGCCCCACGGCCAGCAGCGGGCCGAGGAAGGCACCCACCGTGTCCAGCGACTGTCGCAGGCCAAAGGCCGCGCCGCGCACTTCGGGCGGTGCGATGTCGGCCACCAGCGCGTCGCGCGGCGCGCCGCGCACGCCCTTGCCCACGCGGTCCAGCAGCCGCGCCGTGAGCACGATGCCGGTGCCCGGCGCCAGCGCAAACAGCGGCTTGGTCAGCGCGCCCAGCGCGTAGCCGAACACGGCAAGGCCCTTGCGCTTGCCCAGGTAGTCGCTCAGCGCGCCGGAGAACACCTTGACGATCAGCGCCGTGGATTCGGCCAGCCCTTCGATCACGCCCACCGTGAGCGCGCTGGCGCCCAGGGTGCCGACCATGAACAGCGGCAGCAGGCTGTGGATCATCTCGGAGGAGATATCCATCAGCATGCTCACCAGGCCCAGCACCCAGATGGCGGGCGGGATGTTCCGCAGCGGCGTGGGCGGTGGTGGCTGTGGTGTCGGGGCGGCAGGGGCGGAGGAAGGGGCCATGGTGCGGGCTGCACACGAGAAGAGGCCACCATTCTCGTTCAGCCGGGGCGGCGGCGGTTCACTCCTGCAGGCGCAGCGCCAGCATCTCCCCCTGCGCGCACACCTCGCCGCCGGCGCTGAGCGCCAGGTCGAGCCAGACCTTGCGCCCCTCCAGGGCGCGCAGCCGTCCGGTGATGACCAGCTCGGTGCCCATGGGGGTGGGGCGCTTGAAATCCACCTTGAGCGAGGCGGTCACGTACCGCCCGCGGGGCTGCGCGCCTGCAGCGTCGGCCGCTGCCGGGTTTTCGGCCCGGCGGGCAAAGGCCGCCGCGGAAGCGGTGCCGTGGCAGTCGAGCAGCGAGGCAATCAGGCCGCCGTACACATGGCCCGGCACGCCGCCGCTGTATTCGGGGCGGGGCGTGTAGCGCGCCACGGTCTCGTCGTCGCCGTTCCAGCGGCTCTTGAGCTGGTGCCCCTGCGGGTTCAGCCGGCCGCAGCCATAGCAGTGGCTGTACCGGTCGGCGTAGAGGTCCTGGAATGCGGATTCCATCGGCGCCGAGGTCATTGGTGCACGTCCACCACGGTGCGCCCGCGGACCTTGCCGCCGAGCAGCTGCGGCGCCAGGGCCAGGGCTTCTGCCAGCCCGACGGTGCGGCTGATGTCGCCCAGCCGGTCGAGGTCGAGATCGGTGGCCAGCCGCTGCCAGGCCTGCAGCCGGTCTGCGCGGGGGCACATCACGCTGTCGATGCCGGCCAGCGTCACGCCGCGCAGGATGAAGGGCGCCACCGTGGCCGGCAGGTCCATGCCGCCGGCCAGGCCGCAGGCCGTCACCACGCCGCGGTATTTCATCGTGGCGCACACGTTGGCGAGCACCTGGCTGCCCACCACGTCCACCGCGCCGGCCCAGCGCTCCTTGCCCAGCGGCTTCCCGGGGGCGGTGAACTGGGCGCGGTCCAGCACCTCGGCGGCGCCCAGCCGCTGCAGATAGGCCGCGTCCTGCGGCCGTCCGGTGGCGGCCACCACGGTGTACCCCAGCCGGGCTAGCAGGGCGACCGCCACGCTGCCCACGCCGCCCGCCGCACCGGTGACCAGGACTTCACCGTCGGCGGGCCGCACGCCATGCCGCTCCAGCGCCATCACGCACAGCATGGCGGTGTAGCCGGCGGTGCCGATGGCCATGGCCTGCTGCGGCGTGAACGCGGCGGGCAGGGGAATCAGCCAGTCGCCGTTGAGCCGCGCCTTCTGCGCCAGCCCGCCCCAGTGGCCTTCACCCACGCCCCAGCCGTTGAGCAGCACCGCGTCGCCGGGCTGGTAGCCGGGGTGCGTGCTGCTCTCCACCACGCCGGCCAGGTCGATGCCCGGCACCATGGGAAATTTGCGCACCACCGGCGCTTTGCCGGTGAGGGCCAGGGCGTCCTTGTAGTTGAGCGTGGAATGGCTGACGCGCACCGTCACGTCGCCCGGGGGCAGCTGCGCATCGTCGAGGCTGCGCACGGCCGCGCGGTAGCCGGCGTCGTCTTTTTCGATCAGAAGGGCTTGGAACATCTGCGGGTCTCTCCAGGGGGGGCGGAAAAGGCGGGAAATGTGCCGGGGGCGGCTACCGGGCGTTGAAGCCGGCGAAGAAGAAGCGGGCAAAAACGTCCAGCGGGTCCGGGCTCTGTTCGAGCTTGGAGCGCAGCACCGCGCCCTCCCAGCCGATCCAGAAAAATGCCGCGACCTGCTGCACGTCCACGCCCCGGGCCAGCTCGCCGGCCTGCTGCGCCTCGGCCAGGCAGGCGGCAAGGCGGCGCTGCCAGTCGGCGAACGTGGCCTGCAGCTGCGCGCGGAAGCTCTCGGGCAGCGCGCCCATTTCCTGGCCCAGGTTGCCGATCAGGCAGCCGCGCCGGTAGCCAAAGCGCGCCATGCCCGCCTTGGCGTCGTCCACAAAGGCATGCAGCCGCGCCAGCGGCGTCAGCGCCGGGTTGCCCAGGTGCCGGTCCAGCTTGCGGGCGAAGAAGTCGCCGTAGCGCGCGATGAGCGCCAGGCCGAAGGCTTCCTTGCTGTCGAAGTAATGGTAGAACGACCCTTTGGGAACGCCCGCACGGCCCAGGATGGCATCCAGGCCGGCGGCGGCAAAGCCTTTCTCGGTCAGGGTCTCCAGCCCAGCGCGCAAGAGCAGCTCGCGCGTGTCCGCGAGGTCGGTGCGTTGGCGGGGTGGCCTGCCGCGGCGCGGGGCATGGGCCGACGGTGTCTTCATGCCGCGATATTAGACTGGTCGTCTTGAAAATTCCAGCCCTGCCCTGGGCGCACCCCTGCGCCGCCCGGGCCGCGCGCGTGCCGGTGCCACCTATACTCCGAGAATGAACCAGACGGTACATGGGCCTGCAACGCGCGCCAGCGCGCGGAAGTCGACCGCCAAGCGTGCGGCCACCCGCACCAATGACCCCGAACGCACGATGGCCGGCATCCTGGAGGTGGCCACGGCCGAGTTCGCGGCCAAGGGGCTCGATGGAGCGCGCATTGACGCGATCGCGGACGCCACCCACACCAGCAAGCGGATGATCTACTACTACTTCGGTAGCAAGGAGGGTCTGTACCTTGCCGTGCTGGAGGAGGCCTACCGCCGCATGCGCGCCATCGAGTCGCAGCTCCACCTGGAAGACCTGGCGCCCGAGGCGGCCATGGCCGCGCTCGTGGGGTTCACCTTCGACCACCACCTCGACCACCAGGACTTCATCCGCCTGGTGATGACGGAGAACATGCAGCGCGGCCAGTACCTGGCGCGCAGCAAGATGATCCAGGAACTGAACGTTCCGGCCATCCAGGCCATCCAGGACCTCTACGACCGGGGCGTGGCGCAGGGCGTGTTCCGCGCCGGCCTGGACGCCATCGATATCCATGCCTCCATCTCGGCCCTGAGCTTCTTCAACGTGTCCAACCAGTACACGTTCGACCTGATCTTCAAGCGCAAGACCCTCACGCCCGCCCAGCGGGCCTTGCGCCGCCAGAGTGTGATCGACATGGTGCTGCGCTTCGTGCGCCATTCCAACCCGGCATAGCTGCTAGAACCTGGGCTGCCCGGCAGATAGGGAAAAACGCGAATGCGTAGAAACTAACCAGTTCGTACATTACGGGCCGGAGGCAAAAACATGACCCAAATGATTGCGCGCATGTGCTGGCTGATCGACCAGCTGATCGCGGCCATGCTGGCCGTGATGGTCGTTCTGGTGTTCGGCAACGTGGTGCTGCGCTATGCATTCAATTCCGGCATCAGCGTGTCGGAAGAGCTTTCGCGCTGGCTGTTCGTGTGGCTGACTTTCCTGGGGGCCGTCGTGGCGCTGCATGAGCGCGCGCACCTGGGCACCGACATGCTGGTGGGGCGCCTGGGCCCGCTGGGCCGCAAGGTGTGCCTGGGGCTGTCCTATGTCGCCATGCTGGGGGTCTGCTGGCTCGTGTTCCGCGGCGCGCTGGAGCAGACGCAGATCAACCGGGAGACGGCCAGTGCGGTCATGGAGGTGCCGGTGGCGCTGTTCTATGGCTGCGGCGTGGTGTTTGCCGTGCTGGCCGCCCTGATCCTGCTGCGCGACCTGGTGCGCCTGCTGCGCGGCGAACTGTCGGCGGACGAGCTGCAGATGTTCCAGGAAAGCGAAGAGCGCCCCCATGCCGACGGCGCGGACCCGCGCTGAGCCCGGACCGGAGATTCCCCCATGACACTGGCCATTTTTCTTGGATCGCTGCTGGGCGCCATGGCGCTGGGCATCCCCATCGCCTTTTCGCTGCTGATCTGCGGCGCCGCGCTGATGTGGCACCTGGATCTGTTCGACGCGCAGATCCTGGCGCAGAACCTCATCAACGGGGCGGACAGCTTTCCGCTGCTGGCGGTGCCGTTCTTCATGCTCGCCGGCGAGCTGATGAATGCCGGCGGCCTGTCGCGCCGCATCGTGCAGTTCGCCATGGCTCTGGTCGGGCACATCCCGGGCGGGCTGGGCTATGTCGCCATCGTCGCGGCCGTCATCATGGCGGCGCTCTCCGGCTCGGCGGTGGCAGATGCGGCCGCCCTGGGCGCCCTGCTGCTGCCGATGATGGTGGCCGCGGGGCACGACCGGGCCCGCTCCGCGGGGCTGATCGCCTCGGCCAGCATCATCGCGCCGGTGATCCCTCCCAGCATCGGCTTCGTGATCTTTGGCGTGGCCGCCAACGTCTCCATCTCCAAGCTGTTCCTGGCGGGCATCTTCCCCGGCGTGCTGCTGGCCGTGTCCCTGTGGGGCACCTGGTGGTGGATCGCGCGGCGCGAGCAGGTGGTGCCCGCCCCCCGGAAGACCCGCGCCGAGGTGCTGCAGGCCCTGCGGCAGGCGACGTGGGCCCTGGTGCTGCCGGTGATCGTGGTGTTCGGGCTGAAGTTCGGCATCTTCACGCCCACCGAGGCGGCCGTGGTGGCAGCGGTGTACGCGCTGCTCGTGTCCACCCTGGTGTACCGCGAGATCGGCCTGCGCGACCTGCGGGGCCTGTTCATCAGCGCGGGCAAGACCAGCGCGGTGGTGATGTTTCTGGTGGCTGCGGCCATGGTGTCGGCGTGGCTCATCACGGTGGCCCAGCTGCCCGCGCAGGTGGTCGTGCTGCTGCAGCCCCTGCTGGACAACCCCCGCGTGCTGATGCTGGCGATCATGGTGCTGGTGATGGTCGTGGGCACGGCCCTGGACATGACGCCCACCATCCTGCTGCTCACGCCGGTGCTGATGCCGGTGGTCAAGGCCGCCGGCATCGATCCGGTGTACTTCGGCGTGCTGTTCATCATCAACAACGCGATCGGGCTGATCACGCCGCCGGTGGGCACGGTGCTCAATACCGTGGCCGGGGTGGGCAAGGTCGGCATGGACGAAGTCACCCGCGGCGTGATGCCCTTCATGCTGGCGCAGTTCGTGGTGATGTTCCTGATGGTCGCCTTCCCGCAGCTGGTGATGGTGCCCGCGCGCTGGTTCTATTGACGCTGCGCCCCCCTTTTTTTCCTCGACTTGCAACCCCTGGAGACAACCCATGAAACGCCTTCTTCTCAAGACCCTGGTGGCGGCCCTGGCCGTGGGCGCCGTTGGCCTCGCCGCGGCGCAGGACATCCGCGAGCGGTCGTTCAAGCTCGCCCTGCAGAACCCCAAGGGCCATCCCCTGGCCAGCGGCGCGGAAAAGTTTGCCGAGATCGTGGCGGCACGCTCCGGTGGCAAGCTGAAGGTGAATGTGTTCCCGGGCGGCACGCTGGGCGGCGACGCCGCCAACGTGAGCGCCCTGCAAGGCGGCACCATCGAGATGGTGGTGCTGAACTCGGGCATCCTGGCGGCGCAGGTGAAGGAATTCGTGGTGTACGACTTCCCCTTCATGTTCGCCAACGCGAAGGAGGCCGACGCCGTGGTGGATGGCCCCTTCGGCCAGAAGCTGCACGCGAAGCTGCAGGACAAGGGCATCGTGGGCCTGGCCTACTGGGAGCTGGGCTTTCGCCAGCTGACCAATGGCCGCCGTCCCGTCACCAAGGTGGAGGACATCGCGGGGCTGAAGCTGCGCGTGATCCCCAACCCGATCAACATCGACTGGGTGAAGGCGCTGGACGCCAACCCGACGCCCCTGGCGTTCCCCGAGCTCTATGCGGCGCTGGAGCAGAAGGCCGTGGACGGCCAGGAAAACCCCATCAGCGTCATCCAGGCCAACAAGTTCGCCGAGGTGCAGAAGTACCTCACGCTGACCAACCACCAGTACAACCCGCAGTCCGTCATCTTCAGCAAGAAGGTGTGGGACGGGCTGAACGCCGCCGAGCGCAAGGTGCTGCAGGACGCCGCCGTGGAGGCCGGCACGTTCCAGCGCCAGCTGACCCGCGAGCAGGCCAGCGGCAGCGTGGAAGAGCTGCGCAAGGCCGGCATGCAGATCACCGAGTTCTCGCCCGCGGAAACCGCCAAGCTGCGCGACCGCATGAAGCCGGTGATCGAAAAGCACGGCGCACCCATCGCGGACACCGTCAAGGAGCTGCAGGCCGCGCTGGACAAGCTGCGCAAATGACACCGCTGCGGCGCGGGCACGGGCCCGCGCCGCCCTTTCACCGATCCCCTCTGGCTTTTCCATGATCCGCGGCACGACCTCCCTCATCGCCCACATCGGCTACCCCACGTTCACGTTCAAGTCGCCGATGATCTACAACCCCTATTTCGAGCACGCCGGCATTGATTCGGTGGTGGTTCCGATGGGGTGCCAGGCGCAGGACTACCCAGAGCTGCTGCGCTCGGTGTTCCGCCTCACCAACATCCAGGGGGCGCTCATCACCATGCCCCACAAGGTCAGCACCGTCGCGCTGCTGGACGAGGCGAGCCCGGCGGTGCGCATTGCGGGTGCGTGCAACGCCGTGCGGCGCGATGCGCAGGGCCGCCTGCAGGGCGACCTGTTCGATGGCGAGGGCTTCGTGCGCGGCGTGCGCCGCAAGGGTCTGCCGCTGCAGGGCGCGAGCGCGCTGGTCGTGGGCACCGGGGGCGTGGGGTCGGCCATCGCCGCCTCCCTGGCGGCGGCGGGCGTGGCGCGGCTGCAGTTGTTCGACGTGAACAGCGCCTCGGCCGACGGCCTGGCGCAGCGGCTGACAGCCTGCTACCCCGGGCTGGCCGTCGGCACCGGCACGCGGGACCCGGCCGGCATGGCGCTGGTGGTGAACGCCACGCCGCTGGGCATGCACGAAGGCGACCCCCTGCCGCTGGATGTGGAGCGCCTGGAGCCGGGCACTTTCGTCGGCGAGGTGGTGATGCGCGCCGAGATGACCGCCTTTTTGCAGGCCGCGCAGGCGCGGGGCTGCCGCGTGCAGGTGGGCTCGGACATGCTGTTCGAGCAGATCCCCGCCTACCTGGAGTACTTCGGCCTGCCCGTGGCCACCCCCGAGCAGCTGCGGGCACTAGCCCGCCTGGACGCCTGACGCAAAGCAAAGCCCCCTTGGAAGGAATGCCCGTGAATTCATCGCACCGCGAAGAAGTCCCCGACCTGCCCAACCGCCTGGGCATCGAGGGCATCGAGTTCATCGAATACGCCACCAGCCGCCCGCAGGCGCTAGGCCAGGTGCTGGAGCGCATGGGGTTTCGCCCCGTGGCGCGCCACCGCTCGCGCGAAGTCACGCTGTACCGCCAGGGCGGCATGAACCTGGTGGTGAACGCCAACCCCGACGATGCCCGCGTCAGCGCGACGGTGGACGGCCACCCCGTGCTGTCCGCAGTGGCGCTGCGCGTGCGGGACGCGCTGCAGGCCCACCGGCGCTGCCTGGAGCTGGGCGCCTGGGCCGTGGCCAGCCATGCGCAGGCCATGGAGCTGCACATCCCGGCCATCCACGGGCCGGGTGCCAGCCGCTTCTACTTCGTGGACCGGTGGCAGGAGTTTTCCATCTACGACATCGACTTCACGCCCATCCCCACGGTGGACCCGCACCCGCCGGCGCTGGCGGGCCTGGGGTACTTCGGGGTCGTCCAGTACATCGGCTGCGACCGGGCTGCGGACTGGATCGCTTACTACGAGCACATGTTCGACTTCCGGCTGCTGCCGGACGAGGAGCGCTTTGGCATCCTGCCCAAGGGCAAGCTCATGCGCAGCCCCTGCGGGCGCTTCCTGTGGCAGCTGATCGAGCCCGACGCGGGGCTGGAGCACGACGCCACGCCGGAGTGCCTGCAGCGCATCGGCTTCGGCACCCCCGACGTGGGCGCCGCCGTGGCGGCGCTCAAGGCCCGCGGGGTGGAATTCGTGGAGTCCAGCCGCTTGCACCCCGAGGACCGCGGCGCGCTCACGCGCACGGCGCTGGAGTCGGTGGCCTTCGAGCTGGTGCACCAGGATGCGTGAGGAGGCCGTGATGATGAGCGCAGGCGCCCTGGCCGGGTACGGCATGGACACCATCACCCTGGCCGGCCCGCTGGAGGCGAAGCTGGACGCCATGCGGCGCGCGGGCTTCAGCCAGGTGATGCTGAGCGCGCGCGACCTAGTGGGCCACCCCGGCGGCGTGCAGGCCGCGACCGAGGCCGTGCGCGCCAGCGGCATGCGCCCCACCGGGTTCCAGGTGTTGCGCGACTTTGAGGGCCTGTCCGGCCACCTGCACCACTACAAGGTGGACATCGCCAAGGCCATGCTGGAGATGTGTGCGGCCACCGGCAGCCGGGTGCTGCTGGCCTGCTCGTCCACCTCGCGCCATGCCACGGAAGACCGGGACGCGATTGCGCGGGATTTGCGCAAACTGGCGATGCTGGCCATTCCGCTCGGCATCCGCGTGGCCTACGAGGGATTGTCCTGGGGCCGCACGATCAACGAATTCACCAGCGGCTGGGATGTGGTGTGCCGCGCGGACTGCCCCAACCTGGGCGTGGGGCTGGACTCGTTCCACATCTTTGCCGCCCAGACGTCCCTGGAGGCCCTGGCCGAGATCGACCCCGCGCGCATCTTCCTGGTGCAGCTGTCGGACTTCATGTGGAACGAAACCCCGACGTTCGAAGAACGCATAACCACGGCCCGCACCTTCCGCGTGTTTCCCGGCGAGGGGGTGCACAGCGAGCAGCTGGCCGACCTGGTGCTGCGGCTGGACCGCATCGGCTACCGGGGCGACTACAGCTTCGAGGTCTTCAACGACGACTACCAGCAGCTGCCGCTGGACATGGTGGCCGCGCGCGCGCGCCGCAGTGCGCTGTGGCTGCACAACGACGTGCTGCACCGCGCCGCGCCCCTGCCGGAGTGGACGGCGGCGCCCGGGCGACCGCAGGGCCACGCTGGCCGCGCCATCGCGGCACAATCCTTGCCATGAACACCCGAACCTTAGGCCCCTTTTCCGTCAGCGCCATCGGCCTGGGCTGCATGAACCTCAGCCACGCCTACGGCGCCCCCGTCACCCCCGAACAGGGCGAGCGCGTGCTGCTGGCCGCGCTGGACGCTGGCGTGACCCTCTTCGACACCGCGGCGCTGTACGGTTTTGGCGCCAACGAAACCCTGGTGGGCCGTGTGATGAAGCCGCACCGCCACCGCTTCACGCTGGCCAGCAAGTGCGGCATGCAGGGCGTGGACGTGGCCGGCGACGGCAAGCTGGTGCGCGTGATCGACGGGCGGCCCGCCACGCTGCGCCAGAGCTGCGAGGACAGCCTGCGCCGCCTGCAGACGGAGGTCATCGACCTGTATTACCTGCACCGCTGGGACCGGCAGGTGCCCATCGAGGACAGCGTGGGCGCGCTGGCCGACCTGGTGCGCGCGGGCAAGATCCGCAGCATCGGCCTGTCGGAAGTGTCTGCCGCCACGCTGCGGCGTGCGCATGCGGTGCATCCGATTGCCGCGGTGCAGACCGAATATTCGCTGTGGACGCGCAACCCCGAGATCGCGGTGCTGGACGCCTGCCGCGCGCTGGGTGTGGCCTTCGTGGCCTTCAGCCCCGTGGCGCGGGGGTTCCTGTGCGGCGAGCTGCGCGACGTGGCCGCGCTGGATGCGAAGGACATTCGCCGCGCTATGCCGCGTTTCGCTCCGCAGGCCTATGCCGCCAACCTGCAGTTGCTGGACGGGTACCTGCAGGTGGCGCGCGACGTAGGCTGCACGCCCGCGCAGCTGGCGCTGGCGTGGCTGCTGCACCGGGGCGAGCACATCATTCCCATCCCGGGCACCACGCGCGTGGAGCACCTGCACGACGACCTGGGCGCGGTGAACGTGCGGCTGGACGCCGCCACCCTGGCGCGGCTGGACGCGCTGATCAACGAACGCACGGTGGTGGGCCCCCGCTACAACGCGCAGAACGCGAGCGAAGTGGACACCGAGAACTTCGAAGACCGCGCGCCGCAGGGCTGAGCGGCCCGCGGAGGGCGGCTACCGCCCCCGCAGCGTGCCCTGCTCGTCGGCAATCACGATTTCCACGCGGCGGTTCATCGCGCGGCCTTCGGGCGAGGCGTTGTCCGCCACCGGGTAGGCCTTGCCGTAGCCGCGCACCGTGATGCGGTTGCTGTTCACGCCGCGCTGGACCAGCGCGTCGCGCACCGACTGGGCGCGCCGGTCCGACAGGTCCTGGTTGTAGCTGTCCGAGCCCACGCTGTCGGTGTACCCCTCGATGAGGAGTCGGCGGTCGGGGAACTGCTGCAGGAAGCTGGCCAGCTTGTCCAGCCGGGGCGCGGCCTGGGCCGTGAGTTCGGCCTTGTTGAAGGCAAACAGCACATCGCCCAACGTCACCAGCAGCCCGCGTTCGGTCTGCCGGGCCTCCATGTCGCGCAGCTGCGCTTCCAGCGCCCGCACCCGGTCCTGTGCCGCGGCGGCCTGGGCCTGGGCGGCCTGGGCTGCGGCCTGCTGTTGGGCCGCGCGCTGTTCGGCGCTCAGGGCCTGCGCCTGCGCCTGCTGGGCGCGCAGGCGGGCCTGGTCGGCCTCCAGCGCGCGGGCCTGCAGGCGGATGCGGTCGGCCTCGCTGCCGGCCTGCTGGATGCTGGCGTCCAGCTGCCGCGCCCGGGCGGCATTGGCCGCAATCTCGGCGCGCTGGCGGGCCAGGTAGGACAGGTGGTCGGTCTCGGCCACGTCGCGGTCATCGGCCCACTGGCGTTCGGCGCGGGCCAGCGCGTCCGTGGCGTCCTTGAGTTCTACGGGAGCGTACTGGTTCACTACGGGATCTCCCGCGGTGGCGCTCACGGCCGCACGGGCCTGTTCCAGTGCGGCGGACGGCGGCGTGCTGGCGCAGGCGGCCAGCAGGCCCACGGCGATCAGGCTGGTGCACAGGGTGGTGGTTCGGTGGATCAGAGAATGCATGGCGGTGTTCCTTCGGAAAGCCCGCCGGCGGGCGGCGGGGACGTGCAGGGGCAAGGCGGCGGCGGGTGGCTCGATCAGCGCGTTCAGCGCGGTGAGCGGCGCTGGATCTCGTCCTGCAGGGCGCGGATGCTGTCCTGCACCTGGGCGAGGTTGGTGGCGTTGCGGGCGGCGTCGGTGCGGGTTTCCGCGACGCGGGCATCCACTTCGGCCTCGGCCGCCAGCCGCCGCGCCATGCGGTAGTCCTGCTGGGCCATGGCCTTCTCGGCCTGGATGAGCTTTTCCTGGGCACGTTGCAGATCGGCCGGGGCCGTGGCGGCGGTGGCCGGCGCGGCAGCCACGCGCGTCACGGTGGTGCGGGCGAGCGCCATCTGCTCGGTGGGGGCTGGCGCGGACGCGCAGGCGGCCAGCAGGCCCAGCGCCAGGGCTGCGGCCGCGGGGCGGAAGAGGGCGGACGGTTGCATGGTGGTAACACTCCTTGGCAATGGATCGGCGGGGCGTGATCCGTCGAAAGCGGCGCGGCCCCGATGGGGCAAGCCCGGTGCGGGCTTTCCAGCGGTGCCTGGATTGTGGGAACGCTGGCGCCGCGGCGCGCGTAGGCCCGGCCCGGCTTTGGAGGTGGGCGGCTTCTTACGAAAGCCTGCCCGGGTGCCGCGCCCGGCCGTGCGCGGCGGTGTCCTACGGCCGGCGCCGCGCGGCCGTGGCACGCTTGCAAAGCCCGGTCGTTCGGCCGGGTTGACCCCACCTTGACCCCATCCCTATCACTACGGACCGAAGGAGCATTGGCCCGCATGCAGGATTCCGCTTTCCTGGACTGGATTCGTTCGACGTTTGTTCTCGGGATTCCCTTGTGGAGCCTGCTGGTGGCCCTGGTGGCCACGGTGGCGACGTATGCCGCCATCCTGCTGGTGCTGGGCGTGCTGACCCACCGCGCCCGGCACTGGGCCGGGCAGTCGCACAGCGGCGTGGCGGCCACGGTCGTGGATGTGCTGGAGGGCACCAGCCGCTTGCTGATGCTGGTGGTGGCGCTGCTGGTGGGGGCCAGTTTTCTGGACCTGCCGGGCCGGTGGGAGAGCCGGCTGAGCCAGCTGTGGTTCGTGGCGGTGGCGCTGCAGATGGGCCTGTGGGGCATGCGGGCCATCGGCATTGGCGTGCGCCACTATCTTGCGCGCCACGGCTCCAGCGGCATGACGCAGGTGGGCGCCTCGGCCACGCTGATGTCCTGGGGCTTGCGCACCCTGCTGTGGAGCGTGATCCTCCTGGCCATCCTGTCCAACCTGGGGGTCAACATCACGGCCTTCATCGCCAGCCTGGGGGTGGGCGGCATTGCCGTCGCCCTGGCCGTGCAGAACATCCTGGGGGACCTGTTTGCCTCGCTGGCCATTGCGGTGGACAAGCCGTTCCAGGTGGGGGATTTCGTCGTGGTGGGCAACGTGGCGGGCACGGTGCAGATGATCGGGCTCAAGACCACGCGCATCCGCAGCCTGCAGGGCGAAGAGGTGGTGATGTCCAACACCGACCTGCTCAAGCAGACCATCAGCAACTACCGGCCCATGCGCGAGCGGCGCATCGTCTTTACCTTTGGCGTGGCCTTCGACACCCCTGCGGAGCAGGTCGCGGCCATTCCAGGCGTGGTGCAGCGCGTGGTGGAAGGCCTGCCGCAGCTGCGTTTTGACCGCGCCCACTTCAAGGCTTTTGGCGCCAGTTCGCTGGACTACGAGGTGGTGTACATCGTGGAGGACGCGAGCTTCAACGTCTACATGGACCGCCAGCAGGCCATCAACCTGGCCTTGCTGCGCGAGTTCCGGGACCGGGGCGTGCAGTTTGCCTTCCCGACCCAGACCGTGCATGTGGCGAGCGTGCCCGAGCTGCGCACGGCTGCCCCAGATGCTGCGGCCGGTGGAACCGGAGGGGCCGGTGGATTCGCCGCGGCCCCAGGCAGCGCGGCGCCTCCTGCGGCGCCCGTGTAAAGGGCGTACCGCCCGCCAAAAAAGAAGCCGGTGCCTGGGGACAGGCGACCGGCTTGAACAGGGTAATTGCTCGGGGCCGTGCTGGCAGGCCCTGGCGGGCTGGTTCAGTGCGGCCCGAGCGCTTCTTTCTTTATCTTCATGCAAGGGAGCCGGCGCGGGCCGGCCCCGGGATCACTTGGAAACCACGCGCACCATTTCCAGGCACTTGTTGGAGTAGCCCCACTCGTTGTCGTACCAGCTCACGACCTTGACGAACGTGCCGTCCAGCGCGATGCCGGCGTCGGCGTCGAAAATCGAGGTGCGGGTGTCGCCACGGAAGTCGGTGGCCACGACCTTGTCCTCGGTGTAGCCCAGCACGCCCTTCAGGGCGCCTTCGGACTGGGCCTTCATCTCGGCCTTGATCTCGTCGTACGTGGCGGCCTTGTCCAGTTCCACCGTCAGGTCCACCACCGACACGTCGGAGGTGGGCACGCGGAAGGACATGCCGGTCAGCTTCTTGTTCAGGGCCGGAATCACCACGCCCACGGCCTTGGCTGCGCCGGTGCTGCTGGGGATGATGTTTTCCAGGATGCCGCGGCCGCCGCGCCAGTCCTTGTTGGACGGGCCGTCCACGGTCTTCTGCGTGGCGGTGGCTGCGTGCACGGTGGTCATCAAGCCGCGCTTGATGCCCCACTTGTCGTTGAGCACCTTGGCCACGGGGGCCAGGCAGTTGGTGGTGCACGACGCGTTGGAGATGATGGCCTGGCCGGCGTAGGTGCTGTGGTTCACGCCGAACACGAACATGGGCGTGTCGTCCTTGGAGGGTGCCGACAGGATGACCTTCTTGGCGCCGGCGTCGATGTGCTTCTGCGCCGAGACCTTGTCCAGGAACAGGCCGGTGGACTCGATCACCACGTCGGCGCCCACTTCGTTCCACTTCAGGTTGGCGGGGTCGCGCTCTTGCGTCAGGCGGATCTTCTTGCCGTTGACGATCAGCGTGTTGCCTTCCACCGCCACGGTGCCCTTGAAGCGGCCGTGCACCGAGTCGTACTGCAGCATGTACGCCAGGTAGTCAGGCTCCAGCAGGTCGTTGATGCCCACGACCTCGATGTCGCTGAAGTTCTGCAGGGCCGAGCGCAGCACGTTGCGGCCGATGCGGCCGAAGCCGTTGATACCAATCTTGATCGTCATAGTCACTCCAACAAAGTTGATTTCCAAAAGTCCCAAAACTCAAAGGGGCCCCGCATCGCTGCGGGACCCCTGGCAGATCACTTGCGCTTGAGGGCGGCGAGCACCGTGGCGGCGACGTTCTCTTCGGTGAAGCCGAAGTGCTTGAACAGCACCGGCGCGGGTGCGGATTCACCGTAGGTGTCGATGCCGACCACGGCGGCGCAGCCGTACTTCCACCAGCCGTCCGTGGCACCCATTTCCACGGCCACGCGGGGCAGGCCTGCGGGCAGCACGGCCTTCTTGTACTTCACGTCCTCGCGATCAAACGTGGTGGTGCTGGGCATGGAGACCACGCGCACCGGCACCTTGCGGTCGGCCAGCAGGCGCTGGGCCTTGAGGGCCAGCTGCACTTCCGAGCCGGTGGCGATGATCACGGCCACGGCCTTCTTCTTGAGGCCCACGTCGGCCGGCTCGCTCAGCACGTAGGCGCCGCGGGAGATGTCGCCCAGGTCGCGCTTGGGCGCGTAGGGCAGGTTCTGGCGGCTCAGCAGCAGGGCGGTGGGCTTGTCCTTGTTGGACAGGGCCACGCTCCAGGCCACGGCGGTCTCGGCCGTGTCGGCGGGGCGCCAGACGTCCAGGTTGGGAATCAGGCGCAGGCTGGCCGCGTGCTCGATGGACTGGTGCGTGGGGCCGTCTTCGCCCAGGCCGATGGAGTCGTGCGTGAACACGTGGATCACGCGCTGCTTCATCAGCGCCGCCATACGGATGGCGTTGCGGCTGTAGTCGCTGAAGGTGAGGAACGTGCCGCCGTAGGGGATGAAGCCGCCGTGCAGCGCCACGCCGTTCATGACGGCGGCCATGCCGAATTCGCGCACGCCGTAGTTGATGTGGCGGCCGCCCACGCCGGCTTCGTTCTTGACGACGGCGCCTTGCAGGTCAAAGCGCAGGTTGGGCGTGCTCTTGGTGTTGGTGAGGTTGGAGCCCGTCAGGTCGGCAGAGCCCCCCAGCAGCTCGGGCAGCGCGGCGGTGAAGGCTTCCAGCGCCAGCTGGCTGGCCTTGCGGCTGGCCACGGTCTCGGCCTTGGTGTGGGCGGCCACCACGGTGTCCACCGCCACCTGCGCGAAGTTGGCGGGCAGCTGGCCCCGCATGCGGCGCGTGAACTCGGCGGCCAGCTCGGGGAAGGCGGCCTGGTAGGCGGCAAAGCGTTCGTTCCAGGCCGCTTCGGCCTGCTGGCCGCTGGCCTTGGCGTCCCAGGCGGCGTACACCTCCTGCGGGATGACGAACGGCTCGCTCGTCCAGCCCAGGGCTTCGCGGGTGAGCTTGATTTCCTCGGCGCCCAGGGGCTCCCCGTGGGCCTTGGAGGTGTTGGCGCGGTTGGGGCTGCCCTTGCCGATGTGCGTCTTGCACACGATGAGGGTGGGGCGCTCGGTCTGCTTCTTGGCCTCGGCAACCGCCTCGGCCACCTTGTCGGCGTCGTGGCCGTCGATGGGGCCGATCACGTTCCAGCCGCTGGCCACGAAGCGCAGGGGCGTGTTGTCGGCAAACCAGGGGGCCACCTGGCCGTCGATGGAGATGCCGTTGTCGTCGTACAGGGCGATCAGCTTGTTCAGCTTCCAGGCGCCGGCCAGCGAGATGGCTTCCTGGCTGATGCCTTCCATCAGGCAGCCATCGCCCAGGAAGGCGTAGGTGTGGTGGTCCACCACCGCATGGCCTTCGCGGTTGAACTCGGCGGCCAGCAGCTTCTCGGCCAGCGCAAAGCCCACGGCGTTGGTGATGCCCTGGCCCAGCGGGCCGGTGGTGGTTTCCACGCCGGGGGTCACGCCCACTTCGGGGTGGCCGGCGGTCTTGCTGTGCAGCTGGCGGAAGTTCTTCAGCTCGCCGATGGGCAGGTCGTAGCCCGTGAGGTGCAGCAGCGAGTAGATCAGCATCGAGCTGTGGCCGTTGGACAGCACGAAGCGGTCGCGGTCGAACCAGCCGGGGTTGGCGGGGTTGTGCTTGAGGTGGCGCGCCCACAGGCCCACCGCCATGTCGGCCATGCCCATGGGGGCACCGGGGTGGCCAGAATTGGCTTGTTGAACGGCGTCCATGGCCAATGCGCGGATTGCATTGGCCATCTGTTGGGATTGCTGGGTGTCGGCCATGGGGGAGGTGGGGTCAGGGTGGTGGTACGGGGGAAACCCGGCATTTTACCGGGGCGGCCCCGGCCCCGGGCCGGCATGTTGCGGCGCCGGCTCTCCCGTCCGCAGGGCACCGCGCTTCGGATTTTTCTCCCCCTTTGGGCCGGGTCGGCCGGTGGGCACCAGCGGTGGGCTGCGGTTCAAAACGGTGGCAGCGCTTGCGCCGCCGGGGCCGGCAGCTATCGAATCAGGAGCCGGGCCGGCGTGCGGGGCCTCGGCCTGCACCCGCGCCGGCGCCCCCTGTGGACACGGCGCGCCACCGGCACCGCGCGGCCGGCAGAGGGGAATGTTCGATGCGATTTGTAATGATTTTGGCCGCCAGCGCTTGTCCATAAAGCGCTGGAAGCTACTGTTTTAATAGCTATTTCGCCTTACGGGACCTGAACGACCACTGCGGCGGAGGGCGGGCCCTCCTGCCCCTGCGGATCCACCTCGCTCACCTGGTAGCCGTGGCTGCCGCTGGGCGCAGCGGGGTCGAGGTAGCGTGGGTCGCTGGTGGTGGCGATGGGGGCGCCGTCGCGGTAGATGCGGTAGCGCGCCGATCCGTCCAGGAACGACTGCTTGACGGCCTGCATCTGCGGGTTGGCGTTTTGCAGCGGCAGGTAGCCATAGTTCACCGTCCAGACCAGCGTGCCGCCCAGGCCTTGGGCGCGCACCCATTGGCCCTTGGCGGCAATGGAGCGTTCGTCCTCATAGCTGAGGTAGGTCACCGGCGTGCCCGGGCCCCGCTGCCACGGCTGGGTGTAGGTGATGTAGCTCTGCTGGGCCACGTCGTCCCAGTGGTAGACGGCGCCGGGTTGCCCGAACGCGTTGTCGTTCACCAGCCGCTGGAAGTTGTTTTCCCAGTCGCCGTTGTTCATCCAGCCTTGCATGCCGTCCAGGCTCTGGCGCGGGCCGGTCACGGGGCTGTTGTAGTAGGCCCCGTACAGCCCGATGCCGATGCCCAGCTTGGCGCGGGGCACCCCGGCGTTCAGGTACGCCTGCACGGTGGATTCGATGGACGTGGGGTGGTACGTGTCCGCGCCGAACAGTGGCGAGTGGTGCCACGACAGCCAGCCCCAGTCGCCGGCCATGCTGTAGGTCATGAGGTTGAAGCGGTCCACCGCGCCGGCCACCTCGGCGTGCCACGGCGTGACGTCCGGTTCGTTCTTGTTCACCCAGAAGCCGGGCCAGCTGAGTTCCAACGGCTGGGCCTGGTAGCGGGGCCGCTGCTCCGAGGCGGCCCGCAACTCACGCAGCAAGGCCAGGGCCTGGGCGCGGGCTGCGGGGGTGTCCAGGTTTTCTTCCCAGTCGATGTCCACGCCGTCGTAGTTCTTCTGCACGGCCTTGTCCAGGATGTTCTGGATGAACCGCGCACGCACCGTGGCGTTGGCCGTGGCGGCCAGGAAGCCCGGGCCGTCGCTGTCGCCGCCCACCATCATGATGGCTTTCACGCCGGCCGCATGGGCCTTGGCGATCAGTGTGCCCTCCACCTGCGCGTGCGCGCCGCCTGCGCCTTCCAGCAGGTCGCCGGCGCGCCCGCCGGGCAGCGAGCCCAGTGCGGGCGCATAACGGCCAAAGACGAAATGCGTCATGGTGCCCATGTCCACGGCCTCGGGCGGGTAGGTCTCCCAGAACCAGCCGGCGTAGTAGCCATTCACCCACTTGCGGCCCTGGGGTGACGCGGGCCAGGCCAGGCGCACGCCCGCCGCCGTCACGGTGGCGCTGAGGCCCCCGGTGTTTTCGGGCGGAGGGGGTGGTGGTGGCGGCGGCGGTGTGACGCGAACGGTCACCGATACCGAAGCGCTGGCCGCGGTGCCCGCCGCGTTGCGGCACGCCAGGCCGTAGGTGGCGGTGGCTGCGGGCTTCACGCTGGCGCTGCCGCTGGGCGACCGGGCGCCGCTCCAGCCGGCGTCCTGGGCGCTGCTGGCCGTGCAGGCCACCGCGTTGTCGGTGTTCCAGGTGAGGATGCTGGTGCCCCCCGCGTCAATGGTGGCCGGCTGCGCGGAGAAGCCGGTAATGCGCGGCGGCGCGGGGGGTGGCGGGGGTGGTGGCGGCTCGGTGGCTGCGGCGCCCTGGATGAACAGCTGCGCCAGGCCTTCGCCGCCGGCCTCGTAGTACTCCATGCGCACCGTGTGCGTGCCAGCGCTCAGCGGGAGTTGTGCCGTGTCCTCGGTGATGCCATGGCGCGCCCAGTTGTTGATGACCCGCTTGCCGTCCACGAACAGGCGCACGCCGTCATCGGTGTAGGTCGTGAACCGGGCGGTGCCGGCTTGGAACGGCAGGCTTGCCGTCCAGCGCGTGGAAAACGCGTCCACGGGCAGGCGTGGGTCGGGGCTGTCGGTCATCCAGTAGTAATCGATGGGGCCGGCTTCGCAGCGCGTGAGCACCGCTGTGCCCGATAGTTTGGTGTTGGGAAAGTACTCAGCCAGCCATTGGCCCGGAGGGCAGGTGAGCGCGAGCGCCTGCGTGCCCGCCAGCAAGAGGGGCGCAGCCAGCACAAATGATGCGAGGCGAAGGGGGGTGGTGCGGTATCGACTTTTCATGGGTTGTACGGATCAGGAAGAGGAAGCCTGGGTCAGTGCGGTGTTCAATGCAGCCCAGTCACCAGCGCTCAGGTGCGGCCGTACCGTGTCGAGCACGGCGTCGAAGGCAGGGGGCGGTGCGGCGTCGCGCAGGCCGGCCAGTAGTGCTGCGCGCTCGGGGGTGGGCAGTGCCGGAATCATCCAGCGCATGAACAGCAGGTGCTGCGCCGGGGGGAGGGATGCGGCGATGCGCTCTTCCAGCGCGCGCAGTTCGGCGTCGCTGTGGCGGGCCCACAGCACCGGGTTGTGCTCGGCCTCCTCGGCGTGCATGTGGATGAAGTTCTCGGCCACGAACAGCGCCAGCTTGCGGTACAGCGCCGTCACGGCCTGTTGCCGATCCGGCCCGATACCCGTGGGCAGCGCGCGGGCCATGGCGCACAGCTCTGCGATGGCGTGCAGGTGGTGTTTGTGGTCGGCGGCGATCGGTGCGGTGGAACCGGGCCGGTACGCCTCCATCGCGGGGTGGATGAATTCGTTTTCATGCTCCAGGTGGCTGGCGCAGGTGTCGCACAGCACCAAGACCCGTTCGCATACGTCCTGCATTTCGGCGCTGTCGCGGGCGTCGCAGCGGCCGACAGCGGACAGGGTGTCCATCATCATGGCGCGCAGGCCCTTGTGGATGCCGGCGTAGATGTCCAGGCGCGGGACAGAGGATGTCGGTGGATTTTTCATGATGATTTGGAGCCCCAGTGCTTTCCCATAAAGCGCTGGGTGCTCATTTTTTTGGTGATTCAAACAAGGCGGCGCGTGCGCAGGCCCGCCAGGAGCATCAGCGCAGCCAGCAGCAGCACGCCCCATTCGGAAAGCGTGGGCACGCTTTGAACGCCACCGCCGGAGCCGCCCACGGGCGCCACGCCGCCCGTGGGCGGGGCCGATGAGCTTCCCCCTGCGTTGGTGGCTGTCACGATGAAGGTATAGACCGTGCCGTTGGTCAGGCCTGTCACGGTGCAACTCGTTGCGGGCGCCAGCACGGTGCACGTGGCGCCGCCGGGTTGGGCCGTCACGGTGTAGCTCACGGGCGGGGTGCCGGTGGTGGGCGCCTGCCACGATACGGTGACTTGGGCATTGCCCGGCGTGGCCGTAACGTTGGTGGGTGCGCCGGGGGCGCCGCCCGCCAGCAGGGTGACTGGCAGGCCCGCCGATGCCATGCCGCCGGTGAACAGCGTGGCCAGGTAGGGGCCGGCGGGCAGGCCTGGGGCGCGCGGGCGTGCCATGAACTGTGTGGCGCTGGACTGCTGCGCTGGCAGCCAGAACTCTGCGCCGTCGTCCACGCGGCGCAGCCGCACCAGGGGCGCGTGCGTGGCCGACTGGCTGGTGGCGCCGCCGCTGCCTTCGCCGTCGCTCAGGAACCGCTGGCCGTCCAGTTGCAGCGTTCCGCCCGAGGCAAGCAGGACGGGGCTGGCGCTGGTGGCGTCGGGGCGGCGGCCGCCCGGCACGTCGTTGCTGCGGCCATAGAGCACCGTGGCGGCGGAGCCGTTGCTGGTGCCGCCGCCAGCGATGAGCACCTGGCCGCTCGCCAGCACGGTGGCGGTGTGCGCCCAGCGGGCCATGGGCATGGCACCGGCGGGCTCCCACACGCCGCGCGCAGGATCATAGGTTTCGGCGGAGGCCAGCATCACCGCGTTGAGGTAGCCGCCCGTGACCAGCACGCGCCCGTCGGGCAGCAGCGTGGCGGAATGGAAGGCGCGGCCTTCCTGCAGGTCGCCGGTGGCCTGCCAGGTGTTGGTGGCGGGGTCGTAGATTTCAGTGCTGGCGAGCGCACCGACGTGGTTGCCGCCGCCCGCTACCAGCACGCGGCCGTCGGGCAGCAGCGTGGCCGTATGCTGGATGCGCGCGGCGGCCAGGCTCGGGCCGGCGCTCCACTGGCCGGTGGCGGGGTGGTAAATCTCCACGCTGCCGGTGGGCTGGTTGCTCACTTGCCCTCCCGCCACCAGTACGCGCCCGTCGGGCAGCAGCGTGGCGGTGTGGCCGGTGCGCGGGCTTTGCAGCGCACCCACCGGCTGCCAGGTGCTGGTGGCGGGGCTGAAAACCTCGGCCACCCCGGCCGAGCCGACGGTGCCGTCGCTGCCGCCCGCGATCAGCACGTTGCCGTTGGCCAGCAGCGTGGCGGTGTGCCCGTGGCGGGGATATTGCAGCGAGGCCACGGCCGTCCAGGTGTTGGCGGTGCTGTCGTAAATCTCGACGTTGGCGATGCCGGGCGCCGTCGGGTTCTGGCCGCCCACGGCCAACACGCGCCCGTCACCCAGCAGCGTGGCCGTGTGCTTGAAACGGCGCTGCTGCATGGCAGCCGCGGTTGTCCACTGGCCCGTGGCCGGGTGGTAGCGAAAGGCGCTGTCGCGCGCGCCGCCCTGGCTATTGTCCGCGCTGCCGCCGGTTACCAGCACGTCGCCGCCGGGCAGCAGCGTCGCGGCGGGCCGCACGCGCGTGTCGGGCAGCGCGCCGTTGAAGCTGGCGGAGACGTCCCAGCGCAGGCGCTCGGCGCTTTGCAGCGACGCCACCGCGCCCACGCCGCCTGTCACCAGCACCTCGCCGGTATGCAGCAGCAGCGCGCCCAGCGCGCTGCGCGCCTCGGCCAGGGGCGCGAAGACGGACGACAGGCCTGCGACCGGGTTGTAGATCTCGACCACGGCGGTGGGCGTGCCCGCCGCCTCGCCGCCCGCCAGCAGCACGCGGCCATCGGGCAACAGGATGGCGGCATGGCGCTCGCGTGCGGCGTGGAGCGCGGGACCGGGGGTCCAGGTGTCGGCGGCAGGGTCGTAGAGCAGCGTGGAGGTCAGCGCGCCGGTGCCGTCCGAGCCGCCCGCGACGAACACGCGGCCGTCCGGCAGCAGTGTGGCGGTGTGGTCCCGGCGCGGCGTGGGCAGGGGCGCGGCGCCCGCCCAGGTACCGTCTGTGGGGCTGTACAGCAGAGCGGCGGTGGCCGTGGATTCGCCGTTGTCGATGCCGCCCACGGCCAGCACGCGCCCGTCCCGCAGCAGCGTGGCCGTGTGCTGGCGCTTGCCCGCGCCGCCCATCTGGCCTGTAACACTCCAGGTGCGTGCGGCGGGGTCGTACAGCTCGGCCGATCTCAGGCCCTCCTGGCCGCTCGTGCCGCGCCCGCCAGCGATCAGAACGCGCCCGTCCGCCAGCAGTGTGGCGGTGTGCTGACGGCGGCGCACGGCCATGGTGCCCGCATCGGTGAAGGCGTTGGTTTGCGGGTCGAACGTGGCGGTGGCCGTGACCGATGCGCTGCCGTTGATGCCGCCCGCGAACAGCACGGTGCCGTCGCGCAGCGGTGTGGCCGTGTGGTCGGCGCGCGGGCCGGGCATGTCGGGGCCGTTGCTCCAGCGGCCGGTGGCGGGGTCATAGAACTGCGTGGTGGGGCGCGGCATGGAGCCAACCTGCCCGCCGGCAACGAGAACGCGCCCGTCACTGAGTTGCGTGGTGGTGTGGCGGGCGCGGGCGCCGGCGAAAGTTCCGGCCGCCTGCCAATCGGTGGCGGCGGTGGCTGCTGTGGCCGCGGCCAGTCCCAGGCACAGCGCGGCTGCGCCCAGCACACGCCGTTTGCGGGCGGCCCAACGGGTATCTGTCATGCGAAATCCCCTTCGAGGAAAAACAAAACGGGCCCGCTGTGGGCCCGTGGTGGATTCTTCGGAAAGGCAGCCGCCGTGGCGACAGCTGTTCAGCGCGTTTTTGCAGCCGATTGTTCGGCGCCGGCCTCCAGTGTGGGCGCAACGCCCCGTTCACGCTTGTACGCCCGCGCGAGGATGGCGCCGGTGGAATAGCCCACGGCGTCGGCCGCCTGCTGCAGCGTCAGGCGCTTTTCCTTGAGCATGCGCTCGGCCAGGTGCACGCGCCAGCGCGCCAGATACCGCATGGGCGGCCACTGCATCTGGGCCTGGAAGCGCTGGGTGAACGTGGTGCGGCCGAGGTGGCACAGCGCGGCCAGGCGGGTCGCCGTCCAGGGTTCGGCGGGGCGGGCGTGGATCGCCTCCAGCGCCGGCGCGATCCGCGGGTCCCGCACCGCCGCCGGGGCCAGCGACGCAGCGGGCGTGGCGCGCTCCGGAGCCTGCAGCCATTCGAGCACCAGGTGCTGCAGGAGGGCCGTCATGGCCTGGGTCATGCCCACGCCCTTTCCGCCGGCGCGGATGTCGCTGATCCATTGCACCACCTGGGCCATCAGGGGCAGCCAGGTCGGGTTGCTCGACCGGTTCATGCGCATCACGGGCGGCAGGCCGGCGACGAGCGGGTGGCTTGCCAGATCGGCGGTCCAGTAGAAGCTGCCCGTCCAGGCCAGCGGTGCCGCATCGCCGCCCACCGTCAGGTTGTAGGTGGAGCCGTGGCGCACGGGCTTGTGCGACAGCAGGGTTTCCCACGGTTGAAGGGGGGCTTGCGGGTCGGTGAAGACCTGATGGCGCCCCGCATGCGGCAGGAACACCACGTCGCCGGCTTCCAGCGCTATCGGTGCTTGGTCTTCCCACTGAATCCACCAGCCCTCCGTCCCCACCACGTACAGCGGCGCGCGCTTGCGGCTGGAAATCTCCAGGCGCAGCGGCGGCAGCAGGTGGAACTGCAGGTGCAGGAAGGGCGTGAAAACCAGTCCCTCGACAACTTTTTCGTAGGTGGCGGCGGCTTTGTCGTTGCGGGGGGCAAGGGCGGGCATGGCGCGATTGTGGCAGCGCACCCGGCGCGGCTGCCGCGTGTAATACAGTCCCTCCCCATGCAAGGACTGCACCTCACCGCCGATCTTCAAGGCTGCCGCTGCGCGGCCCCGTGGCTGCTGGACGCCGCAGTGCTGGGCCAGGCCTGCGTGGAGGCCGTGCGCGCCGCCGGCCTGCAGCCCGTGGGCCAGCTGTTCCACCAGTTCCCCGCATCGGCCCACGGCCCGGGCGGCGTCACGGCCACCGTGCTGCTGGCGGAATCGCACCTGTGCGTGCACACCTGGCCTGAGCAGCGCGCGGTCACGCTCGATGTGTACGTGTGCAACTTCAGCGCGGACCACTCCAGCAAGGCCCAGGCGCTGCTGGGCGCCCTGCTGGCGCTGTTTGAGCCCACCTCCGTGCACCGCCACAGCCTGCAGCGGGGCGCGCTGCCGGCGCAGGCCGGAAACCCCGCCGCAGCCCCGGGCCCGATCCCCGCGCTGCTGCTGGCCGCCGGCCGGGGCGAGCGCATGCGCCCGCTCACCGACACCACGCCCAAGCCCCTGCTGCCCGTGCAGGGCCAGCCGCTGCTGCAGTGGCATCTGCAGGCCTTGCAGGCGGCGGGGGTGGAGCGGGTGGTGATCAACACCGCCTGGCTGGGTGAGCAGATCAGCGACTATTTTTCAGGTGTTTTTGGCCTCCAGCCCTTGATGGACAAGCACAAGAAGCTATCAATTTCATACTCCCACGAAGGCCGGGACTTTGGCGGCGCGCTGGAGACTGCCGGGGGGATTGCACGGGCGCTTCCGCAGCTGGGGCCGGTGTTCTGGCTGGCGGCGGGCGACGTGTTCGCCCCGGATTTCGTGTTCGACCATGCCGCGGCGCAGGCCTTTGCCGCCAGCGGCCACTTAGCCCACCTGTGGCTGGTGCCCAACCCTGCCCACAATCCGCGCGGCAACTTTGGCCTGTCGGCCGACGGGCTGGCGCTGAACCTGCCCGCCGGCAGCCCGCTGCCACGCTTTACCTACAGCACCATCGCGCTGCTGCGCGCGGAGCTGTTCTCCGCCCCCTGGTGCGACATTCCGCCCGGCAACCCGGGCGGCGTGAAAGCCCCGCTCGCCCCGCTGCTTCGGCGCGCGATGGACAATGGCCGTGTCAGCGCGCAGCTCTACACCGGCCGATGGACCGACGTCGGCACGCCCGAGCGGCTGGCCGAGCTCAATACCCCCACCCCGTCTTGCGGTACCTCTTCATGAACACCCCAGTGCCCGCCTCCCTCTACGCCCAGCGCCGTGCCCGGCTTGCCGCCCAACTGGGCCCGGGGGGCATCGCCGTCGTTCCCACCGCCGCGGAGCAGCCGCGCAACCGGGACACCGACTTCCTGTTCCGCCACGACAGCTACTTCTACTACCTCACCGGGTTCACGGAGCCCGGCGCCTGCCTGGTGCTGGCGCATGACGGCCGCAGCACGCTGTTTTGCCAGCCCAAGGACCTCGAGCGCGAGATCTGGGACGGCTACCGGCTGGGCCCCGCCGCGGCCCCGGGCGCGCTGGGCGTGGATGCGGCGCACTCCATCGCCGACCTGGACGCCCGGCTGCCCCGCCTGCTGGAGAACACCCGCTGCGTGTGGTACCCGTTTGCCACCCACCCCGGCCTGGCGGCGCGGGTGGAAGGCTGGCTGAACGCCGTGCGGGCGCGCGTGCGCTTTGGCGCCATGTGCCCGGCCGAGCAGAACGACCTGTGCACGCTGCTGGATGAAATGCGGCTGTTCAAGGACGCGCACGAGCAGGACGTCATGCGCCGTGCCGCCGCCATCAGCGCCGAGGCCCATATCCGCGCCATGCAGCGCTGCGCCCGCATGCTGCGCCGTGGCGAGGACGTGCGGGAATACCACCTGGACGCGGAGCTGCTGCACGCCTTCCGTGAGGCAGGGGCGCAGTACCCGGCCTACAGCTCCATCGTTGCCGCGGGCGCCAATGCCTGCGTGCTGCACTACCGCGCCGATGCGGCCCCGGTGCGCCGTGGCGACCTGGTGCTGATTGATGCGGGCTGCGAGCTGGACGGCTATGCCAGCGACATCACCCGCACCTTCCCCGCCAACGGCACCTTCACCGGACCGCAGCGGGCGCTGTACGACCTGGTGCTGGCCAGCCAGGACGCCGCCGTGGCGGCCACCCGGGCGGGGGCGCGCTTCAACGACCCGCACGACGCCACCGTGGCCGTGCTGGCGCAAGGCATGCTGGACCTGGGCCTGCTGGACCGCAACAAGGTGGGCACCGCGCAGGACGTGATCGAGCAGCGCGCCTACTTCCAGTTCTACATGCACCGCACCAGCCACTGGCTGGGCATGGACGTGCACGACTGCGGCAGCTATGTGGAGCCGGGCGAGGTGGGGCAGGTGAGCGAGCGCAAGGACCCGCTGTCCGGCGAGACCATCACCAACCGCCCCAGCCGCGTGCTGCGCCCCGGCATGGTGCTCACCATCGAACCCGGCCTGTACGTGCGCCCGGCCGACGGCGTGCCCGAGCCGTTCCACCACATCGGCATCCGCATCGAGGACGATGCCATCGTGACCGAAACCGGTTGCGAGCTGATCACGCGCGGCGTGCCGGTGAAGGCGGACGAGATCGAAGCGCTCATGCGCGCCTGAAGCGGTTGCGAAGCGCCTGAACGCAGCGCCCGGTCCCTCTTTCATGGTGTGGAACGCTCCCGGTCCCGCTGGCCCGGCTCCAGTGCCCTCCGGGTGGCGCCTGGGGGCCGTGCTGTGGCTGCTGGGCATGCCGGGGGGGGTGGCCGTGGTGTGGGCGCTGCTGCCGCCCCTGCGCGCCCATGCGGAGCTGCTGCCCCTGCCATGGTGGGCGCTGGCGCTGCTCAGCGGTGCGCAGACGGCCGTGTTGCTGGCCCTGTGCGTGGCCGTGGGCACGGTGCTCGCGCCGCGCGTGGGGCTGGGGGCTCCGGCGGTGTCGGCCTGGCTCTGCGGGGCGCCCGTGGGGCCCGCCGTGCGGCGCCTTTGGGGGCCGGGCGTTGCGGGCGGCATCGCGGGGGCTGCCTGGCTCTGGGCGCTGTCCTGGGTGGCGCCGGCCGCCCTGCGCCCGACCGATCCCGCCGCCGCCATGCCCCTGGCTGTCAAGCTGCTGTACGGCGGCATTACCGAGGAGCTGCTGATGCGCTGGGGCGTGATGAGCCTGCTGCTGTGGCTGGGCTGGCGTGTGGCGCAGCGCGGCCGCGGGCGCCCGGGCACGGGGCTGGTGGCCGTGGCCGTGGTGCTCAGCGCCCTGCTGTTTGCGCTGGGCCACCTGCCGGCGGCCCAGGCAATCGCGGGCGTGCTCACGGCGCCGGTCGTTGCCTTCGTGCTGGTGGGCAACACGGCGTTCGGCCTGGTTGCCGGCGCGCTCTACGCCCGCCACGGGCTGGAGGCCGCGATCCTGGCGCACCTGCTCGCCCACCTGCTGTCCCATGCCTTGCTGTGATGCCCTGCGGCGCGCCGGGTAACCGGCATGTAACCGCTTCGTGTGAGAATTGAAATTCGATTACATCCCCCGAACGAGAGAAAGAGACAAGCCCATGCCCACGCGCCGCGCCACGAAGATTGTTGCCACCCTGGGCCCCGCATCGAGCGATCCGGCGCTGCTGGAAGCCATGATCCGCGCGGGGGTCAACGTAGTCCGGCTGAACTTCAGCCACGGCAAGGCGCAGGACCACATCGACCGCGCCGCCACCGTGCGCGAGGCCGCCCAGCGCGCGGGCCGCGAGGTGGCCATCATGGCCGACCTGCAGGGCCCCAAGATCCGCGTGGGCAAGTTCGAGCAGGGCAAGGTGCAGCTGGAGCCCGGCGCGAAATTCGTGCTGGACGCCTCGCGCACCGAGCTGGGCGACCTCCAGGGCGTGGGGCTGGACTACAAGGAGCTGCCGCGCGACGTGAAGGCGGGTGACATCCTGCTGCTCAACGACGGCCTGATCGTGCTCACGGTCGACGCCGTGCGCGGGGAGGCCGTGCACACCACCGTCAAGGTGGGCGGCGAGCTGTCCAACAACAAGGGCATCAACAAGAAGGGCGGCGGGCTTACCGCCCCCGCGCTCACGGCCAAGGACATGGAAGACATCCGCACGGCCATGAGCTTCCAGGCCGACTACGTGGCGGTGAGCTTCCCCAAGAACGCGACCGACATGGAAATGGCGCGCCAGCTGTGCAACGTGGCCGCGTCCGAGCACCGGCACAAGCCCGGCCTGATCGCCAAGATCGAGCGGGCCGAGGCCATTCCGCACCTGGAATCCATCCTGCGCGTCTCCGACGGCATCATGGTGGCGCGCGGCGACCTGGCCGTGGAAGTGGGCAACGCCGCCGTGCCCGCGCTGCAAAAGAAGATGATCCGCATGGCGCGCGACCAGGACAAGGTGGTCATCACCGCCACGCAGATGATGGAAAGCATGATCACCAACCCCGTGCCCACGCGGGCCGAGGTGAGCGACGTGGCCAACGCCGTGCTGGACGGTACCGACGCCGTGATGCTGAGCGCCGAGACCGCCGCCGGCCGCTACCCGCTGGAGACCGTGGAAGAGATGGCCACGATCTGCGCCGCCGCCGAGGCGGCCGAAGACCACCAGCTCGACGCCGATTTCACCGGCCAGACCTTTGGGCGCATCGACCAGTCCATCGCGATGGGCGCGCTGTTCACCGCCCACCACCTGGGAGCCAAGGCCATCGTGGCGATGACCGACAGCGGCGCCACGGCGCTGTGGATGAGCCGCCACCGCATCCACATCCCCATCTATGCCCTGACGCCCAAGGTGGCGACGCAGCGCAAGATGGCGATGTACCGCAACGTGCGCCCCCTGCTGATGGACACCAGCGCCGACCGCGATACGGCCCTCGAGCAGGCCGAGCGCCACCTCAAGAGCCGCAACATCGTGCAGAAGGGCGATGTCTATGCCATCACCTGCGGCGAGCCCATGGGCGCGCCCGGCGGGACGAACATGCTCAAAATTTGCGTGGCCAGCTGACCGACGGGGTTGCCGCCTGTCGCGGCTCAGGGTGCGCGTCGGCTGCATGCGGCGTCCGCAGGGGCGCTGCCCCGGCCCACCGCAAGCCCAGTGCATGGACCACGCCCGCGCTGAGGGCGCCGGTCAGCATGCCGACCAGGACGTCTGACGGAAAGTGGAGGCCCAGGCACAACCGGCTCCACGCCACCGCGAAGGCCACCGCCCATCCCGCCAGCGCGATGAAGCGTGCGGGCCGCGAAGCCTGCAGGCTGGCTGCAAGCGCAAAGGCCCCCGCCGCATGCATGCTGGGAAAACCGGCGCGTGCTCCATGCTCCACCCACTGCACGCCCAGCCCGAGCTGGGCCGGGCGCGGCGCGGGCACCGCGTACCGCAGCAGCTGCACGCCCAGCCAGGCCAGCGCCATGGACGCCAGGATGCGGGCGACTGCGTGGCGCTGGGCGGTATTGCCCACCACCAGGCTGCCGACCAGGACGCCGCCCATCGCGATGGGCAGTTGCTGAGAGGCCCACCGCGCTGCCGTCACCACCCCGGGCCATGTCGCGGCGTCGGCGTTGAGGGCGTGGAACACCGCGACGTCAAGTGGAAGCATGGGGCGCCTCGGCGGAGGGTGCGTTCAGGTTGGCAAAGCGCGGACGCAAGGCCCGGGCTGCCACGTCGCAGAGCCAGCCAGTGGTCCAGCACAGCCAGCCGGTCCACAGCGTGTGGCTCATGAAGTGGGCGCCGCGCACCTGCTGCACGCCACCCAGCACCAGGCCGGCCACCAGAGCGCCCGCCAGCCACCAGCGTGCGGCGCCGGGCGCCTTGCGGCGCAGCGCGAAATAGCCGCCCAGAAAGGCAAAGCCGGCCGATGCGTGGCCGGCAGGAAAACAGCGCCCGCTGCCGCCGTCCAGCACCCCCAGCGCCCAGTGCGAGACATGCCGCGCCACGCCGCCGAACTGCGCCAGATCCCACGGGCAGCTGGTGGCGCTCAGGTTCTTGCCGATGCTGACCACCGCCAGGGACAGCAGGGCGCTCACGGCCATCTGGGCGCGCTCGCCCGCGTCCAGGCGCCGCAAGAAACCTAGGGGCCACCACACGCTGAGCGTGAGGAGCAGCACAAGCAGCCAGCCGAGGCGGCGCGCGCCTTCGTGCATGACCTGCACGAAGAACCATTGGTCCCGCATGGGAAAGCCCTGGGCCGAGCCAAAGGGCTGCGCCCAGGCCAGGTCCTGCCCGCCCGCGTCCCAGGCCAGCACGCAGGCCAGGGCACCCAGCGTCCAGAAAAGAAAGGCATGGCGGCGAAACAGGGATGGCGCGGGCGTGGCTGACATGCCCGGCACCATAGGCCGGGCTACTTAACGCGGTCTTAATGGCGCCGCCGCCCATTCGCCCGGGCGGCTGGCGCTGCGACAATGGCGCCATGCGAATCCTCGTGGTCGAAGACGATGCAGGCATTGCCAGCGGCCTGCGCACCAACCTCCAGCAACGCGGCTATGCCGTGGATGTCTGCGACGGCGTGGCCGGCGCCTGGAGTGCGCTGCGGGCGGAGCGCTTTGACGCGGTGCTGCTTGACCTGGGGCTGGCCGACGGTGACGGCGGCGAGCTGCTGCGGCGGTTGCGCCTGAGCCCTGCGGCCGCAGCGGGCGCTCCCGCGGCCCTGCCGGACCCGGCCACCCCCGTGCTCATCGTGACCGCCCGGGACCAGGTGCACCAGCGCGTGGCGGGGCTGGATCTCGGCGCCGACGACTACCTGACCAAGCCGTTCGACGTGGACGAGCTGGACGCGCGCCTGCGCGCGCTGCTGCGGCGGGCCGCGGGGCGCGCGTCGCCCACCATTCGCCACGGCGACATCGAGCTGGACCCGGCCACCCGGACGGTGCGGCTGAAGGGCAAGCCGGTCGAGATGTCTCCGCGGGAGTTTTCCGTGCTCCTGGTGCTGCTGGAGGCCCGCGGGCGGGTGCTGTCGCGCCAGCAGATCGAAGAGCGGCTGTACAGCTGGGATGCCGCGATCGAGAGCAACGCGGTGGAAGTGCACATCCACCACCTGCGCCGCAAGCTGGGCAGCGGCTGCATCCAGACCATGCGCGGCGTGGGCTATTTTGTGCCGCAGGAGGTGGCTCCGTGAGCCTGGCCCAGGGCGGTCCACCGGCTGCGCGCGGCCCGTCGCTGACCCGGCAGCTGCTGCTGTGGACGCTGGGGGCGCTGGTGCTGGTGTGGGCGAGCTTCGTGGCCATCGGTTACCAGACCGGGGTGCACGAGGCGGATGAGCTGACCGACGGGCACCTGGCCAGCGTCGCGGCGCTGCTGCTGAACCTGCGGGCCACCGAGTCCATGCAGGGGCCGCAGGCCACGCCCCAGGCGCCCACGCCCTGGCTCAAGTCCCATGACTACCAGCAGTCGCTGAGCGTGGTGCAGTGGGACGCCCAGGGAACCGTGCTTTCCCTGCGGGGGGTGGCTGAGCCCCCGCCGTTCACCGAGGCCGAGGGCTTTGCCGACCTGGTGCTGGGGCCCGGGCAGGTCGCGTGGCGCAGTTTTTCCCAGTGGGACGCCGCCCGCCAGCGCAAGATCATGGTGCTGCTGGCATTGCGCGAACGCGATGACCTGGCCGAAGACATTGCCGAGCAGATGATCGAGCCGGGCCTGTGGCTGTTGCCGGTGGTGGCGCTGGCGCTGGGCCTGGCCCTGTGGCGGGGCCTGCGCCCGCTTTACGCCTTGTCGGCCGACGTGGCGGCCCTGGACCCGACCAGCACGCAGCGGCTCGCGTCGCGGCACGCCTGGAACGAGTTCCAGTCCGTCGTTGCGTCCATCAACACGCTGCTGGACCGCCAGCAGGCCGCGCTCGTGCGCGAGCGCCGCCTGGCCAACGAGGTGGCCCATGAGCTGCGCACGCCGCTGTCGTCCATCGCGCTGCAGGCCAGCGCCCTGGCCGGGACGCTGGACGCCGGCGCGCGGGCACAGGCCATCGACCGCATTGGCCAGGACGCGCTGCGGGCTGGGCACGTGCTCCACCAGCTGCTGACCCTGGCGCGCGCGAGCCGGGCCGAGCTCCACGAAGCCAAGGCCCCGGTGGACCTGTGCGCCGTGGCCCGCCAGGTGTGCGCCGACTATGCCCAGACGGCGTGGCAGCGCGGCGACGACATCGCCGTGACGGCACCGCCGGAACTGTGGGTGCCCGGGCACGCGCTGCTGCTGGACATCGCCACGCGCAATCTGGTGGAAAACGCGCTCAAGCACACCCCCGAGGGCACGCACATTGCCGTGCAGGTGGCGCCGTCGGGCGACGGCGGTGCCTGGCTGCAGGTGTCCGACGACGGTGGCGCACGCCAGGGCGCTGGCGGCGCCGGCGCCCGGCCGGCGGCGGACAGCCTGCACCTGGGCCACGAAATCCTGCGCCGGGTGGCCGAGGTCCATGGCGGCGGCTTCGGCCCGGCCCCGGCGCCCGCGCCGTTTACCACCTGCTACCGCTTGGTTTTGCCGGGCGCCCCGGCCGAAGCCCCCGGTTAAAATTGCCGGTTACCAAGCGGTTACCACCGCCGAGCCTGCCTGGCAGCGCCTTCTTCCACACTTCAACGGACCCTACGACCATGCCTCTCGTTTCGATGCGCGAACTGCTCGACCATGCCGCTGCCAACAGCTACGGCATCCCCGCTTTCAACGTCAACAACCTGGAGCAGGTCCAGGCCGTGATGGCTGCCGCCGACGAGGTGGGCGCTCCCGTGATCCTGCAGGCCAGCGCCGGTGCCCGCAAATATGCCGGCGAGCCCTTCATCAAGCACCTGATCCAGGCCGCGGCGGAAGCCTACCCCCACATCCCGCTGGTGATGCACCAGGACCATGGCACCTCGCCCAAGGTATGCCAGGGCGCGATCGAGCTGGGCTTCGGCTCGGTGATGATGGACGGCTCGCTGATGGAAGACGGCAAGACGCCGTCGAGCTTCGACTACAACGTGGACGTGACCCGCAAGGTGGTGGACATGGCCCACAAGGTAGGCGTGACGGTGGAGGGTGAGCTGGGCTGCCTGGGCAACCTGGAGACCGGCGACGCCGGCGAGGAAGACGGCATTGGCGCCGTGGGCAAGCTCGACCACAGCCAGATGCTGACCGACCCCGAGGAGGCCGCCACCTTCGTCAAGGCCACGCAGCTGGACGCCCTGGCGATCGCCATCGGCACCAGCCACGGCGCCTACAAGTTCAGCCGCAAGCCCACGGGCGACATCCTGGCCATCAGCCGCGTGAAGGAAATCCACGCCCGCATCCCCAACACCCACCTGGTGATGCACGGCTCGTCCTCCGTGCCCGCGGAGCTGCTGGCCATCATCAACCAGTACGGCGGCAAGATGAAGGAAACCTACGGCGTGCCCGTCGAGGAAATCCAGGAAGCCATCAAGTACGGCGTGCGCAAGATCAACATCGACACCGACATCCGCCTGGCCATGACCGGCGCGGTGCGCAAGTTCCTGGCCGAGAACCCCGACAAGTTCGACGCCCGCGAATGGCTCAAGCCCGCCCGCGAGGCGGCCAAGGCCGTGTGCAAGCAGCGCTACCTGGAGTTCGGCTGCGAAGGCCAGGGCGCAAGGATCAAGGGCTACAGCCTGCAGGAAGTCGCGCAGCGCTACGCATCGGGCACGCTCGCCCAGGTGGTGAACTGACCCGGCGGCCCGAAAGTCCTGTGCGGGAAGCCCTCCAAGCCCGGCGCGCAAGCGGCCGGGCTTTTTTCATGGGCCGCTGTGCGGCCGGGGCGCTGGGGAGTTCCCTCTACATCAGACAAAGGCGACAGCCATGAGAAATTCTTCATGTAAGCTCGCGGTCAGTAAGTAAGTGATACCACTGACCCCCTTCGAGGAGACGACATGCTGATTGGTGTGCCTGCGGAGTCCATGGCGGGAGAAACCCGGGTCGCGGCGACGCCGGAAACGGTCAAGAAGCTGAAGGCCCAGGGCCATACCTTGCGCATCGAATCAGGGGCGGGCGTGGCCGCCAGCGTGACGGATGCCGCGTACGAGGCGGCCGGCGCGGAAATCACCGATGCCGCCGGGGCCTGGGGGGCGGACCTGGTGCTCAAGGTGCGCGCACCGCAGGACGCCGAGGCTTCGCGCCTGCGCGCCGGCGCCACGCTGGTGGGCATGCTCAACCCCTTTGACGCGGCCGGGCTGCAGCGGCTGGCGGCCGCCGGGGTCACGGCCTACGCGCTCGAAGCCGCGCCCCGCACCACGCGGGCGCAAAGCATGGACGTGCTGTCGTCGCAGGCCAACATCGCCGGCTACAAGGCCGTGATGCTCGCGGCAGACCGGTACCAGCGCTTCTTCCCCATGCTCATGACGGCCGCCGGCACCGTGAAGGCGGCGCGCGTGGTGATCCTGGGCGTGGGCGTCGCGGGGCTGCAGGCCATCGCCACGGCCAAGCGGCTGGGGGCCGTGATCGAAGCCTCCGACGTGCGGCCCAGCGTGAAGGAGCAGGTGGAGTCGCTGGGCGCCAAGTTCATCGACGTGCCCTACGAAACGCAGGAAGAAAAAGAAGCGGCCGAGGGGGTGGGCGGCTATGCGCGGCCCATGCCCCCGAGCTGGCTGGAGCGCCAGAAGGCCGAAGTGGCCAAGCGCGTGGCGCAGGCCGACGTGGTCATCACCACCGCGCTCATTCCCGGGCGGCCCGCGCCGGTGCTGGTCACCGAAGACATGGTACGGTCCATGAAGCCCGGATCGGTGATCGTGGACATTGCGGCGCCGCAGGGCGGCAATTGCCCGCTCACCGAAGCCGGCAAAACCGTGGTCCGGCATGGGGTGACATTGGTCGGCGAAACCAATCTGCCGGCCCTGGTGGCGGCGGACGCCTCCTCGCTCTATGCCCGCAACGTGCTGGACTTTCTCAAACTCATCATCAACAAGGACGGTGCCTTGCACATGGACCTGCAGGACGACATTGTTGCGGCTTGCCTCGTGGCCCATGAAGGCACGGTAAAGCGCGCATGATTTCCATTGGCAAGAACGTGAAGAAGAACAAACCCCAACACCCGGGCGCCGGCCCGCGCCACCCGGCGGCCTGGCTGCTGGCAGCGGCGGTGGCGGCAGCGGGCCTGAGTGCCTGCGCCCCCATTCCCGCGGGGCCGGAGGAGTACGGCGCCGGGCGTGCGCGGCTGGTGCTGCCTTCCACGGACTGGGAAGACCTGGGGAGTTCCAACGAGGCGCTGCCGCTGCAGCCCCTGCCGGGCAGTTTCCCCTTGCAGACGCGGGCCGTGGGGTTGCGGGGTGCCAACAAGGAACTGCTGGCCGTGGTGCTGCTGCAGACCAACCGCACCAACAAATGGCAAGGCCCCACGCTCTGGACGGGGGCGTGCCAGCAGCAGCCCGACCTGCGGGTCGTGGACGCCGCGGAATCCAGCCCCGTGCGCATCGATTGCCTGCAGGTCAAGCGCTGGGCCAACAACAAGGGCTGGATGGAGAAGAACCACCCCGCCGTGGTGCGCTGGCTGGACGAGCACCATGCCACCGTCAACACGGCGTACACCCACCTGAACTACCGCTACGCCACCGAAGGCGGGGCCTACATCAATGTGAACGCCATCGTGGACCAGCGCCTGCTGTGGCCCAAGCCCCGCAACAACGAGGAGTTCCTCCGCGCGGGCCTGCCGGTGCAGGAGTGGAGCCAGAAGGTGGTGCAGGCTGCGCGGACCAGCGTGGGCATGGTGGACGGCTTCTTTGCCCTGCCGCCGTTTCCGTTGCCGCTACCCAAGTGATGGCCCGGGCGTGAGCCGCTGGTCTTCCTGAAACTACCGCTGAACGAAGGACCCCATGGACGCCGTCTCTCCCACCCTCATCAACCTGATCATCTTCGTGCTGGCCATCTATGTGGGTTACCACGTGGTGTGGAATGTCACGCCGGCCCTGCACACGCCGCTCATGGCGGTGACCAATGCCGTGTCGGCCATCGTGATCGTGGGGGCCATGCTGGCGGCGGCCCTGACCGAAACCCCGCTGGGCAAAGGCATGGGGGTGCTGGCCGTGGCGCTGGCGGCGGTGAACGTGTTTGGCGGCTTCCTGGTGACCCGCCGCATGCTCGAGATGTTCAAGAAGAAGGACAAGAAGGCGGCGGCGCCCAAGGCCGGGGGAGAGCAGGCATGAGCATGAACCTCGTCACGCTGCTGTACCTGGTGGCCAGCGTCTGCTTCATCCAGGCGCTCAAGGGCCTGTCGCACCCCACCACGTCCATCCGCGGCAACATGTTCGGCATGGCGGGCATGGCGATTGCCATCCTGACCACGTCGGCGCTCATCGTGGAGCTGTCGGGCGGCAAGGCCCAGGGCATGGTGTACGTGCTGGGCGCGCTGGTGGTGGGCGGGGCGGCCGGCGCCTTCATGGCCAACCGGGTGGAGATGACCAAGATGCCCGAGCTGGTGGCCTTCATGCACAGCATGATCGGTCTGGCCGCCGTGTTCATCGCCATCGCCGCCGTGGCCGAGCCCTGGGCGTTCCAGATCGTGGCCAAGGGCCAGCCCATTCCCGCAGGCAACCGCCTGGAGCTGTTCCTGGGCGCGGCCATCGGCGCCATCACCTTCAGCGGCTCGGTCATTGCCTTCGGCAAGCTCTCGGGCAAGTACAAGTTCCGCCTGTTCCAGGGCGCACCGGTGCAGTTCGCGGGGCAGCATCTGCTCAACCTGGTGCTGGGCCTGGCCACCGTGGGCCTGGGGCTGGTGTTCATGGCCACCGAGAACTGGACGGCGTTCTTCGCCATGCTGGCACTGTCCTTCGTGATGGGCGTGCTCATCATCATTCCCATCGGCGGCGCGGACATGCCGGTGGTGGTGTCGATGCTCAACAGCTACTCGGGCTGGGCCGCCGCGGGCATCGGGTTCTCGCTCAACAACAGCATGCTGATCATCGCCGGCTCGCTGGTGGGCAGCTCGGGCGCGATCCTGAGCTACATCATGTGCAAGGCCATGAACCGCTCGTTCTTCAACGTGATCCTGGGCGGCTTTGGCGGCGAGGCCGCGGCCGCCGGCGGCGGCAGCCAGGTGCAGCGCAGCGTCAAGAGCGGCAGCGCCGACGACGCGGCCTTCGTGCTGGGCAATGCCGAGACCGTGGTCATCGTGCCGGGCTACGGCCTGGCCGTGGCCCGCGCCCAGCACGCGGTGAAGGAGCTGGCGCAAAAGCTGGTGGAAAAGGGCATCACCGTCAAATACGCCATCCACCCCGTGGCGGGCCGCATGCCCGGCCACATGAATGTGCTGCTGGCCGAGGCCGAGGTGCCCTACGACCAGGTCTTCGAGATGGAGGACATCAACGGCGAGTTCGGCCAGGCCGACGTGGCCATCATCCTGGGTGCCAATGACGTGGTGAACCCCGCCGCGCACACCAAGGGCAGCCCCATCTACGGCATGCCCATCCTGGAGGCCTACAAGGCCAAGACCGTGATCGTGAACAAGCGCTCCATGGCGGCCGGCTATGCAGGCCTGGACAACGAGCTGTTCTACATGGACAAGACCATGATGGTCTTTGGCGACGCCAAGAAGGTGGTCGAGGACATTGGCAAGGCCATTGAATGACCGCGTTCCGGGAACGCTCAGGAAAACCACAAAAAAAGATGGCGCTGCGGCCGTGCCGCTGCGGCGCCTAGGGGAAACTACAACCACGGGGCTGCCGGACGGCGGGGACAATGCGGTCCCCACCGCGCCGCAGTCCGTTTCGATTCCGTTCCGTTCCGTCTAGAAGAATTTGGAGAGACACGCACCATGACCGACCGCCCTTGGCTGGCCGCCTATCCGCAAGGCGTTCCCGCGGACATTGATCCGTCGCAGTACCCCTCGCTGGTGGCCTTGATGGACGAGGCCTTCACCCAGTACGCAGACCGTGTGGCCTACAGCTTCATGGGCAAGGACGTGACCTACGCCCAGACCGATGCCCTCAGCCGCGCCTTTGCGGCCTACCTGCAGGGCCTGGGCCTGGTCAAGGGGGACCGCGTGGCCATCATGATGCCCAACGTGCCGCAGTACCCGGTGGCCGTGGCCGCCATCCTGCGGGCGGGCTTCGTGGTGGTCAACGTCAACCCGCTGTACACGCCCCGCGAACTGGAGCACCAGCTCAAGGACTCCGGCGCCAAGGCGATCGTCCTCATCGAGAATTTCGCCACCACGCTGCAAAGCTGCCTGGCCCACACGCCCGTCAAGCACGTGGTGCTCTGTGCCATGGGCGACCAGCTGGGGCTGCTCAAGGGCGCGCTGGTCAACTACGTGGTGCGCAACGTCAAGAAGATGGTGCCGGCCTACGACCTGCCGGGCGCCGTGCGTTTCAACGACGCCGTGGCGCAGGGATCGCGTGGCACGTTCAAGAAGCCGGACATCCGCCCCGACGACATCGCACTGTTGCAATATACGGGCGGCACCACCGGCGTGAGCAAGGGCGCGGTGCTGCTGCACCGGAACATCATCGCCAACGTGCTGCAGTCCGAGGCCTGGAACGACCCGGTGATGAAGAAGGTGCCCGCGGGCGAGCAGCCCACCAGCATCTGCGCGCTGCCGCTGTACCACATCTTCGCCTTCACCGTGAACATGATGCTCAGCATGCGCACGGGCGGCAAGACCATCCTGATCCCCAATCCGCGCGACCTGCCCGCCGTGCTCAAAGAGCTGTCCAAGCACACCTTCCACAGCTTCCCGGCGGTGAATACGTTGTTCAACGGCTTGGCCAACCACCCCGACTTCAACACCGTCAACTGGAAGAACCTGAAGGTCTCGGTGGGGGGCGGCATGGCCGTGCAAGGGGCCGTGGCCAAGCTCTGGCTGGAAAAGACCGGCTGCCCCATCTGCGAAGGCTACGGCCTGTCGGAGACCAGCCCGTCGGCCAGCTGCAACCCGACCACCAGCACCGAGTACACCGGCACCATCGGCGTGCCGCTGCCCAGCACCTACATGAAGCTGCTGGACGACGAGGGCCGTGAAGTGACCACGCTGGGCCAGGCGGGCGAGATCGCCATCAAGGGCCCGCAGGTCATGGCGGGCTACTGGCAGCGCCCGGACGAGACCGCCAAGGTCATGACCGAGGACGGGTTCTTCAAGTCGGGCGACATCGGCGTGATGGACGCGCGCGGCTTCTTCAAGATCGTGGACCGCAAGAAGGACATGGTGCTGGTCAGCGGCTTCAACGTCTACCCCAACGAGGTCGAGGAGGTCGTGGCCAACTGCCCTGGCGTGCTCGAGTGCGCGGTGGTGGGCGTGCCGGACGAGAAGACCGGCGAGGCGGTCAAGCTCGTCATCGTCAAGAAAGACCCGGCGCTGACCGAAGCGCAGGTCAAGGAGTTCTGCCGCCACGAGCTCACCGGCTACAAGCAGCCCAAGGTGATCGAGTTCCGCACGGAATTGCCCAAGACACCTGTGGGCAAAATTCTGCGGCGCGAACTGCGCGACAAGAAGTAACGTGGCCTCAGGCGCGCCACAATTCCCCGGCGGCTTCGGCCGCCTTTTTTGTGACTGGACCGCCCGACGAAAGTAAACGGTCGCTTGTGGCCCGATGACATGATGACTAAGAACGTGTTTACGATCTCCCAGGGGTCGCGCAGCGGTCTTTGCGGGATGGGATGCAAGGCGCGGCGCTTGTGGATAGCCCAGCTATCCACAAGCGCCGCAACGCCGCAGACCGCCCGCAAAGGCCGCTGCCCGAAGGGTTGGAGCGAAATCGGGCGATTGGACGCCCCGGCTGCTTGCATGGGCACGAGCCCATGCGGCGCACCCGAAGCATCCACTCGTCCCGATTGCGCTCCAACGCGATCCCCTGCGAGATCGTAAACACGTTCTAAGAGGACCTTCGCATGAGCACAGCCATCCTGAGTGCGTTGCCCGAAGAACAGAGCTCGCTGGTGCAACACCTCGCACACCCCCAGCGGCTGATGCACGCGGGCCGTGCTTTTTGGCGGGGTGAGCTGCACGGCCACCCGGTGGTGCTGGCGCTGTCGGGCATCGGCAAGGTGGCTGCCGCCACCACGGCCACGGCGCTTGTCGAGCACTTCGGGGTGGCGCGCATCGTCTTCACCGGCGTGGCGGGCGGTGTGGGCGAGGGCGTGAACGTGGGCGACGTGGTGGTGGCGCAGGACTACATCCAGCACGACATGGACGCCTCGCCGCTGTTCCCGCGCTGGGAAGTGCCCGGCTATGCGCGCAGCCGGTTTGCGTGCGATGCGGCGCTGTCTGCTCTGCTTTCAGGAGCTGCTCGCGCTTATCTGGCAAGCGCTGGAGGCCAATTGGGCTTGAAAACGACGGGTGATCAAGTGGTCGCTCTGCCAGCCCCCCGCGTGCACGAGGGGCTGGTGGCCAGCGGCGACCGCTTCGTGTGCGCCGCCAGCGAGGCCCTGCACCTGCACGGCACGCTGCAGGCCGCGGGCCACGCCGTGCTGGCGGTGGAAATGGAAGGCGCCGCCGTGGCCCAGGTGTGCCATGACTACGGCCGGCCCTTTGCCGCCGTGCGGACCATCTCCGACCGCGCCGACGACACCGCGCACGTGGACTTCCCCGCCTTCGTGCGCACCGTGGCCACGCGCTACGCTGAGCACATCCTGCTGGGGTTCATGCAAAAGCTATCAAATTAATAGCTGCCTGCGCTTGCTGGATAAGCGCTAGGGGCCAAAAAGGCTTCAAATCCCTCCGCGCCGCGAAACCGGCACGCCCCAAACACCAGCGCCACCGCGGAGCCGGCTTTGCCGGTCCGCCGGAGGCGTCCCCCTGGGGGGAAGGCGCGCAGCGCCTCAGGGGGGAGCCTATTTCAACCAGCCGCGCTTGCGGAAGTACCACATCGGTCCCAGCGCGCTGGCCACCATCAGAGCGAGCGCATACGGATACCCCAGCGACCAGTCCAGCTCGGGCATGAACTTGAAGTTCATCCCGTACACGCTGGCAATCAGCGTGGGGGGCAGCAGCGCCACGCTGGCCACCGAGAAGATCTTGATGATCTTGTTCTGGTTGATGTTGATGAAACCGACCGTGGCGTCCATCAGGAAGTTGATCTTGTCGAACAGGAAGGCCGTGTGGTTGTCCAGCGACTCGATGTCGCGCAGGATCTGGCGGGCTTCCTCGAACTGCTCGGAGTTGAGCATCTTGCTGCGCATCATGAAGCTCACGGCGCGGCGCGTGTCCATCACGTTGCGGCGGATGCGGCCGTTCAAGTCTTCCTGGCGGGCGATGGCCGCCAGCACCTCGCCGGCGCGGGCGTCGGTCACGTCGGCGGCCAGCACCTGCTTGCTCACCGCCTCCAGTTCGTCGTAGATGCCTTCCAGCGTGTCGGCCGAATACTCGGCGTCGGCGTCGAACAGCTTGAGCAGCACCTCCTTGGCGTCCTCGATCAGCCCCGGCGCGCGGCGTGCGCGCATGCGCAGCAGGCGGAAGACGGGCACGTCCTCGTCGTGGATGGAGAACAGCACGCCCCGGCTCTTGAGGTTGGTGTTGTGCTGGTTCAGGATGAAGGCCACGCGCACGGAGCGGGGGTCTTCGTCGTCATCGATCAAAAAGTCGCTGCGGATGTGCAGCTCGCCGTTGTCTTCCTCGTAGAAGCGGGCGGATTCCTCGATGTCCTCGTCCATCGCATCCTCGGGGATGGACAGGCCGTAGTGCTGCTTGATCCAGCGCTTTTCCTCGAGGGTGGGGGACTCCAGGTCCACCCAGATGGGCTGGAATTTCGTCAGCTCTTCCAGCGACTCGATTTCTTCCTGGAACAGCCGGCCATTGGCGAGCGTGAAGATGTTGAGCATGGGCTCACTCCCTTGTTGTGTGGCATCTGCGGTGGGGGTATGGGGGTGCTTTCAACCCCGCACGGCAGGCAGGCCGGGGAGCTGAAAGCTACCAACTCGGGTAGGTTTCCAAGGAACTGTCTCCGTTAAAAAAATCAACAGGCGGCGGATTATGGCACCGCCGCGCCGGCCCGCACGGTGGCCAGGGCCTGGCACAGGTCTGCCCAGGCGGCCGCCTTGGTGTCTTGCGAGCGCATGAGAAACGCCGGGTCATAGGTCACCACCGCCGGGCAGCCCGCCAGCTGGTGCGGGCTGGCCCGAAGGCGCCCCAGGGGCTCGCTGCGGCCCAGCACGGCCCGGGCCGCCACGTGGCCCAGCACCAGCACCATCGCGGGGCGCAGCGACGCCACGGCATCGGCCAGCGCGGCCGCGGGCGGCTCGGCGGCGCCGGCATCGGTGCCGACGGCCGCGCGCTCCAGGGCCGCGAAGAAGACGCGGGGGTGGCGGTGCAGCTGCATCGCGCGCAGCATGTTGTCCAGCAGGCGCCCCACGTCGCCTCCCAGCGGCTCGGCGGGGGCGGGGGATTCGGCCACGATCAGCCAGCCGCTGCCCAGCTCGGGCGGCACCGCCTGCGGATCTGCCGCGGGGTAGAGCGCCTGGGGGGCGTGCAGCCGCAGCGCGGGGGCCGCACCCGGGGCTGCGGCGGGATGGGCGGAAGCCGCAGCGCGCGGTACATCCTCCGGCGTGGTGGCGGACGGGGTTGCGTGGGGTGGGGCGGGGCGCGCCGCAGGCGCTGCAATGGGTGCAGGCGCTGCTACCGCAGCTACCGCCGCAGCCGCGTTCTGCGGCAAGCGGGCCTCTGGCGCCGGCTCCACGGCCGCGGAGGCCCACACGGTGATCCCCATTTCTTGCAGCATTGCGCGCTGGCGCGGATCGAGGTGCAGGCTCATACGGACTCGGACAAAAGGGACATCGCCATGGGCGCCATCATGATCGCACGGCTCACAGGGCGCGGCTCATGACCACCGCATCCTCGCGCTGGCCGTGCGCGGCGGGATAGTAGCGCTTGCGTTCACCCACGCGCCGGAAGCCGTGGGCCTCGTACACCTGCTGCGCGCGCAGGTTGCTCATGCGCACCTCCAGCCACAGCCACTGGGCCCCGCGCCCGCGCGACCACAGCGCCAAGGCGTCCAGCAGCACCCGCGCCCAGCCCTGGCGCTGGAATTCGGGGGTGACGGTGATGTTGAGCAGGTGCACCTCGTCCACGCCCATCATGGCCACGAAGTAGCCCAGCAGGTGCTCCCCGGCCACCAGCACCTGGGCCTGGTAGCCCGAGGCCAGCGCATCCGTGAAGTTGCCGCGCGTCCAGGGGTGGGAGTAGGCGCGCTGCTCCACGGCCAGCACGGCATCGAGCTGCGCGAGCGTCAGGGCTTCGAAACGCGCCTCGGGCGCATCGGCCGGCGGGGTCGCGGCCGCGGGTGGGGAGGGCAGGGCGCTCATGGGTAGGGGTCGCCAGAAGGAAGGTGAAGGGGCAGCGCCCTCAGGGCGCACTGGCCGCCGTGCCGGTGGCGCTTTGCGCGGCGCGCAGGGCCGCCCGCTCCGCGGTGGTCTGCGCAACTTTATCGCGGATGTAGCGGGGCAGCGCCTCGCTGGCGGCCACGGCTGCGCCGTCCGCGAGCAGCGTGGGGGCCAGGCGCAGCAGTGCGCGGGCCGTGGGCAGCGCAGCCACATGGGGGGCCGCGGGTGCCAGCCGCTCGCCGTACGCGGGCCGCGCATTGCCCGCGACCGTCCAGCCGGCGGGCGGCTGCAGGGCCTCGGGCGCGGCCAGGCCGAAGTCCGCGTCGGTGCGCCAGCGGCCCGGCGCGGCGTCCCATTCGCAGCGTGCGTGGTACACCTCGTCCATGCGCGCGTCCAGCACCGCCACCACGCGGGTGCAGCCGTGGGCGTGGCGGACTTCCTCGGCGACGGCCAGCAGGGTGTCCACCGGCAGCACGGGCACGCCCTGCCCGCCGCGCGCTCCGTAGGCCAGCCCCTGGGCCACCGCGCAGGCCGTGCGCAGGCCGGTGAAGGAGCCTGGCCCCCGCCCGAACACGATGGCATCCAGCGTGTCGAACGACAGGCCGGCCTGCGCCATCAGGCTGCGCACGGCCGGGATCAGCGCGGCCGATGCCTGCGCTCCCCCGGGGCCCGTATGGTCCCAGACGTCCGGGCCGCGCTGCACGGCGATGGACAGGGTGTCGGTGCTGGTGTCGAAGGCAAGCAGGTTCATGGAAGAGCCCAAGGGCAGGGTGGGCGGCAAAAGTTCAGGGGCGGGCGGCAGTAAGGGGCGTGGACGGCAGCGGGGCCGGCGCCTGGCTTTTTCGCAGCACACCCAGCAGGATACCGGCAGTCACCAGCAGCAGGCCGGCCGCCAGGTTCCACTGCAGGGGCTCGTTCAGCAAGGCCACGGCGCCCATGGCGGACAGCCCGGGCACCAGCGCGGTGATCATGGTGGAGCGCACCGGGCCGTAGTACTGGATCATGCGGGTGAAGGCAATGCCCGACACCACCACCGAGCCCACGCCCTGAAAACCCATCTGGAAGGCGATCTCGCTCCACGGCGCCTGGGCGAGGTGGCTGGTCACGGCGCCCAGCGCCACCAGCAGCGCATACGTGGGCAGGTACGCCAGGCAGGCAAAGGCCGTGATGGCGATGGTCGCGTGCACGGCGTCTACCGCGTGGCGCCGTGCCAGCACGCTGTAGGTGGCCCAGCAGGCCGCGGCCGACATGAACAGCAGGTCGCCCTTCCACACGTCGGTGCCGGAAAACGCCGCCAGCAGGCTGCGTCCGCCCACCAGCAGGTCGCCGGTCACGATCAGGGCCAGGCCGGCAGCCCGCAGCGGGGTGATGCGGTCCCGCAGCAGCACGGCGGCCAGCAGCGCCGTCCACAGCGGCAGGCTGCCCGGCATCAGCACGGCCGCATGCGTGGCCGGAGCGTGGAAGAAGCCGGCATAGGCCAGCAGCGCATACAGCAGCCCGCCAAAGCTGCCCAGCAGGGCGGTGGTGCGCAGCGGCAGCGGGGAGATGCCCCCGAGGCTGGCGCCCGTGCGGCCCGCCGCGCCAGCCTCGGCCGTGCGGCCGCGCACCAGCCAGGCGCCCCACGGCAGCAGCACCAGGCTGGCGCCCGCAATGCGCAGCGCCGCGATGTCAAAAGGCGTGAGCGTGCGCTGGGCCGAGGCCCGGGCAATGACGATGAAGCCCGTCCAGATGGTGACCGTGACAACGGCCGCGAGCAGGCCGAGGGCACGTGGTGAAAAACGCATCGCGCGATTATCCGCGGCGCCTTTTCAGGCGGCTGCCGCCGCGCCAATGACCGTACGGCGGCCTCCGTGCCGCCGCGGGGCGGCCAAGGCCGCGAATGCCATCAAGGCCGTCAAGGCCATCCAAGGGCCTGCCGGGTCGCACTCAGAACGATTCCCAGTCCTCGTCGTTGCCCGGTGCGGGCGTGCGGGCTGCCGGCTTGGCCGCCGCCGCAGGCAGCGCCGGTGCCTTGGCCGCCGGGGTCTTGGGGGCAGCGGCTTTGGCGGGCAGCTTGGCGGACGCTGCCGCGGGCCGGGGCGCTGCAGAGGCCGGCGCCGGCACGGGCTGCAGGCTGCGGTGGCTTGGCTGCGCATCGGCGGCCAGCTTGAACACGGCCACGACCTGCACCAGCTCCTGGGCCTGGTTGCGCAGGCTGCTGGCGGCGGCGGCCATTTCCTCCACCAGGGCGGCATTCTGCTGCGTCGCCTGGTCCATCGACGTGACGGCCTCGCCCACCTGGGCCACCCCCGCGCTTTGCTCGTTGCTGGCCGCGCTGATCTCGCCCATGATGTCGGTGACGCGGCGGATGCTGCTCACCACCTCGTTCATGGTCGCGCCGGCCTTGTCCACCAGCGTCGTGCCTTGCTCCACGCGCTCCACGCTCGCGCTGATGAGGCCCTTGATCTCCTTGGCGGCCTCGGCGCTGCGGCTGGCCAGGCTGCGCACCTCGGACGCCACGACGGCAAAGCCGCGGCCCTGTTCGCCAGCGCGGGCCGCTTCCACGGCCGCGTTCAGCGCCAGGATGTTGGTCTGGAAGGCGATGCTGTCGATGACGCTGATGATGTCGCTGATCTTGCGGCTGGCCTCGTTGATGCCCTTCATCGTCTCCACCACTTCGCCCACCACGGCACCGCCCTGGGTGGCTACGTTGGAGGCCGTCAGCGCCAGCTGGTTGGCTTGGCGGGCGTTGTCGGCGTTATGGCGCACGGCGGAGTTGAGCTGTTCCATGCTGGCCGCCGTCTGTTCCAGCGCGCTGGCCTGGTGCTCGGTGCGCGCGCTCAGGTCGTGGTTGCCCTGCGCGATCTCCGCGCTGGCGTTGGAGACCGACTCCGACCCGCGGCGCACGTTGCTGACCACGTTGGCCAGGTTGTTCTGCATGCGCTGCAGGGAGGACATCAGCTCGCCCACCTCGTCCTTGCCGTGCGCAGGCACCGGGGCCGTGAGGTCGCCTTCGGCCACCCGCTGGGCCAGGTGCGAGGCCTGGGCCAGCGGCACGGTGACGGAGCGCGCCAGGATCCACGAGAACAGGGCGCCCAGCGCCAGGCTCAGCAGGCCCAGCAAGACCAGCAGCTGGCGGCTGGACTGCCGGTTGGCCTGGATGGCCTTGCCCAGGGCGTCCACCTGGTCGCGCTGGTTGCTCAGCAGCTCGTCCATCTTCACGGCGTACTTGTTGGCGTCGGGCATGAACTGCTTTTCCAGCAGCGTGTTGGCCTCGTCCACCTTGCCTTCCTTCTTGAGGGCAAAGATGGTGTCGCGGTTCTTCAGGTACAGCGCGCGCAGCTCACCGATTTCCCGGAACAGCTTTTTCTCGGAGTCCAGGAACATCAGCGCCTCGACGGCCTTTTGCAGTTCGCCCGAGCTCTTGGACGACGCCTTGCTGTCTTCCGCAAAGAAATCCGCCAGGGCCGGGTCGCTGCTGCGGGCCACCGCGGCCGTGCGGGTGATGCCCACGCGCAGATTGCGCGACCAGTCGCTCACCAGCCGCTCGGTCTTGATGGGGTTCTGCACCATTTCCTCGGTGGCGTCGGCCAGCGCGTTGAGCCGTGAAATGCTCAACCCGATGACCCCCATCGAAAGCAGCAGGACCAGGGCAAAGCCCAGCGCAAGGCGCTTGGCCACGGAGAGGTGGGTGAGGAAGTTCATGGGGTCGCCTGTCGTGTCGAGAGAGCCGGTGTTCCCTTCCGGCGGAAGGGAAAATGTGGCTTAGTGTAAAAGCCTCAAGCGTTTGTGCGGAATCGTGTGGCGTTCATACATCGGCGGTGGCTGCTGGCAGCCCTGCTGTGCCGCCTCCCGCTGCGGCCGGAGGCTCCTAGACTCGGGGGATGAACCCGAATTGGTACGCGGTGCGGCGCATCGCAAGAACAACGCTGGGGGCGCTTGCCATGGGTTGCGGCGTGCTGGGGTGTCCGGCCCTGTACGCGCAGCCGGCGGCCCCCTTGCCCCCCGAGGTGGAGGCCGCGCTGGCCCGCGCCAAGCTGCCCCGCGACGCCCTGAGCGCCGTGGTGGTGGAGGTGCAGGGCGGCAGCAAGGCGGTGCCGCGGCTGGCCCACCGTGCCCAGGTGCCGATGAACCCCGCCTCGGTGATGAAGCTGGTCACCACCTATGCCGCGCTGGAACAGCTGGGGCCGGCCTATGTGTGGAGCACCCCCGTCTACCTGCAGGGCACGGTGCAGGAGGGCAGCCTGCGCGGCACGGTCTACCTCCAGGGGCTGGGGGATCCCAAGCTCGTCATGGAGCGCCTGTGGCTGCTGATGCGCCGGCTGCAGGGGCAGGGCATCCAGGTGATCGTGGGGGACATCGTGCTCGACCGCACGGCCTTCGACGTGCCCGACCAGGACCCCGCCCGCTTCGACGGCGAGCCGCTGCGGCCCTACAACGCGGCGCCGGACGCGCTGCTGCTCAACTTCAAGTCCTCGGTCATGACCTTCGTGCCCGATGCCCCGACCGGCCTGGCGCGCATCCAGTACGACCCGCCGCTGGCCGGCGTGCAGCGGCAGGCCACCGTGGCCCTGGCGGCGCCCGGGACGGACTGCGGCGACTGGCGTGCCGCCTTGCGCGCGGAGCTGGCCGACCCCGCGAAGGTGAGCTTCCAGGGGGTGTACCCGGCCGCCTGCGGTGAGCGGACCTGGCCCGTGGCGGCGGCGGACCCGCGGGGCTTTGCGGCGCGCGCGGTGGAGGGCATGTGGCGGGAACTGGGCGGCAAGCTCACCGGCAGCGTGCGCGAGGGCAAGGTGCCCGCCGGCCTCAAACCGGCCTTCACGGCCGTCTCCCCACCCCTGGCCGAGGTGGTGCGCGACGTGAACAAGTACAGCAACAACGTGATGGCGCAGCAGCTGTTCCTGACGCTGGCGCTGCAGAAAAACGGTGTCGGCACCTTCGACGGTGCGCGCGAGGCCCTGCGGCAATGGTGGACGGCGCGCGTGGGCGATGCCGACCCGCCGCAGGCCGACAACGGAGCCGGCCTGAGCCGCGAGGCCCGGCTGACCGCCCAGGGCCTGGCTCGGATGCTGCAGGTGGCGTGGGCCTCGCCCGTGATGCCGGAGCTGGTGGCATCGCTGCCCATCAGCGGCGTGGACGGCACGCTGCGCCGCAGCCAGAGCCGCGCCGGCATCGCCCACCTCAAGACGGGCAGCCTGCGCGACGTGATGGCCGTTGCGGGCTATGTGCATGCGCCCAGCGGGCGGCGCTACGTGCTGGTGGCGCTGGTCAACCATCCCAACGCAGGGGCCGCACGGCCGGTGCTGGACGCCCTCACCGACTGGGCCGCACGCGACCCGTGAATAATGCGCGTCGCTCCGGCCCCGGTGCGACCGGTAGCGCTGGCCGGCCCGCTGGCGGCCACCGCTCCCCGCGGCTGCGGGGCGGGGCTGTCACCTGGGTGTCTTGGCGCGGTGGCGGTGCGCGTTATCCCCTATGGATGGTGCAGCGCAGGTGCGCGCACGATGCGTCACCGTTTTCTGGACACAAGGATGCTCCCATGACGTATTTGCGCCTTTCCTGCGTGGCCGCCGCGGCGGTGTTGCTCGTCGCCTGCGGCGGTTCGGACGACCCGGCCCGGGGCGCGCTGATCGATCCCCCGGCCGTGGTGGCAACGCTGACGGCCGCACAGATTGATGCCGGCACGGCCAGCAGCGGCCTGCAGCCGCTGAGCGGCAAGGCCAAGTGCGACGTGAAAGTGGTGGCGCTGAACTACGCCACGGTGGGTGCCCGTGAAGGCGAAAGCACCAATGCCTCGGGCGTGATGCTGGTGCCCGCGGGCGCCTGCTCAGCGGCCGCGCCGCTGGTGGCCTATGCCAAGGGCACCGACGTGCAGAAGCCCCGCACCCTGGCCAACCCGCAGGACAACGAGACCTTCCTGCTGGCCGCCATGTACGCGGCGCAAGGGTATGCGGTGGTCGCCACCGATTACCTGGGCTTCGCCAAGTCCGGCTACAGCTTCCATCCCTACCTGCATGCCGATTCGGAGGCCACCTCGGTGATCGATTCGGTGCGGGCCGCGCGCAATGCAGCCGGCACGGTGGGCGCCAGCCTGTCGGGCAAGGTCATGTTCACCGGCTATTCGCAGGGCGGCCATTCCTCGATGGCGGCGCAGCGCGCCGCGGAGCGCGACTACGGATCGGAGTTCAACGTGGTGGCCGGTGCGCACCTGGCGGGCCCGTACAACCTGTCGGGCTCGCTGCGCATTCCCGATGCCATTGCCGGCGTGCAGTTCTTTGTGCCCTACCTGGTGACCGCATGGCAAAAGGTCTATGGCACCGTCTACTCGGATGTGAAGCAGGTCTTCAAGGCTCCGTATTCGGGCTACATCGAGAACCTGCTGCCCCACCCGACCATGACCTACACCACCCTGGTCACGTCGGGCACGCTGCCGGGCGGCACGCCCAACCAGGCGCGGGACGCGCTGTTCCAGAGCGACTTCATCACGGGCTCGCAGACCAGCACCACCCACCCGCTGTACCTGGCGGCCAAAAAGAACGACCTGCTGGGCTGGAACCCCAAGGCGCGGGTGCTGCTGTGCGGCGGCGCGGGCGATCCCACCGTGCCGCCCGCCGTGCACCAGAAGGTCATGAAGGCCGACTTCGACAGCCGCGGCCTGGCCAATGTCACCTCGGTGGACGTGGACCCCGCCATCCAGGCCACCTTTGGACCCGGCGGCAAGGCGCCCACGGACCCCCAGTCCGCGGAGTTCGCGGCCTACTACGCCGCCTACCACGGCACGTATGAACCCCCGTTCTGCCACGCCCAGGCGCGCGCAGTGTTCGACACGGTCAAGTAGCGGGCTGCGGGCGCCGGCCCAGCACGCCAAGCCGACCTGCGGGTCGGCTTTTTCATGGGCGCTTGTAAGAACCTGTTCCAAATCTTTTCGGGGATCGCATTGGAGTGCCCTCGTGATGAAGTGGATGCTCCGGGTGCGCCGCATGGGCTCATGCCCATGCAAGCAGCCGGGGCGTGCACCCGCCCGATTTCACTCCAACCCTTCGGGCAGGTTCGGGCAAGCGCCGCGCCTTGCATCCCATCCCGGCAAGGTGCTTGTGCGACCCCGAAAAGATCTTGAACAGGTTCTAACTAGCGGGCCTGGCTCGGTAGTTTCCCGGGCGGGCAATCGGGGGGCTCCGGCGTAGCATGGAAATGCGAAAAAAGCACGATCGTTCGTTTTTCTGCTTCCACCTGGAGAACCCCTTGAACACACAACAATGCAAAGCCTCCCTGTCGGCCCTGGTCGCGGCCTGCCTGCTGGCCGCCTGCGGCGGCGGCGGTTCGGACACCACCCCCGCAGCGGCGGTCACCTCGGTCAAAGTGGCGGGCGACAGCCTGGCCGATAGCGGGACCTTCGGCTACAAGTTCACCGTCCAGGGCACCGCCGCCACGGGTGAGGGCTCCACGCCCATCTGGCCCGAGCGCGTGGCCACGAGCTACGGCCAGCCACTGTGCGCCTACTACCGGTTCAATGGCTCGGCATTCGGCGCCAACGCGGCATGCACCAACTACGCCGTGGGCGGCGGGCGCATCAACAACGCCACCGCGCCCACGTCGCCGGTGTCCATCACCCAGCAGCTCAAGGACATGGGCGCGCGCGGCTACAGCGCCACCGACCTGGTGCTGGTGGATGGCGGCGGCAACGACGCGGCCGACCTTATCGGCGCCTACTTGCGGGCCTCCAGCGACAACGGCCAGACTTATGCAGCGCTGCTGGGCAGCCTGCTGCCGCCCGCCACCGTGAGCGCGGCCCTGGCCGGCGGGGCCAGCGGCATGGCGCAGGTGGGCGGGGCGTACATGCAGGCCCTGGCAAAGAACTTTGCCGACACCATCAAGGCCAACACCGTCGCGAAGAGCGCGCCGCGCGTGGCGGTGCTCAACGCCCCCGGCGTCACCCTCACGCCGCGCTTCCGCCTGGTGCTGGCGTCCGTGAGCGCCGCGCGCGGTGCGGCCGCTGCGGCGCAGCTCGAGGCCCTGTTCGACGGCTGGATCCAGGCCTACAACGCCGAGTTGGCAACCAGCCTGGCGGGTGACAACCGCATCGCCGTCGTGGACTTCTACGCGTCCTTCAAGGACCAGGTGAACAACCCTGCCCAGTACCAGCTCTCCAACGCCACCACGCCGGCGTGCCCCGCCACGGGCGTGGGCGCGGACGGCCTGCCCACCTACAACTTCCCCACCTGCACCGCCTCGGCCCTGTCGGCCATGACGCCGCCGGCCGGCGCGACAGGGGGGGCAGACTGGTGGAAGAGCTATGGCTTTGCCGACAGCTTCCATCCGACGCCCTACGGGCACCAGCTGATGGGCCAGCTCGTATCGCGCTCGCTGTCCCGTGCGGGCTGGCTGTGAGCCACCGCGCCGCATTGCATCCCCACCAGGAGTACTTCATGCACCATTTTTCCAAGGCAGGTCTCGCGGCGGCAGCGCTGCTGCTGGGCACAGGCGCCATGGCGCAGGTCGCCGGCACGTTGAGCGCGCGCGCGGGCTTCACCCACATCGCGCCGCAGGTGGACAGCGGCAACCTCAGCGCCCCCGCGTTCCCCAACACCAAGGTGGACGTGGACGCCGCCACGTCGCTGTCGGGCGGCATCAACTACATGGTGACCGACCACTGGGCGGTGGACGTGCCGCTGGCCCTGCCGTTCAAGCACGACATCACGGGAGACGGCGCCATCGCGGGCGTGGGCAAGCTGGGCGAAACCAAGGTGCTGCCCTTCACGGTGTTCGCGCAGTACCGCTTCGGCGAGGCTGAGGCGCGGTTCCGCCCCTATGTGGGCGTGGGCGTGACCTACAGCCGGTTCTTCAAGAACCGCACCACGGCCACGCTCAGCGGCCTGACGGGCGGCACGCCGAGCCACCCCACCACGGCGTCCATCGACAACAAGTGGGGCATTACCCCGCAGATCGGCTTTGTGTGGAAGATCAACGACCGCTGGTTCGTTGATGCGGCCTACTACAAGAGCTTCCTCAAGACCACCACCCACCTGTCGTCGGGCCAGTCGATCACCACGCGGCTGAACCCCAACGTGATCGCCGTGGGCATCGGCTACCAGTTCTGACGTCCGGCCCGCCCGGCCCGTCCGGCTGGCGCGATCCATGCAAAAAGGCCGCCCGAAGGGGCGGCCTTTTTTTGCGTGCGGGGCGCGGCGGGGCTTACCAGCGCGCGCGCAGGCGGTCGTACGCGTAGGTGCCGAACTGGCGCTGCGCGGACGGGGTCAGGTACACCGGGTCGGCAAAGACGTAGGAGGTCTGGCTTGCGCCCGGCAGCAGCGTGGACGGCGAGCACAGGGCCGAATTGACCTGGCCCGCGCCGATGCCGATGCCGTTGGTCGCGTCCACCGAGGTGCACACGCCCGTGGTGGCGTTGTTGAAGCCGTAGTTGGCGGGCACGCTGGTGTACAGGTTCACGTAGTAGGCGGAATCCACGTACAGCACATTGCCGCCCAGGTCCACGATGCCCACGAGCAGGCCTTCGTTGAAGCGGGCGCTGGCATCGGCGAGCAGCGCTTCGCGGCCGATGGTCTTGGCCCAGGGCGTCTTGCTCAGGTCGTAGGTGCCGGTGACCACCACGTACTTGGCGCCGGCCGTGACCAGGCGGCGCACCTGCGCGGCGAAGTCCTCGCCCGCCTGGCGGGCCGCAGCCACCATGGCGGCCTCGGTCTGGGTGCCGCCTTGCACGGCCGCCATGCCGGCAATCACATCGCTGATGCCGCCGCTCAGGAACACCACGTCCTTGCTCCCGAACGTGCCGCCACCCGCCAGGAAGGTATCGATCTGCTCGGTGATGGTGGGCGTTGCGGCATTGCCGGCCGCGTCGGGCTTGAGCTTGATGCGCGCATTGCCCACGGCATAGCTCGTGCCGCCGGCCGAAACCGCCGCCAGCGGCTTGCCGTAGTTGGCAGCCACCTGCAGGGTCCAGTTGTTCACGCTGCCGTCGTTGACGGTATAGCGCGTGCCCTTTTGCCCCACGTCGCTGTGGGCATCGCCAAACGCAAGGAAGCGCTCGGGCGTGATGGCCGATTCGGTGGTGCTCGAACCACAAGCCGCGAGCAACGCGGCCGATGCAACTGCGGCGACCAGGGCGGTGCGGCGCATCCAATTAGCTGCCATGTATTTCTCCAGAAAAGGTGGCGGGTAGTTTAGCGGCGCCACGTCAACGCATGTAAAGCCGCCGGCCAGTGCAGGTTTGTCAATTTCGGCGTAGCGGTCACATTGGCACGATCCCAGGCCAGCGGCCGCCGCGCACGGGCCGCCCCGCCGCGCTGGCGGCGTCCCCCTGCCCGCAGAGCGCAGCTCTGCGAGAGCGGGGGGAAGGCGCGCAGCGCCTCAGGGGGGTGCCTCAGGATGCAGCGCGCTGCAAGCGGTCGCGCACGCCCTCCCATTCGGGCGTGGCGGGCGGGGTTTCGATCCAGATGAGTTTCACGCCATCGTCGTCAAAGCCGCGCAGCACGGCAAACAGCTGCTGGGCGGTGGCGGCGGCGTCGTCGGGCATGCGGCGCATCACGAGCCGGGACGATTTTGTGCGCAGCGGCGCGCGCGCGTACACCGCGATGTGCGCGGCCTCGGCGCCCAGCAGGTCCAGGCCCGTCTGCAGGGCCTTGGCGTCCATCAGGCGCACCTTGGCGGCGGGGGCGTAGTGCGACTCCAGTGTGCCGGAGGCGCGGGGCGTGTGCTCCGGCAGCTCCTCCTTGGACAGGGGCGCCATGCCGCAGGCCTGCGCAATCTGCTCGCGCGTGATGGCGCCGGGGCGCAGCAGCACGGGCACGCCGCGCGTGCAGTCCACGATGGTGCTCTCGATGCCCACCTGGCAGGGGCCGCCGTCCAGCACCAGCAGCTCGTCTCCCAGTTCGTCCTGCACATGCTGCGCGGTGGTCGGGCTCACGCGGCCGAAGCGGTTGGCGCTGGGCGCGGCCACGCCCCACACGGGCGGGCCGCCGGCCTCGGGGCCGTCGCCGGGGGCTGCGCAGGCCGCCAGCAGGGCATGGGCCACCGGGTGCGCCGGGCAGCGCAGGCCCACGCTGTCCTGCCCGCCGGTGGCGGCCGTGGCCACGCCGGGCAGGCGCGGCAGGATCACGGTGAGCGGGCCGGGCCAGAAGGCGTCCACCAGCTTTTGCGCAAATGCGGGCACCTCGCGGGCGAAGTGGGCAATGCCCTGGGCATTGGCCACGTGCACGATCAGCGGGTGGTCGCTCGGGCGTCCCTTGGCCGCAAAAATTTGCGCCACGGCCGTGTCGCTCGTGGCGTCGGCCGCCAGGCCGTACACCGTTTCCGTGGGCAGGCCCAGCAGGGCGCCGCTGCGCACCGCACGGGCCGCGGTGGCGATGGCCTGGGGGTCGTTGCCGTCAAGGACCATGGTCAGAACGGCGCGATGCCGAGCAGCCCGGCGGCCTTGAGGGCCGTGGCGCGCGCGGCCTCGGGCGTGGCAGCGGTGATGTTGAGGTGGCCCATCTTGCGGCCGCGCTTGGCGTCGCGCTTGCCGTACAGGTGCAGGTGGGTGCCAGGCAGGGCCAGTACCTGGGCCCAGGGCGGAGTCTGCGCCGTGTCGCCGCCGTGGGCAAACCACAGATCGCCCAGCAAATTGAGCATGACGGCCGCGCTGTGCTGGCGCGGCTGGGTGAGCGGCAGGCGGGCCAGGGTTCGCACCTGCAGCTCGAACTGCGACACGTCGCAGGCGTTCTGGCTGTAGTGGCCGCTGTTGTGCGGGCGCGGGGCGATCTCGTTGACCACCAGGCTGCCGTCCTGCAGCACGAAGAATTCGACGCAGAGCACGCCCACGTACTGCAGGCCTTCTGCTACAGATTTCGCAGCTGCCACCGCTTGTGCAGCAAGCGCTGGAGGCAGATTATGCTCATATACCTCGGTCACGGCCAGGATGCCGTCCCGGTGCAGGTTGCGCTGCACGGGCAGGTGCACCATGGCGCCGTCCGCGCCGCGCGCCACGATCACCGAGCATTCGAGCGCCAGCGGCAGCATCTTCTCCAGCACGCAGGGCACGCGGCCGACGGAATCCCAGGCGGCGGCCAGCCCGGCGGCGGTCTTCACGCGCACCTGGCCCTTGCCGTCATAGCCCATGCGGGCGGTCTTGAGGATGCCTGGAAGAAGATCCGTGGGCACCGCAGCCAACTGCTCCGTCGTCTCGATCACCGCATACGGCGCGCAGGGCACGCCGCAGCCTACGAAGTGGGCCTTTTCCCGGGCACGGTCTTGCGCCACGGAGACGGCGCTGGCGGCTGGAGACACGGGCCGTTGCGCGGCCAACGCGGCCAGCGCGGCGGCCGGCACGTTCTCGAACTCGGTGGTCACCGCGTCGGCCACGCGGGCCAGCTCGGCCAGGCCGGCCGGGTCTTCGTAGCCGGTGCGGATGTGATGGTGGCTCACCAGCCCGGCGGGGCTGTCGGGGTCGGCGTCGAGCACGGCCGTGAAGTAGCCCATGGCCTGGGCGGCGTGCACGAACATGCGGCCCAGCTGGCCGCCGCCGAGCACGCCCAGCGTGGACCCGGGCAAGAGGGGTTGGCTGGAAGTCATGCGGCGGGCGGCAGGGTCATGTTGCGTGCCACCTCGGTCTGCTCGGCGCGGAAGGCTTCCAGGCGCTGGCGCAGTTCCGGGTCTTCATTGGCCAGCAGGGCCACGGCAAACAGGGCTGCGTTGGCCGCCCCGGCGGTGCCGATGGCAAACGTTGCCACGGGAATGCCCTTGGGCATCTGCACGATGCTGTGCAGCGAATCCACGCCCTGCAGGTGGCGGCTGGCCACCGGCACGCCCAGCACGGGTACGGGGGTCTTGGCGGCGATCATGCCGGGCAGGTGGGCGGCGCCGCCCGCGCCCGCGATGATGGCCTTCAGGCCCCGGCCGGCGGCGGCCTCGGCGTAGGCGAACATGTCGTCGGGCATGCGGTGGGCCGAGACCACGCGGGCTTCGTGGCCAATGCCGAACTGCTCAAGAATCTGCACTGCATGCTGCATGGTGTCCCAGTCGCTGCTGGAACCCATGACCACGCCGATCTGGATGGTTTTCATGGTGGTTGCGGGTGCGCGGCAGCGGGGGCGCCCGCCGCACGGCTGTAGGTGGAACCCGCGATTTTACTTTTTGCGCTCCGCAACACGGCGCCAGCGTGCCGCCATGGGCCAAAATAGCGCCGACCCACAGTTGCACCGTTGGCTTCGGCCCCGACTCACCATGATTGACGTCACCGTAGAAAATTTTGAAACCGAGGTGATTGCCGCCTCGATGAACGTGCCCGTGCTGGTGGACTTCTGGGCGCCGTGGTGCGGCCCTTGCAAGTCGCTGGGCCCCGTGCTGGAGAAGCTGGAAACCGAATACGCCGGCCGCTTCAAGCTCGTCAAGATCGATTCCGACCAGGAACAGCAGCTGGCCGGCATGTTCGGCATCCGCAGCATCCCCACCTGCGTGCTGCTCATGAACGGCCAGCCCGTGGACGGCTTCATGGGCGCGCTGCCCGAGGGGCAGGTGCGGGCCTTCCTCGACAAGCATGTGCCCACCGCCGAGGAAATGGCGGCCGAGGCCCAGGAAGAAGAAGCCCTGGAAGCCCTGGCCGATGGCGACACCGACACCGCGCTGGAGAAGCTGCAGCACGCCGTGGTCACCGACCCGTCCAACGACGACGCGCGCTTCGACTACGTCAAGCTCCTGCTCCAGCTGGGCCGGGATGACGACGCCAAGGTGGCATTCGCCCCGGTGATCGCCAAGGCCGGCACCTCGCGCAAGCTGGGCGCCCTGAAGGCGTGGATGGATGCTATTGATTTTGTAGCTGTTGGCGCTTATGGGGAGGGCGCTGGAGCCGAATTTGATGCAAAGATCGCCGCCAACAAGCGCGACTTCGACACCCGCTACGCCAAGGCCCGCTGGCTGCTGGTGCGCCAGCGCTGGACGGACGCCATGGACGAACTGCTGGAAATCCTCATGCGCGACAAGGGCTGGAGCGACGAGGCAGCGCGCAAGACCTATGTGGCGATCCTGGAAATCATCGAGCCACCCAAGGTGAAGGTGGCCGACGGCCAGATTCCGCCGGACGATCCGCTGGTGGCCACGTACCGCCGCCGCTTGTCGAGCGTGGTGCTGAGCTGAGGTTTCCGCTTCTGCCAGGGGCGCTCACTTGAAAACTGGCGTGGTTCACGCCAGTGGCCACCGCGCAAGGGCTGCCCCGCCGCGCTGGTGGCGTCCCCCTTCCCGCATCGCGCAGCGAGGCGAGAGAAGGGGGAAGCGGCGCAGCCGCTCAGGGGGCCGTCTTCAACCTGTGAGCCGCTCCAGGGCTTCGCGGTACTTGGCAGCGGTCTTTTCGATCACTTCGCGCGGCAGGCGCGGCGCGGGGGCGGTCTTGTCCCAGGGCTTGCCGTTGACCTGCGCCTGCTCCAGCCAGTCGCGCACGAACTGCTTGTCGTAGCTGGGCGGGTTCTGGCCGGCGGCCAGCGCGGCCTGGTAGCCCTCCACCGGCCAGTAGCGCGAGCTGTCGGGCGTGAGCACCTCGTCCATCAGCACCAGCGTGCCGTCGGGCGCCAGGCCGAACTCGAACTTCGTGTCGGCAATGATCATGCCCTTGGTGAGCGCGATCTCGGCGGCTGCCTTGTAGATGGCGATGCTCAGGTCGCGGATGCGGGTGGCGAGGTCGGCGCCGATCATCTCCACCGTGCGCTCGAAAGTGATGTTTTCGTCGTGCTCGCCCACGGCGGCCTTGGCGGCCGGCGTGTAGATGGGCTCGGGCAGCTTGGCGGCGTTGGTCAGGCCCTCGGGCAGCGGCACGCCGCACACCGAGCGGCTCTCCTGGTACTCCTTCCAGCCGCTGCCGGCCAGGTAGCCGCGCACCACGGCCTCCACCGGAATGGGCTTGAGGCGCCGGACCAGCATGGAGCGGCCGCGCACCTGGGCCACCTCGTCGGGCTGCACCACGCTCTCGGGGGCCTCGCCCGTCAGGTGGTTGGGGCAGATGTGGCCCAGCTTGTCGAACCAGAACAGCGCCATCTGCGTGAGCAGCTCGCCCTTGCCGGGGATGGGCTCGCCCATGATCACGTCGAAGGCCGAGAGGCGGTCGCTGGCCACCATGAGGATGCGGTCGTCACCCACGGCATAGTTGTCCCGCACCTTGCCGCGGGCCAGCAGGGGCAGCGAAGTCAGGGCAGAGGTGTGCAGGGCGTGGGAGCTGGGCTGGTTCATGGTGTGGTCGGTCGGTTTTGCGCCGGCAAGGGGCCGCGGGGCGGCTGGCAGATAGATGGCGGCGGGGACAGGCGTGCGGGGGATGGGGGTCGATCAGGCGGCAAGCGCGCAACCCCGCAATTTTACGCGGAGGCCGGCGCGGCGCCCGCCCGGGCGGAGGACGGGCGGGAGGGGAGGCAACTCGCCCATTGTGCGTGGTTTTGGGGCGCTTGGCACCCCGGCGGCCATAACCCAGCAGGCCGGGGCGGAATGGGATTGCATTTCGGGGGAGCCCGGCGCATAGTGACTTCACGTCAACGGGATGCATCCAAGTTCGCCGGGCCGCCCTCTGACCCAGGGTGGCGTTTCTTCCACAGAGCGTGTTACAGGAGACTTATTTATGAACTTGACGATCAGCGGTCACCACCTCGAAGTTACCCCCGCCCTGCGCAGCTACGTGACCACCAAGCTGGACCGGATTACCCGCCATTTCGATCAGGTGGTCGACGTCAAGGTTCTGCTGACGGTAGAAAAGCAGAAGGAAAAGGAAAAGAGACAGCGAGCGGAATGCAATATCCACGTCAAGGGAAACGACCTGTTTGCGGAAAGCTCCCATTCCGACCTGTATGCGGCCGTGGACGAGTTGGTCGACAAGATGGATCGCCAGGTCGTGCGCCACAAGGACCGTTTGCAGGACCACCACCACGACGCCGCCAAGCGCGAACTGCACGCCTGATGCGCCAGCCCTGAGCCTGGCAGCCGCAGCCGCCCCCACCGGGCGGTTTTTTTGTGGCCTGCCGCGCGGCACTCAGGGTTTTCGCCGACATGTGCATAATTGTTACCCTTGACCATGAACCGACTCGCCTCCATCCTGCCCCCCGCTCAAGTGCTCGTGAGCGTGGACGCCACCAGCAAGAAGCGTGCTTTTGAAGAAGCGGGTCTGCTGTTCGAGAGCCAGCACGGCCTCTCCCGGGCATTGATCACCGACAGCCTGTTCGCGCGCGAGCGCCTGGGCTCGACGGGCCTGGGCCATGGCGTGGCCATCCCGCACGGGCGCATCAAGGGCCTGAAGGCGCCCATGGCTGCCGTGTTCCAGCTGCTGCACCCCATCGGGTTCGATGCGCCGGACGAAGCACCGGTCGGGCTGCTGATCTTTCTGCTGGTGCCGGAAGCGGCCACGCAAAAGCACCTGGAAATCCTGTCCGAGATCGCCGAACTGCTCAGCGATTCGGCCCTGCGCGAAAAGCTCAAGGCCTGCACCGACGCCCAGGAGCTGCACGGCATGATTGCCGGCTGGCAGTCCACCCAGGCCGCCTGAGCATTTTCCCTTCCCCCGGTACCGCCTTCTGCGCCACGTTGCGCCATTTGCCGTGAAACCCAATGTTGTCAGCGCCGATGTCCTGTTCGAGGAATTCCGCGGCCTCCTGAAATGGGAATGGGTCGCCGGGCTGGGTGCCTCCGAGCGGCGTTTTGACGAGGTGGCCGTGCGCTCGGCACGCTCCGGCGCCGATCTGGTGGGCTACCTCAACTACATCCACCCCTACCGCGTCCAGATCCTGGGCGAGCGCGAGATTGCGTACCTGGGCACGGCCTCTGCCGAGGACTGCAAGCGGCGCATCGCCCGCATCGTGACGCTGGAGCCGCCGGTGCTGGTGCTGGCCGACAACCAGACCGCGCCGGACGAGCTGGTGTCGATGTGCGAGCGCGCCCAGATCCCGATGTTCTCCACCCACGAGTCGTCGGCCTTTGTCATCGACGTGCTGCGGGCCTACCTGTCCAAGCATTTTGCCGACCGCACCACCATGCACGGCGTGTTCATGGACATCCTGGGGCTGGGGGTGCTCATCACGGGCGAATCGGGCCTGGGCAAGAGCGAACTGGGCCTGGAGCTGATCTCGCGCGGCAACGGCCTGGTGGCCGACGACGCGGTCGACTTCTACCGCATCAACCAGACCACCATCGAGGGCAAGTGCCCCGAACTGCTGCAAAACCTGCTGGAGGTGCGCGGCATCGGCCTGCTGGACATCCGCGCCATCTTTGGCGAGACGGCCGTGCGCCGCAAGATGCGGCTCAAGCTCATCGTCCACCTGGTCCGCAAGGAAACGCTGGAGCGTGAATACGAACGCCTGCCCTACGAGCCGCTCACCCAGGATGTGCTGGGCGTGCCCGTGCTCAAGGTGGTGATCCAGGTGGTTGCGGGCCGCAACATCGCCGTGCTGGTGGAAGCCGCCGTGCGCAACACCATCCTGCAGCTGCGCGGCATCGACACTTACCAGGAGTTCGTCGAGCGCCACCGCCGCGCCATGGAGCGCGACACCGGCGGCTAGTGCTGCATATTTGATAGCTGCCGGCGCTTGATGCGCAAGCGCTGGAGCCTCATTTGGATCGAAACTGCCACAACCGGCGCGGCCTCAGGCCAGTGCACCCGTGGAATCGGCTTTGCCGGGCCACCGGGTGCGTCCCCCTCTGGGGGAAGGCGCGCAGCGCCTCAGGGGGTTAGCTCTTTCCAGCGCAGGAAGCGCATTGCCCGTACAGCGCCATCGTGTGGTCCTGCACCACCCAGCCCTTGGCCTTGGCCACGGCGTGCTGGCGCTTTTCGATATCGGGGTCGTAGAACTCCTCCACCTTGCCGCACGAGGTGCAGATGAAGTGGTCGTGGTGCTGTCCCTCGTTGAGCTCGTAGACCGCCTTGCCGCTCTCGAAATTGCTGCGGATCAGGATGCCGGCCTGCTCGAACTGCGTGAGCACCCGGTACACGGTGGCCAGGCCGATGTCCGAACGCTCTTCCAGCAGCACGCGGAACACGTCTTCGGCCGTCATGTGGCGCTGTCCGCCTTTCTGGAAGATCTCCAGAATTTTCAGGCGGGGCAGCGTGGCCTTGAGACCCGTGCTTTTGAGTTCGTCAATGTTCGTCATGGCATGCTCTTTCCGGTTGCGTGGGGCCGTTCTCCTGGCAAAAGGCCTGCCGCTACAATGGGGCGATCATATCCTCAGCCTTTTTACCCATGCCCGTCAAAGCCCGTTGCAGCGCCCGCCTGGGCCTGGTCCTTTTGGCCGGTGCCGGCTTGGCTGCCCTGGCCGGCTGCAGCAGCCTGGATGGAGCCAGCACCCGCATCGCCAGCATCGTCACGCCCTACAAGGTCGACGTGGTGCAAGGCAACTTCGTCTCACGCGAGCAGGTCGAGGCCCTGCAGCCCGGCATGAGCCGGCAGCAGGTGCGCGAGATCCTGGGAACCCCGCTCGTCACCAGCCTGTTCCACGCAGACCGGTGGGAATACGTGTTCACCCTCAAGCGCCCCGGCGAGGACGCCCAGACGCGCAAGCTGACCGTGTACTTCAAGGGTGACGAGCTGGAGCGCTCCGAAGGCGACCCCATGCCCACGGAGACCGAATTCGTGGCCACCCTGGGAACGCGCGGCGCCAAGGGCAAGGTCCCCGTGCTGGAGGCTACGCCGGAGCAACTGGCCCGCTACCCCGCATCGCCCCGCCCGACCACGCCGCCCACCGCAGCGCCGCTGGAGCCCGCGTCGGTGAGCTACCCCCCGCTGGAATCGCCCGCGCGCTGAGCCCGCCCCGCAGCGGCCGGCCGGCTGGCGGCCGCAGGTTGTTGGCCCAGGCCGGCCGGATCCACCCCATACCAACCACAGGAATCTCATGACAGGGACACTCCCGCCCGCCGCCCCCCGCGCCTACACCCCCGAGAACCCTTGCCGCGTGGCCGTCGCCGGCGCATCCGGCCGCATGGGCCGGATGCTGATCGAGGCGCTGCGCGCTGCGGACGACTGCGTCCTGGCGGGCGCACTGGATGTGCCGGCCAGCCCGGCCATCGGCTCGGATGCCACGGCCTTTCTGGGCCACGCCAGCGGAGTCGCCATCACGTCCGACGTGGCGGCAGGCCTGAAGAACGCGGAGGTGCTCATCGACTTCACGCGCCCCGAGGGGACGCTGGCCCACCTGGCGGTGTGCTCCGACCTGGGCGTGAAGGCCGTGGTGGGCACCACCGGCTTTTCCGAAGCGCAGAAGGCCGAGATCGCGGCACTGGCGCGGCGCACGGCCATTGTCATGGCCCCCAACATGAGCGTGGGTGTCAATGTCACGCTCAAGCTGCTGGAAATGGCCGCCAAGGCCCTGGCCACGGGCTATGACATCGAGATCATCGAGGCCCACCACCGCCACAAGGTGGATGCCCCCTCGGGCACCGCGCTCAAGATGGGCGAGGTGATTGCCCAGGCGATGGGCCGCGACCTCAAGGACTGCGCCGTGTACGCCCGCGAAGGCGTGACCGGCGAGCGCGACCCGTCCAGCATCGGCTTTGCCACCATCCGGGGCGGCGACATCGTGGGCGACCACACCGTGCTGTTTGCAGGGGTGGGCGAGCGCATCGAGATCTCGCACAAGTCGTCCAACCGCGCCGGCTACGCCCAGGGCAGCCTGCGGGCCGTGCGGTTCCTGGTGTCGCACAAGACGGGCATGTTCGACATGTTCGACGTGCTGGGCTTGAAGTGACGCAACCCCTGAGATGCCTTGCGTCTGTCCCCTCCGGGGGACGCCACCCCGGGCCTGGCAAGGCCGGCTCCCCGGTGGCACGGATTTCGGCTGCACCCGTTGCGGGCCAAGCGCCAGGTAGCAGGAGGGCTTGATGGACGCGCTTCACTGGTGGCGCCAGGGCGATGCGGTCACCCAGGGGGCGGCTCTGGTCCTGCTGGTCATGTCCGTGGCCAGCTGGGTGGTCATCCTCTGGAAGCTGTGGCTCATGCACCGCGCCAGCGCCGACGTGGCGCGCAGCACGGCCGCGTTCTGGCAGGCCCCCTCGCTGGAGCTGGCCGTGCAGCGGCTGCAGTCCTTTGACCGCCCGGCGCTGGTGCTGCCCCTGGTGAGCGCGGCAAACGCCGTGGCCCGGGATGGCCAGCACGGCACGCTGGCCGGTGCCGGCAGCCTGTCGCAGCGGCTGACCCGCGTGCTGCGCGATGCCTTGCACGGGGTGTTGGGCCGGCTGCAGTTCGGCCAGGTGCTGCTGGCCACGGTGGGTTCCACGGCCCCCTTCGTCGGGCTGCTGGGCACCGTGTGGGGCATCTACCATGCGCTGACGGCCATGGCCGGTGCTGGCCAGATCACCATCGACCGCGTTGCGGGCCCCGTGGGCGAGGCCCTGGTGATGACCGCAGCCGGGCTGGCCGTGGCGCTTCCGGCCGTGCTGGCCTACAACGTGTTCGGCCGCCTGGTGGGCCGCATCGAGGCCGATCTGGAAGGCTTCGCGCGCGATCTGCGCGAATTGCTCATCGATGCGGCCCCTGCCACGGCCCCGGTGGAAACCGATCGCCCAAGCGGAGCGCGGCCATGAGCTTTGGCCGGCTGGAGCGCACCTCCGGTCCCCAGCCCATGAGCGACATCAACATGACGCCGCTGGTGGACGTGATGCTGGTGCTGGTGGTGATCTTCATCCTCACCGCGCCGCTGATGGCCAGCTCCATCCGGCTGGAGCTGCCGCGCACCCCGGGCGCCACGCCGGCAGGGACGCCGCCATCGGTGACGGTGGTGATCAACGCCGCCGGCCAGGCCTTCGTGCAGGACGAGCCGCTGTCCCAGGCAGCGCTGGCCGAGCGCCTGCGCCGCATCGGCGCCGAGCGCCCCGACACCGAAATCCAGCTGCGCGCCGATGCCGCCGTGCCGTACGGCCGCGTGGTCGAGGTCATGGGGGCGGCGCACCTTGCGGGCCTGCAGCGCATCGGCTTCGTGGCCGAGCCGCAGGACCCGGCGGCAAAGCCCGCCGCTGCGGCCGCACCCACGCGCTGACGCGGCTGCGCAGTATCCCGGCGCAGCGTGCGCTGCTGCGGTATTCCGGGCGCAGGGTCGCCTAAAATCTGCGCAGCGCGGCCCGCGGCTGCCCACTTCCCATCCCCCTGCCCATGCAAGACAAATACTCTCCCCAAGACGTCGAGCGCGCCGCGCACGACCACTGGACCGCACGCGACGCCTACCGCGTGACGGAAGACGCGAACAAGAAGAAGTTCTACGCCTGCTCCATGCTGCCGTACCCCAGCGGCAAGCTGCACATGGGCCACGTGCGCAACTACACCATCAACGACATGCTCACGCGCTACCTGCGCATGAACGGCTACAACGTGTTGATGCCCATGGGCTGGGACGCCTTCGGCCTGCCGGCCGAGAACGCGGCGCTCAAGAACGGCGTGCCACCGGCCAAGTGGACGTACGAAAACATCGCGTACATGAAAAAGCAGATGCAGGCCATGGGCCTGGCCATCGACTGGAGCCGCGAAGTCGCCACCTGCGATCCCGAGTACTACAAATGGAACCAGTGGCTGTTCCTGAAGATGCTGGAAAAGGGCATTGCCTACCGCAAGACCCAGGTGGTGAACTGGGACCCGGTGGACCAGACTGTGCTTGCCAACGAGCAGGTGATCGACGGCCGCGGCTGGCGCACCGGCGCGCTGGTGGAAAAGCGCGAGATCCCCGGCTACTACCTCAAGATCACCGACTACGCCGAGGAACTGCTGGGCTTTGTGACCGGCGACCAGCTGCCCGGCTGGCCCGAGCGTGTGAAGCTGATGCAGGAGAACTGGATCGGCAAGAGCGAAGGCGTGCGCTTTGCATTCACGCACGACATCAAAGGTGACGATGGCGTGCTGATCGGCGACGGCAAGATGTACGTGTTCACCACGCGTGCCGACACCGTCATGGGCGTGACCTTCTGCGCCGTGGCGCCCGAGCATCCGCTGGCCGCGCACGCTGCCAAGAGCAACCCGGCGCTCGCCGCCTTCATTGAAGAATGCAAGACCGGCGGCACCACCGAGGCTGAACTGGCCACGCAAGAGAAGAAGGGCGTGCCCACGGGCCTGTACGTGACGCACCCACTCACCGACGAAAAGGTGCAGGTCTGGGTCGGCAACTACGTGCTGATGGGCTATGGCGACGGCGCCGTGATGGGTGTGCCGGCGCACGACGAGCGCGACTTCGCATTCGCCCTCAAGTACGGCATCGAGATCAAGCAAGTGGTGCTGGTGGACGGCGAGACGTTCAACTACCACCAGTGGCAGGACTGGTACGGCGACAAGCAGCGCGGCGTGACCATCAACTCCGACAGCTTCAGCGGCCTCTCCTACAAGGACGCCGTGAACGCCGTGGCCCACGCGCTGCAGCAAAAGGGCCTGGGCGAGAAGAAGACCACCTGGCGCCTGCGCGACTGGGGCATCAGCCGCCAGCGCTACTGGGGCACGCCGATCCCGATCATCCACTGCGATGAACACGGCGCCGTGCCCGTGCCCGAAAAGGACCTGCCCGTGGTGCTGCCGCAGGACTGCATCCCCGACGGCTCGGGCAACCCGCTGCACAAGCACGAAGGCTTCCACGCGGGCGTGACCTGCCCCGTGTGCGGCAAGCCTGCCCGCCGCGAGACCGACACCATGGACACCTTCGTGGACAGCTCGTGGTACTTCATGCGGTATTGCGACCCCAAGAACGCGGACGCGATGGTGGCCGGGGGTGCGGATTACTGGATGCCGATGGACCAGTACATCGGCGGCATCGAGCACGCCATCCTGCACTTGCTGTACGCCCGCTTCTGGACCAAGGTGATGCGCGACCTGGGCCTGGTCAAGGTCGACGAGCCCTTCACCAAGCTGCTCACGCAGGGCATGGTGCTCAACCACATCTACAGCCGCCGCACCGCCAAGGGCGGCAAGGACTACTTCTGGCCGCACGACGTGGAGCATGTGCTCGATGAAGGCGGCAAGATCATCGGCGCCAAGCTCAAGAACGAAGCCACGAGCGGCGACGGCCTGCTGCCCGTGGGCACGCCCATCGACTACGAGGGCGTGGGCACCATGTCCAAGTCCAAGAACAACGGCGTGGACCCGCAGGACCTGATCGAGAAGTACGGCGCCGACACCGCCCGCCTGTACACCATGTTCACCGCCCCGCCCGAGGCCACGCTGGAGTGGAACGACGCGGCCGTGGAAGGCAGCTACCGGTTCCTGCGCCGCGTGTGGAACTTCGGCGTCAAGCTGTCTGCTATGGATATGGAAGCTGCCTGCGCAAGCGCAGCAAGCGCCGGCAGCCTGAAAGATGTGGAATTTGGCAAAGAGGCCAAGGCCCTGCGCCTGGAGATCCACACCGTGCTCAAGCAGGTGGACTACGACTACCAGCGCATGCAGTACAACACCGTGGTCTCCGGCGCGATGAAGATGATCAACGCGCTGGAAGACTTCAAGGCCACCGACTCGGCCGGCGCCCAGGTCGCGCTGATCGAAGGCTTCGGCATCCTGCTGCGCTGCCTGTACCCCGCCACGCCCCACATTGCTCACAGCCTGTGGCAGGGCCTGGGCTACGCCGGCGTGCTGGGCGACCTGCTGGACACGCCCTGGCCGCAGCCCGACGCGAGCGCGCTGGTGCAGGACGAGATCGAGCTCATGCTGCAGGTCAACGGCAAGCTGCGTGGCTCCATCCACGTGCCCGCGCAGGCCGACAAGGCCGAGATCGAGCGCATCGCGCTGGCCAGCGATGCCTTCACCACGCACGCCGCGGGGGCCGCGCCCAAGCGCGTGATCGTGGTGCCCGGCCGCCTGGTCAACGTTGTTGTCTGACCCTCAACCCACGGAGTGAAGACGATGCGCAAACGCACGCTGCTGCTGACCCTGGCCCCGGCCGCCCTGCTGGCCGCCTGCGGCTTTCGCCTGCGCGGCGTGCCCGAGTTCGGCTTTGACACGCTGTACATCGCCGCCCCCACGACGTCGGCCCTGGCGCGGGAACTGCAGCGCACGCTGGAGGGCTCCGGCGGCAAGCTGCAGGTGCTGCGCGACCCCGCGTCGCTGCCCCAGGCCCAGGCCATCCTCGATGTGCTGCAAGAGCAGCCCGAGCGCGTGGTGGTCGGCCTCAACGCCTCGGGGCAGGTGCGCGAACTGCAGCTGCGGCTGCGCATCCGCTTCAAGCTGCGCACGCTCGAAGGCACCGAGCTGATTCCCGAAACCGAGCTGCTGCAGCAGCGCGACATCAGCTACAACGAAACCATCGCGCTGGCCAAGGAGGCCGAAGAAGCGCTGCTGTACCGCGACATGCGGACCGACCTGGTGCAGCAGCTCATGCGGCGGCTGGCCGCGGCCAAGCGCTCCTAGAGCGCCTTGGATGGACGCTTCCAGGAGAGCAAGGTCTGGCGGCGCGAGGCTTCGACAGGCCCAGCCCGAATGGTGATGGAGGACGGCGCGCGTGCATTCGGATGCATGGCGCCTGTCCGTAAAAACTGGCGCGATCTAAGGCCAGTGCAGCCGCGCAAGGGCCGCCCCGACGCGCTGGCTGCGTCCCCCTTCCCGAATCGCATCGCGATTCGAGAGAAGGGGGAGGGCGCGCAGCGCCTCAGGGGGATCGCCGCATCAGCGTGCTCTTGCCAAACAGCGACTCCACCAAATCCACCGCCAGCTCGGCCGTGCGGTTGCGCACGTCCAGGGCGGGGTTCACTTCCACGATGTCCAGCGACGCCAGGCGGCCGCTGTCGGCAATCATCTCCATGCACAGCTGGGCCTCGCGGTAGGTCGGCCCGCCGGGCACCAGCGTGCCCACGCCGGGGGCGATGTCGGGGTCCAGAAAATCCACGTCGAAGCTCACGTGCAGGTGGGTGTGCTCGTCCACCCCGGCCAGCGCCTGCAGCATGGTCTGGCGCATGCCCACCTCGTCGATGTAGCGCATGTCGAACACCTCCAGCCCCTGTTCGTGCACAAAGCGCTTCTCGCCCGGGTCCACGCTGCGGATGCCGATCTCGCGGATCTGCGAAGGGTGCAGCGCGGGGCCGCCGCCGGGCATGCCGGCCAGGTGCGTCAGCTCCCGCGGGCCGAAGCCACACAGGCAGGCCACCGGCATGCCGTGCACGTTACCGCTGGGCGTGAGCGCGCTGGTGTTGAAGTCGGCGTGGGCATCCAGCCACAGCACGCGCAGCTTCTTGCCCGCCTCGGCGCAGTGGCGGGCCACGGCGCTGATGCTGCCCAGGCCCAGGCAGTGGTCGCCGCCCATCAGCAGGGGCAGGTGGCCGCGCTGCAGTTCGGCATACACGGCGTCGAACACGCGCTGGTTCCACGCCACCACCTCCTGCAGGTGGCGGTACCCCTGCTCGGGGGGCTGCCAGGGGTTGGCGGGGCCGCTCAGGTTGCCGCGGTCGAAGACCGTGAGGCCGTGGCTCTCCAGTGCAGGCTGCAGGCCCGCCACGCGCAGCGCCTCGGGGCCCATGGACGCGCCCCGCGCCCCCGCCCCGACGTCGGTGGGGGCGCCGATGAGGCAGACGGCGGGTGCCGCAGAGGTCAGGGGAGCATTCATGGGCAGAACCTTCGGGAGAGAAGACGGTAAGAAAGCCGGGGCGGCCGCGCCGCAGGGGCGCAGGTGGCGGCATTGTCGGCGCGGCGAATGCCAATGCAAAGTCGGACAGCTGCGCAATTCCCGGTTCCGTTTGCGCAAAGCGTGCGGTGGCGCTGCCGATGTGTGCAGCGCCGGGGCGGCATGCGGGTCGGCGTGCGGGGCGGCAGGCCGCAGCCCCGCGATAAACTTTGCCACATGCAAGTTGCCCTGGCCCAACTCTCTTCCCATCTCTCCCGGGGCCTGGCGCCGCTGTATGTGCTGCACGGCGACGAGCCGCTGTTGCAGCAGGAGGCGGCCGACACCATCCGCGCCACCGCCCGCGCCCAGGGCTATACCGAGCGCAGCAGCTACACCGTGGCGGGCGCCCACTTCGACTGGAGCGCCGTGCTGGCCGCCGGCGGCAGCTTGAGCCTGTTTGCCGAAAAGCAGATCGTGGAGATCCGCATCCCCTCGGGCAAGCCCGGCAAGGACGGCAGCGTGGCCCTGCAGCAGGTGGCCGACTCGGCCCGCGGCAACGACAGCACGCTCACGCTGGTGATGCTGCCGCGGCTGGACAAGGCCACCAAGACCGGCGCCTGGTTCGCCGCGCTGGAGGGCAGCGGCGTCTCGATCCAGATCGACCCCATCGAGCGCGGCATGCTCCCCCAGTGGATCGCCCAGCGCCTGGCCGCCCAGAGCCAGCGCGTGGTGGCGGGCGAAGAGGGCCAGCGCACGCTGCAGTTCTTTGCCGACCGCGTGGAAGGCAACCTGCTGGCCGCCCACCAGGAGATCCAGAAGCTTGCGCTGCTGCACCCGGCGGGAGAACTGACCCAGGCCCAGGTGGAAGCCGCCGTGCTGAACGTGGCCCGCTACGACGTGTTCAAGCTCTCCGAATCGGTGCTGGCCGGGCACACGGCCCGCGTGCAGCGCATGCTCGACGGCCTGCAGGCCGAGGGCGAGGCCGAGGTGCTGGTGCACTGGGCCCTGGCCGAGGACATCCGCGCCCTCAAGCGCGTGAAAGACGCCATGAACGCCGGCCGTCCCCTGCCCATGGCCCTGCGCGAGAACCGTGTCTGGGGCGCCAAGGAAAAACTGTACGAACGCATCCTGCCCAAGGCCAGCGACGCCGCGCTGGCGCGCCTGCTGCAGTCGGCCCACATCGTGGACGGCATCGTCAAGGGACTCAAGCAACCCGATTGGCCGACGGACGGGTGGCAGGCGCTGCAGAGGCTGGCGCTGCAGGTGTGCCGGTTGACGCAGGCGGCGCGGTGAGGCTTACGGGAGGAAGTGATGAGGAGCGCTGAGTACTTTTCGCTGTTTGCTTCAGAGGGCGATTTTTCGGTCGAAGCACGGCTGCAGGGGAGCGGGGCGGTCGCTGGGCGAAGGGCTGACGCCGGGGTGCTTTCGAGCCTGCTGAAGGCTCCGCCCTGCTCATTGACGTTCGACGATCATCCCCATGATGTCGTGCGCTACGAAATAGACCCGACCAACAAGAGGCTGCTGATACACGCCCGGCCACAGGGCGCTGCGCTGAGCAAAAACCAGCTGCTTTACGACAGATACCTGGAACTGGTGCGCTCGGAGATTGAGGAGTTTGGGGTCAAGCCCACGGCCATCCCGCATCTGATAGGGCGGCTGGGCGAGCTTCATTGCGCGTTGGCGGTGCAAGGCACGCTGGCGGATCTGACCAATCAGCCAGGGTTCGACGTAAAGTCGCCCGGCGGCAAAAAGATCAGCGTCAAAACGACCGCGCAAGTGTCGGGTTTCGTTTCCATTTCGGCGAGCACGTTGCTGAAGGCCGATGAGCTGATGCTGGTGCAATATTCGAACGGGCAGACGTCCACGATCTTTCACGGCAGCGTGCACAAGGCGGTCGCGGGCACTCGCATGTACGAAGGCCGGTACGAACTGGACATCGGCCGGGCCCGGAAGCTCGCAGCGTTGCCGGACTGAACGCCAGCCCTGCAGCAGGGGCAGGGGAGCCCACGGGCCATCGCAGCCTTGGCGCTGCGGGCAGCTCAGCCTTCGGCCAGTGCCCCCCGCGCCTTCTCCACCCACATCCCCAGATTCGCCACCAGATCCTTCTGGCTGAACGAGCAGCTCTCCTCCGAGAACAGCGCGCTCGATTCCAGCCGGTCCAGCAGGTTCAGCAGCACCTCGCCGTAGCGCGCGGGCAGGGCGGCGAGCAGGGCGGTCTGCTGGCGGGCCAGGGTGCCCAGGGCGGCGGCGGTGTGCTCGCCGCGCTCGAAGGCCTGCAGGGCCTGGGCGAAGGTGGCGAACTGGGCGGAGGCGGTGTCGGTCATGGGGAAAAGCGTACGGGCGCGCGGGTGGAAGGGCCAGGCTGCAAGGGTAAGGCCAAGTGCGGCAAAATCGGCGGATGAACGCCCTCAACGTCGCCGAATACACGCAAACCCTTGGCCTTCAGGCAAAAACAGCCTCTGCGCTGATGGCCAAAGCGCCGGCAGCTATCAAAAACAAAGCACTCAAGGCGCTGGCCCGGCTGCTGCGCGAGCAGACCGCGGCGCTGCAGGTGGACAACGCCCGCGATCTGGAACGCGCCCGGGCCGCCGGGCTGCCCGAGCCCATGGTGGACCGCCTCAAGCTCACGCCCAAGGTGCTGGAGACCTGCGCCCAGGGCTGCGAGCAGCTGGCGGCCATGCCCGACATCATTGGCGAGATCCTTGGCATGAAGCAGCAGCCCAGCGGCATCCGCGTGGGCCAGATGCGCGTGCCCATCGGCGTGTTCGGCATGATCTATGAGAGCCGGCCCAACGTGACCATCGAGGCCGCGTCGCTGTCCATCAAGAGCGGCAACGCCTGCATCCTGCGCGGCGGCTCGGAAGCCATCGATTCCAACAAGGCGCTTGCCAAGCTGGTACAGCAGGCGCTGGCCGAGGCCGGCCTGCCGCAGGACGCCGTGCAGCTGGTGCAGACCACCGACCGCGAGGCCGTGGGCCAGCTCATCGCCATGCCGCAGTTTGTGGACGTGATCATCCCGCGCGGCGGCAAGGGCCTGATCGAGCGCATCAGCCGCGATGCCAAGGTGCCCGTCATCAAGCACCTGGACGGCAACTGCCACACCTACGTGGACGACCCCTGCGACATCGCCATGGCCGTGAAGGTGGCCGACAACGCCAAGACCAACAAGTACAGCCCCTGCAACGCGAGCGAAGGCCTGCTGGTGGCGCGCGGCGTGGCGGCCGACTTTTTGCCCAAGATCGGCACCGTCTACGCCGCCAAGGGCGTGGAGATGCGCGGCTGCCCCGAATCGCTGGCCCTGCTGCAGCCGGTGCCCGGTGCCAAGCTGGTGCCCGCCACCGAGCAGGACTGGAGCGAGGAGTACCTCGCGCCCATCATCAGCATCAAGGTCGTGGCGGGCGTGGACGAGGCCATCGCCCACATCAACCGCTATTCCAGCCACCACACCGACGCCATCCTGACGCGCGACCACATGCACGCCCAGCAGTTCCTGCGCGAGGTGGACTCGGCCAGCGTGATGGTCAACGCCAGCACGCGCTTTGCCGATGGCTTCGAGTACGGGCTGGGGGCGGAAATCGGCATCAGCACCGACAAGTTCCATGCCCGCGGGCCGGTGGGCATCGAGGGGCTCACCTCGCTCAAGTACGTGGTGCTGGGCGAAGGCGAAGTGCGCGGCTGAGATTGCTCACGTTTTGATAGCTGCTTGCGCTTTTCCGGCAAGCGCTGCAGCCTAAAACAGTCTCAAGCCCTGTAGCCCATGAAAATCATCATCCTCGGGGCGGGCCGCGTGGGGGAGACGGTGGCCGACAGCCTGGTGTCCGAGCGCAACGACATCACCGTCATCGACACCGACGCCGAGCGCCTGCGCGATCTGGAGTCGCGTTTTGACCTGCGCGGTGTGGTGGGCAACGGCATCGAGCCGGCCGTTCTGGCCGAGGCCGGCGCGCAGGACACCGACCTGCTGATCGCCTGCGCCGCGCAGGACGAGACCAACCTGGTGTGCTGCAAGATCGCGCAGCTGCTGTTCAACATTCCCACCCGCATTGCGCGGGTGCGCTCCACCGGGCTGGAGGGCGACGAGCGCCTGCTGGGCAACGAGGGCTTTGCGGTGGACCGCATCATCTGCCCCGAGGAATCGCTCACGCGCTACATCGGCAAGCTCATCGACTACCCCGAGGCCATGCAGGTGCGCGAGTTTGCGGGCGGGCGCGCCTGCCTGGTCTCCGTGCGCGCGCGGCTGGGTGCGCCGATGGTGGGCGGCACCATTGCCGAGCTGCGCGCCGGCGCGCCGGATGTGGCGGTGCGGCTGGTGGCCATCTACCGCCGCTTTCCCGACGAACCCGACCGCTTCGTGGCCTGCGCGGGCGATACGCGCATCGAACCCGGCGACGAGGTGTTCGTGCTGGCCGCGCAGGAGCACATCGCGCATGTGCTGTCGGCCCTGCACCGGCGCGATGGGGCACAGGCCTCGCCCGTGCGCCGCATCATGATTGCGGGGGGCGGGCGCGTGGGGCTGCGCCTGGCGCAGCAGCTCGGCCAGCAGCAGGGGCGGTTCCACCTGAAGGTGATCGAGTCCGACCCGCAGCGCTGCGTGGAGCTGGCCGCGGTGCTGCCGCCAGACGTGCTGGTGCTGCAGGGCGACACCACCGACGAGGACCTGCTGGGCGACGAGGGCGTGGAAGAGGTGGACCTGTTCCTGGCCCTGACGGACGACGATGAGGACAACATCATGTCCTGCCTGCTGGCCAAGCGCATGGGCGCCAGCCGCGTGCTGGCGCTCATCAACCGCCGCAGCTATGCCGACCTGATGCACGGCACGCAGATCGACATTGCGCTGTCGCCCGCGCAGGCCATGCTGGGCGAACTGCTGGCCTTTGTGCGCCAGGGCGACGTGCAGGCCGTGCACAGCCTGCGCCGGGGCGTGGCCGAGGCGCTGGAGATCGTGGTGCGCGGCGACCGCAAGAGTTCGCGCGTGGTCGGCCGCAAGGTCAGCGAGCTGACCCTGCCGCGCGACGTGCACATGGGGCTCATCGTGCGCGGCCTGCCCGACGGCGCCCAGGCCGCGAGTGAAGTCGGTGAAGCGGGCGAAGGGCATGAAGCCGCCCAGGCGGCCGGCCTGCCCGCGCCGCAGGTGATCATCCCGCGCAGCGACACCGTGCTGGAGCGCAACGACCACGTGGTCTTCTTCCTGCCGCACAAGCGCCTGGTGCGCGACGTGGAAAAGCTCTTCCGCGTGAGCGCCACGTTTTTCTGACGCAGCGGGGCCGCCATGGTGGACATGTTTCCCGTGCTGCGTGTGCTGGGCATTCTGGTGATGACCTTTGCCTCTGCCCTGGCGCTGCCCCTGGCCGTGTCGTGGTGGACGCAGGACGGGCTGTGGTTTGTCTACCCGCAATGCATGGCGGCCACGGCCTTTGCCGGGGGCTGGCTGTGGTGGAGCTTTCGCGTCTTCCGGCGGGAGCTGCAGCCGCGCCACGGGGTGATGCTGGTGTCGCTGGTGTGGCTGCTGCTGCCGCTGTTTGCGGCGTTGCCGCTGATGCTGGCGGGGCACACCATCGGGCGGCCGATGTCGTTCACGCATGCGTACTTCGAGGCTGTCTCGGGCCTGACCACCACGGGTTCCACCGTCCTGAGCGGGCTGGACACGCTGCCCGTTTCCATCAATATCTGGCGCACCTTTTTGCAGTGGCTGGGCGGCATGGGCATTCTCATCCTGGCGGTGGCCGTGCTGCCGCTGCTGGGCGTGGGCGGCAGTCAGCTCTTCAAGGCCGAGGCCGCCGGGCCGGTGAAGGATGCCAAGCTCACGCCCCGGATGACCGGCACGGCCAAGGGGCTGTGGGGCGTGTACGCGCTGTTCTCGGTGGCCTGCGCCCTGGCGTACTGGCTGGGCGGCATGGCGCCGCTGGATGCCGTCATGCACATGTTCACCACGGTGAGCCTGGGCGGGCTGTCGCCTTACGAAGCGAGCTTTGGACACTTCCAGTCGCCGCTGCTCGAAGCCATCGCCATCGTTTTCATGCTGGTGGCCAGCTGCAACTTTGCGCTGTACTTCGTGGCGCTGCGCAAGGGCGACTGGCAGGGCTTCTGGCGCGACCCCGAGCTGCGCGCCACGCTGGGCACGCTGGTGGGCGGCGGGCTGGTGGTGTCGCTGCTGCTGTGGGCCAAGGGCGTGTACGAACCCCTGCAGGCCCTGCGGCACGGCATGTTCAACACCGTTTCGCTGGCCACCACCACGGGCTATGCCACGGTGGACTACCTGGGCTGGCCGGTGTTTGCGCCGGTGCTGATGCTGCTGCTGTCGAGCGTGGCCACCAGCGCGGGCTCCACCGGCTGCGGCATCAAGATGGTGCGCATGCTCATCCTCGTCAAGCAGGCCCGGCGCGAGATGACGCGGCTGGTGCACCCGCGCGCGGTGCAGCCCGTGCGGCTGGGCAGCAGCGTGGTGGACAACCGCGTGATCTTCTCGGTGCTGGCGTTCATGCTGGTGTACGGCGGCACCGTGATCGGCCTCTCCATGGTGCTGCTGCTGACCGACCTGGACCCGGTGACGGCGTTTTCTGCCGTGCTGGCCAGCGTGAACTGTGCCGGGCCCGGGCTGGGCGGCGTGGGCCCGGCGTCCAACTTCGCCGTGCTGACGGACTTCCAGGTGTGGGTGTGCACGCTGGCCATGCTGCTGGGCCGGCTGGAGATCCTGAGCTTCATGGCGGTGCTCACCCCGGCGTTCTGGCGGCGATAGGTGCGCGGGCGAGGGGGCCGGCGGCTTGCGAAACGCGGGCGCGGCCCCATCTTGTCATCTCTCTACAATCCGTCGCAATCGCTTCCCGAGGGCTTTCCATGGTTCCGCATCTCATCACGGCCCTCACGGGTCCGATCAACGAACTCGAACAGCGCATCCTTGACTCGATGCCCGCCATCGAGCGCTGGTTCCGGCTGGAATGGATGGAGCACACGCCCCCGTTCTACACCTCGGTGGACATCCGCAACGCGGGCTTCAAGCTGGCCCCGGTGGACACCAACCTGTTTCCCGGCGGCTGGAACAACCTGACCAAGGAAATGCTGCCCCTGGCCGTGCAGGCCGCCATGGCCGCCATCGAGAAGATCTGCCCCGAGGCGCGCAACCTGCTCATCATCCCCGAGAACCACACGCGCAACACCTTCTACCTGGCCAACGTGGTGCAGCTGCAGCGCATCTTCAACATGGCCGGCCTGAACGTGCGCGTGGGCTCCATCAGCCCCGAGATCAAGAAGCCCACGCTGATCGAGCTGCCCAATGGCGACTCGGTCACGCTGGAGCCCGTGATCCGCACCAAGGGGCGCCTGGGCCTCAAGAACTTCGACCCCTGCACCATCCTGCTGAACAACGACCTCTCGGCCGGCGCACCGGGCATCCTGGAAGACATCCACGAGCAGTACCTGCTGCCCCCGCTGCACGCGGGCTGGAGCGTGCGCCGCAAGAGCACGCACTTCAAGAACTACGAAGAGGTGGCCAAGCGCTTCGGCAAGATGCTGGGCATCGACCCCTGGCTCATCAACCCGCTGTACAGCCAGGTCGACGGGGTGGACTTTGCCGAGGACCAGGGGCTGGACAAGCTGCAGTCCTCGGTGGATGCGCTGCTGACCAAGGTGCGGCGCAAGTACAAGGAATACGGCATCAATGAAAAGCCGTTCGTCATCGTCAAGGCCAACAACGGCACCTACGGCATGGGCATCATGACCGTGCGCGACGCCAAGGAGCTCGATGCCGTCAACCGCAAGACCAAGAACAAGATGTCCGTCATCAAGGACGGCCAGCCGGTGCACGACCTGATCATCCAGGAAGGCGTGCTGACCCAGGAGCGCGTGCACGAGGCCGTGGCCGAGCCCGTGGTCTACATGATGGACCGCTACGTGGTGGGCGGCTTCTACCGCATGCATGCCGAGCGCGGCGTGGACGAAAACCTCAATGCGCCGGGGGCCAGCTTCGTGCCGCTGGCCTTCGAGCACAGCACCCACATGCCCCAGCCCGGCGTGCGCCCGGGCGTGAGCGCCCCCAACCGCTTTTACATGTACGGCGTGGTGGGGCGTCTGGCCATGCTGGCCGCCAGCTACGAGCTGGAAGCCACCAACCCGGACGCCGAGGTGTACGACTGAGAGCGGCTAACACAACCCCCCTGGCGTCGTTGTCCCGTCTTGTCGTACTGCTTGTACTGCCTGCGACGGAACGCCTAGCCAGGGCCGCTTCGCTGGGTTCTGTTAGCCGCTCTAAGTCGCAGGTCCGGGCCTGTTCACATGATTTTTGCTTGGTCAACCTAATGTGAACAGCCCGTGGCCGCACCCGGGGAGCGGCCGCCAGCCGCGCCTCCTCTCCCCGGGGAGGCGCCGCCCGCCGCGCAATTCCGGGCGCGCATGCCATGCCCGCGGCAGGTTGCCAAGGGCGAGTTGTTGCGCTGCAACATGGGGTTTTGCCTCCAGACGCTTGACCGGGGGCAGGCGCAAAATAGCGGTCTCAAACAGTAACGGAACCCTGCCAGGCACGGCCGCGGGGGTGGTCAGTGCAAAGCTCCAAGTCATCGCTCGCAGCGCTTACGCTGGGCGCCATCGGTGTGGTTTACGGCGACATCGGCACCAGCGTGCTGTACGCCGTCAAGGAAGTCTTCGGGTCGGGCCATGTGCCTTTCACGCAGGACAACGTCTACGGCATCCTGTCCATCTTCTTCTGGACGCTGACGGTCATCGTTTCGCTCAAGTACGTGGTGCTGGTGCTGCGCGCCGACAACCATGGCGAGGGCGGGCTGATCGCCATGCTGGCCCTGGCCTCCCAGGCCGTGAAGGACAAGCCCCAGCTGCGCGGCCTGCTGCTGGCCGTGGGCATCTTCGGGACCTCGCTCTTCTACGGCGACGGGGTCATCACCCCGGCCATCTCCGTGCTGTCCGCCGTCGAGGGCCTGGAGGTGGTGTCGCCCCACTTCAAGCAGTACGTGATTCCCATCACCCTGGTGGTGCTGTTTTGCCTCTTTGCCGTGCAAAAGCGCGGAACGGGCGGCATCGGGCGGTTTTTCGGCCCCATCACCCTGGTGTGGTTCGTCAGCATCGCGCTGCTGGGCATCTCGCACATCGTGGGCCATCCGGAGATCCTGTGGGCCCTGAGCCCGCACCACGCGCTGGGCTTCCTGTGGGCCAACCCGGGCATCAGCTTCGTCATCCTGGGCGCCGTGGTGCTGTGCGTGACCGGGGCCGAGGCGCTTTACGCCGACCTGGGGCACTTCGGCAAGCGGCCCATCCGCCTGGCCTGGTTCGGGGTGGCCATGCCGTCGCTCACGCTCAACTACTTCGGCCAGGGCGCGCTGCTGCTGGCCGAGCCCGAGGCCGTGAAGAACCCGTTCTACATGATGGCGCCCGACTGGGCGCTGATCCCGCTGGTGGTGCTGGCCACCATGGCCACGGTGATCGCTTCGCAAGCGCTCATCACCGGGGCCTTCAGCGTGACCAAGCAGGTCATCCAGCTGGGCTACCTGCCCCGCCTGAACATCCAGCACACCAGCGTGCGGGACACGGGCCAGATCTACATGCCGCTGGTGAACTGGGGGCTGTTCGTGGCCATCGTGCTGGCCGTGGTGATGTTCCGCTCGTCCAGCAACCTCGCGGCGGCCTACGGCATCGCCGTCACGCTGGACATGCTCATCACCACCACGCTCACGTTCTTCGTCATCCGCTATGGCTGGGGCTACCCGCTGGCGCTGTGCATCGCGGCCACGGGCTGTTTCTTCGTGGTGGACCTGGCCTTCTTCGCGTCCAACCTGCTCAAGCTGTTCCAGGGCGGCTGGTTCCCGCTGATGATCGGCGGCATCGTGTTCTCGCTCATGATGACCTGGAAGGAAGGCCGCCGGCTGCTCAACGACAAGCTGCGCGCCGATGCCATCGACCTCAAGGTCTTCCTGGAGTCTGTGTTCATCAGCCCGCCCACGCGGGTGGACGGCACCGCCGTGTTCCTCACGGCCGAGACCGGGGCCGTGCCCAACGCCCTCCTGCACAACCTCAAGCACAACAAGGTGCTGCACCAGCAGAACCTGTTCGTCACGGTGCACAACCACGAAACCCCGTGGATCGGGCTGGACAAGCGCCTGCAGGTGGAATCGCTGGGCCACGATTGCTGGCAGGTGGTGATCCACTACGGCTTCAAGAACGATCCCGACGTGCCCCGCGCCCTGGAGCTGCTGCGCGGCCGGGGCTGCGAGCTGGAGTCCATGACCACCAGCTACTTCCTGTCGCGCGACACCGTGATCCCCACGATGGGCGGCGGCATGGCGCCCTGGCGCGAAAAGCTGTTCGCCCAGATGCACCACAACGCCAGCGGCGCGGCGGACTTCCTGCACCTGCCCAACAACGCGGTGGTGGAGCTGGGGTCGAAGATCGAAATTTGATCTCTCGGCAGTCAGTCAGCCAGTCAGTCAAATTTCCAATAAAAATAGCTGCCAGCGCTTGTGGGACAAGCGCTGGCAGCTATTGTTTTATGAGCGCCAGACTGCAGGCTTGCAGGGCTGGCGCTGTCCGGTCGCCCCGCTCAGGCGGCTTGCGCGGCCTTCAGCTTCAGGCGCCAGGCGTGCAGCAGCGGCTCGGTGTAGCCGCTGGGCTGTTCCTTGCCCTTGAAGACCAGGTCGCACGCCGCCTGGTAGGCCATGCTGGTGTCGAAGTGGCCGGCCATGGGGCGGTACAGCGGATCACCGGCGTTCTGCTTGTCCACCTTGGCGGCCATGCGCTCGAAGGTTTCGCGCACTTGCGCCGCGGTCACCACGCCGTGGTGCAGCCAGTTGGCCATGTGCTGGCTGCTGATGCGCAGCGTGGCGCGGTCTTCCATCAGGCCCACGTCGTTGATGTCGGGCACCTTGGAGCAGCCCACGCCCTGGTCCACCCAGCGCACCACGTAGCCCAGGATGCCCTGCGCGTTGTTGTCCAGCTCCTGCTGCTTCTCGGCGTCGGTCCAGTTCGGGTTGGCGGTGACGGGGATGGTCAGCAGGCCGGTCAGCAGGTTGTCGCGCTCGGCGTTGGCGTCGGTCTTTTCCAGTTCGATCTGGATGTCCTGCACGTTCACCTGGTGGTAGTGCAGGGCATGCAGCGTGGCGCCCGTGGGGCTGGGCACCCAGGCGGTGTTGGCGCCCGCCTTGGGGTGGCCGATCTTCTGCTTGAGCATCTCGGCCATCAGGTCGGGCATGGCCCACATGCCCTTGCCGATCTGCGCCTTGCCCCGCAGGCCGCAGGAGAGGCCCACCAGCACGTTGCTCTTCTCATAGGCCTGGATCCAGGCGCTGGTCTTCATGTCGCCCTTGCGGATCATGGGGCCGGCCAGCATGGCGGTGTGCATTTCGTCGCCCGTGCGGTCCAGGAAGCCGGTGTTGATGAACGCCACGCGGCTGGATGCCGCGGCGATGCAGGCCTTCAGGTTGACGGAGGTGCGGCGTTCCTCGTCCATGATGCCCAGCTTGACGGTGCTGTCCGGCAGGCCCAGCAGCTTCTCGACGCGGCCGAACAGCTCGGCGGCAAAGCCCACTTCTGCGGGGCCGTGCATCTTGGGCTTGACGATGTAGACGCTGCCCTTGCGGGAGTTGCGGATGCCGTCCTTGCCATGGCCTTGCAGGTCGTGCAGGGCGATGGCGGTGGTGATGACGGCGTCCATGATGCCTTCGGGAATCTCGCGCACCGCGCCCTGGGCGTCGGTCCAGAGGATGGCCGGGTTGGTCATCAGGTGGCCCACATTGCGCAGGAACATCAGCGAGCGGCCGTGCAGGCGCACTTCGCCGCCGTTGGGGGCGGTGTAGATGCGATCTGCGTTGAGGCCGCGGGTCAGCTGCTTGCCGCCCTTTTCAAAGGTCTCCACCAGCGTGCCCTGGATGATGCCCAGCCAGTTGCTGTAGCCCAGCAGCTTGTCGTCGGCATCCACCGCCGCCACGGAGTCTTCCAGATCCAGGATGGTGGACAGGGCCGCTTCCAGCACCACGTCGCTCACGCCCGCGGCATCGCTCTGGCCGATGGGGGTGGCGCGGTTGATCTGGATGTCGATGTGCAGGCCGTTGTGCTGCAGCAGCACGGCGCTGGGGCTGGCGGCATCGCCCTGGTAGCCCTTGAACTGGGCGGGGGTCTTGAGGCCGGTGGTGGTGCCGTTGTTCAGGGCCACCACCAGCTGGCCGCCTTCCACGCGGTAGCCGGTGGCATCCTTGTGCGAGCCGCTGGCCAGGGGCGCGTTGTCGTCCAGCACCTGGCGGGCAAACGCAATCACCTTGGCGCCGCGCACGGGGTTGTAGCCCTTGCCCTTTTCCGCGCCGTCGGTCTCGGGAATCACGTCGGTGCCGTACAGCGCGTCGTACAAAGAGCCCCAGCGCGCGTTGGCCGCGTTCAGCGCATAGCGCGCGTTCAGGATGGGCACCACCAGCTGCGGGCCGGCCTGGGTGGCCAGCTCATCGTCCACGTTGGCGGTGGTGGCCTTCACCTCGGCCGGCTGGGGCACCAGGTAGCCGATCTTTTCCAGAAAGCTGCGGTAGGCCACCATGTTCTGGATGGGGCCGGGGTTGGCCTTGTGCCAGGTGTCCAGCTCGGCCTGCAGGCGGTCGCGCTCGGCCAGCAGGGCGATGTTGCGGGGGGCCAGGTCGGCCACGATGGCGTCAAAGCCCTTCCAGAACGCTTCGTTGCTGATGCCGGTGCCGGGCAGCACCTGGTCTTCCACAAAGCGGTACAGGTTGGTGGCCACTTGCAGGCCGTGGACGGTGGTGCGTGCAGTCATCGATGAAAAGCCTCGGTGAAGATGAAAAAAGCAGGAAAACAGGGGAGCGGCGGGGCCAGGGCGGCCAGCTTGAAAGCCACTGTATTGCAAATTTTTATGCCTATAAATGGCCGAAAAATCTCAAAACCAGTGACTTTTACGCAAAGGTGACGCAGGGCAAGGCGCAGGGTGATCAAGATTGCTTCAATTTTGATAGCTGTTTGCGCTTGTCTATAAAGGGCTGGAGGCCGATTTGACCTGATCTCAGATACCACTCCATCCGTTCGGGCTGAGCCTGTCGAAGCCAGGGCTTGCAGCGCGCGTGCAAGGCTTCGACAGGCTCAGCCCGAACGGGTGGGGAAGAGAAAGCGTCTGAGGTAGGTCGCTAATCAGGCAATTTGATCTTGAAACGGCCTGGCGTTTTCCCTGGCGGCCGCTGCACCGTGACGCCCGGGCCGGGCGCCCCCGCGCTCCATAATCCGCCCCATGGACAAACTCAAGGCCTTCGAATCCTTTGTGTCCGTGGCCACGCGCGGCAGCCTCACGGCCGCGGCCAAGGCCGAGGGCGTGGCGCCCGCCATCATGGGGCGGCGGCTCGACGCGCTGGAGGAGCACCTGGGGGTGAAGCTGCTGGTGCGCACCACGCGGCGCATTTCGCTCACGCACGAGGGGGCGGCGTTTCTGGAGGACTGCCAGCGCCTGCTGTCCGACGTGGCCAACGCCGAGGCCAGCGTGTCCGAAGGCGGGGTGAAGGCCACGGGCCACCTGCGCATCACCGCCCCGGCAGGGTTCGGCCGCCGCCATGTGGCGCCGCTGGTGCCGCGCTTTCGCAGCGCCCACCCCGACGTGACGATCTCGCTGAACCTGAGCGACCGCGTGGTGGACCTGGCCGGCGAAGGCTATGACTGCGCGGTGCGCGTGGGCGACCTGCCCGACTCCTCCCTGGTCAGCGTGCGCCTGGCCGACAACCGGCGCCTGTGCGTGGCCACGCCAGCCTACCTGCAGCGCCACGGCACGCCCCAGCACCCGTCCGACCTGCTGCAGCACGACTGCCTCACGCTGTCGAGCGAGGCCTCGCAGACGCGCGGCTGGGCGTTCCGCCTGCCGCGCGGCCGGGCGCGGGACCCGGAGCGGCTGCTGGCGGACGCGGGCCTGCCCGCGGAAGGCAGCTCGGAGGTGATGTTCCTCAAGCCCGGCGGGCCGCTGGACTGCTCGGACGGGCAGGTGCTGCACGACTGGTGCCTGGCGGGCTACGGCATCGCCTGGCGCAGCACCTGGGAGGTGGAGGCCGAGATCGCCGCCGGCCAGCTGGTGCCCGTGCTGGAGGACTTCGCCGCGCCGCCCAACGGCATCTTCGTCGTGTTCCCACAGCGCAAGCACATGCCGCTGCGCGTGCGGCTGTGGATCGACTTCCTCAAGCACCACTACGCCCAGCCCGCGTTCTGGGGCCGTCCGGACCCGAGCGCCCCATGACCGACGCCGCCCCTGCGCCTGCTGAGCCCGGCCCCACGCTGCTGGTGGCGGACGACCACCCGCTGTTCCGCGCCGCCGTGCTGCACGTGCTGCAGGGGCGCCTGCCGCAGTACCGCACCCTGGAGGCCGCCAGCGCCGCCACGCTGGGCGCGGCGCTGCAGGAGCACCCGGAGGTGGAACTGGTGCTGCTGGACCTGAGCATGCCCGGCACGCGCGGCTTCTCGGCCCTGCTGCATGTGCGGGGCGAGTACCCCGAGCTGCCCGTGGTGGTGATCTCGTCCAACGACCACCCGCGCGTCATCCGCCGCGCGCAGCAGTTCGGCGCGGCCGGCTTCATCCCCAAATCGGCCCCGGCCGAAGCCATGGGCGAGGCCATCGAGGCCGTGCTCGACGGCGGCAGCTGGTTTCCGCCCATGGCGGCCGAACGCTCCGAGGCCGACGCCGAGCTGGCGGCGCGCCTGGCCCAGCTCACGCCCCAGCAGTTCCGCGTGCTGCTGTGCCTGGCCGACGGCCTGCTCAACAAGCAGATCGCCGCCGAGCTGGGCCTGGCCGAGAACACCGTGAAGGTGCACGTCACGGCCATCCTGAAAAAGCTGGCGTGCTACAGCCGCACGCAGGCGGCGGTGCTGGTCAAGAGCCTGGAGACGGAAGAGGGCGGCGCCGGGTAGGCGGCCGTCCTGGCGTGCGGGCCGGGACGGAGCATTTGATCAAAATGGTCTCCAGCGCTTTGGCCGCAGGCGCTGGCAGCTATCAATTTTGAAGCAATCCTGGCGCGGGGCGGTTTCCTGTGCACCGCTTCAGGAGGGCGGGCTTTCCTGCAAGCGCAGCAGCGTCTGGCTCACCAGCGCCCGCAGCGCGGGCGCGCGCACCGGCTTGGCCAGAAAGCCCCAGCCCCGCTCGGCGGCCTGGCGGCGCAGCGTGGCATCGCGCTCGGCGGTGACCAGGATCACGGCGGGCGCCTGGCCCCAGCGCTGGCACAGCTCGGTGTAGACCTCGGGGCCGTGGTGGCCCGCGCCCAGGTGCACGTCCAGCAGCACCAGCTGCGGCGCATTGCCGGGCTGGGCCTGGGCCAGGGCTTCGGGCGCGCCGCCGGCCAGGGGCACGGTGCAGCCCCAGCGCTGCAGCAGGGCCTGCGTGGCGGCGCGGGTTTGCGGGTCGTCCTTGATCACCCAGGCGCTGCTGCCGTGCAGCGGCGTGTCGTCGGCCTGCTCGGGCGAGGCGGGCGGCGGCCCCAGGGCGGACACCGCGGCCGGGTTGCCCAGCGGCACGCGCACCCAGAACACGCTGCCGCGCCCCAGCTGCGAACGCAGGCCGATGGCGTGGCCCAGCAGCCGGCCCAGCCGTTCGACGATGGCTAGGCCCAGGCCGGCGCCGCGGTCGCCGTCCCCACCCTGGTCGAGGCGGCGGAACTCCTCGAAGATCTCCTTCTGCAGCGCTTCGGGAATGCCCGGGCCCTGGTCGTGCACCTCGATGCGCACATGGTCCGGGCCGTCGCGCCGGCAGCCCACCACGATGCGGCCGTGGCGGGTGTAGCGGATGGCGTTGGAGACGAAGTTCTGCACGATGCGCCGCAGCAGGTTCTCGTCGGTGCGCACCACGTGGTGCGTGGGCACGCAGCTGAGCTGCAGGCCGCGCTGCTCGGCCAGCACGCCGAAGTTGTGGCCCAGCACCTGCAAGAGCGGGCCCAGGGCCACGTCGTGGATGCGCACGTCCAGCTGGCCGGACTCCATGCGCGAGATGTCGAGCAGGCTGTTGAGGATGGCGTCCTGCGCGGCCAGTGCGCCGTCGATGCTGTCGGCCACGCGGCGGCCCGTGTCGTCGTGCAGGTGGCTGCGCAGCAGCGACGTGAACATGCGCGCGGCGTTCAGCGGCTGCAGCAGGTCGTGCACGGCGGCGGCGACGAAGCGGGTCTTGTAGCGGTTGGCGCGCTCGGCCTCCTGCCGGGCGGCGTCCAGGTCGCGGGTGCGGTCGGCAATGCGGCGCTCCAGCGCGTCGGCCAGCGAGCGCAGCTCGCGCGCGGCGTTCTTGTAGCTGGTGATGTCGGCGTAGCTGGTGACGAAGCCGCCCTCGGGCAGCGGGTTGCCGCGGATCTCCAGCACCGTGCCGTCGTCCTTGGCGCTTTCGTGCAGGTGGGGCGTGCCGCTGCGCAGGTGCGCCAGGCGGCGCTCGATGGCATCCTCCACCGGGCCGGGGCCCAGCAGGCCGCGCCGCGCGTTGTGCCGCAGCAGGTCGGCAATGGGCTGGCCCACGCGCATCAGGTCCGCCGGGTAGCGGAACAGCGCCACGTAGCGCGAGTTCCAGGCCACCAGGTTGAGCTGCGCGTCGATGATGACCACGCCCTGGGGCAGGTGCTCCAGGCTGCGCGAAAGGCCGGTGTCCGTGCGCTGCGCCGCCTGCTGGGCGGCCTGCACGATGCCGTCCTGCGCGGTGCGCAGCTCCTGCGCGTGCTGGCGCAGCACGGTTTCCAGCTCTTGCCGGCTGCGCTGGCGCAGGGCGGCCAGGCGCTGGCGCTGGCGCGCGAACAGCACCAGCAGCGACAGCGCCAGCCAGCCGCCGGCGCCGGCGGCCGCGGCCCAGCGGCTGTCGGCCAGGCTGCCCTGGGTTTCGTGCACCAGGTGCAGTTGCCACGGGGTGCCCGGCAGGGGCTGGCTGGCCCACAGCAGGCGGCCGGGCGGGGCCGGCAGGTCTGGCGTCTGCACGCGCACCAGGCGGCCGCCCTGCGCCAGCTGGTCGTCTACGCGCACGTCCAGGGGCCGCAGCGGCTGGTCGGCGTACTGGCGCGTGGCGTTCAGCTCGCGGCGTTCCGTGTCGGACAGCGGCGCCAGCAGCCGGTACCGCCAGGCGTCCTGGCTGGCCAGGAAGACCACGCCGTGCGCGTCCGAGGCCAGCACCGTGTCGGGCGTCTGCAGCCACTCGCGCTCCAGCTCCTGCAGCGCGATCTTGATAGCCACCAGCCCCAGGGGCTCGCCGTCCGGGCCGCGGATGGCCTGCGAGAGGAAGTACCCCGGCTGGCCCGTGGTCACGCCGATGCCGTAAAAGCTGCCCAGCCCCTGCGCCAGCGCCTGCTGTACGTAGGGGCGGAAGCTGTAGTCCACGCCCACGTTGCTGGTGGCCGTGCGCCAGTTGCTCGCCGCCACGGCCCACCCGTCGCGGTTGAGCAAGGTCAAGGTGGAGGACTGGCTGGCGCCGTTGGCCTGCTCCAGCTTGCGGTTGAGCTGCTCGACCTCCGCCGCCGTCAGGGGGCGGCGCAGCGCCTCCTGCAGCTGCGTGTCCAGGGCCAGCACCTCGGGCAGGGTGCGGTAGCGGTCGATGCGCTGCGCCAGCGCCTGGCCGTACAGCGCCAGCTGGCGCTGCACGCTGGTGTTTTCCGCCTGCAGCGAGCGGTGCCAGGCCCATTGGCTGGCCGCGAACATGCTGGCGGCCGTGCCGGCCAGCAGGATCAGCAGGGTGCGTAGTTTGCGCAGGCGCGGCGGGGTCATGGCGGAAAAGGGCAAAGGCGGTGCGTGGCGGCGGGGAGGGGCGTGGGCCTGCCCGCTCGGAGACTAGGTATTTTCCCTAGGTTGGGGCAGTTCGCGCCCTGGGGTGGGGCGTTCGTCTAATACCAATAGGTTATCGGCTCCAAAAGCGTGCAGCGGTACAAACGGCGCCTCGACGCACCCTTGGCGGTGCCGTCCCCTGATCTTTGGAGACCGTCCATGCATCCCCTGCCCGCCCCCACCGCCGCAACCCTGCGGCTGCCTTTCTACCGGCAACTGTACTTCCAGGTCGTTTTCGCCATCGTCCTGGGCGTGCTGCTGGGGCATTTCTACCCGTCCTACGGCGAGGCGCTCAAGCCGCTGGGTGACGCGTTCATCAAGCTGGTGAAGATGATCATCGCGCCGGTGATCTTCCTGACCATCGTGACGGGCATTGCCGGCATGTCGCAGCTCAGCAGCGTGGGCCGCGTCTTCGGCAAGGCCATGGCGTACTTCCTGTTCTTCTCCACGCTTGCCCTGGTGGTGGGCCTGGTGGTGGCCAACGTGGTGCAGCCCGGTGCGGGCATGAACATCAACCCCGCCGACCTGGACCAGACCGCCGTCAAAGGCTACGTGGCCAAGTCGCACGAGATGACGCTCACCGGCTTCGCGCTGGACATCATTCCCAAGACGCTGGTCAGCCCCTTCGTGGGCGACAACATCCTGCAGGTGCTGCTGGTGGCCGTGCTGTTCGGCGTCGGCCTGGCCCTGGTGGGCGACGCGGGCCGTCCCGTGCTGCACTTCCTGGACGCGCTGACCACGCCCGTGTTCAAGGTGGTGGGCATCGTGATGAAGGCCGCCCCCATCGGCGCGTTCGGCGCCATGGCCTTCACCATCGGCAAGTTCGGCCTGGGCTCGCTGGTCAACCTGGCGTGGCTGGTGGGCTCGTTCTACCTCACCTCGCTGCTGTTCGTGGTGGTCATCCTGGGCTTTGTGGCGCGCCTGTGCGGCTTCTCGGTGCTCAAGCTCGCCCGCTACCTCAAGGCCGAGCTGATGCTGGTGCTGGGCACCTCGTCGTCCGAATCGGCGCTGCCCTCGCTGATGGAAAAGATGGAGAAGGCCGGCTGCAGCAAGTCGGTGGTGGGCCTGGTGGTCCCCACGGGCTACTCCTTCAACCTGGACGGCACCAACATCTACATGACGCTGGCCGCGCTGTTCATCGCCCAGGCCACCAACACCGAACTGTCGCTGGGCCACCAGGTGGCGCTGCTGCTGGTGGCCATGCTGTCGTCCAAGGGCGCGGCAGGCGTGACCGGCGCGGGCTTCATCACGCTGGCCGCCACCCTGGCCGTGGTGCCGGAAGTGCCCGTGGCGGGCATGGCGCTGATCCTGGGCGTGGACCGCTTCATGAGCGAATGCCGCTCGCTGACCAACTTCATCGGCAATGCCGTAGCCACGGTGGTCGTGTCGCGCTGGGAAAATGCGCTGGACCATGAACGCCTGGACGCCGCGCTCAACGGCAAGGCGCTGCCCGCACCGGCCGCAGCCACGCCCGCCGCCGCGATGGCCGAGGTGCCGGTCGGCACGCCGGCCGTCCGCACCGCGGCCTGAGCGCCCGGCCGCAGGCCTGCGCACAGCGCGCGCCCGGGTGGCGCGCGCTTTCTTTTTGCGGCCGGCCCCGGGCGGCGGCCCCTGCGCGCCCCGGCGCGGCCCCGGCGCAACTCAAGCACAATGGAGCGGTCCGGGAACCTGTTGCGCACAGCCCCGCAGAACCGCCCCCCAAGGATGTATTGCCCATGACGCTTGAAGCCTTCCTCGCCGCTTTCCACCTGCTTGCCGTGCTGACCCTGGTCGTGTTTCTGACCAGCGAAGCCGCGCTGTGCCGCTCCGACTGGATGAACCCCGCCGTGGTCCAGCGCCTGGCGCGGCTGGACCTGATCTACGGCATCACGGCGGTGGTGCTGCTGGCCAGCGGGCTGGCGCGGCTGTATTTCGGGGTGAAGGGGGTTTCCTGGTACGTGTCGCAGCCCCTGTTCCACGTCAAGATCACCCTGTTCGTGCTGATGGGCCTGCTGTCCATCAAGCCGACGCTCACCTTCCGCCGCTGGCTCAAGGCCCTGAACGCCACCGGCGCGCTGCCGGCCGAGGCCGAAGTGCGCAGCACCCGCCGCTGGGTCATGGTGCAGTCCCACATCCTGCCCATCGTGGCCGTGATCGCCGTGTACTGGGCCCGGGGCTGGTAGCACGGGCGCCCTGCGGCACCGCCAAACAAAAAAAGCCCGCCAGGCTGGTGCCTGGCGGGCTTTCTTGTGGCGCGGCGGTTGAGGCCGCCGCTGGAGTTCTTACTTCTTGAGGCACTCGCTCATGAAGGACTTGCGTTCGGCGCCCTTGAGCGTCTTGGCCGTGGCATCGGCGTTGCAGGTCTTCATCTTTTCCTGCTGCGAGGCGGACTTGTTGCTCAGGCAGGTCTTCATGAAGGCGCGGCGCTCGTCACCCTTCTTGTCGCCCGCCTCGGTGTTGCAGGTGGCCATCTTGGACTGCTGCTTGGTGCGCGCACCGGCCGGTGCGGACGCCGGTGCAGCGGCGGCAGGCGCTGCAGCAGGCGCGGCGGCGGGTGCTGGAGCGGCCTTGGCAGCAGGGGCTGCGGCCGGAGCTGCGGCGGGGGCATCGGCTGCGTGGGCTGCGCTGAACGAAAGGGCCAGGCTCACGGCAGTCAGGGAAAGAAGCTTTTTCATAGGGGCTCCAGTAAGTGGATAAACATCACAACAACCAATCCGGTGCAGATGGTAGGGTTTTTAACGGCACTTGCGTGCGACGCGCTGACAAAACCGCTAGGGCGTGCACTTCTGTTACTTTTGGTTGCCAAAGAGGCGACGGAGCGCGCCGCTGGCACTGCGCAGTGTGCCGTGGGGCTGGGTTGCTGCAGGCATTGCGCGCCCCGCGCCCGGCCGGGCGCAGGGCCGCCCCGTAAAATCCGCCGATGCTCTCCGTCAAAAACGAACTGCTCGCCGCGCTCGCGGCCGAGCTGGAAAAACTCTCCCCCGGCTCGGGCGCCAAGGCCGCGTTCGAATCGCCCAAGGTGGCTGCCCATGGCGACTTCGCCTGCACGGCCGCCATGCAGCTGGCCAAGCCGCTCAAGCTCAACCCCCGTGCCTTGGGCGAGCAGCTCAAGGCCGCGCTGGAGGCCACGCCCGCCTACCAGCGCTGGGTGGACGCCATTGAAATCGCCGGCCCCGGCTTTTTGAACATCCGCCTCAAGCCCAGCGCCAAGCAGGAAGTGGTGCGCGAGGTGCTGGCCGCCGGCGACCGCTTCGGCTTTCAGCCAGCCAATGGCCAGCGCGTGCTGGTGGAGTTTGTCTCGGCCAACCCCACCGGCCCGCTGCACGTGGGCCACGGCCGCCAGGCGGCGCTGGGCGACGCGATCTGCAACCTGTTCAGCACCCAGGGCTGGAGCGTGCACCGCGAGTTCTATTACAACGACGCGGGCGTGCAGATCGACACCCTCACCAAGAGCACGCAGCTGCGCGCCAAGGGCTTCAAGCCCGGCGACGACTGCTGGCCCACCGACAGCGACAACCCGCTGGCCAAGAACTTCTACAACGGCGACTACATCGCCGACATCGCCGAGGCCTTCAAGGCCCAGGCCACCGTGAAGGCCGACGACCGCGAGTTCACGGCCAATGGCAACGTGGAGGATTACGACAACATCCGCCAGTTCGCCGTGGCCTACCTGCGCAATGAGCAGGACAAGGACCTGCAGGCATTCAACCTGCACTTCGACCAGTACTACCTGGAGTCCAGCCTGTACACCAGCGGCCGCGTCGAGGCCACCGTGAACAGGCTCGTGGCCAACGGCAAGACCTACGAGCAGGACGGTGCGCTGTGGCTCAAGAGCACGGACTATGGCGACGACAAGGACCGCGTCATGCGCAAGCAGGACGGTACGTACACCTACTTCGTGCCCGATGTGGCCTATCACATCGCCAAGTGGGAGCGCGGCTTCACCAAGGTCGTCAACATCCAGGGCACGGACCACCACGGCACCATCGCCCGCGTGCGTGCCGGCCTGCAGGCGGCCGACGTGGGCATCCCGCAGGGCTACCCCGACTACGTGCTGCACACCATGGTGCGCGTGGTGCGCGGCGGCGAAGAGGTCAAGATCAGCAAGCGCGCGGGCAGCTACGTCACGCTGCGCGACCTGATCGAGTGGACGAGCAAGGACGCCGTGCGTTTCTTCCTGCTCAGCCGCAAGCCCGACACCGAGTACACCTTCGATGTGGACCTGGCCGTGGCGCAGAACAACGACAACCCGGTGTACTACGTGCAGTATGCGCATGCGCGCATCCAGTCGGTGCTGCGGGCCTGGCAAGAGGCCGGCGGTGGCGGCGTGGCCGCGCTGAAGGATGTGGACCTGTCGGCGCTGGAAGGCCCGCAGGCCCAGGCGCTGATGCTGCAGCTGGCCAAGTACCCCGAGATGCTCACCGCCGCCACCGACGGCGAGGCGCCCCACGACGTCACGTTCTACCTGCGCGACCTGGCGGCCAGCTACCACAGCTATTACGACGCCGAGCGCATCCTGGTGGACGACGAGGCCGTGAAGAAGGCGCGCCTGGCCCTGGTCGCCGCCACCGCCCAGGTATTGCACAATGGCCTGGCCGTGCTGGGCGTGTCGGCTCCGGCCAGAATGTAAGCAGTTACTATGAAGAAACAACAGACGGGTGGGACCATCATCGGCTTCATCGTCGGGGTCATCGTGGGCCTGGGCGCCGCGCTGGCCGTGGCGGTGTATGTGACCAAGGTGCCGGTGCCCTTCCTGAACAAGGGCAATGGCCGTGGCGCCGACCTGGACGCCGCCGAGTCGCAGAAGAACAAGAACTGGGACCCGAATTCGCCGCTGTACGGCAAGAATCCGGCCCGTGCGCCGGTGGCCGCCGCGTCGGCGGCGGCATCAGCCCCGGTGGCAGCGGCGCCCGCACCCGCACCGGCGGCGGCCCCCGAGGTGCGGGCCGCGGCGCCTGCGGCGGCCGCCAGCAGTCCCGCCCCCGCGGCCAAGCCCGGCGCCAGCAAGCCCGAGCCGGCCAAGGCCGAGACCAAGCCGGGCTCGGATCCGCTGGGCGACCTGGCGGTGGCCAAGGCCGCGGCCAAGGGCAATGTGGATCCGTTTGACTACTTCGTGCAGGCCGGCGCGTTCCGCACCCAGGCCGACGCCGACGCGCAGCGTGCCAAACTGGCCATGCTGGGCTGGGAGGCGCGGGTCAGCGAGCGCGAGCAGAACGGCCGCCCCGTCTTCCGCGTCCGCGTGGGGCCGTTCACCAAGCGCGATGATGCCGAGCATCTCAAGGAGAAGCTGGACGGCGCCGGCGTGGAATCGGCCCTGGTGCGCGTGCAGCGCTGACGGTGGCTGAACTTTTTGCCGGGGCATGGCTCCATTCCCCCAACACCTGAACAGGAGAGTCTTTGTGATGAAACGCCGTGAGTTTTCTTTGTCCGCCGCATCGGCGGTCGCCGCTTCCGCCCTGGCGCTGCCCGTGGCCACCCCTGCGCTGGCCCAGCCCCGCCAGTTCAAGGAAGGCAAGGACTACAAGCGGCTGGACAAGCCCGTGGCGCCTGACGCGCCGGCCGGCAAGGTCGATGTGATCGAGTTCTTCTGGTACAGCTGCCCCCACTGCAATGTCTTCGAGCCCACGCTGGACGCCTGGGTGAAGGCCGCGCCCAAGGACCTGTCCATCCGCCGCGTGCCCGTGGCGTTCAACGCCAGCTTCGTGCCGCAGCAAAAGCTGTACTACACGCTCGAAGGCATGGGCAAGCTCGACGCCTTGCACGCCAAGGTCTTCCGCGCCATCCACGCGGAAAAGCAAAAGCTGGCCAAGGACGACGAGATCTTTGCCTGGGTGGCCCAGCAGGGCGTGGACGCTGCGAAGTTCAAGGAGGTCTACACCTCGTTCACCGTGTCGAACCAGGTGCGCCGCGCCTCGCAGCTGCAGGACGCCTACGGCGTGGAAGGCGTGCCTTCGATGGGCGTGGCCGGCAAGTACTACACCGACGGCACCATGGCCGGCAGCATGCAGAACGTGCTGCAGGTGGTGGAACACCTGGCCGCCACGGCGCGCAAAGCCTGACGCTTTTCCGCCCCGCGCGCAATCCCTCGGCCAAAAGCCCGCATGTGCGGGCTTTTTTCATGGAGGAACGCCAAGGCGTGGCTACAATCGTTTGCAAGATTCGTGCCCTATGAACCACCGCCTTTTTCCGATCCTCCTGCTCGCGGCCCTGGCCGGCGCCTTCGGTGCGGCCCATGCTGAAAAGGCCGACCGCGCCAAGCCCATGAACATCGAGGCCGATGCCCTGCGGCATGACGAGCTCAAGCAGACCAGCGTGTTCACCGGCCGCGTGGTCATGACCAAGGGTTCCATCGTGCTGCGCGGCGCGCGGCTGGACGTGCGCCAGGATGCCGAGGGCTACCAGCACGGCGTGGTCACGGCCGAGCCCGGCAAGCGGGCGTTCTTCCGGCAAAAGCGCGACACCCTGCCCGGCGCCCCCGACGAGTTCATCGAAGGCGAAAGCGAGGTCATCGAGTACGACGGCCGCTCCGACAACGTGCGCTTCGTCACCCGCGCGGAGTTGCGCCGCTACCGGGGCGCCGAGCTGAGCGACGAGATCACGGGTGCGGTCATCGTCTACAACAACCTCACCGACGTCTTCACGGTGGATGGCAAGCGCAACGCCGCGGGCGCGTCCGGCGAGACGCCGGCCCCGGGCAGCCGCGTGCGCGCGGTGCTGGCGCCCAAGGACCCGCCGGCGGCCAAGGCGCCGCCAGCCGCCGCAGCACCGGCTTCGGCGCCGGCGCTGCGGCCCAGCAACAGCCTTGGTGGCGGCTCCCAGTGAGCGAGGCCGCCGTCAACACCATCCCCGGCGCATCCGCGGGGAGCCGGTCCGGGCCGGACACCGCGGCGGGCAGCCGCCTGGAGGTGCAGCACCTGGCCAAGTCCTACGGCAGCCGCAAGGTGGTGCAGGACGTTTCGCTGGTCGTGCAAAAGGGCGAGGTCGTGGGCCTGCTGGGCCCCAACGGCGCGGGCAAGACCACCTCGTTCTACATGATCGTGGGCCTGGTGCGCAGCGACGCGGGCGACATCCGCATCGACGGCCAGTCGGTGGCGCACATGCCCATCCACCGCCGCTCGCGGCTGGGGCTGTCGTACCTGCCGCAGGAAGCGTCCATCTTCCGCAAGCTCAGCGTGGAGGAGAACGTGCGCGCCGTGCTGGAGCTGCAGCGCGGCGACGACGGCCAGCCGCTGTCGCGCGGCGCCATCGAAGAGCGGCTCACGGCCCTGCTGCAGGAGCTGCGCGTGGACCATCTGCGCGCGTCGCCGGCCCTGGCGCTGTCCGGGGGCGAGCGCCGCCGTGTGGAGATCGCCCGCGCGCTGGCCACGCAGCCGCGCTTCATCCTGCTGGACGAGCCGTTCGCCGGCATCGACCCGATCGCGGTGATCGAGATCCAGCGCATCATCGGCTTTCTCAAGGCGCGGGGCATCGGCGTGCTCATCACCGACCACAACGTGCGCGAGACCCTGGGCATTTGCGACCACGCGTTCATCATCAGCGACGGCCGCGTGCTGGCGCAGGGCACGCCTTCCGAGATCGTGGACAACGCCGAGGTGCGCCGCGTCTACCTCGGCGAACATTTCAGGATGTAGGCATGGCCTCCACGCTGGTCCTTTCGTGTCAATGAAACCGGGTCTTTCGCTGCGCGTCTCGCAGCATCTCGCACTCACGCCGCAGCTGCAGCAATCCATCCGGCTGCTGCAGTTGTCCACCCTGGAGCTGTCGCAGGAAGTCGAGCAGATGCTCGACGACAACCCTTTCCTCGAGCGCACCGCGGACGAGGCGCCGCGCGAGGAGTTCGGCCTGGACGCGGAGAACACCCCGGCCCAGCCCGACGACTACAGCGCCGAAGATGCTATCTATTCAGGAGCTGCCAGCGCAAGCAGCACCAGCGCGGAAGCCCCCTCGGAGTCCGAATCCCCGAGCGCTTCCGCCGAAGAGCCGGACTGGAGCGGCGACGGCACGGTGGACATGGCGCCCAACGACGCGGAGTGGGGCGGTGACGCACCGCCGCGCACGCGCAACGACGCGGAGGGCGACGAGGCCGACGCCACCGAACTGGCCCGCAGCCACGAATCGCTCACGGCCTTCCTGCACCGCCAGGCGCTGTCCCTGCGGCTGTCGGAGGTGGACACGGCCGCGCTGCGCTTCCTGATCGAATCGCTGAACGACGACGGCTACCTGGAAGACCCGCTGGAAGAGCTGGCCACGAGCCTGGCCGGCCCGGACGACCTGGAGCAGATCGAGGAGCTGGTGCACCGCTTCACCGTGGCGCTGCGGCTGCTGCAAAGCCTGGAGCCGGTGGGCGTGGGCGCGCGCAACCTGGCCGAATGCCTCACGCTGCAGCTTGCCGCGCTGGCCGCCGACGAGGACAGCGATGCCGATCCGGCCACCGTGCAGACCGCGCTGCGCATCTGCCAGCAGCCGCTGGAGATGCTGGCCCGCCGCGACATCCGCCGCCTGACGCAGCTGTGCGGCGATACCGAGGAGCGCACGCGCGCCGCCATGGCCCTCATCGCGCGGCTGGAGCCGCGGCCGGGCCGCCGGTTCGCCGACGTGGAACGCAACATCATCGTGCCCGACGTCATCGTGCGCAAAGCCGGGCGGGCCAACGGCAGCAGCGGGCAGCAGAACTTCATCGTCACCCTCAACCCCGACGTGATGCCGCGCCTGCGGGTGCACGACATCTACGCCGGCGCCTTGCGCGGCCACAAGGGCGGCGAGGGCCACCAGGGGCTGCAGCAGCGGCTGCAGGAGGCGCGCTGGTTCATCAAGAACATCCAGCAGCGCTTTGACACCATCCTGCGGGTCTCGCGCGCCATCGTCGAGCGGCAAAAGAACTTCTTCACCCACGGCGAGCTGGCCATGCGGCCGCTGGTGCTGCGCGACATCGCCGACGAGCTGGGCCTGCACGAGTCCACCATCAGCCGCGTGACCACCTCCAAGTACATGGCCACGCCCGTGGGCACCTACGAGCTGAAGTACTTCTTCGGCTCGGGCCTGGGCACCGAGACCGGCGGCAACGCGTCGAGCACGGCCGTGCGGGCGCTCATCAAGCAGTTCGTGGCGGCCGAGAACCCGTCCAAGCCCCTGTCGGACAGCCAGATCGCCGAGATGCTCAAGGAGCAGGGCATCGAATGCGCGCGCCGCACCGTGGCCAAGTACCGCGAGGCGCTCAAGATTGCGCCGGCCAACCTGCGCAAGGCGCTGTAGCCGGCCTTCGCGGCCTGGGCGCGCCGGCGGATTGGCTCCGTGCGCCGCAGCCGGACTTCTTTGATTTCACCGACCGTACGTCTCCATGGCCCGCATTGTTTTCGACCTTCCCGCCCACTTCGGCTTTGCCACCGAGCTGCAGATCTACATCAGCCACGTGAACCAGGGCGGGCACCTGGACAACGCCCAACTGCTCAGCCTGGTGTCCGAAGCGCGGGTGCGCTTCTTCCAGTCGCTGGGCTACCCCGAGGCGGACGTGGGCGGCCTGTCCATCGTGGTGGGCGATATCGTGGCCCAGTACAAGTCCGAGGCGTTCCACGGCGAAACCCTGCGGGTGGACATGGCGCCGGCGGACTTCAACCGCTATGGTTTCGACCTCGTGTTCCGCATGGCTGAAAAGGCCTCCGGCCGCGAAGTGGCGCGCGGCAAGATCGGGATCGTGTTCATTGGCCAGGCCGACCGCAAGGTGGCGCCGATTCCCGAATCCATCCGCCAGCTCCTGCTGGCGCGCGCGGCAGCCTGACCCCCCGCGCCTGCCGAGCGCGTATCCTCGCCTTTCCCATGAACCAACTCCAACTTTTTCTGCCTTGCGCTGCCGGCGTGGAAGGCTTCCTGGCCGACGAGGTGCACGGCATCACCGGACTCACGGGCCAGGACCTGCTGGTGGGCCGCGGCGGCGTGCTGCTGCGCGCCTCGTGGCGCGACGCGCTGCTGCTGAATCTGCACAGCCGCCTGGCGCAGCGCGTGCTGGTACAGCTGGCGCACCGGCCCTACCGCTCCGAAAACGACCTGTACGCCCTGGCCAGCGACGTGGCCTGGGAAATCTGGTTCACCACGCGCCAGACCTTCAAGGTGGAAGTGACGGCCCAGCACAGCCCGCTGACCAGCCTGAACTTTGCCGGCCTGCGCGTGAAAGACGCGGTGGCCGACCGCTTCCGCCACAAGAGCGGCGTGCGCCCCGACGTGAACACCCAGTGGCCCGACGTGCGCATCCACCTGCACCTGACCACCGACGAGGCCACGCTGTACATCGACACCAGCGGCGAGCCGCTGTTCAAGCGCGGCTGGCGCGAAGACAAGGGCGATGCCCCGCTCAAGGAAACCCTGGCCGCCGCCATGATCGCCGCCAGCGGCTGGGACCCGCACGGCGACGACCCCCGGCCGCTGTACGACCCCTGCTGCGGCAGCGGCACCATCGTCGTGGAGGCCGCGCAGATCGCCTGCCGCATCCCGGCGGGCCTGCAGCGGCGCTTTGCGTTCGAGAAGCTGCTGCCGTTCCAGGCCCATGTCTGGACTGCTATTAAAAATGAAGCTGCCGGCGCAGTGCAGGCAAGCCCCGTCCCCATTTTTGGCAGTGATGTGGCCTTCCGCATGGTCGACTTTGCCCAGCGCAATGCCGAGCGTGCCGGCGTGGCCCAGGCCGTGCAGCTGCGCGGCGGCGACGCGCTGCAGCGCATGCCGCCCTGCGATCAGCCCGGCGTGATGCTGCTGAACCCGCCCTACGGCGAGCGCATTGCCGCCGCCGGCAGCGCAGGCCGCAACGCCAGCGAACGCGCGGCCGACCGCGCCCGCGGCGAAGCCGTGGGCCGCGAAGCGGCGCAGACCGAGGACGGCGGCGAGTTCTTCAGCCAGCTGGCCGCGCACTGGAAGAAAAACTACAGCGGCTGGACGGCCTGGATGCTCACGCCCGACCTCAAGCTGCCCGGCAAGATGCGCCTGAAGGAGTCGCGCCGCGTGCCGATGTGGAACGGCCCCATCGAATGCCGCCTGTTCCGTTTCGACATGGTCAAGGGCGCCGTGCGCGAACGGGCTGCCAAGCCTGCCCCCGACGGCGGCCCGCGCCATGAAGGTTGAACTGCGCCTGCCCGCCGAGGCGCAGGCGAACGAGCCCGCGCGCCCCGTGGTGGTGGACACCAACGTCGCGCTGGACCTGCTGATCTTCAGCGACCCGCGCACCGCCCCCCTGTGCGCCCTGCTGGCCGCGGGGCGGCTGGCGTGGATTGCCACGCAGGTCATGCGTGATGAGCTGGAACGCGTGCTGGCCTATCCCCACATCGCAGAGCGCATGGACTACTACCGCGTGGGTGCGGCGCAGGTCCTCGCCGCGTTCGACGCGCAGGCGCACCTGGTGGACACCGCCCCCAAGGTGGCCTACGTGTGCAAGGACGCCGACGACCAGAAGTTCATCGACCTGGCGGCGGCGCACCAGGCGATCCTGCTGAGCAAGGACAAGGCAGTGCTGTGCATGCGCAAGCGGCTGGCGAACCTGGGGGCGGATGTGGCGACGGAGGTGGTGCTGGAGATGGGCGAGGCGCTCGCGTGAATTATGTCCACAGCGAGAGCTTGCCCCTGGGCCCGTACCGGAGTTTTTGAGCGGCGGCGCGTTTTGGCGTCTGTCACGGCCCCGACGCCGCCGTAGGTCGGGTTAGCGCAGCGTAACCCGACGCTTCTTTCCTGTATCAGCGTTGTACCGGCGGCCCGTCGGGTTGCGCCCCGCGGCCCCTCAGGCCTGGGGCCTCAGGCCAGCAAGTCATACGCCGCCCGCACGCGCTGCAGGTCCCGCCCCAGCTTGCGGCTGGGGGGCAAATGCCGCATCCAGGCCAGGCGCCGGACGCTGGTCGCCAGCACGGCGCGCATCTCGGCGCTGCCTTGCGCCGCCCAGGCCGCCCAGCGCGCGCGGCCTTCGTCCAGCGTGCCGCTGGCGTGCAGGTAGATGGCCGTGGAATGCGCGTAGCACAGCGCATCGCGCGCGTGGCACACCGGCAGCGGCAGCACGGCGGCAGGGTCGTCTTCAAAGTCGATGCAGGCCACCTCGCCGTCGGGGCAGCGCACCAGGTTGCGGGCGAAGGCCTGGCTGAGGCAGGCGCCCTCGCGGTGCACATGGGCCAGGGTGTCCAGCCCCTGCTGCCACAGGGCCAGCACGGCGGCCGGGTCGCGGGCCTGCACGGCGTGGTCGATCTCGTTGCCCAGCGAATGCGTTTCCTCGCCGGCGCGGCCCAGGTGGCGCATGGCAAAGCCCCGGGGCAGGGCGGCCAGCACCACCGGCACGCGGATGCCGCGCGCCGCAAGGTCGCGCAGGCGGCGCACTTCGGTGGCGATGGCGGCCTCGCCGCCCGGGTTGGGCACGGGGCGCAGCACCTCCAGGCGCAGCAGGCCGGCCAGCAGCGCCATGGCCCGGTAGCGGCCGGGGCCATGGGGTGCGCCCGCGCGCTTGATCCAGAGCTGCTCGTCCCCCAGCAGGTGGGGCATCACGCTGTGCGGCTGGTCCGCCAGCCGCGCCTGCAAAAAGGCGTCGTAGCGGGTTTGCGGCCCGGCCCGCCCGGCCTGCGGCGGTGGGCGGGGGGCGTCGTTCGGAGGGTGCATGGCGCGGGGCGAAGGGCTTGGAAAAATGCGGGCAGCGGGCGGGGCTACACTGCCGCCTTTGGGTATTGCCGGGTGTTGGCCCAGCGTGCGAGCGGCCGTTTCGGGTCCGCGCATCATAAAAGGTCGCAGTCTCCCGCCCGCCGCAGACCCCGTTGCTCTCCCCTTTCTCTCTTCTCTTTCTGGCCTGACGACAGGAGCCCTCATGACCCCCACCCCCTCCACCCCCCCTTCGGACGCTGCGGCCGGCGACGTGCCGGCGGCGCCCGCGCCCGCGCTCGGCCTGGACGAGCTGGAAGAGATCGACAACCTCCTCGACGACCTGCGCACGCGCGGCGAAGAAATCCCGCAGTGGGAGTTCTGCGACGGCTTCATGGCGGCCGTGATCTGCAGCCGCCGTCCCATTGCGCCCGCCGAGTACCTGCCCATGCTGCTGGGCGACGGCGCCGAACTGGAGGTGGCCGATGGCGAGCCGCTGCCGCTGCTGCCCGCGTTTGCCGATGCCGCCCAGCAGGCGCGCTTCCTGGAGCTGTGGGACCGCCGGTGGAACGAGGTCGTGGCCCAGCTCGACGCGGACGTGAAGACCCTGGACGATGACCGCACCTACCAGCCCGAGGCCATGGACATGCGCGGCGCGGTGGCCAGCCTGCCCGAGGCAGAGCGCGCCGAGATGGAAGGCCAGGAAGTCCCGTCCTTCGGCCAGGTGTGGGCGCTGGGCTTCATGTTCGCGGTGGAGAACTGGCCCGAGGACTGGGCCACCCCGCGCGACCAGGAGGCCGCGCAGTGGCTCGACGATGCGCTGGACCGCATCGTGGCGCTGACGGAGGACGACACCGGCAAGCCCGAGGTCTGCATGTACAGCGAGGACGGCCCGCCCAGCACCAGCCAGGCACGCGTGGAAGCGTTTGGCGAAGCCATCTGGGCGGTGTACGACCTGCGCCAGCTGTGGAAGAGCCTGGGGCCGCGCGTGGAAACGGTGCGCAAGGCGCCGGAGCCGGGGCGCAACGACCCGTGCCCTTGCGGCAGCGGCAAGAAGTACAAGAAGTGCCACGGCGCGTAAGCACGCCCAATAGCTATATTTTTGATAGCTGTTTGCGCTTGATGGTAGGGATGCTCTGCACGAATCGAGCGGCAAGTGGGCGCTGCGGATCGGGATGGGCTGCAAGACGCAAAGCGCAGCAATAGCCGGGCTATTGCGAGCATTTGCAACGCAGCAGACCGCCCGAGCCCGCAGATGCACACGGCGCGACGATTCGTGCAGAGCATCCCCAGGGCGCTGGCGGCCGGGGGGCGCTACGGTTGTTCGTCGAACGTGTCGGTGCCTTCGGGCAGGGCGACCCACGCGAGGCGCCTCCGCGTCCAGATCTGGCGCTGCGGCGCGCCCAGCGCGTGCCGCTGCGTGATGGTTCCGAGCCGCAGGGAGTAGGCCTGTGGGTTTTCGGCCGCGCAGGCATACAGCGAGCTGCCGCAGACGTCGCAGAAGGCCAGCACGCGCCGGTTGCCGCTGGCCGCCGTCTTGATGTACGTGCGGGGTGTGCCGCGGGTGAGCCGAAAGTCCGCCGCCGGCGCCTGGATGTTGGTCCGGAAGGCGGAGCCGGAATGCGCCTGGCAATCCGTGCAATGGCAGACCGTCGCCGTGCCGGGCTCCACCTGCGCTTCATAGGCGATTGCGCCGCAATAGCATTGGCCTTGCACCTGCATGGCTTCTCCTTGTGTGTTGTGTCCGCCGGCTGGCGGGGCATTAGCCCTGCGCCAGGAATTTCTTCAGATTGGCCGCCGCGGTGCTGCGCACCTTGCGCTTGAGGGATGGCGACCAGCCCAGCAGCAGGCCCGGGGCGCCCAGTGCCTGCCGTGCCCAGCGCCAGAAGTTGAAGCGGTCACGGTGCGTGGCGATCAGCCCCTCGGGCGTGAAGGTGAAGCGGCCGTCCACGATGTTGTGCACCGTGCGCCCGGTGGCGCTGAAGAGGTAGTGCGCCTCCCAGTGCGCCGTGCCGGCCTGGTCGTCGGCCTCGATGCCGCTGAAGGTGAGCTTCCAGTGCTCGGCCGCGCCCGGCCGTTGCGTGGCGGTGCACAGCATGCGCCACATGCCGGCCACCTGCTCGCGGCCGCGCAGCGAAAACGCCTCGTCGTCGAAGGTGGCGCCGGGTGCGTAGCACGCGGCCATGGTGGCGTGGTCCAGTTGCGCAAAGGCCGTGTAGAAGCGTTGCAGGGTCTGGGCGTTGGGGTGCATGGGGTGGTCTCCTCCGGGGCAGCCATGCTACACGCCCCGGGGCCGGGGTGCTCACGCAGGCCGCAGGCCGCCGATGCGCCGCCGGGCCTGGGCGTCCAGCCCATCCAGCACCTGGATGCCGTGCGCATAGCCCTGCTGCACGATCTGCTCGAAGCGGTTCCACTGCAGCATGCCCACGCGGTCCATCGGCGGGTTGAAGTACAGGTCGGTGAGCTGCTGCGACTGGCGCTGGCGCGACATGCTGTACAGGATGGTGACCTGCATCAGGTAGCTGGCGAGCGAGGGCAGCTTGTAGCGGCGCTTGGCGCGCGGGCGCAGCTTGTCGCGCAGCAGCGCCCAGCCGGTGGGCACGTCGTCCAGGTCGATGCGGCGCGGCTTGCGGAAGTTCAGGTCCACGCCGATCACCGTGCCCACGCCGCGCAGGCCGCGCATCACATCCACGGGAAAATTGTTGAACGTGCCGCCGTCGCACAGCAGGTCGCCCTCGTGCACCACGGGCGGCAGCGCGCCGGGAATGGAGATGCTGGCCAGCAGCGATTTCACCAGGCTGCCGCGGCGCACCACCTGCTCGCTGGCCTTGGAGTAGTTGGTGGCCACGCAGTAATAGTTCTTCCACAGGTCCTCGACCTGGGCGGGAAAGCCCACCAGCTGGCCCACGGCCTGCTGCAGGATGTGGCGCAGGCGGCGGCCCTTGATGAGCGACAGCAGGGGCAGCAGGCTCCAGTCGCCCGTGGGGTTGGTGCGGAACGCCTCGCGCGCGTTGGCCATCACCACGTCCAGCGGCCGGTCCGACGCCACGTATGCCGCCATGACGGAGCCGATGCTGGTGCCGCCCACGCAGTCGATCTCCACGCCCTCTTCCTGCAGCGCGCGGTAGATGCCCAGGTGGGCAAAGCCGCGCGCACCGCCGCCGGCCAGCACCAGGCCCACGGCGGTGCGGCTCTGGATGCGGGCCAGCCGCGCCATGTCGCGGTCCAGCGTGGGACGCACGTGCACGTGGTCGGCCACCGGGCGGCGCTGCAGCCACTGCTGCGTGCCGCGCGGGCACAGGGTGTCCGCCGGGTGCAGCAGCACCAGGATCTCGGCGGCCTCGGCCAGCGGGGCGCGGCGCATCAGGCAGTGTTCCTCGATGGGGTGGATGGCCGGCTCGGCCTGCGCGTCGGCCAGCAGCAGCAGTTCGTCGCAGTGCCGGCTCACGCGCCGCGTCCAGGGCGTGGGTTCGGGGTCGGCCAGCAGCAGCACGAAGTCGTTGCGGGCCTCGATCTCGTCCAGCAGCATGGCAATGCGCCGGTTGGCCGTGGCGTCGGCCCCTTCGCGCTGGGCGATGCCGGGCTCGTGCAACTCGGCGTCCACCGTGGCGGAGTCCACCACGCGCACGCGGCCGATGGCGCCCAGCTGGCGGGCCAGGCTCTGGCCGAAGTCCTGCAGGTCCACGCCGCCGGTGATGGGCAGCAGGCCCATGGCCACGGGCCGCTCCTGCGCGGCCACGGTGCCGGTGGTGCCGGACTGCAGGCGCTGGATGATCTGGCGCGTCAGGGCAATCGACACCTGGGCGCTGCCGGCCAGCAGGGTCTTGAAAACGCTCTTGGTCAGCCGCACCAGCACCGAATCGCGCACCGCCACGACGGTCGCGGAGCGGGGCGCGTCGGTGAACAGGCTGATCTCGCCGATCACCTGGCCGCGCCCCATGTCGGCCACGCGGCGCTGCTGGCCGTCGTCGCCGCGCACATAGGCGCGCAGCCGGCCGCTCACGGTGAGGTACATCGACTCCCCCGGCTCGCCCTGGGCCATCAGGGTACTGCCACCGGGCACTTCCACCCATTCCAGATGGGTGCGCAGCAGCTCGAGCGCGTCGGGCTCGATGCCTTGCAAAAAGCTGCGCAGGTGTTCGGTGAGCAGTTGGTTCTGGCTGGCGGTAAAGGCGTGCATGGTCGGGGCGCGGAATCGGCAGTCGGGTGGCAGGCGTGTTGCGGCCGCCGGCCCGGCTTTGGGCGGCGTGCACTGCACGGCGTGCGAAGGGGCGGATTCTAGGAACGCCGCCAGGCCGTGGCGCGCCATGGCCGGCACGCAGGCGCGGTGCGCGTGAACAAATGCACGGCGCCCGGAGCCCGTTGACGGCTCGCGGGGCCAGGCAGGGGGCGGTGACCGGCTGCGGCTCAGGCCGGCAGCCAGCCCAGCAGCCGCTGCAGCGCGTAGCGCACCGTGGCCGCGCGGATGGCGGCGCGGTCGCCGGCGAAGTGCTGCACCTCGCTGTGTGTGGCGCCGCCCACGCACCAGGCGAACCACACGGTTCCCACGGGCTTGGCCTCGCTGCCCCCCGTGGGGCCGGCCACACCTGTCACGGCCAGGCTGACCTGGGCCTGCGAGTGGGCCAGGGCGCCATCGGCCATGGCGCGGGCCACGGCTTCGCTCACGGCGCCTTCCTGCTCGATGAGCGCGGCGGGCACGCCCAGCATCTGGGTCTTGGCCGCGTTGGAATAGGTGACGAAGCCGCGCTCGAACCACTGGCTGGAGCCCGGCAGGTCGGTGCAGGCGGCGGCGATCATGCCGCCCGTGCAGCTTTCGGCGGTGGCCAGCATCCGGCGCTGCTGCAGCAGCCGCAAGGAGATTTGGGTCAAATTGGCCTCCAGCGCTTGTGCATCAAGCGCGGGCAGCTCACTTTTTGATAGTGAAACGGTTGCCATCAAAAAAACCTCCACAGCGCGATGACCAGCAAGGTGCAGAAGGCTGCCACAAAGTCGTCCCACAAGATACCCCAGCCGCCGCGCCAGCCAAAGCCCTTGAAGAGGCCGTCGGCCCAGCCCACCGGGCCGGGCTTGGCCGCATCAAAGAAGCGAAACAGCGCAAGGGCCACCAGCTGGCCCCAGAAGCCCATGGGCATGGCCAGCCACAGCACCGCCCAGAAGGCCACCACCTCGTCCCACACCACGGCGCCGGGGTCGGCCACGCCCAGGTGGCGCGCGGTGGCGGTGCAGGCCCACCACCCCACCAGCGTGCTGGCGGCGATCACCGCGCCCATCTGCAGGGGGGACAGCCACTGCTGCAGCACCAGGTAGCTGAGCCAGGCCCACAACGTGCCCACCGTGCCCGGCGCCTTGGGCGCCAGGCCCGCGCCAAACCCCAGGGCGATGAAATGGGCCGGGTGGGCCAGCAGGAAGCGCACGCTGGGGCGCAGGAGGGGAGAGGCGGACATGGCGGGGGGCGGGTGCAGAGAGAGTCGGGGCGAGGGGTGCGCGGAAGAAAAGGCTGCCCAATGGGCCGTGCGGACGGGCAGCGGGGTGCCTGCGGGTGCGGCGGCGTGGGGCTTGGCGGGGCCCGGCGTCAGGCCTGCCCGGCCTGCGCCGCCTGCTGGCGCACCAGCAGCACCGGCACGGGCGCGGTGCGCGCGATCTGTTCGGCGTCGCTGCCCATCAGCACGCGCGCCAGGCCGCGGCGGCCGTGCGTGCCCAGCACGATCAGGTCCGCGCCCCAGCTGCGGGCATGGTCCACCACCAGCTCGGCCACCCGCGCGTCCAGGTTCTCGAGCAGCACCGTGTCCACCGGCACGCCGCGTCGCGCCACCTGGGTGCGGGCGGCGTCCAGCAGGGCTTCGCCGGCGCGGCGCAGCCGGGGCAGCACCTCCTGCTGGTAGACCTGCGGCTGTTCAAAGCCGCTGATGTGGGCGATCGGGTCCATCACGTTCAGCAGCCGGACGCGCCCGCCCGTGGCCTGCGCGAGGTCCGCGGCCTGGGCAACGGCCTGGTCGGCGGTGGGGCTGCCGTCGACGGCGACAAGGATGTGTTGGTAGCTCATGGCAGTGGAGGTGGGAGTGGGGGTGAGGGTGGGAAGGGAAGAAGCGGGCGGCGCGGCGCCGTCACTGGCGTTCCCGCAGCTCGATGTCCTTGGGGTAGCGCAGCGTGTGCTCGGCGGTGAACTGCGCCATGGCGCCCGCCGCCAGGGGCTGCTGCCAGGCCACCATGCCGGGCGTGCGGTTCCAGGCCGTGTCGGCGGGCTCGGGCTGGTAGCGCGATTCGACCTCGATCTTCTCATGGCGCGACACCGGGGCCGCGTGCAGCACCTGCAGCGTGATGGCGCTCTTGTGGTGGTTCTCCACGCTGTAGGTCCGGCGGGTCTTGCGCTCGGTGCGCGCGCCGGTGAATCCGGCGCTGCCGGTGAGATCCTGCGGCGCCTCGGCGCGCACGGCCACCAGCTCGTCCCGCCCGAACGACAGGCTGGTGCTGCCCTGCGGCGCCCCGGCGCTGGGCGTGCCAAAGTCCACGCGCCCGTTGCCGACGAAGGCGCCGTCGCGGTACAGGCCCGCCGGGCCCGCAGGCCACACCCCGGGCGGCTGCGCCAGGTGGGCCACCAGATAGGCCGCCTCTTCCACGGCGGGTGCGGCGCGCGTGAGCAGCGTGGCGGGGGCCGTGAGGCTGCCCAGGGCCAGCGTCACGCGCTGGCCGCTGGAGGGCACGGTGATGCGCTGCGGCACGGCGAATTCGGTGGCAAAGCCTTTGTCGAAGGTGCTCACGTCAAAGGAGGGCAGGGGCTCGTCGGCCGCATTGCGCGCCCGCGCCAGCGGGGCGGGGGCCGGGACGGCCTCCAGCGCCATGGCGGGCGCGGCGGGCCTGGCCTGCGGCACGGGGGCCTCCACGTCCAGCGTCCAGGGGCGCGGCAGCCGGCCTTGCGTGGCGCGGCCCGGCTGGCCGGTGGACAGGGCCAGCTGCACATTGCTCCAGTCTTCGCCGCTGTTCTGGGCCACCAGGGCCTGGCGCTCGATCAGCACGGTGGACTTGGCGGCGTCCAGCGTGGCGCGGTAGGTGGGCTGCCACCCGGGGCCGCGCACCTGGTAGGACAGGCGCAGCTCGGCCTCGCGCTCGGTGGCGAGGTTGATGGTGACCGACACCACCCGCGCGCGCTGGCTGGCCACGCGGTCGCGCTCGGCCACCAGGGGCTTCAGGGCCAGCTCCAGCGCCTGCTGCTTGCGCTGGAGCTGGTGGGTGCGGGCGAAGGCGTCCTGCCCGGACTTGCGCAGCACCTCGGCCGTGGCGGTGATCTGCGCGGCCCCCGGCGCGGGCGTGCTGCGGGCCGGCGCGGCATCGTCCGGCACGTGGCTGCCGGCCACACTGCGCAGGTAGCTGTCCACCAGCTGCAGGGCGGAGACCTCGGCCTTCACGCCGGCAATCTGGTCCTCCAGCTCGCGGATGCGCCCGTCGAGCGGGCTGGCGCAGGCGCTCACCACGTCGCGGTCTTCCGTGAGCACGTTGAACTCGCCCACGCGCACGGCCGGGTCCGCGTTGATCTGCAGGCTTTGCGCGTCCAGCGAGGCCGGCAGGCAGGCCAGGGTGAGGCTGCGCGCCCCCGCCGGCACCCGGGCCACCCGCTCCACGGTGGCGCTGCCGGGGTAGACGGTGACGCGGGCGATGCGCGAGCTGTCCTGGGCCAGCACCGGTGCGGCGGCGCTGCACAGCAGGGCCAGGCCGGACAGGGCCACGGGCCGCAGCGGGGCGCCCGGGAGCAGGCGCGTCAGGGGGGACGACAGAGGGTTCACGGGGCTTCCTTGGGCGCGGTGGACAAAGGGAACCGGCATGCTAGCAGCCGTAGAGCCGTAGAGCCGTAGAGCCGTAGAGCCGCAGAGCCGCAGAGCCGCAGAGCCGCAGGCCGGCTTAAGGTGTGAGGCCGGGGTTGCGCAGGGGCGGTGCCGTCACAACCCATGCGGCACCTCCTGCGCCAGAAAGTCGTACACCGCCCGGATCTTGCGGCTGGTGCGGATTTCGCGGTGCACGGTCAGCCAGATGGGCAGCTCCGGCAGGGGCAACTGGGGCAGCACCGGCACCACGCCGGGGTCGGTGCGCGCCACGTAGTCGGCCACGAAGCCAATGCCCAGCCCTGCGCGCACGCCTTCCCAGTAGGCGATGAGGTCGTCGGTGCGGAACGCAAAGTGCTGGCGCTCCACGGCCGTGCCCAGGGCCATGAAGCCGCGCAGGATGTCCTCATTGCGGTCCGCGCCCACCAGCTCGTGCTGCAGCAGATCGGACGGCTGCCGGGGCGTGCCCTTGCGGCGCAGGTAGTCGCGGTGAGCGTAGGCGCCCAGCGTCACGGTGCCGATGCGCCGGGCCACCAGGCTGGCCTGGCCGGGGCGCACCATGCGCAGGGCGATGTCGGCCTCGCGGCGCAGCAGGTTGGCGACCTCGTTGCTGGCCACCAGCTCCACCTGCACGTCGGGCAGCGCCTGCCGCATGCGCGCGAGCACGGGCGGCAGCAGCACGCAGGCCACGGGCTGGCTGGCCGTGATGCGCACCGTGCCCGCCACGCCCGCTTCGGCACCCGACACGCTGCGCGCCAGCTGGTGCGCCCCGGCCTCCATGGCCCGTGCGGACTCGGCCAGTTGCAGGGCCACGGGCGTGGGCTGCAGGCCCCGCCCGGTGCGTTCAAACAGCACCACGCCCAGCTGGGTTTCCAGTTCCGCGATGTGGCGGCCCACGGTGGGCTGGCTGGTGCGCAGCACGCGCGCCGCCCCCAGCAGGCTGCCCTGGTCCAGCGCGGCCAAAAACGATTGCACCAGGCTCCAGTTGAAAGGCGAAGTGTTCATGCGGGCCCCGGAGGGAGGTATATGAATCTGAATACCTGTTATGGGAAGTTAGGCGATTGTGTGACCGCCCGGGGCTTTCCACAATGACGCCTGTGCTGCCGCGTGCAGTCCCTCATTTCTGGAGAACCCGCCATGCCTTCCACCCCGCTCCCGCACGACAACGCCCAGACCGTGCTGATCCTCGGCGGGGGGGGGGGGGGGGGGGGGGGGGGGGGGGGGGGGGGTTTGCGCAGGCCGGGTGGCAGGTGCTGGCCCAGGTGCGGCCGGGCGTGCGCAGCCAGGTCCTGCCGGCCGTTGCCGGCGTGTGGTGGCTGCCGGCCGAGGTGCACGACACCGCGGCCCTGGCCGCCCAGGCGCGCGGCGCCACCGTGGTGGTGCACGCGCTCAACCCGGCCTACACGCACAAGGCCTGGCGCGCGCAGGCGCCGGGCCTCATGGACGCGGCGATCGCCGTGGCCCGGCAACTGCACGCCACGCTGATGCTGCCGGGCAATGTCTACAACTTCGGCGAGGCCATGCCGCCCCTGCTGCGGGAGGGCACCCCCCAGGCCGCCACCGGATTCATGGGCCGCCTGCGGGTCACGCTGGAGCAGCGCCTGGCCGAGGCCACGCGCGACGGGCGCATGCGCGCGGTGGTGCTGCGCGCGGGCGATTTTTTCGGCAGCGGCACCGGCAGCTGGCTCGACCTGGCCATCGCCAAGGACCTGCCGCGCGGCCGCGTCACCTGGCCCGGCCCGCTGGACGTCGCCACGCCCTGGGCCTACCTGCCAGACCTGGCACGCGCCTTTGTACGGGTGGCGCAGGAACGGGACCGTCTGGCGCCCTTTGAGTGCCTGCACTTTGCGGGCCACACCGTCACGGCGCAGCAGTGGCTGCAGTGCTTTACCGCTGTGGCTGCCGAGCAGGGGTGGCTGCCGGCGTCAGGGGCGCTGCGCGTGGGCCGCATGCCCTGGCCGCTGCTGCGCCTGGCGGGGCTGGCCGTGCCCACCCTGGGGGCACTCGCGGCGATGCGCTACCTGTGGCGCACCCCGCACCGGCTGGACAACACCCGCCTGTGCGCCTTGCTGGGCGAGGAGCCGCGCACCCCGTTCGATCAGGCCGTGCGCCAGGCGCTTGCAGACCTGGGCCTGCTGGCGGGGCCAACGCCCCGCGCCGCCGTGGCATGAGCGCCGATGAACGCCGCGCCCCAGGGCCCCGGGGCGGCTAGGCGCCAGCGTGCGCCTGCACCTCGACCAGGCAGTCGTAGAACGTGGGGGCGCGGCCCAGGTCGGTGAGGGCCTGGCTGGTCACCTCGTTCACGTTGGTGCCGTTCAGCCCGAACTTGCGCCACCAGATCCCCAGGCCGTTGACCACGCCGGGCCGCGCGCGGCGCGAGACCACCGCGTGGCACAGGTAGCTGCCCCGGTCGTTGAACACCCGCACCACGGCATCGTTGCCAATGCCGCGGGCCTCCGCGTCGTCGGGGTGGATCTCCAGCACCGGACGGCCTTCGAGGGTGCGCAGGCTCTGCACGTTCACGAAGGTGGAGTTCAAGAAATTGCGTGCGGGCGGCGAGATCATGGCCAGCGGGTAGCGGGCGTCGGTGCCCTGCAGTTCGTGGTTGGGCAGGTGGCCGGGCAGGCCGTCCAGGCCCTGGGCGGCCAGGCGGGCGCTGTAGAACTCGCACTTGCCCGAAGGCGACGGGAAGTTGCCTTCGGCAAACGGCGCGTCGGGCAGCGCCAGCGTGGCAAAGCCTTGCGATTGCAGCAGCGCGTAGTCCACCGCGTCGCCAAACGCCTGGCGGCACAGGGCCTCGTCGCTGTCGGCAAAGCAGGGCTCGGTGAAGCCCATGCGCGCGGCCAGGTCGCGGAAGATCTGCGCGTTGCTGCGCGCCTCGCCCAGCGGCGCAATCGCCGGGCGGTTGAGCAGCACGTCGGTGTGGCCGTAGGAGAGGTGCACATCCCAGTGCTCCAGCTGCGTGGTGGCGGGCAGGATGTAGTCGGCGTAGTCAGCCGTGTCGGTGCGGAAGTGTTCCAGCACCACGGTGAACAAATCCTCGCGCGCAAAGCCTTGCACGACCTTGCCGGAGTCGGGCGCCACCGCCACGGGGTTGCTGTTGTAGACCACGATGGCCTCGACCTGGGGGCCGAACGCGGGCGAGGCCTCGCGCAGCAGGTCGTCGCCAATGGTGGACATGTTGATGGTGCGCGGCACCGTGCCTGCGGGGAGCAGGTCGGGCCGCTGCAGCACGCCCCGCTGCGCCGGGAACTGCCCCGAGCTGGACAGCAGCACGCCGCCCGCGCGGTGGCGCCACGCGCCCGTCAGCGCCGGCAGGCAGGCCACGGCCCGCACCGCATTGCCGCCGCCGCGCACGCGCTGCATGCCGTAGTTCAGGCGGATGGCGGCGGGCTTCGTGGTGCCATAGTCCCGGGCCAGTTGCCGGATTTGCTCTGCGGGAATGCCGCACACCTCGGCCGCGCGCTCGGGCGGCCACTGCAGGGCGCGTTCGCGCAAGGGCTCCCAGCCCAGCGTGTGGCGGGCGATGTAGTCGTGGTCCAGCCAATCATTGGCGATCAGCTCGTGCATCAGCGCCAGGGCCAGCGCCGCGTCGGTGCCGGGGCGCAGTTGGATGTGCTCGTGGCACTTGTCGGCCGTCTCGCTCTTGCGGGGGTCGATGCACACCAGCCTGGCGCCATTGCGCTTGGCCTGCTGGGCGTAACGCCAGAAGTGCAGGTTGCTGCCGATGGAGTTGCTGCCCCAGATGAGGATGAGCTGCGCCTCGGCAAAGAACTCCACCTTCATGCCCACCTTGCCGCCCAGCGTCTGCGTGAGTGCCTCGGCGCCCGCCGACGCACAGATGGTGCGGTCCAGCTGCGAGGCGCCCAGCTTGTGGAAGAAGCGGCGGTCCATGCTCTCGCCCTGCACCATGCCCATGGTGCCGGCGTAGCTGTAGGGCAGGATGGCCTCGGGGGCGCGGGCGGCAATCGCCTGCAGGCGCTGCGCGATGTCGCCCAGCGCGTCGTCCCAGCTCACGGGGGTGAACTGGCCGCTGCCCTTGGGGCCTGTGCGCTTGAGCGGCGTGAGCACGCGCTCGGGGTGGTAGGTGCGCTCGGTGTACTTGCTGACCTTGGCGCACAGCGCGCCGTCGGTGTGGCGGTGGTCGGGGTTGCCCTGCACGCGGGTGGCCACGCCGTGCTCGTCCACGGTGGTGAGCAGGGCGCAGGTGTCAGGGCAGTCGTGCGGGCAGGCGCCGCGCACCTGTGTCGGGGCGGTGTGCAGGGCTATTGCGGGGCGGGACGTGGGCATTTTTGTGTCTTGATCGTAAACTGCCGCCAGGGTTGGAACGGGCGTTCATAGGTGGGCACCGTCCGCGTGCCTGCCTATCCGGCGGCGCGGGGGATGCCCTCGATTCACAAGAGCAGGGATTTCACCATGAACCAAGCGGGTTGGGGACGCAGGCAGTTTTCCGTGGGCCTGGGCGCGGCAGCGCTGGCAGGGGCCGGGCTGGTGCGCGCGCAGGGCGAGGGGCGCATCGTGCTGGGCCAGTCGGCGGCCTTTACCGGCCCCGCGGCGCAGCTGGGGGTGCAGTTCCACCAGGGAGCCCAGCTGTTTTTTGACCAGCTGAACGCCCAGGGCGGGGTGGGCCGGCGCATGGTGGAAATCCGCACGCTGGACGACGGCTATGAGCCCGACCGCTGCGCCGAGAACACCCGCAAGCTGATTGCCGAGGACGTCTTTGCGCTGTTCGGCTACATCGGCACACCCACCAGCATGGCGGCGCTGCCGCTGTTCACCAAGGACAAGGTGCCGTTCTTCGGGCCGTTCACGGGGGCCGAGTCGCTGCGCCAGCCATTCAACCGGCTGATCTTTCACGTGCGCGCCTCGTACTACGACGAGACGGCGCTCATCGTGCGCCAGCTCACCAACCTGGGCCTGCGAAAAATCGCGGTCTTTCACCAGAACGATGCCTATGGCAAGGCGGGGCTGGACGGCGTGATGCGTGCGCTGACCGAACTGAAGCTGACCCCCGTGGCCACGGCCACGGTGGAGCGCAACTCCACCGACGTGAAGGCCGCGGTGGAGAAGCTGGCGCCCGCGGCGCCCGACGCGGTCATCCAGATCACGGCCTACGCCTCGGCCGCGGCCTTCGTGCGGGCGGCGCGCAAGGCGGGCTACGGCGGCACCTTCTACAACGTGTCGTTCGTGGGCACGCAGGCCCTGGCCGACGCGCTGGGCAAGGACGGCGCGGGCGTGGTCGTCTCGCAGGTGGTGCCCTCGCCCTACCAGCCTTCGCGGCCCATCACACGGGAATTTCTGGACGCCATCAAGAAGGGCGGCGACAAGGTGCAGCCCAACTACTCCAGCATGGAAGGCTACCTGGCGGCACGCATCTTTGCGGAGGGCCTGCGCCAGGCGCAGGCCAGCGGCAAGATCACGCGCGAGAGCTTCATCGCCGGCACCGAGGCCCTGGGCAGCCAGGTCATCGCGGGCTTTCCGGTGTCGTTCAGCGCCACCAGCCACGCGGCATCGAAGTTCGTGGAAATGTCGATGCTGACCGGCGACGGGCGCGTCAGGACTTGAGTCTCCCTGAGGCGCTGCGCGCCTTCCCCCAAGGGGGCGCCACCCGTGGCCTGGCGGAGCCCGTTCCATGGTGGCCCTGAGCCTGGGTTGCGCCGGTGGCGGCCCACGGACTCAGTCAATGGATGCGGTGCGCGCCAGCCCCTGCATGAAGGCTTCGCACCGCGCGAGCTGCTCCAGGCTCACGTACTCGTCGGGCTGGTGCGCCTGGCGGATGCTGCCGGGGCCGCACACCACGGTGGGGATGCCGGCGTTCTTGAACAGGCCCGCTTCGGTGCCAAAGGCCACCAGCGTGGTGCCTTGCTCGCCCGAGAGTTTCTGGGCCAGGCGCGTCACCGGGTCGTCCGGGCGGCCCAGGAAGCTCGGGATCTCGCAGATGGTCTCGAAGTCGAAGCCCGCCGCGGGCGCCACCTTCTTCATGGCCGGCTCCAGCGATCGGGCGTAGGCCACCACCTCGGCCTGCATCTGCGCGGCGTTGGCCGTGGGCAGGTCGCGGAATTCGTAGCGGAACTCGGCATCGCGCGGCACCACGTTGTCGGCGATGCCGCCGTGGAACTGGCCCACGCTGGTGGTCGAGAACGGCACGTCAAAGCCCTCGAACCGCGGCTCCTCGCGCTCGAAACCTTCCCCCATGTCCCGCAGGCGGCCCACCACGCGCGCCGCCATCTCGATGGCGTTGACCGAGTGCGGCGTGAGCGAGGAGTGCGCCTCCTTGCCGCGCACGCAGCACTTGTAGCGGTACACGCCCTTGTGCGCGATGGCGGGCACCATGCTGGTGGGCTCGCCCACGATGCAGGCCAGCGGCTGGATGCCGGCATCGCGCAGGTCGGCAATCAGTTCCCGAACGCCAAAGCAGCCGATCTCCTCCTCGTAGCTGAAGGCGTAGTGGATGGCGAAGGGAGCATTGCTGTTCAGGAACTGCTCGGCCTGCGACACGGCGATGCCGATGAAGGCCTTCATGTCCGCACTGCCCCGCCCGTAGAGGCTGGGGCCCTCCGGGCCTTCCTTCACCAGGGCGCTCAGCGGGTCCATGGTCCAGTCCTGGCCGTCCCAGGGCACGGTGTCGGTGTGGCCCGAGAGGATGACGCCGGCGGGCTTGCCTTCGCCCAGCGTGGCGAACAGGTTGGCCTTGGTCTTGCTTTCGTTGAAGGTCAGGTGGCTTTTCACACCAAGCTTCGCGAGGTGGTCGCGCAGGAAGTGGATCAGCTCCAGGTTCGAGTTCTGGCTGACGGTGTTCATGCGCACCAGGGTTTGCGCAAGTTCAAGGGCGTGCGGGGAAAGCGTCATGTTGCAGTGCAAATAAACCCGGGGTGGCGCAATGCTGGGCCGGCGGGCTAGACTCTGAGATCGTAAGGATGCATATCATGAACGTTATTGATTCCATCGTCACGCAGGCCGCGGGTATCGCTGCGGTGCGCCGGGACATTCATGCCCACCCCGAGCTGTGCTTTGAAGAGGTGCGCACGGCCGACGTGGTGGCGCAAAAGCTCACCGAATGGGGCATTCCCATCCACCGCGGCCTGGGCAAGACGGGCGTGGTGGGCATCGTGCAGGGCCGCGACGGCGGCGCCTGCGGCCGCGCCATCGGCCTGCGGGCCGACATGGACGCCCTGCCCATGCAGGAGTTCAACACCTTCGCCCACGCCAGCCAGCACGCCGGCAAGATGCACGCCTGCGGCCACGACGGCCATGTGGCCATGCTGCTGGCTGCGGCGCAGCACTTTGCCAAGCACCGCGACTTCGACGGCACCGTGTACCTGATCTTCCAGCCGGCCGAAGAAGGCGGCGGCGGCGCCCGCGTGATGATCGAGGACGGCCTGTTCGAGCAGTTCCCCATGGAGGCCGTGTACGGCATGCACAACTGGCCCGGCATGCCGGTGGGCACCTTTGCCGTGAGCCCCGGCCCGGTGATGGCATCGACCACCGAATTCAGGATCACCATCCGTGGCAAGGGCGGCCACGCGGCGCTGCCGCACACGGGCATCGACCCGGTGCCGATCGCCTGTGGCATGGTTCAGACCTTCCAGACCATCATCAGCCGCAACAAGAAGCCCGTGGACGCGGGCGTGATCTCGGTCACCATGATCCACGCGGGCGAGGCCAGCAATGTGGTGCCCGACAGCGTCGAGCTGCAGGGCACGGTGCGCACCTTCACCACCGAGGTGACGGACCTCATTGAAAAGCGCATGCGCCAGATCGCCGAGCACCACTGCGCCGCGCACGACGCCACCTGCGAATTCGAGTTCGTGCGCAACTACCCGCCCACCGTGAATTCGCCGGCCGAGGCCGAGTTTGCGCGCAAGGTGATGGCCGGCATCGTGGGCGAGGACAAGGTGCTGGTGCAGGAGCCCACCATGGGCGCCGAAGACTTTGCCTACATGCTGCAGGCCAAGCCCGGGGCGTACTGCTTCATCGCCAACGGCGACGGCGCCCACCGCGAGATGGGCCACGGCGGCGGCCCCTGCATGCTGCACAACCCGAGCTACGACTTCAATGACGACCTGATCCCGCTGGGGGCCACCTACTGGGTCCAGCTGGCCCAGGCGTGGCTGGCCCAGCCGGCCCGCGCGGCGTAAGCCCCACACCGCCCCGGGGGCACGAGCGGGCACGCCCGGCGCGGCCCGTGCCCCGGTTTTCCCGCTTCCTCCGCAACCCACCCGAAGAAAGCCCTGCCCATGACCGGTATCGCCGAAGCCTTTTCGCCCACCTACGCCCGCGCGCGCACCCAGTTCCTGGAGGCCGCGGCCACGGCGGGGTTGCCGATCGAGACGCACCTGCACCCTCTCAAGGGGCGCGACGGCGAAGACCTGGCCATGGACGTGGTCCTGGACGGGCCGCCGCAGGCCGAGCGGCTGCTGATCGTGAGCAGCGCCTGCCATGGCGTCGAGGGCTACTGCGGCAGTGGCGTGCAGGTCTATGCGCTGCGCGATGCCGAGTGGCGCGCCAAGGCGCGGGGGGCGGGTGTCGCCACGCTGTACATCCATGCGCTCAACCCGTACGGGTTCTCGCACCTGCGGCGCTTCACCCACGAAAACGTGGACCTGAACCGCAACTTCCAGGACTTCTCGCGCCCGCTGCCGGTGAACGAGGCCTACCGCGAGGTGCATCCGCTGCTGCTGCCGCCGCACTGGCCCCCGGGCCCGGAGAACGCCGCGGCCGTGCAGCAGTACATCGCCACCCGGGGCGAGGCCGCGTGGCAGGCCGCCATTTCGCGCGGCCAGCATGAGTTTCCGGACGGCCTGTTCTTTGGCGGCACCGAGCCGACCTGGAGCAACCGCACGCTGCGCCAGGTGCTGCGCCGCCATGGCGCGTCCGCGTCGCGCATTGCCTGGATCGACCTGCACACGGGCCTCGGCCCCAGCGGCCATGGCGAGCGCATCTACGCCGGCCGCGACGACGATGCGGCCGTGGCCCGCACCCGCCGCTGGTGGGACGGCGGCGGCGCCACGCCCGTCACGTCGATCTACGACGGGACGTCCACCTCGGCCTTTCTCACCGGGCTGATGTGGGGCGCCATCTACGACGAATGTCCCCACGCCGAATACACCGGCATCGCCATGGAGTACGGCACCGTGCCCGTGCTGGAGGTGATGGACGCGATCCGCGCAGAGCAGTGGCTGAACCTGCACCCCGAGGCCCCCGCCGAACAGGCCGCCCGGATCAAGTCGCACATGCTGGCCGCCTTCTACACCGACACGCCGCAGTGGAAGGGCCAGATCATCAGCCAGGCGCGCCAGGCCCTGTTCCAGGCCGTGGACGGCCTGGCCGGGTGAGCGGGACCGCCCCTGCGCCCGGTCGGGAGACGCTTCCGGCTTTTTTAATGAAATATGCCTCCAGCGCTTGTGCAGCAAGCGCAAGAAGCTATTGATTTAATAGCATTTGCGGGGCGGCTGGCGCCGCGCCGGCGGCAGGCTGTGGCCGCTACCATGTCCGGAAAAAATCTGGAGACACCATGGTCGTTGCCGAACCCGACGGATTGCGCAGCCTGCGCACCTTCAGCCGCAGCCTGTTGCGGCTGCTGGAACTTGCCCAGCAGGCCCCGCCGCAGGAACTGCTGCACCAGGCTTTGCAGACCCTGCGCGGCCTGGTGCCGTTCGACGCGGCCTGGTGGGGCGAAGTGTCGGCGGGCGGCGTGGAAGGCGGGCCCCGCAACTGGCTGCACGGCAGCATCGGCCTGAGCCGCAGTTTTGCCGAGGAGTGGAACGCGCTGGCGGCGGTGGACGTGTTCGGACAGCAGTCCATGCGGCAATTGGGCGTGGTGATCCGTGAGCGCGACGTGATGGACCATGCCCCCGAGCATCCGCAAGTCACGGCCTTCAGCCAGCGCCACGGCCTGCACCACTGCATGGCCCTCACGGCCGAGCTGCCGCACAGCGGACTGATGTTCTTCGTCTCGGTGTACCGGCCGCAGCAGCGCCCCGGTTTCTCGGATGCGGAGACGGTGCTGTTTGGCGAGTTTGTCGCCCACCTGCTGCAGCACTGGCACCTGCTGCTGCAGCGCCTGCAAAGCGGCGCGCCCGGCCGTCCCTGGGACAGCTTTGCACTGGCCGAGCCGTCCGGCGAACTGCTGTTTGCCGGCCTGCGCATCAGCCGGGCGCTGGGCGAGGCCTACCCCGGCTGGAACGGCACGCGCCTGCCGCCGCCAGTGGTGCAGGCGCTGGCCGGCGCCCCGTGCAACCTGGCCGCCGGCAGCAAGCCCTGCCGGCTGCGGCTGGAGCCCTGCGGGCCGCTGGTGGCCGTCAGCATGGCCTCGCGCCACGCCAAGTCCCCGCTGGCGCCCCGCGAGCTGAGCGCGGCCATGCTGTACGCACACGGCCGCTCGCACAAGGACATCGCGGCCACGCTGGGCCTTACGCCCGCCACGGTGCGCACCTACCTGCGCACGGCCTACGCGGCGCTGGGGGTGCGCAACAAGCTCGAGCTGGTCGCCGCACTGCGCGCCGCGTAGCCGCGCCGGCTCGGTAGTTTCCCGGGCCCTCTGCATTTGCAGAGGCTGCAACGGCGCCCCCTTTTCCTATCGTCCGCACCGGAGCCCGCAAGCCTGTCCGCACAGGCCCTGCGGTCTGCGGCGGCGGTACGGCGGCCGCAGGCCGGGCTCCTGAAAAACACCATTCCAGGAGACTTTTGCAATGTTCCCGAACCCTTCCCGCGCCGCCGTGGCGCAACGCCTTGGCAACCCGCCGGTCCCGCGTGGCGGATACCAGCGCACCGGCGCCCTGAGCCTGCTGGCCGCGCTGGCGCTGACCGCCTGCGGTGGCGGCGGCGATGCCAGTCCTCCGCTGGCCAGCAAGCCCCTGGCCGAAGCCTGCGCGGCCTACACCTCCACCGCGCTGCCTCACGGCGCCAAGGTCACGGGCACCGAGCTGCGCAAGGCCGAAGGCACGCTGCCCGATGTCTGCATCGTGCGCGGCCAGATCGTTTCTTCGCCGGAGTCCACCATCCGCTGGGCCGTGGAGCTGCCCACGCTGGCGCAGTGGAACGGCAAGACGCTGACCATCGGCGGCGGCGGCTTTGACGGCTTCATCCCCACCGACGACCCGTGGTACCAGCAGCTGGTGGGCCCGTCCGCCAACCCGTTCGTGAAGATCAGCTCCGACTCCGGCCACCAGGTCCGCGGCTTTGCCTGGGGCCAAAGCGATGTGGCGCTGCGCAATCACGCGTTCGATGCCAACCACTTCGTGCTGGAGGTCGGCACCGCCATCGCCACCGAGTTCTACGGCCGGCGCCCCGTGCGGCGCTACCACATGGGGCACTCCAACGGCGGGCGCTCGGGGCTCATCTCCACGCAGAAGTACCCCAAGGACTACGACGGCGTGGTGGCCATGGAGCCCGCCATCGCCCAGCAGGCGCACCAGGTCAACCTGGGGCCCACGGTGCTGCGCCACATCTTCAAGAGCCGCGACAACTGGATGAGCCCCGCCAAGATCGCGCTGTATGCCAAGGCCGAGGTGGCGGCGTGTGATGGCCTCGATGGCCTGAAGGACGGCATCATCGGCAACATCGAAGCCTGCCACTACGTGCCCACCGACCTGCTGTGCCAGGGCGCCGACAACGACAGCTGCCTCACGGCCGGCCAGATCGAATCCATCCGCCTCATCTACAGCGACCACCAGACGCCTGTGACCCTGTCGCGCGGCGCCGTGGGCTACCCGCGCTACGGCCGGGGCGGTGCGTCCACCTCGGACTGGCAGTCGTACATGTTCGGCACCAGCTTTGATGCGCCCGACTCGTTCAACCACATGGCCGTGACCGAAGCCGCGCGCCTGGTGGAGGGCAACCCCAACGCCAACATCCTCACCCACGACCCCACGCAGTACCAGGCCCAGTACCAACGCCTGGCCGAGATGATCGACGGGACGGACCCCGACATCTCCGCCTTTGCCGACAACGGCGGCAAGCTGCTGATCTGGTATGGCCTGGGGGACACCTGCGTGTCGCTGTACCGCACGGCAGACTATTTCGACTCGGTGAAGCAGCGCCTGGGCGCCAGCAAGGTGCAGGGCTTTGCGCGCATGGTCACCTCGCCCTCCAACGGCCATGACCTGGACGGCGCTGGCACCGAGCCACGCTCCATCGACCTGCTGGCCGCCATGGACGCCTGGGTGGAAAAAGGCACGGCCCCCGACAAGCTGGTGGCCACCCGGTTCGCTCCCGGCACCACCACGCCCGTGGCCCAGCGCCCGGTGTGCGAGTACCCCAAGTTCCCGCGCTACAACGGCGCGGGCGACCCGGCCAAGGCCGAGAGCTTTACCTGTTCTGCGACCTGAGCGCGGCGGGTGGAGCACGGGCACGCCTGCGGGCGTGCCGTGTGGCCGCTGCACGCGGCCTGAGGGCTTACAGCCCCAGGTCGCTCAGCCCCGGGTGGTCGTCGGGCCGCCGCCCCAGGGGCCAGAAGAACAGCCGGTCCGCGGCCTGGATGGGCCGGTCGTTGATGCTGGCGTGGCGCACGGCCATCAGGCCGGCGTCGTTGAACTCCCAGTTCTCGTTGCCGTAGCTGCGGTACCACTGGCCTGCGTCGTCATGCCATTCGTAGGCAAACCGCACGGCGATGCGGTGGCCGCTGAACGCCCACAGCTCCTTGATGAGGCGGTAGTCCAGTTCGCGCGCCCACTTGCGCTCCAGCAGCTGCCGGGCGGCCTCGCGGCCCACGGGGAACTCGGCGCGGTTGCGCCAGCGTGTGTCCTCGGTGTAGGCCAGGGCCACGCGGGCGGGGTCGCGCGAGTTCCAGCCGTCTTCGGCCAGGCGCACCTTCTGGACGGCGGTGGGGTGGGTAAAAGGTGGCAAAGGCGGGCGTGTTTCCATGGGGGTCTCGGTGGGTTGAAATGAATGTAGACAGATCTGTCTACGCGCCATCATAAAGCTGTGTAGACAGAATTGTCTACAATCGGCGAATGACCTTTGATCCCCTCCCCCCCGGCTGGAAGGACCTGCCCGCCCGAGATCGTCTGCTGCACACGGCGCACGCGCTGTTCTACCGGGACGGCATCCGTGCCACGGGCATCGACCGGGTGATTGCGGAGTCCGGCGTGACCAAGGTTACTTTCTACCGGCACTTCCCGAGCAAGAACGACCTGATCTGCGCGTACCTCGAGTACCGGCACACGGGCTGGATGGCCTGGTTTGGCGATGCGTTGCAGCGCTACGCGCACGCGCTGCCCGCAGGGGCTGATCGCACGCGGGCCTTGGCCCCCGCCCTGGCGGAGTGGTTGGGCAGTGCGCACTTTCGCGGCTGCGCCTTCATCAACAGCGTGAGCGAGCTGGGCGACACCGTGCCGGAGGTGCTGGAGATCGCGCAGCGCCACAAGCGCGACTTGACGGGGTTGCTGGCCACCCTTCTGCCCGCGTCCGTCCAGAAGGCCCAGAAGGCGCAGGATGCGCAGGCGCTCACCCTGGTGGTGGAGGGCGCCATCGTGCGTGTGCAGATGGGCGAACCCGTGGCGGCGGTGGTGGCCGCGGTGTCCCGCCTGGCGGATGCGCTGGCGGCTGCGCCTCTTCAGCGCAAGGGGTGAGCCTGGTCGGCCGATAGGAAAGGTGGGAGCGCTTCTGGCGGCCGCCCGCGCGGTCAGTCCAGCCGCGCGCCTTGTGTGGCGCCGTGGCGGGTGCGCTGGTCGTATTGTTCTTCGCGTGCCACATGGTCCTGCAGCAGTCGGCGCCCCAGGGCATTCGCCTCGCGTTCCAGCGTGGCGCAGTCGGGTGCCGCAGGCATCTGGCGGATGCCCTGGTCAATGGCCTGCGCTGCATCGCGGCCGATCTGCACATGGCCTTGTTCGTGGTCGGACAGGGCCCGCAGGTACCGGTCAAAGACTGCTTGCTGCTCCGGGCTCGCGGCCTGCAGCTGCGGCAGCTGCACCTCGGTGTGCAGCCGGGTGGTGACCTCGGTGATCGCGCAGCGGCCGGAGGCTTCCCGCCACCAGCGGAAGGTCCAGCGCACGTTCCAGCGGGTATAGCCGTGAAAACGCTGCCCACCCACCGCAATCGGAGTGGCGGCATGCAAGGCCGTCCACAGGCTCTCACCGGGCTGGGCGTGCACCACGTAGGGCCGCCGGGTGGCTTCTTCCTGCACCGCCGCGTGCACGCCGCAGGTGCCCAGCAGCAACGCCATCACCCACGCCCGGTGTGCCCAGGCGCGCAGCGGCAATGGTGCCCCGCCTGTCATTCGCCCCACGGCAGCATCAGCGTGAGCAGTGACAGCTGCGCGAACTCCGGCGCAAAGGCGTCGATGATCTGCTGGGGTTCGGGGCACAGCGTGGTGTCGGTGATCACGCCGAACTGCACGCCGCCGCCGTAGCTCAGGATGGACACCCCCAGGCCGATGTCGCCCGACTGCGGCACCCAGAACATGCATTGCGTGACGCGCGCGCCGCACAGCGTGAGCGCTTCCTTGGGCCCGGGCACGTTGGTCATCACCGCGGTGGTCTTGCGGCCGAACAGGTTGAGCAGCGCGTCCTGCGCGGGCTTGATCATCAGCCCCGCCGCCGCCAGCATGGCGAACGCCAGCAGGGGCTGGGTGCTGCCCTTGAGGGCATTCATCCGCTCGCGTACCGCGTACACCCGCTCGATGGGGTTGGCCACGCCGATGGGCAGCACCAGCGGCACCAGCCCGAAGCGGTTGCCCAGCTTCCAGGCCTCTTCCATCGGGCGCAGGTTGACCGGAATCATCGCGCGGATCTCCTGGCCCGTGGGGTCGTCCCCCAGGCTGCGCAGGTAGCCGCCGATGGCCCCGGCCACGCAGGACAGCAGCACGTCGTTGACCGAGCAGTTCAGTGCCTTGCCAATGGCCTTGACCTCGTCCAGCGGAATGGGCGGGCACCAGGCCACGCGCTTGGCGCGGCCGGGCCGGCCCTTCAGGCGGGTGGTGGAGTCGTCGGGCATCAGCGCCAGCGCCGCCGCGTCGCTGACCAGCTGGTAGGCCACGCGCGCCATGTCCGCCGTGCCGGACAGGCCGTGGTGCACGGCCTTTTCAGGCGCGGCCAGCAGCTTGAACGAGCGCGCCGCCCCGTCGCCCGCCAGGTCGAGCGCCTTCACCGTCAGGCCGGTGAAGGGCTTGATCAGGGCGTCGGCAATCCAGTCCTCGGCCGTCGCGGCGTTCTGGCCCGCACGGGACTTGCGCTGGGGGGGCTCCGCCCCCCCATCGACCAGGGACAGGGTGACCGAGATCAGCGCGATGCCGTCGGCAATGCAGTGGTGGATGCGCACGATGAGCGCGCTGCCCGCCTGGCCGTCCTCGCCCACGAAGTCTTCCACCAGGTGCATCTGCCACAGCGGGCGGCGCGGGTCCAGCGGCTGCACGGCCAGTTCGCCCACCCGGTCCTGCAGCGCGCGCTGCATGCTGCGGCCCTTGCGGTGGGGCAGGGTCTCGCGCAGCACATGGGCGCTCAGGTCGAAGTGGCGGTCCTCCACCCAGGTGGCGCCGGCCGCGTCTTCCAGCACGCGCTGGCGAAAGCGCGGGTACTGCAGCAGCCGCTGCTCCACCCGCTCGCACAGGGCCTCCCAGGTGATGCCCGGCGCCAGGGTCCACACCCCGTTGATCATCATGAGGTTGCTGGCCGAGTCCATGCGCAGCCACGCGGTGTCGACCTTGCTCATGCGCTCGCCCGAGAGGCCCAGCATGCCGGTGGCGGCGCGCCGCACGTTCTTTTGCACGGCGGTGGCGGCTTTGCGGGCGGCGGGCGGCAGGCCGGGGGTGCGCGGCGGGCGGGCCGCAGCTGCGGCGGTCGCGTGGGTGCCGTGGGCGCCTTGGGAAGCGGCTGGGATGCGGGTCACCATCGGATCTACACCTGTTGTGGTTGTTTTTGGGGGCTTGCCTCTATGGACGGCGCCGCTGAGAGCGGGGCGCAGCCCGTAAGATACAACGCAGCAAACGCTTGCCGACACCGTTCTTTCCCTCCCCCACCCGAACCCAAGGAGCAACCGACATGGCCGACCTGAACGCCACCTTCGAAGCCGCTGTGGCCAATTCCAAGAACCTCAGCGAGCGTCCCGACAACGCCACGCTGCTCAAGATCTACGCCCTGTACAAGCAGGCCACCGTGGGCGACAACAGCGAGAAGAAGCCCAGCTTCTCCGACATGGTGGGCCGCGCCAAGTGGGACGCATGGGAAAAGCTCAAGGGCACCGACGCCGACGCGGCCAAGCAGCAGTACATCGACCTGATCACCTCGCTGAGCTGATACGGCGGTTCTCTCCCAAGAAAAAGGCGACCGAGGTCGCCTTTTTCCTTGCGCTGCCGGTGCGTCAGCGTTGGGTCCAGCCCTTGGGCAACCCCGCCTCGGGCGTCATGCCATAGATCGGCTCGCCCGGCAGCCCGGCCTGCAGCGGCGCACGCGCCGCCAGGAGGCGCCCCAGGTCCACCCCGGTCGCAACGCCCATGGCCTCGAACATGAACACCAGATCCTCCGTCACCACATTGCCCGAGGCCCCGGGCGCATAGGGGCAGCCGCCCAGCCCGCCCAGCGAGGCGTCGAACGTGCGCACGCCCACATCGTAGGCGGCCAGGCAATTGGCCAGCCCCAGGCCCCGCGTGTTGTGCAGGTGCGCGGCCCCCGCCAGGTCGCCCAGCTCGGCGCGCAGGCGCGTGAACAGGCGGCGCACCTGCGCCGGGTTGGCCATGCCGGTGGTGTCGGACAGCCCGATCTCGTCCGCGCCTGCCTCCGCGCACAGCCCGGCCAGCCAGAGCACATCGTCCTCGGGCACCTCGCCCTGCAGCGTGCAGCCGAAGGCCGTGGACAGGCCCACCTCCACCCGCATGTCCGGCGCCCGCTCATCGCGCAGGCGGACCACGGCGCGCACCTCCTCGACCATGGCTTCCCGCGTCTTGCGCACGTTGGCCAGCGAATGGGCGGCGCTGGCCGACACGGGCAGCGTGACCTTGTGCACGCCCGCCGCCAGCGCCGCTTCGGCGCCACGCAGGTTCGGGGCCAGGGCCATCACGGTGATGCCGGGGTGGGTGAGCGCGTGGCGCACCACCTCGGCCACATCGGCCATCTGCGGCAGGAGCCGGGCGGGGACGAAGGAGCCGACCTCGATCTCGCGCAGCCCTGCCGCCACCAGGGCGTCGATCCACCGGAGCTTGTCCGCCGTGGGCATGGTGGCCTTCACGGACTGCAGTCCGTCGCGCGGGCCGACTTCGCTGATGAGAACTTGCGGAGATTGCATGGTTGGGGGGGCCGGAGAGGGCTGGGGGGCGGGAGGTGCGAAGAATAGCGCGGCCCGCCGCCCCATCGCCGTCTGCCATCCCTGGGCCGCTATCCCGCCCCGCGCAAAGTGGCAGTTTGCGCTGGCACAGCGCCCAGGCGGCGGCGCAGTGTGCGCACATTGGGCGATTCCCCTTGCTGCGGCGGCTGGCGACACTGTGTTCAACCCGATCCGGAGACACCTGCCATGCCTTCCCATGCCCCCGCCCACACCCTGTACCTCAGCACCCACGACGTGGCCGAACTGGTCCGCCGCCGGGGCCTGGAAGCCTGCCTGCGCGCCATTGCCGACAACCTGCGCGCCGACTTCCTGCGCTGGGAAGCGTTCGACAAATCGGCCCGGGTGGCCAGCCATTCGCGCGACGGCGTGATCGAGCTGATGCCCGTGGCCGACGCGCACCGCTATGCCTTCAAGTACGTCAACGGCCACCCCAAGAACCTGCAGCACGGGCTGCCCACGGTGATGGCGTTCGGCGTGCTGGCCGACGTGGCGACCGGCCTGCCCGTGCTGCTCAGCGAGCTGACCTTCACCACGGCCTTGCGCACGGCCGCCATGTCGGCCGTGGCCGCCCAGGCCCTGGCCCGGCCGGGCAGCCGCACCCTGGCCCTCGTCGGCAACGGCGCACAGGCCGAGTTCCAGGCGCTGGCGTTCCACCACCTGCTGGGCATCGACACCCTGCGCCTGTACGACACCGACCCCGCGGCCACCGCCAAGCTGCGCAGGAACCTGCAAGGCACCGGCCTGCGCACCGTGGCCTGCCGCAGCACCGCCGAAGCCGTGCGGGGCGCCGACATCGTGACCACGGCCACGGCCGACAAGGTGCACGCCAACCTGCTGACCGCCGGCATGCTCGCGCCGGGCCAGCACATCAATGCGGTGGGGGGCGACTGCCCGGGCAAGACAGAACTGCACGCCGATGTGCTGCGCCAGGCGCAGGTGTTTGTCGAATACGCCCCGCAGACCCGGGTCGAGGGCGACATCCAGCAGCTGCCAGCCGACTTCCCGGTGACCGAGCTGTGGGAGGTGCTCGCGGCCCGCCGCCCCGGCCGCACGGCGGATAGCCAGATCACCGTGTTCGACTCGGTCGGCTTTGCGCTGGAGGACTACGCGGCGCTGCGCTTCCTGCACGACGCCGCGGCCGAGCTGGGCCTGGGCCAGCGGATCGCGCTGGTGCCGGCGCTGCCCGACCCCAAGGACCTGTTTGGCGCCCTGCAGTCGCACGGGCCGCGGCTGCGCGCTGCCGCGTAGGCGGCCTGCGCCCGCCGGTTCAGGCCTTGCGGGGCTTGGCGGGCGGGGCAGCCTTGGCGGGCGCGCTGCGGGCCGCGGGTTTTTTGGCGGCGGCCTTGGCGCTGGCGGCAGGGCTCAGCAGTGCGTCCAGCTGCTCGCCGATCTCGGATTCGATGCGGTCCTTGAACGCGCTGAACAGAAAGCCGAGCTGGGCCTTCATCTCGAACTGGCGCGCATCCACCAGCAGCGTGCCCTTGACGCCCGAGCGGGTGAAGGTGAGCAGGTCTTCGGTGTCGCCCTCTTCGTAAACGCATTCCATGTCGAACTTTGCCTCGGCCTTCTCGGCCCACGTGAAAGCGATCTTGCGGGCCGCAGGCAGGCCCAGATGGTGTTCGCGATGGATATGGATGTCAGACACCGGGGCTCTCCTTGGGGCGGGGGGTGGTGATGGTGGTGGTCGTGGGGCCAGGGGGCTGCAGTGCGCGCAGGGCCTCCTGGCGCGCTTCGCGCGGCTGCCGGGCGAGCTGCCGCACGGCATCATAAAACCGGGCGAAGTCGCCGCCCTCGCGCTCGAACAGGGCAAGGAAAGCCGGAACCTGTCCGTCGTAGGCCGCCTGGGCGGCGAAGCTGGCATTGTTGGCCCGCGCCACCCAGCGGTCGTACCCCGCCACCTGGGCCGTGGTGGCCTGCGGCGCGCCCCCGTCTTGCGGCGCCAGCCACTGCGCGCGCAGCGCGGCGTAGTCGCTGTGAAAGCGCTGCATTGCTTCTTTTTTCATAGCTGCCAGCGCTTGCTCAGTAAGCGCTGGAGCCTCTTTTTGTTCATAAATCTGCGCCAGGCGCTCGCGGGTCGCACGCGTGAGGGCGCGGAACGCGCTGCGCCGTGCCTCGCTGGTGGCGTAGGCCGCGCGCGCCGCCGGGGTGGCGTTCGCCCCCAGCCAGCGCGCCACGCCGATGCGTTCGACGGCCGTGGCAAACGACTCGTTGAACAGCGTGTCGTCCTTGGCATAGGCCACCTGGTGCGCCAGCTCGTGGAACAGCAGCCGCACGAAGTCGCCCTCGGGCCAGCCGATGAAGGTGGACAGCAGCGGGTCGCCGCCGGCCCAGTTCATGTACCCCAGCGTGGAGTACGCGGGCACGCCGTACACCTCCACCTCCAGCCCCTGCTGCGCCAGCTGCGCGGCCTCGGCCTGGGCGCCCGCTTCGGTGAAATAGCCGCGGTAGCCAATGCAGCCCGTGATGGGAAAGCACCAGGTGTGCAGCGTCAGCGCATACGGCGGGGCCGCCACCACGTTCCATACCGCGGCGGAGCGCTGGAGGTCCGCATAGCGGCGGTAGCTGGCGTTGTCGGGGAGACCCAGCTCCCGGACTGCAAAGCTGCGGGCGCGCTGGGCCAGCAGCAGGCGCTCGCGCAGCGCGGGCGGGGTGTCCGGGCGCGCCACCCAGCGGTCGATGGGTTCGGCCGCCTGCATGAGCTGCACGTGCCCCCGCAGCGACTGCCAGTAGTAGCCCAGCGAGCCCACGGTGCTGGTGGTGCTGGCGCAGCCGGCCAGCACCAGGCAAGACATCAGGCTGAAAGCGGCCCGCAGGCGGGAAGGTGGCTGGCGCATGCGGTGCAGTTTATGGGCAGATCGAACCCTGTGCTTTCGTCCTGTCAGCAGCCTGGCTGCCGTGGTTTCTAGAATGCCGCGCATGACCCCTCCCACCGCTTCTGATCCTGCCCACCCACCCGCGCGGGCCGACGGCCTGTTTGCCGACGAGGCCGGGTGCCCGCGCTGCGCCTGGTGCCAGGCCACGCCGCTGTACCGCCATTACCATGACCACGAATGGGGCTTTCCAGTGGCGGACGACCGGCGGCTGTTCGAGAAGATCTGCCTGGAGGGCTTCCAGTCGGGCCTGAGCTGGCTCACCATCCTGAACAAGCGTGAAGGTTTTCGCGCCGCGTTTGCCCACTTCGATGCCGAGCAGGTCGCTGCCTTCGGCCCCGCCGACGTCGAGCGCCTGGTGCAGGACGCAGGCATCGTGCGCCACCGGGGCAAGATCGAGTCCACCATCAACAACGCGCGGCGCGTGCTGGAGCTGCGCCGCGAATTCGGCTCGCTGGCGCACTACGTGTGGCGCTACGAGCCCGATGCCGCCGACCGGCCCGAGCGCATCACCCGCGAGGTGGCGCGCACGTTGTCCACGTCCGCCGCGTCCATCGCAATGTCCAAGGACCTCAAGAAGCGCGGCTGGAGCTTTGTCGGCCCCACCACGGTGTACGCCTTCCTGCAGGCCATGGGCCTGGTCAACGACCACCTGGAGGGCTGCCATGCGCGCAGCGCAGCGCTGCAAGCCCGTACCGACTTTGTGGTTCCTTGACAGCCGCCGTACTGATCTGCTGTCATGGCGAATACCCCACTCGCCCCTGCGCTGATGAAACACCGATGCCCCCATTGCCAGAAGCCCGGCGTCACCCACGCCGCGCTGCGCTGGTCCACGCGCGAAAACCCGGCGCAATGCAGCTATTGCGGCGGGCTGTCGCATGTGCTGGCCAGCACGTCCAGCGGCATCGGCGTGTTCACGGGGATGGCGCTGATCGTGGGATGCACGCTGGCCGTGGTGCTCGCGTCCTGGCCCATCGCAGCGCTGGCCGTGCTGGTCGCCATCGGGGGCAACATGGCGCTGTGGCCGCGCTGCGAGCTGTTTCCAACCGATCGAAAAACCGCCCAGACAGCGAACCGCGTGGGGTGGGCGGCCGAAGCTGCGGCCTGGTTGATTATGCTGACGGGTCTGGGGTGAGCCAGGCGCGGCCCAAGCGATCACCCCTGCCGTGCCACCGGCCGCAGCGCCCACAACGCCGCCAGCGCTGCCAAGCCCAGTAGGGCGGTGGCCCACAGGGCGGCAGCGCCTGCGGCATCCAGCAGCAGGCCGAAGAGCACCGGCGCAAACGCCTGGGCCACGCGGGCGGGCACCATCATCAGGCCCTGGCGCGCGCCATAGCCCGCCGGCCCGAACAGCACCAGCGGCAGCGTGCCCTTGGCAATGGTCAGGATGCCGTTGCCCGCGCCGTGCAGCACGGTGAACACCGCCGCCGCGGGCCCGCCCAGCACCATCAGCAGCACTGCGCCCAGCGGGTGGGCGGCAGCGGCCAGCTGGGCCGACAGCAGCGGGTGCAGGCGGCGCAGAAAGCCAAACTCCAGCAGCCGCGCCGCCACCTGCGCCGGGCCCACTAGCGCCGCCAGGGCCACGGCAGTCTGCAGCGTGGTCCCGCTGGCTTGCAGCAGGCGCGGCAGATGGGCCGCCATGGCCGTGCTGGTGAACCAGGTGACGGCGAACACGAACGACAGCAGCACCGTGGTGCGCAGCGCGTGCTGCGGCTCGGGCGACGGCGAATGCGATGTTGCCGCGCTGGCGGGTGCACCTGACAGCGGCGGAGCCGGGGCGCGGTCTTCGCCTGCGACGCGCGGCAGCCAGGCGTTCAGTGGCACCCCCATCAGCAGGTGCAACACGGCCCAGCCCGCGCACGCGCCGCGCCAGCCCCACTGCGACTCCATCCAGGCCGACAGCGGCCATCCCACGGTGCTGGCAAAGCCCGCAATCAAGGTGATGCCGGTGATGGCGCCGCGCGCGCCCTGGCCGTACAGGCGCACCAGCGTGGCAAACGCTGCCTCGTACAGGCCCGACCCCATGGCCACGCCCATCAGCACCCAGGCCGCAAACAGGCCCACCGGGCCTTGCGCCAGGGCCATGCCTGCCAGAGCCGCCGCAAACAACAGGTTGGTGCCCACCAGCACCGGGCGGCCGCCGTGGCGGTCGATGGCACGGCCCGCGACCGGCCCCAGCAGGGCCGACACGACAAGCGCCACCGAGAACGCGGCGAACACCGTGGGCGTGGCCACGCCCAGGTCGCGCGCCATGGGCACGGCCAGCATCGCGGGCAGGTAGTACGACGAGGCCCAGGCCAGCGTCTGGGCCGTGCCCAGGCGCGCCACGGTCCAGCGCTGGGAGGGCGCGCTCATGCCGGGCCAGGGGCCACGGCGTGGCGGTGGGCCCGGGCGTCAGGCACGCTGGCCCTGGGCATTGACCACCACTTCGCCGTCTTCCTTGGTGAAGGCGCCTTGCTGCGGCGCGGGCAGGATGTCCAGCACCTTCTCGGACGGGCGGCACAGGCGCGTGCCCAGCGGCGTCACGACGATGGGGCGGTTGATGAGGATGGGGTGCTCCAGCATCGCGTCGATGAGCTGCGCGTCGGTCACGCCCGGCGCGTCCAGGTGCAGCTCGGTGAAGAGCGCTTCCTTGGTGCGCACGGCGTGGATCACCGGCTCGCCCGTGGCGGCAATCAGGGCCTCCAGCGTGGCGCGATCGGGTGGCGTCTTGAGGTATTCGATGACCTCGGGCTCCACGCCGCTGTTGCGGATCATGGCCAGGGTGTTGCGGGACGTGCCGCACTTGGGGTTGTGGTAGATGGTGATGGTGGACATGGGGAACGCTCAGGAACAGGCGGATGGCAGGGCCGAAAGTTTGCCACCGCGCGCAGGCCAGCCCGGCAGCTGCTCCAGCGCGGTCAGCAGCTGCTCGCCGGCATCGCCCAGCGCGCTGTCGTTGTGCACCTCCAGGCGGGCCGCGCCGGGGGGCGGCGTGTAGGCGAGCGCGCGCTGCACCCGGGCCTCCACTTGCGCGGGTGTCTCGCGGCGCCGCGACAGCAGCCGCGCGCGCAGCACCGCCGGGCTGGCGGTGATGTGCACGGCCACCAGGTCGGGAAATTGCACCAGGGCCTCGGGCAGGTAGGCGCGCGAGCCGTTGAGCAGCACCCATCGGCCCTGCGCCAGCGGCGCCAGCTGCGCATGCCGGATGCCATAGCCCAGGCCGTTGGCCTGCCAGTGCAGGGCAAACGCCTGGGCCTGCCGCAGCGCTGCAAACGCCTCGGGCGACACGACTTCATGGGCTTCGCCACCGGACGTGGCGGCGCGGCTGATGGTGCGCTGCGCCCAGTGCACGGGGCAGGGCGCGGGCAGGTGCGCGCGCAGCCAGTCCAGCAGGCTGTCCTTTCCCGCGCCGGAGGGGCCCATGCAGTAGACCAGCCGGCCCGCGGTCATGCGCCCATCTCCAGGTGGTCCAGCAGCACGAAGTCCGCGCCGGGCGTGGGCTCGGCAAAGATCGCGAGGCTGTTGAATTTCAGCGGCGGCAGGTCGGCAAAGAACTGCTGCGCCGCGTCCAGCACCAGCGCCTGCGTGGCCTCGTCCACCAGGCTGAGCGGGCCGGTCAGCGACAGGTGGAAGCGGAACTCCTCCAGCACGAACGGGTAGCCCCAGCGCTGCAGCAGCGCGTCTTGCCGGGGTGTGAGCCCGGCCGCGCGCCGGCGCGCAAGGTCGGCATCCGACAGGGGCGCGGCCAGGGGCTGCAGCGCCGTCACGCAGGTGGCGGCAGCCTCCTGGATCGCCGCATTGGCGGGGTGGTGCGGGGTGGGCACCAGCGCCAGGAAGTCGTCGATGCGCTGCACTTCCAGCGGCGGCATTGCAAAGGGGCGGAGGCCGCAGGCGATCTGCTGCACCGCGTGGTGCAGCGCGAGCCAGTCGGCGCCGGGCGCCAGCGCGAACGGGGCCTTCAGCGTGGCGTGCCAGCCGTAGCGGCGCGGTGCGGCGGTCAGGCGCTGCAGGTCGGCGGCGGCCACGCCGTGGATGTCCAGCTGCGGCAGGGGCTGCAGCTGGGCGGCGCAGCGGCCCAGCCAGTGGCTGCCAGCCAGCCAGCCCAGGGTGCCGGGGTGGGGCGCGTAGTACACCGCGTAGCGGTGGGCGGTGGCGGTGGTGGGTTCAGTCGGCATGGTGGTCAATGGTGAGTTTCACGCGGTCGCCAGCGAACCAGGCGCGGGCCCATTCGATGGGGGTGCCGCTGGTGTCCACGTTCAGGCTTTCCACCTGCAGCACGGGCCGCGCCGCGGGCTGGCGCAGCAGCTGCGCCACGTCGGGCGTGGGCAGCTCGGCGGTGATGCGGCTTTCGCGGCGGGTGTAGTCGGCCACGCCGTGGGCAGCAAAGCCGGCGGTGATGGAGCCCGTCTCGCGCACCACGTCGGCCAGGTGCTCGAAGCGGGGCAGGGGAAAGTACCGGTCGCTCACGTGCAGCGGCTGGCCTTCGGCGTCGCCCCGCACGCGCAGCGCCAGCAGCGGGCTGCGCGCGGGCACCTGCAGCGCCTTGGCCAGCGCCGCCGTGGCGCGCGTGGTCTGTGCCTGCAGCACCACCAGGCTGCCGCGCAGCCCCGCCTGCGCCAGGCCCTGCTGGTGGCGCGTGCGCTTGCCCAGAACCAGGTCCACGGCGAAGTCTTCCACATAGGTGCCGCTGCCCTGCGTGATGCGCACCAGGCCCTGGCTGCACAGGCTGGCGAGCGAGCGGCGGATCGTGTGGCGGTTCACGCCGAACTGCTCGGCCAGCGCGTGCTCCGAGGGCAGGCGCTGGCCCGGGGGGTAGACGCCGCTGCCGATGGCCTCGGCCAGCTCGGCGGCAATGCGTGTCCAGAAGCTGTCGCGCGCGGGGCGCAACGGTGGGGCGTGCGGGCCCTGCAAGGGGGCCGTGAGAGAAGTGGTGCTGGCTGTCATGAAACCTACATGCGCGCTCTTTAAGCTGGCGCCAGTTGTTCAATTTGTCTATACAACTTTCAGGGTACCACTTCCATGTTTCAAGCCTTTGACAACCCGGGGCCGGACCGCCCCCTCGGTCGCGCGCAGTGGATGGCGCTGCTGGCCCGGGCGCCGCTGGGGCTGCTCGAATCGGCCTTGCAAGAGCATGCCACGCGCCCCGCGCGCTGGCTGCGTGCGCCCGAGACCGGTCTGATGATGGTGCAGGGCCGCGCCGGGGGCTCGGGCGAGCGCTTCAACCTCGGCGAGGTCACCGTCACCCGCTGCGCGCTGCGCGTGGCTGACGCATCGGACGCTGCAGAGGCCACTGTGGGCGTGGCCTATGTGCTGGGCCGCTCGCACCGCCAGGTGCAACTCGCGGCCCTGGCCGATGCGCTGCTGCAAGACCCCGCACAACAACCGGTGCTGGACGCCCAGCTGCTGGAACCCATCCGCGCCCACCTGCGCACCACCCAGGCCGAGCGTCAGGCGCGTGCCGCCAGCACCAAGGTGGACTTTTTCACCGTGGCGCGCGAGAGCGGTACCGACAACGACGAGGACACCGAATGAGCGCGACCCCGATGACCCCAGTGACCCCTTTGGCATCCCTGGGTGCCGGATTCTCGAACGAAGCCTTCGGCAGCCAGGCGGTGTTCCGCGCCGTGCTGCAGGCGCTGTCGCACCCTGGTCGGACGGTGGCGGTAGAACACGACGCGCAGACTCCCGCCGTGGGGCATGCGGCATCGGCGGCCGTGCTGCTGGCGCTGCTCGACAGCGACTGCACGCTGTGGCTTTCGCCGCGCCTGGCGGCCGGTGATGCGGGTGCCTGGCTGCGCTTTCACACGGGCTGCACCCTGGTGAGCGAGGCCGCTCAGGCTCGCTTTGTGTGGGTGGCGCAGGGCGACTTGGTGCCGCCGCTCGACAGCCTCGCGCCGGGGTCCGACATCTACCCGGACCAGTCCGCGACCTGCGTGGTCGATGTCGTGCGCGCCACCGCCACCACGAAAGATTCCGAAGGTGCTTGGCAATTGCGCGGCCCTGGCATCCAGGAAGTGGCGGCCTTGCAGGTCGAGGGCCTGCCCGACGACTTCGAGGCCCGGTGGGCCGCCAACCACGCGGTGTTTCCGCGCGGCGTGGATCTGTTGCTGGCCACGGCAGGCCACATCGTGGGCCTGCCCCGCACCACGCGGGCGGCGCGCGTTGCCCCCGCCCTTCAGGAGGCCTGAGCATGTACGTTGCCGTCAAGGGCGGAGAAGCCGCCATTCTCAACAGCTACCAGTTGCTGGCCCGCCAGCGCCGGGGCGATGCCGCAGAGCCCGAACTCTCGGTGGCGCAGATCCGCCAGCAGCTCAAGCTGGCCGTGGACCGGGTGATGACCGAGGGCTCGGTGTACGACCCCGAACTCGCGGCCCTAGCCATCAAGCAGGCGGCGGGCGATCTGGTGGAAGCCATCTTCTTGCTGCGCGCCTACCGCGCCACGCTGCCGCGCCTGGGCACCACCTGCCCGCTGGACACCAGCCGCATGGCGCTGGACCGCCGCATCTCCGCCACCTTCAAGGACCTGCCCGGCGGCCAGGTGCTGGGCCCCACCTACGACTACACGCAGCGCCTGCTGGACTTCAAGCTGCTGGCCGAAGGGCCGCTGGCGCCCTCTGCGGTTGCGGCCGCTGTGGCAGCTGCGGTGCCGCCCGGCCCCACGCCGCGCGTGGTGGACCTGCTCAACCAGGAAGGCCTGATCGAAACCCGCCCCGTGCCCCCGGGCGACCCCGCGCCCACCGACCTGACCCGCGAGCCGCTGCGCTTCCCCGCCAACCGGGCCACGCGCCTGCAAAACCTGGTGCGCGGGGATGAGGGCTTCCTGCTCGCCATGGCGTATTCCACGCAGCGCGGCTACTCGCACTCGCATCCCTTTGTGGGCGAGGTGCGCCTGGGCACGGTGGCGGTGGAGATCGTGCCGGAAGAGCTGGGCTTTGCCATCGACATCGGCGACATCGAGATCACCGAGTGCGAGATGGTGAACCAGTTTGCCGGCAGCAAGAGCCAGCCCCCGCAGTTCACGCGCGGCTACGGCCTGGCGTTCGGCCACAGCGAGCGCAAGGCCATGGCCATGAGCCTGGTGGACCGCGCCCTGCGCGCCGACGAACTGGGCGAGCCGGTCGAGTCCCCCGCCCAGATGCAGGAGTTCGTGCTGGGCCACAGCGACAGCCTGGAGGCCTCGGGCTTCGTGCAGCACTTGAAGCTGCCGCACTACGTGGACTTTCAGTCCGAACTGGAGCTGGTGCGCAAGATGCGCGCCGCTGCCGCCCACCCCACCACCCCCGCCGAGGAGGACGCCGCATGAACGCGCCCATGGAACCCGCCGTGATGGGCCTGCCCGCCGACGCCGCGCCGGTGGACGGCCACTTCAACTTCGCCTACCTGGACGAGCGCACCAAGCGCATGATCCGCCGCGCCATCCTCAAGGCCGTCGCCATCCCCGGCTACCAGGTGCCGTTTGGCTCGCGCGAGATGCCCCTGCCCTACGGCTGGGGCACGGGCGGCATCCAGGTCACCGCGTCCATCATCGGCCCAGAGGACTGCCTCAAGGTCATCGACCAGGGCTCGGACGACACGGTCAACGCCGTCAACATCCGCCGCTTCTTCGAGCGCACCACGGCCGTGGCCACCACCACCCGCACGCGCGAGGCCACGCTGATCCAGACGCGCCACCGCATCCCCGAGACGCCGCTGACCGAAGGCCAGGTCATCGTCTACCAGGTGCCGGTGCCCGAGCCCATGCAGCGCCTGGAACCGCGCGAGACCGAGACACGCACCCTGCACGGCCTGGCCGAGTACGGGCTCATGCACGTCAAGCTCTACGAAGACATTGCGCGCTACGGCCACATCGCCACCACCTACGACTACCCGGTGTTGGTGAACGGCCGGTACGTGATGGCACCGTCGCCCATCCCCAAGTTCGACAACCCCAAGATGCACATGAACCCCGCACTGCAGCTGTTTGGCGCGGGCCGCGAGAAACGCATCTACGCTGTGCCGCCTTACACGCCGGTGGAAAGCCTGGGCTTTGAGGACCACCCCTTTGAAGTGCAGCGCTGGGATGCCGCCTGCGCGCTGTGTGGCGCTACGGACAGCTTTCTGGATGAGGTCATCACCAACGACCAGGGTGGGCGCATGCATGTGTGTTCCGACTCGGACTACTGCCAGGAGCGCCAGGCGCAGCAGGCTGAATCGGCGGTGGAACAAGGCGGCGCAGCATGAGCGCCGTGCAGATCCGCGAAGCCCGGCAGGCCGACCTGGAGGACGTGCTGGGCCTGTACGCCGCCATTGAAGACAGCCCCGCCGACGTGCTGGCGCTGGAAGAAGCCCAGGCCGTATGGGCCCAGTTTGCGCGCTACCCCAGCTACCGCCTGTGGGTCGCTTGCGACCCCGCGCAGCACGGCGCGGTGGTGGGCAGCTATGCGCTGCTCGTCATGCACAACCTGGCGCACCGGGGCGCGCCCTCGGCCATCGTCGAAGACGTGGTGGTGGCACAGCACCAGCAGGGCCGTGGCATTGGCCGCCAGATGATGGCCCACGCCATGCAGCAGGCGCGTGAGGCGGGCTGCTACAAGCTCGCGCTCTCGTCCAACGCCCGCCGCAAGGGCGCGCATGCCTTTTATGAATCCCTGGGCTTTGCACAGCACGGCCTGAGCTTTGTCGTCGAGAACCTTCCATGAATTACCCCGAATCTGCTGCGCCGCTGCTGAGCGTGCGCAACGTCAGTAAGCGCTATGGCGACCGCGTGGCGCTGCAAGGCGCGTCCTTTGACCTGTGGCCCGGCGAGGTGCTCGCCGTGGTGGGCGAGTCGGGCTCCGGCAAGTCCACCCTGCTCAACGCCATTGCGGCGCGCAGCGCCCCGGACGCAGGCACGGTGCAGTTCCGTCAGCGCAGCGGCGAGCTGCAGGACATCTACGCCATGACCGAAGCGCAGCAGCGCTTGCTGGCCCGCACCGACTGGGGCTTTGTGCACCAGAACGCGGCGGATGGCCTGCGCATGGAGGTGTCGGCCGGTGCCAACGTGGGCGAGCGCTTGATGGGCCTGGGCGAGCGCCACTACGGCCGCCTGCGCGCCACGGCCGTGGAATGGCTGCAGCGTGTGGAGATCGATGCGGCGCGCATTGACGACGCGCCGCGCACGTTTTCGGGCGGCATGCGCCAGCGCCTGCAGATCGCCCGCAACCTCGTCACCCAGCCCCGCCTGGTGTTCATGGACGAGCCCACCTCGGGCCTCGATGTGTCGGTGCAGGCGCGCCTCCTGGACCTGCTGCGCCAGCTCACGCGGCAGATGCAGCTGGCGGCCATTGTGGTCACGCACGACCTGGCCGTGGCGCGCCTGCTGGCGCACCGCATGGTGGTCATGCAGCGCGGCCGCGTGGTCGAGGCGGGCCTGACCGACCAGGTGCTTGACGACCCGCAACACCCCTACACCCAGCTCCTCGTTTCTTCGGTACTGCAGCCATGAACCAGCCTCCTTCCGTTGCGCCCATCCTCCAGATGCAAGGGGTGGCCAAGCGCTTCACCCTGCACCACCAGAACAGCATCGAGCTGCCCGTGCTCGCCCAGGTGGACCTGGCCGTGCAGCCGGGCGAGTGTGTAGTGCTTGACGGCCCCTCGGGCATGGGCAAGAGCACGCTGCTCAAGATGATCTACGCCAACTACCGGGCCAATGCCGGCCGCATCACGGTACGCTCGGCCGATGGCACCGTGGTGGACGTGACGCAGGCCACGCCGCGTGCGCTGGTGCAGCTGCGGCGCGACACCGTGGGCTATGTGAGCCAGTTTCTGCGGGTCATCCCGCGCGTGTCGGCGCTCGATGTGGTGGCCGAGCCGCTGGCCGAAGACGCGGGCGACGACGCCGCAGGTATCGAGGCCGCCCGCGAGGCCGCCCGCCAGTGGCTGACCCGCCTGCGCATCCCAGAGCGACTGTGGCACCTGCCGCCCGCCACCTTCTCGGGCGGGGAGCAGCAGCGCATCAACATCGCCCGCAACATGATCAAGCCCAAGCCGCTGTTGCTGCTGGACGAGCCCACCGCATCGCTGGATGCGGCCAACACCGAGACGGTGATCGCCATGATCCGCGAAGCCGTGGCGCGCGGCGCAGCCCTGGTGGGCATTTTTCACGACACCCAGGTGGGCGCCGCGGTGGCGACGCGCCGCGTGAACGTGGGCGACTTCCGGGGAGCATCGGCATGACCGCGACCGTGTTCAAGAACGCCCGCATGGTGTTGCCGGGCGAAGTGGTGCAGGGCAGCTTGCAGATGGAGGGCGGGTGCATCGCGTCGCTGGACAGCGGGGCCACCGCGGCCCTGCAGGGCATCGATCTGGGCGGCGACTACCTGCTGCCGGGCCTGGTCGAAATCCACACCGACAACTTCGAGCGCCACCTGATGCCCCGCCCCAAGGTGCAGTGGGCCGAGATGCCCGCGCTGCTGGCGCACGACGCCGAGATTGCGGCCGCAGGCATCACGACGGTGCTGGACGCGCTGGGTGTGGGCGAGGCCGATGTGGACAGCCTGCGCGGCAGCGCCTGGAACCGCGTGCTCGACACCATCGACACCTGCACCGAGCGCAACCTGCTGCGCGCCGACCACCACCTGCATGTGCGCTGCGAACTGCCCGCGCCCAACACCATTGATTTGTTCGAGCCCTTCCACGGCCACCCGCGCCTGTCGCTGATCTCGCTGATGGACCATACCCCCGGCCAGCGGCAGTGGGAGAACATCGAGCAGGCGCGCACCTACTACACCGGCAAAAAGGGCTGGAGCGCCGAGAAGTTCGAGCGCCAGGTGGAGCACGCCGCAACGCTGCAGGCGCAGTACGCCGAGCCGCACCGTGCGTACTTTGTGGACTACTGCCGAACGCACGGCATCTCGCTGGCCAGCCACGACGACACCACGGTGGCGCATGTGGAGCAGGCCCATGCCGAAGGAGCCGCGATGTCGGAGTTCCCGACCACGCTGGCTGCCGCCCAGGCCGCGCACGAGCGCGGACTGCTCACCGTGATGGGCGGGCCCAATGTGGTGCGGGGCGGTTCGCACTCGGGCAACGTGGCGGCGGCCGACCTGGCGCGCCGGGGGCTCTTGGACATCCTCTCCTCCGACTACGTGCCCGGCAGTTTGCTGAGCGCGGTGATGCGGCTGGTGCAGGACGACATCCTGCCCCTGCCGCAGGCCGTGGCCACCGTCACCCGCAACCCGGCCCAGGCCGCGGGCATGGCGGACCGGGGCGCGCTGGCGCCGGGCCTGCGCGCCGACCTGGTGCAGGTGCACCTGGCCGAACTGCCCGGTGGCGGCCGCCAGGCCGTGGTGCGGGGCGTGTGGCGGGAAGGGCAGCGGGTGCTGTAGAGCGCGTGCAAGTCTGTGCCTGACATCCAAACTTCTCCCAACTGTCAAAGCCCTGTCACGCCGGATCACCACACTCCGGTTGTCTAGACGACTTAACCCAGGAGGCCGCCATGACCGCCGCACTGCACATCCACCAACTGAACAAGCATTTCGCCAACGGCAAGCATGCCCTGCGCGACATCAACCTCACCCTGCAGCGCGGCGAGATGGTGGCGCTGATCGGTGCCTCCGGCTCTGGCAAGTCCACCCTGCTGCGCCATGTGGCGGGCCTGGTGGTGGCCGATGCGTCCAGCAACTCGCTGATCGAGGTCGATGGCCGCTGCGTGCAGCAGGGCGGCCGCATCCACGGCGACATCCGCAAGGTGCGTTCGCAGGTGGGCTTTGTGTTCCAGCAGTTCAACCTGGTGGACCGCCTGCCCGTGCTGATGAACGTGCTGGTGGGCCTGCTGCACCGCACGCCCTGGTGGCGCGGCTGGCTGCGGATGTTCAGGCCGCACGAGCGTGCGCTGGCGCTGGAGGCGCTGCACCGCGTGGGCATTGCCGAGTGCTATGGTCAGCGCGCGTCCACCCTGTCGGGCGGGCAGCAGCAGCGCGCCGCCATTGCCCGCACGCTGGTGCAGGGCGCCAAGGTGGTGCTGGCTGACGAGCCCATCGCCTCGCTGGACCCTGAATCGTCGCGCAAGGTGATGGAGATCCTCGCGCGCATCAACCGAGAAGACCGCTGCACCGTGGTCGTGTCGCTGCACCAGGTCGACGTGGCCATCAAGTACTGCCCCCGCGTGGTGGCGCTGCACCAGGGGCAGGTGGTGTACGACGGCCCTTCGGCCGCCCTCACGCCGGCACTGCTGCGCAGCCTGTATGGCGTGCAGGCCGACGAGATCCTGGCCGACGCGGCGGCCGCGCCCGCCGTGCCGGTGGCGGCCCCGGTGCCTGCGCCGCAGTGGGCGCCTGCCATGGTGCAGGCCGCCTGAGCTGTCTTTCGACTTCCCCCTTTCTTCTTCCCTTCCTACCCTTTCCTCTCTGGAGCTTTCCCCATGTTCAAGAAACTGTTTGCCGCCCTGACCGTCGGGCTGGGGCTGACCACGGGCGCGTTGGCCCAAGACATCAACTTCGGCATGATCTCAACCGAGGCTTCGCAAAACCTCAAGGCCGACTGGCAGCCGCTGCTGGACGACATGGCCAAGCAGACGGGCCTGAAGATCAACGCCTTCTTCGCGTCCGACTACGCGGGCCTGATCGAAGCCATGCGCTTCAACAAGATGCAGGTGGCCTGGCTGGGCAACAAGTCGGCCATGGAAGCCGTGGACCGCGCGGGAGGCGAAGTCTTCGCGCAGATGGTGAACGCCGACGGAACGCAGGGCTACTACTCGCACCTCATCGTGCACAAGGACAGCCCCCTGGCCAGCCTGGACGATGTGCTCAAGAACGGCAAGTCGCTGAGCTTTGGCAACGGCGACCCCAACTCCACCTCGGGCTTCCTGGTGCCCGGCTACTACGCCTTTGCACAGAACAAGGTGGATGCCAAGACGCATTTCAAGGTGGTGCGCAGCGCCAACCACGAGACCAACGCCCTGGCCGTGGCCAACAAGCAGGTGGATGTGGCCACCAACAACAGCGAGAACCTGGAAAAGATCAAGGAACGCCAGCCCGAGAAGTTCAAGGACATCAAGATCATCTGGACCTCGCCCCTGATCCCCCTGGACCCGCTGGTCATGCGCAAGGACCTGCCCGAGGCCACCAAGACCAAGATCCGCGACTTCTTCTACAACTACGCCAAGACCGATGCGCGCGAGAAGGAGATCGTCATGAAGATCTCCAAGCTGTCGGGCTTCAAGCCTTCCAGCAATGCGCAGCTCACGCCCATCCGCCAGCTGGACCTGTTCGGCAAGCGCAACAAGATCGAGGCCGACGCCACCCTGGCCGAGGCCGACAAGAAGACCCGCCTGGCCGAGATCGACCAGCAGCTGGCGTCGCTGAAGTAATTCATCCCATCGGTTGGTTGTTGTGGCCCGGGTGTCCCCATGTCCTCTGCTTTGAATCCTTCGCTGGCCACGCTGGCCAGTACCACCGCGCCCAAGCGCAGCCTGGCCTGGTACCTGTCGTGGGGCACCTTGCTGGTGCTGCTCGCGGCGTCGTGGAAGGGCGCCGACATGCGCCCGCTCGACCTGTGGAACGACTCGGGCAACATGGTGCGGTATGCGGCGGAGTTCTTTCCGCCCAATTTTTCGCAGTGGCAGATCTATGTGCAGGAGATGCTGGTCACGCTACAGATCGCGCTGTGGGGCACGGCCCTGGCCGTCATCACAGCGGTGCCACTGGCCCTGCTCGCGTCGTCCAACATCGTGCCCTGGTGGGTGTACCAGCCGGTGCGCCGCGTGCTGGACGCCTGCCGCGCCATCAACGAGATGGTGTTCGCCATGCTGTTCGTGGTGGCCGTGGGCCTGGGGCCCTTTGCCGGTGTGCTGGCGCTGTGGATCCACACCTCGGGCACGCTGGCCAAGCTGTTCTCCGAGGCCGTGGAGGCCATCGACCCGCAGCCCGTGGAGGACATCCGCTCCACCGGCGCCAGCGCGCTGCACGAGATCATCTACGGCGTGATCCCGCAGGTGATGCCGCTGTGGATCTCGTACACGCTGTACCGCTTCGAGGCCAACGTGCGCTCGGCCTCGGTGGTGGGCATGGTGGGGGCCGGCGGCATTGGCGTGGTGCTGTGGGAGATCATCCGCGGCTTCCAGTACGCCGAGACCTGTGCGGTGATGCTCATCATCGTCGTCACCGTGAGCGCGATCGACCTGGTGTCGGCCCGCATCCGCAAAGTCCTGATCTGACCGGAGGACCGCCATGGCGCTGACCCTGGAAGAGATCGAGCACGTGCTGGTTGCCCAAGGCCCCCACCAATACGGCCGCGAGGCCGTGAGCCAGCTGGAGCACGCCCTGCAGTGCGCGCAGCTGGCGGAGCAGGCGGGCGAGGCCCCCGCCACCGTGGCCGCATGCCTGCTGCACGACCTGGGCCACCTGCTGGCGCCGGGGGGCGAAGCGGATGCGCAGGCTGGGCGGGACGACCTGCACCAGTACGTGGCGCTGCCGTTCTTGCGCGGCCTCTTGCCGGATGAGGTGCTGGAGCCCATTCGCCTGCACGTGGATGCCAAGCGGTATCTGTGCGCGACGGAGCCTGGCTATTGGGAGTCCTTGTCGCCCGCTTCGCAGCACAGCCTGGTGCTGCAAGGCGGGGTGCTTTCCGGCCTGCAGGCGGAGCGCTTTGCCAGCCAGCCCTTTGCGCAGGAGGCCATCCGGTTGCGCCGCTACGATGACCATGCCAAGGTGCCGGGCCTGGCCACGCCCCCGCTGGCGCACTACCTGGGCACCGTGCGCGCCCTGGCGGGCCAGACGCTGCCGTCTCCAGTGGATGAATGCGCGGCTTGCGCCGCGCCCGCGGCGTAACGCGCATTGCGGGCGCGGCAGGCCGCGCCGCCGCTGCGTTCAATCGTTCTTGGCGGCGTTCATCCAGCCCAGGTCCAACGGCCGGTCCTCGAACTCGGTGTTCAGCACCACCGTGCTGGTGGTGCGGGCCACGCCGGCGATCGCCTTGATCTGGTAGAGCACGTCTTCCAGCCCGCGCGCGTGGGTGGTGCGGATCTTGGCCAGGAAGTCGTACTCGCCCGCCACGCTGTGCAGCTCTTCCACCTGGGGCATGGCCCGCAGTCGCGGCGCCACGTCGCGGCAGTGCACGCCGCCATCGTTGCGGATGGCCACGAACGCCGTGAAGTTCAGGCCCACGCGCTCCGGGTCCACGCTGATGGAAAAGCGGCGGATCACGCCCTTGTCCAGCAGCTTCTTCACCCGTTCGTGCACGGCCGCGGTGGACAGCCCGACCTCGGCCCCCACGTCGGCGTACGAACGCCGCCCGTCGGCCCCCAGTGCCGAAATAATTCTGGCGTCCATGTCATCTGTCTGAATATTTGCTTGCATAGTCGCCTGACTTTGGTAAGAATTCCGAAAACCTCGCGGTCTCCATCAATTTTTCGGTGAAGTGAAGAATATGCCGACAATTTTCCATGCGCAAGCGCGCACGCCCGCGCCGTGGGCCCTGGCAGCTGCCTTGGCGTTGGTCTACGTGGTGTGGGGCACCACGTATTTCGCCATCGGCATCGCGCTCACCAGCATGCCGCCGCTGTTGATGAATGCGCTGCGGTTCCTGTGCGCGGGTGGCGTGATGCTGCTCATCGCCCTGTGGCAGGGGCAGGCGCTGCCCACCGCCCGGCAATGGCGCAACGCGGCCCTGGTGGGCGGGTGCATGGTGTTCCTGGCCATGAACCTGACGGGCTTCGCGCAGAAGCTGGGCATTGGCTCGGGCCTGATGGCCACGGTGGTGACCACCATGCCCATGTGGCTTGCGCTGTGGTCGCGCCTGGGCGGCGAGCGCGTGCCCGCCACCAGCTGGATCGGCCTGGCGCTGGGCGTGGTGGGGGCTCTGCTGCTGGCGCTGGAGGGCGATTTCTCGGCCACCTGGCTGGGCGCGCTGCTGGCCTTTGGCGCGCCCCTGGCCTGGAGCGTGGGCTCGTACGCCTCGCGCAAGCTCTCGCTGCCCGCGCCCGCCATGGCCTCGGCCGCGCAGTGGCTGGTGGGTGGCGCCCTGGGCCTGCTGGTGGCGCCGTGGTTCGAGCCGGTCTCGTCCCTGGCCCAAGTGAGCGCCAAGTCCTGGGCGGCCTGGAGCTATCTGCTGGTGTTTGGCACGCTGCTCACGCTCAATGCCTATCTGTGGCTGCTGCAGAACACGTCGCCTGCATTGGCGGGGAGCTATTCGTTCGTGAACCCGGCGGTGGCCTTGGTGGTAGGGGTGGCGCTGGGGGGCGAGGTGTTGACGGGGTGGGTGTTTGCGGCGTTGCCGTTGATTGGGGCGGCGCTGGGGTTCATCTTGTATGGGCGGGTGCTGCAGGCGTGGTGGGTGGGGCGCAGGGGGGTGGTGGCACGGCCGGTGGGTTGAGGGGTTCGAGGCCTGAGTGGGCCAACGCGGGGCATTGACGTGAACTGTTCCGGCTGAGCTTGTCGGAGTCTTGGTGCGCTCGTCCGCAGGTTGGGGGCGCATGCTTGGTTTATGTGCGGAGGCCGGGCCGAGACCCGGCCTCCGACCTCAACTCCAGCATGCTTTTCGAACCAGCACGCCCGAGCTTCGCCAGACTCAGCCCGACCGGTGCAGCGCATTCACCCACCATCCGGCACCACCGCCGTCGCCTCAATCTCCACCTTCGCCCGCTCCTCCATCAACCCCGCCACCTGCACGCACGCCATTGCCGGAAAGTTCTTTCCCAGCACCTCGCGGTACACCCCCCCCAGTTCCTTCAGCCGCGCGTTGTATTCCTTGCGGTCCAGCACGTACCACGTCAGCCGCACCAGGTGCTCGGGGCCCGCGCCGCCCGCTTCCAGCACGGCCCGCACGTTCAGCAAGGTCTGCCGGGTCTGGTCGATGAAATCGTCGCTCTCGAACTGCTGCTGCGCATTCCAGCCGATCTGGCCGCCGGTAAAGACCATCGTGCCGCGCGCGGCCACGCCGTTGGCGTAGCCCTTGGGGGGCACCCAGCCTTCGGGCTGCAAAAGGGTGTGCTGGATCGTCATGGGGTGGCTTTTGAAGTCGGAGTGGCGGGAGCCACCGCCGCGCCCTGGCGCAGCTTGAAGCGCTGCAGCTTGCCGGTCTCGGTGCGGGGCAGCGCGGTGGCGAACTCCACGATGCGCGGGTATTTGTAAGGGGCGATGGTGGCTTTCACATGGTCTTGCAGCGCGCGCACCAGGGCGGCGTCGCCGGTGTGGCCGGGCTTGAGCACGCACACGGCCTTCACTACCATGCCGCGCTCTTCGTCCGGCACGCCGATCACGCCGCACTCGGCCACGGCCGGGTGGCGCAGCAGGGCGTCTTCCACTTCGGGGCCGCCCACGTTGTAGCCGGCGGTGATGATCATGTCGTCGTCGCGCGCCTGGTAGAAGAAATAGCCGTCGGCGTCCTGCACGAAGGCGTCGCCCGGGTAGTTCCAGCCGTCCTTCACATACTTGGCCTGGCGCGGGTCGTCGAGGTACTTGCAGCCCGTGGGGCCGATCACCGCGAGCTTGCCAACGGTGCCGCGCGGCACTTCGTTGCCCGCGTCGTCCACCACCTTGGCGGTGTAGCCGGGCACCACCTTGCCGATGGCGCCGCGGCGCACTGCATCGCCGGCCGACGAGATGAAGATGTGGAACATCTCCGTGGCGCCGATGCCGTCGGTCATCTCGATGCCCGTGGCGTCTTTCCACAGCTGGCGCGTGGCGTCCGGCAGGCCTTCGCCCGCGCTCACGCTGATGCGCAGCTGCGGCAGGCCGATCTTCTTGGCGAACGGCGCCATCTGCCGGTAGAAGGTGGGCGCGGTGTAGCTGATGGTGACGCCCGCGTCGCGCATCAGCACCACCATGGTCTCGGGCGTGTAGGGCTGGTCCGGAAAGTACACGCTGGCCCCGGCCCACATCGGAAACACCAGCAGGCCGCCCAGCCCGAAGGTGAACGCCAGCGGCGGCGAGCCCGCCACGACGTCGTCCGGCGTGGCCTTGAGCACATGGCGCGGCCAGGCCTCGCAGCCTGCCAGCACATCGCGGTGCGTGTGCACGGCGGCCTTGGGCGCGCCCGTGGTGCCGGAGGTAAACGCCATCAGCGCAATGTCATCCGCCGCCGTGGGGCAGGGCGGCGTGGTGCCGGGCTTGTCCCCGGCGCGCTGGAGCAGGTCGGCCGCATCGGGCGCGGTGTGGAAGGGCACGAGGGTGGCCAGCACCGGCTGCTGCGTTTGCGCGGCCTGCAGCTCGGCCAGCAGGCGGCCGTCGCACAGCGCCAGCGTGGGCTGGGCGCGCTCGATGATGCCGGCCAGCTCGCCCGCGCGCAGCAGCGGCATGGTGGCCACCGCCACCAGCCCGGCGTAGACCACGCCCAGCCAGGCCAGCGCCATCTCCACCGTGTTGCCGCCGCGCAGCAGCACGCGGTTGCCGGGCACCAGGCCGTGGTCTTGCGTCAGCACCTCGGCAATGCGCGCGGCTTCTGCGCGGGCCTCGCGGTAGGTGTAGGTGCGGTGCGGGCCGCGCAGCAGGGGGCGGTCGATGTTGCCGGCGCGCTCGGCCTGGTCGAACAGCGCCTGGACCAGGTTGGCCTGGTCGGGGATTTGCAGCTCGGGCAGTTCGTACTGCAGGGTGGGCCAGGCCTCGGGCGGCGGCAGGCGGTCGTGCACAAAGTGGTCGGGCTGGGCGGACTTCATGAAATCACTCCTGCAAGAGGCTTTTGCCGATGATGAGCTGCTGCACCTCGGTGGCGCCTTCGTAGATGCGCAGCGAGCGGATGTCGCGGTACAGCGACTCGACCTTGCTGCCCACCTCCACGCCGCGCCCGCCGTGCAGCTGCAGCGCCATGTCGATGACGCGCTGGGCGTTTTCGGTGGCGGTCATCTTGGCCATGGCTGCTTCTGCGGTGACGCGCGCCTGGCCGGTGTCGCGCAGCCAGGCCGCGCGGTAGGTGAGCAGCGCGGCGCTGTCCACCAGCGCCGCCATTTCGCCGATCTTGGCCTGGGTGAGCTGAAAGTCCGCGAGCGTCTGGCCGAACATGCGGCGCTGGCGTGCGTGGTGCACGGCCTCGGCCAGCGCACGGCGCGCCATGCCCAGGGCCGCGGCGGCCACGGAGGCGCGAAAGATGTCCAGCGTGCGCATGGCCAGCTTGAAGCCACCGTGCAGCTCGCCCAGCAGCGCGCTCGCGGGCACGGTGCAATCGGTGAACTGCAGCGTGGCCAGCGGGTGCGGCGCCATCACGTGGATGTGGCGCGAGGCGTCCAGCCCCGGCGTGTTCGCATCGACGATGAAGGCGCTGATGCCGCGGGTGCCGCCGGCCGGATCGGTCTTGGCGAAAACGCAATAGAAGTCGGCGATGCCGCCGTTGCTGATCCACGTCTTGGTGCCGTTCAAGCAAAAAGTGCCTGCAGCGCTTGCTGGGTCTACGCTGGAAGCTATGGTTTGCATAGCGCCCACGTCGGACCCTGCCTCGGGCTCGGACAGCGCGAACGCCGCAATCAGCTCCCCGTGCGCCACGCCCTGCAGGTAGTGCGCCTGCTGCGCGGGGCTGCCCGCCAGCGTGATCGCACCGCTGCCCAGCCCCTGCATCGCGAACGCAAAGTCCGCCAGCGGCGAGTGGTAGGCCAGCGTCTCGCGCAGCAGCACCAGCGCGCGCGAATCCAGCGCCGGCAGCGCGCCGCCGTGCGCGGCCGGCACGCAGTAGCGCAGCCAGCCGCCCGCGCCCAGGCGCTGTACCCAGTCGCGGCAGGCGGCGCGGTCGTCGGTTTCATCCACCTCTTGCGCGGCCGCCCAAGGCACCAGACCCTTGGCGAGTGCGCGGTGGGCATCGTCAAAAAATGGCAGGGCCAGGTGTGCCGTCGAAGGCGGGCAAGGGGCGGGGGGGGTCGCAACGTGCATGGTGGGTGAGTGGGCCTGTTTGAGTTTCACACCCGTTCGGGCTGAGTCTGTCGAAACCTTGCGCAGCGCTTCGACAGGCTCAGCGTGAACGGTTCGGTAGGTGCATTCCAGATCCGTAGGCGGTGGTAACGAGCTTCATGGGCTTTTGCACCCTCTTCATTCCTAATCTCCCTGGAACACCGGCTTCTGCTTGGCGGCAAACGCCTCGTACGCACGCCGGAAATCTTCCGTCTGCATGCAGATCGCCTGCGCCTGCGCCTCGGCCTCGATGGCCTGTTCGATCGTCATGCTCCATTCCTGCCCCAGCATGGTCTTGGTCATGCCGTGGGCAAACGTCGGGCCGTCGGCCAGCGCGCGCGCCGTGGCCTGCACGTTGGCCAGCAGGTCGGCGCTTTCATACAGGTCGTTGAAGAAGCCCCAGGCCAGGCCTTCGTGCGCCGTCATCGCGCGGCCGGTGAACAGCAGCTCGCTGGCGCGGCCCTGGCCGATCATGCGCGGCAGCAGCGCGCAGGCGCCCATGTCGGCGCCGGCCAGGCCCACGCGGGTGAACAGGAAGGCGGTCTTGGTGGACTCGGTGCCGTAGCGCATGTCGCAGGCCAGCGCCATCATCGCGCCGGCCCCGGCGCAGATGCCGTCGATGGCGCCCAGCACGGGCTGCGGGCAGACGCGCATGGCCTTGACCAAGTCGCCCGTCATGCGCGTGAACTCCAGCAGCTCGGGCATGGTCATGGTGGTGAGCGGGCCAATGATCTCGTGCACATCGCCGCCCGAGCAGAAGTTGCCGCCCGCGCCGGTGACCACGATGGCCTTCACATCGGTGGCAAACCGCAGCGCGTAGAAGAAGTCACGCAGCTCGGCATAGCTCTGGAAGGTGAGCGGGTTCTTGCGGTCGGGCCGGTTGAGCGTGACGGTGCCCACGCCGCCCGCAAAGCTCCAGCTGAAATGCTCCGCCACGTAGCTGGCCTGCGGGTTGAACTGCTCGCGCATGGGGTTGCTCGCCCCGATGTAGTGCTTCATTCGGCTGTCTCCAGAGAGTTATGTTGGGTGTGTTCCTTCACCTTGCCGAGCAGCCGGTACAGCGTGGCAATGTCGCGCTCGCCCAGCGTGGCAAAGGCTTCGACGATCCATTGCTCGTGCTGGTGCGCCATCTCGTTGAATTGCGCACGGCCCTGGGGCGTGAGGCGCACGCGGTAGGCGCGGCGGTCGCCCTCCACGTCCGTGCGCTCGACCAGCCCTTCGGCCACGAGCTGGTCGGTGATGCCGGTGATGTTGCCGCTGGTCACCATCATGCGGCGCGAGAGTTCCTTCATCTTCATGCCGTCCGGCGCGCGCTCCAGCTGCGCCATCAGGTCGAAGCGCGGCAAAGTGGTGTCGAACTGCGCGCGCAGGTGGCTGCGCACCTGCTTTTCGATGAGCTGCGTGCAGGTGAGCAGGCGCAGCCACAGGCGCAGGGCCTCGGGATGTTCGCTGGGGGCGGCGCCATGCAGGCGGGCTTCAAGATCCATAGGTGGGGTTTACTCGATTGCTTCAATTTTTGTAGCTACTTGCGCCGTACTGGAAAGCGCTGCAGCCTGTTTTTGTTTGGATATCTCGCGCAGCATCTGGTCGCGGCCGCTCCAGTACTGCACGGGCCAGTCGGTCTGCGCTGCGGCCACGGGGCTGAGCTGCGCGGCGGCGTGCAGCGTCCAGGCCGGGTCGGCCAGGTGGGGACGGGCGATGGCGCACAGGTCGGCCCGGCCGGCGGCGATGATGCTGTTGGCGTGGTCCGCCTCGGTGATGGCGCCCACGGCCATGGTGGCAATGCCCACCTCGTTGCGGATGCGGTCGGCAAACGGCGTCTGGTACATGCGGCCATAGACCGGGCGCGAGTCGCGCGTGGTCTGGCCGGAGGACACGTCGATCAGGTCGGCCCCCGCCGCCTTGAAACGCCGCGCGATGGCGATGGCGTCGTCGGCGGTGTTGCCATCGGGCAGCCAGTCGTGGGCCGAGATGCGCACGCTCATCGGCTTGTCGGCCGGCCACACGGCGCGCAGCGCGGTGAACACTTCCAGCGGGTAGCGGCAGCGGTTGTCCAGGCTGCCGCCGTAGTCGTCCGTGCGCTGGTTGGTGGCGGGGCTCAAAAAGCTGGCCAGCAGGTAGCCGTGCGCGCAGTGCAACTCCAGCCAGTCAAAGCCGCAGGCCACGGCGCGGCGGGCGCTGTCCACAAAGGCGGCGGTCAGGCGGTCCATGTCGGCGCGGGTCATGGCGGCAGGCGTCTGGTTCTGCGCGCCGTAGGCGATGGGGCTGGCGGCCAGCAGGGGCCAGTTGCCCGTCTCCAGCGGCTCGTCCGTGCCTTCCCAGCCCACGCGCGTGGAACCCTTGGGGCCGCTGTGCCCCAGCTGGAGGCCGATCTTGGCGGTGCTGCTGCCGTGGACAAAGTTCACAATGCGTGCAAAGGCGGCTTGCTGCGCATCGTTCCACAGCCCCGTGCAAGCGGGGGTGATGCGGCCCTCGGGCGTGGGGCTGGTCATCTCCACCATCACCAGCGCGGCTCCGCCCAGGGCGCGCGCGCCCAGGTGCACCAGGTGGAATTCCTGCGGCACGCCATCGACCGCGCTGTAGGTGGCCATGGGCGAGACGACGATGCGGTTCTTCAGCGTGAGGCCTTTCAGTGTGAAAGGCGTGAGCATGGGCGGAATCGCCGCCTTGCCACCTGCGAGCCATGCCTCGTAACCCTCCAGCCACGCCGCATCGCGCAGCCGCAGGTTCTCGTGGCTGATGCGCTGGCTGCGCGTGAGCAGCGAATACGTGAACTGCTCGATGGGCATGCCGGCGTAGCGCGCCACGTTTTCAAACCATTCGGTGCTGTTGCGCGCGGCGTTCTGGATCTTGAGCACCTCCACGCTGCGGCGCGCCTCGTAGTGCGTGAGCACCTCGTCGATGGGCAAGCCGGTCGCAAACTCGTTGGCGAGGTCGATGGCGTCTTCCAGCGCCAGCTTGGTGCCGCTGCCAATCGAGAAATGCGCGGTGTGCGCCGCGTCACCCATCAGCACGATGGGCACCTGCTTGCCGCCAATCGCTTCGCGGTGCACCCAGGTGTTGCAGATCACGCGCGGAAAGCGGATCCAGTTGGCCGAGCCGCGCAGGTGCGTGGCGTTGCTGATGAGGGCGTTGCCGTCCAGGTATTTCGCAAACAGCGTTTCGCAGAACGCAATCGCCTCGGGCTGCTCCATCTGGTCCAGGCCGTGGGCCTTCCACACGGCCTCGGGCGTTTCGACGATGAAGGTGGAGGTGTCGGCGTCGAACTGGTAGGCATGCGCCTGGAACCAGCCGTGCTCCGTCTGTTCGAAGGCAAAGGTGAATGCGTCGAACTTTTTCTTGGTGCCCAGCCACACGAATCGGCATTGGCGCAGGTCGATGTCGGGCTGGTAGGTGCTGGCGTAGCGCGTGCGGATGCGGCTGTTCAGGCCGTCGCTCGCAATCACCAGGTCCGCGCCGTACTGCGCGGCGAGCGCCTGGTCGTCGGCCACGTCGGTCTCGAACACCAGCTCCACGCTCAGCGCCAGGCAGCGGTCCTGCAGGATGTTGAGCAGCCGCTTGCGGCCGATGCCGCAAAAGCCGTGGCCGGTGGAGCGCACGCTGCGGCCCTTGAAGAACACCTCGATATCGTCCCAATGGTTGAACGCGTCGCCGATCAGCGCCGCCGTGGGCGCGTCGGCTGCGCGCAGGTTGGCCAGTGTCTGGTCCGACAGCACCACACCCCAGCCGAAGGTGTCGAACGGCCGGTTGCGCTCCACCACCGTGATGCGGTGCGCCGGGTTCTGCTGCTTCATCAGCAGGGCGAAGTAGAGGCCTGCGGGGCCGCCGCCGATGCAAAGGATGTTCATGTCAAAATAGTTTAGACCTAAACAAAGTGGTGTCAATGGGGCCGCCCCGGTGCCGTGGCGGGCCCTTGCTTGTAGGACACCGCCGCCTCCGCTGGCGCGGTGGTTGACGCGGCCCGGCTGCCCTCCAAAAATGCGGGCATGAAGCACCTGCTCCACTCCCTGGAGGGGCGGCTGGCAGCCTTGCCGGTGCCGCTGGCGGTGGAGCTGCCGGCAGGGCGGCAACTGGGCGCGCCCAACCCCGCGGTGACGCTGCGCTTTCGCGACCGGCTGGCGCTGGTGGCGCTGGCGACGGGCGAGATCGGCCGCGTGGGCGCCGCCATCGTCGAAGGCCGCGTGGCGCTGGAAGGCGGCATGCGCGACCTGATGGCCGGCGCGGCGGGACTGCTCACGCGCGACCCCGCCCGCGACGAGCACCACGGCTGGTGGCACCGCGTGCTGGCGCGGGCGCGCTCCATGGCGGCGCACACGCTCGCGCACGACGCGCGGCATGTGCAGTTCCACTACGACCTGTCCGATGCGTTCTACGCCCTGTGGCTGGACCCGCGCCGGGTGTACTCCTGCGCCTACTTTCGCAGCCCGGATCTCTCGCTCGCCCAGGCGCAAGAGGCCAAGCTGGACCACATCTGCCGCAAGCTGCGCCTGGCGCCTGGCGAGCGCTTCCTGGACATTGGCGCAGGCTGGGGCGCTCTGCTGCTCTGGGCGGCGGAGCACTACGGCGTGGACGCCACGGGCATCACGCTGTCGCGCAACCAGCATCAGCATGTGCAGCAGCTGATCGAGGCGCGCGGCCTGCAAGGCCGGGTGCGCGTGCAGCTGTGCGACTACCGCGAGCTGCAGGTGGTTGAGCCCTTTGACAAGATCGCCTCGGTCGGCATGTTCGAGCACGTGGGCCGCGCGCAGATGGAGCGCTACTTTGCCACCGTGGCGCGCCTGCTGCGCCCCGGCGGCCTGGTGCTCAACCACGGCATCACCGCGGGCGGCGTGGACAACGCCCAGCTGGGCGCGGGCATGGGCGAATTCGTGGAGCAGTACATCTTCCCCGGCGGCGAGCTGCTGCACGTGAGCACGGTGCTGCACGACATGGCCCGCGCCGGCCTGGAGATGGTGGACACCGAGAACCTGCGCCCCCACTATGCACGCACCCTGTGGGCCTGGTCGGACGGGCTGGAGGCCCAGCTGCCCGCGGCGCGCGCCGTGCTGGCGGCATCTGCCGGCGACAGCGACGCCGAGAAGATCCTGCGCGCCTACCGCCTGTACCTCGCGGGCAGCGCCCTGGGCTTTGAGCGCGGCTGGATGGCCCTGCACCAGATGCTGGCCGCCAAGCCCCACGGCGACACGGCCGCAGGCCCGGTGGCCGGGGCACAATCGGACTATCCGTTCACGCGCGACTACATGTATGGCGCGCCTTCCCGACCCGACCTTAACGCCGCAACCGCATGCTCTACAAATTCAAATCCCGCGCCGCCGCCGACCTGATCATGCTGGAACCCCAGGGCCGGCAAGTCGTCACCCTCATGGGCAAGACCCCCGGCGCCAGCGGCATCGTGACCGTGGCGCAGATCCCGGCCGCCATTGCCGCGCTGGACGCCGCCGTGGCCGAAGAGGAGGCTCGCCTGCAGGCCCAGGCGGCGGAGGACGGCGGCGACGAAGACGCGGCCGATGCCGGCAAGGACGCCGTGCGCCTGCGCCAGCGGGTGGTGCCGTTGATCGACATGCTCCAGCGCAGCGCGGCGGCCGGGGTCGACGTCGTCTGGGGCGTGTAAGAAGGCGTTCTCAGCCCCTCGCGCAGGGGGGGCGCAGCTGGGCTGCCGCCCCCCACCTTTCAGTCCACCTTGGCGCCCGAGGTCTTCACCACCTGCGCCCACTTCTTGTGCTCGCTGTCGATGTGCTTGGCGAACTCGGCCGGCGTATTGCCCCCCGGGATGGCGCCCTGGGCCACCAGCCGCTCCTTCATGGCCGGCGTGGCGAGCGACTTGGCCACTTCCTGCTGGATGCGGTTCACGATGTCCTGCGGCGTGCCGGCGGGTGCCAGCAGGCCAAACCAGGAGCTGGCCTCATAGCCCTTGAGCGCAGGGCCGCCGGCTTCCTCCACCGTGGGCACATCGGGCAGCGCGCTGGAGCGCGTGGAACTGGTCACGGCCAGCGCGGTGAGCTTGCCGCCCTTGATCTGCGACAGCGCCGACGGCAGGTTGTCGAACATCACGTCCGCATTGCCGCCCACCATGTCCATCAGGGCCGGGCCCGAGCCGCGGTAGGGCAGGTGCAGCATGTAGGTGCCCGTCATGCTCTTGAACAGCTCGCCCGCCAGGTGGATGGACGTGCCGTTGCCGCTGGAGGCCATGTTGAGCTTGCCGGGGTTGGCCTTGGCCACGCGGATGAAGTCCTGCACGTTGTGCACGCCCATGCTCTTGGCCTTGTCCGCGTTCATCACCATCACGTTGGGCACGGCGGCCACCAGGGTGATCGGGACAAAGTCCTTGATGGGGTCGTAGGGCAGCTTGGCATACAGCGCGCGGTTGATGCCGTGCGTGCCCACGGTGCCCATGAGCAGGGTGTAGCCGTCGGGTGCGGACTTGGCCACCACCTCCGCCCCCACGTTGCCGCCCGCGCCGGCGCGGTTGTCCACGATGAACTGCTGGCCAAACGCCCGCGAGAGCTCCGGCGCCATGGCGCGCGCGAGGATGTCGGTGGTGCCGCCCGGCGCAAAGGGCACGACGATGCGCACGGGCTTGGTGGGCCAGGGGGCCTGCGCGTGGGCTGAGGACAGCAGCGTGGCGCAACCCAGTGCGGTGCACAGCAGCAGGGCTGCCGCGCGGCGGCTGGCGATAGGGGACGTCATAGGGCGGTTTTCCTTTCGGGGAGGCTTCGTATGCATGCAAAGCTTTTTACGCGGCCGGCCGTGTTCCGTGCAGGTGGATTACCCCAAGGCTGCAGCGCTCCCTTCGCCGTAGGGCACCCAAAAAAAAGGCCGCAGGGCCTGAGCCCTGCGGCATGTGCTGGAGTCCCGCAGCGCGGGCCCGCAGACGTGGCGCGTGCGCAGCGGCGAAGCTTAGTCCGCGTAAGAGCCGGCGGCCTTGATCACGGCGCCAAACTTCTCGGTCTCGGACGCCACGAACTTCTTGTGTTCGGCGGACTCGATGCGCTTGTCGGTGGCCACCACGGCGCCCAGGCCTTCCTGCTTCTTGATGAATTCGGGGTCCTTCAAGGCCGCCTTCAAGGCGTCGTTGAGCTTGGCCACCACCGGTGCGGGCGTGCCCTTGGGCGCGTACAGGCCGTGCCAGATGGTCACGCTGAAGTCCTTCACGCCCGATTCCGCGAGCGTGGGCAGGTCCTTCAGGGCCGGGGTGGTCAGACGCTTGCTGGTGGTCACGGCATAGGCCTTGACCTTCTTGCCCTCGATTTGCGAGGTGGTGTTGGTGGTCTGGTCGCACAGCAGGTCGATCTGGCCGCCGATCAGGTCGGTGATGGCGGGTGCCGTGCCCTTGTACGGCACCGGGGTCATGTCGATCTGCAGCGCGCTCTGGTACATCAGGCCGCACAGGTGCGACGCCGAGCCCTGGCCGGCGTTGCCCAGGTTGATCTTGCCCTTGTTCTGCTGCAGCCAGGCGGACAGTTCCTTGTAGTTGTTCGCGGGCATGCTGGGGCGCGCGATCAGCGTCATGGGCACGTCATTGACGATGCCCAGGTACTCGAAGTCGTTGGCCACGTTGAAGGCCAGCTTGCGGTACATGGTGGGCATGGTGGCCATGCTCACGTGGTTCAGCAGCAGGGTGTAGCCGTCGGGGTTGGCGCGGGCCACCTTGGCGGTGCCGATGGTGCTGCCGGCACCGGCCGAGTTGTCGATGACCACGCTCACGCCGCCCAGGGGCTTGCGCATGGCCTCGGCCAGGTCGCGGGCCACGCGGTCGGTGGGGCCGCCCGCTGCGTAGGGCACCACGATCGTGATCGTCTTGTCCTTGGCCGGAAAATCCTGCGCGCTGGCGCCCATGGCTGCCGCGGCTGCGGCGGTGGCGACGAGCGCGAATTTCAGCACTTTTTTCATGGTGTCTCCTGTGAATGACGGCGCCATGATAGCCACGGGGGAGAGCCCAGGTATTGCGGATATTACGTAGCTGGATGCCACCATGTTCTTCAAGGTGAAAAGCCCTCCAGCACCCATCAATAAAGCGGTGAATGCTATGAATTCAGAAGCATTGGCCTAGGGTAAACACTGCGATCGCCCTCGCCGCCACGTGGGCATCTCTTGCGCTGGCGCAAGTGCGGGCCGCGGGTGAAAGCCTGCCGTCAGCGTGCGCGGGGCCGCAGCTGCGCGGCCCCCGGCTCCTACCGGTAGCTGCGCGCGTCCTCGATCACCTTGCCGTCGTTGGGTAGGGTGCCGGGCGGCACCATCTGCACCTCGCCGCGCAGCTTGGTCACCTCGCGGATGGCGTCGCTGAGCTGCCGTGCCAGGCCTTCGGCCGTTTCGGCGGTTTCCACCTGCAGCACCATCTGGTCGTTGGCCATCTCGCCGCTGACCACCAGGCGTGCGCGCAGCACCTGGGGAAAGCGCTTGGCAACGGCGGCCACCTGGCCCGGGTGCACGAACATGCCGCGCACCTTGGTGGTCTGGTCGGCCCGGCCCATCCAGCCCTTGATGCGGGTGTTGGTGCGGCCGGTGGGGCAGGCGCCGGGCAGCACGGCGGACAGGTCGCCGGTGCCAAAGCGGATGAGCGGGTAGTCGGGGTTGAGGGTGGTGACCACCAGCTCGCCCACCTCGCCCTCGGGCAACGGGTCGCCGGTGCCGGGGCGCACGATTTCGACGATCACGCCCTCGTCCAGCACCAGGCCCTCACGGGCGCTGGTCTCATAGGCAATCAGCCCCAGGTCGGCCGTGGCGTAGCACTGGTAGCCCGCGATGCCGCGCTCGGCGAACCAGTCGCGCAGGCTGGGCGGGAACGCCTCGCCCGAGACGAGCGCCTTGGTCACCGTGGGCAGGGCCACGCCCAGTTCGGCGGCCTTCTCGACAATGATCTTGAGGAAGCTGGGCGTGCCGATGTAGCCGGCCGGCTTCAGCTCGGCCATGGCCTGCACCTGCTGCTCGGTCTGGCCCGTGCCGCCGGGAAACACGGTGCAGCCCAGCGCGTGCGCGCCGGTTTCCATCATCGAGCCCGCCGGCACGAAGTGGTAGCTGAAGCTGTTGTGAATCAGCTCCCCGCGCCGAAACCCTGCCGCGTAAATGGCCCGGGCCATGCGCCAGTAGTCCGGCCGCGTGCCTTCGGGTTCGTAGATGGTGCCGGGGCTGGCAAACACGCGCGTCATGCCCGGCCCGAAGCCCAGCGCGCTGAAGCCGCCGAACACGTTGGCGGCCCGGCCCGCCTGCTGTCGCTCCAGCAACTCGTACTTGCGCGTCACGGGCAGCTGCGCCAGGGCCGCGCGGCTGGTGATGGCCGCCGCATCCACGCCCGCCAGGATGCTGGCAAACGCCGGCGACGCCGTCTGGGCATGGCCGATCTGCTGCGGCAGCGCCGCTATCAAGGCCGCTTCGCGCTCGGCGGGGCTGCGGGTTTCCAGGGCGTCATAGAACGTGCTCATGCCTGGGGTTCCTTGTGAGGTGGTGGTTTTGAATCAAATCGGCCTCTGGCGCTTATCCATAAAGCGCAAGCAGCTATCAAATTAAGAGTAAATTCGTCTGGCGTCTGCAAAGGATGACCGCCCTGGTCGCCCGCGCTGCCGAAGGCCAGCGCCACCGCGCAAGGGCCGCCCCGCCGCGCTGGTGGCGTCCCCCTGGGGGGGGAAGGCGCCGACGGCGACACAGGGGGCTTCTCAGGCCAGCCAGCGCTTGCGCCGCTTGTAGCTTTTGACATCCTTGAAACTCTTGCGCTCGCCGCCGCCCATGCCCAGGTAGAACTCCTTGACGTCCTCGTTGCTGGCCAGGTCGCTGGCGGCGCCGTCCATCACCACGCGGCCGCTTTCCATGATGTAGCCGTAGTCGGCGTACTTCAGGGCCATGTTGGTGTTCTGCTCGGCCAGCAGGAAGGTGACCTTCTCCTTGGAGTTCAGGTCCTTCACGATGTTGAACACCTCTTCCACGATCTGCGGCGCCAGGCCCATGGAGGGCTCGTCCAGCAGCACCATGCTCGGGTTGGCCATGAGCGCGCGGCCGATGGCGCACATCTGCTGCTCGCCGCCCGAGGTGTAGGCTGCCTGCGAGGTGCGCCGCGTCTTTAGCCGCGGAAAGTAGTTGTAGACCTTCTCCAGGTTCGCCGCGATCTCGGCCTTGCTGCTGCGGGTGTAGCTGCCCGTCATCAGGTTCTCTTCAATGGTCAGGTGGGCAAAGCAGTGCCGCCCCTCCATCACCTGCACCACGCCGCGCTGGACCAGGTCGGCCGGCGAGAGGTTTTCGATGCGCTCGCCCCGCAGCTCAATGCTGCCCTTGGTCACCTCGCCGCGCTCGCCCTTGAGCAGGTTGGAGATGGCGCGCAAGGTCGTCGTCTTGCCCGCCCCGTTGCCGCCCAGGATGGCCACGATGGACCCCTCGCGCACCTGCAGCGAGACGCCCTTGAGCACCAGGATCACATGGTTGTAGATGACCTCGATGCCGTTGACGTTGAGAACGATGTTGCTGTTGGAAGAGTCCATGGTGTTCCTTCGCTGTGCCAATCCAAAGAGCTGCCGCAGGTCGCAACTCTTTGGATTGGCGGTTGCCTGAAGGCAGGCAGCCGCCCCGTCACGGGCCCCTGAAACGGTCGCTGCGCTATCGCCAGTGACACCGTGGAACTGGCTTTGCCAGGCCACTGGTGTCGTCCCCCTTCCCGAATCGCGCAGCGCGAAAAGAGAAGGGGCTGAGGGCCGCGGCTCCAAGCCTGCCTGCGCAGGCTTGGACGGCCCCGAAGAGCTGCCGCCTCCGGCGGCTGCACCGAGCGGCGCCGCTCAGGGGGATGTACTTAGCTCTGGCAATCGGCCGCCTCGCGACGGGCCATCTTCTTGTCCGCCAGGTACTTGTCGGCCCCCGCCTTGATCATGGGCTTGAGGATCTGCTCATCGGCCTGGTACCAGTCGGACGAAAAGTTCCACTTGCTGCCGTCCCAGGTGTGCACGCGGGCCCAGGTGGAACCCATGTGGTCGGCGCAGCTGGTGGACAGGGGGCGCATCACGCCGCCAAAGCCCAGCGCGTCCAGCTTCTTCTGGTCCAGGGCCAGGTTTTCCATGCCCCAGCGCACTTGTTCGCCGGTCATGACCTTGCCCTTGCCAAAGCGCTCCTGCGCGCGGCGCACCGATTCGACCGCCAGCATCTGGATGATCACGCCGCGCGTGTACAGCACCGATCCCACTTCGTCCTTGGGACCCGTGCCCTGGCCTTTTTCATGCACGTGCTTCAGGATGTCCTGGATCACCTTGGGCTGCTGGCCCGAGGTGTTGAGCGCCAGCGCGTGGTAGCCCTTCGCGCCTTCGCCCACGTCGCGCACATCGGGCTCGGCACCGGCCCACCACACGCCATACATCTTGTCGCGCGGGTAGCCGGTGGCCTGGGCTTCCTTCAGGGCGGTGGAGTTCATCACGCCCCAGCCCCACAGCAGCACGTAGTCGGGGCGGCTCTGGCGCACCTGCAGCCAGGTGGCCTTCTGCTCCACGCCGGGGGCCGTCACGGGCAGCATCTGCAATTCAAAGCCGTGCATCTTGGCGCGCTCCTGCAGCAGCGGGATGGGCTCTTTGCCGAACGGGCTGTCGTGGTAGACCAGGGCGATCTTCTTGCCCTTGAGCTTGTCCAGCCCGCCGTTGGCCTTGCCCAGGTGCTGGATCAGGATGTCCGCGCCCGTCCAGTAGCTGCCCATGAACGGGAAGTTCCACTTGAAGGCCATGCCGTCCTGCGCCACCGACAGGCCATAGCCCAGCGTCATCAGCGGGATCTTGTCCACGGGCGCCTTCTCGGTCAGCGCGAAGGTGATGCCGGTGGCCTGGGGGTCGAACAGCGACACGCCGGGGCGGCTCTTGAGGCGTTCGTAGCACTCCACGCCCCGGTCGGTGGCGTAGCCCGTTTCGCACTCTTCAAAGGTGAGCTTCACACCGTTGATGCCGCCGTCGCGGGCGTTGATCATCTTGATGTAGTCCTGCTTGCCGTTGGCCCAGGGCACGCCGTTGGGCGCATACGGCCCCGTGCGGTACGACAGCAGCGGGAAGAACTGTTCCTTGGCTTGCGCGAAGGCGCTCGTCGCCACGGACGAGGCGCCGGCTGCAACCACCGCAGCGGCGATCACGATTTTCGAAAGCTTCATGGATGTCTCCTTTGGATGAATAAGTACTAGTGAAGCGCGGGGAAGAAATCAGTGCGGGAAGGGCCACAGACGCAGTTTCTGCTTGCCTGTGGACCACAGCTTGGCCAGGCCGTGGGGCTCGACGATGAGGAACCACACGATCAGCGCGCCGAAGATCATCAGCTCGGCGTGCGACACGCCGGCGGTGGAAATCTCCACGCCGAACAGGCCCATCAAGGCGGGCAGGAACTGGTTGAGCACGATGGGCAGCACCACGATGAACGCGGCGCCAAAGAAGCCGCCCATGATCGACCCCAGGCCGCCGATGATCACCATGAACAGCAGGCGGAACGACACCTCCACCGAGAACGCTGCCGGCTCCCACGCGCCCAGGTGCACGAAGGCCCACAGCGCGCCGGCCATGCCCACGATGAAGGAGCTGACGGCAAACGCGCTGAGCTTGGCGTACATGGGACGGATGCCGATCACGGCGGCCGCCACGTCCATGTCGCGGATGGCCATCCATTCGCGCCCGATGGCGCCGCGCACCAGGTTCTTGGCCAGCAGGGCCACCACCACCAGGATGGCCAGGCAGAACAGGTACTTGCTGGTGGCGCTCTCGATGGGCAGGCCCAGCACCTGCAGGTTGGTGACGGAGACCGAGCCGGAGTCGGAGTTGTTGGTGAACCACTTGATGCGCAGGAACATCCAGTCGCTGAAGAACTGCGCTGCCAGCGTGGCCACGGCCAGGTACAGGCCCTTCACGCGCAGGCTGGGCAACCCGAACAGGATGCCGAAGAACGTGGCGCACAGCCCGCCCAGGATCAGTGCCGGAATGAGCGGCATGCCCGGAAAGCGCACGAAGAAGTTGTAAGCCCCGTAGGCCCCCACGGCCATGAAGGCGCCCGAGCCCAGCGAGATCTGCCCGCAGTAGCCCACCAGGATGTTCACCCCCAGGGCCGCCAGCGCCATGATGACGAACGGGATCAGGATGGCGCGGAAGATGTAGTCGCTGGCCAGCATGGGCACGGCGATGAAGGCGATGGCCAGGATGATGCCGATGGCAAGGCGGTCCTGCGCAATGGGGAAGATCTGCTGGTCGGCGCGGTAGCTCGTCTTGAACTGGCCGTTTTCGCGGTAGAGCATGGTTGTCTCCTGTGCTTGTCGTTGTTGTCAGAGCCGTTCAGACGCGGTCAATGATCTTCTCCCCAAACAAGCCCTGAGGCCTGAAGAGAAGGAACACCAGCGCCAGCACATACGCAAACCAGATCTCGATGCCGCCGCCCACGAACGGGCCCAGGTACACCTCCGAGAGCTTCTCGCCCACGCCGATGATCAGGCCGCCGATGATGGCGCCGGGCACGGACGTGAGGCCGCCCAGGATCACCACCGGCAGCGCACGCAGCGCCACGGTGGTCAGCGAGAACTGCACGCCCAGCTTGCTGCCCCAGATCATCCCGGCCACCAGGGCCACGACACCGGCCACGCACCACACGATGACCCAGATGCGGTTGAGCGGGATGCCGATGGACTGCGCCGCCTGGTGGTCGTCCGCCACGGCGCGCAGCGCGCGTCCGGTGGAGGTCTTCTGGAAGAACACCGACAGCAGGGCCACGAGGCCCGCGGCGATGGCTGCGGCAATCACGTCCTCCTTGTTCACCAGGATGCCGCCCTGGAACAGGGACTCGAGCAGGAACACCGGGTCCTTGGGCATGCCCACGTCGATCTTGTAGATGTCGCTGCCGAACAGCGTCTGGCCCAGGCCTTCCATGAAGTAGGTGATGCCCAGCGTGGCCATGAGCAGCGTGGCGCCTTCCTGGTTGACCAGGTGGCGCAGCACCAGCTTTTCAATCAGCCAGGCCACCACGAACATGATGGCGCCGGCGATGACGAAGGCCGCCAGGTTGGCCATGATGGGGTTGTCGATGCCGGTCCACTTCGGGATCCACTCGGCGAAGCGGGCCATGGCCAGGGCCGCGAACAGCACCATCGCCCCCTGCGCGAAGTTGAACACGCCCGAGGCCTTGTAGATCAGCACGAAGCCCAGCGCCACCAGCGAATACAGCATGCCGGCCATCAGGCCGCCGATGAGGGTTTCGAGAAAGAATGCCATGTTGTTGTTCTCCCGATCAGTGCGAGGTGCCGAGGTAGGCGCGGATCACGTCTTCGTTGCTGCGCACCTCGTCGGGGCTGCCGTCGCCGATCTTCTTGCCGTAGTCCAGCACCACCACGCGGTCGCTGATATCCATCACCACGCCCATGTCGTGCTCGATGAGCACGATGGTGGTGCCGAACTCGTCGTTCACGTCCAGGATGAAGCGGCACATGTCCTGCTTCTCTTCCACGTTCATGCCGGCCATGGGTTCATCGAGCAGCAGCACCTGCGGCTCCATGGCAAGCGCCCGGCCCAGGTCCACCCGCTTTTGCAGGCCGTAGGGCAGCTGGCCCACGGGCGTCTTGCGGAACGCCTGGATCTCGAGGAAGTCGATGATGTGCTCCACGTACTCGCGGTGGCGGATCTCCTCGCGCTCGGCCGGGCCGATGCGCAGCGCCTGCATCAAGATATTGCTTTTGATCTTGAGGTTGCGGCCGGTCATGATGTTGTCGATCACGCTCATGCCCTTGAACAGCGCCAGGTTCTGGAAGGTGCGGCCGATGCCCATCTCGGCCACCTGGCGGCTGTTCATGTGGTCGAACGTCCTGCCGCGGAAGGTGATGGAGCCCTCCGAAGGGGTGTAGACGCCGTTGATGCAGTTGAGCATGGAGCTCTTGCCCGCGCCGTTGGGGCCGATGATGGCGCGGATCTCATGCTCCTTCACATTGAAGGAGATGTCGGTCAGCGCCTTCACCCCGCCAAACCGCAGGCTGATGTTCTTGACGTCCAGGATGACGTCGCCGATCTTCTTGGTGGTCATGGGGATTTGCTTCTCCGGCGGGTGCAGCGCGGGCTTCATGCGGCGGCCTTCACGGGGGGGAACATCTTGGCGTCCGAGAGCTTGAGCGTGGCGCTCACCTTGCCGGTGCGGCCGTCCTCGAACTTCACCTGCGTCTCGATGTACTGCTCGGTGCGGCCGGCGTACAGGGCGTCCACCAGCACGGCGTACTTCTCGGCAATGAAGCCGCGGCGGACCTTGTTGGTGCGGGTCAGCTCGCCGTCGTCGGCGTCCAGCTCCTTGTGCAGCACCAGGAAGCGGCTGATCTGGCTGCCCGCGAGCATGGCGTCGGTCGCCAGGTCGGCGTTGACCTTTTCAATGCACTCGCGCACCAGTTCGTACACCTCGGGCTTTTGCGCCAGGTCGGTGTAGCCGGCATAGGGCAGGTTGCGGCGCTCGGCCCAGTTGCCCACGGCGTCGAAGTCGATGTTGACCATCACGCAGACCCGCTCGCGCTGATCGCCCAGCGCCACGGCTTCCTTGATGTGCGGGAAGAACTTGAGCTTGTTCTCCACGTACTTGGGCGCGAACATGGCGCCGTCGTTGGCGCCGCCCGCCAGGCGGCCCACGTCCTTCACACGGTCGATGATCTTGAGGTGGCCGTGCGCGTCGATGAAGCCGGCGTCGCTGGTGTGGTACCAGCCGTCGGCGGTGAGCACTTCCGCGGTGGCGGTGGGGTTCTTGTAGTACTCCTTGAGCAGCCCGGCGGACTTGACCAGGATCTCGCCGTTGTCGGCCACCTTGATCTCCACGCCGCGGATGGGCACGCCCACCGTGTCGGCGCGCACCTCATGGTCGGGCTGCAGGCAGACGAACACGGCGGTCTCGGTGGAGCCGTACAGCTGCTTGAGGTTGATGCCGATGGAGCGGTAGAAGGTGAACAGGTCCGGCCCGATGGCCTCGCCGGCCGTGTAGGCCACCCGCACGCGGCTGAACCCCAGGTTGTTGCGCAGCGGCCCGTACACCAGCAGGTTGCCCAGGGCGTACTTGATGCGGTCGAGCAGGCCCACGTCCTGCCCGTCCATCAGGGCGGGACCCACGCGCTGGGCCACGGCCATGCAGGCCTGGAACATCTTGCGCTTGAGTGCGCCAGCGTCCTCCATGCGGATCATCACGCTGGTGAGCAGCCCTTCGAAGATGCGCGGCGGCGCAAAGTAGTACGTAGGGCCGACCTCCTTGAGGTCGATGGACACGGTGCTGGCCGATTCCGGGCAGTTGACCACGTAGCCGCAGGCCAGCCACTGCGCGTAGCTGAAGATGTTCTGCCCGATCCAGGCCGGGGGCAGGTAGGCCAGCACTTCTTCGCTGCTGGTGAGCTTGTCGAACTCGGCACCGGCCGTGGCGCGGTCCAGCAGCGTGCTGTGGGTGTGCACCACGCCCTTGGGATTGCCCGTGGTGCCGGAGGTGAAGAACATGGCCGCCACGTCGTTGGGCTGGGCCCGGGCCACCTCGCCCTGGAACCAGGCGGGGTTGCTGGCCACAAAGGCCTTGCCGGTCTCGAGCAGGGCGTCCACCGAGGCCAGGCCCTGCTCGCGGTAGTTGCGCAGGCCGCGCGGGTCGTCGTAGTAGATGTTGGAGATCAGCGGGCACTGGCCGCGGATCTCCAGCAGCTTGTCGACTTGTTCCTGGTCTTCGACCAGGCAAAAGCGCACCTCGGCGTTGTTCAGCGGGAAGATGCATTCCGCCGCCACGGCGTCCTGGTACAGCGGCACGGGAATGGCGCCCAGCGACTGCGCGGCCAGCATGGTGGCATACAGCCGCGGACGGTTGGCGCCGATGACCACCAGGTGCTCGTGCCGCTGGAGCCCGGCCTGGTGCAGGCCTGCGGCCAGCTGTTCGACCATGCGGGCCAGGCCGGACCAGCTGTGGGTCTGCCAGATGCCATATTCTTTTTCGCGCAGGGCCGGCGCGTCGGGGCGCCGGGCGGCATGCTGGAGCAGCAGTTGCGGGAACGTGGTCAACATTGCAGGTTCCTCAAAATGAAGAAGTGGGTGGGTCCGCCCGGGGGTGGCCGGGAGCGCTGCAGTGGTGGCGCGCCTTGGGTCCAATGCTAGGGATGACTTTGACGCCATCTTGTCTTGCCGACGACAATTTACGGGAAACTCCTCACTGGGTAAAACCCTGCCAGACGGCCGGGCCGCGCCGGCTGGCGCGGCCGTCTGTGGTTTGAGGGGGCTTCACGCCAGGGCGGTATCCTCAGGGCATGTACGCCCCGTTCTTCGGCTTGCAACAGCCGCCGTTTTCCATCGCGCCCGACCCGCGCTACCTGTTCATGAGCGAACGGCACCGCGAGGCGCTGGCCCACCTGCTCTACGGGCTGGACGCGGGTGGCGGGTTCGTGCTGCTCACCGGCGAGGTGGGCGCCGGCAAGACCACGGTGTGCCGCTGCTTTCTGGAGCAGATTCCGCAGCACTGCAACGTGGCCTACATCTTCAACCCCAAGCTCACCGTGCGCGAACTGCTGCGGTCCATCTGCGACGAGTTCGGCGTGCCGCACAAGCCCACCGTGCCCGGCGGCGTGGAGACCGTCAAGGACTACATCGACCCGCTGAACGCCTCGCTGCTGGCCGCGCACGGCGCGGGGCGCAACACCGTCCTCATCATCGACGAGGCGCAGAACCTCTCGGCCGACGTGCTGGAGCAGCTGCGCCTGCTCACCAACCTGGAAACCAGCGAACGCAAGCTGCTGCAGATCATCCTCATCGGCCAGCCGGAGCTGCGCGCCATGGTGGCCAAGCCGTCGATGGAGCAGCTGGCGCAGCGCGTGATCGCGCGCTTCCACCTGGGCGCGCTGACCCCGCAGGAGACGCAGCAGTACATCGCGCACCGCCTGGCCGTGGCGGGGCTCACCGGCCCGCTGCCCTTTGACCGCCGGGCCCTGCGGCGCGTGCACGCGCTCTCGCACGGCGTGCCCCGGCGGATCAACCTGCTGTGCGACCGCGCCTTGCTGGGCGCCTATGCCGTGGGCGCCCGCCAGGTGACGCGCTCCATCGTCAACCGCGCGGCGCGCGAGGTGTTCGACGCCCCGGCCCGGGCGCGCCAGGGGGCTGCAGGGCTGCCGCGCTGGGCGCTGGCCGGCCTGGGCGCGGTGGCGGGCGCCGCCGCGGTGGCGGCCGCAGGCTGGGCCCTGGGGCTGTGGCCGGGGGCGCCCGGCGGCGCGCAGCGCGCGGGCGACCGCCCCGCGGCTGCTCCGGCTGCAGCGGCGTCGCGGGCCTCGGCGGCGGTCCCGCCCGCATCGGCCGCTGCGGCCCCCGCCGCCGCGTTGCCGGCCAGCGCCGCCGCCGCAGCGCCCGTGGCGCGGGCTTCCGCGCTGGAACAGTTCGTGGCGGCGCAGGGCACCGGCGATGCGCCGGCCTGGCAGGCCCTGGCGTCCGCGTGGGGTGTGGCGCTGCCGGCCGGGGCCGACGCCTGCGCTGCCTTGCCGCGCGAAGGCCTGCGCTGCTATCGCAACCGCCGGGCCGGGCTGAACCTGGTGCGCCAGATCGACCGGCCGGTGCTGCTGGGGCTGTATGCCTCGCAAGACGCCGAGGCACCGGTGCCGGTGCTGTTGCGGGGGCTGGATACCGACACCGCGCTGCTGGAAGGCGGCGGGCGCTCGCTGCGGGTGCCGGTGGGCGAACTGGCCCAGGTCTGGCGCGGCGACATTGCCACGCTGTGGCGCGTGCCCGCCGGCATGCCCGAGCGGGGCGACATCACCGACACGCCGGCAGGCACGGCCTGGCTGGACCAGCGCCTGGCCAGCAAGGCTGCCGGGGGCACCGGCGCGGCCGGCCGGGCCACCACGCCTGCGCAGCGGCAAGCCCGCATCCACCGCTTCCAATTGGCCCAGGGGGTGACGCCCGACGGCCGGGCGGGCCCGCTGACCCTGATGCTGCTCAACCGCGCCACCGGCGTGAAAGAACCGCGCCTGCGCGCTGGAGGCTGATCCCCATGTCCTACATTCTCGACGCCCTGCGACGCGCCGATGCCGAACGTGGCCGGGGCGCCGTGCCGGGCTTGCACACGCCGGCCACGCCCACCGGCGGCCTGTCCGCGCCGTCCGACCGGGCCGGCCCCGTGCCGATGTGGCTGGTGGCGGCCGGTGCCGTGGGGGTGGCCGCCGTGGCAGCCGGCGGCACCTGGTGGGCCCTGCGGCCCGCAGCGCCCGCCCCGGGCCCGGCCTCGGCCGCGGTGGCCGCCGCGCCAGCAGCGCCCGCTGCGCCTGTGCCAGTCCCCGCACCCGCCCCGGCTGCGCCCGCGCCTGCCGCGCCGGCACCGGTTGCCGTCGCCCCCGTGCCCGCGCCGGCTCCCGCAGCGGTCCCCGTACCGGCTCCAGCGCCGGCCCGGGCGGCCGAGTCCCGCGTTGCGGCCCGCGTGGCCGAGCCGCGCAACAGTCCGCCGGCGCCGCGCGAGCGCGAGCCGCGCGATCGCGCCACGCCGCCTGCGGCAGCGCCCGCCCCAGCGCCATCGCGCAGCGCCGCCGCCGAGCCCGCCCGCCCGCGTGGCGCAGCACCGGCGCCCGCGCCAGCCCCTGCTGCGAACCGGGCCGCCCCGGAGGCCGCAGCGCAGCCGCCTGCGGGCGCCCCGGTGTTCACCCAGGGCGAGCTGCCCGAGGCGCTGCGCACGCAGCTGCCCACGCTCAAGGTCACCGGCGCCACCTATTCCACCAATCCGGCCTACCGCATGGCCATCGTCAACGGCCAGGTGCTGCACGAGGGCGACCCCGCGGCGCCCGGGCTGGTGCTGGAGCGGATCGAGCCGGGGCGTACGGTGTGGGCGTTTCGGGGGTACCGGTATGCAGTGCCGGCGCAGTAGCGGCGCCGCTGCGGGCCGCACAGGGCGGAGGCTGCGGTGAAGATCCTGCTGGCCGACGACCATGTGCTGTTCCGCGAGGGGCTGCAGTTCCTGCTCCAGTCGCTGGGGCCGCAGCCCGAGATGCTGTGCGCGGGCGACTACGCAGGCACGGCCGCGCTGTTCGCGCAGCACCCGGACGCCGCGCTCGCGCTGGTGGACCTGGACATGCCGGGGCGGGAGCGCGAGGGCGGCATCGAACGGCTGCTGGCCCTGGCGCCGACGGTGCCGGTGGTGGTGCTATCGGCCTGCGAGGACGGAGACGCCGTGCGCCGTGTGCTGGACGCCGGCGCCATGGGGTTCGTTCCGAAGCGGGAGCGGCCCGACGTCCTGCTGGGCGCGCTGCGCCTGGTGCTGGCCGGCGGTGTCTACGTGCCGCCCATGCTCCTGTCGTCGACGCCGCGCGCCGCGCCGGCGGCGGTGCTCACGCCGCGGCAGGTCGAGGTGCTGCAGTGCCTGGCCCAGGGCCAGGCCAACAAGCTCATCGCGCGCCAGCTGGGCATGACGGAGGCCACGGTGAAGGCGCACACCGGCGCCATCTTCCGCAGCCTGGAGGTGGCCAACCGCGCGCAGGCCGTGCTGGCGGCGCGGCGGCTGGGGCTGCTGCCGCCGGCTTAGAACGTCAGCACGTTCTTGGATCAGGCCGGCGCGGCTGCCGGGCGGCGGGTGGCCTGGCGCAGGAACGCCCGCAGGCGCGCGGCGGGCACGGGCTTGTGCAGCACCGGGTGTCCGCTGGCGCTGGCCTCGCGCAGCCGGTCGGGCGCGGTGTCGCCGGTGACGATCAGTGCCGCGATGGCGCTACCCCAGGCGCCGCGCACCTGCGCGATGGCCTCGGCGCCGGTGCGCTCGTCGCGCAGGCGGTAGTCGGCCACGATGGCGTGCGGCGCGTGGGTGAGACGGGCCAGGGCCTCGCTGGCGGAGCTGGCCAGCGTCACCTGGTAGCCCCAGTCGCCCAGCAGCAGGGCCATGGCGTCGCGCACGCCGGCTTCGTCGTCAATGACCAGGATGTGCGCGCCCGCAGCATCGGCCGGTGATTCGGGCACCGCTTCGGACGGCGAGGATGCGGCCTGCGCCGGCGCGGCGGCCCGCACGGGCAGCGCCAGCACGAAGGTGCTGCCCCGGCCGGGGGCGGAGTTCAGGGTGAGGGCATGGCCCAGCAGCTTGCCCAGGCGCTCCACCACGGCCAGGCCCAGGCCCAGGCCCTTGCTGCGGTCGCGCTCGGGGTTGTGCAGCTGCACGAATTCGCGGAACACCGCGCGGTGGTGCTCCGGGGCGATGCCCACGCCGGTGTCGCGCACCTGCAGCACGGTGGTGCCGTCCTGCGTGTACCACAGCAGCGCGACTTCGCCCGCGTGCGTGTAGCGCACGGCGTTGGACAGCAGGTTGCGCAGCATGGTTTCGAGCAGGACGGGGTCGGACTCGACCACCACGGGTGGCCCCTCGCAGCGCCACGCCAGGCCCTTGGCCTGCGCCAGTGGCGCAAACTCTGCCGCCAGCCGGTCGAGCAGCCCGTGCAGCGGCACGGGGCCGCGCTGGGGCTGCAGCACGCCGGCGTCCAGCCGCGAGACATCCAGCAGCGCGTTGAGCAGGCCTTCCAGCGCACCCACGCTGCCCGCGATGCGGTCCGCCAGGGCCTCCAGCCCGGACCCGCCGGCCCGCTGCTGCAGCGCGGTGACGAACAGCCCCAGCGCGTGCAGCGGCTGGCGCAGGTCGTGGCTCGCGGCGGCCAGGAAATGCGTCTTGGCCAGGCTGGCCTGCTCGGCCAGTTCCTTTTGCTGCTGCAGGCTTTCGGCCAGCGCGATCTTCTCGAACTGCAGGCGGATGGTCTCCATCGTCATGCCGTGCGCCTGGCCCATGATGCGGTAGAGGATGCCCAGGAAGAACACCAGCCCCACGCCCATGCCCACGCCGCCCTCGCTGCCTTGCAGGGCCAGCGCCAGGGCGGTGAGCCCCACGGAAGGCACGGCAAAGGCGAATTCGGAGCGGGGCCAGAACGAGGTGACGAAGATCGAGCCGGTGGAGGTGCCCACCACCATGGTGATCAGCAGCATCTGCAGCGCCGGGGAGTCGTGCACCAGGAACAGCATCCCGGCCACGCCCCAGGCCACGCCGTCCAGCAGCGCCGACACCGTGACCTCGTTGGCCCAGCGCACGGCGCTGGCGTGGTCCGTCACGCTGGCCGCGTAGCGGCGCACCAGCAGGTAGCGCAGCCCGGGCGCCAGCAGCGCCGCCAGCAGCCAGGCGCCCAGCTGCCAGCCGCCGCACCGGCTCCACAGCGCCCCGGCGGCCACCAGCGGCAGCGTGGGCATCAGCGGCATCGCGCCCACCAGCACGGCCTGCATGCGGCGGATCGCCTCCTGCTCGATGGCGGCTTGCGCCTGCGCTGGCGTTGCCGTCGGTGGTGTGCCCTCTGCGGCCATGGGCCTGTCTCCTGCGCGTGGTGCGGTGATCGGTTCTGCGGGGCCTTGCATTGTGCAGGCGCCCAGGTCGTACGACCGGGGCTTCGAAGTCGTAATCCTTCAGGCGAATGGACCGGCAGGGGGGCGCTTTCCACAATCGCTGCAACTCGGTGGCGGAGGCCGCCGTTCCGCCAGCGTGGCCGAATGCGCGGCCTGGTTGCTATTTATTTAATAGCTGCCTGCGCTTTATGGATAAGCGCTGGAGCCCATTTTTATTCAAAACCCATGGTCACACCTTTTCGCACTGCCCTTGCCGCCTTCGTCCTGTCGACCGCCGTTGCCACGGCGGCCGCCGCGCCCTATGCCACCACGTACACGGGCACGGTGGCCGATTCGACCATTCCCGAGGTGCGGGACGGCGACCGCTACAGCCTCACCCTGGTGATGGACAACGGCGGCGCCACGGCCCACGCCCAGACCTGGACCCCGGGCGATTTGCAGTGCGCCATCTGGCGGCTCGACAGCGGCGGCACGGCCGTCTTTCGGCACAGCCTGCGCGCGTTCCCGCTGGAGACGCTGGACGGCAATGTGGCCACCGATGCGGGCGGCGTGCTCACGCAGATGGCCAGCGCGCTGGTGTCCGACGGGCTGCGCACCGGCCAGTTCAGCGCCACCGGCGTCGCGCTGGTGCCGCCCGTGACGTGGGAGGCCGACGGCACCAACAACGTGTTCTTTGACCGCGGTGGCCCCGGCGGCCTGCCGCGCGGCTTTGGCGACGCGGCCGGGGGCGTGCAGATGGATCCGGCCCGCTGGAGCGCGCCCCGCGCGGTGGCGGGGCCTTGCGACGACACCCCGGTGGTGGCCGCGGCCCCCGCGGCCGTGCCCGCCGCCGGCGGACCCGCGCTGGGCCTGGCGGCGCTGGCGCTGGCCGGCCTGGGCGGGCTGCGGCTGCGCCGGCGTGCAGGACCACGGGGCCAGCGGTCTTGAACAGGTTTTGAGGGGACAACGACATGGACATTTTTTCTTGGGAGGTTTTCTGATGCATGTATCAAACGCACACGGCGGCCGCGGCCGCAGCAGCGGCGCCGCAGGGCCTGCCCCAGGGCGCCTGCGCACCTGGCTGCGTGCCTGGGCGGTGCCGGTGGTGGCTGCGCTGGCGTGGACCAGCGGCAGCGCCCTGGCGCAGGCTTGCGCACCCGGCCAATGGCTGGCCGAGTATTTCCCCAACACGGCCCTGTCCGGGCCGGCGGTGCTCACGCGCTGCGAGAACGGCCCCATCGACCGCTACTGGATGACGGACAGCCCGGACCCGCGGCTGCCCGTGGACAGCTTCTCGGCGCGTTGGTCGGCCACCTTGTCGTTCCCCGGCGGCAGTGCGACCTTCACCACCTTCACCGACGACGGTGTGCGCGTTCTGGTCGACGGCCGACCGGTCATTGACAACTGGACGCCGCATGGCATCACCATGGACACGGCCACCGTGCCGCTTTCCGCGGGCGAGCACACCGTGCGCATGGAGTATTTCGAAGCCGGCGGCGAAGGGCTGGCGCAGCTGGTGGTCGACGGCACCGGGCCGGCACCGGCCCCCGCGCCGCGCATCGTGTCGTTCCTGGCGGAGCCGGGCACCATCGACGCGGGCGGCGCCAGCACGCTGGGCTGGACCACCGAGGGCGCCGTGGGGTGCGTGGCCTCGGGCGGGTGGAGCGGCAGCCGCCCCGCCAGTGGCTCGGCCAGCGTCACGCCGGCCGCCACCACCACCTACAGCCTGGACTGCCAGAACGCGCAGGGCGACAGCACCAGCGCGTCCACCGTGGTCGTGGTGCGCGGCACGCCGCCAGGGGCGCCAAGCATTGCGCACTTCAGCGCCACGCCCGCCACCATCCGGCGCGGCGAAAGCGCCAGCCTGAACTGGCAGGCCGACAACGCGGCGGAGTGCACGGCGTCGGGCGGCTGGAGCGGCGCGCGCGCCACCCAGGGCAGCGAGCCGGTGAGCCCGTCGGCCACCACGGCGTATGCGCTGGTCTGCGCCAACAGCGCCGGCCAGACGGCCAGCGCCACGGTCACCCTGGCGGTGGAGGCCACCAACTCGCTGCCGCAGGTGGGCGGCGTGACGGCCAGCACCACGTCCCAAGGGGTGCGCCTGGGCTGGAACCCGGTGGCGCAGAGCGGCAAATGGGTCTATGGCTACTACGCCGGCTGGTACTGGCACACCTACCCGCCCGAGGCGGTGGACATGACGACCATGACGCACTTCGTCTTCGGGCGGTACGCCCCGGGCACCGGTCCGCTGGGCGGGCAGGCCGGCGACCTGGTGGAAGGTGCGGGCGGTGCGCACACCGAGGTCGAGGAGCCGCTGATCGCCAAGGCCCACGCCAGCGGCGCCAAGGCGGTGATGATGGTGGGCGGCGAAGGCGACGGCCCGGGCTTCCGTGCCGCCACCGCCGACCCGCAGATCCGCGCCCGGTTCATCAAGAACCTTCTGGACAAGGCCGAGCAGAAGAACTACGACGGCGTGGACATCGACTGGGAAGAAGGCCTGGACACCGACCAAAGCCGCGCCCAGGCGCTGGCCCTGCTGCGCGAACTGCGTGCAGCGTCGCAGCAGCGCCCCCGCTACCAGGCCACGCCGCTGGAAATCAGCTGGCCCGGCTTCTGGGTGAACGTGAACAACAAGGACGTGACCCAGTGGCATGCCGAGGTGGCTGCGGTGGTGGACCGCTTCAACCTCATGACCTACAGCATGACGGGCGACTGGGGCTGGCTGTCCTGGCACCATTCGCCGCTGTTCGGCGAAGGGCCGCTGCACCCGACCTCCGTGGCCTCCACCGTGCAGACCTACCTGGACGCCGGCATTCCGCGAGCCAAGCTGGGCATCGGCATCGGCCTGTACGGCGCGTACTTCAACAACCCGGTGACCGGCCCGCGCCAGAGCACGGCCGGCATGCAGGGCTGGATGAACAACGGCGACTGGATGAACAACTACCAGCGGCTGGTGGAGGACAACGCCTTTGGCCAGATCGGCGCCACCTACCACTGGGACGATGTGGCCAAGCAAAGCTACATCACCTACAGCCATCCGTGGTGGCGCGCGTCCGACGTGCCCGTCACGTACCTGAGCTACGAGGACGAGCGCTCCATTGCCGAAAAAGGCAAGTGGGTGCGCGAGCAAGGGCTGGGCGGCACGCTGGTGTGGACGGTGAACTACGGCTACCTGCCGTCGTCCGGCACCAACCCGCAGATGCAGGCCGTGAAGCAGTCGTTCATCGCCGGGGCCGCAGCAGGCTACCGGGTGTACCGGGACGGCGTGGCGATCGCCACCGCCACCAGCCCGGCCTACACCGACACCGGGGCGCCGTCCGGCAGCCACAGCTACCAGGTCAGCATGCTGGATGCTTCTGGCAACGAGGGGCCGCTGTCCAGCCCCGTGGTGGTCCAGGTGCCGTGAGCCTGGAGGGCCGCAAGCGGCTTGCCGCTTGCGGCGCTACCGCAGAAACCGCCCGTCGCGGCCCACCAGCGTCAGCTCCACGAAGCGCGACGCATTGCGGTCCGGGGTGGTGGCGTGGATCTCGAAGCCGCCCAGGTCCCACTTCTTGAGGCCCCACAGTGCATCCAGGAAGGCCGCGCGGCCGGGGTTGCGGCCCGCGCGCTGCAGCGCCTCGGCAAACACGCGGGCGTTGATGTAGCCCTCCAGCGCCAGGTGCGACGGTTCCGCCGTCGCGCCGGCCGCCTTCCACGCGGCCTGGAAGTCGCGCACCACCGGCATGACGACGTTCGACGGCAGCGGAACCACCTGGGAAATGGCCATGCCCGTGGCGTCCGGCCCCAGGGCCTTGACGGTTGCCGGCGTGCCCATGACGGACAGCGCATACAGCGCCACGCCGCGCTGGAGTGCGCGGAACGCCTTGACGAACTCGAGGGTGGGCTTGCCGGCCAGGCCGATCACCACCGCCTCCAGATGGCCCCCGGCGAGCTTGGCAGCGGCGGCGCCGGCATCCGAGGCGTTGTTCTCCACCGTCACGGCCAGGGCCTCGGGCAGCTTGAGCCGGTCCATCGACTGCCTGGCGGACTGGAACACCTCTTTGCCGAACGAATTGTTCTGGTACACGATGCCCAGGCGCTGGATGCCGATGGTCGAGAGGTGCTGCACGAGCTTTTCGGCCTCGTCGGCATAGCTGGCGCGGATGTTGAAGACGTTGCGCGCGCTTTTCACGCGGCTGAGTTGCGCCCCGGTGAAGGGCGCCACGAACGGCATGCCGCTGTCGATGACCTTGGGCAGCATCGCCTCGATCATGGGCGTGCCCATGCAGTTGAACAGCGCGAACAGGTCGCGGTCGGCCAGGAACTGGTCGACGTTGGCGAGCGCCTTGGGCACCTCATAGGCGTCGTCCAGGGTGACCAGCTCGACGGCCTTGCCGTGCACGCCACCCCGGGCGTTGATGGCGGCGAAGGCGGCCTTGGCGCCCTGGTGCATGGCGGAGCCGAGGTCGCCCAGTGGCCCGGTGAGGGCGGTGGACTGGCCGATGCGCACGGCGCCTTCCTGCGCGTGGGCGCGGCCCGCGCCCAGCCAGGGCGCGCAGGTGGCGGCAGCGGCAGCGGCCAGCCAGCGGCGGCGCGTGGCGTGCGCTGGGGGGAGGGCGGCAGTCAGGGTAGGCCGGGCGGCGGCCGGCAGATGCGGGGTGGACATCACGGGGTCTCCTCAAGAAATCCCGGGCAGCCGCAAGCGGCCCCGGGGAGGCGCCATCATCCCGTCAGAATTGGCATTTTTTTGTCGGTCTGACGACAATCTGGATCGTGGTATTCCCGGAGGCCCCCACCCGGCGCACCGTGCGCGAGCGGGGCCGCCCGGGTTCCTGCACCCCGCCGGCGGTCTCCTGCGAGATACTCGGCCCGCTCCCCGCCCTGCCCATGGACCACCGCACGCACCACGACCTGTCGCTGCACCAGCGCCGCCGCTCGCCCTCCGCCGCCGAGCTGGACGGCATTCCGTGGCTGGGGCTGCTGCAGCCGGCTGAGCGGGAGCGCGCGGTGGCTTCGCTGCTCGTGGGCGACGCCAATGCGGGCGACTACGTGTGCCGCGTGGGGCGCCCGGTGACGTACTGGTTCGGGGTGGTCGAGGGCCTGCTCAAGATGAGCAGCGACAACGCGCAGGGGCAGACCATGACCTACGCCGGCCTGCCGCCCGGCGGCTGGTTCGGGGAGGGCACGGCCCTCAAGCGCGAGCCCTACCGCTACAACATCCAGGCGCTGCGCAAGAGCGTGGTGGCCGGCCTGCCGGTGGACAGCTTCCACTGGCTGCTGGACCACTCCATCGGCTTCAACCGTTTCGTGATGAACCAGCTCAACGAACGGCTGGGGCAGTTCATCGCCGCGCGCGAGATCGACCGCCTGAACAACCCCGACGTGCGCGTGGCGCGCAGCCTGGCGTCGCTGTTCAACCCGGTGCTGTACCCCGGCGTGGGCGAGGTGCTGCGCATCACGCAGCAGGAGCTGGCCTACCTGGTGGGCCTGTCGCGCCAGCGGGTGAACGAGGCGCTGGCGGCGCTGGAGGCGCAGGGCGCCATCCGCGTGGAGTACGGCGGCCTGCGCGTGCTGGACCTGGCCGCCCTGCGGTCCAGTGTGACGCCCTCTTGAGACGCCGCGCGCCTTCCCGCGGGGGCGACGCTCTCGCTGCGGGGCGGCTTTCTCGCTGGCAAAAAAGCGTGAGCAATCCCTAGCTGCGCGGCAGTGCGGGCGCGCGGGAGGTGGCTGCAGCCAGGGGGCGCGGGGCTGCAGTGCGCGCAGGCGCTGGCACTGCCGCCTGGCTGGCCGTGCCCCAGCTGTCTTCGCTGCCGCCATCGTCGCGCGAGAGGCGGAACGCCCCCACCATCTGCGTGAGCCGCGCGGCCTGGTCCTTGAGGCTGTCCGCGGCGGCGGCGCCTTCTTCCACCAGCGCCGCGTTCTGCTGCGTCATTTCTTCCAGCTGCCCCACCGACTGGCTGACGTGGCCGATACGCTGGCTCTGCTCCTGCGTGGCGGCAGTGATCTCGCCCATGATGTCCGAGACCCGGCGCACCGACACCACCAGGTCTTCAATGGTCTGCCCCGCATGGTGGACCAGGCTGCTGCCTTCCTGCACCTGGTCGACGCTGGCGCTGATCAGTGCCTTGATCTCGCGCGCGGCCGTGGCCGAGCGGCCCGCCAGGCTGCGCACCTCGCCCGCCACCACGGCAAAGCCGCGCCCTTGCTCGCCGGCGCGCGCCGCCTCCACCGCGGCGTTCAGGGCCAGGATGTTGGTCTGGAACGCAATGCCGTCGATCACGCTGATGATGTCGGCGATCTTGCGGGAGCTGGCGCTGATGGTGTCCATGGTCTGCACCACCTGCGACACCACTTCGCCGCCGCGCGTGGCGGTGTCCGACGCGGCGGCGGCCAGCTGGTTGGCCTGGCGCGCGGAGTCCGCGCTGTGCGCCACGGTGCCGGTCAGGTCCCCCAGGGCCGAGGCTGCGCCCTGCAGGTTGTGCGAGGTCTGCTCGGTGCGCTGGCTCAGGTCCAGGTTGCCGGACGCGACCTCGGAGCTGGCCACGAGGATCGAGTCGGCGGCCTGCCCGATCTCGCCCACCAGGGCGCGCAGCCGCGCCTGCATGGCGGCAATGGCCTCCAGCAGCCGCCCGGTCTCGTCATGGATGCGCACCTCGACCTGCGAGGTCAGGTCGCCGCGCGCGATGCGCTCGGCCACCACCACGGCGCGGCCCAGCGGCGCCGTGATGCTGGCGGTGATGCGCCAGGCGATGAGTGCGCCCAGGCCGATGGCCAGCGCCACCAGCACCGCCGCCACCGTGCGGGCGCGCAGCTGGGTCTGTTCGGCGGAGGCCGTGGCCTCGGCGTTCAGCGTGTTCTGCAGGTCGATGAGCTCGCGCAGCTTGGCTCGCCATTGGGCTTCCGATGGGGCCACCCGCGTCATCAGCGCCAGCGTGGCGCTCACGGTGTCGCCATCGTCCGCTGTCTTGATGGCGCCTTCCAGTTCCGGGCGCGTCTTGTCCCGCAGCGCGCGAATCTCGCCCAGCAGCTGGGTTTCCGCAGGAGTGGCGGTGGCCGGCGGCAGCAGGTCGGCCAGCGCGGCTTCCTGGCGCGCGTAGTCCTGCAGCGTCTTGGCCACGGCGCTGATCTGCTCGCGTGCCTGCCTGGGGTCGATGTCATTGAGCATGGCCGCCGAGCGGGCCTGGATGCCGATGGCGCTCACGTTCTCCAGCATGCCGTTGACCAGCTTGGCCTTGGCGGCGCCGGCCCCGGTGATCAGCTGCATCTGGCCGTGCAATTTGCCCACCGAGAGCTGGCCCACGGCGGCCACGGCCACCAGCAGCGCCAGCAGGCAGCCAAAGCCCAGGCCCAGCCGGCTGGAGATGGACAGGGATTTGAAAATTCTGGCGGGCTGCATGGGGTTCCTCATCGGTCACGAAGACGGTGGGCGGGTGCAGAGGTCAAGCAACATCGATGCCCGCGGCCTGTTCGGGTGCGGGGCAGTGTAGGCACAAACCGCTGTGCGCGTGATGTGCCTTTGGGATCAGGCAATGCGCGATTGGCATGGCGTTTCGGTTACATGTTGGGTGCTCCGCAGGGCAAAAGGAGTGAACGCAGGGAGAGGGCGGTTGGGGATCCGGCGTTGTCGAGGATCCACTGATAGCTTTGCGAAATAAAGGCAGGATGCTATGCTTTTTGAAGAAAGCCCCAGCTGCAGGCCGTGGATGCCGTAGCGTCAACAAGATTGCTTCTTGTATAAATCAGTTACATCTGTGCGGACCTAGAGGGAACCCTTAAACCCCTCGTGCGCAGGGCTCCGCGGCGCGGCGTTGCCGGGGCGCAGAACGTGCCGCCAGCGCCCAGGTACCCGGCGCAGGGGACCCAGGCGAAAATACCGGCAATGTCCTCGTCTTCCTCCCGTCCGCCCGGCGCGCCAGCGGCGCCGCCGGCCCCGGCCTCCGCCACCGCCGCCCGTCCCGTCCTGCGCCGCCCCGTGCTGGCCCCCAAGCCTGCCCCTGCGGCGGGCCGTGGCGCCGCGCCCGTGCCGCCTGCACCCCGCAAGGGGCCGGCACCGGCACCCGTGCGCCCCCGCCCGGCCCCGTCCGGCTCCAGTGGCGGGCCCGTGCGCAGCGCCCCCGCGAAGGCTGCCGCGGCCGCAAACGGTGGGAGCGCCGGCGGTTCGCGGTTGAACAAGCGCATGGCCGAACTCGGGCTGTGCTCGCGCCGCGAGGCCGACGACTGGATCGCCCACGGCTGGGTCCGGGTCAACGGCCAGGTGGCCGAGATGGGCATGCAGGTGGGGCCCGGCGACCGCATCGAGGTCGACCCGGCGGCCCACGGGTTGCAGCAGCAGCGCGTGACCATCCTGTTGCACAAGCCCGTGGGCTACGTGAGCGGCCAGGCGGAAGATGGGCACACCCCGGCGGCAGCGCTCATCAACCCGCGCACCCACTGGCCGGGCGATACGAGCCGCCAGCGGTTCTCGCCCCCGCAACTGCGCGGCCTGGCGCCCGCAGGCCGGCTGGACATCGACTCCGTGGGGCTGCTGGTGCTGACCCAGGACGGCCGCGTGGCCCGCCAGCTGATCGGCGAGGATTCCACGGTGGACAAGGAGTACCTGGTCCGCGTGCAGTACGGCGAGGTCGCCACCAACGTGCAGGCGGTGTTCCCGGCCGCGCAGCTGGCGCGCCTGTGCCACGGCTTGTCGCTGGACGGGCAGCCGCTCAAGCCTGCCCGGGTCGAGTGGCAGAACCCCGAGCAGCTGCGCTTTGTCCTCACCGAAGGCAAGAAGCGCCAGATCCGCCGCATGTGCGAGCTGGTCGGCCTGAAGGTGGTGGGGCTCAAGCGCATCCGCATCGGCCGGGTGACGCTGGGCAACCTGCCGGTGGGGCAGTGGCGCTACCTGGCGCCGCACGAGCGGTTTTAAGTCAGCCTGGCGCGGGTGCGCGCCTGAGCATCTGCGGCGCGCGCCAAGCTGTTCGCACCGTGCGCTTACCTGCGGGCAAGAGCACGCCGCCCGACCATGGGCAAGAGCCCGGCCAGCAGCATCAAGCTCCACCACCCGAGTGTCGGGATGGGCTGCGCTGCCGGAGGCGGCACCCCCAGATACAGCGTCAGCGTGACGGAGGGCGCGGACTGGAACTGAGCGTCGCCCGCTTGAGACGCCACCAGCGTGCAAGCGCCCGCGGTGTGCATCGTCACGACGGCTCCTGCCACCGTACATACGGCCGGAGTGTTGCTACTGAAAACCACTGGCAACCCGGATCCCCCGCCCGTTGCGCCCACCGTGAAGGTTCCGCCAACGCTGTACGGCGGCACAGCAGGGGTCGCTTCGAACCCGGTGATCACCTGCGCGGCTTTGGCGGCGAACTGGCCCATGACGTTGAGGTCGGTGTGAATGGCCAGCGAAAGCGGGTTGACGCTTCCGCTGGCGTCGCCACTCCACTGCTGGAAGAACGCTCCGGCGTGCGGGTTGGCCGTCAGGGTGACGGATGCGCCCGTGGCAACAGGGCCGCTGGCCCCGCTCACGGTGCCGGGGCCGCTGACGGAAGTGGTCAGGCACCTGACACTCAGCGAAAGCGCGGCTGGCTGCGGGCCGGGGAGTGCCGCGTTCCCGTCCGCCAAGGCGTCGTTTGCGTTGCTCGCCGTGATGAGGGGCTGGGTATTGAACGTGCGGTCACCCGAGCAAAGTGCGTCCACCCGGGCGCGCAAGCGCACCGTCACTGCCTCTGCAGCCGCCAGGACGCCGCCTTGCGTGGCGTTGGCACCCAGCCCAAGGCGCACCGTCCAGCGCCGTGTAGCGGTGTCAAAGTCCGCGTCGTCGTCGCCGGCGCTGTCCGTTTTGGCGCCGGCGTTGGGACCCGCTGCAAAGACCAGTGAGCCCGGCACGTAACTCAAGCCCGCGGGCAGCACTTCCGATGCCACCACCCCAGAGGCTGCACTCTCCCCTTCGTTGCGGACGGTGACCGTGAGTTCGACGGTGTCACCGGGCATGAGAGCGCCTGCATTCAAGTCCGACATCGAAACGGTCCCGGCCAGCAGTGGCTGTGCGGTTTCAACGGCCGACACCAGAGTGGCGGCGAGAAAGGCGTCGCCAGAGGTTTCCATCTCTACCTGCGCAGTCGTGTCCCCCGCCGACAGCATGGGCGCGATATCCACAATGTCCAGGTCCAGGCCGCTCATGCTATTGGCCGTGCCGGCGAGCCGAGGCAAATCGCCCGCTGTGGAGACAGCTGCACCAAGGTGCGAGCGAGTGCTGTTGAAAAAGTTGTCGGCCGGGTTCAGCGCGTTCGACACGGCGGTGCCATTGACCAGCAGCCGGTCGCCGGAAATGGTGTCGTCACCCTCCAGGGCGGCAAGGCCCAGCTTCGCGGTGCCCACACTCGCCGGCACCAAGAACCCAGAGAGAGTGGTGTTGGCCGGCGCTCCTGTCGTCACCGCTTCAAAACCATCGTAGAGGGCCAGCGAGCGGACTGGCTCGCTGCTCAGTTCATAAAGCACCACCATCCACCAGGCCGCAAAGCGATTGCCATCGTTGATGTTCAGCAAGGCATCGGCATCCACACCGCTGAATCGGTACGCGCCAGCACCACGGGCACGGACAAGAGCCGTCACATCGGCAGCAGCTCGGTATCTTGTGCCACCCGAGACCACGATGTCACCCGGCAGTGCCGTGATCGTCTGGGAGCCGCCGCCCGGCAGGTCGAGTTGAACGCTCGGGCCTGTGCCTGAGACCTTGGACGCCGCCCAGTAAAGCCAGGCATGTGTCACGACAGCCCCCGCAGGCAGTGTGAGCACCGACGTTGTGCGTGCCTGCGCAGCGGTAATCGCGGTATTTGCTTCCGCGTTCCCTGTGGCCGGAGAATCAGCCCTCCAGAACACGTCTGGCGCAGTGTCGGCTGTGTTCGCCCCGCAGGGGCCTACGTTCCCGGTGATGGGAACCGACACACCCAGTGCGCAGTCTTGCGCCAACGTATTGCCAATCAGTACAAAATCGCCGCGCTGAATGGTCTGAGCGCGCAATGTCAGAGCGTGCGCGTCGCCCGCCAAGGCTGTCATCCAGCACAGCAACAGGGCACAGGCTGACCGCAAGAGGGTAGGGTTCATGAGGACTGACAGAAGGAGGAGGCTTGAAAAGGTCGCCTTTCACACCCCCGTGGCCAAGGCCCGGGCTGTGATGCGGTTCTGGTGGCGGCACACTGCTGCCCGCCGTCCATCGGGAGGAATTCTGGGAGGCGCATGTCTGGACTCTTGACTGGGCGTTCCAGCGGCGATTGACTGCCCGTCCCAACCGCTGCCTTACCTGGGTAGCCCACCCTGGCGCGCTTTCAGGGTTTGGCAAGAACCGCCAGACGGTGTATCAGCGCAGGGACTTCCGGACCGCAGGGAAAGCGCTGCTCTGGCCCCGCAGATGGTGGAGCGGCTGCAACGGTCCCTCGGGCTTCGGGTTGGGCGGCACTGTTTAATGCCGCACCGGACTTGCGGCTTGCAAGGGGGCCGGTACCATGGGGGCCAGCGATGTAACAAGGAGATACATGTGAGCAGCGAGAAGTACCGTCTGGTGACCCGCAGTGATTTCGACGGCCTGGTGTGCGCCGTATTGCTCAACGAACTGAACCTGATCGACGAGATCACGTTCGTGCATCCGAAAGACATGCAGGACGGCAAGGTGGCCATCACCGGCCGCGACATCACCACCAACCTGCCCTACGTGCCCGGCGCCCACCTGGTGTTTGACCACCACGAGTCGGAAACGGTGCGCAACTCGGGCCGGCGCGACACCAACCACATCATCGAGGCGCATGCCCCGTCGGCCGCGCGCGTGGTCTACAACCACTATGGCGGCAAGGCAGCGTTTCCCCGCATCACCGACGAGATGATGGCGGCCGTGGACCAGGCCGACTCTGCGCAGTATTCGCGCCAGGACATCCTGGACCCGCAGGGCTGGGTGCTGCTGAACTACATGATGGACTCGCGCACGGGCCTGGGCCGGTTCCGCGACTTCCGCATCAGCAACTACGCGCTGATGATGGACCTCATCAAATACTGCCGCGACCACACCATTGACGAGATCCTGGCGCTGCCGGACGTGCAGGAACGCGTTCAGCTGTACCGCGAACATGCCCCCAAGGCCCGGGAGCAGCTGCTGCGCTGCGGGATCCGCATCGGCAAGCTGGTGGTGCTGGACCTGCGCGAGGAGGAGACCATCTGGGCCACCAACCGGTTCATGATCTACGCGCTGTTCCCCGACTGCGACATCTCCATCCACGTGCTGTGGGGCCTGCAGAAGCAGAACACCGTGTTTGCCACCGGCAAGTCCATCCTGGACCGCGGCAACCCGGTGCACGTCGGCAACCTGATGCTGGAGTTTGGCGGCGGCGGGCACGCCGCCGCCGGCACCTGCCAGGTGGCCAACGACAAGGCCGACGGCATCCTGCAGACGCTGGTGCAGCGCATCACCGCCGGCGGCTAAGGCCGTGTTGACGATCCCCCCGCGAGATCGTCAACACGTTCGCAGGCCCGCGCGCGGCGGGCCTGCGACCTGTCACTCGTCGCTCAGCAGCAGGCGGTAGATGGCTGCGCCCAGCAGGGCGCCGGCGACGGGGGCCAGCCAGAAGAGCCACAGTTCCGACAGCGCGTAGGACGGGCCGAACAGCGCCGGGCCGGTGCTGCGCGCCGGGTTGACCGAGGTGTTGGTCACGGGGATGGACACCAGGTGGATCAGCGTGAGGCACAGGCCGATGGCCAGGCCGCCCATGCCACCCTTGGCGCGCTTGGCCGTCGACCCCAGGATGACGATCAGGAACACGGCGGTGAGGATGACCTCCGTCACGGCAGCCGACAGCAGGCCGTAGCCGCCCGGGGAATGGGCGCCGTAGCCGTTGGTGGCGAAGCCGCCCAGGACGGCCTCGGGCTTGCCGGTGGCAATCAGGTACAGCACGGCCGCTGCGGCGGTGGCGCCGGCCACCTGGGAGACCACATAGCCGGGCAGCTCGGAGAGCTTGAACCGGCCCGCCAGCACCAGGCCCGCGGAGACCGCGGGATTGAAGTGGCCGCCCGAGATCGGCCCCAGCGCATAGGCGCCCGTCAGCACGGTGAGGCCGAAGGCCAGGGAAACACCCAGGAAGCCGATGCCCAGCTGCGGAAAGGCGGCCGCCAGCACGGCGCTGCCGCAGCCGCCCAGGGTGAGCCAGAAGGTGCCAAGAAATTCAGCAGACCATTTTTGAAGGGATGTGGGCACGGTAGGACTCCTACGCAGGGAAATCAAAAGAAAAGGGGGCATGGGCGGTGTTGCGCCCGGACGTCGGGGGATGGTAGGGGGCCCGATGCGCTCCGGGCGGGCGGCTTTGTTGTCAGAACGTCAACAATGTTTGTGCGCGCGCGGGGCCCTTGCCCTTGAAATGCCGCTGTGCGCCCCGAATTAGCACGCGCGAACGCTTTCGCCATTCCCAAGCCCATTCAAGACACCATGAGCCAGAACAAACAGACCCTGTCTTTCCAGGCCGAAGTGGCCCAGCTCCTGCACCTGGTCACCCACTCGCTGTATTCCAACCAGGAAATCTTCCTGCGCGAGCTGATCTCCAACGCCTCCGACGCCTGCGACAAGCTGCGCTTCGAGGCGCTGAACAACAACGCCCTCTACGAAGACGCGCCCAACCTGGAAGTGCGCGTGAGCTTCGACCAGGCCGCCCGCACGCTCACCATCACCGACAACGGCATCGGCATGAGCCAGCAGGAGGCCATCGACCACCTGGGCACCATCGCCAAGAGCGGCACCAAGGACTTCATGGGCAAGCTCTCGGGCGACCAGAAGCAGGATGCGCAGCTGATCGGCCAATTCGGCGTGGGCTTCTACTCGGGCTTCATCGTGGCCGACAAGATCACCGTGGAATCGCGCCGCGCAGGCCTGAAGGCCGAGGAAGGCGTGCGCTGGGTGAGCAGCGGCACGGGCGACTTCGAGGTGGAGACCATCACCCGCCCCGAGCGCGGCACCAGCATCATCCTGCACCTGCGCGAGGATGCCGGGGAGTTCCTGAACGCCTGGAAGCTCAAGTCCGTCATCGCCAAGTACTCCGACCACATCAGCCTGCCCATCCTGATGGAAAAGGAAGAGTGGAAGGACGGCGAGCTCATCAACCCCAGCGACGAGAACGGCGGCCGCCAGCCCGGCGGCATGGTCAAGACCGGCGAGTGGGAGACGGTGAACAAGGCCAGCGCGCTCTGGACCCGCCCCAAGAAGGACATCACCGACGAGCAGTACGCCGAGTTCTACAAGTCCATCAGCCACGACCACGAAGCGCCGCTCACCTGGGCGCACAACCGCGTGGAAGGCAACACCGAGTACACGCAGCTGCTGTACATCCCCGCCAAGGCCCCGTTCGACCTGTGGAACCGCGACAAGAAGGCCGGCGTGAAGCTGTACGTGAAGCGCGTGTTCATCATGGACGACGCCGAGGCGCTGATGCCCACTTACCTGCGCTTCGTGAAGGGCGTGATCGACTCGGCCGACCTGCCGCTGAACGTGAGCCGCGAGCTGCTGCAGGAAAGCCGCGACGTGCGCTCCATCCGCGAAGGCTCGACCAAGCGGGTTCTGTCGATGCTGGAAGACCTGGCCAAGCACGACAAGCACGAGGCCGCCGGCGAAGGCACCGATGGCGTGACCGACGTGGTGAGCGAGGAAGACAAGGCCAAGGAAGGCAAGTACACCGCGTTCTACGCCGAGTTTGGCGCGGTGCTGAAGGAAGGCCTGGGCGAGGACTTTGCCAACCGCGAGCGCCTGGCCAAGCTGCTGCGTTTTGCCTCCACGCAGAGCGATGCCGTGACAGTCTCCTTTGCCGACTACAAGGCCCGCATGAAGGAAGGCCAGGAGGCCATCTACTACATCACCGCCGAAACGCTCGCCGCCGCCAAGAACAGCCCGCAGCTCGAAGTCTTCAAGAAGAAGGGCATCGAAGTGCTCCTGATGACCGACCGCGTGGACGAGTGGGCGCTGAACTACCTGCACGAGTTTGACGGCACGCCGCTGCAAAGCGTGGCCAAGGGCGCCGTGGACCTGGGCAAGCTGCAGGACGAGGCCGAGAAGAAGGCGGCCGAGGAAGCGGCCGAAGCCTTCAAGCCCGTGCTGGCCAAGCTGAAAGAAGCCCTCAAGGACAAGGCCGAGGACGTGCGCGTGACCACGCGCCTGGTCGACTCGCCCGCCTGCCTGGTGGTGCAGGACGACGGCATGAGCACGCAGCTGGCGCGCCTGCTCAAGCAGGCCGGCCAGCAGGCCCCGGCCACCAAGCCCGTGCTGGAAGTGAATGCCGAGCACCCGCTGGTCAAGAAACTCGATGGCAGCGTGCACTTCCACGACCTGGCGCACATCCTGTTCGACCAGGCCCTGCTGGCCGAAGGCGGCCTGCCGGACGACCCGGCGGCCTACGTCAAGCGCGTGAATGCCTTGCTGGCGTAGCGTGTGAAAAGGGTCTCTAGCGCTTGTGCATCAAGCGCTAGAAGCTATGAAAAATGTAGCAAACCCGGCGGTCCCGCACCGCCGGGTTTTTTTGTTGGGTGCGGCTGCCGTTCAGTCTTCTTCGGGCTGCGCCTGCTCCAGGATCCGGCTGTGCGCGCGGTTGCGCTCCTGGGGGTCTGCGTCCAGCAATTCCTTGAGGGCGCCCGCGGGCGCGCGCATTCCCTTGCGCCGGTCGTGCTTCACGGGCAGGTTGCGCCAGCCCGAGAGCACCAGCCAGTCCCACAGCTCGGGCGGAACCTCGTGCGTGACGAGCATCTTGACCGGGCCGCGCACCAGCGTGGCGCCCGGCGCGGGACGTGAGCCGACCGGCGCCGGCCGGCGTTGCTGCCGGATTGACAGCGCGTTGCGAATCCAGTCCTTCATGGGCGTGGTGAACCGCGAGGCCACGGAATGCTGAAAGAGCGGCCAGCATAGCGGAGATGGCGCCAGGGGGCTGCACCGCCCTCGGTGCACCGTCGACGGCCGGGGCTTTGCGCTCAGCGCAGCGGCATGCGCCGGCCGGCCAGCACCACCCCCAGCAGCACCATCAGGCCCGCCAGCGCGGTGCGGGCCCAGTCGCCCAGCGTGGGCACCTGGGACAGCGTATGGCGCGCCAGGAAGCAGCCCAGCGTGGCGAAGGCGGGGGCGTCGATCTGGCCGGCGGCGGTGGAGAACCGGCCACCCTCGGGCGCCGGACCGGGAGCGATGGCGTTGGTGACCAGCGACGCCGTCGCGCAGGCCTTGATGCCGTCCGCCGTCTTGGGCCAGGTGACTTCGGCGGTGATGGTGCATCCGCCGGGCGGGATGGTGGCGCTGTACAACTGCAGGCGGCTGCTGCCTGCAGCGGCGGCCAGGGCGCCGCCGGCACAGGTGTGCACCGCCTGGATGAGCTGCAGCGGCGCGGGCAATTCGTTGACCACGTTGGCGCCCGGCACGGGCGTGTCGAGATCGGGGTTGGCCAGCGTGATGGTCAGGGTGCTGTGTTCACCGGGTGCGACCGCGGCCGGGGCAAAGGTTTCGCTGACGCTGGGCGCGTCCTCTGCCTGGGGGGCGGTGCCGGGCCCGGTGCCGCCTTGCGCGGCTTGCCCCGCGGCCGCCAGGCTTGCGAGCGCTAGTGCCGCGAAGGCAGCGGCACGCAAAGCGGTGGAAGCGGCAGAAAAAAACGGGCGGCGTGAAGGCATCGTGAAACCCCTTGCAACGGGGTTTACCGATCTTCTCTTGCGGCTTCAGGTGGGGCAATGGAGCCCAGGGCTCACCGGCGCACCTTTGACATTTGTTGACGGCCCGCGTGTCCGCACCACCACGGCAGCGCGGGCATGCGGCTGTGCGCCGGGCGGGCCGCGCCGGCAGCGTGCCCGCCAGCGGGGAGGCGCCGCAGTGCTCAGCCCCGGGAGTCCATGGGCCCGATCACGTCCAGCCGGTACCCCATGCCGTAGAAGGCGTTGATGGTATAGCCGTTGTCGGGGCTCAGGTGCAGCTTGGTGCGCAGGCGCGAGACATGGGTGTCCAGCGAGCGCGAGGGCGAATCGCTGAACTCACCCCAGGCCGCTTCGCGCAGGTGCGAGCGCGACAGCAGGCGCCCGGCATTGCGGAACAGGAAGAGGGCCAGGTCGTACTCGCGGTTCTTGAGGGATATCAGCTCACCACGCAGCGTGAGATTGCGCTGCTCGGCATCGAAGCGGTAGGGGCCGAACACCAGTTGCTCGCTGTGCGCCTGCGGGTGCGAGCGGCGCAGCAGGGCGGCAACGCGTGCGGCCAGTTCGCCGGTGCGCACGGGCTTGACCATGTAGTCGTCGGCGCCCCGGCTGAGGGCCTCGATCACGTCGCGCTCTTCGCTGCGGCGGGTGATCACCAGGATGGGCAGATGCTGGCCCGTCATCTCGCGGATGCGCTGCACGACTTCGATGCCGTCGCGGTCGCGCAGATGCCAGCCCGCGATCAGCAGGTCAAAGGTTTCGTGCCGGAAGTCCTTGAGGAGGTTGGTGGCGTGAACGTAGAAGTGGCAGGAATGCTCGGGCTGGAGGTGAACCCGGATCTTTTCAAGCAGGACGGGATCGTCGTGGAATACCGCGATGCGCATAGTGAGAGTTTTTCGGGCGGTGCAATCTCGGTACAAATCAGAAAAGCCTCTTCCTATGAAGGGGCATGTTCCGATATTCCGCGACTTCTCACATTGGTGCAAACCCATTGACAATCGTTTGCAGAGGGTGCGAAAAGTACAACGCAGCCGGGGCTACAGGGGCGTGTCTCGGCTCTCAACCAGGCTCCGTGTAAACCCCGTGATGCTTTGTCCGCATTGCGGGGTGGTCGGAATGTGCAGGCAAGGTACAAAGCGCAGCAATAGCCGGAGGCTATTACCGCGCGGCAGACCGCCCGGACCCGTGAAGGCGCAAGGCGCGCTGGTTCGAGCAGTCGTACCCTAGGCTGCGAGCGGTGCCTCCTGCATCGCCTCGATCTGCTCGACCAGCATGTCCACCTGCCCGCGCCAATGGTCGCTGGTACCGAACCACGGAAAGTTGGCGGGGAAGATCGGGTCCTGCCAGCGGCGCGCCAGCCAGGCGCTGTAGTGGATGAGGCGCAGCGTGCGCAGCGGCTCGATCAGCGCCAGTTCGCGCTGGTTGAAGTTGCGGAACTGCTCGTAGCCATCGAGCAGCGCCCCAAGCTGGTGCGTGCGGTGGCGGGAATTGCAATTCACCAGTTGCCCGCTCTCATCGCGAACACTCCTTGAGTCTGGTCCTGCCAGCGGTTGAACCCCCAGCGGGGACAGCCCTGAATGGACGCCAGAACGCTTGGGTTTTTGACAATGGTTGACATTTCGCGTGCGAATTGTAGTAACGATATGCGGCGATGATTGACATCTCTTTACTCAGCAGTCATTCCTCATGCCCACGCTTTTTCGCCCATTCGCAGCCAGCGTGATCGCGCTGATCTGCAGCTACAGCGTTGCCCAGGAGGTGCCGGAAGTTCCCACGGTTTCCTGCACATCCAATCCGTCGTCCTTCAACACCGGTGTGAACGCTGACGGTTCCATGATCCCGGCGGGTTCGCCCGATTTGCAGTGGTGGGTGACGTCGGTCATGCAGAACAACGCTGCAAATATTCCGCCTCCCGCCAGTGCCGTTTGGAATCCTGCTTACGTGCCCACGGCGCCGCCGCCGTACGCACACCCTAGTCAGGCAAATTGGGTGTCACCGCAGCCGGGCGGGTACACCTATCCAAGAAACTCGCCTTACCCATGGCCCTATCCCACCCCCGTCACAAGCTACTACCGAACGCAGTTCATTCTGGCGCCTGAGGTACCGCCCTCAGCCGTACAGTTCACCATGAACTTTGTGGCTGACGATATAGCCCACGGTGCCTTTGTGAACGGCACACCCACAGCCAGCATTGCGTCACCACTTGTCCTTTCCGGACCTTGGCAGAGTGGCCTCAACACCATTGTTTTCCCGGTGGACGACATTGGCTGGAACACCGGCTTGGTACTCGACAGCCAACCGCCGGCCGCCTTCACGATCTGCAGCGTCTCTCCCATCCGCGTGCAGAAGACCATCTCACAGCCATCCTTCACGCCTGGAGCGACGGCAACCTACACCGTTCAAGTGACGAGCCTCGGGCTGCAACAGGCAACGGGCGTGCAACTGGCCGATCCAATACCCAGCGGTCTCAAGAACCCTGTGTGGAGTTGTTCCGCCAGTGCAGGAGCCGTCTGCCCGACGGTGACCGCAGGCCCGCCGTTTACCTTTGATCTTCCCGGGCAAAGTTCTTTGACGTTCACCTTGAGTGGCACTGTGGCCACAACTGGAAGCCTGAGCAATACCGCGACCATCAGTCCGGGTTCTGGCGTCTGTGCAGCAGATACCCCCACGCCGTGCAGTGCAACGTCTGATGCCGCCATCGGTGCGGTTCCAACGGTTGTGCCGACCTTGTCGGAATGGGCTTTGCTCAGTCTTTTCGGAGCGCTCGCGCTGCTCGGCGCCCGCAAGGTCGCACGACGTTCTGCCCGCTGAAAAGCCTGCGCGGTGCTTGGGCAGCCGGGTTCAGGCGTTTAGCGGTGCCTCCTGCATCGCCTCGATCTGCTCGACCAGCATGTCCACCTGCCCGCGCCAATAGTCGCTGGTACCGAACCACGGAAAGTTGGCGGGGAAGATCGGGTCCTGCCAGCGGCGCGCCAGCCAGGCGCTGTAGTGGATGAGGCGCAGCGTGCGCAGCGGCTCGATCAGCGCCAGCTCGCGCCGGTCGAAGCTGCGGAACTGCTCGTAGCCATCGAGCAGCGCGCTGAGTTGGTGCGTGCGCTGGCGCCGGTCGCCCGACAGCAGCATCCACAGGTCCTGCACGGCGGGGCCCGTGCGGGCGTCGTCCAGGTCCACGAAGTGCGGGCCGCCGCGGCCCCATTCGTCCAGCGGCGTCCACAGGATGTTGCCGGGGTGGCAGTCGCCATGCAGGCGGATGGGGGCGGCATCTTTCAAGCCAAACGAGGCTCCGGCGCTTGCTGGATAAGCGCTGGCAGCTATCAAATCAAGAGCTTTATCGCATTGTTCCTTCCAGGCGCCCTGCATGTCCAGCGGGATGATCTCTTTCGCGAGCAGCCAGTCGCGGGAGGCCGTGCCGAAGCTCTCCAGGTCCAGCGGCGGCCGGTGCACAAAGGGCTGCGCCGCACCGACGGTGTGGATGCGGGCCAGAAAGCGGCCGATCCATTCCAGCACCTCGAAGTCGTCCAGTTCCGGCTGGCGGCCGCCACGCCAGGGGCTGACGGAGAACGCAAAACCGTCGTGCCAGTGCAGCGTGCTGCCGTTCAGGACCAGCGGCCCCACGGCGGGCACCTCGGCGGCCATCAGCTCGGCGGCAAAGGCGTGCTCTTCCAGGATCTGCGCCTCGCTCCAGCGGCCGGGGCGGTAGAACTTGGCCACCACGCGCTCGCCGTCTTCCAGCGTCGCCTGGTACACCCGGTTCTCGTACGAGGACAGGGCCATCAGGCGCCCGTCGCCATACAGGCCCACGCTGGCCAGCGCGTCCAGCACGTGGTCGGGGGTGAGGCGGGCGTAGGGGTGGAGGTCGGGGGCGGCGGTCTCGGGGGGCAATGCGGTCATGCCCCATTGTCGCCGCCCGCCCCGGGGCAGCCCGCCCGCAGGGCGTCAGCTGGGCAGCATCGTGGCGATGTGCCCGGCGCGCGGGTCGCCGCCGCCCGCCAGCACGGCGGCAAACAGTGCCTGCGTGGCCTCGGGCCCCGCATGGTGCTGCACCACCATCCAGGGCTGGGGGCCGGCGGACACGGCGGTGCTGAACCGGGTCCAGGCCGCCACCAGCCGGTCGTTCAAGCCTTGCGGGCCCCAGTCGCCGTGGCGCTTTTTGACCTGGGCGGGCGCAAAGAACATCACCGGGCGCGGGCCCGGCAGCTGGCCTGCACCGCCCAGGTCCCCCACGTGGCTGGCGCCCACCGAGCAGCTGTAGTTCAGGCCCTTGAAGTGCCCGTGCACGCGCTGGCGCAGCCCCACGCTGCCGGCAAAGTCGATGTACACGCTGGGCGTGGCGCTGTCGAGGTGGCCGAGTGCGTCATAAGTGACCACGCGGTCGTAGCAGCCCAGGCTCTCGCAGAACGCCACATTGCCCGGCGACGTGAGGCCCACGACCTCGATGCCCTCCCGCTGCGCGAGCTGGAAGGCGGTGCCGTAGGCCGTCTTGCTCGACGCGCTGGACAGCAGCATGCGCTTGGCGCCAAAGAACTGCTGGTCCTCCAGAAAGTCGTCGATCAGCCACGAGGTGATGAACAGCGGCCGCAGCAGCGCCTGCACGTCTTCGTTGTCGGCGCGGTACAGCGGGTCGGTGGTGGTGCGCAGGTAGTGGTTGTAGACGGCATGCAGGCCCGCGCGGTGGGGCGCGCCATCGCTGAAGCCCGCGGCGTTGGCCCGCTGGGGCGACAGCACCGCCTGCGTGCCCATGGGCCAGTAGCCGTACAGGCGCTCCCCCAGCTCCACGTCCGGGTGCAACGACGCCGTGACGGTGCCGAACCCCCACACCGGCACGATGCCCCAGCCGGGCTCGCCGGTGGGATAAAAGTGCCAGTAGTTGAGCATGTCGCCCAGCGCGGCATAGGTGATGTTGTTGGCGGTGAGGGCAAAGGTATCGACCTGCACGCGGATCTCGCCGTCCTTCAGAGCGGGTTCGTCTGCGGTGACCAGGCGGGTGGCGGCCAGGTTGTCCTGGCGTACGAAGAGGGTGGTGGAGCTCATGCCCGCACGCTAAACGAAAGCGTCCCCGCGCTCAAGGTGGGGGCGGCGCGTGGGTGACATCCAGGCGCTGGCTACCGTCTGCCTTTCCCGCAGTCCTTGACCGTTCGGGCTGAGCCTGTCGAAGCCCAGCGCGAGGCTTCGACAGGCTCAGCCCGAACGACCGGGGGCGACTGAGCGCCTGCGATCAGCCGGGGGATGCCTGCCCCAGCTGCTCGAACGGCAGCGCCTGCTTGACCAGGATGACGGTGCACGGCGCATCGCGCGCCACGCGCATGGGCACGGTGGCGATGAAGCGCTGCATCTGCAGCCCGTGCGTGGCCGCGCCCAGGATCATCATGCTCACGTGGTTGGCCGCCGCGTAGCGCACCAGGGCCTGGGCCACGTCGCCGGCTTCGAGAACGTGGTAGCTCACCGGGTGGCCTGCCAGGTCCAGTCCCTGGGCCCACTGGCGCAGCCGGGCCATGTGCTGGCGGTGCAGCATGGTTTCGCTGCGCTGGCTGTCGCTGGTGCTGCTGGCCGAGGGCGAGATCACCGTCACGCAGGCCAGCCGCGCGCCGGGGCGGATGCCCAGCGAGCGGCCCACCGCCTGGCGCAGCGAGTACAGCGTGGCGTCGCTCACGTCGGCATGGGGCACGGCCACCATGAGGATGGGCGTGTCCTCGATCTGCTGCGCGGGCAGGGGGCTGGGCTGGTAGTGCATGCCGGCCGCGCGCAGCCAGTGGTGCAGGTGCGTGCGCCAGGGCGTGCCGCGCAGGCGCGTGCTGCGTTCGGTGAGCAGCACCTGGTCGGGATTGGCCAGGTCGAAGGCCAGGTGCGCGGCGGAGGGGTAGCGGTTGGACGCCTCGGGCTCCAGGCAGCGCAGGATGATTTCCTGCAGCCAGGGCGGCAGGTCCTTGCGGTGCTTGCGCGGTGGCGCGGGCGCCATCCACAGGCGCTGGCGCATGCCGCCGCTGGTGGTGGGCGCGCCAAAGGGCAGTTCGCCCGTGGCCAGTTCGTACAGCATCACGCCGATGGCGAAGATGTCGCTGCGCGGGTCGCCGCGCACGCCCACCACCTGCTCGGGCGCGATCCACGCGGGCGAGCCCACGGCCTGGCGCATCTCCTCGGCCAGCAGGTCGGGGTAGTGCGCGTGGCACGAGAGGCCAAAGTCCAGCAGCACCGCGGTGCCGTCTTCCTTGATGAGCACGTTGGCGGGCTTGAGGTCCAGGTGGCACACGTTCTGCTGGTGCAGGCTGTGCGCCGCATGCGCCGTGGCCGCGCCCAGGCGGGCTATTGCTTCGGTGTCGCAGCGGCCGGGGCCTTCGTCCAGCCAGTGCTGCAGCGTCTGGCCGGGGATGTACTCCATCACCAGGTAGGGCAGCCGCACCAGGTCGCCCGCCGCCACGAAGCGCGGCACGTGCGGGCCGCTGAGCACGGGCAGGATCTGCAGCTCCACCTCGAAGCTCACGATGGTCTCGGCGCCGTCGCCCACCGTCATGCGCGGGATCTTCATCGCCATCGGAAAGCCCGGGCTGCGGCCGGGCTGCGCGTATTCCACCGCATAGATATGGGCCATGCCGCCCGCGTGGATGCAGTCCAGCACGCGGAAGCCGTCGATCTCGGTGCCGGGTTCGAGCAGCTTCATTGGCGCTCCCTGGTCGGTGTTTTTGGAGTGGATTTTTTGGGGAGCCTAGACGCCGGTTTCAAGCCGGTCCGCGTAGAACGGCGGCAGGCCCGCGGCGCGGATGGCGGCGGCAGCGGCCAGATGGTCGTAGGGCACGCGGTAGAACGTGAGCTGGCGTGCCGCCTCGTCAAACAGTGCGTACATGGCGCGCGCGTCGCCATCGCGCGGCTGGCCCACCGAGCCCGCAATGCCCAGCCACTGGCGGTGCGGCGGCACCGGCACGGGCACGCCGGGCTCGGGCGCAAAGCGCATCAGCTTGGCCGTGGGTGTGAGGAAGTACAGCGCCTGCGCGTGCACGTGGCCACAGAACACGTAGCGGATGGCGGGGTCGATGGCTTGCGCGGCCGCCATGCTGCGCTCGGCGGCGTTGGAGTCTTCCACATAGCGCCACTGTTCGGGCGCGTCCACGCTGGCGTGCACCAGCAGCGCGCTTTGCCCCATGCGTGCGGTGAGCGGCCGGGATTGCAGGAAGGCGCGGTGTTCGGGGCCCAGGTGGTCGTGCGTCCACTGCGCGCCCAGCTCGCTGCGGGTGCGCGGCTGGGCGGGCGGCGCCAGGGCGATGGCGTCGTGGTTGCCCAGCACGCACAGCGCGCCGGCCTGGGCGAGCGCCATGGCCTGCTCGACCACGGCCACGGGGTCGCCGCCATAGCCGACCAGGTCGCCCAGCAGTGCGAACTGGTCGGCGCCGTGGGCGCGGGCGTGCTGCAGGCAGGCGTCGAGCGCCTGGCGGTTGGCGTGAATGTCGGACAGCAGGGCGATCTTCATGGGCTTTGTCTCCGTCCCCATCATCGCGCGGATCGCTGAATGACAGCTTGCACAAAAGCCGGGCCGCTGCCTACGCAATGTCCATAAAAATAGCTGCCGGCGCTTGCTGGACAAGCGCTGGCAGCTATTGTTTTTGATGCAAGCAGGTATTTAGCGCTGTGGCTTCTTGTCCAGTGCCAGCACCAGTCCCAGCGCAATGATCGCGGGCAGCGCCTGGCTGAAGAAGATCTTGGGCGCTGCGGTGGCGGCGCCAAACACCCCGGCCACGATCACGCAGGCCAGGAAGAAGATCTTGAACACCCGGTTGCCGGTGAACAGCCCGAAGAACAGGCCCGCGGCCAGAAAGCCGTTGTACAGCCCCTGGTTGGCCGCGAGCGTGGTGGTGGCGTTGGCAAACTCCTGGGTGAGGTTGAACGTCTTCATGCCCAGCGGCTGGTTCCAGAAGAACATTTCGAGCACGAGGATGTAGACATGCTCGATGGCCACCAGGGCCACCGCGATGCGGGGAAGCAACTGGCGGCCCATGGCTTACACCACCGTGATGGTCACGTCGATGTTGCCGCGCGTGGCGTTGGAGTAGGGGCAGACCTGGTGGGCAGCGTCCACCAGCTTCTGGGCCGTGGCCTTGTCCAGGCCGGGCAGGCTGACGTTCAGGCGCGCGGCGATGCCGTAGGCGTTGGGGATGGGGCCCAGGTCCACTTCGGCGTCGATGGACACGTCCTGCGGCACGGGGATGCCGATCTTGCCGCCCACGGCCTTCATGGCGCCGATGAAGCAGGCGGCGTAGCCGGAGGCAAACAGCTGCTCGGGGTTGGTGCCGGTGCCGGAGGTGCCGGGCGAGGACAGCTTGACTTCCAGGCGGCCGTCATCGGTCTTGGCGGCGCCGTCGCGGCCACCGGTCACGTGCGACTTGGCGGTGTACAGGACTTTTTCGAGTTGGGTCATGGTGTCTTCCTTGCGGTGGTTGCCCACGGTGGGCGGTGGAGGGAATCGGATCGGTTCTTGTGTTGCCTGCGGGCGGTCAGCGTTGTGCGCTGAGCCGGTCCCGCAGTTGCTTGAGTTCGTTGGTCAGGGTGGTCAGCTCGGCAATGGAGCACTGGCTGCTTTGCAGCACGCACCGCGGAATGGCCTCGGCCTGGTCGCGCAGGGCGCGGCCTTGGGCCGTGAGGGTGATGCGCACGCGGCGCTCGTCCTGCACATCGCGCAGCCGGGCAATGTGGCCCTGCGCCTCCAGGCGCTTGAGCAGCGGCGTGAGCGTGCCGGAGTCCAGGAACAGGCGCTCGCCCAGCTCGGACACCGTCACGCCGTCCTGCTCCCACAGCACCAGCATCACGAGGTACTGCGGATAGGTCAGGCCGATCCGGTCCAGCAGGGGCTTGTACAGCTTGGTCATCGCCAGCGAGGCGGAATACAGCGCAAAGCAGACCTGGTTGTCCAGCCGCAGGATGGCGGGGCTGGGAGGGAAGGGGGTGCTGGGGCTGGGCATGGGGCGAATTGTGCGGCGCAATTCGATTGCGTGCAATTGAATTGTGTAAAACCTTTGTGTGCGAGTGGGCTGGAGGCAAGGCCGGGCAAGAAAGCCCGGCGGGTGGTAGGCGCGCCTGCGCGGCGTGCAGTAATGTTTGCTACTGTATCGATAGCAGCTTGCGCTTGATGGATAAGCGCTAGAGGCTGTTTTACCTTGAACCCTGCAGCTGTCGGAGGGGGAGCGCGCCGCCTGCTGCCTACCGCCCGCTGAACCGCGCCGGCCGCCGCTCCACAAAGGCGCGCACGCCCTCGGCCGCGTCCTCGCTGTGGGCCAACGCTTTCTGCACGGGGATGAAGTCCGCCACCGCCGCGGCCTGTCCCTGTTCGATGGCCTTGAGCACGTTGAGCCGCGTGGCCACCACGGCGCGCGGCGCCTGGGCGGCGATCCGCTCGGCGATCTGCAATGCCTCCTCCAGCTCCTGCCCCGCGGGCACCACCTTCTGCACAAAGTTCAGGCGGTACGCCTCGGCGCTCCCGAACTCGTCGGCCGTCAGCAAATGCAGCAGCGCATTGCCCGTGCCCGCGCGCTCGGCCATGCGCAGCGTGGCGCCGCCCGTGGCCATGATGCCGCGCTGCACCTCCATCTGCGAGAAGCGGCAGTTGTCGGCCGCCACCACGATGTCCGCGCCCAGCATCAGCTCGATGCCCACGGTGAAGCAGATGCCCTTCACCGCGACCACCATGGGCTTGGCGCGCCTGCGGTAGCCCGGCAGGCCGTAGTCGTGCGGCTCCACCAGGCCCTCGGGGATGGCCTTCTCGCCGCGCTGCATGTAGGCGCTGACGGCCGGCAGATCGAGCCCGGCGGTGAAGTGGTCGCCGAACGCGTGCAGCACGCCCACGCGCAGGTCCGGGTCGTCATCCAGGCGCGTGTAGGCCTCGGCCAGCTGGCGGAACATGGGCGGCGTCCACCCATTGCGCTTGGCCGGGCGGTTGATGCCGATGAGCAGCGCATGGCCGATCACCTGCGTGTCGATGCAGCCTTCGGGCGGTGGCGTGGTGGGCGTGGGGGTGGGCATGGCGCTGAGGTCTCCTTTGCCGCGATTGAAATCGCAACGTGGGGCCCGGGCGGTCTCCCGTGGGACAGGCGCGTACCGCCGCGCAGCCGATCCGCTCCGGGCTGCGGGCGGGTTGCGGCGGTGCGCGGCCGGGGATGGCCTGGAAGGCCCCGTCACGCCCCCTGCGGCGGCTCGCGCAAGATCTGCAGGGCTTCTTTCGAGATGGCCAGCGAGAGTTCCTCCTGCAGGATGCCGGCCTTGAGCACCAGGTGCTGCAGCCGGCGCTCGCGGCTGGGGTCGCGGCCTGCAAAGTCGCGCTGCTCGATGTGCTGGTAGAGGGCGCGCTTGTGCTCATGCATGGCCATGCGCCGCGCGATTTCCTTTTCAAGCCCTGCCGGGCCGATCGCCGCTTCGGCGCGCAGCCGCACCATGAGCGCATCCCGCAGCGGCACCGGATCGTCCTGCTGCGCGATCCAGCGGCGCAGCTCCTTGCGGCCGGCGGGCAGCAGCCGGAACTGCCGCTTGCGGCCGCGCCCCGTCTCCGCGGGCAATGCCTCGATCCAGCCCGCTTCCTCCAGCCGCGCGAGTTCGCGGTAGATCTGCTGGTGCGTGGCGTGCCAGAAGTAGCCGATGGAACGGTCGAAGCGCTCGGCCAGTTCCGATCCGGAGCAGGGGTGCTCGACCAAGGCGGTAAGGAGGGCGTGGGGCAAGGACATGAGGCGGGCGCCAGACAACGGGGTTTGCAGACGCGCGATCTTGCCTCAACCGCGGCAGGGCTTCGTTAATGCAACCAGTTGCGCAAACGGTGGAGCACCGCTACATTCATGCAACTGGTTGCATAAATAAGAAGGACCCCATGCTCAACGCCCCTGTTTCCCCCACGCCCCCCCAGGCCGCGGTGCCCCGTGCCGGGGGCGCCGAAGCGGCAAGCCCCTATCCGCACCTGCACGCCCCGCTGGACCTGGGCTTCACCACCCTGAAGAACCGCGTGCTCATGGGCTCCATGCATGTGGGCCTCGAAGAGGTGGCCCACGGTTTCGAGCGCATGGCGGCCTTCTATGCCGAGCGGGCTCGCGGCGAGGTGGGGCTCATCGTCACGGGCGGCATCGCGCCCAACGAGCGCGGCCGGCCCATGCCGGGCGGCGCCATGCTGGTCAACGAGCACGAGGCCGGGCAGCACCGCAAGGTGACGCGCGCCGTGCATGCCGAGGGCGGGAAGATCGCCATGCAGATCCTGCACTTTGGCCGCTACGCCTACCACCGGGACCTGGTGGCGCCCAGCGCCCTGCGCGCACCCATCAACCCCCACGTGCCGCATGCGCTCACGGCCGACGAGGTGGAGCAGACCATCGAGGACTTCGTGCGCTGCGCCGCGCTGGCCCAGCATGCGGGCTATGACGGCGTGGAGATCATGGGCTCGGAGGGCTACCTGATCAACGAGTTCATCGCCGCACGCAGCAACCAGCGCGACGATGCGTGGGGCGGCAGCTATGCCAACCGCATCCGCTTCCCGGTGGAGATCGTGCGCCGAACCCGCGAGCGCGTGGGGCCGCACTTCATCATCATCTACCGCCTGTCCATGCTGGATCTGGTGGAGGGCGGCTCCACCCTGGCCGAGGTGATACAGCTGGCCCAGGCCATCGAGGCGGCGGGCGCCACGATCCTCAACACCGGCATCGGCTGGCATGAGGCACGCATTCCCACCATCGCCACCAAGGTGCCGCGGGCCGGATTCGCCTGGGTGACCCGACAGCTCATGGGCCAGGTGGGCATACCGCTCATCACCTCCAACCGCATCAACACCCCCGAGGTGGCCGAGCGCCTGCTGGCCGAGGGCTGCGCCGACATGGTCTCCATGGCGCGCCCGCTGCTGGCCGATGCCGACTTCGTGCGCAAGGCGCGACAGGGCCGGGCCGACGAGATCAACACCTGCATCGCCTGCAACCAGGCCTGCCTGGACCACACCTTCGGGGGCAAGATCACCAGCTGCCTGGTCAACCCTCGTGCCTGCCACGAGACGGAACTGGTCATCGCCCCGGCACCGGTCCGCAAGCGCATTGCGGTGGTCGGCGCCGGGCCCGCGGGCCTCAGCTTTGCCGTCACGGCCGCGCAGCGCGGGCACGCCGTGGTGCTGTTCGATGCGGGCAGCGAGATCGGCGGCCAGCTCAACGTCGCCAAGCAGGTGCCGGGCAAGGAAGAGTTTCACGAGACCTTGCGCTACTACCGCCGCCAGCTGGAGCTGCACGGCGTGGACGTGCGCCTGAACACCCGCGTGGAGGCGGGCGATCTGGCCGGCCACGGCTACGACGAGGTGGTGGTGGCCACGGGCATCCAGCCGCGCACGCCGGACATCGAGGGCATTGCCCACCCCAAGGTGCTGGGCTACCTGGACGTGCTGCGCGACAAGCAGCCTGTGGGACAGCGCGTGGCCGTGATTGGCGCGGGCGGTATCGGGTTTGACGTGGCCGAATACCTCACGCACGCAGGCGAAAGCGGTGCCCTCGCGCCCGCCAAGTTCAACGAGGAATGGGGTATCGACACCGCCTACGCCCAGGCTGGCGGCCTGCGCGCCGCGCGGGTGGAAGCCCCCGCGCGCCAAGTCCACCTGCTGCAGCGCAAGACCAGCAAGGTGGGCGACCAGCTGGGCAAGACCACGGGGTGGATCCACCGCACTTCGCTCAAGGCACGCAACGTGGGCATGAGCTCGGGAGTGGCCTATGAGCGTGTAGACGACGCGGGCCTGCACGTCCGCATCGACGGCGGGCCCTCCCAGGTGCTGGAGGTCGACCACATCGTGGTCTGCGCCGGCCAGGAACCGCTGCGCGCGCTGTACGACGCGCTGGTGGCCGCAGGGCAGAGCGTCCACCTCATCGGCGGTGCGGACGTGGCCGCCGAGCTGGATGCCAAGCGCGCCATCCTCCAGGGCACCACGCTCGCTGCCCGCATCTGATGCCCGCCCCACACGCCAGGAGACATTCCATGACAGAAGCCCCGAAGAACCTGCATCCCGCCGTCGCCCGCTCGCTCACGGCCTGGCACCACATGGTGGCCCGCCGCGACCTGTCGGATCTGCCGTCCATCGTGCACCCCGACGCAGTGTTCCGCTCGCCCATGGCCAACACGCCGTACGCCTCCGCGCCCGCGCTGCAACTGGCCTTGTCCACCGTCATACAGGTCTTTGAAGACTTCACGTACCACCGCCAGCTGGCCTCCGACGATGGCCTGAACATCGTGCTGGAGTTCAGCGCCCGCGTGGGCGACAAGCAGCTCAAGGGCATCGACCTGGTGCGCTTCAATGAGCAGGGCCAGATCACCGAGTTCGAGGTCATGGTGCGCCCCCTGAGCGGCCTGCAGGCGCTTGGCGCAGAGATGGGGGCCCGCCTGGGTGACAAGCTTCCGGCCTTCAAGGCCAAGGCCTGATGCGCTCTTGAGAAGACGGGGCCTGGGACAACGCCGGCCGCTGCCACGGCGCCCGCCGCAATGCCCCCCCGCGCGCCGCGCCGGGGGGGCTTCTAGTTGGCTGACGCTCAGTAGCTGTAGACGCCTTGCCCCGTCTTGCGGCCCAGGCGGCCGGCCGCCACCATTTCCTTGAGCAGCGGGCAGGGGCGGTACTTGCTGTCGCCAAACTCGTTCAGGTACACGTCCATCACGGCCAGGCACACGTCCAGTCCGATCATGTCGGCCAGCGCCAGCGGGCCGATGGGCTGGTTGCAGCCCAGCTTCATGCCTGCGTCGATGTCCTCGGGCGTGGCCAGGCCCTCGGCCAGCACGAAGAAGGCCTCGTTGATCATGGGCACCAGGATGCGGTTGACCACAAAGCCCGGCGCGTTCTTCACGGTGATGGGGCTCTTGCCCAAGGCTTCGGCCAGGGCCTTCACGGCATCGTGCGTGGCGTCGCTGGTCTGCAGGCCGCGGATGATCTCCACCAGCGCCATCATGGGCACGGGGTTGAAGAAGTGCATGCCGATGAAGCGGTCGGCGCGGCTGGTGGCGGCGGCCAGCTTGGTGATGGAGATGGACGAGGTGTTCGACGCAATGATCACCTCGGGCGCCACCAGCGCATCCACCTGCTTCAGGATCTTGAGCTTGAGCTCGTAGTTCTCGGTGGCCGCCTCGATCACGAGCTGCGCGGCCTTCAGGTCGTCGTAGCTGGTGGAGGTCCTGATGCGCGACAGCGCGGCGGCCTTGTCGGCCTCGGTGATCTTTTCCTTCTTGATCAGGCGGTCCAGGCTGCCGGCCACGGTGGCCAGGCCTTTTTGCACTGCAGCATCCGAGATGTCGACCATCACCACGCTGATGCCAGACACCGCGCAAGCCTGTGCAATGCCATTGCCCATGGTGCCCGCGCCGATGATGCCTACGGTCTGAATCGTCATATAGAGAGCCCTCTTCAAAGTGAAACGGATGGCGTGGATGGTAAGCCGAATCGCACGGCCGTTCGGTTATGGTGGGTCAGCTCCCGTGGACAGGGGGCAGGAGACACCACAGCATGTTCGACTACATCATCATCGGCGGCGGCTCCGCGGGCTGCGTGCTGGCCGGCCGCCTGAGCGAGGACCCCTCCGTGCGCGTATGTCTGCTGGAGGCCGGCCCGGCCGACGGCAGCGTGCTCATCCACTGCCCTGCGGGGCTGGCCGTGATGGCCAAGTTCGAGCTCAACGGCTGGGGGCAGAACACCACGCCGCAGCCCGGGCTCGGCGGCCGCCAGGGCTACCAGCCGCGGGGCAAGGTGCTGGGGGGCTCCAGCTCCATCAACGCCATGGTCTACGTCCGCGGCCAGCATGCCGACTACGACCATTGGGCTGCAGAGGGCAACCCCGGCTGGGGCTGGGAAGACGTGAAGCCGTACTTCCTCAAGGCCGAGCACAACGAGCGCGGTCCTGACGCCTGGCACGGCCAGGGCGGCCCGTTCAACGTGGCCGACCTGCGCAGTCCGCACCGCTTCAGCCACCTGTTTACCGAAGCCGGCGTGCAGGCCGGCGAGGTGCACAACACCGACTTCAACGGCGCTACCCAGGAAGGCGTGGGCCTGTACCAGGTCACCCACAAGAACGGCGAGCGCCACAGCACGGCCAAGGCCTACCTCACGCCGCACCTGGCGCGGCCCAACCTGCGGGTCGTCACCGGCGCCCACGCCACGCGCATCCTGTTCGAGGGCCAGCGTGCGGTGGGCGTGGAATACCGCCAGGGCGGCACGTTGCAGCAGGTGCGGGCCACGCGCGAGGTGCTGCTGAGCGCAGGGGCGCTGCTCTCCCCGCAGCTGCTGATGCTGTCGGGCGTGGGCCCAGGTGCGGCGCTGCAGCGCCACGGCATCCCCGTGCTGCACGACCTGCCGGGCGTGGGCGCGCACCTGCACGACCACCCCGACGTGGTGCAGGTGCTGGACGCGCCCAACCACCGCGACCTGTTCGGCCTGTCGCCCACCGGCATGGTGAATGCCCTGCGCGGCATCCGCGAATGGCGCCGGCACCGCACGGGCATCCTGACCACCAACTTTGCAGAGGCCGGCGGCTTCATCAAGAGCCATCCGGCCGAGCCCGCGCCCGACCTGCAGCTGCACTTCGTGGTGGGCAAGCTCGTGGACCACGGCCGCAAGACCGTGCTGGGCCACGGCTATTCGGTCCACGTGTGCCTGCTGCAGCCCAAGAGCCGCGGCGCCGTGACGCTGGCCAGCCGCGACCCGATGGCCCTGCCCCTGGTGGACCCGAACTTCCTGGCCGACCCGGACGACCTGCGGCGCCTGGTGCGCGGCTTCCAGCGCGTGCGCGAGATCCTGGCCCAGCCCGCGCTGGCGCGCTTTGGCGCCAGGGAGCTGCCCGCCTCGGCGGCGGCGCGCACGGATGCGCAGATCGAGCAGTTCATCCGCCAGTACGCCGACACCATCTACCACCCCGTGGGCACCTGCCGCATGGGCCCCGGGCCCATGGACGTGGTGGATCCGGAGCTGCGCGTGCATGGCCTGGCCGGCCTGCGCGTGGTGGACGCCTCCATCATGCCGCGCATCGTGAGCGGCAACACCAACGCGCCCACGGTGATGATTGCCGAGAAGGCGGTGGACCTGCTGCGCGCTGCCGCGTGAACGATTTCACATTCGGCGCGCGGAACGCGATTTTTAAGGTTTGCAAAGGGTCTGTTTAAGGAGTTTTTAACAGGCAAAAGCGCGTCGGATTTCTAGACTTCCTTGCATGGAAACGGGTGCATGGTGCTCCCGGCCCGGTGCCTCAAGAAGAGGCGCTGAGACATGAAAGAAAGACCCTCATGAAAATCGACGCCCGCGAAATCGCCGCACTGACCCAAGCCCAGCCTGCAGCCCCCCGCATGGACATGTACGCCACCATCCACAAGGCGCTGCGCGCCTTCATGGCCGACACCCTGCTGGGCCTGGGCCGCATGGATGTGGAGGACGACCTGGAGTTTGCAGAGACTTGCCAGCGCGTGATGCAGCTGCTGGACCTGTGCCGGTCGCACCTGCGGCACGAGAACAACTTCGTCCATGCGGCCATGGAGGCCCGCCAGCCCGGCTCCAGCCAGGCCGTCGCGGGCGAGCATGTGGAACATGAAGAAGCCATCGCGGCGCTGGCGGACGGCGTGAACCATCTGATCGCTTGCGCCAAGCCCGCGCGAGCAGCCGCCACGCAAGCGCTGTACCGCCAGCTGGCCCTGTTCGTGGCGCACAACTTCGAGCACATGCACGAAGAAGAGACGGCCCACAACCGCGTGCTCTGGCAGTGCTACACCGACGCGGAACTGGCGGGCGTGCACGACGCGCTGGTGGCCTCGATCCCGCCTGAGGAGATGATGCTGGTGGCCCGCTGGATGGTGCCCTTCATGGCACCGGCGGAACGCACGGCCATGCTGTCCGGGATGCAGCAGCACGCGCCCGCGCCGGTGCTGGCGGCCGTGCTCGCGCAGGTGCAGCCCCACCTCACGCAGCCCGAGTGGACCAAGCTCATGCGCAGCCTGGGTCTGCCCGTGGTGCCCGGTCTGGTGCACTGAGGCTCAGGCGTCTTCCAGCACCACGGGACGCAGAACGCACAGCCGAAAGCGCCCGCGCCCCGTTTTTTCGATGTGGATGTGCGGGCTGTTCTCCTGCAGGCGGCGCTGCAGCAGCAACAGCCGGGCCTCCAGGTTGTCGGCCACCTCGGGCAGCCGCAGGGCCGGGTCCAGGCGCAGTTCGCGGTTGGTGAAATCCACGCGGCCCGTCTGCTGGTGGTCGCGAAGCAGCTTCCAGAAGATGGCGCCCGCCACGCCCTTGATCAGGTAGTCGTCGTTGATGAACACGCTGTCGTTGGCCGCAAAGTGGCGCACCCGCAGCGCGCTGCCGCTCACCGGCGGTGCCGCAGTGGGGGCGGGCAGGGGCTCGGGCGCATCGGGCGCCGCCTGCAGCAGGTCGATGGCGGCGGCCAGCTGGCCCGCAATGGCCACCAGCAGGTCTTCATCCTCGAAGCCAAAGCGCATGTCCTCGGGGCTCTCCGCAAACAGCACGCCCAGCAAGCGCCCGGCCGACAGCAGCGGCACCGCCACCTGGCTGTGCGGCTCGGGCAGGCCGGGGTAGGGGATGTCCAGGCCGCGCAGCGGGGGCGCATCGGGTGCGGCATGCGCGTCCATGCTCTCGCGGATGGCGTGGCTGTAAAGGGCAGCGTGCGTCATGTGGCTGATGCGCACCGGCGTGCGCTCCCGCGCGGCCATGCCGATCACTCCCTGGCCCAGGCGGATCTCCGAGCCCACGCCCGAAGTGGCATAGCCGCAGCTGGCCACCGTGTAGAGCTGCTGGGCGCTGGCGTCCAGCATCAGCACCATGGCGTGTTCGATGCCCAGCTTGTGCTGCAGGCCCTGCAGCGCGCCTTGGAGCAGTTCGTCCAGCCCCGTACAGCGTGCGATGCTTTCGCTGCACAGGCGCAGCGTGTGCAGCAGCCCGGAGCGTGGCGCGGGTGCCGGCAGGCCTTCGCCCGCCACCGATTCGATGTGCTCGACGGCATAGATGTCGGCGCCCTTGAGCTCAAACACATCGGCCATGCCCGCATGCGATGCAATGCCCGCCAGCTGCGCGCGCATGCTCTCGAACACCGGGCCGCTGTCCTCGGTGCGTTCGTACCGCAGGTGCAGGCGGTAGAAATGGGCGGTGAGCGGATCCAGCACCAGTACCGATGCGCGTGGGTTGCGCAGGATGTTCTGGCGGGTCTTGTTGAAGAACTGGAACGACAGCGCGACATGCGCCGCATCCACATAGACCACCTGCGAGATGTAGGCCACGTTGGGTGTGCCGTCGGGGTCGCAGGTCGCCATGATGGCGGGAATCGCACCCTCCAGGCAGGGGCGGATGCTGTGCAGGGACGGGGCTGCGGTGCTCATGGCCGCGATACGGGAGGCGTGGGTGGTGCACACAGCTGCGCGCCTGCGCGCGGGCCTGGTGTCTGGTCGAACGCGCTGGTGGGCGTGAAGCTCACCGCCACCACATCCTGCAGCGGCGCTGCCAGCATGGCCGCCACATACTCCGGACCGTAGCCGACCTGGCCCACCTCCTGCACCATGGACCGCAGGTAGGCCTGCAACACGGGCAAGTCGCCGCCATGGGCCGGGCGCTGCGTGGCCCGGCGGGCCTTGAGCTGCAACGTCTGGTGGGTGGATGGCACGCTGAAGACCACGGCAATCTCGCCGGTGTGCGCAATGTCATGCAGCAGCTGTTCGGACTGGCTGCGCCGCAGGTACACCGTGACCTCCTGCCCATCGCCGCTGATGTGGCTGCCCACGGCCCGCATGATGCTCGGGCGCATGGCCCCATCGCGTGACGCCACGATGGCCGACACGCCCTTGGCCACCATGGCAATATGGCTGGGGCTGAGCAGCACGGTCATGCCTTGAAGCGCTTGCGGGTCAGGGCCAGGGCCACCCAGAAGGCCGCCACGGTGGTCACCACCAGCACCACGCCATGGCGCCACGGCTGGGCGGGCCACTGGTCCATGAACAGCGGGCGCACCAGCTCCACCGCGTTGGTCAGCGGCAGCCAGTCGGAGATGGCGCGCACCACGGGCGGCAGCTGCTCGCGCGGGAAGAACACGCCCGACAGGAACATCATGGGCGTGAGCACCAGCGTGAAGTAGTAGGTGAAGAAGTCATACCCCTTGGCCAGCGCGTTGAAGATCAGCGCGATGCTGGAGAACATGACCCCCACGAACAGCAGCACGGGCCAGGCCACCAGCAGCCGGGGGCTGTGGCTGATGCCCAGGGCCAGCATCACGCCCAGGATGGCCGTGACGGTGAACACCGCCTTGAAGGCGGCCCACAGCATTTCGGCCAGCACCACGTCGTCCAGGCTGACGGGCGCGTTCATGATGCCGTCCCAGGTCTTTTGCACGTGCATGCGCGAGAAGGCCGAGTACAGCGCCTCGAAGCTCGCCGCGTTCATGGCGCTCATGCAGATGGAGCCGCTGGCCAGGAACAGGATGTAGGCCACCTGGGTGTCCCCCACGTTCACCTGCCCGACCAGCGCGCCCATGCCGTAGCCAAAGGCCACCAGCCACATCAGCGGCTCGGCGATGTTGCCCACCAGGCTGGGAAGGGCCAGCTTGCGCCAGACCAGGAAGTTGCGCAGGAAGACGGGCCACCAGCGTGCGGACAGGCTGGGCGGGCGCCAGACGGACGGCGGGGGCGGGGGCGCAGCGGCCACGGGGGACGGGGTAACGGTCTGCATTGGCCTATTGTGCGGTGTCAGCGGGCCGGCGCACAGCCCCTGCGGCGTGCGCTGGGCACGGCCATTGCTTGGGTGCCCGCATGCCCGCCCACGTCCTGAACCTGCCCACCCGCGCCAGCGCGCTGTGGAAAGACCGCCTGGGGCTGCTGCTGGAATCCACGGGCGAGGGGGTGTTCGGTATCGACTTGGCTGGCAACTGCGTGTTCCTCAACCGGGCAGGGGCGCAGATGCTGGGCGTGACACCCGAAGAGGTGATGGGCCGCAACATGCACGCCGTCACCCACCACAGCCATGCCGACGGCAGTCCCTATCCCGACAGCGAATGCCCGATCTTCAACGCGTTTCGCCGGGGCCTGCCCTGCCGGGTGGACACCGAGGTGTTCTGGCGCCGCGACGGGTCTGCGTTCCCCGTCGAATATTCGAGCCACCCCATTCTGGAAGGCGATCAGGTGCAGGGCGCCGTCATCGCCTTTATCGACATCACCAGCCGCAAACGTGCGGCCGACGAACTGCAGCGCGCGCACGACGCGCTGGCGCGTGCCAACAACGAGCTGGAGCGGCGCGTGGCCGCCCGCACCCAGGAGCTGTCGCAGGCGCTGGCCCAGCTGCGCGAGCTGTCGGCCTATTCGGAACAGGTGCGCGAGGAAGAGCGCACGCGCATCGCCCGCGAGGTGCACGACGAGCTGGGCAGCCTGCTGGTGGCGCTGAAGATGGACGTGAACTGGCTGCACAAGCGCCTGGGCGAGCAGGGCGCGCGCACGCCCGAGGCCGCAGGCGACATGCGCACCCAGATGCGCTGCAAGTGCCAGAACATGAGCCGCCTGATCGAGACCGCCGTGGACAACGTGGGCCGCATCATCACCGACCTGCGTCCCAGCATCCTGGACCACCAGGGCCTGTGGGCCGCGCTGGAGTGGCAGGCGCAGGAGTTCGCCCAATCGGCCGAGCTGCGCCTGGCCTGGCACATGGACGTGCCGGAGACCCTGCACCTGCCGGGGCCTGCGGCCATGGCCGTGTTCCGCATCTTCCAGGAGATGCTGAGCAACGTGGGCCGCCATGCGCAGGCCAGCGCCATCGACATTGCCATTGACGTGCGGGACGCTGCGTTGCAGCTGAGCGTGCGCGACAACGGCGTGGGCGCCACCCGCCAGGCGCTGGAGGCGCCCACCGCCTATGGCGTGATGGGCATGCGCGAGCGTGCGCGGCAGCTGGGCGGGCGGCTCAGCATCACCAGCGCACCGGGCCAGGGGTCGAGCCTGCAATTGCTGATTCCACTGGAGCTTGCATGAATTCCACCGTTCGCGTGTTGATTGGGGACGACCACCGCATCGTGCGCGAGGGGCTCAAGCAGGTGCTGGGCGACCCGGCCAACGGAACGCCCGAGATCGTCGTGGCAGCCGAGGCCACCGAGGGCGCCGAGGTGCTGGCGCAGGTGAGCCAGCTGCTGGGCGCCGGGGGTGGGCAGCCGCTGGACGTGGTGCTGCTGGACATCGCCATGCCCGGCATGGATGGCCTCGAAGTGCTGCAAGCCCTGCGCAAGGCCTGGCCGGCGCTGCCGGTGCTGATGCTCAGCACCTACCCCGAGCGGCAGTACGCCGTGCGCTGCATCCAGATGGGTGCGGCGGGCTACCTGCACAAAAGCGCCGATCCCGACGATATGGTGGCCGCCGTGCGCAAGGTGGCCGCAGGCGGGCGCTACCTGACGGAGGCCACCGCCCAGGCGCTGGCCGGTGCGGTGGAACGCACCGGCGCGGTGCGGGCCGCCCAGGGCGCGCCCGCCGGGGTGGACGCGCTCTCGTACCGGGAGCACCAGGTGTTCCGCCTGCTCACCGCGGGGCAGAGCGTGAGCGAAATTGGTGCGCAGCTCAAGCTGGCGCCCAACACGGTCAGCACCTACCGCGCCCGCATTCTCGAAAAGACCGGCGCGCGCAACGACGTGGAGCTGGCGCTGCTGGCGCGCGGCACGCCCGCACAGTGAGGCACCGGCCCTCGCGGGCCTGGTTTGTAGTGCTGCCCCTACACGCTGTAGCAAAGGCACCCACGAATTCACGACACGGCCCCGGCAGGGCCCGCAGCTGGCCCATGCTTTGCGTAGGGCCTGGCATCAACGTCCCACGAGGTGTGCCATGTCCGAATTCTTCTCGCCCTACGATGCCGACCGCCCCTTGATGCTGAAATGCAGCTGCGGCCGCGACCACACGGTGGCCGACCACCACGCCGAGGTGTCGGCCGACGCGGCAGCGGCCACCTTGCGCCAGCGCAGCATGACCTCCGAGTTCGAGGCCTACAGCAACGAGTTCATCGAAGCCACGCTGGTCAAGGCGCTGTTCCCGCAGGACGCGGTGCGCCGCCGCTTCCTGCGCGCCGTGGGCAAGGGCACGGCCATGGCGGCCATTGCCAGCGTGCTGCCCGTGGCCAGCCTGCAGGCCATGGCGCAGGAGAAGCAGGGCGCGCTGGAGAAGACGAACCTCAAGATCGGCTTTATCCCCATCACCTGCGCCACGCCGCTCATCATGGCCCACCCGCTGGGCTTCTACAGCAAGCAGGGCCTGAATGTGGAGGTCACCAAGACGGCAGGCTGGGCGCTGATCCGCGACAAGATGATCAACAAGGAGTACGACGCCACGCACTTCCTCTCGCCCATGCCGCTGGCGATCTCCATGGGCCTGGGCTCGAACGCCACGCCCATGAACGTGGCCACGATCCAGAACGTGAACGGCCAGGCCATCACGCTGGCCTTGAAGCACAAGAACAACCGCGACCCGAAGAACTGGAAGGGCTTCAAGTTCGCGATTCCGTTCGAGTACAGCATGCACAACTTCCTGCTGCGCTACTACCTGGCCGAGGCGGGCCTGAACCCCGACACCGACGTGCAGCTGCGCGTGGTGCCACCCGCCGAGATGGTGGCCAACCTGCGCGCGGGCAACATCGACGGCTTCCTGGGCCCCGACCCGTTCAACCAGCGCGCGGTGTACGAAGAGGTGGGCTTCATCCACCTGCTGACCAAGGACCTGTGGAACGGCCACCCCTGCTGCGCGTTCGGCACCAGCACCGAATTCATCCAGAAGAACCCCAACACCTTTGCCGCGCTGTACCGCGCCGTGCTCACCTCGGCCGCCATGGCGCGCGACCCCAAGAACCGCGAGCTGATCGCCAAGGTGATTGCGCCCCAGGCCTATCTGAACCAGCCCGAGGCGGTGATCGCCCAGGTGCTCACGGGCAAGTTTGCCGACGGCCTGGGCAAGGTGCAGAACGTGCCCGACCGCGCCGACTTCGACCCCATACCCTGGCAGAGCATGGCCGTGTGGATGCTCACGCAGATGCAGCGCTGGGGCTACATCAAGGGCGACGTGGACTACCGGCAGATCGCCGAGAAGGTGTTCCTCCTCACCGACGCAAAGAAGCAGATGAAGGCCCTGGACCAGAAGGTGCCCGACGGCGCGTACCCCAAGTTCAAGATCATGGGCAAGGAGTTCGACGCCGCCAAGGCGGCGGAATACGCCAGGAGCTTCCCCATCCGCAAGGCAGCTTGATGAGGCACCCCCTGAGTCGCCTTCGGCGCCTTCCCCCTGAAGGGGGACGCACCCGGTGGCCTGGCGAAGCCAGTTCCACGGGCGCACTGGCCTGCGTAGCGCCCGTTTCGACCTTCGTCGCGCATTGCGACGCTACAGGAGAAGTAGGATGAATTCAGCCAAAAGCCTCAACCTGCGCGCGGGCCTGCTGTCCGTGCTGATCTTCCTCACGCTGCTGGGCGTGTGGTACGTGGCCACGTCGTCTTCCGGCGGCGGTGGCGGCACGGCGGGCATGACGGCCGAACAGATCGAGTACGCCAAGATGATGGGCAAGGACCCCGGCGCCAGTGCCAAGGGCAGCGGTTTTCCGTCGCTGGCCGACATGGGCAGCACGGTGTGGACCCATCTGTCCAACCCGTTCTACGACAACGGACCCAACGACAAGGGCATTGCCATCCAGCTCGCGCACTCGCTGGGCCGCGTGGCGCTGGGCTTTGGCCTGGCCTGCCTGGTGGCGATTCCGCTGGGCTTCGTCATCGGCATGTCGCCGCTGCTGCGCCGCGCGTTCGACCCGTTCATCCAGGTGCTCAAGCCCATCAGCCCGCTGGCGTGGATGCCGCTGGCGCTGTACACCATCAAGGACTCGTCGATCTCTGGCATCTTCGTGATCTTCATCTGCTCGGTCTGGCCGATGCTGGTGAACACCGCCTTTGGCGTGGCGTCCGTCAAGCGCGAATGGCTCAACGTGTCGGCCACGCTGGAGGTGCATCCGCTGCGCAAGGCCTTCCAGGTGATCCTGCCCGCCGCGGCGCCCACCATCCTCACGGGCATGCGCATCAGCATGGGCATTGCGTGGCTGGTCATCGTGGCGGCCGAGATGCTGGTGGGCGGCACGGGCATCGGCTACTTCGTGTGGAACGAGTGGAACAACCTGTCGCTCACCAACGTGATCTTCGCCATCCTGGTGATCGGCGTGGTGGGCATGTTGCTGGACCTGGCGTTCGGCCAGCTGCAAAAGGCGGTGACCTATGTGGAGTGACGTGACCCACCGCGCCGCCGCCGCGCCCGAAGCCGACGATTCCCCGCCCAGAAAGGCCGCCTCCGTGACTTCCGGATTCCTCCAGATCGACCGCCTCGCCAAGGCCTATGTGCCGGCCAAGCCCGTGTTTGCCGACGTGTCGTTCACCCTCGACAAGGGCGAGTTCGTCTGCATCATCGGCCACTCGGGCTGCGGCAAGACCACCATCCTGAACGTGCTGGCAGGGCTGGACACGGCCACGTCGGGCACCGTCATCATGGACGGCCGCGAGGTGGCCGGCCCCAGCCTGGACCGGGGCGTGGTGTTCCAGAGCCACGCGCTGATGCCCTGGCTCACCGTGCGCCAGAACATCGCGTTTGCCGTGAAGTCGCGCTGGCCCGGCTGGAAGGCCGCGCAGGTCGACGCGCATGTGGAAAAGTTCGTCGCGCTGGTGGGCCTGAGCCCGGCCATCGACAAGAAGCCCTCGCAGCTCTCGGGCGGCATGAAGCAGCGGGTGGGCATTGCGCGGGCCTTCTCCATTCAGCCCAAGATGCTGCTGCTGGACGAACCGTTCGGCGCGCTGGATGCGCTCACGCGCGGCACCATCCAGGACGAGCTGATGGCCATCGTGCGCCAGACGCAGCAGACGGTGTTCATGATCACGCACGACGTGGACGAGGCCATCTTGCTGGCCGACCGCATCCTGCTCATGAGCAACGGCAACGAAACCAGCGAGGGCTACCGCCCGGGCGGCGTGGCCGAGGTGGTGGTGAACCCGCTGCCGCGCGAACGCACGCGCACCAGCCTGCACCACCTGGACGGCTACTACGCGCTGCGCAACCACATCGTGGACTTTTTGGTGACCCGGGCAAAGGCCCACTGATCCGGCAGCGATGTGTTTGTACACCCTCCGCCCGTTCACGCTGAGCCCGTCGAAGCGCCGCGCGAGGCTTCGACAGGCTCAGCCCGAACGGTCCGGATGGATCGAGTGCGAGTCTGTTTGGCCCGGTCGGCTGAATGCCTCGCCGGCTTGACTGTTGATGCGGCGCGCCGACCACACCCTGAGTTTTACTTTTTTTTCCCCTCCTTTCATCTCCCTCTCCATCAATCCCAAGGAGCCATCCCCATGAACCGCAACGACGTTACCGAAAAGATCATCAGCACCAAGGTCGCCAAGGGCCTGCAATGGGATGCCATTGCCAAGAAGGTCGGCCAGTCCAAGGAATGGACCACGGCCCTGTGCCTGGGCCAGATGACCGCCACGCCCGAGCAGGCCAAGATCGTGGGCAAGATCTTCGGCCTCACGGCCGAGGAACAGAAGTGGCTGCAGGTGGTGCCCTACAAGGGCTCGCTGCCCACGCCCGTGCCCACCGACCCGCTGATCTACCGCTGGTACGAGGTGGTGAGCGTGTACGGCACCACCATCAAGGAGCTGATTCACGAGGAGTTTGGCGACGGCATCATGAGCGCCATCGACTTCAGCATGGACATACAGCGCGAGGCCAATCCCAATGGCGACCGCGTGAATGTGGTCCTGTCGGGCAAGTTCTTGCCGTACAAGCAGTATTAACCCCCTGAGTCGCCTTCGGCGCCTCGGTGCCGCCGCCAGAGGCGGCCGCTCTTCGTTGCCGTCCAGGCCTGCGCAGGCAGGCCTGGAGCCGAGGCACTCAGCCCCTTTTCTCGAATGGCTGCGCAATTCGGGAAGGGGGACGCTGCCAGCGGCTGGGCTTGAAAAGGCGGGCGACCCTTGCGAGGCGGTAGCTGGCGGAAACGACAAGAGACTGGGCAGCGCGCAGAGTGCGCGCCGCCTTGCTTTTAATGCAGCGTCAGCGGCCGGCTGGTGGTCTTCACGCGCACGACGGGCGTTGCCGGTTCGTAGGGGCAGGGCGTCTGGCCCAGGATGGCTGCCGCGGCGGTGCGGGCCTGGCGGGCGATGGGTTCGATGAAGCGGCTGCTCTGGCCGTGCACGCTGGCACAGTCACCCAGCGCGTAGATGCCGGCCACGCTGGACTGCAGCGTGGTGCCGTCCACGGCGATGCCGTCGGCCCAGGCAAGGCCTGCGCTGTGGGCCAGGCGCGTGGGCGTTGCGAGGCCGGTGGCAGCCACTACTTCGTCGGCGGCCAGGCGCTGGCTGCAGGCGGTGGTGATGCGCAGGCGCGTTCCGACGCGTTCCACCGACTGCACCTGCACGCCCCCCAGGAAGCGAATGGACAGGTCTTTCCAGGCCTGCAGCAATTGCGCACCGGCTTGCTGGTGCGACCAGCGGGCCAAAGGCTCGTTGGCGGTGTCCAGCAGGGTGATGCGGTGCCCGGCCAGTGCGAGGTCGTTGGCCAGTTCGCTGCCGATCAGGCCGGCGCCGACGATGGCCACGTCCCGTGGCTGCTCGCCCAGGCGGCTGCGCAGCTGCTGGTAGGCGGCCAGGTGGTTGACGCGCCAGCACAGCGCGGGCGGCAGCGCCTCGGGCAGCGCGGCCTGGGCGCCGTGTGCAAGCACCAGGTGCTGGTAGCGCAGGGTGCCGCGCGTGGTGCGCAGCTGGCGCGTGTCGGGGCAGATGCGCACGGCGTGCGTGTGCGCCATCAGCGTGACGCCCAGGCGCCGGGCGGCATCCGGCCCGGATTCGGTGACCAGCGATTGCGGGGCCAGGCCGCGCGCCACGGCCACGGACAGCAAGGGCTTGTCGTAGCGGTCGCCCGCGCAGGCGGTGACCAGCGTGATGGGCAGGCGGGCGTCGCCCTGGCGCAGGGTTTCTGCCAGCTGCCAGCCGGCCTTGCCCGCGCCGACGATGACCACCCCGGCCGCACCGCGCGCCTGGGGCGTTGGCGCGAGGCTGGCGTGCGCGGCCAGCGTGCCGGGCGTGGGCGCCACATAGGGCGCGAAGTCGGCCTTGGTCACGCCGCACAGCGGGCAGGCCCAGTCGTCCGGAATGTCGGCCAGGCGCGTGCCGGGCGGCAGGCCGCCGTCCGGGTCGCCCTCGGCCTCGTGGTAGATGTAGCCGCAGGCGTTGCAGATGTAGCTTTGCCAGGGCGGTTGCGCCGATGCGTCTGCCGCATAGGCGTTGCACAGCGCCTGCGACGCGGCGTTCAGGGCGGTCTCGGAAAATGCGGCGGGGGGCGTCATGCGGGCATCTCCTCGGTGCTCAGCCGGGCGATCTCCTTGCGCAGGTGCTTGATGGCGGGCGTGACGATGGCCACGAAGTGCGCCTCGCGCACGCGCCGCTGCACGTCGGAGCTCATGAGGTAGCCGCGCGCGCCCTGGTGCATCAGGGCCGATTGCGTGGCCCGCAGGCACAGCTCGGCGCCGTGGGCGCGGGCGTCCAGCACGTCGATGAAGAATTCGGTGCGGGTGTCGAACGGGGTTTCGGCCAGCTTCATTACCCGGGCGGCCAGCGCGTCCAGCTCGGCCTGCAGCGCGTCGGGCCGGTCTTCCAGGAACTGGTTGACGTGGCCCAGCTGCGGCTCCACCGCCCACATCGAGTCGATGGCGCCCTGCGCGATGCCCACGGCCATGCCGCACTGCAGCATCACGAAGGCGGCGCGGATGCGTGCGATGGTCGGCTTCGCGGGGTCTGCGATGGTGTCGGCGGCCCCCACGAAGTGGTCCTTCAGCCGCAGCGCGTACGTGCCCGTGCCCTCCATGGCCGAGAAGCTGGGGCACTCGCGCATCTCCACGCCGGGCGCGTCGCAGCGCAGCAGAAACATCAATTCGCGCTGGCTGGCGGCGCCCTCCGCCTCGACGACCGCCGCAATGGCGCCGCAGTAGTGGCCCGGCGCCAGGTTGCTCACCCAGGGCAGCGTGCCGTTGACGAGGTAGCCGCCCTCCACCGGCGTGGCCTTGAGCAGCAGGCTTTCGATCTGCGCGTAACTCTTCATGGGGTTGGACAGCGCCGTGCCGCCCATGCCCGCGCCGCTGGCGTGGCGCTGCAGCACCTCGCCCATCAGCGCCGGGTTGCCCGACTGCTGCAGGTACAGCCCGCACACCGCCTGGCACCACATCATGAAGCCGGTGGCGCCGCACACGCGCGAGGCCTCTGCCATGGCGCGGATGGCCAGGCCGTAGTCCGCCGGGCCGGCGGTGCTGTCCAGGTGCGCGCTCATGGCGCCCACGGCGGCCAGCTGCTGCAGCTCTGCGCAGGGGTAGTGGCCGGAGCGGTCGATGGCCTGCACCTGCGCGGCCAGCGGGCCCTGGGCAATGGTGCGCACGGCGGCCAGCAGGGCATCGCCCCGCAGGGCGCCGTCCTGGTGGAGTTGGGGGGGAAGGTCGGCAGGGTTCATGGCGGGTCCTTGGGGGCGCGAAGGGGCGAAGGGGGCGCGGGGGCTGCGAGGCTCAGTCCACGAGGCTGATCTCGAACGGAATGGGGTTGCGCATCGTGTTGGCCACCGGCGAGTAGAAATTGGCGTGCTGCACGATCTCGTCCAGCACCTCGCGGGGCGCGTCGCCTTCCACCAGCACCTTCACGCGGATGGCCTGGAAGCCCATTTCGGGCGGCGTCTTCTGCAGCGCGCCGCCAGCGCCCCAGGCCGCCGGGTTGCCGATGTCGCCTTCCATGAAGACCTCGATCTTGCTGAGCTTGACCTGCTTCCAGGTGGCCACGGCGGTGATGCCCACGGCTAGGCAGCCGCCCAGGCCCGACAGCACGATCTCGCCCGGCGCGGGCGCGGTGTCCTGGCCGAACAGGTGCAGCGGCTCGTCCACCACCACGGGGGCGTGGCTGCCCACATAGCTCAGCGAGCGGTACTGGCCCTCCATCACCGTGTGGACCTTGTTGGTGCCGCGGCTGGCGGGGTTGTTGCGGCCCTTTTCGGCAAACGCCATCAGGCCGTCGCGGTCGATGGGGCGCAGGTGCGTGTGCACGGTGGTGACGGGGGCGGTGGGTTCGAGCAGTGCGGAGGACATGGAGGGCCTTGAAGTAAGAGAAGGGAAGGGAAAGGAACGGAAAAAGGAAAAGGGGCTGGGGAAAAATCGCAGCAGGGAATGCAGGGGCGCGCGGCCGCGTCCCTCAGGCCGCCAGCGCCAGGGCCGGCTTCCTGGGGAACCGGACCAGCGGCAGCCCGCCCTCGATGGGCAGCTTCTCGTCGCGCGACCATTCGTTCCACGAGCCGAAGTACATGCGCACGTCGGTGAAGCCGGCCTGCTTGAGCGCCAGGAACGTGTTGGACGCGCGTGCGCCCTTGAAGCAGTACAGGTACACCGTGTCGGCCGGGCTGATGCCCGCGGTGGCGCACTCGGCGCGCACCTCGTCGGGCGACTTGAAGACGGGGCCCTGGGCCGACGGCTTCATGAAGCGATACCACTCCACCCACTTGGCGCCGGGCAGGCGGCCCTTGCGCGGGGCAAAGTCGCGGCCGTAGGGGCTGGAGCTTTCGCCGATCCACTCGTCCACGTCGCGCACGTCCAGCAGCACGGTGTCGGTGCCCAGGGCGGCCACCACGTCTTCCTTGGTCAGCATCACGTCGGCGGGGGGCAGGTCGGTGGGGAAGATGGCGGGCGCGGGCACCACGGCGTCGGTGGTGGTGGGCAGGCCCGCGGCCTTCCAGGCCGAGTAGCCGCCGTTCAGGACCTTGACCTTGGGGTAGCCCAGCCAGGTCAGCAGGTAGTAGCCCCGGCACGACTGGCCGTAGCCGCTGTTGAGCGCGTCTTCGTAGAACACGGCTGTCTCGGCGCCCGAGAGGCCGATGGCGCCCAGGTGTGCGGCAAAGGTGTCTTTCAGCTCCTGCAGCCCTTCGGGCGTGGAGGTGGCGAGGTAGGTGAAGGTTTCGCGCAGATTCACGGCGCCGGGGATGTGCCCCTGCGCATAGGTGTCGGCGTCGCGGGTGTCGATCAGCACCACAGGCTCTGCGGCTTGCAGGGCCTGCAGCTGGGTGGGCGAGATGAGGACGGCATCGGAAGCGGGGACGGTGCTCATGGGAAACCTTTCGCTGCGGTGGAGGGGCCAGGCGGGTGTGCCTGCCTCCCTTATCGCAACAGGTGTGCCAGCGCTTGATGGGAGATCAAGGTTTGAGCCAAATGGGCCGCTAGCGCTTGCTGGTAAAGCGCGGGCAGCTATCAAATTTGAATATCCGCCGGGTGGGCGGGCGCTACAGGGAAGCCCCGCCGCCAGCCTGCCAAACACTGTGTCGACAAAGTGGCGACACAGTGTCCACAGCGGGGGGCGGGGCGGCCGACCCCGCCGGTGTCAGCGCAGCCCGGCCTTGCGCAGCCGGTAGCTGAACTGGCGCAGGGTGAGGCCCATGGCCTGGGCGGCGCGCGTCTGGTTGCCGTGGTGTTCGGCCAGCGCGGCCTGCAGTTCCTGCGCGCTGTGGGAGTGCGCGGGCTGGTAGTCGCGCACCAGCGGGGCCGAGGCGGCGGTAGCGGGCGCTGGCGAAGGGAATGGCGGCGCGGATGGCGGCGGAGGTGGCGGCGGGGGCTGCGAAGGAGGTGGCGATAGGGCGGGCAGAAACCGCTCCAGCGTCTCGCCGGACACCAGCGTGCCCGGGGCCAGCAGCACCAGCCGCTCGATCACATTGCCCAACTCGCGGATGTTGCCGGGCCAGGGGTGCTCTTCCAGCCGGGCCAGCGCGTCGGGCAGCAGGTTGACGTTGCGCTGGTGTGCCTGGTTGGCGCGGCTCACAAAATGCAGGGCCAGCGCGCGGATGTCCTCGCGCCGTTCGGCCAGCGAGGGCAGGCGGATGGGGATGACGTTCAGGCGGTAGTACAGGTCCTGGCGGAAGCGCCCGGCCTCCACCTCCTGCGCCAGGTCGCGGTTGGTGGCGGCCACCAGGCGCACGTTCACCTTCACCTCGCGCTGGCCGCCCAGGCGCACCAGCGTGCCCTCCTGCAGCGTGCGCAGCAGCTTGGACTGCAGGGCCAGCGGCAGCTCGCCGATCTCGTCCAGAAAGATGGTGCCCGTGTCGGCCTGCTCGAACCAGCCCGCGCGCGCCGTGCTGGCGCCGGTGAACGCGCCTTTCTCGTAGCCAAACAGCTCGGACTCGAACAGCGTGTCCGGAATGGCCGAGCAGTTGACCTTGATGAACGGCCGGTCCCGCCGCCCGCTGGCCAGGTGCACGGCGCGCGCAAACAGCTCCTTGCCCGTGCCCGACTGGCCCAGCAGCAGCACGGTGGCCTGGGTTTGCGACACGCGCTCCAGCTCGCCCAGCGCCTGCAGCAGCGCGGGGGAGCTGCCGATGAGCCCGTAGCGCGCGCTTTTGGTGTTGAGCGCGTTGGCCAGCACGGCATTGCGCGCCTGCAGCTGCCGCGTCTGGTCGGCCACCAGGGCTTCGAGCTGCAGCAACTGCCCCACCAGCGTGGCCAGCACGCGCAGCACGGCCAGGTCGTCGTTCAGGTGGCGCTGGCGGCTGCGGATGCGGTGGCAGGCCAGCACGCCAATCGGCACGTTGTTGACCTCGATGGGCAGTGCGATGAAGGCCACCGTCTCGGGCGGCAACTGGCTGCGCGGCACCACGCGGCCCAGGAACAGCGGCTCGGCGTCGATGTCCTGCACGATCACCGGCTGCCCCGTGGCCAGCACCCGGCCTGTGATGCCTTCGCCCCAGGCGTAGTGCCCGCGCGCCACCTCGGCCTGGGTCAGGCCGTAGGCATGCTGGATGGATGCGGTGCGCTGCGTGCCTGGTGCGGCGGACGCGTCGTCCACCAGCACGATCCGCCCGCGGTTCAGGCCGAGCAGCTCGCTCATCAGGTGCAGCATCTCGCGCAGCACCAGGCCGGGCGCCAGGCTGCGGCCGATGAGGCGCATCACCTCGCGCATCAGCAGCAGCTCCTGCCGGTGCCAGTCGGCAGCGGGGCTGTGCGGGGCGGGTGGGGGCGGCTGGGCGGGCATGGGCGGGGTGTTGCAAGTTCTGCGCCCGGCTGGTTTACATTCGCGGGCGTCCGATTCCTCTCACTTCTCTCTTCACCCCGAAAGCACGCCATGACCACCCTTGGAACCCCCTTGTCCCCCCACGCCACCAAAGTCATGCTCCTGGGCTCGGGCGAGCTGGGCAAGGAAGTGCTGATCGCGCTGCAGCGCCTGGGCGTGGAAACCATTGCCGTGGACCGCTACGACAACGCCCCTGGGCAGCAGGTGGCCCACCATGCGCGCACCATCACCATGAGCGACCCGGCGCAGCTCAAGGCATTGGTCGAGGCCGAGCGCCCGCACCTGGTCGTGCCCGAGATCGAGGCCATTGCCACGCCCATGCTGGAGGAGCTGGAAGCCGCCGGCACCGTGCGCGTGATCCCCACCGCCCGCGCCGCGCGCCTGACCATGGACCGCGAAGGCATCCGCGTGCTGGCCGCCGAGACGCTGGGTCTGCCCACCAGCCCCTACAAGTTCTGCAATTCGCTGGAAGAACTGCAGGCCGCGATTGACGCGGGTATTGGCTACCCCTGCATCGTCAAGCCCGTGATGAGCAGCTCCGGCAAGGGCCAGAGCAAGATCGACGGCCCGGAGGGCGTGAAGAAGGCCTGGGACTACGCCATGGCCGGCGGCCGCGTGAGCCACGGGCGCGTGATCGTCGAGGGCTTCATCGACTTTGACTACGAAATCACCCAGCTCACCGTGCGCTCGGTGGGCGCGGACGGCCAGATCACCACCAGCTTCTGCGACCCCATCGGCCATGTGCAGGTGAGCGGCGACTACGTGGAAAGCTGGCAGCCGCACCCCATGCACCCGGCTGCGCTCGAAAAATCCCGCCAGATCGCCAAGGCCGTCACGGACAACCTGGGCGGCCAGGGACTTTTCGGCGTGGAGCTGTTCGTCAAGGGCGAGCAGGTCTGGTTCAGCGAAGTCAGCCCCCGCCCGCACGACACCGGCCTGGTCACGCTTTGCACCCAGCACCAGAGCGAATTCGAGCTGCACGCCCGCGCCATCCTGGGCTTGCCGGTGGACACCAGCCTGCGCAACCCCGGCGCCAGCGCCGTCATCTACGGCGGCGTGGAGGCGCAAGGCATCGTGTTCGACGGCGTGGACGAAGCCCTGCGCGTGCCCGGCACCGACCTGCGCCTGTTCGGCAAGCCCGAGAGCTTTGTGAAGCGCCGCATGGGCGTGGCGCTGGCGCGCGCGGCGGACGTGGAAACCGCGCGGGCCCACGCCAAGCTGGCGGCCAGCAAGGTCAAGCCACGCCGGGTGTGAGCCTCGGAGATTTAAGCAAAATTGGCCGCCAGCGCTTATGCAGCAAGCGCTGGCAGCTATCATTTTTGGTGGGGTCGGGTGAGCGCAGCGTGACCCGGCGAAGCCTCAACCATCCTCCCGGATCTGCCGCCCCGTGAGCTTGAGGAACAGGTCCTCCAGGTTGGCCGGGCGGTGCAGCGTGCGCAGGTGGGCGTGCTGTCCCAGCGCCCGCAGCAGCGGCTGCGCGCCGTGGGTGTAGAAGAACACCGTCTCGCCGCTGACCTCCACCCGGGCGGCCAGCGTGCGCACGGCGGCGTCGTGCGCCAGTGCCACCGCGCCGGCGCCAAACACCTCCACCACGTCAGGCTCCAGGTGCTGGGCGATCAGCTCGCGCGGGCGGCCCTCGGCGATCTTCTTGCCATGGTCCAGCACCAGCAGGCGCGAGCACAGGCGCTCGGCCTCGTCCATGAAGTGTGTGGTCAGCAGGATGGACTTGCCCTGCTGCAACAGCAGTTGCAGCCGCTCCCACATCAGGTGGCGGGCCTGCGGGTCCAGGCCCGTGGTGGGCTCGTCCAGCAGCAGCAGGCGCGGGTTGTTGACCAGGGCGCGGGCCAGTGACAGGCGCCGCTTCATGCCGCCGGACAGTTCGCCGGGCTTGGCGTCCGCCTTGTGGGTGAGGGCCGCAAACTCCAGCAGCGGCGCGACGCGCTCGTCCATCACCGGGCCCTTGAGGCCGAAATAGCGGCCGAACACGCGCAGGTTTTCGGCGCAGGTGAAGTCCGGGTCCAGGGTGTCGAACTGCGTGACCACGCCCAGCTGCGCCTTGATGGGCAGCGCGTCGCGCGGCATGTGCAAGGGCGCGGCGCCCGGCTGGGGGGTGAAGCGCACGGTCCCGCCGTCGGGCGCGGCCAGCCCCAGGCACATGCGGATGGTGGTGGTCTTGCCCGCCCCGTTGGGGCCGATGACGCCCAGGCATTCGCCCGGGGCAATGGCAAACGACACGTCGTCCACCACGGTGGTCTCGCCATAGCGCTTGCGCAGGTTCAGGGCTTCGAAGAGTGCGGTCATGGGCCGATTGTGTGCGAATGGGTGGGGAAGATGGCCGGAAGGCGCTTCAGTACTGCGCAAGGCGCTATGCAATGCATAGCGTAGCGCTGCGGCCGCGCGTCACGGCGCGGCCACCAGCCGGCCCCGCCCCTCGGTCTTGGCGTTGTACAGCGCTTCGTCCGCCCGGGCCATCAGCGCGGCCAGCGACGACTCGCCGGGCCGCAGCTGCGCCATGCCGGCGCTGTAGTCCAGCACAAAGCCCAGCTCCGCGGCGCTGGCGTCCCGCAGACGCTGGCGCAGGCGCTTGTCCAGGGCGCTGCCCGCGGGCGTGGCGTTGTGCATCAGCAGCACGCCGAACTCCTCGCCCCCCAGGCGCGCGATGAGGTCGCCGGTGCGGCAGGTGTCTGTGAGCAGCCGCGCAAACAGCTGCAGTGCCCGGTCGCCCGTCTCGTGGCCGTGCGTATCGTTGATCTGCTTGAAGTGGTCCAGGTCCAGCATCAGGGCCGTCACCGGCAGGCGGTGGCGCCACGCGTGCGCCAGCAGGGTGTCGCCCTGGGCATCAAAGCCGCGCCGGTTGAGCAGGCCGGTGAGGCCGTCGGTCATGGCCAGCGCGCGCAGCTTCTGCTCGGCCTCCGCGCGCCAGGCCACCAGCACCGCCACGGTGCCCAGCACCAGGCTCACGTTGGTGGCCACGGCCGCCGCGAGGTTGACGGGGTGCGGCGTGCGAAAGCTGGGGTACTGGTCGGTGAAGGCGCCCAGCAGCCCCCGCGCCAGGGTGAAGAAGGCGGAGGTGAGCAGGCACCCCAGCAGCAGCGTGCGCCAGCGGCCCTCCGACGGCGTCGCGGGGTACAGCGTGGCGCGGGCCACGGTGCACAGGATCGCGGCCAGCAGCCCGTTGGCCCAGCCCACGCGCCAGGCATAGTGGTCAAACCCCAGCGTGTAGCCCAGCGGCATCGCCACCACCAGCACCAGCAGCGTGCGCCGCAGGGGCCGCGGGCCCAGCCACTCCTCCAGCGCGCGGTACAGGGCCCATTGCGCGGTGGCCTGGCAAACCATCGCGACGGTCGACAGCGCCTGGTCCCACAGCGAGGAGGACGCGATGATGGCCGACCAGCCCACCGCCTGCAGCAGCAGGCTGGCCTGCACGTTGCGGGCGGCGCGGCTCACGTCCCGGCCCATGATCAGCGGCAGCGCGGCCGAGATCATGAACAGGTTCGCGGCCATGACGGCCATCAGCGTGAAGAAGTCCAGGGGCATGGTCGCGGCGGCGGCGGCGGCGGCGGCGGCGGGGCCTTGGGGCGGTCGGGCCGCGGCGCTACTGGAACGCCACTTCCGCAAAGCTGCGCAGCTTGCGGCTGTGCAGCCGCTCCACGCCGCCCTTGCGCAGGATCTCGATGGCCCGCATGCCGATGCGCAGGTGCTGGTCCACGCGCTCGCGGTAGAAGTGGTTGGCCATGCCGGGCAGCTTGATCTCGCCATGCAGGGGCTTGTCGCTCACGCACAGCAGCGTGCCGTAGGGCACGCGGAAGCGGAAGCCGTTGGCGGCGATGGTGGCGCTTTCCATGTCCAGCGCCACGGCGCGGCTCTGGCTGAAGCGGCGCTGGGGCATGTTGTCGGGCAGCAGCTCCCAGTTGCGGTTGTCGGTGCTGGCCACGGTGCCGGTGCGCATGAAGCGCTTGAGGTCGGCCTCGGGCACCTGGGTCACGTCGGCCACGGCCTGCTGCAGCGCGAGCTGGATCTCGGCCAGCGCCGGGATGGGCACCCACAGCGGCAGCTCTTCGTCCAGCACGTGGTCCTCGCGCACGTAGGCGTGGGCCAGCACGTAGTCGCCCAGCTGCTGGCTGTTGCGCAGCCCTGCGCAGTGGCCCAGCATCATCCAGGCGTGCGGGCGCAGCACGGCGATGTGGTCGGTGATGGTCTTGGCGTTGGACGGGCCCACGCCGATGTTCACCATGCTGATGCCGCTGTGGTCCTTGCGCACCAGGTGGTAGGCCGGCATCTGGGGCAGGCGCGGCGGGGCCACGCCCAGCTCGTCGCCGGCCTCCGCCGGCAGGCCGGCGCGGCGGGTGACCACGTTGCCTGGCTCGATGAAGGCGACGTACTCGCTGTCCTCCCGGGCCATCTCGGCATGGCCCAGGCGCACGAATTCGTCGATGTAGAACTGGTAGTTGGTGAACAGCACGAAGTTCTGGAACCACTCCGGCGCCGTGCCGGTGTAGTGCCGCAGGCGGTGCAGCGAATAGTCCACGCGCGGGGCGGTGAACAGCGATAGCGGCTGTGCCTCGCCGGGCCGCGCCTGCCAGGTGCCGTTGGCAATGCCGTCGTCCATGGCGGCCAGGTCGGGCAGGTCGAACACGTCGCGCATCAGCATGCGGCGCTGGGGGCTCAGCGTGCCTTCGATGTGGTCGTGCTCCGCAAAGGAGAAATGGATGGGGATGGGGTGGGTGCTGGTGCCCACCTCCAGTTCCACGTTGTGGCTGGCGCGCAGCAGGCGGAACTGCTCCAGGTAGTAGCTGGCGAACAGATCGGGCCGCGTGAGCGTGGTCTCGTACCGGCCCGGCCCTTCCACGAACCCGTAGGCGAGCTTGGAGTCCGCACGGGCCACGGTGGTCGTGTGCACGCGCACGAAGGGGTAGAACGCGCGCACCGGGCTGGCGGGCGTCTCACCGGTCACGAACCGGTGCATGGCGTCGCGCAGGTGGCCGATCTGTTGCTGGTAGATGCGCTGCACCTGGGCCAGCGCTTCGGCCGGGTCGGTGTGGCGGGTGGGGGCGATGAAGTCGGGGAGCAGGGGCATGGCCCCTATTGTCCACAAGCCGGCGGGGGGCCGGGGGTCAGAGCCCGCCGCGCGCTGGCGCCGGCAGGGCGCGCATCCAGCGCAGGATGCCGTCCGCGTCCAGCGGGGGCGATACGGCGTGGCCTTGCACCAGGTCGCAGCCCAGGCGCGCCAGCAGCTCCATCTGGGCCGGCGTCTCCACCCCTTCGGCCACCGTGCGGATCTGCAGCGTGCGCGCCAGCTGGATGATGGCCGTGACGATGGCCACGTCGTCGGCGCTGTCCGGGGTGTCCGCAACGAACGAGCGGTCGATCTTGAGCTTGTCGATGGGGTAGCGCTTGAGGTAGGCCAGCGACGAGTAGCCGGTGCCGAAGTCGTCGATGGCGATGCCGATGCCCAGCGCCTTCAGGGCGTTGAGCCGCTCCAGGGCCTCGCCCGTCTGGTGCAGCAGCACCGATTCGGTCAGCTCGATCTCCAGGAAATGCGGCGCCAGGCCGGTTTCGCCGAGCACGGTGGCGATCTCGCCGGCCACGTCGCGCTGGCGGAATTCGAGGGCTGACAGGTTCACGGCCACCGGCACCTGGGGCAGCCCCTGGTCCTGCCAGGCCTTGAGCTGGCGGCAGGCCTCGCGCAGCACCCAGCGGCCAATGGGGGTGATGAGCCCGCGCGACTCCGAGAAGGTGATGAATTCGTCCGGCCCCACCAGGCCGCGCTGCGGGTGGCGCCAGCGCACCAGCGCCTCGAAACCGCGCAACGCGCCGTCCGCCAGCCGCATCTGGGGCTGGTAGTGCAGAACGAAGGCGCTGTCGGCAATGGCCTGGCGCAGCAGCCGCTCGTGCTGCAGCACGTCGATGGCGCTGCCGTCCATGCGGGGGTCGTAGAACTGCCGGTTGCCGCGTCCGCTCTCCTTGGCATGCTGCATGGCAGCGTCCGCGCAGCGCACCAGCGCATCGGCCTGGTCGGCGTGGTCGGGAAACAGGCCGATGCCGATGGAGGGCGACACCGTCAGCGGCAGCTCGTTCACGGTGAACACGCGCTGCATGGAGGCCAGCAGCTTGTCGGCCACGCGGGCGGCGTCGTCCGGGCTGCGCACGTCGGTCAGCACCACCACGAACTCGTCGCCGCCCAGCCGCGCCACCACGTCGGCATCCCGCACGTCCTGGCGCAGCCGCTCGGCCACGCCGCACAGCAGCTGGTCCCCCGCGTGGTGGCCCAGCGAGTCGTTCACCGTCTTGAAGTGGTCCAGGTTGATGAACAGGACTGCGACGCTGCCGTGGCGCCGGCGGGCCAGGGCCAGCACCTGCGCGAGCTGCTCCATCAGGAAGTGGCGGTTGGGCAGCTGCGTGAGCGGGTCGTGCAGCGCAATGAAGGCCTCGCGCTGCTGCGCCTGCTTGCGCGCGGTGATGTCGCGCACCACCACGATGCGGTAGTCGGCGTGCTGCAGGGGCATGGTCTTGCCCACCACCTCCACGGGAATGGTGTGGCCGTCCTTGTGGCAGATGGTCACCTCGTACGGGTCTTCACGCCCGTTGCGCGTGTAGTCCAGCGCCACCGCCCGCCATTCGGGGCTGATGAAGTTGAAGATCGACAGGCCGATCACCTCCTGCAGCGCATAGCCCGTCAGGCGGGTGAGGGCCTCGTTGCCGTCGGTGATGAGGCCGTCGCGGTGGAACACGATGGCCTCGTCCGTGGCCTCGGTGAACTTGCGCATGCGCTCTTCGCTCTGGCGCACCGTGCGCTCGGCCCGCCAGCGTTCGGTGATGTCCGTGATGAGCACAAACGCGCCCAGCTGCTCCCGTCCGCCGGGGGCAAAGTGGGGGATGAGGTTCACCTCGATCATGCGCAGCTCGCCGTTGGGCAAGGTCTGCTCGCGCGTGTACTTGACGTGCTCGCGGCGAAGGCACCGTTCCACGTGGGGCTGGATCGCCTCCCACGCCTTGTCGCCAATGGCCTCCCGCACCGTGAGCCCCAGGATGGATTCCGTGGTGTGGCCGTTGTAGGCCGCATACCCCTGGTTGGCAAACTGGCAGTGCAGGCCCGGCAGGTCGTAGTACGCCATCAGCGCCGGCACGGAGTCCGCAATCAGCCGCAGCAGCGCATCGCTGGAGCCGCGGGATCCGGGGGCGAGGGTTGCGGGCACGGCGTCTTGCATGGGGGTGGCGCGGAGGTTGGCTTCGTTATAGCCGATCCATGGCAGGGCAGGCCAGGGAGACTTCCTGGAGCAGGAGCTCTAGACCACAGGCCGTTGCCGGGGTGCGTAACGCCCGGCCGCGGCGGGCGAAGTGGCCGGGGTGCGCCGCCCTCCAGGTGGTGGCGGGGCGGCGCGCCTGCCGTCAGTGGCCCGCAGAGTCCAGGGACGCGGCCTTGGCGGCCGGGGCCTGCAGGGAGGCCGGCCGGCCGGGGGCGCGGGCCCGCGTGGCCACCGGGCGCCGGGGCGCCGCCACCGGCGCCGGCCGGGCGGCCCAGGCGGCCGACGGGGCCTGCGCGTCGGCGAGCCGGAACACGGCCACGGCCTCCACCAGCTGCTGGGCCTGGCCCTTCATGCTGTCGGCCGCGGCGGCGCTTTGCTCCACCAGCGCGGCATTCTCCTGCGTGGCGCGGTCCATCTGGGTCACGGCTTCGCCCACCTGGGCCACCCCCGCGCTCTGCTCGGCGCTGGCCGCGCTGATCTCGCCCATGATGTCCGTCACGCGCTGGATGGCGCTCACCACTTCGGTCATCGTGGCGCCCGCCTGGTCCACCAGGGCAGAACCCTGCTCCACGCGCTCCACGCTGGCGCCGATGAGGTCCTTGATCTCCTTGGCCGCCTCGGCCGACCGGCCGGCCAGGCTGCGCACCTCCGACGCCACCACGGCAAAGCCGCGGCCCTGCTCGCCGGCGCGGGCCGCTTCCACGGCAGCGTTCAGCGCCAGGATGTTGGTCTGGAAGGCGATGCCGTCGATCACGCTGATGATGTCGGCGATCTTCTTGCTGCTGTCGTTGATGCCCTTCATCGTGGCCACCACTTCGCCCACGACGTCGCCGCCCTTGACGGCCACGGCCGTCGCGCCCTGGGCCAGCTGGTTGGCCTGGCGGGCGTTGTCGGCGTTCTGGCGCACCGTGGAGCTGAGTTCTTCCATGGAGGCGGCGGTTTCCTCGAGGGCCGAGGCCTGCTCCTCGGTCCGGGCCGACAGGTCGTTGTTGCCCTGGGCGATTTCCGCGCTGGCGGTGGCAATGCTGTCGGCCGAGCTGCGCACCTGGCCGATCAGGCGGGTCAGCTGCTGCTGCATCGTGCCCATGGACGCGAGCACGCTGCTGGCGGGGGCGCCCTCGGCGCCGCGCACCGGGCCCAGGTCGCCCTGGGCAATGCGCTGGGCAATGCCGCCCAGCTCCACCGGCTCGGCGCCCAGGGACGCGAGCAGGCGGCGGGTGATCAGAAAGCCCAGCACGGCAGCGATCAGGACGGCGACGGCGCTGATGGCCACCAGCAGGTTGCGCTGGGTGGCGTACTCGGCCGCGGACGTCTGGACGCTGCGCTCCGCCTGCTCCTTGCTGTAGCCGATGTAGTCTTCCACGGCCTTGAGCAGGGCGGCCAGCAGCGGGCGGCATTCGTTGTTCATCTTGTCCACGGCCTCGTCGTGCTTGCCGGAGGCGGCCAGCTCGACGATCGCCACGGCCACGGGCCCGTATTGCGACTCGATCTTGTCGATGGCGGCCACCAGCGCACGGTCGCGCTCGGTTGCATCGGCGGCCTTGCCCACCTGGTCCTTGAGCGCCTTCAGGCTCGCCTGCAGCGCCTGGTGCGCCTTCACCGCCATGGCCTTGGCGGAGGCCTGGTCGGCAGGGGTCTTGACGAGCACCATGTCGCGCACGCCGATGGCGCGGCTGCCGGCGAGGTTCTGCACCTCCGAGGCCAGCCGTTCGCGCTCTGCGGCACCGTCCACATAGCCGGCAAAGCGCCCGTCAGCGCTGCCCAGCCCGCGCAGGGACAGCAGGCTGACCACCAGGACCAACAGCGCCAGGGATCCGAAAGCCAGCGACAGGAGTTGCTTGATCGTGAGGTTTTTCATGGGGAGGGCCGGTCTGGCAAGGGAGTTGGGAGGTGGGAAAAAAGCCGGTGTCCCGCAGCCCAGGGAGCGCAAGTCAGGAAACACTGGCGATGAATGTAATGTGTGTAACAAAAATGCAATTTAGAAATATATTTGCACAAAGCAAATAAATGAGCAATCCAATTGCGCAACGCGGCCCCAGGTCGCGGCGACGGTGTGGTTAAACTGCACGCCCCCTGGAACCGCTCTGGCCGACGCATGCTGCCCAAAACCCTGACGCTCATTGACGATGACAGGGTGTATTCCCTGGGCCTGTCGCGCTTTCTGCAGGGGCTGGGCATCGCCGTCACCACCTTTGCGGACGGCCGCGAATTCCTGGCGCATGCCGACCCGTACGGCTTCGACTTCTACATTGCCGACCTGATGCTGCCGGGCATCGACGGCACGGAACTGATCCGCGTCCTGCGCCTGCGCTCCAATGCCGGCGTGCTGGTGGTGTCGGGGCGGGCATCCGCCGACACCTTCAAGGACGTCGTGCGGGCCGGCGCGGACATGTACCTGACCAAGCCCGTCAAGTTCGAGCAGGTGGCCCTGGCCATCGAAGCGGTGCAGCGGCGGGTGCATCCGGCGGATCCGGTCCAGAACGCCTGGCGGCTGGACCGGCGCGCAGGCCAGCTCACGGCCCCCGACGGCGCGGTGGTCGACCTGAGCGAGACCGACCGGACCCTCATGGATTGCTTTGCCGAGGCCGGTGGCGAGGTGGTGCCGCGCGAGACCCTGCTGCAGCGGCTGGGCCGGGCGGCGGACTTCGAAGCGTCCGGGGGATTGAACGGTGCCGTGTTCCGCCTGCGGCGGCGCATCGAGCGGGCGACACCCGGCAACGTGCCGCTGCAGACCAAGTCGGGCGTGGGCTACGTGTTCCGCGCTCCCGTGCGCGCGCAGTGAACGCCGGGCCGGCGCGGCCCGTGCAGCCAGGTCCCGGCCGGCTCAGGGTCCGCCATCGGTCTGGCAAAGCGTCAGCCGCAGGGTGACGCCGCCCGGGCCGTTGCGCACCACGTCCACGGAGCCGCCGTGCAGCTGCATGACCTGCCGGACGATGTAGAGCCCCACGCCGTGGCCGGCGTCCTGGCCGGCACCGCGCACACCGCGCGTGAACAGCCGGGGCAGCAGGTCGGCGGGAATGCCCGGCCCGGTGTCCTCCACGTCGATCAGCAACGCCGGCGGGTTGTCGGAGTCCGCGATGCGCACCACCACGGGCGACCCCGGGGGGCTGCACCGCAGGGCGTTGGACAGCAGGTTGCGCAGCGCAAGCCGCAGCAGGCTCATGTCCATCAAGACCGTGCGGATGGAGGTCTCTCGCACGCGCTGGATGCGGCCCTGCTGGCATTCCGGCAGGTCCGCAATCACGATGCGCAGCCAGGTGTCGATGTCGGTGTCCTCCTGGTGGATGGGGTTGGGCCGCGCCAGCAGGGAGGCCACCGCGATGGTGTTGTCGATGTTGCCCAGCACCTCGCCCAGCACCGCCTGGGCGTGGACCACTTCGTCGGACACCAGCGCATCGCCCGGGCCGCGCAAGGCAGCGTGGGCGCTTTGCAGCGCGGCCGAGGCGTTGTTCAGCGGCTGGCGGACCTCATGGGCCAGCACGTAGAGCATTTCCGTGCGCTCGCGCAGCAAGGCGCTGACTTCCGCCGCCTGCGCCTGCAGCTCGGCGCGGTACTCCTGCTCGCGGCGCAGCGCCTCCTGGGTCTGGCGCAGTTCGGTGAGCTCGGTGACCTGCACCAGGAATCCGCGCACGGTGCCGTCCACCACGTGCGGGATGTACTCGGCCAGGCTGTTGCGCTGCACGCCGCCGGGGCCGGGCACGATCCGCTCGAACACCTGGCGCTCTCCTGCCAGGGCGGCGCGGATGTGCGGCTCGTTCTTGGCAAACAGCTCCGGGCCGAGCAGGTCGCGGATGGAGGTGCCGATCAGGCGCTCGGGGTCCACGCCGAACCACCGCTCGTAGGCCTTGTTGGCAAAGCGGCAGAGCAGGTCGCTGTCCCAATAGGCCAGCATGGACGGCACGCGGTCGACCAGCAGCCGCACGTAGTACTGGGTGTCGGGATTGGGGCGGTGCGTCATGGGGCGGCGGCGGAAGGCGGGGCGGCCATTGTGGCGCGAAGCCCGCGCGCTGGGCTGGGCCCCGGCGGGGGCGGCCCGGATAATCAACGCCATGACCACCCCTGTTCCCTCCGCCAGCGCCGGCTTCGGCGCGCTGGCCCTGTCCCCCGCCATGCAGGCCAACCTGCAGCAGCTGGGCTACACCACCATGACGCCCATCCAGGCGGCCAGCCTGCCGCCAGCACTGCTGGGCAAGGACCTGATCGCCCAGGCCAGCACCGGCAGCGGCAAGACGGCCGCGTTTGCCCTGGCGCTGCTGGCCAACCTCAACCCCCGCCGCTTTGCCGTGCAGGCGCTGGTGCTGTGCCCCACGCGCGAGCTGGCCGACCAGGTCACCACGGAGATCCGCCGCCTGGCGCGCGCCGAAGAGAACATCAAGGTCGTGACCCTCTGCGGGGGCGTGCCGCTGCGCGGCCAGATGCTCAGCCTGGAGCACGGCGCCCACATCGTGGTGGGCACGCCCGGCCGTGTGATGGACCATCTGGAGCGCCAGCACCTGACGCTCGAAGCGCTGAACACCCTGGTGCTCGACGAAGCCGACCGCATGCTCGACATGGGCTTCTTCGATGACATCGTGACCGTGGCCCGCCAGTGCCCGAAAGAGCGCCAGACGCTGCTGTTCTCGGCCACGTACCCCGAGGGCATCGCCAAGCTGAGCGCGCAGTTCATGAAGTCGCCGATGCAGATCACGGTGCAGGCCCAGCATGCCGAAGGCAAGATCGAGCAGCGCTGGTACGAGGTGAAGAACAGCGAGCGGCTGCATGCCGTGTCGCAGCTGCTGAACCACTTCCGGCCGGAGTCGTCCATCGCGTTCTGCAACACCAAGCAGCAGTGCCGTGACCTGGTGGCCGTGCTGCAGGCGCAGGGCTTCAGCGCGCTGGCGCTGTATGGCGAGCTGGAGCAGCGCGAGCGCGACCAGGTGCTGGTGCAGTTTGCCAACAAGAGCTGCTCGGTGCTGGTAGCCACCGACGTGGCAGCGCGGGGCCTCGATATCGCCAACCTGGCCGCCGTCATCAACGTGGACGTGACGCCCGACCCCGAGGTGCACATCCACCGCATCGGCCGCACCGGCCGGGGCGAAGCGGAGGGCCTGGCGCTCAACCTCGCCAGCCTGGACGAGATGGGCTCCGTGGGCAAGATCGAGCAGCTGCAGGGCCGCGAGTCGCGCTGGTTTCCGGTGGCCGAACTCACGCCCACGGGCAGCGGCCCGCTGGTGCCGCCCATGGTCACCCTGCAGATCATCGGCGGCCGCAAGGAAAAGATCCGCGCGGGCGACGTGCTGGGCGCCCTGACCGGCGACATGGGCTACACCCGCGAGCAGGTGGGCAAGATCAACGTGAACGATTTTTCCACCTACGTCGCCGTGGACCGCGCCATCGGCGCGCAGGCCGTGGACCGGCTCAACAGCGGGCGCGTCAAGGGCAAGAGCGTGAAGGCCCGGCTGGTGACGGACTGACGCGGCGCCGGCCAGCGCCCGTACGCACCGTTCCTTCTGCCGCCGGACCGCCCGCCGAGGCGCCGCGGGCGCTGGAGCCACCCCTTTTTCTCCATGACCCCGCCGTGGCGCCTCGCCACGGGCAACGCACCGCGGCTGGCCATCGCTGGGAACGGCCGACCGGCGCAGGGGGATTTTTGCTTGTGCCAAGACCTATAGAGGACTATAGTTCTTGGCATGAATGCTTCGCCCAAAGTCACCCGCCTTGACGCCGCCCCGGGCCTGAGCCGCTACGCAGCCCTGGCGGCGGCGCTGCGCACGCGCGTGGTGGCCGGCGAGTGGCCGCCCGGCTCGGCCCTGCCGGCCGAAAGCCTGCTGGCCACGGAACACCAAGTGGCGCTGGGCACCATGCGCCGGGCGCTGGAGCTGCTGGTGGCCGAAGGCCTGGTGGAGCGGGTGCACGGCCGTGGCACCTTTGTGCGCCAGGGCATCGCGGGCGCGTCCATGCTGCGGTTCTTCCGCTTTGACGGCGGCAGTGGCGAGGTGCCGCGGTCGCTCATCCTCTCCCGCCAGCGCGCGGCGGCTCCCGCCGCCGTGGCCCGCCGTTTGGGCCTGGCCGCTGGCGAGATGGTGCTGCGGCTGCAGCGCCTGCGCCTGCTGGCCGACCAGCCCTGCCTGCTGGAAGACCTGTGGCTGCCGCTGGACGTGTTTGCGCCGCTGGCCGAAGGCAGCACCGATACCTGGGACGACCTGCTCTACCCCCTGTTCGCCCGCGTGTGCGGCGTCCATGTCCACCGGGCGGTGGACGAGATCGGTTTTGCCTCCCTTACCGCCGCGCAGGCGCGGCATCTCGGCCTGGCGGCAGGCCACCCGGGCGTGCTGGTCCAGCGCGCCGCCTACGACCTGGGCGGGCGCTGCATCGAGTGGCGCACCACCCGCGGGGATGCCAACGCCTTCCACTACACCGTGACCATCACTTGACTTGAAACCCGTACCAGGAGACAACGCATGACCTCTTTCCCCTCCACCCCGGCGGTCACGCCTGCCGTGCGGCGCCGCACGGCGCTGGCCGCCGTAGGCACCGCCTTGGCCGCACCCTGGGTGCATGCGCGCGCCGCCGGCCTGGGCGGCGGACGCACCGTGACGCTGGTGGTGTCCTACCCCGCCGGCGGCGGCGCCGACCTGATGGCCCGCATCCTTGCGCCGCGCATGGCCGAAGCCCTGGGCCAGGGCGTGGTGGTGGACAACAAGCCCGGCGCCAGCGGCCAGCTGGCCGCCGCCGCGGTGGCCCGCGCCACGCCGGACGGCACCACCCTGCTGCTGGACGCGTCTTCGTTCGCGGTCAACCCGTCGCTGTACCCCAAGCTGCCTTACGACAGCAACACCGCCTTCGTGCCGCTGGCGGTGCTGGCCACGTTCCCGAACGTGCTGGTGTGCCACCCCGGGTTTGGCGCCCAGTCGGTCAAGGACGTCATCGCACGCGCCAAGGCCAAGCCGGACGATGTGGCCTATGCCTCGTCGGGCAACGGCTCGGCGCAGCACCTGGCGGGTGCGTTGTTTGAAGACCGCGCGGGCGTGCGGCTGTCGCACATTCCCTACCGCGGCGGCGGCCCCGCCATGAACGATGTGATGGGCGGGCAGGTGCCGCTGTTCTTTGCCAACGTGGCCTCGTCGCTGGGCCACATCCAGGCCGGCAAGCTGCGCCCCCTGGCCGTGACCAGCGCGGTGCGCGCGCGCTCGCTGCCCGACGTGCCGACCATGGCCCAGGCCGGCGTGCCTGACTACGAGGTGCTGGAATGGAACCCGGTGCTGGCCCCCGCCGGCATCACACCGGATGTGCGCACCCAGCTGGTGGGCGCAATCCGCAAGGCGCTGGCCGACCCGGAAGTGCTGGGGCGCATCCGCGCGCTGGGCGGAGATGTCTTTGCGGACGCCACCCAGGCCAGCGCGGGCAAGTTCATCCAGGCGCAGCAGGCCCAGTGGGCCAAGGTCATCCGCGACCGCAAGATCACGGTGGGCTGACCGTGGGCGCATTGGCAACACCCGGGGCGTCCGGCACACCGGCGCACGGGGGGTGGGACGCGCACGTCCACGTCTTTGACGCCGCGGCACCCGTCCAGGCCGGGCACTACCGGCCCGCGCACCAGCCGCTGGAACGCATCGAGGCCGAGGCCGCCCGCCTGGGCGTGCACCACCTGGTGCTGGTGCAGCCCAGCGTGTACGGCACCGACAACCGGCTGCTGCTGCAGGCCCTGGCGCGCGAGCCGGGGCGCCACCGCGGCGTGGTCGTGGTGGATGCGGACATCACCGAAAGTGCCTTGCAGGCCCTGCACGCAGCCGGGGTGCGCGGGGTGCGTTTCAACTTGGTGTCGCCCGTGGGCAATGGCGCCCAGGCGATGCAGGCGCTGGCGCCGGCGCTGAAGGCGCTGGGCTGGCATGTGCAGTGGTACGCCGCCGCCGGGCAGCTGGCGCAGATCGCCGAGCTGCACGCGGCGACGGGACTGCCCTGCGTGCTGGACCACCTAGCGGGCCTGCACGCGGGGCTGGCGCCGGACGACGCGGCCTGGCAGGCACTGGCGCGCCTGGCCGACCAGGGCGCCTGGGTCAAGCTCTCGGGTTGGTACCGCCTGCAGGCCGAAGCGCCTTACGGCCCTCTGCTGGGCAATGTGCGCCGCGTGGCGGCGCTGGTGGGCGAGCGGCTGGTGTGGGGCTCCGACTGGCCCCACACGGCGTTCGCGCCGGACGCCTTGCCCGCCTATGCGAGCGTGTGGGCGCCGGTGGTGGAGGCGCTCGGGCCGGCGCGGGCCGCCCAGGTGCTCCAGGCCGGCGCGGCGCTGTATCGCTGAGGCGGCCGGGCGCGGCTGCCGGTAACGGCGCCCTGCGGGGCGGTGTGCCGGCGGGCGAAGAAAAGCCCCGCTTAAGATGGCGCTGGTGTAATCCCCGGCCCGTGTTTTTTTTCTGCCCGGCTTGCCGTACCGTCCATGTCGTCCGCTTCACCTGTCGTTTCCCATCCCTGGCTCTCGCCCCGCAACCTGCTCTGGGCCTCCGTGGCCGTGGCCGTGGTCACCATTGCGCTCAAGACGCTGGCCTGGGTGGTCACCGGCTCCGTGGGTCTGCTGTCCGACGCCATGGAGTCGTTCGTGAACCTGGCCAGCGCCATGTTTGCCCTGGCCATGGTCACCGTGGCCCAGCGCCCCGCCGATGACGACCACCCCTACGGACACCACAAGGCGGAATACTTCTCCTCGGGCTTCGAGGGCATCCTGATCGTGGGCGTCTCCGCAGGCATCCTGTGGGCCGCCGGCCACCGCCTGGTGGACCCGCAGCCGCTGGAGCAGGTGGGCTGGGGCCTGGGTTTGTCGGTCCTCAGTTCGGCTCTCAACGGGCTGCTGGCCTGGGTGATGTTCCGCTCCGCGCGCGAGCACCGGTCCATTGCGCTGGAGGCCGATGCGCGGCACCTGGTCACCGATGTGTGGACCTCGGCCGGCGTGCTGGTGGGCATTGCCGGTGCGGCCCTGACCGGCTGGCTGTGGCTGGACGCGCTGGCCGCCATCGCGGTGGCGCTGAACATCCTCAAGGAAGGGGCCGAGCTGGTGTGGCGCTCCTCGCAGGGCCTCATGGACGCCGCGGTCGAGCCCGAGGTGCAGGCCGCCATCGACAGCACCCTGGCGCAGTTCGTGCACTCCCAGCCGCCGGGCGCGCTGCGTTTTGACCATGTGTCCACCCGCCGCGCGGGCCAGCGCCAGTTTGTGGACATGCACTTGCACATGCCCGCGCACTGGACCTTGCGCCACGCCGCCGAGCTGCGCGGCCAGGTGGAGCGCGCGCTGATGGCTGCCGTGCCCGGCCTGCGCGCCACCATCGAGCTTCTGCCCACCGACGTGGAGGCGCATTTTGACGACCGGCCCGACGAAGACAAGGACGCCGTGAAGTGATCAGCGTATTGCAGCGCGTGCGCGAGGCACGGGTGGAGGTCGCCGGGCAGGCCGTGGGCGCCATCGGTGCGGGCCTTCTGGTGCTGGTGTGCGCCGAGCGCGGCGACACCGAGGCCGAGGCCGACCGGCTGTTGGCCAAGGTGTTGAAGCTGCGCATCTTCAGCGATGCGGCCGGCAAGATGAACCAGAGCGTGCAGGACGTGGGCGGCGGGCTGCTGGTGGTGAGCCAGTTCACCCTGGCCGCCGACACCACGGGCGGCAACCGCCCCAGCTTTACCCAGGCGGCCGCGCCCGCGGAGGGCCAGCGCCTGTACGACTACTTCGTGGCCCAGGCCCGCGCGGCCCACCCGGTGGTGGCCACCGGGCAGTTCGCTGCGGACATGCAGGTGCACCTGGTGAACGACGGGCCGGTGACCATTCCCCTGCGCATGGCTCCTGCCACGCCGGCGGCGTGAGCTCGCCGGCGCGGCCGCGCGCCGTCCCGCGGGGGTAACAGGCAATCCCAGGCGACAGGGCGGCCGGCGCAAACCCGGTAGGCTTGGAGTCCGCCGAGTTGACCCTTTCGCCCCGCCATTGCCACCGCTGCCGCCGCCCGTGACACGTCCTCCTGCTCCGCCTGCCGAATCCCCTTCGCTCCCGCGGCCCCTCTGGGCCATGTACCTGTGCCTGCTCTCCGCCTTCGCGCTGAGCCAGGCCTACCGCACGGTGACCAGCATCATCGCCCCCGGCCTGCAGGCGGACTTTGGCATTTCGGCGGACTCCCTGGGCGCCTTCGCGGGCCTGTTCGGCCTGTCGTTCGGGGTGGCTCAGTTGCTTATGGGGATCGGCATGGACCTGTACGGGCTGCGCCGCACCGTGCTCACGGCGTTTCCGCTGGCTGCGTTGGGTGCCACGGTGTCGGCCGCCGCCCCCAGCTACGGCTGGCTGATGCTGGGCCAGTTGCTGATCGGCGTGGGCTGCTCGCCGGCCTTTCTGGCCAGCACGGTCTTTGTGGCGCGGCACTTCCCGGCGCAGCGCTTTGCGTTCTTCTCGGGCGTGGGTATGGGAGTGGGTGGGCTCGGGCTTTTGTTCACCGGCACACCGCTGGCCTGGATGGTGCAGCACGGGGGCTGGCGCACGGGTTTCGGCTTGCTGGCCGCGCTTTCGCTGCTGTCGTGGCTGCTGATCTTCCTGCGGGTACGGGAGCCTGCCTTGCCCCAGGCGCCCCAGGAGCCGCGCGAGTCCTGGGCCCAGGCCGCGGGCCGCTTCGGCGCGCTGTTCAAGGTGCCGCACACCTGGGGCATCCTGATTCTGGGCATGTGCTGCTATGCGGCCTTCCTGTCCCTGCGCGGCCTGTGGCTGGGGCCGATGCTGATGGGGCGCTACGGCTTTTCCCTGGTCGAAACCGGCAACGTGGCCCTGGTGTTGTCGCTGATCTCGCTGTTCATGCCCGCGCTGTTCGGGCGCATGGACCCCGGCCCGGCTCGGCGCAGGGGCTGGATCACCCGCTTTTCGCTGCTCATGGGCGGCCTGTTTCTGGTGGTGGCTTTCACGCACCAGGCCGTGGCCACGGTGGCGCTCATTCTGGCCATGGGGCTGCTGTCGGGCTATGGCGTGCTGCAGTACGCAGACGTGCGCTCCTCGTACCCCGCGGAGATGACGGGGCGGGCCCTCTCGCTGTACACCATGTCGATGTTCCTGGGCGTGGCCTGGATGCAGTGGCTCACCGGCCTGCTGGCAGCCTGGGCCCAGCGCCAGGGTGCCGAGCCCTACCAGGCCGTCATGGTCTGCATTGCCTGCGTGTTGGCCGCGGCTTCCACGGCGTTCCGGTTTTTGCCGCGGTCGCCTTTGCTGGAGCGTGGCGCGCGCCACTGACACGGACGGCGCAGCCCCCGCCCGGTGAAGTCGGCCGGAGGTTCAGCCGCGCAGGAAGAACAGCCCCGCCATCACCAGCCCGGTGGCCACGATGCCCCAGCGCAGCCACTGGGGTGGTATGCGCCGCGCCACGCGCGCGCCGCCGTAGCCGCCGGCCGTGGCGGCCACCATCATCAGCAGCGCCTGGGGCCAAAGCACCACGCCGCCCGCGGCATAGATGGCCACGGCAATGGCGGTGAGCAGGGCGGAGACCCAGTTCTTCAGACCGTTCATGGCGTTGAGCTGCGTCTGCCCCAGCAGGCCGAACAGCGCCAGCAGCAGGATGCCCAAGCCGCCGTTGAAATAGCCGCCGTAGGCGGCCACCGCCAGCACCCCCACCGTGGCGCGGAGGGTGGAAGGCTGGCTGCCGCCCGCCAGGCGCTGGCGAATCCAGGGCCCGAATGCGAACAGCGCCGTGGCCGCCAGCAGCAGCCAGGGCACGACGCGGCGGAAGGTAGCGTCCGGCGTGACCAGCAGCAGCGCCGCACCGGTGGCGCCGCCCAGCAGCGACAGCACGACGATAAGCCGCATCGACAGCCCCGGCGGCGGGGCCGTGTCTTCCCGAAAGCCCCAGGCACCGGCGACGTAGCCGGGCAGCAGCGCCACGGTGCCGGTGGCATTGGCGACCACCGGCGGCACGCCGGTAAAGACCAGGGCGGGCAGGGTCAGGAAGCTGCCTCCGCCGGCAACGGCGTTGAGGGCGCCGGCGATGAAGGCGGCGGCGAGTAGCAAGGCGGTGTCGAACATCCGCCGATGGTAGGGGGTAGCGCCGCCGCCATTGGCGACGGCGCGGGTGCAACACTTTTGCGTGTGCCGGCGCGTGTCAGGTACCGTGGCCGGTCAATAGCCTTTACGGGAGGCGCAGCCGCCAGCAGGGTTCCGTCTACTGACAGGGCCACGCCGAAGCCAAGTGCTGCGGAGTACAAGGGAAGACAGGCACGCCGGTCATGTCGTCGAAGGTGCAGGTCTCGACTTTCATGGGCGTGCCGGAACTTGATGTCGGCCTGCGGGCGCTATGTGCCCCCGCTGCGGGTAAAAATTGCGCGGCCGCCTGTCGCTTTGCGGAGTCCGTTCAGGAGCTTGCGTACGGGTCCGCAAACCCCAGCTCGCGCAGGATGGCGGTTTCGTAGTCTTCCATCTCCTGCGCATCGGCCTCGCTGGTTTCATGGTCCCAGCCTTGGGCGTGCAAGGTGCCGTGTACCAGCATGTGGGCGTAGTGCTCTTCCAGGCTCTTGTTCTGCTCCCGGGCCTCGCGCTCGATCACGGGGGCGCAGAGCACCAGGTCGGCCGTCACCACCGGCTCCTGGGTGTAGTCGAAGGTGAGCACGTTGGTCGCGTAGTCCTTGTGGCGGTACTCGCGGTTGAGCTGGTGCCCTTCTTCAGCGCCGACGATGCGCACGGTGATCTCGGCATCTGTGGCCAGCGCGTGGCGGATCCAGCGGGCCACCTTGTGGCGGGGCAGCACCGCGCGGTGGGCTGCGGCGTTGTCGAAGCGGCCGAACTGCAGGGAGAGGGCAAGGTGGTTCAACGGCATGAGTAGCAGTGTTTTTGGCCTCTAGCGCTTGCTGGATAAGCGCTGGCAGCTATGAAAATGTGAGTATCGGGCGCGGTCGAATCACCCGCGCGCGGTGGAGGCAGCGCGGCGCGGGGCGTCGTAGGCGTCCACGATGCGCGCCACCAGCGGGTGGCGCACCACGTCGGCGCTGGTGAAGCGGGTGACCGAGATGCCCTTGACGCGCTTGAGCACGCGCTCGGCGTCGATCAGCCCGCTCATCGCGCCTTTGGGCAGGTCGATCTGGCTCACGTCGCCGGTCACCACGGCCTTGGCGCCGAAGCCGATGCGGGTGAGGAACATCTTCATCTGCTCGGGCGTGGTGTTCTGCGCTTCGTCGAGGATGACGAAGGCGTTGTTCAGCGTGCGCCCGCGCATGAAGGCCAGCGGCGCGATCTCCAGCGCGTTGCGCTCGAAGGCCTTTTGCACCTTGTCGTAGCCCATCAGCTCGTACAGCGCGTCGTACAGCGGCCGCAGGTACGGGTCCACTTTCTGCGCCAGGTCGCCGGGCAGGAAGCCCAGGCGCTCCCCGGCCTCCACCGCCGGGCGGGTGAGCACGATGCGCTGCACGCTGCTGCGCTCCAGCGCATCCACGGCGCAGGCCACGGCCAGGTAGGTCTTGCCCGTGCCGGCGGGGCCGATGCCGAAGGTGATGTCGTGCGTGGCGATGTTTTGCAGGTACAGGTTCTGCGTGGCCGTGCGCCCGCGCAGGTCGGCGCGGCGGGTGTTGAGCACCAGCGCGCCCTCGGGCGCGTCCACCAGCTCGGCGTCGCCCGCCAGCATGAGCTGCAGCGTGTCCTCCGAGATCGGGTGGTCCGCCATCTCGTACAGCGCCTGCAGCAGCTCCATGGCCTGCGTGGCGGCGGCCTTGGGTCCGTCCACCTTGAACTGCTCGTGCCGGTGCGCGATCGACACGGCCAGCGCCGTCTCGATGGTGCGCAGGTGCACGTCGGCCGGGCCGCACAGGTGCGACAGGCGGGTGTTGTTGTGGGGGGTGAAAGTGTGGCGCTGGATCACGCGGATAATTCCGGTTGGAGTGCCGCAGGATGCGGCAAAGGACACCAATGATAGGCAAACTGACCGGCACGCTGCTGGAGAAGAACCCCCCGGAAGTGCTGCTGGACTGCCACGGCGTGGGCTACGAGGTGAATGTGCCCATGAGCACGTTCTACAACCTGCCCGCCGTGGGCGAGCGCGTGAGCCTGCTCACCCAGTTCATCGTGCGCGAGGATGCGCAACTGCTCTACGGCTTTGGCACCGCGCCGGAACGCCAGGCGTTCCGGGAGCTGATCAAGATCAGCGGCGTGGGGCCGCGCACGGCGCTGTCCATCCTGTCGGGAATGGGCGTGGCGGACCTGGCGCAGGCGATTTCGCTGCAGGAGGCGGGCCGCCTGGTGAAGGTGCCCGGCATCGGCAAGAAGACGGCCGAGCGGCTGCTGCTGGAGCTCAAGGGCAAACTCGGGGCGGACATGGGCGCGGTGCGTGGCGCGGCCGCCACCGATGCGCAGGCCGACATCCTGCAGGCACTGTTGGCTTTGGGCTACAGCGACAAGGAAGCCGCCGCCGCCCTGAAGGCACTGCCCGCCGATGTGGGCGTGAGCGACGGCATCAAGCTGGCCCTGAAGGCCCTGGCGAAATAGTGCGTGGCCGGGGTTTGTCCGGCCCATGTTTTCGTGTTCAATGGCGGTTTTGACTGGAGCGGGAGAAAAAAAGTGAAACCTGGAGCAATGTGGCGGCTCACGGCCGCGTGGGGCGCGGCACTGGCCTTGTTGGCAGGCTGCGGCGGCAGCGGTACCGAAGTGGGTGCACAGGCCGCCGCCCCGGTCCTGAAGGTGGACGGCTGGGCCCAGCCCGCCAGCGCGGATCAGGGCGTGTCGAACATCAAGTCGCGCAGTGCCCTGGCGGCCACGCCCGAGCCGTCGCGCATCCGCCTGGGGGCGCTGGAAGCGAGCAAGACGGCCGCGCTGGCCGAGGTCAACGGCCGGCGGCTGGTGGGCCTGTCGCGCGACGTCTCCGCCACCCAGACCACGGCGCAGACCGCGCAGCAGCTCCAGTGGAAGCCCAGCGCCAGCGGCGGCCAGGTGGCCGCCATCAGCTTCTCGGCCGACGGTGCACACGGTCTGCGGCTGGGCGTGGTGGCACGCATGCTGCCGCCCGGCACGGTCCTGCGCGTCTACAGCCAGGCCCATGCCGGCACCGTGTTCCAGATTTCCGGCCAGGAGGTGCTGCAGCGCATCGAGCGCAACGCACAGGCCGGCGACACCACCCTGGACGGCCGCACCTGGTGGACGCCCGATGTGGGCTCGGACGAGGTCACGCTCGAGGTGGAAGTGCCGCCGGGCGCGGCGACCGACACGGTCGATCTCTCGGTGCCGCGCGTGTCCCACATCTTCGAGAACCTGGCGATCCCCACCCAGGACGAGCTGTCCGCCAAGATCAACGAGTCCGAGTCCTGCCAGCTGGACGCCAGCTGCTACGAGGCCTATGCCAGCCAGCGCAATGCCGTGGCGCGCATGATCTTCACCTCGGACGGCGGCACCTACGTCTGCACCGGCACGCTGCTCAACGACAGCCGCGCCTCGGGCACGCCGTACTTCCTCACGGCCAACCACTGCATTTCCAAGCAGGCCGAGGCTTCTTCGCTGCAGACCGACTGGTTCTACCGCGCGCCAGTGTGCAACAGCCGCACGCTGTCGAGCACGACCACCAAGCGCGTCAACGGCGCGGCGCTGCTTTATGCGTCGGCCTCCACGGACACCTCCTTCCTGCAGCTCAATGACGCACCGCCCGCGGGTGCCTATTTTGCGGGCTGGGATGCGGGCACGCAGCCCCTGGCTTCTGCCGTGGTGGGCCTGCACCACCCCAAGGGCGACTTGCTCAAGGCAAGCTTCGGTTCGGTGAGCAGCCTGACCTCCTGCGCCGCCACCAGCGGCACGCAGTTCCAGTGCAGCGGCTCTTCGGGCAACTACTACCGCGTGACTTGGACGGAAGGCACCACCGAAGGCGGCAGCAGCGGATCGTCCCTGTTCCGCAACGGCACGCATGTGATCGGCACGCTCTACGGCGGCGGCTCCAGCTGCGCGGCCCCCTCGACGCCGGACTACTATGGGCGCTTCGACATCGCCTACAACAACGCGCTCAAGAACTGGCTGTCGGCCGCCACGCCGCCCACCGGCCCGACCGGCCGCGTGCCCGTCTACCGCTTCTACAACATTGCCGGGGTGGAACACTTCTACACCAGCAACGTGGCCGAACGGGACCTGCTGCTGAACCAGTACGCGTCGAACTTCGTGTACGAAGGGCCGATCTTCTATGCGTATCCCAATGAAGGCGCCAACCTCTTCCCCGTCTATCGGATGGTGGACCTGGTCCGCAAGATGCACCTGTACACCGCCAACCCGGTGGAGCGCGACGCCCTGCGCAATACGGTTCCCTCGGTGGCCCTGGAAGGCACCGCATGGTGGGGCCAGGCCGCGCCGGGCAATGGCGCCGTGCCGGTCTACCGCTTCTTCAACCGCGGCACGCAAACCTACTTCTACACCACCAGCGCTGCCGAGCGCAGCTACCTCAACGCCAACCTGAGCCAGCAGTACCTGGAAGAAGGCATCGGCTTCTACGTCTGGGCAGACAAGTAAACGGAGCGGAATGACGATCCAGACCGACGACTTCGCCCCGGCTCCGGCCAAACGCGTCATCTCCGCCGCGCCCGCATCGCCCCAGGAAGAGGCGATCGAGCGCGCCCTGCGCCCCAAGCTCCTGCAGGAGTACGTGGGCCAGGCCAAGGCGCGCGAGCAGCTGGAGATCTTCATCGGCGCGGCCAGGAAGCGGGGCGAGGCGCTGGACCATGTGCTGCTCTTTGGCCCGCCGGGCCTGGGCAAGACCACGCTCAGCCATATCATTGCGGCCGAGCTGGGCGTCAACCTGCGCCAGACCAGCGGCCCGGTGCTTGAAAAGCCCAAGGACCTGGCGGCGCTGCTGACCAACCTCGAAAAGAACGACGTTCTCTTCATCGACGAGATCCACCGCCTCTCGCCCGTGGTCGAGGAAATCCTCTACCCCGCGCTCGAGGACTACCAGATCGACATCATGATCGGCGAAGGGCCGGCCGCGCGCAGCATCAAGCTGGACCTGCAGCCCTTCACCCTGGTGGGCGCCACCACCCGCGCCGGCATGCTCACCAACCCGCTGCGCGACCGCTTTGGCATCGTCGCGCGGCTGGAGTTCTACACCGCCGAAGAGCTGGCGCGCATCGTGCAGCGCAGTGCGGGCCTGCTCAACGCCCCCATGGACGAAGACGGCGGCTTTGAGATCGCCCGCCGCTCGCGCGGCACACCGCGCATTGCCAACCGCCTGCTGCGCCGCGTGCGCGACTACGCCGAAGTCAAGGGCAACGGCCGCATCACCAAGCCCATCGCCGACAAGGCCCTGGCCATGCTCGATGTGGACCCCCAGGGCTTTGACGTGATGGACCGCAAGCTGCTGGAGGCTGTGATTCACCGCTTCGACGGCGGGCCCGTGGGCCTGGACAACATCGCCGCCAGCATCGGCGAAGAGGCCGGCACCATCGAAGATGTGATCGAGCCCTACCTCATCCAGCAGGGCTTCCTGCAGCGCACCCCGCGCGGTCGCATCGCCACCCTGGCGGCCTTCCGCCACCTGGGTCTGCAGCCGCCGGCGCAGCGCGGCAGCCCGGACCTGTTCGGGGCCTGATTCGGGAGCGCGCCGGGCCAGGCGTCTGGCGCGGGCTCTCAGGCGGCCATGGCCGCGCTCGATGACGCTGCGGCAGTAGTGCCCGAAGGAGATGGGGCAGCTTGCTGCCCCCGCAACCACCCCTCCACCATCAACACCTGGGCCGCATAGTAGGTGGCCAGCACCCACAGCGGGGCCAGGGGCAGGGGTTGCACGAACCGGTTGATGGCCAGCAGGGAATCGCTGAGCATGAAGAACCCCGCGCCCACCGCGACCAGTGCCGCCGGCCCGTTGCGCAGCACTGTTGCGCGGCCCATGGCCTGGGCGGCCATCAGGGCGATCACCAGCACGTAGGCCGCCACCGGACCCCGCAGCGCGGGCGGCAGCCCGCCGGTCCAGAGCACGGCGTACATCGTGCCGCCCAGGGCCAGCGTGCCGGCCAGCGCCCCGCGGTGCGGAAACCACCGCTGCCCGCGATGGAAGAGCGCCAGGTAGCACAGGTGCGCGACCAGAAAGCTCACCAGCCCGGGGATGAAGAATCCCTCGAACATCAGAAACACGTCGCCCGCGAGCGACCCCGCCAGCGCGGCAGCCATCCAGCGGCGGGATTTGGGGTCAAATATGCCGCTAGCGCTCGTGGAATAAGCGCTAGCAGCTACCAAAAAAAGAGCAATAGCCATGGCCATCGGCTTGAACAGCGCGTGCCACTGCGTCCACCCCAGGGCGCTGGTGGCCGTGGCCAGGGCGCCGCATTGCAGCACCAGCGCCATGCCCATGCCCAGGCGGCCTTGCATCACCGCGCCCAGCGCCCACTGGCCCGCCAGCAGCACGGCAAACCAGATGGCGTTGTGGGCCAGCGGCGCGGTGTCGGCGTGCCAGAGGAAGGCCGCCACGCCCGCCAGCAGCAGGCCGAACTCCACCAGCGCAAACCACTGCACGGCCCGCGACATGGGCGGGTAGTACGGCGCTTGTTGCTGTGCTTGCGCCATGTCGAAGGCCGGCTTGGGAAACCGCTGCGCGACATCCTCCGGCCGCCAGCCCGGCGGCTTGAGCCACACCCTGAGCTTGTCCGCCCAGCGCCGCGCGTGCCAGCTGTCGTGCGCCAGCCCCGCGTACACCTGGGCGTTGGCCCACAGCGGGTCCCAGCTGTTGAGCAGGCCGCGCGTGCCATACACGCAGCGGTCGTGCGGGTCCTCGTCCTTGAAGGTGCCGAACAGGCGGTCCCACACGATCAGGATGCCGCCATAGTTCTTGTCCAGGTAGGCATCGTTCACCGCGTGGTGCACGCGATGGTTGCTGGGGCTGCAGAACCAGCGGTCAAACCACGCCCAGCGCCCCTGCAGGCGCGGCACGTGTTCGGTGTGCACCCAGAACTGGTAGAGCAGGTCGACCAGCCCCACCACCACAAACACCAGCGGCGGCACGCCCGCCAGCGCCATCGGCACAAAGAACACCCAGCCCAGCACGGCGCCCGAACTGGTCTGGCGCAGTGCGGTGGAAAGGTTGTAGTCCTGGCTCTGGTGATGCACCGCGTGCGCGGCCCACAGCACGGCCACCTCGTGCCCCATGCGGTGCAGCCAGTAGTAGCAGAAGTCGTAGAACAGCAGCGCCAGCACCCAGCCGGTGACGCTGGTCCAGAACGCATCGTTGCGCCACAGCGCCACGTGCTCGAACAGGGCGGTGTAGATGCCGATGCGCAGCAGCCCCGTGAACACCGCGCTGGTCTGGCTGAGCATGCCCAGGCTGACGCTGCTCACGGCGTCGGCCAGCCGGTAGGTGTTGCGCCGGCGCCGCCAGCCCACCGCCAGCTCCAGGGCCATGAGCAGCAGGAACGCGGGGGTGGCGAGGACGATGATCTGGCTGGGGCTCATGGCCCATTGTCGGGGCGCCGCGCCAGGGTGGAGCTAGGGAAAGACCGGGGCAGGGCAGTGGGACGATGGTGGTTAGCCCACCCTGACCGAGCCGCGCGCAAGCGCTGCCACGCCCCCACCACACTAGCACCACGCCTGCGATGGTAGGCGCAGCACACCTCGCCCACGGCAACCGCGGGGCTGCGCGGTGTGTGTACCGTGCAGCAGCCCACCCGGCGCGGCAGAGGTGCGCCTTGCCGCCCATCCCGATCCAGGGCCGCCGCATTGCGCAGACTCATGCAGCGTCGCTTTAAGCTTTGTGCAAGCTTGGCGTGCCATCATCCGCGCCCCGCCAAAAAACGAGCGGGATTTTGATCCAGCGCATCACCCCAGTTCTGAAATTTGCTAGCTGACCTGGGCATCCTTTCAAGGTCCTGGGCCAGGGTGTGCGGATCCTGTTGCTTCTCTTGCCTCTGCCTTCGGGCTGCAGGCGCATACACACCTCAATCACCCCATGAACAGCACGCACTGCCTGGAGGCAGCCGGCTTTGGCGTAGCCTTTGGCGCCAAAGTGGTTTTGGCGGACATCGAGCTGGTGTTGCCGCGCGGCAGCATCACGGCATTGCTGGGCCCTTCGGGGGCCGGTAAATCGACCTTGCTGCAAACGCTGGCGGGCCGGTACGCCCACCATCCCCGGCACGCCCAGCGGGGCACGGTGCTGTACGACGGCCGGCCGCTGGCCCCAGACCACCGGCCACGCCTGGTGCAGCAAAACGCCCAGCTCATGGCCGCCCCCGTACTGCATGCGCTGGCGGACCCGGTGCGTGAACGGCTGGGCCGCTCGCCCGCCGAAGTGCGCGCCTGGTGCGGCGCGCTGGTCCGCCGCATGGGCGTGCCAGAGCTGGAGGGCGCGCTCGACCAGCCCACGCTGGAGCTGTCTCCGATGCTCCAGCGCGCCGTGGCCATCCTGCGTGAAGCCGTGAACGAACCGGCGTTGCTGATGGTGGACGAGCCCACCGCCGACCTCTCGGACTACGAGGCCTACGTCCTGCTGGAGCTTCTGCGCGAAGTGGGCCGCACCAGCACGCTGCTGGTGGTGCTGCACAACCAGCGCCATGCGTCGCGGCTGGCCGACCGGATGGCCTTGCTGGCCGGCGGACGCGTGCAGGAAGCCCGGGAGATGGAGAACTTCCTGGCAGCGCCCGCCTCAGAGGCCGGGCAGCAGTTCGTGCGAACGGGAAGCTGCGCCGTGCCGGCCCCCGACGCCGACCCTGCCATGCTGGCCGACGGGGTCGTGCCCCCACCCCCGCTCGGCCCGTGGCCGGGCATTGCGGACTCCGCAGCGGCGCAGCCGCCGGTGAGCGGCCGCACCGAGGCCGCACGCAGCGCCGGCGCGGCCTCTGCGGCCGGGGCGCCGCACGGGTTTGCATGGCTGGAGCCCGGCCGCCTGGCCGGCACGCCCATGCCCGGGGTGGTCAACGAGATCGACCTCGACCTGGCGGCCCTCCGGCGCATGGGCATCACCCGCCTGATCACGCTCACCGAACGCGATCTGCCGCAAGCGGCGCTGCAGCGCCATGGCCTGACCAACCTGCACCTGCCTATCCGCGACCACGAGGCCCCCAGCACCGGGCAGATCCAGATGCTGCTCAAGCGCATGGAAACCTTCCTGGCCCAAGGTGAAGTCCTGGCCGTGCACTGCCTGGCCGGACGCGGCCGTACCGGCACGGTGCTTGCCGCCTGGTGGATCCGCGAGGGCCTGACCGCCCAAGAGGCTCTGCGCCGCCTGCGTCTGCGCGATGCCCGCTATGTGCAAAGCGCCGAGCAGGAAGCGTTTCTGCAGCGCTACGAAGACCTCATCCTGCAAAAGATTGTCTAACTGAAGAAGAAAGAAGATCCCCATGAGTTTTGATGCAGCCTTGAACCACGCCGCAGCCTCCGTCCCGGAGTGCGTCGCCGCAGGCTATGTGGACGTGGCTTCGGGTATGTTGCTGTCCCTGAAAACCGTGGACTCGCACCCCCAGCAAGTCATCGACCTGCTGGCCGCCGCCACCGCCGACATGTTCAACGGCCCCAACGTCAGCATGATCGAGCGGATTTTCAAGAAGGCCCGCGGGCTGGAAGACGACGGTTTCCACTACTTCCAGGAGATCATCGTCAACAGCGAAAACCTGATCCACGTCTTCCTGCGCGGCAAGACCAACCCCGAGTACGTCGCCGTGTTTGTTTGCCGCAAGACCGCCAACCTGGGCATGGCGCTGACCAAGGCGCGCTTGGCGATGCCCGCACTGGAGGCGGCCTTCTGAGGGCCTGATCCTCTGCGGCGACCGCGGGTGCGCCGCAGCCTACCGCGGAAGAGGGCGCCTCAGGTCAGCGCGCCCCGGGCATCCACCCGGATGATCCGCTCCACCACGCCCCCGGTCAGCCCGCCGCGCACGCCGATCAAGAAGTCGTACAGGTTCACCGTGGGGTCGCAATGGCCGGGGATGAGCCACAGCATGCGGCCCAGGCCGGGGAGGCGGGCTTCGGGGCCTTCGGCGTGGAGCAGGCCGTGTTCGTCGCCGCCATTGGCATAGCGCAGGGCGCGATCGGGCGGCAGCAGGGCCACGCGCGGCAGGCCGGAGTCGATGGCGTGGCTCTTGTGCCCGGCGTCGCACACGGCGTGCGTGTCGTGCACGGAAATCACCTGGGTCTTGATGAAGAGGGCGTGTTCGAACGCGGGCTGCGCGGGCTCGCGCTCGTTGCGGGCGTAGTCGGCGTCCATGAACAGGAAGGAGCCCGCCTGCAGTTCGCCAAACACGCCGCTCGCGGCCTCGTGCACCAGCGTGCCGGTGCCCGAGCCGGTGATGAGGGGCACGGTGAGGCCCTCCGCCTCGATGAGCTGGCGGGTGTGGTTGGCCGCGCGCACCACCTGTGCGATGGCCTCCTTGCGGCCCAGGCTGCTGGCCAGGTGCTGGGCGCGGCCGTGGTAGGCCTGCAGGCCCGCAAAGCGCAGGCGCGGGCTGCGCGAGACGGCCAGCGCCAGGGGCACGGCCGCTTCGCCGGGCGGCACGCCGCAGCGGCCCTGGCCCACGTCGATTTCCACCAGCACGTCGATGCCGGCATCGCTGCCCTGCTGGGCCATGGCCTCGGCCAGGCGCTCGATGCCCTCGGGGTGGTCCACAGCCAGGCCCAGGCGCCCGCCGCGCGCCGCCAGCTGGGCGGCCAGCCGCGCCACGCGGTGCAGCTTGGGCATGGCGATGACCTGGTTGGTGATGGTGATGTCCTGAACGCCGCCGGCAGCCAGGGCCTCGGCTTCGGACACCTTCTGCACGCACACGCCCTGGGCGCCCGCGTGCTGCAGCTGCAGGGCGAGTTCGGCGCTCTTGTGCATCTTGGCGTGGGGGCGCCAGCGCACGTGGTGCTTGCGCGCGAAGTCGGCCATGCGCTGGATGTTGCGCTCCATGGCGTCCAGGTCCACCACGGCGGCGGGCGTGTCGATGTGGTCCACGCGCTGGCCGACGGTGAACTGCAGGGCTTCAGGAATGGGCTTCATCGCGCGGGACGTTGTCGTTGTTGTTGTCGAGGTGCTGGGTGTCGGCCCAGCCGATCAGGGTGAGGCCGTCTTCGGTCCACAGCAGGCGGTTGATGGCGGCGTTGGACAGCTGCCAGGTGCGCGGGGCCTGGATGTCCTGGCGCGTCGCCAGGCGGTACAGCACGTCCAGCACGCCGCCGTGCGCCACCATTACCACCTGCTCGCCCACGTGGCGCTGCGCCAGCGTGGCGACGGTGCGCTCGATGCGCTCGCGCAGGGCAACGAGGGATTCGCCGCCGTCGGGGGCGTAGTGCGGGTCGCGCTTGCGCCAGCGCAGGGCGTCCTCGGGCAGCTCGGCCTCGATCTCGGCGAACGTGCGGCCCTGGAAGTGGCCGAAACTGCGCTCGCGCAGGCCCGGCTCGGCCGTCAGCGGTGCGCCGGTGGCGTGCGCCACGGCCTGGGCGGTGGTGTGGGCGCGCTGCAGGTCGCTGGTGTAGATGGCGGCAATGGGCTCGCCGGCCAGGGCCTGTGCCACCCGGGCGGCCTGCCACAGGCCGGTGTCGTTGAGCGGGATGTCCAGGTGGCCCTGGATGCGGGTGTCCACGTTCCAGGCGGTTTCGCCGTGGCGGATGGCAACGATGCGGGTGGCTTGCATGCGGTAGGGCGAGCGTGAGCGAGAGGAATAAGCGCCAGATCAGCGCGCGGGCGGGGTGGGGACGGCCACGCCCGGCTGGGCCGGCGCTGCGGCCGGGGCGGCCGGTGCATTGCCGGGAGCCGGGGGTAGTGGCAGCCGGACCTGGCGCGGGCCCTGCGGCGGCTGCGGAAAGCCCTGCAGCGCCGCGTCGAACAGCACGCCGTACACGGCCGGGTCGCTCACCCACACGTCTTCGTGCGTGGCAGAGGTTTCGTACACCACGGCCTGGGTGGCGGCATCGCGCATCACGACGCTGACCGCCCGGCGGTACAGCGGGGTGGGATCGTTGAAGCGCCATGCGCCATGGAAGCCCCAGCCGCGCCCGTACCAGCCCCCGAAGCCCCAGGGGGCCGGGCCGTACGGACCGGCAAACGGGTCATAGCGGGGCACGGTGTCGGCCTGCACGCCGATCTGCACCAGCAGCCGGGGGGCGGCATCGTCACGCTGCAGGCCCGCGCGGGCCAGGGCCTGGTCGGCCAGGGTGGCGATGGGGCCGAACGACGGCATCTGCTGCGAGGGCAGGCGGTCGATGCGGTAGGTGGCGGGGGCGGGCACGGCCGCCAGGGTGGAGAAGCTCTGCACCTGGCCCTCCACCACGCGCTGGGTGCTGCAGCCTGCCAGGCCGGCCACGGCGGCGGCGCACAGCAGCAGGGCGGGAATCCGAATCCATCGGCGCATCATGGGCGACTCCTCAAAGAACGGGACTCCGTTGTGACCGCCGTGCCCGCCGGAGGTCCATTCATTCACGAGAGCTGCACCACCTGCACGCCGCCGGGCAGCAGGGGTTGCGGCGCGGAGAACTCTTCCTTGTCGAAGGCCTTGTCGCCGTTCTCGTCCGCCACGCCGGTGGCGCGGGCGTTCTTGAAGTCGTACAGCCCGCCGTCCAGCAGGTGCGAGGGCACCACGTTCTGCAGCGCGTTGAACATGTTCTCCACGCGGCCGGGGAATTTCTTCTCCCACTCGCGCAGCATCTCGCCCACCTGCTTGCGCTGCAGGTTTTCCTGGCTGCCGCACAGGTTGCAGGGGATGATGGGGAAGTCGCGGTGCGCGGCCCAGCGGGCGGTGTCCTTCTCGGGCACGTAGGCCAGGGGGCGGATCACCACGTGCCGGCCGTCGTCGCTCACCAGCTTGGCGGGCATGCTCTTCATCTTGCCGCCGAAGAACATGTTCAGCAGCAGCGTCTGCAAGATGTCGTCGCGGTGGTGGCCCAGGGCGATCTTGGTGCAGCCCAGCTCGTCGGCCACGCGGTACAGGATGCCCCGGCGCAGGCGGCTGCACAGGCTGCAGGTGGTCTTGCCCTCGGGGATGAGCTTCTTGACGATGCTGTAGGTGTCCTCGTTCTCGATGTGGAACGGGATGCCCTGCGCGCGCAGGTAGTCGGGCAGCACGTGCTCCGGGAAGCCGGGCTGCTTCTGGTCCAGGTTGACGGCCACCAGGTCGAAGTGGATGGGCGCGCGGGCCTGCAGCTTGAGCAGGATGTCCAGCAGCGTGTAGCTGTCCTTGCCGCCGGACATGCACACCATGACCTTGTCGCCTTCCTCGATCATGTTGAAGTCGACGATGGCCTTGCCCACCTCGCGGCACAGGCGCTTTTCCAGCTTGTGGGTTTCGCGCTCGATCTTGAGATCGGTGCGCCCCGCGGCCACGGCGGGTTGTTCTGCGTCGGGTGTCCAGGCGGTACTCATGGCCCCGATTGTCTCATTCCGGCCGCAGTGCGCGCCTGCGCTGCGCGGCTTCACCGTGCGGTCCTGCGGGTTGCCCGCAGCGGCCTGCCCGCGCGGCTACCAGGTGCCGGCCTCCACGCGGATCGCCACCTCGCAGTCGTCAAAGATCTCCAGCTTGGCGATCTTCACGCGCACGCCCAGCACGCCGGGCAGCTGCATCAGCCGGTGGGCCAGCTTGCCGATCAGGCTCTCCAGCAGGTTCACGTGTTCGGCCGTGCACTCGTCGATGATGATCTGGCGCACCTTGCGGTAGTCCAGCACGTGGCCGATGTCGTCGTCGTGCGGCAGCAGGGGCTGCAGGCCCTGGTTCAGCTCGGCATCCACCTGGATGGGCTGGGGGGCGGTGCGCTCGTGGTCCAGGATGCCCAGGTTGGCGTCAAAGCGCAGCCCGGTGAGCGTGAGGATCTGGGTGCCGGAGGTGGGGGCAAAGGCGTCGTTCATCAGGGTTTCCAGCGTAAGCCGGTGCTCACATCATCGAAAAGTCGCGCTCGAACCGCATCAGGTGCTGGCCGCCGTCCACCAGCAGCGTGGTGCCGGTGAGCGAGCGGTTTTCCAGCGCGAAGCGCACCGTGGCGGCCACGTCTTCGGGCGTGGACGAGCGGCCCAGCGGGCTCAGGCTGTGCAGCTGGGCAAATTTCTCTTCGCTCAGCCATTCGCTGGTCAGCGTGAGGCCGGGCGCCACGCCCACCACCCGCACGCGGGGCGCCAGCGCCAGCGCCAGCATGGTGCCGGCGGCTTCCAGGGCCGCCTTGGACAGGGTGTAGCTCACAAAGTCGGGGTTCTGATTCCAGAGCTTCTGGTCCAGCAGGTTCACCACGGCGCCCTGGGCGTCGGCCTCGCCGGCGGCGGCGCGATCGGCCACATGGCGGTGCAGGGCCTCGGCCAGCAGCACGGGGGCCGCCGTGTTGCTGCGCAGGTGCTTTTCCAGCGCGGCAAAACCAAAGCTGTGCGCGGTGTCGTGCTCGAACAGCGAGGCGCTGTTGACCACCGCATCCACCCGGCCAAAGTGGGCCACCACACGGGGCAGCAGGGCGCGCACGGCGGCTTCGTCCTGAAAATCTGCATCAAAATGGGCGCTAGCGCCCGCCAGATCTGCGCAAGAAGCTACTGTTTCAATAGCGTCCTGCTGCGACGCGCGGTAGTGCACCGCCACCTGCCAGCCGCCCGCGGCCAGCGCCAGCGCAATGCTGCGGCCCAGGCGCCGGGCGGCACCCGTGACCAGGACGGTGCGGGGCGGGGAGGCGGAGGGCATGGGGCTCTGGGACAATGCGGCCGTGACGAAAAGACCCGACAGTTTAACGACCGCCCTGCACCAGCACATTGCCCGGGCCATCGCCGCCGCGGGCGGCTGGCTGGGCTTTGACCGCTTCATGGAACTGGCCCTGTACACCCCGGGCCTGGGCTACTACGCCAACGATTCCACCAAGTTCGGCGCCCTGCCCGAGTCCGGCAGCGACTTCGTGACCGCCCCCGAGCTCACGCCCCTGTTCGGCCAGACCCTGGCCGTGCAGGTGGGCGAGGCGCTGGCGCAGACTGGCACCGATGAGGTGTGGGAATTTGGCGCGGGCTCTGGCGCGCTGGCGCTGCAGTTGCTGGATGCCCTGGGCGACCAGGTGCAGCGCTACACCATCGTCGATCTGTCGGGCAGCCTGCGCGCGCGCCAGCAGGCCACGCTGGCGGCGCATGCACACAAGGTCCGCTGGGTGGACGCGCTGCCGGACCACTTCCGCGGCGTGGTGGTGGGCAACGAGGTGCTGGACGCCATGCCGGTGCAGCTGCTGGCGCGCCACGGCGGGCAGGCGCAGGGCGTGTGGCACGAGCGCGGCGTGGTGGTGGCCGAGGACGGCCGCTTCGCCTGGGCCGACCGCCCCACGCCGCTGCGCCCGCCCATCGACATCGAAGGCCCGCACGACTACCTGACCGAGATCCACGCCCAGGGCGAAGGCTTTGTGCGCATGCTGGCCGACCGCCTGGAGCGCGGCGCCGCCTTTCTGCTGGACTACGGCTTTGGCGAGGACGAGTACTACCACCCCCAGCGCCACATGGGCACCGTGATGTGCCACCAGGGCCACCTGGCCGACGGCGACCCGCTGGTGGAAGTGGGCCGCAAGGACATCACCGCCCACGTCAACTTCACCGCCATCGCCCTGGCCGCGCAGGAGGCGGGCCTGAACGTGCTGGGCTACACCACGCAGGCGCACTTCCTCATCAATTGCGGGCTGCTCCCAAAAATGGAGCAGCTTGCGCAAGCCCAGCGGGCGACGGCGTCCAAATTGATCATGGAACACGAGATGGGCGAGCTGTTCAAGGTGCTGGCCCTGGGCGCGGGCGAGCCGTGGGAGCCGCTGGGGTTTGCGCACGGGGACCGGTCGCACCGGCTGTAGGCGGCGATAGCGGTTTGGCTCCCTCTCCCCTTGTAGGGGAGGGTTGGGGAGAGGGGGCTGGCTTGGGCGCACTGCGGCTCATTGCCCCCCCTCTCCCCGGCCCTCCCCCGCGAGGGGGGAGGGAGTTTCGAGGCAGGGACTCGGCCTCCGGGAAATCGGCTACCGGGTAAGGGGAAAGCTATTTTTCGGCGCGTAGCTGCGCTGGCGCCAGGCTGCCAGCTCCCATTTCAGCCGCCAGCGTGAGCCCGTCGCTGCGGTCCTTGAGCCCCACGCCCGTTTGCCCCAGCTCCCGTGCCGCCCGGCACAGCCACCACAGGCGCGCGGCCGCCAGGGCCGGCTGCAGGCCTTCGGGCCGCACGTTGGAGATGCAGTTGCGCTCGGCGTCGCTGCGGCCCACCTGCGGTTGCCAGGTCAGGTAGATGCCCAGGCTGTCGGGTGAGCTGAGGCCTGGCCGCTCGCCGACCAGCACCGCCACCAGGCGCGCGCCCAGCAGCGCGCCCACCTCGTCACCCAGCGCCACGCGGGCCTGCTGGGCAATCACCACGGGGCCGAGGTGCCAGCCCGCCGGCGCCTGCTGGCGAAGGGCCTCGATGAGCGGTGGCGCCTGCCGCGCCACGGCCAGGGACGAGAGGCCGTCCGCCACCACCAGCAGCAGGTCGATGGGGGCGGCCGCTTGCGCGCGCAGCATCTGCGCATCCGCATCGCACAGCCGCCGGCCCAGGTCGGGGCGCAGCAGGTAGGTGGCGCGGTCGGGCGCGGCGCTGTGCACCGGCAGCGTGGTGCAGCCCAGGGCCTGCAACTGCGCGGCCAGCGCTTCGGCGTCCAGCGGAATGTGCACGGCATCGCGCGCCTGCGCGTGGGCCATGCCAAAGCGCAGCAGCTCGGCCGTGGGCAGCGCCGCGCCCGCGCGGCCCAGCGCCAGGCGGGCCTGGGTGTGGGCGCGCAGGTCGGCCCAGGGGTCGGGGGGGATGCCGTGGGGAATGCCGGGGGAAAAAGGCGGCTGGTCCGTCATGCGCCAATCCTCCATTGCCGCAGTTGCGTCAGAGCAGGGTGGCTGGCGCTGGCAGGCAGCAGGCGTCCGCCCGCATCGGTGATCTGCATGCGCTCCAGCCACGCAGCAAACTCCGGTGCGCAGCGCAGGCCCAGCACCTCGCGCAGGTACAGCGCGTCGTGGAACGACGTGCTCTGGTAGTTGAGCATGATGTCGTCCGCGCCCGGCACGCCCATGATGAAGGTCAGCCCCGCCGCGCCCAGCAGCGTCATCAGCGTGTCCATGTCGTCCGAATCGGCCTCGGCGTGGTTGGTGTAGCAGACGTCGCAGCCCAGCGGCACGCCCAGCAGCTTGCCGCAGAAGTGGTCTTCCAGCCCTGCGCGGATGATCTGCTTGCCGTCGTACAAATACTCCGGCCCGATGAAGCCCACCACCGTGTTGGTGAGCAGTGGGGAGAAAGCGCGGGCCACCCCATAGGCCCGCGCCTCGCAGGTCTGCTGGTCCACACCGTGGTGCGCGTTGGCCGACAGGGCGCTGCCCTGGCCGGTCTCGAAGTACATGACGTTGTCGCCCAGGGTTCCCCGTTGCAGCGACAAAGCCGCCTCGCGCGCTTCCTTTAGCAACGCCAGCGAAATTCCAAAGCCCGCGTTGGCCGCCTCGGTGCCCGCAATCGACTGGAACACCAGGTCCACCGGCGCGCCGTGCTCGATCATCTGCAGGGTGTTGGTCACATGGGTCAGCACGCAGGCCTGCGTGGGGATCTGCAGCGTGGCGATCACCTCGCCCAGCATCTGCACCAGCCCCGTGAGCGCGGCGATGCTGTCGGTGGCCGGGTTCACGCCGATCACCGCGTCGCCCGCGCCGTACAGCAGGCCATCGATCATCGAGGCCGCAATGCCGCGCAGATCGTCCGTCGGGTGGTTGGGCTGCAGCCGCACGGCCAGGCGGTCCGGCAGGCCGAGGGTGTTGCGAAACCGCGTGACCACGCGGCACTTGCGCGCCACGGCGATCAGGTCCTGGTTGCGCATGAGCTTGCTCACCGCCGCCGCCATCTCGGGCGTGATGCCGGGGGCCACGGCGGCCAGCGCTGCGCTGTCGGTGTCGTGCGCCAGCAGCCAGTTGCGGAAGTCGCCCACGGTGAGGTGGGCGATGGGCGCAAAGGCGGCGGTGTCGTGCGTGTCGAGGATGAGGCGCGTGACCTCGTCGCTTTCGTAGGGGATGACGGCTTCGTTCAGGAAGGCCTTGAGCGGCACCTCGGCCAGCGCCATGCGCGCGGCCATGCGCTCCACGGCCGACGCGGCAGCAATGCCCGCCAGCGCGTCGCCCGAGCGCAGGGGCGTGGCCTTGGCCAGCAGATCGCGCAGGCCGTCAAAGTGCCAGCGTTCGCCGCCGAAGGTGTGCTGGTAGGAGGCCATGGTGCGCGGCGCCTCGACGGAATGGGGTCAGGCCACCACGGTGTGGCAGCCGGCGGCCTGCAGGGCCGCCAGCGCGGGCAGCGACCGCGCACCCGCATCGGTGACCAGGGTGTCCACCTCGGCCAGGGGCGCGTAGGTGACGCGGCTGGCCTGCCCCACCTTGCTGTGGTCGGCCAGCACCACCAGCTGCCGGGCCTGCGCGGCCATGGCGCGGGCCACGGCGGCCTCGTGGTGTTCAAAGCTGGTGGCGCCGCTGTGCACGTTGATGCCCACGGGCGAGAGCAGCGCCACGTCGGCGCGGTAGCGATGGATTTCAGCCACGGTGGTGTCGCCGTGCGTGGCCTGCATGGCGGGGTCGGTGCGGCCGCCGAGCAGGATCACGTCGTTGCGTGCGCTGCGCCCGGCGTCGGCCGCCGCCAGCTTGAGCGCCACGTTCAGCCCGTTGGTGATGATGGTCAGGCCCGACAGGCCCGACAGCGCCTCGGCCAGCAAGGTGGTGGTGCTGCCCGCGTCGATGAGCAAGGTTTGCCCTGGCTGCACCAACTGCAAAGCGGCACGGGCGATGGCGCGCTTTTCGCGCTCGCGCACGGCCTGGCGCACGGCCAGCGGGGGCTCGGGCTCCGGCCCCTGGGCCACCACGCCGCCGTGCACGCGCCGCAGCAGGCCTTGCGACTCCAGCGCCAGGATGTCGCGGCGCACCGTCTCGCGCGATACCTCCAGGTCTTGCGCGATGCGCTCGGTGCTCACGCGCGAGAGCGTGGACAGCAGCGTGCGGATGCGGAGAAAACGTTCTTCTTGCAGCATGGGGGCGATGTTAGGCGGGCCTGGAGCTCCGTGGGCGGCGCTGCGTGCCCAGGTGCAGCAGCAACGCCAGCGCGCCCACCACCGCCATGATGCAGGTGGAGAACGCTGCCGCCTGCGAGGTCAGCCCCGCTTCGTCCAGGCGCATCACCGTCACCGCGCCCATGGGCAACGAGGGCGTGATGAGGAAGATGACCGCCGACAGCGTGACCATGGAGCGCATGAACAGGAACACCAGCACCGCCAGCAGGGTGGGCCGCAGGGCGGGCAGGTACACGTCGCGCAGCACCCGGGCCGTGCCCCCGCCCAGCACCGCGGTGGCGTCTTCCAGTGTGGCAGGCACGTGGCGCATGCCCGTCATCATGGTCATGAAACCCTGCGTGTGGTAGTGGTAGTAGTTGCACAGCGCCAGCAAGAGGGCCGTGCCGTACAGCAGGCCCCAGGGCCAGGTGGCGGTGTTGAAGGTGAACACATAGGCCAGCCCCAGCACCAGTCCCGGCACGCCCACCGGCAGGGCGGACAGCGCCGTGGCCGCCCGCGCTAGCCGCCCCGGCAGGCGGCGGATGCCAAAGCACAGCACGAACAGCATCACGGTGCCCACGCTGGCGGCCAGGGCCGACACCCACACTGACGTCCACAGCGGCGCGTAGCCGCCCGCGATGGTGATGTCGTAGTGCTTGAGCGTCAGGTCCAGCCGGTAGGGCCACAGCCGGATGAAGCTGGCCAGCACCACCGTGAGCACCAGCGCCGCGATGCTGCCCGCAATGCCCAGGCAGGCGAGGAGGAACGCGGCATCGCGCCCGGCGCGCCGCGTGGGCGTGGGTGGCAGGGCCGATTCGGCGCCCGCGCCGGCCCGCTGCGCGGCCAGGCGCTCGATGAACACCGACAGGGCTGCCGGCACCAGCAGCAGCATGCCCACCACCGCGCCCATGCCGAACTTCATCTGCCCGCTGACCTGGTTGTAGATCTCGGTGGCCAGCACGGCAAAGTTGCCGCCGATGACCACGGCGTTGCCAAAGTCGGTGATGGTGATGGTGAACACCACAAACCCCGCGCTCAGCAGCCCGTAGCGGGCCTGCGGCAGCGTGATGTCGCAAAACTGCCGCCACGGCGTGGCGCCCAGCACCTCGGCCGCGTCGTACTGCCGGGCGTCTCCCTGGCGCAGCGCCGTGCGCACGATGAGCACGGCCTGCGGCAGCGCGTAGAGCACGTCGGCGATCAGCAGGCCCCAGAAGCCGTAGATCTCGGGCCGCACGCCCAGCAGCTTGCCCACGATGCCGTTGCGCCCCAGCAGGAAGATCAGGCCCAGGCCCAGCACCAGGGACGGCGCCAGCATGGGCAGCGCCAGCGCCGCGGCCACGAAGCGGCGGCCGGGCATGCAGGTGCGCTCCAGGCCGAAGGCCACGACAAAGGCCAGCACCAGCGTGACCGCGGTGGTGGCGGCCCCCAGCAGCAGGCTGTGGGCCAGCGCCCGCCACACGCCGGGGGTGTCGAGCAGCGCGGCGTAGTTGCCCCAGCCGATGCCGCCGGTGTTGTCCTGCACCAGGCTGCGCCAGCCGATCGCCAGCATGGGCACGCCAAAGAACAGCACCAGCGCCGCCAGGGGCAGCAGGAGGCAGGCGCGCAGCAGCCAGCGCTCGCTGGCGTGCATGGGCGGCAGGTGGGCGGCGGGCGCGGCGGTGCTCATGCCTCGATCCAGGCGCAGTCCTGCGCGCTCACCGAGATGTCCACGCTTTGGCCCACCTCCCAGGTGCTGGCGCTGCTCGACTCGGCCAGCAAATCCAGGTCGTGCCAGCGCAGCCGTACGCGCTGGATGCTGCCCAGGAAGGTGGTGCCCGTGACGCGGCCCGCGCCCTGGGCGCTGGCCTGCAGCTGCAGCCGCTCGGGGCGGATGCACAGCAGGGCTGTGTCGGCCTTCATGTCCCCGGGGGCATCCCCCAGCGCGGGCTGCAACTGGCGCGCCTGAGCGGGCGGCAGCAGGTTGCTGTGCCCCATGAAGTTGGCCACGAAGCGGGTGCGGGGCGCCAGGTACAGCTCGCGCGGCGAGCCCGCCTGGGCAATGCGCCCGCCCTGCATGCAGACGATGCGGTCGGCCATCGCCAAGGCTTCTTCCTGGTCGTGCGTGACCATGATGGTGGGGATGCCCAGGCGGCGCTGCACTTCGCGCAGCTCGTGGCGCAGGTCGGCGCGCACGCGGGCGTCCAGGGCCGACAGGGGCTCGTCCAGCAGCAGCAGCGATGGGTTGACCGCCAGCGCGCGGGCAATGGCCACGCGCTGCTGCTGGCCCCCCGAGAGCTGCGCCGGATAGCGCGCACCGAAGTCGGCCAGCTTCACCATGTCCAGCAGCTCGGCCGTGCGCGCTCGCACCACGTCGGGCGGCGTGCGGCGGATGGCCAGGCCGTAGCCCACGTTTTGCGCCACCGTCATGTGCGGAAACAGCGAGTACGACTGGAACACGATGCCAAAGCCCCGGTCGCGCGCCGGCAGCGTGGCCAGGTCACGGCCGCCCAGGGTGATGCGGCCGCCGTCGGCGGGCAGCAGCCCCGCGATGATGCGCAGCAGCGTGGTCTTGCCGCAGCCGCTGGGCCCCAGCAGGCACGCGAACTCCGAGGCGTCCACCGCCAGGTGGATGCGTTCGAGCGCGACCTGGCCGTCAAAGCTCTTGTGCAGGTCGGTGATCTGCAGGGACATGGTGCAAAACCCTTGCGTGGTGCGGTTCAGGAATGTGTTTCAGCGGCCGATGGTCTTTTGCCAGGTGGCCAGGATGGCGTCGCGCTCCTTGGCGGACTTGGCAAAGTCCATGGGGTAGAGCACCTTGGAGAGGTCGGCCGGCAGGCCCGCCGCCGCGGCTGCCTTGGATTGCGGCACGCCGGGCACGGTGACGATTTCCTTGTACTTGGTGTAGAGCTGCGCCGCGCCGGCAGACAGCGTCCAGTCCAGAAAGCGCTTGGCGTCGGCCTTGTTCTTGGCGGCGGCCATCAGGCCCGAGGCTTCCAGCTCGTAACCCGCGCCATCGGTGGGGATCACCATCTTGACGGGGTAGCCCTCGTCCACCGACTGCATGGCCGCAAAGGCCAGCGACGTGCCGATGGCAAATTCGCCCGCCCGCGCCGCCTTGCAGGGCCGCGAGCCCGACTTGATGTACTGCGCGACGTTGCCGTCCAGGGACTTGATGAGCTTCCAGCCCTCGTCGCTGCCGCGCGACTGGATCAGCGCGGCAATCTGCAGGTAGCCGGTGCCCGAGGACACCGGGTTGGGCATGACCACTTCGCCCTTGTAGACGGGGTTGGCGAGGTCTTTCCAGGAGGTCGGCATGGGCAGCTTCTTGGCCTTGAGCACCTCCGTGTTCACGCAGAACGCCGCCATGTAGCCCGTGGTGGCAAACCACCTGCCGTCGGCCGCCTTGTCCTTGGCCGCCAGCTTGTCGGCGCCCTTGGGGGTGTAGGGCTCCAGCAGCGCGGTGATGCGCGGGTCCAGCGTGTTGGTCAGCGCCCATCCCCAGATCACGTCGTGCTGCGGGTTGGCGGCCTCGGCCAGGATGCGCGCGCCCAGGTCGCCGGTGGACAGGCGCAGCACCTTCACATCCACATCGGGCAGGTCTTTCTTGGCGGCGGCCAGGTAGTCCTTGATCTCGTCTTCCTCCAGCGCGGTGTACGCCGTGATGGTGCCCGCCTGGGCGGTGGTCAGTCCGCATGCCAAGGCGCCCAGCAGGGGCAGCAGGCGCAGGGCGGCAGAAAGAGGGGAGCGTGAGCGCATGAATTTCTCCAGAACGGTGCGTTGACGAAAGTCGGGGCGGAAGGACCGCGAGGGCTCAAGAAGGAGTTCACCAAAATTGTGCGTTTCATTGCACTTGTGCTATTTATTGTTTTTGCACGAAAATGCACAAGCACTAAATATGCCAACGTGCCAAAGCGGACGGCAGGCCAAAACTCCCGTTCTTTTCTTCTTCCTGTGAGACACCTTTCATGAACACTCTGGACGCCACTGCCTCTGCTTTCCTGCCGTTGGCCCATGCGCTGGCCGATGCGGCGCGTGTGCACTCGCTGCGGTACTTCCGCACCCCGCTGGATGTACTCACCAAATCGGATGAAAGCCCCGTCACCGTGGCCGACCGCGAGGCCGAGGCGGCCATGCGGGCGCTGCTGCAGGCCCACGTGCCTGCGCACGGCATCCTGGGCGAGGAGCACGGCCGCGAGCGGCTGGACGCGGACCATGTGTGGGTGATCGATCCCATCGACGGCACCAAGAGCTTCATCACCGGCTCCCCGCTGTGGGGCACGCTGGTGGCGCTGCTGCACCAGGGACGTCCGGTGCTGGGCCTGATGGACCTGCCCGTGCTGGGCGAGCGCTGGACGGCTGTCGCGGGCCAGCCGGCGCACTGCAACGGGCGGCCCATGCGCGCCAGCGGGTGCGCGCAGCTGTCGCAGGCCCGCGTGTACACCACGTCGCCCGATGCCTTTGGCCCGCAGGACTGGGCGCGCTTCGACCGGCTGAGCCGCCAGTGCGCGCTGCGCCGTTTCGGCGGCGACTGCTATGCCTACGCGCAGCTCGCGGGCGGGCATGTGGACCTGGTGGTGGAAGCAGGGCTGCAGCCGTATGACTACCTGTCACTGGTCTGCCTGGTGGAGGGGGCCGGCGGCCGCATCACCGACTGGCAGGGGCGCCCGCTCACCGTTGCGTCCGACGGCCGCGTGGTCGCCGCGGCCACGCCCGCGTTGCACGCGCAGGCGCTGTCGCAGCTGCAAGAGTGAGCCTGCGCGGAGCCGTGGGTGCCGGCGCGCCGCCCGCCCCCTACACTGCGGGCATGCTGCGCTGGTTCATCGTTGTCTTCCTGGCCCTGGTGCTCATCAGCGGGCTGTCGCCCCTGCTGCGCAAGCTGGGCTTTGGCCGCTTGCCCGGTGACTTCCGTTTTCGCTGGCTGGGGCGCGACTGGGACGTGCCGCTGGCGTCCACGCTGCTGCTGAGCTTTTGCGTGAGCCTGCTGGCCAAATGGCTGTGAGGACTACGATTCGCGCGCGTCTTGCAGCGCCGCGAGAAAGGTGTTGCGCCACCAGTGCACGTCGTGCTGGCGAATGCGCTCCATCAGTTTCTGGTGCCGCGCCTGGCGCTCGGCCAGGGGCATCTGCAGCGCCTGCTGGATGCTGTTGGCCATGCCCGCGGTGTCGTAGGGGTTCACCAGCAGGGCCTCCTTGAGCTGCTCGGCCGCTCCTGCAAAGCGTGACAGCACCAGCACCCCGGGGTCTTCCGGGTCTTGCGCCACCACGTATTCCTTGGCCACCAGGTTCATGCCGTCGCGCAGCGGCGTGACCAGCCCCACGGCCGCCGCGCGGCACAGTCCGGGCACGCGCTTGCGGGCCACCATGCGGTGGATGTAGCGCACGGGCATCCAGTCCAGCTCGCCGTAGTCGCCGTTCACCGAGCCGCACAGCCCCTCCAGCTCCTGGCGCAGGTCGGCGTAGGCATGCACGTCGTCGCGGCTGGGCGAGGCGATCATGATCATCGTCGCGCTGCCCCGGTTCTCGGGGTAGCGGTCCAGCAGCTCGCGGAAGGCGCGCACGCGGTGCGGAATGCCCTTGGAGTAGTCCAGCCGGTCGATGCCCAGCAGCAGCCGCCGGCGCGAGTATTCGGTGCGCATGCCGTGGAAGGTGTCCATGGCCTCGCTGGCCTCGGTGAGGCGGGTGAACTCGTCCACGTCGATGCCGATGGGAAAGGCCTGCACCACCACCGTGGCCCCGAAGGCCCGCACGCGCTTGTTCTCCAGCTCCTCGGCGCTGCCTTCGTTGCGCACATAGCGGGTGAAATGCGACACGTCGGCCTCGCTTTGCAGCCCCACCAGGTCGTAGGCAAACAGCGAGCGCATCAGCCACTCGTGCTGGGGGATGGCCGCCATGATGAGCGGCGGCGGCACGGGGATGTGCAGGAAGAAGCCGATGCGGTGCTTGCACCCCATGGCGCGCAGTTCGGCGGCCAGCGGAATCAGGTGGTAGTCGTGCACCCAGAGGATGTCGTCGTCCCGCAGCAGGGGCAGCAGCTTGCGGGCGAACATCTGGTTCACGCGCCGATAGCCTGCGACATAGCTGCTATGGAAGTCCGCCAGGTCCAGGCGGTAGTGGAACACGGGCCACAGCACGCTGTTGCTGTAGCCGTGGTAGTAGGCGTCGTGGTCCTCACGGCACAGGTCCACGGTGGCCAGCGTCACGGGCCCCGCCTGCCGAACGTGCAGTTCGCTCTCGCCGGGCGTGCCGTCCTCCACCACGGTGCCGCTCCAGCCAAACCACAGGCCGCCGGTCTGGTTCAGCGCTTCGCCCAGGGCCACGGCCAGGCCGCCGGCGGCGGGTTTTCGGGGGTCCGCCAGGCGGTTCGAGATCACGACAAGTCTGCTCATCGCCCGATCATCCGGGCGCTCCCGCCGGGCGCGTTGTCGGACACCGCCGCGAAGCCGTGTGTCCCAAAGGCGCTGAAGCGCCACGGGACCGCGGGTGCTGGGCAGCGGGCGGTGTGCTTTAAGAGGTTCTTACCGGCTGCGGGCCAGCGACGGCGGGCCCCACTGCGTGCGCGCGGCGGAGAGCCAGCCGCGAAGGGCCGCAGGCGTCATGCAGCGGTGCTGCGCCATGGTGGAGCCCTCGCCCACCTTGATGCCCCAGCCGCCCAGCGCCTGCACGGCGGCAAAGCCCGCTTCGTCCGTCACGTCGTCCCCCACGAACACGGGCACGCGGCCCGCAAAGGGCTGCTGGGTCATGAAGTCCAGGATCGCCTGGCCCTTGTGGACGCCGCGCGGCTTGGCTTCCAGCACGCATTTGCCGCGCAGCAGTTCCACGCCGTCCAGGTGGCGCACCACGCTGGCCAGCGCGTCGTGGCACAGCGCCTCCAGGTGGGGGACCAGCCGGTAGTGCAGCGCCACGCTGGCCCGTTTGCGCTCCACCAGCAGGCCGGGGTACTGCGCGGCCAGGCCCTCGGCCATGCGCAGCACGGGCTCCAGGTCCGGGGGGGTGACGGCCGGCACGGCGGTGTCGCCCAGGCGGTACTGGGCGCCATGTTCGCTGGCCAGCGGCAGGCGCAGCGGGGCGAGAAAGCCGTCGATGTCGGCCTCGGGCCGGCCCGTCACGATGGCGAGCGCGCCGCCCAGCTGGTCGTGCAACGCTGCCAGGGTGGGCACCAGGCCGGAGGCGATGCGGACAGCGTCCGGACGCGGGGCCAGTTCGGTGAGCGTGCCGTCAAAGTCGAGGAAAAGCGCGTGGGCGGGGGTCAAAAGGGGGAGCAGCCGCATGCGCAAACCTTAGCAGAGGCTGCGGGCGCGACAGGTAAGAAAAAGTGAGATCGCCGCGGCGGCGGCGCCCTACGTGCCGGCCCCGCCGCCCTTGAAACACGGCGCGCGCACCGCATCTGCAAGGCATCAGAACCTCTCCCCGCCGCGTTCACCATGTCCGAAGCCCTGCACATCGTTTGCCCCCACTGCCACACCACCAACCGGGTGCAAAGCGCCGACCTGGGCAAGGCGCCGGACTGCGGCCAGTGCCACCGCCCTTTGTTCACCGGCACGCCGGTGGAGCTGGACGCGGCGGGTTTTGACAAGCAGGTGGCCAAAAGCCACGTCCCCGTGCTGGTGGACTTTTGGGCGCCCTGGTGCGGGCCTTGCCGCCAGATGGCGCCGGCTTTTGCGCAGGCCGCGCGGGAGCTTGAGCCGCAGGTGCGCCTGGCCAAGCTCAACACCGAGGAGCACCAGGCTCTGGCGGCGCGCCATGCGATCCGCAGCATTCCCACCATGGTGCTGTTCCAGCAGGGGCACGAGGTGGCGCGCATCTCGGGCGCCTTGGGCGCAGCGGACATCGTGCGCTGGGTGCGCACGGCGGTGCGCTGATCCGGCGGCCCAGCGGTTTAGCGGATCCCCAGCAGGCGGTCCAGCGACATGGCGCCGGCGCCGCGCCCCGCCAGGTACAGCATCAGCCCCGCCCACGACAGGTGCGTGGGCCAGGCGTCGGGGTAGACGAACACCTGGATCACCAGCGTCATCCCCAGCAGCCCCAGCGCCGACAGGCGCGTGAACAGGCCCAGCACCAGCAGCACCGCAAAGCCGTGTTCGGCCACCGTGGCCAGCTGCGCCGCCAGCTCGGGCGGCAGCCAGGGCAGCCGGTACTCCTCGCGGAACAGCGCGTAGGCGCTGCCGGAAATGGTGAACCAGCCTTCGACCTTGGTCCGGGCCGAAAGCCAGAAGATGGCCGCGACGGCCACGCGGTTCACCAGCGCCAGCAGGCTGTGGGGGGTGAGCCAGGCGGCGGTGCAGGCCAGCCGGGCCAGCAGGCCGCGCAGGGCGGGCGCGGCGGCTGCGGGAAGGGGAGAAGTGGTCGTGTTCATGGTGTCTCCGCGGGGGAAGTCGGGGGGCGGTCGGGGCGGAGCACGGCCAGCGCGCCGGCGTCGAGCAGAGTGCCCAGCAGTTGCGTGAAATCGGTGCCCGGGTCGGCCGTCAGCGCGCGCGTGGCGGCGGCCTCCAGGGGCTCGCCAGCCGCACAAGCGTCCAGCAGCACACAGCCCGCCAGCGGCAGTGCGCACCAGGCCACAGCGGCCTGGGGGCGGGCGAGCAGGCCGCCATCACCCACCCAGGGCAGGGAGTCACCCCATGGCAGGCCTTCGCGGTGGTGTTGCCACAGGCGGTAGGCGGGATGGTCGGCGCACCAGGCCCAGCGCGCCGCGGGGTGGGGGCGCAGGTGCAGCGCGGCGAGCGCGCGGGCGTCTTGCCGGGCCCAGCCCGTACGGTTCAGCGCGGGCGCATCGGCCGCCAGGTGGCATTCGGTCCAGCACCGGTCCAGGCGCGCCACGGCGCCCAGGTAGGGCAGGCCGGCAGCGGGTGCAAACCCTGCGAGGAAGTCCGCGAACCCGGCGCCGTATTCCACCAGTGCGCCATGGTCTGGCGGCTCGGCACGGGCGTATACGGCCGCTGCGGCACGGAACCAGTTTTCGCCCACCAGCTGGCACACCGTGGGGTAGCTGGCCTGCAGGGCGTCGATACAGGCTTGCAGCACCGTGTTGCGGTACACGGCAAAGCCCGGCTGGGCCTGCAACGCAGCGATCCACGGGGCGTGCGCGGCGGCGGCTTCGCCCACGTCGCGCGCCCAAAGCGCCGCCGAAAAGCCGTCCTGGAAGGTGCTCAGGCGCATGGCGCTGTCTCCGTGGCGGCCAGCGCGTGGTGGGCCTGGCGGCGTTCGTCCAGCAACGTGCCGAGCGCTGGCAGGTTGCCGTCGCGCTCGATGAGCGTGGGCACGGGGCCGGTGTGCTTGATCACGCGCTGGTACAGCGCCCACACGGCGGGCACCACGGGCGCGTCGTGGCTGTCGATGAGCAGCGCGTCGCCGAGCGCCGGGTCCGCACGGTGGCCCGCGAGGTGGATCTCGGCCACGGCGTGCAGCGGAAAGGCGTCCAGGTACTGACGCGCATTGAAGCCCAGGTTGTGGGCGCTGAGGTACACGTTGTTCACGTCCAGCAGCAGGGCGCAGCCGGTGCGGCGCACCAGTTCGGCCAGGAATTCGGCTTCTGCCCAGTCGTGCCCGTCGATGTGCAGATAGTGCGTGGGGTTCTCGATGGCCAGGGGCCGCCCCAGCGCATCCTGCGCGCGGCCGATGTTGCCCGCGATGCGGTGCAGCGCGGCCTGCGTGCGCGGGAAGGGCAGCAGGTCGGGCAGGTAGTGCCCGCGCCAGGCGGACCAGGCCAGGTGCTCGGACACGAGGGCGGGCTCCACCCGGTGGGCCAGCGCGGCCAGGCGGGCCAGGTGCGCCGCGTCGGGCGGCGCGTCCGCCGCCAGCGACAGCGACACGCCGTGCAGCGCCACGGGGTGGCGCGCGCGGATGGCCTCCAGCCACGCCAGGCGCGGCCCGCCGTCGGCAAAGTAGTTCTCCGGGTGCACCTCCCACCACAGGCCGGGGGCCGTGCAGTCCAGGGCCTCGGCGTAGTGCTGGGGTTTGAGGCCCAGGCCGGCGGTGAGCAGGGGCGCCATGGCGTCAACGGTCCTGGTCGATCAGGACTTCATGGGCGCGAGCGAGCCCATGCCCTTGGGCGTCTTGAGGGTGGTGCAGGTGCCTGCGGGCACGAACTTCCACGCGTTGCCCTGGTAGTCCATCTTGGACGTACCTGCGCAGGTGGTGCCGGGGCCGGCGGCGCAGTCGTTCTTGCCGGCCATCGACACGCCGTAGCACTTCTCCATGGCGGGCTTGGCGGCGTCGGCCGGCTGGGTTTGGGCAAAGGCGGCGCTGGTGGCCAGGGCGGACAGGGCCAGGGCGCCGAGGCTGAGGGTGCGGGTGGTCGTCATGAAAGTTCTCCAATAAAGGTGTGGATGGTTGCGGGAAGACCGTTGCGCCGCGGCTCGCTGCTGCCAGCTGCCCGGCGCGTCCGATCTGCGCTGTAATTCGCCCTGGCCGCGCGCCCGGTTACAGCGGGCGGGACAACGGCGAGGAGAATTTTTTTGCCGGGGCTGTAACCTGCGAGCCTCCGAAGACGAATACCCCCTGGGAGAGTCCATGGACATAGAAGAGCGGCTGCGAGGGCTACTGCTGCAGGGGCTGGACGGCGACGCCGGGGCCTACCAGCGATTTCTGAAGGAGTTGAGTGCCCACCTGCGCGCGTTCCTGCGCCGCCGCCTGGCGCAGCGGCCGGATGAAGTGGAGGACCTGGTGCAGGAGACCCTGCTCGCGGTGCACAACCAGCGCCACACCTACCGCAGCGACATGCCCGTCACGGCCTGGGCGCACGCCATTGCGCGCTACAAGCTCATCGACTGGCTGCGTGCGCATGCGGCCCGGGAGGCGCGGCACGAGCCGCTGGACGACAACGCCGACGCGCTGTTCGCCACCAGCGACAGCGATGCGGCCGAGGCGCGGCGCGACCTGGGCCAGCTGCTGGGGCTGCTGCCGGACCGCCAGCGCCTGCCCATCGTGCACATGAAGCTCGAAGGCCTGTCGGTGGTGGAGACGGCGCAGCGCACCGGCCTGTCGGAGTCGGCCGTCAAAGTCGGCGTGCACCGGGGGCTGAAGGCCCTGGCCGCCAAGCTCAGGGGAATGGGATGAGAACCGATGACTTGATCCAACTGCTGGCCGCTGGTGCGCAGCCAGCGCCGTCGAACGCCATCGAGCGGCGCCTGGCCCTGGCGGTGCTGGCGGGCCTTGCAGGGGCGGGCGGGCTGCTGGCCTGGCAGTTCGGGGTGCGGCCCGATCTGGCGCAGGCCTTGGACCTGCCCATGTTCTGGGGCAAGCTGGCCTTCGCCGGCGCATTGGCCGCGGCGGGGCTGGCGTTGCTGCGCCGCCTGGCCCGGCCCGGCCTGGCCGCAGGGCGCACGGCGCGGTGGCTGGCGCTCCCGCTGCTGGTGGTGTGGGGCATGGCGCTGGTGGCGCTGCTGCAGGCGGCACCGGGCGAGCGGATGCCGCTCCTCCTGGGCCAGACCTGGCGCACCTGCCCGTTCAACATCGCGCTGCTGTCGGTGCCCGCGTTCGCTGCCTCCTTCTGGGCGCTGCGCGGGGGCGCGCCGACCCGGCCGGCCTGGGCCGGGGCCGGCGCGGGCTTGCTGGCGGGGGCGCTGGCCACGCTGGTGTACGCGCTGCACTGCCCCGAGATGGCCGCGCCCTTCCTGGCCGTGTGGTACGTGGCGGGCATGGCGATCCCTACCGCGCTGGGCGCCCTGGCCGGGCCGCGCTGGCTGCGCTGGTAGCGCTCGTAGCGCTGCCGCAGCGGCGCACCGGCAGGCGCGCGCCGCTGAGATCGTGAAGACGTTCTAGGCCGCAGGCGGCTGCGGCGGCTGATGCTGCAGCCACTGCGCCACCGCCTGCACCCGTGCGTTGTGGATCAGCGCGCCTACCTGCGGGCCGGCCTGGCCCCGCGCGGCCGCTTGCGCAGCGATGTCGCGCGTGACCACCGACTGCGCCGCCGCCAGCACCGCCAGCAGGCGCGGGCGCTGGGGGTAGGGCGCCTCCTCAAAGCCCAGCCGCCCGCGCGCGTCGCATTCGCAGGCGAGCAGCACGTCGGCAAAGCGCGCGGGCTTGCGCAGCGCGTCGCAGCGCTCCAGCAGGCGCACCAAGGCGGCGGGCGAGAGGTCGCCGCTGCGGTGGACGTGGCCGTGCTCGCGGGCCACCACCTCGGCCGTCTCGCGGCAGTCCACGGGCACGCGCAGGCGCTCGGCCACGTCCTTCAACAGGTCTGCGCTGCGCTCTTCATGGCCGATGTGGCGCGGCAGCACGTGGGCCGGGGTGGTGCCCTTGCCCAGGTCGTGCGCCAGGCAGGCAAAGCGCACGGCGAGCGGCGCCGAGAGCCGCGCCGCCATGTCCAGCACCATCATCAGGTGCACGCCCGTGTCCACCTCAGGGTGGTAGTCGGCGCGCTGCGGCACACCCCACAGGCGCGCCACCTCGGGCAGCAGCACGGCCAGCGCGCCGCAGTCGCGCAGCACCTCGAACATGCGCGAGGGCTTTTCTTCCATCAGCCCGCGCGCCAGCTCCTGCCAGACGCGCTCGGCCACCAGGTGGTCCGCCTCGCCATGGGCCACCATTTCGCGCATGAGCTGCATGGTCTCGGGGGCCACGGTGAAATCGGTGAAGCGCGCGGCAAACCGCGCCACGCGCAGGATGCGCACCGGGTCCTCGCGGAAGGCGTCGGTCACGTGGCGCAGCACGCGGTTGTGCAGGTCTTGCGCGCCGTTATATGGGTCAAAAACGGCTCCAGCGCTTATCCCATCTGCGCTGGCAGCTATCGCATTGATAGTAAGGTCGCGCCGCGAGAGGTCTTCCTCCAGCGTCACGTCGGGCGAGCTTTGCACCACAAAGCCCCGGTAGCCGCGCCCGCTCTTGCGCTCGGTGCGCGCCAGTGCGTATTCCTCGCGGGTTTCGGGGTGCAAGAAGACGGGAAAGTCGCGCCCCACGGGCAGGTAGCCCTGGGCCAGCATCTGCTCGGGCCTGGCGCCCACCACCACCCAGTCGTGATCGTTCACGGGGCGGCCGAGCAGCTGGTCGCGCACGGCGCCCCCCACCATGTAGATTTGCATGGGGGCAGTGTAGAACCTGGCCCCGGTGCGCGGTATTCTCGATGGCCTATGTCCCTGTCCTCCTCGCTCACCATCGCCCAGCTCAACCCCGACGGCAGCGTGCCTGTGCCCACGCCGCCGGACGCCGCTGCCAACGCGGCGGCCGAGGCGCTGCAGCGCGAGGCGCAGTTCGAGGCCCTGCAGGCGCAGGTGGACGATCTGCAGGAGATCCTGGCCAAGCCGCTCAATGAAATCCTGGCCGAGCGCGACAAGTTCAAGGAAGCGGCCGCCGCTTGGGACGCGTTTGGCGCGATGTGGATGCTCTCGCAGCGCGCCATGCGCCGCGTGGCGCTGGACCTGGCCGCGCAGCAGGGCCTGAGCGAGCAGGAGGTGGTGGCCCGCGCGCTGGCCTACGCCAACCAGGTGCTCAATGTCGAAGACGAAGACCTGGGCGGCAGCGTGGCGCCGGCCCAGCTGGCGCACATTGCGCGGCACAAGGCGTTCTTGCGCAAGCAGTTTCGGTAGGCCCGCCGAAACGCGTGCGGCGTTTCGACAGCCTTCGCCGGAGCGGGACAGAGCGCCCGGCGATCAGCGGAACACCGGCCGGAAAAAGCTCCGCTCGTAGCTCACGATGCACCCGGTTTCCTCGGCGTAGCGGAAGGCCGCCTGGCATTCGGCGTCCTGCATCGACCGTTCGCGGTACACCTCGTAGGCTGCGAGGCTGTCGAACGTGAACAGCGCCAGCGCGATGTTGTTGGCCCCTTCGCTGGGCAGGAAATAGCCGTGGTGCTGGCCGCCGAACTTCTCGACCAGCGGGATCCACAGCTTTCCGTAGTGCTCGAACTCCTTGAGCTTGCTCGTGTTGAGCACGTAGCGCAGGTAGATGGTGACGGCCATGGCGCGGCTCAGCCTTCCGTGCGGCGCAGGCGGTAGGGCTCCTCGAAGTCCAGGAAGTCCTTCTCGGCCAGGGCCTCGTCGATCCAAGCCTTCACGCCCGGCAGTTCGCGCACGCGCTGCACGTAGGCGGCGATGTGGGGCGGCACGGGCAGGCCGTAGGTGTGCAGGCGCATGCACACGGGGGCGAAGTAGGCATCGGCCACCGTGAACGCCTTGCCGAACAGCAGCGGGCCGCCGTGCTCCTGCAGCAGGGCGCTCCACATGTCCACCAGGCGCTGCACGTCGGCGCGCACGCCGGCCTTGTCGCGCCAGATCAGGGCGCCGGTGTCGGCAAGGTTCGCCTCGATGTTCATGGGGCAGTGGCTGCGCAGGGCGGTAAAGCCGCTGTGCATCTCGGCGCAGACGCTGCGGGCGCGGGCGCGCGCAGCGGTGTCCTGGGGCCAGAGGTGCCGGTCGGGGTGGGTCTCGGCCACGTACTCGGCGATGGCCAGCGTGTCCCAGACCACCAGGCCGCCGTCGACCAGCGCCGGCACCTTGCCGGTGGGGCTCACGGGGCCGATGGCGCGCTTGAATTCCGAGCCGGCGTCGAAGCTGTCAAAGCGCACGCGCACTTCCTCGAACGCGATGCCGGCCTGGCGCAGCAGCACCCAGGGGCGCATGGACCAGGACGAGTAGTTCTTGTTGCCGATGTAGAGCTTGAGCATGGTGAAAAAGCGCCGGGGGCGGGTGGATGAAGGGGCGGAGCGAAAGGGAGCTGCATCCTACCGCCGGCCCCGGCGTGGCTTCAATGCCGATTGGCCCGCTGTTTGATGCGCTGCACGCATCAAAGCCCCGGCCGGGCCCTGGGGCAACGGCGCGGCGCAGGCCGCCCGTCGGGCACAATCGGCCGCTTTTGCGGTGTCCTGTATGCACCCTTGCCGGCGCCGCCCGGCGGGGCCTCCGTTGCGATGACGCGCCTGTTGCTCTCCGTTCTTGTCCTGGCCTTGCCGTGGCCCGGCCCGCTACTGCGGCGGCTGGGGCGGGCGTTGCTGTGCGCGCTGGCGGGGGCGGCCTGCCTGGCCGCGGCCGCACAAGGGGGGCAGCCCCCGGCCCCGCGGGATGTGCCCGCACCGGTGGCCCGGCACGCGGGCGGCATGCTGGTGGTGCCCTACATGGGCGTGTGGGAGGACACGGCGCGCAACCTGGACATCGAGGCCGTGCGCGACCCGCGCAACGCCGACCGCTTTGCCTACCCCGACAACCCGCTCAAGGGCGCCGAGTCCGACCGGGTGCTGTGGTTCCGCCTGCGCCTGCAGCTGGCGGACCCGGCCGACGCCCTGCGCGAGTGGCTGCTGCTGGTGCCCACCGTGTCCACCCACGAGCTGCGGTTTTACGGCCCCTACGACAGCGAGGGCCGCGCGCTGGCCGAGCCGGTGGTCACGGGCATGCGCCACCCCTGGGCCACGCGGCCCGCAGCGTCCGAGCAGATGGCCTGGCGCTTCCAGCTGCCCGATGCCGGGGTGTACACGGTGTACTTCCGGGTGGAATCCACCTTTGCCCGCTTCTACGCCGCGCGCGTGTGGGACCTGCCGGACTACCTGCAGGCCACGCAGGACAAGCGCATGTTCGACGGCGTGTGCTATGGCCTGCTCATGGGCCTGGTGGTGTTCAGCACGGTGATGCTGCTGGTGTTCCGCGAGAGCATCTACGTGTGGTACCTGGTGTCGTGCGCGGGCGCGCTGCTGGCGCTGGCGGGCTTCAACGGCCACACGTTGCGCTACCCGTTTGCCCACTGGCCGGCGGCGGCGGAGTTCTTCTATGCCGTGGCGCCGCCGCTGTGGGCCATCTCCAAGCTGATGTTCGGGCGCAGCCTGCTGCGCCTGTCGTATTTCGCGCCGCGCCTGGACAAGGTGGTGCTGGCCATGGTGGCGGCGCTGGGGCTGGCCACGGTCTACGGGCTGGTGGGCGCCAACCCGCTGTGGCTGTTCCGCATGGTGCAGGCCTCGGTGATGCTGTCCACCGTGGTGCTGGTGGCGGGCGCGGTGACGGCCATGCGCCGGCGCTACTGGCCGGCGGTGCTGTACTGCGCGGGCGTGGCGCTGCTGCTGGTGGGCATCTGCGCCATCATCGTGGCCAGCTGGGGCTGGATGGCCTGGACGCCGGGGCAGATGGACCTGACGCAGACCGTGCTGGTGGCCGAGTCCATCGTGTTCGCGGCGGCCATGGCCTCGCGCGTGCGGCTGCTGCGCAACTCGGAAGAGGCGCTCACCGTGCGCACGCAGGAGCTTGTGGAGGCGCTGGGCACCGATGCGCTGACCGGCGCCGCCAACCGGGCCGGCCTCACGCAGCGGGCCGAGGCGGCCCTTCGCGACGGCCAGCCGTTTGCCCTGATCCTGCTGGACCTGGACGGATTCAAGGGCGTGAACGACACCCACGGCCACGCTGCCGGCGACGCCGTGCTGGTGGCCATGGTGCAGCGCCTGCGCACCCAGCTGCGCGCCGACGACCTGGTGGCGCGCCTGGGCGGCGATGAGTTTGCGGTGCTGGTGGCGGGGGCGCCCCCGCGCGACGTGATCGCCGGCATGGCCCGCCGCATGGCCGCCAGCGCGGTGCAGCCGGTGGTGTTCGAAGGCCGCTCGCTCACGGTGGGCATGAGCCTGGGCATCGCCTGCCACCCCGCAGACGGCGCCGCGCTGGCCGACCTGTTGCGCGCCGCCGACCGCGCCATGTACGCCTGCAAGCGCCGTGCGGCCGACGCCGAGTGCTACGCGTTTGCGTCAGAACTGCCTGCCTGAGAACGTAAACGCGGTCTGAGGTCGCCACCGCACGCAGGCGTTGCTATCGGCACGCCCGGGGCCAGGGCCGCCGTGGAACTGGCTTTGCCAGGCCGCTGGCGGCGTCACCCCGGGCAAGATGCAAGGCGACTCTGGGACGCGTTCGCCTCAGAACTTCCAGCCAGAGGATCTCTCGCACGCACGCGTTGCAACTGGCGCGCCCGAGGCCAGGGCCGCCGTGGAACTGGCTTTGCCAGGCCACTGGCGGCGTCACCCCGGGCAAGATGCAAGGCGACTCTGGGACGCGTTCGCCTCAGAACTTCCAGCCAGAGGATCTCTCGCACGCACGCGTTGCAACTGGCGCGCCCGAGGCCAGGGCCGCCGTGGAACTGGCTTTGCCAGGCCGCTGGCGGCGTCACCCCGGGCAAGATGCAAGGCGACTCTGGGACGCGTTCGCCTCAGAACTTCCAGCCAGAGGATCTCTCGCACGCACGCGTTGCAACTGGCGCGCCCGAGGCCAGGGCCGCCGTGGAACTGGCTTTGCCAGGCCACTGGCGGCGTCCCCCCTCCGGGGGGAAGCGGCGCAGCCGCTCAGGGGGGGGCCTCCTATACAGGCCAGACCACCCCGTTGTCATTCAGGATGGCATCCAGCGGCATGTCGAAATCCTCCGGCTCGAAGTCATCGATGAAGCCGTTGGTAAAGCCCAGCCCCACGGTGAACGGCCGGGGCTGCAGTGTGGCCAGCGTGCGGTCGTAGAAGCCGCCGCCATAGCCCAGCCGGTACCCGCCCGGGCCGTAGCCCACGCAGGGCACGAACAGCAGCGTGGGCACGATGACTTCCGTGTCCTTGGGCTTGGGAATGCCGTAGGCGTCTTCCTCCATCGGGCAGCCGGGGTACCACGCGTGGAAGGTCAGGGTCTTGTGCTGCTTGTTCACCACGGGCAGGCCGATGCGGCGGCGCAGCGGTTCGTCCAGCAGCTCGCCATCCTCCTTCCAGCGGTGCAGGGCGGGCAGGGGGTCGAACTCGCCCTTGATGGGCCAGTAGGCGCCGATCACGGTGTCGGGCCGGTTCACCAGCCAGATGCGCATCACCTGTTGTAACAGGTCGGCCCGTTGTAGGCGGTCGGGCAAGTTCAGGCGTTCTTCTACCAACGCCCGACGAAGGGCTGCTTTGTCCATCCGATAATTCCCCCATGCAATTACTCAGAGCCATTCTGACACCCCTTGTGGCCGCTGGCGTGCTGGCCGCTGCCGCCCCGCTCGCCCTGGCGCAAAACCGGGGCGACGACACCCTTGTGGAGATGCACCAGGCCTTCCGCAAGGGGGACCGCAAGAAGCTGGAGCAGTTGCTGCCCGCGGCGCGCGGCCATGTGCTGGAGCCCTGGGCCGCGTACTGGGAGCTGAAGCTGCGCCTGGCCGAGGCCTCGCCGCAGGAGATCCAGGCCTTCCTGCAGCGCTACGCCGGCACCTACCAGGAAGACCGCCTGCGCAACGACTGGCTGCTGCTGCTGGGCCAGCGGCGGGACTGGGCGCAGTTTGCCGAACAGCACGCCCAGTACCGCATGTCGGACGACCGCGAAGTGCGCTGCTACGCGCTGCTGATCGACCACCTGCGCGGCACGGCCCCGGCCGCGCTGCCCGACGACGTGCGCAGCACCTGGTATGCGCTGCGCGACGCCGACGACGGCTGCACCCATGCCGCGGGCGAGCTGTACAGCGCCAAGAAGCTGAGCGCGCTGGACATCTGGCGCAAGGCCCGGCTGGGCGCGGACGCCAACCGGCCCCGCGTGGTGCGCAGCGCCGTGGAAATCGTGTCGCCCGAATCGCTGCCGCAGGTGAAGGACGTGCTCGATGCCCCCAGCAAATACCTGCATGCCCGCGCCACGGCGCGGGGCAAGGTGCGGCAGGAGCTGGTGGTGCTGGCCCTGGTCAAGCTGGCCGGCAGCGACCCCGACGGCGCCGCCTACCAGCTGGACAACAAGTGGGGCGTGCACCTCTCGCCCGAAGAGCGCAACTGGACCTGGGGCGTGATCGGCAAGGCGGCGGCCCAGAAGCTCTCCGCCGATGCGGCGGGCTACTTTGCCAACGTCACCAAGGACAGCGACCTGAACGACGACCTGCTGGGCTGGAAGGTGCGCGCCGCCCTGCGCGCCAGCCAGTGGAAAACCGTGGGCAAGGCCATCGACGCGATGAGCCCCGAGGCCCGCCAGGACAGCACCTGGGTGTACTGGAAGGCGCGCGCGCTGCTGTCGGGCCGCGTGACGGACGCCGAGCGTGCCGAAGCGCGCCAGCTGCTCGAAGGCATTGCCGGCACGCGCGGCTTCTATGAACAGCTGGCGCTGGAGGAGTTGGGCCAGCGCGTCACCGTGCCCCCGGCACCGGCGCCGCTCACGGCCGAGGAAAAGGCCGCCGCGCGGGCCAACCCCGGGCTGAACCGCGCGCTGTACGCCATCCTGCTGGGCCTGCGCGGCGAAGGCGTGCGCGAGTGGAACTACACCACCAACCTGCACCAGAGCGGCGGCATGGGCGACCGCGAACTGCTGGCGGCCGCCGACTTCGCCTGCCAGCGCGAGGTCTGGGACCGCTGCATCAACACCAGCGAGCGCACCAAGAGCGTGGTCGAGAGTTCGCAGCGCTTTCCCACGCCGTTCCGCCAGACCGTGGTGGAGCGCGCCAGCGGCATCGGGCTGGACCCGGCCTACGTCTACGGCCTGATCCGCCAGGAAAGCCGCTTCATCATGGACGCGCGCTCGCATGTGGGGGCCTCGGGCCTCATGCAGGTCATGCCCGCGACGGCACGCTGGACGGCCAAGAAGATCGGCCTGCCCAACTTCACGCCGGACCAGCTGGGCGACCGCGACACCAACATCACCATCGGCACCGCCTACCTCAAGCTTGCGCTGGACGACTTTGCCGGCTCCATGCCGCTGGCCGCCGCGGCCTACAACGCCGGCCCCGGCCGCCCCCGCAACTGGCGCAACGGGCCCGTGCTCGAGGCCGCCATCTGGGCCGAGAACGTGCCTTTCGCGGAAACGCGCGACTACGTGAAGAAGGTGCTGGCCAACACCACCAACTACGCGGCCCTGCTCACCGGCCAGCCGCAGTCCCTCAAGAGCCGCCTGGGCACCATCGGCCCGCGCGACGCAGCGGCGCCCGAGGTGAACAAGGACCTGCCCTGAGGTAAATTGCTATCAAAATAATAGCTTCCAGCGCTTTGCCATAAAGCGCTGGAGTGCTTTTTGCCTGATTAGTTACTTGTCTCAAATACCCCTCCATCCGTTCGGGCTGAGCCCGTCGAAGCCAGGGCTTGCAGCGCGCGTGCAAGGCTTCGACAGGCTCAGCCCGAACGGGTGGGGAAGAGAAAGCGTCTGAGGTAGGTCGCTAATCAGGCTTTTTTGATCTGATTCCGCCAAGGGCCGCCGGGCCTGCGCCGGGGCGCTGCCCGGCACTTCCCAAGGCTTCATGGCGCTTCCTCGGCCGCTGTCACACGTTGTGCAGCGTGTCGCCCTCGCGCAGGGCCGCGCCGGAGCGCACCAGTTCATCGGCCAGGCTTTGCAGCCACATTGGCTGCGGGCTGTCGCCAAAATGCCGGCGGTGCAGCATGCCGAAATACGGCGTGGCCTGCGCCCAGGCGGTGAGGTCGTCCATGCGGATCTGCTGCCATTCCAGCAACTTGTATTTCAGCAGCACCTTGGCGGCGTAGAGCGCGTGTTTGGACGGGTTGCGTACAAAGCCGTCCAGCCGGCGGCGGGCGGCGTCGATGGCGCGCGGGGCGTCGGCAAACACCGGGCCGTGGCCCGGGATCACCACGCGCGGGGCGAGCCGCTCGATCAAGTCCAGCGTGGCTGCGACGGCGGCGAAGGCATCGTCGCCCTCCAGCTCGGGAAACACCACGCCGAATCCGTTTTCCCACAGCGCGTCGGCAGAGATCAGCACCCGGTCCTGCGGGTTGAACAGCACCACCGAATGCGGATCGTGCCCCGGCGCGGCGTGCACCTGCCAGGGCTTGTCTCCCAGCAGCACGCAGGAGCCCGGCATGAGCAAGGTGTCGGCGCGAAAGGGCGGGCATTCCTGCCCGGTGGGTGTGTAGCTCAGGGCATAGGCGTCCCATTGCCGCACATGGTCGGCCTGCCCGGGCGGGATGGCGGTGAGCACCCCCGGCCAGGCCTGCTGCAGCGCGGCGTTGCCGCCGCAATGGTCGCTGTGCAGGTGGGTGTTGAGCACGCGGTCGAGGGGGCGGCCGCCCAGGGCGTTGCGCACCAGTTCCACGGTCTGCGCCGCATGGGTGCAGTAGCCCGTGTCGACCAGGGCGGTGTCCCGGTGGCCGGCAAAGAGGATGTTGTTGGCCGACAGCCAGCCGCGTTCCAGGACGGTGATTTCGGGGGGGAGCAGATCGTGGGGCGCGGAGCTGGGCATGGGGTAGAAGGGCGGTGACGGCCCAGCGTACCGCAGCTGCGCGGCGCGGGGCGTTCTCCAAAACCCGCAACGCCCAGGCCCGCTGCGGGCCCGGGCTGTATCAAAACGTCAGAACGTGACGCCGGCCACCAGGATCACGTTGGCGTACGGCGTGCACTCGCCCGTGCGCACCATCACGCGCGCCTGCTGCGTGCGGCGCTTGAATTCCTCGTGCGGGACCGCCTGGGGCTCCATGGGCAGGGCGCACCAGGCGGGCAGCGTGCCGCCGCTGCGCTCCACGGCCTCGGTGGCGATCAGTGCGCTTTCGACCTGCATCTCCGCCAGCACCACGCGCAGCACGTCCGCCACGGCCGGGATGCCGGGGGTCAGGGCCAGGTCGATGCGCCGCGGGCCGGGCGGGATGGGCAGGCCCACGTCGCCGATGACCAGCATGTCGCCGTGGCCCAGGCTGGCGATGGCGTGGGAGAGTTCGGCGTGCAGCAGGGGGGTGCGTTTCACAGGGGGCTCCAGGCGGGCGGTTGGGGGCTTTGCGCCACGGCGGCGCGGGTGGGGATGGAGGGCTGCGCGCCGGGTTGGGTGACGCAAAGGGCCGACGCGCGGATGCCTTCGCGCACGCCGGCATCGAGCGGCTCGCCGCGCGCAAGGGCCACGGCCAGCGCGCCCAGGAAGGTGTCGCCGGCGGCGGTGGTGTCCACGGCCTGCACGGCGAGGCCGGGGTGGTAGCGGCAGCCTGCGGCGTCGGCCGCCACGGCACCGGCGGCGCCCAGGGTAACCACGACCTGCGCCGGGCCCCGGCCGCGCAGCGCCTGTGCGGCGGCGGCGGCGTCCTGGGGCGTGGCCACCGCCACGCCGGCCAGGGCTGCGGCCTCGACCTCGTTGACCACCAGCGTGTGCACCAGCGGCCACAGCGCGTCGGGCAGGGGCTGGATGGGCGAGGGGTTGAGCACCACCGGGCAGCCCGCGGCGTGGGCCTGCTGCGCGGCGGCCACGACCTGGGGCATGGGCGTCTCGAGCTGCACCACCAGCCCGCCCGCGCCCTCCAGGGCAGCGCCCAGCGCCACCGGGTCGAGCACGAAGCGCCCGTTGGCGCCGGGCACCACCACGATGCGGTTCTGGCCCGTGGCCTCCACGGTGATGGCGGCCACGCCGGTGGTGGTCTCGGCATCGGTCTGCACGCCGCGGTGGTCGATACCGTCGGCGTCGAGCCCGGCGCGCAGCGTGTGGCCGTAGCCGTCGTTGCCCAGGCGGCCGAACAGCGCCACCTGGGCGCCCTGGCGCGCACAGGCCACGGCCTGGTTGCCGCCCTTGCCGCCGGACACCAGGTGCAGCGCGTCGGCCAGCACGGTCTCGCCCGGTCCGGGGGCGTGCTGTACCTGCAGCACCAAGTCCATGTTCAGGCTGCCGACCACGGCGATGCGGGGGGCGTTCGTCGTGCTCATGCCGCGCCTCCGGGGGCGCGGGCGGTGGAGGCCCGCACGCGCAGCTCGGGTTGCAGCATCACCTGGCGCGCCTCCTGGCGCTTGCCGTCGATGCGCTCGAGCAGCATGTCCACCGCCAGCGCGCCAATGCGCTGCTTGGGCTGGGCCACGGTGGTGAGCGGCGGGCTGGTGAAGGCGGCCAGCTCGATGTCGTCAAAGCCCACGATGGACAGCGCCTCGGGCACGCGCAGGCCGCGCTCGTGCGCGGCGCACAGCGCGCCCATGGCCATGAGGTCGTTGCAGACGAAGACGGCGGTGGGGGGCTCGGGCGCGCGCAGCACGGCGTGCATGGCGTCGTAGCCGCCCTGGCTCGTGAAGTTGCCGTGCCACAGCAGGCCGTCGCCGTGGCCGCAGCCGGCCTCGGCCAGCGCGGCGCGCCAGCCGGCGATGCGCTGCTCGCTGGGCGGCAGCCCCACTGGCCCGCCGATGCAGGCGATGCGGCGGTGGCCCTGCTCCAGCAGGTGGCGGGTGGCCAGCTGGCCGCCCTGCATGTGCGCGGTCTCGACCAGGTCGCAGGGCTGCTCGGCGATCTCGATCTCGCGGTCCACCAGCACGGTGGGGATGGACAAGCCCGCCAGCTGCGTGGGCAGCGTGGCGTCATGGCCGGTGGAGACGACGATCAGCCCGTCGATGCGCCGCTCGGCCAGCACCTGCAGGTAGCTGCCCTGGCGGTGCGCCTCGTCGTTGGTGTTGCACAGGATGACGTTGTAGCCCGCGCCGAAGCAGCGGTCCTCCACGCTGTGAACGATCTCCGCGAAGTACGGGTTGGAGCTGTTGGGGATCAGCATGCCCAGCGTGCGCGTGTTGTTGCTCTTGAGGCTGCGCGCAATGGCGCTGGGCACATAGCCCAGGGCGCGGATGGCGGCCTCGACGCGCGCGCGGCCCTCGGGGCTCACGCGGCGCGTGCCGTTGACCACGTGCGACACCGTGGTGACCGAGACTTCGGCGTGGCGCGCAACGTCCTTGATAGTGGCCATGGGAAAGGAATGACGGAATGCGGTGCAAAGAGGGGCGTGATGCTCAGGCCGCGGCGCGGCGCTGGCGCAGCGTGTCAACGATGACGGCGGCCACGATCACGCAGCCCGTGATGATGCGCTTGCTGGGTTCGCTGGCGCCCACCTGGGCCAGGCCGGCTTCGAGCACCGCGATGATCAGCACGCCGAACGCGGTGGTCACCACCGAGCCGCGCCCGCCCATGAGGCTGGTGCCGCCGATCACCACGGCGGCGATCACCTGCAGCTCCATGCCGGTGCCAGCATTGGGGTCGGCCGCTTCCAGGCGCGCCGATTGCATGAGGCCCGCCAGCCCTGCCAGCAGGCCGGTGAGCGCAAACACGATGATGCGCACCGGGCGCGGGTCCACGCCGGCCAGGCGCATGGCTTCCTCGTTGGTGCCGATGCCCACCACCGAGCGGCCGAACACCGTGCGCGTGAGCACCATCTGCGCCACCACCACCAGCACCAGTGCGATCAGGAAGGCCACCGAGACGCCGCCGAAGAACGGCGCGGCCAACCACGAGATGGCGTCGCCCACGTACTGCGTGCGCGAGTCGGTCACCAGGTAGGCGCTGCCGCGCACGGCTTCCAGCATGCCCAGCGAGACGATGAACGAGGGCAGCCGCCAGGCCACCGAGATGGCGCCCGTGATGGTGCCGCACACCAGGCCCGTGGCCAGGGCCAGTGCGGCGGCGGCGGGCACCGTCCAGCCCCACTGCAGGATGGCGGCGGCAGACGTGGCGGCCGACAGCGCCATCACCGAGCCGACCGACAGGTCGATGCCCGCGATGATGAGCACGAAGGTCATGCCCACGGCCATCACGGCCAGGGCCGGGATCTCGTTGGCGATGGTGACGAAGGTCTCGGTGCTCCAGAAGAATTCGGACAGCCACGAAAACAGGCCCACCATGCCGGCCAGCACGGCCAGCAGCCCGAGGTAGGTGCCCAGCTGGCTGCGCCACACCGGCGTGGCGCGGGGGGCGGGCGAGGCGGGGGAGGAGGAGGCTGCGGCGTTCATGCGTTGGCGGAAGAAGGTGCGGGGGAGGCAGGGGAAGAGGGGGCGGCGGATGCCGCGGCGCGGCCCGCCATGTCGGAGAACGCGGCGGCCAGCAGCGACTGCTCGGACCACTGGCCGCGCTCGAACACGGCCACCAGGCGGCCGGCGCTCATCACGCCGATGCGGTCGGCCATGGCCATGAGTTCGCGCAGGTCGGACGACACCATGAGCAGCGCCCGGCCCTCGCCGGCCATGCGGTCCAGCTCGGCGTAGATCTCGGCGCGCGCGCCCACGTCCACGCCGCGCGTGGGCTCGTCCAGCAGCAGCACGCGCACGGGGCGGTGCAGCCAGCGGGCGAACACGACCTTTTGCTGGTTGCCGCCCGACAGCTGGCCCACGGGCTGCTCGCCGCTCTTGCAGCGGATGCTGAGCGTGCGCACGAAGCCTTGCACCAGCCGGTGCTCCAGCGCCCGCTGCAGCCAGCCGCCGCGCGAAACGGCCGACAGGTCGGACAGCGTGGCGTTGACGCGGATGGGCTGGGCCAGCAGCAAGCCCTGCGACTTGCGGTCCTCGGTCACCAGGCCGATGCCGGCGCGGATGGCCGCCAGGGGCGAGGCAAAGCCCCGGGGGATCTTTGTTTTTGCTATTGTTTGTATAGCTGCTTGCGCTTGTCCATCAAGCGCTGGAGGCTGATTTGATTCAAATTCTGGTGCGTGCAGCGTGATGCTGCCCCGGTCGGCGCGGTCGGCGCCGAACAGCAGGCGGACCAGCTCGGTGCGGCCCGAGCCCACCAGGCCCGCCACGCCGAAGACTTCGCCCGCGCGCAGCGAAAGGTTCACGTCCTGCACGGCTGTGCCGCGGCCGATGCCGTGCACGTCCATCACCACCGGGCCGGCGGGGCGGCGCGGGCGGTGCTCCAGGTCGTTGACGGAACGGCCCACCATGCGGCGCACCAGGTCGTCTTCAGACAGGCCGGCCATGGGCAGCACGTCCACCAGCCGGCCGTCGCGCAGCACGGCCACGCGGTCGGCGATGCGGCGCAGCTCTTCAAGCCGGTGCGACACGTACACGATGGCCACGCCCCGGGCCGTGAGCCGCGCGATCTGGTCGAAGAGGTACGTGGTCTCGCGCGGCGTGAGCATGGCCGTGGGCTCGTCCAGCACCAGGATGCGCGTGTCGTCCTGCAGGTTGCGGGCGATCTCCACCATCTGCTGCTGGCCGATGCCCAGCTGCGACACCGGCGTGGCCGGGTCGATGGATTCCAGGCCGATCTTGGCCAGCTGCGTGCGCGCCGCGGCATGCAGCACGTCGCGCTGCAGCCAGCCTGCGCGGTTCGGCAGGCGGCCCAGCAGCAGGTTCTCGGCCACCGTGAGCGTGGGCACCAGGCCCAGCTCCTGCATCACCATGCGCACGCCGTGCTGCTCGGCCTCGCGGCGCGAGGCCGGGGCAAAGGTCTGCCCCGCCAGCCGCATGCCGCCGCGCGTGGCGGGCGTGAGCCCGCAGACGATCTTGGACAGCGTGCTCTTGCCCGCGCCGTTCTCGCCGGTGAGCGCCAGCACCTCGCCCGCGTTGAGCGCCAGCGTCACGCCGTCGAGCACGGTGGTGGCGCTGTAGTCCTTGCCCACCGCGTCGATGCACAGCAGCGGGGTGGGCGGTTGGGTCGTGGGCGTCGCGGGCATGGGCTGAATGTTGTGTCTCGAGAGGCAGTGCCCCCACCGTTCGGGCTGAGCCTGTCGAAGCCGGGGCGCTAATGCAGCGCTCCCCTGGGGCGGGTCCAGGACGGGCTTGTCAGAGCCTCGCGCGGCGCTTCGACTGGCTCAGCGTGAACGGTTTCGAAGGGGCAGATGCCGACCCGGCAGGGCTTACTTGCTGTCCTTGGTCACCAGCACCACGTCGGTCTTCACCGTGGCGGGCAGTTGGTTCTGGGGCGTCTTGGCGGCCAGGGCCTTCTGGGCCAGCTCGATGCCGAACACGGCCTGCTTGGCGGCGTACTGGTCGGCGGTGGCCAGCACGCGGCCGTCCTTGAGCATGGGCTTGATGGCGTTGATGTTGTCGTAGCCCACCACCTGCACCTTGCCGGTCTTGCCGGCGGCCTTCACGGCGGCCACGGCGCCCAGCGCCATGCTGTCGTTGCCGGCCAGCAGGGCCACCAGGTCGGGGTGCTCGCGCAGCATGCCGGCGGCCACGGTGTTGCCCTTTTCAATCTCCCACTGGCCGGACTGCACGCCCACCACGGTGATATTGGCGGCCTTCATGGCGTCCTGGAAGCCCAGGGTGCGCTGCTGCGCGTTGAAGGTGGTGGAAACACCTTCGATGATGCCCACCTTGTCGCCGGCCTTCAGGCTCTTGGCCAGGTAGTCGCCCACCAGCTTGGCGCCGGCGCGGTTGTCGGGGCCCACGAAGGGCACGGTGATGTTCTTTTCCTTGAGCGCATCGGCATCGAGCTGGTTGTCGATGTTGACCACGATCACGCCTTTGTCGATGGCAGCCTTGACGGCGGGCACCAGGGCCTTGGAATCGGCCGGGGCCAGCACGATGGCGCTGGCCTTCTGTGCCACGGCCTGCTCGACCATCTTGATCTGCGCGGCGGTGTCGGTCTCGTTCTTGATGCCGTTGGCCACCAGCGTGTACTCGCTGGCGTGCGCCTTCTGGTGCGCCTTGGCGCCGTCTTCCATGGTGCGGAAGAACTCGTTGGCCAGCGACTTCATGACCAAGGCGATCTTGGGCTTGTCCTGCGCGATGGCCGGGCTGGCCAGCATGCCGCCCAGGACGGCAAGGGCGGCGGCGGTTTGAAGGGAACGGCGGGTGAACTGCATGGTGTCTGTCTCCAGGTTGGAATGGTGGACGAAGGCAACCGACAGTGGCGCGAAGGCCGCGCCCCCGGCGTGGGAAAACGCCGGGGTGCGCAAAGCCTGTTGCCTTGTCGCCCGCCGATCATAGCGAAAGCAAACGTTTGCGCAAACGTTTGCTGCTCGGTGATAACCCCAACACGGGGGTATGCGTCAGCGCGTTGGTGAGGGGGGCGTGGCGGGTGGCCGCCGGGGAGGGTGGCTGGCCGCAGGGCTGTCTGCGGCGGCGGGCGCGCGGGTGCGGCCCGCTGTATGCGCAGGGTAGCCAGGCGTCCTGGCGTGGGAGAGGGGTGTGGTGGCTACCGGCCTCCGCCAGCGGCCGTTGCGGCCGCCCTCCCGGGCGGGGCTGCCGCGGCGCTCAGGGGGCGGCTCTCAACTGCCGCCGCAGGATCTTGCCCACGTTGCTCTTGGGCAGCTCGTCGCGGAACTCGATGTACTTGGGGCGCTTGTAGCCGGTGAGGTTGTCGTGGCAGTAGCGGATCACGTCGTCCTCGGTCAGGGCGGGGTCGCTCTTGATCACGAACACCTTGATGGACTCGCCCTGCTTCTCGTCCGGCACGCCGATGGCGGCACATTCCATCACGCCCGGGCACAGGCTGATGACCTGCTCCAGCTCGTTGGGGAACACGTTGAAGCCGCTCACCAGGATCATGTCCTTCTTGCGGTCGATGATGCGGGTGAAGCCCCGTGCATCCATGATGCCGACGTCGCCCGTGCGCATGAAGCCGTCGGCGGTGAACGCCTTGGCGTTCTCCTCGGGCTGGTTGTAGTAGCCGGTCATCACGTTCGGGCCGCGGATGCAGATCTCGCCGGACGCGCCCTGGGGCAGGCTGTTGCCTTCGTCGTCCTTGATGGCAATGTCGATGCCGGGCAGCGGCAGCCCGATGGTGCCGCTGAACTCGGTGCTGTCCACCGGGTTGTTGGTGCCGATGGCGCAGGTCTCGCTCATGCCCCAGCCTTCGATCATGGTGCTGCCGGTCACCTTCTGCCACTGCTTGGCCGTGCCCTCGCTGGCCGCCATGCCCCCGGCCTGCGACACGCACAGGTGCGAGAAGTCCAGCGTCTTGAACTGCGGGTTTTGCAGCAGCGCGTTGAACAGCGTGTTCACCGCCGGCAGCATGTGGAAGGGGCGCTTCTTGAGTTCGGCGATGAACTTGGGTATGTCGCGCGGGTTGGGGATCAGCGTGAGGCTGGAGCCCTGGCGGATGGCCAGCAGGCACAGCGTGAGCGCGAAGATGTGGTACAGCGGCAGCGCGGCGATGGAGTTGGCCTTGCTGAGGTCGCCGATCTTGGCCAGCGCCGGGGTGAACCAGGCCTCGGCCTGCAGCGTGGCGGCCACGATGTTGCGGTGGGTGAGCACCGCGCCCTTGGAGAGGCCCGTGGTGCCGCCGGTGTACTGCAGGAAGGCAATCGAGTCGAGCGTGGCCTGGCTGGGCGCGAGGGCCTTGCGCTCGCCCAGCGACAGCGCCTTCTTGAAGGTGACCACCTTGCGGCCGCCCGTCAGCGGCAGGTCGTAGGCGGGCACCATCTTGGCCAGGTGGCGCACGGCAAACGTGATCCAGGTGCCGAACACGGCGCCCAGCAGGTCGCCCATGGACGCCATCACCACATGCTGGACGGCGGTGTGCTCCACCACCTCGGCCAGCGTGTGGGCGAAGTTCTCCAGGATCACGATGGCGGTGGCGCCCGAGTCCTTGAGCTGGTGCTCCAGTTCGCGCGCGGTGTACAGCGGGTTCACGTTCACGCAGGTGTAGCCCGCGCGCAGCACGGCGGCCATGGTCACGCCAAACTGCGGGATGTTGGGCAGCATGATGGCCACGCGCGCACCGGGCGCGAGGCCCAGGCTCTGCAGGTAGGCCCCCAGCGCGGCCGAGCGGCGGTCCAGCTCGCCATAGGTCATCCACTGGTCCATGCAGACCGAGAACGGGCTGCTGGCGTGCTTGCGAAACGACTCCTCCAACAGGTGGGCTACAGAGCGGTATTGCTCGGGCTGCACGTCGTGGGGAACACCCGGGGGGTAGCTCTTGAGCCAGATTCTTTCCATGCGCTTGGTTCCTTTTGTTGTTCTCCGGGGGGCTGCGCAGCCGGGGCGCTGCAGGCGCGTGCCGGGGTGCCGCGGCCCCCAAGGGGCTTGCCGGTGAAAGGGTGGGCACCGATTGTGGAAGCGCCCGGAGCCGCCCGTTACCGGGCTTGTCCTAGGGTGCGGGCCAGTTCGGTCTCGCAGGCGACAGGGGCTGCGTGGAACAGCAGCTCCATCAGCGCGGTCTCCCGCTGTTCGATGGCGGCCAGGAACTGCTCCACGCCGCCGCGCTGGCGGGCAAGCTGGCCGAAAGTGTCGAACCCGGCTTCCAGGAACGTCTGCAGCGCGCCCATGCCGGCCGCCTGCGCGGGCCTGCGCATCATGCGCAGCATGGTGCGCAATCCCGGCGTGCGCGTGAGCCGCGCCAGATCAGCGCCCATGGCCTGCACGCGCTGCAGTTGCTCCTGCCGGCCGTGCTGCTGGCCCACGGTGCGCCAGGCGGCGGCATAGCGCGCTGCGGGACTCAGGCCCTGGCCGCCGTCCGGCTGCGCCAGCCAGGCCCGGCCCATGTCCTGGTCCAGCGCCTCGGTCTGCGCGTGCAGCACGGCCAGGGCCACGGCCGTGGCCACCACGGGCTGGGGAAACAGCGTCTGCAGCGTGCCGGCAATGCGGCCGAACTGGTGGTCGCGCTCGGTGTAGTCGCTGTCGCCGTACAGCTCCTCCAGGAAGAACCGCGCCGCGGGGCCGGCGGCGGGCGACGCCAGCAGGTCCGCGTAGGTGCCGCGAAAGCGCCGGGCCTGCAGGGTCTTGATGTGCCCCACCGCAGCGCCCAGCGCCGGGTCGCCCGCGCGGTGCAGGCGCAGCGCGGTCACGTCGGCGATGGCGTTGCGGATGGTCTGGGCGGCATCCATGGGAGGGCTTTCTTGGGGCGGGTTGTCGCGCCAGCGGTTGCGTGCGGTGGCAGGCCGCACAATGCGGCGCTGCGTTCTCTTTGTTCGTTCATTCATTACACCATCCGAAAACCACACCATGATTGCGCGCTGGCAAAGGGCTTTCGTTCTGTTCACCCTGGCCGCCATGGCGGGCTGGCTGGCGTGGCAATGGCCGCAGTCGCCCGGGCGGGCGGTTCTGGGCGCGGCGTTGCCGCTGGGCATCTACCTGCTGGTCATGGCGCTGGAGTTTGCGCTGATGCACGCGGCCAACCGCCGTGACGCGGCCCCCCGTGCCCGCCTGCCGCAGGTGCTGGCGGCCTGGTGGGCCGAGGTGCGAACGGGGCTGGCCGTGTTCTGCTGGCGCCAGCCGTTTCGCCACCGCGCCCTGCCCGACTGGCTGCCCGCGCAGCCCACGGGCCGGCGCGGCGTGGTGCTGGTGCACGGCTTCATGTGCAACCGCGGGCTGTGGCTGCCCTGGCTGCCGCTGCTGCGCGAGCGCGGCCACGCGCACGTGGCCGTGAACCTGGAGCCGGCGATGGGTTCCATCGACGCGTACGCCAACATCATCGAGGACGCCGTGCGCCAAGTGACCGCCGCCACGGGCCAGGCCCCGGTGCTGCTGTGCCACAGCATGGGCGGGCTGGCGGTGCGGGCGTGGCTGCGGGCCCACCAGGCCGATGGGCGCGTGCACCGTGTGCTGACGCTGGGCACGCCCCACGGCGGAACGTGGCTGGGCCGCTTCAGCCGGGCCGTGAACGGGCGGCAGATGAGCCTGGCGGGCGACTGGGTGGTGGCGCTGCAGCGGGCCGAGCCGGCGGGGCGGGCGGCGCTGTTCACCTGCTGGTATTCCAACTGCGACAACATCGTCTTCCCGGCGACCACGGCGGCGTTGGCGGGGGCGGAGCACCGCTTCGTCGAAGGGGTGGCGCATGTGCAGATGGCGTTTGATCCTGGGGTGGTGCGGGGGTGTCTGGAGGAGATCGGGCGGGGGTAGGGTTTTGGGTGTTTTTGGGCTCTAGCGTTTGTCTGGAGGGCGCTGGCAGCTATGTTTTTGATAGTTTTGCGGTTCCGGTAGCCGGCTCGGGGTGAGCGTATCGAGGCTGGGGCAATCGCTCGCTCGCGGTTCTGGGCGGCGTGCTTGTGCGGAGGGCGGGAGCCGGGATGCGCGCCCGGCGGCGCGGTGACTTTCTCTTGTTTCGCCAAGAGAAAGTCACCAAAGAGAAGGCGACCCCCAGTCTGCGACCCCTGCGCTGCGCTCCGGGGCAAACCTGCGGCGGGGCGGTTGCGGGGTGCGCCGTGGAACTCGCTTTGCGCTGGCGCGCGCCGCTCGGACAACCACGGCGAGTCAGTTGACGAAGCACGGGCGCTCCGACGCCCGTGCCACCCCGCAACCGCCCCGCCGCAGGCGCAGCCAGCAGGGGTGGGACAGCCGAACAGCCAGCCGGGCCATCGCTACGCTCGGCCTGGCGCCGCGCGGCGCAAAGCGCCTGCGCCCTTTGGGGCCGAGCGCAGCGATGGCCCGGATGGGCTCCCCGGGTTCCCTTCAGGATGTGCCGAGGAGCGCAGGGCAGGGGGCGTGTGCGTGTGCCGCAGGACACACGCACTTCGTGCTCTGACTCACCGCAGTTGTTCGAACGGAGCTGCGAAGCAGCGCAGTGAGTTCTGCGGTGGCGCCCCCTGACCGAGCACCGCAGGTTGCCCGGAGCAGAGCGGAGGGACGCAGCCTGTAGGGTCGCCCTTTCTTTGGTTCCTTTCTTTCGGCGACGCGAAAGAAAGGGACTCGCCGCCGGGCGACTCCCGGCCTCCGCCTTCGGCGAGGGCATGCAGTGCAGATTTGGGAGCGAGCGATAGTGCCCCGGCTTCGACAAGCTCAGCCCGAACGGTTGGCGAAAAACCAGGGGCTACGAAATCAATAGCTGCCAGCGCTTTCCACATAGGCGCTAGAGGCCCTTTTGATAAAAAAGATCAGGCCGCCACAGCGTCCCGCTCATCCGCCGCAAACTCCGGCAAGCCCCGCAGCCGCTCGTAGATCGGCGCAAAGTCCGCCGCCGTCATGTCGAACAGCTGCTCAAAGCTGTCGATCACAAAATACGTCTGCTGGTAGGTGTCGATCTTGTAGCGCGTGCGCATGGTGCGCTCCAGCTGCAGCGGCAGGCGCTGGGGCTCGGGGCTGCGCACCGAGTGCGCCAGTTCCCCCGACGAGCTGAGGATGCCCGCGCCGTAGGCCCGCAGGCCGGCGGGCTCGCGGATGAGGCCGAACTCGATGGTGTACCAGTACAGGCGGCTGAGCATCTCGCAGGCGCCCAGGCCCTCGGCCTTGAGGCCGCCCTGGCCGTAGCGCTGCACGTAGTCGGCAAACACCGGGTTGAACAGCAGCGGCACATGGCCGAACAGGTCGTGGAAGATGTCCGGCTCGACGATGTACTCGAACTCCTCGGGCTTGCGGATCCAGTCCGTCACCGGGAACTTGCGGTTTGCCAGCAGCGTGAAGAAGGGCACTTCGGGGATCAGCCCCGGCACGCCCACCAGCTCCCAGCCGGTGGCCTGGTACAGCCGTTCGTTGACTTCCTCGAACCGCGGAATGCGGTCGCGGGCGCCCAGCAGGGGCAGGGCGTCGATGAAGGCCTGGCTCGCCAGGCCGGGCAGCAGCGCGCACTGGCGCTCGTAGAGCCTGCGGTAGGTGTCGTGGTCCGCCTCGGTGTAGCTCGCGTAGTCCTGCGGGCAGGTGTAGTCCGCGCTGGCGCGCGAGTAGTCGCCACGGGGCGGGCGGTTGGATTGGCCGTAGACGACGGGGGCTTGTCCCATGTTGGTACTCCTGTGCCGCCGTGGCCGCGCGCCGGACGGGCGCGCTCCTGCCCGTGCGGCGGCTAATCGATCTTGATCTTTGCGGCCCGGATCAGGAATTCGTACTTGCTGTTTTCCGAGCGCACAAACTGCGCAAACCCGTCGAGCGTGAGCTCTTCAGGCGCGATACCCATCTTCTTGAACTTCTCCTTGCCGGCCGGCGACTGCATGGCGTTCAGGAACGCGGTGGCGTAGCGCCGCGCGTCCGCATCCGGCAGCGTGGCCGGCGCAAACAGGCCGAACCAGGTCGACACGTTGAAGCCCTGCACGCTCTCGTTGATGCTGGGAACGTTGGGCAGGGCCTCGTTGCGGCTGAGCGTGGTCACGCCCAGGGCCAGCAGCTTGCCGGACTGGATCTGGGGCAGGGCCGACGCCAGGTTGTCGAACACCAGCAGCACCTGGCCCGACTCCAGCGCCGCCAGTGCGGGCTTGGACCCCTGGAAGGGGGTGTGCCCCATCTTGGTGTTGGTGAGCGACTTGAACATCTCGGCCGAGATGTGGCCGATGCTGCCGTTGCCGCCCGAGCCGTACTTGAGCTGGTCGGGGTTCTTCTTGAGGTACTGCACCAGGTCGGGCGTCGTCTTGATGCCCAGCTTGCCTGCCTGCTCGGCGTTCACCACCAGCACGTTGGGCGTGCGCGCCACCAGGACGAGGGGCTTGAAGTCCTTGAGCGGGTTGTAGGGGAAGTTCTTGTACAGCCAGGGGTTGACCGCGTGCGTGGCCACGGCGCCCATCAGCACCTGGTTGCTGGTCTTGGAGGCCTTGGCCACCTGGTCGGCGCCGGTGTTGCCGCCCGCGCCCGGCTTGTTCTCCACGGTGATGGCGCCCAGCTGGGCCGCGGCGCCTTCGGCCAGGATGCGCGCCGAGGTGTCCAGCGGCCCGCCCGCGGGGTACGGGACCACCAGCTTGAGCGGGGCGGAGGGGTTCTGGGCCAGGGCAGAGGCGGCCAGGCAGGCCAGGCCAACACCGAACAGGAGGCTGCGCAACGACATCGGGAATCCTTGTGAGTTCCAGGGAGCGCGCAGTATAGGCATCCGTTCAGGGTTAACCCTTGACCTTGTAGGGTCAGGCGTCCTCAGGCGTTCTGGTTCAGGACGCCGCGGCGGATCTGGTCGCGTTCCAGCGATTCGAACAGCGCCTTGAAGTTGCCTTCGCCAAAGCCCTCGCGGTAGTCGCCGCGGCGCTCGATGAACTCGAAGAACACCGGGCCCAGCATGGGGGTGGAAAAGATCTGCAGCAGCAGGCGGGGCGTGCCGTCGGCCGTGGTGCCGTCCAGCAGGATGCCGCGCGACTGCAGCGCCGCCACGTCGGTGCCGTGCCCCGGCAGGCGCGTGTCCAGCATTTCGTAATAGACATCGTTGGGCGCGGTGGCCAGCGGCACGCCCGCCAGGCCCAGCTTGTCCACCACCTCGGCCAGGTTGTCGCAGATCAGCGCGATGTGCTGGATGCCCTCGCCGTTGAACTGCATCAGGAACTCCTCGATCTGGCCGCCGCCCTGCTTGGACTCCTCGTTCAGGGGAATGCGGATCTTGCCGTCTGGCGCCGTCATGGCCTTGGACGTGAGGCCGGTGTACTCGCCCTTGATGTCGAAGTAGCGCAGTTCGCGGAAATTGAACAGCTTTTCATAGAAGCCGGCCCAGAAGCCCATGCGTCCGCGGTACACGTTGTGCGTGAGGTGGTCGATCTCGTTCAGGCCGTGGCCCGCGGGGCGGCGGTCCACGCCGTCGATGAACTCGAAGTCGATGTCATAAATGGACTTGCCGTCCTCAAAGCGGTCGATCAGGTACAGCGGCGCGCCGCCGATGCCCTTGATGGCCGGCAGCCGCAGTTCCATGGGGCCGGTGGGGATCTCGATGGGCTGGGCGCCCAGCGCCAGCGCGCGGTTGTAGGCCTTGTGGGCGTCCTTCACGCGGAACGCCAGGCCGCAGGCCGACGGGCCGTGCTCGGCGCCAAAGTAGGCGGCCTGGCTGTTCGGCTCGCGGTTCAGGATGAAGTTGATGCCGTTCTGGCGGTACAGCACCACGTCCTTGGAGCGGTGCTTGGCCACGGGCGTGAAGCCCAGTTTTTCAAACACGTTTTCCAGCAGGCCGGGCGTGGGCGAGGTGAATTCGACAAACTCGAACCCCATCAGCCCCATCGGGTTCTCCCAGGCGGAAACTTCTTGCAGGGCAGCAGAGGGCAGGGCGGCGTTCATGGGGTGCGTCTCCGGAAAAGTGGTTGTAGAACAACGCACTGTAGGGGCGTGCACCGTCATGATTCCGGCGTACTGCGTCCCGAAGTTGCTGCAATGCGCAGGAAACTTGCGCGCCGTCAAGGTGTGGCGCGCGGCGCCGTCGTAATCTGGACGGTTTGCCGCGGCCCCGGAGCGCGCCGGAGGCAGTCGGGCCTGCGCGGCCCGGACGGCCTTTTCCTTGCGCCGGACCTTAGAACCTGTTCAAGGTCTTTTCGGGGATCGCATTGGAGTGCCATCGGGATGGGTGGATGCTTCGGATGCGCCGCATGGGCTCATGCCCATGCAAGCAGCCGGGGCGTGCACCCGCCCGATTTCACTCCAACCCTTCGGACAAGCGCCTTGCCGGGCGGTCTGCTGCGTTGCGGCGCTTGCCAATAGCCGGGCTATTGGCTGCGCACCGCGCCTTGCATCCCATCCCGGCAAGGTGCTTGTGCGACCCCGAAAAGATCTTGAACAGGTTCTTACCGCGCCGCGGCCGTGCGCAGGGCCAGGGCGGCGTTCAGGCGCAGCTGTTCCTGGGGGCTGAACAACTGATCGCGCAGGGCGCCCAGCTGCGCGGGGTTGCGCCCCTCGGCCCGGGCCTGCGCGTACTGGTCCACCCGCTGTTGCCAGGCCTGCTCGTCGCGGTCCAGCTGCGCCAGCGCCAGGGCGGCATCGTTGCCGTACGCGGCGGCGCGTGCCGTGTGGCGGGCGTAGGCGTCCAGCCCTTGCTGCTCGAAAGCCTGGGTCTGGGCGGCGGCCACCAGGTGCTCGGTGGCTTCGCGGCGCTGTGCACGTTGCTCGGGCGGCAGCAGGGTTTCCTCGGCGTCCTTCAGGGCACGCTGCTTCTGGGCGTCGCTCAGGTCGGGGTTGTGCAGCACTTCCAGGCGGGCCAGGGTGTAGTGGTCCAGCTGGTCCTCGCGGGCAAACAGGGCGTCGTATTCCTCGGGAGCAAAGTGGCGTTCGCGCACGCCGCGCCGCGCGTCCAGCACCCGGCGCAACGCGCGCGGATCGTCCGGCCCGGCCCCGGGCAGCGCGCCCAGGGCCACGCGGTAGTCCACGTAGCGCTGGGCCAGTGCCAGGGCGCGGGCGGTCAGCGGGGGCGGGAAGTGCTTGGCGGCCAGGGCCTCCAGCCGCTGCTTGAGGGCCTCCGGCGTGGCGGCATCGCCCGCCTCCAGCAGCAGGGCCTCCAGGCGGGCGCGCAGGTCGGGGGTGAAGAACGGGTCTGCCGCAGCCGCCCGGGCCTCGGTGCCTGCCACCGCGGGGGCGCCGCCGGCCGGGCTGGCACCGCCCGCCCCGGTGCCGGGCAGGGCGGCGTGGAGCGCGGGCCTGGCTCCGGCGGCAGTGGCCGGGTCTTGCCCGCTGGGGGCCGGCGCGCGGCCCAGCCACCACGCGGCCAGGCCCATGGCGGCCAGCACCCCGGCGGCCAGGGCCCACCGGGCACGGGCGGCGGGGCGCGGGCCGGCGGGCTGCCTCACAGCCCGGCCTTCTGGAGCCGGTTGGCGTGCTGGCGGTACAGCGCCACCGGGTCGGCCGAGAACCAGTCGCGCAGGCCCACCATCTGGTTGACCTCATCCAGGTGGTTCTGGCGGTAGTCGCCCAGGTGCGTGCCCAGGCGCGACGAGCACGCCGAGACCAGTCCGTCGTTGGCCTCGCCAAACACCCATCCCAGGGTGACGAGGAAGGCGTCGGTGGGGTCCAGCAGGTTGGTGCCGGTGCGGGTGCCCGTCCAGGAGTAGTAGCGCACGCCGTTCACCAGCTCGGGGCCACTGCCGCAGCCACTGGGCAGGCCCTGCGGAAAGCGCTGGTTGAACTGGGCGGCGCCAGCGGTGGTGAGCGAGTCCAGCGCGGCCGTGGGCATCTGCGGCAGGCCCGTGCCCCCGGACAGCAGGTTGATCATGCCCACCAGCGCAGAGGCGGCGGCGTTGGCCACCGCCTCGCTGACCGAACCGGCCGGGGCCACGCCGCGCACGATGTCGGCCACGCGCGAGCCGCGGTTCACCCCCGCCACCGAGGTGGCCGAGGCCACCAGCTGCGGCGCCACGCCGGCGACGTAGCGGATGGTGGGGCCGCCGTGCGAATGGCCGATCAGGTTGACCTTGGAGGCGCCCGTCAGCGCCAGGATGGTCTTCACCTGCGCCAGCAGCTGTTCGCCGCGCACCTCGGTGCTGTTGGCGGCTGACACCTGGGCTACATAGACCTTGGCGCCACCCTGGCGCAATGCGTCGGGCACGCCGTAGAAGTAGTCCACGCCCAGCAGGGAGTCGAAGCCGAACAGGCCGTGGACCAGCACGATGGGGTAGCGGGTCTGGGTGTACCCGCTTTGCGCGTGGGCCGCGCCCGCCGCAGCAAGGCAGCACAGGGCCAAGACGAATTGCCGCCACAGGCGGCGCAGGGATGCGTTCATGGGTTGTCTCCGGTGTGTTGTCGTTGTACTCACAAAAAAGAACGGTCGTTCGTTTTTGTACGGAGAATTGTTAGGGAGGGTCGGTAGCTGTCACTATCGGGACATACCCTGTCATGCTGCACAAGTGGATGGATGGCGCCAAATCTTCGTAAAATATTGCGCCATGACCCCTGAAAGCGCACTTGACAAGCTCGATGTCGCAATTTTGCGCCGTCTGCAGGAGAACGGCCGGGAGACGTACGACGTCATCGGCGCGCAGATCGGCCTGTCGCCCAGCGCGGTGCTGCGGCGGGTCAAGCGGCTGGAGGAGTCGGGCGTCATCGACCGCTATGTGGCGCTGGTGCGGCCCGAGGCCGTCGGGCTGGGGCTCACGGCGTACCTGAACGTGCGGCTGGAAAAGCACACCGAGAGCCACAAGCGCAACCCCATGGACCTGTTCCGCGCGAGCGTGCAGACTTGGCCCGAGGTGGTGGAGTGCGCGTCCCTCACCGGCGAGATGGACTACCTGCTGCGCGTGGTGGTGGCCGACATGGCCCACTACAGCCGCTTCATCATGGACACGCTCCTCAAGCACCCCAGCGTGCAGGACTGCAAGACCAGCTTCGTGCTCGACCGGGTGAAGGCCACCACGGCCGTGCCGGTGTAGGCGGCCCTGGCTGAGCGCCACCTCTGGACGCCGCCTCCGGGCGCCACCCGCCGCGCCCCGGCGACACCGGGGGCTTGCCCCGCAAGAGGGCCCGCTATACGCTGCGTCTCCCAAAAGGCACGGCATTCCAGGCGTTTCCCTCTAATTTGTTGCGTTGCAACATTTTTGCTGGAAATGATCAGGGAAAACCCTTATATTCCCCGGCATGTATGCAACGAAAGACTGGCTCAAGGCATCCTGGCACGCCGGCCGGGACATGCTGCGCCCTGTCGCGGGCGGCCCGGCTGCCAATCCCATCCGCGCCAAGCAGGAGGTCCCCGTGATGGTTCCAATTCGGGCTTTGGGCCCTTCTTACCGCGAGCGGATCGCGCAGCACCTGCTGCAGCTGGAGCCCGCCGACCGCTACCTGCGCTTTGGCTACGCGGCCAATGACGAGCAGATCCGCCGCTACGTGGAGCAGCTGGACTTTGACCGGGACGAGATCTTCGGCATCTACAACCGCCGCCTGGAGCTGATCGCGGTGGCCCACCTGGCCTTCTCGCAGCACCCGGAATACCAGCACTGCGCGGAGTTCGGCGTGTCGGTGCTCAAGAAGGCGCGTGGCCGGGGCTTTGGCGCCCGGCTGTTCGAGCGCGCGGTGATGCACGCCCGCAACGAGGGCGTCAACATGGTGTTCATCCACGCGCTGTCGGAGAACACGGCGATGCTCAGGATCGCCCGCAACGCCGGCGCCACCGTGCGCCGCGACGGCTCGGAATCCGAAGCCTACCTGCAGATCGTTCCGGGCAGCCTGGACAGCCGCATGGCCGAGATCGTGGAGCAGCAGTTTGCCGAGGTGGACTACCAGATCAAGAAGCAGGCCAAGCAGTTCTGGGATTTCCTGGCCAGCGTGCAGGAAGTGCGCAGCGGCGTTCGGGACGCACGCCACCAGTCCGCCGAATAGCGGCCCACCGGCCGGCCCGCGAGGGCCGCCGGCAGCGCGGGAGGTGGCCCGTCATGACAATCCGCTATCCTAGGGGCCTGTTCACTACCGCACACGACAGTGTCCGATCCCCACCCCGGGCGCCCGCCCGAAAAGGAAGACAAGCGCACCTTCTTGCAGAAGGTCGCCGAATTCATCCACCCCGGTCCCGATTCCATGCAGGAGCTGATCGAGACCCTGGCGGAGGCCGAGGACAACGAGGTCATCGAGCCCGAGTCGCGCGTGATGCTCGAGCGCGTCATCCGCATGGCCGACATGACCGCGGGGGACGTGATGGTGGCGGCCCCGCGCATGGACCTCATCAACATCGATGCGCCCTATGACGAGCTGCTGCACCTCGTCATCAACACCGCGCATTCCCGCTTTCCCGTGTACCAGGAGCGGCGCGAGAACATCATCGGCATCCTGCTGGCGAAGGACCTGCTCAAGCTGCAGCGCGCTCCCGAGCTCAACATCCGCGCGCTGCTGCGCCCGGCCGTGTTCGTGCCCGAGAGCAAGGGCCTGAACGACCTGCTGCGCGAGTTCCGGGGCAACCGCAACCACCTGGCCATCGTCATCGACGAGTTCGGCCGTGTGGCCGGGCTGGTCACCATCGAGGACGTGCTGGAGCAGATCGTCGGCGAGATCGAGGACGAGTTCGACATCCCCGAGGAAGACGGAGACATCTTCGGCCTGGCCGACCGCACCTACCGCGTGAGCGGCGACACCTCGGTGGAGCGCGTGGCCGAGGCTTTCGAAACCCAACTGCAGGGCAGTGACCCGCAGGCCGGCTTTGACACCATTGGCGGCCTGATCGCGCACGAGATGGGCCACGTGCCGCGGCGTGGCGAGCACCTGCAGCTGGGCGGCCTGCACTTCGTGGTCCTGCACACCAAGGGCGGCGCGGTGCGCTGGTTCAAGGTGTCGCGTGCCGAAGCCGCTGGCGCCGGCGGCTGATGGGACCGGCCGCCACCACACGGGGCCTGCCGTGGATGTTGCAAGCGCTGCTCGCGGCCGTGGCCGGGGCGGCGCAGGCCGCCTCGCTCGCGTGGCCGGGCAGCGGTGCGCCGTTGTGGTGGCTGCAGGGGCTGTCGATGGCCACGCTGGCCTGGCTGGTGCGCCCCGGTGCGGCCGGGCGGCCGACCTGGCGCCGCGGCGCGGCGCTGGGGTGGCTGTTTGCCACGGCATGGCTGGCGGGGACCTTCTGGTGGCTGTTCATCTCCATGCACACCTATGGGGGCCTGGCCGCCCCGCTGGCGGTCGCGGCGGTGCTGGGCCTGGCCCTGTTCCTGGGCAGCTACTACGCCGTGGCCTTGGGGCTTTTTTGCCGCCTGGCGCCCGTCCACCGTGCGGGGGCCGCTATCACTTTCGCAGCGCTCTGGCTGCTGGCCGAACTGGCCCGCGGCACCTTGTGGACGGGCTTTCCCTGGGGCGCCGGGGGCTACGCCCACGTGGACGGGCCCCTGGCCGTGTTTGCGCGCTATGTCGGTGTCTACGGCGTGGGGGCGGTGGCGGCGCTGCTGGCGATGCTGGCGGTGCAGGTGCGGCGGCGGGACCTGCGCAACGGGTGGGCCTGGGCGCTGGTGCTGGCGCTGGCCGCCTGCTGGGGCGGGGCTGCGGCGCAGCGCTTCTGCGCGGTCGAGCTGTGCCACACGCCCGCCCAGCCCCGGCCCCCGGCCCTGAGCCTGGAGCTGCTGCAGGGCAATATCCCCCAGGACGAGAAGTTCCAGCCTGGCAGCGGCGTCCCCGTGGCCCTGCAGTGGTATGCCGAGGCCCTGCGCAACGCCCGGGCGGAGCTGGTGGTGGCGCCGGAGACTGCCATCCCGCTGCTGCCCCAGCAGCTGCTGCCCGGCTACCTGGAAGGGCTGCAGCGGCGCTACGCGGGCGGGGGCCAGGCGGCGCTGCTGGGGATTCCGCTGGGCGACGAAGTGCAGGGCTACACCAACTCGGTGCTGGGCCTGGGGCCTGGCACGGCGGCAGAGCCCTACCGCTACGACAAGCACCATCTGGTGCCGTTCGGCGAGTTCGTCCCGCCGTTCTTCAAGTGGTTCACGGCCTTGATGAACATTCCCCTGGGCGACTTCAACCGGGGCGCGGTCGGCCAGCCTTCCTTTGCCTGGGCGGGCCAGCGCATTGCGCCCAACATCTGCTACGAAGACCTGTTTGGCGAGGAGCTGGGCGCGCGGTTCATCGACCCGGCGCAGGCCCCCACGGTGCTGGTGAACCTCAGCAACATCGGCTGGTTTGGCGATACCCTGGCCATCGACCAGCACCTGCACATCAGCCGCATGCGCTCGCTGGAGCTGGAGCGGCCCATGGTGCGCGCCACCAACACGGGCGCCACGGCGGTCATCGACCACCGGGGCCAGGTCACCCACCAGCTGGCCCGGACCACCCGCGGCGTGCTGCGCGCCGAGGTGCAGGGCCGGGGGCTGGACGCCCGCACGGGCTGGCAGATCACGCCCTATGCCTGGTGGGTGTCGCGCTGGGGCCTGGCGCCGCTGTGGATCGCCGCAGGGCTGGCAGCCGCTGGCGCGGCGCTGGCTGCGCGGCGGCGCACGGCGGGCGGGAACTGATCCAGGTCAATGCGCGGGCCCTGGTGACCTGCCCCGGCCCTGGGTCAAACGCCGGGTGGGGCGCCGCACCCTGGATAATGGAGCCCCTCAAGGGATCCTCTGCGCGAATCGTCGCGCCGTGTGCATCTGCGGTCTCGGGGGGGCTGCTGCGCAAGCAAAGCCTCGCAATAGCTGCGGCTATTGCTGCGTTTTGCGCCTTGCAGCCCCTCCCGATCCGCAGCGCACACTTTCCGCTCGATGCGTGCAGAGCATCCCAGGCGGGGCCTTGATTGCCGACAACAATGACTTGAAAGCGGGCACACCGCGGTTCTGGAGCACGACTGAAGATGGCTGATTCCTTTTCCTACGAACAACTGATTGCCTCCGGCGAGGGGCGGCTGTTCGGCGCTGACAGCGGGCGCCTGCCGCTGCCGCCCATGCTGATGTTCGACCGCATCACGCACATCGACAGCGATGGGGGCGCGCACGGGCTGGGGAAGATTCGGGCCGAGCTGGACGTCAAGCCCGACCTGTGGTTCTTTGCATGCCACTTCCAGGGCGACCCGGTCATGCCCGGCTGCCTGGGGCTGGATGCCATGTGGCAGCTCATCGGCTTTTACCTGACCTGGCTGCGCCTGCCGGGCCGTGGCCGCGCCCTGGGCGCGGGCGAGGTCAAGTTCACCGGCGAAGTGGGGCCTGACGTGAAGCTGGTCACCTACGAAATCGACATCAAGCGCGTGATCAAGCGCAAGCTGGTCATGGCCATCGGCGATGCCCGCCTGCTGGCCGACGGCCAGGAAATCTACGTCGCCAACGACCTGCGCGTGGGCCTGTTCAAGCGCGAGGGCGACGACAAGGACGCAGCACAATGACCACCAAGAAGCGCGTAGTCATCACCGGTGCCGGCATCGTCTCGTGCATCGGCAACGACCTGGCCACCGTGGAGGCCTCGCTGCGGGCCGGCAAGAGCGGCATCAGGGCCGTGGAGAAGTTCAAGGAGCTGGGCCTGCGCAGCCAGGTGGGCGGCGCGCCTGAGATCGACATCGAGGCGCGCATCGACCGCAAGCAGCTGCGCTTCATGGGCGATGCGGCCGCGTACGCGCAGATCGCGCTGGAAGACGCGATCCGGCAGGCCGGCTTGACGCCCGAGCAGGTCAGCCACCCGCGCACCGGCCTCATCATGGGCTCGGGCGGCGGCTCGCCGGCCAACCAGATCGAGGCGGCCGACACGCTGCGCGAAAAGGGCATCCGCCGGGTGGGGCCGTACCAGGTCACGCGCTGCATGAGCTCCACCGTGTCCGCGTGCCTGGCCACCAACTTCAAGGTCAAGGGCATCAACTACTCCATCACCTCCGCCTGCTCCACGTCGGCGCACTGCATCGGCGCTGCTGCGCAGCAGATCGCCTGGGACGTGCAGGACGTGATGTTCGCGGGCGGCGGCGAAGAGCTCTCCTGGGGCATGTCGCTGCTGTTCGACGGCATGGGCGCCATGTCCAGCAAGTACAACGACACGCCCGAGAAGGCCTCGCGCGCCTACGACGCGAACCGCGACGGCTTCGTGATCGCGGGCGGCGGCGGCGCCGTGGTGCTGGAGAGCCTGGAGCATGCCCAGGCGCGCGGCGCGACCATCCTGGCCGAGGTGGTGGGCTTTGGCGCCACCAGCGACGGCGAGGACATGGTGGCCCCGTCGGGTGACGGCGCCATTGCCTGCATGAAGCAGGCCATGGAAGGGCTGGACGCCCCCATTGACTACATCAACACGCACGGCACGTCCACGCCCGTGGGCGACATGCAGGAAGTGCGCGCCATGCAGGCGCTGTTCGGCGACAAGGTGCCGCCGTTCTCCTCCACCAAATCGCTCACCGGCCACTCGCTGGGCGCGACGGGCGTGCAGGAGGCCATCTACTGCGTGATCATGCTGAACCAGGGCTTCATCGCCGGTTCGGCCAACGTGGAAACGCCCGACCCGGCCCTGGGCTCCATGCCCCTGGTCACGCAGACGCGCGACGCCCAGCTGACCACGGTGCTGTCCAACAGCTTCGGCTTTGGAGGCACCAACGCCAGCCTGGTGCTGCGCCGCTGGGGCGCCTGAGCTCCTCTCTCCGCCCGCCCCGTCAGTCCCGCCAGGGGCTGCCGTCGGCGGACAGCGTCTCGCCCTTCTTTTGCACGATCAGCCCGTAGCACTCGGGGTGGCGGTGCAGGTCGAAGTTGAAGGTGGTGCGCTTGTACACGGCGCAAAAGTCCAGGTCGCAGCGGCCGAGCACCACCTCGTCGTCGCGGGTGGTGCAGCGTGCCACCACCTCGCCCGACGGCGCCACCAGCAGGCTGCCCGCGATGCTGTCCACCCCTTCCTCGATGCCGCCCTTGGCCACGCTGGCCACCCAGCAGCCGTTCTGGTAGGCGCCGGCCTGCACGGACAGCTGGTTGTGGAACAGTGACAGATCGTCGTGCTGGGGGGCCGGTGCGTTGTGCACCGGCGTGTTGTAGCCAATGAAGATCATCTCCGCGCCCTGCAGCGCCATGACGCGGTAGGTCTCGGCCCACCGGCGGTCGTTGCACAGCGCCATGCCCACGGTGCCGCCAAAGGCCTGGTACACGCCAAACGAGGCGCCCGGCTTGAAGTAGCGCTTTTCCAGGTGCTGGAACCGGCGCCAGGGCTCGTGCTCGAAATGGCCCGGCACATGGATCTTGCGGTACTTGCCGACGGTGCGGCCCGTGCGGTCGACCAGGACGGCGGTGTTGTACCGCGTGAGCTGGCCGGCCTCCTCGGCCAGCTCGGCGTAGCCCAGGTAGAAGCCCACGCCCAGCTCGCGCGCCAGGTCAAACAGGGGCTGTGTCTCGGCGCTGGGCATGCTGCGCTCGAAATAGCGGTGCAGCTCCTCCGGATCTTCCAGGTACCACCGGGGAAAGAAGGTGGTCAGCGCCAGTTCGGGGTAGACGATGACGTGCGCGCCCAGGCTGTGGGCTTCACGCATCATGGCGCACAGGCGCCGGACGACGGCGGTGCGGCTGTCGGCGCGCTGGACGGGGCCCAGCTGGCCCAGGGCGACGTTGACGGTGCGGGTCATGGGAAGGTTCTTTCTGCAAAATTGATAGCTGCTTGCGCTTATTCCACGGGCGCTAGAGGCTGATTTGGTTCAAATTTCCGGCGGCGTCACGCGCGGTCGGCCCGCTCCAGCATCACCTGCAGCAGCAAGTTCGCGCCTTGCTCCAGCTGCCGTGCATCGGTGTGCTCGCGCACGTTGTGGCTCAGCCCGCCGGCGCTGGGCACGAACACCATGGCGGTCGGGCACACGCGGGCCAGCATCTGCGCGTCGTGCCCTGCGCCGCTGGGCATGCGCAGCGTGGACAGGCCCGCCGCCCGGGCGTGGCGCTCCACGCTGTCGACCAGCGCGGCGTCAAACTGCACCGGAGCAAAGTCGGCCAGGGTGCGGTGGCTGAACTGCACGCCGTGCTCGGCCGCCAGCCGCCGGGCGTGGGCCAGAACTTCAGCCTGCGCCGCCCGCAGCAGTGCGCCATCGGTGTTGCGCAGATCGACCGTCACCGTGGCGCGCCCCGGAATCACGTTGATCAGGTTGGGCTGCAACGTCACCGCGCCCACCGTGCCCAGCTGGCGTCCGCCGTAGCGCGCTACCAGCTCGTGCACAAAGGCCGCGCAGCGCATGGCCGCCATGCCGGCATCGGCCCGCAGTGCCATCGGTGTGGTGCCCGCGTGGTTGCTGTGGCCGGCAAAGCTGAACTCCATCCAGCAAATGCCCTGCACGCCTTCGACCACGCCGATGTCAATGCCCTCGCGCTCCAGCACCGGGCCCTGCTCGATGTGCAGCTCGACAAAGCTGTCCACGCGCGGCGCGCCCACGGCCGCGGACCCGGCATAGCCGATGCGTGCCAGCTCGGCGCCCAGCGTGGCGCCATCGTCCACGGCCACCGTGGCCAGTGCGTCCGCCAGCGGCAGGCCGCCCACGTGCACCAGGCTGCCCAGCATGTCGGGCTGGAAGCGCGCGCCTTCTTCGTTGGTAAAGAAAGCCACCTGCAGCGGCCGGCGCGTGCGCACGCCTGCGTCCCGCAACGCCGCCACCACTTCCAGCCCCGCCATGACGCCGTAGTTGCCGTCGTACAGGCCGCCGGTGCGCACGGTGTCGATGTGGCTGCCCGTGGCCACGGGTGCCAGGTCGGTGGTGCCGGCGCAGGTGGCCAGCACGTTGCCGATGGCGTCGATTGCGACGTGCATGTCCAGGGCACGCATCTGCTGCACCGTCCAGTCGCGCGCGGCGCGGTCGGCGTCCGACAGGGCCAGGCGGTTGGTGCCGCCCCCCGGCAGGGCGCCGAACCGGCCCAGGTCGGCCAGCCGCTGCAGGAGCCGCGGTCCGTTGATGCGCGGCGCGCTGCTCATGCGCGGGCCCCGGCGCGCGCGGCGACGGCCTCGGCGGGCTCTCCCACCAGTTCTGCGTACAGCTGCGGATCGGTGGCGCCCTCGGTGCCGAAAAACAGCAGGCGGCTTTCGGCGGTGAGCCCCAGCGCCTGGCGGGCGGCCGGGTTCTGGCAGGCGGCCACGGCAGCGGCCACGCCGGCCACGGCGGACTCGCCCGCCACGATCACCGGGTCGCTGCCGAGCGGGTGGGCCAGCAGCCGCATCGCCGCGACGGCGGCCTGGTCGCTGATCACGCAGAAGGCGTCGGTGCCGTGCTCCAGGATCTCCCAGGCCAGGTGCGACACCTCGCCGCAGGCCAGGCCGGCCATCAGCGTGTCGATGTCGCCGGTGACGGCGGTGAGCCGGCCGGCCTTCGCGCTCTGTGCCAGGCAGTCGGCGCGGTCGGGCTCGACCACCACGAACACCGGGCGGGCGCCGCCATCGCGCTCCCAGAAATAGGCGCACGCCGCCGCTGCCACGCCGCCCACGCCGGCCTGCACAAAAACGTGCGTGGGGCGTTGGGCCAGCTGGCGCGCGGCCTCGTCCACCATCAGCTGGTAGCCCTGCATCACGTCGCGCGGCACGTCCATGTAGCCGGGGTAGGACGTGTCGGAGATGACGAAGCGGCCGTGCAGCTGCGCGTCGGCATCGGCCTGGCGCACGGCGTCGTCGTAGTTGCCGGCGGTGCGCACCACTTCGGCGCCGTAGCGGGCGATGGCGGCCCGGCGGCCCTCGCTCACCGTGGCGTGGATGTAGATCACGCAGCGGCAGCCGAACAGCTGCGCGCCCCAGGCCACGGAGCGGCCGTGGTTGCCGTCCGTGGCGCAGGTGACCGTCAGCTCGCCGCACAGCGCGCGCACTTCGGGGGCTTGCAGATCTTCGGTGGTGAGCGTGCGGCCCAGGCGGGCGCCCAGCTCGCGGCACAGCAGGCGTGCCACGGCATAGGCCCCGCCCAGGGCCTTGAAGCTGCCCAGGCCGAAGCGGCCGCTCTCGTCCTTGTAGTGCACGGCGGCCACGCCCAGCGCCTGCGCCAGCGCGGGCAGGGGCTGCAGCGGCGTGGCGGCGTAACCCTGCCAGTGGGTCAGGTCACGCTCGGCCTGCGCGAGCGCCGGGGCGCCCAGGATCGTGCCGCGGTGCGCGCCGTAGGGCGCCTGGCGGTCGGCGGCGGGGTTGCGGAAACATTCGGCGGCAAGGGCGGGAAGGGAAGGCATGCAGAACTTTCGGTGGATGAAGCAAAGAGGAAGGGGAAAGGGGAGCGGGGAAAGACGGGCAGGGTCCGGGTCCTTCGGCTACAGCTGCGGCTCCAGGTCGTCGAGCACCGCGTGCAGCTGTTCGATGCGTTGCAGGCGTGCGCGCGTGCCGGTCTTGGCCTGCGTGGCAAACGCGGCCGCCAGAAAGTTGATCAGGCTGATGGCGCAGACATAGGAGTCGAACAGCCCGTCGGGGTCGCTGGCGCCGCAGCGCAAGACCACGCGGGCCTGCAGGGCCAGGGCGGACACCGGGGCATCGGTCAGCAGCAGCACTTGCGCGCCCATGCTGCGTGCGGCCGCCAGCACGGTGGGCAGCCGCGTGCTGCGGCGGCGGAAGTCCACGGCCAGCACCACGTCCCGGTCGCTGGCGCCGGCCAGCAGTTCCGCCTCCCGGCCGCTGGCATCGTTGAGGCTGGCCACATCGCTGCGCACCTGGGCCAGCAGCGCCTGCGCATACCCGGCCGTCACCTGGCTGTGGCGGTAGCCCACGACCCAGACCTTGCGCGCCCGGGACAGCAGCGCCAGGGCAGCCTGCACCTGCGCCACGGCCAGGGCGTCGGCCCAGTCCGTCAGGCGCTGGGCGTCCTGGTGCAGGTGGGCGTGCAGCTGCCGGCCCAGGGTGTCCTTGCGCTGGACCTGCGCCATGCGCGCCAGCGGCGACTGGCGGGCGTGGTGGGCACGCACCTGCTGGCGGAACTCGTCAAAGCCCGAAAACCCCGCCCGGCGAAAGAAGCGCGCCGCCGTGGACTTGGAGGTGCCCGCCAGCTGCGCCAGTTCGGTGGCGGTGTAGCCGAGCAGCGCGTCGTGCCGCGCCAGCACCACGTCGGCGAGCTTTCGCTCGGCGTCCGAGAGGTCGCCATACATCTGGCGCACGCGCGCCTCCGGCGACGATGCGGCTGCTGCGGTGTCGGTCCCTGCCATGGCGGTTGCTCCCCGGAATTGGGCGCCGCTCCCCAGCTTGGGGCGGCAGCGCACGGTTGTGAAACATGCGTGCCGAATTTTCGGGTCGAAGAAACGTTCGTTTCACATCGGCACGCGCCCTGTTGAGCAAGAACGGTGCCCGCAGCCTGGTGTGCGTAGGCCTGGTGCGCGCCGCTTCCCTGTGCGGCCCCCTCTGCTGTGCAGGGGCGCGCCGCACCCGTGCATGAAACAAATGCGGCCGTGCGGGACGGGGCCTGCAACAGCGGTTTCACAGCCTGGCACGCAATGTGCTCAAAGGCTGGCACCTCTTTTTCATTCTCGGAGTGCCTCATGAAATTCAGTCGCAGAGCTTTCGCCGCCGGTGCCGCTGCCCTCGCCATCACCTTGCCGCTGGGGGTCAGTGCCCAGCAGGACGGATCGCTCAAGGCCGTGCAGGACAAGGGCAGCATCGCCCTGGGCATCCCCACGGACTATCCGCCTTACGGTTTCATGGGCCCCGACTTCAAGCCCACGGGCGTGGACGTTGCCGTGGCGCAGCTCATTGCCGACAAGCTGGGCGTCAAGGCCGAACTGGTGCCCGTGAGCACGCCCAACCGCATTCCCTACCTGCAGTCGCGCAAGATCGACGCCATCGTCTCCGCGCTGGGCAAGAACGAAGAGCGCCAGAAAGTCATCGATTTCTCCGTGGCCTATGCGCCGTTCTTCCAGGCCGTGTTCGGCCCGAAGAACCTGGAGGTCAAGAGCTTTGCCGACCTGGCCGACAAGACCCTGGCCGTGACGCGCGGCACCATTCAGGACGATGCGCTGGTGAGCCTGGCGCCCAAGACCCTGAAGATCCAGCGCTTCGAGGACGACAACGCCACCATGGCGGCGTTCATGACGCAGCAGACCCAGTTTGTCGCCGTGGGCGCGGCCGTGGCCGCGGCGGCGCTGCAGAAGAACCCCAAGGTGCAGGCCGAGTACAAGCTGCTGATCAAGGATTCGCCCAACTACGTCGGCGTGCGCAAGGGCGAGACCGCCTTGCTCAACAAGATCAACGAGATCCTGCGCGCGGCCAAGAAGGATGGGACGCTGGAGTCGTATTCGCAGAAGTGGCTGGGCCGCGGCATGGGCAACCTGCCGGACTGAGCCGGCAGCCCGTCCGGGCCTGGCGCTGCGCGGACCTGCTGGCTCGCGCCGCAGCCGCCGGGCCGGGCCGGGCCGGGGGCTTCCATCTTTCTTGATTCCTGATGTCGGAGGGCGCGCATGGCCTTGGATTTCGCAACGGTGCTGGGCCAATGGCCCATGCTGGCCCACGGGCTGCTGTTGACGGTGGTACTGACGGGCGTCGCCATTCCGCTGGGCATCCTGCTGGGCATTGCATGCGCCTGGTGTCGGCTGTACGGCGCGGGGCCGCTGCGCTTTGGGGTGGCGGCCTATGTCGAGGTGTTTCGCAACACGCCGTTCATCATCCAGCTGTTCTTCCTGTTCTTCGGACTGCCGTCCCTGGGGCTACGGCTGTCGCCCGAGGTGGCCAGCGTCCTGGCCATGGTGCTGAACCTGGGCGCCTACGCCTGCGAGCAGGTGCGCGCCGGCATCGAGGCCACGCCCCGCGGGCAGGTCGAGGCCGCGCAGTGCCTGGCGCTGTCGCCCTGGCACATCTTCACCCGCGTGGTGCTGCCGCCGTCGCTGGGCCGCGTGTGGCCTTCGCTGGTGGGCCAGGCCGTCATCGTCATGCTGGGCTCCTCGGTGTGCAGCCAGATCTCCACCGAAGAGATCTCCTATGCCGCCAACCTGATCTCGAGCCGCACCTTCCGCAGTTTCGAGTCCTACATCCTGGTGACGGCGGTCTACCTCGCCCTGGCGGTTGCGCTGCGCCAGTTGCTCAACTGGGCCGGCCCGCGCTGGGTGTTCGGCCGGCGCGCCTGAAAGGGACCCGATGACCGATTTCACGTTCTGGGACATTGCCAAACAACTGCTGCTGGCCCTGCGCTGGACGGTGGGGCTGTCGCTCATCGCGTTTGCCGGCGGCAGCGTGCTGGGCATGGCCCTGCTGGTGCTGCGGCTGGCCCGCCTGCCGGGGGCCCAGCGCCTGGTGGCCGCCTACATCCAGATCTTCCAGGGCACGCCGCTGCTGATGCAGCTCTTCCTGACCTATTTCGGCCTGGCCATGGTGGGCATCGAGACCTCGCCGCTGCTGGCCGCCTGCGTGTGCCTCACGCTGTATTCCAGCGCCTACCTGTGCGAGATCTGGCGCGGCTGCGTCGAAGCCGTTCCCAAGGGGCAGTGGGAGGCCTCCGCCAGCCTGGCCATGGGCTTCACGGAACAGCTGCGCCACGTGATCCTGCCGCAGGCGCTGCGCATGGGCATTGCCCCCACGGCCGGCTTCAGCGTGCAGATCATCAAGGCCACGGCCCTGACCAGCGTGATCGGCTTCATCGAAATCACCAAGGCCGGCCAGCTGATCGCCAATGCCACGTTCGAGCCCTTCCTGATCTACGGCTGCGTGGCGGCCCTGTACTTTGCGCTGTGCTTCCCGCTGTCGCTGTGGAGCCAGCACCTCGAACGCCGGCTGCGCCCGGCGCGCTGACCGCCCCAGGCTGCGCCGCGCACAGGCCCGTCCCGCCGACCCGATCCCACTTTCACATGCCTGCCATGACCTCTGCCTCCACCGCCCGTCATTCCGCCACACCACCGGCCGCAGCCGCGCAGCCCGCGGCGGGCATCGTTCCGCTGGTGCACATCCAGGGCCTGCGCAAGCGCTACGGCGACACCGAGGTGCTCAAGGGCGTGGACCTGCAGGTGCAGCGCGGCGAGGTGATTTCCATCATCGGCAAGAGCGGCTCCGGCAAATCCACGCTGCTGCGCTGCATCAACGGGCTGGAGCAATACCAGGACGGCGCGCTGTGCGTGCACGGCCAGGAGGTCAACGCGGGCGGCGCGCAGGCCCTGCGTGAGCTGCGCAAGAACGTGGGCATGATCTTCCAGAACTTCAACCTGTTTCCCCACCTCAGCGTGGGGCGCAACGTGATGCTGGCGCCCACGCTGGTCACCCGCCAGCCCAAGGACGCCGCGCGCCACAACGCCCAGCGCCTGCTGGCCCGCGTGGGGCTGGCGGAAAAGTTCGATGCAATGCCCGAGCAGCTCTCGGGCGGCCAGCAGCAGCGCGTGGCCATCGCGCGCGCCCTGGCCATGGATCCAGAGATTCTGCTGTGCGACGAGGTGACGTCCGCACTCGACCCGGAGCTGGTGGGCGAGGTGCTGCAGGTGGTGGAAAGCTTGGCCGAGCAGGGCATGACGCTGATCATGGTCACCCATGAAATGGGCTTTGCCCGGAAGGTGAGCGACCGGGTGGTCTTCATGCACCAGGGCCGGGTGCACGAAACCGGCGCGCCCGAGCAGCTGTTCGGCAACCCGCAGACCCCGGAGCTGCGCCAGTTCCTGGGGATGCTGCCTGCTGGGGCCGGCGCCTGAGAACGTCAATACGGTCTGAGGCCGGCCCCCGGGCCGTCAGCGGGGGGCGGGCGGAGCGGCGTTCCGCGCGGACAGAACCTCGTGCAGCACCCCTGGCAGCATGGCCAGCATGCGGGTGGCCTGCAGGCCGGGCGGGTGGTTGCCCGCGTGGTAGCTGTACAGCGACATGGGCGGCAGGTCGGGCAGCGGCACCGCCACCATGTGGGCCGGGTCCAGGCGGATGGCCGTGAGGAAATCCACCACCGTCCAGCCCATGCCCAGCCGCACCAGTTCCAGCGCCAGGCGCGAGGTCTGCACCTGGATGCCGGGGCCGCCCGGCGTGCCCAGGCGGTCGGCCGTGTGGTCGATGGACTGGCGCATGGGGTCATCCCCCACCAGCCGGATGGCGGGCACCTGCGCCAGCCGTGCGGCCATGCCGGCGGCGCGCGGCGCACGGTCCCACACGGTGCGGGCCACGGCCAGCGACAGCCGCCCGCTCACCAGCAGCTCGCTGTGGATCTGCGGGTGCGGGTGCTCGAAAAAGCCCAGCCCGAAGTCCACGCTGCGCGTGAGCAGTGCCTGCGTCATCTGGTCCTGGTGGATGGTGCGCACCTCCACGCCCACCTGCGGGTGCTTTTGCGCGTGGCGGTGCAGCAGCGAGGGCAGGAACTCGTGCGTGACGGACGGAATCGCGGCCAGCCGCACGTCGCCCAGTTCGGTGGTCGCCAGGTTGCGCGCCGTGCGCTGCAGGGCGTCCAGCTGGCGGTGGATGCTGCCGGACTCCACGGCCAGTACCTGCGCCTCGGGCGTGGGGGTGAGGCCGGCGGGCGTGCGGTTGAACAGCCGGTAGCCCAGCTGCAGCTCGGTGTGGGCCACGGCCTTGCTCACGGCCGAGGGCGTGATGCACAGCAGCCGGCCGGCGGCGCTCATGCTGCCGGTCTGCAGGACGGCCTGGAACACCTCAAGCTGGCGCAGGTTCATGGCAAAAAAACCGGAAATGGGGTGTGAATTCAATTCACAGGGTGACGCCAATTATTCCACTTGGCTGTGTGTGGATTTCTCATAGGATGCCGCACCGTCCGCCACCCTATCGGGCCGGACGGCGGCGGAAAGCAGCGCACCCTGGCTGCTTCCGAAGAATGATCCGGAGACACCACCATGCGAATTTCCTTCCCTTCCCCCACTTTCTCGTTGGCTTCCTCCCCGTCCTCCACCGCGCGCCGCTGGCTCGCAGGCGTGGTGCTGTCGGCCCTGTCCACCGTGGCCCTGGCCCAGGCGGCCAAGCCCAACGTGGTGGTGCTGGCCACGGGCGGCACCATTGCCGGCGCGGGCGCCTCGGCCGCCAACAGCGCCACCTACGCCGCCGCCAAGGTGCCGGTGGACAAGTTGCTGGCCGGCCTGCCGGAACTGGCCAACGTGGCCAAGGTGACGGGCGAGCAGGTGTTCCAGATCGCCTCGGAGAGCTTCACCAACGAGCACCTGCTGCGGCTCGGCCAGCGCGTGTCCGCCCTGTCCAAGCAGGCGGATGTGGACGGCATCGTCATCACCCACGGCACCGACACGCTGGAGGAGACCGCGTACTTCCTGAACCTGACGGTGCACACCAGCAAGCCCATCATCGTCGTGGGTTCCATGCGCCCCGGCACGGCGCTGTCGGCCGACGGCGCGCTGAACCTCTACAACGCCGTGAGCGTGGCCGCCAGCAAGGATGCTGCCGGCAAGGGCGTGCTCGTCACCATGAACGACGAGATCCAGAGCGGCCGCGACGTGAGCAAGACCATCAACATCAAGACCGAGGCCTTCAAGAGCCAGTGGGGCCCGCTGGGCATGGTGGTGGAAGGGCGGAACTACTGGTTCCGCGCCCCGGTCAAGCGCCACACCACCAGTTCCGAGTTCAACATCGACGACATCAAGGCGCTGCCCGCCGTGGACATCGTGTACGGCTACGGCAACATGAACACCACCGGCATCGACGCCTATGGCAAGGCCGGCGTGAAGGCGCTGGTGCATGCCGGCACGGGCAACGGCTCGGTGGCGGCCCAGGCGGTCGATGCGCTCAAGGCCTTGCGCGGCCAGGGCGTGCAGATCATTCGTTCGGCCCGCGTGCCCGACGGCTTTGTGCTGCGCAACGCCGAGCAGCCTGACGACAAGTACGACTGGGTGGTGGCCCACGACCTGCGCCCGCAGAAGGCCCGCATCCTGGCCATGGTGGCTTTGACCAAGACCAGCGACAGCAAGGAGCTCCAGCGCATATTCTGGGAGTATTGAAGCTCCCCCTGAGCGGCTTCGCCGCTTCCCCCTCTCTCGTCTCGCTGCGCGAGTCGGGAGGGGGACGCCCCCAGCGCGGCGGGGCGGCCCTTGCGCGGGGGCACTCGCCTCGAGCTGCGCCCTGTGGTGGCGCTGAGCCAGTGCAGTGGATAGTTGATTTGACTTGGCGCACCACATGTGCGCCGACAGGCTGCCCGCAACGGTGGTCACCGGTGCGCACCGGCTCATAGCTCGCGTGACTGGTTGGGAAGGCTGGGGCTCCAAAAGGGCTCCAGCCTTTTTTCATGGGCGCGGGCGAATGTTGCCGGGCCGTGCGGCAGCACGTGCGGCTCCCCGCCGTAAAATCACCGGTTTGCGCGCGCGATGCCCGCCCTTGTTGTCTTTTGGGGCGGCGGGTGTCGGGTTCAGCTCACGCACCGCGTTGCTCCTTTTCCCCTTACTTGCCCGGCCCTGGCTTGCCAGTGCCCCAGCCACAGACGCCATGTTGACATTCCAGCAAATCATTCTGAAGCTGCAGTCCTATTGGGACGCGCAGGGTTGCGCCCTCTTGCAACCCTATGACATGGAAGTGGGCGCCGGCACCTCGCACACCGCGACCTTCCTGCGCGCGATCGGCCCCGAGCCGTGGAAGGCCGCCTACGTGCAGCCCAGCCGCCGCCCCAAGGACGGCCGCTACGGCGAGAACCCCAACCGCCTGCAGCACTACTACCAGTACCAGGTGGTCTTGAAGCCCGCGCCGGCCAACATCCTGGAGCTGTACCTGGGCTCGCTGGAGGCTCTGGGCTTCGACCTGAAGAAGAACGACATCCGCTTTGTCGAGGACGACTGGGAGAACCCCACGCTGGGCGCCTGGGGCCTGGGCTGGGAGGTGTGGCTCAACGGCATGGAGGTCACGCAGTTCACCTATTTCCAGCAGGTCGGCGGCATCGACTGCAAGCCCGCCACGGGCGAGATCACCTATGGCCTGGAGCGCCTGGCCATGTACCTGCAAGGCGTGGACAACGTCTACAACCTGCAGTGGACCGACACCCTGAAATACGGCGACGTGTACCACCAGAACGAGGTGGAGCAGTCCACCTACAACTTCGAGCACAGCGACGCCGACTTCCTGTTCACCGCCTTCAACGCGCACGAAAAGCAGGCCAAGTACCTCATGGAGCAGCAGCTGGCGCTGCCGGCGTATGAGCAGGTGCTCAAGGCCGCGCACAGCTTCAACCTGCTGGACGCGCGCGGCGCCATCAGCGTGACCGAGCGCGCCGCCTACATCGGCCGCATCCGCAACCTGGCCCGTGCCGTGGCGCAAAGCTACTACGAGAGCCGCGAGCGCCTGGGCTTCCCCATGGCGCCGCGCGCGTGGGTGGAGCAGATGCCGAAGAAGGCAGCGTGAACGAGCGAAAGAACAAGAACATGACGACCCAAAACCTCCTCGTTGAACTGTTTGTCGAAGAACTGCCCCCCAAGGCGCTGCAAAAGCTGGGCGATGCCTTTGCCACGGTGCTGGGCGACCAGCTCAAGGCCCAGGGCCTGGCGATGGCCGCTTCGGTGGTCACGGCGTACGCCTCGCCGCGCCGCCTTGCAGCCCATGTGACCGCCGTGGCCGACAAGGCCGCCGACAAGGCCGTGCAGCAAAAGCTGATGCCCGTCTCCGTGGGCCTGGACGCCGGCGGCAACGCCACGCCCGCGCTGCTGAAAAAGCTGCAGGCCCTGGGCGCCGATGTGTCCAACCCCGCCGCCGCCGTGGCGGCGCTCAAGCGCGCGCAGGACGGCAAGGCCGAAGCCCTGTTCTACGACAGCGTGGTGCCCGGCGCGAGCCTGCAGGACGGCCTGCAAAAGGCGCTTCATGAGTCCATTGCCAAGCTGCCCATCCCCAAGGTGATGAGCTACCAGCTCGAGACCGACTGCGAGCTGCCTGGCTGGACCAGCGTGCACTTCGTGCGCCCGGCGCACGGGCTGGTGGCGCTGCACGGCAGCACCGTGGTGCCCGTGAAGGCGCTGGGCCTGACGGCCGGCAACCGCACGCAGGGCCACCGCTTTGAAGCCGCCGTGTCGCCCGTGGTGCTGGCGGATGCCGACAGCTACGCCGCCACGCTGCAACAAGACGGCGCGGTGATCGCCTCCTTTGCCGAACGCAAGGCCGAGATCGCCCGCCAGCTCGCCGCGGCCGCCGCGAAGGTGGGCAACGGCGCCCGCCCCATCGAGGACGACGCGCTGCTGGACGAAGTGACGGCGCTGGTGGAGCGGCCCAACGTGCTCATCTGCCAGTTCGAGGAGCAGTTCCTCGATGTGCCGCAGGAGTGCCTGATCCTCACGATGAAGGCCAACCAGAAGTACTTCCCCCTGCTGGACGCTGCGGGCAAGCTGACCAACAAGTTCCTGGTGGTGAGCAACATCCGCCCCGAAGACACGAGCTTTGTGACGGGCGGCAACGAGCGCGTGGTGCGCCCGCGCCTGGCCGATGCGAAGTTCTTCTTTGACCAGGACCGCAAGAAGACTTTGGAGTCACGCGTGGCGGGTCTCTCCAAAGTCGTTTATCACAACAAGCTGGGCACGCAAGGCGAGCGTATGGAACGCGTTTGCTCCATCGCCAAGTTCATTGGTGAGAAGCTGGGGGGCTCGGAGCTTGCTGAAAAGGCCGTGCTCGCTGCGCGTTTGTCTAAAGCCGACTTGCTGACCGATATGGTGGGTGAGTTCCCTGAGCTGCAGGGCATCATGGGCAACTACTACGCCCGTAACGATGGCTTGAGTGAAGAGATTGCAAATGCGATCTCTGATCACTATTGCCCACGTTTTTCTGGCGATTTCCTGCCTACCAGCTTGGTTGGGGTTTCTGTGGCCCTGGCCGACAAGCTGGAAACCCTGGTGGGCATGTTCGGCATCGGCAACCTGCCTACCGGCGACCGCGACCCGTTCGCGCTGCGCCGCCACGCGCTGGGCGTGATCCGCATGCTGGTCGAGAAGGACCTGCCGCTGGACCTGGACGCGCTGCTGGCCGGGGCCGTGCCCGCGTTTGGCGACAAGATCACCGATGCCACGCCGGCGCTGGCCGACTTCATCTACGACCGCCTGGCCGGCAGCCTGCGCGAGCAGGGCTACCGCGCGCAGGAAGTGGACGCCGTGCTGGCCCTGCGCCCGCAGCGACTGGCCCTGGTCGAGAAGCAGCTGGCGGCCGTGCGCGCCTTTGCCGCGCTGCCCGAGGCCCCGGCCCTGGCGGCGGCCAACAAGCGCGTGGGCAACATCCTGAAGAAGGCCGAGGTGGAAGGCCCGGTGGATGCCCATGTGAACCCCGAACTGCTGCGGGAACAGGCCGAGCAGGATCTGTTCACCGCGCTGCAGCGCTTTGTGCCCGAGGCCAATGCGCAGTTCGACGCGGGCGACTACACCGCCAGCCTGCAGACCCTGGCCGTGCTGCGCGCGCCGGTGGATGCGTTCTTTGACGACGTGATGGTCAACGCCGAGCAGATGGACCTGCGGCTGAACCGCCAGGGCCTGCTCAAGACGCTGCACGAGGCCATGAACCGCGTGGCGGACCTGTCGCGCCTGGCGGTGTGATGCGTCCCCCTGTGGCGCATCCGCCAGAGCCCGGCCTCTGGCACCGCGCCGGCGCCTTCTGCTAGTCTGGCGGCTGCACAAGGGACCTCCATGAAACTCGCCATTCTCGACCGCGACGGCACCCTCAATCCGCTGGGCGACGGCTACGTCACGTCGCCCGAGGAGTGGACGGCCATGGCCGGCGCCCTGGAGGCCATCGCCCGGCTGAACCACGCGGGCTGGCATGTGGTGGTGGCCACCAACCAGCCGGGCCTGGGCCGGGGGCTGTTCGACGTGATGGCGCTCAACGCCATCCATGCCAAGATGCACCGGCAGGTGGCGGCACTGGGCGGGCGCATCGATGCGGTGTTCTATTGCCCCCACGCGGCTGACGAGGAATGCGCCTGCCGCAAGCCGGCGCCCGGCCTGCTGGAGCAGATCAGCGACCGCTACGGCGTGGAGCGCCAGGAGGTGCAGGTGGTGGGCAGCTGCGCCGCGCACCTGCAGGCCGGCGCCGCGCTGGGCGCGCAGTTGCACCTGGTGTGCACCGGCCCGTCCGCCCACCTGCACCCCGGCATGCCGCTGCCGGCCGACATGCCGCCCGGCACGCGGGTGCATGCCAGCCTGGGCGACTTCGTGGACCAGCTGCTGCCCGCCGCCGCACCGCCGCTGGCGGCCACCCCGCTGCCGCCGCTGGCGGGCGGCATTTCTCTGGATGCTATTTAATTGATAGCTGCTCGCGCTTGCTGAATAAGCGTTGGCGGCCCAAAAGACTCACAATGGCCTTTCTTCGCTCCGTCATTCACATGCTCTGGATGGGCATCACCGTCGTGCCCTATGCGCTGACCATCATGCTGGGAACGCTGCTGGGGGTGCGCGGCATGCCGCTGTACCGCATCGCCCGGGCCTGGCTGTCGCTGTGCATCAGCAGCGCGCGCGTTCTCCTGGGCATCCGGGTCGAGATCACGGGTATGGAACACCTGCCCCAGGGCGAAACGGCGGGGGCGGTGCTGCTGGTCAAGCACCAGTCCACGTTCGAGACCTTCCTGATGCCGTCGATCATGCCGCACCCGCTGGCCTACGTGTTCAAGAAGGAGCTGCTGTACGTGCCCTTCTTCGGCTGGGCCATCGGCCGGCTGGACATGATCCACATCGACCGCGGCCAGGGTTCCCAGGCGTTTCGCAAGGTGGTGCAGCAGGGCCGCGACCTGCTGGCCAAGGGCGTGTGGGTCATCATGTTCCCCGAGGGCACCCGCATTGCGCGCGGCCAGAAGGGCCAGTACAAGACGGGCGGCACGCGCCTGGCCATCGCCACGGGCGTTCCGGTGGTGCCGATTGCCGTCACCTCCGCCAAGGTGTGGCCGCGCAAGGCATTCGTGAAGCGGCCGGGCGTGGTGGACGTCTCCATCGGCAAGCCGATTCCCAGCGTGGGCCGCCACGCGGACGAACTGATGCAAGAGGTGGAGGCCTGGATCGAAGCCGAGATGCGCCGCCTGGACCCCGGCGCCTATCCCGAGGCCGCGGCGCAGCCCCCGGCTCCGGCCCCTTCGGACGCGGACCACTGACCGCCGCGAACGCGCACCGCCATGGCAGGCAAGGGGCTGGACGTGCACAAGCTGGTGCAACTGGCGCTGGACTTTTTCGACCCGCCCGCGGCCGCACCGCAGCCCGCGCGGGCAGAGGTTTTTGCACCAGATAAACCTCCAGCGCCCGCCAATTCTGCGCAAGGCGCTCCTGAAAATATAGCAACTGCGCCGCTGCCTCCGGCGCCGCCGGCGGTTCCCTTGCCGTCATTGCTGGCGCCTGCCGAGTTTCGCCACCCCCGTGCCAACCGCGAGGTGCTGCTGGGCGAGGCCGTCGTGGCCTATGCGTTGCAGCGCGCGCGGCGGCGCAGCATCGGCTTTACCGTGGGCCCGGACGGGTTGTCGGTGCGCGCCCCCAGCTGGGTCACGCTGTCGGGCGTGGACGCTGCGCTGCGCGAGAAATCCGGCTGGATCCTGCGCAAGCTCTCCGAAGCGCGCGAGCGCCAGCAGCGCGTGGAGGGCGGGCGCATCGAATGGGCCGACGGCGCCGAGCTGCCCTACCTGGGCGCGCCCCTGCGCGTGGTGCTGGACCCGAGCCACGGGTTCAGCGGCAAGGGCGGGGCGCTGCTGCCCGCGGCCGGCCCGGCGGGGCAGGGCGAGGGTGGCAGCAGCGGCAGCACCGGCAGCACTGCGCTGTGCCTGCACATCGGCCTGCCGCGCAGCGCCGGCCCCGCGCAGATCCGCGACGCGGTGCAGGCCTGGCTGATGCGCGATGCGCGCCGCCACTTCACCGCACGGCTGGAGCACTTTGCGCCGCTGCTGGGCGTGCGCTGGACCAGCCTGCGCCTGTCCAACGCCAACACCCGCTGGGGCAGCGCCAAGGCCGACGGCTCCATCCGCCTGAACTGGCGCCTGCTGCACTACCCGCCCGCCATCATCGACTACGTGGTGGCCCACGAACTGGCCCACCTGCGCGTCATGGACCACAGCCCGCGCTTCTGGGACACGGTGGCCACCGTGGTGCCGGACTACGCGGCGCTGCGCGACCACCTGCGCGACGAGCCCGCGCCTTTATGGTGAGGCTCCTTGTGCGCCGACCGCGGCCCCCCCTGTGCCGCCGCCGGCCCAGGACGCGCTGCATGAAACGCTGTGACGAAAGAAACCCCGTGAAAGGACAGAACCCATGGCAACGACGCTCTCTTCCGTTTCCCCCGCCGATGGCTATGCCGGCGACGTGACGCCCCAGCAAGCGTGGCAATGGGTGCAGGCCGGCCAGGCCGTGCTGGTGGACGTGCGCAGCGATGCCGAGCGCGAGTGGGTGGGCCAGGTGCCCGGTGCCGCTGCCGTGGCCTGGAAGCAGTGGCCCGGCATGGCGATGAACGCGGACTTCGACGCGCAGATCCGCGCGGCCGTGCCCGCCGGCACGCCTGCCGTGCTGTTGTGCCGCAGCGGCGTGCGCTCCATTGCGGCCGCCCGCCGCGCCACCGAACTGGGCATCACGGCGTACAACATCCTGGAAGGCTTTGAGGGCGATGCCGATCCGCAAGGCCAGCGCGGCAAGCGTGGGGGCTGGCGCTTCCATGGCCTGCCCTGGAAGCAAAACTGAGGTTATCCCCTGAGCGGCCGGGCCGCTGCCGCGTCTTCCTGAATCGCTGGGGCGATCCCTCGCCGCGAGGGGGCGCCCTCGCCAGGCATCCCGGGCGCAGTGGGCGCCGGTTCCTGATTTTTTTTGCTATGAGTAAAAGAGCTGCCAGCGCTTGTTGTGCAAGCGCTGGCAGCTCTTTTGGCTTCAAAGCCCGGAGTGGACTACGCCAGCGGCGGGATGCGGAGCTTCTGGCCGGGGTAAATCTTATCGGGATGGGTGAGCATGGGCTTGTTGGCCTCGAAGATCACGGGGTACTTGTTGGCGTCGCCATAGAACTTCTTGGCAATGGCGCTGAGCGTGTCGCCGCGCACCACGTCGTGGTACTGGGCTTCGGGCTCGGGGTTGGTCACGCTCATCTGGTTGTCCACGCTGGTCACGCTGGCCACGTTGCCGCAGCACAGGGTGACTTTTTCCTTCACGGCTTGCGTGGGGGCGGTGCCCTGCACCGTGACCTTGCCCTGGCTGCCGTCGAAGGCGACCTGCACGCCGGTGGCGCCCAGGTTCTGCGATGCGATGTAGGTCTCGATGGCCCGTGCGGCCGTGGTGTTGAGTTCATCCTGCGAGGGCGCTGCGGCCGTTGCCGCCTGGGCGTCCTTGCCGCCGAACAGTTTTTCGCCGGCTTCCTTGATGAAACTGAAAAGACCCATGGGGAACCTCCTGGAGTTGCTGAAACAGGGAAGGCCACTGTAGCGGCAATGCCTGGCGCGGTGGTGTCGGACGGAGGCGCGAGACGTTTTTTCACATTCCTGCGTCCGCGTGCTGACGCCAGCGCGCCAGGGGCTGCAGGGCAAAACTCGGGATAATCCGGCCATGACTTTTCTGGCCATCGACGTCGGCAACACCCGTCTCAAATGGGCTCTGTACGACGGTCCCCGCCCCGGAGCCGCGCTGCTGGCGCACGGCGCCGAGTTCCTGGACCACATTGACCGCCTGAGTGAGAGCAGCTGGGCGAGCCTGCCGCACCCTGCGCGCATGCTGGGCTGCGTGGTGGCCGGCGATGCGGTCAAGCGCCGCGTGGAAGAGCAGATGGAGCTGTGGGACATCACGCCCTCGTGGGTGGTCTCGTCCCCGGAGGAGGCGGGCCTGGTCAATGGCTACGACCACCCCTCGCGCCTGGGCTCGGACCGCTGGGTGGCCATGATCGGCGCGCGCCACCACGTCCTCGCCCGCGGCCCCGCGCGGCCCCTGGTGGTGGTGATGGTGGGCACGGCCGTGACGGTGGAGTGCATCGACGCGGAGGGCCGCTTCCTGGGCGGCCTCATCCTTCCCGGCCACGGCATCATGCTGCGGGCGCTGGAGTCCGGCACCGCCGGGCTGCACGTGCCCACGGGCGAGGTGCGCCTGTTCCCCACCAACACCAGCGATGCGCTGACCAGCGGCGGCACCTACGCCATTGCCGGCGCGGTGGAGCGCATGTTCCAGCACCTGCGCCAGCACTGCGGCGAAGACCCGGCCTGCGTGATGACCGGCGGCGCCGGCTGGAAGATGGCCCCCAGCATGACACGCCCGTTCGAGCTGGTGGACAACCTGATCTTTGACGGCCTGCTGGAGATCGCCGCGCGTCGGTTCGGGGGCTGAGGGCCGCAGGGGACGTCCTTACAGGGGACGTCCTTACTCCTCTTCCAGTTCCGCCCGCGCCATTTCCACGTCCAGGCGCTCCATGGCATCCATGGGCTCGCAGGCTGCGGCCTTTTCGTACAGCGCCGTGGCCTCCTTCATTTTCTTGTCGCCCTCCAGCATGACCAGGGCATTGGCGTACTCGATCATGCCGATGGCCGAGCCGGGGTTGAGCTTGAGCGCTTCCTGGAACAGCTTGAGCCCCACGTCCTTCTTGGCGCCATAGGTCATGCCGCCGATCAGCGCGCCCACCTTGTCGATCACCTCGGCGTGGAAGGCGCCCAGCGCGATGCGCGCGTCGGCATGCTGGGGCGACAGCGCAATGGCCTTTTCCAGCGACTCCTTGACCTTGCCGCCCAGGCCTTGCGCCAGCGCCTTGGCCACGCTGATGCCCTGGCTGTAGCGGCCCAGCGCGTAGGCCCGCCAGTACCAGGCATTGGCGTTGCCGGGCTCGCTGGCGGCCTGCGCCTCGGCCCGCTCGGCCACCTGCAGGAACAGGTCCAGCCGCGTTTTTTCCTTGGGTTCGAGGTAATTGGCGTAGATGGCCGTGGCCTTGTTCGCCACGGTGATGCCCGCACCGCCGGCGGCCAGCCCGGCGGCGGCGGCCTGTTCAAAGTCGCCGTTGTGAAACAGCGCCCACGCCTGCAGCACGGCTGCGTCCTTGGGGCAGGGCTCGGCATCGCCGCCATGCAGCCGGGCCCAGTGCTTCTTGGCACTGGCGGCGGTGAAGCTGTAGTCGCCGGCGTGGGGAAAAAGGGTCCATTGGGCCATGGTGTGTCTCCGATAGATTTCTTTTGGGGTGTGGCGGGCGCAGCGGACCGGGGCTCACCCCCCGGGCGGGGCGGGGGTGTAGGCGCCCACCAGTTCCAGCAAATGGGCCCGCTGGCTGCCTTCCAGGTAGGGCACCAGCAGGTTCAGCACATGGTGCGCGCCCCGCAGCAGCGCGGCCTGGGCGCTCTCGGGCTCCAGCGCGCGGCGCGGATCGCGCACGTACTCGAAGCTCAGCCAGTAGGTCAGCACCACCACCATGCTGGTCGCGGTGGCCTCCTGGTCGCGCAGGTCCATGTGCAGCGCGCCGGCACGGCCCATGCCGTCCAGCAGGGCCCGCACGGCGCGGGTCTTGTTCTTCAGGATGGCCTGGAAGTGCGTCTCCAGCCGCCGGTTCTTGGACAGCAGGTCGTTCAGGTCGCGGTACAGAAAGCGGTACTGCCAGATCAGCTCGAAGAGCGTGTGCAGGAAGAACCAGGCGTCCTCCACATTGCGCACGCCGTCGCTGGCGGCCAGCAGTTCGGTGAGGGCGCTTTCGTAGCGATCAAACAGCGCGTTGATCAGCTCGTCCTTGGCCGGGTAGTGGTAGTACAGGTTGCCGGGGCTGATGCGCAGCTCGGCGGAGATGAGGGTGGTGGAGACGTTGGGCTCGCCGAACCGGTTGAACAAGTCCAGCGTCACTTCCAGTATGCGTTCTGCGGTGCGGCGTGGCGCTTTCTTCACCATGGGTGCGGACCCCTTCGCTTCAATGGTTATTCTGGTCTCCGGGGGTTACTCTAACCCACGCGCAAATGCTGCACTGCCGCAAAGCGGAGCGGGCGCTGCCCCTGTGCCACGCAGGGCCGCCGCGCCGGCGCTGCGCAAAAAAGGCCCGGACACCGGAGGTGTGCGGGCCGCGGGGCGGGCGCTGCGCGCTGCGGGGCAGCGCAGTGCCTCTCGTATCTCTGTCAGTTCGCGCTGCCGGCGCCCGCGTCACCGGAGGAGCGTGCGGGGGCCTTCTTTGCAGCAGCCTTCTTGGCGGCTGGCTTGACGGCCGCGGCGGCTTTGGCCGGTGCTGCTTTCTTGGCGGGCGCCTTTTTGGCGGCAGCAGACTTGGCCCCGGGCTTTGCCGCGGCCGTCTTGGTGGCAGCGGGCTTTGGCCCCTTGCTCAGGGCATCCACCCGTGCGGTCAGGGCCTGCAGGTCGCGCGCCGAGGGCACGCCGAGTTTCGACAACGCTTTGGCCACGCGGTCTTCAAAGATGTTCTCCAGCTTGTCCCACTGGCCCTGGGCCCGCGAGCCGATGTCGTTGGCCATGCTGGTCACGCGGCTGGTGGCCTCGGTGATCTTTTCTTCGGCGGCGGCCTGGGTCTTGCGCTGGATGGTGAGGCCTTCCTTCACCAGGGCCTCGAACACCTTGCCGCCTTCTTCCTGGGCCTTGGAGAAAGCCCCCAGGCCGGCCAGCCAGATCTGCTGTGCGGAGTCCTTGACGGTACTGGAGAGTTGGGCGTTGCTCTTTTTGTTGTCGGCACTGAGTTTCTGCAGTTTCTTGACCATAAGGCCTCCGGTTGTACGGGTGGTTGAAAGTGCCGGGGTGCACGCCCCGGGCGCATGGCCTGCACTGTACGACGCAGGGTGCGGCGGGTGTAGGCGCAGGGTTCTAAAAACCTAGAGCGTACCGTCTATGCAGCGGCTTGACCACCGGCGCGCGGCGCGGGTTTGTGCTGAATCGGGGCCCCGGGGCCTTGGGCAAGAATGCCCGTTCTCAGAGGAGTCGTCATGCAGTATTTCGTCACGGGTGCTACGGGGTTCATCGGCAAGCGGCTGGTCAAGAAGCTGCTGGAGCGCAAGGGGGCGGTGGTGCACTTCCTCATCCGCCAGGAGAGCGCCGACAAGGTGGCCGGCCTGCGCAGCTACTGGGGCGTGGGCGCTGCGCGCGCGGTGCCCGTGTATGGCGACCTGACGGCCAAGAAGCTGGGCGTGTCCGCGCAGGACATCAAGGCGCTCAAGGGCCAGGTGGACCACTTCTTCCACCTGGCTGCCGTGTACGACCTGGCCGCCGACGAGGAAACGCAGGTGGCCGTGAACATCGAGGGCACGCGCAACACGGTGGACCTGGCCCGGGCCATTGACGCCGGCCACTTCCACCACGTGTCGTCCATCGCGGCCGCGGGCCTCTACGAGGGGGTCTTCCGCGAAGACATGTTCGATGAGGCCGAGGGCCTGGACCACCCGTACTTCCAGACCAAGCACGAGAGCGAAAAGATCGTGCGCCAGGACTGCAAGGTGCCCTGGACGGTGTACCGCCCCGCCATGGTGGTGGGCGACAGCCAGACCGGCGAGATGGACAAGATCGACGGCCCGTACTACTTCTTCAAGCTCATCCAGCGCATGCGCGAGCTGCTGCCGCCATGGATGCCCACGGTGGGCCTGGAGGGCGGGCGCGTGAACATCGTGCCCGTGGACTTCGTGGTCAACGCCCTCAACGCCATCAGCCACCAGAAGGACATCGCCAAGAAGTGCTACCACCTGGTGGACCCGGTGGGCTACCGGGTGGGCGATGTGCTGGACATCTTCAGCCGTGCCGCCCATGCGCCGCGCATGAACCTGTTTGTGAATGCCGCACTGCTCGGCTTCATCCCCAAGGGGTTGAAACGAAGCCTGATGGCGCTGGCGCCGGTGCGGCGCGTGCGCAATGCGGTGATGAAGGACCTGGGCCTGCCCGAGGACATGCTCACGTTCGTCAACTACCCCACGCGCTTCGATTGCCGCGAAACCACGGCGGCGCTCAAGGGCTCGGGCGTGGCCTGCCCCAACCTCAAGGATTACGCCTGGCGGCTGTGGGACTACTGGGAGCGCCACCTGGACCCCGAGCTGTTCATCGACCGCACGCTCAAGGGCACGGTGGCGGGCAAGGTGGTGCTGGTGACGGGCGGTTCGTCCGGCATCGGCCTGGCCGCGGCCCACAAGTTTGCCGAGGCGGGCGCCACCACCCTGATCTGCGGGCGCGACCAGGACAAGCTCGACGAGGCCTGCGCCGAGGCCCGGGCCCGAGGCTATGCGTTCATTGCCTATTCCGCCGACATTGCCGACATGGCCGACTGCGACCGTTTCGTGCAGCTGCTCATCGACAACCACGGCGGCGTGGATTTCCTGATCAACAACGCGGGCCGCTCCATCCGCCGGGCCATCGAGTCGAGCTACGACCGCTTCCACGACTACGAGCGCACCATGCAGCTGAACTACTTTGGCTGCCTGCGCGTGACCATGGGCCTGTTGCCCGGCATGGCGGAAAAGCGCAAGGGCCACGTGGTGAACATCAGCTCCATCGGCGTGCTGACCAACGCGCCGCGCTTCTCGGCCTATGTGGCCAGCAAGGCGGCGCTGGACGCCTGGACGCGCTGCGCCTCCAGCGAGTTTGCGGACCAGGGAATCACCTTCACCACCATCAACATGCCGCTGGTGCGCACGCCCATGATCGCGCCCACCAAGATCTACAACAACGTGCCCACCCTCAGCCCCGAGGAGGCGGCCGACATGATCGCCCAGGCCTGCATCTTCAAGCCGGTGCGCATCGCCACCCGGCTGGGCATCACCGGCCAGCTGCTGCACGCGCTGGTGCCGCGCGTGGCGCAGATCACCATGAACACCAGCTTCCGCATGTTCCCGGACTCGTCCGCCGCCAAGGGCGGCAAGGACGCCAAGCCCCAGCTCTCCGCCGAAGCGGTGGCCCTGCAGCAGATGATGCGCGGCATCCACTTCTGATCGGCGCCGGTTCCCCGGGGCGGCTCGGGGTTGAACTCTGTTACCGGGCGGCTGGGCGGGGTGGGATAATCCCTGGTTCTGCCGAGCTGGCATTACACACAGCCCTCCCTATGATTCTGGTTACTGGCGGCGCGGGTTTCATTGGCGCCAACTTCGTTCTTGACTGGCTTGCCGCCTCCGGCGAGCCGGTGGTCAATCTGGACAAGCTCACCTACGCGGGCAACCTGCACAATCTGGACAGCCTCCAGGGCGACGCACGGCATCTGTTCGTGCAGGGCGACATTGGCGACGCGGCCCTGGTGTCGCGCCTGCTGGCCGAGCACCAGCCCCGCGCGGTGGTCAACTTCGCCGCCGAATCGCATGTGGACCGCTCCATCCACGGGCCGGAGGACTTCATCCAGACCAACATCGTGGGGTCCTTCCGCCTGCTGGAGGCCGTGCGCGGCTATTGGACTTCGCTGGCGCCCGAGGCGCGCGCCGCCTTCCGCTTCCTGCATGTATCCACCGACGAGGTGTATGGCTCGCTGGAGCCGGCCGAACCCGCCTTTGCCGAGACCCGCGGCTACGAGCCCAACAGCCCCTACAGCGCTAGCAAGGCCGCCAGCGACCACCTGGTGCGCGCCTGGCATCACACCTACGGCCTGCCGGTGCTCACCACCAACTGCAGCAACAACTACGGGCCTTACCACTTCCCCGAGAAGCTGATCCCGCTGATGATCGTCAACGCCCTGGCCGGCAAGCCGCTGCCCGTGTACGGCGACGGCATGCAGGTGCGCGACTGGCTGTACGTGAAGGACCACTGCAGCGCCATCCGCCGCGTGCTGGAGGCCGGCCGGCCCGGCCAGACCTACAACGTGGGCGGCTGGAATGAAAAGCCCAACATCGAGATCGTGAACATGGTCTGTGGCCTGCTGGACGAGCTGCGCCCCCGTGCGGACGGCCAGAGCTACAAGACCCAGATCACCTATGTGAAGGACCGCCCGGGCCACGACCGCCGCTACGCCATCGACGCGCGCAAGATCGAGCGGGAACTGGGCTGGAAGCCCGCCGAAACCTTCGACACCGGCATCCGCAAGACGGTGCAGTGGTACCTGGAGAACGCAGAGTGGGTGGCCAGCGTGCAGACGGGTGCCTACCGCGAATGGGTGCAGACCCAGTACGCGCCGGAAGCCTCCGGCGCTGCCACTGCCACGGCTGTGGGCGCTGGCGCATGAAGATCCTGCTGTTCGGCAAGGGCGGGCAGGTCGGCTGGGAACTGCAGCGCAGCCTGGCGGTGCTGGGCGAGGTCACGGCCCTGGACCACGATAGTGCCGAACACTGCGGCGACTTTGCCAACCCGGCGGGCGTGGCCGACACCGTGCGCGCATTGCGCCCGGACGTCATCGTCAATGCAGCGGCCCACACGGCCGTGGACAAGGCCGAAAGCGAACCGGAATACGCGCGCACGCTCAATGCCACCGCCCCCGGCGCCATCGCGCACGAGGCCGCGCGGCTGGGCGCCTGGCTGGTGCACTACAGCACCGACTACGTTTTCGACGGCAGCGGCACCCGCCCCTGGGTGGAGACGGATACGCCGGCGCCCTTGAGCGTGTACGGACGCACCAAGCTGGAAGGCGAGCAGCTCATCGCCCAGGCCGGCGGGCGCCACCTGATCCTGCGCACCAGCTGGGTCTATGCCGCACGCGGCGGCAACTTCGCCAAGACCATGCTGCGGCTGGCGCAGGAGCGCGAGCGCCTGACAGTCATCGACGACCAGTGGGGGGCGCCCACGGGCGCGGACCTGCTGGCCGACGTGACGGCCCACGCGCTGCGCCACCTGCAACAGCGTCCGGAGGACGCGGGCCTGTACCACTGCGTCGCCGCGGGCGAGACGCACTGGAATGCCTATGCAAAATTCGTTCTGGAGCAGGCGCAGAAAGCGCAGCCAGCTATCAAAATGAAAGCAACCGAGGTGGCGCCGGTGCCCACGAGCGCGTTTCCGACACCCGCCGTGCGGCCCCACAACTCGCGCCTGGACACCCGCAAGCTGCAGGCCACCTTCGGCCTGCAGATGCCGCATTGGCGCCAGGGCGTGGCGCGCATGCTCGCGGAAATTCTCTGAACCCCACCCACAGACCATGACGCAACGCAAAGGCATCATCCTGGCCGGAGGCTCCGGCACCCGGCTGCACCCCGCCACGCTGGCCATCAGCAAGCAACTGCTGCCGGTGTACGACAAGCCCATGATCTACTACCCGCTGAGCACGCTGATGCTCGCGGGCATCCGCGACATTCTCATCATCAGCACCCCGCAGGACACGCCCCGGTTCACCCAGTTGCTGGGCGATGGCAGCCAGTGGGGGCTGAACCTGCAGTACGCGGTGCAGCCCAGCCCGGACGGTCTGGCGCAGGCCTTCCTCATCGGCGAGTCGTTTTTGAACGGCGCGCCCAGTGCCCTGGTGCTGGGGGACAACATCTTCTACGGCCACGACTTCCATGAGCTGCTGGGCAACGCGGACCAGCGCACGGCCGGTGCCACGGTGTTCGCCTACCACGTGCACGATCCCGAGCGCTACGGCGTGGCCGAATTCGACACCCAGGGCAGGGTGCTGTCGCTGGAGGAAAAGCCGGCGCAGCCCAAGAGCAGCTATGCCGTCACCGGCCTGTATTTCTACGACGACCAGGTGGTGCAGCTGGCCAAGGGGCTCAAGCCCTCGCCCCGGGGCGAGCTGGAGATCACCGACCTCAACCGCCTGTATCTGGACCAGGGGCAGCTGGCGGTGGAGATCATGGGCCGTGGCTACGCATGGCTGGACACCGGCACGCACGAAAGCCTGCTGGAAGCCAGCCAGTTCATCGCCACGCTGGAACACCGCCAGGGCCTGAAGATTGCCTGCCCCGAAGAAATTGCCTGGCGCTCGCGCTGGATCGACAGCGCCCAGCTGGAGCGGCTGGCCCAGCCGCTCGCCAAGAACGGGTATGGCCAGTACCTTCAGCGCCTGCTGAACGACAAAGTCTATTGATCTCCTTCTTCATGCACGCCATCCCGCAATCCATTCCAGACGTTTTCCTCATCGAGCCCAAGGTGTTCGGGGACAGCCGCGGCTTCTTCTACGAAAGCTTCAACCAGCAAGCGTTCCAGGAGGCCACGGGCGTGCGCTGCGACTTCGTGCAGGACAACCACAGCCGCAGCAGCCAGGGCGTGCTGCGCGGCCTGCACTACCAGCTGCCGCCCAAGGCCCAGGGCAAGCTCGTGCGCGTGGTGCGCGGCGCTGTGTTCGACGTGGCGGTGGACATCCGCAGGGGCTCTCCCACGTTCGGCCAATGGGTGGGGGCCCTGCTGACGGAAGACAACCACCGCCAGCTGTGGGTGCCACCCGGCCTGGCGCACGGCTTCCTCGTGCTTTCGGAATCTGCCGATTTCCTCTACAAGACCACCGACTACTACAGCCCGGCCCATGAGCGCTGCATCCGCTGGGACGACCCGCAGCTGGCGATTGCCTGGCCGGCGGTGGAGGCGCCGATCCAGCTGTCCGCCAAGGACCAGGCAGGGCGCTTGCTGGCCGAGGCAGATCTTTGACATCCTGCACGTCTGAAACGGGGTTGCAGGGAGCGGCGGGACGGCCGGCTGCGCTGCGCGTCGCCATCCTGGGGACCAAGGGCATTCCGGCCAGCTACGGCGGGTTTGAAACCTTTGCCGAGCAGCTCTCCACGCGGCTGGTGGCTCGCGGCCACCAGGTGACCGTCTATGCCGAGGCGGACGGCCCGCCGCCCGCAGACCAGTTTCACGAGGGCGTGCGGGTGCGCTACCGGCGCCGCCCGCACTGGGGCCCCGCATCCGTGCTGGCCTACGACTGCGCCAGTCTGTGGGATGCACGCCGCGGCTACGACCTGGTCTACATGCTGGGCTACGGGGCGGCCTGGGCGTGCTGGTGGCCGCGCCTGTTTGGCACGCCGGTGTGGATCAATGTGGATGGCCTGGAGTGGGCGCGCAGCAAGTGGGGGCGGGGCGCACGCGCCTACCTGCGCTGCATGGAGTGGCTGTCCACCAAGACCGCGACGCGCCTCATTGCCGACGCCGAAGCCATCGCGCAGCGCGTGCGGTCCGTCTACCCCCGGTCTGCGCCCACCAGCTTCATCGCCTACGGTGCGCAGGAAGTCCGCGCGCAGGACGTGGATCCTCGGGCGCTGTCCGCGTGGGGGCTGGAGCCCGGCGGCTACCTGCTGGTGGTGGCCCGGCCCGAGCCTGAGAACCATGTGCTGGAGATCATTCAGGGTTACCTGCTCCACGCCGGCGCGCTGCCCCTGGTCATCGTGGGCAGCGTGACCGACGCCACCCCGTACCAGCGCCAGCTGAAGTCGCTGGCCAGCGAGCGGGTGCGGTTCGTCGGCGGCGTGTACGACGCACAGCGGCTGCAGAGCCTGCGCGTGCATGCCGCGGCCTACCTGCACGGCCACTCCGTGGGGGGCACCAACCCCTCGCTGCTGGAGGCGCTGGCGTGCGGCAGCCTGGTCATTGCCCACGACAACCCCTTCAATCGCGAAGTGGCGCAGGGCGTGGCCGACTATTTCGGCACGCCCGCGGAGCTGGCTGTGTGCCTGCAGCGGCTGCAAGCCCGCTCGCAAGACGACATCACGCGGCTCAGCCAGGCCGCGCGGGACCTCATTGCGCGCCGTTACACCTGGGACGGTGTGACGTCGGCCTATGAAGCACTGATGCGCGACGAGTGCGCCGGCCGCGCACGGGAGGCTGCATGAGCGACGTCATCCTGGCGCCGGTCGCGTCCTCCGGGAGCACGCGCATCTTTGCGGTAGTTGTTACCTTTCGTTGCGAACTGGACCGCCTGGTGGCGCAGTTCGAGCGGCTGTTGCGCCAGGTCGATCACATTGTCTGGGTGGACAACGGGTCAGGGGTGGACCTGCGGCCCTGGCTGCGGCAATGGCCCGCGGACCGCGTGCACCCGCTGTGGCTGGCACAGAACCACGGCATCGGGTACGCGCAGAACCGTGGCATCGAATGGGCGCTGGAGCAGGGCGCCACCCATGTGCTGCTGATGGACCACGACAGCCTGCCGGCGCCGGACATGGTGGGCCTGTTGATGGACGCGCTGCGCGACCATCCCGATGCCGCGGCCGTGGGGCCGCGCTATGCGGACCCGCGCCGCCAGTCCGACCGCACGCCCTTCTTCCGCATGGAAGGCTGGTCCCTGCGCTGGCTCGACTGCAACGACCCGGCCCGGGTGTGGGAGGTGGACCACGTCATTGCCTCGGGCTGCCTGATGCCCGCCCCCGCCCTGCGGCAGGTGGGCCTGCTCCGGGAGGATTACTTCATCGACTGGGTCGATGTCGAATGGTGCTTGCGTGCCCGGGACCAGGGCTTCAAAATCTACGGCGTGTGTGCCGCGACCCTGGAGCACCGGCTGGGTGATCAGGTGGCCTGGGTGCTGGGGCGCGAGGTTCCCTTGCATGCGCCATGGCGGCATTACTATCAGTCCCGCAACGTCGTTCTGATGCTGCGGTCGACCCGCGCCAATTTCCCGACCAAACTGCACCACGCAGTCCAGCAGCTCAAGCGGCTGGTGGTCTTTTCCGTGTTCGTGCCCGGGCGCGGGAAGTATTTCAAGATGTGGATGAAAGGCCTGCTCCACGGTGTGCTGGGCAAGCGCGGCACCCAGGTCCGGCCGGGTTCCGTGTAAACCAAGGACAATCCAGGTGCAAACATGCTGAAGGCAACGAATTGATGGAAGAACAGGACCAGCCCCGGAAACTGGGCGAAATGCTGCTGTCGGACGCGAAGCTCTCGCGCAACGATCTGGAGCGGGCGCTGGAGGTCCAGCGCTCCATGGGAGGGCGCCTGGGCCGGCTGTTGATCAGCCTGGGGCTGGTGTCCGAGGTCGATGTGTATGCCGCGTTGTCCCGCCAGGCGGGCCTTCCCCTGGTGCGCCAGGACGCGTTCCCCAAGGAAAAGCCCCCCACCGCCCGGCTGAACACCAGCTTTCTGCTGGCCAACAACCTCTTGCCGCTGGGCGAAGCCGAGGACGCCGAGGCCCTGCCGGACTTTGCCTCGGTGGACCCCCGCAGCCCGGCCCTGCGCGATGCGCTGCGGCTGGTGTTTGGCCAGGTCCCAAACCTGTATTTCGGCCTGGAATCCGAAATCTCCAGCCAGCTCAACGCCTGGTATGTCCAGGAGTCGGAGCCCGAAGGCGATGCGGTCGCGGACCAGTTCGAGGCCACGGAATTCATCGAGCACCTGCGGGACATGGCGTCCGAGGCGCCCATCATCCAGCGCGTGAGCCAGATCCTCTCGCAGGCCGTGGCGGCCCAGGCTTCGGACATCCACATCGAAACCTACGAAGAAAAGTCGGTGGTCCGCATCCGGGTGGACGGTGAGCTCTACCCCATCGACGAGATCGACAACAAGGACGCTCCCGCCGTCGTCTCCCGGATCAAGATCCTCTCGCAGCTGGACATCGCCGAGCGCCGCATGCCCCAGGACGGGCGCACCAAGCTGCGCGTGCACGGCAAGGAAATGGACTCCCGGGTGTCCACCATTCCCACCATGTTTGGCGAATCGGTGGTCATGCGTTTGCTGGAGAAGAATTTCGACCTGCTTTCGCTGGAGAGCCTGCACTTCACGCCGCCGACGCTGAAGACGATGCGGCAGCTTCTCAGCGTGCCGCACGGGATTTTTCTGGTCACCGGCCCCACCGGTTCGGGCAAGTCCACCACCTTGTATGCGTCCATGCAGGAACTGGAGGGCGAGAACCTCAAGATCCTGACGGTGGAAGACCCGGTGGAATACCGGCTGCAATGGCTGAACCAGGTGCAGGTGCAGCCCCAGATCGGCCTGACCTTCGCCAAGGTGCTGCGCTCCTTCCTGCGCCAGGACCCGGACGTCATCATGATCGGGGAAATGCGCGACGGCGAAACCGCCGAAATCGCGGTGCAGGCGGCGCTGACCGGCCACTTGGTCATGTCCACGCTGCACACCAACAGCGCGCTGGGCGCCATCGTCCGGTTGATCAACATGGGCGTGGAACCGTACCTGATCACGGCGTCGGTCATCGGCGTGCTGGCCCAACGCCTGGTGCGCAAGCTGTGCGAGGAATGCAAGGTGCCACTGCAGCCGGACCCGGCGCATGCCGCCGCTGCATCGCTGGGGCTGCCACTGCCCGAAGGGCAGGTGATCTACCGCGCCGTGGGTTGCCCGGCTTGTCGCGGGACGGGTTACCGGGGCCGGCTTGCCGTCCATGAATTGCTGGTCATGACGGAAGATGTAAAGAAGGTGGTGCTTGAACGGGGCTCATCCCTGGGCAGCGGCGACGGTGCCTATGCAGGAGGGAACTTGTTGCAGGATGGCGCCACCAAGGTTTTCCAGGGTTTGACCACGGCCGAAGAAGTGCTGCGCGTTGCGCGTCAACATGATTGAATTCCGATACGAAGGTGTGATGTCCGATGGCAAAGCCTGCCAGGGGACGGTGCGCGCCGCGAACGTGGAAACCGCGCGGCTGCGGCTGATCGGGCAGGGCGTGACGCCCGTGCGGATCACCGACGACTCTGCTGGCGCCACCCAGGCCGAGCCCCAGCGGCGCAGTGCCAAGCTCAAGCGCAGCGACATCCTTCTGTTCAGCCGCGAGATGGCCCACCTGAAGCAGGCCAACATGCCGCTGGACAAGGCGCTGGCCATGCTCAAGGAGACCGCGGACACCGAGCGCCTGAAGGCCTTCATCACGAAGGTGGAAGAGGGCGTGCGCGGAGGCAAGTCCCTCTACCAGTCCCTGCTGCCGTTCGAGCAGGACCTGGGCCGGCAATACCTGGTGCTGATACGCGCCGGCGAGACCTCGGGCTCGCTCCATGTGGTCTTGAAGGAGCTGACGGTCCAGCTCGAGGCCGAGGACAAGCTGCGCAACTACGTCATCTCGTCCATGACCTACCCGGTCATTCTGCTGATCGTCGCCGTGTTGTCCGTGACGCTGCTTCTGGCGTTTGTGGTGCCCCAGTTCCGCGAGATCTTTGACTCCATGGGTGACAAGCTGCCGTACTCCACCCGGATGGTGGTCAACCTCAGCGACACCATCCGCTTGCATTGGATGGCGATCCTCCTGGGCCTGACGGTGGTGCTGTTCCTGGGCTCGCGCTGGGCTGCGACACCGGCCGGGCGGCTGCGGCTGGATGGGACGCTGCTGGGCCTGCCCTTGCTGGGCAAGGTGCTCAGCAATCTGCAATTCGCCATCTACTTTCGTACCTTCGGTATCCTGCTGCAGCGGGGCGTGCCAATGGTCGATGCATTGCGCATTGCCATCGATACGCTGACCAACACCGCGCTGCGCAAGGATATCGAGCCGCTGGTGGGCATCGTGAAGGCGGGCAAGCGGCTGTCTTCCGGGTTTGCATCGCCGTATCTGGGCAAGTCCAGCACGCCGCAGCTCATTCGCGTGGCGGAAGAGACGGGCCAGCTCGACATCACGCTGCTCGGCCTTGCCGACCGCTATGAAGAGGAGGGCCGGCGTACCATGGGCCGTGTGCTGGCTGCCATGGAGCCGCTGATCATCATTGTGCTGGGCGCCCTGGTGGCGTTCATCATCATTGCAATTCTGGGCGGCGTGCTGTCCATTAATGAGACGATTTGATTTTGGATGTTCGGAGCAAGTTTGATATGAATATGAAGAGTTTGGGCCGCTTCGGTGCGGCGCGGGTGCGTCGTTCTTCCGGCTTTACCCTGATCGAGTTGCTGGTCGTGCTGGTCATCTTGACGCTGCTGGCAGGGCTGGTGGGGCCCAAGGTGCTGGACCAGCTGGGCGGCGCCAAGTCGAAGACGGCGCGCGTCCAGATCGCGGAGCTGGAGCAGAGCCTGGACCTGTTCAAGCTGGATGTTGGCCGGTACCCCACGGACGCCGAGGGCCTGCGGGCCCTGGCCGAGCGTCCCGGTACGGCGCAGGGCTGGAACGGCCCTTACGTGAAGAAGGGCCTGCCGCCGGATCCCTGGGGCGCCGCATACCTCTACAAGAACCCTGGCCGCAATGGCGGGCCGGACGTGTTCACCCTGGGTGCCGACGGCAAGCCGGGCGGAGACGGCGAAAACTCGGACGTCTACAACTGAGCCTTCTTTCCTGCCATTTTTCCGTGCAGTGGCTTCCTGGTTTGTTTTGCGCGTGCCCGTCGTCGCGGGCACCTTCGCGCCGTGGCGCCGGCTTTACGCTGCTGGAGCTGTTGATCGTGCTAGTGGTGGCCGCCATCGCGGCCACGGTGGCGGGCCTGAGTGGCCAAGCCTACCTGGACCGGGCGCGGTACAGCCAGACCGTACGGGACCTCGCCAGCCAGCTCCAAAGGGCTCGCACGCTCAGCGTGCAGGACGGGCGGCCCGTGACGGTCAGCTACGAGCCGGGCAGCCGCCAGCTTTTGGTGGATGGTGCTCCTGCCTTGCAGGTGCCGGAACCCTTGTCGGTGCAATGGCAGGCCGTTGAGCGCGGCGCCCGCGCGCGCCAAAACGCGCCGGAAGCTGCAGGGCAACCCATCTTTGTCTTCAATGCCGACGGTGGCGCCCGGGGCGGCCGGATCGCTGTGCTGCGGGGGGCGCTGGGCACTGCTTTCCACGTGAACTGGCTTTTCGGAACGCTGGAGCAAACCGCAGCTGCGGCGCAGTCATGAGCAACGTCGCGCTGTTCCTTGGCTCCGCCGCACGGCGGCTGCCTCTTGCACTACGGCTGTCGTCTGCACGCAGGGCGCAGGGCTTCAGCCTGCTGGAAGCACTGGTGGCGATGGCCATCGCCTCCATCGCGCTCGCCAGTCTTTACCGCAGCGTGGGGCAAGGGTCCAAGAACGTGGTGGACGTGGAGGCGCGCGTGCAAGCCACCTTGGTGGCGCGGTCGGCGCTGGCGGCAGGAACCTTCGCGGAAGACCTGATACGACAGGACTCCGGCCAGTCCGGCCCGTGGCAATGGCATATCCAGGTGTCGCCGGACCAGGTCCCGGTGGTGGAAGAAGATGGCCGCCCCGCCCCCGGCGGGCCTTTGCATGCCGCCAGGGTGACGGTGGAAGTCCGCAAGGACGGCGTGCCGGTGTCCACCTGGACCACCTGGAAACCCTACAGGGCCGCGCCATGAGCCGCACCGTGCGCACCCCGTCCCGGGGCTTTACCCTGTTGGAACTGCTGATCGGCCTGGCTGTCACGTCGGCCGTGGTGGCGCTCATGTTCGCAGGGGTGGGGGTGATCGGGCGTTCCGAAGAGCGCAACCAGCGCGTGATCGAGCGCACCGACCGCATGCTGGTGGTCAGCCAGTGGCTCGGGCGCAAGTTTGATGCCTTGCGCCTGCTGAGCCGGCGCAACGAGAACACTTTTGTTAACTTTTTCAGCGGCAATGCGGCCGGCCTGCTGTGGGTGGCTCCATTACCGGAGCGGGGCGAGGCGGGCGGGCTGTACGTGTTCCGCATGAACCCCTTGCGCCACGACAACGGCAGCGTGGACCTGTCGGTGGAGGCGGTTCCGTACGATGGCGCCCTCATGGACCTGGACTGGAAGCAGGCCTTGCGTGAAACGCTGATGGCCGATGTGCGCACCCTGCAGTGGCACTACCAGGACGGGCAGACGGGTCAATGGACGCAGCAGTGGGACGCTGCCAAGCCTGCGTACCCGGCACGCATCCGCCTGGACATTGGCGATGCGCAGGGGGACTGGCCTCCCCTGATATTTCCTTTGATCCGGGCCCGATGATGACCGAACCCAACAAGGCCCTGCGCAGCAGGGGGGCGGCATTGATCCTGGTGCTGTGGCTGGTGGCAGCGTTGTCGCTGGTCGTCATGGCCAGCGCACGGGGCATACGCCAGCAGACCCTGCGCGCCGGGCTGGACCTGGAGCGGTTGCGGGCGGAGTCCGTGCTCGATGCCGCGATGCAGCTCACGACGCAGCGCCTGATGGTGGAGCGCGGACCGGAGAGCCGCTACCGAATCCAGCGCCAGTCCTTCGGTGGGCAGGAGGTCTGGGTCGAGGTCACACCATCGGGCGGCCTGGTGGATGTGAACGTGGCCAGCGAAGCCCTGCTGCAAGCCCTGTTCCAGCGGGCGGGTGGCCTGTCTGCGGGCGAAGCGGCCATCATGACGTCCCGCGTGCGCGACTTCATCGACCCGGACGATACGCCGGGAGGCGTGGGCGGGGCGGAGGCGGCGCAATACCGTGCGGCCGGCTGGCCTTCTCTGCCGCGAAATGGGGCCTTGGACGACCTCTCCGAGCTGCGCTCCGTGCTGGGAATGACCCCAGAGCTGTATGAGATAATCGCGCCCCATTTGGGTATCAACGGGCAGCAACGCATCGAGATCGATTCAGCTCCCCCCGCCTTGATCGACGCCCTCACAGGGCAACCTGGCTTGGGGGTGCGCATTCAACATTCCCCACCCGAAAACCGGGCCGGCGTGCTCATGAGCGGAGCCGCTGCCGAGTTCTTTTCGCCTGCCCGCTCGAGCGGCGGCCAGACGATGCGCCTCAGGGCGTATGTTCGGACCGAGGGGGATCGATGGTGGCAAAGGGAAGCATGGGTTGACCTCGGAGAACGGCCTGGCGGATCGACGCCTTGGACGATGCTCTCGTTGGAGCCGACGCGCCGCTTAAACAAGTCGGAACAGGAATTCAAGCCATGACAGGTTGGGGGCAGCTCTCTCTTCGCGCACAGACCATGCTGGACCGCATAGGCTGGGGCTTTGGCGATTTCAAACGGGTCTTGATGGAACATGGCGCCTGGCCCGCCTTGTCTGCAGCGGCCGTCGCGGCGGATGGCACGCGGTGGTCTGTTACTGGCACGCGCGCCCGTCCGCGGTCGGGCAGCGGCAAGGCCTCCTGCCTGCTGGTGGGGGAGTCGGATTGCCTTTGGGGCACGATGCAGTTGCCCGACATGCCGCGGCGCGCCCTGGCCGGAGGCATCGATGAGGCCTTGTGGCGGGTATCGCCCATGCCGCCGGAACAGATTGTGGCGGCCTGGCATGCCGAACCTCAGGCCCAGGGCGGCTGGTCGGTCGAGTGGGGCATGTGCCGACGCAATACCCTGGCCCAGCAGTTGGAGCAGCAGGGACTGTCCGAGAACGCCCCGGTGTATCTGGTGCGCCAAGGGCGGGCCTATCCCGTGCGCGCAGCGGCATGGCGAAAGCTGGACGCCCGCCAGCGCTGGATGGACTGGGGTGGGATGGTGCTGGTGGTGCTTGTGCTCGCCGCGTTCTCGCTGCCGGCATTGATGCCCTTGGTGCTGAAGCGCCAGGCCGTCGTGCGCGCGGTGGAGCATGTCAGCATGCTCGAGCCCAAGGCGGGCCCGTTGCGCCAGAAGATGGACGAACTGCGCCACCAGGCCGAATTGGCGGAAGAGCTGCGCAAGAGCGTCAACGCGGATTTGCCGCTGGCCAGCGTGATCGAGGCACTGTCCACGTCGATTCCCTCCGACGCCTGGCTGGACCGCATTGAGGTCAACGGCAGCGAAATCCGGGTCACGGGCCTCACGGGCAACGCCTCCGAACTGATCGGGCACCTGGGACGCCAGCCCGGCCTGGCCGATGTGCGAGCCACGGGGGCCAGCGTGCGGGACGCAACCCTGAACAAGGAGCGTTTCACCTTTGAAATGCGGTGGCGCGGCGAGGGAGCAAAACCATGAAGATGAACGTGTGGCGCCGCCGCTCCATGGTGCTGTTGCTGGTGCTGTTGGCCGGGGTGCTGGCGGGGGCGGCACTGGCCTACAGGGCTCTCTGGGTTCGCTATGACAACGCGCTGCAGCAGCTGGAGCCCCGCAGTGAGCGGCTGGAGGGGGTCGTGAATGCCGGCGACGAGATCGAGACGCTGCTCGGCGCGGCCAGTGGCGCCGTGGCGCCCATGCTTCACCCGGCGGGCGAAACCGCGCAAAACGACGTGCAGCAGAAACTGCGGCAATTGATCGTCGCCTCCGGCAGCACCCTGGTGTCCTCGCAGGTGGCATTGGAACCGGGGGAGGGCGGGAAGCTCGCGCGCATACGCCTTACGGCAACGGTCAGTGGCGAGTGGGTCAAGCTGGTGGGCTTCATGGAAAACTTGCAGACGCACCGCCCGCCGTTCTGGGTGCGCACCGCCAATATCACGCGTGAGGGCACCGCGGCAGGGCCGGGCCCGCAAAACGCTCGGCTGACGTTGCAACTGGAGGCTCCGCTGGCGCCAGAAAAGGCCAAGCCATGATCAAGTCTTGGTACCTGGGCCCCATCGTGGGAGTGGCTGCGTTGGCCGCCAGTGCGTACTGGTGGAATGCCGAAAAAGACCGCTGGTCCCCGCCCGCACCGCGCAAGCCGGATCTTCCAAAGGTCGAGCCCATGCCGCAGGCGATCAAGGTCCGCGCCAAGCAGGCCGTCGAACGGCCCGTGCTGTGGTCCGCCCGGCGCCCTGTAGCGGTGGAGGAGAAGAAGACCAGCCTGGTGACGGAGCTGATGCAGTCCCGTCTGACGGCTGTGTTCGAGTCGGGCAAGGAGCGCGTCGCCGTGTTGCAGCGTGCCGACGGAAGCACGCTCAAGATCACCGCGGACACCAAACCTTGGCGCATCGATTCTTTTGACGGCCGCAAGGCACTTTTCATCTCGGCCGATGATCAGCGGGTGGAGCGCCCGCTGGAAGCCGGGAGCGCGCCGCCGCCCGCGAAAGCCGGCGGCAGCCCCGTCGGAGAGCGGCAGCGCCGCCCCGCACCCAACAATCGGTAAGCCCTTGCGGTACACCTTTCCGGAGCAATTTCTATGAACATTCGGCCATCCATCCTCTTGCTGGCGCTGCTGGCTTCGGGCTGTGCCAGCACGCAAGGTGGGCCGGCTGCCGCGCCGTCCTCTCCCGCGGATACCAAGACTGCGGCGGCTGCGGCAGCAGTGCCCGCTGCAGCGCCAGCATCTGCGGTGCCTGCGGCCCCGAATCCCGCGCCGGCAGATGCCGCCGCCAAAGATTCGGCCAAGGACCCAGCCAAAAAGCCGACCACTTCCAACAGCAAGGTGTTCCCGGGCAACGACCAGTTCGTCAAGGGTGATGTGGCACCGAAAGTGGACCCCGTCCTGGCGCGTGGCGACAAGGTTTCCCTCAATTTCGAGAACGTCACCGTCGCCAATCTGGCCGTGGCTTTGCTGGGCGACCTGCTCAAGCTGAACTACACCATTGATGCGGGCGGGGATACCGTGGTCAGCCTGAGCACCCGGCAGCCGTTGGCGCGCAACCAGGTGCTGGACGTGCTGGACGCCGTGCTGCTGCCACACGACTTGGCCATCGTCCGCGACAACGCCGGCGTGTACCACGTGACCAAGCGCACGGTCACCATCGGCGCGCGGCCGGTGGTGGGGTCTTCCAAATTCAAGGACCTCGCGGGCGCGGGCACGGTCATCGTGCCGCTGAACCACATTGCCGCGGCCGAGATGGCCAAGATCCTGGCGCCCCTGGCGCCGCGAGAAGCCATTGTCTATGTGGACTCGATGCGCAACCTGCTCGTGTTGCAAGGCAGCAAGGCGCAGCTGGGTGGCTGGCTCGAAATGGTGGAAGCCTTCGACGTCGACTTCCTCTCCGGCATGTCTCTGGGCGTCTTTGTGCTGGAAAACGCCAATGTCAACGTGGTGCGCGATGCGCTGCAGGCCATGCTGGGTAACGACAAGTCGTCCGACCCCTATGGCGGCGGCGGTGCTTCGTCGTCGGGCGGAGCCCCCGCAGGCGCAGCCGGCGCTGCGGGCAGTGGAGGTGCAGGCGCCGCCAGCAGCATGGGCGCCCAGATCGCCAACCCGCTGGGCGGGCTGATCCGCCTGTTCCCGGTGGAGCGCCTCAACGCCATCGTGGTGGTCACGCCGCGCAGCCATCTGTTGGCCCAGGTGGAAACCTGGATCCGGCGCCTGGACCGGCCAACCGATGCCATGGAGGCTGGATTGTTCGTCTATCCCGTGCAGAACGGTTCCGCGCTGCAACTGGCGGAAATGCTCAACGGCTTGTTCAGCGGGCAGTCGGGTTCAGCGCGCTCTGGCGGGGTGGCAGCGGGGTCTGCGCCGACGCAGTTTGGGCAAGGGGGCGGCTTGGGGACCGGGACAGGCAGTACAGGTGTGCTCGGAAATAGCGGCAGCACAGGGTCGGGCACCAGCCCCATGGGCACCGCGTTCGGCGTGACAGGCAACAAGACAGCCTCGAATAACACATCGCTCACATCAACCAGCCAGTTGGAAGGCAATGTGCGCGTGGTTGCTGACGAAAAGCGCAACGCGCTGTTGATCCGTGCGCCGCGCACTGAATACCGCCGGATCGAGCAAGCCCTGCGCGAACTGGACAAGGCCCCGATGCAGATCCTGATCGAAGCCAGCATTGTGGAGGTGAGCCTTACGGGCAATCTTGCCTACGGTATGGAGTGGTACCTGCAGAACAGTCTCAGCAATGGACGTGAGGGGCAGGCGTTGTTAAATATGAACAACAGCGGTTCGATTGCTGCCAAGCAACCGGGCTTTTCTTACACCATCCTCAACAAGGCGAATGTGGTGCGCGCCACTCTCAACGCCCTCAGTGAGAAATCCCAGGTGCGGTTGCTATCTAGTCCCTCGGTACTGGTCTTGAACAACCACAGTGCCACCATTCAGGTCGGTCAGCAGCAGCCGATCAAATCGTCGACTTCTGTTACCACGGGCAATTTGGTCACAGAGTCCATCGTGTACAAAGACACTGGCGTCCTGCTTTCTGTCACCCCGTCGGTTAATGCGGGAGGTTTGATCACCTTGGACATCTCTCAGCAGGTGACCGATGTGGGTGAGGAAGACACCACGACAAAACAGCGGTCTTTCCAGACGCGGCAAATTCAGACCCGTGTTGCTGTGCGCTCGGGCGAACCCATCGTGCTGGGGGGGTTGATCCGCGAAAACGACAGTGGGTCTCGTGCTGGTGTGCCGGGGCTTGCAGATGTTCCGTTGTTGGGTGCCCTGTTCTCGACCACGACAAATAAGCGTGCTCGCACAGAACTGCTGGTATTGATGACGCCGCGAGCCCTGGAAGATGACGACCAGCTCCGCTCTGCCAGTGCTGAGCTGCGCGAACGCATGCGTTCTCTGGCTCTGCAGGCTCAGCCCATGGGCGTCAAGCCGGCAGACACCCCGCTGCAACCGTGGCGTTGAAAAGTGTGCAGGGGCGGATCACGTTGTTCTCGCCCCACACATATATATAACGATAGTCAACCAGGAGATTCATTCATGACAACAACTATCAGCCGCCGTCATCTGATCCTGGCGGCACCGGTGCTGATGACGGGCCTGGGTGGTTGTGCAGCCACCAGCGGCGTTGCCGCTTCAGGTGAAGGAGGCGAGGCGGCGCTGCTCGAGCGCGCCAAAGCCTACTGGGCGCTGATCCGCAAAAACGACCGCGTGGCAGCCTGGGCCTATGAGGAGCTTTCCAAGGACCCGAGCGCCACCCTGGAGGCCTACCTTAAGCGTGGGGGCATTTCGTACGAAGCCGTGGAAGTGCGTGGCGTGAAAAGCACTGACGGCGATCGCGCCATTCTCAATGTGTGGGTCCGGTACTCGCTACCCCTGCTGAGGGTGAAGCGGCAGGAATCCACCGTCGAAGATGAGTGGCGCAAGATTGGTGGCGTGTGGCACCATGTGCAGCGCCGCAGTTCGTTCTTTCCAACACCCGAGTGACACTTCGTTGTTTGAGTGCAACAAACAAGCATGCGTTGGGTTTCTGGTGGAAATTGGTTGAAAAAATCGAAGGTATCAGTATAAGATTGCACCAACCCAAACGGAGTACGGATGGGTTGCAGATCCCGCACAGGGTGGGAAAGCTTCCTTCAATTATCTAAGGACTGAGAAGATGAAAAAATTTGCAATGGCAGCCGTTGCAGCCGCTGCGCTGAGTGCTGGTGTGGCGCAGGCGTACACCGTGGGTACGTTCAGCAATGGTCTCGTTGTTCCCAACGTGATCCACAACGGTGACGCCGACACCACCGCTGTCGGTATCATCAACCAATCCGCCGGCACTGTTGGCGTGTTCTGGACCTTCTTCGATGCGAACTCCAACCACGTCACCGACGGTTGCTTCGCAATGACCGCTAAGGACTACGAGCCCTTCATCTGGTCGCAACAGTCTGGTACCGGCCTGGCTGGCACGCGTGGCTACCTGGTGTTTGCTGTGGGTGCTAACACCGCAGCTGGCAGCGCTGCTGCTGCTTGCGCTCCCTCCAACGCTGTTGTGCCTGCTGCCGGCTCTACCGGTCTGATCAGCGGCAACGCATTCCACGTGAACGCTGCTGCTCAAGACGTGGCCTTTGTGCCCGTGATCGACGGCAACCTGACGTTCTCTGCGCCCTCCACGGATCTGACGAACCTGGGTCCTGACAGCCTGGTTGGCGTTGCAGGTGCACGTTCGCTGACCACGCCTGCTACGTTCAGCATGCGTTACGCTGTGGACGGCACCCTGAACGCTGGCCTGGAAACTCGCATCGTTGTGTGGTCGACTGGCGATCAAAAGGGTACGCACACGGTCAACATGTACGATGCTGCACAGAACCGCAAGTCTGTGAACTTCGCACTGGCTGAGTCCGAACTGTCGTTCTTCAACCCTGAAACGATCCCCGGCCGTCCTGCCAACTTCACCGATGGTTTCATCGAGTGGACTCCTACGTTCGCTTCCACGGGCGCTGCGTTCACGTACAGCCTGATCACCGCTCCTGCTTTCGGTGCAACGCAATCCGTCCTGGGTTCGCACAACTAATTTTTCTCTCATGCTGCGGCGCCCTGGCGCTGCAGACTAGAGAAAGATGCGATTTGGTGATGCCCTGCGGGGTGTTGCCAAAAAAAATGGCGCCATATGGCGCCATTTTTTTTGGCTTCTGGAGGTGCTATGCAATTGTTCCGTTCTGTGCGCTTGGGCTGTTTGGGGTTGGCTGTCTCGGTACTTGTGGGTTGTCAGGCACTGCCAACTTCTGAGCCTGCGACTGATTCATCCCCCCCAGCGGCACAGGCACCTTTAGGTGGAGCTGCTCGTATCAAGCTGGAGGCTCCCATGGCGTGGGGAGGCGAAGCCCGGTGCGCGGCCACCACTGGTTGCAGATTAATCCTTGTTGAGCATGAGGAGGGGCGGGTGGCGTTGCACCAGGTTGGGGGGCGAAGCTCGCGACTTCTGGATCGCCAGCCGGTGGCCTATCATCCGGACTCCGCCAAATGGCTGTCCGACAATCTGGTGGTGGCCGCAGTGGAAAACGCGGGAAGCTTGGATTTTTTCCGTGTTGAAAATGAGCGCTTGGTGCGCATTCACCAAGCGCATGTCGGGTTTGCGCCTCGCGATGTCATCCTGGTCAGTGCGTCACAGGGTCACTACAAGTTGTTGGCCACGCCCTACGGGGGCAAGGAAGTCGCTTGGGTTGATTGGTACGAAGACAACCGGGCGGCGGCCTCTGTCAAGAGAACACGCTGGTGCGAGGCGCCTTGGCATCCAGTGCGGCTGAGCCAGCTTCCAGCGGCGCAAGGCGCAGGGTTTGCCGCCGCATGCCTGGATGACCGGAAGGTCGTGGCGGTGTCGGAATCCGATCCCCTGGCACCTCCACGGGTGCTCGCGAGCTTCAATGCTGTGGCGCGCCAAGCGCGGCCCTCCCCCTCGGGGCAGTGGCTGTATGTGTCCCTGGAGACGGGGGGGCGCAATGCGCGCATCCATATGCAAACCGGGGAACTCCAATGGATCGCATCCCCTCTGACCGGCAGCGTTGCAGTGGCACCTCTTTCGGATGATTTGGTCGCCTGGGGAGAAGACGGCAAGTTGTACCTCCAGCGGCTGGATGCTGACGGCAAGGTGGTGGAGACGCGATGGATCAAGACCAGTGGTTTTTCCACGGGTCTGCAGTTGATCGATCTGGACGGGGATGGTGAGCGCGACGTGGTCGTGCTCAACTCTGCAGATCCTGTAGCGGATGTGATCTATGGGCCGTTGTGGGACCGCGCAGCCGAACGTTTGAAATGAATCGCTCTTTCTTGAATATTGCTATGCGTAAATTTTTGCGGAACGGGACTTTGGCTCGAATGGCTGCAGTTGCTCTTCTGTCAGCGGCAGTCTCGATGGCTTCGGCCGCCGAGCCGTTGGTGAAGCTCGCCAACGGCGAATCGATCACCCAGGAAGATGTCTCTGCGTATCTTGAGCGGAGAGTAGACCTGCAGGGCACGGCACGGAACGTCTGGGGGCTTCAGACTGCGCTGCGTGAAATGGCATTGGTCCGGGCCCTGACGCTAGAGGGCGCCAGTCTGGGCGTTCCGCGGGAAGCGGGAAAAAGCGATCTGCGGTTTGACGATGTGTATGCGCAAGCGATCTACACCAAGCTTGCTCCTGCTTGCAAGCCACCTGCAGACGAAGCCGAATCGCGCAAGTTCTTCAAGGACCATCCCCAGGCTTTCCGCGTGCCGGCAATGGCTCGGCTCAGTCGAGTGATCCTTCCGGCCTCAGAAAAAGTGGAAGGTGAGCCTGCTGCTGCATGGCTGATGAAGGAGGCGGAAGCCGTTGCTTCGGGTAAGAAAACGTTTGAGGACTTGGCCAAGCAAGCTGAGGGGATCTACAGGCTGGATCCTCAGGGTGACCTCGGTTGGATCACGCTGTTTGAGGAGGATGTGAGCGTGCTGCGCGTCTTGGCTGCCGCCAAGCAGGGAGAGATGGTGGGCCCGGTGCGCGAGGGTGACTTCGCCTACCTCTTCAAGGTCAACGAAAAGCGCGACGCGCAGCAGCTCGGGTGGGACGCTGTCGCTATCTCGGTGCCGACCCGGGCGGTCACGTTTTGTCGCCAGGAAGCCAGCAAAAAAATTCGCGAAGACCTGTTCAAAAAGTATGGCGTAGAACTGGACGGTGCCGCTATTCGGGCCCTGTTTACGAAACAGTCTGCAGCAAAATAATTGGCGCTGCGAAGGGTTGGGCCTGTTGCGGGGTGGGTTCGGAAAGGGGCTCACATTACAATGGTTGGTTTTGCAGATTGACCGCAGCCATGCGCCTCACCGATGCCGTGGGCTCACCGTCCGGGAAATTCCCCGGGCACGATCAGCGACCACCCACTAGACAATGACTGACATACGCGCCTCCGTATTGATCCCCGTCAAGAACGGAGGGCCCTTTCTGGGCAAAGTGCTGGACACGGTGCTGGCCCAAGAAGCGCCATGGCCTTTCGAGGTTCTGGTGATGGACTCCGGATCTTCCGATGGCTCGGTGGAGTGTGCCCGGCAACGTGGCGTGCGGGTGGAAACCATCCCCGCCTCCGAATTCGGGCATGGGCGGACGCGAAACCAATTGGCTTCGATGGCCCGGGGTGAGTTTCTGGTGTTCATTACCCAGGATGCGCGGCCGGCCAGCCCCCATTGGCTTCGCAACATGGTGCAGGGCTGTGACGCACAGCCCGACGTGGCGGGGGCTTTCGGTCCCCATCGCGCACATCCCGAAGCGCGGTATGTGACCCACAAAGAACTGGATCAGCACTTCGCAGGCTTTGGCGACACGCTCTCGGTCGTTCGCCTGGAAGACCGCGCGAGGTTTGCCAGCGATCCCGGGTACCGCCAGTGGCTGCACTTCTTTTCCAGCAACAACTCCTGTATCCGGCGGTCGGTTTGGGAGCAGTTGCCCCTGCCTGAGGTGGCATTCGCCGAAGACCAGACTTGGGCACTGCGTGCCATCGAGGCGGGCCATGCCAAGGCTTTTGTGCCGGATGCCGTGGTCTACCACTCGCATGACTTTGGGGTGTGGGAAACGCTGCAGCGCAATTTCGACGAGGCGCGTTCGTTCAACCGCTATTTCGGCTATCGCCTGCAGGGCAGCTTGGCCCAGGCGTTGAAATCGGTCGTGTACCTGGCCCGGCGGGATTTCGGGTGGTTGCGCAGCGGGGGCTTGCGTGGCTGGCGCTTGCTCAAGGATGGCTTGTACATGGCGTTCATCGAAATGGCCCGCGTGGCGGGGCAATTTCTGGGCACGCGGCACGAGCGCCTGCCGCAGTGGCTGTTGCGTTCCATTTCCCGCGACGAGCAGTTGCAGCGTGCGGGAGGGGCCTGACCATGGGCTGGAATCTCCGGCAGAAGGTTTGGCGCGTGAAGGAGATGGCGCGCAAGGAAGGCGTTTTTGCCGCTCTGCGCGCGGTGGTGCGGCGCTTGCGCCAGGGGCCCGCACACCAGATCAATGTCTTTCGGCACTATGAGTTTGCCCTGCCTTACGTGCTTCCCGTCCAGTCTGGCCAGGCTGCGGTGGGTACCTTGTTGTGGTTTATTCCGGACTTCAACATCGGTTCCGGCGGGCACCTGAACATCTTCCGCACCATCTGGCACCTGGAGCAGATGGGGTACACGTCGACCATCGTGATTGCGACACCGGTGCGGCACCACGAGGCGGATGTGGCGCGCGAAGCCATCCGGGATCATTTTTTCCCGCTGCAGGCCCAGGTGTTGCTTGGTACGAATGCACTTCCTCCGTGCGAGTTTGCAATAGCCACGGGATGGGATACGGCCTACGCCGTGCGGGCTTTCGCTGGTGCGACCCGGAAGCTGTACTTCGTGCAGGACTACGAGCCCCACTTCTATCCGGTAGGAACGGAGTCGGTGCTCGCGGAAAATACTTACCACTTCGGATTCTTTGGCGTCACGGCAGGAGGCTGGCTTGCCCACAAGCTGTCGCAGGACTATGGAATGGCCACGCACCCCGTGGGCTTTGGCGTGGAACTGGACCGGTACCGCCGTTTGCCGCGCCGCGAGCCGAAAATCCGCAGGGTGTTCTTCTATGCCCGACCGCCCACGCCCCGCCGAGCGTTCGAACTCGGACTTCTGGTCCTGAATGCCGTGTGGGAGCGCATGCCCGACACGCATTTCGTCTTGGCAGGATGGGATACGGCGGCGTACCACATTCCCTTTCCGCACCTTGCCTGCGGGACTTTGGCCCTGGATGATTTGCCGGATCTCTACAGCCAGTGCGATGTGGCGCTGGTGCTGTCGTTGACCAACGCTTCATTGCTGCCCCTGGAACTCATGGCATGCGGTTGCACCGTCGTCTCCAACCGCGGGCCGAACGTGGAATGGCTGCTCGACGACAAGGTGGCTGTGCTGGCCGAATCGTCGCCGGAAGGCCTGACCGAAGCAGTTTGTGAGTTGCTGCGGGACGACGCGCGACGCCAGGCTTTGAGCGCCAGGGGAGAAGCCTTTGCGCGCGCGCAGACCTGGGATGCCGTTGCCCAGGAGTTTGAGGCCGCCTTGCTGCATGCGCGTGGCGAGGGTCAGAAAGGCACACCTTGATGCGCTGCGTGATCCTGGGAGGCGCGGGCTTTCTCGGCCGCCACATCGGCCGGGCCATGGCCGACGAAGGTGCCCTGGTGTGGTCGGTGGACCGCTGCCCGCCCGCAGACGTCCGCGCGCCCTGGCTGGCAGGGGAGGTGCAGGCCGATTGTTTTGACCTGGCCTCCTGGTGGGACCAGGTGGGCGGCGCCGATCTGGTGGTCCACCTGGCGTCTTCCACGGTACCGGCTACGGCCAGCGAGGACCCCATCCGCGACGTACAGACGAACCTGGTGGGTACGCTGCGCCTCCTGCAGGACTTGCGCCTGAAGGCGGCGCGCCCCCGGCTGCTGTTTGCTTCGTCCGGCGGGGCCGTGTATGGCCGGCCGCAGGCGGTGCCGTTGAGCGAATCCCATCCGACTCTGCCCATGGGAGCCTACGGCGCGACCAAGCTGGCCATTGAGCACCACCTGCGTATCGAAGAGGCGCAGCATGGCTTGCCAGTGCGGATTCTGCGCCTGAGCAATCCTTACGGCGAATGGCAGCAGCCCCACGGGGTGCAGGGCGTGATCGCGGTGTTTGCGCACCGCGCGCTCCATGCGCAGCCCCTGTATGTGTGGGGAGATGGTTCCGTGGTGCGGGATTTTGTCTATGCCGCAGATGTAGGCCGCGCGTTTGCCGCCGCGTCCCGCCACGAGGGCGAGACGCGGATCTTCAATGTGGGTGGCGGAACCGGCCACAGCGTCAACGACATCGTGGGTATCCTTGAGCAATTGCTCGGGCGCAGGGTAGAGCGCCGGGTGTTCCCCGCGCGCCCCTTCGACCCTCCGGTGAACGTGCTGGACATCTCGCGTGCGCGGGATGAGTTGCACTGGACCCCGACGGTGGCCTTTGAAGACGGTGTGGCCCGGGCGGTCGAGTGGCTGAGGACGGTCGCATGACGTTGCCAACGCCAACATCCCGTTCCACGGCTGTGTCGTCGGCCACGCCCCGCAATCCGCGCCAGCTGTGGGTGCTGTGGCGCTACTGGATGATGCGGGAGTTCAAGACCCGCTATGCCGGCTCCGTGCTGGGTTTTGCCTGGGCCTTTGTGCAGCCGCTGGCCACGCTCGCGATCTTCTACGTGCTGTTTGGCCTTGTGCTGGCCGTGCGCGTGCCGGGGCTGGCGGCTGACAATGGCTATCTGCTGCATCTGCTGGCGGGGCTGGCGGTGTGGTTGCCGTTCACGGATGCCATCGGCCGGGGCGTAGGAAGCCTTGCCGCGTACGAGGACTTCCTGCGCAAGCAGCCCATGCCTGCGGAGATATTGCCTGCCGTATCGGTCGGCGGCAGCCTGCTGGTGCTGGGCATTGGCTACGCATTGCTGCTCGTGCTGTCCCTCGCGCAGGGCGTGGGGCCTTATGCCTCGATGGCATGGCTGCCGGTGCTGGTGCTGGCGCAGATTGTTCTCACGTTTGGCCTCACTTTGCTGCTGAGCATGGCGCACTTTCTCTGGCGCGATGTCGGGTCCATGGTGGCCTTTGCACTGCAACTGTGGTTTTACCTGACCCCGGTGGTGTACCCCCTGGCCCAGGTGCCGGAGCGATTCCATCAATGGTTCCTGCTGAATCCGCTGGCCTGTCTGGTGCTCATGGTGCAAAGCACCGTGCTGCATATGCCGGCGCCGGCCGGCACGCCGGTGGCGCTGGCGGTGTGGGTTGTCCTGCTGGGCGGTGGGGGCTGGTGGTTCTTCCGATCCATGAAATCGGCCTTGGGCGAGGCCTTGTAACGCCATGACCATCCGGTTCGAAGGTATCGAAAAGACCTACACGGTCTATGCCCGTCCCCAGGACAGGCTCTGGGAGTGGGTGACGCGCACGCCGCGCCACCGGGTGCACGTGGCCCTGACCGGCGTGGATTTTGAGGTCCGCGCGGGAGAGACGTTCGGCCTCATTGGCGAGAACGGCGCGGGCAAGAGCACCCTGCTGAAGATTGCCGCCGGGACCATCCGCCCCACGCGCGGGACGGTTTCGCACGAAGGCCGGGTGGCAGCGCTGCTTGAGCTGGGGGCCGGCTTCCACCCCGAGGAGTCGGGCTATGACAACATCCGCTTCATGGCGGCATTGCACGGCCTGGAGGGCGAGCCCATGGAGGACTTCGTTGTCCGGGCGACCGCATTCTCCGAACTGACCCGTGAGACCCTGGAGCGGCCGGTCAAGACGTATTCGTCCGGCATGTTCATGCGCCTGGCGTTTGCCGCGGCGACTGCCATCGACCCGGACGTGCTGATCGTGGACGAGGCGCTGTCTGTCGGCGACCTGCACTTTCAGAAGAAAAGTCTCGACCGCATTCTGGGATTGCGCGAGCGGGGCGCAACGGTACTGTTTTGCTCGCACAACCTTTACCAGGTGCGCAGCCTGTGCCAGCGGGCCGCCTGGATTCATGGCGGCCATGTGGAAGCGCTGGGCAGCACCGAAGATGTCGTGACCGCCTACGAGGCTCATGAGCGCCGGCGCTACGCCCATTTGCGCGCGCAGGCGCCGTCTGCAACGGCTTCTGAGCAGGCGACAACGCCGCTGCAGGCGAGTGCCGAGCCGCTGGCAGCCAGCACACCTCTGGTCAAGATCGTGCGGATCACGACCGAAACAGGCGATGGCGTCAATCCGGCCCAGGTCGATTCGTTCCAGGATCTTTCCGTCGAAATCGAAGTGGAGGCTTACACCGATGCGCCCTTCCATGTGGCGGTCTTCATCGTGCGGCCGGACAAGGACAATGTTTTCGGGACCGGAACCCAATTCCGCGGGCCCGGTGCTGCGCTGCGAGGCGTGGGCGTGCACCGTGTGCGCGTGAAGTTCCCGCGCTTGCCCCTGTTGTCGGGCGAGTATCTCTGGAGCGTCTATACGCTGGATGACACGGCGATCCAGATGTTGGACATGGCGGAACTGGTGCAGCCCTTCACCGTTTTGAACATGCGCAATACCGAGTTTGGCTTGGTGGCCCTGGACCATGAGTGGGTGGCGGTTGAATGAGCCACGACTGGAGGATGCAGTGGGGCTACCCCGGGCTGGCCGGCTTGCCCGGAACGTTGCCCTGGAAGCTGGCGCCATACTTGGGACGCGACCCAGGGGAGGCGCGCCGGGCCACGGAAGATTTCTTGTGCATGCGTTTCGGTCAGGTGTTTCCGGAGTCCACACCCACGCAGCGTGCCGAGTGGGCCCGGGCCCACATGGATATGGTGGCCTTGGAGATGATGGACGGCATTGCCTTGCACCGGCTTGGCGGGGTTAACGGCCCGGCCATTGAGCTTGCTGGCTGGGAGCACGTGCAGGCATTGGCGGAGCGTAAAACGGGCTTCATCGTCGTCCTAAGCCACTTTGACCGGCTCATGACAAGCTTGGTGGCGCTTGCCCGCCAGGGGTTGGTGATGAACGCCCTGACGATGCCGGTCCTGGACAATCCTGATCTGAGCCCGGTGCACCGCCGGTTTCTGACCCGCAAGGTCAACAACCTCGTCAGCGTTATCCACGGGCAATACCGCAGCACGAGCGAGAGCCTGCGTCCGGTGCACGAAGGATTGCTGGCGGGAGATGTGTGGATTATTCTGGCGGATGTCTGGCAGCCGCATTTCGGCCGCTTGCGCAAGCACCCCTTCCTTGGCGGCGAAATCAGCTTGCCCACTGGCATTGAGCGCTTGGCAAAATCCACGGGCGTTCCCTTGGTGCACGCCATCACCTATTCCCAGGGGGCATCACGCTTGAAAGTAGAGGTGGACCCGTTGCCGGAAGATCCCAAAGAGGCGGTGGACGCCGTGATCCAGCGGTTGGAGAAAGACGTCCGTGCGCGCCCCTGGGCATGGTGGCAGTGGGGCGTCTGGGACCACATGTGGCGGCGCGCCGGGCAGACAGATGGGGAGGAGAGGCTTTGACGGATATTGGCAGATACAACTACGCCTTCGATCCCGACGGAGAGGAATGGGCGGCACGACTGTTGCGCCGTGTGCCGCCGGACGCGGGCTCGGTGCTGGAACTCGGCCCGGGCCCCGGTGCCATGACCCGTGTCTTGCGGTCGCGGGGGCATCGGGTGACCGTGGTGGAAAACGATCCTCAGGCCCTGGAGGTGCTGCGAACGCTGGATGTGGAGATCATTTCGGGGGACCTGGAAGGCACCGGATGGCTGGACACGATTGCAGGCCGGCGTTTCGATACCGTGCTGGCCTGCGATGTGCTGGAGCATCTGAGGCGCCCCGAAGAGGTGCTGCAGCGGCTCGGCGACCTGCTGGCGCCCATGGGGCGCGTGGTGATCTCGGTGCCGAACATCGCCTATGCCGGGGTCCTGGCGTCAATGCGCGGCGGGGTCTTTGACTATTCGGACAAAGGTCAACTGGACCGTACGCATGTGCGTTTCTTCACCAAGCGCAGCCTGGAAAAGATGCTGCTGGACTTGGGCTGGGCGCCGCGGGGCTGGGAGGCCAACCGGGTGCCTGTTGAGAGCAGCGAATTCGCCGGCTATTGGAGCGCCCTGTCGGGCGACCAGCGCCAGGCGTTGCTGGCGGGCTGGCAGGACTTTGATGCGTACCAATGGATGGTTGTCGCCACGCTGGCCGCGGACGCACCCCGGTGGGAGCTTGTGGAGGCGCGGGGCGACGTGGACAAGCTGCGTGAGGAACTACAGGCGTTGACGGTGGTGCACCAGCGCGAGCGTGCCTCGCTGCTGGAGCACCAGAAGGCCTTTGCCGAAGCCAAGGACGCTATCGCAAAAATGCAATCGGAGATTCGGGGTCTTTGCGCCGACATGGAAGTGCTGCGGGTGGAAAAGCGAATGGTTGAAGCCGAGTTGGCGGCTTTGCAGGCCCAGCCCCAACCAGAGCCGCCTCCCCAGAATCCCTGGGTGCGGCGGTGGAACAGGCTCCTGGGCCGTTCGGCTGGGCATTGACGGCGCCGGAGCACACGGATGTTGCTGGGGATTCCTGATTTTGTCGCGACCCATGTGGGCATCGACAGCCTGGGCGCGGAGTGCCGAGTCGATCCGACGGTGTCGGTCATGCGGTTCGGAGAGCGGGCCGGCGTGGTGGCGCTCGCGGAGGGGGTGAGCCTCTACGCGCAAACCCGTCTGGTGCTGGGGGATGTGGTGGCAGACCCTTGCGTAGGAATACGGATCGGGGCGCGCACCATTGTCAATGTGGGCTGCTACCTGTCCGGCGAGGGGGGGCTCGAGATTGGCGAAGATGTACTGATCGGCCCCCACGCAAAGCTGCTGTCTGCGGGCCATGCGATCGATGAAGGCGATGCCATCATTGCGCGCAACCGCATTACCCGCGGAACGATCCGCGTGGAAGACGGCGCCTGGATCGGCGCGGGCGCCATTGTGCTGGAAGGGGTGACCATCGGCCGCGGCGCAGTGGTGGCCGCGGGCGCCTTGGTGCGGCAGGATGTGCCGGCGGGCATGGTGGCGGCAGGGATGCCTGCACGGCTGGTTCGGTCGCGCCGTGGGGATGCCTGGCCGGCGGCGGTGCCGGTCCCTCAGGAGCCGGCGTCGGGGTTGCGCCGGATGCGCGCGCTGGTGCGGGATGTTGTATGCAAAGGACGCAGGGTTTCCAAATGACGTCACAGTCGCTGTTGCGCCAAGACAAGGCAGAGCGGGGAGTTCGCCACCGGCGTACCGCGCTGCGCCGGTGGGGCGCGCTTTGCCTGGCGCTGCTGGCCGGCCTGACGGCCCCGTTCGCCTGGGCCAACCAGATCTGGGAGTTTGTCGACGGCGATGGTGTGACGCACATCGGCAATGTTCCCCCGTCGGCGGCCGCTTCGCGTGGCGTGGTGTGGCTGGGCCAAGTGCCTGCCGCTTCGTTGAAGGGTAAAGGCGGCAGCGTTTCCGCCACGCGGCTACCGGGCTATGAAGACGTCAAGCAGCATCTGGAGGACGCGGCCGCGGCGCAGTCGCTGGATCCTGCCTTCGTGATTGCCGTCGCGGCGGCGGAATCGGCCTTCAATGTCAAGGCGGTCTCCCGCAAGGGCGCGTTGGGGCTCATGCAGGTGATGCCGGCGACGGCCGAGCGCTACGGTGTGGCGGCGCGTCCCTCCTCTGCCGGCGAGCATGCTGCGATGGAGCCCAAGGTGAACGCGCAGATTGGCACCCGCTACCTGGCGGACCTGCTGCGAATGTTCGATGGGGACAAGGAACTGGCATTGGCGGCCTACAACGCCGGGGAAGGGGCCGTGCTCAAGTATGGCCGCCAAATCCCGCCCTACCCGGAAACCCAGCAGTACGTGGAAAAGGTCATGCGGTTCTATCGCAGCCTGCTCCGGTAGCCCCGGCCTCTCCTCCCGTGGCTGCTTCTTTGCATCTATTGCTGCCCACCTGCTCTGACCGGGTCGGGACGGCTCTGCCGGGTCGCGGCGCGAGCGTCGAACAGGCTCTTACAGGCGCCCACTTCACTGCGAGTACCATCGGCCGCTCATGATCTGGTTATCCGTGGTGGCGTTCATCGTGGCGGCTTTGGCTGCAGGTTTCATCGTGCGATGGATGCGCAGCCATGCTTCGGTGTACGGCAACGGGATGCCGCAGCGCTTCCATCTGGGGGACGTTCCGCGCCTGGGCGGCGTGGCCCTGCTGATGGGGATTGCGTTCGGCTGGGGCCTGGGCGTGCTGCAATCGCTGCGCTGGGGGGACCCGGGCTCGCTCAAACTGGGCTGGTGGGCGTGTGGCTGGCTGGTGGCGCTGTTGCCGGCCGCACTGGGCGGGATTGCCGAAGACATGACCCAGCGCCTGTCGGTGCGCTACCGCCTGAGTCTTACCGGCGCCTCCGGCGTGCTCGCGGTGCTCCTGCTCGATCTGGCGTTGCCGCGCACCGGCTGGCCCTGGCTCGATTCCCTGCTGGCCGCGGCGCCCTGGCTCGGGATGGCCATCGTGGTGCTGGCGGTGGCGGGCTTGCCCCATGCGTTCAACATCATCGACGGGTACAACGGACTGGCGGGCATGGTGGCGTTGATCGTCTGCCTGGCGCTGGCCCACGTGGCGTTGCAGGTGGGCGACCGGGCACTGGCGGCGCTGCTGGTGTCCACCGCGGCGGCCACCGGGGGCTTTCTGGTGTGGAACTACCCCCGCGGCATGCTGTTTGCCGGCGACGGCGGAGCCTACGTGTGGGGCGGGGTGATCGCGCTGGCCAGCATTTCGCTAGTGCAGCGCAACCCGGACGTTTCGCCGTGGTTTCCCATGCTGCTGTTGATCTATCCGGTGTGGGAAACCCTGTTCTCGATCTACCGCAAGGCGGTGCGCGGCGTGTCCCCCGGCGTGGCGGATGCCCTGCATTTTCACCAGCTCATCTACCGGCGCATCGTGCGCGGCGTGTTCCACGACGACGAGTCGCGCCGCGTGCTGATGCGCAACAACCGCACCTCGCCCTACTTGTGGGGCTTCACCCTGCTCACCGTGGTGCCGGCCGTGCTGTTCTGGGGCAACACCCCCTTGCTGATGGCGTTCTGCTGCCTGTTTGTCATCAGCTACGTGATGGCGTATTTCGCCATCGTGCGCTTCAAGGTCCCGAGCTGGCTGCGCCACTGAGCGCCCCGACTGCCTGCCGCGCCCGCCGGGGGCATGCCCTGGGCGGCGTGCGAATGCGGCACAATTTGCGCCTCACCGTTTTTCATCTCTGGATGGCCCGCCTCCATGACCGACCTTCTTTCGATTGCCCCGCGCGACAAGGCTGAAATCCTGGCCCAGGCGCTGCCTTACATCCGCAAGTTCCATGGCAAGACCATGGTCATCAAGTATGGCGGCAACGCCATGACCGACCCGGCGCTGCAGGCCGACTTTGCCGAAGACGTGGTGCTGCTCAAGCTGGTCGGCATGAATCCCGTGGTGGTGCACGGCGGCGGCCCGCAGATCGAGACCGCCCTCAACCGCCTGGGCAAGAAGGGCCAATTCATCCAGGGCATGCGCGTGACCGATGCCGAAACCATGGAAGTGGTCGAGTGGGTGCTGGCCGGCGAGGTGCAGCAGGACATCGTGGGCCTGATCCACCAGGCCGGCGGCAAGGCCGTGGGCCTGACGGGGCGTGACGGCGGCATGATCCGCGCGCAAAAGCTCAAGATGGTGGACAGCAAGGACCCCACCATCGAGCACGACGTGGGCCAGGTGGGCGACATCGTCTCCATCGACCCGAGCGTGGTCAAGGCGCTGCAGGACGATGCCTTCATCCCCGTCATCAGCCCCATCGGCTTTGGCGAGAACAACGAGAGCTACAACATCAACGCCGACGTGGTGGCCAGCAAGCTGGCCACGGTGCTGCAGGCAGAAAAGCTCATGCTGCTGACCAACACGCCCGGCGTGCTGGACAAGCAGGGCAACCTGCTGACCGACCTCTCGGCGCGCGAGATCGATGCGCTGTTCGCCGACGGCACCATCTCCGGAGGCATGCTGCCCAAGATCGCCGGCGCACTGGATGCGGCCAAGGCCGGCGTGCACGCGGTGCACATCATTGACGGCCGCGTGCCCCACGCCATGCTGCTTGAAATCCTGACCGATCAGGCCTACGGCACCATGATCCGGTCGCACTGACCTTCCGCACCATGCGCCTGCTTCTGGTCGAGGACGATGTGATGGTCGCCAGCGGCATCAAGCTGGGCCTGACCGATGCAGGCTACGCCGTGGACTGGGTGGGCAGCGGCGAGCGGGCCGAGGAGGTGCTGCGCAGCGAATCCTTTGACGCCGCCATCATCGATATCGGCCTGCCGGCCATGGACGGGCTGGAACTGACCCGGCGGTTGCGCCGCCCGGACATGGTGAGCCATGCCATGCCGGTGCTGATCCTCACCGCGCGCGACGCCTTGCACGACCGCGTGCAGGGGCTGGACCTGGGCGCCGACGACTACATGGTCAAGCCGTTCGAGCTGCCCGAGCTGCTCGCGCGCCTGCGCGCCCTGCTGCGCCGGTCGCAGGCGGCCACCACCGCCGTGCTGAGCTTCGGCCCGCTGGAGCTGGACACCGCGGGGCGCCGCGCAAGCGTGCGCACCCCGGCGGGCGAGTCCGTGGTGATCGAGCTGGGCCCCCGCGAGTGGACGGTTCTTGAATACCTGCTGATCCATGCGCCCAAGCCCGCCAGCAAGGACAAGCTGCTGCAGGCGCTGACCGGGTGGGACAAGGAGATCACGCCCAACGCGGTCGAGGTCTACGTCTCCCGCCTGCGGGGCAAGCTGGAGCCGCACGGCGTAGCGCTGCGTTCGATCCGGGGGTTCGGCTACCGGCTTGAGCTGCAGGCGAGCGCCTGATGCCTTGACGGCCCCGCTGCGCCCAGCACCACTGCCATGCGCTCATCCAGGCCACCGCAAACCCCCCGGCCCGGGCTGCGGGCCATGACCTCCGACCTGCGCAACCGGCTGCTGCTGCTGCTGGTGCTCCCGCTGTGCCTGTTGGCGCTGGCCGGCGTGTGGCTGGACTACCGCTCGGCCGACGAAGCGGCGGGCCAGCACGACCAGCGGCTGCTGCGCCTGCTGCCCGCGCTGGCCGACTCGGTGCTGGCGCCCGCCATCCGTGACAACGAACCACCCCTGCTGCTGCTGGCGCCGCCTGTGGAGGACTTTCTGCGCCAGAAGCCCGGGTTTTCGGGCTACAGCGTGCGCGACCTGCAGGGCAGGCTGCTGCTGGGCGATGACTGGGTGCAAGGGGCGGTGCCGACTACCCACGCGCCGGAGTTCCACAGCGTCGAATTTGGCGGCGTGACCTACCGCATCGCGGCGCAGCGCGGCCGCACCGGCGCGGGGGAACTGGTGGTGGCCCTGGCCGACGGCTCCGACCCACGGCAGCAGTGGGCGCAGCAGCTGTTGCTGCGCGTGCTGCTGCCCAACCTGGTGCTGGTGGCGGCCGCGGCGCTGGCCATCCACTGGGCGGTGGGCCGTGCGTTCAAGCCGCTGGTGGACCTGGCCGAGGCGGTCGAGCACCGGTCCCCGCGGGACCTCAGCCCCATCGACGAAGCGGCATCCCCCACGGAGGTGCGTCCCTTGGTCCATTCCCTGAACCGGCTGTTCGCACTGGTCAACGCCCAGGCCGAGGGGCAACGCCGGTTCGTTGCCGACGCCGCGCACCAGTTGCGCACGCCCCTGGCCGGCCTGCAGGCCCAGGTGGAGGCGTGGGCCATGATGGCCAAGGCGGCAGCCCCGCCGCGCGCGCCTGTGCAAGAGTTGGATCAAAAAAAGCCTCCAGCGCTTGATGGACAAGCGCGAGGCGCTATTGTTTTAGGAGTTGACCAGATCGAGAAGCTGCGCAACGCCACGCGCCGCACCTCGCAGCTGGCGCACCAGTTGCTGGCGCTGTCGCGCGCCGACGCGCGCAGCCTGGACGCGCAGCCCCCGCAGCGGGTGGACCTCAAAGACCTGTGCGAGACGCTGCTGGAGACCTTTCTCGACCCGGCCATGGGCAAGGGCCTGGACCTGGGCCTGGAAGTCCAGCCCGTACACGTCACGGGCCACGGCTGGCTGCTGCGCGAGCTGATCTCCAACCTCATCGACAACGCCATCAAGTACACGCCGGCAGGCGGCGTCGTCACCATCCGCTGCGGCATGCGGCAGGGACGGGCGGGGCCGCCCCGGGTGTTTGTCGAGGTGGAGGACGACGGCCCCGGCGTGCCCGAGGCCGAGCGCGCCCGGGTGATGCAGCGCTTTTACCGCGTGCCCGGCACGGTCGGGGAGGGCACGGGCCTGGGCCTGGCCATTGCCGATGAGATCGCGCGGGTGCACCGGGCTGCATTGACGCTGGGCAGCGGCCCCCAAGGGCGCGGGCTGGTCGTCACGGTGGTCTTTCCGTCCTAAGGATCATCCGTTTCAAGGTCTTTTCCCGGCAGCCTTCTTAAGCAAGCGAGCGGTAGAGAAGTGGGCGCGAGCGATGGCGCCGCCGACGTAGCCTTTGGCTTGAGCGACCTTGGGCTTGCGTTTGGAGGTGGCCAGTTGTTTGGGGCTCATGAGGCTGGCCAGGCGCAGCAGGCGTTCGAGCAGTCGCCCGACATCGCCGCCGGGGCGAGGCAGTTGCTCGGGTGGCAGCATTCGCAGCATCGTCCCGTAATCGGCCGCGATGTCCACCGCCAGATGGTAGGTGGATACGTCCAGTTCCGGATGGCTTTGGCGATGCGCATGTTCGATGAGTTGTTTGAGCACCGCCAGCACGTTGTACGCCAGCACCGCCACCGCAAATCCCAGCAGCGCCGCACGCGGGTGGCCCAGCGTCTTGATTTCGCTGTTCAGCACGGATTCCAGGCGGCCGAACAGACCTTCAATGCGCCAGCGCTTGCGGTACAGCTGCGCGATGGTGGCTGCGTCGACCTCGGGCGGCAGGTTGCTCCACAGCACGAGGGCCTGGTCGCCGGACTCGGTGGGCGTGTGCAGCGTGAGTTCGATGCGTCGCCACTGCCGCAGGGCTCCTTCGTGGGGTTCGGCCAGCTCGATAGCCTGCTCGCGCACCCCGCCCGTCTCGATGGCGGTGGCCTCGCTCCACGGCCCGCAGCCGCGCAGCCGCGGATGGCGCGCGTGCTCGCGCACGATGCAACCCGCACCGCGCTCGGCCAGCCCTTGCACGATGGCCCGGGTGCAGAAGTGCCGGTCGCCGATCCACACCTGCTGAGCCTGCGCCTGCTCAATCAGCGCCGCCGCGCCCGTGCGCTCGCTCTCGTGGGCGTCCTCGCAGGCCACGATGTCGCACACCAGCGCGCTGTCCGGGTCGTACACCACCAGCGTGTGGCCTGGCAGCGCCGCGCCCCGTAGTCCGCGCAAGGGGCCCAGCCGCTTCTCGCTGGCCGGCAGATGATTGCCGTCGAACACCCGCAACTGCCAGCCCGGCAGGCTTTGCCGCTCGGGCATGCCGCTCACCAACGGCGCCAGACGCCGGGCGCTGCCTTGCACCAGCGCCCGCAGCACGGCAGGCTCGGTGCGCTGGACCTTGGCATACAGTGCGGCCAGCGACACCGGCAGCTGCCGGGCCATCTTGCGCGCGGCCGCATGCAGCGAAGGCCGCAGTCCCAAGGTGACCAGCAGCATCAGCTCCACCACGCTGGAGAACAGCAGCTCCCGGGGGTACTGCCGTTGCCGGTGTGCCTGGAACACTTCGTCTATCCAGCTCGCTGGCAAGGCCTGTTCCAGTGCCAGGTGCGCCATCACCGCGCCCGGTGCCTGCTCCTCAAACCGCTCAATGATTTCCCGCCAGATTCTTTGCTCCCAGGTCCCACGATCCCCGTGAAATCAGAAGCTTAGATGATCAAACTCCAAAGACCTTGAAAGGGATGGTCCTAAGGATGCTTTGCACGAATCCTGGGTCCAGGCGGGCCCGGCGGGCCGTGCACAGGGCTGTGCGAGAATCATTTCCACACATCACTTACGCCCTGCCGTGCCGGCCTGGGCGCTTGCGCTACCGGCCCCACGGGCCTTTTCAGAGCTCCATCCGCATGTCCGAACTCTCGCCCCTTCCCGTGCCAGCCCGCAACGACGGCGAGGCCGAAGCCCCCGCCGCGCGCAAGCGGCCCAAGCCCGGCGAGCGGCGCGTTCAGATCCTGCAGGCCCTGGCTGCGATGCTGGAGCAGCCCGGGGCTGAGCGCATCACCACGGCTGCGCTGGCGGCGCGCCTGTCCGTGAGCGAAGCCGCCCTGTATCGCCACTTCGCCAGCAAGGCGCAGATGTTCGAAGGCCTGATCGACTTCATCGAGCAGACCGTCTTCACGCTGGTGGCGCAGATCACCGGCCGCGACGTCCCCGACCCCGCGCAGGCGCCCGAGGCGGGGGCCCGCCAGGCCGCACGCATCGTGGCCCTGCTGCTGCAGTTTGGCGAGCGCAACCCGGGCATGGTGCGCGTGATGGTGGGCGACGCGCTGGTGTTCGAGCACGAGCGCCTGCAGCAGCGCATGAACCAGTTCTTCGACCGCATCGAGTCCACGCTGCGCCAGTGCCTGCGCCCGGCCGCGGCCGCGTCGGCCACACCCACCGTGGACGCGCAAGTGGCCGCCAGCGTGCTCACGGCGTTTGCCGTGGGGCGCCTGCAGCGCTATGCGCGCTCAGGGTTCAAGCGGCTCCCGTCGGAGCACCTGGAAGCCAGCCTGGCACTGATCCTGTAGCCGCGCCGCGCCTGGGCTCCGGCGCGGGGCCGGTGGCGCCCCTGCAACGCGCGCTGGGGTTCTCTCCCTATTTTTGCCAAGGGTTTTGGCCCGTCATGGAATTTGCTGCAAAATAGAACGAACGTTCGTTTTATTTGCCGCATGTCCGCCGCCCTCGATCCCCGTCCGGCCACCCGTGTCCCGCGCGCGCGCAGCGGCAACGGGCGCGCCCTGCAAAAAGGTCAGCAAACCAAGGCTGCCATCGTCGAGGCGGCGCTGGGCCTGGCCACGCACATCGGGCTGGAAGGCCTGTCCATCGGGGCGCTGGCCGATGTCACCGGCATGAGCAAGTCGGGCGTGTTCGCCCACTTCGGCTCGCGCGAAGAGCTGCAGATCTCCGTCATCCGCGAATACCACACCCGCTTCGAGCAGGAGGTGTTCTACCCCGCCATGACCGCGCCGCGCGGCGTGGCCCGGCTGCGCGCGCTGTTCGACAACTGGATGAAGCGCACCTCCATCGAAATCGACTCGGGCTGCATCTACATCAGCGGTGCGGTGGAGTTCGACGACCGCACCGGCCCCGTGCGCGACGCGCTGGCCAGCTCGGTGCTGACCTGGCACGCCGCCATGCGCCGCGCCATCGAGCAGTGCAAGGAGCTGGGCGAGCTGCGCACCGACACCCATGCCGAGCAGATGCTGTTCGAGATCCATGGCCTCATCCTCGCGCTGCACTACGAGGCGCGCTTCCTGCAGACGCCGGGCTCCATGGCCCGTGCCATCCAGGGCTTTCAGAACATCCTGGCGCGCTACAGCGCCGAGGCGCCGACCGCCGCGGCATCCGCAGCCCCTGCCGTTGCCAAGCGCCGCAAAGTTTCCAACCAAACCACCTCCAAGGAGTAACCCCCATGCCTACGTACACGCCGCCGCTGCGCGACATGCAATTCGTGATGCACGAAGTGTTCAAGGTCAGCGATGAATTCAAGGCCATGCCCCCGCATGCCGAGGTGGACGTGGACACCATCAACGCGGTGATCGAAGAGGCCGGCAAGTTCGCCTCGGAAGTGATCTTCCCCCTGAACATCAGCGGCGACACCGAAGGCTGCGTGCTCGACAAGACCACGCACGAGGTCAAGACCCCCACGGGCTTCAAGGAAGCCTACGACCAGTACGTGGAAGGCGGCTGGGCGGCCCTCTCGTGCGACCCCGCCTACGGTGGCCAGGGCCTGCCCTTCGTGCTGAACCAGTGCCTGTACGAGATGATGAACTCGGCCAACCAGGCCTGGACCATGTACCCCGGCCTGAGCCACGGCGCCTACGAGGCCCTGCACGCCCACGGCACCGACGAGCAGAAGAAGCTGTACCTGCCCAAGCTGACCAGCGGCGAGTGGACCGGCACCATGTGCCTGACCGAACCCCACTGCGGCACCGACCTGGGCCTCTTGCGCACCAAGGCCGAGCCCCAGGCCGACGGCACCTACAAGATCACCGGCAACAAGATCTTCATCAGCGCCGGCGAGCACGCCATGGCCGCCAACATCGTCCACCTGGTGCTGGCCCGCCTGCCCGATGCACCCAAGGGCAGCAAGGGCATCAGCCTGTTCGTGGTGCCCAAGTACCAGGTCAATGCCGACGGCGCGTTGGGCGAACGCAACCCGGTGTTCTGCACGGGCCTGGAGCACAAGATGGGCATCCACGGCAACGCCACTTGCCAGCTGAGCCTGGACGGCGCCGTGGGCACCCTGGTGGGCCAGCCCAACAAGGGCCTGGCCGCCATGTTCGTGATGATGAACGCCGCCCGCCTGGGCGTGGGCAACCAGTCGCTGGGCCTGACCGAAGTGGCCTACCAGAACGCCCTGGCGTACGCCAAGGACCGCATCCAGATGCGCTCGCTCAGCGGCCCCAAGGCCCGCGACAAGGACGCCGACCCCATCATCGTGCACCCCGACGTGCGCAAGATGCTGCTCACCGCCAAGGCGTATGCCGAAGGCGGCCGGGCGCTGCAGATCTACTGCACGCTGCTGCTGGACAAGGTGCACAGCCACCCCGATGAAAAGGTGCGTGCCGAATCCGAGGAGCTGGTGGCGCTGCTGACCCCTATCGTGAAGGCCTTCATCACCGACAACGGGCACATTTCCACCAACGCCTGCATGCAGGTCTTTGGCGGCCACGGCTTCATCAAGGAATGGGGCATGGAGCAGTTCGTGCGCGACAACCGCATTAACATGATCTACGAAGGCACCAACACCGTGCAGTCGCTGGACCTGCTGGGCCGCAAGGTGCTGGGCAACAACGGCGCCACGCTCAAGAAGTTCGGCAAGCTGGTGGGCAAGCTGGTGGAGGAAGAGGGTGTGAACGAGAAGATGGCCGAGTTCATTAACCCCATCGCCATGCTGGGCGACCAGATGACCAAGTTCACCACCGAGATCGGCTTCAAGGGCATGCAGAACCCCGATGAAGTGGGCGCCGCCGCCGTGGACTACCTGCGCGTAGCCGGCCATTTGGTGTTCGGCTACATGTTTGCACGCATGGCCCAGGTGGCCCTGCGCGAGATCGCTGCCGGCAACACCGACCCGTTCTACCAGGCCAAGCTGCAGACGGCGCGCTTCTACTTCGCCAAGCTGTTCCCCGAGACTGCCACGCTCATGCGCACGGCCCGCGCCGGCAGCAAGGTGCTGATGGACACCGATCTGGCCCTGGCCTGATCGGTGACGCAAGCGGATTTCAAGCCTTTTTGCCACGGAGCGCTTATGTACAAAGCGGTAGCAGCTATTGTTTTGGTAGCGAGTGCGTTGCCGGCCTGGGCGCAGATGACGCCCGAAGGCCTGTGGCGCAACATCGACGACAAGACCGGCGAGGCCAAGGCCGAGATCCGCATCCGCGACACCGGGGGCGGCGTGCTGAACGGGGCGCTGGAAAAGCGCCTGCTCAAGGATGCCAAGCCCGACGACGTCTGTGACGAATGCTCGGACGACCGCAAGGGCAAGCCCATCCTGGGGCTGGAGATCATCCGCGGCGCCCGCAAGGCCGAGGGCAAGGACGTGTGGGAAGGCGGCAAGATCCTCGACCCCGAGAACGGCCGCAACTACACCCTGCGCATGACGCCCATCGAAGGCGGCAAGAAGCTCGAAGTGCGCGGCTCGATCGGCCCGTTCGGCCGCACGCAAACCTGGATCCGCGTCCAGTAAACCCCATTCCCGTGGCCGTGCGCGCCCCAGCGGTGTCGCGCCGCGCCCCAACCAGGAACCCAACCCATGTCCCGATTCCAAGTGAAAAAAGTCGCCGTGCTCGGCGCAGGCGTGATGGGCGCGCAGATTGCGGCCCACCTCGTCAACGTGAAGGTCCCCGTGGTGCTGTTCGACCTGCCCGCCAAGGACGGCCCCAAGAACGGCATCGTCACCAAGGCCGTGGAAGGCCTGAAGAAGCTCAAGCCCTCGCCCCTGGGCGTGGCCGACGATGCGGCGCTGATCCAGCAGGCCAACTACGAAGAGCACATGCACCTGCTCAAGGAATGCGACCTCGTGATCGAGGCCATTGCCGAGCGCATGGACTGGAAGCTGGACCTCTACACCAAGATCGCGCCCCACGTGGCCAAGCACGCCATCCTGGCGTCCAACACCTCGGGCCTGTCGATCACCAAACTGAGCGAAGTGCTGCCTGAGAGCATCAAGCCGCGCTTCTGCGGCATCCACTTCTTCAACCCCCCGCGCTACATGACGCTGGTGGAGCTGATCAACACGCCCACCACCCGGCCCGAGGTGCTCGATCAGCTCGAAGCCTTCGTCACCAGCGGCCTGGGCAAGGGCGTGGTGCGCGCGCACGACACGCCCAACTTCGTGGCCAACCGCGTCGGCATTGCCGGCATGCTGGCCACCATGAAGGAGGTCGAGAACTTCGGCCTGACCTTTGACGTGGTGGACGACCTCACGGGCAAGAAGCTGGGCCGCGCATCGAGCGGCACCTTCCGCACCGCCGACGTGGTGGGCCTGGACACCATGGCCCACGTCATCAAGACGCTGCAGGACAACCTGAGCCTGGAGACCGACCCCTTCTACGAAAGCTTCGGCACGCCCGCCGTGCTGAAGAAGCTGCTGGAGCTGGGCAACCTGGGCCAGAAGGCCAAGGCCGGCTTCTACAAGAAGGTGGGCCGCGACGTGATGCGCTTCGAGCTGGAAAGCGAAGAGTACGTGCCCGCCGGCCAGAAGGCCGACGAGGTGTACGCCCGCATGCTCAAGAAGCCCGCCGCCGAGCGCCTGCGCCTGCTGCGCAACGCCGAAGGCGCACCCGGCCAGTTCCTCTGGGCCATCCTGCGCAACAGCTTTCACTACGCCGCCGTGCACCTGGGCACGATTGCCGACAACGCCCGCGACGTGGACCAGGCCATGCGCTGGGGCTTCGGCATGAAGCAAGGCCCCTTCGAGCTGTGGCAGGAAGCCGGCTGGCTCGAAGTCGCCAAGATGATCCAGGAAGACATTGATGCGGGCAAGGCCCTGTGCAAGGCGCCGCTGCCCGCGTGGGTCTTCAAGGGCCCCGTGGCCGAAGCCGGTGGCGTGCACACCGCGCAAGGCTCGTGGAGCGCCTCGCAGAAAAAGTTCGTGCCCCGCCGCCAGCTGCCCGTGTACGAACGCCAGCTCTTCCCCGAGCCGCTGCTGGGCGAGACCAGCCTGCCCGACTGGCGCACGGCCGGCACGACCCTTGCCGAGTCCAAGGCGCTGCGCACCTGGACGCTGGACGGCCAGGTCCTGATCGCCAGCATCAAGAACAAGATGCACGCCATCAGCCCCGAGGTGATGGAAGCCCTGATGGAAGCCGTGGAACTGGCCGAGAACGAATACCAGGGCATGGTCATCTGGTCCGGCGACGCGCCTTTCAGCGTGGGCGCCGACCTGGAGGCCACCATGCCCGCCTTCGTGGTGGGCGGCCCCGACGCGATCGAAAGCGTGGAGCAGGAACTGCAGAACCTGATGCTGCGCATCCGCTATGCGCAGGTGCCCGTGGTGGCAGCCATCCACGGCATGGCGCTGGGCGGTGGTTGCGAGCTGGCCGTGTATTCGGCCAAGCGCGTGGCGCACATGGAAAGCTACATCGGCCTGGTGGAAGTGGGCGTGGGCCTGGTGCCGGGCGCCGGTGGCCTGACCTACATCGCCCGCCGTGCGGCCGAGAACATGGCCGCTTCGACCAGCAAGGACATCCTGCCCTTCCTGACCGAAGGCTTCACCGCCGCCGCCATGGCCAAGGTGGGCACTAGCGCACTCGAGTCGCGCAAGCTGGGCTACCTGCTGGACAGCGACATCATCGTGCCGCACAAGGACGAGCTGCTGTTCGTGGCCATCAACGAAGCCAAGTCCCTGGCCGCCAGCGGCTGGCGCGCGCCGCACAAGCGCCTGTTCCCCGTAGCGGGCCGCAGCGGCCTGGCCACCATCAAGGCGCAGCTGGTGAACATGCGCGACGGCGGCTTCATCAGCGCCTACGACTTCAAGATCGCCGCGATGATCGCCGAGGTGGTCTGCGGCGGCGATGTGGACCCCGGCTCGCTGGTGAGCGAGGAATACCTGCTCACGCTGGAGCGCAGGGCGTTCTGCCACCTGATCGCCCAGCCCAAGACGCATGAGCGCATTCTCGGAATGCTCTCCACCGGTAAGCCTGTGCGCAACTGACACCGGCATCACCATGACCAGCCAAGCCCCCAACAAACTCCAGCGCTCGCTGATGCGCCTGGACGAGGCCCCCGCCTTCCTGCGGGGCTTCGTGCAGAACGTCATCCTGCGCCGGGCCGTGCCCTTCACCGGCACGGCCGGGGTGCGGTTTGTGTCGCTCACGCCCGAGCGTGTGGAGGTGCATCTGGCCAACGAGCACCGCGTGCAGAACCACATCGGCGGCGTGCACGCCTCGGCCATGAACCTGCTGGCCGAGACGGCCACCGGCATGGTGGTGGGCATGAACGTGCGCGACGACTGCCTGCCGCTGGCCAAGGAGTTCAGCATGGCGTTCAAGAAGCGCGCCACGGGCGGTCTCAAGGCCGTGGCCACGCTCACCGCCGGGCAGCGCGCCGCCATGCAGGCCAGCGACAAGGGCGAGGTGCAGGTGGCGGCCACCGTGACCGACGAAGCCGGTGCGGAGCCGGTCGAATGTGTATTTACGTGGGCCTGGGTTCCCTCCAGCCGCCCCGTTCCGAAGAATTGAAGGAGTTTCAACACCATGGCCCAGAAACAAGTCCAGGACGCCTACATCGTCGCCGCCACGCGCACGCCCATCGGGCGCTCGGGCCGCGGCTATTTCAAGAACACCCGCCCCGACGATCTGCTGGTCGCCGCCGTCAAGAGCGCCATGCTGCAGGTGCCCACGCTGGACCCCAAGGCGATTGAAGACGCCATCATCGGCTGCTCCTTCCCCGAGGGCGAGCAGGGCATGAACATGGCGCGCATTGCCATGGGCCTGGCGTTTGACCACCCCGTGGGCGGCGTGACGGTGAACCGCTTTTGCGCATCGGGCATCACCGCGCTGCAGATGGCCGCCGACCGCATCCGCGTGGGGGAGGCCGACGTGCTGATCGCCGGCGGCGCCGAGTCCATGAGCCTGGTGCCCATGGGCGGCAACAAGCCCTCGTTCAACGCCGAGATCTTTGCGAAGGACGAGAACGTGGGCATTGCCTACGGCATGGGCCTCACGGCAGAAAAGGTCGCCCAGCAGTGGAAGGTGAGCCGCGAAGCGCAGGACGCGTTCGCCCTTGAATCCCACCTGCGGGCCATCAAGGCGCAAAAGGCCGGTGAGTTCACCGACGAAATCACGCCCATCGAGATCGTGGAGCGTTCGCCCAACCTCGTCACCGGCGAAGTGGTGGAAAAGCGCCGCACCGTGAACCTGGACGAAGGCCCGCGCCCCGACACGTCCCTGGAAGGCCTGGCCAAGCTCAAGCCCGTGTTTGCCGCACGCGGCAGCGTCACGGCGGGCAACAGCTCGCAGACCAGCGATGGCGCCGGTGCGCTCATCGTGGCCAGCGAAAAGGCCGTGAAGCAGTTTGGACTGACGCCCCTGGCCCGCTTTGTGAGCTACGCCGCACGCGGCGTGCCGCCCGAGATCATGGGCATCGGCCCGATCGAGGCGATCCCGGCCGCGCTGCGCTATGCGGGCTTGAAGAGTGACGACATTGGCTGGTACGAGCTGAACGAGGCGTTTGCAGCCCAGTCGCTGGCCGTGATCAACACGCTGGGCCTGAACCCCGCCAACGTGAACCCGATGGGCGGCGCCATTGCGCTGGGGCATCCGCTGGGCGCGACCGGTGCGATTCGCGCGGCGACGGTGGTGCATGCGCTGCGCCGCCACAAGCTGAAGTACGGCATGGTCACGATGTGCGTGGGTACCGGACAAGGCGCTGCCGGAATTATTGAAGCGCTGTGAGTTAGCTGGCTACTGCGCGGGCCATCTGCGTCGTTGGGCGGTGCTCGGAATCCTCACGTACAGGAAGTACGTTCCGGTTACTGCGCTCCGTCCGCCTGGCCTGCAAGCCGCTCGCTACGTCCTGGAGGGCGGGGTGTGAAGGCAGGAAGGCAAAAAGGTAGTAGAGAAGGGTGTTACCCCACCCGTTCGGGCTGAGCCTGTCGAAGCGCGGAGCGCGAACCCCCACCGTTCGGGCTGAGCCTGTCGAAGCCAGGTCCCATCCCTCAGCGATACTTCTTTTCTTCAAGCCGGCGCAGATCGGTTTCGACACAAGGAGACAAGCGTTGGACAAGCAAACCTTGCAGGTCAACGGGGCAGTGTCTTTGGCGCTGCGTGTCTATGAACCCGAGGGCGCTCTGCGCGCCAGCGTTGTCATCGGCGGCGCGATGGGCGTGCGGCAATCCTTCTACGAGGCCTTTGCGCGGTGGATGGCGCAGCAGGGGTTTCGGGTCACCACCTTCGACTACCGGGGCCATGGCGATTCGCTGCAGGGCCCCATGCGCGATGTGAAGGCGGACCTGTTCGACTGGGCCGAGGATTACGAGGCGGTGATCTCCGCCGCCAAGGCCGCGCAGCCCTCGCTGCCGCTGTACTTGCTGGGGCACAGCCTGGGCGCGCAGCTGCCGGGCTTGCTGAAAAAGCCCGAGCAGGTGGCGGGCCTGCTGAGTGTGGCCGCCGGCAGCGGCTACTGGCGCGACAACGCGCCGCAGCTCAAGCGCATCGTCCCGTATTTCTGGTGGGTGCTGGTGCCCGTGGCCACGCGGCTGTGCGGGTACTTTCCGGGGCGAACGCTCAAGAAGGTGGGCGACCTGCCGGCGGGTGTGATCCTGCAGTGGCGCCGCTGGTGCCTGCACCCGGCCTACAGCGTGGGCGCGGAGGGGCCGGCCGTGGCGCAGCGCTATGGCGCGGTGCGGTTCCCGGTGCTGGCGCTGTCGATGGCCGACGACGAGCTGATGACCTTGCGCGGCACGCACAACCTCGTCAACCTGTACGCCAACACCGAGCGCCGGGTGGAAAGCATCACGCCGGCCGACCTGCAGGTGCGGCGCATCGGGCACTTCGGGTTTTTCCGCGACCAGTTCCGCCAGAGCCTGTGGCCGCGGGCGGCGGCGGCCCTGGCGGCGCTGGGCGGCGGTACCCTGGCGGCCCGCCAGGAAGTCTCCGGTACGACGGCTTGAGCGGCCGTTTCGCGGCACACTTGCAGCATGACTTCCTCTTCCAATCCTTCTTCGTCCTCCGCCCGGCATCCGCTGGACGAGGCGGTGCAGCTGGCTCCTGCGCAGGGGGCTGCTGACCAGTACCAAGGCCAGACGCACCCGGGCTACTGGAACATGGTGGGCCCCTTTGGCGGCATCACCGCCGCCACGCTGCTGCAGGCCGTCTTGCAGCACCCCGACCGGCTGGGCGACCCGCTGTCGCTCACCGTCAACTACGCTGGCGCGTTGACCGCCGGGCCGTTCACGGTGCAGGCGACGCCGGTGCGCACCAACCGATCCACCCAGCACTGGACGCTGTCGATCCTGCAGGCCGATGCCGACGGCGCCCCGGTGGTCACCACCACCGCCACGGCGGTGACGGCCGTGCGCCGCGAGACCTGGAGCGTGGGCGACATGCCCATGCCCGAGGTGCCGCCCGCCGTGGAGCACAAGGCCATCGTCGCACCCCTGGGCGCTGTGGAGTGGCTCAACCGGTACGAGATGCGCCCCGTGACGGGCTTCATCCCGCGCAACTGGGACGGCAGTGGCGACCACAGCCTCACGCAGCTGTGGATGCGCGACGCGCCGCCCCGGCCGCTCGACTTTGCCGCGCTGGTCGCCTTGGCCGATGTGTTCTTCCCGCGCGTGTGGCTGCGCCGCGCGCGCCAGGTGCCGGCGGGTACGGTGTCCATCACCGTGTACTTCCACGCCACGGCCGCCCAATTGCAGGCCACGGGGACCGGCTTCCTCCTCGGCCAGGCGCGCGGGCAGGAGTTCCGCAACGGCTTCTTCGACCAGACCGTGCAGCTGTGGAATGAGGCCGGCACCATGCTGGCTACCAGCCACCAGATCGTTTACTACAAGGAATAACCGCACCATGAGCACGACGACGACCTCCGACGTCCTGGTCCACACCGAAGCCGGTGTCGCCACGATCACTTTCAACCGCGTGGACAAGAAGAACTCCATCACCCGCGACATGTACGCCGCCATGGCCGACGCCCTGGACGCCGCGCAGGCCGACGCCAGCGTGCGCGTGGTGGTGTTCCAGGGCGACGTGGCCATCTTCAGCGCGGGCAACGACATCGGCGACTTTTTGCAGCAGCCTCCCGCCACGCAGGATTCGCCCGTCTTCCGCTTCCTGCGCGCCATCGCCACCTTCCCCAAGCCCGCGATCGCCGCCGTGTGCGGCCCGGCCGTGGGCATTGGCACGACGATGCTGTTCCATTGCGACCTGGTCTATGCCGGCGACAACGCGGCGTTCTCCATGCCGTTTGTGAACCTGGGCCTGTGCCCCGAGGCTGGATCGAGCCTGCTGGTGCCGCAGATGCTGGGCTACCACCGTGCGGCCGAAGCCCTGCTGCTGGGCGAGCCCTTCATGGCCGAGGCGGCCCTGGAGGTGGGGCTGGTGAACCGCGTGGTGCCACCCACCGAGTGCAATGCCTACGCCCAGGCGCAGGCCCGCAAGCTGGCGGCCAAGCCGCTGTCGTCGCTGATCGAAACCAAGCGGTTGATGAAGGGCGGACAGCAGGCGAAGGTGCTGGAGGTGATCGCGGAAGAGGGCGTGAGCTTTGGGCGCATGCTGCGCGAGCCGGCAGCGCGCGAGGCGTTCTCGGCGTTTATGGAAAAGCGCCGTCCCGACTTCAGCGCAGTCTGAAGTCGGTAGCCGCGTGAGCGGCGCGGACTGCGTAGCAGGCCGACGAACTTTCGACAAAAACGCAAGCCTGATTTCAGCAAGAGCTGAAATCAGGCCGCTGCGTGAGCAGCGAGGACCGCGAAGCGGGCTGGTGGTCTTTCGGTAAAAGCGCCGTCCCGACTTCAGCGCAGTCTGAAGTCGGTAGCCGCGTAGGTCGGGTTGGCCTGCAAGGGCGTAACCCGCCGCTTGCGCCGCATGTGCGTTCTGCATCTTCTTGCCGTATAGCGATTGATGGATAAGCGCGGGCCGCTATTGAAAAGATAGCTACTGTGTCGCGTTCAATCGGGTTGGCCTGTGCGAGCCTTTGGCGCTTCCCCACCCGTTCGGGCTGAGCCTGTCGAAGCCAGGGCGCGATCATCTGCTCGCTGATCTGGGCAGCGTGCCTTTGCCGAGGTCGGAGGCCGGGATGTCGCCCCGGCGGGCGACTCACTTTTCTTTGCTTCGCCAAAGAAAAGTAAGCAAAAGAAAGGCGACCCCCAGTCTGCGACCCCTGCGCTGCGCTCCGGGGCAAACCTGCGGCGGGGCGGTTGCGGGGTGCGCCGTGGAACTCGCTTTGCGCTGGCGCGCGCCGCTCGGACAACCACGGCGAGTCAGTTCACGAGGCATGCGTCGCTCCGACGCGCATGCTCACCCCGCAACCGCCCCGCCGCAGGCGCAGCCAGCAGGGGTGGGACATCCAAACAGCCACACTGGCCATTGCTTCGCTCGGCCCAGCCTTCGCGGGCGCAAGCGCCACGCGCTGCGAAAGCCAGGCCGAGCGCAGCGCAGCGAAGCAATGGCCCGTGTGGATGCCCGCCCCCCGGGTTCCCTTCAGGATGCGCCGAGGAGCGCAGTGGGCGGGGTGGCCTGTGTGCCGAAGGACACACAGGCTTCGTGAACTGACTCGCTGCGGTTGTCCGAGCGGCGCGCGCAGCGCAAAGCGAGTTCCGCAGCGCACCCCGCCCGCGAGCACCGCAGGTTGCCCGTAGCGAAGCGAAGGGACGCAGCCTGTAGGGTCGCCCTTTCTTTGGTTCCTTTCTTTCGGCGACGCGAAAGAAAGGGACTCGCCCGCCGGGGCGACATCCCGGCCTCCGCCCTCATCGGAGGCATGTTGCACAGATCAGAGAACGAGCCTGCGTGCCCTGGTTTCGACAGGCTCAACCCGAACGGTCGGCGCAAAGAAACTTCGCCATGAGCAAACACTCCGATATTTTTGCAAAGCAATTGCTTGCTAAAAATAAACCGTTTTGCTATCGTGCCCGCATGGACTCCCCCCTCCGCCGCCCCCGCGCCTCCGCACCCCAGGCCGCCCTGGCCCCAGCCCGCACCCGCAAGCCCGCAACGCCTGAGCCGCCCGCCGCAAACGAAGCCGAAGAAAACCAACCCCCCCGCCGCCCCCGCGGCCGCCCCCGCAAGACCGCCGAAGAGCTGGACGACGGCAACCGCCGCCGCAAGCTCATGGACACCGCCGCCAAGCTCTTTCTCACCCAGGGCTTCGCGGCCACCAGCACGCGTGACATCGCCGCGGCCGTGGGCATGCACAGCGGCTCGCCCTTCTACCACTTCGAAAGCAAGAGCGCGCTGCTCTTCGCCGTGATGAACGAAGGCATGGCCACCGCCTTGCAAAGCCAGCAAGCGGCCCTGGATGCGCTGGCGCAAAGCCAGCCCCGGGCCAGCGCGCGCGAACGGCTGCGCGTGCTCATCCGCCACCATTTCGAGGTGCTGCTGGGCCCGCACAGCGGCTTTATCCCGGTGATGCTGTACGAGTGGCGCTCGCTCACGCCTGCGCAGCGCAAGAGCATCGCCCGCGTGAAGGACGCCTACGAGGCCGTGTGGATGCCCACGCTGGAAGCCCTGGCGCGGCAGAAGGCGTTGCAAGGCGACCCGGCCGTGGCGCGGTTGTTCATCTTTGGCGCGCTCAATTGGGCGGTGCAGTGGTTTGCGGCGCCCAAGAAGGGCAGTAGCAGCAACCCCAAGCAAGGCAAGTCGCTCGACGGGCTGACCGAAGAGGCCCTGGCGCTGTTTATCCGCGAGGTGTGAGATGGCCGCAAGTTCCTGCCCCTCTTCGTCTTCGACTAGCGCTTCCGCCGCCACCGCCTACCAATCCGTGTTCGCCCCCGGGCTGTTCGAGGGCCAGGTGGTCATCGTCACCGGCGGCGGCTCGGGCATTGGCCGCTGCACCGCGCACGAGCTGGCCCGGCTGGGCGCGCACGTGGTGCTGGTGGGCCGCAAGCCCGACAAGCTGCAGGCCGTGCAGGCGGAAATCACGGCCGATGGCGGCCGCGCCTCCTGGCATGCCTGCGACATCCGTTCCGAAGACGCCGTGGCCCTGCTGGTGCAGCAGGTGCTGGCTGCGCAGGGCCGCATCGACGGCCTGGTGAACAACGCGGGCGGGCAGTTCATGGCCATGCTCGAATCCATCAGCGCCAAGGGCTGGGAGGCGGTGCTGAACACCAACCTCACCGGCGGCTTTCTCATGGCGCGTGAGTGCTACCGGCAGTGGATGGCCGCGCAGGGCGGTTGCATCGTCAACATCGTGGCCGACATGTGGGGCTCCATGCCGGGCATGGGGCACAGCGGCGCGTCCCGCGCGGGCATGGTGAGCTTCACCGAAACCGCCGCGCTCGAATGGGCCTGCAGCGGCGTGCGGGTGAACGCCGTGGCGCCGGGCTACATCGCGTCCAGCGGCATGGACAACTACCCGCCCGCGGCCGCGCACCTGCTGCGCTCCATGCCGCAGACGGTGCCGCTGGGCCGCTTTGGCAACGAGGCCGAGGTGTCGGCCGCCATCGTGTTCCTGCTCAGCCCGGCCGCCAGCTTCATCAGCGGCAGCACCTTGCGCGTGGACGGCGCGCGGCCCCAGGTGCGCCTGGGTTGGCCGCTGCGGGTGCCCGATGCGGCCGTGCAGCAGCGCGCCGCCATCCGGCCGTTTGCGGGTTTTCACCGCGCGCAGGTGCCGCGCGTGTTCGCAGCGGCGCCCGCAGGGCCAGCGGCCGGCAGCGCAGCCAAGGATTCCGCATGAGCAACGCCTTTGCCTCGCGTTTCAACCCCGGCACCGCCGAGGCGCAGAGCCGCCGCGCTGCATCCCTGGCACGGCTGGAGGCGCTGCGCGCGCTGGAAGAGCGCGCCGCCGCGGCCTCGGCCCGCTCGCTCCCCCAGTTTGAAAAGCGCGGCCAGCTGCTGCCGCGCCAGCGCGTGGCGCTGCTGCTGGACGCCGGTGCGCCCTGGCTGCCGCTGTGCACCCTGGCCGGTTACCTGCAGGATGTGAAAGACCCCGCGAAGTCCGTGCCCGGGGGGGGCATGGTCGCGGGCATCGGCTTTGTCAGCGGCGTGCGCTGCATGGTGGTGGCCAGCGACTCGGGCATCGAGGCCGGTGCCATCCAGCCCATGGGTCTGGAAAAGATCCTGCGCGTGCAGGAGATCGCGCTGCACAACCGCCTGCCGTTCATCCATCTGGTGGAGAGCGCGGGCGCCAATCTCATGCGCTACCGCGTGGAAGGTTTTGTGCACGGCGGCACGCTGTTCCGCAACCTCGCGCGGCTGTCGGCAGCGGGCATTCCGGTCATCACCGTGCAGCACGGCTCGGGCACCGCGGGCGGCGCCTACATGCCGGGGCTGTCGGATGTGGTCATCATGGTGCAGGGCCGCTCGCGCGCCTTTCTGGCCGGGCCGCCGCTGCTCAAGGCCGCCACGGGCGAGATCGCGACGGAAGAAGAACTGGGCGGGGCCGAGATGCACACCGCCATCTCCGGCCTGGGCGAGTACCTGGCGCAGGACGACCGCGAGGCCATCGGTCTGGCGCGCGATGTGGTGGCACAGCTGGGGTGGAACACCGCGCCCCGCACGGGCGCGCCTGAGACCACCTGGCCCGCCGACGACCTGCTGGCCCTGATGCCCGCCGACCTGCGCCAGCCCGTGGACATGCGCGAGGTGATGGCGCGGCTGGTGGACGGATCGGAGCTGCTGGAATTCAAGGCCCGCTACGGCGTGGCCACCGTATGCGCGCAGGGCCGCATCCAGGGCCATGCGGTGGGCTTCATCAGCAACAACGGCCCCATCGACGTGGCGGGCGCCAACAAGGCCACGCACTTCATCCACTGGATGTGCCAGCTGGGCCACCCCATCATCTACCTGCAGAACACCACGGGCTACATGGTGGGCAAGGACAGCGAGCAGGGCGGCATGATCAAGCACGGCAGCAAGATGATCCAGGCCGTGACCAACGCCACCGTGCCGCAGATCACCATCCAGTGCGGCGCCAGCTTTGGCGCGGGCAACTACGGCATGTGCGGGCGGGGCTATGCGCCGCGCTTTTTGTTCAGCTGGCCGGGCGCCAAGACGGCGGTGATGGGCGGCGAGCAGGCCGCGCGCACCATGCAGATCGTGACCGAGGCGGCGCTGGCGCGCAAAGGCATCGCGCCCGACCCGGTCGAATCGCAGGCCCAGTTCGACAAGATCGTCGCCATGTTCGAGGCGCAGGCTGATGCGTTCTATACCAGCGGCCTGCTGCTGGACGACGGCGTGATCGACCCGCGCGACACCCGCTCCGTGCTGGCGTTTTGCCTGGACACCGTGGCCGAAGGCGCAGCGCGTACGCCCAGGCCCATGCAGTTCGGGGTAGCGCGCATGTAGTCCACGCACCGCCCCGGCCCGCTCGCTCACAAAAACCATCACGGAGACAAGCACCATGCAGTTCACGCACGAGCACCGCGAGATCCAGAAGACCCTCAAGCGCTTCATCGACGAAGAGATCAACCCCCATGTGGACGAGTGGGAGGCGGCCGAGATCTTCCCCGCGCACGAGGTCTTCAAGAAGATGGGCAACCTGGGCCTGCTGGGCTTGTGCAAGCCCGAGGAATACGGCGGCCAGGGGCTGGACTATTCCTACAGCCTGGCCATGGCCGAGACGCTGGGCCACATCCACTGCGGCGGCGTGCCCATGGCGATTGGCGTGCAGACCGACATGTGCACGCCCGCGTTGGCGCGTTACGGCAGTGACGAACTCAAGCGCAACTTTCTGGCCCCCGCGATTGCCGGCGACATGGTGGGCTGCATCGGCGTGAGCGAGCCCGCCGCGGGCAGCGATGTGTCGGGCATCAAAAGCGTGGCACGCAAGGATGGCGATGACTATGTGATCACCGGCCAGAAGATGTGGATCACCAACAGCCTGCAGGCCGACTGGATGTGCATGCTGGTCAACACGGGCGACGGACCCGTGCACAAAAACAAGAGCCTGGTGATGGTGCCGATGCGCGACGGGCCCGGCGGCAAGCTCACGAAGGGTATTGAGGTGGCGCAAAAGATCCGCAAGATCGGCATGCACAGCAGCGATACCGGGCTGATCTATTTTGACGAAGTGCGCGTGCCGCAGCGCTACCGCATCGGCGCCGAAGGGCAGGGCTTCATCTACCAGATGCAGCAGTTCCAGGAAGAGCGCCTGTGGTGCGCCGCCAGCACGCTTGAATCGCTGAACCACTGCATCCAGTGGACCATCGACTACGCGCAGGAGCGCAAGCTGTTTGGCAGCACGCTGGCAGACCAGCAGTGGGTGCAGTTCAAGCTGGCCGAGTTGAAGACCGAGGTGGAGGCGCTGCGCGCACTCACCTACCGCGCCTGCGACCTGTATGTGAACGGGCAGGACGTGCTGGAGCTGGCCAGCATGGCCAAGCTCAAGGCCGGCCGCCTGAACCGCGAGGTGCCCGACACCTGCCTGCAGTTCTGGGGCGGCATGGGCTTCACGCTGGAGAACAAGGTTTCGCGCATGTACCGCGACGGGCGGCTGGCGTCGATTGGCGGCGGGGCCGACGAAGTGATGCTGGGCATCCTCGCCAAGCTCATGGGCATTGCGAAGCGGCCTGTATGAGGGAGAAATACTTCCCCCCGCAGCTTGCAGCGCGCGTGGTACAGCCCCTCGCCCCTCGCGGGAGAGGGGTTGGGGAGAGGGGGGTGATCAGGCACCGCGCCCCAATCCGAAACCCCCTCTCCCCAGCCCTCTCCCGCGGGGTGAGAGGGAGTGACTGCCGCCCGCTGCGCGCGCGCAATGGATCACGGAAATGAATCCCGAAGTTTTGTTGAAGACCCCATGCCGCAGCAAGACGCGGTGCGCCGCATTGCCCCTCTCCCCTTGCGGGAGAGGGGTTGGGGAGAGGGGGGTGATCAGGCACCGCGCCCCGGTCCGAAACCCCCTCTCCCCAGCCCTCTCCCGCGGGGGGAGAGGGAGTGACTGCCGCCCGCTGCGCGCGTGCAACGGATCACCCCAATGACCCACACCCCTTTGCTCATCGACCGCGCACCGCTACCCGGCGGCAGCGTGGAAACCTGGACGCTCAACGACCCTGCCAGCCGCAATGCGCTGTCCGAGGCCATGGTGGACGCCCTGCTGGCCGCATGCGAGCGCGCTGCGGCCGATGCCGGCCTGCGTGGCGTGGTGCTGCGCGGCGCGGGCGGGCACTTCTGCGCGGGCGGCAGCCTGGGCGGCTTTGCCAAGACCATCGGCCAGCCCCTGGCGGCCGGCGAAGCCGACCCGCTGGTGCCGTTGAACCGCCGCTTTGGCACGCTGCTGCAGGCCCTTTGCGCGCTGCCGCAATGGCTCATCGTGGCGGTGGAGGGCGCGGCCATGGGCGGCGGCTTTGGCCTGGTGTGCTGCGCCGACCAGGTGCTGGCCCACAGCGGCGCGCAGTTCGCCACGCCCGAGGTCACGCTGGGCATCGTGCCCGCGCAGATCGCGCCGTTTGTCGTGCGGCGCCTGGGCCAAGCGGTAGCGCGGCGGTGTTTGTTGACAGGCGAGCGCTGGGATGTCGCGACGGCTCAACGTGCGGGGCTGGTGGATGAGGTGGTAGCTGGCGACATGGAGGCTGCTGTGCAGACCGCCATCGCGCGCCACGCCGCTGCGGCGCCGCAGGCCGTGGCCGCCACCAAACGTTTGTTGCAGGCCCAGACTGATACGCCGTTGCCCGCGCTGCTGGATGCGGCGGCGATGGCTTTTGCGCAAGCGCTGCGGGGGCCTGAGGCCCTGCAAGGGCTGGCGGCGTTTGCTGCGCGCAAGGCGCCGCCCTGGAGTGCGAAGCTATGAAAAAGCTACTGATCGCCAATCGCGGCGAGATCGCTCGCCGGGTGATTCACACCGCCCAGCGCATGGGCATTGAAGCGGTAGCCGTCTACTCCGACCCCGATGCCAACGCCCTGCATGTGCGCGAAGCCACGCAGGCCATTGCACTGGGCGGCGCGGCCAGCGCCGACACCTACCTGCGCACCGACAAGCTGCTGGCCGCCGCCCGCGCCACGGGCGCCGATGCGGTGCACCCCGGCTATGGCTTCCTCAGCGAGAACGCCGACTTTGCCCAGGCGGTGGTCGACGCGGGCCTGACCTGGATCGGCCCATCGCCCGCCGCCATCCGCGCATTGGGCAGCAAGTCCGGCGCCAAGGCACTGGCCCAGACGCATGGCGTGCCCTGCCTGCCCGGCTACGCGGGCGACGACCAGAGCGACGAACGCTTTGCCGCCGAGGCCGCGCGCATCGGCACGCCCCTCATGGTCAAGGCCGTGGTGGGTGGGGGAGGGCGCGGCATGCGCCTCGTCACCGACCTGGCGCAGTTGCCCGCTGCGCTGGCGAGTGCCCGGTCCGAGGCGCTGGCGGGTTTTGGCTGTGGCGACTTGCTGATCGAACGCGCACTGCTGCAGCCGCGCCATGTGGAGGTGCAGATCTTTGCCGACGCTAACGGCGCATGTATCCACCTGGGCGAGCGCGATTGCTCGGTACAGCGCCGCCACCAGAAGATCATCGAAGAGTCCCCCAGCCCCGCCGTGGACGCCGCGCTGCGCGAGCGCATGGGCGCCTGCGCCGTGGCGCTGGCCCAGGCCGCGGGGTATGTGGGGGCGGGCACGGTGGAGTTCTTGCTCGACGGCAGTGACTTCCACCTCATGGAGATGAACACCCGCCTGCAGGTGGAGCACCCGGTGACCGAAGCGCTTACCGGCCTGGACCTGGTGGAGTGGCAAATCCGCGTGGCGCGGGGCGAGCCGCTGCCGCTCACGCAAGACCAGGTGCACCTGCAGGGCCACGCCATCGAGGTGCGCCTGTGTGCCGAAGACGCGCATTTCCGCCCCCACACGGGCCGCGTGCTGCAGTTCAGCGCGCCACCCGCCACCGCGTTTGAACGGGCTGCGTCCGGCGCGCTGCGCTTTGACCACGCGCTGGAGGAGGGGGCCGAGGTTACCCTCCACTACGACGCCATGCTGGGCAAGCTCATCGTGCACGCGCCGACGCGGGCCGAGGCCATTGCCACGCTGGTGCGTGCGCTGCACAGCACCCGCGTGCTGGGCCTGCCCACCAACCGCGCGTTTCTGGCCGCCTGCCTGCAGCACCCGGTATTTGCCAGCGGGCAGGCGCTGGTGCCGTTCCTGTCCGAACATGCCGCAGATTTGCAAGATTTGCTATTGAAAAGTGAGCTTAAAGCGCTTGCCCACTGCGCGGTAGAGGCTATTTTTTCTTCAAAAATTTCGTCTGACTTGCCCTGTGCGCTCGCCCGCCCGATGCGCCTGCGCCACCAGGGCCAGGTGCATGCCGTGGCCGTGCGGGAGTTGGGTGGTGGGCGGCTGCAGGTAGAGCAGGCTGGGGCAGAACCTGTGAATTTGCAGCTGCCCCAGCACGGCGTGCATTGCGTGGCAGTGGGCCCCCGGTGTTGGCACTGGCAGTCGGGCGGTGTGGACGGCTGGGTGGAAGACGCATCGTGGGAGCCCGCAGCACGCGCCGATGCGGCGGGCGGCGCCACGGAGCTGCGCGCCCCCTTCAACGGCAAGGTGGTCGCGCTGCCCGTGGCTGCAGGCCAGGCGCTGGTAGCGGGCGACACCGTGGTGGTCATCGAATCCATGAAGCTCGAACACAGCCTGGCCAGCCCGGCCGCCGCCACCGTGGCCGAGCTGCTGGTCGCACCTGGCCAGCAGGTCTCGCCCGGCCAGGTGCTGGCCCGCTTTGCACCCGCCACGCAAGGAGCGCCCGCATGACCACCCCATCCGCAGCGACCTCTGTGAGCGAAGAAGACCGCACCGCCCTCGCCGACACCGTCACCCGCTTCGCCCGCGCCGAAATCGCCCCGCATGTGGACGCTTGGGACGCTGCCGGTGAGTTCCCTCGCAGCCTGTACCGCCGCGCGGCCGACCTGGGCCTGCTGGGCCTGGGCTACCCCGAGGCCTACGGCGGCACGCCCGCCAGCTACCAGCTGCGCCTGCCGCTGTGGCGCGCGCTCAGCCGCCACGGGGTCAGCGGCGGCGTGCTGGCCAGCCTGCTCTCGCACAACATCGGCCTGCCGCCCGTGCTGGCGCATGGCAGCGACGCCGTGTGTGCCGAGGTCATCCCGCCCGTGCTGGCTGGCGAGCAAATTGCTGCGCTGGCGATTACCGAGCCCGGTGGCGGGTCTGACGTGGCCCAGCTCAGGACCACAGCGCGGCGCGAGGGTGATGACTACATCGTCAACGGTGAAAAGGTATTCATCACCTCCGGCATGCGCGCGGACTGGATCACCGTGGCGGTGAGGACCGGGGAGGCCGGAAGCAAGGGCAGCGCAGGCATCTCGATGCTGCTCGTCCCCGGCCACAGCGCAGGCCTCTCGCGCACGCGCCTCGACAAGATGGGCTGGCTCTGCTCCGACACCGCCCACCTGCGTTTTGACAACGTGCCCGTGCCTGCACGCTACCTGCTGGGCGAAGAGGGCGCGGGCTTTCGCATCATCATGGCCAACTTCAACGGCGAGCGCTTTGGCCTGGCCGCATCGGCCCTGGGCTTTGCCGAGGCCTGCTACGACGAGGCCCTGGCCTGGGCCCGCCAGCGCAAGACCTTTGGCGCCGCGCTGGTGGAGCACCAGGTCATCCGCCACAAGCTGGTGGACATGCAGATGCGCATCCAGTCCACCGCCGCGTGGTGCGAATCCGTGGCCGCGCAAGCAGACGTGGGCCGCACCGGACCGGAATGGGTAGCGAGTGTGTGCCTGCTCAAGAACCACGCCACTCAAACCATGCAGTTCTGCGCCGACCAGGCCGTGCAGATCCTGGGCGGCATGGGCTTCATGCGCGGCATCGTCAGCGAGCGCATCTACCGCGAGGTCAAGGTCATGATGATCGGCGGCGGTGCGGAAGAAATCATGAAGGACCTGGCTGCCAAGCAGTTGGGCATTTGAAGCAAGGAGACAGGCCCCATGCACAGCACCGACCCCAGCCACAAAGCCATCATCACCTGCGCCATCACCGGCGTGCTGACAGACCCGGGCCAGCACCACGTGCCCGTCACGCCCGAGCAACTGGCCAAAGAGGCCCGCCGCGCCTACGACGCAGGCGCCGCCGTGGTCCACGTGCACTTTCGCAACCAGGAGCCCGGCAAAGGCCACCTGCCCAGCTGGGACCCGCAGGTGGCGCGCGACTGCGTGCAAGCCATGCGTGAGGCCTGCCCCGGTTTGATCATCAACCAGACCACCGGCGTGGTCGGCCCCAATTACCAGGGCCCACTCGACTGCCTGCACGCCACCCGCCCCGAGATGGCCGCGTGCAACGCCGGATCGCTCAACTACCTGAAGGTGCGCAGCAACGGCACCTGGGCCTGGCCGCCCATGCTGTTCGACAACCAGCCCGCCAAGGTCAAGGACTTCATCGACGTGATGCTGGAAACCGGCACGCTGCCCGAGTTCGAGTGCTTTGACGTGGGCATCGTGCGCTGCGTGGAGATGTACGTTCAGACCGGCATGTACACCGAGCGCCTGCCCGAGTACAACTTTGTGATGGGCGTCGAATCCGGCATGCCTGCCGACCCGGACCTGCTGCCCATCCTGCTCAAGCTGAAAATCAAAGACGCCCCCTGGCAAGCCACCGTCATCGGCCGCAGCGAGATCTGGCCCGTGCACCAGCGCGTGGCCGAACTGGGCGGACATTTGCGTACGGGGCTGGAGGACACGTTCTATCTGCCGGATGGGGCCAAGGCGGATTCGAACGGGCCGTTGATTGAGAAATTGGCGGAGTACGCGCGCAATGCGGGGCGGGAGGTGGCGTCGCCGCAGGAGGCGCGGGGGATGTTGGGGTTGAATGTGGGTATTCAGTGAGAGGGGAGCGCCCAGCGCCTTAGATCGGGTTAGCTGGTGGCGCCAGCTGACACTCTGCCCTGCGATGGAGGGGCCTCGGATTACGCTGCGTTAACTCGACGAAGGGTCTTGGCACACCCGCCGCGCAAGAAACCAGGCTACCACAAGGCTCACAGCTGCCGATAGCAAGAATCCGTAAATCACCACCATCCGGGAAAGGCGATGTTTTTCCCAATGCGCGTCTTCGTTGTATTGGATGAAGCGCTTGAATTCGTTCAACTCCCTGATCTGCGCAGAATTCAGCTGGTCGCGGCGCACATATTTTCTGTCGATGTTTTCGACCATCCCAATGGTGTCCATCTTGATCATTGGAGAGTGAAATACCATGAACACGCCCGCTACACAGACAGAGAGAACTGCTTGGCCAATATGTACATAAACGAGCTTCTTCACTATTTTTGGTGTCATCTCTACCGAGCATTTAAGGTGACTGAGTACGCAGGACCGTAACGAGTCCGTTCGAACTGGACAAATCACATGAACGTCTTCTACAGCTGGTGAAGGGGAAAGTCCGTGACGCAGTCCTCCTCGGACCTCAAGGGATTTGCCGCGCTGTCGTATCGTGACCCCGCGGTGGTTCTGCGTGAACTCCGCCAGATTGAGTCTCAAATGGTAGGCGCAAACTTGTCCCCACAAGTCCGCAATCTACGAACCAACGGCTTGAAGCCCATACGCGAGTTTCGCCATGCTGCGCTTTTTTGCCATGGCATGTCCCTGCGCCTGGGGCACCAGGTCCTGTTTTCTCCCGTGGAATCAAGTGACTATGACTTCGTTGCTACATGGCGGATTGCTGATGTTCAGCACTTTGCGCGGGTGCAACTCAAGGAGTTGGTGCCGGCGCATTTGAACGAAGGTGCAACTGTCCAGGCACTGGTCGATGGATTGAGCAAGTATTCCGGCGATGATTTGATAGTGGCAATCTTTCTCAACAGAGAGGGCCGTTTCTCTCTAGAGGAGGTTGTGTTTCCCGCCCTGCACATTGCAGAGTTGTGGTTCGTGTTCGCGACAACCCCAGACCAATATATGTGGCAGTTGGTCGGGGATGCATTGCGTGAGCCTGAAGTGAGCTCCTTCAGGTATCCGACTTGAAGGGCCCAGGTTCAGTCAATAGCGTGGCTGAAAGCCGCGGATGGCATCTCGGACTTTTGTTTCTAACGTGAACCCCGAGCCGTATTTCGCCGCCAGTTCATCCGCACGCTTCAAGAACGCCTCAACACCCGTTCCATAAATGAACTGCATCGCCCCCCCCGTCCACGCCGGAAACCCAATCCCAAATATCGACCCAATGTTCGCGTCATGCACGCTGGTCAGCACGCCCTCGGCCAGACAGCGCGCAGTCTCGATGGCCTGGCGGTAGAGCAGGCGGTCCTGGATCTCCTGCACGCTCCATTCCACACCGGGCTTTTCGAACAGAGGTTTCAGCTCCGGCCACAGGTGCTTCTTGGCGCCTGCGGGGTAGTCGTAAAAGCCGCCGCCCCCGGCGCGGCCCGGGCGCTTCAGTTCCTTGACCATGCGCTCCACCAGCAGCTCGCCGGGTGTGGCGGTGTAGGTTTTGCCTTCGGCCGCGTAGTCGGCACGGGTCTGCTCCAGCACGTGCACGCTCAGGGTCAGGGCGGTTTCGTCCAGCACGGCCAGCGGGCCCACGGGCAGGCCAGCCTGCATGGCGGCGTTTTCAATCGCGGCGGCGGGGATGCCTTCGCCCAGCATGGCGGCGCCTTCCATCACAAAGGTGCCAAAGGTGCGGCTGGTGTAAAAGCCGCGTGAGTCGTTGACCACGATGGGCACTTTGCCCAGGGCCTGCACGTAGTCGAAGGCGCGGGCCACGGTCTCGTCATCCGTTTGCTTGCCGCGGATGATCTCCACCAGCTTCATCTTGTCCACGGGGCTGAAGAAGTGGATGCCCACAAACTTCTCGGGCCGGCTGCTGGCCGTGGCCAGGCCGCTGATGGGCAGGGTGGAGGTGTTGCTGGCAAAGAAGCCGCCGGGCGCCAGTTGCGGCTCAGCCTCTTGAGTGACTTTGGCCTTGAGGTCGCGGCTTTCGAACACGGCTTCGATGATGAGGTCGCAGCCTGCCAGGTCGGCCGCGCTGGCGGTGGGCGTGATGCGGGCCAGCAGCGCCTGCTGCGCCTCGGCCGTCATGCTGCCCTTGTCCACGCGGGCCTGGGTGAGCTTGGCGCTGTAGGCCTTGCCGGCCTCGGCCTTTTCCGCGCTCACGTCCTTGAGCACGGTGGCGATGCCTTTGCTCGCCTGGGCCCAGGCGATGCCCGCGCCCATCATGCCGGCGCCCAGGATGCCGACCTTTTGGGGTTTGTAGCGGGGAGCATTGCCGGGGCGTGACTTGCCGCTCTTGATCGCGTTCATGTCGAAGAAGAACGTGTTGATCATGTTGCGCGCGACGGGGCCGGTCATCAGGCGGGCGAGGTAGCGGCTTTCGATGCGCAGGGCGGTGTCATAGTCCACCAGAGCGCCTTCGACCATGGCGGCCAGCGCAGCCTCGGGCGCGGGGTAGCGGCCGCGCGTGGTCTTCTTGAGCATGGCGGGCGCCACCGTCAGGGCACTCGCGATCTTGGGGTTGGCGGGTGTGCCGCCGGGCATTTTGTAGTTCTTGTCATCCCACGGCTGCACGGCGTGCGGGTGGGTGGCGATGTGGGCCAGGGCGGCGGGCAGCAGTTGCTCGCGCGTGGCGACCAGCTCGTGCACCAGTTGCAGCTCCAGCGCCTCTGCGGGGTTGAAGAGCTTGCCTTCCAGGATGTAGGGCTGTGCGCCCATCAGGCCCAGCAGGCGCGTCATCTTGGTCACGCCGGTGGCGCCGGGCATCAGGCCCAGCGTCACCTCGGGCAGGCCGAACTGGATCTTGGGGTCGGCCACGGCGATGCGGTAGTGGGCGACCAGGGCCACTTCCCAGCCGCCGCCCAGCGCCGCGCCATTGAGGCAGGCCACCACCGGCAGCCCCAAAGTTTCGAGCGTGCGGAAGTGCTTCTTCATGCGCTCGATTTCGCTGAACACGGCAGGAGCATCCGCAGGTGTCAGGCGCATGGTGGCCTTGAGGTCGGCGCCCGCAAAGAAGCTGGTCTTGGCGGATGCGAGCACGATGCCCTTGAGCGCTGCGCCCAGGCGCTCGCGGTCGCCCAGCACCTGCGCGGTGACTTCGCCCAGCTCTTGCTGCCACTGGCGGCACATGGTGTTGACGGGCGAGTTGGTTTCGTCAAACGTGATGACGGCGACCTGGCCTTCGGTGCCCTGGGCGGGGATGAGTTCGTAGCGGATGGTTTGCATGATGTTCTTGTCTCCTGGGTGCGGTGGTGTCTCGCGGCAAGGAACGGGGCGTTGTGGCGGGTGTGCCCTGGCTTCGACGGGCTCAGCCCGAACGGTTGGGCGAGGGGAGAGGAAGCGTGGGATGGATGGGCGTCAACCTCTCTACTGTCCGTTCAGCCTGAGCTTGTCGAAGGCCGGCACTTGGTGCGTCGGTCCGAAGGGTGATTCATGCCCTGGCTTCGACAGGCTCAGCCCGAACGGAAGGGGAAAGTCGAGGGCGAGTGCGTGGCGGCGGGCACGGGTCACAGCCTTTCCACAATCGTGGCAATGCCCATGCCGCCGCCCACGCACAGCGTAGCCAGGCCATAGCGCTGGCCCCGGCGGTGCAGCTCGTCAATCAAGGTGCCCAGGATCATGGCGCCCGTGGCGCCCAGCGGGTGGCCCATGGCGATGGCGCCGCCGTTCACGTTGACCTTGTCGTGCGGTACGCTCAGCTCGCGCATGAAGCGCATGGGCACGGCCGCAAAGGCCTCGTTCACTTCAAACAGGTCGATCTGCTCGACGGTCATGCCCGCGCGGGCCAGCGCCTTCTTGGCGGCGGGCACGGGGCCGGTGAGCATGATGGTGGGGTCGGCGCCGCTCAACGCCGTTGCCACGATGCGTGCGCGCGGCGTGAGGCCGTGGGCCTTGGCGGCGGCCTCGTTGCCGATGAGCACGGCGGCGGCGCCGTCCACAATGCCGGACGAGTTGCCCGCGTGGTGCACGTGGTGGATGCGCTCCACCTGCGGGTAGCGCTGCAGCGCCACGGCGTCAAAGCCCATGCCGCCCAGTTGCTCGAACGAGGGCTTGAGCGCGCCCAGGCCTTCGAGCGTGGTCTGGGGCTTGATGAACTCGTCCTCGGCCAGGATGGTCTGGCCGATGAAGTCGCGCACGGGCACGACCGAATTCTTGAAATACCCCGCCGCGCGCGCCGCGGTGGCGCGGCGCTGCGATTCGAGCGCGAAGGCGTCCACGTCGGCGCGGGTGTAGCCGTCCAGCGTGGCGATCAGGTCGGCGCCGATGCCCTGGGGCACGAACAGCGTGGCGGAGTTGGTGGCGGGGTCCTGCGCCCAGGCGCCGCCGTCGGAGCCGATGGGCACACGGCTCATGCTCTCCACGCCGCCGGCCACCACCAGGTCTTCCCAGCCGCTGCGCACCTTTTGCGCGGCCAGGTTGACGGCTTCGAGGCCTGATGCGCAAAAGCGATTGACCTGCACGCCCGCGCAGCGAAAGTCCCACCCCGCCTTGAGCGCGGCCACCTTGGGCAGCACCGCGCCTTGCTCGCCTACGGGTGAAACGATGCCCATGACCACGTCGTCCACCGCGGCGGTGTCAAAGCGGTGGCGCGCTTGCAGCTCGGTCAGCAGGCCCACCAGCAGGTCGATGGGCTTGACCTCGTGCAGGGTGCCGTCCTTCTTGCCCTTGCCGCGCGGGGTGCGCAGCGCGTCGAAAACGTAGGCTTCGGTCATGGTGAATGGTCTCCGGTGGTCTTGAACGATTGAAAATCGCGGTGGTTGGGGCGACGGCGTCGTGTTGTGCACCGTCAGGCAGGTTGGCGGTAGGGGGCTCCTGTGCGGCCCACGCCATCACAGCACGCTCTCTGACGCGGATACAGTGGCTGTTGCACTATCTTTCTGCAGTTGCTCTTCAAATTCTGGCTATGAAACGAAATCCAACCCCCGCCCTGCAGCGCATGGTCCGTGGCGCTATTGAATACGACGACACCCGCGAAGGCTTTGCGCTGGAACACCAGGTGGTCCTGGCGGCCTCCAGCGCGCTGGCCGTGGCGGCTTTCATGGCCCCCAGCCGCAGCGCGGCGGCGATCCGGGGCATTGGCGCAGGGGTGCTGCTGATGCGGGCCTTGAGTGGCAGCCAGGGCGTGCGCGCCTGGCTGAATGTGACGGACCGCCGCCCGGGCGCACCCCTCAGCCCCGAAGAAGCCCGCGCCCACTGGTATCTGTGACGGTTGCGGTTCGGCCTGCGGCGCGCCGAGCGCGGCGCGCTGGAGGGCGGTCTCCGTGCCGGGGGCCATGGCGCTATTTGCCCAGGCCCATGGCACGCGCGATCACCTCTTTCATGATCTCGTTGGTGCCGCCGTAGATGCGCTGAACGCGCGCATCGGCATAGGCGCGGGCAATGGGGTATTCCCACATGTAGCCATAGCCGCCAAAGAGCTGCACGCATTCGTCCATCACCTTGCATTGCAGATCGGTGGTCCAGTACTTGGCCATGCTGGCGGTCTGGGTGTCGAGCTGGTCTTTCAGGATCAGCTCGCAGCATTTGTCCACGAATACGCGGGCTACCTGCACCTGGGTCTGCAGCTCGGCCAGGGTGTGGCGGGTGTTCTGGAACGCCGCCACGCTCTGGCCGAAGACCTTGCGCTCTTTGACATAGTCCAGCGTCCAGTCGATGGCGGCCTGCGATGCGGCCACGGCGGTGATGGCGATCTGCAGCCGCTCCCACGGCAACTGCTCCATCAGGCAGATGAAGCCGCGCCCTTCCATGGCGGGGCCGCCCAGCAGGTTGCCGGCGGGCACCTTCACGTCGTTGAAGAACAGCTCGGACGTGTCCTGCGCCTTCATGCCTACTTTCTTCAGACGCTGGCCTTTTTCAAAGCCGGGCATGCCGCGTTCGACGAGGAACAAGCTGGTGCCCTTGGCGCCCGCGGCCGGGTCGGTCTTGGCGACCACGATCACCAGGTCGGCATGCCAGCCGTTGGTGATGAAGGTCTTGCTGCCGTTGAGCACGTAGTGGCTGCCGTCCGCGCTCTTGAGGGCCGTGGTCTTGATGCCTTGCAGGTCGCTGCCGGCGGCAGGCTCGCTCATGGCGATGGCGCCCACCAGTGCCCCGGTGGCCATCTGGGGCAGGTACTTTTGCTTCTGCGCCTCGGTGCCGTAGTGCAGGATGTACGGGGCCACGATTTCGCTGTGCAGCCCAAAGCCGATGCCCGTGGTGCCAGCGCGCGCCAGCTCTTCCATCTGCGCCACCGCGTAGAGCTTGTCGGCCCCGGCGCCGCCGTACTCCTCCGGCAGGCTCATGCACAGAAAGCCGTTGGCCCCGGCCTGGCGCCACACCTCGCGCGCGACGTAGCCCTGGTCTTCCCACGCGGCGTGGAAGGGGGTCACCTCCTTGTCGATGAAGCGGCGAAAGCTGTCGGCAAACGCCTGGTGCTCGGGCTGGAAGAGGGTGCGTTCGATCATGGCTGCGACGATCCTGCTTATTTATTTATGCAAAGTTACTGCTTGGTTAAATTCATTGTGCCACCGGCGCTGCCGAAACGCATCTCCTGAAACGCAAAAAGCCGCCCGAAGGCGGCTGGTTGGTTGCGCTCAGCGACCTGCTCACCGTTCGAGCTGGGCTTGCCGAAGCCCTGCGCGGCGCTTCGGCAAGCGCAGCGTGAACGGCCTGGGCCTCAGGGCTTGACGTAGTCCGACACCACTTTCCACTTGCCATCCTGGATCTGCGACAGGCGCGAAAGGTCGCTGCCCAGGCGCTTTTGCGGGCCGTAGGTGGCCTCGGCGCTGCCGAACATGTCGGGCGGGATCACCATGGTGTCCATGGCCTTGATGAAGCTCTCGGTGGTGAGGTTGGTGCCGGCCTTCTGCGCGGCCTTGATGAAGGCGTCCACCGCGCCGTAGCCATACACCGAGAACACCGTGGGGTCTTCATTGAACTTGGTCTTGTACTTGTTGGCCCAGAAGCGGATGGGCTGGCTGGCCTCGTCCAGGTAGGGGTGCTGCACCGTCATGGTGGCGTACAAGCCGTCCATGGGCTTGCCGCCCAGCTTGTGGATGAGGTCGGTGTAGGCGGCGCTGGAGCCCAGGAACGTGGGGTTGAAGCCGGTCTTGCGCGCCTCGCCAATCGTGCCGATGGTCTCGCGGATGATGGTGCCCAGGATCACGAAGTCGCAGTCCGCCGATTTCATCTTGGCGACCTGGGACGAGAAGTCGGTGGCGCCGCGCTTGTACGAGGTCTTCTCGGCGAACTCCATGCCCAGGGACTTGAGCGCGGCCTCGCCGCCGCGCATCACCTCCAGGCCGAACTCATCGTCCTGGTAGATGGTGCAGACCTTCTTGGCGCCCTTTTCCTTGATGAGCTTGGGCGCGGCCAGGCGGATCTGGTCGTAGTAGGTGGCGGCAAACGAATACTTGAGCTTGTGGAAGGGCTCGTACATATCGCGTGCGGCCGTCACGGGGAAGAAGTTGATCACGTTCTTGCTGAACTGCACCGGCATGGCGGCCAGGTTCTGCGCCGTGCCGATGTGCGCGATCATCATGAAGATCTTGTCCTGGTTCACCAGTTTCTGCGCGGCCAGAACGGCCTTCTTGGGGTCGTAGCCCGAGTCCTCCACCTTGAGGTCGAGCTTGCGGCCGTTGACGCCGCCTTGCTCGTTGGCCTCGTCCACGCGCAGCATCATGCCCAGGCGCACCTGCTTGCCAAAGCCCGCCAGCGGGCCGGACAGATCCTGGATGGAGCCCAGCGTGATGGTGTCCTTGCTCACGCCCTGGGTCGCCTGCGCGTGCGCCGCGCCGGTGGCCAGGGCCACGGCCGCGAGGGCGGCGATGGAATGCAGTTTCATGGCACGTCTCCTTCGGTTGGATCGAACACGATCGCTCGTTATAGAACGGTGCCCGGGGCGGGGCACCAGCACTTTCCCTATCTCGAACTGCCCGTCTGGTTGCAGTGCGCCTGGCTTCGACAGGCTCAGCCCGAACGGTTGGGGAGGTGGTGAACAGCCTCGGGGTTCGTCCCAGCAGTCGCCAACCCCCACCCGTTCAGCCTGAGCCTGTCGAAGGCCAGCACCTACCGGTACATCGCTTCAATCTGCGCCGCATATTTCTGCTGCACCAGCTTGCGCTTGAGCTTCATGGTCGGCGTCAGCTCTTCATCCTCGGCCGTGAGCTGCGTGTCCAGCAGGAAGAACTTCTTGATCTGCTCCACGCGCGCGAACTTCGCGTTCACCCGGTCAATCTCGCCCTGGATCAGCTCCTGCACTTCGCGCGTGCGGGTCAGGCTGGCGTAGTTGGAAAACGGCACGTCGTGGTCTTGCGCAAACTTCTCCACGTTCTCCTGGTCGATCATGATGATCACCGTGAGGTAGGGCAGCTTGTCGCCAATCACCACGGCATCGGTCACGTAGGGGCTGAACTTGAGCTCGTTCTCCAGCTCGCTGGGCGTGATGTTCTTGCCGCCAGCCGTGATGATGATGTCCTTCATGCGGTCGGTAATGCGCAGGTAGCCGTCGGCGTCGACCACGCCCACGTCGCCCGTGTGCAGCCAGCCGTCGGCGTCGATGGTCTCGGCGGTCTTCTCCGGCAGGTTGAGGTAGCCCTTGAACACGTTGGGCCCGCGCACCAGGATCTCGCCCGTGGCCGGGTCGATCCGCACCTCGTTGTAGCTGGCCGCCGGGCCGATGGAGCCGGGCTTGATGCGGTTGGCCGGCACGCCGGTGGCGGCGCCACAGGTCTCGGTCATGCCCCACACCTCCAGCATGGGCACGCCCAGGGCCAGGTACCACTTCACCAGCTCGGGCGAGATGGGCGCGGCGCCCGTGACGAGAAAGCGCGCGCGGTGGATGCCGATGAGCTTGCGCACATTGTTCAGCGCCAGAAAACGCGCCAGCAGGAATTGCGCCTTCAGCAGCCCGCCCACGGGCTGGCCTGCCAGCACCTTCTCCGCAATGCGCGTACCCACGCCGATGGACCAGGCGTACGCCGCCTGCTGCAGCCGCGTGGATTCCTTCAGGGCAATCATCACGCCCGAGTAGAACTTCTCCCACACGCGTGGCACGGCGGTGAAGACCGTGGGCGCGATCTCGCGCACGTTCTCGGGCACCGTGTCCGGGTTTTCGACGAAATTGAGGCGCGAGCCGGTGTACAGCGAGAAATATTCGCCGCCCATCCGCTCGGCAATGTGGCACAGGGGCAGAAAGCACATGGCCTCGTCATCCTCCGTGCGCGAAATCAGCGTGTTGTAGCCCCGCACGGTGTAGGTGAGCGCGGCGTGCGTGTGCATGGCGCCCTTGGGCTTGCCGGTGGTGCCGGAGGTGTAGACGAGGATGGCCACGTCCTCGGGCTGGCAGGCCTGCACGCGCAGCTCCAGCGCGCCGGGGTTCTGCTGGTTCCAGGCGCGGCCCAGTTCGCGCAGCGTTGCCAGGCTCAGCACGTGCGGGTCGTTCAGGCCGCGCAGGCCTTCCATGTCAAACACGATGATCTTGTGCAGCAGCGGCAGTTGCGCGCGCACCTCCAGCGCCTTGTCGAGCTGCTCATCGTCCTCCACAAACAGCACGCGGGTGGCAGAGTCTTCGCTCAGGTAATGCACCTGCGCCGCAGCGTCGGTGGGGTAGACGCCGTTGGCAATGCCGCCGCAGCTGAGCACGGCCAGGTCGGCCAGCACCCATTCGATGTTGGTGTTCGACAGGATGGAGGCGCAGTCGCCCCGGGCAAAGCCCAGCGCCATCAGCCCGCCCGCGATCTCGCGCACGGCCTCCGCAGTCTGGTCCCAGGTCCAGCTCTTCCAGATGCCCAGCTCCTTCTGCCGCATCCACACGTTGGGGCCGCGCAGGGCCACAGCGTTCCAGAACATGGCGGGGATGGTGCTGCCGGCCAGCACGTCGGTGCCGGCGGGCTGGATGTGATCGAGGTCCCAGAGGTTAGACATGTGCGCTCATCTCCAGGTCTTTTTCTTTTTCCACCGCCGCTCGCCGCGTACACCTTCGTCCTTCATGCCCAGGTAAAACTCCTTGATGTCGTCCTTTTCGCGCAGGCGCTCGCAGCTGTCTTCCATCACGATGCGGCCGTTCTCCAGCACGTAGCCGTAGTCCGACGCATTGAGCGCCATGTTGGCGTTCTGCTCCACCAGCAGGATGGTGGTGCCGCGCTCGCGGTTGATGCGCACGACGATCTCGAAGATCTCCTTGGTGAGCTTGGGGGAGAGGCCCAGGCTGGGCTCGTCCAGCAGGATCAGCTCAGGGTTGGCCATGAGCGCGCGCGAGATGGCCAGCATCTGCTGCTGGCCGCCCGAGAGCAAACCAGCGTCCTGCGCGGCGCGCTCCTTGAGGATGGGGAAATAGCCGAACACGGTCTCGATGTCGCGCGCCACGCCGTCCTTGTCGGCGCGGGTGTAGGCGCCCATCAGCAGGTTGTCCTTGACCGACAGCAGGGGAAATACCTCGCGCCCCTCGGGCACGTGCATCAGGCCCCGGCGCACGATGGCGGCCGGGTCGCGGGCGGTGATGTCCTGGCCGTGGAACTCGATGGTGCCCTTGCGGGGGTCGATGATGCCGCTGATGGTCTTGAGGATGGTGGTCTTGCCCGCGCCATTGCTGCCCAGCACGGCCGCGATCTCGCCGCGCCGCACCTGCAGGCTCACGCCCCGGATCGCCTTGATGGGGCCGTAGGCGCTCTCCACGTTCTGCAGGCGCAGCAGGGGCTGGTCCGCCACGGCAGCGGCGGACGAGGCATTGGCGGCCGGCACGGCGCTCATGCGCGGACTCCCGCATGGGAACCCGCCGGGCGGCGCAGGTTGCTCACGTCGTCGATGGTGCCCAGGTACGCCTCCACCACGCCGGGGTGCGTCTGCACCTCGCGCGGGCTGCCCAGGGCCACCACCTCGCCCTGGTTCATGGCCAGCACGCGGTCGGACACCTTGGAGACCAGCGACATGTCGTGCTCCACCATCAGCACCGTAATGCCCAGCTCGTGCTGGATGTCCTGGATCCAGAAGGCCATGTCGTCGGTCTCCTCCACGTTCAGGCCGGACGATGGCTCGTCCAGCAGCAGCAACTGGGGCTCGGTGCACAACGCGCGGGCCAGTTCCACCACCTTGCGCACGCCGTAGGGCAGGCCAGCCACCAGGGTGTCGCGGTAGTGCTGCAGTTCCAGGAAGTCGATGACCTGCTCGGCCTTTTCGCGCGCCTGCACTTCCCCTTCGCGCACCGTGCGGGTGAAGAACATCTCGGACCACAGGCCATGGTGCTGCCGTGTGTGGCGGCCGATCAGCAGGTTGTGCAGCACGCTGGCGTGCTCAAACAGCTCGATGTTCTGGAAGGTGCGCGCAATGCCCAGGCCCGCCACCTTGTGCGGCGGCTGCGCGGTCAGCGGCAGCATCGCGCCGTCGGGGCCTGCATAAGTGATGGTGCCGGTGGTGGGCGTATAGATGCGGCTGATGAGGTTGAACACCGTGGTCTTGCCCGCGCCGTTGGGCCCGATGAGGGTGAACACCTCGCCGCGCCGCACGTCGAAGCTCACGTTGTTGACCGCCAGCACGCCGCCGAAGCGGACGCTGAGGTTCTGGGCGCTCAGAAGCACGTCGGTCGTCATGGTCCCTCCATGGCGCTCGTACTGTTGCGGGGGGGTTGAGACTGGCGTGGCCCAGACCGGGAACGCCGAGCAAGGGCCGCCCCGCAGCGAGGGCGTTGTCCCCCTGCCCGCGCAGCGCAGCGAAGCGAGAGCGGGGGGAAGGCGCGAAGCGACTCAGGGGGGTGTCTCATTTCAACCTGTCGGATTTTTGAAAGGACTTCTGCCGCTTGAACATGCCCTTGCGGTAGAACGGGAACATCTGCAGCCAGGTGCGCACCTTGAGCCAGCGGCCGTACAGGCCCATGGGCTCGAACAGCACGAAGGCGATCAGCACCGTCCCGTACACCACCGCCTGCAGGCCCGGCGACTGGCCGATCGAGTCAGGCAGCCAGTCCTTGCCCAGCGAGATGAGCTGCGGCATGGAGATCAGGAAGATGGCGCCCAGGAAGGCGCCGTGCACCGAGCCCAGGCCGCCGATCACGATCATCAGCAGCAGGTCGATGGACTGCAGGATGTTGAACTGGTCCGGCGAGATGAATTGCAGCTTGTGCGCATACAGCGCGCCGCCAATGCCGGCCAGCGCGGCCGAGAGCGAGAACGACAGCGTCTTGTAGCGCGCGAGGTGGATGCCCATGCTCTGCGCCGAGATTTCCGAATCGCGGATGGCCACGAAGGCGCGGCCCGTGGGGGCGCGCAGCAGGTTCAGGATGGCCAGCGTGCACACCACGGTGATGCCCAGGCACAGAAAGTAGAACGACTCGGTCGATTCAAACGAATACCCCGCGATCTGCGGCGGCAGCAGGTGCTTGCCCGAGTTGCCGCCCGTCACCGACTCCCAGCGCGCGAACACCTCTTCGACGATGAAGCCGAACGACAGCGTGGCCATGCCCAGGTAGATGCCCTTGACGCGCAGCGCGGGCAGGCCCACCACCACGCCCACCGCGGCCGACAGCCCCGCGGCGCATGCGAGCGACAGCGCAAACGGCCAGCCCATGCCTGTGAGCACGGCCTGCGTGTACGCCCCCACGCCCAGGAAGGCCGCATGCCCCAGCGAGAACAGCCCCGTGAAGCCCGCCAGCAGCATCAGCCCCAGGCCCACGATGGCATAGATGAGCACGAACGTGAGCTGAGCCAGCCAGTATTCGGGCGCCACCCAGGGCGCGGCGACGAGGGCCAGGCACAGCAGGCTGTACCAGAAAACGTGGCCGCCGTGCTTGGCCAGGCGGATGTCTTGCGCGTACGAGGTCTTGAAGATGAAACGCATGGTTGTCCTTCAGACCTTTTTCCTGAGCTTTTCGCCGAACAGCCCGTTGGGCTTCACCATCAGCATGATCAGCACCACGATGTACGCCGCCGTGTCCTTGAAGCCGTCGGGCAGGTAGAAGCCCGAGAGCGATTCGACGATGCCGATGACCAGCCCGCCGACGATGGCGCCCGGCAGGCTGCCAAAGCCGCCCACCACCGCGGCCGGAAAGGCCTTGAGCCCGATGAAGCCCATGTTGGCGTGCACGAAAGTGATGGGCGCCAGCAGCAGCCCTGCCACCGCCGCCACCGCAGCCGCCAGGCCCCAGGCCAGGCCGTTGAGCCGCTGCACGGGGATGCCCATGTAGTAGGCCGCCAGCTGGTTCTGCGACGCGGCCTGCATGGCAATGCCCAGCTTGCTGTAGCGGAACATGGCGAACAGCAGCACGCACAGCACGCCCGTGGCACCGATCACCACCAGCTGCTCGGCGTTGAGCACCAGTGCGCCCAGGCGGAACGACAGGTCCTTGTAGGGCACGGGCAGCGTGTGGGTGTCGGTGCCGATGTTGGGGATCATCGTGACCAGCCCGCGCAGCACGTAGCCGATGCCGATGGTGAGCATGACGATGGAGAACGCGGGCTGGCCGAGGATGGGGCGGATCACCGCGCGCTCCAGCACCACGCCAAAGCACCCCATGGCCGCAATGCTGGCCAGCACCGCCACCCAGAAGGGAAAGCCCAGCACCGTCATCAGCGCCAGGCCGCAGAAGGCGCCCAGCATCATGAGTTCGCCCTGCGCAAAGCTCACGGTTTCGGTGGCCTTGTAGATGAGCACGAAGCCCAGCGCGATCAGCCCGTAGATGCAGCCCTGGGAGATTCCGCTGATCAACAGTTGCACGAATTGCACGCGGGGGCTCTCCAGAAGATTTTTACAAAGCGGTTGCTTTGCATAAATAATGCTGCCTGTGACCGCTGCTCGCTGCACTCGGGGCTAACCCTGACGGGCGAGGCTGGCGTGGGGTGCATTTCGGGCCGCGGCGGATATTGACGCAGCGCTGCACCCAGCGCAATAGGAGTTACGTCGGGTGAACCAGGCCCGGCCACAGGAGAACCCCATGTCCGTGACGGTAGAAACGTACGATCGTGTCACGCTGGTGACACTGCACCGGCCCGGTGTGCGCAACGCGGTGGACGCCGAGACTGCGCGTGCGCTGCATGCGGCCTTCGTGGCCTTTGACGACGACGCGGGCGCCGATGTGGCCGTCTTCCACGGCGCGGGCGGCCATTTCTGCGCGGGCTGGGATTTGCAGTCGGGCGCGCGAATGCTGGCGCAAGGCGTGGCGCCCGAGGCCCTGGCGGCATCGCTGGACTACGCCGCTGCCGACACGCACCCGCCGGGGCCCATGGGCCCCAGCCGCCTGCAGCTGAGCAAGCCGGTGATCGCCTCCATCGAAGGCGCCGCCGTGGCGGGCGGCATGGAACTGGCGCTGTGGTGCGACCTGCGGGTGATGGCCGAGGATGCCTACATGGGCGTGTTCTGCCGCCGTTTCGGCGTGCCGCTGATCGATGGCGGCACGGTCCGGCTGCCCCGGCTGATCGGGCTCGCGCGCGCGCTGGACTTGATCCTCACCGGCCGCAAGGTCGATGCGGCCGAGGCCTTGCACATGGGCCTGTGCAACCGCGTGGTACCCGCGGGCCAGTCGTTGCAGGCCGCGCTGGCGCTGGCCCGGGAGCTGGCGGCCTTCCCGCAGGCCACGCTGCGCGCAGACCGCGCCAGCGCGCTCGCGGGCGAGGGGCTGCCGCTGCCGCAGGCGCTGCGGCAGGAATGGGCGGGCGGGCAGCAATGCCTGGCCGAGGCCCTGCGTGGCGCCGCACGGTTTGCAGCGGGGCAGGGCCGCCACGGCGAGTTTTAGGTCAAAATGGCCTCTAGCGCTTATCTATCAAGCGCTAATAGCTATAAAAATAGGAGCGATGAGGGCGCGCGCCTTCGCAGCACACCCGCACGGTACCCAGGAGAACCATGAGCAAACCCGCAATCCCCGCGCCGCAGGCGTTCGAGCCCGAGTTCATCGCCGGGCTCAAGACCATCTTTGAAGAGAAGATCGTGTTCAACCAGGTGCTGGGCCTGAAGATCACCAGCCTGCGCCCCGATGGCGTGGCCGGGCGCATCGACATGAAGCCCGAGCTGGTGGGGCACTACGCCTACAACCGCGTGCACGGCGGCGTGATCAGTGCGGGGCTCGACGCCATGGGCGGCCTGGCCGTGATGGCCGCCATCGGTGCCAAGCACCTGGACGAGGCGCCCGAGCAGCGCCTGCACCGCTTTGCCAAGCTGGGCACCATCGACCTGCGCATCGACTACCTGCGCCCGGGCATCGGCAGCCACTTCGAGCTGCGCGCCCAGGTGCTGCGCCTGGGCTCGCGCGTGGCCACCACGCGCATGGAATTCCTGGGGCCGGACGGGCAGATCATGTCGGCCGGGGCGGCGGCCTATATCGTGTCCTGAGGCGCGCAAAAGGCCCACTCAGCGCCACCGCCCAAACGCCGGCGGCGCAGGTGGTCTGCCTTGCAGCCTTTGCGCTGGGCAAAGGCGTCGGCTGTGTGGTCTTGCAAGCCCTGCAAGCGCATGCAACCGCGGAACCGTCTCGTTACCGTTCTTGCGTAACGTTGGCATCTTTTGCCGGCGCCCAAACCTACGATGGCCTCTTTTCAAGGAGATCTGATGGCCGTGCAAAACCCCTTCTTTGGCAAGCGTGAACCTGAATCGTTCCAACCCCGCCACAGCGCAACGTCATCCAATGGGCTGACCAGCACATCAGCCACCAGCACCCCCGTCCCCGCCGCCAGCCCCGCCACCACGGCCCCTGCGGCGGCCAGCGATTCCACGGGCAGCAAGCTCACCGTGGGACCCAACATCAAGCTCAAGGGCGTGGAGATCACCGACTGCGACACGCTGGTGGTGGAAGGCACCGTGGAGGCCACCATGGATTCGCGCGTGATCCAGATCTCGCACAACGGCGCATTCAAGGGTTCGGCCGAGATCGACATCGCCGAGATCCATGGCGAGTTCAGCGGCACGCTCACCGTGCGCCAGAAGCTGGTGATCTACAGCACCGGCAAGGTCACGGGCAAGATCCGCTACGGCAAGCTGGTGGTCGAAGAGGGCGGCCAGCTCGCTGGCGAGATCGAGGCGGGCTTTGCGTCGGGTGCAGGCGCGGCCCAGCGCGCACCGTCGGCACCGCTGCGGGCCGAGCCCACGGCCATGGCGGCCTGAGCCAGAAAGGCCGGCAGCGACACGGGTTCCCATAGCCCGGTTACACCGCGGGGCGCTGCACAGCGCCCCGCTGCGTTCAGGCCTTGCGGCCCGCGGCAGAGGTGCTCCGCAGGCGGCTGCGCCCGGCCCAGGCCAGCAGCGCCGCCAGCAGCCCCAGCGTGCCCCCGGACAGGGCGGGGATGGCCGCCGCCCCGCCGCCCGGGGAGGGCGGCACCACGGTGGCGTCGCACACCCGCTGCGAGGGGCGCGGGGCTGACCAGTCCGCAGGCGCCATGCGGATGCCATTGCCAGCCGCCTCGGAAAACCGGCGCGTGCCGATCATCAGCACGGGGTTGAAGCCGTGCGCGTACCAGCGCACATTGGACAGTAGCGTGCTGCTGAAGCCGGCCGTGGTGTAGGTGAAGACCGGGGCCGAGTACACCATCGACAGCATGTCCACCAGCGCACCGCTGCCATCGGTGGCGATGGTGCCCACGACGCCCACATTGCTGCCCAGCGTGATCGGCTGCGCCAGGCGCACATCGCCCGCATCGTTCATGCGCCAGTAGGCGCACTGCAGGTGGCTCATGTCCCAGGTCTGGCCTTGCGCGGTGGTATTGCCGTTGTCGAGCACCAGGGTCAGCTCAAAGCGTTCTCCGTTGTGGATCTCGGCGTAGTTGCTCTGGGCGATGGTGCCGGTGAAGGTGATCTCGAAGGGCTCGGCGACGGCCGCCGTCCCTGCGGCCAGGAGCAGCAGCCCCACCGCCGCGGTGCAAGCGCGGCGCTGCGCAGCAAGTCGTAATGCGTTCATAGGCCTCCGATGGTGCGGGCCGCCACCCGGCGGGGGAATACCCCATGGTGCGGTAGGGCGGGCGGTGCGTGCCGCGGCGGTCACCGGCGTGGGCCGGTGCCAGTGCAGTGCCCCTGGGGCGGCAGTGCCAGGGCGCCTGCCGTATCCTGCGCGCATGCCTGCCTCCGCAGATGTTTCCTCGGCCGCCAGCTTCGCGGTGTCGCTGCTGCGTGCGGCGCGCACGCAAGGGTGCGAACGCTTCCAGCACCAGCTGCTGCGCAGCTTGCTGGACCGCTTCGGCGCGGATCACGGGGCCATCAACACCCTGCACCCGGCCGGGTTTGTGGCGTCTGTGGGAGAGGGCTACGACCTGGCGGCCATGAGCGCGCAGTGGCATGCGGTCGGCGGAGCGCAGCTGGACCGCCTCACCCGCCGGTTGCACGCACAGCCCGGGCGGGCGCTGTGCGTGAACGAAGGTTCTGCGGAGCGCGCCCAGGACGCCGCGCCGTGGCGTGACTTTCTGGCGCGCTACGCCATCGGGCACCAGATGGGCGTGACGCTGGCCTTTGACGGCAGCGATACCGTGGCGCACCTGTACCTCAACCGGCATGCGGCGTCCCCGCCGTACGGGGCCGCCGAGGCCCGGGCACTGACCCGCCTGGCGCCGGCCCTGCGCGAGGCCTTGCTGGTGAACCGGCTGGCCGCGGCCGCGAGCCATGCGCCCGAGGAGCCGGGCGCGGCCCTGGCGGTGACGGATGCGAACGGGTGGATCCTGTTTGCCGATGACGGCTTCTGCGATGCCTGGGATACGCTGGCGGCACACGGCCGCCTGACGGCACCGCGCGTGCCCGGTGCCTGGCTGCGGGGCACGCCCCCGGCCGTGCGCCAGCTGGGCGCGCTGGGGTGGCAGGTCAACGTGGCGCGCCTGGGCGAACACCGCCGCGTGGCGTTCCGCCGCCTGGCCGCCGGGGACGATCTGCAGGCGCTGACGGCGCGGCAGCTGGAGGTGGCCCGGCTGTACTGCCAGGGGGCCACGCACAAGCACATCGGGGCGCGGCTGGGCCTGTCGCCCGCCACGGTGCGGGTGCACCTGCGCAACGCCTACCAGCGGCGCGGGGTGAGCGACCGCGCGGCCCTGGCGGCGTCGCTGGGGCTCTAGAAAATCGCCGTGCGCGAAGGAAGAGGCTTTACTGAGCGGCGGCCGGGTCTGCCGCCGGGCGGGGCACGGGCCGGGGACGGCCCTTCTCGTCAATCGCCACGTAGGTCAACCGCGCCTCGGTGACCTTGACGTACTGGCCCTGGGCGGAAAAGCGCTCGGCATAGACCTCGACCTCCACGGTGACCGAGGTGTTGCCCACGCGCGTGATGGCCGAGAAGAACGACAGGATGTCGCCCACTCGCACCGGCTGCTTGAAGATGAACTCGTTCACCGCCACGGTGGCCATGCGCCCCTGGATGTAGCGCGCGGGCAGCACCGAGCCGGCCAGGTCTACCTGGGCCATCACCCAGCCGCCGAAGATGTCGCCGTTGCCGTTGGTGTCGGCGGGCATGGGGATGACCTTGAGCACCAGTTCCTTGTCGGTGGGCAATGCGGCGGCGGGCGGGCTGAAAACGGCAGACATGGGCACAATCTCGGTTGGGGCTGAGCCAATCCTTGTCGGAACCTGGGGTTCTTGCAGGGCGGCGGGCCCCCCAAAAACCACCGGGGCTTCAGCCGGGTCGGTAAAAACAACAACAACTGGAATTGTCTCCCATGCGCCACCACGGCGAAACCGCTCCCTCCCTGCCCGGCGCGCCTGCGCCGGCCCGCTCCGACTGGGCCACGCTGCGCCGCCTGCTGCCGTACCTGTGGCACTACAAGTGGCGCGTGCTCGCCGCCATTGCGTTCATGGTGGGGGCCAAGCTGGCCAACGTCGGCGTGCCCGTGCTGCTCAAGACGCTGGTGGACGCCATGGACCTGAAGCCGGGCGACGCCACCACCTTGCTGGTGGTTCCGGTCGGTCTGCTGCTGGCCTATGGCGCGCTGCGGCTGTCCACCTCGCTGTTCACCGAGCTGCGCGAGCTGGTCTTCGCCAAGGCCACGCAAGGGGCGGCGCGCGCGATTGCGCTGCAGACGTTCGAGCACCTGCACGCGCTGAGCCTGCGCTTCCACCTGGAGCGCCAGACGGGCGGCATGACGCGCGACATCGAGCGGGGCGTGCGCGGCATCGAGTCGCTGATCTCGTTCTCGCTGTTCAACGTGTTCGCCACGCTGATCGAGGTGGTGCTGGTGCTCAGCGTGCTGGCCGTCAAGTTCGACGCCTGGTTCGCCTGGATCACGCTCACGGCGCTGGTGCTGTACATCGCCTACACCGTGCTGGTGACCGAGTGGCGCACCAAGTTCCGCCGCGAGGCCAACGAATTCGACTCGGCCGCGCACACCAAGGCCGTGGACTCGCTGCTGAACTACGAAACCGTCAAGTACTTCAACAACGAAGCCTTCGAGGCCCGCCGCTACGACGAAAGCCTGGAGCGGCTGCGCCGCGCGCGGCTCAAGAGCCAGACCACGCTGTCCATGCTCAACACCGGCCAGCAGCTCATCATCGCCACCGGCCTGGTGGCCATGCTGTGGCGCGCCACCCAGGGCGTGGTGGACGGGCGCATGACGCTGGGCGACCTGGTCATGGTCAACGCCTTCATGATCCAGCTGTACATCCCGCTGAACTTCCTGGGCGTGATCTACCGCGAGATCAAGCAGAGCCTCACCGACCTGGACAAGATGTTCACCCTGATGGACAAGGAGCGCGAGGTGGCCGACCCGCCCGGCGCGCAGCCGCTGTCGGGGCTGGAGCACCCCTCCGTGCGGTTTGAGGACGTGCACTTTGCGTACGACCCCGCGCGGCCCATCCTGCAGGGCGTGAGCTTCGAGATCCCCGCCGGCAAGACCGTGGCCGTGGTGGGGCCCTCGGGGTCGGGCAAGTCCACGCTGGCGCGGCTGCTGTTCCGCTTCTATGACATCCAGCAGGGCCGCATCACCATCGCGGGGCAGGACATCCGCGGCGTGACGCAGGCCAGCGTGCGGCAGGCGATCGGCATCGTGCCGCAGGACACCGTGCTGTTCAACGACACCGTGGCCTACAACATCGCCTATGGCCGCCCCGGCGCCGCGCAGGCGGAGGTGGAGGCCGCGGCCCGCGCTGCGCGCATCCACGGCTTCATCAGCGCCACGCCCAAGGGTTACGGCACCATGGTGGGCGAGCGCGGGCTCAAGCTCTCGGGCGGCGAAAAGCAGCGCGTGGCCATTGCGCGCACGCTGCTCAAGAACCCGCCCATCCTCATCTTCGACGAGGCCACCAGCGCGCTGGACTCGGCCAACGAGCGCGCCATCCAGGCCGAGCTGCAAAGCGCGGCGCAGAACAAGACCACGCTGCTGATCGCGCACCGCCTCTCCACCGTGGTGGACGCGCACGAGATCCTGGTCATGGATGCGGGCCGCATCATCGAGCGGGGCACGCATGCGCAGTTGCTGGCGATGAACGGCCGCTACGCCAGCATGTGGTCTCTCCAGCAAAGCGATGCGGCGGCCTGAGCCCCGCGCATTTCTCTCCCTTCCTTCTCTTTCATGATGTCCGCTCCCATGAAGCCTGTCCTGCTTGCTCTCACCTTCCTGTCGGAAGAACACCGCGCCCAGATGGCCGAGGTGTTTGAAGTCCTCTACGCGGCCGATGCACCATCCGCCGCAGCCGCCATTGCCCAGCACGGCTCCCGCGTGCGGGTGGCGCTCACCATTGGGGCCATCGGTTTGTCGCCCGCGCAGATCGATGCGCTGCCTGCCCTCACGCTGATCTGCGTGCTGGGCGCTGGTTATGAAAACGTGGCGGTAGACCACGCCAAGGCGCGTGGCATCGTGGTGGCCACCGGTGCGGGCACCAACGACGACTGCGTGGCAGACCACACCTGGGGCCTGCTGATTGCGGCGCAGCGCCGCATCCTGCCGCTGGACAAGGCCACGCGGGCCGGGGTGTGGCGCACGGCGCTGCCGCTGCCGCCCAACGTGTCGCACAAGCGCCTGGGCATCATTGGCCTGGGCACCATCGGCAAGAAGATTGCTCAGCGCTCGCTGGGCTTTGAGATCGAGGTGGGTTACCACAACCGCAGCGCCCGCACCGATGTGCCTTACCGCTACTTTGCCGATGTGGCGGCGCTGGCCGAGTGGGCAGACTTTCTCGTCATCGCCACGCCCGGAGGCGCGGGCACTAAGCATCTGGTCAACGCTGCCGTGCTGAACGCGCTGGGCCCGCGCGGTGTGGTGGTCAACATCGCCCGCGGCAGCGTGATCGACACAGCCGCCCTGGCCGCCGCGCTGCGCGAAGGCCGCATCGCCGCTGCGGGGCTGGACGTGTACGAGAGCGAACCTGCGCCCCCGGCCGAGTTGCTGGACCTGGACAACGTGGTGCTCACGCCCCATGTGGCGGGCTGGTCGCCCGAAGCGGTGCAAAACTCGGTGGACCGCTTCATGGAAAACGCCCGCCGCCACCTGGCGGGCGAAGCACCTGTGACGCCACTATGAGAATGAAATTGGCCTCTGGCGCTTTATCAATAAGCGCGAGAGGCTATGAAATTTATAGCATTTGCGCGCCGCACCTTGCGGGTCGTGCCAGGGGCGCCGCATGACGCTGGACCTGGCCGGCCTGCAGCAGCGCCTGCGCGCCTTCGCCGCAGCCCGCCACTGGCAGCCGTACCACACGCCCAAGAACCTGGCCATGGCGCTGATGGTGGAGGCGGCCGAATTGCAGGAGCTGTTCCAGTGGCTCACGCCTGAAGAATCACAGCAGCTCACCGCCGACCCGGCGCAGAAGGAGCGTGTGGGCGAGGAGATGGCCGACGTGCTGCTCTACCTGCTGCAGCTGGCCGACCACACTGGCGTGGACCTGCGCGACGCGGTGGAGCGCAAGCTGGTGAAGAACGCCCTCAAGCATCCAGTGCCGCCCGCTGGCCCGGCTTCGGTGGATTGACCCGGGAGGCCGACCTGGGAGGCTGCGCTCCCCCATCCGTTCACGCTGAGCCTGTCGAAGCGCTGCGCTAGGCTTCGACAGGCTCAGCCCGAACGGAACGGCGTGGGACGAGACGGCTCGGTCTAGGGGGCCGACCCGCGTCACGCGTTTTCTGAATACCCCTTGGGCCAGCCGCCGCTGGCGTGGTTGCATTCCTGCCAGCCGCGCCCGCGCGGCGTGTGGCCGATGCCGGGGTTGAAGGTGTTGGTGGGGTCCAGCGCCTTGTAGAAGCCCGCCAGCGCGGGCTTGGCCACGTACAGGTGGCCGACGTTGTGCTCGGCGGGGTACTCGGCGCGGCGCGCGTCCAGCAGCTGCCACATGCGGTGCTCCATGGCCAGCGGGTCCACGCCCTTCTTCACGATGTAGTCCTGGTGGAACACATGGCAGAAGAAGTGGCCGTAGTACAGCTTGTGCACGGTGTCGCGTTCCACGTCGTCGGGCAGCGTTTCCACCCAGGCGCGGTCGTTGCGGCGCAGCGCCACGTCCAGCGCCACGATGTCTTCCACGGCGGCGCGGTGCACCGCGCGGTAGCGGATGGCGGCGCCCGCAATGGCAAAGCGGTGCAGGAAGGCCTTGCGCCCTTCCTCCGCGTCGCACTCGAACCAGCCGCCGGTGGGGCTGTTGCCAAAGTGCTGGGTGAGGAAGGCGCGCGTGGCGTCCGCCGTGTCGTTCGACACGCGCACCAGCAGGTGGTGCTCGTAGCGCTGGCGCCACTCGCCCATGCGCGCGGGCAGGTGGCGGGGCAGCAGGTTGGTGAAGGCCTGCAGCAGGTGGTCGGTCACGCCGCGCAGTCCCAGGCGTTCCAGGAAGCCGTCCACGCGGCTCTTGAGCGCAAAGGCCGCGGGCACCCGTGCCGTGCCAAAGCGGTCGATGAGCAGGAACGTGTCCTTGCCGTACTTCTCGCCAATGTCGTAGGCCGTGCGGTGGATGTACTCGCCCGCAATCGGCAGGCGCGGCAGTGCCGTGAGCAGGTGGCGGCGCACGGCCGTGAGGTCGTCGGGCGCGTTGCTGCCGATGTAGAACACCGTGCTGGGCTCCTTGGGAAAGGTGTCCAGCCGCACGGCAAACAGGCACAGCTTGCCGGCCGAACCCGAGGCCTCGAACAGGCGCGACGGGTCGGCGTTGAAGCGCGCGGGCGTGTCCTCGTCCACGGCGCGCACGTCGTCGGCGTAGCGCGTGTCCGATGCGGCGCGCTGCGGGTCGCTGGCCACGTCGGCCTCGGTGTAGCGGCCGTCCTGCAGCCGGGTCAGGATCTCCTCGGGGGAGCTGCCGAGGGCAATGCCCAGGTGGTTCACCAGCTCCAGCGTGCCGTCATCCTTCACGCGGGCGTACAGCGCCAGCTCGGTGTAGGCGGGGCCCCGGCGCACCAGGGCGCCGCCCGAGTTGTTGCAGATGCCGCCCAGCACCGAGGCGCCAATGCACGACGAGCCGATGACCGAGTGCGGCTCGCGCCCCAGCGGCGCCAGCGTCTGCTCCAGGCGGTCCAGCGTGGCGCCGGGCAGGCACACCACCTGCGCGCCGCGCTGGATCACCTGCACGCCGGTGATGCGCAGGGTGTTGATGAGCACGATCTCGCGGTCGTAGCCCGCGCCATCGGGGGTGGAGCCGCCCGTCAGGCCGGTGTTGGCCGCCTGCATGATGACGATGCGGCCAGCCGCCACGGCCGCCTGCAGCACCTTCCACTGCTCCAGCAGCGTGCCGGGGCGCACCACGGCCAGCACCGGGCCTTCGCCCGTGCGGTGGCCCTTGCGAAAGCGCCGCGTGGCCTGGTCGCTGGTCAGCACGTGGGCGGCGCCCACGGCGCTGCGCAGCTGCGCGAGCAGCGCCTCGCGCGTGACTTGGGGAGCGCCGCTCATGCTTCGCGCACCAGCAGGTCGCCCGTGATGTCGGCCACCTTGGCCACGCTGGTCAGCGTCATGGCCACGCGCATTTCCTTTTCCAGCAGCTCCAGCAGGTGCTTGACGCCCGCCTCGCCGGCAGCCGCCAGCGCATAGATGTAGGCGCGGCCGATCATGGCGCAGTCGGCGCCCAGCGCAATGGCGCGCACCACGTCCAGCCCGTTGCGGATGCCCGAGTCGGCCAGGATCTTGATCTGGCCCTTCACCGCGTCGGCAATGGCCGGCAGCGCGCGGGCCGACGACAGCACGCCGTCCAGCTGGCGGCCGCCGTGGTTGGAGACGATGATGCCGTCCGCGCCAAAGCGCACGGCGTCCTTGGCGTCCTCGGGGTCGAGGATGCCCTTGATGACCATGGGGCCCTTCCAGAAGGCGCGGATCCACTCCAGGTCTTTCCACGAAATGGAGGGGTCGAAGTTGGCGCCCAGGTAGCCCATGTAGTCCGCCAGGCCCGTGGGGCTGCCCCGGTAGGCGGAGATGTTGCCCAGGTCGTGCGGGCGGCCCAGCAGACCCACGTCCACGGCCCAGCGCGGGTGCGTCATGGCCTGCCAGTAGCGGCGCAGCGGGGCGTTGGGGCCGCTCATGCCCGAATGCGCGTCGCGGTAGCGGGCGCCGGGCACGGGCATGTCCACGGTGAACACCAGGGTGGTGCAGCCGGCGGCCTGCGCGCGCTCCAGCGCGTTCTGCATGAAGCCCCGGTCCTTCAGCACGTACAGCTGGAACCACATCGGGCGCTGGATCTTGGGCACCACTTCTTCAATAGGGCAGACCGACACGCTGGACATGGTGAACGGAATGCCGTGCGCATCGGCCGCGCGGGCGGCCTGCACCTCGCCACGGCGGCGGTACATGCCGGTCAGGCCCACGGGCGACAGGGCCACGGGGATGCTGAGCTTCTCGCCAAACAGCTCGATGCTGGTGTCCAGCTGGCTCATGTCCTTGAGCACGCGCTGGCGCAGGGCCACGGCGGCCAGGTCGTCCACGTTGCGGCGCAGCGTCTGCTCGGCATACGCGCCGCCGTCGATGTAGTGGAACAGGAAGGGCGGGAGGAACTTTTGCGCCGCCATGCGGTAGTCGGCGCTGGAAGAGATGATCATGGTGGTGGCTGTCTCAGGTCTTGGGGGGCTAGATCCAGGGGCAGGCGCATGGAGCGTTCGCGCCGGGCGCGGTCTTCGTCCATGCGCTGGATGGTGGTGCGCACGTGCTCCAGGTGTTCGCCGATGCATTCGCGCGCGCGCTGCGGGTCGCCATCCAGGATGGCCTGCATCAGCGCCTGGTGCTGCGCCGTGAGCGCCTGCAGCGTGACGGGCGCGCTCAGGCGGAACATGTCGTGGCGGTTGCGCTCCACGGTGGAGAGCACCACGGTGAACAGGCTGTGCATCACCTGCACCAGCACCAGGTTGTGCGAGGCTTCGGCAATGGCCAGGTGGAACTGCGCGTCCGCGCGCGCGGCCAGCTCGGCGTGGCCGCTTTGCTGGTGCTGCAGCATGACTTCAAAGCAGCGCTGGATGTGTGCCTTGTCCTGCGCGGTGGCGCGTTGCGCGGCCAGCCAGGCGGTGCTGGTCTCCAGCGCGTGGCGCGTCTCCAGCACGTCGTAGCGGTAGTGCGGGTCGGCATCCATCAGGCCGGCCAGGGGCTGCATGGCTTCCTGCAGCCAGTGGGCGGTGGGGCGCGACTGCACGTAGGTGCCGTCGCCGCGCCGCGCCGAGAGCACGCCCTGGCTGACCAGCTTCTGGATGGCCTCGCGCACCGAGGTGCGCGACACCCCCAGCTCCTCGGCCAGCTGCCGCTCGGCGGGCAGCTTCTGTCCGGGCTGCAGTCCGCGGTCTTGCACCAGGGCAAGGAGTTTTTCGACAACGTGATCGGCCAGGCGCATGGGGGGCTCTCGGATTCCAGGGTTTCAGTGACCCGGAATCATCCACGTAAACACGTAGGCCTGGAGCGTGCAAAGAATGCCGATGATGGCGGCGAACACCAGGCTGTGCTTGACGGTGAAGCGGAACAGGTCCGATTCCTTGCCCGCCAGGCCCACGGCGGCGCAGGCAATGGCGATGGACTGGGGCGAGATCATCTTGCCGGTGACGCCGCCCGTGGTGTTGGCCGCCACGGTGAGCACGGGCGGCAAGCCCAGCTGGGTGGCCGTGGTGGCCTGCAATGCGCCGAACAAGGCGTTGGCCGACGTGTCGGAGCCCGTGAGGAACACGCCGATCCAGCCCAGGAAGGGCGAGAAGAACGTGAAGGCCTTGCCCGTGTGGGCCAGCGCCAGGGCCAGCGTGGCCGACAGGCCGGAGTAGTTGGCCACGAAGGCAAAGGCCAGCACCATGCCGATGGAGTAGATGGGGATGACCAGCTCGCGCACCGTCTCGCCCAGCGTGGCCACGGCCTTGGCGGGGGAGAAGCGGGCGAGGGCAATGGTCAGGATGGCGGCAATCAGGATGGCCGTGCCGGTGGCGGCCAGCCAGTTGAAGGTGTACACGGCGCCATAGGGCGTGGCCTGCGCCACCACCGGCGGCATCTTGGCGACCAGCTTGTCCAGCAGGGGCACGGGAATGTTGATGATGGTCGATGCCAGGGGGCCGCCTGCGGCAAACAGCGCCTTGAAGGGCTTGATGCTCCAGATCGTGACCATGGCGGTCAGGATGGTGAAGGGCGACCAGGCCTTGGCGATGGCGCCTGCGGTGAGGGGCGCCTGCGCCTGGATCGACGGGGCTGCACGCTTGGCGGCGGCCTGGCTCTGGGGCGCGCTGCTGCTGTCGTCAAAGCGGAAGATGCGCTTGGGCTGCCACACCTTGAGGAAGGCCGTCAGGGCGATCAGCGAGACGATGGCGGAGGTGATGTCCGGCAGCTCGGGGCCAATGTAGTTGGCGGTGAGGAACTGCATCACGGCGAACGAGCCGCCGCCCACGAGCACGGCAGGCCAAGTTTCCTTGACGCCGCGCCAGCCGTCCATGATCGCCATGATCCAGAACAGCACCAGGATGGTCATGAAGGGCAGCTGGCGCCCGGCCATCTGGCCGATGAGGAAGGGGTCGATGCCCGACACCTGGCCGGCCACGATGACCGGAATGCCCATCGCGCCAAACGCCACGGGGGCGGTGTTGGCGATCAGGCACAGGCCCGCGGCGTACAGCGGCTTGAAGCCCAGCCCCACCAGCAGCGCCGCGGTGATGGCCACGGGGGCGCCGAACCCGGCCGCGCCTTCCAGGAAGGCGCCGAAGCAAAAGCCCACCAGGATGAGCTGCAGCCGCTGGTCGTGCGTGACCGACAGGATGGAACTGCGGATCACGTCGAACTGCCCGGTCTTGACCGACAGCTTGTACAGGAACACGGCGGCCACGATGATCCAGGCGATGGGCCACAGGCCGTAGAAGAAGCCGTACACGGCCGAGGCCAGCGCGGCGCTCACCGGCATTTTGTAGAACAGCAGCGCCACGCCCAGGGACAGCAGCACCGTCACGGTGCCGGCCTGGTAGCCCTTCAGCCGCAGCTTGGTCAGCGCAAGGAAGAAGAAGACGATGGGAATGAGCGCGACCAGCGCGGACAGCCAGATATTCCCGGCCGGGTCGTAGTTTTGTTGCCAGAGGGTTTGCATAGCGAAAGGACAGGCATTGACACGCGGGCACGGGCGGGGCCCATGAATTTGCTCCCCACCGGGAACGCGCCGGACACCCGGCAGGGTCTGCGCAAGCTCCCACCGGGACGGTGGGCCAGGTGTCGGTTTGTTGTGAAAGAAGCGCGTTGGCGCCTGCGTTCACTCGTAGACTTCAGCCATATTGGTATGACCAATGTGGCTGATTGGTGCGAAGTGGTCGGATTTTGTGGTCTTGCCTAAGGCAATACTCTAAGGGTAAATACTGGTTTTGCTGAGAGTTTCCTGTCATATCGCATATTGGTATGACCAATTTATGGCTTGGGTGGCGTGGTGCGCGGGTGTCACTCCGATGGCGAGGTTGCACAGGCCCTGACGGGGCCCGCGCTCTGCGGTTCCTGCGGGCAGAAGCGGAATTGGGCATAAAAAAAGCTCCCGGCGCTTGCTGGGCAAGCGCCGGGAGCTATGCATTCAGGAGCGCCAGGCCGGGCGGCCTGCGGGTCAGCGCTTGCGCGCGGCGATCGCTTTCTCGGCGGCAGTCACCAGGTCGGCGCCGATCTGGTTCTTCCACTTGTCGTAGACGGGGCGCGTGGCCTTCACGAAGGCTTCGCGCTCGGTGGCCGACAACTGCGTCACCGTGACGCCGTTGGCGGCAATTTCCTTGAGCAGGGGCTTGTCGGCCTCCACCATGCCCTTGCGCGCGATGGCGATTTCTTCCTTGCCGGCGTCGATGGCGGCCTGCTTGACGATCTCGCGGTCGGCCGGCGTCCAGCTGTTCCAGATCTCCTTGTTCACCACGAACACGAGCGGGTCGTTCACGTAGCCCCACATGGTGATGTGCTTCTGGGCCACGGTGTGCAGCTTGGCGGCCTGGTACACGGCAATCGGGTTCTCCTGGCCGTCCACGGCGCCGCTGGCGAAGGCGGGCTGCGCATCGGCCCAGCTCATCTGCGTGGGGTTGGCGCCCAGGGCCGTGAAGGTGTCCAGGAACAGCGGCGAACCCACGACGCGGATCTTCAGGCCCTTGAGGTCGGCGGGGCTCTTGATGGCCACCTTGGAATTGGAAATTTCGCGGTAGCCGTTTTCGCCCCAGGCCAGAGGCACCACGCCCGCCTTGTCCAGCGTGGCGAAGATCTGCTTGCCCACGTCGCCCTGCGTCACGGCGTCCACGGCGGCGTAGTCGGGAAACAGGAAGGGCAGCGAGAACAGGTTGAGCTGCTTGACCTGGGGCGACCAGTTGATGGTGGAGCCCACGGCCATGTCGATCACGCCCTGGCGCAGCGCGCTGAATTCGCGCGTCTGGTCGCCCTGGATCAGCGACACGCCGGGGTACAGCTTGATGTTGATGCGGCCATTGGTGCGCTCGCGCACCTTGTTGGCCCACAGCTCGCCGCCCTTGCCCCAGGGGAAGGCCGTGCCCAGCACCAGGGACATGCGGTATTCGCTCTTGTACGCGGTCTGTGCCAGGGCCGCGGGGGCGGTGAAGGCCAGCGCGGCAGCGGCGGCCACGGCAGAGGTGAGGAAGGTGCGCAGTTTCATGGGGTCTCCTTGCTATAAAAAACAGAGCTGCTTGCGCTTGTTGGATAGACGCTAGCGGGTGATTTGATCAATATTCCTTCAGTAGCCAAGCCGCGCCGGCAGCCACAGGGCCAGCTGCGGGAAGGCGATCACGGCCACCATCACCAGGAACATGGCCAGCAGCATCCAGCCCACCCAGCGCACGGTGGACTCCATGCGCACCCCGGCGATGCGGCAGGACACCATCAGGTTCACGGCCAGCGGCGGGGTGAACTGGCCCAGGGCCACCTTGAGCGTGAGGATGACGCCGAACCACACCGGGTCCCAGTGGTAGTGCTGCATGATGGGCAGCAGCAGCGGCACGAAGATCAGGAAGATCGAGATGCCGTCCAGGAACATGCCCACGGTGATCAGCAGCACGATGAGCAGCGCCAGCACGCCGTATTCGCCCAGGCCCGAGTTCACGATGGCGTTGGCCACCGGGTCGATCACGCCCAGCGTGGACAGCGAATAGGCAAAGATGCCCGCGAGCGAGACCACGATGAGGATGACTGCCGACAGTTCGCCCGATTCGCGCAGGATCGGGAACAGGTCGCGCACGGTGATCGTGCGGTGGATCACCATGCCCACGAACAGGCCGTAGAACACCGCCACCACGGCCGCTTCGGTGGGGGTGAACCAGCCGGCGCGCATGCCGCCCAGGATGACCACGGGCGCCGCCAGGCCCCAGGTGGCCTCGCGCAGGCTCTTCCAGAACGGCGGGCGGGGCATTTCGGCCTCCAGCGCGCCCATCTTGTGCCTGCGCGCCATCCACACGGCAGGCACGATCAGCGCCACGCCGGCCAGCACGCCGGGCACCATGCCCGCGGCAAACAGGGCCGGCACCGATGCACCGGGCACCAGCACCGAATAGATGATGAACGCCACCGAGGGCGGGATCAGGATGTCGGTGGCGGCGGCCGCGCCCACCACGCTGGCCGAGAACGAGGGCGGGTAGCCCGCGCGCGACATGGCAGCGATCATCACGCCGCCCACGGCCGCGGCATTGGCGGGGCCGGACCCCGAGATGCCGCCCAGGAACATGGCCACGGCGATCGCCACCAGCGGCAGCATGCCCGGGCCGCGGCCGACAATGGCTACGGCAAAGTTGACCAGACGCAGGGCGACGCCCGAGCGGTCGAAGATGGAGCCCACCAGCACGAACATCGGGATGGCCAGCAGCGGGTACTTGCCCAGGCCGGCGTAGAAGTTCTGCGGCACGGCCAGCAGGCCGAACCACTGGCTGTCGCCGTTGGCCAGCGCAATGGCCGCGGCGCCCGCCAGGCCCAGCGCGGCGCCAATCGGCACGCCCACGAACATCAGGCCCAGGAAGGCCACGAACAGCAGGGTGGCGATCATGCGGGCGTCTCCTGGTCGTCGGCGTCCGCGCCGGTGTGCCGGATGCGGCGCACGAACAGGCCCACGGCACGCGCGGTGATGAGCGCGGCGAACACGGGCAGCCAGATGGAGTACCACCACTGCGGCACGCCAATGCCGGGCGACGTTTCGCCAAAGCGGTAGTCGTCCCACACCACGCGCACGCTCAGCACGGCAATCACGCCAAACAGCAGCGCCACGGTGGCGGCGCCCAGCAGCGCCAGACGCCGTCTGCGCCGGGCGGAGCCGCCTTCGGCAAAGTACTCGATGCGGATGTGCTGGTCTCGCGCCACGGCGGCGGAGCCGGCCACCAGGGCCAGCACGATCATCAGGAAGACCGAGATCTCCTCCGTCCACGCGAAGGAGGAATTGGTGAAGTAGCGCACCAGCACGTTGGCAAACGTGATGAGCGCGAGCAACGCCATCACGATGACGGTGAGCCAGTCTTCAAGGCGCAGCGAGCGCGGTTCGGAGGGGGCGGCGGCGCTGGCGGCCGCGGGCTCGGGCGCAGCGGGCCTGGGGTGGGGCGAAGAGGACATGGGCAAGGTGGCAAAGGACGACACGGCACCGCATGACGGGCATGCGCATGCCACAGGCCCCGCCCTGCGGCGTTGTGCGCCACGGGCCTGGGGCGTGTGCCGCCCCGGGCGTGAGAAGCGGGCGCGATCGGCGCCGCAACCCGCCATTATGCGTTGGCCTGCCGGCCCGCCCGCGCCGCCTGGCGCCCCACGGGCGCTGTGAAAACCCTCAAGGCGTGGCCCCGGGCGGGGGCGGATAATGCGCGCCATGGAAACCAAATGGCTTGAAGATTTCGTCAGTCTTGCGGAAACCCGCAGCTTCAGCCGCTCCGCCCAGTTGCGCCATGTGACGCAGCCTGCCTTCTCCCGGCGCATCCAGGCCCTGGAGGCCTGGGCCGGGACCGACCTGGTGGACCGCAGTTCCTACCCCACCCGCCTCACGCCCGCCGGCAAGACGCTGTACGACCAGGCGCTGGAGATGCTGCAGGCGCTGCAGAACACGCGCGCCATGCTGCGCGCGCACACCAGCGCCGGCAAGGACATGATCGAGTTCGCCGTGCCCCACACGCTGGCGTTCACCTTCTTTCCGGCCTGGGTGTCCAGCCTGCACGACAAGTTCGGGCCGTTCAAGAGCCGCCTGATCGCCCTCAATGTGCATGACGCCGTGATGCGGCTGGTCGAGGGCGGGTGCGACCTGCTCATCGCCTACCACCACCCCTCGCAGCCCTTCCAGCTCGACGCCGACCGCTACGAGATGGTGAGCCTGGGGCAGGAGGTGATCTCCCCCTACAGCAAGGCCGACGCCGACGGGCAGCCCGTGCACCGCCTGCCGGGCCGCGCCGGGCAGCCGCTGCCGTACCTCGGGTACGCCCCCGGCGCCTATCTGGGCCGCGTGACGGAGCTGATCCTCAAGGAATCCGCCACCCCCATCCACCTGGAGCGGGTCTATGAGACCGACATGGCCGAGGGCCTCAAGGCCATGGCGCTGGAAGGCCACGGCGTGGCGTTCCTGCCCCACAGCGCGGTGAAGAAGGAGCTGCGCTCGCGCCGCCTCGTCAGTGCCGCCCCGGCGGGCACCGAGGGGCTGCAGATGACCATGGATGTGCGCGCCTACCGCGAAAAGCCCGCCGGCAAGGAGGCGCCCAAGGGCACGGCCCAGGCCCTGTGGATGTACCTGCAGTCGCAGGGCGGGTCATGCTAAGGGTAAATACCAATATAAATATTTTGCATAGTTGGGCGCGCAAACGGCATTGGAGTTTCGCGGTTGCGGCACGTACAGTTCGCGCCATCGCTGGGTCGGCTGCCGCAGCGTGCGCCTCCCAAGGCCCCATGGTGGCACGAACGTTGCATATCCGATCCATTCACGGACCACGACACGTATGAGAGTTCAGCACTGGGGAATCGTCGCGAGCCTGGCTGCCAGCTGCTGCCTTGCCGCGCCGGGCGCGCAGGCGTCGGTGCTGGAGCGCATCGCCGCGGGCGGCAAGCTGGTGCTGGCGTACCGCGAATCGTCGGTGCCGTTCTCGTATGTGGATGCGCAGACGGGCAAGCCGGTGGGCTACGCGCTCGACCTGTGCCTGCGGCTGGCCGACGTGGTGCGCAAGAAAACCGGCCGCAAGGACATGGAGGTCGAGTACCTGCCGGTCACGCCGGCCAACCGCATTGCGATGATCGAGGAAGGCAAGGCCGACCTCGAGTGCGGCTCCACCACCAACAATGCCGAGCGCCGCCAGAAGGTCGCCTTCACGATCCCCCACTTCATTACCGGGGCCCGGCTGCTGGTGAAGGCGGCCAGCACGGTGGACAGGGTGGAAGACCTGCAGGGCAAGAAACTGGTGTCCACCAAGGGCACCACGCCGCTCAAGGCCGCCGAGCAGGCCAACCGCGAGCGCCTGCTGGGCATCACGCTGCTGGAAGCCCCCGACCATGCCAAGGCCGTCGAGATGGTGGAAAAGGGCGAGGCCGACGCCTTCGTGATGGACGACGTGCTCCTGTACGGCCTGGCCGCGGGCCGGCCCGACCCCAAGGCGCTCAAGGTGGTGGGGCGGTTCATGACCACCGAGCCGCTGGCCATCATGCTCCCCAAGAACGACCCCGAATTCAAGAAGCTGGTGGATGAGGAAATGCGGCGCCTGATCACCAGCCGCGACATCTATCCCGTTTACGACAAGTGGTTCCTCAAACCCATTCCGCCGGGCAACACGGTGCTGAACCTTCCGGTCAGTTACCTGTTGCGCGACTTTTGGAAGTACCCTACCGACCAGGTGCCGTTCTAACTACCATTCCTGGTCTAGGTTCCTGATTTTTTGAGGACTCCGGGCGGCCCGGTTTTTCCGGCGCCAGGATTCCTCGGAATTTCCCTTCTTTCGCTTCACACTCAAGGAGATACCAATGAAGAAGCATTTGCTCGCGATTGCTGTGACCGCCCTGGCTGCAGGCAGCGCATTCGCCCAGGCCAACGATACCCTGGCCAAGATCAAGGCCTCGGGCAGCGTCACGCTGGGGGTGCGGGAGTCTTCGGGTCTTTCCTACACGCTGGGCAACGGCAAGTATGTGGGCTTCCACACCGAGATGGGTGAGATCGTGCTGCACGATATCCAGAAGCAGCTCGGCCTGGCCAAGCTGGACATCAAGTACCAGCCCGTGACCTCGCAAAACCGCATCCCGCTGGTGACCAACGGCACCGTGGACCTGGAGTGCGGCTCCACCACCAACAACGCCGCCCGCCAGAAGGACGTGGCCTTCGCCGTGACCACCTACGTGGAAGAAGTGCGCATCGCCACCAAGGCCAGCTCGGGCATCAATTCCATCAAGGACCTGAACGGCAAGACCGTCGCGACCACCACGGGCACCACCTCGGTGCAGACCCTGCGCAAGCACGAGCGCGCTGGCGGCGTCGACTTCAAGGAAGTGTTCGGCAAGGACCACGCCGACAGCTTCCTGATGCTGGAAACCGGCCGTGCCGACGCGTTCGTGATGGACGGCTCCATCCTGGCCGCCAACATCTCCAAGTCCAAGAGCCCCGCCGACTACAAGATCGTGGGTGAAGTCCTGAGCGTGGAGCCGATCGCCTGCATGCTGCGCAAGGACGACCCCGCCTTCAAGAAGGCCGTGGACGACTCCATCAAGCGCCAGATCGCCGATGGTTCGCTGGCCAAGCTGTACGACAAGTGGTTCATGCAGCCGGTGCCCCCGACCAACGTGAAGATCGGCCTGCCCATGTCCGACGCCACCAAGGCGGCCTGGGCCAGCCCCAACGACAAGCCCATGGAAGACTACGCCAAGAAGTAATTCCGACAATGCTTGCGCCCCTTCGGCCAGCCGGTTTGAAGGGGCTTTTTTGTTGGGCGCGCCCAGGGGGGCTGCCCAGCTTTTCCTCCAAGAATTAAAGGGGTGCTCCTATGAGTTGGGATTGGCAGGTGTTCTGCCAGGACACCATGGACCGGGAAGTCGTGCAAAGCTGCTTTGGCAAGGGCGGCGACGTCACGTACCTGGACTGGATGCTGTCGGCCTGGGGCTGGACGGTGTCCGTTTCGCTGCTGGCACTGGTGCTGGCGTTGGTGCTGGGATCGGTGATCGGGACGCTGCGCACCTTGCAGGACCGGCCGTTCATCGTGCGCCTGGGCAATGCCTGGGTGGAGCTGTTTCGCAATATTCCGCTGCTGGTGCAGATCTTCCTGTGGTACCACGTGCTGCCCAGCTTGTTCCCGGTGCTCAGGGGCGTTCCAGGCTTTGCGCTGGTGGTGCTGGCGCTGGGCTTCTTCACCTCGGCGCGGATCGCCGAGCAGGTGCGCTCGGGCATCCAGGCCCTGCCGCGCGGCCAGCGGTATGCCGGCCTGGCCATGGGCTTCACCACGTTCCAGACCTACCGCTATGTGCTGTTGCCCATGGCGTTTCGCATCATCATTCCGCCGCTGACCAGCGAGACGATGAACATCTTCAAGAACTCGTCCGTGGCGTTCGCCGTGTCGGTGGCCGAACTGACGATGTTCGCCATGCAGGCGCAGGAAGAAACCTCGCGCGGCATCGAGGTCTATCTGGCGGTGACGGCGCTGTACGTCATCTCTGCCTTCGCCATCAACCGGATCATGGCCTTCATCGAGAAGCGTGCGCGCATCCCCGGCATGTCCATCGCGGGCGCATCGGGCGGGGGGCACTGAGATGATGAACCTCGATTTTTCGTTCTACAACTGGGACCTGATCTCCAACTTCGTGCTCAAGGGGCTGTACTTCAGCCTGCTGCTCACGTTCATCGCCACGCTGGGCGGCGTGTTGTTCGGCACCCTGCTCGCGCTCATGCGCCTGTCGGGCCGCAAGTGGCTGGACGTGCCGGCCACCCTCTACGTCAACGGCATGCGCTCCATTCCGCTGGTGATGGTGATCCTGTGGTTCTTCCTGCTGGTGCCGGCCATCATCGGCCGCCCCATCGGCGCGGAGGTGTCGGCCATCATCACCTTCATCGCGTTCGAGGCGGCGTACTTCAGCGAGATCATGCGCGCCGGCATCCAGTCCATTCCGCGCGGCCAGGTGTATGCCGGCCAGGCGCTGGGCATGACGTACGGCCAGAACATGCGGCTGGTGGTGCTGCCCCAGGCGTTCCGCAACATGCTGCCCGTGCTGCTCACCCAGACCATCATCCTGTTCCAGGACACGTCGCTGGTCTACGCGATCGGCGCCTACGACATGCTCAAGGGCTTCGAGGTGGCGGGCAAGAACTTCGGCCGGCCCATCGAGGCCTACCTGGCCGCGGCGGTGCTGTATTTCGTGATGTGCTACTCGCTGTCCTGGATGGTCAAGCGCCTGCACCAGAAGATCGCAATTATTCGGTAGCCCCCCTGAGTCGCCTTCGGCGCCTTCCCCCCAGGGGGACGACGCCTGTGGCCTGGCAAAGCCAGTTCCACGGCGTCTGCTGGTGACGGCAGCGCCGGTTGGACGGGCCAGTGCCCGGGACCAGTGACAAGAGAAGAGATTGGAGAAAGAGAAATGATCGAACTCAAGAACGTATCCAAGTGGTATGGGCCGGTGCAGGTGCTCAACGAGTGCTCGGCCACCATCCACAAAGGTGAAGTGGTGGTGGTGTGCGGCCCGTCGGGTTCGGGCAAGTCCACGCTGATCAAGACCATCAACGCGCTGGAGCCTTTCCAGAAGGGCGAGATCACGGTGGATGGCGTGAAGCTGCACGACCCCGGCACCAACCTGCCCAAGCTGCGCAGCCGCGTGGGGATGGTTTTCCAGCACTTCGAGCTGTTCCCTCACCTGTCGGTGACGGACAACCTGACGATCGCGCAGATCAAGGTGCTGGGCCGCAGCGCCGACGACGCCAAGAAGCGCGGGCTGAAGATGCTCGAACGCGTGGGCCTGATCGCGCACAAGGACAAGTTCCCCGGCCAGCTCTCGGGCGGCCAGCAGCAGCGCGTGGCCATTGCGCGCGCGCTGTCGATGGACCCCATCGTGATGCTGTTTGACGAGCCCACGTCGGCGCTGGACCCCGAGATGGTGGGCGAAGTGCTGGACGTGATGGTGGGCCTGGCCAACGAAGGCATGACCATGATGTGCGTGACCCACGAAATGGGTTTTGCCAAGAAGGTGAGCAACCGCGTGATCTTCATGGACGTGGGCGGCCGCATTCTGGAGGACTGCTCCAAGGAGGAGTTTTTCGGCAACCCCGACGCCCGCCAGCCGCGCACCAAGGACTTCCTCAACAAGATCCTGGCGCACTGACCACCCCCTGAGTCGCCTGCGGCGCTTTGGTGCCGCGGCCCTCAGAGCCCCCAAGGGGGGCGCCGCCAGCGCGGCTGGGCGGCCCTTGCGCGGCGGCTGCGCGTGCGGGCCGCGCCAGTGGCGTGCGGCGGGGGGTACCTTGCATGCGAACCAAAGCGCTCCTCGGAGCGCTTTTTTCATGGGCCCGCGGTGCGGGGCAGCCTGTCGAGGCCTGCAGGCTAACGCTTGCCGCGGCGTGCGGCAGGCGCCGGTCCGTCCACGATGAGCTGCGACTCGAAATGCGTCCACAGGCCGTCGCGCCGCTTCAGGGCTTCGGAGACGGCCTCGTGGCGCAGCTGGGCCACGGCCGAGACGAGGGCGTTGCACAGGAAGAAGGCGGCGGTGTACGAGTCGAACGGCGACGCATTGGACGTGCGCACCTGCACCCGGTGGTGGGCCAGGGCGGCCAGCGGCGCGGCCGGGCTGTCGGTGATGGCCAGCACCTGCGCGCCCGCGTCGCGGAACCGCTGGGCCACCTTCACCGGGCCGCTGGCATAGCGGCGGATGCTGAAGGCCAGCAGCGTGTCCTCGGGCTGCACCCACAGCAGCTGGTCGGTGGCGGCGATGGCGCCTGCGCCCAGCTCGTGCACGCCGGGCCGGCACATGTTCAGGTGCAGTGCCAGCCAGGCGGCCACGGGCGCGCTGTTGATCTGGGCGAGCACGAACACCCGGCCCGGGCCTTGCGCGATGCGGGTGGCCAGGGCTTCGAAGGCCGCCATGTCCAGGCCCTCGCGCGTGGCGGCGATGTTGTGCTGGTCGTGCAGCAGCGCATCGTCCACACATTGCTGCAGGCTGCGCTGCGTGCCGATGGTCACGCTGGCGCGCTGGCCGGCCGTCTGCAGCAGGGCGGTCACTTCCGCGCGGGCTTCGCGCTGCGCTTCGGCATAGCTGGCGTAGCCCAGCTTGGCAAACAGGCGCACCACGGTGGACGCGCTGGTGCCCGTGCGGGCGGCCAGCGCGGTGGCCGACTCCAGCAGCGCGTGCGGGTAGTCCCGGCCCAGGGCATCGGCCAGGGCGCGCTCGCTGGCCGTGAGGGCGGTGCCGTGGCGGGCCAGCCGCCCGGGCAACAGGTCGGCGGGTGTCTGCAATGGTGGTTGCATTTACGTCTCCATTGTGAAATGCGTATTGCAAAATGCTGCGCTGCGTGCAACACTTCGACCCAACGGGCCTGCGTCCTGGCGGTGCCCACTTCGGAAGAAATGCAGCATACCGTGGAAGAAGCACAACGTCCCTCGGCGCGTGAGCGCGTTCTGGACTGGCTGGCCGGCCAGTCCCAGGCCATGCAAGAGCTGTTGCAGCAGATCGTCAACATCGACAGCGGCAGCCGCAACGAGGCCGGTGTGACGGCTGTGGCCGAGGCGCTGCGCGCGCGGCTGCAGGCGGCGGGCATTGCCGTGCAGTTCGAGCCGGTGCCCGGCTATGGGGTGCTGCTGCACGCCCAGGTGCCGGGTGCCGAACCCGGGCCACCCATCGTGCTGATGGGCCACATGGACACCGTGTACCCGGCGGGCACGGCGGCGCGCCGGCCGTTCCGCGTGGAAGACGGCCGTGCCTACGGTCCCGGCGTGGCGGACATGAAATCCGGCCTGGTGCTGAACGTGTTCGTGGCCGAGGCATTGGCGCGGTGCGGGGGGCTCAAGGGCCCGCTGCACCTGTTCTTCTCGTGCGACGAGGAGATCGGATCGCCCGCCACGCGTGATCGCATCATGGCCCAGGTGCGCGGCGCCAGGGCGGTGTTCAATGCCGAGCCCGGCCGCGTTAGCGGCAACCTGGTGACCAGCCGCAAGGGCTCCATGGTGGTGGCGTTCGAGGTGGAGGGCGTGGCGGCCCATGCCGGCATCAACCACGCCGCAGGCGCCAGCGCCATCGAGGCCCTGGCACGCAAGACGCTGGCGCTGCACGCGCTGACCGACCCTGCCACCGGCACCACCGCCAATGTGGGCGTGGTGCAGGGCGGCATCGTGCCCAACATGGTGGCGCCCCACGCCAAGGCCGAGGTGGACCTGCGCTTCACCGCCGACACCGATCCCGAGGCGCTGCTGGAGCGGGTGCGTGCCATCGTCGAGGAAGAGTCCGTGCCCCGCACCAAGGGCCGCATCACCGAATCGCGCGGCACGCTGCCCATGAAGCCCACGCCCGGCGAACTGCTGGCGCTGTACCAGCGCGGCGCGCGTTCGCTGGGCTTCGAGGTGCAGGGCGAATTCACGGGCGGCGCGGCCGACAGCGGCCTCACGGCCTCGGTGGGCGTGCCCACGCTGTGCGGCACCGGCCCGGTGGGCGGCCACGCGCACACCGAGCGCGAATACTGCGAGCTGTCCACCTTCGTGCCGCGCGCCCAGGCCGTGGCGCTGGCCGTGCTGGACCACCCCTGATCCGGCTCCTGCCGCCCAAAACTGCTTTTCGTGTTTTTTTGAAGAGAAGACCCCCACCATGCAATCCGAATCCTCCCGCCGCCGCCACCTCCTGTCTGCCGGACTGGCCCTGGGCCTTGCCGCCGCAGCGGTGCCGCTGGGTGCGCTGGCCGAAGAGAAATACCCGTCGCGCCCCATCACGCTCGTGGTGCCGTTCCCGCCCGGCGGGTCGGTGGACATCATGGCGCGCCAGTATTCCGAGCCGCTCGCGCGCGTGTTGGGCGTGCCCATCGTGGTCGAGAACCGCGCCGGCGCCGGCGGCTCGGTGGGTGCGCAGTACGTGGCGCGCGCCAAGCCCGACGGCTACACCCTGGTCGTGTCGTCGCAAAGCAGCCACCTGGCCAACCCGCTCACGCAGCCCAAGATCGGCTATGACCCGGTCAAGGATTTCGAGAACATCGCGATCCTGGGCCGCCAGCCCAACGCGCTGGTGGTGCACAGCAGCCTGCCCTTCAAGACCTTTGCCGAGTTCGTGGAGTACGCCAGGAAGAACCCCGGCAAGCTCAACTACGGCAGCGGCGGCGTGGGCAGCATGGGGCAGCTCAACGTCGAGATGTTCAAGGCGGCCACCGGCGCCTACACCACCCACATCCCGTACCGCGGCGGCACGCCGCTGATCACGGCCGTGCTGGGCAACGAGGTGCAGTTCATCCTGGACAACCTGGTCATCATGCTGCCCCACATCCAGTCCGGCAAGGTGCGTGCCCTGGCCGTGGCCGCCGACCAGCGCCTGCCCCAGCTGCCCGACGTGCCCACCCTGGCCGAGGTCGGCTACCCGCAGCTCAACCTCACCTCCTGGACCGGCCTGGCCGCGCCCGCCGGCACGCCCGAGGCGGTGGTGCAGACCCTGTACAAGGCGGTGCGCCAGGTGGCCACCTCGCCGGCCATGGTGGCCAACCTCAAGGACCGCGGCGTGATCGCCCCCGAAGAGATGACGCCCGCCCAGTTCGAGAAAATGATGGCCGAGCGCATGGTGAAATTTGGCGAAGTGGTGCGCAAGGCCCACATCACGGCCGAGTGAACGGCCCCGGCCGTGCACCGGCCGGGTTTCTCTGCTCCGGCTTGAGGTCAAATTGGCCGCCAGCGCTTATCTGGAAAGCGATAGGAGCTATTAAAATAATAGCAATGCGAGTGCCGGGTAGCGCAATGGGACAATGGCGCCCATGACCGCCGCATCCCCCACTTCCGTGAACACCCTCACCATCACCCGCCCCGACGACTGGCACCTGCACGTGCGCGACGGCGAGCCGCTCTCGACCGTGGTGCCGCACACTGCCGCACAGTTCGGCCGCGCGATCATCATGCCCAACCTGCGCCCGCCCGTGACCACGGCGGAGCAGGCACTGGCGTACAAGCAGCGCATCCTGGCCGCCGTGCCGGCCGGTGTGCAGTTCGAGCCGCTGATGACGCTGTACCTCACGGACAACCTGCCGCCCGAGGAAATCGCGCGCGCCAAGGCGGCGGGCGTGGTCGCCTGCAAGCTCTACCCCGCGGGCGCCACCACCAACAGCGACGCGGGCGTCACGGACATCCGCAAGACCTACAAGACCCTGGAGGCCATGCAGAAGGCGGGCCTGCTGCTGCTGGTGCACGGCGAGGTGACCAGCAGCGACATCGACCTGTTCGACCGCGAGGCGGTGTTCATCGAGCAGCAGCTCATCCCGCTGCGCCGCGACTTCCCCGAGCTCAAGATCGTCTTCGAGCACATCACCACCAAAGACGCGGCCGACTACGTGCAGCAGGCCGACCGCTTCACCGCCGCCACCCTCACCGCGCACCACCTGCTGTTCAACCGCAACGCCATCTTCGTGGGCGGCGTGCGGCCCCACTACTACTGCCTGCCCGTGCTCAAGCGCGAGACGCACCGCGTGGCCCTGGTGCGCGCCGCCACCAGCGGCAGCCCCAAGTTCTTCCTGGGCACCGATAGCGCGCCGCACCCCGCGCACCTGAAGGAACACGCCACCGGCTGCGCCGGCTGCTACACCGCGCACGCCGCGATGGAGATGTACGCCGAGGCCTTCGACAGCGTGGGCGCACTTGACAAGCTCGAGGGCTTTGCCAGCTTCCACGGCCCCGACTTCTACGGCCTGCCGCGCAACACCGGCACCATCACCTTGCGCCGCGAATCGTGGACGCCGCCCGAGAGTTTTGCGTTTGGCGAAGCCAACCTCAAGCCCCTGCGCGCGGGCGAGGCGCTGCCGTGGCGGCTGGTCTAGCCGAGGGCGCGGACACCTCCTGCCCGTGGGGCCGCGTGGATTGGTCGGCCCCCTGGCTCGCGCCCTGGCGGACGGTGGGCGAGCCGCTGGCACAGCAGGTGCAGCGTGGCCTGCCGGTGAGCCAGGCCCTGGGCGGCTCCCATGCTGCCGCGGCACCTGTGGGTTTTGCCCCCCAGGCCGAGCTGCCCGAAGGCGTGGCCTACGAACAGTTCATCTTCGAGTCGCGCCGCGTGCCCACGCGCGACAACCTGCACGACTTCTTCAACGGCCTGGTGTGGCGGCAGTTTCCGCAGACCAAGCGCCGCCTGAACCAGTTGCAGGCGACGGCCATCGCGCGCGACGGTGTCGGGGCCGTGCGCGGCCCGCTGCGCGACGCCATCACGGTGTTCGACGAAAACGGCGCCGTGCTGGCCGCGCCGCCCGCCCTGTGGGCCGCGCTGGCGGCGCGCGAGTGGCAGCGCCTGTTCGTGGAACTGCGGCCGCTGTGGCGCGAGGCCCGGCTGGTGCTGTTCGGCCACGCGCTGCTCGAAAAACTGGTTTCACCCCGAAAACCCATGGTAGCCCATGTGTATCCTGCGCCAGAAGCTATGACTTCCATAGCAGACCTGGATGCCTGGCTGGCCCGTGACGTGCAGCCGGCCACCTGGGCCGCCAAGCCTTTCGCGCCCCTGCCGGTGCTGGGCGTGCCGGGCTGGTGGCCGGCCAACGAAGCGCCGGGCTTCTATGACGACCCCGATGTCTTCCGGCCGCCGCGCGCGCAGGCGTAGGCCCGCGCTAATTCCCAACAAGGCTTGTGTGATAAGGCCCCGCCAGGGGTTTGCACCTACCATTGCGCGATGAAATCGCGGCCAGTCTGGAGGACAGGGCCGGCCTGCTGGCACTGCGGCGCAACGGCGCCCCGGCTTGAAGCGCGCCGCCCGGCCCCCATTTGGACCAGCGAATACCTTTTGTTGTTGACCCCACGGAGAACTCAGTCCATGAAGCGGATCCTCTTGTTTGTGATGACCAACCTGGCCGTCGTCGTCGTGCTCGGCGTGGTGGCCAGCCTGTTGGGCGTGAACCGCTACCTCACGGCCAACGGCCTGAACCTGGGCGCGCTGCTGGGCTTCGCGCTGGTGATGGGCTTTGGCGGCGCGATCATCTCGCTGCTCATCAGCAAGCCCATGGCCAAGTGGACCTCGGGCGTGCGCGTGATCGACGGCTCCGGCTCGCCCGACGAGCGCTGGATCGTGGAGACGGTGCGCAAGTTCGCCACCGAAGCCAAGATCGGCATGCCCGAAGTCGGCATTTTTGAGGGCGACCCGAACGCCTTCGCCACGGGCGCGTTCAAGAACTCTGCGCTGGTGGCCGTGTCCACCGGCTTGCTGCAAGGCATGACGCGCGAGGAGGTCGAGGCCGTGATCGGCCACGAGGTGGCCCACATCGCCAACGGCGACATGGTGACCATGACGCTGATCCAGGGCGTGATGAACACCTTCGTGGTGTTCCTGTCGCGCGTGATCGGCTACGCGGTGGACAGCTTCCTGAGCAAGAACGACGAAAACCGCTCCGGCCCCGGCATCGGCTACTACGTGACCACCATCGTGCTGGACATCGTGCTGGGCTTCCTGGCCGCGATGATCGTCGCCTGGTTCAGCCGCCAGCGCGAGTTCCGCGCCGACGCGGGCTCCACGCAGCTCATGGGCCGCCGCCAGCCCATGATCAACGCCCTGGCCCGCCTGGGCGGCATGCACCCGGGCGAACTGCCCAAGAGCATGGCCGCCATGGGCATCGCGGGAGGCATCGGCAAGCTGTTCAGCACCCACCCGCCCATCGAAGAGCGCATTGCCGCGCTCCAGAACGCGCAGCAGCAGCCGTAACGCCGGCCGCGGCGCTGGTTGCCGCTCCCAAGTCCTAGGCCTTCAGGCCGCCACAGTCCGCCGCAGGGCACTGTGGCGGCCTTTCTTTTTAGAACTCCGTCACCACCGTGGCACCGGCCACGGCGAAGCGGTCCATGTTCATCAGCGCATCAATGGACTGCGCGAGGCTGATCCTCTCGCCAATGAGCTTCTCGGGCGCGAGCTTGCCGGACCCGATCATGGCCAGCATCGCGCCGTAGCGGTGGGCCTGCATGCCGTGGCTGCCCAGGATCTCCAGCTCGTGCGCGATCACGCGGCTCATGGGCACGGCCGGCGTGGTGTGCTCGCCCAGCATCAGGCCCACCTGGATGTGCTTGCCGCGCTTGCGCAAGTTGGCGATGGAGTTGAAGCAGGTGGTGGGGTGGCCCAGTGCGTCCAGCGACACATGGGCGCCGCCGCGCGTGATGTCGCGCACGGCCTCCACCACGTCGGCCGCCTGCGTGGCGTTCACCGTGGCCACCGCGCCCATGGCGCGGGCCAGGGCCAGCTTGTCGTCGGCGATGTCGATGGCCACCACGTTGGCGCCCAGCGCGTGGGCGATCATGATGGCCGACAGGCCCACGCCGCCGCAGCCGTGCACGGCCACCCATTGCCCGGCCGAGGTCTTGCCCTGGTCCACCACGGCGCGAAACGATGTGGCGAACCGGCAGCCCAGGCTGGCCGCGGTGGCAAAGTCCAGCCCCGGCGGCAGGGCCACCAGGTTGAGGTCGGCCTGGTCGATGGCCACGTACTCGGCAAACGAACCCCAGTGCGTGAAGCCCGGCTGGAACTGGTGGTCGCACACCTGCTGGTGGCCCGCATGGCATTCCGGGCAGTGCCCGCAGGCCGCCACGAACGGCACCGTGACGCGGTCGCCGCGCTTGTACTTCTGCACCTGGCTGCCCACGGCCTCCACCACGCCCGAGAACTCGTGGCCCGGCACGTGCGGCAGCGCAATGTCCGTGTCGTGCCCTACCCAGCCGTGCCAGTCGCTGCGGCACACGCCCGTGGCCATCACCCGGATGACAACGCCGTGGGCGGTGGGCGTGGGGTCGGGCACCTGGGTCAGGCGGGGCGGTGCATTGAATTGTTCGTAGAGGACGGCTTTCATGATGGGCTGGCTGTGTGAATGAATCCTCCAGTCTATGGAAATTGGGTGAAGCATGTTTTCATTTTCAAAGCCTGGGCGGAGGGGGTGCAGATAAACTTCTTCACCCCCTGCCGCGCTGCTGAAGGAATCTTTCACCCATGGATGCCCTGGACAAAACCGACCTCGCCCTGCTGGACAGGCTGCAGCAGGATGGCCGCGTGGCCAACACCAAACTGGCCGAAGAGCTGGCGCTGAGCGAGGCCTCGTGCTGGCGGCGGCAAAAACGGCTGGAAGAGCAGGGCGTGATCGAGGGCTACCAGGCCCTGCTCAACCGCCGCAAGCTGGGCATCGGCGTCATGGCGTTCGTGCAGATCGTCTGCACGCAGCACGGCGAGGAGGTCACCGCCCAGTTCGAGCGCACCATCCGCGCCTGCCCCAATGTGGTGGACTGCCACAACATCACCGGCGAGGCCGACTTTCTGCTCAAGGTGGTGGCCCGGGACCTGGACGACTACAGCCGCTTCGTGGACCGCGTGCTGCGCCGCCTGCCGGGCGTGCTCAGCATCCGCTCCAGCATCTCGCTGCGCGAGATGAAGGCCACGCACCGGCTGCCGGTGCTGGACCTGCTGGGCTGAGATCGCCAACAAGCCGCTGACGGCGGCTACTTCATTTCCACCCGCCAGCGCCGCCGTGGAGCCCGCAGCGCGTGCCGCTGGCGGTATTCCGACGGCGCCATGCCCGTATAGCGCGCAAAGATGCGCCGGAAGGCCGCCGGATCGGCATAGCCGCAGGCCGTGGCAATGCTGGGCACGCTCTCCAGCGTCACCTCCAGCATCACCCGTGCGCGCGCGCAGCGCAGGCCGTGCAGGTAGTCGAGCGGCGACTGCGACAGCTCCTGCTGGAAATGCCGCAGCAGCGTGCGCGGGCTGACCGCCGCGGCCTCGGCCAGCCGGGGCAGGCTGTACGGCGCGTCCAGGTGGGCCTCCATCCAGTCGATGGCGCGGGCCAGCGTGCTGTCGCGCGTGGCGGGGATGTGCTGCTGCGCATTGGCCTGCAGCGCGGCGCGGGCGCGCTGGTGGTCGGGGCCCATCACGCTTTCGCAGGTGGCGGCCAGCGCGTCCCCCAGCGCGTGGCGCACCAGGGCAATGGCCAGCAGGTGCAGGCTTTGCGGCAGCGCGCAGCTCAGCCACGGGCCGTCCTCCGACCAATCGCGGCCCAGGCTGTGGTGGATGGCAGGGAAGTCGCGCTTGAAGCCCGCCACATAGAACCACGGCAGGCTGGCGTGGCACCCGTTCAGCCGCCCGCTGTGCGCCGCCAGCCAGGCACCGTTGCCCACCGTGAGCAGCTGGTGCCCGGCGTCCAGCGCGACGCCCACGCGGCGCGACAGGGCGCTGTGGCGCGCTGCCACGGCGCGGATGGCCGGGATGTCCGTGGCATGCAACGATGGGATGAACAGGGCCTGCGCCAGCGTGCCGGCCGGCTCCTGCTCCGGGAAGTAGGCGGCCAGGCAGGATGCCAGAGGGCCGCTGCCCGGCGGCAGCGGCGTGCCCTGCGCGTCCACCAGCCGCCAAGCCATGCGCGGCGCCTGGGCCCCCAGGCGCAGGCGGGCCAGCAGGTTGGCGCTGCGAAGAAGGTCGATGAACTGCAGCGCATTGCCGGCGGCCGATTCGGGCAGCAGCGGAATGTCCACGCAAAAGGCCGGTGGCGGCGCGGCCGGGGCGGGGGAGAACGCAGGTGACGGCGGCATGGCGGTATTGGCTCGGTGGATGGCCATTTTCGCGTGTCCTTGCGCGGCGCGCCGCTTTTAGCATGGAAAGCGCTTTTCCGCTTTTCCTTTTCACCGCTGCTTTTTTCTAGGAACCTGCCCATGCACCCACGTCTCTCCTCGATCGCGCTCGCTGCCGGCCTGGCCGCGGGCGGGCTGACTGTTGCGGCCTCCGCCCAGGCCCAGGCGCTGGACGCCGCCGGCCTGCAAACCCTGGAGGCGGCGGTGAACGCCGTTGCGCCCAAGATGGTGAGCTGGCGGCGCGACATCCACGCCCATCCCGAACTCTCCGGCCAGGAGCAGCGCACCGCGCAACTGGTGGCCGAGCACCTGAAGAAGCTGGGCATGGAGGTGCAGACCGGCGTGGGCGGCACCGGCGTGGTGGGCACGCTGCGCGGCGCCCGGCCCGGCAAGGTGGTGGCGCTGCGCGCCGACATGGACGCGCTGCCCGTGCAGGAAAACACCGGCCTGCCGTTTGCCAGCCAGGCCAAGGCCACCTACCTGGGCCGGGAAGTGCCGGTGATGCACGCCTGCGGGCACGATGCCCACACGGCCATGCTCATGGGCGTGGCCGAGGTGCTGGCGGGCATGAAGGCCCAGCTGCCCGGCACCGTCAAGTTCGTCTTCCAGCCTGCGGAAGAGGGTGCGCCCGTGGAGCCCGACGCCAACGGCAAGGTGCCCAGCTTCGGTGCCAAGGCGATGATCGAGGCGGGCGCGCTCAAGGACGTGCAGGCCATCTACGGCCTGCACATCACGGCCAACCTGCCCTCGGGCGTGGTGGGCTACCGCAGCGGGCCGCTGATGGCCGGATCGGACAACATCGCCATCCAGATCGAGGGGCGCGGCGGGCATGGCTCGGCGCCCTGGTCCGCCGTGGACCCGATCGTCGCGGCCAGCCAGGTCGTGCTGGGGCTGCAGACGGTGGTGAGCCGCCAGCTCAATATCAGCCAGGAGCCGGCCGTGATCACCATCGGCCAGATCCAGGGCGGCACGCGCTACAACATCATCCCGGACAAGGTCGAGATGCTGGGCACCCTGCGCACCTTTGACGAAGGCATGCGCCAGGAGGCGCTGCAGCGCATCACCACGACGGCCGAGTCCATCGCGGCGTCCAGCGGCGCCAAGGCCAAGGTGCGCTTCGGCCCGGTGGCCTATCCGGTCACCACCAACCCGGCCGCGCTGACGCAGGCCTCGCTGCCGGCCCTGAACCTGGCCCTGGGCGGCAAGACCATGGTGATTCCCAAGGTCAGCGCCTCGGAAGACTTCTCGGAATTCCAGAAGGTGGTGCCCGGGTTCTTCTACATGCTGGGCGCACCGCCCAAGGGCAAGGATTTCACCAAGGCGCCGTCCAACCATTCGCCCCTGTTCGACCTGGACGAAGACCAGATGCCCGTGGGCGCGCGCAGCCTGGCAGCACTGGCGGTGGACTTCCTCCAGCGGCCCTGAGCCGCGGGGCCGCGGCCCCGTTCAAGGCAGCCGGAACACGTCCCGCAGAAAGCCCGCCACCGGGTGGCGCGCCGCCGGCAGGTTCAGCACCGTGTGCGGCGCGCCGGGAATCAGCACGATGCTGGCTTGCTTGTGGTGGCGCAGGGCCGCGCCGCAGTGCCCGAGCGCCGCGGGGTTGCCCAGCCAGGTGTTGGCGGGCGAGAAGTACGGGTCGGTCAGGCTGATGATGTTGAGCACCGGCTTGTCTTCGGGCAGGGCGGTGCCGTGGCTGCGCACGAAGTAGTTGTCCTCGCAGCTCCACGAGTAGACGATGCGCCCGGCAAATTCGGTGCCGCGGTAGCGTGCCACCGCCGTGGCGCCCTCGCTGGTGCCGGCCAGCACCCAGCGGGTGGGGTCGGCCCAAGGGGCCTGCGCCAGCGCCTGCACGGCCAGCGAAATCTCCGACAGCCGCAGGGCGTGGACCTGCTCGTACAGGCCCTGCGGCACCGGCGACTTGTAGGTAAGCCGGTCGGGCAGCGCAAACGAATCGGGGGCCACGCTGGCAATACCCTGGCGGGCCAGCCACTGCTGCCATTCCCCGATGGCCGGCAGGCCCAGGCCCGAGGAGCCGTGCAGGAACACCACCACCGGGGCACGTTCGCGCACCTGGGTGGGGGCGTCTTTCCAGCGCCCGGTGAAAACCGGCCCGCCGGTGACCTGCGCGGGCAGCACCACGGCCGCCTGCTCCACGACGGCGCGCGCCGACGCGGGCGTGTGGACCAGGGCCGAGCCCTGGGTGCTGCCGGCGGGCGCCTGGCCCCAGGCCAGGGGGAGCGCCAGCGCCAGCGGCAGCGCGATCCAGTGGTGCAATCCCATGTGTGGTTCCTCCTGCCGGGCACTGTAGGTGCGCGTGGATCATGCGTCCAATGCATTCATTGGCCTCATTCATAATCCTGCCGCATGAATCTGAGCGAGCGCCAGTTGCGCCTGTTTGTGACCACGGCGGCGCTGGGCAACATCTCCCGCGCGAGCGAGGCCCTGCACCTGAGCCAGCCGGCGCTCACACGCGCCATTGCCGCGTTCGAGGCGCAGCTGGGCACGCGGCTCTTCGCGCGCACCACGCGGCGCGTGGCGCTCACCCCGGAGGGCGAGGCCTTCCTGCCCACGGCCAAGCGGCTGCTGGAGGACCTGGAGGAGGCCGGGCGCATGTTCGCGCCGCAGGGGCGGCAGGGCGTGCGGGGGCGGGTGACGGTGGCCGTGGGCAGCTCGTTCGGCTCCATCGTGCTGCCCGGCGCCGTGCGGGCGTTCCAGGCCGCGCACCCGGCCGTGCGGCTGCGCTTGGTGGACGACAACAGCGAGGGCATCGTGCGCAGGGTGCGCCAGGCCGACGCGGACCTGGGCATCGGCTCGCCGGTGGGCGACGTGGATGCGCTGGCGTGCCGCCGCCTGCTGCGCGCGCCGCTGGGGCTGCTGGCGCCGCGTGCCCACTTCCGCCTCACCCGCGCGGACGTGCAGGGCGTGCCCCGGCTGCCGCTGCTCAAGGAAAGCGCCGACACCAGCATCCTGCAGCTGCTGCGCATGCACGGTTCCGCGTTGCTGGCGCCCATGGAACAGGGCGTGGAGGTCTCCAGCCTGAGCATCCAGCTGGCTCTGGCGCAGGCCGGGGTGGGCGTGGCGGTGCTGTCTGCGCTCGGGGCGTCGCACCCGTCGGCGCGCGGCATGCAGTTTGTGCCCTTGCAGCCGGCGGTGCAGCGCGAGCTGTTCCTGATGCGCCGGCGCGACCGGCCCCTGACCTCCGTGGCGCACGCCTTTGAAGACGCCGTGCTGCGCCACCTGCCCGCGGCCGCCTTGCGGCCGGAAGTGCTGCTGGACTAACGCTGCTGGACTAACGCGCCAGCAGGCTGCGCGCGACGGCCTCGCCCACCTTGATGCCGTCCACACCGGCCGACAGGATGCCGCCCGCGTAGCTGGCGCCCTCGCCGGCAGGGTACAGGCCCGGGGTGTTGAGGCTCTGGAGGTCCTCGCCGCGCCCGATCTTGAGCGGCGACGAGGTGCGTGTCTCCACGCCCGTCAGCACCGCGTCGTGCATGTCAAAGCCCTTGATCTTGCGGCCGAACACGGGCAGTGCCTCGCGCAGTGCCTCGATGGCGTAGCCGGGCAGGGCCGCGTGCAAATCGCCCAGGGCCACGCCGGGCTTGTACGAGGGCTCCACGCTGCCCAGCTGGGTCGAAGGCTTGCCCGCGATGAACTCGCCCACCAACTGGCCCGGCGCGCTGTAGTCGCGCCCGCCCAGCACAAACGCATTCGATTCCAGCTGGCGCTGCAGCACGCTGCCCGACAGCGGGTGGAACTGCCCGGGGGCCAGCCGCTCGACGCCGTAGGTCTGGCCGAGGTGGGTTTCAAACGCCTGCGCGTCCTGCGGGTAGTCGCGCGGGTCGATGCCCACCACCATGCCCGCGTTGGCATTGCGCTCGTTGCGCGAGTACTGGCTCATGCCGTTGGTCACCACGCGGTTCGGCTCGCTGGTGGCGGCCACCACGGTGCCGCCGGGGCACATGCAGAAGCTGTACACCGCGCGGCCGTTTTGCGCGTGGTGCACCAGCTTGTAGTCGGCCGCGCCCAAGAGCGGATGGCCCGCGTGGCGGCCCCAGCGGGCGCGGTCGATGACGCTTTGCGGGTGCTCGATGCGAAAGCCGATGGAGAAGGGCTTGGCCTCCATGGCCACGCCGCGCTCGTACAGCATGGCAAAGGTGTCGCGCGAGCTGTGGCCCAGGGCCATCACCACATGGTCGGCCCGCAGCTCCGTGGTTTCGCCCGTGGCCTGGTTCAGCACCTTCAGGCCGCGCAGGTGGCGGTTCTCCCCCGTGCCTTCGATGATCACGTCCGTCACGCGCTGCTCGAAGCGGATCTCGCCGCCCAGGGCAATGATCTGCTCGCGCAGGTTCTCCACCACCTTCACCAGCTTGAAGGTGCCGATGTGCGGGTGGGCGACGTAGAGGATTTCCTCCGGCGCACCGGCCTTCACGAACTCGTTCATCACCTTGCGGCCCAGGTGGCGCGGGTCCTTGATCTGGCTGTACAGCTTGCCATCGCTGAACGTGCCGGCGCCGCCCTCGCCAAACTGCACATTGCTTTCGGCATGCAGCTCGCGCTTGCGCCACAGGCCCCAGGTGTCCTTGGTGCGCTCGCGCACGGTCTTGCCGCGCTCCAGCACGATGGGCTTGAACCCCATCTGCGCCAGCACCAGCGCGGCAAAGATGCCGCAGGGGCCAAAGCCCACCACCACGGGCCGCAGGGGCAGCTCGGCCGGGGCCTGGCCCACGGGGTGCCAGGCCATGTCGGGCGTGGGCTGGAGGTGCGGGTTGCCCGCAAACTTTGCCAGCAGTGCGGCTTCGCGCTCCGGCCGGGCCAGCGTGATGTCCACGATGTACACGGCCAGCAGGTCGGCCTTGCGGGCGTCAAAGCTGCGCTTGAAGACGTGCAGGTGGGCGATGTCGGCGTCGGCCAGGCCCAGGATCTGGGCGGCAGCGGCGCGCAGGGGCGCCTCGGGGGCTTCGGCCACGGTGAAGGGCAGCCGGATTTCGGAGAGTCGGATCATGGTGTTGCGGGCCCGTGTCGATCGGGCGGGTGCAATGGCGTGGGGCGCCGATTTTACCGGGGGCTGCGGGATGGGTGCCGGAATGCTTCAAAAAGCATAGCTGCTTGCGCTTTGTAGATAAGCGCTAGAGCCTGTTTTTGCTCAAAACTCTGGGGTGGCCTGCGGCGCGGCACCGTCCGCCCGGCGCCAGCGCAGCTCGGCCACGCCAAACGCCAAGCCCGCCAGCACCAGCGGCACAAAGTAGTACAGCGCCCGGTAGGCCAGCAGCGCGGCCAGCACTTGCTCCTGGCCCAGCGTGGGGGTGGTGAGCAGGGCCACGCCCACGGCCTCCAGCACGCCCAGGCCCGCGGGCACGCGCAGCACCAGCCCGGCCACGGCGCCCAGCATCACCGCCGCCAGGGCGGAGGGGTAGGGCACGGCACCCTGCAGCACGGTGTACAGCGCGGCGCCCATCAGCATCCAGTTCAGGGCCGACACGGCCACCTGCCACAGCGCCACGGGCCAGCGCGGCAGCGGAAAGGCATGGCCGCGCAGCGTGAGCGCGCGGCCCGAGCGCAGCGCGCACAGCACCCCATAGGCCACCGCCAGGCAACCCAGCAGGGCGCCGCCCGCGCGCAGCTGCCAGGGCGTGGCCGCCCAGCCGGCCAGCGCGGGCGGCTGCCACAGCCAGGGCAGGGCCGCCATCAGCAGCAGGTAGCCCACCCAGTTGGTGAGGATGCTGGTGCCCACCACCTGGCCGATGGTGCCCGGGTCCACGCCACGCCGCGCGTACAGCCGGTAGCGCACGCCCACGCCGCCGATGAGCGAGCCCAGGTTGAGCGTGAAGGCGTAGCTCGTCATGGCGATGCCCAGCGTGGTGCGGCGCGGCAGGCCGTGGCCGGTGCAGTGGCGGCCCACCCAGTCAAACGTGCCGTAGGTGAAATGGCTCAGCAGGGCCAGCGCGCCGGCCCCGGCCAGCACGCCCACGGGCAGGGCGCGGAGCGCCTGCAGCACGGCAGGCCAGTCCACGGTGCGGGCCTGGCGGAAGATGAGCGCAGCCACCACCGCAAAGAAAGCGGCGGCCACGCCCCGCCCGACCCAGGGCCACCAGGGGCGCTGCGCCAGGCCGCGCCATCCGTGCCGCTCCGGCGCCGTGGCAGCACGCGAGCGGGCCATGGGTTCAGGCCGCCGCGCTGGCGGGGCGGTCCGGCTCGCCCTGCGCTGGGGGCTGCGCCAGGGTGATGGTGGGCTGGTGGCGCGGCAGCCAGCCCGCCCAGGTCGGGAACCAGCGCATCAGGTGGAACACCGCATAGCTGCGCAGCAGCCGCAGGCCCTGCCAGCGACCGGGGGGCTGCGCCTCCACCTGCGTGCAGCTGTTCTCCATCAGGTGGGCCAGGCGCCGGTGCAGCGCCGCGTTGAAGCCCCGGTCCTGGATGACCACGTTGGCCTCCAGGTTCAGGGACAGGCTCAGCGGGTCCAGGTTGCTGGAGCCCACCGTGGCCCATTCGTTGTCCACCAGCGCCACCTTGCCGTGCAGCGGGCGGTCGCAGTACTCGTAGATGCGCACGCCGGCGCGCAGCAGGTGGTCGTACAGCAGCGTGGCGGCCGTGCGCACGATGGGCATGTCGGGCCGGCCCTGCAGGATGAGCCGCACCTCCACGCCCCGCAGCGCGGCGCGGCGCATCTCGCGGATGAACCGGTAGCCGGGAAAGAAGTACGCGTTGGCGATCACCACGCGCTGGCGCGCGGCGCGCAGGGCCACGCGGTAGTGCCGCTCGATGTCGTTGGTGTGCCGGTGGTTGTCGCGCGTGACGAAGATGGCGTGCGCGGTGCCGGCGTGCGGGCGCCCGGTAGCGGGCGCCGGGGCCGGGCGCCGCTTGCGTTCGGCGCGCGCGAGCACGGCCTCGCGGGTGAACTGGTGCATGTGCGCCACGATGGGGCCGCGCACCAGCACGGAGTAGTCCTGCTTGGCTTCGGGGCCGTAGTCCGCCAGGTGGTCGGCCGAGTAGTTGATGCCCCCGATGAAGCCCAGGTGGCCGTCCACCACGACGATCTTGCGGTGCATCCGCCGCAGCAGGTTCAGGCGCTGCCCCAGGAACTGCCGCCCCGGATCGAAGATGCGGAATTTCACGCCCGCCTCGACCAGGCTGCCCAGGAACGCGTCGGAGAGGTCGTGCGAGCCGAAGCCGTCCACCAGCACATGCACGTCCACCCCCCGCCGGGCCGCCGCCAGCAGTGCCGCATGCAGCTGCTGGCCGACCTTGTCTTCCCACAGGATGAAAGTCTCCACCATCACTTCGCGCTGGGCGGCCGCAATGGCCTCGAACACGCGCGGGAAGAACTCCTCGCCGTTCTCCAGCAGCTCGAAATGGTTGCCCGGCACCCAGCGGGACGACCTTGGCGGGCGGAATGCGCGGGTCACAGCAAAATCTCCGCCGCCAGCGGCGCATGGTCCGACAGCTTGTTCCAGGGCCGCTTGGGCAGCTGCAGCGGCGTGTGCACCGTGGCGTTGCGGACGTAGATGCGGTCCAGCGCCAGCAGCGGCATGGACGCCGGAAACGTGCGCACCGCCCGCCCGAAGGCCTGGACAAACACCTCCTGCAGCCCGGCGCCGCGCTGCAGGATGGTGTGGGCGCGGTGGCGCCAGTCGTTGAAGTCGCCGGCCAGCACCACGGGCTCCCCGGCGGGGAAGGTGTTGAGCAGCTCGCACACGCGGCGCAGCTGGATCTGGCGGTGTGCCTCCTGCAGCCCCAGGTGCACGCAGACCGCATGCACGGGCAGGTGGTGGCCGGGCGGCTGCAGCACGCAGTGCAGCATCCCGCGCCGCTCGGGCCCGCTCACCGAAATGTCGTGGTTCTCGTAGTGCGTGATGGGGAACTTGGACAGCAGCGCGTTGCCATGGTCGCCGTTGTCGTATACCGCATTGCGGCCATAGGCGTATTGCGACCAGATCGTGTCCGCCAGGAACTCGTAGTGCGGCACCTGCGGGAAGTTGGCCAGCCGGCTCGCATGCCGGTGGTGCGTGCCCTGCACCTCCTGCAAGAACACCAGGTCCGCCGCCACGCCCCGCACGGCCTCGCGCAGTTCGTGCAGCATGAAGCGCCGGTTAAAGGTGGTGAAGCCCTTGTGCACGTTCACGGTGAGCACCTTGAACGCGATGGGCTGCCCGGCAGGGGAAGAAAGCGCGGATGGGGAAGTGGCCATGGCAAGACAATCGAGGTAGGGGCCTTGGCAGCGCGCCGCCACTGGCGGGCCAAGGGGTTGCATCGATTGTTGGCGCCACGGACCGCGCCCGCTGTAGGACGGCTGGCCGTGGACTTGTGCTGTGCCGGCCAAAAAAAAGGGGCCGCTGCGGGCCCCTGGTCACCGCGCCCACGGGCGCACGCGGTGCGTCACGCTGGCAGGAAACCCTCCACCGACAGGTAGCGCTCGCCCGTGTCGTAGTTGAAGCCCAGCACGCGCGCGCCGGCGGGCAGCTCGGGCAGCTTTTGGGCAATGGCGGCCAGCGTGGCGCCCGACGAGATACCCACCAGCAGGCCTTCCTCGCGCGCGGCACGGCGCGCAAATTCGCGGGCGGGCTCGGCGTCCACCTGGATCACGCCGTCCAGCACGCTGGTGTCCAGGTTCTTGGGAATGAAGCCCGCGCCAATGCCCTGGATGGGGTGGGGCGCGGGCTGGCCGCCCGAGATCACGGGCGAGGCCGTGGGCTCCACCGCAAACACCTTGAGCTGCGGAAACTTGGCCTTGAGCACGCGCGCGGTGCCCGTGAGGTGGCCGCCGGTGCCCACGCCGGTGATGAGCGCGTCCAGCCCGTCGGGGAAGTCCGCCAGGATTTCCTGTGCCGTGGTGCGCACGTGCACGTCGATGTTGGCGGGGTTCTCGAACTGCTGCGGAATCCACGAGCCCGGCGTCTGCGCCTGCAGCTCCTGCGCGCGGGCAATTGCGCCCTTCATGCCCTTTTCGCGCGGCGTCAGGTCGAACTGCGCGCCGTAGGCCAGCATCAGGCGGCGGCGTTCGATGCTCATGCTGTCGGGCATCACCAGGATCAGCTTGTAGCCCTTGACGGCCGCCACCAGCGCCAGCCCGATGCCGGTGTTGCCGCTGGTGGGCTCGATGATGGTGCCGCCCGGCTTGAGCGCGCCGGACTTCTCGGCGTCTTCCACCATGGACAGCGCAATGCGGTCCTTGATGGAGCCGCCCGGGTTGCTGCGCTCGGACTTCACCCACACATTGGCGCCCGTGCCAAACAGGCGGTTGATGCGCACGTGGGGCGTGTTGCCAATGGTCTGCAGAATGTTCTCAACTTTCATGGCGTCTCCTGTGAAGTGTCGGGTTGGACCAACGAGAAAGGAATGTGTCGCGCATTCTGAACCAGTTGTTCTACAGCCCTCGCCATATGGATATAGCCAGGATGTCGGTCGTGCTGCATTGCGCCGGGGTCAGTGCGCGGGGCGGATCTCCACCCGCATCGCCCGCGCCACTGGCGTGATCTGCACCAGCACCGGCAGCCCCAGCGCAATCGTCTGCGCGTTGGTTTCCGTGTGCGGCGTCATTTCGCTGCAGGTGTAGCTGGCGGCCTGCCCGCTTTGCCACACGGCCAGCGCCAGCGGCAGCATCCACTGGTCGGCCAGGTGCGAGCCCAGTGCGCCGCTGCTGAGCTGGTAGGCGCGAATCTCGTCCGCCAGCCGCTTGGCCACCTGCTCGGCCGACAGGCTGCGCTCGCCCAGCTGGCAGAACACCTCGGTGACGTGCGCGTATTCCAGCGTGGCGATCAGCGCATTGCCCGGCCCCTCGTTCTGCCGCGTGGCCGGCTGCCGTAGCTGGCCCGCTTCAAAGGTCCAGCCCATGCGCTGGCCCAGGGTTTCCAGCTCGCGGTGGGCAATGTTGCGGGCCAAGCCCGGCGCCAGCGCCTCTGCCCAGCCGTTCAGCAGTGGGCCGCGCGCCAGCACGTCCACGGGCGCCAGCGGCCGGGCGGCGGGGGTGATGTGCGCCACCAGTTCGCCACCGCCCGCGGGGAAGAAGCCACGCCGCTGGAGCTGCAATTCCAGCCCCACGCCCAGGCGTCGCACCAGCGGCGCAAACGCCCGCTCCAGAAAATCAAACGGCGGCGCCATTGGGTTGTGCGTGCCGCCTGCCAACTCCACGCGGCTCGCCCCATCGGCCAGCATCAACGCGGGCAGCACCGTCTGCAGCACCAGCAGGCAGCTGCCTGCCGTGGCGATCTGAAAACGGTAGTGGCCCGCACGCACTGCGCCGGGTGTGAACACCAGCGTTTGCGAATTCAGCTCGGCCCCTTCGGCCTGCCCGCCACACACGGCCACCGCCGCCTGCACGCAGGCCAGGTGCTGGCGCATCAGCCCCGGCTTGGGCCGCCCGGCGCGGATGCGCGTCATGTGCAGCGGCTGGCCGGTGACCATGGACAGGGCGAGGCCGGTGCGCAGGATCTGGCCGCCGCCTTCGCCGGTGGAGCCGTCGAGCCTAATTTGCTCCATCAGCGGCCCCATTCTTTGCATTGATTCGTTCGAATACTTCCAGAAGCAGTGCTTCATAAGCACACAGCGTATCTCGCGTGATTTTTAGCTGCGTCCGCATGAGCCGAAACGTTGGGGCGTGCTGAAGAGGGTCATGATCACCATACGCATAGCTGAGTACAAACCCGTTTTGGCCTACTGGCTCAGCTGAAGCGCCGTCACCTCGGAAAGCGTAGGAATCTGCTGGCTTGTATTGGCGTTTAACGAACGGAATCACTCCCATTTCGAAGCGGGGAGCAATGCTATGGCTCGCTGCATTTCTGTAGTTCAGCGTTTCCATTCGCAAAGTCTCGTCATCGAGCAACTGCAGCTTCTCGATCACTGAGTCGGCTGTTCTCCAACCACCTCGGAAACTCAGCTTCGTGATTTCCTCGTTAAGTCGTGAGCGTAGTAAATAGCGCGGTTTGGACTTGCCATTCTTGAGCGCGGCTATCTCGCTCCGATCTGCCTCAAGTTCGTCCCGGTACCCTGTCTCTGTCGAAAGGTTGGCGTGATGCAGTAAGAAGTAGAGAGCACTTGAAAAGCGATCCCGCATTGCACTGGGCTCGAGCATGCATCGATGGGCGATCGGATCTACGAACTCGATTCGTAAGTCCCACCGTTCATCTGTATCGTAGTCGTCGAGGATGGGTAACCATGCCTGCCATTTCCGCATTTCTGTGACCCAGGCATTAAAGCAATTGATCAGCGATTGCAGGTCGTGGATGACCTGCATATTGACCATGGGAGTTTTGAAATGTGGGGCCAGTCCTTCCTCATCACATAGCTTGTAAGGGTGGTAACGGAGGATGCTAGGCCCACAGGGATCCGTTGAGTCTCGCGCCATAAGGTGGCGCTGGTATGCGGTGAGCAGAAATTCTTGATGCATATCTACCCTTTCACGCACACCACCTGCCTGAGGGTGTAAACCACCTCCACCAGGTCCTCCTGCGCTGCCATCACCGCGTCGATGTCCTTGTAAGCCATCGGAATCTCGTCAATCACGTCGGCATCCTTTCGGCATTCCACTCCTTCGGTGGCCTTGATCTGGTCTTCCACGGTGAACAGCTTCTTCGCCTTGGTACGGCTCATCGTTCGCCCCGCTCCGTGGCTGCAGCTGTTGAAGCTCTCGGGGTTGCCTTTTCCGCGCACGATAAAGCTCTTGGCGCCCATGCTCCCCGGGATGATCCCCAGCTTGCCTTGCTCGGCACTCACCGCGCCCTTGCGGGTCACGAACACGTTGTGCCCGAAGTGCGTTTCGCGCTGCACGTAGTTGTGGTGGCAGTTCACCGCTTCCACGTGCGTCTCGAACGGCTTGGTGATCACCTTGCGCAGCGCGGCGATCACGCGGCCCATCATCACCTCGCGGTTGGCGGCGGCAAACTTCTGCGCCCACCCTACGGCCTTCACGTAGTCGCCAAAGTACTGCGCGCCTTCTTCGAAGTACGCCAGGTCTTTGTCGGGCAGGTTGCGCTGGTTCATCTCGGCGTCTTTCTTGGCCAGCTCGATGAAATGGGTGCCGATGGCGTTCCCCACGCCGCGCGACCCGGAGTGCAGCATTACCCACACGGACTGGTGTTCGTCCAGGCAGATCTCGATGAAGTGGTTTCCTGTTCCCAGCGTTCCCAGATGCTTGTAGTTGTTGGTGTTCTTGATGCGCGGGTGCGCGTCGCAGATTTCATCGAACTCATCCACCAGCGCGGCCCAGGCGCGGTCGGTTTCTTCAGGCGGCGTGTCCCAGCTTCCCTTGTCGCGGCCAAAGCGCTTGGGGGTCAGGCCCACCGGCACGGCGCGCTCGATGGCGGCGCGCACGCCAGACAGATTGTCCGGCAGGTCGCTGGCTGTGAGCGTGGTCTTGCACGCCATCATTCCGCACCCCAGGTCCACCCCCACCGCCGCGGGGATGATGGCCTTGAGGGTGGGCACCACCGAACCGATGGTCGCGCCGATCCCCAGGTGCACATCGGGCATCACCGCCACGTGCTTGAACACGATGGGCAGGCGCGCGATGTTGCGCAGCTGGTTCCTGGCGTCTTCCTCCACGGGTACGCCGCTCGTCCACATTTTCACGGGCACGCCATTCGGGATTTCGAGTTGCTCGTAGTTCATGGCTTGTTCTTCTTTCATCATCGTTTCACTATCACGGTTGGGTAGGAGGCAGGGATCGTTTGTGCAGCGCGATCGACAGGCTTTCGTAGTCCTTCTGCGGAAAGTCGTGCTCAATCCACAGCTCGCGATATCGTTTTGCTCCCACTTCAACATCCATGCGTTGCAATATGCCGTGAATGTTGCGGACCAGTTCGTGGCGCAGGATCTCGCCGCGCGCCACCACAACGTGGTCGTCTACCGCGACGATGCCCCAGCTGGCCCAGTCGCTGTATTCGCGCAGCTCGTACTGCAGCGTGTCCTTGGCGCCGGTGACCACGAGCGTTACCTCTCCGGGCTCATTCATGAACACCGCCTCGGCCTGCGTGGCGCCCTTTTGCAGGGCGAGGCCTATTTTGGCCAAGTCGCCCAGTGAATCGTGGAGGTAGCTCACCGCACAACGAAAAGGCTGTGGCTGCGCCTGCACGCGAAGTTCCGCCCAGCCTGCACCGTCCAATTGATAGGCGATCAGTTCTTGCTTTTGTTCTTTCATCATTTCGCTCTCTCGTGATGTGCATGGCCCAATTTCTCGGGCCTCGTTCAGCGCATCTTCACCAGGCCATTCAGCACCTGGTCCAGGCCGCCGAAGACGGAGATCTTGTCGATCCGCTCTGCCACACGTTCCAGCGTCTCCAGCTCCTTCATGCGCAGGGCGACGGGGTTGTCCTCCATCACCTTGGCGGTGTTGAGCAGCGAGCGCGTGGCAGCGGTTTCCTCGCGGCGGCGGATCACGTTGGCCTCGGCCTGCTTCTGGGCCTGCACCACCTGGGTCAGGATGGTTTTCATCTCGCCGGGCAGCACGATGTCCTTCACGCCCACGCTTTCCAGCTGCAGGCCATAGGGCTGCAGCTTGGCGGCCATGTGCGCGGTCACCACTTCGTCGATCACCGTCTTGTTCTCCAGCAGCTCGTCGAGCGTGCGGGTTCCCACGGCGGCGCGCAGCGCAAACTGCAGTTCGCGGTACAGGTAGTCGGCGGGCTTCTGCAACTGGGCATAGGCCTTGAGCACATCCGCAAAGCGGTAGGTGGCGCACAGGTTCAGGCGCAGGCTCACCTTGTCGCGGGTCATGATGTCCTGGCCCGATACCTCCACGGCTTGCAGGCGCAGGTCCACCATCTCCACGGCCACGGTGCGGCCGTACTTCCAGAACGCGTAGGCGCCAGCGGTCAGCAGGCGCTCGACCTTGCCGTCCACTGTCAGCAGTGCGCACTGGCCCTCGGGCACCTGTACCTGCAGCACGCCGGCCAATCCGGTCACGCTGCGCTGGCGCAGCTGGGTTTGCGTCAATCGCGCCACGAGTGCGGCGGGCAATTCAGCGCCCGCTTGCAGGTCCACCACTTGCACGTTCACCTCCACCAGGCCTTTCCAGTACAGGCGGCGGGTGCCGGGGGGCAGGATCTCGACCAGCACGCCGTTCTCGCTGCGCAGGCCCACTTCGGTTTCCGAGAGGTTCACCTGTACGAACTCGGCGGCCACCACGGCGGGCTCTTGCGCCATCAGGTACTCGGCCAGGCCGTGGGTGAAGGCGGTTTGTTCGAGGGCGAAGGTTTCCACGCGTAGCTGGTCGGTGCCCGCAAACAGCCAGTAGGTGCCGCTGTGCAGCACGCGGTCGAAGCTGCCGTTGCGCAGCAGCAGGGCGCGTTCGTTCTTCTTGACGGTGGCGCGTTGGAACATCTTGTTCAGCATCTCTTTTTCCTCTCTCTACTTCGTTGTCGTATCGGGTTGCCGTTACAGCGATGGCGGGGTGCCAGGGGGCGCAGCCTGGGCCGTGCAGTGCGCCTTGCAAGCTGCCCCGCAAGCGGGGTGGCAGCGCGGCTGGCTGCGGGCGCGGGCTGTGCCGGGTGCTGGCACAAACCGCCACCGGCTGACGGGGTGAAGCCCTTGCGGTTGCGGCGCAACCTCCGGGCTTCTCCCCGCATTCGGCGGGTGGTCTTTCGACCGGTACTTCCAAGTACGGCCTTGCGGCCATGGGCAGGAATCGAACCTGCGACAACCGCCTTTCGGCGGGGCTCTACCCAACTGAGCTACCAGTGGTGGCAAGCCGGGAGTCGAACCCGGCACGTCCTCTTGCGAGGCGTCACCCGACCTTGCCGTGACCCAGGGTTCGCGGTGTGCGGCATGCAAGAAATCGACAGGGCGTTGAGAGCCCGGACTCCCTGCACCGGCGGGGCGAACGTTGGTCCTAACCCCGGCCTGTGAGCGGTCACCGCTTGCGCTGGATGCCTTGTCTATTGCCAGATGCGTGCCAACCGAAGTTTTGCGGCGCCAAATTTTTTAAGGTATTGATTTGTATGGAAAATTTTCCATGCCTACTGGGCCGCGATTTTTTGTGGGTGCAAAATAACTAGAGTAAAAGCTAACTAAATAGATAAATAGCATGCGCAAAAACAAGGTCGTCATCGGGTTCCTGGGCACCCAGCTCGACTCCGGCAGAGGGGCGGGGCGGTGGGAAAAATGGCGCCCCACCGTGTCGCTGGTGCAGCATGAAGACATGGCGATAGAGCGGCTGGAGCTGCTCTACACGCCGCCCCACAAGGACCTGGCGCAGCAGGTCTGTGCGGACATGAAGACTGCCTCACCCGAAACCACGGTGAACTTGGTGCCGCTGCCCATCGCCGACCCGTGGGACTTTGGCGAGGTCTATGCCCAGCTGTTCGACTGGACGCAGGGCTACCACTTCGACACCGCGCGTGAGGAGTACTGGACGCACATCACCACCGGCACGCACGTCGCGCAGATCTGCCTTTTTTTGCTGGTGGAGTCGCGCCGCATTCCTGGCGTGCTGGTGCAGACCTCCCCACCCAAGCGCCAGCGGGCCGGCGACCCGGGCAGCTACACGTTGATCGACCTGGACCTCTCGCGCTACGACGTGATCGCCCAGCGCTTTGGCGCGGAGCAGCAGGATGCGGTGCAGTTCCTCAAGAGTGGCATCGCCACGCGCAATGCGCGCTTCAACGCGCTGATCGACGAGGTGGAACGCGTGGCAGTGCGCTCGCGCGCGCCCATCCTGTTCACCGGCCCTACTGGCGCGGGCAAGTCGCACCTGGCGCGGCGCATGTACGAGCTGAAGAAGTCCCGCCACCAGGTGGAGGGCGAGTTTGTGGAGGTGAACTGCGCCACGTTGCATGGCGACGGCGCGGCGTCCACGTTGTTCGGCCACAAGAAGGGCGCGTTCACCGGCGCTGCGGCCGACCGCGCGGGCCTGCTGCGCACGGCGCACAAGGGCGTGCTGTTTCTGGATGAGATTGGCGAGCTGGGCCTCGACGAGCAGGCCATGCTGCTCAAGGCCGTGGAAGAAAAACGCTTCTACCCCCTGGGCAGCGACCGCGAGGTGGAAAGCGATTTCCAGCTGGTGGCGGGCACCAACCGCGACCTGCGCACCGAGGTGGCCGCAGGGCGCTTTCGTGAAGACCTGTTCGCGCGAATCAACCTCTGGAGCTATGTGCTGCCGGGCCTGGCGCAGCGGCCCGAGGACATCGAACCCAATGTGGATCACCTGCTACGGCGCGCAGCCGAAGAGCTGGGCCGCAGCGTGCGCTTGTCCAGCGAAGCGCGCGCCGCCTACCTGCGCTATGCCCAGTCGCCCGAGGCGCAGTGGACCGGCAACTTCCGAGACCTGTCGGCCAGCGTGACGCGCCTGGCCACGCTGGCCGACAGCGGACGCATCGGCCTGCCGCTGGTCGAGGCCGAGATTGCGCGCCTGCGCTGGCTGTGGCAGCCTGCGAACGATGCGCGCCATGGCCTCGCACCTGCGGGCGGCGCGGTGGGGCGCGACGAACTCGCGGCCTTGCTGGGTGACGAAGCGGTGGAGTCCATGGACCTCTTCGACCAGCTGCAACTGGCCGCCGTGCTGCAGGTCTGCCGCCAGTCGCGCACCTTGTCGGATGCGGGGCGCCTGCTGTTCCAGGCCTCGCGCACGCAGCGCACGGTGGTCAACGATGCGGACCGGCTGCGCAAATACCTAACCAGGTTTGGCCTGGATTGGGAGCGGGCTGCCCGGCGTTGAGCGGGGACGATGTTGGCATGGCGGTGGGGCAGAAGAAGGTCAAATTGGCCCACAGAGCCCGCCAGTCTTGAGAAATATGCTATCAAATTTGCACTATGGCTTGCGCCCCGTCATCAGGAACAGTGGGTAGTCCCGTCCGTTGCGCTGGTGCAGGCGCAGGATTTCGGTGAAGGCGATGTCGCGCAGCCCGGCCTGTTCGGCCAGCGCCTGCAGGGCCGCGGGCTCAAAGCCGAAGTGCTGCACGCCCTTGGCGGCGTTGTCGCCGTGGAAGCTGCCGTCTTCGGCGTACAGGTCCACCAGGGCGATGCGTCCGCCGCTGTGCAGCGCGCCGGCAAAGGCCCGCATCAGGGCGCCGGTGTCCGCGACGTGGTGCAGGGCCATGCAGCTCACGATGGCGTGGTAGCGCCCGGGCAGCCCGGCAAAGATGTCGCCGCAGTGCGGGGTGATGTTGGCGTGGCCCTTGCCCTGCAGCACCTCCAGCATGGCGGCGCTGGTGTCCAGGGCCGTGACTTGCGCCACCCGCGGCGCGATCTGCGTGGCCAGCAGGCCCGTGCCCGCGCCAAAGTCCAGCACATGGTCGGTGGGGGACAGCGGCAGCTGCGCCAGCAGGCGCGGCGCGACGGCGGCCAGTTGCTGGGAGGTGGGGCGCTGGTCCCAGTCGCGGGCGGCGGTGTCGAAATGGGTGGGGGCGGTCATGGAAGAAAAGGTAGAGAAAGAGAAGGCGGGGGCGTGGTCGTCGGAAGGTGGTTCACACCAGGATGTCGAAATGCCGCTGCACCATGCAGGTCATCAGCGCGCGGGTGGCTGCCTCGTCCAGGCCTTGCAACTGGCGGTACAGCGCTGGCGCCAGCCGGCTGAAGGTGTCGAGCACGGTGGGGTCGAAGTGGCTGCCACGGCCGTCCTGCAGGGTCGCCATCACCAGGGCAAACGGCTGGGGCTCCTTGTAGGGGCGCCGCGAACTGAGCGCGTCGAACACGTCGGCCACGGCAAAAATGCGCGCCGGCAGCGGGATGGCGTCGCCCGCCAGGCCCTGCGGGTAGCCGCTGCCGTCCCACTTTTCATGGTGGTTGCCGACCACGTCGCGGGCCCCGTCGAGCCAGCCGGCGCCGGTGACGATGTCTTCGCCCAGCGCCACATGGGTGCGCATGGTGGCCATTTCGGCCTCGTCCAGGCGCCCGGGCTTGAGCAGGATGGCGTCGGGGATGCCGATTTTGCCCGCGTCGTGCAGAAAGGCGCCGGCAATCAGCGACTGCATGGCTGCGCCCCGCAGGCCCAGCGCCTCGGCCACGCTGGCAGCCAGCCAGGCCACGCGGTAGTTGTGCGCGCCGGTGTCGGAATCGCGCTTGGCAATGGCCCGGCCCAGGGCCTCCATCATGGCGATGTGCGAGTCGAGCACCTGCTGCGCCTTGTGCTCGTTTTCCTTGGCCAGGTGCACCACCACGGGGTAGATCGCGGCGCCGCACGCCAGCGAGGCCAGGCACACCATCAGGCTGGCGATGAATGCGTCCGACAGGATCTGCCGGTGCTGCCAGCCGGGGATGGTGCGCACCCCCTCGAAGTAGCCCGTGATGGCAGCGGCGGGCGTCTCCCGCAGCGGCACAAACACCCGCAGCGCCCACTCGCCGCCCGCAAGCTCCAGGCTCTCGTACGACGATTGTGTGTACCGGGGCGTGCCGTGCCGGGGCAGCCGCTGCTCCAGCGCATGGCCCGTGGGCGTGACGGATTCGGCCAGCTTGCGGCCGTCGGCGCCGTAGATTTCTGCAATCTCGAACAGCCCGCCGGTGAGCAGCCGCGCCGCCTGCCGGGCCTGGGCAGCGGCCTGCGGCCCGTCCAGGCGTACGCTGCCTTGGCCCGCCAGCACGCGGCGCGATTCCTCCTGGGCAAAGGCCACCACCTGCTGCTCGGCGTTCTCGCGCGAGACCTGCCAGGCCAGGGGGCTGGCGCAAGCGGCCAGCACCAGCGTCACGGCGGCAATGCGCCCGGCGGTTTTGCGTTGAAAGGTCTTCATGCCAGATTTTTGGGAATCGTTGGGGCCACTATGCCTGCGGAGGCTTAAGAACGTGTTTACGATCTCGCAGGGGACCCTTGGGAGATCGTAAACACGTTCTAGGAAAGCCGGGCAATGCAATAATCCGCGCCGTGAAGCACGCCAGACCGCCGCTGGTGCAATCTGGGAAACCAGGCACTGGAGGAACGTCCGGACTGCACAGGACAGCGTAGCAGCTAACGGCTGCCCACCGTGAGGTGAGGATCAGAGCAACAGAGACGAGTCCGGGTGGAAACTACCTGCCACGGAGTGTTCTGTGAGGCGCCAGCGCAAGCTGGCGAGAGGACAGCGAGAGCTGTCCGAACCCGGCGAAAGCCGGGTCCGAACAGCCACCCCGAGCGGGCAAGCCCGCTCGGGGTGAAACGGGCAATCTCTACGCGCAGCAATACCAAGTAGGCCAACGTTGATGTGGTTCCGCAGAGTTGGCGGGTAGGTAGCACCGAGCCGGGTGGGCGACCCCCGGCCCAGATTAATGGCGGTCACACTGCGGGCAACCGCGGTGCACAGAATCCGGCTTATCGGCGCGCTTCACACTTTATTTTTTTCTCACCAGCCCAGCGGCGCCCGCGCCCCGTCAGTTGTTGGCGCAGTGCGGGGCGTGGCCCCGTTCCAGTTCGGTGGCGCGCTCCACGGTGTCGGGGTGGCTGCTCAGCAGCGACCAGACCGGGTGCGAGGCCAGGTCTTCGGCAGCCCTGCGCTGGCTTGCGCTGCCGGGCGCGCTGGCGCCGGACGCCGGGGTGGATGCGCCGCTTGCGGGGGCTTTGCCCCCGTCTTTCTTCTGTGCGTCCTTGTCTTCGTCGTCCTCGTGCGCAATGGCCAGCAGCAGCTGGCCCATGGGCGCCGTGGGCAGCGCGGCGTGCGCCATGAGTGCAATGGCGTAGCAGTCGGCCTCGCGCTCGTGCGCGCGGCTGTACGACAGGCCGGTGAGCACCGAGGCGCCGGTCGAGACAACGCCCGAAACGTCGCCCAGCGCCAGCCCCAGGCCCATGCTGAGCACGCCCTGCTGCACCACCATGCGCGTGGTGTGGCGCTGCACCACGTGACCCATTTCGTGAGCCAGCACGCCGACCAGGGCATCGTCGGTCAGGCCCTTGTCGGCCGCGGCTTTCACGATGCCATCGGTCATCACCACCTTGCCACCCGGTAGCGCGAAGGCGTTGGCGCCCATGCCGGAGCGGAACTCCAGGCTCAAGGGCGGCCGGTAGCCGGGGTAGCGCTGCAGGCCGGGCGGCACCTGCCGCGCCAGCGCGTCGAAACGCGCCTTGAGCTGGTCCTGCCGCTCCCGGGGCAGCTTGCTGGGCTTGAGCGTGCCGGCGTCCATCTGCTGGAGCACGTTCTCGGCCACGCTGGTCTCCCAGGCCAGCGGCACGAAGCGCGTGAGCTGGGTGGCGGCCCAGGGCGTGCCGTAGCGGTAGAACAGCGTGAGGCCGACGGCCGCGGCCGCCGCCACGCCCAGCAGCACCGGCCAACGGGTCTGCATGCGCTGCGCGACGCTGGGACGGTCCCCCGCCGCGGCCAGGGCCGCGCGCCACTGGGCCACGGCATCGATTTCCAGGCTGCCGTGGTCGCGCAGGTCCACCACCACCCGGGGCGGGGGCTTGCGCTCGTTCCAGGCCTCCGGCCACCCCACGTCTTTCCATGCGAAGACGGCCGGCTCGGCGCCCGGCTGCGAGAGCGGGTGCAGCACCAGCGACGGGCCCTGCGGCGTGGGCTGCAGGCCCACCATCACGGGCCGGGCCTTGCTGCTCAGGCCGTCAAACCAGCGGCCAGGCAAGACGGGGGCATCCCCCTGGGCCGCAGCGCGGCTTCCCGCTTCTCCCGCTTCCCTCGCTTCGCGGGAAGGCGGGTCAGGGGTTTGCGCAGAGGACGTGCCCATCATCCGATCAAGTCGAGGCCGGCCGCGTCCGCCAGGGCATCGCCCAGGCCGCCTTGCTGCTGGCGCACCAGCGTGCCGGCCACCTGCTCCACGCCGCCCTTGACGTGCAGCGTGACGGATTCGCACTTCATCCGGTACTCGCTCACGCGGGCGAAGGGGCGGTACAGCCCCAGCGTCAGCAGCGTGAGCAGCATGTTCTTGAGGCGCAGGCCCACGTAGCGCCCGCTCTTGAGGTGGCACTTGAAGCGCGCCACCTGGCTCACGCCGATGTTGTTCCACATCAGCTGGAACATGCGCGCCTCGCGGTAGGCGCGGGCGGGTGCCGAGGCCAGCACCAGCATGAAGATGCCGGCCACGATGGACACCATGATCACCACGAACAGCCACAGCCCCATGCGGCTGCTCTGGCTGGCCACCAGCGCGATGGAGCTGCCCGCGAGCAGGCCGATGAGCAGCGAGAACCCGACCACGCACAGGATGAACACGGCCACCGTGGCCAGCCACACCTTCACGAAGTCCATGTACACCGGCTTCCAGCGTCCCTTTTCTGCGCCCACCTGGGTCTTGAGCACCAGCAGGCTCTTGTAGTTGTATTCCAGCCGGATGAAGCACAGCACCGTGAGCGCCAGGCCCAGGAGCAGCAGGGCGCCCATGGCCGGGGTGAACGCGGGCATCTTGGGGCGGGCGGCTTCTTCCTCGACCTCCTCCAGCACTTGCGCCAGCTCGGGCGACAGCATCTGCAGGCCGAAGAACACGCCGAACCACACCAGGGCCAGGGCAAACAGCGGCCAGCTGGCCAGGTAGACCTCTTTCCAGCTGGCGGTGAACTGCAGCCGCAGCCCGCGCCAGCGCGTGGAGCCCAGCCGGAAGCGCATCGCGCTGCCCCAGATCAGCGGCGAGAGGGCCGCGCCGCCGAGCAGCAGCAGCCCCACGGCAGCGTCCTGCCCCGTGTTGGCGGCGATGTTGTAGGCCAGGGTGATGAGCATCAGCAGCACGAAGCCCACCACCATCTTGCGCTGCTGCGCGGTGAATTCGAGCGGGCTGCCCGCCACCAGCGTGTGGCTGTAGAAGTACTGCGCCGTGCGCCGCCGCGCCCACGGCGTGTAGAAGCCCAGCGTGACGATGCTGAGCAGCACGTTGACGATCCACACCCGGAAATACTCGCCACCGCTGCCGGTGAACTCGAGCGGATGCGCGTCGATGTTCTGTGGCATGAAGGTGGACACCTGTGCAGCCGCACTGTCGAAAGCCTGTTGGCGCATGAACTCCCTCCTGTTGTGGCGCGCAGTGTAGCAGCGGGCCTAGAAGAGAATTTCAAGCAAGATTGGCCTCTGGACCTTTCGTATCAAGCGCTGACAGCTATCTTTTTAGTAGCTGACAGAGTGTTGCCCGCACACCGGCAGGAGCGCTTGCCGGGGGCGCTCCTCCGCCAGTGCACCCGTGGAACTGGCTTCGCCAGGCCACTGGGTGCGTCCCCCTGGGGGGAGGGCGCCGAAGGCGCCTCAGGGGGGGTCAAAACCTCTCCCAAGGCTGCAAATAGCGCCACTGCCCCTCCGGCACCTTGGCCAGCGGCACGCGGCCGATGCGGATGCGCTTGAGGCCCACCACCGACAGCCCCACCGCTTCGCACATGGAGGGCACCTGGCCCGGGCGGATGCCCTTGAGTGCAAAGCGCAGCTTGTGCTCGCTTTGCCAGCTGACCTTGATGGGCGGCAGCGGGCGGCCGTTGAAGGACAGGCCGTGGCACAGGCGCTGCAGGCCGCCGGTGGCGATTTCGCCGGCCACCTCCACGATGCACTCCTGTTCCAGCGCCTCGATGTCCTCGGCCAGCTTGCGCGCCACGCGCTTGTCCTGCGTGTACACCACCAGGCCGCTGGCCTCGGTGGGCAGCGGCGTGTAGCACTCCAGCTGCTTGAAGTGCCGCTGCAGCACGCGGATGCCCGAGGCGTCCTCCGCCAGGTGGGACGCGGCGCCCAGCAGCGACACCGCCTGCGGCGCGCCCTGGCTGCGGCTGCCGTGTGCGGCGGGCCCGGCGGGCAGGCCCAGCCCGGCTTCAAAGCCTGCGGGCTTGTGCAGCAGCAGGGTGACCGGGGTCAGCGCCAGCAGGCTGGCGTCTTGCGCCACCGTCACCATCTGGTCGGGGCGCACGCGGGCGCCGGGGGCTTCTTCCACGCGGCCGTCCACGCTCACAAAGCCGCCTTCAATGAATTGCTCGGCCGTGCTGCGCGAGCAGTTCAGTTGCTCGGCCACGCGCTTGGCCAGGCGGATGTGGGTGGGGTCGGGGTGTTGGTCGGTCATGGAAGAGAGGCTTTGGCGAGGAATGGGCTGACGCCGGGGGGATGGTTTAAACAATCGTCACGCCGGAACCGGCATGTACCGTTCGTGCTGAGCCTGTCGAAGCATTGCGCGGCGCTTCGACGGACTCAGCGCGAGCGGTTTTGCCATATCAACCCAGGGAGAAAAGGTTTCGGCTCAGTCGTTGCCGGGCTGCAGTGATCGGATGCGCTCCACATGGGCCAGCAGCGAGCGCTGCGCCACCGGCCACATGCGCTCGGGCACGTCGTCGTAGGCGTGGCGTACCCAATCGTCCATGGTGCCCTCGGGCAGCGCCTGCAGGGCGGCCAGCACCTTGGCCTCGCGGGCCAGGCGGTGGGCCTTCAGGCGGGCGATGGCGCTGCGGGCGTCGCCGATCACGTAGCCGTGGGCGGGCAGGATGAACTCCACGCCCTGCGCGGCGCACAGGGCGTCGAGCCGGTCCAGCGAATCCAGGTAGTCGGCCATGTTGCCGTCCGGCGGGTCCACCACCGTGGTGCTGCCGTTCAGGATGTGGTCGCCGCTGAAGAGCAGGGCGTCTTCCACCAGCAGCAGGCACAGGTGGTTGGCCGCGTGGCCGGGGGTGTGGACCACCTGCAGGGTATGGGTGATTTCGCCCTCTGGCCCTTTACCAGAAAGCGCGAGCAGCTCATTATTTTGTAGCGACCGGTCGGGCGTGAACTGGCTGGCGGCGCGTGCGGTGGGGGCCGAGGGCAAGCCCAGGATGGGCGGCCGCGCCCGGCCCGCCTGCACGCACAGCGCCTGCAGCGGCGCGGCGCCGGGCGCATGGTCGGGGTGCGAATGGGTGCATACGATCATGCGGATGTCGCCGCCCGCTGCGCGCCAGAGCTTGTCCAGGTGGTCGGTGTCGGCCGGGCCGGGGTCGATGGCGGCGTAGCCCGTGGCCGGCTCGCCCACCAGGTAGCTGTTGGTGCCGGGGCCGGTCATCACGCCCGGGTTGGGGGCCGTGAGTCGCTGCACGTTGCGCAAGAGCGGCACGGGGCGCTCGGTCTGCCAGTCCAGCGGGTGGGCGATCTGCCCGTCGGGGCACACCAGGGCCAGCTCGCCGTAGGGCAGGTCGCCTTCCATGTAGCGCGCCTCCTTGCCGGCCAGGGTGCCGGCGCGGGGGCAACTGGTCCACAGCGGCTGCTCGTCGGCCAGCGCGTCGAACACGGCCTGCGTGGTGGCAAACGCGGCCAGCCGCCGCAGCGTGCGGATGGTCGGGAAGATCATGAAGAACTGCCCCGCCTCGTGCCGCGCCAGCGCGTCGGCCGGGCGCACCCACACGGGCTCGAACTGCTCGGCCTCGTCGGCCACGGGCTCCTGGCCTGCGGGCATGCGGGCCACCAGGAAGGGCACGTCGAAGCGGCGCGGCAGGTCGCGGTCGGTGGTCCAGTGGGCCAGCAGGAACACGCTGTCGGCCGCCAGCCGCAGGCCGCGCGCGCTGCACTGCGCCACGAAGGGCTGGTGGCGGTCCAGGGCGGCGATGTCGCTGGCGCCGGCCCAGCGCCCGTCGGCCGCGTGCCGCGCCAGCAGCACGCCCAGCTCCTCGAAACTTTCGCGGATGGCGGCGATGGCCTGCGTCAGGTGCAGGTCGCTCTGCGTGGGGCGGCGGTCGGCCGCGGCGTGGGTTTCGGGGGCCGCGTCCAGCGCGTCGATGCCGCCGCCGGGGAACACGTAGGCGCCCGGCGCAAAGCTGGCCTGGTCCGACCGCCGGGTCATCAGCACCTCGATGCCCCCCTGCGCGCCGGTGGCGTCGCGCAGCAGCAGCACGGTGGCGGCGGGGCGGGGCGCGACGGGCTCGCGGTGGGGGTGCAGTTGTTGGCGGGTGCGGGGCATCGGGCCATTATCGGGCTCAGTGCGCCGCGGGCACAGGGCGGCCGCTGCGGGCCGGGACGCCGCCGCGCCGGTCCAGCACGCCGCTGCAGTGCGTGAGGCCCAGCGCCACCAGCACCACCAGCGCGCCGATCCACGGCGTGTGCATCAGCCCCCAGTGCGTCACGATCTGGCCGCCGGCCCAGGCGGCGCCGGCAATGCCCAGGTTGAAGGCCCCGATGTTCAGGCCCGAGGCCACGTCCACCGCACCGGGCGTGCAGCGCTCGGCCTGCTGGACCACATAGACCTGCAGCCCCGGCACATTGCCGAACGCCACCGCACCCCACAGCAGCACGGTGCCCACCACCAGCCAGGGATGGGGCGCGGTGAACTGCAGCAGCAGCAACACGGCGGCCAGCAACGCAAAGAGGATGCGCAGCGCCGGGATGGGCCCCAGGCGGTCGGCCAGGCGCCCGCCCCACAGGTTGCCCGCTGCCACCGACGCGCCGTACACCAGCATCACCCAGCCCACGGCGCCCGCACTGAACCCCGCAATGTCGGTGAGGATGGGCGCCAGAAAGGTGAAGGGGATGAACGTGCCGCCGTAGCCGATGGCCGTCTTGGCGTACACCAGCAGCAGCCGCGGCTCGGCCAGCACGCGGGCCTGCTGCCGCAGCGTGGCGGGCGGGGTGTGCGCAATGCCGCGCGGCACGAACAGCGCGCTGCCGGCGAAGGCCAGCACGCCCAGTGCCGCCACGGCCAGGAAGGTGTCGCGCCAGCCGAAGTGCTGGCCGATGAAGGTGCCCAGCGGCACGCCCGTCACCAGGGCCACCGTAAGGCCGGTGAACATGATCGCAATGGCGCTGGCGGCCTTCTCGCGCGGCACCAGGCCGGTGGCGATGGTCGATCCGATGGAGAAGAACACGCCGTGCGCCAGCCCGGTGAGCACGCGCGCGGCCACCAGCGCGGCGTAGCTCGGGGCCTGCCAGGCCAGCAGGTTGCCGGCGGTGAACAGGGCCATCAGCGCCAGCAGCAGCGTCTTGCGCGGCACGCGGCCGGCCAGCGCCGTGAGCACGGGCGCGCCCACGGCCACCCCCAGGGCGTACAGGCTGACCAGCAGGCCTGCCGAGGGCAGGCTGATGGCGAGGTCCGCCGCCACGGTGGGCAGCAGGCCCACGATCACGAATTCGGTGGTGCCGATGGCAAAAGCGCTGAGCGTCAGCGCGAACAAGGCAATGGGCATGAAAGCACTCCTGGTGAAAACGCCCGGAGTGTGGCCCTCTGGTCCTTGTAGAAAAAGTGGTGAATCGGCAGAAAATACTTGCGCACAAGTCAATAATTGGCCGTGCGGAGCTTGCGCAGGAGAATCCCTTGAAAACCACCCTCGAAGAACTCCAGGCCTTTGTGGCCGTGGTGGAGAGCGGCTCCCTCACGGCGGCTGCCGAGCGCCTGGGCCAGACGGTTTCCGGCACCAGCCGGGCGCTGGCGCGGCTGGAGAAGAAGCTGGACACCACGCTGCTGCGCCGCACCACCCGCCGCACCGAGCTGACGGAGGAGGGCCAGGGCTTCCTGCAGCGCACGCGCGCCATCCTGGCCTCCATCGAAGAGGCCGAAGAGCACCTGGCGGCCCGCCGCCAGCAGCCCGCCGGCCGGCTGCGCGTCAACGCCGCCACGCCGTTCATGCTGCACGCCGTGGTGCCGCTGGTGCCGGCGTTTCGCCGCGCCTACCCGCAGATCACGCTGGAGCTGGATACGGACGAGTTGAACATCGACCTGCTGGCGCGCCGCACCGACGTGGCCATCCGCATCGGCCCGCTGCGCGACTCCACGCTGCATGCGCGGCCGCTGTGCACCGGCCGCGTTCGCGTGCTGGCCAGCCCCGCCTACCTGGAAGCCCGCGGCAAGCCGCGCTCCGTGCAAGACCTGGAGCGGCACACCCTGCTGGGCTTCACGCAGCCCGAATCCCTCAACCGCTGGCCGCTGCGAGGCGCCCATGGCGACGAGTGGCCCGTGGCCCCGGCCCTGACCGCGTCCAGCGGCGAGACCCTGCGCCAGCTGGCGCTGCAGGGGGCGGGGGTGGTGTGCCTGTCGGATTTCATGACCGCGGCCGACCGGGCGCGCGGCGACCTGGTGCAGGTGCTGGCCCGGGAGACGGTGGACGTGCGCCAGAGCATCAGCGCGGTGTACTACCGCAACACGCAGCTGGCGGCGCGGATCGCGTGTTTTCTCGATTTCCTGCAGGAGCGCCTGGGCTAGGGATCTGGCCGGGGCCGCTGCCGCCCCGGGCCGGCTCAGCGCTGTGCGCGCAACTGCTGCAGCCGCTGCAGCACGGCGTCGATGACGGCGCCGGCCCCCTCCAGTTCGCAGCTCCACAGCATCTCCAGCAGTTCGATCAGCGCGATGGCATCACTTTCCTGCAGGGCTGCCTGGGCCGCGGCCTGAAGGTTGCGCGCGCCCAGGTCCTCCAGTACGTCGACGGTCAGTCCCATGGGTTCTCCCTGTTGAGAAAAGGGGGTCATGGTAGGTGGCAACCGGCGCTGCGGCGGCCCCGCCGACCTGATCGAAATCAAAGGCGCATGAAAAAGCCGGCCGCCTTGGAAGCCGTTCAAAGTCTTTTGGGGGACCGTATTGGGACAGGGTCTTAGCCGCGCGCCGGAATGGCCAGCCCCCGGGCCACGGCCGGGCGGGCGACGAAGGCGTCCAGCACCCGCTGCACTTCGGTGAACTGCCCGAACTCCACGAGGTCGCCCGCGCCGTAGAAGCCCACCAGGTTGCGCACCCAGGGGAAGATGGCGATGTCGGCAATGGTGTAGCTGTCGCCCATCACCCACCGGCGGCCCTGCAGGCGCTGGTCCAGCACCTTGAGCAGGCGCTGGGACTCGGCCACGTAGCGGTCGCGGGGGCGCTTGTCCTCGTAGTCCTTGCCGGCGAACTTGTGGAAGAAGCCGAGCTGCCCGAACATCGGGCCCAGGCCGCCCATCTGCCACATCACCCACTGCAGCGTCTCGTAGCGCCCGGCCGTGTCCTGCTGCAGCAGCTGGCCCGTCTTGCTGGCCAGGTACACCAGGATGGCGCCGGACTCGAACAGCGCCAGCGGCCGGCCGTCCGGGCCGTTGGGGTCCAGGATGGCGGGAATCTTGTTGTTGGGATTGAGCGAGAGGAACTCGGGCGACAACTGGTCGCTGGTCTCGAAGTTCACCAGGTGGGGCTCGTACGGCAGGCCCAGCTCCTCCAGCGCGATCGACGCCTTCACGCCGTTGGGCGTGGGCAGCGAGTACAGCTGGATGCGGTCGGGATGCCGGGCGGGCCACTTGCGGGTGATGGGGAAGGCTGAGAGAGCGGGCTGGGCCATGCTGAAAAATCCTTCGGGTTGCGGCCGGTGGGCCAAAAAAGCGCAAGCCTAAACTGGAGCGCCCGCCCTTGCACGGCAGGGCCTTGCCAGGCCGCCGGCGCTGGCGGCGCCGCGGGCGATAATCGCGGCATGAAGATTCGCTTCACCAAGATGCAGGGCGCGGGCAACGATTTCGTGGTGCTCGACGAGACCGCCGGCCCCCTGGGCCTGTCTGCGGCCCAGTACCGTTTCCTGGCCGACCGCCACTTCGGAGTGGGCGCCGACCAGATCCTGACCGTGCGGCCCCCCAGCCCCCGTGCGGCGGCCGAGGGCGTGGACTTTGAATACGTGATCCACAACGCCGACGGCGGCGAGGTGGAGCAGTGCGGCAACGGCGCGCGCTGCTTTGCGCGCTTCGTGCACGACCGGGGCCTGACCGGCAAGGACACGATCCGCGTGCAGACCAAGAGCGGCGTGATCTCCCCGCGCCTCACCGGCGACGGCCGGGTCACGGTGGACATGGGCAGCCCGCAGTTCGAGCCCGCCAAGGTGCCATTCGACGCATCGGGCCTGGCGCCCGTGGCCCAGGGTTCAGGGCAAAAATGGCCGCTGGCGCTGGATGGGCAAGCGCAAGGCGCTACGGTTTTGGTAGCGGTTGTCTCCATGGGCAACCCGCATGCGGTGCAGCTGGTGGACGACGTGGACGCGGCGCCGGTGGCGCTGACGGGGCCGCTGATCGAGCGGCATGCCCGCTTTCCGCAGCGCGTGAACGCCGGCTACCTGCAAGTGGTGGACCGCAGCCATGTCCGGCTGCGGGTGTTCGAGCGGGGCGCGGGCGAGACGCTGGCCTGCGGCACCGGCGCCTGCGCGGCGGTGGTCTCGGGCATCCGCCTGGGGCTGCTGGACACCACCGTGGACGTGCAGACCCGGGGCGGTCGCCTGACCATTGCCTGGAGCGGCCGGGAGGCCGACTCCGTTTTCATGACCGGCCCGGCCACCACCGTGTTCGAAGGCCAGATCGACATTCCCGACACCCCCGTATGACGACCTCCCACATTCCCCCGATCACCGAAGACGACATCGCCCAGTTCCTCACGAACACGCCGGGCTTCTTCGAGCGCCATGCCGAGGTGCTGGCCAGCGTGCAGATCACCAGCCCCCACGGCGCCCGCGCCGTGAGCCTGCAGGAGCGCCAGGCCGAGATGCTGCGCGAGAAGATCAAGGGCCTGGAGCACCGCATCATGGAAATGGTGCGCAACAGCACGGAGAACGCCGCCATTGCGCACAAGGTGCACCAGTGGACCAGCGCGCTGCTGCAGGTGCGCGATCCCTTCGACCTGCCCCAGGCGGTGGTGGACGGGGTGCGCTCCCTGTTCGATGTGCCCCAGGCCGCCGTCCGCGTGTGGGAAGTGGCGGCGCCGTACATCGATGCGGATTTCACCCAGGGTGCCAGCGACGACGCGCGCGCCTTCGCCTCGTCCCTGACCATGCCGTTCTGCGGCCCCAACCTGGGGTTCGAACCCGCCGGCTGGCTGGCGCAGCAGGCCCAGGAAGAAGGCGGCGAGCCCGCCCAGTCGCTGGCGCTGCTGCCGCTGCGCGCGGGCGCCATCGACAGCGCCACGCCGGCGTTCGGCCTGCTGGTGCTGGGCTCGCCCGACCCGCAGCGCTTTGACGCCACCATGGGCACCGACTTCCTGGCGCGCATGGCGGAGCTTGCCAGCGCGGCCTTGCTGCGCTTGCAATGAGCCACCTCCCTGCGGCGTTGCGCGCCTTCCTCCCGCTCTCTCTGCGCTTCGCTGCGCGGGCGGGCGCCGCGCGCCGTTAATAGGACCGCAGCGGGATGCCGGAGGCACAGCCCGACCCGCACGTGCTGCGCTACCTGGAGCATGTGCGCGTCGAAAAGCGGCTGGCGGCGCGAACGCTCACTCTCTACACCCTCGACCTGGAAAAGCTGGCGCAGTTCGCGGCCGGCGTGAACCTGCCGCTGCTGCAGCTCACCAGCGCCCACATCCGCCGCTTCGTGGCGCAGATGCACAGCGCCGGGCGCAGCGGCCGCGGCATTGCGCTGGTCCTGTCGGGCTGGCGCGGCTTTTTCACCTGGGCGGGCCGCCAGGGGCTCGTTGCGCACAACCCGGTGCAGGACGTGCGCGCCCCCAAGGCGCCCAAGCCACTGCCCAAGGCCCTGGGGGTGGACGACGCGGTCCGCCTGGCCGAATACGACAACCCGGGGGCCGACCCCTGGCTGGAGGCGCGCGATGCGGCCCTGGTCGAGCTGCTGTACGGCTGCGGCCTGCGCGTTGGCGAAGTGGTGGGCCTGGATGTGGCGCCCGGCGCCGACACGCAGCGCCAGGGCCGGGGCTGGGTGGACCTGCAGGCGGGGGAAGCCCATGTGTTTGGCAAAGGCAGCAAGCGCCGCAGCGTGCCCGTGGGGCGTGCCGCCGTGGCCGCGCTGCAGGCCTGGCTGGCGCTGCGTGCGGTGCCCTTCGGCGGCGAAGGTGCAGCGCGGCTGGACGCGGCGCTGTTCGTGGGCCAGCGGGGCGCCCGGCTCACGGCCCAGTCCATCTGGCTGCGCTTGCGCCAGCGCAGCCAGCAAGCCGGCTTGACCACGCCCGTGCACCCGCACATGCTGCGCCACTCGTTTGCGAGCCATGTGCTGCAAAGCAGCGGCGACCTGCGCGCCGTGCAGGAGCTGCTGGGCCACGCCAACATCACCACCACCCAGGTTTACACGCGGCTCGACTTCCAGCACCTGGCGCGGGTCTACGACGCCGCCCACCCCCGCGCACGCAAGAAGCCTGCGGACTGACCGCTGCGCGACCCCTGGGAGATCGTAGACAGGCTCTTCGGGAACCAAATCGGCCGAATCGCCTCGGACGCCGGTGCGGCCGCTTCTGTGTTCGGGCCGCCGGGAGGGCTTTCTGCATGCGTCAATGGATCCGTACCGGCCTGCGGGCCCACCGGGGCTTTATCGTCTTTTTGCTGTGCCTGGGGGTGTTCCGCACCGCCATCGCCGACTGGAACCCCATCCCCACGGGCTCCATGCGCCCCACGCTGCTGGAAGGCGACGTGGTGTTCGTCAACCGGCTGGCCTACGACCTGAAGCTCCCATTGACCGACGTGGTGCTGGCGCACCTGGGGGAGCCCCGGCGGGGCGACGTGGTCACCTTTGCTTCGCCGCTGGACGGCACGCGGCTTATCAAGCGCATTGCCGCCCTGCCGGGCGATACCGTGGAAATGCGCGACGAGGTGCTCTATCTCAATGGCGAGCCAGCCCGCTACGATGCCCCGGAGACGGTGGTGGAAGCGCTGTCCGAAGTGGGCGCCCAGGTGCCCGCCGTCCGGTGGACCGAGCACCTGCAGGGACATGAGCGGCGCGTCCAGTGGCTGCAGGGGGTCTCGGCCCGCAAGAACTTCGGCCCTGTCACCGTGCCGCCGGCGCAGTACCTGGTGCTGGGCGACAACCGGGACAACAGTGCCGATTCGCGCTACATCGGCTTCGTGCCGCGCCACCTGCTCATCGGCCAGGCCCGGCGGGTGATGGTGTCGGCCGACATCCTCACGAACTGGCTGCCGCGCTGGGACCGCTTCGGCCGCGGGATCTGAGAACGTAAACACGTTCTGAGGTCAGGCCGGCGCGGATTCCCCCGGGGCCGCCAGCGGCGCGTGGGCGGGCAGCGAAAGCGTGAACGTGGAGCCCTCGCCAACCTGGGACTCCACCGACAGCGTGCCCCCCAGCAGCCGGGCGAGCGCACGCGACAGCGACAGGCCCAGCCCCGTGCCCCCGTGCTCGTAGCTGATGCGGGCGTGGCCCTGGCTGAACTTCTCGAAGATGACGTCGTGCAGCTCGCGGGGGATGCCCGGGCCGGTGTCCGTCACGCGCAGCAGCACCTGCTGCCCGCTGGCGTCCAGGCTGACCACCAGCCGCACCCCGCCGGACGGTGTGAACTTGATCGCATTGGACAGCAGGTTGTTCAGGATCTGCTTGAGCTTGAGCCGGTCCGTCACCACCGTCTGCGGGACCGCCGGAGCGGTGGCCACCTCCAGCGCCAGCGACTTGGCCGCCGCGCTCACGCGGAACAGTTCCACCACCTCGTTCACCAGGTCCCGCAGGGGCACCGGCTCGGGGTGCGTGGGCATGGCGCCGGCCTCGATGCGGGCCAGGTCGAGGATCTCGGTGAGCAGGGCGTTCAGATGCTCGGCGCCCTGGCGGATGTAGCCCGCCTGTTCGCGCGTCTGCGGGTCCTTGCTGCGCAGTTCCATCAGTTCGGCAAAGCCGCGGATGCCGGTCAGCGGGGTGCGCAGCTCGTGCGACATGGCGGCCAGGAACTCGCTCTTGGCCTGGTTGGCGCGCTGGGCTTGTGCCTCGCTGTGCTCCAGGGCCGCGTGGCTGACGGCCAGCCGGCGGATGCTGCCCAGAAACACCGCGACAAAGGCCACCACCATGATGCTCAGCAGCACCGTCAGCCACAGCACGGTGTTGCGTGTGGTGCGCCAGGGCGCAAAGGCCTGCTCCTCCGACGTGCCGCTGAGCACGGCCAGCGGGTAGCTGCCGACCCGGCTGAAACCGATGATGCGCGACAGCCCATCGGAGGACCCCGCCAGCAGGGCGCCGCTGTTCTTGTTGCGTACCGCGGTGAGCAGTGCATCCGGCAGCGGCCTTTCCACGCTGGCGGTGGCCCCGCCCAGGACCCGCACGCGGATGGCGCCGTCCAGGCCCGCCAGCACCACGCCGCCTTCGCTGCCCAGCTCCACGCCGCGGTACACCTCGGCGAAGTGCGAAGGGTTGAGCGAGGCCACCACCACGCCCAGCGTGCGCCCGTCTGCCCCGACCACCTTGCGCGAGAGCTGGATGGTCGATACGCCCGAGACTTTGCCCAGCACCGCCCGGCCCACGAAGAGTCCGTTGTGCAGCATGCCCTGAGGGCCGGGCGCCTGCCCGGGCGGCAAAAGGTGCACGCCGATGTGGTTGCGCTCCAGCAGGTTCACATGGTTGCTGCGTGAACCGTCGGGGTCGAGGTTGCTGCCCTGGAAGCGGCCTTCGGCGTCCACGAAGGACAGCTGGGTCAGGATGTGCGGCACCATGCCGGTTTCGTTGGCGATGCTGATGAAGTCCTGGCTTTCCAGCGGACCGTCCCGGGCCGTGTTCTCCAGCCGCGACATGGCCTGGTCCACCGTGTCCAGGATGCGCAGGGTGTGCTCCTTCAGGGCCAGGGCGGTGTTGGTGTTCTGGCGCATTTCAGCGCTCAGCGTCTCGTTCCATTGCCAGCGCAGCAGCGCCGCCATGGTGGCCCAGGCGCTCAGCAGCACCAGCGCGCTGAAGACGCAGGCCACCACGAAGTACATCTGGGCGGGGTTGCGCCGCCACCGGGTGAGGCGGGGGAGCCGGATCATGTGAGCGTGGCCGGCATGGTGTCGGTGTACTCGGCGGTGAGCAGCATGATGTGGAAGATGGTACCCCCATCCGGCGCATTGGTCGCATGGATGCGGCCGCCGTGCGCGGTGAGGATCTTGCGGCAGATCGCCAGGCCCAGGCCCGTGCCGCCCGAGCCGTCGCGCGTCTTGCTCGACTGCACGAAGGCCTGGAACACCGTCTCAAGTTCGGCAGGCGGGATGCCCGGCCCCTGGTCGCGCACCTGGATGTGGATGCTGTGGTCGGCGGCGATGCCGGCCTGGATGTCGATGATGGTGTCCTCGGGCGAGAACTTCACCGCGTTGCCGAGCACGTTGCGCACCACCTGCTGGAAGCGTGCGGGGTCCACCTTGGCCACCAGGGGCATGCGGCCCAGGCGCAGGCTCAGGCTCAGGCGCTTGGTGCCGAGCAGCAGTTCCATCTCGCCGGCCACGTCCTCGATGAGGTCGCGCACGTCCGCGCGCTCGAAATGGAAGGCGCCGACGGTGCTTTCGATCTTGGCGATGTCCAGCAGGTCATTGACCAGCACCAGCATGCGCTGGCCCGCGTCGTGGATCTCGCCGAACATGGAGGCCAGCTTGGTCTGGTGCCGCCCCCGCGCCGTGCCCAGCTCCGAGAAGCCCAGGATGGACTGCAGCGGCGTGCGCAGCTCGTGGCTGATGTTGGCCACGAATTCCGACTTGGCGCGGGACGCCTCTTCGGCAAGGTCGCGGGCGGCCAGGAATTCGGTGATGTCCATGGCGGCCGTCAGGATGCCCACCGGCTGGTGGCCGTGGGCGGTGACGAGCACCTTGGTGATCTGCACGTCCCGGTAGCTGCCATCGGGGCGGCGCAGGCGTTCCTCGTAGCGGATGCGGCCACCCTGGCGCAGCAGCTGGTCGTCGTGCGCACCGTAGGCCTGGGCCTCGTGGGGGGGCAGCACGTCGGCGTTGCGGCGGCCCAGCACGTCGGCGCGGTCCAGCGCCGTGAAATCCTCCCAGGCCTGGTTGACCGACAGCAGGCGCCCGTCCGGCGCCGTCATGCAGATGGGCAGCGGGCTGCACTCCAGGACCTGGGCGGTGAACTCCAGTTGCTCCTGCAGGCGCTGCTGCACGGCCAGCAGGTCGGTCACGTCGGCGGCGCTGCCGGCAAAGCCGCGCAGCTTGCCCGTGCGGTCGCGCAGTGGCACGACCGAAATGTCCAGCGCACGCGTCTCGCCTTCGGGGCCGCGCAGGTGCACCTGGGCCATGCGCACCCCGGCCGGCCCGGCGGCATCGAACAGCGTGTCGATGGCGGCGCGGTCCTCGGGGTCGACCACGTCCCGCAGGTACTGGCCGCGCGCGGCTTCCGGGGGCTGGCTGGTGATGGCATGCCAGCGCGGGTTCACGAAGCGGATCATGCCCTCGGCGTCGGTGCGGAAGATGAGCTCCTGCACGCTCTTGAACAGCACGGAGAGTTCCTGCTCCCGGCGTGCCGTTTCCTGCTGGGCCTCGTCCCGCTCACGCTGGGCGGCTTCCCGCGCGCGGGTATTGCGCCACGATGCCCGGGTCAGCAGGCCGATCACGGCCAGCGTCGCCACGATGAACAGCAGCGGCCCGCGCAGCGAGCGCAGCCATTGCTGGGTGGTGGCCGCATAAGGCTGCTCCACGAGGGTCACCACCGGGTGGCTGTTGGAAAGGTGCCAGGCGCCCAGGCTGGATTCGGGCCGGAACGTGGGCAGCGGTCCGTAGGTTCCTTTGTGTCCTGGAAGGGGATTCTTGAACAATGGATGCACCCCCAGATCGCCGCTGGGGGCCAGGGTGTCGTTGCCGACCTGCGTCAGCAAGGTGCCGTTGTCCAGGACCAGCAGCACCTGGGTGCGGGCGGGGGCGGCCTCCATCAGCTGCTGCTGGTAGGTCGCCAACGCGTCGGGGCTGATCTGTGCGATGAGCAGCACCGACGACGCCGGCGACAGCTGCACGCGCCGTGCAACGGGAATGAACCCCAGGCCGGCGGGCACGGCCGGGCTGCGGTCGCCCTGCGCCAGCGTGCGCCCACCCACCCACGGCCCGATGACCACGCGGTCGCCGTCCAGGGCCCCCAGGTGCAGGCGCTGCAGGTCGACCCGGGCCCCGCGGTCGGCGGGGGTGGTGGAGGCCAGCACCTGGCCCTGCGGGCTCACCACCGCAATGCTGCGCAGGAACGGCAGGCCCTGCAGGCGGTTGGACTGCTGCGCCTCCAGCTGCGCGAGGGACTGGCCCTCTGCGCCGAGGCCCTTGGCCAGGGTGTCCAGCGCCAGCTTGGTGTTGTCAAACACCTGCGTGCTGTGCGCCTCCATCACGCTGGCCAGCAGTTCCAGCTGCCGGCGGTCGTTTGCCTCGGTGCGGCGCAGCTCCAGCCACATCAGTCCCGCCGTGCCGATGAGCACGCACAGGATGAGCAGCAAGCCGCTGGTCAGGACCCTGCAGCTGGCAAGGTCGGCGAAGCGGCGCTGGAGGGTGGGAAAAGGGCGTTTCATAACGGGGGCGTAGGGGGAGTCGGTCAGTTCAGGAGGATGCGTTCGAGCCCGTGGTGCCGGGCGGCGGCGCCCAGCCGGCCGTCCTGGCGCACGCGTTCGATGAACGCGTTCAAAGCGGCCAGCCACTCCGGATCGCCGGGCTTGATGGCATGGGCATAGGGCAGCACGTGGAAGGGCTTGGGCGGGCTCAGCAAGGCTGCCCATTCCGTGCTTTCGGTCAGCGCGCGGCCGTAGGCGTAGTCGGTCATGAAGACATCCACGCGGCCGGCCGCCAGTTCCCGTTCGCGCGTCTCGGGCGGCCGGATGGACACCAGGCCCGCGTACTGCAGCCGCTGGCGCAGCACGGTTTCCATGAACGTGCCGGCCTGCACGCCCACCAGCACGCCCGGCTGGTCGATGTCGCTCCACTGGCGCACCACCCGGCTGGTGCGGGTGGTCACCGCGTAGATGTCGCTTTGCAGGTAGGGGGTGGCGAACTGCAGCTGTTCCGTGCGCCGGGCCAGCATGGCGATGCCGAACATGGCCACGTCGCAGGTGCTGGACAGGAGGTCGGGCACCAGGGTCACGAACGACGAGTCCACAAAGCGCAGCCGCACCCGCAGGTCGGACGCCAGGGCGGTGGCCAGGTCGATGTCCAGGCCGCCGAGCTGGCCCGAACGCGGGTCGCGGAAGCTGATGCGCTGGTACTCCGGCCAGATGCACACCCGCACCTCGCCGCGGGCGTGCACGCGGTCCAGCACCTCGCCGGCGGTGGCCGGCGGGCGGGCCAGGGTCCACAACGCTGCCAGCGCAGCCAGCGCGGTGGCCCATGCCCGGCGGCGGGGCAGGAGTTGCGCCGTCATGCGGCCTCCGGCGGAATGTCCGCCAGGTCCGAAAACGTCATGCGGGTGCGTGTGACGCGCTCGCGCAGTGCCCGGATGGCGGTGCTGTGGCGCACAAAGCAGTCCACGATGTCCGGGTCGAAGGCCTTTCCCCGCTCCGCCTGCACCATCTCCACGGTCTTCTCGTGGCTGAGCGCCGACCGGTACACCCGGTCCATGGTCAGGGCGTCGTAGTAGTCCACCAGCGACACGATGCGCCCGGACAGCGGAATGGCTGGGCCCGCCAGCCGGTTCGGGTAGCCGCTGCCGTCCCACCGCTCATGGTGGGTGAGGGCGATCTCGGCCGCCATCTGGAACAGCGCAATGCGCGACTTGCCCAGGATGTCCGCGCCGATCAGCGGGTGCCGGTTCATGACCGCGCGCTCCTGGGGGGTGAACGGGCCGGGCTTTTTCAGCACCTGGTCCGGGATGCCGATCTTGCCGATGTCGTGCATGGGCGCGGCCTTGCGCAGCGTGAGCGCATAGTCCTGCGGCTGGCCCAGGAACAAGGCCATCGCCTCGGCGAGGAACCCGATGCGCACAATGTGCACGCCAGTGTCGTCGTCCTTGTATTCGGCCGCCTGCGCCAGCAGAAAGAGCGCCTCATGGTGGGCGCGGGCCACTTCCTGCAGCGCCTGGTTGCGCTCCTGGTACATGCGCCCCAGGTCCGAGATGATCGCCTCCATCTGGACCGCCGCGGCCGGCGCAAACTGGGTGGTCTCGCGGGTGGGCGGCGTCATGACGTGGCGCCCGCGGTGCCCAGGCTGTTGATGGTCTCGATCAGCTTCAGGGGGCTGAAAGGCTTGAGCAGGTAGGCGTCGGCGCCGGCCATCATGCCGGCCTCGATGTCCTGGCTCTGCCCCCGGGCCGTCAGCAGCACCACCCAGGGGCGGCCCAGCGCCGGGTCGCTCTTGACCCGCCGGCACAGCTCCAGGCCGTCCATGCTGCCGGGCATCATCACGTCCAGCAGCAGCAGCTGGGGGCGCCATTGCTGCACGGCGGCCAGGCCCTCGTCGGCATTGACCGCCTCGTGGATCTCGTGGTCCTCGAACTCCAGGGTCATGCGGATCAGGCGGCGAATGTCCGCATGGTCTTCAATAATCAGGATGCGTTGGCTCATGGCGGGAGGTTGTTCTTGAATGTATCAATTTTATCATAAAAATGATTTCTTGAAGTGATAAAATCTGACGCATGGAATCAAGCCAATGGGACTCTTTGCCGGCGGACTGCAGCACGCGTGACGTGGCGCGGGTCCTGGGCATGGCCGTGCGGTCCGTGCAACTGATGGTGGACCGCGGCGAACTGGATGCCTGGAAGACGCCGGGCGGCCACCGCCGCATTGCCAAGGCCTCCGTCGAGCGGTGGCTGGCCCAGCGCCAGGCGCCGCCCGGGGCTGGCCCGGCCCCAGGCGCCGCGGCGCCGCTGCCGGCCGCCGGTGCCCGCGGGGCGGCTGCCGCGCCGGCACCGGCCGCGCTGCCGCCCGAAGGCCGTGGCACTGACCGGGGCGCCGCCGCGCAGCGCGTGCTGCTGATCGAGGATTCGGTGCACTTTCAGACGCTGGTCAAGCTGCTGATGTCCCACCATTTCCCGGGCATCGAACTGCATGTGGCGGAAGACGGGATCGTCGGGCTGGCCATGGCGGGCGAACTGCAGCCGGAGGTGCTCATCGTCGACATCCTCCTGCCCGGCATTGATGGCGCCACGCTGATTGCGCGCCTGCGCAGCCACCCCCAGTTCCAGCGCAGCCGGCTCATCGTCGTGACGTCGCTGGACGAGGACCAGCGCGGCCCCTATGCCTTTGCGCTGGCGGGGCTGCCCGTGGTGCACAAGCCCTTGCTGGCGCAAGAGCTGCCGGCGTTGCTGGCCGGCCTGCTGGCGCAACCGCCCGCGAAACAGCCCGCGCAAAGGCCCTGAGCTCCCGGCCGCGGTCACGGCGGCTTGGCCATTCTTCGGCCCGCTCCCTGAAAGGACTGTGATGGTGACGATGCTGCCGCGCGTTTTGCTGGTGGAGGATGACGCCCATGTGCGCCGGTTCGTCCAGCTGGCGCTGGAGGACCTGGACATTGCCCTCGTGCCCTGCGCCACGCTGGCCGAAGCGCGGCGCGCGTGGAGCGCGGGCCCGGCAGCGATGGTGCTGACCGACCTCACCCTGCCCGATGGTTCGGGCCTGGACCTGCTGTCCGGGCTGGCCGGGACGCAGGCAGAGGGGCCCGCCGCGGCGTGCCGGATGGTGGTTTTCAGCGGCGGCGTCGATGGTGCCGTCGAGCGCCAGCTGGCGGCGCTGAAGGTCTGGCGCGTGCTGCGCAAGCCGGCCTCTGTGGGGGCCCTGGTGGGGTGCGTATCGGACGCGCTGGCCAGCCTGGCTGCGACGCCTGGGAAGGCCAGCGCACCGCCGGCCGCCCCGGTGCAAGACCCGGCCGTGGCGTTCTTCGGGGGCGACCGCGCGCTCTATGCCGCCTACCGCCAAGCGTGCCTGGCCCAGTTCGCGCACGACCTGGCGGCGGGCGATGCGGCCATGGCCGCGGCCGACGTTGCCGCCGTGCAGCGCGTGGCGCACAACCTCAAATCGGTACTGACGATGCTGGGGGAAGCAGACGCTGCCCGCCTGGCGCGTGCCGCCGAAGAGCTGGCCGCGGGGGGCGCGGCCGGCGCGCCGCTGGCCGAGGCCTGGCTGCGCCTGCGCGAGCAGGTGGCCGCGGTGGCAGCAGCGGGCTGAGCCGCGTGGCGCTTGGCGCCGGGCCGGGACCTTGCCGCAAAAGCCCCGCCCGGATCCAGCACAAAAAAAGCCACCCGAAGGTGGCCAAGAGGGATGCACAGGGAAAGGAGTGGGCCGCAGGCGCTACCCGTTGTAGGCAAGGCGGCCGGGCGCCGCCTGCGGGGCGGGGCTGGCGTAGCCGGACGGTGGCAGGGCGCCGTGGCGCGCGGTGTCCGCCGCCGCCACCTTGAACGCCGACACCACGTTCACCAGCTCCGCCGCCTGGTGGTTGAGGCTGGTGGCCGCGGCGGCCATTTCTTCCACCAGGGCGGCGTTCTGCTGCGTGGCCTGGTCCATCTGCGTGACGGCCTCGTTGACTTGGTCGACGCCCTGGCTCTGCTCGGAGCTGGCCGCGCTGATCTCCGCCATGATGTCGGTGACGCGGGTGATGGCGGTCACCACATCGCTCATGGTCTGGCCGGCGCGGTCCACGAGCGCGGAGCCTGCTTCCACGCGCTCCACGCTGGCGCCGATCAGCGACTTGATTTCGCGGGCGGCCTCGGCAGAACGGCTGGCCAGGTTGCGCACTTCGCTGGCAACCACCGCGAAGCCGCGGCCCTGCTCGCCGGCGCGTGCGGCTTCCACCGCGGCATTCAGGGCCAGGATGTTGGTCTGGAAGGCGATGCCGTCGATGACGCCGATGATGTCGGAGATCTTGCGGGAGCTGTCGTTGATGTCCTTCATGGTGCGAACCACGTCGGCCACCACATCGCCGCCCTGCGTCGCCACTTCCGATGCGTTGCGGGCCAACTGGTTGGCGTGGCGCGCGTTTTCGGCGTTCTGGCGCACGGTCGAGTTGAGCTGCTCCATGGAGGCGGCCGTCTCCTGCAGGGCGCTGGCCTGGTTCTCGGTGCGCGCCGACAGGTCGCCGTTGCCTGCAGAGATTTCCGCGCTCGCGGTGGCCACGCTGTCGGACCCCTGGCGCACCTGGGACACCACGCGGATCAGCGACGCCTGCATGTCGGCCAGGGCCTTGAGCAGGGGGCTGAACTCGTCGTTGGCGGTGTCCACCACTGGGCCGGTCAGGTCCCCGTCGCGCACCCGGGCCGCCACCGTTTGGGCCTGGGCGACGCGGCGCTGCAGCACGCGGCCTACGTACCACGCAAAAAGCAGCAGGCCCGTGGCAAGGGCCGCCACGGCCGCCACCAGGCTGTTGAGCGTCTGCTTGGCGTCCGCTTCGATGTGCTCCAGGCTGGCGGTCAGGGCCGCGCTCTGGCGGTGCTTTTGCTTGCTCAGCATTTCCAGCACCACGTTGCGCGCGGGAATCGTCTTGGCCACCAGGAAGTCGAAGGCCTCTTCCTTGTTGCCTTGCTCGATCAACTGGACGTTCTGTCCGGCAAATTGCCAGAAGCCGACGAAGGCCTGCACCAGGGCCGCGTACTCGGCCTTGTCTTCGGCCGTGACGGCGGCCTTTTCCAGGGTGGCCTGGTCCGCGTCGATCAGCTTGCGCTTCTCGCCGATGTCCGCCAGGGTCGCCTTGAGGTCCGCGGGCGTGCGCACCAGGATGGCGTGGCGCAGCTGCAGCGAGGTGCGCGTCACGTTCAGCTCCATGGTGGCCAGGCGCAGCTGGTGGGGCACGGACTCCGTGGCCACGCTGCGTGTCTGGCGGGTGACTTCGGAAATGTTGTTCCAGGCCAGCAGGGCGACCAGCGCCAGCCCGCCGATCAGCGCAACGGATACGAGGTACAGGCGCTGGGTGATGCCAAAGGCGTTGAAGAATTTCATGACGGATCCATCGGGGGATAGGTTGAGGGGGCTGTGGGCTTAGTGCCCCGTGGGGTGGCTGGCCAGTGCGGGGGCCAGGAGCTTTTCAATGTCGAGCAGGATGAGCATGCGGTTGTCCACCGAGCCGATGGCGAGCAGGTGGTCGCGGTCCTGGTCCATGTCCAGGGTCGGCACCGGACGCAGCTGCTCGCGTTCCAGCGTCAGCACGTCCGAGACGCTGTCCACCACCACGCCGACCACGCGCTGGCCGATGTTGAGCACGATCACCACCGTCAGGTGGTCGTAGCGCGCTTCCTGCAGGCCCAGCTTCAGGCGCAGGTCGATGATGGGGACGATGACGCCGCGCAGGTTCACCACGCCCTTGAGCTCGGCGGCCGCGTTGGCGATGGCGGTGGGCTTCTCGTACGAGCGGATTTCCTGCACGCGCAGGATGTCGACGCCGTACTCCTCGGAGCCGATCTTGAAGGCCAGGAATTCGCGCAGGTCCGTCAAGGCGTTCGGAAGGCCGTCGGCCGAGGGCCGCGTGGCTGCGGTGGGGAGTGCGGTCATGTTTGATAAAAATGATAATTTTGGCAATTGTAAGGAGTTGAAATCAATTTTGTCAATTGAAACCAGGGAAAATTGATAAATTGGCGTTTGCTGTTGCGGGCGCCGCCGTGTGGGCGGGGGGCTCGGGCAGTGGGCGTCGGAGGGAGGGGCGGCACAATCCGGGCCATGAAAACCCTTCGCCTTCGCCCTGGCAAAGAGCGCTCTCTCCTGCGCCGCCATCCCTGGATCTTTGAATCGGCCATCGCCAAGGGCGGCGGCGACAGCGGCGAAACGGTGCGGGTGGAGTCGCACGAAGGCCAGTTCCTGGCCTGGGCGGCCTACAGCCCCAGCTCGCGCATCCGGGCGCGGGTGTGGAGCTTTGACGAGGCGCAGCGCATTGATGCTCCATTTTTCATAGCTGCTTGCGCCCGCTCCATCATCGCTAGAGCCCGTTTTGATATCCAAAGCGACGGCGTGCGGCTGGTGCACGGCGAATCCGACGGCCTGCCCGGGCTCATCGTGGACCGCTATGGCGACACGCTGGTGGCCCAGTTCACCAGCGCGGGCACCGAGCGCTGGAAGGGGGTGATCGCCGACGCGCTGCTGCGCGAGACGGGCCTTGCCAAGCTGTACGAGCGCTCGGACGCCAGCGTGCGCGCGCTGGAGGGGCTGGCCCCTGCCACGGGCTGGCTGCGCGGCGGCGAGGCCCGGCCCGGCGAGACGCCCCCGCCGCTGGAGCTGGCCATCCAGGAACACCAGTGGCGCCTGACGCTGAACATCGCCGAAGGCCACAAGACCGGCTTCTACCTGGACCAGCGCGACAGCCGCAAGCGCTTTGCCGACTACGCGCGGCGGCTGGGCTTTCAGCGGGTGCTCAACTGCTTCAGCTACACGGGGGGCTTCACCGTGGCGGCGCTGGCGGGCATGCGGGCGGCCGAGGCCGCTGGGCTGGGCGGGGGCGCCGGTGCGGCGGCCGGGCAGGTGATTTCCATCGACTCCTCGGGTCCCGCCCTGGAGCGCGCGCGCGCCCATGTGGCGCTCAACGGATTTGACGTGAACCGCGCCAGCTTCATGGATGCGGACGTGAACGCCTCGCTGCGCCAGTTCCTCAAGGAAGGCCAGCGCTTTGACGCCATCATCCTGGACCCGCCCAAGTTCGCGCCCACGGCCACGCACGCCGAGCGGGCCGCGCGCGCCTACAAGGACATCAACCGGCTGGCGCTGCAGCTGCTGTCGCCGGGCGGGGTGCTGTTCACGTTTTCGTGCTCGGGCGGCATCAGCGCCGACCTGTTCCACAAGATCGTCGCGTCCGCGGGGGCCGACGCGGGCGTGGACGGCTACATCCTGGAGCGCCTGGGCGGCGCGCCCGACCACCCGATGACGCTGGAATTCCCCGAGGGCGAGTACCTCAAGGGCCTGGTGGTGATGCGCAAGGGGTGAGCGGCGGGTGGGCCGGGTGCCTGCGGGGGCTTGACACCCTCGCTACACTGAAAAGTTACTCCCTTGCTGCACGCGCATCGCGCCCCTGCGCTGGCTCCGGCCGCCGGGCGCCGCAGCAGGCCCCGATCACGCATTGAAAGACCCCTCCATGGCACTGATCCCCGTCACCATCCTCACCGGCTTCCTGGGCTCGGGCAAGACCACCCTGCTCAAGCGCCTGCTCTCCGAAGCCCACGGCCAGAAGATCGCCGTCATCGAAAACGAGTTCGGCGAAGAGAACATCGACAACGACATCCTGGTGACCGAGTCCAAGGAGCAGATCGTCCAGATGAGCAATGGCTGCATCTGCTGCACCATCCGCGAGGACCTGCGCGAGACGCTGCAGCTGCTGGCCGCCAAGAAGCGCAAGAACCTGCTGGAGTTCGACCGCATCGTGATCGAAACCACCGGCGTGGCCGACCCCGGCCCCGTGGCGCAGACCTTCTTCATGGACGAAGAGATCGCCGAGACCTATCTCATCGACTCCATCATCACGCTGGTGGATGCCAAGCACGCGCCCCAGCAGCTCAACGACCGGCAGGAGGCGCGTCGCCAGGTGGGCTTTGCCGACCAGATCTTCCTGTCCAAGACCGACCTGGTGTCCCAGGAAGAGACCGACGCGCTGATCCACCGCCTCAAGCACATGAACCCGCGCGCGCCCATCAAGGCGGTGCACTTCGGCGAAGTGCCGCTCAACGAGGTGCTGGACCTGCGGGGCTTCAATCTGAGCGCCAAGCTGGACATCGACCCCGAGTTCCTCAAGGAAGAAGAGGGCCATGGCGACCACGACCATGACCATGTGCACGGCGAGCATTGCAACCACCCGTCCCACCAGCACGGCCACGACCACGGGCACCACCACCACCACGATGACGACGTGAAGAGCTTTGTCTTCCGCTCCGACCGCCCGTTCGACCCGGTCAAGCTGGAGGACTTTCTGGGTGCCATTGTCAACATTTATGGTCCGCGCATGCTGCGCTACAAGGGCGTTCTCCATATGAAGGGCACCGAGCGCAAGGTGATCTTCCAGGGCGTGCACCAGCTCATGGGCAGCGACCTGGGGCCCCAGTGGGCCGAGGGCGAGGCGCGTACCAGCAAGATGGTGTTTATCGGCATCGACCTGCCCAAGGACATCTTCCTGCAGGGCCTGGAGCAAAGCCTCGCCTGAAACACCGCGCCGCAGGGGCCGCCGCGGGGCGGTTTGTGTTGTATCTGCAACGTTTCTGCTGGCGCCAGCCCAGGTCGATACAATCGCGCCCCGGTAAAACCCCGGAAGGCTTGCCACCCGCCCCTGTCTGCTCGCGCGGCCGGGGCCCGCCCGTATTGCGAGGAGACCAGGAAGTGAAAGCCGACACCAGCAAATCCAAGGGGGCCACCAAAGCAACCCCGGCCGCGGCCAAAAGCACTGCCGCAGCCCCGTCGGCGCCCAAGGCGGCAGCCAAGGGCGTTGGCGGCAAGGCGGCGGCTGCAGCACCCAAGGTCTCGGCGCCCCCCGCCGCAGCACCGGCGCAGGCGGATTTGCAGGTACCCGTGCGCACAACCCGGCCTTCTTCCCGATTGGCCCAATTGACCGTACCATCCATGGCGCAGGCAGTGGCTTCAACCGCCGCCAAAGCCAGTTACCAACACACCATGCCCACGACCGCGCAAGCGCAGCCCTCTGTGATCGCTGCCAAAAAAGACCCCAAGCTGGCGAACAACTGGAAGACCAAGTCCGCCGCCGAGTTGACTGACGCCGAAGTCATGGCCATGCCTGACAGCGAGTACATGAACGAGAAGCAGATGGCGTTCTTTCGCCACAAGCTCGTGCAGCTCAAGCAGGACATCCACAACAGTGCGGGCGAGACCACGGAGCACCTGCGGGAAGACACCGTGGTGGTGCCCGACCCGGCCGACCGCGCCACCATTGAAGAAGAACACGCGCTGGAACTGCGCACCCGCGACCGCGAACGCAAGCTGCTCAAGAAGATCGAGCAGTCGATTGCGCGCATCGACGCGGGCGACTACGGCTACTGCGACGAAACCGGCGAACCCATCGGCGTGGGCCGCCTGATCGCCCGCCCGACCGCCACCTTGTCGCTGGAAGCGCAACAACGCCGCGAGCTGAAGCAGAAGATGTTCGGTGATTGATCCGGCCGCCTGCGGCCTGATTCATCCCATTCCAGAGCACCCCGAGCCATGAGCAAGGAAGAAACCACCCCTGGCGGACTGCTATCGAAGGTGGTGCGGTTCGTGAAGAACCCGACGGTGAACTGGACCGAGCTGGACTCCATCCAGGACGACCGGGAGAGCCAGTACAGCAAGCAGATGCTCAAGGAGATGATCGAGCGCAAGCGCCGCAACGACTTCGTGCGGCGCCGGGAGTTCGATCAGCTGCGCAAGCTGCGCCGGCGCGAGGCCCTGCAGGGGCAGCGCACGGAAGATCCCACCGCCCGGCCCTCGTTCTTCCAGAGCAGCATGGCGTCGCCGGACGACCGCGCCGTCACGCTCAAGAAGATCGACGAGATCGAAGCGCAGATGTCGCAGCAGTGGTGGAAGAGCAAGCAGGGCGCCGACGCACCCACGCAGCCCGCCACGGTGTCGGCGGCCGGCGGCGCTGCGGACATCACCGAATCGCAGCACGCCCGGGCCTATGCGCCCACCGCGCCCGGCAGCCTGCCGGCACCCGTGGAGGGCAAGGCCAGCGTGCCGCCCCTGTTCGCGGACGACAGCATGGCGGTGGGGCAGTTCGGCGCCAGGGATGCGCAGATGCTTGCCAGCACCGGCGCCGATGAAGCCGCCCTCGGCACCGCGGCCATTTACACGCCAACGCCAACGCCCCCGCCCGAACCGGAGGAATTCGTGCACGAACCCGACCTGGAAGAAGCGGCCATCCGGTTTGCCAACGGCGACCATGCCGGCGCGGAAGCCGGCCTGCTGGATGTGCTGGCCCAGCACCAGCAGGACCCGCCGGAACAGCAGCTGGAAATCTGGATGACCTTGTTCGACTTGTACCGTGCCACGGGGCAGCAGGACAGGTTTGAAACCCTGGCCATCGACTTCGCGGCCCGGTACAGCCGTTCCGCGCCGCTGTGGTTCTCGATGCCCGAACAACTGGGCATGGCGCCCGTGACGGCACAGGCCGCTGCGCCCAGCCCCGCCGCTGTGCCCGTGCGCCGCGACTTCCACTGGAATGCGCCGGGCACGCTGGCCGTGTCCTCGGTGGCGGCGCTGCAGGCCTCGCTGGCGCGCGCGGCATCGCCCTGGACGCTGTCGTGGGCGCGGCTGGTGTCCATCGATGAAGCCGCCGTGCCGCTGCTGGCAGACCTGTTCACGCAGTGGGGCGACCGGGACGGCCAGCTGGTGTTCTCGGGCGTGGAAAAGCTCAACGCCCTGCTGGAGGCCAAGACCCAGTCCGGCGACCGCGCCACGAGCCCGGAATGGTGGCGGCTGCGCATGGCGGCACTGCGCCTCATGGGCAAACCCGAGGAATTCGAGCTGGTGGCCCTGGACTACTGCGTGACCTACGAGGTCTCGCCGCCCTCCTGGGCCTCTCCGCGCTGCGGCTACTCTGACAACGAGGGTGTTTCGTCCGGCGCTGCGCCGCTGGCGGCCGACAGCGACTTTGCGGCCTCCGACCTGGGCGAGAGCGCCGCTGCGCAGGAGGCCGCCCCCGTGGCCCAGCTCAGCGGCCACGTGGAGGGCGATGCGGCGCCGCTGCTGGAGCCCTTCCAGGCGCTGCTGCGTCCCGGCGTGCCCTTCACCATTGCCTGCGACAAGCTCATCCGTGTTGATTTTGCGGCCGCTGGCTCCGTGCTGAACTGGGCGGCCGAGCAGCAGGGGCAGGGCCATGTCGTCCAGTTCCACAACCTGCAGCGGCTGGTGGCGATCTTCTTCAACGTGATCGGCATCAACGAGCACGCCTGGGTGGTCCCGCGCAAGAACTGACGCGCGCCGACGCAGCGGCCCTGCCCACGGCGCCACGGCGCCATGCCGGCCTGGCGGGCCGGCGCGTGTGGCTGCCCGGCGCCGGGGCCTGAAGCCTCGCCCCGCTTGAAAGCGGGCGCGAGCGCCCCCATCTGCGGCAGCTATGGATTCTTCTCAAAACACCCCGGTCTTTCACGGCACCACCATCCTGAGCGTGCGTCGCCAGACGCCTGACGGCGTGCAGGTCGCCATTGGCGGCGACGGCCAAGTCACCCTGGGCAACATCGTGGTCAAGGGCTCGGCGCGCAAGGTGCGCAAGCTCTACCACGGCAAGGTGCTTGCGGGTTTCGCGGGCGCCACGGCGGATGCCTTCACGCTGTTCGAGCGCTTCGAGGCCAAGCTGGAAAAGCACCAGGGGCACCTGACCCGCGCCGCCATCGAGCTGACCAAGGACTGGCGCACCGACCGCGTGCTGCGCAAGCTCGAAGCCATGCTGGCCGTGGCCGACGCGAGCGCGTCGCTCATCATCACCGGCAACGGCGACGTGCTGGAGCCCGAGCAGGGCATCGTGGCCATCGGCTCGGGCGGGGCCTATGCCCACTCGGCCGCCAAGGCGCTGCTCAACCACACGGACCTGTCGGCCCAGGACATCGTCAAGAAGTCGCTGGAGATCGCGGGCGAGCTGTGCATCTACACCAACATGCACCACACCATCGAGACGCTGTGATGTACCACCGGGCAGGCGGCTGCCTGGTATCTTTTTGATAGCTGCCAGCGCTTGCTGTATAAGCGCTGGAGCCTGATTTGACTGAGATTTCTGCTATGTCGTCCATGACCCCCCAGGAGATCGTCTCCGAACTCGACAACCACATCGTGGGCCAGGCCGGCGCCAAGCGCGCGGTGGCCATCGCGCTGCGCAACCGCTGGCGCCGCCAGCAGGTCGAGGGCAGCCTGCGCCAGGAGATCACGCCCAAGAACATCCTCATGATCGGCCCCACCGGCGTGGGCAAGACCGAGATCGCGCGCCGCCTGGCGCGGCTGGCCGACGCGCCCTTCATCAAGGTGGAGGCCACCAAGTTCACCGAGGTGGGCTACGTGGGCAAGGACGTGGACTCCATCATCCGTGACCTGGCGGAGATGGCCGTCAAGCAGACGCGCGAGTCCGAGATGAAGAAGGTGCGCGTGCGCGCTAAGGATGCCGCCGAGGACCGCATCCTGGACGTGCTGGTCCCCCAGGCCCGCACCGCCGCAGGCACCGAGCCGGCCGCCGACAACACGGCGCGCCAGGTGTTCCGCAAGAAGCTGCGCGAGGGCCAGCTGGATGACAAGGAGATCGAGATCGACGTGGCCGAAGCGCGGCCGCAGCTCGAAATCATGGGCCCGCAGGGCATGGAGGAAATGACCGAGCAGCTGCGCGGCATGTTCAGCCACCTGGGCCAGGACAAGCGCAAGACGCGCAAGCTCAAGATCGCCGAGGCGCTCAAGCTCCTGACCGATGAAGAGGCCGGCAAGCTCGTCAACGAGGAAGAGATCAAGACCCGCGCCATCGCCAACGCGGAGCAGAACGGCATCGTCTTCATCGACGAGATCGACAAGGTGGCCGCCCGCCAGGAAACCAGCGGCGCCGACGTGTCGCGCCAGGGCGTGCAGCGCGACCTGCTGCCGCTGGTGGAGGGCACCACGGTGTCCACCAAGTACGGCATGGTCAAGACGGACCACATTCTGTTCATCGCCTCGGGCGCGTTCCACCTGTCCAAGCCCAGCGACCTGATCCCCGAGCTGCAGGGGCGATTTCCGATCCGCGTGGAGCTGGAGTCGCTGTCCGTGCAGGATTTCGAGGCCATCCTGACCCAGACGCACGCCTCGCTGGTCAAGCAGTACCAGGCGCTGCTGGCCACCGAAGGCGTCACGCTGGTGTTTGCGCCCGAGGGCATCACGCGCCTGGCGCACATTGCCTTCAACGTGAACGAGCGCACCGAAAACATCGGCGCCCGCCGCCTAGCCACAGTGATGGAGCGCCTGCTGGACGAGGTCAGCTTCGACGCCACCCGCCTCTCGGGCCAGACCGTGACGGTCGATGCCGCCTATGTCGATGCCCGCCTGGACAGCCTGAGCCAGGACGAAGACCTCTCCCGCTACATCCTGTGACCACTGCGTCAAGCCCGGCGAGGGCTTGAGAGTTCACTTCCACAGGCTTTCGTAAGTTCTTCTTTTTCAACGACTTTTGCCGCGCCCTCGCTTGCGAAGGCGCGGCTAAGTCGTTGATTTCATTGCAAAAGTTTCTGTCACACCCCTTGTTCGGTGTGCTTTTCCTGCTACAGTGCAAAAAAGTGCAATTAAGTGGTGAAAAGTGCCCTTGGAGCGCCAATTCGGCCTCCGAGGATTCCAACCCAACTGGGAATCTCGTCCGTGTTTCAAGGTGCCTCGTCGCTGAGTCTCGATGCGAAGGGTCGGCTGTCCGTGCCGACCCGGCACCGTGACGTGCTCGCGGCCACCGCTGCGGGCCAGCTCACGATCACCAAGCACCCCCACGGCTGCCTGATGGTGTTCCCCCGCCCCGAGTGGGAGAAATTCCGCGAGCGCATCGCCCAGCTGCCCATGTCCGCCCAATGGTGGAAGCGCATCTTCCTGGGCAATGCCATGGACGTGGAGATGGACGGCACCGGCCGCGTGCTGATCTCGCCCGAGCTGCGCCAGGCCGCCGGCATCAGCAAGGACACCATGCTGCTGGGCATGGGCAACCACTTCGAACTCTGGGACAAGGCCACCTACGACGAGCAGGAGGCCCAGGCCATGCAGGGCGAGATGCCGGACGTGTTCAAGGATTTCTCCTTCTAGACCATGGCCGACACTGCTTTGCAACACACCACCGTCCTGCTTCAGGAGGCCGTGGATGCGCTCCTCGGGGGCGCGGGGCCGTCGCCCGGCGGCACCTGGGTGGACGCCACCTTCGGCCGCGGCGGGCATTCGCGCCTCATCCTGCACCGGCTGGGGCCCGAAGGCCGACTGGTGGCCTTTGACAAGGACCCCGAAGCCATCGCCGAAGCAACGCGCATCACCGATGCGCGTTTTTCCATCCGGCACGAAGGATTCCGCCACTTGGCCGAGCTGCCTGCCGCCAGCGCGGCCGGCGTGCTGATGGACCTGGGCGTGAGCTCGCCCCAGATCGACAGCCCCGGGCGGGGTTTCAGTTTCCGTTTTGACGGCCCTCTGGACATGCGCATGGACACCACGCGCGGCACCAGCGTGGCCGATTGGCTGGCCACGGCCGAAGTCGGGCAGATTGCAGAGGTGATACGTGACTACGGTGAAGAACGGTTTGCTGGCCCCATTGCAAAGGCGATTGTTGCTCGGCGCGAAGAACGGGGTGCTCTTGCAACCACCGCCGAACTGGCCGAACTCGTGGCTGGCGCGGTCAAAACCCGCGAGCCGGGCCAGAACCCTGCAACGCGCACATTTCAAGCTCTTCGGATTTTCATCAACGCCGAGCTTGAAGAGCTGCAACAGGCGCTAGAGGCCAGCCTCTTGGTGCTGCAGCCGGGCGGGCGGCTGGTGGTCATCAGCTTCCACTCGCTGGAGGACCGCATCGTCAAGCAGTTCATCGCCCAGCATTCCAAGGAGGTGTACGACCGCCGCGCCCCCTTTGCCAAGCCGCAGCCCATGAAGCTCGTGGCCCTGGACCGCATCAAGCCCAGCGCGGCCGAGGTGGAGGCCAACCCGCGTGCGCGCAGCGCCATCATGCGCGTGGCCGAGCGCACGGAGGTCTGACATGCAGCACCTCCTGAGCCGCTTCGCGCCGTCCCCCTGCAAGGGGGCGACGCCCTCGCTGCGGGGCGGCCCGTGCTCGGCGTCCCCCGCCGGGGCCGCGCCCGTCTCCATTGATGCTGGAGGTAGCGGGGCATGACCAGGCTCAACGTCGTCCTGCTCATGGCCGTGCTGGCCAGCGCCATCTATTTGGTGCACACCCAGTACGAGTCGCGCCGCCTGTTCACCGAGCTGGACCGCGCCACGGCCGAGGCCCGCCGGCTGGAAACCGAGAACCAGCGCCTGCAGGTGGAAAAGCGCGCACAGGCCACGCCGCTGCGCGTGGAGAAGATTGCGCGCGCCCAACTCAACATGCGCACGGCCACGCCGGCCATCACGCAGTATGTGTCCGACCCGCAGGGCGCAGCGGCCGCAGCGGCTGCCGCACCGGCCAGCGCCGCAGGGGGGTCGCCATGAGCCGCCGCAGCGTGGTCTACACCGCCAGCCCCCTGCTGGCCAGCAAGACGCCCGTATGGCGCAGCAAGTTCATCGTGGCCGCGATCGCGCTGGGCTTTCTGGGCCTGGCCGGGCGTGCCGCCTATGTGCAGGTGTTTGGCAATGCGTTCTTCCAGCGCCAGGGCGAGGTGCGCTTTGCGCGCACGCTGGAGCTGCCCGCCAACCGCGGCAAGATCCTGGACCGCAACGGGCTGATCCTGGCCTCCAGCGTCCCCGCGGCCAGCATCTGGGCCATTCCCGAAGACGTGGAGCATGACAAGCCCGAGGTGCAGGCCAAGCTCAAGGAGCTGGCCAAGCTGCTCGACATGCCCTTGGCCGAGCTGCAGAAAAAGCTGGCCGACGAGGACAAGACCTTCGTCTGGGTCAAGCGCCAGCTGGACTGGGACGTGGGCCAGCAGATCGCCAAGCTGGACATCAAGGGCATCTACCAGCGCAAGGAATACAAGCGCCAATACCCCGAGGGCGAGGCCGCCGCGCACGTGGTGGGCTTTACCAACGTGGAAGACCATGGCCAGGAAGGCATGGAGCTGGCGTTCGACAAGGACCTGGCGGGCAAGCCCGGTTCGCGCCGCGTGATCAAGGACCGCCTGGGCCGCGTGGTCGAAGGCGTGGGCGAGACCGTGCCGCCCGTGGATGGCAAGGACATGCAGCTGTCCATCGACAGCAAGGTGCAGTTCTTCGCCTACCAGAAGCTGCGCGACCAGGTGACCGCGCACAAGGCCAAGGCCGGCAGCGTGGTGGTGCTGGACGCCCACACCGGCGAGCTGCTGGCGCTGGCCAACTACCCCAGCTACGTGCCCGACAAGCGCCAGAACCTCACCGGCGAGCAGCTGCGCAACCGCGCGCTCACCGACGTGTTCGAGCCCGGCTCCACCATGAAGCCGTTCACCATCGGGCTGGCGCTGGAGACCGGCCGCGTGCGCCCCGACACCATCGTGGACACCAACCCGGGCCGCATCACCATCACGGGCTCCACCATCTCGGACACGCACAACTACGGCGTGCTCACGGTGGAAGGCGTGATCCAGAAGTCCAGCAACGTGGGCACCACCAAGATCGCCATGCAGATGCCCGCGCGCGAGATGTGGGAGACCTTCTCGGCCGCGGGCTTCGGGCAGAAGCCGCAACTGCACTTCCCGGGCGTGGTCACGGGGCGGCTGCGGCCCTACAAGACCTGGCGCCCGGTGGAGCAGGCCACCATGTCGTATGGCTACGGCCTGTCGGCCAGCCTGTTCCAGATGGCGCGCTCGTACACCGTGTTCGCCAACGGCGGGCGGGTGATTCCCGCCACCATGCTCAAGACCAGCGAGCCCGCCGTGGGCGTGCCCGTGTTCTCCGAGCGCACGGCCGACCAGGTCCGCAAGATGCTGCAGATGGCCGCCGGCCCCGGCGGCACCGGCCAGAAGGCCCAGACGCTGGGCTACTCGGTGGGCGGCAAGTCCGGCACGGCGCGCAAGCAGGTGGGCAAGAACTACGCCTCGGGCAAGTACCGGGCATGGTTCACCGGCATGGCGCCCATCGACAAGCCGCGCATCATCGTGGCCGTGATGATCGACGAGCCCAGCGCCGGGCAGGTGTACGGCGGCCTGGTGGCCGCACCCGTGTTCAGCGAGGTGGTGCAGCAGACGCTGCGCATGATGGGCGTGCAGCCCGACATGGCCGTCAAGCCGCAGATCGTGGCCAACGCGGTGGAGGAATCGCTATGACGCCGTCCACGGTGCCCTTGCTGGCCTCGGTGCAGGAAGCCGTCGCCTGGCTGCGCGAGCGTGTCACGGGCACGCTGCAGACCGACAGCCGCCTGGTTCGCCCGGGCGATGCGTTCATCGCCTGGCCCGGAGCTGCGACGGACGGCCGCGCGCACATTGGCGACGCACTGGCGCGGGGTGCCGTGGCATGCCTGGTCGAGCAGGACGGGGCGGACGCCTTTGTGCTCAACGGCCTGCCCGTGGCGGCACTGGGCGGCCTGAAGGCTGCCACCGGCCTGATTGCGGCGGAATGGTTCGAGCAGCCCAGCCAGCGCCTGGACGTGCTGGCCGTGACCGGCACCAACGGCAAGACCAGCACCGCATGGTGGCTGGCCGAGGCGCTGAATTTGCTATCAAAAAAAGAGCTGGTTGCGCAGGGGGGATGCGCGCTGGTGGGCACTTTGGGCATGGGTACGCCGCCAGCCCTCAGCAGCACCGGCATGACCACGCCCGACCCCGTGCGGCTGCAGCGCGCCTTCCAGCAGTTTGCCGACGCGGGCCGCACAGCCTGCGCCATCGAGGCCTCGTCCATCGGCCTGGCCGAGCACCGGCTGGTGGGCACGCGCATCCGCGTGGCGCTGTTCACCAACTTCACCCAGGACCATCTGGACTACCACCCGGGCATGGCCGCCTACTGGCAGGCCAAGAGCATCCTGTTCGACTGGCCGGGGCTGCAGGCGGCCGTGGTCAACACCGACGATCCGCGTGGCGCCGAGCTGCACGCCTCGCTGGCCGGACGCATGCTGGACCTGTGGAGCATCTCCATCACCGGCCCGGCCCGCCTGGCCGCGCGCGACATCGCCATGGGCGAGGGCGGCCTGCGCTTCACCGTCGCCGAGGGCGTGCACACGCATGTGCTGCAGACCCGCGTGATCGGGCTGTACAACGTGTCCAACCTGCTGGGCGTGCTGGCCGGCCTGCGCGCGCTGGGCGTGCCGCTGGAGCATGCGCTGTATGCCTGCGCCCAGCTCACGCCCGTGCCCGGCCGCATGGAGCAGATCCATACCTCCGGACACCCCCTGGTGGCCGTGGACTACGCCCACACGCCCGACGCGCTCGACAAGGCCCTGCTGGCGCTGCGCCCCATTGCGCAGGAGCGCGGGGGCCAGCTGTGGTGCGTGTTCGGCTGCGGCGGCGACCGCGACGCCGGCAAGCGCCCGCTGATGGGCGCCGTGGCCCAGCGGCACGCCGACCGTGTGGTGGTGACCAGCGACAACCCGCGCAGCGAAGACCCCGCCGCCATCCTGCACCAGATCCTGCAGGGCACGATTGCCGGCAGCACCGTGCAGGCCGAACCCGACCGCGCCGCCGCCATTGCGCAGGCCATTGCCGAAGCCGGCCCCGCCGATGTGGTGCTGATCGCCGGCAAGGGCCACGAAGACACCCAGGAGACCGCGGGCGTGCGCGTTCCGTTCTCCGACCTGGCCCATGCGCGCGCCGCGCTGCAGGCCCGAGGAGCCGCCGCATGACCGCCCCAACTGGCACGATGTTGACCCTGCAGCAGGCCTTGGCCCTGGTTCAGCCCCGCGTGCCCGCCGCGCGCCTGGTGGGCGACGGCGCCACGCCGCTGGCGCGTGTGCACACCGACACGCGCACGCTGCAGGCGGGCGACCTGTTCGTGGCCCTTAAGGGCGAACGCTTCGATGCCAACGCCTTCCTGGCCGATGCGCGCGCCGGCGGCGCCGCGGCGGCCCTGGCCCACGGCGGGCTGGAGGCGGCCGGGCTGGCCGGCATCGAGGTGCCCGACACCCTGGCAGCCCTGGGCGCGCTGGCCACCGCGTGGCGTGCGCAGCGCAGCCTGCCGCTGATCGGCGTGACGGGCAGCAATGGCAAGACCACGGTCACGCAGATGATCGCGTCCATCCTGCGCGCCTGGCAGGGCGACGCGGCCTTTGCCACCCAGGGCAACTTCAACAACGACATCGGCGTGCCGCTGATGCTGCTGCGCCTCACGGCCGCCCACCGCGCGGCCGTGATCGAGATGGGCATGAACCACCCGGGCGAGATTGCCCGCCTGGCCGCCATGGCGCAGCCCACGGTGGCGCTGGTGAACAACGCGCAGCGCGAGCACCTGGAGTTCATGCACACGGTGGAGGCGGTGGCGCGCGAGAACGGCTCGGTGTTTGCCAGCCTGCCCGCCGACGGCGTGGCCGTGTTCCCCGCAGGCGATGCCTTTACCGGCCTGTGGCAAACGCTGGCGCAGGGGCGCCGCACGCTCACCTTCGGCGACGCCGGCGACGTGACCTGCCGGCGGGCGGCCTGGGAGCAGGGCGCCTGGGCCGTCGAGGTGGGCACGCCGCAGGGCGGCTTCTCTACCCGCCTGCACATTGCCGGGCGCCACAACGTGACCAACGCGCTGGCCGCTGCCGCCTGCGCCCTGGCGGCGGGCGTTCCGTTGCCGGCGATCGCGCAGGGGCTGCAGGATTTCGTGCCGGTCAAGGGCCGTTCGCGCGCTTTCAGCCAGCGTGTCGCGGACCGCGACATCACCGTGGTGGATGACACCTACAACGCCAACCCCGACTCCATGCGCGCCGCCCTCGACGTGCTGGCCGAACTGCCCGGCCCGCAGCTGATGGTGATGGGCGACATGGGCGAGGTGGGCGACCAGGGGCCACAGTTCCATGCCGAGGCGGGTGCACATGCGCGCGCCGCCGGCATTGCGCACTTGTTTGTGCTGGGGGCGCAGTCGGCGCATGCCGCAGCGGCCTTTGACAGCAGCGGCAGCGGCAACAGCGCCCGGGTTTTCAACGATATGGGCGCACTGCAGGCCGCAGTGCGCGACGCCCTGCCCACCGTGGGCAGCGTGCTGGTCAAGGGATCGCGATTCATGAAGATGGAACAGGTGGTGGAGGCGATCGCCTCTGCCGCAGCCGTGCCGCAGCAGGCACCAGAACAACAACAACCACGCAATGCGGCAACGGAGGGGCACCATGGCGCAACTGCGTGACTCTGCCCGCGCCCCGCACGGCGCCACCGCCCAGCGCAGGGCCGGAGGTGCGCCATGCTGCTGATGCTGTCGCAATGGCTGCAGGGCCTGTCGCCCGAGTTCGGCTTCTTCCGCGTGTTCCAGTACCTCACCTTCCGTGCGGTGATGGCGGCCATGACGGCGCTGCTCATCGGCCTGGTGGCCGGCCCCAAGGTGATCCGCGTGCTCACCTCGCTCAAGATCGGGCAGCCCATCCGCGGCTACGGGCTGCAGACGCACCTTTCCAAGAGCGGCACGCCCACCATGGGCGGCGTGCTGATCCTGCTGTCGATCGCGATCTCCACGCTGCTGTGGTTCGACCTGTCCAACCGTTTCGTGTGGATCGTGCTCATCGTCACGCTGGGCTTTGGCGCCATCGGCTGGGTGGACGACTGGCGCAAGGTGGTCAACAAGGACCCCGAGGGCATGCGCTCGCGCGAGAAGTATTTCTGGCAGTCGGTCATCGGCCTGCTGGCTGCGCTGTACCTGGCGTTCAGCATTTCGGAGAGCTCCAACGCCAAGGTGTGGGAGCTGTTCGTCGCCTGGGTGCAGTCGGGCTTCTCTCTCGATCTGCCGCCCAAGGCCGGGCTGCAGCTGCCGTTCTTCAAGGAGATCAGCTACCCGCTGGGCGTGCTGGGCTTCGTCGTCATGACCTACCTGGTCATCGTGGGTTCCAGCAATGCCGTGAACCTGACCGACGGCCTGGACGGCCTGGCCATCATGCCCGTGGTGATGGTGGGTTCCGCCCTGGGCGTGTTCGCCTACGTCACCGGCAGCTCGGTGTATTCCAAGTACCTGTTCTTCCCGCACATCCCCGGCTCGGGCGAGCTGCTGATCTTCTGCGCGGCCATGGCGGGCGCGGGGCTGGCCTTTTTGTGGTTCAACGCGCACCCGGCCCAGGTCTTCATGGGCGACGTGGGCGCACTGGCGCTGGGCGGGGCCCTGGGCACCATCGCCGTCATCGTGCGCCAGGAAATCGTGCTGGCCATCATGGGCGGCATCTTCGTCGTTGAGGCGCTGTCGGTGATGCTGCAGGTCACCTGGTTCAAGTTCACCAAGAAGCGCTATGGCGAGGGCCGGCGGCTGCTCAAGATGGCGCCGCTGCACCACCACTTTGAAAAGAGCGGCTGGAAGGAGACCCAGGTGGTCGTGCGCTTCTGGATCATCACCATGCTGCTGTGCCTGATCGGCCTGTCCACCCTGAAGCTGCGATGAACACCGACGACACCCTGCCCCCCGGCGCGACCGCCGTGCCCGCCCCCTTGCCGCCTGCGGCCGGGCTGGCGGCGCCGGTGCGCGCCGCAGAGCCGCAGCCCGTGCCGGCGGAGCCGCCCTCGGTGCAGGACGGCAGCGTGCCTGCCGCGGCCGTGGACACGGGCGTGGCCGCTGACGTGGTGGCGCAGCAGGACCCTGGGCCGTCGCCCGCCGAGCCCGCGCCGGCCCCTGCCGCCGCGGCCGGCAAACCCGCGTGGGACCCGGAGAAGCCGCCCGCAGTCTCGGCCGCCAAAGCTGCCGCCGACTTTGTGGCCCAGATCTTCGCGGACGTGAACGCTCCCGAGGCCCCCGCGGCCGAACCGCCCGAGCCAGCGGCCGACGCCCCGGCCGCCGACGCCCCGCAGGCCCCGGAACCCCCGGCCGCCTCCGCTACCGACGTGCTGGCGCAGCTGCTGCAAGGCCAGCGGGTGCTCATCCTGGGGCTGGGCGCCTCCGGCCTGGCCATGGCGCGCTGGTGCGTGCGCTGCGGCGCCGACGTCACCGTGGCGGACACGCGCGAGGCGCCGCCCCAGCGCGGGGTGCTGGCGCAGGAGCTGCCCCAGGTGCGCCTGGTGTGCGGCGCGTTCGACGCCGGCCTGGTCGAGGGCCAGGCGCTGGACGCGGTGTTCCGCTCGCCGGGGCTGAGTCCGGCTGCGATTGCTCCTGTTGTGATAGCTGCCAGCGCTTGTGGGACAAGCGTTGGAGGCGAATTGGACCTGTTTTCGTCGGCCCTGCACGCGCTGCGCGTGTCGCAGGGCTACACGCCCGCCGTGCTGGCCATCACCGGCACCAACGGCAAGACCACCGTGACTTCGCTCACGGGGCAGCTCATCGAACGCTCAGGCCGGCGCGTGGCCGTGGCGGGCAACATCGGCCCGACGCTGCTGGACACGCTGGCGCAGCATGTGGACGCGGGCCTGCTGCCCGAGGTCTGGGTGCTGGAGCTGTCGAGCTTCCAGCTCGACGGCGTGCGCAGCGGCGAGGGTGGCTTCGAGCCTACCGCCGCCGCGGTGCTGAACGTCACGCAGGACCACCTGGACTGGCACGGCGACATGGCCGCGTATGCCGCAGCCAAGGCGCGCATCTTCGGCCAGGGCGCGCTGATGGTGCTCAACCGCGACGACGCCGAGGTGATGCGCATGCTGCCGCCGCCCGGCCGCCCGAAGGCGGCAGCGGCCCCCCTGGGGGGCAGCGCAGCACACGCAGTGGCAAGCGTGGGGGCTGCCCAGCCTGTGCCGCCGCCCGCGAAGGTCAAGCTGCAAAAGCCGCAGCTGCGCCCCCATGTCACCTTCGGGGCCGACCTGCCGCAGCGCCCCGGCGACTTCGGCATCGAGGTCATCAGCGGCATGCCCTGGCTGGTGCGCGCGATGGACGGCGACGAGACCCGCAAGCGCGGCCGCAGCGACGCGGTGGAAGACCTGCACCTGCAGCGCCTGATGCCGTCCGACGCCTTGCGCATCCGTGGCCGGCACAACGCCCTGAACGCCCTGGCTGCCCTGGCCCTGGCGTCGGCCGCGGGTTGCACGCTGGCCCCGCAGCTGTACGGCCTGCGCGAGTACCGGGGCGAGCCGCACCGCGTCGAGCCGGTGGCCATCGTCCAGGGCGTGGAGTACTTCGACGACAGCAAGGGCACCAACGTGGGCGCCACCGTGGCGGCCCTCTCCGGCCTGGGGGCCGAGCGCCGCATCGTCGTCATCCTCGGCGGCGAGGGCAAAGGACAGGATTTCACCCCGCTGGCCGCGCCCGTCGCGCGCCACGCCCGCGCGGTGGTGCTGATCGGCCGGGACGCGCCGCAGATCCGCGCCGCACTGGCCGATTGCGGCGTGCCGCTGGTGGATGCCACCACCTTGCCCGAGGCCGTCGGGCTGGCCGCGCGGCGGGCCCATGCAGGAGACGCCGTGCTCCTGTCGCCCGCCTGTGCCAGCCTCGACATGTTCCGCGACTACGCCCACCGCGCCCAGGTGTTCTGCGACGCGGTGCGTGAACTGGCCGACGAGGCCGGTGCGCCCGCGCAAGGAGGCATGGCATGAACGTGTCCGCCAGCGCCCTCGTGCAGCGCCTGACCGGCTGGTTCGGCGGCGCGTCCCCCCAGGCCGTGGACGTGCTGCCCGTGCGCGTGGGCGGCACCGAATACCGGCAGTCTTCCAGCACCCCCGCCAGCGTGCTGGGGTTTGACCAGGCCCTGCTGTGGGTCGTGGTGGCCCTGCTGGCCTGGGGCACGGTGATGGTGTATTCGGCTTCCATCGCCATGCCGGACAACCCGCGCTTTGCCAACTACGCCTCCACGCACTTCCTTACGCGCCACGTGATGTACCTGGTGGTGGGGTTCGTTGGCGCGCTGCTGGCCTTCCAGATTCCCATGGCCCTGTGGGAGCGCATGGCCCCCTGGCTGTTCGTGGCCGCGCTGGTCATGCTGATCGCTGTGCTCATCCCGGGCGTGGGCAAGGTGGTCAACGGCGCGCGCCGCTGGCTGTCGGTCGGCCCGGTGGGCTTCCAGCCGTCCGAGGTGGCCAAGCTGGCCGTGCTCATCTACGCCGCCGACTACATGGTGCGCAAGATGGAGGTGAAGGAGCGCTTCTTCCGCGCCGTGCTGCCCATGGGGGCGGCCGTGGCCATCGTGGGCGTCCTGCTGCTGGCCGAGCCCGACATGGGCGCCTTCATGGTGGTGGCCGTGATCGCCATGGGCATCCTGTTTCTGGGCGGGGTGAATGCCCGCATGTTCTTCCTGATCGCAGGGGTGCTGGTGGCTGCCTTCGGCATCATGATCGCCAGCTCGCCCTGGCGGCGCGAGCGCGTGTTCGCCTACCTGGATCCGTTCAGCGAAGCGCATGCGCTGGGCAAGGGGTACCAGCTCTCGCACTCCCTGATTGCGATTGGTCGTGGAGAGATCTTTGGCGTGGGGCTGGGCGGCAGCGTCGAAAAGCTGCACTGGCTGCCCGAGGCCCACACCGACTTCCTGCTGGCCGTGATCGGCGAGGAGTTCGGCCTGGTCGGGGTGCTCACGCTCATCGTGCTCTTCCTGTGGATGACCCGCCGCATCATGCACATCGGCCGCCAGGCCATCGCGCTGGACCGCGTGTTCTCGGGCCTGGTGGCCCAGGGCGTGGCCATCTGGATCGGCTTCCAGGCCTTCATCAACATGGGCGTGAACCTGGGCGCGCTGCCCACCAAGGGGCTCACGCTGCCGCTGATGAGCTTTGGCGGGTCGGCGATTCTGATGAACCTGGTGGCGCTGGCCGTGGTGTTGCGCGTGGATTACGAAAACAAGCTCCTCATGCGCGGAGGCCGCGTATGAAGAGGTTGTTTCGTCAAAACAAGCTGCTGCAGCGTGCAACGCTGCCGAATGCGCAGCATTCGATGCGCGGAGGCCGCGTATGAGCGCGCAGAAAACCGCTTTGATCATGGCGGGTGGCACCGGCGGCCACATCTTCCCAGGCCTCGCCGTGGCGGAAGAGTTGCGCGCGCGCGGCTGGCGTGTGCACTGGCTGGGAGCGCCCGGCAGCATGGAGTCGCGCATCGTGCCCACGCACGGCTTCGCTCTCGAGTTGATCGATTTCTCCGGCGTGCGCGGCAAGGGCCTCGCCACGCTGGCCTTGCTGCCGCTGCGCCTGCTGCGCGCATTCTGGCAGGCCCTGCAGGTGGTGCGGCGCGTGAAGCCGGACGTGCTGGTGGGCCTGGGCGGCTACATCACCTTCCCCGGCGGCATGATGGGCGTGCTGGCCGGCAAGCCGCTGGTGCTGCACGAGCAGAACTCGGTGGCCGGCATGGCCAACAGGGTGCTGGCAGGGGTGGCCGACCGTGTGTTCACGGCATTCCCCAATGTGTTCAAGCAGGGCCAGTGGGTGGGCAACCCGCTGCGTGCCGCGTTCACCCGCCAGCCCGGCCCGGCCGAGCGGTTTGCCGGCCGCACCGGTCCGCTGCGCCTGCTGGTGGTGGGCGGCAGCCTGGGCGCGCGGGCGCTCAACGAGATCGTTCCGCAGGCGCTGGCGCTGATGCCTGCCGAGCAGCGCCCCGTGGTGCTGCACCAAAGCGGCGCGACGCAGATCGACGCACTGCGCGCCAACTACGCCGCCGCGGGCGTGGAGGCCGAATGCACGCCGTTCATTGAGGACACCGCCAGCGCCTTTGCCGAGGCCGACGTCATCGTCTGCCGTGCCGGGGCCAGCACCGTGACCGAGATTGCCGCCGTGGGAGCTGCCGCACTGTTCGTGCCCTTCCCCTCGGCGGTGGACGACCACCAGACCGCCAATGCCCGCTTCCTGGTGGACGCTGGTGGCGGCTGGCTGGTGCAGCAGCGCGACCTGACGCCCGAGGGGTTGTCGCAAATGCTATTGAAATTGGAGCGCCCTGCGCTTATAGATATTGCGCTGAAGGCCAAAAACATGCAAAAAATCAACGCCACCCGCGAGGTGGCGACCGCCTGCGAGGAGCTTGCAGCGCCATGAAGCACGCCATTCGCCACATCCACTTCGTCGGCCTGGGCGGCGCCGGCATGAGCGGCATCGCCGAGGTGCTGTTCAACCTGGGCTATGCCATTTCGGGCTCGGACCTGGCCGACAGCGCGACGCTGCGCCGCCTGCAGGGCCTGGGCATCAAGACCTGCCTGGGCCACGCGGCGGCGCACATCGAGGGCGCGGACGCGGTGGTCACCTCCACGGCGGTGACGGCCGACAACCCGGAGGTCCTGGCCGCGCGCGAGAAGAAGATTCCCGTGGTGCCGCGGGCACTGATGCTGGCCGAGCTGATGCGCCTCAAGCGCGGCATCGCCATTGCCGGCACCCACGGCAAGACCACCACCACCAGCCTGGTCACCAGCGTGCTGGCCGAGGCCGGGCTGGACCCGACCTTCGTCATCGGCGGCAAGCTCAACAGCGCCGGCGCCAATGCCAAGCTCGGCAGCGGCGAGTACATCGTCGTCGAGGCAGACGAGTCCGATGCGTCCTTCCTGAACCTGCTGCCCGTGATGGCCGTGGTCACCAACATCGATGCGGACCACATGGACACCTACGGCCACGATTTCGGCCGCCTCAAGGGCGCGTTCGTGGACTTCCTGCACCGCATGCCGTTCTACGGCACGGCCATCCTGTGCGTGGACAGCCCCGCCGTGCGCGACATCCTGCCCAGCGTGACCTGCCCGGTCACGAGCTACGGCTTTGCCGAAGACGCGCAGGTCCGCGCCATCAACGTGCGCGCCGCCGGTGGGCAGATGCACTTCACCGTGCAGCGGCGCAACGGCGTCACGCTGCCCGACCTGGACATCGTGCTCAACCTGGCCGGCGAGCACAACGTGCTCAATGCTCTGTCGGCCATTGCCGTGGCGGTGGAGCTGAGCATTCCCGACGACGCCGTGCAGCGTGCCCTGGCGGGCTTCAAGGGGGTGGGCCGGCGCTTCCAGCGCTATGGCGACCTGCCCGCCAAGGACGGCGGCACCTTCACCGTGATCGACGACTACGGCCACCACCCCGTGGAAATGGCCGCCACCTTGGCCGCGGCGCGCGGCGCCTTCCCCGGGCGGCGGCTGGTGCTGGCCTTCCAGCCGCACCGCTACAGCCGTACGCGCGACTGTTTCGAGGATTTCGTGAAGGTCATCGGGCAGGCCGACGCCGTGCTGCTCACCGAGGTGTATGCCGCCGGCGAGGCCCCGGTGGTCGCCGCGGACGGGCGCTCGCTGGCGCGCGCGCTGCGCGTGGCCGGCCGGGTGGAGCCCGTGTTCGTGGACGACGTGGCCGATCTGCCGCAGGCCATCGCGGCGAATGCGCGCGGCGGGGACGTGGTGATGTGCATGGGTGCCGGTTCCATCGGCGCCGTGCCCGGAAAGGTCGTCGATTTGCTACAAAATAATGAGCTTCATGCGCTGGAAGGAAGCGCGCCATGACACCATCCCAATCCCAATCCCAAACCGCCATTGATGTGAAGTCGCTGGGCAAGGTCGCCGTGCTGATGGGGGGCACCTCGGCCGAGCGCGAGGTCTCGCTGATGTCTGGCACCGGCGTGCTGCAGGCATTGCGTTCGCAGGGGGTCGATGCCCACGCCTTCGACCCCGCCCACCAGAGCCTGAGCGACCTCAAGCGCGACGGCTATGCCCGCTGCTTCATCGCGCTGCACGGCCGCCATGGCGAGGACGGCACGGTGCAGGGCGCCCTGGAACTGCTGGGCATCCCGTACACGGGGCCCGGCGTGATGGCCTCGGCCATCGCCATGGACAAGGTGATGACCAAGCGCGTGTGGAGCGCCGAGGGCCTTCCCACGCCGCGCTACGTGTGGCTGGCGCCCGACCGCCAGCAGCGCGAGGTGGTGCGCACGGTGCCGGACGAGCTGGGCCTGCCCCTGATCGTGAAGCCGCCGCGCGAAGGCTCGTCCATTGGCGTGACCAAGGTGCGCGGCTACTCCGACATGCAGGAGGCGGTGGCCCTGTCGGCGCGCTACGACCCCGACGTGCTGTGCGAGGAGTTCATCGAAGGCGAGGAAGTGACTTGCCCCGTGCTGGGCGAGGGCGCCGGTGCGCGGGCGCTGCCGGTGATCCGCATCGTGGCGCCGGACGGTGCCTATGACTACCAGAACAAGTACTTCACCGACGACGTGAAGTACCAGTGCCCGAGCGGGCTGCCCGAGGCCGAGGAGCGCGAGATCCAGCGCATCGTGCTCGCGGCCTACCGCGCCCTGGGCTGCCGCGGCTGGGGCCGGGCGGACCTGATGATCCGCGCGAGCGACCGCAAGCCCTTCCTGCTGGAGATGAACACATCCCCCGGCATGACCGGGCATTCGCTGGTGCCCATGTCCGCACGGGCCAGCGGCATCAGCTATGAGGCGCTGTGCCTGCGCATTCTGGCGGCCGCCACCCTGGACACGCCCGCAGGCGCGGAGCAGCAAGGAGCGGCGCAGCCATGACCTCCACGCTGCCGGCGCCCCTGGACGTCAAGCTCATGAACCTGACCGCCTCGGTCTTGTTCTCGGGCTGCGTCCTGCTCGTGCTGGCGGCGGGGGTGTGGTGGGTGATGCGCTACCCGGGCTTTGCCATCGCGCGCATCGTGGTGCAAGGGGAACTGGTGCACAACAACGCGGTGACGCTGCGGGCCAACGTGGCGCCCCACCTGGCGGGCAATTTTTTTACCGTGGATCTGCAGGCGGCCCGCAAGGCCTTCGAGCAGGTGCCGTGGGTGCGCCGCGCGCAGGTGCGGCGCGTGTACCCGGGCAGCCTGCGCGTGGAACTGCAGGAACACGACGCGGTGGCGTACTGGGGGCCGGAATCCGGCTCGGCCATGGTCAACAGCGAGGGCGAGGTCTTCGAGGCCAACGTGGGCGACGTGGAGCAGGAAGGGCTGCCGCGCCTGCAGGGCCCCGACGGCAAATCGGCCGAGGTGCTGCAGATGTACGGGCTGCTGCAGCCCGTCTTCGAGCCGCTGGGTGCGGAGCTGGACGAGCTGGTGCTGACCGGCCGCGGCGGCTGGCGCGTGCGCCTGGACAGTGATGCCGTGATCGAGCTGGGCGGCGGCACGCCGCAGGAGGTGGTGCAGCGCACCCAGCGCTTCACGCGCACGCTGTCCCAGGTGGCGGCGCAGTACGGGCGGCGCGTGGATGCCCTGGAATCGGCCGACCTGCGCCACAGCGGCGGGTATGCGCTGCGCCTGCGGGGCGTGGCCACGGTGATTCCGGATGCCGCCGGCGCGGTTGCGGGCGCCACAGGCGGCGTGCGCCGGCGCAGGTGAAGGCCATGGCGCACCACCGGCAGGCAAGGACAAGGATGGCGTGGGAAGGAAAGCGGGCCGCGGCGCGGCGGCGCGTTGGAACAGAAAAGGGCAGAGGCTGATATGGCAAGAGAGTACAAAGACGTGGTGGTAGGGCTGGACATCGGCACGGCCAAGGTCATGGCCGTGGTGGCCGAGGTGCTGCCCGGCGGCGAGCTCAAGCTGGCCGGCCTGGGCGTGGCCCCCAGCAACGGCCTCAAGCGCGGCGTGGTGGTGAACATCGACGCCACGGTGCAGAGCATCCAGCAGGCCTTGAAGGAGGCCGAGCTGATGGCCGACTGCAAGATCCAGCGCGTGTACACCGGCATCACCGGCAGCCACATCCGCGGCCTCAACTCGAGCGGCATGGTCGCCGTCAAGGACAAGGAAGTCACCTCCGCCGACGTGGCGCGCGTGGTGGAGACCGCCAAGGCCATCAACATCAGCAGCGACCAGCGCCTGCTGCTGGTGGAGCCGCAGGAATTCGTGATCGACGGGCAGGACGTGAAGGAGCCCATCGGCATGAGCGGCATCCGCCTGGAGGCCAAAATCCACATCGTGACCGGCGCGCAGAGCGCGGCCGAGAACATCATCAAGTGCGTGCGCCGCTGCGGCCTGGAGGTGGAGCAGCTCATGCTCAACCCGCTGGCCAGCAGCCAGGCCGTGCTCACCGACGACGAGCGCGAGCTGGGCGTGGTGGTGGTGGACATCGGCGCGGGCACGACCGACGTGGCCATCTTCACCGGCGGTGCGATCCGCCACACCGCCGTGATCCCGATCGCGGGCGACCTCATCACCAGCGACATCGCCATGGCGCTGCGCACGCCCACCAAGGACGCCGAGGACATCAAGGTGGAAAGCGGCTATGCCAAGCAGCTGCTGGCCGACCCCGAGGCGCAGGTGGAGGTGCCCGGCCTGGGCGACCGCAGCCCGCGCATGCTGAGCAAGCAGGCCCTGGCCGGCGTCATCGAGCCGCGGGTGGAAGAGATCTTCTCGCTGGTGCAGCAGGTGGTGCGCGAGTCGGGCTACGAGGAAGTGCTGTCCTCGGGCATCGTGCTCACGGGCGGCAGCTCGGTGATGCCCGGGATGATCGAGCTGGGCGAGGACATCTTCCTCAAGCCCGTGCGGCGCGGCATTCCCAAGTACTCCAGCGCGTTGTCCGACATGGTGGCCCAGCCCCGTGCCGCCACCGTGATGGGCCTGCTCGAAGAAGCCCGGCTGGCGCGCCTGCGGGGCTTCAAGGTGGCGCAAAAGAGCGGCTCGGTGAAGACCGCCTTTGGCCGGTTCAAGGATTTCATCGTGGGGAACTTCTAGCCATGAAGCATCCCCTGTGGCTTGCCCGTGGCAGCCCGCACCGAAACCCGCGAAAGCGATGGCGATGTACCGGACCGCCACGCTTTGCAGATTTCACACCCCCATTTCCCAATTTGGCAATTGCATACGAAGTTAGAACAGGAGCTCCAAGATGACCATCGAAATGATCGAAGCCGAAGAATTCAACCAGGGCACCCAGATCAAGGTGATCGGCGTGGGCGGTGGCGGCGGCAACGCCGTTGAACACATGATCGCGCGCAACGTGCAAGGCGTGGAGTTCGTGAGCGCCAATACCGACGCGCAGGCGCTGACCCGCACTTCTGCCCATCGCGTGATCCAGCTGGGCGGAAGCGGCCTGGGCGCGGGCGGCAAGCCGGAAAAGGCCCGTGAAGCCGCAGAGGCTGCGGTGGCCGACATCCGCGACGCCATCCAGGGCGCGCACATGCTGTTCATCACGGCCGGCATGGGCGGCGGCACGGGCACGGGCGCCGCGCCCGTGATCGCGCGCGTGGCCAAGGAAATGGGCATCCTGACCGTGGGCGTGGTGACCAAGCCCTTCGACTGGGAGGGCGGCCGCCGCATGAAGAACGCCGACGACGGCCTGGCCGAACTGGAAGCCAACGTCGACTCGCTGATCGTGGTGCTCAACGAAAAGCTGCTGGACGTGCTGGGCGACGACATCACCCAGGACGAAGCTTTCGCCCATGCCAACGACGTGCTCAAGAACGCCGTGGGCGGCATTGCCGAAATCATCAACGAGTACGGCCAGGTGAACGTCGACTTCGAAGACGTGCGCACCGTGATGGGCGAGCCCGGCAAGGCCATGATGGGTACGGCCACCGCCAGCGGCCCGGACCGTGCCCGCATCGCTGCCGAGCAGGCCATCGCCTGCCCGCTGCTCGAAGGCATCGACCTGTCGGGCGCCAAGGGCGTGCTGGTACTGGTCACGGCCAGCAAGGGCAGCCTCAAGCTGTCCGAGTCGCGCCAGGCCATGAACACCATCAACGCCTACGCGTCCACCGATGCGCACGTGATCTTCGGCGCTGCCTATGACGAAACCCTGGGCGACGAGATCCGCGTTACGGTGGTGGCCACGGGCCTGTCGCGCGCCAATGCGCGCCGCCAGCCGATTTCGGTGGTGCAGGGCGGCCTGCGCACCGGCACGGACAACATGGCCTACCAGATCCCGGTGGCGGGTGTGGGCGCGCTGGGCGCGGCCGCCGGGGTGCAGGGCGGCCATGCCGGGGCACAGGCCGACTACGGCAGCATGTCCGTGCCCAGCGTGTGGCGCACCAACCGCACGCAGGCCGCCGCCCGCGTGGACGCCCTGTCGTCCGGCGGCATGGACGACCTGGAGATTCCGGCCTTCCTGCGCAAGCAGGCGGACTGAAGAAACGGCGGGGGCGGCACGCACGCCGCCGCACGCCGGGTTCTCGCGCGACCCCAAAAGAAAACCCTGCGGTGGCATGCCACCGCAGGGTTTTTTCATGGGAGCGGCGGGAAGGCCGGCCTCAGCCCGGCCGCCGGGTCAACACATTCTCAGAACGACTCCCAGTCGTCGTTGTCGCGGGACGCGGGTGCCGCCGCAGCCCGGGCGGGGCTGGGCGCCGACAGCGCCGGTGCGGTAGCGGCCTTGGGGCGGGCGGCCGCACGGGGGGCCGCGGCGGCCGCCAGGGAAGGTGCGCGCCGGGGCGCTGCCGGCGGGGCCGGCCGGGGCGCCGGGCGCGGCGCCAGCGGGGAGGCCGGCGCGGCCGCCTGCGTGCTGCCGTTGACGCGGAACAGCGCCACCACCTGGGTGAGCTTCACCGCCTGCTCGCGCAGGCTGTCGGCCGCGGCGGTGGACTCCTCCACCAGCGCCGAGTTCTGCTGGGTCATCTGGTCCAGCTGGTTCATGGCCGTGTTCACCTGGGCGATGCCCTGGCTCTGCTCGGCGGTGGCCGAGCGGATCTCGCCAATGATGTCCGTCACCCGCTGCACGCTGTCGACGATCTCCGTCATGGTGGCGCCGGCGCGGCCCACCAGCTGCGTGCCCGACTCCACCTTCTCGACGGACGCGCCAATCAGCGCCTTGATCTCCTTGGCCGCCTCGGCACTGCGCCCGGCCAGGCTGCGCACCTCGCTGGCCACCACGGCAAATCCGCGGCCCTGTTCGCCCGCGCGCGCCGCCTCGACGGCCGCGTTCAGCGCCAGGATGTTGGTCTGGAAGGCGATGCCATCGATCACGCCGATGATGTCGCTGATCTTGTTGCTGCTGGCATTGATCTCCTGCATCGTGGCCACCACCTGGGCCACCACCTCGCCGCCGCGTGCGGCCACCGAGGCGGCCGAGGTGGCCATCTGGTTCGCGGTCTGGGCGGAGTCAGAGGTCTGCTGCACGGTGCTGGTCAGCTCTTCCATGCTGCTGGCGGTGCTTTGCAGGTTGCTGGCGGTGTCTTCGGTGCGGTGGGCCAGGTCGTTGTTGCCCTGCGCGATTTCGCTCGACGCGGTGGCAATGTTCTCGCTGGCCGAGCGCACTTCGGTCACCAGGCGCCGCAGCGAGACCACCATGTGCGCCAGCCCGTCCAGCAGCGAGCCGGCCGGGGCCGCGGGAATGGTGGTGTCCAGGTTGCCCTGGGCGACCTCGGACATGGCGGCGATGGCGTCGCGGGGCTCGCCCCCGATCTGCCGCAGCACCGAGCGGGCGACCAGCATCCCGGCGGCTCCCACCACCACCATCACCACCAGCACGATCGCCAGGTTCGACAGCAGCTTGTTGCGCACCAGCAGGTCGATGTCATCGGTGTACAGGCCCGAGCCCACCATCCAGTTCCATCCGTCCACCTTGATGAGGTATTGCAGCTTGGGCACGGGCGTGGTTTGCCCGGGGCGCGAAAACCTGGTGAACACGAACGCCTTGCCATCCTTGCTGGCGCGCATGCCCTCCACCAGCAGCGAGATGACATCCACGCCGGCGCCGTCCTTGACCTTGCCCACCATGTTCTGGCCTTCCCACTCCGGCTTGATGGGGTGCATCACGCCCACGCCATCGAGAGTCCAGATGTACATGTACTCGCTCTTGCCCTCCGGGCCGCCGTACCGGGACACCCGCAGGGCCTCCCGGGCGGCCTTCTGGGCCTCTTCCACCGGCATGGCGCCGCTGGCGGCCTTGGCCTGGTAGGCGGCAACGATGCTGTGGGCGGATTGCACGGCCGTGGTCAGCAGTTCGCGGCGTGATTCCACAATCTGCGCCCGCTGCTGCAGCAGGGAGCTCGCGGCCATGAACAGCAGCGCGCCCATGGCCGTGGCAAGCATCAGCAGGACCCTGCTTCGAAAACTGAGTTGGCTCATGAGACCTCCTGGGAAGGAAAAAAGGCGCCGCAACGCATGCGCGCGGCAGGGGACGGGGGGAGTTCCTGTGAACGGGTCGGCATTGTGAAGGCCAAAGGTTGTAACTAATTGTCAGATACCTGACGCGCCGCGTCGAGAGGGAAAACGTGGGGGCGGCGGGGCTTCTGCGCGCTGCCGGCCCAAGGCGGCACGGGCCACTTAAAATCACCCCATGCTCAAGCAACGCACCCTCAAGACCCTGACCCGTGCCGTGGGGGTGGGTTTGCACAGCGGCCAGCGCGTCGAATTGACGCTGCGCCCGGCCCAGCCCGACACGGGCATCGTCTTCCGGCGCGTGGACCTGCCCCAGCCCGTGGACATCCCGATCTGCGCGGAAGCCGTGACCGACACCCGCCTGGCCTCCACCATCGCCGTGGGCAACGCCAAGGTGCACACGGTGGAGCACCTGATGTCGGCCTGCTCCGGCCTGGGGCTGGACAACCTGTACGTGGACATCACCGCCGAGGAAGTGCCCATCCTCGACGGCTCCTCGGCGTCGTTCGTGTTCCTGCTGCAAAGCGCCGGCATCGAGCTGCAGAACGCGCCCCGGCGCTTCATCCGCGTGAAGCGCCCGGTGGAGGTGCGCGAAGGCGAGGGCGCCCACGCGAAATGGGCGCGCCTGACGCCCTACCACGGCTACAAGCTCAGCTTCGAGATCGACTTTGACCACCCGGCCGTGGATTCCACCGGGCAGCGCGTGGAGTTCGATCTGGGCCAGGGAAACTACAGCCGCGACATTGCGCGCGCGCGCACCTTCGGCTTCACGCGCGACGTGGAGATGATGCGCTCCAACGGTCTGGCCCTGGGCGGCGGGCTGGACAACGCCATCGTGATGGACGACTACAAGGTCCTCAACAGCGACGGCCTGCGCTACGACGACGAGTTCGTCAAGCACAAGATACTGGACGCAATGGGCGACCTGTACCTCATCGGCAAGCCCCTGCTGGCCGCCTACAGCGCCTTCCGCTCGGGCCACGCCATGAACAACCTGCTGCTGCGCGAGCTGCTGGCCCAGCGCGATGCCTGGGAGGTCGTCACCTTCGAGGACGAGCGGCAGGCACCCGCAGGCTTCGCGCAGCCGGCGCGGGCCTGGTAAAGGCATCGTGGCGATGCTTCTGTTCCGCTGGGCTGTCATGGCGCTGCTGCTGGTGGCGGCGGTGTCGTTCGCGTTCTACGCCGGCACCGGCAACCCGCGCTTCAAGCGACTGGGCATGGTCGTCCTCAAGTGGACGGTGATCGCCACGGCGTTCTTCTTTGCCGTGCTGCTGATTTCGCGGCTGGGTTGACCTCTGGCAAGCCGGCCGGCACAGCCCCTATACTCGCGGTTGCTCCGGGGTGCACGTAGGAGCCCAACCCTTGGGCTCCTGGGCGTGCTGAGACGGCGGACCCAACCGCCGGAACCGCGAACTTGATCTGGTTAGTACCAGCGTAAGAAGAGCTGCAGCCACTGGCGCACCTGCGTCCCCTTTTTCGTGCGGGGGCGGAGCCTGCGCGCAGGGCCGATGGCGGAGCACTTTTCCATCCCCCGACAGGAGAGTGCCCGCCATGAACGCCCCCGACAAGTTCGCCCACCTGCTCGCGCTGACGCGCGAACCCTTCCCCGCCTCCACCAAGAGCTACCTCACGGGCAGCCGCGCCGATCTGCGCGTGCCGGTGCGCGACATCGCCCTCACCAACGGCGAGGTGGTCAGCGTGTACGACACCTCCGGCCCCTATACCGATCCCACCGCAAGGATTGACGTGCGCCAGGGCCTGGCCAGCGTGCGCGGCGCCTGGATTGCCGAGCGCGCCGACACCGAAAGCTACGAAGGCCGCGTGCGCAAGGCGCTGGACGACGGCCAGAAGGCCGACGACGGCGACCGCCTGGCCCAGCTGCGCGCCGAGGCCGCCGCCCTGCAGCGCCAGCCGCTGCGCGCCAAGAGCGGCGCCAACCACACCGGCAATGTCACCCAGATGCACTACGCCAAGAAGGGCATCATCACCCCCGAGATGGAATACGTGGCCCTGCGCGAGAACGGCCGCCGCGAATGGATGGCGCAGTACCAGCAGGACACGGCGCGCGAGCGGCGCCTGGCCGGCAACCCGCTGGGCGCCAGCATTCCCAAGATCATCACGCCCGAGTTCGTGCGCGACGAGGTGGCGCGCGGCCGCGCCATCATCCCGGCCAACATCAACCACCCCGAAGTGGAGCCCATGGCCATCGGGCGCAACTTCAAGGTCAAGATCAACGCCAACATCGGCAACTCGGCCGTCACTTCCAGCATCGAGGAAGAGGTGGAAAAGCTGGTCTGGGCCATCCGCTGGGGCGCCGACAACGTGATGGACCTCTCCACCGGCAAGGCCATCCACACCACGCGCGACTGGATCGTGCGCAATTCGCCCGTGCCCATCGGCACGGTGCCCATCTACCAGGCGCTGGAAAAGGTGGGCGGTATCGCCGAGGACCTGACCTGGGAGATCTTCCGCGACACGCTCATCGAGCAGGCCGAGCAGGGCGTGGACTACTTCACCATCCACGCGGGCGTGCGCCTGGCCTACATCCACCTCACGGCGCAGCGGCGCACGGGCATCGTCTCGCGCGGCGGCTCCATCATGGCCAAGTGGTGCATGGCGCACCACCGCGAGAGCTTCCTGTACGAGCACTTCGAGGACATCTGCGACATCATGAAGGCGTACGACGTGTCCTTCAGCCTGGGCGACGGCCTGCGGCCCGGCTGCGCCAGCGATGCCAACGACGAAGCCCAGTTTGCCGAGCTGCACACGCTGGGCGAGCTGACGCAGATCGCCTGGAAGCACGACGTGCAGACCATGATCGAGGGCCCCGGCCACGTGCCCATGCACATGATCCAGGCCAACATGGCCGAGCAGCTCAAGACCTGCCACGAGGCGCCGTTCTACACGCTGGGCCCGCTGACCATCGACATCGCGCCCGGCTACGACCACATCGCCTCCGCCATCGGCGCGGCCATGATTGGCTGGATGGGCACGGCCATGCTGTGCTACGTGACGCCCAAGGAACACCTGGGCCTGCCCGACCGCGACGACGTGAAGCAGGGCATCATTGCCTACAAGATCGCCGCGCACGCCGCCGACGTGGCCAAGGGGCACCCCGGCGCCCGCTCGCGCGACGACGCGCTCAGCCAGGCGCGGTTCGACTTCCGCTGGCAGGACCAGTTCAACCTGGGCCTGGACCCCGACACCGCCAAGGAATACCACGACGAGACCCTGCCCAAGGACAGCGCCAAGGTGGCGCATTTCTGCTCCATGTGCGGGCCCAAGTTCTGCTCCATGAAGATCACGCAGGAAGTGCGCGACTTTGCAGCGCAAAAGGGGCTCGACGAGCAGAAGGCGCTGGCCCAGGGCATGGAGGCCAAGGCGGCGGAGTTTCAGCAGGGCGGCGGCCAGCTCTACATTCCCGTCAAGCCGATTGCATAAGGCGCTCTACTGGCCCCGAGGATTCCCTCGGGGCCGTGCTTACCCTGTGCGGCGGGTGGCATGGCTGGCTCTATAGTCCCGCCCACTTCCGGTTCAAAAGACCGGGTGGGTGTGTGGCACCAAATTTGCTATGCTGATGTCGTCTGTTAATAAATGTAAGGAAGAGCCATGAACGCTCTCGGCCGCTTCTCCATCCGCACGCGCCTGTACTTCGGGACGGTGTTTTCCCTGGTTCTTCTGGTGGTGATCGGCGCCATGGGCTACGGAGCACTGGACCGTACGCGCGCCACGCTGCAGGTGCTGTTCTCGCAACGCGTGCAGACCCTCACCGACATGGCGGACCTGCGCACCACCTTGGGCGAGCTGCGCCGCACCGAAAAAGACATCATCATCAACTTCAACAACTCGGTCGAGGTGTCTGCGCTGCGCGAAACCTGGGCGAAGACGCTGGCTGCGCTGCGCAAGAGCCTGGGCGACGTGCGCCAGGTGCAGGCGGGCGATACCGAGTTCGTGGGCGCGATCGACCAGGCGCTGCAGGAGATCAAGCAGTACGAAACCGGGATCTCCCCGATCTTCGAGCAGATCGAGCGGGCGCAGCTGGACGGCGCCGGCGGCGGCGCGTACGCCGAGCGCTTCAAGGGCCACATGGAAGCCACGGACAAGCTGCTGTCCGGCCTGGCGGCGTCGGCACGGGCGCAGATGGACGAGGCCCGCGCCGGCGTGGAATCGCGCACGGCGGCGATGTCCGGCCTGATCGGCATCGGCTTGCTGCTGGGGCTGGCGGTGCTCATCCCGCTCACGTTCTTCAGTGTGCGGTCCATAACCAAGTCCCTCACCCAGGCGCAGGAGCTGGCCGAGCGCATAGCCAGCGGCGACCTGTCGAGCGACGTGGCCGCCATGAACCAGGACGAGGTGGGCCAGCTGGTCGCCGCCATGGGCCGCATGCAGGAAGCGCTGCGCGGCCTGGTGCGCGAGGTGCAGGACGCGGCCGGCAACATCACCACGGCCAGCTCGGAGATCGCCACCGGCAACCACGACCTGAGCCACCGCACCGAGCAGACGGCGGCCAACCTGCAGGAAACCGCGTCGTCGATGGAACTGCTGACCAACACGGTCCAGCACAGCGCGCAGTCCTCGCGCCAGGCCAGCGACTTCGCGTCGTCGGCCGCCGAGGTGGCGGCGCGCGGCGGCGAGGTGGTGTCGCAGGTGGTGACCACGATGGACCAGATCACCGCCAGTTCGCGCAAGATCGCCGACATCACCGGCGTGATCGACTCCATCGCCTTCCAGACCAACATCCTCGCGCTGAACGCGGCCGTGGAAGCCGCCCGTGCGGGCGAGCAGGGCCGCGGCTTTGCCGTGGTGGCCAGCGAGGTGCGCAGCCTGGCCCAGCGCAGCGCCGAGGCGGCCAAGGAAATCAAGGGGCTGATCGGTTCGTCGGTGGACCGGGTGGAAGACGGCTCGCGGCTGGTGAGCCAGGCGGGCGAGACCATGAACGAGATCGTCAGCAGCGTGCGCCGGGTGTCCGACATCATTGCCGAGATCACGGCATCGTCCGCCGAGCAGAGCGAGAACATCGGCCAGATCAGCCAGTCGGTGAGCCAGCTGGACCAGATGACGCAGCAGAACGCCGCGCTGGTGGAACAGTCCACGGCCGCCTCCGAGTCGCTGCGCGAGCAGGCCGTGCACCTCAAGAGTGCCGTGAGCCAGTTCAAGCTGCAGGACGGCCTGCTGGCGGCGGCAGAGCCGGCCGGCTTTGCCCCGGGCGTGGCCCGCGCAGCCGCGCCGGCGGTGGCGGCGCCCCGCCGCGCTGCGCTGCAGATCCGCTAGCGATTCGCTGGGGGCAGGGGATTTTGGCCTCTAGAGCTTATTGGATAAGCGCTGGCAGCTATAAAAATAGGAGCAATCCGTGCGGCCGCGGGGTCGGCCGCAGGCTGCGGCCGGCGCTCTCGCCCTAGTCCCGGGTGACCCGCAGCACCTCTTCGCGGCTGGTGATGCCGGCCGCGATCAGCCGCTCGCCGTCCTCGCGCATCAGCGCCATGCCGCCGGCCAGGGCCGCCGCGCGGATGTCGGCCTCGGCCGCCTGGTTGTGGATCTGCGCGCGGATCGCGTCGTTGGTCACCAGCAGTTCGAACACGCCGGTGCGGCCCGTGTAGCCGGTGTGGCCGCAGTGCTCGCAGCCCGTGCCATGGCAATGCGCGCAGTATTTGCGCACCAGGCGCTGCGCCAGCACGCCCAGCAGGGACGACGACAGCAGGAACGGCTCCACGCCCATGTCCGTCAGGCGCGTGACGGCGCTGGCCGCGTCGTTGGTGTGCAGCGTGGCCAGCACCAGGTGGCCCGTGAGCGAGGCCTGGATGGCGATCTGCGCAGTCTCGAAATCGCGGATTTCGCCGATCATGATCACGTCCGGGTCCTGCCGCAGGATGGCGCGCAGGGCCTTGGCGAAGGTGAGGTCGATCTTGCTGTTCACCTGCGTCTGGCCCACGCCCGGCAACTCGTATTCGATGGGGTCTTCCACCGTCATGATGTTGTTCTTGGTGGCGTCGAGCCGGCCCAGCGCCGCGTACAGCGTGGTGGTCTTGCCCGAGCCCGTGGGGCCGGTCACCAGGATGATGCCGTGCGGCTGGCCGATCAGGCCCTCGAAGCGCGCGAGCGTCTCGCCCTGCATGCCCACGGCTTCCAGGCTCAGCTTGCTCTCGCTCTTGTCCAACAGGCGTAGCACGGCGCGTTCGCCATGCGCGCTGGGCAGGGTGGAGACGCGCACGTCGATGGCGCGCGTGCCCAGGCGCAGGCTGATGCGGCCGTCCTGGGGCAGGCGCTTTTCGCTGATGTCCAGGTCGGCCATGATCTTCAGGCGCGAGATCAGGGCGGCGTGCAGTGCGCGGTTGGGTTGCACCACCTCGCGCAGCGTGCCGTCCACGCGAAACCGCACGCTGCTGTGGCGCTCGTAGGGCTCGATGTGGATGTCGCTCGCGCCGTCGCGCGCGGCCTGCGTGAGCAGGGCGTTGAGCATGCGGATGATGGGCGCGTCGCCGGCGGACTCCAGCAGGTCTTCCACGGCCGGCAGCTCCTGCATCATGCGGGAGAGGTCGGCATCGCTTTCCACCTCGCTCACCACGGTGGCGGCGCTGGATTCGCTGTGCGAGTAGGCCGCGCTGATGCGCTGGGCCAGCGCGGGCGCGTCCAGCGACAGCAGCTGCTGCACCGGGTGCTTGCGCAGCACTTCCGACAGCGCCCCCGTGTCGGGGCTGGGGCCATGCCACAGCACAAGCTGGTGGCCGTCGTCCTCCAGCAGCAGCTGGGCGGTGCGTGCGAAGGCGTAGGGCAGGGGATGGCGCATGGGCTCGGGGCTTGTCCTGGTGGGGCTCTTACAGGGGCTGGGCGGCCACCGTGGCTTGCAGGGCCAGTTGCCCGCGCAAGGTGGTGGCTGCGGCCTGGGCGGCGTCTTCCGTGGCGAACGGGCCGACGCGCACGCGGGTGGCCTTGCCCCGGTTGGTCTCCACGGCCTGCTCGGACACGGGCAGGGCCGTCTCCCGCAACTTGGCCAGCGTGCCGCGCGACTGCGCGTCCTGGCCGAAGATGCCCAGGTTCACGTAGTACAGCGGCGCCGGGGCCTGGGCCTGCGGCGTGGCCGGTGCGGCGGCGGGCGCGCTGCCTTGCGGCGCTGCGGCCGGGCCGGGCTGGACGGCCGGGGCCTGTGGCGTGAGCTGCTGCATGGGCGCCGGCACGGGCTGCGCAGGAGCCGGCGCGGCAGGCGCGCTGCGGTCGGGCAACGCGGGCAGCACGGGCGCGCCCGAGACGGAGTTCATCATCACGCTGGGCGCCGGCTGCGTCACCTGCTGCAGCGCGCGGATGGCTTCGTAGCGGTCCACCATCAGCGCGTCGCTGGTGGCGTTGTCGCGCACCACGATCGGGCGCAGGAACACCATCAGGTTGGTCTTGTTGCGCGTGCGGTTCTCGCTGCGGAACAGGCCGCCCACCACGGGCAGGTCGCCCATCACGGGCACCTTGTCCTGGCCCTGCTGGTAGCTGTCCTCCAGCAGGCCGCCGATGACGATGATGCTGCCGTCGTCCACCACCACGTTCGACTCGATGGAGCGCTTGCTGGTGGTGGGGCCGTTGGTGTTGTTCAGCGTACTGCCGTCGATCTTGGAGACCTCCTGGTAGATCGACATCTTCACCGTGCCGTTCTCGCTGATCTGCGGGCGCACCTTGAGCATCAGGCCCACGTCCTTGCGCTCCACCGTGGTGAAGGGGTTGACCGTGCTGCTGCCCGTGGAGTTGGCGTAGGAGCCCGTGACGAACGGCACGTTGTTGCCGATGATGATGCGGGCCTCTTCGTTGTCCAGCGTCATCAGGTTGGGGGTGGAGAGCACGTTGGCGTCGCCGCTGTTCTGCAGGAAGTTGGCCAGCGCGCCCAGGTAGTACTGGCCGTTGATGCGCGGGGCGAGCCCGATGTTCATGCCCTTGCCCAGGCCGCCGTTGCCCGTCAGGCCGGCGACGTTGCCGGTGGCGACCGCGGCTGCTGCATTGAGGATGTTCATGCCCGCCTGGCCGGAGTTGGTGCCGATGACGCCGACGGTGCCGTCGCCCTGCTTGCCCAGGATGCCCTGCCACTGGATGCCGAACTCGGCCAGCTTGGAGGCCGTGACCTCGACGATGAGGCTTTCCACCAGCACCTGGGCGCGCCGCCCGTCGAGCTTGTCGATCACCGCGCGCAGCTGCCGGTACAGGGGCTCGGGCGCGGTGATGATGAGCGAGTTGGTGGTGGGGTCGGCCTGGATCTGGCCGCCCGTGGAGGGCTGGTTGTTGTTGGTGGCGCCGGTGCCCATGCTGCTGCCGCTGCCCAGGCCCGCGTTGTTGCCGCCGGACAGGCCCGTGCCGGTGGACAGCATGTTGCCGCTGGTGCCGCCGCCCAGCCCGCCGCTGGGTGCGGCCGGCGCCGGGCTGCTGCCGATGCTGGCGCCGCCGCTGCTGGCCGAGGCGCCCGAGCCCATGGCCGCCATGGCGGCACGCAGCGTGGTGGCCAGCTTGGTGGCGTCCGCGTTCTTCAGGTACACCACGTGGATGTTGCCGGAGGACGCGCTGCTGCCCGGGGCGGGCGCCTGGTCGAGCCGGTCCACCAGCGCCCGCACCTGGGCCACGCGGGCGGGGTTGGCGGCGCGCAGGATGAGCGAATTGCTGCGCGGCTCGGCCAGCAGGGTCGTCTTGAACGAGGTGTCGGCCTGCCCTTGCACGGCGGGGGCCGTGCCGCTGCCGCCGTCGATCAGGCGCGCCACCAGCGGCGCGAGGTCGGTGGCGACGGCATTGCGCAGCGGAATCACTTCCACGTCGCTGGCGTTGGAGACGTCCATGGCCGCGATGATGCGGGCCAGGCGCTGCAGGTTGTCGGCGTAGTCCGTGATCACCAGCGAGTTGTTGCCGGGGTTCACGTTGATGGTGTTGTTGGGGCTGATGAGCGGGCGCAGCACCGGCACGAGGTTGGCCGCGTTCTCGAAATTGAGCTTGAAGATCTGCGTGACGATCTGCCCCCCCGACGGCACGCTGCCCGCACCGCCCTGCACCACGCTCACGCCGCCGCTTTGCAGCTTGGCGTCGGCCTCGGGCACCACCTTGTAGAGCCCCGCGGCCTCCACCACCGTGAAGCCCTGCAGCCGCAGTGCCGCCAGGAACTGCTGGAAGGCGGCGGCGGGGGTGACGGCGCGCTCGGTCACCAGGTTGAGCTGGCCTTTCACGCGCGGGTCCACCACCACGTTGCGCCCGGTGATGGTGGCCATGGTGCGCGCCACGGCCTCGATCTCGGCATTGGCAAAGTTCAGCGTCACGGGCTCGCCCGCACGCACGCTGCCCGTGCCGGTGTGGATGGCGGTTTGGGCAAGTATTTGGCCGCTAGCGCATGCCAGCAAAGAGCTAGCAGCTATTGTTTTGATAGTGAGTTGCAGGCGGGGCGAAAACGAGGAAGTCATAGGATCAACCCACGGTGATGATGGAGCGCGCGCCATTGCGCCGTCCGATGATGTTCAGGAGATTGGACAGGGCCGCCTCGCGCTCGGGGGCGGCGCTGGCCTCGCCCGCAAACCGCAGGCGGTTGCCCACCCACTGGCCGCTGCCGCTGAGCTGCAGGTGGCCGTCCAGCGTGCTGAGCGTGAGGGTGGGCGCCTCGCCGCCCTGCACCACCACCCGGTAGCTGCCCATGGGGCGCAGGGTGGACAGGCGCGAGGACAGGGCCAGGGCGTCCAGCTGCAGCTGCCCGGCCAGGGCCATGCGCCCGGCGGTCCAGTTCACTTCCAGCGCCTGGGTGCGCAGGGCCAGCTGGCCCTGGGGCTGCACGGTGTTCCACGGGGTTCCCAGGCCGGTCAGCAGCGCCGCCGGCCATTGGCTCTGGCTGTCCGCCACGGTCAGGCGCGCGCCCGCCCAGCGGGCGTGCAGCTGCGCCTGCAGCGGCTGGGCGGTGCAGCAGCCGGCCTGCAATTGCAGCCGCAGGCCGCTGAGCGTGGGGCGCAGTTGCCAGTCCACGCGGCCGGGCAGGGCGGCGCGGTCGTGGCTGGTGCCGCCGCCGGTCAGCACCAGCTGCGCCGAGCCGGTCCACACCGTGCCGCGCGCCTGCTGCAGCAGCACCTGTCCGCCACTGGCGCTGGCCACGCCCTGCGCCAGCCAGCGCGCGGGCGCAAACACGGCCACGGCCGGCAGAGCGCCCGCCAGCACGCCTGCAAGCGCCCAGCCCCAGGCGCTGCGCGGCGCAGAGGCGGAAGCGGCAGGGCGGCGGTGGCGAGGGGCGGTGGGCACGTTGGATCGGCTCAGGCTCACGGTTGGCTGGGCGGCAGGGCCAGGACCAGCGTGCCGTCCCAGCGCGGCATGGCTGCGGCCGGCGTGCCCAGCACGGGCGCTGCATTGGCGGCCGCGCCCGTGGGGGCCGCGGCGGTGCTGCGGGTCAGCCGCGCCTCGACCGGAACCGTGCGGGCGTTGCTGCGCGCCTGCGCCAGCCATTGGCCGAGCGCGTCGGCCGGCGCGCCCTTGAGGGTGACCGTGGCGCGGTCGCCCGCCAGGTGGAGCTGGGCCGTGTTGCCCAGCCGCTGGGTGAGCGCGGAGCGCAGCGCGCCGGCGGCGTCGCCGCGCGCGCTGCGCGGGGCGGACTGCAGCTGCTGGGCCTCGGCGCGCAGGCTCTGCATGTGCTGCAGCTGGGCGTCGAGCTCGGCATGGCGGGCCGGGGCCGCCCGCAAGGTGCCCAGTGCGGGCGCCAGGGCCACCCACCACAGCAGGGCCAGGCCGACCACGCTGGCGGCCGCCAGCACCAGGGTCTGCTCGCGCGGGGCCAGGGCCTGCCAGCGGGCGCGCAGGGCGGAGGAGCTCGGGGTGCGGGTCATGGCGTGCCTCCAGCGCGCAGCAACAGGCTGCCGTCGTCTTGCCGCATGCGGTAGCCGGCCGCCTGCAGGCGGGCGGAGAACGCGGCTTCGTCCTCGGGGGCGAGCGGGACGCCCCGCAGCCGCAGTTCGCCGGGGGTGTATTCGATGCCGGTGGGCTGGCTGCCGGCAGGCAGGGCGGAGCCTGCGGCGGCCAGCAGGGGTTCCAGGTCGCGCGCCGAGACGCTGCCGGCCGCCTGCCGCAGCTGGGCCAGCTCCCGCTCCATCTGCACGGGGGCGTCCACCACCACCTGGACCTTGGGGAAGGTCTGCGTCAGCGTGGAGCGCACGGCCGCCTGCTTGGCGGCGAGCGCCTGGCGTTCCTGCCAGGCCCAGGCGTTGAGCCCCACCAGGTGCGCCACCACCAGCAGGCCGGCGCCCCAGCGGGCGGCGCGCCACTGGGGGGCATTGAGCAGTGCGCTGGCCACGCTGCCGGCCTTGCGCAGGGCCCGGGTGCGGCCGGTGCTGGCCAGGTCGAACTGGGCCAGGTCCCAGTCGCTGCGCGCCGCGTCCAGCGCGCGCTGGCTGGCGGTGTGCAGGGCCACGCGCTGGCCCAAGGTGCGTTCGGCCAGCGCCGCCACGGCAGGCTCGGCGCGCACGGCCAGGGCGTTGTCGTCGTCGGCACCGGCCTGCGGGGCGCCGGGCTCGGGGGCACCCGCGCGGGCCATGGCCAACGCCATGGGGGTCAGGGGCAGCACTGCCACGCCCAGGTCCGCGCCGAGGCCGGTCAGCACCGCGCTGGCGTCCTCCGGGGTGCCCAGGGCGGTCAGTTCCGGGCGGCCGGTGGCCGTGGGGCCGGGGGCGAATTCCGGCACCACGCGGGCCACGCGGCGGCCGGCGGCCTCCAGCGCCTGCAGGTGTTCGCGCAGCCAGCCGCGGTCGCACACGGCCACCCACACGGGCTCCGCGGCGCGTGCGCCCGGCTGCAGCGCAAAGTGCAGCTGCGCGGCGTCGTCGAGCACCCGGTCTTCCAGCAGGCCTTCGAGCACCGACCGCAGGCGGGGCGTCTGCTGGCCGGTGCCCACGGGCAGGCCCGGCGGCAGCTGCACCCGTTGCCAGGACAGCGCGCGCGCGGGCACCACGGCGACCACTTCGCCGCCGGGGCGCGTGGGCTCGGGCAGCAGGGCGGGCGCTGCGGCGGCGTGGCGTAGAGCGGTGTGGCCGTCCGCCGTCAGCGTGTAGCTGTATTCGGTGGCGGGGCCCGGACGGGCCGGCGGCAGAGAAAGGATGAGGGTGCTCATGGATGGGTTTTGCGGGCCATTTTAGGGGGAGGGCTTGACGGTTGGCGCCTCGCCCGCGCAGGGGCCGCGCAGGTGTCGCTTTTCAGCGCAAGGCGGGCGGTGGCGGCTGGGGGGCTTCGGGGTCGAAGGCGCCGCGCTCGCGCCACAGCGTGGTGACCTCCATCCCCAGTTTGCGCACCAGGGAACGCTCGTCCACGACGGCATCGCCCAGCCGCAGCCGCCCTCGCACTTCAAAATAGTTGGAGGTCACGGAGTGCGAGCTTTCGTTGATGTCGACCCGCGTTCCCAGCAGGTCGCGCACGTCGCTGAGCGTGCGGAAGTGCCGCGCCTCGCGGGTTTGCAGCATGCGCTGCGCGCTGGCCTCGTCCAGGCCGTCGATGGCGGCCACCAGCACGTCCAGGCCGGCGGTGTTCAGGTTGACCGGCGTGCGCACGGGCAGCAGCGTCACGTGCGGCGCCAGCCGGGCCACGGTGGCGGGCTGCAGGCCCAGCCAGCCCAGCTGCGAGACGGTGGGCGGCATCAGCGGCGCCGTGGCGCTGTCGGTCCCGGTGGTGGCCTGCGTGCGCCGCAGGGCATCGGCCAGCAGCGCCAGCTCCTGCGGCGGCAGGCCCAGGCGTTCGAACAGGCGGGTGAACTGCCGCAGCGCCACCGTCTGCCCGGGGCCGGTGGCGGCCAGGTTGGCCAGGTTCAGCCGCCCCTGCAGGTCCGAGATCTGTCCCGAGAGAAAGGCCTCGGTGGTGTCCGTGCTGGCGTCGTCGACCTGGCTCACGTTCTTGTCGGCCGCGAGAAACGTGGACAGGCGCGCCTCCTGCAGCGGCACGGCCCAGGGTTCGGCCAGATGGTCCGCCCCGCCCGAGCGGCCGTCCTCGCGCAGGATCAGGCGCGACCAGTCCAGCGCACCCACCAGGATCCACGCCGATTGCACCCGGGCGCGCTCGGCCGTTTCAACCTCCACCGCCCGCCACTGCTGCCACATGGCCGCGGCGGCAAAGGTGGCCACCAGCGTGACGGTGAGCATGGCCATCAGCAACGCCGCGCCGCGGGCCGGACGGCGCTTGCCCGGCCGGGGCCGGCCTGGACGGCGGGTCATGACCGGCCCCCGCCCAGCACCGGGTTCACCCAGTCGCGCGTGAGCTGCCCCACCAGGGCCTGCCCCGGCGGCAGCTCCAGCTGCAGGCGGATGCCGTCCGGTAGCGTGGTGGCGGGAGTCCCCGGCGCGGCGGCCACCGGGGTGCCGGTGCTCGACAGCGGGTTGGACCAGGCACCGCCCCGGTAATAGAAGATCTGCCACTGGGCCAGCGGCATCAGGCCGGTTTCAAAGCGCCGTTCGGCATCGCCCGGGGTGCGGGCCCACTGCCCCGCCGTCTGCCAGGCCTGCTGCCACTCGGCGCGGGTGCGCACGGGCGGCGACTGCCAGCGCATCCATTGGCCCGAGCCCTGCGTGCCGCGCAGCGTCCAGGCCACCACCAGTGCCCCTTCGTCGGGCACGGCGCTGCTGCGCCGCGTGAGCCGCAGCACCTGCCCGTCCCAGTCCAGGGGCGTGGTGTTGGCAATGGGCATCATCGCGTCCAGGTCGGCGCCCCACTGGCCCAGTGCCGCCTGCAGCACCAGCAATTCGTCCGCGCGCTGGCGCGTGGTCTCCTGCGCCCGCACCATGCCGTCCAGCCCGCGCCAACTGAGGATGGCCAGCAGCCCCATCACGGCAATGGCCAGCAGCAGCTCGACCAGGGTGAAGCCGTGATGGCCCCGGCGCTTCCCGGGACCTTGCGCGGGACGCCCCGCAAGGGCCGCCCCGCAGCGAGGGCGTCGTCCCCCTTCCCGCAGCGCGCAGCGCTGCGAGAGAAGGGGGAAGGCGCGCAGCGCCTCAGGGGGATGTCTCATCAGTACCTTCCGACAATGGTGGAGATGCGCAGGATGGAGCTGTCCCCGTCCAGCACCTGCGCGTCCACGCGGCGAAAGCTCGGGTTGGGCGTGGGGCGCACGATCACGGCCACCGTGAGCTGGCGCCCCGCCTGCTGGCAGGTGACGGTGCTGTCGCCCACGCTGGGCATCTGGCGCGACAGCCGTGCGTAGACCAGCTCGTTCTCTGCACACAGCTGGGCCAGCACGATGTCGCTCTGGCGCAGCGCATTGCGGGTCAGTGCGGTGGTGGCCTGCAGCCCGGCCATGAGCGCAATCGCCACGATGCTCAGGGCGACCAGCACCTCGACCAGGGTGAAGCCGCGGTGCCGGGGCTGCGCGCGGCGGCGCAGGCGTGGGGCGGGGCTCACTGCTGGGGCTCTACGGTGAAGGGCCGCACGCCGTCGGTGGCCACCCGCAGCGTGCGTTCCGGGTAGGACTGGTGGCTGATCAGCACCTGCTGCGGGCCGATCAGCGGCTCCGGGCCCAGCACCAGCATGGCGGGCGCACGCACCACGGTGCCGGCGTCCAGCCATTGGTGGGGCAGTGCGGCCTGGGCGCTGGGCGGCAGGCCTTCAAAGCGGAATCCGCCGGCTTCGGCGCGCCACCGCACGGGCAGGCCGCCCGCGCGGGCCTGCGCCCGTGCAGATTCCAGCAGGGCGGCCAGCCGCGCGGCTTCGCGCTCGACCAGGGTCTGGCCGCTGTCCCGCAGCGCCAGCCCCACCCCGGCCGTGGCTAGCGCGATGATGCTGATGACCACCAGCAGCTCCAGGAGCGTGAAGCCCACCTGGGCCGTTGCGCGGCGCTCCCCCACCGCGGGACGCCGCCCGCGGCGTGGCAGAGCCAGTTCGGCGGTGGCACGGGCCTGCGGCTGCGCGGGTTTCATGCGCCTTGGAGGTGGGGGGGCTGGGAGGTCACTGCCAGCTGCCGATGTCGGCGTCCTTGCCTTCGCCGCCCGACTGGCCGTCCGCGCCGAAGGACATCACGTCGATCTCCCCCTTGATGCCGGGGTTCAGGTATTGGTAGGGGCGGCCCCAGGGGTCGTTGGGCAGCTTCTCCAGGTAGAGCTTCCAGTTGTTGGGCACCGGCCCGGAGGTGGGCTTCACCACCAGGGCCTGCAGGCCTTGCTCGGACGTGGGGTAGCGCTGGTTGTCCAGGCGGTACAGCTTGAGCGCCTGCATGATGTTGGTGATGTCGGTGCGCGCGGCCGTCACGCGGGCGTCGTCGGCACGTTCCAGCACGTTGGGCACGATCAGCGCGGCCAGCACGCCGATGATGACCAGCACCACCATCAGCTCGATGAGGGTGAAGCCCTTGGCCAGGCTGCGGCGGGCTGAGCGCACGAGGAGGGGGAAGGAGGTGTTCACTGCGGCAGTCTCGGGAAAGGGGATGGTCGAATCGCGTGAATCATAATCTCCGCATGGTGACCAATACGTACAGCAAATGGGGCGTGCGCCTGGGGACTCTGGCGCTGTGGGCCGCTGCAGGCGCCAGCGTCGTGTTCTGGGGGCTGCGCCTGTCGGCGCCGCCGGCGTCCGGCATGGTGCCCGTGGCGCCACCGGCCCCGCTGGCCCCCGATGCGCAGGCGCTGGCGCGGCTGCTGGGAGCGGCGCCTGCCCAGGCGGCAGCACCCTCGGCGGCGCCCGTGGCACCGCTGGCCAGCCGCTTCACGCTGGTGGGGGTGCTGTCGGGCCGCAACAGCGGCGGGGGCGCGGCGCTGATCGCCGTGGACGGCCAGCCCGCCAAGCCGTACCGGGTGGGCGCCGTGGTCGCCGAGGGACTGGTGCTGCAGGCGCTGGGGCCGCGCCAGGCGCAGCTGGGCGCGGCCGCGGACGGCCCGGCCAACGTGACCCTGGACATGCCGCTCAAGCGCTGAGGCGCCCTGCGGCCGGCAGTTGGACCTGCTGCCAGGCGCCCCAGGCAGGCGCGGCCACCGGCCAGTCCTGCGACCGGGGCAGCACGCCCGGGCCCTGGGCCAGCAGCCACGTCACGCAGCGGATGACGCCGGCGTGGGTGATCCAGACCACATCGCGTTCCCCTTCCGGTGCGCCGGGTGCGGCCCCGGCCGGCAGCCGCGCGGCGTGCTGCAAGGCGGCCGCCACCCGCGCCAGCATGGCCTGCAGGGGCTCGCCGCCGCCGGGCGGGTAGTGGGGGAAGGCGGCCGTCCAGGCGTCGATGGCGCTGCGGTCCACGGCGTCCCAGGCCCGGCCCTCCCAGCTGCCAAAGTCCATTTCGCGCAGGCGCGCATCGGGTTTTGATGCCAAATCGGGCCGCAGCGCTTGCAGAGCAAGCGCGAGGTGCTCACATCTTTGTAGCGTTGAATGCCACACGCTGGCCCGTGCCGGCAGCGCTTCGGCCAGGCGCCGGGCCGCGTCGTGCGTGGCCTGCGCATCCGCGGGCACGTCCAGCGCCCCGTAGCAGGTGCCGGGCGCCACCAGCGGCTGTGCGTGGCGCACCAGCCACAAGCGGGGGCCGACGGGGGCGGGGGCCACGGCCGCCATCACACCCAGCGCAGGGCCAGGGCGGCGCCCAGGTAGAAGCCGATTTCGCTGACCTGCTGCGTGGCCCCCAGGCAATCGCCCGTGAAGCCCTGCAGCCGGCGCGCGAACCAGCGGGCCATCCAGGCCGCGGCCACGCCGCTCAGGCCGGCGGCTGCTATCAAAAATGGAGCTGGTTGCGCCCATCCCACCAGCGCCAGGGGCGCAAAGCACCACATATGCGCCACCGCCAGCGCGCCGGCCGAGATCTGGTCTGCCAGCGGCTTGCTCTTGGAGCGGGCCGTGTCCCCCACATGCGGCAGGCCGCGCACGATGAGCAGCGGCCAGAAGCGGGACAGCACGTGCCCTCCCGCCAGCGCCAGCAGCGCCGCCTGCAGGCTGTGGGCGCCCAGCAGGGCCAGCAGGCTGGTCTTGGCCAGCAGCGCCAGCACCAGGGCCATGGCGCCGAAAGCACCGAGGCGCGAGTCCTTCATGATGTCCAGCGCCCGTTCGCGGTCGGCAGCGCCGCCCAACCCGTCCACCACGTCCGCCAGGCCGTCCTCGTGAAAGCCGCCGGTCATCCACACCGTGGCCACCGTGCAGAACACGGCCGCCACCGCCGGTGCCAGCGCCTGCGGCGCGAGCGCTGCGTGCAGCGCGGCATACACCCCGGCCGACAGCAGGGCCGCCAGCCAGCCCACACCCGGAAAGTGCGCGGCGCTCGCGCGCAGCATGGCCGGGCTGTACCCCACCCACGCCGCCAGCCGCCCGGTGACCGGGATGCGGGTGAAGAACTGCACAGCCAGCAGGTAGTGGCGCAGGGTTTGCACGGCGGAGTTCAGGTTGCTCTTGTTTTGATAGCTGTCAGCGCTTGATGGATAAGCGCTGGAGGCCGATTTGGCGTCTGGCCTGCTATTTGGAGCGCAAGAACAGCCGGTAGGCCGGGTTGTGCGTCTCCTCGACACAGGGGTAGCCCAGCGTCGCCAGGAAGGCGTCGAAGGTGGCGGCGTCTTCCGGCGGCACCTGGATGCCCACCAGGATGCGGCCGTAGTCCGCGCCCTGGTTGCGGTAGTGGAACAGGCTGATGTTCCAGGTGGGCTGCATCAGGCTCAGGAACTTGAGCAGCGCGCCCGGCCGCTCGGGGAAGGTGAAGCGCAGCAGGCGCTCGTCCTGCGCCAGCGCCGAGTGTCCGCCCACCAGGTGGCGCAGGTGTTCCTTGGCCAGTTCGTCGTGGGTCAGGTCCAGCGTCTCGAAGCCCTGGCGGGCGAAGTTCTTTGCGATCTTCTCCGACTCCCCCTTGCCGTGGGTGGCCAGCCCCACAAAGACATGCGCCCGGGCGGCGTCGCTGATGCGGTAGTTGAACTCCGTCACGTTGCGCGGGCCGCCGGGCAGGCTGCCCACGGCCTCGCAAAAACGGCGGAAACTGCCGCGTTCCTCGGGGATGGTGACGGCGAACAGCGCCTCGCGCTCCTCGCCCACCTCGGCGCGCTCGGCCACGAAGCGCAGGCGGTCGAAGTTCATGTTGGCGCCGCACAGGATGGCGGCGTATGTCTCGCCCTTGGTCTTCTTCTCGGCCACGTACTGCTTGATGGCCGCCACGGCCAGGGCGCCCGCGGGCTCCACGATGCTGCGCGTGTCCACGAAGATGTCCTTGATGGCGGCGCAGACGGCGTCGGTGTCCACGATCACGAAGTCGTCCACCAGGCCGCGGGCCACGCGGAAGGTCTCTTCGCCCACCAGCTTCACGGCCGTGCCGTCGGAAAACAGGCCCACATCGGCCAGCGTGACCCGCTCCTGCGCCCGCACCGACTGGGCCATGGCATCGGAATCGTTCATCTGCACGCCGATCACCTTGATCTCCGGGCGCACGGCCTTGATGTAGTTGGCCACGCCCGAGATCAGTCCGCCCCCGCCGATGGCCACGAACACTGCGTCCAGCTGGTGGCTGCCCAGGCTTTGCAGCTGGCGCAGGATCTCCATGGCGATGGTGCCCTGGCCGGCAATCACGTCCGGGTCGTCAAAGGGGTGGACAAAGGTCAGCCCTTGCTCCTGCTCCAGCGTCACCGCATGGCCGTAGGCATCGGAGTAGCTCTCGCCAAACAGCACCACCTCGCCGCCCAGCGTCCGTACGGCGTCCACCTTGAGCTGGGGAGTGGTCGTGGGCATCACGATCACGGCGCGGGTGCCCAGCTTGTGGGCGCTCATCGCCACGCCCTGGGCGTGGTTGCCCGCCGAGGCGCAGATCACGCCCCGCTGCAGCTGCTCGGCCGAGAGGTGGGCCATCTTGTTGTAGGCCCCCCGCAGCTTGAAGCTGAAGACGGGCTGCTGGTCCTCGCGCTTGAGCAGCACCTTGTTGTGCAGGCGGCGGCTGAGGTTCTTGGCGGGCTCCAGCGCCGACTCCAGGGCCACGTCATAGACGCGGGCGGTCAGGATCTTCTTCAGGTAGTCGGCGGGCGTGAGATGCAGGGTCATGGCAGGCAGGTGAGGCCGCCCCCGGGCGGCGGGGGCACATCATAGTGGAGGGCCGCCACAGGGCGCCGGCGGGGCGAGGCCCACGGGCGGCCGGAGCAAAAAAAAGCCCCGGGCCGTGAGGCCAGGGGCTAATCCATCCTTTGAGGAGATGGAGGAGACAATCGGTGCGGGCGAGGCCCTGGGGCCCCTGCCATCTGCGCAATCGTTTTCTATTCGATTGGCAGCGCATGGGCGAAGTGTAGCGCGAGACTTGCTGCGATGCAGCAAAATCTTTGTCAAATCGAATCGCCGGCACCAAACCGTGCGAAAAAAACCACGTATCACCTGGAGAACACACAATGGAATGCACAGTCAGCTGGACCGGCGGCGCGGGAACCCGCTCCGGCATGGGGTTTGTTGCCGAAACCGGCAGCGGCCACATCCTGGCCATGGATGGCGCGCCGGATGCGGCCAACCCGGCCAACGGCGGCCAGAACCTTGCACCTCGTCCCATGGAGACCGTCCTGGCTGGAACGGGCGGGTGCACGGCCTACGACGTGGTGCTGATCCTCAAGCGGGGCCGGCACGACGTGCGGGGCTGCTCGGTCAAGCTCACCTCCGAGCGTGCCGAAACCGACCCCAAGGTCTTCACCAAGATCCACATGCACTTCACCGTCACCGGCCGCGGCATCCCGTCCGCAGCCGTCGAACGGGCCATCGCCATGAGCCACGACAAATACTGCTCGGCCAGCATCATGCTGGGCAAGACGGCCCAGATCACGACCGGGTTCGAGATCGTGGAAGGCTGAGGCGGCCGGGCCTGCTGCTGCGACCGTTGGGAACGCAGCGCGACAGGTTCCTTGGGTGGCTTGGCTCAAATCGTCGCGCCGTGTGCGCCCGCGGCCTCGGGCGGTCGGCCGCGCAAGCCAATCCGCGCGATAGCCGGGGCTATTGCTGCGTTGCGCCTCGCCCCTCTTTGTGATCCCAGCCCGCACTTACAGGTAATGGGCCGTGGTCGTCATCACCTTGGCGGCGGCCCGCATGGCCGCGCGGGCGGGGCGGGGCAGTTGCAGTGCGCCGGCCGTCCGGGCCTGCGCCGCGTGCCGTTCCTCATCTTCCTTCATGCGCGCCACCACCGCGCGCGAGGCCGCGTCCTGCTCGGGAAGGCGTGCCAGGTGGCCGCGCAGGTGCGCCGCCACCTGGTCCTCAGTCTCAGCCACGAACCCCAGGCTGGTGCGGTCGCTGACCTTGGCCGCCACCACGCCCAAGGCAAAGGCGCCGGCAAACCAGAACGGGTTGAGCACGCTCGGCCGCGCTCCCAGGGCGTCCAGGCGCTGCCGTGTCCAGGCCAGATGGTCCGTTTCTTCCCGCGCCGCGGCCAGCAGGTGGTCGCGCAGCTGCGGGTCTCGCGTGACGGCCGCCTGCCCGGTGTACAGCGCCTGGGCGCACACCTCTCCCACATGGTTGACGCGCATCAACGCGCCCGACAGCTGCTTCTGCGCTGGGGTGAGCGCGCCTTCGGCAATCCCGTGCGCGGGCGTGCGTTCGTGGGCCTGGGGCACGGCGAACAGCGTGCGCAGGGCGGTATCGGCGGCAATCAGCAGGGAATCCATGGGGGCTTTCAAGAGAACCAAGGTTAAAGAAACAAAATTTTCACCTTGATACAGGTGGCAGATATGGGGCCGCAACCGCCCCGCGGCCGATCCGGCGATTTTGCCGGGCCTTCCGGAAATGTTGCAACACTGCAACGATTTTCCCCTTTCGGCCCGTTTGTGGGTGAATTCCTTTGCGAAACCCGGCCGGGTCTGGTGCAATAAGAGCAACTTCCCCACCAGGAGGTTGGCCCGGGGAACCGGCGGGACTGTGCAGGTGCTTCACCATAGACCCCCCGTACCGGCGCCCTATGTTTAACCTTGGAGTAACTCGCAATGAAAAAATCCCTGATTGCCCTGGCTGTGCTGGCTGCTTCCGGCGCTGCAATGGCTCAATCGTCCGTGACCCTGTTCGGCGTGGTCGACGCAACCTACGCTTACGGCTCCGGCAGCGTCGCCAACAAGTCCCAGCTGACCAACTCCGGCTACAACAGCAGCCGTCTGGGCTTCCGCGGCGTGGAAGATCTGGGTGGCGGCCTGTCCGCTTCGTTCTGGCTGGAAGCTGGCCTGAACAACGACAACGGTACCGGCGGCGTTACCAACACCAACAACCAAGCAGCTACCAGCACCGGCGGCGGCCTGACCTTCAACCGTCGTTCGACGGTCAGCCTGAACGGCGGCTTCGGTGAAGTGCGTCTGGGCCGTGACTACACCCCCCAATTCTGGAACCTGACCGTGTTCGATCCGTTCGGCACGAACGGCGTTGGCACCACCCAAACCCTGAACTCCAGCCTGGGCGGCCCCACCACCATCCGCGCTTCGAACGCCATTGGTTACTTCCTGCCTGGCAACCTGGGCGGTTTCTACGGCCAAGCCCAGTACTACATGGGTGAAAACCTGAGCAACACGGCCAACAAGAAGGACGGCAACGGCCTGGCAGCTCGTGTTGGTTACGCTAACGGCCCCATCAACGCCGCTATCGCTTTCTCCGAAACCAAGTACCTGGCTGGCAACATCAAGTCGTGGAACCTGGGTGGCCAGTACGATCTGGGCATGGCCAAGATCATGGCTCACTACAGCGAAGACAAGATCAGCGGTGGCAACGATGGCAAGGGCTTCCTGATCGGTGGTCTGGTGCCCGTGGGCGCTGGCGAAATCCGTCTGGCTTACTCCACCTACAAGGTTGACACCGTTGGTGCCGATCCCCGTACCAACAAGATCGCTCTGGGCTACGTGCACAACCTGTCCAAGCGCACGGCTCTGTACGCTACGTACGCTCACGTGAACAACAAGAACGGCGCTTCTCAAGCTCTGAACGGCGCTGTGACCGGTGTGAACGACAACTCCAACGGTTACGACTTCGGTATCAAGCACAGCTTCTAATATCGACGCTGGCTTCACGCCAGCTGTAGATAGCAAAGCTTCAAAAGCCGCCTTCGGGCGGCTTTTTTTTGGCCATTCTCTTGGCGCCGGCAGGTGCGCATGAATCCGGGAGGGTTGAGAAGGGTGTTGCAGAGGGGTGTAACCCGGGACACATGGGGCAGGGAGGTTTATGTCGCCCCGTGGTTGGTGGACGGTGGTGATGGTGGTGTGTGCCTCGCCGCTTTGGTGCATGACGGTTGGCACCATCCTTGCGTGCCCGGAGGCACGGCCCACCCTGGAGGGAGGCCCTTCGCACTGTCCGGGATTCAGGGATTTCCCGTTGGCTAGGGTGCAACGTTTACTGCATAGTAAAACTTTCAACCGAGAGGGTTCCATGAAACTCAAATACAGCTTGCTGTCTGTAGCCGCAGCCGTGGCATTGCTCGCAACCCCGGTGATCCACGCCAAGCCCTTCAAATGGGCCAGCCAAGGCGAGATTGCCACCTGGGACATTCACTCGCAAAACAACGCGCTGCAAAACGGCCTTCATGCCAACGTGTATGAGAGCCTGGTGTACTACAACAGCAAGACGTTTGAGGTGGAGCCCGTCCTGGCGACGGCCTGGAAAGAGATCAGCCCGACCCAGGTGCGCTTCACTTTGCGCCAGGGGGTCAAGTTCCACGACGGATCTGCATTCACCGCCGACGATGCGGTGTTTTCCATCCAGCGTGCGATGGCCAAGACCTCCAATTTCACACCCTACACCGTGGGTATCAGCAAGGTGGTGAAGGTGGACGCCAACACGGTGGATGTGTTCCTGTCCGCGCCCAACCCGGTGCTGCTGCGGCAGATGACCGAACTGCGCATGATGAGCAAGGCCTGGGCGGAGAAGTACAAGTCCGTGGAGCCCAAGGACATCAAGGGATCGGACGAAAACTATGCGCACCGCAATGCCATGGGCACCGGGCCGTACACGCTTGACTCGTGGCAGCCCGACGTGAAGATGGTCTTCAAGCGCAACCCCAACTGGTGGGGCAAGATGGACGGCAACGTCACGGAAATTGTCTACACCCCCATCAAGTCCGCCGCAACCCGCATCGCGGCCCTGCTGTCGGGCGAGGTGGACATGGTGCTGGACCCCACGCCCCAGGATCTCGGGCGCTTGCGCGCCAACCCGGACCTGAAGGTGATCGACGGCCTGGAGAACCGCACCATCTTCCTCGGCATGGACCAGTTCCGCGAGGAACTGCCCGGCTCCAACATCAAGGGCAAGAACCCGCTCAAGGACGTGCGCGTGCGCAAGGCCCTGTACCAGGCCATCGATGCCGACACGATTTCGCGCAACATCATGCGCGGCTTGGGCAAGCCCACCGGCACCATCATTGCGCCCCAGGTGGCCGGCTACACCGAGGCCGTGGGAAAACGGTTTCCCTACAGCGTGGACGCTGCGAAAAAGCTCCTGGCCGAGGCCGGCTATGCCGATGGGTTTGAAGTGGACTTCGCCTGCCCCAACAACCGGTACATCAACGACGAAGCCATCTGCCAGGCCGTCACGGCCATGTGGTCGCGCATCGGGGTGAAGGCCAAGCTGCGCACGCTGCCGTTGGTCAACTACTTCCCGATGATTCAGCGCTACGAGGCTAGCATCTACATGCTGGGTTGGGGCGTGCCCACGTTTGACGCGCTGTACAGCCTGCAATCGCTGGTACGCTCCGTGGGCCAGGGGGGTGATGGCAATTACAACGTGGGGCGCTACAGCAATCCGCGCATGGATTACCTGGTGGACCGTATCAAGGTGGAAACGGACGCACCGGTCCGCAGCCGCATGCTCACGGAGGCGCTTCAGCTGTCCAACGACACCGTGTCGCACATTCCGCTGCACGACCAGGTGATTCCCTGGGCCATGAAGAAGAATATCGAGGTGGTGCACCGCGCCGACAACCGTGTGGACATGCGCGCGGTCAAGGTGAATTGACGGTTTCCAGCCACACTGGCAATCTGTGCGGAGAGCAAGGGCGCACAACCCTTGCTCTCCTTGGTTTTGTTCAACCGTTTGACGTATCGTTGACTGGCGCACCGTCACCACAAGTGGCGCGCACGCCTTCATCGAACCCTTAGCCGACTTTCCGAATGCTCGCCTTTATCCTGCGCCGCCTGATCCAGGCTGTGATTGTCATGGTCACGGTGGCCTTTATCTCCTTCATGCTGTTCCAGTACGTCGGAGACCCCGTGGTGTTCCTGCTGGGCCAGGATGCCACCCCCGACCAGATCCGCGAATTGCGCACCGCGCTGGGGCTCGACAAGCCGTTCTTCGTCCAGTTCTGGCACTTCCTGGTGAACGCCGCCCAAGGCGAATTCGGCCTGAGCCTGCGCCAGGGCGCCAAGGTATCCCGCCTGATTGCCGAGCGCTTCCCCGCCACGCTGGAACTCGCCCTGGTGGCCGCCGTGCTGGCCCTGGTGATCGGCGTGCCCATGGGGGTGTATGCGGCGCTCAAGCGCGGCACGTTCACCAGCCAGGTCTTCATGACGTTGTCGCTGCTGGGTGTGTCGCTGCCAACGTTCCTGATCGGCATCCTGCTGATCCTGGTGTTTTCCGTCACCCTGGGCTGGTTCCCCAGCTTCGGGCGGGGCGAGGTCGTGCAATTGGGGTGGTGGAGCACCGGCCTGCTCAAGGCCAAGGGCTGGTACCACATCACGCTGCCGGCCATCACGCTGGCCATCTTCCAGCTCACCCTCATCATGCGGCTGGTGCGTGCGGAAATGCTGGAAGTGCTGCGCACCGACTACATCAAGTTTGCCCGCGCCCGAGGCCTGTCCAACCGGGCCATCCATTTTGGGCATGCGCTCAAGAATACGCTGGTGCCTGTGATGACCATCACTGGGCTGCAGCTGGGCGGCCTGATTGCCTTTGCCATCATTACCGAGACCGTGTTCCAGTGGCCCGGCATGGGGCTGCTCTTCATCCAGGCCGTCACCTTTGCCGACATCCCGGTGATGGCGGCTTATCTGTGCCTGATCGCACTGATCTTCGTGGTCATCAACCTGGTGGTTGATCTGCTGTACTTCGTGGTGGATCCGCGCCTGCGGGTCGGCAAGGCGGGAGGCCACTGATGCAAGGCCCTCGACTGAAAGCGGGCGGCCGCGCCTTTGCGCACATCGCGCAGTTCCACCCCGAACTGACCGCACTGCGGCGGGACCTGCATGCCCACCCCGAGCTGGGGTTTGAAGAGGTCTACACCAGCGCGCGGGTGAAAGAGGCGCTCAAGCTCTGCGGCGTGGACGAAATCCACGATGGCATCGGCCGCACGGGCGTGGTGGGGCTCATCCGGGGCCGGAGCACCTCTAGCGGCAGCATGGTGGGGCTGCGCGCCGACATGGATGCGCTGCCGCTGGCGGAGCACAACGATTTCTCCTGGAAGTCCTGCAAGTCCGGGCTCATGCACGGCTGCGGCCATGACGGCCACACCGCCATGCTGGTGGGCGCGGCCCGCTACCTGGCGGAGACGCGCAACTTCGACGGCACGGCCGTCCTGGTGTTCCAGCCGGGTGAGGAAGGGCTCGCGGGTGCGCGGGTCATGATGGAAGATGGCCTGTTCGAGCGCTTTCCGGTCCAGTCCATCTATGCCATGCACAACTGGCCCGCGATGAAGCCCGGCACCGTGGGGCTGAACTCCGGGCCCATGATGGCCGCGGCGGACCGGTTCACCATCGAGATCACCGGCCGCGGCGGACACGGTGCCCATGCCTACCAGACGGTGGACGTGGTGCTGGTGGCCGCGCACATCATCACGGCCGCGCAGAGCATCGTGTCGCGCAACGTGCGGCCCATCGAGAGCGCCGTGCTCAGCATATGCGCCGTGCAAGCGGGGGACCTGGGCGCCTTCAGCGTGCTGCCCGGCACTGCCACGCTGGTCGGCACCGTGCGCACCTTCGACCCGCAGGTGCAGGAAATGGTGGAAAAGCGCCTGAAGGAATTGTGCAACGCCATCGCCCTGGGGTTTGGCGCCACCGCCACGGTGCACTACGAGCGCATCTACCCCGCCACCATCAACAGCGAGAGCGAGGCGCTCTTCGCGGGCGACGTGGCCGAGTCGCTGGTCGGCGCCGACCATGTGGTGCGTGACCTGGAGCCCAGCATGGGGGCCGAGGACTTCGCATTCATGCTCCAGACCCGGCCGGGCGCCTACCTGCGCATCGGACAGGGCACCGGCGCAAGCGGCAGTGCGTTGCACAACAGCCGCTACGATTTCAACGACGACATCCTGCCCCTGGGCGCGGCGCTGCACGCCAGCCTTATCGAGCAGTCCATGCCGCTGCCGGCCGCGTGAGGCGCGGCTTCGTCCCCATCGTTCTTTGCTTGCATTTCACCTTGCGTTGTCGCACCCGTTTTCACACCAGGAGAGTTCCATGAAGATCCAGAGAAAAGTTGCCGTTACCGCATTGTTCGCCGCCATGGCCACGGCCAGCCTGGTGGCAGGCGCGCAGACCATCCGGGTGGCCAACCAAGGCGATGCGCTCTCCCTCGACCCCCATTCGCTGAACGAATCGCTGCAGTTGTCCGTGGACCTCAACGTCTACGACGCGCTGACCGAGCGCAACAAGGATCTGAGCCTGGCCCCTGGGCTGGCCACCGCCTGGAAGCAGACGTCGCCCACCGTATGGCGCTTCGAACTGCGCAAGGGCGTGAAATTCCATGACGGCACGCCTTTCACGGCCGATGACGTGCTGTTCAGCATCACCCGCGCAGCGGGCGATGGCTCGGATGTGAAGGCCAAGGTCAACGACATCAAGGAAGTGCGCAAGGTCAACGACTACGCGGTCGATATTGAAACCAAGGGCCCCTTCCCCATCCTGCCGGACGTGCTCTCCGACCTGGCCATCATGAGCAAGAAGTGGTGCGAGGAAAACAAGGCGGAAAAGCCCGTCGACCGCCGCAAGGGCATCGAGAACACGGCCTCGTTCAAGGCCAACGGCACGGGCCCGTTCCGCGTGCGCGAGCGGCAGCCGGACGTGCGGACGGTGTTCGTGCGCAACCCCAGCTACTGGGGCAAGATCGAGGGCAATGTCCAGGAAGTGATCTTCACCCCGATCGCCAACCCGGCAACGCGTGTGGCGGCACTGCTTTCGGGTGAGATCGACGTGATGGAACCCGTTCCTGTCCAGGACGTGGCACGCCTGAACGCCAGCGGCAACGCACGGGTCGTGACCGGCCCCGAGCTGCGCACCATTTTCCTGGGCATGGACCAGAAGCGCGACGAGCTGCTGTACTCCAGCGTCAAGGGCAAGAACCCCTTCAAGGACAAGCGTGTGCGCCAGGCGTTCTACCAGGCCATCGACATCAACAGCATCCAGCGCACCGTCATGCGCGGCGCATCCCGTCCCACGGGCCTCATGGTCGGCCCAGGCATCAATGGCTGGACGGCCGAGCAGGACAAGCGTCTGCCTTACGACGTGGAAGCCGCCAAGAAACTCATGGCGGATGCGGGTTACCCCAACGGTTTCGAGGTGGCCATGAACTGCCCGAACGACCGCTATGTGAACGACCGCCAGATCTGCGAAGCCGTGGCTGCCAACCTGGCCCGCATCAACGTCAAGATCAACCTGCAGGCGGAGACCAAGGGAACGTACTTCCCGAAGATCCTGCGCCGCGATACGAGCTTCTACATGCTGGGCTGGACGCCCACGACCTATGACTCGCACAACGCCCTGGATGCGCTGATGCGCTGCCCCAACGACAAGACGGGCGATGGCCAGTTCAACCTGGGCTCGTATTGCAACCCCAAGCTGGACGAGGCGATCGCCAAGATCAAGTCCAACACCGACCCCGCGCAGCGCAATGCCCTGATCAAGGAAGCTTTTGCCATGCACGCGGACGACGTGGGCCACCTGCCGCTGCACCAGCAATCGCTGGCCTGGGGCGTCAGCAAGAAGGTGTCGCTGACCCAGCGCGCCGACAACTTCATGCCGTTCAAGTGGATGAGCATCACCAAGTAAGCGCCGCCAGCGAAGACGCTTTGAACGCGGGCCGCGCCCACCGGCGCGTCCCGCCCGTTCCTTGAAAGACGCACCGGCGCGGAGCCACCCTGCGCCGGGGCTTGTTCACCTCCCACGATGAAAACTACCCTTGCCCGCTGGCTTGACAGCGACATTGGCCACAGCTTCCGCACCTCGCCGGTGGCGATCCTGGCCGCCGCGATTGCGCTGGTCTGCGTGTTTTGCGCCGCCTTCGCCGGATGGGTTGCTCCGCACAACCCTTTTGACCTTGCCACGCTGGAGCTCAGCGACGCGCGGTTGCCTCCCGGCTGGAGTGCCGAAGGCTCCTGGAAATACCCCCTGGGCACGGACGACCAGGGCCGGGACATTCTCTCGGCCTTGATCTACGGGGCCCGCATCTCGCTGGTGGTGGGGGTTGCGTCGGTCGTTCTGTCGGTGGTTTTCGGGGTCGCGTTCGGGCTGCTTGCGGGCTTTCGCGGCGGGTGGGTGGACGCGGTGCTCATGCGCCTGTGCGACGTGATGCTCTCCTTCCCCGCCATCCTGGTGGCCCTGCTGATCGCCGGCGTTGGCCGGGCGCTGTTTCCCAATGCGCACGAGTCGCTGGCCTTCGGGGTGCTGATCCTCTCGATTTCACTGACCGGCTGGGTCCAGTACGCCCGCACGGTGCGCGGTTCCACGCTGGTGGAGCGCAACAAGGAATACGTGCAGGCCGCCCGCGTCACGGGCGTGCCGTCGCTGCGCATCATGCGCAAGCATGTGCTGCCCAATGTGCTGGGGCCGGTCCTGGTGCTCGCCACCATCCAGGTGGCCACGGCCATCATCACCGAGGCCACTCTGTCGTTCCTGGGCGTGGGGGCGCCGCCCACCTCGCCCTCGCTGGGCACGCTGATCCGCATTGGCAACGACTACCTGTTCTCGGGCGAATGGTGGATCACGGTATTCCCGGGCGCCATGCTCGTGCTGATCGCACTGTCCGTGAACCTGCTGGGAGACTGGCTGCGCGACGCCCTGAACCCCAGGCTGCGCTGAACAAGAACCTGTGACTACCCCATGAGCCTTCTAGAAGTCAAAAACCTCGTTGTCGAATTCCCCGGCCGCCGCGGTACCCTGCGCGCCCTGGACGACATCTCCTTCTCCATCGCGCCCGGAGAGATCCTGGGCGTGGTGGGGGAGTCCGGCGCGGGCAAGTCGCTCACGGGCGCGGCCATCATCGGCTTGCTGGAGCCGCCGGGCCGGGTGGCCTCGGGCCAGATCCTGCTGGAGGGCCAGCGCATCGACAACCTGGACCACGAGGCCATGCGTCACATCCGCGGCCGCCGCATTGGCGCCATCTTCCAGGACCCGCTGACCTCGCTGAACCCGCTGTACACCGTGGGCCGCCAGTTGACCGAGACGATCCTGACCCACTTGCCGGTGACCCCGGCCGAAGCGCGCCGGCGTGCCATCGAGCTGCTCAAGGACACGGGCATCCCTGCCGCCGAAGAGCGTATCGACCACTATCCGCACCAGTTTTCGGGGGGCATGCGCCAGCGCGTGGTGATTGCCCTGGCCCTGGCGGCGGAGCCCAAGCTCATCGTGGCCGACGAGCCCACCACAGCGCTGGACGTGTCCATCCAGGCGCAGATCATCACGCTGCTCAAGAACATCTGCAAATCGCGCGGCGCTGCCGTCATGCTGATCACGCACGACATGGGCGTGATCGCCGAGACGTGCGACCGCGTGGCCGTGCTGTACGCGGGCCGCGTGGCCGAGATCGGGCCCGTGCACGACGTCATCAACCATCCCGCCCACCCCTACACCGCCGGGCTCATGGCCTCCATCCCCGACATGGAGCAGGACCGCGAGCGCCTGAACCAGATCGACGGCGCCATGCCGCGCCTGAACGCCATTCCCCGCGGCTGCGCCTACAACCCGCGCTGCCCCAAGACCTTTGACCGCTGCATGAACGAACGCCCTGACCTGATGGACGCAGGTACCACCCGCGCAGCCTGCTGGCTGCACGCGGACCGCTCGGAAAACACGGGGGTGCCCGCATGAACACCGCTACCGCCACCGCCTCAGCCACCCCCGTGGCCGCCGCTGCAAGCCAGCCGCTGGTCCAGGCCCATGACCTGGCCAAGACCTTCGACGTCTCTGCACCGTGGCTCAACCGCGTGCTGGAACGCAAGCCCCGCACGCTGCTGCACGCCGTGGACGGCGTGAGTTTCGAGATCGAGAAGGGCAAGACGCTGGCCCTGGTGGGCGAGTCCGGTTGCGGCAAGAGCACCGTGGCCCGCCTGCTGGTGGGCCTGTACGAGCCCACGCGGGGCGGCCTCACCTTTGACGGCCAGGACGCTCACGCTGCCTTCAAGGGCAGCAATGCCAAGGCCATGCGCCGCCGCATCCAGATGATCTTCCAGGACCCCTACGCGAGCTTGAACCCGCGCTGGCTCGTGGAAGACATCATCGGCGAGCCACTGCGCGAGCATGGGCTCATCACCGACAAGGCGCAGCTCAAGCAGCGCGTGGGCGAATTGCTCCAGTCTGTCGGCCTTTCGCCGCTGGACATGGCCAAGTACCCCCACCAGTTCTCGGGCGGCCAGCGCCAGCGCATCTCCATCGCGCGCGCCCTGGCCACCGAGCCGGAATTCCTGGTGTGCGACGAGCCGACGTCGGCGCTGGACGTGTCGGTGCAGGCCCAGGTCCTCAACATCATGAAGGACCTGCAGCGCCAGCGCCACCTCACCTACCTGTTCATCAGCCACAACCTGGCCGTGGTGCGCCACGTGAGCGACCAGGTGGGCGTGATGTACCTCGGGCGTCTGGTGGAGCTGGCCGACAAGCACCAGCTGTTTGACCGCCCCCGCCATCCGTACACGCGGATGCTGCTCGACGCCATTCCCAAGATGCACGACACGGGCAAGGCCCGCACGCCGGTCCAGGGCGAAGTCCCCAACCCGCTGAATCCCCCCGCCGGCTGCGCCTTCAATCCGCGCTGCCCCCATGCCAACGAGCGCTGCCGGGCCGAGCGCCCGCAGCTGCTCAGCCTGGGGGGCATCCGCATCGCATGCCATGCGGTGGAAGAGGGCCGTATCTGAACCCGTGGGGGCGCCTCTCCAATAAAGCAGAGGGATAGACCCCGGGCGAAACCAAGCCCCGCGCGCAGGCTTGGCCGGAGGGCGCTTGATGGAGGGCTGGGGCGCCGCGCGAGGCTGCCTGCGTCGGCCGAACTCCGCTGAGTGCATCAGCAGTTGCCCCGCCGGCTGGCACGCTGTTGCGTCGCAGGCGCGCGTGCCAAAACTTCCTTGGTGAAAGTCCGCCAAGTTTGTAATATCCGCCGTTACAACAGCAACGGATCGCAACGGCCGGGCTGTGCTGCTGCGAATCCCCTGGCGTGCCTGGCCGCGCCGGCCTCTTCTTCTTTTTGATCCATGCCTGCCCTTTCGATCCTGGAGAGCCTGGCCTCTCAGCTTTGTCTGCGCGTCCGCCGCAGCGTCCTGGCGCTGGCCTGGGGCGCTTTGGTGCTGCTCCTGTCCACCACGGCCGCGCACGCCGCCGTCGAATTGCGCACCCTGATCGACAGCGACAACAACCCGGCCACCGGCTGCTCCGTGGCGACCCCGGCGGGCACCTTCGCGGGCGTTGACCAGGCGGCCGTCACCCGCGTCGATCTTTCCGTGGCGGACCCGGTGGGCGACGTGTCGCGCGAGATCTGCCAGGGCGGCGCGCTGGTACCCGACCCCGGCTTTGTCCCGCTGGCGCCGCTGCGCTGGCCCGTGGGCGTGGCGGGCGCTGGGGTGCAGACCGATGTGGTGGAGAGCTACACGCAGCTCCTCACGCCGCCGTCGGTGCTCCGGCTGGGCTTTGTTTCCCAGACGACGGACGGCAGTACCGCCCCAAGTGCCGTGCTGACGCCGGATGGCAGCGGCAATGGAGGCGGCGATGGAAGCGGTGGTGGCGGCGGCATTCAGATCGTCGCCCCGGCGGCGCCGCCCGCCGCTCTGCCGGTGCCCGGGCTGGGCCGGGCAGGGCTGCTGCTGGTGGCTGGCCTGCTGGTGGCAGCCACCTACCGGTTTGCACGGTTGCGCCGCTATGCGGCGAGCTGCCTGGCACTGGGCCTGCTGTTTGCCGTCGGATACGCCTGGGCGGCCATCGTGCGCGACGGGGTGCCCGCCGATTGGGGCAGCACGCCGCCCATCGCCACGGCGCCGACCACGGGGCCGCTGCAAATCTCGGCCGTGTATGCGCAGCTGGAAGGCAACGTCTTGCACCTGCGGTACGACCTGGACCTGGGGGTGCGCGGCGGCTCCACGCAGGACGACGGCCCTTTCAATGCCACGGTGGGCAGCGCCCTGCCGGTGGTGGCGCCGGGCGTCCTGGGCAACGATACGCTCGGCGTGCCGCCCATGGAAGTGCGCGAGTTCCGCGTGCAGGGCGCGGCCACCAACACACCGGCCGGCGGCACCGTCCCGTTCGCGGGCAGCACGCTCACGGTGCGCCCCGACGGCAGTTTCATGGTGGGCGCGCCGACGGCGGCGGGCACCTTCAAGTTCGAATACCGGGCCCACAACCTCCTCACGCCCGGCGGCTGGAGCGTGGCAACCGTCGACGTGGCGCAGGCGCCGGTGTGCGGCGACGGGGTGCGCGCCGGTGCGGAAGTCTGCGATGACGGCAATACCGTCTCGGAAGTCTCCTGCCCCTACGGCCAGACGAGCTGCACGGCCTGCAATGCCAGCTGCACCGAAGTCTTGCACCTGAGCGGCGCTTTTTGCGGGGACGGCATTCCCAACGGGGCCGAGGTCTGCGATGACGGAAACACCCTGACCGAAACCGCCTGCCCTTACGGCGAGCCCACCTGCATCCGCTGCAATGCCACGTGCACGGCCACCTTGCCCCTGACGGGCGCGTTCTGCGGAGACAGCGTGGTCAGTGGCGCGGAGGTGTGCGATGACGGCGACGCCGTCACCGAGACCAGTTGCCCGTACGGCCAGGAGAATTGCACACGCTGCAATGCCACCTGCACCCAAGTCCTGCACCTGACCGGACCCTTCTGTGGGGACAGTGTTCTCAATGCCGCAGAGGTCTGCGATGACGGGAACAAAATCAACGAGACCGAGTGCCTCTACGGCGAGGCGACCTGCACCCGCTGCAACGGCAGCTGTACGGGCACCTTGTCCTTGACGGGCGCGTACTGCGGGGACTACGTGGTCAGTGGCTCCGAGGTGTGCGACGACGGCGATGCCGTCACCGAGACCAGCTGCCCGTACGGCCAGGAAAATTGCACGCGCTGCAACGCGACCTGCACCGAGGTCCTGCACCTGACCGGGCCTGTCTGTGGGGACGGCATTCTCCAGGCCGCCGAGGTCTGCGATGACGGGAACAAGATCAACGAGACAGAGTGCCCCTACGGCGACGTGACCTGCACCCGCTGCAACGCCAACTGCACGGCCATCTTGTCGCTCACCGGCGGGTACTGCGGGGATGGCGTGGTCAGCAGCACGGAAGTGTGCGACGACGGCAACGCCACCACGGAGACCGCCTGCCCGTTGGGCCAGGCGAGCTGCACGGTCTGCAACGCCACGTGCAACGCCACGGTGCAGCTGAACAACTGACGCCCCGGTCTGGCGGATCGCGCCAGGGGCGTCAGGCGTACCGTTTGGCCCGCAGGTTCTCTTTCATCTGCTGCAGGATGGGCTGCAGCGAGCTGCCGATGCGCAGCGCCACGCAGGTGGCCAGCACGTCGATGATGAGCAGGTGCATCAGGCGCGACACCATGGGGCTGTAGCGGTCGTAGCCCTCGGGATGGTCGGCCGCCAGGTGGATCTGGCAGGTGCTCGCCAGGGGCGAGCCGCTGGCCGTGATGGCGATGGTGGTGGCGCCGTTCTTGCGCGCAATGTCGGCGGCGTCCATCAGGTCGCGCGTGCGGCCGGAGTTGGAAATGATCACCGCGCAGTCGCCCGGCCCCAGCAGGGTGGCGCTCATCACCTGCATGTGGCCGTCGCTGGTGGCGATCGAGGTTACGCCCAGGCGGAAGAACTTGTGCTGTGCATCCTGCGCCACGATGCCGGAGTTGCCCACGCCGTAGAACTCGATGCGCTTGCCCTTTTTCCAGGTGTCTGCAATGGCCTCGGCCGCGCGCTCCAGCGCCACCGTGCTGGCGGCGTTGCGGTACTGCAAAAAGGCGGCCACGGCGTTGTCCACCACCTTCACCAGCACGTCGCCCGTCTTGTCGTCGGCATCCACGCTGCGGTGGATGAAGGGCACACCCTCGCTCACGCTGCCCGCAAGCTTCAGCTTGAAGTCGGCCAGCCCGTCGTAGCCCATGCTGCGGCAAAAACGCACGACGGTGGGCTTGCTCACGTGGGCGCGCTCGGCCAGCTCGCGCACCGGCAGGCGGGCAAACGCGCGGGGGTCGCTCAGCACCAGCCGGGCGACCCGTTGCTCGGCGGGGGCCAGGGACGAAAGCGAGGCGGTGATGCGATCAAGCATGGAGCGGGTTTCCTGGCAATGGCGCGGGTGGCAAGGGCACGGAGGCAAGAAATGGTAACTGCGTTCCATCGCCGTGGCACCTGTCTATTCAGAGACCGGGCAAGGACATCCTTCCACGGCGCGTCGGTGGCCGGCGGCAGGCCCCGGGGCCGATGCGGAATAATGACGCCATGAACCAACTCGACGCCCTCAAACAGTTCACCACCGTGGTTGCCGACACCGGCGACTTCAAGCAACTGGCGCAGTTCCAGCCCCGGGATGCGACCACCAACCCGTCGCTGATTCTCAAGGCCGTGCAAAAGCCCGAGTACGCGCCGCTGCTGCAGGAAACCGTGGCCCACTGGAAGGGCCGGGCCATGGACGAGATCATCGACCGCCTGCTGGTGCGCTTTGGCTGCGAGATCCTGGCCACCATCCCCGGCCGCGTGTCCACCGAGGTCGATGCCCGGTTGAGCTTTGATACCGACGCCACCGTGGCCCGCGCCGAACGCATCATCGAGCTGTACCAGGCCGAGGGCGTGCACATCGACCGCGTGCTGATCAAGATCGCCTCCACCTGGGAAGGCATCCAGGCGGCCGAGAAGCTCGAGCGCAAGGGCATCCACACCAACCTCACGCTGCTGTTTGCCTTCTGCCAGGCCGTCGCCTGCGGCCAGGCCAAGGTGCAGCTGATCTCGCCCTTCGTGGGCCGCATCTACGACTGGTACAAGAAGCAGGCCGGCGCCGGCTGGGACGAGGCCGCCCGGAGCGGTGCCAACGACCCGGGCGTGCAGTCGGTCACGCAGATCTACAACCACTACAAGCGCTTCGGCATTGCCACCGAGGTGATGGGCGCGAGCTTCCGCAATGTGGGCCAGATCACGGCCCTGGCCGGCTGCGACCTGCTCACCATCGCCCCCGAGCTGCTGGCGCAGCTGGCCGCCAGCGACGCGCCGCTGCAGCGCGCCCTGCACGCCGACGCCGCCAAGGCCATGGACCTGCCCGCGGTGAACTACGACGAGGCGGGCTTCCGCTTTGCGCTGAACGAAGACGCCATGGCCACGGAAAAGCTGGCCGAAGGCATCCGCGCCTTTGCGGCCGATGCGGTCAAGCTGGAAAAGCTGATCCTCGCTCTCTGAGCCGGAGCACCCCGCGCGCCTTGTGAGCCCCCGTGCATGCCGCGGGGTGTGGGCAGCGCCTTTTTGTCTGGCGTAGCGGGGTTGCGCAGGGTTTCAAGGGTTTTTGGGCTCTGGCACCCATGCGGCAAGCGCCGGCAGCTATTAAAAATATAGCAAACTACGCCGCTTGAACCTTGCCCAGCGGCAGGCGCAGCCCCACGCGCAGCCCGCGCATGCCGTTGGCCTCGGCCACGGTTTCGCCGCCGTGGCGCAGGGCGATTTCCTCCACGATGGACAGGCCCAGGCCGCAGCCTCCGGCCTTGTCGGAGCCGCGCCAGAAGCGCGCAAACAGGTCGCCCAGGTGCTCGGCCGGCACGCCGGGTCCGTCGTCTTCCACCAGCAGCAGCGCCCCGGGGCGGGTGTCCGGGGCCTCGCCGGCCGCTGCGGGTGCACGGGCCGCGCGCACCGTCACGTTGGCCCCCGGGCCTGCATAGTGCAGGGCGTTGTCGATCAGGTTGTTCAGCGCCTCGCGCAGCAGCAAGGGGTGGCCTTGCACGGGCAGGGCATCGTCGCCTTCGTAGCCCAGGTCCATGCCCTGCGCCAGGGCCCGCGCGGCCCATTCGCGGGCCACCTCGCGCGCCAGCGCCGCCAGGTCCACGGGCTGCATCTCCACGTTCGACTCCGACCGCGCCAGCTGCAGCAGCTGGTGCACCAGGTGGGCGCTGCGCTGCGCCGCCGACAGCACCTTGAGCAGCCGGTCCTGCACGGCGGGCTCCCGGCTCTCGTGCAGCGCCAGCTCGGTCTGCCCGATCAGGCCCGCCAGCGGGGTGCGCAGCTGGTGGGCGGCGTCGTTGAGGAAGCGCTTTTCCTTCTGCTGGGCGCGGGCCACCGTCTCCAGCAGGCGGTTGATGGTGCTGGCCAGCGAATACACCTCCTGCGGCGCGGACGTCAGCTCGATGGGGTGCAGCGCAAAGTCGCCGCTGCGCTGGGGCGGGGCGCCCGCCCGGTCGATTTGCGCCTCCAGGCGCTTGAGGGGCTGCAGCCCGCGCAGCACGCCCGCGTACACCACCGCGCTCAAGGCCAGGCCCATCAGCCCCATGGGCAACAGCATCTGCTGCAGCAGCTCCTGTGCGATGCGCTCGCGCACGGTCAGGCTTTGGGCCACCTGCACCCGGAGCGTCTGGCGCGACTGCGGGGTCCCGTAGTCCACATCCAGCAGGGCCACGCGAACGGCCTTGCCGTCCAGCCGCGCGTGGTAGAGGTAGGGGTCTCCCACCTGCACCGTGACGGGCGGGGGCGGCGGCAGTTGCGCATTGCCCAGCAGGAAGCGCCCGGGCGGCGACGACACCATGTAGGTCACGCGGTCGGTCGGGTCCTGCTCCAGGATGTCCTGCGCGGCTTTCGGAAAGTCCACCAGCAGGCCGTCGCCGATCGGCTTGATCTGCCGCGCCAGGGCGCGCACCGACTGCGTCAGCGTCTGGTCGATGCCCTTCTCGCCGTTTTGCAGCGCCACCCGCCACGCCAGGAACCCGCCCGACAGCCACAGCACCAGCTGCGGCAGCAGCAGCCACAGCAGCAGCTTGCGTTGCAGGGAGACGCCCGGGACATGGCGCATGTCAGCGGGTGCCTCCGACGCATGGGATGCTCTGTACGCACCGAGCGGAAAGTGCGCGCTGCGGATCGGGAGGAGCTGCGTGAAGAGGATACCCAGCCCCCGGCGCGGCCCCCGCGAAGCGGCTCAGGGCGGACTTCATTCAGGGCCTGTTCAGCATGTACCCGAGCCCGCGGATGTTGCGGATGCTCAGGGGCGACGCGTCGAGCTTCTTGCGCAGCCGGTGCACATAGACCTCCAGCGCGTTGGAGTTGAGCGGTGCGGCGGTCTGGCCGGGCTCCGGCGGGCCGGCGCGCCAGGCGGCCAGCACGTCGTCGCGGGTGACCACCTCGCCGCACCGGTGCACCAGCAGTTCCAGCAGTTCCCACTCGCGCTGCGTCAGGTCCAGCGGCGTGCCGTTGAGGGCCGCCGTGCGCGCCGTGTGGTCCAGCATCAGCGGGCCCAGCGCCGTGGGCAGGGACACGGCCGCGGTGCTGGGCTGGGTGAACGCGGGCTGGCGGGCCCGCCGCAGCATGGCCTGCAGCCGCGCCTGCAGCTCCTGCATGTTGAAGGGCTTGGTGAGGTAGTCGTCCGCACCGGCATTGAGGCCCCGCACCCGGTCGTCCACGCCATCGCGCGCCGTGAGGATGAGGACGGGCAGGCCCGCGATCTGGCGGCGCACCCAGGTCAGCAGCTCCATGCCGTCGGGGCCGGGCAGGCCGAGGTCGAGAATGATGCCGTCCACCGCGTGGGACTGCAGCACCGTGATGGCGCTGGCCACCGTAGAGGCGGTGCAGACGCTGTACTGCTGCTGTTGAAGTTGGCCGGTCAGCGCGTCGAGCAAAAGAGCGTCGTCTTCGACAATCAGAATCGTGGCCATGCGAATGAGCATATCAAACAGCCCGATTTTCCCGCGCCCAGGGAGTGAGGGAAAGTCCTGAGTGGAAAATTAATTATTGTAATTAAAGTACCGGCTTGCGTTGGTTGGGACCGGGAGGACCACGGCGCGCGAAGCAGACCGAACCGTGGTTCATGACATCGAAGGAGACATGCGTATGTGGAAGATGAAACGAGTGGCCGCCGTGGTGGCGCTGGGCTGGGCAGCCGCGCTGTCCGCCAGCGCGGGCGAGGTGGAGGTGCTGCACTACTGGACCTCGGGCGGCGAGGCCAAGTCGGTTGCCGAGCTCAAGAAGATCATGCAGGCCAAGGGCCACACCTGGCGCGACTTCGCCGTGGCCGGTGGCGGCGGCGACAGCGCCATGACGGTGCTCAAGAGCCGTGTCATCTCGGGCAACCCGCCCTCGGCCGCGCAGACCAAGGGCCCGGCCATCCAGGAGTGGGCCTCCGAAGGCGTGCTGGCCAACATGGACGCCCTGGCCAAGGCCGAGAAGTGGGACGAGCTGCTGCCCAAGGTGGTCGCCGACGTGATGAAGTACAAGGGCGCCTACGTGGCCGCTCCGGTCAACGTGCACCGCGTGAACTGGATGTGGGGCAGCTCCGAGGCGCTGAAGAAGGCCGGCGTGGCCGCGATGCCCAAGACCTGGGACGAGTTCTTCGCCGCCGCCGACAAGCTCAAGGCCGCGGGCCTGGTGCCGGTGGCGCATGGCGGCCAGAACTGGCAGGACTTCACCACCTTTGAATCCGTGGTGCTGGGCGTGGGCGGGGCCAAGTTCTACCAGGACGCGCTAGTCAAGCTGGACAACACCGCGCTCACCAGCGACACGATGAAGAAGTCGCTGGAAACCTTCCGCCGCATCAAGGGCTACACGGACCCCGGCGCCCCCGGCCGCGACTGGAACCTGGCCACGGCCATGCTGATCCAGGGCAAGGCGGGCTTCCAGCTGATGGGCGACTGGGCGAAGGGCGAGTTCCTGGCCGCCGGCAAGGTGCCGGGCAAGGACTTCCTGTGCGCTGCGGCACCGGGCTCGGCCAACGCGTTCACCTTCAATGTGGACTCGTTCATCCTCTTCAAGCTCAAGGACGCCGCGGCGCAGAAGGCGCAGAGCGACCTGGCCAGCGCCATCATGAGCCCCGCGTTCCAGGAGGTGTTCAACCTGAACAAGGGATCCATCCCGGTGCGCGCCGGCATGCCCATGGACAAGTTTGACGACTGCGCCAAGGCGTCGGCCAAGGACTTCGTCGACGCGGCCAAGAGCGGTGGGCTGGTGCCCAGCGCGGCCCATGGCATGGCCATCGCTCCCGCCACGGAAGGCGCCATCAAGGACACCGTCAGCCAGTTCTGGAACGACGACAAGATCACTGTCGCCGATGCCATGAAGAAGATCGCGGCCGCCGCGAAAACCAAGTGAGACACGGCGCGTGCAGGCCGCGCAGGCGGCTGCAGCGCACGCGCTGAAACCAACAAGAGGGGACCCATCATGAAGACAAGAAACCGCCTCACGGCGGTGGCTTTGGCCGCCGCATGCGCGAATGGCGCCTATGCCATGGACGTGGCAGGCTTTGAGCTCAACGGCTACTCGCGCGGTGGCCCGGTGTTCAAGCACGAAGACGGCGTCAAGGGCAACCTGACGCTGGGCGGCGAGCTCCAGAAGTTCCGCCTGGGCAACGAGGGCGACAACGGCATCGAAGTCAACTTCGCCCGGGGCTTCGAGGCCGGCGGCATCAACTGGAAGGTGAACTACATGCCTGCCAAGTGGGGCAGCGGCGACATCACCACCGAGCAGGCCTACGTGGAAATGAGCGGCTTCTCGTTCTCGCCCGAGGCAAAGTTCTGGGTGGGCCAGCGCCGCCTGCGCATCCAGGACGTGCACATCGTCGATTACTTCCTGCTGAACTACGGCGACAACATCGGCGCAGGCGTCACCGACATCCCGGTGGGCGGCATGAAGCTGGGCCTGGGCGTGTTCACGGGCGACAAGTTCGACCACAACGAACCCAACAACGTGAAGGCGCGCCGCTTCAACGCCGATCTGTCCGAGATCAACACCAACCCCGGCGGCAAGCTGCGGGTGCTGCTGACGGCCGTGGGCGGCTCGGGCCAGGTCAACGGCGGGTCGGGGTCGGGCATCTCGCTGATGCACACGCAAAAGGAGTTCCTCCTGCCCAGCATCACCAACACGCTGTACCTGCAGACATCGCGCGGCCACGCTCGCATTGACGGGGAGTTTGAAGCCATCGACGGCACCAGCGCCGGCCGGCGGTCCACGCGGATTGCCGACGCCATCAACTGGCAAAGCGGCCCCTTTGGCGGCCAGGCCCTCATCGGCTACCAGACCAACAAGGCAGACCTGACCGTCGTGGAGACCAAGGACTTCTCGCTGGGCGGGCGCGGCTCCTACGCGTTCACCAAGAACTTCAAGGGCCTGCTGGAGTTGTCCACGACCACCCGCAAGGGCTCGGGCGCGGACCAGCGCCTGTCCAAGGTCACGCTGGCGGGCGCCCTGGCCCTGAACGAGGACTTCTGGTCCCGCCCCGAGCTGCGCCTGTACGTGACCAAGGCGAACTGGAACCAGGCGGCCGCGCTCGCCAACGCCAGTACCTTTGGCGCCAATGGCAAGACCTCGCGCACGCTGGTGGGCGTGCAGTACGAGGTGTGGTGGTGAGGGCCGGCAACGCCGGACCCGTGTAAATAGCGAGTTAATAGCGATCCAGAGGTTGCTTTGTTCTTGGGGGGCCGCCGCGCCCCCCCCCTTTTTTTGCGGGGGCAGTGCGGCTGCTGCCCCGAGGTTTCCAAACAGCCAACGATGACAATGAAGAAGAACACCTTGGAAGCACGGCTGCCCCAGCTGGTCGTGGCGCCGGCCTTTGTGCTGGGCTTTGCCTTCATTTACGGCCTGATGGTGTGGAACGGCGTGCTCAGCCTCACCGTCTCGCGCATGCTGCCCAACTACGAATGGGCGGGCCTGGCGCAGTACGAGCGGCTGTGGGAGATGGACCGCTGGTGGGTGGCCCTGAAGAACCTGGGCATCTTTGGCGGGGGCTACGTGGGCGGGTCGCTGCTGATCGGCGTGCTGCTGGCCGTGCTGCTGGACCAGAAGATCCGTGCCGAAGGCGCGCTGCGCACCATCTACCTGTACCCCATGGCCCTGTCGTTCATCGTGACCGGCACGGCCTGGAAGTGGCTGCTGAACCCCGGCCTCGGCATCGAGAAAATGGTGCGCGACTGGGGCTTCCCCAACTTTGAGTTCGGCTGGCTGGTGGACACCGAGATGGCCATCTACTGCGTGGTCATTGCCGGCATCTGGCAAAGCGCGGGCTTTGCCATGGCGCTGTTCCTGGCCGGGCTGCGCGGCATCGACGACAGCATCATCAAGGCCGCGCAGGTCGACGGCGCGTCGCTGCCGCGCATCTACTGGCGCATCGTGCTGCCGGCGCTCAGGCCCGTGTTCTTTTCCACCCTGATGGTGCTGTCGCACCTGGCCATCAAGAGCTTCGACCTGGTGATGGCCCTCACGGCCGGCGGCCCGGGCTTTGCCACCGACGTGCCGGCCACCTTCATGTACACCATGTCGTTCTCGCGCGGCCAGATCGGCCTGGGCGCGGCCAGCGCCACCATGATGCTGGCCACCGTGGCGGCGCTGGTGGTGCCCTATCTCTACAGCGAACTGAAAGCCAAGCCCCATGACCGCTAAGCCCTTGCTGTTTCCGTCGCTGGGCCGCCTGCTGGTCTATGCCGTGCTGGCGCTGGCCACGGCGTTCTTTCTGCTGCCGCTGTACGCCATGCTGGTGACCTCCTTCAAGGACGCCGAGGAGATCCGCACCACCTCGCTGCTGGCGCTGCCCGGCAGCCTGGACGGCGCGGCCTGGTCTACGGCCTGGTCCACCGCCTGCACGGGCGTGGACTGCAACGGCCTGCGTCCGTTCTTCTGGAACTCGGTGGCCATGGCCGTGCCGGCGGTGCTCATCTCCACCGTGTGGGGCGCTGTCAACGGCTACGTGCTCAGCCTGTGGAAGTTCCGCGGCAGCGACGTGCTGTTCGGCCTGCTGCTGTTCGGCGTGTTCATGCCCTTCCAGGTGGTGCTGCTGCCCATGAGCCAGGTGCTGGGCTGGCTGGGGCTGTCCAGCTCCATCACCGGGCTGGTGCTGGTGCACTGCCTGGCGGGCCTCGCGGGCACCACGCTGTTCTTCCGCAACTACTACGCGGCCATCCCCAAGGAGCTGGTGAACGCGGCGCGCATGGACGGCGCAAGCTTCTGGCAGATCTTCTGGCGCATCGTGCTGCCGCTGTCCACGCCCATCGTCATGGTCACGCTGATCTGGCAGTTCACCAACATCTGGAACGACTTCCTGTTCGGCGTGGTGTTTTCGGGCACCGATTCCAAGCCCGTCACGGTGGGCCTGAACAACCTGGCCAACACCAGCTCCAGCGTGAAGGCCTACAACGTGGACATGGCGGCCGCCATCATCGCGGGCCTGCCCACCATGGTGATCTACGTGCTGGCGGGCAAATTTTTCGTGCGCGGGCTGACGGCCGGCGCGGTCAAGGGTTAAAGAGGTTAAGCAATCATGGCGTCTTCATTGGATATTGCCGGCATCAACAAGCGCTTCGGCAAGGGCGACAAGAGCGTGGAGGTGCTGCGCAAGGTGGACATCCACGTCGCACCCGGCGAGTTCCTGATCCTGGTCGGCCCCTCGGGCTGCGGCAAGTCCACGCTGCTCAACATCATCGCGGGCCTGGACGAGCCCACCGAGGGCGAGATCCGCATTGGCGGCAAGAACGTGGTGGGCATGCCCCCGCGCGACCGCGACATCGCCATGGTGTTCCAGAGCTACGCGCTGTACCCCACGCTCAGCGTGGCCGACAACATCGGCTTTGCGCTGGAGATGCGCAAGATGCCCAAGGCCGAGCGCCAAAAGCGCATCGACGAGGTGGCGGCCATGCTGCAGATCAGCCACCTGCTGGACCGCCGGCCCAGCCAGCTCTCGGGCGGCCAGCGCCAGCGCGTGGCCATGGGGCGGGCGCTGGCGCGCCAGCCGCAGCTGTTCCTGTTCGACGAGCCGCTGTCCAACCTGGACGCCAAGCTGCGCGTGGAGATGCGCGCCGAGATCAAGCGCCTGCACCAGGCCAGCGGCATCACCAGCGTGTACGTCACCCACGACCAGGTCGAGGCCATGACCCTGGGCTCGCGCATCGCGGTGATGAAGGGCGGCGTGGTGCAGCAGCTGGGCACGCCCGACGAGATCTACAACCGGCCGGCCAACACCTACGTGGCCACCTTCATCGGCTCGCCCACCATGAACCTGCTGCGCGGCGGCGTGCTGGCGGGCGGGCAGTTCGGCATCCAGGGCGCAGCGCTCGACCTGTTGCCCCCGGCCGGCCCGGCCGACATGTTGCTGGGCGTGCGGCCGGAGCACCTGGTGCTGCAAGAGGACGCGCCCTGGCGCGGCCAGGTCAGCGTGGTCGAGCCCACGGGCCCCGACACCTATGTGATGGTGGACACCGCAGCCGGGACGGTCACCTTGCGCACCGACGCGCAAACCCGCGTGCGCCCGGGCGACCGCGTGGGCTTGTCGGTGGCGCCCGCGCACGCCCACTGGTTTGACGCCCCTTCCGAGACGCGCATTGCCGCCTGACCCAGAGTTGTGCAGGAATCCCTGAGGCCTGTGCGGGCGGCCCGCTGGGCGAAGCCATTGCCGCCTTCCGGGACTTTGGTCTTTGCGCAGGCCGGCGGTTGCAGTAAAAAGAGGCTCCTGCGCTTGTGCATCAAGCGCGACAAGCTATAAAAAGCATAGCGGCAAAGTGCCGCCCATCTGGAACATGAACCACCCACTGCGCCTTCTTGCCGACATTGGCGGCACCAACATCCGCCTGGCCTGGCAGGCGGCCGCGGGCGCCCCGCTCAATGACACGCGCGTGCTGCCCTGCGCGCAATTCCCGACGGTGGACGCCGCACTGTCGGCCTATCTGCACGAAGTGGGCCTGCCCACGCCGCAAGAGGCCGCCTTTGGCATTGCCAACCCGGTCACGGGCGACGCCATCCGCATGACCAACCACAGCTGGAGCTTCTCGCAGCGGGCCGTGCGCGAAGCGTTCGGGTTCGAGCGGCTGGTGGTCATCAACGACTTCACCGCGCTGGCCCTGGCGCTGCCCCTGCTGACGCCGGACCTGCTGCGGCAGGTGGGTGGTGGCGAGGCCGTGGCGGGCAACGCCGTGGCCTTGCTGGGGCCCGGCACGGGGCTGGGCGTGTCGGGCCTGGTGTTTCCGCCGGGGTCGCTACAGGGCGTGCCGCTGTCGGGCGAAGGCGGGCACGTCACGCTGGCCGCGCAGACGCGCCGCGAGTTCGAGGTGCTGGCCATCCTGCAGGAGCGCTACGGCCACGTGTCCGCCGAGCGGGCCGTCTGCGGGGCCGGGCTGGTGGACCTGTACCACGCGCTGCGCCGCCTGGCCCAGCGTGGCGGCAAGGAAGTCAGCTCGGCTGCCGAGGTGACCGAGCTGGCCCTGCAGTCGGGGGACCCGCTGGCCCTGGAGGCCCTGGAGCTGTTCTGTGGCTTTCTGGGCAATGTGGCCGGCAACCTGGCGCTCACGCTGGGCGCGCGGGGGGGCGTGTACATCGGTGGCGGCATCGTGCCGCGCCTGGGGGCGTGGTTCGACCGGTCGGCGTTTCGCGCGCGGTTCGAGGGCAAGGGGCGCTTCCAGCCGTACCTGGCCACCATTCCCTGCTGGGTGATCGACCCCACCGCCACGCCAGCGCTGTACGGCGCCTCGCGCGCGCTGGACATCGCGGGCGCACAGGCATGACCGGCGCCGCCGAGCGCCCCGGGCTCGCCGTGCGCGGCCTGCACCACGTGGCCGTCATTGCCAGCGACTACGCACGCTCGCGGCACTTCTACGTGGAGGTGCTGGGCCTGCGGGTCGTGAACGAGGTGTTCCGTGCCGAACGCCGGTCGCACAAGCTGGACCTGCAGCTCCCGGACGGGACGCAGGTGGAGCTGTTCTCGTTTCCCCACCCGCCGCCGCGGCCGTCCTACCCCGAAGCCTGCGGCCTGCGGCACCTGGCGTTGCGGGTGGCCGACATGCCCGCGAGCCTGCGCGCCCTGGCGGCGCACGGCGTGGCGGTGGAGCCGGTGCGCACCGATCCATTCACCGGCGCGCTGTTCACGTTCTTTGCCGACCCCGACGGCCTGCCCATCGAGATCGTGGCGCCGGCCTGAGTCTCAGTCGACCGCGATGCGGCGCTCGCGGATCAGCGCCGACAGGAGCTGCGTCTCGGCCGCGATGGTCTGCTGGAAGGTGGCCGCATCCTGCACGATGGGCTCGGCCCCCAGGTCGGCAAAGCGGCCCTTCACTTCCGGCAAGGCGACCGCCTTGGCGATTTCGCCCGCCAGGCGGGTGACGATCTCGTTGGGCGTGCCGGCGGGCGCGAACACGCCAAACCAGTTGCCCAGTTCCACGCCCTTGATGCCGAGCTCCGTCAGCGTGGGGGCTTCCGGAAAGAAAGCGGAGCGCTTGGTGCCGGTGACGGCCAGCAGCCGTGCCCGCCCCTCGCGGATGTGCTGGAAGCCCGTGGCGGGATCGAAGTAGTAGTCCACCTGCCCGGCCAGCACGTCCTGCAGCGCGGGCGCAGCCCCGCGGTAGGGAACGTGCACCGCTTCGAAGCCGGCCTGCTGCTTGAAGAGTTCGCCCACCAGGTGCATCTGCGTGCCCGGGCCGCCCGACGCGTAGCTGAGCTTGCCCGGCGCCGCCTTGGCCAGGGCCACCAGGTCGGTGGCGCTTTGCACGGGCAGGGATTTCTTGGCCACCAGATACAGCTGCGCATAGCCCAGGCTGGCCACGGGGCGCAGGTCGCGTTCGGGGTTCAGTGCGGGCTTGAACAGGAACGGGTTGGCCGTCTGCACGGAGATGGGGGCCACCATCAGCGTGTGGCCGTCCGGGGCCGCCTTGCTGGTTTCCATCACGCCCAGGTTGCCGCTGGCACCCGGCTTGTTGTCCACCACCACCGGCTGGCCCAGCGACCGCGCCAGTGCCGCGCCGGCCACGCGGGCCATCACGTCGGTGGTGCCGCCGGCCGGAAAGCCCACCACCAGCCGGATCGGCTTGCTGGGCCAGGCGGGCGGCTGGGCCAGGCCGGTGCCTGCGGCTGCGAACAGGCAGGCCGCCGCGCTGGCGCGCAGCAGGCTGCGGCGGGGGATGCGGGTGCGAAGGGGGGATGCGTGCATGGTGTGTCTCCTGGTGTTGATCTGCGTTTTTTTGCGGTGGGGAAAGATGGGGGCTCAGGGGGGCGGCGGCGCCCTCCAGCCCGGCATGGGGATGGCGCGCACCAGCCGGGTTTCCTGCGCGGCGATCAGGTGTTCGGAAGCGGCCAGGTAGGCTGCAAAGTCCGGGTGGCTGTCGCGGGCCTGGCAGCGGCGCTCGTAGTCGGCCAGGTCGTCGTAGGCCCACAGGTGCGTGAACTGGTTCAGGGGGCCGACATGGCTCACGTAGAAGCCCACGGGATGCGCGAGCGTCTGCATCAGCACGGGCATGGCCATGCGGTTGAAGACCTCCAGAAACTCCCCCATCTTGCGCAGCCGGATGGTGTAGACGCGGTGGTCCACCAGCGGCTTGGACAAGGGGCGGGACAAGTGCTCATGCGGCATGGCATGCCTCCCGGGTTGCGGCCTGCGCCGGTGTCCGTGCCGTGCCGGGCGGCCATGCGCCTGCCACGTGGCGGCCGGTGATCCAGCCGAAGGTCATGGCGGGCCCGAGGGTGATGCCCGCGCCGGGGTAGTTGCCGCCCATGATGCTGGTGCGGTCGTTGCCCACGGCGTAGAGCCCGGGCACGGCCTGCCCGTCGGCGCGGAGCACCTGGCCTTCGGTGGTGGTGCGCAAGCCCTCGAAGGTCCCCAGGTCGCCCATCACCACCTTCACGGCGTAGTAGGGCCCGGCGCCGATGGGGGCCACGCACGGGTTGGGCTGCTGGTCCGGGTCGGCCAGGTAGCGGTTGAATGCGGTGGTTCCGCGGCCAAACTGGCGGTCCTCGCCGGTGCGGGCGCCTTCGTTGTAGGCGCGCACGGTGGCCTCCAGCCCGGCGGGGTCGATGCCGGCGGCCTGGGCCAGCGCGGCCAGCGTGCGGCCCTTGAAGAGGTAGCCTTTGCGGACCAGTCCGCCCACCGGCATGGGCGCCGGCTTGGCGTAGCCCAGGCCGTACTTGGAGAGCGTTGCCTGATCGCAGAGCAGCCACATGGCGGTCTCGTCCTGGCCGCGGCAGGCGTCGATCATCGCCGCGCCCACGTCGTGGTACGAGTGGGATTCGTTGGTGAAGCGCCGGCCGTTGCGCAGCACGCCGATGATGCCGGGCTTGTACCGGTCCAGCAGGTGCGGAAAGAGTCCCGTGCGGCCCGGCCCCATCGGCACGCGGGACACCGGCATCCATGCGGCGGTGCCCGTGCCGTCAAACCGCTCGTCCACCAGCCCGCCCACCTGCTCGGCCAGGCGCAGGCCGTCACCCGTGTTTTCCGCCGGAACGGGGGAATGGTGCTCGCCGCCGCGCGCCAGGTGCGGATAGCGGCGCGTGGTGCGCGCCACGTCATGCGGGTAGCCGCCGCACGCGAGCACCACGCCCCGGCGGGCATGGATGCGCAGTTCGCCCTGGGGCGTGCGAACCCGCGCACCCTCCACCCGGTCGCCCGTGCGCAGCAGCTCGCGGGCCTCGGCCTCGGTGTGGATGGGAATGCCCAGGTCGAAGCAGCTCTTGGCCAGCCGGGCGGCCAGGGCATTGCCGCTGGTCACCTGCACGCCACGGCGGTAGCGCAGCAGATCCAACAGGTGCCCCCCCAGCCGCCGCGCCACATAGGCGGCCGATACCAGCGACTTGGTGGCACGGAAGAAATGCTTGAGGTCGGCGTTGGACGAATTGAACATCATGCCCACGAAGGTGATCGTGGACAGCGGGGGGCGCAGCCGCGCCAGCTCCGGCCCCAGCTGGCTCGCGTCGTAGGGTGCGGCCAGGATGGAACGGCCGACGGGCGCCCCGCCCGGTGCGTCGGGGTGGTAGTCGGGGTAGAGCGTGGGAACAAAGCGCACGGCGGTCTCGCGCTCGAACCAGGCCACCATCTCGGGCGCATGGTCCAGAAACGCCTCGATGGCCGCCGGCTCGTAGAAGGCGCCGGTCTGGTCCTTCAGGTAGGCCCGCTGGGCTTCGCGGCTGTCGGGCGCGGCGCACTGCGTGTTGCCGGGGATCCACAGCACCCCGCCCGAGAAGGCGGTGGTGCCGCCAAAGCAGGGCGCTTTTTCGATCACGACCACATCGAGGCCGTGTTTGCGGGCCGTGATGGCGGTCGACAGGCCGCCGGCGCCGGAGCCAACGACCAGCAGGTCGCACGTGAGATCCTGGCGGGCAGGCAGGGAAGAGGTCATGGGGCAGTCTCCTTGGTAGAGGGGGGGCCTCGCGCGCAGCACCTGGGGCGGCCCATGCGGCAGCCCGCACCGTGTGTGCGCGGCTCGAGGCGGCTCGAGGCGGCTCGAAACGGCTGGACGCGGCGGGTGCGTTGCGGGGGGCGAGAGGGATCGGTGCGTCAGGCGGCCTGGGCCGCCGGCGTGTGGTTGAAGCCCGGGCGGGGCACCATGTCCATCAGCATGCAGCCCAGCCCGCCGTCCACCACCAGCTCCGCACCGTTCACATAGGCCGAGCGGTCGCTGGCCAGGAACAGCGCCGGCTCGGCAATGTCCTGCGGTTCGCCCACGCGGCGGCTCGCCGTGGCCGCGGCGCGGCGGGCCTCGAAGCCGGGCTCTTCATAGAAGCGGGCGGACAGCGCGGTGCGAATCATCCCGGGGCAGAGGGCGTTGCTGCGCACGCCGCGCGGGCCCCACTCCGCGGCCAGCTGGCGCGACAGCAGCAGCACCCCCGCCTTGCTGGCGCTGTAGGCGCCGCTGGCCGTTTGCGGATGCAGGGCCGACACCGAGGCCACGTGGACCAGCGCGCCGCGCCCGGCCTGCAGCATGTGCTGTCCGAACGCCCGCGCGCACAGCAGGTAGCCCGTGAGGTTGACGGCCAGCACGGCGTTCCAGTCGGCCAGGGCGACGTTGTCGAGGTTGCCCGGACGAAGCAGGCCCGCGTTGTTCACCAGGACGGCCGCCGGGCCCAGGCTTTCGCGCACCAGTTCGGCGGCGGCGAGCACGGCGGGTTCGTCGACGATGTCGCACGGCACGGCCAGGGCGCGGCCGCCTTGCGCTGCCAGCCGGCCGGCCACCTGCCGGGCGGCGTCCCCGTTGCGGTCCAGCACGGCCACCTGGGCGCCTGCGGCGGCAAAGGCCTCTGCCATGGCCGCTCCGATGCCGCTGCCGGCCCCGGTCACGACACAGACGCGCCCCTGCAGGCCCAGCCAGTCCCGGTCGAATGTGGGCGCTGCACCGAGGTGCGCCGTGCGGGTGTCGGTGGAATGCATGGTCCGTTGTCTCCTTGTTTTGATGGGGTGAAGCATCTCGCACAAGGCGGTTTCCCTCAATCGACAAAGCGGGCGATGAACAGGACAATTCGTGCATTTCCACCACTGCGGGGATCCGTACAAACCATGAGAATCGAGCCAGGCACCGTGCGCCAGTTTGCGCTGTACGGCACGCCGGATGCATCGCCGGCCTGGGCGGACCTGGTGCATCTGGAACGCGTACCCGAGCGCTCCAGCCTGTTTGGCTGGGAGATCGATCTGCACTTTCACGAGGGGCTGATCCAGGTGCTGTACCTCACCTCGGGCGGGGATGGCGGCAGTGCGCTGATGGACGGAAAGCGCTGGCCGCTGCATCCGCCCTGCCTGGTGGTGGTGCCGGCGCGCACCGTGCACGGCTTCAGCTTCCACCCGGGCACGGATGGCCCGGTGATCACCGCCGCCCAGAAGCCCCTGGAGTCGCTGGCCGCGCTGGCGGCGCCGGAGCTGCTGGAACACATCCGCCGCCCGCTGGTGCTGCCCGTGGACCCCGACGGGCGCCACGCGCAAGCGCTGCAGCCCTTGTTCCAGGTGATCGACCAGGAGGCCCACGTGGACGGCGGGGTGCGTGCCGCCGGCATGCCGCTGCTGGTGGCGCTGTTCGTGCAGATCGCCCGGCTGGCCCAGTCCGCCACGGCGCTGCCCGAAGCCTTGCCGTCCCGCAGGGCGGGGCAGATCGAGCGGTTTCGCGCCCTGCTGGACACCCACGTGCGGCAGCACACGCCCGTGCACTACTACGCGCAGGCGCTGGGCATTTCGGTGGGGCAGCTCTCCCGGCTGTGCCGCGAAGTGCTGGGGGTCTCGGCGCAGGAGGTGGTCAACGCCCGCGTGGTGCACGAGGCCCAGCGCGAGCTGGTGTACTCCTCGCTTTCGGTCAAGCAGATCGCCGCAGAGCTGGGCTTTGGCGACGAGGCGTACTTCGGGCGCTTCTTCAAGCGGCAGACCGGCCAGCGCCCGACCGACTTCCGGCGCGAGGCGCGGGCCCAGCTGGCGGGTGCGTAGGCTGCGCGGCGGCGGCAGAACACGGCGGTGCGCAGCCGCGGCCTCCCCTGGTCACATCTCTTCGCTCCAGCAGTGGCCGTCGCGCGCAATCATCGCGCTGGCAGCGCGAGGCCCCCAGCTGCCGGCCGCATAGAGGCGGGGGCCGGCGGGGTCGTTCTTCCAGTACTGAAGGATGGGCTCCACCCAGCGCCAGGCTTCCTCCTGCTCGTCGCTGCGCACGAACAGGTTCAGGCGCCCGGCGATCACGTCGAGCAGCAGGCGCTCATAGGCGCCCACGCGCTCGGCGCCAAAGCGCTGGTCAAAGTCCAGGTTCAGGTGCACCTGCGACAGGGCGGGCTCCGTCTGGTGCTGGGCCGCCCCTTGCGCCATCAGGTGCAGCTCCAGCCCGTCCCGCGGCTGCAGGTTGATCACCAGGCGGTTGGCGGCGCCCGCGGGCGTCTTGAAGATCGGGTGGGGCACGGGCCGGAAGTTGACGACGATGTGCGCATCGCGCCCGGCCAGCCGCTTGCCGGTGCGGATGTAGAAGGGTACCCCGGCCCAGCGCCAGTTGCTGATCTCGGTGCGCAGGGCCACGAAGGTCTCGGTGGTGCTGGCGGGGTTCACGCCCTTTTCCTGCAGATACCCTGGCACCGGGTGGCCCTGGTGCGTACCCGCGACATACTGGCCGCGGATCACATGCTGCCCGATGGTCTCCAGAGTCCAGGGCTTGAGCGCCTGCAGCACCTTGAGCTTTTCGTCGCGAATGGCGTTGGCACTGGAGTTGATGGGCGGCTCCATGCCGATGGCGCACAGCAGCTGCAGCGCATGGTTCTGCACCATGTCGCGCAGTGCGCCGGTCTGGTCGTAGAAGGCTCCGCGCGTTTCCACGCCCAGTTCTTCGGCAATGGTGATCTGGATGTTGGCAATGGTTTCGCGCCGCCACAGGGGCTCGAACAGCGTGTTGCCAAAGCGCAGCGCAAACAGGTTCTGCACCGAGGGCTTGCCCAAGTAGTGGTCGATGCGAAAGACCTGCTCTTCCTTGAGCACCCGCCGCAGCGTGTCGTTGATGGCCTGATTGGACGCCAGGTCGTGCCCCAGGGGCTTTTCCAGTACCACGCGGGTGTTCGGGCCGTTCAGGCCCACGGCCGCGATCTGCTCGCACACGTTCGTGAACAGGCTGGGCGCGGTCGCCACGTACATCACCACCGAATCCGCATTGCGCTCGCGCAGCATGGCGGCCAAGCGCTCGTAGTCGGCGCTTTGCGACAGGTCCATGCGCAGGTAGTGCAGCAGCGCGCCAAAGCGCTCGAACTCGTCGGGGGTGGGGCGCTTGGCCAGTTCCACGCTGTCAAACCGCGACTGGATCAGGCTGCGGTATTGTTCATGGCTGTGCTCGTCGCGCGCGACGGCGATGATGCGGCCCCCCTCGGGCAGTGTCCCGTGGCGAAACGCCTGGAACAGGGCTGGCATCAGCTTGCGCCAGGCCAGATCACCGGTTCCGCCGAACAGGACAAGGTCAAAACTCATGGGGGGTCTCCGTGCGTGGGCTGAAGTTGTGTTGGGCTCAAAATTGTAATCTCGTTACATTATTTTTGGCGAGCTGTTGTCCTACAAAGATTTGATTCAGAGGATTGCAACAAAGTATCGGCGCATTTTTGTAATCAAGTTACCATTGCGCGCTGCTGTTCTGTGATCCCATCCCCGTTAGCCATGCACCTTCGATGTGACCAAACTCCCGCGTGGGCTGCGCTGCAGGCCGCGTTTGACACCGCCGGGCGCGCGTTCGACCTGCGCCAGGCCTTTGCGCCGGCCGCGGGCTCCAGCCGCTTTGAGCACTTCAGCCAGACGGCGCCCGGCGTGTTTGCCGACCTGTCGAAGAACCTGTGGGACGAACCCACCGAGGCCCTGTTGCTGGACCTGGCCCGCGCCTGCGATCTGCCCGCACAGCGCGACGCCATGCTGGCCGGCCAGCCCATCAACACCACCGAAGGCCGCGCCGTGCTGCACACCCTGCTGCGCCGCCCCGCCGGCCTGGCGCTGCCGGGCGATGCGCCCCAGGTGGCGGCCGACCTGGCCGCCGTGCACGCCACGCTGGACGCGATGCTCGCCTATGCCGAGGCCCTGCGCGCCGACGACGCCATTACCGACGTGGTGAACATCGGCATCGGCGGCTCGGACCTGGGCCCGCACATGGCGGTGCTGGCGCTGGAGCAGCAGCGCACCCCCGGCAAGCGCTTTCACTTTGTCTCCAACGTGGACGGGCACGAACTGCACAGCGTGCTGCGCACCCTGCGGCCTGAGGGCACGCTGTTCCTGGTCGCCTCCAAGACCTTCACCACGGCCGAGACCATGACCAACGCACGCTCGGCCCTGGCGTGGTTTGCCGCGCAGGGTGGGCGCAACGTGGCGCGCCACTTTGCTGCGCTCACCACCAACGTGCAGGCCGCGAGCGCCCTGGGCATCACCACCACCTTCGGCTTCTGGGACTGGGTGGGCGGGCGCTACTCGCTGTGGTCCGCCATCGGCCTGCCGATGGCCATCGCCATCGGTGCGCAGGGCTTTCGCGAGCTGCTGGCCGGCGCGCACGCCATGGACGAGCACTTCCGCACGGCCCCGCTGCAAGCCAACCTGCCCGTGCGCCTGGGCCTGCTGGACGTGTGGTACCGCAACTTCCACGGTTTCACCAGCCGCTGCATCGCGCCCTACCACGCGGCGCTGCGCCGCCTGCCGGCCTACCTGCAGCAGCTGGAGATGGAGAGCAACGGCAAGCGCGTGGCGAGGAACGGCACGCCGCTGACCGTGGCCACCTCGCCCGTGCTGTGGGGCGAGCCCGGCACCAACGGCCAGCACGCGTTCTTCCAGATGCTGCACCAGGGCACGGACGTGATCCCGCTGGAGATCATTGCCGTGCGCCAGCCCACGCACCCGCTGCCCGGCCACCAGGACAAACTGCTGGCCAACGCCTTGGCCCAGGCCCAGGCGCTGATGGTGGGCAAGGCGGGCGAGGACGCGCACCGCCACTTCCCGGGCAACCGGCCCAGCACCTTTTTGCTGCTGGATGAACTGAACCCCGCATCGCTGGGCGCGCTGATCGCGCTGCAGGAGCACCGGGTGTTTGTGAGCGGCGCCCTGTGGGGCATCAACAGCTTTGACCAGTGGGGCGTGGAACTGGGCAAGGTGCTGGCCAAGGATATCGAGGCGCGCCTGGGCAGCGGGGATGTGGCGGGGCTGGATGGCTCGACGGCAGGCCTGCTTGCGCGTTTGCGCAGCGTGCAAGGATGCGGCGGATAGCCCGCCTCGGGCCCGAACGGTTCAGGAGACAACCACCATGACCGCGTCCCTGCCGGACTTTCGCTCCGCCGCCTTTTTGCGCCAGCATCTGCGCGACACCATGGCGTTCTATGACCCCGTCGCCACCGACCCCACGGGCGGCCAGCACCACTTTTTTCTGGACGACGGCACGGTGTACGACACGCGAACCCGCCACCTCGTCAGCGCCACGCGCTTCGTGGTCACGCACGCCATGCTCTACCGCGCCACGGGCGAGGCGCGCTACGAGGCGGGCATGCGCCATGCGCTCGCGTTTTTGCGCACGGCCTTCCTGGACCCTGCCACCGGCGGCTACGCGTGGCTGATCGACTGGCACGGGGGCCTGGCCACTGTGCAGGACGCCACGCGGCATTGCTATGGCATGGCCTTTGTAATGCTGGCCTACGCCCGCGCCTGCGAGGCCGGCGTATCCGAAGCCCGCGCGTGGCTGGCCGAGGCCTTCGACACCGCCGAGCTGCACTTCTGGCAACCCGCCGCGGGCCTGTATGCCGACGAGGCCAGCTCCGACTGGCAGCTCACCGGCTACCGCGGCCAGAACGCCAACATGCACGCCTGCGAAGCCATGATCTCGGCCTTCCGCGCCACGGGCGAGCGCCGCTATATCGAGCGTGCCGAACGGCTGGCCCAAGGCATCTGCCAGCGGCAGGCCGCGCTGTCCACCCGTGCGCTGGCCCCCGCGGCCGAAGGCTGGGTGTGGGAGCATTTCCACGCCGACTGGTCGGTGGACTGGGACTACAACCGCCACGACCGCAGCAACATCTTCCGCCCGTGGGGCTACCAGATCGGCCACCAGACCGAATGGGCCAAGCTGCTCTTGCAGCTGGATGCGCTGCAGCCCGCCGACTGGCATCTGCCCTGCGCACGGCGCCTGTTCGATGCCGCCGTGGAGCGCGGCTGGGACGCCGAGCACGGCGGCCTGTACTACGGCATGGCGCCCGACGGCAGCATCTGCGACGACGGCAAATACCATTGGGTCCAGGCCGAGAGCATGGCCGCCGCTGCGATGCTCGCCGTGCGAACGGGCGACGATCAGTATTGGCAGTGGTACGACCGCATCTGGGCCTACTGCTGGGCGCATTTTGTGGACCACGAACACGGCGCGTGGTTTCGCATCCTGCACCGCGACAACCGCAACACCACCCGCGAGAAGAGCAACGCGGGAAAGGTGGACTACCACAACATGGGCGCGTGTGACGACGTGCTGCGGGCCCTGCGGGCGGGCTAGCCGCGGCACGAGCCGCCGCCAGAAGCTTCACGCAGCGGCCGTCTCGGCGTCGAGCGCTGCGAACACCTCCCGCGCAGCAGCCAGCCCGTTGAGGGCTGCGGGAAAGCCCGCGTAAACGGCCATCTGCATGAGGACCTCGACGGTTTCCTCCCGCGTGACGCCGACGTTCAGCGCCGCCCGCAAATGCACCTTGAGCTGCGGTGTGGCGTTGCCCAGTGCCGTGAGCGCTGCGACCACCGCGATCTCGCGGCTGCGCAGGTCCAGGCCGGGGCGGGAATAGATGTCGCCGAACGGGAATTCGATGAGGTAGCGGGCAAAGTCGGGCGCAATACCGTCCAGGCTGGCAACGACGTGCTCACCGGCCTGGCCGTCGATTTCGCGCAGCTTGGCGAGGCCTCGCAGGTAGCGTGGATTGGTTTCGGGGGACATGGGAACTTCCTTGGCGGGTGGGTGGCGGGGTGGTGCGCAGGGAGGTTTCCTGATCCTGGTAGTGCGCAATCTTGCTGCGCAGCACCTGTGCGGCTTGTGCCATGGTGGCGATTGCCGCCTCCACCGCTGCCAGGTGCCGCTCCAGCAATTCGCGCCGCTCGGAGGTGGTCGCGCTCCCTTCGCTGCGCAGCCGCGCAAACACCTGCATCTGCCCGATGGGCATCCGCGTGTCGCGCAGGCGCAGCAGGAATCCGATCCACTCCATGTCCGAGGCCGCATAGCGGCGCTGGCCGCCCGCGGCGCGCGGCACCGGTGCGATCAGGCCCGCGCGCTCGTAGTAGCGCAGCGTGTGCGCCGTCAGGCCCGTGCGCTCGGCAACTTCGGCAATGGTGAGGAGGGAGTCCATGGAGCGATTCTGAAAGTTTGAGCGCACTCTAAGTCAAGCGCCTTGCAAGCGCTTGCCGCCACTGGGGCACAAAATCCCCGCAGCCCCGCCCCGGGGCACACCGCGCAGGCGTTCAGCCGCGGAAGCAATTCACGGGCAGCCCCGCCACCGCCACCGGGGTGCTGAACAGCGACCCCGCCGGGACCGCCGCCTGCTGTTCCTCCACCGGCCTTCCGGCCCGCGCCGACGTGATGTACAGCGTCCGCAAGTCCTCTCCCCCAAAACACACCATGGTCGGGCACTGCACCGGCACCGCAATGCGCTGCAGCACCTCGCCGGCGGGCGACAGCTGCATCACGCACGCCCCTTCGTACATCGCCACCCAGTAGTTGCCCTGCACGTCCACCGCCGCACCGTCGGGCCGCCCGCCGTAGGGCCGGCCTTCCACCTTGCGGTCGAAGTGCACCCAGGGGCGGCGGTTCGTGATCTCACCCGTGGTCACGTCAAAGTCGAACCGGTCGATGCGGTGCTCGGGCGTGTTCGACCAGTACATCGTCCGGTCGTCCGGGCTGAAGGCCAGGCCGTTGGCGGTGAAGTTGTCGCCCGCCCTGCGGCGCACGCTGTAGCCCGTGGCGCTGGCCGGGTCGGCCTGCAGGCACCACAGCGCGGCGTTTGGCGCTGTGCGCGGCGTGATGACCGAGCCCGCCCAGAAGCGGCCTGCGGTGTCGCAGCGGCCGTCGTTCAGGCGCAGCACGGCGGTGTCGTGCTGGTCGGCGGGCAGCAGGGCCAGGCAGGTGAGGGCGGTGGGGTCGGCGCTGTCCTTCGAAGTGTCGAGCCGATAGAAACCGTCTCGTAACCCGATTACCAGTCCGCCGCCAGCCACCGGGGCGCAACAGCCCGGCTCGCTGGGCATGTGCCATTGCCGATGGTGTCCGCTCTCGGGCTGCCATGCATGCACTGCGTGTCCCTGAATGTCACACCAGTAAAGGGATTTTTCGGCCGGATGCCAGAACGGCGATTCACCGAGTTCGGACGGCGGCAAAGGCAAGGTTTGCAGGGGCATGGGTTGAAGCGGGCTGGTTATCGAGTTACATTCTAGGGCGTAGAACCTGCTCAAACTCTTTTCAGGGATCGCATTGGAGTGGAATCGGGATGAGTGGATGCCTCGGGTGCGCCGCATGGGCTCGTGCCCATGCAAGCAGCCGGGGCGTCCAATCGCCCGATTTCACTCCAACCCCACGGGCAAGTGCCTTGCCGGGCGGTCTGCAGCGTTGCAGCGCTTGCCGATAGCCGGGCTATCGGCCGCGCACCGCGCCTTGCATCCCATCCCGGCAAGGTACTTGTGCGACCCCGAAAAGAGCTTGAGCAGGTTCTAGATAACAGGCGCCAGGCATGCTGACCTGCCGCCGTGCCACCCCACCGATGGAGACTTCCATGCATCCAGTTGTAGCGCGCGTGACCGAACGCATTGTCCAGCGCAGCGCAGACACCCGCGGCGCCTACCTTGCCGGCATCGATGCCATGATCGCCCGCAAGCCCGCGCAAGACCGCATGGGCTGCGCCAACCTGGCCCATGCGTATGCCGCGTTGCCGGGCTCTGACAAGTTCAAGGTCACGGTGGAGAAGGCGCCCAACATCGGCATCGTCACGGCCTACAACGACATGCTGTCGGCCCACCAGCCGTACCAGGGCTACCCCGCCATCCTGCGCGACGAGGCGGGCAAGCTGGGCGCCACGGTGCAGGTCGCGGGCGGTGTGCCGGCCATGTGCGACGGCGTGACGCAGGGCACGCCCGGCATGGAGCTGTCCCTGTTCTCCCGCGATGCCATTGCCATGGCCACTGCGGTAGCGCTGTCCCACGATGTGTTCGATGGCGCGCTGCTGCTGGGCGTGTGCGACAAGATCGTGCCCGGCCTGCTGATCGGCGCGCTGCACTACGGGCACCTGCCCTGTGTGTTCGTGCCGGCGGGGCCCATGGGCTCGGGCCTGTCCAACAAGGACAAGGCCAAGGTGCGCGAGCAGTATGCGCAGGGCCTGGTGGGGCGCGACGAGCTGCTCAAGGCCGAATCGGCCGCGTACCACAGCCCCGGCACCTGTACCTTCTACGGCACGGCCAACAGCAACCAGATGCTGCTGGAGGCCATGGGCCTGCACGTGCCCGGCGCGGCGTTCGAATCCCCCGGCACCGAGACGCGCGAGGCCTTCACGCGGCAGGCGCTGCGCACGGTCCTCGACATCGGCAAGCGCGGCCACCGCTTCACGCCCATCGGCAAGCTGGTGGACGAGCGCTGCATCGTCAACGCCATGGCTGCACTGCTGGCCACGGGCGGCTCCACCAACCACCTGATCCACTGGGTGGCCATCGCGCGCAGCGCGGGCATCCTCATCGACTGGTCGGACTTCGACGAGCTTTCGTCCGTGGTGCCGCTGCTGGCCCGCGTGTACCCCAACGGCGACGCCGACGTGAACCAGTTCCAGGCCGCGGGCGGCCCGCCGTGGATCCTGCGCGAACTGCTGGCCCACGGCCTGATGCATCCCGATGTGCTGAGCGTGAATGCGGGCGGCATTGCCGACGGCGGCCAAAGCGCGCCGGCGGTGTCGGGCGACACCGCGGTGCTGCGGCCGGTGAGCGCCCCGTTCTCGCCCACGGGCGGCCTGCGCCTGCTGCAGGGCCGCCTGGGCCGGGCGGTGATCAAGGTCTCGGCCGTGCCGGAAGACCGCCACATCATCGAGGCACCCGCGCGCGTGTTCGATTCGCAGGAAGCGCTGCTCGCGGCCTTCAGCGCGGGCGAGGTGAACCAGGACATGGTGGCCGTGGTGCGATTCCAGGGCCCGCAGGCCAACGGCATGCCCGAGCTGCACAAGCTCACCCCGCCGCTGGCGGTGCTGCAGAACCAGGGCTTCAAGGTGGCGCTGGTGACCGATGGGCGCATGAGCGGCGCCTCGGGCAAGGTGCCCGCCGCCATCCACGTCACGCCCGAGGCGCTGGCCGGCGGCCCGCTGGCCAAGGTGCTGGACGGCGACATCGTGCGGGTGGACGCGGTGGCGGGCACGCTCGACGTGCTGATCGACGAAGCCACCTGGGCGGCCCGCCCCGTGGCCCCGTACATCGCAGCCCCCGCCACCGGCTTTGGCCGGGAACTGTTCACCAACTTCCGTCGCCATGCCGGGGGGGCGGAGCAGGGCGCCTGTACCTGGTTGTAGGGCGGTGCCACCGCCTTCCCAATTCCTGCGCCACTGTCTCGGCCCACCGTCACAAGGAAGAAGAAACCATGAACCCGCTTGATATCGCCAGCTACGGCCCCGTTGTTCCCGTCATCGTCATCGACCGCGTCGATGACGCCTTGCCCCTGGCCGAGGCGCTGCTGGCCGGCGGCGTGAAGGTGCTGGAGGTGACGCTACGCACGCCGGCCGGCCTGCCCGCCATCGAAACCATTGCCCGCCACCTGCCCGAAGCCGTGGTCGGCGTGGGCACGGTGCTGAACGCCGACGATGCGCGCCGCGCCAGCGAAGCCGGTGCGCGCTTTGCGGTGAGCCCCGGCTACACGCCGGAGGTGGGCGCCGCCTGCAAGGCGCTGGACCTGCCGCTGTTGCCCGGCGTGGCCACGTCCAGCGAAGTCATGGCCGCGCTGGCCGATGGCTTCAGCTTCCTCAAGCTCTTCCCGGCCGAGGCCGCGGGGGGCATTCCCTTGCTGAAGGCCTGGGCCAGCCCGTTTGGAGCGGTCAGCTTCTGCCCCACGGGCGGCATTACACAGGCCACGGCACCCCAGTACCTGGCGCTGCCCAATGTGCGCTGCGTCGGCGGCTCGTGGCTGACGCCGGCCGACGCGGTGCGCGCGGGCGACTGGGCGCGCATCACCGAACTGGCCCGCGCCACCCAGGCCCTGCGCACGGGCGCTTGACTGCGAAGCCGGGGCGTGCAGCTCATTCAGTGCCAAAAACGCCTCTGGCGGCCGTCTGGCAAGCGCGGGACGCTATCAAAATAAGAGTTGCTTCCTGGCAAGAGTCCGCTGCGCTCGGGGCGCGCACCTGCCGGGCGCGCTGCCCAAAACCTCTTGGGCTTTGCCCTGCAGTCCCTCTATCATGGCGCGGGGCCCTTGCGGGCTCCGTCACCTTGCAACGTTCAACGTTTCACTAAGAGAGGGAGTTTGGTATGGATTTTGTGTCGGCTGTGAAAAGCTGCCTGGGGCAGTACGCCACCTTCTCGGGCCGCGCTGTGCGGTCGGAGTTCTGGTGGTTTTTTCTCTTCCAGATCATCGTGGTGGTCGTCGCCAGCTTTGTGAGCGAATTGGCGGCCAACCTGGCGTCGCTGGCCTTGCTGCTGCCCGCGCTGGCGGTGGGCGCGCGCCGGCTGCATGACATCGGCCGGTCGGGCTGGTGGCAGTTGCTGACCATTACCGGCATCGGTTTCCTGGTGCTGATCTACTGGTGGGTGCAGCCCAGCGGCGAATAAGCGCCCGCAGCGCTGCCAAGTAAAAAACCCGCCGGCCGTGAGGCCTGCGGGTTTTTTCTTGCTTGGGTCCTGCGCAGCCCCGGGGACTGCGCAGAGGCCGGGCCGTCTTACATGCCCATGCCGCCCATGCCGCCCATGCCGCCCATGTCGGGCATGCCAGCAGCAGGTGCGTCGTCCTTCGGAGCCTCAGCCACCATGGCTTCGGTCGTCAGCAGCAGCGAAGCCACGGAAGCGGCGTTCTGCAGGGCCGTACGGGTCACCTTCGTCGGGTCCAGGATACCCATTTCGATCATGTCGCCGTAGGTGTCGTTGGCGGCGTTGAAGCCGTAGTTGCCCTTGCCGTTCAGCACGGCGTTCACCACCACCGAAGGCTCGCCGCCGGCGTTGTAGACGATCTCGCGCAGGGGGGCTTCGATGGCCTTCAGGATCAGCTTCACGCCGGCGTCCTGGTCGGCGTTGTCGCCCTTGATGTCACCAGCAGCCTGGCGTGCGCGCAGCAGGGCCACGCCACCGCCGGCCACGATGCCTTCTTCCACTGCAGCGCGGGTGGCGTGCAGGGCGTCTTCCACGCGGGCCTTCTTTTCCTTCATTTCGACTTCGGTCGCAGCGCCGACCTTGATCACTGCCACGCCGCCGGCCAGCTTGGCCACGCGCTCTTGCAGCTTTTCACGGTCGTAGTCGCTGGTCGCTTCTTCGATCTGGATGCGGATTTGCTTCACGCGGGCTTCGATGTCGGCAGCAGCGCCAGCACCGTCGATGATGATGGTGTTTTCCTTGCCCACTTCGATGCGCTTGGCTTGGCCCAGGTCGGCCAGCGTGACCTTTTCCAGGGACAGGCCCACTTCTTCAGCGATGACCTTGCCGCCCGTCAGGATGGCGATGTCTTCCAGCATGGCCTTGCGGCGGTCGCCGAAGCCAGGAGCCTTCACGGCCACGACCTTCAGGATGCCGCGGATGGTGTTGACCACCAGCGTTGCCAGGGCTTCGCCCTCGACTTCTTCGGCAATGATCAGCAGGGGACGGCCGGCCTTGGCGACTTGTTCCAGCGTGGGCAGCAGGTCGCGGATGTTGCTGATCTTCTTGTCGAACAGCAGCACGAAGGGGTTGTCCAGCAGGGCGGCCTGCTTTTCGGGGTTGTTGATGAAGTAGGGCGACAGGTAGCCGCGGTCGAACTGCATGCCTTCGACGACATCCAGCTCGTTTTGCAGCGACTTGCCGTCTTCCACGGTGATCACGCCTTCCTTGCCGACCTTGTCCATGGCGTCAGCAATGATCTGGCCGATGGATGCGTCGGAGTTGGCGGAGATCGAACCCACTTGGGCGATTTCCTTGGAGGTGGTGGTGGGCTTGGAAGCCTTCTTCAGCTCTTCCACCAGGGCGGCCACGGCCTTGTCGATGCCGCGCTTCAGATCCATGGGGTTCAGGCCGGCGGCCACGTACTTGGAGCCTTCGCGCACGATGGCCTGGGCCAGCACGGTGGCGGTGGTGGTGCCGTCACCAGCGTTGTCGCTGGTCTTGGAGGCCACTTCCTTCACGAGCTGGGCGCCCATGTTCTGCAGCTTGTCCTTGAGTTCGATTTCCTTGGCCACGGACACACCGTCCTTGGTCACGGTGGGGGCGCCGAACGAGCGCTCCAGCACCACGTTGCGGCCCTTGGGGCCCAGGGTCACCTTGACCGCGTTGGCCAGGATGTTCACGCCTTCAACCATGCGTGCGCGGGCTTCGCCGCCGAAAACTACGTCTTTTGCTGCCATGTTTGGAGCTCCTGAAAATTTGAATCAAATGGGCCGCCAGCGCTTATTCAGCAAGCGCGAGCAGCTATGAAATTGGGAGTAATTACTTCTCGACGACCGCGAACAGGTCGTCTTCCTTCATCACCAGCAGTTCGTCGCCATTGACCTTGACGGTCTGGCCCGAGTACTTGCCGAACAGAACGCGGTCGCCGACCTTCACGTTCAGGGCGATCAGTTCGCCCTTGTCATTCTTCTTGCCGGGACCTACGGCCAGCACTTCACCTTGATCGGGCTTTTCAGCAGCGTTGTCAGGGATCACGATGCCCGAAGCGGTCGTGGTTTCGCTTTCGATACGCTTGACGATCACGCGATCGTGCAGAGGGCGAAGGTTCATTGCATTGCTCCTGTGTGAGAAAAAAGCCTGGGAATTCGGACACCCGGAAAGCCCGGGTACCATCAAAAGCTACAGCAGGTGTCGTGTTGTTAGCACTCGACCGCAGCGAGTGCTAATGATACGGGCATTTGTGGCAGTTTCAAGACCATGCCGCGGCCGGCCGGCCAAACTGCGGCGCGACCCACATCCCCATGAGGCCATGCCGCCCCCCCGGCTGGCTTGCGCGCAGGGCGGCAGCAACCCTTCGTCGCTGGCAGCAGGGCGGCAACGAGGCGCGCGGTTGCCAATGTTCCCTGTGCATCAAATCGTCCTGCAGCGCTTGCGCAGCAAGCGCTGGCCGCTATCGTTGCGAGAGCGCCCGACGGCGCACCGCCGCCAGCCCCCCCGCCAGCAGCGAAAGCAGCGCCAGCGCCCAGGGGCCGAGCGCGGGGACGGCCTGCGGGGCCAGCAGCACGGGCAGGCCGGGGTCGGTGATCTGGTGGGGCACGGAGTCGCTGTCGCCCATGCCGCCATCGGCCAGGGTGAAGGTCACGCTCAGGCCGTCGGGCGCAAACTGCGCGCCGGGCAGCGCATACCAGTGCGGCTGCGCGCAGGCAGCGCCGGTGCAGCCCAGCCCGTCGGGGCTGGGGCCGTATTTGTAATACATGGCCCCCTGCGGCACGGGGGTGGTGAAGTGCACGGTCACTTGCGCATCGCCATGGCCAGCGGCACGCCCCAGCACCAGCCCCAGCGGCGCGTGCACCGCCCGCACATGGGGCAGCAAGGGTGCGGGCAAGGCGGAGGCGAAGGCGGCGCTGCGGATCTCCCAGCCGTTCGCGCTGTCCACCTCCACCGCACCCAGATTGCCGTTGCCACCCGCGCCCTGCCACGGTGCGCTGCACTGCTGCGCCGCACCGCCATGTTCACCGCTGCACTGCCACGTGTATTGGCCGCTGGCGGATAGCACGGCACCTGCCGTGCCCGTGGCGCACAGATTCGCGCTGGGCTTGAAGGCTGCAGCGTCGTTGGCCGCTGAGCCGCAGGTGGCATCGAGCGGGTCGCGGGTGAAAGTGGCGCTCACGCTGCGCGGCGCGGTCACGTTGGTGAGCTGGCAGATGCCCGTGCCCGAGCAATCGCCCGTCCAGCCGGTGAAGTGGTAGCCCGTATCGGGCGTGGCCGTGCAGCTTGCATCCTGGCCGTGGGTGACGGGGTTGGGCGTGCAGGTGACTGTGCCTTTGGAGGGGGAGGGGGCAATGCCGATGGAATAGGTGTTGAGCACAAACATGGCGCTCACGCTGCGCGGCGCGGTCACGTTGGTGAGCTGGCAAGTGCCCGTGCCCGAGCAATCGCCCGTCCAGCCGGTGAAGTGGTAGCCCGTATCGGGCGTGGCCGTGCAGCTTGCATCCTGGCCGTGGGTGACGGGGTTGGGTGCGCAGGTGACTGTGCCGTTGGCGGCGGTAGGGGTGGCGATGGCGTGGGTGTCGGGCGCGAAAGTGGCCGAGATGGCAAGCGGCCGGGTCACGCTGGGGAAATAGCACGTGGGGCTGCTGCCAGAGCCTGCGCAATCGCCCGACCAGCCGACGAAGTGGTGGTCAGGCAAGGGTGTGGCGGCGCACATGGTGGTTTGGCCGTGGGGCACGGGGCTGGGGGTGCAGCTGACCATGCCGCCGCTGACCGGGGCGATGCTGATGCCGTGGGTGGTGAACTGGAAGGTGGCGCTTACGTACTGCGGGCTGGTGACGTTGGTGAGCTGGCATGGCCCGGTGCCAGCGCCGGTGTTCTGACAGTCACCCAGCCAGCCGATGAACTGATGGCCAGGGTTGGGCATGGCGGTGCAGTTGGCAGTCCCGCCGTGGGGCACGGGGTTGGGCGTGCAGGTGACCATGCCGTCGGTGGCGGAAGTGGCGATGGCGTAGGTGTTGGGCGTAAAGACGGCGCTGACGGTGCAGTCGCTGTAAATCACCCCCGTGGTGAATGTGCTGCCCACCAGCGCGCCGTTGCAGCCGCTGGCCGAGGCGGTGTGATTCGGCGGGATGGTCAGGTGGAACGTGGCCGTCTGCCCGCCGGTGACCAAGAAGCCCGCAGGGATGCTGCCGCCGCCGCTGGCTTGGGTTTGGACGGTGTAGCCGCGCGGCGCGCTGCATTGGGCGTTGCCACCGCCCGCCAGGCCCAGGCACTGCCATGCGAATTGGCTGGGGCCTTGGGCGACGGTGTCCAGCGTGCCTGCGGCGCACGCGGCAGTGCCTGTGGGTGCGGTGGCGATGGCGCTGACGCCATGGGCGCTGCCGCAGGCGCCTGCGACGGGCGGCTGTGTGCCTTGGATGCGCATGCCGAAGGTGATTAGCTTGCTGGGGCTCCATTTGGTGCCGTTGTCGGTTGTCTGGGCCAGCCCGCTGGAATCACTGTGCAGTTGTGTTTGTATGGTGCTGTAGTCCGGGTAGACCATGGTCGGGGTGCGCATCACCACCCATGCCAAGTTGCCCGCTGCAACGACGTGGTTGCCGGAGAAGCTGCGCAGGCCGGCAATGGTCGCATCGGGCGCAAAGGGGGTGCATGGACCGGCGTAGGGCGTGGCGCTGGCTGGGGAGGTGTCACACACCTCCACCTGCAGGCCATTGAAGATGTCCACCGCAATCTGCACGGATTCAATGCGCATGGGCGTGGGGTTCACGGGGATGCGGTTGGCGAAGCGGCGGTCGGTGTAGAAGGTGCTCGACTCGCTCAACGACATCGTCCCGGTGGTGGAGCCAAGGTTGTCGAACAGAACGTCCGCACCAGCAGACACGGAAGCCGCCGCTGTCAGCAGCAGCGAGGCAATCCGAAGGGCAAGGGTTTTCATGGCGATGGGGTGGGTGGGCGGAACGGCGTTCCACCCAGCCGCGATCGGCCATGAAAAATGCTTCCAGCGCTTGTGTATCAAGCGCTGGAAGCTATCTTTATGGAAGCATGCGGCACGGGTGGGTGCGCACGGCCGGCGATCTTGCGGGCGCGCAGCCCGGGCGGCTTGACTGTGCGTTCTGCAGCGCTTGACAGGCCGTTTCAGACGTGCAGGCTGAGCAGCCGGTCGGCGTGCTCGGCCGGCGCGGGGGTGGAGGGCGTGGGCGGCGCCATGCGGCGTCGCCGGCTGAGAGCGCCTGGCACGCGCTCTGGCATCAGGCCGCACCACCCAGCATCAGGTCCAGGTTCTGCACGGCTGCCCCCGAGGCGCCCTTGCCCAGGTTGTCAAACACGGCGCTCAGCAGCACCTGGCCGTGCCGGGCGTTGCTGAACACGCCCAGCTGCAACCGGTTGGTGCCGTTCAGAGCCTGCGGGTCCAGGTGCTCGGCCGCTGCGGCGGTGGCGGAGGGCATCACCTCGACAAAGCGGGCGTCGGCGTAGTGCTGCTGCAGGCAGGCGCGCAGGTGCTCGCCTTGCGTGCCCGGCGCGAGCTGCCGCAGGTGCAGCCCGATGGTCAGCACGATGCCCTGGCGGAATGCGCCGTACGAGGGCAGGAAAAACGGGCGCTGCGACAGCCCGGCATGTTGCGCGATCTCGGGCGTGTGCTTGTGCTCCAGTTGCAGCCCATAGACCTGGAAGGCGGGCGCGTGGGCTGCCTCGGGGCCTTCGTGCGCTTGCACGCGGGCCCGCCCACCGCCGGAGTAGCCCGACACCGCATGGATGTTGAGCGCATGGTCGGCAGGCAGCAAGCCGGCCTGCACCAGGGGCCGCAGCAGGGCGACGGCGCCTGTGGGGTAGCAGCCGGGGTTGCTGACGCGCTGCGCGCTGGCGATGCGCGCGGCCTGCGCAGCGTCCATTTCCGGAAAGCCATAGACCCATTGCGCGTCCGTGCGGTGGGCCGAGCTGGCGTCGATCACGCGCACGGCGGGGTTGCGGATGGCGGCCACGGCGTCGCGGGCTGCAGCATCGGGCAGGCACAGGATGGCGATGTCGCAGCTGTTGAGGGCTTCGGCGCGGCGCGTGGGGTTCTTGCGGTCGGCCTCGGGCAGTGTCAGCAGCTGCAGGTCGGTGCGGCCGTGCAGGCGCTGGTGGATTTGCAGGCCGGTGGTGCCTTGGTCGCCGTCAATGAAAACGAGGGGCTGGTTGGTAGTCATGGTGCGGATTCCTGGCGTGGGGGATGCGGAATCTTCGGCGCCGGCCTAAACTTTGAAAAGTTGAATTTCACAAACATCAAGATCAGTTCTGCTGAACGTCATGCGCGAACTCAGTCTCGACCGGCTGCGCACCCTGGTCACCATCGCTGACCTCGGGTCCTTCGCCGAAGCTGCCCGCACGCTGCACCTGGCGCCGCCCACGGTCAGCCTGCACATTGCGGACCTGGAGGCGTCGATCGGTGCGCCGTTGCTGGTGCGCAAGCGGGGCGAGGTGCGGCCGTCCGGCGCGGGAGAGGTGCTGGTGGAGCGGGCCCGGCGCCTGCTGGCCGATGCCGACGAGGCCATAGACCTGGTGCGGCGCCAGGTGCAGGGGCTGGAGGGGCGGGTGCGGCTGGGCGCATCCACCGGCGCCATCGCGCACCTGCTGCCCCAGGCGCTGGAGGTGCTGGGCCGACAGCACCCCGGCATCGATGTGCAGGTGGCGGTGCTCACGTCGCAGGAGACCGTGTCGCGGCTGGCGCTGGGGACGCTGGACGTGGGCCTGGTGGCCTTGCCCATGGCCTCGGTGCGTGGGGTGGCGGTGATGCCCTGGCGGCGCGACCCGGTGATGGCGTTCGTCCCCTCGGCCTGGGCGGCGCCCGGAAGGGTCACGCCCCGGTGGCTGGCGGGTCAGCCGTTGATCCTGAATGACGACGGCACCAGCCTGTCGCGCCTGACGGGCGAATGGCTTGCCTTGGCGGGCGAGCAGCCCAAGGCGCGCATCCAGCTCAACTACAACGATGCCATCAAGAGCCTGGTGGCGGCCGGCTACGGGGCGACGCTGCTGCCGCACGAGGCCTCCACCGCCACGCCGCTGGACCCGCGCATCCGCATGCTGCCCGTGCAACCCCGGCTGTGGCGGCCCCTGGGCATTGCCCACCGCGCGGGCCCGGTGGAGCGCGCCACCCAGCATGTGCTGGATGTGCTGTGGCAGCAGAAACAGGCGTGATGCGACCCGCGGCCTCAGTAGCTGCGCCCGCCCTTGTACATCGCATGCTGGCGCCGGTTCAGCGTGGCCACCTCGCCCAAGCGGCCCATGGCCGCGCCGGCGTGGGCGTGGGTGATGGCCAGGCCCAGGCCGTCGGCAGCGTCCGTGCCGGGCAGGCCCGGCAGGCGCAGCAGGCGGCGCACCATTTCCTGCACCTGGCTTTTGGCCGCGCGGCCGTGGCCGACCACGGCTTTTTTCATCTGGAGCGCGGTGTATTCGGCCACGGGCAGGTTGCTGGCCACCAGGGCCGTGATGGCGGCACCCCGCGCCTGGCCCAGCAGCAGCGTGGACTGGGGGTTGACGTTGACGAACACGATTTCCACCGACGCCACGTCCGGCTGGTAGCGCGCCGCCACTTCGGTGATGCCGTCGAAGAGCACCTTCAGCCGGCCCGGCAGGTCACCCAGCGCGAGGCTGGTGGTGCGGATGGTGCCGCTGGCCACGTAACTGAGCTGGTGGCCCTCCACATCCACCACGCCGAAGCCGGTGGTCTGCAGGCCGGGGTCGATCCCTAGAATGCGCATTTGCTATTTATTTGATAGCTGCTTGCGCTTGCTGGTAAAGCGCTGGCGGCCAATTTTATTCAAAGACCAAAGTACCAGCGTGCCGAGTGGAAGAACACCGGCGCGGCAAAGCACAGCGCGTCCACACGGTCCAGCAGCCCGCCGGCGCCGGTGACCGACAGGCCCTGCATGCCCCAGCTGGTGATGCCGCGGTCGCGCTTGAGCGCCTTCATCACCAGGTGCCCGAGGCTGCCCGCCAGGCAGGCCAGCAGCGCCATGCCGAGCGCCTGGCCGGGCTTGAACGGGGTGATGAAGGTGAGCAGCGCGCCGGCCAGCCCGCCGGCAGCCACCCCGGCCAGCCAGCTCGGCCACTGGAAGCTCTGGCTGACCTGCGGCGCCACGGGCTTGTGCGGAAAGCGCCGGCCCAGCAGGTGCTGCACGACCATGCAGGTCTGCACCACGAACACCAGGAAGAACACCAGGAACGCCCCCTTGTCCCGGTACCCCGGGAAGTCCAGCAGCAGCAGCGCGGGCACGTGGCTCATGCCGTAGACGCACACCATGATGCCCCACTGCAGCTTGGCGTTGCGCTCCAGGAAGCGCTCCGGGTCGTTGGCCAGGGCGCTCGCCACGGGCAGCGCCAGGAACACATACACCGGGATGAACACGGTGAACAGGTCGAACATCCTGCTGCCCACGATCCAGAACTGCAGGGGCAGCACCACGAAGAACGCCAGCACCAGGCTGCGGTGGTCGCCCCGCCGCGTGGGCGAGAGGGTGATGAATTCGCGCAGCGCAAAAAACGCGACGATGGCAAACAGCACCGTGGCCACGGTCTCGCCCAGCACCCAGCCCACCCAGAAGACGGTGGCCATCACCCACGAGGTCTTGAGCAGCCCCCAGAAGCGCTTGGCTTCCAGCGCGCGGGCTTCGGCGCCGGGCTCCTGGCTGGCTGTCTCGCGCAGGGTGCGCGCGAAGGCCCAGACGGTCACCGCCGACAGGAGGCCGAACACCACCAGGAAGAGGGCGCCGATCTGCTGCGTGGCCGTGAGGTTGCGAAGAAAGTCGTTCATGCGGGGGCTGCCTGCTCACACGTCGCGCAACGCGATTACCGCCTGGCGCGCGCGGTCCAGAAAGGGGCGGCGCTCTTCGCCCGGCTCCAGCTGCACCGGGGCGCCGAAGGTCACCGAGCACAGGATAGGCACGGGCACCACTTCGCCCTTGGGCATCACGCGCTGCACGTTGTTGATCCACGCCGGCACCAGCACCACCTGCGGAAACATCTGCGCCAGCTTGAACAGGCCGGACTTGAACGGCTGCGGCTCGCCCCCATGGCCGCGCGTACCTTCGGGGAAGATCACGATGGAGTCGCCGCTTTCCAGCGCGCGCACCAGCGGCACCAGCGGGTCGGCTTCTGGCAGGGCGGCGCGCAGCGCCTCGGGGCTGGGCGGGGGCGGCGGCGTGTCGGGGGACGGATCGGGGCCGCCCGCCATGGCGGTGGCGGCATCGGCGGAGGCGGCGGCCAGGGCGTCCGGCGGGGCGGCGGCGGGCGCCGGGGGGCGCGCGGGCGTGGCCTGCCGGTCCACGTACACGGCGTTGAACACGGCGGTGGTGATCCACTGCCGAAACGGCGTCTTGGTCCAGTAATCCTTGGCCGCGATGGGCCGCGTGATGGTGCGCAACTCCTCGGGCAGCGCGGCCCAGATCAGCACCATGTCCGCGTGGCTCTGGTGGTTGGCGAAGTAGATGCGCTGCTCGGCCTTGGGCGGGCAGCCATACCAGCGCGCCTGGGAGCCCGTGAGGAACCGCACGATTCCGAGCAGCAGGAGACTCATCAACTTGGCAAGCATGGCGCCGATGATACGTGGCGGGGCTTTGCCGCATGCCGCTGCGGCGGCGGGGTGAGCCGACCCGTGGCCATTGCATAGAATCGCCAGCGTTGCCATGGGCCGCTCCTTGCGGGTGCCTGCCCATTCTTCCGGCCGGCATTCCGGGCCGGGCCCGCGTGAACCGGCGGAACGCCGGACGCACCTCCCCTTTCCCTTATCACTGATTTCCGCTCGCCTATGGTTGGAGATGCTGTTGTGGCGCCGTGCTGGCGTCCGCCGAGTGCGTGGCTGCAGCGCACGCCGTGGCCCCGTGCGACGGCGGGCTTGCTCGGGGGCGTGCTGGGCGCTGCGGCCTGGTTGGGCGGGATGCCCGCGCCGGCCCAGGCCCAGGGCCTGCCACCCGCTCCGACCGTGGCCAGCGCATTGCCGGCGCCGCAGCCCTCCGCGGCACCGGCGGGCGTTGCGGCTGTGGGGCGCTTGTTTGTGCGCCCGCTGGGGCACCTGTTGATCGTGGGAGGCGGCGAAACACCGCTGAGCGTGCAAAAGCGGTTCGTGGCGCTGGCGGGGGGCACCCCAGCTCATTGGCGTGGGCATTGACGAGGAAACCGCCCTGCTGGTGCGGCCCGAAGGCACCTGGGAGGTGCTGGGCAACTACCACGTCAAGCGTCTTCGACGCCCGCCGCGCGCAGATCGTGGACGACGAGGGGCCCATGGCCAAGGCGGCCGACATCCGCATGCATGTGCTGCCCGAGGGCGGCTTCTTCGATCCGCTGCGGCGCAAGGTGACCTTCCAGGAAACCCACTTTCCCTGAGCGGGCCGGGGGGCATCAAGGCAGCTCTGCGCTTCCCATGCGCGCCAGGATCGTGCGCGTGCGCCCCGCCAGGTAGGCCGACCCCGGCGCCTTCTCGAAGCGCTTGGGGGCGGGCAGCATGACGGCCAGGCGGGCGGCCTCGGCCGCGCCGAGCTTGCTGGCGCTCTTGCGGAAGTAGTGCTGCGCGGCGGCTTCGGCGCCGAACACGCCTTCGCCCCACTCCACGTTGTTCAGGTAGATCTCCAGGATGCGCTGCTTGGAGAGCAGCTGCTCCAGGGCCAGCGTCAGCACGAACTCCTGGCCCTTGCGCAGCAGGGTGCGCTCGCCCGAGAGCAGCAGGTTCTTGGCCAGCTGCTGGGTGATGGTGGAGCCGCCGCGGATCTTGGGCGCGCGCTGCGGCCGGTCGGGCGCGCGGGCCAGGGCCTTGCTGGCCTGGGCTTCGGCCTTGGCGTTGCGTTCCCAGGCTTTTTCGATGGCGTTCCAGTCCACGCCGTCGTGGTTGACGAAACCGTCGTCCTCCGAGGCGATCACGGCCCGCTTGAGGTGGTCGGAGATATCGGCATAGGGCACCCATTGCTGGCGCCAGGGCACATGGCCCGTGCTGGACAGCAGCGTCCAGGCCTCGGAGCGCTGGAAGGTGGTGGACTGCGGGTTGACCACCACCATGGCCGCGATGCGCAGCACAAAAAACAGCTGCAGCGCCACCAGCGACAGCAGCACCCAGCCAAGCCAGCGCAGCACGGCTTTCATGGCGGGGTGGCCCGGTAGCATTGCATGGCGGTTGCGCGGCGTTTATGCGGCCGCGGCCTGCAGTTCCGCCAGCACCTGGCCCGAGGGCGGGCGCACGCCGCGCCACAGCAGGAAGGCTTCCGCGGCCTGTTCCACCAGCATGCCCAGGCCGTCGCGCGGCACCGCGCCGTGCTGGCGGGCCCAGCCCAGAAAACCCTGGGCCGCGGGGCCGTACATCATGTCGTAGGCCAGGCTGCCGGGGCGCAGCACCTGGGCCGGCACCGGCACCCCGGCCCCGGCCAGGCTACTGGCGGTGGCGTTGATTATCACATCAAAATCGGCCTCCAGCGCTTGTGGTTCCTGCGCAAGCAGCTCTGCTTTTTGTAGCGCCGCCAGGGCGCTGTGCGTCTGCACCAGGGCCTGGGCCCGGGAGAGCGTGCGGTTGGCCACGGTGACGTGGCGCACGCCCGCCTGCAGCAGCGGGCCCAGCACGCCCGCGGCCGCGCCGCCGGCTCCCACCAGCAGCACGTCGCGCCCGGCCAGGGACACGCCGGCGTTGCGGGTGATGTCGGCCACCAGGCCCAGGCCGTCGGTGTTGTCGGCGTGGAGGCTGCCGTCGGGGCCAAAGCTCAGCACGTTGGCGGCGCCGGACAGGTGCACGCGCTCGCTGCAGGTGGTGGCCAGGGCCTGCGCCTCGAACTTGAAGGGCACGGTGATGTTGCAGCCGCGCCCGCCCTCGGCCCTGAAGTCGCGCACGGCCTGGGCAAAGCCGTCCAGCGCCACCAGGCGGCGCTCGTAGCGCAGGCGCTGGCCGGTGAGTTCGGCAAAGCGGGCGTGGATGGCGGGCGAGCGGCTGTGGGCCACGGGGTTGCCCATCACGCAATAGAGGTCGGTGGAGGAGGTCATGAGGCTTGTTGCTGCGTGCATCGCTGGAAGAGGGGGCCCAAGCCGGGGGCGCCGCGGAACCGGCTTCGCCCGGCCACTGGCGGCGTCCCCCGGGGTGGAAGGCGCCGCAGGGGCTCAGAGGGGGCTACCTCACACTCGTTTCAAGGGTCTGTTCGCGGGTGAACTTGAAGCGCGCCACCATGGCGATCTGGTCGGCCTTCTTGCGCATTTCGGGGGAGAAGGTGCCAAACGGGCCGGCGGCGCGAGCGATGGCCTGGGCGCGGCGGTCCAGCGTGGCGTTGCCGGAGCCCTGCACGACCTCGGTGTCCAGCACGCGGCCGTCGTGGTTCACCGTGACGATCATGGTCAGTTCGCCGTAGAGCTTCTTGCCGCCCTGCTCGGGGAAATTCTCGGTGCCCTTGTCTTCCACCTTGTGGCGCAGCGCGTCGTAGTACAGGGCATAGGCCTCTTCGCGCGTGGCAGGGCTGATGTAGCGCTTCTTGGGCCGCGAGTTTTCCTCGTTGATGCGCTTTTCAATCTCGGCCAGCAGCTTGACCAGCTGGCGCCGCTTTTCCTGCTCGCTGGCCTGCTCGGCGCTCTGGGCGGCCTGGCGCGGGTCGGGCACCGGCATGGTGGCCAGCTGCTTGCGCAGCTGCGCCAGCAGCTGCGCCTGCTGCTCCTGCATCGCATCCATCTTGCGCTGCGCTTCCTCGAAGTCGTCGCCGAGGGTCGTGAGCGCCGTGTACGGCAGCGGGCTGGTGGCGCGGCCCTTGTCGGCATCGCCGCCGCCGGCCAGGTTGGCCTGGGCAATGGCCTGGGCCTTGTCGGGGCGGTCGTTCGACTTGGCGTTGACCAGGATGACCTCCAGCGGCGTGTCCTGGAACACGCGGTTGAAGCCCTCGGGGTCGATGAAGCGCACGGAGATGAGCGCGGCATGCACCGCCACCGAGACGCCCAGCGCCAGTTGCAGCGTGCTGAAGGTGCGGAGGAAGGCAGGAAGTTTCATCGCCCGCGATTATCAGGGGGGATCCGGGGGCTCAGGCGGCGTTGGCTGCGGCGTCGGCCGGCGCTTCGTTCACGTCCACCGCAATGGCGATGGGGCCGGCCACGGCGTCGTCATCGTCCTCGGCATCGTCCACCGGGCCGTCGTCGCTGGTGTCCGCCGGGTCGTCCAGGCGCTCGATCACGGTGCCGTGGATATCGAGCGTGATCTCGTCCACCTCGCCCAGCTTGACCTTCAGGCGCGCGCCGCGCGGCAGGTTCTGCGCGCCCAGCACCGGGAAGACCAGCGGAATGTCGTCCGCCCGCACCAGGAAGCTGCCGCCCGGCCCTTCCTTGAAGACGGTGGCGTTCAGCTCGGTGATGCCGTTCTGCTCCACGTACTTCAGCGTCCAGAAGCGCTCCATGCCGGCCTGGTAGCCGTTGTAGGCGCTGTAGGCGGCGTCAAAGCTGCTGATGATGGAGAACAGGTCGGCGTCCTTGGGCTTGAAGGGCGCGGCCAACGCGGCCGTCTTGCCGTGGCGCGCGCAGGCAATGATCTGCCACTGGTTGACCAGGTCGGTGTAGCGGCGCAGAGGCGAGGTGGCCCACGAATAGGCCTTCACGCCGATGCCCGCATGCGGCAGCGCCTTGGTGCCCATGCGCACCTTCACGCCCGGCGCCATGCTGGCCTGGCTGCGGTAGATGCCCGGCACGCCCAGCTCGGCCATCCAGCTGCCCCAGGTGCTGTTGGCCACGATCATGGCCTCGGCCACGATCAAATCGAGCGGCGCGCCGCGCTGGCGCACGCTGATCTGCACCTGCTCGTTGCCCGTGGGCTCGGCGCCGTTGTTGCCGACCAGGCGGAAGTTGTAGTCCGGCCGGTTGAAGGTCTCGGGCTTGCCGCGCACGACTTCGCGGCGGGCCTTGAGGTCCTTGGCGAGGTGGTATAAAAAGGATAGCTGCTCGCGCAGTCCAGACAAGCGCTGCGGGTCGTTTTGATGCTCAAACGCCGGGTTTGTGAGCCATTCTTCCGTCACCACGCTGTCGAGCTGGTCGTGGCGCAGGTTGGCGGCCACGTGCACGCGCTCGAGCTTGGTCTCCGAGCCCTTGAACTCCAGCGTGGCCTCGTCAATGGTCACGTACAGCGACACGGCCGGGTTGGCGCGGCCTTCGTCCAGCGTGTAGGTCTGCACCACGTCGTCGGGCAGCATGGTGATCTTGTAGCCGGGCATGTACACCGTGGACAGGCGCGCACGGCCGAGCTGGTCGATGGCGCTGCCGGGCTGGATGGCCAGGCCCGGCGCGGCGATGTGGATGCCCAGCACCACGGTGCCCGTGCCCAGGCCCTGCACGGACAGGGCATCGTCGATTTCGGTGGTCTGCGAGTCGTCGATGGAGTAGGCCTGCGCTGGCGACAGCGGCAGCTCGTCCGCAATGGCGGGCGCCGTCAGCGCCGGGAAGCCCGTGCCCTTGGGGAAGTTCTCGAACAGGAAGCGCTTCCAGTGGAACTGGTAGGCCGAGTCGATGGCGCCGGCCTTTTGCAGCAGATCGAGCGGCGCGGTGTGCGTGGCGCGGCTGGCCTCGACCACGGCCTTGTACTCGGGCGCGTTCTTGTCGGGCTTGAACAAGATCTTGTAGAGCTGCTCGCGGATGGGCTGCGGGCACTCGCCCCGGCCCAGGGCCGCGGCCCACTCGTCAATCTGCGCGAGGAGGGCCTTTTTCTTCTCGATGGCGGCCAGCGCCTGCTGCAGGATTTCGGCCGAGGCCTTCTTGAACCGGCCCTTGCCCGCACGGCGGAAGTAGTGCGGCGCCTCGTACAGGCGCAGCAGCGCACCCGCTTGCTGCGCCAGCGTGGCGTTGTCGGAGAAATAGTCCCGCGCCAGGTCGGCAAAGCCGAACTCGTCCTCGGGGGCGAACTCCCAGGCCAGGTCGAGCTCGATGGTCTCGGCCACGGCCTGCGCCTGGGCGATGAACTCCGCGGGGGCGGGCTTTTCGAACTTCAGGAGGACGTTGGCGGCCTTGACCTTCACCCGCTTGCCGGAATCGAGCTCGACCTGGGCGGAGGTGTCGGCTTCCGACAGGATACGGCCGGCCAGGAACTTGCCGGCTTCTTCAAACAGTGCATGCATGGCGAGGATTCTCCCATGGGTGGGCATGCCGGCCGGTGCGCCGCTGGCCAGCACCTATGATCCAGGGCTTTGCCCGACGGGCCGCTGGAAAGCCCCATGTTGTTTGATGCCATTGCCGCGCCGCTGGCCATGTTGGCGGTGGCTCTGCCGTTTCTTTTCGCGGTCACGGACGCGCCGATGTCCAATTTCTGGCCGCTGGTGGCCTCGTGGACCTGCGTGGCCGTGTTGCTGCTGCTCGGGGCGGTGTCGGCGCACCCGGCGCCTGGGCACGCGCGCCGTGACGCGCGCTGGTGGGCGCTGGTGCTGGCCGGCGGGCTGGGCGGGGCTGCGGTGCTGGCCAGCGGCATCGGGCTGGTCCAGTACTGGGTGGGCGACGTGGGGCTGGGGCCGTGGATCCATGCCTCGGTGCCGGGGCAGGCGGTGGGCAACCTGCGCCAGCGCAACCAGCAGGGCACCCTGCTGAGCCTGGGCGCCTGGGCCTGGCTGTGGTGGACGCTGCATGCCCGGCCGCTGAACGGCCAGGCCCTGGGCACGGCGGGACCGCCGGCGCGCGGCATGTCCCCGGCCTGGGGCGTGGCTGCCGCGGTGGCGCTGGCGGTGCTGGCCGTGGGCGCGGCGGCCACGGCGTCGCGCACGGTGGCGCTGCAGTGGGCGCTGCTGCTGGGGCTGGTGGCCCTGTGGCACGGGGCGGGCAAAAGCGCCGCGCTGCGCTGGGCCGCCGTGGGACTGGCGCTGTTCCTCCTGGCGGCCTGGGTGCTGCCCGAGGCGCTGTGGCGCTGGCAGGGCGTGCGGGCGGATGCGCTGTTCCACCGCTTTGCCGACGGCTCCCGTGCGTGCACGAGCCGCCGGGTGCTGTGGTCCAACATGCTGACCCTCATCGCGCAGAAGCCCTGGCTGGGCTGGGGCTGGGGCGAGCTGGACTACGCGCACTACGTCACCCTGTTTCCCGGCGAGCGGTTTTGCGTGCTGCTGGACAACGCCCACAACCTGCCGCTGCACCTGGCGGTGGAGCTGGGCCTGCCCACGGCGCTGGTGTTGTGCGGTGGCGCACTGGCGCTGTGCGTGTGGGCGCGGCCCTGGCGCGAAACCCAGCCCGCACGCCAGTTGGCCTGGGGGGCGCTGGCCTTCATCGGGCTGCACAGCCTGCTGGAGTACCCGCTGTGGTACGGGCCGTTCCAGCTGGTGGCGCTGTTGTGCCTGGCGATCCTGGCCTGGCCGCGGCAGCGGGAGCTGCGTGTGCCAGCGGCCGTGCTGGCGGGCGCTGCGCTGGCGGTGGCCAGCGCCTGTGCCGTGGCCGCGTGGGACTACCACCGCGTGAGCCAGATCTTCAAGCCCGCCGCACAGCGGGCGGCGGCCTACCGCGAGAACACGCAGGCCAAGGTGTCGCGGTCCCTGCTGTTTTCCAGCACCCTCGACTTTGCCCGGCTGACGACCACGGGCCTGACCCGCGAGAACGCCGCGGAGCTGAACACCCTGGCCCGGCAGCTGCTTCACTACTCGCCCGAGCCGCGTGTCATCGAGCTGCTCATTGAAAGCGCGGTGATGCTGGGCCGGGACGACGAGGCGGCCTTCCATCTGCAGCGCTACCGCATCGCCTACCCCGACGACTACCGCCGCTGGAAGGGCGCGCCCGCGGCGCCGCCCGCCGCGGGCGCTTCCGGCCCTTGATGTACGCGAAGCCCGTCGGCAGTGCGCACCGTGCACCGGAGCACCGCAGGGGCGCAAGCGCCGGGCTGTGGGTCAGCGCGCGAGTTCCAGGAAGGCGGCCACCTGGGGCAGGTAGTCCGCAAAATTCGACAGTGCGTGGTCCCCGCCCGCCTGCACCACCTGCCGGGCCTGCGGGTAGCGGGCCGCCATCTCGCGCCAGTCCAGCACCTCGTCGCCCTGGGCGATGAGCGCCAGCTCCGGGCCCGCCGCAGGCTGGCCCGAGACGTCCAGCGCCCGCAGTTCCTCAATGAACTCGGGCCGGAAGAAAAAGCGCTCGGCAGGATCGTGCCAGGCCGTCTGCTCGCCGATGTAGCGCGCCAGGTCGCGCGCCGGGTGCACGGCCGGGTTGATGAGCACGCTGGCACACCCCTTGTGCTGCGCCACCCAGCTTGCATAAAAGCCGCCCAGCGACGAGCCGATCACCGCCATCGCAGCGCCCGGCCACCCGGCGATGCCCTGCGCGACCTGTTCCATGGCCTCCCGGGGCGAGGGCGGCAGCTGCGGGCACCAGAAGGTGACGGCCGGATGGTGCTGCGCCACGAAGGCCGCCATCAGCCGGGCCTTGGCCGATTGGGGCGACGAGCGAAAGCCGTGCAGGTACAGCAGGTGGGTGGTGGTCATGGGGCAGGGGAATCACCGCTATGGAAGGGGATGGGCGGGGCATAAGATGAGCGCATGCGCTCCGTATTTCGGGGCTGAGCCCGATCCTCGATCCCCCGCCATGACCGATTTTGCCCCGCTTTCCGCCGCCAAACGCTGGGCTCTGGGATCCCCCGCCGACAAGCCCCCGGCCGCCGTAGGCCGCTTCGTATTGCAAAGGCTGCTGGGCCGCAGCGCGCAGGCCAGCGTGTGGCTGGCGCGCGACCCGCGCCTGGAGCGCGACGTGGTCATCAAGCTGCTGCAGCCCCTGCCGCAAGAAGACCCGTTGCTGCTGGCGCAGTGGCTGCGCGAGGCGCGCCACGTGGGGCGGCTGGCGCACCCTTTCATCGTGCCCGTCTTCGAGGCCGACGTGCAGGGCCGGCAGCCCTTCCTCGTCTTCGAGTACGTGCCAGGGTGCACGCTGGCCGAGCACCTGGCGCAGCAAGGCCGCTGCGCCCCGCACGACGCCGTGGCCCTGCTGGTGGACGTGCTTGACGGCCTGCAGGCCGCGCACCAGGCGGGCATCGTGCACCGCGACCTCAGGCCCTCCAACATCATGATCGACACCCAGCGCCATGCCCGGGTGATGGACTTCGGCATGGCCGCGCCGGTGGCTCCGGCCGCGTCCGCCGGCACGCCCTGGGCTGGCGGCACGCCTGCGTACCAGGCGCCCGAGGCGGCCGCCGGAGCCGCGCCCACGCCCGCGATGGACGTGTATTCCGCCGCGCTGGTGCTGGTGGAAATGCTCACCGGCCAGCCGGCCCCGCCGGGGCCTGGGGCGGACCTCGGGCCGGGCGCGGACGACGGGCTGCGGGCCATCGTGCAGCGGGCGCTGGCGCGCGAGCCCGGCGGCCGGTACGCGTCGGCCGCGGAGTTCCGCGACGCCTTGCGCGCCTGGGCCGCGCCCGCCAGCGCGCCCACGGCCGCCAGCAACGCGACGCTGGATTTCCTGCTGCGCCGCATGCGGCACAAGAGCGACTTCCCGGCGCTGTCGGACTCGGTGGCGCGCATCCAGCGCGTGGCCACGTCCGAAGATGACAGCATCAGCGACCTCACGCACGAGATCCTCAAGGACGTGGCGCTCACCCACAAGCTGCTGCGGCTGGTCAACAGCGTGCACTATGCCCACGCGAGCCGGGGGACCATCAGCACCGTCTCGCGCGCCGTGAGCCTGGTGGGGTTCAACGCCGTGCGCAACATGGCGCTCAGCCTGGTGCTGCTGGACCACATGCAGGACAAGGCGCATGCAAGCCAGATGCGCGAGGAGTTCCTGCGGGCCATGATGGCCGGGTCGGTGGCGGCAGAGCTGTGCACGGCGGCGCAGGCGGCCGAGGAGGCGTTCATCGGCGCCATGTTCCAGAACCTGGGGCGCATGCTGTGCGAGTTCTATTTCCCCGAGGAGGCGCGCCAGGTGCGTGCCCTGCTGGCGTCTGGCCGGTCTCAGGGCGAAGAGTCGGCGGCGCTGCAGGTGCTGGGCCTGGGGTTTGAAGACCTGGGCGTGGGCGTGGCCCGTGTCTGGGGACTGCCCGAGAACCTGCAGCGCTGCATGCGCAAGCCGCTGGGCTCGCCCACGCAGCGGCCGCCGGAGCAGGGGGCCGAGCGGCTGCGCTGGGTGGCCCTGGCCGCCAACGAGGTGGCCAGCACGCTGCTGGCGAACGATCCCGTGCGGGTGGCGCCCCTGCTGGGCCAGATCGGCACCCGCTATGCGCGCACCCTGGGGCTGTCTGCCGAGGCGATCGGGGACGCCACCCTGCGCGCCCGCCACAAGCTGGTGGCCTTGGCCGACGCGCTGGAGCTGCGGGTGGAGCCCGGGGCCGCGGCGGCCCGGCTGCTCCAGCTCCCGGCGGCATCGCCGGACGGGGCGCCGGTGCCGGAGGACGGGCTCGAACCCCTGGAGCTGCGCGCCGGCACCGCCCCGGCGCTGCCGGCGGTGCTGCAGCCGCAGGCCGGTGGCGCCGTGTCGCTGGCGCAGGTCAACGATGTGCTGACCGCCGGCATCCAGGATGTGACCAACGCCATGGTCGAGACCTTCCAGCTCAACGACGTGCTGCGCATGATCCTGGAAACCATGTTCCGCGCACTGGGCGTGCGGCGCATGGTGTTCTGCCTGCGCGAAACCCGCAGCGAGACGCTGACCGGGCGCTTCGGGCTGGGCGAGGGCAGCGAAACCGCGGTGCGGGCGATGAAGATTCCCCTGCGGGCCGCGGGCGACCTGTTCGCCACGGTGTGCCTGCGCGGCGCGGATACGCTGATCAACGATGCGACCGACCCGCGCATGCAGGCTCGTTTGCCGCAGTGGTACCGCACGGGGCTCAACGCACCGTCGTTCCTGCTGCTGCCGCTGCAGATCAAGGGGCAGACGTTCGCACTCATCTACGCGGACCAGGCCGTGCCCGGGGGTATCGTGGTGGATGACAAGGCCCTGGGCCTGCTGCGGACCTTGCGCAACCAGGCCGTGATGGCCTTTCGCCAGGCGGGATGAGGCGCGCCGGACGGGGGGGGGCTGCGCGGTGCGCGCCCCGATAATTGCGCCATGGCCGTCGTTTTTGAAAAACCCACGCTTGCCCAGCGTTTTGTCCCGCTGTTCCGCGGGTTCGATCTTCCCCTCATCCTGGTCGTGCTGCTGCTCGCCTGTGCCGGGCTGCTGGCCATGTATTCCTCGGGCTACGACCACGGCACGCGCTTTGCGGACCACGGGCGCAACATGCTCATTGCCGCGGCCATTCTGTTCATGGTGGCGCAGGTGCCGCCCCAGAAGCTGATGGCGTTTGCCGTGCCGCTGTATGCGGCGGGCGTGGCCCTGCTGGTGGCGGTGGCGCTGTTTGGCATCACCAAGAAAGGAGCGCAGCGCTGGATCAATGTCGGCGTGGTGATCCAGCCCAGCGAGATTCTCAAGATCGCCATGCCGCTGATGCTGGCCTGGTGGTTTCAGAAGCGCGAGGGCACGCTGCGCCCGCTGGACTTTGCTGCCGCCGGCGTGCTGCTGGCCCTGCCCGTCGGGCTCATCATGAAGCAGCCGGACCTGGGAACGTCGCTGCTGGTGCTGGCGGCGGGGCTGTCGGTTATCTTTTTTGCCGGCCTGTCCTGGAAGCTGGTGCTGCCGCCCGTGCTGCTGGGAGGGGCTGGCATCCTGGCGCTGGTCCTGCTGGGCGACCAGCTGTGCGCCGACGGCGTGCGCTGGCCGGTGCTGCACGACTACCAGCAGCAGCGCATCTGCACGCTGCTGGACCCCACGCGCGACCCGCTGGGCAAGGGCTTCCACATCATTCAGGGCATGATCGCCATTGGCTCGGGCGGCGTGTGGGGCAAGGGCTTCATGGCGGGCACGCAGACGCACCTGGAGTTCATTCCCGAGCGCACCACCGACTTCATCTTCGCGGCGTTTTCCGAGGAGTTCGGCCTGGCGGGCAACCTGTTCCTGATCGTGTGCTTCCTGCTGCTGGTCTGGCGCGGGCTGGCCATTGCGGCGGGGGCCACCACGTTGTTCAGCCGGCTCATGGCCGGTGCCGTCTCGATGATCTTCTTCACCTATGCCTTCGTGAACATGGGCATGGTCAGCGGCATCCTGCCGGTGGTGGGAGTGCCCCTGCCTTTCATCAGCTATGGCGGAACGGCCATGGTGACGCTGGGCCTGGCCCTGGGCATCCTGATGTCGGTGGCGCGCGCGCAGAAGCAGGAGCCGCAGGAGGCGCCACCCGCGCTGTAGGGCGCCTGGCCCCGTGCGCCCATGCACCCCGCGCGCGCAGGCGGCATAGGGGTATCGCCTGCGCGGGCCGGGGCGCGCAAGCCCGCCCCCTAAAATGCCTGGATGACTTCCCGCTCCTCCCTTGCCGCGCCGCAGCGCGCAGCCACCAGCCAGCGCATCGACATTGCCCGTGAACTCCTGTTGACGCCTTTCGGACTCGACGAGAGCCACCTGGCCCGCGCGCTGGCCGAGATCCGCGCCCACCGGGTGGACGACGCCGACCTGTACTTCCAGTACACGCGCAGCGAGGGCTGGAGCCTGGAGGAGGGCATCGTGAAGACGGGCTCCTTCAGCATCGACCAGGGCGTGGGCGTGCGCGCCGTGAGCGGCGAGAAGACAGCCTTTGCCTATTCCGACGACATCTCCGAGGCCTCGCTGCTGGATGCCGCCCGCACGGTGCGGTCTATTTCGGCTGCAGCCCAGGGTGGTAAAGCGCGAGTAGCTCCTAAAAAGATAGCTGCAGCGCGCAGCCTCTACCCCGGCCTGGACCCCATCGCCTCGCTGGACAGCACCGCCAAGGTGGCGCTGCTGGAAAAGCTGGAGCGCCGTGCCCGCGCCAAGGACCCGCGCGTCGTGCAGGTGATGGCAGGCCTGGCCAGCGAATACGACGTGGTGCTGGTGGCCCGGGCGGACGGCACGCTGGCCGCCGACGTGCGCCCGCTGGTGCGCCTGTCGGTGACGGTGATCGCCGAGCAGAACGGGCGCCGCGAGGTGGGCTCGGCCGGAGGTGGCGGGCGCTTCGGCCTGGCGTATTTCGACGACGAGCAGATGGGACGCTACGTGGACGAGGCGGTGAACGCCGCCCTGGTGAACCTGGAGTCGCGCCCCGCCCCGGCGGGAGAGATGACCGTGGTGCTGGGCTCGGGCTGGCCCGGCATCCTGCTGCATGAAGCCGTGGGCCATGGACTGGAGGGCGACTTCAACCGCAAGGGCTCCAGCGCCTTCAGCGGCCTGATCGGCCAGCGCGTGGCGGCCAAGGGCGTCACGGTGCTCGACGATGGCACCATCGCCGACCGCCGCGGCTCGCTCAACGTGGACGACGAGGGCCATGCAAGCCAGCGCAACGTGCTGATCGAGGACGGCATTCTCAAGGGCTACATCCAGGACTCGCTGAACGCGCGCCTGATGGGCGTGGCGCCCACCGGCAACGGCCGGCGCGAAAGCTATGCCCACATCCCCATGCCGCGCATGACCAACACCTACATGCTGGGCGGCGACAAGGATCCGCAGGAAATCATCGCCAGCATCCAGAAGGGCCTGTACGCCAGCAACTTCGGCGGCGGGCAAGTGGACATCACCTCCGGCAAGTTCGTGTTCTCGGCCAGCGAAGCCTACTGGGTGGAAAACGGCAAGATCCAGTACCCCGTCAAGGGCGCCACCATCGTCGGCAGCGGCCCCGAATCGCTCAAGAAGGTGACGATGATCGGCAACGACATGCGCCTGGACAGCGGCGTGGGCACCTGCGGCAAGGAAGGCCAGAGCGTGCCCGTCGGCGTGGGCCAGCCCACGCTGCGCATCGAAGGGCTGACGGTGGGCGGCACAGCTTGAGTGGGCTGTCCCCATGGAGATCCGCACCATGCTGCAGAGCCCGATCGCGCGGCATCAGCCAGCGTTCGGGTTGACATGAGGCTACGGAATGCAGCGCGGTGATTTCCCTGGCGATCGAGAAATGAAAAAAAGATGGACTCCACAAAATTATTTGTGTAGAGGGCTCTTTTTTGTCGCCATTTCCTTTGCATCGTGTGGTGCAGCCCATTCGCAAAGTTGCTACCCGGCGCCTGCTGATAGGAATCTGCCCATACGCAGCCTGTATGTAGTTGCGGGACAGTCAAATGCCGTGGGGCTTGCCACCGTCAAGGATTTCGTGTCGGGGAAATTCGATGTGGCCCGAAAAGCTGCGGTATACAAAAATGTGAAGATTTACGGGATACTCGGCGCCCCCATGGGGGTTGCGGGGAATGACGATGACAAGAAGTCAAGGCATGTTCCCTGGAGTAGGTATGCGCAATGGCATGTCGCTCAAGCCGGGTTTGGCTACAAAAATGTTGCGGAAAATTTGTCGCACTTTCCGTTTGGCGTGACGGCAAGCGATTCTTTTGGGCCCGAGCTTTCGTTGGCCTACATGTTGAATGATAAGCCGCCATATGACCATTACATCGCAAAGCTGGCTGTTTCAAATACTTCTTTGCATTACGACATTGCCGCAGATAATTGGAGCCCCTCGGGCCGGCTGTATGCTGAGTTGCTGAGGGTGGTTGCTGGGGCCCATAACTCGAAAATAGACAGTGTGCGTCTGAACGTTGTTGGCATATTTTTCATGCAAGGTGAAACGGATGCCTTGCGTGAAAATTGGGCGAAAGCGTATCGGAGTAATATTAAGGATTTTGTTGAAAAAATCAGAGACGACCTCTATCGGATGGGGTGCACGGAGGATCCGACGGTTCCCGTGGTGATTGGTCGGGCGCAAGATAACAAATTATGGACGTACAGAAAACATGTCCGCTCTGCGCAAAATGAGTTGGCCGAGCTTTCTCCGAAGGTTGAGGTTGTCGATACCGACGGTTTTTCCAGCCACTTGGCCGTTGGCGGAGTGCATTTCGATGAGTATGCACAATTTTCGCTTGGAAAGATGGCCTACCAGGCCTTTGCAAAGTTGGGTGCACGAAACAGGGCAAATTTTGGCGTAGGGGTGAGTCCGAGGCCCGGCGTCAAGTCTTCGGCAATTGCTGATGGCGTCTGGAAATTCCATTGCTGTGATGCGAAGGCTGGGCAGCGTTGGCTCACCCAGGATGCACTGCCGATGACATATCGATACGACGGCGTTTGCAAAAGCGCTTCGTGTGCGGTCGTTTGGTAGGCTTGTCCGCGGTGTTTTTTGGGCTTTGCATCAGATGAATTTGAATAAGGCGTAAGCTGTGAATATATTGGGGATTTCTTCGTATTACCACGACAGCGCAGCCGCGCTGCTTCGTTCAGGTGAAATTATTGCGGCCGCGCAAGAGGAGCGATTCACAAGAAAGAAGCACGACGCGGGATTTCCCAGCAATGCGGCTCGTTATTGCCTGCAGGAGGCGGGCGTTGATGTGGGGTCCTTGGATTCCATTGTCTTCTATGACAAGCCCATTTTAAAATTTGAGCGGTTGCTGGATACCTATCTCAGCTATGCGCCGCGCGGATTCAAGTCGTTCGTGACCGCGTTGCCGGTGTGGCTCAAGGAGAAGCTGTACCTGAAGAGGACGCTCCAGAAGGAGCTGGCCGCGCTGATGTCATGCAAAGAGGCTGATTTGCCTCCGATTCTTTTCGCTGAGCACCATGAATCCCATGCTGCCTCCGCCTTCTATCCGAGTCCGTTTGAAAATGCGGCTGTGCTGTGCCTGGATGGTGTCGGTGAGTGGGCTACCACCTCGGCGTGGATGGGGCAAGGGGCCGAGCTGAAACCGTTGTGGCAGCTGGATTTTCCGCACTCCTTGGGGCTGTTGTACTCCGCATTTACCTATTATCTCGGGTTTAAGGTGAACTCTGGAGAATACAAGCTGATGGGGCTTGCGCCCTATGGCAAGCCGGTTCATGCCCAACTAATACGAGACAATCTTCTGGACCTGAAGGACGATGGTTCCTTCCGATTGAATCTGGACTATTTCGACTACTGTACGGGCCTACAAATGACAAATCAGAAGTTTGCTGATTTGTTTGGCGCGCCTCCGCGCGACCCGGAAAGTGTGCCCACGCAGCGGGATATGGATCTGGCAGCCTCCATCCAGGTGGTCACGGAAGAGGTGGTCCTCAAGCTGGCCCGGCAGCTCAGGAAAGAGACCGGCGCGGATTACCTCTGCATGGCCGGCGGCGTGGCACTCAATTGCGTTGCCAACGGGCGCTTGTTGCGCGAAGGGATTTTCAAGGACATCTGGATCCAGCCCGCCGCGGGTGACGCGGGGGGGGCGCTGGGCGCTGCCTATGCTGCGTACCACACGTATCGCAAGCAGGAGCGGGTTTATGTGCCCGGCGGCGACCGCATGCAGGGATCGCTCCTGGGCCCGCGCTACGCCGAGCAGGACATCGTGGCGACCCTGGACAAACTGGGTGCCCGGTACGTCGTGCAAGAAGCGGACGCGTTGTATGACGTGGTGGCAGGCCTGCTGGCGGAGGAAAACGTCGTGGGCTGGTTCCAGAACCGGATGGAGTTTGGTCCCCGCGCTCTGGGGGCCCGGTCCATCCTGGCGGACCCCCGCTCGAGTGCCATGCAGTCGCAGTTGAACCTGAAAATCAAGTTCCGCGAATCATTCCGACCTTTTGCTCCGGCGGTCAAGGAGGAAGCGGTCGGGCAGTATTTCCACTTGGACAGACCGAGCCCCTATATGCTCCTGGTGGCGCAGGTCCACGATACCATCCGCCACGAGCCGAACGAGTCTCTTCAGGGGTTGGAGCAGCTTTACCAGACCCGCTCGAGCATTCCCGCAGTGACCCACGTTGACTACTCTGCACGGGTGCAAACGGTGAACGAGCGAAGCAATCCGGAGTTTTATCGGCTGCTGAGCGCTTTTGAGCGAAAGACCGGGTGCCCTGTCTTGGTGAATACTTCTTTCAATGTGCGTGGAGAGCCTATTGTGGGGTCTCCGGAGGACGCCTTCCGGTGTTTCATGGGCACGGACATGGACTATCTGGTGCTCGGAAATGTCCTTCTGAGGAAGGCGGACCAGGTGGATTTGAAGATTGTTCCTCGCACAGGGGCGCTGGCCCTGGACTGAAGAAATGGTGAAGATGGCAAATATAGATGTCGTTCAGAGGGCGGAGCTGCGCAAGTTCGGCTATGTCATGGCCGGATTTTTTGGCCTGGTGGTCGGTGCTTTGCTGCCATGGTGGTGGTCTCTCAAGTGGGCCTACTGGCCTTGGCTTGTAGCGGCTCTTTTTTTAGTCCTGGCCATCCTGTGGCCTTCGGCTCTGGGCGGCGTGCACCGGGTTTGGATGCGCCTCGCAAGGGTGTTGGAATGGATCAATACCCGGATTGTCCTGGGGGTCGTATTTTTCCTGGTATTTACCCCCTTGGGTTTTCTGATGCGGATGTTGCGCCGGGATACCCTGAAAAAGGCCTGGGACCGCAGTGCGGTCACCTACCGGACGGATCGGCAGGCCAGAAAAGAAAATCATATGGAAAGGCAATTCTGATGTTGGAACTTGTGAAGGAGCTTTTCCTTTTTTTTCGCGAGCACAAGAGGTACGTCCTGATTCCCATCTTGCTCGTCCTGCTGTTGCTGGGGACCTTGATTGTCTTTGGGCATGGTTCGGTTTTCGCGCCGTTTATCTACACCCTGTTCTGATCGAATGAAAAAGATTGCTTACATACTGCTGCCTTCGCTGATCTTGTGCGGGTTGGTGGCGGCAGGGTATGGGGTGGGCCGTTACGTGGCCGGTGAGCGATTCAAGAAAGTCATTTCCTGGGTGGAGAAAGGCGAGAACCTTGCGAGCGTCCTGGCCGTGTCACCCTTGAATGACGAGCAGCGCAACAACTACGCAAAAGCGTACACGGCTGCCTCTGTCGATGCGGGTGCCATCAGCTGGTCGGTTCCAAACCAGCCTACCCCGTTTGTCGGAACGGCTCCTTCGCCGGGGCAGCACCTCAACGCATACATCAACTCCTGGCAAATGCGAAACAAGCAGGAGTTGCAAATGCCCAAGCAGAAAGGTGTTTACCGCATCTTTCTGACGGGCGGCTCCACGGCGTATGGTTCGGGCGCGCCCAGCCAGGAGTCAACCATCGGGAGCCTGTTGGAAAAGCGATTGAATGACGAGCTTTCCAAAAAAAATAACCTGCATTACGAAGTCTTCACATTCGCCAATCCTGCCTGGGCTTCCACGCAAGAACGGATTGCCATTGAGAACTACCTTTCGGAGTTGCAGCCGGATTTGATTTTGTCCCTGTCGGGAAACAATGATGTTTTCTGGGGGGATGCAGGCCGCAATGTGCTGTGGTTCAGTGCGTTCGCCGATGACTATTTCCGGACGCTGGCCAACGAGGGCTTGCTCATGGCCGGCCGCAAGGAGTTGGCAGACCTTCCGCATGCCAAGCCGGTTGAAGGACCGGTGCCGTCAGAAATGGTGGCGTACCGGTTGGAAAAGAACACGCGCTTGGGGGCGCATGCCCTGGAGAACATGGGGGTGCAATGGATTTTCTTCCTGCAGCCAACGCTTTCAGTGACGAAAAAGCCGCTGACGCCGCGGGAGCGGGATTTCTTGTCCAAGTCCAAGAAGTACTATGAAGAATGCTACCAAGCCATCGTTAAAAGACTTTCCGTGGTAGATGCCCGGAATTTCAAATTTGTGAATTTGGCTGGAATTTTTGACCAGTACGGGTCTGCGGAAGACATGTTCCTGGATCAATTCCACTTCGGTGACAAAGGCAACGCGGTGATTGCCAACGCCATGTTCACAACGCTGCTGCCCCGGCTGGGTAGTACCCCGCAAGCCGATTGACAGGCCATCGGCCCATTTCCCGCTGTTTTGCGAATTAGGGCGTCAGTGGCCGCGTGAATCGGCGACGGCGGCACCATTCCCGCGCAAAATGGCGCCATGCCCGCCACGCGCCCCAGTAGCCAGCTGCTGACCCTTCAGTCGTTCGGCGACATCAGCCGCTTCCTGCGCGAAGGGGTGGCCGATGAAGAGTCGCGGCAGTTGCGCGACAGCCTGGGGGCGCTGTCGGTGCATATCGACGAGGCGGTGCGCGCACGCCGTACCAGCAAGGACACGCCGACCATCATGCTTCGTGTTGCGGCGCTTTCGCAATGTGCCCGGGAGCACCAGCTGTTCCTGACCGGCCTGGGCTCGGCCTGGCATGCGCTGTACGAGTTCGGCGCCTACCAGCGGGCGCTGCGCGAACTGCGCCACGCCATTGCGGACTGGCAGCAGATGCTGGAGCGACGCAGCGCCAAGGAGCGCGCGAGCTTTGACCAGTTCGAGCTGCTGGCCTGGCGCACCCTGGGCGAGGCCCTGCTGCTGGTCGACATGTACGAGCACCAGAGCAACCCCCACAGCGATCTGCCGCAAGGCGCTTTGCCGATGGCGCCACCACGGTCCGCGCTGCAGCGCGTGCGCGCGTGGTGGAAACGCTGGCGCGGCGGTTGAGCCCGCGCCGCCGCCCGGTTCGGTTGCGGACCGTGTCGCGCAATCGCAACAGGCCGAACTTGCTGCAGTGCGGCACTCCTGTGCTACATTGGCTGCCATGCAAGTTCGCAGCGCGTTTTACTTTTGGTTTTTTATCTCGGTCCCCGGCGGATGAGAGGAAGACGCGCAAGCCAACACAAGCTCCCCTTACCAACCGCCGACGCTGCAAAGCCCGGCGGTTTTTGTTTTTCTGGCCCTCTCATTCCGTTTTCGTTTTCATCGTTTCACCCACCTCCAACACAACTCCAAGAGGAAGCAACACCATGACCGCAGCCACCAACCCCGCCAGCGATGCCTGGTACCGCAGCGTCGAGAAAACCAGCCAGACCGACGACGAACGTATCCAGGACATCACCGTGTTGCCTCCTCCAGAACATTTGATCCGCTTTTTCCCGATCCGCGGCACGGCGGTCGAGGCGCTGATCACGCAGACCCGCAAGAACATCCACAACATCATGGCCGGCAAGGACGACCGTCTGCTGGTCGTCATCGGCCCTTGCTCCATCCACGACCCCGCAGCGGCGCTGGAATATGCGCGTCGCCTGAAGGCGGCACGCGAGCAGTACAAGGACACGCTGGAGATCGTGATGCGCGTGTACTTCGAAAAGCCGCGCACCACGGTCGGCTGGAAGGGCCTCATCAACGACCCCTACCTGGACGAGAGCTACCGCATTGACGAGGGGCTGCGCATTGCCCGCCAGCTGCTCATCGAGATCAACCGCCTGGGCATGCCGGCCGGCAGCGAGTTCCTGGACGTGATTTCCCCCCAGTACATCGGCGACCTCATCAGCTGGGGCGCCATTGGCGCGCGCACCACCGAAAGCCAGGTGCACCGCGAGCTGGCCTCGGGCATTTCTGCCCCCATCGGGTTCAAGAACGGCACGGACGGCAACATCCGCATTGCTACCGACGCGATCCAGTCGGCCAGCCGGGGCCACCATTTCCTGTCGGTGCACAAGAACGGCCAGGTCGCCATCGTCAACACCAAGGGCAACAAGGACTGCCACGTGATCCTGCGCGGCGGCAAAGCGCCCAACTACGATGCGGCCAGCGTGGCCGCTGCGTGCAAGGAGCTGGAAGCCGCCAAGCTGCCTGCGACGCTGATGGTGGACTGCAGCCACGCCAACAGCAGCAAGCAGCACGAAAAGCAGCTGGACGTGGCGCGCGACATTGCCGCCCAGATTGCCGGCGGCTCGCGCAGCGTGTTCGGACTCATGATCGAAAGCCATCTCACGGCGGGAGCGCAAAAGTTCACGCCCGGCAAGGACCAGCCCGCGGCGCTGGAGTATGGCAAGAGCATCACCGACGCCTGCCTGGGCTGGGATGACTCCCTGGCCGCGCTGGCGGATCTGTCGCAAGCCGTCGTGGCCCGGCGCGCGCGCTGACTGCGCCGACCGGACGGCACGCTGGCCGCACGCGCGGTCGGCGTTGCCCTAAACTCCAGGCCACAGCCCGCTGCCCGTCATGGCGCGGGCACGGCATCGAAGAAAGGAAACACCATGCACAGCGAAGTGTCGGTCCATCTGGCCGCGAACCAGGAATTCCGTTTCGACCTGGAAGGCGCCGAGCCCATGGGCCACGAGGCCGGCAGGCGCTGGCTAGATGAGCAGTTCACCGCGCTCGACTGCGAGCCGCTGCGCGCCAGCGGCAAGGTGCTGCTGGCCGACAAGGTGCTGACGGTGGCCCGCGCTGCGGGAACGCAATTGCTGGCCGACCCCGCCTGGTCCCGCGACTTTGCGCGCGCCGCCAGCGCCGCCCTGGCCAAGCCCGTGGTGCGCGTGGATGTGCCCGGGATGGCCGTGACGTTCTAAGCTCTTTTCAAGCCAAAATTGGCCCTTGCGCTTGCCTGGTAAGCGCAAGGTGCTATTGTTTCTGTAGCGAATTCAGCAGCTTGGCGTGGATGCCGCCAAAGCCGCCGTTGCTCATGCAAACAATGTGGTCGCCGGCGCGCGCCACCTGCACCACCTGCTGCACCAGCGTGTCGATATCGCCCGCGATCTGTGCCCGCCGGCCGGGGCCGACGCCCAGCGGCGACAGCGCCTGGGCAGCGTCCCAGTCCAGCCCGGCCGTGTTGCAGAACGCCAGATCGGCCGGCTCCAGCGCCCAGGGCAGCTGCGACTTCATGGCGCCGAGCTTCATGGTGTTGCTGCGGGGCTCGAACACGGCCAGGATGCGGGCGCCGGGGCCCAGGCTGCGGCGCAGCCCGTCCAGCGTGGTTCGCAGCGCGGTGGGGTGGTGCGCAAAATCGTCGTACACCGCGATGCCCCGCACCGTGCCGCGCAGCTCCATGCGCCGCTTCACGTTCTGAAAGCGGGCCAGTGCGGCGGCGGAGTCCGCCGGGGCGACCCCCACGTGGTGGGCGGCGGCTATCGCGGCCAGCGCGTTGAGCTGGTTGTGCAGCCCCGTCAGGGTCCATTCCACCCGGGCCACCGTGCGTCCCTGGTGCAGCACGTCGAACGCCTGGGGTTCGCCCTGGGCTGAAAAATCGCCGGTCACGTCGCCAAAGCGGGCCACCTCGCTCCAGCAGCCGGCGTGCAGCACCCGGGCCAGGCTTTCCTCCAGGCCGTTCACCACCACGCGGCCCGACGGCGGCACCGTGCGGACCAGGTGGTGGAACTGCCGCTCAATGGCGGCCAGGTCGTCGAAGATGTCCGCGTGATCGAATTCCAGGTTGTTCAGCACCGCGGTGCGCGGCCGGTAGTGCACGAACTTGCTGCGCTTGTCGAAAAAGGCCGTGTCGTACTCGTCCGCCTCGATCACGAACAGCGGCGCCGACCCGAGCGGCGACGGGCCGGGCTGGGGCCTGCGGCCTGCGCCCAGGCGGGCCGACACCCCGAAGTTCAAGGGCACTCCGCCAATCAGGAAGCCGGGCTGCTGCCCGGCGCTGTCCAGGATCCACGCCAGCATCGACGTGGTGGTGGTCTTGCCGTGCGTGCCGGCCACGGCCAGCACATGGCGGCCCTGCAGCACATGGTCGGCCAGCCACTGGGGGCCGCTGGTGTAGGGCAGGCCCGCGTCGAGGATGGCCTCCATCAGCGGGAACTTGGGAGATCCGTCGGCCAGCCGCGCGCGGCTGACCACGTTGCCGACCACGAACATGTCGGGCGCCAGGCCGAGCTGCTCTGCCCCGAATCCCTCGATCAGGTCGATGCCCAGCGCCCGCAGCTGGTCGCTCATCGGGGGGTAGACGCCGGCGTCGCAGCCCGTCACCTTGTGCCCGGCTTCACGTGCCAGCGCGGCCAGGCCCCCCATGAACGTGCCGCAGATGCCGAGGATGTGTATATGCATGGGCGCAGATTCTACGGTCCAATGCAAAATGCCCTGCAGCGCTTGACCGACAAGCGCGGACAGCTATGAAAATAGTAGTATCCCTTGGGTGTCCTGGGATGTGCCTGCCGCCCGGGGCGCCGCTGGGGCCACAATGCGGGTTTCCCCTGCACCGGTTCGCCGTTCGTTGCCATGCACACCCCCTTGAGCGAAGAGATCGCCCACACCGCCGCCCGGCTGGTGGTGGAGGAAGGCCTGGAATGGGGCCCCGCCAAACGCCGGGCGGTGCGCCAGATGGGGCTGCCCGCGCGCACGCTGCTGCCCGACAACGACCAGCTGGACGACGCCGTGCGGGAATACATCCAGCTGTTCTGCGCCGACACCCAGCCGCGCGAATTGCGCGCCTTGCGCCAGCTGGCCCTGGTCTGGATGGAGCGGATGGCGGCGTTCCGCCCGCACCTTGCGGGCGCGGTCTGGCAGGGGACGGCCACGCGCCTGTCTGATATTTATCTGCAGTTGTTTTGCGATGACCCCAAATCTGCAGAGATCGCGCTGATCGATCACCATGTCGATTACGAACCGCGCACCGTGACGGGATTTCATGGCGAGCCGGTCGAGGCCCTGAGCCTGGCCAGCAAATCGCCCGAACTTCAGGAGATGATCGGTGTGCACCTCATGATCTACGACCTGGACGACCTGCGGGGGGCGTTGCGGCCCGACGCCAAGGGCCGCGTGGCGCGCGGCGACCTGACCGCTGTGCGGCGCCTGCTACAGGAAACCGAGCTTCCATGACCACTTCTTCTTCCTCTTCTGCTTCGTCGCCGACCACGGCGGCGGCCGTTGCGCCGGGCGCTCCCGTTTCTGCCACCCGGCGCCGCCTTCTGGTCGCCGGGGTGGCCGGCGCGGCGGCGGTGGCCGGTGCGGGCGTGGCGTGGTGGAAGTTCAGCCCGCACGCGCTGAGTCCCGGCGCCGAGCAGGCGCTGTGGGCCCTGGAGTTCGAGCAACCCGGAGGGGGAACGCTGGCGATGAAGACCTTTCTCGGCAAGCCGTTGCTGCTGAACTTCTGGGCCACCTGGTGCCCGCCGTGCGTGGAGGAGTTGCCGCTTCTCAATGCCTTCTTCCGCGAACAAGCCGCCCATGGCTGGCAAGTGGTGGGCCTGGCCATTGACCAGCCCTCTTCCGTGCGCAAGTTCCTAGAGCGCATCCCCCTGGCCTTCCCTGTGGGGCTGGCGGGCTTGGGCGGCACGGATCTGGGGCGATCCCTGGGCAATCTCACCGGGGGCCTTCCCTTTACCGTGGTGCTGGGCGCCGAGGGACGGGTGCTGCACCGTAAAATGGGGCAGGTGAGCCCGCAGGATCTGGCGCTCTGGACGCCCTTGCGCTGACCGGGCGGAGCGTCCCAGGCCCCGCCGGTGGGTGCTACAGGCCTTTTTTGGCTGATGTAGTTCATGAAAATTGCGCGTGGAAGACCGAGATAGGCCGAAATTGGAGTAAATTCGCGCCCTATTTAGTTTTATAGCCGTTGGAGCTTCCATGGATCTGCGAAAACTCAAGACCCTGATCGACCTCGTGTCCGAGTCGAATGTGTCCGAACTCGAAATCACCGAGGCGGAGGGCAAGGTCCGCATCGTCAAGAGCATGGGCGGCGTGGTGCAGCAGTACGTTGCTGCCCCCGTCCAGGCCCCCGTGGCCGCCGCCGCTGCGCCGGCTGTAGCCCAGGTGGCCGAACTGCCCGCCCCCTCGGCGCCCGCCGCGCCTGCCGGGCACGTCGTCAAATCGCCCATGGTGGGCACGTTTTACCGTTCCGCCAGCCCCGGCGCGAAGCCGTTCGTGGAAGTGGGCAGCCAGGTCAAGGAAGGCGAGACCGTCTGCATCATCGAGGCCATGAAGATCCTCAACGAAATCGAAGCCGACAAAACCGGCACCATCACCCGCATCCTGGGTGAAAACGGCCAGGCCGTCGAATACGGCCAGCCGCTGTTTGTCATTGAATGAACGCGCGCCACCCCCTGAGCGGCCGGGCCGCTTTTCTTCCTGTCCCGCGGCTTGGGCCCGGCGGGAAGGCGCCGCCGGCGCGGGGCGATCGCCTTTGCACAGACGCCTGCGGGCGGCCGGTGCATCCGTTTCAAGCGTTGCGGGCAGCGCGCACTGTGGACAACCTATATGTTTAAAAAGATTCTGGTCGCTAACCGTGGAGAGATTGCTCTGCGCATCCAGCGTGCCTGCCATGAACTGGGCGTGAAGGCCGTCATGGTGTACTCCGAGGCGGACCGCGACGCCAAGTACGTCAAGCTGGCCGAGGAAGCCGTGTGCATCGGCCCCGCGCCGTCGCCCCTGAGCTATCTCAACATGCCGGCCATCATCTCGGCCGCCGAGGTCACGGACGCCGAAGCCATCCACCCCGGCTATGGCTTCCTGTCCGAAAACGCCGACTTTGCCGAGCGCGTGGAAAAGAGCGGCTTCCAGTTCATCGGCCCCACGCCCGAGTCCATCCGCATCATGGGGGACAAGGTGTCGGCCAAGCAGGCCATGATCCGCGCGGGCGTGCCCTGCGTGCCAGGCTCGGAGGGCGAATTGCCCGATGACCCGGTGCAGATCCGCCGCGTGGCCAAGGCCATCGGCTATCCGGTGATCATCAAGGCGGCCGGCGGCGGCGGCGGCCGCGGCATGCGCGTGGTGCACACCGAGGCGGCGCTGGTCAATGCCGTGCAGATGACCAAGGCCGAGGCCGGGGCGGCCTTTGGCAATCCGGCCGTGTACATGGAGAAGTTCCTCCAGAACCCGCGCCACATTGAAATCCAGGTGCTGGCCGACAAGTTCAAGAACGCGGTGTACCTGGGCGAGCGCGACTGCTCCATGCAGCGCCGCCACCAGAAGGTGATCGAGGAGGCGCCGGCGCCCGGCATTCCGCGCAAGCTGATCGAGAAGATCGGCGAACGCTGCGTGGCCGCCTGCAAGAAGATCGGCTACCGCGGTGCGGGCACGTTCGAGTTCCTGTACGAGAACGGCGAGTTCTACTTCATCGAGATGAACACCCGCGTGCAGGTCGAGCACCCGGTGACCGAATGGATCACGGGCGTGGACATCGTGAAGACGCAGATCATGGTGGCCGCGGGCGAGAAGCTGCCGTTCACCCAGCGGCAGATCGAGATCCGCGGCCACGCGATCGAGTGCCGCGTGAATGCCGAGGACCCCTACAAGTTCACGCCCTCGCCGGGTCGCATCACCACGTGGCATCCGCCCGGCGGCCCCGGCGTGCGCGTCGACTCGCATGCCTACACCAACTACTTCGTGCCGCCCAACTACGACTCGATGATCGGCAAGATCATCGTGCACGGCGACACCCGCGAACAGGCGCTGGCCCGCATGCGCACCGCGCTGTCCGAAACCGTGATCGAAGGCATCAACACCAACGTGCCGCTGCACCGCGAGCTGATGGTGGACGCCAAGTTCATGGCCGGCGGCACCAACATCCACTATCTGGAAGAGTGGCTGTCGCAGCACAAGCGCTGATCCGGCCCGCTGCTTGCAGGCCGCGGTGCTGCGGCCTTTTTGCGCGGGGCGGTTGCGGCGCCGGGCAGCGTCTGGCGCGGCACATGGCCGTTTCTGTTTCACAGGCCCCCGGCAACGGGGGCATTCATTTTTGTTGAGAGGCATTCGCCTATGTTCGAGTTGAGCCTGATGTGCCCGGAAGACCGCATCGAAGCGGTCAGCGATGCACTGGACGCGCTGGATGCGCTGTCCGTGTCGGTGGAGGATGCGGATGCACAGACCGACGCCGAGCGGGAGCTGTTCGGCGAGCCGGGCATGCCTCCGCCCAAGGAAGGATGGCAGCGCAGCAGGGTCGTCGCGCTCTTCGCCTCGGAAGAGGCGGCGCGCGAAGCGCAGCAGCTGCTGGCCGTCCAGGACTTCTTCGCGGGCTGCCAGGTGCTGGGCGTGTCCCATGTTCCGGAGCAGGACTGGGTGCGACTCACCCAGTCGCAGTTTGCGCCTGTGGAGATCACACCGGACTTCTGGATCGTTCCGACCTGGCACGAACTGCCGCCGCAGGCGCTGCGCAGCATTCGCCTGGACCCGGGGCTGGCGTTCGGCACGGGCACGCACCCCACCACGCGCATGTGCCTGCGCTGGATCGCCCGCCACGGGGCCCAAGGGACTTCGGGCAGCGGCAGCAACCCGCTGGGCCGGGTGCTCGACTACGGCTGTGGCTCGGGCATTCTGGCCATTGGTGCGGCCAAGTTTGGCGCCACGGACGTGGACGCGGTGGACATCGATCCCGCCGCGGTCGATTCCACGGTGCTCAACGCACAGGCCAATGAAGTGCAGCTGCACGCGGGCTTGCCTGACAAGGCCACCGGTACGTACCAGACCGTGCTCGCCAACATCCTGGCCACGCCGCTGCGCGTGCTGGCGCCGCTGCTGTGCGGCCATGTTGCACCCGGCGGGAACCTGGTGCTGGCCGGCATCCTGGAGCGCCAGGCCAGCGAGCTCCAGGAGGCCTATGCGCCCTGGGTCGCGCTGGAGGTGGCGGACTCGGAGGACGGCTGGATTCTGATGACCGCCCGGCGCTGAGCCCGCTTGCACGGCTTTCGCCCGCCTGCACGCGGGCTTGTCCTGCAGCGCCGTGCTGCCGCTGATGCCGCCCAGGCGGCATGGGTCGACCCTACAATCCACCGCTGATGAGCCAGATCACCCGCTGCCCGTCCTGCTCCACCACGTTCAAGGTCGTGGCGGACCAGTTGCGCATCTCGGAAGGGTGGGTGCGGTGCGGCCAGTGCAAGGAAGTCTTTGACGCGTCGGCCCACCTGCTGGCGGTGGCGCCCGCGGCGCTGCTGCCCGATGTCTCGCTGACCGATGTGCGCCCCCCGCCCGTGCCGGTGCCTCGCGCGGTGGATGTGGGTCGGGTCTGGGGTGCCCCGGCAGCCGCCGGGGCGAATGCCGCGCCACCACGGGTGCCTGCACCTTCGTCTGCGCCTTCAGTGCCTGCGCCGGCCGCCGGGGATGTTCCGCCCGGCGACCTGCCGGACAGTGCGCTTCCGCCCTGGGAGCCGGTCGCCGAAGCGGACTCTCCGCAGGAGGATGCCGTCCCGGTCCTGGAGGTTCCCCAGCCTGCCGTCCCTGCGTTCCTCTCCGCGCGGGGGGGCGAGGCGGCGCAGCAGCCGCCAGGGCTGGAGGCGGGGCTTCTGGATGCATTCTCCTGGCGGCCCAGCGCTGCGCCCGTCGAGGTGCAGTCCGGCGTCGAAAGCCGGGTCCCCGGTGCCGAGAACCTGGTCCCGCCGCAGGCGATAGAAAGGGCCGGGCTGCCGGAGGCCGGCGCCGAGCCGACGACCCTGCCGCCCCTGGCTGCGGGATACGAATTGCCTTCGGCCACCCTGCCGGACGACGAGGAGTTGCCCCCGGAGCCGGAGCTTGCCGCGGACCCGCTGCCGCCCATCGATCCCGAGCCCGACCTGCCGGCCCCCGCGGCTGTGGAGACGGAGCCGCCCCCAGCGCCCGTGCTGGACGACGGGGAAGCACTAGAGCCGCCGGCCGCTGCCCCTGGGCAAGGCACTGCCACGCCCTTGCCGCCGGTGGATTTTGTGCCTGCGCCGCCGGCTCCGGTGCCGGAGACCCTGGCCCTGGTCGACGAGCGCACGCCAGCCCGGGTACTGCGCGCCCGTACTGCCAAGCCTTCTGCGGCCGACGCAGACGCGGCGCCGCAGGGCGAAGACCGCAGTGCCGAGGACGAAGCGCCGGCCGATCACGAGGAGGTCAGCTTCGTCGTGGCGGCGCGGCGCAAGGCGTTCTGGCGCAGGCCACTGGTACGCGGTGTCCTGGTGCTGCTGGTCCTTGCATCGCTGGCGGGGCTGGGCCTGCAGGTTGCGGTGCAGGAGCGCGACCGGCTGGCCGCCATGAATGTGCGCTTGCAGCCCTGGCTGCTGGCGCTGTGCGAGCCGCTGCGCTGCGAGGTTGCGCCCTACCGCCAGATTGCGGACGTGGTCATTGACAGCTCATCGTTCAACAAGGCCCGGGGCGACAGCTACCAGCTGGCGCTGACCATGAAGAACCTGGCCGCCATTCCCGTGGCCACGCCGGCGGTCGAGTTGACCCTGACCGACGCCCAGGACCAGCCGGTGCTGCGCCGGGTGCTGTTGCCGGCCGACCTGGGCGCTTCCGGCGAACTGCCGGCCCGCGGCGAATGGAATGCCTCGGTGTCGGTGCTGGTGACCACGGGGGGCGCGCGCGTGGCCGGCTACCGGCTGCTTGCGTTCTATCCCTGAGCGGCCTTCCCGCTTTTTCCCTTCTTTACCTACTTGTCCTTCTGATATGGCAGCCCTTATTTGCGGTTCTCTCGCGTTCGACACCATCATGACTTTCGAGGGACGCTTTGCCGAGCAGATACTGCCCGACCAGCTGCACATCCTGAATGTCTCTTTCCTGGTTCCTTCGCTGCGGCGCGACTTCGGCGGATGCGCCGGCAATATTGCCTACAGCCTCAAGCTGCTGGGCGGGGAGCCCCTGCCCATGGCCATGCTGGGCAGCGATGGTGCGGACTACCTGCAGCGGCTGGAGTCGCTGGGCATCAGCACGCGCCATGTGGGCCAGGTGCAAGAGACCTACACGGCCCAGGCCATGATCATGACCGACCGGGACAACAACCAGATCACCGCCTTCCACCCGGGCGCGATGATGCAGGCGCACCGCAACCGCATCGAAGCAGGCGGGGGCGTGCAGGTCGGCATCATTGCACCCGATGGGCGCGATGCCATGCTGGAGCACGCGGCGCAGTTTGCAGCGGCCGGAATTCCCTTTGTGTTCGACCCGGGCCAAGGGCTGCCCATGTTCAACGGCGAGGAGCTGGCCCGGTTTGTGGAGCAGGCCGCCTGGGTCACGGTGAACGATTACGAGGGAAAGATGCTGTGCGACCGCACCGGCTGGACTCTGGCGGAGATTTCGCGCAAGGTGCGCGGACTGGTGGTGACGCTGGGCGCCGAGGGCTGCGAGGTCTGGGTGGACGGAGCAAAGACCCATGTGCCGGCCGTGGTGCCTGCCGCCGTGGTCGACCCGACGGGGTGTGGCGATGCCTGGCGCGGTGCGCTGCTGTTCGGCCTGGAAAAAGGCTGGCCGCTGGTGCGTTGCGCCGAGCTCGGCAACCGGGTGGGGGCGCTGAAGATCGCGCAGCGCGGGCCGCAGAATTACACGCTGGATTTCGTGCCCCAGTAACGTTCTGCGAGCGCATGTTGGGCCGCGGCGTTTTCATTGCGCGGCAACGGTGGCTCTGCGGTGGGCGTCCAGGTTCAGGACCCGGTGGCCAGACGGCGGCCCGCCTTCTGGCGCCGGTGCTCCGTGAGCAACCCGGGCCAGCGCCTGACGGACTGCGCGTTGCACCCATAAAAAAACCCGGCGCGTTGGCGCCGGGTTGAGGAACGCGCGCGGCGTTCGTCTTAGGGCTTGTTGCCCGTAGGGAAAGGCCAGGCTGCCTGAGGGTTCAGCGTGGTCTGGGCGGCGGGGGCCGCAGCAGGGGCAGGGGCAGGCGCCTTGGCGGCCTTCTTGGGGGCTGCCTTCTTAGCGGGAGCCTTGGCAGGGGCAGCCTTCTTCGCAGCGGCAGGAGCCTTCTTCGCAGGTGCTGCAGCCTTCTTGGCAGGAGCGGCCTTCTTCGCTGCTACGGCCTTCTTGGCAGGAGCGGCTTTCTTGGCGGGTGCTGCTGCCTTCTTGGCGGGAGCGGCCTTCTTCGCTGCTACGGCCTTCTTGGCAGGAGCGGCTTTCTTGGCGGGTGCTGCTGCCTTCTTGGCGGGAGCGGCCTTCTTCGCTGCTACGGCCTTCTTGGCAGGAGCGGCTTTCTTGGCGGGTGCTGCTGCCTTCTTGGCGGGAGCGGCCTTCTTTGCTGCTACGGCCTTCTTGGCAGGAGCGGCCTTCTTGGCGGGTGCTGCGGCCTTCTTGGCGGGTGCAGCTTTCTTTGCTGCGGCTGGCTTGGCAGCGGTTGCAGCTTTCTTCGCGGGGGCTGCCTTCTTGGCGGCCGGTTTTTTCGCAGTTGCCATCATGTTCTCCTTGGGTCAATTTGCAAAGAGCACTCCCTGTCTGCAGTGGACAGGAAGCGATCCATGGGGATGGAGACTGGGTCCATCCCCATGAACACGGAAACGCCCCACAGGGCCGCGCCATGGGGCGCTGGCGGTGTGGGGCGTGGTGTGCAAGCCATGGTGGTGTGATGCGGAAAAAGGCGCTAGTCCCAGGACAGCGCACCACCGGACTGGTATTCGATCACGCGGGTCTCGAAGAAGTTACGTTCCTTCTTCAGATCAATCATCTCGCTCATCCAGGGGAACGGGTTCTCTTCGTTGGGGAACAGCGTTTCCAGCCCGATCTGCGTCGCCCGGCGGTTTGCGATGTAGCGCAGGTAGCCTTTGAACATGGACGCATTGAGCCCCAGCACCCCGCGGGGCATGGTGTCCTCCGCGTAGCGGTACTCCAGCTCCACCGCCTTGAGGAACAAGGCCTTGATCTCGGCCTTGAACTCGGCGGTCCACAGGTGCGGGTTCTCCAGCTTGAGCTGGTTGATCAGGTCGATGCCGAAATTGCAGTGCATCGATTCGTCGCGCAGGATGTACTGGTACTGCTCGGCAGCGCCCGTCATCTTGTTCTGGCGGCCCAGGGCAAGGATCTGCGTGAAGCCGACGTAGAAGAACAGGCCTTCCATCAGGCAGGCGAAGACGATGAGCGACTTGAGCAGCGTCTGGTCGCTTTCGGGCGTGCCGGTCTTGAAGTTGGGGTCCATGATCGCGTCGATGAACGGGATCAGGAATTCATCCTTGTCGCGGATGGACGCAACTTCGTTGTACGCGTTGAAGATCTCGCCCTCGTCCAGGCCCAGAGACTCCACGATGTACTGGTAGGCGTGGGTGTGGATGGCTTCCTCGAAGGCCTGGCGTAGCAGGAACTGGCGGCATTCCGGGGCCGTGATGTGGCGGTAGGTGCCCAGCACGATGTTGTTGGCCGCCAGGGAGTCCGCGGTGACGAAGAAGCCGAGGTTGCGCTTGATGATGCGGCGCTCGTCTTCCGACAGGCCGTTCGGGTCCTTCCACAACGCGATGTCGCGCGTCATGTTCACCTCTTGCGGCATCCAGTGGTTTGCGCACGTGGCCAGGTATTTTTCCCAGGCCCACTTGTACTTGAACGGCACCAGTTGATTGACGTCGGTCTGGCCGTTGATGATGCGCTTGTCGGCCGCGTTGACACGGCGGTGTGCGGCAGCCGATGCGGAGGTCTGCGCGCTGGAAGCGGGCGTTGCGGTGGTGGCCACGGGCTGCAACGACGGGGTCTGAAAAGACAGGGGCGGTTGCCCCGCCTGGCGGTTGTTTTGCAGACCGCCGTCCAGTTGATTTTGCGATGAGGGCTTGACTTCTTCGTCCCAGGTCAACATAGATTTTCCAGTGTTCGGATTATGAAAGCAGTGCTGCGAAAAGAAAAGCACCGAAGCGTTGCGCAGCAAGGATTTGTTGCTTCACAGCACCGTTGCGACGCACCAGGTGCACCCGGTGCGTCGCAGGCGAAACCTTTATTGGCAGGCTTCGCAGGTGGGGTCGTCGATGGCGCAGAACTTGATGTCGGTGGCGGGCAGTGCCGCTGCCTGCGCTGCAGCCGCCGCAGCCGCTGCTTCCAGAGCGCTGGGCTGGGCCTGGGCCGGCGCTGCGGCCTGTGCTGCCGCGCCGCCGTCGTGCCCCGAGGAGACTGCATTGAGCTGGCGCGTGTTCACCGTGCTCATCTCCACGTGGGTGGCGCTTTGCGTGCGCAGGTAGTAGGTGGTCTTCAGGCCGCGCACCCAGGCCAGCTTGTAGGTGTCATCAAGCTTCTTGCCCGATGCGCCGGCCATATAGATGTTCAGGCTCTGGGCCTGGTCGATCCACTTCTGGCGGCGCGATGCGGCTTCGACCAGCCAGCGGGGCTCCACCTCGAAGGCGGTCGAGTACAGGGCCTTGATGTCCTGGGGAACGCGGTCGATGGGGTGCAGCGAGCCCTTGAAGTGCTTGAGGTCCATGATCATCACGTCGTCCCACAGGCCCAGGCGCTTGAGGTCGCGCACCAGGCAGCCGTTGATCACGGTGAACTCGCCCGACAGGTTCGACTTCACGGACAGGTTGCCGAACGAGGGCTCGATCGACGCGTCCACGCCGATGATGTTGGAGATCGTGGCGGTGGGCGCGATGGCCACGCAATTGGAGTTGCGCATGCCGTCCCGGGCGATCTTCTTGCGCAGGGCGTCCCAGTCGAGCGTGGCGGAGCGGTCCACTTCCACATAGCCGCCGCGGGCCTGCGCCAGCAGGTCCAGCGTGTCCAGGGGAAGGATGCCGCGGTCCCACAGCGAGCCCTTGTAGCTGGAGTACTGGCCCCGTTCGCGGGCCAGTTCCGTGGACGCCCAGTAGGCGTAGTAGCAGATGGCTTCCATCGAGCGGTCGGCAAATTCCACGGCCTCTTGCGATGCGTAGGGGATGCGCAGTTCGTACAGGCTGTCCTGGAAGGCCATGAGGCCCAGGCCCACCGGGCGGTGGCGCAGATTGGAGTCGCGGGCCTTGTTGACCGCGTAGTAGTTGATGTCGATGACGTTGTCGAGCATGCGCATCGCCACCGTCACGGTCTTCTTGAGCTTCTCGTGGTCGATCTGGCCGTTCTTCAGGTGCTGCAGCAGGTTGACCGAGCCGAGGTTGCACACGGCGGTTTCGGTGTCGCTGGTGTTCAGCGTGATCTCGGTGCACAGGTTGGACGAGTGCACCACGCCGGCGTGCTGCTGGGGCGAGCGCACGTTGCAGGCGTCCTTGTAGGTGATCCAGGGGTGCCCGGTCTCGAACAGCATGGTCAGCATCTTGCGCCACAGGTCCGTGGCCTGCACGGTCTTGGACGGCTTGATCTCGCCGCGGGCGGCCTTCTCTTCGTAGGCCACATAGGCCTTTTCAAAGTCGGCACCGAACAGGTCGTGCAGGTCGGGCACGTTGGAGGGGGAGAACAGCGTCCAGGTGCCTTTTTCCATCACGCGGCGCATGAACAGGTCGGGGATCCAGTTGGCCGTGTTCATGTCGTGCGTGCGGCGGCGGTCGTCGCCGGTGTTCTTGCGCAGCTCCAGGAACTCCTCGATGTCCAGGTGCCAGGTTTCCAGGTACGTGCAGACGGCGCCCTTGCGCTTGCCGCCCTGGTTGACGGCCACGGCCGTGTCGTTGACGACCTTGAGGAAGGGCACCACGCCCTGCGATTCGCCGTTGGTGCCCTTGATGTGGGAGCCCAGGGCGCGCACCCGGGTCCAGTCGTTGCCCAGGCCGCCCGCGAACTTCGATAGCAGCGCGTTTTCCTTGATGGACTCATAGATGCCGTCCAGGTCGTCCGGCACGGTGGTCAGGTAGCAGCTGGACAGCTGGGAGCGCAGGGTGCCGCTGTTGAACAGCGTGGGCGTGCTGGACATGAAGTCGAACGACGACAGGACTTCGTAGAACTCGATGGCGCGGCCCTCGCGGTCGCTCTCGTTCAGGGCCAGGCCCATGGCCACGCGCATGAAGAACGCCTGGGGCAGTTCGATGCGGGTTTTCTTGACGTGCAGGAAGTAGCGGTCGTACAGCGTTTGCAGGCCCAGGTAGTCAAACTTCAGGTCACGGTCGGCCTTCAGGGCCGCGCCCAGGCGCTGGAGGTCGTACTGCAGCAGGCGCTTGTCCAGCAGCTCGTTGTCCACGCCCTTCTGGATGAACTCGGGGAAGTAGCTGACATAGGCCTCGCCCATGGCGGCCTGGGGCACCTCACGGCCGAGCACCTCGCGCACGATGGTGTGCAGCAGCAGCCGGGCGGTGGCGTAGGTGTAGTCCGGGTCCTTCTCGATCAGCGTGCGCGCTGCGAGGATGGAGGCCTTGTAGACCTCTTCCATGGGCACGCCGTCGTACAGGTTGCGCATGGTTTCGGCCACGATGGGGTCGGCCTTGACGTCCGCGCCCAGGTTCACGCAGGCCGACTCGATCAGCGCCTGCAGGTGCAGGGGGTCCAGGGCGACGCGCTTGCCGCCGTCCAGCACATGCAGCTGGGGGGCGGACTGCGCTTGCGCCTGCTGCTCCACCTGGCGGGCGCGCTCCTGGGTGCGGCGCTCCCGGTACAGCACGTACGCGCGGGCCACCTCATGGTGCTCGCCGCGCATCAGGCCCAGCTCCACCTGGTCCTGCACGTCTTCGATATGGAACGTGCCGCCTGCGGGCCGCGAGCGGACCAGGGCGCGCACAACGTTGTGGGTCAGCAGGTCCACGACTTCCCGCACGCTGGCGGACGCTGCGCCCTGGGTTCCATGCACTGCCAGGAAAGCCTTCATCAGGGCCACCGCAATCTTTTGCGGCTCAAAGGGCACCACCGCGCCGTTGCGCCGGATGATCTGGTAATGCGCCAGGGAGTTGGCTGCGGTGGACGCGTCGGAGGGCGCGGCGGGCGCCTCCGCGGGGGTGGCATGGGCGGGGGAAGGCGTGTTCAAACCAGCTTGCATGGGGAGTCCTCTTCTTTGGGCTGTCTGGGGGAAGTGCGCGCGGACTGCGGGCCGCCATGCCGCGGTGGCTGCGGCGGGCGGTGGTCTGGCGCACACTATATATGGTGTGTCTGATGCGTTCAAGACACTACCGGTAGTGTACCGCCCCCGGCGCTCCGAAAAAGCGAAACAGCATGTACCAGGCGACCAAAGGGCCCTGCCGTGCCGCGCGCCAGGCCGCGGCACGGCTGAAAAAGCGCCCCGCAACCCGCGCCAGCACAGGCTTCGCCGGCGGGTTTGCCCTGCAAAGCGGCGTGCCCTCTGGGGGCAGCGTTTTGTGCGGTTGCACAAAGAAAAAAATCCGGAGCGCGGCGCGGGCGCGACACGCCCGCCAGCATCCCTAGGGATGCTCTGCACGCGTCGTCGCGCCGTGTGCATCTGCGGGCTCGGGCGGTCTGCTGCGTTGCAAATGCTCGCAATAGCTCGGCTATTGCTGCGCTTTGCGTCTTGCAGCCCATCCCGATCCGCAGCGCCCACTTGCCGCTCGATTCGTGCAGAGCATCCCTAGGGTTGTGCCGGGAACGGGGCCCGGACCGCCGCCGGAAAGCGATGGGCCGGCCACTGCAGGCCCGCTTGCAGGCGCGCCCAGTCGAAGCCGGGGCCGGGGTCTTGCTTGCGGCCGGGGGCAATGTGCTCGTGGCCGGCGATGTGCGCGATGGGGTAGCGCTGCTGGATTGCCTGGCACAGCCGGGTCAGGGCCTGGTACTGGGCGGGCTCGAACGGGCCGCCTTCCAGGCCCTCCAGCTCGATGCCGATCGAGTCGTCATTGCATTGGCTGCGCCCGCGGTAGGACGACTGTCCGGCATGCCAGGCCCGCAGGTCGCAATCCACGAACTGCCACACGGCCCCCGAGCGCTCGATGAAAAAATGGGCAGAAACCTCCAGCCCGCGGATGCCTTGGTAGTACGGGTGGGCGTCCCAGTCCAGGGTGTTGGTGAACAATTGTTGAACCGCGCCGGTCCCGTATTCGCCCGGGGGCAGGCTGATGGAATGCACCACGATGAGGTCGATGGCAGACACCGCCGCAGCGGGGCGGGCGCCGTGGTTGGGGGAGTCGAGCCGCGTAGCGCCGCGCAGCCATCCGCCCTGCCATCCCGGCTGCCACGGGCCCGCTGCGGGCATCGCTGCCTCAGCCGGCGTCGTCATGCGCATCCTGGTCGTTGGGGACGGCGATGTTCAGCCGCGCGATGCGGTAGCGGATCTGCCGCAGGCTGATGCCCAGGCGCGCCGCCGTGGCGGTCCGGTTGAAGCCGGACTCGCGCAGGGCGCGCACCAGGATGTCGCGCTCCTGATGGTCCAGCCAGGCCTGCAGATCATTGGGCAGCGGCACCGTGCTGCCGGGGTTGCTTGCCGCCACGGCGTCGGACTGGCCGTGCTGCGGTTCGGCCAGGTACGGCGCATTCGCCGCGGTCCCGGCCGGGGGGCGCGGCTCTGCAGGCTCGGCCCCCCCGGTCCCGCACGGCCAGTCGATGTGCAGTTCGTCGCCGTCGCTCAGGGCGACGGCGCGGTGCAGCAGGTTTTCCAGCTCCCGCACGTTGCCGGTGAGCGGGTGGGCCGCCAGGGCCTGCAGGGCTTGGCCGGACAGCGCCGGGACGGGCAGGCCGGATTCGTGGGCAATGCGCGCGAGCAAGGCGGTGCACAGCACCGGCAGGTCCTCGCGGCGCTCGCGCAAGGGGGGGATCACGATCTCGATGACGTTGAGACGGTAGTACAGATCCTGCCGGAAACGGCCCGCCTGCACGTCGGCCGCGAGGTCGCGGTGCGTGGCGCTGACAATGCGCACGTCCACCGTCTCCTCCTGGGTGGAGCCCAGGGGGCGCACGCTGCGCTCCTGGATGGCGCGCAGCAGTTTGGACTGCATTGGCAATGGCAGGTCGCCGATTTCGTCCAGGAACAGCGTGCCGCCGCGTGCCGCCTGGAAGTAGCCGTCGCGGTCCTGGGTGGCCCCGGTGTAGGACCCCTTGCGCGCGCCGAAGAACTCTGCCTCCAGGAGGTTTTCTGGAATGGCGCCGCAGTTCACGGCCACCAGCGGGCCGTCGGCCCGCTGGCTGCTCGCGTGCAGCGCCTGGGCCACCAGCTCCTTGCCGGTGCCCGATTCACCGTGGATCAGCACGGGCGCCATGCCGCGGGCCACCTTGGCCACGCGCTGCTTGACGTTGAGGATGGCTTCGGAGGTGCCCACCAGCCGGTCCAGGGCGGTGCCGGCCGTGGGCGATTCCACCGCGGCGCTGGCCTGCCGCCCCTGCATGCCGCCGGTGCGGGCCGCCCGCGGCGGCGGCACGCCGCCGGTGCCCTGCACGGCGGACGCGACCACCGAGCGGAACTGCTTGAGGTCGACCGGCTTGGTCAGGTAGTCGAATGCGCCGGAGCGCAAGGCCTCCACCGCGTTCTCCGCCGATCCGTAGGCCGTCATGACCACGCAGCGCTCGCGGCGCTGCTGGTCGCGCAGGTCCTGCAGCAGTTCCATGCCGAACCCGTCGGGCAGGCGCATGTCGGTGATGACGGCGTCGAAGCGTTGGGCCTGCAGCTGGTTGCGGGCCTCCTGCAGGTTGGACGCCGTTTCCACGCGGTAGCCCTCGCGCAGGAGCGTCAGTTCATACAGGGTGCGCAGATCGGGTTCGTCGTCCACGACGAGGATGGAGGCGGCTGGTGCGTTCATGGCAAAAGGTTTCAGACCACGATGGTGTCAAACAGCGTGGCGGCGTCGGTGGGGCGGGTCGTGCGGCGAAAACCCACCGTGAAGGCGTTGCCCCCGATGTCGCCGCGCGGGGTGCTCTGGGTCAGCCGCTGGTAGCTGATGGAGGCGCCGTGGCGCTGGCACAGCTCCCGGCAGATGTACAGGCCCAGGCCGCTGGAGCGGCTTTCGGACGAGAAGAAGGGCTCGAAGAGGTGGCGTTCCACCGATTTGTCCATGGGGGCGCCGTCGCTCCAGACCTGCAGGCTGGCCTGGCCCGCCGCAGAGGTGCGGGTGGTCACCCGCAGGGAGTCGGGCTCCTGGCCCATGTAGCGCAGCGCGTTGTCCAGCAGGTTCACGAGCACGCGCCGCAGGTGCTCCGTGTCGAACTCGACCTGGACCCCGCTGGCTTCCAGGCTCACCACGGCGCGGCGGCGGGCGGGGTCTTGCGCCTGCCAGTCGTTCCAGACCAGGGCCACGGCCTCGTCCAGCGCCAGGGTGGATGCCGGCGCATGGCTGATCTGGTGCTGCACGCGGGCGATGTCCAGCACTTCTTCGGCAATGCGCGCCAGGCGGTCCGCGTTCTGCTGCACCATGTGGGTCAGGCGCTTGTGTCCCGGGTCCTGCAGGTCCTCCTCCAGCAGGGCATTGGCCTGCACGATGGCCGCCAGCGGGTTGCGGATCTCGTGCGCCACGGCCGCCGACATGCGGCCCATGGCGGCGAGCTTTTCCGTGCGCAGCCGCGCTTCCATCTCGCGCAGGTCGTGCAGGAACATCACGCACAGCCGTTCGGTCTGGGCCTGGCGCGCGGCCTCGCGGGTGGAGGTGAGCCAGGTGCGCACATGCAGTCCGGTCGGGCTTTGCCCCGGGTGCAGCAGGTCGACGTCCGCGGTCTGCGAATGCTCCTGCCGGAACGTGCGGCGCGCCAGGATGACCAGGGGCTGCCAAGGAGGTTGCGCGGCCAGGGAGAAGGGCAGCTCGGGCGGGGACCCGGCCGCAAGCAGCTGCAGCCCCGCGGGGTTGGCGATGCGCACGGTGTCGCTTTCGTCCACCACCAGCACGCCGTCGGTCAGGTTCTGGATCACCAGCGCGCTCACCTGCGCCTGCACGCGCGCGGCCATCTGGCTTTGCTGGGCCAGTTCCTGCTCGCGCGCCAGCCGGCTGGCCAGCTGGTGCACGAGGTAGCTCACGATGAAATAGCCGGTGCCGGTCAGCGCGCTTTGCAGGTAGCGGGGCGCATCGTCGCCGGTGGAGCCGGTGGACAACCAGGCGGCCCAACCCAGCAGCAGCAGGGTGACCGCCGCCGTGGTGCCCAGGGCCAGCGTCAGCGAGCCGAGCACGGCTGCCATGAGGATGGGCAGGCCGAACAGCGGCGTGTAGTTCATGCTGCCCGCGTGCAGCAACTGCAGCGCGGAGATGGCCGCCAGATCCACCCCGATGGAGAGCAGCCAGTGCGGGCCGGTGTGCGGCGCGGGCGGTCGGTTGCGCCCCAGCACGCGCAGCACGACCGTGGCCCCGAGGTAGGCCACGCACACGCCCAGCACGGCAGGCTCGGCGGCCTGGTTGACGGCCTGCCCCACGCCCTGCAGCACCACCAGCGCCAGCGCCACCATCACGCGGCCGGTCAGGAACCCGCGCCACAGCCGCAAGAAAGGGGTGTCTGCCAGAGGCATAGGAACGCGGAGACTGAAAAAAGGAAGAAAAGAGTTGGCGATCGGCGCCGGGTCCGGCTCAGGCGGGGCCCCGCGCGCGGTGCTCCGCGCAGCAGTAGGGGCGGTTGCCGGCCATCAGGGCATCGGCCTGGGGAACATGCACGCCGCAGTGCGCGCAGGCCAGCATGGCCTGGGGCAGCGCGGCGGCCGGGGGCCGGGCGGCGTGCCGGGGCGGCACAGGCGCATCCTTGGCGCGGCGGTTGCGCCACATGCCATACGCCACGGCCAGCACCGCCAGCAGCACCAGGTATTTCATGCGCTGCGCCCCAGGACGACTTCCAGCACAAAGCGCGAGCCCACGTAGGCCAGCAGCAAGAGCGCCGAGCCGGTGTACAGCACCCGCACGGCGCTGCGCCCGCGCCAGCCGAACCGCGCGCGTCCCAGGAGCAGGCCTGCGAACGTGACCCAGGAGAGCACGGAGAACACGGCCTTGTGGTCCCAGCGCCAGGCCTTTCCGTACAGCGTTTCTCCAAACAGCCATCCGGCCAGCAGCGTGGCGGTCAGAAGGATGAAGCCCGCAGTCACGAAGCGGAAGGTCAGCCGTTCCAGCGTGAGCAGGGGGATGCCGCTGTGCGGGTCTTCGGCGTGGCGGATGCGCTGCTCCGCGCGGGTCATGAGCCAGGCGTGCACGACGGCGGCGGCAAACAGCCCGTAGCAGGCAATCCCCAGGGCCAGGTGCAGCGGCAGCCAGGCCGAGGCGCTCACATGCAGCGGCTGGCCGGGGAACAGCAGGGCCAGCACGATGGCCAGCGCGCCCAGCGACGCCAGGACCCAGCGCGACTGCATCTGCGGGAACAGCTGCCGCTCCACCGCGTAGACCGTCAGCACGAGCCAGGCCGTCATCGACAGCGCGGGGGCGAAGCCAAAGCGGGGCGCGTCGCCCCACAGGCCCCACACCAGCACCGCGCCGTGCAGCAGCCAGGCCACCAGCAGCGCGTTGCGCGCGGCTGCGGCGCCCAGCTGCCGGGCCGCCGCGGCGGGCACGGCGTATGCCAGGGCAGCGGCCAGGGCCAACAGCCAGCCGATGGGAGAGCTACTCGGTAAAATCATGGCTGACAGTTTAGCCTTTCAGCCCCACCGCCAGCCCCTTGGCGGCCTGCGCCCGCAACCGCCGCGTTGACGCTGCGCAGGCAACACCGGAACTCTCTTTATGGCCTCCGCCCTTACCGACAAACTCACGCGCCTCGTCAAGGAGATGCGCGGCCAGGCCCGCATCACCGAGTCCAACGTGCAGGACATGCTGCGCGAGGTGCGCATGGCCTTGCTGGAGGCGGACGTGGCGCTGCCCGTGGTGCGCGATTTCATCGCGCGGGTCAAGGACAAGGCGCTGGGCCAGGAGGTGCTGGGCTCGCTCAAGCCGGGACAGACGCTGGTGTCCATCGTCAACCGCGAGCTGGCCGCGACCATGGGCGAGGGTATTTCCGACATCAACCTGGCGGCGCAGCCGCCGGCGGTGATCCTGATGGCGGGCTTGCAGGGGGCGGGCAAGACCACCACCACGGCCAAGCTGGCCAAGCACCTGATTGAAAAGCGCAAGAAGAAGGTGCTCACGGTGTCCGGCGACGTCTACCGCCCCGCCGCCATCGAGCAGCTCAAGACGGTGACCCGGCAGGCCGGCGCCGAGTGGTTCCCAAGCACCCCGGACCAGAAGCCGCTGGACATTGCCCAGGCCGCCCTCGACTACGCGCGCAAGCACTATTTCGACGTGCTGCTGGTCGACACGGCCGGCCGCCTGGCCATCGACGAAGCCTTGATGAAGGAAATCAAGGACCTGCACGCGGCGCTGAACCCGGTGGAGACCCTGTTCGTGGTGGACGCCATGCAGGGCCAGGACGCCATCAACACCGCTCGTGCCTTCAAGGAGGCGCTGCCCCTCACCGGCATCGTGCTGACCAAGCTCGACGGCGACTCGCGCGGCGGTGCGGCGCTGTCGGTGCGGCAGATCACCGGCGCGCCTATCAAGTTTGCGGGCGTCTCCGAGAAGATCGACGGGCTGGAAGTGTTCGACGCCGAGCGCCACGCCGGCCGCATCCTGGGCATGGGCGACATCGTGGCCCTGGTGGAGCAGGTCACGGCCGGGGTGGACCTGGAGGCCGCCCAGAAGCTGGCGGCCAAGGTGAAAAGCGGGGACGGCTTTGACCTGAACGACTTCCTGGCCCAGATCCAGCAGATGAAGCAGATGGGCGGGCTGTCCAGCCTCATGGACAAGCTCCCTGCGCAGCTCACGGCCAAGGCCGGTGCCGTGGACATGGACAAGGCCGAGAAGGACATCCGCCGCAAGGAAGGCATCATCCAGAGCATGACGCCGCTGGAGCGCCGCAAGCCCGAGCTCATCAAGGCCACCCGCAAGAAGCGCATCGCCAGCGGTGCGGGCGTGCAGGTGCAGGAGGTCAACCGCCTGCTCAAGGAGTTCGAGCAGATGCAGGGCATGATGAAGAAGATGAAGGGCGGCGGCCTCATGAAGATGATGAAGCGCATGGGCGGCATGAAAGGCCTGGGCGGCGGCGGCATGCCCAAGATGCCGTTCTGAGGGTTTCAAGCATTTTTGCCCTCTGGCGCCCGTGGAATAAGCGCAAGACGCTATCAAAATGTGAGCAAAAAAGAGCCGGCACATGCCGGCTCTTTTTCGTGGTGCGCGGGCGGGCCCGCTGGCCCGGTGCGGGCGCGGGTCACGCCGCCTTCAGCGCCGGGGCCGCGAGCCGGCTCGCGTGGAGCCAGGCGCGGCGCAGCACCGGGGGCGACCACGATTCCTCCGGGATCAGCAGCAGCCGCCGGGCGCGCAGCGACTGGCCCAGCGCGATCTGGCTGGTGAGCACGGCCAGCGGAATGGCCAGGGCCAGCGGCAGGCCCACGGGCATGAGCCACAGCAGGGCGCTGCTGTCGATGGCTGCCACGCCCAGGGCCAGCAGGCCGATGACGGCGCTCATGGGCGCCAGCTGGCGCACGGCGTGGCGCCACGGCACGGCCTGCGCTTCGCGCGGGGGCGACTTCCATTCCAGCTTCAGGCCGGTCAGGGCGATCAGCACGAACAGCGAGTGCGCCAGCATGCGGATCGGCGCCTGCAGGATGGCCAGCACGCTTTCCAGCGCGGCGCTCTTGAGCAGGCTGAAGCCACCGCCGTACTGCTGCTGCTCGCGTCGCATGAACACGGCGGCCACCCCCAGCGCGCGGGGCAGGAACAACAGGCACAGCGTCCAGGCCCACAGCGACAGCAGCTCGGCCGGCAGCACATGCCAGTCGGCCACCAGCCGCGCGCCCGAGAGCCACAGCGCCGTGCCCAGCGTGAGGAACGCGAGCCACAGCGGGGCCGACAGGTAGGCCATGGCACCGGTCAGGAACATGGTGCGGTGCACGGCATGGATGCCAGGCTCGGCCACCAGCTGGGCGTTTTGCAGGTTGCCCTGGCACCAGCGGCGGTCGCGTTGCAGTTCGGCCAGCAGGTCGGGCGGCTGCTGCTCGTAGCTGCCCACCAGGTCGGCCGCCAGCCACACGTGGTAGCCGGCGCGGCGCATGAGCGCGGCTTCGACGAAGTCGTGCGACAGGATGCCGCCGGCAAGGCCTCCCTTGCCCTGGATGGGCGCCAGCGCGCAGTGCTGCATGAAGGGCGCCACGCGGATGATGGCGTTGTGGCCCCAGTAGTGGGATTCGCCTAGCTGCCAGTACTGCATGCCCAGCGTGAACAGGCGGCCGGTGACGCGCGAGGCGAACTGCTGCGCCCGCGCGTGCAGGGTGACGTGGCCGATGGCCTGGGTGGCCGTCTGGATGATGCCGGCGGTGGGGTGCGCTTCCATCAGCTTGGCCATGGAGACGATGCAGTCGCCGCTCATCACGCTGTCGGCGTCCAGCACCACCATGTAGCGGTAGTCCTTGCCCCAGCGGCGGCAGAAGTCGGCCACGTTGCCCGCCTTGCGGTGCGTGCGGCGCGCGCGCAGCCGGTAGTACACCTGCACCTGCGGCTGCTGCGCGTGCTGCGCCAGCGCGGTGCGCAGCGCTTCCCAGGCCGCGCGTTCGGCGCGGACGATGGCGGGGTCGTAGCTGTCGGACAGCACGAACACGTCGAACGTGGAGCCATGGCCGGTGGAGGCCACCGATTCGCAGGTGGCCCGCAGGCCCGCGAAGACCGTGGCCACGTCCTCATTGCAGATCGGCATGATGATGGCGGTGCGCGCGTCCGCGGGCAGCCCATGCTCCAGCACGCTGCGCGCCGTCAGGGCGTGGCGGTCGCCCCGCAGCATCACCCAGAACCCCATCAGCCCGGTGAGGAAGCCGGTGACGACCCAGGCCGACAGCAGCGCGAACAGGGCCACCTGGCCGTAGCCCAGCCAGGCGTTGTCGTAGTCGGGCTGGACTGCGGCAAACAAGGTGCTGGCCAGCGCCGTGGCCAGCACGGTGAGCAGCGCAAACGTCCACCGGCGCTGCCGCGCGGCGCGCTGCCAGGGTTCGGCGGGCGCGGCGGCGGTGGCCGAGGCGCCTTCTGCGCCGGTGCGGCCCGTGAGCCGCAGCAGCACGGCGGTGCCCAGGCTGTTCCAGAAACCGCGCCACTGCACGGGGACCATGGAGCCGCGGTGCAGCGGCGGAGCGGTCACGGAGTTGGGGTGGCGCTCCTCGCGCAAGGCGCTGCGCCGGCCCGTGGAAGCGGAGCTCACTCGGGAAGAAGGATGTGTGTCCATGTTTCGCTCACAGCGTGGTTGTCGTGTTGAAGAAAGGCGCGCAGCTCGACCGGCCGGTCGGCCTTGAGACGCTGCACGCGAACGGTCATGCGCCACTGCCCGGTGGCGGGGTTGCGGTAGGCGATGCTTTCCAGCACCTTGCCGTTGGCATCGCTGCTCACGACGGCCGGGACGGCGGCGTTCTCCGGCAGGGCCTTGAGCGCGGGGCCGTCGAAATCGATCACGTACTGCGCCTGCTGGCGCAGGGCGTCGGGGCTCTGCTTCGTGTAGCCCATGCCCCGGCGCGATTGCGTGGCCCAGGCGCCGGGCGGGCGCTGCTGCTCGTCGCCCTGCCAGCTCAGCTCGTAGGCAAACTCCAGAGGCTGGCCGGGCGCCGGCAGCTGGGCAGGCACCCAGTACGCCACGATGTTGTCGTGGGTTTCGTCGGGCGTGTTCAGCTGCACCAGTTCCACCCGGCCCGCGCCCCAGTCGTGCAGGGGCCGCACCCAGGCGCTGGGCCGGCGTTCGTACCGGGCTTCCACGTCCTCGTAGCTGGGCCACTGGCGGTCGCGCTGCATCAGCCCGAAGCCCTTGGGGTTCTTGGTGGCGAACGAGGTCACCAGCGTCTGCTGCGGGTTTTGCAGCGGGCGCCACAGCCACTCGCCCTCGCCCGTGGCCACCATCAGGCCGTCGGAGTCGTGCACCTCCGGCCGGAAATCCTCCTTGCGCGGCTGGTTCTCGCCAAAGAAGAACATGCTGGTCAGCGGGGCAATGCCCAGGGTGGCAATGGGCTTGCCGGCGCCCGGGCGCACAAAGATCCGGCTGCGCACCGTGGTGGTGGTGTGCACGCCGGGCTGGATGTCAAAGCGGAAGGCCCCGGTGGCGCGGGGGGAGTCCAGCAGCGCGTACACCGTGACCTGGGTGGCCAGCGGCTCCGGGCGCACCAGCCAGAACTCCGTGAAGCGCGGAAATTCCTCGCCGCGGCCGCCCACGGTGTCGATGGCCAGGCCCCGCGCCGACAGCCCGTATTGCTGGCCCTTGCCCAGGGCACGGAAATAGCTGGCGCCCTGAAACACCACCAGCTCGTCCTTGTAGGCGCTGGAATTGAGGTGGTTGTGCAGGCGGAATCCCGCAAAGCCCAGGTCGCCCCAGGCCTTGGGGTTCAGCGTGTTCTTGCCGTAGTCGAAGTCGGCCCGGTCGTAGGCCACGTGGCGCACGCCCTGGGGGGTGACTTCGTTGATCAGCACCGGCTCTTTCTGGTACAGGCCCAGGTGGAAGAACATGGCCTCGAAGGGCAGCTTCTCGGCGCGCCACAGGGCCCGCTCGGGCCGCCAGCGGATGTCGCGCACGCCGTCGTAGTCCAGCCGCGCCAGGTCGGCCGGCAGTTTGCCGTTGGCTGCGCGGTACGGCTGGGCCGCACGCTCGCGGGCCAGGCGCGTGACGCTCTCGAAATCAAAGCCCTGCGCGTGGGCCGCAGCGCCGGTCCACAGCGCCAGGGCCACCGCCCAGGCGGGCTGTGCCAGCAGGCGCCGGGGGCGCAGGAGACGGGAGAAAACAGCTTGCATGCCTGACCCAGGGCAAACCCTGTGCCAGGTCTGAAAAGCGCTTTGAAATCAAGTGGTTAGCGGCGGCTCTGCATGTAAGCAGTTGTGCGGCGCGGGTTTCGGCGGCCGCTGGGGCGGTTTTTGTCGTGGTTCAGCGACAGCTTGCCCGGTGCAGGCAAAAAAGACCAGCGAAATCAACGGCTTAGTCTTGTCGCTCGGTGGCGACATCGTCGCCGTCGCCCGCGTCGGCCTTGAAATGGCCGGGCGTCAGCGCGTGTTTTTGCAGCAGGCGGTAGAACTCGGTGCGGTTGCGTTGCGCCAGGCGCGCGGCGTCGGCCACATTGCCGTCGGTCATCTTCAGCAGCCCCACCAGGTAGTCGCGCTCGAAGCGCTGGCGCGCCTCCGCAAAGCTGAGGACCTGCGTGGACGGCGTGCGCAGCGCGCGCTGCACCAGCGTCAGGGGCACCAGCGGCGTGGTGGACAGGGCGCACACCTGTTCCACCACGTTGTAGAGCTGGCGCACGTTGCCGGGCCAGGCCGCCGTCGTCAGGGCCTTGAGCGCTTCGGGCGCGAAGCCCGACAGGCGCTTGTCGTACTTGCGCGCGAGCTTGTCCAGGAAATGGTTCGCCAGCAGGGCGATGTCTTCGCGCCGGTCCGCCAGCGTTGGCAGCGCCAGCGTGACCACGTTGAGCCGGTAGTACAGGTCTTCGCGGAACTGGGCGGCCGCCATGGCCGCCTCCAGGTCGCGGTGGGTGGCCGAGATGATGCGCACGTTCACGGGGATGGACTGGCTGGCGCCCACGGGCCGCACGGCCCGCTCCTGCAGCACCCGCAGCAGCTTGACCTGCAGCGCCGGGGGCATGTCCCCGATCTCGTCCAGCAGCAGCGTGCCGCCGTCCGCGGCCTGGAACAGCCCCTTGTGGTTGCTCACGGCGTCGGTAAAGGCTCCCTTGACGTGGCCGAACAGCTCGGACTCGAGCAGGGTCTCGGGGATGGCGCCGCAGTTCACGGCAACAAACGGGTGGCGGGCGCGCGGGCTGGCCCGGTGGATGGCCTGGGCCAGCAGTTCCTTGCCCGTTCCGCTGTCGCCCAGCAGCAGCATGCTGGCATCGGACTGGGCGACCATGTAGGCCTCGGCCAGCAGGTCGGTCATCCGGTTGGAGCGGCTCACGATTTCAGCGCGCCAGGCTTCGTTGGCCTGGGCGTGGGTGACCGCCGGGGCGCTCAGGGCCAGCGCCTGTGCGATTTTTTCCAGCAGCTCCTTGCCGTCGTAGGGCTTGGTCAGGTAGGTGAACACCCCGCGGGAGGTGGCTTCCACCGCATCGGGGATGGTGCCGTGGGCGGTGAGCAGGATGACCGGCAGGGACGGGTGCCGCGACCGCACCTCGTCAAACAGCGCCAGCCCGTCGCGGCCCGGCAGCCGCACGTCGCTCAGCACCAGCTGCGGGCGGGCCATGTCGAGCTGGGCCAGCGCCGCCTCGGCCGAGCCCACGGCCACCACCTCGTACCCCGCCGCCTGCAGCCGCAGCGACAGCAGGCGGAGCATGTCCGCATCGTCATCCACCACCAGGATGCGGGCCGAAGGCGTTGCGCGGGAGGGAGCGTGGGCTGCGGGCATGGATCTGGGCATCGGGGCGGTTCAGGGCGGGTGCGGGCGGATGGGACGGGCGCCAGGGGCGCGTCAAGGGGCGGGCCGCTGCGGGCCGCTGCCTGCCGGGGCGGGCGGGCTGGACGGCAGCGCTGCGGGGCGGGTGGTCAGGCTGCGTTCGATGGCGCGCACGGCCTCCAGGCGTTCGTTGAGCTGGTCGTTGCGCCGCTGGGCATCGCGCAGCTGCTGGGCTTGGCGCTCCAGCTGGTCTTCCAGGCGGCGCTGCTGCAGCAGGCGCGCCTCCATCAGCCGTGCCAGCGGGTGCAGGGCTTGCGCGGGCGCGGTGCTGCTGCCCAGCACCCGCTGCACCAGGCCGAGCGCACGCGCCGTATCCACCGGCTGGCGGGTCTGCGCCAGGGCGGTGGCCAGCAGCAGCGGGGTGTCGGGCGATGCGTCCTCGGCCTCGCCCAGGCGGGCCACTTCGCGGGCCAGCTCTGCCGGCGGCAGGCGCAGGACGCGGTCGCTGTAGGCCAGCACTTGGTCTAGCGCGGTCCCGGCCTGCGGCGCCGGGGCCGCGGGCGGGCGGGCGGGCTCGGGGGCCGGCGCGGCCGCAGGCTCTGCGGCGGGCGCAGCCGCCGTCCCGGCGGGCTCGGCCGTGCGGGCCGGTGCGGGTTCGGGCGACGCTGCCGCGCGGGGGGCCGTGGCGCTGCAGCCCGCCAGCAGCAAGGCTGCCGCCAGCAGCAGGCCCCGGGCGGGGCCGGCCGGTGTGGCGGCGTGGGAGGGGAAGCAATCAGGCGGCATCGGGTAGTTCCATGCGAAAGAAGGAGTGCACGCCCTCTTCGACCAGCCGCACGCGGCCGCCGTGGGCGACGACGTACTCCTGGACGATGGACAGCCCGATGCCGGTGCCGCGCACCGCGCCCTCGGGTTGGCGCACGCCCCGGTAAAAGGGCTCGAAGACGCGGTCGCGGTCGGCCTGGGCCACGCCCGGGCCCTGGTCCGACACGTCCACGAACACCCGGTCGCCGTGGCGCGAGAGGGTCAGCCGCACCGTTCCCCCCTTGGGCGAGAAACGGATGGCGTTGGACAGCAGGTTGCTGACGGCGGAGGCTATTTTCTCGGCGTCGATCTGCAGGGTCGCCGGCGTGCCTTCCACCAGCACCCGCAGCCCCCGCGCCTGCCACTGCAGCCGCTGCGCCTCGACCTGGGCTTCCAGCAGCGCCAGCAGGTCGGTGTCCTGGCGCCGCAGCTGCCGGGCTTCGAAGGCCGCGGCGTTGAAGCGCAGCAGGGCCTCGATCTCCTCCTGCAGCACCAGCGTGTTGTGGTGCAGGATCTGCGCGACCTCGCGCTGCCCGGCGTTGAGCTCGCCCGTCACCCCGTCCTGCAGCAGCGCCACACCCTCGCGCAGCGCGGCCAGCGGGGTCTTGAGCTCGTGCGACACATGGCGCAGGAAACGCGCCTTGTCGGCGTCCAGCTCCAGCAGCCGCAGGCGCAGCCATTCCAGCTGCTGGCCCACGCGCCGCACGTCGTCCGGGCCGTAGATGGCCACGGGCGCCTGCAGCTGGTTTTCGCCCAGGCGGCGTATGGCGCGTTCCAGCCGCTTGAACGGGCGGGCCAGCCAGATGCCCAGCGCCAGGGCCAGCACCAGCGCCAGCACGATCACGCCCACCACCTGGTGCGTCACGCTGCGCCGGCTGGCTTCCAGCCGGTCCTGCAGCTCGCGGATGCGCTGGGTGTTCAGCTCCTGCACCGACTGCGCGATGGCGGTGTGCAGCGCTTCCAGCGACACGAATTCCTCCGCAACGCGCTGCTCGTTCTCCAGCGCACGGTCGGGCGCGGCGTCCAGCAGCGCCTTGACGGCGTCGAGATGGGTATGCCATGCGGCGGACTGGTCCTGCGCCAGCCCGCCCTTGCGCAGCTGCTCCAGCAGCCCTGCGGCCTCCACCGCCATCTCGTCAAAGCTGCGGCGCAGGGGCGCGTCGCGCAGCACCAGGGACTGCCGGGCCGCGCGCTCCAGGGCCTGGCCGCGCTGGCTGAGTGCCTGGGCCGCGGTGCTGAGCGCGGTGGCCTGCGCGGCGCCCAGGCGGCTTTGCAGCATCAGCTGTTCCAGCGTGTACAAGGCGCGCAGCGAGCTCACGCCCAGCAGCCCCGCAATCAGCAGGAAGGCCAGCAGCAGCAGCTGCTGGAAGGACAAGCCGTGCAGCCACCCCTCGGGGCGCGTGCGGGGCGGGGTGGGCGGGGACGTCTCCACAGGGCGGCGCTGAGGGGAAAAGAAAGGCGGGTGCTGCTGCGGCGGCGCTCAGCCCGCCGCGGCGGCGGCTTCGGGCTGCGCGTGCGGCAGCTGCACCACTTCACCGCGCAGCGTGTAGGCCTTGGCCTCGGTGACGTGCACGTCCACCATCTGGCCCACTAGGCGCGGGTGGCCCGCAAAGTTGACCACGCGGTTGCATTCGGTGCGGCCCATGAGTTCGTTGGCATCGCGCTTGGACGTGCCTTCCACCAGGATGCGCTGCACGGTGCCGACCCGGCTCTCGCTGATGGACTTGATGTTGGCGTTGATGACTGCCTGCAGCTCCTGCAGGCGGCGCAGCTTCACGTCGTGCGGCGTGTCGTCGTGCAGGCCCGCGGCGGGCGTGCCGGGGCGCGGGCTGAAGATGAAGCTGAAGCTGTTGTCGAAGTGGATGTCGTCGATCAGCTTCATCATCTTGTTGAAGTCGTCCTCGGTCTCGCCGGGGAAGCCGACGATGAAGTCGCTGCTCATGGCCAGGTCGGGGCGGATGGCGCGCAGCTTGCGCACCGTGCTCTTGTATTCCATGGCGGTGTAGCCGCGCTTCATGGCCATCAGGATGCGGTCGCTGCCGTGCTGCACGGGCAGGTGCAGGTGGCTGGCCAGCTTGGGAATCCGGGCGTAGGCGTCAATGAGACGGGGCGTGAACTCGTTGGGGTGGCTGGTGGTGTAGCGGATGCGCTCGATGCCCGGGATGTCCGCCACGTATTCCAGCAGCAGGGCAAAGTCCGCCACCTCGGCCGTGCCGCCCATCTTGCCCAGGTAGGCGTTCACGTTCTGGCCCAGCAGGGTGACTTCCTTCACGCCCTGGTCGGCCAGGCCCGCCACCTCCACCAGCACGTCGTCAAACGGGCGGCTCACTTCCTCGCCGCGGGTGTAGGGCACCACGCAGTAGCTGCAGTACTTGCTGCAGCCTTCCATGATGGAGACAAAGGCGCTTGCACCCTCCACCCGCGCCGGAGGCAGGTGGTCGAACTTCTCGATCTCGGGGAAGCTGATGTCCACCTGCGGTTTGTCCAGGCGCTCGCGCTGGTTCAGCATCTCGGGCAGGCGGTGCAGCGTCTGCGGGCCGAACACCACGTCCACGTAGGGGGCGCGCTTGATGATCTCCGCGCCCTCCTGGCTGGCCACGCAGCCGCCCACACCGATCTTCACGCCCCGCGCCTTCAGGTGCTTGATGCGGCCCAGGTCGCTGAACACCTTTTCCTGCGCCTTCTCGCGCACGGAGCAGGTGTTGAAGAGGATCAGGTCGGCCTCGTCCACGTTCTGCGTGGGCTCGTAGCCCTGGGCCGCGCCCAGCACGTCGGCCATCTTGTCCGAGTCGTACTCGTTCATCTGGCAGCCGAAGGTTTTGATGAAGACTTTTTTGGCCATGGCGGGCTCGCAATCGGGCAATCGGAAAAGGAACAACGGGGCGGCACGCCGCAGCGCACCGCCGGTACGGGGCCGCCCGCGCGCCCGTGGGCGGGGCGCGGCGGCTGCGCGGTCGGCGCTTACTTCTGGACGGGGTCGGACTCGGCGCGGAAGTTCCGCTCGACCATGTCGCTGCCCTTGCGGGGCTGTTCGGCTTCGCCCTGCGTGAGGATCCACGCGGTCAGCAGCATGCCGGTGCTGTTTTCGATGACGTAGTTCACCTTGTAGCTCTGGCCCAGCACGGAGTGGATCATCACCAGCGTGTTCTGGGGGCTCAGCAGGCGCATGCCGGGGGCCATGCGGATGGTGCGGCCGTTGAGCGTGGCCTCGGTCGCCGAATTCAGGGTCAGGTTGCCGCGCAGGGCCGCCTCCGGGAATGTGCGCACGCCGCCGAGCCCGGGCTGCACCTGGGCGGCCGCGGGCAGGGCGCACAGGGCGAGCGAGCAAGCCAGTCCGGCGAGAAGCCCGCGGGACCGGGGGGTGAAGGAGAAGACGGAGCGCGAGGTCGTGGTGCAGCGGTTCATGGTGTACATCCAGGGGCTGAAGCAGCGATTCTAAGAGGGGGCCCGGCGGCGGATGGTAGCCCGGGTAGGGTCAAAAAAGATAGCTGTTCGCGCTTGTCTGGAGCGGATTCCAAGGCATTTTGGTGCCAGAAAGCAGCCTCATCCAGCGGCAGCAGCTCCTCTTTTTGAAGCAGCGCCCCAAGAAAAAAACCCACAGTGCGCGGGCACTGTGGGTTGGTATGTGGTGGTGGTACCGGGACTTGAACCTGGGACATCAGCATTATGAATGCTGCGCTCTAACCAACTGAGCTATACCACCGAAGCCGCAAATTATAGAACAGAAATTATTGGTGCGTAAAGTTCGCCGCGCGCTTGTTCATGAAAGCGTCCATGCCTTCCTTCTGGTCCTGGGTGGCGAACAGTGCGTGGAAGAGGCGGCGTTCGAACATCACGCCGTCGGAGAGGGTGCCTTCGAAGGCACGGTTCACCGATTCCTTGGCGGCCATCACGGCGATCTGGGAGAACCCGGCAATCACCAGGGCGGCGCCCAGCGCTTCGTCCATGAGCTTGTCGTAGGGCACCACGCGGCTGACCAGCCCGGCGCGCTCGGCCTCGGCCGCGTCCATCATGCGGCCCGTCAGGGCCATGTCCATGGCCTTGGCCTTGCCCACAGCGCGCGGCAGGCGCTGCGTGCCGCCGGCGCCGGGGATCACGCCCAGCTTGATTTCGGGCTGGCCGAACCGGGCGTTGTCCGCGGCGATGATGAAGTCGCACATCATCGCCAGTTCGCAGCCGCCGCCCAGGGCGAAGCCGCTCACCGCGGCGATCACGGGCTTGCGCACCGAGCGGATGGTTTCCCAGTTGCGGGTGATGTAGTCGCCCTTGTACGTGTCCGCAAAGGTGTACTTGGCCATGGCGCCGATGTCCGCGCCGGCGGCAAACGCCTTTTCGCTGCCGGTGAGGATGGTGCAGCCGATCTTCTCGTCCGCATCGAAGGCCTTGAGCGCCGCGCCCAGCTCGTTCATCAGCTGGTCGTTCAGGGCATTCAGCTGTTTGGGACGGTTGAGCGTGATGACGCCGACCTTGTCCGCTTCGACGCGGACCTCGATGGTTTCGTAGGCCATGGGATCTCCTGGGTTTATAGGGGTTGTGACAGCCGAACGACTATACCCAAGGCCGGCAGGCCGCCGCAGGCGTAGGTAGAACACCGTAGGGCGCCGGTGCAGCGGCGCGCGGAAGCGCCGGCGCTTCAGCCCAGCCAGCGCTGCAGGGCGGCGGTGTCGCTGACCGACAGGCTGATGGTGTCGGGCGGGTTCGGCGCCGGGACAGCGGCAGCGGCCTTGGCGGTTCGCGCCGTTTTGGCGGCGCTGCGCTGCGGTTTCGGCGCTGGCGCTTGAGGGCCGCGGCCGGGCAGCTCCAGCGCCAGGCGCAGCAGCCGCCCGTCGCGGGCCACCAGGGCGGTCACGGTGGCCGCCGTGCCGGCATAGAAGGCCACGTCGTCCAGCTTGCTGATGCGCCAGCCCTGGCCGTCGGCCTCCAGCCCCAGCCATTCGTCGCCGGGCACCATGCCGGCCTTCTCGGCCAGCCCGCCGCGCAGCACGGTCTTGATGTGCACGCTGTGGGTTTCCGACACCCGCAGCCCGAGCCGCTGCGCCCACTGCGGCGCCTCGGCCTTGAGCTGCACGCCGTGCGCCTGCAGCAGCTGGGCCAGGGGCAGCTCGGTGGTGCTGTGCACCCACTGGTCCAGTTCCGCGTCGAACGCCCGGCCGGCCAGGTCGTGCAGCGCGGCGCGCAGGTCGGCCTCGGTCACGGGGCCGCCCTGGCTGCGCGTCCACAGCATCCGCAGGGCTTCGTCCAGGCTGGCCCGGCCACCTGCGCCGCCGCTGCTGCGCAGCGCCAGGTCCAGGCACAGGGCCACCAGCGAGCCCTTGGTGTAGTAGCTCACCGTCGCGTTGGGGGTGTTCTCGTCCTGGCGGTAGTACTTCACCCAGGCGTCGAAGCTGGCCTGCGCCACCGTCTGCACGAAGCGGCCGGGGGTCTGCAGCACCTGGTTGACCGTCTTGGTGATGAGCCGCAGGTAGGTCGCGTCGTCGATCAGGCCGGCGCGGCGCAGCAGCAGGTCGTCGTAATAGCTCGTGAAGCCCTCGAAGAACCACAGCAGCTCGGTGTAGTTCTCGCGCGCATAGTCGTACGTGGCGAACTCGGCCGGGCGCAGGCGCTTGACGTTCCAGGTGTGGAAATATTCGTGGCTGATGAGCCCCAGCAGCGTGGTGTAGCCCTCGCTGGCACGGGCTTCGCCCAGGCGCGGCAGGTCGCGCCTGCCGCAGATCAGCGCGGTGGAGTTGCGGTGCTCCAGGCCGCCGTAGCCGTCGCCCACGGCGTTGAGCAGGAACAGGTAGTTCTTGAACGGCGGCTTGCCCTCGCCGTGCCAGAAGCGGATGGCGGTCTCGCAGACCTTGCGCGCGTCGTCCAGCAGGCGCTTGCCGTCAAACGACGGCGCCGCGCCGGCCACCACGAAGCGGTGGGGCACGCCGCACGCGGTGAACCGCCCCACCCAGAAGGTGCCCATTTCCACCGGGCAGTCGACCAGCTCGTCATAGTTCGCCGCTGCATACAGGCCGAAGCCCTTGCGGTCCACCTGCAGTGCAGGCAGGCCGGTGGCCGCAGACCATTCGGCGGTGGCCGGCGTGCGGGCGATCTCCAGCGTGTGGCGCTGGGCTTCCTGTCCGTGCACGCGCAGGCACAGGCTGGTGCCGTTGAAGAACCCCCGCGAAGCGTCGAGCCAGGCGGTGCGCACCGAGGTGTCGTAGGCGCAGACTGCATAGGTCAGCACCAGGGGCGCGCCGGCGGTGCAGTCGGCCTGCCAGCGGTGCTTGTCCCGCTGGGTCAGCCGCACCGTGGCGCGGCCCTGGGTGGCCCGCAGCTCCTGCAGGTTCTTGGAAAACTCCCGCACCAGGTAGCTGCCCGGAATCCAGACCGGCAGCGAGACCTCCTGCCCCGGCGCGGGCCGCGCGATGGTCAGCGTGACGCGGAACAGATGGGCCAGGACGTCCGAGGGCTCCACACGGTAGTGAACGCCGGCGGGGGCTTTGGGCGGGCGGGAAGTAGGCATGCGGAGACGGCGGTTCGGGCGGCCGCCCGAAGCGGGCGGGCGGTGGGCGGGCTGGGACCGCGGGCGGCGCGCATGCCGCGGTCCGCGGTGGATCAGTTGGTGGCGGTCGGCTCGGTGCCAGCGCCGGCTTCTGCGAGCCGCTTTTCCACGTCCTTGGCGCCGATGGCGCCGGGCACGCGGGCTCCGTTGGCGAAAATCAGGGTCGGCGTTCCGGTGATCTTGTGCTTGCGGCCCAGGGCCAGGTTGCGCTGCAGGGCGCCAGTGTCGCAGCTCGCGGCGGGGGCGGCCTTGTCACGCACCATCTGGTCTTGCCAGGCGGTCACCGGGTCCTTGGAGCACCAGATGTTGCGCGACTTCTCGGCGGAATCCGGGCTCAGTATGGGGTACAGGAACAGGTACACCGTCACGTTGTCCACGTTCTGCAGGTCGCGCTCAAAGCGCTTGCAGTAGCCGCAGTTGGGGTCTTCGAACACCGCCACCTTGCGCTTGCCGTCGCCGCGCACGATGGTGATCGCGTCCTTGAAGGGCAGCGCGGCAAAGTTGATGGCGGTGAGCTTGGTGATGCGGTCTTCCGTCAGGTTGCGGCGCATCTTGGTGTCGATCAGCTCGCCCTGGATCACGTAGTCGCCCTTGGCGTCGGTGTAGAACAGGTCCGTCCCGATGCGCACTTCGTACAGGCCCTTCATGGCCGTGGGGCGCACCTCGTCAATCTTGTCCATCTGGGGAATGCGCTCGGCGAGCGCCTTGCGGATGTCCGCTTCTTGTGCGGAAGCGGCAAAACCGCAAGCCAGGGTGGCGGCGGCGAGCAGGGAGGGAATCAGTTTCATGGAGTTCTCGTTCAACGTTGGGGGCTCTGCAGGGAGTCCGCCGGGGGATCAATAGTTTCCCATGGCCTGCCGGGCCACGAAATTCTTCAGGAGGTTGCTGCGCTCGAAACCCTTCATGCCCCAGTTGCGCAGCGATTGCAGCGCGCCTTCGGGCCGGGAGAAGAGCTGCTGCAGCCCGTCCGTGGCCAGCCCCATGGGTACCAGGGCCGCCTTGCGCTCCCGCTCGTACTGCCGCAGCAGCCGCAGATCGGCCACGCTGCGCCAGTAGTCCCTGCCGTGCAGCACGCGGGCGAGCGCCTGGGCATCGGCCAGGCCCAGGTTCAGCCCCTGGCCGGCCAGGGGGTGCACGTTGTGCGCGGCGTCGCCGGCCAGCACCCAGCTGCGCGCGGCCTTGCCGCCCGCCGGGGGCAGGCTGCCGCACCAGCGGTCGGCGCGGGCCAGCTGCAGGGGCCAGGCGGCGCGTTCGGCGCTCAGGGTCAGCGTGCCGAGGGCGTGCTGGCTGGCTTCGCCCAGCCGCTGGGCGAAATCCTCGGGCGGCAGTGCCAGCAGCGCTGCGGCCTCGCCTTGGGGCACCGACCAGACGACGGCGACGGAATGCCCTTGCGGCCCGCCCAGGGGCAGGAACGCCAGGATCCCGTCGGGCAGGAACCACTGCCGGGCCACCTGCCCGTGCGGGCGTTCGCACTGCAGCCGGGTGGCGATGGCGTGCTGCGGATACGGCGTGACGTGGAAGGTGGCGCCAAACTCTTCGCGGGTGCTGCTTGCGCGCCCTTCGCACACCACCGTCAGCGCGGCCGGCGCGGGGGCGGCCACCACTTCCACCTGCGGCTGGTAGCGCACGGCCTCGGCCAGGCGCGCCTCCAGGGCGGGCACATCCACGATCCAGGTCAGGGCATCCACCCCCTGGGTGGCGGCGTCGAAGTGCACGGCGCCGTCCTGGTCGCCCTGCACGTGCATGGACCGCACGGCGGTGGCATGTTCGGCGTCCGGCCAGCTGCGCAGCGATTCCAGCAGCTGCCGCGATGCCGCATTCAGCGCATAGGCCCGAACGTCCGACAGGGCCGGGCCCGCGGCGCCCGGCACCGCCACCAGGGCCACTTTCAGCCGCTCCCGGGCCAGCAGCAGGGCCAGGGTCTTGCCCACAATGCCGCCGCCGCGAATACAGATATCAAAGGTTTGGGCCATGGGCGCATTGTAGGAGGGGCCTTCGCGCGGCGGCGGCAGAGCACAATCGGGCTCCGCCCCTTTGCGAGGGCGGCTGTGTGTAGAGCGTAGAGGAGCGACGCCGCGTGACCTTTCCCACCGATTCCGACCTGTCCGGCACCATTGCCCGCCTGTTCGTGTACCCCGTCAAATCCTGCGCCGGCATCGAGGTGCAGGAAGCCTTGCTCACCGAAACCGGGCTGGACCTGGACCGCGCCTGGATGGTGGTGGATGCGGACGGCAGGTTCCTGACGCAGCGCGCGCTGCCCCGCATGGCCCTGGTCCGGCCGCAGCTCAAGAGCGACGAGATGGTGTTGCGCGCCCCGGGCATGCTGGCGCTGCATGTGGCGCTCGACGCCGTGGAAGCGCCCGCCACCGTGACCGTGTGGCGCGACACCGTGCCTGCCTGGGACATGGGCGCCGTGGCGGCCCAGTGGTTCTCGGACTTTCTGGGGCAGCCTTGCCGGATGGTGCGCTTCGACCCCGAGCACCGGCGGCTGTCCAGCCTGGAGTGGACCGGCGGCATCGAGGTGCCCAACCAGTTTGCGGACGGGTTTCCGCTGCTGGTGGCCAGCGAGGCGTCGATGGACGAGCTCAACGCGCGCCTGCAGGCCGCCGGGCATGCGCCGGTGGGCATCGAGCGGTTTCGGCCGAACGTGGTGCTGGGCGGGGTGGGCGCGCACGATGAGGACCGGGTGGACCTGCTGCGCGTGGACGATGCCGCTGGCGAAGTCCACCTGCAGCCCGTGAAACCTTGCGCACGCTGCCCCATTCCGGACATCGATCCCGCCACGGCCGAGCGCTCGGCCAGCGTGGGCGCCACCTTGCGCACCTACCGGCAGGACAAGCGGCTGGACGGCGCCATCACCTTCGGCATGAATGCCATCGTGCGGCAGGGCGCGGGCCAGGTGCTGCGGGTGGGCCAGCGCGTGGCGGCGGACCTGCGTTTCGAGTGACGGGCGGGCCCGCCAGCGGGCGGGACATGCCGGCCCCGTAAAATCAGCGGTTTGTCCCCGAATTCCCAGAAAGCCACGCCATGAGCCTCCAATGCGGCATCGTGGGCCTGCCCAACGTTGGCAAGTCCACCCTTTTCAATGCGCTGACCAAGGCCGGCATCGCCGCCGAAAACTACCCCTTCTGCACCATCGAGCCCAACACCGGCGTGGTGGAGGTGCCGGATCCGCGCCTTTCGCAGCTGGCCGAAATCATCCACCCCGAGCGCATCGTCCCCGCCATCGTCGAGTTCGTGGACATCGCGGGCCTGGTTGCGGGTGCTTCCAAGGGCGAAGGCCTGGGCAACCAGTTCCTGGCGCACATCCGCGAGACCGACGCCATCGTGAACGTGGTGCGCTGCTTTGAAGACCCCAACGTGATCCACGTGGCGGGCCGCGTGGACCCCATCGCCGACATCGAGGTCATCCAGACCGAGCTGTGCCTGGCCGACCTGGGCACGGTCGAGAAGGCGCTGAACCGCTACAGCAAGGCGGCCAAGTCGGGCAACGACAAGGAGGCGGCCAAGCTCGTCTCGCTGCTCACGCCCATTCAGGCGGCGCTCAACGAAGGCAAGCCGGCCCGCAGCGTCCCGGTGAGCAAGGAGGACGCTCCGCTGCTCAAGCAGTTCTGCCTGATCACCGCCAAGCCGGCGATGTTCGTGGGCAACGTGAGCGAGGATGGGTTCGACAACAACCCGCTGCTCGATCGCCTCAAGGAATACGCCGCCGCCCAGGGCGCGCCGGTGGTGGCCATCTGCGCCAAGATCGAGGCCGAGATGGCCGAGATGAGCGACGAAGACCGCGACATGTTCCTGCAGGAAATGGGCCTGGAAGAGCCCGGCCTGAACCGCCTGATCCGCGCGGGCTTCAGCCTGCTGGGCCTGCAGACCTATTTCACGGCCGGCGTGAAGGAAGTGCGCGCCTGGACCATCCACGTGGGCGACACGGCGCCCCAGGCCGCCGGCGTGATCCACGGCGACTTCGAGCGCGGTTTCATCCGGGCCCAGACCATCGCGTTCGACGACTTCATCGCCTACAAGGGCGAGCAGGGCGCCAAGGACGCGGGCAAGATGCGCGCCGAAGGCAAGGACTACGTGGTCAAGGACGGCGATGTCCTGAACTTCCTGTTCAACGTCTGAGCCCCGGCCGCCGCTGGGCGGTTTGCGTCCGGCCGCAGGGCCGGGACACCCCAGACCCCCGAGAAGCCCGCGCATTTTGTCCAAGATGCGCGGGCTTGTTTGTCAGGGGTCAACGCCGACAGTGATGTCGCTGTGGTGAAATGCCCCTTCTACGAACTGGGGCTTGTGCCCGCCTCCGCATGTTTTTTCGTCGCAAGAATCCGTTTTCGGCGACGGACGCTTTTCCGCTGTCCGAAGCTGTCATGGAGTTCGATGACTCGTCTTCCGTGGCCGTGCGGCCTGCCCGCCGGGCCATGGACGGGATGGGGCCGCAGGGCGGGCAGAGCGCCGTGCGGCAGTGGCTGCACGCGGGTGGGCTGATCAGTTTGTACGTGCTGGCGCTGGCCGGCTTTGCCGCCCTGGGGGTGGTGGAGCTGCCGGTGCTGGCGGCGCTGTGCGCGCTGGTGGCCGTGGGCTGCGGCGTGTTCTGGGTCGTGTTCAGCACCGGCCTGTACAAGAAGGTGCGCCACAGGCACCTCAAGCTGGCCATGGTGGCGACGGCCATGGCGGCCATGCTGGGCGTGGCCTACCTCGCGCCGGTCACCCAGATCCTGCTGGCTCCCTTTGCCTTCGTGGCCGTGGCCTACGGCATCTTCACGGTGCCGCGCACGGCACTGCTGGCGCTCACGGGCGGCCTGCTGGCGCTGTATGCCGGGGTGGTGGGCCTGCATGCGGTGCAGCAGCCTGGCAGTGCGCTGCTGCGTCTGGGCATGCTGCACTGGCTGTCGCTGGCCTTGTCGCTGCCGGCGTTCATCGTGCTCATGGGGCGGGTGCAGCGCCTGTACCGCAGCCTCTACCACGCCAGCCGCAAGATCAAGAACATCCAGGAGGATGCGCAGCGCGATCCGCTGCTCGGGTGCTTCAACCGCCGCTACATCCTGGCGGCGCTGGAAGAGCAAAAGCAGCTGGCGGACGAGAGCGGCATTCCGCTGTGCCTGGCGGTGCTGGACCTGGACCACTTCAAGCGCATCAATGACGAGCTGGGCCACCTGGAGGGGGACGAAGTGCTGCGCGGCTTTGCCCGCATTGCGCAGCAGGGAGTGCGCGGCGGGGACGTGTTCGGCCGCTATGGGGGCGAAGAATTCTTGCTGATCTTCCCCGCCACCACGCTGCTGCCCGCGCTCAACACCTGCGAGCGCATCCGTGCCCAGGTGGAAAACCACGCCTGGAGCGGGCTGCTCAAGGGGCGCGTCACCGTCTCGGTGGGCGTCACCCAGTACGTGATGGGCGAATCGGTGCTGGAGTTCTTCTCGCGGGCTGATACCGCCATGTACTTGGCCAAGGAGGGCGGGCGCAACCAGGTGGTGGTCGAGGAGCCCGTGGCGCGCGACGATTCGCTGCTGCCCGAGGCCGCGGGCGCCGCCTGACGGCGGGCGCGGCGGCCGCTCACACGGCGAGGTGGCCGGGCAGGGCGTACAGCAGCGCGCTGGTCATCGCCAGGTAGCGCAAGAACTTGCCCACGGCCATGTAGGCCAGGCAGGGCCAGAACGGCAGCTTGAGCCAGCCGGCCACGGCGCACAGCGGGTCCCCCACCACCGGCAGCCAGCTCAGCAGGCAGGCGCGTGCGCCAAAGCGCCGCAGCCATTGCAGGGCGCGCACCTCCGTGGCGCTGCCGCGCGCCTTGTCCACCACCTTGTGGGCACCCAGGCCCATCCACCAGCTCACGGCGCCCCCCAGGGTGTTGCCGACCGTGGCCACCAGGATGGCCGGCCAGAAGAGGTCTGGATTGAGCTTGACAAGGCCGAACACAGCCGGCTCGGACCCCAGCGGCAGCAGCGTGGCCGAGATGAACGACACGACGAGGACCGTGCTCAGGCCGAATTGCGGCAGGGCGAGCCATTGCAGCAGCTGGTGCATCCAGATTTCCATACGCGCCGAGTGTAGGCGGGCGCTGCCCGTGCATCGGTACCAGGCGGCGCCGTCCTACGCAGGCTGGCGGCGAACACGCATGCGCCGGCAAAGGGTGCGCCACTATCGTGGAAGCCTGTTCCCGTGTCCCTGCAAGGAGGCACGGCGACCACCCCAGACGGACCGTACCAGGAGGAGGCCCCATGCACCGTGAACCATGCCAAGGCGCCCATACCCATCGCAGGCAGGCGGCCATGCCGCCGGGCATGCGGTGGCCCTCGGCGCTGCTCGCCCTGCTGCTGGCAGCCTGCGTCCACAGCCCGCAGGCGGCGGTGCCGGCTGCGGCCGGCGGGCAGTGGACATCGGCAGAGCCGGCGGCCTGCACGCAACAGGTGGCGCAGGCCTCCGACGGACTGGGCGCAGCGGCCCGGGAGCTGGCGCAGCAGGGCATGGCCCTGGAGGCCACCTGCCCCGGTGCCGGCCCCGGCTGGGTCGTGCGGGTGCGCGTGGTGGACGGCATGAAGGCCCGCAAGGTCGTGCGCGGCCCGCTGGCGGATGGGCAGGTGGTGGACATGGGCACCCCCGCCGGGGTGCTGCAGCCGGGGGCGGAACGCAGCGCGCAGGGCTACTCGCCCGACGTGCTCTACAACCGGGAGTGGCTGCGCACCCTGATGGCGCGCCACCAGTGGGATGGTGCGGCCGAAGCCTGGTGGCGGTTTGCCCGGCGCGCCCCGGCGGCGGTGCCTGCTAACGCGGCGGACACGGACCTGGCCGCCCGCTGAGGCGCGGGGGGGGCGTGCGCCGCGCCGCGGTACGGGCTGGCGCGCAGCGGCGGCACAGGCGGGGGCGCCGGCCCGTCTGCCTTGGAAGCTGAGCGGATCGTTTCATCATTTCATTTGCTGAAATTTTGAGCAGGTACAATCCTGCCTCCTTTTTCAGCATCCGCTGCTGCCCCCCACCCCTTCCCGCCCCATGCAGATCGGCCACATTCCCCTGGCGAACCGGCTGTTCGTCGCCCCGATGGCGGGCGTCACCGACCGGCCCTTCCGCCAGCTGTGCAAGGCGCTGGGCGCGGGGTATGCGGTGAGCGAGATGGTGACCTCGCGCAAGGACTTGTGGAACAGCCTCAAGACCTCGCGCCGGGCCAACCATGCAGGGGAGCCGGGTCCCATTGCCGTGCAGATTGCCGGCACCGATGCGCCGATGATGGCCGAGGCCGCGGTCTACAACGTGGAACGCGGCGCGCAGATCATCGACATCAACATGGGTTGCCCGGCCAAGAAGGTCTGCAACAAGTGGGCGGGTTCCGCCCTGATGCAGAACGAGGCCCTGGCGGTGGAGATCGCCGCCGCGGTCGTCGAGGCCTGCGCGCCTTTCAACGTGCCCGTCACTTTGAAGATGCGCACGGGCTGGTGCCAGCAGCACAAGAACGCGGTCACGCTGGCGCGGCAGTTCGAGTCCGTGGGCATCCAGATGCTGACGGTGCACGGCCGCACGCGCGAGCAGGGCTACAAAGGCCAGGCCGAATACGACACCATCGCGGCGGTGAAGTCCGCGGTGAAGGTGCCCGTGGTGGCCAACGGCGACATCAAGTCGCCCGAAAAGGCGCGCGATGTGCTCGCCATCACCGGGGCGGACGCGGTCATGATTGGCCGCGCAGCCCAGGGCCGGCCGTGGATCTTCCGCGAGATCGGCCACTTCCTGGCCACGGGCGAACACCTGGCGCCACCGCTGGTGGCCGAGGTGCGCCGCCTGCTGCTGGACCACCTGCAAGACCACTACCACCTGTACGGCGAGCAGACCGGCGTGCGCAGTGCGCGCAAGCACATTGCCTGGTACCTGCGCGCGCTGCCGGGTGGCGAGGCCTTGCGGCAACACATCAACACCATTGAAGACTGCGCCACGCAGTGGCAGGCCGTGGCCGACTATCTGGATGCCCTTGCGCAGCAGATGGACCGGCTGCCCGCCGCCACCGCCGCGGACGCCGACACAGAAGAACAAGAGGGATTGGCTGCATGAGCAAGAAACACATCGAGGAATGCGTGCGCGAGAGCCTGCAGGGCTACTTCCGCGACCTGGGCGGCGAGACGCCCGATGGCATGTACGACATGCTGGTGCGCGTGGTCGAGCGCCCGCTGCTGGAAGTCGTGATGCAGCAGGCCGACAACAACCAGTCGCGCGCGGCCGAATGGCTGGGCCTGAACCGCAACACGCTGCGCAAGAAGCTGGTCGAGCACAAGCTGCTGTGAGCCGGATGTCAGGCATTTACTATTGATTTGATAGCTGTTTGCGCTTGATACATAAGCGCTGCAGCCCGTTTTTATTCAAAACTCTGCACCACCACCATGAACGCACTCCTCTCCGTCTCCGACAAGACCGGCATCGTCGAATTCGCGCAAGCGCTGCACGCGCTGGGCATCAGGCTGCTGTCCACCGGCGGCACCGCCAAGCTGCTGGCCGACAACGGCCTGCCCGTGACCGAAGTGGCCGAGGTCACGCAATTCCCCGAGATGCTCGACGGCCGCGTGAAGACGCTGCACCCCAAGGTGCACGGCGGCCTGCTGGCCCGCCGCGATGTGCCCGCCCACATGGCCGCGCTGAAGGAGCACGGCATCGACACCATCGACCTGCTGGTGGTCAACCTCTACCCGTTTGAAGCCACCGTGGCCAAGGCCGGCTGCACGCTGGCCGATGCCATCGAGAACATCGACATCGGCGGCCCCGCCATGGTGCGCAGCGCCGCCAAGAACTGGCAGGACGTGGGCGTGATCACTTCGGCCGACCAGTACGAGGCCGTGCTGGCCGAGCTGAAGGCCGGCGGCAAGCTCAGCGACAAGTTGCGCTTCGCGCTGTCGGTGGCGGCATTCAACCGCATCGCGCAGTACGACGGCGCGATCAGCGACTACCTCTCGTCCGTCACCTTCGATGAAGACAAGCTGTCGGAAACCTACGTGCCCACGCGCACCCTGTTCCCCGGCCAGAGCAACGGCATCTTCACCAAGGTGCAGGACCTGCGCTACGGCGAAAACAGCCACCAGCAAGCCGCGCTGTACCGCGACCTGCACCCCGCGCCCGGCTCGCTGGTCACGGCCGAGCAGCTGCAGGGCAAGGAGCTGAGCTACAACAACATCGCCGACGCCGACGCGGCCTGGGAATGCGTCAAGAGCTTTGACGCCGCGGCCTGCGTGATCGTCAAGCACGCCAACCCCTGCGGCGTGGCCGTGGGCCTGGACGCCCTGGATGCCTACAGCAAGGCCTTCAAGACCGACCCGACCAGCGCGTTCGGCGGCATCATCGCCCTGAACCGCGCGCTGGATGGCGCCGCAGCCGCGCAGATCAGCAAGCAGTTTGTGGAAGTGCTGATGGCGCCCGACTTCACGGCCGAGGCGCTGGAGATCTTCAAGAGCAAGGTCAACGTGCGCCTGCTCAAGATCGCGCTGCCACCGGCCCACGGCGGCAAGACGGACTGGGAGCGCGGCCGCAATGCCATGGACGCCAAGCGCATCGGCTCCGGCCTGCTGCTGCAGACGGCCGACAACCACGAGCTTTCGCTGGTGGACCTGAAGGTCGTCACCAAGAAGCAGCCCACGCTGGAAGAAATGGAAGATCTGCTGTTCGCCTGGAAGGTGGCCAAGTACGTCAAGAGCAACGCCATCGTCTTCTGCAAGGGCGGCATGACCATGGGCGTGGGCGCCGGCCAGATGAGCCGCCTGGATTCCGCCCGCATCGCCAGCATCAAGGCCGGCCACGCCGGCCTCACGCTGCAGGGCACGGTGGTGGCCAGCGACGCCTTCTTCCCCTTCCGCGATGGTCTGGATGTGGTGGTGGACGCGGGCGCGACCTGCGTGATCCAGCCCGGTGGCTCGATGCGCGACAACGAAGTGATTGACGCTGCCAACGAGCGCGGCGTGGCCATGGTCTTCAGCGGCGTGCGCCACTTCCGGCATTGAATTCGGTACATCCCCCTGAGGCGCTGCGCGCCTTCCCCCTTCTCTCGAATGGCTGTGCCATTCGGGAAGGGGGACACCGCCAGCGCGGCGGGGCGGCCCTTGCGCGGCGGTCGCTGGCCTGGGCCGCGCGCGTTCTACCGGTCCTGGCGCGCGCGAAGAACCCTGGGTTTAGCTACCGGTTCGCTCCAAAGTTCATCGGCAACCCCACATAGTTTTCGGCCAGCGACACGGAGGCAGCCCGTGAGTTCACCAGATAGTCCAGTTCGGCCTCCTGGATCTTCTGGCCGAACTCGCCGGTCTCCGGGAAGCGGTGCATCAGCGAGGTGAACCACCACGAGAACCGCTCGGCGCGCCACACGCGGCGCAGGCAGCGGTCGGAGTAGGTGTCGATGCCGGCGGCGGACTTCTCCTGGTAGAACTCGGTCAGTGCCGACCACAGATAGCCCACGTCGCTGGCGGCGAGGTTCAGGCCCTTGGCGCCCGTGGGCGGCACGATGTGAGCGGCATCGCCGGCCAGGAACAGGCGGCCAAAGCGCATGGGTTCGGCCACGAAGCTGCGCAGCGGGGCAATGCTCATTTCCAGCGCCGGGCCGGTGACGAGGTTGGCGCGTGCTTCGGGGTCCAGGCGGTTGCCCAGCTCGGCCCAGAACTGATCAATGCTCCAGTTCTCGACCTTGTCGGTGTTGGGCACCTGCACGTAATACCGGCTGCGGGTGGTGCTGCGCATGCTGCACAGCGCAAAGCCCCGCTCGGTGTTGGCATAGATCAGTTCGTGCGAGACGGGTGGCACGTCGGCCAGCACGCCCAGCCAGCCGAAGGGGTACACACGCTCGTAGGTCTTGAGCAGATCCGCCGGGGCGCTGGCGCGGCACACGCCGTGGTAGCCGTCACAGCCCGCGATGAAGTCGCAGTCCAGGGTGTGGGTCTGGCCGTCCTTCTCGTAGGTCACGCGTGGGTGCTGGCCATCGAAGTCGTGCACGCTCACGTTGTGGGCTTCGTACACCGTGGTCAGCCCCTCCGCGGCGCGCGCATCCATCAGGTCGCGGGTCACTTCGGTCTGGCCGTATACCGTCACGCGGCTGCCGCCGCTGAGCGCATGCAGGTCGATGCGGTGGCGCGCACCCTTGAAGAGCAGCTCGATGCCGTCGTGCGGCAACCCCTCGGCATGGGCGCGTGCACCCACGCCGGCCTGGTCGAGCAGGTCCATGCTGACCTGCTCCAGCACGCCGGCGCGGATGCGGCCGAGCACGTAGTCGGGGCTGCGCTGCTCGATGATGACGGCGTCGATGCCGGACTTGAATAGCAACTGGCCGAGCAGCAGGCCGGCGGGGCCTGCGCCAATGATGGCAACCTGGGTACGCATGGAAAACACCTCACAAAGCAATGGCGGGGGCAGGGCGGCGGACGCCTTGGGGGCCGCCGCCTGGCTGATTGATGTGGGTCAAGCGTAGGTTGATGCAAATCAAACCGCGAGGCCGCGGGGCGGATTGCGTGCGGTTGCTGAACTGCTTGTGCGATCATCGCGCACTTGTCGCAGTGCCCGGCACGGGCGGTTTTATCGGCCCTTCGTTACCAATCCATGAGCAGCGTCCCCATCGCCAAGGCAGACTTCATCGAAGGCATGGCCAAGGGCCTGGCCGTGCTGGAGAGCTTTGACACCGAGCGCCAGCGGCTGAACGCCACGCTGGCCGCGCAGCGCACGGGCCTCACGCGGGCGGCGGCGCGGCGGCACCTGCTCACGCTGGCGCACCTGGGCTACCTGGAAACGGATGGCAGCTACTTCTGGCTGGCGCCCAAGGTGCTGCGGTTCTCGGGCAGCTACTTGGCCTCGGCCCGGCTGCCGCGCGTGCTGCAACCCACGCTGAACCGGCTGGCCGCGCAGACGCAGCAGTCGTTCTCGGCCGTGGTGCTGGACGGGGACGAGGTCGTGATCGTGGCGCGCAGCGGCGTGTACGGCGCGCCGGCGCGGGTGCTGGCGTACGGTCTGCACCTGGGGGCGCGGCTGCCGGCGCACCCCACGTCCACGGGGCGCGTGTTGCTGGCCGCGCTACCGCCCGCCGAGCTGACGGCCTGGCTCAAGGGGCGCACGCTGCAGCGGCTCACGCCCCGCACCATCACGCAGGTCGGGCCGCTGCGCCAGGTGATTGCCCAGGCGCGGCGCGACGACTACTGCCTGGCCGTGGAGGAGCACGAACTGGGCGTGCACGCCCTGGCCGTGCCGCTGCGCAACCTGCAGGGCCGCACCGTGGCGGCGCTGAACGTGGTGGCGTCCCCCAAGCAGATCGACGAGGGCAGCCTGCAGCGTGACATGCTGCCGCTGCTGCAGGACGCCGCGCGGGAGCTGCGCGGGCTGCTGTAGTGGCGCGCAGCGCGGGGAGCGGCCGCTCGCGCTGCGTCAGGCGGCGACGATGCGGCCCGCGCCGGCTGCGCCGGCCACCACCTTGAGCGACTTGTCCGTGCTGGCCGTGTAGTTGCGGCTGGTGATGGTGCTGACGTACACCCAGTCCGCACGGCATTCGCTGGCCGTGGCCGTGAGCACCAGGTAGCCGCGGCGCGCGGTGTCGCAGTATTTCAGTGGGGCAATCATCTGCTGCAGCGCGCTCGCCAGCATGGCAGGGTTTTCGTTGGGCAGGTATTCCTCAAACCCTGGCGATGTCACGGAGGACGTGGCGAACTCCACGCCCACCGCGTTGCCGTTGCGGTCCTGCAGCTCGTTGGCCCAGGCGTTGTGGGTGTCGCCCGACAGCACGACCAGGTTCTTGCCCAGGCTGCGCGAGGTGGCCAGCACCGTCTCGCGCGCGGCCTGGTAGCCGTCCCAGGCGTCCAGGTTGTAGGGGATGGCGGGCTGGGCCAAGATGGCCTGCTCGGCGGGCGTGAGGCTGCCGGGATTGGTGCGTGCACGGGCCGCCAGCGCGGCATATTGGCCGAAGGAAAGCCCCGTGCCGGGCTGCACGGTTTCCATGAGGATGGGCGCGGGAATGTTCATGCGGCCCATCAGCACCTGCTGGCCCAGCACCTGCCAGGTGGCGGCGGAGCTTGCCATCTGCTGTTGCAGCCACTGGGTCTGGGCCGTGCCCATCAGCTGGCGGCCGGGGTGGCCCACGGCCGCGGTGAAGCCTGCCGCGTCAAGGCCGCCGGCGGTGAGGAACTTGCCATAGCTCAGCTGCTCGTCGCGGCCCACGACGCGGGTGTCCAGCATGTGCAGGGCCACCAGGTTGCCGAAGGCGAAGCTGCGGTAGATCAGCTCCGGCTGCGCGTTGCGGGTGGGCATCCACTCGTGGTAGGCCTGCATGGCCGCGGCCTTGCGCGTGCCGAAGCTGCCTTCGGTGGCGCTTTGGTGATTGTCCGCACCCTCGCGCCAGGTGTCGTTGGCGATTTCGTGGTCGTCCCACACGGCGATCATGGGTGCCGCGGCATGCAGGGCCTGCAGGTCGGGGTCTGTCTTGTACTGCGCGTGGCGCTGGCGGTAGTCGGCCAGGCTCACGATTTCCTGGGCGGGAGCGGAGAGGCGGCCCAGGGCGCCCGCGTTGGCCGAGGCATAGCCCCCCTGGCCGTATTCGTAGATGTAGTCGCCCAGGTGCACGGTGGCATCCAGGTCGTTGCGCCGGGCTGCATCGGCATAGACGTTGAAGTACCCGGCCGGGTAGTTGGCGCAGGAGAAGACCGCCAGCTTCACCTGGGCCACGCTGCCCGTGGGCAGGGTGCGGGTGCGTCCCGCGGCGGAGGTGGCCGCGTACGCGCGGAAGCGGTAGTAGTACACCGTGGCGGGCTTGAGCCCGGTGGCATCCACCTTCACGGTGAAGTCCTTGCCCGCAGCGGCCGTTGCCTGGCCGTGCGCCACCAGGGTGGCGAAGGCCCTGTCGGCCGCCACTTCCCAATCCACGGGGATGTCGCCGGTGTGGCCCGCGGGCGGCGTGACCCGGGTCCACAGGATCACGCGGTCCGCCAGCGGGTCGCCACTGGCGATGCCGTGCGCAAACTGGACGGCGGGCGCGTCGTCGCCACCGCCGCACGCGGTCAGCGGCAGCGCGCCCAGGGCCGCGGCCGCCGCGCCCAGCTGGCGCACAAAACGGCGCCGGCCGGGGTCTGCCGCGGCGGCGTCGCGAATCGGATGGGAAGAAAAGGGAGGAAGAGGGTGTGTCATGGCGCCGTGTACGTGGGACAAACACCCAAGCGTGCACACCCCCCATGACGGCCGTATGAAACACGGCCGCACGCCGCGGAGCGCCGAGGCCCGCGGCAGCATTTTGGTCTTTTGGCCTGATTAGTTACTTGTCTCAGATACCACTCCATTCGTTCGGGCTGAACCCGTCGAAGCCAGGGCTTGCAGAGCGCGTGCAAGGCTTCGACAGGCTCAGCCCGAACGGGTGGGGAAGAGAAAGCGTCTGAGGTAGGTCGCTAATCAGGTCTTTTGGCCCTTCAGCGCTTGATAGATAAGCGCCAGCAGCTATTATTTTGGTAGCAGCTGGAACACTTCGCGCGCAGCGGCGACCGTGGTGGCAATGTCCTCTGCCGTGTGGGCGGCGCTCACGAAGCCCGCCTCGTACAGGGCGGGCGCGATATAGACGCCACGGTCCAGCAGGCCGTGGAACAGCGCGTTGAAGCGCGCGCCATCGGTCTTGAGCACCTGGGCGTAGTTCTGCGGCAGCGCTGGTAGCAGGAAGAACCCGAACATGCCGCCCTCGCAATCGGCGCTGAAGGGCACGCCCTCGGCTGCGGCCGCGCCGGCCAGGCCATCGACCAGCGAACGGGTGCGGGCGGCCAGCGCGTCGAAGAAGCCCGGCTTCTTGATCTCGCGCAGCGTGGCCAGGCCGCAGGCCGTGGCCACCGGGTTGCCCGACAGCGTGCCCGCCTGGTACACCGCGCCCAGCGGCGCCAGGTGTTCCATGATGGCGCGCGGGCCGCCAAAGGCCGCCAGCGGCATGCCGCCGCCAATCACCTTGCCCAGCACCGTGAGGTCGGGCTTGAAGCCGGGGATGCTCTTCGCATACACGCTCTGCGCGCTGCCCAGCGCCACGCGGAAGCCCGTCATCACTTCATCCAGCACCAGCAGCGCGCCGTACTCGGTGCACAGCTCGCGGCAGCGCTTCATGAAGGGGATGCTGGCGCGCACGAAGTTCATGTTGCCCGCGATGGGCTCGATCATCACGCAGGCCAGGTCCTTGCCGTGCAGGGCGAAGGCTTCCTCCAGCTGGGCAACGTTGTTGTATTCCAGCACCAGCGTGTGCTGCACCACCTCCGGCGGCACGCCCGCGCTGGTGGCGTTGCCGAACGTGGCCAGGCCCGAGCCGGCCTTGACCAGCAGCGAGTCGGCATGGCCGTGGTAGCAGCCTTCGAACTTGATGAACTTGCTGCGGCCGGTCGCACCGCGCGCCAGGCGGATGGCGCTCATGCCGGCTTCGGTGCCCGAGCTGACGAGGCGGATCATCTCCATGGAGGGCACCAGGCCCAGGATCTCCTCGGCCAGGTCGACCTCGCGCTCGGTGGGCGCGCCGAAGCTGAAGCCCTCCAGGGCGGCCTTCTGCACGGCCTCCAGCACGGCGGGGTGGCCGTGGCCCAGGATCATGGGGCCCCAGGAGCCGATGTAGTCGATGAAACGCTGGTCGTTGGCGTCCCAGAAGTAGGCGCCCTGCGCACGCTTGACGAACCGGGGCGTGCCGCCCACGGCCTTGAAGGCCCGCACGGGCGAGTTCACGCCGCCGGGGATGAGCGTCTTGGCGCGTTCGAACAGGGGAATGTTGAGGTCAGTGCTTGGTGTCATGGGGGGGCATCACAAAGCCTTCGAGGGCCTGTGCTTCATCAATGGCGGTCTCTTCTTCTTCGGTGTCGTCGTCGGGCTGGGCCCAGAACATGCGGTCGGGCACGATGTGCCCCATGCCCGGGCGAAAGCCCGCGTCCAGGCAGCGGTCGAGGTAGCTCAGGGCTTCGCTGGTGGCCTCGCCCAGGTCGTTGCCGGCGGCCACCAGGGCGGTGAGCGCAGCGGACAGGGTGTCGCCCGCGCCCGAGAAGGTGGCGTCGAACAGCTCGAACTTCCCCGTGCCCAGCACCATCTGTGGCGACGCCAGCACGTTCTCCACGAACTGCTCGGGCAGGGGGATGCCGGTGACCAGGGTGTAAGGCACGCCCATGTCCGAGGCAGCCCGGGCCAAGTCCCGCGCCGTGGGGCTGCGGTCGCTGTTCCAGTCCGGAAGCAGCCAGCGCCACAGCGTGCTGTGGTTTCCAACCAACACCGAAGTCTGCGGCAGCAACAATTCCCGGAAGGCGTCGAGGTACTCGTCGATCAGCTCTTCTCGCCACCAGGACAGGTTGGGCATGTACGCGATGACCGGCACCTCGTCGTAGTCCGTGGTGATCTCCGCGACGGCGCTCACGTTTTCCGCGCTGCCCAGGAAGCCGACCTTGATGGCCTGCACGGGCAGGTCCTCCAGCACGGCGCGCGCCTGCTCGGTCACCGCCTCGTCTTCGAAGCTGAAGTGGTCAAAAATCTGGGCGGTATCGCGGGCATAGGCGCCGCAGGCCACCGCCACCGGGTGCCCACCCACCGATGCGATGGTGGTGATGTCTGCGGTCAGCCCGCCGGCGCCGCTGGGGTCGCTGGCGTTGAAAACCAGTACGCAGGCGGGGGTCGCTTCCTCCGAACCGTCATCTTCGCCGTCTATGATTTCCGAGGGGGAGAGGGAGGCTTTGTCGGTCATGGACCAGATCCTGCAAGAGGGGTGGCACCAATGCCGCGGCCCATGGAGATGACTAGATACAATCGTTGCATTCTATGTGAAGGCCCTTTAAGCTGTGACCGACTCTAAAACTTGGATGTGTCTGATTTGCGGTTGGATTTATGACGAAGCAGCGGGTTCACCAGAGCACGGCATCGCACCCAATACGCCCTGGGACCAGGTCCCCATGAACTGGACCTGTCCCGAATGCGGGGCCCGCAAAGAAGACTTCGAGATGGTCCAGATCTGAGGCGTACCAGCACCATCCATCATGGTGCTGCTGCGTTGTTTATTTTCCCATCGGGAGCGGTAACAATTGACTACAACAGGCGCATCTTTCAAAGTGCTCGTGGTGGATGACAGCAATACCATTCGTCGAAGCGCCGAGATTTTTCTCAAGCAGGGGGGGCACGAAGTCTTGTTGGCAGACGACGGCTTTGATGCTTTGGCCAAGGTCAATGATTACCAGCCCCAGCTGATTTTCTGCGACATCCTCATGCCCAAGCTCGACGGGTACCAGACCTGCGCGATTATCAAGCGCAACGCCCGTTTTGCAGATACTCCGGTGGTGATGCTGTCCTCCAAGGACGGCGTGTTCGACAAGGCGCGCGGGCGCATGGTCGGCTGCCAGGAATATCTCACCAAACCGTTTACCAAAGACCAGCTGCTGCAGGCTGTGCAGCAGTTTGGCAATTCCCAACAAGGAGCGATGTAATGCCCATCCAGAAAGTATTGGTCGTCGACGACTCGAAGACCGAGTTGATGTTCCTGACCGACCTGCTCCAGAAAAAAGGCATGCAGGTGCGTACGGCAGAAAATGCCGACGAAGCGTTCCGCCGCCTGGCCGAGGAAAAGCCCGACCTGATCCTGATGGACGTGGTCATGCCCGGCCAGAACGGTTTCCAGCTCACCCGTGCCATCACGCGGGACCCCGCCTACGCCGACGTGCCGATCATCATGTGCACCAGCAAGAACCAGGAGACCGATCGCGTCTGGGGAATGCGGCAGGGAGCGCGTGGCTATATCACCAAGCCCGTGGACCCCGCTGAACTCCAGGCCAAGATTGACGCCCTGAACTGAGGCTGCGGCGCGTTCATGGCCAACCGCGAAGCCCTGCGAGAGCTCCAGACCCGGCTTGCCAGCCGCCTTCAGGCTGCAAGAACCGAAGGAACCTCTGTGTCGTCCTGGCTGGCTGTCGAGTCCGCCGGGAAATTCTATTTGCTGCCGCTGGGCCAGTCCGGGGAGATCTTTCCCTGGGTGCCGGTCCAGGCGGTCCCCTACACCCAGCGCTGGTTCCTGGGCGTTGCCAACCTGCGCGGCGGCCTGGTGGGGGTGGTGGATCTGGCGGGCCTGCTGGGCTCCGAGGTAGCGCGGACGGAGCAGGGGCTGGCCGAGGCCAGCCTGCTCGCGTTCAACGCCGCCCTGGACGTGAATGCCGCGTTGCTGGTGGACCGGCTCGCGGGTCTGCGCGGGACCGAGGCCTTTGTCGGGTCCGAGCCCCCGGCCGAGGATGCGCCCGCCTTCTTCGGGAGCGCCTATCTCGATTCCAGCGGCACGCGCTGGCAGGAGCTGAACCTGCAGATCCTGTCCCAACATCCTGCTTTCCTGAGCATCAGTGCTTGAGTTTTTCTGTAAGGCTGCACCATGTCCGTCGTCAATCAATTTGGAAAACTGTTCAACCGGAAACCCGCCACGCCGGAAGCCGGCGCGGCGGCTGGCGCCGCTGACGACGGGCAGGACCCGCTTGCCGCGGGTGCAAGCGCATTGCGCGAGACCTACCAGGCAGAGGCCCTGAACAGCGTCCAGGGCGACCCGGACGGCTACCCTTCGGAGCTGTCCGCGCCCGAAGCCGAGGAAGACCTCATTGCGCTGCCCATCCTGGGGCGCGCCACCGCGGCGGCGCACCAGCGGCGCCTGCTGGGGCTGCTGGGCGTGGGCGTGGTGGTGCTGGCGCTGATTGCTGCCTGGGTGCTTCGCCAGGCCGACCGCTCGGCGCAGCAGCTTGCCGCTACCGGCCAGTCGCTCATGCAGTCACAGCGCTTGGCCAAGTCGGTGTCGCAGGCGCTGGTGGGTAGCCCCCAGGCATTCCCTGACGTGGTGGAAAGCTCCGGCGTGCTGGCGCGCAACGTGCGCGCCCTGAACGCGGGCGACGAAGAGCTGGGCGTGCAATCCCTGGGCGAGCCCTACAAGCCCGACCTGGAAGCCGTGAACCCCCTGATGGAGCGCGCCGAGCGCAACGCCAGCGTGGTGATGGGCCAGCAAAAGATCCTGACCCAGGTGGGTGACGCGCTGCGGACCATCAACCGCCAGTCGTCCGACCTGCTGGAAATCGCAGAAACCGTCTCGTCGCTCAAGCTGCAGCAAAACGCGCCTGCGGCCGAGATTTCCGCAGCTGGCCAGCTGGTGATGCTGACGCAGCGGATCGGCAAGTCGGCCAACGAATTCCAGACCATGGAAGGCGTGAGCCCTGAGGCCGTGTTCCTGCTGGGCAAGGACTTGAACTCGTTCAAGGAGATTGCCCAGGGCCTGCTGGACGGCAGCCCCGAACTGCGCCTGACGGCCACCAAGGACGCCCAGACCCGCGAACAACTGGAAGCGCTGGTGAAGCTGTACGAGCAGACCCGCACCCAGGCCAGCGCCATTCTGGGCAACCTGCAGGGCCTGGTGTCGGCCCGCGAAGCACAGTCCGCCATCATTGCCGACAGCGAACCGCTGCGCCGCCAGCTGGAAAACCTGCAAACCAAGCTCTCGGCCCAGACGGGCGTGGGCGGCGGCCAATTGGCCGCCCTGGCGCTGGCCGGCCTGTTCGTGATTCTTTGCGGCGTGGGCATTTCCCGCGTGCAGCTGCTGGACAGCCGTGGCCGCCAGGCGGCTGCTGAAATGCAGCAGCGCGATGCCAAGCGCCAGGAGCAGGAAGCCAAGCGCGTCAACGACGCGAACCAGGCGGCCATTTTGCGTTTGATGAACGAACTGCAGGCGGTTGCCGAGGGTGACCTGACGCAGGAAGCCACCGTGACGGAAGACATCACCGGCGCCATTGCCGACTCGGTGAACTACACGGTGGAAGAGCTTCGCCAGCTGGTGGGCAGCGTGCAGAACACGGCCACCCGCGTGGCCCAGACGACCGCCCAGGTGGACAACACCTCCACGGAACTGCTGGCCGCTTCGACCGAACAGCTGCGCGAGATCCGCGAAACCGGCCGCTCCGTTCTGGACATGGCGACCCGAATCAACGAGGTGTCTACCCAGGCGCAAGAGTCCGCCACGGTGGCCCGCCAGTCGCTGCAGGCAGCCGACTCCGGTCTGCAGGCCGTGCAGAACGCCATCGGCGGCATGAACTCCATCCGCGACCAGATCCAGGACACCTCAAAGCGGATCAAGCGCCTGGGCGAATCGTCGCAGGAGATCGGTGAAATCACCGAGCTGATTTCCGACATTACCGAGCAGACGAACGTGCTGGCCCTGAACGCAGCCATCCAGGCCGCATCCGCTGGTGAAGCCGGCCGCGGCTTCTCGGTGGTGGCGGAAGAAGTGCAGCGCCTTGCTGAACGTTCCGCAGACGCCACGCGCCAGATCTCGGCGCTGGTGAAGGCCATTCAGACCGACACCCAGGATGCCGTGGCCGCTATGGAGCGCTCCACGCAGGGTGTGGTGGAAGGGGCCCGCCTGTCCGACAGCGCCGGTACCGCACTGACCGAAATCGACCGCGTGTCGCGCCGCCTGGCAGAACTGATTGAACAGATCTCGTCGTCCACATCGCGCGAAGCCGTGCTGGCCAACGAGGTGGCAGACAACATCCAGCACATTTTTGCGGTGACCGAGCAGACGGGCGAGGGCACGCGCACCACGGCGCAGCAGGTGCGTGAGCTGTCTCACATGGCCGAGGAACTGCGCCAGTCGGTGGCCCGGTTCAAGATTGCCTGACGCTTAGTCTTCAACCATCTGGCTCGAAGCAGCCGGGGACGAATCCATGTCATCTATTGATGTCAATATTGCACCGGCTGTGGATGGCGCTCAGGGGGATCAGGACCTCGGCCCCCTGGCGTGGGTGCTTGACGAATTGCGCAAATCCCTTGACGGAGCCGTCAAGGCCATGCGCCGCTTTGTTCGCGACGCAGAAGCTGCCCGCGAGTCCGATCTGGCCGCGCTGGACGCCGGCCCCCTGCGCATTGCGCGCCAGCAGTTGCATCAGGCTTGCGGCGCTCTGGAAATGGTGGGCATGGGCCCGCCCGCGCTGGTTCTGCGGGCCATGGAGTCCGCCGTGCAGAAGTTTGTGCAGCGGCCCGAAAGCTGCAGCGACGAAGCCGCCGCCGTCATTGAGCGGGCCAGCTTTGCGCTGATCGAATACCTCGAAACCGTGCTGGCCGGCAAGCCGGCCTCGCCGGTGGCGCTGTTTCCCCAGTACCGCGACGCCCAGGCACTGGCCGGCGCGGACCGGGTGCACCCGGCAGACCTGTGGCCCGTGGAGCGGCGTTTCCGCGAGCCCGAAGGCGTGGTTGCGGCCGCGCCGCTGGCCTATGGACCGCAGGCGCGCGGGCGTCTGGACTCGGCCGTGCTGCGCATCGTCAAATCGGGCGATCCCAAGGCCGCCCTGAGCCTGCGGGACACCTGCCTGGGTTTCGTGGCCGCCCAGCAGGACCGCCAGTCCCGGGCGTTCTGGAAGATCTGCGCCGGCTTCTTCGAAGCGTTTGGCACCGGCCTGCTGCCGGCGGACGTCTACGTCAAGCGGGTGGCGTCCCGGGTGCTGATGCAATACGCAACGCTGGCCAAGGGCGACGCGACGATTGCCGACCGCCTGGTCCAGGACCTGCTCTTTTTCTGTTCGCAAGCCAAGCCGGCCGATCCGGCGGCCCAGGACGTGCCCGCCCTGCGGGCGGTCCGGCAGGCCTTTGCGCTGGACCGGTTCAAGCCGGTGGACTACGAGTCGGCCCGTTTCGGCCGCTTTGACCCGGCCTTGCTGGCCCAGGCGCGCAAGCGGATTGCCGCGGCCACGGAGACCTGGTCGGCGCTGGCGGGTGGCGACCGCAACAAGCTCAAGCCGGCGGCAGACCAGTTCAGCCTGGTGTGTGATTCGCTGCGCAAGCTCCAGCCCGGCAGCGAGAGCCTGGCCCAGGCCCTGACGCGCGCGCTGGATGCGACCACGCGCTCCGGTGAGCCGCCTTCGGCCGCGCTGGCCATGGAAGTGGCCACCTCGGTGCTGTACCTGCAGGCCGCATTCGAAGAGCTGGATGCCGCGGACGACCAGATGGAAGCCCGTGCCAGCCGGCTGGCCGAACGCCTGGATGCCGTGCGGGCGGGCGCGGAGCCTGAGCCGCTGGAGCCGTGGATGGAAGAGCTGTACCGCAGGGTCAGCGACAACCAGACCATGGGCAGCGTGGTGGACGAGCTGCGCGCCACCCTGGCCGAGGCCGAAAAGGCGATGGACCAGTTCTTCCGCAACCCCCAGGACACGGCGGTGCTGGCCACCGTGCCGGGCCACCTGGCGCAGATGCGGGGCGTGCTGTCCGTGCTGGGGCTGGACCAGGCCTCGCTGGCCGTGGTCCGCATGCGGGACACGGTGGAGCGGCTGCTCATCAACGAAGTGCCTGAAGCCGACCGGCAGGGCGTGTTCGAAAAGCTGGGCAACAGCCTCGGCGCGCTGGGGTTCCTGATCGACATGCTCAGCTACCAGCGCACGATGGCGCGCAAGCTGTTCGTGTACGACGAAGAGCTGGGCGAGCTGCGCATCCTGATGGGCAAGACCCGGCGGCGCGCCTCGGACGCCGCGGAAGACACGCCGCCCCCGCTGGAAGAACGCGCCGCCATCCCGGTCCCGGATGTGCTGCCCCGTTTCCCGGTGCAGGAGCCCGCCAGCGCGCCCACCGATTTCGGGTCGCTGCCGTTCCTGGCGGATATACCGCCTGCACCCGCCAGCACCCCCGTGGAGCCGGTGGCGGCCGGCGCGCTTGCGCCGGACTTCTCCTTTGATCTGGAGCTGCCTGCGCCCGCGGCCGAGGTCGTCCCGGCACCAGCGCCCGCGCCCGTGGCGCCGGTCGCCGCGCAAGAGCCCGAGGTCGAGGACGAACTGCTCGACGTCTTCCTGGAGGAAGCCCGGGAGGTGGTGGGCAATGGCTTGGCCGCCATCGAAACCCTGCGCAGCGAGCCGGCGGACCTCAGTGAGCAGACCACGCTGCGCCGCGCCTTCCACACGCTCAAGGGCAGCTCGCGGATGGTGGGCCTGAACGACTTTGGCGAAGCGGCCTGGTCCATGGAGCAGGTGCTCAATGCCTGGCTGGCAGAGCAAAAGCCCATGCAGCCCGGCTTGCTGCAGCTGTCGTCCGACGCGCTGCAAGCCTTTGGCCGCTGGGCCGACGATATTGCAGCGGGCACCGCGTCCGGCTGGATGCCGGAGGCGTTCCGCAAGTCCGCAGATGCCATGCGCCTGCAGGGCACGCTGGTGCCGCTGTCGCTGGCGTCCGCCGGTGTGGAACCCGCCGAACCCGCGGCGGCAGCAGAGCCGGCCGAGCCTGTCGTGGCAGAGGTTGCGCCGCAGGAACTGCCCGAGGTGGCGGTGGAGACGGTAGAGACCCCAGTGGAACCGGCGGAGCCCGCAGACCTGGAGGTTCAGGACTTCGCGGCCACCGAAATTCCCGAAGAAGGTTTTGCCGGCACGGAGCCTGCCCCCGAGGTCACCGAGGACATCGATTTTTCCGAGTTCGAGGCCGCCCTGGACAACACGCCAGCCGAGCCAGAGCCTGCAGAGGCCCTGGGTGCCGATTTTGTGCTGGACCTCGAACTGCCCGACCTGGAACCCGCGGCCGTGGCTGCGGCGCCGCAGGACGAAGCACCGGAACTGGCCGGCCTGACGCCCGCGGAAGAGGGTGTGGCCGAGGCAGCCGCCGCCGAGGCGCTTGCGTTGCCTTCGCTGGAATCCGAGGAGCTGCCTCCGCTGGAGGTGCTGCTGCCGGGCGAAGTGCCTGCCGCGGCGGCCCCGGCGCCGGAGCCGCTGCTCGCCGAAGACGATATGCTGGCCGCACTGGCCGGCGAAGCGCAGCCCGGACTGGCTCAGGAACCCGCGCAGGCCGTGGAGGCCCCGGCGCCCGCGCCGGTCGAAGAGCCCGTGCCGGTGGCTGAATCCGCCCCCGCGCCGGCGGAAGAGCCCGCGCCCGTGGCGGCCGAAGCCCTGCCGCCCGAGGAGCAGGACGGTGGCGATGAGGCGGTGAAGGTGATCGACACCTTGCGCATCGGCATCCCGCTGTACAACGTGTACCTCAACGAGGCCGACGAGTGGTCCCGTCGCCTGGCGACCTGCCTCCAGGAATGGTCGCTGGAACTGCACGAGCCCCTGCCCGACACGGCCGTGGCGCTGGCCCATTCGCTGGCCGGCGCCTCCGCCACCGTGGGCTTCACGGCCCTGTCCGAGCTGGCACGGGTGCTGGAGCATGCGCTGCAGCACGTGACCCTGCAGTCCGGCGGTACGCAGGACCAGGCCCAGGCGTTCATGGCGGCCGCCGAAGACATCCGGCGCCTGCTGCACCAGTTTGCTGCCGGCTTCCTCAAGGAGCCGAGCCAGGACGTTCTGGAGCAACTGCGCCAGATCCTGGAAACCGAGGTGGACAACACCTTGTCTCCGCCCGAAGAGGAGGCCGCCCAGGCGCTGCTGGCACCCGAGGCGGCGCCCAGCGATGCCCCCGTGGCCGCCGGCGAGGCGTTGCTGCAGTCCCTGGCGGAGGAGCCGGCCCCTGTGGCGGTCGCCCCCAGCACAGTGGCGCCAGCGCTGTCTGCCAATGTGCCCGACCACGACCAGCGCGTCGACCACGCCATCGCACAGGCCGTCGCGCGCGCCTCGGATGTGGACGATGACATCGATGCCATCGACGTCATCGACCCCGACCTCTTCCCCATCTTCGAGGAGGAGGCGGCCGAACTGTTGCCCCAGCTTGGCGGCGCCTTGCGGCAGTGGGCCGCACGCCCGGACAACCTGGGGGCGCGCAACGAAGTGCTGCGAGCACTGCACACGCTCAAGGGCAGCTCGCGGCTGGCCGGCGCCATGCGGCTGGGCGAAATGGCCCACCGGCTGGAGTCCGCCATCGAGCAGCTGGATGCCGAAACGGTGACGGCGGACCAGATCGAGCCGCTGCAGGCGAGTTTCGATGCGCTGCAAGCGGGCTTCGATGCGCTGCGGGCCATTGGGCAGAGCCCTGCCGAGCCCGCCATGGCGGCACCGGTGGAGGACATCCATGTCCATCTGGCGGCCGCCCCCGAGGCTTCTTCGCAGGTCGCTGCGGCGGCTTCCGTGCCAGCGGCCGGCGCCCCTGCGGTGCCCGCCGCGGGCGCTCCGGCACCAGCGGCGCTGCGTGCGCCAGTGGCGGCACAGCTGGCCCCGCTCCGCGCGGCAGCCAGCCAGTCGGTGCGGGTGCGTGCCCAGCTGCTGGACCGCCTGGTGAACCAGGCGGGCGAAGTGATGATCAGCCGCTCGCGGCTGGACGCACGGATGGGCCAGTTCCGCAGTTCGCTGGCCGATCTGTCGGGCAACCTGGACCGCCTGCGCCAGCAGTTGCGCGACATCGAAGTGCAGGCCGAGACGCAGATGCAGTCGCGCCTGGCACTGTCCAAGGATTCCGCAGCCGGCTTCGATCCGCTGGAGTTCGACCGCTTCACGCGGGTGCAGGAACTCACGCGCATGATGGCCGAGTCGGTGAACGACGTGGCCACGGTGCAGCGCAACCTGCAGCGGGCGATGGAAGGGGCGGAAGACGACCTCATCGCCCAAGGCCGGCAAGCGCGTGAACTGCAGCGCGATCTGCTGCGCACCCGCATGGTGGAGTTCGAAGGCATTGCGGAGCGCCTGTATGCGGTGGTTCGCCAGTCGTCGAAGGAAATGGGCAAGCAGATCAAGCTCGACATCACGGGCGGCTCCATCGAGATGGACCGCGGCGTGCTGGACCGCATGACGCCCGCGTTCGAGCACCTGCTGCGCAATTGCGTGGCCCACGGTATCGAAAGCCCCGAAGACCGCGTCGCGGCCGGCAAGCCTGCCTCGGGCACCATCACGGTGGATCTGCGCTACGAGGGCAACGACGTGTCGGTGGAGTTCCGCGACGACGGCGCCGGCCTGAATGTTCCGCGCATCCGCGAGAAGGCGGTGGCACAGGGCCTTATCGCTCCCGACGCCGAACTGAGCGACGCGGAAGCGGGCAACCTGATCTTCATGCCGGGCTTCTCCACCGCCACGGAAGTGACGGGCCTGGCGGGGCGCGGCATCGGGATGGACGTGGTCCGCTCGGAAATCAACGCGCTGGGCGGTCGCATCGAGACCTCCACCCAGGCCGGCAAGGGCGCCGCGTTCCGCATGGTGCTGCCGCTGACCACGGCTGTCACGCAGGTGGTGATGCTGCGCTCGGGCGATCTGGCCATCGGCGTTCCGGCCAACGTGGTCGAGATCGTGCGCCGCACGTCGGGGCCGGAGCTGGAAGAAGCGTACCGCACCGGCCTGTTCGACGACGGCATGGAAAAGCTGCCGTTCTTCTGGTCGGGCGCGCTGCTGCAGGCTTCTGCGCGCAGCAACGAGCCGGCGGGCAAGACGCGTCCGGTCGTGATCCTGCGCAGCGCCTCGCAGCGCATCGCCATGCACGTGGACGAAGTGCTGGGCAACCAGGAAGTGGTGGTGAAGAACCTGGGGCCGCAGCTGTCCCGGCTGCCCGGCCTGGCCGGCATGTCGGTGCTGGCATCGGGCGCCGTGGTGCTGATCTACAACCCGGTGGCCCTGGCCACGGTGTACGGCGACCAGGTGCGCGCCGCCACGGCGGGCCTGCCGCCGGTGCTGGAGGCAGGTGCCGAAGCGGCCGCGGTTGCGGGCGGCGGCAAGTCGGTGGTCTCGCCCCAGCTGGCGGGACCGAGCCAGGTGCCGCTGGTCCTGGTGGTGGATGACTCCATCACCGTGCGCCGGGTCACGCAGCGCCTGCTGCAGCGCGAAGGCTATCGCGTCGCGCTGGCGGCGGACGGCCTGCAGGCGCTGGAACGCCTGCAGGAGGAGCGCCCCACCGTCGTGCTGTCCGATATCGAAATGCCCCGCATGGACGGTTTCGACCTGGCGCGCAACATCCGCGCCGACGGCGCCCTGCGGGATCTGCCGATCATCATGATCACCTCGCGGATCGCCGAGAAGCACCGCGAACATGCCATGGAGCTGGGCGTCAACCACTACCTGGGCAAGCCGTACTCCGACGAGGAGCTGCTGAGCCTGATCCAGCACTACGCCCGGGCAGCTGCAGCGGCAGCGGCCGAGGCCTGACACCATGCAGGCCCGCTCCCGACCCCGCGAGTCTGCCTGGGTCGGGAGTGCTCTCTTGCTGCCTTGCCTTGCGTGCTGCGCATGGAAAAGGCAGGCCAGGTCACCGTGATGGACCCGCTGGCCCCATCCCCTTCCCCCGATCCCCGGCTGCTGGCCTGCCTGGCCTTGGTGGCGCGTGAGCAGGCCTCGGACCTGTTTCTGCTGGCGGGTGCTGCACCCACCATCAAGCGGCAAGGGGCCTTTGTTCCCATCGCGCCGCAGGTCCTGGCGGCCGACGATGTGCGGCAGATGGCCTATTCCATTCTGCGTGAGGCCCAGCGCAAGGAGTTTGAGGCCACCCTGGAGTGCGACCTCTCGCTGCAGACCACGGAGGGTGAGCGCTTTCGCGTGAACGTGCACAGGCAGCGGGGGCAGGTCGGCATGGTGATCCGCCACGTGATCGCCCGGATCCCGACGCTGCAAGAACTGGGGTTGCCGCCCGTGCTCCAGCGGCTGGCGTCCCTCAAAGGGGGGCTGGTCTTGACGGTGGGCTCCGCAGGCTCGGGCAAGACCACCACGCTGGCCGCACTGCTGGACCATCGCAACACGCACACCAGCGGGCACATTCTCACGGTGGAAGACCCTATCGAGTATTTGCACACGCACAAGAAATCGCTGGTGACGCAGCGCGAGGTGGGGCTCGATACCCTGTCGTATGACGAAGCGCTGCGCCGGGCCATGCGCGAGGCGCCCAACGTGATCATGATCGGCGAGATCCGCGACCGCGCCACCATGCAGCATGCGCTGCACTATGCGGAGTCCGGCCACCTGTGCGTGTCCACCCTGCACGCCAACAATGCCAACCAGGCAGTGCAGCGGATCGTGAATTTTTTTCCCGAGGACGCCCACCGCCAGCTACTCATGGACCTGTCCCTCAACCTGCAGGCGGTGGTGGCGCAGCGCCTGGTGCGGGGCCTGGCGGGCCGCCTGGTCCCCGCGACCGAGATCATGCTGCTCACGCCGTATGTGTCCGAACTGATCCAGAAGGGCCAGATCGACGAGCTCAAGACCGCCATCACCCGCAGTGGCGAGCAGGGCATGTGGAGTTTTGACCAATCCCTGCTGGGCATGGTGGAGGCGGGCGCGATATCGCCCGAGGAAGCCATTGCCAACGCCGACAACCGCACCGACGTGCGCCTGCGCCTGCGGCTGGCTGCGGGGGCGTCGCTGGGCGGCGATGGCATGCAGATGACGCCGGAAGAACCCCCGCCAGGCGATCCGCCACCGCCGGGGCATCGCTGACCTCCCCAGGTCCGGGCTTTGGCCGCGGGGTTCTACCCCAGGCACTGCGCGGTATCAGCCTGCGGCCGTCTTGACCACCGCATAGCGCTCCAGCGTACGCTGCCGTGCGGCATCGTGCTCCACCACGGGCAGGGGGTAGGTGTCGCCCAGGCGTACCCCGGCTTCCTCCAGCTCCAGGGGCCGTGCCAGCCAGGGGGCATGCAGGGCCTTGGCCGGGAGTGCCGCCAGCTGGGGCAGGTACCGGCGGATGAACTTGCCCTCCGGGTCGAACTTTTCGCTCTGGCTCACCGGGTTGAAGATGCGGAAGTACGGCTGCGCGTCGCATCCGCTGGAGCTGGCCCATTGCCAGCCGCCGTTGTTGGCGGCCAGGTCGAAATCGTTGAGCTGCCGGGCAAAGTAAGCCTCGCCCCAGCGCCAGTCCACCCCCAGGTCTTTCACCAGGAAGCTTGCGGTCACCATGCGCAGGCGGTTGTGCATGTAGCCCGTCTGGTTGAGCTGGGCCATGGCCGCATCCACCAGCGGGTAGCCGGTGCGCCCCTCGCACCAGGCGGCAAACAGGGCCTCGGCCTGCGGGCCGGATTCCCACCGGATCGCGTCGTACGCGGGCTTGAAACTGCGGCCCACCACATGCGGGTGGTGGTGCAGGATCTGGAAGTAGAAGTCCCGCCAGATCAGCTCGTTCAGCCACACGGCGGCACCGGCGCTGCCCTCCTGCATGCGCTGGTGGGCAGTGCGGGCCAGAAGGCGTGGGGAGATGGTGCCGAAACGCAGGTGCACGCTCAGGTAGCTGGGGCCTTTGACGGCCGGGAAGTCGCGGGTCTGCCCGTAGCGGTCGATGCGGCCCAGGAAGTCGTCGAAGAGCTGCCGCGCCCCCCGGGCGCCGCCGGGCAGCCGCGCCGCGGACCCGTCCCCGGCCTGGAAACCCAGCGCCGCCAGCGAGGGCACCGGTTGGCGGCAGTCCGCTGGCCGGGGCGCCAGGCGGTGGGCATGGCGCTGCACCGGGTAGGCGCTGAGCTGGAAGGCGTCGATCCGCTTCAGCCAAGCGTTCTTGTAGGGCGTGAACACGCTGTAGGGCTGGCCTGCCTGGGTGAGCACCTCGCTGCGCTCGAGCACCGTATGGTCCTTGAAGGTATGGAACGCCCGCCCCGCGGCCGCCAGGCGGGTGCGCACCCGGCGGTCCCGCTCCAGCGCCTGGGGCTCGTCGTCGTGGTTGGCAAACACGGCGTGCGCGCCCACCGCCTGCGCCAGCGCGGGAATGGCTTCGCTGGCCGTTGCGTGCAGCACGATCAGCCCGCCGTGCGGGTGGCCGCACAGCGCCGCCAGCGCGCCGTGAAGCTCCTCCACCGCCTCGCGCAGGAAGGCCACCCGCCGGTCGGCGCGGGGCAGCGGGTCGAGGATTTCGCGGTCGAACACAAAGGCACAGTGCACCTGTTCGCACTGGGCCAGGGCCCGGTACAGCGCGGCCTGGTCGTCGGCACGCAGATCGCGGCGGAACCAGACGAGGCCGCAGGGGTAGGAAGGCTCGGAGGGGGGCGCCATGTTCACCGTTAAAATTGCCACATGTCTTTTGATTCTGCGCCCATCAACCTGACGCATCATTTCCTGATCGCGATGCCCGGTCTGGAAGATGCGTCTTTTGCGCGCAGTGTGGTCTACCTGTGCGAGCACAGTGAACGCGGTGCGCTGGGGCTCATCATCAACAAGCCCTCCGACATCACCCTCAAGAGCCTGTTCGACAAGGTGGACCTGTCCTTGCGGCGCGAGGACCTGAGCCGCGAGCCCGTGTTCCAGGGCGGGCCGGTGCAGACCGAGCGCGGATTCGTGCTCCACGAGCCGATCCTGGTGGACAAGGCCGAGGCCGACGAGCCCGTGTACGCCTCCACCATGACCATTCCGGGCGGGCTGGAGATGACCACGTCCAAGGACGTGCTCGAAGCCCTTTCCACCGGCGCCGGGCCGCGCCGCGTGCTGATCACGCTGGGCTACTCGTCGTGGGGCGAGGGCCAGCTGGAGTCCGAGCTGGCCGAGAACGCCTGGCTCACCGTGGCGGCCGACCTGTCCGTGATCTTCGACACCCCCGTGCCCGAGCGCTACGACCGGGCCCTGTCGCTGCTGGGCCTGCAGGCCTGGATGCTGTCGCCCGAGGCGGGGCACGCATGACCGGCTTGTCGCCCGCTCAGCCGACCCCGCAGCCCGCCGTTCCCGCGCATTTCCAGACCTTTCTTGCTTTTGACTTTGGCCAGAAGCGCACGGGCGTGGCCACGGGCAACCGCATGCTCAAGAGCGCCACGCCGCAGCGCACCATCCAGGCCGAGGGCGACGCCCGCTTTGCCCAGGTGGCCGAGCGCATCAAGGAATGGCAGCCCGACGCCCTGGTGATCGGCGTGCCCTACCACCCCGACGGCGCGAGCCACGAGAACACCGCACGCGCCCTCAAGTTCGGGCGCCAGCTGCGCGGCCGCTTTGGCTTGCAGGTGTTTGAAGTGGACGAACGCTACAGCACCACCGAAGCCCTCGCGGGAGGCGCCAAGGATGCGGATGCTGCGTCGGCCTGCATCATCCTGGAACAGTTTTTGAGGAATCTTCCATGAGCCAACCTTCCCATCCGGCATCCAGCGTGGGGGCGCTGGCCCTCGACGCCGAGGCGCTGTACCGCGAACTGCTGCGCGGCGTGCGCAGCATGCGCACCCCCACCACGCGCCTGGCCGGCATTGCCTCCGGCGGCGCCTGGCTGGCCGAGCGCCTGCAGAAAGACCTGGGCCTGGACGGGCCCGCGGGCGTGCTGTCTTCGGTGATGCACCGCGACGACTTTGCCCAGCGCGGCCTGTCGGCCAGCGCGCAGACCGCGCTGCCCTTTGACGTGAACGGCGCCGACGTGCTGGTGCTGGACGACGTGCTCTACACCGGCCGCACCATCCGCGCCGTGCTCAACGAGCTGTTCGACTACGGCCGCCCCGCCAGCGTGCGCCTGGCCGTGCTGGTGGACCGGGGCGGGCGCGAGCTGCCCGTGCAGGCCGACTTCGCGGCGGCGCGCGTGGCCCTGCCGGCGGCGCAGTCGCTGGCGCTGGCGCGCGACGACAGCGGCAACTTCCAATTCCAAGTCAAAGAGGCCTGACCGTGCTGCACAAGCGCAACCCCCAACTCAACCAGAACGGCGAGCTGATCCACCTGCTGTCCATCGAAGGGCTGCCGCGCGACATCGTCACGCACATCCTGGACACGGCCGCCAACTTCGTGAGCGTGAACGACCGCGAGGTGAAGAAGGTGCCCCTCTTGCGCGGCAAGAGCGTGTTCAACCTGTTCTTCGAGAACAGCACGCGCACGCGCACCACGTTCGAGATCGCGGCCAAGCGCCTGTCGGCCGACGTGATCAACCTGGACATCGCGCGCAGCTCGGCCAGCAAGGGCGAGTCGCTGCTGGACACCATCGCCAACCTGAGCGCGATGGCGGCCGACCTCTTCGTGGTGCGGCACAGCGAATCCGGCGCGCCGTACCTGATCGCGCAGCACGTGGCGCCCCATGTGCACGTGATCAATGCGGGCGACGGCCGGCATGCCCACCCCACGCAGGGGCTGCTGGACATGTACACCATCCGCCACTACAAGAAGGACTTTTCCAACCTCACCGTGGCCATCGTGGGCGACGTGCTGCACTCGCGCGTGGCGCGCTCGGACATCCACGGCCTGACCACGCTGGGCTGCGCCGAGGTGCGCGTGGTGGGCCCGCGCACGCTGGTGCCGGGCGACATGGCGCAGATGGGGGTGCGCGTGTGCCACACGCTCGAAGAGGGTATCAAGGACGCGGACGTGGTCATCATGCTGCGCCTGCAGAACGAGCGCATGAGCGGCGCGCTGCTGCCGTCCAGCCAGGAATATTTCAAGAGCTTCGGCCTCACGCAGGAAAAGCTGCAGCTGGCCAAGCCCGACGCCATCGTGATGCACCCCGGCCCCATCAACCGCGGCGTGGAGATCGACTCCGCCGTGGTCGATGGCAAGCAGAGCGTGATCCTGCCGCAGGTGACCTTCGGGATCGCGGTGCGCATGGCGGTGATGTCCATCGTTGCCGGTAACGAAGCGTGACCCCCCTGAGCCGCTTCGCGTCTTCCCCCCAAGGGGGACGCCACCGGTGGCCCGGCGAAGCCGGTTCCACGGTGGCACTCGCATGGGGGCTGCGGCGGTGCGAGCGGCGGTTGAAATGTTGAGTGGTGTGTTTGCTCTGTTTTTGATAGCTGCTAGCGCTTATCCAGTAAGCACTGGCGGCCAATTTGGCTTGAAATCATGAAAATCCTGATCCAGAACGGCCGCGTCATCGACCCCGCCTCGGGCTTCGATCAGACCTGCGACATCGCCATCGCTGCGGGCCGCATCGTCGGCGTGAACCGTGTGCCGCCCGACTTTGCGCCCACGCGCACCGTCGATGCCGCGGGCTGCATCGTGCTGCCCGGCCTGGTGGACCTGGCCGCGCGGCTGCGCGAGCCGGGCCACGAGCACGAAGGCATGCTCGAATCCGAGATGGCGGCGGCTGTGGCCGGCGGCGTGACCAGCCTGGTCTGCCCGCCCGACACCGACCCGGTGCTGGACGAGCCGGGGCTGGTGGAGATGCTCAAGTTCCGCGCCGAGAAGCTGCACCAGTCGCGCCTGTTCCCGCTGGGCGCGCTCACCCGCGGGCTGGAAGGCGAGGTGCTGACCGAGATGGCCGAGCTGACCGAGTCCGGCTGCGTGGGCTTCAGCCAGGCCGACGTGCCGCTGGCCAGCACCCAGGTGCTGCAGCGCGCGCTGCAGTACGCCGCCACCTTCGGCTACACCGTGTGGCTGCGCCCGCAGGAGATGCACCTGGGCAAGGGCGTGGCGGCCAGCGGCCCGCTGGCCACGCGCCTGGGTCTGTCGGGCGTGCCCGTGGCGGCCGAGACCATTGCGCTGCACACCATCTTCGAGCTGCTCAAGACCACGGGCGCCCGCGTGCACCTGTGCCGCCTGTCCAGCGCGGCGGGCGTGGAGCTGGTGCGCCGCGCCAAGGCCGAGGGCCTGAAGGTCACGGCCGACGTGAGCATCAACTCGCTGCACCTCACCGACGTGGACATCGGCTTCTTTGACAGCCGCGCCCGCCTGTCGCCCCCGCTGCGCCAGCAGCGCGACCGCGACGCGCTGAACGCCGCCCTGGCCGACGGCACGCTGGACGCGCTGGTCTCCGACCACACCCCGGTGGACGAAGACGCCAAGACCCTGCCCTTCGCCGAGGCCGAGCCCGGCGCCACGGGGCTGGAGCTGCTGCTGTCGCTGGCGCTCAAGTGGTCGCAGGACAGCGGCGTGCCGCTGGCGCGCGCGCTGGCCACCGTCACCAGCGAGCCGGCCCGCGTGCTGGGCGGCGCCCTGGGCACGCTGCAGGCCAGCGTGGGCCAGATCGTGGAAGGCGGCGTGGGCGACCTGTGCATCTTCGACCCGCAGGCCGCCTGGACCGTGCAGGCCGACGCGCTGCGCAGCCAGGGCAAGCACACGCCGTTCTCGGGCTACGAACTGCCGGGCCGCGTGCGCATGACGCTGGTGGGTGGCCAGATCGCTTTCGACCAAGGTTGAACCAGCGTCCGCGCTGCATGCCAGGTCTGCCGTGATGCGATCCCTGCGCGCCTGCTGGCGCCTGCTGCGCATGCTGGGCCATATCGCCAAGGGGCTGTGGATCGTGGCGCTGCGCTTTCCCGCGCTCGCGCCCGACCAGCAGCATGCGCATGTGCAGGCCTGGTCGCTGCAGCTGCTGGCGCATGCGGGCATCCACCTGCGCATCCTCGGCACGCCGCCCGTGGCCGGGCCGGTGATGCTGGTGGCCAACCACATCTCGTGGCTCGACATTCCGGTCATGCACGCGGCGCGGCACTGCCGCTTTGTCTCCAAGTCCGACGTGCAGGGCTGGCCCCTCATCGGCACGCTGGCCACGGCGGCGGGCACGCTATACATCGAGCGCGCCTCGCGCCGCGATGCGCTGCGCATGGTGCGCACCATGCAGGAGGCCCTGCAGCGTGGCGAGGTGCTGGCCGTGTTCCCCGAAGGCACCACGGGCGACGGCCGCGCCATGCTGCCCTTTCACGCCAACCTGCTGCAGGCCGCCGTGCTCGCCCAGGCCCCGGTGCAGCCCGTGGGTCTGCGCTTTGCCGACCAGACCACGGGCGCCACCAGCTTTGCGCCCAGCTACATCGGCGACGAGACGCTGGTCGGCTCCATCTGGCGCACGCTGAGCGCGCCCCCGATTGAGGCCGTGGTGCACTACGGCACGCCCGAGCAGGCCGACGGCCGCGACCGCCGCGCCTGGACCCAGCACCTGCACGACACGGTGGACCGGCTGCGCCAGGCCTGAGAACCGTCGCCGTGATGGCGTGGCCGAAAGCGTGCATATTCCACGCTTTCGGGCGCCGCGTGCGGCGCTCCGCGTGGCAAATCCGGCCACTGCGCGTATCGTCCCGGGCTTCGGCCTGGCGGGGCGTATGGATGCGCCGGCGGGCCTCTTTTCGGAATCCGCACCCCGCCTCCGTCCGTTCACGCGGAACCTGCCGAAGCGCTGCTGCGCAAGGCTTCGACAGGCTCCGCCCGAACGGGCGGCAAGGGCTTTTCCGTGCGGACCCACACCCATTGGCCGGAGGACCCATGAACCTGATCGAGCGCGTGCAGCGCATTCTTTTGCAACCCAAGGACACCTGGCGCGACATCGAGGCGGAGCCCACGGACGCCCGCACGCTGTTCACCCGGTACGCCATGGTGCTGGCGGCCATCCCGGCGGTCTGCGGCTTCATCGGCATGTCGCTGATCGGCCTGGGCGGCTTAGGCATCACCGTCCGCGTGCCCTTCGTGGCAGGCCTGGTGAACATGGTGGTGTCTTACGTGATGAGCCTGGCCGGCCTGTTTGTGCTGGGGCTGATCATCGACGCGCTGGCCCCCACGTTCGGCGGGCAGAAGAACCCGCAGCAGGCGATGAAGGTGGCGGTGTACGCCAGCACCGCGGCGCTGCTGGGCGGCGTGTTCAGCCTGCTGCCGGCGCTGGCCATGCTTGGCCTGCTGGCCGCGCTGTACTCCATCTACCTGCTTTACACCGGTCTGCCCGTGCTGATGAAAAGTGCGCCCGCCAAGTCGGTGGCCTACACCGTGGTGGTCATCATTGCCGCCCTCGTGGTGGGCGTGGTCATCGGCGCGGTGAGCACGCTGGTGCTGCCCGGCACGGGCGCGCTGATGGGCAGCGGTGCGGCCGTCAGCGTGAACACCCCGGGCGGCAAGGTGTCGGTGGACACGGCGGGGCTGGAAGCCGCGGGCAAGCGGATGGAAGAGGCCGCGCGCAAGATGGAGTCCGCCCAGAAGAGCCAGGACCCGGCCGCCATCGCTGCAGCCACCGGCGAGGCCGCCCAGGCCGCGGCAGGCGCGCTGGGGGCCGGCGGCGGGGTGATTGCCGCCCAGTCGCTCAAGGCGGCCCTGCCCGACAAGCTGGGCGGGCTGCCCCGCACCGGCCTGGAGGTGCAGGACGGCGCCGCGCTGGGCCTGCCCACCAGCCAGGCCAGTGCGCAGTACGGCAGCGACGACAAGCAGGTGCGCCTGGAGATCGTGGACCTCGGCGGCCTGGGCCAGATGGCGGCGCTGGCCATGGGCATGGCCCAGGGCGAGAAGGAAGACACGACCAGCGCCGAGAAGACCTGGCAAGAGGGCGGCCGCACGCTGCACCAGCGCTATGAAAAGGACGGCAGCCACGCCGAGTTCAAGACGGTGCTGAAGAACGGCCTGGTGGTGAGCGTCGAGGCCGACCAGCTGGCCGTGAAGGACCTGCGGGGCTTTCTCTCGCAGGTGGACCTGAACGCCCTGGAAGGCCTGCAGCGCAAGGGCGGCAAGTCCTGACGGGGGGGCGCCCCCCGCAGCGCTTCCGGTGCGTCGCAGAGTGCGGCCGAATGCTTCAAAAATAATAGCTGCTCGCGCTTTCTGAATAAGCGCTGGCGGCCGATTCTTCTAAAAACAGAGCTACTGCGCGCGGGGGAACGTCACCACGTGGTCCACCTGCGCGCGGATGCCGATCCATTCGCCCAGGGCGTGGTCGTGGTGGCTGGGCACATGGGCCAGCACCGTGTGGCCGTCGGCCAGGCGCAGGGTGTACAGGAACTCCGACCCACGAAACGACTTGCGCACGATCTGCGCCTGCACGGCGGCATGGTCGTCGTGCACGATGTCGTCGGCGCGCAGCAGCACATCGCATTCCCCGCCGGGGTAGCTGCCGGGCAGGGGGCATTCCTGCAGGTCGGTCAGCTCGCCCAGCGGCGTCTGGGCCACCACATGGGTGCCCTGCTGCACCAGCGTGGCGGGGGCAAACACGCCATGGCCGATGAAGTCGGCGACGAAGCGCGTGGCGGGGCGGTGGTACAGGGTGTACGCGTCGTCCCACTGGTGCAGCTGGCCCTCGTGCATCACGCCGATCACGTCGCCAATGGCAAAGGCCTCGAACTGGTCGTGCGTGACGAACAGGGCCGTGGCGCCCGCGGCCTTGAGGATGCCGCGCACCTCGTGCGCCAGGCGCTCGCGCAGGTCCACGTCCAGGTTGGAAAACGGCTCGTCCAGCAGCATGAGCTGCGGCCGCGGCGCGAGCGCCCGGGCCAGCGCCACGCGCTGCTGCTGCCCGCCCGACAGCTCGTGCGGATAGCGCTGCTCGCTGCCCTCCAGTCCCACCAGGCGCAGCACCTCGGCCACGCGCGCGGCCTGCTCGGCCCGGGGCAGCTGGTGGATGCCAAACGCCACGTTGCGGCCCACCGAGAGGTGCGGGAACAGCGCGTAGTCCTGGAACACCATGCCGATGCGCCGCAGCTCGGGCGGCACGTTCAGCGTGGCGCTGCCCACCACGCTTCGGGTCAGGCGGATCTCGCCGGCGGTCACCGGCTCCAGCCCCGCCACCGCGCGCAGCAGCGTGGTCTTGCCGCAGCCGGACGGGCCGATCAGCACGCCGATGTCGCCGGCACGCAGGCCCAGGGTGACGCCCTGCACGGCGGCCTGCGCGCGGCCGCGGTAGCGCACTTCGAGTTGGGAGACCTCAAGAAACATGCACGGATTCTAGGCGGCGTACGTAAATGCTTAAAATTCGCATTTGCATCCTGCGCGTTGCCCGGCGCCTTTGCCGGGCCGGTGTGCGTTCCGTTACCTACCGCTTTGCCCCCTCTGCCTTGCGCCGCACGCCCTTCGCCCTTCGCACCCTTCCCCTGATCCTGTTCGCAGGCTTTCTGGCGCTGCCCGTGCTGGCGGTGCTGGCCGCATGGCTGCCCTTGGGGCCGGACGGCGCGCAGGCCGGCGCCATCCTGCGCGAGATGGCGGCCACCGTGCTGCCCGGCTACGTGGCCACCACGCTGTGGCTGAGCGTGCTGGTGGCCCTGGGTGCGGCCGTGGTGGGCACGGGGGCTGCCGCCACCGTCACGCTGTTCGACTTTCCGGGCCGCCGCACGTTCGAGTGGCTGCTGCTGCTGCCGCTGGCCATGCCGGCCTATGTCACCGCGTATGCCTACACCGACTTCCTGCAGTTCAGCGGCCCGCTGCAGGTGGGCCTGCGCAACGCCTTCGGGCTGGAGGGCCGCCTGCTGCCCGAAGTGCGCAGCCTGGGCGGCGCGGTGTGGGTGTTCATCTTTTCGCTGTACCCGTACGTGTACCTGCTGGCGCGCACGGCGCTGGGCGAGCGGGCCGCGCACCTGATGGAGGCCGCCCGGCTGCTGGGCGCGCCGCTGCCGCGCCGCATCGCCGTGGTGGCCCTGCCGCTGGCGCGCCCCGCCGTGGCGGCCGGCGTGGCGCTGGTGCTGATGGAGACGCTGGCCGACTTTGGCGTGTCCAGCTACTTCGGCATCCAGACCTTCACCACGGGCATCTACAAGGCCTGGCTGTCCATGGACAACCGACTGGCCGCCGCCCAGCTGGCCACCATGCTGCTGGTGCTGGTGCTGCTGCTGCTGCACCTGGAGCACCGGGCCCAGCGGCGCATGCGGTTTGCCGCCGGGGGCGGGCGCGCCGGCTCGGCCGAAGCGCAGCCGCTGGCGCTGCGGGGCGCGCGCCGCTGGCTGGCCTGGGGCGTGTGCGCCGTGCCGGTGGTCATGGGGTTTGCCGCGCCGGTGGCGTTCATGCTGCGCCCGCTGGCGGCCGACTGGTCGGTCCTGCCCTGGGAGCGCTTCATGGAATGGGCCTGGCACAGCGTGCGCCTGGGCGGCATCACCGCGGCCCTGGCCGTGGCGGCCGCCCTGGCGCTGGCCTTCGGCGTGCGGCGCCACCCCGACGCGGTGACGCGCGGCGTGGTGCAGCTGGCCAGCGTGGGGTATGCGGTGCCGGGCGCCGTCATCGTGGTGGGCCTGCTGCTGCCGGTGGGCTGGCTGCAGGCCGTGGCGCCGCAGTGGGGCGTGGGCGGGCTGGTCACGGCCACGGCCTTCGGCATCGTGTGGGCCTACTTGGTGCGGTTCTGCGCGGTGGCCCTGCAGTCGGTGCAAAGCGGCTATGCGCGCATCCCCCCCAGCCTGGACGATTCGGCGCGCATGCTGGGCGTGGGCAGCGCCGGACTGCTGGCGCGCGTGCACTGGCCGCTGCTCCAGCGGTCCGCGGCCGCCGCGGCGCTGCTGGTGTTTGTGGACGTGATGAAGGAGCTGCCCGCCACCATGGTGCTGCGCCCCTTCAACAGCGACACGCTGGCCGTGGTGGCCTACCAGCTCGCGCGCGACGAGCGCCTGGGCGAGGCCGCGCTGCCCTCGCTGGCGCTGGTGGCCGTGGGGCTGGTGCCGGTGATCCTGCTCAGCCGCACCTTGCGCAGCAGGGGCTGAGGAAGGGCCTGCTGCGCCAGGCAAAACCTCGCAACAGCACCCGCTATGGCTGCGTTGTGCGCCTTGCAGCCCATCCCGAGCCGCGGCGCACACGGACCGCTAGACCCGTGCAGAACATCCCCAGCCTGCGCCAGCCGATCACCACGCCGGTCAGGCTCAGCGCCGCGCCGCCCAGGCTCAGACCGATGAGCACGATGTCCCACAGCGGCCGGCGCTCCAGCAGCGGCTGCCAGTCCCAGCTGTGCAGCATGGCAAACAGCCAGCGGCTGGCGCGGCGGTGCCGGTCCGTGCGGCCCAGCAGGGCGCCGGTGTGGGGGTCGATGTGGACCCAGGTGGCGTGCGGGTCGTCGAACACCACGCGCAGCACGGGCAGCGGTTTGTCGGCGCCGCCCGACATGGTGTGCGGCGCACGGTCGTAGTAGTGCAGGTCATACGCCTGCAGCGTCTCCGTGCGGGCCACCGGGTAGGTCAGCAGCCGCGCTGCGGCCTGCAGCAGCGCGCCGTCGCCCCAGGCGTGGGACTGGGCGGTGGCCGCTTCCAGCACCTGGGGGGCGCCTGCCGGGCCGCGGGCCAGCACCAGGGTGTGGCCGGCGGTGCGCGTCCACTGCAGCTCGCGGGTGTTGGGCGAGGCCGTGGCCAGCAGGGCCTGCACCGTGGCCGGCTGCGGCGGCAGCGCCAGGGCGCCTTGGTGCATGGCCTGCAGGCGCAGCGGCGGGGCCCCGCCGTCCAGCACCTTCCAGGGGTTCATCGACATCAGGCCGCTGAAGATCCAGGTGGTGGTGGTCAGCGCAAACAGCAGGCCCAGCACATGGTGCCAGCGCATCACGCCCCCGCGGTACGGGCTGCGCGAGCCGCTCTTGTAGCGCCCCGCGAAGCGCCACCGCAGCACGCCCACCACCGTGCCCGCCAGCGCCGCGGCGATGCCGGCAAGGGACAGCCAGTTCACCACATCGGCCCAGTAGGCGTCGAACAGCCCACCCCGCAGCGGGTACAGCCAGTGCAGCCACGCCCCGGCGTAATTCCACGCGCGCTCGGTGCGGGAGGCATCGCGCACCACCTCGCCCGTGGTGCCCGAGACGTACACCACCGTGCCGTCGCGGTCCCCCAGCGCCAGCCGGTGCAGCGGCCGGTGCGCGTCCAGCGCGCGCGAGTGGGTGAAGGCGTCTTCGCCGACCACGTCCAGGTACGCCACGCCCGCGCCGCCGCCCGGCGCAAAGGCCTGGGCCGACGCGACGGCATGGGCGCGGTCCACGCGGCGCAGCACTTCGCCGGTATTCGCGTCGATGACGGTGGCGGCGCGGCCTCTGCGTTTGCGGGGCGCACCGGCTTCGTCCGGCGTGGCGGGCGTGGCCAGGTAGACGGCCCGGCCGCCGCTGGCCTGGGCCAGGCGCAGGTCCTGCAGCGGGCCGCCCAGCCCGGCGCGTGCCAGGGCCTGCGCGGGCTCCAGCCCCACTGCGGCCGGGCGCAGGGGCGGCAGGTGGGCCAGGCGCTCGGCCGGCGTGAGCTTGGGATAGCCCACGTACATCATCACCACCCCCGAGACAAACCACAGGGCAAAGAAGGCGCACAGCAGCACGCCCAGCCAGCGGTGGAGGAGGAAGAGCCAACGTTTGGCGTGTTGCATGGCGTGCTCCTTCGCGGCCTCAGAACGCCATCTGCAGCGTGACGTCCAGCGTGCGCGGCGCGCCCAGGTAGAGCTGGCCGCTGCGCGCATCGGCCGCATAGAGGCGGTCCGTGGCGTTGCGGATGCGCCCGGTGAGCGTGGCGCTGCGCGTGGCCTTCCAGGCCAGCCCCAGGTCGAGCAGCGTGTAGCCCGGCCGGTGCAGGGTGTTGGCCGCGTCGGCATACACCTTGCCGACATAGCGCGTGCCCGCACTGGCGGTCACGGCGGGCGTGATGGCGTACGACAGCCACAGGTTGGCCACGGTCTGCGGCGTGGAGGTGGGCACCTTGCCCGCCAGCGAGACGCCGCTCTGCACGAAGTTCTCGTACCGCGCGCGGGTGTGCATGAGGTTGCCCTGCACCTGCCAGCGCGCGGTGGGCCGCAGGCCCGCCGCCAGCTCCACGCCGCGCGAGGACTGCTCGCCCACCAGAATCGTCACGCCGGGGTTGTTCGGGTCTTGCGAGGCGATGTTGCGCCGGCGGATGTCGAACACCGCCAGCGTGGCCGTGCCCTTGCCGTCCCAGAAGTCGAGCTTGCTGCCCACCTCGACCTGGCGGCCCGTGGTCAGCTCGCTGTTGTTGCGCACGTCGCCAAACGTGGCCGTGGACAGCGAGCCCGACGGCGGGTCGGCCGCCGTGGAAAGCTGGGCGTACAGGTTGGCGCCCGGCACCACGTCCCACACCACGCCCAGCCGGCCGGTGGTGGGGCGGTAGCCGCGGCTGAAGCCGGCCGGGTTGGCGGCCGTGACCTCGCGGCGGTTCACCAGGTCCAGGGCGATGCGTTCGTGCCGCAGCGCGGTGACCAGGTTCACGTCCGGGCGCAGGGCCGTGCGGTTTTCCAGGTACAGCGCGGTGGTGGTCACCTTGTTGTCCCGGTCGGGCCGGAAGCCCGGCGCCATGCCGGGAATGTCGAAGAAGTTCTCGGGCGTGAACTGGTACGGATCGACCGTGCTCACCGTCAGGCCCAGACTGTTCGGAAAGCGCGTCTGCCGGTTCACGCTCACATCCACGCCAAAGGCCCAGTCGCTGCGCCGGCCCGCCAGCGTGCCCTGGTAGGTGCCCTCCACCCGGTCGCCCACCACCGTGTGGTCGTGGCGCTGCAGCAGCACGCCGCTGCGGGCCACCGCGGTGTTGCCGGCGTTGAAGCGGTACGTCTCCACGTTGCGGTAGTCGCGCAGCGCGTCGTACACGTAGAAGGTGTTGCGCCACTGCAGCGCGTCCGAGGCCCGCCACTGCGCCACCGACCGCAGCCACTGCACGTGCTGGGCGTACAGGCCGTCGGCGCTGTTGTAGTTCTGAAAGCGCGTGCGTTCGTCCACGCGCAGCAGGCCGGCCGCCGGGTTGAGCACGGGCGTGCCCCAGTAGGGGCGGTCCACGTGCTCGTGCTGGTATTCATAGGCCAGCGTGTGCGTGAGGCCGCCGCCCAGGTCGGACAGCAGCGAGGCGGCCAGCTGCGTGGCCTGCGTGCGCGTGCCCACGGTCCAGCTGCCGGCGTCGCGGTGGTTCAGGTCCAGCCGCACGAAGTGCGCGTTGCCCGGCGCATCCGCCGCGCCCGCGATGCGCCGGTTCAGGCCCACGGAGGCTTCCTTCAGGTCGTAGGAGCCCAGGCGCAGGCGCGCCTCGGTGAAGTCGCTGCGCTCGGCGGTCTTGGTGATGTAGTTCAGCGAGCCGCCCACGCCGCCCGAGCCGTACAGAAAGCTCGACGCGCCGCCGATGGCCTCCACCCGGTCGTAGATCCAGCTGTCCACCGCGCGGGAGGCGATGACGTAGTGGACGGTGATGCCGTTGTAGAGCTGCGTGACCGAGCCGCCGCCAAAGCCCCGGTAGCTGGTGCCGATGGAGCCCGGCGCGTTGTGCGCGGTGACGCCGGGCACGGACTGCAGGATCTCCTGCGTGTCCTGCGCCCCGCGCGCCTCGATGGTGGCGCGGTCCACCACGGTGACGGAGGCCGGCGTCTCGCGCGGCGTCAGGCCCAGGCGGCTGCCGGTCTCGGCCGGGGTGTCCAGGTTGAGTTTGCCGTTGGGGCTGGGCGCGGGCTCCACCACGTCGACGGTGTGCAGCACCGGGTCGCCGGCGCCGCCCGCGCCCGGCTGGGCATGGCCCGGCGGCGCGGCCAGCAGGCCGGCGAAGGCGGCCAGCAGGCTGGCGTACAGGGGAGGCCGCGGAAACCGTGGAAAGGCAGACGGGCACGCCGGGGCGGCGCAAGCTGGCGCGGCCGCGCCAGCGCGGCAAGAGAAGACAGGAGACATGTTGGCAACGCTCGTGAAAGCAACGGCGCCGCCACCGCGCCCCGATGGGCGGCGGCGGCAGCAGGCCCGCTGCGGAACCGACAAGGAAAAGAAGGCGCAGCACCCGCCCACCAGGTCCGGGTGCCGCGCAAGGCGTCAGTTCAAGAGCGTGCCGGCGGCCCGCGCGCGGGCAGCGGCGCGGCCGTGGCGGCCGCAAGGCGGGCCGCCTCCACGGGCTGCAGCGCGTGGGCCAGCGGCTGGGGTGGTGCCAGCGGCAGCGCTGGCACCGGCGGGGGCGCGCTGGCCGTGGAGCACAGCGGGCAGTCCATGCCCATGGCCCCCATTTCCACCGTGCCGTCGTCGGTCTGCACCAGCAGCTTGATGGTGCCGGCCCCCGAGCAGATGACCTCGATGGACTGGGGGTGCACGAGCGGTGACGCGACGGCCACCCCCAACGACGCCACGAACCACGCCAGCACCCACAGGCGCAGGGCAGAGAAGGTTCGTCGGGCGGCGGTCATGGGGCGCGATGATACTGCGCCCCGGTGCGCGTGCGCCGCCTGGGGTAAGTAGCGGTTGCTCTGAAAATGATAGCTGCTTGCGCTTGGTACACAAGCGCTGGAGGCCAATTTTGCTTGAAGCAGCCTGGGCCGCGGCATGCGTCATGGGTGGGCCTCTTGGGGCGAGGGGCGCGCGCAGGGCGCCGCGGCGGGCCCTGCGACACGGAAACGCAGGCCGGGCGAAGCTGGCTCTGCGCTGATCTGCCATCCGTGCGCCACCGCAATTTCCTGGCAGATGGACAGCCCCAGCCCCGCCCCCTTGTCGCGCCGGTGCGCAGCACGCCAGAACCGCTCGAACAGGCGGGGCAGGTGTTCCGCGTCCACCCCCGGCCCGCCATCGCGCACGCAAAAGCAGTGGCGCTGCACCTCCACCGCGACCGTGGAGCCCGGCGGGGCATGCTGGATCGCGTTCTCCAGCAGGTTCTTGAGCAAGGTGAACAACGCGCTGCGGTCGGCGTTCCATTCCACGCCCCCGGTACCGTGGTCCTCCAGCACCAGGCGCACGTCCGCCGCTTCGGCCATGCGCTGCAGCCAGGCCAGGGCGTCGCGCGCGACCTGGGCGATGCCTGTCGGGGCGAAGCGGTAGTTGCGGGCTTCGCTGGCCTCGGCGAGCATCAGCAGTTGCTGAACCTGGCGCGTCATGTATTCGACGTCCTCGAGCAGCGAGGACGCGTCGCCCGGGCCGTCCAGCTCGATCTGCGCGCGGATCAGTGCCAGCGGGGTCTTGAGTTCGTGCGCGGCGTGGCCGAGAAACTCCTGCTGCATCCGGTAGCCCTGTTCCAGCCGTTCCAGGGCCCGGTTGAAGCTCTCGACCAGGGGCGCGATTTCCGCCGGCACGCCCTCGGTCTGGAGCCGCGCATGGAGAGAGCGGGGGGAAATGGCGGCGGCGGACTCCGACACCGCCCTGAGCGGCGCGAGCGTGTAGCGCAGCGTGAAGTACGCGCACAGCCCGAACGTGACCAGCAGCACCAGGCTGAACACGCCGGCGCCGGCCACGGGCAGCGCGACGCGGCGCAGCAGTTTCATCAGGCGCGCGTGGGCGGCAACCTGCAGGTACCAGACGCGCTCGCCCCGCTGGATCGGCTCGGTGGCGCCCAGGACGGCCTGCCCGCCCTGGTCGAACTCGAAGCGCCCGCGGGACAGGCGCAGCGCTTCGCCGCTGGCGGGCCAGAAGCTTGCGCCCGCCGGCGAGAGCAGCGCGACCTTGCCCGCATCGTCCAGCACGCGGTAGGCCGCTTGCGCGCGCAGGCTCTCGAACACCCAGGCCAGCTGGTCCTCGCCGGGGTCCAGCGCGGCAGGGCGGCCTTCGGCGTCGAAACGGACCATGGCGGCCATGTCCTCGGCGGTATCCCTGAGGTCGATGCGTGGCAGCACGTTGCCCTGCAGCAGCCCCATGGCCGCCAGAAACAGCAGGCCGATGCTGAGCGCCATGCCCGCCAGATACGCCAGCGCGACCTTGGCGCCCAGGCTATTGAAGCGCTTCATCGCCGCTGCCGCACCGCAGTGCATAGCCCAGGCCACGGACGTTGACGATCCGCTGGCGCGACCCCATGGCCGAGAGCTTGCGGCGCAGGCGGTGCAGGGCCACGTCCAGCGCGTTGGGGGTGACGGCGTCCCCCAGGCCCCAGGCTGCGGCCTCCAGCGCGGTGCGGCGCACGACCTCCTCGTGCCTGCGCAGCAGCAACTGCATGATCTGCACCTCCGCGGGCGCCAGGATCACGCGCTCGCGGCCGCAGCGCAGCAGGTTGCCGCCGGCCGACAGCGTGAGGTCGCCCCCGCTCGTGTCCAGCCCCTGGAACTCCACCGGCCGCCGCAGCAAGGCGCGCACGCGCGCCACCATCTCATCCATGGCGAACGGCTTGGGCAGGTAGTCGTCGGCGCCGGCCTCCAGCCCCTCCACCCGGTCGTGCAGGGCGTCCCGCGCGGTCAGAACGAGGCAGGGGGTGCGCACTCCGGCCTGGCGCATCCTTTGCAGCAGGAAGATGCCGTCGCCATCGGGCAGGCCGCGGTCGAGCACGAGGGCCTGGTAGGGCATCTGCTGCAGGGCGGCCCAGGCCCCGCCCATGTGGCCGCACACGTCCACGCCCACGCCGGCGGCCATCAGGCCCTTGCGGATCAGCCGGGCCAGCCGTTCGTGGTCTTCCACCAGCAGGACGCGGCTCATCAGAAGCGGTACTGGTAGCCCAGCATCACACGGTTCTCGGCCGAGCGGCCGACGACAGGGCTGTTGCGAATCGCCGGGCCGAGGGACTTCGCACCGGCCTGCAGCACCAGCGATTGCTGCCGGTCCCAGCGGTAGACGGCCGCGAGGCTGGCGACCAGGTTCACGGCGGACGGGCCCGCATACGCCGGCCGTCCCGGCGCGGCCTCGTTGTCCAGCACGCCGTAGTAGTAGTTCACGTAGTTCTCGTCCACCCACTCGACTCCTGCATGGGGTACCAGCGTCACGTTGGGGCCCAGGTTCCAGCGGCGCTCCAGGCCCAGGGACACCCGCCGCCCCTTGCTGCGGCCGGACGCATCCGCAAGCAGTTCGAGCTGGACGTCCGCGAAACCATTGTCCCATTTCACCGTGGGACCGATCCACGCGCCGGACTTGCGCTCGGCCATGCCCGCCAGCGCAGGCGAATCGCTGCTCTCGTAGCCCCCTTCGCTGAAAAGCCGCGCCCGCAGCCCGAAATGCAGGCGGCTCGATGCGCTCAAGACCAGGCTGGGCAGCTTCAGGTCCACGTTGGGGCTGGACAGCCGGACGTACCGGTTCTCGTACGACAGCAGGGGCAGGGCGATGGCCTTGCGTCCCATCCCGCGATAGGGCTTCTGGACACTGCCCACCGCCAGGCCCAGGGCCCACGCTGCGTCGGCTTCGCCCGGGCCAGGCTTCTCGTGCGGCGCCTGGGCCCGGGCCGCGCCCGAGCCGGCCAGCAGCAGGGCCGCGGACCAGGCGGAGGCAGCCTTCCACACGAGGGCGGGCACCGTGCGGGTGATGGTGGGACGGGGCAGGGCGATGGACATGGGCGTGGCCGTATCGGTGTGAACAGGCCGCCATGGTCCCGCCCCGTCCATTACCCAACACTTACTCGGCGCGCACCGCTGCCCAGCGGCGGGCGTAAGTGTGCGGAAAGCCCCGTGCGCGGACAGTCGGGGCGTTTGCTGCCCGGAGGATGGAGGCGCGCCTGGCCTGCCTGCGGGGCTGCGCCTTTGCTCCCGCTGTCCATGAACACGACCACCAACTTCCTTGAGCTTGCGGGGGCCGGCCTTGCGGCGGGCCTGATCGCGATGAGCTTTTCGCCGGCCTGGACGGACGCGGCGCACCGGCCGGCGGGCGCCCGTACGGCGGGCTCCTTCCCTTCCGCCGTCCCTGCCGTCCAGCCGGACGGTGCGCGGTGCCCCGCCACCGCAGGGGGTGGCCGGGGCGCAGGCGCGCGGAGGGACGCAGCGGCCGCCACCAGCAGACCCGGCATGCCAACGGCCGCTGCGCTCGCAATCCCTTCCACGCCGGAGGGCCTGGTGCGATCCGCCGTGCCGGGCGCCACCTGTCCGCCGGCGGCACCTGGACGGCGGCCTGCCCGTCGCGCGACCCCTGGGAGATCGTAGACAGGCGCTGAGAGGCGTGCGGATCAGGCCTGCGTGTACGCCGTCTTCACCGTGGTGTAGAACTCCGCCGCATAGCGGCCCTGCTCCCGCGGCCCGTAGCTGCTGCCCTTGCGGCCGCCGAAGGGCACGTGGTAGTCCACGCCCGCCGTGGGCAGGTTCACCATCACCATGCCGGCCTGGGCGTGGCGCTTGAAGTGCGTGGCGTGCTTGAGGCTGGTGGTGGCAATGCCGCTGGCCAGGCCGAAGGGCGTGTCGTTGGCCAGGGCCAGGGCCTCTTCGTAGTTCTTGGCGCGCAGCACGCTGACCACCGGGCCGAAGATCTCCTCGCGGTTGATGCGCATGCCGGGCGTGGTCTCGGTGAAGAGGGCGGGGCGCAGGTAGTAGCCGGGCGCGCCGTCAGCGTTCTTCTCCAGCGCTTCGCCGCCATGGGCCAGCTTGGCGCCTTCCTGCTGGCCGATGCCGATGTATTCCAGGTCTTGTGCGAGCTGGCGGTCGTCCACCACAGGGCCGATGTCGGTGCCGGCCTTGCGGGCGTCATCCACCTTCAGCGTTTTCATTTTTTCGACCATGGCGGCCACGAAGCGGTCGTGGATGCCTTCGGTCACGATCACGCGGCTGCTGGCGGTGCAGCGCTGGCCGGTGGAGAAGAAGCCGCTGTTGATGGCGGCGCCCACGGCCACGTTCAGGTCGGCGTCGTCCAGCACCACGAACGGGTTCTTGCCGCCCATCTCCAGCTGCACCTTGGCGCCGCGCGGCACACAGGCGGCGGCCACGCGCTGGCCGGTGCCGACCGAGCCTGTAAAGCTCACGCCCGCAATGCGCTCGTCCTCCAGCAGCACCTGGCCGACTTCGGAGCCGCGGCCCATCACCAGGTTGAGCACGCCGGCAGGCAGGCCCGCGCGGTGCAGGATGTCGGCCAGCGCCCAGGCGGAGCCGGGCACCAGCTCGGCGGGCTTGAACACCACGCAGTTGCCATAGGCCAGGGCCGGGGCGATCTTCCAGGCCGGGATGGCGATGGGGAAGTTCCACGGGGTGATGAGCCCGATCACGCCCAGGGGCTCGCGCGTGATCTCGATGCCCACGCCGGGGCGCACGGACGGGATCAGCTCGCCGCCGGGGCGCAGCGCCTCGCCCGCGAAGAACTTGAAGATGGCGGCGGCGCGGCCCACTTCGCCAATCGCTTCGGGGAGCGTCTTGCCTTCCTCGCGCGCCAGCAGGTCGCCCAGCTCGGCCTTGCGGGCGATGATCTCGTTGCCCGCTGCGTCCAGGATGTCAAAGCGCTGCTGGGGCGTGGACACGCTCCAGGCCGGGAAGGCTGCGTGGGCTGCTGCCACGGCGTCCAGCGCCTGCTCGCGGCTGGCCACGGCGTAGTCGCCGATCACGTCGCGCGTGTCCGAAGGGTTGGTGTTGCGGTAGGTGCGGACGCCTTCGGTCCAGGTGCCGCCGATCAGGTTGTGCTTCATCATCAGGGTTCCGTTCAACAGACTAAAAATGGGTAGGGTGCGCGCCGGGCGCGGCGCGGCAGGCTGCCAGCTCAGGCCGCGCTGACCAGCCCCGTGCCCGCCGCAAAGCCCGCCAGGTTGTCCAGCACGCGCTGGGCCATGGCCTGCCGGGTTTCGTGGGTGGCGCTGGCAATGTGCGGCAACAGCACCACGTTGTCCAGCCCCTGCAGGGCTTCGGGAACGTGGGGCTCGTTGGCAAACACGTCCAGGCCCGCGCCGGCAATGCGCTGCAGGACCAGGGCGTCCACCAGCGCCTGCTCGTCCACCACCGAGCCCCGGGCCACGTTGACGAGAAAGCCCTGCGGGCCCAGGGCTTGCAGGACGTCCGCGCCGATCAGGTGGTGGGTGGCGGGCCCGCCGGCAGTGATCACCACCAGGAAGTCGCACCAGGCGGCCAGCGCCGCCAGCGAGGGTTCGTGCGCCCACGGAACGCCCGCCACGGGCCGGCGCGTGTGGTAGCGCACCGGCATGTCAAACCCCGACGCCCGGCGCGCGATGGTTTGCCCGATGCGCCCCAGGCCCACCACGCCCAGGCGGGCCCCGCTGACCTTGCGCCCCAGCCCGAAGCTGTTGCCGCCCAGCCGCGCCCAGTGGCCGGCGCGCACGAAGCGGTCGGCCTCGGCCACGCGGCGCGCCACGGCGAGCAGCAGGGCGAATGCCGTGTCGGCCACGCAGTCGTTGAGCACGTCGGGCGTGTAGCCCAGCGCAATGCCGCGCTCGCGCGCGGCCTGCACCGGCAGCTTGTCCAGGCCCACGCCGAAGCTGGAGATGACCTGCACGGCAGGCAGCGCCTCCAGCTGGTCCGCGCTCAGGCCCACGGCCGCGCTGGTGACGACGGCATCGAAGGTGGCGCCCCGTTCCGCCAGGAAGGCGTGCGCGTCAGGGGCGTCGATGAGCCGCTGCACGGCATAGCGATCGCGCAGCGCCTGCTCCAGGCTGGGCAGCAGCTTGCCGATCTGCAGAAGGTGGTGAATGGTGGGCATGAGCACGGGATGGAGAAGGAGGCGGCGGAGGACGGCGTTTGCGGCGCAGTGTTGGCGGAGTGCGTGTGGGGGCGTTCTAGTGTCCAGCGACACTAGCGCACCAGGCAGGGGCGCTTGGGGTCGAACGTCCAGCCCGGCACCAGCGCCTGCATGGCGATGCTGTCGTCGCGCGCGCCCAGGCCGTGCTCCAGGTAGCGCTGGTGCGCGGCCTCCACCGCCGCCATGTCCAGTGCCACGCCCAGGCCGGGGCGGGTGGGCACGGCCACTTCGCCGTTCACGATCTGCAGCGGCTGCTGGGTGAGGGCCTGGCCGTCCTGCCAGATCCAGTGCGTGTCGATGGCCGTCAGGCGGCCGGGGGCCGCGGCCGCGGCGTGGGTGAACATGGCCAGCGAGATATCGAAGTGGTTGTTGGAGTGCGAGCCCCAGGTCAGCCCGAAATCACGGCAGGTCTGCGCCACGCGCACGGCGCCTTGCATCGTCCAGAAATGCGGGTCCGCCAGCGGGATGTCCACGGCCTGCAACGACAGCGAATGCACCATCTGCCGCCAGTCTGTGGCCACCATGTTGGTGGCCGTGGGCAGGCCCGTGGCGCGGCGGAACTCGGCCATCACCTCGCGGCCGGAAAAGCCGCCTTCGGCGCCGCACGGGTCTTCGGCATAGGCCAGCACGCCGTGCAGGTCGCGCAGCAGGCGCACCGCATCGCTCAGCAGCCAGCCGCCGTTGGGGTCCAGCGTGATGCGGGCCTGGGGAAAGCGCCGCTTCAGTGCGCGCACGGCCTCGACCTCGGCCTCGCCGGGCAGCACGCCGCCCTTGAGCTTGAAGTCCTGGAATCCGTAGCGGGCCTGTGCGGCCTCGGCCAGCGCCACCACGGCCTCGGGCGTCATGGCCTCTTCGTGCCGCAGGCGCAGCCAGGCGTCCTCGGCGCCGGGGGCGCTGTCGTAGGGCAGGGCGGTCTTGCGGCGGTCGCCCACAAAGAAGAGGTAGCCCAGCATGGGCACGCTGGCGCGCTGCTGCCCCTCGCCCAGCAGCGCGCACACGGGCACTTCCAGGTGCTGGCCCAGCAGGTCCAGAAAGGCCGTTTCCACGGCGGTGGCGGCGTGGATGGTGGTGCGCAGGTCAAAGGTCTGCAGGCCGCGGCCCCCCGCGTCGCGGCTGGCAAAGGTGGTGTGCACCGACTGCAGCACACGCTGCCAGTCGCCCACCCGGGCACCCAGCAGCAACGGGCGCGCGTCTTCCAGCGTCTGGCGGATCGGCTCGCCCCCGGGGACTTCGGCCACGCCCGTGCGGCCCGCACTGTCGGTCAGGATCAGCAGGTTGCGGGTGAAGAAGGGCGCATGGGCGCCCGACAGGTTGAGCAGCATGCTGTCGCGCCCGGCAACGGGAACGACGCGTGCGTGGGTGACGCGGGGTGTGGCGGTCATGGCGGAGTGGGGTGCACGGACGGGAAGCGGGCGCTGCGGCCTGGGAAGGATCTGGCCCGGGGGAAATATGTTGTATGTCATCGTACAACAATCCAGAAATGCCGGCCACCGGGGAAACCACGTAGGCGGGACGCAGCCCCGGTCCGAGCCGGCCGCCGCCCGGGTCAGGAGCCAGCGGTCTCGGCCTGTGCGCGGCGGCGGCGCTCGCGGCTGTTGGCCAGGTGGGTGCGCATGGCCGCGCGGGCGGCCTCCGGATCCTGGCCGACGATGGCGTCGTAGATGCTCTCGTGCTCGCCGTTCACGCGGCGCAGGTACTGGCGGCGCTCGTCGTTCAGCGCGTCGCTGGCGTCCAGCCGCGCGCGGGGAATGATCATGCTGCCCAGCGTGCCCATGAGTTCCGAGAAGTGGCTGTTCTGCGTGGCGCGCGCGATCTCCAGGTGGAACTGGAAGTCCGCGGCCACCGCGTCGCGGCCGGCGTCCACCGCGCTGGCCACCGCGTCCAGCGCCGCCCGCATGGCGCGGACGTTGGCGTCGGTCCGGCGCTGGGCCGCCAGGGCCGCGGCCTCGGTCTCCAGGCCGATGCGCAGTTCCAGCACGGCGATCACGTCGCGCAGCGTGCTGAATTGCTCGGGCGTGATCTTGAAGCCGGGCGCCTGGCCCAGGCCCAGCACGAAGGTGCCGATGCCGTGGCGCGTCTCCACCAGGCCCGAGGCCTGCAGCTTGGAAATGGCCTCGCGCACCACCGTGCGGCTGACGTTGAACTCGGCCATGATCGCCGCCTCCGTGGGCAGCTTGTCGCCCAGCGCCAGGCGCCCGTCGCGGATGCGGTCTCCCAGGGTTTCAACCACCTCCAGGGCGAGGGTGCGGGGCTTGCGGCGGAGCGGGGTGTCGGTGGTCATTTCTTGGTGTTATCCCTATGCGGCCGTGGGGCGGAAGCCGGTACATTGCCCATTGTTGTACGACAACTGATGACGTGCAACAGCTTGTCTCATCACTGTACCAAGAAGCTCCGCGATTGCCATGCCCTGCCACCCGACCCCTCTGCGGTTTGCCCGCCTGCTGCTGACCGGCGCCGCCGGCGGGCTGGGCGCCGAGCTGCGCACCCGCCTGAAGGCCTATTGCGATGTGCTGCGGTTGTCCGACATCGCCGACCTGGGCGCGCCGCGCCCCGGCGAAGAGCTGCGGCCCGCCCGGCTGGAGGACGCGGCCGCGGTGCACGCCCTGCTCGACGGCGTGGAGGCGGTGGTGCACCTGGGCGGCGTGTCCACCGAGCAGCCGTGGGAGCCCATCCTGCAGGCCAACATCATCGGCGTGTACCACCTGTACGAGGCCGCCCGCAAGCAGGGCGTGCGGCGCGTGGTGTTTGCCAGTTCCAACCACGTGACGGGCTTCTACCGGCAGGACGAGGTGGTGAGCCCGCGCGACCCGGCCCGGCCCGACGGGCTGTACGGCGTCTCCAAGGCGTTTGGCGAGGACCTCTCGCGCTTTTACTTCGACCGCTACGGCATCGAAACGGTGTGCCTGCGCATCGGCTCGTCCTTTCCCGCGCCGCGCAACCGCCGCATGCTCGCCACCTGGATGAGCTACGACGACCTGGAGCGCCTGGTGGTGGCCAGCCTCACGGCCCCTGTCGTGGGCCACAGCATCCTCTACGGCATGGGCGACAACACCACCACCTGGTGGGACAACACGCCCGCGCGCCACATCGGCTACCGCCCGCAGGACAGCTCCGAGCCTTACCGGGCACAGATCGAGGCGGCCGACCCCCACCCGGACCTGAGCGATCCCGCCGCCATCTACCAAGGGGGGCCGTTCGTGCGCACCGGTCCTTTTGAGTGAGCGTGCGGCGGGAGCCCCGAATGGACCTGCTGCTGCCAGACCATCGCGACCAGGTGGGCGAGAGCCCGGTGTGGAGCCCCGCCGAGCAGGCGCTGTACTGGGTGGATATTGAAGGCCGCCAGTTGCACCGCTGGCGCAGCGCGGACCAGCGCGTGCACAGTTGGCAGACGGCCGAGCGCCCGGCGTGCATTGCGTTGCACGCGGCCGGCGGGCTGGTGGCGGGCATGGACTCGGGGGTGTTCCATCTTCAGCCAGGCGAAGGCGGCGAACTCCACGCCACGCGGTTGGCCGCCGTGGACCACCCGCAGCCCGGCATGCGCTTCAACGACGGCCGCTGCGACCGCCAGGGGCGCTTCTGGGCCGGCACCATGGTGCGCGACATGTCGCTGGCGCAGCCCGCGGGCAGCCTGTACCGCATGGACGCACAGGGTGGCCTATCGGCCCCGCTGGTGCACGGCCTGGTCACGCAGAACGGCCTGGGCTTCAGCCCCGACGGCAAGACGATGTACCTGAGCGACAGCCACCCGAGCGTGCAGCAGATCTGGCAGTTGCCGCTGCGGGATGACGGCACGCTGGGCGAGCGCGCGCTGTTCGTGGACATGCGCGGCCTGCCTGGGCGACCCGATGGCGGGGCGGTGGATGCCGACGGCTGCTACTGGATCTGCGGCAACGACGCCGGCGTGGTGCACCGCTTCACGCCCGAGGGCCGCCTGGACCGGTCCATCGCCGTGCCCACCAGCAAGCCCTCCATGTGCAGTTTCGGCGGCCCCGGGCTCGACGTGCTGTTCATCACCTCCATCCGCCCGGGCCAGCCCCAGGGTGACGACGTGGCGCTGGGCGGCGCGCTCTTTGCCACCCGGCCCGGCGTGGCGGGGCTGCCGGAAACCCCCTACGGCGGCGCCTGAGACGCCGCGACCAATCCCCTCATTTCCAAACCATTTCAACGAGGAGACAACCCATGAACATCCCGCATCTGTTCGGCCGCGTGGCGCTTGCTGCCAGCCTGGCGCTCGGCAGCCTCGCTGCGCAGGCCACGGAATTCCGCTCGTCCGACATCCACCCCGAGGACTACCCCACCGTGCTGGCCGTGCGCCACATGGGCGAGACGCTGTCCAAGGCCACGGGCGGCAAGCACAGCATCAAGGTGTACGCCAAGGGCTCGCTCGGCATCGAGAAGGACACCATCGAGCAGACCAAGCTGGGCGCCATCGCCATGACGCGCGTGAACGTGGCGCCCATGAACAACATCTGCCCCGCCACCATGGTGCCCACCATGCCCTTCCTGTTCCGCGACAAGGAACACATGCGCAAGGTGCTGGACGGCGCCATCGGCGACGAGATCCTGAAGGACTGCGAATCCCAGGGCTTCGTGGGCCTGGCGTTCTATGACTCTGGCGCGCGTTCGATCTACACCGTCAAAAAGCCTATCAAGACCCTGGCCGACGTGAAGGGCCTGAAGGTGCGCGTGCAGCAGAGCGACCTGTGGGTCTCGCTGCTGGAAGCCATGGGCGCCAACGCCACCCCCATGCCCTTCGGCGAGGTCTACACCGCGCTCAAGACCGGCCTGGTGGACGCCGCCGAGAACAACTACCCCAGCTACGAAAGCTCGCGCCACTTCGAGGTGGCCAAGTACTTCAACAAGACCGAGCACTCCATGGCGCCCGAGATCCTGCTGTTCAGCAAGCGCGTGTGGGACACCCTGAGCGCCGACGACCAGAAGGCCATCCGCGCCGCGGCCAAGGAGTCCGTGGGCTACATGCGCAAGATCTGGGACGAGCGGGAGGAGAAGTCCCTCGCCACCGTGAAGGCCGGCGGCGCGCAGATCGTCGAAGTGGACAAGGCCGCCTTCAAGGCCGCGATGAAGCCCGTGTATGACAAGTTCCTGAAAGACCCGAAGCTGCAGGACATGGTCAAGCGCATCGACGCGGTGCAGTGACCCTGGCGATCCTTGCCGCCGGGCGGTGTGCTCTGCGGCGGGTTCCTCTTTTCGTCTTTTGATCGCTCTCTATGTACACGCGTCTTTGCGCCTTCATTGCGCGCACCTGCCTGCAAGTCGGCGTCGGCGGCCTGGTGCTGCTGGTCTGCGCCGTGCTCTACCAGGTCATCGGCCGCTACATCTTCAACGACACCCCCACCTGGGCCGAAAGCGGCGCCGTGCTGCTGGTGCTGTACGTCACCATGCTGGGCATGGCCGTGGGCGTGCGCGACGCGGGCCACATTGGCCTGGAATCCTTCCTGGTGCTGGCACCGGACTGGCTGCGCACCAAGCTCGAGTTGCTGATCCACGCACTGGTGCTGCTGTTCGGCATCGTCATGGCCTGGAACTGCGGCGTGCTGGCCGAATCGGTGGCGCCGTACAAGATCCCCACGCTGGGCATCTCCGAAGCCTTCAAGTACGTGCCGCCCGCCATGGCCGGCGTGCTGGTGGCCATGTTCTCGCTGGAACACATCATCGCCATCCTGCGTGGCACGGAAGTAGAGCCCGCCTGGCATTGAGCGGCCTCAGTTTCCGTCTGCCCCCTAACGTCCCTACAAAGATTCCACCACCATGGCGTTGACCATCCTGTGCGTGAGCTTCACGCTATTGCTGCTGCTGGGCGTGCCCGTGGCCTTCTCCATCGGCCTGTCGTCGCTGGCTACCATCCTGTACGAAGGCCTGCCGCTGGCCGTGGGCTTCCAGCAGATGATTTCGGGCATGAACCCGTTCTCGTTCCTGGCGATTCCGTTCTTCATCTTTGCCGGCGAGATCATGATGTACGGCGGCATTGCCGACAAGATCGTGGACTTTGCCAAGAGCGTGGCAGGCCACGTGCGCGGCGGCCTGGGCATGAGCAACGTGCTGGCCTGCACGCTGTTCGGCGGCGTCTCGGGCTCGCCCGTGGCCGACGTGTCCGCCATGGGCGCCGTTCTCATCCCGCAGATGAAGAAAGAGGGCTACCACGCCGACTACGCGGTGAACGTGACCACGCATGCCTCGCTGGTGGGCGCGCTCATGCCCACGTCGCACAACCTCATCATCTTCACGCTCGCGGCTGGCGGCAAGGTGAGCATTGCCGCCCTGATCCTCGCGGGCATCGTGCCCGCGCTGCTGCTCACCCTCTGCAACCTGGCGGCCGCCTACTTCGTGGCCGTCAAGCGCGGCTATCCGGCCGGCACCTTTCCCGGCTGGGAGATCGTGTGGATCTCGTTCCGTGCCTCGCTGCCGGGGCTGGCCGTGGTGGCGATCATCATTGCGGGCATCCTGTCGGGGGCGTTCACGGCCACGGAGTCGGCCTCGGTGGCGGTGCTGTGGGCGTTGATCCTGTCGATCTTCGTCTACAAGCGCCTGACGCGCGAGCAGTTCATGAAAGCCGCGTCCAAGGCCGTCAAGACCACGGGCACGGTGCTGCTGCTCATCGGCATCTCGTCCATGTTCGGCTACCTCATCGGCCTGTACGGCGTGGCCGAACTCACGGGCGATGCGCTCAAGTCCATGAGCACGTCGCCCTGGGTGATCTTCCTGTCGGTGAACATCATCCTGTTCGTGCTGGGCACCTTCCTCGACATGGCGGCCACCATCCTGATCTGCACGCCCATCTTCTTGCCCCTCTGCCAGCAGTTCGGCATGAGCACCGAGCAGTTCGGCATCGTCATGCTGATCAACTGCGCGCTGGGCCTGAACACGCCGCCCGTGGGCACCACGCAGTTCATCGGCTGCACCATCGGGGGCATTTCGGTGGGCGAGGTGATGAAGACCATCCTGCCGTTCTACAGCGCGCTCATCGCGGCGCTGATGCTGGTGACCTATGTGCCCCAGTTTTCGATGTGGCTGCCAGACCTGGTGCTGAAAGGAGGCACCCCCTGACATGAGCACTCCCCTCACCATCCGCATGCATGCGGACGACAACGTCGCCATCGTCGCCAACGACGGTGGCCTGCCCGCCGGCACCGTGCTGCCCCAGGGCGTGCCCGGCGCGGGCCTTGCGCTGCGCGACAAGGTGCCGCAGGGCCACAAGGTGGCGCTGGCGGACCTCCCCGAAGGCGGCGTGGTGCGCCGCTACAACGTGCCCATCGGCTATGCGTTGAAAGCCATCCCGGCCGGCAGCTGGGTGCACGAGCGCCTGCTGCAGATGCCCTCTGCCCGCACGCTCGAAGGCCTGCCCCTGGCCACCGTGAAGCCGCCGGTGCTCGAACCGCTCACGGGCTACACGTTCGAGGGCTACCGCAACGCCGATGGCTCGGTGGGCACGCGCAACCTCCTCGCCATCACCACCACCGTGCAGTGCGTGGCCGGGGTGGTGGCGCAGGCCGTGCGCCGCATCAAGGCCGAGCTGCTGCCCCAGTACCCGAACGTGGACGACGTGATCGGCCTGGAGCACACCTACGGCTGCGGCGTGGCCATCGATGCGCCCGACGCCGTCATCCCCATCCGCACGCTGCGCAACATCAGCCTCAACCCCAACTTCGGCGGCGAGGTCATGGTGGTCAGCCTGGGCTGCGAAAAGCTGCAGCCCGACCGCCTGCTGCCCCCCGGCAGCTTCCCCATCGTGGACGAGCGCGACCCGGCGCTGGGCCCCGAAAAAGTCTGTCTGCAGGCCGACCACCACGTGGGCTTCGTGTCGATGCTGGACGACATCGTGCAAAGCGCCCGGCCGCACCTGGAACGCCTGAACGCGCGCCGCCGCGAGACCATCCCGGCGAGCGAGCTGGTGGTGGGCGTGCAGTGCGGTGGCAGCGACGCGTTCTCGGGCGTCACCGCCAACCCGGCCGTGGGCTTTTGCGCCGACCTGCTGGTGCGCGCCGGCGCCACCGTGATGTTCAGCGAGAACACCGAGGTGCGCGACGCCGTGGAGCAGCTCACCAGCCGCGCCGCCACGCCCGCAGTGGCCGAATCCATCGTGCGCGAACTGGGCTGGTACGACCGCTACCTGGACCGGGGCCGCGTGGACCGCGCCGCCAACACCACGCCGGGCAACAAGGCGGGCGGGCTGTCCAACATCGCCGAAAAGGCCATGGGTTCCATCATCAAGAGCGGCACCGCGCCCATCGCGCACGTGCTGTCGCCCGGCGAAAAGCTGCGGCGCGACCAGCGCGGCCTGGTGTATGCCGCCACGCCCGCCAGCGACTTCATCTGCGGCACGCTGCAGCTGGCTGCGGGCATGAACCTGCACGTGTTCACCACCGGCCGGGGCACGCCCTACGGCCTGGCCGAATGCCCCGTGGTGAAGGTCGCCACGCGCAGCGACCTGGCGCGCCGCTGGCACGACCTGATGGACGTGAACGCGGGCCGCATCGCCGATGGCGAAGCCACCATCGAGGAAACCGGCTGGGAGCTGTTCCACCTGCTGCTCGACGTGGCCAGCGGGCGCAGGAAGACCTGGGCGGAGCAGTGGAAGCTGCACAACGCGCTGGTGCTGTTCAACCCGGCTCCTGTCACTTGATCGGTCTGACCACCTGTCCCGACAACCGTTCGGGCTGAGCCTGTCGAAGCCCTGCGCGGCACTTCGACAAGCTCAGTGCGAACGGAGTTGGCTTTTTTTGAGGTGCCGATCGGCAAGACAAGATCTGCAGATATTTCATCTCCACAGCCCGTCCTTGCACGGGCTGCGTCACTGGCGAGAGAACAAACACCCATGGGTCACACCCGCTTTTCCGACCGCAAGGTCGTCGTCGCGCTGGCGCTGCTGTGCTGCCTGCTCTGGGGCAGCTCGTACCCCGCCATCAAGACCGGGTACGCCTGGTTCGGCATTGCGCGCGGCGACATCCCCACCCAGCTGGTGTTTGCCGGCTGGCGCTTTCTGGGCGCGGGGCTGATCCTGCTGGCCTGGGCGCTGAGCCAGCGCAAGGCCATCGTCAACCTGGGCGCGGGCAGTGCGCGCCAGCTGGTGGTGCTGGGCCTGGCGCAGACCACGCTGCAGTACGTGTTCTTCTACGTCGGCCTGGCCCACACCACGGGCGTGAAGGGTTCGATCATGAACGCCACGGGCACGTTCTTCAGCGTGCTGCTGGCGCACTGGGTCTACCACGACGACCGGCTGAGCCACGCCAAGCTCTGGGGCTGCGGGGTGGGCTTTGCGGGCGTGATGGTGGTGAACCTGGGGCGCGGCACGCTGGACCTGGACTTCACGCTGCTGGGCGAGGGCTTTGTGGTGATTGCGGCCTTCGTGCTGGCTGCGGCCAGCATCTACGGCAAGCAGGTGTCGCAGCGCATGGATTCGGTGGTGATGACGGGCTGGCAGCTTGCCATCGGCGGCGCGGCGCTGCTGGCCATCGGCGGGGCGCTGGGGGGCTCGCTCACGGGCTTTGCATGGGGTTCGACCACGCTGCTGGTGTACCTGGCGCTGCTGTCCTCGGCCGCGTTCTCGCTGTGGAGCCTTTTGCTCCAGCACAACCGGGTGAGCCAGGTCACGGTGTTCAACTTCACGGTGCCGGTTTTTGGCGCGGCGCTGTCGGCGCTGTTCCTGGGCGAGGCGCTTTGGGAGTGGAAGAACCTGCTGGCCCTGGTTCTGGTGTGCGCAGGCATCTGGTGGGTGACGCAGGAGCCCCGCGCACCGGGCCCACGGTAGCCGGCGGCAGAGGCCGCGCCATGGCGCAATGCAAGCATTTTTGGCCTGCAGCGCTTGCTGGTAAAGCGCAAGCAGCTATCGTTTTGATAGTGACTGCGACTTGGCGGCAGGCGCTTCGCTGCGCAGGTGCGCCTGCACCACCTCGGCCAGCCAGTCCATCACCACCCGCACGCGCTGGGGCAGGTGGCGGCGGTGGGCGTACAGCAGCGTCACCGGCATGGGCGGGGCAGGGTGGTCTGGCAGCACCTCCACCAGCAGGCCCCGGTCGATCAGCTCGCGCACGCCCAGCAGCGGCGCCTGGATCAGGCCCAGCCCGGCGGCGCAGGCGCCCAGGTACGCCTCGGCGCTGTTGACGGTGACGCGCCCGGCCATGGCATGGAACCGGGCGTTGCCGCTGCCGTCCTGGGTCTCAAACCCTGCCGAGCGGGTGCCCAGCGTGCTCACGTAGTGCACCAGCTCGTGCTGCGCCAGGTCCTCCAGGCTGCGCGGCGTGCCTTTGCGGGCCAGGTAGGCGGGGCTGGCGCAGGTGGCCACGCGCACCAGGCCCAGCGGGCGCGCCACCAGCCCGGGCTCGGCCACCGGGCCCACGCGGATCACGCAGTCAAACCCCTCGCGCACCAGGTCCACGCGGCGGTCGGTGCTGCTCAGCTCCACCTCCAGCAGAGCATGCCGCTGCAGCAGCTCGGGCAGGCGGGGCAGCACCAGCTGGCGCGCGATGCCGGTGGACATGTCGATGCGCACGCGTCCGCGCAGGGCGGCGCCCTCGGGCTGGGCGAACAGGGTCTGCAGCTCTTCCACATCGTCCAGCAGGTCCTTGCAGCGCTCGTAGTACACCTGCCCGTCCTGCGTGAGCTGCACGCGCCGCGTCGTGCGGTGCAGCAGGCGCGTGCCCAGCTGCGCCTCCAGCTGCTGCACCGCCAGCGAGGCGTTGGCCTTGGGAATGCCCAGCACCTGGGCCGCCTGCGTGAAGCTGGCCAGTTCAGCCACGCGGGCAAAGATCTGCATGCGGTCCAGGGGGTTCATTGGTATTTTTGGTTGAACAATCAATTCAATTTTGCCTGGTTTATGGCTTGCTTGCCGCTCAATAAAGTCCTGCCCATGCCTGCTGCACGGTGCGGTGGGCGCCCAACCCCCAACTCTCAACCCCTGACCCAGGAGCCTTGCCATGACCGCATCCCCTCACACGCTTCCTCCCGCTTCCGTTACCCCCATCGTGCTCATCACCGGCGGCAGCCGGGGCCTGGGCCGCAGCGCGGCGCTGGCCGCTGCGCGCGCCGGCATCGACGTGGTGCTCACCTACCGCCAGCAGGCCGCCGAGGCCCAGGCCGTGGTGGCCGAGATCAAGGCCCTGGGCAGCCGCGCCGTGGCCCTGGCGCTGGACGTGGGCGATGCCGGCAGCTTCGGCGCCTTTGCCGGCCAGCTGGCGCAAGCCTTGCAGGGCACCTGGCAGCGCGAGCGCTTTGACTTTCTGGTCAACAACGCCGGCATGGGCGTGCACGCGCCCTTTGCCGAGACCACCGAGGCGCAGTTCGATGCGCTGGTCAATGTGCACCTCAAGGGCGTGTTCTTCCTGACCCAGCGCCTGCTGCCGCTGATGAACGACGGCGGCCGCATCCTCAACCTGTCGTCCGGCCTGGCCCGCTTTGCCCTGCCGGGCTACGCGGCCTATGCGGCGATGAAGGGCGCGATCGAGGTGCTGAGCCGCTACCTGGCCAAGGAGCTGGGCCCGCGCGGCATCGCCGTGAACGTGGTGGCCCCGGGCGCCATCGAGACCGACTTCGGCGGCGGCGCCGTGCGCGACAACGCGCAGCTCAACGCCTTCATCGCCGGCCAGACGGCGCTGGGCCGCGTGGGCGTGGCCGAGGACATCGGCCCGCTGGTGGCCGCGCTGCTGCAGCCCGCCACGCGCTGGGTGAATGCGCAGCGCATCGAGGCGTCCGGCGGAATGTTTCTGTGAGGACCTGCGCCTAAGCCTCGTCTAAGTCTGCGTTCCCACACTGCCTTCCATCGCAATCAGCCCAGGAAAGGCAGACCACCATGAACACCGTCGTCGCAATCACCCCCCGCCGCCTCCTCCTGGCCCTGGTGGCCGCAGGCGTCATCGGCGGCACCGGGGCGGGGATCGTCGTGGGGCACCGCGCGCAGGCCAACCCGGCGCCGGTCACCCTCGGCACGCCCGCCATCCAGTCGGCCGCGCCCGGCGCCGCCGCCCTGCCCAGCTTTGCGCAGATCACCGCGCAGAACGGCCCGGCCGTGGTCAACATCAGCGTGACCGGCAGCACCAAGACGGCCATGGCGGACGACGGCGAGGAGGAGGACGACCCGCAACCCGCAGCCCGCCAGCACGGCGGGCCGCGCATGGACCCGAACGACCCGTTCTACGAGTTCTTCCGCCAGTTCGGCATTCCCGCGCCCGGCATGCAGCAGGCACCCCGCAACGTGCCCACGCACGGCCTCGGGTCGGGCTTCATCGTCAGCCCCGACGGGCTGGTGCTGACCAATGCGCACGTGGTCAAGGGCGCGAGCGAAGTGGTGGTCAAGCTCACCGACCGGCGCGAGTTCCGCGCCAAGGTGCTGGGGGCCGACCCCAAGACCGATGTGGCCGTGCTCAAGATCGACGCCAAGAACCTGCCCACCGTGCGCCTGGGCAGCACGCGCGACCTGCAGGTGGGCGAGTGGGTGCTGGCCATCGGCTCGCCCTTCGGCTTTGAAAACAGCGTGACGGCCGGCGTGGTCAGCGCCAAGGGCCGCTCACTGCCCGACGACAGCCTGGTGCCCTTCATCCAGACCGACGTGGCGGTGAACCCCGGCAATTCGGGCGGCCCGCTGTTCAATGCGCGTGGCGAGGTGGTGGGCATCAACTCGCAGATCTACAGCCGCTCGGGCGGCTACCAGGGCGTGTCGTTCTCCATCCCCATCGAGCTGGCCAGCAAGATCAAGGACCAGATCGTCGCCACCGGCAAGGTGCGCCACGCGCAGCTGGGCGTGGCCGTGCAGGAGGTGAACCAGGCGTTTGCCGAATCCTTTGCGCTGGACAAGCCCGAAGGCGCGCTGGTGGCCAGCGTCAGCCCCGGCAGCCCGGCAGAGAAGGCCGGCCTGCAGCCCGGCGACGTGATCCGCCAGGTGGACGGCCAGCCCATCGTGGCCTCGGGCGACCTGCCGGCCTGGGTGGGCCAGGCACAGCCCGGCCAGCAGGCCAAACTGTCGGTGTGGCGCCAGGGCAAGCCCGTGGAGCTGACGGCCACGCTGGGCGATGCCAGCGACAAGTCGTCCACCAAGCAGGCGCGCAACGACGATGCGGTGGGCAAGGGCCGGCTGGGCTTGTCGCTGCGCCCGCTGGACCCGCAGGAACGCCGTGAGGCAGGGGTTGCCGACGGCCTGGTGATCGAGCAGGCGCGCGGCCCCGCCGCAGCCGCCGGCGTGCAGCCCGGTGACGTGCTGCTGGCCATCAACGGCGCGCCCGCCAAGAACATCGAGCAGGTGCGCGCGGCCATGGCCAAGGCGGGCAAGTCGGTGGCCCTGCTGATCGAGCGCGACGGCAACAAGATCTTTGTGCCGGTGCGCCTGGGTTGAGCGGGCTGAGGAGGCGCGTCGCGGCGGTTCGGCGCTGCGCCGCGCCGCACACCACCCGTTCGGGCTGGGTCCGTCGAAGCCAGGGCACAGATCGCAGCACTTCGACAAGCTCAGTGCGAACGGACGGGGGCACTACCCGGCGTCGGCCGAGTTCGCCTCGGCATTCCGCCCCACCCCCACCCGTTCGGGCTGAGCCTGTCGAAGCCAGGGCGCAGCCCTTCGACCCGCCATTGGCTATGCTTGCCCCACCATGCGCCTGCTCCTCGTAGAAGACGACCCCATGATCGGCGAAGCCGTGCAGGACCTGCTGCGCGCCGAGCAGTACGCCGTGGACTGGGCCCGCGACGGCGAGGCCGCCGACACGGCGCTGCGCACGCAGCCGTATGACCTGGTCCTGCTGGACCTGGGCTTGCCCAAGCGCGACGGCCTGGCCGTGCTGCGCGACCTGCGCACCCGCAAGGACCGCACCCCCGTGCTGGTGGCCACCGCCCGCGACGCGGTGGCCCAGCGCATCGAGGGGCTGGACGCGGGGGCCGACGACTACGTGCTCAAGCCCTATGACCTGCATGAACTGCTGGCCCGCATCCGCGCCCTGCTGCGCCGCGCGGCCGGCCGCGCCGAGCCGGTGTACGAGCACCAGGGCGTCAGCATCAACCCCGCCACGCGCGAGGTGACGGTGCGCGGCGCGCCCGTGGTCCTTTCGGGCCGCGAATGGGCCGTGCTGGAGCCGCTGATCGCCCGGCCCGGCATGGTGCTGTCGCGCCAGCAGCTTGAAGACAAGCTCTACGGCTGGGGCGACGAGGTCAGCAGCAACGCGGTGGAGGTCTACATTCACGGCCTGCGCAAGAAGCTGGGGCCGGATCTGGTGCTCAACGTGCGCGGCGTGGGTTATCTGGTTCCGAAGATGTGATGGAAAAACTCTCGCACGCCTTGCGGGGCTGGCTCCCGCGCTCCCTGCGCATGCAGCTGCTGGCGTTCCTGCTGGCCGCCGTGGTGCTGGCCGGCGCCGTGCAGGGTGCGCTGGCCTACCGCAGCGCGCTGGACGAGGCCGATGCGCTGTTCGACTACCACATGCAGCAGACCGCGCTGGCCCTGCGCTCGGGCCTGCCGGTGGACGCGCAGGGCCTGGGCCCGGGGCTGGACCCGCAGGACGAGAACCACGAATTCATCGTGCAGGTGTGGACCAACGAAGGGCTGCGCATCTTTGAATCCGCCGTGGGCGCGGCCCTGCCGCAGATCGCGGTGCTGGGCTTCACCAACGTGCAGGCGCGCGGCGGCACCTACCGCGTGTTCTCGATGCAGACACGCTCGCAGGTCATCCAGGTGGCGCAGAACATGGCTGCGCGGCAGGGCATGGCCCGCAGTCTGGCGCTGCGCACCTTGGCGCCGCTCGCCTTCATGGTACCGCTGCTGGTGCTGGCCGTGTGGTGGGGCGTGAGCCGCTCGCTGGCGCCGGTGGAGCGCGTGCGCCGCCAGCTCGCCCAGCGCCAGGCCGACGACCTTTCGCCCGTGAGCGACGCGCAGCTGCCCGACGAAGTGCAGCCCCTGGTGAGTGAACTCAACCTGCTGTTCGAGCGCGTGCAGCGCGCCTTCGAGGCCCAGCAGCACTTTGTGGCCGACGCCGCGCACGAGCTGCGCTCGCCCCTGGCCGCGCTGAGCCTGCAACTGCAGGTGCTGCAGCGGGCGGGGGACGACGCGGCGCGGGCTGCAGCGGCCGAGCGCTTGTCCGCCGGCATCGACCGCGCCACCCGCCTGGTGGAACAGCTGCTGGCCCTGGCCCGGCAAGAAGCCGCAGCCACCCCCGCCGAACCGGTGGACCTGCGCGCGGTGGCGCAGCTGGCACTGGCCGATGTGGCGCCCGCCGCCCAGGCCCGCGGCACGGACGCGGGCCTGCTCGATGCCGGCGCCGCCACCGTGCCCGCGATCGTGCAGGGTAGCGCCGAGGCCCTGCGCATGCTGGTGCGCAACCTGCTCGACAACGCCATCAAGTACACCCCGCCCGGCGGCCAGGTGGATGTGCAGGTGCGCACCGAGGCCGACGGGCAGGCTGTGCTGCTCACCGTGGAAGACAGCGGCCCCGGCATTGACCCCGAACACCGCGACCGCGCCCTGCAACGCTTTGTGCGCGTGGGCAACGGCGACAGCAGCGCCGCCGCCACGGGCAGCGGCCTGGGCCTGGCTATCGTGCAGGCCATTGCGCAGCGGCACGGCGCCGTGGTGGAGCTGGGGGCCTCCGACCGCCTGGGAGGCCTGCGCGCAGGGGTGCGGTTTGCTATTAAAAATATAGCTGCTAGAGCTTGATAGATAAGGGATAGAGGCCAAAATTGATTGAAACTCTACGATGCGCGCTGAGCGTCGCCTGGGCGCCAGACGGCGTGGGCGGAGGCGCCGCACAATGCGGCGCGGGGCACCCGCCCGCTTTCTGTAGAGGACTTCTCAGCCATGCATTTCATTGTTCTCGGCGCCGGCGCCATCGGCTGCTATGTGGGCGGCCGCTTGGCGGCCCACGGCCAGGCCGTCACGCTGGTGGGGCGCGCCCACGCCCTGCAGCCCATCGCCGCGCAGGGCCTGCGCGTGACGGACCTGGACGGCTTTGATCGCACCGTGCCCCCCGGTGCAATGCGGCTGGCCGCCAGCCTGGCAGAGGCTGCTCCGGGCGCAGACTGCACCATGCTGCTGTGCGTGAAAAGCGGCGCCACCGAATCCGCCGCGCGCGAGCTGGCGGCCGTGTGCGCGCCCGGCACGCCCGTGCTCTCGCTGCAGAACGGCGTGGACAACGTGGCCCGCATCGCGGCCCAGGCGCCCGCACTGCGCGTGCTGGCGGGCATGGTGCCGTACAACGTGGTGCTCCGCGGCGCGCACGTGCACCGTGCCACGGCGGGGCCGCTGCAGCTGCAGCGCGATGCGGCGACCGAGCGCGTGGCGCCCCTCTTCGAAGCCGCGGGCCTGGCCACCCTGCTGCCGCCCGACATCCGCGCCGTGCAGTGGGGCAAGCTGCTGCTCAACCTCAACAACCCGGTCAACGCGCTGTCCGACCTGCCCCTGCGCCAGGAACTGCTGGACCGCGACTGCCGCCGCGTGTTCGCGGCCCTGCAGTCCGAAGCCCTGGCCGTGATGGCCCGCGCGGGCCTTCGGCCGGCCAAGGTCACCGCGGTGGCCCCCGCGCTCCTGCCCCACGTGCTGCGCCTGCCCAACGGCCTGTTCACCCGCCTGGCCCGGCGCATGCTGCAGATCGACGCTACCGCCCGCTCCTCCATGTGGGACGACCTGGAGGCCGGGCGGGTGACGGAGATCGACGCGCTGTGCGGGGCGGTGGTGCGGCTGGCGGCGCAGCACGGCATGGCGGCGCCGCTGAATGCGCGGATGTGCGGGCTGCTGGCGGGGCCGCGGCTGCGTTTGTCTGGCGCGCAGTTGCGGCACACGCTGGGGGTGTAGGCGGGTGGAGTGTCGGGTTACGCCGCGCCAACCCGCCCTGCGGGGCCGGGCTCCGTCCCCAGCGGCACCCTGAGCCCCGCCTTCAAACACCCCAGCGCCACCGACGTCCGAAACCGCCGCACGTTGTCGTCGCCCTCGAACAGCCGCCGCGCCAGCGCCTCGTAGTCGGCCATGGAGGCCACCGCCACCACCAGCAGGTAGTCCGCCTCGCCGGTCACGCTCCAGCACTGCTGCACGGCCTCTTCGGCGGCGATGCGTGCGCGCAGCGGGGCGGTGCGGTCGGGGCGCTCGTTTTCCAGGTGCACCTCGACAAGGATCGTCAGGGGCTTGCCGACTTTTTCCGGGTCCAGCACGGCCACGTTGGCGCGGATCACGCCGGTGCCTTGCAGCCGCTGGATGCGCCGCTGCACGGCCGGGGCCGAGAGATTCACGGCCTGGGCAATCACGCGCTGGGGCGTGGTGTTGTCGGTCTGCAGGATGTCCAGGATGGCGAGGTCGAAGCGGTCGAGTGCGGCGGCAGAAGGCATGAAGAACAACACCTCGCAGGGGCAGTGAGTGAAAGTTGCGTCTGGCCCGCCAAAACAGAGCCAAAAGCGCGGCGAATGCGCACTACATTTTTGCGCATGCGTGTTTTTGCTGCTGCTTCCGTCTCCCCCGCCGTCCACCGCTTTCTGCCCTTTCTGGCGGTGCTGGGTTCCGTCACCGCGCTGGGCATCGGCACCTCGTGGGCCAAGCACTGGCTGTTTCCTGCCGTGGGAGCGCAGGGCACCACGGCGCTGCGCGTGGGCTTCTCGGCGCTGCTGGTGCTGCTGCTGTGGCGGCCCTGGCGCTGGCACCTGTCGCGGGCGGACGCGAAGGCGGTGGTGCTGTACGGCGCAGCCCTGGGCGGCATGAACCTGATGTTCTACCTGTCGCTGCGCACGCTGCCGTTCGGCCTGGCCGTGGCCATCGAGTTCGCGGGCCCGCTGGCCGTGGCGATCGGGTCGTCGCGCCGGGCGGTGGATTTTGTGTGGGTGCTGCTTGCCGTCGCGGGGTTGGGGTTGCTGCTGCCGCTCGGGCTGAGCGGCAGCCCGCTGGACCCGGCGGGCGTGGCCTTTGCGTTGGGCGCGGCGGTGTTCTGGGCGCTGTACATCGTGTTCGGCAAGCGCGCCGGGCATTTGCACGCAGGGCATTCGGTGTCGCTGGGCCTGCTGGTGGCCGCACTGGTGGTGGTGCCGGTGGGCGTGGCGCATGCGGGGGCGGCGCTGCTGTCGCCCGGCCTGCTGCTGATCGGCGTGGCGATGGCGGCCGTGTCCAGCGCCGTGCCGATTTCGCTGGAGATGATGGCCTTGAAGCGCCTGCCCAAGGAGGCCTTCGGCATCATGATCAGCATGGAGCCGGCGGTGGCCGCGCTGGTGGCCATGGCGCTGCTGGGCGAGCACCTGAGCGCCGTGCAGTGGCTGGCCATCGGCTGCATCATGGCGGCCTCGATGGGCAGCGCGGCCACGGCGGCCCGGCCGGTACCGCCCGCTGAACGGCGCGCCCACGCGGCCTGAAGGCCGCCGCAGTTCCCGCCGCCAGTCAGCCGCTGCGGCGGGGCGCTCCCCGCCGACGCCACGTGTAAGCCGGCGCCTACGCACGGCCCTGGCCCGGCGGCCTAGGCTGGCCGCATGCACCGGTGCCCCTGCGCGTGACGGGCGATGGCACGCCGCCATCCTGCGCGCCGCGGGGGCCCGCAAATGGGCCGGCGACACCGTCGCTGGCAGATCAAGCCAGGAGCCACCCCATGCGCACCCCCGACGTCCCGGATTCGAAAGTCCAAGAGGCTGAACGCAAGGTCAGCGCCGTGCTGCAAGACCTGGAGCGCACCACCGATTCGGAAGTGCAGCGCATTGCCCTGGAAGAGGTGGTGGAAACCGACCCCGCCAGCGGCCGCCCGGCAGTGCACCAGGCGGTGGACATTACCGTGCAGCCCCGCGCACGGCGCCGGTGGCTGTCTTCCGGCAAGTGACGCGGTGAGGTGGGCGCAGCGTCCCGGCCTGCCAGCGCCAGCCGGCGGGCGCAGCGTATAGGCCCAGCCCATCCGCGCGGCCGGTGGGTGAGAAGGCTCCCCCCACGCTTCCTTGGCCCGCCGGACCGGCTGCGACGGCGTTGTCAAGAAGCCCGGGGCAGCATCCCTGATGCGGAAAAGGGCAGAACACCGATGGATACAAACCAGGTAGGCTGGCGCCGCCTCGCGCAGGCCGCGTCTCCCACCGACGGTGGGGGCGCTGGCGGCGCCTCCCCCGCTTCACGAGCCGTGCCAAAGGAGTCCCCTTGAATCCACCCATGACCCCTGCAATCCTTGTCCGGCAATGGGCGCGCCCAGCGGTTGTGGGCTTGGCAGCCTGGTGGTGCCAGCTTCCAGCGTCCGCCGCCGTGGGCTGGAACGTGGATGCGCCGCTGGCGACCGAGCGGGGCCAGCATGCTGGCGCGCTGCTGGACGATGGCTCGGTGGCGGTGTTCGCCGGGGTCCACCGCTTCGGGTTCCTGACGAACGGCGAGCGCTATACGGCGGGCGCGTGGTCGCCCATTGGCAGCCCCGGGATCATTGGCAACGTGACCGAAGCCGTCACACTGGGAACCGGCCAGGTGCTGGTGCGTTCGGACGGTTCCGCGGATGCGCGGCTGTACGACCCGGTGGCCAACACCTGGCTGGCCGGGGGCACCCAGTCGGCAATGCGCACCCTCCCGTCGATGACGCTGCTGGCCAGCGGCAAGGTGCTGGTGGCTGGGGGGAGCAACTTGAATTCGGCCGAGCTGTACGACCCCGAAACCCGCACCTGGACGGCCACCGGCAGCATGTCGGAGACGCGTCGGGCGCACAGCGCCGTGCTGCTGCGCGACGGCCGTGTGCTGGCGGTTTCCGGGTTCAAAACGGGCGGCGAAGTGCCCACAGCCGAGCTGTACGACCCCGTGTCGGGCACCTGGTCGCCGGCCGCGCCCCCGTTGGTGCCGCGCCACTACGCCAGCCTCACGCTGCTGCCCGATGGCCGGACCTTGCTGGCCGGGGGCTTCACGGCCGGTGGCGTCACCACGCATGCAGAAATCTACGACCCCGTGGCCAACACCTGGACCGCCACGGGCGCCCTGAACTTTCCCCGCAACGGGGTGATGGGCTCGCCGATGGGCCAGGCACCCTTGCTGGCGTCCGGCCAGGTGCTGATCGCAGGGGGCGCCGATGGCGCGAGAAACCCGCAGCCGATGGCCGAGCTGTACAACCCGCTGACGGGTACCTGGTCGCTGGCCGGCTCCATGGGCGTGGGGCGCGAGAATGGCACGGCCCAGCTGCTGCCCAGCGGCGACGTGCTCTTCACGGGAGGATTCAGCTCCACGCCTTCGACCACGTTCTTCCCGCTGGTAGACCGGTACACCCCCGCGGTGCCTCCTGGCCCGGCGCCGGTTTTGGACCCGCTCAGCCTGCTGCAGCGCGCGGGCACGGCGTTGACCCTGGCAGGCACCGGGTTTGCCGGAGGCTCGGGCTCCAGCACTCCCCAGCTGCAACTGCAGCGGGTGGAAAACGGCGCGCTGAGCTCCTGGGCTCCCGCCAGCTACACGGCCACCAGTTTCACGTCGCCCCCGCTGGGCGCGCTGCCGGCGGGCCTGTACATCGCGCGGCTGGTGGTCGATGGCGTTCCGTCGGCCGGGCAGCTGATCCGCTTCACCGACCCCGCCGGGACGCCCGGCGGAACACCGGGCAACGGGCAGGTCACCGTGACCTGGACACCCCCCGTGGACACCGGCGGCAACCCGCCAGACAGCTACACCGTCACCTCCAATGCGGGGCCGGGCTGCACCGTGGCGGCCCCCGCGACCAGCTGCACGGTCACCGGGCTGGCCAACGGCACGCCCTACACCTTCACCGTGCAGGCGCAGCATCCCAACGGCCCCGGTCCCGCGTCCGCAGCCTCGGCCGCGATCACGCCCACTGCCGCGCCAGGGCCCGGCCCCCGGCCGGTGCCGGGCCTGTCCCCCCTGGGGGTGGCGCTGACCGCTTTCCTGGCCGCCGCCTGGGCGGGCTGGCGGCGCAGGGGCATGTTGCGGTTGCGCCGCTGAGCATCAGGGGCAGCGCGCGGGCAGAGCTGTGTGAGAGCTTCTTCGGCCCTCGACAGCAGCGCGCAGCCCTATCTGTTCCCAGCACGAAAAAGAAAAGGCCGTAAGCGTCGCGGACGCTGTCGGCCTTTGGGTGTGGTCCCCTCGACAGGAATCGAACCTGTATCTAGCGCTTAGGAGGCACTCGTTCTATCCATTGAACTACGAGGAGAAGGGCAGCCGCGCATTGTAGAGGCTGTGCAGCGGCGCCGAGGGCGGTGCCCTGCGTGGCTGCTTCAGTCGTACTTCACGGTGTAGATGAGGTCGACAGCGCTCTTTTCGCCCGTCTGGCCGCGCAGGGTGAGCCGGCGCGAGAGGTCGTAAAAGATGTACAGCGTGCCCAGCGTTCCGGAAAGGCTGCGCTCGTAGGTCACGTACAGGTCTTGCGACAGCCGCTTGCCGAAGGTGAGGGCGGCGGCGCTGGCGTCGTCTCCGGCACCGGGGCCGCGAAAGCCGATTTCGTCCAGGCCGATGCGGCTGGCCATGTTGCCTGCGCCGGCGTTGCCGCCGCCCCGGCGGCCCAGCAGGGTGAGCGCCGCCTGCTGCAGCACGGCGGCCTCGGCGCCGCCCGCGGAGGCATTGCGGCCGAGCACCACCCACGACAGCTTTTCGGCGTCGGGCAGTTCGGGGTCGGAGTACAGCGTGACCCGGGGCGCCTGGGCGCTGCCGGTCACCTGCACCCCGGCGCGCACGCTGATGTTGGGCCGCAGCGCCAGGATATCGAGCGAGGGGTTGTTGTATGGCCCGTTGAATCGGATCAGGCCGGTTTCCACATTCAGCATCTGGCCCCAGGCGCGGTAGCGGCCCTCGTCGGTGCGCACTTCGCCGGTCACGCGCGGCGGCGCGCCGGCCACGGCGTTGCTGCGGATGTCGACCTCGCCCGTCAGGCGCGTGGTGATGCCGTGGCCGGAGAGTGCGAAGTCGCGCCCCAGGTTGAGGGTGATGGCGATGTCGGGCGGCTTGGCGGTTTCGGCCTGGGCGGCCTTCTGGTTGGCTTGGGCGGCGGCCTGCGCCTTGGCCTGGTCTTCGCGGTCCTTGGCGGCAGAGCGCACCACCACGTCCGAGCCCAGGGTGGGCGCCGTCTCGTCGGGCAGGATGATGGTAGCGCGGTCGGTGGTGAGCTGGCCGCGCAGGCGCAACTGGCCCTGCTGCAACTGGGCCTGCAGCTGGCCCGAGACGCTGACCTGCCGGTCCGCACGCACCAGCACCTGCAAGGCCTGGGCCTGCGCCTGCATGGACATGGTGATGCCCGATGCGCCCTGGGTGGCCGGGTCCCAGGTGATGCGCCCCGTGCCGCTGAGGGTGCCGCCGTCCTGCGGCGCTGCGGTGCGGTTGCCGCTGAAGCCGGCAATGCGGGCGCCACTGCCGCGCCCGCCTTGCAGGCGGAATTCGGTGATGTCCAGCTGGTTGCCGCGCAAGGTGGCGCGCAGGCGGCCGCCCTGCAGGTCCACACCGTCGACCACGGAGCGCACGGCCAGGCCGTCGGCCCCGAGCGTGCCGGCCCAGCGGGGCGCGTCGCGCGTGCCGGACAGGGTGGCGTTGGCGTCGAAGGTGCCGCGCACGCGCCAGCCGGGTGGCGCCAGGGCGGACCAGACGCCGGCATCGGGCAGGCGGGCGCGCAGCGTGCCGGCCAAGGGCGCATCGGCCGCCCAGGTGATGGCGGCCAGGTCGGTGCCGGCGCCTGGGGCGCCTCCCACGCCCGAGAGCCGGGTGCTGGCGGTGGCGTCGATGTCGCCCGCGCGTTCGCTGGCCCAGGCCAGCCGGGCGCGCAGCGCATCGCCCTCGACTTCAACGGAGACCTCGGCCTGGCGCACGCCGGCGGGCGTGCCGGCTGCCCCTGCGGATGAGGCTTCGGTGGCGATCACGGTGGTGGCGCCTGCGCCGGCCCCCTGGCCGCTGCTGTGCACGGCGGTCACGGCGGTGGGGTCGCCCGCCAGGATGCGCAGGTCGCCGTTGGCCCGCCGCAGGCTCGCGCTGGCGCGCAGGGGGCTGGTGGTGTCCACGTTCCACTGCCCGTCCAGCACAAGGGTGCTGGCCAGGCCCATGCGGGCCAGCAGCGGTTGCGCCGGGCGGCCGGCTGCAGCGGGGGTGCCGCCCATGCCCAGCGCGTCCACCCAGGCCATGGGCAGGCCTTGCAGGGTGCCCTGGGTCTGCACCTGCAGGGCGGTGCCGGTGGTCACGCGCACGGGCTGCCAGCGCAGCGCCACGGTGCCGGGCTGCGGGCCGGTCAGACGGGCTTGGCCGGCAGAGGTCTGGAGCGTCACGGGGGCGCTGGGCGCAGGTTTGCCGCCCGCCGCGCGCCGGGGAGCGCCGGCCGTGCCAGAGGCCGTGTTCACGGTGACGGACAGCGGCTCGGCCAGTTGCAAGGTCCACGGGCCGGGCCGCTGTGCATCCTGGGCCTGCAGGCGCAGTTCGCTGATCTGCGCGCGCCATTGGGCGGGCGCTGCCAGGCCGCCCGAGCCACGGGCCTGCAGACTGGCGCGCTGCACCTGCTGGGCCTGGCCGGCGTTGAGGCGCGCTTCGCCTTCCAGCGACGCGGTGGCCTGTAGCAGGTTGCCCGACAACTCGGCCTTCAGGCCACGCAGCTGCACCGCCGTGGGCCGGCTGCCGCGGTCCTTGGCGGGGGGCAGGACGAGGTCGAGCTGTGGCGTGGCCAGTGTGGCCTGCAGCGCAAAGGCATCCTTGCCGGCGGGCAGGGCACCGCCAGCGCTGGCGGCCTGCAGCTGGCGCGCCAGCGTTTGCCAGCCACCCTTCCAGCGTGCGGTGACCGAGGCGGCGCCCTGGGCCGTGGCGCCTTGCAGGGCCGACGGCACCGCGCCGCCCACCCAGGGCAGGCTGGCGAGCCAGCGCTGGGTGGCTTCCACACTCGTCCACTGCAACTGCAGTTCGCCAGTGCCCGTGGCGGGCGCGAGGCTGCCTTGGGCGCGGGCGGTGGCGCCGGGCACGGTGACGGCCAGCTGGCCCTGCACGGCGGGCCCGGCCAGGCCAATGCGCAGGGCGGTGGCTTCGGCGCGCGCCTGCAGGGCGTCGACCAGCAGGCGGTCCAGCAGCACGGTGCCGCCGGCCGCGGCGTTGCCCGATGGGGCGGGCTGCCAGCGGCCTTGCGCGGCCAGGGCCTGGATGCCGAGCCGGGCCGGGCGGCCCGGGGCGGCGCGTGCAGGCGCTGCGGCGGACCCGGTGGCGCGGATGTCGGCGTTGAAGCGCACCTGGTCGTCCCGCATCTGCGCGCTGATACGGCCGGCCAGCGGCGTGCCCGCCATCGCGGTGTGCAGCAGGTCGGGGCGCAGGTTGCGCAGCTCGGCCTGGCCTTCCAGCGCCTGGGTGGCGGGCGTGTAGCGGCCCTGCAGCGTGGCGGTGCCCTGCCCAGCGGTGGCCACGGCGTGGGGCACGGACCAGTGCGTGCCGTCGTAGCGGGCCTCGGCCTGCAGGGCGGACAGCGGCAGGCGCCCCTGGTCCCAGGGGCCGGGCAGGTCGTTGCGCAGCTGCGCCAGCAGGGACCAGCCGGGGCCGGTGGGCGGTGGCGCGCTGGCCGCGGGCTTGGGCGGGTTGCTGCTGCCCGCCACCTCCGCCGGCCCGGCCTGCACGGTGCCCTGCAGCTGCGTGCGGGGCGCCTGCGGCCACAGCGCGGCCAGGTCCACGGCGCGCAGCGTTGCCGTGGCAGCCTGCAGAGGCTGGGCGGCCCAGGGCGCGAGCGTGGCCGCAAGGTCGGCCTGCATGGCGGGCTCCGCAGCGGGCGATGCCGCCGCCGCAGCGGCGGTGGCGGGGCTGATGTGTGCCTTCAGCTCTAGCCGCGCGCCGGGCGCGGCCAGGGTGCCCTGCAGCGTGGCCTGGGCGCCCAGTTGCAAAGGGGCGCCGCCACCCGGCACGGAGGCCTGCACAGTGCCGTCCACGGTGGCGGCCAAGGCCATGGGTGCGTCGGCCTGCAGGGTGGCGCTGGCGGTGTAGCGGCCCTGCGCCAGCTCCACATGGTCGATCTTCAGCCGGTGCTCCCGGCCGTCAAAGCGGTAGTCGCCCTGCAGGCCCAGCACCTGCACGTTCTGCGGGCCTGCCCATTCGAGGGTGTCCACGCGGAAGGGCACGCCGATCTGCAGCGGCAGCTGGAGCTGCGTGAGCGGCGCACGCGGCTCGGTGCTGGGCGGTGCATCGGCTGCGGGCATGATCTGCACGCGGGCGGCGTGCACCTCGCCCAGTTCCAGGCGGCGCTGCAGCAGGGGCATGAGCTGCCAGCCCAGTGCGATGTCGTTCACCTCCACCGCGAGTGCCGGGCTGCTCCAGCGCAGCCAGCCGATGCGCCCGCCGCTGCGCAGCGACCCGCTCACGTCGCGGCTGTCCAGCTGCTGCCCGGCGGGCAGGTACTGCGCGGCGCGGGCCAGGGCCGCGGCCAGCGAGGTGCTGCTGCCCGCCCACCACCACAGCGCGGCGGCCGCAGCGATGAGCAGCACCACCAGGCCGGCCAGCAGCCATCCCAGGCCCCGCAGCACGCGGCGCGTGCGGGACCGGGGCCGCCGGGGCGGCCGCGGCGCGGACGAGGCCCCGGCGCTGAAGTCCGAAGACGGGGTGCGCGCGAGCGGGACGGGCGCGGTGGTGGTGGCGGGCGGGCGGGTTTCGGCCATCAGAAGCTGAACCCCAGCCGCAGGTGCAGCCGCAATTCCTTGGTCTTCACGCCATAGGCCAGGTCGGCCTGCAGCGGGCCCACCGGGCTGCGCCAGCGCACGCCGGCGCCCACGCCCACGCGGGGGTCCAGGTCGCCAGCGTGGTCGGCCACGGCGCCCGCGTCCACGAACAGGGTGCTTTCCCAATCGGTCATCGCGCCCTTGTAGACGATGGGGCGCTGCCATTCGACGCTGCCCACGGCCAGGTAGCGGCCGCCGTACAGCTGGCCGTTGTCGGTGCGCGCGCCGATGCTGCGGTAGCCGTACCCGCGCACCGTGGTGTCGCCCCCGGTCAGGAAGAGTTGCGTCACCGGCACCTGGGCGCCGTCGCGCGCCAGGACGGCGCCGGCCTCGGTGCGCACGGCGATGCGTGCATTGCGGCCCTGGCCCGCGTCGTCCTGCACCCGGCCCGCGGGGATAAAGGTCTGCCAGCGCACCAGCGCGCGCACGAACGGATCGCGCTCGGGCCGCAGCGTGGTGCCCAGGCCCAGTTCCACGGCGATGCCATGGCCGCGCGTGGGAGCCGTGAGGCTGTTGAAGTAGCGGCCCGTCCAGCCGTAGTTCACGCTCACCGCCGTGCCGGAGGGCGGGGCGTTGGGCCCTTGGCTGTTGGCGTAGTCGTACTGCAGGAAGTAGCTGCGGTCGATGGTCTTGGTGCTCTTGCTGCGGCCCGAACGCAGGCGGCCGCTGTTGGTTTCGTAGTCGCCCGTGTCTTCGCGCTGCAACTGGCCGCCGGCAAACCAGCGCCATCCGTTGTTGTCCGGCAGGGCCGTCCACTCGGTGCTGGCGAGCTTGGCCTTGCGGTCCAGCGACAGCTTGCTCACCGCGCGCCAGCCAATGCCGGGCAGGCGGTTGTGGATGTGCTCCAGCGACAGCCGGGCGCCGCTGTCGGTGGAAAAGCCGGGGCCGAACACCAGCTTCTGCAGCGGCGCTTCGCGCACATGGGCGACCACGGGGGCCGCCTGCGGGTCGGCGCCGTCGGTGTCCAGCGCCAGGAACACGGCGTCGTAATAGCCGCTGCTGGCCAGCCGCAGTTGCGCGTCCAGCATCTCGGCTTCGTCGTACACCGATCCCGTGGGCAGGCGGGCCAGGCGGCGCGCGCCGTCCGGGTCATAGCGCTCGCTGCCTTGCACGCGCAGGGCGCCGAAGCGGTAGGCGGGGCCGGGGTCGTAGGTCACGCTGAGCTTGGCTTCGTGCGTGTCGGCATCGACCTCGGCGCGGCTGTTGGCAATGCGGGCCGCAGGGTGGCGGCGTGCCTGCAGCTGGCGCAGGCCGTCGTTTTTTGCACTGTCCCACGCGGCCTGCGTGAAGGGCTGGCCCGGCTGCAGGGACCAGTCGCGCTGCACGCGCTGTTGCTGGCGCAGGCTGGCTTGCTGCTGCCGGTCTTGGCCACTCTGCGGGGCCGCAGCGCTCTCTGCCGGCGCGGGGGCGTCGGCGGGGCGGGTGAAGTCGATGGCCGCGCTGGCAATGTGCGTCTGGGGTCCTGGCTCCACCGTGACCACGACGGTGCGCGGCGCGGCCTGGCTGGCCGGGGTTTCGGTCAGCTCCACGGTGATGGTGGGGGCGAAATAGCCCATCGTGCCCAGCAGTTCGCGCGCATTGGCATCCGTGGCGCCCAGCAGGCGCTGCAGTTCGCTGGGGTGCAGGTCGGGCAGGTGCCGAAACCGCTGCAGTTCCAGGTGCCGCTCCAGGGTGCCGCGCACGGTGTCGGGCGCACGCACTTCCACCGCGAATGCGGGCGTGCCCGGGGCTTCGGCCTCCGGCGCGCCGGGGTCTGCGGGCGCGGCGCGGTGGGGCAGCAGGCTGCAGCCGGGCAGGGCCAGCAGCGCAGCCGAAAGCAGCAACGCCGGCCACGGGGCCGGCGTTGAAGATCGGGCGGAGAGGGGGCGCAACACGCGGGACAGCACAGCGGGAGGAAGGGGGTGAAGGACGAAATGGTACATGCGCGCACGCTGGGCGCCGCCCTTGCGCCTGTCCGGCAGCGCCTGCGGCACCGCCACTATGCACCGAAAGCCAGGCCGCGCGTGTCAGACAGGAGCGCGCCATGCCCCGCGCCGCCGCCCCGCAGGGCAGCCCGGCCGCGCTGCGTCACTTGGACAGCAGGCGCATCGTCTCTTCCAGCCCCTTGAGCGACAGCGGGTACATGCGGTTGCCGATGAGCTGCTGGATGATGCTGATGCTCTGGCGGTACTGCCACACGCCCTGCGGCTCGGGGTTGATCCAGGCGTGCTTGGGGAAGGCGTGCGTCAGGCGCTGGATCCACTCGGCCCCGGGTTCCTCGTTGTTGTATTCCACGCTGCCGCCGGGCTGCAGGATCTCGTACGGGCTCATGGTCGCGTCGCCCACAAAGATCAGCTTGTAGTCCTTGTTGTACTTGCGGATGATGTCCCAGGTCGGGAACTTCTCGGCAAAGCGGCGGCGGTTGTTCTTCCACATGAAGTCATAGACACAGTTGTGGAAGTAATAGAACTCCAGGTGCTTGAACTCGCTCTTGACCGCGCTGAACAGCTCCTCGACGCGCTGAACGTGTTCGTCCATGGTGCCGCCCACGTCCATCAGCAGCAGCACCTTCACGTTGTTGTGCCGCTCGGGCACCATCTTGATGTCCAGGTAGCCCGCGTTGGCCGCCGTGCTGCGGATGGTGTCGGGCAGGTCCAGCTCCAGCTCGTGCCCTTCGCGCGCAAACTTGCGCAGGCGGCGCAGCGCCACCTTGATGTTGCGCGTGCCCAGCTCCTGCTGGTCGTCGTAGTCCTTGTAGGCGCGCTGCTCCCACACCTTCACGGCGCTCTTGTTCTTGCCCGCGCCGCCGATGCGGATGCCCTGCGGGTTGTAGCCGCCGTGGCCGAACGGGCTGGTGCCGCCCGTGCCGATCCACTTGCTGCCGCCCTCGTGGCGCTCCTTCTGTTCTTCGAGGCGCTTTTTCAGCGTCTCCATCAGCTCGTCCCAGCCCATCTTCTCGATGGCGGCCTTTTCCTCGGGCGTGAGCTCTTTTTCCAGGATCTTGCGCAGCCAGTCGGCCGGGATGTCCTTGGTGAAGTCGGCCACCATCTCCACGCCCTTGAAGTAGGCGCCGAAGGCACGGTCGAACTTATCGTAGTGCTTCTCGTCCTTGACCAGCGTGAGGCGCGAGAGGTTGTAGAAGTCGTCCAGGCTCCATGCGTCCTCGGACTTGGGGCCCACCACGCCGGCCTGCAGGGCTTCGAGCAGCGTGAGGTACTCCTTCACGGACACCGGCAGCTTGGCCGAACGCAGGGTGTAGAAGAAGTCGATCAGCATAGTTTTGGCCTCCAGCCCTTACTGGGCGTGCGCGCGGCGCTCCAAAAGGTATAGCAATTGGGCCCGGGCTTCCGGCCACTCGCCGGCGCGCATGCTGTACATCACGGTGTCGCGGATGGTGCCGTCGCGCCGCAGCGCGTGGCCGCGGATCACGCCGTCCTTCTTGGCGCCCAGCCGCTCGATGGCGCGCTGCGATGCAAAGTTGAAGTTGTCGGTGCGCCAGCCCACCACATGGCAGCCCAGCGTGTCGAACGCGTGGCCCATCATCAGGAGCTTGGCGGTGGTGTTGACGTGCGTGCGCTGCACGCTCTGGCGGTACCAGGTGTAGCCGATCTCCACGCGCTTCACGGCGGGCAGGATGTCGTGGTAGCTGGTGGTGCCCAGCACGGTGCCGGTGGCGTCTTCCACCACGGCAAAGGCGAAGCGGTTGCCATCGTCGCGCATGCGCAGCGCATCCTCGATGTACTTGCGCGTGTTCTCGGGCTCGGGCACCGAGGTGACGCGCAGGTTCCACAGCGCGCCATCGGCGGCGGCGGCGCGCAGGCCGTCTTCGTGGGCCAGTGCCAGGGGCTCCAGGCGAATGCCGCGGTCGCGCAGCGTGACAGGTTCTACAAAAGCCATGCGTCCTTACCTCATCAATCCTTGGGCGGCTGGGGGCGGCTGCGCTGCCACCACCGCGCTCCGTGCAGCCCCAGGCCGCCGCCCAGGCCCACCAGCGCGATGCCGATCAGGCTGGCCGTGCCGTAGCCCGGTGCAAAAATGTCCATGCCCAGCAGTTGGCCCAGCCAGAACCCCAGCAGCGCGCCACCCACAAAGCCGACCGCGTCGGCCACGCCCTGGGCCAGCAGACGGTGGGGGTCCTGCGGCGCCATTTAGCGGTTGCGCTGGTTCATGAACACGAGCTTCTCGAACAGGCTCACGTCCTGTTCGTTCTTCAGCAGCGCGCCCACCAGCGGCGGCACGGCCACCTTGTTGTCGGCGCTTTGCAGGGCCGACAGCGGAATGTCCTCGGCCACCAGCAGCTTGAGCCAATCGATCAGCTCGCTGGTGGAGGGTTTCTTCTTGAGGCCGGGCAGGTTGCGCACGTCGTAGAACGTCTTCATCGCCACGGTGAGCAGCTCGCTCTTGAGCGTGGGGAAGTGCACGTTCACGATCTGGCGCATCGTGTCCGCCTCCGGGAATTTGATGAAATGGAAGAAGCACCGGCGCAGGAAGGCGTCGGGCAGCTCCTTCTCGTTGTTGGAGGTGATGAACACCAGCGGGCGGTGCTTGGCCTTGATGAGTTCCCGCGTCTCGTAGCAGTAGAACTCCATGCGGTCGATCTCGCGCAGCAGGTCGTTCGGAAACTCGATGTCGGCCTTGTCGATCTCATCGATCAAGAGCGCCACGGGGCGGTCGGACGTGAAGGCCTGCCACAGCACGCCCTGCACGATGTAGTTGCGGATGTCCTTGACCTTGTCGCTGCCGCCTTCGAGCTGGCTGTCGCGCAGGCGGCTCACCGCGTCGTATTCATACAGGCCCTGTTGCGCCTTGGTGGTGGACTTGATGTGCCATTGCAGCAGCGGCATGTCCAGCGCCTGCGCCACTTCCTCGGCCAGCATCGTCTTGCCGGTGCCGGGCTCGCCCTTGATGAGCAGCGGGCGCTGCAATGTGATGGCCGCGTTCACTGCGAGCATCAAGTCCTGGGTGGCGACGTAGTTCTGAGAACCTTGAAATTTCATGAGGGAAATCACCGAAACATTGATGAATGGGCTTGACAGGCGCTGGCTATAATCATCAGTCGAGCAGAGCCCCGAACTTCCACGAGATTGTGCGCGCAAAATGAACAAAACGTTGACCACGCTATTCGCCCTGGCTGTCGCTTCCGTGACCGCCATCTCCCATGCCCAGGAAGCCAAGGGCGACGTGGAAGCCGGCAAGCAAAAGATCGCCATGTGCATCGGCTGCCACGGCATTCCGGGCTATCAAGCCAGCTTCCCGGAAGTGCACAAGGTGCCCATGATTTCGGGCCAGGGGGCCAAGTACATCGCTTCCGCACTGGTCGCCTACCAGAAGGGGGACCGCAAGCACCCCACCATGCGCGGCATCGCCGAATCGCTGAGCGAGAAGGACATTGCCGACGTCGCCGCCTACTACGAGCAGCACGGCAAGACCGGCACGGAACTGCCGGCCAAGGCGGGCCGCGAGCCCAGCGTGCAAGTGGCCGCGCTGCTGCAAAAGGGCGCCTGCGTGTCCTGCCACGGCGACAACTTCGCCAAGCCCATCGACCCGTCGTACCCCAAGATTGCCGGCCAGCATGCGGACTACCTGTTTGTGGCGCTCAAGTCGTACAAGGTGGAGAAGAACGCCAACGTGGGCCGCAGCAACGCCATCATGGGCGGCGTGGCCAAGCAGTTCACCAACGCCGAGCTGAAGGCCCTGGCAGGCTACGTTGCCAGCCTGGACGGCGACCTGCACACCGTGCCCCAGTCGCGCTTTCGCTGAACGGCCCGCACTGCGCGCCTCGGCCCGACAAAAACCCGGCTCCGCCGGGTTTTTTTATGCCCCTCTGGGGCGGCTTGATAAACGTCAGCGTTTTAGAATGCGCACCGGGTGTCGCAGCCGCGGGGGCTCGGCAGGTTCATGCGCTGGTCGGGCCGCCGCGCGGCTTTGCCACGACCCATGAACGCATCTCCCACCCTGATCCAGGCCATTGGCGCCCTCCTGTTCGGCCTGGCCATCCTCCACACCTTCTCCACCCGGTATTTCGAACACCTGGCCCACACGCAGCCGCGGCACGCGGGCATCTGGCATCTGCTGGGCGAGGTGGAGGTGGTGTTCGGATTCTGGGCGCTGGTGCTCATGGTGTTCATGTTTTCCCTGGAAGGGAAGAGTGAAGCCACGGCGTACCTGGATTCGCGCAACTTCACCGAGCCGCTGTTCGTCTTCGCCATCATGGTGATCGCGGCCACGCGGCCCATCCTGCAGCTGGCGGGTGCCATGGTGCGGCTGCTGGCGCGGTGCCTGCCGTTCCAGCGCGGCGTGGCCATGTATTTCGTGGTGCTGTCGGCGGTGCCGCTGCTGGGCTCGTTCATCACGGAGCCCGCCGCCATGACGTTGGCGGCGCTGATGCTGCGGGACCTCCTGTTCTCGCAGCCGCTGTCGAGCAAGCTCAAGTACTCCACCATTGGCGTGCTGTTCGTGAACATTTCCATCGGCGGCACGCTCACGCCGTTTGCAGCCCCGCCGGTGCTGATGGTGGCCGGCCAATGGGGCTGGGACCTGTGGTTCATGGTGTCCCACTTCGGCTGGAAGGCCGCTGTGGCCGTGGGGGTCAACGCCGGGGTGGCCACGCTGCTGTTCCGCCACCAGGTCGGGCACATGGGGCGCAAGATCGTAGCCGACGAGTTGCCCGTGCCGTTGTCAGTGATCGCCGTGCACCTGGTGTTCCTGACGCTGGTGGTGCTCTTTGCGCACCACCCGCCGGTGTTCCTGGGGCTGTTCCTGTTCTTCATGGGCTTTACCCATGCCTACCAGCGCTACCAGAACCCGCTGATCCTGCGGGAAGCCCTGCTGGTGGCTTTCTTTCTGGCCGGGCTGGTGGTGCTGGGCGGTTTGCAGCAGTGGTGGTTGCAGCCGGTGCTGATGAAGATGGATGCCAACGCCGTGTTCTTCGGCGCGGCGGCGCTGACGGCCTTTACCGACAACGCGGCGCTGACCTACCTGGGGTCCTTGGTGGAGGGGCTGAGCCACGAATTCAAGGTGGCGCTGGTGGCTGGCGCGGTGACGGGCGGCGGCCTGACGGTGATCGCCAATGCGCCCAACCCCGCGGGCGCGGCCATTCTGAAGGAGAAGTTCGCCGACCAGGCCATCCATCCTCTGGGGTTGCTGCTGGGTGCGCTGCCGCCCACGCTGGTGGCGGTGCTGGCGTTCCAGCTGCTGTGAGGGGGCGCGCGGCGCCTGCGGGTCAGTCCCGCGTGGCGCGCCGCTGCACGCAGGCGATGTAGGCGTCGCCGTCGGGGGGGCGGCCTGCGCGCTGGCTCTCCCAGAGCATCTCTCCGAGGCATTCCATGGCGGCATGGTGGGCGTCGTGCAGCGAATCCAGGCGCGCCGTCAGCAGCTCCACCGCCTGGCGAATGCCGCGGGGCTGGTCGATGCTGCATTGCTCGCTGATGGACAGGTGCATCGACAGGTGCAGGAACGGGTTGGTCTGGCCGGGCGTTTCGTCGTAGTTGCGCGCCACGGCGGCATCGGCGTCCGAGAGGTCGGCGTGGTACTCGGGGTGCTCGGCAATCCACAGACTGGCCAGCGTCTCGATGGCTTCCATGGGAGCGCCGGCCTGGGTCTTGCTGTGCACGCCGCACAGAAAACGGCGCACGTCGGCTTGGGAGGGGCTGAACATGGGCCGAGCGTAGCACGGGCACTCTTCGCTCCGGGTGGGCGGGGACACCGGCGCACCGGCCCGGGGTGCTGCATGCCGCGGCGGCGTCCTACGCGCCGCGGCCTTGCGGCCCCCTACATTGGCGGAGCGCAGAGATGAGGGCGGGGGCCGCTGTGCACTATTCACCAGTCCAGTCCCCGGTGCAGGGAGATATCTGCCATGAATGCAATGCGTATCGTCGGTGTCCTGTTGCTGCTGCTGGGCCTGGCTGCGTTCTGGGCCGGTGGCAGCCCGTATGCGCGCGAGCCGGCCCCGGCAGCGCTGTCGCCGGTGCAATGGATGGTGCAGGAGCAGCAGGACGCCTTCGTGATCCCGCAGTGGGCGAGCCTGGGCGCGATGGTGCTCGGCGGTGCCGCGTTGGTGCTGGGGTTTCGCCGGCGCTGACCGTAGGTGCGTCCAGCTTTTCACCGGCCTCAGCTAGCGCAGCGGTGCCCCCATCCGGTGTGAAATGGCCGCGGCGGCGCGCAGGAGCGCCGGCAGCATGTGCTCGCGCATGTGGGCCTCGCTGGTGCGGTTGGCCTGGCCGCTGATGTTCAGGGCCGCCACCGTGCGGCCGCTGCGGTCCGTGAGCGGTGCGGCGATCGAGATCAGACCTTCCTCCAGCTCCTGGTTCACCAGGCACCAGCCCTGGGTGCGCACGGCGCGGATGCGCTCCAGCAGCCCATCCCGATCGGTGGTGGTGTGCTCGGTGTGGCGCGCCAGCGGCACGGAGGCCAGCCGCGCCTGCAGCGTGTCGTCGGGCAAGGCCGCGAGCAGCACCCGCCCCATGGACGTCCACAGCGCGGGCAGGCGCGAACCCACGCCCAGGGTGGTGCGCATGATCTTGTGCGTGGGCACGCGCAGCACGTAGACGATGTCCAGGCCGTCCAGCACGGCGGCAGAGGACGACTCGCGCACCGCCTCCACCAAGTCTTCCATCACCGGCTCGGCCAGATTCCAGATCGGCAGCGAGGACAGGTACGCAAAGCCCAGATCCAGGATGCGCGGGCTCAGCCGGAACAGTTTGCCGTCCGTCTCCACATAGCCCAGCGTCTGCAGCGTGAGCAGGATGCGGCGCGCGCCGGCGCGGGTCAGGCCGGTGCGGGCCGCCACCTCGCTCAGCGTCTGCTCGGGCGTGGCCGCGCTGAACGAACGGATGACCTCCAGCCCGCGCGCGAACGACTGCACATAGCTGTCGCTGGGTTTCGGGTCCGTCGTTCGCGCGGCAGGGTCTTTGCCTTCGGGCATTTGGGAATTCATACGTGTGCCAACTATAATTCTTTTAGCGAACATTTGTTCTATATGCGAACAAATACGAAAGAGACAACAGAGTAACCAAGAAAGCGTTGCAATGATCAACAAACTGGCGGACTCGGTGGCCCAAGCCCTTCAGGGGGTGCAGGATGGTGCCACGGTGTTGATTGGCGGGTTCGGCACAGCCGGCATTCCCGGCGAGCTGATCGACGGCCTGATCGCACACGGTGCCCGCGACCTCACGGTGGTGAACAACAACGCCGGCAACGGCGACCAGGGCCTAGCCGCGCTGCTGCAGACCGGCCGCGTGCGCAAGATCATCTGCAGCTTTCCGCGCCAGGTGGACAGCCATGTGTTCGACGGGCTGTACCGCAGCGGCAAGCTGGAGCTGGAATTGGTGCCCCAGGGCAACCTGGCCGAGCGCCTGCGCGCAGCGGGGGCCGGCATCGGCGCGTTCTTCTGCCCCACGGCCTATGGCACCGAACTCGCAGCCGGGAAGGAAACGCGCGAGATCAATGGCAAACACTACGTGCTCGAATACCCCATCCATGGCGACGTGGCGCTGATCAAGGCCGAGCAGGGCGACCGCTGGGGCAACCTCACCTACCGCATGTCGGCGCGCAACTTCGGCCCCGTGATGGCCACCGCCGCCAAGACCACCATCGCCACCGTGCACGAGGTGGTGGAGCTGGGCGCCCTGGACCCCGAGGCCATCGTCACCCCCGGCATCTACGTGACCCACGTCGTGAAGATCGAGCGCACGGCCACGCAGGCGGGCGGCTTCAAGCAATCTGCGTGAGGTTTTGAATGAAATCGACCTCTAGCGCAGAAGGGACAAGCGTGAACAGCTATCAAAAACGCAGCAAAGACGAGTTGGCGAAGCGCGTGGCGCAAGACATCCACGACGGCGCCTACGTCAACCTGGGCATCGGCCAGCCCACGCTGGTGGCCAACCACATTCCCGCGGGGCGCGAGGTCATCCTGCAAAGCGAGAACGGCATCCTGGGCATGGGGCCCGCGCCGGCGGCGGGGCGGGAGGACTACGACCTCATCAACGCCGGCAAGCAGCCCGTGACGCTGCTGCCCGGCGGCGCGTACTTCCACCATGCCGACAGCTTCGCCATGATGCGCGGCGGCCACCTGGACATCTGCGTGCTGGGCGCCTTCCAGGTGTCGGCCACGGGCGACCTGGCCAACTGGAGCACGGGCGAGCGCGGCGCCATCCCGGCCGTGGGTGGCGCCATGGACCTGGCCATCGGCGCCAAGCAGACCTGGGTGATGATGGACCTGCTCACCAAGCAGGGCGCGAGCAAGGTTGTCGAGCGCTGCACGTATCCCCTGACCGGTGTCGCGTGCGTGAAGCGCATCTACACCGATCTGTGCACACTGGCCTGCACGCCCGCCGGGCTGCAGCTCATCGACACCGTGCCCGGCCTGTCGCTGGCCGAGCTGGAGCGGCTGGTGGGCCTGCCCATCCGTGCCGCCGCCTGACGAATCCCCCCAAGAACCGAGGAGACAACACCATGAGCCCCCAACGCCAAGCCTTCATCTGCGACGCCATCCGCACCCCCTTCGGCCGCTACGGCGGCGCTTTGAGCAGCGTGCGCACCGACGACCTGGGCGCCATCCCCATCCAGGCGCTGATGGAACGCAACCCCGGCGTGGACTGGGCGGCGGTGACCGACGTGCTCTACGGCTGCGCCAACCAGGCTGGCGAGGACAACCGCAACGTGGCCCACATGGCCAGCCTGCTGGCGGGCCTGCCGATCGACGTGCCCGGCGCCACCATCAACCGCCTGTGCGGCTCGGGCCTGGATGCCGTGGGCACCGCAGCGCGGGCCATCAAGGCGGGCGAGGCCGGCCTGATGATCGCGGGCGGCGTGGAGAGCATGAGCCGTGCCCCCTTCGTCATGCCCAAGGCAGAGTCGGCATTCAGCCGCAACAACGCGGTGTATGACACGACGATTGGCTGGCGCTTCGTCAACAAGCTGATGAAGGAAAAGTACGGCGTGGACTCCATGCCCGAAACCGCCGAGAACGTCGCGACCGACTTTGGCATCGAGCGCGAAGCGCAAGACCGCATGGCCCTGCGCAGCCAGCTCAACGCCGTGGCCGCCATCCAGGCCGGCCATCTGGCGCGCGAGATCGTGCCCGTGCGCATCCCACAGAAGAAGGGCGACGCCCTCATCGTCAGCCAGGACGAGCACCCGCGCGAGACCAGCCTGGAAGCGCTGGCCAAGCTCAAGGGCGTGGTGCGGCCCGATGGCACCGTGACGGCGGGCAACGCCAGCGGCGTGAACGACGGCGCCTGCGCCCTGCTGCTGGCCGACGAAACCAATGCTGCCAAATATGGCCTCAAGCCCCGCGCCCGCGTGGTGGGCATGGCCGTGGCCGGGGTGGCGCCGCGCATCATGGGCTTTGGCCCCACGCCCGCCACGCAGAAGGTGCTGGCGCAGACGGGCCTGACCATCGACCACCTGGACGTGATCGAGCTGAACGAAGCCTTTGCCGCGCAGGGCCTGGCCGTGCTGCGCGCGCTGGGCATCCAAGACGACGACGCGCGCGTCAACGCGTGGGGCGGCGCCATTGCGCTGGGCCACCCGCTGGGCGCCAGTGGCGCGCGGCTGGTCACCACCGCCGTCAACCGCCTCCACGAACACGCGGGCCAATACGCGCTGTGCACCATGTGCATCGGCGTGGGCCAGGGCATTGCCGTGATCCTGGAGCGCGTGTGAGCATGGCGGACCCACGCACACCCGTCACCGTCGTCACCGGCGCCAGCAACGGTATTGGCAAGGCCATCGCCGAGGCGCTGCTGGCCCAGGGCCGCGCCGTGGTCAACCTGGACTACGTGCTGCCCACGTGGAGCCACCCCCAGCTCACCTCGTACCAGGGCGACCTGACCGACGAAGCATCGACCCGCGAGCGCGCCGCCGAGATTGCGGCCCGGCACCACGTCACGGCGCTAGTGAACAACGCGGGCGCCACGCGCCCCGGCACCATCGACACCGCCACCACCGCGCAGCTGGATGATGTTGTGGGCCTGCACCTGCGCGCGCCTATGCTGTTGGTGCAGGCCTTTTTGCCCACCCTGCGCGCCAGCGGCCAGGGCCGCATCGTCAACATGTCGTCGCGCGCCGCCTTGGGCAAGGGCGAGCGCATCGTCTACTCGGCCACCAAGGCGGGCCTGATCGGCATGACGCGCACGCTGGCCATGGAACTGGGGCGTGACAGCATCACCGTCAACGCCATTGGCCCCGGGCCGATTGCCACGGAACTGTTCCGCCAGAGCAACCCCGACGGCGCGCCGCAGACGCAGCGCATCCTGAACAGCATCGCTGTGGGCCGCATGGGCACACCGGAGGACGTGGCGCGCGCGGCGCTGTTCTTCCTCTCGCCCGACAACGGCTTTGTGACGGGCCAGGTGTTGTACGTGTGCGGCGGCACCACGCTGGGGGTGGCGCCTGTTTGACAGCCTGACCTGATTCCCACGTCACCCCCTGAGGGGTGAACCAACGACTCTCGCCCGGGGGCATCCGCACCCGGTTGAGGCCATGGCGCGGCCGGCTCGGCACCTGCGGCGCTGAAGTATTTCATCCACCTTCTTGAAGGAGACAAACCATGACCCATTCCCTCCACGCCACCCGCCGCTTCGCGCTGTCGGCCGCGGCATGCGCTGGCATCGCCGCCATCGCAGGTGCTGGCCTGCTGGGCAGCAGCGCCGCCCTGGCCCAGGCCTATCCCACCAAGCCCGTCACCATCGTCGTGCCTTTTGCGGCAGGCGGCACCACCGACATCCTGGCCCGCATCATCGGCCAGGCGCTGACCACCGAGCTGGGCCAGTCCGTCATCGTGGACAACCGCGCGGGCGCAGGCGGCAACATCGGCGGCGCCCTGGCGGCCAAGTCCCCGGCAGACGGCTACACGCTGTTCATGGGCACGGTGGGCACGCACGCCATCAACGCCAGCCTGTACAAGAAGATGCCGTTCGACCCCGTGAAGGACTTTGCGCCGCTCACGCGCGTGGCCAACGTGCCCAACCTGCTGGTGGCCAACCCGGCCCAGCCGTTCAAGACGGTGAAGGAACTGATCGCCTACGCCAAGGCCAACCCGGGCAAGGTGAACTTCGGCTCGTCGGGCAACGGCAGCTCCATCCACCTGTCGGGCGAGCTGTTCAAGAGCCTGGCCAAGGTGGACATGGTGCATGTGCCCTACAAAGGCAGCGCCCCCGCCGTGACGGACCTGCTGGGCAACCAGATCGCCATCATGTTCGACAACATGCCCTCGGCCATTCAACACGTGCGCAGCGGCAAGCTGGTGCCGATTGCGGTGACCACGGCCAAGCGCTCGCCCGAGCTGCCCAACGTGCCCACCATCGCCGAAGCGGGCGTGCCCGGGTACGAGGCCACGTCGTGGTTCGGCATGTTTGCCCCGACCGGTACGCCGGCGCCCGTGGTGGCCCAGCTGAACAAGGCCATCGTGAAGGTGCTGAACCAGCCGGACGTGAAGAAAAAGATCAACGAGCAGGGCGCCGAGACCTATGGCGAAACGCCCGAGCAGTTTGCTGCCTTTATCCAGGCGGAATCCGTCAAGTGGGGCAAGGTGGTCAAGGAGTCGGGCGCGAGTCTGGACTGATCTGCGCAGGCATTGACGACCGCCCCCCACGGACGGCGGCGACCGTTTGCGCGACAAGCGGTCGCAGCTGTTTTCATTGCAGCGGAGGGTTCCGTGCTCACTGCACGCGGTACACGCGCCCGGTCTGCGCGCCTTCCACGCTGCGCTGGTAGGCCCGCGCCACGCGCTCGGCGGGCACGGACTCGAAGCCGGGGAAGAACGGGCCGTAAGTCGCCGCCGACTCCGTGACGATGGTGGGGCTGACGGCGTTGATGCGCAGGCCGCGCGGCAGCTCGATGGCGGCGGCCATCACAAAGCCCTCAATCGCCGCGTTCACCGTGGAGGCGCTGGCGCCGTTGGGGATGGGCTCCACCGCAAGAATGCCCGAGGTGAGGGTGATGGAGCCCCCGTCGTTGAGGTACTGCTGGCCCAGCAGTGCCAGCTGCACTTGCCCAAGCAGCTTGTCCTGCAGGCCCAGGTTGAACTGCTCGGGGGTCATGCCCGCGAGGGGGCCGAAGTGCACGTTGCCGGCAGTGCTCACGATGGCGTCTACCTTGCCCACTGCGGCGAACAGGGCGGCCAGGGCGCCCGGCTGGGCGAAGTCTGCACGGTGCGTGCCGCTGCGGCGGCCTGCGGTGATCACGTCGTGGCGCGCGCCCAGGTTGGCCTGCACGGCTTGGCCGAGGGTGCCGCTGGCGCCGATGAGAAGAATCTTGGACATGGATGTTTCCTTTGCGTGGTGGAGGAAGAGGTCAGACAGGCCGCCATTGTTTTGCGAATCACGCGGCGCATAAAGTACAGTGCGGTTCTTCCACTGCTAACCAATAATTAGGAATAGGGGTCGCCGCCATGGACAAGCTGCGCAACATGGAAGTGATGGTGGCCGTGGTGGAGGCCGGCAGCTTTGCGGCCGCCGCGCGCCAGCTGGGTATCTCGGCGGTCATGGTGGGCAAGCACATCCAGCAGTTGGAGGCGCACCTGGGCGCCCGCCTGCTGCAGCGCAGCACGCGCCGCAGCAGCCTGACCGAGGTGGGCGCCGCGTTCTACGAAGACAGCAAGCGCGTGCTGGAGCAGGTGCGGTGGGCCGAGTCCGCCGTGGAGCGCAGCCGCGCCGTGCCGCAGGGCCTGCTGCGCGTGAGCGCGCCCTTCACCCTGGGCAGCCACGTCATCGCGCCGCTGGTGGCGGATTTCCTCCAGCGCCATCCGCAGGTGCGCGTGGACCTGCACCTCTCGGACAGCGTGGTGGACGTGGTGGGCGAGGGGTTCGACGCGGCCGTGCGCATCGGCCGGGTGGCCGATGAAGGCCTGGTGGCGCGGCCCCTGCGGCCGTATGGCATGGTGATCGCGGCGTCCCCGGACTACCTGCGCCGCCACGGAACGCCCCGCAGCGCGGCCGACCTGGCGCACCATCAGTGCCTGAGCCATTCGGTGTGGCAGCGCCGGGTGGAATGGACGCTGCACGACGGGGGCGCGGAGTTCTTCTGGCCCGAAAACGCACGCTTCATCTGCAACCAGGGCGAAGGCCTGCGCCAGGCGGCGCTGCAGGGGCTGGGCCTGGTCATGCAGCCCGAGGTGCTGCTGGCCGACGCCCTGGCCACGGGGGCGCTGGTGCCGGTGATGCAGCACTGCCTGCCCGTGCCGCGCCCCGTGCACCTGGTCTATGCGCCCGACCGGCGGCAGCTGCCCAAGCTGGCGCGGTTCGTGGAGCATGTGGTGGCGGCGCTGGCCTTGCCGCCCGAGCAGCCCGCGCCTGCAGCGGTCAGTCCCCGGCGCCGGGCGGCGTCGCCGGCCCGATCTTGAACACCCCGCTCACCCGCGCGCAGGCCTCGCCGTCGGCGGTGACGAGGCCTTGGGCAAACACCAGCGATCGCGTGATGCGCAAGGGCGCGGCCTCGCCCTGCACCCACATGCTCACGTGCGCGGGGGCCAGGTAGTCGACCTGCAGGCTGACGGTGGGAAGGAAGCGGCCCGCCAGCTCCGTGGTCTTGTAGTGCACCGACAGCGGCAGCAGCATGTCGCAGAACGTGGCCATCATGCCGCCGTGCAGGTTGCCCAGGGTGTTCACATGGCGTTGCTCCACGCGAAAGCCGAACTGCACGGCGCTGCCCTCGCGCCGCACGTACAGCGGGCCGTTGTTCTGGATGAACGGCCCGCCCAGGGTCAGCCGTTCAAAACCCGCGGGGACTGCGGGCGCCCCGCCCGGCGCGGCGGCGTGGGTCTCCGCGCCGGTCACTGCACGGCCTCGCGTGCCACGTCCGCATCGAAGCTGGCGCCGTGCAGGGCGCTGGTGGTGCCGCCGCCACCCAGCCACCCCCCGTACACCGTCTGGAAGTCCGCCACGATCCGTGCCAGCGGCAGGTCGTCGAACGCGCCGCGTTGGTGCACGTATTCCATGTGGCGCTGGCCGCTCTTGTCGAACGGGTGGTAGATGGAATCGTGCGCGCCGTCGAACTCCAGGGGCAGCAGCCCGAAGCGGTCGCACAGCTCGATGTTGAACGCCGGCGTGGCCTTGCGCCACTGGCCGTCGAGCCAGATATCGGCGTAGCCGTGCCAGATGAAGAGGTCGGTCTTCATCGTTTCGCGCATGCGTTCGGTGGAAAGATGGTTGCGCACGTCGGCAAAGCCCATGCGCGCCGGAATGCCGGCTGCCCGGCATGCCGCGGTGAGCAGCGCAGCCTTGGGCACGCACCAGCCGTAGCCGTTGGCCAGCACGCTGCTGGCCTTCATGCCGTGGGGCGACAGGTCGATGCGGTAGGGGTCGTAGCGAAAGCCGTCGCGCACGGCCAGGTACAAGGCCACGGCGCGTTCGCGGTCGGTGGCGCCGCGCGCGTGTTCGGCGGCAAAGGCCTGGACGGCGGGGCTGTCGCTGTCGATCAGCGGGGTGGGGGCCAGGGAGGCGGGGGAGGGCGGTACCGTGGTCATCGGGGCGGGTTCTCCTGCGGTCGGATGGGCCCAGTGTGCGGGCCTCGGGCGCCCCATGCTGTCACGGGTGCGCCAGCGGCGTGTGGCGGCAGGGGCAAACCCCTGCGGGTCACACCCGCCAGGCCGGCAGTTCCCAGTTGCGCCACAGCGCCAGCCCGCGCAGACCCGCGGTGAGCAACACGCAGGCCGCCAGTGGCGCCCAGTCGGGCGCGTGCAGCTGGCGTAGCGCCACATCGGCCCAGCCGCCGGCAAACGCACACAGGGCATACGGCCGATGGTCGCTGAAGGCCTGGGGCACCTCGTTGCACAGCACATCGCGCAGCACGCCGCCAAACACGCCGGTGGTCACGCCCATCATCACGCTGATGATGGGCGCCATGCCGATGGCGTGGGCGATGTCCACGCCCACGGCGGCAAACAGGCCCAGGCCGATGGCGTCGGGCAGCAGCATGGTGCGCTCGGTGGGCAGAAAGTGCCGCTGGCGCATGAACAGCATGGCGCCCACGCACAGCGCCAGGATGCCCCAGACGAATTCGGTGTGGCGGATCCAGAAGAAAGGCCGCTGGTCCAGCAGCAGGTCGCGCAGCGTGCCGCCGCCAAACGCAGCCACGAAGGCCACCACGCACACGCCCACGGCATCCAGCCGCTTGCGCGCTGCGGCCATCACGCCCGACAGCGCGAAGGCCACCGTGGCGGCCACTTCCAGAATGAAGCGAAGGGTGTTGACCCAGGGGGCGTTGAGCAGCGACGGATCCATGCCCGCGATTGTGCCGCGCCAAATGATTGCTACTAATAGCTGCTGGCGCTTGCTGGTAAAGCGCTGGAGGCCAATTTCTTTCAAATCCTGGGTGGGTCAGCCCATAAGGCGCCACCCGAAAGAGCCCAGCGCCACCGCGCACCCCACACACCCCAGCACCCCCAGCCGCACCGCCCAGCGCTGCGCCGCCGCCGGCCACTGGTTCATGCCCAGCACCAGCAGCCAGCCCAGCCCCATCCACGCCGCTAGCACCAGAGCCACTCCGGCGGCCGGCCCCGCTGCGGTCGCGGCCGTGGCCGTTTGCAGCACCAACGTGGCCAGTGCCACGGCGCCCGCCCGCACGCGCGCCGCCCCGCGCACGCCGTCGCCCCAGGCGCGCGTGGACACGGCCTGGGCGCCCTGGGCCAGGGCCAGCAGCGATGCCAGCGCGGCGCTGGCACCGATGAGCTCTTCGGTCATGCGGCCCCCGCGGACTGGGCCTGGCGGGCGGCGGGGCGTTGGCTGCGCAGCGCCCGGCGTGCGCGCAGCTTCCACCACAGCCGGGGGCCCGCAGCCGCCAGCGCGCACAGCGCGGACGCCGCGGCCCACTGCCACAGCCCGGCCTTGGCCGCCAGGCCGCCATAGGCCAGCGCGGCCAGCAGCCACAGCGCGGCAGCGGCGCGGGGCGCCCAGGGGCGTACGGTGGCCGCAGGCAGGGCCACAAAAAAGGCCAGCAGCAGGCCCAGCATGCCCGAGGGGCGCGCTGGCCCTGTGGCCACGATGTGGGCCAGGCGGAACGACTCCACCGCCAGCACGCCGCACAGCCAGAACGGCAGGTGCGCTGCCTGGCGCGCCCAGCGGCGCCCCGGCCGCGCCAGCAGGGGGGAGCGCTGCGGCGCCGGCACTGGCCTGCGCCGGGGCGCGTGCACCCGCTGCGGCCCGATGTACACCGCCAGCCCCGCACAGGCCAGCCCCACGGCGCCCAGGCCTGCCGCCATGGCGGGCGCCAGCGCACTGCCCAGCGCCAGCCCGGCCAGTGCGGCAATGCCCAGCAAGGCCCCGGCGCCCGCCAGCGCCACGCGCCACAGCGCCAGCGCGCGCAGCGCCCGCGCCGCCACCGCCGACAGCAGCAGCCACACGCCGATCAGCACCCACACGGCCCACACCGGCCGCTGCGCCAGCGAGGGCAGGCCCGGCGGCGCCCAAAAGTGCACGAGCACCGCCACGGCCAGCGCGGCAGGAATAGTGGCGTGCAGGGCAAGGAAGAAGCGGTGCATGGGGGCCTGTTGGAGCAGCGGCAAAAAAAGGAGAAACAAGGAAGGGATGCGCGGATCAGCCCGCTGCGGCCACGCCCTCGGTGCCCGGCGGTGCAGCGCCCGCTTCGCGCAGGCGCTGCTGCCGCGCATCCAGCCAGATCAGCGTGCCCGAGATCGACAGGAACGCCGGGGTCATGCCCAGGAAGAAATACAGCCACTTCAGCGCCAGCCCGCCGAAGTCGCCAAAGTGCAGCGGCTCCATGAGCCCGTTGACCAGCGACCAGAAGCCCGCCGTGCGCGGGTCGTGCACCTTCTTCGGCACGCCGGTGGCGGCGTTGATGTCCACCCGCGCCGTGCTGGCCAGGTGGCCCTGCAGGTTGCCGGTGAAGCCCGCCTCGGCCGCGCTGGTGCCCCAGCGGCGCAGGGACACGTACCGCGCCTCCAGCCCCGGCACGGCCCGCTGCGCGGTGGCGTACAGCGCGTCCAGCGACTGCATGGGCGCGGCGCGCTCGCCGCCCTCGGCCTGGCGCGCGGGCTTGGGGACTGCCATGGCGGCGGGGGAGGCGAGATAGTGGTAGCCCTGCTCGAACAGTGGCGCCAGCCCCATCCACGCGCCCGTGGCCGCGATCAGCAGGTGAAAGCCCAGCCCCCAGATGCCCGCGGACTTGTGCAGGTCCGACATCACCAGGCGAAAGCTGCGGCCCCAGCGCAGCGTGAACAGCTCGGCTAGGATTTTGCGGTGGATGACGATGCCCGTGGCAATCAGCACCAGCATGGCCACGCCCAGGAAGCCCACGATCCAGCGCGGCCCGAAAAACAGGAACACGTGCAGCATGCGCAGGTACTGGCCCAGCTGGCTGTCCACCGGCCCCACCACCGCGCCGGTGTCCGAGCGCAGGGCCACCTTGGTGCGCGTGCCGGCCGGCGCGCCGCGCTCGCGCACAAAGGCGAAATAGCTGGGGTTGATGGCGTCGGGCAGCGCAATCGTCTCGACCGTCGCGCCCGGGTAGCGCGCGTGCAACTGGGCCAGCACTGCGTCGAGCGGGGCTGGTTTGTCGGAGCGCGGCAGCCGGGCCAGCGACGGGTTGGCCCACAGGTCGATCTCGTTCTTGAACACCACCACTGCGCCCGAGAAGCACACGATGAACAGCAGCAACCCCGTGACGATGCCCGCCCAGGAGTGCAGGGTGAACAGGCGTTGGAGCGTGCGCTGGCTGGTCATGGTGGCGGCTATGGGTGTGGGTTCATTTCCCAACCGTTCGGGCTGAGCCTGTCGAAGCCAGGGCGCGCTGCGTGAAGCCCTTCGACAAGCTCAGGGTGAACGGCGGTGGGGAAACGCGAGCGGTCAACACGGCGGTCAGAAGAAGTACGTCAGCCCCAGGCTGAAGTTGCGCGGCAGCGCGGGCGAGACCACGTTCGCATTGATCGCGCCGTCGTAGTAGGCCTTGTTGAACACGTTCTTCACGCCGGCCGTGAGGCGGTAGTTCTCGCCCAGGTAGGCGACGGACGCATCGGCCACCACATACGACGGCAGCGTGAACGGGTACGAGCCGATCTGCTCGCTCACATACCGCCCGCCCACCCCCAGCGTCACGCGCTGGTATTGCGGCAGCTTGTACGTGGCCCAGGCCGTGAGCGTATGGCGCGGCGTGAGGTTCAGCGGCAGGCCCACGAGGGCGGCATTGGTGTCGCGCGTCACCTGGGTCTGCGTGTAGGTGTAGGCGCTGGTCAGCTTCCAGCCGTTCTTCAGGTCGGCGCCCAGCTCCACCTCCAGCCCGCGGGCGCGCTGCTCGCCGGTCTGCACGCTGAAGCCCGTGTTCACCGGGTCGGCCGTGGTCACGTTCCGGCGCACCAGGTCGAAGACGGCGAGCGCGCCGGTGATCTGGCCGCCCGGCGACTCGTACTTCACGCCGGCTTCCCACTGCTTGCCGGTTTCGGGCACAAAGGGCGATCCCGCAAACGTCAGGCCCGACTGGGGCAGGAAGGACTCGCCATAGCTGCCATACGCGGCCCAGCCGGGCTTGAACTCGTACACCAGCCCGGCCGACAGCGTGGTGGCGTTGTCCTTCTGGCGCGTCTGCGTGCCAGCCACGCGGTTGTCGGTGTCGTTGGTGGACCAGTCGCGGCGCAGGCCCACCAGGGCCGTCCAGCCCTGGCCGAACTTGATCTGGTCCTGCGCATACAGGCCCAGCACGGTGAGCTTGGACGGTGCGTCGCTGGTCAGCGCCTCCGGGCAGGTGGCCTGCATGCCGTACACGGGCGCAAACAGGTCCAGCGCGCCGATGCGGCAGGTGCGGCTGGCCAGCAGGCTGGTGCCGGTGCGGGCGTCCAGCCCCGTCACCAGCTGGTGGCGCACGCCCAGTGCCTCGAAGCGCGACAGCAGCGAGGTGTCGGTGGCCAGCAGGTCGTAGTCCATATATTGGCGCGAGGCCTGGCGGTTCTGCAGCCGCTGGTTGGCCTGCAGCGCCTGGTTGGAGACAAAGTTGCCCGTGCCCTTCTCGGTCTCGTAGCGCACGTTCTGGCGGAAGGTCATCGCATCCGACAGCCGGTGCTCCAGCGCATAGCCCACCGTGGTGCTCTCCACGTCGTACACGCCAAAGCTCGGGTCGCCCGTGAACAGGGTGCGCGGCAGCGTGCCATTGCGGTTGGGCAGCAGCGTGCCATACGGCGTGATGCCCTGCTGGCGCAGCCACTCGCTCTGGCTGTAGGTGGCAAACAGCACCAGGTCGGTCTGTGCGCCCAGGTCGATGGACAGCGACGGCGCAAACCACCGGTCCTTGCGGTAGACGAATTGCGTGGGGTCGTCGGCATTGGACACCTGCGCGTTGATGCGCAGCGCCGTTTTCCCAGACTCAGACAGCGGCCGGTTGATGTCGGCCTGCAGCGTGCGCTGGCCGAAGCTGCCCACTTCCACGCCCACTTCGCTCAGCGCCTCTTTCTTGGGCCGCTTGCTCACCGCGTTGACGATGCCGCCCGGCTGCACTTGCCCATAGAGCACGGAGGCCGAACCCTTGAGCACCTCAAACCGCTCGTACCCATACGGCTGCAGCTTGGCCCACATGCCCGGGCTTTGCACCAGACCATCAACCAGGATCGACTCGGTGGAGCGAAAGCCCCGGATGTTCAGGTCGTCAAACCCCCGCCGGCCGAAGTTGACCGGGCTCACCCCCGCCACGGTCTGCAGCGCCTGCTGCACGTTGGTGATCTGCCGCGACTCCATCTGCTCGCGCGTGACCACGCTGACGGATTGCGGGGTTTCCAGCCGGCGCATGGGCGCCTTGCTGGCGGTCTGGGCCTCCACCGGGGCAAAGCCCATGTCCTTTTCGGTGCTGGCGTTGATGCGGACTTCCTGCAGCTGGGGGGCGGCCGTTGCGGCGGCGTCCGGTGCGCTGGCCTGCTGCGCCAGGGCGGCGTGGGCAAGGCACAGGGCCAGTGGCGTCAGGGCAAAGAGGGCGGTCTGGCGGGCGGACGGCCGTGGGAACGAAGGAAGACGGGCGAGCGAAGAACGCGGCGACAGCACACGCGAGGGCTGAGAAGACATGGAGGTCCCGGTGGAGAGAAAGACGGACGAACGCGGGGGCGCTGGCTCGCGTGACCTTCGGGACGCTGGCTGGCAGAGGTTGGGATTGTAATGAGAATTATTATTGATTGTGGAGCGGCAAAAAGCGCCTGCAATGCGCGAGCGCCTCTGTATCGCTACGTGCCGGCCCGCGTCCGTGGTCCGGTGGCAGGGGCACTGCAAACAATGTTGTGCGCTCAGCAGCTTTGGCTGTTGCAGAGGTAAGCTGGCCTGCAGCCGCCTGCAAGCTCCACGTCGGGCCTTGGGCGGGAAGTAATGACAACACACACCATGAAAAAACGATTTCTGCTGCTTTCAGTTCTCACCTTTGCTTTGGCCCTCAGCGGATGTGCCACCCGGACAAACATGGCGTTGCAGGACGATGCTGCGCCACTGACGGAAAAGAGCAAGCCGGTCTTTCTCCTCACCGCGACCATTAAGAACGTCTACCGGCCCACCTACCAGCCGCAACTCCGCGTGGTGCATGTCGAGAAGCCAGGGGCGAAAGAAGCGGCAGACCACCTCAATTTCATAATGGACGAGAAGGCCAAGCAGGAAACCGGTTCCGTCGAGTCCGGAAACAGCTACCTGTTGCGACTCGAACTGGAGCCCGGCCAGTACGAACTCCGAGGCCTCACCAGTTTTGCGGGCTCTTTCCCCATCCATGCCGCGTTCTTCGCGCCGATCCATTCCAGCTTGGAGGTCAGCGGTAACGGCGTGTTCTACCTTGGGCACATCGCGGCAACGGTGCGTGAGCGCCAAGGAAATGAATTCAAGGCAGGGCCGTCGATCCCGTTGCTGGACCAGGCGGTTGCCGGCGCTTCCGGGGGGACATTTGATGTGGTCATCACGGACCAGTTCGAGGTCGATGAGCGTGCCTTCCGCGCCAAGTTCCCCGCGCTGGCGGGTGTCCCCATCAAGAAGGCGATTCTTCCCGCATTTGATCGGGCGAAGGCTCAGCAATGGTGGGAGGCGCATTGAAGTTGGGCGCGACGTGGTGGCGGGGTGAATGAGCGGCCACCGCGCGTGATGGCGAGCCCTCGCCTCGCGCGCCACGTTGGTCGCGCTTCTGGGTGCCACGAGAAATCAACATCTCCCCGGACTTCTGGTTTGATATCAAATTGATAGCTGCCAGCGCTTTACAGATAAGCGCTACGGCTTGTTTCTAACCAAATCTCCGCGCTGGGCGGCTTTCTCGCCTTCGCCCGCACCCTCCACCCCGCCATACCCCGGGTATTCCGCCCCCGCAGCCTTCAGTGCCGCGCTCTCCTGCCGCTCCCGCGCCATTTGCTCCGCGAACTGGTTGCGGCCTTCGCGCGCTACGGCGATGAACTTGGCGCGGTCCTTGTGGTGCGGGTACATGCGGTCGGCCAGCGCGATGTTGTGGGTGCGAAAGCGCTGGGTGATGGCGGTGGCTTGCGCGGCGGGCAGGCCCATCAGCTCCAGCACGGTGTGGGCGCTTTGCAGGCTGGACTCGAACAGCTCGCGCTGCACCAGCGTCACGCCCAGGTCGCGCAGCTTGTTCCAGTGCGTCACGTCGCGCGCGCGGGCCACGATCTGCAGGTGGGGGAAATGCTCGCGCGCGAGCTTGGCGAGCTTGAGCGACTGCTCCGCGTCGTCCACGGCGATCACCAGGATCCGCGCGTGCTCGGCCCCGGCGATGCGCAGCAGGTCCAGCCGGGTCGCATCGCCGTAGAAAACGCGGTAGCCGAAGGTGCGCGCCACCTCCAGCATCTCCACGCTGTGGTCCAGCACGGTGGTGGGGAAGCCCTGGGCCAGCAGCACGCGCGAGACGATCTGCCCGTAGCGGCCGAAGCCCGCGATGATGATGGGCGCCTCTTGCGGCTCGGAGATTTCCTCGGCCTGGGGCGCGGATTTGAGCTGTGCATAGCGGCGCAGCAGTACCCGGTCCAGCAGCACCAGCAGCAGCGGGCTGAGCAGCATGGACAGCGCCACCGCGCCGATCAGCAGCGATGCCGTCTCCGCCGAGAACACCTGCGCGCCGGCGGCCGCCTGGAACACCACGAAGGCGAATTCGCCGCCCTGCGCCAGCAGCAGGGTGAACACGGGGCGCTCCTGGTAGGGGATGTCCACCTGCCGGGCCAGCAGGTAGATCACCAGCGCCTTGGCCGCCAGGAACGCGGCCAGCACCGCGGCCATGACGCCGGGCGAGCGCAGGATCACGCCAAAGTCGATGCTCATGCCCACGGCAATGAAGAACAGCCCGAGCAGCAGGCCCTTGAAGGGCTCGATGTCGGCCTCCAGCTCGCGCCGGTATTCGCTCTCGGCCAGCAGCACGCCGCCCAGAAAGGCGCCCAGCGCCATGGACAGGCCGGCCAGCACCATCAGGTAGGCCAGGCCCACCACCAGCAAGAGCGCTGCGGCGGTGAAGATCTCCGGCGTGCGGCTCTTGGCGATCCAGCGCAGCACGGGCCGCAGCAGCAGCCGCCCGCCCAGGATGATGGCGCCGACCACGCCCACGATCTTGAGGGCTTCCAGCGCCAGGTCGCCCGGGGCGTGCAGCGGGCTGTCTGCGCCCCCCGCGGCGGCGGCCAGCAGCGGCAGCAGGGCCAGGATGGGAATGGCGGCCACGTCCTGGAACAGCAGGATCGAGAACCCCGCCTGCCCGCTCTGCGTGCGCAGCAGGTTGCGCTCGCTCAGCGACTGCAAGGCAATCGCGGTGGACGACAGGGCCAGGCCCAGCGCTCCCACCAGGCTGGTGCGCCACGGCAGGCCCGCCACCGCCCCCAGCCCGAACAGCACTGCGGCGCAGCCCAGCACCTGCGCGCTGCCCATCCCGAAAATGGGCCGCCGCAGCGCCCACAGGCGGCTGGGCTGCAGTTCCAGGCCCACCAGGAAGAGCATCAGCACCACGCCGAATTCCGCAAAGTGCAGGATGTCCTGCACATTGCGGACCAGGCCCAGTCCCCAGGGGCCGATGGCGATGCCTGCCGCCAGGTACCCGATGATGGCCCCCAGGCCCAGCGCCTTGGCGATGGGCACGGCCAGCACGGCGGCCGCGAGGTACAGAAAACCGTAGGTGAGCCAGGTGGGAGCGTGTTCCATGGACGAAAGGCGAGGGCGGGAGCGAGCGTGACGGGGCCGCAGGTGCGGGTGCGGGGGATGCGTGGATTTTGCCTGCCGGAGGCGATTCGTGCGGGGCGGCTGGGTGCTATCTTATCGATAGCTTCCTGCGCTTTTGCGGCGGCGCTTGCTGGCCGTTTTACGCCGTGGTGGGGGCGTTGCCCTGCGGTGGCAGCCCCCGGCGGTTGGGGCGGGGCTCGTGTCCGGCGGCGTGTTCGGGCTTCCTGCGCGCTCATCAACAGGCCCTAAGAGCCATCCCTTTCAAGGTCTTTGGAGTTTGATCATCTAAGCTTCTGATTTCACGGGGATCGTGGGACCTGGGAGCAAAGAATCTGGTGGGAAATCATTGAGCGGTTTGAGGAGCAGGCACCGGGCGCGGTGATGGCGCACCTGGCACTGGAACAGGCCTTGCCAGCGAGCTGGATAGACGAAGTGTTCCAGGCGCACCGGCAACGGCAGTACCCCCGGGAGCTGCTGTTCTCCAGCGTGGTGGAGCTGATGCTGCTGGTCACCTTGGGACTGCGGCCTTCGCTGCATGCGGCCGCGCGCAAGATGGCCCGGCAGCTGCCGGTGTCGCTGGCCGCACTGTATGCCAAGGTCCAGCGCACCGAGCCTGCCGTGCTGCGGGCGCTGGTGCAAGGCAGCGCCCGGCGTCTGGCGCCGTTGGTGAGCGGCATGCCCGAGCGGCAAAGCCTGCCGGGCTGGCAGTTGCGGGTGTTCGACGGCAATCATCTGCCGGCCAGCGAGAAGCGGCTGGGCCCCTTGCGCGGACTACGGGGCGCGGCGCTGCCAGGCCACACGCTGGTGGTGTACGACCCGGACAGCGCGCTGGTGTGCGACATCGTGGCCTGCGAGGACGCCCACGAGAGCGAGCGCACGGGCGCGGCGGCGCTGATTGAGCAGGCGCAGGCTCAGCAGGTGTGGATCGGCGACCGGCACTTCTGCACCCGGGCCATCGTGCAAGGGCTGGCCGAGCGCGGTGCGGGTTGCATCGTGCGCGAGCACGCGCGCCATCCGCGGCTGCGGGCCGTGGAGCGAGGCCACCGCCATCGAGACGGGCGGGGTGCGCGAGCAGGCTATCGAGCTGGCCGAACCCCACGAAGGAGCCCTGCGGCAGTGGCGACGCATCGAACTCACGCTGCACACGCCCACCGAGTCCGGCGACCAGGCCCTCGTGCTGTGGAGCAACCTGCCGCCCGAGGTCGACGCAGCCACCATCGCGCAGCTGTACCGCAAGCGCTGGCGCATTGAAGGTCTGTTCGGCCGCCTGGAATCCGTGCTGAACAGCGAAATCAAGACGCTGGGCCACCCGCGTGCGGCGCTGCTGGGATTTGCGGTGGCGGTGCTGGCGTACAACGTGCTGGCGGTGCTCAAACAACTCATCGAACATGCGCATCGCCAAAGCCATCCGGAACTGGACGTATCCACCTACCATCTGGCGGTGGACATCGCGGCCGATTACGGGACGATGCTGCGAATGCTGCCACCCGAGCAACTGCCTCGCCCCGGCGGCGATGTCGGGCGACTGCTCGAACGCCTGCTGCGCCTGGCCAGCCTCATGAGCCCCAAACAACTGGCCACCTCCAAACGCAAGCCCAAGGTCGCTCAAGCCAAAGGCTACGTCGGCGGCGCCATCGCTCGCGCCCACTTCTCTACCGCTCGCTTGCTTAAGAAGGCTGCCGGGAAAAGACCTTGAAACGGATGGCTCTAAGATGCAAGCCCCCTTTTGCTTTTGTGCGTGCTCTCATGGATTTGCAGACCTGGCTTGCGTTTTTTGCGGCCTCGTGCCTTATTGCCGTCTCCCCCGGGTCCGGGGCCGTGCTCTCCATGAGCCATGGGCTCTCGTACGGGGTGCGCAAGACCACCGCCACCATTGCCGGGCTGCAGCTGGGCCTGTTGCTGATCCTGGTGATCGCCGGGGCGGGCGTGGGGTCGCTGCTGCTCGCGTCCGAGGTGGCGTTCAGCGTGGTCAAGGTGCTGGGGGCCTGCTACCTGATCTATGTCGGCTTCAGCCAGTGGCGGGCGGGCGACGCCTCGCCCCTGCAGGGCGACGAGGCCGCCCCGGCCGGGCCCTGGCAAAAGCGCTGCCTGACGGGCTTTCTCACCAACGCCACCAATCCCAAGGGCATCATCTTCATGGTCGCCGTGCTGCCCCAGTTCATGACCGACACGCGCCCCCTGTGGAGCCAGCTGCTGGTGATGGCCGCCACCACGGTGGCGGTGGACGTGGTGGTCATGCATGGCTACGCTTTCGGCGCCAGCGCGTTGCGCAGTCTCATGCGCAGCGCCCGCGCCATGCGCACCCAGAACCGCGTGTTCGGCGGGCTGCTGATGGCGGTGGGCGCCGGGCTGTTCTTCGTGAAGCGGGGCGGGCAGCACGCGTGATGGGCCAGCAGGGGTGATGGTTTGCTCTTGTTTTGATAGCTGCTGGCGCTTATCCATAAAGCGCTAGAGCACGATTTGGCTGTTATTTCGTCAAAACGGTGAGGAGGAAGTCGCCATGCCAGTGATCGTTGTCGCCAACCCGAAGGGCGGCGTGGGCAAGTCCACGCTGTCGACCAACGTGGCGGGGTACTACGCCAGCCGGGGGCATGCCGTGCTCCTGGGTGACACCGACCCGCAGCAGTCGGCCCGCCTGTGGCTGGGATTGCGCCCGGCGGCGGCTCGCCCGATCGGGAGCTGGGACGCGAGCGCAGACCTCGTCGCCCGCCCGCCGCGCGGCACCACCCATGCCGTGCTCGACACGCCGGCGGGCCTGCATGGCTGGCGCCTGAACGACGTGCTCAAGCTGGCCGACAAGATCATCGTCCCCTTGCAGCCCAGCGTGTTCGACATCTTTGCCACGCGCAGTTTTCTGGACAAGGTGGCGGAACACCGCCACGGGGCCGGGGTGCCGGTGGGCATCGTCGGCATGCGGGTGGACGCGCGCACCAAGGCCGCAGAGCAGTTGCACCACTTTGTGGACACCCTGGGCTTCCCCGTGCTGGGGTACCTGCGCGACACGCAGAACTACATCCACCTGGCCGCCCACGGCCTCACGCTGTTTGACGTGGCGCCGGGCCGTGTTGCGCGCGATCTGGAACAGTGGCAAGGAATCTGCACGTGGCTGGATGCATGACCGCCGAGGCGCTGCGCGCCGCGTCTGCAGAGGCATCGGGCGGCGCCGCGCCCGGGTGTCTCGCGCCAGACAAGGCGCGCTCCGCGGCAGCGCTACATTGGGGCGATGAAAATTTTCCGCTCCTATTCCGAAGTCAGCGCCTGCGTGGGCCAGGAGGTCGCCGTGACCGACTGGATCACCATCACGCAGGAACAGGTCAACCTGTTTGCCGATGCCACGGGCGACCACCAGTGGATCCATGTGGACCCGGAGCGCGCCAAGGCCGGGCCCTTTGGCGCACCCATCGCGCACGGGTTTCTCACGCTGTCGCTGATCCCGCAGTTTTTCGAGAAGGGCCTGCTGATCGAAGGTGCGCGCATGGGCGTGAACTATGGCCTCAACCGGGTGCGTTTCACCGCGCCCGTGCCGGTGGGCAGCCGCTTGCGCGCGCGCCTCACCCTGCAGGCGGCCGAGCCCATCGCGCCCGACGGCATGCAGATGACCTGGCTGGTGACGGTGGAGCGCGAGGGCAGCGACAAGCCCGTGTGCGTGGCCGAATCGCTGGCGCGCAACTTCGGCGCCCCGGCGTAGAAGGACAACCCCCTGAGCGGCTGCGCCGCTCGGTGCCGCAGCCAGAAGCGGCGGCTCTTCGGGCACGTCCCTGCCTGCGCAGGCAGGCATGGAGCCGCGGCGCTCAGCCCCTTCTTTCGAAGGGCTGCACCCTTCGGGAAGGGGGACACCGCCAGCGCGGCGGCGCGGCCCTTGCGCGGCGGTCGCTGGCCTGGATCGCGCGTGTTCCGCGGACTGCATTCTCTTTAGAACGTGTTTTTGGGCAGGAGGCCTGAGCCATGGACCGACTGCAAGCCATGAAAGTCTTCGAGCGCGTGGTGGAGGAGGGCGGCTTTGCCGCTGCCGCCCGCGCCATGGACATGTCGCCGCCCGTGGTCACGCGCATGGTGGCCGAGCTGGAGCAGCACCTGGGCACCCGCCTGCTGCAGCGCACCACCCGCAAGCTCGCCCTGACCGATGCGGGAGAGGCCTACCTGCAGCGCGTGCGGGCCATCCTGCACGAGATTGACGACGCCGAGGCCGCTGCGGCCGCCAGCACCCGCGATCTCAAGGGCACCATCCGCATCGTCACGTCGCCGGTGCTGGCCACCAATTTCCTGGCGCCCATGGTGGCGCTCTGGCATGCGGGCTTTCCCAAGCTGATGCTGGACATCAGCATTGATGCGTTTGCTGCCGCCCGCGTGGACGAGTTCGATGTGACGCTCATGGTGGCCGGCGAGGACTTTGACGCCAACATCGTGGCCCGCCCGTTGCTGCATGGCGAAGCGATCGTGGTGGCCTCGCCCCAGTATCTGGAGCGCCGCGGCATCCCCCGCGAACCCCAGGACCTCGTCCACCACGACCATTTGCGCGACTCCGGCATGGCCGCCCGGTCGCAGAGCGGGCCGGGGCGCAAGCTGCGCCTGCAGCCATTGCGCGGCGACGGGGAGGCGCAGGAGGTCGACATGCCCCCCGTGCTGCAGTCGGTGAGCACGGAATTGCTGTTGCGCGCCGCAGTGGACGGCGCAGGGGTGGCCGTCACCTCGCGCTTCCTGGCCGAGGAGCACCTCGCCCGCGGCGAGCTGGTGCATATCCTGCCGGAGTGGATCTTCTCGCGCTACACCGTGTATGCGGCATTGCCCTCGGGCCGCATGCTGCCGGCACGGACCCGTGCGTTCCTGGACTTTCTCAGCCAGCAGGTGGCCGAGGACATGGCCGGGCCGCGCGGGCAGCAACGGGCCTGACTGCGGTAGTGGGGCCGCAAGGCGCGGGCGGCCGGGCGCCGGCTGTTTCCGGGCCGGGCCGCTGCGCCCGGCCTCCTTCAACCCTCAGCCCAGCTGCGCAAAGCCGCTGATGATGGTGCCCTCGGGCTCCACGGGCACCTCGCCCCCCGGCATCGCAAAGCTGTTCTGGCGCCAGGCCTCGAACACGGTCACCGCTACGGCGTTGGAGAGGTTCAGGCTGCGCTGGCCTGCCACCATGGGCAGGCGCAGGCGTTGTGCGGGCGGAAAGGTTTCGCGCAGCTCCGGGGGCAGGCCGCGCGTTTCCGCGCCGAACACCAGCCAGTCGCCCGGCAAAAAGCAGGTGGAGTGCACGGGCTGCGAGCCGTGTGTGGTCATCGCGAACATGCGTGCCGCATCGGGCTGGGCGTCGCGCAGGAAGGCCGTCCACCCCGCATGCACCTGCACCTGGGCGTACTCGTGGTAGTCCAGCCCTGCGCGGCGCAGCTGCCGGTCTTCCAGCGAGAACCCCAGGGGCTCGATCAGGTGCAAGGTGCATCCGGTATTGGCCGCCAGGCGGATCACGTTCCCGGTGTTGGGCGGGATCTCCGGCTCGACGAGAACGATATGGAACATGGGGGCCATTGTGAACGTTCGTGTCGCGCGGCGCGCAACCGCTCGTAATCAAAAGTATCCCGTCAGTCCGGGCTGGTGCGGGCCAGCACCACCGCCGTCACGTGCGCCACGCCGGCCTCGCGCAGAGCGAGCGTGGCCGCATGCAGCGTGGCACCCGTGGTCATCACGTCGTCGATCAGCACCACCCGCTGCCCGCGCAGCGCGGCAGCCCGGTGCGGTTCCACGGCAAAGGCGCCGCGCAGGTTGCGCAGGCGCTGGGCGCGCGGCAGGCTGCTTTGTGCCTCGGTGGCGTGCAGGCGCAGCAGGGTGCGCGCGTCCGTCTTGGCCCGCGCCAGGTGCCGGGCCAGCAGTGCCGCCTGGTTGAAGCCGCGCTCGCGCAGGCGGTCGGTGGACAGCGGCACGGGCAGCACGCGGTCGGCGGCCTCCAGGGCCGGTTCCATCCACGGCGTGCTGCGCATCAGCAAGGCCAGGGTGGCCGCCCACCCCGCGTCGCCACGGAACTTGAAGTCCGCCACCGCGTCGGCCCAGGGGTATGCGTAGTCCACCGCGGCAAGGCAGCGGTCAAAGCTCGGCGGCTCCTTCACCTTCAGGCAGGCTCCGCATACCGCCACCCCGGCGGGAACCCGCAGCGCGCAGCGCTGGCAGCGCGGCGCGGGCTGGGCAAACCGCGCGACGCAGGCGTTGCACACGCGCCGCGACGGCCAGGCGTGGCAGCAGGCGCACTGGCTGGGAATGGCATCCACCCAGGCGTGGAGCCGGCGCGAAAACCCTGGCAGCCCGGAAAAAAGCATGAGTCAATATACTCGCGCGTCCTTGCCGCCTGCCCATGCCACTGTCCCCCACTTCCCCTGCCGAGCGCCCACCCACCATCGATTCCGTGGCAGCCACCCGCTGGCACGCTGCGGCGCCGGCCATGTCGCCGTGGCTGCACGAGGAGGTGGCCCGCCGCATGGAAGAGCGCCTGCAGTGGATTCGGCAGGCGCCCGCGTCGTGGTGCCATTGGGATGCGGTGCGGGGCGGGCTGCAGGCCCATGCGCTGGTGAGCGCCCGCTATCCCCAGGCGCGATGCCATGTCCATGAAACCGCGACCCACTGCGCGCAGGTGGCCCGGCAGGCCCTGGCCAAGCCGTGGTGGTCGCCGGGGCGCTGGAGTCCGGCGCGCCCGCAATGGGGGTTGCCGGAAGACGGCGGCGTCCAGATGCTGTGGGCCAACATGGCGCTGCACACGGCCGCCGATCCGCAGGCCTTGATCGCGCAATGGCACCGCGCCCTGGCGGTGGATGGGTACCTGATGTTCTCCTGCCTGGGGCCGGACACGCTGCGCGAGCTGCACGCGGTCTACGCAGCGCTGGGCTGGCCGCCGGCGGGCCACGCCTTTACCGACATGCACGACTGGGGCGACATGCTGGTGCATACCGGCTTTGCCGAGCCGGTGATGGACATGGAGCGGATCACCCTCACTTTTGCCAGCGCCGAGCGCCTGGTGCAGGAGCTGCGCGAGCTGGGTTGCAACCTGCACCCTGATCGCTTTCCCTCATTGCGCGGAAGGCGCTGGCGCGACAAGCTGTATGCCGCGCTGACAGAGCGGCTCGCTACCGAGTCGGGAGGTCAGTTGGCACTGACTTTCGAAATCATCTATGGCCACGCTGTCAAGCCCGTTCCCCGCGTACGAATGGGCGCCAGCAGTTCCGTCTCTTTGCAGGACATGCGCACACTGTTGCGCGGCAGCGGCGGCAAAGCCTGAGCCTATTTGCCTTGTCAATGACATAGAACAAGGCAGGCTACAATTCTTTAAAAAAAGAGATTCGGGCATCTTCCCGCGCAACTTTGCCGGCAGTGCCCGCCCCGCCTGCGGCGGGCGGAGCGCCAGCTGGGCAGTCTTGTGAGCACTTCCGGTGATGGGCTTGGTTTTTCGTTTTGCCACGGTGTCGGGCCAGCGCATTGACTGGCGCCTTGTCCGCAACTGCTCGGTGAGTCCGGCGCAGTTGGGCTGGATGTACCTTGGCCTGTGCCTTCTGTCACTGGGCATTGCTGCGGGCTTCTGGATGCTGGGCGCGCGGCTGGTCCTGCCTTTTGCGTGGCTGGAAGTCGTGGCGCTCGGTGTTGCGTTCGCCGTTTACGGTCGCCATGCGGCGGATGGCGAGAGGATTTCGCTGCAGGGTTCGCGCCTTGTGGTGGAGCGGGAGACAGCCGGCAAGCTGGAGCGCGCAGAGTTTGATCGCCACTGGGTTCGCGTCGAACCCAAGACGGGCGATCGATCGCTGATCCTGCTGTCGGCCCAGGGCCGTTCGGTCGAGGTGGGGCGCTACATGCGCCCGGAACTGCGCCCGGCCTTGGCATCGGAGATCCGCATGGCCCTGCGCGCAGCCTGACCCCTGCAGGCCGCGCAAGGGATTGGTAATTGAGGCTTAGAAGTAAGTGAGAACTATGAAGAGCATTTCCAACAAGCTGGCTTCTCTGCTGCTGATGGCCGGTGCATGGGTGGGCAGCGCAGCCCATGCCGTTCAGGATCTACCTGGGGGCCCCGCCGTCAACCAGCTGAACCTGGCGCCTCCCGTCACCAGGATTGCGGAAGAGCAGCACTTTCTGCATTGGATGATGCTGATCATCTGCACGGTGATCTTCGTGGCGGTGTTCTCCGTGATGTTCTATTCGATCTGGAAGCACCGCCGCTCGCGGGGCGCCCAGGCGGCCAATTTCCATGAGTCGGTCACCGTCGAAGTCGTATGGACGGTGATTCCCTTCATCATCGTGATCCTGATGGCCCTGCCCGCCACCAAGGTGCTGGTGGCGCAGAAGGACACCACCAACGCCGATCTCACCATCAAGACCACCGGATACCAGTGGAAGTGGGGCTACGACTACATTGCCGGCGAGGGCGAGGGCATCGGTTTCATCTCCACGCTGGACAGCAGCCACCGCGTGATGTCCGATAGCGGCAAGGTCCAGGATGCGCCGCCGGACTACCTGCTGAAGGTCGACAACCCCATGGTCGTTCCCGTGGGCAAGAAGGTCCGCATCATCACCACCGCGAACGACGTGATCCATGCATTCATGGTGCCGGCCTTCGGCATCAAGCAGGACGCCATCCCCGGGTTCGTGCGCGATACCTGGTTCCGTGCCGAGAAGGTGGGCGACTACTATGGCCAGTGCGCCGAGCTGTGCGGCAAAGAACATGCGTACATGCCCATCCACGTGAAGGTGCTCACCGCCGAGGACTACAGCGCCTGGGTGGCCGAGCAGAAGAAGAAGGCCGCCGCCAAGCTGGACGATCCCGCCAAGGTCTGGGCGCTGGACGACATCCTCAAGCGGGGCGAAAAGGTCTATGCCGCCAACTGCGCAGCCTGCCACCAGCCCAACGGCAAGGGAGCCGGGCCCATCAAGCCGCTGGACGGTTCGGCCATCGTGCTGGATGCCGACCATGCCAAGCAGATCCAGGTGGTGCTCAAGGGCGCCTTGAACGGTGCGATGCCCTCGTGGGCCCAGCTGAGCGACACCGATATCGCGGCCGTCGTGAGCTACACGAAGAACGCGTGGTCCAACAAGACGGGCCAGCTGGTGCAGCCGGCTGAAATCGTGGCCCAGCGTGGCAAGTAATCACCGCCCATTGCATTGAGGAATCCAACATGAGCGCAGTTCTCGACAACCACGGGCACGCGGGCGGTCACGCACACGACGGCCATGACCATCACCACGGTCCCACGGGCTGGCGCCGGTGGGTGTTCGCCACCAACCACAAGGACATCGGCACGCTGTACCTGCTGTTCTCGTTCACCATGCTCATGGTGGGCGGCGTGCTGGCGCTGCTGATCCGTGCCGAGCTGTTCCAGCCCGGCCTGCAGCTGGTGAACCCCGAGCTGTTCAACCAGCTCACCACCATGCACGGCCTGATCATGGTGTTCGGCGCCATCATGCCGGCCTTCGTGGGCTTTGCGAACTGGATGATCCCGCTGCAGATCGGGGCCTCCGACATGGCCTTCGCGCGCATGAACAACTTCAGCTTCTGGCTGATGATCCCTGCCGCGCTGATGCTGGTCAGCTCGTTCTTCATGCCTGGCGGCGCACCCGCCGCGGGCTGGACGCTGTATGCGCCGCTGACCTTGCAGATGGGCCCGTCCATGGATGCCGGCATCTTTGCCATGCACATCCTGGGCGCCAGCTCCATCATGGGCTCGATCAACATCATCGTGACCATCCTGAACATGCGCGCACCCGGCATGACGCTGATGAAGATGCCCATGTTCTGCTGGACCTGGCTCATCACCGCCTACCTGCTGATCGCAGTGATGCCCGTGCTGGCCGGCGCGATCACCATGACACTGACGGACCGCCACTTCGGCACCAGCTTCTTCAACCCCGCCGGTGGCGGTGACCCGGTCATGTACCAGCACATCTTCTGGTTCTTCGGCCACCCCGAGGTGTACATCATGATCTTGCCGGCCTTCGGCATCATCAGCCAGATCGTCCCCGCGTTTGCCCGCAAAAAGCTCTTTGGCTACGCGTCCATGGTGTACGCGACCTCGTCCATCGCCATCCTGTCCTTCATCGTGTGGGCCCACCACATGTTCACGACGGGCATGCCGGTCACGGGCCAGCTGTTCTTCATGTACGCCACCATGCTGATCTCCGTCCCCACGGCCGTGAAGATCTTCAACTGGGTGGCCACGATGTGGCGCGGCTCCATGACGTTCGAAACCCCCATGCTGTTTGCCGTGGGCTTCATCTTCGTGTTCACCATGGGCGGTTTCACGGGCCTGATCCTGGCCATGGCTCCCATCGACATCCAGCTGCAGGACACCTACTACGTGGTGGCGCACTTCCACTATGTGCTCGTGGCCGGCTCGCTGTTCTCCATGTTCGCGGGCGTCTACTATTGGCTGCCCAAGTGGACGGGCCGCATGTATTCCGAGACGCGCGGGCAGATTCACTTCTGGGGTTCGCTGATCACGTTCAACATCACGTTCTTCCCGATGCACTTCCTGGGCCTGGCCGGCATGCCCCGCCGCTATGCGGACTATCCCATGCAGTTTGCGGACTTCAACGCCATCGCCTCGGTGGGCGCGCTCGGCTTCGGCCTGATGCAGGTGTATTTCTTCCTGGCCGTGGTGCTGCCCGCCATGCGCGGCAGCGGTGCGCAAGCGCCCGCCAAGCCGTGGGATGGTGCCGAAGGCCTGGAGTGGGAAGTGCCTTCTCCCGCACCCTTCCACACGTTTGAAAATCCGCCCAAGCTGGACGCCACGGCCACGCGCGTGATTGGCTGAGGAAACCTGCGATGCCGATGACCCCCGAGCAAAAGAAGAGCAACCTGCGCATGGCGCTGATCCTGGCGTCCGTCGCTGCGGTGTTCTTCGTGGGGTTCATGGTCAAGGTCGTGTGGCTGTCCCGTTGAACGGCGCCTTGCCATGAACCTGCAGCGCGAAAACACCAAGATGGTCGGCAAGCTGGTCGTGGTTGCGGCCGGAATGTTTGCCTTTGGCTATGTGCTGATCCCCATCTACAAGCATATTTGCGAGATGACGGGGATCAACATCCTGTCGCTTTCCGAGCGACAGGTGCCGGGGGCCGGCGCGGCGGGCAAGGATGTGAAGGTGCCGGCCAATACCCAGGTGGACACCAGCCGCACCATCACGGTGGAGTTTGATGCCAATGCCCGCGGACCGTGGGACTTCAAGCCGGCGCAGCGGTCGGTGAAGGTGCATCCCGGCGAACTCACGACCGTGATGTACGAGTTCCAGAATGTGCAGAACCGCCGCATGGCGGCCCAGGCCATTCCGAGCTATGCACCGCGCCAGGCGGCGGCGCACTTCAACAAGCTGGAATGCTTTTGCTTCAACCAGTACACGCTGGAGCCAGGCGAGAAGAAGGCCTGGCCCGTGGCGTTCGTGATCGACCCGCGCATTTCCAAGGACGTGACGACGATCACCTTGTCGTATACCTTTTTTGAGGTGGGGGGCAAGACGCCGCCCGCGCCGGAAGGCCGCAGCGCCGCCTTGCAGCAGCCCGTGCACGCGGCGGCCAATGGCGCAGGAGTGGGCTCATGACCCAGCGGCACGACCCATCCGCCCCGAACGCCGCGAAGCGCCAGGGGTCGCTGCCCCGGACGGTGCGGGCCGTGGCGTGGTCGCTCATCGGCTTGCGCAAGGGAAGTGAATACCAGCAGGATGTCGAGAAGCTGAACCCGATCCACATCATCGCGGTGGGCCTGGCGGCGGTGTTTCTGCTGGTGCTTGGTCTGATCGCGTTAGTGAACTGGGTCGTATAGCGGGCGGCTGGAGCCCTTGCCGATCCCCGCCCGTCAACAGAGATTTTGAGAGTCAGGAGCTGAAATGAGTGCATCAACCCACGGCGCAACCCCTTACTACTATGTGCCTGCGGAGTCCCGCCATCCGGTGATGGCGGCCGCAGGCCTGTTCTTCGTCATCCTGGGCGCGGGCCAATGGATCAATGGCCACGAATGGGGCAAGTACTCGCTGGCGCTGGGGCTGGTGTGGTGGCTGTTCACCCTGTACCAATGGTTTGGCGATGCCGTGCGCGAGAGCGAAGGCGGCCTGTACGGCCACAAGATCGACCTGTCTTACCGCTGGAGCATGAGCTGGTTCATCTTTTCCGAAGTGATGTTCTTCGGGGCCTTCTTCACCGCGCTGTGGTGGGCACGCTCGCATTCCGTGCCGGCGCTGGGAAGCCTGGACAACGCGCTGCTCTGGCCCAACTTCAAGGCCGTGTGGCCCAGCATGGCGGCGGGCGCAACGGCGTCCCCCGCGGGCATTGTCGAGCCGTTCCAGACCGTGGGCCCCTTCTGGCTGCCGACCATCAACACGGCCCTGCTGCTGACCTCGGGGGTGACGCTGACCATCGCCCACCACGCCTTGCGCGAGAACCAGCGCGGCAAGACCATCGCTTTCATGTGGGCGACCGTGCTGCTGGGCTTTGTCTTCCTGCTGGTGCAGGGGTACGAGTATTTCCACCTCTACACCGACCTGAACCTCAAGCTCAGCTCGGGAGTGTTTGGCTCCACCTTCTTCATGCTCACCGGCTTCCACGGCTTCCACGTGTTCCTGGGCATGCTCATGCTGCTGGTCATCACCCTGCGCCTGCAAAAGGGCCACTTCACGGCAGACAAGCACTTCGGTTTCGAGGGTGCTGCCTGGTATTGGCACTTCGTGGACGTGGTGTGGCTGGGCCTGTACGTCCTGGTGTACTGGATGTAACCCGGACCAGGCCACGCTGCCTGGGGCAACAAAAAAGCGCCGCAAGGCGCTTTTTTGTTGGGCCTGCGCGGGGCAGCCGCTCAGCGGGCGGTGGCCGGCAGGCCGGTGGGCTGGATATAGCCCAGCTGCCAGGCGATCAAAATGCACAGAAACAACGCGATGGAGAGCCCTACACGCACCGCCAGCGCCTTGGCCATGCGGTTGCCCGTGGACTTGTCATTGCGCCCGTTGCGCATCATGAAGAACAGGGCCGACGCCAGGCTGGCCACAATGGCGGCAAACGCCAGCACTACTAGGTATTTCATGGAGTTCATTATCCCGTGACCCTCGATCGCCGTCCTGCGGGCCTGCGCTTCTGGCTGATCACCCTCGCTGCGGTTGTGGGTATGGGGGTGACTGCGTCGCTGGGGCGCTGGCAGTTGTCGCGCGCTGCGGAGAAAGAAGCGCTGCAGCATCTGCTGGACGAGCGTGCCCGCCTGCCTGCCGTGGACGCAGCGAGCCTGCTGGCCGCGCGCCCCTCCGCCGGCGCCGATCTGGCTGCCGTGCTGCACCGCGCCGTGGTGCTGGAGGGGTACTGGGTGCCCGAGCACACCGTGTACCTGGACAACCGGCAGATGCAAGGCCATCCGGGCTTTTTTGTGCTGACGCCTTTGCGGCTGGCGCGGCCTGAAGCCGGGCAGGAGCGCGGGAAGGAAGGCGCGGCGGAGCCCGGCGTGGTGCTGGTGCAGCGGGGCTGGGTGGCCCGCAACTTCCAGGACCGTCAGCAGCTGCCGGCCGTGCCGACCCCCGCGCAGCGGGTGCGCATCGAGGGCCGTGTGGCTGCGGCGCCCTCGCGCCTGTACGAATTCCAGGACCGGCAGGACGGCCAGGGTTTTTCACGCATCCGGCAGAATCTCGACCTGGCGGCGTTTCGCACCGAAACCGGCCTGGCGCTGGCCCCCTTCACCGTGCTGCAAACCGGGGCGGCCAGCGACGGCCTGCTGCGCGATTGGCCCGTGGTCGGCACGGGCGTCGAAAAACACTACGGTTACGCATTTCAATGGTTCGGTCTCTGCGGCCTGATGGCTCTTCTTTATGTCTGGTTCCAAATCGTCCGATGGTTCATTCGCCCGCGCCGCCAGCCTGCCGCCTGAGGTGGCCGGGGACCATCCCCTGGGCCTCACGGTGCACACGCTGCCCGAGGCCGCCGGCGCCGTGGATCTGGTGCAGCGCACGCGGTACGGCCGCTGGAAGATGCTGGCCGTGCTGCTCATCTGTGCGGCGCCGGTGATCGCCTCGTATTTCACGTACTACGTGATCCGGCCGCAGGGGCGGCACAACTACGGCGAGCTCATCGAGCCGCAGCGCACCGTGCCCGATCTGGTGGCCGTTGCCCCGGATGGCGCTGCGGTTCCGCTCGCCCAGATGAAGGGGCAGTGGCTGCTTGTCAGCGCTGCAGGCGGCGCCTGCGACGCAGCGTGCCAAAAGCACTTGTACCTGCAGCGCCAGCTGCGGGAAAGCCTGGGCAAAGAAAAGGAGCGGGTGGACTGGGTGTGGCTGGTGACGGACGACGCCCCCCTGCCCGCAGGGCTGGCGCCGGCGCTGCAGAAGGCGACCGTGCTGCGGGTGGACGGTGCCGCGCTGGCCCGCTGGCTGGCGCCGGCGCAGGGCCACCAGCTTGCGGAGCACCTGTACGTGGTGGACCCGATGGGCAACTGGATGATGCGCTTTCCCGCGGCGATGGATACGGCCGGTGCGGCCAAGGCCAAGCGCGATCTGGAACGCCTCTTGCGCGCCTCGGCGTCCTGGGATGAGCCCGGGCGCCCACCGAAGCCCTGAGCCATGGACGCACCGTTGCTTTACGACCTGGCTCCCGCCGCGCGCCTCATGCTGCTGGGCGTGCTGATCGCCCTGGGCCCCCTGGCCTGGGTGGGCTGGCGCAACCGCGGCGGCTCGTCCATGCGCCGGCTGCAGGCCTTGACGGTGCTGACGCTGTTTCTCACGTTTGACCTGGTCCTGTTCGGCGCCTTCACGCGGCTGACGGATTCGGGCCTGGGCTGCCCGGACTGGCCGGGTTGCTATGGCAATGCCAGTCCGGTCGGCGCGCGCACCGAGATTGCCGCCGCCCAGCACGCCATGCCCACCGGCCCGGTCACCCACGGCAAGGCGTGGGTCGAGATGATCCACCGGTACCTGGCCACCAGCGTCGGGGTGCTGATCATCGTGCTCACGGTGGCGACGTGGGTGCAGCAGCGCCGCGCGTTGCGCAGCCCGGGTGGCGAGGCGTTGCCGCCGCTCAGCCCCTGGTGGCCCACCGTGACCTTGGTCTGGGTCTGCCTCCAGGGCGCGTTTGGCGCGCTGACGGTGACGATGAAGCTGTTCCCGGCCATCGTCACGCTGCACCTGCTGGGCGGCCTGGTGCTGCTGGTGCTGTTGTGTGTGCAAGCCGTACGCCACACCCATGCCGCCCAGGGCCGCGCGCCCGAGCACCTGGCGTCCGGGCTGCGGTGGGGCCTGGCGGCAACCGCCGTGCTGGTGGGGCTGCAGGTGGCATTGGGCGGCTGGGTCAGCACCAACTATGCGGTGCTGGCCTGCACCACCTTCCCGGCCTGCCAGGGCAGCTGGTGGCCTGCCATGGATTTCCGCCAGGGCTTTGAGCTGTGGCGCCCCTTGGGGTTGCTGCAGGACGGCAGCCACATCAGTTTTGCCGGGCTCACGGCGATCCACTATGCCCACCGGCTGATGGCCTACGCGGTGCTCGCTGCATTGGCCGCCTTGTGGTGGCGCCTGCGCCAGGCCGGCGCGCTGCAGGGCCCGGCCCGCTGGCTGGCCGGGCTGGGGCTGCTGCAGTTGCTCACCGGGTTCTCCAACGTCGTGCTGGACTGGCCGCTGGTGGCCGCCGTGCTGCACACGGGCGGCGCTGCCGCGCTGGTGATGGTGTTGACCTGGGCCTGGGTGTCCAGCCGCGCGGCGAGCGCGCGCCAAGAGTTTTCTGCGCCCTCGGGCGCGCCGAGAGTGTCCGCATGAGTGCTGCAAACCCTGGCGTCGCGTCTGCGCCGTCACGCCTGTCCCAGTTTTACGCGCTGACCAAGCCGCGCGTGGTCCAGCTCATCGTGTTCTGCGCCCTCATCGGCATGGTGCTGGCCGTGCCGGGCATGCCCTCGGCCGCGCAGTGGGGGCTGATGGCACTGGCGTGCGCCGGGGTGTGGCTGGTGGCGGGCGCCGCGGCGGCGTTCAACTGCATCGTGGAGCAGGGTATTGACGCCAAGATGAAGCGCACCGCGTGGCGCCCGACGGCCAAGGGCCAGCTGTCCAATGCGCAGACGCTGCTGTTCTCTGCGGTGCTGTGCGGGCTGGGGTCGGCGCTGCTGTATTTCTGGGTGAACCCGCTGACCATGTGGCTCACCTTCGCCACCTTCGTGGGCTACGCTGTCGTCTACACCGTGATCCTCAAGCCGCTCACGCCGCAGAACATCGTGATCGGCGGCGCTTCGGGGGCCATGCCGCCGGTGCTGGGCTGGGCCGCGATGACCAATGACGTGGGGCCCGAGGCCCTGATCCTGTTTTTGATCATCTTCCTGTGGACGCCCCCGCACTTCTGGGCACTGGCCCTGTACCGCGTGGAGGACTACCGCAAGTCCGGCCTGCCCATGCTGCCGGTGACCCATGGCAACGAATTCACCCGGCTGCAGGTGTTCCTCTACACCCTGATCCTGTTTGCAGGGTGCCTGATGCCCTTTGTCTACGGCATGAGCTCCTGGCTCTACCTGGTGGCCGCGGTGGTGCTCAGCGTGGGTTTTTGCGCCTACGGCTTTGCGCTGTGGCGCAACTACTCGGACGCCCTGGCGCGCAAGACTTTCCGTTTTTCCCTCATCCACCTGAGCGCGCTGTTTGCGGCCCTGCTGGTGGACCACTACGTGATGTAATCGCCATGCAGAAACGAAATGCTCTCAAATTGATAGCTGCTACCGCTTATTCCATAAGCGCTGCAGGTGTTTTGGCGGCTTGCTCTGAAAAGAAGGCCGAGTTCCGCGGGGTGGACATCACCGGCGCAGACTATGCCCGCGACCTGCCGCTGACGGACCACAACGGCCAGCCGCGCCACATCAAGGATTTTGCGGGCAAGGTGGTGGTGGTGTTCTTTGGATACACGCAGTGCCCGGATGTCTGCCCCACTTCGCTGCAGGAGCTTGTCGAGGTGAAAAAGCTGCTGGGCCAGGACGGGGACCGGCTGCAGGGCATCTTCGTGACGGTGGACCCGGAGCGGGACACGCCGGAGATGCTCAAGGCCTACATGGCCAATTTCGACCCCACCTTCCTGGCCCTGCACGGCACGCCCGAGCAACTGGCGGCCGTGGCCAAGGACTTCAAGATCTACTACAAGAAGGTCGACGGCAAGACGCCCACCAGCTACACCATGGACCATTCCGCGGGCAGCTACGTGTATGACACGGCCGGGCGCCTGCGGGTGTACAACCGCTACGGCAGCGGCGCCCAGGCGCTGGCTTCGGACGTCAAGGCGCTGCTGGCCGAGGCGGGCTGACCCGCCCAGGCCGCCGGCGCGCTGGCGGCCCGGGGCGCTGCAAGTGTCGTGGATTTGCTGCACTGCGGCTGCAGCAAAGTGATGCATGTCACATTCGCATCAAGTTGCGTGGCGAACCCGGGGCCGCCAGGGTGCCAACGCAAGCCCGATTCTCTAGAGTGGCAGAAGCTGTCCCGGGCACGCCGGGCACCGGCTCCGGGACGGCCCACCGGTTTCATCTGCGTTCACTCTCTCCTGTAGGAATCTGGCACCGATGCGTTTGTTGATCGATGCGCCCCGTCCCCAAGGATGGCTGGCGAGAAAGTCGAACCCCGTTGTTTGCGAACCCCGCAGTCCGGCCGGGGGCTGCCAGGGGGCCGTCCAGCGGTTCCCGTTCCGAAAGGCTGCTGCATGAAGGCCGCCGCGGCCGACACGGCGGCTCGCGCGGCGCTTGATGCTGGCGCCGCGGACACCACCGCCCCGCAAGCCTGGCCGTTCTCCACCACAGGCGATGCGGCCCTGGTGCTGGCGGCGATGGGTGCGGCCCCCGACGGGATCCTGCTGGTGGACCGCCAAGGCTGCATCGTCATGGCCAACACCGCCATGGAAGAGATCTCGGGCTATTCGGCGGACGAGCTGTGCGGCAGTCCGCTGGGCCTGCTGTTGCCCTCGCCCCTGCGCGAGGCCCATGTGCACCATTTCCAGAGCTACTTCAACGCGCCCTCGCGCCGTCCCATGGGGATGGGGCGCAACCTGTGGATCGCGCGCAAGGACGGGCGGCTCACGCCGGTGGACATCGCGCTGGGCTACACCGAAGCGCAGGGCGGCACCGCGGTGGCTTTTGTGCGCGACATCTCGGCGGTGCGCCGGCTTGAGGCGCAAATGCACTTCCAGGCCACCCACGACACCCTGACCGGGCTGGTCAACCGGTGGCAGTTTGGCCAGCAGCTGGAGCATGCCATTGCGGAATCCACACGCACCGGCCAGCCCTTTGCGCTGCTCCTGCTGGACCTGGACGACTTCAAGGCAGTCAACGATGGCTACGGGCACGCCGCGGGCGATCGCGTGCTGCTGGAGGTGGCACGCAGGCTCAAGGGTGCCCTGCGGCCGGGCGACACGCTGGCCCGGCTCGGGGGCGATGAGTTCACGGTGCTGCTGCCCCAGGTTGCGCATGCGCAGGAGGTGGAGGCGGCTGCCGGCCGGCTGCTCCAGGCCCTGTGCCAGCCGTACCAGATGCACGGCTTCGAGCTCGATTCCGGGGCCAGCCTGGGCATTGCCATGTGTCCTGGTGACGCGCAGGACGCGGCAACGCTTTTGCGCTATGCCGACATGGCGATGTACCACGCCAAGGAGGCGGGGCGCGCCCAGTACGCTTTTTACGAGCCGCGCCTGGGCCTGCGGATGGCCGAGAAGCTGCAATTGCACGAGCGCCTGAAGCTGGCCTTGGCCTATGACGGGCTGAAGCTGCACTACCAACCCCAGGTGGACGTGGCCACGGGCGAAATCCAGGCCGTGGAGGCCTTGCTGCGGTGGCACGACCCCCAGCTGGGCGAGGTGCCGCCCGATCGCTTCATCCCGGTGGCCGAGGCCACGGGGCTCATCCTGGCGCTCGGGGCTTGGGTGCTGGATGCGGCGTGCCAGCAGATCGCCGCGTGGGTCGATGCCGGAACGCCCTTGCGGATCGCGATCAACCTGTCGGTGCAGCAGCTGCGCCAGGCGGACCTGGTGGAGCAGGTCGAGCGCAGCCTGGCACGGCACAACGCGCCCCCGGGACTGCTGGAGGTCGAAGTGACGGAAACCCAGGCCATGGCCGACCCCGAGCAGGCGCGTGCCGTGCTGTGCCGCCTGCAGGCGCTCGGAGTGTGCATCGCGCTGGATGACTTCGGCACCGGCCACTCGTCGCTGGCCTACCTGAAGCAGCTGCCGGTGTCCCGCATCAAGATTGACCGGGAATTTGTCCATCCGCTGCTGCAGAGCCCGGAAGATGCGACGTTCGTGCGCGCCATCATCGTGCTGGCGCAAACGCTGGAGCTGCACGTGGTGGCCGAGGGCGTCGAGACCGCCGAGCAACTGGGCATGCTGGCCCAGTACGGCTGCGATGCGTACCAGGGCTGGCTGTTTTCCCGCGCCGTGCCGGCAGCCCACATCGCCCAGCTTCTGCGGGCGCAGCGGGAGACCCCTTCAGACGAGGCGCCGCTTCGGCTGGAGTAACCTCGAACGGGCTTTTAAGGCGGCGGCGCGGAGGCGGCCACCCACCCCATCAGCGCGTCGCGCTGGACTTCGCAATGCCAGCGATCGCGGCGTACCACTCCCCCGCGGGCGTTGAGCTGGCCCAGGGTGCGCGCAATCGTCTCGCGCGAGGTGGAGAGCAGGTCGGCCAGCAGCTGCTGGCTGGGCAGGCGCACCAGGGTGCTGCGCTGCAGCTGGGCCAGTTCCAGCAACGTGGCCGCCAGCTGCCCCTGCACGCCTTTGATGCGGACGATGCGGGCCCAGTCCGCGATTCGCGCGTTGGTCTGGGCGTAGCACTGCGCCAGCCCGCGCAGGAAGCCCGGGTCCGCCAGCAGGCCGTGCCGCGTCGCGCAGGCAATCGGCACCTCGCAGATGCGCCCGGCCGTGAGCGTACGGCATGACAAGGGGGCCGGGTGGTCCAGCAGCGCGGTGGTACCCAGGGGCTGGCCCGGTCCGGACAGTCCCACCGGCCGTTCCACGCCGTCTTCGCCGCTGCGCAGCAGCACCACCGTGCCGGTCTTGACGATCTTGAACACGCGCGAGGCGGTGTGCCCTTGCTGCAGCAGCAGTTCGCCCTTGCGCACGGAGCGTTCGGTCACCAGCGCCGCCCACTGCTGCCGCTGGGCCTCGTCCAGCCGACCCAGCATGCACAGCTGCTGTCCAGCGCAATGGGCGCAACCTCCGTCAAAAGCCGTGGGGATGGGTGACATGGGGCGGTGGCGTGCAGACGGACGGCAAGGCGAACGGGCGGACAACGGTGCTGGCCGGGTTCTGCGCGGGCAGCGCAGTCCGGCGGCTGCATGCACCTTACCGTGGTTGTCGGTAAGTTGCAACAAAATGTTTGTAATGAGGGACGCGCCCCTCGCCCGTCACTCGGCCTTGATGCCCCGCATGGCAATCACGCCGCCCAGCAGGGCGGTGTCGGTCTTGATGCGGTTGGCCAGACCTTCGGGCGAGGTGCCCGCCACCTGCCACCCTTGCTGGAAGAGCTTGGTGCGCATTTCCGGGGTGCGGGCGATCTCGCCGATCACTGCCGCCAGCTTGGCCTGGATGGGCTTGGGCATGGTGGCTGGCGCGGCAAAAGCATTCCAGATTTCCAGGCTGAAGCCGCGAATCCCCGCCTCGGCAAGGCTGGGGATTTCAGGGGCGAGCGGGCTGCGCCCTGCGGACGTCACCCCCAGCGCGCGGAGCTTGCCGGAGCGCACCTGCGCCTGGGCCAGCGCGGGGGGCAGCAGAGCCATCTGCAGCTGCCCGCCCAGCATGGCGGTGGCCACCTGCGGATAGCCGGGGTAGGGTACGTGCACAGGGTTGATGTTGCTGCGCGCCTTGAGCAGTTCGGTGCCAATGTGGCCCACCGTGCCGACCCCCGGCGTGCCATAGCTCCACTTGTCACCGGCATTGCGGGCGGCCACAAAGAACGCGCGTGTATCCGCCGTTGCCGGCACGCCCGGCTGGCTGACGGGGGCTGTCAGTACCAGCGGGGAGGTGCCGATCAGGCTCAGCGGAGCGAGGTCCTTGAGCGGGTCGTACGGCACGGCCGGATTGATCATCTTGGCGATGGTCATGTTGCCGTTGATCATCAGCCCGATGGTGTGGTCGTCGCGGGCCTTGGCCACGGCGTCCGCTCCGATATTGCCTCCCGCGCCGATCTTGTTCTCCACGATGACCGGCTGTCCGAGGGCTTTTGCCAGCGGCTCGGAAAACGCACGGGCGGTCAGGTCCGGGGACGAGCCCGCCGGAAACCCCACGATGATCTTGAGCGGCTTGCTCGGCCAGCCGGGCACGGCGGTTGCGGCAGGACTGGTCTGGGCCAGGGCCCACGGCGTTGCAGAGGCGGTCACAAGGGCCATCAGCAGCGAGGCGCGGCGAGAAACAGGGCGTGACATAGAGGCGGTCTCCAAAAAGCGGTCGAAACAAACAATCAGGGACAAACGAAACGGGGCCCCGGAAACGGGGCCCCGTAGGGCTGTGTCTGCGACACGCTGGATATTAAGGCAACCGCGGCCTCAGGCGTATTCAGCCAGCGCCTTCTTCATCTTCTTCATGGCCGCCACCTCGATCTGTCGGATGCGCTCGGCGCTCACGCCGTAGACGGCCGCCAGCTCGTGCAATGTCATGCCGCCCGAGCCATCGTCGTTCACCTTCAGCCACCGCTCTTCCACGATGCGGCGGCTGCGGTCATCCAGGCTTTCCAGCGCCGTGGCGATGCCGTCCGAGGCCAGCGCGTCCCGCTGGCGCGACTCGATCATGGCCGTGGGCTCGTGCGATGCATCCGCCAGGTAGGCAATGGGCCCAAAAGCCTGTTCGCCATCGTCGGAGGGTGCCGGGTCCAGCAGCACGTCGCCACCGGCCATGCGGGCTTCCATCTCGATGACTTCTTCGCGCTTCACGTTGAGCTGCGCTGCCACCGAGTCGATTTCGCGGTCGGAGAGCGTGTCCCGGTGCGTCGCGGCATCGGCGGCGGCAGCGTCGGCCTTGAAACCTTGCTTCATGGAGCGCAGATTGAAGAACAGCTTGCGCTGGGCCTTGGTGGTCGCCACCTTGACCATGCGCCAGTTCTTCAGGATGTACTCGTGAATCTCTGCCTTGATCCAGTGCATGGCGTAGCTCACCAGGCGCACTCCCTGGTCCGGGTCAAAGCGCTTGACGGCTTTCATCAGGCCGACATTGCCTTCCTGGATCAGGTCACCCTGGGGCAGGCCGTAGCCCAGGTACTGGCGCGAAATGGAGACCACCAGGCGCAGGTGCGACATCACCAGCCGGCCGGCGGCGTCCAGATCGTTGTGCTCTTTGAGGCGGCGTGCGTACGTCTGCTCCTCCTCGTGCGTGAGCAGCGGCAGGCGGTTGACGGCGGAAATGTACGCGTCTAGATTGCCCAGGGGGGGCACCAGCGCCCAGGGGTTGGCCGGCGCCAAAGTGGTCGTCACGGTTCCAGACTGAATGTTCATTCCAGAAATCCTTTCCTCTAATCCGTCATGTTAGCACTCTCTCTGATGGAGTGCTAAAGCGATAGTTCCGTTCCATTTCCCGCTTCCAGCGCGCTGGGCACAAGGGGGAATGGGCTTCGTTGGTTAGAGCGTTGGCGGGTGCAAAAGATCCGTAACGCTCTGATTTGTATGGCGGTTTGCATGCCCGCCTGCGCTGGCGGCTGTTCAGGCGGGCAGCTTGGCGATCACCTTGATCTCGAACTGGAAGCCGCTCAGCCACGTGACCCCGACACCCGTCAGGGCCGGGAAGGGCGCTTCGCCCCAGTAGTCCGGCACGACCTGCCAGATCCGCTCCAGGTTCTTTTCGGGGTCGACCACGAACACGGTGACGTCGACCACGTCCGCGAAGCTGCAACCGGCGGCAGCCAGCACGGCGTTCAGGTTGTCGAAGGCAAGGCGGACCTGGGCCTGCAGATCCGGTTCCGGCGTGCCGTCTTCACGGCTGCCGACCTGGCCCGAGACAAAAAGGAAGCCGTTGGAGCGCACGGCCGGTGAGTAGCGGTTCTTCTCGTAAAGCGCCTGTCGGCCTGCAGGAAAAACAACGTCGCGTGGGGGCATCGGACACCTTTCTTGAAGCGAGGGTGTTCACTGTAGGCCGTGCGTCGCCCCGGATAAACAGCGAAGTGGGGCCCACACTGTTTGCAGAATCTGAACAATCCGCCCAGCCCAGGGCTTCGGGTATCACGCGCGGCCCCTTCGCGGTCGCGGCCTCAAGGCAGCACGCCATAGGCCCATTGAAGCTTGCGGTTGCGCTCGGGGTCGTCACGGGTCTGGAACTTGCCGAAGTACCGGTCCGCCCACGTTCTTTCCGTGACCCGATCAAAACCGCAATCAAAGGCCATATCGCGGATGCACGCTGGATTGGGCGACCAGAAGTTGGTCACATCGTTTGCCAGGGTCGCTTGCCGGTAATAGCGTGCGACGGCCTCGTGGGTGGGCAGGTCGTTGGCGGCATGGCTTTCCAGGTACAGGGTTCCGTGGCACAGGGAGCGAACGATGGCCAGCGCCCGCACCATATCGGGAAGGTGGTAGAGAATCCCAAGAAAAAGGACATGGTCGAATGTTCCCAGGTCCTTCGGGTTCAGGTCATAAACATTGCAGCAGCGGTAATCAAAATCACACCCGGTGATTTGTTCCATCGCGCCGAACCCATGGGAGTTCTTGGGACGGTAGTCCACCGCGACCACCTCGGCACCCCGGCGGCGCGCCTGTAGCGAGAAGAAGCCGTCGGATGGGCCAATGTCCAGCACCCGCTGCCCGTGAAGATCTGCCGGGAACCCGATATCGTCCAGAAGAAAGCCGGGATCGTAGGCGCCGGGCGTGGTGAGGCCGGGATAGATCTCAAAGGCGTGGTGCCAATGACCGACGGATTCCACCAGTTGCTTGGCTGTTGCGAAGTTCAAATCGGCTCCCGGAAGTGAAGTCGTCAGGGTACAAGATGATCGCGGCCGGACTCAATCCGGCGGCGCCTGCGGCGTGCACAGGTAGTCGGGCACGGCGGTGTTATGGGCAAAAGGGTCGACGAGGTCCTGCGTATAGGCGCCCGCTATCAGCCGCCGTGGAGGCAGCAAGTGGGCGCGGAAAAACCGGCTGAACCGGGCGAGGCGATCGCCGCGCGGTGTCAGGCGCAGGCAATTGGCGGCGTCAATCTGCACGGTGCCCGATTGCAGTTGCTCGGTCAATCGCACGTCCATCAGGCGGTGTTCGCGCACGTACTCTTCCTGAAAGACCTTGTCCAGATGCTGAACCTGGATGCCTCCGCCCCGTTGTTGAAGTTTCTCAAGGATGTAGAACGACAACGAGCGATCGATCACCGTCGGAAACGTCAAGGCCAGGGTATATCCAAGCAGTGCGCAGATCACCAGGTTTTGCGCCTTCTCGAGTGGGCTGAAATCCCGTGCAAGCGGGAGTGCGAAGACCAGGGCGCCGTAAACGAAGAGCGCCAGGCAGGCCGCCCAGACCGCCGCGTACAGAACCACGTCGACCGGAAACAGGTGAATGTAGGCCCAGTACGTGAGGACCGTGAGGGCGGCATACAGTGCCACTCCCGCCAGGGACAGGGCAAAGCGGGCCATGAGGCGGTGCGTCTCAGGCACTGCAGGCGCTTGCGTTGTCCACGGCCGATGGAAACGGTTTTTCCAGCTGCCAGCCCGCCGGGGGAAGAGCGTGGGGCCGGGCCAGGCGTGCCGACAGGGTGGCCGAGATGGCCGCCCCCAGCGCCGCGGCCATTTGCACGGCTGCCAGCGCTGGCAGGAATTCGGAGGCCTGGCGCGAACCGGCCGCAGCCATCCCTCCCCAGTACAGGCTGCACAGCAGGGCCACGCCGGCACAGATGCGTTTCGCCTTGGCGAGGCGCTGCTGCGCGACCGGGCCGAGCACGGCCAGGGACGTCACGCCGTGGCGCACCAGCGTGCGCAGGTTCATCTTGGAGCGGCCCGCATACCGGCGGCCCCGGTTCACCTGCACCTTTTGCACCCGCAACCCGGACGCGAGCACCGTGCCGGCCAGATGCCTCGGCAGGGTGCTCATCGTGCACAGCCGTTGCACCGCCGAGCCCCGCAGCAGCATGAAATTGCCAAAGTTCATGCACTGGCCCGTCAGACACAGGAAAAGAGCCTTGTAGCCCAGGTACAGGGTCTGGAACAGCGGCCCGTCATTGCGCTTTCCGCGGGAGGCCACGGCGACGTCGAAATGATCTTCCAGGCTGGCTGCCAGGGTATTGATCGCCTGTGGAGCGTCTTCGCCATCGGAGTCCATGACGATGACATGCTGGCGGGCCGACACATGCTGGGCAATGTATTGCAATCCGATCGAAATCGCTGCCTGGTGGCCCAGGTTGCGGTTCAGCCGCAATAGATGGAGGTGCCGGTTCGGATGGACTTCCCCCGGGGGCGTGAAGGGATTCGTGCGCGATCCGTCGTCGACCACCACCACCGTATAGGGCCCGCGGACGTGGGCATCGAGGTGGTGCAGCAGGCACAGGCACGCCTCCCGGTCCTCATAGACAGGCATGAGCACGACCAGGTCCTGCAGCGACTCAGGCATGAGCCGTCCCCCGTGGACCCGCAAAAAAATGCGCCCAACGCGAAGGGGCCCGGGCATGCATGCCTGCCAAGGGTTCCGAGCGGCGCAGGGACGCTGTGGGTGTGCAGCGGGGGCTCGGTGATCTGGGCATGGCGCAGGGTGGTTGTCGTCGCGGGAAATTTGTACTTATTGTTACACTAGGGTGCAGCCATGCCAGCATTCCCGTCGCGGGAATGCACCGCCGCGGCGCACGGCGCTGCTGCAATGTCGCGTATCGTCGTAAAAAAGCCGCCTGGCGCGGGCGTATCACCTGTTTCCGGCAGGGTCATACCTCGCCACTGCCCCGACGACGCGATGAACCCAGACTCCTCCCGCTGTGCAAATCCCCTGCGCCGGGGCCGCGATGGCCTCGTTGCGCTGCTGCTTCTGGTGGCGTGCCTGCTGGTGTTCAACAGCAATCTGCGCACGGTCGGCGCGGCAGATACCTATGCCGCGCGGTATTTGCCGCTGTCCCTGTGGAAGCATGGAAGTCTGCTTCTGGACCCGGTGGCACTGCACGTGGCCCAGGGTGCCCGCCCGCCCCAGAAGGCTGGTCAGATCGGGGAGGCCTGGTGGATGCTTCGGACCACGGACGGCCACCTGGTGTCCATGTATCCCCCCGTCACGCCCGTCCTGGTCGCGCCGCTCTATGTGCCGGCGGTCTTGTATTTGAATGCGACCGACTGGGGGCTACAGCGTGTCGAGCGCGTGGGCCGCATCATGGAAAAGCTGGCGGCCTCACTGCTTGCCAGCGCCAGCGTGGCCCTGATGTTCCTGCTGCTCCGCCGCGAGGCCGGCACCCGAACGGCCGTTGGCCTGGCATTGCTGTTCGGCTTGGGAACGTCCACCTGGGTCGTCAGCAGCCAGGCGCTGTGGATGCACGGTGTGGGCCAGTTGCTCGTCGTCGGGCTGCTTTGGCTGGCCCTCCTTCCTCAGCGCACACGGTGGGGGACTTTTCTGGCGGGGCTGTTATGCGCCTTGCTGGCCTGCAACCGGCAGCCCGATGCCCTCCTGGCAGCGGGCTTTGCGGTGTATTGCCTGGTCCAGGACCGCGGGAACTGGCGGTTCTTCCTGGCCGGCGGCGCGATTCCCGTGCTGGCCATCCTGGCCTACAACCTGGGCGTGGTCGGGCACTGGGTGGGGGGGTACGGGCTGGCCATCCAGGGCGAGAAGGTCGAGGTGTCCGTTCTGGGAACGGTCCGGGGGCTGGCCGGGCTGCTCTTCAGCCCTGTGCAAGGGTTGTTCGTGTTCTCGCCCTTTCTGCTGTTTGCCCCGCTCGGCTTTCTTCACCGCGTGCGCAACCCTGCATCGCGGCTGCTGGCTAGCGTGCTGGCGGGAGCCGTGGTCCTGCAACTGGTCTTTTATGCGGCCGTGCACTGGACCTCGGGTATCAGCTGGGGGCCGCGGTTTCTGACGGATCTCCTGCCCATCCTGCTGTGGGCGCTGGTGCCCGTGGTGACGCAACTGAGCCGCGCAATGCGCGGGGTCTTCGCGGCGTTGTCCCTGCTGGCTATGACCAGCGCAGCGGCGGGTGCCTTCGGGTACACGGGCGCCGCACATGCGGAATATCTGTTTGCCCATCCTCCCCAGAATGCCGCCGAGCGGATCGCGGTCGCCGAGCAGGCGGCCTGGCAGTTGGGCAACTCCCCGTGGAAGAACTCGCCGGCCGCTTTCAACGATCTGTTCCCGGGCCTCTACGGATCGATTGACCGGTTGAGCGTTTCGCCCGACGGACTGGCCACCGTGGAAGGGTGGGCGCTGTTCGGCGACCGCCAACCCTTCGACGTCCACCTGCTCATCGACGGAGTGCGCGTGCCCGGCGGCACCTCCCAGTTTGCCTACCGCGAGGATGTGGCGAAATTCATGGGCAACTCTGCGGCAGGCGCCTGGAAGATCTCGTTTCCCGCCAAGCTGATGACTTCGGGCCGCCCTGTGTTCAGCGCCCTGGTGCGCTCCCACCCGCAAGCCATGCCCTGGATCCTGCAAGCCTTCGAACTGCCCGTGCCCGCGGCACAGCCGGAGGGACCTGCCGCGGCAACGGCGTGGCACGGAGCGATTGACGCCGTCCGGGTGTACCCGGGCCGCGGCCTGGACGTGGTGGGATGGGCCGCCCGGGCGGGCCAGGCGCCGCCGCGGCTGGAGCTCTGGCTCGACGGCGCGCTGGCGGGGAGCGTGGACACCTTTTTCCGGCGGCCGGATGTGGAGCGGGCCCGGGGGATCGCCATGCCCGGGGGATGGCGGGTGCGCCTGCCGGAGCGCGGGCTTCCCGCGGGTGAGCACACGATGGCGGTGGCGTTGCCTTCCGATGCTCCGTCCGCGGCCCCGCAGTACCTTGCCTCCAAGACCTTCACAGTCCGGGCCGAGGCCGCACCGCCGCCGTGGTCGCAGAACCTGCCGACCTCCGGCCTGGCGAAGTTCGCCCTCTGGAGCTTGCAGCACCGGCAGGACCCCGAGGGCTACTGGCTCACGGACTTTACCGACGGGATGCAGTTTCTCGACCCCAGTCCGGAACTGAACGTTTTTTCGACGGCGGCCATCACGGACCTGCTCAGCCCCGTGAACGAGCGCCTGGAGTTGGGGGGCATGCTGGACAAGGCGCGGCACTTTCTTTCGCAGCAGATCGAGGAGACCGGACTGGTGCGCTACCACGGGCGTGCCGATCGACCCTCGCACGGCGTCATGGGGTGCCGAATCACCCCGGATGCGGACGACACCGCACTGGTCTGGCGCCTGGCCCCGCTGGCGAACGCGCCGCTGCAGGCCGGAGCGCGGGCCACGCTGGAAGCGTTCAAGACGCCGGACGGCCTGTACCGCACCTGGCTGGCCACCCCGGACCGCTATGAGTGCATCGATCCGGGGAAGGATCCCAACCCCCCCGACATCGGCATCCAGATCCACGTGCTGATGTGGCTCCACCGGGCCGACGCTGCGGCGGCGCAAAAGCTCTGCCAGGCCCTGCAGGCACGCGCCGACGATGCGTCGCTCTGGGTGTACTACCGGCGCGCACCCGCGGCGGTGGCGTGGCGGCTGCAGGACTTGCAGAGCATGGGGTGTCCCTTGAAACTCCCGCGCGCGCAGCTCACGGTGCAGGACCCGGACCAGCAACGCTGGCTCAAGGTCATCGAGCAAATCCACCGGACAGAGGCTTCGCGCGACCGCAGCCAGCTCCAGGCCAACGAGGAGCTTCTGCGCCAGCTTGCTGACGACCGGTTCCGCCGTGTCTGGCAAGCCCCGGTGCTGTACTTCCACAACGACCTGACCGCCACCGTGCGCCGCTACTACTGGTCTCCCGAGCTCGGGCTGGCGCTGTGGCTTCGCCTGTACGCGGCGACGGAGGCAGCTCGCCAGGCGACTGCGGATTCCCGGTGACGGAGGTACACCCCGCACGCCCGCGTTCATGGCGCAGATGGCTGCAGTGCGTGCGCCTGGATGAGGTCGCCGTGCTCCAAGGCACGCCGCTGGTCGGCTTCGCGTTTGCGCTGTGCCAGGCGCCCGCGATCGGGGGGCGCGATGCGTTGCGGCTGCTGTTCGCTCTGGTGGGGGCCAGTGTCTGCCTGGTGGCCCACATCATCGTCCTGAACGACTGGGCGGGGATCGACGGGGATCTCAAGGACCCTCACCGCAGCGGACGCACCTTTCTGGAGCTGGGCGTTTCCCGGCGCGAGATGGGCTTTCTGGCGCTATTCTGGGCTGTGCTGGGGCTGGCCTTCGCCGCGTGTCTGGGCCTGCAGGCCTGCTGGATTGCGGTGGCCATGCTGGCCACCAGCGCCCTGTATTCCTGGCCCGGCCTGCACCTCAAGGGCGTACCCCTTGCCGGGTCGTTGCTGCACCTTGCGGGCGGCAGCCTGCACTTCATGCTGGGCTATCTTGCGATGGGCACACCCGGTCCGCAGAGCCTTCTTTTCGCCGCGTACTTTGGCGTGGTCTTCGCTGCCGGGCATCTGATGCACGAGGTGCGCGGCTTCCGGGCGGACGCTGGCAACGGCATCCGCACCAACGCGGTGGTGTTCGGGCCCCGCGCCACCTTCGCCGCCGCCTTTGGCCTGTTCAGCGTGGCCTACGCGCTGGTGGCCTTGTGGGCTGCCCTGGAGCACGTCTGGCTGTTGCTGGGCCTGTCGGCCGTTGCGTACCTGCGCCATGTGGCGACCTCCTGGCGAGTGCACCGCTCGGGGCTGGCGCCGGCTCCCCTGGTGCAGCTGCAGCGGCACTACCGCGGTCACTTTGCGCTGATGGGGCTCGTGCTTCTGGGCACCTTTGCCTGGCCCTACCTGCGCGGGCTGCTGTCAGCCCCGGCCGGGTAGCAGGCCGTAGATCCAGCGCAGTGGCCGGGTGATGCGCCAGGAGCGGGACTGCAGCAGTGCGTCCACGCGGGATTGCAGCTCGCCGCGTTCCCTCCGATCCGCCAGCAGCGCCTGGGTCTGATGCCGCGCGGCCGAAAGCGCCCGGTGAAGGGCCAGCATCTCGGCATGCATGTCGGCCCCTGCGCGTTTGAGGCGCCGGCATTCCTCCCGGGCATCGAGCAAATCGATTTCCAGGCCCAGGCTGGGCCTGGCGCCACAGGCCCCGCACCGCTCGGCGGTGCCGTGCTGCAAGGGTGACGGGGCGGCAACCGCATCTGAAGCCGCTGGGCCCGAGGCGGCGCGTACGCCCGGCAGCGGCGAGTCGGCAGTGGGGTGGTGGGTCACGGTTTCCATGGCCAGACCTTTCGCAGAAGGGGGGACGATGGCCGGTCGGCCGCACGGTCGCCATGCCGTGCTGGCGGCCGCAGCGCCAGGACTTCCTCGATGCGCTCTCGCATCCGCTGGCCGCAGGCGTCCAGGCCATGCTGCCGTTGCAGCAGCGCTCGCGCGTTGCCGGCGCGCCGGGCGGCCTCTTCCGGAAACTGCCACACCGAGCGCATCTGCCAGGCCGCATGGGCTTCGTCGGGCTCCGCCCAGACCTGGCCGGCATGGAACGGGTATTCGCCTTCCCGCACAGGGACCAGCCGGTAGTCCACCGGCCAGCCCGTCTGATGGGTTACCAGCTCGGTGGTGGCCGAATAGTCCGTGGCAATGACCGGCTTGCCCAGGTGCATGGCTTCGGAGATCAGCAAGCCCAGCCCTTCGCTGCGGTGCAGTGACACCACTGCGTCGCAGCAGCCGACGAGTTGCAGGGTTTCGTGCCGGGCCAGGGTGCGCTCGATGAGCTGGACATCCGGATCCCTGCGCAGGGCCTCCAGCCAGGCGGGGGGCTGGTCGCCCAGCTTGTCGGAATTGAGCGCCTTGATGACCAGCCGGGCTTTTGCCGTGGGCGCTGTCCCCCGAAAGGCCGTGTGGAACGCGCGGACGACTGCCATGGGGTTCTTGCGCTCCACAAAGGAGAAGCAGTCGAAGGAGAAGAAAAAGATGAAAGCCTCGCTGTCCAGGCCGAAGGCCGCGCGCTCTGCGGGCGGTGGAGGGGTAAAGGTGAGCGGCAGCGGCATGTAGCGCACCGGTGTGCCCGTGCGCTGCGCCAGCATGCGCTCGATGAAGCGGGTGGGCGCCCAGACCTCGTCAACCAATGCCAGCGCCTGCAGCCAGGGCGAGGGGAACTGCTCCAGCTCCCAGAAGGGCATCACGGTGCGCCACGCCCCGGGCTGCAGCGAACCCTTGAGCGTGTTGAGCACCAGGGGCAACTGGTCCGCATTCACATTGAAGATTTCCACCGGCGCGCGGGATTGCTCGACGAACAGCGGCTCCTGCTCCTGGCCCACCTCTTCAGACAGCGTTCGAATGCGGATAGGCAGGCCTTGCACCGGAACTTGTCCGTGGTGCAAGGCGCGCAGCACCTGGCGGCCCGCCTCGCCCACGCCCAGCGCCAGCCGCAGGTACCCCACCACGGTGGCCTGCGGCGGCCTTTCGTTCGCCGCCGCATCCGTGAGCGTTGGCAGGGCGTGCGCAGGTGCGGGCGGGGCGGCCGTGGGCCGGGGCTCCAGCGCGGAGCGCCCGTCGAACCTGTGGCGCGCGTGGTCCCGGAACCACTGGAGGTAGCGGTCCACGCCGTGCGGGCTGGAGAGGTCGAACGCGTGCTGCAGCCACGGCTCCTGGCGGCGTACCTCGGCCATCAGTTGCGTGACCTGGCCCGTGGCGCCGGCGCAGGCGTCCGGGCTGGGCAGGTGCAGGTACTCCTCGTAGGTGGCAAAAGGGTCGCCGCCCAGCCAGCGCACGTGGCGGTCGCGGAACATGCGGCGCACGAAGTTCGGAATGGGTGCCCCCGAGGCAAACCGCCCGTAGGCATAGATGCCCGCGGGAATAGTCCCGTGCCCCCGCCCGAGTACCCGCGACGCGTAGTCCTGCATCAAGGCCGCCAGCGGGGCGGAGATTTCGGCTCCGCGGAACGCCTGGGAATGCTTGGACAGCTGGTGCAGATTGCGCGGGTCGATGCCGCTGAAATGGAAGAACCGCAGCGGGTTCCCGTCGACCTGCCAGGCGCCTGGGGCTCCGGACAGGCTGCGCTGGTGAAGGTTCCAGTACGCGACGTTGTACGCGGTATCCCGCAGGATATGCACGCCGGGCGAGAATCCCGGCACCAGGTCCATGAACTTCTGGTCGACAAAGCGGCCCGAATCCGGCTCGTTGACGCACTCGTATTGCAGCCGGCGGGACCACCACCGAAGCAGTTTCTCGGTGTCGGGAGCGCCGCCCACGCCCAGGAACCCGAGGTTGTAGACCCCCGCGCGCATGATGCCGATGTCGTCGGGAAACGCATCGCGTTCGGCGGGCTCGGTGAGATGGGGCGTCAGCACGAACGAGGCGCCCGCCTCCAGCGGCGCGAACACGCCGTCCAGGGGGGCATACAGCTCGATGTCGGGATCGAGGTAGACCACGTGCTGGTGGCCGCGGTCGCGCAATGCACGGAACATGAACGGCTTGACCGCCGTGTTGAATTCCATGATGTCGTACCGGAAGGCGAACGCCGCGAAATCGTCGATGCCCAGGCGGTGGGCCTCAAGCACCTCGCAGGCGCCGGGGTAGTCCACCAGCTCCGGCTGCATCTTGTCGGCCAGGCACAGGTAGACGGCAGCCTCCGGATGGTGCCGCTGCACGCTCTCCAGAAGCACCCGCGCCATCGGCACGTAGTTGTTGGAGCAGATGGTGAAAATCGCGCGGGGTGCCGCCATGGTGTTCGGTGAGGTGGGCTTGCGCTATGGCGGCAGGGGCCCGCGTGGGCGCTGCCGAGTCAGGTCAGCAGTGCCTGGGCAAACTCGCGGGCGTTGAAGGTTTCCAGGTCTTCCAGCTTTTCGCCAACGCCGATGAAATAGACGGGCACCGGCCGTTCCTGGGCGATGGCGGCCAGCACGCCGCCCTTGGCGGTGCCGTCGAGCTTGGTCACGATCAGCCCTGTCAGCTGCAGCGCGTCGTCGAACGCGCGCACCTGGGCCAGCGCGTTCTGGCCCGTGTTGCCGTCGATGACCAGCAGCACCTCGTGCGGGGCGGTGGCATCTGCCTTGGTCACCACGCGGCGGATCTTCTTGAGCTCTTCCATCAGGTGCAGCTGCGTGGGCAGCCGGCCCGCGGTGTCCACCAGCACGACGTCCTTGGCCCGGGCCTTGCCGGCGGTGACGGCGTCGAAGCTCACGGCGGCGGGGTCGCCGCCCTCCTGGCTCACGATCTCGACGGTGTTGCGGTCGGCCCAGACGCCCAGCTGCTCCCGCGCGGCGGCGCGAAAGGTGTCGGCCGCGGCCAGCAGCACGGCGGCGCCTTCATCGGCCAGGTGCTTGGTGAGCTTGCCGATGGAGGTGGTCTTGCCTGCGCCGTTCACGCCGGCCACCATGATGACGGTGGGCGTGTGCTCGCCGATGACCAGGGGCTTTTCCAGCGGCCGCAGCAGGTCGGCCAGCGCATCGGCCAGCAGGCCCTTGACGGCGGCGGGCTCGGTGGCCTTGGCTTCCTTCACGCGGCGCTTGAGGTCGGCCAGCAGGTGCGTGGTGGCCTTCACGCCCGTGTCGGCCATGAGCAGCGCCGCCTCCAGTTCTTCGTACAGCGCGTCGTCGATCTGCGTGCCGGTGAAGACCGTGGTGATGCTGGTGCCTGTCTTGCGCAGCCCGGCTTTGAGCCGGTCCAGCCAGCCCTTGCGTTCGGCGGGCGCGGCCGCCGGCACGGGCAGGGCGGCGGGGACGGGTTGCGGGGCCGGGGCGGTGGGAGCAAGGGCGGGCGCTGGGGGCGCGGCCGGCGTGGGGGCCCGGGCCGTCACAGGTGCCGGGGCCGGGCTGGGGACCGCTGGAGCGAGCGCGGGTGCTGCGGCCGGGGAGGGGGCCGCGGCGGGAGGGGGAGCGGGAGAAGCCTCGGGTGCCTTGGACGCAAACGGGTTGCGCAGCCATCCGAACGCGGACGTCGCGCCTGCCGCCGGTTCGGCGGGTGCTGGCGCTGGCGCGGGGGCTGCGGTCGGCGCGGGCTGTGCGGGTGCCGCAGAGACGGGCGCGGTCTCCGCAGCGGGCGCGGGCGGGGCGGCGTCGGTGGGCGGCGCAGGCTGGGGGGCAGGCTTCTTCTTGAAAAAACTGAACATTGGCGGGTTCTTAGAATCACTGCATTCTATGAAACGCGCCTTCACCCTACTGGCCCTGGTGGCCTGCCTCGCGTCCGGGGCTGCCCTGGCGGCCACGACGCCAGCCGTCCCGCCTTCCGCAGCCCCCTCTGCCAACGCCTCCGGGGCACAGCAGTTCACCCTCAAGAACGGCATGCAGCTCATCGTGCAGCCGGACCACCGGGCTCCCACCGCCGTGCACATGGTCTGGGTGCGCGTAGGCTCCCTGGACGAGGTGGATGGCACCTCGGGCGTGGCCCATGTGCTGGAGCACATGATGTTCAAGGGCACCAAGTCTCTGCCGCCGGGCGAGTTCTCGCGCCGTGTGGCGGCCCTGGGCGGGCGCGAGAACGCCTTCACCAGCCGCGACTACACGGGCTACTACCAGCAGATTCCGGCGAACCGGCTGGAAGACGTGATGAAGCTGGAGTCGGACCGCTTTGCCCACAACCACTGGCCGGACGACGAGTTCCAGAAGGAAATCGAGGTGGTGAAGGAAGAGCGCCGCCTGCGCACCGAGGACCAGCCCCGTGCGGTGCTGGCCGAACAGCTGTTTGCCACGGCGTTCGTGGCCTCGCCCTACCGCCGGCCCATCGTGGGCTGGATGAGCGACCTGGACGCCATGACCGCCGACGATGTGCGCGCCTTCCACCGCCAGTGGTACACGCCCACCAATGCCGTGGTGGTGGTGGCCGGCGACGTGCAGGCCGACCAGGTGCGGGCGCTGGCCGAGAAGTACTACGGCAGCCTGCCGGTGCATGCGCTGCCCGTGCGCAAGCCGCGCACGGAGCCCACGCAGCAGGGCCTGCGGCGCATTGCCGTGAAGGCCCCGGCCGAGCAGGCCTACGTAGCGCTGGCCTTCCGCGCGCCCAGCCTGCGGCGGCTGGACGCGCTGGCCGACACCGACCGCGATGCGCTGGCGCTGATGGTGCTGTCGGCGGTGTTCAGTGGCTACGACGGCGCGCGGCTGGACCGCGCGCTGACCCAGGGCGAGAACCGCGTGGCCGACAGCGCCAGCAGCTCCGCCATGGTCACCGGCCGCGGGCCCAGCCTGTTCATGCTCAGCGGCGTGCCGGCCGCGGGCAAGACGGCCCAGCAGGTGGAAGACGCCCTGCGCTCCGAAGTGGCCCGCGTGGCGCTGGGCGGCGTCAGCGAGGCCGAACTCAACCGCGTCAAGACGCAGTGGATCGCCTCCACCGTGTACGAGCGCGATTCGGTGATGAGCCAGGCCCAGGAGCTGGGCGGCAACTGGGTGCAGGGCTTTCCGCTGGACGCCAATGACCGGCTGCTGGCGCTGCTGCGCACCGTGACCCCGGCGCAGGTGCAGGCCGTGGCCGCCAAGTATTTCGGGGACGACCAGCTCACCGTGGGCACCTTGCTGCCCCAGCCGCTGGATGCGCCGCGCGCGCGCACCACGCTGCCGCCCGGTGCGGTGATCCGTTGAACCCGCAGGGGCCTTTTGCGCATGATTACTATCAAAAATATAGCTGCCCGCGCTTTCCTGGTAAGCGCTGGAGTCGTTTTTTATGCAAACTCCGCCTGGGCGCTGCTGCCCATCCAGCACTGGACGGAGGCGAGCGGAGCCCAGGTGTACCTGGTCGAAAGCCCCGTGATTCCCATGGTGGACGTGCAGATCGACTTTGACGCCGGCAGCCGCCGCGACCCGGCCGGCCGCGCGGGCCTGGCCACCGCCGTGGCCGCGATGGCGTCCAAGGGCGTCAAGGAGCAGGACGGTGCCCCGGCGCTGGACGAGAACGGCCTGGGCGAAGCCTGGGCCGACCTGGGCGCAAGCTTCGAGGCCAGTGCCGACAACGACGCCTTGCACTACACCTTGCGCTCCCTCACCGATCCGCCGCTGCTGGAGCAGGCCGCCCGCCTGGCCGCGCGCCAGATCGGCGAGCCCAGCTGGCCGGCCGACGTGTGGCCGCGCGACCGGGCGCGCTGGATCGCCACCCTCAAGGAAGCCAACACGCGCCCGGCCACGGTGGCGGGCTACGCCTTTGCCGCCGCCGTGTACGGCAGCCATCCCTATGGCGCGCGCACCACGCCGGAGACGCTGATGCGCGTGGGCGTGGAGGACATGCAGGCCTTCCACGGCCAGCACATCGCCGCCTGCCGCGCCAAGGTCAGCATCGTGGGCGCCGTGTCCCGCACCCAGGCCCAGGCGCTGGTGGCCACGCTGCTGTCGCGGCTGCCGGCCGCCGCGGGCTGCGCGCCGCTGCCGCCGGTGGGCGAGATCGCGTCGCTGTCCGCGCCGGTGGAGGAGAACATTCCCTTTGCCTCTGCCCAGGCCCATGTGCTGATCGGCCAGCCGGGCTTCCAGCGGCGCGACCCGGACTTCCTCGCCCTGCTGGTGGGCAACCACATCCTGGGCGGGGGCGGGTTTGTCTCGCGGCTCACGCACGAGGTGCGCGAAAAGCGCGGCCTTTCCTACAGCGTCTACAGCTACTTCGCCGCCGGCCTGCACGCGGGCGCCTTCACCGTGGGCCTGCAGACGCGCCCTGACCAGGCCACCCAGGCCGTGCAGGTCTCGCGCGACGTGATCGCCCGCTTTGTGGCCGAAGGCCCCACCGAGGACGAGCTGCGCGCCGCCAAGGACAACCTGATCGGCGGCTTTGCCTTGCGCATCGACAGCAACAAGAAGCTGCTGGCCAACGTGGCCAACATCGCCTGGAACGACCTGCCGCTGGACTACCTGGACCAGTGGGCGCGCAAGGTCGAGGCGCTCACGGTGGCCGATGTGCGCGCCGCCATCGCGCGCAAGCTGCAGCCCGAGCGCATGGTGACGGTGGTGGTGGGGGGGCGCCAGCCATGAGCCGCTCCACCCTGCGCGGCAGCGCCATTGCCGCCGAGATCCGCAAGGCCCAGGCGGCAGCGGCAGCCCCGGCAGCCGACCCGAAAAAGGCCCGGCCCAAGCCCGCAGCGGCGGCAGCCGCCCCCAAGGGCGCGGGCGAAATCCGCATCATCGGCGGGCAGTGGAAGCGCACCCGCCTGCCCGTGGCCCAGCGCCCCGGCCTGCGGCCCACGCCCGACCGCGTGCGCGAAACCCTGTTCAACTGGCTGGGCCAGGACCTGGCCGGCTGGCGCTGCCTGGACGCGTTTGCCGGCACGGGCGCGCTGGGGCTGGAGGCCGCCTCGCGCGGCGCGGCCTCGGTGCTGCTGGTGGAGAACGACGCGGCCCTGGCGGCGCAGCTCATCACACTGCAGCAGCGCCTGCAGGCCGGCGCCGTGCGCGTGCAGCGCGGCGACGGCGTGACGGCCCTGCAGCAGGCGGCGCCCGCCAGCCTGGACCTCGTGCTGCTCGACCCGCCGTTTGACGGCCCGTTCTTCGCGCCCGCGCTGCAGGCCGCGGCCCGGGCGGTGGCCGCCCGAGGGTTCGTCTACCTGGAGGCGCCCCGCGCCTGGACCGATGAAGACCTGGCCGCGGCCGGCCTGGCGGTGCACCGCCACCTGAAGGCGGGGGCCGTGCACGCGCACCTGCTGCGGCGCGCCTGATACCGCCCTCGGCGGCCGTTCCCCCCGGGCTGCCCACGGCGGTGGCCGGCGCCATGTTGCACTGCACTGCATAATGCGCGCACGCGGCCCGCAGGCTCCTCACCGGGGAAGAACCTGGAGGCCCGGGCCACCGTCATTCGCCAGACAGGAGACAACCAGCCATGGCCCAGAACGTGCTCGCCGTATACCCCGGAACTTTCGACCCCATCACCCTGGGCCATGAAGACGTGGTCCGCCGGGCCACCCAATTGTTCGAGCGCGTGATCGTGGCCGTGGCCGCCGGCCACCACAAGAAGACGCTGTTCACGCTGGACGAACGGATCGACATGGTCCGCGAGGCCGTCAAGATGTACCCGCAGGTGCAGGTCGAGGCGTTCTCCGGCCTGCTGCGCGACTTCGTGGTGGAGCGGGGCGGCAAGGCCATGGTGCGCGGCCTGCGCGCGGTGACCGACTTTGACTACGAGTTCCAGCTCGCCGGCATGAACCGCAGCCTGATGCCCCAGGTGGAGACGGTGTTCCTCACGCCCAGCGACAAATACCAGTTCATCAGCAGCACCTTCGTGCGCGAGATCGCGGTGCTGGGCGGCGAGGTCCACAAGTTCGTCTCTCCCTCGGTGCAGGACCGCCTGGTCGAAAAGGTGCGCACCCTCACGCCGCCCTGATGGGTTTTTGAGTAAAAAAGGGCTCCAGCCCTTTGTGGGTAAGCGCTGGCAGCTATCAAAATAATAGCGTCTACGGCAGCGCCTGCAGCTGCTGCGCCCTGTCGGCCGCCTCGGCGCGCAGGGCCTGCAGCATGGGTTCCACCTCCGGCAGTGCCGGGCGGTACAGGGGCAGCACGGCGGCCACGCTGAACGGGATGGAAAACGCCAGCCGCCGCACCACCAGCCGGCCACCGGCCGCCGCGGTCAGGGCCGTCAGCGGGTTGACGATGGCCAGCCCCAGGCCGTGCTCCACCATGGCGCACACGGCGGCGGCGCTGTGGGTTTCGGTGCGCAGCGTGCGCGGCACGCCGGCCTGGGCGAAGCGGGCGTCGATCAGGCGGCGGTAGGGGTCGTCGGCCGAGAGGCTCACAAACGGCTGGTCCGCAAAGTCCGCCAGCTGCAGCCGGGCCTGCTGCGCCAGCGCATGCCCGGCGGGCAGCACGGCCACTTCGTCCAGCGTGAGCAGCACCTCGGCCCGCGTGCCGGGCGGGGCGCTGGCCTGTTCGCACAGGCCCAGGTCGAAGCGCTGGGCGCTGATCCATTCTTCCAGCAGGGGCGATTCCTGGGGCGTGACCGACAGCCGCGCCTGCGGGCAGGCCTGCACCAGCCGCGCCGCCGCGCCCGGCAGCAGGGCGTGGGCCAGCGCGGGCAGGCAGAGCACGGACAGCTGCACCGCGTCCGCCCGGCCCAGCGCCACCGCGCGCTCCACCACGCGCTCCAGGCCCTGCCAGGAGCGCTGCACCTCGTCCCACAGCGCCAGCGCCCGGGCGTTGGCGCGCAGGCGGCCCTGAACCCGCTCAAACAGCGCATAGCCCAGCAGCGATTCCAGCCGCGCCAGTTCCCGGCTCACGGTGGGCTGGGAACTGTGCAGCAGGTCGGCCGCGCCCGTCGCGCTGCCCGCGGCCATCACGGCGCGGAACACTTCGATATGGCGGTGGGTGATGCGCTGGGCCAGGGGTGCATCGGGCATGGGTATATCCAGATTGAATTGATGGTGCTATTCAAAGTATTAGACCAAATACCGCAGGGCGCGCATCATCCAGGCTTCGTTGTGCCGTAACTGCCTGGAGACGCTCCATGTCCAACCCTTTCACGCCCGCCCAGCTCTGGGCCCTGGCCGACCAGTTCGGCACCCCGCTGTGGGTGTACGACGCGGCCACCATCCGCCAACGCATCGCCCAGGTCTCCAATTTCGAGACCGTGCGCTTTGCGCAAAAGGCCTGCTCCAACATCCACATCCTGAAGCTCATGCGCGAGCAGGGCGTGAAGGTCGATGCCGTCTCGCGCGGCGAGATCCTGCGTGCGCTCGCCGCGGGCTACCAGGTGGGCGGCGAGCCGTCGGAGATCGTGTTCACCGCCGACCTGTTCGACGCCGCCACGCTGGACTGCGTGGTGGAACACGGCGTGCCGGTCAACGCGGGCTCCATCGACATGCTGCACCAGCTGGGCGCGCGCTCGCCCGGCCACGCCGTGTGGCTGCGCATCAACCCCGGCTTCGGCCACGGGCACAGCAACAAGACCAACACGGGCGGCGAGCACAGCAAGCACGGCATCTGGCACACCGACCTGGAGGCCGCGCTGGCGGCCATCGCCCAGCACGGGCTGAAGCTGGTGGGCCTGCACATGCACATCGGCTCGGGGGTGGACTACAGCCACCTGGCCGAGGTCTGCGGCGCCATGGTGGGCCTGGTGCGCACCACCCACGCAGCGGGGCACGACCTGCACGCGATTTCGGCGGGCGGCGGCCTGTCCATTCCCTACCGCAGCGGCGACCCGGTGGTGGATACCCAGCATTACCACGGCCTGTGGGATGCCGCGCGCCAGCAGGCCGAGGCCATCGTCGGCCATCGTCTGGCGCTGGAGATTGAGCCCGGCCGCTTCCTGGTGGCCGAATCGGCAGTGCTGCTGGGCCAGGTGCGCGCCACCAAGAACGCGGGGCGCAACCACTTCGTGCTGGTGGATACGGGCTTCAACGAGCTGATGCGCCCCTCGATGTACGGCGCCTTCCACGCCATGGAGCTGTTGCGCCGCGACGGTTCGCAGGGCGCTGCGCAGCCCACGGTGGTGGCTGGCCCGTTGTGCGAATCCGGTGACGTGTTCACCCAGGGCGACGGCGGCGTGGTGCTGCCGCGCGAGCTGCCCGCCGCGCAGGTGGGCGACCTGCTGGTGATCCACGACGCGGGCGCCTATGGGGCCTCCATGTCCTCCAACTACAACACGCGGCCGCTGGCTGCCGAGGTGCTGGTGGACGGGGCGCAGGTCCGCCTCATCCGCAAGCGCCAGACGGTCGAAGACCTGCTGGCGCTCGAACAGGGCCTTTGACGCCCGCTGGGGCCCGGCGGCCAGCAAGGGCAGGCGGGGGCGGTCAGGAGGGGTCAGGAGCGCTCAGGGGCAGTAGGCAGGGGACTACGCGCAGGACCACCGATGGCGCACACGGGGCGCGGGGGGGCGGGCGATAAGGTGGCACCACCTACCTACTCACCCTTTCAAGGAGATCACCATGCCCATCATTCTGTGGCTGCTCGGCGTCCCACTGTCCGTGGTTCTGTTGCTCATGCTGTTCGGCGTGTTCTGACCCCCGCAGCCGCTGCGGACTCCGGTCCGCGGGCCGTGGCGGAACGGGCGTGAATCACCCCCACGCCCCGCACGCAAGAATGCCGCAGGCGCCCCCGGCCCTGCGGCGTTTTTGCGTGTCTTGAGCGTTTCCGCCAGCCCTGCGTTTTAGCCAGCCTTCAGACTTCGCCGCGCGGGCCCCGGCCCATTAATTGGGCCACGGCCTCGGCCGGGCGGAGCTGGCCATCGAGCAAGGCCACGGCGGCCTCCGCAATGGGCATGTCCACGCCCAGGTGGCGGGCGCGCTGCACCACGGTGCGGGCGGAGTACACGCCCTCGGCCACATGGCCCAGGGACTCCACGGCCTGCGCCAGGGTCTGCCCCTGCGCCAGCAGCATGCCCACGCGCCGGTTGCGCGAGAGGTCGCCCGTCGCCGTCAGCACCAGGTCGCCCAGCCCCGACAGGCCCATGAACGTCTCGGCCCGCGCCCCCAGCGCCAGGCCCAGCCGCGTCATCTCGGCCAGGCCGCGGGTCACCAGCGCGGCGCGGGCGTTCAGCCCCAGGGCCAGGCCATCGCACAGCCCGGTGGCAATGGCCAGCACGTTCTTCACCGCGCCGCCCACTTCCACGCCCACGATGTCGTCGTTGGCGTATACGCGCACGCTGGGGCTGTGAAAGGCGAGGACGAGTGCTTCGCGCACCGCCGCGTGGGCGCTGGCGGCCACCAGGGCGGTGGGCTGCCCCAACGCCACTTCCTGGGCAAAGCTGGGGCCGCTGAAGACGCCAGCTATCAAATCAGGAGCTGCCTGCGCTTGCACCTCGTGCGCCAGCAGGCCAAAAGATGCAGAGTCGGCGCCGGCAGGCACTGCCTCGAACCCCTTGCAGAGCCACGCCACCGGTGCCGCGCAGCCGATCAGTGCCTGCAGCATGCCGCGCAGCGCCGCCATCGGCGTCGCCACGATGACGAGGTCCGCGCCTGGCAGCAGCGGGGCAAAGCGGCCGTCTGCGATGGAGAGGGAAGGGGGAAAGTCGATGCCCGGCAGATAGCGCGCGTTCTGGCGCGCCGCGCGCATGGCGCTGGCCTGGCCCGCGTCGCGTGCCCACAGCGTGACCGCATGCCCGGCAGGGTGCTGGGCCGCACTCATGGCGAGTGCCGAACCCCAGGCACCTGCACCCAATACTATGATTTTCATAGCTGCTTGCGCTTTCCAGACAAGCGCTGGAGCCCAAAATGATGGGTGATTGAGACCCCTTTGGTCATGCTTTGGACGCATTCTGCAAAACGGGCACGGCCCAAGGCGAGGTAGCCGCGGAACTGGCTCTGCCAGGCCGCTGGCTGCGTCCCCCTCCCGAGCGCGCAGCGCGACGAGAGAGGGGGAAGGCGCGAAGCGCCTCAGGGGGAGCTTTAAATCACTGCGTGATGATCGGCGAACCCTGGCCGGCGGCCTGGGCTTGCTGCTGCTCGTACATGGCCTGGAAGTTGATTTCTGCCAGGTGCACGGGCGGGAAGCCGGCGCGGTTGACCAGGTCGGCCACGTTGCCACGCAGGTAGGGGTACACGATCTGCGGGCAGGCGATGCCCATGATGGGGCCCATCTGGTCTTCGGGGATGTTGCGGATCTCGAAGATGCCGGCCTGCTTGGCCTCGACCAGGAACACGGTCTTGTCCTTGATCTTGGTCTGCACGGTGGCCGTCACGGCCACTTCAAAGATGCCCTCGGCCACGGGCGTGGCTTCCACGCCGAGCTGGATGTCCACGCTGGGCTGCTCTTGTTCCAGCAGGATGGCGGGCGAGTTGGGCTGCTCCAGCGACATGTCCTTCAGGTAGACGCGCTGGATCTGGAACACGGGGTTTTCTTGGTCGGCCATGGTTGACAAGTCTCTTTGCTGCTTACGAAATGCTGGCAAAACAAAACCCGCCCGGGAAGAGCTCCCGCAGCGGGCACATGGGGCTGCATTATGCAGTGCCCCGGGGAGGGGTCAGGCGGCGCCCAGCAGGGGCATCAGTTCGCCGCGGCCGTCCAGCGCCACCAGGTCGTCGTGGCCGCCCACGTGGGTGCTGCCGATGAAAATCTGCGGCACCGTGCGCCGGCCGGTGATCTCCATCATGTGGGTGCGGGCGGCGGGATCCATGTCCACGCGGATCTCCTCGATCTGCTCCACGCCCTTGGACTTGAGGATCTGCTTGGCACGGACGCAGTAGGGGCAGACGGCGGTGGTGTACATCTTCACGGGTTGCATGGCGGTCTTCCTGTGTTCCTGGGAGTCATCAACGAATGAGGCCCAAGCCTATCGGTGATGGAATAACTGGGGGCGGATCAGGCTTTTTCCACCGGCAGGCTGGCGTCGCGCCAGGCCTTCAGGCCGCCGGCCAGGCTTTCGGCCTTTTCGTAGCCCAGCTTGCGGGCGATTGCCGCCGCGCGGGTGGAGCGGGCACCGCTGGCGCACACCAGCACCACCGGCACGGCCTTGTTCTTGACCACGGAGGGCAGGCGCTCCTCCAGCTGACCCAGCGGAATGTTCTTGGCGCCGCCCACATGGCCGGCCGCAAACTCCTCGGCCTCGCACACGTCGATGACCACGGCTTTCTCGCGGTTGATGAGCTGCACGGCGTTCGCAGGGGTGAGGGCGCCGCCACTGGCACTGCGCAGCACCGGCCACAGCAGCATGCCGCCCGAGGCCAGCGCAACAAAAACGAGATACCAGTTGTCAATGATGAATTTCACGAAGATTCCTTGGGTTGGCGAACTGCGTAATTTTAGAATGCCTGGTTTTGGCCCGTATTTCTTAGACCCGCCTTTCCTGGGGAAACCATGTACAAGCTCGTTTTGATCCGCCACGGCGAATCCACCTGGAACCTTGAAAACCGCTTCACCGGCTGGACCGATGTCGACCTCACGCCCACCGGCGTGTCGCAGGCCATGTCGGCCGGCAAACTGCTCAAGGCCGAAGGCTACGAATTTGACCTGGCGTTCACCAGCGTCCTCAAGCGCGCCATCCACACCCTGTGGTACACGCTGGACGAGATGAACTGCACCTGGCTGCCCGTGGTGAAGGACTGGCGACTGAACGAGCGCCACTACGGCGCCCTGCAGGGCTTGAACAAGGCCGACATGGCCAAGCAGTACGGCGACGAGCAGGTGCTGGTCTGGCGCCGCAGCTACGACACCCCGCCGCCCGCGCTGGAAACCACCGACCCCCGCAGCGAACGCGGCGACCGCCGCTACGCCGGAGTGCCCGAGGGCAGCGTGCCGCTGACCGAATGCCTCAAGGACACCGTGGCCCGCGTGCTGCCGTTCTGGAACGACGCCATGGCGCCCGCCATCCGCTCGGGCAAGCGCGTGGTGGTGGCCGCGCACGGCAACTCCATCCGCGCCCTGGTGAAGTACCTGGACAACATCTCCGACGCCGACATCGTGGGCCTGAACATTCCCAACGGAATCCCGCTGGTATACGAGCTGGACGCCAACCTCAAGCCCCTGCGCCACTACTATCTGGGCGACGCTGAAGCGGCCGCCAAGGCGGCGGCGGCGGTGGCGTCGCAGGGCAAGGCGTAAAGCCTGTGTAAAGACCGGCGAAACCGGGCGATATCCTCTTCAAAGCAAGTGCCGGCGCGGAACCGCCAAGGGTCCGCGCCTTCCAAGGTGTATATTGGTTCGTTGCGGTAAAAGGTGTTGTATGGGGCACAAACTCAAAATTGCAGGATGGGTGTCGGTCGGTGTGGTGGCAGGAGCGTTGACAACGATTTCGTTGCAGACCGTGGCCCGCGGCGCCATGACCCCGCTGCCACTGGAAGAAATCCAGCAACTGTCGGCGGTCTTTGGACTGGTGAAGACCGACTATGTCGAGCCGGTGGACGACAAGAAGCTCATCACCGATGCCATCTCCGGCATGGTGTCCAGCCTGGACCCGCACTCGCAGTATTTCGACAAGAAGTCCTTCAAGGAATTCCGCGAGGGCACGTCCGGCCGCTTCGTGGGCGTGGGCATCGAGATCACCCAGGAAGACGGCCTGATCAAGGTGGTGTCGCCCATTGAAGGCTCGCCCGCGTTCCGCGCCGGCCTGCTGACCAACGACCTGATCACCAAGATCGACGAGACGGCCGTCAAGGGCCTGTCCCTGAACGACGCCGTCAAGCGCATGCGGGGCGAGCCCAACACCAAGGTCACGCTCACCATCTTCCGCAAGGACGAGAGCCGCACCTTCCCCGTGACCATCACGCGCGAAGAGATCAAGACCCAGTCCGTCAAGGGCAAGGTGGTGGAGCCCGGCTACGGCTGGATCCGCCTGTCCCAGTTCCAGGAACGCTCGGTGGACGACTTCGTGCGCAAGATCGAAGAGATCTACAAGCAGGAGCCCAACCTCAAGGGCCTGGTGCTGGACCTGCGCAACGACCCCGGCGGCCTGCTGGACGCCGCCGTGGCGGTGTCGGCGGCCTTCCTGCCCGAGAACGTCACGGTCGTCACCACCAACGGCCAGCTGGCGGACAGCAAGGCCACGTACAAGGCCTCGCCCGACTACTACCTGCGCCGCGGCGGCGGGGACCCGCTGCGCCGCTTGCCTGCGGCCCTCAAGATGGTGCCGCTGGTGGTGCTGGTCAACGAAGGCTCCGCCTCGGCCAGCGAAATCGTGGCGGGCGCGCTGCAGGACCACAAGCGCGCCACCATCATGGGCAGCCAGACCTTCGGCAAGGGCTCCGTGCAGACCGTGCGGCCCCTGGGCCCGGACACCGGCATCAAGCTCACCACCGCGCGCTACTACACGCCCAGCGGCCGTTCCATCCAGGCCAAGGGCATCGTCCCGGACGTGATGGTGGACGAGTCCGAGGAGGGCAGTCCCTTCGCAGCCCTGCGAATGCGCGAGGCCGACCTCGACAAGCACCTGGGCAGCGGCCAGGGCGAGGAAAAGAAGGACGAGGCCCGAGAAAAGGCCCGCGACGAAGCCCGCAAGCGCCTGGAGGAAGAGGCCAGGAAGCCCACCCCCGACCGCAAGCTGCCCGAGTTTGGCTCGGACAAGGACTTCCAGCTGGCGCAGGCCCTCAACCAGCTCAAGGGCCGCACGGTGATGGTGAGCAAGACGCTGACAGAGCGCAAGGAAGAAAAGAAAGAAAATTGAGCTTCCGCTCTCCAGGTTCCCCAAGCCGGATTCCCGCGGAATCCGGCTTTTTTCTTTGTCCGTGCCACGCCGCCCCATGACCGACGACCAGCTTCTGCGTTACTCCCGCCACATTCTTCTCGACGAGATGGGCATCGAAGGCCAGGAGCGCGTGCTGGCGGCCCGCGCACTCATCATCGGGGCCGGAGGGCTGGGCTCGCCCGCAGCGCTGTACCTGGCGTCCGCAGGTGTCGGCCACATCACGCTGGTGGACGACGATGTGGTCGACCTGACCAACCTCCAGCGCCAGATTGCCCACACCACGGCCCGCGTGGGGCAGCCCAAGGTGGCTTCGGCCGCGGCGGCCATGGAGGCCATCAACCCCGACGTGAAGGTGACGGCGCTGCAGATGCGGGTGGACGCCGAGGCGCTGGGGGCGCTGGTGCAGGACGCGTCGGTGGTGCTGGACTGCAGCGACAACTACGCCACGCGCCACGCCGTCAACGCAGCGTGCATGCGCCACGGCAAGCCGCTGGTGGCGGGCGCGGTGATCCGTTTTGACGCCCAGATCACGGTGCTCGACCCGCGGGATGCACGGTCCCCGTGCTACGCCTGCATCTTTCCGCCCCAGGCGGAATTCGAGGAAGTGCGCTGCTCCACCCTGGGCGTGTTTGCCCCGCTGGTGGGGGTGGTGGGCGCCATGCAGGCGGCCGAAGCGCTCAAGCTGCTGGCGGGCGTGGGCACGTCGCTGGCCGGCCGCCTGCTGATGCTGGACGGGCGGACCATGGAGTGGAGCACCCTGCGCCTGCAGCGTGCGGAGCACTGCAGCGTGTGCGCCACAAGGTAGGAAAGCTCCTACAGCCTGCGCGTGTGGTGGCTGGCAGAATGGCTTCGCAATAGCCCCTACATTCGAGGCTAGACCCTTGCCATCCCTCAGGGGGGTCGTGAATCTGGATACCGCCCGTGAAACTCCGCACCTACATCGTTGAAGACAACGCCACCATCCGCGAGAACCTGATCGGTACGCTCGAGGAACTGGCGTCGGTGGAGGCTGTGGGCGTGGCGGAGACCGAGGACGACGGCAAGAACTGGCTGCTGGCCCACCCCGGCGAATGGGACTTGGCCATCGTCGACCTGTTCCTGCGCCAGGGCAGTGGTTTGGGGGTGCTTGCCGCCTGCCGTGATCGCAAGCCCGGCCAGAAGATGGTGGTGCTCAGCAACTACGCCACGCCCGATGTGCGCATGCGCTGTGCGCAGCTGGGCGTCGATGCGGTCTTTGACAAATCCAATGAGATCGATGCGCTGGTGGACTACTGCATCCAGAACAGCGCGCCCGCGGGGATGAACCTCAATCCTCCCATGCCTGCCTCCGGGCAGGCGGCCTGAGCCGCCGGCGCGGCGGGCCGGCGCAAAGGCCATCGGGCGCCCCGGAACCTTCGGCCCCGGGCGCTGTTTCCATGTCAGTCAATCAGGCGGTTCTTGAGCGCGTAGTACGTCAGGTCGCTGTTGGACGACAGGCTCATCTTCTCCATCAGCCGCGTGCGGTAGGTGCTCACCGTCTTCACGCTCAGCGACAGCGCCTTGGCAATGTCGCCGGCCGTCTCGCCCTTGGCGAGCTTGAGGAACACCTGGAATTCGCGCTCGGACAGTTGCTCGTGCGGCGGGGCATCGTCCTTGCGGTTGAGCTGCTGCGCCAGAAGCTCCGCCACGGCGGGCGTGAGGTACCGGCGGCCCAGGGCGATGGTGCGGATGGCCTCGACAATTTCCGCGGGGTCGCATTCCTTGTTCAGGTAGCCGCTGGCGCCTTGCCGGATGAGGTTGATGGCGTAGTGTTCCTCGGGGTAGCCGCTCAGGATCAGGATGCCCATGTCCGGCGCCTTGGCACGCAGCATGGCCAGGGCGTCCAGACCGCTTTGCCCGGGCATGGAGAGGTCCATCAGCAGAACGTCGATCTCCTTGTTGCGCACCAGGTCGATGGCCTCGCGGCCGTTGGCCGCCTCGCCTTCCACGCGCAGGTCCACGTGTTCCGACAGGAATTGCCGCAGCCCGGAGCGAACAATCGCGTGGTCATCCACAATGCCAATTTTGATCATCGAACTCTCTTTCGCAGGGCGGTGATTCCGCGCCTGATGTTGTTGAAGGGAAGGGTTCTCGGGCACGCTGTCTCTGCGAAAGAGGAACGTGCCGGGGGGCTCGCACATTATCCAGAATACCGCGTATGAGCCTTAAAGAAAACACCCGCATCTGGCTGCCCAAGGTTCGCAAGATGGCGCTGAGCCTGCCGATGGCGCTGCTTGCGGCCATGGTGCTTGTGGGGATTAACGAGACCGGCCACATGCGCTCGCAGGACGCGGTGGAGCAGATGACCCACGGCATCAACACGCGCAATGCGGTGAACCAGCTGCTGCAGAGCATGCTCGATGCCGAGACCGGGCAGCGGGGCTATCTGCTTACCGGCAACGACACGTACCTCGAGCCCTACGACACCGCGGTGGCCAGCGTGCAGTCCGACCTGGACGGCTTGCGCAAGCTGTTCATGGATGCGCCGGACGACATGCAGGAGTTTGCGTTGTTGTCGCGGCAGATCTCGCGCAAGCTCGCCGAGATGGAGCTGAGCCTGCGGCTGCGCCGCCAGGGCAACGAGGATGCGTGGAAGTTCATCCTGCACACCGACGTGGGCAAGGAGCACATGGAGGCGATCCGCAAGCATGCGATGGAGCTGATCGCCCGCGCGGACGTGCACGTGCGCCAGGGCAAGGAGCAGATCGAGCAATCGCTCATGCTCTCGCGCATTGGCATTGCCACGGTGACGGCCATCGGGTTGCTGGCGTTCTACATGTACCTGCGCCAGGCCCAGGCGCTGAATGTCGTCAACCAGCGCGAGCAGGCCCTGCTGGAGCGCGAACGCGACCGGCTCGAGGGCCTGGTGAAGCTGCGCACGGCCACGCTGTCCGAGCTGGCCGCCCACTTGCAGCAGGTGCGCGAAGAGGAGCGGGGCCATCTCGCGCGCGAGCTCCACGACGAGCTGGGCGCATTGCTCACGGCCGCGAAGCTGGACGTGGCCCGCCTCAAGTCCAAGCTGGACCCTCAGATGACGGAGGTGGCCGAGCGGCTCAAGCACCTGACCGAGACGCTCAACAGCGGCATCGCGCTCAAGCGGCGCATCATCGAGGACCTGCGGCCCTCGTCGCTGTCCAACCTGGGCCTTACGGCCGCCATCGAGATCCTCACGCGCGAATACGCCGAGCGCGCGGGCATCGAGGTGGAGACGAGCCTGGAGGCCGTGCAGTTGCCCGACGCATCGCAGCTCACCGTCTACCGCATGGTGCAGGAGGCCCTGACCAACATCGGCAAGTACGCCAAGGCGTCGAAGGTGCTGGTGTCGGTCCACGGCTACCCCACCCATGTGGCCGTGCAGGTGCGCGACAACGGCCAGGGCTTTGATCCTGCTTCGGTGCGGCCCACGTCCCACGGTCTCTCGGGCATGCGCCACCGCGTGGAGTCGGCTGGGGGCCGGCTGTCCATCACCTCGCGCCCGGGGGGCGGCACCCTGGTGTCCGCCGTGCTGCCGCTGCAGCCGGCCCGTGCCGACGAACTGCCGGCCAGCCCGCCGCCGCCCGCGGCCTGACCGGCCCAGGCAGCGGCCCGCTGCTCCTGCCGCTCTCAGCCCGCTCCACCACATCCCATCCCACTGCGCCGCAGCCGGTGCAGGACAGCGGTGCTGTGCTGCCCACGTTCGGCGGGCTCTCGCGCCCATGCCCGCGCTGCAGGTGCTCTCCTACATCCGGCCCGCTGCGCCGCCGACAGGCCTGCGCGCCGGGGGCCGGCAGCCTGCGGGCCGCGTCCTGCCTACAGTAAACCGCAGGCGCAGAGCTTTCCTGTGCCCTCAACAACGCCGGCAGCCCGGCCCCGCAAAAGGAGAAGACAAATGTTGCACTATGCAGTGGTGTTTCTGGTGATCGCATTGATTGCGGCGCTGTTCGGTTTTGGCGGCATCGCCGCGGGTGCGGTGGGCATCGCCAAGATCCTGTTCTTCGTGTTCGTGATCATGGCCGTGGTGACCTTTGTCCTGGGGCTGCTCAAGAAGGGCTGACGCCCGCCCGCTGATCTGGCGCCGTGCGGAGCACGCCGCATGCGTCCCTTCCTCCCTTTTTGTTTCCCGGTTCAAAGGAGTCCCCTCATGAGCATTCAGACCGCTACCGACAAGGCCGCCAACGGCGCCCGCAACCTGGCCGACGACGTGCTGCAAAGCGCCCAGGACGCCGTGCAGACCACGCGCGCCGCAGCCCACTCCACGCTGGAGAAGGCGGAAGAGGGCGTGCGTTCGCTGCGCAGCCAGGCCGACCCGGTCATTGACGACCTGGCGGCGCGCGCGCAGGAGCTTGCGTCCCGCAGCATCGACTACTGCGCCGAAACCGGCGCCAAGGCCCGCCAGAAGATCAACGAAGCCACCGAGGCCACTACCCGCTATGTGGCGGAGCAGCCGGGCAAGTCCATGGTGATTGCCGCGGCCTCGGGCGCAGCCCTGGCGACGCTGGTGCTGTGGATGTCGCGCCGCCGGCACGCCGCCTACTGAGCAGGTCTTTGGGCCTAAGATGGCCGCATGGGGTGCTTGGCCTGTATCGCCAGCCCGTTCCCCTCAGTCCGCCGGCCGCGGAGGGTGCTAACACCGGCAGATTGCCCACCGATTAGCACCCGTGACCCCTTCTTATTTTGTCAACAAAGGAAAACATCATGAAATACGCACGTGCCCTTGCCTTCGCCGCCATGGCCGGTATCACCATCGTCACGGCCACCGGCTGCTCGGTGGCGCGCAACCAGCAGACCGTGGGTTCTTATGTGGATGACGCCGGCATCACCACGGCGGTCAAGGCCCGCATGGCCGAAGACAAGTCGGTGTCGGCCACGGCCATCAGCGTCGAAACGCTGAACGGCACCGTGCAGCTGTCGGGCTTTGCCAAGTCGCAAGCCGAGAAGAACCAGGCCGAAGCCATTGCGCGCAACACCAAGCATGTGCGCGAAGTGCGCAACAGCATCGTCGTGCGTCCCTGAGCCGGAACGCTCGCGGCGGCCTACCCCGGAAGGGGAGCGGCGCCGCGGTGATGCTTGAGAGGCCTTTGACCACCGGGGGCCTCGGGAAAAAAGGCAGAAGACGCGCCGCGTTCTTCTGCCTTTTTTGCTGCTGGGGCGCGCGCCCCACAGGGATGTGTATAAGCTCGCCCCATGCGTGTATTCAACTGCGACCATTGCGGTCACGTCGTGTTTTTTGACAGCGTGCAATGCCTGCATTGCGGCAGCACGTTGGCCTTTTTGCCCGACTCCTTCACGATGGCGGCGCTGGTGCCCGTGCCCGAGGAAGGCCCCGGCCTGTGGCGCCGTGTGGACCCGCGCGGCGACGGGCTGCAAAGCGGGCGGCGCTACCGCATGTGCCGCAACCACACCGCGCACCAGGCCTGCAATTTCGCGCTGCCGGCGCACCACCCCGGCGACCTGTGCGTGTCGTGCTGCCAGACCCGGGTGCTGCCCGACCTGTCCCACGCGCCCAACGTGCGCCGCTGGAAGCAGATCGAGGCGGCCAAGCGCCAGCTGTTCTACACCTTGGCGCGGCTGGGCCTGGAGCCCGCGCCGGGCGGTGCGGGGCCGGTGTTTGAGTTCCTGGCCGACCTGCCGGGCGGCCCACCCATCCTCACGGGCCATCTGGGCGGCACCATCACCTTGAACATTGCCGAGGCGGACGATGACGAGCGCGCGCGCCGCCGCATAGCGCTGGGCGAGCCGTACCGCACGCTCATCGGCCATCTGCGGCACGAGTCGGGCCACTTCTACTGGGACCAGCTGGTGCGCGACGGCGGCCGCCTGGAGAGTTTTCGCCAGGTGTTTGGCGACGAGCGCCAGGACTACGCCGCCGCGCTTCAGGCGCACTACGCGCGCGGCGCCGCGGACGCCGACTGGGCTGCCCGCCACGTCAGCGCCTACGCCGCGGCCCACCCGTGGGAGGACTGGGCCGAGACCTGGGCCCACTACCTGCACATGATCGACCTGCTGGAGACGGCAGCCAGCTACGACGCCGCGGTGACCGTGCCCGACCCCCACGCCGCCGTTCGCCAGCGTGTCTCGGACCCGTTCGCGGTGCCGCGCCCCGCGTTCCAGGACATGGTGCGCCAGTGGGTGCCGCTGACGCTCATGCTCAACAGCCTGAACCGCAGCCTGGGGCAGCACGACGCGTACCCCTTCGCGCTGTCTCCGGGGGCCATGGTCAAGCTGCGGTTCGTGCACGACCTGGTGCAGGGCCTGGCCGTTCCCGCGTGCCCGGTGCCGTTCGGGGCGCACTGAAAAAAAGACGGCTGAAGGCCGTGAAAGGCCGGCGTGGGGCGCGCGGCGGCGTTCTTTGCGACACTCGGCGCCATGACGACGACTGCCCCCACCACTGCTTCTTCTTCCGTGCCCCAGCTGGTGCTCATCCCCGGCCTGGCGGGTGATGCAACCATGTGGCGCGCGCAGCAGCCCGCGCTGCCGGCCGCCCTGCGGCCCGTGGTGGCCACGGCCCACGCCCATCCCTCGGCGCAGCGCATCGAGGACATGGCCGCGCTGCTGCTGCAGGCGCATGCCGGCCCGCTGCTGCTGTGCGGCGCGTCCATGGGCGGCATGATCGCCATGGAGGCAGCCCGCCAGGCGCCCGCGCGCGTGGCGGGCCTGGCGCTGCTGGGCACCACCGCCCGGCCGGAAACGCCGGAGATGCGCGGCCTGCGCGAGGCGGCGATCGAGCTGTTTGCCCAGGGCCGCGTGCGCGAGGTGATCGAGCCCAACGTGGCCTTTGCCTTCCACCCCGCCAATGCCGCCCGGCCCGCGCTGGTGCAGTCGTACCTGGACTTCGTGCTGCGCGCGGGGTCCGAGCAGCTGGTGCGGCAGAACCAGGCCGTGATCCACCGGCCCGATGCGCGGCCCCACCTGCCGCGCGTGGCCTGCCCCACACTGGTGGCGTGTGGCGAGGCGGACCAGCTCACGCCGCCGGAGTGCTCCGAAGAAATCGCCGCGCTGGTGCCGGGGGCGCGCCATGCCGTGCTGCCCACCTGCGGCCACATGCTCACCATGGAGCAGCCCGATGCCGTCAACCAGCTGCTGCGGGAGTGGATCGCGCAGGCCGGCTGGGCGGAGTGAGTTTTTGATAAAAATGGCTGCTAGCGCTTGCTGAATAAGCGCTGGCAGCTATTGTATTGATAGCGTTCTAGAACTCCAGATTGTCGATGAGCCGTGTGCCGCCCAGGCGCGCGGCGCCCAGGGCCACCAGCGTGCCCGGCCCGTCGCCGGCCGTGGGCGGCTGCAGGTCGCTGCGGCGGCGCACGGTGAGGTAGTCGGGCTGCCAGCCCCGCGCGCGCAGTGCGTCCAGGGCCTGCTGCTCCAGCGCCAGCGCATCGGCCCCGCCGGCCAGCGCGGCCCGCCAGCGCTCTGCCAGCTGCCGCAGCGCCTGGGACAAGGCCACGGCTTCCTGCCGCTCTTCCAGGCCCAGGTAGCCGTTGCGCGAACTCAGCGCCAGGCCGTCGGCCGCGCGGCGCGTCTCGCCTGCCACGATGGTGATGGGCAGCGCGAACTGCTCCACCATCTGGCGGATCACCAGCCACTGCTGGTAGTCCTTCTTGCCGAACACGGCGGTGCCGCCGGTGGCGCCCAGCACGCAGGCAAACAGTTTCATCACCACCGTGCTCACGCCCGTGAAGAAGCCGGGGCGGAACTGGCCCTCCAGCAGGTCGGCCAGCGCCGGGTCGGGCTGCACCTTGAAGGTCTGGGGCCGGGGGTACAGATCGGCTTCGGGGGGCGCGAAGAGCACGTCGCAGCCGGCGGCCTGCAGCTGGGCGCAGTCGGCCTCCCAGGTGCGGGGGTAGCTGTCGAAGTCCTCGTGCGGCAGGAACTGCAGGCGGTTGACGAAGATGCTCGCCACCGTCACGTCGCCCAGCGGCTTGGCCTGGCGCACCAGGGCGATGTGCCCGTCGTGCAGGTTGCCCATGGTGGGCACGAAGGCGGGGTGGCGATAGGGCGCGAGGGCGTCGCGCAGGTCGGCAAGGGAGCGGGCGATCAGCATGGGCGGGGAACAGTCAAGTCAAGGAAATCCGTCGGGGGCTTGGAACGTCAACGCTTTCTTACCAGGCGTGCAGCGCGTTGTCGGGGAAGCGGCCTTGTTTCACGGCCTGCACGTACGCCGCGATGGCGCCGCGCACGCTGCCCGCGTCCTGCATGAAGTTGTGCACGAACTTCGGCATCTTTCCCAGGTTCATGCCCAGCATGTCGTGCAACACCAGTACCTGCCCGGCCGTGCCGTGGCCCGCGCCGATGCCGATGGTGTGGCAGTGCGGCAGCTCTGCCGTCAGGTCGGCGGCCAGCGCGGCGGGCACCATCTCCAGCACCAGCATGGCGGCGCCTGCGTCCTGCAATTCGTGGGCCTCCCGGCGCAGCGTGCGGGCCGCGTCGTCGGTCTTGCCCTGCACGCGGTAGCCGCCCAGCGCGTGCACGGTCTGGGGCGTCAGGCCCAGGTGGGCGCACACGGGCACGCCGCGCTGCACCAGAAATTCGACCGTGGGCGCCGTCCAGCCGCCGCCTTCGAGCTTGACCATGTGGGCGCCCGCCTGCATCAGCACGCAGGCGCTGCGCAGGGCCTGCTCGGGGCTTTCGGCATAGGTGCCGTAGGGCAGGTCGGCCACCAGCCAGGCCGTGCCTTGCGCCCGCTGCAGGCCGCGGGCCACGCTGGCCGTGTGGTAGGCCATGGCGTCCAGCGTTACGCCCACGGTGCTGGGCAGACCCTGGCAGACCATGCCCAGCGAGTCGCCCACGAGGATGCAGTCCACCCCGGCCGCGTCCGCCACAGCGGCAAAGGTGGCGTCGTAGGCGGTGAGCATGGCGATTTTTTCGCCCGCTTCCCGCATCTGCGCCAGGCGCGGCAGGCTCACGGGGCGGCGCTGGGGCAGGGGCGCCGCAGGGGCGAACGTGCCGTAGGGCGTGGCAGCCGTCGCGGGGCTGGAAGGGGTCGCAGCAGTCATCGAAAGTCCAGGCAGCGAAAAGGGACGCCAGTCTATGCGAAGGTGCGGGGCACCCCTGCGCTGGGCGCGCGCGCGGCGCGGCCTGCTGGCGTCAGGGTTATTAACTAGTTGCGCGCGCAACTAGTTGTGGCACCATGGAGCCCTGCGCCAGCCGGTGGCGCTCGCCATTTGCCGTCCCTTCTGCCCTCCGCTGGAGTTGTTGCATGCCACGCCCTCCCACACCGCCCGCTGGTGCTGCGCGCCCGGACGCTCCAGCGCCGCAGGACCTGTTTGCGGTGCCGCTGAACCGGTCGTTCACCTACCGGTTCCACCAGCTGAGCAAGCTGTCCGACCCGGTGAGCCACCAGGCCTACCTGGACGAGGCGGGGCTCTCGCTGAGCGACGGGCGCTGCCTGTCGACCATCGGGTCGTTCGAGCCGCTGTCCGTAAAGGACCTGGCGCGCCTGTCCAACCTGAACAAGAGCCAGGCCAGCCGCGCCGCGCAGGCCCTGGTCGAGCAGGGCCTGGTCGTGAAGCTGGGCAGCGAGGCCGACGGGCGCGGCGTGGTGCTCATGCTGTCGCCCGAGGGGCGGGGCCGCTGGAGTGCCATCGCGCAGCTCGTGGCGCGGCGCAACCGCGAGATCTTCGGCTGCCTGAGCGCGCGCGAGCTGGCCACCCTGGACCGCCTGCTGGACCGCCTGGTGGCGCACAACGAGCGCGGCGCCGGTGCCGATGCGCCGGCCGACCGCCTGGTGGCCTGATGGCCTGATCGATTCACCCGGCCTTGCGCGGCGCCGTGCCTCCTGCACGGCGCCGCGCAAGGCCCTTTACCCCAAGGAGACTTCCATGCTGATCCAGAAAATCCACCACGTTGCCTACCGCTGCAAGGACGCCAAGGAAACCGTCGAGTGGTACGTCAAGCACCTGGACATGAAGTTCGTGCTGGCGATTGCCGAGAACGAGGTGCCCTCCACCAAGGCGCCCGATCCCTACATGCATGTGTTCCTGGACGCGGGCGGCGGCAACGTGCTGGCCTTCTTCGAGCTGCCCAGCCAGCCGGCCATGGACCGCGACCGCAACACCCCCACCTGGGTGCAGCACCTGGCCCTCAAGGTCGACTCCATGGACACGCTGCTGGCCACCAAGGCGCGCCTGGAGGCCGCGGGCATCGAGGTGGTGGGGCCGACCGACCACACCATCTTCAAGAGCATCTACTTCTTCGATCCCAACGGCCACCGCCTGGAACTGGCGGCCGACGTGGGCACGCCCGAGATGTATGCCAAGCTCGACGAAGTGAAGTGGGACATGCTCAAGGAATGGAGCGAAACCCGCCGCGCACCCCGCCACGCCGCCTGGATGCACGACGGCAGCTTGGCGCAATGAGCATGGGCCCAGCACAGACGATGACCTTGCTCAACGAGACCCACGACGCCCGGCTGCGCAGCTGGGTGGCCAGCGCCAACGCGGCGGGCTGCGATTTCCCCCTTCAAAACTTGCCGTTTGCCGTGTTTCGCCGCAAGGGCGGCGGCGAGGCGTTTCGGGGCGGCGTGGCCATTGGCGACCAGATCCTGGACCTGGCCGCCGTCGCCGCCAGCGGCGTGCTGCAGGGCCAGGCCGCTGCGGCGGCGCAGGCCGGCGCACAGGACAAGCTCAACGCCCTGATGGCGCTGGGGCAGGGGGCCTGGAGCGCCCTGCGCCTGGCGCTGTCGCGTGCGCTGCGCGAGGGCAGCGCCCAGCAGGCCGCACTGCAGGGCTGCCTGGTGCCCCAGGCCCAGGCCGAGTACGACGTGCCCGCGCGCATTGGCGACTACACGGATTTCTACACCTCGGTGCACCACGCCACCAACATCGGCAAGCAGTTCCGGCCCGACAACCCGCTGCTGCCCAACTACAAATGGGTGCCCATCGGCTACCACGGCCGGGCTTCGAGCATCGTCGTGTCCGGCCAGTCTTTCCACCGGCCCAAGGGGCAGACCCTGCCGCCCGGCGCCCAGACGCCCGTGGTGGGGCCCTGCAAGCGGCTGGACATCGAGCTGGAGCTGGGCATCTTCGTGGGCGAGGGCAACGCCCTCGGGCACCCCGTGCCCATCGCGCAGGCCGAGCAGCATGTGTTCGGCATCTGCCTGCTCAACGACTGGTCGGCGCGCGACATCCAGGGCTGGGAATACCAGCCGCTCGGGCCGTTCCTGTCCAAGAATTTCGCCACCACCGTCTCGCCGTGGGTGGTGACGCTGGAGGCTCTGGCGCCGTACCGCGTCGCCTTCAACCGCCCCGAGGGCGACCCCGCGCCGCTGCCCTACCTGGACTCCGAGGCCAACCGCGAGGCTGGCGCGTTCGACATCCAGCTGCAGGTGGGCCTGCGCACCCCCGCCATGGCAGCGGCCGGCCAGGCCGACGCCACCCTTTGCCGCACCAGCTACCGCCACGCCTACTGGACCGTGGCGCAGATGCTCACGCACCACACCGTCAACGGCTGCAACCTGCAGCCGGGCGACCTGCTGGGCAGCGGCACGCTGTCGGGCCCCACGCTGGACCAGGCGGGCGCGCTGATCGAGCTGACCAGCGGCGGCAAGAACCCCGTGCAGCTGCCCGGCGGCGAACAGCGCGTGTTCCTGGAGGACGGCGACGCCGTGGTCCTGCGGGGCTGGTGCGAAAAGCCCGGCGCTGCCCGGGTGGGCTTTGGCGAGTGCTGGGGGACGGTGCTGCCGGCGCTCTGACCGCGGCGCACGCCGCCGCCGCCAGGACCCGCCGCGCCCAATGCGGCTATGCTCGCGCACCATGACCGATGTGAGCATTGACCTAGAAAATGGCGCGGCGGTAGCCGCCCTGGCCCAGGCCGACGTGGCCCGCGCCCTGGCCGAGGACGTGGGCGCGGGCGACCTAACGGCCGGCCTGATCGACCCCGCCCGCCGCGCGCGCGCCCGCATCCTGGCGCGCGAAGAAGCCGTCATCTGCGGCGCCCCCTGGGCCGAGGCCGCCCTGCGCGCGCTGGACCCCACGGCGCAGATCACCTGGCACGTGGCCGAAGGCCAGCGCTGCGCCGCCGACCAGGTGGTGCTGGAGATCGAAGGCCAGGCCCGGGCACTGCTGAGCGCCGAGCGCACGGCGCTCAACTTTTTGCAGTTGCTGTCGGCCGTGGCCACCAAGACGCGCACCTATGTGGATGCCGTGGCCGGCACCCGCGCGCAGATCGTGGACACGCGCAAGACCCTGCCCGGCCTGCGCCTGGCGCAAAAGTACGCGGTGCGCGTGGGCGGCGGCACTAACCACCGCATCGGCCTGCACGACGCGGTGCTCATCAAGGAAAACCACATCGCGGCCGCCGGCGGCGTGACGGCCGTGCTGCGGGCTGCGCAGGCCGTGGCCGCGCAGGCCAAGTTCATCGAGATCGAAGTGGAAACGCTGGAGCAGCTGGCCGAGGCGCTGGCCGCCGGTGCCACCATGGTGCTGCTGGACAACATGCCCCTGCCCACGCTGTGCGAAGCCGTGCGCATCAACGCGGGCCGGGCGATTCTGGAAATCTCCGGTGGCGTGACGTTGGCAGGCCTGCGCGAGCTGGCCGAGACGGGGGTGGATCGCATCTCGATTGGGACGCTCACCAAGGACGTGAAGGCGACGGACTTCTCCATGCGCCTGCAGGAGCTTCAGTGAGCCCCCCCCCTGAGCCGCTGCGCGGCGGGGCGGCCCTTGCGCGGCGTCCGCTGGCATCGTGCGTGCCTGTTTGACGTGCGGGTGGACTCTGTGCAACGCAATGGAACCATGCCATGACTACCGTGATTGATATTGAATACGAGCAGCCCGGTGAAGCGGCTGGCGGCGCTGTCTGCTCCACCAAGCACGCCTGGGCGCGCGTGCCGCCCGAGCCCACGCAGGCCGAGCGCGCGGCGCTCAAGGACAAGATCCGCCGCCTGCTGAAGGAAAAGAACGCGGTGATGGTGTCGCACTACTACGTGCACCCCGACCTGCAGGACCTGGCCGAGGAAACCGGCGGCATCGTGAGCGACTCGCTGGAGATGGCCCGCTTTGGCCGCGACCACGCCGCGCAGGCCCTGGTGGTGAGCGGCGTGCGCTTCATGGGCGAGACGGCCAAGATCCTGAGCCCGGAAAAGACCGTGCTCATGCCCGACCTGGACGCCACCTGCAGCCTGGACCTGGGCTGCCCCATCGGCGAGTTCAGCGCGTTTTGCGATGCCCATCCCGACCGCACCGTGGTCGTGTACGCCAACACCAGCGCGGCCGTGAAGGCGCGGGCCGACTGGCTCGTCACGTCGAGCTGCGCGCTGGAGATCGTGAGCGCCCTGAAGGCGGCCGGCCAGAAGATCCTGTGGGCGCCCGACCGTCACCTGGGCGCGTACATCCAGCGCGAGACCGGGGCCGACATGGTGTTCTGGAACGGCGCCTGCATCGTGCACGACGAGTTCAAGGCGCTGGAACTGGAACTGCTGAAAAAGGAGCACCCCCAGGCCAAGGTGCTGGTGCACCCCGAAAGCCCCGCCGAGGTGGTGGCCCTGGCCGATGCCGTGGGCTCCACCAGCGCCATCCTCAAGGCCGCGCGCGAGATGGCGGCCACCGAGTTCATCGTGGCCACCGACAACGGCATGATGCACAAGCTGCGCACGCTCAACCCCGGCAAGACCTTCTACGAAGCGCCCACCGCGGGCAACAGCGCCACCTGCAAGAGTTGTGCGCACTGCCCCTGGATGGCGATGAACGGCCTGGCCGACGTGGCCCGCGTGCTGGAGACCGGCGCCAACGCCGTGCACGTGGAGCCGGCGCTCATCCCCCGCGCGCGCCAGCCGATTGACCGCATGCTGGCCTTCACCGCGGCGCTTAAAAACGGGCAGTCCACCACGCACCTGGTGCCCCATCTGGGCGCGGCCTGAGAAGTTTGCTATTAAAATAATAGCTATTTGCGCTTGCTAAATAAGCGCTGGAGCCTGATTTGATGGGGATTTCCCTGATCGACTTCGCGCAGCCGCTGCAGGGCCCGGCGGCGCCCCGGCTGCGGCACGCGTTCGGCACGCCGCGCCGCGTGTGGGTGGCCCGCACGCTGGCCGAGGTGCGACCCGTGCTGGAGGCCGTGCACGCCGCCGCGCAGCAGGGGCGCTGGTGCCTGGGCTACGTGCGCTACGAGGCGGCGGCCGCGTTCGACCCCGCCCTGCGCACCCATGCGGCCGACGGCCCGCTGGCCTGGTTTGCCGAGCACGACGCGCCTGCGCCCTGGCCCGAGGCGGCCGATCGCAGCGGCCCGCCGGCCCAGGTGGCGTGGACCCCGGCGCTCACGCGGGCCCAGTTTGACGGCGCCCTGCAGCGCATGCAGGCCGCCATCCGCGCGGGCGAGCTGTACCAGATCAACTTCACCGCGCCGCTGCACGGCGTGCTGCAGCAGGGCGACGGCGCGGCGCTGTTCGCGGCCCTGCAGCGGGCCCAGCCCGGCGGCTACGCCGCGCACATCGACGCGGGCGGCGAGCAGGTGCTGTCGGTCTCGCCCGAGCTGTTCTTCGACTGGCGGGACGACGACCCCGCGGCCGGCCACATCCTGGCCCGCCCCATGAAGGGCACGGCGCCGCGCGGCGCCACGCCCGCGCAGGACGCGGCCCATGCCGAGCACCTGCGCACGGCGCCCAAGGAGCGCGCCGAGAACGTGATGATCGTGGACCTGCTGCGCAACGACCTCTCGCGCATTGCGCTGCCGCGCACGGTGCAGGTGCCCGCGCTGTTCCACACCGAGCCGCTGCCCACCGTGTGGCAGATGACCTCGGACGTGACGGCCCGCACGCGGCCGGGCACCACGCTGGCCGACGTGTTTGCGGCGCTGTTCCCGTGCGGCTCGGTCACCGGCGCGCCCAAGGTGCGCGCCATGCAGCTGATCCGCGAGCTGGAGGCCGCGCCCCGCGGCGTCTACTGCGGCGCGGTGGGCGTGGTGCGCCCGGCCGGGCCGCCCGGTGCGCAGGGCCACTGCGCAGTGGCGGCCACCTTCAACGTACCCATCCGCACCGTGGTGCTGCGCACGGCGGCGGACCGCAGCGGGGCGGTAGCAGCCACCTGCGGCATCGGCAGCGGCATCACGGCCGACGCCGGTGCGCAGGCCGAGTGGCTGGAGTGGCGCCACAAGCGCGCGTTTGTTGAAAGGGCCAGCATGCCGTTCGAGATCCTGGAAACCCTGGGCCTGCACGAGGGCAAGTTCCCCCACGCCGACCTGCACGTGCGCCGCATGGGCGAGGCCGCGGCGCATTTCGGCTATGCCTTCAACGCCCATGCCGTGCGGCAGGAGCTGCAGGTGACGGCCCTGCGCCACCTGCGCGGCCACTGGCGCGTGCGCCTGCTGCTGGCGCCGGACGGCAGCGCCCGGGCCGAGGCCTTTGCGCTGCAGCCCACGGCCGAGCCCGTGCGGCTGCAACTGGCCGCCCAGCCGTTCGAGGCCGCGCACAGCGAGTTCGTGCGCTACAAGACCACGCGCCGCGAGCACTATGCGGCCTTTGCGCCCACTACGCCGGGCGTGTTCGACACAGTGCTGTGGAACCCCGCGGGCGAGATCACCGAGGGCACCTTCGGCAACCTGGCCGCCCAGCTTCAGGATGGCCGCTGGATCACGCCGCCGCTGTCCTGCGGCCTGCTGCCCGGCGTGGGCCGTGCGCTGGCCCTGCGCGAAGGCCGCGTGACCGAGGCCGTGCTGCGCGTGGACGACCTGCCGAGCGTGCGCGCCTGGGCGTTCATCAACAGCCTGCGCGGCTGGCTCGCGGCCGAGCTGCAGCCTGCGGCCCCGTAACGCCGCGGGTTCCGGCGGCGCCGGGGTGGTCCGGCGGCCGCCGGTTACAGCCGTTCCTTGGCGTACGACCCGCGGTCCATGTCCACCACTTCCACGCTGAGCTGCACCATCACGCCCTGGGGGCGGGGTGTGCGCTCGCGCAGCACGTCGGCGATGCGCGCGGACAGTTCCTTCTTCGCCTCGGGCGAGCGGCCGGCCAGCAGGCGCAGCTGCGCGTGGACAAAGGCGCGCTGGGCCGGCGCGGTGCCGATCTCGAAGCTGTCTGCCACGATGAAGCGGCTTTTCAGGTCGGCCTCGTCCTGCACCTCCGGATGGGCGCAGAGGGCGGCGTTCAGCGCCGCCAGGGTCTCTGCCTCGGGGTAGTGGGGCAGGTTGGCGGAGTATTCAATGGTGAGGTGGGGCATGGGAGGTCCGTTCGGTACCGCGAGGGCGGCGCGCCAGTGTACGGGCGGGGCCGGGCCGCTGGCGGCCGCGGGTCATGCCCAGTGCGGCGGCAGGGCCAGGGCCAAGCTGCGCGCTTCCGGCAGGTCCTGGTAGGGCACGTCGGCCCACAGCGGTGCATCCAGCCGGGCGCGCAGGCAGGCCACGGTCTCGTCGGCGGCCTCCACGCCAGGCTCGGTGCGGTTGGCCGCCCAGCCGGCCAGTGTGAGCCCGCGCGCGCGAACCGCCTCGGCGGTGAGCAGCGCATGGTTCAGGCAGCCTGGGCGCAGGGCCACCACCAGCACCACCGGCAGGGCCAGGGCCTGGGCCAGGTCGGCGCCGGTGAGCGTGTCGGAAAGCGGCTCCAGAAAGCCGCCCGCGCCCTCCACCACCACCGCGTCGGTATGGGCCGCCAAGGTCTGGTAGGCCCCGACCAGCGCGGCCAGGTCCACTTGCACGCCGGCCCGTGCCGCCGCGATGTGGGGCGGCAGGCAGTCGTGCAGCAGCACCGGGTTGTCCAGTGCCGGCGGCGCGGCCACGGTGGAGGCGGTGCGCAGGGCGATCACGTCTTCGCTGGCCCAGTCCTCGCCCCACGGCACCACGCCCGTGGTCACGGGCTTCATGCCCACCACGCGGCGGTGGTGGCGTGCCAGGGTGTGCAGCAGGGCCGCTGCCACCAGCGTCTTGCCGACGCCGGTGTCGGTGCCGGTCACAAAACATCCAACCGTCATCGTGCGGTATCCTCCTCGGGATTGTTCGGGGGGGCCGCTCAGGCGGCGGGCGGCACGAGGATGGTGGGGGCCGCCGGCGCCGCCAGGTCGGGGTAGTCGCGGCTGTAGTGCAGGCCCCGGCTCTCGCGGCGCAGCTGGGCGCTTTTCACGATCAGGCCGGCCACCTGCACCAGGTTGCGCAGCTCCAGCAGGTCGCGCGTGACGTGGAAGTGCGCGTAGAACTCCTGGATCTCGGCCTGCAGCATGGCGATGCGGTGGGCCGCGCGCTCCAGGCGCTTGTTGGTGCGCACGATGCCCACGTAGTCCCACATGAAGCGGCGCAGCTCGTCCCAGTTGTGCGAGATGACCACGCACTCGTCGGCATCGGTCACGCGGCTGTCGTCCCATGCGGGCACGGCCGGCAGTTCTGTGGTTGGGGCTGCCGCGATCGCCTGGGCGGCGGCTCGGGCGAACACCATGCATTCCAGCAGCGAATTGCTGGCCAGCCGGTTGGCGCCGTGCAGGCCGGTGCAGGCCACCTCGCCCACGGCATACAGGCCGGGCAGGTCGGTGCGGCCGGCCAGGTCGGTCAGCACGCCGCCGCAGGTGAAGTGGGCGGTGGGCACCACGGGGATGGGCTCGCGGGTGATGTCGATGCCCAGCGACGCGCAGTGCGCCAGGATGTTCGGGAAGTGCTCTTGCAGGAAGGCGGGGCTCTGGTGCGAGATGTCCAGGTGCACGCAGTCCAGGCCGTGCTTCTTCATCTCGAAGTCGATGGCGCGTGCCACCACGTCGCGCGGGGCCAGTTCGGCCCGCGGGTCGTGGTCCAGCATGAAGCGCTTGCCGCCGGCCGAGGGGGGCAGCTTGAGCTGCCCGCCTTCGCCGCGCACGGCCTCGCTGATGAGGAAGGACTTTTCGTGCGGGTGGTACAGCCCCGTGGGGTGGAACTGGATGAACTCCATGTTCGCCACGCGGCAGCCCGCGCGCCAGGCGGCGGCAATGCCGTCGCCCGTGGCGGTGTCGGGGTTGGTGGTGTACAGGTACACCTTGCCCGCGCCGCCGGTGGCCAGGATGGTCTGCGGCGCGCGGAAGGTGACCACCTCGTCGGTGTCGCTGTCCAGCGCATACAGCCCCAGGCAGCGGTGGCCGGGCAGGCCCAGCTTGCGCGTGGTGATCAGGTCCACCAGCGTGTGCTGCTCGAACAGCGTGATGCCGGGCGTGCTGCGCACCACGTCGATCAGCGTGCGCTGCACGGCCGCGCCCGTGGCGTCGGTCACGTGGGCGATGCGGCGCGCGCTGTGGCCGCCCTCGCGCGTGAGGTGCAGCTGGTCGCCTTCCAGCGTGAAGGGCACGCCCAGGCCGCGCAGCCAGGCGATGGACTCGGGCGCGTTCTCCACCACGAAGCGCGTGGTGGCCAGGTCGCACAGGCCGGCGCCCGCGACCAGCGTGTCCTGGATGTGGGCGGCAAAGCTGTCGTCGTCGGCCAGCACGGCGGCAATGCCGCCCTGGGCCCAGGCGCTGGAGCCGTCGTGCAGGGTGCGCTTGGTGATCACGGCCACGCGGTGCGTGGGCGCCAGGTGCAGCGCGGCCGAAAGGCCGGCAAGGCCGCTGCCTACGATGAGGACGTCGAAATCGTGGGATGCCATAGAGGTCCGTCGTTGCCTTGGAAAGGGGCGCGACTTCAGGCGGGGGCCACCGTGGAACTGGCTTCGCCAGGCCACCGGTGGCGTCCCCCTCCCGAAGGAGAGGGGGAAGGCGCCGAAGGCGACTCAGGGGGTGTCATGCCGGTGTCATGCCGGGGTATAGGCGAGGCGCACGTAAATGGGGGCGAAGGCCTCGGCCTGCGTGATCTCGATCAGCGTTTCCTTGGCCAGCTCCAGCAGCGCGATGAAGGTGACCACCAGCACGGTGCTGCCGTCTTCGGGGTGGAACAGCTCTTCAAACTCCACGAAGCGCCGGCCTTGCAGGGTCTTGAGCACCATGCTCATGTATTCGCGCACGCTCAGCTCTTCGCGCGTGATCTTGTGGTGCTGCACGAGCTTGGCGCGCTTCAAAATGTCGCGCCAGGCCTCCTGCAGGTCCACCACGTGCACGTCCGGAAAGCGCGGCTGCAGGCTTTGCTCGATGTACACCTGCGCCTTCAGGAAGTCCCGCCCGTACTGCGGCAGGTTGGCCAGGCGCATGGCGGCCATCTTCATCTGCTCGTATTCGAGCAGGCGGCGCACCAGCTCGGCGCGCGGGTCCTCGGGCTCCTCGCCGCCCTCCTGCTTCTTGGGCGGCAGCAGCATGCGCGACTTGATCTCGATGAGCATCGCCGCCATCAGCAAATACTCGGCCGCCAGCTCCAGGTTGCGGCTGCGGATCTCATCCACATACGCCAGGTACTGCTTGGTCACCCCCACCATGGGGATGTCCAGGATGTTGAAGTTCTGCTTGCGGATCAGGTAGAGCAGCAGGTCCAGCGGGCCTTCGAAGGCCTCGAGGAACACCTCCAGCGCGTCGGGCGGGATATACAGGTCCTGCGGCAGCGCAAACAGCGGCTCGCCGTACAGGCGCGCCAGCGCCACCTGGTCGACCACCTCGGGCATGCCGGCGGCGTCCAGCGCAGCGCCCAGCGGCGAATCGGCCCCGTCGGCGTCGTTCGCGGTAGTCATGGTGCTATGATTTTGTTAGCGTCCAGCGCTTGTCAGGCAAGCACTGGAGGCCGTTCGGATCATCAGTCCGCGTTGGTCTGGTAGACGTAGGGCTTTTGCACCACGCGGCCTTGGCGGTACTCGTTCCAGATGGTGCGGTCCACCTGCTTGTCCCACAGCAGCGCGCGGCCCGCCTGCTGCTGCTGTTCCAGCTCGGGCCGGCTGGCCTTGAGCTGGTTGATGAACTGGGTGGCGTCGGACTGATAGTCGGGGCGGCGGAAAATGGACATGGACAGTTAACCTCTTTCGATGAATTTTACCGGGACGAATCTATGCGCTTGAGAATCCGTGCCGCGGCACTGGCCGCCGCCACCGTGGGCCTGCTGGCCCTGGCCGCCTGCGACCCGCAGCGTATCAGCGAGCTGAAGGAGGGCGTTTCCACCGAAGCCGACGTGCGCGACCGCTTTGGCGCCCCCGAAAACGTGTGGGACGAACCCGGCGGCGCCCGCACCTTTGAATACAACCGCCAGCCGGCCGGCCAGGTCAACTACATGATCACCCTGGGTGCCGACGGCCGGCTGGTGGGCGTGCGCCAGGTGCTCACGCCCGAGAACTTCGCCCGGGTGCAGCCCGGCATGGGCATGGACGCCGTGCGGCGGCTGCTGGGCAAGCCCGCCAAGGTCACGCCCTACGAGCTCAAGCGCGAAACCCATGCCGACTGGCGCTACCTGGAGGCGCCCAACCAGTCCAAGGTGTTCACCGTGGTCTATGGGCCCGACCACACCGTGCTGCGCACCCAGACGGGCGAGGACCTGGACGCGCCGGAATTCAAGGGCGGCAAGTAAGGCCGTCCCAGGGCGCCCACCCGGTCCGTGCAGATCAGACCGGCAGGTCTTCCAGCCCCTGCGCGGCCAGCCGCGCGGCAAAGCCCGAGCGCTGCATGAGCGAGCGCGGCTGCTCGGGCGCGTTCTGCACGGACAGCCGGCCGCCGCGCGCCGCCACCGCCTTGAGGACTTGCGCCAGCGCGTCCAGCCCCGTGGTGTCCAGCACCACCAGGTCGCGCGCATCCAGCACCACGTCCATGCCGGGCGGCCCGGCCTCCACCGCCTGCAGGATGGGGTCGATCTTGGCGGCTGCGCCAAAGAACAGCGCGCCCCGCAGGCGCCAGGCGGCCACGGGGCGCGGGCCCGGCGGCAGGGCGGCATCCCCGGCGGGCAGCGGCGGCTCCGGCAGCCGCTCCACGCGGAACTGCTCGCCCATGCGCCGCACGAACAGGGCGCAGGCCATGAACAGGCCGACCTCCACCGCCACCGTCAGGTCGAACACCACGGTCAGGAAGAAGGTGCCCAGCATCAGCAGCCGGTAGTGGTTGGTGAAATGGCGCAGGCGCAAGAACTCGTGCCATTCGCCCATGTTCCACGCCACGGACAGCAGGATCCCCGCCAGCACGGCCAGCGGAATGTGCAGCGCCAGCGGCGCCGCCACCAGCACAATCACCGCCAGGGTGAGGGCATGCACCATGCCCGCTACGGGCGAGGTGGCGCCGGCGCGCAGGTTGGTGACGGTGCGCGCAATGGTGCCGGTGGCCGGCATGCCGCCAAAGAAGGGCACCACCAGGTTGGCCATGCCCAGGGCCACCAATTCCTGGTTGGGGTCGTGCTTCTGGTGGTGCGGGTCGGTGGCCAGCTGGTCGGCCACGCGGGCGCACAGCAACGATTCGATGGCGCCCAGCAGCGCGATGGTCACCGTGGGCGTTACCAGCAGACGCACCGTGTCCCAGGAGAAGTCGGGCAGCACAAAGGCCGGCAGCGCCTGCGGAATGCCGCCAAACCGGGTGCCGATGGTCTCCACGGGGAGCTTCAACGCCCAGGACAACAGGCTCAGCGTGACCAGCGCCACCACCGGCGCGGGCACGCGGGCAAAGGTGCGCACCGTGTGGCGCTCCAGCACCTGCATCACGGGCGAGCCCTTCATCATGAGCCGGGGCCACACGAAGAGCCCGGCCACGCACGCCGTGCCCAGGCCGAAAGCGTAGGGGTTGAAGCTGTCCAGGTGCCGCGCGAGCGTGTCGATCTGCGAGAAGAAGTTGCCCGGCATGCGGTCGATGGACAGGCCCAGCCAGTCCTTCACCTGCGACAGCGCAATCAGCACCGCAATGCCGTTGGTGAACCCGATGACGATGCTCACCGGCACGAAGCGCACCAGCGTGCCCAGGCGGAACAGCCCCAGCAGCACCAGCAGCACGCCCGCGCAGGCGGTGGCAATCAGCAGGTTGGCCAGGCCGTAGCGCTCGACGATGCCGTACACGATCACGATGAACGCGCCCGCAGGCCCGCCGATCTGCACATTGGTGCCGCCCAGGGCCGAGATCAGGAACCCCGCGATGATCGCCGTCCACAGCCCCGCCTCGGGCTTGAGGCCGCTGGCAATCGCGAAGGCCATGGCCAGCGGCAGCGCCACGATGCCCACCGTGACACCCGCCCCCACGTCGGCCAGCCAGCGGTTGCGGTCGTAGTGGCGCAGGGCATACAGCAGGCGGGGGTGGAAAGCGGGGGAAAACGGCATGGCCCATCCAGTGTAGTGAGCCGGCCTTGAAGTGCAACCGGCAGCGCCGGTTCGCCCACAATCACCCCGTCAGCCCGCGGCCACCGCCAGGGGCCCATGCGCCGCCCTGGCATGTGGCTTGCAATGCCTGTGTCCTGCTCTTGCCACGCGCCGAACCGACCGCCACCATCCTGCCATTCGCCATGCCCCTCCCCGACGCTCCTCCGCCCCCTTCGCTGCGCCACGGCACCTTTGAAGATGCGCAGGCCTTGTTTGCCGGCACGCTGTTCGTCGCCATGGCGCTCATGCTGTTCAACCAGGCGGGGCTGCTGGTGGGCGGCACGGCCGGGGTGGCGTTCTTGCTGCACTACGTGACGGGTATTTCGTTCGGCAAGCTGTTCTTTGCGGTGAACCTGCCGTTCTATTGGTTTGCCTGGACGCGCATGGGGCGCGAATTCACTGTCAAGACCTTCCTGTGCGTCGGCCTGCTGTCGCTGCTGACCGAGCTGTTCCCGCACGTCCTGCACGTGGACTACCTCAACCCCCTGTTTGCCGCCGTGCTGGGCGGGCTGCTGCTGGGCACGGGCTGCCTGTTCCTGGCCCGCCACCACTCCAGCCTGGGGGGCGCCACCGTGGTGTCGCTGTACCTGCAGCACCGCTACGGCCTGCGCGCGGGCATGGTGCAGATGATGATCGACGGCACCGTGGTGCTGGCCGCCCTGTTCGTGGTGCCGATGGAGCGCGTGGCCTACTCGGTGCTGGCCGTGCTGGTGATGAGCGGCTTTCTGTGGATCAGCCACCGGCCGGGGCGGTACGTGGGGCACTAGTGTGCCGAGATGGTCTGCCGCGTCCCCCTCCGACCGCCTGGCCGATCACGCATCCTTGAGGTTCACGTAGAAGACGCCGTCGTCGTCCTCGTCCACCTCCAGGGCCACCTGTCGCTGTCCGGTGGCACGAAAGCGCGACCACGCCGTGTTGGCGATGGTGCCGTGGTAGGCCAGCACCAGGCCCAGCAGATCGGCGGGGCTGTGGTCCACGGGCCGGGGGGTACCACTGTGCAGGGCGGCCGGGTGCCAGGTGACTGCCACATCAATGTGCTCGCCGCCCTCGGCGCAGTCGATATGGATCTGCGGCGCGGTGCGGTTGAGCGGGGTGGCGCCCGGCCCTGCGGGGCCGCTGCTGCGCCAGCAGGCTGCGCACCACGTCCAGCGCGGCGCCGGGGTCTTCCTCGCCGGCAATCGAGCCGCGCAGGTGGGGGGCCGACAAAGTTGGGGTCTTGGGCAGTTTCATGGCGACCTCGCGGGGCAGAACGGCGGCGCCCGCCAGCGTTGTGCCTTGGGGCAGTTGTCGCGGCTTGTCTGGAGCGCCTCCACGCTCTCATTGAGCCCCCGGCGCCGCACCGGCGTTGTCGGAAATCGCCGTGCGTGCAGGTCGGCGTGCTTCCCTGGCGAGCGTCCCCGCGTGCAGGCTCCCGATCCGCTGGGCGCGGGCGGCTACCGCTGTGCCACGGGCCCCAGTTCGGCGGGCTCCCAGCCGCCGCCCAGGGCCTTGAAGGTGGCCACGGCGGCGCGCGCTGATTCGGTTTGCGCTTGGATGCGGGCGTCGGCCGCCCGCAGGAGCTGTTCGTCCGCCTGCAGCACTTCCACCCGGCTGGCGACACCCTTGCGGTACGCGGCGAACGCCGCGCCCCGCGCGCGGCCCAGCGCGTCCACCCCCTGGTTCAGCATGGCGGCCTGCTCTTCGCGCCGGCTCCGTGCCGACAAGGCGTTCTCCACGTCTTCGGTGGCCCGCAAGGCCGCCAGCCGGTAAGCCGCCAGCAGTTCAGCTTCCTGGCCCCGGGCCTGCGCGATCTGCGAGTCGATGCGCGCGAAGTCGAACAGGCGCCAGCGCAGGCCCAGCACGCCGGCGGCCTGGCTGGCGCCGGCGGTGAACAGGTGGCTGCCCGACACGGACGTGGCGCTGCCGACCATGCCCGCCAGCGAGAACTGGGGGTAGTACTCGGCAACCGCCATGCCGATGCGCGCGTTGGCAGCGGCCAGGCGGCGCTCTGCCGCAACCAGGTCCGGCCGGCGCCGCAGCAGGTCGCCAGGCGTGCCGGTGGCCGCGATGCGCGGGGCGGCGGGAATGCCGGCCGCCGGGTCCAGCTCGCTGCGGTGGGTGCCGGGCGCCGAGCCCAGCAAGACGTCCAGGGCGTTCGCAGCCACGTCCAGGCCCGTTTCCAGCACCGGGATGGCGGCCAGGGCCTGGGCCAGGGCGCCTTCGGCCTGATCCACCTGCAGGTCTGCGGCCAAGCCCTTGCCGCGCAGCAGACGGACAAGCGCGAGCATGTCCTGCTGTGTCGTCTCCTGCTGCCGGGCAACGCCCAGGCGGGCCTGCAACCCGCGCGCGGTGAGGTAGGTGTCGGCTGTCTGCGCCGCCACGGCCAGGCGCGCGGCCAGGGCGCCGGCTTCGGACGACTGGTATTCGGCCAGCGCGGCCTCGCGCCCCCGGCGCAGGCCGCCGAAGAGGTCCAGCTCCCAGCTGGCGCCCAGGTTCGCTTCGTACGCGCTGCCATGGCGGTCAAACCCCGGCGCGGCGTTCAAGACCTGCCCCAGCGGGGTTTCCACCGACGGGTAGGTCCGGCTGGCCTGCCCGGACACCGTGCCGATCGGCAGCAGAGCGGCGCTGGCAGCCCCCAGCCCGGCGCGCGCTTGCGCCACGCGTGCAGCTGCCTGCGCGAGGTCGAGGTTCTGCTCCAGTGCCAGCGCGACGTACCGCGCCAGCTGCGGGTCGCCAAACCCCGTCCACCACGTGGCGAGATCGGCTTGGCGGCTGCCAGACCTGGCGGGCTGGACCGCGGCTTGCTGGCCGTGGAACCGCTCGGGCAGTGGCAGGCCGGGCTGAAGGTAGTTGGGGCCCACGGCGCAGCCAGACAACAGACTGGCGGCCAGGAGCGCGGCAAGGGGGCGGTGGGAGGACATGGGTGTGCGCAGTGGACTGTTAGGTTGTGACCATAATACTAAATAGTCACTTGTTGTCTAGTCTCCCTCCATCGCGTAAGCTGGCGCCCATGACCAAGACCAGTTCTTTGCCCGGGGCGCCCCGCGGGCCTGCCGACCATGAGGTGCGAAGCCAGATCGTGGCCGCCGCCACCGAGCACTTCAGCCGCTATGGCTACGAAAAAACCACCGTTTCCGATCTTGCCAAGGTCATCGGCTTCTCCAAGGCCTACATCTACAAGTTCTTCGAGTCCAAGCAGGCCATCGGCGAAATGATCTGCGCGAACTGCCTGGGCGGTATCGAGAGCGAGGTCCGCGCCGCCGTGGCGCAGGCCGAGCGCCCGCCGGAGAAGCTGCGGCGCATGTTCAAGGCCATTGTCGAATCCAGCCTGCGCCTGTTCTTCCAGGACCGAAAGCTCTACGAGATCGCGGCGTCCGCGGCCACGGAGCGCTGGCAGGCCACCGTGGTGTACGAGGAGCGGCTGCAGGCGCTGCTGCGGGAGATCCTGCAGGAGGGGCGGCAATCCGGCGATTTCGAGCGCAAGACGCCCCTGGACGAAACCGTGGCCGCCATCCACCTGGTGATGCGCCCCTATTTGAATCCGCTGATCCTGCAGCACAGCCTGGACTGTGCCGAAGAGGCGCCCGCCCAACTCTCCAGCCTGGTGCTGCGCAGCCTGTCGCCGTAGCTTGCTGAGAAATTTTGATTGTGACTATTGACTAAACTGGTCACAAGAATAAAAATGAAAGTCCCGATCCATTTGCTCAAGGGACTTTCATGCCTCGGCTTCGCCTTGCTTCGTTTTTCATGTGTGCCGTGCCGTGGGCCCTGGTGGCCTGCGGCGACGAGGCGCCCCCCGACCCCCGCACCGAGGCGCCCCTGGTGCGCACGGCCCTTGTGCAGGACGCGCCCGCAGGTTCGCGCGCGTTCACGGGCACCGTGGCGGCGCGGGTGCAGAGCGACCTGGGATTTCGCGTCCCGGGCAAGGTGCTGGAGCGGCTGGTGGACGCGGGCCAGGCGGTCAAGCGCGGCCAGCCCCTGCTGCGCCTTGATCCTGCCGACCTGAGGCTGGCGGCCCATGCGCAGCAAGAGGCAGTTGCCGCCGCGCGCGCCCGGGCGCGCCAGACGGCCGAGGACGAGGCGCGCTACCGCGACCTGCGCGGCACCGGTGCCGTCTCCGCCACGGCCTATGACCAGGCGAAAGCCGCAGCCGACGCTGCCCAGGCGCAGCTCAGCGCGGCCGAGGCCCAGGCCGACGTCGCCCGCAACGCCAGCCGCTACGCGGAGCTGGTGGCCGATGGCGACGGCGTGGTCGTGGAAACGCTGGCCGAACCCGGCCAGGTCGTGGGCGCCGGACAGCCCGTGGTCCGCCTGGCCCACGCGGGCCGCCGCGAAGCGCTCATCCAGCTGCCGGAGACACTGCGCCCCGCCGTGGGCTCCACCGCGCAGGCCTCCTTGTTCGGCAGGGAAGGCAAGGCGACCACGGCCACGTTGCGGCAGCTGTCCCAGTCGGCCGACCGGCTGACGCGCACGTTCGAGGCGCGCTATGTGCTCGACGCGGAACTGGCCAGCGCCCCGCTGGGCGCCACGGTGGTCGTCCGCATCCCTGACGGGCGCTTGGCGGGGGAGGGTGGCGCGCCGGTGCTGCAGGTGCCCCTGGGCGCGCTGTTTGATGCGGGCAAGGGCCCGGGCGTGTGGGTTCTGCGGGGCGAGCCCGCCACGGTAGCCTGGCAGCCCGTCGCGGTGCAGCGCCTGGACGACGCGGCGGCCAACGTCGTGGGCAAGATCCAGCGGGGGGAGCGGATCGTCGCGCTCGGGGCGCACTTGCTGCGCGAGGGTGAAACCGTCCGGGTGGCGGAGCTGGCTGCGGCCCGCCCGGCCGAAGGAGCGCGTCCGTGAACCCAGGCCGTTTCAACCTGTCGGCGCTCGCGGTGCGCGAGCGGGCCATCACGCTGTTCCTGATCTTCCTGGTCTCTGCGGCGGGCATTCTGGCGTTCTTCAAGCTCGGCCGCGCGGAAGACCCGCCGTTCACGATCAAGCAGATGACGGTCATCACCGCCTGGCCGGGCGCAACGGCGCAGGAGATGCAGGACCAGGTGGCCGAGCCGCTGGAAAAGCGCTTGCAGGAGCTGCGCTGGTACGACCGCACCGAGACCTACACCCGCCCCGGGCTCGCGTTCACCATGGTGTCCTTGCTGGACAGCGCGCCGCCGTCGGAGGTCCAGTCCGAGTTCTATCAAGCCCGCAAGAAGATTGCGGACGAGGCCCGCAAGCTGCCCGCCGGCGTCATCGGCCCCATGGTCAACGATGAATACGCGGACGTGACGTTTGCGCTCTTCGCGCTCAAGGCCCAGGGCGAGCCGCAACGGCTGCTGGTGCGCCAGGCGGAGGCACTGCGCCAGCAGCTGCTGCATGTGGCCGGCGTGAAGAAGGTCAACATCATCGGGGAGCAGGCCGAGCGCATCTTCGTGTCGTTTTCCCACGAGCGCCTGGCGACGCTGGGCGTTGCGCCGCAGGATATTTTCGCGGCGCTCAACGGCCAGAACCTGCTGACCCCCGCCGGCTCCATCGAGACCCGGGGGCCGCAGGTCTTCCTTCGCGTCGAGGGCGCCTTCGACAACCTGGAGAAGATCCGGCAGACGCCGGTCGTCGCCCAGGGCCGCACGCTGAAGCTGGTGGACGTAGCCACCGTGGAGCGCGGCTACGAGGACCCTGCCACCTTCCTGGTGCGCAACGGCGGCGAACCCGCCCTGCTGCTCGGCGTGGTGATGCGCGACGACTGGAACGGGCTGGACCTGGGCAAGGCGCTGGAAGCGGAAGTCACCCAGATCAACGCGGCGCTTCCACTGGGCATGACGCTGACCAAGGTGACCGATCAGGCCGTCAACATCCGCTCGGCGGTGGATGAGTTCATGGTGAAGTTCTTTGTCGCGTTGCTGGTCGTCATGCTGGTGAGCTTCGTCAGCATGGGCTGGCGCGTCGGCATCGTGGTGGCCGCGGCTGTCCCGCTGACGCTGGCTGCGGTCTTTCTGGTGATGTACGCCAGCGGCAAGAACTTCGACCGCATCACGCTGGGCTCGCTGATCCTGGCGCTCGGGCTGCTGGTGGACGACGCCATCATTGCCGTCGAAATGATGGTGGTGAAGATGGAGGAGGGCTACAGCCGCATCGCCGCCTCCGCCTACGCATGGAGCCTGACCGCCGCGCCCATGCTGTCCGGCACGCTGGTCACGGCGGTGGGCTTCATGCCCAACGGGTTCGCGCGGTCCACGGCAGGCGAATACACCAGCAACATGTTCTGGATCGTCGGCATCGCGCTGATCGCCTCGTGGGTGGTCGCGGTTGTCTTCACCCCCTATCTGGGCGTCAAGCTGCTGCCGGACATCAAAAAGACCCACAGCAGCCATACCGCGCTCGCCGCTGCCCTCTACGACACCCCCCGCTACAACCGCTTTCGCCAACTGCTGGGGCGCGTCATCGCGCGCAAATGGATGGTGGCCAGCACCGTGGTCGCGCTGTTCGTGGTGTCGGTGCTCGGCATGTCGTGGGTTGGAAAGCAGTTTTTCCCCACCTCCGACCGGCCGGAGGTGCTGGTGGAAGTGCAGATGCCCTACGGCACGTCCATCGGGCAGACCAGCGCCGCGACGGCGAAGGTCGAGGCCTGGCTGGCGCAGCAGAAGGAGGCCCGGATCGTGACGTCCTACATCGGCCAGGGCGCGCCCCGCTTCTTCCTGGCCATGCCGCCGGAGCTGCCCGACCCCTCGTTCGCCAAGATCGTCGCACTCACGGGCAACGACCAGGAGCGGGAGGCGCTCAAGTTCCGGCTGCGCGAGGCCGTGGCCGCGGGGCTGGCGCCCGAGGCGCGGGTGCGTGTCACCCAGATTGTGTTTGGCCCCCCGTCGCCTTTTCCGGTGGCCTACCGCGTCATGGGGCCGGACCCCGCCAAGCTGCGCGAGATCGCCGCGCAGGTCGAGGCCGTGCTGCACGCCAGCCCCATGATGCGCACCGTCAACACGGACTGGGGTTCGCGGGTGCCCAGCCTGCACTTCGCGCTCGACCAGGACCGGCTGCACGCCGTCGGCCTGAGCGCCAGCTCCGTTGCGCTGCAGCTGCAGTTCCTGCTGAGCGGGGTACCGCTGACGGACGTGCGCGAGGACATTCGCTCGGTGCAGGTGGTCGGCCGCGCGGCGGGCGGCATCCGGCTCGACCCCGCGAAGATCGCCGGCTTTTCGCTGGTGGGATCGGCGGGGCAGCGCATCCCGCTGTCCCAGGTGGGCACGGTGGACGTGCGCATGGAAGACCCCGTGATGCGCCGGCGCGACCGGGTGCCCACCATCACCGTGCGCGGCGACATTGCCGAAGGCCTGCAGCCGCCCGATGTGTCGGCGGCCATCACCCGGCAGCTGCGCCCCGTCATGGACCAGCTGCCCAGCGGCTACCGCATCGTCGAGGCGGGCTCCATCGAAGAGTCGGGCAAGGCGACGGTCGCGATGCTGCCGATCTTCCCCATCATGCTGGCGGTCACCTTGCTCATCCTCATCGTGCAGGTTCGCTCGATTCCGGCAATGGTGATGGTCTTTCTGACCAGCCCGCTGGGCCTGATCGGCGTGGTGCCCACGCTGCTGCTGTTCCAGCAACCCTTTGGCATCAACGCGCTGGTGGGGCTGATCGCGCTCTCGGGCATCCTGATGCGCAACACGCTGATCCTGATCGGCCAGATCCGCGAGAACGAGCACGCCGGGCTGGACCCCTTCCGCGCCGTGGTGGAAGCCACGGTGCAGCGGGCCCGCCCCGTGATCCTGACGGCCCTGGCCGCCGTGCTGGCCTTCATCCCGCTGACGCACTCGGTGTTCTGGGGAACGCTGGCCTACACCCTGATCGGCGGCACGCTGGCCGGGACGGTGCTCACGCTCGTGTTCCTGCCGGCCATGTACTCCATCTGGTTCGGCATCCGCCCGGCCAGCCCCTCCGCTTGATCCGCCACCCCTGCCAACCTTTTGAAGGAACTGCCATGTCGAATTCCAAAGTCATCCTCATCACCGGCGTGTCTTCGGGCATCGGCCGCGCGGCCGCCGTGCAGTTTGCCCAGCAGGGCTGCCGGGTCTTCGGGACGGTGCGCAACCCGGCCAGCGCCCAGCCCATTCCCAACGTCACCCTGGTGGAGATGGACATCCGGGACGACGCGTCCGTGGAGCGCGGGGTCCAGAGCGTTGTTGCGCAAGCCCAGCGCATCGACGTGCTGGTCAACAGCGCCGGCGTGACCTTGCTGGGGGCGGCGGAAGAGACCTCCGTGGAGGAGGCCAAGGCGCTGTTCGACACCAATCTTTTCGGCCTGCTGCGCGTGGTCAAGGCCGTGCTGCCGCACATGCGCCGCCAGCGGTCGGGCCGCATCGTCAACGTGAGTTCGGTGCTGGGCTTCCTGCCCGCCCCCTACATGGCGCTCTACGCAGCGTCCAAGCACGCGGTGGAAGGGCTGGCCGAGACGCTGGACCATGAAGTGCGCCAGTTCGGCATCCGGGTTTCGCTGGTGGAGCCCTCCTTCACCCGGACGAATCTGGACCTCAACGCACCCCAGGCCGCGGCCCGCATCGCCGACTACAGCCAGGAGCTGGACACTGTGTCGAAGGCGATCCAGAACAACGTGCAGAAGGCGCCGGCGCCGGAAGGCGTGGCCGCCACCCTCGTCAAGGCCGGGCTGGGGCGCTGGCAGATGCGCCACACCCCCCGGGGCGAGGCCTCGGTGCTGGCCAAGCTGCGCCGCTTCATGCCGGCCGGCCCGGTGGAAAAGGGCTTGCGCAAATCCTTCGGGCTGGCATGAGCCGCGTGAAGACCAATGAGTCCATTCCTTGCAACGGAGAGCCCCGTATGAAAGACGATCAGCAAGCCCCTCGCACCTGGGGCCGCCAACAATCCGAAGCGCTGCAGCGCATGCACGACGGAGGGGGCTTTGCGGGCCTTGCGCGCCCGGAGCAGCTGGCGGGAAAGATCGGGCGCGAAATCCTGGGCGCCATGGTGTCCGGCGAGCTGCCGTACCCGCCCATGAACGAAACCATGAACATGACCCTGCTGGAGGTGGGCGAGGGCCGGGCGGTGTTCCAGGGTGTCCCGCTGCGGCACCACTACAATCCCATGGGCACGGTGCATGGCGGGTGGTTTGCCACCCTGTTGGATTCCGCGCTGGGCTGTGCGGTGCAGTCCGTGCTGCCGGCGGGGCGGTCGTACACGACGGCCGAGCTGGGCGTCCGGATCGTGCGGCCTGCCACCGGCAAGACCGGCCCGTTGCGCGCAACGGCACGGCTGGTCCATGGCGGCGAGCGTCTCTTGACGGCGGATGCGCGGGTAGAGGATGAACAGGGCCGGCTCTACGCCCATGCGACGACCACCTGCGTTGCGTTCGATCTTGCGAAAAAAAGCGGCGATTGAGCTCAACCGTTGGGCACGGAGCGCGGCACCACTACCGGCCCTTTGCAAATGAAAGATCCCACTGTGCGACTGACCCCAGACAGCCTGTCCGAAACCCTGGTGAGGAGGCTGCGCAGCTGCCGGCTTTTTGACGGGATGGACGATGCCCGGCTGGCCGAGGTCGCACGCCTGTGCTCCTGGCAAAACCTGCAGCCCGGGCAAATTGCCGCGGGGTGCTCGCAGGGCACCTTCTTCATTGTCTGCCACGGCAGGATGCGCGTATCGGCGCTCGCCCCCAACGGCCGGGAACTGCTGCTCGCGGACTTCGAGCGGGGAGCGCATTTTGGCGGCATCAGTGTGCTGGGGGCGAGTGCCGCGACCCTGCAGGCACAGGCGCTGGACGCCTCGTTGCTTGCCTGCCTGGAGCGCGAAGATTTCATGCAGCTGCTGCGCCAGGACGCCGTGCTGGGCGGGCAGCTGGTGGAGGCGCTGCGGACGGTCACGGAGCAGCTGGTCAGCCGGGTGATCGAGCTGGGCATCCTGAAGATCCCCGGGCGGCTGTGCAGCCATTTGCTGGAGCTTGCCAAGGCTGCGGGTGTGCAAGACAACCAGGCCACCATCGAGCCGGCACCCCGGCATGTCGATCTGGCGGCGCGCATCGCGGCCTCGCGCGAGGAGGTCAGCCGGGAACTGGCGCGGCTTCGCCAGCTGGGGCTGGTGACCTCGACCCGGCAAAAACTCGTGGTGCAAGACGTCGAGGCCCTGGAGCAGCGGCTGCTCGATCTCTGATGCCCGGCCCGCGGGCGCCCGGGCTCCCAGGCAGAAGCAGCCGCTCAATGAGACCCCGGCCGCGACAGCGGAAAGGGCCAGAGGTGCAGGAGACGGGTTCCCGCCGCCTCAGCGCACGCGCATGCCGGGCGTGGCGCCGGGCCAGGGGTTCAGCACGTAGATGCCGGGTTGGGCCTTTTCGTCGCCATGGCTGGCGGCCAGCACCATGCCTTCGGAGACGCCGAACTTCATCTTGCGCGGGGCCAGGTTGGCCACCATCACGGTGTGCTTGCCCACCAGATCTTCCGGCTTGTAGGCGCTGGCGATGCCCGAGAACACGTTGCGCGTGCGGCCTTCGCCCACGTCCAGCGTCAGGCGCAGCAGCTTGGTGGAGCCTTCCACCGGCTCGCAGTTCACGATCAGCGCGATGCGCAGGTCGATCTTGGTGAAGTCGTCGATGGTGATGGTGGGGGCCAGTTCCTCGCCACCGGGGTGGCCGTTGGATGCTACTGTTTCTGTAGCTGCTTGCGCAGGTGCAGCCTGCGCTGGGGCCTCAAACAATGACTCAAGCTGCTCGGGCGTCACGCGCTGCATCAGGTGGTTGTAGGGCTGGATGGCCTGCACATTGCCATCCACGGCCCACTGCGCCATGCTGCGGCCCACAAAGCTTTCCACCGCGCGCGAGAGGCCGGGCAGCACGGGGGCCAGGTAGCGGGTGAGGGCGTCGAACGCGTTGATGAGCACCGAGCACACCTGGTGCAGCGCCACGTTGTTGGCGGCGTCCTTGGCCAGGTCCCAGGGCTTGTTCTGGTCCACGTAGGCGTTGATGCGGTCGGCCAGCAGCATGATTTCGCGGGTGGCCTTGCCGTATTCGCGGGCCTCGTACAGCTGGGCCAGCGTGTCGCGGGCGCCACGCACTTCGGCCAGCAGGGCGCTGCCGGCGGCGTCAAAGTCGCTGGTCAGCTTGCCGTCAAAACGCTTGGTCAAAAAGCCCGCCGCGCGGCTGGCAATGTTCACGTACTTGCCAATCAGGTCGCTGTTCACGCGCAGCATGAAGTCCTCGGCGTTGAAGTCGATGTCTTCGTTGCGGGCGCTGAGCTTGGCGGCCAGGTAGTAGCGCAGCCATTCGGCGTTCATGCCCAGGCTCAGGTACTTGAGCGGGTCCAGGCCGGTGCCGCGGCTCTTGCTCATCTTCTCGCCGTTGTTCACCGTGAGGAAGCCGTGCACGAACACGCTGTTGGGCGTCTTGCGGCCGCTGAAGTGCAGCATGGCGGGCCAGAACAGGGTGTGGAAGGTGACGATGTCCTTGCCGATGAAGTGGTACTGCTCCAAGGCCGGGTCGGCCATGTAGGCGTCGTAGCTCACGCCGCGCTTTTCCAGCAGGTTCTTCAGCGACGCCAGATAGCCCACGGGCGCGTCCAGCCACACGTAGAAGTACTTGCCGGGCGCGTCGGGAATTTCAATGCCGAAGTAGGGCGCGTCGCGGCTGATGTCCCAGTCGCCCAGGCCTTCGCTCTGCGTGCCGTCCGGGTTGGTGCGGACGGTGAACCATTCCTTGATCTTGTTGGCCACCTCGGGCTGCAGCTTGCCGTCCTGCGTCCAGTGCTGCAGAAAGTCCACGCAGCGCGGGTCCGACAGCTTGAAGAAGAAGTGCTCGGAATGCTTGAGCTCGGGCTTGGCGCCCGACAGGGCCGAATAGGGGTTGATCAGGTCGGTGGGGGCGTACACCGTACCGCACACCTCGCAGTTGTCGCCGTACTGGTCCTTGGCGTGGCACTTGGGGCATTCGCCCTTGATGTAGCGGTCGGGCAGGAACATGTTCTTCTCGGGGTCGAAGAACTGCTCGATGGTGCGCACCTCGATCAGGCTGCCGTCGGCGCGGTCGCGCAGGTCGCGGTAGATCTGGCGGGCCAGCTCGTGGTTTTCGGGCGCGTCGGTGCTGTGCCAGTTGTCAAAGCTGATGTGAAAGCCGTCCAGGTATTGCTTGCGGCCGGCGGCAATGTTGGCCACGAACTGCTGGGGCGTGATGCCCGCCTTTTCGGCGGCGATCATGATGGGCGCGCCGTGCGTGTCGTCCGCGCCCACGAAGTTGACGGCGTTGCCCCGCATGCGCTGGAACCGCACCCAGATGTCGGCCTGGATGTATTCCATGATGTGGCCGATGTGGAAGTTGCCGTTGGCGTACGGCAGGGCGGTGGTGACGAAGAGTTTGCGGGCGGGTTGCGTCATGGAAATGCGGCTTTCTCAGGCGGAACCTGCAATTTTAAGGGGGCGGCCGCACACCGCGCCCATTCCCGGCGCACCCGGGCCTTTCAGGTGTGGAGCTTCGTCTGCACTTCGGCGCCGGTGTCCGTCCAGCCGAAGAAGCGGCACACCTGCGCGCGCATGGCGAGGGTGTCCGCCCGGCCCAGGGCCATCAGCTCCTGCGTGTAGCCGGCCTCGAACAGCAGGTAGCTGGCCAGCGCCGCGCTGCGCACGTCGGCCATGTTCGAGGTGACGCCCAGGGCGCCCAGCATGGTGCGCACCGGCGCGGGCAGGTCGCCCACGTGGCGGGCGGCCACGGCGTCCAGCCGCTGGGACGGCGCGATCACCAGCAGCTCGATGGGCCGCAGCGTGCTTTGCGAGCGCACCTCGGGCGGGATGAGCGAGAGCGTCTGGTTGATGCGCTGCACCCGCTCCACGTCCACCGACAGCGCATCCAGAAAGATGTTGGACAGCGCGTGGCCCGCAATCTGCGCCAGCGACGGGTAGGTGGGCGTGGGGTTGGCGGCCGCGTCGCCCTGGGGCTCGTGCATGCGGCCCGCGCCGATGACCAGGATGCGTTCGGCCCCCAGGTGGATGGCTGGGGCGATGGGGGCTGACTGGCGCATGGAGCCGTCGCCAAAGTACTCGGTATGGTCCCCCACCGCGATGCCCTTGGCCGGGAAGATGAACGGAATGGCCGACGAGGCCAGCAGGTGCTCGTGCGTGATGCGGTCGCGCGCCGCCTTGCGCTGCGAGCGCACCCAGGGCTGCACCGGTCCGGCCGTTTCAAAAAAGGTGACGTGCTCGCCCGAGCTGTAGCTGGACGCCGTCACCGCCAGCGCGGTGAGGTGCCCCTTGCGGATGAGCCGGGGCAGGCGCACCAGGGGCACCATCTTGACCAGCAGTTTCTCCAGCGGCTTGTTGTCCAGCAGCGACTGCGGGCGCATGCGCCGCCAGCGCGCCAGCGCCCAGCCAATGGACATCAGCGTGAGCCAGCGGGCCCCGCTGCGCATCACCGACAGCGAATCGGCCCCGTAGATCTGGCTGGCGTGGAACTGGCGCCAGACGCGGGCGATGCGGCGCACGGCGCGGTCAAAGTGGTCTGCCCCGCAGGCCAGCGCGGCGGCGTTGATGGCGCCGGCCGAGGTGCCCGTGATGATGGGGAACGGGTTGGGCCCGCCGCCCTCGCCGCAGGCGTTGCGCAGGTCGGCAATGGCCTCCAGCACCCCCACCTGGTAGGCCGCGCGGGCTCCGCCGCCGGTGAGCAGCAGGCCGGTGGCGGGGCGTTCGCCGTCAATGGTGCTGGGGCGGGCGCGGGAGGCGCGGGGAGTGGACGGCATCGCAAAGCGGGCAAAAAATTGAAGGGTGGGGACGTGCGCGGGGCCCTGGCAAAGACCCTCAGTGTGGAGGGGCCTGGGGGCCCCGCCATCTGGGGAAACCCCAAAGCGCCGGGCCGTGCGGTCGCAAGGCCGGGCGCCTGCGAGCGGCCGCACGCGCCGCCCGGTCAGCGCGCATTGAGCAGCATCTGCGCCAGGGCCTCGGCCTGCAGTACGGCAATGCCGTGGTCCCGCGCAAAGATGCGGGCGTTGTCGCTGAGCTGCCCCTGCGTGACCACATACACGCCGGCCGGGGCGCCGCGCGCCTGCATGGCGGCGTGCAGCTCGCGCAGCGGCTCCACGCCGTGGGTGGCGGCCTTCCAGCGGCGGGCGCTGACCAGCGTGGTCTGGCCGCCCTTGGCCAGGGCCAGGTCGGCCGCGCCGCCGGCGGGCAGGCGCTCCACCGTGCAGCCTTCGCGGGTCCAGGCGGCCTCCAGCGTGTCGGCAAAGCTGCGCCAGGGCATGCTTTGCACGGCGTCCAGCATCTCGGCCACTTTGGCGGGGCTGGGCGCGCGCAGCTGGCGCCAGGCGGCGATGCAGCCCACCACGAAGATCGGCAAGCCCGCCAGCGCGCCCACCACGAAATACTCCCGGGGCAGCAGCGCCCCGGCTGCCAGCACCACCAGCCCCACCACCACAAAGCTCACCCACCAGGGCGAGCGCAGCAGCAGGGCAAACAGGGACTTTTCGGCCATCTTGAATTTCACGGGGTCCTCTTTGGCGGGTTGGGCAGGTGTCGGGCGGGGGAAAGGGTGGCGCATTGTCCTTCAGTCGCCAGGGCCAGCGGCCAACGAATAGACTACCCGCCCCACAGGAGTGAATGGAATGGCTGTCACCGAACAAGACCTGCTGGCCGCGCTGGCCGGCGTGAAAGACCCGCACACGGGCAAGGATTTCGTCAGCACGCGCGCCCTGCGCAACGTGCAGATCACCGGCGGCGACGTGGCCTTCGAGGTGGAGCTGGGCTACCCCGCCAAGAGCCTCGTGCCCGAGCTGCGCCGCCAGCTGGTGGCGGCCGCCAAGGGCGTGGCCGGGGTGGACAACGCCTCGGTCAACATCACCACCAAGGTCATCGCCCACGCCGTGCAGCGCGGCGTGCAGCTGCTGCCGCAGGTCAAGAACATCATCGCCGTGGCCTCGGGCAAGGGCGGCGTGGGCAAGAGCACCACGGCCGCCAACCTGGCCCTGGCCCTGGCCGCCGAGGGCGCCAGCGTGGGCGTGCTGGACGCCGACATCTACGGCCCCAGCCAGCCCATGATGCTGGGCATCAACCGCCGCCCCGAGAGCGAGGACGGCAAGACCATGGAGCCGCTGGAGAACTACGGCGTGCAGGTCATGTCCATCGGCTTCCTGGTGGACCAGGACGAGGCCATGATCTGGCGCGGCCCCATGGCCACCCAGGCGCTGGAGCAGCTCTTGCGCCAGACCAACTGGAAGGACCTGGACTACCTCATCATCGACATGCCCCCCGGCACCGGCGACATCCAGCTCACCCTGAGCCAGCGCGTGCCCATGACCGGCGCCGTCATCGTCACCACCCCCCAGGACATCGCCCTGCTGGATGCCAAGAAGGGCATCAAGATGTTTGAAAAGGTGGGCGTGCCCATCCTGGGCATCGTCGAGAACATGGCCGCCCACGTGTGCAGCAACTGCGGCCATGTGGAGCACATCTTTGGCGCCGACGGCGGCAAGAAGATGGCCGCCGAGTACGGCATGGACTACCTGGGCGCGCTGCCGCTGAACATGAGCATCCGCCTGCAGGCCGACAGCGGCAAGCCCACCGTGGTGGCCGACCCGGACGGCGAGGTCGCCCAGATCTACAAGAAGGTGGCGCGCGACGTGGCGGTGAAGATCGCCCAGCAGGCCAAGGATTTTTCGAGCAAGTTCCCGACGATCTCGGTCAGCAAGAACACCTGATCGGGTTTGCGCGCCGCGCGGAATCGTCCCACAAGCTGTTGGACGATTCCGCAAAGGTCGATCCAAGCTTCACGCAGCAGCCCAAGTGCTCCTGAAAAGTGAGCTGGTGGCGCTTGATGCATAAGCGCTACAGCCCAATTTGACGGCAAATTCACCTTCATGAACCTGCTCGCCTCCCTGCGCTACCTGGTCGCGCTGCACGAGCACCGGCACTTTGGCCGGGCGGCTGCGGCCTGCCACATCACGCAGCCGGCCCTGTCCAATGCGCTGCGCGCGCTGGAAAAGGAGTTTGGCGTGGTGGTGGTGCGCCGGGGCCGCAGCTTTGAGGGCTTCACGCCCGAGGGCGAGCGGGTGCTGGCTTCGGCCCAGCGCATGCTGCACGAGCACCAGCTGCTGCAGCAGGACCTCGTGAGCGACGCCGCCCATCCGCGCGGCACGCTGCGCCTGGGGGCCGTGCCCACGGCCATACCCATCCTGGCGCGGTTTGCGGCGCAGCTGCAGGCGCGGCACCCGGGCATCGTGGCGGTGGTGCTGTCGATGAGTTCGCAGGCGCTGGAGGCCGGCCTGGAGTCCATCGCCCTGGACCTGGCCCTGGGCTACACCGACCGCATGCCCGCGCGCGGCGGGCAGCTGCGGGCCTGGCCGCAGTATGTGGAGCACTACTTTTTGCTGCGCCGTGCCGTGGGGCCGCGCCAGCGCGGGCTGCAGATGGGCCCGCCCACGGGCTGGGCCGATGCGGCGCGACTGCCGCTGTGCCTGCTCACGCCCGAAATGCACAACCGCAGCCTGGTCGATGGCGCGTTCCGCAGCGCCGGCGCCACGGTGCGCCCGGCCATGGAGACGGATTCCGTGCTGACCCTGGCGCTGAGCGTGGTGGCGGGCGAGCTGTGCAGCGTCCTGCCCGGTGCGCTGGTCGATGCCGTGCGCGGCCACGACGGCCTGGAAGCCCAGCCCCTGGCCAGCCCGGTGCTGACCACCCCCATCGGCTTCATGTCGCACCGGCAGGTGCAACCCACGCGGGCGCTCGACGCAGCCCTGGCGCTGGCGCAAGACGCGCAGTGGCTGCGCCACGCCCAGGCCCACAGCGGGCTGCTGGCGCCGGACTGAGGCGCCGCGCCGCGGGGGCGGCGGCGTCATTCGCGGCCCGCACGGTCGGCGGCCGTTTCATTTGTTTTTGTGATCGCCCCATGTGCATCGGCAATTTGACGCACGCGGCCGCTGTGCCGGACACTGCGGCGCACCCGCGCCCTATGCAGGCGCCTTCATACCAAGAACCCACCGACGCCCCCGTCCCCCGGTCCATGAACCTTGCTTCCGAAGCGCCCACGGTGGCTGCCGTGTCCGTCAACGACCTGCGCGAGCGCATCCGCCGCAAAGGCCGCCTGAAGGGCCGCCAGCCCGAAGAGGCCGCCCTGGCCGATGTGGCACAGCTGCTGGGCCCGCGCCCGGCCGAAGGCTACCGGCGCGACCTGCTCATCGAATACCTGCACCGCCTGAACGACCACTTCGGCGTGCTGCACGACCGGCATCTGGTGGCGCTGGCACGGCAGATGAACCTGCCCATGGCCGAGGTGTACGAGGTGGCCAGCTTCTACCACCACTTCGACATCGTGCGCGGCGAAGAGGCCCAGGCGCCGCGCCTGGTGCTGCGCGTGTGCGACAGCCTGAGCTGCAGCATGGCCGGAGCCCGCGCGCTGCTGGCCGCATTGCCCGAGCGGCTGCGCGCAGCCGGGCAGGGCGATGTGCAGGTGCAGGCCGTGCCCTGCGTGGGCCGCTGCGAACAGGCGCCGGTGGCCGTGGTGCACCAATGCCCGGTGCCGCACGCCACGGTGGATGGGGTGATGGAAACGGTCCGTTCGAAGCCCAATCGGGCTGCAGCGCTTCACCCGCAAGCGCCAGCAGCTATCAATTTTGATATTTCGGGGCTGGCAGAGCACAGCGTGCCTGCGCAGCCCGAAGGCATCAGCCCGGCCCACACCGACCTCGCCACCTACCGCGCCCACGGCGGCTACCAGACGGCTGCTGCGCTGGTCAATGGCGAGATGGACGCTGAGGCAGTGCTGGCCGCCATGGAAGACTCGGGCCTGCGCGGCCTGGGTGGCGCAGGTTTCCCGGCCGGGCGCAAATGGCGCATCGTGCGGGACCAACCTGCGCCGCGCGTGATGGCCGTGAATATCGACGAGGGCGAGCCAGGCACCTTCAAGGACCGTACTTACCTCGAACGCGACCCGCACCGCTTTCTGGAGGGTGTGCTCATCGCCGCCCAGGTGGTGGGCACCGAGGCGGTCTACATCTACCTGCGCGACGAATACCACGGCTGCCGCGCGCTGCTGCAGGCGGCGCTGGAGGACCTGCGCGCCGAGCCGCCGTGCCCGCTGCCCCACATCGAACTGCGCCGTGGCGCAGGCGCGTATATCTGCGGCGAAGAGTCCGCCATGATCGAGAGCATCGAAGGCAAACGCGGCGAGCCGCGCATGCGCCCGCCCTACATCGCGCAGGTGGGCCTGTTCGGCCGGCCCACGCTGGAGCACAACTTCGAGACGCTGTACTGGGTGCGCGACATCGTGGAGCGCGGGCCAGAGTGGTTTGCCAGCTTTGGCCGCCACGGCCGCAAGGGGCTGCGCAGTTTCAGCGTCAGCGGCCGCGTGAAGCACCCGGGCGTCAAGCTCGCGCCCGCGGGCATCACCGTGCAGGAACTCATCGACGAATACTGCGGCGGCATGCTGGACGGCCACCAGCTCTATGCCTACCTGCCCGGCGGCGCCTCAGGCGGCATCCTGCCTGCCCGGCTGAACGACATCCCGCTGGACTTCGACACGCTGCAGCCGTACGGCTGCTTCATCGGCTCGGCCGCCGTCATCGTGCTCAGCCAGCACGACCGTGCGCGCGATGCGGCGCTGAACGTGATGCGCTTTTTTGAACACGAAAGCTGCGGCCAGTGCACGCCCTGCCGCGTGGGCACGGCCAAGGCGGCCACGCTGATGCAGGCGCCGCAGTGGGACGAAGAGCTGCTGGACGACCTGGCGCAGGTGATGGCCGACGCCTCCATCTGCGGCCTGGGCCAGGCGGCGCCCAACCCCATCCGCTGCATCCACAAGTACTTTGCGCACGAGGTGGGCGAGGGTCCCTGGCCGGGCGACCTGCCCAAGCCGCGCAACAGCCCGCTGGCCGAGCAACTGCCCAAGGGAGCCCAGCCATGAGCCGCTTGCAAGCAACCGGCGGCGTGGCGTTTGAGCTGGACGGCCAGCCCGTCACGGCGCAGCCGGGCGAGACCATCCTCAAGGCCGCGCAGCGCCACGGCGTGGAGATCCCGCACCTGTGCTACACCGACGGCCTGCGCCCCGATGGCAACTGCCGCGCCTGCGTGGTGGAGATCGCGGGCGAGCGCACGCTGGCGCCCAGCTGCTGCCGCGCGCCGACCGTAGGGATGAAGGTACAGGCCGCCAGCCCGCGCGCCCGCAAGAGCCAGCAGATGGTGGTGGAGATGCTGCTGTCGGACATGCCCGATGGGGGCTACCGCTGGAACGATGACAAGGAAGATGCTCCTGAATTGGTAGCTGTCAGCGCTTATCCATCAGGCGCTGGAGGTCCATTTGATTCAAATTCTCCCGAAGCGGTGGGGCAACACGGCGAGCTGAGCCAATGGGCGGATCGGATGGGGGTTGCGGTGCGCCCCGCATTGAAAGCCCTGCGCCGCGAGCAACCCGCGCCGGACCTGAGCCACCCCGCGATGGCCGTCAACCTGGACGCCTGCATTCAGTGCAACCGCTGCGTGCGCGCCTGCCGCGAGGAGCAGGTCAACGACGTCATCGGCTACGCGCTGCGCGGTGCCCAGAGCAAGATCGTCTTCGACCTGGACGACCCCATGGCCGAGAGCACCTGCGTGGCCTGCGGCGAATGCGTGCAGGCCTGTCCCACGGGCGCGCTCAGCCCCAAGACGCACATCGGCTCGCAAAAGGTGGACCGCAAGGTCGATTCGGTCTGCCCGTTCTGCGGCGTGGGCTGCCTCATCACCTACAACGTGCGCGATGAAAAGATCATCAGCGTGGAGGGCCGCGACGGCCCGGCGAACCATGGCCGCCTGTGCGTGAAAGGGCGCTTTGGCTTTGACTACGCCCACCATCCGGACCGCCTGACGGTGCCGCTGGTCCGCAAGCCCGGCGTGCCCAAGGAGGTGCGCCCCTACGGCGCCGACTGGCGGGACACCTTCCGCGAAGCCACGTGGGACGAGGCGCTGGACCTGGCCGCAGGCACGCTCAAAAACCTGCGCGACACGCACGGCCCCAAGGCGCTGGCGGGCTTCGGCTCGGCCAAGGGCAGCAACGAAGAGGCCTACCTGTTCCAGAAACTCGTGCGCACCGGCTTTGGCAGCAACAACGTGGACCACTGCACCCGCCTGTGCCATGCGTCCAGCGTGGCCGCGCTGCTCGAAGGTGTGGGCTCGGGGGCCGTGAGCAACCCGGTAAACGACGTGGAACATGCCGAGCTGATCTTTGTGATCGGCTCCAACCCCACGGCCAACCATCCCGTGGCGGCGACCTGGATGAAGAACGCGGCCAAGCGCGGGGCCAGAATCGTGCTGGCCGACCCGCGCGTGACGGACATCGGCCGCCACGCCTGGCGCACCCTGCAGTTCAAGGCTGACACCGACGTGGCCATGCTCAACGCGCTGATCCACACGGTGATTGACGAAGGTCTGGTGGATGAGGCTTTCATCAAGGAGCGCACCACCGACTTTGAAGCGCTCAAGGCCAACGTGCTGGCCTGCAGCCCCGAGGCCATGGCGCCCGTGTGCAGCATTCCGGCCGAGACGCTGCGCGAGGTCGCGCGGGCGTTTGCCACGGCCAAGTCTTCCATGATCCTTTGGGGCATGGGCGTGAGCCAGCATGTGCACGGCACCGACAATGCGCGCTGCCTGATCGCGCTGTGCGCCGTCACGGGCCAGATTGGCAAGCCCGGCTCGGGCCTGCACCCGCTGCGCGGCCAGAACAATGTGCAGGGCGCGAGCGACGCGGGGCTGATCCCGATGATGTTCCCCAACTACCAGCGCGTGGACAACGCGGGGGCGCATGCGTGGTTCGAAGGCTTCTGGGGCACCAAGCTCGACGAGGCACCGGGCTACACCGTGGTCGAGATCATGCACAAGGCCTTGGCGCCGGACAGTGACCCCCACAAGGTGCGCGGCATGTACATCATGGGCGAGAACCCCGCCATGAGCGACCCCGACCTGAACCACGCGCGCCACGCACTGGCCAGCCTGCAGCATCTGGTGGTGCAGGACATCTTCCTGACCGAAACCGCCTGGCTGGCCGACGTGGTGCTGCCCGCCAGCGCCTGGCCCGAAAAGACGGGCACCGCGAGCAACACCGACCGCATGGTGCAGATGGGCCGCCGCGCGCTGAATCCGCCGGGGGACGCGCGCCCCGACCTGTGGATCATTCAGCAGATCGCGCAGAGAGTGGGCCCCCACGCTCCGCACCTCGTGTCGTCGCTGCCCCCCGAGGGGGCCGGCCCCGCCTTGGGGCGGCCCGGCGGCGGGGCGGGTCTGAACTGGAACTACGAGGGCGAGGAATCCGGCGTGGCCGCCGTGTACGACGAAATGCGCCAGGCCATGCACGCGAGCATCGAGGGCATCAGCTGGGACCGGCTGGAGCGCGAGTCCAGCGTGACCTACCCCTGCCTCACGCCGGACGACCCTGGCCAGCCCATCGTGTTCAAGGAGCAGTTCCCCACGCCCACGGGCCGCCTCAAGCTCGTGCCCGCCAGCGTGATTCCAGCGGCCGAAAAGCCCGATGCCGACTACCCCCTGGTGCTCATCACCGGCCGCCAGCTGGAGCACTGGCACACCGGCAGCATGACGCGGCGCAGCACCGTGCTGGACGCCATCGAGCCCATGGCCACGGCCTCGCTGCACGGTGAAGAGCTGGCGCGGCTGGGCGTGGCGCCGGGCGCGCTGGTGGGCATCCGCTCGCGCCGCGGCATGCTGCAGGTGCGCGTGCGGCGCGACGACGGCACGCCCCGCGGCACGGTGTTCATGCCGTTCGCCTACGTGGAGGCGGCAGCCAACCTGCTCACCAACGCGGCGCTGGACCCGTTCGGCAAGATTCCGGAGTTCAAGTACTGCGCCGTGGCCGTCGAGAAACTCGAGGCCGCCGCCAACTGACGGCGCGCAAAGGGGCTTTGTGGAAATGGCGGCCCACGGTGCGGCGCCGGGGTACATTCCACGCCCATGACCGAACGCCCCTTCACCGACGTGGCCGTGATCATGCGCTGCGAGCGCATCGACAACCGCTGGCAGCCCTGGCGGTGGTCGCTGGCCGAGGTGGTGGTCCATGAACCCACCTTCGGCACCGAACCCCGGCCGCTGATCCAGGACGAGCGCGAGCAGCGCTGGCTGTTCCCCGGCTTTCGCGTGGAACTGTTCCGCGACGACGCGGAGGGCTACCACCTCAACCTCACCTCCCCGGCCCCCTGCTGGTTTGTGATGTGGCGCCGCGATGAAGACCCCGGCACCGAGGCAATCCCCTTGGCCCGCCCCGTGGCGGTGAGCCTGAGCTACCACGACGCCGGCCGTTGGCTGGACGCGCAGGAAACCGTGGAGCAGGTGCCCGCGGCACCGGAGGTGCTGGAGGTGCTGCGGGCCTTTGTGGCCGAGCACTACCAGCCCGAGCCCAAGCGCCGCAAGCGCCCCGACAGCTTCCGCCCGCTGCAGGACCGCTTTGGCAACCCCGCGTCGGTCAGCACGGAGAAACAGCGCGGTGGCGGCGGCCACGCCGGAGGTGCCGGCCATGGCTGACGGTTTCCTGGGCCGCTGGTCGCGCCGCAAGCAGGATGCGCGCGAAGGCAAGCCGCTGGCGCAAGAGCCTGCGGCCCCGGCCGTTCCCCCGGCGGCGGCGGGGGGGGCTGCACGCGCGCCAGCCGCGCAGACCAGCGCCGTTCCGCGCGCACCGGCCGTGCCGGCTTCCGCCCCTGCGGCACCCGTTGCTGCGCCGCCCGCAGAGGCACCGCCCCTGCCCACGCTGGCCGATGCCCAGGCCTTGACGCCTGCGTCGGACTTCAAGCCCTTCGTGGCGCGGGCCGTGCCGCCCGAGGTGCGCAACCTGGCCCTGAAGAAGCTCTTTGCCGACCCGCACTTCAACGTGATGGATGGGCTGGACATCTACGTGGGCGACTACACCCAGCCCGACCCGCTGCCCGCCGGCATGCTGCGCCAGATGGCCAGCGCCCATGCGCTGGGTCTGTTCGACCACGAGAAAGAGGCGCAGGCGCCGGCCCAGCCAGGGAACGCGGCCCAACCCGCTGCAATAGCCCCCGGCCCCGCTCAGCCTCGGGAAGCCGCGGGGGCGGCCGGTGCGCCGGACGTGGCACAGTCGGGGGTATGCACCGCTGTTCCTAGCGCTGCCCCCAGCGAGCCGGAGCCCGGCGCCGCCCCCAGGGCGGCCGCAGCGCCCGCCAGCCAACCCGAACATGACCACGACGCTTCTTTGCGATTGCAACCAGACCATGCCCCTCAGCGCGAAGGCGCTGGGCGCGGCACTGCATGAGGATGGGCTGACCGTCCATTCCACCCTGTGCCGCCGCGAGGCCGGGGCCTTCCAGAAAGCCATCCAGTCCGGCGAGGACGTGGTGGTGGCCTGCACCCAGGAACAGCGCCTGTTTGGCGAGCTGGGCCAGCAGACCGAGGGGGCGGTGTCGCCCATCCGCTTCGTGAACATCCGCGAGACGGGCGGCTGGAGCCGCGATGCCGCGCAGGCCAGCCCCAAGATCGCGGCCCTGCTGGCCGCGGCCCGCCTGCCCGAGCCCGAGCCGGTGCCCACCGTCACCTACCGCAGCGCCGGGCGCGTGCTCATCATCGGCCCGCTGGACCAGGCCGAGCAGGCCGCGGCCCTGGTGTCGGATGTGCTGGAGGTGACCCTGTTCACCCAAGGCCCGGGCAACGCGGGCGGCGCGCAGGCGCGGCGCTACCCGGTGCTGGGCGGGCGCATCACGGGCCTCACGGGCTGGCTGGGCGCGTTCGAGCTGCAGTGGCGTGCCGACAACCCCATCGACCTGGACCTGTGCACCCGCTGCAATGCCTGCGTGGCCGCCTGCCCCGAGAACGCCATCGGCCTGGACTACCAGATCGACCTGGCGGCCTGCCAGTCGCACCGCGCTTGCGCCGGGGTGTGCCAGGTGGCGGGCGCCATCGATTTCAGCCGCGACGCTGGGCTGCAGACCGAGCGCTTCGATCTGGTGCTGGACCTGCGCCCGGCCAACGCCACGCCCACCTTCCTGCAGCACGCGCTGCCGCAGGGCTACTTCCGCTGGGACGGCAGCGACATGGCGGCCTTGCTCCGGCTGCGCGAACTGGTGGGCGAGTTCGAGAAGCCGAAGTTCTTCGTCTACAAGCAAAAGCTCTGCGCCCACAGCCGCAACGAAACCGTGGGCTGCAACGCCTGCGTGGACATCTGCTCGGCCGAGGCCGTCAGCAGCGACAAGAGCCACCAGCGCGTCGTGGTGAACCCCAACCTGTGCGTGGGCTGCGGCGCCTGCACCACGGTGTGCCCCACCGGCGCGCTGACCTATGCCTACCCGCGTGCGGCAGAGCAGGGCAACAAGCTCAAGACGCTGCTGTCCACTTATGCCGCGGCCGGCGGCAAGGACGCGGTGCTGCTGCTGCACAGCCAGGAGCGCGGACAGGCGCTGGTGGAGGAACTGGGCCGTGCCGCGCAGCTGAAGCTGGCGCACGGCGTGCCCGCCAACGTGATCCCCGTGGCCCTGTGGCACACGGCCAGTACCGGCGTGGACCTGTGGCTGAGCGCCATCGCCTACGGCGCCTCGCGGGTGGTGGTGCTCGGCACCAGCGAGGAAGCCCCGCAGTACCTGGACGGCCTGCAGGCCCAGATGGACGTGGCGCAGACGATTCTTCGCGGCCTGGGCTACACCGGCACCCACCTGAAACTGCTGCGAGCCACCCACCCCACCGAGCTGGACGCGGCCTTGCAGGCGCTGGCGCAGACGCGCCAGAAGATCCCCGCCGTGGCGGCGCGCTTTGCGGTGGCGCAGGAAAAGCGCAGCACCCTCGATATGGCGCTAGACCACCTGGTGGAGCAGGCGCCGTTGCCCCCGGCCGAGCGGCCCGCCGCCATCGCGCTGCCGGCTGCGGGCTCGCCCCTGGGCACGATCGAGGTCCACAAGGACCGCTGCACCCTGTGCCTGAGCTGCGTGGGCGCGTGCCCGGCCAGCGCCCTGCAGGACAACCCGCAGGCGCCCCAGCTGCGCTTCATTGAAAAGAATTGCGTGCAATGCGGCCTGTGCGCCGCCACCTGCCCGGAGGACGCCATCACCCTGCAGCCGCGGCTGCTGCTGACGCCCGAGCGCTCGCAGCCGCGCGTGCTCAACGAGGCCCAGCCCTGGGCCTGCGTGCGCTGCGGCAAGCCGTTCGGCACGGTCAAGGCCATCGAAGCCATGCTGGGCAAGCTCGCGGGGCACGCCATGTTCCAGGGCGAGGCGCTGGAGCGCCTGAAGATGTGCAGCGACTGCCGCGTGATCGACCTGTACTCCGCCCAAAACGAAAAGAAAGTGACCGACCTGTGAGCGAACCGTTGAGCGCCACCTCCACCGCCCCCCTGGCCCCCCGCGGCAGCAGTGCCGCGCTGGACGAAGAGACCGCGCGGGCCGAGCTGTACGGGCTGCTGTCGCAGCTGTACTACGCGGTGCCGGGCGCGGACCTGCTGGCGGCCCTGCGCGTGGCCGTGACGGAGGCGCCCAGCGCCGGCGGTTTCCTGCAGGAACCCTGGCAGCAGCTGGTGGGCGCCGCGCGCGCGCAGTCCGATGCCGACATCGCGCGCGAGTTCGACCGCCTCTTCGGCGGCGTGGGCAAGCCCGAGGTGTACCTGTTCGGCTCCCACTACCTGAGCGGCTTCCTCAACGAGAAACCGCTGGTCCGCCTGCGTGCGGACCTGGACCGCCTGGGCCTTGCCCGCGACGAAGCCGCCATGCCCGAGACCGAGGACCACGTGGCCTACCTGTGCGAGGTCATGCGCTACCTGATCGCGGGCGACGACATGGCTGTCTGCAACCTGACGGCGCAGCGCGATTTTTTTGCCGCGCATCTGCAGCCCTGGCTTGCGGCGCTGTGCGATGCACTGGCGTCGCACCCGCAGGCGCGCTTTTATGCCGCGGTGGCCCAATTCACGCGGGCCTTCGCCGCGGTGGAAACGCAAGGGTTCGACATGCTGGAATGAACCTTCGCGCCCAGGCCGCTTGCGCCGGGTGCTATCAAAGATGAGTAAGACAGTCGGGGGTGTAAAGCGCCATTGCAGGGATTTACACGGTGGCATAGACTGTATGAATTTCGTTTCATAGCTGCCAGCCCTTCTGGAGACAAGCATGCAGAACAGCCAGCCCCATTCCTCGCGCCGCAGCTTCTTTGCCGGCGCCGCCACGGTCGGTGCCGCCGCCGCTGCCGTGGCCACGCTTCCCCATGCCGTGCCTGCCGCTTCAGACGACCTGGCCGCAGCGCCCGCCCGGCCCGTGCCCGAAAACGGTGGTGGATACCACCTGTCGGCGCATGTGAAGCAGTACTACAAGACCACCCAGATCTGACCGCGGGACGCGCCATGTTGCTTACCAAGAAGTCTCCCCACACCCCGCAGAGCCCCGCCTCTGCGGCGTCTCCCTTTGTTCACAGCCTGCGCCGGGGCTTGTCCCACGCGCTGCCCACCATGGACCGCCGGTCTTTCCTGCGCCGCTCCGGACTGGGCGTTGGCGTCGGCCTGGCCGCGTCGCAGCTCACGCTGGTGAAAAAGTCCCAGGCTGCCGAGGGCACCAAGGTGGGCCTGGGCGACAGCAAGCTGGAAGTGCGCCGCACCGTGTGCACCCACTGCTCGGTGGGCTGCGCGGTGGACGCCGTGGTCGAGAACGGCGTGTGGGTGCGGCAGGAGCCGGTGTTCGACTCGCCTATCAACCTGGGATCGCATTGCGCCAAGGGCGCGGCCCTGCGCGAGCACGGCCATGGCGAGTACCGCCTGCGCTACCCCATGAAGCTCGTCAACGGCAAGTACGAGCGCATCAGCTGGGACACGGCCCTCAACGAGATCACGGCCAAGATGCAGGAGCTGCGCAAGGCCAGCGGCCCCGACAGCGTGTACTTCGTGGGCTCGTCCAAGCACAACAACGAACAGGCCTACCTGCTGCGCAAGTTCGTGAGCTTCTGGGGCACCAACAACTGCGACCACCAGGCGCGTATCTGCCACTCCACCACCGTGGCGGGCGTGGCGAACACCTGGGGCTACGGGGCCATGACCAATTCGTACAACGACATGCAGAACAGCAAGGTCGCCCTGTACATCGGCTCCAACGCGGCCGAGGCCCACCCGGTGTCCATGCTGCACATGCTGCATGCCAAGGAAACCGGCTGCAAGATGATCGTGGTGGACCCGCGGTTCACCCGCACGGCCGCCAAGGCCGACGAATACGTGCGCATCCGTTCGGGCACCGACATCCCGTTCCTGTTCGGCCTGCTGTACCACATCTTCAAGAACGGCTGGGAAGACAAGCAGTACATCCACGACCGTGTCTACGGCATGGACAAGGTGCGCGAAGAAGTCCTGGCCAAGTGGACCCCCGACAAGGTGGAAGAGGCCTGCGGCGTCAAGGAAGACCAGATGTTCAAGGTCGCCAAGATGCTGCACGACAACAACCCCGGCACCATCGTCTGGTGCATGGGCCAGACGCAGCACACCATCGGCAACGCCATGGTGCGCGCCTCGTGCATCCTGCAGCTGGCGCTGGGCAACGTGGGCAAGTCCGGCGGCGGCACCAACATCTTCCGCGGCCACGACAACGTGCAGGGCGCCACCGACGTGGGCCCCAACCCTGACTCGCTGCCCGGCTACTACGGCCTGGCCGAAGGCTCTTGGAAGCATTTCGCCGCTGTGTGGGGCGTGGACTACGAGTGGATCAAGAAGCAGTACGCCTCGCCCGCGATGATGACCAAGAACGGCATCACCGTGTCGCGCTGGATTGACGGCGTGCTGGAGAAGAACGAGCTCATCGACCAGGACTCCAACCTGCGCGGGGTGTTCTTCTGGGGGCACGCGCCCAACTCGCAAACCCGTGGCCTCGAGATGAAGCGCGCCATGGACAAGCTGGACCTGCTGGTGGTGGTGGACCCGTACCCGTCGGCCACCGCCGCCATGGCCGCCATGCCGGGCAAGGCCGAAGACCTCAACCCCAACCGCGCGGTGTACCTGCTGCCGGCCGCCACGCAGTTCGAGACCAGCGGCTCGTGCACGGCGTCCAACCGCTCCATCCAGTGGCGCGAGAAGGTGATTGAGCCCCTGTGGGAGAGTCGCAGCGACCACATGATCATGTACCAGTTCGCGCAGAAGCTGGGCTTTGCCGACGAGCTGGTCAAGAACTACAAGCTGCAGAAAGTGAAGGGCATGGACGAACCCGTGCCCGAGGACATCCTGCGCGAGATCAACCGCAGCGTCTGGACCATTGGCTACACCGGCCAGAGCCCCGAGCGCCTCAAGGCCCACATGAAGAACATGCACCTGTTCGACGTGAAGACCCTGAAGGCCAAGGGCGGCAAGGACAAGGACACGGGCTACGACTTCACGGGCGACTACTTCGGGCTGCCCTGGCCCTGCTACGGCACGCCCGAACTCAAGCACCCCGGCTCGCCCAACCTGTACGACACCTCCAAGCACGTCATGGAAGGCGGCGGCAACTTCCGCGCCAACTTCGGCGTGGAAAAGGACGGCGTGAACCTGCTGGCCGAGGACGGCTCGCATTCGCTGGGCTGCGAGATCACCACCGGCTACCCCGAGTTCGACCACGTGCTGCTCAAGAAGCTGGGCTGGTGGGACGACCTCTCGGACGCCGAGAAGGCCAAGGCCGAGGGCAAGAACTGGAAGACCGACCCCACGGGGGCCATCATCCGCGTGGCCATGAAGCACGGCTGCCACCCGTTTGGCAACGCCAAGGCGCGCGCGGTGGTGTGGAACTTCCCCGACGCCATTCCGCAGCACCGCGAGCCGCTGTACGGCACGCGTCCTGACCTGGTGGCCAAGTACCCCACGCACGACGACAAGAAGGCCTTCTGGCGCCTGCCCACGCTGTACAAGACCGTGCAGGAAAAGAACGTGGCCGACAAGGTGTCCGAGAAGTTTCCGCTCATCCTCAGCTCGGGCCGTCTGGTGGAGTACGAGGGCGGCGGCGAGGAAACCCGCTCCAACCCCTGGCTGGCCGAACTGCAGCAGGAGGCGTTCGTCGAGATCAACCCCAAGACCGCAGCCGACCGCAGCATCCGCAACGGCGAGCGTGTGTGGCTGAGCTCGCCCACGGGGGCCCGCATCAACGTGCAGGCGCTGGTCACCGAGCGCGTGGCGCCCGACACGGTGTGGATGCCGTTCCACTTCTCGGGCCGCTGGCAAGGGGCCGACCTGCTGGCCTACTACCCCAAGGGGGCCGCGCCGGTGGTGCGCGGCGAGGCGGTGAACACTGCCACGACCTATGGCTACGACAGCGTGACCATGATGCAAGAAACCAAGACCACGATCTGCAACGTGGAACGCGCTTAAGGAGGCAGCGATGGCACGAATGAAATTCATCTGCGACGCCGAGCGCTGCATCGAGTGCAACAGCTGCGTCACCGCCTGCAAGAACGAGCACGAGGTGCCCTGGGGCGTGAACCGCCGCCGCGTGGTCACGCTCAACGACGGCGTGCCCGGCGAAAAGTCCATCTCGGTGGCCTGCATGCACTGCAGCGACGCGCCCTGCATGGCGGTCTGCCCGGTCAACTGCTTCTACCGCACCGAAGAGGGCGTGGTGCTGCACGACAAGGACGTGTGCATCGGCTGCGGCTACTGCAGCTATGCCTGCCCCTTCGGCGCGCCGCAATTCCCGTCGCAGGGCACGTTTGGCGTGCGCGGCAAGATGGACAAGTGCACGTTCTGCGCCGGCGGCCCCGAAACCCACGGCAGCCAGGCCGAATTCGAGAAATATGGCCGCAACCGCCTGGCCGAAGGCAAGCTGCCCGCCTGCGCCGAGATGTGCTCCACCAAGGCCCTGCTGGCCGGCGACGGCGACGTCGTGGCGGACATCTTCCGCAACCGGGTCGTGCAGCGCGGCAAGGGCGCCGAAGTCTGGGGCTGGGGCACGGCCTACGGTTCGCAACAAGCGGGGCAACCGCCCGCAGGAGGCAACAAGTCATGAACAGCCGCACCGCTACCACCCTGATGGCCGTGCTGGCCGCTGCCGCGCTGGCGGCTTGCGGCGAAAAGCCGCAGACCGGCGCAGGCATCCGCAGCGATGCGCCACCCTACGCCGGTACCGGAAGCAACTTCACCCAGGCGGGCTGGAAAGCGGGCGACAAGGCCAGCTGGGAGTCCGAGCTGAAGGCGCGCCAGCAGTACGGCCAGAACGAATACACCCGCACGCAGACCAAGTGAGGCCCGCCATGCAACACATCCTATGGTCGGTGGCGCTGGCGGCGGGCCTGGCCTGGGGCACGGCCGGGGCGCAAGCCCCCGCTGCACCGGAGCCTGCGGTGCCCGCTGCGGCCGCGCCTGCGGGCATCCAGAGCCAGAACATCTTCGAGGTGAAGCCCGACGCCAGTGCCGATCCGCACTACACCGAGCAGACCAATGGCGAGCGCGCCAAGGTCCAGCCCGGCAACAACGCCCCCATGTGGCGCCAGGTGGGGCAGGGCGTGACGGGCTACAGCAGCCTGCCCAAGAGCCAGGCCCCCGAGGCGGGCAACCTGATCCAGTCCTTCGTGCAGTACCCCGGATCGCGCTACACCAACGCGGGCGAGGCCTGGCGCCAGGTGCGCAACCAGTGGATCATCCCGTATGGTGCAGCGCTGCTTGCCATCGTGCTGCTGGCCCTGGCCATCTTCTACTTCGTGAAGGGCCCTCTGGGGCACGACCACCCAGACGGATCGGGCGCGCGCCGCATCGAGCGCTTCACGCCGTTCGAGCGCGCGGCCCACTGGGCCAATGCGTTCGCCTTTCTTGCGCTGGCGGCCTCGGGCATCGTCATGGCGTTTGGCAAGTTCTTCCTGCAGCCCGTCCTGGGGGCCACGCTGTTCGGCTGGCTCACCTATGCGCTCAAGAACGTGCACAACTTCATGGGTCCGCTGTTTGCCGTGTCCCTGCTGGTGATCATCGTCACCTTCGTCAAGGACAACATCGCCAACCGTGCGGACTTCATCTGGCTCTCCAAGGCCGGCGGCATGCTGGGCGGCGACCACCAGGTGCCTTCCCACCGCTTCAACGCGGGCGAGAAAGGGCTGTTCTGGTGGGGCATCACCATCCCGGGGATCTTCGTGGTGGGCTCGGGGCTGGTGCTGGACAAGCTCATCCCGGGGTTCGGCGACGTGCGCGGCGACATGCACATCGCCCACATGGTCCACGCCACGCTGGCGATCTGGATGGTGGCGCTGATCTGCGGCCACATCTACATGGGCACGGTGGGCATGAAGGGCGCCTACAAGGCCATGAAGACCGGCTACGTGAGCGAGGGCTGGGCCCGGGAGCACCACGAGCTCTGGTACGAGGACATCCAGGCCGGCAAGATCCCGCGCGAGCGCAGCACCGAAGCCAAGGCCCCCGGCCAGGCACCGGCCAACCCCACCGTTCAGGCATGAGGTTTTCCATGGCGAAGTTGACGATGACGAAACCGATCCGCACCCGCGCGTGGCGCACCGCGGCAGCGCTGGGCGCGGCCGCGCTGTGCACGCTGGCTTCGGCCAAGCTGCCCCCGCCGTCCCCCGAGGCCGCGGCCAAGGCCGCCGAAGCTGCCGCCAAGGCCGGCTGGAGCGCCAAGGTGGACAACTACAAGCTCTGCCAGGCCCAGGACCGCGTGGCCGCCCACTACCGCAAGACCACGCCGTCGGCCAAGCCGGCCACGGCCGCGGGCGCTGCGTGCATGGACCCGGGGCCCTTTGCCTACACCCCTCCCGAGGCCAAGCCCCTGGAGGCCGCGGGCGCGCACTCGCCCACCGGCACGGCGGCAAGCCCGCACAACACCGCGGTGCCAGCCGCAGCAGGCGCCTCGGCCCCCAAGCCCTGAGCGGCCGGCGCCTCCCGGCGCGGGAACCGCACGTCCCTGCCGCGGGCCTGCCCTGTTGTCCCCCATGCCGCGCTGCAGCCCCTGCAGCGCGGCTTTGTTTTTGGTGCGCTGTGCGAGCCAGGGCGATCCCCGGTTTCAGCATCCCTTGTCCGCAATGCGTACATTTGGCCCATGACCGCCCCGATTTCCTCCCCTGATCCTGTTGTGGCTTCTCCCGTGGCCCCCGGGCCGCGCCTGACCGCGGCGCACGCGCCCTTGACGCACAGCGTCACGGTCGTCAATGAGCATGGCCTGCAGGAAACGGTGCAGATCCCGGCTGAGCGGCCGCTCACGGTGTATGTGGACCGGCGCGAGCTCGTCACCCTCATGACGCTGGGTGCGCACCCCGAACTGCTGGTGCTGGGCTACCTGCGCAACCAGCGCCTGGTGGATTCGGTGTCGGACATCGAGTCCATCACGGTGGACTGGGAGGTGCATGCGGCCGCCGTGCGCACGCGCCACGGCATCGCACGGCTGGACGAGCGCACGGCCACCAAGGTGGTGACCACCGGCTGCGGCCAGGGCAGCGTGTTCGGCGGCCTGATGGACGCGGTGGACCGCATCGCCCTGCCCGAGGCCCGGCTCACGCAAGGCCAGCTGTACGGCATCGTGAACGCCATCCGGCTCAAGGAGACCACCTACAAATCCGCCGGGTCGGTGCACGGCTGTGCGCTGTTCCGCGGCGAGGAACTGCTGGTGTTCGTGGAAGACGTGGGCCGGCACAACGCCATCGACACCATTGCCGGCTGGATGTGGATGAACCCCGAGCCGGCCGGTGGCGCCGGCCCCGCGCAGGCCCCCATGTCCGGCACGGACAAGGTGTTCTACACCACCGGCCGCCTGACCAGCGAGATGGTCATCAAATCCGCCCAGATGGGCGTGCCCATCGTGGTGTCGCGCAGCGGCATGACGCAAATGGGCCACGCGGTGGCGCAGCAGCTGGGCCTGTGCGCCATCGGGCGTGCAACCAACCGCCGGTTCGTGTGCTACAGCGGCGCGCACCGGCTGGTGCTGCAACCGGAATTGGCGCAGCCGGCGGCGGCCGCCACGGCGGGCTAAGAACGCCTGCCTTCGCTCCTTGCGAAGGCGCGCCGTACCACCGCCACGCCCGCCCCGCTGGCGCTGTCGGGTGCCGTTGCGTGCGCCGTGGAGACGGGCCGGCGCGGGTCGCATTGCAGCGCGTCGAAGGTGGCGTGGAGCTCTTTTTTCAGCGTTCTGAGCTGTGTCATGTGGGCGTCGATCTGCGCAAGCTTGGCCTTGAGCTGCTGTTCGATCTCGGTACGGCCGAACGTGCCTTGCGCCAGTTGGGGCTGGATGGCTTGGATCTCTGCCAATGAAAATCCCAACCCTTGCGCACCGCGCACAAATTGCAGCGCAGCCACGTGGGCCTGGCTGTAGGTGCGGTAGCCATTGGCCTGGCGCTGCGGCGGGGGGATGAGGCCTTGCTTTTCGTAGTAGCGAACGGTGTCGGCCGAGACCCCGACCGCCTGGGCGATTTGACTGACGTTCATGGTGGCGCGGGTGGAAATGCGTTTGCAATGCGGCCTTGACATTGGAGCATAGACCAAGCTTTACGCTGCGTCCCTTTGGCTCCTACGACAAAACCATGCCCTGCTTTCGCACCCGCTTTTGCACGCTCCTCGCCTCGGCTTTCATGGCCGTCGCGGCGCATGCCCAGACTCCCGTGCCGAGCCCTGCCACGCTCCCGGACGTCGGCTTTGCCATCATCAAGACATCGCAAGTCGCCGTGCCCGAAGTGCTGCTGGTGCCCGGCGGCAGCGTGACCCGGCAGGTGCACTCCAACTTCTCCGCGTTCCTGGTCAAGCACCACAACGACTTTCTGCTGTTCGACACCGGCATGGGCAGCCAGATCGACCGCCAGTACCAGCAGGGGATGCCGCTGTGGTGGCGCCCCTTCTTCAAGTACGACAAGCCCGTGGCAAGCGCCCGCGCGCAGCTGGACCAGGCGGGCATGCCGCCGCTCAAGCGCGTGATTCTCAGCCACAGCCATTGGGACCATGCGGGCGGTGTGCAGGACTTTCCCGAGGCGTCGGTGGGTGTTGCCGCCGCGGAGCTCGTCCGGGTACACGCCCCCAGCACCGGGCCCGGGGGCACCTGGGAATCGCAAATCGGGGCAGCTTCCATTCAATGGGAGCCTTTGGTGTTCCAGCCCGTGCCTTTCAAGGGCTACCCGGAAAGCCTGGATGTCTTCGGGGATGGCGCCGTGGTGCTGGTGCCGATGCCGGGCCACACCCCGGGCTCCGTGGGGTTGTTTGTCACGGTGGATTCCGGCAAGCAGTATTTCCTGGTGGGCGACGTGGTCTGGACCATGGCAGCCCTGCAGCAGGGGGCGCCCAAGTTCTGGGTGGCCGGCAAGCTGGTGGACGACGACGCACTGCAAACGCAGGCCAGCCTGGAAAAGCTGCGGAGGCTGGTGCAGTCCGAGCCGGACCTGGTCGTGATCCCCGCGCACGACAGCGCCGTACAAGATCCCTTGGGGTACTTTCCGGCCTGGGTGCGATGAACTGATCGGGGACTCTGCTGCCCCCGGCATCCTTGGCCAAACACCCCGCAGACCGTTGGCCCGTTCCCTTTGCGATAAGGTAATGGGATGAATTTCTCTTTTCTGCGCCTGGGCTGGCGCACCCTGGTGCGCGATCTGCGCGCCGGCGAGTTGCGGTTGCTGATCGTGGCGGTGGCGCTGGCGGTGGCGGCGCTGACGGCCGTGGGCTTCTTTGCCGACCGGCTGCAGGGCGGCCTGCAGCGCGATGCGCTGCAACTGCTGGGCGGCGACGTGGTGGTGGCCAGCGACAACCCCACGCCCACAGCGTTTGGGGAGCGGGCGCAGGCGCTGGGCTTGCAGGCGGTGACCACGGTGGGCTTTCCCACCATGGGCCGCGCCAGCGATGCGCAGGGCGGTGCAAGCAAGCTGGTGGCCCTCAAGAGCGTGCCCCCGGGCTACCCGCTGCGCGGCAGCCTCACCGTGGCCGATGCGCCGGGCGCCATCGACCAGCCCACGCGCGACATTCCCGCGCGCGGCGAAGTGTGGGTGGATGCGCCCCTGCTGGAGTCGCTGAACCTGGGCATGGGCGACAAGCTGCTGCTGGGCGATTCGCAGCTGCGCATCGCGCGCATCATCGTCATCGAGCCCGACCGGGGGGCCGGGTTCATGAGCTTTGCGCCCCGCGTGATGATCAACGAGGCCGACCTCCCGGCCACCGGCCTGGTGCAGCCGGCCAGCCGGCTGACCTACCGCTTCGCCGTGGCCGGCCCGGCAGGCGCCGTCAAGGCCTTCAACGAATGGGCCGTTGCCGAAGCCAGGAAGCCCGAGGTGCATGGCGTGCGCGTGGAGTCGCTGGAAAGCGGGCGCCCAGAAATGCGCCAGACGCTGGACAGGGCGCAAAAATTCCTCAGCCTCGTGGCCCTGCTCGCCGCGCTGCTGTCGGCCGTGGCCGTGGCGCTGGCCGCGCGCGGCTTTGCGGCCGAGCACCTGGACGCTTCGGCCATGCTGCGCGTGCTGGGGCAGAGCCAGCGCACCATCGCAGGCGCCTACACCGCCGAATTCGCGCTGGTCGGCCTGTTTGCCAGCGCGCTGGGGGTGGCGATGGGCTACGGGGTGCACTACGCCTTTGTGCTGCTGCTGGCGGGCCTGGTCGAGTCGGCCCTGCCGCCGCCCAGCCTGTGGCCGGTGGCGTTCGGGCTGGGCATGGGGCTCACGCTGCTGTTCGCGTTTGGCCTGCCGCCCGTGCTGCAGCTGGCCCAGGTGCCGCCGCTGCGCGTCATCCGCCGCGACGTGGGCGGGCTCAAGCCGGCGTCGCTCGTGGTGCTGGGCGTGGGCATCGCCGGCTTTGCCGCCCTGCTGCTGGCCGTGAGCAGCGACCTCAGGCTGGGCGCCATTGCCGTGGGGGGCTTTGCAGGGGCCGTGGCCCTGTTCGCGGGGTTGTCGTGGGTGGCGGTGAAGCTGCTGCGCAGGAGCGTGAATGAAACGACCGCGCCGCGCTGGCTGGTGCTGGCCACGCGGCAGATCTCGGCCCGGCCGGCCTACGCCGTGGTGCAGGTCAGCAGCCTGGCCGTGGGCCTGCTGGCGCTGGTGCTGCTGGTGCTGCTGCGCACCGACCTGGTGGACAGCTGGCGCCGGGCCACGCCGCCCGATGCGCCCAACCGCTTCGTCATCAACGTCATGCCCGACCAGGCCGATGCGTTCCAGCAGGCGCTCAAGGACGGCGGCGTGGCCCGGTACGACTGGTATCCCATGATCCGCGGGCGCCTGGTGGCCGTGAACGGCGAGCCCGTGGGCCCCGACCACTACACCGACGACCGCGCCAAGCGCCTGGTGGACCGCGAGTTCAACCTCTCCAACGCGGTGCAGGCGCCGGCCCACAACCCCATCGTGGCAGGGCAGTGGACGCCCGGGGAGCAGGGCGCCATCAGTGTGGAGGAAGGCATCGCCGAGACGCTGGGCCTGAAGCTGGGCGACCGCCTGCGGTTCGACATGGGCGGCGTGCTGAGCGAGGCGCGCATCACCAGCCTGCGCAAGGTGGACTGGGGCTCCATGCGGGCCAACTTCTTCGTGATGTACCCGGTGGCGGAGCTCCCGGACGTGCCCGTCACCTACCTGGCGGCCTACCGGGCGCCGGAGGTGCATGGCTTTGACAACGCCCTGGTGCGGCAGTTTCCCAACATCACCAACGTGGACATGGGTGCCACCATCGCGCAGGTGCAGCGCGTGCTGGACCAGGTGATCCGCGCCGTGGAGTTCCTGTTCGCCTTCACGCTCGCGGCCGGGCTGGTGGTGCTGTTTGCCGCCGTCACCGCCACGCGCGAGGAGCGTGCGCGCGAGTACGCCATCATGCGCGCCGTGGGGGCGCGGGCCAGCCTGCTGCGCCAGGTGCAGCGTGCCGAGCTGGCCGGCGTGGGCCTGCTGGCGGGCTTTCTGGCCAGCGCGGTGGCCGTGGGCGTGGGCTGGGCGCTGGCGCGTTTCGTCTTCGACTTCACCTGGACCGCCGCGCCCTGGGTGCCCCTGGCGGGCGCCGTCGCCGGGGCCGTGCTGGCGCTGGCGGCCGGCTGGTGGGGGCTGCGCGAGGTGCTGCTGCGGCCGGTGGTGGACACCCTGCGGCGCGCCGCCGAGTGAGGGTGGCTGGATACTATAAAATTGATAGCTGTTTGCGCTTGCTGCAAAAGCGCTGGAGCCTGATTTTCCATGAATGTTGATTCCACGGACGCATCTTCCGCCCCGGCAGCGCAGCCGGCAGCCACGCCGTACGAGTGGATCGGCGGCGAAGCGCGCGTGCATGCGCTGGTCGAGCGCTTCTACGACCTGATGGACCTGGAGCCCGCCTACGCCGAGCTGCGCGCCGCCCACGGCAGCGAGTTGGACTCCGCGCGCCAGAAGCTGTTCTGGTTTCTGTGCGGCTGGCTGGGCGGGCCTGACCACTACCAAAGCCGCTTCGGGCACCCGCGCCTGCGCATGCGGCACCTGCCGTTTTCCATTGGCATCAAGGAGCGCGACCAATGGGTGGCCTGCATGGACCAGGCCATGGGCGAGACCGGCGTGCCGCCGCAGCTGCGTGCGCGGCTGAAGGAGAGCTTCATGGGCACGGCCGACTGGATGCGCAACAAGGGCGTGTGACCCGCGCAGGCTGCCGGCGGCCCGGCACCGTTCGTTCAACCCAAGGAGCGAAAGACACCATGACCTTGTCCCGCGATGCCCGCTTTCAGGAACAGGCGCTGGCCCTGGGGTACAGCTTTGATGGAGAGATCAAGATCGGCGGCAACTACGTGCCGCTGGTGCGCGACGGCCGCCACGTCTACCTGAGCGGCCAGATCCCGCGCGTGGGCGACACCGTGGTGGTGACCGGCGCGGCCGGGGCGGGGGCGTCCCTGGCCGATGCGCAGAAGGCCGCCAAGGTGTGCGCGATGCGCGCGCTGGCGCTGCTGCAGCGCGCGCTGGGCTCGCTGGATGCCGTGCAGTCCATCTTGCGCATCACCGTGTACGTGCAGTCCGCGCCCGCCTTCACGCAGCAAAGCGAGGTGGCCGACGGCGCCTCGGACGTCCTGTTCACGGTGCTGGGCGAGGCCGGTGCCCACACGCGCACCTCGGTGGGGGTGCTGCAGCTGCCCAAGAACGCCACCGTGGAGGTGGACCTGATCGCATCGGTGGCGGCATGAGCGCGCCAGCGCCGCAGCATCCGCGCTTCAACGTCTTTGGCCGCACGGTGGAAGTGCGCCGCGAGGGCGCGCTGTGGCAGGCCTACCGCGTGGGCGCCGATGGCAAGCGCACGCCCGCAGGCTTCGTGATTCCCGACTTTGTGTCCGAGCACGAGCTGGCGCAGTTCCTGGAAGACCTGTTCCACGAAAGCGCCTCCCCGCACAACGGCGACGTGCACCGCATCGGTTGAGTTGCCGCCGCCGCCAGGCCCGGTGACCGGGGCCTGCAGTGCGGGTGGGGGGCGGGTGATGCTGGTGGTGCGCCGGCCTTGCCGCGTCACACCGCTGTCAAACCCGGCCCAGACACTCGGTCCCTTGTTTCAAACTGGGACTGTTCATGTCTGAACGCACTCTGGGCTTTCTGATTTCTCGTTCGCAGGTTTCACGCCGTGTGGCTGCACTGGGCGTGGTGGCGCTGGCTGCATCGCTGGTGGCCTGCGGTGGCGGCAGCGATGGCGACAACGCCGCCGCCGCCGGCGCCACCGCCACGCTGGCCGTGCTGGAGACCACCGACCTGCACTTCAACGTGCGCAGCTACGACTATTTCAAGCTGGCCGACGACAAGAGCTATGGCTTTGAGCGCACCGCCACGCTGGTGCGCGCCGCGCGCAAGGAGTTCGCCAACACCCTGCTGGTGGACAACGGCGACACCATCCAGGGCACGGCCCTGGCCGACTACGAGGCCACCGTCAACCCCATTCCGTGCACGCAGCAGCTGTCCATGTACAAGGCCATGGGCGCTTTGGGCTTTGACGCGGGCACGCTGGGCAACCACGAGTTCAACTACGGCCTGCCCTTCCTGAACCAGGTGCTGGGCGGCGGGCTGGACGTGGACGGCGTCGATGCCGCCAAGAAGTGCGCCGGCGCGGGCTACCCCATCGTGCTGGCCAACGTGGTCAGCAGCAAGACGAAGAAGCCGCTGGTGCAGCCCTACACGCTGCTGGAGCGCACGCTGGTGGCCAAGGGCGCTGACGGCAAGGAAGTGAAGCTGCCCATCAAGATCGGCGTGATCGGCTTCACCACCCCCGGCATCATGAACTGGGACAAGCGCTACCTCGAAGGCAAGGTGAGCACCGAAGGCGCGGTGGAAGCCGCTACGAAGTACGTGCCCGAGCTGCGGGCCAAGGGCGCCGACATCGTTGTGGCGTTGCTGCACGGCGGGCTCGATGGCGCGGCCTATTCACCCACCATGGAGAACCCCGGCCTGCACCTGTCCAAGGTGGCGGGCATTGATGCCATGGTGATGGGCCACCAGCACGGCGTGTTCCCCGACACGGCGGCCACCCCCAGCTTCAACCTGCCCGGCGTGGACCACAAGGCCGGCACGGTGAACGGCGTGCCCGCCGTCATGGCCAGCTCCTGGGGCAAGGCGCTGGGCGTGGTGCAGCTCGCGCTGCAATGGGACGGCAGCAAGTGGGTGGTGAACAAGTCCGCCAGCAAGGCGGAGCTGCGCAATATCCAGAGCAAGAACGCCGCGGGCGCCACGGTGACGGTGGACGCCGACCCCGCCATCGCCCCGCTGATCGAGACGCAGCACCAGGCGGCCATCCGGTACGTGAAGACGCCCATCGGCCAGACCGACTTCCGCATGAGCACGCTGTTCGCCGACGTGGGCGACCCCGGCGCGATCCAGATCGTCAACCAGGCCCAGCAGGCCTACGTCGCCGCGTACCTCAAGGCCAGCCTGCCGCAGTATGCGCAGCTGCCCGTGCTGTCGGTGAGCGCGCCGTTCAAGAGCGGCTTCCAGGGCGGTGCCGACTACACCGACGTGGCCGTGGGCCCGCTGGCCATCAACAACGCGGCCGACCTGTACCTGTACCCGAACACGGTGTACGCGGTGAAGGTGAACGGTGGCGACATCAAGAACTGGCTGGAGGCGGCCGCCAAGCGCTTCAACCAGATCGACCCCGCCAAGACCACGGAACAGGCGCTCATCAGCACGTTCCCCGGCTACAACTTCGACATGTTCACCACGCCGGACGTGCAGTACGAGATCGACGTGACCCAGCCCGTGGGCAGCCGCATCAAGAACCTGGCGTACCTGGGCAAGCCCATCGACGTGGCGCAGGAGTTCGTCATCGCCACCAACAACTACCGCGCCACCAGCGGCAAGAGCTTCATCGACAAGCTCGACGGCTCGGGCACCATCTGGGCCTCGCCGGACGCGAACCGCGACGTGGTGATCGACTACATCCGCAAGAACCCCGCCGTGACGCGCGCCGCCAACGGCGCCGCCAAGAGCTGGCGCTTTGCCAAGGCGAACGTGGCCGGCCCGGTGGTGTTCAGTTCGGGCGCCAACGCGCTGCCCGTGGCGCAGGCCGCGGGCCTGTCGAATGTGTCGCTGGTGGCGGCCGACGACGGCTCGGGCAAGGGCACGGCCAAGTACCGCATCGACCTGTCGAAGTGATGTAGGGCGGGTGCAGGGCAGCTGGTCGCTCTGCATTTGATAGCTGCTTGCGCTTGTTGGGCAAGCGCTGCAGGGCAATTTGACTAAAACCTAGGAGCCACCGCCCAGCCGCCGGCGCCCCGGCTGCAGCAGCACCACCAGCGCGCCCGCCCCGCCGTCCGCCGGGCGGGCCTGCACAAAGGCCAGCACCTCCTTTTTTTGCACCAGCCAGCGCTGCACCCGGCCCTTGAGCACGGGCGTCTTGCCCGGCGAGCCCAGGCCCTTGCCGTGCACCACGCGCACGCAGCGCAGGCCGGTGCGGTGGGCCAGGCGGATGAAGTTGCCCAGCGCCTCGCGCGCCTCGTCGGTGCGCAGGCCGTGCAGGTCCAGCTGGCGCTGGATGCTCCAGTGCCCGGCGCGCAGCTTGTGCGTCACGTCGCGGCCGATGCCGGTGCGGCGAAAGCTCAGCTGGTCGTCCACGTCCAGCAGCGTGGACACGTCGAACTCGTCGCTGATGGATTCGCGCAGCACGCGCTCCTCGTCCAGCCAGTGCTGCACGGGCAGGGGCTCGGGCGGCTCGGGGGTGTGCCAGCGGCGGTCGTGCTGGCCCTTGAGGGCCTGCACCGGGCCCACGGCGGTCTGGAACAGGTTCTGCTCGGCCCGGGCGCGGCGCTCGGCCTCGGCGCGCTCCTGCTGCAGCCGGGCTTCGCGCGCGGCGCGGTCTGCCAGCGCCTTGCGCAGAACTTGCAGGTCTTGCAGGGATCGGGCTTGGAACGCGCTCATGGAAGGTTCGGTTGTACCGCATGCCGGGGCCGGGGCGGCCCGGGGGCCGCTTTCTCCCCGTCAGTGCACCCGGTATTCCGCCGCGATGAACTGCGTGGTCTGCGCGGGGTTGAAGTTGTCGTCGCTCACGAACACCAGCACGCGCGCGCCCCCGGCCTCGGGCGGCAGCGGCGGTCCCCAGGCCATGCCCTCGATGTTGTCCACGTGCGGCAGGCCCAGCTGCGCAAAGTCGGCCACCAGGGCCTTGGCGGCGGGCGTGTGGTTGCCGGCGGCCAGAGCGGGCAGGCCCAGCGTGTCGCTGGCGCTGGCCAGGGCGATGCGGTACAGGCGCACCGAGGTGCCCACGCCCAGCGTGTAGGCGCGTTCCAGCACCAGCAGGTGGTCTGTGCCATCGGCCAGGATCTCGCTCACGCCGTTGGTGGTGTAGCCGCCCGGCACGGGGCTGGCGTGCGGCACCGGGTCCAGCGGGTAGGCGATCTGGCGCAGGGCGCGGCCGGTCTCCACGTCGATGGCGGTGATGCGCACCGGAGCGCCGCCGCTGGCGGGGGTGGCGCGCGGGCCGTCCTGCATCCAGGGGCCTTCCATGGCCAGCCACGCGGTGCGCTCGTCGGGCGACAGGGCCAGGCCCTCCAGCGTGGCGTTGTCGCGCGGGCCGGACTTCTCGCCCTTGGCGGGCGGGGCCGACTTCTCGCCCTTGGCGGGCGCGAAGGCAGCGGGCAGCGCGTAGTCGCGCAGCAGCGCGCCGTCGGCGGCCCGGGTGGCGCGCAGGGCGGGGCCGAAACCGCGGGCGAAGTCGCCTTCGCTGGTCCACAGGAAGGCGCCGCCGCCAGGGAGCCAGCGCACGGCTTCGGGGTCGGGCACCTCCACGCCGTCCACGGCACGCAGGCGCGACGCGTAGGGCTGGCCGGAGGGGCCGCGCAGGGTGATGACGCCGGTGAACGTGGGTGGGGCCAGCGTATCGGCGGTGTAGCGGATGCGGGCGGTGTAGGCGCGGGCGGGGTCCACGGCCGAGCGGTCGTCGGACAGCAGCAGGTACTGGTCGTGGGCCGCGTCGTAGTCCACGCCCGAGAGGCCGCCCACGGCGGTGCCGCCCACGTTCCAGCGGTGCGGCAGCGCCACCGCGCCAATGAGGCGCAGGCACGGCGCGGCCTGCTGCGCCCCGCAGTCGGAGGGCGTGGCTTGCGGCGTGGGCGGCACGGCGGGCGCGGTGCAGGCGGGCAGCAGCAGGGCGGTGGCGGCCCACAGGGCGGCCAGCACGGCGGCGGCCAGGCCGCCAGTACGCAGCCGTGGCCGTGGCCGTGGCCGTGGGCGGCGGGGCGGGGACGCAGGAGCGTTCGGGGGCATGGGCTTCAGACCAGACCCTGCTCGGCCATGGACAGCGCCTGGCCGGGGGCCACGATGACGTGGTCGAGCACGCGCACATCGACGAGGGCCAGCGTGCTCTTGAGCGTTTGCGTCAGGGCCTCGTCGGCCCGGCTGGGCTGAACGCTGCCGCTGGGGTGGTTGTGGGCCAGCACCACGGCGGCGGCCTGGTGGTGCAGGGCGCGCAGCACCACCTCGCGCGGGTACACGCTGGTCTGGGTGAGCGTGCCGCGAAACAGTTCCTCCATGGCCACCAGGCGGTTTTGCGCGTCCAGGAACAGCACCGCGAACACCTCGTGCCCCTTGGGCGCCAGGTGCAGCTGCAGGTAGTGCTGGACGGCCTGCGGCGAGCTGAACACTTCGCGCTCGCGCAGCTGCTGAGCCAGTGCGCGGCGGGCCAGTTCCAGCACCGCCACCAGCTCGGCGCGCTTTGCGGGGCCCAGGCCCTTGATGCGCTCCAGGTCGGCAGCGCTGGCGTGCAGCAGCCCGGCGATGCCCCCAAAGCCACCGCGGACGGCGCCGGTGGCAGCGTCCACGGCCGGGGGCTCCAGCAGCTCCTCGGCCATCTGCAGCACGCCCTTGCCGACGATGCCGGTGCGCAGCAGGATGGCCAGCAGCTCGGCGTCGGCCAGCGCGGCGGGGCCGCGGGCCAGGAGTTTTTCACGGGGCTGGGCGTCGGCGGGCAGGTGCTTGATGGCCATGGAACAGGAGGACAGGGGACGCGCCCGCGGCGGAGGCGGGGTAGGGTTTTGCCCGGTTTTCTACAATCGCACGAGTTTATCGAGACTGCCATGACCACTACCGCTGCCGCTTTGCCCACTGTCCAGCCGGGCTCCTTCCTCACGTTGCACTACCGCCTTGCGGGCCCTGCCGGCGATGTGATCAACACCTTTGCCGACAAGCCGGCCACCCTGTCGCTGGGCACGGGCGAGCTGTCGCCGGCGATGGAGCAGCGCCTGCTGGGCCTGGCCGAGGGCACGCGCACCACGTTCGAGCTGCCGGCCGGCGAGGCCTTTGGCGAGCGCAATGCCGACATGGTCCAGTGGGTGGCGCGCAAGCTGCTGAACGAACTGGGCGACCCCGACGAGCAATACAGCGTGGGCGACGTGGTGCAGTTCCCCACGCCCGACGGGCAGGGCAGCTACGCCGGCGCGGTGGCGCAGGTGCGCGAGGACGGTGCCGTGCTGTTCGACTTCAACCACCCGCTAGCCGGCCAGCCGGTGACGTTCGAGGTCGAACTCATCGGGGTCCTGTGATGCCGGGACCGCAGGAAATCCTGCTGGCGGAGCCGCGCGGCTTTTGCGCCGGCGTGGACCGCGCCATCGAGATCGTCGAGCGGGCCATCCAGAAATTTGGTGCCCCCATCTACGTGCGCCACGAGATCGTGCACAACACCTATGTGGTGAACGACCTCAAGGCCAAGGGCGCGATCTTCATTGAGGAGCTGTCGGAGGTGCCCCCCGGCGCGACGCTGGTGTTCAGCGCCCACGGCGTGAGCCGCGCCGTGCAGCAGGAAGCCCAGGCGCGCGGCTTCAGCATCTTCGACGCCACCTGCCCGCTGGTGACCAAGGTCCACGTCGAGGTGGCCAAGCTCGCCAAGGAAGGCTACGAATTCATCATGATCGGCCACAAGGGCCATCCCGAGGTGGAAGGCACCATGGGACAGCTGGACCATGGCATCCACCTGGTGGAAGACGTGCAGGACGTGGCCCGCGTGCAACCCGCGCAGACCGCCAAGCTGGCCGTGGTGACGCAGACCACCCTGAGCGTGGACGACGCCGCCGAGATCACCGCCGCCGTGCGCGCGCGCTTTCCCAGCGTGCGCGAGCCCAAGCAGCAGGACATCTGCTACGCCACGCAAAACCGGCAGGACGCCGTGAAGCTGCTGGCCCCGCAGGTGGACCTGGTCATCGTGGTGGGCAGCCCCACCAGTTCCAACAGCAACCGCCTGCGCGAGCTGGCGGCGCGGCTGGGCACGCGCGCCTACATGGTGGATTCGGCCGAGGAGCTGCGCACCGAGTGGTTCGAGGGCGCGGCCCGCGTGGGCCTCACGGCCGGTGCCTCCGCCCCCGAGGTGCTGGTAAGCGCCGTGGCCGACCGCATCAAGGCGCTGGGCGCGGTGTCGGTGCGCAAGATGGACGGCATCGAGGAAACCATCAAGTTCCCCCTGCCCAAGGGCCTGAAGATCGACGCGGCCACGGGCCTGCAGATCACCCAGCGCACCCCCGAAACCGGCCCGGCCGCGCGCTGACGCGCCGCGCCGGGTTGGTTTGCTACTAAATTTATAGCTGCTTGCGCTTACTGGACGGGCGCTAGAGGCTATTTTTCCTTGTAGTGCGGGGCTACAGCGACACCGCAGGCCCGATCCACAGGTCCAGCGGCGGGTCGGACGCCACCGCCCGCAGGATGTCGGTGCGCGAGATGAAGCCCGTCAGCAGCCCCGCCTCGTCCGTCACCGGCAGACCGGGCAGGCCGGTGTCCAGCAGCACGGCGGCCACGCGGCGCAGCTCGGTGTCGGCCGCCACGGTGGGCACGGGGCTCACCATCACCTGCGACACCGGCCGGCGCGCCAGGTCGATGGCCTGCTTGACGGCGCCCGGCTCGGGCAGCAAATCCAGCGGCGCCATGTCGGCCCGCAGCAGCAGCCCGATCACGCGGCCCTGCGCATCCACCACCGGGGCCTGGGCCACCTGGTGCTCGGCCAGGGTCTGCCAGGCGTCGTTCACCCGCACGTCCGGGCGCACGCCCAGGCCGCCGGAGGTCATCACATCGCGCACCTTGGTCAGCGGCTGGCGCGCAGGCTGCGGGCCCTGCCCGGTCTGGGCGTAGGCGCTCACGGCGTCCTGCGTCCGCAGGTTCACCGCCGGCGGCGGCGGGGCCGCGGCGCGGCCGGGTGCGGCGGCCCCCGGCGCGAAGGCGGGCACGGTGTCGCCCGGCGCACCGTCCAGGACCCGGGTGCGCAACGCCTGCGGCCGCTGCACGCGCCGCACCGGCGCGATCTGGGCGAGGTTTTCCGGACCGCCCCGGTACATCTGGCCCGAGGGGCCGAACACAAAGAACATGCTTTTCTCCTGCTGGCGGGCCGGTGAACCGCGCAGGGTTCGCGCCAGGGCCGCCCAGGCATGTTATCGGCAGGGCCGCGCCGCCGCTGCAGCGCGGGGGTGTATCCGCGTGTTGCAACCCCGGGCTGCGTGGGGCGGGGCAGGGCGCAGACCCCGCGCCGCGCAGGGGCCGGGTGTTGCCCTACACTGCCCGGCTTTGCCCGCACGCGCCCTGGAGTACCGCATGATCGACCGCCCCGCCATCGCGGCTGCCCGCCAGCAGCTTGTCGCCCGCCCCGACTTCCTGCGCACCACCCCGCTGATGCGCCTGTCGGGCCGGTCGCTGGGCGTGGACTGTGCCGAGGTCTGGCTCAAGCTGGAGCACCTGCAGGTGGGCGGCAGCTTCAAGGCGCGGGGCATGCTCTACCGCCTGCTGGCCAACCCCGTGCCCGACAGCGGCGTGATCATCGCCTCGGGCGGCAATGCCGGCATTGCCGTGGCCGCCGCGGCGCAGGCCCTGGGCGTGCGCTGCGAGGTGTTCGTGCCCGAGGTCTCGCCCGAGGCCAAGCGCCAGCGCCTGCGCGCGCTGGGCGCCGAGGTGGTGGTGACCGGCGCCGCCTATGCCCAGGCGTACGAGGCCTGCGTGGCCCGCCAGCAGGCCACGGGCGCGCTGCAGGCCCACGCCTACGACCAGCCCGAGGTGGTGGCCGGTGCCGGCACCCTGGCGCTGGAGATCGAGGAGCAGGCCCGCCGCCTGCCCGACAGCGTGCTGGTGAGCGTGGGCGGCGGCGGCCTCATCGGCGGCGTGGCCGCCTGGGTGGAAAGCCGCGCCCGCGTCATCGCCCTGGAGCCCGAGCGCGCGCCCACGCTGCACGCGGCCCGCACCGCCGGCCAGCCGGTGGACATGGAGGTGGGCGGCATCGCCGCCGACTCGCTGGGCGCGCGCCGCATCGGCGCCCTGGGCTGGGCGGTGAGCCAGCGCCATGTGCACGACGCGCTGCTGCTGCCGGACGACGCCATCCGCGCGGCGCAGCTGTGGCTGTGGAAAGAACTGAAACTGGCCGTGGAGCCCGCCGCCGCCCTGGGCCTGGCGGCGCTGCAGACCGGCACCTACCGCCCTGCGCCGCACGAGACCGTGGCCCTCATCCTCTGCGGCGCCAATTTCGATCCCGCCAGCCTGTGCTGAGCCAGGGCCGACCACCCCTTTAAAATCCTGCAATGCTTGACATCCTCCTCCTCCGCAAAGACCTCGACACCGCCATCGCGCGGCTGGAAACCCGCAAAAAGCCCCAGGCCTTCCTGAACGTGGAAGCCTTCCAGGCCCTGGAGTCCGAGCGCAAGACGCTGCAGACCCGCACGGAGGAGCTGCAAGCCCAGCGCAACCAGCTGTCCAAGCAGATCGGCATGCTGATGGGCAAGGGCGACAAGGACGGCGCCGAGGCCGCTAAGGCCCAGGTGGCCGCGTCCAAGGTGGAGCTGGAACAGTCCGCCGCCCGCCTGGAGCAGATCCAGGCCGAGCTGCAGGCCATGCTGGTGGCCGTGCCCAACCTGCCGCACGAAAGCGTGCCCGTGGGCAGCGACGAGCACGGCAACGTGGAAGTGCGCCGCTGGGGCACGGTGCCCGCGTTCGATTTCGAGGTCAAGGACCACGTGGACGTGGGCACGCCGCTGGGCCTCGATTTCGACATGGGCGTCAAGCTCTCGGGCTCGCGCTTCACCGTGATGAAGGGCCCGATTGCCCGCCTGCACCGCGCATTGAGCCAGTTCATGCTGGACGTGCAGACGCAGGAGCACGGCTACACCGAGTGCTATGTGCCCTATGCCGTGAACGCCGATTCGCTCAAGGGCACGGGCCAGCTGCCCAAGTTTGAAGGCGACCTGTTCGCCGCCAAGAAGGGCGGCCAGGATGGCGAGCCGGTGCCCGACAACGCGGCGCTCTACCTCATCCCCACCAGCGAGGTGCCGCTGACCAACTTCGTGCGCGACGTGGTGGTGGCCGAAGCCGACCTGCCCATCAAGCTCACCGCCCACACCCCGTGCTTCCGCTCCGAGGCGGGCAGCTACGGGCGCGACACGCGCGGCATGATCCGCCAGCACCAGTTCGACAAGGTCGAGATGGTGCAGATCGTGCACCCCGACAAGAGCTACGAAGCGCTGGAAGAAATGACGCGCCACGCCGAGGCCATCCTGCAAAAGCTGGGCCTGCCCTACCGCGTGATGAGCCTGTGCACCGGCGACATGGGCTTTGGCGCCGCCAAGACCTACGACCTGGAAGTGTGGCTGCCCGCGCAGAACACCTACCGCGAGATCAGCTCGGTGAGCAACTGCGAAGCCTTCCAGGCCCGCCGCCTGCAAGCGCGCTTCAAGAACGCCCAAGGCAAGAACGAGCTGCTGCACACCCTGAACGGCTCCGGCCTGGCCGTGGGCCGCACCCTGGTGGCCGTGCTGGAAAACTACCAGCGTGCGGACGGAACCGTCGAGGTTCCGGCCGTTCTCCGCCCTTACATGGGCGGAGTGTCGGAGCTTGCTCCGACCTGAGCGGATGGTTTCTGTGCAGGCTCACTTTTTGGCCCCGGTGGCCTGACGGGCCCAGCGTTGCGGCGCCGCAATGGAAGCGGCCCGCAGTTTCGGGACAATCGGGGGATGACCTCCTCTGCCTCCCCTTCCGACAACGCGCCCATCCGCCTCACCCAGTACAGCCACGGCGCGGGCTGCGGCTGCAAGATCAGCCCCAAGGTGCTGGACGTGATCCTGGCGGGCAGCGGCGCCCAGCACCTGGACCCGCGCCTGTGGGTGGGCAACGCTTCGCGCGACGACGCGGCTGTGTATGCGCTGGATGACGAACGCGGCGTGGTGTCCACCACCGACTTCTTCATGCCCATCGTCGACGACCCGTTCGACTTCGGCCGCATTGCCGCCACCAACGCCATCAGCGACATCTACGCCATGGGCGCCGACCCGCTCATGGCCATCGCCATCCTGGGCTGGCCGGTGAACCTGCTGCCGCCGGAGGTGGCGCGCGAAGTGGTGCGCGGCGGCCGGGCGGCCTGCGACGCGGCCGGCATTCCGCTGGCGGGCGGGCACTCCATCGACGCGCCGGAGCCCATCTTCGGCCTGGCCGTGACCGGCGTGGTGGAGCGGCGCCACATGAAGCGCAACGACACCGCCACCGAGGGCTGCCGCCTCTACCTGACCAAGCCGCTGGGCATCGGCATCTACACCACGGCCGAAAAAAAGGCCCTGCTGCGCCCGGAGGATGTAGGCGTGGCGCGCGATGTGATGTGCATGCTCAACCAGCCCGGCAGCCGCTTTGGCAAGCTGGCGGGCGTGACGGCCATGACCGATGTCACCGGCTTTGGCCTGCTGGGGCACCTGGTCGAAATGGCGGACGGCAGCGGCCTCACGGCCATCATTGATTCTGCTGCTGTGCCCCGCCTGCCGGGGGTGGCGCACTACCTGGAGCAGGGCTGCGTGCCCGGCGGCACCCTGCGCAACTTCGACAGCTATGGCGCGCGCATTGCCCCGCTGGCTGACGCGCAAAAGCACCTGCTGTGCGACCCGCAGACCAGCGGCGGCATGCTGGTGGCCGTGGCGCCGGACGGTGAGCGCGAGTTTCTGCGCACCGCGGCGGAGTGCGGCCTGGCGCAGCTGCAGCCCATCGGGCACCTGGTGGCCCAGCAAAGCCACGCCGTGGTGGTGGCTTGACCATGGAGACCGTGGCCGACTACCGGCACCTCTTCCTGGCCGATGTGCCGCTGATGGACGTGCGCGCCCCGGTGGAGTTCGGCCAAGGTGCTTTTCCCGGCGCCATCAACCTGCCGCTGATGAACGACAGCGAACGCCAGCAGGTGGGCACCTGTTACAAGCAGCGAGGCCAGCAGGCAGCCATTGCTTTGGGCCACACGCTGGTGTCCGGCGAGGTCCGGAGCGCCCGCATCGCGGCCTGGGCGGCGTTTGCGCGGGCCCATCCGCACGGCGTGCTTTATTGCTTTCGTGGCGGCCTGCGTTCGCAGATCACGCAGCAATGGCTGCAGGCCGAGGCTGGTATCGCCTACCCCCGCGTGGCGGGCGGTTACAAGGCGCTGCGCGGCTTCCTGCTGGACACGACGCAGCAGGCCGCGGACGCATGCGCCTTCGTGGTACTGGGCGGCCTCACCGGCACCGGCAAGACCGAGCTGATCGCCCAGCTGCCCTGCGGGCTTGACCTGGAGCACCATGCCAACCACCGGGGCTCCAGCTTCGGCCAGCGCGTGACCGGGCAGCCCGCCCAGATCGACTTTGAAAATCAGCTGGCCATCGACCTGCTTCGCAAGCGCGCGGCCGGCCACCCGGGCTTTGTCGTCGAGGATGAGGGTCGCCACATCGGGCGCTGCGCGGTGCCGCTGCCCCTGCGCCTGCGGCTGGAGCAGGCGCCGCTCGTGCTGCTGGAAGAGCCGTTTGATGCCCGCGTCGAGCGCATCCTGCGCGACTACGTGGTGGACGCATGCGCGCAATTCCAGGCCGCGCTGGGCCTGCAGCCCGGTTTCGCCGCGTTCTCGGCCCGCTTGCTGGAGAACCTGGACAAACTGGCCAAGCGCCTGGGCGGCGACCGCCACCAGGCCTTGCGCTCCACCATGGTGCGCGCGCTTGCCGCGCAGTCCGCCCATGGCGAGGTGGCCGCCCACCGCGACTGGATCGCCACGCTGCTGCGCGGCTACTACGACCCCATGTACGCCTACCAGCGCCACCACCGCGCCGGCCGCACCGCGTTCCAGGGCGATCGCGCCGCCGTGCTGGCCTATCTGCAGAGCCGAGAGGATTTGCAGGCACCGGCCCTGCCGGGCGCATGATGCGGCCGGATTTTCACCCGCAGCCGCAAAGAAAAAGGCCCTGCGCTATGTCTTCCATAGCTGCAGGGCCTTGATGCTGGCGGAGAGGGTGGGATTCGAACCCACGGTAGTGTTGCCACTACGCCTGATTTCGAGTCAGGTACATTCGACCACTCTGCCACCTCTCCTGTGTGTCGAAGCCTTTGAGTATAGCAGGGATTTTTCGCTCGTTCGTGGGTGTGACGACCGGGTGCAGAGGGCGAGCGATGGCTTGGCGGCATGCCCCACCTGGGCGCGATGGGGCAAGGGGACATCCGCCGGGGTGGTATTCGTCGTCTCTATCAATGAGAATGGCCGCGGCGGCAATTGAGGGTGTCCGCCTGCATTTTGCCAAAACCGGGAGGTTGTCAGCATGGTTTTCATCAAGCACCTTGCAAGAAGGGGGCGGCTCATTCTCGCTCTGCTCTTCGCGATAGGGTTCCTCTCGATTCCACAGGCCCGTGCTGCCTTCGCCACCCGTGCGGTGCATGCCACCGGCTACACCGGCTTGTTCATTTCGATGGCGCTTGATGCGGCGCAACGGCCGATCATTTCATTTTTTGATTTTTCGACCACCGATCTTCAGATCCTGTTTTGCGCTGATCGCCAGTGCAGCGCGGCGACCGTGAAGACCCTGGACCTGAATGCCGGTGCGGTCGGGCGGTATGGGTCGCTCGTTCTCAATGCAGCGGGCCACCCGGTGGTGAGCTACTACGACAGCACGGGGCAACGGCTCAAGCTGGCGATCTGCGCGGATCCCGGTTGCGACGCAGTGACCACCGTGATCCTTGATGACTCCGCTGCAGATGTCGGACAGTACACCTCCCTGCAGCTCTCGCCTGCGGGGAATCCCATGGTGTCGTACTGGGACGTGACCAATCGGGACTTGAAGCTCGCGGTCTGCGCCGATCCGATGTGCTCCTCGGTCACGACCACCGTGGTGGACGGTAGTGCTTCGGTTGTGGGGGAGTACAGCTCAATGCAGTTGAATGCCGCCGGCAACCCCGTCATCGCCTACCTCGACGGAGGCGCTTTCAGCCTCAAAATCGCAACGTGCAACGCTCCCACATGCAGCGCCCCGCTGATTCGCACGCTGGATCCTGGCCCTTTTGCGGGGCTCTATCCCTCCCTGCGCCTGGATGCCGCCGGCAACCCCGTGGTCGCATATGCCGGAAACTCGGCCTCGAAAATCGTGCAGTGCCAGGACGCCACCTGTACGGCAAGCACCATCCATTTTTTGGACCAGACGACGGTTGGCGTCGGTATTTACGCTTCCTTGCGGCTGTTGTCTGATGGAAGGCCCATCGCCAGCTATTTCAATAGCAACGGCAGCGATCTGCGGGTGGCCAGTTGCGTTGACGTCGCTTGCAGTGCCGCAACGGTCGAGGTGGTGGCTTCTGCGGGCTCCATCGGCTACTACAGCTCGCTGCGCCTGGTGGGCGACCGGCCGGTGATTGCGAGCCATGAAGGCAACAATGGCGATCTCATGTTCAGCTACAAGGCGCCGGGCGTGACGTCGGTATCGGTGCCTGCAAGCGGCACCTATCGTGCGGGCCAGAACCTGGATTTCGCCGTGCATTGGGACGAGCCCGTTACCGTGGTGGGAGCGCCAACGCTGGGCCTCACGCTGGGAAGTGGCAGCGTGAACGCAAGTTACCTCGGAGGATCCGGGGGGACGGAGTTGACCTTCCGCTACACCGTTCAGCCCGGGGATATAGATGCCGATGGCATTGCCGTGGGTGCGTTGGGGGCACCCCCGGGCACGATCCACGCCGATGGCTATGATGCGCTGCCCGCCCTGAATGGCGTGGGCAGTACGGCGGGCATCCTGGTGGACACGGCGGCGCCTGGGGTGGTGTCCGTGGCACCGCCCCCCAGCGGCAATTACCTCACCGGCCAGGCGATGGATTTCAGCGTGAGCTTTGACGAGCCCGTGACCGTGGACGCCAGCGCAGGCACGCCCCGGCTCGAACTCACGGTGGGCGCAGCCAGTGTTTTTGCCGACTATGTTGCTGGATCGGGCAGCGCGACCCTCGTCTTTCGCCACACGGTCGCAGCCGGTGAAAACGACAACGATGGAATTGCCGTGGGTGCGCTGCAACTCAACGGCGGGACCCTTGCCGACGCCGCATCCAATCCGGCTGCAATATCCCTCGCGGGCGTGGGCTCGACCGTGGGCGTGTTGGTGAACCGCAGTTACCAGGTCACCGCCAGCGCCGGAAGCAATGGCTCCATCGTGCCGGCGGGCACCCAGGCAGTGGCCCAAGGGGCCTCGCTGACTTTTTCGCTGGCGCCCCAGCCCGGTTACGCTGCCAGTGTGGGCGGCACCTGCGGCGGCACACTGGCGGGCAATACTTTCACCACGGCAGCGATTGTGGCGGACTGCACGGTCGTGGCCAGCTTTGCGCTGGTGCCTGTCAGGAGCTACACCGGCCCGTCGGCCACGGGGGAGGGGGCTATCACTGCTTCATTTACTGGTGGTGGCGCCACCTGTTCTTTCGATACGCCGCAGTACATACCGCTGACGGGGCACGCGCACAGCCCTCCTGCGGGCAGCGCGCCGCCCGGAGAGGCTTTTCCGCATGGACTCTTTGACTTCCGCGCTGTGGAATGTGGGGCGGGGGAGACGATCACCATGACCATCACCTACCCGTCGCCCGTGCCCCCCGCCAGCCGCTACTGGAAGTACGGCCCGACCCCGTCCGAGCCGGCGCCGCATTGGTACATTCTTCCCGCCACGATTGCGGGCGCCACCGTCACCTTCAGCATCACGGATGGGGGGCTGGGCGACGACGACTTGGCGGCCAACGGCACCATCGTGGACCCAGGAGGGATTGGCTATCTGGTGTCTCCGGTGCCCGTGCTGTCGGCCGGGGCTGTGTGGCTGCTGGCGCTGATGCTTGTTCTGCTGGCAGTGCGCCAGCGGTACTGATCTGCGAGCGCCCGCCGGATGGGGCGGGTGGGGCGCAAGACTTGTGGGCTGTAGCCATACGCGCGGGCAAGCGCACAGCGATTGATTCAAAGCGCGAGCTTCCGATCGCTTCAAAAGGCCAGCGGCTCAGGGTTGGCGAAACGGCAGCCTTGGTTCACGCGCATCCTTTTCACGAATCGTCGCGCTGTGTGCATCTGCGGTCTCGGGTGGCCTGCGGCGTTGCAAATGCTCGCAATAGCACCGGCTATTGCGGCGCTTTCCGCCTTGCGGCCCATCCCGTTCCGCGGCGCAACCCCAGTCAAGCGCCGGAAGCCACGAATTTGATGGCAACCGACATTTGCGAAGTCTCAGGGCTGCCGAGAGGCAGACGCGCCTTCACGCTCGGGTGGGGCTACTCTCGCTTGTTGGTGCGATCATTTCGGCGGCGGGGCACCCAGACGCCCATGCCGGCCAGCAAGGCGGACAAGCTGGCTGCGCCCCATCCGCTTAGGGCGGGGACGGGTCGCACCGTCGTGACGGGCGGGTCGACCGGAGGCGCGGCAGTGACGGTAATAGTTACCTTGCCGGGATATTTCGCCAACGACTTGCCCTGTGCATCGAATTCTTCGAGTTCATAGAGGAACTCGTCGACACCGACATAAGCCGGGTCGGGCACATAAACATAGGCGCCGGTATTGGGATCAAAGGAAACCAATTGGCCATGCGCTGGCTGCGAAGTAGAGTGGAACTGGCCGCTCACCATGCCGGCCAGCCGGTCGTTGGGTGCAACGCCCGCTGAGAGCTGCTGACCTGCCACGACGGATGCCACATCATCCACCACGCGAGAAAGGACGGTGATATTTACGGTCGCGAAAGTATTGCTGGAGTGGCTGGCTCCTTGGGAGTCGACCCAGCCTTGCCGCAATTCATATTTGAACTGGTCGGTACCGAAAAATCCCGGCTGAGGTTCATACAGGAACCTCCCGGCGAAATCCATGGTGAACGTTGCTGCATGCGCAGGAGTCGAGCCCGGATCCAGGATGCCATCAACGTCTGCATCAGCACCTGCCGCTATGGAGTACCAGCTCACGGAAGGATGAAAATCGTCATTTCCCTTGACGTTCGCCTGAATATACTGGCCGGCGTACAGCCCATAGGCATCATCCGCCGCGGCATATGAGCCCACAGGAGCTGGCGGAGAAGGTGGCACGGAAACAGGAGGGTTCGTTGCACCGCCAGAAGAATTCACGGTAACACTGACCGGTGCAAAGGACGTTTTGTACAGTGCTGCCCCATCCGTATTCAGAAGGGAGTAATAAAAGCGGTCGACTCCTGTAAAGCCGGGATCAGGATAGTAGACAAAAGAAGCCGGACCGCTGGGAAACTGGCTCTCATCAGGATTTCTGACCACCATTCCATGCTGGGGCTGAACCAAGAGTGAGAGATCAACAATGACATTCGCGGTGTTCAATTGCACGCCAATGTCATTGCTAAGGGGAAAAATAGTGACAGACTTGTCTGCAACCGTTGTCGCGGCATCAGGCTGTGCCTGGGGATTGGCGGGATTGATCTGGATACTGACGGATGCGGAACTGCTGCTGCTACCCTCTACCAGAGAATAGCCAAGCCAGTCGTTCATGACGGTGTCGCCCGGATTGGGCGGCGCGACATAGCTGAAGGCGCCCGTGGCAGTATCAGTCAGCGTAAAAGTGCCAACCTGGGCTGGAGCGGCCTGGAAAACAGGCGACTGTGCAGGGTCCAGATTGTCATTGGTTCCCAGGCTTCCCGAGATCGTGCCGCCCGAAGGGGCGAACACCTGATCGTAGACGGCAGGCCCGGCCTTTGCAGTCTGGGATGCCGCGGTGACCAGCAACCCCAGGGCAACCAAGGCAGAAGGCGCCGGGCGCAAAAGCCGGCCGCTTGCCGAGCTTCCTTCCTCCGGTGCGGAGAGCTCGGTGCCCGAGGGGCCGGAGGATTCTTGAAGACTCTTGGACTGCATGGGACTGGATTAATTCAAAGCTAGACACGGCAACGGGGTGTCACCCAACGCAAGCGAACGCGCAGGGAGATCGGAGCTCAGCGGGATGCGGGTATCGAGCCAGCCGGCCCAGGCGACGCGAATCTGTGAACTGGCTTGTTTTATCCCCAGCCCGGGCTATGGCCATCCCGCGTAAAAAATTATCCACCGAAGTCGGGAAAATCGACGATGCAATCTCCCGGTTGATTTTTTAACAATTGTTAACTTGCCGGCGCTGATGGCTTATTGGGGTGGCCGTTGTGCTCGCATCCTTGTGGGGGGCATATTCGGCGGGCCTCTTTCGTCACCGTGGCACTCGCCGCATTTCGCCAGCGCCGCAATCGCCCAAATAGGCTCCCTCGCGCCTTCTATGGCAGGCGCTCATGCTAGGCGCGTGAGGCTTGCGGCCGGGTCAGGGTATTTGCAACTGCACCAGCGTCCCACTGGCCCGGATCTGGGTATATGGCACAAGGTCGTTGTACTCGCCGATGCGTGCACGCAGTTGCGCTTTCTTCGCCGTCACAAAAGCCAGTGGCATTTGCTTCAACTCTGAAATTGCGTGGTGATGATGGGCATTCCAGACGTTGTTGCCGTGAAAGGTGTAGATGTAGCACCAGCCGCAATGGCGCAGCCGGGTGATGGCGTGGCCGGCGGCGAGTATCGCCAGGCAAAGCCCGGTGTCTTCTCCGCGTGGAACTTCCGGATAGGCTGGCATCTTCTCTCGCTTGCCAAGCAAGGTGCCCTGGACAAAGTTCAGCGGATAGGCCTCGCTGTTCCAGTCATCCCAGACCAGGGTACGCTCCTGGGCAAATCCGTGCAGCTGGTCGCTGAGGAAACAGAAGTCTGCGTTCGCTTTCTGAAGCGCCTCGAGCTGCAAGGCTATGCGCAGGGGGTGGTAGCGGTCATCGTCATCCCATTGACAAACCAGATCACCCTGCGCCAGGCTGACGGCCTGGTTTCTCAGCGATCCCAGGGTATGGCCTGCCGCAAGCTGGTGCACTGTGATTTTGGTTGCGGTTTCCGTGCGCTCAGGAGCATGCGCAACCCAGCGACTCAGCAAATCGTCAAAAGCATTATCCCCGTCATGAGCGATCAGGAGATCCCGGTCGGGATGGCTTTGTCGGCAGAAATCGGCGATGGCCAGCTGTGCCATTTCCAATCGGCTGGGGAATGTCACCATGATGCCGGTCACATGCATGAGTTAAATTCTTTCATCTGGCTACTGGCGCGGTATCTGGATGATATTGTTGGACATTGTGCACTGGCGCTGCCGAGAGGCAAGCGTCAAATTTTCATCCTCTCTTCGCAGGCAATGAATGTTTCCATATTGATGACCTATCGTGAGACGAGCCCTCAGCGGCGCAGAAATCTGCTGACCACGCTGCAATGGCTCGCGCACGAGGTGCCGGACGTCAAGGCGCTGGTGCTTGAACAAGACTCCTATCCGCGATTGCAGGGTGGATTGCCGCACGGCAACCATCAGGCCGTTTTTGCCTACAACCCCCATCGGTTCAACAAATCGTGGGGCTTGAACGTGGCCATGCGCGTTTCGGGCGCGTCCATTGCAGTCTTCACGGATGCCGATCTGATCGTTGCCGGTGGCGTCCGGGCGCTGATCCAGGCTTGCGGACAGCGCAGCCCTGTCGCCAAGCCTTATCGTGACGTGCTGGACCTTTCGGAGGAGGAGAGTGAGCGCGTGCACCGCGGTGAGCATGGCTTTCGCCCAGCGCCACGGCCCGGGCGCCAAGCCCGCAACGAACATCTGGTCCTGTGTGGTGGCATGTTCGCCATCCGCGCCGATGCTTTCTATCACGTAGGCGGCTGGGATGAGCGCTTTGTCGGCTGGGGCGGCGAAGACGATGCGCTGAGCCTGAAGATCCAGCGTGCGAACATGCAGGTCGCGGCGCGGAACGGTGTGGCCCTGCACCTATGGCATCCGCGCGCGGTGGAGCAGATGGAACGGCGGCACTATCTTGAGAATGTGGCGCTGCTTGAAAGCTTGCGCGCCAACTCGGATGTGCAGCTTCACCGCATGGCGGAGGTGCAGCGCCAGGTGATCGGCCACCGGGAAAAATACCGTCCGATGGAGGGGGCGCAATGAGCGACAGTCAGGCTGCGCCCGCCGCGCCGCAAAAGCCGCATCTCATGATTGCAACGCCTGCCTATGGCGGCATGCTGCACATGGACTATCTGAATTCGCTGCTGAACTACCAGCGCGAAGGCATTGAGTTCACCTTGGCCACCATCGGCAATGAGAGTCTGATCACGCGGGCGCGTAATACGCTGCTTTCGCTGTTCTGGGCCAATCAGTCCTGCACGCACCTGCTGTTTCTTGATGCTGACGTGAGCTTGGAGTCTGCCGGGCTCAGGCACATGCTTGCGCAGCGGCGGGACGTCATTGGCGCACCGGTTGCCTTGAAGGGGCGCAACCCGCACGGGCAGCGCATCTTCAATGTCGGCAAATGTGTTGGAGAGGCTGGCGAACAGATCCTTGTCGAGCACGTCGGTACGGCGGCGCTGCTGCTCAGCCGCCGGGCGGTGGGTGCCCTGGTTGAGCAGGCGATCGCACGAGGCGACGTCTATGCGCCAGCCAGAGCAAACCTGCGCGGCAGCTACGACGAGAACGCCCTGATGTACGACGTGTTTCAGGTGGGCGTGGTCGATGGCGTCTACCTTTCGGAGGACTACTGGGTCTGCCGGGCGCTGCGTCAGCTTGGCTTCGACATCCATGTGCAGCTTGATGCCCTAACCAAGCACCATGGCACCATGGCAGCCTGACATGCAGATCATCAGTTTTCTGGCGCCCGGCGAGCCATCGCAACAGCCCGACCTGTCCCTGCTTGCCATCCGGTATGTCCGGGCGCTCGTTAACGCGCAAGTGCCTGTGTACTGGCAGGTGCTGGCCGCACCGGGGGCGGCAATTGCGTTTACATCCACCCTGGCGCCGAGGGCCTTGACGGCTGAAGCGGTGATGCGGATCAGCGAGATCGACAGCGCCCTGGGGGACCTGAGAGACCTGTTCCAGGCGACGCGTGAGCCTGTCGGGGGCGGTGTGACTCTCGCCATGACTGCGCCCCAGTGGTGGCCCGCGCTGCTGGCACCGCTGCAAGGCCGCCGTATCGCGTACCTGGAGCCGAGTCCCTTCCTGCTGGCGGAGCAGATCGCACCCTATTGCAGCTATCCCGACGAAGTGTGGTTGCCTGATGAGGACCTGGCGCAGCCATTGCTGCGACATCAGCCCGGCTTGCTGACCAAGGCCCTGCCTCCGGTGCGCCGGCTTGCGGTGCAGCAGGACATTTCTGTCGAACGCCTTGCCGCTTTCCGGCAGATGATGGGTGTCGGTGAAAAAACCTTTGTGTTCTATGCCATGCTGGACGCACATTCGTCGGAATGTTGCGCAGACTTGCTCAGGGCCTATTCGCTGGCATTTGACGGGGAAACGAAGGCCGATGTGGCATTGGTGGTCCAATGCCCGCCGGAGTTCGTTGATCCCCTGCGGGACGGCGCACCGATGCCTGCTGTGCAATTCGTCGAAGGATTGCTGGCCGGGATGCCTTCGTCGCGCGGGCACGACAGGCCGAAAATCGTCTTGTTGGACAAGAACCTGAACTCCACAGGACGGGATCTGCTGCACGCCTGCGGCAACGCCTTGCTGGTGCCGCGCAGCGGCGATGCCCTCGGATTGCGCGCGATCGATGCCGCCGAAGTCGGCAACGAGGTGATAGGCCCAGCCGAAAGGAGTCTTGAATTTCTGCTGGGCACCGCGTGGCAAGCGCTTGCGGGCCCGCACTCCTCGGCCGGATTTGTGCAAGCGCTGGCGCAGGCCATGAGAGAGGTCTGGCTGCGCCGCGATGGCTACGGCGGTGATCGCGATAGGGTCCAGTGGCATGTGGCCAACGCACTGTCAGAGGCGGCATTTGTCCTCCGTGTTCAGGGTCTGCTGGGAGGCGCCGAAGCATGAACAAGCGGTTTCACTTCATCTTTGGCTTGCGCCCGCAGACAGAGCCATTTCACCTGGTCCACTACCTGTGCCTCTCGTCATGTATCGCCGTGAACCAGCCCCAGGAAGTCAGCCTCCACTTGCGGTATGAGCCTTTCGGGCCCTGGTGGGACCGGATCAAGGGCAGGCTGAACCTGCGCGGCGTCGATGACCGGCGGTCGTCGGGCTTCAACGAGGCACTTTACGGGCGCACCGAGGAGGGGCGCGTCATCGCCGGGCAGGGCATCAGCTACGCACACGAAGCGGATTTCATCCGGCTGTCCTTGCTCAGGGAGGAAGGCGGCGTGTATGCCGACATGGACACCCTGTTCGTCAGGCCGTTCCCCGACTTCCTCTATGAGCAGGCATGCGTGCTTGGCGAGGAGGACGCCTACCGCGGAGACAACGGCGTTGTGCAGCCATCGTTGTGCAACGCCGTCATCTTTTCGCAGCCTGGCAGCATGTTTGTATCGCACTGGCAAGAGCAGGCGATGCAGGTGTTTGACGGCACATGGAGCAAGCATTCATGCCAACTGGCGGCCCGGCTCTGGCAGCGAATGCCCCAACATGTGAGTGTCGCCCCGCGTCAATGGTTCTACCACTTCGGAGTGAGTCCTGCCGGCATCCGGGCCCTGTTGGAGGAAAAAGCCATGATCCCCCGCCAATTGCTCAGCATGCATCTGTGGGCGCATCTGTGGTGGTCGGAGCGGCGGACCGACTTCACCAGATTCCACGCCGGCTTGCTGGACGAGGCCTATGTTCGCCAGGGGGCCAGCACCTATGCCTGGGCGGCGAGGCAATTCCTTTGACCGGCAAAAGCACCCGGCGGCCTCTTGCAGGGTGGAGTCCGGGCGCAAGGCTGGCCCGTGCTGGGAAAAACGCCCTCAGAACGGCATGCTGACCCGGGCCGTTGCGCTGGTGTACCGGTACGAGCCCGTGCGGCCGGACAGCAATGGCGCGGCGTTGCTGGCTTCGAGCCCAGCGAACCATTGGACGGCACTGCGGCGGCGGGCGCCGATGCCGAGGCTGCCGCGCCACAGCGGGTCGGAACCTCCGTCGATGCGCTGCCGCCCTGTGTCGATGCTGGCGCTCAGCACGAAGGCCTCGGCGACCTCGAACCGCGACGACAGGCCTGCGGATGCTTCTTGCAGGCGGTCCGGCGAAAAATACTCGGGGCGGTACGGGTTCGTGTTGTGGTAGTTGCGCGTCTTGACGTAGGCGTTCAGGCCATAGCGCTCATCCAGCGAGTAGTTCCAGCGCGTGCGCAGCATGGGCCGGTGGTTGTCGTTGGAAAACAGCGCCGTGCCGGCCGCGATACCGACGTTGAACCGCTCGGAGAACGCATGGTCCAGCACCAGCGCCAGCGCCGTGAAATGGGTGCCGCTGTCGATGCCCCGGATGGAGTTCACCAGGTCGCGCTCCAGGCTCACGCCCAGGGCGGTGGCGGGGCTGAGCTGCTCCATGTAGTCCAGGCCTCCGACCACATAGCTGGTGCCGGCGATGCGGGCCGTGCCCAGGTGGGCTTCGATGGTGCGTTCCTTGTTCGCCTGCTTGTACGTGGCTTCGGCGAGGTTGCCGCTGGCAGCCCAGCCGGGGGCGGTGTAGCGCAGCGCGCCCACGCGTGCACCCCAGCCGGCAGCGTTGGCGTACCCCAGGGTCTGGCGGGTCTCGTGAAAGCCGTCCGAGTCGTGGCTGGCGAACAGTGCACCCGACACCGACTGCGCCTGCGCTCCGCAGGCGGACAGCATCGCCAGTGCCGCGATCAGCCGTGCCGCGGTCATTTGGTCCCCCAGTTCTTGGAGCGGCTCACCAGTTCCTTGATGTAGCCCAGCACGCAGGCCGGCTGCAGCACCACGCTGTAGAACAAGGCATAGAAGACGAAGCCCAGCACATTGCGGCGGACCTTGAGCCCTTGTTCGATGAACATCTTGGATTGGACGGCAAACATGAGGTAGTTGACGATCATAGCCAGCGGCAGGACCAGCAGCGTCATCGGTCCGGCGATCCAGTACACGCCGAACAGCGCGAGAACCAGGCCCGGCACAAAGGCGAAGGTGTAGACCAGGTCCATGTAGGGAAACAGCAGGTTCCACCAGATGAACAAAGTGCTCATGCGCGCCTTGAATAGCAGCCGCCAGTGCAGCTTGAAGGCTTCAACGAGGCCGCGCGACCAGCGCTGGCGCTGGCGTATGAACTGCAGCCAGGTTTCGGGCGCGTTGGTAAAGAGGCAGGCGTTCTCCGCAAAGCCCACGCGGTGTCCGCGCTCCAGGATCGCCCAGGTCAGAACGATGTCTTCACCCACTGTGTGGGCCCACCCGCCCAGTTCCCGCAGCAGGGCTGTGTCATAGATGGAGAACGCGCCCTGAGCCACGAGCGTGCCCTGGTACAGGCTCTGCAGGCGCTTGATGGCCGCGATGCCGTGGAAGTAGTCCCATTCCTGGATGGCGGTGACCATGTTCTTGCGCGAGTTGCGCACCAGCACGGCGCCGGCGACCGCCCGGGTCGTCGGTGGGTCGCTCAGGTAGCGCCGCACCAGGTTGCTCAGTGCGTTGTGGTGCAGGTAGGAGTCGCCGTCCACCGTCACGGTCAGCCGGTGGCGGACGAGCTTCAGCCCGGCGTTCAGGGCGTTGGCCTTGCCCACGTTGCGCTCCAGGTTGAGCACCTGGAGCCAGGGGTAGTCCAACTGCGCCAGCTTCCGGGCGGTGGCGTCCGTCGAGCCGTCGTTGATCACCAGCACCTGCAATGGCCCGGGGTACTGCTGGCGGGCAATGCTCTCGATGGTGGAGGCGATGTTGGCCTCTTCGTTGTACGCCGCCACCAGGATGGAGAGGCCCGGCAGCGTCGCCACGGCATGGTTTGCGGCCGGGCGCCGGTCCAGCAGCAGGCTGACCACCAGAAAGGCGTTCATGAAGCCGGGAACCACGGCAATGCCATAGATCACGGGGTAGGCCACCCAGGGACTTACCACGTGCCCCAGGTCGCGTATCCATGCGTCCGCTGCGTAGATGGAGAAACCCATCCACATGATCCCGGCCAGGAGCGCAAACGTGAATTTCCAGCGCACCGGGATGTAGCGCGTGGTCCGCGCTGCGGTGCCCGGGCTTGTGGCACGTTTTTCGTTTGGAGAAGGGGCGCTGCGCGCCTGTTGGTTCCGGGGTGCGCTGCCTCGCAGCGCCATCGTTGAGAGGGAAACAGGGGGCGTCATGCCAAGCGTTCGCAGCCCGGTGCCCGCGCAAAAAGCGTCACTTAAGTGCTCTAAATGTAAACAAAAGAAACTAAAGTGTACAAAATTTGGCAGCACCTTGCTGCGCCTCAAGCCGGCAGAGGCTGCGGGCCCATGCGTAGCTGGTTTCAGGCGGGGAACGCCTTGCCTGCCGTGTGCCAGCAGAACCGTGCACGGGCCGCGAAAGCGCGGCCCCGGGGGGGACGAACCCAAGCTTTAGAACGTGTTCACGATCTCGCGCGACCCCCGGGAGATCGTGAACACGTTTTTAGGCCTGCACGGGAAGCAACAGGACGAACTCCGCTCCTTGGCCTACTTCGCTGTTCACCTGCAGCACGCCGCCGTGCCGCTCGACCACGGTGCGTACCAGGGCCAGGCCCAGTCCCACACCCGCAATGCCCGGGTGGCTGCGCTCGTGCAGCCGTTTGAATGGGCCGAACAGTTGGTCCTGTTTCTCGGGGGCGATGCCGGGGCCTTCGTCGCGAACGGAGACGGCCCAGTATTTCCCCCGGTCGAGGATGGCGCATCGCACAGTGCCGCCCGCGGGACTGAACTTGATGGCGTTGTGCAGGATGTTGGTCACCGCTCGCGACAGCAGGCCACGGTCTCCCAGGGTGTTCGCGGCTTCCGGCGCATGGGTGACGACCAGCGCCACCTCATGCTCCTTGGCGAGGGCCCACAGGTCGTCCACGGCCTCCGCCAGCAGGGCAACCAGGTCCACCGGCTCCCGGCGGTACTCCTGCGACTCGGCGCTTGCGAGCTGAACGAAGCTCTCGGCCATGCTCAGCGACTTGCGTGCATAGCGTTCGATGCGCTGCACCAGCTCCGCGCAATCGAGGTGCCCGGGGTAGGCGCGCTGCATTTCAAGAAGGGTCAAGATGGAGGCGTTGGGCGCACGGATGTCATGCGAGATGAAGTTCAGCGCCTGGTCCCGCTGCAGCTGTGCACGCCGCATCTCCGTCAGATCCACCAGCGTCAGCAGCCAGCCCGCCTGGGCCAGGTCGGTAAAGGGGCTGCATTGCACCAGCAGGCTCCGCTCCTGGGCGTCGCGTGCCTCGGTGTGGCGCGGCAAGCTGCGGTTGCGCAGCGTGTCGTGCGTGATCAGGGGCTGTTCGGTGCCGGGCAGGACCAGGTCGCGCAGCAGTTCGACCGCGGATTCGCCTTGCAGGTTGGCTGCCGGGTGCATGATGCCCAGGTGCCGCCGGGCCGCTGCGTTGGTGAGGAGGATGCGCCCTTGGGGATCGCAAACCAGGATGGGCGTAGGCAACTGTTGCAGGCTTTCGCTGACGAAATGGTGCAGGTCGCGCAGGTGCCGGGAGGCGCGCTCCACGGCATTGATGCGTTTTTCCAGGAAATCGCGGGAGTCGCTGGCACCGTCGGGCAGCCGCAGGGACAGGCCCTCGCGTTGCAGGCGGTCCAGCTCCAGGCGCAGAAAATGCGCGGCGGCGCTGAGCCGCCGCCAGCTCCACAGCGGGTAGGCCAGGGCCAGACCGGCCAGCGCGCCCGCCGGGGCAAACTGCAGGCCCGCCCAGGCAGGTAGCGCGAGGCTCAGCAGCAGCGTGGCGGCGGCCAGCCCAGCGCAGGTGAGCAGCCCTGCCAGCGGGCCGGCCAGCAGCAGCACCACCAGTGCGACCGCCACGGGCACCAGGTTGAAGGCCGCGTTCAGCACCGGGCTGGCGGGGTCGATGCGCACACCGGACAGCCGTGAATCCAAAACATGGGCCACCACCTCCACGCCCGGCATCAGGCGCGATTCGTGGCCGACCGGGGTGGCGAACATGTCGCCCAGGCCGGAGGCGGCTGCGCCCACCAGCACGTATTTGCCCTGGAACGCGGTGGGCGGCACTTGGCCTCTGAGTACGTCAATGTAGGAGTAGGTGGTGAAATGGCCGGGGCCGCCCCCATAGGCGATCAGGCGGCGGTCTGCGCGCTGCCAGGCGTTTCCCTGAACGGAGGGTGGATGGGCCTGGCCGGGCTGCGCAGTGGGCTCCCGGGTGCTGCACGGGGGGGCGGAGGGCTCTGCAACGCACAGCAACGCCAGGCTGAAGTGGCGCCACGGCGCTGCCGCCGGCCCTTCCGACAGGTACAGGCTGCGCACCACGCCGTCCGGGTCGGGGGCCACATACACATGGCCCAGGCCCGCTGCGGCGTCGGCGAAGGTGCGCCAGGGCAGGTCGGAGCTGTCTGCGGCCGGGCCATGGCCGCGCTGCAGCACCGGCAGTACCACGCGGCCGCTGCGCGACAGCGCGTCGGCCAGCAGCACGTCGTCCTGGGGGTAGTCCAGGTCTTCTTCGTTGAACAGGACGTCCATGCCGATGGCCAGCGGCTGCTGCGCGCTGATCCGCGAGATCAGCTCGGCATGCAAGGCCCGGCGCCAGGGCCAGCGGCCAATCGCGGCGATGCTGGCATCGTCGATGGCCACGATCACGATATTGTCAGGGGTTGGCCGCGCAACCCATCGCAGCCCCGCGTCCTGCACGATGTGGTTGACGCGGTCCAGGCTGGTGCCGAGCCAAACCACCAGGCCCAGCAGGGCCGCGGACAGCAAGGCCCATTCAATATGCCGCTGGAGGCTGCGGGTGCGGGCGATGCTCCACATGGCTTAGCGGTGCGGCGGCGGGCAGCGCGGCGTCAACTGGCGTGGCGCGGAAAAGGCCGGCCGCTCAAGGGCGGCTGACCGGCTGGCCGTCGGAGGTCGAAACCGGCAGGCCACCCCCTGAGCGAATTCCCGAGCCCACCCGGATCAGGCGCGGCTGCGAAAAATCGCTTTGCAGGCCTGTGGGGTCCAGTACCTGGATGCGCACGAGGTATTCGCCCGGTGCGAGGTGGCTGGCGGCCCATTCCGGGGTCTCCAGCACGGTGTCGTGCAGTACGTCGGCGAACGCGGGATCGGCGGCTGCCGCCAGTTGCAGGCGGAACCGCTGTCCCGGCTGGGCGGGCCAGTGCACGCGCACGGCTGGGTCGCCGTCTTGCGCCTGCAGGGCCTTCAGGGGCACGGTGCCCGGGCGGTCGGCAACCGTGAAAGGCTGCGGCTGCGCAAATGGCCCTTGGTCCACCTCATCCAGCGCGGGGGTGGGCAACTGGCTGGCGGTGCGCCAGAAATACCGGCCCGCCGGCAGCGAAGCCAGGGACAGGCGGCAGTCGGCCAGCCGCTGCGCGTCCAGGGCGGTCTGGGTGAACTCGGGGTCGGCAGCCACCTGGATGCGGTACCAGCTCACCCCCGGCACCTGCGTGCAGCGCAGCTCGCCCGCGCCCGTGGGCAGCACGGTGCCCGGGGCGGGCTGCTGGTACAGCGGGGGCACCGGCCGGGTCTTGAGGGAAAACGTCGACACGCCCGGGAGGCCGGGAATTCCTGCGTCGTCCAGCGCGCGGACCGCCAGGTAGTAGGTGCCGTCCTCCAAGGTCGGCCACTGCAGGTGGCTGTCGGCAAAGCGGCCATGGCGCAATACCTTGGTGAAATCCGCGTCGTAGGCGACCTGGGCTTCGTAGGCCGCCGCGCCGGCGAGCGCTGGCAGGTCGATGGTCACCGTGCCGGCGTCTTGCGGCACGGCGACGAGGTGGCCGGTATCGGGCGCCGGCAGCAGCGGCCGCGGGGCGCCCAGCGTGCCATCGGAGGCAACGGCCAAGCCCTGGCCCGGCCTCAGCAGCGCGCCGCCACTGTCGGCTGCCGCGCCCTGGCGGGACTGAACGGCCACCGAGCCGTCCAGCACCGAGGCCACGGTTTGCCCGGCCTCGTTCACGCTCACGCTGTAGCGTGTGCCGCGCACGCTCGTCACCGCACGGGGGGTGCGCAGTTCAAAGCGGCGAGCGGTCTCCCCGTTAGGGGGGATCGTGGATTCCACGGCGCCGCTGCGCATTTCCAGCACCGATTGCAGGCTGCCGGCGCGACCACGGCGGCGCAGCTGCCGCAGTTGCAGCTCGGAGCGGGCCCGCACCCGCACCACGGTGCCGTCGGCGAGCTTGACGGCTACGAAGGCATCTGGGCCGACCTGCAGCACCGAGCCTTCTTCCACCCGCCCGCCGGGCGCCACCGGCACGGGGGCTCCGCCGCCGTGCGGCCGCAAAGTGGCTTGCCCTTGAACAAACGCGATCGTCGCAGCCTCCGACGGCTGCAAGCGCACGGGAATCCAGACCACCGAGCCCGGCTGCAGCCGGCGCGGATCGCTGACCTTGTTGCGGACCTGGAGCAACGGCCATTGGCTGGGGGCGTTGAGGTAGGTTCTGGCCAGGGCTTCCAGCGTGTCACCCTGTTGCACTGTGTGGGCAATCTCGTCGCGCTGCGGGGCTTCTGGCGCGGTCCGTGCGTCGGTCGCGGCCCAGGGCAGGCCCGCGAAGCCTGCGAGTGTCAGCGCGGTCGTGGCGCGCAAGGTCCAGCGGTGGCGGCCAGGGTTCATTGCCAAGTCATTCTCCTTCGTGCCACACGGGCGGGCGAAGCATTGCCGGCCCGGTGGGCACGGCGGGGTTGTGGGGGAAGAACGGCTTTTCAGGTCTTTGGCTCGGCGTCGATGGCTTCGAAACGGTAGCCCACGCCGTACACCGCGGACAGGATGAAGCCGTTGGAGGGCCGCAGGTCCAGCAGGGTGCGCAGGCGCGAGATGTGGGTGTCCAGGGACCGGGACATGACGTCGCCCACCTGGCCCCAGATGATTTCCTTGAGGTGGTCGCGCGACAGCAGGCGTCCCATGTTCTGGAAGAGGAACAGGGCCAGCTCGTATTCGCGGTTCTTCAGCTCCACCGCGGCGCCGTCGATTTCAATGGCCCGCGTGTCCGAGAGAAAGCGGTAGTGTCCGAACTCCTGGACGCCTCCGGTCGTGGCGGGGTAGGCACGGCGCAGCAGGGCCGACACGCGGGCCGTCAGCTCGCCAATGCGCACGGGTTTGACCATGAAGTCATCAGCCCCGCTGCCCAGCCCTTCGACAATGTCGCGCTCCGTCTGACGGTTCGTGACGAACAGGATCGGCAGTTGCGGGCCGATGTGCTGCCGCACCCAGCGAACCACTTCCGGGCCCGCCATGTCCGGCAGTTCCCAGTCCACGATCAGCAGATCAAAGGTCTCACGGCGCAGCGCTCGCAGCAGGTCGCCACCCTGGAGATAGGTGTGGCAGGCATGGCCCATGGCTTCCGTGGCCTGCTTGATGAGATCAAGTTGGAGTGCGTCGTCGTCCAGCGCCGCGATGCGCATGGTGTCTTCCTTTGAACATGCAGTTGACGATTATTTTCGATATCGGCCGGTTGGCCGCGTCATGCGAGGCTACTGCATATTGGTTTTGACATTTGTTGACGGAGTGTCGCGTACAGGGCTGATTTCGCGCACCAGCCGCATGCCTACCAGCGTATAGCGGGTCTGGGGGGTGTTCCAGTTGCGGTAGCCGCAGCGGGCATAAAACGCCCAAGTGTGCCAGGACCCACCGCGGCGCACGCGCACGCTGCCGCTGGCGGGGCCTTGCGGGTCCTTGCGCGGAGCGTGGGCGTAGTAGGTGTCCCCGTGCCAGTCGGATACCCATTCCCAGGCGTTGCCCAGCATGTCGTGCAGGCCGAAGGCGTTGGGGGCGTAGCTGCCTACGGGGGCGGTGAAGGCGTAGCCGTCGCTGCCGGGCAAGGCGTGCTGGCGCCAGCGGGGCCAGAATGGGGTGGCTTCCTGGTCAAAAGTGTTGGCCGTGCGCAGCAGGCCGCCGGGGTCATCGCCGTGCGGGTAGCGGGTGCGGGTGCCGGCGCGGCAGGCGTATTCCCACTCGGCTTCGGTGGGCAGGCGGTAGCGGTGGCCTTCGGTGCGGGTCAGCCAGCGCGCCAGGGCCTGGGCATCGTTCCAGGTGATGTTGACAACCGGGTGGTCGTCGCCCTGCGCAAAGCCCGGGTTGCGCCAGGAGTACCGCGGGTCGCGTCCTTCGAAGGCATCGCCGCGCCGCGTGGTGGAGGGATCGTACTGGGGGTTGTAGCCGTATCCGCCGGTGCCGTCGGCTTCCGATTCGGGCTGGTACCCCGAGGCTTCGAGAAAACGGCGGAACTGCCCCACGGTGACTTCATGGCGGCCCAGGTAGAACGCTCGGGTGATCTGCACCGTGTGGGCCGGGCCTTCGTCGGCCAGTTCGGTGAAACGGCGGAACTCCAGATCGGGATAGGCCTGCGCCAGGGCTTCTGGCGCCTCGACGCCTCCCATGGTGAAGCGGCCTGCCAGGATGCGCTGGAAGACCATGCCGAGGCTGTTGGTCCAGGTGGAAGGCGGCGCCGGGGGGCCTGCGCCGTGGGAGGGCGCGGCGCAGGCGAGCAGCCATCCCGCGGCCAGCCACCGGGCTGCCTGGGGTGCGCTGCGGAGCGAAAAGCGGCGAGGCGGAGCCATGGTGGCAGCGCTGCGGGGTGACGCTCGGGGCTGGCGCTCAGGGTTGGCGGTCAGGGGCCTCGCTCACACACTCGAAGATCAGGCGCGAGCCGTCGTTGCGCAGCAGCTTGGGGAACAACGCGAGCTGCTGGCATTCGCGCGTGGCGGCGGCATAGGCGGGCGAGGTGTCCAGCCCGTGCACGGGGACACTGAATGTCCGGTCGCGGCCGGATGCCATGGGGCCGGAAGGATGGTGGGGCAGGGTGGCACTGTCGCAGCCGGCCAGCAGGGCGGCTGCACAGACAAGGGCAGCAGGCGTCAGTTTCATCGGAGCCTCCAATGTGCAGGAGGCCAGTGTATGCGCAGCACGGGCGGCCCGGGCGCTTCGTGGTGGCAGTCCCGGCCAAGGCCGCGGCGCTGGCCACACCCGGCCCAGGGCTGCAGTGCGGCATGGGCCATCGGATGCAAATTTTCAGTGATTTTGGACCGCAGCGCTTGATGGGAAAGCGCTAGCTGCTATCAAAAAATGACTGCCAGGCCTTCCGGCACGGTGGTGGCCTCCGGCGTGGCGCCGGGGGGCTACGCGGCGGCGGCAGCGTCGGCCAGGGCCTGCAGCGCGGCGGCCACGTCGGCGGGCGCCACGCCTTCCACCGGGACCAGCCGCGGGGCCAGGTCGTGCAGCGCCTGAGGGTTCTTTTGCAGCTGCGCGATGGCCTGGCCGGCTTCCTTGGGGGCCTCGAAGCCCGTGCTTTGCAGCAGCAGGCGGCCCTCGGCGTCCACCAGCTTGAAGTAGAACTTGCCGTCCGCCTCGCGGTACTGCTTGAACGAAGGCAGCGCCGCCTTGGCCGCCTTGGCGGCCTTTTGCGGCGCGGCGGCCTGTGCCAGGCTGCGCAGGCCCACGGCGGCACGCAGTTCGCGGATGAACGGCGTGGCCAGGGCACGGGCGCGTTCCGCGCCGGCCAGCAGCGTGGTTTCGATGCGCGCTGGGTGGGCCATCAGCTCCTCGTAGTGCGCGCGCATGGGGGCAATGACCTGGTCCACACGCTCGAACAGCACCTGCTTGGCGTCGCCCCAGGCAATGCCGTCGGCATAGGCCTTGCGCAGCGCGTCGGTTTCGTCGGCGGTGGCAAAGGCCTGGTAGATCTGGAACAGCGCGGAGCCCTCGGTCTCCTTGGGTTCGCCGGGCGCGCGCGAGTCGGTCAGGATGGAGCCAATGAGTTTCTTGAGCTGCTCGCGCGAACTGAAGAGCGGGATGGTGTTGTCGTAGCTCTTGCTCATCTTGCGCCCGTCCAGCCCGGGCAGTGTGGCCACGTGCTCGTCGATGGCCGCCTCGGGCAGCACGAAGTGCTCGCCGTACAGGTGGTTGAAGCTGGCACCCATGTCGCGCGCCATCTCGATGTGCTGCACCTGGTCGCGCCCCACGGGCACCTTGTGGGCCTTGAACATCAGGATGTCGGCGGCCATCAGCACCGGGTACATGAACAGGCCCGCGGTCACGCCATCATCTTGCTCGCGGCCGGCGGCGGTGTTCTTGTCCATGCTGGCCTTGTAGGCGTGGGCGCGGTTGAGCAGGCCCTTGCCGGTCACGCAGGTCAGCAGCCAGGTCAGCTCGGGAATCTCGGGGATGTCGGACTGGCGGTAGAAGGTGACGTGCTCGGGGTTCAGCCCCGCCGCCAGCCAGCTGGCCGCGATCTCCAGCGTGGAGCGCTGGATGCGCACCGGGTCCTCGCACTTGATGAGCGCGTGGTAGTCGGCCAGGAAGTAAAAGCTTTGCACGCCGGACGTGAGGCTGGCCGCCACCGAGGGGCGGATGGAGCCCACGAAGTTGCCCAGGTGGGGCGTGCCCGTGGTGGTGATGCCGGTGAGGTAGCGCGTGGTGCTCATGGAAACGAAAACTGCGTAGTAACAACAAGAAGGGAGAAAAGCGTCCCAGGCGCGCTCAGCGGATCAGGGCCGTGAGCGGGGTGAGCAGCAGGTTGATGGCGCTGTAGCCCAGCGACATCAGCGGGCGCAGCCACAGGGTGCCCACCACCCCGGCGATCACCAGGCCCATGACGATGAAAAAGCCCCAGGGCTCGATGCGCGACACCATGTGCGCCTGGCGCCAGGGCAGCAGGCCCACCAGGATGCGTCCGCCGTCCAGCGGCGGCAGCGGAAACAGGTTGAACGCCCACATGACCAGGTTGACCAGCACGCCGGCGCGCGCCATCTCGATGAAAAAGCGTTCGTCCACGCCCAGCCCCACCAGGGCCACCAGCAGCACGGCCCAGACCACGGCCTGGAAGAAGTTGGACGCCGGCCCGGCCAGCGCCACCCAGACCATGTGCTGCTTGGGGTTGCGCAGGTTGCTGAAATTGACCGGCACCGGCTTGGCGTAGCCGAACAGGAAGGCGCCCGACGTTGCGAAGTACAGCAGCAGCGGCATCAGGATGGTGCCCACCGGATCAATGTGCTTGATCGGGTTGAGGGTGACGCGCCCCATCATGTAGGCCGTGTTGTCGCCAAAGTGGCGCGCGGCATAGCCATGGGCCGCCTCGTGCACGGTGATGGCAAACAGCACCGGCAGGGCGTAGATCAGAACGGTTTGGATAAGGTTGGCAAGGTCCACCCGCCGATTGTCTCAGACCGCGCGCAGGGTCCGCGGCCAGCGTCCGCAGCGGGCCTACGGTGAGATTGTCAACCAGCGCCCGGGCGCGATTGGGGGTAGTACGTACACCGGGAGTGCGCCGCGGCCGGGCAATCGTTGCTAGCATCGTGCGGGCGCACCCGGTGCGCCAGGCGCCCCCGCGGGGCGGCCATGACAAGACGAAGAACGTGTTGACGACCCGTGCGAGATCGCAGCACGTTCTCACAAGACAACATACCTACGGAGACTCCCCCCACATGCTGAACCATCTGAAGATCGGAACGCGCCTGGCGCTGGCTTTTGGGGGCATGGCCTTGCTGGTCTTGTGGCTTGCAGGCGCGGCGTTGTCCGGGATCGGCGAGGCCGAGCAGGCCCTGCGCGGCGGCACGGCCACGGCCCAGGCGCAGGCGGCGCTGGCGCACCTGCACAGCACGCGCGGGTGGGTCATCGGCTGCAGCGGCGTGGCGCTGGTGCTGGCGCTGGTGGCCGTTTTCGTCTTGCGCAAGAGCATCGTGGTGCCGCTCAACCAGGCCATCCTGATTGCGGAGACGGTGGCATCGGGCGACCTGAGCCAGGAATTCGAATCGGAGCTTCGGGGCGATTTCGGCCGGCTGCTGAATGCCCTGGGCACCATGGAAGACACGCTGACCGACCTGGTCACGCGCATCAAGCAGGATACCGACGCGGTCACCGCGTCGGTGGTGGAGATTGAACAGGGCAACACCGACCTCTCCCGGCGCGCCGAAGACCAGGTCAGCTCCCTCACGCAGACGGCGGCCAGCATGGAGCAGCTCACCGCCACGGTGCGCCAGAACGCCGACCGCGCGCGTTCCGCCAGCGGCCTGGCGGTCAAGGCCTCGGCCATCGCCGAGCAGGGCGGCGCTGTGGTGGGCGAGGTGGTGCACACCATGCAGGCCATCAGCGGCAGCTCGCGCAAGATCGTGGACATCATCCAGGTCATCGAAGGCATCGCATTCCAGACCAACATCCTGGCGCTGAACGCCGCCGTGGAGGCCGCCCGCGCGGGCGATCAGGGCCGGGGCTTTGCCGTGGTGGCGAGCGAGGTGCGCAGCCTGGCGCAGCGCAGCGCCGTGGCGGCGCGCGAAATCAAGGCGCTGATCAGCGCCTCCGTCGAGCAGGTGGAGAGCGGCGCCGGCCAGGTGGGCCAGGCCGGCTCCACCATGGCCGAGATCGTCACCGCCGTGGGTCAGGTAAGCGCGCTGCTGGGGGAAATCTCCACGGCCTTGCACGAGCAGAGCGAGGCCATTGGCCATGTGAACGGCGCCGTGTCCCACATGGATGGCACCACCCAGGAGACGGCGGCGCTGGTGCAGCGTGCCGTGGACACCGCGGCCTCGCTGAGCATGCAAGCCCGCGGCCTTGAGCAGGCGGTGGGGGCGTTCCGGCTCTAAACCGGTTGGTTCTACACGAGCTTCAAAGCCCCAGCGCCTGCAAGCTGCCGCGGCCTTCGCGTACGACCACCGGGTCGCCGCCCGTGCCCATGGGCGTCAGGTCCACGACGGTGGTGGGCTCCAGCGGGCATGCGCCCGCGTCCACGATGGCTTCCAGCACCTTTTCGTAGCGCGCCCGGATCTCCTCCGGGTCGTTCAGCGGCTCGGTCTCGCCCGCAGGGATCAGCGTGGTGGCCAGCAGCGGGGCGCCGTGCAGCTCCAGCAGCAGCTGCAGACCCTTGCGGTCGGGCACGCGCAGGCCGATGGTCTTGCGCGAGGGGTGGCTCACCCGGCGGGGCACTTCCTTGGTGGCCTCCAGGATGAAGGTGTACGGCCCGGGCGTGGCCTGCTTGAGCAGGCGGTACTGGCGGTTGTCCACGCGGGCGTAATTGGCCAGCTCCGACAGGTCGCGGCACAGCAGCGTGAGGTGGTGCTTCTCGTCCACCTGGCGGATGCGGCGCAGGCGGTCCGCCGCGTCCTTGTCGTCCAGATGGCAGACCAGCGCGTAGCTCGAGTCCGTGGGCACGGCCAGGATGCCGCCTTTTTGCAGCAGCATGGCGCCTTGCTTGAGCAGGCGCGGCTGCGGGTTGTCGGGGTGGACTTCGAAGTACTGGGCCATGGGTGCGGTGCAGGTCGGTGCGGCGCGCGCCTGCTCAGGCGGCAGGCCGCTGAATGCGGTGGGCCAGCAATTCCCACACGGGCGTGAGGGCGCCCGGCAGCGGGGGCAGCGTGCCCAGGTCGGTGTGCGATTCGTCGGGGCTGTGGAAGTCGCTGCCGCGCGATGCGGCCAGGCCGAACTCCTGCGCCATGTCGGCATAGGTGACGAACTCGGCCGCCGTGTGGCTGCCCGTGACGACTTCCACGCCGCGTCCGCCGTGCTGCTTGAATTCGGAGAAAAGCGCGTATTCCTCGGTGGCGGTAAAGCGGTAGCGGGCCGGGTGCGCAATCACGGCCATGCCGCCCGCCTCGGTGATCCAGCGCACGGCGTCTCCCAGCGTGGCCCAGCGGTGCGGCACGTAGCCCGGCTTGCCTTCGGTCAGGAAGCGGCGGAACACCTCGGCCGTGTCCTTGCACACGCCGGTCTCCACCAGGTAGCGCGCGAAATGCGTGCGCGAGATCAGGTCGGGGTTGCCCACGAACTTCAGCGCGCCCTCGAACGCGTCGCGGATGCCCACCTGCGCCAGCTGGGCGGCCATTTCCTGGGCACGCTCGGCACGGCCGCCGCGGGTGGCTGCCAGCCCGCGGGCCAGCTGCGCGTCGTCGGGGTCGAAACCCAGGCCCACGATGTGCACCGTGGTGTCGGCAAAGGTGACGGAAATTTCGGTGCCGGTGAGGTAGGCCATGCCCTGGGCATGGGCCGCGGCCCGGGCGCGGTGCTGGCCGCCGACCTCGTCGTGGTCGGTCAGCGCCCACAGCTCTACGCCGTTGGCCTTGGCGCGGGCCGCCAGATCCTCGGGCGACATGGTCCCGTCGGACACCCTGGAATGGCAGTGCAGGTCGGCATTGAGGTAAGTCACTGATTCATTCTACGGGTTTGTCCCTGGCGCCGCCTGTCGGGCCAAGATGGCTGCCTGGGAAGTTAATGCTTGTCAATGGTGTAAGCGCATGTAAACTGAATTGCAGATAGGCCCGTTGTCCTGCGGGTTTGGAAGAAAGACGTTTTTTATGCAACTCGACAACATCCGTGTCTCGCGCAAACTCTGGGGCGCTTTCCTGCTGCTCATGCTGGCGATGCTGGTGATCTCCAGCTTCCAGCAGTACCGGGCCAACAACTCCATGTCGCAAGCCATGGACACGGTGGTGGAGATCGAGGAGCGCATCTCCACGGCCATCCGCTGGCGCGGGGCCACTGAAACGGCCGTCACCATGGTCATGGGCGGGGCCGTGACCACCGATGCCGTGCTGGCCCAGCAGTACGACGCCAAGGTCAAGGAAATCATCGGCAACATCAACAAGATCCAGGAGCGCGTCGTGGCCTCGGCCACCGCGCCCGAGGAGAAAGCCGCCCTCGCCAACGTGCAGGAAGCCCGCAAGCGCGTGCTGGCCGCCACCGCCAAGACGTGGGAGCTCAAGGGCGCGGGTGACGCCGTGGAGACGCAGCGCTATGCCGACAACGAGTTCACTCCGCTGGTGGCGAGCTACCTCAAGGCGCAGGACGAATTCGTGCTCATGCTGCAAAAGCGCCGGGACGCCATCCGCGCCGAGACGGCCGAACGGCGCGTGGCCTTCGCCCTGCAGGGGCTGGCGGTGTCAGCCGCCGTGGTGGTGGTGATCCTGCTGCTGGTGCGCAAGCTCGTGCACTCCATCACCGACCCGCTGAACCGTGCCGTGCAGACGCTGGACGCGATTGCGGACGGCGACCTCACGCGCGAGCTGCAGTCGGCCCGCCAGGACGAGTTCGGCCACATGCTGCGTTCGCTCTCGGCCATGGCGGCGCGCTTGCGCGGCGTGGTCAGCGAGGTGCGCACGGGGGTCGAATCGGTGTCGGCCGCCTCCATCGAGATTGCCAACGGCAACCAGGACCTGTCCGCCCGCACGGAGCAGACGGCCTCCAACCTGGAGGAAACCGCCGCCAGCATGGAAGAACTCACCGCCACCGTCAGCCAGTCGGCCGACACGGCGCGCCAGGCCAACCAGCTGGCCGGCTCGGCCGCCCAGGCCGCGGCGCGCGGCGGCGAAGTGGTGGGCCAGGTGGTCACCAGCATGCAGCAGATCACCGACAGCTCGCGCAAGATCAACGACATCATCGGCGTGATCGACGGCATCGCCTTCCAGACCAACATCCTGGCGCTGAACGCGGCCGTGGAAGCCGCCCGCGCGGGCGAGCAGGGCCGCGGCTTTGCTGTGGTGGCCAGCGAGGTGCGCAGCCTGGCCCAGCGCAGCGCCGAGGCCGCCAAGGAGATCAAGGCGCTGATCGGCAAGTCGGTGGAGAACGTCGAGGTCGGCTCGGCCCAGGTGGCGCAGGCCGGCCAGAGCATGCAGGAGATCGTGGCCAGCGTGCAGCGCGTGAGCGACCTGATCGGCGAGATCACGGCATCGTCCACCGAGCAGCGCGACGGCATCGCCCAGGTGAACCAGGCCGTCACGCACCTGGACCAGATGACTCAGCAGAACGCCGCGCTGGTGGAGGAATCCACCGCCGCTGCCGCCTCCATGCGCGACCAGGCCCAGCGCCTGGCCGAGGTGGTGGCCGTGTTCAACGTGGGCGCCGTGGCCCTGGCCCGCGCGCCTGCTGCGCCCCGCCGGGCAGCGCCAGCCCCCGGCCCGCGGCCCGCCGCCAAGGTGGCCGGCCCTGCACCCGCAGCGGCCACGGCGCGGCTGGCGGCAGCGTCCCGCCCCGCAGCAACGGCCTCTGCGCCGTCATCCTCGGCACCGGCAGCGCCCGGCGCGGCCAAGCCTGCCGCCAGCCCTGCGGCCCCGGCGGCAGGCCAGGATGATGATTGGGAAAGCTTCTAAATTGATAGCTGCCAGCGCTTTCTGGATAAGCGCTGGAGCCCGATTTCTATAGAAAATCGAGGGGCCCGCGAGGACGCTTCCTGTCCGGTGCGCGGGCGTATGCGGCCTACACCTGCGCCCCCTCCACCAAAAACTGCACCCGCCGCTCGCCCTTCCACTCATTCACATCCAGCCGAAACGCCAGCACCACCCGCGCGGGCAGCGGCTCGGTGCGGCCGAACCAGATGGCGTCCACCGGGTTGCCCTGGTGGATGATCTTGATGGACAGGTGGTTCTTGGCCTCGCCCACCAGGCGCTGGCTGAGTACCTGCACCTCTTCGCTGAAGGTGGGCGGCGCAAAGCCCTGGCCCCAGACCTCGCGGTGCAGCAGGTCCACGATGTCGGCGCGCACGTGCTCGGGGGCCAGCGGGCCGTCGGTCTCGATGCGGCGGGTGAGCGTGGCGGCGTCCAGCCACTCCTGCGCCACCTGGGCGAAGGCCTGCTCGAACACGTCGAACGCTTCCTCGGCCACGGTGCAGCCGGCGGCCATGGCGTGGCCGCCGAACTTGAGGATCACGCCCGGGTGGCGCTTGGCCACCAGGTCCAGCGCGTCGCGCAGGTGAAAGCCGGGGATGGAGCGGCCCGAACCCTTGAGCTCATGCTCCTTGCCCGGCGCGCTGCTGGCCGCGAACACGAAGGTGGGGCGGTGCAGCTTGTCCTTGATGCGGCTGGCCACGATGCCGACCACGCCTTCGTGGAAGTCGGGGTCGAAAACGCTGATGGCGGGCGGCGGCTCCTCGCTCTCGTCAAACAGGCTCTCGGCCATCAGCATGGCCTGCTCGCGCATGCCGCTTTCAATGTCGCGGCGCTCGCGGTTGATGCCGTCCAGTGTGGCGGCCAGTTCGGCGGCGCGGCTGGCGTCATCGGTCAGCAGGCATTCGATGCCCAGCGTCATGTCGGCCAGGCGGCCCGCGGCGTTGATGCGCGGGCCCAGGGCGAAGCCGAAGTCGAAGGTGGTGGCGGCCGGCGCCTTGCGGCCTGCGGCGTGAAAGAGCGCGGCCACGCCGGCCGGCATCTGGCCCGCGCGGATGCGCTTCAGGCCCTGGGCCACCAGGCGGCGGTTGTTGGCGTCGAGCTTGACCACGTCGGCCACCGTGCCCAGGGCGACCAGCGGCAGCAGCGGGTCGAGCTTGGGCTGGGTGGTTGCGTCGAAGATTCCCCGCGCGCGCAGTTCCGCGCGCAGCGCCAGCAGCACGTAGAACATCACGCCCACGCCGGCCATGGACTTGCTCTCGAAGGTGCAGCCCGGCTGGTTGGGGTTGACGATGGCGTCGGCGGCGGGTAGCGCCGGGCCGGGCAGGTGGTGGTCGGTGACCACGACGGTGAGGCCCAGGGCCTTGGCCTCGGCCACGCCTTCGACGCTGGCGATGCCGTTGTCCACGGTGATGAGCACGTCGGCACCGCGCTCCTTCACGCGCCGGGCAATCGGGGGCGTGAGGCCGTAGCCGTCGGTCACGCGGTCGGGCACCAGGTAATCCACCTGCTGCGCACCCAGCAGCCGCAGGCCGCGCACGCCCACGGCGCAGGCGGTGGCGCCATCGCAGTCGTAGTCGGCCACGATCACCAAGCGCCTGTTGTGCGCCATGGCGTCGGCCAGCAGGCGGGCGGCGGCGTCGATGCCTTTCAAGCCCGAAGGGGGCAGCAGGCGGCCCAGGCCGTCGTCCAGCTCGTCCTTGGCCAGCACGCCGCGTGCGGCGTACAGCCGCGCCAGCAGCGGATGCACGCCCGCCTGCTCCAGGGCCCAGGCGGCGCGGGGGGGAATGTCTCTTGCTATTATTTTCATAGCTGGTTGCGCACGTCCATAAAGCGTTGGGGCCTGAAAAGGCTTTGAAAACGCTGGGCCAGCGAGCGCGGCGCGCTGTGGAAGGCCGCCGCGCCGCGCTCGCCGCACAGCGTCAGCTGCACGGGCGCACCGGCCTCGGCCTGGCGCAGCAGGTCGGCCACGGGGCCGGCGTCCAGCGCCGCCCAGGCCTGGGCCCAGGCGCGCCAGTCTTCGCGCAGGGCGGCATCGCGCAGCGTGGTGGGCACGGCGGGTGCCGTGGCGGCGGGCGCCGGCTGCGGCAGCGCGCCCGCGCCGTGCACCCAGAACGAGTTGACCAGCGGCAGGCCGCGCGCGGTGCGCTCGTCGTTGAAGGCATGGGTGTACAGCAGCATCTGCATTTCGCTGTGCAGGCGGCGCAGGGTGCGGGCCTGCCGCGCATCGGGCATCCAGGCGCGCACGTCGCGCAGCAGCACGCGCTCCAGCGAGGCGGTGGCCAGGTCGGCCAACAGCGGGCCGCTGGCCAGCCAGCGCGTGGGCTCGTCGTAGTGCAGGGTGATGCCGTCTTCGGCAAACCACGGCGCCACGATGGCCAGCAGCGCGCGCGAGGCGGTGTCATCCAGCCCCAGCTGTGCCGGGTCGCGCAGGGTGACGTGGTCGGTGCTCACCTGCCACTGGCAGGGCGTGACAAAGGCCCAGGCCTGGCCGTCGGCGGGCGCGCCCTGCTGGTGGCGGTGCCAGGCGGCCCAGGGTGTGCGGCCGTCCTCGGCCGGCAGGCCCAGGGCGCGGGCCAGGGCGCGCTCGTGGGGCGTGGAGAAGCTGGTTTCCTCGGCGCTGTCGCTGCCCGCAGGATGGGGGCTGAGCCGGGCCAGCAGCCGGTCCAGGTGGGGCAGGGCCAAGCCCTGCAGGGCTTGCTGGCATCCGTCAGCGGCACTGGCCGCGTGGGGGATGAGCAAATGGTGGGTGTCTGACATGGGCCTATTGTCCGGGATGCCACAATCTGCCCCGGCCCGGGCCCGGCATTCCGCCGCAGTCCACGGTCTTCTTTCCTGATCCATGCAAATTCCTTACGAACTGGCCTTGGGCTGGCGCTACACGCGCGCGGGCCGCGCCACGCGGCGCAACGGCTTCATCTCGTTCATCTCGGGCGTGTCCATGCTGGGCATTGCGCTCGGGGTGGCGGCGCTCATCATCGTGCTGTCGGTGATGAACGGCTTTCAGAAGGAAGTGCGCGACCGCATGCTCAGCGTGGTGTCGCACATCGAAATTTTTGCGCCCCAGGGCGCCGCGCTGCCCGACCCGGCCCGTACGCTGGCGGAGGCCCAGCAGAACCCCAACGTGGTGGGCGCCGCGCCCTTCGTGGCGGCGCAGGCGCTGCTGGCGCGCGGCGAGGACATGAAGGGCGCGCTGGTGCGCGGCATCGACCCGGCGCTGGAGGGCGCGGTGACCGACCTGGCGGCCACCAACACGCAGGTGCTGCAGCAGCTGGTGCCGGGCGAGTTCCGCGTGGTGCTGGGCAGCGAGCTGGCGCGCATGCTGGGCGTGCGCACGGGCGACGTGGTGACGCTGATCGCGCCGGCCGGCCAGGTCACGCCGGCCGGCGTGGTGCCGCGCCTCAAGCAGATGACGGTGGCGGGGCTCTTCAACTCGGGCCACTACGAATACGACTCGGCCCTGGTGCTGCTGCACCACGAGGACGCGCAGCGCATCTTCCGCCTGGAAGGCCCCACCGGGGTGCGCCTGAAGCTCAAGGACCTGCACCAGGCGCGCGAGGTGGCGCAGCAACTGGCGCAATCCCTGAGCGGCAACCTGCTGATCCGCGACTGGACGCAGCAGAACCGCACCTGGTTTGCCGCCGTGCAGGTGGAAAAGCGCATGATGTTCATCATCCTCACGCTTATCGTGGCGGTGGCCGCGTTCAACCTGGTCTCCACGCTGGTGATGACGGTGACCGACAAGCGCGCCGACATCGCCATCCTGCGCACCCTGGGCGCCAGCCCCAAGAGCATCATGGGCATCTTCGTGGTGCAGGGCGCCATGGTGGGCGTGATCGGCACGGCCGTGGGCCTGCTGCTGGGCCTGGGGATCGCGTTCAACATCGACGTGATCGTGCCGGCCATCGAGCGGGCGCTCCATGCCGACTTCCTGCCCAAGGACATCTACCTCATCAGCAAGATGCCCAGCGAGCCGCAGAGCAGCGACATCGTGCCCATCGGCGTCATCTCCCTGGTGCTGGCCTTTGTTGCAACCTTGTACCCCAGCTGGCGCGCCAGCCGTGTGAACCCCGCTGAGGCGCTGCGCTATGAATGATCAGAAAGTTGGAGTGGTGGTGTTGGAGGCCAAGAGCCTCACCAAGCGCTTTACCGAAGGCCGCCTGGACGTGACGGTGCTCAAAGGCGTGGACCTGCAGATCCGCGCCGGCGAGACCGTGGCCATCGTCGGCGCCTCGGGGTCGGGCAAGAGCACCTTGCTGCACCTGCTGGGCGGGCTGGACGCGCCCACCGCCGGGGCGGTGCGCCTGCAGGGGGCCGAGCTGTCGGCGCTGTCGCCCCAGCAGCAGGGGCAGTTGCGCAACCAGCACCTGGGCTTCATCTACCAGTTCCACCACCTGCTGCCCGAGTTCAGCGCGCTGGACAACGTGGCCATGCCGCTGCGCATCCGCCGCCTGCCCCTGGCGCAATGCCATGCCGAGGCCGAGCGGGTGCTGGCGTCGGTGGGGCTCAAGGAGCGTTTGCAGCACCGGCCCGCCGAGCTGTCGGGCGGCGAGCGCCAGCGCGTGGCGATCGCCCGTGCGCTGGTGACGCGGCCGGCCTGCGTGCTGGCCGACGAGCCCACCGGCAACCTGGACCGCGGCACCGCCGACACGGTGTTCGAGCTGATGCTGCAGCTGGCGCGCAGCCAGGGCACGGCGTTTGTGATGGTGACGCACGACGAGTCGCTGGCCGCGCGCTGCGACCGGGTGCTGCGGCTGGTGTCCGGAGTGCTGGGGTAACAGTGGCGGGCGCAAGCCGCGCAGGGTGGCGGGTTTTGATATGCTATTGAAAATATAGTTGCCAGCGCTTGTCCATCAAGCGCTGGAGGCCAAAAAAATCACAAGATCCGCCCGTGCCACCACACCGACAGGCCGGCCGCCAGCACGGCCAGCAGTGCCCCGGCCAGGGCCAGCAGCGCCGAGATTTCGGTCTCCTTCTTTTCCACCGTCAGCCGTGAGCTGAGGGTCTCGTACACCTTCTTCAGATCGGCCGCGGTGGCGGCGTGGAAGTACTCGGCCTGGGTGCGGGCCGCCACTTCCTTGAGGGTTTCCTCGTCCAGCCGCACGCGCATGGACCAGCCTTCAAAGCCAATGGTCTCGCCCTGCACCGTGCCCACGCCCACGGTGTACACCCGCACGCCGCGGTCGGCGGCCCACTTGGCGGCTTCCAGCGGGTCCACGCCGGTGGTGCGCTGGCCGTCCGTCAGCATGATGATGGCGGCCGAGGTGTACGAGCCCGGCGCCACGGGGGTGAAGGGCTTGGCGGGGTCCTGCTTGCTGATTTCGTCCAGCGACCGGGGGCGCATGGACTGGCGCCCGCCCAGGGCCGCGATGTCGATGCCCGCGTCGGGGAACAGGGTGGCCAGCGACAGCATGATGCCGTTGCCCGTGGCCGTGCCGCGCTGCAGCTGGAAGCTGTCAATGGCCTTGACCAGGTCTTCCCGGTTCTGGGTGGGCAGCTGGGCCAGCTGCGCGCTGCCGGCAAACGCCACGATGCCTACGCGCACATGGCGCGGCAGTTCCGCGATGAAGGCCTTGGCTGCGTTCTGCGCCGCGGTGATGCGGTCGGGCTCCACGTCGGCCGCGCGCATGCTGCCCGACACGTCCATGGCCAGCATGATGGTCTGGTTCTGCGCGGGCAGCGTGATGACGGCCAGCGGCCGGGCCGCCGCCAGCAGCAGCGCCGCCAGGGCCAGCAGGAACAGCACGGGGGGAATATGGCGGCGCAGCTGCCGGCGCGGGCCCAGCGCTTCGCGCACCAGCGACAGGCTGGGGTAGCTCAGCGCCAGCTTCTTGCGCCGGCGCTGCAGCCACCAGTACAGCAGCACCAGCAGGGGCACCAGCAGGAGGAGCCAGAGCAGCGAGGGCCAGAGAAAAGCCATGGTGGGGTGGTTCCTTCGTGGCGGGGCGGGTGGTCGTCAGGCCGCGCGCGCGGTGCGCACGCGGCGCTGCCGCAGGTCCATGAAGCGCAGCAGCGTGTCCAGCAGGTCGTCGTCGGTGCGCAGCTCCAGCGCGTCGGCGCCCGCGCGGGCCAGGCTTTCGCGCAGGGCGGCTTCGCGCTCGGCGGCCAGGCGGGCAAAGCGGTGGCGGAAGCCCGCGTCGTGCGTGTCCACCGGCAGCTGTTCGCCGGTTTCGGCATCGCGCAGGGTGACCAGGCCCAGATCGGGCAGCTCCAGCTCCAGCGGGTCCAGCAGGCGCACGGCCACCACGTCGTGCCGCTGTGCGAGCTGGGCCAGCGGCTTGTCCCAGCCCGGTGCGCTGATGAAGTCCGACACCACGAACACGGTGGAGCGGCGCCGCAGGTGCGAAAGTCCGGCCTGCAGCAGCAAGCGCAGCTCCGTGCCCGCACCGGGCGCTTCGGCCGTGCCCGCCGCCGGCGCGGCCGAAGCGATCAGCCGGTGCACCAGGTGCAGCACGTGGGCACGGCTGCTGCGGGGGGGCAGAACGGCGTCCACGGTGCGCGCGCCACGTGCGCCACGTGCGCCACGTGCACCCTGTGCGCCGGGTGGGCCCACGGGTGCTGCCGGCGTGCCGGCGCCATACAGCACCGCGCCCACGCGGTTGCCGTGGCGGGTCAGCAGCCGCGCCAGCACGGCCACGAAGCCGGCGAGGATGTCGCGCTTGGCATGCCCCTCGGGGCCAAAGCTCACCGAGGGGCTCAGGTCCAGCAGGAACCAGGCGGCCATCTCGCGGTCTTCGGTGAACACGCGCACGTGGGGGGCGGCCAGGCGGGCGGTCACGTTCCAGTCGATGTGGCGCACGTCGTCGTGGGGCTGGTATTCGCGCAGGTCGGCCAGGTCCAGCCCGCTGCCGCGCACCAGCGTGCGGTAGTCGCCCTGCAGCAGCCCGTCCAGCCGGCGGATCACCTTCCACTCCAGCTCGCGCAGCAGCCGCTCGGCCCGGCCGGGGATGCCGGGCAGCGCGTGGATGGTGGCCGGCGCGGGCGCGGCCGGGGCGTCAGGCAGCCTTTTGCGCATGGTGCAGCGGCCTTGCGGGCGTGGGAATGCGGGCCATGATGCGGGTGATGAGCGCGTCGGCGTCCAGCCCGTCGGCCAGCGCTTCGTAGGACAGCGTGATCCGGTGGCGCAGCACGTCGGCCGCCAGGTCGGCAATGTCCTCGGGCAGCACGTAGTTGCGCCCGCGCAGCATGGCCAGGGCCTGCGCGCCTTCGGCCAGGGCAATGGTGGCGCGCGGGCTGGCGCCACAGCCGATGAACCCGGCCAGGTCCTTCAGGCCGTACTGGGCCGGCGCGCGGGTGGCGGCCACCAGCTTCACCGCGTATTGCAGGAGCGACGGGTCCACGTACACCGCGCGGCATTCCGACTGCAGCGCCGCCAGCTGGGCCGTGGTGGCCACGGGCAGCACCTGCACCGGCATGTCCAGCGCGCGCTGGGCAATGACGAATTCCTCCTCTTCGGTGGGGTAGGAGAGCAGCACCTTCATCATGAAGCGGTCCACCTGCGCCTCCGGCAGGGCGTAGGTGCCCTCGGTTTCGATGGGGTTTTGCGTGGCCATCACCAGGAAGGGCTCGGGCACCTTGTGCGTTTCGCCGGCAATGGTCACCTGGCGCTCCTGCATCACTTCCAAGAGCGCGCTCTGCACCTTGGCGGGGGCGCGGTTGATCTCGTCGGCCAGCAGCAGGTGCGTGAACACCGGGCCCAGCGCGGTGCTGAATTCGCCCGTCTTCTGGTTGTACAGGCGCGTGCCCACCAGGTCGGCGGGCACCAGGTCGGGCGTGAACTGAATGCGCTTGAAACTTCCCTGGATGGTGCTGGCCAGCGTCTTCACCGTGAGCGTCTTGGCCAGGCCGGGCACGCCCTCCACCAGCAGATGGCCCTGGGCCAGCATGGCCACCATCACCCGCTCCAGGAAACGGTCCTGCCCGACCACCACGCGCTTGACCTCGTAGAGCACCTGTTCCATCAGCGTGGCGGTTTGCGATGTGGTTTCCATGGCTTGGGGTTCCTTGTCTTTTGGGCTCGTGCAAATCCGGGGTGCAACGCCCGCCCTCCTGGTGGTTCCGTGCCGCTGCGGCGGGAACGCGGCGGGAAGCGGCAAGAGCGGCGCCGCCGCTGTGGCGGGCTTGCGCTAGAACGGTGGCATCCCCACGGCGGCGGCGGCGTTCTCGATGGGCACCGCGAAGCCGATGCCGATGAAGGTGCGCGCGGACGTGGGGTTGAGGATGGCCGTGACAATGCCCACCACCTCGCCGTCCATGGTGATCAGCGGCCCGCCCGAATTGCCGGGGTTGGCCGCCGCGTCGAACTGGATCAGGTTGCTCAGCTGCCGCTTGCCCTCGGGGGACATGAATTCGCGCTCCAGGCCCGACACCACGCCCGCAGACGCCGAGGGCCCGATGCCAAACGGAAAGCCCACCGCGGCCACCGGGTCGCCCGGGCGCAGGTCCTGCGTGGAGCGCAGCGGTGCAGCCTCCAGGTCGTCGGGAACCTTGTGTGCCTGCAGCACGGCCAGGTCGTTCTCGGCCTGCACGCCGGTAATGCGGGCCGTGGTTTCCGTGCCGTCGTGGAAGGTGACCGTGATGCGGTCCGAGCCGGCCACCACATGCAGGTTGGTGAGGATGATGCCCGTGTCCACGATGACCACCCCGGTGCCGATGCCGCGTTCCACCTCCTCCTTGCCCTTCTTGGCGCGGCCATATCCGGCCACGCGCACCACGGAAGGTGCCACGGCCTCGACGGCCCGGGTCACGGCGGACGGCAGGGTGGTGGTCTCCAGCGTGCGCAGCACGGCGTCGTCGATGTCCTTCTGGCTGAGCTGGGGTGCGGGCGGGCTCTGGTGCAGCAGGCTGGCCACCAGCAAGGCCGCCAGCAGCAGAACCAGCGCCCATGCGGCGTGCGCAGAGGGGGGCCAGCGCCGCCCAGGCGCGGCCTGCCCGACCGGCGGGGTCGGCGCGGCGGGCGGGGCGTCGCCGGAGGTGGCCTGCGGGGGCTGCTGCGCTGGCGCGTCCGCCCGTCCCGGGCGGCGGGGGGCAGAACTGCTGTAGATGGCGGGCCGGGGCATCCTGTCACCTTTCTGCGGGGCGCGCCGTGGCACGGCAGGTCGTGGCGACCAGGGGTCCGGCGCACGAGGGCGGGGAGGGAGGATTTCACGTTAGCACGGATCGGCGGCGCCTGCACTTGGCGGCGGAAGAACCTGCTTTCAGAACGTAACAGGCGCCTATCGGGCATCATCCCCGCATGCACGCCTGGATCGACACCCATTGCCACCTGGACGCCCCCGAGTTCGACCCCGACCGCGACGCGGTCCGCCAGCAAGCGCGGGCGCTGGGCGTGGTGCACTGCGTCCTGCCGGCGGTCGAGCGCGGCAACTGGGAAGCCGTGCGCGCGCTGGCGCACCGCCATGGGGACAGCTATGCGCTGGGAATCCATCCGCTGTGCACCCCCACCGCAGGGGACGACGACCTCGACGCGCTGGCGCAGGCCCTGCAGCAGCACCGCAACGACCCCCGCCTGGCGGCCATCGGCGAGATGGGCCTGGATTTCTTCGTGCCGGGCCTCGACCCCGCGCGGCAGGAGCGGTTCTACCGGGGGCAGCTCCAGTTGGCGCGGCGGTTTGACCTGCCGGTGATCCTGCACGTGCGCCGTTCGGCCGACAAGCTGCTCAAGGGGCTGCGGGAGTTGCCGGTGCCGGGCGGCATCGCGCACGCCTTCAATGGCAGCCTTCAGCAGGCGCAGGCTTTCATCGGCCTGGGCTTCAAGCTGGGATTTGGCGGGGCCATTACGTACGACCGTGCGCTGCAATTGCGCCGCCTGGCCGCCGAACTGCCCGAAGACGCCCTGGTGCTGGAAACCGACGCCCCCGACATTCCCCCGCACTGGCTCTACACCACGGCGGCGGACCGCGAGGCCGGCGCTCCCCAGGGCCGCAACGCACCCGGCGAATTGCCCCGCATTGGCCAGGAGCTGGCGCGGTTGCGGGGCATGCCGGTGGAGGCCCTTGCCGCCACGACTACGGCAAACGCCCGCGCCGCCTTGCCCCGGCTGGGGGCTTGTGAAGGAGGGCCTGCCTGACTTCCCGGGGTCCGACCCGCACTACCGCGGCCTCGCGAGGGTGAAGCAAAACATCCTTGTGCGACCCCGAAAAGTTCTTCAACACCTGCTCAGAGCGTGGTGGCCGTGTAGGTCACGGTGTTGCCATACGTGCCTGCCAGCAAGCCTGTGGGCGCGAAGCCTGTGCTGTAGGTGAAGGTGCCCGTCATGTTGGTCATCATGGGGATGGGGGTGGTGACGGCGCCGGTGCAGGCGTCCAGACTGGTGCCCGGGTGCTGGACGGTGCCAGCGCCGCCGCTGCCCACCACAATGTCACTGCGGCCGGGCACGCCCGCAGCGGTGGCACCGCTCACCAGGGCGGTGGCGCCTGCCAGAGGGCCCAGTGTGCAGGCCAGGGTGGTGCCTGTGACGTTGGTGTAGGCGGCAACGGCCAGCGCCCCCGAGGTGGAGGTGGGGTTGGTGGTCGACGTAGTGACCATGAGGCCGGGTGCGATGCTGCCGCTGTAGGCTTGGCTGTTGCCGGCCGGGCGCACCGGGCTGAAGTCGACCGCGAAGTTCACATCGCTGACGGTGGCATCGGCGTTTCCCACGCGCAACGAAACGAACTTGCCCACCGCAATGTTGAAATTGAGCTGCACGCTGGCGCTGAGGGTGCCAAAGTTGCCCGAGACCACCTTCTGGTCCGCCCAGGCATTGCAGGCAGCCAGGCAGGCCAGCAAGGCCGTGCCCAGCTGGAGGGCCGCACGCTTGCGCAGGGCGCTCATCTACTTGAACTCCGCATTCACCTTGAAGCTCCCGTTTTCCCAATCCAGGCTGCCGGACGAGGTGATCGGGAAGGTGAACTTGGGGACTGTCTGGTCGGCCAGCGCCCGGGGTTGCAAAGCAATGGTGCGTGTCTGCCCGGGCATGATGGGGGTTCCGTCGGGCACCAGCTCGAAACGAAGGTCTCGGGCGTCCTTGGCGTCCAGCGCGCCGTCAAGCCGGCCGTGTGCCAAACCCGTGTTGCTGACGGTGACCGCGGGCAGGCGTTGCCCGTCCTGCGTGACGGTTTCCGCCTGCTGCATGCTCAGTCGGGGCTGCGCACCGTTGACGCCGACATAGACCGCCACGGCAATGCGTCCGTTGACCGGCAAGCTCAGGTTGGCAGAGCCCCCTTGCAACACGGACTCGTAGGCGGGCTGCGCGCCCTCAATGGCCAGCATGAACCGGCATTCACCCACGGCCGCATCGGAAGGCACATCGACCTGGAAGCGGAAGGCAACTTTGTCGCGGGCGCCGACTTTGACCAATCGCCGCTCCAGCGTGACCCAGGGACGGCAGCTGTCGGGGCGAAGCTCGTCGAAGAACTTCAATGCCCCGCTCTCGGAGAACGTCCAGTCCAGCGTGCGCACCGACAGTTCGGTGGACTGGCTGGACTGGTTGTAGATGTTGAGGGTCTGGCCCAGCCTTGCGCCGCTTTTGGCTTCCAGCTCAAAGCGCGACGGCGACACGGCGACATCGAAAGGCCCGCCCATTGCGGAGCCGATGCCCCCGGCCAGACAGGCCCAGGCCACCAGTCCGCGGATGAGCCGGTGGGCAAGGTGAGCGGGGCGCGAGGGACGGGAGAGAGGGGGCGTTGGGAGCAGGGAGGTCATGGTCCGACTTCAATTTCGAAATAGCATTCGACCGCCACGCCCTTCTGGGCCTGGGGCAGCAGTTCGCGCAGCGCAAACTCCATCCGAAGCGCCAGGGCTTCGTTCATGAAAGCCTGGCGCACGGGCCCGCTCCAGACGGGGATCCGGTCACCGGGGCGGCCGGAGCCTGATGCAAAGCTGCCTTCACTGCGCCAGCTGACCACCAGGCCCTGGGGGGACTTCAACACGGCGGGCAGGAGCGGGACAACCAGAAAGATCCGCGCATTTTTTCCGACGTATGGGGCGGTGGCCAGCCGGTATTCAATGCGGCCAAAATCCACAATAGCCCGCTGCGCAGCCGGGGCGCCGGGCACGTACTCGTTCAAGGGGTATCCATGCTCGGAGACCATTTGCGTCGACTGCACGATGGCCCTTGGAGAGGCCGAGTCGTCCAGCCGCACCGGGGCTGCAACGCTGTGGGAAACCGCCATGACCGCGCTGGCAGCACACAGCAGGCGGACCACCTGCCGTGACCACGGGGCTGAACGGCGCAAGGTGTTCATGGCAGGCTGGCGGTGTAGGTCACCGTGCCGGTGTACGTGCCAGCCGGGTAGGCGACGGTGTTGGCGTAGGTGAAATTCATGGTGGACGTGACGTCGACGGCACTTCCACCGCCGAAGGTGACGACAAAGTTCAGCAGGGTCTGGGTGCCGCCGCCGGCGAACGTTCCGTTTTGCAGGTCGAACGCCGCATTGGGTCCTGACGGTGCGGGCGACACCGTCCAGCTGATGGAGGAAAACGGGATCGAGTAGCCCGTGCAGTTGCCCCCCGTGCATGTCAATGCGGCTGGCGACGTCACCGTGGTGGTCATCGCCTGGGAGAGGCTGCCAATGGGCAATTGCATGGACATGCGAAAGGCCACGCCGCCACTGCTGGCGGCAATGGCGGTGCCGTTGCCCTGGATGGGCGCGGCGGCGGGCAGCGAGTTTCCGGTGCCGGGCCCGACCACATTGAACTGCACGGTATCGACACCCGCAGTGGACCCTACGCGCAAGGTCAAGGTGCGTGGGCCGAAATAACCCCCCGTGATGGTGACGACAGCCCCGGCCTGGCTGCTGGCTGCCGCCAGGCTCAGGAAGACGAAGGCCATGCGCAGATGCAGCGCGTGCGGAGAGCCGGTTGGAGTGCGCATGGCGGGGCCTCGGGGCTGCCGTTGTTACAGGGTGGTTGCCGTGTAGGTCACGGTGGTGCCGTAGGAGCCTGCGGCAATCGCGCTGGCGGTAAACGCGGTGCTGTAGGTGAACGTGCCGGACAGGGCGGTGAGGGCCGCGATGGTCGAGCTGATCGTGCCGTCGCAACTGGCCAACGAGGTACCTGGGTGCGCGGGGGTGGTGCCCGCCACCAGAATGTCCGCCGTGCCGGGCACGCCCCCAACGGTGGCGCCGGTGGCAAATGCCGTGGTGGCGCCGCCCGTTCCCGACAGTGCGCAGGTGAGTCTGGCGCCACCGGACACGTTGGTCCAGGCACCCGTGGTCAGCACGCCGGCCGTTGTCGTGGGGTTGGTGGTGGCGACCGTGGTGGCCAGCGTCGGTGCAATAGCGCCGGTGTAAGGCAGGGAGTTGCCTGGAGCGCCCGCGACGGCCGGGGTCACGCCGTAGGTGAAGACAACGTCGCTGATGGTCGCGTCGGCCGCGCCCACCCGCAGAATGACGGTCTTGGGCACGGTCACCCGCACGTTCACGCGCGCCGTCGCGATCGCAGGCGTTGCGCCCGCATTCTGGATGCCGATGGTTTGCTCGGCGTGGCCCAGGCTGGTGGCGAGTGCCAGGACGGCGCCCAGGACGAGGGATGGCTTGTGGATTTGCTTGATCATTGCGATTTCCTTGTGTTGACGAGTTGCATATAACTACCGGGTGTCCGCAAGCAACGCCATGCCGTTGACAACCCTCTCGCGTGTGCCCCCTGAAACTCGGAAGGGGTCGGTGGCACACCGTTGCTCCTGCGCGGCATCACTCTCCTCCTACCCGGATGACCGGGATACGTGGGTAGCTAGTGCCGCGCAAGGGAACCTCTACGCTGTTGTCACGGGCCTGCGTGGCGCCCCAGGGCAGGGGGACGCTTTCGGGCCGCAATGACAGACGGTGGCCACCCGCGGCCACCATCGGAAACTCGAATTGGCCGGCCGCATTGGTCACAGCCCGATAACGGCCGTCCAGGAAGACTTCAACGTTGGGAACGCCGTCTTCGCTGGCCTGTTGTTCTCCATCGTTGTTGGCATCAAAGAACACGGTGCCCCGGATGCTCCCGCCGCCCGCACCGCGGGCCTCCCCCTGGCCTGCGACACGCAGGGCTTCGCCGCTGCTGCCGTCCCAGCGCAGGTAGATGTAGGCCGACTTGTCGTTGCTGCGGCTGACCAGCGGCGTGGGTAGGCCCGTGAGGGTTTGCGTTTCGATGCGGGCCTGGTTGAGCTGGATCGAGGCGCCCAGGTGCCAGCCGGCGCTCAACTGCGCTTCGGTATTCACGCTGCCCGAAAGCCCACGGCTGGTGGCCAGATTTCCGCTTCGGGAGGTATAGCGCAGCGTCCCCCCGAGGTTCCAGGTGGGGTTGATCCAAAAGCGTGCCATGACGCTTGCGGTCGGGTACGTCTGGGGGGTGTTGCCACCGCGGTCGCGTGCCAGGCCCAGCGTGGTGGTGAGTTCGGGGCGCTGGGTCTCGTACTTGCCGCGGATCCAGTCCTGCTCCCACTCGACTTCTTCCCCTGTGGCTTGCGTATCGTTGGCCACCAGCGCCTGGTTGCGCCAAAGGTTCACCCGCAGTCGGGTCGGGGCCCAGTCCATGAAGCGCGTCTGGTAGAAGCCGCTGGCCTGCAGGCTGCGCTGTCCGTTGGGCGCGCTATCTGACGCGCTGAAGCGGCGCAGGGAGGTCCAGTGGCCGTTCACGCCGATCAGGTTGTGGCGGTCAATGCGGTAGTTCAGGTTGCTATCCAGGCCCCATTGCCGCGCGTTGTAGCGGGCGGGGTCGTGGCCTGGGTTGTATTGCACCGCGTCGAGGCCTACGCCCCAGGACAAGCGGGCGGAATTGCCATCGACGCGCCAGTACGCACCGCGGTTAGCGGAGGCCACGGGGTTGTCGCCGAAACGCAGGTTGGGGCCGGCCTGGTAGAGGCCGAATTCGTGCCGCAGCCCGGCGACCCGCCAGGCACCGTCGATGTAGGCGCCGGCTGCACCGTTGTTCCTGCCTGCAATGGAGGCGCTGGTCTGGCTGTGCAGCAAGACCAGGCGGAGCCGGTAGTCCCCGTCCTTGACCGGATCAACCCCGTAACCCACGGCGGCTGCGAAGGAGGACACGTCCTCCCGGGACGCCAACCCCTGTCCGTACGCGGAGCCCGCCGCGTAGTCGCTGGAGGTTTGCGCAACACCGTGGGCCTGGTTGATTTGCAGGCCTGCGAAATAGCCGTTGCTCCAGCGCCGGCTGGACCCCAGCCACGCCAACGTTCCGCCGCTGGACTCAAAGCCGGCGAAGGGCCCGCCGACCAGCCGGCCTCGCTGACCGAGCCCGGCGGAGACGTCGAAATCAGGGCCGTAAACGCGGGTGGCGGTGCCGCGCAGCGCACTGGTGCCCAAAGACAAGCGGTAGTTGCGCTGAAGCGCGTCGGTGGCTTCGCTGTACTGGTCTCCCAGCGTTGTGTCTGCAAACACCTGGTGGCCCAGCGGTAGCGCGTAATTTCGCAAGGTCAGCCGCTCGCTGCTGCGTTGGAGGCCATAGCCCAGAGGCTCGCTGGTGAACTCGGAGTCGCCCTGGCGCTGGCGGGTGTCCATCAGCAGGCTCCACTCGCCGTGGTTGAAGGTCTGCAGCGTGTACTGGCTATGCAGACCCCACTCGCTGGCGCGCGAGTGCCATCCTTCGCTGCCACCGCTGCTTGAAAAGCCATACCGTGCTTCAAGTCCGTAGGTGCGCAGCCCGAGGGGGGAGGCGGCTGCTGAAGCTTGTTCGTCGGGGCTTGGCATGGCGGCGTCGCCGGATTCCATGAATTTGTCTTGGTAGGCCGCAGGTTGGCTGGCCAACTGCTTGCGCAGTCGTTCTTGCTCTGTTTCAAACCGATCGAGCGACTGAATCTGAGCGACGGTCGTGCCTGCCTCTGCAGCGCGGGCGTTGCTGGCCAGCACCCCGATAAACGACATCAAGGCGAGCAGAGGCCACCCACCGGGCCGATCAAGGCACGGGCGTGGTTTCAGCGGATGCCGTGCCGGTACGCAACTCACCATGGACTCACATCTATCGAGGCGCTGGTTTTGCTGGCGGGCAGCGCTGACGAAAAATCGCTTTAACTTTGGATAATAAAAATGCTAATGGTGTTGCTGGGCAGCTGAATACGCTGCACGGCATCGAAAATCTTCTTGGGGTTACTGCGGTGTGTTACAAAACGGCAGACCAATCGAGGCGCAAACATATGCTGCCGAGATTCGTGCGTAGAATACCTGGAGTAATATTTCGGCATTCTCAACAATTGCAAATTTCGCCAATTAACATTAATTTAAAATCTGGCGGCATATTGATATATGCCAATTGACATTGGTCAATAATCTGTCAATCGATATTTGTTGTATTTCAAGGGGGGCTTCTCAGGCTCTTAGAAGGTGCGCCACCGGCACCATGCGCGTTCGGTCCAGAATCGGCCCCATGTTGGAAATCCCTGCGCCTTGGCCTGAGCCCGCTGCCACCGGCACCCGGTGGCAGGGGTTGCCGCCTGTAGCCTCCGACGCCACCGTGGTGCTCGTGCTGGGCAGCTTTCCCAGCGTGGCCTCGCTGCGGGCCCAGCAGTACTACGGCCACCCGCAGAACCAGTTCTGGCGAATACTGCAGGCGCTGTGGCCCCAGCATCCCCTGCCGCCGGCTGCGGGGCATTACGCGCAGCGGTGCGCCTGGCTGCTGGAGCGCCGCCTGGGTGTGTGGGACGTGTACGCCAGTTGCGAGCGCCAGGGCAGCCTGGACAGCGCGATACGCCAGGCGCAAGTCAACGACTTCCACCACCTGCTGCAGGCCTGTCCGTCCCTGGCGGCCATCGCGCACAATGGTGCACAAAGCTACAAGCACGCGCCGGCGGTGCTGCGCAGCCTGCAGGAGGCCGGCGGGACCGCCTCGGTGCGGCAGCTTGAATCCGTTAAGCTGCCTTCCACCAGCCCCGCCAACGCCGCCTGGAGCTTCGAACGCAAACTGGCCGCCTGGGGGGCGTTGATGGCGGCCCACGGCCTGCTCTGACTGTTGATGAATGACCCGAAAAAAAGAAAAAACCCAAGAACTGCCTGAAGTCAGCGTGTCCGACGATGGCGAGGTCCGCCACCTGCACCTGGGAACGCCCTGGATCCAGGGCTCCATGCGCATTGCCGAACCGTTCGCGCTGGAGCTGGAATACGTGCAGCGCATGATGGCCTGGCTGCTGTTTGCCGACCTCTCCCAGGTGAGCAAGGGGCACGCCATGCAGCTGGGCCTGGGGGCGGGCGCCCTGACCAAGTTCTGCTACAAGAAGCTGCGCATCTGCACCACGGCGATCGAGCTCAATCCCCAGGTGCTGGCCGTCTGCCGGCACTGGTTCAAGCTGCCGCCCGACGGCCCCAAGCTGCGCGTGGTGCTGGCCAACGCCGCGCAGGAGATCAGGAACCCCATGTGGCAGGGCACGGTCGACGCCCTGGCGGTGGACCTCTACGACCACGAGGCTGCCGCGCCGGTGCTGGACAGCCCGGACTTCTATGCCGACTGCCGCGCACTGCTGACCGAGACGGGCTGCATGACCGTGAACCTGTTCGGCCGGTCTTCCAGCTTTGACCGCAGCCTGCAGAGCATGGCGGCGGCGTTTGGCGAGCAGGCCCTGTGGGCCTTCAAGCCCACCCGGGAGGGCAACACCGTGGTGCTGGCCCAGAAGACGCCTTCGCGCCCCAAGCGCGCGCTGCTGGCCGAGCAGGCCGAAGCTATCCAGGCGCGGTGGGAGCTGCCCGCCACCAAGTGGCTGCGAGTGTTCAAGCCCGTGGTGGCCGTGTAGTCGCCGCTGGCCTGTGACCGTGTTCCGGAAAGGTTTTTGATGAAAGCAACCCCCGTTTCTTCGGACGGCAGCGCCGCGCGCCCCTTCGTGGGGCCGCTGCACTGGCGGCATGTGGTGCAGTGGCTCAGCGACGACGGGGTCATCTCGCACGAAGAGGCGCAGCGCACCATTGCCCGCTGTTCGCAGGCCGAAAGCTCGCAGCACGCCCTGGTGCGCCTGGCCAATGTGGCGATGGAGCGCGTCAGCGACGGCAAGCCGCTGGACATCGAATCCCTCACGGAGTACCTGGCCAAGCGCTCGGGCCTGCCGTACTTGCGCATCGACCCGCTGAAGGTGGATGTGGGCCGCGTCTCCGACACCATGAGCGCCACCTATGCGGAGCGGCACAAGGTGCTGCCCGTGCAGGTGACCACCAAGGAGGTGGTGGTGGCCACGGCCGAGCCGTTCATCGACGACTGGGTGGCCGAAGTGGAGCGCCAGTCGCGCCGCACGGTGCGCCGGGTGGTGGCCAACCCGCTGGACATCCACCGCTTCACCGCGGAATTCTTCGCCCTGGCCAAGTCGGTGCGTGCCGCGCAGAAGGCGGGGGGCAACGCGGGCGGCAGCAGCTTCGAGCAGCTGGTGGAGCTGGGAAAGAGCAACAAGCAGCTCGACGCCAACGACCAGGGCGTGGTCAAGGTGGTGGACTGGCTGTGGCAGTACGCCTTCGACCAGCGCGCGAGCGACATCCACCTGGAGCCCCGGCGCGACCAGGGCGTGATCCGCTTTCGCATCGACGGCGTGCTGCACCCGGTCTACCAGATGCCCATGGGCGTGCACAACGCCATGGTCTCGCGCATCAAGCTGCTGGGCCGCATCGACGTGGTGGAAAAGCGCCGCCCGCAGGACGGCCGCATCAAGACCCGCAACCAGCGCGGCGACGAGGTGGAAATGCGCCTGTCCACGCTGCCCACCGCCTTTGGCGAAAAGATGGTGATGCGGATCTTCGACCCCGACAACGCGGTGAAGGACCTGGACGCGCTGGGCTTTTCGCAGCACGACGCCGAGCGCTGGGAAGCCCTGGTCAAGCGGCCCCACGGCATCGTGCTGGTGACCGGACCCACCGGCTCGGGCAAGACCACCACGCTGTACTCCACCTTGAAGCGCGTCGCCACCGAAGAGGTGAACGTCAGCACGGTGGAAGACCCCATTGAAATGATCGAGCCCAGCTTCAACCAGACGCAGGTGCAGCCGCAGCTCGATTTCAATTTCGCCGAAGGGCTGCGCGCCCTGATGCGCCAGGACCCGGACATCATCATGGTGGGCGAAATCCGCGACCTGGAGACGGCCGAGATGGCGATCCAGGCGGCGCTGACCGGGCACCTGGTCTTCTCCACGCTGCACACCAACGACGCGCCCTCGGCCATCACCCGCATGATGGAGCTGGGCGTGCCGCCGTACCTGATCAATGCCACGCTGCTGGGCGTGCTGGCCCAGCGGCTGGTGCGCACGCTGTGCAAGCAGTGCAAGCAAAAGGACGACACCGCGCAGCGCGAGATGCTGCTGGCCGCCGTCAAGCCCTGGAAGCTCGGCGGCGGCTACCACCCCTACAAGCCTGTGGGCTGTGTGGACTGCCGCATGAGCGGCTTCCGCGGCCGCATGGGCTTGTACGAGCTGCTCACCGTCACCGAGGCGCTCAAGGAAAAGATCAACCAGGCCCCTTCCATCGACATGCTGCGCCGCCAGGCCGTGCACGATGGCATGCGGCCGCTGCGCCTGGCGGGCGCGCTGCGGGTGGCCGAGGGCGTGACCACGCTGGACGAGGTGATCACCGCCACGCCGCCGCTGGAATGACGGGCTGAGACGGCCGGGAACGCGCTGGCAACCCCCGCCAGGCGGGGGCCGGCGGATGCCTCGGGCGGGGCCGATTGCGCTACAGGCGACGGCGCCGGGACGTTACGGGATGTAGGTGGAATCCACATCCGTGCGCACCCCGGTTGACCTCACAATCGCGCAGTCGAGAATTCCGTCAAGGAGACATTCGTGAAAATCAAGAGTCAAAGAGACTTTTTTTCCGGCCTCATGTTCATGGGCGTCGGAGTGGCGTTTGCGTGGGGAGCCACCACGTACAACGTCGGCAACGGCGCGCGCATGGGCCCCGGCTACTTTCCCCTGTTGCTGGGGATCTTGCTGGCGTTGATCGGCTCCCTGATCACGTTCAAGGCGCTGACCGTCGAAACGCAGGATGGGGACAAGATCGGCAAGTGGGCCTGGAAGCCGCTGTTCTTCATCCTTGCGGCCAATTTCGCCTTCGGCATCTTGCTGGGCGGATTGCCCAGCGTGGGCATCCCCGCCATGGGGCTCATCGTGGGAATCTACGCGCTGACGTTCATCGCCAGCCTGGCGGGCCATGAATTCAATGCCAAGGCCGTGTTCATTCTGGCCACGGTACTCGCCGTGGGCAGCTACGTGGCATTCGTCTGGGCACTCAAGCTGCAGTTCCCTGTGTGGCCGAGTTTCATCACGGGTTGAGCAGCAGGAGTACCGACCATGGATTTGTTTAACAACCTGGCGATGGGTTTTGGCGTCGCGTTCACGTTCCAGAACCTCATCTACTGTTTCGTCGGCTGCCTGCTGGGCACCCTGATCGGCGTGCTGCCGGGCATCGGCCCCGTGGCCACCATCGCCATGCTGCTGCCGGCCACCTACGCGCTGCCTCCCGTGGCCGCGCTGATCATGCTGGCCGGTATCTATTACGGCGCGCAATACGGCGGCTCCACCACCGCCATCCTGGTGAACCTGCCCGGCGAATCGTCGTCGGTGGTGACGGTGATTGACGGCTACCAGATGGCCCGCAAGGGCCGTGCCGGCCCTGCGCTGGCGGCGGCCGGCCTGGGCTCGTTCTTCGCAGGTTGCGTGGGCACGCTGATCCTGGCGGCCTTTGCGCCCCCGCTGACCGAAGTGGCCTTCAAGTTCGGCCCGGCGGAATACTTCTCGCTGATGGTCCTGGGCCTGATCGGCGCCGTGGTGCTGGCATCGGGCTCGCTGCTCAAGGCCGTGGCCATGATCGTGCTGGGCCTGCTCATGGGCCTGGTGGGGACCGACGTGAACTCGGGCGTGGCCCGTTTCAGCTTCGACATTCCTGAACTGACCGACGGCATCGGGTTCGTGACCATTGCCATGGGCGTGTTCGGCTACGGCGAGATCATTGCCAACCTGGCCCGTCCCGACGACGACCGCGAAGTGTTCACCGCCAAGGTGCAGGGCCTGTTCCCGACCAAGGACGACTTCAAGCGCATGATTCCCGCCGTTTTGCGCGGCACCAGCCTCGGGGCAGCCCTGGGCATCCTGCCTGGCGGTGGTGCACTGCTGGCGGCTTTCGCGGCCTACACGGTCGAGAAGAAGACCAAGCTGAGCCCCGGTGAGGTGCCGTTCGGCCAGGGCAACATCCGCGGCGTGGCAGCGCCCGAGTCCGCCAACAATGCCGGCTCGCAGACCTCCTTCATTCCGCTGCTGACGCTGGGCATTCCGCCCAATGCCGTGATGGCGCTGATGGTGGGCGCCATGACCATCCACAACATCCAGCCCGGCCCGCAGGTGATGACCAGCAACCCCGAGCTGTTCTGGGGCCTGATCGCCTCGATGTGGCTGGGCAATGCCATGCTGGTGATCCTGAACCTGCCGCTGATCGGCATCTGGATCAAGCTGCTCACGGTGCCGTACCGCTGGCTGTTCCCGTCCATCGTGCTGTTCTGCGCGGTGGGCGTGTACTCCACCAACAACAACACCTGGGATATCTGGATGGTGGGCGGGTTTGGCCTGATCGGCTATATCTTCCACAAGCTGGGCACGGAGCCTGCGCCCCTGCTGCTGGGCTTCATCCTGGGGCCGATGATGGAAGAGAACCTGCGCCGGGCGCTGCTGCTGTCGCGTGGCGACTGGAGCGTGTTTGTCACGCGCCCCCTGTCTGCGGGCCTGCTGGCCGCTGCCGCCCTGCTGCTCATCATCGTGCTGCTGCCGGCCGTGAAGAACAAGCGGGAAGAGGCCTTCGTCGAGGACTGACCCCCGAACAGGGCGGCTTGCCGCCCCGTTGGAAACCCACGGCGCCTTCGGGCGCCGTTGTTTTTTGGTGATCCGGGCCGTCGGTGCGCCGTGCGCGGCAGTACACAATGGCGGGCAGAGGTCCGCATGTCCACGCCACTGCATCTGTCCCAGCATCCCCACCGGGTGGTGCTGCACAACGAAATCCACGCGCGCCCGCCCGAGGCCATGGCGGCACCGCTGGCCATTGCCCACGTCGTGATGCTGGCCGACGCGGCGCAGCGCGATGCGAGCCGTGCGCACATTGCGGCGCTGCTGCGCGACCACCACCTGGCCTTGCCGGACGCGCACACCACCCACCTGCGCATGGACCTGGGCGCCTACCGCATCCGGTGGGAACTGCACACCGAGTTTGTGTCCTGGACCTTCATGGTGCCGCTGGCGGCCGAGGCGTTCGGGGAGCGCGAGCCCGCCAGTGCCGTGGACGCCGTGCCGAGCGGCTGGCTGGCGGCCTTGCCGGGCCAATGCCTTTGCAGCCTGAACCTGTGGGTGCTGCCCACGCAGACCTTCGGCTCGGGCTCGCTGGTCAAGCATGTGCTGCACGAAGACACGCTGGTCGCGTCCACCGTGGCCGACGGGTATGGCGAGGTCTACACGGACTTTGCCATCCATGCCGACGGCTTCTCGCGCATGGTGCTGCTGGCCGGCGGCATGGCGCCGCGCCGACTGGGCCGCCTGGTGCAGCGCCTGCTGGAGATCGAGACCTACCGCATGGCCGCCCTGCTGGGGCTGCCGGCCGCGCGCGAGGCCGCAACCGTGCTGGCCTTCGCCGAGCGGGAGCTGGCCGCGCTGGCCGATGCCATCCGCACGGCCAACCGCGATGACGAGCCCGCCCTGCTGGACCGGCTGACGCGGCTGGCCGGGCAGGTGGAGAGCCAGTACGCCGCCACGCACTCGCGCTTCTCGGCCAGCAGCGCCTATTTCGAATTGCTGGACCGGCGCATCGAAGACATCGCCGAGTCGCGCCTGGCGGGCCTGCAGACCATCCGCGAGTTCATGGACCGGCGGCTCACCCCCGCGCGCAGCACCTGCGAATGGGCCACGCGCCGGCAAGATGCGTTGTCGCAGCGGGTCTCGCGCATGAGCAACCTGCTGCGCACGCGGGTGGAGATCGAGCAGCAGCAAAGCAGCCAGGCCCTGCTGGCCACCATGAACCACCGCCAGGATCTGCAGCTCAAGCTGCAGTCCACCGTGGAGGGGCTGTCGGTCGCGGCCATCACCTACTACATCGTGGGGCTGGTGAGCTACCTTGCCAAGGCGGCGCAGAAGCTGGGCTGGCCGTGGTCCGCCGAAACGACGGCGGCCGTGGCGATCCCGGTGGTGGCGGCCGGGGTGTGGTGGTCGCTGCGGCGGCTGCACCACCGCATGTTCCACCGGGCTGCGCAGCGCTGACCCCGGGGGCGGTGCGGTGCGGCGGCCGGGCACGTACCGAAAGCCAGAGCGCCACGGGCCGGGCCGACAGTCCGGCCTGTCCGCGCGGGGGGCCGAGCCATCGCCCATGGAGGTGACTCCCGCGCAAATGCTCGATGACGCGGGCTGGGCGTCCCGTGCCAAACTCATCGGCACGCACCCGGCGCAGGATTTCGCAGCAGGCAATCCGGCCCAAGGCGGCACCATCTGCCGCATGGCCGCCGACGAGGCCGCCGGGCGGTCCGCGCCGCGATGGCCACACGGCGGCCACACGGCGGGCTATTGATGCACAAGGATTTGGATAAAAAGTGTCTGTAACCCAATCTGGGCAAGCGCAAGAAGCTAGCAAAAATGTAGCAACAGGCCTCACGCTCGCGCTGCTGGGCTCGATCGCTTTCAGTGGCAAGGCCATCATCGTCAAGCTGGCGTACCGCTACGGCGTGGATGCCGTCACGCTGATCATGTACCGCATGCTGTTCGCGCTGCCCATCTTTGCCGTGATGGCCTGGTGGGCCAGCCGAGGCCAGCCGCCGCTGTCCCGGCGGGACTGGCTGGGCGTGCTCGGGCTGGGGGTGACGGGGTACTACCTGGCGAGCTTTCTGGACTTCGCCGGCCTGGCCTACATCAGCGCGAGCCTGGAGCGGCTCATCCTGTACCTCAACCCCACGCTCGTGGTGATGCTGGGCTGGGTGCTGTACCGGCGCGGCATCGGCTGGGGGCAGGCCCTGGGCATGCTGATCAGCTACGGCGGCGTGGTGCTGGTGTTTGGCCACGAGGCCAATCTGCAGGGCTCCCACGCGGCCTGGGGCGCGCTGCTGGTCTTCCTGAGCGCGATCAGCTACGCCATCTACCTCGTCTACAGCGGCGAGATGGTGCGGCGCCTGGGCTCGCTGCGGCTGGTCGGGCTGGCCACCACCGTGGCCTGCCTGTGCTGCCTGCTGCAGTTCGTGGTGTTGCGGCCGCTGAGCGCGGCGGTGGTGGCGCCGCAGGTGATCTGGCTGTCGGTGCTCAACGCCACGCTGTGCACCGCAGCGCCGGTGCTGATGGTGATGATGGCGATCGAGCGGGTGGGCGCGGGCATGACGGCCCAGACCGGCATGGTCGGCCCGCTGTCCACCATCCTCATGGGCATCTGGATCCTGGGCGAGCCGTTCACCGTGTGGGTGGCGGCCGGCACGGCGCTGGTCATCGCGGGCATCTTCGTGTTCACCCGCATGGCGCGGCGCCAGGCACCGTGACCCCTGCGGGCGTCGCGGCAGGGGCCGTCTTCTTGCGGCCCTAGGGTGCCTTAGCCGGCCTTCTTGGCGCCAGGGCGGCCGCCGGGCGCGGGCGCTGCCCCGTTGGCCGGGGTGGCTGCGGCGCCGCCCAGGCGTTGCGCAATGGGCGTGCGCGACCCGCCGAGTCCGTCGAACTGCCGGCCCATGGATTGCTCCAGATAGTCCAGCCGGGCCTGTGCCGGCGGGTGGGTGGACATGGTGAAGGTGAACATCGGGTTGTCCGGCGCCACCGTGCGCAGCTGCTGCAGCACCGACACCAGACCGTACGGGTCGAAGCCCGACCGGGCGGCCAGCGACACCCCGGTGCGGTCGGCCTCGAACTCGTCGGTCTGGCTCAGGCCCTTGGTGTACACGGTGCGGAACAGCGACAGCAACTGGTCTTTCACCAACTGCCCGGCCATGTTGTTGGTGCGCAGTTGCGACGCCAGCACCTGCGTGCCCAGCCCCGCCATGGCGCTTTGGCGGATGGCTTGCAGGTGGTGCTTGGCGGTGACGTGCGTCACCTCGTGCGCCAGGATGCCTGCCAGCTCCGACTCGTCCGCGCAGCGGTCCACGAGCCCCTTGGTCACGAACACATAGCCGCCCGGCGCGGCGAACGCGTTGTAGCCCGCGTCATCGAGCACGACAAAGGTCCAGGGCAGGCCGGGCCGTGGCGACTGCAGGCTGATCCAGCGGCCCAGGCGGTTGACGTAGCGCTGCAGCGCCGCGTCCGGGTGCGCGGGCTTGGCGCCCAGCAGCAGGGCGGCCAGCTGGCGGCCGATCTCGATCTCCTTGGCCTCATCGATGTTCTCCATCGACTGGGTCAGCAGGCTGATCAGGTCGTCGCCCTGTGCTGCGGCGGCGGGCTTGTTGCCGGTGATGGCCGACCCCAGGCCGCCGCCCAGGGAGTTCAGCAGGTTCATCACGTTCTGGCTGTGTGCCGCCAGGGGGGCTGCCGCCAGGGCTGCGCACAGGGCGGCCACGCGGGCAGGGCGCTTCCAGGGGGAATTGCGGTTCATGGGCGTGTCCTCGTCGTTCAGTTGGCACTGTAGTTGGGGTCGGACGGGTTGCCGGAGCCGCTGCCGCTGCCGCCCCCGCGGCTGGAGGTGGGCAGCGCCGGCTGCGCCAGGGCGGGCACCTCGCGGGGCTGCAACGCGGCCGCGCTGGCGAACTGCCGCGCCTGGTCCGCATTCACCCGCAGGCCCTCTGCCTGGCCGACGGCGGCCGGGTTGGGCTGCGCGTTGGCAATGTCCTCGGCGCCCAGGCCGCGGATGCCCACCGTGGAGGTGGCGGTGGTGGTGGCGCCGCTGTTGCCGCCAAACAGGCCGCCCAGGCTGCGCAGGCCGCTGGTGGCTGCGTTGTTGCCGGGCGCGGCCGCGCCCGACTGCGGGCCCAGGTCGAACATGTGGACCCAGCCCGTGGCGCCCTGCGCCGTGCTCACGCGGGTCCAGGCTCCCTTGCGCTCGTTGCTGCGCGTCACCACGGTGTTGGCCTCCAGCGGCGCCACGCTGGCGCCTGTTTCAGCCGGGGCGTCCCGCAACTGGGTTGCGCGCTTGACGACGGCGGCTTCCTGCGCCTGCGCGCCGCCGCTCACGGAAGCCAGTACGGCCCAGGCCAGCCCAGCGGCCCAGGCTCCACGGTGCAGCCAGTTCATGATGCAACTCCCAACGTATGATGATTTGTGAGAACGTGTTGACGCCTTGACGCCACTTCGCTGGCATCATCCGCCCGCGCCAGCCAGCAGTGGCGCGCGGCGCAAGGACCAGGGCGGGCGCAATGGATGGAAGAAAGCGGATTTCTGCAGACCCTGCAGAGCAGTCCGCACCCTCGGAACACAGGGCTGCAGGCGCAGTCGTCAGAAAACGGAGATTGTTATGGATTTGTGTATTGCAGGCAAATGGGCGCTGGTGTGCGGCGCCAGCAAGGGGTTGGGCTTTGGGTGCGCGCAGGCGCTGGTGCGCGAAGGCGTGAACGTGGTCATCAATGCCCGCAACGCCGACGCCTTGCACGCGGCAGCTTCACAATTGATAGCTGAAAGCGAAGCAGCCGCCAGCGCTGGCGGCCAAAAACTGCCGCAGGCCAAGGTGCTGGCCGTGGCCGCAGACATCACCACGGCCGAGGGGCGTGCCGCCGTGTTTTCCGTGGAAGGCGGGCCGGGCCGCGACTTCGACATCGTGGTCACCAACGCGGGCGGCCCCCCCACCGGCGATTTCCGGGACTGGGACCGCGACGCCTGGATCCGGGCCGTGGACGCGAACATGCTCACGCCCATCGCGCTCATCCAGGCCACGGTGGATGGCATGGCCGCGCGGGGCTTCGGCCGCATCGTCAACATCACCTCCAGCGCGGTGAAGGCGCCCATCGACATCCTGGGGCTTTCCAACGGCGCGCGCAGCGGGCTGACCGGCTTCGTGGCCGGCGTGGCGCGCAGCCGCATCGCGGCGCGCGGGGTGACCATCAACAACCTCTTGCCCGGCAAGTTCGACACCGACCGCCTGGCGGCCACGGTGACGGCGGCAGCGGGCAAGACTGGACAGCGCGTGGAGGACGTGCGCCAGGCCCAGCAGGCGCAGATCCCGGCCGGCCGCTACGGCACGGCGCAGGAGTTCGGGGCGATCTGCGCGTTCCTGTGCAGCCAGCACGCGGCCTACATCACGGGGCAGAACGTGCTGGCGGACGGCGGGGCGTATCCGGGCACGTTTTGAGCGGCCCGGCGTCTTGCCCCACCATGGTGCGGCGGGAGGCGGTTCTTTCTGGGCGTGGTGTTTTGCTGACAGCCCGCCCGCAGGGGCGAAAATTGTGAAGAATGCTTTTCTCGCGCACCTCTCCAAGAATGACCAGAAGATGAACTCCGCGCGTCGAATCCGCCGTGCGGCCTCGCATGCCTTTGCGGCCCCAGCCGCTGCCGCGGAGCAGGCTTTTGCCGCAAGCCCAGGCGGGCGGGCTGCGCTCTCGGCGCTGCCGGCCATGGTCGTTCACCGGACCCTTCCATGCAGCGGTCAAGGCGCTCTCTGATGCAGGGGCTGGGCGCACGCGCGGCCGCGGCCTGGGCGGTGCTGGCGTGCGGCCTGCCTGCCTGGGCGGCCCCGCCTGCGCCGGCGCTGCCGCCGGCCCCGCCTGCGGTGGTTGCTGCGCCCTACAAGTTGCGTGTGGTCGGCGGGCTGGCGGGCATCAACCAGTACACCCGCCAGGAAGAACCCTTCTGGAGCAAGGAGCTCAAGCGGCTGAGCGGCGGGCGGTTTGACGCCGAGATCGTGCCGTTCGACCGGGCGGGCGTGCCCGGGTCGGAGATGCTGCGCTTGCTGCAGCTGGGGGTCGTGCCCTTCGGCACCACGCTCATGAGCTCGTTCACGGCCCAGTACCCGGAGTACACCGCTCCCGACCTGGCCGGCCTCAACCCCGACATCGCCACGCTCAAGTCCACGCTGGCAGCGTTTCGCCCGTACCTGGAAAAGAGTCTGCGCGACCAGCACGGCGTGGAGGCGCTGGCGATCTACGTCTACCCGGCGCAGGTGGTCTTCTGCAAGAGGCCGCTGCGGGGGCTGGCCGATCTGGCGGGGCGCCGCACGCGGGTGTCGTCGTCCACCCAGGCGGATTTCGTGGGGGCCCTGGGCGGTGTGCCGGTGCTGACCAGCTTTGCGCAGATCGTGCCCAGCCTGACCGAGGGCAACACCGAGTGCGCCATCACCGGCACCATGTCGGGCAACACCCTGGGGCTTGCCACGCTCACTTCGCATGTGCACGCCTTGCCGGTGACCTGGGGGCTGGCGGTCTTTGGCGCCAACCGCGCGGCCTGGGACTCCCTGCCGCCGGAGCTGCGCATGCTGCTGCGGCGCGAGCTGCCCCGGCTGGAGGCCGCCATCTGGCAGGAGTCCGAACGCGAAACGGCCGAAGGCATGGCCTGCAACCGTGGCGATGCCAGCTGCACCAGCGGGCGCAAGGGCAAGATGGTGACGGTGCCGGTCTCGGCCGAGGATGAACGCCGGCGCCAGGAGATCCTGGCGTCCACGGTGCTGCCGCGCTGGGTGCAGCGCTGCGGCGTGCGCTGCGCCCAGGCCTGGAACCAGACCATCGGTCCGGTCCGCGGGCTTCCCGTGGGCACCGGAAAATGACGGACTCCTCCGTCACCCCGCTGCGCATCCGGGCCTTTGTGTGGGCGGCGGCCACGGTGTTCATGGGGGCCGTGGTGGCGGTGGCGGCCGCGCTGGTGTGGAACGCCCGGCAGGTGGCGCTGGAGGACTACCAGGCGCAGGCCACGCGCTTCGTGACCGGGGCGGAGGCCGCGCTCAACCGGTCGCTGCTGGCCGTGGATGTGCTGCTGGCTAGCATGGATGAATTGCTGGGCTTGTCGGTGGCCGTCAATGAATGGATCGATCCGGGCCTGGCCAGCGAGCGGCTGCGCAGCTCGGCCCGGCAAAACCTGATGGTGCGCTACGTGGCTTTGCTGGATGCGCGGGGCACCACGCTGGCCTCCTCGGATGCCGCGGGCAGCGAGCTGCAACTGCAGCTGCCGCCCGGCTTCCTGGCTTCCGTGCTGGAGCAGCCGGTCTCGACGCTTATGGTCAGCCCGCCGGTGGTCAGCTTCACCACCGCCGAGCGCGTCCTGTACTTTGCACGCCACCTGCGGCTGGCCGATGGCGCGCGGGTGGTGGCGGTGGCCGAAGTGCCGGTGGGGGCCCTCAGCTCGGTGCTGGTCCAGGGCGTGGACATCGGCGGCCTGCAGGTGACCCTGGAGCGGGCGGGCGGGCAACTGCTGCTGAGCGTGCCCAACCGGGAGGAAGCCGCCGCCACCGTGCTGAGCCCGCCCTTGCACGAGGTGGCCTCGGCCGGGGAGGACTGGCGGGCGCCTGCACGGCTGACGAGCGAGCCGGCGCTGGTGGTGTACCGGCCGGTCCTGTACCAGGATCTGCGCATCTCCGCGAGCATTCCCCTGCGCGACGCCCTGGCGGGCTGGCGGGACCAGCGCAACGCCATCACGCTCACCGGGCTGCTCTTTGTGGCGATGATCGTGGTGGCAGGGCACCTGGCGCTGCGCTACCTGGACCGCCTGTCGCAGGCGCGCGCCGCCATTGCCCAGTCCAAGGCCACGCTGGACCAGGCGCTGGAGTCGATGGTGAGCGGCTTTCTGCTGCTGGACAGCCAGCACCGCGTGGTGCAGTGGAACCGGCGGTTCGAGGAGATCTTCCCCTGGCTGCGCGGGGCCATCGCGCCGCTGGTGCCGTTCCGCCAGATCATGGAGGAAAACGCGCGGCACTACCTGCCCCGCGCCACGGACGACGAGCGCACGCGCTGGGTGGACCTGCGCCTGCTCAAGCAAAGCCAGCACCTGGAACCCCACGAGCAGGTGCTGCCCGGCGGCATCACCATCCAGACGACCGAGCGGCCCACGCCCGAGGGCGGCATCGTCATCACTTACCACGACGTGACCGCCCTGCGGCGGGCCAGCGCGGAGATCGAGAGCCTGGCGTTCTACGACCCCCTGACCAACCTGCCCAACCGCCGCCTGCTCATGGACCGCATGCAGCAGGTGATTGCGGCCAGCGTGCGCAACGGCCAGTACGGCGCGCTGCTGTTCCTGGACCTGGACCATTTCAAGACGCTCAACGATACGCGGGGCCACGAGGTGGGGGACCTGCTGCTGTGCCAGGTGGCCGAGCGCCTGAAGATCTGCGTGCGCCGCGAGGACACGGTGGCGCGCCTGGGCGGCGACGAGTTCGTGGTCATGCTGCACGAGTTGTCCCCGCGCAGCGAGGAAGCCGCGGCGTTTGCGCGGCGGGTGGGCGAGAAGATCCTGCGCGCGCTCAACATGCCGTACTCGCTGGGGGGCATCAGCTATCACAGCACGCCCAGCATCGGCGCCACCCTGATGGGCGGAGCGCAGCAGCAGCCGGGCGTGGACCCGCTCAAGCAGGCCGACATCGCCATGTACCAGGTCAAGTCGCAGGGGCGCAACGGGCTGTGCTTCTTTGATCCGCAGATGCAGATCGCCATCAGCGTGCGGGCCCAGCTGGAGGCGGACCTGCAGACAGCCCTGGCGTCGCGGCAGTTCGTGCTGCACTACCAGCCACAGTTCCACCTGGACGGGCGCATCGTGGGGGCCGAGGCGCTGATCCGGTGGCTCCACCCCGAACGGGGCCTGGTGGCGCCCGGTTCCTTCATTGCCGTGGCCGAGGAGAGCGAACTCATCGTGCCCATGGGCCACTGGGTGCTGCGCACCGCGTGCGAGCAGCTGGCCGTGTGGCAGCGCGATGCGCGCTTCCGGCATGTGCAGCTATCCGTGAACGTGAGCGCGCGCCAGTTCCGCCAGCGGGACTTCGTGGCCCGGGTGGTCGAAGTGCTGCGGGAAACCGGCGCGCGGCCCCATCTCCTCAAGCTCGAGCTCACCGAGTCGCTGGTGCTGGACGATGTGGACGACACCATCGCCAAGATGGGCCTGCTCAAGACCAAGGGCGTGCGCTTTTCGGTGGACGACTTCGGTACCGGGTATTCCTCGCTCGCCTACCTCACGCGGCTGCCGCTGGACCAGCTCAAGATCGACCAGTCCTTCGTGCACAACCTGGGTGTGCGCCACACCGACGACGTGATCGTGCAGACCATCATCGGCATGGCGCGCAACCTGGAGCTGGACGTGATTGCCGAGGGGGTCGAGACCGCGGCGCAGAAAGCCGTGCTGGCGGACTACGGCTGCCAGCTGTTCCAGGGCTACCTGCTGGGCATGCCGGGGCCGGTGGAGGCGCTGGAAGTACTGCTGCAGGAGCATGCCCACGCGGTGGAGCCGCCAGTGGCCGCGGCCGCCGCGGAAGGGCCCGCCGCCGCTGCCTGAAGACGCCTTGCGGCCCCCGGCCCGGCGGCGCGGTTAGCGCCGCGAGGACACGACGATGCCGCCCACGATCAGTGCGAACGCCAGGCCGTGGAACAGCTGTGGCGTCTCGCCCAGAAAGGCTGCGGACAGGATGCCCGCAAACAGCGGCGTCAGGTTCACGAAGAAGCCCGCCACGGCCGGCCCGGCGCGCTGCACGCCCACGCCCCAGCAGCGGTACGCCAGCACCGCCGGGCCCACGGCGATGAAGGCCAAGGCCGCCGCCAGCGGCCAGCCCCAGGCGATGTGGGTGCGCCCGCTGGCCCATTCCACCCCGGCAAAGCTGCCCGACCAGGCCAGGCCGAACACCAGCTGGGCCATCAGAAAGCCCGCCCAGTCCGCGCGGATGGCTGCCGGCTCGCTGGTGCGCGACAGCAGCCAGCTGTAAAAGGCCCACGACACGGTGGCCAGCAGCATGAACACGTCGCCCGGCACCAGCCGGAAGGCCAGCAGCTGCGCCCACTCGCCCCGGCTCATCACCAGCAGCACGCCGCACATGGACAGCAGCGCGCCCAGCAGCTGCCGCCGAGTCACCTGGGCCCCGAAGAACAGCGCGCCCACGGCCAGCATCCACACCGGCATGCTCGAGCCGACCAGCGTCACGTTGATGGGCGTGGACGTTTGCAGCGCCAGGTACTGCAGTGCGTTGTACAGGCCGATGCCCAGCAGCCCCAGGAGCGCGTAGCGCCGCCAGTGCGGCCATAGCGGGCTGCCCGGGCGCAGCACGCCGTGCGCCAGCGGCAGCAGGATGGCAAAGGCGAGCACCCAGCGGAGGAAGTTCAGCGTGATGGGCGGGATGAGATCGTGGACCAGCCGGCCCGTCACGGCGTTGCCGGCCCACAGCAGCGGCGGTATCACCAGCAGTGCCGCCGTGCCGGGCGTGAGTCGTTGCGTCATGCCCCGCACTGTACCGGTGCATCCCCAGCAAGCCTTGCAGATTCATGGCAGGATGGCCGCCGTTGTGTCCCTCCCGTTACAGGAATCGCCTGCCATGAGCCTCGCCGTCCAGATCCGCCAGCATGGCGGCCCCGAAGAACTCCACCTTGTCGACGTTGCCGTGGGCCAGCCCGGCCCGGGCGAAGTGCGCATCCGCCACCACGCCATCGGCCTGAACTTCATTGACGTGTACCACCGCACCGGCCTGTACCCGCTGAACATGCCCGCCGGCATCGGCATGGAGGGCGCGGGCGTGATCGAGGCGGTGGGCGAGGGCGTCACGCACCTGGCGGTGGGCGACCGCGCCGCCTACGCCAGCAACCCGCCCGGCGCGTACTGCGAGGTGCGCGTGATGCCGGCCAAGTGCGTGTGCCGGCTGCCCGACGCCATCAGCTTTGAAACCGGCGCCGCCATGATGCTCAAGGGCCTGACGGCGCAGTACCTGCTTAAGAAGACGCTGCCGGTGGAGGGCCTGCAGCCCGGCGACGCTGTGCTCTTCCATGCGGCGGCCGGTGGCGTGGGCCTGATTGCCACGCAGTGGGCCAAAGCCCTGGGCCTGCAACTCATCGCCACCGCCGGCTCGGACGCCAAGTGCCAGCTGGCCCTGGCCAATGGCGCGGCGCATGCGATCAACTACGCCACCGAAGACTTTGCGGCGCGCGTGAAGGCCATCACCGGCGGCAAGGGCGTGAAGGTGGTGTACGACTCGGTGGGCAAGGACACCTGGGACAAGTCGCTCGAATGCCTGCGCCCCTTCGGCCTGATGGCCAGCTTCGGCAACGCCTCGGGGCCCGTGCCGCCATTTGCGCCGGGCAGCCTGGGGGCCAAGGGTTCGCTGTACGTCACGCGCCAGACCCTGTTCACCCACATTGCCACGCGCGAGGCCACGCAGGCCATGGCCGACGACCTGTTTGCCGTGGTGGCCAACGGCCAGGTGAAGATCCACATTGACCAGCGCTACCCGCTGGCCGAAGTGCAGCAGGCGCACCGCGACCTGGAAGCGCGCAAGACCACGGGCTCCACCATCCTGACGCTGTCGTGAGCGCGGCACTGCAGGCCTGGCTGCAGGCGGCGCGCCTGCGGGCGCAGCAGCCGCCCGCCCAGCCGCGGGTGCCCTTGCGCGTGGCCGGGCACACCGTGGGCTCGGTAGCGCAAGGTCTTTTGGAAGAAATTGGCCTCCAGCGCTTGCTGGATAAGCGCTACCAGCTATTAAAAGAGGAGCATTCTGGTGCCGCTGCCTGGAGCTTGCAGGTGGCGCCTGCAGAGGCCTCGGACGCCCTCAATGCCCTGGCGGCCGCGCTGCGCGACGCCGGCCGCTGCGGTCCCTGGCGGGACGAGCAGCTGGCGGTATGCAACGCCGCCGGTGAGGTGGTGGGCACCGTGGAGCGCGGGGCCGTGCGCGTGCTGGGCGTGGCCACGCGGGCGGTGCACCTGGTGGGACTGGCGCCAGACGGGCGCATGTGGGTGCAAAAGCGCTCCCTCACCAAGCCCAACAACCCCGGCCTGTGGGACACGCTGATGGGCGGCATGGTCTCCGCCGCGGATTCGCTGCCGCAGGCGCTGGCCCGGGAAACTTGGGAAGAAGCCGGCCTGCGGGTGGACGACTTGCGCCCGGTGGTGCATGGCGGGCAGGTGCTGTTCAGCCGGCCCAGCCGCGAGGGCGGCGGCGTCGGCTACATGATCGAACGCATCGACTGGTTCCGCGCGACCGTGCCGGAAGGCATGGCGCCGCAGAACCAGGACGGAGAAGTCGAACGGTTTGACCTGCTGCCGCTGGATGCCGTGTGCGAGCAGGTGGCACAGGACTTGTTCACGCTGGAAGCCAGCCTGGTGATCGGCGGGTTCCTGGGGTGGTAGCCGCCGCCGCGGCGGTCGCTCGGGCCGGGCTCCGCCCCGTGCCCTCGCGCCCTGCCCGGCGCCACCCGTGTCCCTTGCGTGTCTCTTGCCTTTGCCGCCCGGACGTCTGGGTGCCCGGGCGGCCTGCCGCGCTCAGCGGCTGTTTTTTCTGGGGCGGCGACGGCTGAAGGCGCCGAACGCCCCGAGCCCGGCGGTCAGCAGGGCGGTGCCGAAGCTGCCGAGCGCCGGCACCGGCTTTGCGCCGTCGTTGTCGGTGATGGTGACCACGGCCTGGGCGGTGCCGAGTTCGTAGCCTCCGCCCGCCACCAGCGACAGGATGGCCGGCACATTGCCATCGCCCGCCACGGTGTTGGGCACGGCGGTAACCGTGCAGCTGGCTGTGGTGGCCCCTGCGGGCACTACCAGCGCGGAGGCGCAGGTGGTGGTGTAGCGGTCGCTGGCGGGCGGCGGCACCAAGGCCACGCTGACGCCCCCCGGACCCGCAGCGGTGCTCAACGTCACCTGGCAGGTCGCCACCTGGTTTTCCGCATCGGCCAGCGTGCTGGGCGTGCACGAGAGGCTGAGAACCGGCAACGCCGCCACGCTGTCATCGTCGGAGATGAGCACCGAAGCCGCGCTCGGCGTGCCGAGCTGGTAGCCGCCGGCCGGGGCTGCCAGAGCCAGGGCCGCCGCCACGTTCCCATCGCCCGGGGTGGTGTTCGGCGTGGCCGTGATGGTGCAGGTGGTGCTGCTGGCGCCCTCCGCAATCAGGGCGCTGGCGCCGCAGGTGCTGGTATAGCGGCCGCTGGCGGCGGGCGGCGTCAGGGCCACGCTCAAGCCGCCGGCGGGCGCCGGTGCGTTGGAGGCAATGGTGCAGGTGGACACCTGGTTGGCCGAGTCCACCAGGGCGCTGGGGGTGCATGCCATGGTGACCGTGGGCAGGTCGTCGTTTTGTACCAGGACGCTGGCACTGGTGAGCGCCCCGAGCTCGTAGTCGGCGAGTGGGTCTGGCGTGGCCAGCGCAATGGCTGCGGTGACATCGCCGTCGCCCGGCACGGTGTTGGGCGTGGCCACGATGGTGCACTGCGCCGTCGTGCTGCCGGCCGCCACGGTGAGGGAGGAGCCGCACGTCGTGGTGTAGCGGGTGCTGCCGGCCGGGGGCGTCAGCGCCACCACCACGCCGCCGGCGGGTGCCGGCTGGTCCAGGGTTACCGAGCACGTGGACACGTTGTTGTCGGCATCCACCAGCGCAGTCGGCGTGCAGACCAGCTGCGCCTGGAACTTGGGCAGGCAGGCCGCGCCGTCGCTGCTGTCGCTCATGGTGGTGCTCTGCGGCGCGCCCAGCGTACCGCCGGGCAGCGTCATGAGCTGCGTGGACAGGGTGTTGTAGAACGCCATCTGGCCGCTGAAGAGCCTGCCGGCGGCCCCAAAGGGAAAGAACCCCAGGTTGGTTGCCAAGGAGGTCACTGCGCCGGTCGCCAAATCAATGCGGTAGCTGGTCGAAATGCCCCCAGACGCTCTTGCAATGCCGTAGGCGAACTGCCCGCTGGCATCGATTGCAAAGTCCCCGGATTGACCCCCCGGAATGGGCGCGCTGAGGGTCAGGGTGCTGAGGTATTTGGGCGGGGTCTGGGTGACGTCGATGCGGTACAGCTGGTTCAGTGCGCCCCCGGTCTGGAAGTTCGCCAAGTACATGACGCCGCTCACCGGGTCGATGTCGGCGGCATTGAAGTTGGGCCCCAGCCGCAGGTCTACCGCCCCCGTGACCTGGGTCGTGGCGTCGCTGGCAATGGTTCGGTAGGTGCCCAGGCCGTCCACGATGCCGAGGTTGTCCACGCCCGAACGCCCGTAGCGCAGCATTTCGTAGAAGCGGGTGTGGGTTCGCCATTCGGTCGACCAGGCGCCGCCCTGCAAATCCCAGCCGGGCTCCTGGGTCCCCAGGGCCCGCATGGCGTAGATATAGCCGTCCTTGCCCATGCCGGCGGCCACCGTGGCGCCCGCATTTTTGGACAAATCCCGGGGAGATGCCGTGGGCGCGGTCTGGCCGTCCCAAATGGTGGTGAGTGCCACGGCGCCCGTCGGGGGAATGGTGGCCAATTCAAGAACCGTCTTGGGGGCGGTATTGGCCGTGGTCGCCTCGATATACCGCATGAGATAAAACGACTGCGACGTGGGGGAGCAGCGGGGCAGCGGCGCCCCTGCAGACGCTGCGGCATCCAGCGGAAACAGCTGGGTGAGGGTGGCGGCAGTGCCGGCCAATAAAACTGATGTGAGGGAATATTTGCGAGGGAGCATTTTAGTAACCACTCTCTGGGAAGATCGTGGTCACTTTACTGGCGGGCCTGCTATTGCAGATAGTCCAATATTGCTCAGTTCACCGTGTTTTGCAGAGTTTTAACGTTTGTTTGCAAATAGCCGGAACTCGAAGAAAATATCCGGGTGGCTTTGTATTTTGAGGGTCGAAATGGAGATTAATTGATTTGATGAAGATATCGATAGGATCAATATTTCTGCATTTTGATGGAGCCATCAAAAAATGTGATCGGAGCCTCGGGGGACGCGTATCGTTCAGACCGAGCGGGGCTTTCCGAACGCTCGCCGAAGGGTTGGAGTGAAATCGGGCCGCCGAACTTGGAGCTTTGGCGCCCCGCCTGCTTGCAGGGCGTGAGCCCATGCAAGCAGCCGAAGCTTCCACCCATCCCGATTCGCACTCCAATGCGATCCCCGAGAAATTTTTGAACAGCTCCTAACGGTGCGGCGACGGGGGCTGGCCGGCCTCAGGCCTGGTCCGCCATGGCCCGCAGCCGACTGGGCGCGAGTGCGCCGGCCGATTCGAGGATGGGGTAGGCCACCGAGCACAGCAGCGAGTTGATGCGCTTGAGTTCGCTGATCAGGTCGATGTGCAGCGAGCTGGTTTCAATGCTCTGCACCGTGTTGTCCGACAGGCGCGCCAGGTGCGTGGCGGAATACGCGTGCTCCAGGTCGCGAAAGCGGGCCTTTTCCTCCAGCAGCTTTTGCGCGTCGCGCACGCTGCCGTTGAGGAACACGCTCATCGCCAGCCGCAGGTTGTCGATCAGCCGCGCATGCAGTTCGTTGATCTCCTCCATGCCGGCCTCGGAGAACTGGCGGCCCTTCTTGATCTTCTTGTCCTCGATGTCGATGAGCACGCGCTCGATGATGTCGCCGATCTGCTCCATGTTGATGGTGAAGCTGATGATGTCGGCCCAGCGCCGGCCTTCGCGCTCGTCCAGCGCCTCGCGCGAGATCTTGGTCAGGTAGTACTTGATGGCGGAGTACAGGCCGTCCACCTCGTCGTCGAGCCTGCGCAGGTCCTGCGCCAGCTGCAGGTCGTCGGTGCGGATGACCTTGTGCAGGCCCAGCAGCATGGACTCCACCACATCGGCCTGGTGCAGCGCCTCGCGGGCCGCGCACGAGATGGCCAGCGAGGGCGTGGCCAGGGCCGACGGGTCCAGGTGGTGGGGCCGCGTGCCGGCGGCGGAGCCTTGCTCCTGCGGCAGCAGGCGCTGCACCGCCCGGGCGACCGTGCCGGTCAGCCCGATGCACACCAGGCCCACCACGGCGTTGAACGCCAGGTGGAACAGCACCACCAGGGTGGCGGTTTCCGGCACGTAGGGCCGCACATGCCGCAGCCACAGCCCCGTGAGCGGCGCCATGATGGCCACGCCGATGATCTTGAAAAGCAGGTTGCCCAGGGGCACCTGGCGGGTCTGCACGTTGGCTTTCAGCGTGGTCAGCACCGCCAGCACGCCGCTGCCCAGGTTGGCGCCCAGCACCAGGCCAAGCGCCACGTCGGGCGGGATGCCGCCCGAGCCTGCCAGTGCGGCCGTGAGCAGCACCGTGGCCAGGCTGGAATAGGCCACGATGGCCAGCACGGCGCCCGTGAAGATCTCCAGCAGCAGATCACTGGTGAGTGCGCCCAGCAGCGTGCGCACCGTGGGCGACTGGGTGAGCACCGTGGTGGACTCGGTGATGAGCCGCAAGGCCAGCAGCATCAGGCCCAGGCCGATGAGCACCCGGCCCACGCGGCCGGCGGCCGTGTCCTTGCGCGAGATGAAGAGCACCACCCCTGCGAAGATGAACAGCGGCGATAGCCAGGAAAGGTCCAGCGAGAACACCACGGCCATCACGCTGGTCCCCACGTCGGCGCCCAGCATCACGGCCAGCGCGGCCGGCAGGCCCACCAGCCCCTGGCCCACGAACGAGGAGACGATGAGGGCCGTGGCGGTGCTGGACTGCACCACCGCCGTCACGCCGATGCCTGACAGGACGGCCGTGAACCGGTTGCTGACGCTGCGCGCGATGAGCTGGCGCAAGTTGGCGCCGAACACCCGCAGAATGCCGGTGCGCACCAGGTGGGTGCCCCAAATGAGCAGCGAGACGGCTGCCAGCAGATTCAACAGATGCTTCATGAAATACCGCGTTTGTTCTTCTTGTCCGAACGCCACCCAGCATGCGCCATGCCCCGCGCCGGCACAAGCAGCGGGGCTGCCTGCACCTGCTCGCCGAGGCGACGGGTTCATGCATTTCTGTGCCCGTAGGCAGCAGCGGTCCAGCCAGGGGTGGCCGTGCGGCTTCCGGGAGAAGAGCGCCTGCCACCAAGAGCATGCGGCCCGGATCGTTTGTCACAAAATTGACACACAAGCATACTCCTGATCAAGGGGTGCTGCTGTGATGACCCCGCTGCCCCTGCGGGGTGTGTGACGCGCCGGCCCGGAGGGCGGCACGGCCGGCAATGTCAGTCGATGAGCTGGCCGCCCTCGTGGAACGGGTAGGGGCCAGGGTACTGCCCGCTGGCCGCGGTGTGGCTCACCAGCCGTCCGCCCTCGGGCAGCGCATGCAGGGCAAAGCCGGGGGGCTCCAGAACCCAGGCGGAAGCGGCGTCGGGCGCGACGTCCAGGCACACCTGGTGCGCCGGCGAAGGGGCGGTGGCTGCGATGCTGCCGCCAAAGCGCACCTGGATCGTGCGGTGCAGGTGGCCGCAGATCAGGCGTTCCACCTGCGGGTGGCGCGCCACGATGTCCTCCAGCGCGTTGGCACCTTCGAGCAAGCCGATGGCATCCATGTGGCCGATCAGCGTGCGAAACGGCGGGTGGTGCAGGGCAATGACCACCGGGCGCGCGGGGTGGCGGGCCAGTTCGGCCTCCAGCCACTGCAGGCGCGCCGGGCACAGGCCGCCTTCGCTGGCGCCAGGCACCACGGTATCCAGCGCAATGAGCTGCAGGCCGCCCACGGGCACGCTGTACTGGATGAAGCCGTCCAGGCCGCCGCTGGCCAGGTAAGGGTGGTCGGGGAAGGAGGCGAGCAGTTGCTCGCGGCTGTCGTGGTTGCCGGGCAGCAGGTACACGGGCATGGGCAGCGGGGCCAGCAGGGTGCGCAGGTGCGCGTACTCGGCCGCACGGCCAAAGTCGGTCAGGTCACCGGTGATCACCACGGCATCGGGCGCCTGGGGCAGTCGCCCGATGCTGGCCACAGCCTGGGCCAGATAAGGGGCGGTGTCGATGCGGCCGTAGGCCAGCCGCCCGGGTTCGCGGATATGGGGGTCGGAGAGTTGCAGCAGCAAGGTGGTGGTCATGGGCTCGGCTCCATCGTTCCGTTGGCCGCTTCCAGGCAGGGCATCAGGCGCCCGGGTGCGATGCGCACGGCCACGGTGTCGCCGGTCCGCGCCGGGTGGTCGCGCGCCACGTCGGCGCACAGCGGGGCCTGGTCGGCCAGGGCCAGCGTCAGTTGCACCCGGTCGCCCAGGAAACTGCGGCGCAGGACCTCGGCCTGGCCCCAGCCCTGGCCTGGGTTTGCCGGGCCGACCTCAACGTCCTCGGGCCGTACCAGCAGGGCGGCGTGGCCCTGCAGGGCCGGCGGGCAGGGCAGGTGCCAGCCGCCCAGCGGCAGCCCGTCGGCGGGGCCGGTCTTGCCGCGCTCCAGCCGGTTCACCCGGCCCAGGAACTGCGCCACAAAAGGGTGGGCCGGCGTGCGGTACAGCGTTTCGCCATCGCCCACCTGCACCACCCGGCCCGCGTGCATCACGGCCAGGCGGTCGGCCAGGGCCAGGGCTTCCTGCTGGTCGTGCGTGACGTGGATGGCGGTGATGTGCAGGCGGCGCAGCAGCTCGGCCAGTTCGTCGCGCAGGGATTCCTTGAGCTTGGCGTCCAGCGCGGTGAGCGGCTCGTCCAGCAGCAGCACGCGCGGGCGCACGGCCACGGCCCGGGCCAGGGCCACGCGCTGGCGCTGGCCGCCGGAGAGTTCGGCCGGGCGCTTTTTCTCCAGGCCGTTCAGGCGCACCAGGTCCACCAGCTCGCCCACCGTGCGGCGGCGCTCGTCCTCGGCCACGCCGCGGATCTTGAGGCCGTAGCCGATGTTGGCCTCCACGCTCATCTGCGGGAACAGTGCGTAGTGCTGGAACACCATGCCCACGCCGCGCTGTTCGATGGGGATGTGGGTCACCTCGGTGCTGCCGAAGGTGATGCGGCTGCCCGCGTCGGGCGCCTCCAGCCCGGCCACCAGGCGCAGCAGCGTGGTCTTGCCGCAGCCCGAGGGGCCCAGCAGCGCCAGCACTTCGCCGGGCTCCACGGTCAGGTCGGTGGGCTGCAGGCCGCGCGTGCCGTCGGCATAGGTTTTGGCGCAGTGGGCAATGTCCACGCGCGTGCGTTCAAGTTGCATGGTGTTTTTCGATCAGGGTGCCCAGGGCCTGCAGGCCCCACAGCACGGGCAGGATGACGGCCAGGAAGATCAGCGTGTAGGCCGAGCCGATCTCGATGCGCATGGACGCATAGCTGTCGGCCAGCCCCACGGGCAGGGTGCGGGTGAGCGGGGTGTGCAGCATCCAGGTGAGGTTGAATTCGCCCACCGAGAGCGTGAACACCATCAGGCTGCCGGCCACGATGGCCGGCAGCACCGCAGGCACCAGCACGCCCAGAAAGCGCTGCGCAAAGCTGGCGCCCAGGGAGCGCGCCGCTTCTTCCAGCGCGCGCAACTCGTGGCGCTGGAAGGCCGCGCCCACGGTGCGCACCATGAAGGGCAAGGTGAACACCATGTGCCCGACCAGGATGAAGGCAAAGCTCTGGCGAAAGCCCTGCCAGCTGCCGTAGGCCAGGATCAGCGCCAGCGCGCTGGCCAGGCCGGGCACGGCCACGGGCAGGGTGAGCAGTTCTTCCAGCAGCCGCGCCGCGCGCGAGCGGCTGCGCGCCAGGGCGTAGGCGCAGGGCACACCCAGCAGCAGGTTGCCCAGCACGCACAGCAGCGCCAGGGCAAGCGACCAGCCCACGGTACCGCCGTACAGATCCCACACCTCGCCCAGCCAGCGCGTGGTCAGGCCGCTGGAAATGCCGGTGCTGTAGTTGTGGACGAGGCCGGCCACCACCGAAAGGGCAATGGGGGCGAGCATGAACGCCGCCACCAGCGCGGTGAGCGCCAGCAGGGGCAGGGAGGCTTGTCGTGCAGTGCGCATGGAATCAGCTTTCAGGCACCCGCAGCGGCCACCGGTCCCGCCACCCGGCGGGACAGCCACAGCACCAGCCAGGTGATCAGCCCGAGGGCAATGGACAGGCTGGCCGCCAGCGCGAAGTTGGCGTAGTTAGTGAACTCGTTGTAGATGGTGATGGGCAGCACTTCGTACTTGGCCGAGAGCGTGAAGGCCGTGCCGAACGCGCCCATGGCCGTGGCGAACACGATGGCGCCGCACGAGAGCGTGGTGGGCGCGAGTTCGGGCAGCCACACGTCGCGCACCACGCGCCAGCGCGGCGCGCCCAGCGAGCGGGCGGCTTCCTCCAGTGCCGTGTCCATGGCCCCAGCCGCCGCCGTGTAGCTGGCGATGGCGCGCGGCAGCGAGAAGTACAGGTAGGCCAGGAACAGCCCCGTGAGCCCGTACGCGAACGTGATGCGCCCCAGGCCCAGGGCATCGGCCCACTGGGCCACCAGGCCCTGGCGTCCGCCCAGCAGGATCATGAAGAAGCCGATGATCACGCCCGGGAACGACAGCGGCAGCGTGAGCAGCGACAGCAGCAGCCGCCGCCCCGCAAAGCGCTGGCGCGCCAGCGTGATGCCCACCGCCGCGCCCAGCACCAGCGTGGCCAGCGTCACCGCCAGCGACAGGCCCAGCGTCTGCAGCAGGCTTTGCAGATAGCGCGCGTTCGTGAGCACCACGAAGTAGGTCTCCCAGCCTTTGCCGGCGGGCAGCGCCATCAGCTGGGCGATGGGCAGCAGCCAGAACGCGGCGAAGAAGGCCGCCGCGGGCGCGGCGCAGGCCAGCAGCAGCGGGCGCGAGGGGGTGAAAGCAGGTCGCATGGCGGCGGCGGGGCGCAGGCTTACTGCACGTCCTTCAGATAGCGGTCCGAGAAGGCCTTCTGCACGGCGGCCATCTTGCCGTAGTCCACCGCCTTGGCGCGGGCGTATTCAGCGGCGGGGAGGAAGCGGGCCTGCACGTCCTTGGACATGGCGCTGGCGCGCACGGGGCGCAGGTACGCGTTGGCCCACAGGGCCTGGCCCTCGTCCGAGAGCACGAAGTCCAGCACCTTCTTGCCGTTGTCGGCGTGCGGCGCGTTGGCCACCAGGCTCATCACGTAGGGCACGACCACCGTGCCTTCGGCCGGAATGACGAACTGCACGTTGGCCTTGTCCTTGTACTTGGCGCGGTAGGCGTTGAAGTCGTAGTCCAGCAGGATGGCGATCTCGCCCGACAGCACGCGCGCATACGAGGTCTGCTTGGGCACGATGGGCTCGTTCTTCTGCAGGGCCTTGAAGTAGTCGATGCCGGGGCCGAAGTTGTCCAGCGTGCCGCCGCGCGCCTGGTTCACCGCCACGGCGCCCACATAGCCCACGAAGGCCGAGGCCGGGTCCAGGTAGCCGATCAGGCCCTTGTAGTCGGGCTTGAGCAGGTCGGCCCAGGACTGGGGCACGGGCTTGCCCTTGAGCGCATCCACATTGACCATGAAGCCCAGCGTGCCGGAGTGGATGGTGAACCAGTGGCCGGCCGGGTCCTTCAGGCCGTCGGGGATCTCGGCCCAGGCGGCAGGCTTGTAGGCGGCCACCACGCCGTCCTTCTGCGCCTGGATGGCAAAGGTGACGCCCAGGTAGGTCACGTCGGCCACGGGGCTGGCCTTCTCGGCCACCAGCTGGGCCAGTGACTGGCCGGAGTTCTTGTTGTCCGGCGGTACGGTGATGCCGGTCCTGGCCTTGATGGCCTTGATCTGGCTGCCCCAGTCGGCCCATTCGGGCGGGCAGTTGTAGCAGATGGCGTTTTGCGCCAGGGCTGCGGCGCTGGCGGCCAGGCCCCAGGCCAGCAGCGTGGTGCGGGCTATGCGGTGCAGGGTGGATTTCATGGTGGTGGCTCCTTGGGTTCAGGGGTGGGGAGAAACAGGGGAAGGCGAAGAGATGGGCTGGAGACCAGCGGGTGGCGCGCAGGATTCGCCGGCGCGGAAGGTGTGCGCGAGGGTGAGGCCCGTCTCCGGCCCCAGCGGGCAATCGCCTGCGATGGCCCGGGCCAGCAGTTCCACGCAGCGGCGGCCGATGTCGGTGTTGGGCTGCACCACGGTGCCCAGCTGGGGCGTGAGGTCCTGCCCCAGGGCGATGCCGTCAAAGCCCAGCACGCTCAGGTCGCGCGGCACGGAAAGGCCCGCCAGGTGCGCGGCGCGGATGCTGCGGATGGCCAGCAGGTCGTTGGAGCAGATGAGGGCGGTGGGTCGCCCGGCCGGCAACAGGGCCTTGCCCAGCAGCTCGGGGGCGGCCGTCACAAAGGGAACCTGCAGCACGGGCTGCGCCGGCAGCCCTGCGCGCGCCATGCCCAGGGCATAGCCCCGGCAACGCTGCTGTGCGCGGTCGGACGCCTGCAGCAGGCCGCTGACCATGGTGATGCGCCGGTGCCCCAGGCCGGCCAGCCGGGCCACGGCCTCGGCCACGGCCTCTTCGCTGTTCACGGACACGCAGGGGTGGCCGGGGTGCCGGTTGTAGGCCAGCACATAGGGCAGGCCTGTTGCTGTCAGGCGCTGCAGCGCGGTGGAGGTGGCGGGGTTGGACACCACCAGGACCATCCCGTCCACGTCGCCCGCGAGCAGCAGGTTCACCGCCTGGTCCTCCCGCGACACGCGGTAGTCGGTGGTAAACGGCAGGATGGCGTAGCCGTGGGCCGCAGCCGCCTGGGCAATGCCGTCCAGGCACTCGGCGAACACCGGGTTGGTGAGTGTGGGCAGCACCACGCCCAGCACCCGGCTGCGCTGCGTGCGCAGTGTGCGCGCGCTGGCGTTGGGCAGGTAGCCCAGGGTGCGGGCCACCTGCTGCACATGTTCGCGCGTGGCAGGGGCCACCTTGTCGGGCAGGTTGAAGACGCGCGAGACGGTGGCGACCGAGACGCCGGCCTCGCGGGCCACTTCCAGGATGCTCATGGCGGGGCGGTTGATGTAAACGATTACATTGCAACCGCCGGGTGTGACGCGCGCATGACATTGCGCGCCGGGCCTCCAAACACAACAGCCCGCACGGGGCGGGCTGTTGTCGTCGGGGTCACCGGTTTCTTTGCTGGCGCTAGCGCTCGCGCCGCATGCGCAGCAGCTCGTCCAGGATCAGGCAGGCTGCGCCGATGGTGATGGCCGAGTCGGCAAGGTTGAACGCAGGGAAATGCCAGCCCGCGGCGTGGAAGTCCAGAAAGTCCACCACATAGCCGTGCATCAGCCGGTCCACCACGTTGCCCACGGCCCCGCCCAGGATGCTGGACAGCGCGAAGCCGAACAGCTTCTGCCCTGGGTGCGAGCGCAGCTGCCACACGATGAAGACGGTGGCGGCCACGCCGATGCCGGTGAACAGCCAGCGCTGCCAGCCACCCGCGTCCGACAGGAACGAGAAGGCGGCGCCCGTGTTGTGGGCGCGCACGATGTTGAAGAAGCTGGTGAGGTAGGTGGCGTCGCCCAGCTGGTAGTGCTGCAGGATCAGCGACTTGGTGAACTGGTCGGCCGCCACCAGCACCACGGCCCAGGCCAGCCACGGCCACATGCCGGCGCCGGGGCGCCCTGCCCGGGACAGCGGTGCCATCATGCGTGCGCCCGGCTTTCGCCGGCACCGAACAGGTTGCTGGTGCAGCGGCCGCACAGCGTGGGGTGGGCCGTGTCGTGGCCCACGTCGCCGCGGTAGTGCCAGCAGCGCTCGCATTTGGCGTCCGAACTGGCCTTGACGCTTATCTGGAGCGCGCTACCAGCTATCAATTCGATAGCAGATGTGATGAACACGAACTTCAGGTCGTCCCCCAGGCTGGCCAGCAAGGCATGGTCTTCAGGCGCGGCGGTGAGCGTGACGCTGGCCTGCAGCGACGAGCCCACTTGGCCGGCGGCGCGCAGGGCCTCGATCTCCTTGTTCACCGCGTCACGGATCTCGCGCAGGCGGGCCCACTTGGCCAGCAGGCCTTCGTCGGCACCTGCCACGGCTCCGGGAACATTGCTGTAGGTTTCCAGGAAGATGGAGTCGGAGCTGCCGAACACCTTCCACGCCTCTTCGGCCGTGAACGACAGGAACGGGGCCATCCAGCGCAGCATGGCGTGCGTGACCTGGTAGAGCGCGGTCTGCGCGCTGCGGCGCGCCAGGCTCTTGGGCGCGGTGGTGTACAGGCGGTCCTTGAGCACGTCCAGGTAGAAGCCGCCCAGGTCTTCCGAGCAGTACAACTGCAGCTTGGCCACCACGGGGTGGAACTCGTACACCTTGTAGTGCGCCAGCACTTCGGCCTGGAACTCGGCCGCGCGCGACAGGGCGTAGCGGTCGATTTCCAGCATCTGGTCGAACGGCACGGCGTCCTTGGCCGGGTCAAAGTCGCTCACGTTGGCCAGCAGGAAGCGCAGCGTGTTGCGGATGCGCCGGTAGGCGTCCACCACGCGTGCCAGGATCTTCTCGTCGCCCGCGATGTCGCCCGAGTAGTCGCTCGCGGCCACCCACAGGCGGATGATCTCGGCGCCCAGCTTCTTGTTGATCTCCTGCGGGTCGATGCCGTTGCCCAGCGACTTGCTCATCTTGCGGCCCTGGCTGTCCACGGTGAAGCCGTGGGTCAGCAGGCCGCGATAGGGTGCACGGCCTTCGAGGGCCGAGGCCAGCAGCAGCGAGCTGTGGAACCAGCCGCGGTGCTGGTCGTGGCCTTCCAGGTACAGGTCGGCCTCGGGGCCGGTGTCGTGGTGCACATTGGGGTGCGTGCCGCGCAGCACGTGGCTGAAGGTCGAGCCGGAGTCGAACCACACTTCCAGGATGTCGGTGCTCTTGGTGTAGTGCGGCGCGTCCTCGGCGCCCAGGATTTCTTCGGTCGTCACGCGGCTCCAGGCCTCGATGCCGCCCTTTTCGACGATGTCGGCGGCCTGGTCCATGATCTCCAGGGTGCGGGGGTGCAGTTCGCCCGAGTCCTTGTGCAGGAAGAACGGGATGGGCACGCCCCAGCTGCGCTGGCGCGAGATGCACCAGTCGGGCCGCCCGGCGATCATGTCGTGCAGGCGGGCCTTGCCGTTCTCGGGGTAGAAGCTGGTGTGCTCGATGGCCTCCAGGGCGATCTGGCGCAGCGTCTTGGCGGGCTTCAGGCCGGGCTTCGTGAACACGCCTTCGCCTTCGTCCATGCGGATGAACCACTGGGCCGCGGCGCGGTAGATCACCGGCGTCTTGTGGCGCCAGCAGTGCGGGTAGCTGTGCGTGATGTCCTTGGTGGTCATCAGGCGGCCCGCGTTGCGCAGGGCCTCGATGACCACGGGCACGGCCTTCCAGATGTGCTGGCCGCCAAACAGGGGGAAGTCGGCCGCGTAGGTGCCGTTGCCCTGCACGGGGTTCAGGATCTCGTCCAGCGCCATGCCGTGCGCGCGGCAGGAGTTGAAGTCCTCCAGGCCGTAGGCGGGCGAGGAGTGCACGATACCCGTGCCGTCGTCGGCCGTGGCGTAGTCGGCCAGGTACACGGGCGCGAGGCGGCGGTAGCCAAAGCTGCCGTCTTCGCTGGCCACGTCGTACAGCGGGTGTTCGAATTCGAGGCCGCCCAGCTTTTCGCCGGCGGTGGTGGCGATCACCGTGCCGGTGAGGCCGTAGCGCTCCAGGCACTGCTCCACCAGGGCTTCGGCCAGCACCAAGTAGCCTTTGGGCGTGTCCACCAGCGCGTACATGAGCGCGGGGTTCAGGTTCAGGGCCTGGTTGGCCGGGATGGTCCAGGCCGTGGTGGTCCAGATGACGATGAAGGCGTCCTTGGCCAGGGCCGGCGTGCCGAAGGCAGCGGCCAGCTTGGCGGGCTCGTGCGCCTTGAAGGCGACATCGAGCGTGGTGCTCTTCTTGTCCTGGTATTCGATCTCGAATTCGGCCAGCGACGAGCCGCAGTCGAAGCACCAGTAAACGGGCTTGAGGCCCCGGTACACGAAGCCGCGCTCCATCACGCGCTTGAACGCGCGGATCTCGCCCGCCTCGTTGGCCGGGTTCATGGTCTTGTAGGGGTTGTCCCATTCGCCCAGAACGCCCAGGCGCTTGAAGTCTTCCATCTGCTGCGCGATCTGCTCGGTGGCGTACGCGCGGCTCTTGGCCTGCATGTCGTCGCGGCTCAGGTTGCGGCCGTGCTTCTTCTCGATGGCGTTCTCGATGGGCAGGCCGTGGCAGTCCCAGCCGGGCACGTACAGCGCGTCAAAGCCCTCCAGCTGGCGCGCCTTGGTGATCATGTCCTTCAGGATCTTGTTCACCGCGTGGCCCATGTGGATCTGGCCGTTGGCGTAGGGCGGGCCGTCGTGCAGGATGAACTTGGGGGCGCCGCAGCGGGCGTCGCGCAGGCGCTTGTACAGGCCCTTGTCTTCCCATTCCTTCACCCAGCCCGGCTCGCGCTTGGGCAGGTCGCCGCGCATGGGGAAGGGGGTGTCGGGCAGGTTCAGGGTGGCGCGGTAGTCGGTACCGGAAGGGCTGGGGCTGGAGGTGTCGGACATGAGGGCAAGACCTTGGTGGCAGGCCGCGCCGGGCGGGCCGGAACGGCGAAAAGCGGGAGGACGGCGGTGGGGGTGCGCTGCCGGCGGGGTGGCCGGCACGCCGTCAAATTCGGTCGCGCGTGGTCTGGCGACGGGTCTCGGTGTGGGTTGACGCAAAGTACGCGCGCGCCTCGGCGCAGTCCCGGGCGATGCCCGTGGTGAGGGCGTCGAGACTGTCGTACCGAAGCTCGTCGTGCAGTTTGTGCAGCAGTTCCACCCGGATGATTTTACCGTACGCCCCTTCGGCACCCAGGTGCGCGGGCCAGTCCAGGCAATGGGTTTCCAGCAGCACGCGGCCGCCGTTGACATCGGTCGGGTCCAGGGACGGGCGCACGCCCAGGTTGGCAACGCCCTGCAGAGGCTGTTCGGCCAGGCCATGGACCAGCACCGCAAAAATGCCGTTGGCGGCGGGCTTCCAGTGGGCAAAGCGCAGGTTCAGCGTGCGAAAACCGTCGCCTGCGCCCGCCTGGGTGGCGCCCAGCTCGCGCCCGAGCTTGCGCCCGTGCACCACGTGGCCGCTGATGGTGTAGGGCCGCCCCAGCAGGCGGGCGGCGGCCTCCATGTCCCCCGCAGCCAGGGCCTGGCGCACGGCCGAGCTGGACACGCGCAGGCCGTGCACCTCGTAGCTGTTCATGCGCGCCACATCGAAGCCCTCGCGCTGGCCGGCAGCGTCCAGCATGGCGTAGTCTCCCGCCCGCTGGCGGCCGAAGCGGAAGTCGTCGCCCACCAGCACGTAGCGGGCGCCCAGTCCGCGCACCAGCACTTCGTCAATGAAGGCCTCCGGCGCCTGGGCCGCCAGTCGGGCGTCGAACGGCAGCACCACCGTCTGCTGCACGCCGCAGCGGTCCAGCTCGGTGAGCTTGTCGCGCAGCGTGCCGATGCGCGCCGGGGCCAGTTCGGGCTTGTGCAGCGCGCCGGCGAAGTAGTCGCGCGGGTGGGGCTCAAAGGTGAGCACGCAGCTTTCCACGCCGCGGTGGGTGGCCTCGTTGTTCAACAAGGCCAGCATCGCCTGGTGGCCCCGGTGCACGCCATCGAAGTTGCCGATGGTGAGCGCGCAGGCGCGGGCGATGCCGGGGTGGTGGAAGCCGCGAAAGATCTTCATCGGTTTGGTATCTTTTTGATAGCAGCTGGCGCACGCCCTATAAGCGCAGGACGCCAATCTGTCATGAATTGGGAGTATATTGTGGCCCACGGGCTGCTCCTGCGCAGGGGCGCCCGCGAGACATCTGCGTTCCGAATCCTTGTTAGCTCGTCTTGCAGGAGGGTGCTTTGAAGGTCTTGAAGCTGTCAGCCCAGGGGCTGCCCCAGTCGTGGATTTCGCTGGAGCAGGCGGTGATTCATTACGCCGCCGGGGAGGTGCGCTGGGAGTCTGGCGCACAGATTGCCCGCTTCCGCGGCGGGCACAACGCAGTCTCGGGCGAGCAGTCGGTCATCGCCGTGAACAGCATCATCGGCACGAAGGGGGTTCCCGGCATCAACCCCTTCGACCTGAAGCCCAACCTCACCAACAGCAAGCTGTTCGCCCGCGACCGCAACGTCTGCGCCTACTGCGGCGGGCATTTCCCTGAGGAAGACCTCACCCGCGAGCACATCGTGCCCTTTGCGCGCCACGGGCAGGACCACTGGATGAACGTGGTGACGGCCTGCCGGCCCTGCAACCACCGCAAGGGGCCGCGCACGCCCGAACAGGCCCGCATGCCCCTGCTGTACGCGCCCTATGTGCCCAGCTTGTGGGAGGACTTCATCCTGCGCAACCGGCGCATCCTGGCCGACCAGATGGAATTCCTGATGGCCCACGTGCCCAAGTCGTCGCGCCTGCTGGCGTAGCAGCGGGCCGGCGGCCGGCATCACGAATTTGCGCGCAGCATGCGCTGGGGCGCCAGGGTGAGGGTGAAGCAGGCGCCCTGGTCCAGTTGCGATTCCACCGTGATGTCGCCGCCGTGCAGCCGGGCCACCCGCCGGGCCACCCACAGCCCCAGGCCGAAGCCCCGCGTCTGGTCCGTGCGGTCTCCCCGCTCAAACTGGGCGAAGATCCGGCCCATCACTTCCAGGGACATGCCCGAGCCCTCGTCGGCCACCGAGATCTCCAGCATGTGGGCGTCGTTCTTTCTCGCTGCAATGAAGATCTCGCCCTCGCGGGCGTACTTCACGGCGTTGTCCACCAGGTTGGACAGCGCGATGCGCACCAGCGCCTGATCGCACACCCACTCCAAGGGAGCGGATTCCGTGAACAGGTGCAGCCGGTGGCGCGGGGACCAATGCACCAGCTGCGCGGCGTGTTCCAGCAAGGCGGCCACATTGGCGGGCGCGGCCTGCAAGGTGAACCCGACGGAATCGAGCCGTTCGCTGATCAGGCAGCTGTCGACCAGCGAGGTCAGGCGGCGGCATGCGCGGCGGATCTGGTGGGCGCGGTCGATCTGTGCCTGCAGGTCCGGCGTCGGGAAGGTCTGCTGCTGGGCCGCTGCGCTGTCCACCACCGCCAGCGGGGTGCGGAACTCGTGGCTGATCATGTGAAAGAACTGCCGCTGCTCCTCGCGCAGTTCCCTTTCGCTCTCCAGCGCCGTCTTGAGGGACTGCTGCGCTTCAAAGAGCTCCTGGGTGCGCTGCTCGATCCGGTCCTCCAGCACGTGCTCTGATTCGGCGAGCAGGGCGATGGCCCGGTCTTTGGACTGCTGTGCCTGGCGGTACCGGAGCACCATGCCGATAAAAACGGCGCTGGCGATCAGGACCGTGAACACCAGGGCCTGGAACTGCCACAGGCTGCTGACGTCCATGCGCAGCTGAACCAGGCCCGTCATCACGGCCGAAGTCGGCACGCCGCCCAACAGGTGGGTTCCGTAGGCGCAGAGCAACAGGGCATGCGGAACGGTGCGTTCGCGCTGGCGAATGGCCTTGAGGCACAGCGCCACCGCGATCACGTCGCCCACCACGAGCGACAGCAGATTAAGCCAGGCCACATCGGGGTAGAAGCCCAGGGGCGCGCTTACCGTGCCGAGGAGGTTCATCACCGCCAGCCCCGTGAGCACGCGGTGGGCCGTGCGGTAGGGTGTGCCGCGGGTCAGCTGCTCGCGGATTTGCCATGCCAGGACGGCCGCGATCGCAAACGCCCCGATACCCACTGCATGGCTCGCCCAGACGGTCCACGCGGCCGGGACGACGAGGCTCAGATAGCCCCGCACGTTCAGCACATGCAGGACGCTGGCCGTGACCAGGGCCGCCAGCGAATACAGGCTGCGCGTGCGGAACACGGCCGTGGCCGCCCAGATGCCCAGGAGCAGCGCCACCATGGCGCCGAAGTACAGCCCCAGGACCCCTTCCTCCTCCGCCAGGGCCGCCCCCAGCGCTTCGGTGCTGGGAAAGACGGTTCCGCGGAACTGCACCGCGCTGCTGGTGTGCAGGCGCACCAGCGCGACCTCGCCCGGAACCAGGCGGAACAGGTGCTGCCGTACCGGGGCTTTGTCCCGCGCAGGCACGTGGTCGCCGCTGTGCTGCGCTGTCCATGCGCCGGTGGCGGCGTCGCGCTGGTACAGCAGCACGGAATCGAGGTAGGTGGGCAGCGCCAGCAGCCAGGCGGGGTCCCCCGCTTTTGCAGCGGGGGGCACCACGAATTTCAGCCAGACCACCCGCCGCAGGTACCCCGCATTCAGCGGCTGGTGCAGCGCCTGCCATGCGTCCGGCGCGGGCGCCGCGGCCGTGCTGGCCAAAACCTCCTGGGGGGTCAGCCGTCCGGCTGGGTCGTCCAGCCGTTGCAGCGGCAGGTCCCAGCCCAGCGCCTGCGCCTCGGGAGCCGGCGCCGCACCCGCGTGGCGCGGTGCCGCGGCGAAAACGAGGACCGCCAGGCACAGCGTCAGCCAGGCGCCCGCGCGGCAAGCCTTTGGGCGGAGCTTGTGTAACGTGAGCAATTGTGAGGATTTGTGCATGGCTGGCGGGTGGTTCACCCGGGGAGAATAGTCCTTATTCAGTATCCAATTGTTTACTTTGTAACAACGGCTGCCACCCATGCCCCAAGAATCCATCGTCGCCGTGGTCGAAGACGACGAAGACATCCGCACCAATGTGTGCAGCTACCTTGAGCGCTCGGGTTTCGTGGCGTGGGGTGCGGAGTCTGCCGAAGACTTTTATGTCCGGTTGCTCCGGGACCGCGCGGACCTGGTGGTGGTCGACATCGGCCTGCCCCGGGAGGATGGCCTCAGCCTGGTGAGCCGCCTGGCGAGCCAGGCCGTACCCACCGTGCTCATGACGGCCCGCGCCGATCTGGACAGCCGGATTGCCGGCCTGGAGGCGGGGGCGCTGCAGTACTTCGTCAAGCCCGTCGATATGCAGGAGCTCGTGGCAGGCATTCGCTCGCAGCTGCGCAACCGGGGGCCCCGGGCCGCCGTCGCGGTCAGCGAATCGCTGGCACCGTGGCGCCTCGATCGCGCCTTGGCCCGGCTGGTGGCCCCCAACCAGCAGGCCGTGGATCTGACCAGCCGTGAGCTGGAACTGCTGGGCTGCCTGATGGCGGAGCCCGGCACGCTGGTTTCCAAGCAAAGCCTCACCGAGGCCGTGGGTGCGGAGGACGCGGAAGACGGCTTCCACCGCATCGAGTCGCAACTCAGCCGATTGCGTCGCAAGACCTTGACGGCCACCGACATGCCCCTGCCTGTGCGGGCCGTGTTCGGCAAAGGCCTTGTTTTTGTCCCCTGATTTTTCTTGACCGGTCCGCGTCAGTGGCCGCCTGCGGATGTGCAGGGGGGTCAGCGCGCCTGTTTGGCCCGTGCGGGCCGGGCCCAGGCGCACAAGAGGGCGTCCGTTCCGGCCGGCTGGGCCGTCGGCAACGGGCGTGGAAAGCAGTGTTTTGGTTGCTAGAGGAGCGTGATCTCGTGAATGAAAAAATGAGTTTGTGGCGCGCCGCGAAGGCCGGAATCCGTGAGGCGCTGGCACGCAGCCGCGCCCATGGACGGCGCAGTGCGTGGGCGCTGGCCTTGGCCTGCACGGCGGTGCCGGGTGCGCATGCCGGGTTTGTCAACGGCGGGTTCGAGGATGGCACCACCATGCCACCGTCCGGGTGGACGCACAGGACCTACACCCGCAGTGCCGTATTGCCGGCCTCGCCGCCGGTGCCCAATGCCACCACCGGCATCACCCTGGGCCAGCTGGGCCTGACGGGCGCTGCTTTGGGCAACGGGGCCAGTGCCGTGGTTTCGGCGCCGGTCTTCGACGTGCCGTCCACGAACCCCGGCACACTCACGGCCCCGCGTTGGGGCAACAATGCCTTCAAGCTCAACGATGTCGGCTCGCAGCAGGCGTCGTCCATCGAGCAGGTCGCCACCATGACGGTGGCGGACGTGGACCCGGTGGACAACAAGGTGCATATCCGCTTCGGCATGGCGCCGGTGCTGGTGGACGGCGGCCACGGCCCGACGGAGCAGCCCTACTTCTATGTCGAGGTGCGCAACCTCACCAAGAACCGGGTGATGTTCCACACCTACAACTATGCCAACCAGTCTGGCGTGCCGTGGCAGACGCAGTCGGTCGGCAGCTACAAGTACACCGACTGGCAGGGCTTTGACATCGCGCCGGGCAACGGGCTGCTGGACGTGGGCGACCAGGTGATGCTCATCATCTATGCCTCCAACTGCGAGCCCGGCGCAGCCGCGCACGAGGCGCGGGTGTACATGGATGCCGTGGGCGCGTTCATGCCGGGCCTGTCCATCACCTCGACCGGCGCGTCGACCACCAAGCCGGGCGAGCAGGTCACCTACACCTACAACTACGCCAACAATAGCGGCGTGATCGCGCTGGGCTCCAAGGTGCGCGTGGCCGCGCCCAAGACCGAGGACGGGCTGTTCACCGCATTCGTCCCCGGCTCCTGGCCCGCCTCCTGCACCGGACCCCACCCGGGCACGGCGCCCCGGTCGGACTACCTTGAGTGCGAGGTGGGCACCGGCGGCATGCTGAACGACGGGCAAAGCGGCAGCTTCAACGTGAGTTTCGAGGTGCCGGCAGGCGCCGCCACATCCGGCCCCAATGCCGTAGTGAACAACGGCGACTACGACGTCCGTTCCGACACGGCAAGCCCCTTCATCGGCCCCCTGGTCAAGACCAACATCGTGGCGGCCGCGGTCCCCACCACCGACCTGGGCGTGGTGGTGAGCAATGGCGGTTTCGCGTCCTATTCTGCGGGCGATATTCCCGTCTACACGGTGACAGTCACCAACCACAGCGCCGCGGACGCGGCGGGCGTTTCCGTCAGCCAGGCACTGTCCGGCATCACCGGCGGCACCTGGACCTGTGTGGTTCCCTCCGGCAGCACGGCCAGCTGCGGCGCGGTCGCCAGCGGTTCGGGACCGATCGTCACCAACACGGCGGACCTGCCCGCAGGGCAGAGCCTGGTGTACACCTACACCGGCGACGGGCTCAGCGGCGCGGGCACACCCGCGAACACGGTGGTCACCGTGGCCCCTGCCGCCGGTACGCAGGACACCTACCTGGCCAACAACACGGCGGGTATCAACACGTCCGTGGGTACCTTGCGCAACGTGACGGCGAACGCTGCGGGCAGTGGTTCCGGCTATGTGCTGGCCGTCCCCAGCGGGCTGGCCTGCGGTAACGTGGGCACGCCTTGCACCCCGGCAGGTACCACGCAATCCGTTGCAGAAAATGACGAGGTGCGACTGACCCCCGTGGCCCTGGCGGGCTCGGTGTTCAAGGGCTGGACGGGCTGCACCAGTGTCAGCGGGAATGTGTGTGTCATCACCGTGGGTGGCAGCGACCTGACGGCCACGGCCGAGTTCGCCAAGGCGTATCTCGTCACGCCCTCGGTCACCGGCGGCGGCTCCATCGGGCCTTCCTCCGCGCCCGCCCAGGCCGAAGAGAACGGCACGCTGGTCTACCAGCTGACCCCCGATGCGGGCTTCTTCCCGACCATCGCACCGCCTGCATCCGGCGCGGCCTGTACCGGTTCGCTGGACACGAACACCACCCCTGCGACGTACACGGTCACCCCCGTGACGGCCGACTGCGGCTTCACGGTGGCCTTTGTGACCGGCGTGACGCTGACGTCGTCTGTCGTCGGCGGCAACGGGACCATCACGCCCCTGGGCGCCACCGCTTCGCTGGCCCCGGGTGCCAACAGCACGGTCTTCACGCTCAACCCCAGCGCGGGCTATGCGCCGCTGGTCGGCGGAACCTGCCGCGGCACCCAGGACGTGGTGGCCAACACCTACACGGTGGTGAATGCCACGGCGGACTGCACGGTCGTGGTGTCCTTCACCAACGACGCCGTGACGGTCACGTCCTCGGTGGCGGGCGGCAACGGCGGCATCGACACCTCCGGTACCGTGAACCTGGCGCGGGGCGGCTCCCGCGTCTACACCCTCACGCCGGCGCCGGGGTTCCACCCGCTGGTGACGGGCAATTGCCCGGGCAGCCTGGTGGGCAACACGTACACCGTCGCGGCGGTGAACGCGGACTGCGCATTCAGCGTGGCCTTTACGGACCAGACGGTGAACATCACGGCCTCGGTGACGGGCGGCATGGGCACGGTCAGCCCGAGCGGCACCTCCACAGTGGCGCGGGGCAGCAGCCACGCGATCACGGCGGCGCCGGCCCTCGGCAGCGTGCCGGTGTTCGGTGGCACCTGCAGCGGCGTGCGTGACGCGAACCAGTTCGTGGTGGGCAATGCCCAGGCTGACTGCAACGTGGACGTGAAGTTTGTCCCGGCCGCCAGCGCCGTCACCGTGACCGCGACGGTCCCGGGGGGCAACGGCACGGTCACCACCCCGGGGCAGAACGCCGCTGGCGAGACCGTCCTGGAAGTGGGCGACACGCGGGTCTGGACCTTCACCCCTGCGGTCCCGGGCATGGTTCCCCAGGTGCTGCCAGGCTCCACCTGCACGGGCACGCTGAGCAAGACGGCGCCTTACACCTACACGATCACCAACGCCGCGGCGGCGTGCCAGGTGGCCTTTGCCTTCGCGGCGGCCCCGGCTGCGTCCATCCCGACGCTGAGCGAATGGGGCCTGATCGCCCTGGCGCTGCTGATCGGGCTGGCAGCAGTGCGCGCGCCGCGCTACCGCCGAGGATAAGCAGGCCATGAACCAGACCAGCGGCGCCGCGTGCGCCGCTGGTCTTTTTTCTTTGGGATGACCATCCCGTTGCAGAGGACACCATGCAGTTTGCCAAGAGCTTTTTTGCACTCGCAGTCGGTCTGGCGTGGGGCGGGGCCTGCGCTGCCGCCCAGGACGTTCACCCCGGCGCCCATGCGCATCCCTCCCCGGACCTTCACACGGCCAAACCCAAGACATCCGCCCTGCCGGCCCGCAAGAGCGGGCTGTGGGAGGTGAGGGTACGCAAGGACGACCTGGCCGGTCCGCGGCAGGGCCCACAGGCCTCGCGCGCGCCAGCCACCGTCTTGCAGTGCACCAGCCCAGAGGCCGAGCCGGCCATGCTGCTGGCCGTCGTGCCGGGGCAGGAGGATTGCAGCGCCCCGCGGGTGGCATCCCGCCGCGGCGCGGGCCGGGAGCGCACCTACGATGTCAGCACCGTGTGCTACGTGCACGACAACCGGGTCAACGCACGCATAACGTTGTCGGGAGACTTGCAGTCGGCGTACCGCGGCACGTTCGACGTGCAATATGCCCGCACGCCCCAGCACGACACCGGTCCCATGGTGTTCGAGGGCCGTTGGCTGGGGGCCTGCCAAGCCGGGCAGCGGCCCGGCGACATGGTGCTGCCCAATGGCGTCACCGTGAACGTGGTGGACGACCTGCAGCGAGCCCAGCACCAGGACCACCAGGACCACCAGGGGCACCGGCACTGAGCCGTGGCCGGGCCTACTGGCTGATCTCCAGCACCACCACCCGCCCCTCACCCGCCGGCCAGGTCTGTCCCACCACCCGTTCGCCATTGAACTCGGCGGCGATGGGCCGCTGGCCGCCCGAGGGCTTCACCTTGGAGGATGCCACCCCGGCGCCCGCGGGCACCCCCGGGGGAGGAGCGCCGTCCAGCAGCATCTTGTCGCGTGCCGGGTCCAGGTAGCCGCGCGGGCGGACCAGGGTGACGAGGGAGTCCGCACCCTTGTCTGCCTCCGCGATGCGTTCGGGCCGCAGGTGGATGAGGCTGCTGCTGCGCGGGAAGCCGCTGCGGTAGATGTGGGTGGTGGCATAGCCGGATGCGGAGACCACGAATTCCAGCGGGGCCCCCGGCCGTGTGGCCAGCGGCCCCCACAGGCCATCGGCGCCCACCGTCTTGCGCAGCAGGGCGCCGCCCACCCGGGCACCGGTGGCTGCATCGGTGGCATAGACCTCCAGCCGGGCGCCCGGCAGCGGCAGGTTGTTGCTGAAATTGCCGCTCCTGGGGTCGGCCGGGTCCACGCCCAGGCCGGTGATCTTGCCGTTGAGCACGACCGTCTTTTCGGGGGCGATGTCGGTGCAGGCAGGCGGTTTGCCGGTGAGGAAGCGGTAGGTGGCCTCGAAGGCGGCAGCGGAGTAGGCCGTCTCGCGGTGGTCGATGCCCGGGATCACCACGTTGGTGGCGCCTTTGAGCTCCGGGCCGGCGGCCGTGACGTGGGTGGCCGTGCCCTTGGCGCCGATCCACACGCCATCGGGCTGGGCGAACTTGTCGTTGTGGTCCGACCGGATGGTCATCCAGCGCACCGGGCCGCTCACTTCATCGCCTGCAGCATTCTTGGGCACGTTCAGGCCGCGCAGGAAGGGGCCGGTGCCCGAGAACTCGTTGCCTTCGCGGAAGCCGGGAATGGCCCACACGCCGTGGTTGGGCGTGCCGCCCAGGATGGCGTGGCTCACGGTCTGGTCGCCGCCGCCGTTGTAGACGTAGTTGCGGATGGCGTTGCCGCCCCGCGAGTTGCCCACCAGCACCACCTGGCGGGCGCCGGTGGCGTGGCGCACTTTGTCCACCTCCGCCTTCAGGTAGGCCATGTGCTCCGCGGCCGAGGTGCGGCCCGGCTGGGGTTTGGCATCGTCGTCGCGTGCGAGCGGGTAGGGCACGTCAATGGCGTACAGGCGCTCGCGCGGCCACCCGTTGGATTCAAAACGCCACACCGTGGTCTGCCACAGCGCGGCCGTGTCCCCGTTGCCGTGCACGAAGACGATGGGCGGCGCCTCGGCGAGGCTGGGGCTTTGGGTGGCGCAGCCGGCCAGGGCCAGGCTGGCTGCCGCGGTGGCTGCGAGCGCCCATCGGCGCGAAAGTAAGAGCGTATGCATCGGAGGTCTCCTGAGCGCGCCAGCACGCTCTGAAAAAAATGCCCGTGGACCGGGGAGTCCACGAGCATCGCAGGCCGGTGTGACGTGCGCAGGTCAGCCAGCCGCTGGGGCCGGCGGCCCCGCGCCGGTGCGGGCCTCAGGCAAACACGCCGGCAGTGTCCTGCATGCGGGCCGAAACCTCGCCCAGGTGGTGCAGCGTGTCGCCGTAGGTCATCTCCAGCTGCGTGAGCTTCTTGAAATAGTGGCTCACGATGTACTCGTCCGTCACGCCGATGCCGCCGTGCATCTGCACGGCCTGCTGGCCCACAAAGCGCATGGACTGGCCCAGCTGCACCTTGGCCCGCGCGATGGCGCGGCGGCGTTCGTCGGCAGGGGCGCCCAGCTTCAGGGTGGCGTAGTAGCTCATGGAGCGGGCCAGTTCCAGCTGCATTTTCATGTCGGCCGCGCGGTGGCGCAGGGCCTGGAAACTGGCGATCGCCACGCCGAACTGCTTGCGCTGGTTCAGGTAGTCGAATGTGACGGCCGCGGTCTTGTCCATCACCCCGACGGCTTCGGCGCACAGGGCGGCAATCCCCACGTCCACCGCCAGCTCCAGCGCTGCCAGGCCGTCGGCGGCAATCAGCGTGGCGGGGGTGTTGGCCAGTTGCACTTCGGCCGCGCGGCTGCCGTCCTGGGTCACATACCCCTGCGTGCTCACCCCGGCGGCCGAGCGCTCCACCAGGAACAGGGCGGTCTTGCCGTCCAGCTGCGCCGGCACGATGAAGGCGTCGGCCTGGTCACCGGCGGGTACTATGTTTTTGATAGCTGTTAGCGCATATCCAGATTGGGCTGGAGCCGCTTTTGCATCAAAATTGCCCAGGCGGTAGCGCGCGTTGCGTTCCTGGTGGGCCAACACCACCAGCGCCTCGCCGCTGGCGATCTTGGGCAGCCAGGCGGCCTGCACGTCCTGGGCGGCAAACTGCGAGAGCACGCTGCTTGCCATGAAGGCCTGCGCCAGGGGCTCCAGCACGATCCCGCGGCCCAGCTCTTCCATCACCACCATGGCGTCCACCGGGCCCTGGCCCATGCCGCCGTGCTCTTCGGGCACCGTGAGGGCCGTGAGGCCCAGTTCGGCCAGCTCGTTCCAGGCGGCGCGGTCGAACCCGCCATTGCGCACCGCGGCCCGGCGGCGTTCAAACGTGTAGCCCTTGTCCACCCACTTGCGCACGGCGTCGCGCAGTTGGTCCTGGTCGTCAGAAAAATCGAAATCCATGTGTCTCTCCTTGTGCTGGCTTGTGGCGCCGCGGCGCCTTCAAGACCCAGCGAAGCTCTAGCTGGAACCCCCTCCCGGAGGGGGCACGGGGCAGCAGTCCTGTCGTGCAAAGCGCGGACCGTTCTCGGCGTCAGCCGAGCACCGTCTGCGCAACGATGTTGCGCTGCACTTCATTGCTGCCACCGTAGATCGTGGTCTTGCGCAGGTTGAAGTAGGTGGAGGCCAGCGGCGCATTGGCCACCACGCCGCCGGGGAAGTTGCCCTGCCAGCCGGCTTCCATGGCTTCCTCGATGAAGGGCAGGCTGAAGGGGCCGGCGGCCAGCATCATCAGCTCGGCATAGCGCTGCTGGATTTCGCTGCCCTTGATCTTGAGCAGGCCGGCGATGTCCAGCGAGTTCTTGCCCGACTTCTCGGCCGACAGCACGCGCAGCACCAGCATCTCCAGCGCCACGATGTCCACTTCCAGCAGGGCAATCTGGTCCCGGAAGCGCAGGTCATCCCACACGCCTTCGGCCTTGGCGATGCGCTTGAGGCGTTCCAGCTCGCGCTTGCTGCGGTTCACGTCGGCAATGTTGGTGCGCTCGTGGCTGAGCAGGTGCTTGGCGTAGGTCCAGCCCTTGTTCTCCTCGCCGATCAGGTTCTCGGCGGGCACTTCCACGTTGTCGAAGAACACCTCGTTGACTTCGCACTCGCCATCCAGCAGCTTGATGGGGCGCACGGTCACGCCCTTGGACTTCATGTCCAGCAGCAGGAACGAGATGCCGGTCTGGGGCTTGCCCTCGGTGCTGGTGCGCACCAGGTTGAACATCCAGTCGCCGTACTGGCCCAGGGTGGTCCAGGTCTTCTGGCCGTTGACGATGTACTTGTCGCCCACGCGCTCGGCGCGGGTCTTGACGCTGGCCAGGTCCGAGCCCGAGCCCGGTTCGCTGTAGCCCTGGCTCCACCACACCTCGCCGCTGGCGATGCCGGGCAGGAAACGCTTTTGCTGCTCGGCATTGCCGAAGGCCATGATCACGGGGGCCACCATCACGGGGCCGAAGGGCACGATGCGCGGCGCGCCGGCCAGTGCGCATTCCTCTTCGAACAGATGCTTTTGCACGGCCGTCCAGCCCGGCCCGCCGAATTCCTTGGGCCAGCCAAAACCCAGCCAGCCTTTCTTGCCCAGGATCTTGGCCCAGCCTTGCATGTCGGCCCGCGTCAGGCGCAGGGCGTTGTGCACCTTGTGCGAAATTTCCTTGGGCAGGTTGGCGTGAACCCACGCGCGAATCTCTTCGCGGAAGGCCTGTTCTTCAGGGGTGAATGCGAGATCCATCGGTATGTCTCCAAGTGATCCCGCAGTTGTAGCACGGTCGTTCGTTTTAGTCCTGTCCGGGTGGCGACATCGCAGCGGCGCCGGGGGCAATCCCCTGTTCGGAGCACAACCGCTGCACCGTGGCCTGCAGTGCGGCGACCTGGGCCTCCAGTGCCTCCACACGCGCCTGCAGCGCATGCGGCGCAGGGCTCGCCGCGGGCGTTGCGCTGGGGAGCGCGCTTACATCCACCGGCCCGCACAGCAGGTGGGCCCAGCGCTGCTCGCGCGCGCCTGGCGCTCGGGGCAGCTGCACCACCAGGGGGCCGCCTTTTTCCGGGCTGCGCTCCTGCAGTTCGTCCAGGAAGGCCTCCACCGACGAGATATCGGCAAAGCGGTACCAGCGCTCGGCGTTGATGCGCAGTTCGCCCGCTGTCTGCGGGCCGCGCAGCATCAACAGGCCCAGCAGCACGGCCGACTGCTCGGGCACGCCCAGGCCGCGCTGGAAGTTGTGCTCCCAGCGGGTGGTGCGGTTGCCGCTGGTCTCAAAGGCCAGCGTCAGGCGCTTGAGCTCGTCCAGCGCCTCCTGCGCCTCGGCCTCGCTCAAGGTCATCACCGGGTCGCGGCTGCTTTTCTGGTTGCAGCCGGTGACCAGGGCATTGAGCGACAGCGGGTAGCTGTCGGGCACGGTGCGGGCCTTTTCCATGAGGGTGGCGAGCACGCGGGCTTCGTGGGCGGTCAGGGGGCGGGCGGAGGGATCGAAGGGCATGGTGAGAAGGCTGTCGGGCTGGATGGGCGCTGCGTTGCGCCCTGGAGTATGCCGGCAGTGTCGCCCAGGCTCTGCTGCACGACCTGCGGGCCGCCTGGGGGCCTCCTGGATAATCCGGGCCCAATGATGAAGAACAACGTCCCCAAGAACATCGTGGTTTTGATCTCCGGCGGGGGCTCCAACATGGCCGCCATCGTGTGCGCCGCGCAGCAGGAGAACTGGCACGAACGCTATGGCGCCCGCGTGGCCGCGGTGGTCAGCAACAAGGCGGACGCCGGGGGCCTGGATTTTGCCCGGCAGCATGGCATTGCCACCGAGGTGCTGGACCACAAGGCCTTTGCCAACCGCGAGGCGTTTGACGCGGCGCTGGCCGATGCGATCGACCGCTACCAGCCCGCGCTGGTGGTGCTGGCAGGCTTCATGCGCATTCTGACGCCGGGCTTCGTGGCCAGGTATGCGGGGCGGCTGGTCAACATCCATCCCTCGCTGTTGCCCGCCTTCACCGGGCTGAACACGCACCAGCGTGCCATCGACGCGGGCTGCAAGGTCGCAGGGGTCACCGTGCACCAGGTGACGGCGGAACTGGACGTGGGCCCTATCCTGGACCAGGCCGTCGTGCCCGTGCTGCCGGGGGATACCGCTGACACCCTCGCGGCCCGCGTGCTCACGCAGGAGCACATCATTTATCCGCGGGCCGTGCGCACGCTGCTGCCCCTGCTGTGAGGCCCGTTACAGGGTAGTCAGGACTTCGCTGGCTTCCCGTTCCAGCACGGCCTTGACCTTCTCGGTCTGCGCCGGGTCCACGGGGTGGGCCACTACGGCCCAGTGGTTGTGGCGCAGGGCCGAACGCACGTGGGTGATCATGCGGATGTGGTCGGGGCGCAGCGACAGCAGTCCCGCAAGCAGCATGCCGAACGTGGTGCCGAAACCGACCAGCGCGATGAACGAGAGCAGGGGGCTGCTCAGGATCATGGGATGGGCGGCGCGGAAAAACCACGCAAACACGCCCAGCCCCAGCACGCCGCCAGCCGCGCCGAACACGATGTGGCTCTGGAAGAAGGTGCGCGCCATGCCGGTGGGTTCCGGCTCCATGGAGCGCGAAAAGATCTCGCGCCGCGGCGCGTGCGCGTGCTGCGGGCCCAGCAGACGCACCTGCCCCGCCTGCAGCCCCGCCGTGCGCAGCACCTGCGCCATCGTGTTTTCTGCCTGGCTCCGCTGGTTGAACAGGCCGGCGACCTTGGTGAGGGAGCGTTCTCCGAACAGCCCCTGAAGCAAATAGCCCATAGAACCTCCTCGTAAGTGGCGCCGCGGCTGCCGCGGAGGCGAAGCGGGCGGCTTCGCCCCCGGCAGTTCGGGTCGCACCGTCACAGTAGGCGCCGGCGGCGTGCCTGGCTGTAGGACGTGCCTGGGCACGGCGGTAGGCGGGCCTTGCGGCCAGGTGCCAGGAAAGCTGGCCTAGACCGGCCGCACCAGCTTGTCCTCGGAGTGTGTGGGGATATATCGCCTGCGAGGTCCAGGCTACGGATTGGGCTCCTCGGCCGTAGCGCATTTTTCAAACCGGGGCCGAAGCACGCCGTCGATGCATACCCGCTCCTCAAACATGGCGGCCGGCCGCACCCACAGGGCGTGCTCGCCGTACAGCGCCCGGTAGAGCGTCATCGGCTCCAGGGTCTCGCTGTGGCGTGCCGTGCCGATCACCTCATAAAGCCCACCCTTGTAATGGCGGTACCGGCCTGGCGGCGTGGTGGCGAGCGGGGGCAGGTCGTTGTCGTTCATGGTTCGTTCGATACGATGTCGGGCTGTCAAAAAAATCCGAGAGTGGGGGAAGCACGTGGACCAGGCAGATTTTGTGCACATGGTGCGCATGAGCGAGCATGCCAGCGCCGAGAACAGCCGCGCTTACCGCCGCAGTGTGGCGGCCTTTGCCGCGCTGGGCTATGCCTGGGTGCTTGGATGCATGGTGCTGGCCGCGGGCCTGTTGCTGTGGGCCGGCTCGCAGATGCTGCACGGCCGCTTCCGGTTTTCCATGGTGTGGTTGCTGCTGGGCGCGGCTGGCCTGTTCTGGGTGAGCCTGCGCGCCCTGTGGGTGCGCCTGGAGGAGCCCGATGGCGTGGAGATCACCGCGCAGGACGCCCCCGAGCTGTTCGAGGCCCTGGAGCGCATCCGCCGGAAAATCAAGGGGCCGGCGCTGCACAAGGTCCTCCTCAATGACGAGTTCAACGCCAGCATTCAGCAGGTGCCGCGCTTGGGGTTGCTGGGCGGCGCGGTCAACCACCTGAGCATCGGCCTGCCCCTGTTGATGGCGCTGGACCGCCCCCGGTTCCTGGCCGTGCTGGCCCACGAGTATGGGCACTTGCGGGGAGACCACGGCCGCTTTGCCGCATGGATCTACCGTACCCGCCTGTCCTGGATGCGCCTGAACCACAGCCTGGCCGACGACGAAGGCCCCGCCGCCGCGGCTACGCATGCGTTCATGCGCTGGTACTTTCCGCGCTTTTCCGCCAAGACCTTTGCCCTGGCCCGGCAGGACGAATACGAGGCCGACCGGATTGCCGGCAAGCTGCTGGGCCGCGAGGTGGCGGCCGCGGCGCTGGCCGAGATCGAGATCCGCGGGGCCTCGCTGCAGGAGTTCTGGGGCGATCAATGGTGCGCCGCCGCGGGCAACCCGCTGCCGGTGGGCCCGTACCGCAGCCTGCGCCGCTACCTGGCCAAGCCGCCCGAGCCCACCTTTGCCAATGACGCCCTGCGCCAGGCACTCAAGCGCCTGAGCAACGTGGACGACACCCATCCGGGCCTGCGGGACCGTATCGAAGCCCTGGACGCCACCCCCACGCTGCCGGAGTGGTCGCGCGGCAGCGCGCTGGCCATGCTTGGCCCGGACGCCAAGCGGTGGGTGGCGCACTTTGACAAGCAATGGTGCCGCGACAACGCCACCGAGTGGAAGCAGCACCATGCCTGGCTTGCGCGGGTGCGCGCCCGCGCCGAGGTGCTCGGTGCCATGGCGGCGCAGGCCAGCGCGGCGGAACTGGTGGAGCTGGCCCGGCTGCGGCGCCACCTCGATCCCCGTGCAGACGTGCGCGGCCTGTATGAACTGGCCTTGGAGCGCAGCCCCGAGTACCCCGCCGCGCTGCGTGGGCTGGTGCCCTGCCTGCCGGACGACGACCGGCACGGCAAGCTGCTCCTGCTCCACCGGCTGTGGGAAGCCGGCAGCAGCGACCGCTACTGGGCCGCACGGACTGCGCTGGCGGAACTGGAGACGCCCCGCCTGGGCATGGACCATGACGCAGCCGCCTTCAAGCAGTGGCGCAAGCGCCTGGAGCGGGCGCAGGAGTCGGAAGAGCGCGCATGGGAGGAGCTGTCCGGCAGCTCCTTCTTCAGCCAGATCAGCCGCCATGACCTCAGCGACTTCGAGCTGGCCGAGCTGCAGTCCGAACTGGCCCGCTGCGCGCCGCTGGCGCGCTGCTGGCTGGTGCGCAAGAACCTGCGCGAACACCCCCAGCGCCGGGCGTACCTGGTGTTCGTGGACCTGCCGGATCTGGACGACGAAAGCCGCTACCACCTGTGCCGCTCGCTGGAGCGCCATCTGGGCCTGCCCGGCCCGGCGCTGGTGTTGTGGGCCGGCGAGTCCCCGAGCCTCAAGGAAATCCAGCGCTACGCGTTCGACCCGGTCTACACCCGTTGAGGGGCCTTGGGCACCGCCGGGGCGGTGTGCAGTGGGACAATGAAGGCATGCATCCCAAAGTTCTTCTCGATGCCTGCGCCGAGCTGGTCAGGCTGACCCTTACCTTCGAACACCCTGCCGACGCAGTGGTGTCGCGCTTCTTCCGGGACCACCGGGGGCTGGGCCCGCGTGAGCGGGCCACCCTGGCCGAGACGGTCTACACGGTGCTGCGCAAGAAACTGCTGTTCGATCACCTCGCGCCCTCGGGCAGCGGGCCGCGGGAACGCCGCCTGGCCATCCTGGGCTTCCACGGGCCGCGCGACTTCCTCAAGAGCGCCTTGTCCGAGCAGGAAAAGCGCTGGCTGGATGGGTGCGACGCCATCCGCCCAGCCGACCTGCTGGAGCGGCACCGCCACAACCTGCCGGAATGGCTGGTGCAGCCTTTGAAAGACCAGCTGGGAGACGGCTTCTGGCCGCTGGTGGACAGCCTGGCGTACAGCGCTCCGCTGGACCTGCGGGTGAATGTGCTCAAGGAAAAGCGCGCGGACGTGCTCAAGGAACTGGCGCAGGCCGGCATCAAGGCCGCCGCCACACCGTATTCGCCCTGGGGGCTGCGGGTGGAAGGCAAGCCCGCGCTGACCCGGCTGGACGCTTTCACCCGGGGCGCCATCGAGGTCCAGGACGAGGGCTCGCAGCTGCTCGCCTTGCTGCTGGACGCCAAGCGCGGCGAGATGGTGGTGGACTTCTGCGCAGGGGCCGGCGGCAAGACGCTGGCCATCGGCGCGGGCATGCGCAGCACGGGGCGGCTGTATGCGTTTGACGTGTCTGCGCACCGGCTCGACGCGCTCAAGCCCCGGCTGGCCCGCAGCGGGCTGTCCAATGTGCACCCGGCTGCCATTGCCCACGAGCGCGACGACCGCGTGAAGCGGCTGGCCGGCAAGATGGACCGGGTGCTGGTCGACGCGCCTTGCTCGGGCCTGGGAACGTTGCGGCGCAACCCCGACCTCAAGTGGCGCCAGTCGCCACAGTCCGTGGCCGAACTGGTGGCCAAGCAGACGTCCATCCTGGCCAGCGCCGCCCGCCTGGTCAAGCCGGGCGGGCGGCTGGTGTACGCCACCTGCAGCGTGCTCCCGCAGGAAAACGAGGAAATTGCCGAGGCCTTTAGTGCCGCCCACCCCGACTTCCAGCCGGTGGATGCCGGGGAGCTGCTGGTCCAGCTCAAGGTGGAGCAGGGAGCGGCGCTGTGCCGTGGGGGTGCATCCGGCAGCATGTACCTGCGCCTATGGCCGCACCTGCACCAGACCGATGGCTTTTTTGCAGCGGTTTGGACGAAAAAGGGCTGAGATTCACCTCTAATGGCGGCAAAAAACGCGGAGTTACCGAGATTTCCCTGAACTCCACGGCAGCCAGACCCTCTAAAATCGGAAACCCGCTCCGTTGGTGAGCGGGTTGTTTGTCATTGAAGGTTTCTTGAATATGCTGTTACCCGATTGGGCTGTACTGAACGCTGCTGTGGACTGGCTGGGCCATGGGTTGTGGAACCTGGCCTGGTGGCAGATCGTGCTGTACACCCTGGCGACCACCCACATCACGATTGCGGCGGTCACCATCTTCCTGCACAGGTCCCAGGCGCACCGCGCGCTGGACTTGCACGCCATCCCCTCGCACTTCTTCCGCTTCTGGCTGTGGATCGGCACGGGCATGGTCACCAAGGAATGGGTGGCCATCCACCGCAAGCACCACGCCAAGTGCGAAACGGTGGACGATCCGCACAGCCCCCAGACGCGCGGCCTGAACACGGTGATGTGGCGCGGCGCCGAGCTGTACCGCGCCGAATCGCGCAATGCCGAGACGCTCAAGAAGTTCGGCCACGGCACGCCCGATGACTGGATGGAGCGCAACGTGTACACCCGCTACGGCTGGCAAGGCGTGGGCCTCATGCTGATCCTGGACCTGGCCTTGTTTGGCGCCGTGGGCGCCACGGTCTGGGCGGTGCAGATGCTCTGGATTCCCTTCTGGGCCGCAGGGGTGGTCAACGGCGTGGGCCACTTTTGGGGCTATCGCAATTTCGAAGCGCAGGACGCCAGCACCAACCTCGTGCCCTGGGGTCTGATCATCGGGGGCGAAGAGCTGCACAACAACCACCATACCTATCCCACCTCGGCCAAGTTCTCGGTCAAGCCCTACGAGTTCGACGTGGGCTGGGTGTATATCCGCTGCATGCAGAAGCTGGGCTGGGCCACCGTGAAGAAGGTTCCGCCCAAACTGCAGCTGGGCGACGTGAAGCCGGTCGCGGACGAGAAGACGCTGGAGGCGCTGATCGCCAACCGCTATGAGGTGATGGCCGGGTACGCCCGCGGCGTGCGCCAGGCGTGCAAGGAAGAGATTGCGGCCCTCAAGGCGCGCCAGGCGGACGTCTCCGTGCTCAAGGCGGCCAAGCGCTGGCTGCACCGCGACGCCGAGAAGGTGCCCGCGCTGGCCTTGCCCGAGCTGGCCCAGGCTCGGGCGGCCTATCCGGCGCTCGACAAGATGGTCACCATGCGCGAGGAACTGCGCCAGCTGTGGCTCAACACCTCCCACTCGCGGGAACAGCTGACCGCCGATTTGCAGGCCTGGTGCCGCCGCGCGGAAGAAAGCGGTATTGCTGCGCTGCGCGAGTTCTCGCTGCGGCTGCGGGCAGCCCAGGCCTGACCAGGGCGGCTGCTTGCACGGTAAGGCCTTGCCAGTCGGCAAGGCCTTTTTCTTTGGGCGGCTGCTACCGCGGTGTTGGGCATGCGTCCAGCCCTGGGGCCTTGCGCCCCTGGCGCCGGCCTGCCAGCAGGTGGCGCAGCCGCCGCACCAGCAACGGCAGCGTGCCGGGTGGCGGCGGCGCCGTTTGCATCACCTGGACCTCGGCGGACTGGCGCACCGGGTTGCTCAGTTGCACCCAGAGGGCGGTATGTCCCGGGGTGGGGCAGGGCAGGTGTTCGCCGGGCCCGAGCACGGCTTGTGGCGGCGTGTGCAAGACCAGGCCCAAGGACTGGGGCCCGAAGCGCACTGCGATCTCCCCGCGGGTGGTGCGCAGGGTCTCTCCGGGTGCGAGGCAAAGCCAGAGGCTCTGGCCGGGGGGCAGTGCCGCTGTCAGGCGTGAAGGCGGGGGCGAAGCAGGGCGGGCGTGTGGATGCATGGTGTGGTACTCCAGGGAGCCGCGCAAGGGCGGCAAGGTCCTCCAAGCGTAGGAAATACCGCGCCGGCGCGGCAGGTACACGGCCCCATGGAAAGGGGTAGAACAGCAGCGGTTGCCGGCGTGCTGTTATGGTTCGTCCCCGGCCATCCTGTATCTGTACCCGGGGCTCGCGTTCGGGCACCATGCGGGGGCTGCCCAGGCGCCGCGCTGCGGCGCACCCCCTGTCCTGTATCCACCCGCACCGTCCCGTTTCTGCATCCACATGTCACATTGGCCCGAACCCCGGGATGTTCCGCTGTACCGCCGGCTGGCCGGCCTGTACGAACAGGCCATCGCCACGGGCAGCCTCGCGCCCGGCATGCGGCTGCCGTCGGTGCGGGAGCTGTGCCAGCGGCACCAGGTGAGCCTGACCACGGCGCTCCAGGTGCTGCGGCACCTGGAGTCGCAGGGCTGTGCGGAGGCGCGGGAGCGGGTGGGCTACTTTGTGCGGGAGCCGGGCGGCGTGGCGCTGCCCGGGGCGCGCGAGCCGGAGCTGCACGAGCCGCTGGCTCAGGACCCGCAGGTGTTCGCGGGCATCAACGAACGCATCTCCGGCTTTCTCGAGAAGGCGCGCCGCGCGGGCCCGGTGCCGCTGGACCTGGGCAGCGCCATGCCTGCGCCCAGCCTGTTCGACGCCGCGGCGCTCAACCGCCTGGCCCACGCGCTGTTGCGCGAACAGCCGGACATCCTGGTGTATGGCCCTTCGGCCCCGACCACCCACCCCGAGTTCCAGCAGGCGATGGCGCGGCACGCGCTCACCTTTGGCGTGTGCGTGGCGCCCGCCGACATTGGCGCGACGCTCGGGAACTCGGAAGGCGTGAATCTGGCCCTGGATGCCGTGGCCGGGCCGGGCGACGTGGTGGCAGTGGAGTCCCCCACGTTTTTTGGCATCCTCCAGGCGATCGAGGTGCGCGGCCTGCGCGCGCTGGAAATTCCGAGCAGCCCGCGCACTGGCATGTCGCTGGAGGCCCTGGAGCTGGCCGCGCGCAACGAATCGAGGCTCAAGGCCGTGGTGGTCGTGCCCCACCTGCAGATGCCCTTGGGCAGCGTCATGCCCGATGCGCACAAGGAGCGGCTGGTGGCCCTGTGCGTGGAGCACGGGCTGGCCCTGATCGAGGACGACATCTACCGCGAATTCGTCGAGTCTCCGCACGTGCTGCGTCCTGCCAAAGCCTGGGACCGTCCCGGGGATGCTGGCCAGGTCATCTACTGCGCGTCCCTCAGCAAGAGCTTTGCGCCCGGCCTGCGCCAGGGCTGGATGAGCGCCGGCCGCTGGCAGGCCCGGGTGCAGATGCTCAAGTTCGCACGCACCCGCAACATGCAGACCTGGTCGCAGTTGCTGGCGGCGCGCAGCGTGGCTTCGCCGGCCTATGAGCGCCACTTGCGCCGCATGCGGGCGCAACTGCGCCTGCAGCGTGAGCAGGCGGCCCGGGCGGTGGCCCGCTACTTCCCGCCGGGGACGCGCCTGAGCCTGCCGCCGGGCGGCTTGAGCCTGTGGCTGGAGCTGCCCGCAGGGGTTTCGTCCACGCGCCTGTATGACCAGGCCCTGCACAGCGGCATCCGCGTGGCGCCAGGGCCCATGTTCTCCAATACCGGCCGGTACGAGCACTTTCTGCGCCTGAGCTGCGGCATGCCGTTCACGGCCGAGGTCGAGGCGGGCTACCGCACACTGGGTGCGCTGATGGCCGCGCAGCTGGCGCAGGGCGAGGGCGCCGCAGCTCCCCGCCGGGCCGCCTGACGCCGGCCGTCGGGGACGGTGCGCCCTTCGGTGCGGGCATAAAAAAACCGCCCAGCGGGCGGCTTTTTTGGGGGAAATCGGCTGAATTACTTCAGCTTCATTTCCTTGTACTCGACGTGCTTGCGAGCCTTGGGATCAAACTTCATGATCGCCATCTTCTCGGGCATCGTCTTCTTGTTCTTGGTCGTCGTATAGAAGTGGCCGGTTCCTGCGGTGGATTCCAGCTTGATCTTGTCGCGTCCGCCTTTGCTTGCCATGGTGCTACTCCTTAAGCCTGGCCACGGGCACGCAGGTCTGCGAGCACCGAGTCGATACCGTTCTTGTCGATCAAACGCAGGGCAGCGCTCGAAACGCGCAGGCGCACCCAGCGGTTTTCGCTCTCGACCCAGAAACGGCGGTATTGCAGGTTCGGCAGGAACCGGCGCTTGGTTTTGTTGTTGGCGTGGGAAACGTTGTTCCCGACCATGGGCTTCTTGCCCGTTACGTCGCAGACGCGTGCCATGAGGACACTCCGATACTTTTATAACGGCCGTTCGCTGGGCCCTGGGGACGTTGGCGCCCCAGGATGGCTTGCGGCCTCACCTCGCCAGAAAGGGTGGCGGTAACCCGATTGTTGATCGCCAAGAACCGCCAAAAAGGCGGATCAGAATCAGCAAAGCCGCAGATTATAGCCTGCCGCCCAAATTTTGATCAACCCTCTTGTTCCAGGAAGCGTTGGGCGTCCAGCGCGGCCATGCAGCCCGTGCCGGCGCTGGTGATGGCCTGGCGGTAGACGTGGTCCTGCACGTCGCCCGCGGCAAAGATGCCCGGCACGCTCGTCTGGGTGGCAAAGCCCTTGAGCCCGCCCTGGGTGACGATGTAGCCGTTGTCCATCTGCAGCTGGCCCTGGAAGATGTCGGTATTGGGGGCGTGGCCGATGGCGATGAAGCAGCCCTTGAGCTCGATGTCCTGGGTGCTGCCGTCCTGCGTGCTCTTGATGCGGATGCCGGTCACGCCGCTGTCGTCGCCCAGCACCTCGTGCAGGGTGTGGAAGAGCTTGAGCTCGATCTTGCCGGCGGCAACCTTGTCGTTGAGCTTGTCCACCAGGATGGGCTCGGCCTTGAACTTGTCGCGGCGGTGCACCAGCGTCACCTTGCGGGCGATGTTGGACAGGTACAGCGCCTCTTCCACGGCGGTGTTGCCGCCGCCCACCACGCACACGTCCTGGTCGCGGTAGAAGAAGCCGTCGCAGGTGGCGCAGCCGGAAACGCCGCGGCCCATGAAGGCCTCTTCCGAGGGCAGCCCGAGGTACTTGGCCGAGGCGCCGGTGGCGATGATCAGCGAGTCGCAGGTGTAGGTGCCGTTGTCGCCCGTGAGCGTGAACGGGCGCTGGCTGAAATCGACCTTGTTGATGTGGTCGAAGATGATCTGCGTCTTGAAGCGCTCGGCGTGCTCCAGGAAGCGCTGCATCAGGTCGGGCCCTTGCACGCCCTGCACGTCGGCGGGCCAGTTGTCCACCTCGGTGGTGGTCATCAGCTGGCCGCCCTGGGCCATGCCGGTGATGAGCACCGGATTCAGGTTGGCGCGCGCCGCATAGACGGCCGCCGTGTAGCCGGCGGGGCCCGAGCCGAGAATCAGAACTTTGGCGTGTTGGGTGGTGGACATGGTAAAAGCCTGTGTTTTGCGTCCGCTACATGGGGCGCTGTTGGGAAAGCTGGGGTTGGGGCGGGTGAGTATCAACCGGCGGCCGCTCCCGCAGCCTGCCATTTATTCAATCACGGCGATTGTAAGAACCCATTGAAAACCCGTGCGACGCCGGATGGGTCGCGCGCTCTGAGGAGATGTTTGCATGTCGACGATGTTGTCCAACCTGGACCTGCTGCGCCGGGTTCCCTTGTTCTCGCTGCTGACGGTGGCCCAGGCCGAGGTGGTCAGCGGGGCGGTGGTCAAGCGCCGTTTCAAGCGCGGCGAAGTGCTGGTGGAGCAGGGGCAGAAGTCCAACGCCCTGTTCATCCTGCTCACCGGGCGCGCGCGCGTGATGACGGCCGACAGCCGGGGGCGCGAGGTCATCCTGGCGACGCTGGGCCAGGGCGACTACCTGGGGGAGATGAGCATTATTGACAATGAGCCGCATTCGGCCACCGTGCGCGCCGAGGTGCAGACTGACGTGCTGATGCTGGGGCGGACCGAGTTTGCGCGCTGCCTGGCGGAAAACACCTCCATGTCGCTGGTGGTGATGCGGGGGCTGGTCAAGCGCTTGCGCCACGCGGACCGCAAGATCGAATCGCTGGCGTTGCTGGATGTGTATGGCCGCGTGGCCCATGCGCTGCTGGACTTTGCCCAGCCGGACGCCCAGGGCCAGCGGTTGATCAAGGAAAAGATCTCCCGGCAGGACCTGGCCAAGATGGTCGGCGCCTCCCGCGAGATGGTCAGCCGCGTGATGAAGGACCTGGAGGAGCGCGGGTTCATCGAGGTGCTGCCCACCGGTGCCACCCTGCTCAAGGAGCGCCTGAACGCGCTGGGCTGACCACGCACCAGACCGCGCGCCAGACCGCGCACGCATGCCCGCAGGCGCGCCGGCCGCCTGCACCGGATGCATGGGGTAAGCTTGCCCGGCACGCTTATGACCTATTCCCTCAATACCCTGAACGCATCGTCGGCGGCCAAGTCGCAGCCGCGCACGGGCGCGGCCCGTTTCGGCCATGAAATCGCCCTGGTGATCGGGCTGCTGGCCCTGGTTTTCTGGTTGCTGTCCCTGTTGAGCTATTCCGCGCAGGACGCCGCCTGGTCTACGTCGGGGGCGCGAGACCCGCGCATGGTCGGCAACTGGGCCGGGCGCCTGGGGGCCTGGCTGGCGGACGGCAGCTATTTCGCGCTGGGCTTTTCCGTCTGGTGGTGCGTGGCGGCCGGGGTGCGGGCGTGGCTTGCGTCGCTGGCGCGCTGGATGCGCGGGGGCGAGTCCGTCCCCGGTGCGGCAAGCGCCTTGCAGCGCCGTGGGCTGTTCTGGCTGGGACTGGTGCTGTTGATGTGCGCCAGCACGGCGCTGGAGTGGTCGCGGCTGTACCGTTTCGAAGTCTTCCTGCCCGGGCACGCTGGCGGCGTGCTGGGCTACATCGTGGGGCCCGCCAGCGTGAAGTGGCTGGGTTTCACGGGCTCGGGGCTGCTGGCCATCGTGCTGGCGGTGCTGGGCGCGGCCCTGGTGTTCCGGTTCTCGTGGGGCCAGGTCGCGGAATTTGTCGGCGGGCGCCTCGATGCGCTCGTGCAGTCGCGGCTGGCGCAGCGCGAGGTGGCCAAGGACGTGGCCGTGGGCCGCAAGGCGGCCCGCGAGCGCGAGGTGGTGGTGCTGGAAGAGCGCTCCGAGAACGAGGTGCAGCACCCCGAGCCCATCCAGATCATCGAGCCGGTGCTGGTGGACGTGCCGCAAAGCACCCGCGTGGTGAAGGAGCGCCAGAAGCCCCTGTTTACCGACATGCCCGACAGCAAGCTGCCGCAGGTGGACCTGCTGGACGGCGCGCAGCTGCGCCAGGAGACGGTGGCGCCCGAGACGCTGGAGATGACCAGCCGCCTCATCGAGAAGAAGCTCAAGGACTTTGGCGTGGAGGTGCGGGTGGTGGCCGCCATGCCCGGCCCGGTGATCACGCGCTACGAGATCGAGCCCGCCACCGGCGTGAAGGGCTCGCAGGTGGTCAACCTGGCCAAGGATCTGGCGCGTTCGCTCAGCCTGGTGTCGATCCGTGTGGTGGAAACCATTCCGGGCAAGAACTACATGGCGCTGGAGCTGCCCAATGCCAAGCGCCAGTCCATCCGGCTGTCGGAGATCCTGGGCTCGCAGATCTACCACGAGGCCAAGAGCCTGCTCACCATGGGCCTGGGCAAGGACATCGTGGGCAACCCGGTGGTGGCCGACCTCGCCAAGATGCCGCACGTGCTGGTGGCGGGCACCACGGGTTCGGGCAAGTCGGTGGGGATCAACGCCATGATCCTCTCGCTGCTGTACAAGGCCGAGGCGCGGGACGTGCGCCTGATGATGATCGACCCCAAGATGCTGGAAATGTCGGTCTACGAAGGCATTCCGCACCTGCTGTGCCCTGTGGTGACCGACATGAAGCAGGCTGCCAACGGCCTGAACTGGTGCGTGGCCGAGATGGAGCGCCGCTACAAGCTCATGAGCAAGCTGGGGGTTCGCAACCTGGCGGGGTACAACCAGAAGATCGACGAGGCCAAGGCGCGCGAGGAGTTCATCTACAACCCCTTCAGCCTCACGCCGGAGGAGCCCGAACCGCTGCAGCGCCTGCCGCACATCGTGGTGGTCATCGACGAGCTGGCCGACCTGATGATGGTGGTGGGCAAGAAGATCGAGGAGCTGATCGCCCGCCTGGCGCAGAAGGCCCGCGCGGCCGGCATCCACCTGATCCTGGCCACCCAGCGGCCCAGCGTGGACGTGATCACCGGCCTGATCAAGGCCAACATTCCCACCCGCATCGCCTTCCAGGTGAGCAGCAAGATCGACAGCCGTACCATCCTGGACCAGATGGGCGCCGAGGCCCTGCTGGGCATGGGTGACATGCTCTACATGGCCAGCGGCACGGGCCTGCCGATCCGGGTGCACGGCGCGTTCGTGTCGGACGATGAAGTACACCGTGTCGTCAGCTACCTCAAGGCACACGGGGAGCCGGACTACATCGAAGGCGTGCTCGAAGGCGGAACTGTGGATGGCGACGGCGATCTGTCAGGGGACGGCGGCGGCGAAGGGGGCGAAAAGGACCCCATGTACGACCAGGCCGTGGAAGTGGTGCTCAAGGACCGCAAGGCCAGCATCTCCTACGTCCAGCGCAAGCTGCGCATTGGCTACAACCGGTCGGCCCGGCTGCTGGAGGACATGGAGAAGGCGGGGCTCGTCAGCGCCCTCACGGCCAGCGGCCAGCGCGAAGTGCTGGTGCCCGCGCGGGAATAAGCCGCCGCGCGCCGCGGGCCATTGGCCGGACTACAAGGAACTGCATGAAACGTATTTTTGCTGCAATATTGATAGCTGCTTGCGCAGGTACAGCAAGCGCTGACGGCCTGAAAAGTTTGGAATCTTTCATGAAGGGCGCGCAGGCCGGGCGTGCGGAGTTCAGCCAGACCGTGACCGCGCCCCCGAAGGACGGGCAGGCGGCGCGCACTAAGACCTCCAGCGGCAGCTTCGAGTTCCAGCGCCCGGGCCGGTTCAAGTTCACGTACAAGAAGCCTTTTGAGCAGACCATCGTGGCCGACGGGCAAACGCTCTGGCTCTATGACGTGGACCTGAACCAGGTGACCCAGCGCTCGCAGGCGCAGGCCCTGGGCAGCACGCCGGCCGCGCTGCTGGCGTCCGCACCGGACCTGGCCGCGCTGAAGGCCGATTTCACGCTGGAAAACGGCCCGGACCAGGACGGCCTGCAATGGGTGCAGGCCACGCCCAAGGCCAAGGACGGCCAGCTCAAGAGCGTGCGCGTGGGCTTTGCCGGCGAGCAGCTGGCGGCGCTGGATATCCAGGACAGTTTTGGCCAGCGCTCGGTCATCCGCTTCTCGGGGCTGCAGGCGCTGCCGTCGCTGCCGGCCTCGGTGTTCCAGTTCAAGCCCCCGGCAGGTGCCGACGTCGTGAAGCAGTGACACCCCGCGCCTGCGCCAGGGCGCGGCGCGGCTTCAGCGGCCCACTGTCGCCACGCCGGCGGCCATGGCCAGGGCATGCAGGATGGCCGCGGCAATGGTGAGCACGATGGCCGGCCGCAGGCGCTGGGGCTGCCTGGCCCGGCGCACCAGCAGGGCGGCGCCAGCCAGCGACAAGGGCAGCGAAACAAGCCCCCACAGCGCCTCGCGCGGCGGAATCAGCAGCCACACGGCCGCCGCCAGCCAGACGTGGGCCAGCAGGGCCAGACCCAGGTAAAGCCACGCCGTGCCTTCCGCGCCCAGGCGCACCACCAGCGTGTTCTTGCCCACCTGCGCATCGGCGGCCGCATCGGGCACGCCGTTGATCAGCAAAATGTTGGCGACCAGCAGCGCAAAGCTGACCGCCGAGACGGCCGGGATCACAAAAAACTGGCGGCGCTGCACGTAGTCCGCACCCACCACCACCAGCCACCAGGCTGCCGCCACCGCCAGCTCCCCGAATCCGCGCGACATCAGCTGCAGCGGCGGGGCGGAATAGGCCCAGGCCAGCAGCAGCCCCGCCATGCCCACCAGCAACAGCCCGCCGCCGCTGTAGAAGGCCAGCAGCAGGCCGGCCGGCACCAGCACCAGCAGCAACACCGCGGCCCAGCGCGCCGTGTCCGCCTCGGACACTTGGCCGGCCTGGATGAGGCGCGAGCCGCCCGAAAACGGAAACAGCCCCTGCTGGTTGGCCGCGTCCGCGCCGTTGCGGGCGTCGTGGTAGTCGTTGAGCACATTGGCGCCGGCGTGGGCCGTCACGGCCAGGAGCAGCGTGGCGGCGGCCTTCAGGCCATCAAAGCCGCACCCGCAGGCCAGCGCGAAGGACATGCCCAGCAGGCAGGCCGCCACCGTCAGCAGCAGAAAGCCCGGCCGCGTCATGCGGATCAGCATGCCCAACCCCGGTGGGGGCGGCGCAGCAGGCGTGCCGGCAGCGGATGGTGGCTGGGGCGAAGGTGACGAAGGGGATGGCGGGTGCGGGGAGGGCAAGACCATGGCAGTAGAAGGGGCGACGCGCCATTGTCCTGCCTGCCGCCGCCGGAGCGCTTGCGTGCGCTCAAGCCGCATGGTGGCATGATCGACACCCCCCTCTGCGGGGCAGTTTCACCATGACCGATGCCTCTTTGGCGGCCGCCGCGCCGCGCAACCATGTTCCCCTGGCCGAGCGCCTGCGGCCGCGCACGCTTGCCGACGTCATCGGCCAGCAGCACGTGCTGGGCCCGGGCATGCCGCTGCGGCTGGCGTTTGAGTCCGGCCGGCCCCACAGCTGCATCCTCTGGGGCCCGCCCGGGGTCGGCAAGACGACGATTGCGCGGCTCATGGCCGATGCCTTTGACGCGCAGTTCATCAGCATCAGCGCCGTGCTGGGCGGCGTCAAGGACATTCGGGAGGCGGTGGAGCGCGCCGAAGCCGCCCGCGACGGCCTGATGCAGCAGCGCACCATCGTCTTCGTGGACGAAGTGCACCGCTTCAACAAGAGCCAGCAGGACGCCTTCCTGCCGCACGTGGAGAGCGGCCTGTTCACCTTTATCGGCGCCACCACCGAGAACCCGTCGTTCGAGGTGAACTCGGCGCTGCTGTCGCGCGCAGCGGTGTACGTGCTGCAGCCCTTGTCCGAAGAGGACTTGAAGCAAATAGTGGCCCTGGCGCAGGCGGAGCAAGCGCTGCCAGCTATCGAAAGCGTAGCAATCGACCGCCTGGTGGCCTATGCCGACGGGGATGCGCGCCGGCTGCTGAACACCCTGGAGACGCTGGCCATGGCGGCCGCGCAGGAGAAGCTGTCCGAGATCACCGACGTGTGGCTGCTCAGGGTGCTGGGCGAACGCATGCGCCGCTACGACAAGGGCGGCGAGCAGTTTTACGACACCATCAGCGCGCTGCACAAGTCCGTGCGCGGCTCCGATCCCGATGCGGCGTTGTACTGGCTGGTGCGCATGCTCGACGGCGGGGCCGACCCCCGCTACATGGCGCGCCGCCTGGTGCGCATGGCCAGCGAGGACGTCGGCCTGGCCGACCCGCGCGCCCTGCGCCTGGCGCTGGATGCGGCCGAGGTGTACGAGCGTCTGGGCAGCCCCGAGGGCGAGCTGGCGCTGGCCGAGTGCGTGGTGTACCTGGCGGTGGCGCCCAAGTCCAACGCGGTCTACAAGGCCTACAACGCGGCCCGCGCCTGGGTGAAGAAGGACGGCACGCGGCCCGTGCCCATGCACCTGCGCAACGCACCAACAAAGCTCATGAAAGAGCTCGACTACGGCAAGGGCTACCGCTACGCGCACGACGAGGAAGGCGGCTTCGCGGCCGGGGAAACCTACCTGCCCGAAGGCATGCCGGAGCCGGGGTTCTACGCGCCGGTGGAGCGGGGCCTCGAAATCAAGATCGCACAGAAGTTGCGTGAACTGCGCGAACGCAATGCCGCCGCCGGGCAGGGCGGAGCGGCGTAAGTTCCTCACCCGCCAGGACTTTTACAACTTATGCCAGTTTTGCATGAGACTGGTAATAAGTTTGCACATCAATTTTCCTGCTTGTATCAAAAAGCCTTATGAACGGCGTCGCCGCCTGATGCCGCCGGAATTCAAGGGAAAACCCCTCCCGGCCACACGGAGGGCGGTTGTGTCTACTCGCTACAATTCCGACCGCAAACCCGCACAGCTGAACTTCTGGCGGGTTTTTTGCTACATGGCAGTCGGGCCCACAAGGCTGTACCGATTCCGGTGCCAAAGTGGTGGGTGCGTCACAAACGAAGGACTTCTCTTATGGACATTTTGCTGCAGCAGATCATCAACGGTCTGGTTCTCGGCAGCATGTACGCCTTGATAGCCTTGGGCTACACCATGGTGTACGGCATTATTCAGCTGATCAATTTTGCCCACGGCGAGGTGCTCATGATCGGCGCTCTCACCAGTTGGAGCTGCATAGGAATGATGCAGGCCGCCATGCCCGGCACTCCCGGCTGGATCATCCTGCTGCTGGCCACCGTCATTGCCTGCGTGGTGGCCGCCGCCCTCAACTTCACCATCGAGAAGGTCGCCTACCGGCCGCTGCGCAGCAGCCCGCGCCTGGCCCCCCTGATCACCGCCATCGGCATGTCCATCCTGCTGCAGACGCTGGCGATGATCATCTGGAAGCCCAACTACAAGCCCTATCCCACCCTGCTGCCCAGCTCGCCCTTCCAGGTGGGCGGCGCTTACATCACGCCCACGCAGATCCTGATCCTGGGCGTGACCGCGGTGGCCCTGGCCTCGCTGGTGTACCTGGTCAACCATACCAGCCTGGGCCGCGCCATGCGCGCCACGGCCGAAAATCCCCGCGTGGCCTCGCTCATGGGCGTGAAGCCGGACATGGTCATCTCGGCCACCTTCATCATCGGCGCCGTCCTGGCCGCCATCGCCGGCATCATGTACGCGTCCAACTACGGCACGGCGCAGCACACCATGGGCTTCCTGCCCGGTCTCAAGGCCTTTACGGCCGCGGTGTTCGGCGGCATCGGCAACCTGGCCGGAGCGGTGGTGGGGGGCATCCTGCTGGGCCTCATCGAAGCCATCGGCTCGGGCTACATCGGCACGCTCACGGGCGGCCTGCTGGGCAGCCACTACACCGACATCTTTGCATTCATCGTGCTGATCATCATCCTGACGCTGCGCCCCTCCGGCCTGCTGGGTGAGCGCGTGGCCGATCGCGCCTGAGGAAGCTCCACACCATGAAGAACACCAAAACCAACTGGATCATCGGCGCCGTGGCGCTGCTGGTGCTGCCGCTGATCCTGCAATCCTTTGGCAATGCCTGGGTACGCATCGCCGACCTGGCCCTGCTGTACGTGATGCTCGCCCTGGGCCTGAACATCGTGGTGGGCTACGCCGGGCTGCTGGACCTGGGCTACGTGGCGTTCTACGCCGTGGGCGCCTACCTGTTCGGCCTGATGGCGTCGCCCCACCTGGCGGACAACTTCGCTGCATTTGCCGCCATGTTCCCGAATGGGCTGCACACCTCGCTGTGGCTGGTGATTCCACTGGCGGCGCTGTTGGCCGCGTTGTGCGGGGCGCTCCTGGGGGCGCCCACGCTCAAGCTGCGGGGGGACTACCTGGCCATCGTGACGCTGGGCTTTGGCGAAATCATCCGCATCTTCCTGAACAACCTGGACCACCCCGTCAACCTGACCAACGGCCCCAAGGGCATCGGGCAGATCGACTCGGTCAAGATCTTCGGGTTGGACCTGGGCAAGCGCCTGGAGCTGTTCGGCTTCGACATCAACTCCGTCACGCTGTACTACTACCTGTTCCTCATCCTGGTGGTGCTGACCGTCATCATCTGCTACCGCCTGCAGGATTCCCGCATCGGCCGCGCCTGGATGGCCATCCGCGAGGATGAAATCGCCGCCAAGGCCATGGGCATCAATACCCGCAACCTGAAGCTGCTGGCCTTCGGCATGGGGGCGTCGTTTGGCGGCGTCTCCGGCGCCATGTTCGGGGCCTTCCAGGGCTTCGTGTCGCCCGAGTCGTTCAGCCTGATGGAGTCGGTCATGATCGTCGCCATGGTGGTGCTGGGCGGTATCGGCCACATTCCTGGCGTGATCCTGGGGGCCGTGCTGCTGTCGGCCCTGCCGGAGGTGCTGCGCTACGTGGCCGGCCCGCTGCAGGCCATGACGGATGGGCGCCTCGACTCCGCCATCCTGCGCCAGCTGCTCATCGCCCTGGCCATGATCATCATCATGCTGCTGCGTCCGCGCGGCCTGTGGCCATCGCCCGAACATGGCAAGAGCCTGACGCAGAAGACCTGACGAGAACACCACCGAAAGTTAGCAATGACAGAGAAATCCAACGAAGTGGTGCTGAAGGTTGCCGGTATTTCCAAGCGCTTCGGCGGCCTGCAGGCGTTGTCCGACGTGGGCATCACCATCCAGCGTGGTCAGGTCTATGGCCTGATCGGCCCCAACGGCGCCGGCAAGACCACGTTCTTCAACGTGATCACCGGCCTCTACACTCCCGACAGCGGCACCTTTGAGCTCGCCGGAAAGCCGTACGAGCCCACCGCCGTGCACGAAGTGGCCAAGGCCGGTATAGCGCGCACCTTCCAGAACATCCGCCTGTTTGCGGAAATGACGGCCCTGGAGAACGTGATGGTGGGGCGCCACATCCGCACCCACTCCGGCCTGCTGGGCGCCATCTTCCGCTCCAAGAGCTTCAAGGACGAAGAGGCCGCCATCGCCAAGCGCGCGCAGGAACTGCTGGACTACGTGGGCATCGGCAAGTTTGCCGACTACAAGGCCCGCACGCTCAGCTACGGCGACCAGCGCCGCCTGGAGATTGCCCGGGCCCTGGCCACCGACCCGCAGCTCATCGCCCTGGACGAACCCGCGGCCGGCATGAATGCCACCGAGAAGGTGCAGCTGCGCGAACTGATCGACCGCATCCGCAACGACAACCGCACCATCCTGCTCATTGAACACGATGTGAAGCTGGTGATGGGCCTGTGTGACCGCGTGACGGTGCTGGACTACGGCAAGCAGATTGCCGAGGGCCATCCGGCCGAAGTGCAGAAGAACGAAAAAGTGATTGAGGCCTATCTGGGCACCGGAGGACATTGAGAATGGCCGAAAAATCCAACAAGGTACTGCTGCAGGTCAAAGGCCTGAAGGTGGCCTACGGCGGCATTCAGGCCGTCAAGGGCGTGGACTTCGAAGTGCGCGAGGGCGAGCTTGTGTCCTTGATCGGCTCCAACGGTGCGGGCAAGACCACCACCATGAAGGCCATCACCGGCACGCTGGCGATGAACGATGGCGACATCGAGTACCTGGGCCGGAGCATCAAGGGCAAGGGGGCATGGGACCTGGTCAAGGAAGGTCTGGTCATGGTGCCCGAAGGCCGCGGCGTGTTTGCGCGCATGACCATCACCGAAAACCTGCAGATGGGCGCGTACATCCGCAAGGACAAGGCGGGCATCCTGGCCGACATCGAGAAGATGTTCACCATCTTCCCGCGCCTGCGCGAGCGCAAGGACCAGCTGGCCGGCACCATGTCCGGCGGCGAGCAGCAGATGCTTGCCATGGGCCGCGCGCTGATGAGCCAGCCCAAGGTGCTGCTGCTGGACGAACCCTCCATGGGCCTGTCGCCCATCATGGTGGACAAGATCTTTGAAGTGGTGCGCGACGTGTACGCGCTGGGCGTGACCATCGTGCTGGTGGAGCAGAACGCCAGCCGCGCACTGGCGCTGGCCGACCGCGGCTATGTGATGGAATCCGGCCTGATCACCATGACGGGCCCTGGCCAGCAACTGCTGAACGACCCGAAGGTGCGCGCCGCCTACCTGGGCGAATAGGCCCCCGCCGCTGCCGCGTGCACGCGCCCGGCAGCAGATCCCCGCCAGAAAAGGGTGCGACGTGGATGCGTCGCACCCTTTTTTCTTTGGACGGATGAAACGCCGTGCCCGCGGGCCGCTGCGCAGGTCGTACTGCGAGCGCCCGCCGCTGATGCCGAGATAGCCGTCCCGCGTATAGGGCAGCACCGACATGCGGTCGGAGCGGCCGGCGGCTGGGGTGCCTGCGCCGCCGCTGGACGAGGCGTATGGCGCGCGGGTGCCCGGCAGCTCCCGGGGACTGTGGGGCGTCTCGGCGGTGTGAATGCTACATATTTAATAGCAGCTCGCGCTGCAGTGGAAAGCGTGAGGCCGGTATTTTGTATAACATGCCGGTCCTTTTGTGCTTGCGAACCCAGCCATGAACGCCCTCCAGTCCCTGCCCGTCTCCCTGCAAACCGTGCTGCTGCTCATTGCCAGCAACGTCTTCATGACCTTCGCCTGGTACGGGCACCTGAAGAACCTGGCCTCGTCCCCCTGGTACACGGCGGCGCTGGTCAGCTGGGGCATTGCGCTGTTCGAGTACCTGCTGCAGGTGCCTGCCAACCGCATCGGCTTCACGCAGTTCAACGTGGGGCAGCTCAAGATCATGCAGGAGGTGATCACCTTGGGGGTGTTCGTCCCCTTTGCGGTGTTCTACATGGGGCAGCCGCTCAAATGGGACTACCTGTGGGCCGGCCTGTGCCTGGTGGGGGCGGTGTATTTCATCTTCCGCGGTGCCTGAGCCACGGCGGTTGGCGCCAAGGGCGGGGAGGGCGCCCGGTTAAACTCGCTGGTTGTCAGAAAGTCATGCAAGTGACATGGCAGTGTCATCTTTATAAAACCGGTCCCGATCCGTTCCAGGAGTCTCCCCCATGCTGTTTGCCAAGCTGTTGCCGCGCGAAGGCAATTTTTTCGACATGTTCAACCAGCACGCGGAGCGCATCGTGGAGGCGGCGCGCGCCTTTTCGCAGCTGGTGGCAAATTACGGCGACCCCCACCTGCGGGACAAGTACAACCAGGACGTGGACAACGCCGAGCGTGCGGCTGATCGCGTGACGCATGACGTGAACAAGGCGATCCACAAGACCTTCATCACCCCCATCGACCGCGAGCAGATCCATGCGCTGATCAACACCATGGACGACGTGGCCGACCTGATCCAGGACTCGGCCGAAACCATGGCGCTGTACGACGTGCACCACATGACGGAAGAGATCACGCGCCTCACCGACCTGAGCCTCAAGTGCTGCGAGCGCTTGCGCGACGCCGTCAAGCTGCTGGACAAGATTGCCGATCCGGCCGTGGCCGAAGCCGCCCTCAAGACCTGCGAGGAGATCGACAAGCTCGAATCCGACGCCGACCGCGTGATGCGCAGCGCCATGAGCAAGCTGTTCCGTGAAGAGCCCGATGTGCGCGAAGTCATCAAGCTCAAGGCCATCTACGAGCTGCTGGAAACCATCACCGACAAGTGCGAGGACGTGGCCAATTGCATCGAGGGCATCGTCCTCGAAAACTCCTGATTCCCGCGGGCTGAACCAGTATGGAAACCGTACAAACGGCCCTGTGGGTTGTGGTGCTCCTCGTGGCCCTGGCCATCCTGTTCGACTTCATGAACGGGTTCCATGACGCGGCCAATTCCATCGCCACGGTGGTGTCCACCGGCGTGCTCAAGCCCACGCAGGCGGTGCTGTTTGCCGCCTTCTTCAATTTCGTCGCCATCTTCATCTTCCACCTGAGCGTGGCCGCGACGGTGGGCAAGGGGATCGTGCAGCCCGGCGTGGTCGATACGCATGTGGTGTTCGGCGCCCTGGTGGGAGCCATCACCTGGAACGTCATCACCTGGTACTACGGCATTCCCAGCAGCTCCTCGCACGCGCTCATCGGGGGCATCGTGGGCGCGGTGATCGCCAAGGCCGGCGCCAGCGCGCTGATTTCGGCAGGCATCCTGAAGACGGTGGCGTTCATCTTCGTCTCCCCGCTGCTGGGGTTCGCGCTGGGTTCGCTGATGATGGTCGCCGTGGCCTGGGTCTTCCGGCGCACGCGCCCGAGCAAGGTGGACAAGTGGTTCCGGCGCCTGCAGCTGCTGTCCGCCGGGGCCTACAGCCTGGGCCATGGCGGCAACGACGCGCAGAAGACCATCGGCATCATCTGGCTGCTGTTGATCGCCACCGGCTACTCGTCAGCCTCGGACACCTCGCCGCCCGCCTGGAGCATCGTGAGCTGCTACATGGCCATCGGCCTGGGCACCATGTTTGGCGGCTGGCGCATCGTGAAGACCATGGGCCAAAAGATCACCAAGCTCAAGCCCGTGGGCGGCTTCTGTGCCGAGACGGGTGGCGCACTCACCCTGTTCCTGGCCACCGCGCTGGGCATTCCGGTGTCCACCACCCACACCATCACCGGCGCCATCGTCGGCGTCGGGTCCACCCAGCGCGCCAGCGCGGTGCGCTGGGGCGTGGCCGGCAACATTGTCTGGGCCTGGATTCTCACCATTCCCGCCAGCGCCTTCGTCGCTGCGGTGGCGTACTGGATCAGCCTGCAGATGTTCTGAAATACCCGCGGCGCGGCCTGCCAGGCAATGGGCGGGCCGCACAGCGCAAACGCCCCGCCGGCAGGCCGCCAGCGGGGCGTCTTTTCTGGCGGCGCCGCTTCACTGGGATATCTTGCGGGCTTCCTCGATCTGGTACTCGAAATACCGCTGGAAGCTGAACGCGATGCTGGCCATGAGGACCGCGGTGCCCACCATCAGCGCCACCACGATCGCGCCGACCGTGATCCACTGCGTTTGCCCCGGCGCTGCATCGGGCGCTGCGCCGGGGTTGTAGCGGGCATTCCAGGCCTCGGGGGTCTTCAGTGCGAACAGGATGGCCTGCAGGGCGCAGCCGGCAATCGTGAACCCCAGCAGCGGAATCAGGACCCAGCTGAAGTGGTCGTCCTGGCCCAGCTGCTGCACGCGCTCGATGCCATACACGCCCAGCGCCGTGGGGATCGGGAGCAGCCAGCCCAGCAGGTCGGACACTCCGTGCAGGTAAAAGCGGTGCAGGCCCAGCGGCCCGCCCAGAAAGGCCAGCCAGGCCGCGACGGTCTTGTTCTTCATGCTGCGGTGTCCGCTCATTCCGGCGACGTGGTATCGCCTTCGCCCAGGGTTTTTTCCATCAGCACGATGTCGCGCCAGGCGCCGAACTTCCAGCCGACGGATTTCATGACGCCTACGTCGGTAAAGCCCAGTGCGCGATGCACGCCAATCGAGCCTGCGTTGGCCGAATCCCCGATCACCGCCAGCAGCTTGCGCACGCCGGCGGCTTCGGCCTGCGCGGCCAGTGCGGCAAGGAGCTTGCGGCCCACGCCCATGCCGCGGGCGCTGTCGGCCACGTAGATCGAGTCCTCGGCCGAGAAACGGTAGGCGGGGCGCGGCTTGAACCAGTTGGCATAGGCGTAGCCCAGCACCTGGCCGTCCTTCTCGGCCACGAGCCAGGGCAGCCCCTTGCCCAGCACGTCGGCGCGGCGGGCAGCCATGTCGGCCTCGGTCGGGGGATCGATCTCGAACGTGCCGGTGCCGTGCAGCACGTGGTGCCGGTAGATGGCGGTGATCTGGGGGATGTCGCTGTCGGTGCTGGGGCGGATCATGGGGGCTGGAAAAGAAAGGGCTATAATTGCAGGCTTTGCAGCGTGTCGCTGGCCGGGTGGCCATGTCGCGTGTCTCAAACGTTGCGAAACTGTGCGAACACTGTGGCTTGCGCCGGAAAATCTGGCGAAGTTCACCACCCGAAGGATAAATCATGGTCGTCATTCGACTCTCCCGCGGCGGCTCCAAGGGCCGTCCTTTCTTCAACATCGTCGTTGCTGACAAGCGCGTGCGCCGCGATGGCCGTTTCATCGAGCGCATCGGCTTCTACAACCCCACCGCCAAGGAAACCGAAGAAGGCCTGCGCATTGCGCAAGACCGCCTGACGTACTGGAAGAGCGTGGGCGCCCAGTCCTCCCCCACGGTGGACCGCCTGATCAAGCAAGCTGCCAAGAAGGCTGCTTAAAGCTCCCCGAAAAGGGCGGGTTTCGTCGGTGCGCTGACGGGACCCGCCCTTTTCCCGTTTCTGGAATCACCCTTCGCCATGGCCACCACCTCTCCCCTGACGCTCGAGCCCACCGAGCTGCCCGCCGACGCTGTCGAGGTGGGCCGCATTGCCGACGCCTGGGGCATCAAGGGCTGGTTCAAGGTGCTGCCTCACAGCGGTAACCCCGAGGCGCTGTTTTCCTCCAAGCGCTGGTACCTGCAGCCCTCCGAGCGGGGGGGCAAGACCTTCTCCGGCACGGTGCTGCTGCCCATCCGCCAGGCCAAGGACCATTCCGACACGGTGGTGGCCTGGGCGCAGGGCGTGGACGACCGCAATGCCGCGGAGGCGCTGCGTGGCGCGCGCATATTTGTGCCGCGGTCGAGTTTTCCCTCCACGGCCGAGGACGAGTACTACTGGGTGGACCTGATCGGCCTGGAAGTCGCCAACCGCGAAGGCGTGGCGCTGGGCCAGGTGCGCGAGCTGATGTCCACCGGCCCGCAGACGGTGCTGGTGCTGGCGTACGAGCAGGACGGCAAGGCGCAGGAGCGCCTGATTCCCTTTGTCTCTGCTTTTGTCGACAAGGTGGACCTGCCGGGCAAGCGCATCACCGTCGACTGGCAGCCCGACTACTGAGCGGCCCCGCAGGCTGCGCCGCGCACCATGCGCTTTGACATCATCACGCTGTTTCCCGAGCTGTTCGGGCCGTTCCTCGCCAGCGGCGTGACCCGGCGCGCCTACGCCAGCGGACAGGTCTCGGTCCACCTGTGGAACCCGCGCGACCATGCGGATGGCAACTACCGCCGCGTGGACGACCGCCCCTTTGGCGGCGGCCCTGGCATGGTGATGATGGCCGAGCCGCTGGCGCGGTGCCTGGCCGCCATCCGCGCGGAGCGTGGCGAGCCGGCCTCCACCCAGGTGCCGCTGGTGCTGTTTTCCCCCATCGGCGAGCCGCTTCGCCATGCCGCCGTACAGCACTGGTCGGCCAGCGCCGGCGCCATTTTGCTGTGCGGCCGGTATGAGGGGATCGACCAGCGTTTCATCGACGCTCATGTCGACCTGCAGATCAGCCTGGGCGATTTTGTGCTCTCGGGCGGCGAGATCGCCGCCATGGCCCTGCTGGACGCTGTGGCCCGCCTGCAGCCCGGCGTGCTCAACGACGAGGGCAGCCACCAGCTGGACAGCTTCAACCCCGCGCTGGACGGCTTGCTGGACTGCCCGCACTACACCCGGCCCGAGGAATGGGCGGGCCAGGCAGTGCCTGCCGCGCTGCTGTCCGGCCACCATGCGCAGATCGAGCGCTGGCGGCGCGACCAGCGCCTGGAGCTGACCGCCCGCCACCGCCCCGACCTGATCGCTGCGGCGCGGCAGGCCGGCCGGCTGGCGCCCGCCGACGAGGCGGTACTGGCCAAGCTGGGCTGACTTGCTATAATCAAAGGCTTTTCGATCCTCTGGCCGGCCGTTTTGACAGGGAGTTCTCCCGCAAAACACTGAACCGTCAATCCCGACGCAGCCACTTTTGGCGCGGTCAAGATCGTTGGATGTGACCATGAACCTGATCCAGACCCTGGAAGCGGAAGAAATCGCCCGCCTCAACAAGACCATCCCCGAATTCGCCCCTGGCGACACGGTCATCGTGAACGTGAACGTGGTGGAAGGTAACCGCAAGCGCGTGCAGGCCTACGAAGGCGTGGTGATTGCCAAGCGCAATCGCGGCCTGAACAGCGGCTTCACCGTGCGCAAGATCTCCAGCGGCGAAGGCGTGGAACGTACGTTCCAGACCTACAGCCCGCTGATCGCCAGCATCGAAGTCAAGCGCCGCGGTGACGTGCGCCGTGCCAAGCTGTACTACCTGCGCGAGCGCAGCGGCAAGTCGGCACGTATCAAGGAAAAGCTGCCCTCGCGCGTCAAGGCTGCAGCCACTGCCGCATAAGGCAAGGGCCTTGGTCCTGGCAAGCCGCTACAGCATTCGCCTGTAGCGGCTTTTTGTTTTCTGCTTCCATCCCTGTCCTCCTGTTGCCTTGGTGAACCGCTCCGCCGTTCCTGCTGCTCCCGTGTCGAGCCTGCCCGACTTCGATCCCCGCCGGGTGCCGGTGGTGGGCGTGGACGTGCACCTGCCCGCCGTGCCTGCCGGGGCGCAGACGGCGCAGGCCCTGCGCGCGCGGTTTGCCTGCCCCCCGCAGTGGGAGCCCGAAGTGCTGCTGGAGAAGCGGTTCATGAACCGCGAGCCTGCGCATGCGTCGGTGCTGGTGCCGGTGGTGCAGCGCGAGCGGCCCACGGTGCTGCTGACCGAGCGCACGGCCCACCTGTCCACCCACTCCGGGCAGGTGGCGTTCCCGGGCGGCCGGGCCGACCCGGGGGATGCCAGCCCTGCCGACACGGCGCTGCGCGAAGCGCAGGAGGAGGTCGGGCTGGACCGGGGCTACGTGGAAGTGCTGGGCACGTTGCCGACCTACGTGACCGGATCTTCCTTCATCATCACGCCCGTGGTGGCACTGGTGCAGCCCGACTGCGTGCTGCAGCCGAACCCGTACGAGGTGGCCGATCTCTTCGAAGTGCCGCTCGACTTCCTGCTCGACCCGGCCCACCATCGCCGGCATGTGTTCGCCCAGGACGGCGTGCACCGCGAGTGGTTTTCCATGCCCTACCAGGACGGCGAGAAGACCCGCTTCATCTGGGGCGCGACCGCGGGCATGCTGCGCAACTTTTACCGTTTCATGATCGCGTGATCCGGACGTGACCGGAGCATGAGCCGGGCGTGACACCGAGAGGCCGCAGGCGCATGGGCCCCGGTATCATTCGCCCCCATGAGTTTCTTCGCCATCCTGTTCGCTCTGCTGATCGAGCAGGCCCGCCCGCTGGCTCGCAGCAACCCCATCCATGCCGGCCTGCGCGCCTGGGCCTTGTCGGTGAGCCGCAATTTCGACGCGGGCAAGCCCCACCATGGCTGGGTGGCCTGGAGCCTGGCGGTACTGGTGCCGTCGCTGGTGACGCTGGCCATCCACTGGCTTTTGCTCTGGGGGCTGGGGTGGCCGTTTGCCGTGCTCTGGAGCGTGGCGGTGCTGTACGTCACCCTGGGGTTCCGCCAGTTCAGCCACCACTTCACGGGCATCCGCGACGCGCTGGAAGAGGGCGATGAAGAGGCCGCGCGCCAGCGCCTGGCCCACTGGCAGCAGGTGGATGTGGGCGCGCTTCCGCGCAGCGAGATCGTGCGCCACGTGATCGAGTATTCCGTCCTGGCCGCGCACCGCCACGTGTTTGGCGTGCTGGCCTGGTTCTCGGTGCTCGCCGCGCTGGGGCTGGGCCCCACGGGCGCCGTCCTGTACCGGCTGGCGGAGTTCGTCTCCCGCTACTGGCACTACAAGCAGCGCGCCGGCGCCCAGCCCGCCAGCGCGGCCCTGCAGCGCGCGTCCGCACAGGCCTGGACGGTCATCGACTGGCTTCCCGCCCGGCTCACGGCGCTGAGCTTTGCGGTGGTGGGCAGCTTTGAGGAGGCCATCGAGGGCTGGCGGTTCCATGCCCAGCGTTTTCCCAACGACAACGACGGCGTGATCCTGGCGGCAACGGCCGGGGCGATCAACGTGCGCCTGGGCGGCGAGGCCCTGAAGGCCCGCAGCGACCTGCAAGCGCCGCAGGGCCTGGAGATTGATGCCGACCTGGGCGACAGCGACTCCACCCCCGGCCGCGAGCCCGAGGTGGGCCACCTGCGCAGCGTGGTGGGGCTGGTGTGGCGCTCGGTGGTGGTGTGGATGCTGCTGCTGGCCTTGCTCACGCTGGCGCGTCTGCTGGGCTAGTTCTTGGGCCCTCGCCCTTGGGGGGGCGCTGCCGGCGGTGGGCTTTGTCGGGCGGCCCCGCAGCGCTGCGGGGCCGGCCATCAATACCGCGTGTGGCTCAATTCTTCAAACAGATCGCTATAAATTTTATAGCGGCTTGCGCTTATTCCACCTGCCTCAGGGCCATTTTTTACCGCATCCAGCACGCCGCAACCCGGCTCGTGCAGGTGCGAGCAGTTGTAGAAGCGGCACTGCGTGGCGTGTTCCGCGATGTCCGGCATGCAGGCCGCCAGCTGCATGGGCGCGATGTGGTGGAGCCCGAATTCCTGGAAGCCGGGGGAGTCGATCAAGGCCGTGGTGCGTGCGGCATCCACCCAGTACCAGTGGGTGCTGGTGGTGGTGTGCTTGCCCGAGTTCAGCGCCTGGGAGATTTCCCCCGTCTGCACGGCCGCTCCCGGCACCAGCAGGTTGATCAGCGTGCTCTTGCCTGAGCCCGAGGGACCCAGCACCAGGGTGGTCTTGCCCAGCAGGTGCTGCATGAGCAGGGCGCGGTCCACGTCGCTGGACAGTGCCAGCGACAGCGGCAGCACGCCATAGTGCGTGCCTGCGCCCATGTGGCGGTAGGGCAGCAGCCGCTCCCACGCGTGGGCGAACGGCTCCACCAGGTCGCTCTTGTTCAGGCCGATCAAGGGGGTGATGCCGGCGGCCTCGGCGGCAATCAGGGCGCGGGCCAGCTGGCTTTCCGAGAACACGGGTTCGGCCGCGATCAGGATCAGCACCTGGTCCAGGTTGGCGGCGAACGACTTGGTGCGGATCTCGTCCTGGCGGTAGAACAGGTTGCGCCGCTCCTGCACCTTCTCGATGGTGCCTTCCTCGCCCTGGCCGGCCGGCGGGGCTTGCCACAGAACGCGGTCGCCCACCACCGCCTGGTTCTTCTTGCCGCGCGGGTGGCAGATGCGGCGGGCGCCATCGGGCGTTTCCACCACGCAGTGGCGGCCGTGGCTTGCCACCACCAGCCCTTCTTGCAGCCCGCTGCGCTCAGCCATGGCGGTCCATCGTGCTCAGCGGCGCCATGGCGTCATGCCACCAGCGCGTCGAACTGCGCCGCACACTCGAAGTCCGTGGAGGACAGGCCGTGCACATCGTGCGTGTTCAGCCGCACCACGCAGCGGTTGTAGTGCACGGAGAGGTCGGGGTGGTGGTCCTGCGCATTGGCGATGAAGGCCACCGCGTTCACGAACGAGATGGTCTCGTAGTAGTTGGCGAAGCGGTAGGTCTTCTCGATCGCCACGTCGGCGCCGTCGCCCGTCAGGCTCCAGCCGTCGAGCTGGGCCAGCTGGGAAACCACCTCGGTGGCGGTCAGTGCGCGCCGCGTGAGGGCGGACCAGTCTTTTTTCTTCAGCATGGAGGTCATGGCAGGGCAGGGGATTGCATCCGGGCCAGGCGTTCGGTGGCCGGCGGGTGCGAGTAGTAGAACTTCACGTACACGGGGTCGGGAGTGAGCGTGGAGGCATTGTCTTCGTACAGCTTGAGCAGCGCCGACGACAAGTCCGCGCCGCTGGCCTGGGCCATGGCATAAGCGTCGGCCTGGAACTCGTGGCGCCGCGACTGCTGCGAGAACAGCGGCGATACGAAGAACATGAACACCGGCACCACCAGCATGAACAGCAGCAGGGCCAGCGCATCGTTGGGCGCCGCGGCCAGGGACGGGTCAATCGACAGGCTGGGCCGCACGCCCAGGCCGGTGTAGAACCACACCTGGTTGGAGAGCCAGCCCAGCAGCGCGAAGCCCGCCAGGCTCAGTGCAAAGAGAACCACCATGCGCTGGACGATGTGGCGGTGCTTGAAATGCCCCAGCTCGTGGGCCAGCACCGCCTCCACCTCGCCCGGGGAAAGCTGGCGCAGCAGCGTGTCGTAGAACACCACGCGCTTGGCTGCGCCAAAGCCGGTGAAGTACGCGTTGGCATGGGCGCTGCGGCGGCTGCCGTCCATCACGAACAGCCCCTTGGCGGCAAACCCGCAACGCTGCATGAGTGCGGTCACGCGGGCCTTGAGGGACTCGTCCTCCAGCGGCTGGAACTTGTTGAACAGCGGCGCGATGAAGGTCGGGTAGACCACCATCAGCAGCAGGTTGAAGCCCATCCACAGGCCCCAGGCCCACAGCCACCACAGGGGCCCGGCGGCGCCCATGGTCCAGAGGATGAGCGCCGCGATGGGCAGGCCGATGAGCGCGCCGACCAGCAGGCCCTTCAGCGCATCCGCCAGCCACAGCCGCCAGGTCAGCTTGTTGAAGCCAAAGCGCTCTTCGACCACGAAGGTCTGGTACAGCGACAGCGGCAGGTCGATCAGTCCGCTGATCGCCGCAAAGGCTGCGAGCAGCGCCAGCTGCTGCACCAGCCCGCCGCCCAGCCAGCCCAGCAGTGCCTGGTTCAGCGCGTCCAGGCCACCCAGCAGCGTCCAGCCCAGCAGCACCGCCGCACCCAGCGCCGTGTCCAGCAGGCCCAGGCGCAGCTTGGCGATGGTGTAGTCGGCCGCCTTGCGGTGCGCCGCCAGGGTGATGCGTTCGGCGAACGGCGCGGGCACCGCGCCGCGGTGCCGCGCCACATGCCGGATCTGCCGCGAGGCCAGCCAGAATTTCAGGGCAAGCCCCAGGCAGAGGGCCGCGGCAAAGGCCAGTGTCAGCGCGGTGGCGAGGGAAGCGGGGGCGTCAGAAATGGGCATGAGCGGCGAGTTTAGGCCATCGGTGACAATGCGCGCCATGCCAGAAGCCAACAACCCCACCCCTCCAACGCTTGCCAAATCGGACCAGAACCTGGTCTGGCTCGACTGTGAAATGACAGGCCTGGAGCCCGATACCGACCGCCTGCTGGAGATCGCGGTGGTCGTGACCGGGCCGAGCCTGGAGCCCCGCATCGAAGGGCCCGTGTTTGCCATCCACCAACCCGACGAGCTGCTCGACCGCATGGACGCCTGGAACAAGAGCACCCACGGGCGCAGCGGCCTGATCGACAAGGTCAAGGCGTCCACCGTGACCGAGGCCGAGGCGGAGCAGCAGATCCTCGCCTTCCTGAGCCAGTACGTGCCCAAGGGCACGGCGCCCATGTGCGGCAACAGCATCGGCCAGGACCGGCGCTTCCTGGTGCGCTACATGCCCAAGCTGGAGAAATTCTTCCACTACCGCAACGTCGATGTCAGCACCCTCAAGGAACTGGCCAAGCGCTGGAAGCCCGAGGCCTACACCAGCTTCAAGAAGGCGCAAAGGCACACCGCCCTGGCGGACGTGCACGAATCCATTGACGAGCTGGCCCACTACCGCCAGCACCTGCTTTCCGTCTGACGGCTTCCCCGCCCTTTTACTGGGGGGTTGCGGGGAAACCCTAGTTCGTGCCATAATCGCAGGCTGCGCTGGAAAACCGCCGCGCAGTTTGTGCATCTCCCTTCACTCACCGGGCTTGCCCGCCTGGATGGTTCTCCCACCGTCCAGCGCTTGCGAATAACGCCCATCCCGTACCGGCCCGGTCGCTACCGACCCAGGCCAGCGCAGGTTTCGTTTGATGGTTGATGTTTTTTAACCATTTGACGAAGCCTATCGCGGGCCACGCCCGCGACGCTTTCGTGAGAGAAAATTCATGACCGACACCTCTTTGGTGCAGGGCGAATTCGCGCCTGCCGATACCTCTTTTGCCGCGGACATTTCCGCACAACCTTCCTCGCTGGACCTGTCTTCCGACGCAGCCGCCGATGCCGGCGTGACCGCCGAGCCCAACGGCTTCGTGGAACTGGGCCTGGCTTCCGAGCTGGTGCGCGCCGTGGCCGACCTGGGCTACACCCAGCCCACCGCCGTACAGTGCAAGGCCATTCCGCTGGCCATGGACAACGGCCAGGGCGCCCACGGTTTCATCGACCTCATGGTCTCCAGCCAGACCGGCAGCGGCAAGACCGCCGCCTTCCTGCTGCCCGTGCTGCACACGCTGATCCAGCAGCAGGCACAGGCCCAGGCCGAGGAGCGCGAAGCCTATGAGCGCGCCGTGGCCGAAGCGGCCGCCCGGGGCGAACCCGCGCCCAAGCGCACCAAGCGCAAGGACCCCACCAACCCCCGCAACTTCAAGGCTGCCACGCCTGGCGCCCTGATCCTGTGCCCCACGCGGGAACTGGCGCAGCAAGTCGCGCACGACGCCATCGACCTCGTCAAGCACTGCCGCGGCCTGCGCGTGGCCAACGTGGTGGGCGGCATGCCGTACCAGCTGCAGATTGCGCGCCTGCAGAACGCCGACCTGGTCGTGGCCACCCCGGGCCGCCTGCTGGACCTGCAACGCTCCATGCAGATCAAGCTCGACAAGGTGCAGTTCCTGGTGGTGGACGAGGCCGACCGCATGCTGGACCTGGGCTTCTCGGACGATCTGGCCGAGATCAACCAGCTCACCAGCCAGCGCAAGCAGACCATGATGTTCAGCGCCACCTTTGCGCCGCGCATCCAGCAGCTGGCGCTGCGCGTGATGCACGACGGCGGCGCCTCGGTGCAGAAGGTGACCATCGACACCCCGCAGGCCAAGCACGCCAACATCAAGCAGGTGCTGTTCTGGGCCGACAACGCCCAGCACAAGCGCAAGCTGCTGGACCACTGGCTGCGCGACACGACGATCAACCAGGCCATCGTGTTTGCCAGCACGCAGGTGGAGTGCGACGGCCTGGCCAACGACCTGCAGCAGGACGGCTTCTCGGCCGTGGCCCTGCACGGCGCCCTGAGCCAGGGCTTGCGCAACCGCCGATTGATGGCGCTGCGCAACGGCCAGGTGCAGATCCTGGTGGCCACCGATGTGGCGGCGCGTGGCATCGACGTGCCCACCATCACCCACGTGTTCAACTTCGGCCTGCCCATGAAGGCCGAGGACTACACCCACCGCATCGGCCGTACCGGCCGGGCGGGCCGCGATGGCCTGGCCATCACGTTTGCCGAGTTCCGTGACCGCCGCAAGATCTACGACATTGAGTCGTACAGCCGGCAGCAGTTCAAGGCCGAAGTGGTGCCGGGCATGGAGCCCACGCAGCGGGCGCCGCAAGCCCCGCGGGGCGGCGATTTTGGTGGCCGTGGCCGCTCTGGCGGTGGCTACGACCGCGACAGCCGTGACCGCCGGTTCGGCGGCCCTGCACGTGGTGGCAACGACCGTGGCGGCTTTGGCGGCGGCTTCGGCACCCGTGGTGACGACCGCGGTTTCGGCCCGCGCCGTGACAGCGAAGGCTATGGCCGCAAGTCGGGCTTTGGTGACGCCGGCCGCGCCGGCTTCGCACCCCGGGGCGACGCCGCGGGTGCGCCGCGCGGTGACTTCGCCCCGCGCAAGCCCGGCTTTGCCAAGCCCGCGGGCGGCGGCAAGCCCTTTGCGCCCCACGATGCGCGCAAGCGGCCTGCGCGGCCCGCGCGTTGATGCGGCTGCCCTGCCGGGGCAGTGACGGGAAGGCTGGTGCCGCAAGGCGCCGGCCTTTTTTTATGCCCGTTGGCACCCGGCGCACGGGGCGGGCTCGACAATAATGTCCCCCGGAGGTATCTCGAGTGTCGTCTTCGTTGTCGTCGGGTGCAGACTTTGAGCACATGTTCGAATTGGCGCCGGTGTCCCTCTGGCTGGAGGACTACAGCGCGCTGAAACAGCTCTTTGACAGCTGGCGCGCTGCTGGCGTGACCGATCTGCGCGCCCATCTCGCCCAGGACCCGGCGCGGCTGCGCCAGTGCAGCGCGGCCCTCAAGGTGCTGCGGGTCAACCGCCGCACGCTGGAACTGTTTGCCGCGCCGGACCAGCAGACGCTGGAGGCCAACCTGGACAAGGTGTTCCGCGACGACATGCACCATGCCGTCCACCACGAGCTGGAAGCCCTGTGGGCCGGGCGGCTGGAGTTTGCCAACCGCAGCGTCAACTACGCCCTGGACGGACGCCGGCTGGACGTGCAGATCCGTGCCCGCGTGCTGCCGGGGGCCGAGGCCGACTGGAGCCGGGTGCTGCTGTCGCTGGAAGACGTGACGGCCGAGGTGCGGGGCGCGCAGCAGCTGCGGCGCAGCGAGCAGTACGCGCGCGACCTGTTCGAGCACTCGCCCGTCTCGCTGTGGGTGGAGGACTTCAGCGCCGTCAAGAACCTGCTGGATGGCGTGCGCGCGCAGGGCATCGACGATTTCAAGACCTTCCTCACCGTCCATCCCGAGTTCGTCACACGGTGCATGCAGGAGATCCGCGTCATCGACGTGAACCAGCAGACCCTGCGGATGTTTGGTGCCGCCAGCAAGGACATGCTGCTCAACAACATCGGGCGCGTGTTCCGCGGCGAGATGCACGAGTCGTTCGCCGACCAGCTGCTGGACCTGTGGGAAGGCAAGACCTTCCAGCAGCGGGAGGTCGTGAACTACGCGCTCTCGGGCGATGCGGTGTACATCCACATGCAGTTCTCCGTGCTGGCCGACCACCTGGCCGACTGGGGGCTGGTGCTGCTGTCGCTGGTGGACATCACGGCCCGCAAGAAGGCGGAGGCTTACCTGGAGTACCTGGGCAAGCACGACGTGCTGACGCAGCTGCGCAACCGCGCCTTCTACGCCGAGGAACTCAACCGCATCACGCGCAAGGGGCCGTGGCCGCTGTCCGTGATCGCGATCGACCTCAACGGGCTCAAGGCCCTGAACGATGAACAGGGCCACGCCGCCGGCGATGCCCTGTTGCGCCGGGTGGGCGAGGTGCTGGCCAAGGCCGTGGACGCGCCCGCCTGCGCGGCCCGCATCGGCGGGGATGAGTTTTCCGTGCTGCTGCCCGGGGTGGACGAGCGCGGGGCCGCGGCGTTGCAGGAGCGCATCTTGTCCATGCTGGACTTGAACAACCAGTTCTACCCCGGCCAGCCGATCAGCCTGGCGATGGGCGTGGCCTGCTGCCGTTCCGGCGACGCGGTGGAGGCGGCGATCCACCGCGCGGACCAGGCGATGTACGCCGAGAAGATCCGCTACTACCAGGACAAGGGCATCGACCGCCGGCAGGCCGGCTGAGCCGGGTTTCTTTTCCTTGCTCGGTTCCCGTCCGCCCGGCCTAGGCCCGTGCTGCGTGGCGGCCCACGTCCGGCCAGCGGTGGTGCAGGTAGATCCAGGCCACCAGCCCGACGCTCATCATGGCCAGCGAGGCCAGGGCCAGCAGGACGGTGGAGTGCATGACCAGCGGGGCAATCACGCCCGCGACCAGCCCGTTGGCCGTGGAGCCCACGAAGGCCTGCAGCGATGACGCCATGCCGCGCCGTTCGGGGTGCAGGTCCAGTACCAGCAGCGTCACCACCGGCACCATCAAGGCCCAGCCGAACGCAAACAGGGCGATGGGCAGGAGCGCCCACGCGGGGCGGGCCTCAAAGAGCAGGTTGGCCCCCAGGTTCACGACCGCGACCGAGGCCATGATGACAAAGCCGTGCCGGATCTGGCGCTTGGGCGCGATGTTCCCCGCCAGCCTGCCGCTGAGCCAGGCCCCGCCCATGATGCCGGCAATGGTCAGCAGGAAGAACCAGAAGAACTGGGTGGGCGCGAGGGCCAGGTGCTCGCCCAGGAAGGCCGGCGCCGCCAGCACATACAGGAACATGCCATTGAACGGCACGCCGCTGGCCAGGGCCAGCAGCAGGAAGCGCGGGCTGGAGCCCAGCTGCCAGTAGCCCCGCAGCAGGTGGGGCACGTTGAACGGCTGGCGCAGCTCCGCATGCAGCGTCTCGGGCAGCAACCGGAAGTTCGCCACCCACAGCACCACGCCAATGGCGGTGAGAAACCAGAAGATGCTGTGCCAGCCGGCGTGCACGAACAGCCATCCGCCGATGATGGGCGCGATGGCCGGCGCCACGCCGAAGTAGATCGTCACCTGGCTCATCACCTGCTGGGCGCGGGCCGGCGGGAACATGTCGCGGATGACCGCGCGGGACACCACGATGCCGGCGCCGGTGGACAGGCCCTGCAGCGCCCGGAAGGCGATGAGCTGGCCGATGTTCTGCGCCAGCGCGCACCCGGCCGACGCCAGCGTGAACATGGCGATGCCGCACAGCACCACCGGGCGCCGCCCAAAGCTGTCTGCCAGCGCGCCGTGAAAAAGGTTCATGAAGGCGAAACCGAACAGATAGGCCGACAGGGTTTGCTGCATTTCCACCGGCGTGGCACCCAGGGCCTGGGCGATGCCCGTGAAGGCGGGAATGTAGGTGTCGATGGAAAAGGGCCCCAGCATGCCCAGCAGCGCCAGCAGGACGGCCAGCGCCCATTGGGGTGCGCGCCAGAGCGTGTGAGCATTGGGATTCATGGGCGTGGTGCGAGAAGAAGGTGGACGTTGCGGTGCGCCGAGGCTACCGCAGAGCCGCCTCGCGTGCCGGACGCGGCGCGGATGCACCGGCACGCTGCAGGGCTGGCCCAAAACAAAAAAGCCGGCGCTACGTGAGTAACACCGGCTTTCTGCGCCTTGCGGCTTGTGTTTGGTGGGTCCTGAGTGACTCGAACACTCGACCTACGGATTAAGAGTCCGCTGCTCTACCAACTGAGCTAAGAACCCAAACTTTTTTTTTTCTACATCGCTGCAGAGCCTCGAATTATGCACTAATTTTTGTGGGGGATGCAAGCAGTGCCAAAAAAATTATTGCATCGCGTTGCGGCTGGCCAGTTCCACGAACAGGCCGCTGTGGTCGAGCTCGCCCAGGCCGTGGTCCACCCCCTCGGCATAGAGCCTCTCGAAGAGGGCGGTAATGGGCGCGTCAAAGCCGATCTCGCCGGCGGTGGCCAGGGCGTTGCGCATGTCCTTGAGCTGCACGGCCATGCGGCCACGCGGTGCGAAGTCGCGTTCGACCATGCGCTGGCCGTGCAATTGCAGGATGCGGCTGTCGGCAAAGCCGCCCTGGATGGCCTCGCGCACCTTGGCCATGTCGGCGCCGCCCTTGGCGGCAAAGAGCAGGGCCTCGGCCACCGCGCCGATGGTGATGCCCACGATCATCTGGTTGGCCAGCTTGGTGAGTTGGCCGGCGCCGTGCGGGCCCACATGGGTGGCGCGCCCGCAGGCGGCAAACACCGGCTGTGCCCGCGCAAAGTCCTCGGGCCGTCCGCCCACCAGAATGGCCAGGGTTCCGTTTTCTGCGCCCACGGTCCCGCCGGACACCGGGGCGTCCAGGTGGGCCAGCCCCATCTCGTCCAGCCGCGCGGCGTGGTCGCGTGCCTCGCGGGGCTGGATGGATGCCATGTCGATGAACAGCGCGCCCTTGCGCATGGCCTGCGCGGTGCCTGCGTCCAGCAGCACCTGTCCGACCACGGGGCCGTTTTCGAGCAGGCTGACGACCACGTCCGCACCCCGCACCGCGGCGGTCGGGGTGTCGTGGACGGTGATGCCCGCGGCCTCCAGCGGCGCGGCCTTGGCGCGGGTGCGGTTCCAGGCATGCACCTCGTGGCCGGCGCCGCGGAGGCGGCGGGCGATGGGGGCGCCCATCATTCCGGTGCCCAGGACTGCAATGCGAAGGGGAAGAGAGGTCATGGCGTTCGTCCTGGCGTGAAGGTCTGGTTGCTCGTGCCGTGCCATCATGGGCATTTTTGGTGCACCACCCTGTCAGGGAGCTTGCAGCCCGGCGGGATTGGACTGATGATGCCGCAGATACGGGAAGGAAGGAGACTGTACCCATGAGCCTGCCGCTGCACGACCCCGCCTGGCTGGAGCGCATGTACAACAACCGCGCGCTGGTGCCGGACCACATGGAATACCTGCAGCGCTGGGCCCGCGAATCGGCCGCCGTGCGTGCCAGCCAGCCTTGCGTGCTGGATGAGGCCTACGGCGGCGGTACGGGGGAAACGCTGGACATCTTCCCGGCCGGGCGCACGGCCCCCACCGGGGTGCCGGTGCTGGTGTTCATCCACGGCGGCTACTGGCGGTCGCTGGACAAGGCAGACCATTCCTTCATCGCGCCGGCCTTCACCCAGGCCGGCTTTTGCGTGGTGGTGGTCAACTATGCGCTGTGCCCCGGCACGCCCGAGGCGCCGGTCACCGTGCCGCACATCCTGCGCCAGATGGAGCGGGCGCTGGGCTGGGTCTGGCAGCACATTGCCCAGCATGGCGGCGATCCGCGCCGCATCACCGTGGCGGGGCACTCGGCCGGCGGGCACCTGGCCGCGATGCTGCTGACCAGCGTCTGGCCCCTGCTCGGTGCCGGCTGGCCGGACGGGCTGGTGCGCAACGCGCTGTCGATTTCTGGCGTGCACGACCTGGAGCCGCTCAGGCACACCCCGTTCCTGCAGGAGGCTTTGCACCTGACCGAGCAGCAGGTGCTCCAGTGCAGCCCCGCGCGCCTGCTGGCGCCGGAGCGCGGCCTGCTGTATTGCGCGGTGGGGGGCGATGAAAGCGACGAATTCCACCGCCAGAACGGGCTGGTGCAGCAGGCCTGGGGGGCGCACTTCGTGCCGCGCTGCCAGGTGCTGCCGGGGCTGCACCACTTCAGCATCCTGGACGCGCTGGCCCAGCCCGGACAGGACCTGCACCACATGGCGCAGAACCTGCTGCGCATGTAGCGCGGGGGCCGGGGCGGCGGGCTTGCGGCGCGATGCGGTGCCGCGCGCCGGAGCGGCGCGCTTACATCAGCAGGTGCTCGCCCGCGTTGTCGCCGCCCAGGATCACGTAGTTCACCTTGCGCACGTCCATGAGCTTGGTGCCGCCGGCGTAGCTGATGGAGCTTTGCACGTCCTGCTCCATCTCGGTCAGCGTGTCGGCCAGCTTGCCCTTGATGGGCTCCAGGATGCGCTTGCCTTCGACGTGCTTGTACTCGCCCTTGTTGAAGTCGCTGGCCGAGCCGTAGTACTCCTTGAACAGTTCGCCGTCCACTTCCACGGTCTTGCCGGGCGATTCCTCGTGGCCTGCGAACAGCGAGCCGATCATCACCATGGTGGCGCCGAAACGGATGCTCTTGGCAATGTCGCCGTGGCTGCGGATGCCGCCGTCGGCGATGATGGGCTTGGTGGCCACCCGGGCGCACCACTTGAGCGCCGACAGCTGCCAGCCGCCCGTGCCGAAGCCGGTCTTGAGCTTGGTGATGCACACCTTGCCCGGGCCCACGCCCACCTTGGTGGCGTCGGCGCCCCAGTTCTCCAGGTCGATCACGGCCTCGGGCGTGGCCACGTTGCCGGCAATCACGAACGATGCGGGCAGGTGCTGCTTGAGGTAGGCGATCATGTTCTTCACGCTGTCGGCATGGCCGTGGGCGATGTCGATGGTGATGTACTCGGGCACCAGGCCCTCGGCCTTGAGGCGGTCCACCGTGGCGTAGTCGGGCTGCTTCACGCCCAGCGAGATGGACGCGTAGCAGCCCTTGGCGTGCATGTCGCGCACGAACTGCACGTTGTCCAGGTCAAACCGGTGCATCACGTAGAAGTAGCCGTTTTGCGCCATCCAAACGCAGATTTTTTCGTCCACCACAGTCTTCATGTTGGCGGGCACGACGGGGATGCGAAAGGCGCGCCCGCCCAGCTCCACGCTGGCGTCGCATTCCGATCGGCTCTCCACGCGGCACTTGCGCGGCAGCAGAAGAATGTTGTCGTAGTCGAAGATTTCCATGAGATTCCAAGCTCCTTGAAAAGGTCGCCACCGAAGGATTTCGCTGGCGTGGGCGCTTGGCTTGGGTCCGGCTTTGTGGGCACTGGCGCAGCGGCCAGCTCCGATCCCGCAGTTGCGCGGGCACAAAAAACCGGGCGTCAAGAAACTTGGGCCCGGTGATTGATTCTACCCGCCCCGGTGGCGGGGCCTATAACCGCACTGGTATGGGCGGTATCAGCGGCAGGCGGATTGCGCGGCGCCCAGCACGCGCCCCTGGGCGTCCTGCACCCAGCCCACGACCCGCAGCCGTTCGGGCCTCGCACCGTCCGGGATGCGCATGGGGCGTTGCTCCATCCAGGTTGATTGCTCCTTTTTTGATAGCTGCTCGCGCTTGTTCCATGTGCCCTGGAGCATGTTTCTGACCAAATTCCTCGCCACGGGCGTGCCGTCGGTGCCGGCGGGCACGGCCTCCACCAGCAACAGGACGAAGTCCACTGCGCCAGCCGGCCGGCGTGCTCCGCCCGCCGCTGCGCGCCACGTGATGCCCGTGCCCAGGTAGTCGTTGAACGCCATGCCTTGTGCCACCCGGATCCGCGCGGGCGCTGCGGCGGCCTGCACCGCCGCAATGTGAACGTCGGTCGCGGCGGGGGCGCTGCGGCCCAGCGATTCCAGGCGCGCCAGAGCGTCGCGGGTGGCGGCGGCGGACAGGGCGGCGTCCTCGCCCGCCGAGGTGGGGACGATCCAGTCCAGCACCAGCGCGGAGGAACCTGCCGGGGGCGCCGCCGTGGCGGCATCGGACCAGCAGGCCTCGCAGTCCGCGCTCAGGAAGCGCTCGAACAAGGCGGTGGGCGCGGCCGTCCCATCGCTGCTGCAGACGGACTGCGCCGCCAGCTGCGGTGCGTGCCATGCCGCGGCGGCGGCCAAGACCAGGGCAAAGGGTTTCATGCGGGCCAGGGGGTGGTGGGCTTTCTACAATGGCGCATGTTCCCACAAGACCCGTTTGCGGGTGCGCCGGAGACCCCGGTGCCCCCAGCCGCAGCATCGGCGGCCGCATCGCCCCTGCTGGCCAACCTCAACCCTGAACAGCTCGCGGCGGTCACGCTGCCGTCCGGCCATGCGCTGATCCTGGCCGGCGCGGGCTCGGGCAAGACCCGGGTGCTCACCACGCGCATTGCCTGGCTGCTGCAAAACGGCTATGCCACGCCCGGCGGCATCCTGGCCGTGACCTTTACCAACAAGGCCGCCAAGGAGATGGTGGCGCGCCTGACGGCCATGCTGCCGGTGAACGTGCGCGGCATGTGGATCGGCACCTTCCACGGCCTGTGCAACCGCCTCTTGCGCGCGCACCACAAGGCCGCGGGGCTGCCGCAGGCGTTCCAGATCCTGGACACGCAAGACCAGCTCTCGGCCATCAAGCGGCTGTGCAAGCAGTTCAATGTGGACGAGGAGCGCTTTCCGCCCAAGCAGCTGGCGTACTTCATTGCCGGCTGCAAGGAAGAGGGTATGCGCCCCGGCGACGTGCCCGGGCACGACGCCGACAGCCGCAAGAAGATCGAGATCTACCAGCTCTACGAAGAGCAATGCCAGCGCGAGGGCGTGGTTGATTTTGGCGAGCTGATGCTGCGCAGCTACGAGCTGCTGCGCGACAACGATCCCATCCGCGAGCACTACCAGCGGCGCTTCCGGCACATCCTGGTGGACGAGTTTCAGGACACCAACCGCCTGCAGTACCTGTGGCTCAAGCAGATGGCCGGCGACGAGGTAGCGGGCCACCTGCAGACGCACGGCTGCGTGATGGCGGTGGGCGACGACGACCAGAGCATCTACGCCTTTCGCGGCGCGCGCGTGGGCAACATGGCCGACTTCGTGCGCGAGTTCGACGTGCAGCACCAGATCAAGCTGGAGCAGAACTACCGCAGTTACAGCAACATCCTCGACTCCGCCAACCACCTCATCAGCCACAACAGCCGCCGCCTGGGCAAGAACCTGCGCACCACGCAGGGTGCAGGCGAGCCCGTGCGCGTGTACGAGGCCACCACCGACCTGGCCGAGGCGCAGTGGATGGTGGACGAGATCAAGCAGCTGGTGAGGAGCGACGGCTTTGAGCGCAAGGAGATCGCGGTGCTCTACCGCAGCAACGCGCAAAGCCGGGTGATTGAATCGGCACTGTTCAATGCCAGCGTGCCCTACCGGGTGTACGGCGGCCTGCGGTTTTTCGAGCGCGCCGAAATCAAGCACGCGCTGGCCTACCTGCGCCTGCTGGAGAACCCGAACGACGACACGAGCTTTTTGCGCGTGGTCAACTTCCCGCCGCGCGGCATCGGGGCGCGCAGCATTGAAGTGCTGCAGGACGCCGCCCGCGCCGCAGGCTGCTCGCTGCACGACGCCGTGAGCGCCGTTCCGGGCAAGGCCGGTACCAACTTCAAGGCCTTCGTGGCCATGATCGACGTGCTGCGCGAGCAGACCGAGGGCCTGACGCTGCGCGGCATCATCGAGCAGATGCTCGAATCCAGCGGCCTGGTGGAGCACTTCCGCACCGAGAAGGAAGGCGCGGACCGCATCGAGAACCTGGAAGAACTGGTCAACGCTGCCGAAAGCTTCGTCACGCAGGAAGGCTTTGGCCGCGACGCCGTGGCCCTGCCGCTGGACGAGCACGGCCAACCGCTGGGCCAGAGCGCCGTCAGCCAGGGGCTGGACCCGAATGCGCCGCTGCTGGACGAGCCGCTCAAGCCCGCGGGCGCGGCGGGCATCATCGACGCCGACACGGGCGAAACCCTCTCGCCGCTGGTGGCCTTCCTCACCCACGCGGCGCTGGAGGCCGGCGACAACCAGGCCCAGGCCGGGCAGGACGCCGTGCAGCTCATGACCGTGCACGCCAGCAAGGGGCTGGAGTTCGACGCCGTGTTCATCGGCGGCATGGAAGAGGGCCTGTTCCCGCACGACAATTCCTCCAGCGACCGCGACGGGCTGGAGGAAGAGCGCCGCCTGATGTACGTCGCCATCACCCGTGCCCGCAAGCGCCTGTACCTGAGCCATTCGCAAACGCGCATGCTCCACGGCCAGACGCGCTACAACATCAAGAGCCGCTTCTTTGACGAGCTGCCCGAGGGCGCGCTCAAGTGGATCACGCCCAAGCAGCAGGGGTTTGGCTCATTTGCTCCTCAATCAGGAGCTGCCAGCGCTTATGGGGCGAGCGCTAGAGGCCAATTTGGCTTCAAAACCGAAACCTTTGCCAGCCCGCCCGTGCCTGTACAAAAGGCTGCGCCATCGCACGGCTTGCGCGCCGGGATAGCGGTGTTCCACACCAAGTTCGGCGAAGGCAAGGTGCTGGCCATCGAGGGCACGGGCGACGATGCCCGTGCCCAGGTGAATTTTCCGCGCCACGGCACCAAGTGGCTGGCGCTGTCGGTGGCCAAGCTGACGGTGGTGGACTGACGCGGCGCGAGGCATTGCGCAGAAGCGCTGCGAGATAGTAAACACGCTCTTAGGCCGGCAGGCACTGCACCGTGGTGTCCGGCAACGCCAGCTTTTCGGCGAAGAGCCCGTTGCGCTCGGGCGAGATCAGTGCGCCCAGGCCCTGCATCACCGTGACCTCGGCCCCGGGCTGCCGGTCGCGGTAGCACTTGCCCAGCAGATCCAGGGTCTGGACCAGTGCCTGGGCCTGCGGAGGTGAAGTTTTCTCCAGCGACTGGGCGTGCTGGCGCAGCCAGCCTTCGTACGCCTCCAGGCTGGCCTGTGGCAGCTTGGCCCGCTCCGCCTCGGGGATCATGCCGGCGAACAGGCCTTGCAGGCTCTGTGTGCCCGGTTGCCCCATCACCAGCACCGCGTCGTAGCGCGCCTCGTAGGCCCCCTGACGGTAGATGACCTGGTGGACCTGGTAGCGCAGCCGGCCCTTGTCTCCGCCCAGCGTGCGCACCAGTTCGCGGGCCGCCGCACTGTGCGGGTCTGCGGCGAACTGCGCCTCCAGCGCCGCCGAGATCTGCGCATCCGAGGGGAAGGACGGCGCCGCCTGGGGATTGCAGGCCGCCAGGCCCGCGCCGGCCGCCAAATACAAAAAGCCACGCAAGATAATAAATTTCATATTGATGACAACGCTGGGGAAAATACAGCGGAATTATCAATGTCTGAATGTTCCTCCAGGTATCAGAGGGATTTGAAGTGTGAAAACTTGTGTTGATTTCGGCCGTCTTCCGGCGGGCGGCCGGCCGGCTGCGCGTGTGGGAATGTTTCCTGCCGCAGAGTCGTTGCTTGTCCTACAAGGCGCCCAACGCCGGCTTTGCCCAAGGGATGGTGCCGGGCGGCGGCTGTGGATAAGTCAGGCCAGCAGGCCCATTTGCGCAGTCTACATTTGTTAACGGTCGCGTTGCAGGCCCCCTCCAAGAATTCGCCCGCAGGCCGCACAAGGCTGCCCGTCGATTAATTTCAACCCTTGGAAGGATTATTGAAATGCGTACCTTTGCCATTACCGCCGCCGCTGCCCTGGCCCTGTCCTGCGGCGCTGCATTTGCCCAGAGCGGCAACGTCACCATCCCCGGCCTGCTGTCTGGCAAGGGCTCCGCGGGCTCGGAAGTCACCAACAGCAAGATCTCCGTGACCGGCAACAAGGCCACCAATGTCATCGCGGGCGGCGGCAAGGCCGGCATCAAGGTGGCCGAGGTGTCCATGGAAGGGGTGGCCAACGTCAACAGCATCAACATCACGGGTTCCAAGATCCGCAACTCGGAAATCACCGTCAGCGGCAACGAAGCCACCGACATCAAGGCCATTGGCGGCACCGCCAACGTCAACAGCGTCAACATCAACTGACACCGCGCCGCGCGGTGGGGGCCGGCGGGTGCCGGCCAGCCGCCGCCGGCCGTTGCCCTGGCGCAACGCCACGGCAACCAACACGACCACCACCACAACAACAAGGGGCTCTGAGTGTCCACACCGCGCAAGACGCACCGGCGAGAAGCTGCCGCCGCGCTAGGGTTGCTGGGATTTTCCCTGGCGCTGGCCTGCGGGCGTGCTGGCGCGCAGGAATCCATGCTGGCCGGCCTGGGGTGGCACAAGAACAGCGCCGGCACGCAGGTGGACGCCAACAGCCAGATCCAGGTGCTGGACAACCGGTCTACCGGGCCGGTGGTCTCCACCGGCGGCAAGGGCTCGGCCCTGGCCAACGCCGGGATGCGCGTGGACCTGGCCGGAACCGCGCAGGCCAACGGCGTGGGCCTGGCCGCCATGGACGTGCGGCAGTCCCAGGTGCAGGTGCTGGGCAACCGGGTGACGGGCTTCATCCATGCGCTGGGCGGCGCCGCCACGGCCAACATGGTGCTGGCCGCCAGCGCGGAAGGCACCAAGCAGCTCACCGCCAGCCGGCTGCTGGTGCAGGGCAACCGCGCCGCAGAGGTGGCCGCCTTCGGCGCCAAGACCGAGGTGCTGCTGGGCACTGGCTCCCTGCAGATGCCGGGGCGCGCCAGCGCCAACAGCGTGCTGCTGGACGCCACGGACGTGAGCAACTCCGAGCTGGCCGTGGTGGGCAATGACGCACGGCGCGTCACCTCCATCGGCGGCTCGGCGCTGGCCAATGCCCTCACGGCAGCCCGGTCCACGCTGGTGGACACACGAATCTTGCAGACCGCCAACCGCGCCGAGGATGTGCGCGCCGGCGGGGGCGGCGGCGGGGTGGGGCGCGGCACCATCGCGCAGGTCAACCTGACCGGCGTGGCCGCGGCCAACGCTGTCATGCTGGCCTCCAGCCAGTTGCGGGGGGCACAGCTGGTGCTGTCCCGCAACGAGGCCACCCAGGTCATCGCCACGGGCGGCAGCGCCCTGGCCAACAGCATCAGCCTGACCGACCACCAGCTGGGCGGCTCTGCCGGCTACCAGGCGGGCGTGACCGGCAACACCGCGCGCAACGTGCAGGCCTGGGGCGGCGAAGGTTCCATCCTGGGCGGTGCGCTGGCCGACGTGCGCCTGGCCGCCACCGCGCTGGCCAACACCATTTCGGTCACCCGCGGCGAACTGGCCGAGAGGCCGGTGCACCAGCTCGCGGCCAACGAGGCCCGCGATGTGGTGGCGACCGGCGGCGGCGCGGCGGGCAACAGCCTGTGGCTGGACAACGCCACCGTGCGCGGCGGCAGCGTGCTGCTGGTGGGCAACACTGCCGACAAGGTGCGCACGGCCGGGGGCAGCGGCAGCATCGGCGGTGGGGCCGTGGGCGCGCTGGAGCGCAACGGCCGTGCGCTCGCCAACACCGTGGTGGCCGACCACCAGTCCACGCTGGAGCGCGCCGCCATCACCGTCACAGGCAATCGGGGCGCGTCGGTGACCGGCGCGGGCGGGCTGGCGGCGGCCAACAGCGTGATGGTGACGGAGGGGCGCGTGCAGAACACGGCCGTCACGCTGGCGGGCAACCGCGCCGACAGCGTGCAGTCCACCGGCTACGCGGCGCAGGCGGGCGGCGGGCTGCTGTTCTCGGCCAGCCAGCAGTCGGCCGCGCTGGCCAACACGCTGTCGGTCAGGGGCTCGCAGCTGGATGCGGCCACGCTGACGGTGGCCGGCAACACGGCGTCGCGCCTGTCTGCACGGGGCGGCGCGCTGCAGGCCAACAGCATCGCGATCGAGAACGGCGCGGGCGCGCCCTCGCGGCTGTCGGCCGACGGTGCGTTGAGCGGCAACACCGCCAGCGACATGAGTACCACCGCCGATTCCGTGTCCGGCACCGGGGGGTTGGCCAGCCGCGAAAGCCGCGCACGCGCAGCCGCCAACGCGCTGGTGCTGCACGATGGCGCGCAGGTGGATGCGTCGTCGCCGTGGCTGGTGGCCGGCAATTCCGCACGTGGCGTGCACGCCACCGGCGGCACGGCGCTGGTCAATGCGCTGGCGGCCTACCGCAGCGCCGCCGTGCAGGGCACCCCGGTCGTCATCGCGGGCAACACCGGCCAGGACATCCGCGCCGCGGGCAGCGGTGCGCAGGCGCTGGGGGTGGGCAGCAAATCCAACGGCGTACTGGCGGCCAACGGCCTCTACATGGATGGATCGGGCGCAACGGCGCTGGCCCAAAGCAGCCTGCTGGTGGCGGGCAACACCGCCCGGCAACTGAACGCCGACGGCGGCCGCATCAATGCCAATGCGCTGTCGCTCAATGTTCAGGGCCGGGTGCAGGGCAGCAGCATCACCGTGGCCGCCAACACGGCCGCCGACGTGCGCAGCGAGGGCCGCGAAGGCACCGTGGCCGGCTTTGCAGCGTTCGGCAAGGGCATCGGCCAGGCCAATGCCAATGCCGTGCAGGTGCTGGGCGAGATGCGCGCCGCCAGCCTGCAGCTCATCGCCAACCAGGCGGGGCGCGTGGTGGCCACCGAGGGGCTGGCCGCCGCCAACAGCTTCTCGCAGGGCGCAGGTGGCCGGGTGGAAGGGGTCCAGGCCCTGGTGGCGGCCAACACGGCCGTGTCCACGCAGGCCGAGCAGGGCAGCACGGCCCTGGCCAACAGCGTGCAGGCCGACGGCACGCTGCAGGGCAGCACGGTGCAGGTGATGGCCAACCAGGGCAGCGCCCGCGCGGCCGCCCGCGACGGGCTGGCCAACAGCGTGCGGGCGCAAAGCCGTGGCCGCATCGCAGGCTCCAATGTCACGGTGACGGCCAACCAGGGCTCGGGCCAGGAGGGCGTGGCGAACAGCGTGGACGTGGCGGGCACGCTGCAGGGCGGCAGCATCACCATTCTGGGCAATCAGGGCTCGGCACGCGACGGCGGCGCCATCAACAGCGTGGCGGGCAGCGGCCGCATCACGGGCAGCCAGATCACCGTCATCGGCAACGCGGGGTCGGCCAGCGGCGGCCTAGCCAACAGCGTGCGCGCGGACGGCAGCATCACCGCGTCCAGCATCACCATCCTGGGCAACCAGGCGAGCGCGCAGGGCAGCGGCAGCAAGGTCAACAGCGTTACGGGCGCGGGCTCCATGAAGGGCAGCCAGGTCCTGATCGCGGGCAACACCGGCCGCGCCAGCGGGGGCGGCCTGGTCAACGGCCTGCACAACCGGGGGAGCATGAGCGGGGCGCAGGTGGTCATCACGGGCAACCAGGGCGATGCCACTGGCGGCGGCACGGTGAACAGCGTGGACAACCGCGGCCAGTTGTCGGGCCGCGTGATCATCGCGGGCAACCGGGGCAGCACCACGCTGGGCGGCACGGTCAACTCGCTGGTGAACCGCGGCGTGGTCACGGGCACCGTGGTGATTGCGGGCAACCAGGGCCGCGCCGCCGTGGGTGGCGTGTCCAACTCGGTCATCAACCAGGGCCTCATCACCGGCGTGGTCACCGTCGTGGGCAACAACACCGCGGCGGGCGTGGGCATGACCTCGGGCAGTGTGCGCAACCTGGGCGGGGCCATTACCGGCGCGGTGGGCGTGGCGGGCAACGCGGCGTTTGCGGCCAACCCGGGCTACACCTACACCCTCCCGTCCATGGGAGTGGTGAACCAGTCGGTCACGGTGCTGCCGGCGTTCAACGTTCTGAACATGTAGCCGCAGGCCGTTGCGGTGTGAAGACGGCCTTGGCGTTTCCCATTTGAAATGGACGAAGGAGTGGTGATGACAACACGAAACCCCGATCTCCCAGCGCGCGCACGGCGGGCGCTGGGCCTGTGCTGCGGTGCAGGGGCACTGGCCCTGCTGGGCACCGGCGCGCAGGCGCAGCTGGTGAACTACGGCGAGCAGCTTGGCGCCTACAAGGACATGGCCAGCAGCGGCGTGCGGCTCAATGACGGCGTGTACCCGTCGGTGAGTGCCAAGGCCCGCGTGAACCGGGCCATCTCGCAGAACACGCTGGTGGACCAGAGCGCGCTGGTGCAGCCCGACGGCACCCTCAAGCTGCCCGAAGGGCAAAAGAACATCGTGATCCGCTCCACCTATTCCGACGTGCAGCGGGGCGCGGACGGCACGCTGCGCATTGCGAGCCCCGTCATCCAGGGCAATGTCACCGGCAACGTGACGCTGTATGTCGAAGGCAAGGGGGTGGAAAACATCACTGTCTTCAATTCAGGCCGCTGACGCACCGCAGCCCAGGCCGAGGGCCTCGGCCGCAAGGTCCCGAGAGAGCGGGGCCGTGGATACCCACTACACCAAGAAGACCACCATGATCCAAAGAACCCTGCGATGGAGCGCCCTGGCGCTGGCCGTCGCTGCCCTGGCCGGATGCGCCTCCACCGAAAACGCGCTCAAGGACGCCAAGACCCTGATGGAAGAGCGCGAGGCCGACAAGCTGCTGCCCGTGACCAACCTCAGCCCCTATGCGCTGGCCCTCGGCCGCTTCGGGCGCATGCTGGACATCTACAAGGAAGGCGACCCCGTCATCTATCTGCAGACCCGCAGCATCCTGGACGCCACCAACCTCTCCAGTCCCCTGGTGGGGGCCGAGATCCCGGGCGACATCACGGAAATGGTGCGCACCGCCGTGAACCGCATTGGCGCCCGCGTGGTGTATGTGCCCTACCACCCGGACTACCTGGTGTCCCAGGCCCAGCTGGGGGCCAAGTTCGGGGTGACCATGCCCGACTTCCTCATCACCGGCGCGCTCACGGAATTCGACCGCGCCATCGCGGGGGCGGGGCGGGTGAACTCCGCGGGCATCGAGTTCGGCAAGGGGGACGGCAAGGTTACGCTGGGCGGGGACGTCAAGCGCACGGCCATCTACTCCGCACTGGCGCTGGACCTCAACCTGGTGAGCTTTTCCACCCAGCAGATGGTGCCGCAGATCCAGGCCTCCAACGTGGTGAAGGTGCTCAACTTCAGCTCCGAGGACAACGCCAGCCTGGGCTTTTACGGCGATGCCTTCGGCTTCAAGCTGGAGGGCAAATACCTGCAGGGCCGCCACTCGGCCATCCGCACCCTGGTGGACCTGAGCGTGCTGGAGCTGGTGGGCAAGGCCACCAACACCCCGTATTGGCGCTGCATTCCCAATGGCAAGCCCGACCCGGTGGTGGTCGAGAACATGCGCGCCGCCTACAACGCGCTGTCGCCCGAACTCAAGCTCGGCCTGATCCAGGTGACCCTGCGCAAGTACGGCGAGCCCGTGCAGGTCACGCAGAAGTACGACGCCGAAACCCAGCAGGCCCTGGAAAAGGTGTATGCCGAGCGGTACGCCGCGCTGGGGCCGGTGGACGTGATGACCTGGCAGGGCTTTGAGCCCCTGTTCTTTGGCGTGCCCATGGCCTGGGAGACGGCGGCCACGGCGCCCACGGCCGGCGCCGCCGCGCCCGCGGCTGCTGCGAAGGCGGGCACATGATGCCGGGCATGCGCAGCACCCCGTTGCGGCCCGCGTTGCGGGGGCTGGTGTGTGGGATTGTGTGTGGAGCGGGCTTGGTCGGGCCGGTTCTGGCGCAACAAGCCCCTGCGCAGGCCGTGCCGCCTGCCGGGGCGCAGGCCCCCGCCCAGCCGGCCACGCCCCCCGCTGCCGCCACGGCGGGGGCGCGGTTTCTGGAGGCCTGCAACGAGGCGCTGGAGCGCGGCGTGGCCGAGCTCGGGTGTCAGGGGCCGATCTACCGCAACGAGCTGGAGCGCCTGCAGCGCGAAGCCCTGGCCACGCAGAACCCCCAGCTGCTCTCGTTTGTGGGTGATGCCTACCGCAACCCGCGCGCCGGCATCGGCGACATGGGGCAGGCCTACCGCTGGTACCTGCTGGCGGCCGTGCGCGGCGACCCCCGGGCCATGCAGCGCCTGGCCGAGATGAACCGCAAAGGCCAGGGCGTGCCCCGCGACAACGTGAAGGCGCTGGGCTATGCGCGGCTGCTGGAGCGCCTGGCGCAGCCTGATACCGGCACCCAGCGCAACGTGCTGTCCCTCATCAACGAGCTGGGTGCCGAGATGGCCGTAGAAGAGGTCGCGCTGGCCGAGCGGTTTGCGTCCGAACTGGAGGCCCGCATCCAGCGCCAGGCCACGGCGGACGCCAGCGGCAGGCCGGTGGACGCGCCGCCGGCCCCGGCCGGCGCGGTGCGGCCGGGCTCGGGGCTTCCCGGCATGTCGGCCGTGCCGCGCTCGCTGCCGGTGCCGGCGGCCGCCGCGCCCCAGCCCGGCAGCACACTGCCCGGAACCCCTGGCAAGGCGCCGCCTTGACGGCCGGGAATGCAAAGAAGGTGACCGCCATGGAATGCTGCCCTCCCGCCCCCCAACGTCCGGTGCGTCCGGCGCGCCCGCAGGCGCCCGCCCGGGCATGGCTGCTGGCGCTGCTGTTGCCCTGCGCCGCAACGGCGGGACCCGTGGGGCCGCAGGGGCCCATTGGCCCCACCGGGCCGCTGGGCCCCGCCGCCGCCAACCGGCCCGTGGTGCCGCAGCGCAGCACGGCCCCCGCCCCTGCGGCACCCGCGTCTTCGGTGCAGCCAGCGGCTGCGGCCGGGGCGGGCAACCGCATCGAGGTGTCGGGCAACACCGCATCGGGCACCCGCTGCGCGGGCGAGGGCCACGCCTCCGTCAACAGTGTCGACGTGTCCGGCGCGCGCCTGGAAGGCCGCACGGTCATCGTCCAGGGCCGCAATGCCAACCAGGTGCGCACCGAGGACTGTCCGCAGGCGCCGGCGCGTCCGCGGCAGGAGCAGACCAACAGCATCCGCATCCGCTGAGCCGCGCAGTGCAGTGAAGCGCTTTTCTACCGAACCCATGACCTACCCAGCACCCGACCCCCGTTCCTTCCCACCCGCTCCCTGGCCGCGCGCGGCCGCCGCCGCGATGGCTGCCGCTGCCCTGCTGCTGGCCGCGTGCAAGGAGCCGGCCGCGCCGCAGCCCAAGGTGTCTGCCGCCGCAGAGCCCGCCCCGGCGGCCGTGGCCGCGCCACCCAGCGCCGCGCCCTCCACAGCGGCTCCTGCCGCGCAGGCCGCGCCCCCTGCGGCGGCCGCCCCGCGCAAGCAGACCCTGGCCATCCAGGGAGTGGCTCCGGCCGGCGTCACGGTGCGCGTGAAGGCCGTGGAAATGGGGGCCGACGCCACGGTGCTCGACGTGAGCATCTCGTTTGCCAACCGCATCACCGACACCACCATGCTGGCGCTGGCAGACACCTACCTGCAGGACGAAAGCGGCGCCCGCCTGCACATCAAGCGGCCCGACAACAACCGCGACATCACCGTCCGCGAGGGCGAAACCCTGGACGGGCAGCTGGTGTTCCTGGGGGCGGTGGCGCCCTCGGCCCGCAAGCTCAAGCTGGTGTTCAACGACGGCAATCAGGGCGACAACATCGTGGCGCCGGGGCTGGTCATCGACCTGCCGCTGCAGGGCGGCTGATGCGCGCCGGATGGAGGGCCGCGGGCATGCGCGGGCTGGGCGCCCTGGTTCCCGCGGGAATGGCGGCGGTGCTGGCCCTGGCTGCTGCGCCGGCGCGGGCATGGGAGGTGGTGCGCAGCCAGCGTGCGCTGGCCGATGTGCCGACGCGGCTGGCGCCTGCTTCCGAGGCGCCCGCCACGGTGCTGCGCCCGCAGCAGCCCGCGGGTGCGCTGGCGGCCCGCACGCAGGAGTCCACCTTGCAGCGCAGTGCCGGGCCGCAGACGGTGTTGCGCGAGGCCGAGGTCCCGCGCGAGCGCCTGGCGCAGACGCGCGCGCTGTGGGCCGAGCTCAAGGCGCACCCCACGCCGGAGCAGGCCATTTCCATTGACCTGCCGGCCGATGTGCTGTTCGACTTCGACAAGGCGGACCTGCGGCCGGACGCGGCCCCGTCGCTGGACAAGGCGGCCGAACTCATCAAGAGCTACGCGGCGGCGCCCCTGACTGTGCGCGGCCATACCGATGGCAAGGGCACCGACGCGTACAACGACAGCCTGTCGCTGCGCCGTGCCGGGACGGTCTCGGCCGCGTTGCAGCAGCGCACCGGCCGCCCCGCGCGGGTGGAGGGGCTGGGCAAGCGCGAGCCCGTGGCGCCCAACACCACGCCGGACGGCCGCGACGACCCGCAGGGGCGCCAGCTCAACCGGCGGGTGCAGATCCTCATCGGCGTGCCCGGCACGCAGCCCAAGGAAGGCAGGTAGAGCAGCATGGCCCTGGTGCGTTGCCCGGAATGCGGGCGTGAAGTGTCATCGCATGCGCCGGCCTGCCCCGGCTGCGGCTACCCGCTGCAGGCCCGGGGCGCCCCCGCGCCCGAGCCCCAGGGCGCGCTGCAGTCGCAGCATGTGTGGGGCCGCGTCGCCATGGTGCTGGGCGCCTGGCTGGTCACGCCCTGGATCGCCCGGCTCATCGTGGCGCTGGCGGTGTGCGTGCTGGCGTACTTCATGTTCACCGGCGGACGCTGACGCTCGCGGCGAGCGGCGCTTTGTCCGCGCTTGCGGTGGCGGGCGTGGTGCAAAAAAACGGGACCCAGGGGCCCCGTTCCTGTGGCCGGCCGCAGAATGTGCCGGCAGGTGCGGTGGTGCTGCCGCCGCTCAGCGCTGGCGCAGCGCGGGCTGCTTGGCGGTACCGGTGAGGTAGCCCACGCCAGCACCCGCCTTGTTCTTGTAGTTGGCGTTGATGAGGGGATCCAGCGTGCCCTTCACCACGCTGTGGATGCCGCCCCAGTCGCCGGGGTGCTGGAAGTTGCTCATGATGTAGGTCCAGCCGTTGATCTCGTCCACGGCGTGCAGGCCGGTGGATTCGCCGCCCGCGGGGATCGACATGAGGCGCGACAGCTCCTTGGTGTCCACGTTGTAGGCCCACAGGAAGTTGTTCACGTGCTGGCCACTGTCCTCGCCGATGAACAGGGTGCGCATCTTTTCCGAGAACTTGAGGTTGTCGGGGTTGCAGATCTTGTTGGGGTTGCCGGTGTTGCCCAGGGCGTCGGCAGCAATGTCCTCGCCTGCCAGCAGCGCCTTGGTGTCCACGGGCATCCACTCGCTGTTGATGGCGCCGCCGGCGGTGTCCTTCTGGCCGCCGCGCAGGTTCAGGGCCATCACCACGCCCGCCTTCAGGGTCTTGGGGATGGAGATGCCATTGCCCGGCACGTTGGCGGCGTCGCCGGCCACCATCGATTTTTCGCAGTTCTGCAGGGCCGAGTACGCGATCTTGTCCTTGGCGTTGACGGTGGTGCCTTCCATCTTGGTGAAGCCCAGGCTCGCGCCCTTGAAGGCTGCGTAGCGGTGGGTTTCGAGGAAGGCCGCGGCCTTTTCCATGCCCGGGTTGATCTTGATCCACTCGGTCTTGCCGTTGGCCACGATCTTGGTGTAGCTGGCGTCGCCAGGGTCCTTGCTGGCCACGCTCATGATGTCGGCGGGCTTGAGCGTGTTGGCCAGCTGCTCGATTTCGGCGCTGGTGGCCGAGCCCAGCTTGATCCAGGTGAGGGGCGCGCCGCTGGCGGCTGCGGGTTCGATGGAGAAGCCGGCGCCCACCTTGGCGGCGTACAGCGTGCCCGAAGACAGGTCCTTTTCCTTGTCGGCCACGAACACGAAGTACGCGCTGTTGGTGGCGTCGTCACCCATCAGCGCGGTGCGCTGGTCGGGCATCACCTGCACCAGCTCGTGCGAGATGCGGCCCATGCAGAAGTGCTTCTTGATGGACGCGGTGCCGTCGGGGTTCACCGTCACTTCGGGCATGTGGCCGTAGTGGTAGGGGTTGGCCTTGGTCTCGTCGCCAAACAGGTTCTTGCTGTAGGCCTTGAGCTGGGCGTTGCCGCTGTTGAAGGCGTCGGGCTCGTACTCTTCGCTGGACAGGTGCGTGCCCCAGGGCGACAGGCTGGCGCCGCAGGTGATCCACAGGCCGTGCACCTTGGAGGTGTCCACGTTGTGGTACTTCACCAGGCCGAGCTTGCCCGTGTTGGGGTCCTGGTCCAGCGTGAGCACGGCGATGGGGGAGGGAAGCTTGCCGTACATGTCGCTCTTGCCGTCTTGTGCCCAGGTGGTGTATTCAAACTGCACCACCGCGAACACGGGGTTGCCCTTGACGCCGTCCACCTTGGCGTTGGGCACGGTGAGCAGCGAGGTGCCGTCGGGCGAGTCCGAGAAGAACTGGCGTTCCGCGCCGGGCACGGAGGTGTCGATGATGGGCTTGTTGTTGATGTCGTAGTAGCCGCCGGCCAGCACCTTGCCGCCCTTGCCGTCCGGCACCAGGTCGCCGGTGATGAAGAAGGGCTGATAGGCCAGGGCATACGACTGCGTGCTGCCGTCGCTGAGCTTCACGTTCAGCGAGGAACCCACCGCGGTGGTGGCCATGGCGGCGGCGTTGGCCAGCGTGGGGGCGGCCATCGACGTGAACGATGCGGACGCAAAAGTCGCCTCATCGCTGCCGCCGCCGCACCCGGTGGCCAGCAGCGAAGCGGCCGCCGAGGTACCGATGGGCAGCATGGGAATGCCGGCCAGAAGTTGCAGGGCCTTGCGGCGGGTAGGCGTGGTCGTGTGGGACATGGTGGATCGTTGTGGATAGAGGAGAACAAAGAGGCAGGGACCGCCGCGCAGGCCGGGGCCGGAGCAAGCGGGCTGTCCGGCTGCGGATGCTAAGAACGCTGTGTGACAGTGGCGTGAATGCCGGCAGGCACCCGCCACGCCGGCGGTCGGCGCCCATGCCCGGGCGCACCCTTGCAGGCGCACCGGCACGCTGGCCGCACGCAGTCCGTGTGCGGCCTCGCGGGGCTTGGTCTCGCTACTGGGGCGGTCGCGGCGCGGCGGTGCCGCTCAGGCCGCGGGGGCTGGCGGCTGGGCCGCGTCGGCAGCGTCGCTGCCGGGGGCGTCAAAGCAGTCGCGGAACGTGAACACCACCGAGGTGAAGAACATGGCCGCCAGCATCATGGCCGCGCCCACCATGATGCCCCCTGCGGCCGTGTTGGCCAGGCCGGCGAGTGCCAAAAGGGTGGCGACGGTGGCCACCACCAGCCCGCCCAGCAGGAACACGCCCATCCAGCCCAGGCCGTAGACCAGAAACGCCCCGAAATTCCGTGCGCAGGCCACGATGCTGAAGAACAGCGCCTTCACTGGCGGCACCCCATGCCAGTGCACGAGCCCGGGGGCATGCCAGAACAGCAGCGACAACGGGAGGTACAGCACCATGGAAAGCCACATGGCGCGCTGGAAGGCCGGGTCTTCGGCGATCTCCTGCGTCATCTTGGCGCCGCCCAGATAGACGCTGGCGAACTGTCCGCCGTCCAGCAGGGCGGACAGCCCCATCACGCCCAGGAAGCACGCCGCGTACAGCGCCCCCAGCACCATCATGTCGCGCAGGCGCTGCTGGCCGGTGCGAAACGCCACCAGCAGCAATGCCGGCGTGGGAAAGCGCCCCTGCGATGCCTGGGCCGCGGCCACCATCATCACCAGCGTGGAGGTGGGCAGCAGCATCAGCGCAACGGCCGGGCCGATCAGCGGGATCAGTGTGGCCAGCGACATGATCGCCATGGTCATGAAGAACAGCGCCGCCAGCGCCATGGGCTGCCGCCAGAACGTCCGGATGCCAAGCGTGACCCAGTCCAGGCCCGTGCGGGCGGAGACGATGCGGAGTTTCATTGCGTTAGGGCAGAAGAGAAGGGGGCGACGGCAGCCTGTGCCAGGAATTTACTCCAGCCGCCCAAACCGCAGCGCCGGGCAGGGGATCGCGGCAGGCCGTCCGGCCGCGGGCGGCACTGCCGTTGCCGTTCAGGCATGCACCGGCTGCGCGATGCGGCTGCGCAGCACGCGTTCGAAGTGTGTGGGGTCGTGGGGCTTGAGCATCGAGGCCTCGCGGGGCAGGTAGAAATCCCACAGGCGCGAAATCCAGAAGCGCAGGGCCCCGGCGCGCAGCATGGCCGGCAGCAGCTCACGCTCCGGCGCGGTGAGCGGGCGCACGGCCTGATAGGCGTCCAGCATGCGCGAGGCACGCTCGGCATCGTGTGCGCCGGTGGACAGGTCGATGCACCAGTCGTTCAGGCACACGGCCAGGTCGAACAGCCAGGTGTCCACGCCCGCGAAGTAGAAGTCGAAGAACCCGGTCAGCTCCTCGCCCTCGAACATCACGTTGTCGCGGAACAGGTCGGCGTGCACCGGGCCCCGGGGCAGGGCTGCGTAGGCGGCGCCGGCGGCCACGTGGTTCTGGTACGCCAGTTCCGAGCGCAGCAGCGCCGAGGCGGCTTCGCCGATGTGCGGCAGCACCACGGGCACGGTTTCGTTCCACCACGGCAGGCCGCGCAGGTTGGGCTGCTGGCGGTCAAAGCTGCGGCCCGCCAGGTGCATGCGCGCCAGCATGCCGCCCACGGCGGCGCAGTGCGCGCCCTGCGGAGCGAGCTGGCTTTTGCCGCGCAGCTTGTTCACCACGGCGGCGGGCTTGCCGCCCACGGTGTGCAGGATGTCGCCGTTCTTGTCGGCGCGCGGGTCGGGCACGGGAATGCCGCCGTGCGCCAGGTGCTTCATCAGGAACAAGTAGAAGGGCAGCTGCTCGGCGGTGAGGCGCTCGAACAGCGTGAGCACGAACTCGCCCTGGTCGCTGGTGAGGAAGTAGTTGGTGTTCTCGATGCCCCCTTCGATGCCGCGCAGCGCCACCAGCTCGCCCAGTTGCAAACGGCGCAGCAGTTCGCGCGCCTCATCATTGGAGACTTCGGTAAAGACGGCCATCGCTCAGGACAGGGGGAGAAAAACGACTGGTGAAAGCACAAGCGTGCGGAAGGCAGGGCGGTGCCCCGCGCGGGGTACCCGGGGCCGGGGCCCGCGGGAGCGCCCGGGTTCAGAACTTCATGACGTTCCAGACGCGCGGGGCGGTTGTGGTTTCGGCGCCGTTGTGGCTGCCGGCGCGGCTGCGGGCGCCGTCGGGGGATTGCACCATGTAGCCGGGCAGGTTGCCGGTCTTGGGTTGCACCGAAATGCTCTGGGTCTGCCCGCCCACGCGCAGCTCGTCCACGCGGCTGCCGGCATCCTCAACGTGGATGCGCTCCGTGCGCTGGTTGGCACGGCCCGTCAGTTGCTCTGGATTTGAGAGCGCCTCGCGCTGATCTGGCGCGCCTTGGGGGGCATTTTGGGTAGGATTTTGGGCCAGGGCGGTGCCGCAGGCCACGCCCAGCAGCAAAAATAGGTGAACAGCGCGCATGCTTGCATTGTAGAGGGCGCATCCGCGCGCGCCGCCAGCGCCCGGCAGCCGTGCACAATCCGTGCATGAACGACGAATCCCTGCCCCCCAACGCCGCCCCCGTCTCCGTGGGGGAACCGCCCTCCGCGCCGCCGCAGCCGGGCGGCAAAAAGACCCTGGTGCTGGTGGATGGATCCAGCTACCTGTACCGCGCCTTCCATGCCATGCCCGACCTGCGGGCGGTGCCGGGCGACCGCACCAGCCCGGCCACCGGCGCCATCCGGGGCATGATCAACATGATGCAGGCCCTGCGCAAGGAAGTGCGGGCGGACTACGCCGCCTGCGTGTTCGACGCCTCGGGCCCCACCTTCCGCGACGCGCTGTACCCCGAGTACAAGGCCCAGCGCGCGCCCATGCCCGACGACCTGCGCACGCAGATCGACCCCATCCACGAGGTGGTGCGCCTGCTGGGCTGGACGGTGCTGGCCATCCCCGGGGTGGAAGCCGACGACGTCATCGGCACGCTGGCCGTCACCGCCGCGGCCCAGGGCATCGAGGTGGTGGTCTCCAGCGGCGACAAGGACCTGAGCCAGCTGGTCAACGAGCACATCACCATCATCGACACCATGAGCGGCAAGAAGCGCGACATTGCCGGCGTGACGTCCGAGTTTGGCGTGCCCCCGCACCTGATGGTGGACTACCAGACCCTGGTGGGCGACGCCGTGGACAACGTGCCCGGCGTGCCCAAGGTGGGCCCCAAGACGGCCGCCAAGTGGCTGCAGGAATACGGATCGCTGGACGCCCTGCTGGCCCGCGCGGGCGAGATCAAGGGCGTGGCCGGCGAGAACCTGCGCAACGCGCTGGGCTGGCTGCCCACCGGGCGGCAGCTGGTCACCATCAAGACCGACTGCGACCTGGCCGAGCACGTGCTGGGCCTGCCCGCGCTGGACTCCGTGGCCCTGGGCGAACCCCAGACCGAGCCGCTGCGCGCCTTCTACGAGAAATATGGCTTCAAGGGCCTCGCCCGCGCGCTGGGCGGGGGTGATGCGGCCGCAGCCGGCGCGGCGCCGCCGGTGGCCATGCCCGGCCAGAGCGGCGATCTGTTTGCCGACCATTCCGCCAGCAACGTGGCCGAACAGGCCCAGCACCGCACGGTGGTGTACGACACCATCCTCAACTGGACCGACTTCGACCAGTGGCTGGAGCGCCTGCAAAAGGCCCCGCTGGTGGCGCTGGACACCGAGACCGATTCGCTGGACGAGATGCGCGCGCAGATCGTGGGCGTCTCTTTCAGCGTGCAGCCTGGCGAGGCCGCCTACGTCCCGCTGGCGCATGTGGGCCCCGATGCACCCGCGCAGCTGCCGCGCGACGAGGTGCTCGCGCGCCTCAAGCCCTGGCTGCAGGAGGCCCGGCACGCCAAGCTGGGCCAGCACATCAAGTACGACCGCCACGTGTTTGCCAACCACGGCATCGAGGTGCAGGGCTACGTGCACGACACCATGCTGCAAAGCTACGTGCTCGAAGTGCACAAGCCCCATGGCCTGGCCAGCCTGGCCGAGCGCCACACCGGCCGCAAAGGCATCAGCTACGAAGACCTGTGCGGCAAGGGCGCGCACCAGATCCCCTTTGCCCAGGTGCCCGTGGACAAGGCCGCCGCCTACTCGTGCGAAGACTCCGACCAGACGCTGGACGTGCACCAGGCCCTGTGGCCGCTGCTGGAGGCCGACGAGAAACTGCGCTTCATCTACGAACTGGAGATCGCCAGCAGCGAGGCGCTGTACCGCATCGAACGCAACGGCGTGCTCATCGACGCCGCCACGCTGGCCGCCCAGAGTCACGAGCTGGGCCAGCGCATCCTGCAGCTGGAAACCGAGGCCTACGAAATCGCCGGCCAGCCCTTCAACCTGAGCAGCCCCAAGCAGTTGGGCGAAATCTTCTTCGACAAGCTGGGCATGCCCGTGGTGAAGAAAACCGCCACCGGCGCGCGCAGCACCGACGAAGAAGTGCTGGAAAAACTGGCCGAGGACTACCCCCTGCCCGCCAAGCTGCTGGAGCACCGGTCCTTGAGCAAACTCAAGGGCACCTACACCGACAAGCTCGCGCAATTGGCCCTGCCGCGCACCGGCCGCGTGCACACCCACTATGCGCAGGCCGTGGCCGTCACCGGGCGCCTGTCCAGCAACGACCCCAACCTGCAGAACATCCCCATCCGCACCCCTGAAGGCCGCCGCGTGCGCGAGGCCTTCATCGCGCCGCCCGGCCGCGTCATCGCCAGCGCCGACTACTCGCAGATCGAGCTGCGCATCATGGCCCACCTGAGCGGCGACCACTCGCTGCTGCACGCCTTCCACGCCGGCCTGGACGTGCACCGCGCCACCGCCGCCGAAGTGTTTGGCGTGGAGGTCGACCAGGTGACGAGCGAGCAGCGCCGCTATGCCAAGGTCATCAACTTCGGCCTCATCTACGGCATGAGCAGCTTCGGCCTGGCCAAGAACCTGGGCATTGAAACGAAGGCCGCCGCCGCCTACATCGACCGCTACTTCCAGCGCTACCCCGGCGTGAAGCAGTACATGGACGACACCAAGGCATCCGCCAAGTCCATGGGCTACGTCGAGACCGTGTTCGGCCGCCGCCTGTACCTGCCCGAGATCAACTCTCCCAACGGCCCCCGCCGCGCCGGTGCCGAACGCGCCGCCATCAACGCGCCCATGCAGGGCACCGCCGCCGACCTCATCAAGATGGCCATGGTGGCCGTGCAGAAGGAGCTGGACGCGCACAAGCCCGACATCAAGATGGTGCTGCAGGTGCACGATGAACTGGTGTTCGAGCTGCCCGAGGGCGAGGTGGACTGGCTCAAGACCCACATCCCGCGGCTGATGGCGGAGGTGGCGGCGCTGAAGGTGCCGCTATTGGCCGAGGTGGGGGTGGGGCCGAACTGGGACAAGGCGCATTGAGGCTGCAATAGCAGCAAGCGGAAACGGCCCTCAACGCGAGTGTTTTTAGCCCGAGATGCTTGTCTTTCAAGCGCTGGCAGCTATCCCATCAATGGGGTTGGCCTGCGTTGCAGTTCCTATTCTTGTCTGAGCAAGCTGTGTCGGCGGCCTGGGCCTGCCTCGCTATGCGCAAAGGTCCGCCCTGAATTCTCCAAGCGTGGACTTTGGCCCAGGGGCCCGGTACTTGGCCGGAGACAAGCCTGCCTGCAGGGCATTCGCTCCAACCCAGCGGCGAATCAGGTCCGTCGCTAGACTCATTCGGTCACCGCCAGCGATCCCGCTTGCTTTCACCAACAATTTGCTTGGAGCCCGCATGTCTGATCTGACCCCCTACACCCCCCCCGCCATCTGGCAATGGAACAAAGAAAACGGCGGCCGGTTCGCCAGCATCAACCGGCCCATTGCCGGGGCCACGCATGACAAGGAACTGCCCGTGGGCCGACACCCGCTGCAGCTGTATTCGCTGGGAACGCCCAACGGCGTGAAGGTGACGGTGATGCTGGAGGAACTGCTGGCGCTGGGCCACAGCGGGGCGGAGTACGACGCGTGGCTGATCCGCATCAACGAGGGCGAGCAGTTCGGCAGCGGGTTTGTGGCGGTGAACCCCAACTCCAAGATTCCCGCGCTGCTGGACCGCACGGACCCGGCGCACCCGGTGCGGGTGTTTGAGTCCGGCGCCATCCTGATGTACCTGGCCGAGAAGTTTGGCGGGGCCTTCTTGCCCCAGGACGGCGCGGCGCGGGCCGAGTGCCTGTCGTGGCTGTTCTGGCAGATGGGCAGTGCGCCGTTCGTGGGCGGCGGGTTTGGGCATTTCTATGCGTATGCGCCGGTCAAGATCGAGTACGCGATTGACCGCTACGCCATGGAGGCCAAGCGCCAGCTCGATGTGCTGAACCGGCGCCTGGCCGAGCACGAGTACGTGGCGGGCAGCGAGTACACGGTGGCGGACATTGCCATCTGGCCCTGGTATGGCTTGCTGGTGAAGGGCCAGGCGTATGACGCGGGCGAGTTCCTGCAGGTGCAGGAATACACCCACGTGCTGCGGTGGGCCGAGCAGGTGGCCCAGCGCCCCGCGGTGCAGCGCGGGCGCAAGGTGAACCGTGTGACGGGCGACCCGGCCAACCAGCTGCGCGAGCGGCACGACGCCAGCGACTTTGACACCAAGACGCAGGACAAGATCGAAGCGGCAGCAGCGGCTTCCTCTGCGCCCGCACCGTGAGCCTTTTGAAGGAGGCCGCCATGATCACCCTCTACGACTGTGCCACTGCGCCCAGCCCGCGCCGCGCGCGCATCCTGCTCGCTGAAAAAGGCGTGGCCCATGACACCGTGCAGGTGGACCTGAAGAGCGGCGAGCAGCTGGGCGAGGCCTACCGCCGCATCAACCCGCAATGCACCGTGCCTGCGCTGCGCACCGAAGAAGGCCTGCTGCTGGCGGACAACGCGGCGATCACGGCGTATGTGGAGGCGCGCTACCCGGAGCCGCCGCTGCTGGGCGCGACACCGGCCGAGAAGGCCGAGATCGCCAGCTGGAACTGGCGCGTGGAGTTCGAGGGCCTGCTGGCCATTGCCGAGGCGCTGCGCAACAGCTCGCCCGCCATGGCCAACCGGGCGCTGCCCGGCGCGGTGGACTACCCGCAGATTCCGGCCCTGGCCGAGCGGGGGCTGGCGCGGGTGGCGAATTTCTTCGCATTGCTCAACGAGCGCCTGGCGGACCGCGACTACATCGCCGCCGGCCGCTTCAGCGTGGCCGACATCACGGCGGTGGTGGCCGTGGACTTTGCGCGCGTGGTCAAGCAAAAGCCGGGCGATCAGCATCCGCACCTGCTGCGCTGGCGTGCGGCCATGGCGCAGCGGCCGTCCATGGCGCTGTAGCCGGCGGCTGGCCGCATTGGGGGATTCAAGGATTGCCGGCCCGGCGCGTTCCTTGCATCGTGGCCCCATGCGCCTGCGCCATATCGAAGTATTCAACGCCGTCATGCTCACCGGCAGCGTGAGCGCGGCGGCCCGCCTCATCAACGTCACGCAGCCTGCGGTCAGCCGCATCCTGGCCCATGCGGAGCTGCAGCTCGGGTTCCCGCTGTTCCACCGGCTCAAGGGCAAGCTCGTGCCCACCAGCGAGGCGCAGACCCTGTACCCGCACATCGAGCGCCTGTTCAACCAGCTGGACGACGTGCAGCGCCTGGCCAATAGCCTCAAGGGCGACCAGCGCGAGGGGGAGCTGCACATCCTGAGCGTGCTGGCGCTCAGCTATGAGGTGCTGCCGCGCGCGCTGCGGTTCTTTCGCCAGAAGCACCCGGATGTGAAAGTCACCATCGATGCGCTGCACTCGCCGCAGATCGTGTCGGCTCTGGTGCTGCAAGAGGCCGACGTGGGCTTTGTCTTCAGCGCGGTGGCGCACCCGGCGCTTGCGCAAGAGCACCTGGCCGACGGCCGCATGGTGTGCGTGGCGCCCAAGGGCATGCTCGATGCCGCCCTGGTCGCCTCCGGCGTGGTGCACCTGGCGGACCTGTCGGGCATCCCGGTGGTGCGGCTGGATGTGCGCGACCCGATCGGCACCCTTGTCAGCCATGCCTGCCGCGAGGCCGGGGTGGGGCTGCAGACCGCGATTACCGTGCAGACCTACCACGCCGCGCTGGCCCTGGCGCACCATGGCCATGCCGTCGCGGTGGTGGATTTGTGCACGGCGGCTTCCGCCGACGACCGCAAGGTGGACGTGCTGGCGCTGGCGCCCCACATTGCCGTGCCGATCAAGTCGCTGCGCACGGTCAACCGCCCCAGCTCGCTGCTGGCCAGCGCCATGACCCAGTGCATGCGCCGGGCGGTGGCCGAAACGCTGGAATCCGTGGGCCTGCGGGAGACGTAGATTCCGGCGGAGGCTATCCGCCTGCGCCGGCGACCGCCGGGCCTGCCGCAGGCGCCAGCAGTTCGGCCACCTGCGCCGCCGTGCCAAAGGCCAGCGTAAAGCCCAGCGCGCCGTGGCCCGTGTTCAGCAGCAGGTTGTGCGGCGCCTGGGGGTGCCGCCCCGCCAGGGGCACGCCGGTGGGTGTGGCGGGCCGCAGGCCGGTCCAGGGGTGCAGGTCGCGGGAGTCGCTGCAGCCGGGGAACAGGGCAGCGGCGGCTTCGCGCAAGCTTTGGATGCGGCCGGGCGGGATGCGGTCGTCGTGCCCCACCAGCTCGGCCATGCCGGCCACACGCAGGCGGTGGCCGATGCGGGCGAACACCACCTTGCGCGCCGCGTCGGTCACGTTGACGCGGGGTGCCGCACCCGGGGCGTGCGCGGTGCCCAGCGTGATGCTGTAGCCCTTGAGCGGGTAGACGGGCAGGCGCATGCCCAGCCCCTGCGCCACCCGGTGGCTGGCGCTGCCCAGGGCCAGCACGAACTGCTGCGCCTCGACGGTGCCGCCGTCCGTCCGGACGGCGGCGATGCGCCCGGCAGCGTGCACGAAGCCCTGCACCCGCGCCCCCAGCACAAAGCGCACGCCGCGCGCGCTCAGCACCCGGTGCAGGCCGCGGCAGACCGCCAGGCAGTCGGCCGCGCATTCGCTGGGGGTGTAGATGGCGCCGGCGATGTGGCGCTGGTAGTGCGCCAGCGTGGGTTCGATCTCCACGCACTGCCGTGCCGACACGGCCTCCTGCGGGCTGCCCCAGGGGCGCTGCAGCTCCATCTGGCGGCGGGCCGCCGTCAGGCCCGCGGGGCTGTCGTACAGCACCAGCTTGCCGGTGCGCGAGAAGTCGCAGTCCAGCTGTTCGGCCTGCAGCATCGCTTCAAAGCCCTGGCGGCTGAGGGCGGCCAGGGCCAGCAGGTGCTGCGTGCTGCGCGCGGAGGTGCTGCGGTTGCAGGCGCGCAAAAATTCCACGCACCAGCGCCATTGCTCGCGGTCCCATTGCGGGCGCAGCTTGAGGGGCGAGCGCGGCGACAGCAGCAGCTGGGGCAGCTGGCGCCAGATGCCGGCATCGGCCAGGGGCTGGACGTAGCTGTAGCTCAGTTGCGCGCCGTTGCCGCCGCTGGCTCCGGAACCGGGCTGGTCCTGGTCGATCACGGTCACCTGCAGCCCGCGCTGGTGGAGTTCATACGCGGTGGCCAGGCCCACGATGCCCGCGCCGAGGACACATACGTGCATCTTGCGTGTTCCGGGAACGTGCACACGTTCTCAGGGGTGGTTGATGGAAAAGCCAATGTAGGCGCGCAGCGGCGCGCTGACCAATGCCAATGCCATGCGGGCCCATGCCGGGAAGTTATGTGGCGCACCCGGGCGGGCACGGGCCTGCAGGAGGCACTGGAGTGGTGCGGCGGCGCGCACCACGGGGCGGCATAACTTTTGATCATGGCCCACCTGCGCAAAGGAATTGTTCAACCGCGCCGCGGCTTCTTACAGTGCAGCTGCGTTCCGCTTTTTGTCCATCCACCTGTCTGGCTTTTTCTTTTGATGCAAAGGGATTCCATGAAGCTCTCCGCCGTTACCACCTCTGTGGCCCTTGCGGCCGCCGCCCTGCTGGCCGGCCCGCCGGCCAGTGCCGACACGCTCAAGAAGATTGCCGAGTCGGGCAAGATGACGCTGGCCTACCGGGAATCGTCGGTGCCGTTCAGCTACCTGTCGGGCCCGGGTGCGCCGGTGGGCTTTGCGGTGGACATCTCCAACGCCGTGGCCGAGGCCGTGAAGAAGCAGGTGAACAACCCGGCGCTCAAGGTGGAGCTGCAGGCCGTCACGTCGCAGAACCGCATTCCGTTGCTGACCAACGGGACCATCGACCTGGAATGCGGGTCCACCACCAACAACACGGTGCGGGGCAAGGATGTGCAGTTCGCGGTCAACTATTTCTACACAGGCACGCGCCTGCTGACCAAGAAGACCTCGGGCGTCAGGAACTATGCCGACCTGGCCCGCAAGAAGGTGGCCAGCACCTCGGGCACCACCAACGCGCAGGTGATCCGCAAGTACAGCCGCGACAACAACCTGGACCTGGACATCGTGCTGGGCAAAGACCACGACGACTCCATGCTGCTGGTGGACACCGGGCGGGCCGAGGCGTTCGCCATGGACGACATCCTGCTGTTCGGGCTGATGGGCAACGCGCGCAACCCTGCCGAGTGGACGGTGGTGGGCGATTCGCTGCAGGTGGAGCCCTACGCCTGCATGCTGCGCAAGGACGACCCGCAGTTCCAGGCGCTGGTGAACGGGGTGATCGTCTCGCTGATGAAGTCCGGCGAGTTTGAGAAGCTCTACACCAAGTGGTTCATGTCTCCCGTGCCGCCGCGCGGCCAGAACCTGAACCTGCCCATGAGCAAGGAGCTGCGCGAAAACCTGGTGGCGCAGAGCGACAAGCCCGCCCAATAGCCGGCTGCCGTGCGCATGTCTTCTGCCGTGTTGTCCGCAAGCCCCGCCCACGCTCCGCAGGTGGTGGGAATCCTGGGCGGGATGGGGCCCGCGGCCGGCGCCGATTTTGTGCGGCTGTTCGTGCAGGCCTGCACGGCGCGCATGGAGGCGCTGGGCATTCCGGTACAGGACCAGGCGTACCCGGAGCACTGGCTGGCGCAGGTGCCGATTCCGGACCGCACGGCGGCACTGCACGACCGGCGCCCGGGCGCGCACCAGCCCGAGGATCCCTTGCTGCAGGCCACGGGGCGGCTGGCCGCGCTGGGTGCGCGGGTGGTGGCGATTGCGTGCAACACCGCCCACGCATGGCACGGTGTCCTGCAGCAGCGGTTTCCGCACTTGGTGGTGCTGCATGGCGTGCGGGAGGTGGCGGCCGAGCTGTCTGCGCGCGGGGTGCCGGGCGTGGGCCTGCTGGCCACGCGCGGCGCCTACGACGCCGGGCTGTACCAGGACGCGCTGGCGCGCGCGGGCATTGCGTGCCACCTGCCCGACGAGGCGCAGCGCGAGCAGCTGATGCAGGGCATCTACAGCGGCGTGAAGGCCGGCAACTATGCGCTGGCGCGCGAGCGGTTCGAGGCGGTGTCCCTGGCGCTGCAGCAGCGCCATGGCGTCTCCACGTTGGTCATGGGGTGCACCGAGATTCCGCTGGCCCTGTCAGAGCACCCCGGGCTGCCCGGCATGGCCCTGGTGAACCCTTCGGGGGTGCTTGCGGCCGCCCTGGCCCGGCATGCCTATGGCTGCGCCGGCGAAGCCGCAGCGCCGCCGGGCGGCCATGGGCCTCACTGCCAGGCCGCGGCCACCAGCTGCCGGTAGTGCACCCCCGGGCGGCCCAGCAACTGTTCGAACACCGCAGGGTTGCCCACGTTGTCGCTGCCCAGCATCTGCAGGGTTTCGGTGCACCAGGGCGCGCTGGGCACGGCGTCGCCCAGGCGTGCGCTGAGCTGCGTCAGCGCGTCGGGCAGGCGCAGCAGGCGGGCAGGGCGGCGGCCCTGCTGCTGGCGCAGGCTGGCCACCAGGCCGGCCAGGGTCAGGGCTTCGGGGCCTGCACATTCCACGATGCCCTCGGTCTGCCCGGCATGCCCCAGCAGGGCGGCGACCACCTGGGCCACCTCGTGCACGGCCACGGGCTGCACCCGGGCGGTGAACAGGGGGCCCGGCAGCAGCGCCACCGGCAGCCGCGCCAGGTTCATGAACAGGCTGCTGCTGTCCCCGCCGCGGCCAAACACGATGCTGGGCCGCAGGATGGCGGCACGCAGCCGACCCTGGGCGGCCAGCCCCAGCAGGTGCGCGTCGGCGGCGCGCTTGGTGCGGGCGTAGCGGGTGCCACTGGCCTCGATGCCCAGCGCCGAAATGTGCACGACGCGCTGGACGCCCGCTTCCGCGCACGCATCGAACAAGGCCGCGGGCGCCAGGTGGTGGACGGCATCGATGGGACGGGCAGGCGTGTCGCGCAGCACGCCCACGGCGTTGACCACTGCGTCGATGCCTGCCAGCCGCGGCAGCCACGCGGCGGGAGCGGTGTCGCGGGCGAAATCCATGGGGACGTCCAGCGCCCCCTCGGCGGGGCGCCGACCCGAGACGCCGCCGTGCACCGTGTGCCCCGCGCGGATGAGGGCAGCGGCCACGCTGCGGCCGATGAACCCGGTGGAGCCGGTCAGCAGGATGTGCATTCGCTGTGCTTCAAGAAATCAAGAAAGAAAGGGGAAAGCAGGGAAGACGAGGGAAGCGCCCGCGGCGCGCTCATGGGGGCGCCGCCGCCGCGGATGCCTGGGCAACGGGCCCGGGGTCGAAGGTCTCCATGCGGTTGCGTCCGCCGTACTTGGCGCGGTACAGCGCGGCATCGGCTGCCTGCACCAGTGTGTCAGAGCTGGCGTCGGCGTGCGGCACCACGCTGGCAATGCCCACGCTGAAGGTGATGACGGGCGCGGTGGGCGAGCGCGGGTGGGGCAGGGCGGCGTTGCGCAGGCTGTCCATGCAGCGCTGCGCCACCGTCACGGCCGCGGGCAGCGGCGTGTCGGGCAGCAGCAGCACGAACTCCTCGCCGCCGTAGCGCGCCGTCACCTCGTCCGCACGGCGGATGGTGGCCTGCAGCAGCTGGGCCACGCGCCGCAGGCATTCGTCGCCGGCCAGGTGCCCGTAGTGGTCGTTGTAGAGCTTGAAGTGGTCGATGTCGATCAGCACCACGGCCAGCGGCAGCCGCTGGCGGCCGCAGCGCAGCCATTCCACCGCCAGCCGTTCGTCAAACCGGCGCCGGTTGCCGATGCCGGTGACACCGTCGGTGGTGGACAGCAGGGCCAGCTTGGCGTTGGCGGCGGCCAGCTCCTGCTCCTTGCGCACCAGCTGGGTCACGTCGGTGCGCACGCCGGCAATGCCGCCCTGGGGCGTGCGCCGCTCGTCGGCCTGCACCCAGCGGCCTTCGGGCAGGCGCTGCAGCACCGTGTGCCGGGCGGCCCGGTGGTCGGCCACGCACCGCGCCAGCCAGGCCTCCACCTGGCCGGCGGCGTCGGGGTACTGGCCGCGCTCCGCGCCGTAGCGCGCGATCTGCTCGAAGGTGTTGCCCGGCACGATCATCGGGGCGGAAATGGGGTACAGGCGGCGGTACTGCGCATTGCACACCACCAGCCGGTCTTCGGCATCGAAGAGCGCAAACCCCTCGGGCAGCGATTCCACTGCGTCGCGCAACAGCTGCTGCGCCGCCTGGGCTGCCTCCTGGGCGGCCTCCAGGGCCTGGCGCTGCTCGATCAGGTTGGTGATGTCCAGGCGCACGGCCACCACGTAGTTTTCGGGCGTGCGGGTTTCGTAGACGTTGATCCAGCGGCCGTCGGCCAGCCGCTGCACCAGGTTGGAGGCGCGGCTGCCGTGCTCGGACAGCCGCTCGGCGATCCAGGCTTCCTCGCGCCCCTGGGCGGAGGGAATCTTCTCGGTCTCCACCGAGTGGCGCAGGATGTCGGCAAAGCTCCTGCCCAGGTACTGCGCGTAGTTCATGTGCGGGTACATGCGCGAGAGCTGCTGGTTGAAGAGCACCAGCCGGTCCTGCTCGTCGAAGATCTCGATGCTCACGGGCAGGGCTTCCACGGCGCGCTCCAGCAGCTGCCGCGTGCGCTGGCTTTCCTGGCGGGCGGCTTCCGCCTTGTGCCGCTGCTCGATGAGGTCGGTGATGTCCAGGCTCACGCACACCGTCATGCCCGAGGGCGTGCGGCACTCGTGCCGGTGCACCCAGGCGCCTCCGGGGCAGCGGCGCACCTCGGGCCCCTGGCGGTGGCCGCGCAGGGCCAGTTCGTGCGCCAGCCACAGCTCTTCCTGGCCGCTGGCCTCCTCGGGCACGCCCTGGCGCAGGCCCTCGCGCAGCAGGTCCTCGTAGGTCTTGCCCAGGGAGGTGTGCACCGGCAGCTGCGGGCGCAGCCGCTCCATGTGCTCGTTGCACAGCACCAGCCGGTCCTGCGCGTCATAGATCTCCAGCCCGGCGGGCATCGCGTCCACCGCCTCGCGCAGGCTGCGCTGCGCGTTCTCGGCATCCTGCAGGGCCTGCTGCAGCGCGCGCTCCTTGTGCACGGTGTCGGTGATGTCGGTGCGCAGCACCACCACGCCGCCATCGTCCAGGCGGCGCTCCGACAGCTGCATCCACCGGTCCCCGCACACTTCCTGCACCGCCGGGTCGCTGAAGGTGCGGTGCGAGGCCAGGCGCTGCGCGAGCCAGGGGTCGACATCCTCGGGCCGCAGCCCGGTCAGTTCGCCGGAGGCGGCAATGCGGCGCAGCACCTCTTCAAACCGCAGGCCGTACTCCAGCGGCAGCGTGACGCCCGGCGCCACCGCGCGGTAGCTGGCGTTGCACAGCACCAGGCGGTCGTCGGCGTCGTAGATGGCCAGGCCGTCGGGCAGGATGTCGAGCGTGGCGGCCAGCTGGGCGCGGGCCTGCTGGGCGGCCTGCCGGGCCGCTTGCGCCTCGCCGGCCCATTGCCGGGCACGGCGGGCCAGCCGCCAGTGCAGCCCGGCCACGGCCAGCAGCGCAAGCCCGGCTGCCAGCAGGGCGGGGGCTGCCCGCTCCGCATGCCACCAGGCCGCCGCCAGGCCCAGGGCGCCCAGGCCTGCCGCGCCGCAGGCGGCCGCCACCAGCAGGGCCAGGGGGTCTTCGCGCGGTGGGGCGGGCGGCATCGTGGGGAGGGGGCGGGTTCGCGGAAAGTCTAGCAGCGCTGTTCTGTTTGCGATAGCACGCAAGGCAAGCCCGGCGCCCCCGGGCTGCGGGCTTCCCAGGGCGCCGGCCGTATCGCTGCGGCTTGCTCCGCGTTGCCCTAGACTGCGGGTCCGTCCGTCCCGTTGTCCTTGTCCGTCCCTCTCTTTTCTATTCAGGAGAAACCGATGTTCACTGAAGACCTCGATTCCGATGCCCGGGCCCTGCTGCCGGGCCGCGCCACCGGTGCCGGCACCACGCGCCGCACGGCGCTGCAGGCGGCGCTGGGCCTGGGCTACGCGGCCGCTGCCGCACCCGTCATGGCCCAGACGGCCATTGCCACGCCCAGCGACGGCCTGACCACCGGGGAAGTGGCCTTCACGGTCAATGGCTTCAAGGTGCCGGCCTACCGCGCCGCGCCGGCGGGCAAGACCGGGCTGCCGGTGGTGCTGGTGGTGCAGGAGATCTTCGGCGTGCACGAGTACATCGCCGACACCTGCCGCCGCTTTGCCAAGGCCGGCTACCTGGCCATTGCGCCGCAGCTGTATGCGCGGCAGGGCGATCCGTCGCAGTACACCGAGATCGCCAAGCTCATGGCCGAGGTGGTGGCCAAGGTGCCCGATGCGCAGGTGATGGCCGACCTGGACGGAGCCGTGCAGTGGGCCGCGGCCAACGGCGGCGACGCCGCGCGCGTGGGCATCACCGGCTTTTGCTGGGGCGGGCGCATCACCTGGCTCTACGCGGCCCATGGGCCCGTCAAGGCCGGCGTGGCCTGGTACGGCCGCCTGGTGGGCCAGGCCAGCGACCTCACGCCCAAGCACCCGGTGGACCTGGCCCCGGTGCTCAAGGCGCCCGTGCTGGGGCTGTATGGCGAAAAAGATACCGGCATCCCCCTTGACACGATTGATAAGATGAAAACCGCCCTGGCCGCCGGCTCGCCGCAGGCCAAGGCATCGGAATTTGTGGTGTACCCCGATGCGCCCCATGCCTTCCACGCCGACTACCGCGCCAGCTACCGCAAGGAAGCGGCCGAGGACGGCTGGAAGCGGGCCCTGGCCTGGTTCAAGGCCCACGGGGTGGTGTGAGGCCTGGGCCCACACCGCGATTCCGCCCGCAGCCGCCCCCCGCCGGGGGCGGCTTTTTTCATGCCGCGGGAGCTGCTGTTTGGTATAAAAACGGCCTCTCGGGCTTATCTGGCAAGCGCAAGAAGCTATGAATTTGGTAGCAATCATATTGGCCACTCTGGCCGCGGGCATCGGCAGCGTGTGGGTGGCGGCCCTGCTGATGCGGGCCGGGCTGGGCGGGCGTGCCGAGGGGGTGGGGCCGCAGCACCTGCTCAGCCTGGCGGCGGGCGCCCTGCTGGCCACGGCGTTCATGCACCTGCTGCCAGAGGCGTTTGAAAGCCAGGCGGGTGCGCACGACCTGTTTGCCACCCTGCTGGTCGGCGTGGTGTTCTTCTTCCTGCTGGACAAGGCCGAGCTGTGGCACCACGGGCACGAGCACAGCCATCCCGAGGCGGCGCATGCCGGCCACGCGCAGGCACATGGCGACCTCCACCATCATCACCACCACCACCACGAACCCCGTGCCGGAGGCTGGGCCGTGCTGACCGGCGACAGCGTGCATTGCTTTGGCGACGGCATCCTGATCGCATCGGCCTTCATGGCGGACATGCGGCTGGGCGTGATCGCGGCGCTGTCGGTGCTGGCCCACGAGGTGCCTCACCACATGGGCGACCTGGTCGTGCTGCGCCAGACCAGCCCCAACCGGCGCATGGCGCTGGTCAAGGTGTCGCTGGCCGGCGCCGTGACGGCCCTGGGGGGCGTGGTGGGCTATTTCCTGGTGGGGCAGCTGCACGACTTCCTGCCGTACTTCCTGGCGGTGGCCTCCAGTAGCTTTGTGTATGTGGCGCTGGCGGACCTCATTCCCCAGCTGCAAAAGCGCCTGACCGCGCGCGAAACCATTGCGCAGATCGCCTGGCTGATCGCGGGCATGGTGGTCGTGACGCTGGTGAGCGGGGCGGCGCACAGCCATTGAGGCTGCCCCCACGGCGCCCGCGCCGGTCAGCGCGAACGCCGCCGCGCACGCAGGCCCATGGCACCCAGCAGTGCGCTCAGCAACGCCAAGCCCCAGTGGTCCAGCGCAGGCACCGGTGTGGCTGCGCCACCATTGCCAGGGCCACCATTGCCGGGGCCTGTGGGCACTGCAAAGCACTGCGAGAACTCGGACGTTTCCAGGGAATCTTCGGCGTCATTGAAATCGCGTGTGGCCGTCATCGTCAGGTGGCTGCCTGCTGGCACGGCTGGTAGCAGGACATCGCCCGTGTACATGACCCCTCCGGTCACGATGTCTGCGCTGCCAAGGAAGGTCTGCCCCTCGCCGTAGGAAGAAGGGTCGCAGGCTGCATTGGAAAAAACTTCGATCCGGTAGTGCCCATTGGGGGCGCCGGAAAACCCGTAGCTCACCAACGTACCGGCAGCGCTGCTGGTGGCCCCGGTGATGACCGGGTAGCGCTGGCCGCCATTGACGGTGGGTGGGGCAGCATCCCCGGGTTGGGTGCCCTGGCCGGTAGCGGTGTCGATCAGTTCAATGCCCAGGCCGCCATTGCCATGGATGCTATTGCCCAGGATGCCGTGGTAGCGCGGCTGCGTCCCCGTGGTGGTGCTGCGTTCAATGCGCACGCCGTTGCCGCCCCAGTTGGCGATGGTGTTGCCCTCGCCGATGCTGGTTCCGCCGATCTGGTTGTTCCTCAGCATGTTCGTGTCGATGCTGTGGATGTGGATGCCGTGACTGGACGTGGCATCTGCGATGGAAATGCCCGTAGTGCCCACGCCAATCAGGTTGCCTTGCATGACCAGGCCGACGCCACCGCCATGGATGGATATGCCTGTTTCTATGGCGCCGACGACGTTGCTGGAGATGACGGTATAGGGACCCGCGATCTCCACGCCGACCAGAGTATTGCGGCGGCTGCTGCCACTGCGATTGGTGCCGATGTAGTTGTTGCGGATCTGGGTGTTGTATACGCCGTCGACGCTGATGCCTGCGCCGCTGCTGCTCGCAACGATCAGATTGCGATCTGCCGGAGTCAAGCCGCCCACCACGTTGTCGTGAGCGTAGTCCCGAATGTGTATGCCGCTCATTCCGTTTACCAACAACCCGCTGGTGTCGTCGCCCGTGCCTGACCCGTCCGTGCCGATGAAGTTGCCTGCGATGGTTACATTCTTGGGGCTATCGCCTGCGGGGCCTGGATGCCCTAAAAGAAACACACCGTGTGCGTTGAACCCTGTGATGGCGACGCCACGCAGCGCCGAGTTGGACGAGCCTGGATAGAAAGCAAGCCCGCTGGCACCCACGCCGATATTTTTCCCATCGATGCGGACGTTGATGACAGCGTTGTTGCCCACTGCGGCGGTGTTGACGCTGGAGCCTGGCTGGGTATAGCCGTCGATGGTGATGGGCGTGCGGACCGCAGGGAGCGGAGCGGTAGGCGCAATGAGGGCCGCAACACCTGGGCCGCCTGTGGCAATGGCGAAGTGAATGGTGTGAGCACCTCCCAGCGCATTGGCCTCCTGGATGGCTGCGCGCAGCGAGCATGCGGCACCGCTGTGGGCGCACAGGCCGTCGCCGGGCACAAGGTCCGGGGCGTCTCCCGCGTCGGTAACGGCCAAGGTGGCGGTCCATGAGGTGCCAGACAGTAGCAGCCCGGCCAGCGCCAGGGCGCCGGGGCGCAGCCGTGCGTGAAGGAAATGCGGGACGTGCCTCATGGTATTTGCGTTTGTTCTTCTTTTTTTTGGCTCCAGCGCTTGGAGATGTGGCGCTGGATGCTTCATTTTTTATAGCATCTGCAGGGCCGCTCGACGGATTGGGGTGGCGACATTCGGCAAAGCCGGCTGTGTTCTTGCGGCCTCCGCTTCAGTCTCCGCGCCGCTCACGCAGGCCCACGGCGCCCAGCAGCGCGCTCAGCAGGATCAGGCCCAGATGTCCCAGGGTGGGTACGGCGGTGACGGAGCCACCTCCGCCGGGGCCTGCCGCCACCGTGATGCACGGCGAGAACTCTGAACTTTCTTGGGTTCCGAAGCTGTCTGCGTAGTCCCGCGACGCGGTCATGGTGACGCGGCTGCCCGCCGGTACGGCGGGCATGGCGGTGGTTCCGGTGTAGGTGCCGCCACCATCCGTGGTTATTTCCGCGGCACCTAAGTAGGTCTCACCTTCACCGAAGTTGCTCGCGTCGCAGGCGGTGTTGGCAAAAAACTCCATGCGATAGGACGCACTGCTTGCCCCCGCGAATTCAAAGTTCACCAGGGTCCCCGCAGCGTTGCCTGTGGCGCCAAGGATCAGCGGGTACCTTGGGCTGGCGTTCACCGTGGTGGGGGCGGCGGCCATCGGCCCGCCGCCCACACCGGTGGCCGTGTCGATCAACTCAATGCCCAGGCCGCCGTTGCTGTGGATGTTGTTGCCTGCCCACTGGTGGTAGCGCAGATCGGGCGCAGCGGCAGCGTTGCGTTCCACACGGATGCCGTCACCACCCCAGTAAGCGATGAGGTTGCCCTCTGCAGGGTCGGAGCCTCCCACCTTGACGCGCTGAGGGCTGGCTGTGCCAGCGTTGATGATGTAGACGCCGTGTTGGCTGCCCGGCGCAGTGATGGCGGCGCCGTTGGTGCCTACGCCAATGCGGTTGCTTTGCAGAAGGCTGTAGCTGGTGGCGCCCGAATCGCCCGTGATGAAGACGCCCAGATTGCTGGCTCCAACAATGTTGCTATCGACCGTGGTGGTGCTGGAATGGAGGCTGACGCCGACAGCCGTGGCGCGTCGGCTGTCGCCCGCTCTGTTGGTGCCGATGTAGTTGTTGCGAATCTGGTTCTGGGGGGCGTTGAAAAGGGCAACCCCGGTCTGGGTGCCATGGGCAACGATGAGATTGCGCTCTGCAGGCGAGTCGCCGCCGACCATCGCATTGCGGGCCAGGTCATTGATGAAGATGCCGCTGCCTGCGTTGGCAAGCAGACCATTGGCATCATCGCCCATGCCTGTTCCATCGGTGCCAATGAAATTGCCCGCCACGGATACTTCGATGAGATTGTTGGCCAAGCCCTGGCCGGAGATGATGACGCCATGCGATCCAAAACGCGTGATGGCCAGGCCGCGCAACACCGAGCTGGAGGCACCGCCCAAAAAGACCAGCCCGGGAATGTTGGGCCCCGCGTTCTGACCATCGATACGGATATCGATGAAGGCGTTATGGCCCACGGCCAGCGTGTTGGGGCTGCCTGCGCCCAGGGCGTACCCGTCGATGGTTACCGGGTTGACGATGGCAGGTAGTGCCGAGAATGGCGAAATCGTGACCGGCGCACCGCTGAAATCGAACTGAATGGTGTCGGCGTCCACATTGGCATTGGCGGCTTCGATCGCGGCACGCAGCGTGCAGGGGTTGGGTACGCCGGTGCACATGGCGCCGCCCAGGGGGGCATCGCCAGAATCATTGACCACAAAAGTGGCTGCCCAGGAGGCGCTGGACAGCAGCAGCCCGGCGAGGGCCATGACAAGGGGGCGTAGCGGTGCTGGGGAGAACGACGGGTTGTGCGGCATGGTGGCTGTTTGAAGTTTTTGGTGTTTTTGGGCTCTGGCGCTTATGGGTAATGCGCTAGGGATCCTCTTCACGAATCGTCGCGCCGTGTACATCTGCGGTCTCGGGTGATCTGCTGCGCAAGCAAAGCCTCGCAATAGCTGCGGCTATTGCTGCGTTTTGCGCCTTGCGGCCCCTCCCGAATCACAGCGCACACTTTCCGCTCGAATCGTGCTGAGCATCCCTGGCAGCTCCATTTTTGATAGCAAATGGCGGCTTTGCCGCGAATGCGGCGCGCAGAGTGCCCTCCGGCTGTGATTCTTGGGAAAGCCCCCGCTGTTGTCTTGACGCTGGGCGCCATCGCCTTGACCCCACGCGACCTCCGGGTTCTGCGACACTGCCGGCCAAGAGGAACGAGGAGGTGTCGTACATGGAAGGACCCCCACTGCCCAAACCCTCCGGCGAAGAGGCCGCGCCCCGGGCGTCGTTGCGCCTGGACGCCTTGCCCGGCGACAGCGCGTTGCAGAGCATGCGCGAGTACCTGGCCGGGGTGATGCGGGTGGACCTGGCGCCGCTGCACGCGCAGCAGCCGCTGACCTACCGGGCTTCACTGCGCAGCGTGGAGGGCGCGCGCTGGGGCAGCTCCTGGGCCGCCCCGGTGCGCACCACGCGCACGGCCGCGCTGTGCCGGGACGGGCAGGATGACCTCATCCTGGTCACCTCCACGGCGCCCATGACCATCGAGCTGCCGGGCCGGGAGGCGCTGCGCATCCGGCCTGGCGATGCGGCGCTCGTCTCGCAGGCCCTGCCGCAGTCGCTGGTGCTGGAGCAGCCCGGCCACTCATGGGTGCTGCGGGTGCCCCACCGCGACATGGCGTCCATGGTTGCGCGCCTGGGCAGCGCCCCGGCGCTGGCGCTGCGCCAGGGTACGCCGATGCTGGACCTGCTGGTGCGCTTTGGCCGCCTGCTCGAGGCCGAGCCGCTGCACGGCGATGCCGCCCAGCAACTGGCCGCGCGCCAGTTGCAGGAGATGCTGGCCGTGGTGGTCGGGCAGTCCCCGGATTTTGCGGCGTGGGCCGAGCAGCACAGCCTGGCGGCCGCGCGCATGCAGGCGGTGCAGGCCGACATTGCGGCCCACCTGGACTCGGCCTCGCTCAGCCTGGAATGGCTGGCCGCGCGCCAGGGCATTTCGGCGCGCCATCTGCAGCGCCTGCTGGCCGCGCAGGGCACCCGCTACCAGGACGCCGTGCGCCAGGCGCGCCTGCACGCAGCGCGCTCCATGCTGCTGGCACCACGCAACGCGGCGCTGAGCATCTCGGCCATTGCGCATGCATGCGGGTTTTCGGAAGCCTCGGCATTAAGCCGGGCCTTCCGCCAGCAGTTCGGAACCACCCCGGCCCAGGCGCGCCTCGACGCGGGTGTGGCGGTCGAGGCCGGTGCCGGGGCGGCACGGCGCGGGTCTCGCCCAGGCTGACGCCGGGTGCGGGGTCGGCAGGCTTGACCTGGCTCAAGCCGTCGCCCGTCGGTTGTGCCATGCTGGAGGGCATGCCTGCTATTCCTTCCGTTCCCCTGGGCCTGCTGGCCCACCCCACGCGCTTTCTGTTTTTCACCGGCAAGGGCGGGGTGGGAAAGACCTCGCTGTCCACTGCCTGCGCCATTGCCCTGGCCGACGCGGGGCGCCAGGTGCTGCTGGTCAGCACCGATGCGGCGTCCAACCTCGATGAAATGCTGGGCGTGCCCCTGTCCAACCAGCCGGTGGCGGTGCCGGGCGTGCCCGGGCTGCAGTTGCTCAACATCGACCCCGACAACGCCGCGCAGGCCTACCGCCAGCGGGTGCTGGACCAGATGGCGCCCACGGCCACGGCCCAGGAGCGGGCCACTGTGCAGGAGCAGCTGTCGGGTGCCTGCACCACCGAGATTGCTGCGTTTGACGAGTTTGCCGCCCTGCTGGCCGGTGCCGGGCCTGCGGGCGGCCGGGCCTTCGATCACGTGGTGTTCGACACCGCGCCCACCGGCCACACCCTGCGGCTGCTGAGCCTGCCCAAGGCCTGGACCGGCTTTCTGGCGGGCAACGACCGGGGCGCCTCCTGCCTGGGGCCGCACTCGGGGCTCAAGATGCAGGAGGCGCGTTTCAATGCCGCCCTGGCCGCGCTCAGCGACCCGGACCAGACCACGGTGGTCCTGGTCACGCGGCCCGATCCGGGCCCGGTGATGGAAGCGGCCCGCACGGCGCAGGAGCTGCGGCTGCTGGGCCTGGCCCACCAGCGCCTGGTCGTCAACGGCGTGTTCCACGCCCAGCAGCCCGGCCGCGACGCCGTGGCCGACGCGGTCGAGGCCCTGGGCCGCGATGCGCTGGGGCACCTGCCCGATGCCCTGGCGCAGCTGCCGCGCGACGAGGTGCCGCTGCGCGCCTTCGACACCGTGGGCCTGCCGGCGCTGCGCGCGCTGCTGGGCGTGGCGGCGGACGGCCCCGTGCCCGCGCCGCCGCCGCAGGCCGCCGGCGCCACCCTGCAGGCGGAGCCCCTGGCCGCCCTGGCGGACGCGCTGGCCGCCCAGGGGCGCGGCCTGGTCATGGTGATGGGCAAGGGCGGCGTGGGCAAGACCACCATTGCCGCCGCGCTGGCCGTGGGCCTGGTGCAGCGGGGGCACAGCGTGCACCTCACCACCACCGACCCCGCGGCCCATGTGCAAGGCCAACTGGACGGCAGCCTGCCGGGGCTGAAGGTGGGGCGCATCGACCCGCGGGCCGAGACGCAGGCCTACATCGACAAGATCATGGCCACGCGCGGCAAGGGGCTGGACGACGCGGGCCGCGCGCTGCTGCTGGAGGACCTGCAGTCGCCCTGCACCGAAGAAGTGGCCGTGTTCCATGCCTTCAGCCGCGTGGTGAACGAGGCGCGCAGCGCCTTCGTGGTGCTGGACACCGCGCCCACCGGCCACAGCCTGCTGCTGATGGACGCCACCGGCGCCTACCACCGGCAGATGACGCAGCAGTACGAAGGCAGCGCGAATGCTAAACACATCATCACGCCGCTGATGCGCCTGCAGGACGCTAGCATGACGCACGTGGTCCTCGTCACGCTGCCCGAGGTCACGCCCGTGAGCCAGGCCGCCGCGCTGCAGGAGGACCTGCGCCGCGCCGGCATCGAGCCCTGGGCCTGGGTGCTCAACAAGAGCATGGCCGCCACCGGAACGCGCGACCCCTTGCTGCAGGCCCGCCTGGCGGGAGAACGCCAGCAGGCGGCGCGCATTGCCGGCGGGCTGGCGCAGCGCACCTATGTGCTGCCCTGGCTGATCCGGCCGCCGGTAGGGGTGGAGGCCCTGGCGCAGCTGGTCACCGCGGCGCCCGCCGGCGAGGCCGGAGCGCCCGGCTGATGGCTATGAATTGAAGAGCTACCAGCACTTGCTGGTAAAGGTCTACAGCCCCAAATGGCCTGATTAGCGACCTACCTCAGACGCGTTCTCTTCCCCACCCGTTCGGGCTGAGCCTGTCGAAGCCTTGCACGCGCGCTGCAAGCCCTGGCTTCGACGGGTTGAGCCCGAACGGATGGAGTGGTATCTGAGACAAGTAACTAATCAGGAAAAAATGGCTGGAAACTGCGCCCGGAATCACCGGGCCAGTTCTTCGCGCACGGCCGCCATCTGCCGGCGCGAGACGGCCAGCAGTTCGGTGGAGCCCTGCAGCCGCACGGCCCAGCCTTCGCCCTCTTCGGGGTCGTAGTGCTTTTCCAGCGCACGCACTGCGCGGCGCGCCACCAGGGCGTTGCGGTGGATGCGCAGGAAGCGCGGCGCGTACTTGGCCTCCAGCTCGCTCAGCGCGCCGTCCATGACGTAGCTGCGCGTGGTGGTGCGCACCGTCACGTACTTCTGCTCGGCCTTGAAGTACAGCACTTCAGCCAGCGGCACACGCTCGGTGCGGCCGCGGTCCTGGATCAGCAGGGTTTCGCCCTCGGGCATGCCGGGCGGCGGCGCGGGCAGGGTGGCGCGGGTGCTGTTGCGCTGCACCTTGGTCAGCGCCTGCTGCAGCCGCTCGCGCCGCACCGGCTTGGTAAGGTAGTCCACCGCGTCCAGCTCGAATGCGCTTACCGCGTGGTCGGCGTGGGCCGTCACGAACACCACGGCGGGCGGGTGCGGCAGGGTCTGCAGCGTGTGCGCCAGCGACAGCCCGTCCTGGCCGGGCATGTGGATGTCCAGCAGCACCAGGTCGAACGCGCGGCCCCCGGTGGGGCCCAGCTGCGCCAGCGTCTCGGTGGCGCTGGCCGCCTCGGCCACCAGCATGCGCTGGCCGGGCTGGGCTTGCGCGCAGTCCGCCAGCAGGGTGCGCAGGCGGCTGCGGGCCAGCGTCTCGTCGTCAACGATCAGGATGTTCATGGGGCGTCCGTGAAACGGTGGTGTTTGTCGTCGTGTGCGGGGCTGGCGGCGCCGCCGGCGTCGCCCGCCATGCGGCGCGGCGCACCGGCGCCGCGGCCACCCCGGCGGGCAGAGGCCAGGGAGCGCCGGCTACGGCCGCGCACCCCGGCATCGGGGGCGGGCAGGGTGATGCGCACCTGGTACAGCCCGTCCTGGACGCCCGCGGTGAACTCGCCCTGCACATCGTGCAGCAGCGCCAGGCGGGCGCGTACGTTGGCCAGGGCAATGCCGTGGCCGCGCGCAGGTTCGTCGCCCGCGCCGCCGCGGCCCTCCTTGGGCGGCAGGGTGTTGGTGATGCGCACCACCACCCGGCTGCCGCGCAGCTCGGTCAGCACGCGCAGGCGTCCGCCGCGCGCGCTGGGCTCCACGCCGTGCTTCACGGCGTTTTCCACCAGGGGTTGCAGCAGCAGCGGGGGCAGCCGGGCGCCGTCGGTGCGCGGGTCCAGGCTCCACTGCACCTGCAGGCGCGGGCCGAACCGCACCTGCTCGATGCCCAGGTAGCGCCGGGCCAGCGTGATCTCCTCGGCCAGCGTGGTCGACTCCCCTTGCTCGACCAGCGCAACGCGGAACAGGTCCGACAGGTCTTCCAGCAGCGACTCGGCCTTGGCGGGCTCCTCGCGCACCAGTGCAATGGCGCTGTTGAGCGTGTTGAACAGGAAGTGCGGGCGGATGCGCGACTGCAGCTCCGTGAGCCGCGCCGTGGTGGCCGCGGGCGTGCGGCCGCGCGCGCGCAGCACCAGCGCCGACACCAGCATGGCCGCCAGCAGCGCCCCCGTGGCCGCGCTGGCCAGCCACGGTGGCGCGGCGGTGCGCGGCACCACCAGCGTCAGCATGCCGCAGGCATACGCCCCGGCCAGCGCACCCAGCAGCACGCCGGCGGCATATTGCTGCACGGTGCTCAGCCGCTGCAGCACGGTCTTGAGGCTGCAGGCCGTGATCAGCCACACCAGTGTGGCCGGCAGTGCGCCGCCCGTCAGCAGGGCCAACGTGGCCAGCCATTCGGCCGGCGAGGCCGCGCCGTACATGGCGCCCACGCCCATCACCGTCTCGACAAACAGCACCGCGCGCAGCACCACGCCCACCTGGCAGGCATCGAACACCAACGCCCGCCGCGGAGGCGGCAAGCCGCGCCGTGCAGGGGCCCTGGGCAGGGCCGAATCGGACGGCAGGGGCGGGGTCGATAAAATTTGCGTGTCTTGCATTGCGGCATCCGGGCAGTCCGGGTGTCTGAACCACCGGATTATTGCCCTCCCATGTCCAAAGCCCAAGCCACCGGCGCTGCGCCGTCCGCGCCATCCCACAACCAGCTCGACACCAAGGCCCAGGCCTGGTCGGCCCTGTTCTCCGAGCCGATGAGCGACCTGGTCAAGCGCTACACCTCCAGCGTGTTCTTCGACAAGCGCCTGTGGCAGGCCGACATCGCGGGCAGCCTGGCCCACGCCGAGATGCTGGCCGCCCAGGGCGTGATCAGCGCCGAAGACCACGCCTCCATCCAGAAGGGCATGGCGCAGATCACGTCCGAAATCGAGTCCGGCGCCTTTGAATGGAAGCTGGACCTGGAAGACGTGCACCTGAACATCGAGGCGCGCCTGACCCAGCTGGTGGGCGACGCCGGCAAGCGCCTGCACACCGGCCGCAGCCGCAACGACCAGGTGGCTACCGACGTGCGCCTGTGGCTGCGCGGCGAGATCGACCTGATCGGCGACCTGCTCAAGGAGCTGCAGGTGTCGCTGGTCGACGTGGCCGAGCAGAACGTGGAGGTGATCCTGCCCGGCTTCACCCACCTGCAGGTGGCCCAGCCGGTGAGCTTTGCGCACCACATGCTGGCCTATGTGGAAATGTTCAAGCGCGACGCCGAGCGCATGCAGGACGTGCGCCGCCGCACCAACGTGCTGCCGCTGGGCAGCGCCGCGCTGGCCGGCACCACCTACCCGCTGGACCGCGAGCGCGTCGCCAAGACCTTGGGCATGGAGGGCGTCTGCCAGAACAGCCTGGACGCCGTGAGCGACCGCGACTTCGCCATCGAGTTCACCGCCGCCGCCAGCCTGTGCATGGTGCACGTGAGCCGCCTCAGCGAAGAACTCATCCTCTGGATGAGCCAGAACTTCGGCTTCATCAAGATCGCCGACCGCTTCACCACCGGCAGTTCGATCATGCCGCAGAAGAAGAACCCCGACGTGCCCGAACTGGCGCGCGGCAAGACCGGCCGCGTGGTGGGCCACCTGATGGGCCTGATCACGCTGATGAAGGGCCAGCCCCTGGCCTACAACAAGGACAACCAGGAAGACAAGGAGCCGCTGTTCGACACCGTGGACACGCTCAAGGACACGCTGCGCATCTTTGCCGAGATGGTGGGCGGCCAGCTGAACCCCGCCACGGGCAAGAAGGAAGGCGGCATCACCGTCAACCCGCAGGCCATGGAGCAGGCCGCGCTCAAGGGCTACGCCACCGCCACCGACCTGGCCGACTACCTGGTGAAGAAGGGCCTGCCCTTCCGCGATGCGCACGAAACCGTGGCCCACGCCGTGAAGGCCGCCACCACGCATGCGTGCGACCTGTCGGAGCTGCCGCTGGCGGTGCTGCAGGGCTTCCATCCGCAGATCGACAAGGACGTGTACGAAGTGCTGAGCCTGCGCGGCTCGCTCAACGCCCGCAACACGCTGGGGGGCACGGCGCCTGCGCAGGTGAAAGCCCAGCTGGAACGCCACCGCGCGCGCCTGGCCTGAGCCGCGCCGCGCAGCCCCCACCCATCCTTATTCCGGAGCCTGAACATGTCTAACTCCCTGCACCGCCGCAGCCTGTTGTCCCGCGCTGTGCGCACCGCCGCCGCGCTGGCGGCCACGCTCACCCTGGGCCTGGCCTCGGCCCAGTCCGACAAGCCCATCCGCCTGCTGGTGGGCTTCCCGCCCGGCGGCGGGTCGGACGCGATTGCCCGCCTGCTGTCGGAAAAGCTCAAGGACGCGCTGGGCATGCCCGTGGTGGTGGAAAACCGCCCCGGCGCCGGCGGCCAGATCGCGGCGCAGACCCTCAAGGCCGCCCCGGCCGACGGGCACACGCTGTTCCTGTCGCACGACCACACCATCTCCATCCTGCCGCAGGTCATCAAGAACCCCGGCTTTGACCCCGTGCACGACTTCGTGCCCGTGGGTGGTTTTGCCACGTTCGTGAACGCCTTCGCGGTCTCGGGCGGCAATCCGGCCAAGTCGTTCAACGACTACGTTGCCTGGGTCAAGGCCCAAGGCCACGGCAAGGGCGCGGTGGGCATTCCCGCGCCCGCGTCCACGCCGGAGTTCCTGGTGAAGCTGGTGGGCCAGAAGTACCAGCTGGACCTGGTGGCCGCACCCTACCGCGGCAGCGCCCCCATGATGGCCGACATGCTGGGCAACCAGATTGCGGCGGGTGTGGGCTCCATTCCCGATTTCATCGAGAACCACAAGGCCGGCAAGGTGCGCGTGGTGGCCGTGCTGGGCACCAAGCGCCAGGCCGCCATGCCTGACGTGCCCACGTTCGACGAGCTGGGGCTCAAGGGCTTTGAGGACCTGCCGTACTACGGCATCTACGCACCCGCTGGAACGCCGGCGAAATTCATCGCCGACTTCTCGACCGCCCTGGCCAAGGTGGTGGAGCAGCCCGAGGTGAAGGGTCCGCTCACGGCCATGGGCCTCACCGTGGGCTACATGACGCCCCAGCAGCTGGCGGCGCGCCAGCAGGCCTACACGGCAGCCTGGACGCGGATCATCCAGAACACCGGGTTTGTAGCGCAGTAGGCGCGCCCTCCGCGTCCGCCCGGTCGGAGCGGGCAGCGATTCGCCCCAAGACCTTGCCGCGCCGGGAGCACCCACGCGGCAAGGTCTTTTTTTGTGCTTCGCCCTAGGGATGCTCTGCACAAATCATCGCGCCGTGTGCCTCTGCGGTCTCGGGCGGTCTGCTGCGTTGCAAAGCCTCGCAATAGCTGCGGCTATTGCTGCGTTTTGCGCCTTGCAGCCCATCCCGATCCGCAGTGCACACTTTCCGCTCGATTCGTGCAGAACATCCCTGGGCCCGCGCGCCGGTTGCGCGGCCGGGGTCTCAGAGCATGGATTCGCGCTGCTGCTCCGCGCGCGAGGCGCCGATGGCGGACTCCACGTTCTTCACCTCCTCGGGCGGCGGCAGCACCGCGGGCATGCCCAGCGCCTCGATGGCCAGCTCGCGGCACCAGCCCTTGGTGTGGTAGAGGTGGTGGTCCTCGTCCTTCTCCACGGCCTGGTGTGCGGCCTTCAGCGCCTGGCCCACGTCGCCGGTGGCCGCCTGGGCCACCTTGCCCAGCAGCTCCCAGTTGGCGTGGTCCTTCGTCTCGGCGTGCACCACGCACTCGCAGGCCACCAGCTGCGCGGCCTGCGGGTTGCCGCCCTGGCGCGCCAGCTCGATCGCCTTTACGAGCGACTCGCCGATGTGCCGGACCACCCGGCGGGTGGGCGACTGCTGTTCGGGGTCCAGGCCCAGCGCGTCGCACAGGCTGCGCACAACGTTCTGGTGGGTGAGCGTTTCCTCCAGGTACTCCTCCCATTCCTTTTTCAGGTCGGGGTTCACGGCGCAGGCCAGCGCAGCGCGGTACACCTGCTCGCCGCCCAGTTCGGTTTCCATCATCTGCAGCACCAGGTCGTCCAGCTGGTGGCTGTCGTATTGCACTTTGGGCATGGGTTCTCCTAAGGTGGGGTGGGAAGGGAGGACACCGGCGGCCGGGGGTGGGCCGGCGTGTGCGGGCTCGCAACCCGCATCGTTGGGCAGCCACGCCGCCTCACGGGTAGGACGCCGCCCCCTGTGGGCGTCATCGGCAGGCGGGATAGGCCTGCGCCGCAGGGTGAGGGGCTACGAGTTGTTACTTCCGGGCGCCGGGCGGGCTGCGGGTGCTGCGGCCCAGATCGGCTACCCTCGCAGGCGCGTTGGACGGAGGGATAGCAACATGGGTTTCTTTTTCAGAGGGTGGGCTGTGGCGGCGGGGGCCATGGTGTCGCTGGGCGCGCACGCCTTGCAGGTCACCAGTTTTTCGCCCCAGGGCGAGGTGGCGCGGGTGCGCCAGGTGGTGGCCAAGTTCGATGCTGCTGCCGTCAACTTCGGCGACCCCAAGGCGCCCGCGCCCTTCACGCTCAGCTGCAGCGACGCCAATGCCACCAAGGGCACGGGCCGCTGGACGGGCGAGCGCGAGTGGGTGTTCGACTTCGAGCGCGACCTGCCCCCGGGAGTGCGCTGCACGGCCGCCGCAAAGCCGGGGTTCAAATCGGCCTCTGGCGCAGAGTTGACGGGCGCTAAAGGCTATCAATTCAATAGCGGCGGGCCGTTTGTGCAGTCGGTGTACCCCAATTCCTACGAGCCCATCGACGAAGAGCAGTTCTTCGTGCTGCAGCTCAGCGGCCCTGCCACCCTGGCCAGCGTGCAGGCCTATGTGTGGTGCACGTCCGATGGCGTGGGGGAGCGGATTCCGGTCCGCATGGTGGAAGGCGCGCAGCGCACGGACATCCTCAAGACCCTGGGCCTGGACAAGAGCGCCGTGCGCGAGCCCCTGCAGTACGCCACGCTGGCCTGCAACCGGCGCCTGACCCCGGGCGTGCGCATGCAGCTGGTGTTCGGCCAGGGCGTGGCCACGCCCAGCGGCATTGCCAACGCAGTGGAAAAGCGGTTTGAGTTCCGGGTGCGCGAGGCGTTTGCGGCCGAGTTCACCTGCGAGCGCGAGAACGCGCAGGCCGCGTGCCTGCCCATCCGGCCCATGCAGCTGTCGTTCAACGCGCCCGTGCCGCGCAAGCTGGCCGAGGCCATCCGCCTCAAGTCCGGCAAGGAAACCCTCAAGCCCCAGGCCGGCGAGACGGGCGAGGGCCAGCAGGGCGACGCGCTGGTGAACAGCGTGCAGTTCGCCGCGCCGCTGCCCGAGAACACCGCGTTCACGATCGAGCTGCCCAAGGATTTCAAGGACGCCTCCGGCCGCGCGCTGCGCAATGCCGACAACTTTCCGCTGAAGGTGGCCACCGGGGGCCTGCCGCCCCTGGCCAAGTTCGCGGCAGCGCCGTTCGGCATCGTCGAACGCTTTGCCGAAGGCCCCGCGGCCGACAAGCCGCCGGCCCTGCTGCCCGTGACGCTGCGCAACGTGGAGGCCGAGCTGCGCGTGCAGGGCCTGCAGGCGGGCGCCGACACCAGCAAGGCGCCCCCGGGCAAGGTCAGCACGCTCAAGCCCCGCACCGACGCCGAGATCATTGCCTGGTTCAGGAAGGTCCACCGCTACGACAGCTACCTGGTGGATCGCAAGCAGGCCCGCCAGGACGTGGCCGGCCCGCTGCCCAAGGTTCTGGCGGATGAGGACAAGGGCTCCGTGCAGTCGCGCATGGTGTCGCTGCTGGCGGGCAAGAGCGGCGTGAAGACGCTGGACCTGCCCAAGCCCGCCAGCAACGACCCCCGCCCGTTCGAGGTGGTGGGCATTCCGCTGGCGCCGGGCTTCCATGTGGTGGAGATCGCCTCGCAGAAGCTGGGCGCCTCGCTGCTGGACGAGCGCCATGGCGCCGCTCGCACCATGTACGTGCGCACCTCCGCCCTGGTCACCAACCTGGGCGTGCACTTCAAGCTGGGCCGCGAGAACGCGCTGGCCTGGGTGACCACGCTGGGCAAGGGCCAGCCCGTGCAGGGCGCCACGGTGCGCGTGTCGGACTGCCGCGGCAACGAACTGGCCAACGCCGTCACCGATGCCCAGGGCATTGCCCGCATCGAAGGGCTGTCGTCCGACCCCAGCAACTGCAGCGACGGGGGCTACTACGGCGAAGGCAGCAATGCCTACTTCGTGAGCGCTCGCCACAGCGGCTCCGATGGCGTGGAGGACATGGCCTTCACCTGGAGCGACTGGCAGCGCGGCATCGAACCCTGGCGTTTCAACGTGCCCACGAGCAGCGACCCGCAGCCTGACGAGCGCGCCCACACCCTCTTTGACCGCACGCTGTTCCGCGCGGGCGAAACGGTGTCCATGAAGCACCTGGTGCGCACCGAAACCCGCCAGGGCTTCGGGCTGCCGCAGTCCCTGCCGGACACCCTGGTCATCACCCACGTGGGCAGCGGCCAGCAGTTCACGCAGCCGCTGGCCTGGCGCGGCACGGCCACGGGCGGGCAGAGCGCGCAGAGCAGCTTCGCCATTCCGCCCGCCGCCAAGCTGGGCGTGTACCAGGTGGAGCTGCACAGCGACGGCGAGCGCGGCCGCAGCTTCAGCTCGGGCACGTTCCGGGTAGAGGAGTTCCGCCTGCCGGTCCTGGAAGGGCGCATTGCCCCGGCGGACAAGAAGGCCCTGGTGCGCGTGCGCTCGGTGCCGACCGGCGTGCAGATCAACTACGTGGCCGGCGGCGGCGCCGCCAACCTGCCGGTGCGCGTGTCGGCCCTGGTGCGCGGCAAGACTCTGCAGTTCAGCGACTACGACAGCTTCAGCTTCAACCCGCCCCGCAAGGGCGACCAGGGCAATGCCAGCAGCGACGACGAGGAGTCCACGGCCAGCCAGGACGCCCGCGTGATCGCCGACAAGCTGCCGCTGACGCTGGACCGCAACGGTGCGGGCAAGGTCACCATCGACAACGTGCCCCAGTCGCGCCAGCCGCAGGAGCTGCTGCTGGAAGCCACCTATGCCGACCCCAATGGCGAGGTGCAGACGATTCGCAGCACGCAAAACCTGTGGCCTGCCGGGGTGGTGGCGGGCATCAAGACCGAGGGCTGGGTGTCCGCCCGCCAGAAGATCCGCTTCCAGGCGCTGGCGCTGCGCCACGACGGCAAGCCGGCGGCCGACACCTCGCTGCAGGTGCAGGCCGTGGCGCGCATCACCACAACCACGCGCAAGCGCATGGTGGGCGGCTTCTACAGCTACGACAACCAGACCGAGACCAAGGACCTGGGCACCGTGTGCACAGGCAAGAGCGATGCGCGCGGGCTGCTGCTGTGCGAATCCAAGCTGGACGAGGCGGGCGAGGTGGAACTGGTGGTCACCGCCACCGACAAGGACGGCAACACCAGCGTGGCCGCGTCGTCCGTGTGGGTCACGCGCCAGGGCGAGCTGTGGTTCGGCGGCGAGGACCACGACCGCATCGACCTGCTGCCCGAGAAGAAAAGCTACCAGCCCGGCGAGGTAGCCAAGTTCCAGGTGCGCATGCCGTTCCGCTTTGCCACCGCCCTGGTGGCGGTGGAGCGCGAGGGCATCATCGACACGCAGGTGGTGCAGCTCAACGGGCAGGACCCCACGGTGAGCCTGAAGGTGCAGCCCGACTGGGGGCCCAACGTGTACGTGAGCGTGCTGGCCCTGCGCGGCCGCCTGCGCGAGGTGCCGTGGTACAGCTTCTTCACCTGGGGCTTCAAGTCGCCGCGCGAATGGTGGACGTCCTTCTGGTACGAGGGCCGCGAGTACCAGGCGCCCACGGCGCTGGTCGATTTGTCCAAGCCCGCGTTTCGCCTGGGCCTGGCCGAGATCCGCGTGGGCACCCAGGCCCACCAGATCGACGTGAAGGTGGCCGCCGACAAGGAAAGCTACCCCGTGCGCGGCAAGGCGCAGGTCACCATCACGGCCCTGCTGCCGGGCGGCAAGCCCGCGGCCAACGCCGAGGTGGCCGTGGCTGCCGTGGACCAGGCGCTGCTGGAGCTGATGCCCAACACCAGCTGGAACCTGCTCGAAGCCATGCTGCAGCGGCGCAGCTGGGGTGTGGGCACCTCCACCGCGCAGATGGAGATCATCGGCCGCCGCCACTACGGCAAGAAGGCCGTGCCAGCGGGTGGCGGTGGCGGGCGGGCGCAAACGCGCGAGCTGCTCGACACGCTGCTGCTGTGGGAGCCGGCGGTCAAGCTCGACGCCAACGGCCAGGCCAAGGTGACGGTGCCGCTGAACGACGCACTCACCACCTTCAAGATCGTGGCCGTGGCCGATGCGTCCACGGGCCTGTTCGGCACCGGCAGCACCAGCATCCGTAGCACGCAGGACCTGCAGATCATCAGCGGCCTGCCGCCCCTGGTGCGCGAGGACGACCAGTTCCGCGCCCAGCTCACGCTGCGCAACACCACCAAGGCGGCGATGAAGGTCGAGGTGGCGCCGCGTGCCACCCTGCTGGAGCTGAAACCCCAGACCGTGGACATCCCCGCAGGCGAATCGCGCGAGGTGGCCTGGAACGTCACCGCGCCCACCCAACTGGCGCAGACCCGCGCCCAGGCCATCCTGTGGGAGATCGAGGCCAAGGACACCGCCAGCGGCGCGCGCGATGCGCTCAAGGCGAGCCAGAAGCTGATCCCGGCCGTGCCGCTCACGGTGCAGCAGGCCACGCTGGTGCAGGTGGACGGCAGCTTCAGCCTGGACGTGAACCCGCCGGCGGACGCCATTCCGGGCCGCGGCGGCCTCAAGATGTCGCTGCAGCCCAAGCTGGCCGAAGGCCTGCCCGGCGTGCGCGACTGGTGGGCGAACTACCCCTTTGCCTGCCTGGAGCAGAAGACCAGCAAGGCCGTGGGCCTGCGCGACGGCGCGCTGTGGCAGACCGTGGTGGCGCAGCTGCCCACCTACCTGGACAGCGACGGCCTGGCCAACTACTTCCCGCCACGGGACGGCGACGCCAACCGGGGCAGCGACACGCTCACGGCCTACGTGCTGGCGGCTACGCACGAGGCGGCCAGCATCAACCCCGCATTCGCCCTGCCCGACGAGGCCCGCGCGCCCATGGAGCGCGGCCTGATCGCGTTTGTGGAAGGCCGCATCCAGCGCGACTTCTGGAGCCCGCGCAAGGACCTGGATATGCGCAAGCTCGCCGCCCTGGAGGCGCTGTCGCGCTATGGCAAGGCCCAGGGCCGCATGGTCAGCAGCATCACCATTGCGCCCAACCAGTGGCCCACGCACGCGGTGATCGACTGGGTGAACATCTTGAAGCGCGTGGCCGACGTGCCCGAGCGCGACAAGCGCCTGGCCGAGGCCATGCAAATCCTGCGCGCGCGCCTGTCGTTCCAGGGCACCAAGCTCATCTTCAGCACCGAGCAGGACGACTACTGGTGGTGGCTGATGCAGAACGGCGACGTGAACACCGCGCGCCTGATGCTGGCCGTGATGGACGACCCGGCCTGGAAGGACGACATGGGCCGCCTGGCCAACGGCTTCATCGGCCGCCAGCAGGCCGGTGCCTGGCACACCACCACCGCCAACCTGTGGGGCGCCCTGGCGCTGGAGAAATTCAGCGCCAAGTTCGAGGCCACGCCGGTGGCCGGCACCACCAAGGCCACGATGTCGGGCAACACCGCGAGCGTGGACTGGAGCAAGGTGGAGCGGGTGAAGGCCAGCGACACCGCCGGCGCCCCGCACCAGACCACCTGGTTCGGCACCCCGGCAGCGCCTGGCAACCTGAAGAACAACGGCATGTTCCTGCCCTGGGGCAAGTCGGGCGGCAAGGAGAACCTGGCCGTCACACAGCAGGGCACGGGCAAGCCCTGGCTCACGCTGCAGTCGGTGGCGGCAGTGCAGCTGAAGGCGCCGTTTGCGGCGGGCTATCGCCTGACCAAGACGGTGACCCCGGTGGAACAGGCCAACAAGTCGCTGCCCGCCGGGCAGTACACCCGCGGCGACGTGCTGCGCGTGAAGCTGGAGGTGAATGCCAGCGCCGACATGACCTGGGTGGCCATCACCGACCCGATCCCGGGCGGCGCCACCATCCTGGGCAGCGGCCTGGGGCGCGACTCCGCCATCGCCACGCAGGGCGAGAAGCCCGCGGGCGGCGCCGGTTGGCCTGCGTTCGAGGAGCGCAGCTTCGAGTCCTTCCGCAGCTACTACCAGTTCCTGCCCAAGGGCACGATCACCGTGGAATACACGGTGCGGCTGAACAATGCGGGCGACTTTGCGCTGCCCCCGAGCCGCGTGGAGGCCATGTATGCGCCCGAGATGTTCGGCGAGACGCCGAACCCACGGGTGAAGGTGGAGGCCCCGGCGCGCTAGCCGCGCGCGCTGCGCGAGCCCGGCGATCCTTGTGAACTGCCCGCCCATTCCCGTGATGTCCTGCAGGCAGCCCCCCGCGCCAGGCCCCGCAGCGCGGGCCGGGCGTGCAATGTGCCGCAGCCGCGGCGCCGCGGTGAACCGACCGCGCGCCGCGCACTCTCATGCACCATGAGCCTGAGCGTTTTTGTGGAACTGCGGTTCTGGGTGCTGGTGGTGTTTTCGCTGGTCTTGCCGGCGGCCATCTACGCGGTGCTGCTGGCGTCGCGGTCCATTTCGCGCGCGGCGGTGCTGGGCTTTGGCGTGGCGCTGGTGCTGATCGCGGGCGTGGACGGGTACCTGCTGCAGTCGCTGGCCAACCTGGCCAAGATCTCGCCGTCGCTGGCGGATGACGCGGTGTTCCTTTCCGAGCTGTCCATCGGCCTGTACGTGCTGCCCCTGGTGTGCGGAGGCATCGGCGTGAACCTGATCTCGCACGTGCTGTTGCGCCACCTGGGCGAGGCCGAAGCCCGGTTTGAAAAGGAGCACCCCGGTGGCGGATGACCGGCCGCCGTGCGAGGCCCGTGGGGCCTGCAGCGGGCGGAGCCAGGGCAGGGCCTGGGCTACTCTCTTTTTGATAGCTGCTTGCGCCCTGCCAGCGCGCGCCATACCGGCTTTTGATGAGGTCCGCCAGGACTTCCGCCCGTCCGAGACCCAGATCCTCTCGCGCGAAGGCGAGGTGCTGCAGCGCCTGCGCACCGACACCTCCGTGCGGCGCGGGCAGTGGGTGCCGCTGGCCGACGTGTCGCCCGCGCTGCGCACGGCGCTGGTGCTGAGCGAGGACAAGCGCTTTTACGAGCACAGCGGCGTGGACTGGCGTGCCGCGTCGGCCGCTGCCTGGGGCAACCTGTGGAACCAGCGCACGCGCGGTGCCAGCACGCTCACCATGCAGCTGGCGGGCCTGCTCGACGGCGACTGGCGCCAGGGCCCCGGCGGGCGCACCGTGGTGCAAAAGATCGGCCAGACGGTGGCCGCGCAGGTGCTGGACCGGCGCTGGCGCAAGGACCAGATCCTGGAGGCCTACCTGAACCTGGTGCCGTTCCGTGGCGAGCTGGTGGGCATCGACGCCCTGAGCCGCACCCTGTTCGGCAAGGCCGCCCACGGGCTGGACGATCGCGAGGCGGCGGTGGCGGCAGCCCTGGTGCGTGCGCCCAATGCCCGCCCGGCGCTGGTGGCGCAGCGGGCCTGCGGCGTGCTGCGCGAGATGGCGGCGGCCACGGCCGCGCCCCGGGGCGCGGCGCGTCCGGGCGGGGCGGCGGCACCTTCCGCCGCCGCACGCTCGGGCGTGGACTGCGACGCCATGGACCTGTTCACCACCGCGGCGCTGCAGCGCCGGGCGTTTGACGCCAGCGAAGGCGTGGCCCCGCACTTTGCGCGCTACCTGCTGCACCAGCGCTTTGGCCTGGGTGTGCCGGTGCCCGAGCGGGTGGCCACCACGCTGCGCGCGCCGCTGCAGCGCTTTGCAGTGCAGAGCCTGCAGCAGCACCTGCGCGAGCTGCGCGGGCGCAACGTGGAAGACGGCGCCGTGCTGGTGCTGGACAACGCCACCGGCGCCGTGCTGGCCTGGGTGGGCTCGTCCGGCCAGCTCAGCCAGGCCGGCGAGGTGGACGGCGTGCTCGCGCTGCGCCAGCCGGGCTCCACGCTCAAGCCTTTCCTGTATGGGCAGGCGATTGCCGAGCGCCGCCTCACGGCCGCATCGCTGGTGGAGGATTCGCCGGCGCAGATCACCACCGCCGGCGGCCTGTACATCCCGCAGAACTACGACCGGCAGTTCAAGGGCTGGGTGTCGGTGCGCACTGCGCTGGCGGCGTCGCTCAACGTGCCGGCCGTGCGCACGCTGGTCATGGTCACGCCCGATGCGTTCCACCGCCAGCTGGGCGCGGTGGGCCTGCCGCTGCGCGAGAGCGGGGACTACTTCGGCTACAGCCTGGCCCTGGGCAGCCCCGAGGTGCCGCTTTTGCACCTGACCAATGCTTACCGAACGCTCGCCAACGGCGGGCGGGCGAGCCCCGTGGCCCTGGCCGGCACGCCGCAGCCGCCGCGCTTCACGCAGGGCCTGGACGCCAGGGCGGCGTACATCGTGGGCGACATCCTGGCGGACGGCAATGCGCGCGCGCGCACGTTCGGCACCGACAGCGTGCTGGCCACGCGGTTCTGGTCGGCCGTCAAGACAGGCACCAGCAAGGACATGCGCGACAACTGGGCCGTGGGCTGGTCCGGGCGCTACACCGTGGGCGTGTGGGTGGGCAACGCCAGCGGCGCGGCCATGCACGACGTGAGCGGCACCAGCGGCGCCGCGCCCGTCTGGGCGGCCGTGATGGGCTTCCTGCATGCGCGCGAGCCCAGCCGTGCGCCGCGGCCGCCGCAGGGCCTGGTGCAGGCGGCCGTGCGGTTCGGCCCCTCCGCCAGCGGCCCGGCAGGCGCGGGCGCGGCGATGCCGCTGGAGGCGGCGCGGCAGGAGTGGTTCCTGGCAGGCACGCAGCAGCCCCTGTTTGCGGTGGATTCGTTTGCTACTGATTCCATAGCTGCCAGCGCTTTGCAGAAGGGCGCTGGGGGCAAAAAAGACCCGCGTTCTCCACGCCCGGCCCCGCGCTCCGCTCCCGCCGGGGAGGCCGCAGAGCCCGTAGCAGCGCGCATCACGGCGCCCGCAGCCGGCACCATCGTGGCGCTGGACCCGGACATTCCCCCCGCCCGCCAGCGCCTGCACTTCAAAGCCACGGGTGACGGCGTGGTCTGGCGCATGGATGGCAAGCTCCTGGGCCGCGGGGCCCATGTGGCCTGGCTGCCCTGGCCCGGCCGGCACCGCGTGGAGCTGACCGACGCCCGGGGCCGCGTGCTGGACGAGATCCGGCTGGAAGTGCGTGGCGCGGGCGCCACCGGGCCCGCGCCGTCGTCGTCGCGGTAGGCCGCCCGCCCTTTCGGGGCCCTCTGTCGGCGCCCCCCGCCTCCCCGCCCAAGGGGGTTGGGGGGCGCTCCCTAGGCCTGGCCAGCACAGTCTGGCGCCTGCGGCATTAAAATCGTTACAAGATATTTCAATTTTGCCCGTGCGCCAATTTTTCTCCCACCGCCTGTTCTGGCTGGCCTTGCTGGTCTCCCTGGGCATTGGCGCCCTGTTTGCCCGCTCGATCTGGACCATTCGCAACGACGAGTGGAACTACGCGGCGCAGTCCAATACCCAGCTGGTGCGCTCCCTGGACCAGGGGCTGGGCTGGATGCTGGACACGCTGGACAAATCGCTGGAGGGGGTGGCGCGCGAGGTCGGCCGGCCCGAAGTCTGGGGCCTGCCTCCCGAATTGCGGGCGCGGGTGGTGTTCGACAACTCCTTCCAGGCGCGCGGGGCGGGCGACGTGCTCGTCCTGGACAGCCAGGGCGACGTGGTCCTGGACTCCGGCGCGATGGAGCCGCGCAAGCTGAACCTGGGCGACCGGGACTATTTCGTGGCGTTCCAGTCGGGCGGCCACCAGGGGCTGTTCGTTGGCCAGCCCGTGCCCTCTCGGGCGACCGGCCTCAACATCCTGCCGCTGGCGCGGGGCTACTACCACCCGGACGGCTCTTTTGCGGGCGTGGTGGTGGCGGCCATCCGGCTGAGCTACTTCAACGAAATCTTCGGGGCGCTGGACCTGGGGCCCTACAACGGCATCAACCTGCTGCGCAGCGACGGCGTGGTGATCAGCCGGTTCCCCTATGGCGATCTGGACGTGGGGCGCAGCCTGGCGGACTCGCCCAACATACGCCGCTTCCAGCAGGAAGGCTCCGGCATGTTCGTCGCCAACGCCGCCGTCGACGGCGTGGAGCGGCTGTACACCTTCCGGCACGTGGGCAACTACCCGCTCATCCTCAACGTGTCGCAGTCCACGGACAGCATCCTGGCCCGCTGGTACCGCAGCGCCTGGGGGCTGGGCGGGTTTGCGCTGCTGCTCATGATCAGCTGCGTGGGGCTGGCGGCGCTGTTCGTGCGCGAGCTGACCTTGCGCCAGCAGGTCTCGGCCCGCCTGCGCGAGGCCGAGCACAACACGCGCACCATCCTGGACAACATGCCCTCCATGATCGGCTACTGGGACGACGGGCTGCGCAACCGCTTCGCCAACAAGGCGTATTTCGAGTGGTTCGGCGTGCAGGCCGAGAAGATGCCCGGCATGCACCTGAGCGACCTGCTGGGCGCCGACCTGTTTGCCCACAACAAGCCCTTTCTGGACCGCGCGCTGCAAGGCGAGCCCCAGGTCTTCGAATGCACCTTTTCCGACGTCCACGGCGTGGCGCGCCATGCCATGGCGTCGTACCTGCCGGACCCGGACGAAACCGGCAAGGTCCGGGGCGTGTTCGTGCAGGTGACGGACATCTCGGAGCGCAAGCGGCTGGAGGACGAGCAGTTCAACGAAAAGGAGCGCATGCGCCTGACGCTGCAATCCATCGGCGACGCGGTGGTCAGCGCCGACGCGCGTGGGCGGGTCACCTACCTGAACCCCGTGGCCGAGCGGCTGACGGGCTGGCAGGCGTTCGACGCCGCCGGCCACGACGTGGACGAGGTCGTGCACCTGCGCAGCCCCGACGACGCGGCCCGCCACATCAGCCCGTTGCGCCAGACCATGGAGCAGGGCGAGGCCGTGGAAGCGGTGCGCGGCGTGGTCGTGCACCGCACCAGCGGGCAGCGGTTCCTGGTGGAGGAGACCTCCAGCCCCATCAACGACCGCCACGGCGCGGTGACCGGCGCCGTGGCCGTGCTGCGCGACGTGACCGAATCGGTGGCCATGGCCGAGCGCATGGCGCACCTGGCGCAGTACGACGCGCTGACCGACCTGCCCAACCGCGTGCTGCTGCAGGACCGCGCGCAGCTGGCGATCGCGCAGGCCCGCCGCGACGGCAAAAGCCTGGCCGTCATGTACCTGGACCTGGACGGCTTCAAGGCCGTCAACGATAGCCTGGGGCATGACGTGGGCGATCAGCTGCTGGCCCAGTTCGCCCAGCGCCTGAAGGCCGCCGTGCGCGCCACCGACACGGTGTGCCGCCAGGGCGGCGACGAGTTCGTGGTGCTGCTGCCAGGACTGGACGGGGCCGTGCCCGCCTGCAACGTGGCCCGCAAGATCCTTGCGGCCTGCGATGCGCCGTTCGAGCTGGCGGGCGAGTGGGTGCGCGTGGGGCTGAGCGGCGGCATCGCCCTCTACCCCGAGCACGGCGACACGCTGGACGCCCTCTCGCGCCACGCTGACAGCGCCATGTACGCCGCCAAGCACAGCGGGCGCCGGCGCTTCATGCTGTATGCGGGGGAGGGGGTGGAGCCGGTTCCGGTGCTGCCGGATGCGGCCACGGAGCCCGGTGTCGAGGTTGCTATATAAAGAATAGCTGCTCGCGCTTGCTGCGTAAGCGCTGGAGGCATTTTTTCCTGATTGGCGACCTACCTCAGACGCTTTCTCTTCCCCACCCGTTCGGGCTGAGCCTGTCGAAGCCTTGCACGCGCTCTGCTAGCCCTGGCTTCGACGGGCTCAGCCCGAACGGATGGAGTGGTATCTGAGGCAAGTAACTAATCAGGCATTTTTTATTCAGATCCACCGGCGGATGCATCCGCTGCCTGTGTCTGCGTGGAAGTGCGCCGCCCCGGGGGCTGGAAATTTGTTGCAGGCCTGCAAAATTTTTTTGATGGCCGGCGCCCGCGCTTGCCCCTACCATGCAGCGCTGTTGTTCTTTGTGATCCCCCGAGCCTGGAGCCTGCGCGTGCCCGACCTTTCCAAAATCACCTGCATTGAAGACCTGCGTGTCATTGCCAAGCGGCGCGTGCCGCGCATGTTCTACGACTACGCCGATTCGGGCTCGTACACCGAGGGGACCTACCGCGCCAACACGCAGGACTTCCAGTCCATCAAGCTGCGCCAGCGCGTGGCCGTGAACATGGAAGGCCGCAGCACCCGCACCACCCTGGTGGGCCAGGAAGTGGCCATGCCCGTGGCCATTGCGCCCACGGGGCTCACCGGCATGCAGCATGCCGACGGCGAAATCCTGGGCGCGCGGGCGGCCAAGGCCTTCGGCATCCCGTTCACCCTCTCCACCATGAGCATCTGCTCCCTGGAGGACGTGGCCGAGCACACCGGCCGCCACCCGTTCTGGTTCCAGCTGTACGTGATGCGCGACCGCGACTTCATCGAACGCCTGATCGACCGCGCCAAGGCCGCCAACTGCTCGGCCCTGCAGCTCACGCTGGACCTGCAGATCCTGGGGCAGCGGCACAAGGACATCAAGAACGGCCTGTCCACCCCGCCCAAGCCCACGCTGGCCAACCTCATCAACCTGGCCACCAAGCCCCACTGGTGCCTGGGCATGCTCGGCACGAAGCGCCGCACCTTCGGCAACATCGTGGGCCACGCCAAGGGCGTGGGCGACCTGTCGTCGCTGTCGTCGTGGACGGCCGAGCAGTTCGACCCGCAGCTCAACTGGGGCGACGTGGAGTGGATCAAGAAGCGCTGGGGCGGCAAGCTGATCTTGAAGGGCATCATGGACGCCGAGGACGCGCGGCTGGCCGTGAACAGCGGTGCGGACGCCCTCATCGTCAGCAACCACGGCGGGCGCCAGCTGGACGGCGCGCCATCCTCCATTGCCGCGCTGCCCGCCATTGCCGAGGCGGTGGGCCGGGATATCGAGGTCTGGATGGACGGCGGCATCCGCAGCGGTCAGGACGTGCTCAAGGCCCGCGCCCTGGGGGCGCGCGGCACCCTCATCGGCCGCAGCTTCCTCTACGGCCTGGGCGCCTTCGGCGAGGCGGGCGTGGCCCGCGCGCTGCAGATCATCCAGAAAGAGCTGGACATCACCATGGCCTTCTGCGGCCACACCCACATCGACAACGTGGACCGGTCCATCCTCCTGCCCGGCACCTACCCGACCTGATCCTGATCGGCCGGATCGCCTGACCGACCCGGCCGCCGTGCGGCCGCGTCAGCCCGGCAGCTTCAGGCCGCCGGGGCCCGACAGCGCGGGGCTTGCGCTGCTGGTGCGGCCGTTGCCGCTGCCGCCCAGGCCGCTGGCGGGCGCGGACTGGCTGAGCTTGGCGGTGGCCGCGGCGCTGTTCAGGAACAGGTACAGCGCCTGCGCATCCACATCGCTGAGCTGGCCCAGCGACTCGAACGGCATGACCTGGATGGGGGTGCCGTCCGGCCGCTTGCCCGTGCGCAGCATGGCCACGAAGCTGGCCGCCGTGGGGTAGCGGGCCAGGGCGCTGGCGCCGCCGGGGCGGATGTCCGCGGCGGCCGGCCAGTCGGGCGGGCCGCCGGGGATCTTGCCGCCCGACAGGTCGGCCCCGTGGCAGCCGATGCACATGTTGGCCACGTACTGGCCGTTGGCCACGCTCACCTCCGCCGGCACGGGGCGCGACGGCGCCAGCTGGTGGTCGATGCGCGATGCCGCATCCGGAATCGCCCCCAGCCCGTACAGCACCCAGGCCGGGTGCGGCAGCTCGACGACAGCCTCGCTTCCGGCCTTGGGGGGCAGCTGGCGGATGTACGACACCAGCGCGTTGAGGTCGTCGTTGGTGAAGCGGTTGTAGTCCTCGCTGGGCATCACCAGCACTGGCCGGCCGTTGGGCTTGACGCCATGGCGGATCACGCTGTTCCAGTCCTCGGGCTGGTAGCGCGCCACCACCCCGGCGGGCGTGATGTTGGGGCCCACGATGCGCGTGCCCTTGCCGTCGTTGACGAACTCGCGTCCCGTGCCCTGTGCGCCGTGGCAGTCCGTGCAGCCGCGCGACGTGTACAGGTAGCGCCCGCGCTCGACGGTCTGCGCGTCGGTGGTGTAGGCCACGGGCCGGGGCTTGATCTCGATGGTGCGGTTGCGCTTCTGTTCGGCCAGGTACAGGCCGCTGGCGGCCGTGGCGGCAACGATCACGCCCAGCAGCAGCGTGCCGCCTGCGGTCCATTTGATCCAGCGATTCATGGTGGGTCCCTCTTCTTCGGTGGTGTTCCAGTGCGGCGAATTCTGGGTTCGAAGAGGGGCTTCGCGGCACCCTGCCGCAGCAGGGTGTCGCGGCGCCGGTGACATTTGTCACAAACGGCCCGCCGGCGTGGCGCCAGGCGCCGGGCTCAGCGCTCGATGGTCTTGTTCCAGCGCGCGTTCCAGGCCGGGCGGTTGGCGTTCACGCTGTCCCAGTCCAGGGTCACGGCGTTTTTCATCCACTGCGTGATCTGCGCGACCTGTGCAGCGCCTTCGCCCACGGCCGGCGCCTTCGGGTTGGTGGGGATCTGCGCGCCAAACTGCAGCACGTTGGCCTGGGCCAGCGGGCTCAGCAGGAACTCAGCGAGCTTCTGCGCCAGCTCGGGCTCGCTGTTCTTGGCGATGACGCACTGGCCGGTCATGAGCACCACCGAACCTTCCTTGGGCTGGGCGTATTCCACCGGAATGCCCTTGGCCTTGAGCGCGGCCACGGCCGTGGGCGTGAGCGGGAAGATCGCGGCCTCGCCGGTCTGCACCATCTCGGAGATCTTGGCCGAGCTCGGGATGTACTCGAGCACGTTGGGGCCGATGGTCTTGGCCCAGTTGTTGAAGCCCGGCTCCACGTTCTTGTCGTTGCCGCCCTGGATGCGGTTGAACATCAGGAAGCCATGCAGCCCGAACGACGACGAGGGCATCGACTGGAACACCACCTTGCCCTTGAACTTGGGGTCGGCAAAGTCCATCCACGAGGTGGGCGGAGCCCAGCCCTTCTCGGCAAACATCTTGGTGTTGTAGGCAATGCCCGTCATGCCCAGGCTCACGCCGCTGGCCAGGTCGTCCTTGAAGCGGGCGGCGGGGTACAGGTCGTTCAGGTGCGGGTTGGGGCGCTGCTTCTCGCACAGGCCCATGCCCATGGCGCGCACCATGATGCCGTCGTCCAGGAACATCACGTGCATCTGCGGCTTGTCCTTGTTGGCCTGGGCCTTGGCCAGGATGTCCGACGAGGTGCCGGGCACCACCACCACCTTCACGCCGTGCAGCTTCTCGAACGCCGGGAACACGTACTGCGTGTACGCCTTCTCCATGGTGCCGCCGTTCATGCCGATGTACAGCGTCTTGGTTTGCGCCAAGGCGCCGCTGCTGGCGGCCGCCAGGGCCGTGGCGGCCGCCGCAGCCAGCAGGCCGCGGCGCAGGGAGACATTCGTGCGGAAAGCGAAGTTCATGGTGATTGCCTTTCGGTGGGTCAGGGAGGTGAAGAATCGGCGGCTCAATGGGCCTGCGCTGTGGTTGTCGGGGTGGTGCCGGCGGCGGGCTCCGGCGGTGCGTCAAAGCGCGCGATGGAAAACGCGTCGATCGGCGTGCTGGTGCGGCCGTCGCGCGCCAGCTCGGCCAGCACCTCGCCCACGGCGGGGCCGATCTGGAAACCCGCGCCCGCAAAGCCGAAGCCGTGGACCAGGCCCGGCGTGGTGCGGCTGTTGCACAGCACGGGCTGGCGGTCGGGCAGGTAGCCCTCGGTGCCGCTCCAGGTGCGGATGAAATGCGCGTGCCGCAGCGCCGGCAGCAGCTCGATGGCCTGCTGCGTGAGCGATGCGATGGCGCCGCGTTCCGAGCGTGCGCGCACGTCGTCGATCCAGAATCCCGAGCCGCCGCCCAGCACCAGGTTGCCGCGCTCTACCTGGCGGCAGTAGATGCCGCCGCCTTCCACCCCCAGGCTCCAGCGCATGAAGTAGGGCAGGGGCTCGGTGACCATCATGGCCGGGTGGCCGGAATGCAACGGCACGGCCTCGCCAAACTGCGCGGCCAGCGCACCGGCCCAGGCGCCCGCGCAGTTGAGCACCACCGGCGCCCGCACCTGCAGCGCGGTGCCCGACTGCAAGGTGAACTGCCCGCCGCTGTGCTCGATGTGCGTGAGTGGCGAGCGCTCGAAGATCTGCGCCCCGGCGCGCCGCGCCGCCAGTGCGAACGCGGGCGACACGAGGCGCGGGTTGGCCTGGCCATCGTCCACGCACAGCGAGCCGCCCACGGCCTTGCCGCCCAGCCAGGGGCATTCGGTGCGCAGGCGCCCGCCGCTGATCAGCTGGATGCCCAGCTCGAAGTCGCGGCTGATGTCGGCATAGTGCTCCAGCGAGGCCATGTCCGCCTCGCTGCGCGCGATCTTGAAATGCCCCGTGCGCGCGTACTCGCCATCGGTGCCGATCAACTCGGGCAGCCGCGCCCAGATCTGGTGGGCGCGCTGCGCCAGCGGCAGCTGGCTCAGCGGCCGGCCCTGGCGGCGCACGCCGCCGTAGTTCACGCCGCTGGAACGCGAGCCGCACAGGTCGCGTTCCAGCAGCACCACGTCCACGCCCTGGCGGCGCAGCGCCAGCGCGGCCGATGCGCCCACGATGCCGCCGCCCACAATGGCCACGTCGGTTTGAAGGGTGCGGGTGGGGTGGCGGCTCATGCGCTGGCTCCCGCATCGGCGCTCTGTCGCACTTGCCGTGCCTGCTGGTGGATCGGTACCGGCTTGATGGGTGCCTGCCCACGCAGGCGGCCCACCAGCTCCACGGGCTGGCCCGTCGCCTGCGCCAGGATCTCGGCCGCCGCCACGCCGCAGCTGCGGCCCTGGCAGCGGCCCATGCCCACGCGGGTGAGGGCTTTCAGCCGGTTCATCTCGTCGGCGCCGGTGTCGCGCACGCAGGCGCGCAGCTCGCCGGCCGTGACGTTCTCGCAGCGGCACACTACCAGCGCGTCGGGTGCGTGCGCCGCCCAGTCGGTGGGGAAGGGAAATGCGCGCTCCAGCCCCCGGCGGAAGGTCATCAGGTGCGCGAGCCGTCCCTGCAGCGCCTGCATGCGCGCCGCATCGACGGCGACACCGTGGTCGTGCAACAGCGCCAGCGCAGCCAGTTCGCCGGCCCACTCGGCCGCGTCGGCACCCTGGATGCCCGCGCCATCACCGGCCAGGTACACGCCCGGCACGCTGCTGCGGCCGGCGGCATCGCGCTCGGGCAGGTGGGCGCGGTGCAGAGGGGCCCAGGCAAAGCGGCAGCCCAGCAGGTCGGCCAGCTGTGTTTCGGACCGCAGGGCATAGCCCAAGCCCACGGCGTCGCAATCGAGCGTGTGCTCGCGCCCCGCGCCATCGGCCCACACCACGCCCGCCACGCGGCCCTCGCCCAGCACGCGCACGGGGCGAATGCCGTTGTGCACGGGCACGCCGTGCGCGCGCAGCCAGGCCACGTAGTACACGCCCTTGGCGAAGACCGCAGGCTGCGTGAGCATGGCGGGCACGGCCGCCAGCTGGTCGGAGAAACGCGCGGTGTCGAGCACCGTAGCAACCATGGCGCCGGCCTTGGCGTACTGGTAGGCCACCAGGTACAGCAGCGGGCCCGTGCCCATCAGCACCACGCGGCGGCCGATGGCGCAGCCCTGGAACTTGAGCGCCACCTGGGCGCCGCCCAGCGTGTACACGCCCGGCAGCGTCCAGCCCGGCACGGGCAGCACCCGGTCGGTGGCGCCGCTGGCCACGATGAGCTGGCGGTAGGGCACCGTGCGCGTGGCCTGCGTGGGGCCGTGCAGCACGTCCAGCAGGCCGCCCTGCGCGTTCCACACCAGGCTGTCGTTCTGGTAGTCGATCTGTGCGTGCAGCGCATCCAGCGTGCCGTGCAGCGCCGTGGCGCGTGCGGCCTCGGTGCCGTACAGCGTGGCTGCGGAGCGGGTGAAGTGCGCGGGCGGGCGCCGGTAGATCTGCCCGCCGCCGCGCGCGGCTTCGTCGATCAGCACGGGGCGTGCGCCATGGGCCGCCAGCGTCTGCGCTGCGCGGATGCCCGCGGGGCCGGCGCCCACGATCACGGGCTGCAAGGGAGCGGTGTGGGTCATGCCGGGCCTCCGGAGGCGAAGTTCGCCGCGTCCGTCGGCTCGGTGCGCAGCGCCATGCCGGGGGTCACGAAGGTGCTGCAGGCGCGCAGGCGCTCGCCGCTGTCCGTCATCACCCAGCAGTCCTGGCAGGCGCCCATCAGGCAAAAGCCCGCGCGCGGCTCGTGGCTGAACTCGTTGCGGCGCAGCTGCGCATGCTGGGTGAGGATGGCGGTCAGCACCGTGTCGCCCTGCAGCGCGGCGGCGGGCTGGCCGTTGAGGGTGAAGTGCACGGGCGCTCGGCTCTTTTCGGCCACGCGGTGCAGCAATGCTGGGCTGGAACTCATCATCTCGGCCATCCTCTACTTGCGGCCGACCAGGACGCGGTCCAGTCCGTACACACGGTCCAGCAGCACCATGGCGCAGGCCGTCAGGGCCACCATCAGCGCCGACACGGCGGCCATCAGCGGGTCGATGGACTCGGTGGCGTACATGTACATGCGCACCGGCAGCGTCACCGTGCTGGGCGAGGTGACGAAGATGGACATGGTCACTTCGTCAAAGCTGTTGATGAAGGCCAGCATCCACCCGCCCGTCACGCCCGGCAGGATCATCGGCAGCGTGACGCGCGTGAACACCGTGGCCTGGCTTGCGCCCAGCGACAATGCCGCATGCTCCGCACTGCGGTCGAACCCCACCAGTGCCGCCACCACCAGGCGCAGCGTGTAGGGCGTGACGATGAGCGCGTGCGCCGCTACCAGCCAGCCGAAGCTGCCCGTGCCGCCGATCAGTGCAAACAGGCGCAGCAGGGCCACGCCCAGCACCAGGTGCGGAATGATCAGCGGCGACAGGAACAGGCCGTTCAAAAAGCCGCGTCCCGGAAACTCATGGCGCGTGATGGCAATGCCCGCGGGCACGGCCAGCACCGTGGCCAGCGTGGCGGATGCCAGGGCCAGCCACAGGCTGTTCCAGAACGACTGCACGAAGTCCGGGTGCTCGAACACCGCCCGGAACCAGCGCAGCGAGAACTCGGTGGTGGGCAGCGTGAGCGTGTTGTGCGGCGTGAAGGCCACGATGCACACCACCAGCAGCGGGGCGAGCATGAAGGTGATGACCAGCGCGTTGAACGCGAGGGCGAGGGGACCGTTCTTCTGCATCGTGCTCACCCGAGAGACTTCTTGTAGCGGCCCTCAACCAGCCGGTTGTAGCTCAGCATCACCACCAGGTTGGCCACCAGCAGCGTCAGCGCAATCGCCGCGCCCAGGGGCCAGTTCAGCTCGTGCAGGTACTCGTCGTACACCACCGTGGCCACCATCTTCAGGCGCCGCCCGCCCAGCAGGCCGGGGATGGCGAACGAGCTGGCCGCCAGGCCGAACACGATCAGGCTGCCCGAGAGGATGCCGGGCAGCACCTGCGGCAGCACGATGCGCCGCAGCGTGGTGAAGGGCGAGGCCTGCAGCGACAGGGCGGCGTTTTCCACGCCCGGGTCCAGCTTCTGCAGCGACGTCCACACGGGGATCACCATGAAGGGCAGCATCACGTGCACCAGGGCCACCACCACCGCGATCTCGGTGTAGAGCATCTTCACCGGCCCGATGCCCACCAGGCCCAGGGCCGCGTTCACCAGCCCTTCGGGGCCGAGCAGCATGCTCCAGCCAAACGCCCGCACCACCACCGACACCAGCAGGGGGGCCAGCACCACCAGCAGCAGGATGGAGCGCCACGGGTTGCGCATGCGGCTGAGCACATACGCCTCGGGTGCGCCGATGGCCACGCAGATCAGCGTGACCAGCCCGGCGATCCAGAACGTGCGCCAGAAGATCGCGTGGTAGTACCCGTCGGTGAACACATGGCCGTAGTGCTCCAGCGTGAACTCGCCCGCCTTCACGCCCGTGGCCGGGTCAAAGGCGTTGAACGACAGCACCGCCGTGAGGCCCAGGGGCACCAGCAGCAGCACGGTGAACAGCAGCAGCGCGGGGCCGGACAGCCACCAGGGCAGCGCCCGCCGCAGCAGCGGTGTGGAAGACGGGTTCATGGCGTGACCTCGGCGCTGGCTTCCCCGGCCTCCAGTTCGGCCAGTGCAGTCTCGTCGGCGGGCAGCAGGCGCATGCAGTGGTCCGGCCAGTCCACGCCCGTGCGCTCGCCTTCCTCCAGTGCGCCGCGGCCGTCGTTGGGCGTGAGCACCAGCAGGTCGCCCAAGGCGGTGTGCACGCGGTACAGCCACTGGCTGCCCAGGAAGAAGCGCTCGCGCACCTCGCCGTCGAGGCGGCCTTGCACGGCAGGCACCAGTTGCAGCTTCTCGGGACGCACGCTCAGCAGCACCGCGGCGCCGGGGCGCCATTGCGGGCCTTCCACCCGCACTTCGATGGACCCGGCGTTCACATGGGTGTGCGTGCCGCTGGCCGCCGTCACCGTGCCGGGCACCAGGTTGGCCTTGCCGACGAAGGTGGAGATGAAGCGCGTGCGCGGGTGCTCGTACACGCGGTGCGGGTGGTCGATCTGCGTGGCGCGGCCGGCTTCCATCACCACCACGCGGTCGCTGATGGACATGGCCTCGCTCTGGTCGTGCGTGACCATCACCGTGGTGGTGCCCACCTTGCGCTGGATCTGGCGCAGCTCGAACTGCATCTCCTCGCGCAGTTTGGCGTCCAGGTTGGACAAGGGCTCGTCCAGCAGCAGCACGGGTGGCTCGATCACCAGCGCGCGGGCCAGCGCCACGCGCTGGCGCTGGCCGCCCGAGAGTTCGCGCGGGTAGCGCGTGGCGTGTTTCTCCAGATGCACCAGGGCTAGGGCCTGGGCCACGCGCTCGCGGCGCTCCGCCTTGGGCACCTTGCGCATTTCCAGGCCAAAGCTCACGTTGTCGGCCACCGTCATGTGCGGAAAGAGCGCATAGCTCTGGAACACGATGCCCAGCCCGCGCGTGTTGGCCTTGGCGTGCGTGATGTCGCGTCCGGCCAGCGCGATGCGGCCGCTGCTCACCGGCTCGAACCCCGCCACCATCTGCAGCGTCGTGGTCTTGCCGCAGCCCGAAGGGCCGAGCAGGGAGACGAATTCGCCTTTTTCCACCGACAGGTTCATGGACTGCACCGCGCAGGTGCTGCCGTAGAACTTGGTCACATCCGTGAGCTGGAGGAAGGACATGCGGGGCCTTTCTGGCGGTCTAACGGTTCTTCAGGAGGGGCCGCCTTCCCGCGCGGGGCGCAAGGAAGGCGGGCGGATCTTGGAACGCCGGGTGGTTTGCATTCCAGTGCGCGAGGGCCGCTGCACCGCCGTGGTGCGCCTGCACGCCTGGAAATGGATCAATCCGGCCGTCTTGATTCACTCTATTGCAATAACCGAACCATGCCGACTCGGGTATTCCATTAAACAGAATTTTTCTGGTATTTATTCCGTTGAATGGAATATGCTGGCTAGAATACGATCCATTGATTCCACAGGAGCGACGCATGGAAGCAGCATCCGCCGGCACGGGCGGCGTACCCCGGGTCTTCGCGCTGATCCGGGCCCTGGTTGCCGTGCAGGCCGAGGGAGGGCGCGTCACCCAATTGGCGCGTTCCATCGGCCTCACGCAGGGCACGACGCACCGTTTGCTGCAGTCCCTGGTGGCCGAGGGCATGGTTGAGCAGGACGAGCGCAGCAAGCTCTACCGCCTGAGCATGAATTTCTTTGCGCTGGCTGCCCAGGCCGGCAATTCCGGCGATCTGCGCAGCCTGTGCCGCCCTGCGCTGCTGCGCCTGTGCGGCAGTCTGGGCGACAGCATCTTTCTGTTGGCGCGCAGCGGCTTCGACGCGATCTGCCTGGACCGCAGCGAGGGGCCGTTCCCCATCCGGTCGTTCACCGGCGACATCGGCGGCCGTGTGGCGCTGGGAGTAGGGCAGGGAGCACTGGCCATCCTGGCCTTCCTGCCCGAGGCCGAGCGCGAGGAGGTCATCCGCTTCAACCTTTCGCGGGTGCGCGAGTACGGCGTGTACGACGAGGTGTACCTGCGCACCGAGATCGAGCGCGTGCGCCAGCAGGGCTACGCCGGCCGCAACACCGGGCTGCTGGAAGGCATGGCCGGGGTGGCCGTGCCCATCCTCGACCGCGAAGGCCGCGCCGTGGCGGCCCTGAGCGTGGGCACCATTGCCGACCGCCTCAACGCCGACCGCATGCCCACGGTGGTGGAGCTGCTCAAGCGTGAGGCGGCGGCCATCGGTCCCCGGATCAACCCGTTTGACGCCACGCTGCGGCGGCCCGCGCAGAGCCTGGCGGGCGCGCCCCCCGAGCCTCGCCTGGGGCCGGGAGCCGAGGCTGTGGTCCGGTAAGGTGCGCGCGGTGGGGCGCGGCGGTGCGCGGCAGAGGCTGCGAGGGCTCCTTTCCCGGGCCCTGCGCCCCGCACCCGTGCAGAATGCCAGGACGGTGGTGCCTGCGCGGGTTGCCAGGCTGCTGCAGGCAGGCGCTGCCCCACGACCGAATTCCTGGTGCCGGCGCGTTTTGCCGACCCCGTCTCGTCCCCTCTGATCGCAGGTGCCCCATGACCGTTGCCGTGCCCGCCAATCCTTCGTTCCCCGCCGGGTTTGTGCCCCTGGCCGGCTCGCGCCATGACTGCGAAGCCTGCGGCAATGCCGAGCGCGTGGGCTTTGCGTTTGACTTTGCCTACCAGCCCATCGTGAACGTGGAGACACGCGCCGTGTTTGCCCACGAAGCGCTGGTGCGCGGCCCCGCGGGTGAGAGCGCGCACAGCGTGCTCTCGCAGGTCAACGAGCACAACCGCTACCGCTTCGACCAGGCCTGCCGCGTGAAGGCGCTCAAGCGTGCGCGCGAGCTGGGCATCGGCGGCAGCATCTCGATCAACTTCCTGCCCAACGCCATCTACAAGCCCGAGCTGTGCATCCGCACCACGCTCGAGGCGGCGCGGGTGCACGGCTTTCCGCTGGACCAGATCATCTTCGAGGTGACCGAGGGCGAGCGCGTGGAAGACGGCCCCTGGTTTGCCCAGATCCTGCGCGAGTACCAGCGCTGCGGCTTCCGCACTGCCATTGACGACTTTGGCGCCGGCTTCGCGGGCTTGAAGCTGCTGTCGGACTTTCAGCCCGACATCATCAAGATCGACATGGACCTGGTGCGCGGCATCGACACCAGCCGCCCGCGCCAGGCCATCGTGCGCAACCTGGCGCGCCTGTGCGAAGACATGGGCATCACCCTGGTTGCCGAAGGCATCGAGACGGCGGCCGAGCGCGACTTTGTGCACGGCTGCGGCATCCGGCTGATGCAGGGCTATCTTTTCGCCCGGCCCGCGTTCAAGGCGGCGGCGCGGGTGGATGCGGGGGCGTTTCCTGCATCTGCGGAGTAACACCCAGAGCGGGCCAGGGCACTACCCCGGCCGCGGCCCCGCACACTCCCCCACCACCCAGTCCCGGAACGCCTTCACCAGCGGCGTCTGCGCCCGCGCCTCCGGGTAGACCAGGTAGTACGCATCGGTGCTGGTCAGCACCTGGTCGGACAGCTCCACCAGGCTGCCGGCCGCCAGCTCCTGCTCGATCAGGAAGCGCGGCAGCAGCGCCGCACCCAGGTGCGACACAGCGGCCTGGGCGATCATGGCGAAGTGCTCGGACTGCGGGCCGCGCAGCGCCAGCGCCGTGGGGGCGCCCACCCGCTCGAACCATTCGGCCCATTGGGTGGGGCGGGTGCTTTGCTGCAGCAGCACCGCGCGCGCCAGGTCCTGCGGGGTGCGGATGCCGTGGCGGTCGCGGTAGGCGGGGCTGCACACGGGCACGGTCTCCTCGTGCATGAGGTATTCGCACACGGCGCCGGCCCAGTGCGGCGCGCCGAAGTGGATGGCGGCGTCGAACGGCGTGCCGGTGAAGTCAAACGGCTCGGTGCGCGACGACAGGTTCACCATCACGTGCGGGTGCAGCGCCATGAAGCGGCCCAGGCGCGGGATGAGCCAGCGCGTGCCCAGCGTGGGCAGCACGGCCAGGTTGAGCAGGCCGTCGGTGCTGGCAAAAGCCATGGCCTTTTGCGTGCAGGCCGACAGCTGCTGCAGCACGGCCTGCACGTCGGCGGCGTAGACGCGGCCGGCATCGGTGAGCACCACGCGCTGGCGCACGCGGTGGAAGAGGGCGGTGCCCAGCTGCTCCTCCAGCTGGCGGATCTGGCGCGACACGGCGCTTTGCGTGAGGTGCAGCTCGCCCGCCGCGCGCGAGATGCTCTGGTGGCGCGCTGCCGCCTCGAAGGCGAGCAGGTCGGTGGTGGACGGCAGGAAGGCGCGGCGCAGCAGGGTCATGCCAGGTCATGCGGTGGGGGAATGATGGCGGCGTAGAGGTTTGGGCTCTTTTAGGCTGCTAGAGCTTTTGGAGCAAGCGCTGGCTGCTATGCCATTGTGCCGCTGGTTCATTCCAATTTGCGATCAAGTCGTTCCGTTTTTTTGCTATGCAGGGCGGGGCGGATTCACCGATAGTGGCGTTTTGCCGGGGTGCGTCCCGGCCCTGCTCCTCCATTTTCTCGTCGTCTCTTCTTCACGGGTTCCCGCCATGTCCGCCACCTCCACCACTCCCACCGCCGCCGCCCCTGCCGCCTCTTTGGCGAGCGAAGTCGATCAATTGCTGCAACGCCTGGGCGTGCCCCGCGCGGCCTACACGGGCGGCAGCCTGCCGGTGCGCTCGCCCATCACGGGCGAGGCGATCGGGGCGGTGGCGCAGGCATCGCCCGCCGATGCCACGGCCGCCATCGGCCGTGCGCACGCGGCCTTCCAGGCCTGGCGCAATGTGCCCGCGCCGCGCCGCGGCGAGCTGGTGCGCCTGCTGGGCGAAGAGCTGCGCGCCGCCAAGGCCGACCTGGGCCGCCTGGTGACGCTGGAGGCGGGCAAGATCCCGTCCGAAGGCCTGGGCGAGGTGCAGGAGATGATCGACATCTGCGACTTCGCCGTGGGCCTGTCGCGCCAGCTCTACGGCCTGACGATTGCCACCGAGCGCCCCGGCCACCGCATGATGGAAACCTGGCACCCGCTGGGCGTGTGCGGCGTCATCTCCGCCTTCAACTTCCCCGTGGCCGTGTGGTCGTGGAACGCGGCGCTGGCGCTGGTGTGCGGGGACCCCGTGGTGTGGAAGCCGTCCGAGAAGACCCCGCTCACCGCCCTGGCCACGCACGCCATTGCCCAGCGCGCCATCGCCCGGTTTGGTGCCGACGCGCCCGAAGGCCTGCTGGAGCTGGTCGTGGGCCAGCGCGACATTGGCGAGGTGCTGGTGGATGACGCCCGCGTGCCCGTGCTGTCGGCCACAGGCTCCACCGCCATGGGCCGAGCCGTGGGCCCGCGCCTGGCGGCGCGTTTTGCGCGCGGCATCCTGGAGCTGGGCGGCAACAACGCGGCCATCGTGGCGCCTTCGGCCGATCTGGACCTGGCCCTGCGCGGCATCGCGTTTGCGGCCATGGGCACGGCGGGCCAGCGCTGCACCACGCTGCGCCGCCTGTTCGTGCACGAAAGCGTGTATGACCAGCTCGTGCCCCAGCTCATCAAGGTGTACGGCAACGTGCAGGTGGGCGACCCGCGCACCGAGGGCACGCTGGTGGGCCCGCTGATCGACCGCATGGCGTTCGATGGCATGCAACAAGCCCTGGAGCAAAGCCGCGCCCTGGGTGCCACGGTGCATGGCGGCGCGCGTGTGGAGGGCCTGGGCGGCCCGGACGCCTATTACGTGCGCCCCGCGCTGGTGGAGTTGCAAAAGCACGAAGGCCCGGCACTGCACGAAACCTTTGCGCCCATCCTGTATGTGGTGCGTTACCGCTCCATTGAGGAAGCGATCGCCATGAACAACGCCGTGGGCGCGGGGCTGTCGTCGTCCATCTTCACGCTCAATGTGCGCGAGGCCGAATTGTTCATGTCCGCAGCGGGCTCGGACTGCGGCATTGCCAACGTGAACATCGGCCCCAGCGGCGCGGAGATTGGCGGCGCGTTTGGCGGCGAGAAGGAAACCGGCGGCGGGCGCGAAGCGGGCTCGGACAGCTGGAAGGCCTACATGCGCCGCGCGACCAACACCATCAACTATTCGACTGCGCTGCCGCTGGCGCAGGGCGTGAAGTTCGATGTGTGAGCGGGCCGGGCAGCGGATAGTGCACGCCCTGGCTTCGACAGGCTCAGCCCGAACGGTTTTGGGGGTGTAGTTCCACGCATCCCCCACCCGTTCACCCTGAGCTTGTCGAAGGGCTGCTGAGCGCGCGAGTGACCTTTCCTTTCTTTTGTATGACCTCTGATTCCCAACAGCCCATCGTCATCATCGGCGGCGGCGTCATTGGCAGCGCGATTGCGTACTTCCTCACGCTGCAGCAGCCGGGCTGCGAGGTCGTGGTGGTCGAGCGCGATCCGACCTACGCGCGTGCCTCGTCGGCGCTGTCGGCCAGCTCCATACGCCAGCAGTTTTCTACCGACATCAACATCCAGATCTCGGCTTTTGGCATCGGTTTTTTGCGCGATGCGGGTACGCTGCTGGCCTGCCACGGCGATGCGCCCGACATCGGCCTGCACGAAGGCGGCTACCTGTACCTGGCCACGCAGGCCGGCGAGGCCACGCTGCGCGAGAACCATGCGCTGCAAAGGCAGCACGGCGCCGATGTGGCGCTGCTGAGCCCACAACAGCTTGCCGAGCGCCTTCCATGGCTGGCGCTGCAGGGCGTGGTGCTGGGCTCGCTCGGCCTGTCGGGCGAAGGCTGGTTTGATGGCTACCTGCTGCTCACGGCCCTGCGCAAGAAGGCGCAGAGCCAGGGCGTGCGCTATCTGGCGGACGAGGCCGTGGGGCTGGACACCGCGGCCAGCGATGGTGTGCTGCATGTGAACGCGGTGCGCCTGCGCAGCGGCACCGTGCTGCCGTGCCGCTATGCCGTGAACGCGGGCGGCCCTTGGGCTGCGGCTATTGCAGGCTGGGCGGGCATTGATCTGCCCGTGGTCGGCAAGCGCCGCACGGTGTTCCACCTGGCCAGCCCGGCCGCGCTGCCCGGTTGCCCGCTGCTCATCGACCCCAGCGGCATCTGGCTGCGGCCCGAGGGCAAAGGCTTCATCTGCGGCTTTGCGCCCGACGCGGACAACGACGCCGACTTTGCCCCGCTGGAGCCCGAGTACGCCGCGTTCGAAGAGCGCATCTGGCCCACGCTTGCCGAGCGCATTCCCGGCTTCGAGGCGCTGCGCATGCAGGGCGCCTGGGCGGGCTACTACGAGATGAACACCTTTGACCACAACGCGCTGGTGGGCCTGCACACCGCCTGCGACAACCTGGTGTTTGCCAATGGCTTTTCGGGCCACGGCCTGCAGCAGTGCCCGGCCGTAGGGCGCGGCTTGGCCGAATGGATGCTCACGGGCCGCTACCAGAGCCTGGACCTGTCGCCGCTGTCCGTCGAACGCATTGCGCGCAACGCGCCGCTGCTCGAAAAGAACGTGATTTGAGCCTCGCCTTTTTTCAACCTGCCAACGACAAAACACAAGGAGACAACGACATGGCAATTTCCCGCAAGACCTTTACCGCGCTGGCCGCAAGCCTGGCTCTGGCCTGCATGGCCACGGCCCCCGCGCGGGCGCAGACGGTCCCCCAGCCCACGCTGGAGAAGATCAAGGCCAGCGGCAAGGTGGTGCTGGGCGTGCGCGAAACCTCGCCGCCCATGGCCTATGCGCTGGGCGCGAACGAGAAATACGTGGGCTACCACGTGGAGCTGTGCGAGCGGGTGCTCAAGGAGATCGCGCCCGACGCCAAGCTCGAATACATGGCCGTGACCGCGCAGAACACGCTGCCGCTGGTGCAGAACGGCACGCTGGACATCGGCTGCGGCCCCACCACCAACAACACTGCACGCCAGCAGCAGGTGGCCTTTGCCGTGACCACCTACGTGAGCGAAGTGCGCATGGCGGTGCGCAAGGATTCGGATCTGAAGTCCATCAGCCAGCTGGGCAACCGAACCATTGCGGCGTCCACCGGCACCACCGCCGTGCAGCTGCTGCGCAAGCAGGAGCGCGCGCTGGGCACGCCCATCAAGACGGTTTTGGGCAAGGACCACCACGAGAGCTTCATGCTGCTCGAATCGGGCCGCGCCGATGCCTTCGTGCTCGACGACAACCTGCTCGCCGGGATGATCGCCAACTCCAAGGAACCCTCGGCCTACCGCATCGTGGGCGAGCCGCTGGGTGCCGAGCCCATTGCACTGCTGTTCCGCAAGGACGACCCCGCCTTCAAGGCGGCGGTAGACGGCGTGCTGATCAAGCTCATGCAAACCGGCGAGATGGAAAAGATCTACACCAAGTGGTTTGTGAACCCCATCCCGCCCAAGAACGTGAGCCTGAACCTGCCGCTGGGTACCACGCTGCGCCAGCTGTTCGCCGCCCCCAACGACAAGCCCCTGGAGACCTACCAGCAATGAACGCTCCCATTCCCGCCACGGCCTTCCGCGCGGCCGACCGCCTGGGCGCCATCGGCGTCTCCGAAATCGTGCGCCTGACGCAAGAGGCCAACCAGCTCAAGCGCCAGGGCCAGCCCGTGATCGTGCTGGGCCTGGGCGAGCCCGACTTCGACACGCCCGCCCACATCCTGGAGGCCGCGCAAAAAGCCATGGCGCGGGGGGAGACGCATTACACGGTGCTGGATGGCACGGCGGAGCTGAAGGCCGCCATCCAGCACAAGTTCAAGCACGACAACGGGCTGGACTTTGCGCAGGGCGAAATCACCGCGGGGGCTGGCGCCAAGCAGATCCTCTACAACGCGCTGATGGCCTCGGTGAACCCTGGTGACGAAGTGATCCTGCCCGCGCCGTACTGGACCTCGTACGCCGACATGGTGCTGATCGCGGGCGGCGTGCCGGTGGTGGTGCCCTGCACCGAGGCCAACGGCTTTCGCATAACGCCCGAGCAGCTGGAGGCGGCCATCACGCCGCGCACGCGCTGGGTGTTCATCAACTCGCCCTCCAACCCCAGCGGCGCGGCCTACAGCGCCGAGCAGCTGCGCCCAGTGCTGGAGGTGGTGGAGCGCCACCCGCAGGTGTGGCTGCTGGCGGACGACATCTACGAGCACATCCTGTACGACGGCCGGGCCTTTGCCACGCCCGCCGCCGTGCTGCCCGCGCTGCGCGACCGCACGCTGACGGTGAACGGCGTCTCCAAGGCCTATGCCATGACCGGCTGGCGCATCGGTTACGGCGCAGGGCCCAAGGCGCTGATTGCCGCCATGGCCGTGGTGCAGAGCCAGGCCACGTCCTGCCCCTCGTCCATCAGCCAGGCGGCGGCCGTGGCGGCGCTGACGGGGCCGCAAGACGTGGTGGCCGAGCGCTGCCGCGCCTTCCAGGACCGGCGCGATCTGGTCGTGGCCGCGCTCAACGCCTCCCCCGGCCTGCGCTGCCGCGTGCCCGAGGGCGCGTTCTACACCTTTGCCAGCTGCGAAGGCGTGCTGGGCCGCACCACGCCCGGCGGCATGCTGCTGCGCACGGATGCCGACTTTTGCGCCTACCTGCTGCGCGAGCACCATGTCGCCGTGGTGCCCGGCGGGGTACTGGGGCTGGCGCCATACTTTCGCATCTCGTACGCAGCCTCCACCGCCGATTTGCAAGAGGCCTGCGCACGCATCCAGCGCGCCTGCCAGGCCCTGTCCTGATTTCCATTGTTATCCGCCCCTGCCGACATGAACACGACATCCCTCACCCCCCGCACCGGCGGCCAGATCCTGGTGCAGCAGCTCATCACCCACGGCGTGAAGCAGCTCTTTTGCGTACCGGGCGAAAGCTACCTGGCCGTGCTCGACGCCTTGCACGACGCCCAGATCGCCGTCACCGTGTGCCGCCAGGAGGGCGGGGCGGCCATGATGGCCGAGGCACAGGGCAAGCTCACCGGCCAGCCCGGCATCTGCTTTGTGACACGCGGGCCTGGCGCCACCAACGCGTCGGCGGGGATTCACATCGCGCACCAGGATTCGACCCCCATGCTCCTGTTCGTGGGCCAGGTGGCCCGCAACGCCAAGGGGCGCGAGGCCTTCCAGGAGCTGGACTACCGTGCCGTGTTCGGCACCATGGCCAAATGGGTGGTGGAGATTGACGACCCTGCGCGCGTGCCGGAGCTGATCTCGCGCGCCTTCCATGTCGCCACCTCGGGCCGCCCTGGCCCGGTGGTCATTGCCCTACCGGAAGACATGCTGACCGAGGCCGCCACCGTGGCCGACGCGCAGCCCTACCAGGTGACGGAAACGTACCCCGGTGCCGCGCAACTGGCCGAGCTGGCGCAGCGCCTGCAGGCTGCCCAGAGCCCCGTGGCCATCGTGGGCGGCAGCCGCTGGTCCGAGCAGGCGGTGCGCGATTTCACGGCGTTTGCCGAAGCGTGGTCCCTTCCTGTGTACTGCTCGTTCCGCCGCCAGATGCTGTTCCCGGCCACGCACCGCTGCTACGGCGGCGACCTGGGCCTGGGCGTCAACCCCAAGCTGCTGGCGCGCATCCGGGCGTCCGACCTGGTGCTGGTGGTGGGCGGACGGCTGTCCGAAGTGCCGTCGCAGGGCTATGAACTCTTCGACATCCCCACGCCTGCGCAACCCTTGGTGCATGTGCATGCCGATGCGGACGAGCTGGGCAAGCTCTACCGCCCCGCGCAGGCCATCCACGCCACGCCGCAGGCATTTGCGGCCGCGCTGGGCAGCGTGCGCCCCACGGCCGCGGTGCCATGGGCAGCGCACGCCGAGGCGGCCCATGCCGAATACCTGGCGTGGAGCGACACCGCGCCCATCCGCATCCCCGGTGATCTGCAAATGGGCCAGGTGATGCAGCACCTCAAGGAGGTGATGCCCGCCGACACCATCTTCTGCAACGGCGCGGGCAACTTCGCCACCTGGATCCACCGCTTCTGGCCCTTCACCACCTACGCCAGCCAGCTCGCACCCACCAGCGGATCGATGGGCTACGGCCTGCCTGCAGGCGTGGGCGGCAAGCGCCTGTGGCCGCAGCGCGAGGTGGTGGTCTTTGCGGGTGACGGCGACTTCCTGATGCACGGCCAGGAGTTCGCGACTGCCGTGCAGTACGGCCTGCCCATCATCGTGGTGGTGCTGGACAACGGCATGTACGGCACCATCCGCATGCACCAGGAGCGCGAGTACCCCGGCCGCATCAGCGCCACGCAGCTCAAGAACCCCGACTTCAAAGCCTACGCGCTGGCCTTTGGCGGCCATGGCGAGCGCGTGGAGCGCACCGAAGACTTCGGCCTGGCGCTCGCCCGCGCCCGTGCCAGCGGGCTGCCCAGCGTGCTGCACTGTTTGATCGACCCGGAGGCGATCACGCCCACGGGCACGCTGCAGGGCATCCGCAGCGCGGCACTGGCGAAGCGCTGAATTTACTCATAAAAATTGTTTTTTGCGACTAAAACAAACATGTATGAATAACGGAGGGGCGCTGCCTAGTTCAAGGCGTGAACGCTGCCGACATCGAGTTGCTGCGCGCCAGCGGCAGGCCTTTAGATAAGGGGCGCTCTGCCGGGCACGGCATCTGGCAGCAGCCTGTCACGCCCCCGCGCACAATACCGGGCGTGACCGTATCCCCGCCCGAGCACTCTGCTGAAAACCCCGCTGTGCAGGAGCGCCGCCTGCGCCGCATTGCGCACCTGGACATGGATGCCTTCTTCGCGTCCGTGGAGCTGCTGCGCTACCCGCAGCTCAAGGGCCTGCCGGTGGTGATCGGCGGCGGACGGCGCAAGGTGGACGAGCTGCTGCTGCAAGGGCCCGACGGCACGGGCGAGCGCGAGCGGCGCTTCATCCCGGTGGAGGACTTCCCGCGCCTGAAGGACTACGTGGGCCGGGGCGTCATCACCACGGCCACCTACCCGGCGCGGCAGTTTGGCGTGGGCTCGGCCATGGGCATGATGAAGGCCGCCAAGCTGTGCCCCGAGGCCATCGTGCTGCCGGTGGACTTTGACGAGGTGCGCCGCTATTCGCGCACCTTCAAGGCCGCCATCCTGGAGATCGCGCCCGTGATGCAGGACCGGGGCGTGGACGAGGTGTACATCGACTTCACCGACGTGCCCGGCGGCCAGCGCGAGGGCGGGCGCGTGCTGGCGCGGCTCATCCAGAAAAGCATCTTCGAGAAGACGGGCCTGACCTGCTCCATCGGCGTGGCGCCCAACCGGCTGCTGGCCAAGATGGCCAGCGAGTTCAACAAGCCCAACGGCATTTCCATCGTCTACGAGGAAGACCTGCAGACCAGGATCTGGCCGCTGAACGTGCGCAAGATCAACGGCATCGGGCCCAAGGCGGGGGAGAAGCTGGCGCGGCTGGGCATCGAGACCATCGGCCAGCTGGCCGCGCAGGACGAGCAGTGGCTCATCGGCCACTTCGGCAAGTCCACCGGCGCCTGGATGCACCGCGTGGCCTGGGGCCGCGACGACAGCCCCGTGGTGACCGAGAGCGAGCCTGTGAGCATGAGCCGCGAGACGACCTTCGACCGCGACCTGCATGCCGTGCGCGACCGGACCGAGCTGTCGCGCATCTTCACGGACCTGTGCCTGCGCGTGGCCGAGGATTTGCAGCGCAAGGGCTACGTGGCGCGCACTGTCGGCATCAAGCTGCGCTACGACGACTTCAAGATCGCCACGCGCGACCACAGCGTGGACTTCTACACGGCCGACGGCCCCACCATCCGCAAGCTGGCGGGGCAGTGCCTCAAGCGCGTGCCGCTGGACAAGCGCCTGCGCCTGCTGGGCGTGCGGGCCAGCGGCCTGGCGCGGGTGGACGAGGTGGCGGCCATGCAGCCCCTGGCGCGCAACGCAAGGGGCACCGGCCGGGAGCCTTCCGAAACCCTTGGCACCACGGCGCCGCTGTTCTGAACGCGCCGACCGCGCCGCAATGCGTACTTTATTGCGCTGTCCTTATACTTGATCAACATTAAAGCGGTGAAAAAAAGCCGCAGCGCCTGCCCTGTTGTGTTTCGCGGGCGCATCAGGAGGGCTTTATGCGCATCAACCTGCCGGTGACCCAGCAGAACTACGACTTTCCCGGCGATGAACTGCTGGTTTCCAGCACCAACACCCGTGGCGAGATCACCCATTGCAACCCCGCGTTCGTCCGTGTCAGCGGGTACCGCTACGAAGAACTCATCGGCCAGCCGCACAACCTGATCCGGCACCCCGACATGCCGGCGGAAGCGTATCGCGACCTGTGGCGCACCATTGGCCGCGGGGAGCCGTGGACGGGGCTGGTCAAGAACCGCCGCAAGAACGGCGACCACTACTGGGTGCGCGCCAATGTCACGCCCATCCTGGAAGGCGGCAAGCCGCGCGGCTACATGTCGGTGCGCACCAAGCCCGCCGCGGACGAGGTGGCGGCCGCCGAGGCCCTCTATGCCCGCATGCGCAGTGAGGCACAGGCGGGCCGGCCCAGCTTTGCGCTGGAAAGGGGGCTGGTGCGCTACCGGGGCGCCAAGGGCGTCTGGCAGGGAATTGCGCAGTGGCCGCTGCAGGTGCGCATGGCGCTGATGATGGCGTTGCTGGTGGCCCTGGCCCTGGTGCCCGACCTGCTGGGCTGGCAGGGGCTGCAGGCGGCGGCGCTGCGGCTGGTGCTGGTGGCGCTGGGCGCGGCGGGCGTGCTGTGGCGGTTCCACGCCTGCATCCTGCGGGGGGTGCGGGATGCGGCGCAGTTTGCGTCGGACATCTCTGCCTGCAACCTCACCACGGCGGTGCGCACGGACTACCCGCAGCCGCTGGGCGGCCTGATGCAGCGCCTGCGGCAGACCCAGGTCAACCTGCGTGCCGTGGTGGGCGACGTGCGCACCGAGGTGCAGCATTTCACCCAGGCCGCCACCGAGATCTCGCGCGGCAGCATCGACCTGTCGGGGCGCACCGAATCCCAGGCCAGCAGCCTGCAGGAAACCGCCGCCTCCATGGAAGAGCTGGCAAGCACGGTGCTCCACACGGCGGAGACGGCCGCCAAGGTGTCGCAGGAGAGCGCGCACAGCAGCGACATTGCCACGCGCGGCGGCCAGGCTGTTGAGGAGGTGGGCCAGGCCATGAAGGAGATGCGGCAGTCGTCCACGCGCATCAGCGAGATCGTGGGGGTGATCGAAGGCATCGCCTTCCAGACCAACCTGCTGGCGTTGAACGCGGCGGTGGAAGCCGCCCGCGCCGGCGAGCAGGGCCGCGGGTTTGCCGTGGTGGCGGGCGAGGTGCGGGCGCTCGCGCAGCGCACGGCCAGTTCGGCCAAGGAAATCAGCGGCCTGATCGGCGTGACGGTGGACCAGATTGCCGATGGCGCGCAGAAGATGGACCATGCCGGCGCCACCATCCAGGGCATGGTCGACGCCGTGGGGCGCGTGGGCTCCCTGGTGCAGCAGATCAGCCATGCCACCACCGAGCAATCGCAGGGCATCGCCCAGGTGAACGCCGCAGTGAACCAGCTGGACTCCGTGACCCAGCAGAACGTGGCGCTGGCCGAGGAGTCCGCCGCCGCCGCCCAGGACCTGCGGGAAAGCGCTGAGTCGCTGGGCCGGTCGGTGGACGTGTTCCGCCTGGACTGACGGGCGTCCCGCCCCGGGGCGGAACCGAGCCCCCGCATTCTTGACGCCTGCTTACGCGGAGCTTACAGTGGATTTTCCCCTCGCTCCGGGAGATCCCCCATGACGGTCAACGAACTGCAGCGCATCCGGCAGTGGCACGTCGAGCACAGGGTGGAGCACCCCCTGGAGTACCACGCCTGGGACCTGGCCCTGACGGTCTGGGTCCTGGGGTGGGTCAGCTGGTTTCCCCTGTGCGCCTTTGGGCCGGCCTGGACAGCGCCGGTCAGCCTGCTGGGCATCCGTGCGCCCGGCCTGTATGTGGCCTGGCGGCGCCGCGCCCACCGCAGCCGCACCCTGCGGTGCGACTGGCTGGATGCGGGGCGCGACAGCGCCGCCTCTGCCGGCCCGCGGCCCCGGTAAATCCCCCTTTTTCCGCTGCTTGCCGGCACTGGGCAAACGCCGCTGTGCCGGGCACTGTTGCGCGCGCGCCGCGCGTGGCCCCTGGTACAGCGGGTTGGTTGATGCAACGCAAATGAGGCTGGGAATGAGAACCGTTAATGATGTATCCTTGGTGATTCTATTGTTGCACTTGGTAACAGGCCTCGCCACAAGCCCGACCTTTCCATGAGAACCAACCTCCCCGTCACCCAGCGCGAGTACCACTTTCCCGAGACCACCCTGCTGGTGTCCACCACGGATGCACAAGGCCGCATCACCCACTGCAACACGGCGTTTGCCGAGGTCAGCGGCTACACCTACGACGAACTCATGGGGCAGCCGCACAACCTCATCCGGCACCCGGACATGCCGCCCGAAGCCTTTGCCGACATGTGGTCCACCATTGGCCGCGGCCGGCCCTGGACCGGGGTGGTGAAGAACCGCCGGGCCAACGGGGACCACTATTGGGTGGAGGCCAATGTCACGCCCATCCTGGACCAGGGCAAGCCGGTGGGCTACATGTCGGTGCGCTTTCGCCCCACGCGCGAGCAGGTGGCCGCCGCCGAGGCGCTGTACGCGCGCGTGGCCGAGCAGCGCGCCAGCGGGCGCCACACCTTCAAGCTGCACGCGGGGCATGTGCGCTACGTGGGCTGGCGCGACGCGCTGGGCAAGCTGCACCGCATCACCCTGACCCAGCGGCTCGCGCTGGGCCTGGCGCTGTTGGGCGGCGCCTCACTCGTGCCCCCCTTGCTGGGCTTGTCGGCGCAGGCGGCGTGGTGGCTGCAGGTGGCCGTCTGGGTGCTGGGCGGCGGGGCCGTGCTGGGCGCCTTTCACTGGGGCGTGGCGCGGGTGCTCGACGAGGTGGACGAATTCGCGGGCGCGCTGGCGGCCTGCAACCTCAAGTCGGGCATGCTGCGGCGCCACCCGCATGTGCTGGGCTCGCTGATCCGCCGCATCTGGCAGGTGCAGGTGAACCTGCGTGCGGTGATCGGCGACGTGCGCGCCGAAGCCGGCGTGTTTGCCCAGGCCACGTCCGCCATCGCGGACAGCGCGTCCCACCTGTCGGAGCGCACCGAGGACCAGGCGGCGAGCCTGGAGGAAACGGCGGCCTCGATGGAGCAACTGGCAAGCACCGTGCGCCAGACCGCCGACGCGGCCCAGCAGATTGCCGAGCAAAGCCGCCAGAGCAGCGCCATCGCGCAGGAGGGCAGCGCGTCCGTGGGCCACGCGAACGGGGCCATGCAGGCCATCGAGGCGTCTTCGCGGCAGATGGCGGACATCATCACGATGATCGAAGGCATTGCCTTCCAGACCAACATCCTGGCGCTCAATGCGGCGGTGGAAGCCGCCCGTGCGGGCGAGCAGGGCCGCGGCTTTGCCGTGGTGGCGTCCGAAGTGCGCAGCCTGGCGGGGCGCAGCGCCGAGGCTGCCCGCGAGATCCGCGCGCTGATCGGCGCATCCGCCCAGGAAGTGAGCGCGGGCGCGGACTACGCCGCGCAGGCCCAGGCCACCATCGCCAGCGTGGAGCGGTCGGTGCAGCAGGTCACATCGCTCATGGCGCAGATCACCAGCGCCACCAGCGAGCAGTCCACCGGCATTTCGCAGGTGAACGAGGCCGTGAGTCGCCTCGACACGGTCACCCAGCAGAACAAGACCATGGTGGAGCAGACGGCCACGTCGGTGACGGTGCTGCGCGAGCGCACCAAGACGCTGTCGCGTGCGGTGCAGGTGTTCCACATGCACGGCGACGACTGACGCTGCCGGCCAGCGCTGCGCCGGCGGGTGCCCCGGGGCGCCGGGCGGCAGCGGGAGACCTGGCTACTGCCGGGCGGTGCGCACGTTGCGCGGCAGCCCCTGGGGGTGGCTGGTGCGCAGCGGGTTGATGTCCAGCCCGCCGCGGCGGGTGTAGCGCGCGTACACGGTGAGCTTGATGGGTTTGCAGCGGGTCCACACGTCCATGAAGATGCGCTCCACGCACTGCTCGTGGAATTCGTTGTGGTTGCGAAAGCTCACCAGGTACTGCAGCAGCCCGGCCTGCTCGATCTGCGGGCCGCTGTAGGTGATCTGCACGCTGCCCCAGTCGGGCTGGCCGGTGACGAGGCAGTTGCTCTTGAGCAGGTTGCTGGTGAGTGTTTCGGTCACCGGCGCCTCGTTGAACTCGGCCGTCAGCAGCTCGGGCGCAGGCTGGTAGCGGGTGCATTCCACGTCCAGCCGGTCCAGGCTCAGGCCGTCCAGCTCGTGCACGGGCTCCTGGTCGAACAGCTCGGGACTGATGAGTTTCACGCCCACCGTGGCCGGATGCTCCGCGCCGCGCCACACCGCTTCGCTGATGTCGGCGCGGATGCGGGCCTGCACCTCGGCGGCGTCGGCAAAGCGGGTGTTGTTGAAGCTGTTGAGGTAGAGCTTGAACGACTTGCTTTCCACGATGTTGGGCGTCTCGCACGGCACGGTGATGTGCGCCAGCGCCACCTGCGGCTTGCCGCGCAGGTTCAGCCACGACAGCTCGAACGCTGTCCACAGGTCGGCGCCAAAGAAGGGCGGGGCGGCGGTGATGCCGATCTCGGCGCGCTTGCCCGCGCGGGGGATCGGGAACAGCAGCGATGCGTCGTACTGGTCCACATAGGCGGACGCCTTGCCGAGCTGGGATTGTTCTGGGGTGTTCATTTGCTATTAAATATATAGCTGCTTGCGCTTGCTGCATAAGCGCCAGAGCCTGTTTTTACTTGAATTCTCGTTCGCGCAGCCATTTGGTGGCGATCCACTTTTCGCCGGCGATCACCGGGGCGCCGCCGTGCAGGGTGCGCGTGGAGGGGTGCGGGCGTTCGTAGCTGAAGAACACCGCGTTGCCGCGCTGGGGCGCCACCTCCAGGTGCACGTCGGGAAAGGTGGTGCCGCCGCCTTTTTCCGGCGTGTTCAGGTACATCACCAGCGTGCCCACGCGCTGCCCGCCGCGCTGGACGATGGTGGGCGTGCCGGGCTCGGCCGGGTCGAAGTAGTCATAGTGCGGCTTGTACTCGGCGCCGGGCCGGTAGTGCAGCACCTGCACGCCCTCCCCGTTCTCCACCGGCCAGTTCAGCAAGCGGGCAATGCGCGCCTCGATGCGCTGGATCACGGGGCTCTCGCCGCGCTGGAAGAACATGCCGTCGCTGGTGCGGTCGTCATTGACCTCCTCGCCGCCGGTCTTGGTGGCCACCGTGAGCGAGCGGGCCATGCGCGGGCGTGCCGCGGCAATGAGCGCGTCGCATTCCTCGTCCGACAGCAGGTTGCCGAACACCACAATGCGCGGCCGTGCCAGCGTCAGCAGCACGTTCACGGTGCGGTCGCCGCAGTCCACCCGCGCGGGGGCATCGTCCAGATGCGGCTCAGGCACCGGCACCGCCAGAGGCTGGCCCTGCTGCAGGGCCACGGCATTGAGGTGGTCTTGCAGCGTGATCTCCATCGCCTCGGCGGCCACGTCCTCGTCCCAGCCCGCGTCGCGCATCGACTGCAGGACCACCGGGGCGGCGTAGCCCGCCTGGGCCTGTTCGATGATCCAGCGGCGCAGTTCGGGCGTGACGGCCTGCCGTGCGGCGCCGTTGCGCTGCGCTGCGGTGGCGGAGGCCAAGTCGTGGTCGGGTTGCGATGCCATGGCGGTCCTCGGACGTGAACAAAAGGGTTGCAAGCCTACGCTGTCGCGGCGGCCTTGCGCCGGAATACCAGGCGCTCGGGGCTGGATGATGCCGGGGCCAGGGCATAGCCGTCCAGGTCAAACCCCTCAAGCTGGCGGGGCGTGGCGACGCGGCGGGTGATGGCGTAGCGCGCCATCAGGCCGCGCGCACGCTTGGCGTAGAAGCTGATGATCTTGTAGCTGCCGCCCTTCCAGTCCTCGAACACGCAGTCGACCACGCGGGCCTGGAGGGCGCGGCGGTCCACCGCCTTGAAGTATTCCTGCGAGGCGAGATTCACCACCACGGGCGTCTTGTCGGCGCGCAGGCGGGCGTTGAGGTGCTCCGCAATCTGGCTGCCCCAGTACTCGTACAGGTTGCTGCCGCCCGGCGTGGCCAGGCGCGTGCCCATTTCCAGCCGGTACGGCTGCATCCGGTCCAGGGGGCGCAGCACGCCGTAGAGGCCGCTGAGGATGAGCACGTGGCCTTGCGCCCACTCCAGGTCGGGCGCCTGCAGCGTGCGGGCGTCCAGCCCTTCGTACACGTCGCCGTTGAAGGCCAGGACGGCCTGGCGCGAGTTGCTGGCGGTGAAGCGGGGGCGCCAGGCCTGGTAGCGCGCCACGTTGAGCGCCGCGAGCTTGTCGCTGAGCTCCATCAGCGACGCAATCTGCTGGGGCGACTGGGCGCGCAGCACGTCGATGAGCGCGGCCGATTGCGGTATGAACTGCGGCGTGGTGTGCGGCAGGCCTTCGGGCACGGGCGTGTCGTAGTCAAGCGATTTGGCGGGGGACAGCAGGAACAGCATGGGCAGGCAGGCTGGAAGACGAAAGAAAGCACGGTGCGGCACAGGCGCCGGCCGGGGGCGCCGGCGCGCGCGCAAGGATACCGGCATCGCGGGTGCAGCGCCGGGGCGCGGCGGGATGGCCGGGCGCGCACCTGTGCGTGCTGAATGCAAAAGGGTGGCGCTGGGCCACCCTTGGGTCATGTGCCACGCGTTGCCGGGGCAGGCTGGCGCCGGCCCCGGCCTGCGGCGTCAGGCGGAAGGCTGCTCAAACGGCAGCTTCATCGCAGCGAGGTCGCGGCGGGTTTCCACCAGCACCAGCGGGCCTTCGTCCACCACCACCACCGGCGGCCGCTCGCGCGGCACGCGCACGGGCGCGGGTTCTGCAGCGATCGCGGCCTGCACGGAAGCCACCTTGTCGGCATCGGAGTTCACCCACTGCAGGCCCGACGCCGTGGCCACCTGGTGCAGGTCGTCCACCGGCAGGGTGAACGGCTGGACGCGGGGCAGGCCGGGCGCCGCAGCGGTTGCCGCAGCCGCAGGGGCGGGCGCGACGGGGGCGGCGGCGGGCACTGGGGCCACTGCCACTGCCGCGGGCGCTGCCGCAGCGGGCTCCGCCGGGGCGGCGTGCGCAGGCGCGGCTTCGCTGGCGGCCTGGGGCCGGCTGTCGTCGGCGGCCGGGGCGCTGAAGTAGCTGCGGCGCACCGGTTCTTGGGTCTCCTGGGCGGTGGCGGGCGCGACCTGCGTGACGTCGAAGTCCAGCATGGCCGGTGCGGCGGCGTCTGCACCGCCTTCGCGGGCACCCCGCTCGCCACGTTCGCGGCGGTCACGGCCGTAGCGGTCGCGCGAGCGGCGCTCGCGGCGCTGCTCGTCGGCTGCGGGCGCGCCGTTGCCGTTGCCGGCGGGCGCGTCGTTGCCGGTCAGGTCCAGGTCGGGCAGCGAGGCCAGGGGGGCCGTATCAGCAAAGTCGCCGCCGGCGGACGCGGGCGCCGCAACCGGCGCTGCTGCTGCCATGCCCTCTGCGCCTTCGGTGGCGCGCTGCGGACGCTCTGCGCGCTCGCCGCGGTTGCCGCGCTCGCGGCGCGGGCCGCGTTCGCCCCGGGCCTGGGCGGCTGGTGCGCCGTCGGCCGTGGTGCTGCCGTCTGCTGCGGAGGGGGCGGCGTCACCGTTCAAGCCGGTGTTTTGCTGGCGCGCCTCGGCTTCGCGGCGGCCTCGGCCGCCGCCCTCCCGGCCTGGGCGGGGCTCGCGGCCTTCGCCTTCGGTGCGGCGTTCGCCGTCGCGTGGGGTGCGGTTGTCACCGTCGCGGGGTGCACGGCCTTCTGCGGAGCGTTCGCCGCGGCGGTTGCGGCCTTCTGCCGCGCCCTCGCGCGGGGCGCCGTCGCGCTGCTGGCCTTCGCGGTTGCCATCACGGCCACCGCGGCGGCCGCGGCCTTCGCCATTGCGGCCTTCACGGCGGGGTTCTGCGCGGCCGGCGGCTTCCGCCGGGGCTGCTGCAGGGGCCGGAGATGCCGCGGGGGTTGCGGCCGCCGGGGCGCCGCCGAAGCCGAACAGGCTCTTGAGCCAGGCAAAGAAGCCCTGTTCCTGCGCAGCCGCTGCCGGCGCAGCGGCTGCCGGGGCCGGTGCGGGCACGGCAGCCGGGGCGGCGGCGCCGCGCTGCGGCTGGCCCGTGCGCTGGGGGCGGGGCGCGCCCTCGGGCCGGGGCTCGGCCACCGGTGCGGGTGCGTCGGGCAGCACGCCCTTGATCACCGGCGTCTGTTTGTTGGTGGGCTCTTGCGAGCGGCGCGTCACGGCCGTGGGGTCTTCCACTTCTTCGGCAAGCTTGTAGCTGGCCTCGATGTGGTCCAGGCGCGGGTCGTCGTGCTTGAGGCGTTCCAGGCGGTAGTTGGGGGTTTCCAGCGTCTTGTTGGGCACCATCAGCACGGCCACGCGCTGCTTGAGTTCGATCTTGGCGATCTCGGTGCGCTTTTCGTTCAGCAGGAACGAGGCCACTTCCACCGGCACCTGGCAGTGCACGGCGGCGGTGTTGTCCTTCATCGATTCTTCTTGAATGATGCGCAGGATCTGCAGCGCCGACGATTCGGTGTCGCGGATGTGGCCGGAGCCGCCGCAGCGGGGGCAGGGGATGGACGAGCCTTCGGACAGCGCGGGCTTCAGGCGCTGGCGGCTCATTTCCATGAGGCCGAATTTGCTGATAGTGCCGAACTGCACGCGGGCGCGGTCCTGGCGCAGGGCGTCGCGCAGGCGGTTTTCCACTTCGCGGCGGTTCTTCGACTCTTCCATGTCGATGAAGTCGATCACGATCAGGCCGCCCAGGTCGCGCAGGCGCATCTGGCGGGCCACTTCGTCGGCGGCTTCCAGGTTGGTGCGGGTGGCGGTTTCCTCGATGTCGCCGCCCTTGATGGCGCGGGCCGAGTTCACGTCCACGCTGACCAGCGCCTCGGTGTGGTCGATCACGATGGCGCCGCCCGAGGGCAGCTGCACGGTGCGGGCATAGGCCGACTCGATCTGGTGCTCGATCTGGAAGCGGCTGAACAGGGCGGCGTCGTCGCGGTAGCGCTTCACGCGGGCGGCATGCTCGGGCATGACGTGCGCCATGAACTGCTGCGCCTGTTCGTAGATGTCGTCGGTATCGATGAGGATGTCACCGATGTCGTTGTTGAAATAGTCGCGGATCGCGCGGATGACGAGCGACGATTCCTGGTAGATCAGGAAGGCGCCCTTGCCGCCCTTGGCGGCGCCGTCGATGGCGTTCCACAGCTTGAGCAGGTAGTTCAGGTCCCACTGCAGCTCGGGGGCGCTGCGGCCGATGCCGGCCGTGCGGGCGATGATGCTCATCCCGTTGGGGTATTCGAGCTGGTCCATCGCCTCCTTGAGCTCGGCGCGGTCCTCGCCCTCGATGCGGCGCGACACGCCGCCGCCACGGGGGTTGTTGGGCATCAGCACCACATAGCGGCCGGCCAGGCTGATGAAGGTGGTCAGGGCCGCGCCCTTGTTGCCGCGCTCTTCCTTCTCGACCTGGACGAGCAGCTCCTGGCCTTCCTTGATGACTTCGTTGATGCGCGCCTGGCTGGGCGAGACGCCGGGGGCGAAGTACTGGCGCGAGATTTCCTTGAACGGCAGGAAGCCGTGGCGGTCTTCGCCGTAGTCGACGAAGCAGGCTTCCAGCGAGGGCTCGACGCGCGTGACCACGGCCTTGTAGATGTTGCCCTTGCGCTGCTCGCGTCCTTCGATCTCGATTTCGTAGTCGAGGAGCTTTTGTCCGTCGACGATGGCCAGGCGCCGCTCTTCGGGCTGCGTGGCGTTGATGAGCATCCGCTTCATGATGCGATTCCTTCGATCAGTGTGTCGCGGGCCAGCAGCTGCGCCACCCGGTGAAACCGGGGAGCGCGGGCCGCAGTGCCCGCTGTTTCCAAACCCATACAACAAGCTCTACAGGAGCTGTGAATGCCTGGACTGACGCATCGAAACGAAGGGAATTGCCGGGGATGCCTGGGATTTGCCGCGCTCTAGCGCAGCAATGGAAGGCAGGGGCGCGTGGATGGGGGCGAGTGGTAGGAGCGCAGTTTTGCTAGCAAAAGAGTAGCTGGTTGCGCTTGCTGGCTGGGCGTTGCAGGCGGATTGGAGCATGCAGCCGCGGGCAGCAGCCCTCGCCACAAGGTCATCATCCATGCCATCAACAACCACATGCTCGCTTTGATCCGCTGGCAGGCGGCATCCGGGTAGGGTGCCTCTGCCAGCTTGGAGGATTCCGTATCAGTGTTTCAATCTGTCAGCCCGCCGAACGGCGCACGGGCCACTGCAGGCATCTGGCCTGCAATCTGCGCGCGCGACGCCCGCTGGCATCGACCTGCCTGCGCGAGATGTCGGGCCGTGTGGACTAAACTCCAGACAAATCAACCACTTACATAACAACGCACAGGTGAAACACATTATAGGGGCCAAACCGCCATCTGCCCTTACTGCGGCGGCAAGCCCTGCGGCAGCCCGCACCGTGGAGGTCGACGCCGATTCTGCAGGCCAGCGGCTCGATAACTTTTTGATACGCCACCTCAAAGGTGTGCCAAAAACGCACGTCTACCGCATCATCCGCAGCGGCGAAGTGCGCATCAACAAGGGACGCGCCAGCGCCGACACGCGGGTGGAGGCGGGCGACCAAGTGCGCCTGCCGCCCGTGCGCATTTCTGAAAAGGTGGCCGAAAAGGCCGAGCGGCCGGCTCCCGCGCGGGAGTTTCCGATCCTGCGGGAGGACGAGCACCTCATCGCCCTGGACAAGCCGGCCGGCACGGCCGTGCACGGCGGCAGCGGCGTGAGCTTTGGCGTGATCGAGCAACTGCGCCAGGCGCGGCCTGCCGCGAAGTTCCTGGAGCTGGTGCACCGCCTGGACCGCGAGACCTCCGGCATCCTGCTGGTGGCCAAGAAGCGCTCGGCGCTCACCCACCTGCAGGACCAGTTCCGCGAGCGGGAGACCGGCAAAACGTACCTGGCGCTGGTCACCGGCACCTGGCCCGCCAGCAAGAAGGTCATCGACCTGCCCCTGCACAAGTACCTGCAGGCCGACGGTGAGCGCCGCGTGCGCGTGACCACCGCCGACGACCCGGACGGCATGCGCTCCATCACCTTGGTCAAGGTGCGCAGCACGGTGGCGGCGCGGCCGCAGCAGGGCCTGCCCGCGATGACGCTGCTGGAGGTGACCATCAAGACCGGCCGCACCCACCAGATCCGCGTGCACCTGGCCAGCCAGGGCCATCCCATCGTGGGGGACGACAAGTACGGCGACTTCGACCTCAACAAACGCCTGCAGAAGCTGGGGATGAAGCGCATGTTTCTGCACGCCTGGCGGTTACAGTTCAACCACCCCGCGTCGGGCGACCGGATCGAGCTGCGTGCCGAACTGCCGCCCGAACTGGCCGATTTCGTGACACCGCCGCCCGACAGGGCGTGATTGCTTCCATGCCCGCCTCCAGCTTCCGTCCCCGCCGCTTCGATCTCATCGCCTTTGACTGGGACGGCACCTTGTTCGACTCCACCGCCATCATCGTGCGCTGCATCCAGGCGGCCGTGCGCGACGTGGGCGGCACCGTGCCCACCGACAAGGAGGCGGCCTACGTGATCGGCATGGGCCTCATGCAGGCCCTGGCGCACGCCGCACCCGACGTTTCGCCTGAAAAGTACCCTGAACTGGGCCAGCGCTACCGCTTTCACTACCTGCAGCACCAGGACGACCTGAGCCTGTTTGACGGCGTGCTGCCCTTGCTGGCCGATCTGCGCGAGCGCGGCCACCTGCTCGCCGTGGCCACGGGCAAAAGCCGCCGCGGCCTGGACGAGGCGCTGCACTCGGTGCAGCTCAAGGGGGTGTTTGACGGATCGCGCACGGCCGACCAGACGGCGGGCAAGCCGCATCCCCTCATGCTGCAGGAACTGATGGCCGAATTTGACGTGCCGCCCGAGCGGCTGCTGATGGTGGGCGACACCACGCACGACCTGCAGATGGCCCTCAACGCAGGCTGTGCCAGCGTGGCGGTGAGCTACGGTGCGCACGAGCCCGAGGTCTTCCACGCGCTGCAGCCGCTGTATGTCGCCCATTCGGTGCAGGCACTGCACGACTGGCTGGCGCAGCATGGCTGAGGCAGCTTTCCTTGGCATGGCGGCCCCGGAGCACCCCCGCACATGACCGCCGCCTCTCCCGCGCAGGCCATTGCACTGTGCGCCAGCCAGGATCTGATCGACGGCGGGCTGGCCGTCGGGTTCGACGTGGTGTATGCCGGCCAGCACTGCAGGGCCTTTGCCATCCGCTACCAGGGCGTGGCCCATGCCTACCTGAACCGCTGCACCCATGTCCCGATGGAGATGGATTACCAGCCGGGCCGCATCTTTGATGATTCCGGCCGCTGGCTGTTGTGCGCAACGCATGGGGCGGCCTACCAGCCCAGCACGGGCCAGTGTGCGGGCGGGCCCTGCCGGGGTGGACTGGTGAAAATTGCGTTGTCGGAAAGCGACGGCGTAGTGCACTGGCATACTGCCGACAACCTGCACCCCGTAGAGTTTTGAGAATTTCGATGAACGACCTGCATGTCCCGTCGCCCCGGCGCCCCGTGTTGCGCCCCGCCGCACGGTCCCATGCCGCGCCAGGACGCATGCCATGACCGATCCGCAATCGCCCGGCTCTCCGGGCAATGACCCGAAAACCGACGCAACGCCCGATCTGTGGGCGCAAGCAGCTACAAATTCAGGAGCATCTGTGAACGAACCCCTGCGTGAACCCGGCTGGGAACGCGCCACGCTGGAACGGCTGGCTTTTTCCGCCCTCAACGAACAGCGCAGCGCCCGCCGCTGGAAGATATTTTTCCGTCTGGCCTGGCTGGTGCTGATCGCCGCCATTGCCTTTGCCGCCCTGCGCCAGGCGTCGCCCAGCACCAGCACCAGCACGCCCCACACGGCGGTGGTGGACATCAAGGGCGAGATCGCCAGCGGCGCCGAGGCGAGCGCCGAGTTCGTGGTGGCCGCCATGCGCAGCGCGCTGGAGGACGAGGGCTCCCAGGCCTTGGTGCTGCTCATCAATTCGCCCGGCGGCAGCCCTGTGCAGGCCGGCATCATCAACGACGAGATCGTGCGCCTGAAGGCCAAGCACAACAAGCCCATCTACGCCGTCGTGGAGGAAACCTGCGCCTCGGCCGCGTACTACATCGCGGCGGCGGCCGACGACATCTATGTGGACAAGGCCAGCATCGTGGGCAGCATCGGCGTGCTGATGGACGGTTTTGGCTTCACGGGCACCATGGAAAAGCTCGGTGTGGAGCGCCGATTGCTCACGGCGGGCGAAAACAAGGGCTTTCTTGACCCCTTCAGCCCCCAGACCGAAAAGCAGCGCGCCTATGCGCAGACCATGCTCGACCAGATCCACCAGCAATTCATCGCCGTGGTGAAGGCCGGCCGGGGCGACCGCCTCAAGCCCACCGCCGAGACCTTCAGCGGCCTGTTCTGGACCGGCCAGCAGGCCGTGGAGATGGGCCTGGCCGACAAGCTGGGCAGCCTGGACTATGTTGCGCGCGAAGTGGTCAAGGCCGAGGACATCATCGACTACACCCGCCGCGACAACGTGGCCGAGCGCCTGGTCAAGCGCTTCGGCGCGGCCATCGGCGTGGGCGCCGTCAAGTCGATCTCGCTGGCCGGACCCCAGCTGCGCTGAGCGCTGCGCACAGGAGGTGCGTCAGCGGCCCAGGGCAAACACCACGGGCGTGCGGTTGTCCGGTGCGCTCGGCTGCTGGCGCCACTGGCTTACCGTCCGGCTCTGGATGCGTGCGGTGGGCAGGGTCAGCCCGCTGGCGAGCGCCAGCCGTGTGGCGGGCTGCAGCGTCTGCACCAGGGCCTGCCACAGGGCTGCGTTGCGGTAGGGCGTCTCGATGAAAAGCTGGGTCTGGCCCGACCTCAATGCCAGCGCTTCCAGCTCCCGGATGCGCTGGCTGCGCTCCGTACCGTCCTGCGGCAGATAGCCGGTGAACGCAAAGTTTTGCCCGTTCATTCCGCTGGCGGCCAGCGCCAGCAGCAACGACACCGGCCCCACCAGGGGCGCCACCGCAATCCCCAGGTCGTGGGCCGCGCGCACCACGGAAGAGCCGGGATCGGCCACCGCCGGCATGCCCGCTTCGCTGACCAGCCCCACGTCCTGGCCCGCCAGGGCGGCGGCCAGCAAGGGCTTGGCGTCAAACGGCGCCGCCCCCTTGCCGCCGTGGTCCCCCTTCTTGTGGACCTCCCGGGGGAGTTCGGTGATCTGCTGTTGCTGCAGTGGTACGGCCAGCGGGTAGAGGGCGTCCACGCGCTTGAGGTAGGCGCGGGTGCTCTTGGCGTTCTCGCAAATCCAGTGCGTGAGCCGGGCTGCCGCTTGCAGGGTGCCGGCCGGCAATGCGTCCTGCAAGGGCGCCTGGACGTCGCAGCCGAAGTCCAGCGGAGCGGGCACCAGGTACAGCGTGCCGGGCTGCGGCGCGCTCATGGCAGCACCAACCCTGCAGCGCGCAGCATGCGGCAGGTGCGGATCAGCGGCAGGCCGATGAGGGCCGTCGGGTCGTCGCTGTGGATGGCGTCCAGCAGCGCAATGCCCAGGCCCTCGCTCTTGGCGCTGCCTGCACAGTCGTAAGGCTGCTCGGCGCGCAGGTAGCGTTCGATCTCGCCGTCATCCAGGGCGCGAAAGCGCACTTCCACCGGCGACAGATCGACCTGCTCGAAGCCTGTGGCGCTGCACACCACGGCCACGGCCGTCTGGAAGACCACCGTCCGGCCGCGCATCTGCTGCAACTGCTGCACGGCGCGTGCATGGTGGCCCGGCTTGCCCAGGGGGGCGCCGTCCAGGTCGGCCACCTGGTCGGAACCGATCACGATGGAATCCGGATGCTGCTCGGCCACCGCGCGCGCCTTGGCCAGGGCCAGGCGCAGGGCGAGTACGCGGGGCGCCTCGCCAGGCTGCGGCGTTTCGTCCACCGCGGGGGCGGCCACTTCGAACGGAAGGTTCAATCGCTGGAGCAATTCGCGCCGGTAACGGGAGGTGGAGCCCAATACCACAGGGCGTTGCGGGGAAGGGGATTGAAGCATCCGCCGATTCTCTTACACTGCCGCCATGACCAAGGAATTCTCCCCGCAGCGCCTGGACGTGAAAGCCTTCGCACAGGCGGGCGGTCGGCTGTCGGGCCACGACTCGCTGCTCAAGTATGAGCGGCTGGCCCAGGAGGCGAAGGGACTGCACCCCGACTTGATGGTGGACTGGGAGGCGGTGGGCGAGGTGCGCACTGTGCTGGGTGGCATGGGGCAGGTGTGGCTGCACCTCAAGGTGCGGGCCAGCTTCCCGATGGAGTGCCAGCGGTGCCTGACGCCCGTCGATGTCCCGCTGGAAGTGGACCGCGGGTTCCGCTTCGTGGCCGACGAGGCCACGGCCGAGGCCCTGGACGATGAAAGCGAAGAAGACCTGCTGGCCATGAGCCGCGAATTCGATCTGCGCGAGCTGATCGAGGACGAACTGCTGATGGCCTTGCCCGTGGTGCCCAAGCACGACGAGTGTCCGACCACGGTTGCGCTGTCGTCGTCGGACGAGGATTTCGAGGAAGCCAGCGCCCAGAAGCCCAACCCTTTCGCGGCGCTGGCAGCCTTGCAAAAGGGCGGCAAGCCCTCGTGAACAGGGATATAGAAGCCCTGCAAAGCGTTTAGGCTATAATCGAGGGCTTCGCGCGAATCCCCCTCGTGTCTTTAATGGGCTGATCGCGTTTTTACCAACCTATTCAAGACCAGGAGCCATCATGGCCGTTCAGCAAAACAAAAAGTCTCCCTCCAAGCGCGGCATGCACCGCTCGCACAATGCCCTGACGGTGCCGGGCATTGCCGTGGAACCCACCACGGGTGAAACCCACCTGCGCCACCACATCAGCCCCAACGGCTTCTACCGTGGCCGTCAAGTGCTGAAGAACAAGTCCGAAGCCTGACCTTCCCGCCACCCGCAGGCCCGCTGCTACTGAAACCGTAGCGCGGGCCTTTGTTTTGGTTATTGCATTTGACCCTCCGGCCGCCAAGGCCGGCCAGACTAGTCGCCCATGATCACACTGGCTGTTGACTGCATGGGGGGCGACCATGGCCCCCGCGTCACGCTCGCGGCGTGCCGCCAGTTCCTTGAGAACCACCCCGATGCCCGGCTGCTGCTGGTTGGCCTGGCTGACAGCCTGCAGTCCTTTGCGCACGAGCGCGCCACGGTCGTCCCTGCCTCGGAAGTCGTGGCCATGGACGATCCCGTGGAAGTCGCCCTGCGCAAGAAAAAGGACTCCTCCATGCGGGTGGCCATCCAGCAGGTCAAGGATGGCGCCGCCCTGGCGGCGGTGTCGGCAGGCAACACGGGCGCGCTGATGGCCATCGCCCGCTACCTGCTCAAGACCCTGGATGGGATCGACCGTCCGGCCATCGCCACGCAGATGCCCAACGCCGTCGGCGGCGCCACCACGGTGCTGGACCTGGGGGCCAACGTCGATTGCTCGGCAGAGCACCTGCTGCAGTTTGCGGTGATGGGCTCCGCCCTGGTGTCGGCGCTGCAGAACGGCGGCGAGCCCACGGTAGGCTTGCTGAACATTGGCGAGGAAGTCATCAAGGGCAGCGAAGTCATCAAGAAGGCGGGTGAACTCCTGCGATCTGCTGGCAACGCGGGTGATCTGAACTTCTTCGGCAACGTCGAGGGCAACGACATCTTCAAGGGCACCGTGGACATCGTCGTCTGTGACGGCTTTGTGGGCAACGTGGCATTGAAGGCCAGCGAAGGGGTGGCTTCGATGATCATCGGCGCGCTTAAAACGGAGTTTTCGCGCAACATCTTGACAAAAACCGCTGCCATCGTCGCGTATCCGATCCTAAAGGCCCTGATGAAGCGCATGGACTACCGGCGCTACAACGGCGCGGCCCTGCTGGGGCTGCGCGGGCTGGTGTTCAAGAGCCATGGCTCGGCCGACGCGCTGGCATTCGAGCAGGCGTTGAACCGGGCGTATGATGCAGCCCGCAACAACCTGCTCGACCGCGTCCGGAGCCGGATTGCGCACGCGGCGCCGCTTCTGGCGCCCTCCGATGCCCAGTCCCGGTCCGCGTAGCGGCGACGATCACACATTGATGAGACGCTACTCCCGCATTACCGGCACTGGCAGCTACCTGCCACCGCGCCGGTTGACCAACGCTGATCTGGTAGATGAACTGGGCCAGCGCGGCATTGAAACCTCGGACGAGTGGATTGTGGAGCGCACCGGCATCCGTGCGCGCCACTTCGCGGCCCCTGACGTCGCTTGCAGCGACCTGGGCGTGGAGGCTGCCCGCAATGCCCTGCAGGCAGCGGGGCTCGCACCGACCGATATCGACCTGATCATCGTGGCGACCTCGACGCCCGACATGGTGTTTCCTTCGGCGGCCTGCATCCTGCAGAACAAGCTGGGGGCCAACGGCTGCCCGGCGTTCGATGTCCAGGCCGTGTGCAGCGGCTTCATTTATGCCCTGACGGTGGCCGATGCCATGATCCAGTCGGGCGCGGCACGGCGCGCACTGGTCGTGGGCTCCGAGGTGTTCAGCCGGATTCTGGATTTCAACGACCGCACCACCTGCGTGCTGTTCGGCGACGGCGCGGGCGCTGTGGTGCTCGAGGCCTCGGACACGCCCGGCATTCTCTCCAGCGACCTGCATGCCGATGGCAAGCACGTCGACATCCTGTGCGTCCCTGGCAGTGTCTCTGGCGGCCAGGTGCTGGGCGACCCCTTGCTCAAGATGGACGGCCAGGCGGTCTTCAAGCTGGCGGTCGGGGTGCTGGAAAAGGCCGCCCATGCGGTGCTGGAAAAGGCCGGGCTGAAAGAGTCCGACATCGACTGGCTCATCCCGCACCAGGCCAACATCCGCATCATGCAAGGCACCGCGCGCAAGCTCAAGCTGCCCATGGACAAGGTGGTGGTGACGGTGGACCAGCATGGCAACACGTCTGCCGCCTCGATTCCGCTGGCGCTGGACCATGCGGTGCGCACAGGCCAGGTCCAGCCGGGCCAGACCTTGCTGCTCGAAGGCGTGGGCGGCGGGTTCACCTGGGGCGCCGTGCTCCTGAAGTTGTAGCTGGCTGCGCTTGCTGGGCAAGCGCTGGAGCCAGTTTTTAATCTCGTTTTCGGATTCTCATGAAATCGTTCGCATTTGTCTTTCCAGGGCAAGGCTCGCAGTCGGTCGGCATGCTCGACGGATGGGGAGATCACCCTGTCGTGCTCCAGACCCTGCAGGAGGCCTCCGATGCCCTGGGCGAAAACGTGGGCCTGCTGATCAAGGAAGGCCCCAAGGAGGCGCTGGCGCTGACCACCAACACCCAGCCCGTCATGCTGGTGGCCGGCGTGGCTGCCTGGCGCGTCTGGCGTGCAGAGGGCGGTGCCGTGCCGGCAGCCGTCGCGGGCCATTCGCTGGGCGAGTATTCGGCGCTGGTCGCCGCCGGCGTGCTGACCCTGGCCCAGGCGGCGCCGCTGGTGCGCCTGCGTGCCGCAGCTATGCAGGAAGCGGTGCCCGTCGGTGCCGGGGCCATGGCGGCCATCCTGGGCATGGAGGCTTCCAAGGTCATCGCCGGTTGTGCCGAGGCCGTGGCGTCGTTCGGGCCGGGCACGGCCGAAGTGGTGGAGGCGGTCAATTTCAACGACCCGGTGCAGACGGTAATCGCCGGCACCAAGGCGGGTGTGGAGAAAGCCTGCGAAGTGCTCAAGGCTTCCGGGGCCAAGCGGGCGTTGCCCCTGCCCGTGTCCGCACCCTTCCATTCAAGCCTGATGAAGCCTGCCGCCGAGAAGCTGCGTGCGGCGCTGGCGGAGACTGCCCTGGCTGTCCCCCAGATTCCCGTGGTGAACAATGTGGACGTGGCGGTGCGCGAAGACGCGCAGGCCATCCGCGATGCGCTCTACCGGCAGGCGTTCGGGCCGGTGCGGTGGGTGGAATGCGTGCAGGCGCTCAAGGCGCGCGGCGTCTCCCATCTTGTTGAATGCGGCCCCGGCAAGGTGCTGGCCGGCATGACCAAGCGCATCGACCCCGAACTGGTGGGGGCTGCACTGTACGATCCGGCCACGCTGGCCGAAACCCGGGAGCTTCTGGCATGACGCAAACCACCTCCGCAGCGCAGGTCGCGCTGGTCACCGGCGCATCGCGCGGCATCGGGGCGGCCATCGCCCTGGAACTGGCGCTTCGCGGCTACCAGGTCGTAGGCACGGCCACGACGGACGAGGGCGCCGCCCGCATCAGCCAGGCCTTGTCGACCTATCCGGGCTGCCGTGGCGCCAACCTCAACGTGAACGATGCGGCCGCCGTGGAAGCCCTGCTGGACGCCATCGTCAAGCAGCAAGGCGGGCTGCACGTGCTCGTCAACAACGCGGGCATCACGCGTGACACCCTGGCCATGCGCATGAAGGACGAGGACTGGGATGCGGTGCTGGACACCAATCTCAAGGCCGTGTTCCGCGTGAGCCGGGCCGCCATCCGGCCCATGATGAAGCAGCGCTTCGGCCGCATCATCAGCATCACCAGCGTGGTGGGTGCTTCGGGCAACCCGGGGCAGGCCAACTACGCCGCCGCCAAGGCGGGTGTCGCAGGCATGACGCGCGCGCTGGCCCGCGAACTGGGCAGCCGGGGCATCACGGTCAACTGCGTGGCGCCAGGATTCATCGAAACCGACATGACTTCCGTGCTGCCCGAAGACCAGCAAAAGGCCCTCAATGCCCAGATTCCCCTGGGCCACATGGGCAAGCCGCAGGACATCGCGCACGCGGTGGCCTACTTGGCCTCCGCGCAGGCGGGCTATGTGACGGGGCAGGAATTGCACGTCAATGGCGGCATGTACATGTAATTGTTGAAAGTTAACGCCGGTTCATCCGGACGGCGGGCCGCCACGGGGCTTTTCCTTAAGCGGCTAGAATCGCGGATTCATTCACAACCCCCAGAGGGAAACCATGAGCGATATCGAAGCACGCGTCAAAAAAATCATTGCCGAACAACTCGGCGTGGAAGAGTCCCAGGTCACCAACGAAAAGGCTTTCGTGGCCGACCTCGGTGCCGACTCGCTTGACACGGTGGAGCTGGTGATGGCGCTGGAAGACGAATTCGGCATCGAGATTCCGGACGAAGACGCCGAGAAGATCACCACGGTGCAAAACGCCATCGACTACGCCAACACCCACCAGAAGGCCTGAGCGGGCCAAGCGCCTGACTCTAGCGATCAGCAGAAGGTTTTTTACGCATGAGCCGTCGTCGCGTTGTCGTGACCGGCCTGGGTTGCATCAGCCCCGTGGGCAACACGGTGGCCGACGCCTGGGCCAATCTCCTTGCCGGCCAGTCCGGCATTGGCCTCATCACCAAGTTCGACGCGTCGAACTTCGCCTGCAAGATTGCGGGCGAGGTCAAGGGTTTTGACCTGGAGTCGTACATCAGTGCCAAGGACGCGCGCGCGATGGACAGCTTCATCCACTTCGGCATTGCGGCCGCCGCGCAAGCGGTGCAGGACGCAGGACTGCCCACGGGTGAGGCGCTCAGCGAGGAACTTGCCACGCGCATTGCGTGTGTGATCGGGTCGGGCATCGGCGGCTTGCCGCTGATCGAAAACACGCATGGGGAACTGGCCAGCCGCGGCCCCCGGCGCATCACGCCCTTCTTTGTGCCTGCGTCCATCATCAACATGGTGGCTGGCCACGTGTCGATGCGCTTTGGCTTCAAGGGACCGAACCTGTCGGTCGTGACCGCTTGCACCACGGGCCTGCATTGCATTGGTGAAGCGGGCCGGATGATCGAGTACGGCGACGCCGATGTGGTGGTTGCCGGTGGCACGGAGTCCACGGTCTCGCCGCTGGGCATCGGCGGTTTTGCCGCCATGCGCGCGCTGTCCACCCGCAACGACGATCCGGCCACCGCGTCCCGCCCCTGGGACAAGGACCGTGACGGCTTCGTGCTCGGCGAAGGCGCCGGGGTCATGGTGCTCGAGGAGTACGAGCACGCCAAGGCGCGCGGCGCCAAGATCTACGCAGAACTTGCAGGTTTTGGCATGAGTGCCGATGCCGGGCACATGACGGCGCCCAACATGGACGGCCCCCGCCGCGCCATGCTGAATGCTCTGCGCAATGCCAGGGTGAATGCCGACGAGATCGGCTATCTCAACGCCCATGGCACCTCGACTCCCCTGGGGGACCTCAATGAGACTAATGCCATCAAGGCAGCGCTGGGCGACCATGCCCACAAGGTGGTCGTGAGCTCCACCAAGTCCATGACGGGGCACCTGCTGGGTGGTGCGGGAGGGATCGAGAGCATCTTCACGGTGCTGGCCTTGCATGAGCAGAAGATTCCGCCCACGATCAACCTGTTCAACCAGGATCCGGAATGCGATCTTGACTACTGCGCCAACACTGCGCGCGACGTGAAGATGGACGTGGCGGTCAAAAACAACTTTGGTTTTGGTGGCACGAACGGGACGCTGGTCTTCAAGCGCGCCTGATGCCCCCGAGGGGGCCTTGTCCGAACCGCCGCATCGCGCCGTGCCCTGGCGGATTCGCGCAGCCTGCCGGCGTGTTGCCGCTGTTCGCGCAGCCGCCAGTCCGGTCGGCGCCTTGCGCTCTGAGCCATGCCCTTTCCTTTCACCCCGGCGCCGCGGTGTTGTTGGCCGCGGGGGCGTTGCCATCGCCGTTCGGCCGGAGGTTGAGCAGGCCCGGGCAGGGCGGCTGTGATGGGCGTGAATTCACGGCGGCACCCGCCTGCGGTGCAGTATCCCGTGCGGCGCAGCCATGCACTGGCCTGGTTGCTGGCACTCCTTCTGGTTGGCGCCGCGGCCGGGGTGGCCGGGTGGCTGCTCCACGCGGGACGCCAGGCCCCGGCGGGATTTGTGCTCACCGCCGCAGGCTGCTGGCTTCTGGCCGCAGCCAGTTCCGTGCATTACTGGTGGCGCCAGCCCGCTGCAGTCCTGCGCTGGGATGGCCAGTTCTGGACGCTGGAGACGGCTTCCCGCCCGCCTCGGTCTGCGGGCCCTCCGGCCACCGTCGGTGCGCCGGCGGTGCTGTTGGACCTCCAGGCCCATCTGTGGGTGCATGTGCAAGCCGAGGGGCGTGCGCGCACGTGGCTCTGGCTCGAGCGTTCGGCCTGTCCGGAGCGTTGGTTGGACTTGCGCCGTGCGGTATATTCGCGCCCCAAACCGGGCGCTGGCAACGCTGACGTAACCGCCCTGGCCCGCAGCCATGGGCGTGAATCCTGAGTATCCATGACTGTAATTCCGCCTTCCCCTTCCGAAGACAGCGATCTCCAACTGGTGGAGCGCACGGTCGCGGGCGATCAGCGTGCCTATGAGTTACTGGTCATCAAATACCAGCGCCGCATCGAGCGCCTCATTGGGCGCATGGTCCGCGATACCGACTTGATCCAGGACATCGCCCAGGAGACCTTCATCCGGGCCTACCGCGCCTTGCACCAGTTCCGTGGCGAAGCGCAGTTCTATACCTGGCTCTACCGCATTGCCGTCAATACCGCCAAAAAGGCGCTGATGGACATGAAGCGCAACCCCGTCATTTCCGAGAACGCGCTGCGCGGTGGGGACGATGAAGATGAAACTTCCAGCCTGGGGCATGAACTAACCAGCGACGAAACCCCCGAAACCGTGCTGGCTGCCCAGGAAATTGCGCAAGCCGTCAATGCCGCGATGGAGGCATTGCCCGAGGACTTGCGCCAAGCGGTGACTCTGCGGGAGATCGAGGGGTTGAGCTACGAAGAGATCGCAACGGTGATGGAGTGCCCCATCGGTACCGTTCGGTCGAGGATTTTCAGGGCGCGCGAGGCCATATCGGCCCGGGTGCGCCCTTTGCTGGAAAACCAGTCGGGCAAACGGTGGTGAGCGAGGTGATGCAATGAGCAAGGCGATGATGGCGGGTGGGCTGGCCGACAGTGCCGCTGCGGACGAACTGCGGCGGGAGCAATTGTCGGCATTGATGGATGGCGAGCTGGACGGCGGGGCCTGGGACGGCACGCTGAACTACGCCACGGCGGAGGAAGGGCAGGCCTGCTGGCAGCTCTACCACCTGGTGGGCGATGTGTTGCGTTCTCCGGAACTGGCGCAGGCTCCCAGCCCGGCGTTCATGGCGCGCCTGCGCGATGAATTGGCCAAGGAAGCCCCTCCGGCAGCGGCGGGGCTGCGGGCCGCGGAAGCCCATCCCGTGGTGGTGGCGCCTGCCTTGGCTGAAGCAGCCAACGCGTCCGTTTTCCGCTGGAAGATGGTGGCCGGCGTCGCATCGCTCGCCGCGGTGGCTGCCATTGGCTGGACCTCGCTGGAGGCGCTGCAGGGTCCAGGGCCGGGCGCCCAGATGGCGTTGTCGAGCGGTACCTCAGGGGGCGCCGCAGGCGCGCCCGTGGTCGCCGTGGCGGATGCCGAGAGCCAGCAGGTCATGCTTCGCGACCCACGCCTGGACGAACTGCTGGCTGCGCACAAGCAGTTTGGCAGCACATCGGCCTTGCAGATGCCTGCGGGCTTCCTGCGCAACGCGACGTTTGAGACGTCCGGTCGCTGAGGGCGCGTGGGCGGCGTTTCAGGGGGCGGTGGCAGTGCCCGCTTCGGCCCGGGGGGCGGGCCGGCGCGCTTGCGCTGAGCTTCTGAGCGCAGAAGGTTCCCGTATCAAGAATTTGCAATGAGCCATCCAGGGGTTTTTGGCATCGGGGCGGGGGCACCGCTCCGCCGTGTCACGGCAGGGCTGCTGTGGGCGCTGTGCTGCGCCAGCTTTTCGGCGGCGGCAGGCCCACAGGCTGCGGACCGGGCGTCGTCGGCTTCCGCCGCTGCATCCGGTGTGGACAGCGCCGTAGCGCCGGCCGAGCGTGGCATCGTGCAGTGGATCGAGCGCATGCACGGTGCGCCGTGTGTGCGGCCTTACGCGGGTACGTTCGTGGTCTGGGCAGCTTCGGGCGCCATGGCCAGTTCGCGCATCTGGCATGCGTGCGACGGCCAGCAGCAGGTCGAGCGCATCGAGGCGTTGACGGGCACGCCCCGCACCATCTTTCGCCGCAACGATGAGGTGCGGACGTTTTTTCCACAGTCCCAGACGGTCCGGCTCGACCGCCGGGAGTCGCCGGGGCTGTTCCCCCGCGTCCCGGTGGTGGACGGAACCTCCGTGGCCCAGTTTTACGCGTCCCGTGCCGAAGGACAGGAGCGTGTGGCCGGGTTCATGGCCGATGTGGTGCGGTTCAAGCCGGTGGACAGCCTGCGCTTCGGGTACAAACTGTGGAGCGAGCGCGAAACCGGGCTGGTGGTGAAGCTGCAAACGCTCGGGCCGGATGGCCGCGTGCTGGAGCAGGCCGCTTTTTCGGAGCTGGACCTGAATGCCTCCCTCGGGACGGAGCAGCTGCTGCGCATGATGGAGGCCACTTTAGGCTACAAGCGTATCGAACCGACGGTCGTCAAGACCACCGTGGCCGCCGAAGGGTGGGGGCTGCGGCAGCCGGTGGCCGGCTTCGTGCCCGTCAGCTGCCACCGGCGCTCGGTCGCAGCGGCCGGCAACAGCCAGGCGAGCGTGCTGCAGTGCTTGTATTCGGACGGGCTCGCCTCCGTGTCGCTGTTCCTGGAGCCTTTCAATGCCGAGCGCCATCCCGCTCAGCCGCAGGTGGCCACGGCGGGGGCCACCCAGGTGCTGGGGCAGCGCATTCTGCCTGACGTCTGGCTCACGGTGGTGGGAGAGGTGCCGCTGCAGACATTGCGGCTGTTCGCGGGCCAGCTGGAACGCTTGCGCTAGCCGGGCACACCTGCTGGGGGTGTGCGCGCGGCAACTTCTGCCGGTCAAGTGCCCGGGTGCAGTGCGCGGACCGAAAAGGCTTGCGGCGGGCGCATGGCATGTCGTGCCTGAGGGAACCATTTGCAGCGGGATTTTTCACAGTGAGACACGGTTGTATGTCTCTGCTTGCCACGTTTACGAAAGGTTGAAGATGCGGAATTTCAATGGGAGTGCGCTGCGTTCGATTGCATTGGCCTGCGCGTTTGCTGCCGTGGGCAGCGGCGCAGTCTTGCCGGAGCGCGTGCTGGCACAGCCCGCTGCAGCGGCACGCGGGCTGCCGGACTTTACCGATCTGGTGGACCAGGTGGGGCCGTCGGTGGTAAACATCCGCACCGTGGAAAAGGCGTCCAGCCGCGCCAACGCGAATGGCATGGACGAGGAGATGCTGGAGTTTTTCCGCCGCTTCGGCGTGCCCATTCCCAACATGCCGCGGCAGCAGCGCCCGCAGCGTCCCCAGGACGATGAACCGCAACCCCGTGGGCTGGGTTCCGGCTTCATCCTGACCGGCGATGGCTATGTCATGACCAATGCCCATGTGGTGGAGGGGGCCGACGAAGTGATCGTGACCCTGACCGACAAGCGCGAGTTCAAGGCCAAGATCATCGGTGCCGACAAGCGCACGGACGTCGCGGTCGTGAAAATCGAGGCTACGGGCCTGCCGGCGGTGAAGGTGGGGGACGTGGGGCGACTGCGCGTGGGTGAATGGGTCATGGCCATCGGTTCGCCCTTCGGGCTGGAAAACACGGTGACTGCAGGCATCGTCAGCGCCAAGCAGCGCGACACGGGCGACTACCTGCCCTTCATCCAGACCGACGTGGCCATCAACCCCGGGAATTCCGGCGGTCCCCTGATCAACATGCGCGGCGAAGTGGTCGGCATCAACAGCCAGATCTACTCGCGCTCGGGCGGCTTCATGGGCATCTCGTTTGCCATTCCCATGGACGAAGCCATCCGCGTCAGCGACCAACTGCGTGCCTCGGGCCGCGTCACGCGGGGCCGCATCGGCGTGCAGATCGGCCAGGTCACCAAGGACGTTGCGGAATCGATCGGCCTGGGCAAACCGCAAGGGGCGCTCGTTTCCGGCGTGGAGGCTGGCTCGCCTGCCGAGAAGGCGGGCGTGGAAGCCGGGGACATCATCACGCGCTTTGACGGAAAGGCCATCGAAAAAGTGGCCGACCTGCCGCGCCTGGTGGGCAACACCAAGCCAGGTACGAAGAGCACCCTGACAGTGTTCCGGCGGGGCGCATCGCGGGACCTGCCGATCACCGTGGCCGAAGTGGAGCCGGACAAGCCGGCTGCCAAGTCGGTGGAACGCGAGGAGAAGCCCAAGGCATCTCCGGCCGCGCAGCAACTGGGCTTGGCGGTGACCGAGCTCTCGGAGGCGCAGAAGAAGGAGCTCAAGATCAAGGGCGGCGTGCTGGTGGCCTCGGCCACCGATGCTGCGGCACGCGCCGGCCTGCGCGAGGGGGACGTGATCCTGGCCGTGGCAAACACCGAGGTCGCTGGCGTGAAGGAGTTCGAAGCGGTGCTGGCCAAGGCCGACAAGGGCAAGGCTATCAACGTGCTGTACCGCCGCGGAGAGTGGACGCAGTACGTGCTGATCCGTCCTTCCCGTTAAGACGCCTGGCGTGCGCCGGTGGCCACGGCCACGCAAGCAGGGGCAATGCCCCTGCTCTCGCTAGGTCTTTGTGCCCGCTGGTTCGCCCAATTTTTTGACCCGGTGGTCCAGGCGTTGAAAGTTAGCCTGGGCTCACTTTGGTGCCGAGCTATTCACCGAATTCGATAGAATAGCGGCGGCTTTCAACTCTTATTTGTATATTGGTGCCTGCTGCGCCCACGATGCGGGATGTGGCGGTGCAATACACAGCCGCTCCACAGCTCACCCACAAGTTGTTCAGTGATGGTGCGGGGTTGCTTGTGAATAAGTTGTTGATAAAATTCTTGTTGCACCCTGGCAACTTCCCCTGGATGGAGTCGGGCGGGCTTCCCGGTACGGGCTTTTTGCCTACAATGAAGATCCAACTATCGCAGTTGCCAATGATTGTTGGTTCAGGGCGCGTCGCCATTCGACGCGCCCTTTTTTCTTGTGTGCTCCGTTTCAATTCAATCACTTGACGCTTTCCGTTGATGAACCACATCAGAAATTTCTCCATCATTGCGCACATCGACCATGGCAAGTCCACGCTCGCTGACCGCTTGATCCAGCGCTGTGGTGGCCTTGCGGAACGGGAGATGGAGGCCCAGGTCCTGGACTCGATGGACATCGAAAAGGAGCGTGGGATAACCATCAAGGCGCAGACCGCGGCGCTGCAGTACAAGGCCCAGGATGGCCAGGTCTACAACCTCAATCTGATCGACACGCCCGGCCACGTGGACTTCTCGTACGAGGTCTCGCGTTCGCTGTCGGCCTGCGAGGGCGCATTGCTGGTGGTGGATGCATCGCAGGGCGTGGAAGCCCAGACGGTGGCGAACTGCTACACCGCATTGGAGCTGGGGGTCGAGGTCCTGCCGGTGCTCAACAAGATGGACTTGCCCAACGCGGACCCCGACAACGCGAAGGCCGAGATCGAGGACGTCATCGGCATCGATGCCACCGATGCCATTCCCTGTTCTGCCAAGACCGGTTTGGGCATTGACGAAATCCTGGAGGCCATCGTCGCCAAGGTGCCCGCTCCGCAGGGGCAGGCCGACGGGCCGCTGCGCGCCATGATCATCGACAGCTGGTTCGACAGCTATGTCGGCGTGGTGATGCTGGTGCGTGTGGTGGACGGCCGCCTGCTCAAGGGCGAGCGCATCAAGATGATGGCCACGGGCGCTGCGTATGAGGCGGGCAGCCTGGGCGTGTTCACGCCGGCCAACCAGCCGCGCGACAAGCTTGAAGCCGGCGAGGTGGGCTACATCATTGCCGGCATCAAGGAGCTGCAGGCCGCCAAGGTGGGCGACACCATCACGCTGGAAAAGAAGCTCCCCAACAACGCCGGTCCTGCGTCCGAGGCGCTGCCGGGCTTCAAGGAAATCCAGCCACAGGTCTTTGCGGGGCTGTACCCCACCGAGGCCAGCGAATACGACTCGCTGCGCGACGCGCTGGAAAAGCTCAAGCTCAACGATGCCTCGCTGCACTACGAGCCCGAGGTGAGCCAGGCGCTGGGCTTTGGCTTCCGCTGCGGCTTTCTGGGGCTGCTGCACATGGAGATCGTGCAGGAGCGCCTGGAGCGTGAGTTCGACCAAGACCTCATCACCACCGCGCCCAGCGTGGTGTACCAGGTGGTCAAGGCCGACGGCGAGATTATCATGGTGGAGAACCCGTCCAAGATGCCGGACCAGGGGCGGCTGGAAGAGATCCGCGAGCCCATCGTGACGGTGCACCTCTACATGCCGCAGGATTACGTCGGCCCGGTGATGACCCTGGCCAACCAGAAGCGGGGCGTGCAGATCAACATGGCCTACCACGGCCGCCAGGTGATGCTGACCTACGAGATGCCGCTGGGCGAGATCGTGCTCGACTTCTTCGACAAGCTCAAGTCGGTGTCGCGCGGGTATGCGTCGATGGACTACGAGTTCAAGGAATACCGGGCGTCCGACGTGGTGAAGGTCGACATCCTGCTCAACGGCGACAAGGTGGACGCCCTGTCCATCATCGTGCACCGCTCGCAGGCCCAGTTCCGTGGCCGTGCCGTGGTGGGCAAGATGCGCGAGATCATCAGCCGCCAGATGTACGACGTGGCGATCCAGGCGGCCATTGGCGCCAACATCATCGCGCGCGAAACCATCAAGGCGCTGCGCAAGAACGTGCTGGCAAAATGCTATGGGGGTGACATCACCCGCAAGCGCAAGCTCCTAGAAAAACAGAAAGCAGGGAAGAAACGCATGAAACAGATCGGATCGGTCGAGGTGCCGCAAGAGGCATTCCTGGCCATTTTGCAGGTGGAAGACTGATGCAGCAGTTCATGCAGATCTTTACCGCCTTGGTGCTGGCCGCGTTTGGCGGCTACATCGGCGCTTGGTATTTCGGCGCCATCGAGGGCAACTTCGCCCTGCTGCTGTTCTTGGCCACCGTGGTGACCGGGGCCTACTGGCTGGCGGAGCGGCTGTACTTCCTGCCCCGGCGGCGCCGTGCCGCGCAGGCCATCGAGGATGCCGCTGTGCAACGCCGCGCCGAGTTGGACCGCATGGGCATCCAGAAGGTGGACGTGGATGTGCAGGAAGCCAAGGGCAGCCTGCTCATGCAGCCCTGGTGGCTGGACTGGACCGCCGGGCTCTTCCCGGTGATCGCTGCAGTGTTCCTGCTGCGCTCGTTTCTCTTCGAGCCGTTCAAGATCCCATCGGGCTCCATGATTCCCACGCTGCTCGTGGGCGACCTGATCCTGGTGAACAAGTTCACCTACGGCATCCGCCTGCCGGTCATCCACACCAAGATCACCGAAGGGACCAAGCCTGCGCGTGGCGACGTGCTGGTGTTCCGCTACCCGCCCCAGCCCAGCCTGGACTACATCAAGCGCGTGGTGGGGGTGCCGGGCGACGAGGTGGCCTACTTCAACAAGCGCCTCACGGTGAACGGCAAGCCGATCGATACCAAAGCGCTGCCGGATTTCTTCGACGAAGACTCGATGCGCTACTTCAAGCAGTTCGAAGAGCAACTGGGGGGGCAGCCCCACCGCCTGCTGAACAACCCGGATGTGCCCGCCTTTGTGCAGGGCGCCAGCAATTTTGCCTACCGCCAGAACTGCCGCTACAGTGTGGAAGGCGTGGTGTGCAAGGTGCCGGAAGGCCACTATTTCATGATGGGCGACAACCGCGACAATTCGCTGGATTCGCGCTACTGGGGCTTCGTGCCTGAGGGCAACATCGTCGGCAAGGCCTTCTTCATCTGGATGAATTTCGGCAATCTCAAGCGCATCGGCTCGTTCCATTGAACGGCGCCTGTCACTGTCCATAACTACCGAGGGGGAAACACATGTTGTCGTCTACACACCGCTGCAGCCGCCGGTCCCGCCAACGCGGACTGTCGTTCATTGGCGTGGTCTTCATCGGGGTGCTTGCCGTGGCCGCGTTCGCGGTGGGCGGGCAGTCCATCCCGATCTTCCTGGAGTACCAGTCCATCAGCAAGGCTGCCAAGAAGGCCGCGAACGAAGGCTCGACCGTGGCGGACATCCGCGCGATTTTCGACCGCGCGGCCGCCATTGACGACATCAGTTCCGTGCAAGGCAAGGACCTGGAGATTGGCAAGCGCGGCGACAAGGTCGTGGTGTCCTTCAAGTATTCCCGCGAGATTGCGCTGGCGGGCCCGGCCTACCTCGTGTACCGCTTCGAAGGACAGACCAACTAGTGCCTCCCAGTCTCCAAGCGCTGCAGGCGCGCCTGCAGCACGCCTTTGCCGACCCCGGCCTTCTCCAACGCGCCATCACGCACCGCAGTTTCTCGGCCGACCACAACGAGCGGCTGGAGTTTCTGGGCGATTCGGTGCTCAACCTTGCGGTCGCGAGCCTGCTGTACCAGCGGCTTGCGGACCTGCCCGAAGGCGACCTGTCCCGGGTGCGGGCCAACCTTGTCAAGCAGGACACCCTGCACCAGCTGGCGCTGGGCCTGAAGCTGCCCGACGTGCTGCGGCTGGGCGAGGGCGAATCCAAGTCCGGCGGCCAGCAGCGCCCCTCCATCCTGGCCGATGCGCTGGAGGCCGTGATCGGCGCCGTGTACCTGGACGCGGGCTATGCCAGCGCCGAGGCCCTGGTGCACCGGTTGTTTCACCGGGTGGAGATCAACCCGCAGATGCAGGCGGCGTCCAAGGACGCGAAGACCGCGTTGCAGGAGTGGCTGCAGGGCCGCAAAATGAAGCTGCCGCAGTACAAGGTGGTGGGGACCGTCGGGGCCGCCCACCGCCAGACGTTCGACGTCGAGTGCGACATTCCCGAGCTGGGGCTTACCGAACGTGGCATCGGCGGCTCCCGGCGAGCGGGCGAGCAGGCCGCCGCCGCTGCCATGCTGGCCACATTGAAAGCAAAGAAGCTATGAACAATGCTACGAAAGATGTAGCTGGTGGCGCTTACGTGCCGGGCCCTGGCGTCCAGAATGATCTGGACGCCATGCTGGCTGCGGCCGGTGCCTCCGGGGCTGCGTCCGCAGCGATGTCCGGCCAGCGCTGCGGTGTGATCGCCATCGTGGGCAAGCCCAACGTGGGCAAGTCCACGCTGCTCAATGCGCTGGTGGGGCAGAAGATCAGCATCACCTCGCGCAAGGCGCAGACCACGCGCCACCGCATCACCGGCATTCGCACGCGGGGCGCCACGCAGTTCATCTTTGTGGACACGCCTGGCTTCCAGACGCGCCACGCCACCGCGCTCAACAAGTCGCTGAACAAGACCGTGATGGGCGCGATCGGCGACGTGGACCTGATCCTGTTCGTGGTGGAGGCGGGCAACTTCACGCTGGCCGACGCCAAGGTGCTGTCGCTGTTCAAGCCCGGGATCCCCACGCTGCTGGTGGCCAACAAGCTCGACACGGTGCACCGCCGTGCCGAGATCGCCCCCTGGCTCAAGAGCATGCAGGAGCGCCACCCGTTTGCCGAATTCGTGCCCATGTCGGCCAAGAACAAGGGCGACATCGAGCGTCTGTTCGGCATTTGCGAGAAATACCTGCCCGAGCAGGGCTGGTGGTACGGCGAGGACGAGCTGACCGACCGCAGCGAGAAATTCCTCGCGTCCGAGACGGTGCGCGAGAAGCTGTTCCGCTTCACCGGGGACGAGCTGCCCTACACCTCCACGGTGGTCATCGACAAGTTCGACGAAGAGCCCAGCAAGACGCACAAGCGCTTTGTGCGGGTGGCCGCCACCATCGTGGTGGAGCGCGACAGCCACAAGGCGATGGTGATCGGCGAAAAGGGCGAGCGCCTGAAGCGCATCAGCACCGACGCCCGCATGGAGCTGGAAAAGCTGCTGGATGCCAAGGTCTTCCTGGAAGTCTGGGTGAAGGTGCGCTCCGGCTGGGCGGACGACGAGGCCCGGGTGCGGTCGTTTGGCTATGAGTGAAGGCCGGCTGGCGCACGCGCTGCGAGGCTCCGCCCGGGTGGAGCCGGCACGGGGTGTGCCCTGCGGTGATTCTTTTGAACCCAATAGGCCTTGAGCGCTTGCCAGATCAGCGCGGGCAGCTCCTGAAAAGATAGCGACATGGCTGTGCGCCGCGTCACCGACGAACCCGCTTTCGTGCTGCACAGCTACGACTGGAGCGAGTCCAGCCTGATCCTGGAGGTGTTCTGCCGCCGCCAGGGGCGCGTGGCCCTGGTGGCCAAGGGCGCGAAAAAGCCCACCTCCAACTTCCGGCCCGTGCTGCTGCCGCTGCAGCCCCTGGCCGTGAGCTACAGCCTGGCGGGTGAAGGGGGCGACGGCGCCGCCGACATCCACACCCTCAAGGGCGCGGAATGGGTGGGCGGGCATGTCATGCCCACGGGCGACGCGCTGCTGTCGGGCCTGTACCTCAACGAACTGCTGTTGCGCCTGCTGGCCCGGGCCGACCCGCACACCGCGCTGTTCGATGCCTACGCCGGCGTGGTGCGCGTGCTGGCCAGCGAGCACGGCGACGCCCTGGAGCCGGTGCTGCGCACCTTCGAGCTGCTGCTGCTGCGCGAGATCGGCCTGCTGCCCGCGCTGGACGCGCAAACCTTGACCCTGGCGCCCCTGCAGTCTGATGCCCGCTACGCTCTGGTAGCCGAAGGCGGCCTGCGCGGCACGGCGCCCGGCGACCGCGCCGCGCTGCCGGGGCACCAGTGGCAGGCGCTGCAGCGCGGGCTGGACGACGATGGCGCCCGCTTCACCGCCACGCTGCGCGCCTGCGCGCCCGTGGCCGCCGAACTCAAGCCCCAGCTGCGCGCGCTGCTGCAATACCATTGCGGCAGCCCCACGCTGCGCACCCGCCAGCTCATGATCGACCTGCAATCCCTATGACCTCTGCCTCCCCCCACCGCACCGCGCTGTCCGTCAACGTCAACAAGGTGGCCCTGGTGCGCAACACGCGCCACCTGGGCATTCCCAGTGTCACGCGCGCGGCCGAGCTGTGCCTGCAGGCCGGTGCGCAGGGCATCACGGTGCATCCCCGGCCCGACGAGCGCCACATCCGCGCGCAGGACGTGTTGGAGCTGGCCGAGCTCATGAAGGCCTGGCCCGGCCGCGAATACAACATCGAAGGCAACCCCTCGCAGAACCTGATGGACTTCATCCGCCAGGTGCGCCCGCACCAAGCCACCTTCGTGCCCGACAGCGAGGACCAGTTCACCAGCGACCACGGCTGGAGCTTTCCGCAGGACGCTGAGCGCCTGGCCCCCCTGGTGGCCGAATGCAAGGCCCTGGGCGTGCGGGTGAGCCTGTTCATGGACCCGGTGCCCGCGCAGATGGCCGCCGCCCGCGCCGTGGACGCCGACCGCGTGGAGCTGTACACCGAGCCCTACGCCGCAGCCTGGGGCACGCCCGGCCAGGCTGCCCAGCTGCAGCAGTACGCCGCGGCCGCGCAGGCGGCGCTGGACGCCGGCCTGGGCGTGAACGCCGGGCACGACCTCAACCGCGACAACCTCGCCGCCTTCGTGCGCCAGGTGCCCGGCGTGGCGGAAGTCTCCATCGGCCATGCGCTGATCGCCGATGCCCTGGAGCTGGGCTATGCGCAGACCGTGCGGGCGTACCTGGCCTGCCTGGCGTGACGCAAGAAAAGCGCCTTCGCAGCTGCTGTGTTGCCGTGCCGGAAGGAAGAAAACTCCTGTTTTGATAGCTGCTAGCACTTGCAGCACAAGGGCTAGAGGCACTTTTTATTTGAGATCCTTCTCATGATCTACGGCATCGGCACCGACATCTGCGACGTGCGGCGCATCCAGGCAAGCCTGGCGCGGCATGGCGAGCGCTTTGCGCACAAGGTGCTGGCCGAGGGCGAGCTGCGCACCTGGCGCGAGCGCAGCGCCCGCTGGCCCGACCGCGGCCTGCGCTACCTGGCCACCCGCTTTTCCGCCAAGGAGGCGTTCAGCAAGGCCATCGGCCTGGGCATGCGCATGCCCATGACCTGGCGCGACTGCGAGGTGGCCAAGCTGGCCAGCGGACAGCCCGTGATCGTGCTGCACGGCGCGCTCAAGGAATGGTTTGAAGCCCGGGGCCTGACCGCGCACCTGAGCGTGACGGATGAAAGCGACTACGCCGCCAGCTTCTGCGTGGTGGAGCGGCTGGAAGAAAAATCGCCCTCCAGCGCTTGATAGGCAAGCGCAAGAAGCTATATTTTTCATAGCATATCTGTTGGATGAGTACACACCCCATGATCGAACACGCCCCCCTGATCCTGGACGTCGCCGGCACCACGCTGACCGGCGCGGACCGCCGCCGCCTGGCCCACCCGCTGACTGGCGGCGTGATCCTGTTTGCCCGCAACTGGGAGCACCGCGCGCAGCTGCTGGAGCTGACGGCCGCCATCAAGGCCGTGCGGGACGACCTGCTCATCTGCGTGGACCACGAAGGCGGCCGCGTGCAGCGCTTTCGCACCGACGGCTTCACCCACCTGCCGCCCATGCGCGCCTTTGGCGAGCTGTGGATGGACGATGGCCGGGGCACCCAGGCCGTACCCGGCAGCGGCGCCCTGCGCGCCACCAATGCGGCCACGGCAGCGGGCTACGTGCTGGGCACCGAGCTGCGCGCCTGCGGCGTGGATTTTTCCTTCACGCCCGTGCTGGACCTCGATTGGGGTGAGAGCGGCGTGATCGGCGATCGGTCTTTCCACCGCGACCCGCGCGTGGTGGCGCTGCTGGCCAAGAGCCTCATGCACGGCCTGCTGCAGGCAGGCATGGCCAACTGCGGCAAGCACTTTCCCGGCCACGGCTTTGTGAAGGCCGACTCGCACACCGATGTGCCGGTGGACCGGCGCAGCCTCAAAGCCATCCTGGCCGACGATGCGGCGCCTTACCCCTGGCTCAGCACCACGCTCACCAGCGTGATGCCCGCCCACGTGATCTACCCCAAGGTGGACAGCCGCCCGGCAGGCTTTTCGCAGCGCTGGCTGCAGGACATCCTGCGCCGCCAGATGCGCTTTGACGGCGCCATCTTCAGCGACGACCTGAGCATGGAAGGCGCTCGCCGCCTGGACGGCCAGGTGATCAGCTACACCGACGCCGCCCTCGCAGCGCTGCAGGCCGGCTGCGACCTGGTGCTGCTGTGCAACCAGAGCCTGGGCGACGGCCGGGCGGTGGACGAGCTGATCGACGGCCTGGAAAACGCCCGGGCGCAGGGCCGCTGGCAGCCCAGTGTGGACAGCGAGTCCCGCCGCCTGGCGCTGCTGCCCGAAACCCTGCCCCAGCCGTGGGATGAGCTGATGCTGCAGCCCGCCTACATGCACGCGCTGGATTTGCTGCCCTGACCGGCACCGGGCGGGCCACGGCCTCGCTGGCCGCCGGCCTTCGCGGCGGCGCTCCGCACCGCCCCGCCCGCCAGCGTCAGGGCGTGTTGAACGGGCCCGGCAGCTGCGGCGCGGGGGCGGCCGGGGTGGCTGGCGTGGTATTAGCCGACGCAGCGGGTTGTGGGGGCGGCGGGGGCACGCCCTGGAAGCGCCGGACCACCCGCTGGAACACCAGCGCGTTCGGAATCTGCAGCCAGGCGTTACCGCCTTGCGCGGCCGCCGCGTGGTCTTCCAGCGTGGTGTAGAGCAGGTTGATGTCCACCACGCGGCCCTTGGCGCCCGGCTTTTCGGCGGTGTCCAGCACTTCGATGTAGTCCCCGATGCGGTAGGGCCGCACCGTCAGGATCAGCAGCGCGCAGAACAGGTTCGACAGCACGCTCCAGGCCGCGAAGAACGCCACCGCGCCCACCGTGGCGAAGCCGGTGAAGGCCGTCCACAGCACCGTGGCGGAAACGCCCAGGCGCTCCAACACCAGCAGCACCGCGCCACCGATGGTCAGCCAGCGCAGAAGCCCGTTGACGGGCACCAGCAGCTCGTCGGGCAGCTGGTAGCGGGCCGCGGCACGGCGCATCAGCCGCCGCAGGGTGCGCTGCAGGATCCAGGCGGCCAGCACGATCAGCAGGATCTGCACCGCCGGGACGATGACCTCCAGCCAGTCCCGCACCCAGTCGGGCAACTGGGCGGTCAGCGTCTGGAGTTTGGAGTTGACGGCCATGGTGGGCAGGGGTAGAGGAGGGTTCGGCAGGCCGTCGGACGAACCTCCCGCCGCCGTGCCGGCAGGCGACAGGCGGCAGGCGGAGGGTGGACGGAGAAGCTGCGCTCAGGACTCCCGGCGCAGCGCGGGGAACAGGATCACGTCGCGGATGCTGGGGCTGTCGGTCAGCAGCATCATCAGGCGGTCGATGCCGATGCCGCAGCCGCCGGTGGGGGGCATGCCGTATTCCAGCGCGCGCACGAAGTCGTGGTCAAAGAACATGGCCTCGTCGTCGCCGCTGTCCTTGGCCGCCACCTGGGCATGGAAGCGCGCGGCCTGGTCCTCGGCGTCGTTCAGCTCGCTGAACCCATTGCCGAACTCGCGGCCGGTGATGTACAGCTCGAAGCGCTCGGTCACCTCGGGCCGCGCATCGTTGGCGCGCGCCAGCGGCGAGATCTCGGTGGGGTGCTCCATGATGAAGGTGGGCTGCCACAGCTTGTCTTCCACCGTCTCTTCAAAGTACAGCACCTGCAGGCTGGCCAGCGAACGGGCGGAGAGCTTGTCTTTCTCTTCCGTCATGCCCAGCTTCTTGAGCGCGCTGATGAGCCAGGCGGCGTCGTCCACGTGCGCACCCGCCTCGGTGTGCTGGAAGATGGCCTCGCGGATGGTCAGGCGTGCAAAGGGCTGCGACAGGTCCACCGGGCGGCCCTGGTAGGTCATCTGCAGGCTGCCCGTGGCCTTGAGCGCCACCTCGCGGATCAGCGTCTCGGTGAAGTCCATCAGGTCCAGGTAGTTCCAGTACGCCGCGTAGAACTCCATCATGGTGAACTCGGGGTTGTGGCGCACCGAGATGCCTTCGTTGCGGTAGCTGCGGTTGATCTCGAACACGCGCTCGAAGCCGCCCACGATCAGGCGCTTGAGGTACAGCTCGGGCGCAATGCGCAGGAACATCTCCTGCTCCAGCGCGTTGTGGTGCGTGATGAACGGCTTGGCGTTGGCACCGCCGGGAATGGGGTGCAGCATGGGCGTCTCCACTTCCAGGAAGCCGTGGCTTACCATGAACTCGCGCAGGCCGCTCACGGCCTTGCTGCGGGCCACGAAGCGCTTGCGGGCGTGCTCGTCGGTGATCAGGTCCACATAGCGCTGGCGGTACTTCTGCTCCTGGTCGGCCATGCCGTGGAACTTGTCGGGCAGCGGGCGCAGGCTCTTGGTGAGCAGGCGCAGGCTGGTCACCTTGACAGAAAGTTCGCCGGTCTTGGTCTTCATCAGCGTGCCCTCGGCGCCCAGGATGTCGCCCAGGTCCCAGTGCTTGAAGGCGGCGTACAGGTCTTCGCCCACGGCGTCGCGCGTCACGTAGAGCTGGATGCGCCCGCCCATTTCGCCCAGCGAACCGTCCTGCAGGGTGGCGAAGCTCGCCTTGCCCATCACGCGCTTGAGCATCATGCGGCCGGCCACGCTCACGGTGACGGGCGCGGCCTCCAGCGCCTCGGCGGCTGTGCCGCCATGGTCCACATGCAGCTGCGCGGCGCGGTGGGCCGGCTTGAAGTTGTTCGGGAAGGCCACGCTGCCGCCCTGGGCCTGCACTTCGCGCAGCGCGCGGAGTTTTTCACGGCGCTCGGCGATGAGCTGGTTGTCATCCTGGGGGGCGGGGGCGTGGGTGTGTTCGGACATAGGGGGCCGTCGTTGCGGTGCTCAAAGGTGCGCGCCCGGGGGCGCTCACGGTCAGAAAGGGGGGGGGGGGAAGGGCTGCGCGCAGCCAAACCTGTGATTTTAGGGCTTCTCACCCGGCGCCGGTCCGCGAAAGACGGCCGCGGCGGTGCGGGCGATGATGCGCAGGTCCAGCCACAGCGAATGGGTGCCGGCATATTCGCAGGCGTAGCGCAGCTTGGCGGGCAGGATTTCGTGCACGTAGGTGTGTTCGGGGTCGCTGCTTTGCGCCAGCAGGGCGCTTTCGTCGCGGAACGCCAGCGATGCCAGGTCGGTGATGCCGGGCCGCACGCTGAACACCTGCCGTGCCGCCTCCGGCGGGTACAGGGCCACGTAGTGCGGCACCTCGGGCCGGGGGCCCACCACGCTCATGTCGCCCACCAGCACGTTGGCAAACTGGGGCAGTTCGTCGAGCTTGGTGCGGCGCAGGAAGTGGCCGGCCCGGGTGATGCGGGCGTCTGCCCCCACCGTGATGGCGGGGCCCGCCTGATCGGCGCCCACGCGCATGGTACGGAACTTGGCAATGCGGAAATGCCGCCCCCCGCGCCCCACCCGGGTCTGCCGGTACAGCACCGGGCCGGGCGAGTCCAGCCGCACCCACAGCGCCAGCACCGCCAGCAGCGGCGCCAGCGCCAGCAGTATGCTGGCGGCAAAGAGGATGTCGAACAGCCGCTTGAACATGGGGGCGGACGGGACCTTCAGCCGCCCAGCAGCTCGTGCAGCGCGGCGATGACCCGGTCCTGGTCCGCATCGCTCATGGCGGTGAACAGCGGCAGGCTCACCATGGCCTGGTAGGCGGCATCGGCGTGCGGGAACTGCTCGGGCGTGAGCTGGTAGCGGTCGCGCCAGTAGGGATGGCGGTGCAGGGGCAGGTAGTGCACGCTGGTGCCGATGCCGCGGTCCGCCAGGCCCTGGACCAGTGCGTCGCGGCCGATGCGGGCCCCGGGCGCCAGGCGCACCACGTACAGGTGCCAGGCGTGCTGCTCGCCTGCGGGCGCCGTTGCGGGCAGCACCAGCGGCAAGGCGGCCAGCGCGGCGTGGTAGCGCCGGGCCAGGTGCTCGCGCCGCTGCACGAACTGCGGCAGGCGCACCAGCTGCTCCACGCCCAGCGCAGCGGCCACGTCCGTCATGTTGTACTTGAAACCGGGCGCCACCACCTCGTAGTACCAGGCCGGGGTCTTGGAGGTGAACCGGTCGAACGCGTCGCGGTTCATGCCGTGCAGCCGCATCACGCGCATGCGCTGGGCCAGCGCCTCGTCGCGCGTCACGGCCATGCCGCCTTCGCCGGTGGTGATGGTCTTGTTGGCATAGAAGCTGAACACCGTCACGTCCGACGCCAGCTGCCCCACCAGCGTGCCGCGCCAGGTGGTGGGCAGCGCGTGCGCGGCGTCTTCCACCACCTTCAGGCCGTGTTCCCGGGCGATGGCGAGGAGGGCATCCATGTCGCACGCCAGGCCGCCGTAGTGCACCGGAACGATGGCCTTCGTGCGCGGCGTGATGGCGGCGCGCACGCGGGCCGGGTCCATGTTCAGCGTGACTGGGTCCACGTCCACCAGCACCGCGTCGGCGCCCAGGTAGCGCGTCACCTCCACCGTGGCCGTGAAGGTGAGCGTGGGGGCGATGACCTCGTCGCCCGGGCCGATGCCCAGCGCCTCCAGCGCCAGGTGCAGGCCCGCCGTGGCCGAGTTGACGGACACGCTGTGCAGGCCGCCACCCAGGTAGTCGGTAAAAGCGGCCTCGAACTTGCGGGCCATGGGGCCGGTGCTCACCCAGCCCGAGCGCAATGCGGCGGTGACGGCGGCGATCTCCGCGTCGCCGATGTCAGGGCGGGCGAAGGGCAGGAAGGGCTGGTCGGCAGTCGAGGTAGCGGAGAGCGGCATGGGAGCGGGAGAGGTTTAACGGGGTTTGACGGCCCAGCTGAGGCGGTGCGTGCGCAGTGGCCAGAGCAGGGCGGACGCGGGGGCGATCCACGGCGCCGGCAGGCGCCGCGCCACCGGCGGGGCCAGCGTGAGGCGGCACGAGTGTATCTGCGCGCCGGGAAACAGGTGGCCCAGCTCGCGCAGCGGGATGCCGCGCACATCCGGGTTGGCGGGGTTGTTCACCACGAAGTCGTACACCAGCACGCCGCCGCCGGGCGCCACCCACCGCCACAGCTGCTGCGCCATGTGGCGGCGGTAGTCCCCGTCCAGCAGCGAGCTGAAGAGCGTGAACGCGAGCACGGCGTCCTGGCTGGCCGGCAGCACGGGTGCCCGCGCTGCGTCGCCCTCCACCAGCGCGACGGTGGCCGGCAGGGTGGCGCGCGCGGCGCCGGCGCGCTCGGGCAGCAGTTCCAGCCCGGTCAGGCAGGCCGGCGTGGCGCCCAGCCGCACCAGGTCGTGCAGGTTGCCGCCACTGCCGCAGCCCACTTCCGCCATGGGCCGCTGCTCCAGGCTGGTCCAGCCGTGGGCGCGCCAGATCCGCGCCATGGCCCGCAGCCGCTCTTGCTGGGCCTGTAGCGCCGCGGCGTTGGCGTACAGGCTGTAGCGGGCGGCGTCGGTCGCGGCGTCGCGCCGCGCATAGCGGGCCTGGACGGCCTGCGGCTCGTGTTCCGTCATCGGGTAATGCGTGCAAAGTGGCTCGAGGGCCCGCGTGCGCGGGCCATGTCCCACAGGCCGCGCCAGGTGCCCAGGCCGTAGCCGGCGTGGAAGGCCGCGATCGCGGCGGGCAGGCGCGGCAGCAGGCTCCAGCGGCCGGCGGCCCGGGCCGCCGCGCAGGAAGCCAGCAGCAGATAGCTGCCGTACGCCAGCGCCAGTGCGGCCAGGGGCGCGGCGGACCAGGGCAGGGCCAGGGTGCTGGCGCCGGCTGCAGCTACGAACACCGCAGGCACCAGCTGCCGCAGCGAGCCGGGCTGCCCGTGCTTGCGCATGACGAAGGGGCGCCAGTAGCCGTATTGCCGCTGTTGCGCGAACAGGTGGGCCAGCGAATCCCGCGGGGTGTAGACGGACCGGATGCACCGGCTTTGCCAGATGCGTGCGCCGCCCAGCCGCAGGCGCAGGTTGTGCTCGTCGTCCTGGTTGCGCACCAGGGCTTCATCAAACCCGCCGAAGCGCTCGAACACGCTGCGCCGCCAGCAGCCCAGGTACACCGTGTCCACCTCGCCTTCGTAACCGGTGTCGCGCGAACGTGCGCCGCCCACCACCCAGCGGCATTGGAACGCGGCGGCAATCGCCGCGCCCGTGGGCCCGGCGCCCTGCGCCACCCAGGGGCCGCCCACGTTGTCGGCGCCTGTGCGCTCCAGCGCCTGCAGGCACTGCGCCAGGTAGTCGGGGGCGAACTGGCTGTGCACGTCCATGCGCGCGATGACCTGGCCCTGCGCACGGGCGATGCAGGCGTTGAGCCCGGTGGAGACGATGCGGCCGGGGTTGTCCACCAGCACCAGCCGGGCATCGTGCGCGCAGCGCTGCAGCAGGTGCTCCCGCGTGCCGTCGTCGCTTTCGCCGTCGGCAATGAGCACCTCCATGCGCCAGCCCGGCGGGAGCTGCTGGGCCAGGGCCGAGTCGCAGAACGCGTCGATGTGGCTGCGCTCGTTGCGGCACGGCACGATCACGCTGATGAGCGAGGGTGTTTCGATGGGGTGTGGCATAGGCTTCAACGGGCGCGCAGCAGTTGCTGGTAGAGCGTGTGCATGCGGTCCATCTGGACTGCGCGGTCGCCGTCCCGCGCGATGCGCTCGGTGTTCTGCCGGCCGCGAGCCTGCGCCAGGGCGTCGTCCTCCACCAGGGCGCCCAGCTGCTCGGAGAGGGCCCGCGCATCGCCGGCCGGCACCAGGCACTGCGGCGCGAGCCACTGCCGGTTGGCGGGCAGGTCGCTGGCGACCACCGCCAGGCCGCAGGCCATGCTCTCGAGCATCGCCACCGACGTGGCATCGCTTTCGGGCACGGTGATGGCGATCTTCGCGGCGCCCAGCACGCGGGCCATGCCGGCATCGTCCAGCCGGCCGTGGAAGTGCACGGCGCCCTCCAGCCCGGCCTGCTGCACCTGCTGGCGCAGGCGCGCTTCCAGGCTTCCGCCGCCCAGCAGGTGCAGCGCCAGGCCGGCCTGGGGCTGGCGGGCGCGCAGCAGCGCGAACGCCTCCACGATGGTGTCGATGCGGTAGTTGGGCTCCCAGGCGCGCGCACTCACCAGCTGGTGGCCGGGTTTGTCCTCCCACGGCACGGGTTGAAAGCGCTGCAGTTCCACACCCCAGTGGATTTCCTGCGCGGGGCGGCGCGGGCGGAAGGCGGCCGCCGCGGCCACCAGGCTGGCCGAGTCGCCGGTGATGAGGTCGGCCTGCCGCAGCGTCCAGCCGGTCAGCCAGCGCATCCACGGGCTCTTGCGGGGTGTCACCAGCAGGTCGGTGCCCCAGGCGGTCATGACCAGGGGCCGCCGCCCGCAGCGCGCAGCCAGGTACCCGTAGGACGTGATGTAGTGCGCGTGCACGATGTCGGGGGCCAGTTCGGCCACGTGGCGCCGGGCCTCGCGCGCGCGCAGCAGCCAGTCGGCGGAGCGGCGCACCGGCCGCAGCGTGCGCACTTCCACGCCGTCCACCGGGGCCGGGCGCGCCGTGACCAGCGACACGCGGTAGCCGCGCTGGCGCATCTCCCGCGCCCAGCGCTGGACATGGGGGCTGGTGGCGTCGCCCAGCAGGCACAGATGGGTTGGCTGCATGGCGTCAGGCGGCAGGGTGGCGGGGGGTGGGCGATGGTGCGCCGCCGGCCCACGCGGCATAGTGGGCGCGCAATTCCGGGTGCTCGGCGAGCAGCCGCTCGTCGCGCTCGCGCACGTCACCTACCTGCCGCGCCGGCGCGCCGGCGACGATGGCGAAATCGGGCACCTCGCCGCGCACCTGCGAATACGCGCACACGACCACGCCCTTGCCAATGCGCGCGCCCGCCTCGATCAGGCTGTGGGGGCCGATGAAGGTGTAGGGGCCGATCTCCACGGGCGCGCTGAGGTAGCCCGGTCGCGGGCCGTCGTGCAGCGCGTACTGGTCCCCCAGCAGGCGGATGGCCCGGTGCGAGCTGTGCGTCACGATGCTGACGAAGTTGGTGATCTGCACCCCGCGGCCGATGTGCAGGCCCGCGGCGGCGTCCAGGAAGTTGAAATGGCCGATGAAGACGTGGTCCGCAAGCCGCAGCCCTTCGGCGCCCTCGATGCAGGTGCTGGGGGCGATGCGGGTGTGGGGCAGGCGGCGGCCCTGGTGGTCGCTCTCGCCGAACACCATGCGGTAGAACAGCGCCTGCCAGAGGCGGCGGCGCCAGCGGTTAAGCACGGCTCTCATGCGGCATGTCCTCCCAGTTCGCCAATGCCCAGAAATAATAGGCAAAGTAGGCCAGCATGCTGGCCGACACGCCCCACCCCGCGCCGACGAGCCCGCCCAGATGCAGCCCCGTGGCAAGCCCGGCAAAGAACAGACATTGTCCAACCAGCGCCAGGCGCAACGCCCAGCCCTGCGCGCCCCAGGCCATGGTGACCACGGCCAGGGGCGATGCCACGAAATGCAGTGCGATGTAGGGCGCGATGGCCCGGGCCAGCTGCCCGGCTTCGGCCCACTGCGCGCCAAAGGCCCAGGCGAAAAGGCCCGGCCCCCACACCAGCAGCACGGCCGCCAGCGGGCAGGCCACGGCGGCCAGCCCCAGTTGGGCCTGGCGCACCCGCCGGCGCGCATCTGCAGGGCTGGCGGCCTTCAGCAGATTGGGGTACAGGGCCTGCGCTAGCGCGCCGCCCACCAGCGTGGCGGGCGCCTTGAGGTAGCGCAGCGCCAGGGCCCACAGCCCGGCAGCGGCATCGCCCGTCCACGCGGCCAGCAGCACCAGGGTCAGCGTGTCTTGCAAGGCCCCCAGAAAGGCGTGGGGCGTGTTGAGCAGGGGGAAGTCCTTGTGCTGCGCCGCCAGGGTGCGCAACCCCGCCCAGGGGGCGCGCCACAGGCCGGCCCACCCGCCCGCCGGCGCCGGCCGGGCCAGCAGCCAGGCGGCGCCCAGGCCGCCGGCCGTGGCGCCCAGCACCAGGCCCAGGGGGCCCATCTTCAGCAGGCCCAGCAGCAGCTGGAGCACGGCGCCCCCACCCTGCTGCACCAGCCGCGCGGCCGACAGCAGCGCGAAACGCTGCGACCGCGTGGCCCACAGGCTGAGCCATTGGGTGGCCCCGCCGGCCAGCACCGCCAGCGGCAGGGTCCAGGCTAGCGGCAGCCCGCGCACGGCGGCCAGCACGGCTGCCACGGCGACGGACGCGGCGGTCACGGCCAGCAGCACCCGCGCGCATAGCGCCATCAGCTGGGCGGCGCGCGGCTCGGTGGTTTCCAGGGGCAGGGCGAATTCGTAGCGCGCGCAGCCCACCACGGCCAGGTTGGTGGCCACCGCCCACAGCAGGGAGAACTGGCCGAAGGCCTCGGGGCTGTAGGTGCGCGTGAGCGCGGGCCCCAGCACGAGCGGGATGGCGTGGGCCGCGACGCTGCCCGTGAGCAGGGTCAGCGTGGCGCGCAGGAGTCCCCCGGTCATGGCAACGCCTGCGGCCTCTCGCGGTGGTAGCCGGGCACCAGCTGGTGCAGCAGGCGGGCCATGGCGGCGGCATCCCCCCCACGCGCCGCCTGGTGCAGCGCGTGCAGCAGGCCCTGCAGCTCGTCCCAGGGGCGGTATTCCTCGCGGGCCCGCAGGATGCGCGGGTGGTCCGTGGGCAGCGGGTTGTCGGCGATGAGCAGTTCTTCGTACAGCTTTTCGCCCGGCCGCAGGCCGGTGAAGACGATCTCGATGTCGCCCTCGGGGTGGCGAGCGTCGCGCACGGTCAGCCCCGAGAGCGTGACCATGCGCTGCGCCAGGTCCAGGATCTGGATGGGGTCGCCCATGTCCAGCAGGAACACGTCGCCGCCCTCGGCCATGGCACCTGCCTGCAGCACCAGCTGCGCGGCCTCCGCGATGGTCATGAAGTAGCGCGTCACGTCGGGGTGCGTCACGGTCACCGGCCCCCCGGCAGCAATCTGCTCGCGGAACAACGGAATCACGCTGCCGCTGGAGCCCAGCACGTTGCCAAACCGGACCATGGACAGGCGGGTCGGGCAGATCCAAGGCCCTGCGGGCGCATCGCCGGACGGGCCGAAGGGCGGGCGCGGCGACGCCGCCACGGCCTGCAGCACCATCTCGGCCACCCGCTTGGTGGCGCCCATCACGTTGGTCGGGCGCACGGCCTTGTCTGTGGACACCAGCACGAAGTGACTGGCACCGTGCGCCAGCGCCACGCGCACCATGTTCAGCGTGCCGAACACGTTGTTCAGCACGCCTTCTCCCGCATTGGCCTCCACCATGGGGACGTGCTTGTAGGCCGCGGCGTGGTAGATGGAGCCGGGCCGGTAGTGCCGGCAGATGTCGGCCATGCGCTCCGGGTCGGTGATGCTGGCCAGCAGCGGCACCAGGGCGTCGGGTGCGCTGCCGTGCGGCACGAGTGCCCGGAGTTCGTGGTGGATCGCATACAGCGCGTATTCGCTGTGGTCCACCAGCAGCAGCTGGCGCGGGCCTTCGCGCAGGATCTGGCGGCACAGCTCGCTGCCGATGCTGCCGCCGGCGCCCGTGACCAGCACCACGGTACCCGCCAGGTTGCGGCCCAGCAGCCCGGGGTCGGGCGCCACGGGTTCGCGGCCCAGCAGGTCTTCGATTTCCAGGTCCTGGAAGTCGGTCACCGTGACGCGCCCGCTGGCCAGGTCGGACAGGCCGGGAAGCGTGCGGATGCGCACCGGCAGCTCGTGCAGGCTCTCGATGATCTGGCGCCGCCGCTCGCGCGTGGTGCTGGGCAGCGCCAGCAGCACGTCCGTGATGCCCTGGCGGCGCACCACCTCGGGCAGGTCCCACGGTGCATGCACGCGCACGCCGTTGATGCTGCGCCCCACCTTGGCCGGATCGTCGTCCACGAAACCCTGCAGCAGGTACTGCCGGGTGTTGCCCAGCCCGGCGGCCGTCTGCGCACCTGCGCTGCCGGCGCCGTAGATCAGCAGCCGGTAGGGCGCGTGGCGGCTGCGGCCGGCCAGGGCCAGCCAGCCCAGCGCGCGGCTGGCTCCGACCAGCAGCATGAACAGCAGCGGCTGCAGAATGCCCACGCTGCGGGGCACCCCTTCCCACTGGGCCACCAGCAGGCAGCCCAGCAGCAGCGCTCCGTACAAGGCCACGGCCTTGCCGGTGGTGATGAGCGCATTGATGCCCGTGTAGCGGAAGATGGCGCGGTACAGCCCCAGCTTGGCAAAGACCGGAAACGCCAGCGCGGGGGCCAGCGCGTAGGCCAGCCACTGCAGGCCTTCGGGCCAGTGGGGCGTCTCCAGCCGCAGGGTGAAGGCCAGCCACATGGCCATGAGGCCCAGGCAGACGTCCAGGCCTACCACCACCAGGCGCTTGGCGGCGCGCGACCAGCCCAGGATGCGGTTCAGCATGGGCGGGCGCAGGAGCACAACGATGGCGTGAAGGCGCTGCGGATCATGGCGGGGGCGCGATCCCCGTGCGCTCCAGCACGTCGCCCACCAGCTCCAGCCGCACCAGTGGGTTGTCCAGCTCCATGAGGCGCTGCTTGAGTTCCAGCGGCACGGGCAGCAGCTCGCACCAGCGGTTGGCCACCCAGCCGCAATCGTCGAGCTGTGCCGGCGTGGGCACGACGGCCGTGGCGGTGGCGTCCGGGTCCCGCTGCCGCAGCGTGTGCAGCACCTGGGCCAGGGCCGTGGCGGTGTTCTTCAGGTCCGCAGGCACCGGCACCGCCAGGTCTGCGTCGAGGTGGTGCACGTCGGCAATCCACAGGCCGTGAGGCAGCAGGCTGCGCTGGGTGACGCGAAAGCGCTGTCCGCCCCGGCACTGCAGGGTGATGAGGCCCGGCTGCGGCGCCTCCAGCAGCTCGATGGTGGCCAGCGTGCCGATTTCGGCGAACTGCTCTTCCGGGGCGCCCGCCTGGCGCACCTCGCGGCCTTGCGTGAGCGCCACGACGCCAAATGGCGCACCGGCCTGGTGGCATTTGCGCACCATGTCCAGGTAGCGCACCTCGAACACGCGCAGGGCCAGCAGGCCGTCCGGGAACAGCACGGAGTTCAGGGGAAACAGCGGCAGGGATGACAGGGTGAGGGGCTGTGTCATGAAGGGGCATCGCCTTGGCCCGCTATCATCCCATGGCGCAGCCCTGTTTCGCCGCGCGCCTTTGTTTTTGTCCTGCTGTCCATGCTCTACCAGATCGCCTCTTTCCTGCTCGACGTCGTGGGTGGCCTGCTCACGGGGGCGTGCCTGCTGCGCCTGTACATGCAGTGGCAGCGCGTTCCGTTTTCCAACCCTGTGGGAGGACTGGTCTTTGCGCTGACCGACTGGCTCATCCTGCCGCTGCGCCGCGTCATTCCACCCACCGGGCGCTGGGACGTTTCCAGTCTGGTGGCGGCCGTGCTGATTCAGGTGGTGCAGTACCTGCTGCTCACCCTGCTGCTGGGCGCGGTCTCGGCATGGGCCTGGCTGCCATGGCTGGCGCTGTTCGGGCTGGCGCGGGTGGCCGTGTCGGGCCTTATCGGGCTGCTCATCGTCTATGCCGTGATGTCGTGGGTGCAGGCGCGCTCGCCGCTGGCAGATGTCCTGGCCCGGCTGTGCGAGCCCATCCTGCGGCCGGTGCGCCGCATCCTTCCGCTGGTGGGGGGGATCGACCTCTCGCCCCTGGTGGTGCTGGTGCTGCTGCAGGTGGTGATGATCGTGCTCGGGCACCTGCAGGCAGGGGTCATGCGCTAGCCCCCAGCCTCGCCCTCGGCGCCCCGCCCGAGGCGGCGGCTCTTCGGGCAGGTCCAACGCCTGCGCGCGCTGCTGGGGCAGTTCTTGATCAAATATGTTGCCAGCGCTTGTCTGATAAGCGCTGGCAGCTATAAAAATCGCAGCATTTCACTCGCGGGCCAACTTGGCAGAGCCGCGGCCTCTGCGAGATCGTGCGTAGGCTCTTTACATCACCGCGTCGGCCGGCAGGCGCTGCAGCATGGCCAGGCTGCTGGCCACGGTGTTGCGCAGTTCGCGGCGGTCGCAGATGAGGTCAACGGCGCCCTTGGACTGGAGGAATTCCGCGCGCTGGAAGCCCTCGGGCAGGGTCACGCGCACGGTGGATTCGATCACGCGGGGGCCGGCAAAGCCGATCAGCGCCTTGGGCTCGGCAATCACGATGTCGCCCACAAAGGCAAAGCCGGCGCTCACGCCGCCCATGGTGGGGTCGGTGAGCACGCTGATGTAGGGCAGGCCTTTCTTGGCCAGGCGGGTGAGGGCCGCGTTGGTCTTTGCCATTTGCATCAGCGACAGCAGGCCTTCCTGCATACGCGCGCCGCCGGTGGCGGTGAAGCAGATGAAGGGCACCTTCTGCTCGATGGCGGTTTCCACGCCGCGCACGAAGCGCTCGCCCACCACGGAGCCCATGGAGCCGCCCATGAAGTCGAACTCGAAGCAGGCCGCCACCACGTTGATGCTCTTGACCGCGCCGCCCATGACGATGAGGGCATCGGTCTCGCCGGTGTTCTCCAGGGCTTCCTTCAGGCGCTCGGGGTACTTGCGGCTGTCCTTGAACTTGAGGGCGTCCACGGGCAGGACTTCCTGGCCGATTTCATAGCGCCCTTCGGCGTCCAGGAAGGCATCCAGGCGCGCACGGGCGCCGATGCGGTGGTGGTGGCTGCACTGGGGGCAGACGTTCTGGTTGTGCTCCAGATCGGCCTTGTAGAGCACCGTCTCGCAGCTCGGGCACTTGATCCACAGGCCCTCGGGCACCTGGCGGCGCTCGGTGGGATCGGTTTGCTGGATCTTGGAGGGCAGAAGTTTTTCGAGCCAGGACATGGTTTTCCTCGGTATGAATGGGCCGTTGGCGGCACGGCCTTTAAAACGGGCGCGGCCCCAAGGATCAGGGCTCCCGCGCAAGGGCCGCCCCGCCGCGCTGGGAGCGTCCCCCTTCCCGCGCAAAGCGCGAGAGAAGGGGGAAGCGGCAACGCCGCTCAGGGGGATGAACTCTATTCTACGTATCCAGGGCCTTGCGGATGCCGCGCAGGAAGTCGATGGTCAGGGGCACCACCTTGGCGTGCTCCTGTTCTTCGATGAGCTGGATGATGCGGGTGCCGATGACCACGGCGTCCGCCACCCGGCCGATGGCCTGTGCCGTGGCCGCGTCGCGGATGCCGAAGCCCACGCCCACCGGAATCTGCACGTGCTGGCGGATGCGGGGCAGCATCTGCTCCACCGCCGAGGTGTCCAGCGCGCCCGAGCCGGTCACGCCCTTGAGCGACACGTAGTACACATAGCCGCTGGCCACGCGCGCCACCTGGGCCATGCGCTCGTCGGTCGAGGTGGGGGCCAGCAGGAAGATCAGGTCCATGCCGTGCGCGCGCAGGCTGGCGGCAAAGGCCTCGCACTCCTCGGGCGGGTAGTCCACGATGAGCACGCCGTCCACGCCGGCTGCCGCGCTGTCCTTCACGAAGGCACCCTCGCCATGGACCTGGTCGTAACGCTCCACGGGGTTGGCGTAGCCCATCAGCACCACCGGTGTGGTGGTGTTGCGCTTGCGGAATTCGCGCACGTGGTCCAGCACCTGCGCCATGCCCACGCCCAGGCTCAGCGCCTTTTCGCCGGCCTTCTGGATGACGGGGCCGTCGGCCATGGGGTCGGAGAAGGGCACGCCCAGCTCGATCACGTCGGCTCCGGCCTCCACCATGCCGTGCATCAGCGCGGGCGTGATATCGGCAAACGGGAAGCCGGCCGTGACGTAGGGGATCAGCGCCTTGCGGCCCTGGGCTTTCAGTTGTGCGAATGTGGTCTCAATGCGGCTCATGGCTTGGCCTCTGCGGGCGCGCCCTTGACAGTCAGACCGCGCATGGAAGGGCGGTCGTAGAAATCCTCGCCCGACAGGTCGGCCACGGTGCCGATGTCCTTGTCGCCCCGGCCCGAAAGGTTGACCAGGATGGACTGGTCCGGGCGCATGGTCTTGGCCAGCTTCAGGGCATACGCAAAGGCGTGGCTGGATTCGAGTGCGGGAATGATGCCTTCGGTGCGGCACAGGTGGTGGAAGGCGGCCAGCGCCTCCTGGTCGGTGATGCCCACATACTCGGCCCGGCCGATCTCCTGCAGCCAGGCGTGCTCGGGGCCCACGCCGGGGTAGTCCAGGCCCGCGCTGATGCTGTGCGTCTCGGTGATCTGGCCGTTGGCATCCTGCAGGATGAAGGTGCGGTTGCCGTGCAGCACGCCGCTGCTGCCGCGTTGCAGGCTGGCGGAATGCTTGCCGCTGTCCAGGCCCTCGCCCGCGGCCTCCACGCCGATCAGGCGCGTCTTCTCGAACGGAATGTAGGGGTGGAAGATGCCCATGGCATTGCTGCCGCCGCCCACGCAGGCCACCACGGCATCGGGCTGCTGGGCCGCAATCTTCTGGTCCGCCAGCATGCTGGGCATCTGCTCGATGGCTTCCTTGCCGATCACGCTCTGGAAGTCGCGCACCATCATCGGGTAGGGGTGTGGGCCGGCCACGGTGCCGATGATGTAGAAGGTGTTGTCCACATTGGCCACCCAGTCGCGCATGGCCTCGTTCAGCGCGTCCTTGAGCGTCTTGCTGCCCGACTCGACGGGCACCACGGTGGCGCCCAGCAGCTTCATGCGGAAAACGTTGGGGCTTTGGCGCTTGACGTCCTCGCTGCCCATGTAGACCACGCACTCCAGGCCGTAGCGCGCGCAGATGGTGGCCGTGGCCACGCCGTGCTGGCCGGCGCCGGTCTCGGCGATCACGCGGGGCTTGCCCATGCGCTTGGCCAGCATGGCCTGCCCGATCACGTTGTTGATCTTGTGGGCGCCGGTGTGGTTGAGGTCTTCACGCTTGAGGTAGATCTGGGCGCCGCCCAGCTCGCGGCTGGTGCGGGCCGCGTGGTACACCGGCGAGGGGCGGCCCACGAAGTGCTTGAGCTCGTACTCGAATTCGGCCAGGAACTCGGGGTCGTTCTGGTAGCGGGCGTAGGCCTCGCGCAGCTCGGCAATCGCGTGGGTGAGGGTTTCGCTGACGAAACTGCCGCCGTAGGGGCCGAAGTGGCCCGAAGCATCAGGTTGCTGATAGGAATTCATGGGGATTCTTTGCAAGTTGGGCATCGGCCGCACGCACGGCGGCGATGAACCGGTGGATCTTTTCGGCGTCCTTGACGCCCCGGACGGGTTTGCCGTCGGGGCCATCGGCTTCGACGCCGGAACTCACATCAACCGCCAGCGTGGTGCAACGCGGGCGGACTTGCAAAATGCCATCGGTCACGTTTGCAGGCGTGAGTCCACCAGACAAAACGAGGTGAGAGCTGACGCTTGGTGGAAGGAGTGACCAATTGAATGCCTTGCCGCCGCCGCCGTATCCCTCGACATGGGCGTCGAGCAGGATGGCCTGGGCGTGGGAGTAATCGTGGGTGTATTTTACGAGGTCGAAGCGGGCCGCACCGTCGCCCAGGGGAATCCGCGCCGCGCGCAGGAACGGCCGCGCGCCCTGGCCGGTGGCCGCCAGGCATTCCTCGGGGGATTCATCTCCATGAAATTGGGCGATAGCGCCCGGTACACGGGCGCAAGCTGCTATCACTTTTGATGGTTCTTCGTTGACGAAGAGCAGCACGGGCATCACAAAGGGCGGCAGGCGCCGGGCCAGTTGCGCCGCGCGTTCGGGCGCCACGGCCCGCGGGCTGGCGGCGTAGAGCACAAACCCCACGGCGTCGGCGCCCGCCGCCACCGCGGCGTCCACATCCTGCTCGCGCGTCAGGCCGCAGATCTTGATGCGGGTGCGGGCGGCGGGGCGGGCCGTTCCCGGGGTGGCTGGGCGCGTAGCGGCGGGGGTGGGCGGCGTCGTCATGGCAGCCAATCATACGCAGCCGTGCGTTGGGGCAGGCCCCAGGCGGCGTCGTACACCGGCCCCAGAAAATACAAGCCGTCCGGCGAAAACGTGGGCGCCGCCGCATCCCGCGACCGCGCCTGCAGCACCTGCTGCATCCAGCCCGGCGCCTGGCGGCCCTGGCCCACGGTGACCAGGCAGCCCATGAGGTTACGGATCATGTGGTGCAGGAAGGCGTTGGCCTCGAACTCGAAGCGCCAGTAGCAGGGACTCCAGCCCAGCTCGGGGTGCGGCGCGCCCACGCCGCGCTGCACGATGTCGATGCGGTGCATCGTCTTGACAGGCGTGTGCGCCTGGCACGCGGCTGCGCGGAACGAGGTGAAATCGTGCTCGCCCAGCAGGTGGGCTGCGGCCTCGCGCATGGCTGCGCCATCGAGCGGCTGGAACACCCAGCCCACCCGGCCCGACTCCACGCTGGGGCGCACGGGCGACTGCAGCAGCACATAGGCATACCGCCGCGCCACGGCGCTGGCGCGTGCGTGAAAGTTGTTCGGCACCGGCTGGGCCCACTGCACCGCGATGTCCGGGGGCAGGAAGGTGTTGGTGCCGCGCACCCACGAGGCGGCGGGGCGGTTCAGCGGCGTGTCGAAGTGCACCACCTGCATCAGGCCGTGCACTCCGGCGTCCGTGCGGCCCGCGCACAGGGTGCTGACCTCCTGCGTGCAAAAGCGGCCCAGGGCCGCTTCGAGGTGGTCTTGAACGGTGTTGCCGCCCGGCTGGCTTTGCCAGCCGTTGTAGGCCTGCCCGTTGTAGCTGACGCCCAGGGCCACCCGTGTCATGGGGCCGCCTGGGGGTGTGGAGAATGCGCCGCGTCCGGCAGGGTGTGCATCAACCCAGTTCGGCCAGCATGCGCTGGGCGCGGGTCTTCAGGGCGCCGCTGGATTCCGCGACCACTTCCTCGATCAGCGTGCGGGCACCGTCGGTGTCGCCAATCGCGTTGAACTCTTCGGCCAGCGCGAGCTTGGTGGCCAGCGGATCGTCCTGGCCGGCGCCCAGGCCGTCGTCGGAAAGCTCGGGCAGCGGCGCGGGAGCCTCAGCCACGGGTGCTGCCATGGGCTTGGACGGTGCGTTCAGGTCCAGGGACAGGTCGCCCAGGTCGAACTCCATCGCGCCCGAATCCTTGGCCTCCGGCGCCAGGGGCACGGGGCCGGAGGGGGCCATGCTCAGCTCGTTTGCGCTGGGGAATTCCAGGTCGGCCATGGGGGCCGGCGCGTCGGCGGGGCTGGCCGCGCCGTAGCCGCCAGCGGTTGCCGGGGCCGACGGCAGCTCGGGCAGGTCCAGCTCAGGGCGCAACGTGGGCGGCTCGCTGTCGGCCAAGTGGTCTGCAGCAAGGGCAGCTGCGCCACCTGCGGCCGTGGCGGCTGCAGCCGCTGCCGCAAACCCGCCGGGAGCCGCGGGCGCCACCGAGGGCGCCTCGGTCAGCGCGTCGCCGGGCAGATCCAGGTCCAGGTCCAGATCCAGGTCGGGTGGCAGGGCGGCCGTGGGGGCCGCGATGGCGCTGCCGCCGGCGGAGAACGTGCTGGGGAAGCCGCCCGGGGGCAGCGAAGGATTCTCGTCCTCGGCCATGCCGGGGCGTCCGCCGGGCTGGTAGAGGCGGTTTTCGGGGTCCAGCTCGCGGCCCAGCTCGGCAATGCGGTTCCAGTCGGGGCCTTCGCCTTGCGTCAGCTTGAACACGTCACCGGCCACGGCCTCCAGGGCCTTGCGGTCCTGGCGCTTGGCGTAGATTTCGCCCAGCTTCACATGCACGGAAATCCGGGCCGGGTTGTGGCGGGCTGCTTCCTTGAGGATTTCCTCTGCCTGCAGGTCACGGCCATAGGCCAGGTAGACGTCGGCTTCCGCCACCGGGTCCACGTCGCCGCCGGCATCAAGCTGGCTGGGCGAGTAGGCCATGGAGGAACCCGTGGTCATCTCGCTGTTGGCCGTGTCCACGCGCTGGCCGCCGCTGGCACCGAAGAACGAGTCGGGCTGGATGCGGCTTTCCAGGAACGAGCTGTCCACACCGCTGTTCTGCCGGCGGCGCTGCACCACGCGGTATGCGCCGTAGCCGAGCAGCAGGGCCAGCAGGCCGCCACCTGCCAGGGGCAGGAGCGGGTCGTCCATGAGGCCCGACAGGAAACCGGGCTCTTCCACGGGGGCTGCGGGCGGCGGGGCAATGCGCCGGGCGGGCGCGGAGGCTGCCGAGGCCGGCGCAGCGGGTGCCGGCGCGGGGGCCGAGGCGGCCTCGGCAGGCACCGCGGCCGTTTCGGCAGCAGTGCTGGCGGCCGGGGCCGGTGCAGAGGCCGGGGTCTCGGGGGTGGCCGGTGCGGTGGGCGTTGCCGGCACTGCGGGCGCCTGCACGGCCACCGTGGCGGGAGCGCTGGCGGCGCTGGCTGCGGCCGCAGGCGCACTGCCGGCGGGCGCCGATGCCGCGCTGATCTTGTTCAGGTCGGTGATGTTCTTCGACAGCTCGGCCATGCGCGAAGCGGCTTCGCTGGCCTGCTTGTCCTTGGCGAGCTGGTCTTCGGCAGCCTTCTGGCCCTTGACCGAGCCCTTGGACAGGGTCAGCTTGTCGGGGGCCGAGGTGGCGGGCTTCTTGTCCTCCACGCGGGCCTGCACGGAGCCGGATGCCGAGCGCTCGGCCGCCGCCACCGGCGCGGTGGGGGCGGCGCCGGCCAGCTTGCGCCGGAATTCGTTGAAGTCGCGGGCCTGCGCCGCAAGGATCTGGCGGGCCTCTGGGGCGGAAGTGGCTTGTGCCGCCGCTTCGTCGGGCATCTGCAGCACCGCGCCGGCCTTCAGCCGGTTGACGTTGCCTTGCACGAACGCGTCGGGGTTGGCGCGCATCATCGCCACCAGCATCTGGTCGAGCGACACGCCCGCCGGGCGGTGGGCGCTGGCAATGCGGCCTGCCGTGTCGCCGGATTGCACCTTCACGCCATCGGTGGGTGCGGGAGCGGGGCGGGGCGCCGGGGCGGGCCGGGGCGCGGCCGGTGCGGCAGCCTGCGTTTCGGGGGCCGGACGCGGCGCTGCGGGCGTGCGCACGGCAGGGGCCGGCGGCGCGGCGGGCGCGGTGATCTGGGGCGACGCGGTCACGGCCGGCGCCGGACGGCGCAGCGACGGCGGATCGAACAGCATGGTGTAGCTGCGCACGATGCGGCCCGAGCCCCAGTTGGCGTCCAGCACCAGGTCCAGGAAGGGATCGTTGACGGGGCGGTCGCTGGACAGGCGCAGTACCGCCGTGCCGTCGGGGCGGCGCTGCAGCTGGATCTGCAGGCCATTCATCGCGGGCGAGTACTCCATGCCCTGCGAGCGGAACACTTCCGGGCTGGCGGTGGTGGCACGCAGGCTCTCGGCCTCTGCCGGCGTGATCTGGGGCAGGTCGATTTCAGCGCGCAGGGGCTCTCCCAGGGCCGATTGCACAGTGATACGGCCCAGCGCCAGGGCGGACGCATCCCCCGCATAAAAGCCCGCCGACGCCACGGCCGCAGCGGCCAGGACAGAGAATTTCCAACGATGCATGTTTGCCAACAGCTGAATAGGTTTTTGTGCGGCTCGGTCGAGCGGTGCCTTTTTTTTCATGATGTGATCCCCGCCCCGGCGCGTGAAAATATGTAAAAAGCACCATAGCATCAATGTTTTGCACTGACAAGCTGAGGTGCCGTCCAAGCTTTGGCCTGCGTGCTGCCGCCCCAAAATGGTGCAAACTAATGTTGCCAATTGCCAACGTGACGTAACCGAGTGTGTCGGCTGGCAGGGCGCAAAAAAGCGCGCGCAGCCGGGCTGCGCGCGCTGGGCGGGGAGGCTGGCGTCAAGCGTCCAGCAGGATGCGCAGCATGCGGCGCAGCGGCTCGGCGGCCCCCCACAGCAGCTGGTCGCCAATGGTGAAGGCGCCCAGGTATTCCGGCCCCATGGCCAGCTTGCGGATGCGGCCCACAGGGATGGACATGGTGCCCGTCACGGCCACCGGCGTCAGGTCCTGGACGGTGGCTTCGCGGGTATTGGGCACCACCTTCACCCATTCATTGTCGGCGGCGATCATGGCCTCGATGTCGGCCACGGGCACATCCTTCTTGAGCTTGAAGGTCAGCGCCTGGCTGTGGCAGCGCATGGCGCCCACGCGCACGCAGAAGCCGTCCACCGGCACGGCGGCGGTGTTGAAGCCTTCGCCCTGGCCCAGGATCTTGTTGGTCTCGGCCATGCCCTTCCACTCTTCCCGGGACATGCCGTTGCCCAGGTCCTTGTCGATCCAGGGGATGAGGCTGCCGCCCAGCGGCACGCCGAAGTTGGCGGTCTCCGCAGCGGTCAGGGCACGCTGCTTGGCGATCACCTTGCGGTCGATTTCCAGGATGGCGCTCTTGGGATCATGGAGCAGGTCCGCCACCTCGGCGTTCAGCGTGCCGTACTGCGTGAGCAGTTCGCGCATGTGCTGGGCGCCGCCGCCCGAGGCCGCCTGGTAGGTCTGGGTGCTCATCCACTCGACCAGGCCCGCCTTGTACAGCGCGCCCACGCCCATCAGCATGCAGCTGACGGTGCAGTTGCCGCCGATCCAGTCCTTGCCGCCGTTGGCCAGGGCGTTCTTGATGACCGGCATGTTCACCGGGTCGAGCACGATGACGGCGTTCTTCTCCATGCGCAGGGAAGACGCGGCGTCGATCCAGTGTCCGTTCCAGCCCGCAGCGCGCAGCTTGGGGTACACCTCGTTGGTGTAGTCGCCGCCCTGGGCGGTGAGGATGATCTCGCAGCGCGCCAGCTGCTCGATGTTGAAGGCGTCCTGCAGCGTGGTCTCGTTCTTCGCCTGGGCAGGGGCCTTGCCGCCCGCATTCGATGTGGAGAAGAACATGGGCTCGATCAGGTCGAAGTCCTTCTCTTGTTCCATGCGGTCCATCAGGACCGAGCCGACCATGCCGCGCCAGCCGACCAACCCTACCAACTTGCTCATTTCAACGCCCCTTTCATAGTTACAAACAGTGCCTGACCGGCCTGTCTGCCCCGGCTCGTCTGGGCCAGGGAGGGCGCACGACGATACCGGAGCTGGATCAGCCCTTAATAATGGTCGTGGTTTTGGTGGTGATTGCGCGCACGGCCACGCCTGCCAGGGCGGCAGCAGCGGTGTTCAGGGTGAACGGGCGGGCGGCAAACATGGGCGGGATTGTAGCGGATTGCCTTTGAATGCAGCCTGTTTCATGCCGAAACGCCTGATTCCAAGGGCATGCGATGCTTTCTGGAGACAGGTGGACGATGGACACCCATAAAAAAGCGCCGCAACGCGGCGCTTCCCAGATGCCTGCGGGCCCACGGAAGGGGCCCGTGTGCATCACTGCGCAGACAGCGCCTTCACCACGGCGTCGCCCATCTGCGCCGTGCCCACCTTGGTGGTGCCATCGCTGTAGATGTCGGGCGTGCGCAGGCCTTGCTCCAGCACCTTTTGCACGGCGGCTTCGATGCGCTTGGCGGCTTCGTCCTGGTTCAGGCTGAAGCGCAGCATCATCGCGGCGCTCAGGATGGTGGCCAGCGGGTTGGCCACGCCCTTGCCGGCGATGTCGGGGGCGCTGCCGTGGCTGGGTTCATACAGGCCCTGGTTGCTGCTGTTCAGGCTGGCCGAGGGCAGCATGCCGATGGAGCCGGTGAGCATGGAGGCTTCGTCCGAGAGGATGTCGCCGAACATGTTGCCCGTCACGATCACGTCGAAGGCCTTGGGCTTCTTCACGAGCTGCATGGCGGCGTTGTCCACGTACATGTGCTCCAGCTCCACGTCCTGGTAGTCCTTGTGCACGTCGATGACCACGTCCTTCCAGAACTGGAAGGTCTCCAGCACGTTGGCCTTGTCCACGCTGGTGACCTTCTTGCCGCGCTTGCGGGCTGCCTCGAAGGCCACGCGGGCGATGCGCTCGACCTCGGGGCGCGAGTAGCGCATGGTGTCGAAGGCTTCGTCGGCGCCGGGGAAGTGGCCGTCCACGGCCGTGCGGCGGCCCCGGGGCTGGCCAAAGTAGATGTCGCCCGTCAGCTCGCGGATGATGAGGATATCGAGGCCCGCGATCAGCTCGGGCTTGAGGCTCGAGGCGCCCACCAGCTGCTCGTAGCAGATGGCAGGGCGGAAGTTGGCGAACAGGCCCAGGTTCTTGCGCAGGCCCAGGATGGCTTGCTCGGGGCGCAGGGGGCGGTCGAGCTTGTCGTACTTCCAGTCGCCCACGGCGCCGAACAGGATGGCGTCGGCTTCCTTGGCGAGCTTGAGGGTGGACTCGGGCAGCGGGTGGCCATGGGCTTCGTAGGCGGCGCCGCCGACCAGGGCGGATTCCATCTCGAACTTCAGGTCCAGCGCTTCAAGGACCTTGACGGCCTCGGCGACGATTTCGGTGCCAATGCCGTCACCCGGCAGAACTGCGATTTTCATGGGTTGCTTTGCTTCAATAGTGATAGCTTCCAGCGCTTGCCTGTCAAGCGCTGGAGGCCAATTTGGCTTGAAAAACGGAGGCTCAGGCCGCCATGGTGTGCGCCAGCCAGGGCTTGGTGGCCAGGCGCTCGGCCTCGAAGGCGCGGATCTTGTCAGACTGGCGCAGGGTCAGGCCGATGTCGTCAAAGCCGTTGAGCAGGCAGTACTTGCGAAAGGCGATCACGTCGAACGGGATCTCCTCACCTTGCGGGCGCACGATGACCTGGCGCTCCAGGTCGATGGTGAGCTGGTAGCCGGGGAAGGCATGCACCTCGTCGAACAGCTGGGCCACGGTGGCTTCGGGCAGCACGATGGGCAGGAGGCCGTTCTTGAAGCAGTTGTTGAAGAAGATGTCGGCGAAGCTCGGCGCAATGATGGCGCGAAAGCCGTACTGGTCCAGCGCCCAGGGGGCGTGCTCGCGGCTGGAGCCGCAGCCGAAGTTCTTGCGGGCCAGCAGGATGCTGGCGCCTTGGTAGCGCGGCTGGTTCAGCACGAAGTCGGGGTTGGGCTTGCGCTGGCTTTCGGGGATGCCGGGTTCGCCCTTGTCCAGGTAGCGCCACTCGTCGAACAGGTTGGGGCCGAAGCCCGTCTTCTTGATCGACTTGAGGAACTGCTTGGGAATGATGGCGTCGGTGTCGACGTTCTCGCGGTCCATGGGAGCCACGAGGCCTTTGTGGAGGGTGAATTTCTGCATATCAGATGGCCTTATTTGGCTGCGCGCTCGATGGCCGATCCGGCCTTGCCGATGTCCTGGCCCACACCCTTGACGGTGTTGCAGCCGGCCAGCAGGAACGTGAGGGTCAAGGCGATGAGGGTCGCGGTGGTTTTCATGGCAAAGCTCCTTCAGGCAAATTGGCGGATGTCCACGAAGTGGCCGTGCACGGCGGCAGCGGCAGCCATCGCGGGGCTGACGAGATGGGTACGGCCACCGGCGCCCTGGCGGCCTTCGAAGTTGCGGTTGCTGGTGCTGGCGCAGCGCTCGCCGGGCTCCAGGCGGTCGGCGTTCATGGCCAGGCACATGCTGCAGCCGGGTTCGCGCCATTCAAAACCCGCGGCCTTGAAGATCTGGTCCAGGCCCTCGCGCTCGGCCTGCTCCTTGACGAGGCCGGAGCCTGGCACCACCATGGCCAGCTTCACGTTGCTGGCCACCTTGCGGCCCAGTTTCTTCACCACGGCGGCGGCTTCGCGCATGTCTTCGATGCGGCTGTTGGTGCAGCTGCCGATGAACACCTTGTCGATGGTGATGTCGTTGATCGGCTTGCCGGGTTGCAGGCCCATGTAGGTCAGCGCACGCTCGATGGCGCCGCGCTTGTTGGCGTCCTTTTCCTTGTCGGGGTCGGGCACGCGGGCGTCCACGCCCAGCACCATTTCGGGGCTGGTGCCCCAGGTGACCTGCGGCACGATCTCGGAAGCGTCCAGCTTGACCACGGCGTCGAACCTGGCGTCGGGGTCGGAGTGCAGCGTCTTCCAGTACGCCACGGCCTGGTCCCATTCCACGCCCGTGGGCGACAGGGGGCGGCCCTTGACGTACTCGATGGTCTTGTCGTCCACGGCCACGAGGCCCGCGCGGGCGCCGCCTTCGATGGCCATGTTGCACACGGTCATGCGGCCTTCCATGCTCATGGCGCGGAAGACGGAGCCGGCAAATTCGATGGTGTAGCCCGTGCCGCCGGCGGTGCCGATCTTGCCGATGATGGCCAGCACCACGTCCTTGGGCGTCACGCCCTTGGCCAGCGTGCCGTCCACCTGCACCAGCATGTTCTTGGCCTTCTTGGCCAGCAGGGTCTGCGTGGCCATCACGTGCTCGACCTCGCTGGTGCCGATGCCGTGGGCCAGCGCGCCGAAGGCGCCGTGGGTGCTGGTGTGGCTGTCGCCGCACACCACGGTCATGCCCGGCAGCGTGGCGCCGTTTTCGGGGCCGATCACGTGCACGATGCCCTGGCGCTTGTGCATGAAGGGGAAGAAGGCCGCAGGCTGGATCTGCGCCATGTTGTCGTTCAGCGTGGTGATCTGCTCCTTGCTGATCGGGTCGGTGATGCCGTCGTAGCCCTGCTCCCAGCCGGTGGTGGGCGTGTTGTGGTCGGCCGTGCCCACGATGGAACTCATGCGCCACACCTTGCGGCCGGCTTCGCGCAGGCCCTCGAACGCCTGCGGGCTGGTCACTTCGTGCACCAGGTGGCGGTCGATGTAGAGGATGGACGTGCCGTCCTCCTCGGTGTGGACGACGTGCTCGTCCCAGATCTTGTCGTAGAGGGTGCGTCCCATGGCGTGTCTTCTTTCAGGTGGGTCAATGATTTTAGTGTTGCGGTGCGGGTTCCGGCGTGCCGGCCCCTGCGGGCTGCGCCGGGGCGAGGCGGGGCGCCGTCAGGTGCTCCACCAGCAGGCGCGAGGTGATGGGCAGGGCTTCGAAGTCGCGCGCCACCACGCGCAGTTCGCGGTGCGCCCAGGCGTCGGTCAGCGGCACGGCGGTGAGGCGGCCCACGCTGCGCATCAGCGCGAAGGCCCGGTCGGGCAGCAGGCCCACGCCCAGGCCGTTGTCGATCATGCGGCACATGGCGTCCAGCCCCGTGACCTGGATGCGCTGGCGCAGGGGGCGCCCGGCCGCGGCCGCCGCGGCGCGCATGGCCAGGCTGATGCTGCTGTTGGCGTGCAGGCCGACGATGTCCCAGTCCAAAACCGCCTCGAAATCAATGGCGTCCAGCGCAGCCAGTTCATGCCCTGCGGGCACCACGAGCACCAGGCGGTCGCAGCGGTACGGGCGGCTGGACAGCTCCGGCGCGCCGCCGCCGCCCATGCCCACGTTGCAGATGCCCAGGTCGGCCGCGCCTTCCTGCACGGCGTGCAGCACGGCGCTGGAGAGGTGCTCCTGCAGGTCGATCTTGATCTGGCTGTGCTGGCGCGCAAACGCGCCCAGGTCTTCGGGCAGGAACTGGAAGATGGCCGAGATGTTGGCGTGCACGCGCACATGCCCGCGCACGCCTTCGGCGTATTCGCTCAGCTCGCCCTGCATGCGCTCCAGCCCGAACAGCACGGTGCGTGCGTGGTGCAGCAGGCTTTCGCCGGCCGGCGTCAGGGTGACGCCGCGGCTGTGGCGGTAGAGCAGGGCGGTGTCCACGGCCGCTTCCAGGTCGGACAGGCGCTTGCTCACGGCCGATGCGGCGATGAACTCCCGCTCCGCCGCGCGGCCGATGCTGCCCAGCTCGCACACCGCCACAAACAGCTGCAGCGAGGTGAGGTCAATGCGGCGCGCAAAGCTGCGCTCGGAGCTTTTCATCGGTAAGCCTGGAGGGACGAGAAGTCTTCTGATTTGGAGAAGACTGGCTATTTTCTTCCCATTATCAGGTGTTTGTCATCGTGAAACGCGATGACAAACATCTTCGGAGGGCTTTCAAAAAAGAGAGCAGCTCGCGCTTGCTCCACAAGGATTTCAGAATGAAAACATTCTGAAATCCTCAGCTGGCAAGCGCGAGCTGCTCTCTTTTTTGAAGATGCCACCGGCGCCGGCTGTGGCACTGGCGCCGGCGGGGCGGCGCCCTACAGCGTGACCGTGCTGCCGTGTTCCGGCACCTGGGCGGACCAGCGCAGTTCGTGGGCAATGCGCTGGCGCAGGGTGTCGGCCGCACCCATCTCGCCGTGCACCACGAACACCTGGTCGGGTGCGCTGCCCATGCTGCGCAGCCACGCCATGAGCTGGTTGCCGTCCGCGTGGGCGGAGGCGGAGTTGAGCTTCACCACCTCGGCCCGCACCGCCACGTCCTGTCCATGGATGCGGATGGATTTTTCGCCGTCCGCCAGCCGGGCTCCCCGGGTGCCGGGCGCCTGGTGGCCGGTGAGGATGATCATGTTGCGGTGGTCTCCGGCGTGCAGCGCCAGGTGGTGCAGCACGCGCCCGCCCGTGGCCATGCCGCTGGCTGCCAGGATCACCATCGGGCCGTGCAGCCGCGCCAGGCCCTTGGACTGCTCGGGCGTCTGCACCATGGTGGCGCCGTGCTCCAGCGCGTTCACCTGCCGCGCATCGAGGCGGTGTTCGCCCAGGTGGTGCCGGTACAGCCCCGTGGTGCTGACCGCCATCGGGCTGTCCAGGAACACCTTGAGGTTGGCGGGGATGACGCCCTGGGCCTTGAGCAGCCCGATGGCGTGCAGCACCACCTGGGCGCGCCCCACCGCAAACACCGGCACCACGGCCACGCCGCCGCGCGCGGCCAGGCGCTGCAGGGCCGGGCCCAGTTCACTGAGCAGGTCCTCCGCCGGGTGCTCCCGGTCGCCGTAGGTGGATTCGATGAGCACCGTGTCGGCCTTCGGCGGGGCATCGGGCGGGTTCATCAGCATGTCGTCGGGCCGCCCCAGGTCGCCCGAGAACAGGATGCGCCGCCCGCCCACCTCCAGCAGCACGCTGGCCGCGCCCAGGATGTGGCCCGCATTGGAAAACGTGGCGTGCCAGCCGGGCAGGGGATCGAAACGGCTGTGCAGCGGGTGCACCTTGAACTGCTTGAGGCTGTGCAGCGCGTCCAGCCGCGTGTACAGCGGCAGCGCCGGCGAGTGGCTGCTGAGCTGGTGCCGGTTCAGGAAGGCGGCGTCCTCCTCCTGGAGGTGCCCGCTGTCGGGCAGCAGGATGGCGCACAGGTCGCGCGTGCCAGGGGTGGTGTGGATGTCGCGGCGGTAGCCGTCGCGCGTGAGCAGCGGCAGGTAGCCGCTGTGGTCCAGGTGGGCGTGCGTGAGCAGCACGGCGTCGATCTGGCCGGGGGGCAGCGGCAGGGGGTGCCAGTTGCGCAGGCGCAGCTGCTTGTAGCCCTGGAACAGGCCGCAGTCGATCAGCAGGCTCTTGCCGTTGTGGCGGACCAGGTATTTGGAGCCGGTGACCGTGCCGGTGCCGCCCAGGAAGGTGATGCTCACATCCATGCGATTCTCCTGCGTGTGGAACAGCAGCCATGGTATGCGCTGCGCCGCGCGCCGTCCCCCGCCACCGGGCCGGGCGCTGACCTGGCTTGATGTGTATCAAGCATTTCGGCGACGCCGGGCCGCTGTTCTGGCACAGACAGGTCCGCGCCGGGGCCAAAAAAACCGCCAGGCCCGGGGAGGCGCTGGCGGTGGTCGTGGTGGCAAAGGCTTGCAGGGTCAGCTGAAGAAGTTCTTCAGCCGGTCCGTCCAGCTCTCGCCGCTGGGCGAGTGGCGCGAGCCGCCCTTCTTGAGCGATTCGTCCAGCTCGCGCAGCAGCTTGCGCTGGTGCTCGGTGAGCTTGACCGGCGTCTCCACCACGATGTGGCAGTACAGGTCGCCGGGGTAGCTGGCGCGCACGCCCTTGATGCCCTTGCCGCGCAGGCGGAACTGCTTGCCGGCCTGCGTGCCCTCGGGGATGTCGATGGCCGCCTTGCCTTGCAGCGTGGGCACCTCGATCTCGCCGCCCAGCGCGGCGGTGATGAAGCTCACCGGCACCTGGCAGTGCAGGTCGTCGCCATCGCGCTCGAAGATGTCGTGCTTCTTCAGGCGGATCTCGATGTACAGGTCGCCCGGCGGGCCGCCGTTGGTGCCCGGCTCGCCATTGCCCGTGCTGCGGATGCGCATGCCGTCGTCGATGCCGGCGGGGATCTTCACTTCGAGCGTCTTTTGCTTCTTGATCTTGCCCTGACCGTGGCACGAGGTGCACGGCTCGGGAATGATCTTGCCCGTGCCGCGGCAGTGCGGGCAGGTCTGCTGCACGCTGAAGAAGCCCTGGCGCATCTGCACCGTGCCCGAACCCTGGCAGGTGCCGCAGGTCTTGGCGCTGGTGCCCGGCTTGGCGCCGCTGCCGTGGCAGGTGTCGCAGGTATCCCACGAGGGGATGCGGATCTGCGCGTCCTTGCCGCGGGCGGCTTCTTCCAGCGTGATCTCCATCGCGTAGCTCAGGTCGCTGCCGCGGTAGACCTGCCGCCCGCCGCGCCCGCGCTGCTGGCCGAACATGTCGCCGAAGATGTCGCCAAACGCCTCGGCGAAGCCGCCGAAGCCTTCCGCGCCCGGGCCGCCCGGCCCGCGCATGTTGGGGTCCACCCCGGCGTGGCCGTACTGGTCGTAGGCCGCGCGCTTTTGCGCGTCAGAGAGCATCTCGTAGGCCTCCTTGGCCTCCTTGAACTTCTCTTCCGCTGGCTTGGCGGCATCCCCCTGGTTGCGGTCAGGGTGGTGCTTCATCGCCAGCTTGCGGTACGCCTTCTTGATCTCGTCCTCGGACGCGTTCTTGGGAACGCCGAGAACTTCGTAATAGTCTCTTTTCGACATGGTGATTCTCAGGCCCGGATGGAACAGGAACGCCGCGCAAGCACCGTCAACGGCACCGCGCGGCGGCTGGGGTCAACGGGAAGGCGCTCAGCCCTTCTTGACTTCCTTCACCTCGGCGTCCACGACGTTGTCGTCGTCCGCAGGCTTGCTGGCTGATGCCGACGACGCTGCGCCAGCGGCTTCCGCGCCGCCGGCGGCTTGCGCAGCCTGGGCGGCCTGGGATTCGGCGTACATCTTCTCGCCCAGCTTCTGGCTGGCGGCCATCAGCGCCGTGGTCTTCTCGTCGATGGCGGCCTTGTCCTCACCCTTGAGGGCCTCTTCCAGGGCCTTCACGGCGGCGGTGATCGCGTCCTTCTCGCCGGCTTCCAGCTTGTCGCCGTGCTCGGCCAGGCTCTTGTTCACGCTGTGCACGGCGGCTTCGCCCTGGTTCTTGGCCTGCACCAGTTCCAGCTTCTTCTTGTCGTCGGCGGCATTGAGCTCGGCGTCCTTCACCATCTTCTGGATTTCCTCCTCGGACAGACCCGAGTTGGCCTTGATGGTGATCTTGTTTTCCTTGCCCGTACCCTTGTCCTTGGCGCCCACGTGCAGGATGCCGTTGGCGTCGATGTCGAACGACACCTCGATCTGCGGAACGCCGCGGGCTGCGGGCGGGATGCCTTCGAGGTTGAACTCGCCCAGCAGCTTGTTGCCGCTGGCCATCTCGCGCTCACCCTGGTAGACCTTGATGGTCACGGCCGGCTGGTTGTCGTCGGCGGTGGAGAAGGTCTGCGCGAACTTCGTCGGGATGGTCGTGTTCTTGGTGATCATCTTGGTCATCACGCCGCCCAGGGTCTCGATGCCCAGGGACAGGGGCGTCACGTCCAGCAGCAGCACGTCCTTGCGGTCGCCCGACAGCACCTGGCCCTGGATGGCGGCACCCACGGCCACGGCTTCGTCAGGGTTCACGTCCTTGCGGGGGTCCTTGCCGAAGAATTCCTTCACCTTCTCCTGCACCTTGGGCATGCGGGTCATGCCGCCGACCAGGATCACGTCATGGATGTCGGAAACGGACACGCCGGCGTCCTTGATGGCCATGCGGCAGGGGGCAATGGTGCGCTCGATCAGCTCGTCCACCAGGCTTTCCAGCTTGGCGCGGGTGAGCTTGATGTTCAGGTGCTTCGGACCCGAGGCATCGGCCGTGATGTAGGGCAGGTTGATGTCGGTGGAGGCCGAGTTCGACAGCTCGATCTTGGCCTTCTCAGCGGCTTCCTTCAGGCGTTGCAGGGCTAGGACGTCCTTGGACAGATCCACGCCTTGCTCTTTCTTGAACTCGCTGATGATGTAGTCGATGATGCGCTGGTCGAAGTCTTCGCCACCCAGGAAGGTGTCGCCGTTGGTCGACAGCACTTCGAACTGCTTTTCGCCGTCCACGTCCGCGATTTCGATGATGGACACGTCGAACGTGCCGCCGCCCAGGTCATACACGGCGATCTTGCGGTCGCCCTTTTCCTGCTTGTCCAGGCCGAAGGCCAGGGCCGCGGCCGTGGGTTCGTTGATGATGCGCTTGACGTCCAGGCCGGCAATGCGGCCGGCGTCCTTGGTGGCCTGGCGCTGCGCGTCGTTGAAGTACGCGGGCACGGTGATCACGGCCTCGGTCACGGGCTCGCCCAGGTAGTCCTCGGCGGTCTTCTTCATCTTGCGCAGGATGTCGGCAGACACCTGCTGGGCCGACAGCTTCTTGCCGCGCACTTCCACCCAGGCGTCGCCGTTGTCCGCAGCCACGATGGAATAGGGCATCAGGTCGATGTCCTTTTGCACTTCTTTTTCGGTGAACTTGCGGCCGATCAGGCGCTTGATGGCGAACAGCGTGTTCTTGGGGTTGGTCACGGCCTGGCGCTTGGCCGAGGCGCCGACGAGGATCTCGCCGTCTTCCTGGTAGGCCACGATGGAGGGCGTGGTGCGCGCGCCTTCGCTGTTCTCGATCACGCGCGTGGTGTTGCCTTCCATGACGGACACGCAGCTGTTGGTGGTGCCCAGGTCAATGCCAATGATTTTTCCCATGGTTTTTCTCCGAAATGCTGGAATGGTTTAGATGGCTAGTAACTTGTGGATAACTTGCGTCGCTTCAAGTCGTCCCTCTCGATTTATTTAATGGCTGGCCGCAATCACTTCGGCGCCGTCACGGTGACCAGCGCGGGGCGCAGCACCCGCTCGGCGATCACATAGCCCTTTTGCAGCACGGCCACCACGGTGTTGGGCTCCTGCTCGGCCGGCACCACACTGATGGCCTGGTGCTGGTGGGGGTCGAACTTGGCGCCCGCCTCGGGGGCGATGGCCAGGACCTTGTTGCGCTCCAGGGCCGAGGTGAGCTGGCGCAGGGTTGCGTCGGCGCCTTCGCGCAGCTGCTGCGGGGTGGCTTCCTTGATGGCCAGGGCGGCGTCCAGGCTGTCGCACACCGGCAGCAGGCTCTCGGCAAAACTCTCGATGCCGAACTTGCGGGCCTTGGACACTTCTTCCTCGGCGCGGCGGCGGGCGTTCTCGGCTTCTGCCTTGGCGCGCAGGAACTGGTCCGCCAGTTCGGCGCTCTTGGCCTTCAGCTCGGCCAGTTCGCCCTGCAGGCGGGCCAGCTCGTCAGAGGCGTGGGCAGCCATGGCGGCTTCGACTTCTTCGGGGGCGGGTGCGCTCTGAGCGGGGGTGGGGGAGCTGTTTTCGGACATGTCTTGTCTTGGGGTCTGAAGGAAATGGAACAAGGGGCCGCGGGGCCCGGATCGGCGGGTACGCGCGGCACTTGGGGGCAAGCGGGCGCAAATCAAGGCCTGCCCGGGACGCGCCCTTGCGGCGGGCGCAGGGGCGGATGCAGCGCGCATTGTCCGTCATTGGCATGTCGGCCCGCGGCCCGGTTTTGCAAGGGGCCGGTGCATGCCAGCCTGCCGGAAGGCCGGTGCAGGCAGCCCGGGCGGCGGCCAGTGTACAAGCGCCGGCCGCCGGGCTATAATCGCAGGCTTTCCCTTGCCACACCACTTCACGACGCGGTGGGTGGCTTCATCCAGAAGGAGTCTGCATGCGTCATTACGAAATCATTTTGTTGATCCACCCGGATCAAAGCGAACAAGTTCCAGCCATGCTGGAGCGCTACAAGGGCATGATCACCCAGGGCGGCGGCAAGATCCACCGCGTGGAAGACTGGGGCCGCCGTCAACTGGCGTACCTGATCAACAAGCTGGCCAAGGCCCACTACTTGTGCGTGAACATCGAAGCCGACCAGGCTGTGATGGCCGAGCTGGAGCACGCCTTCAAGTTCAACGACGCCGTGCTGCGCCACCTGACGGTTCAGAAGAAGAAGGCCGAGACCGGTCCTTCCTCCATGATGAAGACCGTGGAGCGCGAAGAAGCCCGCAAGGCCAGCCAGGCCGAGTACGCAGCAGCCGGCGGCGAGCGCTGATCCTTTTCCGTCGGAGTGGAGAACCGCGTCGTATTGACTGCCTGTATCGCAGAGGCTGAGTCGCTGCGCTACACGCCCGCCGGATTGCCTGCCATCACGCTGCGGCTCGAACATGAGTCCCGGCAGACCGAAGCAGGCCATCCCCGCGAAGTCAAGGCGGCCATCAAGGCAGTCGCGTTCGGCGCGATGGCCGAGCGCCTGGCCCGCCAGAACATCGGAAGTCTCTGGACTTTCTCCGGTTTCCTGGCCAACCCACGCAACGGCAAGACCCCGGTGCTCCATATCCAGGATATTCAACAAAATTAATTTTCAAGAGGTCCGCAATGGCCACGTTCAAGAAGTTCAACAAAGACAAGCGCCCGAAGCGCAACACCCAGTCCCTGCTGTTCAAGCGCAAGCGTTTCTGCCGCTTCACGGTGACGGGCGTTGAAGAGATCGACTACAAGGATGTCGATACGCTGCGCGACTTTATCGCCGAAAACGGCAAGATCATCCCCGCACGCCTGACCGGCACGCGCGCCATCTACCAGCGTCAGCTGAACACCGCCATCAAGCGCGCCCGCTTCCTGGCCCTGGTGCCTTACAGCGACCAGCACAAGATCTAAGGAGCACAACCCATGCAAATCATTCTGCTCGACAAGGTTGTGAACCTCGGCAACCTGGGTGAAATCGTCAAGGTCAAGGACGGTTATGCCCGCAACTTCCTGATCCCTTCGGGCCGCGCCCGCCGCGCCACCGAAGCCGCCAAGGCTGAGTTCGAAGCCAAGCGCGCCGAGCTGGAAAAGGCTGCTGCCGCCAAGCTGGCAGAAGCCCAGGCCCAAGGCGAAAAGCTGGCCGGCACCACCGTCAAGCTGACGCAAAAGGCTGGCGTGGACGGCCGCCTGTTCGGTTCCGTGACGAACCACGACATCGCCGAAGAGCTGAACAAGCAAGGCTACAAGATCGCCAAGTCGCAGATCCGCCTGCCCAACGGCCCCATCAAGACGGTGAGCGACTCCACGGTGAGCGTGGCCCTGCACACCGACGTGGTCGTCGAAGTCAACGTGTCGGTCTACGGCGAAACCGCCTGATCGGCCCTTGCGCTGCCGCAACAGCCGCCTCCGGGCGGCTTTTGCATTTGGGCCGCCGGTTCTTATACAGGCTTGCCCACGGGCTGTCCCGTCCTTTTCCACAGACTTATCCCCTGCCGGCCTGCGCGGGGTGAGGGTCCGGAGTCCCATCCGCCACCGTCTTTGTCCGGAGAACCGCCATGTCTGCAGTGTTTCCCCCCCTGGAGGACAGCGGCTTCGCGCCGCATGTGCCGCCGGCGTCGCCCGACCGCGAGGTAGCCCAGCTGCGGGTGCCACCGCACTCCATTGAAGCCGAATCCAGCGTGCTGGGCGGCCTGCTGCTGGACAACAACGCCTGGGACCGCGTGGGCGACCTGCTGGTGGAAAGCCATTTCTACCGCCATGAACACCAGCTGGTCTACACCGCCATCGGCGCGCTCATCAATGCCAGCAAGCCGGCCGATGTGATCACGGTCTTCGAGCACCTGCAGAACCTGGGCAAGGCGCAGGAGGTGGGTGGGCTGGCCTACCTCAACAACCTGGCGCAGTACGTGCCGAGCGCCAGCAACATCCGGCGCTATGCGGAAATCGTGCGCGAGCGGGCCATCCTGCGCAAGCTCGTCACGGCCAGCGACGAGATCTCCACCAACGCCTTCAACCCCCAGGGCAAGACCGTGGAGCGCATCCTGGACGAGGCCGAAGCCAAGATCTTCGCCATTGGCGAAGAAGGCTCGCGCACCAAGCAGGGCTTCCAGTCGCTCGATTCGCTGGTGATCGACCTGCTCGACCGCGTGCAGGAAATGGCGGACAACCCGGTGGACGTGACGGGCGTGCCCACCGGCTTTGCCGACCTGGACCGCATGACCTCCGGCCTGCAGGCAGGCGACCTGGTGGTGCTGGCGGCCCGGCCGTCCATGGGCAAGACCTCGTTTGCCGTGAACATTGCCGAGCACGTGGCGCTCAACGAGGGCCTGCCCGTGGCCATCTTCTCGATGGAAATGGGGGCCGCGCAGCTGGCCGTGCGTATCGTGGGCTCCATCGGGCGGGTGAACCAGGGCAACCTGCGCACCGGCAAGCTCACGGACGACGAGTGGCCGCGCCTGACGGAGGCCATTGAAAAGCTGCGCACGGTTTCGCTGCACATCGACGAGACGCCGGGCCTGACCCCGGGCGAGCTGCGTGCCAACGCCCGCCGGCTGGCGCGCCAGTGCGGCAAGCTGGGGCTGATCGTGGTCGACTACCTGCAGCTCATGAGCGGATCCGGCGCCGCCAGCGCCGACAACCGTGCTACGGAGCTGGGCGAAATCTCCCGGGGGCTCAAGATGCTGGCCAAGGAGCTGCAGTGCCCGCTGATCGCGCTGTCGCAGCTCAACCGCTCGGTGGAGCAGCGCACCGACAAGCGCCCCATGATGTCCGATCTGCGTGAATCCGGCGCCATCGAGCAGGATGCGGACATCATCATGTTCATCTACCGCGACGACTACTACAACAAGGACTCCAAGGAGCCCAACGTGGCCGAGGTCATCATCGGCAAGCAGCGTAACGGCCCCACCGGCACGGTGAAGCTGTTCTTCCAGAAGAACCAGACGCGTTTCGAGAACCTGGCGATGGGTGGCGGGGACGACTATTAATAAAATTGGCCGCTAGCGCTTATGGATAAAGCGCAAGCAGCTATAAAAATGGTAGCAACCTGGTAGCGTGCCGCCTTGCACGTGCTAGCGGGTGAGCACCCAGGCCAGCAGGCCCGCGCAGACGCAGCCCAGCGCGGCGGCGGCCAGCGCCAGCCGCCGGTAGCGCTGGCGCAGGTCGTCCACCGCCTGGACCACCTGGGCGTTTTGCTGGGCCAGCGACTGGATCAGCGCGGCGCTGTCCATCTGCTCCTGCTCCAGCTGCGCCACCCGCTCCCGCAGGCGCTGCAGCTGCGCCGGGGTGGGCAGGCTGGACTCGGCCGGATCCGGCAAGCCGCTGGCGCTGGCCGCGGCCTCGGCGCTACCCTTGCGCACTGTACCCAGCAGTTTTTTGGCGGCTTGCAGGATCTGCGGCGTCGCCTCGATGACGTCGCCCCAGGGCACCAGCTTGAGCGCGGCGACCCAGCCCGCCATCGTCAGAGCACCTCGCTGGCAAAGTCCGCCAGGCGCGAGCGTTCGCCGCGCGCCAGGGTGATGTGGCCGCTGTGCGGCCAGCCCTTGAAGCGGTCCACCGCGTAGGTCAGGCCCGAGGAGCCTTCGGTCAGGTAGGGCGTGTCGATCTGCGCCAGGTTGCCCATGCAGATGATCTTGGTGCCGGGGCCTGCGCGGGTGATCAGCGTCTTCATCTGCTTGGGCGTCAGGTTCTGCGCCTCGTCGATGATCACGTACTTGTTCAGGAAGGTGCGGCCGCGCATGAAGTTCATGCTCTTGATCTTGATGCGGCTGCGGATGAGCTCGTTGGTGGCGGCGCGGCCCCATTCGCCCGCGTTGCCGCCGTCGCCCTTGGCCAGGAACTCCAGGTTGTCGTCCAGCGCGCCCATCCAGGGGCCCATCTTTTCTTCCTCGGTGCCGGGCAGGAAGCCGATGTCCTCGCCCACGCTCACCGTGGCGCGGGTCATGATGATCTCGGTGTAGCGGCGGTCGTCCAGCACCTGCGTCAGGCCCGCGGCCAGGGCCAGCAGGGTCTTGCCGGTGCCGGCCGTGCCGGTGAGGGTGACAAAGTCAACCTCGGGGTCCATGAGCAGGTTCATGGCGAAGTTCTGCTCGCGGTTGCGCGTGGTCACGCCCCAGACGGCGTTCTTGGTGGAGCCATAGTCCTTGAGGGTCTGCAGCACCGCCGTCTTCTCGCGGATCTCGCTCACCCGGGCGAACAGGCTGGGCTCGCCGGGGGCCTCGAAGTACACGAACTGGTTGATCATCAGCTGCGGCACGATGGGCCCGCCGATGCGGTAGTAGGTGTGGGAGCCGCTTTGCCAGCTTTCCACGTTCTTGCCGCTCTTGGTCCAGAAGTCGGGCGGCAGGGCCATCACGCCGGCGTACAGCAGGTCGCCGTCTTCCAGCGTCTTGTCGTTCTGGTAGTCCTCGGCATTCAGGCCCAGGGCGCGCGCCTTGACGCGCATGTTGATGTCCTTGGACACCAGCACCACCTCGCGCGGCGCATGCAGCTTGCGCAGCGCCTCCACCACGCCCAGGATCTGGTTGTCCGCCTTGCCCGGGGGCAGGCTGGTGGGCAGGCTGTAGTCGAGCGGCGCCGTCTGGAAGTACAGGCAGCCGCCGGCGGCACGCTGGCCGGTGGAGTCCAGCTTCAGGCCACGGGCGATGTCGGCACCCTGCACGCCCGCCAGCGCGTCCAGCGTCCGGCTGGTCTGGCGGCCGTTGCGGGCGACTTCCGTCATGCCCTTCTTGTGCGCATCCAGCTCTTCCAGCACGATCATCGGCAGGAAGATGTCATGCTCCTCAAAGCGGAACAGGCTGGTCGGGTCGTGCAGCAGCACGTTGGTGTCCAGCACGAACAGCTTGGTGGGGCCCGACGCGGGTGCGCGCTTGCTCCGCGCGGGCGCTTCGGAAGCCTTCTTCGGCGCAGCGGTGGCGGTGGTGGCGCGCCGCGTGGCGCTGCCGCTGCGTGCGGAAGGCGCGGCGGGCGTTGCGGGTTCCGGTGCCAGGGCGCGGGGGGCGCTGGCACCCGCGGCCATGGGCTCGCTTGCCGCTGCGCTGGCTGTGGCCGCTGGCAGCGCCTTGCCCCGGGCCTTGGTGCCGGACGTGCTGCGCGCGGCAGCGGGCGCGAGGGCGGCGGGCTCGGCCACCTCGGTGACTACGGCGGCGCGGGGCCGGGCGGGGATGTCAAAGGCTTCGGGTGCGAGCAGGGCGGCGCGCCGTGTGGGGGCGGGGGGCAGGGGCATGGTGACAGGCCTCGGGAAGAGAGTGTTCAGAAAGCAAAAAGCCGCCTGGAGGCCAAGGCGGCTTTGTCGGAAGACGGGAGGGTGTGCGTTGCGGCAACCAGGTGCATCGACCCATTATGCCTAGCCCGGGTGTCGCCCCGGCGAGGGCAGGGTCCGTGTGTGGTTTTGGCGCTGCAGGCTCCGTCTCCGGGGGTCAGGCGGCTTTCTTGAGCGCCTTGATGGACTTCACGGCCTTGAGCACTTCGTCCACGTGGCCGGGCACCTTCAGGCCGCGCCATTCTTGCACCAGCACGCCGTCGGGGCCGATGAGGAAGGTGCTGCGCTCGATGCCCTTGACCTTCTTGCCGTACATGATCTTGTTCTTGACCACGCCGAACATGTGGCACATTTTCTCTTCGGTGTCGGCGATGAGCTCGAACGGCAGTTCCAGCTTCTCCTTGAAGTCGTCGTGCGACTTCATGTTGTCGCGCGACACGCCGAACACGGCGGCGCCGGCCTTCACGAAGTCCTTGTACTTGTCGCGGAACTGCATGGCCTCGGTGGTGCAGCCAGGGGTGTTGTCCTTGGGATAGAAGTACAGCACCATCACCTGACCCAGGTGGGAGGTGTTGGAGACCTTGATACCACCGGTCGCGTTGGCTTCAAATTCAGGGAGGGGTTTGTTGACAACGATCGCCATAGCACTTCAATCTCTCAGGATGTAGTCGTTGAAAAGCCGGGGACGGATGTGTGCTTGCTCTTGGTGGCGCCCCCGACCGCAACCTTAAATTTTACTCTTAAAACCCCAGGCGACCAAATGTAAGACAGTGTGTCTTGCCCTGGAGCCGGGGCCGTTTTCGGTGGCGCGCGCCCGCGCTCCACCGGGCGGCCGACGGGCCGGTCAAGCCGCTTCCAGCACCAGCGCAGCCACCACGTTGCGGCCTTCGGCGGCCAGGATGTTGAAGGTGCGGCAGGCGGCTGCGGTGTCCATGGTCTCCAGCCCCAGGCGCCGCGCCATCAGGGGCGCCAGCCAGGCCGCGGGCGGGAACCGGTTGCGGTTGCCGCTGCCGAAGATGATGAGTTCGGCGTCCAGTTCGGCCAGCTGCGCGAAATGCGCGGCGGTGAGGTCCTCGAAGCGCGCGCAGGGCCAGGCTTCCCGCAGCCCGCTGGAGCCCACGATCACGCTGTGGGTGACCTTGTCGGCGTCGATGCCGATCCAGCCCGGCCCATAGCCGCTGATGGTTTGCGTGGTCGAGCGCTCGGGCTGGAATTTCATGGGCAGGGAGGAGGGTGCGGGCGCAAAAGCAGCCGGATCGCGGCGGGGTGCCGGGCCCGGTGCCGGGGCTGATCTGTGGTCAAATTATAGGTTTCGCCCGGGCGCTCGCGCCCCGCGACGCCCTCCGACCCTACTGCCCTGTCGTCCGCGCATGAAAACCGTCCAGAAATCCGCCAAGCTCGCCAACGTCTGCTATGACATCCGGGGGCCCATCATGGACGCGGCCAAGCAAATGGAGGAAGAGGGCCACAAGATCATCAAGCTCAACATCGGCAACCTCGCGGTGTTTGGCTTTGACGCGCCGGAAGAGATCCAGCAGGACATGATCCGCAACCTGCCGAACTCGGCGGGCTATTCGGACAGCAAGGGCATTTTTGCGGCCCGCAAGGCCGTGATGCACGAGACCCAGAAGCAGGGCATCAAGGGGGTGACGCTGGACGACATCTACCTGGGCAACGGCGCCAGCGAGCTGATCGTCATGGCCACCAACGCGCTGCTGGACAACGGGGACGAGCTCCTCCTGCCCTCGCCCGACTACCCGCTGTGGACGGCGGCGACCAGCCTCTCCGGCGGCACGCCCGTGCACTACCTGTGCGACGAATCCAATGGCTGGATGCCGGACCTGGCCGACATCCGCGCGAAGATCACGCCGCGCACCAAGGGCATCGTGGTCATCAACCCCAACAACCCCACCGGCGCGCTGTATTCCGACGAGCTGCTCAAGGGCATTGTCGCCATCGCGCGCGAACACGGCCTGGTGATCTTCGCGGACGAGGTGTATGACAAGGTGCTGTACGACGGCGCCAAGCACACGGCCATCGGCTCGCTGAGCGAAGACGTGCTCACGCTCACCTTCAACTCGCTGTCCAAGAGCTACCGCTCGTGCGGGTACCGCGCCGGCTGGCTGGTGGTGTCGGGCGACAAGAAGGCCGCCAAGGACTACATCGAGGGGCTGAACATGCTCTCGAACATGCGCCTGTGCGCCAACGTGCCGGGCCAGTGGGCCGTGCAGACGGCGCTGGGCGGCTACCAGAGCATCAACGAGCTGGTGTGCGAAGGCGGGCGCCTGCGCAAGCAGCGCGACCTGGCCTATGAGCTCATCACGGCGATTCCGGGCGTCACCTGCGTGAAGCCCCAGGCGGCGCTGTACATGTTCCCGCGCCTGGACCCGGCGGTCTATCCCATCCAGGACGACCAGCAGTTCTTCCTGCAGCTGCTGCAGGAAACCAAGGTCATGCTGGTGCAGGGCACCGGGTTCAACTGGCCTGCGCCTGACCATTTCCGCATCGTGTTCCTGCCCCACGAGGACGACCTGCGGGACGCCATCGGCCGCGTGGCCAAGTTCCTGGAGCAGTACCGCAAGCGCATGCAGACGGCTGCGGCCTGACGCCGCGGGCGCTGACCTTTCTTGTTGAGCACCATGCGCTGCCGCCTGCCCGTCCACCGAGCTCTGTCCTGGCGGGCGCCCGTGCGGGTGGCCGCATGGGCATCGGTGGCGTGGGCCGCAGCGGCTGCGCACGCCGGCGGCACGCCGCCGGTCAGCTTTGCGCACAAGGACTGGGCCCTGCAGTGCGACAACACCCGCACCTGCCGCGCGGTGGGCTACCAGTCCGAGAGTGGTGATTCCGAGCCCGTCTCCCTGCGGCTGACGCGCGAGGCGGGCCCCGGCACGCCGGTGCAGGTCGACTTGCAGGTGTCCACCGAAAGGGCGAGCCCCGCGGCGCTGCACCTGAAGGTGGGCAGCCTGTCCCTGCCCGGCCTGCAGGGCGACACCCCGCGCATTCCGGCGCAGCACGTGCCGCGCCTGGTGCAGGAGTTGCTCAAGAACGACGAAGCCACCGTGGCGGCCGGCAAGGACCAGTGGGTGCTGTCGCTGGCCGGCGCCAGTGCCGTGCTGCTGAAGATGGACGAGGCCCAGGGGCGTGTCGGCACGCCGGGCGCGCTGGTGCGCCGGGGCACGCGGGCGGAGTCGTCCGTGCTGCCGCCCCTGCCCGCGCCGCTGGTGAAGACGGCCGTGCCGGCAGCCCAGCGCAAGGCAGACGCCGCGCTGGCCAAGCCGCTGCTGGCGGCGCTGGACCGCGCCAGCGTGGAAGGCCAGTGCAACGGGGACGACCCGCTTCGCCCCGACCAGGTGCAGGTGTACCGGCTGACGGAGCGCAAAGTGCTGCTCTCCGTGCCCTGCTCCATGGGCGCCTACAACTTCAGCCAGCTGCTGTGGCTGGCCAACGACCGCCCGCCCTACCAGCCGGTGCTGCTGGATGACGTGGACGGCGATTTCGACCCCGCCACCGGTACCGTGCACTCGGCCATGAAGGGCCGCGGCATTGGCGACTGCTGGTATGTGCGCGAGTGGTCGTTTGACGGCAAGGGTTTCGTGCTGGCCCGCGAGAGCGGCGACTCCCTGTGCCGCGGTTTCGCGGGCGGGGCGTGGCAGCTTCCCGTCTACGTCAGCCGCTAGGCCGCCACCGTGTTTTCGCAAGAATTTGACTGCAATAGATCCATGACCATGAAACCCATTCAAGTAGGCCTGCTGGGCATTGGCACCGTCGGCAGCGGTGTGTTCAACGTGCTCCGGCGCAACCAGGACGAGATCAGCCGCCGTGCGGGCCGGGGCATTGCCATCACCATGGTGGCCGACCTGGACGTGGAGCGGGCCAAGGGCGTGGTGGGGGAGGGCGTGCAGGTGGTCAACGACGCCCGCGCCATCATCGCCAACCCCGACATCGACATCGTCATCGAGCTGATCGGCGGCTACGGCGTGGCCAGGGCGCTGGTGCTGGAGGCCATCGCGGCCGGCAAGCATGTGGTCACGGCCAACAAGGCGCTGCTGGCCGTGCACGGCACCGAGATCTTCGCGGCCGCGTCGGCCAAGGGCGTGATGGTGGCGTTCGAGGCGGCCGTGGCCGGCGGCATCCCCATCATCAAGGCGCTGCGCGAGGGCCTCACGGCCAACCGCATCCAGTGGATCGCCGGCATCATCAACGGCACCACCAACTTCATCCTGTCCGAGATGCGCGACAAGGGCCTGGACTTCGACGTGGTGCTCAAGGAAGCGCAGCGGCTGGGCTATGCCGAGGCCGACCCCACCTTCGACATCGAAGGCGTGGACGCCGCGCACAAGGCCACGCTGATGAGCGCCATCGCCTTCGGCATCCCGGTGCAGTTCGACAAGGCCTATGTGGAGGGCATCACCAAGCTGTCTGCGGCCGACATCCGGTACGCCGAACAGCTGGGCTACCGCATCAAGCTGCTGGGCATCACCAAGCGCGCCGAAAAGGGCATCGAGCTGCGCGTGCACCCCAGCCTGGTGCCCACCAAGCGCCTGATCGCCAACGTGGAGGGCGCCATGAACGCCGTGGTGGTGCAGGGCGATGCTGTGGGCACCACGCTGTACTACGGCAAGGGCGCTGGCAGCGAGCCCACCGCCAGCGCCGTGATTGCCGACCTGGTGGACATCGCCCGCCTGCACACGGCCGACCCGGAGCACCGCGTGCCGCACCTGGCCTTCCAGCCGCACACGCTGACCGATGCCATGGGCCAGCTGCCCGTGCTGCCCATGAGCGAAGTGGTCACCAGCTACTACCTGCGCCTGCGCGTGGCCGACCAGGCCGGCGTGCTGGCCAAGGTCACGGGCCTGCTGGCCGAGGCCGGCGTGAGCATCGACGCCGTGCTGCAGCGCGAAGCCGACGAGGTGGGCGGCGAAGGTTCCACGCAGACCGACCTCATCATCCTGACCCACGACACGCGCGAGGGCACCATGGACGCCGTCATCGCCCAGATGCAGGCCCTGCCCACGGTGCTGGCACCCATCACGCGCATCCGCAAGGAGGAACTGAACTGATGCGTTACCTCTCTACGCGCGGCCACGCAGACCGCAAGCAGTTCTGCGACATCCTGCTCGAAGGCCTGGCGCCCGACGGCGGCCTGTACCTGCCCGAGCACTACCCGCAGATCGACGACGCCGCGCTGACGAAACTCCGCAAGGCGTACCACGAGCAGGGCTACGCCGAGCTGGCGTTCCAGATCCTGTCGCTGTACATCGACGACATTCCGGCGGCCGACCTCAAGGCCCTGTGCGCCAAGACGTACACCGCCGAGGTGTTCGGCACCGGCGAGATCGTGCCCCTGCGCCACCTGGAAGACGGCCTGTGGCTCGAAGCCCTGTCCAACGGCCCCACGCTGGCCTTCAAGGACATGGCCATGCAGCTCTTGGGCAACCTGTTCGAGTACGAGCTGGGCCGCCGCGGCGCCGAGCTGAACATCCTGGGCGCCACCAGCGGCGACACCGGCAGCGCGGCCGAATACGCCATGCGCGGCAAGCAGGGCATCCGCGTGTTCATGACCAGCCCGCACGGCCGCATGAGCCCCTTCCAGCAGGCGCAGATGTTCAGCCTGCAGGACGCGAACATCCACAACATCGCCATCGAAGGCGTGTTCGACGACTGCCAGGACATCGTCAAGGCCGTCTCCAACGACCTGGAGTTCAAGCGCAAGTACAAGATCGGCACCGTCAACTCCATCAACTGGGCGCGCCTCCTGGCGCAGGTGGTGTACTACTTTGCGGGCTACATCCAGGCCACCGAGACCAACGACCAGAAGGTCAGCTTCACCGTGCCCAGCGGCAACTTCGGCAACGTCTGCGCGGGCCATGTGGCGCGCATGATGGGCCTGCCGATTGCCAAGCTGGTGGTGGCGACCAATGAGAACGACGTGCTCGACGAATTCTTCCGCACCGGCGTGTACCGGGTGCGCGGCAGTGCCGACACGCACGAAACGTCCAGCCCCTCCATGGACATCAGCAAGGCCAGCAACTTCGAGCGCTTCGTGTTCGACCTGCTGGGCCGCGACGGCGCCAAGACGAAGGCCCTGTTTGGCGACGCGCTGTCGCAAACGGGCCAGTTCGACCTGAGCCAGGACCCGCGCTTTGCCGACGCCGCCGCCAAGTACGGCTTTGAAAGCGGCAAGAGCACCCACGCCGACCGCCTGGCCACCATCCGGGACAACTACCAGCGCCACGGCGTCACCATCGACACCCACACCGCCGACGGCGTGAAGGTGGCGCTGGAGCACCACCGCGATGCGAACGTGCCGATGATCGTGCTGGAGACGGCGCTGCCCATCAAGTTTGCCGCCACCATCGAGGAAGCCCTGGGCCATGCGCCCGAGCGGCCGGCCAAGTTCGAAGGCATCGAAGCCCTGCCCAAGCGCGTGCAGGTGATGCCGGCGGATGTGGCGCTGGTCAAGGCCTACATCGAACGCCACTGTGCGCCCGCCGTGCTGGGCTGACCGGCAACGGCACACGGCGCTTGTTTTTGAACTAAAAATGCCCCTGGCGCTTGTCTGGTAAGCGCAAGCAGCTATAAATAGCGTAGCAATACGAGGAGCATTGGATGAAGGTTGTTGGCTTCGCCGGGTTCTCTGGCAGCGGCAAGACCACGCTGGTGGAGCAAGTGATTCCCGAGCTGCGCCTGCGCGGCCTGCGGGTGTCGGTGGTCAAGCATGCCCACCACAGCTTTGACATCGACCACCCGGGCAAGGACACCTACCGCCACCGGGAGGCCGGGGCGTTTGAAGTGGTGGCCGCGTCGGACAAGCGCCTGATGCTCGTGCGCGAGTTCGAGCGCCCCGCCACGCTCACCGTGCACCACCTGCTGGCCGAGCTGTACCAGGGCGTGGACTGGGTGCTGGTCGAGGGTTTCAAGGACAGCGACCTGCTCAAGATCGAAGTGTGGCGCGCGCCCGAGGCCGGGCAGCAGCCCAAGCCCGTGCGCTACCCCGAGGACGACTTCGTGGTGGCCGTGGCCACGGATGCGCCGGCCCAGCTGCCCGTGCCCACGCAACTGCCGCTGCTGGACCTGAACCAGCCCGCGCAGGTGGTGAACTGGCTGCTCGAATACGCCCACCGCTTTGAGTACAACTGGGAGCTGCACGGCGGCCTGCTGCCGTCCGCATGAGCCTGATGATGAAGAAGTCACCCCTCAAGCCCCTGGACGAAGCCCTGGCCGAGTTGCTGGCCCATGCCGCGCCGCTGGCGGGCACCGACACCGTGGCCACCTTCGATGCCGATGGCCGCGTGCTGGCGCAGGACTGCATCTCGGCCCTGCACGTGCCCCCGCAGGACAACAGCTCCATGGACGGCTACGCCGTGCGCTGCGCCGACGTGGCCGCGCCGGGCACCGTGCTGCCCGTGTCGCAGCGCATTGCCGCGGGCAGCGCGGGCGAGCCGCTGGCCGCCGGCACGGCCGCGCGCATCTTCACCGGCGCGCCCGTGCCACCGGGCGCCGATGCGATCCTGATGCAGGAGGACTGCGAAGCGGTCGAGCCGGGTAGCGTGCGCCTGAACGCCGTGCCCCAGCCGGGCCAGTGGATCCGCCGCGCGGGCGAGGACATCACCCGCGGCGCCGTGGTGCTGGCCGCCGGCACCCGCCTGTCGCCCGCCGAGCTGGGCCTGGCCGCCAGCATCGGCCTGCACCAGCTGCCGGTGGCGCGCCGCCCGCGCGTGGCACTGTTCTCCACGGGCGACGAGCTGGTGATGCCCGGCGAAGTGCCGCCCGAACAGATGCGCCCGGGTGCCATCTACAACAGCAACCGCTTCTTCCTGCGTGCCATGCTGCTGCGCCTGGGCTGCGAGGTCACGGACTTCGGCATCGTGCCCGACCGGCGCGACGCGACCATTGCAGCGCTGCGCGACGCCAGCGCCGCGCACGACCTGATCCTGACCAGCGGCGGCGTGAGCGTGGGCGAGGAAGACCACATCAAGCCCGCCGTGGAGTCGCTGGGCCGCCTGGACCTGTGGCAGATCGCCATGAAGCCGGGCAAGCCCTTTGCCTATGGCACGGTGGGCAGCGCGCATTTCATGGGGCTGCCGGGCAACCCGGTGTCCAGCTTCCTCACCTTTGCGCTGCTGGTGCGGCCCTTCCTGCTGCGACTGCAAGGCGTGCAGGATGTTGCTCCCAAATCAATAGCTGCCAGCGCCCGGTTTGATTGGCCAAAGGCCGATAAACGCCGGGAATTCTTGCGGGTGCGCCGCCACCCCGAGGGCGGGCTGGAGCTGTTTTCCAACCAGAGCTCGGGCGTGCTCACGTCCGCCGCCTGGGGCGACGGCGTGGTGGACAACCCGGCCGGCCAGACCATCGCGGCAGGGGACACCGTGCAGTACATCGCCTTCTCGGAGCTTCTGGCATGAAGATATCGGTCCGCTACTTCGCCTCCATCCGCGAGGCCATCGGCCAGGGCAGCGAGGCGGTGGAAACCGCCGCCGCCACCCTGGGTGCGCTGCGCGATGAACTCATCGCCCGCGGCGGCGCCCATGCCACCAGCCTGGCGCGCGGCAAGGCAGTGCGCATGGCGCTCAACCAGACCTTGAGCGATGAAACCGCCCCCCTGGCCGACGGGGCCGAGGTGGCGTTCTTCCCGCCGGTTACGGGCGGCTGAGGTCCGCCACCACCTGCGGGTGCTGCAGGCGTTGCAGGCGTTCCATCAGCCCCTGCGAGGCCGGCATCATCGGCGCCCTCAGTTCATTGCGCATCCAGCCCGCCTGCGCCAGCACGGCCTTCAGCGGCGCCGGGTTGGGCTCGGCAAAACACAGCTCCACCCAGGGCTGCAGGGCCTGCCACCGCTGGCGCGCCGCCGCCAGGTCGCCCGCGCGCAGCAGCGCCACCAGCTCCACGAACTGCGGCGCCTGCCAGTGCGCGCTGGCCGCGATGGCGCCGGTGCCGCCCAGGGCCAGGGTGGTGAACATCTGCGCGTCTTCGCCCGCCAGCACCGCCAGGCGGCCATCGGCAATCAGTGCCTGCGTCTTGGCCGGGTTGCCGCCGCAGTCCTTGATGGCGCGGATGCGCGGGTGCACGGCCAGCGCCAGCAGCGTCTCGGTGGCCAGCGTGGCGCCCGTGCGGTAGGGGATGTCGTAGATGACCAGCGGCACATGGCTCGCATCGGCCAGCGTGCGGAACCAGTGCAGCAGGCCGTCCTGCCCCGGGCGGATGTAATGCGGCGCGGGCACCAGCAGCCCGGCCAGCGGGTAGCGCGCCAGCGTCTGCACCCACGCCACCGTCTGCCCCAGGTGGTAGCCCGACAGGCCCATCACCACCGGCAGCCCCTGCGCGGCGCCCAGCACCGTTTCCAGCACGGCCAATTGCTCGGCCTTGTCCAGCGCCGCGGCCTCGCCGGTGGAGCCGCAGGCCACCAAGCCCGACACGCCGGACTGAGCAAGCGTGGCGGTCATGGCGGCCAGGGCCGGGTGGTCGACGGCCCCGTCACGGAACGGGGTGACAAGGGGAATCCAGAGGCCACTGAAGACGGCATCCGCGGCGGGGCTGGTGGGCTGCGAAAGAGAAGAAGGCATGCGAAAGACTCCAGGGAGTGTTCGACCGAGAGGAAGAACCGCCACCAGGGTGCGCGCGGAATGCCAGGAATCAAAAAAGGGAGTTTTGTGCCAAGGGTTCCGTCGCTCATCCGGGACGGAACCACGCAGCTCCGGTCAGATGAGCTGGGGTTTTTTGGCTTTGGCGATGGCCACGCACGGCAATGCCACCGACGCCGTCGCTGCGGCGGTCAGGGCAAAAGGGGTGTGCGTGGGCATGCGGGGCAGTATAGCCAAGCGGCGGCCCCTGCGCCTCAAGAACCCTCCGGGGGCTGTGGCGTGGGCGCCACCAGCGCAGGGCAGGGCCAGTTCAGCAGCTCGGCCAGGCGGGTCGTGATCCAGGTGGCCTCGGGCACCGGTACGCCCGACTCGGCCGCGCACAGGCCGGCGTGGATGCGCCGCAGGATCTCGGCTTCGGACGGCGCCTGCACGTGGTACAGCGTCTGCGCCTGCTCCACCAGGTGGCCGGCCAGGTCTTCGCACAGCTCGTAGCGGGTGCGCACCTCGTTCGCGCTGGCGGTGAGCCGGCCGCGGGCGTCGGAATACACCGCCATGAAGGAAGGCGGCACGTGGATCTGGTTGTCGTCGTACATAAAGTCCTGCAAGGTGTCAGTGGCCCGCGGCCTGCCGCGTGCTGCGGCTGGCCGCCTGGGCGGCTTCGGCAAACCAGCCCAGCAGGTGCTGCAGCCAGTGGCGCAGCTCGGCCTCGAAGCGGGGCGTCAGCGCCACCAGCCCGCGCCGCGCGTCCTGGGTGAGCAGGCCCGCGGCCGTGGCGTCGTTGACCAGGTTGCGCACGTGCGAGTGCGAAAACCCCAGCCGCTCGGCCAGTTCCTGCGCGCGCAGCGGAAACAGGGGCGCCGGGCCGCCGCCCAGCCCGGCTGCGGTGGTGCGGCAGTGCTCGCGCAGCAGCAGCATGGCCACGCGGCCGCCGCCCTCGCGTTGGTCAAACCAGTCCCACCCGCCAAATTGGCCGCGGTGCGCGGCCAGGCGGTCCAGGATGGTGTCGGCGCGGCACAGAAAGGACTCGAAATAGTCCGCATCGGCCTGCAGCCGCGCGGCGTGGCCGCCCGCGAGCACGCCCAGCGCCTCGGCGCACTGCAGGTGGTGCACCACCCACGTGCGCAGTCCGTCCAGCAGCCGCGGGCCGGGCACCAGGTAGCGCACGCGGCGGTCCGCCGTGTCGGGCTCGGCGTGGACCATGCCGGCCAGGCGCAGCACGGCAAAGAACGTTGCCAGCGTGCGCCCGCCGCTGCCCGCCTGGCGCTGCAGCAGGGCCAGCGTGGGGCGGGGCGCGCCTTCGCGCTGCCACTGGAAATGCTGCACCACCAGCCGTCCTGCGGCGTGCGATTGCAGTGCGCGGCCGAAGATCTTGTTGATGAGCCGCTCGTTCCAGTGCAGCCGGAGGATGCCGTGGCAGTAGGCCTCCACGGCCTCGGTGTAGGCGTCGGGGGCCTGCGATTGCAGCGGGTGAAAGGACTCCTGGAAATCCATGGACCGGTGCGGCGGGGGCGGCTCAATCCGGGGTGAACAGGCGCTCAAAACGCGCTTGGTCCGCCGGCAGCTCGAACGTCACCACCTGGCCCATCTTCATGTCGGACAGCCGGCAGGCGGCAAACAGCGTGGTTTGGCCCGCCAGGTCCATCGCGTCCAGATCGATGAGGGCGTAGGGGTAGGGCACGAACACCTGGTGCGCAAACACGTCCTTGGTGGCGTTGCGCGGCGAGGGGTAGAGCTTGTACAGCGCGGTCTGGATCGTCTGGGTGGCCATGGGCGGGTGTCGAGAAAAGGGGCGCTGCGCGGTACGAAGCGGGTACAGTGCGGCCGGATGGGATCGCATCGTACAGACAAAGCTTTCCCCCCTGTCTTCCGTTTTTTCCTCGTTCTACCGTTTCTCCGTTCTATGGCGCGCAGCAGCAACATCAAAAGCAAGAGTGAATGGCCGGCCAAGGTGCTGGCGCTGGTGCGGGGCGGCAACATCCCGGCGGCCGTGGCGCAGATCAAGGTGGCGCCCACGGTGGGGGACATCACCCGCCTGCAGACGCTGCTGGCCCAGCTGCCGTCCACGCCGGCGCTGGTGCAGCTGAACAAGGTGGTGGAAGAAGAACGTGCCCTGCTGGCCGCGCCGCGCCTGCACCGTGCGCCCTGATCGTTCCCTGTCCAGCTTGCCTTCGCTCCTGCCATGACCTTGCCCCGCGTTTCCATCCAGACCGAAGACTTTGACCTGTCCGCCGAAGTGGCCGCCCTGCGCCGCGAGAACAAGGGCGTGGGCGCCGTGTGCAGCTTTGTCGGGACTGTCCGCGATCGCAATGAAGGCGATGCCGTGTCCTCGATGGAACTGGAGCACTACCCCGGCATGACGGAAAAGTCCATCGAGGCCATGGTGGACGCGGCGTTCGAGCGTTTCGACATCTTCGGCGCGCGCGTGATCCACCGCGTGGGGCTGCTGCAGCCGCTCGACCAGATCGTGCTGGTGGCGGTGACCAGCGCGCACCGCGGGCAGAGCTTTCAGGCCTGCGAGTTCTTGATGGACTACCTCAAGACCCAGGCCCCGTTCTGGAAGAAAGAGCAGACCGCCCAGGGCGCCCGCTGGGTGGATGCGCGGGTGAGCGATGACGCGGCGCTGGCGCGCTGGGGCATCGTGGCAAACAACGCTTGAGCTGCCTGAGGGCCTGAGAGGTTGCCGGGCTGCCGGGCGCGCAGCCTGGCCGTTGTTAGGCGCCGCAGCGTCGGCCCCATTCGGCGCGTGCGCATTGCGCCGTGTCGGGATCAATGCAATCTTTGGACTTGCGCCGGTCCAGCCTCTTTTTGAGAATCGCCTGCTGTCCTGCTGGCGCCCTTTGGCTGCCCGGCCAAGGGCGCACAGGGAGGACCATCTCATGGAGTTTCAACGGCGAGCGCGGCGCGCCTTGCGCAAGGGGCTGATGGCCCTGGGGCTGATGCTTGCGGTGGCGGGTGCAGCCCACGCCGATGTCAGGTTTGTTGCGCCCACCAGTCTGGCTGTGGGGGGGCACCTGGGTGAGATGGCGGTGGGTGATTTCAACGAAGACGGCCGGCCAGACCTGGCGCTGGTGGACGAACTGGGCAGCACGGTTCGCATCCTGCTGAGCGAAGGCAGCGCGGCGGGCTTTGCCGAAAGTGGGGCGTTTGGAGTGGGATCGGCCCCCTCGGGTGTGGTGGTTGGCGACTTCAACGGCGACGGGCACCTGGATGTGGCGGTGAGCAGTTTCAACGAGGGGACCGTTTCGGTGCGGCTGGGCGACGGTCGGGGCGGGATGTCGGCGGCCGCCACCTTTGCCGCCGGGCCCAACCCCTACGGCCTGACCGTGGCGGACTTTGACGGCGACGGTCGGCTCGACTTGGCCGTGGCGGTTTTTTCGGGTTCGGACAAGGGGGTTGCCGTGCTGTGGGGCGATGGGGCGGGGCGGTTTGACGGCCGCCCACGCACCGCGCTCGGTCTGGGCTTGTCGTCGATGCGCGTTGTCTCGGGCGACTGGAACGAAGACGGCCACCCCGACATCGTGGCGGGCACGGGCTCCGGCGTGTTTCTGTGGCTGGGCGATGGTGCGGGGGGCTTTGCCGCCGCCAGGCGCCTGACGGGTGATGAGTACATGCCGTATGTGGCCGTGGGCGATGCGGACGGCGATGGCCATCTGGACATTCTGGCGCTGGTGCAGAACACCTCTGCCAGCCCGGTGCTGTTGACCGGCGACGGCACAGGGCAGTTCGGGCGCCGCAGCGTGGGCCTTTCCGGGTGGTATGCCGGCGCCAGCATTGCCGACGCCACCGGCGACGGGCGGCCCGATCTGGTGGTCTCCCGGTCTGGCGGCAGCATGGTGGTCTGGCCGGGCTTGGGGGGCGGCAATTTTGGCTTCTTCGATGGAGCCGGCCAGGAGTACGCACTTGGCGACGGCCCCAGCACGGTGGCCGTGGCCGACTTCAGCGGCGACGGCCACCCTGACATCGCGGCGGCCAACGGCAGCGGCGGTCGGCTGGTCCAGCTGCGCGGCGATGGCGCCGGTCGTTTTGTGGCAGCGCGCAGCTACGGGTTCTGGGGCCTGGAAGCCCGCGCGGTGACCGTTGCCGATTTCAACGGGGACGGACACAAGGATCTGGCGGCGGTCTACGCGGGCGATTCGAGCGTCGTCCTCCTACAGGGCGATGGCCAGGGCGGCTTTTCGCAGTGGACGCGCCTGAATTTGCCCGCCGAGGCGCGTGATGTGGCCGCTGGCGACTTCAATGGCGATGGCCGCGCGGACCTGGCGGTGGTGGGTGAAGCGCAGCAGACGGTGTGGATGTACCTGGGCAACGGGTGGGGCGGATTCACGCTGGCCGGCGAGGGGTCTTTTACCGGCCTGATCCCGCGCGCGGTCATCGCGGGGGCCTTCGAAGGCCCCGGCCTGCCCGACCTGGCCGCCGTGTGGGCGCCGGAGGTCGCCACCTCTCTGGAGGGGATCGGGCTGTTTCGTGTCACGCCCCCAGCCTCCGTCGGGCTGCAATACGTGGCCACATGGAGCGGAGTGCGGGGATACACCGCCGTGGATCTCAACCGGGACGGGCGCGTTGACCTGGTGTCCGCGACCTCGGCGGGCACCGTGGGCACGGCCCTGTCCACGGAGGCCCAGCCCAATGATCCGGTCTATGCGCCGGTTTCGGCGGACCCGCTGAACGCGATTGCCGGGTGGAGTGTGGCGGGAGGGGCTGGCGTGTTCACGGCCGCAGGAGGGCAGATCGCGTCCCTCGTAGCGTCTTGGCCGCCTCCTGCGCCCCCCGGGCAGCCTCTGGCGGTGCTGGGCCAATACAGTGCCGGGCTGGTGGCCACCAAGCTCGCGGCAGCCGACTTTGACGGGGACGGCTTGCCAGACGTCGTGGGCATCGACGGTGCCTCCGGCGACATCGCCATTCTGCGCGGGCAGGGCGGCGTGGGCGGGCTGGGCGCTCCCGCCAAGCGGTTCGTCGGCGGCATGGGCGTGCAGATGGTCGTGGCCGACTTCAATGGCGACGGCAAGCCGGACATCGCGATCGCCAGCGGCACCGCGGGGGTCACGGTGCTGATGAACGCATCCACTTCGGCCAACGCAGCGCTGGCGTCGCTCACGGTGTCCCCGGGGGGGCTCAGCCCCGCTTTCCAGTCCGACGTGACGTCCTACACCGTGGCGGTTTCCAACACCGTGGCGGCGGTATCGCTCACGCCGGGCGCGGCCGATGCCGGCGCGTCCATCACGGTGAACGGCGCCCCGGCCGCCAGTGGATCACCCACGCCGCCCCTGGCGCTGGTGCCGGGCCCCAATGCCATCACGGTCGAGGTGCTGGCTTCCGACGGCGTGGCCCGCCGCTCGTACCTGGTCACCGTGGTGCGCGACCCGACGGTCCTGCACCCCGTGGCGGCCCAGGCGGACGCGGGCGGCAGCATCAGCCCGGCCGGGACGGTCCAGGTAGCCCAGGGGCAGGCGCAAGCCTTCACCGTGACGCCCGACGCGGGCTACCGCATCGCGTCCGTCACGGGCTGTGGCGGCACCCTGGCCGGCAGCACCTACACCACGGCACCGGTTTCGGGGGCTTGCTCGGTGCAGGCGCGCTTCGAGACCCTGCCCGTGCCCACCAGCACGGGGTCCGGCCCCGTCAGCGTGGCCGTGGTGGCGGCCAGCCCCGGCTGCCGGCTGGACCTGGCCGCCACCGGCCCCGTGGCGGCGCCTGCGCCGTACCCGGGCGCTGGCGTGCTGCCGCACGGGGCCTTCCGCCTGCGGCTCATCCACTGCCAGCCGGGCGAGACGGTACGCGTGGCGGTGACCTTCCCGGACCTGGCCGGCCTCACGGTCAAGAAGTACGGCCCCACGCCCGACAGCCCCTCGGCCAGCCGCTACTACGACCCTGCGAACTTGCAGATCAGCGGCAACACCGCCACCTACGACGTGACCGACGCTGGGCTGGGCGACGACACCTTTGGCGTGCAGGACGGGACCATCAACGACCCGGTGGTGCCCGTGCCCGTGCCGCTGGCCGCGGCGGTGGCCGTTCCCACGCTGTCGGGCGCGGGGCTGGCCGGGATGTCGCTGATGCTGGCAGGGCTGGCGGCGTGGCAGCACCGGCGCCGCACGCAGGCCAAATTTTGAGATAAATTGGGCTTCAGCGCTTTACCAGCAAGCGCTTGCAGCTATCAAAATGATAGTTTTTGAAGCCAGATGGCGGGTCTGGGAACGTTCTCAGGGCCTGTGGATAAGTTGATCTGCCACCGCTTGAAAACCGCCGCCCCCTCCTCACATGAGACGCAATCGGAGGACATTGACCCATGCGTCTCGACAAATTCACCACCAAATTCCAGGAAGCCCTGAGCGACGCCCAGAGCCTGGCCCTGGCCCACGACAACGCCTACATCGAGCCTGTGCACGTGCTGCTGGCCATGCTGAAGCAGGAAGACGGCCCCAAGGCGCTGCTGCAGCGCGCGGGCGCCAACGTGCCCGGCCTGACCAGCGCGGCCGAAGCCGCCATCAAGCGCCTGCCGCAAGTGCAGGGGCACGACCAGGTGCAGGGCGGCCCCGAGCTGGGCCGCGTGCTGCAGGCCACCGAGAAGGAAGCGCTCAAGCGTGGCGACCAGTTCATCGCCAGCGAGCTCTTCTTGCTGGCGCTCACCGACAGCAAGGGCGACGCCGCCCAGATCGCCAAAGACAACGGCCTCACGCGCAAGAGCCTGGAGGCTGCCATCAACGCCGTGCGCGGCGGCCAGAAGGTGGACAGCGCCGAGGCCGAGGGCCAGCGCGGCGCGCTGCAAAAATACTGTCTGGACCTGACCGAGCGCGCCCGCGCGGGCAAGCTGGACCCCGTGATCGGTCGCGACGACGAGATCCGCCGCGCTATCCAGGTGCTGCAGCGCCGCAGCAAGAACAACCCCGTGCTGATTGGCGAGCCCGGCGTGGGCAAGACCGCCATCGTGGAGGGCCTGGCCCAGCGCATCGTGGCGGGCGAGGTGCCCGAGTCGCTCAAGAACAAGCGCGTGCTCTCGCTCGACATGGCGGCCCTGCTCGCGGGCGCCAAGTACCGCGGCGAGTTTGAAGAGCGCCTGAAAGCCGTGCTCAATGAGCTGGCCAAGGACGAAGGCCAGACCATCGTCTTCATCGACGAGCTGCACACCATGGTGGGCGCCGGCAAGGCCGAGGGCGCCATGGACGCAGGCAACATGCTGAAACCCGCCCTGGCGCGCGGCGAACTGCACTGCGTGGGCGCCACGACGCTGGACGAATACCGCAAGTACATCGAGAAGGACGCAGCGCTGGAGCGGCGCTTCCAGAAGATCCTGGTGGGCGAGCCCAGCGTGGAGGCCACCATCGCCATCCTGCGCGGCCTGCAGGAGCGCTATGAGCTGCACCACGGCGTGGACATCACCGACCCGGCCATCGTGGCAGCGGCCGAGCTCAGTAACCGCTACATCACCGACCGCTTCCTGCCCGACAAGGCCATCGACCTGATCGACGAGGCCGCGGCCAAGATCAAGATCGAGATCGACTCCAAGCCCGAGGCCATCGACAAGCTCGACCGCCGGCTGATCCAGCTGCAGATTGAGCGCGAGGCCGTGAAGAAGGAAAAGGACGAGGCCTCGCAGAAGCGCCTCACGCTGCTGGAGGAGGAAATCGCCCGCTTGCAAAAAGAGATTGCCGACCTGGAAGACATCTGGACCGCCGAAAAGGCGCAGGCCCAGGGCAGCCAGCAGGTGCGCGAGCAGGTCGAGAAGGTCAAGCTGCAGATCGAGGAACTCAAGCGCAAGGGCGACTTCAACAAGGTCGCCGAGCTGCAATACGGCAAGCTGCCCGACCTGGAGCGCCAGCTGAAGGAAGCGCAGGCCAAGGAGGAGGGCAAGGACGGTGCCTCCACGCCCAACCGCCTGCTGCGTACCCAGGTGGGCGCCGAAGAGATCGCCGAAGTGGTGAGCCGCGCCACGGGCATCCCCGTGGCCAAGATGATGCAGGGCGAAAAGGACAAGCTGCTGCAGATGGAAGCCAAGCTGCACGAGCGTGTGGTGGGCCAGGACGAGGCCATTGCGGCCGTGGCCAACGCCATCCGCCGCTCGCGTTCGGGCCTGTCGGACCCGAACCGGCCCACCGGCTCGTTCCTGTTCCTCGGCCCCACGGGCGTGGGCAAGACCGAGCTGTGCAAGGCGCTGGCGGGCTTTTTGTTCGACAGCGAAGACCACCTGGTGCGCATCGACATGAGCGAGTTCATGGAGAAGCACTCCGTGGCCCGCTTGATCGGCGCTCCGCCCGGCTACGTGGGCTATGAAGAGGGCGGCTACCTGACGGAAGCCGTGCGCCGCAAGCCCTACAGCGTGCTGCTGCTCGACGAGGTGGAAAAGGCCCACCCGGATGTGTTCAACGTGCTACTGCAGGTGCTGGACGATGGCCGCCTGACGGATGGCCAGGGCCGCACCGTGGACTTCAAGAACACGGTGATCGTGATGACCAGCAACATCGGCTCGCACCTGATCCAGGCCATGGTCGGCCAGGACTACGAGGACGTGAAGGACGCGGTGTGGGGCGAGCTGAAGAACCACTTCCGGCCGGAGTTCCTGAACCGCATCGACGAGACGGTGGTGTTCCACGGCCTGGACGCGCAGCACATTGCCGCCATCGCCAAGATCCAGCTGGCGCAGCTGCAAAACCGCCTGGCGCGGATGGATTTGGAGCTGCAGGTGTCCGACGCAGCCTTGGCAGAATTGGCCAAGGTGGGGTTCGACCCGGTGTTCGGTGCGCGGCCGCTCAAGCGGGCGATCCAGCAGCGCATCGAGAACCCGCTGTCGAAATTGCTGCTCGAAGGGCGCTTCCCGCCCAAGAGCGTGATTTCGGTCTCGGTGAACCCGGTACTGGAGCCTGGCGTGTTCCAGTTCAGTGCCGGCACTGCGGCCGCCGACGCCTGAATCGCGGCGCGGCGGCCCGCCACGGACTGAAGGAGAGGTAGCGTTTGAACGATTTCGTTGCGGCGGTATTGCGCTGGGCCCTGCGCGTGCTGGTGGTGGCCATGGGGCTGGTGGTGTTCCTGAGCCTGCTGGTGGCCGTGCTGGTTCTGGGCGCCGTGTGGGCCCTGCGGGCGGCGTGGGCGCGGCTCACCGGCCGGCCTGCGGCGCCGTGGGTGATGCGGGTGGACCCGCGCACGGGCTTTCGCACCGTGTTCGCGACCAGCCAGCGCTGGTCGTCGGCGGCAGAGCGCCCCGCCTCCTCGGCGGCGGCCTCGCCGCGCCGCGGCGGCGTGCTGCCCGGTGCGGCCGAGGTGACCGACGTGGAAGCCCGCGACGTGCGGTAAAAGAACGCAACACCGGGGCCGGATCCCTTCTTCGGTGCGGCCGCGGCGCATGCGTCTTCTATGATGCCCTCCATGACGCCTGCCGAGATCCACGCTCTTTTTGATCTGCAACACCGCGCCAGCCGCGAGCATGTGGAGGTGCCGCTGCTGGTGCGCCGCGAGCGGCTCTTGCGCATGCGCAAGCTGCTGGACGAGCACGGGCCGGTGCTGGCGGCCGCGGTGCAGGCCGACTTCGGCATGCGCTCGCCGCGCCTGACCGAGGTGGCGGACTTCTTCGTGCTGCGCACCCTGCTGTCGCACACGCTCAAGCACCTGGCGGGCTGGATGAAGCCGCGCCGGGTGCGCACCCCCATTTTTCTGCAGCCGGCCAGCGGCTTCATCCACCGCCAGCCGCTGGGCGTGGTGGGCGTGATATCGCCCTGGAACTACCCCGTGCAGCTGGCGCTGGCACCGGCCATCACGGCGCTGGCGGCGGGCAACCGCGTGATGCTCAAGCCCAGCGAACTCACGCCCCACACCTCGGCCCAGCTGGCGCTGCTGGTTGCGCAGTTCTTTGCACCCGACGAGTTCAGCGTGGTGCAGGGCGACGCCAACCTGTCCGCGTTGTTTGCCTCGCTGCCGTTCGACCACCTGGTGTTCACCGGCTCCACCGCCGTGGGCCGCAAGGTGGCGCAGGCGGCGGCGCAGAACCTCACGCCCACCACGCTGGAGCTGGGCGGCAAGTCGCCGTGCATCATCGACGGCCAGTGCGACATGCAGGACGCGGCGCTCAAGATCGCCCACGGCAAGCTGCTCAACGCCGGGCAGACCTGCATCGCCCCCGACTACGTGCTGCTGCCCCGCGGCCGCGAGGGCGAGTTTGCCCAGGCCTACCGCGCGGCGGTGCAGCGGCTGTTCCCCACCATCGAGGGCAACGCCGACTACGCCTCCATCATCACGCCGCGCCACCATGCGCGCCTGCGCACCATGCTGCAGCAGGCCCAGACCCAGGGCGCGGAGGTGGTCACCATCGACCCCACCGAGGGCAGGCCCGCGCCGCCCACCGTAGGCACGCTGGGCGACGGGGCCAGCCGGCAGATGGTGCCCACGCTGGTGTTTGGCGCCACCTCGCAGATGCAGCTCATGCAGGAGGAGATCTTCGGCCCCATCCTGCCGGTGATCTCGTACGAGCGGCTGGACGATGCGATTGCCCACATCAACAGCGGCCCCCGCCCGCTGGCCTTGTACTGGTTTGGCCAGAGCGAGGCCGTGCAGGGCGACGTGCTGCGCCGCACCGTGAGCGGCGGGGTGACGGTGAACGACACGCTCATGCACATTGCCCACGACAACCTGCCTTTTGGTGGCGTGGGCGACAGTGGCTGGGGCGCCTACCACGGGGAGCAGGGCTTCCTGCGCTTTTGCCACCAGAAGTCCGTGCTGGTGCAGTCGCGCTGGGCCCTGGGCTCGATGTTCTACCCGCCCTACGGGGCGCGGTTCGACCAGGTCATGGGGCTGCTGCGCCGCTGGCTGTAGGCGCGGCGGGAGCGGCAGCGTCTTCGTCGCCCGCCGCCCGGGGCTGAAGGACCAGCTGGACCATGGCACTGTGCAGCTGGCTGGTGGACACCGGCTTGTGCAGCAGCAGGGCCGAGGTGGACTGGGCGTCGCGCAGCCGCTGGGGGGACGTGTCCCCCGTCATGATGATGGCGGGCACGGGCGCGCCCAGGTAGGCGCGCAGGGCCTGCAGCACCTGCTTGCCGGTTTCCTCGTGGCGCAGGCGGAAGTCGGTGATGATGAGATCGGGCGTGAGGTCTTCCAGGCAGTCCAGCGCCTGGGCGCCCGATTCGGCCGTGATGCACTGGCAGCCCCAGCTTTGCAGCAGTGACCGCATGCCCATGCGCACCGCCTCGTCGTCATCGATGGCCAGCACCCTCAGGCCGACGAGGCTGCGCGCATCGGGCGCCGGCGCCGCATCGTCCTCCAGGGCCCCCTGCCAGCGGTCCAGCCAGAGCCGGAAGACCGAGCCGCGGCCCGGCTGCGACAGCACCTGCACGGAGGTGTGCATCTCGCGTGCCAGGCGCTGCACGATGGCCAGGCCCAGGCCCAGGCCCTTGCGCCGGTCGCGCTCGGGGTTTCCGAGCTGGTGGAACTCCTTGAAGATGTTGTCCCACTCGCTGCGCGGGATGCCCGGGCCCGTGTCCCACACTTCCAGTGCCAGCCGCTTGCCGCGGGTGCGGCAGGCAATCAGCACGCCTCCCTCGGTGGTGTAGCGCAGCGCGTTGGAGATGAAGTTGTGCATGACCAGCCCCACCAGCGAGCGGTCGGCGTACGCGGCGGCCGAGGTCTCGCGGGTGCGGTACACCAGGCCCGCCGTGTCGGCCTGCGCGCCGAACTCCTGCTCCAGCGCGGTCAGCAGGGGCTGCACGGCGAAGGCGTCCGGCCGCACCTTCACCACGCCCGCTTCCAGCCGCGAATAGTCCAGCAGCGTGGTCAGCATCTCGGCGGCCGCGCCCGAGGCCGCGTGCGCGTGTCCCAGCACGGTGCGCTGGTGATCGTTCAGCGGGCTGCGCTGCAGCGATTCCAGAAACAGCCCCAGCGCGTGCAACGGCTGGCGCAGGTCGTGGCTGGCAGCGGCCAGGAAGCGGGACTTGTCCCGGTCCGCCTGCTCGGCAGCCTCCTGCGCGGCCAGGGCGCGTTGCGACTCGGCCCGCAATTCGTTCACGAGCCGGTCGTTCTCCAGCTTGATGGCGATGCTGCGCCGGGTGGCGCGGTCGGCGGTGCGGGCCTGCATGCAGGTGAGGGCGTAGTACACGCCGGTCAGGAACAGCGCGGGCCACAGGACGGGCCCGCCGGCCAGCGCCACGGCCACCATGACGCCCCCGACCGCACACGTGAGGTAGGCCACATAGGCGCGGTACAGCGGCGCGCCGAGCCCCAGCGCGCCGGAGGACACCGTGCTGATGATGCCGATGGAGTAAATCACGCTGTCGAGCGTGCCCCAGTGGAGCACCACGAAGCCCAGGCTGCCCCAGCTCAGCCCCATGGCGGCCATGCAGGCGCTGAGCTTGCGCGCAGCCGCCCGTGCGGGGTCGGTGTCGGGCGCGATGCTGCGCAGCGTCAGGTAGACGCACGCCACCACCACGGCATGCGAAGCCAGCCAGACGGTGACGGCCTGGAACTCGGCCACGCGGGCCATGACCCACAGGGTGCCCAGCGCCGTGATCAGCGAGGCCAGCAGCGTCATGGGGAAGTTGTGGCGCAGCAGGGCCACCTGCTCGCGCAGCACTTCGTCGTTGTGCTCCCACACCGGCCAGCCCCAGCGCGTGGCGGGCTGCGGGGCTGTGTGCGCCGCTGCCGGCAGGGCGTCAGTGGGGCGTGCCATGGAGCTGGGGCGTGGCCAGCCCCAGGCGCTGGGCTGCCAGCAGGGCCGCGCTGCGGCTGTTGACACCCAGCTGGGCAAAGATGGCGGCCACGTGCACGCGCACCGTGTTCTCGCTCAGGCCCAGGTCGCGCGCGATCACCTTGTTGGGCTTGCCCGTGCACAGCAGGGCCAGCACGTCGAGCTGCCGCGCGGTGAGGCTGGGCGCATCGGGCCCGCGCGCAGCCGCGGTGTTGCCGCTGTGGGCGGGAAAGCAGGGCTGGCCCGACAGGGCGAGGCTGATGGCCTCCAGGATGTCCTCGGCGCTGGCGGATTTGGGCAGAAAGCCGTCGGCCCCCCGCAGGCGCGCTTCGTGCACGGCGTCGGGCGCCACGCTGGCGGACACCAGCACGATGCGCGCCCTGGGGCAGGCGTGGCGCAGCAGGCGCAAGCCGTCCAGGCCGCTCAGGCCGGGCAGCTGGATGTCCAGCAGCACCAGGTCGGTGTCCACCGGCTTCAGGGCGCAGGCCTCGGCGATGGAGCCCGCCTCGGCAATCGTTCCCACGCTCGGGTGGTCCTGCACGATCAGCCGCAGCCCGGTGCGGAAGAGGTTGTGGTCGTCCACGAGCAGAAGGCGGGCAGTCATGCAGCGAGTATTGCGCACAACACCCTGTGGCGGCCTAGTCTTTTTGTGGGATGGACGCACGCTAGAGCGCTTTTTAGACTTTCCGTCAAGCAATGAAAAGCAGGTGCCGCGGGCGCCGGTGCGCTGCCTGCAGATCCCTCCATCCCCTTCTTCCTCGTTACTTTCTTCAAAGGTATTCCATGACTGCCAATGCTCTCCGCCCGGGTTCCCCGTCTTCCGAAGTGCCATGCCGCCAGGGCGGCGACGGGGCCGGCGACGGCGGCACGGGCCTGGGCGGCAACACGCTGGCGCGCATTGTGGAAGAGAACTGCCCCGGCATGCTGGCCTTTGCGGGGCTGGTCATCGAGCAGCTGGACGCACAGGCCGGCACCTGGCAGTTCTCCACCGACGAAGGCCAGACCTGGCGGGCCATCCGCACGGACCTGATCAACCGCCCGGGCAACATGGGCCTGGCGCTGGACCGGGATGCACGCTTGCGCGTGCTGCCCTTTGCGGGGCACCGGGTGTCGGGTGCGCGGGTGGCCTTTCACACCGTGCAGCGCGCCCACGGCCCGGGCAACGGCAGCTACCGGGCCTATGCCAGCGACGACCGCGAGGACGGCTCACGCACGGTGACGCTGGTGCTGGGGCTCTCGGCCATCAACGGCGCGCCGCCCGTGGTGCATGTGCCCCGCCCGCGCAACAAGCGTGCGCTGGTGCGCCGCAGCGCCGCGGCGGGCGCCACGCCGCTCACCGGCTCGCTGGCCCTGGCCTGACCTTTGCCGCTCCGGTCTGCAGGGCTGGCGAGGTGGAGCCTTCCGCAGGCGCGGCAGGGGCGCTAAAAAGGGGGTTGGGGAAGGGGCGCACAGGGGAGAAAAACCGTTTGCGGCGACAATGCTGGGTTTCCGATTTTTTATTCCCTGTTTTCGTTCGGTTTTTCCATGTCCAGTATCCAGGTTCGTCCCGCCACGCTTCGCGATGCAAAAGCCATCGCCCAGGTCCACACAGCCTCTGCCCAGGAGGCCTACAAAGGGCTGGTGCCAGACGAGCAATTGAAAGCCATGTCTTCGGTCGAGAAGCGCCAGGCCTATTGGCGCGAGGCCATCGAATATTGCGAGCCCCAGGTCCAGGTGGCGGTGGACGGCGAGAAAATCGTCGGCTTTGTCGGCTACGACCGCTCGCGTGATGAGAAGTCCCGTCCCACCACGGGCGAGATCTGGGCCATCTACGCGGCGCCCACCCATTGGAACCAAGGCGTGGGCCTGGCGCTGTGGGACGCCGCCCGCGACGGCCTGCAGGAAGAGGGCTGCACCAACGTCACCGCCTGGGTGCCGCTGCGCAACGAGCGCGCGCTGCGCTTCCATGAACTCGCAGGCTTCAAGCGCGAGCTGTCCACGGCCAAGACGGCGGTGATCGGCGGCGTGAAGATCGAGGAAGTGCGCCTGAAGCGGCCCATCAACGCCTAGCATGCAGCGCAACCCCCTGAGCGACTGCGCCGCCTCCCCCGCCGCTCGTGCTGCGCACGGGAAGGGGGACGCCGCCAGCGCGGCGGGGCGGCCTTTGCGCGGCGGCCCGGGTATGGGCCGCGCCGGTTTCATAGGCAGCCCTTGATTTGGGGCGATGCGCCCGTTCGATGTTGACACCCACTTCCCCGATCCAATGGACCCACCAGGGTCAGCCCCAGCATGCACGGTGGCGCTCCGAGAGCGGCGCCCCTGCGCCGCGTCGGGTCGTGGCCGCCGACGACACCTTGGCGGCCGATGCGGCCTACTGCATGGCGTGCGAGGGCACGGGGCTGCTGTGGCAGGGGGATTTCCAGAATGCCCGCCACCTGCTGCAGGCCCTGATGCGCCGGGCCGACCGCAGGCCGCGCAAGGCGGTGGCGCGGTCGGCGCAGAAGGCGGCTGCTGTGACGCCGGCCGAGGCCTTTCATCTGCACCGCCAGGCGCAGGCGCAGCGGGCGCGGGTGCTGGCGGCGGTGTTGATTCCGCTGGAGGGGGACTACAGCATCGCCCTGCGCCGCGCGCCGGACTGGCGCGAGGCCTGCACGCAGGCATGGGGCCCGGCCACGGGCGAGCGCAGCGTGGCCACGCTGCGCGAGCTGCTGGGCCTGGTGGGGGCGTACGAGTGGCGCAAGAAAGGCGTGGAGGTGCCCGCGCTGGGCGCGCCGCCCCACAACCGCATCCACCCGCACTACGGCGTGTTTTCGCCCGTGCGCGGCGAGTACGTGGACCTGGTTGCCAGCGCGCCGCTGCCTGGCGGCAACCCGGCGCTGGCCTTTGATATCGGTGTGGGCACGGGCGTGCTGTCTGCAGTGCTGGTGCGCCGCGGTGTGCGGCAGGTGGTGGCCACCGACCAGGATCCGCGCGCGCTGGAGTGCGCACGCGACAACCTGCAGCGCCTGGGCGTCCTCGCGTCCGTGGAGCTGCTGCAGGCCGACCTGTTCCCGCCCGGCCGCGCGCCGCTGGTGCTGTGCAATCCGCCGTGGGTGCCCGCGCGGGCCAGCTCGCCCATCGAGCGTGCGGTGTATGACGAAGGCAGCAGCATGTTGCGCGGCTTCCTGGCGGGCCTGGCAGCGCATCTGGAGCCCGGCGGGGAGGGGTGGCTCATCCTGTCCGATCTGGCCGAGCACCTGGGCCTGCGCCCGCGTGCGCAGTTGCTGGAGTGGATCGCCGCGGCGGGGCTGAAGGTGCTGGGCCGGCACGATGTCCGGCCCCGCCATGCCAAGGCCGCGGACGCGGCCGACGCGCTGCACGCGGCGCGTGCCGCCGAGGTCACGTCCCTCTGGCGGCTGGGCGTGGCCTGAACGCGCTGGCGGGCTGCGGCATCAGCGGGCCGCAAGCGCCGCGGGCTGCGTGGCCCCGGCGGTGGTGGCCGTGGATGGGGCCGTGGACGCTGCAGCGGCGCGGGGCGCCGAGGCCAGCGGCAGGAGCAGCTCAAACTTTTCGCGCAGGCTGGCGGCCCGGTCGTCCCCTGCGGTCAGCGCCACTTCCTCGAACAGGGCTTCGCCAGCGTCCAGCATGCTGTCACGGTCCTTGGCGGCGCGCAGCGCCTCGCGGAAGTGCTGGGCCAGCACCGGGTCGCGGCGGGCAAAAAGCCGCTCGCAGGTGTCAAAAAGGTACATGCGGGCACCCGCCAGCGAGCGCAGGGACTCGCCGGGTTCGGGGCGCTGGATGGAGGGCTTGTCGCGGGGCGGGGCGGCGTCGGCCGCCGATGCTTGCGCGGGGCCGGTCAGGTAGCCCTGGCGCATGAGGTTGTCGACGATCTGTGCGCCGATGCCGTTGTACATGGCCTGCAGGTCCGACAGCGGCTTGCCGTCGGCCAGCAGCAGCAGCGATCGCTCGCGCAGGCTCAGGGTGCGGACGCCGGGCAAGAGTTCCAGGCGGGCTTTTTCGGTCTTCTGCAGCAGCATGGGGTTCTCCGTCACGGTGAATGGCGGCGATTGCAGCAAACCGCCGTGACGCAGTGATGACCCCGGTGCCGCACAATGGCGTCCGCATGGCCTACGCACCCCGCTGGATTGGGTGTGTTTGCTATATTTTTAATAGCTGTTTGCGCTTGTCCCATAAGCGCTAGCGGCCAATTTTATTGCTATCTTTGTGCCACCCGCATGGCGGAGCCTCGGTGGCGTTTCGGGTCATGACCTTGCTGCTCGCCCCCATGGAGGGGCTTCTTGATTTTGTCTTGCGCGACGTGCTGACCCGGGTGGGCGGGGTGGACCGCTGCGTGTCCGAGTTCATCCGCATCACCGGCACGCTGCTGCCGGACAAGGTGTTCCTGCGCTATGTGCCCGAGCTGCGCAACGGCGGGCGCACGCTCAGCGGCGTGCCGGTGCGCGCGCAGCTGCTGGGCTCCGACCCGGTCAGCATGGCCGAGAACGCAGCGCGCCTCGCCGCCCTGGGGCCCGAGGGGATCGACCTGAACTTCGGTTGCCCTGCCAAGGTGGTCAACCGCCATGGCGGCGGCGCCGCGCTGCTGCAGGAGCCCGAGCGCATCGCCGCCGTGGTGGCCGCCGTGCGCCGGGCCGTGCCGGCCCATCTGCCCGTGTCGGCCAAGATGCGCCTGGGGTTCAACGACACGGCCTTGATGCGCGAATGTGCGCAGGCCATGCAGGACGGTGGCGCGGCCGAGCTGGTGGTGCACGCCCGCACCAAGGCCGACGGCTACCGCCCGCCGGCGTATTGGGAGCACATTCCCGCCATCCGCGCGGCGGTGCGGATTCCTGTGGTGGCCAACGGCGAGATCTGGACGGTGGCCGACGCGCAGCGCTGCCGCGCGGTGTCCGGCTGCGACGCCCTGATGCTGGGGCGCGGCATGGTGGCCGACCCTGGCTTGGCCCGCGCCATCCGGGCGGCGGACCGTGGCCTGCCGGGCTCGGACACCGTGGCCTGGCCCGACCTGCTCCCGCACCTGGCCGCCTTCTGGCACCTGGTGTGCGAAGACCTGGAGCCGCGCCAGCGGGCCGGCCGCCTCAAGCAGTGGTTCAACCTGCTGCGCCGGCGCTTTGCCGAAGCGGAAGCGGCCTACCAGCACGTGCGCACCATGACGGATCAACGGGCGATCAGCCGGTGGATTGCGTCGCTGCAGGAAGAGGGCGGCGTTCCGGGCGCTTCTCCGCTGGCCGACCCGGCAGGCCGGCACTGATCAGCGGTGCGCTGAACGCCGGCGCAGCGGCGGGCGGCCGACTTGTGGGGCGGGCTGCGCTCGCCGGTTCATGGCTGGCGCCCCCGGCCTTCCGGCAGCAATTGGTAGCCGCTGAGTGACATTTGCGTGTCTGCTTCCACAAAAACCCGGATTTCCAGGTCGTCCACGTCCTCGGGAAGGTGGAGCTGCGCTTCGAGCAAGCGGTGGGACGACTCCGGCTGTGCGGGCAGCGGGAACCGCGCGTACGTGGCCGAACCCTTATCCCCCACGACATCCATCCATGCGCTACCGGCATGGTCCACCTCGCCGAAAATGCTCAGCACATAATTTCCGGAACGCATTGGCGCATAAGGGCCAAAATGCAGAAATCCGGATTTTTTTGTGGTCACCAGCTTTCCGCCCACAATATTGCCGACCTGGGTCGGCGCATTCTGGGTGAATTGTGTTGATCTCAGGCAATCTGGAACGATGCAGTACTTCTCATGAGCCTCTTGGACAATTTGGCGGGCCTTGGCCGGTGCCAGATACTCGGGTTTCAATCGGACCACGGCATAATAGGCTTCGTCCGTAATATGAAAATATCCGGAATTTTCCAGTTCCTTCCGGGCCGGGGCAAGGACATCGCGCTCGGTCGCCGGGTAAGGCCATTGATGAGCGGCCGCCAACATGTCGATGTAGGGCAATACCACCGCATCGGCGTCCCTCTGCGCCAAGAGCCGAATGATGCGCGCTGAAAGGTCCGGGGGCGCGCTGCCCATGGGCAGGTCTTTCAACACTGCGGGCCAATAGACCCGGGCGTCACTGTTGTTCTTGTCGCCTCCTATGTTGTAGGCAATGATCCCCAGCTTGGCTGCAAGGTAGTTGACGAGAAAATCATTTCTCCAAGGAATGAATGCAACGTGCTCCCCTGCCTTTAGGGATTTTTCCATGCCGCCGAGAAGATCCTGGTCAATGGCCATGAATTGCAGGCGATTGGAATGGTATTCGTTGAATTTCTGCTCCAGGTCTGGAATGTTCAATACCGTGATGGCCGCCAATCCGGCGGCTGCCCAGGCCGTTGGCTTCTTGCGGCCGCTGGCCAGTGCCAAAACGACAAGCGCCCAGGCACCCAGGCATCCCAACGCGCTCCAGCGGTAGCTGGCCCGCATGTTCTTGAATCCGGGAATTCTCTCTGACAAGACGCCCGTACCCGTGGGCGCGATGGCGTACTGTTCTTCCATCATTTGAGAAGCCTCCGATTCGGGCTTGAGGGAGTAAAACTTGAGAGACGGTCCCAGGGCCATATAAAACCCCACGAGAGTTATCAAGGCAAACGGGTATTTGTATTGGCTCTTGGAAAATATCCAGAAAATGGACGCTCCCGCTACCAGGGGCAGGCTAAAGGTCGTGATCCATACGGAGGCATCGCCAAAGAAATCTTCGGGAGACCTGGGCACGCTCCAGCCTAGCAGGTCCGGAATCCAGTGCACTCCTTCTGTAGGGGTCAGAAAGAAGCTGACATCGGCCCCCCAGCCGCGGAAGAAATCGAGATCGGCGGGCTCATATTGGCTCTTTCCGATATAGAGCGTAAAGATGGCATAGGCTGCGGCAAAGCACGCGCCGTGAAGCAGAAGGCGGCGGGGCGTCACCGTCTTCCGGACTGCAAGAAAACACCCCAGCAGGGAGGAGCCTGTGGCGAACATCATGAAGGTGTAGCCATCCATGAAAATGGCAACAACGCAAGCTACCCCATAGGCGGCCAAGCTTGGCAGCAACCGCTGCGGTGTCTGGGTGAAGAACTGGAGGGCCACCCAGAAATAGCAGGGCAGCAATGCAATGCCCACCGACAGAAGCGAATAGCCCGCATGGTTCCATACCACCGGCATCGTTCCCCACGCCAGCGCCGCCAATGCCGATGAAAGAGGCGACGCAGCCATAAACCGCGCCAGACCATAGGCTCCCCAAAAGGCGACGGTCAGCCAGCATGCGATCATCAGGGCATACGCATCGGCGGCGTGGAGCCCCATCTTGATGAAAATTGCGGCAATCCATGCGCCGGGCAAACCAAATGCCATGGCTGCGGGATGTGGGGCCCCAAAATTGTGAGCGTAAAACCCGATAAAAGGCTGGTTGGCAAACGACTGGGAAAACCCGGTCACCCAAACCGCCTGCCCCAATGTGGGAAGACCGAAAAACGGCAGGGCACCGTTAACCACCAGGACCGCCAGCCAGGCGAGAAGTAGCGCGCCCGCGGCTCTCCAATGGGTGGGCGATTGATCTCTCTTGGAGAATGCGGAGGTGGAAATGGGGCCGGAAGCCATTTTTTAGCGGAGGTGGCGCTTTCTTTGGACGCAAGCGCAAAAAAACAATAAATCACCGCACACCGTGACGATGCGTCCCATCACAACGGCAATCAACAAATGGCTGGGTTGCACGGACGTGCCCAGCATAAAGAGCAACGCTGCCTCCCGGACCCCGACACCCGCCGGGGCGCCCGGCGTGGCCAGGCCCAGCAGCCACGACAGCACGTACGCCCCGCAGATGCTCGCCAATGGCAGTGGCCCGTGGCCGGAAACCATCGTCAGGATCAGCCAGAAAACGAGACCCGAAAGCGCCAGAAACAGCAGCTGGAAACCCCAGGCCGCAGCCAGGTGGCGCGATACATGCCGACGCAGGACCTGAGCGATTGCAGCGATGCAAGCGCAGAAAACCAGGAAAGCAGCCCATTCGGGCACCAGGGCCGTCCACAGCGGGAGGGCGAGGATGCCGAAAAATGCCCCTGCGGCTGCCAGCATGCCCAGTTCATAAGCGGTGGACCGGAGCAGCGGCCCCGCGGCCAGCCCTGCGGCGAGGCCTATCGCCTGCCGGCCGGCAAACTGAAATATATTGCCAGGCACATATTTCGCCAGCTGAGAAAGGCCATAAGCGTTGACTGCCCAGTTGCGTTCCGCAGGCAACTGCAGAAATGCAAGAGTTTTCAACCATGCCATGGCCAGCAGCACATTAGCGCCACCATTAATAAAAGCCAGCAGGGCGATAAAAAACCATTCAACCGGTGAAAAGCGATCCGCTGCGATCTGGCCAGCATATTGATGAAGGCGCACGGCCACAAACAATACACCTGCCGCTCCGAGGCCTCCGCCGACGATGTGGAGTATTTTTTTGAAATGTGGCTTCACGTAATGCACGAAAGCCCGTCAGTATTTTTTGCACAGCAACATGGTCCAGGGCAGCGGTTTTCGGATTTCCTGCACTTCGAAGTACTTCTGCACCAGATCGACAAATGCCCGGCTGGACCAGTGTTGTATGTGGCCGGGGGTATTTCCCAGGCTTGACCAATATTTGCCTCGCGCCAGGTTCAGGGCGCACCAGAGGGGCTCGCGAGGCACGCTCAGGATGATGTTCCGTGTGGCAACACGCCGCAGGGCCGCCAGGCCGGCTTCAGGATCGTCCAGGTGCTCCAGCACTTCGCAGCAGACGATGAGGTCTGCACTGTCGTCGCCCTGCGCAAGCTCATAGATACTCCGGCGCGAGAAAAGGGTGGGGGGAAGCCCTCGCTCCGCTGCGTTTTCCTGAGCGAGCGCAATCACTTGCTCCGAAAAATCACTGCCTTTGACCTGCATTCCTTGCTGATGCCAGGCCAGGGTCCAGTACCCCTCTCCGCAACCGACCTCATGGATGGTCTCGGGCGCTGCCTTCGAAACCAGGGCCGACAGGGATTCGGAGAAGCCCCGCATCAGCCGGCGCGCTATCGGGTTTTGGGTGGAGTACTTGTTGTAATTGTTGCCAACGACAATGCCACCTTCGCGCAATCCTTCGGATATTTTCATGGGTTGCTGTATCGAGAGATTTCGTGATTCATGGGTTTCAAAGTCCTTTGCGCGATTTCAGCTCCAACCGCATATCCTCCGCCAGCTTTCTGTTTGCCGCCAGCAGGTCTGCAAGAAATGCCACCATGAAGGTCTGAAAACCCATTCCCAACAAGACGCTTGAAAGAATCAGGGACTGCACGTGTCCCGAGCCGTCGCCACTGAAATATTTCCAAAGGAACCGCAAGCCAATCAAAAATCCAAGTCCGAACAGCACGGAGCCAATGGATATGAAAAAACGAAAAGGCTGGTAAACGATAAAAATACGTAAAATGGTGATGATGCTGCGCTTGACATAGGACGGAATGCTCTTGACCAAGCGAGACGGACGCAAATCTCCATTCACCCGTATCGGGACCCAGGTAATGGCCATGTTTCTCTGCCCTGCCTGGATAATGGTCTCCAGGGTATAGGTATAGTCATTGAAAACCATCAAGCGCTGGGCCGCCGCCCGGTTGATTGCGCGAAAACCGCTGGGTGCGTCGGGAATATCGGTATTGCTGGCAACGCGGACGACCCAGCTGCCTAGTTTTTGAAGCATCTTTTTGATGGGCGAGAAATGCTCAATGGCCTCGATCGGCCGCGCACCCACGACGATGTCGGCGGTACCGGCGACAATAGGTGCGGTGAGCGCGGGAATATCCTGCGCGTTGTACTGATTATCGGCATCTGTATTGACGATGACGTCGGCGCCCAGCTTCAGGCACGCATCGAGGCCGGTCATGAAGCCGCGCGCCAATCCTTGGTTTCGCGTATGCCGAACCACATGGTCCACACCATTTTCCAGCGCGACCCGCACGGTGTCGTCGGTGCTTCCATCGTCAATGATCAGCCACTCTACGGTGTCAAACCCTGCGACGCTGCGGGGCAAGTCTTTCAATGCAATGGCAAGGGTCGCTGCCTCGTTGAGGCAGGGAATTTGGATGATCAGCTTCACTAAGTCCGTTCCTCTCGCACCAGCCGGGGGCAAATGCACTACCCGGATGAGCGTTTCTGCATGCGCACGCAGGCCGGCCGGGTTGCCAAGCGCACGGTGCACGTTGTCTGGGGCGGCGGTGCGATCCCCAGGCCCCTGTGCGAAGTGCGCAGGGCTCGGCGGGGGCGGTGTTGCAATGTTCTGCCGCGCGTGGCGTGGACTGTGCCGGACAGTGCGCGAGGGACCAAGCCCCCAAGGAGTTAACGGTTATTCACAATGGCTGGGCGGCGTCGACAGCGGCGTTTGCGCCTTGCTGCCTCTCCCGGTCCGCAGCGCACACTTTCCGCGCGATTCGTGCAGGGCATTCCTAGAGCAGATGGTCCGGCGCCAGCGGGCCCAGCAGCTGGAGCATCATGCGCAGCGGGAGGCTGGCGTCAGGCTCCGTGGTGGCGTCGGGCAGGCCGCTGCCGGCGGGTGCGCGCCATACCAGTGCGCCGCCGTCCTGCAGCTGTACCTGCCAGGCCACTTCGCGCAGCGCCGCTTCGATCTGTGCGGTCGCGCGGCGTGACAGGCTGGTGCTGCGGATGAGCAGGGCGATCTCGGTGTTCTGCCGTTGCGAGCGGATATCCAGGTTCATGGACCCGACGACCAGCAGGCGGCCGTCCAGGATCAGGAGCTTGGAGTGCAGCATCGCCCGCGAACTCCCTGGCGCCCCCGAGGAGGTGCCGCCTTCCGCACGGCCGCCCGTGCTGCCGGTGGAGCCCAGGGCGCCCCGCAGCCCGCTGGGCAGCTCGCTGCGCATCTCGTACAGCTCCACGCCCATGGCCAGCAGATCGGGGCGGTGCCGCGCGTAGCCGGCGTGGGCGATGGGGGCGTCGTTGGAGGCCAGGGAGTTGGTGAGCACCCGCACCCGCACGCCACGGGCCCGGGCGGCGGCGAACGCCTGTTTCATGTCGGGGCCGGGTACGAAATAGGGCGAGATGATGAGCAGGTCCCGCCGGGCCTGGCCCATGAGCTGCAGCAGCCCGTCCACCACGGTATCGGTCTGCGCGTCCGAGGCGGTGGACGGGGTGCCAGCATTGACGGGCGATGCCGCAGGGGCCGGGGCTGCGGGACCCGGCGCCGTGATCGCCCGGGGCGAGGCCTTGGCAGGCGGAGTCTCGGGGAGGCGGGCCTCGGGCCCACTACCGTCGGGCGGTATCTTCGCTGGCCGATCCACCAGCACGGCTGCCGGAGCCCAGGTGAAGGGCACCCGGGCCAGGTCCATGGGCTGCTGGTCCCACACCCGCGCGCGCTGTTCTGCAAGGGGGGGCGCTGCCGGGCTTGGCTGTTGGCCGTCCGGTGCAAAGGCGCCGCCCTGGCCGGCGATGCGCTCGCGCCGTGTCGCGTCGGCTGCGCGCGCCTGTTGGCTCAGGGCTTCCAGCTCCTCGCGCGTCACCAGCGACGGCACGGGGTAGGCGCGCTCGTTGTTCCAGTAGCTGTCAAAGCTGCGTGACAGCTCCTGCACCACTGGCCCGGCCGCCAGCACGTCCAGGTCCACGAAATTGCCGGAGTCTGCATGGCCGAAGTAGGCATCGCCCAGATTGCGCCCGCCGGTCACTCCGAGGGCGTTGTCTGCAATGAAGAGCTTGTTGTGCATGCGCTGCTGCACGCGGGAGAAGTCCCCCAGCGCGCTGAACATGCGCCCCAGCGGCGACCCGCGCGCCCCGGTCAGCGGGTTGAACATGCGCATTTCAATGTTGGGCACGAACGCGAGCCGCATCACCTGGGCATTGCGGCCTGCGCTGTGGAAGTCGTCCAGCAGGATGCGCACGCGCACGCCCCGCTGTGCCGCCGCAATCACCCCCATCAGCAGGCGTTCGCTGCTGGCGTCGGCGTGGATGGCGTAGTACTGCAGGTCCAGTGTTTTCTGGGCCGCATCCACCAGGGCCAGCCGGCTGCCATAGGCCGCCTGGGGCCCGCTCAGCAGCAAAAACCCGGAGGGGTGGCGGGCTCCGGCCGCCGCGCGGCGCTCTTCCACCAGCCGGCCCAGGGCCGTGGTGGCGGGCGCGGCCAGCGCGGTGGACACAGGGCGCTCCACCTGCTTGGGCAGCCCGCTGGCGCAGCCGCCGAGCGCGCCTGCAACCAGCACGGCGGCCAGTGCGAGCCAGCCGTACCGGGCGCTGGCCTGAAGCGCGGCCGGAAAGTCCATGACAGAAGCACTGGGTGAAAAGCGCATGGCGCCATTGTGGCGCTGCCGCTGCAGGCCCGTGTGTCGGACGCCGCGCCAACGCGACAGCAAGGCCGGCCTCGCCTCGCTTGCCGGGCAGGACGTTGTGCCTGCGTTGAACGGCGTGACGCGCTGCCCGGCTTACCAGCTGGCGTCGCGGTCTGGTGTCGCGCTGATCTTGTGGATGGACAGGTCGGCGCCGTCGAACTCTTCTTCCTGCGTGAGGCGCAGGCCGACCACCCGCTTGATGACACCGTAGACGACAAAGCCGCCCGCCAGCGCCCAGACCACGCCCATGCCCGTGCCGATCAGCTGCGCCGAGAAGCTCACGCCCCCCAGGCCACCCAGCGACTTGCTGCCAAACAGCCCGGCTGCCAGGCCCCCCCAGGTGCCGCACAGGCCGTGCAGGGGCCACACGCCGAGCACGTCGTCGATCTTCCAGCGGTTCTGCGTCAGCGTGAACATCACCACGAAGATCGCGCCCGCCACGCCCCCGACCACCAGCGCGCCCAGGGGATGCATCAGGTCCGAGCCCGCACACACGGCCACCAGCCCCGCCAGCGGGCCGTTATGCACGAAGCCGGGGTCGTTCTTGCCCAGCAGCAGGGCTGCCAGGGTTCCGCCAACCATCGCCATCAGCGAATTGACGGCCACCAGGCCGGAGAGCTTGTCCACGGTCTGCGCGCTCATGACGTTGAAGCCGAACCAGCCCACCACCAGCACCCACGCGCCCAGCGCCAGGAAGGGGATGTTCGAGGGCGGGTGCGCGGAGATCGCCCCGTCCTTGCGGTAGCGGTTGGCACGCGAGCCCAGCAGCACCACGGCCGGCAGGGCAATCCATCCGCCCATGGCGTGCACCACGACGGAGCCGGCGAAGTCATGGAACTCCTCGCCCGTCAGCGCCTTGAGCCAGGCCTGCACGCCGAAATGCTGGTTCCAGGCAATGCCTTCAAAAAAGGGGTAGACAAACCCCACGATCACGGCCGTGGCCATCAGCTGCGGCCAGAACCGGGCCCGCTCCGCAATGCCGCCCGAGACAATCGCCGGGATGGCGGCGGCAAAGGTGAGCAGGAAAAAGAACTTGACCAGTGCGTAGCCGTTTTGCTGAACCAGCGACTCCGCGCCCACAAAAAAATGGGTGCCGTAGGCCACGCCGTAGCCCACCGCAAAGTACACCACGGTGGACACGGAAAAATCCACCAGGATCTTGACCAGTGCGTTCACCTGGTTTTTCTTGCGCACGGTGCCCAGCTCCAGAAACGCGAATCCCGCGTGCATGGCCAGCACCATGATGGCCCCCAGAAGAATGAACAGGGCATCCGCGCCCTGTTTGAGTGCTTCCATAACGTCCTCGTGCGATTGAATGATCTGATTTGGTGCGTCGGTGGCTTGGATACCGAGTGCGCACCAAATTGAAGCAAAAATCGCGCCAAAGTGGATTCGGGGAGTGCACCCTTTGGGGGCGGGTGCCTGCGGCGTGGGCTAGAACCGGCCGCGCCCCGCCACGCGGGCCACGATGCGCAGGTCCGGCCCGATAGAGTCCGTTGAGAGGAACTCGAGCGCCAGCCCATCGGCAAGCACCGTCAGCGGGCCGAAATCCGCCATGCCATGCCCTGGGCCCAGCAGCCGGGGCGCCAGGTACAGCAGCAGTTCATCGACCAGGCCTTCGCGCACCAGCGAGCCATTGAGCTTGTGGCCCGCCTCGACATGCAGCTCGTTGATGCCGCGCCTGCCCAGGTCTTGCAGCATGGCCTGCAGATCCACCTTGCCGCGGCTGTCGGGGAGGTGCACCACCGTGGCGCCGCGCTCCCGCAGTGCGGCTTCTTTTTGAGGATCCGAAGGGGCCGCGGTGTAGATGTAGTAAGCGCGGCCAGCTATGAAAATGCGAGCATCCAAGGGGATCTGCAGGCGGCTGTCCACGATGACCACATGTGGCTGGCGAGGGGTGAATACCTCGCGCACATCGAGCCGCGGGTTGTCGTCCAGCAGGGTGCCGATGCCCGTGAGCACCGCACAGGCCCGTGCACGCCAGGCGTGGCCGTCCGCCCGTGCGGCCGGCGACGTGATCCACTGGCTGGCACCGTTGGACAGGGCCGTGGTTCCATCGAGCGAGGCGGCTGCCTTCATCCGCACCCAGGGTGAACCCCGCACCATGCGGCTGAAGAACCCGATATTGAGCTCCCGCGAGGCCTGCGCGCCCGGCCCCACCACCACCTCCACCCCCGCAGCGCGCAGGCGCTCAAAGCCGTGGCCAGCCACCAGGGGGTTGGGATCGGTGAGCGAGGCAACCACCTTGGAAACGCCCGCCTGGATCAGCGCGTCACAACACGGCCCGGTGCGGCCGTGGTGGGAACAGGGCTCGAGGGTGACGTAGGCGGTGGCGTTCCGGGTGCTCTGCCCCCGGGCCGCCGCGTCCCGCAGCGCCATGACCTCTGCGTGCGGCCCCCCGGCCTGCTGCGTGAAGCCCCGGCCGATCACCGCCCCATCCGGGCCCACCAGCACGCAGCCTACGCGCGGATTGGGGTTGGAAAGAAAAAGCGCCTGGGCGGCGAGCCCAAGCGCTTCATCGATGGGGTGGGGCGCTGCGGTGGTCATGCGCCCTGGATGGTAGCGCAGACGCTATTTGTTCCAGCAGTCGGCGGCCGTTGCGCCGGCAGAAAGGTTATTTGCTCCCCGCGTACCCGTATTGGTCAGGGTGAAATCCCCGCACTTGTCCGTAGCTTGGGCGGTTCCTGCCTTGCGGGTGGCCACCAAGGTGAAGGCGGCGTTGGTGTTCCCGGCTGCGAATCCAATGGTGTAGCGTTTGCTGGGATCGCCCGCCCACGTCAGGTTGCTAGGCAACGCTGTCGGGTATACGCCGGTCGCGGTGGACGCACGTTCCAGCCACTGCTGCGCCTGGAGCAGCCCTGCCCGCGCATCCGCTCGGTGACCGCGCCGGACGTATTCCGCATAGCTGGGGTAGGCGATGGCCGTTAGGATGCCAACAATGGCCACGACGATCATCAGTTCGATGAGCGTGAAGCCTCGTTGCCCTTTCCGCAGATGTCCAATCATGGTGCTTGTTCTCATTTCAGTTGGCGCCAGCTTGGGCGCATGGATTGTTCGGGCATGCGGTTCAGCGTGTCCCGTGCGCCACCGCCCCCGGTGAGATCCTGAATGCGATCTCGCTTCGTGATCAGAACCGGCGTACCCGTCTTTACAGGAGCCCGAGCAACTTTCTTGTCGTCGGTGTTGTAGATGCCGTTGTTGTCATAGTCCACCAACTGCACCGACGGGAGTTTGCCATCCATGATATTGATCAGGGTACGGAACTGGCTGCCGGCGCTGGTGTCCACTTTCACCGGCACGCAACTCTCGTTGATGTTGTCGCTCTCGCTGTTCTTAGTGCCAGAGGGCGATTCACTGTAGACCGCGAGAATATTGCTGCCATCAAAAAACTGCATGGGCTTGAGCAGCCGCTCGCCGGCAAATGGCAGGTCCACGTACCAGCCCTTGTAATCCTTCCAGGTTGCCTTTTTGAGTTCCTGCGTGGCATTGATGGTGGCGAAATCACCATCTACTGTCGTGATAGTTTGCTTGGCGAGGGGTTTACCGTCGTTGGCCATTGTGCCCACGGGGGCAGGGGTGGGCACACAGGTGTCGGGCGCGGTGTCGCAGTCACCTGCACCGGGATGGACTTCCAGCGCAGTTTTGTCAGTGTTCATGCGGTAGCGTGTGTTGTCCAAAACGGAGTACAACGTCTGCACGTTCTGCGTAATGTCGGTCCTCCGGTCGTTCGCGGTGAGGTTGCGGCCCGTGCCGAAGGCGACCATCATGCCCCCAATGGCAACGGTCTTGGCGCTTGCACCGGAGCCCACTGTCATGGTGCGATCGTTTGCGCGCACGATCGGCGGGGCGGTGATCGGCTGGATCTGTCCTCGCGTGGTGTCGGTCAGTTTCACAGGGCCGCGCGCGGTGAACAGTGGCTTGTTGTCACCAAAAGCCACCTTCCATTTTGTGTCGTCCGTGCTGGTGAGATCAAACTTCCAGAGATTGCCCAGGTTATCGCCTGCATAGACCACGTCGGTCTTGCCGTCGCCATTGAGGTCAACCAGCGCGGGCGATGCCAAGCCGTTGTCGTTGGCATTGCCGGTGCCCGTCGCAACGGTAGTGGCCTGGATGCGCAGCAATTTCTTGTCGGTGCCATCGAGGTACTGCACCAGCAGCACGGGGCGCTGATTGGCGCTGTTGTAGCCGTTGCCCATCACCACAGCCCATCGGCCGTTGTTCATGCGTGTGATCTGGGTGGACTCTTGCAAGTTGGCAGGGTTGCGGCCCGGCTGGGCAACAATGTTGCCGATGTCTTTGTCTTCTTCTACGGCTGTGAGGCAGTCGGTTTTCGCCGAGCCCGAAAGCACCGAACAATCAGGCGCGGCCTCACCCTTAGCGCGGGTACGGTCCATCACTACCAGATCGGCCACAGGGGTGCTGCCGAAGCTGGAGGGGTTGGTGACATTCAGCACAAAGTAGCCCTTGCCACCGGCGCCCAGCGCCCCCACCAGCAGGGTCTTCCAATTGGTTCCGTCCTTGATGTCTCCCGTCATTGGAGAACCATCGACGTAGTAGCGGTGCTGATAATCCTTGTCGGTCAAGTCTTTCAGCCCGCTCACAACGCCACGCGGCACATAGGCGATCAGCTCTTTTCCGTCGGTCGCAGAGAAGCCGTGCAGCATGCCGTCGTTGCCACCCACATACAAAACCGGCGTGCGGTTCTTCTGCGCCGTTACAAAGCTGGAATACCCCATGCCGTAGTTGCTGATCGGCCGGCCGGTGTACCAGATTTCAGAGTTGACGATGTCACCCTGGCGGCTGAAGCGCTCGCGCAGCGGCTTTGCCGATGTAGTGCCTTCCAGCGAGCGGTCGCCCCGGATGTAGTTGACGATATTGATGCCCTGGGTCTTGAGCGGGTCGGTTGTGGTATCACCCGAGGTAACGCCCAGCAGGGCCAGTTTTTGGGCTGTGCTGTAGCCGATCGAGGTACCCGATGTCCATTTGAACGGGATGCCTTTCTTCGTATCGTCACTCCAACTGAGTACCAGCCGGTTTTCGATGTCTGCAGAAGTCAGCTCGTCCAGCCGGTCTGCGGTGGACTTGCCTTGCCAGCCGGCAACGACATCCGGGAAGCGGATGCACTTGAGGCCTGGGTCCTCCTTCGTCGGACAGGCATATTCCTCGGGTTCGATGGCACGCGTCGCGGTGATGGAGCCGCTCCATGCCCTCTTGGGGCTGTAGATCGACGCAAAAATGCCGGCGTTGCTTTGCGAAACGTTGTAGCCGCTCGTGCTGCCCCCGCCCGCGATTTCATCGGGCAGAGGGGCACTTTCCTCGTTAATCTTGCCAATGATCTCGGTAAAAGCCTTTGCCAAGTCCTCGGCCTCAGATACCGAATAAAACCGGCCGCGACCGTTAATGGAGGCATGCCACAAATCAAGCGCACGCTTGTCCTCTGCATCCATGGCCGGCCAGGTTTGAAAGCCGGTTACCAAGTCGATGAAGCTGTTGTCATAACCAAAAGGAACTTTGGCGGTCGGTCCGATGATATTGTCGGCGCCAGGCCAGGTTGTGGCATCATCGCTGAATCCAATTGTGTACGTTACCATATGTGGCCACGTTGCTGGGTTGTATTTTGGGTTCCAATATTTTTGCAAATTTACCGATTTTGTCTCAGTGCCGTCTGGCACTCTGCAGTTATCGGTCGTGCCACCTAGCCATTCTCCGGACATACTCAGACAGGCGGCTTTTCTCTTGCTGGTGGTGTTGCCGGTAGCTGTTACGATTTTAAATTTATTTCTAGTTGCAGAAAATAGTTCCGTCGCCGGGGCTTCGTCATAAATTTTGGAGGGTTTAAGCTTGTCTGAATCCTTGAGGTTTGCAGCAGGTTGCAAGGGATCCATCCAGCTTTTGAACGCCCAATCGGAAATGGTGTCGGTATAGTTGTCGTGATAGATTTTGGTCTGGTCGGATGTGGTGCTGAACGCCTGCCGGTCGCCCAGCACGGGCCAGTTTTGCCCATCTTGATCGCCCCCTGATACGGCCCCGTTCCAGCGGCCGTCAGTCATCAGAATGTGGTAGTTCCGGCGGCACCCAAGATACTCGGTGGATTTGCTCCCGGTTCCGCCCGGATCAGTGGCCCAAGGGCTTGTATTGTTAAGGGGGCGTCGCATATACGCATCTGCTTGGCTGGGAAGCCGATGCAATGGGGTGCCACTACCCGGCGCCAAGCCGTTGACGAAAGCAAGGAAATTGTCGCGGTGTACTTTGTTGGTGCCGACGACCGCGTCAATTGGGCGCATGGACTGGGTGACCATGCCGGCCGCATTGACATTTTTCTGGGTGCCGTTGTTCATGGATTGCCAGGCAATCCGCAGCTTGTTCTCTGGTATGAGTTCCTTGTCCTTGAAAACCTTGTTCAAGGCATATTGCAGAACTTTGACTCGCCTGGCGTCATCTTTCCATTTTCCGTTGATATCAGGTTCGGTATAGCCTGGGCCTGTAGCTGTCGAGCCGTCGCTGCCCGTTTTGACGCCGAAATTCATACTGCCAGAATCATCGACCGAGATAATCACGTTTGGCGCTACAAAAGCCGATTTGGACGTCGGCAACGGGGGCTCTTGTACCAGCTCTAAAGCCCATGCAGGGGTTAGCGCGGCGCCAACGGCGATGGCCAGCAGGTTCTTCTGGAAGGGGATGCTCTTGGTGCGGGGCATGGTCTGCTCCTTCAGGGTAAATCAGAATATATTTAAACAGGCTTGAAACGCTTATGTGGAAAGCGCTTGCAGCTATTGATTCAATAGCAATCGGTGCGGAGCTTCAATCCTTCGTCCGTTGGCGCGCATAGGTTTCTTGCAGTACCACGGTGGTGCCCGGTTTGTGCCCTAAGGCCAAGGCCGTAATGCGAAAAACGACATACACGTCGAGGTTCAGTGGCAGTTCGCTGGTGGAGGAGTCCACGATCAGATGGGCGCTTTTAGCTTTGTCGCTGTAGCGCAAGACCTCAATCCAGTACCAGCCACCTCGCCCATCCTCAGTTTCGGTCAGGATGGGGTTGAGTGGGCCAGCGTTCGTGGTGTTTGCCGCGCCGGTGTATTGGCCATAGCGAGCGCCTACAGCCATCAGTTCAGACAGCGGCACTTCCCCAAGGGCCGCATTGGCTGCGGGTTTGATGGGAGTCGTTGCGGTGGCGTAGTTCCAAAAGTCTTGCCGCCCCACGCGCCGTGCACACAAGGCATCCTTGCAGCGTGTGGGCTCGGCTTCGAGCGCTGTAATCAGCGGATTGATTTCGTTGGTGTCACCCGGAAACTGCAGCTTGCTGGTGTACGCGCGGCACGGAGATGCCGCACACAAGGTGCCATCGGCCATCTCGCCTCGAATGTCGAGCTCGGCGTCTTGCAGCAAGGCCTGGGCGGCTTCATAGGCGCGCTGGTAGTTGGCGTCGTTGCCCACGACCATTTCATTGAACAGCGAGGTGCGCGACGCCCACAGCGCCAGCAGCATTGACAGCATGACAAAGACGATGACGACAAACAGGGCCACACCCTGCTGGCGGGTGGCAGCGACGGGGGGGCTTATGCCACTGTTGGCGGGTCGGCGGGAGCAGGCGAGGTGCGAGTGGTATGGCATGGCGATGGATTCGTGTGTCCTGAGGAGACCGATTGCGGCGATCAGGACTCGTTGGTCAGCAGGCCCTGGCTGCGCAATTGGAAGGTGCTTGTAAAGAGCATGTGCATGCGATTCCTGCGCGCGCCTGCCAGCGCAGTCATGTCCACTTCATCGCCCTTGCAGTCGGTGTATTTACTGCCAGCGGGCATGTCGATTTGCTCGCTGCCATAGAGCACAACGCAGATTTGCATGCCTTGCACGCGGCGCCATGTGGGGTCGATGGCCGATGTGGGCATATCGCTTCCCTTGATGTATTGCAACTTGCTCCCGGCGCCATCGGTGGTTTGCACCATATAGGTAACGTAAAACTGTGCGATGTTCTGCGCGAGGGGCTGCGGAATCACGACATCGTTGCCTTGGCACCGGAGGGTGTCATTGGCAAATGTGAAAATGCTTTCTACCCGCTGATCGGTGCTGGCGTTGCCTGGCGCCCCCACGCAGTTACGCGCTAGATAATCGGTACCGATATCGTCGTCGGTAGCGTTGTCGGCAAAGAAAACGTTTTCTTGGTATCGCCTGAAGCCGGTTGTCACGGTGTTTTCGCTGCCAACCAGCGTGTCTTCTTGAGCAAAGCTGTTTCCACTGATTGCATTTGCCTTGATCTCAAACACAACGGCGCTCAGTACGTCTGTGCTGGCGGTTCCCGATGGGTCAGGGTTCAGGTACAGCGATCCGGTTTGGCGCAATTGCTGGCCGATCACTCGCATGATGTAGGCGCCCTGTTGCTGTATGCCACTGGCGTCGCTGACGGTGCCTGAAATACCGCGGGAGACCATCAGTGCGCCCATGGCCACAGCGACGACCAGCAGACCGATGACAATGCCGACCATCAACTCAATCAGCGTTACGCCGCGTTGCCGGAGGGGGGGGTGGAAAGTTTTCATGTTCGTGGGGCTCGCCAGATCGGTGTCAACTGCGATGGAATTTAGGCGCTGTGCCGCTCGCCATTACGAGCAATAAAACACCTTCGTGCCGCTGCCGTTGTCATAGGGCGCGCAGCGGGCGGCGACCGGGAGGTACTGCAAGTGGCAGGTTTTGTCGGCCGGGCAGGCGTTGGCAGCGTCGGTTCCGGCACTAAGAAGGCCGGCGGTGCCGTCGCTGGTGGTTGCGCGGAGCTTGGTCGCGTCAATATCGTCTTTGTATGTGGCTGCCGTGTCGCGCTCGTTCTCGCGCCAAGCGATCACGACGCCCAATTGGCGGCGGTTGGCGTCCACAGTCTCGCCCGGCGCGAGAAAGATGCTGGCCTGTCCTGCTGGAAGGGTCTTCTCCACCGTTGTCTTCCATTGCTTCAGGTCGTAGCCCGCCTGCTCTTCGGGAGTGCAGGGCGTGCCGCTGCTGCAGTCGGTGGCGGTCAGAGAGCTTCCCTTTTCGCCATAGCCAGATTCGTAGTTTTTGAGGCCCAGCAGCGCGTTGGGGTTTACTTTCATGCGCTCGCTCAAGTCCTCTATCAGGCGAATGGCTTGTGCGCGGCGCACGGTGGTTTGGGTGTCTGTCAGCGTACGCATTTGCACACCCAAGATGCCCAGAATGCCCAAGGCGGCAATGACAACGGCCACCAGGGACTCGATCAGCGTGATGCCGCGTTGGTTTTTTCGTTGTGTGGTGGTCATGATCGTCATGGGGTGCAGGGGACGGCTTCTTGGGGGATGATGCGGACGCTGCCAGCGGAACTCATGCAGACACCGCGTGTGCCCATATGCGAGGCGCTCTTGTTCAGGGGGATCAATGTGAAGCCGGCATAAGTACCGGAGACGAGGCCCCAGCGGTTTAGCTTGATGCGGGCCCCGCCGTTGTTGCGGTTAACGTGCACCTTGGCAGACGTCTCAAAGCGCTGCAGCACAGGGTCGGCAGCGGTGCAGGTCCCACTGCCATTGGTGTCGTGGCAGACGATCCAGCCACAGTCCCATGCATCGGTTTCCGTGGCGCTGGAGCAGCCGTTGGTGTTGTTGGGAATCTTTTGTATCACCACCTGCCCGCCTCGCTTGATTGCTTCGGAGCGCGCGTGGTACAGGGTGGCTTGGAGCTGTTCTGCCGATTCGCGCACGCGCCAGTTCTCGATCAGCAGTGTGAAGCTGGGGCTGGCCAAGGCGGCCAGGATGGCCACGATGGAAACCACCACCATCAACTCAATGGCGGTAAATCCGGTCGCAAAGCGCCGGGCCTGTGCCGATGGGTTGAGGGGTATTCGCATAGGGATGTTGGCCTTTACGGCTCAGGTACAGGCAGCGCCTTGTTTCTTTTGCTCTATGCGTCCCCCGCTCACAATGCACAGCCGGATGGCGCTGATATCGGTCGTGCTTTTGCCGGTGGGGTGGAGCAAGATGTTCATTCCGAGGGCGGGGGCGCCGCCGCTGGTCTCAGAGAGCATGCCCCACCGATCTATATACAGCATATTCACGCCGCCGCTCTGGACCAGTGTGAGGTTGCTGGGGGCTGTACTGACCTGCAAATCCGTCGTGACGCCGCCCTGGGTGTGGGTGACCTTCCAACCCTGATTCCACCCTCCGGAGGCGTCAATTGCGACGCCGCCACCGCGCTTGATGGCTTCCGAGCGAGCGAAGTACAAGGTGGATGTCAGTTCCTCGGCAGCGCTGCGTACGCGCCAGCGTTCAATGAGGGGCCGGAAACTGGGCGCTGCCAGGGCGGCCAGAACGGCAACGATGGCGACTACGACCATCAGTTCAATCGCGGTAAAGCCGCGTTGGGCTGGTTGGTCAGGGCATCTTGGCAATGGGCGCAGGGCGTGCATGGCCGCGATCGTAAGAAGTCTCTGATCGCTTCCATCCAGTACCCGCGACAAGTGGTGCCGTCGCCGTGACGAATGGCGTTATTTGCGCGTGTACCCCCTGCAGGCGCCTGCGTTGTGCAGCCCCTTGCATTCGCGGTACATCCGGCGGTCGTGCTCTGCCGACGTTTCCTCGGAGCTGCTGCGTTGGTAGGTCACCTTGCTGACGCCTTTCCTTTTTGCCGCTGGAGCGGAGTCAGCCGGTGTTGGGTGGGCGCCTTTCGTTCTCGCGGACGCGGACGCAGCGCCAGACAGTGTGCCTGCTACGAGGAGGCAGGCCGCTGCAAAGGGAATCCATCGCTGCGTCGTGAGAGGTGAAGGGCCAGTTGGCAAGGAGGCGGTGGTGTGGTGTTTCATGGGCACGTTTCCCTCGGATGGTCGTGCCAGTATGGCCGGGCGCGCAGGCTTGGTAACGGGCCAAATGTCAATCAGAGTTATAATCCCTGGGTTTTGCACGGTGCAAGACGCACGCCCGCAGCCTTTCCAGCCGCTGGCGCAAGTAAAAACCCAGGGTCCGCACGCTGTTCGGGCCTGTCTCCAAGGAAAAACCAATGATCGCATCTTCCATCAAGGCTGAGGTCGTCAAGGCCAACGCTCGTTCTGCCAACGATACGGGCAGCCCAGAAGTCCAGGTGGCTCTGCTGACCGCCCGCATCAACGAGCTGACGCCCCACTTCAAGACCCACGCAAAGGATCACCACGGTCGCCGTGGCCTGCTGCGCATGGTGAGCCGCCGCCGCAAGCTGCTGGACTACTTGAAGGCCAAGGACGCTGACCGTTACACCGCGCTGATCGCCAAGCTGGGTCTGCGCAAGTAATCTTTGCAGCATGCAAAAACGCCTGGGTTAGTCCGCTAGCTCAGGCGTTTTTTACTTCGGAGCCGCAAAACAGAGCGAAGCTGTGTCATTCCAATGGGGCGCGCCAGCCGATGGCCGCCGCGCCCCACTGGAATGGCATCGTGTTCTGAATTGCCCTCCATCCCAATCTGGCAGCGCGCTGCCAGCTATTAAAACAGGAGCTGAACATGAGCATTTTCAACAAGGTCACCAAGACATTCCAATGGGGCGACAAGACCGTCGTCATGGAAACCGGGGAGATTGCCCGCCAGGCCTCCGGCGCTGTGCTGGTGAACATCGACGACACCGTGGTGCTGGCCACCGTGGTGGGTTCCAAGATCGCCAAGGCCGGCCAGGACTTCTTCCCCCTGACGGTGGACTACATCGAAAAGACCTACGCCGCCGGCAAGATCCCCGGCAGTTTCTTCAAGCGCGAGGCGAAGCCCAGCGAGCTTGAGACGCTGACCAGCCGCCTGATCGACCGTCCCATCCGTCCGCTGTTCCCTGAAGGCTTCTACAACGACGTGCATGTGGTCATCCACACCATCTCGCTGAACCCCGAAGTGGACGCCGACATTGCCGCCATGATCGCCACCAGCGCCGCGCTGTCGATCTCGGGCATCCCGTTCAATGGCCCTATCGGCGCTGCGCGCGTGGGCTACATCAACGGCGAATACGTGCTGAACCCGGGCCAGACCGCCCGCAAGAATTCGCAGATGGACCTGGTCGTCGCCGGCACCGAAGCCGCCGTGCTGATGGTCGAGTCCGAAGCGCAGCAGCTGTCTGAAGACGTCATGCTGGGCGCCGTGGTGTTCGGCCACGAGCAAGGCAAGATCGCCATCAATGCCATCCATGAACTGGTGCGCGACGCCGGCAAGCCCGTGTGGGACTGGCAGGCGCCCGCCAAGGACGAGCCCTTCATCGCCAAGGTCACGGGCCTGGCCGAGGAAAAGCTGCGCGCCGCCTACCAGATCCGCAGCAAGCAGGCCCGCACGCACGCGCTGCGCGAAGCCACGGCTTCGGTGCTTGCGTCGCTCAAGGCCGAAGGCGTGGAATTTGATTCCGTGAAGGTCGAAGGCCTGCTGTTCGAGATCGAAGCCAAGATCGTGCGCAGCCAGATCCTGGCGGGCGAGCCCCGTATCGACGGCCGCGACACGCGCACCGTGCGCCCCATCGAGATCCGCAACAGCGTGCTGCCCCGCACGCACGGCTCCGCGCTGTTCACGCGCGGTGAAACGCAGGCGCTGGTGGTCTCCACGCTGGGCACCGAGCGCGACGCGCAGCGCATCGACGCGCTGGCTGGCGAGTTCGAAGACCGCTTCATGTTCCACTACAACATGCCTCCCTTTGCCACCGGCGAAGTGGGCCGCATGGGCAGCACCAAGCGCCGCGAAATCGGCCACGGCCGCCTGGCCAAGCGCGCCCTGGTGGCGGTGCTGCCGACGAAGGAAGAGTTCCCCTACACGATGCGCGTGGTGTCGGAAATCACCGAATCCAACGGCTCCTCCTCGATGGCTTCCGTGTGCGGCGGCTGCCTGTCGCTGATGGATGCGGGCGTGCCCATGAAGGCGCACGTGGCCGGCATCGCCATGGGCCTGATCAAGGAAGACAACCGCTTCGCCGTGCTGACCGACATCCTGGGGGATGAGGACCATCTGGGCGACATGGACTTCAAGGTGGCTGGTACCACCAACGGCATTACCGCCCTGCAGATGGATATCAAGATCCAGGGCATCACCAAGGAAATCATGCAGGTGGCGCTGGCCCAGGCCAAGGAAGCGCGCATGCACATCCTGGGCAAGATGCAAGACGCCATGGGCGAGGCCAAGACCGAAGTGTCCAGCTTCGCGCCCAAGCTCTACACCATGAAGATCAACCCCGAGAAGATCCGCGACGTGATCGGCAAGGGCGGTGCGGTGATCCGCGCCCTGACGGAAGAGACGGGCTGCCAGATCAACATCGAAGAAGACGGCACGATCACCATCGCCGCCACCGATGCCGCCAAGGCCGACGAGGCCAAGCGCCGCATCGAGCAGATCACGGCCGAAGTCGAGATCGGCAAGGTGTACGAAGGTCCCGTGACCAAGATCCTGGACTTCGGCGCGCTGATCAACCTGCTGCCTGGCAAGGATGGGCTGCTGCACATCAGCCAGATCGCCCATGAGCGGGTGGAAAAAGTGTCCGACTACCTCACCGAAGGCCAGATCGTGAAGGTCAAGGTCCTGGAAACGGACGAAAAGGGCCGCGTCAAGCTGTCGATGAAGGCCCTGGCCGACCGTCCTGCTGGCAGCGACCGCCCGGCGCCTGCCGAGCGCGGTGACCGCGAACCGCGCCGCGACCATGCTCGCGACAACAACCGCCAGCCGGCGGAGCAGCAGCAACAGCAGCAGCAGGCCGTGCCGTCGTCCGACGGTGCTGGCCAGATGGCTGGCTGATCGATATTTGCTATTGTTTTTGTAGCTTCTTGCGCTGACTGGATAAGCGAAAGAGGCCAAAAACACTTCAAATAACCGACTGTTCGAGGAGTCCGACATGCAAGCTGTCGAGATCACGTCCTTCGGGGCGCCGGAGGTGCTGCGCCTGGGTGAACGCCCTGTGCCGCAGCCCGGCGCTGGCGAGGTGCTGATCCGTGTTGCTGCCAGTGGCATCAACCGGCCAGACGTGCTCCAGCGCAAGGGGCACTATGCCCCGCCGCCCGGGGCTTCCGACCTGCCGGGCCTGGAGGTTGCCGGGGTGGTGGAGTCCGGCGACGCCGCTGCGATGGCCGAGGCGGGCCTGAAGGTGGGCGACCGAGTTTGCGCGCTGTTGGCGGGCGGCGGGTATGCGCAGTGGTGCGTCGCACCGGTCGCGCAGTGCCTTCCGGTGCCTCTGGGCTTCAGCGACGTCGAGGCGGCCTCGCTGCCCGAGACCTTCTTCACCGTGTGGAGCAACGTCTTCGACCGCGGGCGCCTGCAGGCGGGCGAGAGCCTGTTGGTGCAGGGTGGTACCAGCGGCATTGGTGTCACGGCCGTGCAATTGGCGCGGGCAATGGGCGCCACGGTTCTGGCCACGGCAGGCAGCGACGCCAAGTGCGCCGCCTGCCTGCAGCTGGGGGCGCACCACGCCATCAACTACCAGACCCAGGACTTCGTGGCCGAAGCCCAGCGCATCACGCAGGGGCGGGGCGTGGACGTGGTGCTGGACATGGTTGCCGGCGACTATGTGGCGCGCGAGGTGGAGAGCCTGGCCGAAGACGGCCGGCTCGTCATCATTGCGGTGCAAGGCGGGGTGAAGAGCGACTTCAATGCGGGGCTGGTGCTGCGGCGCCGGCTCACCATCACGGGCTCGACCTTGCGTCCGCGTCCGGTGGCATTCAAGGGTGCCATTGCCCGCGCCCTGCGCGAGCAGGTGTGGCCCTTGCTGGAAGCGGGGAAAGTGCGCCCCGTGATCCACAGCACCTTTGCCGCGGCGGAGGCCGCCCAGGCCCATGCCTTGATGGAGTCGAACCAGCACATCGGCAAGATTGTTTTGACGTGGTGACCATGAAAAGCAAGAAAAAACTCATCGCTGGCAACTGGAAGATGAATGGCAGCCTGGCTGCCAACGACGCGTTGCTCAAAGGCCTGGTCGCAGGCCTGGCCGAGGCGGCCTGCGACGTCGCGGTGGCCGTGCCTGCTCCGTATCTGGCGCAGGTCCAGGCGGCCGTCTTCGGGTCGGTCATTGCGGTGGCTGCACAAGACGTTTCGCAGCACGACGCTGGCGCCTACACCGGCGAGGTGTCCGCGGCCATGCTCAAGGACTTCGGCGTGCGCTACGCCCTGGTGGGGCACTCGGAGCGCCGTCAATACCATGGCGAGACGGATGCCGTGGTGGCCGAGAAGGCGCAGCGCGCGCTGGCTGCAGGGATTACGCCCATCGTCTGCGTGGGCGAGACGCTGCAAGAGCGCGAGTCCGGCCAAACCGAGGCCGTGGTCAAGCGCCAGCTGGCCGCGGTGATCCACTTGAACGGGCATTGCATCAGCGAGGTGGTGGTGGCGTACGAGCCGGTCTGGGCGATCGGCACCGGCCGCACGGCGTCGCCGGAACAGGCGCAGGCCGTGCATGCCGTGCTGCGCGCGCAGCTGGCGGCCGCCAGCGAGCACGCCGACCGCATCCGCCTGCTGTACGGTGGCAGCATGAATGCGGCCAATGCAGCCCAGCTGCTGGCCCAGCCGGACATCGACGGCGGCCTGGTGGGGGGCGCATCCCTCAAGGCCGCGGACTTCCTGCAAATCATTGGGGCCGCCCGCTGAGGCGCCCTGCAACTATTCAATCCGGAGTGAACAAAGAATGAACGTGATCGTGAACTTGGTCCTGGCTGTGCAGATGATCGCAGCCCTGGGGATGATTGGCCTGGTGCTCGTCCAGCACGGCAAGGGTGCTGACATGGGGGCGGCATTCGGCAGCGGCAGTTCCGGCAGCCTGTTTGGCGCCAGCGGCAGTGCCAACTTCCTGTCGCGCACCACCGCGGTGCTGGCGGCAGTGTTCTTTGCTGCGACGCTGGCCCTGGCCTACTTTGGCAACGCCCGCCCCGCCAGTTCGGGCAGCGTGCTGGAAGCGCCTGCCGCCGCACCGGCCGCCGCCGCGTCGGACGCCGCTGTGGCGCCTGCCGTGCCGGCCTCCGGCGCTGCGCAGATCCCGACCAAATAATCTGCTCGAAATTGGACCCTGTAAGCAGAAGCAGGGTTTTTCCGAGGTAGAATTCTGGATTGTCTGGAAAGCCAACGCCGCAAGGCTCCTCATGCCATCCAGACACATGCAAAATCAGCCGTCGTGGTGAAATTGGTAGACACGCTATCTTGAGGGGGTAGTGGCGAAAGCTGTGCGAGTTCGAGTCTCGCCGACGGCACCAAAACAAGGCCTGCCTGTGTGACCCGGCTGGGGTCCTGACAAGCAAGGCATCAGCGGTGAGCACCTCCTCAAGATGAACCTCGATCAGTACCTCCCCGTCCTTTTGTTCATCTTGGTCGGCATTGCCGTCGGGGTGGTCCCTCTGGCGCTGGGTTACATCCTGGGTCCCAACCGCCCGGATGCGGCCAAGAACTCTCCCTACGAGTGTGGCTTTGAGGCCTTCGAGGATGCGCGCATGAAGTTCGATGTGCGCTACTACCTCGTTGCCATTCTCTTCATTCTGTTCGATCTCGAAATCGCATTCCTCTTTCCGTGGGCTGTGACGCTGCACGAAGTGGGGTTTGCCGGCTTTGCTGCGGTCCTGATCTTCCTGGCCATCCTCGTCGTGGGCTTTGCCTACGAGTGGAAAAAGGGTGCCCTGGACTGGGAATAGGCAAGCCCTCAACAAGGATGATGCAATGATTGAAGGCGTGATGAAGGAAGGCTTCATCACCACGAGCTACGACTCCGTGGTGAACTGGGCCAAGACCGGCTCCCTGTGGCCCATGACGTTCGGCCTGGCCTGTTGTGCTGTCGAGATGATGCACGCAGCAGCGGCCCGCTATGACATCGGCCGCTTTGGCGCGGAAGTCTTCCGTGCCAGCCCGCGCCAGTCCGATCTCATGATCGTCGCGGGCACGCTGTGCAACAAGATGGCGCCCGCGCTGCGCAAGGTGTATGACCAGATGTCCGAGCCCCGCTGGGTTCTGTCCATGGGCTCGTGCGCCAATGGCGGCGGCTACTACCACTACAGCTATTCTGTGGTCCGGGGCTGCGACCGCATCGTGCCTGTGGATGTGTACGTGCCCGGCTGCCCGCCCACTGCCGAGGCGCTGATCTACGGGATCATCCAGCTGCAGCAGAAGATCCGCCGTACCAACACCATTGCTCGCGTCTGAAGGTCCGATGATGACTACCCCTGTTGCCATTCGGCCCGAAAAACTCAAGGATACGATTGCTGCCGCGCTGGGTTCCAAGGCGCGGCAGATCACGCTGGCCCTGGACGAGGTCACCGTGGTCGTGGCTGCCCAGGATTACCGCGATGCCATGCAGGTGCTGCGCGACGCGCAAGGTTGCCGCTTCGAGCAGCTGGTGGACCTGTGCGGCGTGGACTATTCCTCCTACGGCGACGGAGCGAACGAGGGCGCCCGCTACTGCGTGGTGTCGCATCTGCTGTCGGTCAGCCTGAACCAGCGCGTGCGGGTCAAGGTGTTCTGCGCGGATGATGATTTCCCGGTCATTGCGTCCGTGGCCGACCTCTGGAATTCCGCCAACTGGTACGAGCGCGAGGCGTTCGACCTGTTCGGCATCGTGTTCGACGGGCACAACGATCTGCGCCGCATCCTCACGGACTACGGTTTCATCGGCCATCCCTTCCGCAAGGACTTCCCGCTGTCCGGCCATGTCGAGATGCGCTATGACACCGAGCAGCGCCGCGTGGTCTACGAGCCGGTGTCCATCGAGCCGCGCGAGATCACCCCGCGCATCATCCGCGAAGACAAGTACGGAGGCCTGCACTGAGCCGCTCGGCGTCTCACGTGATACATCATGGCTGAAATCAAGAACTATTCCCTGAACTTTGGTCCGCAGCACCCGGCCGCGCACGGCGTGCTGCGTCTGGTGCTGGAGCTCGACGGTGAGGTCGTGCAGCGCGCCGACCCGCACATCGGGCTTCTGCACCGTGCCACGGAGAAGCTGGCCGAGCACAAGACCTACATCCAGTCGCTGCCCTACATGGACCGGCTGGACTACGTGTCGATGATGTGCAACGAGCACGCCTACTGCCTGGCCATCGAGAAGCTGCTGGGCCTGGAAGTGCCCGTGCGCGCGCAGTACATCCGCGTGATGTTCTCGGAAATCACGCGCCTGCTGAACCACCTCATGTGGCTGGGCTCGCACGGCAACGACTGCGGCAGCTCCACCATCCTGATCTACACCTTCCGCGAGCGCGAAGACCTGTTCGATATGTACGAGGCCGTCTCCGGCGCGCGCATGCATGCAGCCTACTTCCGTCCGGGCGGCGTGTACCGCGACCTGCCGGACAGCATGCCGCAGTACAAGGCCAGCAAGATCAAGAACGCGAAGGCGCTGGAGGCCCTGAACCAGAACCGCCAGGGCTCGCTGCTGGACTTCATCGACGACTTCACCCAGCGCTTCCCTGCCTGCGTGGACGAATACGAGACGCTGCTTACCGACAACCGCATCTGGAAGCAGCGCACCGTGGGCATTGGCGTCGTGCCGCCCGAGCGTGCGCTCAACCTGGGCATGACCGGCCCGATGCTGCGGGGCTCCGGCATCGCATGGGATCTGCGCAAGACCCAGCCCTACGATGTGTACGACCGCGTCGATTTCGACATCCCCGTGGGCAAGACCGGTGATTGCTACGACCGCTACCTGGTGCGCGTGCAGGAAATGCGCGAGTCCAACCGCATCATCAAGCAGTGCGTGGACTGGCTGCGCGCCAACCCCGGCCCCGTGATCACGGACAACCACAAGGTGGCGCCGCCCGCGCGCGAATCCATGAAGTCGAACATGGAGGAGCTGATCCACCACTTCAAGCTCTTCACGGAAGGCTTCCGCGTGCCCGAGGGCGAGGCCTATGCCGCGGTGGAGCATCCCAAGGGCGAGTTCGGCATCTATCTGGTGAGCGACGGCGCCAACAAGCCCTACCGCCTGAAGATCCGCGCACCCGGTTTTGCCCACCTGGCGACGCTCGATGAAATGGCGCGCGGCCACATGATTGCGGATGCCGTGGCCATCATTGGCACCATGGACATCGTGTTCGGAGAGATTGACCGATGATTACCGAAGCGACGAAGGCGCGTTTTGCGCGTGAAGTGGCCAAGTACCCGCCCGAGCAGAAGCAGTCGGCCGTGATGGCCTGCCTGTCCATCGTGCAGCAGGAAGAGGGCTGGGTCAGCGCCGAGAGCGAAGCGGTCATTGCCGAATACCTCGGCATGCCCCAGATCGCCGTGCACGAAGTCACGACGTTCTACAACATGTACAACCAGCAGCCGGTGGGCAAGTACAAGCTCAACGTCTGCACCAACCTGCCGTGCCAATTGCGCGACGGCCAGAAGGCGCTGCACCACCTGGAAAAGAAGCTGGGCGTGTCCATGGGCGAGACCACGGCAGACGGCCTGTTCACCTTGCAGCAGTGCGAGTGCCTGGGCGCGTGTGCGGATGCGCCGGTGATGCTGGTCAATGACCGCACCATGTGCAGCTTCATGGACAACGACAAGCTCGACCAGCTGGTCGATGGCCTGCGCGCCGCGGAGGGCAAGTGATGACCACGGCAGCACAGATTCTTTCCCAGTTCCGTGCCACGGGCGTTCAGACCTGCTTCCACGACCGCCACATCAACCCGCAGATCTATGCGGGCCTGGACGGCACGAACTGGAGCCTCAAGGACTACGAAGCGCGCGGCGGCTACCAGGCCCTGCGCAAGATCCTGGGCAAGGATGGCGGCGAAGGGCTCAGCCAGGACCAGGTCATTGCCACGGTCAAGGAGTCGGGTTTGCGTGGCCGCGGCGGTGCGGGCTTTCCCACGGGCCTGAAATGGAGCTTCATGCCTCGCTCGTTCCCGGGCCAGAAGTACCTGGTCTGCAATTCGGACGAAGGTGAGCCCGGTACCTGCAAGGACCGCGACATCCTGCAGTTCAACCCGCACATCGTCATCGAAGGCATGATCATTGCCGCGTACGCGATGGGCATCACCGTGGGCTACAACTACATCCACGGCGAGATCTTCCAGACGTACGAGCGTTTCGAAGCCGCCCTGGAAGAAGCCCGCGCGGCCGGCTACCTGGGCGACAACATCCTGGGCGGCAGCTTCAGCTTCCAGCTGCACGCGGCCCACGGCTTCGGCGCCTACATCTGCGGCGAGGAAACGGCGCTGCTGGAATCGCTGGAAGGCAAGAAGGGCCAACCGCGCTTCAAGCCGCCGTTCCCGGCCAGCTTCGGCCTGTACGGCAAGCCCACCACCATCAACAACACCGAAACGTTCGCGGCGGTGCCCTGGATCATCCGCAATGGCGGACAGGCCTACCTGGAATGCGGCAAGCCCAACAACGGCGGCACCAAAATCTTTTCGGTGTCCGGCGACGTGGAAAAGCCCGGCAACTACGAGATCCCGCTGGGCACGCCGTTTGCCAAGCTGCTCGAGCTGGCCGGTGGCGTGCGCAAGGGGCGTCAGCTCAAGGCGGTGATTCCTGGCGGCTCGTCCGCGCCCGTGCTGCCCGCATCCATCATCATGGAATGCACGATGGACTACGACTCCATCGCCAAGGCCGGCTCCATGCTGGGTTCGGGCGCCGTGATCGTCATGGACGACTCCCGCAGCATGGTCGAGAGCCTGCTGCGCCTGTCGTACTTCTATTCGCACGAGTCCTGCGGCCAGTGCACACCGTGCCGTGAAGGCACGGGCTGGATGTGGCGGGTCATCGACCGCATCCAGCATGCCCAGGGCCGCGAAGGCGACCTGGACCTGCTCAATTCCGTGGCCGACAACATCCAGGGCCGCACGATCTGTGCACTGGGTGATGCCGCTGCCATGCCCGTGCGCGCCATGCTCAAGCACTTCCGTCCCGAGTTTGAGGCACTGATCCGGAACAAGGCCCCACAGGCTGCGACCTCCGCCTGATCGCGAGAAGACATATGGTTGAAATTGAACTGGACGGCCAGAAAGTGGAAGTCGCCGAAGGCTGCATGGTGATGCATGCGGCCGAGAAGGCGGGCACCTATATTCCGCATTTCTGCTACCACAAGAAGCTTTCGATCGCGGCGAACTGCCGCATGTGCCTGGTGGACGTGGAGAAGGCTCCCAAGCCCATGCCCGCCTGCGCCACGCCCGTGACGCAAGGCATGATCGTGCGGACCAAGAGCGACAAGGCCATCAAGGCCCAGCAGTCGGTCATGGAGTTCCTGCTGATCAACCACCCGCTGGATTGCCCCATCTGCGACCAGGGCGGTGAGTGCCAGCTGCAGGATCTCGCCGTGGGCTACGGCGGCTCGTCGTCGCGCTACGAAGAGGAAAAGCGTGTCGTGGCCCACAAGGACGTGGGGCCGCTGATCTCCATGGAAGAGATGAGCCGCTGCATCCATTGCACCCGCTGCGTGCGCTTCGGCCAGGAAGTTGCCGGCGTGATGGAGCTGGGCATGGTCAACCGGGGCGAGCATTCCGAAATCACCACGGTGATGGGCGATACGGTGGACTCCGAACTCTCGGGCAACATGATCGATATCTGCCCCGTCGGAGCCCTGACCAGCAAGCCGTTCCGCTACAGCGCCCGCACGTGGGAACTGTCGCGCCGCCGCTCGGTGAGTCCGCACGACTCCACCGGTGCCAACCTGATCGTGCAGGTCAAGAACCACAAGGTCATGCGTGTGGTCCCGCTGGAAAACGAGGCTGTCAACGAGTGCTGGATCGCCGACCGAGACCGCTTCTCCTACGAGGCCCTGAACGGTGACGAGCGTTTGACCCGCCCCATGCTCAAGCAAGGTGGCGTGTGGCAGGAAACGGACTGGCAGACGGCCCTGGAATACGTGGCCAACGGCCTCAAGAACATCAAGAACGAACACGGCGCCGGCGGCATCGGTGCGCTGGTGAGCCCGCACAGCACGGTCGAGGAACTGTACCTGGCCTCCGCTCTGGTGCGCGGCCTGGGCAGCGACAACATCGACTACCGCCTGCGCAACGCGGAATTCGCGGTGCCCGAAGGCGTTCGCTGGCTCGGTACCTCGATTGCCTCGCTGTCCACGTTGCAGCGCGTGCTGGTGGTGGGCTCCAACCTGCGCAAGGACCATCCGCTGTTCGCGCAGCGCATCCGGCAAGCGGCCCGCCACGGCTGCCAAGTCACCGCCATTGATGCGGTGGCGCGCGACTGGGCGCTTCCTGTGGCCCAGTGGGTGGTGCAGGGCGCCAGCCAATGGGTGCAGGTTCTCGGCGGCATTGCCTCCGCAGTGGCCCAGGAGAAGGGCGTCGCCGCACCCGCTGGCGCGGCGGCTGCCGACGAAGCGGCCGTGGCCATCGCCCGGTCTTTGCTGGGCGGCGAGCGCAAGGCGGTGCTGCTTGGCAATGCCGCTGCGCACCACGCACAAGCCACGCAGCTGTTGGCCCTGGCCAACTGGATTGGCGAGCATACGGGCGCGACGGTCGGCTACCTGACCGAGGCGGCCAACACGGTGGGCGCGCAATTCGTGGGCGCACACCCGGTCAACGGTGGTTTGAATGCTGCTCAGATGCTCTCCGGTGGGGTGAAGGCCGCAGTGCTGCTCAACACCGAGCCTGTCCATGATTCCGCAGTGGGCGCGCAGGCTGCTGGGGCCCTGTCTGGTGCAGACATGGTGGTGACGCTGAGTCCCTTCAAGGCCAACCTGGAGTTCAGTGACGTCTTGTTGCCAATCGCTCCGTTCACTGAAACGTCCGGCAGCTTCATCAACGCCGAAGGGCGTCTGCAAAGCTTCCACGCCGTGGTGAAGCCGCTGGGCGACACCCGTCCCGCCTGGAAGGTGCTGCGCGTGCTGGCCAATCTACTGGGGGTTCCCGGCTTCGATTTCGAGACCTCGCAGGATGTGCTGGCGCGGGCGACCAATGCGCCCGCCGGTTCTGTGGCCCAGCTGGGCGCCGACCAGCTCTCCAACAAGGTGTCGCAGTCGCCTGCAACCGCGCCCGCTGCCGCTGCTGCGGAGCCGGTCGTGGCCTCCATCTACCAACTGGACGGCCTTGTGCGCCGTTCGCCGTCGCTGCAACTGACTGCCGACGCACGCATGGCACGCGAGGTGGCCGCATGATCGACGCACTCTACAACGGCGGGTTGAACCTGCTGCCCTTCGGCTGGTGGGCCGCCGTGGCCTGGCCGGTGCTCTGGATCCTGATCAAGATCGTGTGCATCCTGGCACCGCTGATGGGCGCCGTGGCCTACCTGACGCTCTGGGAGCGCAAGCTGCTGGGCTTCATGCAGGTCCGCTACGGTCCGAACCGCGTGGGCCCCATGGGCTTGCTGCAGCCTATTGCCGATGCCTTGAAGCTGCTGACCAAGGAAATCATCCAGCCCGCGGCCGCGAGCAAGGGCCTGTTCGTACTTGGGCCCGTGATGGCCATCATGCCCGCGCTCGCTGCATGGGTGGCCATTCCGTTCGGTCCGGATGTGGCCCTGGCCAACGTGAATGCCGGCCTGCTGCTGATCATGGCCATTACCTCCATCGAGGTGTATGGCGTGATCATCGCCGGCTGGGCGTCCAACTCCAAGTACGCCTTCCTGGGGGCGCTGCGCGCCTCGGCCCAGATGGTGAGCTATGAAATCGCGATGGGCTTCTGCTTCCTCGTGGTGATCATGGTGTCCGGCAGCATGAACCTCACGGAAATCGTGATGGGGCAGGGCCGCGGCATGGCGGCCGACAAGGGCCTGGTGTTCCTGTCGTGGAACTGGCTGCCCCTGCTGCCGATCTTCCTCGTCTACCTGATTTCGGGCGTGGCCGAAACCAACCGCCACCCGTTCGACGTGGTGGAAGGCGAAGCGGAAATCGTGGCTGGCCACATGGTCGAGTATTCGGGCATGGGCTTCGCGATCTTCTTCCTGGCCGAATACGCCAGCATGTGGCTCGTGTCGATCCTGGCGGCGCTGATGTTTTTGGGCGGCTGGCTGCCCCCCGTGGACAGTGCGCTCTTCAACTGGATTCCCGGGTGGATCTGGCTGGGCATCAAGACCTTCCTGGTGGTGTCCATGTTCATCTGGATCCGCGCCACCTTCCCGCGCTTCCGCTATGACCAGATCATGCGGCTGGGTTGGAAGATCTTCATTCCGGTCACCCTGGTGTGGCTGCTCATCGTGGGTGGGTGGTTGCTCTCGCCCTGGAACATCTGGAAATAAGCGGGGACAACACGTATGACTGCTACTGTTGCTGCTGCACCTTTTTCCCTGAGGGACTTTCTCAAGAGCTTCATGCTCGTGGAGTTGGCCAAGGGCATGGCCTTGACGGGCCGCTACGCATTCCGCCGCAAGGTCACGGTTCAGTTTCCGGAAGAGAAGACGCCGCTGTCGCCGCGTTTCCGCGGCCTGCACGCCTTGCGCCGGTACGACAACGGCGAGGAGCGCTGCATTGCCTGCAAGCTGTGCGAAGCCGTGTGTCCCGCGATGGCGATCACCATCGAATCCGACGTGCGGGCCGACGGCTCGCGCCGCACCACGCGCTACGACATCGACCTGACAAAGTGCATCTTCTGCGGGTTCTGCGAGGAGAGCTGCCCTGTCGATTCGATCGTGGAAACGCATATCTTCGAATACCACGGAGAAAAGCGCGGCGATCTGTATTTCACGAAGGACATGCTCCTGGCCGTGGGTGACCGGTACGAAGGCGAGATCGCTGCGGCAAAAGCCGCCGACGCCAAGTACCGCTGAGCGGTGATGGGTTCAGCCTCGTTGCCCGACTTTCTATAAAAGACCGACCCATGGACGCCAAGACCGGTTTCTTCTACCTCTTCTCGGTTGTGCTGCTGTTTGCAGCCTTCCGGGTGATTACCGCCCGCAACCCCGTGCATGCGGTGCTGTACCTCATCCTCGCGTTCTCGCAGGCGGCTGCTGTGTGGCTGCTGCTCAAGGCCGAGTTCCTGGCCATTGCCCTGGTGCTGGTGTACCTGGGCGCGGTGATGGTGCTGTTCCTGTTCGTGGTGATGATGCTGGACATCCACATCGACACCGTGCGCAAGGGGTTCTGGAAGCACTTTCCCCTGGCAGCGACGGTGGGCGCCCTGATCGCGCTCGAGATGGCTGCCGTGCTGATGGGCGGCTTTCGCAGCATGGACGAACCCAAGGCCATCGCGGCCGTGGTGGATGCCGCGGGCCAGGTGGTGCCTTATTCCAACACCAAGGCGCTGGGCAAGCTGCTCTACACCGAATACCTCTTCCCGGTGGAAATCGCTGCCGTGATCCTGCTGGTGGCCATGGTGGCGGCCATTGCCCTGACCCTGCGCCATCGCAAGGACAGCAAGGCCATCAATCCGTCGGTGCAAATTCGCGTGCGGGCTGCGGACCGTCTGGAAGTGGTGAAGCTGGCAGCGACCCAGAAGCCTGCCGCTGAAGTGGCCGCCGAGCCTGCTGCCGAGGAGAAAAAAGCATGACGCTGACGTTGGGACACTTCCTCTCTCTGGGCGCGATGCTGTTCGCGCTGGCGGTGATCGGCATTTTCCTGAACCGCAAGAACCTGATCGTGCTGCTGATGGCGATCGAGCTGATGCTGCTGGCGGTCAACATGAACTTCGTGGCGTTCTCCCATTACCTGGGCGACATGCACGGGCAGGTCTTCGTGTTTTTCATCCTGACGGTGGCGGCGGCCGAGTCCGCCATTGGCCTGGCCATCCTGGTGCTGTTGTTCCGCAACAAGTCCAGCATCAACGCGGAAGACCTCAACACCCTCAAGGGTTGATGGACTGCCAGTATTCCCAAGGTTCTCAAGAATGAGTCAAACCCTCTCTGCTTCAACGCTCCTGGCTGTGCCACTGGCCCCGCTGGCGGGCGCCTTGCTGGCCGGTATCTTCGGCACGACCTTTGGTGGTAACTGGATTGGCCGCCGCCTGAGCCACACCCTGACGATCCTGGGGGTGCTGGTGGCGTTCGTGCTGTCCGCGATGACCCTCAAGAGCGTGGCGCTGGACGGTGCTCGCTTCAATGAAACCCTCTACACCTGGATGGTGGTGGGTGGACTGAAGATGGAAGTGGGCTTCCTGGTGGACAGCCTGACGGCCATGATGATGGTGGTGGTGACCTTCGTGTCGCTGATGGTGCACATCTACACCATCGGCTACATGGAAGAGGATGACGGCTACAACCGTTTCTTCGCCTACATCTCGCTGTTCACGTTCTCCATGCTCATGCTGGTCATGAGCAACAACCTGCTGCAGCTGTTCTTCGGCTGGGAAGCGGTGGGTCTGGTGTCGTACCTGCTGATCGGCTTCTGGTTCAACAAGCCCTCGGCCATCTTTGCCAACATGAAGGCCTTCCTGGTCAACCGCGTGGGCGACTTTGGCTTCATCCTGGGTATCGGCCTGATTGCGGCGTATGCGGGAACGCTGAACTACAGCGAGATCTTTGCCAAGGCAGGTGAACTGGGCGGTTTGCCCTTCCCCGGCACCCAGTGGATGCTGATCACCGTCATCTGCATCTGCCTGTTCATCGGCGCCATGGGCAAGTCGGCCCAGTTCCCGCTGCACGTGTGGCTGCCGGACTCCATGGAAGGCCCCACGCCCATTTCGGCGCTGATCCACGCGGCCACCATGGTGACCGCCGGCATCTTCATGGTGTCGCGCATGTCGCCGCTGTTTGAGCTGTCGGAAACCGCGCTCAACTTCATCATGGTGATCGGTGCCATCACGGCGCTGTTCATGGGCTTCCTGGGCATCATCCAGAACGACATCAAGCGCGTGGTGGCGTATTCCACGCTGTCCCAGCTGGGCTACATGACGGTGGCGCTCGGTGCGTCGGCCTATTCGGTGGCGGTGTTCCACCTGATGACCCATGCCTTCTTCAAGGCCCTGCTGTTCCTCGGCGCGGGTTCCGTCATCATGGGCATGCACCACAACCAGGACATCCGCTGGATGGGTGGCGTGCGCAAGTACATGCCCATCACCTGGCTCACTTCGCTGCTGGGTTCGCTGGCGCTCATCGGTACCCCGCTGTTCTCGGGCTTCTATTCCAAGGACAGCATCATCGAGGCGGTGCATTTCAGCCATCTGCCGGCTGCTGGTTTTGCGCACTTTGCCGTCCTGGCCGGCGTGTTCATCACCGCGTTCTATTCGTTCCGCATGTATTTCCTGGTCTTCCACGGCAAGGAGCGCTACGACCAGAATCCGGATGCGCACCACGACGACCACCACGGCCATGACGACCACCATGGGCACGATGCCAAGCCGCACGAGTCCCCCTGGGTGGTGACGGTGCCGCTGGTGCTGTTGGCGATCCCCTCGGTGGTAGTGGGCTTCATGTTCATCCAGCCCATGCTGTTCGGCGACTTCTTCAAGGACGTGATCTTTATCGATGCCGCCAAGCACCCGGCGATGGCCAAGCTCGCCGAAGAGTTCCACGGCCCCGTGGCCATGGCCCTGCACGGCTTGCAGACCGCGCCGTTCTGGCTGGCGCTGGCCGGGGTGGTCCTGGCGTACTACATGTACATGGTCAACCCGGCGGTGCCTGCGGCGCTCAAGCGGTTCTTTGAATCGGTCGGCATCTACCAGCTGCTGGAAAACAAGTACGGCATGGACTGGATCAATGAAAACATCCTGGCCCGCGGTGCGCGCGCTCTGGGCGTGGGCTTGTGGAAGGGCGGCGACCAGGCCGTCATCGATGGTGCCCTGGTGAATGGTTCCTGGCGCATCGTGGGGGCGGTGTCCGGCGTCGTGCGCTGGCTGCAGTCGGGCTTTGTCTTCCACTACGCGCTGGTGATGATCCTGGGGGTCTTCGCACTGATGACCTGGTTTGTCTGGGGTGACGCTGTGTTGCGGCTCATCAAATAAGGAAAACAACAAATGGGTCTGTTGAGTCTTGCAATCTGGACGCCGATCGCCTTCGGTGTGCTGCTGCTGGCCCTTGGGCGGGATGAGCATGCACGGGCGGTGCGGTGGATCGCGCTGCTGGGGGCCTTGATCGGCTTCCTGGTCACGTTGCCGCTATATGGCGGGTTCGAGCTGGGCACGGCCGCGATGCAGTTCGTGGAAAAGGCGGCGTGGATCGAACGCTTCAACATCCATTACCACCTGGGTGTGGATGGCATTTCGTTCTGGTTCGTGCCCCTCACGGCGTTCATCACCGTGATCGTGGTGGTCGCTTCGTGGGAGTCGATCACCGAACGCGTCAACCAGTACATGGGTGCGTTCCTGATCCTGTCCGGCCTCATGATCGGCGTGTTCGCGGCACTGGACGGCATGCTGTTCTACGTGTTCTTCGAGGCCACGCTGATCCCGATGTACCTCATCATCGGTATCTGGGGCGGCCCCAACAAGATCTACGCGGCGTTCAAGTTCTTCCTGTACACGCTGCTCGGCTCGCTGCTGATGCTGATTGCGCTGATCTACCTGTACAACCAGTCGGGTGGCAGCTTCGACATCGCCACCTGGCACCAGCTGCCGCTGGGGGCCCGTGCCCAGACGCTGCTGTTCTTTGCCTTCTTCGCAGCCTTTGCCGTGAAGGTGCCGATGTGGCCGGTGCACACCTGGCTGCCCGACGTGCACGTGGAAGCGCCCACAGGCGGCTCCGCCGTGCTGGCCGCCATCATGCTGAAGCTGGGGGCCTATGGCTTCCTGCGCTTCTCGCTGCCCATCGCCCCCGACGCGTCCCGCGAATGGGCCTGGCTGATGATCGGCCTGTCGCTGATCGCCGTGATCTACGTGGGCCTGGTGGCCATGGTCCAGAAGGACATGAAGAAGCTGGTGGCGTATTCGTCTGTGGCGCACATGGGCTTCGTCACGCTGGGCTTCTTCATCTTCAACGACCTGGGCGTGTCCGGCGGCCTGGTGCAGATGATTGCCCACGGTTTCGTGTCCGGCGCCATGTTCCTGTCCATCGGTGTGCTGTACGACCGGGTGCACTCGCGGGAAATCGCGGCCTATGGCGGCGTGGTCAACACCATGCCCAACTTCACGGCCTTTGCGCTGCTGTTCGCCATGGCCAACTGCGGCCTGCCGGGTACGGCTGGTTTCGTGGGCGAGTGGATGGTGATCCTGGGGGCGGTCAAGGCCAACTTCTGGATTGGCGTGGCCGCGGCCACGGCACTGATCTTTGGCGCCGCCTACACCCTCTGGATGTTCAAGCGCGTCTACCTGGGCCCGGTGGCCAATGACAACGTGAAGGGCCTGAGCGACATCGTGACCCGCGAATTCCTGGTGCTGGCCGTGCTGGGCGCTGCCGTGCTGGCCATGGGCCTGTTCCCGCGCCCCTTCACGGATGTGATGGATGTCTCCGTGGCGGAGCTGCTCAAGCATGTCGCGCTGTCCAAGCTGAATTGAGCGAACCCAGACTGAACTGAGAGATTCCAAAGATGATTGACAACATCAGCTGGCTCGCGATTTACCCTGAAATCGTGCTGTTGACGATGGCCTGCGTGATCGCGCTGGTCGATCTGGGGGTGCACAGCGCCCGGCGTACTGGCACCTATGTGCTGACCATGCTCACCCTGGCCGTGGTTGCGGCCTTGCAGGGCCTCTATGCCACGGGCGGCAACACCTTCTACGGCTTCGGCAACATGGTGGTGAGCGATGCCATGGGCAACTGGCTCAAGTGCTTTGCCACGGTGGCCATGATGATCACGCTGGTCTATGCCCGCCCCTACGCGGCCGACCGCGGAATGCTGCGCGGCGGTGAAATGTTCACGCTGTCGATGTTCGCGCTGCTGGGCATGTTCATCATGATCTCGGGCAACAACTTCCTCGTGATCTACCTGGGCCTGGAATTGCTGACCCTGTCGAGCTATGCCCTGGTGGCCCTGCGCCGCGACAACGCCACCGCCACCGAGGCGGCCATGAAGTACTTCGTGCTGGGCGCCATGGCCAGCGGCTTCCTGCTGTACGGCCTGTCCATGGTCTACGGCGCCACCGGCTCGCTCGATATCGGCCAGGTGTTCAAGGCCGTCAACTCCGGCCAGATCCGCCACCAGGTGCTGGTGTTCGGCCTGGTGTTCGTCGTGGCCGGCCTGGCGTTCAAGCTGGGTGTGGTGCCTTTCCACATGTGGATTCCCGACGTGTACCAGGGCGCGCCCACGGCGGTGACGCTGATGATCGGCGGCGCCCCCAAGCTGGCGGCTTTCGCGATCACCATCCGCCTGCTGGTGGACGGCCTGCTGCCGCTGGCGATCGACTGGCAGCAAATGCTGGCGGTGCTGGCCATCGGTTCGCTGCTGGTGGGCAATCTGGCGGCCATTGCGCAGACCAACCTCAAGCGCATGCTGGCGTACTCCACCATCTCGCAGATGGGGTTTGTGCTGCTGGGCCTGATGTCGGGGGTGGTGAACGGCAACGTGGATGCCACCGCCGTGGAAAACGCCTACAGCGCGTCCATGTTCTACGTGATCACCTATGTGCTCACCACCCTGGCTGCATTCGGCGTGATGCTGCTGCTGGCCCGGGAAGGCTTTGAAAGCGAAGAGATTTCCGACTTTGCCGGCCTGAACCAGCGCAGCCCGCTGTACGCCGGCATCATGTCGGTGTGCCTGTTCTCGATGGCCGGCATTCCGCCGATGGTCGGCTTCTATGCCAAGCTGGCCGTGCTGCAGGCCCTGGTGGCGTCCGGCCAGACCCTGTACATGGCGATGGCGGTGTTCGCGGTCATCATGTCCCTGATCGGCGCGTTCTATTACCTGCGCGTGGTCAAGGTGATGTACTTTGATGCCCCGCTGACAGCCTCCAACGTGGCGGCCCCCGCCGATGTGCGCGTGGTGCTCACCCTCAACGGTGCGCTGTTGCTGGTGCTAGGCCTGCTGCCGGGTGGCCTGATGGCGCTGTGCGCGGACGCCGTCGTGCGCGCGCTGGCGACCTGAGCCCCGCAGCAGGACCCGTCCGCTCCTCGCTCGATCCTCTCGCACTCGCTGCCGTGTCTCTTACAGCGTCCATCTGGCTGGTCATCGTGGCGGCCCTGGTGGCGGCCAACCTGCCGTTCGTCAACCACCGCTGGCTGGTGGTGGGGCCGGTCGCGGCCCCGCGCAAACCCCTGGCCGGGCGGCTGGGGGAGCTGGTGCTGTTCTACCTGCTCGTGGGCGGCCTGGCCCTGCTGCTCGAACGCCGGGCAGGGCAAGTGGCTTCCCAAGGCTGGGAGTTCTACGCCATCACTGCCGCGCTCTTCCTGACGCTGGCCTTCCCCGGGTTTGTGTACCGTTACCTGTTGCGGCGCCACGGCTGAGGACGCGGTGAGGGCAGGGGCTTTCCATGAAGGTGCTTGATCTCCAATGCGGTGGAGGCCACGTCTTTGAAGGCTGGTTTGCGTCCGAGGACGATTTTCAGCAGCAGAAGCAGCGCGGCCTGGTGCAGTGCCCTCTCTGCGCAGACGCGCACATTGAAAAGCGCCTGAGCGCCCCGCGGCTGAACCTGGGCGCGCGGGAACCGGCTGCTGCGGCTCCGTCTGTTGCCCTTTCTTCTTCTGCCCCATCTGCGGCGCCCCGCGCACCCTCTGCCGAGGGAAATAGCCGCCCGGTGGCGGACGCTGGCGGCATGCCCCCGCCCGCACTCCAGGCGGCCTGGCTGGCCCTGGCCCGCAAGATCGTGGCCAGCACCGAGGATGTGGGCGAACGTTTCGCCCAGGAGGCCCGGCGCATGCACCATGGCGAACAGCCCGAGCGCCCGATCCGCGGGCAGGCAACGCCCCAAGAAACCCTGGAGTTGCTGGAGGAGGGCATTGCCGTGCTGCCCCTGCCGCTGCCTGCCGCCGCCAAGGAAACCCTGCAGTAAAGCCAGCGCGGCCTAGCGGGTCGGTGGCATGGGCATCCTCCCAAGACGTCAGCGAAATTTTGGTCTTTTTGGCCTCTGGCGCCCGTCAGTAAAGCGCGGGTAGCTATAAAATATATAGCAAATGAGGCATTCCACGCCAGCGCTTGCAGTGTGCCGGCCCGCCTCCTACGCCGTGAACTGCAGCGCCGCCAGGCGGGCATAGACCCCGCCTCGGGCCAGCAAGGCCGTGTGGGTGCCTTCTTCAACGACACGGCCGTGTTCCAGCACGACAATGCGGTCTGCGTTCTGTACCGTGGCCAGCCGGTGGGCGATGACCAGGGTGGTGCGGCGGCCGGTGTGCCGTTGCATGGCCGAATCGAGGGCGGCCTGCACCATGCGTTCGCTTTCAGCGTCCAGGGCGCTGGTGGCTTCGTCCAGCAGCAGCAGGGGCGGGTCCTTCAGCATGGCCCGCGCAATGGCGATGCGCTGGCGCTGTCCTCCCGACAGGCGCACCCCCCGTTCGCCCAGGAAGGTGGAATAGCCCTCCGGAAGGGCCTGGAGGAAGTCGTGGGCAAAGGCCGCGCGGGCCGCGGCGACGACGTCCTCGTCGCTGGCCTGGGGCCGGCCGTAGCGGATGTTGTCCAGCGCCGACGCCGAGAAGATCACCGCGTCCTGCGGGACCGTGCCCGTGTGGGCGCGCAGCGCTGCCAGGGGCAGCTGGCGCACATCCACCCCGTTGAGGCGGATGGCGCCCCCGGCCGCTCCACCGTCCACGTCGTAAAAGCGCTGCAGCAGCTGGAACACGGTGGTCTTGCCGGCCCCGCTGGCACCCACCAGGGCCACCGTTTCGCCCGGCGCCAGCCGCAGCGAGAAGTCGTGGAGCGCCGCGGTCTCGGGCCGCGACGGGTAGTGGAACGACACCCGGTCGAATTCCACCTCCAGCCCCCGGCCGGACAGCGGCAGTTCCTGCGGTGCGGCCGGGTCGGCCACGGGCGAGGTGCTGGCCAGCAGCTCCATCAGCCGCTCCGTGGCGCCTGCGGCCCGCAGCAGGTCCCCATAGACCTCGCCCAGCACCGCCACCGCACCGGCCAGCAGGATCACGTAAACCACGGTCTGGCCCAGGTGGCCCGCCGTCATCTGGCCTGCCAGCACGGCCTCGGTGCCGCGGTACAGCCCCCACAGCAGCAGCGCCGTGTTGGCCACGATGATGAAGGCCACCAGCAGCGCCCGGGCCCTGGAGCGCTTCACGGCCGTCTGGAACGCGTTGTCGGTGGCTTGCCAGAAGCGGGCGGACTCGCGCGCCTCAGCCGTGTAGCTCTGCACCACCGGCACGGCGTTGAGCACCTCGGCCGCGATGGCGCTGGAATCGGCCACCCGGTCCTGGCTGTCGCGCGACAGGCGCCGCACGCGCCGCCCGATCCACAGCGTGGGCAGCACCACCAGCACGACGGCCAGCAGGACCACCGACATGACGTAGGGGTTGGTCCACACCAGCATGGCCAGCGCCCCCACCCCCATCACGGTATTGCGCAGCCCCATCGACAGGGACGAGCCGACCACCGTCTGCACCAGCGTGGTGTCCGTGGTCAGGCGCGAGAGCACTTCGCCCGTCTGCGTGGTCTCGAAGAATTCAGGGCTTTGCCGCAGTACGTGGGCGTACACGGCATTGCGCAAGTCGGCCGTGACACGCTCGCCCAGCCAGCTCACCATGTAGAAGCGGGCCGCGGAGAACACCCCCAGTGCCACCGCCACGGCGAACAGGGCGCCGAAATGGTTGCGCAGGGCCAGGGCTTGCGCGCCCTTGTCCGCGTGGGACAGGCCCCCGTCCACCAGATTGCGCAGCGCCAGCGGGAAGGCCAGCGTGGCCAGGGCCGCGAGCACCAGGAACAGGCCCGCCAGCGCAATGCGGGCGCGGTAGGGCCGCAGGAAGGGGAGGAGGCCGGTCAGCGACCGGGGCGCTCCACGGGCGGAAGTGCGGGCAGTGGCGTTCATGCGCGCAGTGTAGGAGGAAGGCCCACAGGGCCGCAGCGCGCCGCAGGGGCTGCGCCTCGCCCCCCTCGGGCATGGTCGGCCGGGGGCGTAGGCGTTTATACATAGGCATTAGTCCCAGTACCTGCCGGTACGTGGGCGGGCATACGATGCATTGCGTTCATATCTACTACTGATGCACGCACCGGCGCCCTCCTGCAGGGCATCTTCCCTGGCACCCTACGGAGCAACCCAGGCGCATGAGCGATGTCATTCTTGAAACCCGCAGCCTGACCAAGGAGTTCAAGGGCTTCACGGCGGTCAGCGACGTGAACCTGGCGGTGCGCCGCGGCTCCATCCATGCGCTGATCGGCCCCAACGGGGCAGGCAAGACGACCTGCTTCAACCTGCTGACCAAGTTCCTCACGCCCACCTCGGGGGCCATCCGGTTCAACGGCCACGACATCACGCGCGAACAGCCTGCGCAGATTGCGCGGCGCGGCGTGATCCGGTCGTTCCAGATTTCTGCGGTGTTCCCGCACCTGACGCTGCTGGAGAACGTGCGGCTGGGCCTGCAGCGCAAGCTGGGCACGTCCTTCCACTTCTGGCGCAGCGAGCGCAGCCTGCGGCAGCTGGACGAGCGTGCCATGCAGCTGCTTACCGAAGTGGGCCTGGAAGACCTGGCCGACGAGGTCACCGTGAACCTGCCCTACGGCCGCAAGCGCGCGCTGGAGATCGCCACCACGCTGGCCATGGAGCCCGAACTCATGCTGCTGGATGAGCCCACCCAGGGCATGGGCCACGAGGACGTGGACCGGGTCACGCAGCTCATCAAGAAGGTGTCTGCGGGCCGCACCATTTTGATGGTGGAGCACAACATGAAAGTCGTCTCCACCATTGCAGACCGCATCACCGTGCTGCAGCGCGGGGCCGTGCTGGCCGAAGGGCCGTACGAAGAGGTCTCGAACAATCCGCAGGTCATGGAGGCATACATGGGGACGACGGATGGGCAACTGCAAGGAGCGCATGGATGAACGCCCCCCTGAGTCGCCTCCGGCGCCTTCCCCCCGAAGGGGACGACGCCAGCGGCCTGGCAAAGCCAGTTCCGCGGCGTCTGCTGGCCTGGGCCGTGGCGGCTGCACGCTGCGGGGCCCTGCGTAGCGATGGACATTGAGATGAGTACAAAACACCCCGCGCTGGAAATCACCAATCTCGAAGCCTGGTACGGCGAATCGCACGTGCTGCACGGCGTGGACATCGTCGTGCAGCCCGGCGAGGTGGTCACGCTGCTGGGCCGCAACGGGGCAGGGCGCACCACCACGCTGCGCGCCGTGATGGGCCTGACCGGTGCGCGCAAGGGCTCAGTCAAGATCAACGGCGTGGAAACCGTCCACATGCCCACGCACCGCATTGCCCACCTGGGCGTGGGCTACTGCCCGGAGGAGCGGGGCATCTTCTCCAGCCTGTCGTGCGAGGAAAACCTGCTGCTGCCGCCGGCCCTCAAGACCGGGATGCACGGCATGTCGGTGCAGGAGATCTACGCCATGTTCCCCAACCTGGCCGAGCGAAAGCACAGCCAGGGCACGCGCCTGTCGGGCGGCGAGCAGCAGATGCTGGCCGTGGCCCGCATCCTGCGCACCGGCGCCAACCTGCTGCTGCTGGACGAGATTTCCGAAGGCCTGGCGCCCGTCATCGTGCAGGCACTGGCCCGCATGATCACCATGCTGCGCGAGAAGGGCTACACCATCGTCATGGTGGAGCAGAACTTCCGCTTCGCCGCCCCGCTGGCCGACCGGTTCTACGTGATGGAGCACGGCCGCATCGTCGAAAAGTTCGGCGCCGCCGAGCTGGAACAGAAGATGCCCGTGCTCAACGAATTGCTGGGTGTGTAGCGCGCACCGGCTGCAGTTCTTGCTCCCCCCTATTTTTCCAACCACTACAGGAGACAACCCATGAAGCATCCCTACAAAGTGCTCGCACTGATGCTCGGCGCCGCCGGTCTGGCCACTTCGGCCGCACAGGCGCAAGACAAGGTCAAGATCGGGTTCATCACCGACATGTCCAGTCTGTACGCGGATGTGGAGGGCAAGAACGGTGCGGTGGCCATCCAGATGGCCATCGACGACTTTGGCGGCAAGGCGCTGGGGCAGCCCATCGAACTGATCTCGGCCGACCACCAGAACAAGGCCGACATCGCCGCGTCCAAGGCCCGGGAGTGGATTGACACGCAAGGGGTCACGATGGTCTTCGGCGGCACCAATTCCGGCACCGCCCTGGCCACCGCCAAGGTGGCTGCCGAGAAAAAGCGCGTCTACATCAACAACGGTGCGGCCACCTCGGCGCTGACCAACGAGCAATGCACACCCTACACCGTGCACTATGCCTACGACACCGTTGCCCTGGCCAAGGGAACGGGCGCGGCGATCGTCGATGGCGGCGGCAAGAGCTGGTACTTCCTGACGGCCGACTATGCCTTCGGCCATGCCCTGGAAGCCGACACCAGCACGGTGGTCAAGGCCAAGGGCGGCAACGTGGTGGGCTCGGTGCGCCACCCGCTCAACGCGTCGGACTTCTCGTCGTTCCTGCTGCAGGCGCAGAACTCCAAGGCGCAGATCCTGGGGCTGGCGAACGCCGGGGGCGACACCATCAACTCGATCAAGGCCGCCAAGGAATTCGGCATCGGCAAGAGCATGAAGCTCGCAGGGCTGCTGATCTTCATCAGCGACGTGCACAGCCTGGGCCTGCGCAACACCGAGGGGCTGCAGTTCACCACCAGCTGGTACTGGGACCTGAACGATGAGACGCGCAAGTTTGCGGCGCGGTTCTTCGAGAAGACCAAGCGCATGCCCACGGAAATCCAGGCGGCCGACTATTCCGCCACCATGAACTACCTGAAGGCCGTGGAAGCCGCCAAGTCGGCGGACGCGGACAAGGTGATGGCAGCCTGGCGCGGCATGAAGATGAACGACTTCTTCGGTTCTGGCCAGCTGCGCGCGGACGGCCGCTACGTCCACGACATGTACCTGATGGAAGTGAAGAAGCCTTCGGAGTCCACCAAGCCCTGGGACTACTACAAGCTCGTCAAGAAGCTGCCGGGCGACCAGGTGTTCACCACCAAGGCCGAGAGCAAGTGCCCGCTCTGGAAATGACGCGCAGCGCCGGGCTCCGGTAGCCCCGCAGGCCGCCGCCCTCGGGCGGGCCTGCGCTGCCGGCATCCGGTCTGAACTCTCCCTCTTCTCTTTCCCGTTCGCCGCGGCTTGCCCATGGAAATCTTTGGTGTCTCCCTGCCGGGCCTGTTGAGCCAGCTCCTCCTGGGGCTGGTCAACGGGTCGTTCTACGCCATCCTCAGCCTGGGGCTGGCGGTGATCTTTGGCTTGCTCAACGTCATCAACTTCGCCCACGGGGCGCTGTTCATGACGGGCGCGCTCATCACCTGGATGGCCATGAATTACTTTGGCATCAACTACTGGGTGATGCTGCTGCTGGCGCCCGTGCTCGTCGGGGTGTTCGGGGTGCTGATCGAGCGGCTGCTGCTGCGCTGGATCTACAAGCTCGACCATCTGTACGGCCTGCTGCTGACGCTCGGGCTCACGCTGCTGATCGAAGGCGTGTTCCGGTCCATCTATGGCGTCTCGGGCCTGGGCTATGACACGCCCGAACTGCTCGAGGGCGCGACCAACCTGGGCTTCATGATCCTGCCCAACTACCGCGCCTGGGTGGTCGTGGCGTCGGTGGTGGTGTGCGTCGGCACGTGGTACGTGATCGAGAAGACCAAGCTGGGCGCCTACCTGCGCGCCGGCACCGAGAACCCGCGCCTGGTGGAGGCCTTCGGCATCAACGTGCCCGTCATGGTGACGCTGACCTATGCCTTTGGTGCTGCGCTGGCCGCCTTTGCCGGCGTGCTGGCAGCCCCGGTCTACCAGGTGACGCCGCTCATGGGCCAGAACCTCATCATCGTGGTGTTTGCGGTGGTGGTGATCGGCGGCATGGGCTCCATCATGGGCTCCATCCTCACCGGCCTCGGGCTCGGTGTCATCGAGGGGTTCACCAAGGTGTTCTACCCCGAAGCCTCGTCCACCGTGGTGTTCGTCATCATGGTGATCGTCCTTCTCATTCGCCCCGCCGGCCTGTTCGGCAAAGAGAAATAAGCCAGGGGCCGCCCGCATGAATACCAAGAACATTGCCGCCCTGGGCTACGGCCTGCTGCTGCTGGGCCTGGTGCTGGCCCCCTTCCTGGGTGCCTACCCCGTGTTTGTCATGAAGCTCATGTGCTTTGCACTGTTCGCTTCGGCCTTCAACCTGCTGCTGGGCTACACGGGGCTGCTCTCCTTTGGCCATGCCGCCTTCCTCGGCGGGGCGGCCTACGTGACCGGCCACGCCGTGAAGGTGTGGGGCGTCACCCCCGAAGTGGGCCTGCTGCTGGGCACGGCCGGGGGCGCGCTGCTCGGGCTGCTGTTTGGCTGGCTGGCCATCCGCCGCCAGGGCATCTATTTCTCCATGATCACGCTGGCGCTGGCGCAGATGCTGTTCTTCGCCTGCCTGCAAGCCCCGTTCACCGGCGGCGAGGATGGCCTGCAGGGCGTGCCCCGCGGCAAGCTGTTCGGCGTCCTCGACCTGTCGAACGACCTGGTCATGTACTACGTGGCGCTGGCCGTGGTGGGCCTGGCCTTCCTGCTCATCGTGCGCACCATCCATTCGCCCTTCGGGCAGGTGCTCAAGGGCATCAAGGAAAACGAGCCCCGCGCCATCTCGCTCGGGTACGACACCCACCGCTTCAAGCTGCTGGCGTTTGTCATTTCGGCCGCCCTGGCCGGGCTGGCGGGCTCGCTCAAGACGCTGGTGCTGGGCTTTGCCACCTTGTCCGACGTGCACTGGACGGCGTCCGGCCAGGTCATCCTGATGACGCTGGTGGGCGGCCTGGGCACGCTGTCCGGCCCGTTGATCGGCTCGGCCGTCGTGGTCCTGCTGGAGAACAAGATCGGCGAGTTCGGCAACCTGCTCGCGGCGCTGACGCAGGTGGAGTGGTTCAAGACGCTGGGCGAATCCGTCACCATGGTCACCGGGCTGATTTTCGTGGTGTGCGTGCTGGCGTTCCGCCGCGGCATCATGGGCGAGATCATTGCCTGGCTGGCACGGCGCCGGGGAGGGCGCCCGGCCGGCCACTGATCCGCAGGTTCTCAGAGCCGCAGGGGCTGGGCGTACCCGGTCATCTCCAGGTAACCCCTGCCCACCGGGCGGCCGCCGCCGTCCAGCAGGTCGGACAGGCCTTCCCAGTAGATGGCGCCGGTGGAGGCTTCGCTGTCCAGCTCCTGGCCGTCCAGCAGCGCCCGCACCTGGAAGTGTCCGGCGGGTGTCTGCACCGCCCACTGCACCGGGTACCGGGCGCCGCTGCGCGGACTGGTCCACCAGCGTTCCGGGGTGAACGCCACCGCATCGGCCCCGAAGATCTGCGGCGCCTCCCCGGGGCGGCGCCATGATCCGCCGGCCCACAGGGCGGACCCGTCCCCGCGGCGCAGCCGGAAAGCCGTCAGCGCGCTGCCGTCGTCCAGGTTCATGCCGATCCAGTCCCAGCCCCGGGCGTCCGGGTGCATCAGGGCCTCGCTCCATTCGTGGTCCATCCAGGCGCGGCCCGTGCCGGGCGTGGCCTCCATGCGGCGCCCCTGCACCACCACGCTGCCGGCCACGCGCAGCTGCGGCTGGCTGTAGTAGTAGCTGGCCTGCGCGGCCTCGGGCCCCTTGCGCGACAAGCCCTGCGCCCCCTGCAGCAGGAGGGGCTGGGTGCTCTCGAAGACCAGGTCCAGGCTGAATTGCGTGCCGGCGATGCGCGCCGTGTAGCGGCTGCCCGGCGCCTTCGAGTTCCCAGATGCCCCCGATGTCCCCGATGTCCCGGGGGGCGCGGCGTCCGGAGCATCCGCGCGTTCCAGCTGCCAGTCGTGCAGCCGGATGCGCGTGTCCTCTTCACTGGCTTGCGCTACGCCGAAGCCGGCCCGGGCAATGCGCTGGTCGTGCAGCAGCCGCCGGCCTTGCACGTCCGTGACGGCCGCGTGGGCAAACAGCAGTTGCTTGGCGGCGAACGCGGACTGCAGGTGCTGCGTGCTGTCCACGCGCGAGCGGAAAAAGGTGACCTGAAACCCCCAGGGCCGGCCGTCCGCCTGCAGGTGCCCCGTGATGTACCACCACTCGGTGCGCAGCTCCGGGTGGCTGCCGTGGTCGCGGGGAAAGGCCAGCGCGCGTGCCGGCAGCGCATTGGCGGGGCCCGCCCATCCGCCGGCGCCCGCCAGCCCAGCCAGCACCAGGCCTGCAGGCGCGTTGCCGAGCAGCCATTGGCGGCGCGTGATGCGCGCGAGGCCTGCGAGGCGACCGATGGGGGCGGCGGGAGGGCTTTGCATCACGCGGTTTCCGTGGCTCCTAGGGATGTTCTGCTCGAATCGAGCGGAAAGTGTGCGCTGCGGATCGGGAGGGGCTGCAAGGCGCAAAACGCAGCAATAGCCGCAGCTATTGCGAGGCTTTGCAACGCAGCAGACCGCCCGAGACCGCAGATGCACACGGCGCGACGATTCGTGAAGAGGATCCCTAAGCCATCATCCGGTCGATCTTGTGCTGCGCCGCCGTGCAGTCGCCAAAGCACTGCGCCACCCACTCGGGGTTGAAGTAGGTGGGCAGGTAGCGTTCGCCCGCGTCGCACAGCAAGGACAGGATGGCGCCGCGTTCGCCGCGTTCCCGCATCTGGCACGCCAGCGCGAGCATGGCGACAAAGTTGGTGCCGGTGGACGGGCCGACGCGCCGCCCCAGCAACTGCGACAGTGCCCGCATGGCCGCGACCGATTCGGTATCGGGCACCTCGACCATGCGGTCCACCAGCGTGCGGATGAAGCTGGGCTCCACGCGGGGCCGGCCGATCCCCTCGATGCGTGAACCCGGCGCCGACAGCGTGGCATCGCCCGTGCGGTGGTAGGCGCTGAACACCGATCCCGCCGGGTCGGCCACGCACACCTGCGTGGCATGCCGCTGGTAGCGCAGGTAGCGGCCAATCGTGGCGCTGGTGCCGCCCGTGCCGGCGCCCACCACGATCCAGCGCGGCACGGGATGGCGCTCGCGCGCCATCTGCGTGAACATGCTTTCGGCAATGTTGTTGTTGCCGCGCCAGTCGGTGGCGCGCTCGGCATACGTGAACTGGTCCATGTAGTGCCCGCCTGTTTCCGCGGCGATAGCGCGGGCGGCGTCATAGACCTGCCCAGCGCCATCCACGAAGTGGCAGCGGCCGCCGTGGAACTCGATCTGCGCGATCTTCTCCTCGGACGTGTTGCGCGGCATCACGGCCACGAAGGGCAGGCCCAGCAGCCGCGCAAAGTAGGCCTCGCTCACGGCCGTGGAGCCGCTGGACGCCTCTACCACCGTGGATCCCTCGCGCACCCAGCCATTGCACAGGGAGTACAGGAACAGCGAGCGTGCCAGGCGGTGCTTCAGGCTGCCCGTGGGGTGGGTGGATTCATCCTTCAGGTACAGGTCGATGCCCTGCCCGGCAAACGCCGGTAGCCGCAGGGGAATCAGGTGCGTGTCGGCACTGCGCTGGTAGTCGGCCTCGATGCGGGCGACGGCCTCGTGCAGCCAGGGGGACGAAGAAGGCGCGCCAACGGACGCGCCGGAGTAGGAGGGCTGGTGGTGCATGGGAGGGATTGTCGCAGCCCCGCCCGGCATGCCCTCCGGGCCTTGAACAGGCGCTTAAAGCCATCCCTTTCAAGGTCTTTTCCCGGCAGCCTTCTTAAGCAAGCGAGCGGTAGAGAAGTGGGCGCGAGCGATGGCGCCGCCGACGTAGCCTTTGGCTTGAGCGACCTTGGGCTTGCGTTTGGAGGTGGCCAGTTGTTTGGGGCTCATGAGGCTGGCCAGGCGCAGCAGGCGTTCGAGCAGTCGCCCGACATCGCCGCCGGGGCGAGGCAGTTGCTCGGGTGGCAGCATTCGCAGCATCGTCCCGTAATCGGCCGCGATGTCCACCGCCAGATGGTAGGTGGATACGTCCAGTTCCGGATGGCTTTGGCGATGCGCATGTTCGATGAGTTGTTTGAGCACCGCCAGCACGTTGTACGCCAGCACCGCCACCGCAAATCCCAGCAGCGCCGCACGCGGGTGGCCCAGCGTCTTGATTTCGCTGTTCAGCACGGATTCCAGGCGGCCGAACAGACCTTCAATGCGCCAGCGCTTGCGGTACAGCTGCGCGATGGTGGCTGCGTCGACCTCGGGCGGCAGGTTGCTCCACAGCACGAGGGCCTGGTCGCCGGACTCGGTGGGCGTGTGCAGCGTGAGTTCGATGCGTCGCCACTGCCGCAGGGCTCCTTCGTGGGGTTCGGCCAGCTCGATAGCCTGCTCGCGCACCCCGCCCGTCTCGATGGCGGTGGCCTCGCTCCACGGCCCGCAGCCGCGCAGCCGCGGATGGCGCGCGTGCTCGCGCACGATGCAACCCGCACCGCGCTCGGCCAGCCCTTGCACGATGGCCCGGGTGCAGAAGTGCCGGTCGCCGATCCACACCTGCTGAGCCTGCGCCTGCTCAATCAGCGCCGCCGCGCCCGTGCGCTCGCTCTCGTGGGCGTCCTCGCAGGCCACGATGTCGCACACCAGCGCGCTGTCCGGGTCGTACACCACCAGCGTGTGGCCTGGCAGCGCCGCGCCCCGTAGTCCGCGCAAGGGGCCCAGCCGCTTCTCGCTGGCCGGCAGATGATTGCCGTCGAACACCCGCAACTGCCAGCCCGGCAGGCTTTGCCGCTCGGGCATGCCGCTCACCAACGGCGCCAGACGCCGGGCGCTGCCTTGCACCAGCGCCCGCAGCACGGCAGGCTCGGTGCGCTGGACCTTGGCATACAGTGCGGCCAGCGACACCGGCAGCTGCCGGGCCATCTTGCGCGCGGCCGCATGCAGCGAAGGCCGCAGTCCCAAGGTGACCAGCAGCATCAGCTCCACCACGCTGGAGAACAGCAGCTCCCGGGGGTACTGCCGTTGCCGGTGTGCCTGGAACACTTCGTCTATCCAGCTCGCTGGCAAGGCCTGTTCCAGTGCCAGGTGCGCCATCACCGCGCCCGGTGCCTGCTCCTCAAACCGCTCAATGATTTCCCACCAGATTCTTTGCTCCCAGGTCCCACGATCCCCGTGAAATCAGAAGCTTAGATGATCAAACTCCAAAGACCTTGAAAGGGATGGCGCTTAAAGCCCGTAGAACCCGCGGTTGGCCTCGATGCGCTGCGCGTCGGCCGGCGGGTAGCGGCGGTCCGCCAGCAGGCGCTGGAGCGCGGCGCGGCCCAGGTCGCGGTGCGGCGTGTAGAACGCGCTCACCGCCAGCTCATCCAGGGCGCGCCAGGCATACACCTGCGTATCCACGAAGAGGATGTCCGCCGCGGGCTGGGGAATCTGCGTGGCCTGCAGTGCGAACACCGTGGCCAGCGCGTATTCCGCCCGCTCCCGATGGTAGCGGGCCAGCTCGCACAGGGGTTCGGCGCGCTGCGGCCGGGCGGCGTAGGCGGCCAGGTAGGCTTCGCGGACGGCGGGGGCGGGGGCCTGCCGGCGCTCCTGCAGCACCGCCACCTGGAAGAGGGCGTACCAGCGCTCTTCCTCCCAGCCGCCCATGTCGACGCGGCGCTGGTACCAGGCCAGCGCCTCATCGGTGCGGCCTGCGTCGCGGCAGCTCTGGGCCAGGTAGAACACATTGCGGGTGTTGGCGGGGTCGTCGCGCACCGCCTGCTCCAGCAAGGCCATGTCGCGCAGGTAGGTCTCGGGGTCGCGTGCGCGGGCGCCGTCGTGCGATACGTCGATGACCGGGCCGCGCAATGCCTCCCAGGGGCCGTGCTGCGCCGCGGTGAGGTACTCGTGCAGCACGCCTTCCCAGCGCCAGCGCACGCGCGCCGCCACCAGGGCGTTGCGTTGGTATTCCCAGCCGTCCATGCGGCAGGTCAGCGTGTAGCCATCGGCCGTGAGGCGCGGCCAGGCGAAGCCCCCGGGCACCCGCAGCTGCTCGTCCGCATCGATGAACAGCAGGTAGCCGCCGTACGGGCGCGCCAGCTCCAGGGCCTCGTTGCGGTTGTGCGCAAAGTTCTTCCAGGGCCGCTCGTGCAACGTGCCGGGAACGCCTTGCATGAATTCACGGACGATGTCCTGCGTGCCATCGGTGGACCCGGTATCCACGATGACCCAGTGGTCGATCCAGGGCTTGACCGACGCGAGGCACCGGGCAATGACCGGGGCCTCGTCCTTCACGATCATGTTAAGCCCGATGGGGTGCTGCATGGGAGTTCTCGGGAGCGGTGTCCGTGGCCCGGGGGCACGGCTTGCGGCCGGCTGCCCAAGCAGGCCGGCCTCAGGGGCGGAGCCGCCTTGCGGCGGCGGCTCCGCCGGGCGGGATTACTGGCAATAGACGGTGCTGACGGCCGTGCCTTCAATGGCCGCATTGGAAGGGCTGCTCACCATGAAGCCGCCGGTGTGCGTGGTGCTCATGTGCAGCGCGATCTCGTCGGTGGGCGCGAGCGACACGGCGGCTGCTGCGCTGCAGGTGGCCGCTTGGGTGCCTGCAACCGAGCAGGTCAGGCCGGTGGCGGTGCCGTTCTTGTACAGCGTCACCGTCAGCGGAATTGTCGGCACGGCCGTGTAGTTTCGAACATGCAACTGGGCGTTGCTGCAGCTCGTGAACGCCGGCACCGAGACATTGGTGAACACCGTGGGGTCCACCGCGCAATCCGACCCCGGGGTGAATGAACAGCGCGTGTAGTCCCACAGCCCGCCGCTCACGCCGCCGATGCCGAAGGGGAAGAAAACGGCCGACTCCGACGTGGCGGGCATGACGGCGGCGGTGGAAAAGACAATGCCGCCACCCCCGCTGCCCGCGGGGCCGGTTGCGCCCGTGGCACCTGTCGCACCCGTGGCGCCTGGCGTGCCGGGTACCCCTTGGGGTCCCTGCAGACCTTGCGGGCCCGGAACCGTGCTGTCGGCGCCGGCGGGCCCCACGGAGCCTTGCGGCCCCATGGCGCCGGTGGCTCCCGTGGCTCCGGCGGGGCCCGTGGCACCCGTTGCTCCTGTCGCCCCGGTGGCTCCGGTGCCGGACGCGCCCGTGGCCCCGGTTGGGCCTGTGGCTCCCGCGGGACCGACTGCGCCCGTGGCGCCGGCCGGCCCTGTCGCCCCGGTGGCGCCCGTGGGCCCCGTGGCCCCGGAGCCAATGCCGGCCGCGCACGGCCCCAGACGGCCGGTGGGGCCGTCAAAGCAGGTCAGGCTGGTGTTAGGCGCCGCGGTGCCCAGGCTGGGCATGGTCACTTCGCCGCTGTCCTGCACCCGAAAGCGTTCCGGTGCGCCGCCGGAGCCTTTGACCACAAAACCGCCGCCGCTGGGCACGGTGACGGATACATCGGCGGCCAGGGCCAGCGGAGTGTGCAGGACGTAGGCGGCGCCCAGGGCGAGGCCCAGGCGGCAGATTTGGGTGGCAGGCTTCATGGCGGTAACGAGAGAGTGACGATAGGTGGGACGGTGACGAGAGGAGCACTGCGCCTTCGCAGGGCGCACCTTTTTGGGCGGGGCTCCCTGCGCGGCTTTTCGCTGGGTTCAGGCTCGGGTGCCTCTCACTGGCAAATGGCAAATGCTTCCGCGGACAGGTCGTTGAACACCGAGTACTGGCATGTCCACTGGTCTGCGGCAGACGGATAGCCCCCTTCGAAATAGCTTCCGCCCCGGCCTGCCGTGATGCGGCATCCGCCGGTAACGATGGTTTTTCCCGGGGCGCACGTGGCGGTCAGTTCGACGTCTGCCGTATTCGCCGGCGGCGTATGGTCCGCACTCAACCAGCTGCCAGGGACCGTATAGGTCGTCAGCGTCACGGTGCCAGTACCCGACGCTCCGGTGGCACCGGTCGCGCCCGTCGCCCCGGTGGCGCCGGTCGCACCCGCGGGACCTGGCACGCCCTGTGGGCCCTGAATCCCTTGGGGGCCCATCGGACCGGGTACCGTGCTGTCGGCCCCCGTGGCGCCCGCAGGGCCGGTGGCGCCGATTGCTCCCGTCGCACCGGTGGGGCCCGTGGCGCCAGTGGCGCCGGTTGCGCCTGTCGCCCCGGTGGCTCCGGAGCCGGACGCGCCTGTGGCCCCGGTGGCACCGGTCGGGCCTGTGGCTCCCGCAGGACCGGCTGCGCCCGTGGCGCCGGCCGGCCCTGTCGCCCCGGTGGCGCCCGTGGCCCCGGAGCCGATGCCGGCCGCGCACGGTCCCAGGCGGCCGGTGGGGCCGTCAAAGCAGGTCAGGCTGGTGTTGGGGGCTGCGGTGCCCAGGCTGGGCACGGTCACTTCGCCGCTGTCCTGCACCCGAAAGCGTTCCGGTGCGCCGCCGGAGCCCTTGACCACAAAACCGCCGCCGCTGGGCACGGTGACGGACACATCGGCGGCCAGGGCCCCCGCGGTGTGCAGCAAGGAGGCTGCGCCCAGGGCGGCAGCCAGTCGGAAGGGGCGGGGCAGGCGTGGCATGAAGATCCCTCTCTATTGCTGTTCTTTGCAGGGGGTGGTGCGGCTGCGCCTTCCCCCTTGGTGCGGGCCGGCTGCCGGGCTGTCGCGGAGACAGCCGGTGGCCAGGCCCGGCTTGGCCGGGGCCTAGAGGCGCCGCGAGATCGCCGCGGCGAAGGGGCGGCGTTGCAGGAAGGCCGCGACGCCCATCAGCAAGGCCAGCAGCAGCAGGCTGGTTTCGCCCAGGGTCGGGATGCTGGCGGCCGCTGCGGCTCCACCGATGACGACGGTGCCCGTCACCGTGGTGAAGGTCTGGGTGACCGAGGCGCTGGGGCCCAGGTTGATCACCGCCGTGCCGCCGCCGGAGGAGACGAGCTGGATGTTCTGTCCGGGCGCGCCTTGCAGTGTCAGGGTGCCCAGCACGGTGATGTTGGTGCCAGCGGGGATGACAAAGGTGCGGCCGGAGGTGCTGGACAGGGTCAGGTTCTGGAACACCATGGTGCCCGAGAGTTGGCTGGTGTTGCCCGTGCAGCCGTCGGTGAGGACCACGGAGCCGCTGCCGGCGTTGAACGTGCCGCTGCTGCTCAGGTCGCCGCCCACGGCGAGCACGCCGGAGCCGCCATTGAACTCACCGGAGCCGGCCACGTTGAGGTTGCTGCTGGTGGCGAACTGCCCGTCGCCGATGAGGAGCGAGCCCTCCACCTCCACGGAGGCGCAGCCCATGTCCATGGACCCGCCGCCCGACATGTCCATGGACCCGCCCGCGCCGATGACGAATTGGGCCCAGGCGGGTGCGGCCAGGCCAAGGCACAGCAGGGCGGTGGCGGCCGCTTGGCGAAAGATGGACTTCATGGTTCTCCCTTGTGTTGGTGGGACAGTCGCGGGCGGAGGGCCTGCGGCTGTTCGACGGTTTGGTGTTTTCTGCTGCGCAGGGGGTTGCGACCCCGCTGGCCTGCAAGAGCGGCCCCGTCCATTGCGAGGCGCGCAAGCCTTCAGGGCGGGGGTGGCGTCAAGGGATGATTATCAAAATTTGCCACGATTGCAAACAATATTTAACGCAATGTGCAATTTCTTGACAGGGGTGGCCCGTTACCAGTCTTCCTTGACGGCCAGTACGGCGCTCTGTCCCGCCGCCGCCCGCCCCGCGACCCAGGCCGTCAATGTGCCAGCGGCCACCACGGCGGCGCACAGGCCCAGCAGCCGCAGGGCCGGCACGCGCAGGTCCATGGTCCAGTGAAAGCTTTGCGGGTTGACCACGTGCACCAGCACCACGGCCACCGCCAGGCCCAGCAGCACCCCGGCGGAAGCGCCGGCTGCCGTCCAGGCAGCGCCCTCGCCGGCCACCACGGCCAGGATTTGCCGGCGGGTGAGGCCCAGGTGGGCGAGCAGGCCAAACTCCTTGCGCCGCGCCAGCACCTGGGCACTGAAGCTGGCCGCAACGCCGAAGAGGCCGATGCCGATGGCCACCGCCTGGAGCCAGTAGGTCACGGCGAAGCTGCGGTCGAAGATGCGCAGCGAGCGCTCGCGGATCGCGCTTGCCGAGACAAATTCCACCAGGGCCGGCGCCTCCGGCCCGGCCTCCACCGCTGTGGGAGCCCCGCCGCCCCGTGCCTGCGCCGCCGCCAGGGCGCGCACCGCCGCCTGCAGCGCGGCAGTGTCGGCGCCGTCACGCGGCCACACGGCCAGGTCGCTGGTGCGGCCGTCGCCTGTCAGCCGCAGCCACACGGCGCGGTCCATCACCACGGCGCCCGACTGCCGGGCGTAGTCGCGCCACACGCCCGCTATGTAAAAGATAGCTGGTTGCGCTTGATGGTATTGGGCTAGAGGCTCAAAAGCCTTGGAAAATGCCGGCCAGTCCATGCCGGGGCGCACACCGTACAGGTCGAGAACGGCTTCGCTCACATACACCGCGGTACGCCCGGCGGGCACCGGCAGGGCCTCGCCGACCAGCGGCAGGCTTTGCGCCGACGGGGCGGCCGGGCTGGCCTGGGAGCCCAGCGGCCGGCTGAGGACCGTGAGCGCCGGGCGCGCAGGGTCGAGCTGCAGCGGGCTGGCGCGCAGGGCTTGCAGCCGTTCGATCTGCGGCAGCCGTGCCACGGCTTCGGCAAAACCCGCGGGCAGCAGTGCCGCATCGCCGCTGCCGGGCGCACCGATGGCCGAGCGCACGTACAGGGGCGAGGGCAGCACCGCGTCCAGCCACTGCAGGACGGAGCCCCGAAAGCTCGACACCATCACCGTCAGTGCCACCGCCAGGCTCAGGCTGGCCACGACCCCGCCAACGGCCATGGCGGCGGTGGCGCGCATGCGCCGTGCGCGCTCCAGGGCCAGCAGGGGCAAGGCGCCGCGGCCAGCCAGCGGCTGCAGGCGGCGCAGCACCTGGTCCAGCCCCCGGGGCAGCAGGGCGATGCCGCCCACCAGCAGCAGCGCCACGGCCAGGTAGGCGGCCAGCGGAATGCCAAAAACCGGAGGCGCCAGCGCCAGCAGCACGCCCAGGGTGATCAAGACCAGCCCCGTGGCGCCCGCGTGCCCCTGCGCAGCGGCCGTGCCCAGCCCCTTGAGCGTCTGGGCCGGCGGCAGTGCCTGGGCGGCACGCGCCGGCCACCAGCCGCCCGCCAGCGCTGCCAGCGTGCCCAGCCCGCCGTACACCGCCGCGGCGGGCAGGCTCCACTGCAGCGCCGGCTGCACCCCCGCGAAGTAGCCGCCCCCGAGGTCGCCCCCCAGCAGCCGCAGGGCTGCCGCGGCCAGGCCGGTGCCCAGGGCAATGCCCGCCACGCTGCCCAGCAGCCCCAGGGCGGCCGACTCCCACAGCACCAGGGCCAGCCGCTGGCGCGGCGTGGCGCCCAGCACCGCAAGCAGCGCAAACTGCGGTCCGCGCTGCGCCACGCTGAGGGCCAGCACCGAATACACCAGGAACGCGCCCGTGAACAGGGCCACCAGGGCCAGCACGTTGAGGTTGACCCGGTAGGCCCGCGAGAGGTTGCTGATGCGCTGCGCCGCGTCCCCCGGCTGCGCAAACACGGCCTGGGCCGGCCAGCCGGGCAGGGCGCGCACGGCCTGCTGCCACGCGCGGGCGTCGGTGCCGGGCTGCAGCTGCAGGTCGATGCGGGTGAGTTCTCCGGCGCGGCCCAGCAGGTCCTGCGCCGCGCCCAGGTCCATGACGGCCAGCGGCGCACCGCCCGCAGCCACGGTGCCCGCCACGCGCACGGACCACTGCTGCAACCCGGCCTGCAGCAGCACGGGCGGCGCGGTGCGTGCCAATTCGTGACCCGACAGGCCCAGCGCCTGCAGTGCGGCTGCGTTGAGGAACACGGTGGCCGGGGCCAGCAGCGCCAGCCGGTCGGCGTCTTTCCACGGGCGGGGCATGAGGGCGGGGGCCACGGCCGGCAGCAGCAGCGCGTCGGCGCCCACCACGCGCAGCGGCGCGCCGGCGGCCGGGCCCTGCGCCGCCGTGCGGGCCACGGCGGTCCACTCCAGCACCGGGCTGGCGCGGGCCACCTGCGGGTGGGTGGCCAGCGGGCCGTACACGGCCTCGGGCAGGCTGCCCTGCATGGCGCGCAGCTCCAGGTCGGGCTGGCCGTTGACGGCGCGCACGGCGTGCGAAAACTCGTCCAGCGCCGAGGCATTGATCACCTGCACCGCAAACCCCAGCGCCACGCCCAGCATCACCGCCACCACGGCGGCGGCGCTGCGCCAGGGGTGGTGGCGCAGGTCCCGCCAGGAGAAGGTGCGAAGGAGCGCCAGCATGGCGCGATTGTGGCGTGCGCCGCCGCCCGGCGCAGCGCCCGGCCGGCACTGATGCAGGTCAATCTTGCCGCCGGAAGGCCTTGAAGCCGCGCCGCAGGGTACTTATCTTTGTCAACGGAAGGTTGCCAGGCGGGCAGCCTCCCGGGGCGGCGGCGCAGTGCCGGCCCTGGTGTACCCACCCCTTTTTCAGGAGCTCAACCATGAATTCGCTGGTATCTCGCGGCAGTCTGTTCGATGACTTCTTCAAGGACATTGCACCCGGGTTCTATGTGCGGCCACTGCACGGCGACAACCTGCCCTCGCCCTCGCAGATCAAGGTGGACGTGTCTGAAAACGAAACCGGCTACACCGTGCAGGCCGAAGTGCCCGGCGTGACCAAGGAAGACATCCACGTCTCGCTGGAAGGCAACGTGGTGAGCCTGCGCGCCGAAGTGCGGCAGCACGACGAGAAGCGCGAGGGCGACAAGGTGCTGCGTTCGGAGCGCTATTTCGGGTCGGTGGCCCGCAGCTTCCAGCTGCCCGACGAAGTGGATGCCTCCCAGGCCAAGGCCAAGTACGACAACGGCGTGCTCACGCTGACCCTGCCCAAGAAGGCCAACAAGGCCGCGCAGCGCCTGCACATCGAATAAGTTGGGGTGTGCCTGTCCGGCGCAGGCGCCGGGCAGGTGTCAGCGCAAGGGCGCCATCCCCTCGGCGGTCAGCCGCAGTACGCGGTCGGCGCGCTCGGCGGCGGCCTGCGAGTGCGTGACCAGCACCAGCGACGCGCCGTGCTGGCGCGTCTGCGCCAGCAGCAGGTCCATCACCCGGGCGGCGGTGCCAGGGTCCAGGTTGCCGGTGGGCTCGTCGGCCAGCAGCAGGCCGGGGCGGTGCACCAGTGCGCGGGCAATGGCCACGCGCTGCAGCTGCCCGCCGCTGAGCTGCTGCGGCAGCCGCGAGCCCAGCCCCTCCAGGCCCACGGCCTCCAGCATCTGCTGCACCCGGCGCGGGTCCGGGCGGTCCAGCAGCATCAGCGGCAAGGCCACGTTCTGCGCCACGTCCAGGTGCGGCAGCACGTGGAACGCCTGGAACACGAACCCCACATGGGCGCGGCGCCACAGGGCCCGCTGGGTGTCCGTGAGCGCGTCCAGGCGGGTGGCGCCGTGCGTGATGGAGCCCGTGTCCCAGGTGTCCAGCCCCGCCAGGCAGTTGAGCAGGGTGGACTTGCCCACGCCGGAGTCGCCGACGATGGCCACGAACTCGCCCGGCTCCACCGCAAAGTCCACCCCGGCACACACGGGCGTGTCGCCGTAGCGCTTGCCCAGCTGTTCCACGCGCAGCCGTGCCGTCATGTCAGGGTGCTGCGGGTTGCGGGGGCGGGGCGGACAGTCGCTGCAGCACGGCCTGCACCAGCTGGGCCACTGCGTTCGGCTGGTCGCAGGCCACGGCGTGGCGCGCGGGCATGCTGCGCAGCCAGGTGATCTGCCGCTTGGCCAGCTGGCGCGTGGCGGCAATGCCGCGCTCGCGCAGGCTCTGCAGGGGCCAGGTGCCGTCCAGGCTTTCCCAGGCCTGCCGGTAGCCCACGCAGCGCATCGAGGGCAGGTCCGGGTGCAGATCGCCCCGCGCCCGCAGGCCGCGCACCTCGTCCAGGAAGCCGGCGGCCAGCATCGCATCAAACCGCTGCGCAATGCGCTCGTGCAGCCAGGCCCGGTCTTGCGGTTCCAAGGAAAAAAGGGCTGTAGCGCTTGCAGCACCAGCGCGAGCAGCTCCTGTTTTTGTAGTGTGAAAGCTCGACAGCGGGCGGCCGGACACATGCCACACCTCCAGCGCACGCTGGATGCGCTGGCTGTCCGCCGGGGCCAGGCGCGCGGCGGTGGCGGGGTCCACGCGGGCCAGCTCGGCGTGCAGCGCGGGCCAGCCCTGTTCAGCGGCCTGGGCTTCCAGCCGCGCGCGCACGGCGGGGTCGGCGGGCGGCATGTCGTCGATGCCGTCGAACAGCGCCTTGAAGTACAGCATGGTGCCGCCCACCAGCAGGGGCAGCGCGCCCCGGGCGCGGATCTCGCCCATGAGGCGCGTGGCGTCCTGCACGAACTCGGCCGCGCTGTAGGTCTGCAGCGGGTCGCGGATGTCGATGAGGTGGTGCGGCACGGCGGCGCGCTCGTCGGCTGTGGGCTTGGCCGTGCCGATGTCCATGCCGCGGTACACCAGGGCCGAGTCCACGCTGATGATCTCCACCGGCACGCCCTGCTTGCCCAGCACGGCGGCCAGGGCCAGCGCGCCGGCTGTTTTGCCCGATGCGGTAGGGCCCGCCAGGGCGACGGCGGGCAGCGTGCCCGGCGAGGGAAGGGTGTCAGGCATGGTCCTTGGCCACCCCGAATTTCCGCACCAGCGTCCAGGAGATGGCGGCGAGCGCGGCCGACCAGAACCACACGCCGTTGACCAGCGGCCACACCGTGCCGTCCAGCCGCTGGCCCAGCCAGCCGCCAATGCCGAACGCCGCCAGCATCATCATGAAGCCATTGAGCGCCGAGGCCACCCCGGCCGCCTTGGGGAAGGGGCCCACGGCGCCGCTTTGCCCGCAGGGCTGGTGAATGCCGTGGCCCAGCATGTACAGGAAAAACGGCAGCAGCAAGGCCCAGGGCTCAAGCCAGCCCAGCGCCGCCACCGCCGCCATCAGCGTGCCGCCTGCCAGGCTCAGGCCGCCGGCAATCGCCACCGTGCGCGGCAGGCCGTAGCGCACCAGCCAGCGGCGGCACAGAAAGGTGCCCGCCAGATAGGCCACGCAGGCCGAGGCCATGACCCAGCCGTACTGCGTGCGGGTGAGGCCGAGCACGTCGATGTAGACGAACGACGAGGACGCCAGAAAGGTGAACAGGCCGCCGTAGGTGGCCGTGGTCTGCAGCGAGAACGCCCAGAAGGTGGGGCTGCGCAGTACGTGCGCCCAGGTGCCCACCAGCGCGCGCGGCTGCAGCGCCTGGGGGTTGCGGTGTGCCAGGGTTTCGGGCATGCGCAGCGCCACCACCGCCAGGGTGGCCGCGCCATAGGCCGTCACGGCCGTCAACGCCGCGCGCCAGCCCAGCCATTCGCTCAGCAGGCCGCCCAGCGGGGCGCAGATGCAGGCCACCACGCCCAGGCCGGTGAGGGCCTTGGACATGGCGCGCGCCCCTTCATTGGGCGTGTACAGGTCGCGCACGATGGCACGGGCGCACATCACCACGGCCCCCATGGCGGCGCCCTGGGCAATGCGCCACAGGATCAGCAGCGCCATGCTGGGCGCCAGCGCGCTGCCCAGCGACGCCACGGTGTAGATGGCCAGGCCCGTCAGCAGGATGGGCCGGCGGCCAAAGCGGTCCGACAACGGCCCCCACACCATTTGCGAGCAGCCAAAGGCCAGCAGCAGCCCGCTAAGGGTGAGCTGCGCCGCGGCCACCGGCGCGCCCAGGCTGCGCGTGAGCGCGGGCAGGGCCGGCAGGTACAGGTCGGTGGTGACGGGCTGGATGGACAGCAGCAGTGCCAGCACGAGGATGGCCAGGCCGGGCTGGACGGCGGGGAGGGCGGCTGGGGTCGCAGCGGCGGACGGGGCAGACATATCCGTCTGAGCGTACCAGAAGGGGCGTGCCCGCAGCGCCCCGTGGGCCATGCTGCGGACGGGGCGGGAGCGCAGGCGCTTTGGCGCTTTGGCGGCCTACTGCAGCCGGAACAGCGACGCCAGGGCCTGGCGGTACTGCGCCTGCCCCACGGTGTTGGTCGTGTGGTGCGATCCCCCGTCCACCAGCACGAACTGCTTGGGCTCCTGCGCCGCCTCGTACAGCTTGCGCCCCAGCGACGGCAGGATCAGGCTGTCCTCGCTGCCATGCACCACCAGCAGCGGAGACCCGATGCGCGCCACCTTGCGGACGGATTCGAACCGCTGGGTGATGAGGGCCGACACCGGCAGCCATCCCCACTTGAAGGTGCTGACCACCTCGGGCACGCTGGTGAAGGTGCCCTCGACCATGGTGCCTTGCTCGTCGTCCACCTTGCTCGCCAGGTCGATGGCGATGGCGCCCCCCAGCGAGTGGCCGAAGAGGTAGCGGGGCTTGCCGGGCTGGTGCTGCGCCAGCCAGTCCCAGGCGGCACGGGCGTCCTCGGCGGCGGTGGTTTCGGACGGCAGTCCGGCGCTGCTGCGGCCGAACCCCCGGTAGTCGATGGCCAGCACCGAGAAGCCCAGCTCCTGCATGCGGCGGATGCGCCCGGCGGAGCCCGCCACGTTCCAGCGCGCGCCGTGCAGGTACAGCAGCGCCGGCGCGCCGGCGCGCCCCTGCGGCAGCCACAGGCCGTGCAGCCGCGCCGGGCTGCCGGTGGCCTCCGACGCGAAATCGATCCACACGTCCTGCATGCCCTCGGTGGAGGGGGCTCCGCCCCAGCTGCGGTCGCTGGGCTGAAAAATCCACTCGCGCTGCTTGGCGTCCAGGGTGGCGCAGCCCACGCTCACGGCCACCACCAGTGCCAGCGAGGAAAGAAGAGGTCCGCGTTTCATGCCTGCACTGATCCGTTCCGGCCCGCCAAAGTTCGCGCTGTTACGCTGGCGCGGCGGCGGCATGCCCTGGCTCTGTCAATACAGCCGCGACGCCGATTGCATGGGCGAGGTGGTGTCGATCGCCAGGTCGCCCGCGTCGTTCGTGCTCACCCCGGCCGCCAGCCGCACGCGCAGCGCCAGGTCGGTGCGCGAGTCGGCGTTGTGCAGGGCTTCCTCCAGCGAGATCCGGCCTTCGGTGTACAGCTGGTACAGCGCCTGGTCGAACGTGCACATGCCGATTTCCGTGCTGTGGCCCATGGCCTCCTTGATGCCGGCGAACTCGCCCTTGGCGATCAGGTCGGCGATGTAGGGCGAGTTGAGCATCACCTCCACCGCGGGCACCAGCTTCTCGTGCAGGCCGGGAATCAGCCGCTGCGACACCACGCCCGCCAGGTTCAGGCTCAGGTCGATGAGCAGCTGGTGGTGCGCGTCTTCCGGGAAGAAGTTGATCACCCGCTCCATCGCCTGGTTGGCGTTGTTGGCGTGCAGCGTGGACAGGCACAGGTGGCCGGTTTCCGCAAAGGCGATGGCCTGCTTCATGGTGTTGCGGTCGCGGATCTCGCCGATCATGATCACGTCCGGCGCCTCGCGCAGCGCGTTCTTCAGCGCTTCCTCGTACGACTGCGTGTCGATGCCCACCTCGCGCTGGTCGACCACCGAGCGCTTGTGGGCGTGCAGGAATTCCAGCGGGTCCTCGATGGTGAGGATGTGGCCCGTCACGTTTTCGTTGCGGTAGTTGATCATCGACGCCAGCGTGGTCGACTTGCCCGACCCCGTGGCGCCCGTCACCAGCACCAGCCCGCGCTTGCGCAGCACCAGCTTTTCCAGGATGGCCGGCAGGCCCAGGGCCGACAGCGCCGGAATCTTGTTCTTGATGTAGCGCACCACCATGCCCGTCTCGCCGCGCTGCACGAACACATTGACGCGAAAGCGCCCCAGGTTCTCGGCTGAGATGGACAGGTTCATCTCCTGCCGCGCCTCGAACTCGCTGATCTGCTTCTCGTTCATGACGGAATAGGCCAGCTGCTTGACCTGGCCGGGCAGCAGCGCCGGCATTTTCAGCGGGTGGGTGACGCCCTCGATCTTGAGGTTCACCGGCGCGCCCACGCTGAAAAACAGGTCGGAGCCACCCTTTTCGACGAGGGCGTTCAGAAAGCTGAAGATTTCCACGGTGGACTCCTGCGCAAGAGGCAAAAAGGGCGGGCCCGCCGCCGGGTGGGCCTGGGCCAAGGCGCCTGTAGCATACGCTTACATGCGGCTTCGCCCAAGCCGCGCCCCGCCTGCCGCTACACCACGCCTTGCGCCAGCATGGCGTCCGCCACCTTGACGAAGCCCGCAATGTTGGCGCCGTCGATGTAGCTCACCGAGCCATCGGCGCGGCGGCCGTACTGCAGGCACGCTGCGTGGATGCCCCGCATGATCTGCAGCAGGCGCGCGTCCACCTCGTCGCGCGGCCAGGACAGCCGGGCGGAGTTCTGGCTCATTTCCAGGCCCGAGGTGGCCACGCCGCCGGCGTTGCTGGCCTTGCCGGGGGCGTACAGCACGCCCGCCGCTTCCAGTGCCTTGGCCGCCTCGATGGTGGCGGGCATGTTGGCCCCTTCGGCCACGCAGACCACCCCGTTGCGCACCAGGGTGGCGGCATCGTTGCCATCCAGCTCGTTCTGCGTGGCGCAGGGCAGGGCCACGTCGACCGGCACGTGCCAGGGGCGCACGCCGGCTTCAAACCGCACGCCGGTGCGGGCCGCATAGTCGCTCACGCGGCCGTAGTGGTGGTTCTTCACCTCCATCAGGATGGCGAGCTTCTCGGGCGTGAAGCCTTCCTCATCCACCACCGTGCCGCTGGAGTCGGACACCGTGACGACCTTGGCGCCCAGCTGCATGGCCTTTTCCACCGCGTACTGCGCGACATTGCCCGAACCCGACACGGACACCCGCAGCCCGTCAAACGAGCGGCCCCGCGTTTTCAGCATCTCCTCGGCAAAGTACACCGTGCCATAGCCCGTGGCCTCGGGGCGGATCAGCGAGCCGCCGAACGACAGGCCCTTGCCCGTGAAAACGCAGTCGGCGCGGTTGCTGAGCTTTTTCATCATCCCCGCCATGTAGCCCACCTCGCGGCCGCCCACGCCGATGTCGCCCGCCGGCACGTCGGTATCCGCGCCCACGTGGCGGAACAGCTCGGACACGAAAGCCTGGCAAAAGCGCATGACTTCGCCGGGGCTCTTGCCCTTGGGGTCGAAGTCGCTGCCGCCCTTGCCGCCGCCCATGGGCAGCGTGGTCAGCGCGTTCTTGAAGGTCTGCTCGAACGCCAGGAATTTCAGCACCGACAGGTTCACCGAGGGGTGGAACCGGATGCCGCCCTTGTAGGGCCCGATGGCCATGCTGTGCTGGATGCGGTAGCCGCGGTTGACCTGCACCGTGCCGTGGTCGTCCACCCAGGCCACGCGGAACATCACGGTGCGCTCGGGTTCCACCAGGCGCTCCAGCAGGCCGTGTTCCGCATAGCGCGGGTGTTTGGCAATGAAGGGCCACAGGCTCTCCAGCACTTCGGTAACGGCCTGTAAAAACTCGGGCTGACCCGGATTGCGAAGGGCCACGTGGGCCAGGAAGCTGCCTGCAGTTTCGTATTTCATAAGGTTCAAAAGACTCTCAACGTCGTCCACCGGGAGCAGGCACTATGCACTGCAATAGAGCATTATGTTCAAAAGTCATACTTTCATGCCGATGGCTATGCACAATGCTGGGGATTTGGCGGTCAAAAATGGGGTGGTTTGCATTGATTTGGTGCGTTCCTGGATGGTTTTAAGGAGCTGATGGGCCCAGGCGCTGGCCGTCACGGCCGTGTCACACGGCGCGCCCACAGTTCTGCGGTTTTTCAACCACAACGAGGAGAAGTGCATGCACATTTCTGGTGCGAGAGGGAGTTTGCTGGCCCTGGCGGCGGTGCTGGCGGCCTGCGGCGGCAGCGACGGGCCGCGCTATCCCACGCTCAACGGCGACACCCCTTTGGTCATTGGCCACCGCGGGGCTGCCGGCTACCTGCCCGACCACACGCTGGAGGGATACCAGCGCGGCATCGACATGGGCGCTGACTTCATCGAGCCGGACCTGGTGGCCACCAAGGACGGCGCGCTGGTCGCTCGGCATGAGCCCAACATCACCGGCACCACGGACGTGGCCTCGCGCCCCGAATTCGCCAGCCGCAAGACCAAGAAGGTGGTGGACGGCGTGGAGGAAGAGGGCTGGTTCGTGTCCGACTTCACCCTGGCCGAGCTCAAGACCCTGCGGGCGATCCAGCCGCTGTCCGACCGCGATCAATCGTTCAACGGCAAGTTCCAGATCCCTACGCTGGAGGAAGTGCTGGACCTGGCCAAGAGCGCGGGCGCCAAGGCGGGCCGCACCGTGGGCGTGTACCCCGAAACCAAGCACCCCACGTACCACGCCAAGCTGGGGCTGCCGCTGGAGGACCGCCTGCTCACGGTGCTGGCCAAGTACGGCTACACCAGCAAGAGCTCGCCGGTGATCGTGCAGTCGTTCGAGGTGTCCAACCTCAAGTACCTGCGCACCAAGACGCAAATCCGTCTGGTGCAGCTGGTGGATGCCAATGACGTGAACCCCGACGGCAGCATGGACCTGACGGCGCCGTACGACCGGCCGTATGACTTTGCGGTGGCCGGCGACTCACGCACCTTCGCCAGCCTGCTCACTCCGGCCGGCCTGAAGGAAGTCAAGACCTACGCCGATGGCGTGGGCCCGTGGAAGCCCTACCTGATCCCTTCCAAGCAGGTGGACGCCAACAAGGACGGCAAGGCCGATGACCTCAATGGCGACGGCAAGATCGACGAGCGCGACCGCGTCATGATGCCCCCGACCGACGTGGTGAAGAACGCCCACGCTGCCGGGCTGTTCGTGCACGCCTACACCTTCCGCAACGAGGCCAAGCGTCTGGCGTCGGACTTCAAGGGGGATCCGAAGGCGGAATACAAGCTGTTCTACGAGCTGGGCGTGGACGGCGTGTTCAGCGACTTCGCCGATACGGCCAAGGCTGCGCGCGACCAGTGATGCGCTGGGGTGATTCCCCGGGAAGCACCCGGAGAAAAGCGCCGCAAGGCGCTTTTCTCTTTAGGGCGAAAGGACAGGAAAAGAAGAAGGGCTCGCCACAAATGGGCGATGCCGGCCCCTACGCAACGTGGGGCACGGTTTTCTCAAAGATGAAGACCACTTCTTCCTTGTTCTTCAAGACCAGCCGGGTCTCGTACGCCAGGCGGTACAGGCCCTTGGCCCGGGAGAACATCTCCACCATGCCGTCCATGGTCCAGGCATGAAAGTGGATGCTGTAGTTGGCCGCGTTCAGCTCCTGCGCCACTTCGCTTTCGAACTGCGCGAGCGCTGCCCCGCTGCGGCGGGGGAACAGCCCCTTGTCCATTCCGTTGGCGGCAAAGATCTTTGCGAACTCGGCATAGGCCAGTTCCCGGGACCAGCCCGGCCCCTCCTCATAGTCCCGTTGAAGGTGCTCGAAGGGCGTGGGCTGCCGCACGCTGTCGAAGCTGTGCCGCATTTCGGGCAGGCTCAGGTACAGGATGCCCCCGTGCTTGAGCACCCTGAGCATGTTGCGGAAGCCCTTGATCGGGTCTTCGAAATGCTCCAGCACATGGTTGGCAATGACGAAGTCCTGCGAGTAGTCCCCCACCTTCGAGAGGCATTCGCCGTCGTCCACGATGTCGGGGCGCACCACGGTGCTCAGGTCCACCCCGAAGTCCTTCAGCGACAGCCCGGCCACCTTGTGGTTGGCGTCCAGGTCTTCCAGGTTGTATTTGTCAACATAGGTCACCTGCGCTGCCGCCGGCACCGGCAGGGGCGAGGTAAAGGCGCCGATTTCCAGCCCCTGGCCCGCGATGAAGTTGTCTGCAATGGTCTTGCGGACCTCGGTCATGGAGGCGCACAGCGGCATCGTGAGAAGGGACGGGGGGGCTGCAGTTTTTTGACGAAGGGCTGTCTCGATTTGCGCTAGTTTGAGTTGGAGGTCCTGCGTCCCTACAAGACGGCGGACGAGAGAGATGGCCATGCGTGTCAAAGTGGAGTCCTCCCGTGAAGTTTCCGGCAGTGGGAGATCGGTGACCCCTGGCTGGCCGTATGCGCATAAGCCGCCCAGTACGATCCCAGTCCCACAGCCGTTTCAAGAAACACACCTTTTGCTTGATATAGCGTTGTATTCTTCGCTGATTTGCGGGTGTATTGGGGCGATCTGCATTTCTGTTTGTGATCAAACGTGTCTTCTTGGGGCCCGCCAGGCCGGATCCGCCAACCCCCGTCCTTGCAGTGCAGAACTCTCTTTCATGAACTTACCCACCGCGTCCCCATCGCCGTCGCGCTCCCCAGCCAGCGACTGGCTGGCCGTGCTGCTGTTGCTGGGCTTCGGTTTCCTGCAGGTCTATTACTGCGACCTCACGTTCCACGGGCCCGACCAGATCCGCGACGTGGAGACGGTGCGGCAGTGGGTGCACCAGGGCCAGTGGCCCCGCAGCAGCACGCCGTTCAACGGGCGGTTCTTTCTGCCGCCGGGGTTCTATTACCTGCTGGGCCTGCCCCTGCTGGTGGCCGACCGCGAGACCAGCATCTTTGCGGCCTTCGGGCTGTTCAACCTGGCCTGCCTCGGCTGGGCGTGGGCCACGTTCCGCGCGCACCTGGGCAGCCGCGTGGCTCTGGCCTTTGTGGCGCTGTGCATGCCCATCGTGGGCAGCATGTACACCCACAGCGCCTGGAATCCGGCGCTGGTGATGGGGCTGTCCAGCGGGGTGCTGGCGCTGTGGGTGCGGGCCTTGCACCGGCCGGGCTCGGGGTGGTTTGCGCTGGCTCTCGCGATGTTCCTGCTGCTGCAGATCCACCCCTCGGCGGTGCCGCTGGCGGTGGCGATGGGGCTGTATGCCGTGCTGCACCCGGCCGTGCTGCGCCAGCGGGGCACTTGGGCCGGTATCGGCGTGGTGGTGGCCCTGACGGCGGGGTGGGCGCTGTGGGCCAAGCCTTGGAACATTGCGAACGTGGTGGCGGCCCCGCCGCCGCCTTCCGAGGCCGGCTGGATGGGGCTCGCCGGCCGGTTGCTGAGCCCGGGCAAATGGTGGGACGCGCTGGCCATGCCCTACCACATGGTGGCCGGCATTTCGCCCGCCGTGCCGGGGGTGACGGCCGCGGCCGCCGTGCTGCTGGGCGTGGTGCTGGTGGGGGCGGTGCTGGGGCTGGCGCGGGCCGCACGGTCGCCCGCCATGCGGTGGGTGGCTGTGGCGATGCTGGTGTGGTGGGTGATGGCCATGCTGATGCTGCCGTTTGGCGCCTTCTGGCACCTGGACGTGATCCAGCCCTGGATGGCCCTGGTGGCTGCCTATGGCTGGGCGGGGGCCAGCGAGCGGTGGGTGCGCAGTGCCGTGCCCTGGCTTGCGGGGATGGCCGCTGTCGGCGTGCTGGCGCTGGGCGGGCAGTGGGCGCTGTACCGGCAGTTCGAGGCGCGGGGCAAGCTGGACCTGGGGGCCAACGTGTCGTTCTTCCCGCACATCGGGGGGGCGCAGCGCTGGGTGCCGTCGTTCAGCTTCCGGTACCTGCGCGCCATGCAGGACTATGTGGAGTCGGAAGGCCTGTGCCAGGGCCAGCTTCGGGGCCTGTACTGGATGCTGGTGCGCGACCTGACCAACCGCCAGTTTGATGCCCGCTGCCCGGTGGCAGCGGCAGGGGCCTCGGCCACGCAATACCTGATCGAGCCCGCGGCCCCCGCGGTGCCCTCGACATTCACTCAGGGGCTGGCGCCCGTGGCCGCGCTGCCGGGCGCGGCGGTGTATGCGTTTGCGCCGCTGCCGGTGCGCGTCAATGGCCGGGAGGGGGGCAACGTGTTCACCGACGAGCGCGTGGACTACATGACCTTCCTGCCGGCCCTGCACCCGCAGGGCATCGCGCTGCAGCTCACCGCGCCGGGGCCCGCCGTGCTGCGCGTGGCCCTGCGCTGCGCCGACGCGTCGGTGCTGCCGGCGCCGGAGGGCTGGTCGCTGGCGCAGGGCCGCGCCACGGCGGCGCCGCGCGCCGAGCACTTCCGGTACATGGGCAGCAACTACTACACGCTGGAGTGGACCTTGCAGCCGGAGCAGCCCGGCGCGCCCATGGCGGCGGCGACGCCGCCGGTGGCGCTGCAGTGCGACGTGTCCGCGGCGGCGCGCGCCTTGCCCTGACCGGGCGCCTGGGGAGGGTGCCGCCGCTGCACGGCGGCTGGCCGGGCCGGCCTACCGCCCGCGCAGGAACAACCCGTCCAGCTCCTTCATCGTGAGCTGCCGCCAAGTGGGGCGGCCGTGGTTGCATTGGTCGCTGCGGTCGGTGGTTTCCATCTGGCGCAGCAGCGCGTTCATCTCGTCGAGCGTGAGCTTGCGGTTGGCGCGCACCGCGCCATGGCAGGCCATGGTGCCCAGGATTTCATTGCGGGCGCGCTGCACCACGGTGGTGGCGTCGTGCGCGGCCAGCTCGGCCAGCACGCTGCGGGCCAGCTCCACCGGGTCGCCAAAGCCCGACGCCGTGGCCAGCGTGGTGGGCACGGCGCGCACGGCCAGGGTCTTGGGGGAAAAGGGCACCACCTCCAGGCCCAGCATGGCCAGCACTTCGGCGGACTCCTCCGCGGTGGCCACCTCTTGCGGCGTGGCGGCGAAGGTGGCCGGGATCAGCAGGGGCTGGCTGGCGATGCGCGCACCGCTGTCCACCTGGGCCTTCAGGCGCTCGTACACGATGCGTTCGTGCGCGGCGTGCATGTCCACGACGACCATGCCCTGGGCGTTCTCGGCCAGGATGTAGACGCCGTGCAGCTGGGCCACGGCGCGGCCCAGGGGCCAGGGGGTTTCGGCTTCAGGCCGTGGTGCGGCTGCTGGCAGCGGCGTGGCAATGGCGGCGGCAGCAACGGCAGCGGGTTGTGCGCCTGAACTGGGCGCTGCCGGGTCGGAGGGCCCTTGCGCCGAGGGTGCCCACAGGCCGCCCAGGGCCGCCGGTGTGGCGGTATCGGGCGCGGCGGTGCTGCGGGGGCCCCACAGCGCCTGCAGGTCCTGCACGCGGTGGCCGCGCTGCGGTTCATCAAATTTGATAGCTGCTTGCGCTTGCCAGACGGGCGCTGGAGCCTGTTTTGGCTCGAAATTCTCGGGGGCGGTGGCCGTGGTGGCCGTGGTGGCCGGTGCCGCAGCCGCCAGGGCCGCCGCGCGGGGCGCGGCCAGGGCGTTCTCCACGGCATGGCGCACGGCCTGGTGCACCTCGCGGCTGTCGCGAAAGCGCACCTCGATCTTGGTGGGGTGCACGTTCACGTCCACGCGCGCCGGGTCGATCTCCACGTACAGCGCGTAGATGGGCTGCTTGTGTCCGTGCAGCACATCCTCGTACGCGCTGCGGGCCGCGTGGGTGAGCACCTTGTCGCGCACGAAGCGGCCGTTGACGTAGCAGTACTGGTGGTCCGGGCGCGAGCGGGCGGCGTCGGGCAGGCCGGCGCGGCCCGTCACGGTGACGGGGCCCACGCGGTGCTGCACGGCGACGGACTGGGTGACGAAGTCTTCGCCCAGCACGTCCGACAGGCGGCGGGCCAGTGCGTCCTGGGCATCCCCCTGCCCGGGCACGAAGGTGGCGCGCCACTGCTCCACCAGCTTGCCTTCGTGCCAGATGGCAAAGCCCACGTCGGGCCGCGCCAGCGCGTGCCGCCGCACGGATTCAATGCAATGGGCCAGCTCGGTGGCGTCGGTTTTCAAAAACTTGCGCCGCGCGGGGGTGGAGAAGAACAGCTCCTTCACTTCCACCGTGGTGCCGGTGCTGCGGGCGGCGGGGCGCAGTTCGCCGCTGCGCGCGTCCAGCAGGAAGGCGCTGCCCTGGCTGGCCGGGCGCGAGAGCAGGGCCGTCTCGGACACCGACGCGATGGCCGCCAGCGCCTCGCCCCGAAAGCCCATGGTGGCCACGGTTTCCAGGTCGTGCAGGTTGGTGATCTTGCTGGTGGCATGGCGGCGCAGGGCCACGGCCAGCTCGTCCTGCGGGATGCCGCAGCCGTCGTCCTCCACCGTGATCAGGCGCACGCCGCCGGCCGACAGGCGCACGGTGATCTGCGTGGCGCCGGAGTCCAGCGCGTTGTCCACCAGCTCGCGCACCACCGAGGCGGGGCGCTCGACCACTTCGCCCGCGGCGATCTGGCTGATCAGCTCGTCGGGCAGGTCGCGGATGGGGCGGCGGGCGGGTGCGGCGGCAGGTGCTGCCGCAAGGGAGGCGGTGGTGTTGTCGGTCACCGCGGGATTTTAGGGCGGGGGGCCGGCAGGGGTTTTGCCGCAGCGCCACCGGCCCAGTGGGGATAATGCCCGCTCCCCTTTTTGACCCCCGCCCATGGAACTCGCCACTTTTCTCATCGATTTCATCCTGCACGTGGACAAGTACCTGGAGGCGTTCGTGCAGTCCTATGGCCCGTGGGTGTATGCGCTGCTGTTCCTGATCGTGTTTGTGGAAACCGGCGTGGTGGTCATGCCCTTCCTCCCGGGCGATTCGCTGCTGTTCATCGTGGGGGCGCTCAGCGGCGCCGGGCTGATGAGCTTTCCGCTGGCCTGCGCGGTGCTGCTGCTGGCGGCCATCCTGGGAGACCAGTGCAACTATTCCATCGGCCGGTGGGTGGGGCCCAAGGTGTTCCAGTGGGAGCAATCCCGCTGGTTCAACCGGCGCGCGTTTGACCAGGCCCACGCGTTCTACGAGCGCTATGGCGGCATCACCATCGTGCTGGCGCGCTTCATGCCCTTCATCCGCACGTTTGCGCCCTTTGTGGCCGGCGTGGCCGCCATGGGCCGAGCCAAGTTCACCGGCTTCAATGTGGCCGGCGCCGTGCTGTGGGTGCTGGGCATCTGCACCGCCGGCTACTTCTTTGGCAACCTGGCGTGGGTGCGGGAGCACCTGGACAAGATCATCTGGGCGCTGATCCTGGTGCCCGGCCTCCTCGCCCTGCTGGGCGCCTGGCGGGCGGGCCGCAAGCCCGAGGGCCCGGCTGCGACCTGAGGAACTTCAAAAAATATAGCTGCCCGCGCTTGCCTGGCAAGCGCGGGCAGCCATTTTGATGCCAAACGGGACCGGTTAGCGGCGGTAGCCCCGGCGCTGGTCGCGGTCCTCGCCGATCTCGTGGCCAATCAGCGCGCCGGCGGCGGCTCCGCCAATGGTGCCTACGGGGCCCCCAAACACGGCATTGCCCACGGCGCCGCCAGCGACGGCGCCGACCCCGGTGCCGATCTGTGCATTGGTGGGGTTGGAGGCGCACCCGCCCAGGGCCAGGGCAGCGGTGCACGTGGTAGCAAGAAGCATGTGACGGATTTTCATGGCTAGGGTCCTTTGTGAATGGAACCAGGCCACGGTCCCGGCTGCACCTGCGTGGCGTTCGGGGAACGTGCCTGTGACTTCACTATCCCTCGCCCGGCGCGGGCCGTCCGTAGGCGATGGCGGCTTGCCGTTGTAGGACACCGGGGCACCACCGCGTGCGCGGCGGGCGGGCTGTCGGCTAGCTCGCGGGCTTCAGGCACAGGGTGACCAGCAGCGACGCGGGCTCCAGGGCCCGCAGCGAGCGCAGCGCGCGGGGCGCCAGGTGCACGAAGTCGCCGGGTTGCAGTTGCTGGGTGCCGTCCTCGCTCAGGAATTCCACCACCCCTTCGATGCACAGCACGGTGGCTTCGCCGGGCGTCTGGTGCTCCTTCATGGATTTGCCGGCGTCCAGCACGACCCGCATGACTTCGAGCTGGCCGGCCTTCAGGATGGCCGCGGTGGTGGTTTCGAGCAGGCGCGCACCCAAGGGGCGCACGCTGACGATCTGGCCGGATTGGGCGTGGGGCAGGGCCATGGAGTGCCTCCTTTCTTGCCGTGGAACGGAAGGCCACTGTGCGCGCACTTTGCCGTGCACGCAAGCCTGGGGGCCTTCATCACACCTAGACCGAACGGCTGCGCGCCAGCGGCGGGTTCTTGGCGAAGTAGCGGGTAATGCCGCGCATCAGCGCGTCGGCCAGCTGTTCCTGGTAGGCGCTGCTGCGCAGCCGGCGTTCTTCTTCGGGGTTGCTGATGAACGCGGTTTCCACCAGCACGCTGGGAATGTCGGGTGCCTTGAGCACGGCAAAGCCGGCCTGCTCCACGCGCGGCTTGTGCAGCCGGGCCATGCCGCCGATCTCGCCCAGCAGCACCGTGCCCAGCTTCAAGCTGTCGTTGATCTGCGCGGTGGTGCTCATGTCCAGCAGGGCGCGTTGCACATGCTGGTCCTTGGACTGCACGTTGATGCCGCCCACCAGGTCGGCCTGGTTTTCCTTGTTGGCCAGCCAGCGTGCCGCCGTGCTGGAGGCGCCGCTCTGGCTGAGCGCGAACACGCTGGCACCGCGGGCTTCGGGCGTGGTGAAGGCGTCGGCATGGATGCTGACGAACAGGTCGGCCTGCACCCGCCGCGCCTTCTGCACCCGCACGCCCAGCGGTACGAAGTAGTCGCCGTCGCGGGTGAGGTAGGCCCGCATGGGGTTGCCGCCGATGGTGGTGGCATTGATGCGGTCGCGCAGCAGGTGGGCCACGCGCAGCACCACGTCTTTCTCGCGCGTGCCCGAGGGACCGATGGCGCCCGGGTCCTCGCCGCCGTGGCCCGGGTCCAGCGCGACGATGATGATGCGGTCGGTCTGGGTGGATGTGGCGCGGTTGCCGGGGCGCGGTGTCTCGGCCGGCGCCGGGGCAGGAGCCGGCGCAGGCGCTGCGGCCACCTGCGGGGGCGGCGCGTTGTCGGGCGTGCCGGGGCGGTGGGCGCGCTGGGCAATCAGGTCGCCCAGCGGGTCGTGCGCGGGCGCTGGCGGGGCTGCAGTGCCGCGGGCGGCGGGTGCTGGCGTGGTGGCCGCCGCTGCCGTCTTGGTGTCGGCCGGAGCGTCGCGCAGGCGCTCGGCAATCAGGGCCTCCAGCGGGTCCACCGGCACGGCGGGGTACAGGTCGAACACCAGGCGGTGCCGGTAGGCCGCCACCGGCGGCAGGGTGAACACCTGGGGCACGGCTGCCTGCTTCAGGTCCACCACCAGCCGCACCACGCCGGGCGCGTTCTGGCCCACGCGGATGCCCGCGATGTTGGGGTCGTCGGGCTTGACCTTGGCCACCAGTTCGCGCAGCTCAGGGCTCAGGTCGATGCCCTCGATGTCGACGGCCAGGCGCGGCGGCGTGGCCACGAAAAACTGCTTGGCCACCAGCGCGCCGTCCGATTCGATGGTCACGCGCGAATACTCGGGGGCGGGCCACACGCGCACGGCCAGGATGGTGGCTCCGCGGGCAATCTGCTGCGCGCCCAGCAGCAAGACCAGGCTACCGGCCTGCAGCAGCGCGCGGCGGGACGGGGGGCGGGTTCGGGTGGAACTCATTCGCTCAAAGACCTTGTAGCAGGCTGCGTCCCGCGGGGGTGTGGGCACGCAGCGTCACTTGCCTCTCGGTGTCGTTGATTGCTTCAATGTGGATAGCAAGGTCCGCAGGCGGCGTAAGCGCTGCAGCCTTTTCCGGCCATTCTGCCATCTTGAGGCCGGGGGCGGCAAAAATGTCCCTGAAACCCGCATCCTCCCATTCGCGTGGGTCGTCGAACCGGTAGAAGTCGAAGTGCCAGGCCATCGGGTTCGGGGCCAGGCCCGGCGCCTCGTGCGGCTCCACCACTGCGTAGGTCGGGCTCTTGATGCGCCCGGTCACGCCCAGCGCGCGCAGCAGGTGCCGCACCAGCGTGGTCTTGCCGGCGCCCAGGTCGCCGTGCAGCGTGACGAACGCGTGGCCCAGCCCGGGCTGCGCGGCCAGGCGGCGTGCGAACGCGGCGGTGTCGTCCTCGCTGTGCCAGACGTACTGGCGGGCCTGGTCGCCAGCGGCCGCGGCGGCGGTTTCTACAATCTGGCCGGTATGGGGTGCAACAGTCAACTCGTTCCTCAAATGCAGGAGTGGGCCCGCGAGCTGGGATTTTCCCAAATTGGCGTGGCGGGGGTGGACCTGTCCGCTGCAGAGCCCGGCCTGGCGGCGTGGCTGGCCCAGGGCTTCCATGGCGACATGCAGTACATGGCGGCGCACGGCATGAAGCGCGCGCGGCCGGCCGAGCTGGTGCCGGGCACGGTCAGTGTCATCACCGCGCGCATGGACTATCTGCCCCGCAGCACGGGCGTGCGGGCGCCCGAGGGCTGGCAGGCGCTGGAGCTGGCCCGCCTGGCGCGGCCGCAAGAGGGCATCGTGTCCGTCTACGCCCGCGGACGCGACTACCACAAGGTGCTGCGCGCGCGGCTGCAAAAGCTCAGCGACCGCATTGCCCAGGCCATCGGCCCGTTTGGCCACCGCGTCTTCACGGACTCGGCCCCCGTGCTGGAGGCCGAGCTTGCCGCGCGCAGCGGCCAGGGCTGGCGCGGCAAGCACACGCTGGTGCTCAGCCGCGAGGCGGGCTCGATGTTCTTTCTGGGCGAGATCTATGTGGACATGGCTCTGCCCGAAAGCGCGCCGGTCACCGCGCACTGCGGCAGCTGCAGCGCTTGCATCGACGTGTGCCCCACGCAGGCCATCGTCGCGCCGCACCGGGTGGACGCGCGCCGCTGCATCTCGTACCTCACCATCGAGCATGCCGGGCCCATCCCGCCGGAGCTGCGCCCGCTGCTGGGCAACCGCATCTATGGCTGCGACGACTGCCAGCTCATCTGCCCCTGGAACAAGTTTGCCCAGGTCAGCCGCCTGCCCGACTTCGACGAGCGCGCCGGCCTGTCGGGCCAGCAGTTGGCGCACCTGTTTGCCTGGGACGAGCCCACCTTTTTGCGCATAACCGAAGGCGGCCCGATCCGCCGCATCGGCCACGAGCGCTGGCTGCGCAACGTGGCGGTGGCGCTGGGCAATGCGCTGCGCGCCACGGGCGACGAAGCCCTGCGCACGGCGCTGCAGTCCCGCGCCGGGGACCCGAGCGCGCTGGTGCGCGAGCACGTGGCCTGGGCGCTTGGTCTGGAGTGAAATCGGCCTGCAGCGCTTGATGGATAAGCGCAAGCAGCTATCAAAAGTGAAGCATTTGCGCCGCGCTGCAGCGTGCCGCGCTCCCCGGGGCCTATCGCTGGGGCCGGCCGTTGCGGGCGTCCGGATCGCTGGGGCCGTTGCGGTCTGACAAGCCCGCGCCCGGCGCGCGGCCCACGGCGCCCTGGTCTCCGGTGTTGTGCGGCGGCGTGCTCCAGGTGCCGCCGGTGCGGCGGTTGTCGCCGCGCGGGTGGTCTTCGGTGGCGTCGTCAAAATTCAGCTGCTCGGAGGTGGTGGGTGGCACGTCCGCCGCGCCCCGGTCGCGCTCGTTGACCCCGCTGGGCGCGACCAGGTTCGCGTCGGGTGGCTGGCCCTGCTCGTCGGATGGGCCTTTGCCGCGTGCGTTGGTCTGGCCGTCGGTGGCGTAGCGTTCCACATCGGGGGAGGGGCGGTCGGGATTCACGCGGGGCGTGCCGTCGCGCGATTCTTCCTGGTTGGGCATGGCGGGTCTCTCCTGTAGATGGCGTCGGCCCCGTTGGCCAGCGCAAGCCGCCATGCTCGGGCGCCGGGCAGCCCGGGCCTGTCGGTGCGGTGCGGGGCCGGGGGTAGGAGAGGGCGCACGCCCCTGGGGCTACCGCAGCACGGCCAGCGCAAACGGCAGGCTCACCATGCCCAGCAAGGTGGACAGTGTCACCAGCCCCGCCACATACGGCCCGTTGTAGCCCATGCGCGCGGCCAGCACGTAGCAGGTCGACGCCGTGGGCAGGGCCGAGAACGCCAGCAGCACGGTGGTCTGCACGGGGCTCAGCCGCAAGAGGTGGGCCAGCCCGAACGCCAGCAGCGGCTGCACCAGGTGCCGGATGGACAGCACCGCAATGCTCAGCGCCTTGCCGCGTGCCAGCAGGCCAAACTCCAGGCCCGCGCCTGCGGCCATCAGCCCCAGCGCCAGCGACGCGGCGCTGATGCGGCTGACCGTGGGGCTGGCCCACTCGGGAATGCGAAACCCCAGCAGATTGGCCACCAGCCCCGACAGCGTGGCGATGATGAGGGGGTTGCGCACCAGCTCCCGCGCAAAGCTGTGCTGCCCGTGCCGCGCCATGGGCCACACGGCCGCCACGTTGAACAGGGGCACGCACACGCCGATGAGCACCGCGATCATCAGCAGCCCCTCGGCGCCCGCCAGGCGCTCGGCAATGGCCAGGCCGATGAAGGAGTTGAAGCGGAACGCCACCTGGGCGCTGGCCGCATGGTCGCGCGCGTCGATGTGGCGGCCCAGCAGCGGCCAGTGCGGCAGGCTGTAGGCCAGCGCGATGCCGGTGACGCCCATGGCCAGCCCGGCGGCAATCAGGCCCGATGCGGCGCCCACGTCCACCGGGCTCTTGACGATGGACTGGAACAGCAGCACCGGGAACAGCAGGTAGTACACCAGGCTCTCCACGGGCTGCCACACCGAGCGGTTGAGGGCGGTGTACCGGCAGATCAGGTAGCCGAAGAGGATGAGCGAGAAGTCCGGGAGCAGGAGCGTGGCGTAGTTCACCCCGGCGAGAATACTTGATGCACCGCAAGGCCTCCGGGTTAGCCCTTATGTGCAATCCGCAGGCAAGGAGAAAGGTGGTTACGCATACCATCTGCGCTGTTGTTTTGTCACCCGCACCAAGGAGAACTCATGCACCGTCGTCAATGGCTCGCACTCACCGTTCTGGCCGCCGCCGCAGGCACCGCCGCGGCGCAGGGCTATCCCAACAAGGTGATCCGCCTGGTCGTGCCTTTCGCCCCTGGCGGCACCACCGACATCGTTGCGCGCGTCATCGCCGAGCCGCTGGGCAAGGCCCTGGGCCAGAACGTGATCGTGGACAACAAGGCGGGCGGGGGCGGCATCGTCGGCGCGGCGGAACTGGCTCGCGCCACGCCGGACGGCTACACCCTGGGCGTGGCCACCGTGTCCACCACGGCGGCCAACCCGGCCATCAACCCCAAGACGCCGTACAACCCGCTCACGGACTTCACGCCCGTCGTCAACATCGCCGCCACGCCCAACATCATTGCGGTGAATCCGAACTTCCCGGCCAAGGACTACAAGTCGTTCGTGGCCGAGCTGAAGAAATCGCCGGGCAAGTACTCGTACTCGTCCTCCGGCACGGGCGGCATCGGCCACCTGCAGATGGAGCTGTACAAGAACCTCTCGGGCACCTTCGTCACGCACATCCCCTACCGCGGCGCGGGCCCGGCCCTGAACGACACGGTGGCGGGCCAGGTGCCGATGATCTTCGACAACCTGCCCTCGGCCCTGCCGTTCATCAAGGACAACCGCCTGGTGCCCATCGTGGTTGCGGCGCCCCAGCGCGTGGCGGCCCTGCCCAATGTGCCCACGTTCAAGGAACTGGGCCTGGAGCCCGTCAACCGCATGGCCTACTACGGCATCGTCGGCCCCAAGGGCCTGCCCAAGGACATCGTGGACAAGCTGAACGCCGGCGTGCGCAAGGCGCTGGAAGACCCGGCCGTGAAGAAGCGCATCGAGGACACCGGCTCGCTGGTCATCGGCAACACGCCCGAGCAGTTCGCCGAGCAGATCAAGGCCGAGTTCGCCGTCTACAAGGACGTGGTGGCCAAGCAGAAGCTGACGCTGGAATAAGCGGTCCTTCCCAGCCACAGGCCGCCCGATTGCCGGGCGGCCTTTTTTACGTGCTATTGTTTTTGCATGTTGTCCGACAGCCAGACCGCCATTGACACCTTCGTGGATGCCCTGTGGCTGGAGGACGGCCTGTCGCGCAACACCCTGGCGGCCTACCGGCGCGACCTGACGCTGTACGCCCAGTGGCTGGCCCAGCAGCAGCCGCCCCTGGCGCTGGACGCCACGGCCGAGCACCACCTGCACGGCTACTTTGCCGCGCGCCATGCGCAGACGCGCGCCACCTCGGCCAACCGGCGCCTGACGGTGCTGCGGCGCTACTTTCACTGGGCGCTGCGCGAGCGGCGCATCACCGCCGACCCCACGGTGCGCCTGCAGGCGGCCCGCCAGCCGCTGCGCGTGCCCAAGACCTTGTCGCAAGCGCAGGTGGAGGCGCTGCTGAACGCGCCCGACCTGGGCAACCCCCTGGGCCTGCGCGACCGCGCCATGCTGGAGCTGATGTATGCCAGCGGCCTGCGGGTGTCGGAGCTGGTCACGCTCAAGACCTTCCAGCTCAGCCTGGCCGAGGGCGTGCTGCGCGTGATGGGCAAGGGCAGCAAGGAGCGCCTGCTGCCGTTTGGCGAGGTGGCCCGCCAGTGGCTGGAGCGCTACCTGGCCGAGGCCCGCGGCGCCATCCTGGCAGGGCAGCAGACCGACGACCTGTTCGTCACCCAGCGCGGCAGCGGCATGACACGCGTGATGTTCTGGGTCATCGTCAAGAAATGGGCGCAGGTCGCGGGCATCACCGCGCCGCTGTCGCCGCACACGCTGCGCCATGCGTTTGCCACCCACCTGCTCAACCACGGCGCGGACCTGCGCGTGGTGCAGCTGCTGCTGGGCCATGCCGACATCTCGACCACCACCATCTACACCCATGTGGCGCGCGAGCGCCTCAAGACCCTGCACGCGCAGCATCACCCGCGCGGCTAGTTTTTATCCATCGAAAGAAACACCCATGAAGAAACTGATCCTTGGCGCGGCGCTGCTGGGCGCCGCCACCTGGGCCGCGGCCCAGGCCTGGCCCACAGGCAAGCCCCTGCGCATCATCGTGGCGTACCCGGCCGGGGGCGTGAGCGACGTGGTGGCGCGGGCGCTGGGCGACAAGCTGGCGGCGCAGCTGGGCACCCCCGTGGTCGTCGAGAACAAGGCCGGCGCCAGCGGCAGCCTGGGCGTGGACGCGGTGGCCAAGGCCGCGCCTGACGGCTACACGCTGGGCTTCGCCGCGGTGAGCCCGCTGGCGCTGAACCCGCACCTGGGCAAGTCGCCTTTCGACCCGCAAAAGGACATCACCCCGGTGGTGAGCGTGATGTATTCGCCCGTGCTGCTGCTGGGCACGTCCGCCAGCAAGGCGGCGGACTTCAAGGGCCTGCTGGCGGCGGCGCAGGCCGCGCCCGGCGCCGTGCGCTGGGCCACCTCGGGCCAGGCGTCGCTCGGCCACATCATGCTGGAGCAGATCATGGCCAAGAGCCAGGTGCAGATCACCCACATTCCCTACAAGGGCGGCGGCCAGCAGATGAATGACGCGCTGGGCGGGCAGTTCGAGGTGCTGTCCACCAACGCCGGGCCGGCCGTGCTGCAGCACATCCAGGCGGGCAAGCTCAAGCCCCTGGCGGTGGGCGCGCCCGCGCGGCTGGACTCGCTGCCCCAGGTGCCCACGCTGGCCGAGCTGGGCCAGCCCGCGGCCAACCTGTCCTCACTGTTCGGCCTGTACGCGCCGGCGCAGACGCCGCCGGCCGTGGTGGCGCGCCTGAATGCCGAAGTGAACAAGGCGCTGGCGCTGCCAGACCTCCGCAACAAGCTGCAGGCCACCGACAACGTGCCCACGGGCGGCACGGCGGCCGAGTTTGCGCGCCAGATTGCCCAGGAGTCAGAGAACAACGCCCGCATCATCCGCGCCGCGGGCATCCAGGCCGCCCACTGAACCGCCGCGCGAACCACCACGCAGCAAAAAGAAAAGCCACCGGCCCGTGAACAGGGGCGGTGGCCGGCGTGCCAGGAGCGCTGTTAGCGCTGGGAGCGCCAGTAACGGGGCTTAGTCCTCGTTCAGGGTCTCGGCCCAGGTCAGTGCCTGCAGGTGGGCCCAGTTGACCTGGCGGTTGGACAGGTGCAGCGCGTCGGCGGCGCGGGCAAAGGCCACCTCGTCGCCGCTCTCGCACGCCTTGGTCAGCTCCAGGAACGGGGCAAACACGCCCGTGCCGCGCAGCAGCGCGTCCATCACCGGCTCGGGCAGGGCCACGGACTCCAGCGCCTTTTCCAGGGGCACGCCCAGCATGGTGTCCAGCAGGGAGAACACGCCCACCACGAACGCGTTGTCGCATTCCTCCGGCGGCAGCAATTCGGCGGCCAGCAGTTCCATCAGGCGGCCGCGCACCACGGCTGTCTGCCCCACCGCGGGCGGCGGCCCGCCGGCGCGGGAGGTGGTCATCAGCAGCGCCGCCCAGCGGAACAGCTTTTTCAGCCCCAGGATCATGACCGCGTGGCGGAACGAGGTGATCTCGCACGACAGGCCGAACCCCGAGGAGTTGATGAAGCGCAGCAGGTTGAAGGAGAGCGTGGGGTCCTTCTTGAGCAGGTCCTCGATCTCGGCCGTGCTGGCCTGTTTGCGCACCAGGTTGATGAGCTGGATGATCGTGGCCTGCGAGGGGCGGATGGTGGTGGCCTTGACCAGCGCGGGCTGGGCAAACCAGTAGCCCTGGAACAGCTTCACCCCCAGGCCGCGCATCAGCTCGTACTGCTCGGCCGTCTCCACCTTCTCGGCCACCAGGGTGGCCTTGCTGTGGGTGGTTGCGAACTTCACCAGCGGTGCCGCCAGCTCGGGCTTGAAGGCCTGCATGTCCAGCTTGACGAAGCTCGCCAGCGGCAGCCAGCTGGTGTAGGCGCGCTTGAGCGCGTTCTGGTTGAGCGCCAGGCGGAAGCCGCGCGTGCGCAGGGCTTCCAGCGTGGGCAGGCGGCCCTCGATCTCCTCGGCCGTGGCGCTGTCGGGCAGGGGCGGGATCTCTAGCACCACCTTCTCGGGGTGGATCAGCTCCAGATGCCCGCCGGAAAGGCTTTCGTGGGTGCAGTTGATGAACACCGTCTTCTTGCCCACCAGCGCTTCCGTCCCCGCATAGGACAGCGCATTGAACAGCAGGGCGGCATCGCTGGCGGCCGTGTGGGCATCGGAGGCCGTGGAGCGGTCAAACAACTCGTAGCCGTAGACCGCGCGGGACTCGTCAACGATGGCCTGGCGCGCAATGATGGCCAGGTTTTCGTCCACGGGCTCCACCGCAGGGGCGGCGAGGTCGGGGGCGTCTTGTTCGGGAGTGGTTTGCATGAAGGGCCGCAGGTGAGAAATGCTTTTTCACAATTCTAGACCTGCCGGCCCCCGAATTCCCGGCGCCGGCAACAGGCGCCCAGCGGCGCCGGGCGCGTGCGCCGCGCGGCATGCTGGCTATTCGTCGGTGACGTGGTCGGCCCAGGCCAGGGCCTGCAGGTGGGCCAGGTTGATCTGCTGGCTGGTCAGGTGCAGCAGCCCTGCGGCGCGGTTGAACATGGCGTCGTCGCTGGACTCGCACGCCTCGGCCAGCGTGAGCAGGTCGCCCAGGAAGCCTTCGCGGCGCAGCAGCGCCGCCGCGACTGGCGCGGGCACGTTCAGCAAGCCGAGGGCGGATTCCATCGGCATGGACAGCATCACGTCCAGCAGCGAGAAGATGCCCACGACGAACGCCTGATCGGCCTCCTCGGGCGGCAGGGTCTCCTGCGCCAGCAGCTCCATGAGCCGGCCCCGCACGACGGCGGTCTGCCCGACGGACGAGGGGGTTCCGCTCGCCCGCGAGGCCGTGAGCAGCAGGGCGGCCCAGCGAAACAGGCGCTTGAGCCCCATGAGCATCACGGCCTGGCGGAAGGACGTGATCTCGCGCGACAGGCCAAAGCCCGCCGAGTTGATCAAGCGCATCAGGTTGAAGGCCAGGCCCGCGTCCTTCTTGAGGGTTTCCTCGATGTCGGCCGTGGGCGCCTGTTTGCGCACCTGGTTGATGAGCTCGATGATGCTGGCCTGCGAGGGGCTCAGCAGCTTGGCCTCCACCAGCGCCGGGCGGGCAAACCAGTAGCCCTGGAACATCTGCACGCCGTGGCTGGACACCATGTCGTACTGCTGCGCGGTTTCCACCTTCTCGGCAATCAGCTCGGCCTTGGAGTGGCGGCCCGCGTAGCTGATCAGCACCGCGAGCTGGTCGGGTGCCAGCACCGAGAGGTCGAGCTTGATGTAGTCGGCCAGCGGCAGCCAGGGCGCGTAGGCGGACTGCAGCACGGTGTGGTTGAACGCCAGGTGGAACCCGCGTTCGCGCAGCTCCGCCAGGATGGGCATGCGCGTGGCGACCTCCTCTGAGGCCGCATGGCCCAGGGGCGGGATCTCCAGCACCACCTTGTCCGGGTCCACCAGTTCCAGGTGGCCGCCGGTGAGGCTTTCGTGCGTGCAGTTGACGAAAATGAGTTTCTTGCCCACCAGCTCTTCCGTGCCGGCGTGCGACAGCGCGGTGAACACCAGGATCACATCGGTGGCGGCCGTGTGGGCTGCGCCGGCGCGCGAGCGGTTGAACAGTTCATACCCCACCACCACCTGCTGCGCATTGACGATGGCCTGCCGCGCAATCATCGCGACCGGTGCGTAGTTGCCGGGTTGCGGTGCGGAAGCGGTTCCAGGGGGGGGGAGTGGGGTCATGGGTGTCATTGTGGCAAGGAACGGCCGGCAGCCGGGTGCGGCCCGTCAGGGATTGTAGGAGCCATCGCATCCCCGCGGGCGGGGTGGGGAGAGGCTCCTTGGAGTCTGTTGACGATCCCCTGCGGGATCGTCAGCACCTTCTTAGATCTGTTGCAGCCAGCGCAGCTCGTTGTCGGTGAAGCCGGCGCGGCGGCGCGCGGCCTCGTTGAACGGGGGGCGCAGGCGCGGCGCCTCGTACTGCTTGACCAGCACGCTGTAGTGGTCTTCGGGGTCGAGCCCTTCGCGCTCGCACAGCCAGCGGTACCAGTGGTTGCCAATCGCCACGTGGCCCACCTCGTCGCGCAGGATGGTGTCGAGGATGCCCACCGCGGCAAGAGCGTCCGGCGTGCCGACCTGGCGGAGCTTGGCCTGGATCTGCGGGGTGGCGTCCAGGCCGCGCGCCTCCATCGTGCGCGGCACCAAGGCCATGCGGGCCACGATGTCGTACCGGGTTTTCTCGCACATGGTCCACAGCCCCTGATGGGCCGGGAAATCGCCATAGTCATGCCCCTGGGTGCGCAGGTGGTCGCGCAGCAGCCGGAAGTGGCGCGCCTCTTCGGCGGCAACCAGCATCCAGTCCTGGTAGTAGCCGCGGGGCATCCCTTCAAAGCGCCAGACGGCGTCCAGCGCCAGGTTGATCGCGTTGAACTCGATGTGCGCAATGGCGTGGATGAGGACCGCGCGCCCCAGGGGCGTTGCCGGCGAGCGGCGGGCCACGTCCGTGTGGTGCAGCAGTGCGGGGCGCTCGGGGTGGCCGGGCAAGGCCGGCAGGCCGGCAGGGAGGTCGAGCGCGCCTTCTGCTATTGAAAGCATAGCTGCTTGCGCTTGCAGGTCAAGCGTTGCAGCCGCTTTTTGCTCGGGGTCTGCAAGGCACAAGACCTGCAATGCACGGTGGCGAAGCTCCATCCTTACAATTCTAGGGGTCCTCTGCACGAATCGAGCGGAAAGTGTGCTCTGCGGATCGGGAGGGGCTGCAAGACGCAAAACGCAGCAATAGCCGTAGCTATTGCGAGGCTTTGCAACGCAGCAGACCACCCGAGACCGCAGATGCACGCGGCGCGATGATTCGTGCAGAGGATTCCTGGGGGCCTCTGCGCGAATCGAACGGAAAGCGTGCGCTGCGGATCGGGCCCCGGCAGTGCCGTGGCGCAGCCCGGCGTTCTGGAGGCCGCGCAGCTGCGGGCCGTTTCTGCTTTCTCCCCTTTGAGCTGGAGCCCTGAATGGCAATTTATGAACTGGATGGCGTGGCGCCGCAACTGGCGGCGTCGGCCTGGGTGGCGGGCAGCGCCGAGGTCATGGGCAACGTGGTGCTGGGCGAGGACGCGAGCGTGTGGTTCGGTGCCATCGTGCGGGGCGACACCGAGAGCATCACCATCGGCGCGGGCTCCAACGTCCAGGACGCCAGCGTGCTGCATGCCGACTTCGGCCAGCCCCTGGTGGTGGGCGAGCGGGTGACCGTGGGCCACCAGGTCATGCTGCACGGCTGCACCATCGGCGACGAGTCGCTCATCGGCATCGGGGCCGTGGTGCTCAACGGCGCCAAGATCGGCAAGCACTGCCTGGTGGGTGCGGGCGCGCTGGTGACCGAGGGCAAGGAGTTTCCCGATGGCTCCATGATCATCGGCAGCCCCGCCAAGGCCGTGCGCCAGCTCACGCCCGAGCAGATCGAGGGCCTGCGCCAGAGCGCGCAGCACTACATCGACAACGCGCGCCGCTTCCAGAGCGGCTTGCACAAGATCGGCTAAAGGGCCGGCATTTTTTTGGAATCCTTGCGTGTCTGAACTCCACAAGTTTCTTTTTGAAGGCCTGCCCGTGCGCGGCATGATCGTGCGCCTGACCGACGCCTGGACCGAGATCCTGCGCCGCCGCTCCAGCAACACCGGCACCGGCGCGTACCCCGTGCCCGTGAGCGAGCTGCTGGGGGAGATGGCCGCCGCCGGGGTGCTGATGCAGTCCAACATCAAGTTCAACGGCGCACTGGTGCTGCAGGTGTTTGGCGACGGCCCGGTGAAGGTGGCGGTGGCCGAGGTGCAGTCCGACCTGGGCCTGCGTGCCACGGCCACGCTGGTGGGCGAGGTGCCCGAGGGCGCGCGCCTGAGCCAGATGGTGAACGTGGGCGGCGGCGGACGCTGCGCCATCACGCTGGACCCGAAGGACCGCCACCCGGGCCAGCAGCCCTACCAGGGCGTGGTGCCGCTGCACGGCGACCGGCACGAGAAGCTGGAAAAACTCTCGGACGTGCTGCAGCACTACATGCTGCAGTCCGAGCAGCTCGACACCGTGCTGGTGCTGGGGGCCAACGACCAGGTGGCCGCGGGCCTGCTGATCCAGCGCATGCCCGTCAAGGGCGAAGGCAACCTGGCCGGTGAAAGCCTGAGCCACCGCGAGAACGAGGACCAGATCGGCCGCAACGAGGACTACAACCGCATTGCCCACCTGGCCGCAAGCCTGACCCGCGAAGAGCTGCTGACGCTGGACGTGGACACCATCCTGCGCCGGCTATTCTGGGAGGAAAAGCTGCTGCGCTTCGAGCCCCAGCAGGGGGGCAGCGGCCCGCGCTTTGCCTGCACCTGCAGCCGCGAGCGCGTGGGCAATATGCTGCGCAACCTGGGCGCCGAAGAGGCCGAAAGCATCCTGGCCGAGCGCGAGACCATCGAAGTGGGCTGCGAGTTCTGCGGCCAGCAATACCGCTTTGACGCCGTGGACGCGGCCCAGCTCTTTGTGCCGTCCTCCGCCAGCCAGCCGCCCGGGCCGTCCGGCCTGCATTGAGCCGCCCACGCAGCGCACGCGTACTCTGGCGGCGTGCCGGCGCAGCCGCGCAGGGCGGGCCGCGCCGCTCCCAATCCCCCGCAAAACGCGGTGAGGATCGCCTGCGGCGCGCTGACCATCATTGACAATCCCCCCGGCTCCGCAACCCTAAGATGGCCCTGCCACAGACAAGGTTTTGCGCAGGCTCTTTGGAACGCCCGCAGGCCTGCCCGGTGCTGTGGCGCTGCCGGAGGAGTTATGGGTTTCTTGCGCCGTGTATGGACAGTCGCCAGGGGAGAGGCGGACGTGCCTGCGCGCGCCTCGCGCGATTTCATCAGCGCGCTGGGCGTGCCCGACTCGCTGCGTGCGGACACGGTGCTGGCCACGCTGGACATCGACGCAGCCATCAACGCCCATGAACGCTGGAAAGACCGTCTCTTGGACTCCCTGGAAGGCCGCACGGACGACCTGGATCCCGCCGAGGTGCGCCGCAGCGACCAGGGCGAACTGGGGCGGTGGCTGCACGGGGCGGGCGCCGACCTGCTGGGCGACCAGCCCGCCTTTGCCGTCCTGCTCGCGCGCCACGACTACTTTCTTGCCCAGGCGGCGCTGCTGGTGGAGCTGACGCAGCAGGGCCAATGGGCCAGGGCTCTGCAGGTGTTCCATGGCGGGTACCGCTACGGGTCCAGCCAGGTGGTGTTGCTGCTCAAGGAACTCAAGCGCGGGCTGCTGCAGGGCAGCTGATCCGCGAAGCCGCACGGCCGCACACCTGCGCGCCCGCTGCAGCGGGGAGCGTTCGACTCTGCCGGCCAGGGAAGCTTGTGCGCACGGCACCAGGTGCTACCCGCGCCCCAACAGGGCCGAGAACAGCCGGTGCTCGCACGCGGGGTCGCTGCACTTTTCGCAGCCGCCCGCACGAAGCCGCGTGGAGCGTTCGGTCGCCGGGTCCAGCGCCGGGTCCAGCAGGGCTTGGTCCGCGGGGCTGAGCGCGCCGGGCATGCTGGCCTTGATCGTGCGCAGCGCCTGTGCCACGCGCTGCTCGCCCGCCCCGTAGATCACCCGGTACGCCAGGCCCGCTTGCGCGAGGTCGTTGCGCAGGCGGGCGTCGGCGGCCTCGCGGGCAGCTTGCTCCGCGGGTGTGCAAGACCCCTCCAGGCCCATCAGCAGCGTGAGGGTGGGGCGCGGGGCCACCTCGGCCTCCGGCGCCAGGTCGGCCAGGCTCTGGCCGCAAAGAATGTGCAGGGGGGGCGGGGCCAGGCGCGCCCGCAAGGCGGCGCCCAGCACCTCGGCACCGGAGCCCGCAATGCCCAGCACGAACAAGAGTAGGGGCGGGTGGGGCAGGCTGTCCGCCCGGGGCGGCGTGACCGCGCCGGTCATGGGCTCCGGGGCGGGAGAAGCTCCGGCTGGCACGGGGACTCCGCAGGTCGCTGTGGCAGCCGCATCAGCGCGGGGTGAACTGGACGTACACCTCGTTGGGCTTGACCATGCCGAGTTCGCTGCGCGCCTTTTCCTCGACCATGTCCAGGCCTTCCTTGAGATCGCTGACCTCCGAGGCGAGCCGCTCGTTGGTGTGGCGCACCTGTTCGTTGGCGGCCTTCTGCACGTCGATCTGCCGCTGCATCTCATTGACGCGCGGCACGCTGCCCCGGCCCAGCCACAGTTGCGCATGCAGGGCTGCCAGCAGCGCCAGCAGGATGACGGGGATGATGCGGGAGTTCACAGACGGTGTCCTGCGTGCAGGGAAGCGCAAGCCAGCCGTGCGAAACGGCTGGCGGCCAGGGTCACTTCAGGTTGTAGAACGCAGCGCGGCCGGGGTATTGCGCGATCTCGCCCAGGTCTTCCTCGATGCGCAGCAGCTGGTTGTACTTGGCGATGCGGTCCGAGCGCGACAGCGAACCCGTCTTGATCTGGCCGGCATTGGTGCCCACCGAGATGTCGGCGATGGTGCTGTCTTCCGTCTCGCCCGAGCGGTGCGAGATCACGGCGGTATAGCCAGCGCGCTTGGCCATCTCGATGGCGGCGAAGGTTTCGGTCAGCGTGCCGATCTGGTTGATCTTGATAAGGATCGAGTTGGCGATGCGCTTGTCGATGCCTTCCTTCAGGATCTTGGTATTGGTCACGAACAGGTCGTCGCCCACCAACTGCACCTTGTCGCCCAGGCGTTCGGTCAGGTGCTTCCAGCCGTTCCAGTCGCCTTCGTGCATGCCGTCTTCGATGCTGATGATGGGGTACTTGTCCACCCAGGCGGCCAGCATGTCGGTCCACTGTTCGGCCGATAGCTTGAGGCCGCCTTCGCCTTCCAGCACGTACATGCCGTCCTTGTAGAACTCGCTGGCGGCGCAGTCCAGGCCCAGGGCGATCTGTTCGCCGGCGGTGTAGCCCGCGGCTTCGATGGCTTGCAGGATCAGCTGGATGGCGGCCTCGTGGTTCTCCACGCTGGGGGCAAAGCCGCCTTCGTCGCCCACGGCGGTGCTCATGCCCTTGTCGTGGATGATCTTCTTGAGCGCGTGGAACACCTCGGCGCCCCAGCGCACGGCTTCGCGGAAGGTGGGGGCGCCCACCGGGATGATCATGAACTCCTGCAGGTCCAGGCTGTTGTTGGCGTGCGCGCCGCCGTTGATCACGTTCATCATGGGCACGGGCAGTTGCACACTGCCCATGCCGCCCAGGTAGCGGTACAGGGGCAGGCCGGACTCTTCGGCGGCGGCGCGGGCCACGGCCATGGAGACGGCCAGCATGGCGTTGGCGCCCAGGCGGCTCTTGTTCTCGGTGCCGTCCAGGTCGATCAGGGTCTTGTCCAGGAAGGCCTGCTCGGAGGCATCCAGGCCCAGCACGGCTTCGCTGATTTCGGTGTTGATGTGCTCCACGGCCTTGAGCACGCCCTTGCCCAGGTAGCGGCCCTTGTCGCCGTCGCGCAGCTCAATGGCTTCGCGGCTGCCGGTGGACGCGCCCGAGGGCACGGCGGCGCGGCCCATCACGCCCGATTCCAGCAGCACGTCGCATTCGACGGTGGGGTTGCCGCGGCTGTCCAGCACTTCGCGGCCGACGATGTCTACGATGGCACTCATGGTTTTCCTTTGACAGAAGTTTTAAAGCAAATCGGGCTGTAGCGCTTGCCTGGAAAGCGCAAGCAGCTATAAATAAGTGAGCATTCTCGCGAGGTACGGGGCGTCACACGCCTTCCACGCAGACCATGCGCATGATGGCCGCACCCTCGCGGGCGGCCCGGGCCTTGCGGTATTCGGGCGTGTCGTAGAAGGCGCGGGCGGCCTCGAAGCTGGGGAACTTGAGGATCACCGTGCGGCCAGGGTTCCAGTCGCCTTCCAGCACTTCCACCTTGCCGCCGCGCACGCACACCTCGGCGCCGTGCGCCTGCATGGCCAGCGAGCTCCACTTCTTGTACTCCTCGTACTGCTCGGGGTTGGTGACCGTGACGGATGCGATGACGTAACCACTGCTCATGATGTCTTCAGGCTCCAAAATTGTTTTCGAGGAATCCGCTCTTCTTGGTGGCCTCGTCCAGCACCACCAGGGTCTCCAGCAGCGCCTTCATGTGCCTGAGCGGCACGGCGTTGGGGCCGTCGGACCAGGCTTCGGCCGGGCGGGGGTGGGTTTCCATGAACAGCCCCGCCACGCCCACGGCCACGCCCGCGCGGGCCAGCACGGGCACCATCTCGCGCGCGCCGCCGCTGGTGCCGCCCAGGCCGCCGGGCTTTTGCACTGAATGGGTCACATCGAACACCACCGGCGCGCCGGAATTGCGCATCTCGGCCAGGCTGGTCATGTCGGCCACCAGGTTGTTGTAGCCAAAGCTCACGCCGCGCTCGCAGGCGAGGAAGCGGTCTTCGGACAGTCCGACTTCGGCCGCTGCGGCGCGGGCCTTGTCGATGACGTTCTTCATGTCCCAGGGCGCAAGGAACTGGCCCTTCTTGATGTTCACCGGCTTGCCGGACTGCGCCACGGCCCGGATGAAATCCGTCTGGCGGCACAGGAAGGCGGGTGTCTGCAGCACATCGACCACGCTGGCCACTTCGGCCACGTGCGAGGTGTCGTGCACGTCGGTCAGGATGGGCAGCTGCAGCTGGCGGCGCACTTCATCGAGGATCTTCAGGCCGGCATCGAGGCCGACGCCGCGCTTGCTGGTGCCCGACGAGCGATTGGCCTTGTCGAACGAGCCCTTGTAGATCAGCGGAATGCCCAGCGGCGCACAGGCTTCCTTGAGCTGGCCGGCGACGTCGAGCGACATCTCCAGGCCCTCGATGGAGCAGGTGCCGGCGATCAAGAAGAAACGCTGGTCCAGGCCAACATTGAATCCGCACAGCTGCATGGTGAGGTCCCCTTAGGCTTTTTTCGCGGCTTGCTGGTGTTCCACGGCGGCCTTGATGAAGGCGTTGAACAGCGGGTGGCCGTTCCAGGGCGTGGACTTGAATTCGGGGTGGAACTGCACGCCGATGAACCAGGGGTGCACGCTTTGCGGCAGCTCCACGATCTCGGTGAGCTGCTCGCGCTGCGTGAGGGCCGAGATCACCAGCCCCGCCTTGCGCAGCTGGTCCAGGTAGTTCACGTTGGCTTCGTAGCGGTGGCGGTGGCGCTCGGTGACCACGTCGCCGTAGATGCTGTGGGCCAGCGTGTCCTTGGCCACGTCCGAGCTTTGCGCGCCCAGGCGCATGGTGCCGCCCAGGTCGGAGTTCTCGTCGCGGGTCTTGATGGTGCCGTCCGCGTCTTTCCACTCGGTGATCAGCGCGATCACGGGGTGGGGCGTGGCGGCATCGAACTCGGTGCTGTTGGCGTTGGCCAAGCCGGCCACATGGCGTGCGTATTCGATGGTGGCCACCTGCATGCCCAGGCAGATGCCCAGGTAGGGCACCTTGTGCTCACGGGCGTACTGGGCCGTGGCAATCTTGCCTTCCACGCCGCGCACGCCGAAGCCGCCGGGGACCAGGATGGCGTCGTACTTGGCCAGCTTTTGCACCGCATCGGCGCTCTCAATGGTTTCGGAATCGACGTGCTCGATCTTCACGCGCACGTGGTTCTTCATGCCCGCGTGGCGCAAGGCCTCGTTCACCGACTTGTAGCTGTCCGACAGGTCCACGTACTTGCCCACCATCGCAACGGTGACCTCGCCCCGCGGGTGCTCGGTCTCGTAGACCAGGTCGTCCCAGCGCTTGAGGCTGGTGGGGGGCGTGTTCAGGCGCAGCTTGTCGCAGATGAGGCCGTCCAGGCCCTGCTCGTGCAGCATGCGGGGCACCTTGTAGATGGTGTCCACGTCCCACATGCTGATCACGCCCCATTCGGGCACGTTGGTGAACAGCGAGATCTTGCCGCGCTCTTCCTCGGGAATGCGGCGGTCGGCACGGCACAGCAGCGCGTCGGGCTGGATGCCGATCTCGCGCAGCTTCTGCACCGTGTGCTGGGTGGGCTTGGTCTTGAGCTCGCCCGCCGCCGCGATGAAGGGCAGGTAGGTCAGGTGCACGAAGGCGGCGTTGTTGGGGCCTAGCTTCAGGCTCAGCTGGCGCACGGCTTCCAGGAAGGGCAGCGATTCGATGTCGCCCACGGTGCCGCCGATCTCGACGATGGCCACGTCCACCGCGTCCGCGGTGCCCACGCCGGCACCGCGCTTGATGTACTCCTGGATTTCGTTGGTGACGTGCGGGATCACCTGCACCGTCTTGCCCAGGTAGTCGCCGCGGCGCTCCTTCTCCAGCACGGACTGGTAGATGCGGCCCGTGGTGAAGTTGTTGGTCTTCTTCATGCGCGTTTCAATGAAACGCTCATAGTGGCCCAGGTCCAGATCGGTCTCGGCCCCGTCGTCGGTCACGAAGACTTCGCCGTGCTGAAAGGGCGACATCGTGCCGGGGTCGACGTTGATGTAGGGGTCTAGCTTGATGAGGGTGACTTTGAGTCCCCGCGATTCGAGGATCGCGGCAAGGGAGGCTGAGGCGATTCCCTTACCGAGGGAAGACACCACACCGCCGGTGACGAAGACAAATTTGGTCATGTCTGAAGGGGGCCTCTCGAAACCTGTAGCGCCGCGGGCATCTGCGGGTCCGTGCGGTCTGCGTCGTTGCAAATCCTCGCAATAGCAATTCGCTATTGCTGCGGTTAGCGCCTAGCAGCCCATCCCGGCCCGCAGCGCCTGCTTGCCGCTACAGGTTTCGAGAGGCCCCCTGGTGGTGGGAAATTGGAATTATAGATGGCGGCCCATCAGCGCTCGGGCGTAGGGCTGGGGCCGTCTGCTAAATTCGCCCCATGAATGAGCTTGCTGGCAAACACATTGTTCTGGGTCTGAGCGGGGGCGTGGCTTGCTACAAGGCGGCCGATCTGTGCCGCCAGCTCATCAAGGAAGGCGCCACCGTGCAGGTGGTGATGACCGAGGCCGCGGAGCAGTTCATCACGCCCGTCACCCTGCAGGCGCTGTCGGGGCGCACGGTGTACGGTTCGCAGTGGGATGCGCGCGAGCCCAACAACATGCCCCACATCAACCTGAGCCGCGAGGCCGATGCGATCCTGATCGCGCCGTGCAGCGCGGACTTCATTGCCCGCCTGGCCCAGGGCCGGGCCGACGACCTGCTCAGCCTGCTGTGCCTGGCGCGCCCGGCGCAGCGCGTGCCCCTGCTGCTGGCGCCGGCCATGAACCGCGAGATGTGGGCCCACCCCGCCACCCAGCGCAACCTGGCCCAGGTGGCGCAGGACGGCGCCACGGTGCTGGCCGTGGGCAACGGCGACCAGGCCTGCGGCGAGACGGGCGATGGGCGCATGCTGGAGCCGCTGGAGCTGCTGGACGAGCTGATTGCGTTCTTTGCCCCCAAGGTGCTGGCCGGGCAGCAGGTGCTGGTCACCGCCGGGCCCACCTTCGAGGCCATCGATCCGGTGCGCGGCATTACCAACCTGTCCAGCGGCAAGATGGGCTTTGCCATTGCGCGCGCGGCCCGCGAGGCGGGCGCCGACGTGACGCTGGTGGCGGGTCCCGTGCATGTGCCCACGCCCCGCGGCGTGCGCCGGCTGGATGTGCGTTCGGCCGAGGAAATGCTGGCCGCGGTGGAGCAGCAGATTCCGCAGGTGTCCGTCTTCATTGCCACCGCGGCCGTGGCCGACTGGCGGCCGGCGGCGGCGTCCTCCCAGAAGATCAAGAAGGACGGCTCCGGCCAGACGCCCGTGCTGGAGTTCGTGGAAAACCCCGACATCCTGGCCCGCGTGGCCCAGTCGGCACGTGCCCAGGCGGGGGCGCTGTTCTGCGTGGGTTTTGCCGCCGAGAGCCACGACCTGCTCGCCCATGCCACCGCCAAGCGGGCCCGCAAGGGCGTTCCCCTGCTGGTGGGCAATATCGGCCCCGCCACCTTCGGGCAGGACGACAACGCCCTGCTGCTGGTGGATGCGCAGGGCCACCGCGAACTGCCCCATGCCTCCAAGCGCGTGCTGGCCCGCCAGCTCGTTGGCGACATTGCCGCGCGCCTGCAGGCGCAGCGGGGCTGACCTGCCACGGGACGGAGACCCCATGAAGACGGGTGTCACGAAGCCGGAATGGGACACGCCCGCGGATGGCGATTTCGCCCGTTACGTGGAGCGCCTCACCGCCCCGGCGGCCACCCCGCCGCAGGGTGGGCGCGCCGCCCGGCCGTCGGCAGCCGCGCCGCCGCCCCAGGCGGCGGACACATTGCGTGCACCGGCTGCGGCGCCGGGCCTGCCGGACCTTGCCCAGGCACTTCAGCCAGTGGCGGGCGTGCTGCGTGCCGTGCGGGCCGTCCTGCTGCTGCTGGTCCTGGGGCATGCCGTGGCCCTGTTCTTCTTCGGCCGGGGTTCGTTGCCGGGTCTGGTCTTGATGGGCGTGGCCTGGTGGGGGCTGGGCTGGCTGGCGGAGTCCTTGCCCGGGGTGGCGGCCCGCATCGCCCGCCCTGGGGTGCTGCCGCAGCGCAGTAGCCCGGCCAGGGCGCCGCAGCGGCCGGCCGGCGCGCAGAACAACCACACGCATGGAAAGAAAAAGACGCAGTGAACATTGACATCAAGATTCTTGACCCGCGCATGGCGGACCAGCTTCCCGCGTACGCCACGCCAGGCAGTGCCGGCCTGGACCTGCGCGCCTGCCTGGACGCTCCGCTCACCCTGCAGCCCAACGCCTGGCAGCTTGTGCCGACCGGCATTGCCATGTACCTCAAGGACCCCGGCTATGCCGCGCTCATCCTCCCGCGCTCGGGGCTCGGGCACAAGCACGGCATCGTGCTGGGCAACCTGGTCGGATTGATTGACAGCGACTACCAGGGCCAGCTCATGGTCAGCGCCTGGAACCGCAGCGATACCGCATTCACGCTGGAGCCCATGGAGCGCCTGGCTCAGCTGGTCATCGTGCCTGTGGTGCAGGCCCGCTTCAATGTGGTCACCGAGTTCGCCGCCACGCAGCGGGGCGAGGGCGGCTACGGGTCGACAGGAAAGGCCTGAGCCCGCGCTGTTCTGCAGAAAGGGCTGGCGTCCTTGTCAGACACTGCTTACGTTTCGAAGGTTCTGTTACCGACGGGGTGTCAGCCCATGTGTCTACGGCGTGGGAAGCTGCTGCGTTGTTCCAATCAAGCCATGCGCACCAAGGCTTCCCCTTCCAGTTCGGGCGGGCCGTGCGCCAGCCCTCACAAAAAGGAGTACCAAATATGCTGAAGATCCAACGTCCCCTCGCCATTGCAGGCACCTTGGTCGTGGCGGGTTCCCTCGCCGCGTGCGGCCACAACCGGCCCGCGCCTGCCCCGCAATACTCGGGCGGCTATTCCGGCAGCTACCAGGCTGCGCCGGTGTACCCGAACAATCCCCAAGGCACCGAGTACGGCCGCGTGTCCAACATCGAGGTGCTGCAAGGCCGCTCGCAGGGCACCTCGGGTGCCGGTGCCGTGATCGGTGCGGTGGTGGGTGGCGTGCTGGGCAACCAGATCGGCAAGGGTTCGGGCCGCGCTGCCGCCACGGGGGTGGGCGTGGTGGGCGGTGCGCTGGCAGGCAATGCCATCGAAGGCCGTAACAATGCCCAGGAGGTGCAGGGCTACCGCATTTCCGTGCAGCTGGACCAGGGTGGCTACCGCGTCTATGACGTGCCCCATCCTGGCGACCTGCGCATCGGTGACCGCGTACGCCTCTACAACGGCCAGCTGTCCCGGCTGTAAGCGGTGCGGCCTTGCGCCGGGGCCCCGCAGGCCCGGCGCACGCGCTGCCCCTCAGTGCAGCAGATCGTTGCCGGGCGCCTGGGCATGGACGCGGAAGAATCCGGTGCCGGCACTGCCGCGGCCGATCTCTTCCTCCGTGGCCTCGCGTACCCCGTGCACGCGCAGTTGCAGGCGTAGCGCAATGCCTGCCAGGGGGTGGTTGCCGTCCAGCACGATGTGCTCCGGGTAGATCTCGGCCACCGTGTAGAGCAGTCCGGCGCGGGGCGCCGCCGGGTTGCATTCCACCGGCAGGGCGCTGCCCTCGAAGGTCATGCCTTCCTCAATTTCTGCCGGGAAGAGGGTGCGGGGCTCCAGGAAGAGCAGCTGGTCGTTGAAATCGCCAAAGGCATCCTCCGGCTCCAGGTGCAAGGCGAGCGTGGCGCCCGGCCCGTGCCCTTGCAGGGCTTCCTCGATGCGGGGCAGGAGGTCGTCGCCCCCCACCAAGAATTCCACGGGCTCGTCCAGAACATCCAGTTCTTCGCCCAGCGTGTCTTTGAGCGTCCAGGTCAGTGCGACCACACATTGTTGGGTGATTTCCATAGGAGAATTGTCGCAGTTCGACCCACCGGCCCGGCAAACGGGCAATTGCCTCCATGGACACCCAGCAATCCCTGCCCCTCCTCGGGGGGCTTTCCCCCGCCCAATTCATGCGCCGCCACTGGCAGAAAAAGCCATTGCTGGTCCGCCAGGCCATCGCGCAGTTTGCACCGCCGGTGCTGCGGTCCGAGCTGTTCGCACTGGCAGCGCAGGACGGCGTGGAGTCGCGCCTGGTGCAATCCGCCAAGGGCGTGTGGAAGCTGCGCCACGGCCCGTTTGCGCGTCGCTCGCTGCCGGCGCTGAGCCAGCCCCAGTGGACCTTGCTGGTTCAAGGCGTGGACCTGCACAACGACGCCGTGCATGCGCTCATGCAGCAGTTCCGGTTTGTCCCGGAGGCGCGGCTGGATGACCTCATGATCAGCTATGCCACCGATGGTGGCGGGGTGGGGCCGCATTTCGACAGCTACGACGTGTTTCTGCTGCAGGCCCATGGCAAGCGGCGCTGGCGCATCGGCCGCCAGAAGGAGCTGCAGCTGCGCGAGGGCATTCCCCTCAAGGTGCTGGCAAAGTTCGAACCCGAGGAGGAGTATGTGCTGGAGCCCGGCGACATGCTCTACCTGCCCCCGGGGTATGCCCACGATGGGATTGCCGAAGGCGAATGCATGACGTATTCGGTGGGCTTCAAGGTGCCGTCACGGGCCGAACTGGCGCAGGAGCTGCTGGTGCGGCTGGCCGAAGATGCCGGGGACGAGGACAAGCCCCTGCTGTACCGCGACGCGCGGCAAGAGGCCGTGGTGCAGCCGGGCGCCATTCCGGAGGCGCTGCAGGGCTTCGCGCGCGAAGCGCTGGACCGCGCACTGGCCCAGCCGCTGGTGCTTGAGTGTGCGCTGGGTGAGTACCTGACCGAACCCAAGCCGAACGTGTGGTTTGAGCCCGGCGAACCCGGCGTGATGCTGGAAGGAGTGCGTCTGGACCGTCGCACTCGCATGATGTATGACACGCACCATGTGTTCATCAATGGAGAAAGCTACCGCGCCGGCGGCCGCGACGCGACGCTGATGCGCCGCCTGGCCGATGTGCGCCAGCTGACCGCCCGCGAAATGGCGCGTGCCAGCGACGACGCCCTGGAGTTGCTGTCGTCCTGGTGCGATGCGGGCTGGGTCCAGCCCTGGGCCGGCTGAACAGCGGGCCCAGGAGGGCTCCCACAGGAGATATCTGATGACTGACGCTTCCCCTCCGGCATCGCCGCCGGACTCTGCAAGCCAGCCTCCTTCGGTGCCCGGCTTGCCTGTGGGCCGCTTCAGCGGCCGTGACGCGTTTGCCCAGCTGGTGCGTGACGCGCTGGCCACGGCCGCGCGCGAAGGGTGGAAGGAAATCGTCATCAGCGATGCGAACTTCCACGATTGGCCGCTGGGCGAGCGCAGCGTGATGGAATCGCTGCAGGAGTGGGCGCACAGCGGCCGGCGTTTCACAATGCTGGCCCGCACCTACGACGAGGTGGTTCGCCGGCATCCGCGGTTTGTGCGCTGGCGGGGTACCTGGGACCACATCATCACCTGCCGCCGCAGCCCTGCGGCCGACCCGCTCGATCTTCCCAGCGTGCTGTGGTCGCCCCAGTGGGTGATGCAGCGGCTGGACCCTGAACGGTGCGTGGGCATTACCGATGCGGATCCGGCGCGCCGGGTGCTGCTGCGGGAAACCCTGAACGAATGGCTGCGCAGCAAGAGCACGCCGGGATTCCCGGCCTCGACGCTGGGATTGTGAGTTCTTGCTTACTATTTTTTGCTTTGTGGCGTGTCAAGTGGGCGTAAAGGTTTCGTCAGTGTTAGTCACTATTGACTGAAAGCCAATATAATCCATGGCTGCGCCGAAGTGGTGCAAGCCAAGCGCACCGTCCATGCGTGCCGGGGCTTCCAGGAGCCTGACGCCGTGGCTTTTCAAGATTCTGTCTGTCCAAATAGGAAAATCGAAATGAAGAATTCTCTCGTTCTGGCCGCCCTGATTGCTGCTGCTGCCCTCGCCGCCTGCGGCAAGAAGGAAGAGCCCGCTCCTGCACCGGCTCCCGCTCCTGCAGTGGAGGCACCTGCTGCTGCTCCCGCTCCTGCCGCTTCCGAAGCCGCTCCCGCCGCTCCTGCTGCGTCCGAAGCTGCTCCTGCTGCTGACGCTGCCAAGGCCGCTGCCGACGCAGCTGCTTCCGCAGCCGCTGGCGCATCCGCAGCCAAGTAAGCGCTTGTCTTCGCGGTAGGGCGGACCGAGAGGCCCGCACACCCGGAAGCCCCGTACCGCAAGGTCGGGGCTTTTTTGTTTTTGGCCGGCCCAGGGGCACGAGCCCATGCGGCGCATCCGAAGCATTCATCTCCCTCACGATGGTGCTCCAAGCGATCCCCCTGCGAGATCGTCAACAGGTTCTAGGTGGGGACCTCTATCCAGGCCGTGCCGGTGGTCGGGCTGGCCACCTGGATGGCCTCGGCGGGCCAGTCCAGGGCCGCTCCCAGTGCCTGCTGCGCCAGGGCGGGGAGGTTGTTGCGCGCGCTCAGGTGCGCCGCCACCACGCACCGCAGTCCGGGGTGCCGGACGGCCTGGAGGATGCCTGCCGTCGCAGTGTTAGCCAGGTGCCCGTAGAGTCCGCCCACCCGCCGCTTCAGGAACGGGGGGTAGCTGGAGTTCTGCAGCAGCTCCGGGTCGTGGTTGGCTTCGATCATCAGGGCGTGGCAGCCCTGCAGCTGCTGCAGTACATGGTCGCTGGCGTGGCCCAGGTCGGTGACGATGCCCGCATGGCTCGCGCCGTCCGAGCAGCGCAGCTGCAGGGGCTCGCGGGCGTCGTGCGGCACGGCAAACGGCAGGGCGCAGAAGGCGCCCAGGTCCAGCGGTTCCATGTCGTGGGCGATGCGCAGCATGCCGTCGAAATCCGGCTCGCCCAGGGCCGTGTAGGTGCCCAGGCTCATCCATACCGGAATGCGGAACCGCGTTGCCACGGCGCGGGCGCACCCGACGTGGTCGGAATGCTCGTGGGTGATGAACAGGGCGTCCAGGTCCTCGAGGCCCAGATCTGCCTGTGCCAGGCGCGTCTGCAGCTGCCGGATGCCCAGTCCGCAGTCCACCAGCAGCCGGGCCACTTGCGTGCCGCTGCGGCCCTCCACCACGGTGGCGTTGCCCGTGCTGCCGCTGCCCAGGTTCTTGAATCGCAGCATGGGCAGAGGCCGAACGAAGGCGAAGGTGCCGAGGGGAGGGACGGACGGCGGCCACTGCCCGCCTGCGCCTGTGCCGCGCGGTTGGCCGGCGGCAGGGAGTGCGCACGGCCGGGCCGTGCGGGAGCGGCAGGGCTTTGTTGTTTACTTCAGGTCGTCGGCAATCACGCGCACGATGCGCTCGGCGTTGGCCGAGGTCTCGGGGGCGCCGGCTTCGTTGAGCACCGACACCGTGCTGGCGTCGCCCTGGCTGCGCACCACGATGCGGTACTTCAGGGGCGGCGTGGCGGCCGACGAGCCGCTGAACAGCTTGCCGAAGAAGCCGGGCTCCTTCTTGTCTGCATTCGGGGCCACATAGCGCACGAAGTACGTGCCCTCGTTGCGGTTGCGGTCCTCGACAGTGAAGCCGGTGCGGTCCAGGGCCAGGCCCACGCGGCGCCATGCGCGGTCAAAGCCTTCGTCCAGCTGAACCACCGGCTGGTTGCCCACGGTGGCCATGCGGGCGGCCTGCGCGCGCGGCGCGGCGGGCGCGGCAGCCACGGCCTTGGATTGCTCCTGGCTCACGCCCAGCTTGACCATCAGGCGGCGCAGGAATTCGGTTTCCAGTTCGGGGTCGGATGGGCGAGGCTGCCAGATGGTGTTGTCCTTGGCCTGGGTGTTGTAGACCTCGATCATGCCGCGGTGGGTGATGTAGATCTCGGTGCCGCCGTTGGCCGTGCGTTCCAGGCGCGTGCGGAACTTGTCGCGTTCGCCGGTGGAATACAGGGAGTCCATCAGCTTGCCGATGGTCGAGCGGATGAAGTCCTGGGGCAGCTTGGCGCGGTTCTCGGCCCAGTCCGTCTCCATGATGCCGACATTGGCGTCGGCTTGGTCGAGGTTGAAACCGTTTTCCTGCCAGAAGTCGCGCACCGGCTCCCAGAGCTTGTCAGCCGGGCGGTTGACCACCAGCCAGCGCTGGCTGCCGTCGCGCTCGATGCGCACGTCGCCCAGCTGCAGGGCGGCTGCATTGGCCGTGCCCGAGGGCTGGGCCGCCTGGCCGGCCTGCAGGGCAGCGGCGGAGACCGTCCCGCCCGGCACGGCGTAGCGCGAGTCGCGCGACAGCTGCGTCAGATCGGGAGGAACCTCCAGGGTGGAGCCCTTGGCGGCGCTCTTGTAGTCGATCTTGTCCCCTTCCAGGGCGGCGCAGGCGGACAGGGCCATGGCAAGGGCCAGCAGGCCCAGACGGGTGGTAGCAGCTTTCACGCGGAAATCCTCGGGAGAGTGGTGTCTCAGGGAGCGGGCGCGGCCCGGGTTCAGATCAGGCCGCTGGTGCGCAGCGCGGATTCGACGGTGGCTTCGTTGCCGGGGGACAGCGGGGTCATGGGCAGGCGCATGGTGCCGCCGCACAGTCCCATGCGCGCCATGGCCCACTTCACGGGAATGGGGTTGGCTTCCACGAACAGGTGCTTGTGCACGGGCAGGAGCTGGAACTGGATTTCCATGGCCCGCTTCACGTTGCCCGCAATGGCTGCCACGCACAGCTCGTGCATCAGGCGCGGCGCCACGTTGGCCGTCACGCTGATGTTGCCCTGGCCGCCGCACAGCATGAGCGCCACGGCGGTAGGGTCGTCGCCCGAGTACACGCCAAAGCCCTGGGGTACGTCGCGGATGAGCCACTGCGCGCGCTCGATGTTGCCGGTGGCTTCCTTGATGCCGATGATGCCGGGCACCTGGGCCAGGCGCAGCACGGTGTCGTGCTGCATATCGGCCACCGAGCGGCCGGGCACGTTGTACAGCACGATGGGCAGGTCGCCCGTGGCTTCGGCGATGGCCTTGAAGTGCTGGTACTGGCCCTCTTGCGTGGGCTTGTTGTAGTAGGGCACGACCTGCAGCTGGCTGTCGGCGCCCACCTTCTTGGCGAACCGCGCCAGCTCGATGGCTTCGGCCGTGGAGTTGGCGCCGCAGCCGGCCATGATGGGCACGCGCTTGGCGGCCTGTTCCACGGCCACGCGGATGATCTCGCAGTGCTCTTCCACGTTCACCGTGGGCGATTCGCCCGTGGTGCCCACCACGCCAATGCAGTCGGTGCCTTCGGCGATGTGCCAGTCGATGAGCTTGCGCAGGGTGGGGTAGTCCACGCTGCCGTCTTCCAGCATGGGGGTGACGAGGGCGACGATGCTGCCGGTGAGTGGCACGGAAGAAGAAGTCATGTCCGCAGTGGTGAACGGTAAAAGGGCATTCTAACGAGTGCGCGCGGGCAAAAGATGTCGTTGGGGCGCCTGCGTGTCCGGGAGTTCCCGCACGGCCGTGACGCGCTGCACGAAACGCGCGGGTTCTTCCGCGAACCCGTCCTCGTAGCCCACCACGCGCAGGCCCGCGCAGGCGTGCAGCAGTTCGCCGGGCTCCAGCAGGAATTCGGCCCGCGCCGGCCGGCCCACGCTGCCCTGGCCGCGCGCAAAGGTTTCATACAGGAGCACGCCGCCGGCAGCCACGCTGGCAACGAGCGTGGGCAGCAAGGGGCGCCACAGGTAATGGGTGACCACCACCGCATCGAACTGGCGTCCGGCAAAGGGCCAGGGCCCGTTCTCGATGTCCGCGCAAACCAGCTCGCCCAGCCCTTGGCATGCGGCCAGCGCCTCGGGCGAGCGGTCCACCCCCGTGACCTGCATCCCCTGGCCGTGGAGCCAGCGGAGATGGCGGCCGGCGCCGCAGGCCACGTCGAGCACGCGGCCCTTGGGCGGGATGAGGTGCGCCCAGCGGCACACCCATTCGGACGGGGCTTCGGTTCCGTGCATGTAGTTTGCTATTAAAAATATAGCTTTCAGCGCTTGCTGGTAAAGCGCTGGAGCCCAAAAAACCTCAAAGTCTGGCCAGCGCCCCCTGCGGGCTTGCCGACAGGTCCGGGAACTCTATCCGTTCTGCTGGCGGATTTCGAGGCGAAGCTCCTAGAAGCAGCTCCACAGCTGGTCGGCCACCATTACCATGAAATCGCTGGCGGTGTAGAGGCCGAACACGGCCAGGCAGGCCAGTGCCGCCACGGTCCAGCCCAGCCAGCGCAGGCCGCCCGGGCGCCGGGCCTGGGTGGGCTGGGCGGGGGATGGGGTTGCGTGCGGGGTGCGCATGGGGGGGCGGGAAGGATCGGCGCGGGCTCAGGCGGGGGATGCTGAGGAAGCGGAGGCGGCGGCCGGGGCGCGGCGGATAGGGCTTTCCTTGACGGGAAGGTTCACCAGCCCGGCAAAGATGCCCAGGCCGATGGCGATGTACCACACGATATCGTAGCTGCCGGTGGCATCGTACAGGTAGCCGCCCAGCCATACGCCCAGGAAGCTGCCGATCTGGTGGCTGAAGAACACGAAGCCGCCCAGCATCGACAGGTGCTGCACGCCGAAGATCTGCGCGATGGTGGCGTTGGTGGGCGGCACGGTCGAGAGCCAGAGCGATCCCATCACCGCGGAGAACACGTACACCGACAGCGGCGACAGCGGCACGAGCAAAAACACGCTGATGGCCACGGCCCGCGCGAAATAGATGAAGGCCAGGATGTGCCGCTTGGGCATGCGCTGGCCCAGCGTGCCGGCCACGTAGGTGCCCAGCACATTGAACAGCCCGATCAGTGCCAGCGCGTAGCTGGCCACCTGGGGCGAGAGGCCATGGTCCTTCAGATAGCTGGGCATGTGCACGCCAATGAACACCACCTGGAAGCCGCACACGAAGTACCCGGCCATCAGCAGGTTGAAGCTGGGGTACCGGAACGCCTCCGACAGCGCCTGCAGCACCGTCTGCTCGCGCCGGGCCGAGGCCGCGGCCGCCGTGAAGCCCGGCTCGCGCAGGCCGAACGCCAGGGGCACGATCAGCAGCACCAGCAGCGACAGCGCCAGCAGGGCCTGCTGCCAGCCCAGCCCGGCGATCAGCCAGCCCTCCACGGGCACCATCAGGAACTGGCCGAACGAGCCCGCCGCAGCGGCCACGCCCATGGCCCATGAGCGCCGCTCGGGGGCGATCTGCCGCCCCAGCACGCCGTAGATGACGGCGTAGGTGGTGCCGGCCTGGGCGGCGCCGATCAGCACCCCGGCGGTCAGCGTGAACACCAGCGGCGTGGGCGACAGGGCCATCCCCGCAAGGCCCAGTCCATAAAGGACCGCCCCGCCCATCAGCACCCGGAAAGCGCCGAACCGGTCGGCCACCATGCCGGCAAAGATGCCGATCAGCCCCCAGGACAGGTTTTGCACTGCGATGGCCAGGGCGAACGACTGGCGGTTCCACCCCATCTCCTGCGTGATGGGCAGCAGCCACAGGCCAAAGCCGTGCCGGATGCCCATCGACAGGGTGACGACGGCAGCGCCGCAGGCGAGCACCTGGGCCATGGACAGTTTTGGTGGATTCGTATGCATGCGCAGGAATGTAACGAATCTTCCCGCCCTCTGCCGGGCAGGGGCGTTGTCGGCGGGCGCGACCCCTGCGTGAGAGGTCCTGGGCCGTCTTTGGGCCTCCACGCGGGGTGGTTGCCTGTTTTTATATCCAGCCTTTGTGCAGGGGGCGCACTACAATCCGCGCCCATGGCAGTCAAACCCGCTTCCGCATCCGCTGAATATTCCGAAGGTTCCATCCGCGTGCTCAAGGGCCTGGAGCCCGTCAAGCAGCGCCCGGGCATGTACACCCGCACCGACAACCCCCTGCACATCATCCAGGAGGTGCTGGACAACGCGGCCGACGAGGCCCTGGCCGGCTTTGGCAAGAAGATCCGCGTCACGCTGCACGCCGACGGCTCGGTGAGCGTGGAGGACGACGGCCGCGGCATCCCGTTCGGCCTGCACCCTGAGGAAAACGCTCCGGTGATCGAGCTGGTCTACACCCGCCTGCACGCGGGCGGCAAGTTCGACAAGGGCAAGGGTGGGGCCTACAGCTTTTCCGGCGGCCTGCACGGCGTGGGGGTGTCGGTCACCAATGCGCTGGCCACCCGGCTGGAGGCCACCAGCTTCCGCGAAGGCAAGGCGGCGCGGCTGGTGTTTTCCGCCGGCGACGTGGTGGAGCCCCTGGTGGTCCGCCCGCTGGAGGCGGGCGAGCGCAAGCAGGGCACCTCGGTGCGCGTGTGGCCCGACCCCAAGTACTTTGAATCCAGCGTGCTGCCCCTGGGCGAGCTGACCCATCTGCTGCGCAGCAAGGCCGTGCTGATGCCGGGCGTGACCGTGCAGCTCGTCAACGAGAAAGCGCGCGACACCCAGACCTGGCAGTACAAGGGCGGCCTGCGCGACTACCTTGCCCAGACCCTTGCGGCCGACCCCGTTATTCCGCTGTTTGAAGGCGAAGGCTTTGCCGACAGCGGCAACGAGAGCTTTGCCGAAGGCGAAGGCGCAGCCTGGGCCGTGGCCTTCACGGAAGAAGGGGCTCCGGTGCGCGAGAGCTATGTCAACCTGATTCCCACCAGCGCCGGGGGCACGCACGACAGCGGGCTGCGTGACGGCCTGTTCAACGCGGTCAAGAGCTTCATCGAACTGCACAGCCTGGCCCCCAAGGGCGTCAAGCTTCTGCCCGAGGACGTGTTTGCCCGCGCCAGCTACGTGCTGTCCGCCAAGGTGCTGGACCCGCAATTCCAGGGCCAGATCAAGGAGCGCCTGAACTCCCGCGACGCGGTGCGGCTGGTCAGCGGCTTTGTGCGCCCGGCGCTGGAGCTGTGGCTGCACCAGCATGTGGAGTACGGCAAGAAGCTGGCCGAGCTGGCCATCAAGGCCGCGCAGACCCGCCAGAAGGCCGGGCAGAAGGTGGAAAAGCGCAAGGGCTCCGGCGTGGCCGTGCTGCCCGGCAAGCTCACCGACTGCGAAAGCCGCGACGTCCGCCACAACGAAGTGTTCCTGGTGGAGGGCGACTCGGCCGGCGGCAGCGCCAAGATGGGCCGCGACAAGGAGACCCAGGCCGTCCTGCCCCTGCGCGGCAAGGTGCTCAACACCTGGGAGGTGGAGCGCGACCGCCTGTTTGCCAACAACGAGATCCACGACATCTCCGTGGCCATCGGCGTGGATCCGCACGGGCCCGCCGACAACCCCGACCTGAGCGGCCTGCGCTATGGCAAGATCTGCATCCTCTCCGACGCGGACGTGGACGGCTCGCACATCCAGGTGCTGCTGCTGACGCTGTTCTTCCGCCACTTTCCCAAGCTCATCGAGGCGGGCAATATTTACGTGGCGCGGCCGCCGCTGTTCCGCGTGGATGTGCCGGCCCGGGGCAAGAAGCCGGCCGCCAAGATGTACGCGCTGGACGACGGCGAACTCAACGCCATCCTCGACAAGTGCGCCAAGGACGGCGTGCCGCGCGAGAAATGCCAGGTCAGCCGTTTCAAGGGCCTGGGCGAGATGAACGCGGAACAATTGTGGGAAACGACACTCAACCCGGACACCCGGCGCCTGCTGCCCGTGCAGTTCGGCAACCTGGACTTTGCCGCCACCGAAGGGCTCATCACCAAGCTCATGGGCAAGGGCGAGGCCGCGGCGCGCCGGGAACTGATGGAATTGCATGGCGACGCGGTCGAGATCGATATCTGACGCTTGCGGCGGCTGCAGTGCGCCATGATGCATTACCTCACCACCGGCCGCTGGCGCCCCGCCCTCATCCTCTTGCTGCTGTGCCTGGCCCAGCAGGGGGCCCGCGCGGACCTGTGGGCGCGGGTGGATGAGCGCGGCGTGACGCACTTTGCCCCCGAGCAGGTGGACGCGCGGTACGAGCTGTTCTTCCGGGGGCACGCATTCGACTCGTCGCGCGACATGCCCGCAGGCACGCTGTCCCTGCCCCATGCACTGCCCGCCGAGGGCGCGCGCCTGCGGGCATTTTTCGACATTGCGCCCGACTACAAGCGCGTAAAGCACCACCTGCGCGCCGCGGCCAGCCAGCACGGGGTGGACTACGAGCTCCTGCAGGCCGTGATCGCGACCGAATCCGGCTTTGACGCCACCGCCGTCTCGCCCCGCGGCGCCGTGGGGCTCATGCAGGTCATGCCGGACACCGCCAGCCGCTTTGGCGTGCGCGGCGACACCCGCCGCAGCGTGGAGCAGAAGCTGGCCGACCCGGCCGTCAACGTGCCCACCGGCACGCGCTACCTGCGCTACCTGCTGGACCTGTTCCCCGGCCGCACCGACCTGGCGGTGGCGGCCTACAACGCGGGGGAGGGGGCCGTGCAGCGTGCCGGCAACCAGATTCCCGCCTTCAAGGAAACCCAGAACTACGTGCGCACGGTGCTCGGGCTGTATGCCCAGCTCAAGCCGCCCGACCTGGTGCGCACCCAGCGCGCCGCCACCGGCCGCGTGCGCATGGAACTCTCTGGCGGCGCCCACCTCCGCGGCAACCTGCCGCCCCCGGCGGCGCCGCGAGCGGGAGAGCTTCCCGCAGCCCGTGACTGAACTTTCTTAGCGAACGAATGAGCGACCAACCTATCTTGGATTTCACTACCGCGGGCGACGGCGGCGCAGACGCCCTGGACCTGGGCGGCTATGCCCAGCGCGCCTACCTTGAATACGCCCTGTCGGTCGTCAAGGGCCGCGCGCTGCCCGACGTGTGCGACGGCCTCAAGCCCGTGCAGCGGCGCATTCTGTACGCCATGGACCAGATGGGCCTGGGCTACAGCGGACCCACGCGCAACAGCCCGGCCAAGCCGGTCAAGAGCGCCCGTGTGGTGGGCGATGTGCTGGGCCGCTTCCACCCGCATGGCGACCAGTCTGCCTACGACGCACTGGTGCGCATGGCGCAGGACTTTGCGCAGCGCTACCCGCTGATCGACGGCCAGGGCAACTTCGGCAGCCGCGACGGCGACGGCGCCGCGGCCATGCGCTACACCGAGGCCCGCCTGTCGCGCATCACCACCTTGCTGCTCGACGAGATCGACGAGGGCACGGTCGACTTCATGCCCAACTACGACGGCAGCACGCAGGAGCCGCGCCAGCTGCCCGCCCGCCTGCCGTTTGCGCTGCTCAACGGCGCCAGCGGCATCGCCGTGGGCCTGGCCACCGAAATTCCCAGCCACAACCTGCGCGAGATCGCCGACGCCTGCATTGCGCTCATCAAGACCCCCGCGCTCAGCCAGGAGGAGCTGCTGGCCATCGTGCCGGGGCCGGACTACCCGGGCGGCGGGCAGATCATCAGCAGCCCGGGCGACATTGCCGACGCGTACCGCACCGGCCGGGGCAGCCTGAAGGTGCGCGCGCGCTGGAAGATCGAGGACCTGGCGCGCGGCCAGTGGCAGCTGGTGGTCAACGAACTGCCTCCGGGCGTCAGCACCCAGCGCGTGCTCGAGGAAATCGAGGAAATCACCAACCCCAAGGTCAAGGCCGGCAAGAAGGCCCTGAGCCAGGAGCAGACCCAGCTCAAGGCCAGCATGCTGGCCGTGCTGGACGTGGTGCGCGACGAATCGAGCAAGGATGCGCCGGTGCGTCTGGTGTTCGAGCCCAAGACCGGCAAGACCCCGCAGCAGGAGCTGATCACCGCCCTGCTGGCCCACACCAGCCTGGAAACCTCGGCGCCCATCAACCTCACGATGGTGGGGCTGGACGGCAAGCCGGTGCAGAAGTCGCTGCGGCAGATGCTGGAAGAGTGGATTGCCTTCCGCCAGACCACCATCACCCGCCGCAGCCAGCACCGGCTGGACAAGGTGCTGGAGCGCATCCACATCCTCGAAGGGCGGCAGACCGTGCTGCTCAACATCGACGAGGTGATTGCCATCATCCGCAACAGCGACGAGCCCAAGGCCGCGCTGATCGCGCGCTTCCACCTGAGCGACCGCCAGGCCGAGGACATCCTGGAAATCCGCCTGCGCCAGCTGGCGCGGCTGGAGGCCATCAAGATCGAGCAGGAGCTCAAGGAGCTGCGCGAGAGCCAGGGCAAGCTTGAAGACATCCTGAACAACCCCGGCTCGTTGCGCCGCACCATGGTCAAGGAGATCGAGGCCGACGCGAAGACCTTCGCCGACCCGCGCCGCACGCTGATCCAGGCCGAGAAAAAGGCCGTGGCCGAGGTGAAGGTGGTGGACGAGCCCGTCACCGTGGTGGTCTCGCAAAAGGGCTGGGTGCGCGCGCGCACCGGCCACGGGCACGAGGCCGCCAGCTTTGCCTTCAAGGCCGGCGACGGCCTGTACGGCACGTTTGAATGCCGCACTGTGGACACGCTGCTGGCCTTCGGCAGCAACGGGCGGGTGTACTCCGTGCCGGTCGCGGTGCTGCCGGGCGCGCGCGGCGACGGCCAGCCCGTGACCACCTTGGTCGAGCTGGAGTCCGGCACGCAGCTGCTGCACTACTTTGCCGGACCGGCCGGTGCCCAGCTGCTGCTGGCCGGCTCGGGCGGCTACGGGTTCATCGCGGCGGTGGAAAACATGGTCTCGCGCCAGAAGGGCGGCAAGGCCTTCATCACCCTGGGCGAGGGCGAGACCGTGTGCGTGCCTTCTCATGTCGCGGGCACGTCGGGCAGCAAGCCCCTGGCCCCCGCCACCCATGTGGCGTGTGCGTCGGTGGGCGGGCGCATCCTCACCTTCGAGATCAGCGAGCTCAAGAGCATGGCCAACGGCGGCCGCGGCCTGATGCTCATTGACCTGGAGGACAAGGACCAGCTGGCCGGCGCCGCAGCCTACACCCGCAGCGTCCGCCTGGACGGCGTGGGGCGCGGCGGCAAGCCGCGCGACGAAACGCTGGAAATCCGCAGCCTGAACAACGCCCGGGCGGCGCGCGGACGCAAGGGCAAGGCAGCTGACCTGGGGTTCAAGCCGGCGGCCGTGACGCGCGTGGAGTGAGGGGCGGCCGGGCGCGCAAGGCCGGGCAAATTCCTCGTGTACTTCCGTGGGTTTGTGCAATTTCGAGAATGCGAGCAACATAGCGTTACAAAAATACGCAAAGGAGATCGGTATGCCCCGTCAGTTCCGAATGGCCCACAAGTTGTGGCTCGCGGTGGTCCTTATCGTGGTGTTGCTCGTGGCGGTGGTGGGGTTCTCCGGCTACCGCAGCGCGCAGGTGCAGGCCCGCTCCGAGGCGGCGGCGCGGGACATGGAGGCCCGCGTGCAGGCGGCCATCACCTGGGCCGGCCTGACGGAGACGAACGCAGCCCGCACCCAGGCCCTGATCGTGAGCGGCGACCCGGCGGTGGAGGCCGAGTTCAAGGATGTGATCGCGGCCACGTCCGCCAAGATCAGCGAGGTGCAGAAGTCGCTGGAATCGCTGGCCCTGTCCGAGTCGGACAAGGCGCAGATGACCAAGATCGCGGCGGCGCGCAAGACCATGATCGATCTGCGCGGCGAGGCCCGCAAGCTCAAGACCGGCGGCCAGCAGGAGCAGGCGGTCGCGCTGATCGCGCAGAAATACAACCCCGCGGTGGCCGCCTACCTGGGCACGCTGCGCGAGTTCGTGCAGCAGCAGCAGCAGAACGCCGCAGCCACCCAGGCAGCCATGGCGTCGGAGCGCATGCTCACGGTGAAGATCGCGGCCGTGGCGGTGGGCCTGCTGCTGCTGGCCATCATCGTCGGGGCCTACTACCTCATCAACAGCATCCAGCGCCCGCTGGAGCAGGCCAACGGGCTGGCCGAGCGCATCGCGGGCGGCGACCTGAGCCAGAGCGAGCGGGTGACGCGCAGCGATGAGTTCGGCGACCTGCTGCGTTCGCTGTATGCCATGAGCGACGCCCTGGGCCGCATGGTGCACCAGGTGCGCCAGAGCACCGACAGCATTGCCATTGCCAGCGCCGAGATCGCCACGGGCAACCAGGACCTGTCGGCGCGCACCGAGCAGACCTCCAGCAACCTGCAGCAGACCGCGGCGGCCATGGAGCAGTTCACCAGCACCATCCAGCAAAGCGCGGGCAGCGCCCAGCAGGCCAGCAGCCTGGCCGCCAGCGCGACCGGCGTGGCGCGGCGGGGCGGCGAGGTGGTCACGCAGGTGGTGTCCACCATGGAAGACATCAACCACAGCAGCAAGAAGATCGCCGACATCATCGGCGTGATCGACGGCATTGCGTTCCAGACCAACATCCTGGCCCTGAATGCGGCGGTGGAGGCCGCGCGGGCCGGAGAGCAGGGCCGCGGCTTTGCCGTGGTGGCCAGCGAGGTGCGCAGCCTGGCGCAGCGCAGCGCCGAGGCGGCCAAGGAGATCAAGCAGCTGATCAACGCTTCGGTCGAGAGGGTGGAAGCGGGGTCGCGCCTCGTGTCCGATGCGGGCGCCACCATGACGGACATCGTGCAGTCGGTGCAGCGGGTGACGGACATGATCGGCGAGATCACGGCGGCCTCGTCCGAGCAGAGCGCGGGTGTGGCGCAGGTGAACCAGGCCATTGGCAACCTGGACCAGATGACGCAGCAGAACGCCGCCCTGGTCGAGGAAAGCGCGGCCGCCGCGCAAAGCCTGCGCGAGCAGGCCGACCACCTGGCCCGCGAAGTGTCGCGCTTCAAGGTCAACGCGGCCAGCTACGGCCCGGCCCAGGCCGCCATCGGCGCGGCGCGCGCGTCGGCCGCCCGGCAGGCGGCCGCGCCCGCCGCTGGGCCGGCGGCACGTGCGCCGGCCGCGGCCCCGCGCCTGGGCGGCACCGGCGCGCCCACGGCGCCCACGGTGGGCGGGGCGGGCAAGAAGGCCGCCCCCACCCCTGCAGCCCCGCGGCAGGCAGCCGCTGCGCAGGCGGCGGAAGACGACTGGGAAAGCTTTTAGTCAAGCACCACGCGGCGCTATAAAAGAAGGAGCTGCCAGCGCTTGATGCACAATGGTTTCAAGGTGTTTTGCCATTGAAATCGAGAGTGGATCTGCGCAAGCAGCTCCTTTTTTAAGAGCGCTGCACCGGCCGGCACTGTGGGCGCGCCGGCCTTGTTGCAGGCTTACGCGAGTTCCGCGATCAGCTCGATTTCCACGCACGCGCCCAGCGGAATCTGGGCCACGCCGAAGGCGCTGCGCGCATGCACGCCCGCTTCGCCAAACACCTGGCCCAGCAGTTCGCTCGCGCCGTTGGTCACCAGGTGCTGCTCGGTGAAGTCGCCGGTGGAATTCACCAGGCTCATCACCTTGACGATGCGCTTGACGCGGTTCAGGTCGCCGCCGCAAGCGGCCTGCAACGTGCCCATCAGGTCGATGGCCACGCCCCGCGCGGCCTGCTTGCCTTCCTCGGTGCCGATGTCGCGGCCAAACTGCGCGGCCCAGGGCTTGCCGTCCTTGCGGGCGATGTGGCCGCTCAGGAACACCAGGTTGCCGGTCTGCACGTAGGGCACGTACGCCGCCGCGGGAACGGACACGGGGGGCAGGGTGATGTTGAGTTCTTTCAGCTTGTCGTAAACGCTCATGGCTTTTTCCTTGGTGGAAACAATGGAGGAAGGGTGGGTGGGCCGTCGCCGGCACGGCGCGCGAAAAAACGGTGGCGCCGCGCCGGGGTGGCGGGGAGTGTTACACACCCGGCGGCGCAGAATCCACCGGGCCGGTGCGGCGCACCCCCTTTAGCATTACCCCATGTCCACCATAAGCCTCCCTAATGCCGCGCCGCCTGTGGCAGAGGCCGGGCCGCCCCTGGCGGAGGCCACGGCCCCCGCGGCACGCGGGTGGTGGGCGGCGGCCTGGCTGCTGGGGGCCGTGGCGGGCGCGGCGGTGCAGCTGCAGCAGCCCAGGCTCTGGGCGGGGTGGGCCTATGCCGTGGTGCTGGCCGCGGCCTGCCTGGCCGTAGCGGGCGCGGCTGCGGCCCGGCGCCGTGGGGCCGCAGCCGGGCGAAGAGCCGCGGCGGCCAGCGTGCTGGCGCTGGGCGCGGGGTTCCTGGCCCTGTTTGCGCTGACCGGCCTGCGCGCCGTCGGCTACGCCAGCGACGGATTGGCGCCCGCGCTGGAGGGCAAGGACCTGCGCGTGACCGGCGTGGTGGCCGCCATGCCGCAGCGCAACGAGGCCGGCACGCACCTGCGCCTGGACGTGGAGTCCGCGGCCCTGGACGGTGCCCCCGTGCAGCTGCCGCACCGCATCGACCTGGCCTGGTATGGCGGCCCGTTCCGCGACGCCGCGGGCATGGCCGACCTGCAGCGCCAGCCCCCCGCGCTGGTGGCCGGGGAGCGCTGGGCGCTGACCGTGCGGCTGAAGGCGCCGCACGGTGCGCGCAATCCCTACGGGTTTGATTTCGAGCTGTGGATGTGGGAGCAGGGCGTGCAGGCCACGGGCTACGTGCGCGCCGGCCCCAAAGACGAGCCGCCGCAGCGGCTGGAGGCCACCGGGACCCACCCGGTGGAGCGGGCGCGGCAGGCCGTGCGCGACGCCATCCTGGAGCGCCTGGACGGCGCGCAGGCCGATGGCGACGATCCGGCCCGCATGCGGATTGCCGGCGTGGTGGCGGCCCTGGTGACGGGCGACCAGCGCGCCATCGACCGTGCCGACTGGGACGTGTTCCGCGCCACCGGCGTGGCGCACCTGATGAGCATCTCGGGCCTGCACATCACCCTGTTTGCCTGGCTGGCCGCCGCGGCCGTGGGGGCGTTGTGGCGCCGGTCCACGCGCTGCTGCCTGGCGGTGCCGGCCCCCTCGGCGGCGCTGGTGGCCGGCGTGGTGCTGGCGGCGGCGTACGCGCTGTTCAGCGGCTGGGGCGTGCCCGCGCAGCGCACGGTGATCATGCTGGCCGTGGTGGCCCTGCTGCAGCTCAGCGGCCGCCGCTGGCCCTGGCCCCAGGTCTGGCTGCTGGCGTGCGCGGCCGTGGTGGTGGCCGACCCGTGGGCGCTGGAGCAGGCGGGCTTCTGGCTGAGCTTTGTGGCCGTGGGGATTCTGTTTGCTACCAATTCAATAGCTCCCGGCGCAGATCCAGTGGGCGCCAGGGGCCGGTTTTATGCGCTGGTCCGGGAGCAGTGGGTGGTGACCCTGGCGCTCACGCCGCTCACGTTGCTGCTGTTCGGGCAGGTCTCGCTGGTGGGCTTTGTGGCCAATCTGGCGGCCATTCCGTGGGTCACGCTGGTGGTCACGCCCCTGGCACTGGGCGGGGTGCTGTGGGCGCCGCTGTGGAGCCTCGCCGCCCTCAGCCTGCAGCCGCTGGCGGCGCTGCTGCAGTGGCTGGCGCAATGGCCCTGGGCGGTGCTGTTTCTTCCCGCGGCGCCGCTGTGGGCGGGTCTCTGCGCCGTGGCGGGCGGGGCCCTGCTGGCAGCGCCCGTGCCCTGGCGCGTGCGGGCGCTGGCCCTGCCGCTGCTGTGGCCCGTTGCGGCCTGGCAGCCCGCGCGGCCGGCGCCCGGACAGGTCGAGCTGATGGCTGCCGACATCGGCCAGGGCAACGCCGTCCTGGTCCGCACCGCCACGCATGCCCTGCTGTACGACGCCGGGCCGCGCTTCAGCCGCGAGAGCGACGCAGGCCACCGCGTGCTGGTGCCGCTGCTGCGGGCGCTGGGGGTGCGGCTCGACCTGGTCATGCTCAGCCACCGCGATGCGGACCACACGGGCGGGGCCGCCGCGGTGCTGGCGCAGCAGCCGCAGGCCGCGCTCAGCGGGTCGATCGGCGCCGACAGCGCCCTGCAGGCGCTGCGGCCCGCCACCCCCTGCGTGGCAGGGCAGCAATGGACCTGGGACGGCGTGCGGTTCGAGGTGCTCCACCCGCTGGCGCCGGATGCTGCCAGCGCCGCACCGCGCCCCAACACCCTGAGCTGCGTGCTGCGCATGGAGGCGGCGGCGCAGGGCGCGGCGCCCGCGCCGGTGGCCCTGCTGGTGGGGGACATCGAGGCCGCGCAGGAGCAGGCCCTGCTGGCGCGCGGCGCCAGCGTGCGCGCAGACCTGCTGCTGGTGCCCCACCACGGCAGCAAGACATCGTCGACCCCGGCGTTTCTGCAGGCGGTCCAGCCGCGCACCGCTTTGGTGCAGTCGGGCTACCGCAACCGCTTTGGCCACCCAGCGGCCGATGTGCTGGCGCGCTACGACGCGCTGGGCATCGCCGTGGTGGACTCGGCGCGCTGCGGCGCCGCGGCATGGTCGTCGCAGCAACCCGCCGAAGTCGGTTGCGAACGCGACCTGAACCCGCGCTACTGGCAACACCGCCTGCCGCCGCGCAGCACGCCCGGCCGGTAGCCGCTGCGCAGGCCGCCCGCGCGAATGCCGGAGTAAAAAAAGGGGTGGGCGCACAACTTGCTATCCTGTCTGCAGGAGGCCAGTTCATGCAGAAATTTGATGAGATGTACGCCATGCTGCCTTTCGATGGCAGCGATGTGCGTGAACACTACAAGCGCTATGCGCAGTGGTTGAGCAAACAGCCCCCTGACGTGATGCAGGCCCGCAGGGCCGAGGCCGAGATGATCTTCCGGCGCGTGGGCATCACCTTTGCCGTCTATGGCGCCAAGGACGAGGGCGGGGCCGGCAACGAGCGGCTCATCCCGTTCGATCTCATCCCCCGCATCATCCCCGCGCACGAGTGGAGCAGCATGCAGCAAGGGCTGGTGCAGCGCGTCACGGCCCTCAACCGCTTCATCCACGACGTCTACCACGGGCAGGACATCATCCGAGCCGGCGTCGTGCCCGCCGACCTCATCCTGAACAACGCGCAGTACCGGCGCGAGATGGCGGGCGTGCAGGTGCCCCAGAACATCTACGCCCACATTGCCGGCATCGACATCGTGCGCGCACCCAACCCGCAGGGCGACGGCGAGTACTACGTGCTGGAGGACAACCTGCGCGTGCCCAGCGGCGTGAGCTACATGCTGGAAAACCGCAAGATGATGATGCGGCTGTTTCCCGAACTGTTCAGCCTGCACAAGGTGGCGCCCGTGGCCCACTACCCCGACCTGCTGCTCGAGACGCTGCGTGCCAGCGCGCCGGCCACCACCGACGAGCCGACCGTGGTGGTGCTCACGCCGGGCATGCACAACAGCGCCTACTTCGAGCACGCCTTCCTCGCGCAGCAGATGGGCGTGGAACTCGTCGAAGGGCAGGACCTGGTGGTCAAGGACAAGTTCGTGTACATGCGCACCACGCGCGGCCTGCAGCGCGTGGACGTGATCTACCGCCGCGTGGACGACGACTTCCTGGACCCGCAGGTCTTCCGCAGCAACTCCACGCTGGGCTGCTATGGCCTGATGGAAGCCTACCGCGCGGGCAACGTGGGCATCTGCAACGCGGTGGGCACGGGCGTGGCCGACGACAAGTCCGTGTACCCCTACGTGCCCGAGATGATCCGCTTCTACCTGGGCGAGGAGCCCATCCTGAAGAACGTGCCCACCTGGATGTGCCGCAAGCCCGACGACCTGCAGTACGTGCTGGCGAACCTCAAGGACCTGGTGGTCAAGGAGGTCCACGGCGCCGGCGGCTACGGCATGCTCATCGGACCGGCCGCGACGCAGGCCGAGATCGAGGACTTCCGCCGCGCGCTCATCGCCAACCCGTCGGGCTACATCGCCCAGCCCACGCTCAGCCTGTCGAGCTGCCCCACCTATGTGGACAGCGGCATCGCCCCGCGCCACATCGACCTGCGCCCCTTCGTGCTCAGCGGCCGCGAGGTGCAGATGGTGGCCGGCGGCCTCACCCGCGTGGCGCTGCAGGAAGGATCGCTGGTGGTGAATTCGTCCCAGGGCGGCGGGACCAAGGACACCTGGGTGCTGGGAAATGGAGGGACCGAATCATGCTGAGCCGCACCGCCGACCATCTGTTCTGGATGTCTCGCTACACCGAGCGGGCTGAAAACGCCGCCGAAGGCGGGGTTTCGCTACAACACAGCCAGCGTGCGCAGCACGCGCGGGGTTCTCTGCCCGGGGAGAAAAAATGCTAAGTCGCACTGCCGATCATCTGTTCTGGATGTCCCGATATACAGAGCGGGCAGAGAACACCGCAAGAATGCTCAACGTGAGCTACGACACCTCGCTGCTGCCGCAGTCTGCCGACGTGGCGCAGGCTGGCTGGGAAGGGCTGCTGTCCATCAGCGAGCTGATCCCGGCCTACACCGCCCGGCACGGTGACGTGACGCCCCAGAAGGTGCTGGAGTTCATGGTGCGCGACGGCAACAACCCGTCGTCCATCCTGTCGTGCCTGCGCGCAGCCCGCGAGAACGCTCGCGCCGTGCGCGGCGCGCTCACCACCGAGGTGTGGGAAACGCAGAACCAGACCTGGCTGGAGCTGCACCGCCAGCTCGAAGGCGGCGCTTTTGAGCGCGACCCCGGCCAGTTCTTCGAATGGGTGAAATACCGCTCGCACCTCTCGCGCGGCGTGGTGCTGGGCACCATGCTGCAGGACGAGGCCTTTCACTTCCTGCGCATGGGCACCTTCCTGGAGCGGGCCGACAACACGGCGCGCCTGCTGGACGTGAAGTTCCACGCCGTGCAGAACGACTTTTTCGGCCGGGCGAACGAACGCAACCAGGAAAACGACTTCTACCACTGGAGCGCCATCCTGCGCAGCGTCTCGGCGTTCGAGATCTACCGCAAGGTGTACCGCGACGTGATCACCCCGGGGCGGGTGGCCGACCTGCTGATCCTGCGCCGGGACATGCCGCGCTCGCTGCACGCCTGCATGCGCGAGGTGGTGGACAACCTGGCGGTGGTGGCCAACCAGCAGTCGGCGGAAACACAGCGCCGCGCCGGGCGCCTGCTGTCGGACCTGCAGTACGGCCGCATCGACGAGATCCTGTCCACCGGCCTGCACGCCTTTCTCACCCAGTTCCTGGACCGGGTCAACGACCTGGGCGGCGGCATCAGCCGCGACTTCCTGGTCCTGGGGGCGGACTGACCGGCGGGCGCTGAAGGCCCCGGCCCTCGCCGCCAGGGCGGCCGTCGGTCAGCGCCCGGCCGGCCGCAGGCTGGCCACCACCGCGCGCACGTCGGCGATCGCGGAGTCGCGCAGCGCGTCGGTGCGCCAGCCCAGTTCGATGGCGAAGCGCGGCATCTCCACGGGGCAGGGCAGCACCTGCAGGCCGCTCATCTGCGCGATGGCATGGGCCGCATGGGCGGGCAGCGTCGCCACGGCGGGCGTGCCCTTGAGCCAATGGGGCAGGGCCGCGAAATGCGTGGTCGACGCGATCACGCGGCGCTTGTGCCCGGCCGCGGCCAGCACCTCGTCCACCACGCCGATGAATCCGCCCGACGAGACCAGCACGTGGTCGCGGCGGACATAGTCGGCCACGGAGAGGCTGCGCACCGAACTCTTCGCACTCTTGCGTGCACGGGCGTGCGCGGCGCCCGGGGCCGCGTCCCCGGGGGGCGGAACTTCGGGGTCGATCAGGCAGGCATAGCCGCCTTCCCCCAGCGCCTCGTGGCTGAGCCAGCGCGTGGCCAGGCCCCCGGCGGTGATGGCCAGGTCGATCTCCCGGCCCATCAGCATCTCGGCCACGATCTGGCTGTGCGTCTGGCGGAACGCCAGGCGCAAGCCCGGCGCGCGCCGGGCCACCGCGCGCAGGAGTGCCGGCCCCCAGGCGATCTCGAAATCATCCGACATGCCGATCACCACGGAGCGGCCCTGGTAGCGCGCCGCCGGCGCGGCCCCCAGGGCCAGGCTCTCGCGGCATTTGTTGAGTGCCTCGCTGATGACGGGCTTGAGCTCCTGCGCCCGCAAGGTGGGGGCCAGCCCGCGCCCCGTGCGGGTGAACAGCGGGTCGCCATAGACGCGGCGCAGGCGGGCCAGGGCGGCGCTCACGGCCGATTGCGTCACGCCCAGCCGCAAGGCCGCCCGCGTGGCGCTGCCTTCTTCGTGCAGGGCCTCGAAAACGCGCAGGACATTCAGGTCGAAGCCGATATCAATACCGTTCATATCAATTAGCAATGAGGGGGCGTTGATGAATCTTAGGGGCTTGGGAACACTGGCGGCTGTGTGACTTTTCTTGCTACCTGGACCGGAGCCCCGAACATGACCCTGACCACCGTTGCCGCCCTGCAGATGGGCGCATCACCCCGCGGAACGCAGCAGACGCTGGCGGACATCCTCGCGTACGAAGCCGATATCAAGGCCGTGGGCGCGCGCCTGGTGGTCCTGCCCGAGGCGTTGCTGGGCGGCTACCCCAAGGGCGAGATCTTTGGCACGCGCCTGGGCTACCGCCTGCCCGAAGGGCGCGAGGCGTTTGCCCGCTACCACGCGGGCGCCATCGACGTGCCAGGGCCCGAGACGCAGGCCCTGGCCGAGCTGTCCGCCCGCACCCGCGCCACGCTGGTGCTGGGGGTGATCGAGCGTGCCGGCAGCACGCTGTACTGCACGGCCCTGTATTTCGACCCCGACAAGGGCCTGGTCGCCAAGCACCGCAAGCTCATGCCCACCGGCACGGAGCGCCTGATCTGGGGCATGGGCGACGGCTCCACGCTGCCGGTCATCGAGTCGGCGGCGGGCCGGGTGGGCGGCGCGATCTGCTGGGAGAACCACATGCCGCTGCTGCGCACCGCCATGTACGCCCAGGGCGTGCAGGTCTGGTGCGCGCCGACGGTGGACGAGCGCGACATCTGGCAATGCTCCATGCGCCATATCGCCCATGAAGGGCGGTGCTTCGTGATCAGCGCCTGCCAGGTGCAGCCCTCGCCCCGGGCGCTGGGGATGGACGTCCCGGGCTGGGATGCCGACCGCCCGCTGATCCGCGGCAACAGCGTGATCGTGGGCCCGCTGGGCGAGGTGCTGGCCGGCCCGCTGCAAGGCCAGCCCGGCTTGCTGGCGGCGGAGATCGACCTGGACGAGCTGGTGCGGGCCCGCTACGACTTCGACGTGGTCGGCCACTATGCCCGGCCCGATGTGTTCAGCCTGCAGGTGGACCGGCGCGCGAAGCCGGCGGTGGTGTTCCAGGACTGAGGGCCGGGCCAGCCGGGGCTGTGGGGCAGGCCTGCCGCGGCCGGCGCGGTGTCAGCGCGGCCCGTTGCGCCGCTGCTCGCGCAGCATGAAGAGGTACAGGCTTTCCACCTTCTCGCGCGCCCAGGGCGTCTTGCGCAGGAACTTCAGGCTGGAGCTGACGCTGGGGTCGCTCTGGAAGCAGCGGACCGGGATGCGCTGGCCCAGCTCTTTCCAGCCGAAATGGGCCGACAGCGCCACCACCATGGCCTCCAGCGTCACGCCGTGCAGCGGGTTGCGGGGCTGAGCGGGCTGGCTGGCCGGCGGGGCGGGGGGCGGGGTCTCGGGCGTGCTCATGGCTGCAAGCATACAGACTGAGAAGGTGGCCACGGCCCGGGTGCAGTCTCAGCTCGCGTGCAGCGGGCGTGACCCTCACGCGTGCCCCAGCGGAACTGGCTTGGCCAAGCCACGCGTGGCGTCTATCCCAGGGAAGGCGCGAAGCGGCCCAGGGGCGTCAGTTTGCTCGCTGCAAGTGCGCCTCGCGCTGGAAGAGCTCCGCCGTCCAGTCCACAAAGGCCCGCACCTTGGCGCTGAGGTGGCGGTTGGGCGGGTACACCACGTAGACCGGCAGCGGCGGCTGCTTCCACTCGGGCAGCAGTTGCACCAGCGCACCGCTTTGCAGATGGCGCTCGGCCTGGTAGCTGGTGATCTGGCCGACGCCCAGCCCCGCCAGGATGGCGGTGACATAGGCATTGGCTTCGTTCACGCTCAGCTGGTACGGGCCCGAGATGTCGATGGCCTCAGCGTCCTTGCGGAACTCCAGCGGGTAGTGCCGCCCGGAGTGCGGCGAGAAGTACAGCAGGCTGCTGTGCTTCTCCTCGATCTCCAGCGGATGGCCGGGCGTGCCCTTGCGCGCCAGGTAGTCGGGGGACGCCACGGTGATGAACTCCAGGTTGCCCACCCGCCGCGCCACGAGCGACTGGTCGCTCAGCTCGCCGCCGCGGATCACGCAGTCCACGTTGTCTCCGATGAGGTCCACGATGCGGTCGCTGACCCCCAGGTCCATCTGGATGTCGGGATAGCGGGCGTGGAACTCCGCCAGGTTGGGAATGATGAGCAGCTGCGCCACCGAGGTGCCCACGTCCACCCGCAGCCGTCCGCGCGGGTTGGCGCGCGCGTTGGTCATGCTGGCCTCGATGTCGTCCAGGTCCGTCAGCAGGCGCACCGTGCGGTCGTAGTAGGCCGCGCCATCGGCGGTCACCGTCACGCGGCGTGTCGTGCGGTTGAGCAGCTTCACGCGCAGGCGCGCCTCCAGCGCCTGGACATGCTTGGTCACCGTGGCTTTGGGCAGCGAGAGCGAATCGGCCGCCCGTGTGAACGTGCCGGCCTCCACCACCCGCACGAATATGCGCATGGCCTGTATCTGGTCCATGGCTTCTCCTTGAATCTGGGAACTGCAGCACTCACCCGTGAGTGCCGAAGAATTCTCACACGCGAAGCGCCGCCAATTGTTAGCCGTTTGGAAACAGTGCGGTGGTGTTTCAACGGGTATATCCCGCGGCCGCAAGCCGCTACATTCCATCCATCGTCAACCCACTGGACCCATGCCATGGAGCCCGACCGCCCGACCTCTTCGCCGCCGCCGCTTGCCGACGCTGCCGCCTGCGGCCCCGCGTCAGCACCCGCGACCCTTTGCGCGGATACCTCCATTGCCGTGGATTCCGGCGAAGAGGTGGCGGTGCGCATGTACGGCCGCAAGAAGAAGAAAAAGACCGATCCGGTGGCGCCCGTGGTGGTGCACTTCCATGGCGGCGCCTTCGTGTCGGGCGACCTGGACAACGGCTGCACCGTGGCCACCATGCTCGAAGGGGCTGGCGCGGTGGTGGTCTCGGTGGCGTATCCGCTGACGCCGTTTCCGCAACCCGTCAACACGGGCTACGAGGTGCTCAAGTGGGTGTACCGCCACCGGGCCAAGCTGGCGGGGCAGGGCGCGCAGGTGTACCTGGCGGGCGAGGAGGCCGGCGGCAACCTGGCGGCGGCGGTGGGCCTGATGGCGCGCGACCAGTCGCACCCGCCGCTGGCCGGGCAGATCCTGCTGTCGCCCATGCTGGACCCCTGCGTGGGCACGGCCTCGCTGCGCGAAGCGACGGGGCATGCCACGGGCTGCAAGTGGGCCGAAGGCTGGGCCAATTTCCTGCGTGGGCCGCGCGATGCCGAGCATCCCTATGCCGTGCCCGCGGGTGCGCTCCGCCTGGCAAGCCTGCCCCCGACGCTGATTCTGGTGGGGGACACCGACCCCATGCATGACGAAGCCGTGGCGTACGCCGCGCGGCTCAAGGCCGCGGGGCTGGAGGTCACCTGCCATGTGTTTTCGAAGGTGGCGCAGTGGCCCGATGCCCTGCTGCAGACCGGCGCGCACGAATGCCCTTGCGCGGCCGCGGCCCAGGACCAGTTTCGACGGTTCTTCGAGGCCACCCGATGTCCGGTGCCTTCCTGAGAGAGACCCCGGCCGCAGAAAGTGCTTGACCTCAACTTGAGTTGAGGTTTGATACTGCGGCCTCCCCACCTGCCATCCCTGGTTTCCTGACGCATTTTCTGGCCTGCCGTGCCGGAGGGCGTTGCCTTGCCCGCATCTTTCCAAGCGCGCCGTCCACAAGCCGGCGCGCCGGGGTTACTGACGCCAACAACACGGAGGACATCACCGCATGAGCCCTGCATTTCGCTTTTCTTCTTCGGCCACGGCCCGCCATGGCCTGTGTCGCTGCAGCGCTACCGGCCACCGCGCCGGCGCTTGACTCTTTCACCGTGTCAATGCGGAGACTGCGCCCGCGCCGCTCCCGCTGACCCGGTGGCGCCCCGTGTCCCGGCCGTTGCCGGGTGCGGAACCTGCCCCTCCCGGCCCGCCATGGCGGCGGGCCTCAACCTTCCGGCCCGCCAGGTGGCGGGCCTTAACGATTGACTGCCATGACCATGAACTCTCAACCGCTTTCCCAAAAGAGCCGCCCCCTGGGCCTGGCCACCCTCGCCACCGCCGTGACGGCCGCCGTCGCTGCGCTGGTCCTCGTCTTCCAGTCGCCCACGGCCCAGGCCAATGGCGAGGCCGCCGCGCCGCCCGCCATGCCGGTGTCCGTGGCGGCCGTGGTGCAAAAGGACATTGCGCTGTGGGACGAGTTCTCCGGCCGGCTGGAAGCCGTGCAGCGGGTGGACGTGCGCCCCCGCGTCTCCGGCGCGGTGCAGGCCGTGCATTTCCGCGAAGGCTCGCTCGTCAAGCAGGGCGACCTGCTGGTGACCGTGGACCCGGCCCCCTATGCCGCCGAGGTGGACCGCGCCGAGGCCCAGGTGGTGGCCGCGCAGGCGCGCCTGTCGTACACCCGCAGCGAGCTGGAGCGCGCCACGCGCCTGCTGGAAGACAAGGCCATCGCCCAGCGCGAGCACGACGAGCGCCAGAACGCCCAGCGCGAGGCCGATGCCAACCTGCGCGCCGCCCAGGCCGCGCTGCAGACGGCCAAGCTGAACCTGTCGTACACCCAGGTGCGCGCGCCCATTGCGGGCCGCGTGGGCCGCATCGAAGTCACCGTGGGCAACCTGGTGGGCTCGGGCGCCGGCGCGCCGGTGCTGACCACGCTGGTGTCCGTGAGCCCCATCTACGCCAGCTTTGACACCGACGAGCAGATCGTGGTGAAGGCGTTGCAAGACCTGCAAAGCGGCGCCCGGGGGCACAGCGCCCGCCAGCTCATCGAGCGCATTCCAGTGCAGATGGGCACCGGCACCTCGGGCGGCACGCCCCACGCGGGCCGCCTGCAGCTCATCGACAACCAGGTGGACGCCAAGAGCGGCACCGTGCGTGTGCGCGCCGTGTTCGACAACGAGGACGGCGCCCTCATTCCCGGCCAGTTTGCGCGCATCCGCATGGGCCAGGCGCGTGAGAGCCAGGCGCTGCTCATCAACGAGCGCGCCGTGGGCACCGACCAGAACAAGAAGTTCGTGATGGTGGTGGGCGAGGGCAACAAGGCCGAGTACCGCGAGGTCACGCTGGGCGCGCCCATCGACGGGCTGCGCGTGGTCACCTCGGGGCTGAAGGCAGGCGAGAACATCGTCGTCAACGGCCTGCAGCGCGTGCGCCCCGGTGCCGTGGTGGCGCCCCAGCCGGTGCCCATGGCCGCCAAGGCCGAGTTGGACAGCGACCCCAAGCAAGCCAAGAACGCAGCCAAGTCGCCCGCCGCGTGAGCGGCAGCGACAGCAGGAATTTGCATCCATGAACTTATCCCGCTTTTTCATCGACCGCCCCATCTTTGCGGGGGTGCTGTCGGTGCTCATCTTTCTGGCCGGGCTGATCGCGCTGCGCGGCCTGCCCATCTCCGAGTACCCTGAGGTGGCGCCGCCCTCGGTGGTGGTGCGCGCCCAGTACCCGGGCGCCAATCCCAAGGTGATTGCCGAGACCGTGGCCACGCCGCTGGAGGAATCCATCAACGGCGTGGAAGGCATGCTCTACATGGGCAGCCAGGCCACCACCGACGGCGTGATGACGCTCACGGTGACGTTTGCGCTGGGCACCGACCCCGACAAGGCCCAGCAGCTGGTGCAGAACCGCGTCTCGCAGGCCGAGCCGCGCCTGCCCGAGGAAGTGCGCCGCCTGGGCGTGACCACCGTGAAGAGCGCGCCGGACCTGACCATGGTGGTCCACCTGGTCTCGCCCAACAACCGCTACGACATCGACTACCTGCGCAACTACGCGGTGCTCAACGTGAAGGACCGCCTGGCGCGCATCCAGGGCGTGGGCCAGGTGCAGGTCTTTGGCGGTGGCGACTATTCCATGCGCGTCTGGCTGGACCCGCAGAAGGTCGCGCAGCGCGGCCTCTCGGCCAGCGACGTGGTGGCCGCCATCCGCGGCCAGAACGTGCAGGCCGCGGCCGGCGTGGTGGGCGCGTCGCCCGGCCTGCCCGGCGTGGACCTGCAACTGTCCATCAACGCGCAGGGCCGCCTCACGACCGAGGAAGAGTTTGGCGACATCATCGTCAAGACCGGCACCGATGGCGCCGTGACCCGCCTGCGCGACATCGCACGCCTGGAGCTGGGCGCGGCCGACTATTCGCTGCGCTCGCTGCTCAACAACGACCCGGCCGTGGGCATGGGCGTGTTCCAGGCGCCGGGCTCCAACGCGCTGGACATCTCGGCCAACGTGCGCAAGACCATGGACGAGCTGCAGAAGAACATGCCCGAGGGCGTGGAGTTCCGCATCGCCTACGACCCCACGCAGTTCGTGCGGGCCTCCATCAAGTCCGTGATCCAGACGCTGCTGGAAGCCATCGTGCTGGTGGTGATCGTGGTGATCCTGTTCCTGCAGACCTGGCGCGCGTCCATCATCCCGCTGCTGGCCGTGCCCGTGTCGGTGGTGGGCACGTTCGCCGTGCTGCACCTGCTGGGCTTCTCGATCAACGCATTGAGCCTGTTCGGCCTGGTGCTGGCCATCGGCATCGTGGTGGACGACGCCATCGTGGTGGTGGAGAACGTGGAGCGCAACATTGAGGCGGGCCTGACGCCGCGCGAGGCCACCTACCGCGCCATGCGCGAGGTGAGCGGCCCCATCATCGCCATTGCGCTGGTGCTCACGGCCGTGTTCGTGCCGCTGGCCTTCATCAGCGGGCTCACGGGCCAGTTCTACCGCCAGTTCGCGGTGACGATTGCGATCTCCACGGTGATCTCGGCCATCAACTCGCTGACCTTGTCGCCGGCGCTGTCCGCGCTCTTGCTGCGCGGCCACGATGAGCCCAAGGATGCGCTCACGCGCGGCATGGACAAGGTGCTGGGCGGGTTCTTCCGCCGCTTCAACCGTGTGTTCCACCGCGGCTCTCAGGCATACAGCGGCGGCGTGCAGCGGGTCATCGGCCGCAAGGCGCTGATGCTGGCCATCTATGGCGCGCTGGTGTTCGCCACCTGGGGCCTGTTCAAGATTGTGCCCGGCGGCTTCGTGCCCGCGCAGGACAAGCAGTACCTGGTGGGCTTTGCGCAGCTGCCCGACGGCGCCACGCTGGACCGCACCGAGGACGTGATCCGCCGGATGGGCGACATCGTCAAGCAGAACCCGAACGTGGAAGACGCCATCGCCTTCCCGGGCCTGTCGATCAACGGCTTCACCAACAGCTCCAACTCCGGCATCGTGTTCGTGTCGCTCAAGCCCTTTGCTGAGCGCACCCGCGCCGACCAGAGCGGCGGGGCCGTGGCCGGCCAGTTGAACCAGGCGTTCGGCAGCATCCAGGACGCCTTCATCGCCATGTTCCCGCCGCCCCCCGTGGCAGGCCTGGGCACGACCGGCGGCTTCAAGCTGCAGATCGAGGACCGCGCGTCGCTGGGCTACGAGGCCATGGATGCGGCCGTGAAGGCCTTCATGGGCAAGGCCTACCAGACGCCCGAGCTGGCCGGCCTGTTCACGAGCTGGCAGGTCAACGTGCCGCAGCTGTACGCCAACATCGACCGCACCAAGGCGCGCCAGCTGGGTGTGCCGGTGACGGACATCTTCGAGACGCTGCAGATCTACCTGGGCAGCCTGTACGTGAACGACTTCAACCAGTTCGGCCGCACCTACAGCGTGCGCGCGCAGGCCGATGCCTCGTACCGTGCGCGGGCCGAGGACGTGGCGCTGCTCAAGGTGCGCTCCACCACCGGCGAGATGGTGCCGCTGTCGGCGCTGATGAAGATCGAGCCCAGCTTTGGCCCGGAGCGCGCCATGCGCTACAACGGCTTCCTGTCGGCCGACGTGAGCGGCGGGCCCGCGCCCGGCTTCTCGTCGGGCCAGGCGCAGGCCGCCGTGGAGCGCATCGCCGCCGAGACGCTGCCGCCCGGCATCACGTTCGAATGGACCGAGCTGACGTACCAGGAAATTCTGGCCGGCAACTCCGCCGTGCTGGTGTTCCCGCTGGCCATCCTGCTGGTGTTCCTGGTGCTGGCCGCGCAGTACGAAAGCCTGACGCTGCCCATCGCCATCATCCTGATCGTGCCCATGGGCCTGCTGGCGGCGATGACGGGCGTGTGGCTCAGCAAGGGCGACAACAACGTGTTCACGCAGATCGGGCTCATCGTGCTGGTGGGGCTGTCGGCCAAGAACGCCATCCTGATCGTGGAGTTTGCGCGCGAGCTGGAGTTTGCCGGCCGCACCCCCGTGCAGGCCGCCATCGAGGCCAGCCGCCTGCGGCTGCGCCCCATCCTGATGACCTCGCTGGCCTTCGTGATGGGCGTGCTGCCCCTGGTGCTGTCCACCGGCGCGGGCGCCGAGATGCGCAGCGCCATGGGCGTGGCGGTGTTCGCCGGGATGATCGGGGTGACGGCCTTCGGCCTGTTCCTCACGCCCGTGTTCTACGTGCTGCTGCGCAAGCTGGCGGGCAACCGCCCGCTGGTGGAGCATGGTGCGCACGTGGCGCCCATCTCGCACACGCCTGGCAGTGGCGGCACCGCACACCCCGTGCTGGCCGCGCCGCGCAAGGAGCACGAGTGATGCTTCTGACCCCGGTGACAACAAACATCTTTGTGGCCCTCGCCAAGCACTCCGCGCTGCCGAATGCAGCGGGTGCATCGAGCGGGGCAGGAGGACAACCATGACCGATTTGCTTTTGACGACGAAGAACTCTGCCGACGGCGCCACTCTGGGCGTGCGCAAGCGAAGCCTGCTGGCGCCCCTGGCCGCCGCCCTGGTGCTGGCCGGTTGCATGACCCAGCCTGTGGCCCCTGCGCCGTATGTGGGTGTGCCCGTGCCCGCCCGCTTCACGGCAGGGGGCGACGCGCTGCCCACCGCCCCCTGGACGGTCGCAGCCCCCGCCGAAGCGCAGCCGCGCGGCGAATGGTGGCTGGGCTTTCAAGACCCCGTGCTGGCGGATCTGATCCAGCGCGCGGGCCAGGCCAACACCAGCATCCAGCAGGCGGCCGCACGCCTGGCAGAAGCACGCACGCTGCTGCGATCGGCCGACGCCGCGCGCTCGGTGCAGGTGGGCGCCTCGGCGGGCGTCACGCGCCAGGCGGGGGCTGCCACCACGGGCAGCGCAGCCCCGGCCACGCTGGGCACGGCGGGGCTCAACGCCTCGTACGAACTGGACCTGTTTGGCCGCCTTGCGCAAACCAGCGACGCAGCCCGGCTGGACGCCGATGCGCGCGAAGCCCTGTTGCAAAGCACGCGCCTGATGGTGCAGGCCGATGTGGCGCAGACCTATTTGCAGCTGCGTGCCGTGCAGGCCGAGCAGGTGCTGGTGCAAGAGAGCCTGGCCGCGTACCAGGACACCCTGCGCCTCACCCAGCGCCGCCTGCAGGCCGGCGACGTGGCCGAGCTGGACGTGGCCCGCGTGCAGACCGAAGTGGCCGCCACCGAGTCCGATGCCCTGGCCTTGCAGCGCCAGCAGGCCCTGCTCACCAACGCCCTCGCCGTGCTGGCGGGCGAGGTGGCCAGTGGCTTTGTGCTGCCGCCCGCGACGGGCGATGCCGCGCTGCCCGTGATCCCGCCCGGCGTGCCCGGCACCGTGCTGGCGCGCCGCCCCGACGTGTCGGCCGCGCAGGCCGCCGTGCTCGCGGCCCAGGCCCGCGTGGGCGTGGCGCAGAAGGCGTGGTTCCCGGCCGTCACGCTCACGGGCAACGCGGGGCATGCATCGCCGGAGCTGGGTGACCTGTTCAAGTGGTCGGCCCGCGCGTGGGGCGTGAGCGCGCTGCTGTCGCTGCCGCTCTTTGACGGCGGCCAGCGCACCGCGCAGATCGAGGGGGCCCAGGCCCGTCTGGAGGCTGCGCTGGCGGACCACCGGGGGCAGGTGCTCAATGCGTTTCGTGACGTGGAGGACCAGCTGACCTCGCTGCGTCTGCTGTCCGGTCAGGCCGAGGCGCAGGGGCGGGCGGTGACGGCGGCGCGGCGGGCCACGCAGCTGTCGGATGCGCGGTACCGCAATGGGCTGGTGAGCCAGCTGGAGTTGCTGGATGCGCGGCGCAGCGAGTTGCGCAATCGGCGGCAGGAGCTGCAGGTGCGGACGGCGCAGTATGTGGCGACGGTGGGGTTGATTCGGGCGCTTGGTGGTGGGTGGGGGGATCAGCCGGCGGAGAGTGTGGCGCAGGTGATGCCGTAGTTTTTTAAGTGTTTTTTGGCTCCAGGGCTTGCCTATCAAGCGCTGGCAGCTATTGTTTTTATAGTTTTTTTCCCTCCTGCCCGTTGGGTCTGAGTTTGTCGAAGCTTTGACAGGTACGTTCGCTCGCTGTTCTGTGCGGCATGCTTGTGCTGAGGGCGGGAGCCGGGATGCGCGCCCGGCGGCGCGGTAACTTTCTCTTGTTTCGCCAAGAGAAAGTCACCAAAGAGAAGGCGACCCCCAGTCTGCGACCCTTTCGCTTCGCTACAGGGCAAACCTGCGGCGGGGCGGTTGCGGGGTGCGCCGCAGAACTCACTGCGCTGCGTTGCAGCTCCGTTCGGACAACTGCGGCGAGTCAGTTCACGAAGCACGGGCGCTCCGACGCCCGTGCCACCCCGCAACCGCCCCGCCGCAGGCGCAGCCAGCAGGGGTGGGACAGCCGGACATCCAAACAGCCATTCGGGCCATTGCTGCGCTCGGCCTGGCTTTCGCAGCGCGAGGCGCTTGCGCCCGCGACGGCGGGGCCGAGCGCAGCGCAGCGAAGCAATGGCCCGTGTGGATGTCCGCTCCCCGGGTTCCCTTCAGGATGCGCCGAGGAGCGCAGGGCAGGGGGCGCGTGCGTGTGCCGCAGGACACACGCACTTCGTGCTCTGACTCACCGCAGTTGTCCGAACGGAGCTGCGAAGCAGCGCAGTGAGTTCTGCGGTGGCGCCCCCTGACCGAGCACCGCAGGTTGCCCGTAGCGAAGCGAAGGGACGCAGCCTGTAGGGTCGCCTTTCTTTTGGGTACTTTTCTTTGGCGAAGCAAAGAACAAGTACCTCGGCCGCCGGGCCGAGACCCGGCCTCCGCACCCCAAACAAGCATGCCGCACAGAACAGCGAGCGAAAGTACCAGTCAATGCTTCGACAGCCTCAACCCGAACGAAAAGGCGGCCATAACACTACAAAAACAATAGCTGCCAGCGCTTTCCCACCAAGCGCTAGAGCCAAAAAAAACCTAAAAACGACCTTTCCCATCACCCCTTCAGCCACCCCCTCAATCTCCGAACCCCTTCCTCCAGCCTCCCCACATCCTGGCTTGCAAAGCACCACCGCAGCCACCCCGACGCCTCGCCCCCAAACGCACTGCCCGGCGCCAGCCCCAATCCCGCCTCGCGCACCAGGCGCTTGGCCAGCGCCAGGCAATCGTCGTAACCGTCGATGCGGAAGAACGCATACATGCCCCCGAGCGGCGTGGCCACCGACACGCCCGGCACATCGGCCAGCAGCGGCACCAGCGTGTCCCGGCAGGTCTTCAGGTGCGCCACCAGCGCTGGCGTCACTTCATGGGTGCGCTGCAGCGCCACCGTGGCCCCGCGCTGCACGAACACCGGCGCGCAGGAGGTGTTGAACTCGATCAGCTTGCCCACGGCGTGCGTGAGCGCAGGCGGCAGCACCAGCCAGCCCAGGCGCCAGCCGGTCATCAAAAAGCTCTTGGAGAAGCTGTGCGTCACGATCAGCCGGTCTTCGGGTGTGGCCACGTCCAGAAAGCTGGGCGCGGCGCCGTTGGCCGTGTCGCCCGCGTAGTACAGGCGCTCGTACACCTCGTCTGCCAGGATCCACGTGCCCGTGCGGCGGCAGTGCGCCAGGATGGCGGCTTGCTCGTCCCGCGTCAGCGTCCAGCCGGTGGGGTTGTTGGGGGCGTTGACGACCAAGAGGCGCGTCGTGGGCGTGACGGCGGCCAGCAGCGCGTCCATGTCCAGCCGCCAGGCGCCGTGCGCATCGGCCACCAGCGGCACGGTGCGCACCTGGGCGCCCAGGATGCGCGGCTGGGCCACCAGGTTGGGCCACACGGGCGTGACCAGCACCACCTCGTCGCCTGCATCCAGCAGCGCCTGCATGGCGACCATCAGGCCGTTCACTCCGCCGGACGTCACGGCGATGCGGTCAAACCACGCATCGGTGTGCTGCTGCGGGTGCAAGCCGTGCATGTAGCCCGCGATGGCGTGCCGCAGCTCCGGCAGGCCGAGGTTGTGGGCATAGAAGGTTTCACCGTGCTGCAGCGACGCGATGGCCGCCTCGCGGATGAAATCGGGGGTTACCTCGTCGCTCTCGCCAAACCAGAACTTCAGCACATCGCTGCGCCCCAGGCCCTCGTTGGCGACCTCGCGGATGCGCGACTCTTCGAGGCTTTGAACTACTGCTCGCATGCAATCTCCTTCAACAACACGGTCATCATCGCAGGCGTATAGTGATTTTTCGATTTTTTCCAACCCTTTGGCTCATCTATCTGACCGCCGCACGGAACCCAGCACACCCATGACCTACCCCAACACCCAGCTCTTCATCGCAGGCCAATGGCAAGACGCCGTCGAGGGCAAGACCCTTGCCGTGTTCAACCCCTCCACCGGCAAAGAAATCGGCCGCGTGGCCCATGCCACCAAGGCGGACCTGGACCGCGCCCTGGAGGCCGCGCAAAAGGGGTTTGAGGCCTGGCGCGACATGCCCGCCGCCGAGCGCGCCAAGACCATGCGCCGCGCCGCGGCCCTGATGCGCGAGCGCGCCGAGGCCATCGCCGCCATCATGGTGCAGGAGCAGGGCAAGCCGCTGGCCGAAGCCAAGGTCGAGACCCTGGCCTCGGCCGACATCATCGAATGGTTTGCCGACGAATCGCTGCGCGTGTACGGCCGCATCGTGCCGTCGCGCAACCTCAAGGCCACGCAGATGGTGCTGAAGGACCCCGTGGGCCCCGTGGCCGCGTTCACGCCGTGGAACTTCCCCATCAACCAGGTCGTGCGCAAGCTGGCCGCTGCGCTGGGCGCGGGCTGCTCCATCCTGGTCAAGGCGCCAGAGGAAACCCCCGCCAGCCCGGCCGAGCTGATCCGTGCGTTTGCCGACGCCGGCGTGCCTGCAGGCACGGTGGGCCTGGTGTACGGCGACCCGGCCGAGATCTCCAGCTACCTCATCCCGCACCCCATCATCCGCAAGGTCACCTTCACGGGTTCCACGCCCGTGGGCAAGCAGCTGGCCGCGCTGGCCGGCAAGCACATGAAGCGGGTGACGATGGAGCTGGGCGGCCACGCGCCGGTCATCGTGGCCGAGGACGCCGACCTGGAGCTGGCCATCAAGATCAGCAGCGGCGCCAAGTTCCGCAACGCGGGGCAGGTGTGCATCTCGCCCACGCGCTACCTGGTGCACGAGAGCATCCGCGCCGACTTCGTGGCCGCCTTCGCCAAGTACGCGCAGGGCCTCAAGGTGGGCGACGGCCTCACGGCCGGCACGCAGATGGGTCCGCTGGCCAACCCGCGCCGCGTCACCGCCATGGCCGACCTGATGGCCGACGCCGTGCAGCAGGGGGCCACGCTGGTGACGGGTGGCGAGCGCATTGGCAGCGAGGGCAATTTCTTCCAGCCCACGGTGCTCAACGACGTGCCGCTGTCGGCCCGCATCGTGAACGAAGAGCCCTTCGGCCCGGTGGCGGCCGTGCGCGGCTTCCAAAAGATCGAGGACGCCATCGCCGAAGCCAACCGCCTGCCGTTCGGCCTGGCGGGCTACGCCTTCACTTCCTCGCTGAAGAACGCGCACCTGCTGGCGCAGCGGCTGGAAGTGGGCATGCTGTGGATCAACCAGGCTGCCGCGCCTGCGGCCGAGCTGCCGTTTGGCGGGCTCAAGGACTCGGGCTACGGTTCCGAAGGCGGGCCCGAGGCCATCGAGGCGCACTTGAACACGCGCCTGGTCTCGATCATGAACGTCTGACCCGCGCCGGCGCATCCCGTCCCTGGCGCCGCCGCCGGGGCGGGTGCTTGCCAAGCCCTGCGGCGCTTGCCGCAGGCAGCTTCCCGAGGATTCCTCACAACCCCTGTAAGTGCTTGACGGGGTCCGTCAAATGCATATCATGATATATATCGTGAGGTGATTTGAATGGTGGATGACGTTGTCAAAGAGCTGGGGTTCCTCACGCTGGGAACCCGTTTCAAGCGCATCGGCGAAGCCCTGCAGGCGCAAACCCAGGCTGTGCTGCACCAGCACGGCATGGACCTGCCCGCGGCGCACTTCCCATTGCTGGCGGCGCTGGACTGGCACGGCCCCCTGGGCGTGGGGGAGCTGAGCGACGCGGTGGGCGTGAGCCAGCCGGTGGTCACGCGCTCGCTGCGGGGGCTGGAGGAGCGTGGGCTGGTGCGGTCGGAATCCGTGGAGGGCGACCGGCGTGTGCGGCGGCTGGCGCTCAGCCCCGCAGGGCAGGCGCTGGTGCGCCGGGCCAAGCGCGAGGTGTGGCCGCTGCTCGATGCCTCGGTCGCGCAGGTGTGCGCCGGGCTGCAGGGGCCGTTGCTGGACCAGCTGGCTGCGGTGGAGCAGGGGCTGGAGCGCACGTCGCTGCTGCAGCGTTCGGCCCGGGCCCTGGCCAGCCCGCCCGCCGCTGCAGGCCGTTCGGGCCGTTCAGAAGGGAAGAAACCATGAACCAGGATGCAATCAACAACCCGTTCGACCGGCCTGTCTGGGCTGCGCTGGCTAGCGCTCCCCACCTGGCGGAGGGCGGGCCGCTCGCCCGCCGCTACCGGCGCGACGTGAACCTCTTTGCCTCCGCGCGCGACGACGGGGATGGCGCCAGCCTCGCAGCGCTGGGCGCCTTGGTGCAGCCGGGGGAGTCGGTGTTCGTGCTGCAGGTGCCGCCCATCGCGCTGCCGCCAGGACTGCAGGCCCTTCGGCGCGCGCAGGGCGTACAGATGCTGGCCGCGCGCCCCGTTGCGCCGGAAGCGGGCGCGGACGCGGTGCTGGAGCTGGGCGATGCCGATGCGGCAGAGATGCTGGCCCTGGCGCAGTTGACGGAGCCGGGGCCCTTTTTGCCGCGCACGCATGCCATGGGGCGCTTTCTGGGCATCCGGATCGGCGGCCGGCTGGCAGCCATGGCCGGGGAGCGCATGCGCTTCGGCGGGGGCACGGAAGTCAGCGGAGTCTGCGTCCACCCGGACTTCCGGGGCCGCGGGCTGGCGCGGCGCCTGTCTTCGCACGTGGCCCACGCTGCCCAGCAGCGCGGCGACCAGCCGTTCCTGCACGCCTGGGTGACCAACCGGGCTGCCATTGCGCTGTACGAGAGCCTGGGTTTCGTGGTGCGCACCGAGGTGCAGGTGGCGGTGCTGGGGCGGTAGCGGCCGGGCTGCGCCAGCGGTCCGGGCGCTCGCGCAGGGCTTCCTAAGGACCCTCTGCACGAATCATCGCGCCGCGTGCATCTGCAGTCTCGGGTGGTCTGCCGCGTTGCAAAGCCTCGCAATAGCTGCGGCTATTGCTGCGTTTTGCGCCTTGCAGCCCCTCCCGATCCGCAGCACACGCTTTCCGCTCGATTCGTGTAGAGGGTCCCTAAGCGCGGATTAATCTGCGCTGGCTACCCTGCGGGAAAGACCAATCACCGGAGGTGCCTGTGGGCCGAATCGTTCCCTTTTCTCTTGGAGCCGCCGCGCTGGCGGCATCGGCGCTGGCGTTGCCGTCCGCCTGGGCGGCCGGTGCCGAAAAAACCGCCGCGCAGCCGCCGGCAGCCGCGCCGGGCTTCAGCCGCGAGCGGCTGGAGGACGCGTGCACCACCGAGCCCCGCAGCGAATGGCTGCCCGAGGCGGAAATGCGGCTGCTGGCCGAGTTCCGCGGCTACAAGATCGTGACGTTCAAGATCGCCAAGGGCAACTGCTACGAGGTCTACGGATTCAAGGGCGGGCAGATGGTGGAGGCGTATTTCCACCCCGTCACCTCCAAGCTCGTGCGGCAGAACATCGCCAAATAGCCACGGGCGGCGCCTGGGCCGATCGCCGGGCGCAGCCCGGTGTGGGCGACCGGCACCGCGAACTCACGGGCCCCGGTGCGCAGCCACCGGGGCCATCTCCCGCAGCAGGTCTACAAAGGCGCGCACCTTGGCGGGCCTGAAACGCGCCGTGGGAAACACGGCATGGATGCCGCCCAGGGGCAGCACCCACTGCGGCAGCACCTGGACCAGCCGCCCGGTGGCCAGGTCCTCGGCCACGGCATAGTCCGGCAGCACGGAGAGCCCTGCGCCGTAGCGCACCGCCTCGCGCACCGCCAGCGTGGCGTCCATCGACATCACGGCGTGCACCGAGACGCTCTGGCGTTCCCGTTCGCCCCGCGAGAAGCTCCAGTGCGTGGGGTCGCGCAACGCGGTATTGGCCACGAACGGAAGCTCGGCCACGCCCTGGGGGTCGTCCAGCGCGTCCACGGAGCCCCTCCACGCCGGTGCGGCGACCAGCAGCTGCCGGAATGCGCCAATCTGCCGGGACTGCACCCCCGCGTCCGTCAACCACCCCACGCGGATCGCCAGCTCCACCTGGCCGGACATCACGTCGAGCGACTGGTCGGTCAGGATCGCGTCCACCTTGCACTGCGGATAGCGGCGCGTGAACTCGGTGATGGCCGGCACGATGGTCGTGATGCCGTAATCCAGCGCCGCCGTCAGCCGCAGCGTGCCGGACGGCTCCGCCACCCGTTCCCCCAGTTCGTCGAACGCGTCGTGCGCTTCCTTCAGGATCAAGGCGCAGCGCTCGTGGAACACCTTGCCTGCCTCCGTGGCCGTCACACGGCGCGTGGTGCGCGTGAGCAGCGTGGTGCGGAATTCCTGCTCCAGCCGCGCCACCTGCTGGCTGACCACGGCCTTGGTGATGCCCAGCCGTTCGGCGGCCGCCGTGAAACTGCCCGTTTCGACCACCGCCGCGAAATACGCCATGCGCTTGAGGTTGGCGAGGTGGCTGGCGCCGGATTCCTCGGTATTGTTTGCTTTTGCCATACAGATTATCTGTCTTGGTGGTATTTATTTGTCAATGCGGGGTGCCTACCATCCTTGCATCGAATCCATCGGATCCCGCCAGAGCCCCAGAACACGCGAGCGCGCGGCCTCCCACCCGCGCCTTCCTGCACCCGGCGGCCAGCGCCTTCTCCTCCTTCCCCCCCCCCACCTTCTTTTTGCACCGAGGCCCCTCATGATGACCCGCAGAGACTTCGTCCAAACCGCCGCCGCAGCCGGCGCCGCCACCGCCCTGTCGGGCTGCGCCACCACGCCAGCCGCCGCACCACTGCAATGGAAGCACTTCCCGGCCGGCGAGAAGGGGTTCTTCCGCGCACCCGTGCTGCTCTCGGGCGCCAAGGAGGCCATCCTCATTGACGGCGGTTTCTCGCTGCCCGACGGCCGGGCCGTGGCCGAGGCGATCAAGGCATCGGGCAAGACGCTGACCACCATCTACATCAGCCAGAGCGACCCCGACTACTACTTCAGCCTGGCGCCGATCCAGGCCGCCTTCCCGGCCGCCCGGGTCCTTGCGGCCTCCGACACCATCGCGGCCATCCGCGCCAACGTGCAAAAGAAGATCGACACCTGGGCTCCGCAGCTCAAGGAGAACGGCCCGCAGACACTGGCCGACATCGTCTTCCCGGCGCCTTTCGACGGCCCCTCGCTGAGCCTGGAAGGCAACGTGATCGAGATCGTCAAGGCACGCGATCTGGGCGCGCGCCGCTACCTGTGGGTGCCGTCGCTGAACGCCGTGTTTGGCGGCGTGCTGGTCTTCTCGGGCCTGCACGTGTGGACGGCGGACACCGCGACGCCCGCTTTGCGCGCGGCCTGGGTCAGGAACCTGGACGCCATCGCCGCACGCAAGCCATCCGTGGTGGTGCCGGGCCACCTGTCGGCCACGGGCGCGCTGGACGTTTCGGCCGTGGCGTACACCCGCGACTACCTGCTGGCCTTCGAAGAAGAGGTGGCCAAGGCTGCCAATGGCGATGCCTTGATCGCCGCCATGAACCGGCGCTACCCCAACGCGGGCCTGGCGGCCGCACTGCAGATCGGTGCCAAGGTCGCCAAGGGCGAGATGAAGTGGGGTTGACCGAACCCTGCCATTGCTTAACTGTTTCCGTTGACCTTGAAAGAAAAATATGAAGATTCGTACCCCTTTGCGCCTGACTTGCCTGGCTTTCGCCATTGCGGCCTCCGGCTTCTCGCTCCAGGCCCAGGCGCAGCAGGCCCAGCCGCCGCAGGCGGCCGCAGCCGTCGAGCGTGATGGCGCAGGCCAGTCGCTGGACGACCTGTACCAGGCTGCCCTCAAGGAAGGCGGCCAACTGACCGTGTACGCCGGTGGCGATGAGGTAACCCAGGGCTTTGGCATCAAGTCCAACTTCGAGCGCCGCTTTCCGGGCATGAAGATCAACATCGTGGTCGACCTGAGCAAGTACCACGATGCGCGCATCGAAGAGCAACTGCTGCGCAAGAACCTGGAAGTGGACGTGGCGCACCTGCAGACGCTGCACGATTTCGACAACTGGGCCGCCCGCGGGCTGCTGCTGCCCTACAAGCCCATCGGCTGGGACCAGATCCCCGCGGCCTACAAGGACCCGGCGGGCCGCTTCACCGGCCTGTTCATGCTGACCTTCGCCAACAGCTACAACAAGAACTACGTGTCGGCAGAGAACGCACCGCGCGATTATTCGGACTTCCTCAAGCCCGAGTTCAAGGACCGCATCATCATCGCGTACCCCAACGATGACGACGCCGTGCTGTACATGTTCGACAAGATCATCCAGAAGTACGGCATTGACTTCATCGACAAGCTCAAGGCCAATGGCGTGCAATGGGTGCGCGGCACGCAGACCCCGCGCGACGCCGTGGAAGCCGGCAAGTACGCTGTTTCGACCGGCACGTCGGGCAGCTTCGTTCCGGTGGAGTCGTCGGCGCTGCGCTTCGTGCTGCCCAAGAACGACCCCTTCCTCACCTGGGCGCAGACCGGTGCGATCTTCAAGGATGCCAAGCACCCGAACGCGGCCAAGCTGTACATGAGCTGGCAGCTGTCGCTGCCGGTGGCCTCCAACCCGCGGCAGTTCCCCATCCGCAAGGACGTGGCGCCGCTGCCAGGCTTCCAGACCATCGACCACTACAACACCAGTCCCGAGGACTTCTTGGCGTTCATGCGGGACCGTGCCCGTGTGGAGCGTCTCAAGAGCCTCTTCGAGCGCCTGGTCGGGCCCGTCCAGGGCATCTCTCCGCTGAAGGACTGATCCTCCCTGCTGTTGTGCCCGCGAGCTGCTTGAATGCGCTGCGGTGCACTGCATCCCTTCTTTCACGCCTGCGAGGCACCTTATGCGCAACCCTCTTGATTTCAGTGTTCCCAAAGAAAGCCTGGTCATTCCGGCGCTGGCCGGCATGTATGAGAAGTTTGCCCAGCCCCTCGGCTGGCTCCTGCTGCGGCTGGCCGTGGGCGGCTGGCTGCTGCACGAAGGCTGGCCGAAGATCCTGAACCCCATGGGCCAGGTGCAGTTTGTCGAGATGATCGGCTTTCACCCCGGCTGGCTGTTCTCGCCCTTGCTGGCCGTGATGCAGGTCGTCGGCGGCATTGCGCTGATCCTGGGGCTGCTGACGCGGCCCTTTGCGTTGGCCAATGCGGTCATGCTGTTCGTGACCGTTTGGTTCCACTTTCACTACCCCTACAACGCCCAGCCGCTGCTGAGCAGCGTGGGCCTGGAGGCACTCAAGGCGCACCCGGAGTTCCTCACACCCAACGGCGCGAAGCGGCTCATGGACGGGGGTGTCGTATTCACCAATCTCCTGCAGGACAAGGCGGTCCAGCTGTCCAGCCTCTGGGCCTTCGGCAGCCTGTTCTTTGCGGCCTTTGGTGGCGGCATCTGGTCGGTCGACCGGCTGCTGAAGAAGTCGTTCTGAACCCGGGCGCAGTCCAGCTAGGGCGCGCTGCGGGATTCGCTGCGATATGACGGTATGAAAAAGGGGCCTTGCATCCGCGCAGGATGCAAGGCCCCTTGGCGTTGGGCTCCGCCGCTGGCCCGTCAGGGCTGCAGCGGGCGCAGCGCCATCAGAAGTTGTGGCGTACACCCACGGCGAACGAGCTGAAGTCGCTGCCGGCGGCCGAGACGCCGTAGTTGGCGGCCTGGCTGTTGTTGATGCGGGTGTAGTACGTGTAGATCTTGGTGCGCTTGCTCAGGTTGTAGTTGTAGCCCAGGGTGTACTGGGTGGCGGCGCTGTTGCTCACGTTGGCGTAGCTGCCGGCGCGGCCCACGTTCACGTGGAATTCCGACACGCCCATGATGTAGGCGGCCGACAGGCGCAGGTTGTTGCGGCTGCCGCCGTTGGCGATGTAGACGTTCTTGTCGCGCTGCACATAGGCGCCCAGCACGAAGGGGCCGGTGGAGTACGAGGCACGCACTGCAAACTGGTTCTGGTCGCCCAGCTTGGAGTAGCCAGCGCCCAGGCCCAGTGCGCCCACTTCATAGTTGGCGGCCAGGTCGATGCTGTTCTTGCCGCCCGCGCCGCTGGGCTGTTCGTGCATGGCCCAGCCGGCTTCAAAGGTTGCGCCACCCAGGCTCGGGGTGCGGTAGGCGATCTTGTTGACGTCCCGCGCCGGGTAGGCGTACAGGGCGTCGGCCGACGAGCCGGTGTCGTGGTTGTGGTTGCTGATGAAGTCGGCCGTGGCGTAGTACGACTCCGACGTGAAGTTGCCCAGGCGCACCATGCCGAAGCCGCCGGAGAGGTTCACTTCGCTCTGGCGGGCAAAGACGCCGCGCGAATCGGTCGCGCCGGAGCTGGAGTCAAAGCCGCTTTCCAGCTGGAAGCCAGCCTTCAGGCCGCCGCCCAGGTCTTCCACGCCCTTGAAGCCGAAGCGCGAGGAGTTGTTGAACAAGCCCGTTTTGGAAACGTCGCCGTCTTTCTGGCGCTCGAACGTGGTGTTGATACGGCCATACAGCGTGACGCTGCTTTGTGCAAAGGCAGCCGACGTACCGATCAAGGCCAGCGCAGCGAGGGCGCAGCGGTTCATTGTTTTCATTCGCGAGGTTTCCTTAGATCAAATTGTGTTTGATGACAAATCATCACAGGCCGGCGCGCGTTTGGGTAACGCCCGGGGCCCATTGCTGAAGCAAATTCGGTGCCTATGGTGATGATTCGTTGCACTTTGCAACGCCCAGGCATGCTACTAGCGACTGAATGTGACCGCCACAGGGTCAAACACCTTTCGTGTCCTGGAATGTTGCTTGTGGGCAACAACCAGGACGAGCGGCCTGCAGGCAGGCAAGCAAGCCCTTTGCATGCCTGCCGCCGCTCCGCGCCCCCAGCGAAAGGGTAAACACGTTCTCAGAAACGGTAAGTCGATGTCAGCGTGTAGGTGCGCGCCTGGCCGTAGAAGCAGTCCCCGCGCGCCAGGCACTGGGTGATGTGCACCTTGTCCGCCAGATTGGCCACGTTGAACGCCACGCGCCAGTCGCCTGCGTCATAGGCCACCATGGCATCGGCCAGGGTGGCGGCCGGGGTGGTGATGGCCGAATTGCCGCTCCACTGCGAACCCGTGTAGCGCAGGCCCGCACCCACCGTCCAGCCGCCGCGCCCGGTGCTGGCAAAGCGGTGGCTCACCCAGGCGGATGCCGTGTGCCGCGGCGTGCTGGGCACGGGCGTGCCCTGGTCGCCCGCATTGCTGCGGCTGATCTTGGCGTCGGTGAAGGCGTACGCCAGGGTGAAGTCCCACTGCCGCGCCAGGCTGGCCTGCACCTCGGCCTCCAGGCCGCGCACCTTCACCTCGCCGATCTGCAGGCTGTTGAGCGGGTTGCCGGGGTCGCTGGTCTTGCGGTTCTTCTCGCGCAGCTGGTAGACGGCGGCAAAAGCGGCGATGCCGCGGCCCGGGGGCTGCCACTTCACGCCGGCCTCCCACTGCTCGCCGCGCTGGGGTTTGAAGGGCGTGCCGTAGAAGTCGGCGCCGCCGAGGGGCTGGAAGGATTCGGAGTAGCCGATATACGGCGCCCACCCGCCATCCATCTGGTACGTGACGCCGGCGCGCTTGGTCCAAGCCTTGTCGTCCGCGGCGGCGGCAGGGCGGCCTTCGGTGTCACTCTGGGCGTTGTCATGGCGCAGGCCCAGTGTGGCGGTCCAGCGCCCCCATTTGATCTGGTCCTGGGCGTAGAAGCCCAGCTGGCGCTGCTCCACGCTGGGCATGCGTGCCAGGGCCGATGCCGATGGTGGCGTGAAACTGCCGTACACGGGGTTGTAGACGTCGATGGAGGGCGCCACCGCGCGCCAGCTTTGCTGGCCCCAGTGGTTGCGCTGCGCATCGAGGCCGCCCAGCACGGTGTGCTCGGTGTCGCTCCAGCGCAGCTTGCCTTCGACCTGCGTGTCTATCAGCAGCATGCGCGCATTGCCCAGCGTCCACGAGGCATCGCGCAGCACGGTGCGGTTGTCGGCGTTGAACACGGGCCGTGCGGGGCGGCCCAGCGCTGCGTTGGCGGTGAAGCTGGTGTACAGCGTGCGGTAGTCCACGTCGCTCAAGCTGCGGCGCAGGTTTTGGCGCACGGTCCAGGCGTTGTCGATCTGGTGGCTGAAGAGGTAGCCCCAGGAGGTGCTTTCGGAGTTGTAGCGGTCCCAGCCCGGTTCGCTGATGAAGGTGCTGGTGGGGATCCGCCCGTAGTTGTTGGGCAGCTGCGTGCCTTGCCACGGGAAGAATCCGATCAACGATCCGCTTTTGTCCTTCTGGTGTGCGAGTTGCAGCGTGAGCGAGGTGGCGGCGCTGGGCTTCCAGGTCACGGTGGGGGCGATCACCACGCGGTCGTCGGGCACATGGTCCACCTGCGTGCCGCTGTCGCGGCCCACCGCCACCAGGCGGTAGAGCCAATCACCGTCCTGCGTGAGCTTGCCGGTCATGTCGGCGGCGATCTGCTTGCGTGCGTGGTTGCCCAGCTGTACCTGCACTTCGCGCATCGGCTCGGCCTGCGGGCGCTTGCTGGTGAGGTTGAGCACGCCGCCCACGCTGCCCTGGCCGTACAGCACCGACGACGGGCCGCGCAGAAACTCGACACGCTCCAGTGTGTACGGGTCGGGCCGGGTGTCGTTCCAGTAGCCGATGAAGCGGACCATGCCGTCCAGGTACTGCGTCACGTCGCCGCCGCGTGCCTTGAAGGTGTCCTGGCGGCTGTCGAAATAGTTGGACACTGCACCCGCGGTGTACGCCGTCACCTGCCGCAAGGTCTGCACGCCCTGGGCTTCCATCTGGTCGCGCGTCACCACGCTGATGGCTTGCGGGGTTTCGATGAGCGGGGTGTCGGTCTTGGTGGCCGAGAGCGCCCGCTTGGCCACGAAGCCGGTGACCGGCGCGGTGGGGTTCTCCGGCTCCGCGCCGGCGCTCACGGTGACGGGGGCCAGGGCCTTGTCGGCGGCGGGGGCGGCGGTGTTCTCCGGCGCAGCGGGCTGGGCCTGCGCGGCGCTGCACAGGGCGAGCAGGGCGGCCTGCGCGATGGCGGTGCGGCAGGCGGTGGTGCCAGGTTTCATGGTGCGGTCTCTCCGATCGTTGAAATAAAAGAAAGGGGGCTTGCGCCGCAGTGCGCGCTCAGAAGGCGTAGTCCAGCGACACCTGCAGGCTGCGCGGCTGACCGGGCGTGACGGAGCCAAAGCCTGCGGCCGTGGTGGTGCCGTCGATGTAGTAGCGGCGGTTGGCGGCGTTCTTCAGGTTGGCCTGCAGCCGCACGCCCCCGGCGAACTGGTAGCCCACGGCCAGGTCCACCACGGTGTAGCCGGGCAGGCGCCACAGGTTGTCGTTGGCGGTGAACTTGTCGCCCTGGTGCACCAGGCCGCCGCCCACCCACAAGCCCGGCAACTGCGGCAGGCGGTACTGCGTCCACAGCGATGCGGTGCGGCGCGTGGCCAGCGCGACGCGGTGGCCCACATTGGCGCCGGCCGTGGTGTCGGCCTGCACCTTCGGGTCATGGAGGCTGGCCTGGGCCGTGACCGTCCAGGCCGGCGTGATGCGGCCCTGCAGCTCCAGCTCCACGCCCCGGATGCGCTGGCGCGCCGTCAGCACCGAGTAGCCGGTGTGCGCGGGGTCGGTGGCGGGTGCGTTGGTCAGCGTGAGGTCGAAGGCCGACACGGTGGTCATCAGGCGCCGGCCCAGCCACTCCTGCTTCCAGCCCACTTCGAGCTGTTTGCCCTCGGACGGCGGCGCGGCGCGGTCGCCCCACAGCAGCGTGCCGGTGTTGGCCTGGAACGAGCGCGCATGGCTGGCGTAGAGCATGCTGCCCGGGTGCGGCTCCCAGCTCAGGGCGGCGCTGGGCTGGGTCTTGCTCACGTCGGTGACCGGTGCCGTGTAGGCGTCCTTGAAGCGGTCGTGGCGCAGGCCCAGCAGCAGGCCGAAGTCGCCCCAGGCCAGGCGGTCCTGCACGAACACGCCGGTGTTGCGCGCGTCCGACGACAGCCGCGCCACGCCCGCGGCCGGCACGGGCGCCACCAGGCCCGCCACGGGGTTGTACAGGTCGATGGGCCCCAGGTTGCCCGTGGCGCGTGCGCCGTAGACGCCCTGGATCGCCCGCCAGTCCAGCCCGGCCAGCAGCGTGTGCCGCACGGGCCCGGTCTGCGCCTGCGCGCGCAGTTCCGCCAGCGCGGTGTCGGAGGTGTAGTCCTGCCCCGGCGCCAGCCAGTAGCCGCGGGCCACGCGGCCGTTGGTGACGGGGCCCAGCGGCGAGGGCAGGTTCACGTTGCGGAAGGTCTCGTTGCGCGAGAGGTGCACCCGGCCCTCCAGGCCGTCGGCAAAGCGGTGCTGCAGCTCGGTGGAGTAAAAGCGCAGGTGGCCGTCGGTGGCAAGCCAGGGCTCGCCGTAGAACGCGCCCACGGGCAGGGCATCGGCACTGCGCGGGTTCTTGGGGTCGGGCACCGCCAGCCCGGCGGTGGAGGTGCCGTCGATGCCCTGGTACTCGGCCTGTGCGCGCCACACGGTGCCGGGCGCGAGCTGCCATTCCAGGCTGCCCGCAAGGCCCTGCTTGCGGGGCGTGTTGCCGTCCACAAAACTGCCGCCCCGGCTGGCGCCGCCGTCCAGCCGGTAGCGCAGCGTGCCCTCGGCGTTGAGCGGGCCGGTCAGGTCGAACTCGCCGCTGCGCCAGCCGTGGCTGCCTGCGCCGATCTTCACGGTGCGCAGCGCGTCGGCCTGGGGCCGCTTGCTCACATAGTTGACGAGGCCGCCCGGCGCCACCTGGCCAAACTCCAGCGCGGCCGGGCCCTTGATGACTTCCACGCGCTCGATGTTGAACAGCGGAGGGTCCAGCAGGTGCACGAACTTCGCGCCGTCGCGCAGGTAGTTGTAGGTGTTGTTGGCCCACAGCCCGCGAATGGCGAACTGCGAGTACGAGCCGTAGTACTCGCTGCGTGACGAAACGCCCGAGGCGTTGCGCAGCACGTCGCGCTCGGTGGTGGCCATCTGCTGCTCCAGCAGTGCGCCGTCGATCACGCTCACCGAGCGTGGCGTCTCCAGCACGGACAGGCCCAGGCGCGAGCTGCTTTGCGTGCGCCGCGCGGGCGTGGCAGCGGCTCCGGCCGTGGAGTCCACCACGTCCACCTGGCGCAGGGAAGGCGCAGGCGCCTCGTCTTGTGCAGGGGGTGCGCCTGCGCCGGCCTGCGCCAGCACCGTGCTGCTCAAAGCCAGCAGTGCGGCGTGCGCCACGGCCGTTCGCAAAAATTTCGTCGGAGTCATTTTGCTATTAAATTGATAGCTGATTGCGCTTGTTTAGCAAGCGCTGGAGGCCAATTTTGTTGAAACATTGGTGCCGGGCGCCGCGCCGGTCTGCGGGGGCCGAGGCGGGGCGCTCAGTGCGCCTTCGGAGGCGCCGGCAGGTCGGGCGAAGCCATGCCGTCGGCCAGCACAAAGCTCAGCGTGGTCACGTAGCTGGCTTCGCCGTATTTCTCGCCGCGCGCTTCGCCGGGCGTCTTGTCGCTGTGCTTCACCTCGGCCACGTACTGGCCCTTCCACGGCATGGCGAAGGTCACCGTGCCGTCGTCCCCCGCCTCGGCCTCGCGCGTCCAGCCCGAGGGTGCTGCCAGCTGCACCTTGGCCTTGGGCAGCGGCGCGCCCTGGTAGACCACCTTGAACTCGCCGGGCTTGCCGGTGGGGACCAGGTCCAGCGGAGCGGTGGGCGCGACGGGCTTGGCCAGGCTGGCCACCCAGCGGGCTGAGGGCTGCCAGACCATGGGGGGCAGATTGCGCTTGCTGCGGTCGATCAGCGGGTAGGTGGCGGCGGCGAACAGCGTGTCGGGCGTGCCGGCCACGGCGTAGTGAAAGCCGTCCTTGCCCCGCTGGCCTTCCACGCGCTGTGCGGCGGCGCCGGTGCGCTGCTCCAGGGCGGGCACGCCCTGGAACTGGTCCAGCCGGCCGGGCGAAGTCTCGCGCAGGTTCTCGTTGAATTCGCCGAAGTGCAGGCGGGCCTGGCCAGCCGCGTTTTCCAGCCACACCTGGTGGGCTTGGGCGGTGGCGGCGGCCGTGATGGTTGCCGCTGCGATCAGGGCGGTCTTGAGGTGCAAAGACGAAGACATGGCAGTTTCCTTTCGGGAGTTCTCAACAAAAATGGCGGACACAGCGCGGCGCACCCTGCGGGTTGCAGGGCGGCATCACGGTGCGAAAGGGGTTGGCTGCCTACGCCCGGTGGTCAGGCGACGGGTGGCTGGTTGCCGGGCGGCTGGCTGAACGCACCGCCCGGATGGCGTCAGAAATCGACGCTGGCGCTCAAAGAGATCGTGCGCGGCGCGCCCACCACCAGGTAGCCCGCGCCGGGGTAGCCGCCGGACGACGCCCAGTAGCTGCGGTTGGTGGCGTTGTCCATGCGGGCTCGCAATGTGACCAGGCGGCCCTGCACCTCGGTGAGGTAGCGCACACCCAGGTCCAGCCGGTTCCAGGCGGGCACTGCGATGGTGTTGGTGGCGTTGGCAACCACCGATCCGGTGTGCACCAGGCGGCCATCGACGGCCAGGCCGCTCACACCCGGAACGTCCCACTCGGCGCCGATGTTGGCTTGCAGCCTGGGCACGCCGATCACGCGGCGGCCGTCGGTGCTGGCGGCGCCCGTGTTCAACTGCTTGGCGTCCAGCCAGGTCAGGCCGCCCAGCACGCGCAGGCCCCGCGTGGCCTCGCCCTGCACGGCCAGCTCGATGCCCTGGTGGCGGTCCTTGCCGTTGCTGCGGAAGATGTTGTCAGCGCCCACATAGGCGCGCGGCTTGGTGGTGGAGAACAGCGCCACGCTGCCGCCGAAGCGGCCGCCATCGAACTTCACCCCCACTTCCTTTTGCTGGGCGACGTAGGGCGCCAGCATCTCGCCGCGGTTGGCGGCCGTGGAGGGCGCGGTCTGGCCCTGACTCAGGCCTTCCACATAGTTGCCGTACAGCGAGAAGCTCTTGTCCAGCTTGTAGACGGCGGCGAGCAGCGGGCTGGTGCGGCTCTGGTCGTAGCGGTCGGTCTGCACGGCGGTGCCGTAGGCGTAGTTGGCAATCTCCATCGCCTGGTGCCGCAGCCCGGCCGTGAGCAGCAGGCGCTTGTCCAGCAGTGACACCGTGTCGCCGATGGCAAAGCTGGTCAGGCGCGTGCTGCCGGTGCGGCGCGGGTCGGCCAGGTTGCCGCCGCGGATGGCGCTGGCGCTCAACGCTGGCAGCGGCGCGTACACGGGGTCGTACAGGTTGGTCGCCTGCGTGTTGCCGAAGTCCATGGCATACGCGTTCTTCTTCTCGGCGCTGAAGTGCGACGCCACCATGACCCATTCGTGGCCCACGCTGCCCGTCTGCAGCGTGCCGCGCAGGCCCAGATCGCCGGTGTCCACGCTGTCCTTGCGGGTGTTGTCGAAGCGGTAGGTGGTGCCCGCGCCGGTGGTGCTATCGGTCACCGTGAGGTTGGCCAGGGAGTTGGCCTCCGAACTGCGGCGCGCGCCCGCAGCCGCCCAGCCGGTCACATCCGGCGTGATGTCCCACTCGCCGCGCAGCGTGCCAAAGGTGTCGCGTTCGTTGGAATACGTCCAGGGCTGGGCGAAGTTGGCGCTGCCGTCCGGCGCCGCCGGCATCTGCGTGACGCCGGAGGCCAGCGTCACGTTGGTGCGCGTGCTTTGGAGCTTGTGGTCTTGCCAGCCGATGTCGCCCGACAGGCGCACGCTGCGGCCGCGCCAGTCCAGGCCCACGGCGGCCAGGCCCAGCTTCACGTCTTCATGGTTCACGGCCGTGCCGCCGTGGTGGGTGGCCGCGTTCACGCGGATGCCGGTGTCGCCGTCGGGGCCGAAGCGCCGCGCGACGTCGGCCGCCAGTTGCGTCTGGCCGCCGCTGGAGACGCCGAAGGTCACGCGGTTCAGGGGCTCGTTGGGGGCGCGCTTGGGCAGCAGGTTGATGCTGCCGCCAATGCCGCCGCCGTTGGGGCTGGCGCCATTCAAGAAGGCCGAGGCGCCGCGCAGCACTTCCACGCGCTCGAACAGCTCGGTGGCGATGTACTGGCGTGGCAGCAGGCTGTACAGGCCGTTGTAGGCGGTGTCGTCCGAATCCAGGATGAAGCCGCGGATGAAGTACGCCTCCTGGAAGTTGCCAAACCCGCGCGCCACGCGCACCGTGGGGTCGCTTTGCAGCACGTCACCCACGCTGCGTGCATGGCGGTCCTGGATGAACTCGTTGGTGTAGCTGGTGATGGAAAACGGCGTCTCCATCGCGTCCCGGGTGCCCAGCACGCCCGCGCGGCCGCCGCGCGCCACCTGGCCGCCGGCATACGCGGGCGAGAGGCCCTGGGCCGAGGCGTCGGCGCTGGCGTTCACGGTGACGGTGGAGAGGGATCTGGCCTCGCCCGCCGTGGGATTGACAGGCGCCTGCTGCGCATGCAGCACAGGGGTTGCCAGGGCCAGCGCCATCCAGGCTGCGCCCAGGGCAATGGGATGGGCTTGGAAGGCAGGGCGCAGCCGCGGGGCGGCGTGGGTCGGTGGAGCGCAACGCATGGTGAACAGAAAGTTGGAGGAAAACAAAAACTCAGCGGGGAGCGGAGGGCGCAGAGGCCGGGCCAGCGGAATCGGCTGCGTGGGTCGCAGAGGCTGCAGGCACCGGCGAGCGAGCCCAGCTGTACCAGCCCATCACCGCCACCGGCACACCCAGCGCCACCCACGACCACCAGTCGCCCCAGGTGTCGGACACCAGGGCCGTGAGCAGCCCGGTGGTGGTGAGCGCGCCCAGCACGATGGGCCAGCCCCACAGGCTCCAGAATGGGCTGGGCTTCTTCATGCGGCCCCCTCGGTCACGCGCGCGGCGCTCGGTGTGGGCACGGCGTCGCCATCCACACAGCCGTCCTGGGCCCTGGCGACGGGCTGCGCGGCGGTGCTGACGGCCTGCACGCCCTTTTTCAGCCACAGGTACAAGCCGCTGCCCAGCACCACAATGGTGGCGATGTCCAGCAGCGCCCAGAGGATCTTCATCGGCATGCCGCCGTAGTCGCCAAAGTGCAGCGGCTGCGACACCAGCAGCGCCGCCAGGTACCACGGCAGTTGGGGCGACGCGGTGACCTGCGCCGTGCGCGCATCCACCAGCACGGGTTGGAGCAGCTTGGACGTGAGCGGCTCGTTGCCGCGCAGGAAAAATGTGTTGTGGTGCGGGCTGGAGAACGCCGTGCCCGGGAACGCAATGAACGACAGCTTGGTGCCCGGCGCCTGAGCCTGTGCGGCCTCCAGCGCCTGCTGCAGCGGGCCGCGCTCGGCCACGGGCACGATGGGCAGGCCCTCATAGGGCTTGAGCAGCGCCGAGAGCTGGTCGTGCTGCCAGTACTTGATGAGCAGGTCGGCCCACGTGTTGATCATGCCCGTGCCACCCACCACAAACGCCCACACCAGCGTGACGATGCCCAGCAGGTTGTGCAGGTCCAGCCACTTCACGCGCGTGGACCGGTCGCGGCGCACCTCGCCGAACGCCAGCTTGCGCATGAAAGGCGCATACAGCACCACCCCGGTCACGATGGCCACCAGCAGCAGCAAGCCCATGAAGCCCAAAAACAGCTTGCCCGGCAGCCCCGCGAACAGGTCCACGTGCAGCTTGAACATCACGTACATGAAGCCTTCGTCGAACCGGGGCTGCGCCAGCACCTGGCCGGTACGGGCGTCCACCGCCACCGAGCGGAAGTCATCGGTGGGATCCGGTGTGGGCGTGAGCGTGACGAACCACACGTTGTCATCGTCCTCCGCATGCGATGCGAACTGCACCACGCGCTCGGGGTGCAAGGCCTGTGCGGTGGCCAGCACCTGGTCGAGGCTGGCACGCGGCGTGCCCCCGGGCAGGGTCGGCGCCTCCACCTCGGTGCCCAGCAGGTGGCCGATTTCGTGGTGGAAGATCAGCGGCAGGCCGGTGAGGCACAGCAGCAGCATGAAGACGGTGCACACCAGGCTGGACCACTTGTGGGTCCAGCTCCAGCGGCGCAGGGCGGTGGGGCTCATGGCAGGGCGTATGGGTGGCAACGGGTGCCTGCCGCTTGCAAACGTACCCACGCATGCGCAGGCTCCGTACCCCATGGGGGCACTGGGCGACCCGGGGCGGGCGCGCCGGGCAGGGACATGCGGGGGAAAGTCATCAAACCAGGCAACCGGGTTGTGGATACAACAGGGTGTGCTGGCTGCAGCCGGAACGTGGCTGTGGCTTGCAAAAACACAAGTTTACATTGCAAATGGGAATAGTTTGCATTCTTGTTGTAAAGCGAGCAGGGCATTGCAGGCTGGGCCCCGTTGCGGCGGACCTGCGGCCCCTGCCCGCGGGGAGGGCGGGCCTCGCCCGGTGGCCCCCACCCTGCCTCAATACCGCGCCTTGAGCGCCAGCGTCACGCGCCGTGGCTCGCCGTAGAAGTTCTGCCGCGAGACGCTCGACACCTTTTCGTAGTAGGTCTTGTCCAGCAGGTTGTCCACCGAGAGGTTCAGCGATACGTGGTCGTTGATCTGGTAGCCCACCTGGGCGCTCAGCAGCGCGTAGCCGGGTGCGTTGATGCGCAGCGTGCCGCTTTGTGCAAAGAACTTGCTGCGCCACGACACGCCACCCCCCACGCTCCAGCCGCGCAGCGCGGGGCTGGTGAAGGCGTGGCGGGTGAACAGGTTCAGGCTGTGGCGCGGCGTGATGGGGCTGAACACCTGGCCTTGCTGCGCTGCGGGCGCCTGGAGGTAGCGCGTGTCGTTGTAGGCATAGCCCGCCACGATGTCCCATCCGGGGCGGGGCTGGCCGCTGACTTCGGCCTCGAAGCCCTGCGCACGCACCTTGCCGCCCGGGAGGGATGCGCCCGCGACCACCGGGTCCGCGATGGCGCGGTTCTCTTCGATGATGCGGAACAGTGCTGCGTGGGCCTGCAGCCGCTTTTGCAGGAGTTCGCCCTTCACGCCCAGCTCGACCTGCTTGCCCGTGCGCGGCTCGAGCAGTTGCTTGGCCGCGTTGAGCTGGCTTTGCACCACGAAGGTCTCGGCATAGCTCGCATATGCCGTGTACTGCGAGTGAAAGTCCCACATCAGCGCGACGGAGGGCACGAACTGGCGCCCCGGGTCGGCCGTGGAGGTGGCCGCGCCGTCGCTGGTGCGGCGCGTCACGGCCTCGGCCCAGGCCATGCGGCCGCCCGCCAGCAGCTTCACGGTGTCGGCCAACCCGATCTGCGACTGGCCGTACAGCGCCTTCTCGCGCCTGGTGACGATGGAGCTGAAGCCCGGCAGCGTGATGGCGGGGTAGGGCTGGTCGTACTGGGGCTGCAGCAGGTTGAAGGGGCGGCTGGGTCCGTAGGCGAAGTTGCCATCCCAGCTCTTGCCCTCGTTGTAGCTCGCACCCACCAGCAGCTTGTGGGGGCGGCCCGCCGCCTGCACCGGCGTGGCCAGGAAGAGGTCGTAGTTGCGGGTGCGCACGCGGAAGTCTCCGTCCACGGTTTCCATGGTGAAGCTGCCGTTGGCGGCCAAGGCGCTGTTGGCGCGCGCCGACCGGTAGAACTGCGTGCGGTCGATGTCGCGTGCCGACAGGCGCACCAGGCCGCCGCCGTCCAGGCGGTGCTCCAGCTCGGCGAACACGTCGGTCGTGTCCAGGTCCTGCTGGTTGCCGCGCAGCCCGGCGAAGGCGCCGCGCGGCAGGTCGGCCAGGCGGCCGTCCGCATAGGCGGGCAGGCCCTGGTCGACGGTAGCGCGCACGCGCTGCTGTGCAGCGCCCACGGACAGCGTGGTGGCGGGGGTGAGGTCCCACTCCAGCGTGCCGTAGCCCAGGCGCTTGTGGTTGAAAAGGGTGTCGACGTAGCTGTCCTTGTCTTCCGCCACCGCGACGGCGCGCGCGCGGATGGTGCCCTCGGCATTGAGGCCGCCGCCCACGTCCACCACGCCACGGCGCAGGCCGAACGAGCCCACCGCCGCGTCGGCACTCAGCGCCAGCCTGGACGGCGCGCGTTTGCGCACCAGGTTCACGGTGCCGCCGGGTTCGCTGGCGCCCTGCAGCAGGCCGGTGGGGCCGCGCAGCACCTCGATGTGGTCGTACACGGCCGTGTCCAGCATGCCGTAGTTGCCCTGCGGGATGGGCACGCCGTCGTGCTGGATGGAGCCCAGGTCGAATCCGCGCGACTGGAAGGTGTTGAAGTTGCCCGCGCCGTCGTAGCGCGTGACGGTCATGCCGGTGCTCAACTTCACCGCTTCTTCCACCCGCGTGAGGTTGCGGTCGTCCAGCTGCTGGCGCGTGATGACGCTGAGGGACTGCGGTGTCTCGCGCGGCGCCTGGGGCATCTTGCCCACGCTGACTTCGCGGGCCGTGTACTGGCCGGAGCCCTCGGTGGCGTTGCTGTCGGCGCCGTCGGTCACCTTCACTTCGGGCAGGGCGGCCGCGGCCGCGGCCACAGGGGCGGGGGCTGTCTGTGTCTGCGCCTGGGCCTGGACTGCGGCCAGCGTGGCCAGCAGCGAGACGGCCACGGCCAATGGGTGCATTTGCATGGTGCTTCTCCTCCTTGGTGTCGAAGTTTGCTATTGTTTCGATAGCTGTTAGCGCTTTGCAGTAAAGCGCTAGAGGGCTAAAAGGCTTGAAATTTTTGGTGTGCCTGAGAGGCTGGCTGTCCGGGCAAGCGGCGTCAGAACCGCGTGCGCAGCGTTACCTGCACCGCGCGCGGCGAGCCCGGCAGGATCAGGTTGTCGTTGCTGCCGTGGGCCGACACGTAGTACTTGCGGTTGGCGAGGTTCTTCACGTTCACGTCCACGTCCCACTGGCCCAGCGTGTACTGCAGGGCTGCGTCCAGCGTGGTGTAGGCGGGCAGGGTGACCAGGTTCGTCAGCGAGGTGAAGCGCGCGCCCACGTAGTTCACGCCGCCGCCCACGCGCAGGCCGTGGCCCAGGTCCTTCATGGCCCACAGGAACGCCGAGTTGCGCGGCGTGAGTGCGGGCACCTTGCCTTGCGCGGGAACGTTGGCGGTGGGCAGCTGCAGCGAGCCGGTGGTGGCCAGGGATTGCGTCATGCGGCCGTCCAGCCAGGCATAGCCTGCGCTCACGTCCCAGCGGCCGGGCAGGCGGCCGTTGGCCGTCAGCTCCAGGCCGTTGGTGCGTTGCGTGCCCACGTTGATCTGGCGCGAGGGGTTGGCCGGGTCGGTGTTCTTGATGTTGCTGCGCTCCAGGTTGAACAGCGCGCCGGTCACGTTCAGGCGGCCATCGAGCAGGTCGAGCTTGACGCCGATTTCCTTGTTCTCGGTGATCTCGGGCTCGGCGCCGGTGTTGTTGGTGGCCAGGGCAAACGCCTCGGCCGAAGGCTGGAACGACTTGCTGTACGACACGTAGTACGACACCGACTCGCTGGGCTGCCACACCAGGCCCGCGCGGGGGCTGAGCTTCTTGTCGGTGCGCGAGAGGGCGCTGAGCTTGCGGTCGAACGTGGTCTCTTGCCCGAACACGTCGTAGCGCGCGCCCACCAGTGCCTTCCACTGCGGGGCCAGCGTGATCTGGTTTTGCCAGTACAGCGCGGCCGTGTCCTGCGTGGTGTGGCTGGGGATGGCACCGTCGGCGTTGTAGTTGGCGGCCGGGATGGCCGGGGCGGGGCGGTTGTTGGGGTTGAAGATCGGCACGCGGTCCGCACCGCCCGCAACGGACTCGGCGCGTTTCTTCTGCTGGCCCAGTTCCACGCCCATCAGCCACTCTTGCTGCAAGCCGCCCAGCTGGTTGCGCCAGGTCACGTCGGTCTGGTTGAAGAAGCCCTTTTCGTCGCGCAGGATGAACGAGCGCGTGCGGCCCACGGTGAGGTTCACCGGGTCGGTGGTGCCGCCGGGCAGGGTGTTGTAGCGGTCCAGCGTGTAGTCGTACACGCGCGTGACATTGCGCACCGACCAGTCGTCGTTGAACCGGTGGTTCAGCGTGGCCGCGAACGACTGCATGGTGCTGGTGGTGGTGTCGTCCTGCGCGGCGTTGCTGGAGCCGTAGTAGGTGCTGGCGGGCACGTTGACGGGGCGGCCATTGAGCGCGGGGATGCCGAAGTCCGTCAGGCGTTTGTCGCGTGCGTTGGTGTACTGCAGCAGCAGGTCGGTCTGCGCGGCGAGCTTGAGCGCGAGTGAGGGGGCGAAGTTGTGGCGCTTGACGAACTGCTGGTCGCGGTAGCTGCCCGAGTCCTCGACGGCGGCATTGATGCGGAACGCGGCGGTGTCGCTGATGCCCACGTTTACGTCGGCCGTGGCGCGGCGCCAGGCGTAATTGCCCAGACCCAGCGATGCCTCGCCCGAGGTCTCGCCGAACCTGGGCTTCTTGGTCACGCGGTTGATGAGGCCGCCGGACGAGCCGCGCCCGTACAGCACGGCGGCGGGGCCCTTGAGGACCTCCACGCGGTCGATGTCGGCCAGGTCGCGGAAGTACAGCGCGTCGTCGCGCACGCCGTCCACAAACTGGTCGGCAATGGCCGTGAAGCCGCGGATCACCACCTGGTCGCGCTGTCCGTCGCCGTGGCTCATGGCCACGCCGGGCACGTTGCGCAGTGCGTCTTCCATCGAGCGCGCGCCCTGGTCGCGCAACAGCTGCTCGGGCACCACGTTCACGGCCTGGGGCACGTCGCGCAGCGGCGCGCTGCCCTTGGTGGCCGAGGTGCTGGCGGCAGGCGAATAGCCGTCGTCGCCGGTGGTGGACTGCACGGTGACTTCGCCCAGCGTCTGGGGCGTACCGGCCGGGGTGGCGTTTTGCGCCAGGGCCGTGCCGCAGAACGCGGCCAGCAAGGCGGCGGCCAGCGGGCGTAGCGATGGGGGTTGGTGGGTAGAAACGGATGCGTGCATGGTTTTTTCCTTCGGTGTGTGCGCAGCGCAGATACAAAACAAAAGCAGGAGAACAAGAGCAGCCCCCGCAGGCGGTGCCTCGCGCGGGCCGGCGGCCGGCCCTGGCGGGGACGCTTGCAAGCTGGAACGGAAACGGCTGGCGCGGGGCCAGGCAGGTGGTCGGCGGGTGGTCGGTGGGTGGCCGGTGGATGGCCGGCGGGGCGGCGCTACCCGCCCCAGGCCCGCACGAGCAGGCCCGCCACCAGGGCCGCGGCCCCCAGGGCCGGTGTGCGCCGCGGCTGCCAGGTCACGGCGGCCGTCACGGCCAGGGCGGCCACGCTGAGCGCCACGGCCCAGGTCGCCACGCCCAGCGAGGCGGGCACCTCCCCGGGCGGCCGCGCCGCCAGCCACAGCGACAGCGCCAGCAGCAGCCCGCCGGCGTGGCGCAGGTGCCTGCGGTGGTGCGCTGCGCCTTGGTGACCCAGCGCGTCCTCGTGGTGGCGGTCCATGCCCAGCGCGATGGCCGACCAGGCTGCATAGCAAAGCAGGAAGGCGGACATGGATCAGGCCCCCGAGGTCGAAACATCCGGCGCTGCGGCGAGCGCCGTCGGGGCCGCCGCGGCGCGCGCGGCCTTCTTTTGGGGCGCACGGCCGGGGCGCAGCCGCCACGACAGCCATCCCAGCAGCAGGCCCGTGGCCAGGAACGACAGGTCCATGCCCGCCCACACCCATTCACCGGCGGGCAGGGTCACGCCCAGGTGGGTGTGCGTGGTCAGTGCATTGATCACGGGCAATGCCGTCCACACCAGACCGGCGGCGCCCAGCGCCACCGACCAGCCCATGCGGCTGGGCCGCACCACCGTGCAGGCCAGCGCCCACAGCAGCGCGGCGCCCCAGGCACCAAAGAACCATGCCAGCTCCGCGTCGGCACGGCCCTCCAAGCCCACGGGAATCCAGCGGTTGGCCGCCAGGTACACGCCGCAGGCCAGCGGCAGGCCGGCCAGCGTGGCGATGTTGATAGCAGCCACCAGCCGTTCGCCAAAGGGCGCCACGGCGGGCGCGGCGCCAGCGGCTGCGGCGCCCCTGCGGCCGGTGGTTGCCTGGGCCTTGGCGCTGCGCTTGACCGACCACAGCACCATGCCCGTGGCGATCATCAGGCTGCCCAGCAGGCCGAAGCCGAACAGCGCCCAGCGCAAGCCCGGGCCGGCAAAGCGCGCCATGTGCAGGCCGTACAGCACGCCATAGGTGGTGGCGGCGGGGCCGGTGGCATCGGCATGGTCCAGCCATTGGCCCGTGGTGGCATCGAACAGCAGGCGGGGCGGGCGGTACTGCAGGCGGTCGCCATCGTGGCGGGCCACTTCGACCACCGCCCGGCCCTGGGCGTCGCGGCGGGCCTGCACGCTGCCGATGCGCCCGCCGTGCCAGCGTGCGCTGGCTTGCGCCAGGATGGGCGCGAGCACCATGGGCGGCAGCGGCGCAAGCTTGTCGGTCGCGCCCCGGCGCACGCGGCTGTCGGCTTTTTCGCCCTGCAGGTCGGCAAAGTAGGCGTTGGAATCCACGCCTTTGCCGGTCTTGTACGCCGTGGCGATGCCGGCCGGCAGGTACAGCGTGTGGAAGATCATCAGCCCGCTGAAGGTGATCATCAGATAGAACGGCAACACCAGCACGCCCGTGACGTTGTGCGCGTCCATCCAGGCGCGCTGCCCGCCCTTGGCGGGGCGGAAGGTGAAGAAGTCCTTGAAGATGCGGCGGTGCGTGACCACGCCGGTGATCAGCGCCACGAACATCAGCATCGTGGCCACGCCCACCACCCAGCGCCCCTGCAGGGCCCAGCGGCCTTTCTGGGCCGTGCGCAGTTCAAAGTGAAAGCGGTAGAAGAACTCGCCGCCCAGGGTCTTGCGGGCGTCCACGGGTTCGCCGGTCTGCGGGTTCATGCGCAGCGTTTCAAAGCGGCCGTTCGCCTGGTCGCGCCACAAGAGGTTCACCGCCGGGTCGCGCTCGTCGGGCAGGTGCATGATCCATTGCGTCACGTTGGGCGCCTGGCGCACCAGCGCGTCCAGCGACTTCTGGGCCACGTCGGCGCCCGGGGCGGGCAGGCCGTGCATTTCGGGCTGCATCCACAGGTTGAATTCGTTCTTGAAGAACGACAGCGTGCCGGTAAGGAAGATCGCAAACAGCAGCCAGCCCAGGACCAGCCCCGCCCATGTGTGCAGCCATGACATGGCCTGCCGCAGGCCTTCGCGCTGGAGGTGTGCGGCGGTCATGGCGCGCTCCCGGCCAGCCACTGCGGTGCCATGGCGCCGGCGCCCAGCACCAGCGCGGGCAGCAGCGTGCCGCACCACGCGCCCCAGGCGGTCCGCGCATAGAAGGCCCAGCCTGCCGCCAGGGCATAGGCCACCCAGGCCAGCATGGTGGCCGTGAGCACCGCCTCCACGCGGGGCATGGCCGGCTGGAGCGCCAGCGAGCCCGCGGCCGCGAACGCTGCGGCCAGGGCATAGCCGCCGGCCGCGGCCGCCGCCGTGCGCGACGCCACCGCGAGGCGGTAGCGCCAGTCCACGCGGGCGGTCTTCATGAACGCGGCTCCGGCAAGGCCGCGCAGGCGGGCAACCCGTTGCGGCGGCTGTGTGCCGGGCGCGAGGGGCGGGGCGCGGATTCCGCGCGGCAGGGGCTGGCAGTGCGCAGCATCAGTCAAGGCTCCAGGCTGGGGTACGGTGGACGTACTGCGCTGGCTGCAGCGGCCTGGGCGGCCCGGCTGACTGGCTGGCTACGGTGAAAGGGGGCAACGGCGGGGCTTGAACAGATTCTTAGCCCAGCGGTTTGCGGGAATTGTACTTTTGTTGAGAAGCATTCGCATTTGAAAACAGCAAGGCGCGACCCCAAGTGATGTGCAGGTGCAACAAACGTGTGGGCTTGCTTCCGCGGCGGGGCGAAAAAAAGCGGGCCGAAGCCCGCCGTGGTGCTGGTGGCAGTGCGGCGGGCGCCGCGCCGCCGGTCAGTCGGCTTCGCCCATTTGCGACTGCAGGTAGTTCTGCAGGCCGACCTTGCCGACCAGTTCGATCTGGGTTTCCAGGAAGTCGATGTGCTCTTCGGTGTCGTCCAGGATCTTCTGGAGCAGGTCGCGCGAGACGTAGTCGCGCACGCTTTCGCAGTGGGCGATGCCGTCCTTGATGGTGGCTTGCGCGCCTTGCTCGGCCCGCAGGTCGCAGGCAAGGATTTCCGGCACGTCTTCGCCGACCTGGATCTTGGCCAGGTCTTGCAGGTTGGGCAGGCCGTCCAGCATGAAGATGCGGTCCATCAGCCAGTCGGCGTGCTTCATCTCGCCGATGGATTCCGCGTATTCCTTCTTGGCAAGCTTGTCGAAGCCCCAGTGCTTGAGCATCCGGTAGTGCAGGAAATACTGGTTGATGGCCGTGAGTTCGTTCTTGAGCTGGGCCTGCAGATGGCCGATGACCTGTGCGTCGCCTTTCATGGGGGCTCCTTGTATGGGTGAATTCGGCGTTGATTGTCGTGACCCGCATCAAGCGGCGCAAGGCAAGCCCCTGCTGCGACACGCGGGCTGCGGGTGATGCTGATAGGCGTTCGCGTTCACATCCTGTGTTTTTTGAGGTGCACTAGGGTTGTCATGGAAAGGCCGCCGGCGGTGTTCTATAGTCATTGGTAATTGATTCAATGCAATCAATTAATTGGATTGATGGTTTGAAAGTGCCTAAACTTCAGTCCTGTTCTGTCAACCAACCCCTTAAGGAAACAGCAATGTCCCTGATCAATACGCAAGTTCAGCCCTTCAAGACCACCGCTTTCGTGAACCGCAATGGCAAGGGTGAGTTCATTGAAGTGACCGAAGCCACCCTGAAGGGCAAGTGGTCCGTGCTGATCTTCATGCCCGCAGCCTTCACCTTCAACTGCCCCACCGAAATCGAAGATGCTGCCGAGAACTACGCCGAGTTCCAGAAGGCCGGTGCCGAGGTGTACATCGTGACCACCGACACGCACTTCTCGCACAAGGTGTGGCACGAAACCTCCGACGCCGTGGGCAAGGCCAAATTCCCCCTGGTGGGCGACCCCACGCACCAGCTGACCAACGCGTTCGGCGTGCACATCCCTGAAGAAGGCCTGGCACTGCGCGGCACGTTCGTGATCAATCCCGATGGCGTGATCAAGACGATGGAAATCCACTCCAACGAAATCGCCCGCGACGTGTCGGAAACCCTGCGCAAGCTCAAGGCTGCCCAGTTCACCGCCGCCAACCCTGGCCAGGTCTGCCCCGCCAAGTGGAAGGAAGGCGCCAAGACCCTGACGCCTTCGCTGGACCTGGTCGGCAAGATTTAAGAAGGTGTGAGAGAGCCCACCATGCCCGCTCGTACCGCAAAAACGCGCACCCTCGTCGTTGCAAATGCTCGCCATAGCCCAAGCTATGTCTCCGCTTTGCGCCTAGATGGAGCACGTTTGTGCGGCCCGCTCGGGCACGCCGGACTCACTCCCACCTTCTAGCCGCCTTTATCGGCCCCCAAAAGCCGGACAGCGTCATGGCGCCCCGCGCCATGCCGTCCGGCTTTTTTACGCCCGGACGTTGACCAGCAGGCTTGCACTGCAGCCCTTCTGGCATCAACCTCCCAGACAGTACAACTCGAATTTCAAAGGACACCACCATGCTCGACGAACAACTCAAGACCCAACTCGCTGCCTATCTGGAGCGCGTGCAGCAGCCGTTTGAGCTGGTGGCGTCCCTGGACGACAGCGAGACGGCCCGCGACATGCGCGAGCTGCTCACCACCATCCAGTCCCTGCGCAGCGACAAGATCACCCTGCGCACCGACGGCACGGATGCGCGCAAGCCCTCGTTCAGCCTGCAGCGCGTGGGCGCCAGCAACAGCCTGCGCTTTGCCGGCCTGCCGCTGGGCCATGAGTTCACCTCGCTGGTGCTGGCCCTGCTGTGGACGGGCGGCCACCCGCCCAAGGTCGAGCAGGACGTGATCGAGCAGATCCAGGCGCTCGAAGGCGATTTCAACTTCGAGGTCTACATGAGCCTGACCTGCCACAACTGCCCGGACGTGGTGCAGGCCCTGTCGCTGATGGCCGTGCTCAACCCCCAGGTCAAGACCACCGTCATCGAAGGCGGCGCCTTCCAGGACGAAGTCACGCAGCGCGAGATCATGGCCGTGCCCATGGTGTTTCTCAATGGCGAGGTGTTCGGCTCGGGCCGCATGTCGCTGGAGGAGATCGTGGCCAAGCTGGACACGGGCTCCGCCGCCCGCGAAGCCGCCAAGCTCAGCGCCAAGGACCCGTATGATGTGCTCATCGTCGGCGGTGGCCCCGCAGGCGCCGCAGCCGCCGTGTACGCCGCCCGCAAGGGTATCCGCACCGGCGTGGCCGCCGAGCGCTTTGGCGGCCAGGTGAACGACACGCTGGCCATCGAGAACTACATCTCGGTGCTCGAAACCGACGGCCCCAAGTTCGCCGCAGCGCTCGAAGCCCACACCCGCGCCTATGGCGTGGACATCATGAACCTGCAGCGTGCCGACAAGCTCATTCCTGCCGCGCAGCCCGGCGGGCTGGTGGAGGTGCAGCTGGCCAACGGCGGCTCGCTCAAGGCCAAGACGGTGATCCTGTCCACCGGTGCCCGCTGGCGTAACGTGAACGTGCCCGGCGAAGCCGAGTACAAGAACAAGGGCGTGGCCTACTGCCCGCACTGCGACGGCCCGCTGTTCAAGGGCAAGCACGTGTCGGTCATCGGCGGCGGCAACAGCGGCGTGGAGGCGGCCATCGACCTGGCCGGCGTTGTGGCGCACGTCACGCTCATCGAGTTTGCCGACCAGCTCAAGGCCGACGCCGTGCTGGTCAACAAGCTCAAGAGCCTGCCCAACGTGACCATCCACACCAATGCGCAGACCACCGAGATCACCGGCGCCGACGGCAAGGTGAACGGCCTGAAGTACAAGGACCGCGCCACCGGCGTGGAGCACACCGTGGCCCTGGAAGGCGTGTTCGTGCAGATCGGCCTGGTGCCCAACACCGAATGGCTCAAGGGCACGGTGGAGCTGTCCAGGTTCGGCGAGATCATCGTGGACGCGCACGGCCGCACCAACATTCCCGGCGTGTTTGCGGCGGGCGACTGCACCACGGTGCCGTTCAAGCAGATCGTGATCGCCGCAGGCGACGGCGCCAAGGCGGCACTGAGCGCATTCGACCACCTGATCCGCATGCCAGTGGCGGCCGCGGCGGCAGTGCCGCAGCGCGAAGCCCAGCCTGCTTGACGGGTTGGTGCAAAAAATGGCCTCCAGCGCTTGATGGTAAAGCGCTGGCAGCTATTAAATACATAGCAAAAGAGGCGCTTCGGCGCCGCTTTTTCGTTGGGTGAGCGGCCGCGGCCCGCCCGCTCCGTACGCCAGCCGCAGTGCCTTCGCCTCAGTACACCAGCCGCTCCGGCCGGATCTCCTGCAGGATCGTGGTGGCGATTTCCTCGATGGACTTGGTCGTGGTGGACAGCCAGCGGATGCCGGAGCGGCGCATCATGGCCTCGGCTTCGGCCACCTCCGTGCGGCAGTTCTCCAGGCTGGCATAGCGCGAGTTGGGGCGGCGTTCGCTGCGGATCTCGGCCAGGCGTTCGGGGCTGATGGTCAGACCGAAGATCTTCCGCTGGAACGGCGCCAGCGCGGGCGGCAGCTGGCGGCGCTCGAAGTCTTCGGGAATCAGCGGGTAGTTGGCCGCCTTCAGGCCGCATTGCATCGCCAGGTACAGGCTGGTGGGCGTCTTGCCGCTGCGGCTCACGCCCACCAGGATCACGTCGGCACCGGCCAGGTCGCGGTTGCTCTGGCCATCGTCGTGGGCCAGGCTGAAGTTGATGGCCTCGATGCGGTCGGTGTATTCCTTGCTGCGGCTCACGTCGGAAAAGCGCCCCACGCGGTGGTGCGACTTGATGCCCAGCTCCTGCTCCAGCGGGTGCACGAAGGTGCCGAACATGTCCAGCAGCATGCCCTTGCAGCCGTCCTGGATCACCTTGAGCACTTCCATGTTCACCAGCGTGGTGAAGACCACCGGCTTCTTGCCCTCCACCTCGCCGGTGTGGTTGATCTGCCGCACCGCCTGGTGGGCCTTGTCCACCGTGTCGATGAACGGCAGGCGTACGTGGCGCGGCTTCATGTCGAACTGGGCCAGGATGGCGTTGCCAAAGGTTTCGGCGGTGATGCCGGTGCCGTCTGACACGAAAAATACGGTGCGCGAGTGCATGTGAGCCCTTGTTTTTGCAGTGAACTTGCGCAAACGGGGTAGCCGGCCCGGGCGGGTGGCGTTCTAGCGTCGGACGCAAGTTCTGTGAAAGCGTCAGCCCGTTGCCAGAGGCGCGGGCCTACAATTGCCGCAATTATCCAATTCTCACCATGCTCGCCGTCGGCCTACAACCACAACGACAAAGCCACAGCCGGCTGTGCATGGGCGCTTGCCTGGAGCCCCGCAGGGCCCGGCATGCAGACCCAGTTTCAACTTCTGGAGCTTTCCCATGTCTGCACTTTTCAGCCCGACCGCCCTGGTCGTACCGTTTGAAAACCTGAGAATGACCGACGTCGAGGTCGTTGGCGGCAAGAACGCCAGCCTCGGCGAAATGATCTCGCAGCTGCCCCAAGGGGTGCGCGTGCCCACGGGCTTCGCCACCACGGCGCACGCGTTTCGCGAGTTCCTTAAGCACGACGGCCTGGCCGACCGCATCAGCGCCAAGCTCAAGAGCCTGGACACCGAAGACGTGCGCGCGCTCGCCCAGGTGGGCGCCGAGATCCGCGCCATGGTGGAGGCCCAGCCGTTCCCGGCCGACCTGCAAAAGGCGATTGCCGACGAGTTCGCCAAGCTGAGCGCGGGCAACCCCGCCGCATCGTTTGCCGTGCGTTCGTCCGCCACGGCCGAGGATCTGCCCGACGCCTCCTTTGCCGGCCAGCAGGAAACCTTCCTGAACGTGGTGGGCATCGAAGAAGTCATGCACAAGATGAAGGAAGTGTTCGCGTCGCTGTACAACGACCGCGCCATCTCCTACCGCGTGCACAAGGGTTTCGAGCACGACGTGGTGGCCTTGTCCGCCGGCGTGCAGCGCATGGTGCGCTCCGACCTGGGCGCCGCGGGCGTGATGTTCACCATCGACACCGAATCCGGCTTTGAAGACGTGGTGTTCATCACCAGCAGCTACGGCCTGGGCGAGACGGTGGTGCAGGGCGCGGTGAACCCTGACGAGTTCTACGTGCACAAGCCCATGCTCCAGGCCGGCAAGAAGGCCGTGATCCGCCGCAACCTGGGCAGCAAGCTGATCCAGATGGTGTTCTCCACGCCCGAGGAGAAGGCCGCCACGCGCAAGCTGGTCAAGACCATCGACGTGCCCACCGAGCAGCGCAACCGCTATTCGCTGACCGACGCCGAAGTGCAGCAGCTGGCGCAGTACGCCCTGGTGATCGAGCAGCACTACGGCCGCCCCATGGACATCGAATGGGGCAAGGACGGCACCGACGGCCAGCTCTACATCCTGCAAGCCCGCCCCGAGACGGTGAAGAGCCAGTCCAAGGGCCAGGCCGAGCAGCGCTTCAAGCTCAAGGGCACGGGCACCGTGCTGGCCGAGGGCCGCGCCATTGGCCAGAAGATCGGCACCGGCCCCGTGCGGCTGGTGCACAACATCAGCGAGATGGACAAGGTCCAGCCCGGCGATGTGCTGGTCACCGACATGACCGACCCCAACTGGGAGCCGGTGATGAAGCGCGCCAGCGCCATCGTCACCAACCGCGGCGGGCGCACCTGCCACGCGGCTATCATCGCCCGCGAGCTGGGCATTCCGGCCGTGGTGGGCTGCGGCGACGCCACCGAGCGCCTGAAGGACGGCACGCTGGTGACCGTGAGCTGCGCCGAAGGCGACACCGGCAAGATCTACGACGGCCTGCTGGAAACCGAAGTGACCGAGGTGCAGCGCGGCGAGATGCCCGCCATCAGCACCAAGATCATGATGAACGTGGGCAACCCCCAGCTGGCGTTTGACTTCGCGCAGCTGCCCAACGCCGGCGTGGGCCTGGCGCGGCTGGAGTTCATCATCAACAACAACATCGGCGTGCACCCCAAGGCCATCCTGGACTACCCCGCCGTGGATGCCGACCTGAAAAAGGCCGTCGAGTCCGTGGCCCGCGGCCACGCCAGCCCGCGCGCCTTCTACGTGGACAAGGTCACCGAAGGCGTGGCCACCATCGCCGCCGCCTTCTGGCCCAAGCCGGTCATCGTGCGCCTGTCGGACTTCAAGTCCAACGAGTACCGCAAGCTCATCGGCGGCAGCCGCTACGAGCCCGAGGAAGAGAACCCCATGCTGGGCTTCCGCGGTGCGGCCCGCTACATCAGCGAGGACTTCGGCGAGGCCTTTGCCATGGAATGCGAAGCGCTCAAGCGCGTGCGCAACGACATGGGCCTGACCAACGTGCAGGTGATGGTGCCCTTCGTGCGCACGCTGGGCCAGGCCGAGCGCGTGACCCGGTTGCTGGCCAGCCACGGCCTGGAGCGCGGCAAGGACGAGCTCAAGGTCATCATGATGTGCGAAGTGCCGAGCAACGCCATCCTGGCCGAGCGCTTCCTGGAATTCTTCGACGGCTTCTCCATCGGTTCCAACGACCTGACCCAGCTCACCCTGGGCCTGGACCGCGATTCCGGCCTGGAGCTGCTGGCCAAGGACTTCGACGAGCGCGACCCGGCCGTGGAAGCGCTGATCCACCAGGCCATCAAGGCCTGTCGTGCCCAGGGCAAGTACATCGGCATCTGCGGTCAGGGCCCCAGCGACCACCCGGACTTTGCCCAGTGGCTGGCCCGCGAAGGCATCTCGTCGATCTCGCTGAACCCTGACAGCGTGATCGCCACCTGGCAACAGCTGGCCAGTTGAGCGGCGGGCGAAACCACCATGGATGGGCTGGCGGCTCCCACCGTGCTCCTGCCGGGAGCGCCCCGTCCATGATGCCCCCTCGGTCTGCCGACATCGAGCTGGCCGGCCCGTTCCCGCCGGACCTGCACGATGTGCGGCACCTGAAGCTCAAGGCCGCGCTGCTGCTGCTGTGGGCTTTGGTGTCGTTTGTCGCCACCTACTTCGCCCGGGACCTTGAGGGCCTGGTGTTTGGCGGCTGGCCGCTGGGCTACTGGATCGCGGCCCAGGGCGCGGTGCTGGTGTTCATGGGCATCGTGGTGGTGTATGGCTGGGCCATGAACCGCTTCGAGCGCCAGGATGCCGAGCGCCAGGCCGCTGCGGACCCCGGCCAGGCCCTGGCGGAAGCCGTGCAGCGCAGCGCTCCCACGCCATGACCGACCCCCAGCGGAGCGGCGACGGCGGCCAGCGCGCCTACCTGTGGCGGCTGCACCGCATTCTGGCGCTGTACGTGGCCGGGGTGCTGGCCTTCCTGGCCCTGATGACCTGGGCCGAACGCCAGGGCCTTTCGCGCCACTGGATCGGCCCGATTTTCCTGTTCCTCACCGTCATGGTCTACGCCGGGATCGGTGTGTACGGCCGCACCACGGATGCGGAGGAATACTACGTCGCGGGCCGGCGCATTCCGCCCATGTACAACGGCATGGCGGCGGCGGCCGACTGGATGAGCGCGGCTTCGTTCATCAGCCTTTCCGGGGCCCTGTACCTGCAGGGCTTTTCCGGCACGCCCGGGCAGGCCGGGGGGCTGGCCTATCTGCTGGGGTGGACCGGCGGCTTCTGCCTGGTGGCCATGCTGATCGCACCGCACTTGCGCGCCATGGGCCTGTACACCGTGCCCGACTTCTTCCACGTCCGCTTCGGCGGGCGCTGGCCCCGGGTGATCGCCGCGCTGGCGGCGGTGCTGTGTTCGTTCACCTATGTGGTGGCGCAGATCTATGGCGTTGGGCTGATCGCCTCGCGGCTGACGGGCGTGCAGTTCGAGATCGGCATCATGCTGGGGCTGGGCGGGGTGCTGCTGTGCTCCTTTCTGGGCGGCATGCGGGCCATCACCTGGACGCAGGTGGCGCAGTACGTGGTGCTGCTGCTGGCCTTCCTGATCCCCGTGTCCTGGCTGGCCTACAAGCAGCTGGGCAACCCGCTTGCGCCGTTGGTCTACGGGCAGCAGATCAGCAAGATCGCCGACCTGGAGGCCCAGCTGCTGGACTCGCCCGCGGAACACCAGGTGGTGCAGACCTACCTGCGCCGCGCCCAGGACTTCGAGGCGCGCCTGGAAGATGTGGAAGGCGCCCTGGAGCGTGAGCGCGAAAAAGGCCGGGAGCGCATCCGCACCCTGCGCGCCCAGAACGCCGACGTGGGCCTGATCGTGACCGCCAGCCGCGAACTGGCGGCCCTGCCGCGCGACGCCGCCACGGCCCGCGAACGCTGGACTCGGGAGATGCGCGAGAACTACGAACGCGCGCGCCCCCTGGGCGGGCTGCCGCTGCAGAGCCAGGCCTATGTGGGCGATCCGAACGGAACGCCCGAAGAACAGCGCGACTACGAGCTGACGCGGCGCAACTTCCTGGCCCTGATGTTCTGCCTCATGGTGGGCACGGCGGGGCTGCCGCACCTGCTCACGCGCTACTACACGCTGCCCTCGGTGTCGGCGGCCCGGGCGTCGGTGGCCTGGTCGCTGTTCTTCATTGCGCTGCTGTACCTCAGCGCGCCCGCGCTCGCGGTGCTGGTGAAGTTCGAGGTCATGCAGAACCTGGTGGGCAGCAGCTTCGAGGCCCTGCCCAACTGGATGGCGCAGTGGGCGCGGGTGGACAGCTCGCTGCTGTCGGTGGAAGACGTGAACGGCGACGGCATCGTCCAGTTTGGCGAAATCCGGCTGGGGGCCGACCTCATCATGCTGGCGACGCCGGAACTCGGGGGGCTGCCCTACGTGGTGTCGGGGCTGGTGGCCGCCGGGGGGCTGGCCGCGGCGCTCTCCACGGCCGACGGGTTGTTGCTGACCATCAGCAACGCCCTGGTGCGCGACCTGTACTTCCAGGACAGCCAGCGCCAGGCATCGCCCGAGCAGCGGGTGATTCTCACCAAGTTTGCGCTGCTCGCCGTGGCGTTGTCGGCGGCGTTCGTGGCGGCCCTCAAGCCTTCGGAAATCTTGCCCATGGTCTCCGCGTCGTTTTCGCTGGCGGCCTCGGCGTTCGTGCCCGTCATGGTGCTGGGCATCTTCTGGCGCGGCACCACGCGGCAGGGCGCGGTGGCGGGCATGCTGGCGGGGCTGGGCGTGGCGGTGTACTACATGCTTTCCCACGTGTCGGCCATGCGCTCGCTGGCCAACTGGGTGCTGGCCGATGGGCTCTGGTTCGGCATCCAGCCCATTTCCGCCGGGGTGTTTGGCGTACCCGCCGGCCTGGTGGTGGCGGCGCTGGTGAGCTGGTGGACCCGGCCAGGCCCGCCCCAGCCGGTCATTCGCTCCGAGATGTAGGGGGGGGCCGGGCAGGGACCTTGTCCGCGGCCGCCTTGCGGATTGTGCGTAAACCCCGATTAACAAGGGGGCGCACTCGTGAGAATCTGGGCCCGAGAGATTTCCCAGCAGGCCCCGGGCCCGGATCCTCCAAGGTGCGCCAATGTGGCGCCGATGGGGCAGGCGGGCCCGCTGCCACCGGGGCTTCCCGCCCATATTCTTTCGAGGAGGCGCATGGTTCTCGTCAAAACGCAGGCAGGGCAGGCCGCCCTCAAGGACCGCCACGGCAGTCTGACATCGCGCCAGCGGTCGGCCTTCATTCTTTTTGACGGGAAGCGCTCCACCGGCGAAGTCCTTGCGGCCACGGCGGCCATGGGCATCACGCAGGAAGATGTCCAGGCCATGATTGCCCAGGGGCTGCTGGCGCCCTTGTCCGGCGCGGGGGCTGCGGTGCCGCCCGCCGCGCCCGCGGGTGCCGCCTCCCCATCGTCCTCTCTCTCGTCCTCCGCTGCGGCCGCAGGCAACGGGGCGCCAGGCGCCGGAGAGGCGCCACCTGCCGATTCAGCCTATGGCGCAGGGACCGAGGCGCCGGTGGAAGGGTCGGGCCGCTCCCCCAAGGAGCGGTACCAGGCGGCCTACCCCATTGCCACCGAGCTGACGGCTGGCCTGGGACTGCGGGGGTTCCGGCTGAATCTGGCCGTCGAGGGCGCGGGCAGTTTCGAGGACTTGGCAGCGCTGGCCCCCAAGATCCGCGAAGCCGTGGGGGACGCCAAGTTCGAGCGCCTGGACAAGGCGCTGTTCGACTGAGGCTGGCAACGCACGCGCCATGGCCCCGGGGTCTCAGGGCTGGTCCCGGCTTTTTTCGCAGCAAAAAAAGCGGCCGAAATGGCCGCCTGGTCGCATGTCTGGGGCCGCGCCCCGGGGTTCAGCGGCCGACCTTCAGTAGTTCCACGTCGAACTTCAGCGTGGCATTGGGCGGGATGACGCCGCCCGCGCCCCGCGCGCCGTAGCCCAGGGCTGCGGGGATGATCAGGGTGCGCTGGCCGCCCACCTTCATCCCTTGCACGCCTTCGTCCCAGCCCTTGATGACCATGCCGGCGCCCAGCGCGAACTGGAACGGATCGTTGCGGTCGCGGCTGGAGTCGAACTTCGCGCCCTGCTCCCCGTTGTTGTAGAGCCAGCCGGTGTAGTGCACCGACACGTTCTGGCCCTTGGTGGCCTCTGCGCCGTCGCCCACGGTGGTGTCTTCGTACTGCAGGCCGGACGGGGTGGTGGTCAGTGCCATGGAAATGCTCCTCGATTGCTATTAAAAATATAGCTTCTAGCGCTGTTGCGGTGAGCGGTAGAAGCTATTGGAGGCGAAATTCTAGCGGCCATGCCGTGCGGCAGGGGCTGCGCCGGCGCGGTAGGCGCGGGCGGCTCAGGGCTTTTTGGCGCGGCCGGCCACCCAGCGGGTGGCGAACGCCTGCACGTCCGACAGGCGCTTGAGCAGATCGGCGCCCGAGGGCGTGACCGTGTAGCCGTCACTGCCATGGTCCACGAAGCCGGCCTCGCGCAGTTCCTTGATGCGGGTGTTGAGCGTGTTGGGAGTGATGCCGCCCACGCTGTCCTGCAGCAGGCGGAACGTCTGGGGATGGCCGTCCTTCAGCGCCCACAGCACGCGCAGCGCATAACGGCATTCAAGGCGCTCGAACAACTGGTTGATGGCGGCATTTTCTTTGGAGCTCATGGACGCTTCTCCTCGCGCAAGTGTTGGATCGGTTCGATTCAGTCAGGTCGGGCGGGCGCGGTCCGGGCCCGCCGATGCGCTGCGACTATAGCGCGGAACCTGTTTTGCTACAAGTTTAGTAGCTCAGAACGTACACCACGTATGCGCTAGCCCCGGAAAAACGCCCGGCGGCGCAGAAACTGTTGCAATCCGGCCACGGTTCCCTGGAGTCGGTTCGGTGGTCTCCGGGCGCCTGGCCCCGGCCGGCCCTCCCGCCCGCCATGCCCCGCGGGGGCGGGGGCGGCCCAAGCCCGCCGGCGCAACGGGCTTCGGGGCTTGCTGCCGCGCCCCCAGCGCGTGGAACCACCGGCCACTGCGGCGGGTCATGCCCGCGTGGCAGTCCGCAGCAGGCCGGGGTGCCGCAAAATGCCACACCCATGGCGCTGCGCGCGGCAGCGACTTCCGGACCTTCTTTCTTTTCACCAGACGCTCTGACCATGCACGACACACCCGCAGCCCCTTCCACAGCCCGCCTGCCGCTTGAAGGCCTGCGTGTGGTGGAGTTCACCCATATGGTCATGGGCCCCACCTGCGGCATGGTGCTGGCCGACCTGGGGGCGGAGGTGATCAAGGTCGAGCCCGTGGATGGCGACCGCACGCGCCACCTGCTGGGCGCCGGGGCGGGCTTCTTCCCCATGTTCAACCGCAACAAGAAGAGCATTGCCATCGACCTGCGCAGCCCGCTAGGACTGGACGTGGCGCGCAAGCTGGCGGCCTCGGCCGACGTGGTGGCGCAGAACTTCAAGCCCGGCGTGATGGCCAAGTACGGCCTGGACTACGCCGCGCTGAGCCAGGCCAACCCGCGCCTCATCTATGTGAACCACACCGGCTTCCTGCCCGGCCCGTATGAGCACCGCACCGCGCTGGACGAAGTGGTGCAGATGATGGGCGGGCTGGCCTACATGACCGGCCGCCCCGGCGACCCGCTGCGTGCGGGCAGCAGCGTGAACGACATCATGGGCGGCATGTTCGGCGCCATCGGCGCCATGGCCGCGCTGATGCAGCGCGGCATCACCGGGCGCGGGCAGGAGGTGGACTCCGCGCTGTTCGAGAACAACGTCTTCCTGGTCGGCCAGCACATGATGCAGTACGCCGTCACCGGCAAGCCGGCCGCGCCCATGCCCGACCGCATCTCGTCCTGGGCCGTGTACGACGTGTTCAGCGTGAAGGACGGCGGGCAGATCTTCCTGGCCGCCGTGAGCGATGCGCAGTGGCAAACCTTCTGCGACGCCATGGGCTATGCCGATTTGAAGGCCGACGCCCGCCTTACCACCAACAACGACCGCGTGCGCGCCCGCCCCACGCTGATGCCCGTGCTGCGCGAGCGTCTGGCGCGCCACACGGCCGACGAACTGGCGGCCATCTTTGAGCGCCACGGCCTGCCCTTTGCCCCCATCCGCCGGCCCGAGGAGCTGTTTGACGACCCGCACCTGCAGGCAACGGGCGGCCTGGCGGACATCACGCTGCCCGACGGTGAGCGCGCGGGCCAGTCGGCCCAGGTCACGCTGATGCCGCTGCGCATGGCCGGCCAGCGGCTGGACGTGCGCAGCGATCCGCCCCGCCTGGGCCAGCACACGGCCGAACTGCTGCAGGGCCTGGGCTACACGGCCGACGACGTGACGGCGCTGCAGGCTGCCGGGGCCGTCGCTTGATGGCTCTTTAACGGCGGCGAGGGCGGGTGGCGCGAGCCCCTTGTGCGGGGCGCATGCCGGGTTGCGCTGCGCTCGCCCGAACTGCGGTTTGAAGGGTTTTTGGGCTCTGGCGCTTACCTGGAAAGCGCTGGCAGCTATATTTTTGGTAGCAATCGCCCCACCCGCGGGGCAGGCAGCGCGGCCTGTCCGGCAGACGGGTGCTGCTGCGGCCGCAGCCGGAACACCGCCACCGCCTCCACCAGCTGCCGGGCCTGCCCGCTCAGGCTGCCGGCTGCGGCGGCGCTTTGTTCCACCAGGGCGGCGTTTTGCTGGGTGGCTTCGTCCATGCGGACGATGGCCTGCGTCACGCGCAGCATGTCCTGGGTCTGGGCGGCGCTGGCCTGGCTGATCTCTTCCATCAGCGCGCTCACGCCCTGGATGGAGGCCACCACCTCGGCCATGGTGGCGCCGGCGCTGCCCGCCAGGTCGGAGCCGGCCTGCACGCGCTCCACGCTGGTCTGGATCAGGGCCTTGATCTCGCGCGCGGCGCTGGCGCTGCGGGTGGCCAGGCTGCGCACCTCGCTGGCCACCACCGCAAAGCCGCGGCCCTGCTCGCCAGCGCGCGCAGCCTCCACGGCGGCGTTCAGCGCCAGGATGTTGGTCTGGAAGGCGATGCCGTCGATTACGCCAATGATGTCGGCGATCTTGCGCGAGCTTTCCTGGATGCCCTGCACCACGCCCACCATCTGCGTGACCACCTCGCCGCCGCGCCGGGCCACGGCCGTGCCGTTGCGGGCCAGCTCGCTGGCGCGCTGCGCGTTGGCCGCGTTTTGCTGCACGGTGGACTGCAGCTGCTGCATGGACGACGTGGTCTCGTCCAGCGACGAGGCCTGCTGCTCGGTGCGTGCGCTCAGGTCGGCGTTGCCCTGGGCAATCTCCGCGCTGGCGTTGGCCACGCCCTCGGCATTGCTGCGCACGCCGGCCACCACGGTCTCCAGGTTGCCTTGCATGGCGCGCAAGGCCTCCAGCAGCCGCGCGGGCTCGTCGCGCCCCTCGGCACGGATCGCGGTGGTCAGGTCGCCGGCCGCCACCTTGTGCGCTAGCGACACCGCCACCCCCAGCGGGCGCACCACCGAACGGGTCAGCAGCCAGCCCGCGAAAACGCCCAGCGCGGTGACCAAGGCCAGCGCCACCAGACTGCTGACGAGCGCACGGCGGGCATCCTGCGCGGCCTGCTGCGCAATGGCCGCGCTACTGGCCGCCACCTGCTGGCTCAATGCGGTCAGCAGCTGGGCGGGGCCCTGGTCGATGTCGGCCACGTCGGCATCACCGGCCGAGGGCACGAAGCCCAGCGACTGGAATACCTCGAACCCCTTGCGGTAGCCCTGCGCCATCTGCGTGTGCGCCTGCGTGAACTTCTGCAGCGCGGCCTTTTCCTGCGCGTCGGCCAGCTGGGGCTCCAGCGCGCGGGCGGCGTCGGCCACGCGCTTCTCGCTAGCCTGGAAGGCGGCCCAGTGCAGCTCGCGCTTGCGCGAATCCTCGCCGCGCAGCAGCGTGTTCTTCCATTCCAGCACCTGGGACTTGAAGTCGCTTTCCATGCGGCTCACGGCGCGCTCCTGGGCCATGCGCTCCTGCACGGTGGTCTCGTAGGTGCCCAGGGCGCGGTACAGCGCCGCAATGCCGAACAGCGCAGCGCCCAGCAGCAGGGCCAGCACCAGGCCCAGCGCCGTGGCCATGCGCGCGCCAATGGAATGGTCGGACATCTTCATCGGCGGCTCCCTCCAGGTGGTATGCAACAACGCCCCAGCGGGGCAAGGGCCCCGCCGCTTCAGGGCTTGAGCTTGAGCAGGTACACCATGACGCGCGCCGTGGTGAGATCCAGTTCCATGAACTCTGACAAATCCTTGCCGGTGAGCCAAGAGGGTTCCCACCGATTCTGCTTGAGCGTGCGCTGCCAGGACTCATGCCCGGTGGCGGCCTCCACGGCCGCCAGCATCTCGGCGGCACGCGCGGCCGCTACGCCCTTGCCGGTGAACACGCCGCGCCAGTTGGCCATGGTGGCGTCCAGCCCCTGCTCGCGGAAGGCCGGTAGGCCAAACGCGCTGCGCCGGGCCGACACGCCAATGGGCCGCAGCTTGCCCGCGGCGATGGCGTCGCTGAACTCGCTGTAGCCCGACAGGCCCACGGCCGCGTTCCCGGCCACCAGGGCGTCCACCACCTCGGTGCCGCTGGCAAATGGCTTGTAGGCCAGGTCTTCCGGATTGGCCTTGCACGCGCGCGCCAGCACGCCAGCAAAGATGTGGTCCACCCCGCCGGCCGACCCGCCGGCCACCGGCAGCGTGCGCAGGTGGGTGCGCATGGCCTCGGCCAGGTCCTTGGTGGTCTTGATGGGCGAGCTGGCCGCCACGGCCGCCACCAGGTAGTCGCTGGTCAGCCGCGCCAGCGGCTGGATGTGCGACATGTCCACGGCGGGCTTTTGCAGCGCAACCGCGCCCACCATGACCATGCCGCCCATCAGCAGCGTGTTGGCGTCGTTGCCGTACTTCTCGGCATATTTGGCCAGGCCAAGGGTCCCGCCCTTGCCGCCGATGTTCTCGTAGTCGATCTGGTCCGCCGCGCCCACGGCCACCAGGGCGGCGCCTAGCGCGCGGCCCGTCTGGTCCCACCCGCCGCCGGGGTTGGCCGGGATCACGATGCGCAGCGTGCCGGCCAGTTTGCCGGCCTTGGCATGGGGCTGCGCGGCACCGCGCGCGGCCGTGCCGGGCGCCTGCGCCCAGGCGGGCAGGGTGGCGGATGCGCCCAGCGCGGCCGCAGCGGTGGCGGCGGCGTGAACGAGGAGCTGGCGGCGGTGCAAGAAGGTCATACGGTGTCTCGCAAAAAGAAGGCGGGTCGTTGAACGGGCACAGGAGGAGGGGCAGGGCCGGCCGTGGCCCGGGCCCTGCAGAGGGCTGCGCGGCGCTGCAGTCTCCATCCGCAGTGTGCAATGGTCGCGTTACAAACTGTCAATTTGCTGTCGGTGGCGTCGGGGTAAACGCGGGGGCAGCCCGCCGGGCGCCCACAAAAAAGCCCTGCGCCGCAGAGCGGGGCAGGGCCTTGGGCGGCGGGCCGCTGGCGGCCTGGCGCAGGCTGTGGTTTACAGCGAGTCGATGAAGCTGCGCAGCTTGTCCGAGCGCGAGGGGTGCTTGAGCTTGCGCAGCGCCTTGGCTTCTATTTGGCGGATGCGCTCGCGCGTCACGTCGAACTGCTTGCCCACTTCTTCCAGCGTGTGGTCGCTGGTCATCTCGATGCCGAAGCGCATGCGCAGCACCTTGGCTTCGCGCGGCGTGAGGCCGTCCAGGATGTCCTTTACCACGTCGCGCAGGCCGGCCTGCATGGCGGCTTCGATGGGGGCGGTGTTGGCACCGTCCTCGATGAAGTCGCCCAGGTGGCTGTCGTCGTCGTCCCCGATGGGCGTTTCCATCGAGATCGGCTCCTTGGCGATCTTCATGATCTTGCGGATCTTGTCCTCGGGGATCTCCATCTTGGCCGCCAGGATGGACGCATCGGGCTCAAAGCCAAACTCTTGCAGGTGCTGGCGGCTGATGCGGTTCATCTTGTTGATCGTCTCGATCATGTGCACCGGGATGCGGATGGTGCGCGCCTGGTCGGCGATCGAGCGCGTGATGGCCTGGCGGATCCACCACGTGGCGTAGGTCGAGAACTTGTAGCCGCGGCGGTATTCGAACTTGTCCACCGCCTTCATCAGGCCGATGTTGCCTTCCTGGATCAGGTCCAGGAACTGCAGGCCCCGGTTGGTGTACTTCTTGGCGATGGAGATCACCAGGCGCAGGTTGGCCTCGATCATCTCCTTCTTCGCGTCGCGCGAAGTGGCCTCGCCCTCGTTCATGCGCTTGTTGATGTCCTTGAGCTCGGACAGCGGCACCACCACGCGCGCCTGCAGGTCCATCAGCTTTTGCTGCAGTTCCTGGATGGGCGGGATGTTGCGCGCCATCACCGTGCTCCACGGCTTGCCGGCGGCGGCCTGCTTCTCCACCCACTTCAGGTTCAGCAGGTTGGGCGGGAACTCCTTGATGAAGGTTTCCTGCGGCATGCCGCACTTGTCCACGATGATGCGGCGCAGCTCGCGCTCCTTCTTGCGCACGTCGTCCACCTGGGCGCGCACCATGTCGCACAGCTTCTCGATGGTCTTGGCCGTGAAACGGATGGTCATCAGCTCGGCCGACAGGGCGTGCTGGGCCTTGACGTAGGCGGGCGTGCCGTAGCCTTCCTTGTCGTAGACCTTGTGCACCTTCTCGAACAGCTCGCGCAGCTTGTCAAAGCGCTCCAGCGCCTGCTTCTTGAGTTCTTCGAGCTTCTTGGTCAGCGCCTTGGAGCCGCCCTTGCCGTCGTCGTCGTCGGCTTCGTCGAACTCGTCGAAGTCTTCCTCGGCCACGTAGTCGTCGGCCTCGTTGGGGTTGGAGAAGCCGTCCACGATGGTGGAGATGACCACCTTGCCTTCGCGGATTTCCTCGCCCATGTTCAGGATCTCGGCAATGGTGGCGGGCGACGCGCTGATCGCCTCCATCATGGCCTGCAAGCCGCCTTCGATGCGCTTGGCGATCTCGATTTCGCCTTCGCGCGTGAGCAGCTCCACCGTGCCCATTTCGCGCATGTACATGCGCACGGGGTCGGTGGTGCGGCCGAATTCCGAGTCCACGGTGGACAGGGCGGCTTCCGCGGCTTCTTCGGCTTCCTCCTCGCTGGCGCCCGTGGGGGCGTTGTCGGTGATGATCAGCGCCTCTGCGTCGGGGGTCTGTTCATACACCGCCACGCCCAGGTCGTTCAGCGTGGTGATGACGGCTTCCAGCGTTTCGGCATCCACCAGCTTGTCGGGCAGGTGGTCGTTGATTTCCACGTGCGTGAGGTAGCCGCGCGTCTTGCCCAGCTTGATCAGGGCCTTCAGGCGCGAGCGGCGCTTGGCCAGGTCTTCCTCGGACAGGACGGTCTCGTCCAGGCCGAATTCCTTCATCAAGGCCCGCTCCTTGGCCTTGCTGATCTTCATGCGCAGGGGCTTGACCTTTTCCACCGTGGCGGCGGCCTCGGGCACCTCTTCGACCTCGCCTTCCAGGTCGGCTTCGATGTCGGACAGGTCGGTGTCGTCGCCTTCTTCGCTGGCGGCAGCCGCCTTGGGCTTGCGGCCCCGCTTGGCGGGGGCCTTGCCTTCTGCAGCGGCGGCGGCCTTGGCAGGGCGGCCGGGGCGTTTCTTGGGGGCTTCTTCGGCGTCGGCTTCGGCGGAAGCGGCCGGCGCGGCCTTAGCGCGGGTGGGCTTCTTCTTCAGCAGCTCATCGGCAGCTTTGATCAGCTCGGCAGTACTTTTTGCGGACACGGTCTTCACTTTCTTGGCGGCCGGTGCAGGGGCCGCAGCCGCCGCCTTCTTGGCGGGAGCGGCTTTGGCCGGTGCTTTGGCGGCGGTTTTGGAGGCAGCCTTGGCGGCGGTCTCGGGGGCGGTCTTGGGCGGCTTCGCGGACTTTTGAGCGGGCATGAAGAACCTCAGAATCAAAAACGAACACACTGAACACGCAAGCGCCACAGATCCCGGCGCGGGTGGCAACGCCAGGCAGCAGGCCTGGCGCTCGAGGGGGAGCCCTCAGGGGCAAGATGGGTGGGCGATCATTTGGTGTGCAGTCCTTGCGATAGGTGGGCGGTTCCGCGCAGTAGTGCGCGGTGGTCTGGGGCCCTGCTCGGAGGTGCTGCTGTCGCTCTTGCCGATGAACCCTACATTATACCATTCGGGCCGTTCTTCAAGGGGCCGGTGGTCTGTAAGGCCAAAAGGGGGGCGCCGTCCCGGCGCGGCGTCATTTCGGCGCCACGCGCGCCAGGGCGGTCTTGAGCGCCCGCCACCGAGCGTCCAGTTCCCTGAATCGCTCCAGCTCGCCCGCCGCACTGGCCGCGTTGCGCTGCTGTTCCAGCTGGTCGATCTGGATGCGGGCCAGCAGGTCGGACAGTTCAGCGCGCAGTTCGTGTTCTTCGCCCTCGGTCTGGGCGTGGGCGCCGGTCATGACCTTGACGGCAAGTGCCTCGCAGGCGTGGTCGCGCAGGCTTTCGCGCAGGACGGCCCAGGCCAGCGGGCCGTGTTCGTGGAACTGGGCTTCGAGCCAGCTGAACAGCGGCCCGTGCGGGGCGGGCAGCGCGCACAGGGCGGTGTGGTCCTCGTGGGTCAGGTGCTCCAGGAACGCCATGTGCGACAGCAGCAGCCGGGCCGCGTGATCCACCCGGCTGGCCGCCGGCGTGCGTGGCAGGCGGGGCTGGGGCGGCCAGGGCGCGTCGTCACGCTTCTTCCAGCCGCCCTTGCCCTTCCATGGGCCGCTGCTTTTGCCATACCCCGTCTTGCCATAGCCGCCATAGGCGGCGGGGGGGGCGTAGGCTCCGCCGTCCATGTCCGCGGCCCAGGGCGCATCCGCCTCGGGCGGGGCGTCCCAGGGGCTAGTGTCGGCATGCGCGGCGGCTGTGGCGCGCGGGCCCGTAGGTGCCGGACGCCGGTGCTGGGCCTCCTGGCCCGCGGCCTGGTTCCACAGGTCGAGCAGGTCGCGTGAATCCAGCTGGGTGGTTTGCGCCAGCTCGCCCAGCACCTGCCGCTTGAGCACCCCGTCGGGCAGGGACGTCCACAGCGGCCGCGCGTGCGCCGCCATCAGGGCGCGGCCTTCGGCGGTGGCCAAGTCGCAGCCTTCGCTGGCCGCGTCCACCAGGAATCGGCTCAGCGGCACGGCCTCGGCGACGGCGCGGGCGAAGGCGTCGGTGCCGTGCTCGCGGATAAAGCTGTCGGGGTCGTGCTCGGCCGGCAGGAACAGGAACTTGACGCTGCGCGTGTCCGTGGCGTGGGGCAGGGCGCCTTCCAGCGCCTTGCGCGCTGCGCGGCGGCCTGCGGCGTCGCCATCAAAGCTGAAGACCACCGCGTCGGTAAAGCGCAGCAGCTTGTGCACATGCTCGGGCGTGCAGGCCGTGCCCAGCGTGGCCACGGCGTTCGGAAAGCCCAGCTGCGCCAGCGCCACCACGTCCATGTAGCCCTCGGCCACCAGCGCGTAGCCGTGCTCGCGGATGGCGGTGCGGGCCTCGAACAGCCCGTACAGCTCGCGGCCCTTGTGGAACACCGGGGTTTCGGGGGAATTCAGGTACTTGGGCTTCTCGTCGCCCAGCACGCGCCCGCCAAAGCCGATGCATTCGCCCTTGACGTTGCGGATGGGGAACATCACCCGGTCGCGGAACCGGTCGTAGCGCTTGTCCTGACCGTCTTCGCCCACGATGACCAGGCCGCTTTCTTCCAGCAGCGGGTCGTCGTAGCTGGGGAACACGCTGGCCAGGCTGCGCCAGCCCTCGGGCGCGTAGCCCAGCCCGTAGCGCTTGGCAACGGCGCCCGAGACGCCCCGGCCCTTGAAGTAGCCGATGGCCCTCTGGGATGTGCGCAGGTGGCGCTGGTAGGCGGTGGCGGCCTTCTCCAGCACGTCGGTCAGGGTGGCCTGCTTCTGGCGCGCGGCCGCGGCGCGCTCGCGCTCGTGGGGCGACACGTCGTCGTCCGGCACCTGCAGGCCCACCTGCTGCGCCAGGTCCTGCACGGCCTCCACAAAGCCCATGCCCGCGTGGTCCATCAGGAAGCCGATGGCGTTGCCGTTCTTGCCGCAGCCGAAGCAGTGGTAGAACTGCTTGGACGGGCTCACGCTGAACGACGGCGACTTCTCGCCATGGAAGGGGCACAGCCCCATGAAATTGGCGCCGCCCTTCTTCAGCGGCACGTAGCGGCCCACCACGTCCACCACATCCACGCGGGAAAGCAGTTCCTGAATGAAAGACTGTGGGATGGTCACCTGCTTATTGTCCGCGTAAACTGTTTGTTACCAGATATTTCGTACGCGGAGCTTTCGGCATGGCGGTCACGGCGCAGCGGCAGGCGGCAGGCGGTGCCAGCACCAGGGCGCGGCCTGGGCTGCGGCGGCGCGACGTGGCGGGGCTGGCGTTGGCGGGTGCTTGGCTGCCGTCGGCGCGGGCAGCCCCGGCGCTGCGGGTGCTGTCCTGGCCCGGCTATGCCGACCCGGATGTCGTCGCCCGGTTCGAGCGGCGCCACAACGCCCGGGTGGAAATCACCACGGTGTCGTCCGACGACGTACTGCGGGCCCGGGTGGCCAGCCCGCAGGACGGCGGCTTTGACGTGGTGGCCGCCAACACGGCGGAGATCGCCCGGCTGGCAGGCCAGCAGCTGCTGGCGCCGCTGCCGCTCCAGCAGATTCCGAACACGCAGCGGCAGCTGCCGCGCTTTCAAAACCTGCGCTCGATCGCCGGCCTGACGGCGGGCGATCAGGTGTACGGCATGCCCTACACGTACTCCGAGATGGGGCTCATCTACGACCGGCAGCAGTTTGCCGCCGCGCCCCGGTCCATCGGCGTGCTGTGGGAGCCGCGCTGGCAGGGGCGGGTGCTGGCGTTTGACGGCAGCAGCCATGCGTTTTCCCTGGCGGCGATGCGCCGGGGCATGCCGCCTTTTCACATCCCCGACGCGCAGTTTGCCGAGCTGGCGCGTGACCTGGTGGCGCTGCGCCGCAACGTGCGCGCGTTCTACAGCCTGCCTGAAGAATCGCTGGAGCTGTTTCGCAAGCACCACATTGCCGTGATGCACGCCAACTACGGGCAGCAGCAGCTCAAGCAGCTGCGGGACGCCGGGCTGGACGTGGGCTACGTGGTGCCCCGCGAGGGCGCGCTGGCCTGGCTGGACTGCTGGGCCATCACTCGGCGGTGCACGCAACTGCCACTGGCCGCTGCGTGGATCAACTTCATGCTGGACCCGGGGGTGAGCCGCGGGCTCACGCAGCGCCAAGGCCTGGCCAATACGCTGGACGAGCCGCCCGCGCTGTCCGACGACGCGCCCATGGGCGCCATCGTGTGGCTGGAGCCGGTGGAGGACGAGGCGCGCCGGGCCCAGCTGTGGCAGCGCATCCTGTCGGGCGACCGGCCGTCCAGGTTCTGACGCATGGCCTGCCTGCTGCCCACGCCAACCCTGGGGCCGTGCCACCGCACCGCGCCCGCGCCGGGCGGAGGACGCTGATGCGGCAACGCGTCCCCTGGGGCATCGCGCAGCGCCTGGCGGTGCTGCTGGCGTCGTTCAGCGTGCTGGCGGCCCTGCTGGCGGGGTACTACAGCTTTGACTCCAGCCGGGCCCGGCTGCAGAGGCGCGCGGAGCAGGCGCTGCTGGCCACCACGCAGGTGCTGGCGCGGCACATGCAGGCGGGGTTTGCCACCGTGGCGCGGGACACGGCGTTTCTGGCCAGCGTGGCCGCCATCGAGCAGGACCGGGATGCGCTGGCCGAGGTGTTCCGGGCCAGCCTGCGCAACCATCCGAGCTACTTGCAGGTGCGGCTCATCGGCGTGCAGGACTACGGCCTGGAGCGGGTCCGCATGGACCGGCAGGGCGGTGCCTTCGTGCGCGCTCCCGAAGAGGCCTTGCAGGAGAAGTCCCACTTTCCGTTCTTCTTTGAAACCCTGGCGCTGGGGCCGGACGAGGTCTACGTGTCGGAGTTCGGCATCAACCACGAGGGCGGCGAGCAGCACGACATGCAGCCCGTCTTCAGCATGGCTTCGCCGGTGGTGCGGGGCGGCCAGGTGCGCGGCGTGGTGGTGGTGCGGGTGGCGGCGCAGCAGTTCTTGCGCAATTTCAACGCCGCGTTGCCCGCGTCGTACGGCTTCTTCCTCAGCAACCGCTGGGGCGATTTCCTGGTGCACCCGGATCCCGCCCAGGCGTTTGGCTTTGACCACGGGCAGCGCATCCTGATCCAGGACAGCTTCCCGCCGGTGGCGGCGCTCGTCCAGGGGCAGGCCGAACAGGTGGTGCTCAGCCAGCCCGCCGAGAACGGGGACGAGCCCCGCGTCTTCTCCTTCGTGCGCATGCCCTACGGGCGCGACGGCGAGGGGCGGTTTCTGGTGGTCGGGCTGTCGCAGCCGCTGGCGGCGGTGCAGGGCGAGGTGGCCAACCTGGGGCACAGCATCCTCAAGATCCTGCTGGTGCTGTGCACCGTGGGGGTGGTGCTGGCCGCGGGGGTGTCGCGCCTGGTGACGCAGCCGCTCAAGGCCATGGTCCGGGCAACGCAGGCGCTGCCGCAGGGCCGGCCCCACGGCGCGCTGCCCGTGCACCGCGCCGACGAGGTGGGCGAACTGGCCCGCAGCTTTGACGAGATGGAGCAGCAGATCCGCAGGCAGATGACGGAGCTCAACGCCAGCCGCGACGCCATGGCGCACCTGGCGCACCACGATGCGCTCACGGGCCTGCCCAACCGGCGCATGTTCGAGCAGCGGCTGGTGCAGGCGCTGGAGCTGTCGCGGCGCAGCGGGCGCAGCTGCGCGCTGCTGTTCGTGGACCTGGACGACTTCAAGTCCATCAACGACGTGCGGGGCCACGGCGTGGGCGATCTGGTGCTGCAGGCCGTGGCCCGCACCATCGTCGGCGCCGTGCGCCAGGCCGACACCGTGGCCCGCCTGGCCGGCGACGAGTTCACTGTGCTGTGCGAGAACGTGGACTCCGAGGAGGCCGCGCTGCAGGTGGCCGCCAAGCTGGAGCAGGCGTTCGACGCGCCCCAGCAGATCGACGGCGCGCCGCTGCCGGTGCGCGTGAGCATCGGCGTGAGCCTGTTCCCGCGCGACGCGCAGGACGCGCAAACGCTGCTGGCCAGCGCCGACGCGGCGATGTACCGTGTCAAGCAGCTGCGCCGCCGAAGGGTTTGAGTCAGCCTGGCGCGGTAGGCTGCGTCTTTGTCCTGTTCAATGTGCCTGTGACCATGACCTCCATCTACGACCAAGATCTGCCCCGTACCGAAGCCAACTTCGCCCCCCTGTCGCCCCTGTCGTTCATCGAACGCACGGCCGAGGTCTACCCTGACCGCCTGGCCATCGTGCACGGCGACCTGCGCCAGACCTGGGCCCAGACCTACGCGCGCTGCCGCCAGCTGGCCAGCGCGCTGACCCGGGCGGGCATCGGCAAGAACGACACCGTGGCCGTGATGCTGCCCAACACACCGCCCATGGTCGAGGCGCACTTTGGCGTGCCCATGGCGGGCGCGGTGCTCAACACCCTGAACACCCGCCTGGACCCGGAGGCCATCGCCTTCATGCTGGACCACGGCGAGGCCAAGGCCGTGATCGTGGACCCGGAATTCAGCGGCACCATGGCCCGCGCGCTGGCCCTGCGCACCGCCACCACGCCCATCCGCGTGATCGAGGTGCAGGATGCGCTCTACGGCCCCGCCGCCCAAAGCCTGGGCGGCACCGACTACGAGGCCTTCCTGGCCGGCGGCGACGCCGCCTTTGCCTGGAGCCTGCCCGCCGACGAGTGGGACGCCATTGCGCTCAACTACACCAGCGGCACCACCGGCAACCCCAAGGGCGTGGTCTACCACCACCGCGGCGCCGCCACCAACGCCATCAGCAACGTGCTGGAGTGGGACATGCCCAAGCACGCGGTCTACCTGTGGACGCTGCCCATGTTCCACTGCAACGGCTGGTGCTTCCCCTGGACCCTTGCCGCGCGTGCGGGCGTCAACGTCTGCCTGCGGCGCGTGGAGGCCCAGGCCATCTTCGACGCCATCCGCCACCACGGCGTCACCCACTACTGCGGCGCGCCCATCGTGCACGGCCTGCTGGTCAACGCGCCGGAGGCGCTGAAGGTGGGCATCCCCGCTGGCGTCAAGGCCATGGTGGCCGGCGCCGCGCCCCCGGCGTCGATGATCGAAGGCATGGAGAAGATGGGCTTCGACCTGACCCACGTCTATGGCCTGACCGAGGTCTACGGTCCCGCCACGGTGTGCGCCAGGCACCCGGCCTGGGACGCACTCGACATTGGCGAGCGCGCCCGCCTCAACGCCCGCCAGGGCGTGCGCTACCACCTGGAGCGCGACGTGCGCGTGCTGGACTCCGAGACCATGCAGCCCGTGCCGCAGGACGGCGAGACCATGGGCGAGATCATGTTCCGCGGCAACATCGCCATGAAGGGCTACCTCAAGAACCCCAAGGCCACCGAAGAGGCCTTTGCCGGCGGCTGGTTCCACAGCGGCGACCTGGCCGTGCAGTACCCCGACGGCTACATCAAGATCAAGGACCGCAGCAAGGACATCATCATCTCGGGCGGCGAGAACATCTCCTCCATCGAGGTCGAAGACGTGCTCTACCGCCACCCCGACGTGCTGGCCGCCGCCGTGGTCGCCAAGCCCGACCCGAAGTGGGGCGAGACGCCCTGCGCGTTTGTGGAACTGAAGGCCGGCGCCGAGACCACGCCCGAAGACATCGTGGCGCACTGCAAGAAGCACCTGGCCGGCTTCAAGGTGCCCCGCGCCGTGGTGTTTGGCGAGCTGCCCAAGACCAGCACCGGCAAGATCCAGAAGTTCGAGCTGCGCAAGCAGGCCGGGTCGGCCACCGCCATCAACGTGTGAGCCTGCGGCGGGGGCCGGGCCGGCCAAAGCGGCGCAGCCCCTGCCATGCGTTGCGCCCGCGGCGGGTGTTTGCAATCAAATTGATAGCTGCCAGCGCTTGATGGATAAGCGCTGGAGGCAATTTTTATGCAAATTTCCATCGGCCACCCCGCGGCGCTTGCCAGCTGCGGGGCGCCACGGCACGATGCGCGCATGACCGCACCCCGCCCCGTGAGCCCCGCCAACGCTGCAGCCCTGGCCAGCGAACACACCATCCGCACCCTGGCCCAGCTCGAATCCCTGCTGGGCACACCCAGCAACGCCGCCGTGGCCAAGGAACTGCCGCGCGTGCACCCCGGCTACCGCGCCATGATCGAAGCCTCGCCTTTCGCCGTGCTCGCCACGCAGGGCCCCGGCGGCCTGGACGCCTCGCCGCGCGGCGACCCGGCCGGCTTCGTGCAGGTGCTGGACGATGACCAAACCCTGCTGCTGCCCGAGCGCCGCGGCAACCACCGCGCGGACAGCCTGCGCAACATCGTGGCCGACCCGCGCGTGGCGCTGCTGTTCCTGATCCCCGGCGTGGGCGAAACCCTGCGCGTGAACGGCCGCGCCCACATCAGCGTGGCCCCCGAACTGCTGGCACGCTTCGTGGTCAGCGGCAAGCCGCCCCAATGCGTGCTCGTCATCACGGCCGAGTCGGTGTACTTCCAGTGCGCGCGGGCCATCCAGCGATCGGGCCTGTGGAACCCCCTGCCGCCCGGCACTCCCCGGCCTGTGCCCACGCCGGGGGCGCTGCTCTCGTCCATCACACAGGGCCGCTTTGACGGCGAGACCTATGACCGCGAGTTGCCTGCGCGCCAGCAGGCCACGTTGTACTGAACCCGACTCCTGAAGCAAAGAAAAGGCAGACCGATGGATGGCGTGTGGTGGATGGTGGTGCTGGGCGCTGCCGCGGCGGGCTTTGTGCAAGGGCTGTCGGGTTTTGGCTTCAGCATGGTGGCCATGTCGTTCTGGGCCTGGGCGCTGGAGCCGCGGCTGGCCGCCGTGCTGGCCGTGTGTGGCGCTCTCACGGGGCAGGTCGTGGCGGCCGCCACGGTGCGGCGCGGCTTTGACAAGGCGCGCTTGCTGCCCTTCGTGTTGGGCGGCCTCGCGGGCATCCCGCTGGGCGTCGCCCTGCTGCCCCGGCTGGACATGGATGCCTTCAAGCTCGTGCTCGGCACGCTGCTGGTGCTGTGGTGCCCCGCCATGCTGCTGGCGCGCCAGCTGCCCCGCATCACCGCCGGCGGCCGCGTGGCCGACGCGGCCGTGGGCCTGTCGGGCGGCGTGATGGGCGGGCTGGGCGGCTTCACCGGCGTGCTGCCCACCCTGTGGTGCACCCTGCGCGGGCTCGACAAAGACGTGCAGCGCGCCGTCATCCAGAACTTCAACCTGGCCATGCTGCTGGTCACCTTCGCCACCTACGCCGCCACCGGCCTCATCACCCGCGCCACGCTGCCCCTGCTGGCGCTGGTGATCCCGGCCATGCTCGTGCCCTCGCTGCTCGGCGCGCGGCTGTACCTGGGCATCAGCGAAGCGCGGTTCCGGCAGATCGTGCTGGGGTTGCTCACGCTGTCGGGCGTGGCGATGCTGGTGGCGAGTGGGCCGAAGGTGTTGTCGCGGTTGGGGTGAGTTTGCTCATCTATTGATAGCTGCAAGCGCTTTATGGAAAAGCGCTGGGGCCTGATTTGCCCAGGATTTTTTTGTAGGTGGGATCTCTCCTGCCCGGAGATCGCATGCCGGGGCGCGCAGTGGATCGCGGGCGATCCATTCGATGGGGCTCGCGCGCGACAGGGCGGCCCGCCATCAAAGCTCGCTGGCGTCCTTGCCCTCGCTCAGCTTGACCACCCACCGCACCGTGGCGTGCGGTGCGGGCACGCGCTGGGCATACACCTCCAGGCCGCCGCTGGTCCATGCGGCATAGCTGCCGCTGGGGTCGTTCGCGGCAGTCTCGGGCCCGTAGGTGCGGCGGCCGAACTCGAGCAGTTCGCCAAAGGCCGCGGAACCACCATCGGCCAGGTCGCTCGCATCGGCGACGAATTCCACGCGGCGCAGCTCTCGTCCACCGAAAAAGAACGTCTGCGCGCCGGACACCCCTGCGATGGCCACCGGTGCCAGCCGCCACAGGCCCACCAGCCCTCCGGCGAGGCGCTGCGGGCGCGGCACGCGCGCCACGCCGGGCACGGCGTGCTGAAGCGTGTCGGCCCCCATGCCAAGCTCCACTCCGGCAGGCAGCGGGAGCGCGGGGGCACGCGTTGGCGGCAATTGGGGTGGCAGCTGGGACGGCGATTGAGGCGGTGATTGGGCCTGCGCGGCCGCCATGCCTGCGGCCAACGCCAGGGCCAGCGCCGTGCCCAGGCAGGTTCGCCACATCGCGCCGTACAAAGCGCCCGGCAGAGCGGGGCGTGATCGAATTGGGAAGGGGCCGGGGTTCATGGTTGCGATTCTTCACTGCACGTTCGCGGACACACCTTCGCTGCAAGGCGATCGCCCGAGGACGCGATTTGGCTTTTTTCCGCCATGGGCCGTGCAGAGACAGGATGCCCTGCACGGCAGGGGGCGAGGCCCCGCGCGGTTTCTGGTTCCGGGATGGGGCCGCGGCCCCCGGTTTCAGTCGCCCATCACGACGCCTTCGCGCCGCGGGTCGGCACCGCCCATCCACACCTTCTTGCCGTGCGCGTTGCCGCGGGTGATGGCTTGCAGGCCGCTGGTCATGTTCATCTCGCGCACTTCGGCGCCGCGGGCGCGCAGGGCTTCCACGGTGGCGGCGGGGAAGCGCTTTTCCTCCAGCAGGGTGGGGCCGTTCAGCGAGCCGAAGTTGGGCAGGTTGATGGCCTGCTGGGGCATGAGGCCCCAGTTGAAGACGCCGTACAGCGTCTTGGCGGTGTAGTGGATGATGGCCGCGCCGCCCGGGCTGCCGCCGCTCATCAGCAGCTCGCCGGTGGCCTTGTCGAACACCAGCGTGGGCGACATGGAGGAGCGCGGGCGCTTGCCGGGCTGCACGCGGTTTGCGATGGGCTGGCCCTGCGCGTCGGTGGGGGCAAAGCTGAAGTCGGTCAGTTCGTTGTTGAGCAGGAAGCCCTTCACCATTTGCCGTGCGCCGAACTGGTCCTCGATGGTGGTGGTCATGGCCAGCGCGTTGCCCTGGGCGTCGACGATGCTGATGTGGCTGGTGCCGTACTCGGGCTGGTCGGGCATGGGGGCGTAGCTGGTCTTCACGGCGCCGGGGTTGCCGGGTTGGGCGACCTTCATGCTCTGCGGGCCGATGAGCTTGGCGCGCTCGGCCAGGTAGGCCGGGGCGAGCAGGCTGCTCCAGCTGCCGGCCGGGGGCTGCACGAAGTCGGGGTCGGCCACGTACTGGGCGCGGTCGGCAAAGGCCAGGCGCGAGGCTTCGGTGTACAGGTGCAGCCAGTCCGCGCTGGGCAGCCCGTCCTGCAGGGGCTTGGCGGCGGCGTCGGTGTTCTTCAGGATGCCCAGGATCTGCCCGATGGCGATGGCGCCCGAGCTGGGCGGCGGAAAGCCGCACACGCGGAAGTCCTTGCTTTGCACCTGGTAGTCGTGGCACAGCGCGTCGCGCTTCTTGGGCTGGTAGCCGGCCAGGTCGGCCAGGCTGAGCTTGCCGGGGTTGGTGGGGTGCTTTTGCACCTTGTCCACGATGGCCTGGGCAATGGCGCCTTCGTGCAGGGCCTTGCTGCCTTCGGCGGCGATGCGGCGCAGCACGGCGGCCAGCTCGGGGTTGCGCAGGTTGACGCCCACGTCGCGCGCGTCGCCGTCGGCCTTGTAGAAGTAGGCGGCGGCCACGGGGTCTTTCTTGAGGTGAGCGTCGGCCTTGACCAGGGTGTTCAGCCGCGCGCTGACCTTGAAGCCGCCTTCGGCCAGCGTGATGGCTGGCTGGAACAGCGTGGCCCAGGGCAGCTTGCCGTGCTGCTTGTGCGCCAGCTCCAGCATGCGCACGGTGCCGGGCACACCGACCGAGCGGCCGCCCACCACGCCGTCATAGAAGGGCAGGGGCTTGCCGTCAGCCCCGAGGAAGAGCTTTTCGTCGGCCGCGGCCGGGGCAGTCTCGCGCCCGTCGTAGGCCTCCACGGCCTTGCCGTCGTAGTGCAGCAGGAAGGCGCCGCCCCCGATGCCGCTGGACTGCGGCTCCACCAGGGTCAGCACCATCTGCACGGCAATGGCCGCGTCCACGGCCGAGCCGCCGGCCTTCAGGATCTGGTAGCCGGCGTCGGTGGCCAGCGGGTTGGCGGCCGCCACGGCGAATTTCTCGGTGGCCCAGCCGGGCTTTTCGGTGTAGCCGGAGGAACCCTCGGGCTGCACCGGCACGGTGTAGCTGAACTGCGAAGAGGGGGCGCTGGCGCAGCCGGCCAGCAGGGCGGCGGCAGCCAGCAGGCCGAGGCTCAGGTTCAAGGCGCCGGCACGGCGCGAGGGGGCGGGGTGGCGGGAGTGCGTGTTCATGGCCGTCTTCTCCTGTGTGGCAAGAAGCGGCCATGGTACGCGGCTGGCGTGCGGCAGCGCCGGGGCGTTACATCAGGCAACAGCTGGCCGGGGTGATTTGAGGCGTTTTTGGGCTCTAGCGCTTATGCAGAAAGCGCAAGAAGCTATCAAAAAGATAGCGAAGGATTGGCTGGTCGGGCGGTCAGGCGGTCTGGGGCCCGGGCCGGCCGTCTTCCACCACAAAGCGGGCGAGCGTGCGGGCGCCGCTGTCTGCGCGCAGCGGGTCGTCCACCACGCGCAAGGTGGTGGTCCAGCGCGTGGGCGTGATCTCGGCCAGGCCGTAGCCGCGCAGGTCGCAGCGGGCCAGCAGGACGTGGGGGTTGTGGCGCGCGACGGCGTCCACCTTGTCCTGCGTGGTGCTCGAGCGCGAGCTGATGGAGGTGCCGCAGAACTCGCTGGCCACCACGGGCGATTCGGACCGCCCGGGGTCGGCGTGGACGCGGCACACATAGTTCTGGTGGATGTCGCCGCCCAGCAGCACGGTGTTGCGCGGCGCGTGGCCGGACACCGCCTGCAGCAGCCGCTGGCGGGCGGCGGGATAGCCGTCCCAGCTGTCGGTGGAGGTGACGCCCGAGGGGTAGTGGCGTTGCGAGAACAGGGTCTGCTGCGCCAGCACGCTCCAGCGCGCGGCGCCACCGTCATGGCCCCGGGCATCGGCGGCCACGCCGGCGTGCAGCCATTGCTCTTGCGCCGTGCCCAGCAGCGTGCGGTCAGGGCTGGCCAGCTCGGCGCAGTCGGCGGGCCGCACCGCGCCGGCGCTCATGGACTGGGGTGTGCGGCAGGCCTGCCAGCTGCGGTACTGCCGGCTGTCCAGCAGGTGGATGTGGGCCAGCCGGCCCCAGCGCAGGCGGCGGTAGAGCTGCAAGGCGTCCCAGCGCGGTGCGCTGGCGGGTGTGCCCAGGCTGGCGGCGCGCAGGGGCATGTTCTCGTAAAAGGCCTGCCACGCGGCGGCGCGCAGCGCCAGAAAGCTGTCGGCATCGCCGCGGCCTGCGCCGGCTGCATAGTCGTTTTGCACCTCGTGGTCGTCCCAGGTCACGGCCCAGGGGCAGGCGGCGTGGGCGGCCTGCAGGGCGGGGTCGCTCTTGTGCAGCGCGTAGCGGTCGCGGTAGTCGGCCAGCGTGGTGGCCAGGCGCAGGCTGTGGGTGCGGGCCAGATCCGCCGTGTTCTTGGGCGTGGCGTATTCGTAGATGTAGTCGCCCAGGAAGAGCACCAGGTCGGGCGCGTCGGCCACTGCGTGGTGCCAGGCGGCGTAGTGGCCGTGCTCCCAGCGCTGGCAGGACGCAAACACCACGCGCAGGGCGCCGGGCAGTTCCGCAGCCGCCGGCGCAGTGCGCGTGCGGCCGACCGTGCTCACGGCATCGCCCAGCATGAAGCGGTAGTGGTACCAGCGGCCGGGCGCCAGGCCCCGCAGCTCCACGTGCACGCTGTGGCCCAGCAGCGGCAGGGCAGGGGCCTCGCCTTTTTGAACGATTTGCGCAAAGCGTGCATCGTGGGCCACTTCCCACCGCACAGTGTGGGCCGCCTGCATCTGCGCCGGGTCGGCCAGCACCAGCCGCGTCCACAGCACCACCCCATCGGGTGCCGGGTCGCCGCTGGCCACGCCCAGCGCGAAAGGGTCGCCCTGCAGCGCGGGCGATTGGCTCCAGGCCCAGCGCGGGAGGGCGGTGGCCGCAGCCGCACAGGCGGCGTATTGCAAGAAGGCGCGGCGGTCCATTGGCCTGGGGGTGTGTTGAGGTGCCAGCGGCATCACGTGCAACGCTGCCGGCATCGATGAATCTTGTGCGTCACGTCCACCTCCCGCATTCCACTCACCACCCGCCGATACCGGCGCGCCCGAAGGCCCGTGCCACCGTGAAACCGGCTCCGCCAGGCCACGGGTGGCGTCCCCCTAGGGGGAAGGCGCAGAAGGCGACACAGGGGGGAGGCATCAAGCCGCCATCACCCGGTTCTTGCCCGAGCGCTTGGCCAGGTACATGGCCTGGTCGGCACGGCGCAGCGTGTCGACGCTGCTCTCGCTGTCGTGCATCTGCGCCACGCCGGCGCTGAAGGTGATGAGCACCTTCTCCGTGCCCTGCAGGAAAAAGCGCGTGGTCAGCTCGCGCTGCAGGCGCGTCATGGCGGCCACGCCGCTTTCCACCGCCGTGTCGGGCAGCAGGAGCACGAACTCCTCGCCGCCGTAGCGGGCCAGCAGGTCTTGCGGCCGCATGACTTCGCGGGTGACCTGCGCCAGGTGCACCAGCGCGGCGTCGCCGCCGGCATGGCCCAGCCGGTCGTTGATGGTCTTGAAGTTGTCCACGTCCAGCAGCGCCAGGCACAGCGGCGAGCCCAGGCGGCGCGAGCGGGCGATTTCCCGCTCGATGGCCTCGTCCAGGCCCTTGCGGTTGAGCGAGCCGGTCAGCGGGTCGTGCCGCGCCTGGGCGCTGGCACGGTCCAGCTCCTCCTGCAGCTTGGCGATCTCGGCGTGCTTGGCCTCGGTGCGCGCGCGCAGGTCCTGCAATTCGTCATGGGCCACGCGGCTGTCCAGGGCCATGGCGCGGGTGGTGCTCATCACTTCCTGCAGCACGGGGGCGATTTCTTCCAGCGTTTGGGCCTTGCCGATCAGGTCGGCGCAGCGCGCCATGGTGCCCTGGTAGGTGGTGCTGGACGCCGTGATCTTGGCCAGCCGCTCGATGAAGGTGGCCAGCATGTCCTTCATCTGCTCCTGCGCCTCGACGGTGCGGGCCTTGGCTTCGCTCTGCTTGAAGATCACGTCCTTGAGCCGCCGCTGCACGTCGTCCAGCCGCCGCAGGGTCAGGGGCGGCGTGGACGCCGACATCAGCGCCTCGGCCTGGCCGTGCAGCCAGCGGTCGTCCACGTTGAGCACGGCGATGTTCTCGAACACCATGTGCAGCAGCTCCAGCAAGGTGGCGCGGATGGCGGCCTGGTCCTCCGTGGCAAACGAGACGCGGTAGGCGAAGTTGCCCAGCATGAGCTGCACGGTGGACAGGGGCGGCGCGGGCTCCTTGAGAAAGCCGATGAGCTGCTGCGCCATGTCGATGACGCGGGCATCGTCTTCCCCCAGCGCGGGCAGGAGGTTGTCGATGAGGCGCGCCAGCATCTGCGCGAATTCGTCCGGCAGCACGACGGGGGCGCCGGCCGCAGGCGCAGCGGCTTCCGCGGCCGGGGCCACCGCGGCTGCAGGGCTCAAGCCGAGGTTGGCGTAGCCCACCAGCACGCTTTGCAGCGAGGTCCAGTCCTTGTTGTTGACGGCCCGCTCAAACTGGCCCAGCAGCCGCTTCTGTGCCGGCGTTTGCCCCGGCAGCACCCGCAGGATGTGGTGCAGGGGGCCTTCGGGAAAGGGTTGGGGGCTGCGGGTTCCTGCGATTTCGTCGTAGAGCGACAGGTAGTTGTCGGGGGTGGGCGGGAGGCGGCGGGCGGCCAGCTGCTTGAGGGTTTCTCGTGCTATTTCGGAAGGTGGTCGGTCGGCCATGTGCGGACACCAATGTCGGAGGAACGCAGGAGGCGCGAGTGTGACACAGCGGGCCGCCGCCTGCGCTCCTGGCCGGGCCCTTCCGGCCCGGCGGCGCCGCTGGCGGCGCAGGCGCGCGCGGCGGGGGGCGCCGGGTCGTCAGTTCACCATCACCAGCTTGCCCATCACGCCGCGCGAGCCCATGTGGGCGTAGGCGGCGGGCAGCTCGGCCATGGGCATGGTGCGGTCGATCACGGGCTTGACCTTGCCCTGCGCGTACCACTGGGCCAGCTCGCCCATCATGGCGGCGTTGGCCTTGGGCTCGCGCTTGGCGAACTCGCCCCAGAACACGCCGACGATGGAGGCTCCCTTGAGCAAGGGCAGGTTCAGCGGCAGCGCGGGAATGGGCCCCGAGGCAAAGCCCACCACCAGGTAGCGGCCGCGCCAGGCGATGGAGCGGAACGCCGGTTCGGCGAAATCGCCGCCTACGGGGTCGTAGATCACGTCCGGGCCCTTGCCGTCGGTCAGCGCCTTCAGCGCGTCGCGCAGGTTGTCCCGGCTGTAGTTGATGGTGGCGTACGCACCGATGGAGGTGCACAGCGCGCACTTTTCGTCGGTGGAGGCGGCGGCGATCACGCGCGCGCCCATGGCCTTGGCGATCTGGATGGCGGCCGTGCCCACGCCGCCCGCCGCGCCCAGCACCAGCACGGTCTCGCCGGCCTTGAGCTGCGCGCGGTCCACCAGCGCGTGGTGGGAGGTGGCGTAGATCATGATGAACGCGGCAGCGTCCACGTGCGAAAAGCCGTCGGGCAGCGGCATGCACAGCGCGGCGGGGGCCACCGTGTGCGTGCCAAACCCGCCCGTGCCCGAGAGGCAGGCCACGTTCTGGCCCACCTTCAGGTGGCTCACGCCCTCGCCCACGGCGGCGACCACGCCGGCGTATTCCGAGCCCGGCACGAACGGCAGCGGCGGCTTCATCTGGTACTTGTTCTGCACGATCAGCAGGTCCGGGAAGTTCAGGCTGGCGGCCTTGATCTCGATGAGCACCTCGCCCGCCTTGGGCGACGGGGTGGGCAGTTCGGTCCAGCTCAGGGCGTCAACGCCGGTGGGGTTGGTGCAAAGCCAAGCGTGCATGGGGGAGTCTCCTGTCAAAGTGGGCCGCATGATAGGCGGCGCGGGCGGCCCCGCGATGTCCCACGAGCGACGGGCCGCGCTGCCGTGGCACGGCGCGGCGGCACCCCCCTACAATCCGTTGCAACCCCTACCGCAACCCATGAAAATTCTGATCTCGAACGACGATGGCTACCAGGCGCCGGGCATTGTGGCGCTGCACGACGCCCTCAAGACCCTGGACGGGGTCGAGGTGGAAGTGGTCGCCCCGGAGCACAACAACAGCGCCAAGTCCAACGCGCTGACCCTGCATTCGCCTCTGTACGTCCACCAGGCGGCCAACGGGTTCCGCTATGTGAACGGCACACCGGCCGACTGCGTGCACATCGCGCTGACCGGGTTGCTGGGCTACCGGCCCGACCTGGTGGTCTCGGGCATCAACAACGGCGCCAACATGGGCGACGACACCATCTACTCCGGCACCGTGGGGGCGGCCATGGAGGGGTATCTGTTCGGCATTCCGGCCATCGCCTTCTCGCAGGTGGACAAGGGCTGGGGCGAGATCGAGGCGGCAGCCGCCAAGGCGCGCGAGATCGTGGCCCAGATGCGCGCCCAGGACCTGGTGGGCGGGGCGCCCTGGCTGCTGAACGTGAACATTCCCAACATGCCGCTGCACGCGCTGCAGCCGATCCGGCTGTGCCGCCTGGGGCGGCGCCACGCGGCCGAGCGGGTCATCGTGCAGGAAAGCCCGCGCGGCGAGGCCATGTACTGGATCGGCGGCGCCGGTCCCGCCAAGGACGACGCCGAGGGCACCGACTTCCATGCGACCGCGCTGGGCCATGTGTCCGTCACGCCGCTGAAGGTGGACCTCACCGACCACGACAACCTGGGCTATTGGGCGCAGACGGCGTCCCGGCTCGCGGCAGGGGCGGCTGGCGCCCCTGGCCACTGATGCAGCGGCGGCCCGGCTTCCCGGCACGGCTGCCGGGCGCGGCCCCGGCGCCCGGGCGGCCGCAGCCCGCGGCGCCTGCCGGCCGGCGCCTGCCACCGGCCCCGGCGCCGGTGGGCGTGGGCCTGGACTCCGCGGCAGTGCGCGCACGCATGGTGCAGAAACTGGCGGCGGGCGGCATCACCTCGCCGGCGGTGCTGCAGGCGATGGGAACGGTGGAGCGCCACCGCTTTGTGGACAGCGCGCTGGTCAACCAGGCGTATGAGGACACGAGCCTGCCCATCGGCCTGGGGCAGACCATCTCCAAGCCCAGCGTGGTCGCGCGCATGTGCGAGCTGCTGCTGGGCGCGGAAGCCGCGCGCGGCGGGCTGGGCCGGGTGCTGGAGATCGGCACGGGCTGCGGCTACCAGGCCGCGGTGCTGAGCCTCCTGGCGCGCGAGGTCTACACGCTGGAGCGCCTGCGGGGCCTGCACGACAAGGCGCGCCACCACCTGCGGCCGTTTCGGCTGGCCAACGTCCACCTGCTCTTTGGCGACGGCACGCTGGGCTATGCCAAGGGCGCGCCCTATGCGGCCATCATTGCAGCGGCCGGCGGCGATGCCGTACCCCAGGCCTGGTGCGACCAGCTGGCCGTGGGCGGGCGGCTGGTGGCTCCCATGGCCGTGGCGGGCGGCCAGCAGGTGTTGCTTGTGATCGACAAAACCCCGCACGGATTGAAACAAAACGTGCTCGAGCCCGTGCATTTTGTCCCCCTAAAATCGGGGATTGCGTAAAGGGAATTGCTTATGTTCGTATCGCGTGGTCTTGTGGCTGGGTTTACCGTGGCACTGGCGGGTTTGGCGCTCACCGGCTGTGGCACCCGGCTGAACAAGGCTCCTGTGGAAGACCGGGGCACCTCCACTTCCACCTCCGCGCCCGCCCCGGCTGCGCAGCCCGGCGTGGTGGTCGCGCCGATCAAGCCGCTGCCCGGCGCCGAAAATGCCGGCAAGCCGGGCTACTACACGGTCAAGCCGGGGGATACCCTCATTCGCATTGGTCTGGAATCCGGCCAGAGCTGGAAGGACGTCGCCCGCTGGAACAACCTGGAGAACCCCAACCTGATCGAGGTCGGGCAGGTGCTGCGCGTGGTGCCGCCGGCTCCCGCATCGCAGGCGGTGGCGTCGGACACGGGCGTGGTCACGCGCCCTGTGACGTCTTCCGCGGTCACCCCGGCGGCGCCGGCCAGCGCGCCGAAGTCTCCGGCCTCCGGGGCGGTCGTGGCCCCAGCCCCCGCCACGCCCGCCACGGCCCCCGCGGCCGGGGAGGACGAGATGGCCTTCATCTGGCCCGCGTCAGGCTCGCTGCTGGCGGGGTTTGACGAGGCGCGCAACAAGGGCTACGACATCTCCGGCAAGGCCGGGGACCCGGTGCTCGCGGCCGCCGATGGGCGCGTGGTGTACGCCGGGGCGGGCCTGCGGGGGTATGGCAACCTCGTCATCCTCAAGCACAACAATACCTTCCTCACGGCCTACGCCCACAACCAGACCCTGCTGGTGAAAGAAGACCAGTCGGTGCGCAAGGGCCAGAAGATTGCGGAGATGGGCAATACCGACGCCGACCGCGTGAAGCTGCACTTTGAAATCCGCCGCCAGGGCAAGCCGGTGGATCCGTCGCGCTACCTGCCCTCCCGTTGATCCCGGCCGCGCCGTTGATCCCCGTGGGCGCTGGCAGCCGTCCCCCGCAGCCAGCCGGGGTGGCGGAAGACTGGCTGGCGGAAGAGAGCGAAGACCCGGCCGGTGATGGCGCGGGCGAGCTCCGCAGCGTGCAGGTCGGGGCCGACCAGCATGCCGCCCGGCTGGACCGGGCGCTGGCCGAGCTGGTCCCGGAGTTCTCCCGCAGCTACCTGCAGCAACTGCTGGCGCAAGGGCTGGTCCACCTCAACGGCCAGCCCGCAACCAAGGCCTCTGCGCGGGTGAAGGCGGGCGACCAGCTGGTGCTGGAGATGCGGCCCACCCTCCAAAGCCAGGCGTTCCGCCCCGAGCCCATGGGCATCGATGTGGTGTACGAGGACGCCCACCTGCTGGTGGTGAACAAGCCGGCGGGACTGGTGGTCCACCCGGCGCCCGGCAACTGGAGCGGCACGCTGCTCAACGGCCTGCTCGCACGCGATGAAAAAGCCCTGACCGTGCCGCGCGCCGGCATCGTGCACCGGCTGGACAAGGACACCAGCGGCCTGATGGTGGTGGCCCGCGACCGGGCCACGATGGATGCCCTGGTGGCGCTGATTGCCGAGCGCAAGGTGCAGCGCCAGTACGTCGCCCTGGCCCACGGTGCGTGGGCCGGCCCACCCACCCGCACGGTGGACGCCCCCATCGGGCGGGACCCGCGCAACCGGCTGCGCATGGCGGTGGTCGACCTGGCGGTGCATGCCGGCAAGCCGGCCCGCACGGACATCCGCTGGCTGGCGGGCGGGCCCGAAGGCTGCTGGGTGCAGTGCACCCTGCACACCGGCCGCACGCACCAGATCCGCGTGCACATGGCGTCGCTGCGGCACCCGCTGGTCGCCGACGCGCTGTACGGAGGACGCCCCCTGGGAGCCCTGCAGCGCCAGGCGCTGCATGCGTACCGCCTGGCCTTCGCCCATCCGGTCACCGGAAAGGCGCTGGAGTTCCGCGCCGAAGTGCCGGACGACATGCGCCAGGCCTTGGCCCTGTGGGGTCTCGGCTACAATGCGCCCTGACGGCCCGCCCGATCTCCGCCCGAAGACGTTACACCGCCGGGCCCGTGCGCCGCGCCAGCGCCCTTGCAGAGCGCCCCATTGATTGCCCCCTGCTGTTGATATGCCGCCCATTGCGGTGCGTGGCATTTTTCCCAGGAATCGCTGAACCATGAACACGGTGGATGCCAAACGGGTCCTCGAAACCGCGCTGATCTGCGCGCAGCAACCCCTCCCGGTGCGGGAGCTGCGGGTGCTGTTCAACGACGAGCTGGGTTCCGACACCCTCAAGGCGCTGCTGCAGGACCTGCAGCTCGAATGGTCGCCGCGCGGCGTGGAACTGGTGCAGGTGGCCACGGGCTGGCGCTTCCAGAGCCGCCCCGAAATGCGCGAGTACCTGGACCGGCTGCACCCCGAAAAGCCGCCGCGCTATTCGCGCGCCACCATGGAAACGCTGGCGATCATCGCGTACCGCCAGCCCGTAACGCGGGGGGACATTGAGGACATTCGCGGTGTGACGGTCAACAGCCTGATCATCAAGCAGCTCGAAGACCGCGGCTGGGTGGAGGTGATCGGCTACCGGGAAACCGTGGGCCGGCCCGCCTTGTTTGCCACGACGCGGCAGTTCCTGGACGACATGGGGCTGCAGTCGCTGGACCAGCTGCCCGTGCTGGACGATCCGTCCGGCAACGCCAGCGTGCTGGAGGCGATGGCTTCCGCTGCGCAGGGCGAGATCGAACCGCCGTCCCAGGGGGACGGGCCGCAGCCCGAAAGCGAGGGCGATGGGGAGGCTGCGCCCCCGCCGCTGGCTGCAGTGGAACCGCCGGTGCAGGGTGCCGCTGCGGAGGTGCAAGGCGATGCTGCGGAGGTGCAGGCCCCGGGCGTGGCCGATGTGCCGGCGCCGGATGCAGCCAATGCGCCGGCCACGGACGTCGCACTTGCAGCGGACCCCGGGGCCGCGCTGATGCCAGAGGTGCCAGAGGTGCCAGAGGTGCCAGAGGTGCCAGAGGTGCCCGCCGCGGCCGACAAGCCCGTGTGGCCGCCGGTGGATGATTTTTTTCAAGATGCGGAAACAGACGATGTCCGCGACGACAGTGCGGATGATGCCCACGGCAATGTCCAGGGAACTCATTGATGAACGATTCAACGCTCGAAACGCCGGCCGATCTGCCGGAGGCTGAACCGGCAGCCGCCGCGCCCAAGAAGCCCGCGGCCAAGCGCGCTCCGCGCAAAAAGAAGGCTGAGACGGCCGAGTCTGCCGCTCCGCTGGAGGCGCAGGCTCCTGCTGCCAGAGTTCCCGACGACGCCTTGGCGCCTGCCGAAGCTGCCCCCGCGGCGGTCGATGCTGGCGACGCGATGGATGCGGTGGGCGCGGTGGACGGGTGCGAGGTTACCGAGCCCATGCCCGCGGCTGCGGCGCCTGCCGATCCGCAGGGGCGCCAGCGCCCGGCAGGATCGAATCATCCCGCGGGCGGCCCTGCAAAGCGCGGCCGCGATGCCCGCAAGGCGGCGGCGCCGTCCGTGGAGGGCTATCAGTTTGAAGACGTGGTGTCCGGCCGTTTCGACGAGGACGAGGCGTCTGCCGAGGCCGTGCCTGCCAAGCGCGTGCTCCTGCCCCAGGTGGAAACGCCCAAGCTGCACAAGGTGCTGGCCCAGGCCGGGTTGGGATCGCGGCTGGAGATGGAGCAGCTCATCCTGGAGGGGCGCATCTCGGTGAACAACGAGCCCGCCCACATCGGCCAGCGCATCCAGTTCGGGGACCAGGTCAAGGTCAACGGGAAGCCCATCCGCTACCGCATCGATCCGCCGCCTGCGCGCGTCATTGCCTATCACAAGCCGGTCGGTGAAGTGGTCACGCACGACGATCCGCAAAATCGCCCCACGGTGTTTCGCAAGCTGCCGCGGCTCCAGCAGGGCAAATGGCAGTCCGTCGGCCGCCTGGACCTGAATACGGAAGGCTTGCTGCTGTTCACCAGTTCGGGCGAACTGGCCAACAAGCTCATGCACCCCCGTTTCGGGCTGGAGCGCGAGTACGCAGTCCGCGTGCTCGGCGCACTCAGCAACGAGGAAAAGCAGAAGCTGCTGGACGGCGTCCGCCTGGACGACGGTGTGGCGTCCTTTGGCTCCATCGAAGACGGTGGCGGCGAAGGCTTCAACTGCTGGTACCGCGTCACCATTTCCGAAGGCCGCAACCGCGAGGTGCGCCGCATGTTCGAAGCCGTGGGCCATGCGGTCAGCCGGCTGATCCGCATCCGCTACGGGGCCATGGTGCTGCCGCGCGGCCTCAAGCGCGGCGCGTGGCTGGAGCTGGACGAGGGCGACATCCGCGCACTGGCGCAGGCGGCGGGGGCGAACTCCACGGACGGCGCTGCGCGCGCGGGCGACGGACTGCCGCCCGGCGGGCGGGCCCCCGGCAAGCGGGGCCGGGGCCGCAACGGCCGCGCGGGCGACGCGCCGCGCCGGGATCCGTCTGCGAGCGCGCCCGAGGCAGGCCGGGCGGGCAAGCCCCGCCGGGGTGCCGGCCAGGGGCAGGCCCGCGGCGGCAGCGCCGGTGGCGGCGGGGGTGGTGGGCAGCCGGATCCCATGAAGACGTCGGTGGGTTACATCGGCATGGACAGCCTCTCGCGCCACCGCCAGGACAAGCGGCGCCCGGGCGGCGGCGGTCCCCGCCGGGGCGGCGGGCGCTGAGCGCGCGGCATGCGGACCAGCCGGTTAGAATCAAAGGCTTTGTCCGGTGGGCAAACGAGTTTCAGCAACATCCCAACAGGAATTCCATATGGCAATCGAACGCACTCTCTCCATCATCAAGCCCGACGCCGTGGCCAAGAACGTCATCGGCCAGATCTATGCACGTTTTGAAGCCGCCGGCCTCAAGATCGTGGCCGCCCGCATGGTCCACCTGTCCCGCCGTGAGGCCGAGCAGTTCTACGCTGTGCACAAAGAGCGTCCTTTCTTCAAGGACCTGGTGGACTTCATGATCTCCGGCCCCGTGATGATCCAGGCCCTGGAAGGCGAGAACGCGATTCTGAAGAACCGCGAACTGATGGGCGCCACGGACCCGAAGAAGGCCGAAGCCGGCACGATCCGCGCCGACTTCGCTGACAGCATCGACGCCAACGCCGTGCACGGCTCGGACGCTGCTGAAACCGCAGCGGTGGAAGTGGCTTTCTTCTTCCCCGGCCTGAACGTTTACTCGCGCTGACATGGGGGCTCCCATGTCTGCCGCCCTCGCCGCTGCGAGGATGCTAAGCCATGGGGGCGGTTGCGCTCACCCGTGCTGGAGGAGAGTGCAATGACAACCAATTTGCTTGAATTCGATCTCGAAGGGCTGGCGGCCTTTTGTGAAAAGCTGGGTGAGAAGCGGTTTCGCGCGACCCAGCTGTTTCGCTGGATTCACCAGCGGGGCGCCAGCGACTTCGATGCCATGAGCGATCTGGCGAAGGCCCTGCGCGACAAGCTCAAGGGCTGCGCCCGGGTCGAGGCCTTGCCGGTCATTTCCGAACACGTGTCGGCCGACGGCACGGTGAAGTGGCTGTTTGACGTGGGCGACGGCAACGCAGTGGAGTCCGTGTTCATCCCCGAAGACGACCGGGGCACCCTCTGCATTTCCTCGCAGGCGGGCTGTGCGGTGGGCTGCCGCTTTTGCTCCACGGGGCACCAGGGCTTCAGCCGCAACCTGACCACCGGCGAAATCGTCGCCCAGCTGTGGTTTGCCGAGCACGCCCTGCGCAAGCGCTTGTCCTCCGACGACCGCGTGATCTCCAACGTGGTCATGATGGGCATGGGCGAGCCGCTGCAAAACTATTCCGCCCTGGTTCCGGCGTTGCGGACCATGCTGGACGACCACGGCTATGGCCTGTCGCGCCGGCGGGTGACCGTGTCTACCTCGGGCGTGGTGCCCATGATGGACCGTCTGGCCGCCGATTGCCCGGTGGCGCTGGCGGTGTCGCTGCATGCGCCCAACGATGCGCTGCGGGACAACCTGGTGCCGCTGAACCGGAAATATCCCCTCCAGGAGCTCCTGGCCGCGTGCAACCGCTACCTGGCCCATGCACCCCGGGATTTCATTACCTTTGAATATTGCATGCTCGACGGCGTCAATGACCAGCCCGAGCATGCGCGGCAGTTGATCGAACTGGTGCAGCCGGCGCGCGGCGCCGGGGTGCGCTGCAAGTTCAACCTGATCCCGTTCAACCCGTTTCCTGCGTCGGGGCTGCATCGCTCGGCACCGGAGCGGGTCTCGGCCTTTGCCAAGGCCTTGAGCGACGCAGGGATTGTCACCACGGTGCGCAAGACGCGCGGGGATGATATCGATGCGGCATGCGGCCAGTTGGCCGGGGATGTGAAAGACCGCACGCGTGCTGCCGAGCGGATGGCAAAGCAGCGGACAATCGCCCTCAAGCCGGTCGCTTGACGGGCTGGCACTCGACGTACTTCATCAAGGAGGCTCTACATGGTGGGATGGGTTGGACGTTGGCGGCAATGGCGCCATGGGTCGGCTTGGGCCTTGGGGGTTCTGGCGGTGGTGTCGGTTCTGCAGGGCTGTGCCACCACGGCCAGCACTCCGGCTGGCGCCGATGCCAATGCGGGGCTCGTGACGCCGTCGGACGAGCCGGACACCCGGCGCCGCGCCCGCATCCGCCTGGAGCTTGCGTCGAACTACTTCGAGAACGGCCAGACGGCCGTGGCGCTGGACGAGGTCAAGCAGGCCTTGACGGCGGATCCCAACTACGCGGATGCGTTCAACCTTCGCGGCCTCATCTACATGCGCCTGGGGGATTTTCCGCAGGCGGACGACAGCTTCCGCCGGGCCATGGCGCTGCGGGCCAACGACCCGAACCTGCAGCACAACTACGGGTGGATGCTGTGCCAGCAGCAGAAGTACGCTGAGGCAGACCAGAATTTTGTCCGCGCCCTGGGCAACCCGACCTACACCGCCCGGGCCAAGACGCTGATGGCGCGGGGGCTGTGCCAGTCCAGCGCGGGCCAGTTTGCAGAGGCCGAAGACTCCTTGCACAAGGCCTACGAGCTGGACGCCGGCAATCCGGTGGTGGCCTACCACCTGGCGTCGCTGCTGTTTCGGCGCAATGAGCTGAACCGGGCGCAGTTCTACATCCGGCGCCTGAACAACAGCCAGTACGCCAATTCCGAGTCCTTGTGGCTCGGGATCAAGGTGGAGCGTGCCGTGGGCGACACGGTGGCGATGCGGCAGCTGGCGGACCAGTTGCGCAAGCGCTTCCCGGAATCGCGGGAACTGGGTGCATACGAGCGTGGGGCTTTCAATGAGTGAGGTTGTGGAGAGCGCGGGAATGACCGCGGGCGGGTTGCTGCGGGAGGCCCGGCAGGCGGCGGGTGTGCACATTGCCGCACTGGCCGTGGCCCTGAAGGTGCCCGTCAGCAAGCTGGAAGCCCTGGAGGCGGACGATTACGACGCTCTGCCAGACACCGTTTTCGTGCGGGCGCTGGCCTCCAGCATGTGCCGGACACTCAAGCTGGATCCCGCGCCGGTGCTCGCGCTGCTCCCGCAAAGCAAGAGTCCGCGCCTGGCGGCGGACAGTGCGGGCCTGAACGCCCCGGTCAAGGGCAGCGGGGGCTCGTTTTCGCCCGGGTCTTCCACCTCGCGGTCGGTGACCCTGATCGTGTTGGCGCTGTTGGTGGGCGCGGTGGTTCTGGTCTTCCTGCCCCGCCAGCCCTGGGGTGACGCACCGGCGAACGCGCCGGTAGCGGCGGGGCCGGCGACGCCGGCTGCCGAGGCGCCGCCGGCCCCGGCGGAGGCTGCGGCCGTGCCGGTGCCCGCGCCGGCGGCTTCTGCTGCCGTGGCCGCCGAGCCGGTGGTGGCGGCCAGCGCGGCGCAGCCGCCCGTGGCCGAGCGGCCTGCCGTGGCGGCGTCCGCTGCCGGTGCAGGCAATGCCGCTGGCGCTGCAGCGCTGGCCCCGGCGGCTGCGCCAACGCCGACCGCTGCGGCGAGCGCAGCGAGCGCTGCACAGCAGCCCACCGGAACCCTGGTGCTGCGCGCCCGGGGCGAATCGTGGGTGCAGGTGAAGGACGCTACCGGCGCCGTGGCCCTGCAGCGGAACCTGGCGGCCGGGGAGTCCGTCGCCGTTCCGGGCCCCACGCCGCTGATGGTCGTGGTGGGGCGCGCGGACATGACAGAAGTGCTGGTGCGCGGCAAGCCCTTTGATCTGACGGCGGTTTCGCGCGAGAACGTCGCGCGCTTCGAGGTGAAATAAGTGACGCATCCGACGACCCCCAGCGGAAACGAGCCTATCGCCCTTGCGGCACCCTTGCCCCGGCGCTCCCGCCAGGCCCAGGTGGTGTGGGGTTCGCGTGTGGTGACCGTGGGCGGCGACGCGCCGGTGCGCGTGCAGTCCATGACCAACACCGACACCGTGGACGCCATCGCGACGGCCATCCAGGTCAAGGAACTCGCGCAGGCCGGGTCGGAGTTCGTGCGGATCACGGTGAACACGCCGGAGGCGGCGGCGGCCGTGCCCTACATCCGCGAGCAACTGGACCGGATGGGCGAGAGCGTGCCCCTGGTGGGTGATTTCCACTACAACGGCCATAAGCTGCTGACCGAGTTTCCCGACTGTGCGCAGGCGCTGTCCAAGTACCGCATCAACCCCGGCAACGTGGGCAAGGGCGAGAAGCGGGACCGCCAGTTCGGCCAGATGATCGAAGCGGCGGTGCGCTGGAACAAGGCCGTGCGCATCGGCGTGAACTGGGGCAGCCTGGACCAGGACCTGCTGGCCGAGCTGATGGATGCCAACAGCCGCCGTTCTAGCCCGTGGGAGGCGCGCCAGGTCATGTACGAGGCCTTGATCACGTCGGCCATCGAGTCGGCCCGCCGCGCCGAGGCCATGGGCCTCGATGGCAACCAGATCATCCTGTCGTGCAAGGTCAGCGGCGTGCAGGACCTCATCGCCGTGTACCGCGAGCTGGCCCGCCGCTGCGACTACGCCCTGCACCTGGGCCTGACGGAAGCGGGCATGGGCACCAAGGGCACCGTGGCGTCGGCCGCGGCGCTGTCGGTGCTGCTGCAGGAGGGCATTGGCGACACCATCCGCGTATCGCTCACGCCCCAGCCGGGCGAAGCCCGCACCCAGGAGGTCGTGGTGGCGTCCGAGATCCTGCAGGCGCTGGGCCTGCGGGTGTTTGTGCCCAGCGTGACGGCTTGCCCGGGTTGCGGGCGCACCACCAGCACCACCTTCCAGGAGCTGGCCAAGCAGATCGACGACTTCCTGCGAGCCCAGATGCCGGTGTGGCGGGTCCGCTATCCGGGCGTGGAGAACATCAAGGTCGCCGTGATGGGCTGCATCGTCAACGGGCCGGGCGAAAGCAAGCACGCCGACATCGGCATCAGCCTGCCCGGCACGGGCGAGGCGCCTGCCGCCCCCGTGTTCATCGATGGCGAGAAAGCCATGACGCTGCGCGGGGAGGGCATTGCCCGGGAGTTCCAGCAAATCGTCGAGGACTACATTGCGCGGCGCTTCGGGCGCGCAGCGGGTGTTGTCTAGGTTTGCTATTAAATTTATAGCTTCTTGCGCTTGATGGATAAGCGCTGGAGGCCATTTTCATTCAAAAAAACAATTCGGTAGAGCAAGCAAGATGCAGAAGCTGGTTGCCATCAAGGGCATGAACGACATCCTTCCGCCCGATTCGGCGCGCTGGGAATGGCTGGAGGACAAGGTGCGCAACCTCATGGCGCGCTACGCCTACCGCAACATCCGCACCCCCATCGTGGAGCCCACGCCCCTGTTCGTGCGCGGGCTGGGCGAGGTGACCGACATCGTCGAGAAGGAGATGTACTCGTTCGAGGACCGCCTCAATGGCGAGCACCTCACGCTGCGCCCCGAGGCTACGGCCGGCGTGGTGCGCGCGGTGGCCGAGCACTCCATGCTCTACGACGGCGGCAAGCGCCTGTACTACATGGGCCCCATGTTCCGGCACGAGCGTCCGCAGCGCGGTCGCTACCGCCAGTTTCACCAGATCGGTGCCGAGGCCCTGGGCTTTCCCGGTGCCGAGGTGGACGCCGAACTGATCCTGATGGCGAATGCCCTGTGGCGCGAGCTGGGGCTGCGCAATGTGCGGCTGGAGCTCAACAGCCTGGGCCAGCCCCAGGAGCGCCAGGCCCACCGCGCCGCGCTGATCGCCTTCCTGGAGCAGCACATCGACGTACTGGACGAGGAGGCCCGCCGGCGGCTGCACAGCAACCCGCTGCGCATCCTGGACACCAAGAATCCCGCCATGCAGGCCGTGGTCGAGGCGGCGCCCCGGCTGATCGATTTCCTGGGTGTGCAATCCCTTGCGCACTTCGACACGGTGAAGTCCATCCTCACGGCCAACGGCGTGGCCTGGACGGTCAATCCCCGGTTGGTCCGCGGCATGGACTACTACAACCTCACGGTCTTCGAATTCGTCACCGATCAGCTCGGATCCCAGGGCACGATCTGCGGCGGCGGCCGGTACGACTACCTGATCGAGCAGATTGGCGGCAAGCCGGCACCGGCCGTGGGCTGGGCGCTGGGGGTGGAGCGGGTGCTGGAGCTGCTCAAGGAGCAGGAAAGCGCGGTGCCCACGCCGGTCCCCGACGCGTATGCCGTGATTCCGTCGGCTGCCGCGCTGCCGGTGGCCGTCACCACCCTGGAGCGCCTGCGGCAGCTGGGCGTGCGCGTGCAGATGCATGCGGCGCCGGCAGGCGGCGAAGGCATGGGCAGCATGAAGTCCCAGTTCAAGAAGGCGGACGCCAGCGGCGCGCTGTGGGCATTGATCTTTGGCGAGGACGAACTGGCCCGTGGCAGCGTGGTCGTCAAATCGCTGCGCGACGGTGCCGGCGCCCAAAGCGAGCACCTGCTGGACGCCCTGGCTGAATGGGCACCCACCCTACAATCCCCTCGCTGAACAGAAAACGACCCATGGCAAATCACCTCGACCTTGAAGAACAAGAGCAGTTAGACCAGCTCAAGCACCTCTGGAACACCTGGGGCACGCTCATCAGCTCCGTGCTGCTGGTGGTGACGGTAGCCCTGGTGGGCTGGAACGGATACCAGTACTGGCAGAACCGCCAGGCCAGCCAGGCCGCCGCGCTGTATGACGCCGTGGACGTGGCGGCCCGCGCCGGCGACCAGGGCCGCATGGCCCAGGCGTTTGGCGACCTGAAGGCCAAGTACGCCGGTACCACCCAGGCCGGCCAGGCAGGCCTGGCGCTGGCGAAGACCCTGGTGGAAGCCGGCAACGAGGACGGTGCGAAGGAAGTGCTGACCTGGGTGGCATCCCAGTCGGGTGACGAGGGCCTCAAGGCGCTGGCGCGGCTGCGGCTGGCCAGCGTGCTGATGGACCAGAAGAACTACGACGAAGCGCTCAAGCAGCTGTCGTCCGGCGTGCCCCTGGAATTCGAGGCCGCCGCCGCCGACCGCCGGGGCGACATCTACCTGTCGCAAGACAAGCGCACGGAAGCGGTGGCCGAGTATTCCAAGGCCTACAAGCTGCTGGAAGACAGCGTGGAATACCGCCGCCTTGTGGAAGTGAAGCTGGGCGCGCTGGGGGTTTCCCCGCAAAGCGTCGCGGTCGCCGAAGCCGCCTCCGCGGAAGGGGTGAAGAAGCCATGAGCACGCTGAAGACAAAAGCCGCAGGGAGCCGCTTGCGCGGCCTGCGCGCCACGGGCGTGGCGGTCCTCGTGGCCGCCTCTGTGGCGGGCTGCTCGCTCTGGAACAGCGGCAGCAACAAGCCGGTGCCTGCCGACCTCGGAGCCAATGTCGCGATCCTGGGCGTGCGCCAGGCCTGGACCGCCAAGGTCGGCACCGGCAACGCCGTTCCGCTGGAGGCGCACGCCGCCGGAAACGTCGTGACCCTTGCGTCGGCCGACGGCGTGGTCGCGGCGATCGATGCCCGCACGGGCGGGGACGTCTGGCGCGCGGCGCTGGGCGAGCCGCTGTCGGCCGGCGTGGGCAGCGATGGCAAGTCGGCGGCAGTCGTTTCGCGCGGCAGTGCGCTGATCGTGCTGCAGTCCGGCCGTGAAGCCTGGCGCCAGCCCCTGCCGGCCCAGGTGTTCACACCGCCGCTGGTGGCCGGTGGGCGTGTGTTCGTGCTTCTGGCCGACCGTTCGGTCGCCGCCTTCGACGAAAACACCGGCCGCAAGCTCTGGAGCCAGCAGCGCACCGGCGATCCGCTGGTGTTGCGCCAGGCCGGCGTGCTCCTGGCCGTGGGGGATACCCTGGTCGTGGGCTTTTCGGGCCGGCTGGTGGGGCTCAATCCGGACAACGGCAGCGTGCGCTGGGAGGCGCCGCTGGCCAGTTCGCGCGGCACCAACGATGTGGAGCGGCTCGTGGAGCTGGTGGGACGCACCAGCCGGGCCGGTGAATCGGTCTGCGCGCGCGCCTTCCAGGCTGCCGTGGGCTGTGTCAACACGGCCCGCGGTACGGTAGCCTGGTCGCAACCCGCCAGCGGGGCCGACGGCGTGCATGGCGATGCCGAGGCCATTTTCGGCACGGAAAGCAACGGCACCGTGGTGGCCTGGCGCCGCAGCGACGGCTCCCGCCTGTGGTCTGTCGACAAGCTCAAGTACCGCAAGCTCACGGCGCCACTGCTGCTGGGGCGCTCGGTCGTGGTGGGCGATGACACGGGGCTGGTGCACCTGCTGTCGCGCACGGACGGCTCGCCGCTCAACCGCCTGACTACCGACGGGTCGGGCATTTCCGTGGGTCCCGTGGTCGCTGCGGACACCCTGGTGGTCGTCACGCGCAATGGCGGCGTCTACGGCTTCCGCCCCGACTGACGGACCGTGTCTATGAAGCCAGTCATCGCCCTCGTGGGGCGGCCGAACGTCGGCAAATCCACGCTCTTCAATCGCCTGACGAAGTCCCGCGATGCCATCGTCGCGGATTTCGCCGGACTGACGCGTGACCGGCACTACGGCAATGGCAAGCAGGGCAAGCGCGAATACATCGTCATCGACACCGGCGGTTTCGAGCCGGATGCGTCCAGCGGCATCTACAAGGAGATGGCCAAGCAGACCCAGCAGGCCGTCGCCGAAGCCGATGTCGTGATCTTCGTGGTGGATGCGCGGGCCGGCGTGTCCGCCCAGGACCACGACATCGCCAACTACTTGCGCCGCCTGGGCAAACCCTGCCTGCTGGTCGCCAACAAGGCCGAGGGCATGCTGGAAGGCACGCAACTGGCCGAGTTCTACGAACTGGGCCTGGGCCAGGTGTACCCCGTGTCCGCAGCGCACGGGCAGGGCATCCGCAGCCTGGTGGACCTTGCGCTGGAGCCGCTGAACTTGCCCGAGCCTGATGACGCGGATGCGGACATCGACAAGGGCATCGTCAAGCTCGCGGTTGCGGGGCGGCCCAATGTCGGCAAATCGACACTGATCAACACGTGGCTGGGGGAGGAACGCCTGGTCGCGTTCGACATGCCCGGCACCACCCGCGACGCCATCGCCGTGCCTTTCGAGCGCAACGGGCAGCGCTTCGAGCTGGTCGACACTGCCGGATTGCGGCGCAAGGGCAAGGTGTTCGAGGCGATCGAGAAGTTCTCCGTGGTCAAGACCCTGCAAGCTATCGAGTCCGCCCATGTGGTCTTGCTGCTGCTGGATGCGACCCAGGGCGTTACCGACCAGGATGCCCACATCGCGGGCTACATCCTCGAAAGCGGCCGCGCCGTGGTGGTGGCGGTCAACAAGTGGGATGCGGTGGACGACTACCAGCGCCAGCTGGTGGAGCGCTCCATCGAAACCCGGCTGGCGTTCCTGAAGTTCGCCTCATTGCACTTCATTTCCGCCAAGAAGCGACAGGGCCTCGGTCCGTTGTGGGGGGCGATTGTGCAGGCGCACAAGGCGGCCACCTGCAAGATGTCCACCCCCGTGCTGACGCGCTTGCTACTGGAGGCGGTGCAATTCCAGAGCCCCAAGCGGGCGGGCATGTTCCGCCCCAAGATGCGTTACGCCCACCAGGGCGGGATGAATCCTCCGGTGATCGTGATCCACGGAAACTCGCTGGAGCACGTCACCGATGCCTACAAGCGGTTTTTGGAAAGCCGCTTCCGCAAGGAGTTTGACTTGGTGGGCACGCCTCTGCGGATCGAGATGAAGACCTCGCGCAACCCCTTCGCGGACAAGGACGAGGCCTGAGGGAAAGACGCTCCCCGCGCAGGGCCAAGCGGTTCTTGCCCGAAGGCCGGCCCTTGCTGTGGTAAGGTGCTGGTTTACAACAACATTTTTGAACACGGAGAATATCGTGAGCAATAAAGGCCAGCTTTTGCAAGACCCCTTCCTCAACGCCTTGCGTCGGGAACACGTCCCAGTCTCTATTTACCTTGTGAACGGCATCAAGCTGCAGGGGCAGATCGAGTCGTTTGACCAGTACGTGGTGCTGCTGCGCAACACCGTGACGCAGATGGTCTACAAGCATGCCATTTCCACCATCGTTCCCGGCCGTGCGGTGAATTTTTCTACGGCCGACACCTCTGATGCCGACAACAGCAACGCTTGAGTTGTTGGTCCCTCGCGCCTGTTCGTTTTCCGCGGTGAAAGTGCCCGGGCGCCTCTCTCGTTCTGCTCGATGACCTCTGCGGCGGTAGACGGCACCCGTGTGCTGCTGGTGGGCGTGGACTTCGGTCTGCCCCACTTTGACGGAGAGCTGGAAGAGCTGGGCCTGCTGGCCCAAACGGCAGGCCTGCAGCCCGTGGCCCGGTTGACGTGCAAGCGCAAGGCGCCGGACGCAGCCCTGTTCGTGGGCAGCGGCAAGGCTGACGAGATCCGCACGCTGGCGCAAATGCACGGCGCCGTGGAGGTCTTGTTCGACCAGTCGCTCAGCCCTGCGCAGCAGCGCAATCTCGAGCGCCATCTGGAAATGCCGGTCAACGACCGGACCTTGCTGATTCTGGAGATATTTGCCCAGCGCGCGCGCAGCCATGAGGGCAAGCTTCAGGTCGAGTTGGCCCGTCTTCAATACCTGAGCACCCGCCTGGTGCGCCGGTGGTCCCACCTGGAACGCCAGACCGGGGGCATTGGCGCGCGTGGCGGGCCCGGTGAAAAGCAGATCGAGCTGGACCGCCGGATGATTGCCGATGCGGTCAAGCGCACCCGCGAACGCCTGGTGAAGGTGCAGCGCCAGCGGGCGACCCAGCGGCGCCAGCGCGAGCGGCGCGACACCTTCAACATTTCGCTCGTCGGCTACACCAACGCGGGCAAATCCACGCTGTTCAACGCGCTGGTGAAGGCGCGTGCCTACGCGGCCGACCAGTTGTTCGCCACCTTGGACACCACCACCCGGCAGCTCTACCTGGGAGAGGCCGGACGCTCGGTATCGCTGTCGGACACCGTCGGTTTCATCCGGGACCTGCCCCACGGGCTGGTGGACGCTTTCCAGGCCACCCTGCAGGAAGCCATCGATGCCGACTTGCTGCTGCACGTGGTGGACGGCTCCAACGCCGGGTTTCCCGAGCAGATGGAGCAGGTGCAGAAAGTGCTGCGGGAAATTGGTGCCGCAGACATTCCCCAGATACTGGTGTTCAACAAGCTGGATGCGCTGGCGCCGGAGCAACGGCCGCCGGTGCTTGAGGACAGCTACGACATGGACGGGCGACTGCTGCCCCGCTTGTTCGTCAGCGCGCGGTCGGGCGAAGGCCTGGACGCACTGCGCCGGGCGCTGGCCTCCCGGGTGCTGGCTGCCGCCCAGGACGGCATGCCCCCTGGGGACGACGTTGAATTGCCTGGTGCAACAGCTTGATTGTGCACAATGCCGTCATTACCTTCTATGCCATCCAGAGAATCAGAGATCTGCGCATGAACTTCCAAGATCGCACCCTGCGCTGGGCTTCGCTGCCAGCACGTATTCGGGGCATGTTCAACCTGAATGACCCTCGATGGGGGCGCGGCGAGGACAACAAGGCGGATGAAGGAGGGCGCCCGGACGAGCGTCCCGCTGTTCCGCCGCCATCCGGCCCCCGGGGCGGCGACCAGCGGCCCAGCAGCGGCCAGCCCCCGGATCTGGACGAGCTGTGGCGCGACCTGAACAGAAAGCTGGGCGGGTTGTTCGGGCCCAGGAACGGCGGAGGCCGCGGGCCCTCCGGCAACGGTGGCGGATTTCAGCCCGACATGAAAAGCGCCGGGGTCGGCGCAGGCTTGATTGCGGGCATCGTCTTCGTCATCTGGATGGGAACCGGGTTCTTCATCGTGCAGGAAGGCCAGCAGGCGGTGATCACGCAGTTTGGCAAGTACAAGAGCACGGTGGGAGCAGGCTTCAACTGGCGCTTGCCCTATCCGATCGAACGGCACGAACTGGTGTTTGTCACCCAGATCCGGTCGGCCGACGTCGGGCGTGACAGCATTATCAAGAGTACCGGCCTGCGTGAGTCCGCCATGCTGACCGAGGACGAAAACATCGTCGAGATCAAGTTTGCCGTGCAGTACCGGCTGAACGACGCGCGCGCCTGGCTGTTTGAAAGCAAGAACCCCGCGGACGCCGTGGTGCAGGCTGCGGAAACCGCGGTGCGAGAGGTTGTGGGCAAGATGCGCATGGACACGGCCCTGGCCGAAGAGCGCGACCAGATTGCTCCACGCGTGCGGACACTCATGCAGACCATCCTGGACCGGTACAAGGTAGGGGTCGAGGTGGTGGGGATCAATCTGCAGCAGGGCGGGGTCCGCCCGCCGGAGCAGGTGCAGGCCTCCTTTGATGACGTGCTCAAAGCCGGGCAGGAGCGTGAGCGGGCCAAGAACGAGGCCCAGGCCTATGCGAACGATGTCATTCCCCGGGCTGCGGGCTCGGCGTCGCGCCTGAACGAGGAGGCGGCGGCGTACAAGGCGCGTATCGTTGCGCAGGCGCAAGGGGATGCGCAGCGGTTTTCCGCCATCCTGGCCGAGTACCAAAAGGCTCCTCAGGTGACGCGGGACCGCATGTACCTGGATGCCATGCAGCAGATCTACGGCAACGTGACCAAGGTGCTGGTGGAGTCCCGCCAGGGCTCCAATCTGCTGTATCTGCCCCTGGACAAGATCATGCAGAGTGTGGCGAGCGGTTCGACCGGTGCGGAGACGCCCGCCGCCAGCAGCGCCACGGCGCCTGCTGCGGCGCCCGCGGCCGCACCTTCCACCTTTTCAAACGATCCCCGGGCGCGTGACAGCAGTCGCACGCGCGAACGCGAATCCCGCTAGGAGCTGCACGTGAACAGAGTTGGATTTATTGCATCGACCTTCCTGGTGGTGCTGGCGCTCATGAGCTCCATGCTTTTCGTGGTGGACCAGCGCCAGTTTGGCGTTCTGTATGCGCTGGGCCAGATCAAGGAAGTGATCACCGAGCCGGGCCTGAATTTCAAATTGCCCCCTCCGTTCCAGAACGTGTCGTACATCGACAAGCGCCTGCTGACCTTGGACAGCAGCGACACGGAGCCCATGCTGACGGCTGAAAAGCAGCGGGTGGTTATCGACTGGTATGTGCGCTGGCGTATCTCCGAGCCTACCGAGTACATCCGCAATGTGGGGCTGGACGAGAGCGCAGGCGCCCTGCAGCTCAACCGCGTGGTGCGCAATGCGTTCCAGGAGGAGATCAACAAGCGCACGGTCAAGGAGCTGCTGTCGCTCAAGCGCGAAGCCCTGATGGCCGACGTGAAGCGCGAGGTCCTGGAAACCGTGCGGGGCGCCAAGCCCTGGGGTGTTGACGTGGTGGACGTGCGCATCACCCGTGTGGACTATGTGGAGGCGATCACCGAATCGGTGTACCGTCGCATGGAGGCCGAGCGCAAGCGGGTGGCCAACGAGCTGCGCTCCACCGGCGCGGCGGAAGGCGAGAAGATCCGCGCAGATGCGGATCGCCAGCGCGAAATCACCATTGCCAACGCCTACCGCGATGCCCAGAAGGTCAAGGGGGAAGGCGATGCCGAAGCGGCCCGCATCTACGCGGAAGCGTTTGGCCGCGATCCGCAGTTCGCGCAGTTCTACCGCAGCCTGGAAGCATACAAGGCGAGTTTCAACAAGAAGAGCGACGTGATGGTGCTGGATCCCGCGTCTTCAGATTTCTTCAAGACGTTCCGGGGCAATGGCCAGGCGGCGGCCGCTCCGGCGGCCCCGCGCAAGTAGCACTTGCGGCCCCGGCGTCAGCGGTGTTGCGTGGTGACTTCTGACACTCTCTGGGCAGCGCTGGCCTTGGTGCTGGTGATCGAAGGGCTGCTGCCCTTTGTGTCACCCCAAGGCTGGCGGCGCGCGGTGGCGCAGCTGTCTCAATTGCCGGACTCGCAGCTTCGCTTGTGCGCCTTTTTCGCCCTGGGCGCAGGGCTGCTGATGCTCTGGCTTTAGGATCTCGCACGGCCGTCATCGCAGGGCCTTTCGAGGGCGCGGTGCTGCGCCCGGTAGAATCACGGTTTTAACAGCCTCCCCGTTTCTCCATGTCTGCTTGGGTCCTTCCGGATCACATTGCCGATGTTTTGCCGTCCGAAGCACGGCACATCGAAGAACTGCGTCGCGGGCTGCTTGATACAGCTCGCTGCTATGGCTATGAGCTGGTCATGCCGCCCCTGCTGGAACACCTGGAGTCGTTGCTGACGGGTACCGGCGAGGCGCTCGACCTCCAGACCTTCAAGCTGGTGGATCAGCTATCGGGGCGCTCCATGGGATTGAGGGCCGACACCACGCCCCAGGTTGCCCGCATTGATGCGCACCTGCTCAATCGCAAAGGCGTGACCCGGCTGTGCTACTGCGGACCCGTGCTGCACACCCGGCCCGATCGCCCGCATGCAACCCGCGAGCCGCTGCAGTTTGGCGCCGAAATCTACGGGCACGCCGGGCTTGAGGCGGACCTTGAGGCGTTGCTGCTGGCCCAGGAGTGTTTGCGGGTCGCCGGGGTGCGCGAGATCACCGTCGATTTGGCCGACATGCGCATCGTGCGCCGCCTGCTGGCGGGGCTCACCGTCAAGCCGGCCGTGCTGAGCGCCATTCACGGGGCTTTGGCGGTCAAGGACGCAAGCGAACTCGCCTTGTTGACCCGAGACTTCCCCAAGGAGTCCCGTGATGGCTTGGCCGCGCTCCTTCAGCTCTATGGCGATGCATCCGTCCTGGAGGAAGCCCAGAAGGCCCTTCACCATTTCTCTGACATCCCCGAAGTGCTCTCCAATTTGAAGTGGCTGGCATCGCGCCTGGAAGGTGCGCGGGTGACATTTGACCTGGCCGACCAGCGGGGCTATGCGTACTACAGTGGCGCGCGTTTCGCCATGTATGCCGTGGGTGCTTCCGATGCCCTGGTGCGCGGAGGCCGGTACGACGAGGTCGGGGCTGTCTTTGGCCGCAACCGTCCCGCCGCTGGGTTCAGCCTGGATGTGAAGCAACTGGTCGGGGTTGTTTCGCCCCGAACCTTGAAAGCGGCTATCCGGGCTCCTTGGGGCGAGTCGGCAGACGTCAACGCGGCGGTGGCCGATCTGCGCAAGTCGGGCGAAACCGTGGTGTGCGTGCTGCCGGGGCACGAGAGCGAGGTCGATGAATTTCATTGCGACCGGGAATTGGTGCAGATCGCAGGCCGGTGGGTCGTGCAAGCTGTGTGAGCAATTGGCAAGTGACAACTGAAATTGGGTTTGAGATGAAAGCAACCAAAGGTCGCAACGTAGTGGTGGTCGGAACCCAGTGGGGTGACGAGGGCAAGGGCAAGCTGGTCGATTGGCTCACCGAAAGCGCTCAAGGCGTGGTCCGCTTCCAGGGTGGCCACAATGCGGGACACACCTTGGTGATCAACGGCGTCAAGACGGCGCTGCATTTGATCCCGAGCGGCATCATGCGCCCGGGCGTCAAGTGCTACATCGGAAACGGCGTGGTGCTGTCGGCGGCCAAGCTGTTTGAAGAAATCGAAGGCCTGGAAAAGGCCGGTGTGGAGGTCCGCTCCCGCCTGCGCATCAGCGAAGCATGTCCGCTGATCTTGCCCTTTCATGCCGCTATCGACGTCGCACGCGAAGCTGCAAGAGAGCAGGGCGGCGCCGAGAAGATCGGCACCACGGGGCGTGGCATTGGCCCGGCCTATGAAGACAAGATCGCGCGTCGCGCGTTGCGTGTGCAGGACTTGAAGTACCCCGAGCGGTTCGCGGCCAAGCTCCGTGAGTTGCTGGATCTGCACAACCACATCCTGACGACATACCTGCGCTCGGGCTCCTTTGTTTTCGGGGATGCCCTCAAACCCTACATCCAGGACGGCAAGGTGCAGTTTGACGTGGTGTACGCAGAGGCCATGCGCCACGCGGAGCTGCTCAAACCCATGATGGCCGATGTGTCGCGGGAGTTGAATGAAGCTCACCGTGAGGGCGCCAATCTGCTGTTCGAAGGGGCGCAAGGCACCCTGCTGGATGTGGACCACGGCACCTATCCTTATGTGACGTCCAGCAACTGCGTTGCTGGCAACGCAGCCGCCGGTTCGGGGGTGGGGCCTGGATTGCTGCATTACATCCTGGGTATCACCAAGGCCTATTGCACGCGTGTCGGCGGCGGGCCTTTCCCCACGGAACTCGATTGGGAAGTACCGGGAACGCCGGGCTATCACATGAGCACGGTCGGTGCAGAAAAAGGCGTGACCACGGGCCGCAGCCGCCGCTGTGGCTGGTTTGACGCGGCGCTGCTCAAGCGCAGTGCCCAGGTCAACGGCCTGTCTGGCTTGTGCATCACCAAGCTGGACGTCCTGGATGGCCTGGAAGAGTTGCTGTTGTGTACCGGCTACGAACTGGACGGTGAGCGCATTGAGCTGCTTCCCATGGGGGCCGAAGACATCGCGCGGTGCACCCCCATCTATGAAAAAATGCCCGGCTGGGCCGAGTCCACTGTGGGCGTAACCGAGTATGCCAAGCTGCCGCAGAACGCGCGCAGCTACCTGGAGCGTATTGAGCAGGTCACGGGGGTGCCCATCGACATGATCTCTACCAGTCCCGACCGTGACCACACCATCATGATGCGGCACCCCTACGTTGCCGGCTGACGTCTGATGCTGGTGTTCATTCTTCTTGCGCCCGAAGTTATCCATCCAGGAGCCATTGCATGTTGACCGAAGACGGCAAACATCTCTACGTCAGCTATGACGAGTACCACAGCCTCATTGAGAAGCTCGCCCTCAAGGTGCACCAGTCGGGGTGGGGGTTCGATACGATCCTGTGCCTGGCCCGTGGTGGTCTGCGCCCGGGAGACATCCTTAGTCGTATTTTCGACAAGCCATTGGCTATCATGTCGACGAGTTCCTATCGGGCAGAGGCGGGCACCGTCCAGGGGCATCTGGATATCGCCCGTTTCATCACCACGCCGCGTGGAGAGATTGCGGGGCGTGTGCTGCTGGTGGATGACCTGGCAGATTCCGGGCACACGCTGCATGCCGTGATCAACATGTTGAAGACCAACTATGCCCCGATCACGGAGCTGCGCAGCGCGGTGATCTGGACCAAGGGCTTGTCCACCTTCACGCCCGACTACTCGGTGGAGTTCCTGCCGACCAATCCCTGGATTCACCAGCCTTTCGAGGGCTACGACAGCCTGAGCCCCGAAAAGCTCCTGGAAAAGTGGCGGGTCTGAAGAAAGTTGGGAAATTTTGCGCCGAAGCCCTTCAATCCCTCAAACCGGTGTTATAGTAGAGGGCTTCGCTACCCGCGCTGCTAGTTCTTTAGGGGACAGATGCTGCGGAGGTAAAGAAGAAAAAAAGTTTGGTCTTGGGTTGCAAGCGGCGTAAAAACCGGTATATAATTCAAGGCTTCGCTGATCGAAGGTGGTGCTGCAAGGTGCTGAATCTGATCGGTGATGAAAACAAAAAAGTTTTCAAAAAGTTTGACGGTTCTTTAAAAACCGTGCTAGAATTCAAGGCTCAGCTGATCGCAGCTAGGTCGAGATAAGAGAGAAGACTTCGGTCTGATTTGTTGTCTGGTTCATTAAAAACATACAGCCGATAAGCGTGGGCGTTTGATGGCGAGTGCCAAGGTTCTAGTAACCGAGTGCATAGCACTTAAACGCTCATGAGATAGAAGTGAAGTTCACTTCAATTCTTTTTATGAGTTGCTCGAAAGAGCGAAAAAATCAAGATCGAACTGTAGAGTTTGATCCTGGCTCAGATTGAACGCTGGCGGCATGCCTTACACATGCAAGTCGAACGGTAACAGGTCTTCGGATGCTGACGAGTGGCGAACGGGTGAGTAATACATCGGAACGTGCCCGATCGTGGGGGATAACGGAGCGAAAGCTTTGCTAATACCGCATAAGATCTAAGGATGAAAGCAGGGGACCGCAAGGCCTTGCGCGAACGGAGCGGCCGATGGCAGATTAGGTAGTTGGTGGGGTAAAGGCTTACCAAGCCTACGATCTGTAGCTGGTCTGAGAGGACGACCAGCCACACTGGGACTGAGACACGGCCCAGACTCCTACGGGAGGCAGCAGTGGGGAATTTTGGACAATGGGCGCAAGCCTGATCCAGCCATGCCGCGTGCAGGATGAAGGCCTTCGGGTTGTAAACTGCTTTTGTACGGAACGAAAAGACTCCTTCTAATAAAGGGGGTTCATGACGGTACCGTAAGAATAAGCACCGGCTAACTACGTGCCAGCAGCCGCGGTAATACGTAGGGTGCGAGCGTTAATCGGAATTACTGGGCGTAAAGCGTGCGCAGGCGGTGATGTAAGACAGATGTGAAATCCCCGGGCTCAACCTGGGAACTGCATTTGTGACTGCATCGCTGGAGTGCGGCAGAGGGGGATGGAATTCCGCGTGTAGCAGTGAAATGCGTAGATATGCGGAGGAACACCGATGGCGAAGGCAATCCCCTGGGCCTGCACTGACGCTCATGCACGAAAGCGTGGGGAGCAAACAGGATTAGATACCCTGGTAGTCCACGCCCTAAACGATGTCAACTGGTTGTTGGGTCTTCACTGACTCAGTAACGAAGCTAACGCGTGAAGTTGACCGCCTGGGGAGTACGGCCGCAAGGTTGAAACTCAAAGGAATTGACGGGGACCCGCACAAGCGGTGGATGATGTGGTTTAATTCGATGCAACGCGAAAAACCTTACCCACCTTTGACATGTACGGAATCCTTTAGAGATAGAGGAGTGCTCGAAAGAGAGCCGTAACACAGGTGCTGCATGGCTGTCGTCAGCTCGTGTCGTGAGATGTTGGGTTAAGTCCCGCAACGAGCGCAACCCTTGCCATTAGTTGCTACGAAAGGGCACTCTAATGGGACTGCCGGTGACAAACCGGAGGAAGGTGGGGATGACGTCAAGTCCTCATGGCCCTTATAGGTGGGGCTACACACGTCATACAATGGCTGGTACAGAGGGTTGCCAACCCGCGAGGGGGAGCCAATCCCATAAAGCCAGTCGTAGTCCGGATCGCAGTCTGCAACTCGACTGCGTGAAGTCGGAATCGCTAGTAATCGCGGATCAGAATGTCGCGGTGAATACGTTCCCGGGTCTTGTACACACCGCCCGTCACACCATGGGAGCGGGTTCTGCCAGAAGTAGTTAGCCTAACCGCAAGGAGGGCGATTACCACGGCAGGGTTCGTGACTGGGGTGAAGTCGTAACAAGGTAGCCGTATCGGAAGGTGCGGCTGGATCACCTCCTTTCTGGAAAACAGCATTCAAGATTGAACGCCCACACTTATCGGTTGTTGGAAGAAGCCGCAGACCAGCGAAGGGATTCGCTTGGATGTGGAATGGGTCTGTAGCTCAGCTGGTTAGAGCACCGTCTTGATAAGGCGGGGGTCGTTGGTTCGAGCCCAACTAGACCCACCAAATTCCGATGGCAAGATACGTGAGAGGACACTGGGGGATTAGCTCAGCTGGGAGAGCACCTGCTTTGCAAGCAGGGGGTCGTCGGTTCGATCCCGTCATCCTCCACCACCAACGCACTGGTAATTCAACACCAAAGTGGCTTTGCAAGAGGCTACTTTGTTGTTGATCAATATCGATTGATCAATCGGCTGTTCTTTAAAAATTCATAGAGTCGAATCAGCGTTGTCAGAGGAAACTGCACATTCGTAAAGGTTTAGTGCAGACCGTGCCTCTGATGACAATTTTTTGATTGCGTCAAAACGAATATTCAATAAGCGAAAGCTGATTGAAATTCAGTAATGACGAATGTTCTTTGATAGTGATATCGAGGAAATATTCACATTACGGCATAACGCGCCAGGTGAAAGACCTGGCAAGTCCTTGAAGATGATGGCGATATCTTGAAAGAGATGTCAAAGTTATAGGGTCAAGTGACTAAGAGCATGTGGTGGATGCCTTGGCGATTACAGGCGAAGAAAGACGTGATAGCCTGCGATAAGCTTCGGGGAGCTGGCAAATAAGCATTGATCCGGAGATTTCTGAATGGGGAAACCCACCTCGCAAGAGGTATCGCATGATGAATACATAGTCATGCGAGGCGAACCGGGTGAACTGAAACATCTCAGTAGCTCGAGGAAAAGACATCAACCGAGATTCCGAAAGTAGTGGCGAGCGAAATTGGAAGAGCCTTCTAGTGATAGCACGACTGTTAGCAAAACGGGATGGAAAGCCCGGCCATAGTAGGTGATAGCCCTGTATGCGAAAGCAGACGTGTGGTACTAAGTTAGAGAAAAGTAGGGCGGGGCACGAGAAACCCTGTCTGAATATGGGGGGACCATCCTCCAAGGCTAAATACTCGTAATCGACCGATAGTGAACCAGTACCGTGAGGGAAAGGCGAAAAGAACCCCGGGAGGGGAGTGAAATAGATCCTGAAACCGCATGCTTACAAAAAGTCGGAGCCCGCAAGGGTGACGGCGTACCTTTTGTATAATGGGTCAGCGACTTACATTCAGTGGCAAGGTTAACCGAATAGGGAAGCCGTAGAGAAATCGAGTCCGAATAGGGCGAATCAGTCGCTGGGTGTAGACCCGAAACCAAGTGATCTATCCATGGCCAGGATGAAGGTGCCGTAACAGGTACTGGAGGTCCGAACCGACTAGTGTTGCAAAACTAGCGGATGAGCTGTGGATAGGGGTGAAAGGCTAAACAAACTTGGAAATAGCTGGTTCTCTCCGAAAACTATTTAGGTAGTGCCTCAAGTATTACCTTCGGGGGTAGAGCACTGTTTAGGCTAGGGGGTCATGGCGACTTACCAAACCTATGCAAACTCCGAATACCGAAGAGTACAGCTTGGGAGACAGAGCACCGGGTGCTAACGTCCGGACTCAAGAGGGAAACAACCCAGACCGCCAGCTAAGGTCCCTAAAATTGGCTAAGTGGGAAACGAAGTGGGAAGGCTAAAACAGTCAGGATGTTGGCTTAGAAGCAGCCATCATTTAAAGAAAGCGTAATAGCTCACTGATCGAGTCGTCCTGCGCGGAAGATGTAACGGGGCTAAGCCAGTTACCGAAGCTGCGGATGTGCAATTTATTGCACGTGGTAGGAGAGCGTTCTGTAGGCCTGTGAAGGTGTCTGGTAACGGATGCTGGAGGTATCAGAAGTGCGAATGCTGACATGAGTAGCGTTAAAGGGGGTGAAAAGCCCCCTCGCCGTAAGCGCAAGGTTTTCTACGCAACGTTCATCGGCGTAGAGTGAGTCGGCCCCTAAGGCGAGGCAGAGATGCGTAGCTGATGGGAAACAGGTCAATATTCCTGTACCGATCAATAGTGCGATGTGGGGACGGAGAAGGTTAGCTCAGCCAACTGTTGGATATGTTGGTTCAAGCCTGTAGTCGTGCCTGGTAGGCAAATCCGCCGGGCTTAGATGAGGGGTGATAACGAGGCTGCTTGCAGCCGAAGTGAGTGATACCCTGCTTCCAGGAAAAGCCACTAAGCTTCAGCTATTGACGACCGTACCGCAAACCGACACTGGTGCGCGAGATGAGTATTCTAAGGCGCTTGAGAGAACTCAGGAGAAGGAACTCGGCAAATTGATACCGTAACTTCGGGAGAAGGTATGCCGCAAGTAGGTGATCTTGTACAAAGGGAGCCCAACGCGGTTGCAAAAAATCGGTGGCTGCGACTGTTTAATAAAAACACAGCACTCTGCAAACACGAAAGTGGACGTATAGGGTGTGACGCCTGCCCGGTGCTGGAAGATTAAATGATGGGGTGCAAGCTCTTGATTGAAGTCCCAGTAAACGGCGGCCGTAACTATAACGGTCCTAAGGTAGCGAAATTCCTTGTCGGGTAAGTTCCGACCTGCACGAATGGCGTAACGATGGCCACACTGTCTCCTCCTGAGACTCAGCGAAGTTGAAATGTTTGTGATGATGCAATCTCCCCGCGGAAAGACGGAAAGACCCCATGAACCTTTACTGTAGCTTTGTATTGGACTTTGAACAGATCTGTGTAGGATAGGTGGGAGGCTTTGAAGTGAGGTCGCTAGATCTCATGGAGCCAACGTTGAAATACCACCCTGGTGTGTTTGAGGTTCTAACCTAGGTCCATCATCTGGATCGGGGACAGTGCATGGTAGGCAGTTTGACTGGGGCGGTCTCCTCCCAAAGCGTAACGGAGGAGTTCGAAGGTACGCTAGTTACGGTCGGACATCGTGACGATAGTGCAATGGCATAAGCGTGCTTAACTGCGAGACTGACAAGTCGAGCAGATGCGAAAGCAGGACATAGTGATCCGGTGGTTCTGTATGGAAGGGCCATCGCTCAACGGATAAAAGGTACTCTGGGGATAACAGGCTGATACCGCCCAAGAGTTCATATCGACGGCGGTGTTTGGCACCTCGATGTCGGCTCATCTCATCCTGGGGCTGTAGCCGGTCCCAAGGGTATGGCTGTTCGCCATTTAAAGAGGTACGTGAGCTGGGTTTAAAACGTCGTGAGACAGTTTGGTCCCTATCTTCCGTGGGCGCTGCAGATTTGAGGAAGCCTGCTCCTAGTACGAGAGGACCGGAGTGGACACACCTCTGGTGTATCGGTTGTCACGCCAGTGGCATTGCCGAGTAGCTAAGTGTGGAAGAGATAACCGCTGAAAGCATCTAAGCGGGAAACTCGTTTCAAGATGAGATCTGCCGGGGCCTTGAGCCCCCTAAAGAGTCGTTCAAGACCAGGACGTTGATAGGTCAGGTGTGGAAGCGCAGTAATGCGTTAAGCTAACTGATACTAATTGCTCGTGCGGCTTGACCCTATAACTTTGATAGCCAACGCACATCTGTGCAAAAGCTCAAAGTCTGTTATGCCAAGTTAGACGCAGTCAAAACTAAAACTGATTCCAAACTCTATGAATTCGCCAGGCAGTCCTCAACCACTGCCCAGCACCAAGTTATGCCTGATGACCATAGCAAGTTGGTACCACTCCTTCCCATCCCGAACAGGACAGTGAAACGACTTTGCGCCGATGATAGTGCGGATACCCGTGTGAAAGTAGGTCATCGTCAGGCTCTTACAGCCCCAAACCGCCCTTCTGCTCTATGAGTAGAAGGGCGTTTTGCTTTGCAGGGATTCAATTCTCCATACGCGATGCAGCATCTTCCGGCCGGGGTGTTCATCCATTTCTTGCGGTACCACGATGCAACTTCAGGATATTTTGTATTCCCAGGGATTTGGTACCCGCAGGGTGTGCGCCGGCCTGGTTCAGCAAGGATGGGTGGCGGTGCTCGAAGCCTCGTCGCCTGCAGCGACTTCCTACCAGCTTTGTACCGACGCCACGGCGGAGTTGGAGCCTGAAGGTCTGCGGCTGCAAGTGCAAGGCGTGGATTGGCCTTACCATGCCAAGGCCTACCTGATGCTGCACAAGCCGGCAGGCACCGAGTGCTCGCAAAAGCCCTCCGCATACCCCAGCATCTATACCTTGCTGCCGGCGCCCCTGCGGCAACGTCCCAGCAAGAGCGCGGTGCTGGGTGTGCAGGCCATTGGCCGACTGGACCAGGACACCACGGGACTGTTGCTGCTCAGCGATGACGGGCAGTTCATCCACCGGATGAGTTCGCCCAAGAAGCATGTCCCGAAGGTGTACCAGGTGACGACCAAGCACCCGGTGGATCCGCGGCAAATCGCGCAACTGCTCGAAGGTGTGGTGCTGGACGACGATCCGCGGCCGGTCAGGGCGGCGGCTTGCGAGCAGAGCGACAGCCACCGCCTGGCGCTCACGTTGACCGAAGGCAAATACCACCAGGTCAAGCGGATGCTCGCTGCCGTGGGGAACCGGGTGGAGGGCTTGCACCGGTCCCGCATCGGCGCGCTGGAACTTCCTGCCCACTTGCTTCCCGGCCAATGGCAGTGGCTCACGGCCGCGGAACTGGACTTGCTCGTGAGTTCCTGACGTCAGTGCGGTCTTTCTTGGCCTCTTGTGCTGCACCGATTGTTACTTCAGGTCAATCGGTTTGTGGGCGAAATCTGTCTTGGGTCAAGAATTCTGCGGGTGAACCTGTCGGCCGCGGGAAGGCCGCCCGCTAAACTTCCTGATCCTGTTGAAAGTGCTCCTGTGAAGATTTTGTCGATTGCACGTGCGTGTGTTGCCCTCGGGGCTGTGTGGTTCTCTGTGGGCTCGGGCGCTGTTGCGGCGACGACGCCGTTGTTCGTCCTCAATTCCCTGGAGGCCAATGTCAGTGTCATTGACCCTGCGACCTGGACAGAGACCGCGCGCATTCCCACGGGCAAGGAGCCGCACCACCTCTACCTCACGCCCGATGAGAAATCGCTGATCGTTGCCAATGCCCTGGGCGACACGCTCACGTTTCTGGACCCACGCACGGCCCAGGTGCAGAGCACCGTCCGGGGCATTGTGGACCCTTACCAACTGCGGTTTTCTCCCGACATGAAGTGGTTCATCACGGCGGCCAACCGCCTGAACCATGTGGATTTCTACCGGTGGGACGGCAAGGAACTGAAGCTCGTCCAGCGGGTCGCCACCGGGCGCACTCCCAGCCATTTGTGGATCGATAGCCGCAGTACGGTGGTATACGCCACGATGCAGGACAGTGACGAACTGGTGGCCATTGACATTGCCACACAGGCGATCAAATGGCGGACCAAAACGGGCCCTATGCCGGCGGACGTCTATGGAAGTTCGGACGACAAAAGGCTGTTTGTGGGCCTGACGGGCGGCGACAGCGTCGAGGTTTTCGATGTCTCCGGGCGTGAGCCTGTGAGCATCAAGAAGATCAAGACGGGTGAGGGTGCCCACGCGTTCCGCGGCGCGGGCGATGGCAAGCACCTCTACGTCAGCAACCGGGTGGCCAACACCATCAGCAAGATTGACATGGCCACCCAACAGGTGGTCGAGTCCTATCCTGTGCCCGGGGGCCCGGACTGCATGGACGTGTCTGCGGATGGGCGCTTCATCTATGTCAGCTCGCGTTGGGCGCGCAAGCTCTCCGTCGTGGATACGCAAGAGCGCAAGGTGGTGCGGCAGGTCCCGGTGGGCAAGTCGCCCCATGGCGTATGGACGCTGCAGCACGCTCCGCGCTGACTGGGGCGGGCCTGGCACCGCTCTCGCTCGGGCGCCGGCTTGCCACGGCGCTGCCGGTTGCTATGCTATTTGTAGCTTCTTCCGCTTGCCTGGCAAGCGCTGGAGGCCAAAGAGACTGCAACAAACCTGTGTACCTCACTTTCGATACGGGTCACATGGGAGTGGCTCCGCTCGTCGCCGAGGTGCTGGCACGCCAGCAAGTGCGGGTGACCTTTTTCGCAGCCCAGGAACGGACCCAGGAGGGTGACGGCAGCCTGGGGGAGCACTGGGCTCCCTGGTGGCGGGCGCGTGCGGCCGAGGGGCATGAGTTTGCGTCCCACACGTTTGACCACACGTACTGGCGCGGCGACCTCGGGGATGCAAAGAACCCCTCGTTTCGGGTCCGGCCATCGGCGGGTCCTCGCGAAGGGCAGGAGTACGTGCTGACGGCCGCGGGGTACTGCGAGGAGATCGCGCGTGCCGCGACCCGGTTGCAAACCCTCACGGGCAAGCCTGCCCTGCCGTTGTTCCGGGCCCCGGGCGGCAAGATTTCTGCGCAACTGGTGGCGGCGGCGCGGGCATGCGGCTATGCGCACGTGGGGTGGTCCCCGGCGGGTTTCCTGGGTGACGAGTTGCCCAGCGAAAAAGTGAGCAACGCCGAGCTGTTGCAAAAGGCCCTGCGGAATGTGCGCAGCGGCGATATCTTGCTGGCGCACCTGGGCATTTGGTCCCGCAAGGATCCCTGGGCGCCTGCCGTGCTGGAGCCGTTGATCGTCGGGCTCAAGGAGCGTGGATTCTGCTTCCGCACTCTGCGGGAGCACCCGGCCTACGCGCCTTCGGCAGCGCGTTGATGGGGGGGGCGGTGATGGAGCGAGTGGCTATGGATTGGTTGGTCAACGGTTTTGATACGGCGCAGCAGTGGCTTTTCGAGAGCATGCTGCAGCCGCTGATGTTTTCCCTGGGGTTCGCCAGCCAGCTGGAAAGTGGCTACAAGGCCGCAGGCTGGGTATTGGTGGGGGTGCTGCAGCTGGTGGTGATTGCGGCCGTGATCGGCCCCTTGCAGCGCTGGCGGCCCGTGGAGACCGTGACCGACCACGCCACGGTGCGCACCGACATCCTTTACACGCTGATTCACCGGCTGGGGTTGTTCCGCCTGGGCCTGTTTCTGACCATTGAACCGGTGATGGAGTCCCTCTTCGGCACGATGCGGGTTGCGGGCATCACCACCTTCCAGCTGGACGGCATCTGGCCTGGCATAACGGACCTGCCCTGGGTCAGCCTGCTGCTGTACCTGGTGGTGTTTGATTTCGTCGACTACTGGATTCACCGCGGGCAGCACCACTTCGAATGGTGGTGGCGCCTTCATTCCCTGCACCACGCCCAGCGCCAGCTGACGATGTGGAGCGACAACCGCACCCACCTGCTGGACGACGTGCTGCGCGACATCATCCTGGTGGTCGTGGCGCAGTTCATCGGCGTGGCGCCGGGGCAGTTCATCGCCATCGTCGCCATCACGCAGCTCAGCGAGAGCTTCCAGCATGCCAACCTGCGCGTGTGGTTTGGCCGCGTGGGCGAGCGTTTGTGGATCAGCCCACGCTTTCACCGCCTGCACCACGCCATCGGCATTGGCCACGAAAGCGCCCCACCCGAGCCGGCCGGAAGCGCAGGCCCCGGGCAGGCGAAGCGCCGCAGCGTCCTGGGGGGACACAACTTTGGCGTGTTGCTGCCGTGGTGGGACATGCTGATGGGCACGGCCAATTTCGAGGTGCGCTACGACGCGACGGGCGTGCGCGACCAGGTGGAGCCCGGAGCCGACGGCCGTCTGCGCGACTATGGCCGGGGCTTCTGGTCGCAACAATGGCGCGGTCTGCTGCGGCTGGTGGGCAAAGCCTAGCCGGCGGTACGGGCGGCGAGGAGGCGGGTATGCTTGCTGGCATGGGACTGCTGCTTGATTCTTTTTGGCGTGCCGCCGCCTATTGCCTGCGGCCGCGCGTCATCGCGTTGTCCATCGTGCCGCTGGTGCTGATGGCGTTGCTTGCGCTGGGGCTGGGCTACTTCTACGGGGATGCCGCCGTTCAGGCCATGCGGGCGCTGCTCGAAAGCTCCCCGATGCTCGCCAGTCTGTGGAGCTGGCTGCAAGGATGGGGGCTGGGAGACGTGACGGCGGTGGTGGCGCCGCTCATGGTCGTGTTGGCCGCAGCGCCGTTGCTGGTGGTGGTGTCGCTGCTGGCCGTGGCCGTCCTCATGACGCCGGCCCTCGTGGCCCTGGTGGCCGATCGGCGGTTTCCGGATTTGGAGCGCAAGAAAGGCGGCTCGTTTCTCGCGAGCGTGGCCTGGTCGGTCAGTTCCACGGTGCTGGCGTTCATCGCGCTCCTGGTGTCGGTGCCATTGTGGCTGGTGCCGCCCCTGGTCCTCGTGCTGCCTCCCTTGATCTGGGGGTGGCTGACCTACCGCGTGATGGTGTTCGATGCCCTGGCCGAGCATGCCAGCAAGGAAGAGCGGCAGACGCTGCTGCGCCGCCACCGTGCCAGCTTGCTGGGTATCGGGGTGCTGACGGGCTATCTTGGCGCGGCCCCCAGCATCGTCTGGGCGTCGGGGGTGGTGTTTGCCGCTGCGTTCTTTGTGCTGGTGCCGCTGGCAATCTGGATCTACACCCTGGTCTTTGCCTTTTCGTCGCTGTGGTTCATCCATTACTGCCTGGCCGCCTTGGATCAGTTGCGGGCAGAAACCGCGGCGGCGCAGTCGCCCGCTGCCACGCCAATGGTGCAGTCCGCACCGGATGCCGCACCCGCTGCCGCGCCTGCCGCCGTGGAGCCGGCGCCGTCTGCCACCGGCGCGGCGGCCTTGCCCGCACCCGAAACACCCCCACCCCACGGAAACCCCGCACCATGACCCCCACCTTTGGCCTGATCATCGTTGGCGACGAAATCCTGTCGGGCAAGCGCGCCGACAAGCACCTGGCGAGGGTCATTGAACTGCTGTCGGCCCGGGGGCTGTCGCTGGCCTATGCCGATTACGTGGGCGATGACCCCGACCGCATTACCGCCACCCTGCAGCGGGCCTTCGCATCTGGCGACGTGGTCTTCTCGTGCGGCGGCATCGGTGCCACGCCGGACGACCACACGCGGCAGTGCGCTGCCCGTGCCCTGGGGCGGGAATTGGTCTTGCACCCCGCCGCGGAAGCGCTGATCCGCGAGCGCATGCAGGATGTGGCACGGGAGCAGGGCGTGGCCTACGAACCCGACCGTGCCGACAACGTGCACCGCCTCAACATGGGGGTGTTCCCGTCCGGGGCCCGCATCATCCCCAATCCCTACAACAAGATTCCGGGCTTCAGCTGCGACGGCAGCCGCGCCGGCGGGGCCGTCCACTTCGTGCCGGGCTTCCCCGTCATGGCCTGGCCCATGATCGAGTGGGTGCTGGACCAGCACTACGCCGCGTCTTTCAACCGGGCTCCGCAGACCGAGCACTCCGTGATTGTTTTCGGCGCGATGGAGGCGGCCTTGACGCCTCTCATGGAGCGCATTGAAAAAACGCACGCGGGCGTGCGCGTGTTCAGTTTGCCGAGCGTAGATCATCCACAATACGGCCGGCATATCGAATTGGGCGTCAAGGGGCCCGCACAGAGCGTTCCGGCCGCGTGGGCGGACCTGCAGCAAGCGCTGCACGAAGTTGGTGCGGAGTGCGGCCCCGAATTGGTGCGCAACTTGTGATGCGTGGTTTGTGTCATTGAGGTGCACTGTTGTGGTGCGTGCTGGTGGGCGTACCGCTGGCCGCCGGCTTGCGGTGCTCCTTCCTAGTGCGGTGGCTGCACCCGGCTGGCACGCAACCTGCTTTTATTTCGACAAATCTCTTTTTTCAACAAGCGCTTTATCCAGGAGAACCTGATGGCCAAGACCGTTGCAGACGTGATGAAGATGGTGAAGGAAAACGAAGTCAAGTTCGTTGACTTCCGTTTTACCGATACCCGTGGCAAGGAACAGCACGTGACCGTGCCTGTGTCGCACTTCGATGAAGACAAGTTCACGTCCGGCCACGCATTCGACGGCTCTTCCGTGGCCGGCTGGAAGGGCATTGAAGCGTCGGACATGCAACTCATGCCCGACCCCAGCACCGCCAACATCGACCCCTTCTTCGAAGAAACCACGCTGTTCCTGCAGTGCGACGTGATCGAGCCGGGCGACGGCAAGGCCTATGACCGCGATCCCCGCTCCATCGCCAAGCGCGCTGAAGCCTACCTGAAGGCCTCGGGCCTGGGCGACACGGCCTACTTCGGTCCGGAACCCGAATTCTTCATCTTCGACGGCGTGCGCTGGAGCAATGAGCCCGGTCGCGTGTTCAGCGAGATCGAAGAATACGAAGCCCCCTGGAACTCGGGCGCCAAGCTCGAAGGCGGCAACCGCGGCCACCGTCCCACCACCAAGGGCGGCTACTTCCCCGTGCCCCCGGTCGACAGCACGCAAGACATGCGCGCCGAGATGGTCCTGATCCTCGAATCCCTGGGCATCCCGGTCGAAGTGTTCCACCACGAAGTGGCGGGCGCTGGCCAGAACGAAATCGGCACCAAGTTCTCCACCCTGGTGGAACGTGCCGACTGGACCCAGGTCCTGAAGTACGTGGTCTGGAACGTGGCCAACGCCTATGGCAAGACCGCCACCTTCATGCCCAAGCCCTACGCTGGCGACAACGGCTCCGGCATGCACGTGCACCAGTCCATCTGGAAGGACGGCAAGAACCTGTTCGCTGGCGACGGCTATGCCGGCCTGTCGGACTTCGCGCTGTACTACATCGGCGGCATCATCAAGCACGCCCGCGCCCTGAACGCCATCACCAACCCCGGTACCAACAGCTACAAGCGCCTGGTCCCCGGCTTTGAAGCCCCCGTGAAGCTGGCCTACTCGGCCCGCAACCGTTCCGCTTCGATCCGCATCCCCTATGTGGCCAACCCCAAGGGCCGCCGCATCGAGGCACGCTTCCCCGATCCTTCGGCCAACCCGTACCTGTGCTTCTCGGCACTGATGATGGCGGGCCTGGACGGCGTGGAAAACAAGATCCATCCCGGCGAAGCCGCCACGAAGGACCTGTACCACCTGCCGCCCGAAGAAGACAAGCTGGTGCCCACCGTGTGCCACAGCCTGGACCAGGCCCTGGAGTACCTCGACAAGGACCGCGGCTTCCTGACCAAGGGCGGCGTGTTCTCCGACTCCATGCTGGACGCCTACATCGAGCTCAAGATGGGCGAAGTCACGCGCTTCCGCATGGCTCCCCACCCGGTCGAGTTCGACATGTACTACTCGCTGTGATGGCCTGACCTTCGTCGGTCCTCCCACCCTCCAAAGGCGGCCTTGTGCCGCCTTTTTTCATGGCCGGCTGGGCCTAGCGTGCGGTGCGCGGGAACCGGGGCTGGAGCGTTGTGTCCTTGCACAAAGCCCACCCAATGCCCGCTGGTGTTGGATTGGCTCCGCGTGGGGATTGGGGGATACTCCCCGTTTCCCTGCATGCAGTTGCAGTGCGAGGACATTTGAATGAAGAAATCGCTCTCCGTATCCCTGTGGTTCCTGGCCGCACTGGCCGCCTCTGCCGCAGGGGCGCAAGACCGCATCTACCGCTGCGGCAACGAATACACCAACAACGCCCAACTGGCCAAGGAGCGCGGCTGCAAGCTGATGGAGGGCGGCAACGTGACCGTGGTGCAGGGCACCCGCCCGCAAGGCCAGGGCGGTGCGGCGTCCGCGCCGGCCAACAGCGGCGGCAGCGGCAGCGCCGCCCCGGCATCGCCGCCCGCGGCGCCGCGGGTGACCTCCAACGACCAGAAGGCCCGTGACTCCGATGCCCGTGCGATCCTGGAGGGCGAACTGCGCAAGGCCGAGGCGCGCCACGCAGAACTCCTCAAGGAATACAACAACGGCGCCCCCGAGCGCAACGCGCTGGACCTGCGCAACCCCCAGCGCTACATCGACCGGACGGCAGAGCTCAAGGCCAGTGTCGCGCGCAGCGAGAGCGACATCGCCGGCATCAAGCGTGAAATCGCGCGCCTGCCCGCACCGTAGAGCCCGACGTTGTACGGCCGTGCCATGACCCAGCCAGCCCGGTGCGCACGCAGAAGCCGGCGGCCTGCCGGGCCCGCCCGGGCCTGCACGCGCCTCGCCGCGTGAGCGGCGGCAGGGCAGGCAAGCGGGTCCGTTCCTTGCTGGGTAGATTGCCGTGAACTCCTTGCAGCCCCTTCCCGACCCCTCTTCGCCCGACATGGAGCGCTTCCACTCGCTGGACCTCATGTCGACCCTCGTGGCCGTGCTGCGCGCCGACGGTGCCGTGCAATTTGCCAATGCGGCGCTGGAAAACGCGCTGGGCCTGTCGCGCCGCACGCTGGAGGGGGTGGATTTCTCCACGTTCTTCACCGACCCCGCCTTGCTGCAGACCGCGCTGGCGGGAGCGCGGGGCAAGGACTTTGCGGCCTTGCGCTACGAAGCCAGCCTCAAGCGTCAGCACCAGGACCCCGTGCCCGTCCACGTGAGCGTGGCCGATGCCGAGCAGGCCGGGGAAATCCTGGTCGAGCTGTGGCCGCTGGAGCAGCAGGCCCGGCAGGACCGGGAGGAGCGCATCCTGGACCAGGCGCAGGCCAACAAGGAGCTGATCCGCAACCTGGCCCACGAGATCAAGAACCCGCTGGGCGGTATCCGCGGCGCCGCGCAGCTGCTGGAGATGGAGCTGGAAAACCGCGAGCTCACCGAGTACACGCAGGTCATCATCCACGAGGCGGACCGGCTGCAGAGCCTGGTGGACCGGCTGCTTGCGCCCCACCGGCACCCCCATCTGGTGGGCGACGTCAACATCCACGAGGTGTGCGAGCGTGTGCGCTCCCTGGTCCTGGTGGAGCACCCGCACGGGCTCAAGGTCCTGCGCGACTACGACACCTCCATTCCCGAATTCCGGGGGGACCGCGCGCAGCTCATCCAGGCGGTGCTCAACATCGTCCAGAACGCCGCACAGGCGCTGACCGAGCGTATCCACGCCGGCGACGCCGTCATCACGCTGCGCACGCGCGTGGCCCGGCAAGTAACCTTTGGTCGCCAGCGCTATCGCTTGGCACTGGAATTGCATGTCATCGACAACGGACCGGGCGTGCCCGACGCGATCAAGGAGCGGATCTTCTACCCGCTGGTGTCGGGTCGGGACGGCGGGTCAGGACTGGGGCTGACGCTGGCACAAACCTTTGTGCAGCGGCACCATGGATTGATCGAATGCGACAGCGTGCCGGGTCGCACCGACTTCCGCATCCTGATCCCCTTGCCCTGAGGTCCCAGACACGCAACACAGGGAAGGTAAGAAAAACATATGAAGCCGATCTGGATAGTGGATGACGACCCCTCGATCCGCTTCGTGCTGGAGAAGGCGCTGGCGCGCGAGAACCTGCCCACCCGCAGCTTCACGCACCCGCGCGAGGTGCTGGATGCGCTGGCCGACGTGACGCCGGGCGATCCCGCGCGGCAGGGCCCGCAGGTGCTGGTGAGCGATATCCGCATGCCGGGCGGCTCGGGCCTGCAGCTGCTGGAAAAAGTGCGGGAGCTGCAGCCCGGCCTGCCGGTCATCATCATGACGGCGTATTCCGACCTGGACAGCGCGGTCTCCGCCTTCCAGCGGGGCGCGTTTGAATACCTGCCCAAGCCGTTCGACCTGCCCAAGGCGGTGGAGCTGATCCGGCGCGCCGTGGAGGAAAGCCAGCGAGAAGAGGTCACCGAAGAGCGCCAGGCCGAGGCCCCCGAGATGCTGGGCCAGGCGCCCGCCATGCAGGACGTGTTCCGCGCCATCGGCCGGCTGAGCCAGAGCCAGGTCACGGTGCTGATCACCGGCGAATCCGGCTCGGGCAAGGAACTGGTGGCGCGTGCGCTGCACAAGCATTCGCCGGTGTCGGACGGCCCGTTTGTGGCCATCAACACGGCGGCCATTCCCAAGGACCTGCTGGAGTCGGAACTCTTCGGCCACGAGCGCGGCGCCTTCACCGGCGCGCAGACGCAGCGGCGCGGGCGCTTCGAGCAGGCCGAGGGCGGCACCTTGTTCCTGGACGAAATTGGCGACATGCCTTTTGACCTGCAGACCCGCCTGCTGCGCGTGCTGTCGGACGGGCAGTTCTACCGCGTGGGCGGCCATGCGGCCGTGAAGGCCCATGTGCGCGTGATCGCGGCCACCCACCAGGACCTGGAAAAGCGCGTCAAGGAAGGGGGCTTCCGGGAGGACTTGTTCCACCGCCTCAACGTGATCCGTCTGCGCCTGCCCGCGCTGCGCGAGCGGCACGAGGACGTGCCGGTGCTCACCCGCCACTTCCTGCAACAAAGTGCGCGGCAGCTGGGCGTGGAACCCAAGCGCATTTCCGACGCCGCGCTGGCCCGGCTGGAGCAGTTTGCCTTTCCCGGCAACGTGCGGCAGCTGGAGAACATCTGCCACTGGCTCACCGTGATGGCGCCGGCCCAGGTGATTTCCCTGCAGGACCTGCCGCCCGAAGTGCTGGAGGCGCCCCTCTACCAGCCGCCGCAGCGCCCCGGGGGCGAGCCGCCCGGCGCAACGGCCGTGGTGGGGGCGGTGGCAGCTGGCGCGCCCCGCCCCGCTCCGGCCTTGCCGTTGCAAGAACTGCCCGGCGCCTCGGGCGCAGCACAGCCTGCGCCCACGTTGCCGGGCGGCGCCGCTGCAGCGCCCCTGCCGCCTGCGCTTGCGCCGGCCGCCACGGCGGCATGGGGCAGCAGCGCCCCGGTCGGCGCTGCCGAGACCGTTGCCCCTGGCAGCCCGGCCTGCGGCCACACCTGGGAACAGGCGCTGGAAACCGAGGCCCAGAAGCTGCTTGCGGGCGGCCAGCCCGAGGTGTGGGATGCGTTGACGCGGCGCTTCGAGTCACGGCTCATCCGCACGGCCTTGTCGGCCACGCACGGCCGCCGCATGGAGGCCGCGCAGCGGCTGGGCATTGGCCGCAACACCATCACCCGCAAGATCCAGGAACTGGGACTGGATGCGCCGGATGAGGCATGAAATGTGGCTCCAGCGCTTATGTGGTAATCGCTGGCAGCTATATATTTTGTAGCAAATAGAACTGCCGTTGCGCCGCGCGCTGCCGCGGCCTCCGGCGCGCGGCGCTGCGGTTTCCCGGCACCGCGGTGCTGGGCGGCGTCCTACATCCAGGCCCTCCATGGGCCGACCCGACCCTCCGCAGGTGACTTCAACAATGAAGACACTGTCAACCAACCGGAGAGCTTCTATGTCGGATTTCAACGATGCCAACCGCGACCCCTTGACCAATGAACCGGGCGCCCATCCTGTCGGAACCGGGCTGGGGGCCGCCGTGGGGGGCGCGGCTGTTGGTGCCGCTGCGGGGGCTTTTGGCGGCCCCGTCGGCGCAGCGGTGGGCGGCGTGGCCGGTGCCGTGGCCGGCGGCCTGGCCGGCAAGGCTGCGGCCGAAGCCGTCAACCCCACCGAAGAAGACGCCTACTGGCGCGAAACCTACCAGCGCGAGCCCTACTACGTGGGCGGCCGCACCTACGACCAATACCGCCCCGCCTATGAACTGGGCTGGTTGTCCGTGGGCCGTTACGACGGCGACTTTGAAGCGGTGGAGCCTCGCCTGGCCGATGAGTGGCGCGCACGCCATTCAGACGGCCTGGCCTGGACGGACGCCCGCCCCGCCACGCGCGCAGCGTGGGAGCGTGCCTCCACCCGCATGGGCGACGGCCGCCCCATGGAGGTCCTGGACACCGATGACGTGGTGGATGTGCTCAACGACCTGATCGAGTCGGCCCGTGACGGCGAATACGGCTTCATGTCGTGCGCCGAGCATGCCGACTCGGCCCAGCTCAAAAGCTTGTTCCAGCGCCACGCGCAGGAGTGCGCCGCCGCTGCGGTGGAACTGGAGCATGAGATCCGCCGCCTGGGCGGGGAGCCGGCTTCCGGCGGCACTGTGGCGGGCGCGCTGCACCGCGGCTGGGTGTCGGTGAAGTCGGCCCTGTCCATCCGCGACGACAAGGCGGTGCTGCAAGAGTGCGAGCGGGGCGAGGACGCCGCCGTGGCGCGCTACCGCAAGGCCCTGAAGACGGGCCTGCCTGCCGACGTGCGCATGCTGGTGGAACGCCAGGCCCAAGGTGCCCAGCGCAACCACGACGAGGTGCGCGCACTGCGCGACAGCTTTCGTGCCTGACCGCTTGCCCGTGTCCTGACAGGGCATCCTGCGCCGTGCCGGTAAGTTCTCAGGGCTCGTAGCCCCGCGCGGCGGCTCCCTTCGCCGGACAACGCAAGAAAAGCCACGGCTGCTCCTGCAGCCTGTGGCTTCTTGAGGCTGTGAGGGCCGCCGCAGCGAGGCGCAAGGTGCGGGCGCGGGGCCTGGCTCTCAGGCCAGCGTGGCCACCACCGGCGCGTGGTCGCTGGGCTGCGGGTTCTTGCGGGGGGCGCGGTCCACCACGCACGCCGTCACCGAAGGCTTGAGCGCTTCGCTCACCAGAATGTGGTCGATGCGCAGGCCCCGGTTCTTCTGAAACCCCAGCATGCGGTAGTCCCACCAGGAATAGGTCTTCTCCGGCTGCTCAAACAGGCGGAACGCATCGGTCAGCCCCAGGGCCAGCAGATCCTGGAAATGCCGGCGCTCCTCCACCGTGTGGTGGATGGTGTCTTTGAGGCCCACCGGATCGAACGAGTCCCGGTCCTCCGGCGCCACGTTGAAGTCGCCCAGTAGCGCCAGGCGCGGGTGGGCCCGCAGTTCCTCGCGCAGCCAGCGGTGCAGGGCGGCGAGCCAGAGCATCTTGTACGCAAACTTGTCGGTGCCCGGCGCCTGCCCATTCACGAAATAGCAGTTCACCAGCCGCAGCGGCCCGGACGCCGTGGCCAGCGTGGCGGCAATCACGCGCGCCTGCTCGTCATCGTGGCCCGGGATGTTGCGCACCACGTCGCTCAGCGGGTGGCGGCTGAGGATGGCCACGCCGTTGTAGGTCTTCTGGCCAAACGCCACCGCCTCGTACCCCGCTTCTTTCAGCGCATCGAAGGGGAATTTGTCATCGGTGAGCTTGAGCTCCTGCAGGCACAGCGCGTCCACCGGGTTGGCCGCCAGCCAGGCCAGCACCTGGGGCAGGCGGACGGAAAGGGAGTTGACGTTCCACGTGGCAATTTGCATGGGTTTTTTGCCCTTTGCGCCCGTCCATCAAGCGCTAGTAGCTATCAATAAGTGAGTAAAAAGCGCAGAGGCACTCAGGCCGCGCGCACGTAGGTCACAAAGCTGAACGGCAGTCCGTTGCTGCCCAACTGACGGCTGCTGCGTGCCGACTCGGCCCATTCCGGGCCGAGCGTGGGGGCGTACGCGTCGCCGTCGAAGGGCTGGTCGATCTCGGTCACTTCCACCCGGTCCGCCAGGGGCAGGGCTTCGGCGTAGATCTGTGCGCCGCCGATCACCCACACCGTCTGGCCTGCGGCACCGCACTGTGCCAGCGCGTCCTGCAGGCTGGCGGCGCGTAGGGCGCCCTCGGCTTCCCAGCCGGGCTGGCGCGTCACCACGATGTTGGTGCGCCCGGGCAGCGGCCGAAAGCGCGGGGGAAGCGAATCCCAGGTCTTGCGGCCCATCACCACGGGGCAACCGAGCGTGAGCTGCTTGAAGTGCGCCATGTCCTCCGGCAGGTGCCAGGGGATCTTGTTGTCGCGGCCGATGATGCCGTTGGCGGCGCGGGCGTAGATGAGGTGCAGCGGCATGGCGGTCTTTCGTGCGGGCAGGCGGCAGGGTGAATGGGCCAGCGGCTAGATGTGCAGGGCGGCCAGGGCGCCCACGCCCAGGCCCACCGCTGCCACGCCGTACATGCCCCATTCGAGCCATTTCTTCTTGGTCAGCAGCGCGATGGCGGCCAGGGCAATGGCCACCTGCAGGGCGGTGGTGGCCTGAGCCCAGCGGTGGTGCTGGTGCATCTGCGCCTCGCTCTGCTGGTCAAAGGCGTGCGCTTCGGCTTCCAGCTTTTCCGCCACGGTCTTGATGTCGTTCTTTTCCTTCTCGTACCGGTCGATCTTGGCCTGGTACTTGGCCTTTTCCGTTTCGGCCGGGGTCAGGTCGCGCGCCAGTTCGGCCAGGCTTTGCTTGGTGCTTTTGGACTGGAAGTAATTCCACTGGTTGGAGGCCTCGGTCTTCCTGATGGCCGCGTCGTTCTTCATCAGGCCCGCGTTGGCCTGCGTGGCGCCGCCCATGTAGGCAAAGATGGCGCCCACCGTGGCGACGATGGCCGTGAACATGGCGATCTTGTTGGTCGAGGACGCATGGCCGCCGCCGCTGTCGCTGCCATGGGGGGCTGCGTCGTGGTGGCCATGGGTGGCGTGCTCGACTGCGTGGTCGTGGGGGCCGTGTACGTGAAATCCGCCGGAAGACATGGGAGGGTGGGAAAAGCGTTGGAGGGTTGCTGGAAAGGGGCGCGCACCGCCGGGGGGGGCCGCGCCTGCAGGGACCGGAGCCCGCGGTCGGGCTGCCGTGGGGCTGCTATGGCGGGGGATCAGACCGCCACGGGCGCCTTGATCGCGGGGTGGCACTGGTAGTCCACCACCTCGAAATCCTCGTACTCGTAGTCAAAGATGCTGTCAGGCTTGCGCCGGATGCGCAGCGTGGGATAGGGGTAGGGCGTGCGCGCCAGCTGGGTCTGCACCTGTTCGTGGTGGTTGCTGTAGATATGGCAGTCGCCCCCCGTCCAGATGAAGTCGCCCACCTCCAGGTCGCACTGCTGGGCCACCATGTGGGTGAGCAGCGCATAGCTGGCGATGTTGAAGGGCACGCCCAGGAAGATGTCGGCGCTGCGCTGGTAGAGCTGGCAGCTCAACGTGCCGCGCCCGCCGGGCTCCTGCGCGGGGGCCACGTAGAACTGGAAGAACGCGTGGCAGGGCATGAGGGCCATCTTGTGCAGCTCGGCCACGTTCCACGCGCTCACGATGATGCGGCGCGAGTCGGGGTTGGTTTTCAGCGTCTTGATCACGTCGCTGATCTGGTCGATGTGCCCGCCGTCCGGCGTGGGCCAGCTGCGCCACTGCACGCCGTACACGGGGCCCAGGTCGCCGTCCTCGCGTGCCCATTCGTCCCAGATGGTGACGCCGCGCTCCTTGAGCCAGTTGTTGTTGCTGGACCCGGTGAGGAACCACAGCAGCTCGAGGATGATGGACTTGAGGTGCACCTTCTTGGTGGTCACCAGCGGAAACCCCTCCTTCAGATCGAACCGCATCTGGTGGCCGAACACGCTGGTCGTGCCCGTGCCCGTGCGGTCGGACTTGTGCACGCCGTGGGTGAACACGTGGCGCATGAAGTCTTCGTACTGGGAGCGCACGGGGCGGCTGGCGGGGGCGGCTGGGGCGTGGTTCATGGCGTGCAAGGGGGCGCGGAATGCCGCGCGGGACCGGGCGGTGAGGGCGGGTGGCCGGGCGTGCGCCGCCTGGTGGCGGCGCACGCAGCAGGCGGCCATTTTATGCGGGGGGCGGTGCAGCGGATGGGAGTGTGGTGCAAATAGGCATCTAGCGCTTATGCAGTAAGCGCTGGAAGCTATCATTCTGATAGCGTTGGGGACGCCCGGAAGCCAGCGCGGCAGGGGCGGTTTCAATACCCATTTGATGGGGCTAGGTGTTAATACCAGGATATTGGTGCAAATAAGTATCTTTATTGGCCGCGGAAGTACCAATCGAGCATTGCAGCATCGGTATCGTTCAGTCCGTCAATGCCCGGCCTGCCGCGTGGGCGTTGCACGGCAAATTCACACACCGAACGAGGAGACACACCCATGCCCCAATCCCGCCGCGCTGCCGCGCCCACCCGCCTGGCCCTGGCCGCTGCTGCCACGGCAGCCGCCCTGGCGCTGTCGCTGGCCCCGGCAGCCGCCAGCGCGCAGGCGCAGACCGAGCTGGTCATTGCCACCGTGAACAACGGCCACATGATCGAGATGCAAAAGCTCAGCAAGAACTTCGAGCAGGCCCACCCCGACATCAAGCTCAAGTGGGTGACGCTGGAAGAGGGCGTGCTGCGCCAGCGCGTGACGACCGACATCGCCACCAAGGGCGGCCAGTTCGACGTGATGACCATCGGCCTGTACGAGGCGCCCATCTGGGGCAAGAAGGGCTGGCTGCAGGAGCTCAAGACCGACGCCGCCTACGACGCGGACGACCTGCTGCCCGCCGTGCGCAGCGGCCTGTCGGTGGATGGCAAGCTGTACGCCGCGCCGTTCTATGCCGAAAGCTCCATGCTCATGTACCGCAAGGACCTGGCCGACAAGGCTGGCGTGCAGGTGCCCGAGCGCCCCACCTGGCCGCAGATCAAGGACCTGGCCGCCAAGATCCACGACCCCAAGAACGGCGTGTACGGCATCTGCCTGCGCGGCAAGCCGGGCTGGGGCGACAACATGGCCTTCATCACCACGCTGGTCAATACCTTTGGCGGCCAGTGGTTCGACATGCAATGGAAGCCACAGCTCGAATCCCAGCCCTGGAAGGACGCGATCAACTTCTACGTCGATCTGCTCAAGAACTACGGCCCCCCCGGCTCGTCGGCCAACAGCTTCAACGAGATCCTGGCGCTGACCAACTCGGGCAAGTGCGGCATGTGGATCGACGCGACCATCGCGGCCTCGTTCGTGAGCGACCCCAAGCAATCCAAGGTGGCCGAGCACATGGCCTTTGCCCAGGCGCCGACGATGAACACGCCCAAGGGCGCGAACTGGCTGTGGTCGTGGAATCTGGCCATCCCGGCGGGCTCCAAGAAGGTGGACGCCGCGCAGAAGTTCATCACCTGGTCCACCAGCAAGGACTACATCCAGCTCGTGGCCAAGACCAACGGCTGGGCCAACGTGCCCACCGGCACGCGCAAGAGCACCTACGCCAACCCCGAGTTCCAGAAGGCCGCGCGCTTTGCCGCTGCAGAGAAGACGGCCATCGACTCGGCCAACCCCCACGATTCCACGCTGCCCAAGAGCCCGTACGTGGGCGTGCAGTTTGCGGCCATTCCGGAGTTCCAGGCCATCGGCATCGCCGTGGGCCAGCAGATGAGCGCGGCTCTGGCGGGCAAGACGACGGTGGACGCGGCTCTCAAGGCCAGCCAGGTGACCGCCGAGCGTGAGATGAAAAAGGGCGGCTACTACAAGTAACCCAGGGTTCTACGAACCCACGATGCGCTCCGGAGCTTTTGCGCGATCACCGTTCGCCCTGAGCCTGTCGAAGGGCGGTGTGCCAAAGTGCCCTGGCTTCGACAGGCTCAGCCCGAACGGTTCGGGGTGGTCGTGGGTTTTGTACAGACCTTGGCGTGTTGATCGCTCGCCACCTATTCGCGCCATTTCGGACCTCCCATGAACCGCCGCCTGCTCCCCCGCCTGCTGCTCACGCCCGCGGTGTCCACGCTCTTCCTGTGGATGATCGTGCCGCTGGTGATGACGATCTATTTCTCGTTCATCCGCTACAACCTGATGCAGCCCGACCAGTCGGGCTTTGCGGGGCTCGAGAACTTCGAGTTCTTCGTCACCGACCCCTCGTTCGGCACCGCGGTGGTCAACACCATATTGCTGCTGGGCAGCGTGATCCTCATCACCGTGGTGCTGGGCGTGGCGATCGCGCTGCTTATCAATGAGCCCTTTCCGGGCCGGGACATCGTGCGGGTGCTGCTGATCTCGCCCTTCTTCGTCATGCCCACGGTGAACGCGCTGATGTGGAAGAACATGATGATGAACCCCATCTACGGCGTGCTGGCGCAGCTGTGGATGTTCTTTGGCGCGCAGCCGGTGGACTGGCTCACCGACCACCCGCTGTTCTCGGTGATCGTCATGGTGTCGTGGCAGTGGCTGCCCTTTGCGACGCTGATCTTCATGACGGCGCTGCAGAGCATGAACCACGAGCAGCTCGAAGCCGCGCGCATGGACGGCGCCAACTACCTGCAGCAGCTCCGTTACCTGTACGTGCCGCACCTCGCGCGCTCCGTGGCGGTGGTGGTGATGATCGAGCTGATCTTCCTGCTCAGCATCTTTGCCGAGATCTACACCACCACGGCCGGCGGGCCGGGGGATGCGAGCACCAACGTCACCTTCCTGATCTTCAAGCAGGCGCTGCTCAACTTCGATGCGGGCGTGGCGTCGGCCGGCGCGCTGTTTGCGGTGGTGCTGGCCAACATCGCGGCCGTGTTCCTGATCCGCATGGTCGGCAAGAACCTTGACAAGTGAGGCCCGCGAACCCATGACTGCACGACGCCGCCGTTCCAACTTTCCGCTAGGCCTGCTGGCCCTGCGCACCGCCGTGGCCTGGGGCGTGGCCCTGCTGCTGGTGTTCCCGCTGGCCTGGCTGTTCCTCACCGCGTTCAAGACCGAGCTGCAGGCCATCGCTGTGCCGCCGCAGTTTGTCTTCACGCCCACGCTCGAGAACTTTCACGAGGTGCAGGAGCGCAGCGACTACGTGCTCTACGCCAAGAACTCGGTCATCACCAGCGTGCTGTCTACCGTGCTGGGGCTCATGCTCGCCGCGCCCGCGGCGTATGCCATGGCCTTCTTCAAGGGCAAGTACACCAAAGACATCCTGATGTGGATGCTTTCGACCAAGATGATGCCCGCCGTGGGCGCACTGGTGCCCATCTACGTGCTGGCGCAAAAGAGCCACCTGCTCGATACCCAACTCGCGCTCATCATCGTGTTCGCGCTGTCCAACCTGCCCATCATGGTCTGGATGCTGTACTCGCACTTCAAGGACATCCCGCACGAGATCCTGGAAGCCGCGCGCATGGACGGTGCCACGCTGTGGCAGGAGGTGCGTCTGGTGCTGCTGCCGCTGGGCATGGGGGGCCTCGCATCCACGGGCCTGTTGTGCCTGGTGCTGTCGTGGAACGAGGCGTTCTGGAGTCTGAACCTCAGTGCAGCCAAGGCGGGCACGCTTGCCACGCTGATCGCTTCGTACTCCAGCCCCGAGGGGCTGTTCTGGGCCAAGTTGTCGGCCGCGTCGTTGATGGCGATTGCCCCCATCGTGGTGTTTGGCTGGTTCAGCCAGAAGCAGCTCGTGCAGGGCCTGACCTTTGGTGCTGTCAAGTAAGTCGCCGCTCCATCCCACTGTCTTCAAGCATTCAGGAATCCGATTCCATGGCCTACCTACAACTGCGCGGCATCGAGAAATTCTTTGGCGAGCACCGCGCCATCAAGGGCATCGACCTCACCATTGAGCAGGGCGAATTCATCGTCTTCGTCGGACCCTCGGGCTGCGGCAAGTCCACGCTGCTGCGCCTGATCGCGGGGCTGGAGAGCATCGACGGCGGCACGCTCATGCTGGACGGCCGCGACATCACCGACCAGCCCTCCAGCAAGCGCGACCTGGCCATGGTGTTCCAGAGCTACGCGCTCTATCCGCACATGAGCGTGTACGAGAACATGAGCTTCGCGCTCAAGCTCGCCAAGGTGGACAAGCAGGTCATCGACGAAAAAGTGCAGAACGCTGCGCGCATCCTCAACCTCACGCAGTACCTGCAGCGCACCCCCAAGGAGCTGTCGGGCGGCCAGCGCCAGCGGGTGGCCATCGGCCGCGCCATCGTGCGTGCGCCCAAGGTGTTCCTGTTTGATGAGCCCTTGTCTAACCTCGACGCCGCCCTGCGCGGCCAGACGCGCGTGGAGATCGCCAAGCTGCACCGCGACCTGGGCGCCACCACCATCTACGTGACGCACGATCAGGTGGAGGCCATGACCCTGGCCGACCGCGTGGTGGTGCTGCGCGACGGGCAGATCGAGCAGGTGGGCTCGCCGCTCGCGCTGTACGACCGGCCCGCCAACCAGTTCGTGGCCCAGTTCATCGGCACGCCGCAGATGAACGTGGTGCCCTATGCGCAGCTGCCCGCCCCCGTGCAGCAACTCGCGCCCCAGGCCGCCACGGGCGGCGCCGTGGGCCTGCGGCCCGAATGCGTGGCCGTGCGCGCGGGTGTGCCGGGAGGGCAGGGCGGCGTGGCCGCCGGCCAGGTAGAGCTGGTGGAGGCGCTGGGCGCCGAAACGCTGATCTACGTGCGCACCACCCAGGGCGCCCAGGTGGTGGCCCGCCAGAGCGAGCGCACGGCCCTGCAGGCCGGCGATGCCGTGGCCCTGGACATCGCGGCCGACCACGCCCACTGGTTCGACAGCGCCGGCCGCGTGGTGGCCCCACCCGTGCCCGCTGCTGCCTGACTGCCTGTGCCCAGCCCCGATATTGCCGATTGCACCTTCCCCATGACTGCTGAATCCCCCGCATCTCCCCTCACCATCCTGCACCTCGGGCTGGGCTCCTTTCACCGCGCGCACCAGGCGGTGTACCTGCACCAGCTGCATGCGCTGGGCGACACGCGCTGGGTGCTGGCCGGCGGCAACCTGCGCCCCGACATGCAGGACACCATTGCCGCGCTGCAGGCCCAGGGCGGCGCCTACACGCTGGAAACAGTCACCGCCCAGGGCGCGCGCAGCTACACCTGGGTCGAATCCATCCGCACCGTGGTGCCCTACACGCCGGACCTGGCGGGCCTGGTGGCCCTGGCCGTGCAGCCCGGCACGCGCATCATCTCTTTCACCGTGACCGAGGCGGGCTACTACCTGGACAGCCGCCACCAGCTGGACTGGGCCAATGCGCCCGACCTGGCCAGCGACCTGGAAGCCGTACGCGCAGGCCACGCGGGCAGCACGCTCTATGGCGCGCTCACCATGCTGCTGCGCGCGCGCCAGCAGGCCGGGGCGGGGGCGGTGACCCTGCTCAACTGCGACAACCTGCGCCACAACGGCGAGCGCGTGCGCAGCGGCCTGCTGCAGTTTGTGCAGGCCCTGGGCGACGCCGACCTGGCCGCGTGGATCGAGGCCCACACCACCAGCCCCAACGCCATGGTGGACCGCATCACCCCCCGCCCCACGCCCGAGGTGGTGCAGCGCGTGCAGGCCGCCACCGGCCGCACCGACCCCGCCGCACTGATGGGCGAGAGCTTCATCCAGTGGGTGATTGAAGACCGCTTTGCCAACGGCCGCCCTGCATGGGAGCGGGTGGGCGTGGAGCTGGTGGCATCCGTGGCGCCGTACGAAGAGGCCAAGATCCGCCTGCTCAACGCCACGCACAGCTGCATTGCCTGGGCCGGCACGCTGGTGGGCTACCAGTACATCCACGAAGGCACGCACGACCCGGCCATCCGCCAGATGGCGTTCGACTACGTGACCGACGACGCCATCCCCGTGCTGCAGCCCAGCCCCATCGACTTGGCCGCTTACCGCGACGTGGTGCTGGAGCGCTTTGGCAACCCCGCCATCGCGGACACCAACCAGCGCGTGGCCATGGACGGCTTCAGCAAGATCCCGGGCTTCATCGCCCCCACACTGCGCGAGCGCCTGGCGCGTGGCGAGGGCATCGCCAGCGTAGCCATGCTGCCCGCGCTGTTCCTGGCCTACCTGCAGCGCTGGCACGCCGGGCAGATCCCCTACACCTACCAGGACCAGGCCATGGACCCGGCCGCGGCCCAAGCGATCTGCGAGGCCGCCGACCCCGTGGCTGCCTTTGCGGGGGACGCGGTGCTGTGGGCCGACCTGGCGGGCGACGCGCGGCTGGTGCAGGCCCTGCGCGGGGCCTGCGCGCGCGTGGCGCAGTTCGTGGCCCGCCACCCTGGCGCCTCTGCACAATAAAGGCACGCCCGCACCACCACCCACCGATCCCAGCGCGCCCAGGAACCACCGCCATGTCCTCCGTCCACGCACTGCCGCGCCAGACCAAGCCCGAGCTGGAGCATGCGTTCCAGCGCTCGCCCGAGCTGGGCTACGAGCCGCCCGAGACGGCGGGCTTCATCCGCTGCCTGTCGCACGGCTTTCCCACGCCGCTGGCGCGCTGGCACTACCACGACGAGTACGAGCTGCACCTCATCACCGCCACGTCGGGCAAGGTGTTCGTGGGCGACTGGATCGGCCAGTTCGGCCCCGGCCAGCTGGTGCTCACCGGCCCGCGCCTGCCGCACAACTGGATCAGCATGGACCTGCCCGAAGGCGGCGTGCCGCTGCGCGACCTGGTGATCCAGTTCCCCCACGCGCCGCTGGCCGCCAGCAGCGAAGGCATCCCCGAGCTGCGCGAGGTGCTGCCCCTGCTGGAGCGCGCGCGCCACGGCATCGAGTTCTTCGGCCTGCACCAGCAGGCGCAGGCGCACTGGTACCGCATCAAGGAATTGCAGGGCCTGGCGCGCTTCGGCGCCTTTTGCGAGCTGATGGGCGAGCTGGCCCGCTGTACCGACTACCGCCTCTTGTCCAGCACCCAGCTGCAAAGCGAGGACAGCGATGCGCAGCTGGCGCAGATCAACGCCATCGTGAGCCGCATCACCGACCACCTGGCGGTGCCCCTGTCCGCCGCCGACCTGGCGCAGGAGCTGGGCATGACGGAAAGCCGTTTCTCGCGCTTCTTCCGCCGCGCCACGGGCAACACGTTTACCGACTTCGTCAACCTGGTGCGCGTGAACCGCGCCTGCCAGCTGCTGATGGAGACCGAACGCTACATCACCGACATCGCCTACGACGTGGGCTTCAACAACATGGCCAACTTCAACCGCCGGTTTCTGGACATCAAGGGCATGACGCCCAGCGAGTACCGCAAGCAGGGCGCGGGGCGGTTTGGCAAGCTGTGAGGTGAACGTGGGCGCTGGCCCCACTGCGCCGCGGCATGCGTGCGGGCCCGCATGATTGCGGCCCGTGCGATGCCCACCCGTGCGACCACTACCCGTTCGGGCTGAGCCTGTCGAAGCCAGGGCACGCAGTACACCCAACCATCTCCTCGCCACGCACAGGCCGCGCTCCCCTTCATTCTTTCAACACCATGACTTTCACCGTCCCTCCCGCCTTGCCCCCCACCGTTCAGGCCGCCGTGGCGGGCGAGGCGCTCATCGACCTCATCCGCCGCCCCGAGGGCAGCTACCTGCCCTGCCTGGGCGGCGCCCTCTACAACCTGTGCCGCGCGCTGGCCCGGCAGGGCGTGGGCACGCAGTACCTCAACCCCCTGTCGCGCGACCGCTTCGGCCGCGAGCTGGCCGCGCAACTGGTTGCCGACGGCGTGCACCTGGCCCACACCGATCCCGTGCAGCAGGTCACCTCGCTTGCCGTGGTCAACCTCGACGCCCACGGCCACCCCGACTACGCCTTTTACCGCGACGGCGTGGCCGACCGCGCCGTCACCGCCCAGGGCCTGGCAGAGACCTGCGCGGCGCTGCCGTCCCTGCAGCTCATTTGCACTGGCGCCCTGGCGCTGGACGCGCGCGACACCGCCATCTACCTCCCCTGGCTGGCGGCCCAGCGCGCCGCGGGCCGCTGCGTGGTGGTGGATGCCAACCTGCGCCCCTCCGTCATGCCAGACCTGGCGGCCTACCGCACCACGGTGCACGCTGCACTCGCCCATGCCCACATCATCAAGGCCAGCGACGAGGACCTGGAGCACCTGGCCGTGCCCGGCACCGACGCGCTGGCCCGCGCCCGCCACCTGCTGGCCGCCAACCCACAGGCGCACCTGCTGGCCCTCACACTCGGCGCAGACGGTGCCTGGCTGTTGCACCGCAGCGGCGCGGCATGCTTTGCCCAGGAGCCCCAGCCGCTAGAAGTCATTGATACCGTGGGCGCGGGCGACAGCTTTCTGGCCGGGCTGCTGGCGCACCTGCTGCGCCAGGCCCACGCACAGACCCCTGCAACGGCGGGCGGCGGGGTTGCTTCTTTTGTCGAGGCGTTGCCTGCCCAGGCATGTACGGAAGCCCTGGCCCACGCCCTGGCCAGCGCGAGTTTGTGTGTGCAGGAGCAGGGGTGCGTGCCGCCCTGCTGGGAGGATGCGGCCGGGTGGGCGCTGAGGCGGCCTGCGGTGACAGGCGGCCTCAGCGGCTGACTCCGCGGTTGATGGAGCTCCGCAGCGAGCGCCGCCCCGAGCCATCACGCGGCGCGTGCAGGAATGGCTACGAAGGCTTGCTCCGCTGCGCACCGCACGATAATGCGGAACTGCCGCTTGGGCGGCCGGCACCTTCAATCCATGCTGATCCGCTCGACCGGGGCGCTGCGCGGTCGGCCCGGACACGGTCTGTCGGGGTCCGTGCTCCGCGGCCCTGCTGGGCAGGCGAAGGCGCTTGCCGTGCCCCTTGAAAAACGTGGGAGGATGAGATGGCCGCTGCAGTACTTCTTCTGGGCATCGCAACCATGGTCGGCATGCAGGTCGCCATGGCGGCCGTGGCGTTCAAACAATCGGCCGTCGCGGGGCTCATGTGCCTGTTCGTGCCGCTGTATGGCTATGTTGTTGCCGGCCGCGCCAACGCCAATCCCTGGTTGATGCGGCTCTGGTTTGTGGGCTTGGGCCTGCTCGTTCTGGGCGGCGTTCTGGCTTCGTAGGGCCACAGCGGATTGCCGGCGCGTTCACATCACCGCATGCAGACCTTGCGCCACGTCCTGGTCGCCGTGTCCGCAACGCTCGTCGGGGCTTCCGCCGCGGTGGCCTGTGATGGCGATTCCACACCGATCTTCGGCTGCGAAGCCTCGAGCGGCCGCAAGTTCATCGAGCTGTGTGCCTCGGTGCCGCCATCGCGCGACGGGTTCCTGGAGTACCGGTTTGGCACTCTGGACGGCGCGGGCCAGGAGCGGGCGGCAGAGCTGGTTTTCCCGCCGCAGCGGGCGGGCTCGCTGGGCAAGTTCGTGGGCGCCACCTACACCCGCCAGGGGCTCTACACCCAGTCGGTCCGTTTTGACACGGGCTCGCATTCCTACACCGTTTTCACCCGCGCCCGCGGCAGCCGCGACGAAGGCGCTGGCGTGGAGGTGAGGGCCCACGCGTCTGGCAAGGTCACCACCGTCTATTGCAGCGAGCGGCCGCGCTTTTACATCTTTGAACTCCAAGGCCTTCTTGCGTGCGATCCGCACACGCCGTTGGGCAAGGCGTGCATCCAGTAGGAGTCGGCGCGGCCCGCGCGGGTGAATGAAGGCACCGCGGCGGCGGGTTCACCCTGCTCGCGCCATTGCCGGCCGTTTGGCGCTAGGCTGCGGCCATGACCGATCCGACACTGACCTTCGCCACCCCGCAGGCTTGGGAAGCCTGGCTCGAACAGAACGGCGGCTCTTCCGCGGGTGTGTGGCTTCGGCTGGCGAAAAAGTCGGCCGAGGCGCCCACCGTGACCTATGCCCAGGCGGTGGAGGGCGCGCTCTGCCACGGATGGATTGACGGCCAGAAGCAGGCCGAGAGCGCGCATTACTGGCTGCAGCGCTTTACGCCGCGTGGCGCCAGGAGCCTCTGGTCGCAGACCAACAGGCGCAAGGCCGAGGCGCTGATCGCGTCCGGCCGGATGCGGCCGGCCGGCCTGCAGGCCATCCAGCGGGCGCGGGAGGACGGCCGCTGGGACGCCGCCTATGCGCCGGCCAGCACGGCGGCCGTGCCGGAGGACTTGCAGCGCGCGCTGGACGCGCATCCCAAGGCCCGGCAGTTCTTTTCCACGCTGAACAGCCGCAACCGCTATGCGATCCTGTTTCGGGTGCAGAACGCGAAGAAGCCGGAGACGCGCGCACGCAAGATTGCAGAATTTGTGGAGATGTTGGGCCGCGGCGAGATGCTGTACCCGTAGAGCCCCCGCCACGCGTGGCGGCAGGGAGGGGCGCGCGCCCTGCCTGCGAAGACCTTACGTCCGGTTGATCGAGACCCCGCCATCCACCAGCATGGCCGTGCCGGTCATGAACGACGAGGCGTCCGAGGCCAGGAACAAGGCTGCCTGGGCCAGTTCTTCGGGCTGCGCAAGGCGCTTGAGCGCGTGCAGGCTCGCCACCTGCGCCAGGGCCTCGGGGCTGCCGTTCATGGCGTGGGCCATGGGGGTCAGGGTGCCACCCGGCAGCAGCGCGTTCACCCGCACGCCTTGCGGGCCCAGTTCGGCAGCCAGGGCTTGGGTGAGGCCGATGAGGCCCGCCTTGCTGGCGGCGTACGCTGCCACTCCGGGGAACCCGGCCGTGTGGCCCACAAAGGTGGAGGTGAACACGATGGAGCCGCCGCCCCGCTGCAGCAGGGCGGGAATCTGGTGTTTGGCGCCGAAGAAGGCGCTGGTGAGGTTGGTGTCCAGCGCGTCCTGCCACCCAGCGGCCGAGATGCCGGGCGTGGGGCCGCTTTCGCCCAGGGTGCCGGCGTTGTTGAAGGCGATGTCCAGGCCGCCAAAGCGCTCGACCGCTTGCGCCACCAGGCGCTGCGCGAACGACTCGTCCCGGACGTCCCCGGCCACGCTGTGCGCAGCGCCGCCGGCGGCGTGGATCTGCTGCACCAGCTCGTCCAGCGCGCCTTGGCGCCGCGCGCCCACCACCACGCAGGCGCCGTGCTGCGCAAACAGCAGCGCCGCCGCGCGTCCGATGCCTGAGCTCGCGCCCGTCACGAGGGCCACCTTGCCCGCCAAAACCTTCATGGATCTGCTCCTGTGGAAAATGAAGTGAAGGCAACGCTGTGCACCGACTGGTTCATGAGCGTTGCCTGACGTGAGTAATCCCGGTGCAGAGTCTCGGCAGAATGCCCGGCAGCGTCGCGCCAGATCCGGACCTGCGATTGGGCGCCGCGGGGCATGCGCCCCCGTCGCGCCAAGAGAAGAGGAGCCGCACCCGCATGGGCACATCCCCCCTCGCGCCGCCGACCGGCGCCGTGACTGCATTCACCATCCGCCGCGTGGCGCAGGCATCGCCGGGCGTTGCGGCCCAGGCCTGCGCCGTGGTGCGCGAATCCATTGCCCGCTGCTGCGCGGCCGACCATGGCAACGATCCGGCCGTGTTGGGTGCGTGGCTGGCGAACAAGACACCGGCCCAGTTCGCCGCCTGGCTGTCCGCCCCCGGCGCCATGGCCTGGGCTGCCTGCCGCAGTCAGGGTGCGGATGTGGATGTGGATGCGCCCATGGTGGGCTTTGCCCTGGTCTTGCCGCCGGCCACGCTGGCGCTGTGCTATGTGGTGCCCGAAGTGTTGGGCCAGGGCGTGGGCCGCGCGCTGCTGCAGGCGGCGGAGGCAGAGGCCCGGCGATGCGGTGCGCCGGCCCTGGTGCTGGACAGCACGCGCACGGCGCAGGGCTTTTACCGCCGCAATGGGTATGAACCGGCGGGGGCGGCGAAGGCCTGGGCCGGGCTGTGGGGCCAGCCCTTGCGCAAGCTGCTCTGAACGGCGTGCACCGCAGTGAACGGCGCCGCGCGTACGGTCCGATTTTTAGCGAAAAGCCGCTGCAGGGGCCGATGTGAAAGCGCGAGCAGCTATTGTTTTGATAGCTTGCTGCGGGCGGTGGTTACAGCTCTTGCGAGTACACGATGAACCCGTGGTGCTTGGCGAGCTTGTCGTAGAGCAGGCGGCCGGCAGCGTTGGTCTCGTGCGTCTGCCAGTACACGCGCGAGGACCCGGCAGCGCGCGCGGCGTCGTACACGGCCTGGATGAGCGCGCGCCCCACGCCGCGGCCGCGTGCGGCTTCGCGGGTGAAGAGGTCGCTGAGGTAGCACACGGGCTGCAGGCGGGTGGTGTTGCGGTGGTAGAGGTAGTGCGTGAGGCCCAGCAGCTGGCCGCTGCCGGCGTCCTGCGCCACCAGGCCGAACACGGGTTCCGCCGGATCGTTGAGCCGCTGCCAGGTGGCTTCGGTGATGGGCTCCGGCAGCGCCGTGGCGCCAAAGCGGCCGTAGAAGGCGTTGTAGCCGTCCCAGAGGGGGCGCCACGCGGCGTAGTCGCCGGGCTGGACGGGGCGTACGGAAACGGTGTTTGACATCGGCGAGCTTTCCCTGGCGGTGGAGGCGGTGGCGCAGCGGCGCGAGTGCGTCAGGCCTTTTGCAGCACCCGGCCCGGGTTCATGATGCCCTGCGGGTCCAGCGCTTGCTTGATGGCGCGCATCATGCCCAGGGCCACGGGCGACTGGTATTTCTCGAGCTTGTCGGCCTTGAGTTCGCCAATGCCGTGCTCTGCCGAGAAGGAGCCGCCGAACTCGGCCACGGCTTCATAGACCAGGTGGTTCACCTGCGCCTCGCGCTCGCGCAGGAAGGCCTTGGCGTCGCCCTCGGCCGGGGCCTGCACGTTGTAGTGCAGGTTGCCGTCGCCCAGGTGGCCGAAGTTGACCAGGCGCACGCCCGGGATTTCGCGCTGCAGCACCGCGTCGGCGTGCGCCACGAACGCGGGGATGCGCGAGATGGGCACCGAGATGTCGTGCTTGATGTTCAGGCCCTCTTCGGCCTGGGCCAGCGGAATGCTCTCGCGGATGTGCCAGAGCTGGTGCGCCTGCGTGAGGTTCTCGGCCACCACGGCGTCGGCCACGCAGCCCATCTCAAACGCCGTCTCCAGCAGTGATTCAAAGCGCGCACGCGCGTGCTCTTCGGATTCGCTGTCGGAGTTTTCGAGCAATACGCACCACGGCGCGTTCTCGTCGCCCAGGAAGGGCACGCGCAGCTGCGGCATGTGCTTGCCCACCAGGCTGAGCGCGAACTGCCCCATCACTTCAAAGCCCGTGAGGCCCGCGCCCAGCTGCTTGTGCGCCAGGCCCAGCAGGGCCACGGCATGCTCCATGGAGGGCACGGCGGCCCAGGCGGTGAGCTTGGCGGCGGGCTGGGGGTAGAGCTTCATCGTGGCCGCGGTGATGATGCCCAGCGTCCCCTCGCTGCCGATGAACAGGTCGCGCAGGTCGTAGCCGGTGTTGTCCTTGCGCAGGCCCTTGAGGCCGTCCCACACCTCGCCCTGGGGCGTGACGACCTCCAGGCCCAGGCAGAGCTCGCGGGTGTTGCCGTAGCGCACCACCTGTGTGCCGCCGGCGTTGGTGCCTAGGTTGCCGCCGATGGTGCAGCTGCCCTCGGCCGCGAGGGAGAGCGGAAACAGCACGCCCGCGTTGCGCGCCACCTCCTGCAGGTTCTGCAAGATGCAGCCGGCCTCCACCGTCATGGTGAGGTTGTCGGTGTCCACGCTGCGCACGGCGTTCATGCGGGCGAGGCTCAGCACGATCTGCGTGCCGGACTCATCGGGCGTGGAGCCCACGGCCAAGCCGGTATTGCCGCCCTGCGGCACGATGGCGGTGCCGCTGGCGGCGCAGGCCTTCACCACGGCGGCCACCTCGGCCGTGCTGGCCGGGCGCACCACGGCCAGGGCCTTGCCGCGCACGCGGCGGCGCCAGTCCTGCTCCCAGGCGGTGAGGTCGCCTTCGGTGATCACGTGGGTGGGGCCGACGATGGCGCGCAGGGTGTCGATGAGTTGGGTCATGGTTTGGATTGCATTGATGTCAGTGATTCAGCTGCCTGTGAAACCGCCACGGCTTGAGCGAGGGCAGCCGCGCAAGGCCCGAAGGGCCTCAGGGGGTGTTTCATTTCCTTGCGTTGCGCTGGCGCAGCCGCACGTGCAGCGTGCAGGCGGTGAACAGCAGCAGGCACAGCGCCACCTCGGCCCAGGCCAGCCACTGCGAGGGGGGCTTGTCGCCCCAGCCGCGCACCACGCCTTCGATGAAGTACAGCCAGATCACCAGGCTCACCCAGCGGTAGGTGTACATGCGGTTCTTGAGAATGCCCGCGAGCGGAATGCACAGCGGCAGCGCCTTGACGGCCAGCCACGAGCCGCCGGGCCGCACCGGCGCCAGCACCAGCTCCCACGCCAGGCACAGCGCCACCAGCGCCAGCAGGCTGCCCGCGGCCAGCCAGCGGGTGGCGGCCACGGCCGGCGCGGGAGGGGTGGATGCGGGCAGGGTCGGGGTGGCGGAGGATGCGGTCATTGGGCTGGCATCATATCGGCCATGTCCTTGACCTTACAGACAGCGGTGCAGCGCTTTGAAGCGCTGGTGGCCGAGCTGTCGCACTTTCCCTGGCGCACCACCGCGCAAACGCTGCGCGAGCGCTTCCGCGAGGACCATCTGGGGCTCACGGCCAGCAGCCTCACCTTCACCACCATGCTTGCGCTGGTGCCGTTCTTCACCGTGGCGCTGGCCGTGTTCACGGCGTTCCCCATCTTCGGCAAGCTGCAGGGGGCGCTGCAGACGTGGCTGGTGACCAGCCTGGTGCCCGACAGCATCTCGCGCCAGGTGCTGGGCTACCTCAGCCAGTTTGCCGCCAAGGCCAGCGGGCTGGGCGTTGCGGGCTTTTCCATCGTGATGGCGACGGCGCTGGCGCTGATCCTCACCATCGACCGCACGCTCAACGATATCTGGCGCGTGCAGCGCCTGCGCCCGCTGGGCCAGCGCGTGCTCATCTACTGGGCGGCCATCACGCTGGGGCCGCTGCTCATGGGGGCCAGCCTGGCGCTCACCTCGTACGTGATGTCGGCCTCGGGCGGGCTGGTCAAGCGGCTGCCGGACGGCGTGCAGCTGCTGTTCGACTCGATCCAGTTCGCGGTGCTGGCGGGCGGCATGGCATCGCTCTACCACTATGTGCCCAACACGCCGGTGAAATGGCGCCACGCCTGGACGGGCGGGCTGTTCGTGGCGGTGTGCATCGAGGCGGCCAAGAAGGTGCTGGCCCTGTACCTGGGCACCGTGCCCACCTATTCGGTGGTGTATGGCGCCTTCGCCACGCTGCCGATCCTGCTGGTGTGGATCTACGTGGCCTGGGTCATCGTGCTGCTGGGCGCGGTGGTCACCGCCTACCTGCCCAGCCTGCTGGCGGGCGTGGCGCGGCGCGGCACGGTGGCGGGCTGGACGTTCCAGCTGGCGGTGGAGGTGCTGCAAGCCCTGCACCGCGCCCGCCAAACCCCCGCCAAGGGCTTGCGGCCGGGCCAGCTGGCGCAGGCGCTGCGCGTGGACGGCCTGCAGCTGGAGCCGGTGCTGGAGGCCCTGACCGCGCTGGACTGGGTGGGCGAGGTGGCGGAAGCCACGGCCCAAGGGGCCTCGGACGAGGCGGAGCCGCGCTGCATCCTGCTGGCCGACCCGCAATCCACCCCGCTGGCGCCGCTGGTGCGCCGGCTGCTGCTGGAGCGCGCGCCCAGCCTGGGCCCGTTGTGGCAGCGCTCGGGCCTGGAGTCGCTGGTGGTGGCCGACGTGCTGGGTGGCGTGCCGACCGATGCCCTGGGCGATGCCCCGGCGCCGCCCCTCGCCTGAATTTGCCTGAATTTGCTTCTGTTTTGATAGCTGCTTGCGCTTTCTGGACGGGCGCTGCAGCCTGATTTTATTCAAAACGGGACTTTGCCGGTCCACAGGTCCTTGTACATGGCCCAGTCGCCTATGAAGCTGTAGAGCGGGCGCTTGAAGCTGGCGGGCTTGTTCTTCTCAAACCCGAAGTGGCCCACCCACGCAAAGCCGTAGCCGCACAGCAGCCCGTACAGCAGGTACTGCGGCTTGCCGGTGGCCACCAGCATGGCCAGGCACACCAGGCTGAGCGTGGAGCCCACGAAGTGCAGCCGCCGGCAGGTGCGGTTGCTGTGCTCCGTGAGGTAGAACGGGTAGAACTCCGCGAAGGTCTTGAAGCTGCGCGGATCGGGCTTGCCGTCGGCGGCGGGGGCCGGCGCAGGGTGGGGCGTGCTGAGGTCCATGGCGTTGTCTCCTTCGTGTGCGGCCGGTCCGGCTGTGGCGCGGCCTTGCCAGCAGCGCAGTCTAGAACCCCAGGGAATCCCCGTACCGTCGCATGGCCGACATTCGGGGGCGCAGGCGCCCTGGGGAAAACCCAGGGGCTCCTGCGCGGCGCGTGCGGGCCCCTCAGCGCGCGAGGAAGTCGCGCAGGGCGAACAGCGTCTCCTCCGGCGCCTCGGTCATCTGGTTGTGGCCCACGGGCAGGTGCGCCACCTGCACCTGCTTGCCCGCAGCCCGGGCCGCATTGATGAGGCCCTGCGCGGCCTTGGGCGACGTCATCTGGTCCTGGCTGCCCAGCGCAAAGAGAATGGGGCAGGTGAGCTGGGCCATGGCCGCCTCGCCGCCCGCGTAACTGTCGCAGGCCACAAAGCCGCGGTGGAACACGTTGACGGCGGGGTTGCTGCGCAGCACCTTGCGCCCCAGCGCCATGCCGGCGCCAAACACCCAGGTGCCCGGCCCCAGGGCCGAGGGCGGCGCGGCCAGCGTGCTGCGCGAGAACACGTTGACCATGCGCAGCGCCTTTTCCGGATCGGTTTGCGACGCCTCGATGAGCGCGGGCGACACCTTCATGGGAAACGCCGTGCCCACCAGCACCAGATGGCTGATGCGGTCCTTCAGGCGCGCGGCGGCTTCCATGGCGATGAGCGATCCCCAGCTGTGGCCCACCAGCGCCGCGCGCTGCACGCCCGCGGCATACAGCAGGGCGCCGATGAAGTCCGCGCCTTGCTCTACCGTGGCGGGCGCATCGCCGCCACTGCGGCAGTGGCCGGGCAGGTCGATGGCCAGCACGTTCCAGCCGTGGTGGGCCATGTAGCGGCTTTGCAGGGCCCACACGCTGTGGTCGTTGAGCACGCCGTGGATGAACACCACGGTGGGCTTGGCGGCATCGAAGGCCTTGCCGCCGGTGTAGCAGTAGATGGCGGCCCCGTTGACTTGGATGTGCATGGTCAGGCCCCCGCCTTCTCTGCCGCTTTCAGCGCGCGCTTGAGGTCGTCGATGAGGTCGTCGGCGTCTTCGAGTCCGATGGACAGGCGGATCGTGCCCTGGCGGATGCCCGCACCCGCCAGCGCGTCGTCACTCATGCGGAAGTGCGTGGTGCTGGCTGGGTGGATCACCAGGCTGCGGCAGTCGCCCACGTTGGCCAGGTGGCTGAAGACCTTGAGCGTTTCGATGAACTTCTTGCCCTGCTCGCGGTTGCCCTTCAGGTCGAAGCTGAACACCGAGCCCGCGCCGCGCGGCAGCAGCTTTTGCGCCAATGCGTGGCTCCCGTGCGACTCCAGCAGCGGGTGGCCCACGCGCGCCACGAAGGGCTGCGCGGCCAGAAACTCCACCACCTTCTCTGTGTTGCGCATGTGCCGCTCCATGCGCAGCGGCAGCGTCTCGATGCCTTGCAGGATCAGCCAGGCCGTGTGCGGGCTCATGCAGGCGCCAAAGTCGCGCAGGCCCTCGCGCCGTGCGCGCAGCAAAAAGGCGCCCACGGTGCTTTCTTCGGTGAACACCATGTTGTGAAAGCCGTCATAGGGCTGCGTCAGCTCGGCGAACTTGCCGGCCGACTTCGGGCCGTCCCAGTCGAAGCTGCCGCCGTCCACCACGATGCCGCCCACCACCGTGCCGTGGCCCGAGAGGAACTTGGTGGCCGAGTGGTAGACCAGGTCGGCGCCGTGTTCAAACGGTTTGATGAGCCAGGGCGAGGTGAGGGTGGAGTCCACCAGCAGCGGCACGCCAGCCTCGTGCGCGATGGCCGATACGGTGGGGATGTCCAGCACGTCCAGGCCGGGGTTGCCCACGGTTTCGCCAAAGAAGAGCTTGGTGTTGGGGCGCACCGCAGCGCGCCAGCCGTCGATGTCGCCGGGCTTCACGAACGTGGTCTCGATGCCGAAGCGGCTGAGCGTGTAGTGCAGCAGGTTCTGCGATCCGCCGTACAGCGCCGTGCTGGCCACGATGTGGCTGCCCGCGCCCATCAGCGTGGCCACGGCCAGGTGCAGTGCGGCCTGGCCGCTGGCGGTGGCGATGGCGCCCACGCCGCTCTCCAGCGCCGCCACGCGCTGCTCCAGCACCGCGTTGGTGGGGTTGCTGATGCGGCTGTACACATGGCCGCCGCGCTCCAGGTTGAACAGCGAGGCCGCGTGGTCGCTGGACTCGAAGACGAACGAGGTGGTCAGGTGGATGGGCGTGGCGCGTGCGCCGGTGGCGGGGTCGGGGCTCGCGCCTGCGTGCAGCGCCAGCGTGTCAAAGCCGGGGTCGGAATAGCCGGGCATCGGGGTGTCTCCCATGTTGTCAGTGCAGCGGGGATTGTGGGCTATATTCCCGTCGATCATTCAGACTGCGGCACGCGCCGCTGCCCCCTCGGAGACCCAGCACCATGAAAGTCAGCGACATTCTTCGCGTCAAAGGCAACACCCTCTACACCGCTACGCCGGACGAGCCGCTGTCGGGTGCGGTGGCGGTGATGGCCGAGCGGGACATCGGCTCGCTGGTGGTGATGGAGCATGGCGACCTGGTGGGCATGCTCACCTTCCGCGAAGTCATCCAGGCACTGGTCAAGAACGGCGGCAGCGTGGGCACGATGCTGGTGCGCACGGCCATGGACGATGCGCCCCTGACCTGCACGCTGGAAACCGACATGGACGAAGTGCGCCGCATGATGCTGGACCGCCATGCCCGCTACATGCCCGTGATGGACCGCCGCATGCTCATGGGCGTGATCAGCTTCTACGACGTGGCCAAGGCCGTGGTGGACAGCCAGAACTTCGAGAACAAGATGCTCAAGGCCTACATCCGCGACTGGCCTGAGGAAAAGACCGCGCCCTGAACCGCAGCGCGCTGCAGTGCCCGACCCGTGGGCCCGCTCAGGCGCCGCCGCGGGCGGTGCGCAGCCAGTCTGCCACGTCCCCGGGCGGCATGGGCTTGCCAAACAGATAGCCTTGCATGACGGGGCACCCGTGCGCCTGCAGCCATTGCTGCTGGCCCGGGGTTTCCACCCCCTCCGCCACCACCACCATGCCCAGGCTGTGGGCGATGCTGAGCACCGAGACGGTCAGCGCGCGGGCGGTGGAACTGGTGGTGAGGTCGCGCACAAAGGCCATGTCCAGCTTCAGCTCGGAAATCGGCAGGCGGTGCAGGTAGCTCAGGCTGGAGTAGCCCGTTCCGAAGTCGTCCAGCGACAGCTTGAAGCCCTTCTGGTGCAGCGCTTCGATGTTGGCGCGCGTCACGGGGCGCGCGTCCATCATCACGCTCTCGGTGATCTCCAGCAGCAAGTCTTGGGGGCGCAGCCCGTGCCGCTCCAGCGCGGCGCAGACCTGCTGCGCAAACTCGGCCTGGTGAAAGCTGCGTCCCGACAGGTTGACCGCCACGCAGGGAATCCCATGCCCCGCAGCGCGCCAGGCGGCCAGCTGGCCGCAGGCTTCGTCCAGCAGCCACAGCGTCAGCTCGTGGATCAGGCCCGCCTCTTCCGCCACGGGGATGAACTGGCTGGGCGGCACCATGCCCCAGTCCGGGTGCTGCCAGCGCGCCAGGGCTTCCAGGCCGTGCAGCGTGGCCGGTGACGAGCTCAGGACCTGCGGCTGGTACTCCAGGCGCAGGCTGCGGGCGGCCAGCGCCTGGCGCAGGGCGCGCTCCATCGCCGCGCGCTCCTGTGCGCAACGGTTCATCTCGGCGCTGAACAATTGCAGGCTGTGCAGGTGGTCGCTCTTGGCCTGGGCCATGGCCTGGTCCGCATGGCGCAGCAGCGTGTCGATGCCGTCGCCGTCCTCTGGAAACATGGCAATGCCGATGCTGGCCCGGCACACATGCGCCTGGCCGGAAATCTCCATGGGGCGGGCCAGTTCCTCCAGCAGGCGGTGCGCTGCCTGCACGGCCTGGTCGGTGGCGCAGTCCGACAGCAGCAGCACGAACTCGTCGCCCGCCAGGCGCCCGACCAGATCGCGGGCGCGCAGGCATTGCGTGAGCCGGTTGGCCACCTCGCACAGCAGCGCGTCGCCGGCGGCATGGCCCTGGGTCTCGTTCACTTGCTTGAAACGGTCCAGGTCGATGAACAGCAGCGCGCCGGGCAGGCTGTCCTGGTGCAAGCCGGCCAGCGCGCGCTCGGCGCTGGTACGGAACATCGCGCGGTTGGGCAGGCCGGTAAGCTCGTCAAAGAACGCCAGCTGGTGGATGCGCTGGCGGGTGGAGTGGCGCTCGATGGCCACGGCGCACAGGTGCAGGCAGACGTCCACCAGCCGGTGGTGCAGCGCGTCCGGGCCCCGGGGCTCGCGGAAATAGAACGCGAAGGTGCCCACCACCTTGCCCCGGTGGTCGCTGATGGGGCTCGACCAGCAGGCGCGCATGCCGCTGGGTGCGAACAAGGCACGGTAGTCCGCCCACAGCGGATCGGTGGCAATGTCCGTCACGACCACAGGCTCGCCGCGGTAGGCGGCCGTGCCGCACGAGCCGACGCTCGGGCCGATGGGCACGCCGTCGAGCGCCCGGCAGATGTCTGCGGGAAGGCTGGGCGCGGCCAGCGGGTGCAGCAGGCCCTGTTCATCCACGGCCAGGATGGACGCCGTGACCTCGGGGGCGATGCGCTCCACCTCGCGGCAGACCAGCGCCATCAGGTCGGTCAGCGGCAGTTCGTTGACCATGCCTTCCAGCACGCGCTTTTGCAGCACCTCGTGCATCTTGGTGAGCGTGATGTCCGTGAGCACGGTGATGCTGCCGCCCGGCCCGCCGGAGGCTTCGTCGGAGGCGTTGATCATCATCGACACCCAGCGGGGCTGGCCGGACTTGCTGTAGAGCAGGGTCTCCACATGGAAGTACCCCTGGGCCTGCAAGCCGCTGCGGATGTCGCCCAGCAGCCCCGGGTCGGAGTGCGGGCCCAGGAGCACGTCGCTCAGGTACCGGCCCAGCACCTCGCCCGCGCCGAATCCGAACAGGCGCGTGAACCCCCCGTTCACATAGACCACCCGCCTGGCCGTGTTGCTCAGCACGATCGCGTTGTCGCTGGCGTCCAGGGCGCTGCGCAGCGGCGCATCCCCCAACGGGGGCGGCAGGGGGACGCTGTTGCGCGGAGCCAGGGGAGGGGCGGGCGGTTGCGGGGAAGAGGGCGGCATGGACGTCCCGAAGTGGGTGCTGCATGCTAGCAAGCGCCTGCGTGCGTGCCAAGCGCGTTTGTGGCATGGCGGTGCGGGCGCCGGGCCTGTTGGCGGCGGCTGCTCTGGGATAATCCCGCGCCATGAGCGGCAATACCTTTGGAACCCTATTCGCAGTCACCAACTTTGGTGAATCCCACGGCCCGGCCATCGGCTGCGTGATCGACGGGTGCCCGCCCGGCATGCCGCTGGAGGAGACCGACATCCAGGCCGACCTCGACCGCCGCCGCCCGGGCACCAGCCGCCACGTGACGCAGCGCAACGAGCCTGACGCGGTGGAGATCCTGTCGGGCGTGTACCAGGGCAAGACCACCGGAACGCCCATCGCCCTGCTGATCCGCAACACCGACCAGCGCAGCAAGGACTACAGCAACATCGCCGAGAGCTTTCGGCCGGGCCATGCCGACTACACCTACTGGCACAAGTACGGCATCCGGGACCCGCGCGGCGGCGGGCGCTCGTCCGCCCGCCTGACGGCCCCCACGGTCGCGGCCGGGGCCGTGGCCAAGAAGTGGCTTGCGCTGCGCCACGGCGTGCAGTTCCGCGCCTGCATGACGCAGCTGGGCGAAATGCCCATCCCGTTCGAGAGCTGGGACCACGTGCAGCGCAACCCCTTCTTCGCCCCCGTGGCCGATGTGGCCGCGTACGAAGACTACATGGATGCCCTGCGCAAGGCCGGCGATTCGTGCGGCGCCCGCATCCGGGTGCAGGCCACGGGCGTGCCGGTGGGGCTGGGCGAGCCGCTGTACGACAAGCTGGACGCTGACATCGCCTACGCAATGATGGGGCTCAATGCCGTCAAGGGGGTGGAGATCGGCGCGGGCTTCGCCAGTGTGGCGCAGCGCGGCACGACGCATGGCGACTCGATGGCACCGCAGGGATTCCAGAGCAACAACGCGGGCGGCGTGCTGGGGGGCATCAGCACCGGCCAGGACATCGAGGTGAGCATCGCCATCAAGCCCACCAGCTCCATCATCAGCCCGCGCCAGTCCATCGACATCCACGGCAACAGCACCGAAGTCGTCACCAAGGGGCGCCACGACCCCTGCGTGGGCATCCGTGCCGCGCCCATCGCCGAAGCCCTGCTGGCGCTGGTGGTGATGGACCACGCGCTGCGCCACCGGGCGCAGTGCGGCGACGTGGTGCCGCCGGTGCCGCCCATCCAGGCCTCGTTTCTCTGAGACGGGGCCACGGGGCGGCCGGCACAGGCCGGCAAGACCCACAAGTCAGGGCGCGCAGGAATGCGCGCCTTTTTGTTAGGGCGTGTAGCAAAGAAGCAAAGAAAAAGGGGAAGGGCATGAACCGTTGGCGGGCTTGGGCAGCAGGGAGCGTGGACAAAGGGTGTGGCCGGACGGCGCGGGGGGCTGTCGTTGCCGTCGTGGGCGTTGCGGCGGTACTGCTGGCGGGGTGCGGGGCTCTGTCGCCCGCGCCCGAAGTGACTCGGCCGGACCATCTCGACATCACGCTCATCGGCTTCAACGACCTGCACGGCAACCTGGAGCCGCCGCGAATGGCGCACACGGTGAACGGGCCGGCGGGGCCGGTGGCCGTGCCCGCGGGCGGCATGGCGTACCTGGCAAGCGCCATCGCGGCCCTCAAGGCCCGTAGCCCGCACCATGCCGTGGTCTCGGCGGGCGACATGGTGGGCGCATCGCCGCTGGTGTCCTCGCTGTTCCTGGACGAGCCCACGATCGAAGCCGTCAACACCATGCGCATTGATTTCAATGCCGTAGGCAACCACGAGTTTGACCGCGGCTGGCGTGAACTGCTGCGCCTGCAGCAAGGGGGCTGCGAAAAGTTCACCGCCCGCCAGCCCTGCCAGATCAGCAAGCCCTTCGCGGGCGCGCAGTTCGGCTTCCTGGCCGCCAATACCGTGCGGGAGGAAGACGGCCGCACGCTGCTGCCGGCCACCGGGCTCAAGCGCTTTGAGCAAGGCGGGGCCACGGTCACGCTGGGGATGATCGGCCTCACGCTGCGCGGAACCCCGTCCATGGTCAGCCCGGCCGGGGTGGCGGGCCTGCGTTTCGAGGACGAGGCCGCCACCGCCAACGCGCTGGTGCCGCAGCTCAAGGCCCAGGGCGCCGATGTGATCGCCGTGGTCATCCACGAGGGCGGCAGCACCACGGCCGGCGTGCAGGAGACGAGCTGCGCCGGCCTGTCGGGCGACATCGTGCCCATTCTGGAGCGCCTGGACCCTGCCGTGGACGTGGTGGTCTCGGGCCACACCCACCAGGCGTACGTGTGCGACTACAGCCGCGTGAACCCGGCCAAGCCCTTCCTGCTGACCAGCGCCGGCCAGTACGGCACGCTGGTCACCGACATCCAGCTGCGCGTGGACACCCGCACGCGCCGCGTGGTGCGCAAGGTGGCGCGCAACGTCATCGTGCAGGGCGAGGCGTTTACCGGAGCGCAGGGCCCGGTCCCCATGACCGCCGTGGTGCCGTCTTTCGCGGCAGACCCCCAGGTGCGGTCGATCGTCGAAACCTACCGCGCCGCGGCCGTTCCCCTGGCCCGGCGGCCCGTGGGCCAGGCCGCCGGGGCGCTGCGGCGCACGCCGTCGCCTTCGCACGAAAGCGCGCTGGGCAATCTGGTGGCGGATGCGCAGCTGCACGCCACGCGGGCGCCGGAGCACGGCGGCGCCCAGCTGTCGTTCATGAACCCCGGCGGGTTGCGGGCCGACTTGGTGCCCGACGAGCAGGGCCTGGTGCGCTACGGGCAGCTCTACGCCGTGCAGCCCTTTGGCAACCAGCTCGTGGTGAAGACCTTCACGGGGGCGCAGATCCGCGCGGTGCTGGAGCAGCAGTTCGCCAGCGGCAGCAACACCGTGCAACGGCCGCGGGTGCTGTCGGTGTCGGAAGGGTTTTCGTACCGGTACGACCTGTCGCAGCCGCCCGGCGCACGCATCAGCGCCATGGTGCTGCACGGCGCGCCGCTGCGCGATGACATGCCCGTGCGCGTGGTGCTGAGCAGCTACCTCGACAGCGGCGGGGACCATTTCACCGTGCTGGCCCAGGGCCAGGACCGCAGGGTGGGTGCGCTGGACCTGGACGCGCTGGAGGCCTACTTCCGGGACCGCAGCCCGGTGGCCGTTCCCGCCACCGGGCGCATCACGTCCGCGGGCCGTACCGCGCACTGAGCGGCACGGAGGAGGGCGGGGGCGCGCGGGCGCGCGGGCACGTGGGCGTTGGCGCGGAGATTTAGATAAAAAGTGCCGCCAGCGCCCGTGGATAGTGCGCAAGCAGCTATCAAAAAGTGAGTATCTGGAAGCCGCGCCGCAGTCCGGCGGCGCGCAGCGCTTACTTGCGGACTTCGTCCACCATCGCGCGGAAGTCGTCGATGTCCTCGAAGCTGCGGTACACGCTGGCAAAGCGGATGTAGGCCACCTTGTCGAGCTTCTTGAGTTCGCGCATCACCAGCTCGCCGATGCGGCTGGAGAGCACTTCGCGCTGGCCCAGGTTGAGCAGCTTTTCCTCGATGCGCTCAATGGCGGTGTCGATCTGCGTGGTGCTCACCGGGCGCTTGCGCAGCGCCAGGTTGAACGAGGCGAGCAGCTTGCCGCGCTCGTATTCGATGCGCCGGCCATCCTTCTTCACGATGGCCGGGAAATTCACCTCCGGCCGTTCGTACGTCGTGAAGCGCTTGTCGCAGGCGCTGCACTGGCGGCGGCGCCGGATGAAGTCCCCGTCTTCAGACACCCGTGTTTCAACGACTTGCGTCTCCAGGTGGCTGCAGAAGGGGCACTTCATGGGAGCTCAAACGCCGGATCAGCGGTAGACGGGGAAGCGGGCCGTCAGCGCATTGACCTTCTCGCGCACGGCGGCGATGTTGGCCTCGTCGCGCGGGTTGTCCAGCACGTCGGCGATCAGGTTGGCCGTGGCGCGGGCCTCTTCTTCCTTGAAGCCGCGCGTGGTCATGGCGGGGGTGCCGATGCGCACGCCGCTGGTCACCATCGGCTTTTCCGGGTCGTTGGGGATCGCGTTCTTGTTGATGGTCATGTGGGCGGCGCCCAGCACGGCCTCGGCTTCCTTGCCGGTGATGCCCTTGGCGCGCAGGTCCACCAGCATCACGTGGCTTTGCGTGCCGCCGCTGACGATGCGCAGGCCGCGCTGCGTCAGCGTCTCGGCCACCACCTTGGCGTTCTTGACCACCTGTTCCTGGTAGGCCTTGAACTCGGGCGTCAGCGCTTCCTTGAAGGCCACGGCCTTGGCCGCAATCACGTGCATCAGCGGGCCGCCTTGCAGGCCGGGGAAGATGGCGCTGTTGATGGCCTTCTCGTGCTCGGCCTTCATCAGGATGATGCCGCCGCGCGGGCCGCGCAGGCTCTTGTGGGTGGTGCTGGTGACCACGTCGGCGTGCGGCACGGGGTTGGGGTACACGCCAGCTGCAATCAGGCCGGCATAGTGGGCCATGTCCACCATGAAGATCGCGCCGATTTCCTTGGCGATCTTGGCGAAGCGCGCGAAGTCGATGTGCAGGCTGTAGGCCGAGGCACCGGCCACGATCAGCTTGGGCTTGTGCTCGCGGGCCTTGGCTTCCATGGCGTCGTAGTCGATCTCTTCCTTGGCATTCAGGCCGTAGGAGACCACGTTGAACCACTTGCCCGACATGTTCAGCGGCATGCCGTGCGTCAGGTGGCCGCCTTCGGCCAGGCTCATGCCCATGATGGTGTCGCCGGGCTTCAGGAAGGCCAGGAACACGGCCTCGTTGGCGGAGGCGCCGCAGTGGGGCTGCACGTTGGCAGCATCGGCGCCGAAGATCTTCTTCACGCGGTCAATGGCCAGCTGTTCGGCCACGTCCACATGTTCGCAGCCACCGTAGTAGCGCTTGCCGGGGTAGCCCTCGGCGTACTTGTTGGTCAGCTGGGTGCCTTGCGCCCACATCACGGCGGGGGAGGCGTAGTTTTCGCTGGCGATCAGCTCGATGTGGTGCTCTTGGCGGGCGTTTTCGGCCTGGATGGCGGCAAAGAGTTCGGGATCGGTCTGTTCGACAAGAATTTTGCGGTCGTACATGATTGGCAGTCCTATGAACTTGTGTCCCTTGAAACAAGGGCTGCCCAGGCGAACGGCTGAACGCAGCGGGTGGCCCGTGCGGCACGCTTCCCAGTGGTTAACAAGAAGTGGCTTCTTGCTGGTTTCCACGTCAGCGGCAACATCCTGTGTGTGGATGCAGCGCCTATCGCCAGTCGCGTACCCCGCTAGTGTATCCGACACCTCGGCGGCCGGAATGTCTTGAGCCGCTTCTTAGAACGTAAACACGTTCTTACAGCCCGGAGAGCATGGCAACCTTGTCACCGTGCAGCGGCGCCGCAGTGGCCGGGGCCGCCACGGGCACCGACAGCGCAGGTGCCTGGGTGGACAGCACCGGCGGCGGCGTGGTCGGCATGGAGCGGCCGTTGGCCACCTGGCGCAGCCGGAAATGCTCGGCCAACACTTTGGCCGCATAGCCGCCATCGTCGGCCTGGTTGCCGGCACCCACATAAAAGCGCAAGCCGCCCTCGACCGAGCCGGCCCGGGCGATGCACTCTTGCAGCACCTTCGCGCCCACGCGCAGGTTGCTGACCGGGTCGAATGCTGCAAACTGCCCGCCGAAGTTCTGGTACTTGTCCGTGTGGACCGTGGTCATGACCTGCATGAGCCCTTGGGCGCCCACCGCGCTTTGCGCAAAGGGGTTGAAGCTGGACTCGATGGCCATGATGGCCAGGATGAGCGTGGGATCAATCTTGGTGCGCGCACCAATGTCATAGGCCTCGGCCACAAGAACGCTCAGCGGCTCGGGCGCGACGCGGTACTTCTTGCTGAGCCAGAAGGCGACGGCGGCCTGCTCCTTGGGCAGGTCCTTAGGGTTGCCCGCGGTGGCGCGCTCGCTGGCCTCCGGCTCGATGGGCACGCCCAGCATCTGCACCTGGCGCGCCTGCAGCCAGTTCATCAGCTCGGTCTCGCCGGCTTCGCGCAAGTCGGGCCGTGCGGTGAGGGTGATCACGACAAAGGCCACAGCCAGGCCGATGAGCGCAAAGCTGTTGTGGGTGATTTCAAGAAAACCATCGGTCACATCGGACACAAATGTCCGCACGCCGGAGATCAATTTTCCTGACGCTGTCATAGCTCTTCCTTTCTGAGGCACCGCAAAAGCGGGGCCGCCCTGACGGGCGGTCGGGTCTCTGCGGGTCGCCTGGATTGGTACGCCATCAAGTGCGGCAGCCCATCTGCGATGGGCGTTGGGCCTGCACTGACTTAGCCGGGGTCGGCAGCGAGGGTAGGTGGTTACCAGCCCCGGTTTTTGGGGCTGGCGGATTCTAGAAGTTCACTAAATGCAGAGTCAATACTAACATTTAAAACTTTAATATCAATAAGTTATGAAAAATCTGTAAAAAAACCCAGTTTTGGGCCCTGGAAAGGCCATGGGTTCCCTTGCGTGAGCGCGACCCGCTTGCCAAATTCAATCGCCCGTGCGGATACCATTGAAAACGCGGGTTGAGTTGGCCGGCAGGGTTTGGTAAGGTGCAGGTGCCTGTCGTTTCAGGCATCGCCAGACGAGGTCAGTCTCCCTCCGATGGGCATGCAGTGCCCTTGGTGCAGCAGACGCGGCTTTCCCTGGCAAACCCCTGGAGGCAATACCTTGCCTCCCCGCCATGTGGACGTTCATCTCCGCATGCGGACTGATGGCAAAGACCGTTGTGTCAGCCGTCAAGCCCGGTGGTCAGGCCTTGAGGCCCTGCCCACCGGGCTTTCTGTTTTTTACGCCAGTCTTCTGCGGCAGCCTGCGGCGGGAGACGGGGCGCGTGTGGTGATAATGGGGCGGCGCACCGCGCTCAGGCCGGGAGCCTGGTCGGGAGCCGCGCGCCGGCCCACGGTCACCGCGCAGCAGTTTTGTGCCAGGTCACTCTCTCGGGCCCGGCGTGCGCACGGCGTACCGCCCGGGGGCCAAACCCGGTGAAAATAGCAGCTTTCTTACCCTGGCACGGGCGGTGTCCTGCCGGGGTGGCCGCAAGGCGGTGGCCCTGGGTGGCCCGCCTTCTTTGTCATCCTCATGGACCCATGTTTCCTTTTTTTTCCCGCAGCAAAATGTCCGACGCATCTGAAGTGAACCCGGCCCCGGCCAAAACCCACGAGCCGCATCCACTCGATGCGCTGACAGGCGGCGCCTTTTCCGCCGCCACCTCCGGGGAGCGGGCCTCCCGCATTCGCGAGTGGCTGGCCACCCAGCCCGCGCCTGAGCAACTGCAGGAGGTGTTCAAGGAACTGAGCGGCCGCGACAAGGGAGCTGCGCGCGCCGTGCGCGAGCGCCTGGACGAAATCCGCCGCGCCAAGGGCCAGGAGGCGATTGCCGCCGAGTGGGCGGAAAAAGCCCAAGCCTTGCTTGCTGCGCCCAAGCTCAATATTGCCGATGCCCTGGCCTGGCAGCGCGACGCCGCCAAGGCGGGAGCGCCGCTGTCGCGCGAGCCGCTGTCCGTGCTCAAGGTGCAGCTGGCCGACCGCATCAAGGTCATCGAAGACCTGCAGCATCGCGTGCAGGTGCAGCGCGAGGCCGCGGTGCTCCTGGCCCAGCGTATTGAAGTGCTGTCAACCAAGCCCTGGCGCGACGCCCAGGGCGCGGTCGAACTGTTGCGCGCTGACGTGGCCCGCTGGCAGGAGCAGGCGCAAGAACTCGTGGGCGATGCCAGCTGGGTGAGCGTCGAGGCACGCTTTCCGCCGCTGCTGGACGCCTCGCGCACCCAGTTGCTGGTTGTGTGGGATGCGTTCCAGGCGGCACTTGCCCAGGCCGCCGCTGCGGCGGAGGATGCCAACGCGCCGCTGCCCCCGGTGCCTGTGTGGGCAGACGAATTGCGGGCTGCGCGTGGGCTGCCTACCGAGGCGACACTCGCTGCGGCCGCCGCGGCCCCCAAGGCCCCGCGGGCCGCCAAGCCCAAGGCCCCGCCCGAGGTGGTTGAAAAGGCCGTGCAAAGCGTGCGGGAGGCCCTGGCCGTTCTCGAGAAGGAAACCGCCGAGGGCCACGGCAAGGCCAGCTCTGGCGCGGCCGCGGCGTTGCGCGCCGTGCTCAAGGTGCATGGCCGGCACATCGACAACGCCCTGGAGCAGCAGGTCCACACGGCGCTGGTGGCTGCTGGAGAGTTGCAGGGCTGGCAGCGCTGGAGTGCCGACCAGGTCCGGGAGGAACTGGTGGCCAAGGCCGAGGCGTTGCTCAACCGCCCCGAGGGCCAGGCCCTGGGCGGCCGCAAGATGCAGGAAACCTTGCGCGCCTTGCGCGACCAGTGGAAGCAGGCAGACCAGGGCGGGGCGCCCAACCATGCCTTGTGGAAGAAGTTTGACGAAGCCTGCAATGCCGCGCACAAGGTGGTGGAGGTGTGGCTGGACAAGATCCGCACCGAGGCCGCCGAGCACAAGGCGCAGCGCCTGGCGCTGATTGAAGAGGTCAAGGCCTGGGCTCAGGAACACGCCGCCTCGGGGGACTGGAAAGCCATCAACCGGGCGCTGCACCAGTTCGGAGACCGCTGGCGCGAGGGCGGCCATGTGGGGGAAAAGATCTTTGCTGAGTTGCAGCCCTTGTGGAAGCAGGCCATTGCTGCTGCGGCGGCGCCGCTCGAAGCCGCCCAGAAGGAAAGTCTGGCTCGCCGCCACGCAATGATCGAGGAGGCCACTGCGCTGGGCGCCGCGGCCTTGCGCATTGACGCGGTCAAGGCGCTGCAGCAGCGCTGGCAGGCGGAGGCCCAGGCGGTGCCGCTGGACCGCAAGCATGAGCAGAAATTGTGGGATGCGTTCCGCAAGCCGATCGACGAAGCCTTCCACCGCAAGTCCGCGGACCGCGAACGTGCTGAAACCGAGTTGAGCGTGCGCGACCGTGCCGTGCTTGAGGCCTCCAAGGCGCTTGAAGCCGCCAACGCGACCGGGGACGCTCAGCAGATACGTGCCGCCATGCAGGCCCTGGAGGCCGCGTTGCGCGGACAAGCCCAGGCGCAGGAGGCCGCTACGGCGGCTGCGGACACTGCCAACGCCGCGCCGCCCACCGCAGCGGCCGAGCCGGCTGCCGAGGGCGCTGCGGAGACTGCGGAACCATCGCAGGCGCCTGCGGCAGCCCCCGCCAAGCCGGCGGCGCGGCCCGTGGTGGCGGTGCGGGGCGACGACCGCCCCGGCATGAAAAAGGATGCCCCGGCGCCGGCCGGCCGCACGGGGCGCCAGGGCGACCGCCGTGACGGCCGCCCTGGCGACCGTGACGCCGGCCGCGGCGCGCGGGCGGAAGGCCGGTTCGGCGACCGCGGCGGCCGCTTTGGCGATCGCGGCGCGGCCCAGGAAGACCGCGGCCCCCGTTTGGGCGACGCGGCGTTCCGTGCCCAGCGAGAGGCCATGGAGCACGCGCAGCTGGCGTTGAAGAAGCTGGCGGCGCAGGCCCACGGCGAGGCCCTGACCCAGTTGCTGACCGCCTGGGAAAAGCGCGATGCGGCCCTGGTGCCCGCAGCGTCAGACCTGGGAGGTGCCGTGGCGGCTCCGGCGCGCAGCGCCTGGGTGCAGGCCCTGTCTTCCGGTCCCCAGGGGGATGCTGCCGAAGCGCTGTTGCGCCTGGAAATGGCCGCCGAAGTGCCCACGCCCGCGGAGCACATTGCGGCCCGCCGGATGCTGCAGCTGCAGCTGCTGACCCGCCGCAACGACCCCGCGCCCGCCCAGACTTGGGGGCAGGACGTGGCCCGGGTGCTGGCGAGCGCCAGCGACGCGGGCAGCGCCCGCCGTTTGCAAAATGTCCTGAAGGCGCTGCTGCGCAAGTAGGGCGCTGGCCAGCCGTCCGGGTGGTTGTGGAGGTGCCGCTGCCGGGCGGCGGCACCTTGCTGTATCCGTGCAGAGGCGTAGCCTGTGCCGCCCTATGTCCCGTTGGGCCTCATTAGCCGTTGCAAAAGCAAAAAAGCCGCTGCGGATGCAGCGGCTTTTTAATGTTGTGGTGCCCAGGAGAGGACTCGAACCTCCACGATGTTACTCGCTAGTACCTGAAACTAGTGCGTCTACCAATTCCGCCACCTGGGCTTTCAGATCAGCCTCGAATTATAGAGCAAATTTTTCGGTGGTTTGAAAACTTGCCAAAGAAATTCTGAAAAAGTGCGAACCGCCGTGTTGGATGGGGCCGCCGGCCTCGGCGCGGAACGCCGGGGCCACAAAGCAAAAAGCCGCTGTGGTTGCAGCGGCTTCTTTATTCTGAAAACCTGCATCAGGTTCTCGTTAAACTTGGTGCCCAGGAGAGGACTCGAACCTCCACGATGTTACTCGCTAGTACCTGAAACTAGTGCGTCTACCAATTCCGCCACCTGGGCATTTCAGGAAAGACTCAGATTGTATATCAAAAAAACCATCCCCGGATCGCAACCGTCTGCGCATTTGTCGCAAGAGATCGAAGGCAGCGTGCAGGGGCACCGTGACGGGCACGGGTTCGTCATCCGCGACGATGGCGAAGGCGACATCTACATTCCCCCCAACGAGATGCGGGCCGTGCTGCACAAGGACCGGGTGCGCGTGCGCATCGTGCGCCAGGACCGCCGCGGCCGCCCGGAAGGCCGCGTGGTCGAGATCATCGAACGCCCGCCGCAGCCCATCATCGGCCGGCTGCTGCAGGAAAGCGGCGTATGGCTGGTGGCGCCCGAGGACAAGCGCTACGGCCAGGATGTGCTGATTCCCAAGGGCGCGACGGGCGCCGCCAAGCCGGGGCAGGTGGTGGTGGTTGAATTGACCGAACCGCCCGCCCTGTTCGGCCAGCCCGTGGGCCGCATCACCGAAGTGCTGGGCGAGGTGGACGACCCCGGCATGGAAATCGAGATCGCCGTGCGCAAGTACGGCGTGCCGCACGAGTTCTCCGAGGCCTGCCTGGCCGAGGCCAAGGCGCTGCCCGACAAGGTGCGCGCACAGGACAAGAAGCGCCGCGTGGACCTGACCGACGTGCCGCTGGTCACCATCGACGGCGAAGACGCCCGCGACTTCGACGATGCCGTGTACTGCGAGCCCGCCAAGGTGGGCCGCAGCAAGGGCTGGCGCCTGCTGGTGGCCATTGCCGACGTGAGCCACTACGTGGAGACCGGCAGCCCCATCGACATCGACGCCTACGACCGCGCCACCAGCGTGTACTTTCCGCGCCGCGTGATCCCCATGCTGCCCGAGAAGCTCAGCAACGGCCTGTGCTCGCTCAACCCCGAGGTGGAGCGCCTGTGCATGGTGTGCGACATGCTGATCACCGCCAAGGGCGAGATCCACGCATACCAGTTCTACCCGGCCGTGATGTTCAGCCACGCCCGCTTCACGTACACCGAGGTGGCGGCCATCCTGGCCAACACGCGCGGGCCCGAGGCCGGCAAGCGCAAAGAGCGCGTGAAGGACCTGCTGAACCTGCACGACGTGTACCGCGCGCTGCTCGTGGCGCGCCAGCAGCGCGGCGCGGTGGATTTCGAGACGACCGAGACGCAGATCGTCTGCGACGAGAACGGCCGCATCGAGAAGATCGTGCCGCGCACCCGCAACGACGCGCACAAGCTCATCGAAGAGGCCATGCTGGCCGCCAACGTGTGCAGTGCCGATTTCATCGCCCAGGGCGGCCAGCCCGGCCTGTTCCGCGTGCACGAAGGCCCCACGCCCGAGAAGCAGGAGATCCTGCGCAACTACCTCAAGGCCATGGCCGTGGGCATGACGATCGGCGACAGCCCCAAGCCGGCCGAGTTCCAGGCCATTGCCGAGGCCACCAAGGAGCGGCCTGACGCGCAGCAGATCCACACCATGCTGCTGCGCTCCATGCAGCAGGCCATCTACACGCCCATCAACAGCGGCCACTTCGGCCTCGCGTTCGAGGCCTACACGCACTTCACCAGCCCCATCCGCCGCTACCCGGACCTGCTGGTGCACCGCGTGATCAAGGCCATCCTGAACAAGACCCGGTACCAGCTGCCCACGCTGCCCACGCCGGGCGAGGCCCATGCCAAGCTGGCCAAGCGCCTTGCCGCGCGCGTGGCGGCCCCAGGCACCAAGCCGCGCCGCGAAGACGCCAAGCCGGCCAGCCGCGACACCCAGGCCTGGGAAGCCGCCGGCCTGCACTGCAGCGCCAACGAGCGCCGCGCCGACGAGGCCAGCCGGGACGTGGAAGCCTGGCTCAAGTGCAAGTACATGCGCGAGCACCTGGGCGAGGAATACAGCGGCGTGGTCAGCGCGGCCACCAGCTTCGGCATCTTCGTGACGCTCGATGCCATGTACGTCGAAGGGCTGGTGCACATCACCGAGCTGGGCGGTGAGTACTTCAAGTTCGACGAGGCGCGCCAGGAGCTGCGCGGCGAGCGCACGGGCATCCGCTACTCCATCGGCACCCGGGTGCGCGTGCAGGTGAGCCGCGTGGATCTGGACGGCCGCAAGATCGACTTCCGCCTGGTGCGGGAAGGCGAAGAGCTGCTGGGCCGCGCGCTCAAGGACAAGGGCATGGGCCCTGATGGGGCTGGCGGCGGTGCGCGCAAGGCCGGAGGCCGTGCGGGTGGCCGCAAGGCAGACAAAGGCGCTTCGATGTCGGCTACCGAAAAGGCGGGCTTGACCCGCGAGCGCGCGGCGCGTTCGCCTGTCCAGTCGCTGAAGGCCTCGGTCAAGAAAGCGGTGGCGGACAAGGCCAGCAAGGGCAAGGCGCGCAAGCCGCGCCGGGGGTGACCTGCCGCGAACCCCTGGGCACGGGGTGTTGAACCGGATTGCTCACCAATTGATAGCTGCTACCGCTTGATGGACGGGCGGTAGTGGCTGTTTTTTATTGCGTTTTCTGAGTTGCCGCTGTGCCGGATGGGACAAGCCCTTCCAGAAAACGGGCATACCGCTGTGCCGTGCCGGCGGGCGCTTCCATCATCGGCAGATGGCCGATGCCGGGCAGGGCTGCCAGTTGCGCCTGGGGCAGCAGCTTTTGCAGGGGCTGCAGGCCCGAACGGTCAAACACGTGGTCGTTGTCGCCCCACAGCGCCAGCACCGGGTGCTTTTGCAGGCCGCCCAGGCGCTGCTCCAACAGGTAGCGGTCCTTGAGCTGGGCGTCCCACAGGCGGGCGTTCGACTCAGCGTTGCGCAGTGCCGCCTGCTCGGTGGCGTGCAGGATGGGGTAGGGCAGGAAGGGGCGTTTTTCAAACACCAGGTCCATCATGGCGCTGAAGGCTGCGGCGTCGTGGGCGACCAGGGGGCGCTGCCCGGCGTCGATGAGGCGGTCCATGGCGCTGGGCTGCGGGGAGCGGATGCCGTGGGGTGCGCCGATGAAGGCCACGCTGGCCACGCGCTCGGGGTGCTGCAGCGCAAACAGCGCGGCAATGGTGCCGCCCATGGAGTTGCCCGCCAGGTGGGCCTTCTCAATGCCCAATGCGTCCAACAGTGCGCCCAGGCGCTGGGTGTGCGCGGCATAGTCATAGGCTTGGTCGTCCAGCCGGGTGCTCTCGCCAAAGCCAGGGAAGTCTGGGGCAATCACCCGGTAATGGCCGGTGAGAGGGCGCGCAAAATCCACCCAATGGTCCTTCTCCGCAAATATGCCGTGCAGCAGCACCAGAGGCGTGCCGCCCGGGTTGCCGGGCGCCGGTTGGGATGGCGCACCGCTGTCCAGGTAGTGGATGGTGTGCAGCGCGGCGGAGGTGGTTTTTTCTTCCATGCCCGAGAGGCTGCGGTTGAGGTGCAGCAGCGGCTCCTTCAGCAGCGACGGTGCGCCGTAGTAGAGGCCTACGCTGCCCAGCGCGAGGGCGGCGGCAACAGAGAAGAAGGCGATGCGTTTCAAGAACCAGTCTCCAATAGAACGATGGGGTGCCGTGGTGCTGCGCTGGGGGCGCGCGCCGGGGTCTGGCAAGGCTACCGGGAACCGTGCCGCAAGACTTGTAGGTTTGGGCTATGCCGCAGCGCGCGAACACCCTGACGCTGGGCACTGACCGCGCGCTGTATGTGGGCGAGATCCCGGCCACGGGCTGGCATTGCCATGCGTCGCCCGTGCTGCTGATGGGGCTCTCGGGCCGGTTTGCGTTGCGCTGGGGCGCGGGACGGATGGAAACCTGCCGCAGCGCGCTGGTAGATGCCGGGGTGGAGCATCTGTTCGACCCCCGCGGTGAAGTGGTAGCACTGGTGTACCTGGAGCCTGATTCGCCGGAGGCGCGCAGCCTGCGCGGCGTGTTCCAGCGGCAGGGGGGCGTGCTGCCGGATGTGGCGGCGCCGGTGGGCGGGCGTGCGGCCATGGAAGGCCATCTGCGCGCTTTCGATTTACCGGCCCTGCTGCACCACTACCTGTTGCAGGCGGCGCCCCCGCTGGACCCGCGTGTGGCCCGCAGCTTGCATGTCTTGCGCCGCCCGCAGCAGGCGCCTGGGCGTCTGGCGCGGGCGGGGCTGGCGTCCGGGGTGCAACTGTCGGCCTCGCGCTTCAATCATTTGTTCCGCGCCGAAATGGGCGTGAGCCTGCGCAGCTACCGCGTGTGGTCGCAGGTGAGGCTGGCCATGGCGGGGCTGGCGGTCAGCCCGCGCCTGACAGATGCGGCGCTGCACGGCGACTTTGCGGACTCGGCGCATTTCAGCCGCATGTTCCGCCAGACTTTTGGCATGACGCCGTCCAGCGTGCTCAAGCCCCTCAAGCAGGTCACGCTCCTGGACTAGGGCCTGTTCACACGCCGTGCCAGCGCGCTGGCGGTGAGGGCCTGGTCCGCTGGCCACGCGTCGGCAGCCTGTCCGTGCTGGTATACCGCTTCGCTCGCAGCGCGTAATGCGCTGGCACCCGCGGCCAGGTGCGCTCCCACCATCCCTGCCAGCACATCGCCCGTGCCCGCCGTGGCCAGCCGCGCGTTGCCCGTGGGGTTGATGGCCGGGATGCGGTCGGGCGCGGCGATCACGGTGCCGGAGCCCTTGAGGACTGCCACGCAGTTGAATTGCGCCGCCAGTTGCTGGGCGGCGCCCAGCCGGTCGGCCTGAACCTCGGCGGCGGTCAAGCCCAGCAGGCGCGCGGCCTCCAGCGGGTGGGGCGTGAGCACGGTGCTCTGTCCGTGCTGGCCGCGTGCCACCACCAGCGCGTGCAGCGCGGCCTGGCTGGCGATGGTGTTGAGCGCGTCGGCGTCCAGCACCAGGCGGGCCGATCGGGTCAGCACCTCCGGCAGCACGGCCGCAACCGCTTGGCCTCCGCCGCAGCCGCAGACCACCGTGAGCTGCTCCAGCGCCAGCGCATCAAAGCGCCGGAACATCAGCTCCGGCTGCAGTGGGTCGATTTGCAGGTGGCCCTGGTCGAGCAGCGCCACCAGCACGCGCCCCGCGCCGCTGTGCAGTGCGGCCGATGCCGCCAGCAGCCCGGCGCCCGCCATGCCGAGGCCGCGCGCGGCAAGCCCTTCGCCGCCCACCACGGCCACGTCGCCGTAGGTGCCCTTGTGGCTGGCGTGGGCGCGCAGGGCTGGCGCGGCCGGGCCGCACAGCCAGGCGCTGGGAGGCTCGTTGCCGGCGGAAACGTCCAGGTCGTCCCACCAGACCTGGCCTGCTGCATCCCGACCGGCGGCGGTGAACAGTCCGGGCTTCAGGGTGAGCAGGCTCAGCGTGTACCGCGCAGGGCGCACGGCAAGGGCGGGGTGGGGCGGGGTGTCGGGGCCCAGGCCCGGGGCAAACTGGCCGGTGTCGGCATCCAGCCCGCTGGGCAGGTCTACCGCCAGGACCGGGGCCGTGCCGTGGTGCAGCGCCCGCAGGCAGGCCTGCAGCCGCGCCGGGGCAGGGCGGGCGGGGGCCGCGGGGGAGGCAGAGACGCCAATGCCCAGCAGGGCATCGATGCACAGGTCGGCGGGCGTGAGGTCGGCCGGCGGCGCATCGGCCCACTGCACGCCCGCGGCCTGCGCCCGGGCCCAGGATGCGCGGGCGTCGGCGGGGGCGGTATCTGGCTGGCCCAGCCACGTCACCACCACCTGCCGGCCTGCGCGCTGCAGGTGTGCGGCGGCTTCCAGCCCATCCCCGCCGTTGTTGCCCGGGCCGCAGGCGATCCAGACCGTGCGCGCGTGGGGCGCCAGGGCCAGCGCCAGCCGCGCAACGGCTTTGCCGGCACGCTGCATCAAGGTGTGCGGGGGCAGGGCGGCGGCGGCAGCCTGCTCCAGGCGCCGGGTGGCAGCGGTGTCGTGCAGGGGCTGCGGCTGTTGGGCGGTGATGCGGTACATGGGACTCAGCGGCGGGACGCCGGCCGGGGCTGCGATGGCCGCCATTGTGCGCCGGCGGGCGGCGGCAGGCGGCGGGCGCGCCGCCGGGCCGGGTGGGTCAGAACGTGCGCAGGCCCAGGCCGTCCAGCGAGACCTCGGGCTCCCGCTGCGCGATCAGGTCCGCCAACGCGCGTGCGCAGCCGCAGGCCAGGGCCCAGCCGCCCGCGCCGTGGCCGGTGTTGATCCACACGCCGGGCGCGCTGCCAGGGCCGACCACGGGGGCGCCGTCGGGCAGCAGCGGGCGCGCGCCGCGCCACACCTGCAGGCCGGAGGACAGCTGCGCGCCGCCAGGGAACCAGTCGTTGAGGGTGCGGTACAGGCGTTGCAAGGTGGGCGTGTGGTGCGCTGCGCCAGCACCCGCCAGCTCGGCGCCGCCGGCAATGCGCACGCGCTGGCCCAGGCGGGTGATGGCGATCTGCTGTGCCACGTCCACGATGCTGCCGCGTGGCGCGTGGGTGGCCTCGCGCAGCGGCGCGCTCACGGAGTAGCCGTACACCGCGGCCATGGGCAGCCGCAAGCCGAGCGCCGGTGCGGCAGACGCGAGGCCCGCGCACAGCACGACAGCGTCGAAGCGGCGGACCTGGGGCTCCCCCTGCAGGGAAAGCGCAAGTGGGGAGGTGCCGATCCGCTCCACGCGGGTGTTGAACGCGAATTCCACGTGGGCCCCTTGCAGGCCCTGGCGCAACTGCTGGGCCAACAGGCGGCAGTTGCCCGCGGCGGCGGCGGGCAGGTGGATGGCGGCGGCCAGCGGCGATTCGGGCGAGAGGCCGGGTTCGGTGCGGCGCGCGGCGTCGGCATCCATCTCCTGCCAGGCCACGCCGGCTTCGCGCAGGATGTCCAGCGCTGGCTGGAGCTGTGCGCGTTCCTGTTCGGTGCGCAGCAGCAGCAGGCGGCCCTCGCTGCCTTCGATGTCCAGTTCGTGCTGGCTGGCAAGGGCCTGCAGGCGCGCCAGGCTGTACTGGGCCAGGCGTTCCAGTGCGGCGGCCGGGGCGCTGCGCGTGCGCGCAGCCTGGCGCCAGCGGCGCAGCCAGACCAGGTTGGCGCGGCTCCAGCCGCCGGCCAGGCGCAGTGTGGCGTGGGCGCCCATGAGCCGCAGCGCAGGGCCGAAGCCCGGCAGGGCCCAGGGGTTGGTCAGGTGCGGTGCCAGCAGGCCCGCCGTGGCAAAGCTGGCCTCCTCGGCTGCAGCGCTGTGTTGTTCAAAAACGGTGACTTCGTGGCCGTCGCTGGCCAGCTCGTACGCAGTGGTGACGCCGGTGATGCCGGCGCCCACGATGGCGATCTTCATGGATGGGAGTGATTTTGGCGTTCAGCGCAATATTATCGCGCGCCAGCAGCTATTGTTTTTGTAGTGCTTTTTCGATTTGAAGGCCCACATTCAGCACGGTGTCGTCCCGAAGTGCGCCGTGCCACACCATCAGCCCGACGGGGAGTTCGCCCTGCTGGTGGCAGGGCAGGGACAGTGCGCAGCCGTCCAGCAGATTGACCACGCTGGTGTTGCGCAGCAGCAGGTTGTTGACCCGGAAGAATTCCGCATCCCGGGCGGCGTCTTGCGCTGGGTCGGTGCCATCGGCGGGCGCTACGTCGGCCAGCAAGGGGGCAACGATGGGTACCGTGGGGGACAGCAGCGCGTCGTAGGCCGCCATGCCATCCAGCATGCGCGCGATCCAGTGCTGGCGCGCGTGCAGCAGGTCGATGTACTCCCAGGCCATCAACGAGGCGCCCTTTTCAATGCGGGTCCGCACCCGCGGGTCGTACTGCCCACCCGCCTGCTGCAGCAAGCTGCGGTGCCAGGCATAGCTCTCGGGTGCGGCAAAGCCGTAGGCCGGCGGCTCCTGCACGGCCGGCAGGTCGATGGTGTCGATCTGCGCACCCGCCTGGCGCAGGACCTGGAGGCTGCGCTCAAACGCCCGCGCCACGGTGGCATCCAGCCCGTCCAGAAAGAGCGTGGAGGGCACGGCCAGCCGGTATTGCGACAGCGGCGCCAGGCTGCGTGTCACGCGGCGCGCCGCCAGCACCTCGTGGGCCAGCAGGGCGTCGCGCACGCTGCGAGTCATGGCGCAGACGGTGTCCAGCGTGGTCGACAGCGGCACCGCGCCGGCGGTGGGCACCCGCTGGGCGGTGCTCTTGAACCCCACGATGCCGTTGAGCGCGGCCGGGATCCGGATGGACCCGCCCGTATCCGATCCCAGCCCGATGAAAGCCGCCCCGGTGGCCACCGAAACCCCCGCGCCCGAGGACGATCCCCCCGGCACCCGCGGCGCCCCTGGGATCGCCCCGAAGCGCGCGTCCCAGGCCGCGGGCGTGCCGTAGTGCGGGTTGACGCCGACGCCGGAAAAGGCGAACTCGACCATGTTGGTGCGCCCGATGAGGGTGGCGCCCGCCGCCCGCAGCCGCGCCACGGCCGGACTGTCCTGCCGCGCCGGCGCGGCATCCTTGAGCACGGTGGAGCCGGCGGGGGTGGGCTGGCCCGCGATGTCGAACAGGTCCTTCACGGACACCGCGAGGCCCGCCAGGGGCATTTCCGCCAGGCCCGGGCGGGCCGCGGCGGCACGCGCGCTGTCAAACAGGGTGTGCACGAAGCTGTGGGTGTTGCTGGCGGCCTGCGCTGCGTCGATGCAGCGCTCCAGCTCGGCGGCGGGCGTGGTGGCGCCGCCCCGCAGTTGCTCACGGGTGGCGATCAGGTCTGGAAGCATGGGTGTGCTAGAATCTTTGGGTTTTGCTGGGAGCAGTAGCCGCCGGCGCAGTCTGCAAGGGCATTTTGGGGGATATTGCAATATCGCCAAGTGCCCTTTGCAGGAGTCGCGTCTCCGGTGGTCCTTGCGGCAAATCAATCGCAAAGCAGCCCCGTCAAGGTGTTGTGGCGCCGTGCAGCATGAAGAAACACGGCGTTGCAAATTCAGGGGCTGATTTTAGACCTAACCTTTGGAGTCTCCTTATGTCCGTCACCATGCGCGAAATGCTGGAAGCCGGTGTCCACTTCGGCCACCAAACCCGCTTCTGGAACCCCAAGATGGCCCCGTACATCTTCGGCCATCGCAACAAGATTCACATCGTCAACCTGGAAAAGACGCTGCCTCTGTTCCAGGAAGCACAAAAGTTCGCCAAGCAGCTGACGGCCAACCGCGGCACGATCCTGATGGTCGGCACCAAGCGCCAAGCCCGTGAAATCCTGGCAACGGAAGCGCAACGCGCTGGCGTGCCTTTTGTGGACCAGCGCTGGCTGGGCGGCATGCTGACGAACTTCAAGACCGTGAAGACCTCGATCAAGCGCCTCAAGGACATGAAGGCCCAGCAAGAAGCCGGCCTCGACAACCTGAGCAAGAAAGAGCAACTGACGTTTGCCCGCGAAATCGAGAAGCTCGAGAAGGACATCGGCGGCATCCAGGACATGGCTGCGCTGCCGGACGCCATCTTCGTGATCGACGTGGGCTTCCACAAGATCGCCGTGGCAGAAGCCAAGAAGCTGGGCATCCCGCTGATCGGCGTGGTGGATACCAACCATTCGCCCGAAGGCATCGACTACGTGATCCCCGGCAACGATGACTCGGCCAAGGCCGTGACGCTGTACGCCCGTGGCATCGCCGACGCCATCATCGAAGGCCGCGCCAACGCGGTGAGCGACGTGGCCAAGGCAGCAGCCTCGGAAACCGCTGACGAATTCGTGGAAGTGCAAGAAGCCGCCGCCTAAGACCCGGCTGCGCGATCCGTCGCGGACAAAAGCGGGGCCCCTGGTGAGCCCCTTTTTTTTAGCCCGAATCTGTATCGACTGAACTGAACACTGAAGGAACAAAGATGGCTGCAATTACCGCAAGCATGGTGGCTGAACTGCGTGGCAAGACCGACGCTCCCATGATGGAATGCAAGAAGGCACTGACCGAAGCCGATGGCGACATGGCCAAGGCGGAAGAGCTGCTGCGCGTCAAGCTGGGCACCAAGGCTGGCAAGGCCGCCTCGCGCGTGACGGCTGAAGGCGTGGTGGCCAACTTCATCAACGGCAACGTGGGCGCGCTGATCGAAGTCAACAGCGAAACCGACTTCGTTTCCAAGAACGACAGCTTCATCGCCATGGCCAACGCCGCTGCCAAGCTGGTGGCCGAGCACAACCCTGCCGACATCGAAGCCCTGGGCGCGCTGCCCTACGAGCAGGACAGCTTCGGCCCCACGCTGGAAGACGTGCGCAAGGGCCTGATCGGCAAGATCGGCGAGAACATGTCGTTCCGCCGCTTCAAGCGCTTCAGCGGCTCCAACCTGGCCGCGTACCTGCACGGTTCGCGCATTGGCGTGGTGGTGGAGTTCGACGGTGACGCTACTGCCGCCAAGGACGTCGCCATGCACGTGGCCGCCATGAAGCCCGTGGCCCTGACCAGCGCCGACGTGCCTGCCGAACTGATCGCCAAGGAGCGCTCGGTGGCCGAAGGCAAGGCTGAAGAAGCCAACAAGGAACTCGTGGCCGCTGGCAAGCCCGCGCAGAGCGCCGAAATCACGGCCAAGCGCATCGACGGCGCCGTGCAGAAGTACCTCAAGGAAGTCTCGCTGGCCGACCAGGTCTTCGTGAAGGCCGCCGACGGCAAGCAGACCGTGGCCCAGATGCTCAAGGCAGCCAACACCAACGTGAAGGGCTTCACGCTCTACGTCGTGGGCGAAGGCATCGAGAAGAAGGCCGACGACTTCGCTGCCGAAGTGGCTGCCCAGGTGGCTGCCGCCAAGGCCGCTGCTGCCTGACCGGCAGTACCGTCCCGTTTGTTCCCGCCACCGTTCACCGCCGTATTGCCTTTGGAGAAATCGCCCATGTCCCACGCCGCACCAGCCCACAAGCGCATCCTGCTCAAGCTGTCTGGTGAGGCGCTGATGGGGGAGGACTCCTTTGGCATCAACCGGGCCACCATCGTCCGGATGGTTGAAGAGATCGCCGAAGTCACGCGCCTGGGCGTCCAGGTGGCCGTGGTGATCGGGGGGGGCAACATTTTCCGCGGCGTGGCGGGCGGCTCCGTGGGCATGGACCGCGCCACTGCCGACTACATGGGCATGCTGGCCACCGTCATGAACGCGCTGGCCCTGGCCGATGCCATGGACAAGCAGGGGCTCACCGCCCGCGTGATGTCCGCCATCGCCATCGAGCAGGTGGTGGAGCCCTATGTGCGCCCCAAGGCGCTGCAATACCTGGAAGAGGGCAAGGTGGTCGTGTTCGCCGCGGGCACGGGCAACCCCTTCTTCACCACCGACACCGCCGCCGCGCTGCGCGGGGCCGAGATCGGCGCCGAAGTGGTGCTCAAGGCCACCAAGGTGGACGGCGTTTATACTGCCGACCCCCAGAAAGACCCCGCGGCCACGCGCTACACGAAGCTCAGCTTCGACGAGGCCATGTCCCGCAACCTGGGCATCATGGATGCCACCGCTTTCGCCCTGTGCCGGGACCAGAAGCTTCCCGTGCGGGTGTTCTCCATCGTCAAGCATGGCGCTCTCAAGCGCGTGGTGATGGGAGAAGACGAAGGTACGCTGGTTTACGCTTGACGACGTTGCAGGGCCTGCGCGAAATGCGGGCCGGCCCCAGGAGAAAAACATGACGATTGCCGACATCAAGAAAAACGCAGAAACCAAGATGGACCAGTCCATCGCCGCGTTCAAGAACAACCTGGCGAAGATCCGCACCGGGCGTGCGAACCCCGCGCTGCTCGACGCCGTGCAGGTGGAGTACTACGGCTCCATGGTGCCCCTCTCCCAGGTGGCCAATGTGGCACTGATCGATGCGCGCACCATCAGCGTCCAGCCCTGGGAAAAGGGCATGGGCGCCAAGATCGAGAAGGCCATCCGCGAAAGCGACCTGGGCCTGAACCCCGCCTCCATGGGCGACCTGATCCGCGTGCCCATGCCGCCCATGAGCGAAGAGCGCCGCAAGGAAATGACCAAGCTGGCGCGCAACGAGGGCGAGGGCGCCAAGATCGCCGTGCGCAACCTGCGCCGTGATGCCAACGAAGCCGTCAAGAAGCTGGTGAAGGACAAGCTCGCCTCGGAAGACGATCAAAAGCGCGCCGAAGCCGACGTGCAGAAGTTCACCGACAAGCACATCGCCGAGATCGATGCGCTGGTGTCCGCCAAAGAGCAGGAAATCATGGCCGTTTGAGCCCCCGGGGCTTGACCGTTTCCATGTCCAAAAATCCCGGGGTGCCCCACCACATCGCCATCGTCATGGATGGCAACGGCCGCTGGGCGACGCGCCGCTTCCTGCCGCGCCTGGCGGGCCACAAGCAAGGGGTGGATTCCCTGCGCCGCTGCGCACGCGCCTGCGTGGACCGCGGCGTGGGGGTGCTGACCGTCTTTGCCTTTTCCTCCGAAAACTGGAACCGTCCCGCCGACGAGGTGTCGGGCCTGATGGAACTGCTGGCCAAGGCGCTGGCGCGCGAGGTGCCGCAGCTGAAGAAGGACGGGGTGCGGCTGCACTTCGTGGGGGAGCGGGCCACTCTCTCGCCCAAGGTGCGCGACGGCCTGGCCCAGGCGGAGGCCGCCACGGCGGAGAACACCCGCCTCGTGCTCAACGTGTGTTTCAACTACGGCGGGCGCTGGGATATCGCGCAGGCTGCCGCCGTGCTGGCCTCGCGGGGCGAACCGATCACCGAAGCCAGCCTGAATGCCGCGATGGGCCTGGCCCACGTGGCCGACCCCGATCTGGTGATCCGCACGGGCGGCGAGATGCGGATCAGTAATTTCCTGCTGTGGCAGGCGGCATACTCCGAGTTCTACTTCAGCGACCGGCTGTGGCCGGATTTCGACGAATCGGCGCTGGACGAAGCCATCGCGGCCTTCGCGGGCCGCGAGCGCCGTTTTGGCAAAACCTCCGAACAGATCCTGGCGGCGCAACCCCATCCGATGCCGGGCTGAGAGCGGGTGGTGCGCCGCCCCAAGACGTTCAACTGGTTCTGAAAGGCCCCATGCTCAAACAGCGCGTTATCACGGCCCTGGTGTTGCTGGCCATTCTGCTGCCGGCACTTTTCTACCCGTCCACGGAGCCGTTCACCCTGGTGGTGCTGGTGCTCATGGCCGCCGGTGCGTGGGAGTGGGGGCGCCTGAGCGGGTTCGGCCCCCCAGGCTCCCTGGCCGTGGGCGCGGCCTGCGTCGCCCTGTGCGCCCTGTCGTGGGCCGGCGGGTGGCTGGACCGGCCCCTGACGGGCCTGTGGGTCGTCGGCGGCGGCCTGTGGGTGCTGGCGGCTGCCTGGCTGCTGCGGGCCGGCGTGCCCGGATGGCCGCGGATCCCTGCCGGGGTGCGCCTGGTGGCTGGCGTGCTGGCCTTGTGGCTCGCCTGGCTGGCCGTGGTGCAGGCGCGCAAGGTCGGCATCAATTTCCTGCTGTCGGTGCTGGTGCTGGTGTGGGTGGCTGACATCTTTGCCTACTTCGCCGGGCGCGCCTTCGGCCTGCGTTTCACCAAGGGCAAGCTCGCGCCTTCGATCAGCCCCGGCAAAAGCTGGGAAGGGGTGTGGGGCGGGCTGGCGGGCGTCGTGGTGCTCGCGTTTGCGTGGGTGGCGGCCGACGCCCATTGGCAGGCGGCCGTGCCCAGCTTCTATACCCGCATGGCGCAGCAGGGGTGGTGGCTGCTGGTGATTGCGGCACTGTTCATGGTGGCCATGAGCGTGTCGGGCGACCTGGTGGAGTCGCTCATCAAGCGCAGCGCCGGCGTCAAGGACAGCAGCGGCCTGCTGCCCGGGCACGGCGGCGTGCTCGACCGGGTGGACGCCTTGCTGCCCACGCTGCCCCTGGCCATGATGCTCACCAGCCTGACAACGCAATGATGAAACAACGACTGACGGTTCTGGGTTCCACGGGATCCATCGGTACCAGCACGCTGGACGTGGTGGCCCGCCATCCCGAGCGCTTCGAGGTGTTTGCGCTGAGCGCGGCCACCCAGGTGGACCTGCTGCTGGCCCAATGCGCCCGGTTCAAGCCCCGCTATGCCGTGATGGCCAGCCCCGCGCACGCGCAGGTGCTGGCCGAAAAAATTGAGGCAAATGGGCTTCCAACGCAGGTGCTGCAAGCGCAAGATGCTATTGAAACTATAGCAAGCCATCCGGACGTGGATGCCGTCATGGCCGCCATCGTCGGTGCGGCGGGCCTGGCGCCCTGCCTGGCCGCGGCGCGGGCGGGCAAGCGCCTGCTGCTGGCCAACAAGGAAGCCCTGGTGGTGGGCGGCGGCCTGTTCATGCAGACGGTGCGCTCGGGCGGCGCCACGCTGCTGCCCATCGACAGCGAGCATTCCGCCATTTTCCAGTGTCTGCCCGAAGACCCCGCCACCTGGGCCGACCGGGTCGATTGCATCCTGCTGACGGCCTCGGGCGGGCCGTTCCGCCAGCGCGATCCCGCCACGTTGTCGCAGATCACCCCCGAGCAGGCCTGCGCGCACCCCAATTTCTCGATGGGGCGCAAGATCTCGGTGGACTCCGCGACGATGATGAACAAGGCCCTCGAAGTGATCGAGGCCCGCTGGCTGTTTGATCTGCACCCTGACCAGATCAAGGTGGTGATCCACCCCCAGCAGATCATCCACTCGATGGTGCAGTTCAAGGACGCCTCCATCCTGGCCCAGCTGGGCACGCCGGACATGCGCGTACCGATTGCCTGCGGCCTGGCGTGGCCCGAGCGCATCGCCAGCGGTGCCAGCCGGCTGGACTTTTCCAAGCTGGCGTCGCTGGCGTTCGAGGACGCCGATGCCCGCCGCTTCCCCGGCCTGCACCTGTCCTGGCAGGCGCTGAAGGCGGCCGAAGGCACGACGGCGGTGCTCAATGCCGCCAACGAGGTGGCTGTGGGGGCTTTTCTCTCGGGCCGGCTGCGGTTCGATCGCATTCATGCGGTGAACCTTGCAACTTTGGACGCGGTCGCGCCCTCCAAGCCGGATTCGCTGGATGCCTTGCTGGATCTGGATGCGCAGGCGCGCAGTGCGGCCGAGCGCGCCGCAGACCGTCTGGCGGCCTGATCTTCCACCGCCCTGTACCGACCCGACTCCCATGCTTCTCACTGTTGTCGCCTTTGTCGTCGCCCTGGGCGTCCTGATTGCCGTGCACGAGTATGGGCACTACCGCGTGGCCGTGGCGTGTGGCGTGAAGGTGCTGCGCTTTTCGGTCGGCTTCGGCCGGCCGCTGCTGCGCTGGCAGCCCAAGGGCTCGCCCACCGAGTTCGTCGTGGGGGCGTTCCCCCTGGGCGGCTATGTGCGCATGCTGGACGAGCGGGAAGCGCCGGTGGCGCCCGAAGAGCGGCACCTGGCCTTCAACACCCAGCCGTTGCGGTCCCGTGCCGCCATCGTGGCCGCCGGGCCGCTGGCGAACCTGCTGCTTGCCGTGCTGCTGTATTCCGCGGTCAACTGGGGCGGCGTGGACGAGCCCCGGGCCGTGCTGGCGAGCCCGGTGGCCGGCTCCGTCGCGCAGAGTGCGGGGCTGCGTGGAGGCGAGCTGGTGGCGCAGGCGGCGCTGGGGGCGGACGCCATGGAGCCCGTGCGGTCGTTTGAAGACCTGCGCTGGCTGCTGACCCGCGGCGCCCTGGAGGGCACCAACGTCCGCCTGGACGTGAAGCCGCAATCCGGGGGCGCCCACCGGGAAGTCCTGCTCGACATGTCCCGCATCGACAGCCGCGAGGCCGACGCCCAGCTGTTCCGCAAGATCGGCATCCTGGGGCCGTGGACGCAGCCGGTGATCGGCGAAGTCATGCCCGACGGGGCCGCCCAGCGTGCCGGCCTGCGCCAGGGGGACGTGGTGCTCAAGATCGGTGCGACCGACGTGGTGGACGGGCAGCAGCTGCGCGAGCTGATCCGCCAGTCGGTGCGGGGGCAGGAGCCCCTGGCGCAGGCTTGGCGCGTGGCCCGGTCCGGCCAGGAGCTCACGCTGGAGGTGCTGCCGGAAGTGAAGACGGAGCCCGGCGTTACCGTGGGCCGCATTGGCGCCTACGTGGGCGCGGCGCCTGAACTGGTCACCGTGGAATACGGCGTTCTGGAAGGCGCCTGGGCGGGCGCCGCCAAGACCTGGGATGTGTCCCTGCTCACGCTTCGCATGATGGGGCGCATGGTCATTGGCGAAGCGTCGGTCAAGAACCTGAGCGGCCCGTTGACGATTGCCGAATACGCAGGCCGTTCCGCCAGCCTGGGGATCTCGCAATACGTGATGTTCCTTGCGCTGATCAGCGTGAGCCTGGGCGTGCTGAACCTGCTGCCGTTGCCCGTCTTGGACGGGGGGCACCTGATGTATTATCTTTGGGAGGGTGTGACCGGCAGGGGGGTCTCGGACGCGTGGATGGAGCGCCTCCAGCGTGGAGGGGTTGCTGTCTTGCTGCTCATGATGTCCATCGCCCTGTTCAACGATATCACCCGGCTCTTTGGCTAACACTTCTGCCGCGTTTGCACTGCAAGCGCGGCACCCGCTTCATTCATGAAAAAACACATCAATCGACTGGGCGTGCGCACCGCATCGGCCGTTGCAGCCATGGTTTTTGCCGCCAATGCGGCATGGGCCCTGGAGCCTTTCAAGGTGCAGGATATCCGCGTCGAAGGCTTGCAGCGCGTGGAGCCCGGCACCGTGTTTGCGTCCATGCCGCTGCGGGTCGGTGACGACTACAACGACGAAAAGGGCGCCGCCGCCATCCGGGCGTTGTTCGGCCTGGGCCTGTTCAAGGATGTGCGTCTGGAGGCCGTTGGCAACGTGCTGGTCGTGGTGGTGGAAGAGCGCCCGACCGTCGCCGATGTGGACTTTGCCGGCACGCGCGAATTCGACAAGGACGTGCTCAAGAAGGCCATGCGGGACGTGGGCCTGACCGAGGGCCGGCCCTACGACAAGGCCCTGACCGACCGGGCGGAGCAGGAGCTCAAGCGCCAATACATCAACAAGAGCCTGTACGGCGCCGAAGTGGTCACGACCGTGACGCCCATCGAGCGCAACCGCGTGAACCTGACGTTTACCGTGGTGGAGGGCGAGCCCGCCCGCATCAAGGAAGTCCGCATCGTGGGCAACAAGGCCTTCAGCGAATCCACGCTCACGGGGCTTTTCGACCAGGACACGGGCGGCTGGCTCAGCTGGTACACCAAGTCCGACCGCTACTCGCGCGCCAAGCTCAACGCCGACCTGGAAACCCTGCGTTCGTACTACCTGCAGCGCGGCTACCTGGAGTTCCGCGTGGATTCCACGCAGGTGGCCATCTCCCCGGACAAGCAGGACATTTCCATCACCGTGAACGTCACGGAAGGCGAGCGCTACGTGGTGTCTGGCGTGAAGCTGGAGGGCAACTACCTGGACCGGGAAGACGAGTTCAAGTCTCTGGTCAAGATCCGCGCCGGGGAGCCCTACAACGCCGACCAGGTCACGGAAACCACGAAGGCCTTTTCCGAGTATTTCTCCCGCTTCGGCTTTGCGTTTGCGCGCGTGGAAGCCGTGCCGGAGATCGACCGCGTCAACAACCGCGTGGCCTTCGTCCTGCAGGCCGAGCCTTCGCGCCGGGCCTATGTGCGCCGTATCAATGTGAGCGGCAACAACCGCACGCGGGACGAGGTGATCCGCCGCGAATTCCGCCAGTACGAAGCCTCGTGGTATGACGGCGAGAAGATCCGCCTCTCGCGCGACCGCGTGGACCGCCTGGGCTTCTTTACCGAAGTGAACGTGGAGACCCAGGAGGTGCCGGGCTCTCCCGACCAGGTGGACCTGGTGGTCAACGTGGCGGAAAAGCCCACCGGCTCGCTGCAGATGGGGGTGGGCTTCTCCAGCGCCGAGAAGGTGTCGCTGTCCTTCGGCATCAAGCAGGAGAACATCTTTGGCTCGGGCAACTACCTGGGCATCGACGTCAATACCAGCAAGTACCGCCGGACCCTGGTGTTCAGCACCACCAACCCGTACTTCACCCCTGAAGGCATTTCGCGCACGCTGGACGTGTACTACCGCACGGACAAGCCGTACGAAGACCAGGGCGGCAACTACCAACTGGTCACCACCGGGACCTCGGTGCGTTTCGGCGTGCCTTTCAGCGAAACCGACACGGTGTTCTTTGGGGGCGGGCTGGAGCAAACCAAGATCAAGCCCGGTACCAACATCCCCGCGACGTACTTGGCCTATGCCGACCAGTTCGGCTACAGCAGCACCTCCATTCCCCTGACCGTCGGCTGGTCGCGGGACGACCGGGACAGCGCGCTGGCGCCCAATTCGGGCCGCTACCAGCGCCTGAACTCCGAGTGGTCCGTGGCGGGTGATGCGCGCTACGTGCGGGCGAACTACCAGTACCAGCAGTACGTGCCCCTCAACAAGCGCTTTACCATCGCCTTCAATGGGGAACTGGGTCTGGGCAAGGGCTTGAACGGCCGGCCGTTCCCGGTGTTCAAGAACTTCTATTCAGGCGGCCTGGGCTCGGTGCGCGGCTTTGACCAAGGCACGCTGGGGCCCCGCGACGTGACCGGCGCATCGCTGGGCGGCCCCAAGAAGGTGACCCTGAATGCGGAACTGATCGCTCCCTTCCCGGGGGCGGGCAACGACCGGACCCTGCGTGTCTTCACCTTCGTCGACGTGGGCAATGTGTACGGAGAGAACGAGAAAGTCTCGTTCAGCGACATGCGTTCCTCCGTGGGGGTGGGCCTGAGCTGGATTTCCCCGCTCGGCCCGCTGCGGCTGGCCTTTGCGCAACCGGTGCGCAAGTTTGCCGGCGATAGAATCCAGAAACTGCAATTCCAGATCGGAACGTCTTTCTAATGAAATCCTTTTCTCGCCATATTTCTTTGGCCCTGCTGCTGGGCTCGGTGGCCCTGGCAGCTCCTGTCCAGGCCCAGGAGTTCAAGGCTGGGTTTGTCAACACGGACCGCATCTTCCGCGAGGCCAACACTGCCAAGGCTGCGCAAGCCAAGCTGGAGCAGGAATTTTCGCGCCGTGAGAAAGAGCTGGTGGACATGGGCAACACCCTGAAGACCGCCTCCGAAAAGTTCGAACGCGAAGCCCCCACCATGGCCGAAAGCCAGCGCACCACGCGCCAGCGCCAGCTGGTGGACCAGGACCGCGAGTTCCAGCGCAAGCGCCGTGAATTCCAGGAAGACCTGAGCGCGCGCAAGAACGAAGAACTCTCGCAAGTGCTCGAGCGTGCCAACAAGGTCGTCAAGCAAGTTGCCGAGACCGAGAAGTACGACGTGATCCTGCAAGAGGCCGTGTACATCAACCCCAAGCACGACATCACCGACAAGGTGATCAAGGCGCTGAATGCCTCCGCTGGCAAGTAAGGCAGCAGCCCCGCAGCGCTGGGTGGGTGGCGCGTGAGCCTGCTTCTTGGGGACATTGTCGATGCCCTCGGGGGAACGCTGGAAGGGGGAGCGCGCGATGTGGTCATCTCCCGCATCGCGCCCCTGGAGATTGCTGGCCCGGGGGACCTCAGTTTCCTGAGCAATCCGCGCTACCAGCAGCAACTGGCCGCCTCCCGGGCGGCCTGTGTCATTGTGGCGCCCGCGCTGCGGGACGCGGCCCTGGCGCGCGGTGCCTGCATCGTGGCCGACAACCCCTATGTGTACTTTGCGCGCGCAACGCAACTGTGGCGCCAGCAAGGGCCTGCTGCGGCGCGGCAGGCCGGCGTGCATCCGAGTGCGGTGGTGGATCCGTCCGCGCAGGTGCATCCCAGCGCCAGCATCGGTCCGCTGTGCGTGGTGGAGCGGGGCGCCGTCATTGGAGCCGCAACGGTCTTGAAGTCCCGCGTCACCGTGGGCGAGGACTGCTGCATTGGCGAACGCTGCATCGTGCATGCCGGCGTGGTGATCGGCGCCGACGGCTTTGGCTTTGCCCCCGAGCAGGGCCGCTGGGTCAAGATCGAGCAGTTGGGTGCCGTGCGCATCGGCGACGACGTGGAAATTGGCGCCAACACCTGCATCGACCGCGGCGCGCTCCAGGACACCGTGATTGAAGACGGCGTCAAGCTCGACAACCTCATCCAGATCGGCCACAACGTGCGCATCGGAAAGCACTCGGCCATGGCCGGGTGCGTGGGCGTGGCCGGCAGTGCGACCATTGGCGCGCATTGCACCGTGGGCGGCGGGGCGATCGTGCTGGGCCATCTGGAGCTGGCCGACCATGTGCACATCTCCGCCGCCACGGTGGTCACGCGTTCGCTCACGCAGCCCGGCCAGTACACCGGCATGTTTCCCATCGACGACAATGCGCGCTGGGAAAAGAACGCTGCGACACTGAAACAATTGCACAGCTTGCGCGAGCGCATCAAGGCGCTGGAGCAGGCACTGAAAGCAGCATGAACGGAAGAACAATTCGATGATGGATATCCACGCAATTCTCAAGCAACTGCCCCACCGCTACCCCTTTTTGCTGGTGGACAAGGTGATCGAGCTGGAGAGCAATGCACGCATCAAGGCCATCAAGAATGTGACCTTCAACGAGCCTTACTTCATGGGCCATTTTCCGGGACGGCCGGTGATGCCGGGCGTGCTGATCCTGGAAGCCCTGGCCCAGGCGGCGGGGCTGCTGGCCTTTGACGCCATGGGCAAGGTGCCCGACGAAAACAACATCTACTATTTCGTGGGCATCGACGGTGCGCGTTTCAAGCGCCCAGTGGAGCCGGGGGACCAGCTGGTGCTGTCCATCACCATCGACCGCGTGCGCGGCGGCATCTGGAAGTTCAAGGGTGTTGCCAGCGTGGGCGACGATGTGGCCTGCGAGGCCGAACTGATGTGCACCATGCGCAGCGTGGGCTGACAAGGGTTGTTGTCGAACGTGAGCAATATCCATCCCACTGCCCTGGTGGCAGAAGGCGCCGTTCTGGACCCGACCGTCACGGTCGGGCCCTACACCGTCATCGGCCCGCACGTGAAGGTCGGCGCCGGGACGGTCATCGGCCCGCACTGCGTGGTGGAAGGGCACACCACGATCGGGCAGGACAACCGCATCTTCCAGTTTGCCTCGGTCGGCGCGGCGAACCAGGACAAGAAATACCGCAACGAGCCGTGTGAGCTCGTCATCGGCGACCGCAACACGATCCGGGAGTTCTGCACGCTCCACGTGGGCACGGTGCAGGACAAGTCCATCACGCGCGTGGGCAGCGACAACTGGATCATGGCCTACACGCACATCGCGCACGACTGCGTGGTGGGCAACCACACCACGCTGGCCAACAACACGACGCTGGGCGGCCACGTGGAGCTGGGCGACTGGGTCACGGTGGGCGGCCTGGCCGGCATTCACCAGTTCGTGAAGGTGGGCGCCCATGCCATGGTGGGTTTTGCGAGCGCCGTCTCGCAGGACGTGCCGCCGTTCCTGCTGGTGGACGGCAACCCGCTCGCGGTGCATGGCATCAACACCGTGGGCTTGCGCCGGCGCGATTTCAGCAACGAGCGCATCGCGGTGATCAAGCAGATGCACAAGCTGCTGTACCGCGAGGGCCGCACGCTGGCCGAAGCGCGTGGCGCGATCGAGGCGCTGGCGCAGTCCGCGCCCCATGCCGCGGCGGACGTGGCCGCGATGAGCGGCTTTCTTGCGGCTGCCACCCGCGGCATTGCCCGCTGACGGCCGTGGAACCCCGGTTCGCGATGGTCGCGGGCGAGGCGTCTGGCGATCTGCTGGCCGGCCTGTTGCTCGATGGGTTGCAGGCCTGCTGGCCGGCGCTGCAGTCGTTTGGCATCGGTGGGCCGCAGATGGTGCGGCGCGGCTTTGATGCCCGCTGGCCCAGCGACAAGCTGGCCGTGCACGGCTACAGCCTTGAAGTCCTGCGCCGCCTGCGTGAATTGCTCGGTATCCGCAAGCAGCTGCGTACGCGCCTGCTGGCCGAGCGGCCCGACGTGTTCATTGGCGTGGATGCGCCCGATTTCAACCTGGCGCTGGAGGCCGACCTGCGCGCCGCCGGGATCAAGACGGTGCACTTCGTCTGCCCATCCATCTGGGCATGGCGGGCCCACCGGGTCGAGAAGATCCGGCGCAGCGCCGACCACGTGCTGTGCATCTTCCCGTTCGAGCCGGAACTGCTGGCGCGCCATGGCATTGCGGCCACCTATGTGGGGCATCCCCTGGCCAGCGTCATTCCCATGGCGCCGGACCGTGGCGTGGCCCGCGCGGCGCTGGGTCTTGCGGCCGCGGACGAGGTGCTGGCCATCCTGCCGGGCAGCCGGTCGGCTGAGATCCAGTACATCGCGCCACCCTTTTTTGCGGCTGCAGCGCTGATTCACAAAGCGCGACCTGCTACAAAATTCATAGTTCCCGCCGTGCCTGCGTTGCAAGGCCGGATTGAACAGCTGGTGCTTGCTGCCGGGCTGCAGGGCGTGGTGCGTGTGGTCACCGGGCAGTCGCACACCGTGCTGGCCGCCTGCGATGCCACGCTGATCGCCAGCGGCACCGCCACGCTGGAGGCAGCATTGTTCAAGCGCCCCATGGTCATCGGCTACCACATGCACCCGCTGAGCTGGTGGCTGATGCGGCGCAAGCAGCTGCAGCCCTGGGTGGGGTTGCCGAACATCCTGTCGGGCGAGTTCGTGGTGCCGGAGCTGATCCAGGACGCGGCCACCCCGCAGGCGCTGTGCGACGCTACCGTGCAGTGGCTGGACGCCCGCCAGCACCATCCCGAAAAAATCGCCGCTCTGGAACAGCGCTTTGAGGCGCTGCACCGGAGCCTGCTTCGCAACACTCCCCAACTGGCTGCCGATGCGATCCAGAAAGTCCTCCACCAAGGTGCCTGAGCAAGCCTGCCTTCCCTGGCAGCCGCCCGGTCTGCTGGCCGGCGTGGACGAGGCCGGGCGGGGCCCGCTGGCGGGCCCGGTGGTGGCTGCCGCCGTGATCCTGGACGACCTGAACCCCATTGCCGGGCTGGCGGACTCCAAGAAGCTCACGCCCGCGCGGCGCGAAAAGCTCTACGACGAGATCCGTGCCAAGGCGCTGTGCTGCAGCATCGCTGAAGCCAGCGTGGAAGAGATCGACCGGCTCAACATCCTGCAGGCCACCCTTCTGGCGATGCGACGTGCCGTGCTGGGCCTGCGCCTGAAGCCCGTGATGGTGCTGGTGGACGGCAACCGGCTTCCCACGCTGGGCATCCAGGCCGAAGCCATTGTCAAGGGCGATGCCCTCGTGCCTTCGATCTCGGCGGCCTCCATCCTGGCCAAGGTGCACCGCGACCGCTGGTGCGAGCAGGTGCACGCCGAATACCCACAGTACGGCTTTGCCGGGCACAAGGGCTACGGCACGGCGCTGCACCTGTCCGCCCTGCGGGAGCACGGCGCCTGCGTGTACCACCGGCGCACGTTTGCGCCCGTGGCTGAAACGCTGCAAAGCGCCTGACCCGCTGCAAGCTTTTTACATGACCTCTCCTGCCGTCACTGCCATTCACTCCCGGGACAACGCCTTCGTGAAGGACTTGCGCCGCCTGGCACAAGACAGCACGGCGTACCGCAAGCAGGGGCGGGTGTGGCTGGAGGGGGACCATCTGTGCCGCGCCGCGCTGGAGCGCGGGCAGCGGCCCTCCGTGGCCGTGTTTTGCGAGTCAAATTGGCCTCTGGACCAGGCGGAATGGGCGCAAGCAGCTCCTAAAATAGTAGTGCTTCCCGATGCGCTGTTTGCCGATGTCAGCGGCCTGGAGTCGCCAGCGCGCATGGGCTTCGTCCTGGACCTGCCCGCCCCGCGGGCGCTGGACGCCGGCGCCGCCACGGTGGTGCTGGACCGCGTGCAGGACGCGGGCAACGTGGGCTCCATCCTGCGCAGCGCCTCGGCATTCGGCTTTCGCCAAGTGGTGGCGGTCAAGGGCAGCGCCGCCTTGTGGTCCGCCAAGGTGCTGCGGGCCGGCATGGGGGCGCACTTTGCGCTCAACCTCCTGGAAGGGGTGGACCATGCGGCGCTGCAGGCGCTGCGCGTGCCGCTGCTGGTGACCAGCTCCCATGGCGGCGAATGGCTGCACCGTGCTGCCTTGCCCTGGCCCTGTGCCTGGGTGATGGGGCATGAAGGGCAGGGGGTTTCGCCGGTGCTGGAAGCGCAGGCCGCACTGCGCATCCGCATTGCGCAGCCCGGTGGCGAAGAGTCGCTGAACGTTGCAGCGGCCGCCGCCATTTGCCTGCACGCCAGCGGCGCGGCGCGCTGATCGGGCGGCAGGGTCGGCGGCCCCGGTCCCGGCCGCGCGCGCCGGCACTGCGGCAGGGTTATGCAAGATGTGCATTTCTTGTCAGGCGGCGGCAAGGATATAATCGGGAGCTTTTCTCGCAACAGCGTCGCCCGACCGCACCCAAAGCAACAACCCCTCTGAGAGCAGCCACCCCCCACTTGTGTACGCAGCGCGTACGAGTGGACTGCAGGCGCCGGGCGACCGTAACCATCCGGAGAACCCAGTGCTTTTGTCTCTACAGGGAACCTTCCCGCCCGCCATCCTGGCGCTCGCAGACGGCACGGTCTTTAGCGGCAATTCGATCGGTGCCACCGGCACCACCGTCGGCGAAGTGGTGTTCAACACCGCCATCACCGGCTACCAGGAAATCCTCACCGACCCCAGCTACTGCCAGCAGATCGTCACGTTGACGTATCCGCATATCGGCAACTACGGCGTCAATGGCGAAGATATCGAAGCCGACAAGGTCCATGCCGCAGGCCTCATCATCAAAGATCTGCCCCTGCTGGCCAGCAACTTCCGCCAGTCGGAAACGCTCTCGCAGTACCTGGTGCGTGAAAACACCGTGGCCATTGCCAACATCGACACCCGCAAGCTCACGCGCCTGTTGCGCAGCAAGGGTGCGCAGAACGGCGCCATCATCGGCCTGGCCGCCGGGCAGGCCGTCACGCAGGCGCTGATCGACGAAGCCATTGCCAAGGCCAAGGCGGCGCCGAACATGGCCGGCCTGGACCTGGCCCAGGTGGTCACGACCCCGTCGCGCTACGAATGGACGCAGACCGAGTGGAAACTCGGCTCTGGCTACGGCGAGCTGACGGCCCCGCAATTCCATGTGGTGGCCTACGACTTCGGCGTGAAGAAGAACATCCTGCGCATGCTGGCCGAGCGCGGCTGCAAGGTCACGGTGGTCCCGGCCAAGACGCCCGCCGCCGAAGTGCTGGCCCTGAACCCCGATGGCGTGTTCCTCTCCAACGGCCCCGGCGACCCGGAGCCCTGCGACTACGCCATTGCCGCCACCCGCACGATCGTGGACAGTGGCGTCCCCACCTTCGGCATCTGCCTGGGGCACCAGATCATGGCCCTGGCCGCCGGCGCCAAGACCTTCAAGATGGCCAACAGCCACCACGGCGCAAACCACCCCGTGAAAGACCTGGACACCGGCCGCGTGAGCATCACCAGCCAGAACCACGGCTTTGCGGTGGACATGGATTCGCTGCCCGCCAACCTGCGGGCCACGCACGTCAGCCTGTTCGACGGCACCCTGCAGGGGCTGGTTCACAAGAACAAGCCGGCCTTCTGCTTCCAGGGCCACCCGGAAGCCTCGCCCGGCCCGCACGACATCGCCTATCTCTTCGACCGGTTCACCGAGGCGATGCGCGTGGCGAAGGCCGCCTGAGCCCGCGCAAGGAATAGCCACCATGAAACTGTTCAGCTTTCCCCTTGCATCGCTCGAAAAAGCGATTCACAAGCGTGTCCTGACCTTGCCGTCCCCGCACCGGGAGTGGTTCTCCGAACGCTGGGCCCAGAAGCCCTACAAGAAGGCGTTCGTGGAGAACAAGGCCATGCCCCTGGTGACCCTGATCGCCAAGGGCAAGACCCTGGACGATGCTGCGTTTGCAGAGTTGCTGCAAGAGTGGGAAGTGACGTTTTATGACGCGGAAGAAGAGGTCCTGCGCCCGCTGATCCAGGGCGATGGCCTGCTGCAGCTGATGCAGAAAAACATTCCCGCCGAACGGGTGGAGGCACTGCTTGCCAAGCTGACCACGCGGCGCCCCGCCGCGGCCGAGGCGGGCGCCTCCGCGCCGCACCTCCCATCACCGGCAGCCGAACCCACCGTCGACTGATCGACGCACGCACCATGCCAAAACGTACAGACATCCAAAGCATCCTCATCATCGGCGCCGGTCCGATCATCATCGGCCAGGCCTGTGAGTTCGACTATTCCGGCGTGCAGGCCTGCAAGGCCCTGCGCGAAGAGGGCTACAAGGTCATCCTGATCAACAGCAACCCCGCGACGATCATGACCGACCCGGCCACCGCCGACGTCACCTACATCGAGCCCATCACCTGGCAGACGGTCGAGAAGATCATCGCCAAGGAGCGTCCCGACGCCATCCTGCCCACCATGGGCGGCCAGACCGCGCTGAACTGCGCGCTGGATTTGTGGCGCAACGGCGTGCTCGACAAGTACAAGGTCGAGCTGATCGGCGCCACGCCCGAAGCCATCGACAAGGCCGAAGACCGCCTGAAGTTCAAGGACGCCATGACCAAGATCGGTCTGGGCTCCGCGCGCTCGGGCATTGCCCACAGCATGGAAGAAGCCTGGGCGGTGCAAAAGCACGTGGGCTTCCCCACCGTGATCCGCCCCAGCTTCACGCTGGGCGGCACCGGCGGCGGCATTGCCTACAACCCCGAAGAGTTCGAGACCATCTGCAAGCGCGGCCTGGAAGCGTCGCCCACCAACGAGCTGCTGATCGAAGAATCGCTGCTCGGCTGGAAGGAGTACGAGATGGAGGTGGTGCGCGACAAGGCGGACAACTGCATCATCATCTGCTCCATCGAAAACCTGGATCCCATGGGCGTGCACACCGGTGACTCCATCACCGTGGCCCCGGCGCAGACGCTGACCGACAAGGAATACCAGATCATGCGCAACGCGTCGCTCGCGGTGCTGCGCGAGATCGGCGTGGACACGGGCGGCTCCAACGTGCAGTTCTCGGTGAACCCCAAGGACGGCCGCATGATCGTGATCGAGATGAACCCGCGCGTGTCGCGTTCGTCGGCGCTGGCCTCCAAGGCCACGGGCTTCCCGATCGCCAAGGTCGCCGCCAAGCTGGCCGTGGGCTACACGCTGGACGAGCTCAAGAACGAGATCACCGGCGGCGCCACGCCCGCGTCGTTCGAGCCTTCCATCGACTACGTGGTCACCAAGATCCCGCGCTTCGCGTTCGAAAAGTTCCCCACGGCCGACAGCCGCCTGACCACGCAGATGAAGTCCGTGGGCGAGGTGATGGCCATGGGCCGCACCTTCCAGGAGTCGTTCCAGAAGGCCCTGCGCGGCCTGGAAGTGGGCGTGGACGGCATGAACGAGAAGACCCAGGACCGCGAGCTGCTGGAAAAGGAGCTGGGCGAGCCCGGCCCCGAGCGCATCTGGTACGTGGGGGATGCCTTTGCCATGGGCCTGTCCGTGGACGAGGTGCATGACCTCACCAAGATCGACAAGTGGTTCCTGGTGCAGATCGAGGAGATCGTGAAGATCGAACTGGATCTGGACAAGCTCGCCGCCGAAAAGGGCGAGGCGGCGCTGGCAGCGCTGAGCGCCGATACGCTGCGCGCGCTCAAGAAGAAGGGCTTCTCCGACCGCCGCCTGGCCAAGCTGCTCAAGACCTCCGAGAAGGCTGTGCGCGAGGCCCGCCGCGCCCTGAACGTGCGCCCCGTATACAAGCGCGTGGACACCTGCGCCGCGGAATTCGCCACCAACACGGCCTACCTGTACTCCACCTACGAGGAAGAGTGCGAAGCCGAGCCCACCACCAGGAAGAAGATCATGGTGCTGGGCGGTGGCCCCAACCGCATCGGCCAGGGCATCGAGTTCGACTACTGCTGCGTGCACGCCGCGCTGGCCATGCGCGAAGACGGCTACGAGACCATCATGGTCAACTGCAACCCCGAGACCGTCTCGACCGACTACGACACCTCCGACCGCCTGTATTTCGAGCCGCTCACGCTCGAGGATGTGCTTGAGATCGTGGACAAGGAAAAGCCCGCCGGCGTGATCGTGCAATACGGTGGCCAGACGCCGCTCAAGCTGGCGCTGGGCCTGGAGGCCGAGGGCGTGCCGATCATCGGCACCAGCCCCGACATGATCGACGCAGCCGAGGACCGCGAGCGCTTCCAGAAGCTGCTGGGCGACCTGGGCCTGCGCCAGCCACCCAACGCCACGGCGCGCACCGAGGCGGAAGCCCTGGAAAAGGCCGCCACGCTGGGCTACCCGCTGGTGGTGCGCCCGAGCTACGTGCTGGGCGGCCGCGCGATGGAGATCGTGCACGAGCAGCGCGACCTGGAGCGCTACATGCGCGAGGCCGTCAAGGTGAGCAACGACTCGCCCGTGCTGCTGGACCGCTTCCTGAACGACGCCATCGAGTGCGACGTGGACTGCCTGCGCGACCCCGAAGGCAAGACCTTCATCGGCGGCGTCATGGAGCACATCGAGCAAGCGGGTGTGCACTCCGGCGACTCGGCCTGCTCGCTGCCGCCGTACTACCTGAAGCAAGCCACCGTGGACGAGCTCAAGCGCCAGTCCGCCGCCATGGCCGAAGGCCTGAACGTGGTGGGCCTGATGAACGTGCAGTTCGCCATCCAGGAGGTGGACGGCCAGGACGTGATCTACGTGCTGGAAGTGAACCCCCGCGCCTCGCGCACGGTGCCGTTCGTTTCCAAGGCCACGGGCATCCAGCTGGCCAAGGTGGCGGCACGCTGCATGGCGGGCCAGACGCTGGCTTCGCAAGGCATCACCAAGGAAGTGACGCCGCCGTACTTCAGCGTGAAGGAGGCCGTGTTCCCGTTCGTCAAGTTCCCGGGCGTGGACACCATCCTCGGCCCCGAGATGAAGTCCACCGGCGAAGTGATGGGCGTAGGCAAGACCTTTGGCGAGGCCTTCGTGAAGAGCCAGCTGGGCGCTGGCACCAAGCTGCCGACCTCGGGCAAGGTGTTCCTCACGGTGAAGAACGGCGACAAGCCGCGGGCCGTGGACATTGCGCGGCAGCTGGTGGCGCTGGGCTTCGAGCTGGTGGCCACCAAGGGCACGGCTGCCGCCATTGCCGATGCCGGCGTGCCGGTGGCGGTGGTCAACAAGGTCACCGAAGGCCGGCCCCACATCGTGGACATGATCAAGAACAACGAGATTGTGATGGTCATCAACACGGTGGAAGAGCGGCGCAATGCCATCGCCGATTCGCGCGCGATCCGCACCTCGTCGCTGCAGGCCCGCGTGACCACCTTCACCACCATCTTCGGTGCCGAGGCGGCCGTCGAGGGCATGAAGTACCTGGACAAGCTCGACGTCTACTCGGTGCAGGAACTGCACGCGCAGCTGGTGGCCTAAACCCCGACAAAGGCGGCATAATCAGCCCTTGACCAGACACCGCCGCGCGGCAACGTGCGGCGGTTTCGCTTTGTAGACCCGCTGTTTTTGGCGCCGTGCGTGCACGGCCCCGACAGGGACGACTGACCGGTGGAAGTGCTTTCAGCGCTTTCACCGTTTTGACTTATGGAGACGCAGCAGGATGGCCACGATTCCCATTACCAAACGCGGTGCCGAGATGCTCAAGGATGAGCTGCACCGACTCAAGACCGTAGAGCGCCCCGCCGTGATCGCCGCCATCGCAGAAGCCCGCGCCCAGGGGGACCTGAGCGAGAACGCCGACTACGATGCCGCGAAGGACCGGCAGGGCTTCATCGAAGGGCGCATCCAGGAGATCGAGGGCAAGCTTTCCGTCGCGCAGATCATCGATCCCGGCGCCGTGGACGGTGGCGGCAAAGTGGTCTTTGGCGCCACGGTCGAGCTCGAAGACGAGGACAGCGGCGACACCGTGAAATACCAGATCGTGGGCGAGGACGAAGCCGACCTGAAGCAGGGGCTCATCAACATCTCCAGCCCCATCGCCCGCGCACTCATCGGCAAGGAAGAGGGCGATACGGCCGAGGTGCAGGCGCCGGGCGGGATTCGCCGCTACGAAGTGGTGGCCGTGCGCTACCTGTGACCCGGCAAGGGCTTCGCGGCATGCAGCAATTGCGCACCCGTCTTCCGGCCTTCGCGGCCGCCCTGTGGTGGGGCAGCCTGAGCACCACCGGCTTTCTGGTAGTGCCGCTGCTGTTTGCCCGCCTTCCGTCCCCCGCGATGGCGGGCAACATGGCCGCCCAGCTGTTCGCCGCCCAGACCTGGGTGGCCGTGGCCTGCTGCCTCGTTCTGCTATTGATTTCAAGGCAAAAACAGGCGGTAGCCCAGGAACCATGGGCGCAGGCTGCTATGGTTTTTATACTGGGCGGCCTGCTGCTGGCGCTGCTCAGCCAGTTTGGCGTGGCGCCCCGCATCGTGGCGCGGCAGGACTTGCGCCTGTGGCACAGCGTTGGAACGGTGATGTACCTGCTCCAATGGGGTTGCGCCCTGGCCGTGCTGTGGCGCACGCTGGGCGCGGGGCCATCGCGGCCTGCGCCCGCGGGTGAAGGGCCGGGCGCCTGAGCGCGCGGCGATGCCAGCGCGTTTCGGCCCGCCCGCCTGCCTGTCCGCCTACTCGTGCCAGTGCTCAGCCACCCAGGTGGCAGGGCGGATGTAGCGGAAGCGGCGGTTGCGCCGGCCGGCCAAGGCGTCGGGGGGGTTGCACTCCCCATGGAAGATCACGATGCGTGCCCCCGCAGGAACGAACGGCGCGCGCCAGTAGTTGCTGGGCCAGGGCGGAATGCTGTGGTATTTGAAGCTGGGGCACCACTCCTTGGGCCAGTACTGCAGCTTGCCCTGCTGGTGCAGGAAGTCGGACAGATAGGCCTGTTCGTTGCGGAACTTCCGGCGGATTTCCTCGAAATGGCCGCGAAAGTACTCCAGCACATCCAGGTGCGCGCCCAGCTCGAAGCGGTACACCGACGAATTGCCGGTAATCCGCCAGGGGCGCTTGTAGTCGTGGATGATCCGGAATTCCCCGGGCAGGGTGAAGAAATCGTCCAGGGGGCCGGTGATGACCACGTCCACATCCAGGAACAGCGCCGTGCCGCGCAGGCCGTGCAAGTCCTTGGTGAAGGTGGCGAGCTTGGTCCACCCGCGCTCCGGAATGCCCGCCGGGAGGTCCAGCGGTGGAATGGGAAGGCACTCGACCGCGCTGCGGATGCCGGTGCTGTCATCCGTCAGGCACACGAAGCGGAAGTCGCCGCTCAGGTGCCGTCGCACCATGGCGTACAGCCGGTTGATGTATTCCGGGCCGTATTTCGTGCCCCACTTCATGCAAAGAATGTGGCGCGTGCGGAACGCGGCGCCGGAAAGGGCTGCAGGGGCTGCCGCGGAAGTCATCAGTCAGCCTGGCGTTTCTTGACCGATTTTTGCTTGGGCTTGGCGCGCTTGATCTGCCCGCCCGAGGTGAGGCGCTGGTTGCCCAGCACGCGCAGTTGCTTGATCTCCGGGCGCTGGCCGCCGCGTTTGCTGAACTTGAGCACCTTGACGTCGCGCGGCCCGGGCATGCGGTCTTCGTCGACCGTGCGCGCCTTGGGCGGCTGCGGACGCCAGAGCACCAGCAGCTTGCCGATGTGCTGGATTGGCGCCGCGTTCAGGTCGGCGGCCAGTTCCTGGTACATCTGCTCCCGCGCGGTGCGGTCGTCATTGAAAACGCGAACCTTGATGAGCCTGTGGGCGTTCAGGGCGGCGTCGATTTCCTTCTTGACCGCAGGGGTCAGGCCGTCGCCGCCCACCAGCACCACGGGGTCGAGATGGTGGGCGTTGGCGCGGTGTTCCCGGCGCTCCGCGGGAGTCAATTGAATTTGGGGCATGGGCCGTATTATCGAGGCTGAAAGAAAATCGCAATGAAAGTCAAAACCCAGAGCAAGAAGGTCAACAAGGCATGGCTGAACGACCATGTGAATGACACCTATGTAAAGCTCGCCCAGAAAGAGGGCTACCGGGCCCGCGCGGCCTACAAGCTCAAGGAAATCGACGAGCAGCTGGGCTTGATCAAACCCGGCTCCACGGTGGTGGACCTGGGCTCCACCCCGGGCGCCTGGAGCCAGTACGTGCGGCGGCGCCTGTCGCCGGGCGGCGCCGCGGTGGGCGAGCTCAATGGCGCCATCATCTCGCTCGACATCCTGCCCATGGAGCCGATCGAGGGCGTCACCTTCCTGCACGGCGATTTCCGCGAGGAGTCCGTGCTGGCGCAGCTGGAGGCCGCGCTGCAAGGGCGGGCCGTGGACGTCGTCGTCTCGGACATGGCCCCGAACCTGTCGGGCATCGAGTCGGCCGACGCGGCGCGCATCGCCCACCTGGTGGAGCTGGCGGTGGACTTTGCCTGCCACCACCTCAAGCCCGAGGGCGCCCTGGTGGTCAAGCTCTTCCACGGCAGCGGCTACAGCGACCTGGTGACGCTGTTCAAACAAACGTTCCGGGTGGTCAAGCCGATGAAGCCCAAGGCTTCGCGCGACCGGTCTGCCGAGACCTTCCTGGTGGGGATGGGGCTCAAGAAGTCCTCCTGAGGCGCCTTGCCCCAGGTCAAGACGGCGCCGGGCGCGACCCCAAAGTCCGCGCTGTTTCCATGGCCGCTAGTGGGATTAGCCATGGTCTGCCCGCTTGAAAGACCTAAAATGGGCCGCACATGCGTGCCGTGGCGGGCATGTGTCCGTTTCTGTAGTCCGCAACTGGAGCTCCGCTTGAACAATCAGTGGTTTTCAAAAATTGCCGTGTGGCTGGTCATTGCCATGGTGCTGTTCACGGTGTTCAAACAGTTCGACACCCGTGCCGGCGCCAGTGCGGGCCACATCGGCTACTCGGAGTTCCTTGAGGAGGTCCGCAGCAACCGCATCAAGAGCGCGACCATCCAGGAAGGGCAGGGCGGCACCGAAATCGTGGCCGTCACCAACGATGACCGCAAGATCCGCACCACGGCCACGTACCTCGACCGCGGCCTGGTGGGCGACCTGATCAACAACAACGTCAAGTTCGACGTCAAGCCCCGCGAGGAAGGCTCGCTGCTGATGACGCTGCTGGTCAGCTGGGGCCCCATGCTGCTGCTGATTGGCGTGTGGGTGTATTTCATGCGCCAGATGCAGGGCGGCGGCAAGGGCGGTGCCTTCAGCTTCGGCAAGAGCAAGGCGCGCATGCTTGACGAGAACAACAACACGGTCACCTTTGCCGATGTGGCTGGCTGCGACGAGGCCAAGGAAGAAGTCAAGGAAGTCGTGGACTTCCTGAAAGATCCCCAGAAGTTCCAGAAGCTCGGCGGCCGGATTCCCCGCGGCCTGCTGCTGGTGGGTCCCCCGGGCACCGGCAAGACGCTGCTGGCCAAGTCCATTGCGGGCGAGGCCAAGGTGCCGTTTTTCAGCATCTCCGGTTCCGACTTCGTGGAAATGTTCGTGGGCGTGGGCGCTGCCCGTGTGCGCGACATGTTCGAGAACGCCAAGAAGAACGCGCCCTGCATCATCTTCATCGACGAAATCGACGCCGTGGGCCGGCAGCGTGGCGCAGGCCTGGGCGGTGGCAACGACGAGCGCGAGCAGACGCTGAACCAGATGCTGGTCGAGATGGACGGCTTTGAAACCAACCTGGGCGTGATCGTGGTGGCTGCCACCAACCGCCCGGACATCCTGGATGCGGCCCTGCTGCGTCCGGGCCGCTTCGACCGCCAGGTCTACGTGACGCTGCCCGACATCCGCGGCCGCGAGCAGATCCTGAACGTGCACATGCGCAAGGTCCCGATCGGCCAGGACGTGAACGCCGGCATCATTGCCCGCGGAACCCCCGGCATGAGCGGTGCCGACCTGGCCAATCTGTGCAATGAAGCCGCGCTGATGGCGGCGCGCCGCAATGCGCGCACGGTGGAGATGCAAGACTTCGAAAAGGCCAAGGACAAGATCCTGATGGGCCCCGAGCGCAAGAGCATGGTCATGCCCGAGGAGGAGCGCCGCAACACGGCCTACCACGAGGCGGGCCACGCCCTCATCGGCAAGTTGCTGCCCAAGTGCGACCCCGTTCACAAGGTCACCATCATTCCCCGTGGCCGCGCCCTGGGCGTGACGATGAGCCTGCCGGCGCAGGACCGCTACAGCTACGACCGCGAGTACATGCTCAACCAGATCAGCATGCTGTTTGGCGGCCGCATTGCCGAAGAAGTGTTCATGAACCAGATGACCACGGGTGCGAGCAACGACTTCGAGCGCGCCACGCACATCGCCCGTGACATGGTGATGCGCTATGGCATGACCGAGGCCCTGGGGCCGATGGTGTACTCCGAGAACGAAGGCGAGGTGTTCCTGGGCCGTTCGGTGACCAAGACCACCAACATGAGCGAACAGACGATGCAGAAGGTGGACAGTGAAGTGCGCCGCATCATCGACGAGCAGTACAACCTGGCCCGCCGCCTGATCGAAGAGAACAGCGACAAGATGCACGCCATGGCCAAGGCCCTGCTGGAGTGGGAAACCATTGATACCGAGCAGCTCGACGACATCATGGCCGGCAAGGCACCGCGTCCGCCCAAGGACTGGACGCCCCGCACGCCGCCCTCGGGGGGCGACAATTCCAGCGGCGGCACTCCCGCAGTGACCACAGGCACGGCCCCTTCGGCGGCCTGAGCGGTGGGGGATCGACCTCAATCCGTTGCGACGGGGCCTTTGCGCCCCGTTTTTCATTCCCGCCGCAGCAGGGCGCGGGCCCCAGTCGGGGCCGGGCCCGCCTGCCGTTCCCCTGATCGCCGATGACCTGGCAGACCTCCCGTTTTTCCATCGACCTTTCCTCGCCCCGGGTGATGGGCATTGTCAATGTGACGCCGGACTCGTTTTCCGACGGCGGACAGCACGGCACGGCGGCGGCGGCCCTGCGCCACTGTGAGCAATTGCTTGAGGAGGGCGCCCACATACTGGACATTGGCGGCGAATCCACCCGCCCGGGCAGCCCGGCGGTGCCGCTGGACGAAGAACTGGAGCGCGTGCTGCCCGTGGTACGGGGCGCCGTCTCGCTCGGCGTGCCGATCTCCGTGGACACCTACAAGCCCGAAGTCATGCGGGCCGTGCTGGACGCGGGGGCGGACATCATCAACGACATCTGGGCGCTGCGCCAGCCCGGGGCCGCGCAGGCCGTGGCAGCGCACCCCCGGTGCGGCGTGTGCCTCATGCACATGCACCGCGACCCCCAGACCATGCAGACGGCCCCGATGGAGGGCGATGTGGTCGCGGAAGTGCTATCATTTTTGAAGCGTTCTGCGCAAGATGCGCAAGCGCTGGGCATCTCCAGGGAGCGGATCGTGCTGGACCCCGGCATTGGCTTTGGCAAGACGGTAGAGCAGAATTTTGCGTTGCTCGCCCGGCAGCCGGCCTTGCGGGAAGCCGGCTACCCGCTCCTGGCGGGCTGGTCGCGCAAATCGTCCCTGGGCGCAGTCACCGGCTGGCCGGTGGACGAGCGCATGGTGCCCAGCGTGGCTGCGGCCGTGCTGGCCGCAGAGCGCGGAGCGGCCGTGGTGCGGGTGCACGATGTGCGCGAAACCGTGGCGGCAATGGCCGTGTGGAATGCGATGCGCAGCGCCCTTTGAGCTTTTTTCCGGATCCTTCCCGCCGTGCAGGCGCCCGGCCAACCCCCTACAACAAGATTCTCGCGAGGAGACCACCCCATGACACGCCGCTATTTTGGAACCGATGGTATTCGTGGCACGGTCGGGCAGCCGCCCATTACGCCGGACTTCGTGCTCCGGCTGGCCCATGCGGTCGGGCGGGTGTTGCGCCGCACAGAAGAGCGCCCCACGGTACTGATCGGCAAGGACACCCGCATCTCGGGCTACATGCTCGAAAGTGCACTGGAATCGGGGTTCAACTCCGCAGGCGTGGATGTCGTGCTGCTGGGGCCCCTGCCGACCCCGGGGGTTGCCTACCTGACGCGCGCGCAACGTGCGAGCCTGGGCGTCGTCATCAGCGCCAGCCACAACCCCTACCCGGACAACGGCATCAAGTTCTTCAGTGCGCAGGGAACCAAGTTGCCCGACGCGTGGGAGCAGGCGGTGGAAGCCGCGCTGGATGAGCCCCCCGTGTGGGCCGACTCCGCCAGCCTGGGCAAGGCGCGCCGGCTGGATGACGCGGCCGGTCGCTACATCGAGTTTTGCAAGAGCACGTTTCCGCAGGACCTCACCCTCAAGGGGCTGAAAATCGTTGTGGACGCGGCCCATGGCGCGGCCTACCAGGTGGCCCCGAAAGTGTTCCACGAGCTGGGGGCCGAGGTGCTGTCGATCGGTTGTGCGCCCGACGGCCTCAACATCAATCATGAAGTGGGTGCCACGCATCCGGATGCGCTGGTGCGAGCGGTGCGTGCCAACCATGCCGACTACGGCATCGCCCTGGATGGCGACGCGGACCGCTTGCAGATCGTGGACGCCACCGGGCGGCTCTACAACGGCGACGAGCTGCTGTACCTGATGGCCGCGGACCGCATGGGCCGTGACGAGCATGTTCCCGGCGTGGTTGGCACCCTGATGACCAACATGGCCGTGGAAGTGGCGCTGCAGGAGCGGGGCGTGAAGTTTGTGCGCGCCAAGGTCGGAGACCGGTATGTACTGGAAGAACTGGCGCGGCACCACTGGGTCCTGGGCGGCGAAGGCTCGGGGCATCTGCTGGTGCTGGACCGGCACACCACCGGGGACGGCCTGGTGAGCGCCCTGCAGGTGCTGCAGGCCTGTGTGCGCAGCGGTCGCACGCTGGGGCAACTGCTCGCGGGCGTGGCGTTGTTCCCGCAGGTGCTGCTCAACGTGCGCCTGGCGCCCGGCCAGGACTGGAAGGCCAATGGGTTGCTGGCCGAGACCACGCAGGCCGTGGAGCGCGAGCTGGGGGCTTCCGGGCGGGTGCTGATCCGGGCCAGCGGCACCGAGCCGTTGCTGCGCGTGATGGTGGAAGCCCGCGACGCCCAAGTGGCGAATTCCTGCGCCCAGCGGCTTGCCGACGCGGCCCGCGCGGGGTAGCGGGCGCCGCCCGCCGCCGTGTCTTGCTGCGGGGCGGGGCGGGGCGTGCAGCCAGTCAGTGCGGCGGCAGTGTGCGCATGAACGCTTCCAGCTCCTGCGCGGACAGAGGCCGGCTGAAATGGTAGCCCTGCGCCTCGTCGCATCCTTGTTCGCGCAAAAAGGCCAGCTGGCCCGGCGTTTCCACCCCCTCGGCCGTGGTGCGCATGCCCAGCGCCTGTGCCATGCGGATGATGGCGCTCACGATGGCGCGGTCGTTGCCGTCATCGCTCAGGTCGCGGACAAAGGACTGGTCGATCTTCAGCTTGAAGATCTGGAACCGCTTGAGCTGGCTCAGTGATGAGTAGCCGGTGCCGAAATCGTCCATCGACATGCGCACGCCGCGTGCATGCAGCTGGTCCATGGTCGATACGGCCGTGTGCGGGTCGTCCACCGCGACGCCTTCCGTCAACTCCAGTTCCAGGGACTGCGCGGGCAGGCCGAATTCGGCGAGCATGCGGCTGACCAGCTCGGGCAGCTGCGGCTGGCGAAACTGGATGGCCGACAGGTTCACCGCCATCGTCAAGCCCGAGAACCCCTTGGCATGCCAGTCCTTGAGCTGCGCCAGTGCCGTGCGCAGCACCCACTCCCCGATCTGCAGGATCTGGCCGCTGTTCTCGGCAATGGGGATGAACTCGGCGGGCGACACATTGCCCAGCTGGGGGTGCTGCCAGCGCACCAGGGCCTCCACGCTGCGCACCGCTCCGGTGGTCAGGCTCATCTGGGGCTGGTAGTGCAAGTGCAGCTGTCCGCGCTCCAGCGCACGCCGCAGGGCGTTCTCCAGCTGCAGCGCCCGCACCGACTGCGCCTGCATTTCCGGGGTGAAGAACTTGAACGTGTTGCGCCCGTCCAGCTTGGCCCGGTACATGGCCACGTCGGCCGACTGCGTCAGGGTGTCGAAGTCCGTGCCATCCTGGGGAAACAGCGCAATGCCCATGGATGGCGCCATGGTGAGTTCGTGGTGGCCGATCTGGTAATGCTGGCGCGAAGCCTCTTGCAGCTTGCCTGCCACGCGGGCGGCGCCGTGCGCGTTGGCCCCCGGCAGCAGCAGGATGAACTCGTCCCCTCCCAGCCGGGACACCGTGTCGCGTTCGCGCACCACGGCCCGCAGCCGCTTGGCGATCTCCACCAGCAGCGCGTCGCCCACCCGGTGGCCGAGGGAGTCGTTCACATGCTTGAAGTGGTCCAGGTCCAAAAAGATCAGGGCCAGGGGCGTCTGGTTTTCCTGTGCCACGCGGATGGCGTGCTGTGCGCGCTCGGCCAGCAAGGCGCGGTTGGGCAGACCGGTGAGCGCGTCGTAGTGCGCCAGCCAGTAAATGCGCTCCTGGTCGGCCTTGCGTTCGTTGATCTCCCGGTGCAGGTTGTCCACGGTTTCGCGCAATTCGCGCGTGCGGTCCTGCACCTGCCGCTCCAGGTCCTCATGGGCGCTGGCCAGCAGCGCCTGCGCCCGCTTGCGCTCGGTGATGTCCACGGCAATCCAGATGGATCCCAGGGAAGGGTCGGCGGGGTCGATGGACTTGGCCCGCACATCGCAGACGACAGGGGTGCCGTCCTTGTGGCACAGTTCCAGCTCGCCCGCATAGGTCTGGCCGGCGTTCAGGACGGGATAGCACCGGCGGCCCGCGTCCTTCCACGCGGCTTCGCTCCCGTACCACCGGCGTGACGAGCTGCCCGCCAGCTCGCCGGCGGAATAGCCGAGCATCTGCTCAAAGTACCGGTTGCAGCGGGTGAGGTTCCGGTCTTTCAGGAAGACGATGCCCACCATCGCGCTGTCGAACAGCAGCTGCTTCTCCCGCACGGCGGCCCCCAGCTCCGCGTGGGCGCGTTTTTGCTCGTCGATATCGTCCAGGATCCATATGGAGCCCTCGGTCGTGTCCTGGGGATTGATGAGCCGTCCCGTCAGGCTGCCCCAGAACAGGCTACCGTCGCGCCGGCGCAGTTGGCGTTCCATCCGGAAGGTCTGGCCTTGTGCCAGCACCGGGTAGGCCATGCGCCCCAGCTCCCGGAAGGCGTCCCGCGACGGATAGAACGTTTCGGTACTGACGCCCACCAGATCCTGGGCGGCCGCGTGGCCAAAAATCTCGGCGTACCGCTGGTTGCAGCGCACCACGCTGCGCTGGCGCAGAAAAACGATGCCCACCCCGGCGCTGTCGAGCAGGGTTTGCTGTTCGCGCAACGCGCGCTGCAGGGGGACGTCGGAGGCTGCTCCAGTTCGCTGCAGCTCTGGAGCGCTGTACGGCGCAAACATGGAGACCGGTACGGGCGGGCTGGACGGCCCTCAATTATTTGTACCAAAGTGTAGCAGCGCGGGGGCTCCCGAGGCGCCCGGTAGCGCCATACCCGTACCGCGGCCAGGGCGGCCCGCGGCAGGGGGGCTTCGCCGCCTGCTGTTGGGGCCAAGGCGCCGGCTGTGATCGCTTTCTGCCGGCGCATCGGGGCAGCCGTCACCGTTCTGACATTCCGCCGACACGTTCGCGTCATCCTGGGCTTCCACACTGCCCGCAGGGAGCAGGTCCGTTGCCCGCAGCCGCCTGCAGCCCTCCTTACCTGTTTGTCGCTGATGCGAGGAGATGCTGGACCATGAATGAGCTGACCCTTTTGACACCACCGTCTCCCGCGGATGGCACTTTACAGCGCGCCCTGCCGCAGGCGCCCGAACGTGGGGGCATTCAGGTCGCCTGGGCACGCCACGAGGACGAGGTGCGCGAGGCGCAGCGGTTGCGGTACGACGTGTTCGCTGGCGAGATGGGCGCTCGATTGACGACCCCCATTCCCGGCCACGATGTCGATCTGTTCGACAGCTATTGCGAGCACCTGCTGGTGCGCAATGTGCAGACCCAGCAAGTCATTGGGACTTACCGGGTGCTCACTCCGGCCCAGGCGCGGCGCATCGGCAGCACATACAGCGACACGGAATTTGACCTCACGCGCCTGCGCTCGCTGCGGCCGCGCATGGTGGAGCTGGGGCGCAGCTGTGTCCATGCCGAGCACCGCCATGGTGGCGTCATCATGGCCCTGTGGGGTGCGCTGGCGGATTTCATGGTGCGCAACCAGCTGGACACGATGATTGGCTGCGCCAGCATTCCCATGCTGTTCAATGGAGTGGTCAGCGGGGATGCTGCCGCCAGCATCTGGCAGCAAGTTTCGCGCACGCACCTGGCACCGATCGAATACCGCGTGCGGCCCAGGCTGCCCTTGCCGGTGGAGCAGCTCGACGGCTCCGTGTGCGTCGAGCCACCCGCACTCATCAAGGGGTATCTCCGCCTGGGCGCCCGCGTGCTGGGCGCACCCGCCTGGGACCCCGACTTCAACACCGCCGACCTGCCCATGCTGATGCGGCTGGCGGACCTGCACCCCCGGTACCGCAAGCATTTTCTGGGGGCCTGATGCGCACCGCTTTCGACGCCCTGGGGCCGTTCATGGAGTCTTCCATGGGCCCGGAGTGCCGAGAGGACAGCGCCGCTGCCCTGGGGCGGCGGCGGTTTCGCGCTGTGTTTGTCTCGGATGTCCACCTGGGAACACCCGGCTGCCAGGCGGCGGCCCTGCTGGACTTTCTCAAGCACCATCCCAGCGACCACCTGTACCTCGTGGGGGACATTGTCGACGGCTGGCAGCTTCGGCGCAGGTGGTTCTGGCCCCAGGCCCACAACGACGTGGTGCAAAAGCTCCTGCGCCGCGCGCGCAAGGGGTGCAAGGTGGTGTTCGTGCCCGGCAACCATGACGAATTTGCCCGCGGCTTCATCGGCCACTCGTTCGGCGGCATCGAGGTCCGCGAGGATGCCGTGCACACCACGGCGGATGGCCGCAGCCTGTGGATCACCCACGGGGACCATTTCGACGGCGTCATCCAGTGCGCGAAATGGCTGGCGTATCTGGGCGACAACCTGTACGAGTTCACCCTCAAGCTCAATCGCCACCTCAACTCCCTGCGCCATCGCATGGGCCTGCCGTACTGGTCGCTGTCGGCCTACCTCAAGGGCAAGGTGAAGAAGGCGCTCAACTACGTCATGGACTTTGAAGAGGCCGTGGCCGCGGAAGCGCGGCGCAGGGGCCATGACGGCGTCGTGTGCGGGCACATCCACCGGGCCGAAATGCGCGAGATCGGCGGCACGCTGTACTGCAATGACGGCGATTGGGTCGAGAGTCACACGGCATTGGTCGAACACCTGGACGGGCGGCTGGAACTGCTGACATGGCATCCGGCCCCGGTGACAGCTTCAGGGGCGCAAGCCGCCACCGTGTCATGAAAATCGCCCTGGTGACGGATGCCTGGCTGCCCCAGGTCAATGGCGTGGTGACCACGCTGCTGGAGCTGGTGCGCGAGTTGCAGGCGCTTGGGCACGAAGTGCTGGTCGTGCAGCCAGGGCAGTTCCGGACCCGGCCTTGTCCCGGCTACCCCGGCATTGAACTGGCCGTGCGGCCTGGCAAGGGCCTTGCAGCCCTGCTGGACGCGGCAGCGCCGGATGCCATCCACCTGGCGACGGAAGGCCCTCTGGGCTGGGCGGGCCGCCGCTATTGCCTGCGTCGCGGGCTGGCGTTCACCACGGCGTTTCATACGCGGTTTCCCGACATCCTGTATGCCGCCCTGCGTGTGCCGCTGGGCTGGGGCTATGCCTGGCTGCGGCGTTTCCACCGACCGTCCTCGGGCGTCATGGTGCCGACGCAAGGGGTCCTGGACATGCTCGCGGCGCGGGGATTCCGCAACCTGCGCGCGTGGACGCACGGGGTGGATACCGGCGCCTTTTCTTTTCACGGCGCTGCGACGCCGAGCCCGCTGGCCGGCGCCCTGGCGCATCCGGTGTCGCTGTATGTGGGGCGGATTTCTTACGAGAAGAACATCGAGGCCTTTTTGCAGATGGATTTGCCGGGCTCCAAAGTGGTGTGCGGCGTCGGGCCACTGCAGGCCCGCTTGCAGGCCAAGTATCCGCACGTGCGCTGGCTGGGCATCCTGGACCGTGCAGCGCTGGCGCAGGTGTACGCTGCCGCCGACGTGTTTGTCTTTCCCAGCCGGTCGGAGACGTTTGGCCTGGTGATGCTGGAGGCCATGGCCTGCGGGACGCCGGTCGCGGCCTTTCCCGAGGATGGGCCCATGGCCGTCCTGGGCGCCCAAGGCGGGGAACCGCCGCGCGGCGGCGTCCTGCACGGCGACTTGCGCACGGCGGCCCAGCAGGCGCTGGCTGTCCCGCGCTCGGAGGCCCGCGCCCGGGCCCTGAATTTCACGTGGGCCCATGCGGCACGGCTGTTTGAACACTACCTGGTACCCGCCCAGCCGGACCGGCGGCCGGATGTGACTGTCACAAAATCTGTCACATCTTTGTCATCCGGGCGTTAAATACTGCAGAGATCGAGGTTTGCCGCTTTTGCGTATTCATGTTGCCCACGCCTTTCCATGACGGTGCCGCTACCGTGACCGCAGGCCACGGCCCGTCTGATCCCACCGCGCCGCCAGCACCCCCGCAGGCTCCTGCCGTCCCCGCGGCGGTCCCTGTGGCGGCGCCGTACAGCCATCTGGACCGGGACCACAGCATCCTGGCGTTCAACGAGCGGGTCTTCGATTGGGCGGTGCGCACCGATGTCCCGCTGCTGGAGCGCTTGCGCTACCTGTGCATCGTGTCCTCCAACCTGGATGAGTTCTTTGAGGTGCGGGCTGCTCCCCATATCACCGCAGCCCAGAAGGGCGAGACCCAGGGCCTGTATTCGACCGCCTCGTTCGAGGCCGTGGCCGCCAAGGTGCACGACCTGGTGCAGCGGCAGTACGCGCTGTACAACGATTCCCTGGTCCCCGCCTTTGCCGCTCACGGCATCCGCATCCTCGGCCACGGCGAGCGTTCGCCGGCGCAAAAGCGGTGGGTCCGCGACTACTTTGTTGACGAGGTCCGGCCGCTGCTGATTCCCGTGGGGCTGGACCCCGCGCATCCGTTCCCCCAGGTGGCCAACAAGTCGCTGAACTTCATCGTGCGGCTCAAGGGGCAGGACGCGTTTGGCCGCGAAAACGAGATCGCCATCGTCAAGGTGCCCCGCGCGCTGCCCCGGTTGATTCGCATGCCCTCGCGGCTCGCTGCGGGCGAGGCGCTTTTCGTCAGTCTCTCAAGCATCGTGCGCTCGCATCTGGAGGATCTCTTCCCCGGACGCGAGGTGACGGAGTTTTCCCAGTTCCGGGTAACCCGTCACTCGGACCTGGCCTTGGACGAAGAAGACGTGCGCAACCTGCGGACCGCGCTGCGCCAGGGCTTGCAGCACCGCCACTACGGGCAGGCCGTGCGGCTGGAGGTTTCGGCGGGCTGTTCGCAGTTCCTCTCGGACTTCCTGCTGGCCCAGTTCGCTTTGCCTGCTGCCGCGCTGTTCCGCGTGCCGGGGCCCGTCAACCTGGTGCGCTTGACGCAGCTGATCGATCTGGTGGACGCCCCGGAACTGCTGTTTCCGCCGTGGAATTCGGCATGGCCCCGCCAGTTGCAAGCCGGCGTGTCGATCATGGAGCAGCTGCGGCGGCGCGACGTGCTGATCCACCAGCCGTTCGAGAGCTTCGACGGGCTGCTGGCCTTTCTGCGCGAAGCCGTCAACGACCCGGATGTGCTGGTCATCAAGCAGACCATCTACCGCACCGGGGCGGATTCGGAGCTCATGGAACTGCTGACGGAAGCGGTGCGCCGGGGCAAGGAGGTGATGGCGGTGGTGGAGCTCAAGGCCCGTTTTGACGAAGAGGCCAACATCAACTGGGCGGAGGCCCTGGAGTCCATCGGTGCCCAGGTGGTCTACGGCGTCGTGGGGCTCAAGACGCACGCCAAGATGCTGCTGGTCACGCGCAGGGAAGGGCGCAAGCTGCGGCGGTATGGCCACCTGTCCACCGGCAACTACAACGTGCGCACCGCCCGGCTGTATACCGACCTGAGCTACCTCACCGCCGATGAGGACACCACGGCCGACATGGATGGCGTGTTCAACCACCTGGCCAGCCAGAACCGCCCCCCCAAGCTGCGCAAGCTGATGCTGGCGCCGTTCCACCTGCACCGGCGTCTGCTGGACAAGATCGAGCAGGTCGGGCTGGCGGCCGCCCGCGGGGAGGACGCCCGCATCGTGGCCAAGATGAATGCCCTGACGGACGAGGCGCTGATGCGCGCACTGATCGTGGCGGGGCAGCGCGGTGCGCGCATCGACCTCATCGTGCGCGGGGCCTGCATGCTGGCAGCCCAGGTGCCGGGCGCCACCGACAACATCCGCGTCCGCTCGGTGATCGGCCGGTTCCTGGAGCACACCCGGGTCTTCTACTTCCGCAGTGCGGGCGAAGAGGATCTATACCTCTCCAGCGCCGACTGGATGAACCGCAACATGATGCGGCGCGTGGAGCTGGCGTGGCCCGTGACCGACGCGCGCCTGCGGCAGCAGATCGTGGACGAATGCCTGGTGGCCTATCTGCACGACGACCGGGACGCCTGGACCCTGAATGCGGACGGCTCCTACCGTCGCGCGCCGCGCCCGCTGGACGGGCTGGGGGCGCAGGACGCGCTGATGGCGCGCTACGGCCCCGCCTCCCCGGGCGCTGCCATGGACCAGAGGAAGGCATGATGGACCTGATCCTGTGGCGGCATGCCGAGGCGGAAGAGGCGGCCGATGGCGCGGACGACCTGGCGCGGGCCCTGACCCCGCGGGGCGAGAAGCAGGCCGCGCGCATGGCTGCCTGGCTGGACCGCCAGTTGCCGGAAGGGCTGCGCGTGCTTGCAAGTCCCGCGCGCCGCACCGAGCAAACGGCCAGCGCCCTGGGCCGCAAGTTCAAGGTGCGTGCGGAACTGCTGCCGGGCGGCAGCCCCCAGGATCTGCTGGAACTGGCCCAGTGGCCGCGTGCCAAGGGGGCCGTCCTGGTGGTGGGCCACCAGCCGATGCTGGGGCAGACGATTGCGCAGCTGATGGGCCTGCAGGCGCCGGAATGCGCCGTGCGCAAGGGCGCCGTGTGGTGGCTGCGGCAACGCCAACGGCTGGAGCAGAGCCAGACCCTGCTGATGGCGGTGCAGTCGCCCGAGTTTTTGTGAACCCGGCGCGGCTGCGGTCCTGCCCGTAGCCGGGGGCGGCACCAGCTTTTTTATTTGCGCGTTGCCTTGGCGGCCTTGGTGGCCGCGGGCTGTGCCGGGGCGGCGGCGGCGTCGGCCTTGGGGCGCCCCGTTTTGATCGAAGGCACGGCCTGCACGGCTGCGCGCAGCGCGGCGTCGTCCATGGCGGCCAGCACTTTCAGGCCCGCGCGCAGCAGTTCGCTCTTCTTCACGGGCTGCGCCAGGGTGGCGCACCGCTGCTTGAGGGTGTCGATGGCCGCGTACTCGTCCTTTGGAATCGTGAAGCTGTCACGCACCAGCTTGGGCTTTTTGGCCTTGTTGTCCTTGTTGTCCTTGGCGTCCTTGGCGTCCTTGGCGTCCTTGGCGTCCTTGGCGTCCTTGGCGGCCTTGGCGGCCGCCGGGGCGGTGGCGACGGCCGTCTTCGCGGCCGTCAGCTTGCTGCCGGGGGCCTTGATGGGCTTTGCCGTTTCTGCCGGCTTCTTGCCGACCGCGCTGGCTTTGCTGGAGGGCTTGGCCTTGGGCGTCAGCGGCTTGGCGGCGGCTTTGGCGGCAGGAGCTGCGGAAGGATCGGCTGCGGGAGCGGGGGATGTGGTCATGGTGGGTGATGGGCAATAAACGATATAAACAGTTTATATAGTTTATTGCGGTCCATCACGGCAGGTCAACCACCAGCTCCCAGGGGGTCTTTTGCCAGGCCTGCATTTCTTCGCGCAGAAGGTGCGCCGACTGCGGGAAGGATGCTGCCCATCCGCGGCGGGCCTCCAGCAAAAAGCGGTTCCCCTGGACCCGCAGGGCCAGGGCGTCCGTGTCCGGTTCACGGCGGGCGTGGCACAGGGCCACGGCCAGGCGGATGCTCAGCAGCTGCAGGGCAAACACCGGGTCCTGCAGGTCCGCGTCGAGCTTGCGCACTTTGCCGCGCTGGCCCAGAACCAGCAGGCCCAGCCGGTGCAGCTCCGGCACGGCAAAGCCGGAGGCATCGGTGTTGTCCAGGATGTAGGCGCCGTGGCGGTGGTAGTCGCTGTGCGAGATATGGCAGCCAATCTCGTGCAGCCGCGCCGCCCAGTCCAGCTTGCGGGAAGCGCGCTCGCTGCCGGCCGGTGCCGCCTGGTCAAACAGCGCACAGGCGGTGCGGGCCACGCGGTCGGCATGCTCCGTGTCCACCGCAAACCGTTGCATGAGACCATGCACGGTGCTGGTCCGCAGGTCGGTCCCGGGCTGTTCGCGGTCCAGCAGGTCGTACAGCGCGCCCTGGCGCAGCGCCCCCTGGGCCACCTGCATTTGCTCGATGTTCAGCAGGTCGAAAACCGCCCGCAGCACGCTGATGCCCCCGCCAATGACGGCGCGGCGCTCTTCCTTGAGCCCGTCCATGCGGATGCGGTCGGCCGATTGCGCGCGCAGCAGGCGCTCGTAGAGCCACTGAAGGCCTTCGCGCGTGATCAGGCCCTCGGGCCCGCCGGCAGCGGCCAGCACATCGCCCACGGCCCCGGCGGTGCCGGAAGAGCCGTAGGCCACTTCCCAGGTGTCCGGGCGGAACGTTTCCAGCGCTTCGTCCAGCACGGCCTTGGCGGCGATCTCGGCCGCAAGGAACGCCTGCGCAGTGAACTCCCCGGCGGCGAAATAGCGTTGCGACCATGCCACGCTGCCCACGCGGTACGACGCCACGGCATGGGGCACAAACTGCTGTCCCAGGATGAGTTCGGTGGAGCGGCCGCCGATGTCCACCACCAGCCTCCGTTCGTCCGACTGCGGCAGCAGCCGGGCCACGCCCTGGTAGATCAGCCGGGCTTCTTCGGGGCCGGAGACCACATCGATCGGGTAGCCCAGCATCTGGCTGCCGCGCGCAAGAAACTCGTCCCGGTTGCGGGCCTCGCGCAGCGTCTGGGTGGCCACGGCGCGGACCTGGGCGCGCGGAAACCCGGCCAGGCGCTCGCCAAAGCGGGCCAGGCACGCCCAGCCGCGCTCCATGGCGTCGCGGGTGAGGTTGCGGTCCTCGTCCAGCCCGTTGCCTTGGCGCACGGTCTCCTTGAGGTATTCCACACGCTGGATGTGGCCGAATTCATAGCGCCCGATTTCAAGGCGGAAGCTGTTGGAGCCGAGGTCGACTGCGGCGAGTCGGGTGCCGTTTTGCATGGGATCTGGTGGATAGCGTCTGTCGGCATCGTACCGCGGACGCTCGCGTGCGGAAGCTGCCCGCCGCAGGGGCCCGGGCACACCCGGGGGCCGGGCCGCCAGTGTCCTGCGCCCGTGTGACAGCCCCATGACAGTGTCAGGCAATTGACCCAAAGCCTGCTGGCCGTCCAGGGACGCGCGGTGGATGGTGCGGGCGTTTTGTCACTGAACTGTCACGTTGGCGTTCTAGAGTTCGTGCTGTTCCTGTCAACCCTCGTCAACAAGGTACTGAATAATGAAACGCACATTTCTCAAGACTGTCGCCGTCGCCCTGGCTGCACTGGCCACTGGCAGCGCCTTCGCGGCGGACATCACGGGCGCTGGCGCCACGTTCCCCTTCCCCATGTACGCCAAGTGGGCCGAGGCCTACAAGAAGGAAACCGGTGTCGGCCTGAACTACCAATCCATTGGTTCGTCGGGCGGTATCCGCCAGATCCGCGCCAAGACCGTGGCGTTTGGCGCATCGGACGCGCCTGTGTCGGGTGCAGACCTCGAAAAGGACGGCATGGTGCAGTTTCCCGCCATCATCGGCGGCACGGTGCCGGTGGTGAACCTGGACGGCTTCAAGCCCGGTGAGCTGCGCGTGACGGGCCCTGTGCTGGCCGAAATGTACCTGGGCAAGATCACCAAGTGGAACGATGCCAAGCTGGCCGCCCTGAACCCCGGCAAGAGCCTGCCTGACCAGAACATCACCATCGTGCACCGCGCGGATGGCTCGGGCACCACGTTCAACTGGACCGACTACCTGACCTCCGTGAGCAAGGAATGGGCGGACACCGTGGGCAAGGGCGCGGCCGTGAAGTGGCCTGCTCCCTCGTCCGTGGGCGGCAAGGGCAACGAAGGCGTGGCCGCCAATGTCACCCGCGTGAAGGGCGCCATCGGCTATGTGGAATATGCCTATGTGAAGAAGAACCACATGACCTTCCTGCAACTGCAGAACGCCGACGGCAAGTACGTGAGCCCCGACGACAAGACGTTCGCCGCTGCTGCCGCCAGCGCCGACTGGTTCAGCGTGCCGGGCATGGGCATCTCCATGGTGAACGCCAAGGGTGCCGACAGCTGGCCCGTGAGCACCGCGTCGTTCATCCTGATGTACAAGGACCCCGCCGACAAGGCGCAGTCGGCCGAAGTGCTGAAGTTCTTTGACTGGGCCTTCAAGAACGGCAAGGCCATGGCCAGCGAGCTGGACTATGTGCCGCTGCCTGACAGCCTGACGGCCGACATCCGCTCCAAGGTCTGGTCGCAGATCAAGAAGTAATTTCCGCCTCCAGAGCGGTCTGCCCCAGAATACGCCCCATCGGCCGGCAGATCTGGCCGATGGGCGCTGGTTTGTGGGGCCTCCAGAAGCCAGATGGGAGTCAACATGAGCGTGGGAACCACCATGAGTTCGCAACCCGTGTCCGCCAAGAAGGCGGGCGCCCCCACCGAGACCATGGTCTCGATTGCCAAGCGGCAACGCCTGCAGGACATCCTTTTTCATCGGCTGACCCAGAGCCTCTCCCTGCTGGTGCTGGCAGCCCTGCTGGGCATCATCGTTTCGCTGTTCGTCTATGCCTGGCCGACCTTCCACAAGTTTGGCCTCCAGTTCATCTGGCGCGTGGAATGGGACATCGTCAACGAAGAATTCGGTGCCGCGATTGCCATCGTGGGCACCCTGGCAAGCGCCGGCATCGCGCTGGTGATTGCCGTGCCGCTGGCGTTCGGCATTGCGCTGTTCCTGACCGAAACCTGCCCGGTATGGCTGCGCCGGCCGCTCGGCACGGCGGTGGAACTGCTGGCTGCCGTGCCGTCCATCATCTACGGCATGTTCGGGCTGTTTGTGTTTGCGCCGCTGTTTGCCGACTATTTCCAGGTGCCTGTGCAAAAGCTGCTGGGCTCCATGCCGCTGGTGGGCTTCCTGTTCGGCGGCAGCACCAATGGCTTCGGCATCCTGGCCGCGGGCATCGTGCTGGCCTTCATGGTGCTGCCTTTTGTCGCGGCCGTGATGCGCGACGTGTTTGAGATCGTGCCGCCCATCCTGCGCGAGTCCGCCTACGGCCTGGGCTGCACGACGTGGGAAGTGGTGCGCCGCGTGGTGCTGCCCTACACGCAAAAAGGCGTGATCGGCGGCGTCATGCTGGGCCTGGGCCGTGCGCTGGGCGAAACCATGGCCGTCACCTTTGTGATCGGCAACGCCAACCGCATGCCCACCTCGCTGTTTTCGCCCGGCACCTCCATTGCCTCGACCCTGGCCAACGAATTCGGCGAGGCCGCGGACTTCCACCTGTCCACGCTGTTTGCGCTGGGCTTCCTGCTGTTCGTGATCACCTTCGTGGTGCTGTCGGCCGCCAAGATCATGCTGCTGCGCGCCGAGAAGGCCAAGGGCCTGTGAACATGCAGCGCCACCCTCTCGATGCGGCTCAACGCAATGGACAAGTGAACTGACATGGAATTCAACCAACAACTCTACAAGAAGCGCCAGCGCTCCAACGCCATCGGCCTCACCTTGTCGCTGGGTGCGATGGCCCTGGGCCTGTTCGTGTTGCTGTGGATCCTGAGCGTGCTGCTCACCAACGGCTTCGCGGCGCTGGACTGGAACATGTTCACCCAGTCCACGCCCGCCCCGGGCTCCGAAGGCGGCGGTCTGGCCAACGCCATCGTCGGCAGCTTGATGATGGTGGGGTTCACCGTGCTGGTGTCCACGCCCATCGGCGTGCTGGCCGGCGTGTACCTGGCGGAATACAGCGGCCAGAGCAAGACGGCCGAGCTCACCCGCTTCGTCACCGACATCATGCTGTCGGCGCCGTCCATCGTGCTGGGGCTGTTCGTCTATGCGATCGCCGTGGCCACCGTGGGCAATTTTTCCGGCTGGGCCGGCAGCCTGGCCTTGTCGCTGATTGCCGTGCCGGTGGTCGTGCGCACCACCGAGAACATGCTGCGCCTGGTGCCCGGCAGCCTGCGCGAAGCAGCCTTTGCCCTGGGCGCACCGCGCTGGAAGGTGTCCACCATGGTCACCCTGCGCGCGGCCCGCAGCGGCGTGATGACCGGGCTGCTGCTGGCCGTGGCCCGCATCAGCGGCGAGACGGCGCCGCTCTTGTTCACCGCGCTGAACAACCAGTTCTTCAGCACCAACATGAACGCGCCCATGGCGAACCTGCCGGTCGTGATCTTCCAGTTTGCGCTCAGCCCGTACGAAAACTGGGTGCGGCTGGCCTGGGGCGGCGCGCTGCTGATCACGCTGTCGGTGCTCCTCCTCAACGTCGTGGCGCGGGTTTTCCTGCGCGAAAAGAACCGGGCCTGAGGCTCTGGCCCGCCGCCATCGCCCTGCAGACACACAACGCCCTCATTTCCAGGATTTGACAATGACTGCCACCGCTACCGCCACCCCCAGCAAGAACGCGCTGGAGCTGCGCAACCTGAACTTCTACTACGGCAAGTTCCAGGGGCTGCGCAATGTCAGCCTCAACATCGCAGAGCACAAGGTCACGGCGTTCATCGGCCCGTCGGGCTGCGGCAAGTCGACCTTGCTGCGCACGCTCAACCGCATGTACAGCCTGTACCCGGGCCAGCGCGCCGAGGGGACCATCAGCTTCTACGGCCAGGACATCCTGGACCCGAAGCAGGACATCAACCTGCTGCGCGCGCGCATCGGCATGGTGTTCCAGAAGCCCACGCCGTTTCCCATGTCCATCTACGACAACATCGCCTTTGGCGTGAAGCTGTACGAGACGCTGAGCAAGAGCGAGATGGACGACCGCGTGGAATGGGCGCTGTCCAAGGCGGCGCTCTGGACCGAGGTGAAGGACAAGCTGCACCAGAGCGGCCTGTCCCTGTCCGGCGGCCAGCAGCAGCGCCTGTGCATTGCGCGCAGCGTGGCCGTGAAGCCCTCGGTGCTGCTGCTGGACGAGCCCACCTCGGCGCTGGACCCGCTGTCCACGGCCAAGATCGAAGAGCTGATCGACGAGCTCAAGCACGACTACACCATCGCCATCGTCACCCACAACATGCAGCAGGCGGCCCGCTGCAGCGACTACACCGCCTACATGTACCTGGGCGAGATGATCGAGTTCGGCGCCACCGAGCAGATCTTCTTCAAGCCCGAGCGCAAGGAAACGGAAGACTACATCACCGGCCGCTTCGGCTGATGAAAATTTGCTACTTTATTTGTAGCTGCCAGCGCTTGATGGATAAGCGCTGAAGCTCGATTTGATTCATAACCGTGAGGTTGTACGCCAAATGCCAGACAAACACCTTTCCTCGCAGTTCGACAGCGAACTCAACAGCGTATCTGCCCGCGTGATGGAGATGGGCGGCATGGTGGAGTCCCAGATCCGCCAGGCCGTGTACGCGCTCTCGCAGTTCAGCCTGGAGGCCGTGGACACCGTGGCCGCCATGGAAACCCGCATCAACGCGATGGAGGTCGAGATTGACCAGGAGCTGTCCTCCATCATCGCGCGCCGCCAGCCCACCGCGCGCGACCTGCGCCTGCTGCTGGCCTTCTCCAAGGCCACGGCCAACCTGGAGCGCATGGGCGACGAGGCCAACAAGATGGCCCGCATGGTGCGCTCCATCATTGAAGGCGGGGCGCCGCGCTCGCTGCCGTCCAGCGATCTGCGCACGGCAGCCGAGCTCGCCTCGGGCCAGCTGCGCAAGACGCTGGACGCGTTTGCGCGGCTGGATGTGAAGGCGGCCGTGGCCATCCTCAAGGAGGACGACCTCATCGACAAGGAGTTCGACGGCTTCGTGCGCAAGCTCATCACCTACATGATGGAAGACCCGCGCACCATCTCGCCCAGCCTGGACCTGCTGTTCCTGGCCAAGGCCATCGAGCGCATCGGAGACCACTCCAAGAACGTGGCCGAGCTGATCATCTATCTGGTCAAGGGCAAGGATGTGCGCCACACTGCCCTCGACGAGATCGAGTCGGCCGTGCTGTAAGAAGAAAGGGCTTTGGCACTGTTATGAGAAAGCTCCCACGCGTCCTCATCGTCGAGGACGAACCCGCGATTGCCGAGCTGATTGCCGTCAACCTGCGGCACAACGGCTTCCAGCCTTTCTGGTCGGAAGACGGCGATTCCGCCCAGCGCGAGCTCGATGCCGTGCTGCCCGATGTCATCCTGCTGGACTGGATGCTGCCCGGCCAGAGCGGCCTGTCGCTGGCGCGCAAGTGGCGCGCGGACGCCCGGACCAAGCCGATTCCCATCCTCATGCTCACGGCCCGCGGCGACGAGCCGGACAAGGTGGCCGGGCTGGATGCCGGTGCCGACGACTACATCACCAAGCCGTTCTCCACGCAGGAACTGCTGGCCCGCATCCGTGCGGTGCTGCGGCGCCGTGCGCCGGAGCAGGTGAGCGACAGCGTGACCATTGGCGAACTGGTGCTGGACGCGGGGACCTACCGCGTGAGCTTCCAGGGGCAGCCGCTCAAGGTGGGCCCCACCGAATTCAAGTTGCTGCACTTCCTGATGAAGCATGCCGAGCGCGTGCACAGCCGCTCGCAGCTGCTGGACAAGGTGTGGGGCGACCACGTCTTCATCGAGGAACGCACGGTGGACGTGCACGTCAAGCGCCTGCGCGAGGCGCTGGGCGCTGCATCGGTGATGGTGGAAACGGTGCGCGGAGCAGGCTACCGGCTCACGGCCCAGCCCCAGGTGCAATTGCAGGCCTGACCAAAGTCGATCGGGCACGGGGTATGGCGGGCGCACCGGTGGGCGCCCTTGGTTTTGGACCGGGAAGGCTTGGCTGAGCGCATGCTGTGGCGAATTACGTATTTCCTGCTGTGGCAGGTGGTGGGCGGGGGGCTGGGCTGGTGGAAGGGCGGGCCGTGGGGCGCTGCCCTGGGTGCGGCCCTGGCGGGCTGGGTCTGGTTTGTGTGGGACCTGCTGCGCGGCGCCCGGGTGCTGCGCTGGCTGCGCACGGGGGATCTGGCGGAGGTCCCCTCCGCGCGGGGCATGTGGGGCGAGGCCGCCGACCGCGCCCGGCGCCTGCTGCGCCGGCAGGAGGCCGAAATCCGCGACAGCCAAAGCCGCCTGCAGGAGATCCTGGCGGCGCTGCAGGCCACGCCCAACGGCGTGGTGCTGCTGGATGCCCAGGCCCGCATCGAATGGTGCAACCAGATGGCGGCCAGCCACTTCGGCTTTGATGCGCAGCGCGACATGATGCAGTCCATCGGGAACCTAGTGCGGGACCCGGAGTTCACCGCCTACCTGGCGGCGCAGGACTTCACCCACGACGTGGTGCTGGAAGGGCGCCTGAGCACGCCCTCGCGCCCGGTGCGCCTGTCGGTGCACCTGCATCCCTATGGAGACGGCCGCACCCTGCTGCTGTCGCGCGACGTCACCGCGCTGGAGCAGGCCGAGGCCATGCGGCGCGACTTCGTGGCCAACGTGTCCCACGAGATCCGCACGCCCCTCACGGTGCTGATGGGCTTTGTGGAAACGCTGCAGACCCTGCCCCTGAGCGCCGACGAGCGCTCGCGCTACCTGGGCATGATGGCCCAGCAGGCGCTGCGCATGCAAAGCGTGGTGCAAGACCTGCTGACCCTGTCGCGGCTGGAGGGCAGCCCGCCGCCCGGCATGGCCGAATGGACGCCGGTGTTCGCGCTGATGCACCGCTGCGAGGAGGACGGCCGCGCCTTGTCGGGATTGCTCACGCAGAACCAGCCCCGGCCGCACACGATGGTGTTTCCGTCCGCCGAGGCCCTGCGCGCCGAAGGCGAGATTGCCGGCGTGGCGGCCGAACTGCAGAGCGCCTTGTCCAACCTCATCAGCAACGCGGTGCGTTACACCCCGGCCGGGGGAACGATCACCGTAGGCTGGCAGCGCCTTGCCGATGGCCGGGCGGTGTTTTCGGTGCAGGACACCGGGCCCGGCATCGCCCCCGAGCACATCCCGCGGCTGACGGAGCGCTTTTACCGGGTGGACCGCAGCCGCTCGCGGGAAACCGGGGGCACCGGGCTGGGGCTGGCCATTGTCAAGCACGTGCTGCAGCGGCACGGGGCCACGCTGGGCATTGCCAGCACGCTGGGCAAGGGCTCGGTGTTTTCGGTCACCTTCCCGGCGAACCGCCTGCGCGGCTTTTCGCTGCCGGGCTGACGGCACGGCGCAGCAGCGCCAGGAACAGCGCGGCCGTCACCCCCAGTGCCGCGCCGCTGGCGGCCCAGAAGGCGGCGGGCGATGGGTTCGCCGCCCAGGGGCCCAACCCGTGGTACGCCAGCAGGTAGCCGCCCGCCAGGCCGACACCCCACAGCAGCACGCAGTACACCGCCAGCGGCGCCACCGTGATGCGGTAGCAGCGCAGCACGAACACGCACAGGGTCTGCAGCGCGTCGGCGGCGTGGTAGGCGGCCACCCATGCCAGCACGCCCCCGGCCGCGGCCGCCACCCCGGGCTGGTGCGAGTAGAGATGCGCCACGCCTTCCTTTGCTATAAATAATATAGCTGCCAGCGCGCATCCACAAAGCGCTGCAAGCCTAAAACCTGTCCAGACGGCATGGCGCGCCCGCGAGGGCTCGCCGGCGCCCAGCCAGTAGCTGGTGCGGGCGCTGGTGGCAATGGCCAGCGACAGGGGCACCATGTAGAGCACGGCGGCCACGTTGGCGGCGATCTGGTGGGCCGCCGCAGCCGTCGTGCCCTGGCGGGCAATGAACAGCGCCATCAGCGTGAAGGAGGTCACCTCCACCATGACGGCAAGCCCTGCCGGCACGCCCAGCCGGGCGAACGCGGCCAGCGTGGGGGCATGCGGCGGCTCCAAGCGGCGCCAGATCTGCAGGGGCTCGTACAGGTCCTGCGTGCGCAGCAGCCAGACGGCGACCGCAAGCATGCTGCAGTTGACCACCAGCGTGGCCCAGGCGCACCCCACGACGCCCTGGGCCGGCAGGCCGGCGCCCCCGAACGTGAACCAGACGGACAGGGGCAGCTTGATGAACAGCGACCCCACCTGCAGCCACGTCACCAGCTTGGGCCGCCCCAGCGCCTGGTTGAGCGTGCTGTACATGCGAAAGAGCAGGGCGGGCGGCAGGGCCAGCGCCAGCACGGCCAGATAGCGCTCCACGTCGCCGCGCAGGGCGGGCGGCACTTCGGTCCATCGCAACAGGGGGCCGGGCGAGAGCAGGAGGCACACGCCCGCCAGCGAGGCGGCGGCGCACAGGTAGAGCGCCTGCCGCAGGCTGCGGCCCAGGGCGGCGGTCTCGCGCGCGCCGCGCTGCTCCGCCCAGACGGGCAGCAGCGCCTGGAACACGCCGATGAGGGCCACATACACGCTGATGAAGATGGCGCTGCCCACCGACAGCGCCGCCAGCGATGCCTCGCCATGCCGGCCTGCGACGATCGTGTCCGCCACGCCGAACGCCATCACGGCCAGCTGGCCCGCCAGCACGGTGAGCGCGTGCCGGGCAATGATCGACCGCTCGGACATCAGCGCGCAGGTTCCGCGCGATGGAACACGAGCAGATGGTCGTTCTTGTCGGTGGGGCGGGCGATGGTGGCCTTCAGCTCCCACTGGGACGCCCGGAACGTGGGTTCCGACGCGGGCCACGCGGCCAGGTCGGCCACCAGCCACTGGCAGTCGTCCTGCAGGCCCGCCCTCTGCAGCGACAGGCCGCCGTGGTATTGCAGTGCGGCCACCTGGGCACGGCTCAGCCCCACGGTCTGCACGCAGCCCGGCGACGGGCCGAGCGCCGCCACCACGCTGCGCACCTGCGGCTGGTAGCTGCGGGCGTAGTCCAGCAGGGGCAGCCACAGGGTCATCAGCAGCAGCCACCCCAGTGCCGCGCCGCCGGCCGGCAGCACCAGGCTCTTCCAGATGGGGGCGCGGTTGCGCGCGGCGCGCCACCAGACCAGGGCGCACCAGCCCGCCGTGGCGGCCAGGGCCGCCAACAGCGCGACCAGCGAGAACTGCGGCACGAAGCCGGGAGCGAGCTTGGCCACATTGGCGGCGGGTTTTGCGGGCACTCCGGTCTGCATCGCAATCCAGATCACCCAGATGGCCAGCGCCGATACCGTGAAAAACAGCAGGGTGAACCAGTCAATCAGCGCACCCACGCTGCGGCGCAGCGTCGGCAGCGCGAACGCCGCCAGGGCTGCCATGGCAGGCAATCCGAGCAGCAGCGCCCGGTCCGCAGGCTGCGTGGTGGCCGTGGCGCCGATGGACACCGCAGAGAACCACAGCGGTAGCCACAGGTGCCGGTGCCCCCGGCGGCTGAAGATCTGCCGGCGCCAGCGCCACAGCGTCCACAGGGCCAGCGGCCAGGCAGGCCATCCGAACCACAGCAGCAGCCGCGCGAGGCTCTGCCACTCCTTGCCGCCCGATTCCACGCCCACGATGCGCCAGCGCCACAGGTCCAGGCCCCAGGCCAGCAAAGCCGCCGCCAGCGTGGCGGCCGCCAGGGCCAGCGCCCAGCGCAGGCGGCGGTCGGTGCCGCTGCCCGGGGCGTAGACGATCACGGCCATGCTGCCCACCCCCAGCAGCGCGGCCAGAGCGGGGGCTCCAGCCAACGTGAGGCCGGCCATGCCGGCGCCCAGCGCCACCCCGGGGGCCAGCGAGTGGTACGGCAGGGCGGCCACCGCAAAAAAGACCAGCGCCGTGCAACTGAGCTGCACCAGGTAGCTGGTGACCTCGTGCGAAAGCTGCGCAAGCCCCAGGCAGGCGATCAGGGCCAGCAGCGCGCCGTCGGCAATGGCGCGGGCGTAGTCACGGGGCGCCGCTTCTCCCCCGAAGGCGAAGGCCACCGGCTGGGCCCCGGGGCTGCGGGCCAGGTAGTACGCGGCGTACCAGGTGGCGGCAAGCGTCAGTACCAGCAGCGCGGCAAACGGAATGCGCACCGCCATCTCGGACGAAATCCACGCGGGTGCGGCCTGGATGGCCCAGGCACCCAACCAGTACGGCAGCAGGCCTTCGGTTTCAGGGGGCATGCCGCCAAGCAATGGGCTCAGCCAGGGCGTGCGGCCCTGGGCCAGTTCCAGCATGTAGCCAAATGCGGTGACGTCGGCGTTTTTCCACGGGTCGCGGCCCACGAAGCCGGGGACGACGTAGGCAATGCACAGCAGGATCAGCGCCCAGCGGGGCAGGGGGCTGACAGCGTCCTGGGAGACGATGGCGGGGGTGGGTAGATTCACGCGTCGGAAGGCGGCACAACGGAGCCACTGAGAATAAGGGCAAAACCAAACAAAAGGGCAGCCCGGTTGCCCGGGCTGCCCTTGTGGCGCGATCGCAGAAGGCGAATTACTTCGCTGCGGTCTTGCTGAAACGGTTGCGGAAGCGCTCCACGCGGCCACCCATGTTGTCCACGGACTTTTGCGTGCCAGTGTAGAAGGGGTGCGATTCGGAAGAGGTATCCAGCTTGAACAGCGGGTATTCCTTGCCTTCGAAGGTCTCGGTTTCCTTGGTGTTCACGCACGAACGGGTGACGAACTTGAAACCGTTGGACAGGTCCACGAACAGAACTTCGCGGTAGTTGGGGTGAATGCCTTCTTTCATGATCTTCCTTTGAGTCAACTGCGGGAGCCGCACCGGCCAGTCCGATGTACTTTCCGCAAGAAAAAGCCCGCCATTATCGCACAGCCTGCATTTGGGGCAAGTTCATTCGCAGCATTCGTTTGAAACTGGCACGGCCTAGGTTGGAACCGCCGCGCAAGGGCCTCCCCCGCCGCGCTGGCGGTGTTCCCCTTCCCGAATTGCGCAGCAATTCGAGAGAAGGGGGAAGGCGCGCAAGCGCCTCAGGGGGATGTCATCCTCCTCGCCGCATCATGTCGAAGAAGTCCACGTTCGTTTTGGTGGCCTTCATGTTCTTGATCATGAGCTCCATGGACTCGATCTCGTCCATGTTGTACATGAACTGGCGCAGGATGCGGGTCTTCTGCAGGATCTCGGGTGCCAGCAGCAGCTCTTCGCGGCGGGTGCCGCTCTTGTTGAGTTCGATGGCGGGGAACACGCGCTTTTCGTACAGGCGGCGGTTCAGGTGGATTTCGCAGTTGCCCGTGCCCTTGAATTCTTCAAAGATCACTTCGTCCATGCGGCTGCCGGTGTCCACCAGCGCGGTGGCGATGATGGTGAGCGAGCCGCCTTCTTCCACCTTGCGGGCCGCGCCGAAGAAGCGCTTGGGGCGCTGCAGCGCGGCGGCGTCCACACCGCCCGACAGCACCTTGCCGCTGGAGGGCACCACGTTGTTGTAGGCGCGGGCCAGGCGGGTGATGGAGTCCAGCAGGATCACCACGTCCTTCTTCAGCTCCACCAGGCGCTTGGCGCGCTCGATCACCATCTCGGCGACGTGCACGTGGCGCGCGGCGGGCTCGTCGAAAGTGGAGGCAATGATGTCGCCCTTCACCGTGCGCTGCATTTCGGTCACTTCTTCAGGGCGCTCGTCCACCAGCAGCACCATCAGGTGCACGTCCGGGTTGTTGGCCGTGATGGCGTGGGCAATGTGCTGCATCATCACCGTCTTGCCGCTCTTGGGCGGCGCCACGATCAGCGCGCGCTGGCCGCGGCCGATGGGGGCGATGATGTCGATGATGCGGCCGGTGATGTTCTCGTCGCCCTTGATGTCGCGCTCCAGCCGCATCTGCTCCTTGGGGAACAAAGGCGTCAGGTTCTCGAACATCACCTTGTGCTTGTTCTGCTCGGGCGGGCCGCCGTTGACCTTGTCCAGCTTGGTCAGGGCAAAGTAGCGCTCGCCGTCCTTGGGCGTGCGCACTTCGCCTTCGATCATGTCGCCCGTGTGCAGGTTGAAGCGCCGCACCTGGCTGGGGCTGATGTAGATGTCGTCCGTGCTGGCGGTAAAGCTGGTGTCGGGGCTGCGCAGAAAGCCGAAACCGTCGGGCAGGATTTCCAGCACACCGTCGGCAAACACCTGTTCACCCGCCTTCGCGCGCTTCTTGATGATGGCAAACATCAACTCCTGCTTGCGCATGCGGCCCGTGTTTTCGATTTCGAGTTCTTCGGCCTGCTTCAGGACTTCAGACACGTGCAGTGCCTTGAGTTCGTTTAAGTGCATGGAAAGACTCCTTGGCGGAGCGGGTATGAATCTTTGGGGGGGAGGGCTGATGCCGCGAGGGCTGCTGTTTGCAGGCCCGGCATGCCAGGGATCTTGGCCCGGCCGCCAATCGTGCGGGCCGGTGATCGGCGGGAATTATGACAGGAAAAAAATGCGGCGGGCTTGCAAAGCCGCTTTCGGTGGGTTGCCGCCTACCCCGCCACAGACCTGCGCGCGCGGGGGCAGGTGCGGGGTGCGGACGGCTGGGGGGGATCAGGCCAGTTGCTGATCGATGAAGGCGGTGAGCTGCGCCTTGCTCATGGCGCCCACCTTGGTGGCGGCCAGCTGGCCGTTCTTGAACAGCATCAGCGTGGGAATGCCGCGGATGCCGAACTTGGCCGGGATCTCGCGGTTCTCGTCCACGTTCATCTTGGCGATCTGCAACTTGCCCTGGTACGTGCCCGCCACTTCATCCAGGATGGGGGCAATCATCTTGCAGGGGCCGCACCATTCGGCCCAGTAGTCCACCAGCACCGCGGTGCCGGGTTGCAGCACGTCGGCTTCGAAGCTGGCGTCGGAGACATGTTTGATGAGTTCGCTGGCCATGGCGGGATTCCTTGTTTTTCAGCGGGTTGCGACCGGTGTACGTTTAAAGTGCAGGCATTGTGACAGAAACCAATCCCACGTTCACCGGTGTGGCCGGGCCGCGCGGTGCTATGACAGTCATAGCGAAAAGCGATCAGCACAGCGCGCCGTGCGCCGCCGTGTGGCAACGTGCCCTGGCGCAGGTGGCGGCCCACGCCGCGGCGCAGGGCACCCACCTTGCGCGCACCGTAGTGCTGGTGCCGTACGCCCAGCTCATGCCCTGGGCGCAACGCTTCTGGGCGCAGCAGTTTCCGCAGGGGTTTGCGCCGCGTTTTGAGACCACGCGCAACTGGGCTGCCCAGCTGCAAGGGTTTGAGCCCGCGGGCGATGACTTTGCCGGCGACGTGGCGCGCGACACCCTCACCGCGCGCGCCTTGCTCGAGCGCGTGGGGCAGGGGGCCCTGCGCGACGTCCTGGCCACGCCGCTGCAGGAGGCCGTGGCCCAGCTGGCCCCGGTGGTGGCGGCGGTGCCGCCCGATCGGCGCGCCGCCTGGGGCGACGAGGCCCGCGCCTTGCTGCCCGCCGCCGAAGCGGGCAGCGCGCTGCACTACGAAGCCCTGGTGGCGCGCCTGGCGCTGGAATGGGTGCTGGCCTCGCGCCATGCCACCGACGTGTTGTTCGAGCCCGGCGTGCGCGCCGCGGTGGATGCGCTGGTGGTGCTGGAGGGGTTCCAGTCCGATGCCCTCAATCGGGCCCTGGTGCAGCACTGGGGCGCCAGCGCCTGCTGCGTGGCGCTGTGGGAGGCGGAGTCTGCTGCGGCACCGGCACCGCTCCCCTCGCAAATGGCCCTGCATGCGGCGGCGGACGCCGAAGACGAAGCCCACCGCTCCGCCGCCTGCGTGCTGCGCCACATCGAGCAGGGCCGCATCCCCGTGGCGCTGGCCGCCACCGACCGGGCCCTGGTGCGCCGCGTGCTGGCCCACCTGGACAGCCAGGGCGTGCTGGTGCGCGACGAAAGCGGCTGGATTCTCTCCACCACCCGCTCGGCCGCGAGGCTGATGGCCGCGCTGGAGGCGGCTGCGTGGAACGCCTCCTCCAACGCCGTGCTCGACTGGCTCAAGCACACGCCCGCCTTGCCCCCGGCCGACACCAACCGCCTGGAGCAATGGCTGCGCAGGAACGTGGTGCCGCAGTGGAGCGCCGCTGCGGCGCGTGACTTCAGCGCCCAGCCTGTGCTGGCCCGCACGGTGGCCACGGTGGAAGGCTGGCGCGATGCCCTGCGCGCCGCACGGCCCCTGCCGCAGTGGCTGATGGCCTTGCGTTCCGTGCTGGAGCAGGCGGGCCAGTGGCAGGGCCTGCAGGCCGACCCGGCCGGCATGCGCGTGCTGGCCGCGCTGCGCCTGCAAGACGGCCAGCAGGCCGAGCTGGCGAGTTGGGGTGAGACCGCAGGCCGTCGCATGACCTTGGCCGAATTCACCCGCTGGGTGAAAGATGTGCTGGAGGCCGGGCGCTACGTGGCAGCGCAATCGGCCGAAGCGCCCGTGGTGGTGCTGCCCATGCCCCAGCTGCTGGGCCGCCCGTTTGCCGCTGCCGTGCTGCCGGGCAGCGATGAAAAGCGCCTGCAGCCCGCGCCCGAGCCCCCGGGCGACTGGTCCCAGGCCCAGCGCGAGGCCTGGGGCCTGCCCACGCGCCAGACGCTGGAAGCCGCGCAGCGCGCCGCCTGGGCCAACGCGTTGCGCACCCCCGTGGTGGACGTGCTGTGGCGCACCAGCGATGAGGGCGGGGAGCCGCTGCTGGCCAGCGCCCTGGTGCTGGCCCTGCAACTGCAAGGCGAAGCGGCCCAGGGCGCCGACGCCCGCCCGGCCCGCACGGTGCAGGCCGCCCCCACGCTGCGCCCCTTGCCCGTGGGCCAGGCGCTGCCCGTGCAGCAGCTCTCGTCCACCGCGTATTCGGACCTGCGCCACTGCCCCTACCGCTTCTTCGCCCAGCGCCAGCTGGGCCTGCGCGAGGCCGACGAGCTGGACGCCGAGGTGGACAAGCGCGACTTCGGCAACTGGCTGCACGCGGTGCTGCAGCGCTTTCACGAAGACCTGCGCGACCAACCCACCGACGACGCGGGTGAGCGCAGCGCCCGCATGGACGCCGCCGCCGAAGCCGTCACGCGCGAGCAGCGCCTGCAAGACGGCGACTTTCTGCCCTTTGCCGCAGGCTGGACGCAGCTGCGCGACGGCTACCTGCACTGGCTGGCCGGGCACGAACAGCAGGGCGCGATGTTCCGCCAGGCCGAGGTCAAGGCCCGCCAGCCGCTGGGCGGCCTGGAGCTGATCGGCACCATCGACCGCATCGACGGCGTGTCCAGCACCGGCGAGCCCACGGTGCTGGTGATCGACTACAAGACCGAAAGCGACAGCGTCACCCGCCAGCGCATCAAGAGCGGCGCGGAAGACACGCAGCTGCCCTTCTACGCTGCCCTGCTGCACCACGACACGCTGCGCGCCGCATACGTCAATGTCGGCGAGCGCGGCGAGACGCAACTGCACGAGCAGAGCGAGGTTGTGCACCTGCGCGATGTGCTGGTCGAAGGCATCCAGCACGACATGGCCCGCATCGCCGCCGGTGCGCCGCTGCCCGCGCTGGGCGAGGGCTCGGTGTGCGAGTTCTGCGCCGTGCGCGGCCTGTGCCGCAAAGACTACTGGGCAGATGCTGAACAGGTGCTGCCCGCGCCAGAGACGCCATGACCGAGAGCATTCCCCAGGCCACCCCACCCACCCAGGCCGCCTATGAACACAATGGCCGCACGGTCACGCGCGAGGCCTTCTACGCCATTGCCTGCGACCCCGCGCGCAGCGTGGCGGTGGAGGCCTGCGCGGGCGCGGGCAAGACCTGGATGCTGGTCTCGCGCATGCTGCGGGCGCTGCTCGACGGGTGCGCGCCGCACGAAATCCTGGCCATCACCTTCACCAAAAAGGCGGCGGGCGAAATGCGCCAGCGCCTGCAGGAGTGGCTGGAGCAGTTCAGCCACAAGCCGCTGGAAGATCTGACGGCAGAGCTGATTGCACGCGGAATCAGCCCCCAGGGCGCTCTGGAAAAGCGCGAGGCGCTACAAAATTTATACCGCCAGCTGCTGGAGGCCGGCCGCCCGGTGCAGATTCGCACCTTCCACAGCTGGTTTGCCGCGCTGCTGGGCACGGCCCCGCTGGCGCTGCTGCAGCAGCAAGGCCTGCCCGCGCACTTTGAGCTGCTGGAGGACGATGCCGAGGCCGTGCGCGAAGTCTGGCCGCCGTTCTTGCAGACCGTGGCCGAGAGCGCCGGCCTGCGCGCCGACTACGAAGCCGTGGTGGCCCGCCATGGCCGCTCGCAAACGCACAAGGCGCTGGCAGCGGCGCTGGCCAAGCGCGTGGAGTTTGACCTGGCTGACGCGGCGGGTGTGGTCGATGCGTCGGTGCCGCCGTTCCAGCAGGCGTACCCCGATCTCGCTGCCTTTGCCGAGCCTGCCGAGGCCTTGCAGACCGAGGCCGCCCTGCAGCGCTGGCGCAGCCGTGCCAGCGCCTTGGGCGCCGAGTCCAACAAGACCCCGCAAAAGGCCGCAGACGCCATCATCGACGCGCTGGCCTGCCCCGACCTGAACCAGCGCCTGGACAGGCTGCGCAAGGCGATGTTTGTGGCCAAGGAAGACCGCCTCTCCAAGAACCTGGAGAAGTTCCCCGCCGCGCAAGAGGCCGAGCCCGAGCTGCAGCGCCTGCTGGTGGCCCGCCGCCAGCACGAGGCCTGGCAGCACCAGCAGCGCATGGCCCGGCTGGCGCGCTGCCTGATCGCGCAGTTTGCCGCCGTCAAGCAGCAGCACGGCTGGGTGGACATGAACGACGTGGAGCGCACCGCGCTGGTCATGCTGGCCGACCCCGTCCTTTCCGGCTGGGTGCAAGAGCGGCTCGATGCGCGCATCCGCCACCTGCTGGTCGATGAGTTCCAGGACACCAACCCGCTGCAGTGGCAGGCGCTGCACGCGTGGCTGGCGGGCTATGCGGGATCGGGCGGCGGGGCTGCCGCGCCCAGCGTGTTCATCGTGGGCGACCCCAAGCAGAGCATCTACCGCTTTCGCCGGGCCGAGCCGCAAGTCTTTATCGCCGCGCAGGCCTTTGTGCGCGACGGGCTGGGCGGCGACCTTTTGAGCTGCGACCACACGCGCCGCAACGCGCAGGGCGTGATCGCCGCCGTCAACGCCGTCATGGGGCAGGCCCAGGCGCAGCACGAGACCACAGGCTTCCGTGACCACACCACTGAATCGAAACACACGGGCCAGTTGCTGCGCCTGCCCGCCATCACCGATGACGACGATGCGGGCGATGGAGGTAGCACCGCCCGCGACCCGCTGGCCTGGCGCGACAGCCTGACCGAACCCCGCCACGAAGCCGAAGAAACCCAGCGCATGCGCGAATGCACGCAGGCCGCCGCCTGGGTGGCCGCGCAGATCGCCAGCGGCACCCCGCCCAAAGAGGTGCTGGTGATGGCCCGCAAACGCGACCGCCTGGCCACCATGCAAGAGGCCCTGCGCGCCCTGCACCTGCCCTGCGTGCAGCCCGAAAAGTCGGACCTGTTCGACGCGCCTGAGGTGCAGGACATGGTGGCGCTGCTCGATGCGCTGGTCTCGCCCACGCACGACCTGTCGCTGGCGCGCGCGCTCAAGTCGCCGTTGTTTGGTTTGGGCGATGACGCCCTGGTGGCGCTGGCCGTGCTGCGCCGCCAGCCTGAGCATGCGGGCTGCAGCTGGTTTGATTTGCTATTGAAAAGTGAGCTGCTCGCGCCTGATTTACAAGCGCTGGGGCCTGTTTTGGTTCAATACCAGGGCTGGGTGCAGCGCCTGCCGCCGCACGATGCGCTGCACGCCATCTATGAGCAGGGCGACGTGCTGGCCCGCTTTGCCGCTGCCGCGCCCGTCACGCAGCGCCAGGCCGTGCAGGCCAACCTGCGCGCGCTGCTGGCCGCCGCGCTGCAACACGACGGGGGGCGCTACCTCACGCCCTATGCGTTTGTGCGCGCCATGAAGAAGGGCGGCGTGCGCGCCCCCGGCCGGGCCGATGCGCAGGCGATCCGCCTGCTGACGGTGCACGGTGCCAAGGGGCTGGAGGCGGACTGCGTGCTGCTGCTGGACACCGATACCCGCCCGCAGAAGGCCGAAACCATGGGCGTGCTGGTGGACTGGCCCGGCGAGCAGCCCGCGCCTTCGGCGTTCATCTTTCTGGCCAGCGAATCCAACCCGCCGCCCAGCGCCGAGGCCACGCTGGCCGCCGAGCAGCAGGCCCGCAGCCGCGAGGAGCTGAACATGCTCTACGTGGCCATGACGCGCGCCAAGCACTGCCTGGCGCTGTCGTCGGTGCAACCCGGCAACCCGGCCCCCGGCAGCTGGTGGAACCGGCTCGCCCCGCTGGTCACGGAGGTTGATCTGCAAGCCCAGGCCCCGGCAGAGCACGGCGCAGAAGCCGCCGCTCCCGCTGCGACCTTCACCATCCCCAGCCTGCCCGCGCTGCCCGAGGCGCTGCAAACCGCCCGCGTGCACACCGCCGCCGGGCTGGCGGGCGACGCGCCCGTGGCCATGCCGGGCGATGCGGAATCGACTCCGCTCTCGCGCCAGGGCGATGCCATGCACCAGCTGCTGGAACAAGCCGGTGTGGCCGGCGCCCCGCTGGCCGATGTGCGTGCCCATGGCTGGACCGCTGCGCGCCTGGCCCGCCTGGCCGCCGACCACGACATCACGCCCGCCGCCGCCGAGCAGGCGGCCCGGATGGCGCAGGCCATCCTGGCGGGCGAGGGCGCCTGGGCGTGGGACCCGGCGCTGGTCCAGACCGCGATCAACGAAGCCCCGCTTCACTACCAGGGCCAGAGCCTGCGCATCGACCGGCTGGTGCAGCGCCGCGCCGTGCAGACCGGGGATGCCTTGGCGGGCTGGTGGGTGCTGGACTACAAAAGCGCCACGCAGCCCCAGCGCCAGCAGGCCCTGGTGGCGCAGCTGCAGCGCTACCGCGAGGCAGTGGCGGCCCTGATGCCGGGCGAGGCGGTGCATGCCGCCTTCCTCACCGGCGACGGGCGCCTGGTGCCGGTGGACGGCGCGGTGCCGCCCGGGCTGGGGCATACTCCCGCCCCCGGCGCCCTGGCGCAGGGGGCGCAGCCGGCGTCGACCCGTGCCCGCTCGCCCGCACCGGCCTCCTCCGTGGCGGATGCCGCCCCGCCGCGGCAGGGCTCGCTGTTCTGAGCGGGCCACTCCCGTTTCGCCTCTCTCCGTCGCCCCTCATTTACAAGGTTCTCCCCGTGTCCTCAGCCCCCTCATCCGCACTGCCCACCGTTCCTGCCGCGTCCTGCGACGTGGCCATCATCGGCGGCGGCCCGGCCGGGCTGATGGCTGCCGAGGTGCTGGCGCAGGCGGGGGTGGCGGTGCATCTTTTTGATGCCATGCCCTCGGTGGGGCGCAAGTTCCTGCTGGCGGGCAAGGGGGGACTGAACCTCACGCACTCGGAGCCCCTCGCGCCCTTTGCCGAGCGCTATGGCGTGCGGCAGGCGCAGGTGGCCCCGTGGCTCACGGCGTTTGGCGGCCCGGAAATCCGGGCCTGGGCCCAGGGCCTGGGCGTCGAGACCTTCGTGGGCACGTCGGGCCGCGTCTTCCCCGCCGACATGAAGGCTGCGCCGCTGCTGCGCGCCTGGCTGCAGCGCCTGCGCGGGCAGGGCGTGGCCTTTCACATGCGGCACCGCTGGCTGGGCTGGGCGGGCGATGGCGCGCTGCGGTTCCAGTCCCCCGCGGGCGAGGTGCGGGTGCCTGCCCGCGCCACGGTGCTGGCGCTGGGGGGCGGCAGCTGGTCGCGCCTGGGCTCGGACGGGGCCTGGGTGCCCCTGCTGGCCGAGCGCGGCATTGCCATCGCACCCCTGCGGCCCGCCAACTGCGGGTTCGACGTGCTGTGTGCGCAGGCGCCCGCTGGGGAGACGCGCCGCGCCTTCCTGCAGGAGCTCCTGGGGCAGTCGCCGGCACCGGCCGTCGGCTGGACGCCGCATTTCGCCCAGCGTTTTGCCGGCCAGCCGTTCAAGACCGTGGCGCTGTCCTTCACCGACAGCCAGGGGCGCGCCTTCCACCGCCGCGGTGAATTCGTGGCCACGGCCACGGGCGTGGAAGGCAGCCTGGTCTACGCCGTGTCGCACCTGCTGCGCGACGAGATCGAAGCACATGGGCACGCCACGTTCCACCTGGACCTGCTGCCAGACCACACGCCCGAGCGTGTGCTGGTGGAAGTGCGCCACCCCCGCGGCTCGCGCTCGCTGTCCAGCCACCTCAAGGGCCGGCTGGGCCTGGACGGCATCAAGGCCGGCGTGCTGTACGAGCACCTGGGCAAGGACGGCATGAACGACCCGGTGGCATTGGCCCAGGCCATCAAGGCGCTGCCCATCACCGTGGTGGCCTCCCGCCCGCTGGACGAAGCCATCAGCACCGCCGGCGGCGTGGCGCTGGAGGCGCTGGACGCCCACCTCATGGCGACCGCCGTGCCGGGCGTGTTCTGCGCGGGCGAAATGCTGGACTGGGAGGCGCCGACCGGGGGCTACCTGCTCACGGCCAGCATGGCCAGCGGGCGCGTGGCGGGAGAAGGCGCGCTCCGCTGGCTGCGTCGCAGCGGAGATTGAACAGGCCATCGGTTCTCCGGGTGTGTGCGGCGCCCGCAACTGGCGCATTCCACGCCGGGCCTCCGTGGATCCCGCCTTGCCGGTCCCCTGGAGGCGTCCCCCTCCGGGGGAAGCCGCGCAGCGGCTCAGGGGGGCTTCAAAACTTCGCCCGGTAGTACAGCATCGGCCCCCCTTTGCGCGCCCGCAGCACCAGGCGCGATCCGCCCTGCAGCTGCACGCCAATGGCGCCAAACTCGGGCACCAGGCCCCGGGTGCGCGACGACGCCCATTGCATCTCCACCCGCGTGCCGTACGCCGGCTGCTGCGATTGCCAGATCAGGTTCATCGCATCCTGCGGCTGGCCCCACTGCGGGGCCTGGGCCCAGGCTGCGATGTCCAGGTGGCGGCCACTGTCCAGGCGCGATCGCCAGCGCATGCCCAGATCCAGGCTGGCGGGGGAGCCGCTGCCTGGCGCGAGTGCGGGCGCGGCGGCGCCGGGGCTGGGGGCACTTACCCCCAGGGACAGGCCGAACTGGCCCCACGCGCCGGAGGACGCGGGCGTCAGCCAGCGTGTGATGTCGAGGTGCTGGGTCTGGGTGGCACCGCTACCCGCATAGCCCGGCGGCACCCCATGGGCCGCTGGCGCGGAGTCCGCCGCCATGGGCAGGATGCGGCTGTTGATCTCGATGCTCTGTGCGGCGCCGAGGGCGGCGGTTTCGTGCTGCAGGGCGACCTTTGCATCCTCGGCCAGCGGAGCCTCCTCGGCCCACGCCGCACCGGCCGCCAGGGCCAGGCAGCCGAGCCCCAGCGGCCAGCGGCGGGAACAGCAAACCAATCGGAAGGACAGGGGCTGGGGCATGGCGGCACCGGCAACAGGAAGGGGCAGTGGGGCTGCAACAAAGTGTGCCCGCCGTGCCGCCGGTGCCAAGCGGCTCAAAACCTCAACATGGCGTGGGAACGCACTGACAGCCGTGCCGGCGGCCGCCAGTGCGGCCGTGCAGGGAATGCTGATGGGAGGGGGAGGGTTGGGGCGATGTGCCCGCAGGCGCGTCAGCCGCCGTGGGCGTGAGTCGCGCTCGCAAGAAAAGAAAGTTGACGAGCCTTACCCCCGGCACTGGCTCCACAGTTAGGGCTGCTTGGTTCCCCACCTGACCCGGTTGGCCGCTTCACCATGCGGGGAGGCCCGTCACCGCCAATTGTAAGCCATAGCCCAGGTGCGGCCGGCATAACCCTCGTGAATCCGAGCCATCATGGGGTCTGCAGCCAGGCCAACTCAGCGCCGGCCGGGCAGCATGCGCAGCAGTGTGTTGTCGCGCACCACATAGTGGTGCAGCAGTGCCGCAGCAGCGTGCAGCGCCACCAGCACGTAGCCTGCGGTGGCTCCTGCTTCGTGGATTTCCTTGAGCCAGTGCGAGGTGTCGGGGTTCTCCGCCAGGACGGACGGCAACTGCAGGCCGCCGAGCAAGCCGACGGGCGTGCCTTTGGCGCTCAGCGCCAGCCAGCCCAGCAAGGGCAACCCGATCATCAGGGCGTAGAGCGCTCCATGCATGGCGCGGCCCATCCCGGCCTGCCACGCGGGCGGCGCGGGCGTGATCGGCGGGGTCGCCTGCAGCGCGCGTGCCAGCAGGCGCAGCCACACCAGCGCGAACACCGCCACGCCCAGGGTGTAGTGGGCCGTTTTCATGAGCTCGCGGGCGTCGCTGCCCTTGGGGTACATGCCCCGCAGTTCCATGGTGGCTGCTGTGGCCACGAGTAGCGCCGCCATGAGCCAGTGCAGGGCAATGGACCAGCCGTTGAAGCGCGAGGAAGGGAGTCGAGGTGTCATTTCTGTTCCAGGTAAAGGAAACATGATGGTTCCCGATCCTGAAAGCTGCCTGAAGCCGCAGGCGAGCGGGCGCGGGCGCAACATAGAATCACGTCCATGTCCTACCTCGTGCTCGCCCGCAAGTACCGCCCCCGCAATTTCACCGAAATGGTGGGGCAGGAGCATGTGGTGCAGGCGCTGTCCAACGCGCTCACGCAGCAGCGGCTGCACCATGCCTACCTGTTCACCGGCACCCGCGGCGTGGGCAAGACCACGGTGTCGCGCATCCTGGCCAAGTCGCTGAACTGCCAGGGGCCCGATGGCAACGGCGGCATCACCGCCACGCCCTGCGGCGTGTGCCAGGCCTGCACCGACATCGACAGCGGCCGCTTCGTGGACTACACCGAGCTGGACGCGGCCTCCAACCGCGGTGTGGACGAGGTGCAAAGCCTGCTGGAGCAGGCGGTGTACAAGCCGGTGCAGGGCCGCTTCAAGGTCTTCATGATCGACGAAGTGCACATGCTCACGAACACGGCGTTCAACGCCATGCTCAAGACGCTGGAGGAGCCGCCGGAGTACCTCAAGTTCGTGCTGGCCACCACCGATCCGCAGAAGGTGCCGGTCACCGTTCTGTCGCGCTGTCTGCAGTTCAACCTGCGGCCCATGGCGCCCGAGACCGTGCTGGAGCACCTGACCCGCGTGCTGGCCCAGGAGAACGTGCCTGCCGAGCCCCAGGCCCTGCGCCTGCTGGCCCGGGCGGCGCGCGGCTCCATGCGCGACGCGCTGTCGCTCACCGACCAGGCCATTGCCTTTGGCAGCGGCCAGCTGCAGGAAGCCGGCGTGCGGCAGATGCTGGGCGCGGTGGACCGCTCGTACGTGTTCCGCCTCATCGATGCGCTCGCCCAGGGCGATGGCAAGACCGTGGTGGAGACCTCCGACGCGCTGCGCATGAACGGCCTGTCGGCCGCATCCACGCTGGAAGAGATGAGTGCCGTGCTGCAGCGCATGGCCGTGTTCCAGGCCGTGCCGCAGATGGCAGGCGCGGTGGATGCCGATGACCCCGAGGCCGCCGAGACCGCCCGCCTGGCCGGCCTGATGCCTGCCGACGAAACCCAGCTGCTCTACAGCCTGTGCCTGCACGGGCGCGGCGAACTGGGCCTGGCGCCCGACGAATATGCCGCGCTCACCATGGTGCTGCTGCGGCTGCTGGCCTTCAAGCCCCAAGACCCTTCCAGCGGCCCGGCTGAAAAAAAAACTCTGACGCGGCCTGAACCCGGGGCTGCGGCGGCTGCGCCCGCGTCTGCAGCGGCGCGCATGCCTGCGCCGGGCGCAACGGTGCCGCCCGCGGCGGTCCCTCCTGCCGCTTTGGCACCAGCGCCAGCGGCGGTGGCCGCGCCCGCCGTGTCGCCGCCGCCCGCCGAGGCGGTTGGCGACTCCGAGCCGCCCCCGTGGCCCGGACCGGAGGAGCCCGATGATCGGTCTCCTGCGGCTCCAGCGGCGGCCGGTGCCACGGCGCTGCCGGTGCGGACGGTGGACGATCTTTCGCAGCAAAATCAGCCCGCAGGTCCCGTCCATAAAGCGCCGGGTGCTCCTCAGTTTGTAGCAATCCCGGTGCGTGAGGTGCCCGAGCCCGGGGAGCGGCTGCAGCCCTTGCCGCTGTCGTCTCCAGTGCCGGTGTCCGCGCGCTACACGCCCACCCCCGAGGGCGATGTCTGGCATGCCACGGTGCAGCAGCTCGTGGCGGCCGAGGCCATCACCGCCCTGGTGCGCGAGCTGGCCCTGCAGTCGCAGCTGGTGGCGCGCGACGGCGGGCACTGGCTGCTGCGCGTGGAGCGCGAGTCCCTGAACCAGCCCACGGCGCGCGAACGCCTGCGCACCGCGCTGGAGGCGGCGGGCCATGCCACCCAGATCAGCGTGGAAGTGGGCGTGGTCATCGACAGCCCGGCCCGGCGCAATGCGGCCGCTGCGGCCGAGCGGCAGCGGCGGGCGGAGGAAATCGTGAACAACGATCCCTACGTGCAGTCCCTGGTGCGCGACTACGGCGCCAGAATCGTGCCGGGCAGTATTAAACCGGTATAAAGCTCCCCCTGAGTCGCCTTTGGCACCTTCCTCCTCTCTCGCAGCGCGGGAGGGGCCCCGGGATCTGGGCGCGCCCGTTTTGAAGGTTGCTGGCGTTGCGCACAATAGCGCGATGTGGCGTGATGTGGCGCGATGTGAACGCGAATACCGCAAAGACTGAATTCAATCCCGTTGTGGGAACCGATCCACCAGAAAGCAAGAAAGCAAAGGAAACACACCATGTTCAACAAAGGACAACTCGCCGGCCTGATGAAGCAAGCCCAGGCGATGCAGGACAACCTGAAGAAGGCGCAGGACGAGCTGGCACTCATCGAAGTGGAAGGCGAGTCGGGCGCGGGCCTGGTCAAGGTGCTGATGACCTGCAAGCACGACGTCAAGCGCGTCACCATCGACCCCAGCCTGCTGGCCGACGACAAGGACATGCTGGAAGACCTGGTGGCGGCGGCCTTCAATGCCGCCGTGCGCAAGGCCGAGGAAACGTCGGCCGAGAAGATGGGCAAGCTCACGGCGGGGATGCCGGGCCTCCCCGGCGGCATGAAGTTCCCTTTCTGAGGGCTGGCTACTGCGCGGGTCATCTGCGTCGTTGGGCGGTGCTCGGAATCCTCACGTACAGGAAGTACGTTCCGGTTCCTGTGCTCCGTCCGCCTAGCAGCTGATCCCGCTCGCTACGCCCTGGAGGGCGGGGTGACGGCCGTGCAGAACCTGTCTTGTGCTGGTACAGCCTTCGGGTTGAGCTTGCCGAAGCCTGGCTCCTGATCCCTCTCGCATCCTTTTTTGCATCCTCTTTCATGCCCGCCACCAACTCCCTTGACGTTCTGATCCAGGCACTGCGCCGTTTGCCGGGCGTGGGGGTGAAGTCAGCGCAGCGCATGGCGTTCCACCTGCTGCAGCACGACCGTGAGGGGGCGCTGGCCCTGTCGCGGGCGCTGGGCGAGGCGGTGGGCACGGTGCACCACTGCGCGCGCTGCCACACCTTCACCGAGGCGGAGGTCTGCAGCACCTGCCTGGACCCCTCGCGCGACGCCACCCGGCTGTGCGTGGTGGAGACCCCGGCCGACCTGGCGGCGCTGGAGCGCACCGGGGCGTTCAAGGGGCTGTACTTCGTGCTGATGGGCCGGCTCAGTCCGCTGGACGGCGTGGGGCCCAAGGACATCGGTCTCAAGAAGCTGCTGGAGCGGGCCGGCGAGGACGCGGTGCAGGAGGTGATCCTGGCCACCAGCTTCACTGCCGAGGGGGAAGCCACGGCCCACGTGATCAGCGAGGCGCTGAAGGCGCGGGGCGTGCCGGTGACGCGGCTGGCCCGCGGCGTGCCGGTGGGCAGCGAGCTGGAATACGTGGACCTGGGTACGATCGCCCATGCGCTGGTGGACCGCCGCTAGCGCTTGGGCGGGCCCGCACGGTTGCGATCACGGCGGCGGGTGCCTGGGCAGGGCGCGATGCCCTCTCTGTCGCTCAGTCCGGCCGTGGCCAGAGGCCACTGAAATACTCACAAACTTATAGCTGCCAGCGCTTGCCCATCAAGGGCTGGAGGCCAAAAAGGCTTAAAAGATGAACACCACCCTGCACATTGCACGGTTCACCGTGGCTTACTGGTGCGTGCTGATCGCGGCACTGCTGCCCATGGGCTGCGCCTGGCTCGCCAAGAGCGGCAGCCTCGGCAAGTCCCGCAAGGACGGCGGTTTCGACAACCACGATCCGCGCGCCTGGATGGCGCGTCAGACCGACTGGCGGGCCCGCGCCAATGCCGCCCAGGCCAACAGCTTCGAGGGGCTGCCGTTCTTCATCGGCGCCGTCATCATTGCGCACCTGCTCGGGGCGGGCCAGACCCTGCTGGACATGCTGGCATTGCTGTACGTCATGCTGCGCATCTTCTACATCCTGATGTATGTGTCCGACATGCCGACGGTGCGCAGCGCCGTGTGGGCCGCAGGCTTGCTGGTGAACATTGCCATTCTCTTCATCGGATACCGATGAGCGGTACCGCTGCGTGCGGCGGTACGTAGAAACCCGCTGGGATTCCCCCTGATGCGGGGTTCCCCGCGCTGCGGCACGATTGTTGCAATGCAGCATCGCCTGTTTTGCCCACCTCCATGCCCCGACTTCCCGTGTTGAACCGCCGCGCCTTTGGCGCCGTATCCGCCCTGTCCGCAGCGGCGGCGTTTGCGCCCGCGCTGGTGCGGGGCCAGGCGGACGAAGCCGCACTGGGCCGCGTCACCATTGCCGTGGGCGGGCAGGGCGTGCTGTACCACCTGCCGCTGGTGCTGGCGGACCAGCTGGGCTACTTCCGCGCCGAGGGGCTGGACGTCACCATCCGCGACCTGCCGGCAGGCGCGCTGGCGCTGCAGGCGGTGCAGGAAGGCACGGCCGACGTGTGTGCCGGGGCGTTCGAGCACACCCTGCGCCAGCAGGCGCGGGGCCAGGCGTTCCGCTCGTTCGTGGTGCTGGGGCGCGCGCCCCAGCTGGCGCTGGGGGTGTCCCTGCGCGCCGTCCCGTCCTACAAGGATCTGGGTGACCTGCAAGGGCGGCGCATCGGCGTATCGTCCGTCGGGTCGTCCACCCACATGGCTGCCAGTCTTGTCCTGGGCCGTGCCGGATTGGGCCCGCGCGAGGTCATTTTTGTCAGCGTGGGCTCCGGCGTTGGCGCCATGAACGCCCTGCGTTCGGGCCAGGTGCATGCCCTGTGCCACGCCGACCCGCTCATGACGCTGCTGGAGCAAAAGGCCGACACCCGCATCGTTGCCGACATGCGCTCGCTGAAGTCGGCGCAAGAGGCGTTTGGCGGCGCCATGCCCGCCGGGTGCCTGTACGCACCCCAGGCGTTCCTGCAAAAGCAGCCGGCCCAGGCGCAGGCGCTGGCCAACGGGATCGTGCACGCGCTCAAGTGGCTGCAGACGGCTGCGCCGGCCGATCTCGCCAAGGCCGTGCCCACGGGCTACCTGATGGGCGACCGGGGGCTGTACCTCGCGGCGTTCAGCCGCGTGCGCGAAACCTATTCCCCGAATGGCTCCATGCCGGAGGATGGGCCCGCCACGGCGCTGCGCGTGCTGCCGCGGGCCCACGCGGAGCTGGCGGACTTCAAGGCCGACCTCGCGCGCACCTACACCAACGACTTTGTGCGCAAGGCGCGCCAGAAATTCACCCTCTGAGCGGCTCTTTTCTGAGCGCAGGTTCGGAGGGTGGCCCGACCGGCCAGGGCGGCACCGCCGCGTGCCGCGCAATTGCGCCGATGACTTACATTCGGCCGCAGCCGGTTGGCCTTAGTCTTGGCCGACCCCTGTGTCTTCCAAGGATTGCACCATGACCTTTTCCCTCAGCATCGGCCCGCTCGTCTCCCTCATCGCGGGCATCCTCATCCTCGTCATGCCCCGGCTGCTCAGCACCATCGTGGCGCTGTACCTCATCATCATGGGCATCCTGGGCCTGCTGGGGATGCACGCGCTGAAGCTCTGAGCCCGGCACCGGAAACCCCGGCGCCGCAGCTGTGGCGTGCCCTCAGCGGCGCTTGACCTTGGAGGGGGTGCCACCGCGCCGCGTGGGTGCGGCGACGGGGCGCTTGCCGGCAGAGGAAGACCCTGTTGCCGAGCTGCTGCGCGCACGCGCACTATTGCCGCGCGCCTGCGTTCCCTGCCGAACGGGCAGGTACACGACCACCTGCTGCCCGGCCTTGAAGGCTGAGGTGGCGCGCACGTCGTTCCAGTCGGCCACGCTGGCTGCGGCCAGCTGGTAGCGCCGGGCGATGCTGGCCACGGTCTCCCCCTTGCGGGCGCGTACCGTGGTGCGCCGCGTGACGATTTCCGGGGCAAACGCCACCTGCCCGTTGTCGGCCAGGTGGGATGACACGTCTTCCCGGATCGCGGCCGAGCGCGGCACCATCAGGGCCGAGCCGGCCTTGATGAGCATGCGCGGCGGAATGTTGTTCACGTTGCGCAGGTCGTTTTCGCTCATGCCGGCGCGCTGGGCGGCTTCTGCCACCGTCATGGTGGTGGGCACGGACCACACGGTCCAGCTGGCGTACTGCCCGTCGCGGCGCGCTTCCAGGTTGCGCTGGAAGACCTTGGCGTTGTCCCAGGGCAGCAGGATCTGGGGCGTGCCGGCGGCCAGGATCACGGGCTTGTGGAAGGACGGGTTGAGCGCGCGGAAGTCCTCCTCGCGGATGCCGGCCAGCGTGGCGACCAGGGACACGTCGATGTCGTGCGTGATGTCCACCGTCTGGAAATACGGGTGGTTTTCGATGAGCGGGAGCTCGGTCCGGAAGGCATCGGGGTTGGCCACGATGTTCTTCACCGCCTGCAGCTTGGGCACGTACATGCGCGTTTCGGCCGGCATGTTCAGGTCGGTGTAGCTGGTGCCCAGGCCCAGCTTCTGGTTGCGCGCAATGGCGCGGCCCACGCTGCCTTCGCCCCAGTTGTAGGCGGCCAGGGCCAGGTGCCAGTCGCCGAACATGTTGTAGAGCTTTTGCAGGTAGTCCAGCGCGGCGCGCGTGGAGGCCAGCACATCGCGCCGGTCGTCGCGGAAGGCGTTCTGCTTGAGGTCGAAATAGTTGCCCGTGGCGGGCATGAACTGCCACATGCCCGCGGCCTTGGCGCTGGAGACGGCCTGGGGATTGAAGGCGCTTTCGATATAGGGCAGCAAGGCCAGCTCGGTGGGCATGCCGCGCCGTTCCAGCTCTTCGACGATGTGGAAGAGGTACTTGCTGGAGCGCTCGGTCATGCGCTGCATGTAGTCGGGCCGGGTGGCATACCACTGCTCCCGGTCCTGGACCAGCTCGTTTTGCAGGTCGGGCATGGCAAAGCCGCGGCGGATGCGGTCCCACAGGTCCGCGGGGGCCGACAGCGAGGCCACCTCGCCGCCCGCTGCCTGGGCGGCGGTGATGGGTTTCAGGGGGCCGTTGGGGATGATGGGGGTGTGCCCGCTGCGGTAGGGGGGCGTGCTCCCTGAGGTGGGGGTGCTGCCGGACGCTTCGTCGGGCGAGGGCGTGGTGGTCGCGCAGCCGGTGAGCCACAGCATGCACGCCACGCAGGCAATGTGCAGAATTTTCATCGAAACTCGTTCTTCCATTGGCGCAGCGCGGCCAGGACGGCCACGGCATCGCCAGGGTTCACCTGCGCGTCGTGCTGGCGGGCGGCCTGGGCCACCGCGGGTTGGCGTACGCGCAGAAAGGGGTTGATGTCCCGCTCCAGCGCGATGCGCGAAGGCAGCGTGGGCTGGTGGCGGGACCGCAGTGCCTCGCACTGGTCGGTGTAGTGGATCAGCGCTGCGTTGTCGGGTTCCACCGCGCGGGCAAACCGAAGGTTGGAAAGTGTGTATTCGTGCGCACAACACACACGGGTGTTGCCGGGCAGGGCGGACAGGCGGTCCAGCGACGCCAGCATTTGCGCCGGCGTGCCCTCGAACAGCCGCCCGCAGCCGCCGGAAAACAGCGTGTCGCCGCAGAACAGCACCGGCTCTGCGTCCACGGCCTCGCAGAAGTAGGCGATGTGGCCCGCCGTGTGCCCTGGCACGTCGATCACTTCAAAGCGCAGGCCCAGCACCTCCACCGTGTCGCCGTGGGCCAGCGGGCGCACGGGCGCGGGGATGTCTTCGCGCGCCGGGCCGTAGACCACCGCGCCGGTGGCGTTGCGCAGCACGTCCACGCCGCCGACATGATCGGGGTGGTGGTGCGTGACTAGAATGGCCTGCAACTGCACGCCCAGTTGCTGCAGCGCCTGCAGCACGGGCGCGGAGTCCCCCGGGTCCACAACGATCGCCTGGCGGCCGTCATGCAGCATCCAGAGGTAGTTGTCGGTAAAGGCAGGTAGCGGCAGCAAGTTCATGAGCGATCAAATTATAGGTTTGCACCACTGGTTTGACTCCCCCCCCGGGCGGTACCTGCTGGCGTGGGAGCAGGCGCGCTTCGACGAAGCGGTGGCCGATATCTTCGGCTACCACAGCCTGCAGCTGGGCATGCCGCTGCTGGACGGGCTGCGCGCCAACCGCATGCCCCACCAGTGGTTCGCGCTCGGGCAGGAGGGGCTGGCCAGGGAAGCGGGGGCTCCGGGCACGGAGCCGCTGCCGCTGCGCGCCGTGCACCTGCTGGCCGAGCCGGCGGCGCTTCCGTTTGCGCCGGCCAGCCTGGACCTGCTGGTGCTGCCTCATACGCTGGAGCTCAGCAGCGACCCCCACGCGGCCCTGCGCGAGGTGGAGCGGGTGCTGGTGCCCGAAGGGCGGGTGGTGATCAGCGGGCTCAACCCGACCAGCCTCTGGGGGCTGCGGCAGTGGCGCGCGCGCTTGCTGCGGCGGGCCGGCCGGGGGACGCTGTACCTGCCCGACCTGGGTGAGTTCATCGGGTACCGGCGTTTGCGCGACTGGCTGCGCCTGCTGAACTTCGAGGTCGAATCGGCCCGGTTTGGCTGTTATCGTCCCGCAGTGCGCAGCACCCAGTGGCTGGACCGCTTCGGCTTCATGGACCCGCTGGGAGAAAAGTGGTGGCCGATCTTCGGCGCCGCCTACTTCCTCGTGGCGGTCAAGCGGGTGCACGGCATGCGCCTGCTGGAGCCCGCGTGGCGCTCGGCACGGCAGCGGTCCGCCGCCACCGTGCCCGTTGCCAACCGGACCCCGGCGCCCCACAGCGCCGCCCGGCTGCCGCGAGCGGTGGCGGGCGGCGGCACCGACAGAACCAGAACCAGAAACAGGACTTCGATTTGAACCAAGTAGAGATATACACAGATGGCGCCTGCAAAGGCAACCCCGGGCCCGGCGGATGGGGGGTGTTGCTGCGCTCGGGCACGACAGAGAAAGAGCTCTTCGGGGGCGAGCTGGGCACCACCAACAACCGCATGGAACTCAAGGCCGTCATCGAGGCGCTGTCCGCCCTCAAGCGGCCTTGCGCCGTGACGCTGTACCTGGACAGCGAATATGTGCGCAAGGGCATCACCGAGTGGATCCATGGCTGGAAGGCCAAGGGCTGGCGCACGGCGTCCAAGCAGCCCGTCAAGAACGTCGAGCTGTGGCAGCGCCTGGATGCCCTGGTGGCGACGGCCGGCCACCGCATTGAGTGGCGCTGGGTGCGCGGGCACTCCGGCGATCCCGGCAACGAGCGCGCCGACGCGCTGGCCAACCGGGGCGTGGACCAGGCCCTGGGCCGCCGGTAGCCGGGCGGAAGCAGCACCTACCAGCAGCAAAAAGGGCCCGTCCGGGCCCTATTTTTTTCGTCGCGGGGAGGCTTAGACCGTAAACACGTTCTTAGGCAGACAGGGCCTGCACGGCCTCCTGCAGCGCCTGGCCGTCCTGCGGGCGCACCAGGCGCTGCACTTCCTGCCCGTTTTTCAGGAACACCAGCGTGGGCCAGAGCTTGACGCCGAAGCTGCGGCCCAGGCGCTGGCCCGGGCCGTCCTCGACCTTGACGTGGGCCACGCCGGCCTGGTCCTTCAAGGCGGCCTCGATCAGCGGCTGGGCCCGCTGGCAATGGCCGCACCAGGGCGTGCCGAATTCGACCACCGTGGCGCCGGGCAGGCGGTCCACATCGTCGCGGGAAGGGGGCTGGGCAAGGTGCTGGGCGGAGTAGGGCATGGCGTGCAGAGGTGTGAAGCCGACGGCGGCGCGGACCAAGCCGAGGTGCGGGGCGCGTCAGGCAGGTTAGGTTTGCGCGGAAGTGCTGGGCTTGACCTTACCAAAAACCCCGCCGCCGGCGGTGACGGGCGCCCGCCCGGGGCCACGTCAGATCATTCCGTCAAACATCATCACGTCCACGCCGTCGCCCGCCGCCACGTTGCCCTGGCCGTGGTGCAGCACGATGAGCCCGTTGGCCTGCACCATGGAGCTGAGCACGCCCGAGCCCTGGTTGCCCGTGGTGCGCACCTGCAGCGTGCCGTCGGCGGCCGTGGTGACCCAGCCGCGCTGGTACTCGGTGCGGCCGGGCTTCTTGCGCAGCGCCTCGGTGCAGGTGGCCCGCAGCAGGGGCGGCGCGGGGTGCGAGCAGCCCATCATGCGCAGCAGGGCCGGGCGCACAAACGCCAGAAAGGTCACCATCACCGCCACCGGGTTGCCGGGCAGGCCGAATAGCACGGCGCCGCCGGGTGTGCGATTACTATCATTTTGATAGCTGTTGGCGCTTGCTGTATCTACGCTAGAGGCTGATTTTGCTTGGGATGGCACCCCCGCAATGCGCCCTACGGCCATGGGCCGGCCCGGGCGCATGGCAATGCGCCAGAAGGCCACGTCGCCCAACTGCTTCATCATCGTGCGGGTGTGGTCGGCCTCGCCCACGCTCACGCCGCCGCTGGTGATGATGGCGTCGGCCCGCCCGGCGGCCGCGCGGAAGGCGGCCTCCAGCTGCGCGGGCTCATCGCGCACCACGCCCAGGTCCACCACCTCCACGCCCAGGCGGGTCAGCAGGCCAAACACGGTGTAGCGGTTGCTGTCGTACACCGCGCCCTCGCACGGCGGCTCGCCCAGGCTCAGGATCTCGTCGCCGGTGGAGAAGTACGCCACGCGCAGGCGGCGGAACACGGTCACGGTGGGCAGGCCCAGGCTGGCCACCAGGCCCAGCGCGGCAGGCGTGAGCAGCGCGCCCTGGGCCAGCGCCACGCCGCCTTCCATCAGGTCCTCGCCCTTGAAGCGGCGGTTGTCGCCTGGGCGCAGCACATCGGGGGCGATGGTGACATGGCCCTCGGCGGCGGCCGTGGTGAACTCCTGCGGCACCACGGTGTCCAGCCCCGCGGGCATGATGGCGCCGGTCATGATCTTCACGCACTCGCCCGCGCCCACCGTGCCCGCCCAGGCCTTGCCGGCCAGCGCTGTGCCCACCACGCGCAGCGTGAGGGGCTGGCCCGGCACCAGCTGGGCGCCGGCGAAGGCATAGCCGTCCATGGCCGAGTTGTCGTGCGGCGGAACGCTCACGGGCGACACCACGTCGCGCGCGAGCACGCGGCCCAGGGCGCTGAACAGGGGCAGCTCCTCGGTGGCGCGCACGGGCTCCACCAGGTGGTGCAAAAAGGCGTTCACATCGTCCGCACGCAGGGCCTGCGGGTCGTAGCCTTGCAGCTCGGCGGCGATCTGGGCAATGGTCTTCATGGAGATAGGCGAAGTAGGGCGGTGGTGTGGGCGGCGGCAGACCGGTGGCCCGCCCGGGTCATTGCGAAGCGGCACCTTCCAGCGCCTGCAGCTCGGCCAGGGTGTTGGCGTTGAAGAAGGCCTGCGGATCGTCGCCCGGCTGGTCGAAGGGCACGAGGGCGCAGCGGTGCTGGCCCGTCCAGGCGTCGATCTTGCGGCCGCCGGCCTGCGTGAAGGCGACCAGGCTTTCCAGCAGCTCCACGCGCAGCAGGCAGAACACGGGCTGCGGGCGCACGGTGGTGCGGCCCGTGCCGTCGTCCTCCGGGGCGGCGGCCATGGCGATAGGGGCCTGCTCGCGCTCGGCCGCCGCGGCCAGCCTCGCCGCCAGATCCAGGGGGAAGAGCGGGGTGTCGCAGGGCACCGTCAGCAGCCACGGCGTCTCGCAGCGCTCCAGCCCCGTCAGAAAGCCTGCCAGGGGTCCGGCATAGTCGGCCAGCACGTCGGGCCACACCGGTGCGCCAAACGCTTCGTAGGCGGCCAGGTTGCGGTTGGCGTTGATCATCACGCTGCCGGTCTGCATCTGCAGCCGCATCAGCGTGTGCAGCGCCAGCGGAATGCCGCGAAAGTTCTGTAGGCCCTTGTCCACCCCGCCCATGCGGGAGCCGCGGCCCCCGGCGAGGACCAGGCCGGTAATGTCTTGGGTGTCAATCATGTTTTGAAAGGTGATGGCCCCTGCAGCGAGCGCTGCCCAGGCCCGGGCAGCCAAGCAAGGGCCGCCCCGCAGCGGGGGGCTGCGTCCCCCTTCCCGCGCGCAGCGCGAGAGGAGGGGGAAGACGCCGAAGGCGACTCAGGGGGAGGTGTCACTTGCTATCCGCCGATGTAGCTCATCTCGACGCGGCGCACGCCGCGCGATTCGTCGGCCGGCAGGCTGCCCCGCAGCTCCGAATACCGGTCGCTGCGCTGCTGCCAGATGGGGGCGATGGCGGCGGCAATGGAGTCGTCGCTGGCGCCGCCGCGCAGCAGGGTGCGCAGGTCGTAGCCCTGCGTGGCAAACAGGCACAGGTACAGCTTGCCCTCGGTGGACAGGCGGGCGCGGTTGCAGTCGCGGCAGAAGGCCTGGGTCACGCTGCTGATCACGCCGATCTCGCCGAGCGCCGGGTCGTAGTGCCCCGCCGCGTTGGTGTAACCCCAGCGCTCGGCCGTTTCGCCGGGGCTGCTCGGGTCCAGCTGCACCAGGGGCAGTTCGGCGCGCAGGCGTTCGATGAGTTCGGCCGAGGGCAGCACCTCGTCCATGCGCCAGCCGTTGGTGGCGCCCACGTCCATGTATTCGATGAAGCGCAGCGTGGTGCCCGTGCCGCGGAAGTGCCGCGCCATGGGCAGGATCTCGTGCTCGTTGGTGCCGCGCTTGACCACCATGTTCACCTTGATCTGCGACAGCCCGGCTGCCTGTGCCGCCTCGATGCCGGCCAGCACGTCGGCCACCGGAAAGTCCACGTCGTTCATGCGGCGGAACACGGCGTCGTCCAGGCCGTCCAGGCTCACGGTCACGCGGTTCAGCCCCGCATCCTTGAGGGCCTGGGCCTTGCGCGCCAGCAGCGATCCGTTGGTGGTCAGCGTGAGGTCGGGCGCCACGCCGTCCACCGTACGCAGCTGGGCCAGTTGGGCCACCAGCTCTTCCAGGTTCTTGCGCAGCAGGGGCTCGCCGCCCGTGAGGCGGATCTTGCGCACGCCGTGCGCCAGGAAGAGCCGCGCCAGCCGCGTGATCTCCTCAAAGCTCAAGAGCGCGCCGTGCGGCAGGTAGGGGTAGTCCTTGTCGAACACTTCCTTGGGCATGCAGTAGTTGCAGCGGAAGTTGCAGCGGTCGGTGACGCTGATGCGCAGGTCGCGCAGCGGGCGGCCCAGGGTGTCGGCGAGCACACCGGTGGGCGCGGCGGCATGCGCGGGCACCTGCGCCGCCAGGGCGGCAAGGCGTTGGTCCACCAGGGGAATCACACGTTCGGACATGCCCCGGATTTTGCCGCATGGCCCCTTCCGGCAGGGACAAGACCCCATGGGGAAAGTTGATCGCGGTCAAGTTATGCGCAGCGGGAGCGGAAGGCCGCCGAGGGCGCAGGAGCGGCCTTTGACATGGCGCAGCCAGGGCCCGGTGCTGCGCCGCAACAATGGCGCACCTCGTTTCAGGAGAACAACATGCAGGAAATGCGCGACGTACCGGTGCTGGGCGCGACATGCCAGCGCCGCACGGCGGTGCAATGGGTGGCGGCCAGCGTGCTGCTGCCCACCTGGGCCACCGGCGCCCAGGCGCAAATGGGCTTGTCGGGGGCCATCAACTACGCCGGCTGGTTCCGGGCGCTGTCGCAGCGCATGGCCAAGGCCTACTGCCAGCAGTACCTGCAGGTGCTGCCCAGCGCGGCGGTGGACGTGATGGGCCTGGCGCGCAAGATGGTCCAGGTGGGCAGCACCGAGCTGGCCAAGGGCATGCAGTCCGGCCAGTGGCCCGCCGAAGTGGGGCGGCAGCTGCAAGAGGTGCAAAAGCAGTTTGCCCTGCTCAACCAGATGACGTCCACGCCCGCCACGGCAACGGCGGCGGTGGTGGCGGCGTCCGAGCAGGCCGACCGCACGCTGCTCATCGCCCAGGCGGTGACCGAAGCCATCGAGAAACTGGCGCAGGCGCCCAGTGCCCGCCTGGTGAGCCTGGCCGGCCGCCAGCGCATGCTGTCGCAGCGGCTGGCCAAGAACTACTTCCTCACCGCAGCCAAGGCGCAGTCCAAGATCGTGCAAGCCCAGCTGGCCGCCGATGCGGCCGACTTCCGCCAGGCGCTGCAGACCCTGGGTGCCACCCCCGTGTCCACCGCGGCCATCCGCAACGAGCTGGAACTGGCGGGATCGCAGTGGCTGTTCTTCGAATCGGCCCTGCGCCGCCCCGCCGACGAGCAGGGGCTGAGCGCCGTGGCCACCACCAGCGAGCGCCTGCTGACGGTGATGGACAAGCTCACCAGCCTGTACGAGGCGGCCCTGCGGGAAGTGCTGGGCTGACAGGCGGCTGGGCAAAGTCCGCCAGCCGGCAGTCGCGCCCCACCAGCACCAGGCGGGTGTCCAGCGCACCAAAGAAGCCTGCCGGCGGCGGCAGCGTCAGCTGCGCCAGGCGCTTGCGGGCGTCGATGCGCACCGCCGCCAGTTCGTGGTCGCGCGCCAGGGCCATCCACAGCCCGTGGGCGCCCGCTGACTGGCGTGCGCCGGTGATGAGGCTGCGGCCGGAGGCCAGCCACCAGCGGTAGATTGCCGACGCGATGCCCTGGCGGCGGTACCCATCCGCCACCCGGGTGTGGGGCGCGCGCAGGTGGCGGTCGGTGGCGCGGTCCACTTCGACCAGCCGGCTGAACACCGTGTATGCCACGATCCGCTGGAGCCGCGGGTCGATGGCGTACACAAAATACTCGCCGTCGGCCTCGCGCATGCGCAGCTCCAGGCCGTGCAGGGGCAAGGGCAGCGGGCGCATCGCATCGCGGGCGCGGTGGTTGGAGCGCAGGCGTTCGTGCAAGGCATCGAACTCGCGCTGGATGTCGCGGCCCGACAGGTCCACGTCGATGCGCAGTTCGGCCAGCAGGCCGCCCAGCGCACGCAGCCGGGCGCGCCAAGCGCTGGTGCCGTCCTGGCGCGGCGGCATGCCGGCCGTGCGGTGTGGAAGAAGGCCTGCGGGGCACACCCCGGCCGTCATGGTGCGTTCTCCGCGCTGGCGGTGCTGCAGCCGCTTGGCAACCCTGCGGCCCGTTGGCCGGCGCAGATGCGGAGGGAGCGGACCGGGCCAGGAGCCTCTGCGGGGTGAATGATGGCGCGGCCCGCGGGCGCGCAGGGGGCGGGCGGTATCTCGCCCGAAGGAAACGGGGGCATGGGCACTCCTGAAGTCGCGCCCTGGGGTCACCAAGGCGCAAGCTGGCGCTGGGCGAGGGCCCGGCGACAGGAGGTGCGCGAAAAAAGAATGCGGAGGGGAAGGGTGTCGCCGGGCTCAGGAATCTGCAGCGAGGGTGCAGACGGGGACGAGCGCGCGATCACCGGCCTGGAGTGCCTTCTGCCAGCGTCCGGCGCGGCGCGGCAGCGCGGTGGCTCTGGCGGGCGTGGCGGGGCTTGTAAACATCGGCGGCACAACCATCGGCGGCACTCTAGGCCGCCGGCCCGAGGGCGTCAAACCAATCCGCACTGCCACGGTGCGGATTGGCGGGGTGGGTTGGGCCGCCGGCCTGGGTTGGTTGGGCCGCTGGCGTTGAAACAGGTGCCCTTACACGCAGCGCGCCCCGTCCACCTCGATGCACACGCCGCTGATGAAGGCTGCCTCGTCGCTGGCCAGGTAGAGCGCGGCGTTGGCCACGTCCAGCGCGGTGGAGAAGCGGCCCAGCGGGATGGTGGCCAGGAACTTGGCGCGGCGCGCCTCGTCGATGGGGCCGCCAGCAAAGTCGGCGGCCAGGCCCGTGTCGGGGTTGAATACGGGGTTGATGCAGTTCACGCGGATGTTGTCGGGGCCCAGCTCGGCGGCCATGGACTTGCTGGTGATGATGACCGCGCCCTTGGAGCCGTTGTACCAGGTCAGGCCCGGGCGGGGGCGCAGGCCGGCGGTGGAGGCGATGTTGATGATGCTGCCGCCCCCCGCGCGGCGCAGTTCGGGCACGGCGTGGATGGCCGAGAGGTAAATGCTCTTCATGTTGATGGCATAGACCTTGTCGAACTCTTCCTCGCTCACTTCCAGCATGGGTCGGTTGCGGTGCGTCCAGCCGGCGTTGTTCACCACCACGTCCAGGCGGCCGTACAGCTGCACGGCCTTTTCCACCAGGGCCTGGACCTCGGCGGACTTCGTCACGTCGGCCTTGAAGAAGGCGGCCGTGCCGCCCGCGGCCGTGATCTCGGCCACCACGCGCTGGCCGCCGGCTTCGTTGATGTCGTTGACGATGACCTGGCCGCCCTCGGCGGCCAGGCGCTTGGCAATGCCCTCGCCAATGCCGTTGCCGGCGCCGGTGACGATGATGGATTTGTTCTGCACGCGCATGGGATGGCTCCTTGGATGACTCAAAATTGATAGCTGCTGGCGCTTGACCATCAAGCGCCAGAGGCCGATTTGGCTAAATTTTCTGCAGCTGCAGCTTGTTCTGTGGCCCTGGCCGCCTGCGGCACACGGCCGTAGAACTGGGGGAAGAACTCCTTCACGCCCTGGCCGTGGAAGTCCCACCCTGTGCACTGGCCCAGATGGCGCGGCGGCTCATCCGGGTGGGCAGAAGCAAACACCGCAGGCACCGACTGAAAAGCGGCCGTGGCCAGGTTGAACAACAGCTCGCGCAGGTGCGTGCAGCTGGCCACGCCGCCCAGGTGCTTCTGGATGGCGTGCCGCCAGCCGTGCGCCATGCTGCAGCCCACCATGCGCTGCAGGGCCGCCTGGGCCTCGGTGCAGCCCTTCAGGGGGTGCGAATCCATGGCCACATCAATGGCCTGCACCACCAGCTGGCGGTTCACGGTCACCCGCAGCCACATGTGGTGGATGGCCTCGCCCGCCAGGCGCTGCTGGCTGGGGTCGCGGAACGATGCGGCGTCGTAGGCCTTGCTGTCGTGCAGCTCGCCTTCGATGTCCCACAGGCCATCGTCGCGTTCAAAGCCCTGGTAGTTCACCCGGCGGACGTGCTTCAGGGTGCGGGCGGCGGGGGGGCTCAGGGGCATGGCAAAAGAAAAATCGTCGTGCAGAAGCAGCCAAGGTTAGCGGGGCCCGCCTGCGCCGTCGTGCGCGGGCGAGACACCCTGCCGTGCTCCTTCAGCCGTACTTGATGGCAACGGTTTTCAAGGTGGTGAAGCCGTACAGCGCCTCGAACCCCTTTTCGCGCCCGTAGCCGCTGGACTTGACGCCGCCGAACGGCAGCTCCACGCCGCCGGCCGCGCCGTAGTTGTTGATGAACACCTGGCCGCTGTGCACCCGCTTGGCCATGCGGAACTGGCGGGCGCCGTCGCGCGTCCACACGCCGGCCACCAGGCCGAATGGGGTGGCGTTGGCCAGCTCCACGGCGTGGTCTTCGTCCTGGAAGGCCATGGCCGACAGCACGGGGCCGAAGACTTCCTCCTGCGCCAGGCGGTGCTGCACCGGCACGTCGCGCAGCAGCGTGGGGGCCTGGTAGTAGCCGGTCTCGGGGGCTTCGTCCACCACCACGCCCTGGGCCACCATGGGGATGCCTGCGACCTGTGCGTCAGAGAGGAAGTCCCACACGCGCTGCTGCTGCGTCTGGCGGATCAGCGGGCCCACGTCCAGGTCCATGGCGGCGGGGCCCACGCGCAGCCTTTCAAAGGCCTTGCCCAGGCGCTCCAGCAGCGGTTCGTAGATCAGCGAGTCGATCAGCACGCGCGAGCCGGCCGAACAGGTCTGCCCGGCGTTCTGCACGATGGCGTTGATGACCACGGGGATGGCGGCGTCCAGGTCGGCGTCGGCAAAGATGATCTGCGGGCTTTTGCCACCCAGCTCCAGCGTGACGGGGCAGTGGCGCTCTGCCGCCACCTGCTGGATCAGCGTGCCGATCTTGGGGCTGCCGGTGAAGCTGATGTGGTCGATGCCGGGGTGGCGCGCCAGCGCGTCGCCCACCTCGTGGCCGTAGCCGGTGACGATGTTGAGCGCGCCCGAGGGAAAGCCCACCTCGGCCGCCAGCTGCGCCACGCGTATCAGCGACAGGCAGGCGTCTTCCGCGGGCTTGACCACGCACACGTTGCCCGCCGCCAGGGCGCCGCCCACGCTGCGGCCGAAGATCTGCATGGGGTAGTTCCAGGGGATCACATGGCCCGTGACGCCGTGGGGCTCGCGCCAGGTGAGCACGCTGTAGCCGTCGGGGTAGGGAATGGTCTCGCCGTGGAACTTGTCGCACGCACCAGCGTAGAACTCGAAGTAGCGCGCCAGCGCGATCGCATCTGCGCGGGCCTGCTTGGTGGGCTTGCCGCAGTCGCGCTGCTCCAGTGCCGTCAGCTCGTCCGCATGCTCCAGGATCTTGGCCGAGAGCTTTTGCAGCAGCCGGCCGCGCTCCACCGGGGCCAGCTTTTGCCACACCGCGTGGTAGCACTGGCGCGCCGCGTGCACGGCCGCGTCGATGTCGTCGGCGTTGCTGCGCTGGATCTCGTCAAACGGCTGGCCGTCGGACGGGTCGATCACCGGGATCGTGCGGCCCGAGGCGGACGGAACGGAAGCGTTGGCAATGAAGTTCAGTTGCATGGCCGTGATTGTGCCTGTAAATGAAATGTGTGCTTAGTATTTGAATGAAATCGGCCTCTGGCGCTTATGCAAAAAGCGCTGGTAGCTATTGTTTTAATAGCATGCCGCGCGCAGGGCCGCCAGGTCCAGTATTTCCACCTCGCCGCGCTGCACGCGCACCAGCTGGCGCGCCTCCAGGTCCTTCAAGATCTGGTTGGTGGTCTGGCGCGAGATGGCCAGCATCAGCGAGAGCTGCTCCTGCGAGATGCCGATCACCCGCCGCGAGCGGCCCCCGGCCGTCCACTGCCCGTAGCCCTCGGCCATCATCACCAGGCGGCGGGCCAGGCGCTGCGGCGCCGGCAGCAGCGCCAGCTCTTCCATGGCCACGAAGGCCGAGCGCAGCTTGTCGGTGAGCAGCAGGGCCAGCGCGTGCCAGTGCTGCGGGTGGGCCTGCAGCCATTGCTGCAGCCGTTCGTGCGGCACCTGCAGCAGCGTGGTGGGCTCGGTGGCGTGCGCGTCGTGCGTGCGGGCGGAGTTGTCGAACACCGAGATCTCGCCAAACCAGTGCGGCGGCTCCAGCCGGATCAGCAGCGCCGCGCGCGCCTCGTCGGCCCGCCCGCCGGTGCCCGAGATGCTCACGGCACCGCGCACCACGGCGTACAGGCCGCAGGGCGCGTCGCCGCGCAGGAACAGCACCTCGCCCGCCTGCAGCTGGCGCGGCTGGCCCATCGCCACCAGCGCCTGGGCAAAGTCGGGCGGCAGCTGGGCAAACCAGCGGCCCGTCTGAAGAATGGGCAGGAACGCCTCGGTAGCAGGGAGGGCGGCGGGGGTGAGGGTGGTCACTGTGGGGTTTGTGCTATGGGGCGAGGGAGCGCAAGTGGGCGTAAGGGGGCGTAAGGGGGCGCTGTTGCCGGCGTTTTGTCGTGTGTCCGACAGACGCTGGCGGGCGCGCGGCGCCACATTTGATCCTGCTCAAAACCATTGCCGGAGACACCCATGAAAACCCTGATCGATCATCTCTCGCAGTACGCCGACTACCACCGCGACCCGCGCAATATCCACACGCATTTCGTGGGCGTGCCCATGATCATGTTCGCCGTGGTGCTGCTGCTGTCGCGCCCCGTGTGGACGGTGGGCGGCCTGCCGCTAAGCCCGGCGTTGTTCTGTGCGCTGGCGGCCTGCCTCTTCTACTTCCGCCTGGACGCGCGCTTTGGCCTGGCCATGGCCGGGCTGCTGGCCGCCATGCTGGCCGTGGCGCAGTGGCTGGCCGTGCAGACCCTGGCCGTGCAGACCCTGGCCGTGCAGACCCTGGCCGTGCAGACCCTGGCCGTGTGGCTGGGCGCGGGCGTCGGCCTGTTCGTGGTGGGCTGGGTGATCCAGTTCGTGGGCCACTACTACGAGGGCCGCAAGCCCGCCTTCGTGGACGACCTGGTGGGCCTGATCGTCGGCCCGCTCTTTGTAGTGGCTGAATGGGCGTTTGCGCTGGGCCTGCGCAAGGAAGTGCAGGCCGCCGTCGAGCAGCGCAGCGGCCCGGTGCGCCTGCGCACGGGCGCGCAGGCGGCCGCCCATCCGCAATGAAGCCACGGTCCGCCCGCGGCGCGGCTCACCGCGCCGCTGCGTTGACAGGCCGCGCCTTTGCCAGCACCGCCACGGTGCACGCCGCGCACAGCGCCACCAGCGCGCACAGGTAGGGCAGGGCGGCCAAGAGCGGCGCCCCCAGCTGGTTCAGCCGCAGCGAGGCCTGCACGCCCGAGGTGCTGGGCAGCAGCCAGCGCAGCCACTGCAGCGGCTGGGGCAGGGCCTCCACCGGCCACGAGAAGCCCGCGACGAAGGCGATGGGCAGCGTAGTCCACAGCAGCACCTGCAGCGCCCGCTCGCGGTTGCCGAACCACAGCCCCAGCAGCGAACCCATCGCGGCCACCGCGGGCACATAGCAGGCCAGCAGCGCCAGCGCCCCCAGCGGGTTGCCGCCGCGCGGGTAGTCGTGCAGCACGAAGATCCAGCCAAAGTAGAACAGGCCGCTGGCCCAGCCCAGCGTGCACAGCGCCAGCAGCCGGCCCAGCCAGGTGGTGGCGCTGGCGCGGTGCTGTCCGGCCTCCACCCAGGTGCCGGCCAGCAGCGCGGCGCCCATGAGCAGCGTCTGCTGCAGGATGAGCAGCGCCACGGCGGGCACCACGAAGCTGCCGTAGCCCTCGGTGGGGTTGAACAGCGCCACCGCTTGCAACTGCACCGGGGCGCGGCTGGCGCGGGCCTGCGGCGCGCTCTGGCCGCCCGCCTGCAGCTTGCGGATCTCGACCGCCGCCGATGCGGTGCCCACGGCCTCGGCAAAGCCGAACTGCACGGCCTTGTTGAGCAGCGCGTAGGCACCATTGGCCTCGATGCTGACCACGGCGCTCTCGCCGCGCACCACGTTGCGCTTGAGCCCGGCGGGGATCACCGCATAGCCCTCGATCTCGCCGCGCCACAGGGCCTCCTGCGCCTCGCGCTCGCTGCCGGTGACCAGGCGCACCGCGATGCGCGGATCGGCATCGGCGAACCGCGTAATCTGGCGCGACAGGCTGGTGTGGTCCAGGTCCACCACGGCCACCGGCACATGGGTGAGCACCTCGTCGGCATAGAACCAGGGGTAGAAGAAGCCGTAGAGCACGGGCGCGCCGATGAGCAGCAGCAGAACGCCCTTGTCGCGCGCCACGGCGGCCAGGGCGGCGAGCCAGGCGTGCAGCAGGCTGGGCGGAGCAGAGTGTGGATCCGGGGCCGTCATTTCAGCTTTCGATGGCTGCGCGCCGCGTGCCTTGCGCGCGGAGCTGGGGTTTCACCCCCTCTCCCCTGGTGGGAGAGGGTTGGGCAGAGGGGGCAGGTGGCGGGTGCGGCTAGGGCACGGCTGCCCCCTCTCCCCAACCCCTCCCCCGCGAGGGGGGAGGGGCTTTGGGGGCGTGTCCGTCGTTTGCGGGGCGCGCAGGCATTGCCCCTTGGCTCCAACCCCTCGCCGCGAGGGGGAAGGGGCTTTGTGGTCGCTACAACCGTCTGCGGGCCCGCAGGCATTGCCCCCTCGCCCCTCGCGGGAGAGGGTTGGGGAGAGGGGGCCGCCCTCGGCCCGCCGTGCTTCCTCGCCATCTCAGCGGCCTCCCCAGGTGGCAGGGTGGTGGGCGGCACTGCGCAGCCCGAGGGCTGCCACCAGCCAGAGCACCGCGGCGGCGGTGAGCAATCCCGCCATGGTGGACGCGCTGGTGGCCACCGGCGCCCCCATCTGCAGCTGCTCGATCTGCAGCCGGATGTAGTGCGTGAACGGCATGGCCTCGGCCCAGGCGCGGGCGCTGGCGGGCATGCCGGCCAGCGGAAACGCCACGCCGCTGAACGCGAATGCCGGCGCCGCAAAGAACCCTGCGCCCGACAAGGCCGTGCGCAGCGAGCGGGTGAGTGCCGCCAGCGCCGCCCCGGCGGCGAGCGATACGGCCACCAGCAGCGCCAGCGCGCACGCCACCCACGCCAGGTTGCCCGGCGGATGCCAGCCCCGGCCCCAGGTGATGCCCACCAGCGCCAGCAGGCCCGTGAGCGTGAGCGTGGCCCAGGGCAGGGCCAGCTTGCCCAGCAGGGCGCCCGCAACGGGCGCGAAGCCGCCCGCGCCCAGCCACGCGCCCAGGGTGCGGTCGCGCAGCTCGCGGCCCACCGTCCAGGCGCCGGCGGTCATGGCCAGGATGTGCAGCAGTGCCGGGATGAGCGCCGCGCCCAGAAACTGCTCGTAGTTGCTGGACACGTTGAACAGCGCCACTGTCTGCGTCTGGATGGGCTCCATGCTCACGTGCACGGCCTGGGCGCTTTCGCCGCGCTTGTTGCGCGCGGCCATCTCGATGCCGGCCGACAGCGTGCCCACGGCGGCGCGCACGTCGCGCTGCAGCAGGCCCGAATGCGTGCCCATCTGCGCATTGTGCAGCAGCGTGACCTGGGCGGCGCGGCCTTGCTTCACGGTGCGCGCAAAGTCGCGCGGGATGGCAACCACGGCATAGACCTCCACGGCGCGCAAGGCGCGCTCGGCCTCGGCCGTGTTGGTGAACTCCCGGCGGACCTGCATGCCGGGCGTGGCGTCCAGCATGCGCACCAGCTGGCGCGACAGGCTGGAGTGGTCATCGTCCACCACACCCACGGCCAGGTGCCGCGGCAGGCCGGCCGAGAAGATCCACCACAAGAGCGCCACGCCCAGCAGCGGCACCCAGGTGACCATGGCCAGGTCCCACGGGTCGGCGGCCAGGCGGCGGGCCTCGCGGCGGAAGCTGTTGACTATTGAATTCATAGCTGCTCGCGCTTGTCACATAAGCGCTGGAGGCACTTTTTGTTTGAGAGCCGGATTACTGGACTAGCACCGTCATGCCAGGGCGTGCGCCCTCGATGGGGGCCGCCGGGCGCGCGCGCACTTCAAACGTGCGGGCGTCAAAGCCCTGGCCCGCGCGCGTGGCGCGCCAGGTGGCAAAGTCGGGCAGCACGCCGGTGTGGTAGACCTTGAACTTCACGGCCTTGCCGCCCAGCGCAGGCAGCGTGGCCTCGAATTCCTTGCCGATGGCAAAGCGCTCCAGGCGGTCTTCGCGCACGTTCAGCACCACCCACTGGTCCTTCAGGTCCACCACCGTGACCACGGCCACGCCCTGGGGCGAGAGCTCGCCGGTGCGGGCCAGCACCTTGGCCACTTCGCCGGCCACGGGGCTCTTGAGCTCGGTCTCGGCCTGGGCGGCCTCCACCTCGGCCACCATGCCGGCCACCTGGCGCGCCTGGGCGCTGGCGGCCGAGCGGTCTTCGGCCCGGGCGCCCGAGCGGGCCAGGTCGTACTGCGCCTTGGCCGCCAGCGCCTGGTCGCGCGAGGCCTTGAAGTTGGCCTCGGCCTCGTCGCGCTTTTGCGCGGCCACCAGGCCGTCGCGGGCCAGGCCGTCCACGCGCTTGAAGGACGACTCCGCCAGGTCGGCCGCGGCCACGGCGCGCTGCCAGTTCAGGCGGGCCATCTCCACCTCCTGCGGGCGGGCGCCGCTCTCGGCCTTGGCGGCCACGGCCTGGGCGGCCTCCTGCGCGGCCGTGGCCTGGGCCAGCTTGGCCTTCACCTCGGGGCTGTCCATGCGGATCAGCGGCGCGCCCACGGCGATCTGGTCGCCTTCCTTCACCAGGATCTGGGCGATGCGCGCTGTGACCTTGGGGGCGATGTCGGCCTCCTGCGCTTCCATCTGGCCCTGGAAGAGTTCGGGCGCAGGCTGCGAGGCCTTCCACAGGCCGAAGCCCACAAAGCCTGCGACGGCGACGAAGGCCGCGGTGCCGAGGACGGCTGCTTTTTTGCTGTTGTTCTTGCTCATGTCTGTTCTGCCTTCACTCATCATTCCACCCGCACCACGTCGGCACGCGCCATGTATTTGCCAAAGTCTTCCGACAGGCCGCAGGCCTCCAGCAGGTCGGCCAGGGCCTTCACGTAGTCGTGCGCGGCCTGGGCGCGTTCGGTCTGGGCCTTGGCCTGGTTCACTTGCGCGTCGATCAAATCCAGCGTGGTGCTGGTGCCGGCCTTGAGACCTGCGGTGCGCAGCTTCAGCACCTCGTCGGCCAGCTCCAGGCTGGGGGCCTGGGCCAGGTAGGCGCGGCGCGCCTGCTCCAGCGCCAGCCAGCGCTTTTCCACCAGCAGGGCGATGTCGTTGCGCGCCTGGGCGCCGGTGCGCTCGGCCTGCTCGATCTGGCGGTTGGACGATTCGGCCAGCGTGTCGCGGTCGATGGAGTCCCACAGCGTCCAGCGCACGCCCACGCCGGCCACCCAGTCGGCGTCGCGGCCGGTCTTGAGCTGGCGCTGGCCGAAGGCGAACACCTGGGGCTTGCGCAGTGCCTCCTGCGCGGCGTGCAGCTGCGTGGCCTGTTCCTTCTTGGCGGCCACCTTGGCCAGGCCCGGGTGCCGCGCCAGCGCGGTGTCGATGAAGTAGGGCAGGGGCTCCACGGGCCCGTTCAGCACGAACAGCGGGCTGGTGGGCGTGACGCGGTCGCCGGCCTTGAGCGTGCGCGTGAGGGCAGTGGCCGCCAGCTCGGCGTCGTCGCGGGCCTTGCGGGCGTTGCGGCGGGCCTCTTCCAGGGCGGTGCGGGCCTGCAGGCGATCCACGCGGGCGATCACGCCGGCATCCAGCATCTTCTGCGCCGCCGCGTCGTGCTGCTCGATGGTGGCGAGCGCTGCCTCGCGCAGCGCGGCCGCGCGCTCGGCCAGCTGGGCGCCGAAGTAGCGCTGCACCAGCAGGGTGGTCACCTCGTCGCGGGTCTTCTCAGCGTCGGCGCTGGTTTCCTGGGTCTGCGCGTCCAGCAGGCCGCGCGCCGCTTGCGTGGCGCCGCCCAGGTAGATGGGCCACACGGCCGACACGGAGGCCGTGGTGTCGCTCTTGCTGCGGTTGAGCGTGTAGCTGGACGGCAGGTGCGGCATCTGCGCCAGCGACCCCGCCAGCGGCGCCGGCAGTTGCGACAGCACGCCCGGCAGCAGGCGGTTGAGCGGGTTCAGGTCCACATCCAGGTTGGCGTTGTAGGTGTAGGCCGCCCCGCTCAGGTTCACGACAGGCCCGCCCAGGCGCTGCATGGCGTCGCGGCGCAGCTGCGCGCTTTCCACCGCGTAGCGCGACGCGGCCAGGTGGTCCGAGCGCTGCTGCAGCTGCTGCAGCGCGGCATCAAAGGCCAGCGGCTCTGCCCGTGCGGGCACGGCGGTGGCGGCGGCAAGGCATAGCAGGGCAGCGCCTGCCCGGCGGCTGCGCCGGCGCGTGGGAAAAAAGCTCATGGTTCAGCGGTGGAGGTCTTGCGCGCCAGCAATGCCGGCAACAGGGTTCGGGGCAGAGGAATGGGGCGTTGTAGCAGGACGGGCTGCAAGGGTCAAAGGGCGCCAGCGCCGGGCCGCGAAATGCCGGCCTTCCGTGCGGGCCCTGCGGGCGGGCGCCCGTTCAGTGCGCCCCCGCGGCGGGGCTCACGCGGCTGTAGGCATCGCGGTGCTCCTCCAGCCAGCGCTCGGAGCGGTCGCTGCCGTGCTGGCTAGGGTGGAAGCCGGGCTGCAGGTACTGGCGCCAGGGCTTCCAGGTCTCGCGCACCAGGCCGCCTTGGCCGAACAGGGTGCGCGCCGCGCTGGCCCAGGTGCGCCACTGCCACAGGGCGCCGTCGCGGCGCAGGTTGCTCACCGTCTGGCGCAGCACGTCGCCCAGGAAGACCCAGGTGATGCGGCGGAACCAGGTGACGCGCCATTCGTGGCTGCCGCCCAGCGCCTGGTACAGGTCGAACGCGGTGTTCTTGTGCTCGGCCTCTTCGGCGCAGTGCCACTGCCACATCGTGGCCAGGCGGGGCTCGGCGCCCTGCAGCACGTCCGGGTGGGCCAGCAGCCATTCGGCCAGCAGCGCGGTGAAGTGCTCGTTGGCCGCCGTCACGGCCAGCGGGTGGCGCGGGTCGGCGCCCTCGAAGAGCTTCATGCGCTCCTGCGCGCGCGGCGCCCAGGCGTTGACGAGGCCCTGGCGTTCCAGGTGGCCGTTGAACAGGGCGTGAAGGCGGCGGTGCGTGGCCTCCTGGCCGATGAAGCCGCGCACTTCGTCGGCAAACTGCGCCTGCTTCTCGGGCGGCAGCGCCTTGTGGCCGGCGCGCACCGCATCAATGAAAAACTGCTCGCCGACCGGAAAGCTCATGGACAGGGCGTTGAACAGCGCCGTGCGAAACGCATCGCCACCGCACCAGCGGCGTGCGAACGGCGTCTCCAGGTCGATCAGCAGGCGTCGGACGACAAGTTCGGTCATGGGGGGGCTCCGGTGGCGGACGGCATGCGGATTGGGGTGGTACGTTGTAGTACCGGGTGGGTTTGAATGATGCAGGCCAGGTGTGGTACTGTCAAGTACCTTGATGGAAATCACGAACTTTGGGTGCGATGACTGCTGTTGCTGAAGAAGAGGCCACCCCGGGCACCGGTGCGGGTGCGGAGCACCGCGCCCGCCTGCTGGACGGCATGGCCCGCGCCGTGGCCACCAAGGGCTATGCCGACACCACCATTGCCGACATCGTGCGCGAGGCCAGCGTGTCGCGCCGAACGTTCTACGAACACTTTGCCGACAAGGCCGGTTGCCTGATCGCGCTGTACGAGGTGGCCAGCGGCAGCGCCATTGCCGTGCTGCGCGCGGCCATCGATCCGCACAGCGCCTGGCAGGCCCAGGTGGAGCAGGCCATGGGCGCCTACCTGGGCGTGCTCTCGCGCAATCCCGTGCTGCTGCGCACCCTGTTCATCGAGATCCTGGGCCTGGGCGCTCCGGGCCTGGCCGCACGGCGGCGCGCCAACCAGCAGCTGGTGGACCTGATGCTGGACGTGGTGAACAACCGCCCCGGCGAGCGTCTGCGCAAGAAGCCGCTGCAACCCGCCATGGCCATGGCCGTGGTGGGCGGCATCAACGAGATGGTGCTGCAGGCCATCGAGCAGGAACGCGTGGGCGACCTGCAAAGCCTGGTGGAGCCCGCCAGCGCGCTGCTGCGCGCGGCTATTTCGGCGGAGTTTTAGGCCGGCATTCATCCACCTGAACCGTTCACGCTGAGCACTGTCCAAGCGCCGCGCAAGGCTTCGACAGGCGCAGCCCGAACGGATTTTTCAAGTGCAAGGAGGCAGACTACGGGGCCTGGTCCGCCGGCGTCCTTGGCCATGCCCAGCGCTTGGCGGCTTCGAACACGGTCACCAGCGCCAGCCCGGTGCCCACGGCGCCCAGCCACTGCGCGGGCGACAGCGGCAGGAACTTGAAGGCGCCCGCAAGCCAGGGCACCGTGGTGATGGCCGTGAGCGCCGCCAGGGTGCCGCCCAGCACCCACAGGCTCACGGGGGTGAGGCCCTGCCACAGGCTGCGCCAGCCGCTGGCCGCGCCGCTGCGGCTGGGCAGGATGAGCGCGGCGTTGCCCGCCACCAGCACGGCAAACGCGGCGGCGCTGGCCAGGCCCGGGGGCTCGCCCCGGCCCAGCAGCGCCGCGTAGAGGCCCACCACGGCGGCCGTCACGGCGCAGCCCTGCAGCAGGCTCAAGCCCAGCAGGCGGCCCGGCAGCAGGGGCTCGTCGGCGCGGCGCGGCGGGCGCTGCATGAGGTTTGCGGCGGCGCCCTCGGCCTCGAAAACGATGGAGCAGGCGGGGTCGATCACCAGTTCCAGAAACGCGATGTGCAGCGGCGCCAGCACCAGCGGCCAGCCGAACAGCACCGGCAGCAGCGCCAGGCCGATGATGGGCACGTGCACCGCCAGCGTGTAGATCATGGCCTGGCGCAGGTTGGCAAACGTCTGCCGGCCGCGGTGCACCGCCTGCACGATGGCGGCGAAGTTGTCGTGCAGCAGCACCAGGGCGGCTGCTTCGCGCGCCACGTCGGTGCCGCGCTGGCCCATGGCGATGCCGATGTGGGCCGCCTTGAGCGCGGGCGCATCGTTCACGCCGTCGCCCGTCATGGCCACCACCTCGCCCTGGGCCTGCAAGGCTTCGACCAGGGCCAGCTTCTGGTGCGGCTTGATGCGGGCAAACACGCTGACCTGGCGCACGGCGTCGGCGAGCGCTGCGGGGGGCATGGCGGCCATGGCGTCACCGGTCACGACGCGCTCGTGGGCAATGCCCGCCTGGGCCGCAATGGCGCGTGCGGTGCGCGGGTGGTCGCCGGTGATCATCACCACGCGGATGCCCGCCTGGTGGCACTGGGCAATGGCCTCGGGCACCTCGGGGCGCAGCGGGTCGGCCAGGCCCACCAGGCCCAGCCATTCGAACGCAAAGTCGTGCTGCAGGCCGGGCCACTCCTGCCCGGAGGGGTGCCGCGCCTTGGCCACACCCAGTACGCGCAGGCCGCGGTCGGCCAGGCGCGCGGCCTGCGCGCTGACAGCGGCGTGCTCGGCAGCGGGCAGGTGGCACAGGTCGGCCACGGCCTCGGGCGCGCCCTTGGCGGCCACGGTGTCTTCGGCCGCGCCGCCATCGCGCCAGAGGTGGCTCATGGCCAGGAGCTGGGGCGAGAGCTCGTATTCGCGCGCCAGCAGCCATTCGGGGTGCAGGTGCTCGGTGTCGCGCAGGTGCTCCGCCGCCATGCGGTGGAAGGCCTGCTCCATGGGGTCGTGCGGGTCGATCTCGCTGGCCAGCACGGCGTATTCCAGCAGTTCGTGGAAGGCTTCGGGCAGGCTGTCGGCGGCCAGGGCCTGGGTGTCCAGTTCGTGCTCCGCGATGCACAGGGCGGCCACGGCCATGCGGTTCTGGGTAAGCGTGCCGGTCTTGTCCACGCACAGCACGCTGGTCTGCCCCAGGGTTTCGACGGCGTTGAGCCGGCGGGTCAGCACCTGCTGCGCGGCCAGCCGCCGCGCGGCCAGCGCCAGGAACACGATCATGATCACGGGCAGCTCCTGCGGCAGGATGCCCATGGCCAGGGTGATGCCGGCCAGCACCGCCTGCAGCGCATCGCCGCGCAGCGCCCAGAACAGCACCACGAGCAGCGCGCACAGCGCCAGGCCCACGAACACCAGGCGGCGCGTGAGCCGTGCCATCTCCTCGCGCAGCGGCGAGGCCTGCAGCGCCACGGTGTCCAGCGACTGGCCGATGCGGCCCAGCTCGGTGCGGCGGCCCACGGCGCTGACCCGCACCAGCCCCTGGCCGCTGACCACCAGCGTGCCCGCAAACACGGCCTGGCCCGGCTGTTTCGCCACGGGCTCGGACTCGCCGGTCAGCATCGACTCGTTGGTGGCCAGCTCGTGCGCCTGCACCAGCGTGCCGTCGGCCGCGATGCGGTCGCCCTCGGCCAGGAGCAGCAGGTCTTCGCGCACCACCTCGCGGCCCGCGATGCGCACGGGGGCGCCGCCGCGCAGTACCAGCGCGCGGGGGCTGGAGAGATCGCGCAGGGCGGTGAGGGCGTTGTCGGTGCGCCGCTCCTGCAGCACGGTGATGGCCATGATCACCACCACAAAGCCCAGCAGGATCAGTGCTTCGTGCGCGTCACCCATGGCCAGGTAGATGCCGCCAGCGCCCAGCAGCAGCAGGAACATGGGCTCGCGCACCACGTCCCAGGCCATGGCGCGCAGCGTGCGGCGCTGGCTGGTGCCCAGGTCGTTGGGGCCCTCTGCCCGCAGGCGCTGCGCGGCGGTGGCGGCGTCCAGGCCGGTGGGAGCGTCGGAAGGTGGCATGAAAAAAAGGCGTCGGGCTGAGGAAGAACCCGTTATACCGTGCCGCCTGCGGCGCTCCTGTGACTCACCGGGCGCGGCGCGGCCGCGCCACCGTGGCTACAGCTCGCACAGCACGAAATCGGCCTTGCCGACGTTGCACTCGGGGCAGCGCCAGTCGTCGGGGATATCGGCCCATGGCGTGCCGGGCGCAATGCCCTCTTCGGGGAGTCCGGCGGCTTCGTCATAGATCCAGCCGCAGGCGACACACAAATAGACGTTCATGGGAGGTTGCTCCAAAAAAATCGGGTAGCGCTGCGGGGCTCAGTCATCGTCGTCGTCGTCGTGGTGCCGGTGTTCACCCTGCGCACTGGCGGCGCTGGCTCCGCCCAGCAACCCCGCCGGCGACTGGCGCCATTCCCAGGCGCCGTAGGCCAGGACGGCCAGCAGCAACAGGGCTGCGAGCCAGGTTCGGTTGTGGGGCACCAGGTCGGGGCCGCGGCCTTCCACGCGCCCGGTCAGCATGGGCAGTGCCTGGTTCTTGCGGCGCAAGGCGCTCAATGCCGCAATCAGGGCCACGTGGGCCAGCGCCACGGCGAGCACCGCGTTGCCGAAGAACTCGTGCAGTTCCTCCAGCCATTCGCCGCCCAGCCAGCCGCCCCAGTCGTGGTAGGTGGCGTAGCCGGTCAGCGTGAGCGGCACCACCAGCGCCAGCAACAGCAGCACTGCCAGGGCCATCAGCAGGTTGGGCCCCTGGCGCCAGTGGGCGGGGGACCAGACGGCCTGGGGCGCGGCACGCAGCCAGTCGCGGGCCCCGGCAACCTTGCGCCACAGCAGGCCCAGGCCCGCGGTGCGCGGCCCCAACAGGCCGTACAGCACGCGAAACCCCAGCAGGCCCGCCATGGTGTAGCCGAGGGTAACGTGCAGCAGGCGCCAGTGTTCGCTCTCGGCCGTGACGTAGGCGCCGGCAAAGCTGAGCGCGAACAGCCAGTGGAACATGCGCGTCGGCGCATCGGTCACACGCCGGCGCGCGGGCTGCGTGGGCTGGGAGGGGGCGGGCTGGGCGCCCGCAAGGGTGGACTGGGGATGCATGGCGGGGTTCTCCTTCAGAACACGTTCTCAGTCGTCCCAGGCGCGGCGCGAGCGGGCGTCGAGCCCCGCCGGCATGCGCAGGTCGTGGTCGCTGAACCGCCCTTGCTCGGCGCCGGTGTGGCAGGCGGCGCAGTTGGCGGCACTCTTCACGCTGGGCAGCTTCCAGGCGGAGGGTTCAATCTTCCGGTGCTTGCGCTCAAACCAGGCCGACCGGGTGATGCGGTCTTCCGGCGGCTCCTCGCTCACGCGCTTGTAGGTGCCGGCATAGGCCTGCAGCCATTGGCCCAGCTGCTGCACGGTGGCCGCGTCCAGCGACGCGTCGGTGCCGTAGTGCTTGTCCAGCCCGGCCATCACGCGTTTCCAGGAAGCCGCGGGCAGCAGGCCGGGCGGGTAGGCCGTGTGGCAGGCGGCGCACTCCTGCAGGTAGGCGGCCGGCACGTTGTACGGCATGGCGCGGCCGCTGTCGGCCTGCGCGCCGGGCGAGGCGAGCACGGCCAGCGCGAAGCCCGCCGCGGCGGCGTACTGCCCGCGGCGGCGGCTTGCCGCCGGGTGCTGCGTGCGGGCCCCGAGGCCGGCCCGGGGCGGGGGGAGGGAGGCGTGTGTCATGGCTTGAGCGCGTTCAGGTAGGCCAGCACGTCTGCTTTCTCGACCGCCGTGCACTCGCGTTCCAGCACGTCCTTGCAGTTGCGGCGGAACCACTTGTCCACCTTGGCCGTGTCGGTGAAGGCCTTGGGGTTGAAGCCCGGCGCGAGCGGGGCAATGGCCTTGCCGGTGCTGGCATGCTTGCCCTGGCCCGTGGGCGGCGTGCCGTGGCAGCTGGCACACGACCACTCGCCGCCGTGGCGGGCGGTGAAGAAGGCCTTGCCCAGCTCCGCGTTGCCGGGGCGGCCGGCCTGGGCGCTCCAGTGCGCCAGCTGCTCTGCGGCGGTGGTGTCGGCGGCGTGGCCGGAGGCGGTGGCGCAGGCCGCCATCAGCGCCAGGGCCAGGGTGTGAAGTTGGGTCATGGGGTGCGGATCCTTGCGGTGAAGGGGTGGTCGGGCATGAAGGGCATTGTGGAAACCGCTGCCTGAACGGCGCCTGAAAGCCCTGTTCATCCACCGTTCAGAAAACCCGCAGGACAATCGGCGCCATGACCCCCGCACCCCGCCGCCCCGCCGTGTTGCGCCGCCCCCTGCGCTGGGGGGCGGCCGCTGCCTGCGCGTTGTGGATGGCGGCGCTGCTGGCGCCGCCGGCCCTGGCGGACGGGAAGGCCGACCACGACCGTGCGCGGCAGGCCGTGCAGGCCGGGCAGGTCTTGCCGCTGCCCACGGTGCTGGAGCGCCTGCAGCGCGAGGTGCCCGGCCAGGTGCTGGAAGTGGAGCTGGAGCAGGAAGGAGCGCTCTGGATCTATGAGATCAAGCTGATCACACCCGCCGGTCAGCTGACCAAGGTCAAGCTGGACGCCCGCACGGCCGAGGTGCTGCGTGTGAAGGCGCGCGAAGATCGGCGCTAAGCTTCCGAAATCCGTGGATGGCTGCTGGCCGGCCCCACAGCGTTGCAACCCTTCATGAATCTCGCGGCATGCGCATCCTCCTGGTAGAAGACGATCCCCAGCTGCGGGCCCAGCTGCGCACCGCGTTGCAAGACGCCGGATACACCGTGGACGAGGCCGGCAACGGCCAGGACGCGCAATTCCTCGGCGACTCCGAAGCGTTCGATGCCGTGGTGCTCGACCTGGGGCTGCCGGTGCTGGACGGGCTCACGGTGCTCAAGCGCTGGCGTGGCGCGGGCCGCACGATGCCCGTGCTCATCCTGACTGCCCGGGATCACTGGCACGAGAAGGTGGCCGGCATCGACGCCGGCGCCGACGACTACCTGACCAAGCCGTTCCACCTGGAGGAGTTGCTGGCCCGCGTGCGCGCCCTCATCCGGCGGGCCAGCGGCCAGGCCACGGCCGTGCTGCAGTGCGGCGATCTGGTGCTGGACACGCGCAGCGGGCGCGTGACCTGCGCGGGGCATGCCATGGCGCTGACGGCGCACGAATACAAGGTGCTGGACTACTTCATGCACCGCCCGGGCGAGCTGGTGTCGCGCAGCGAGCTGACCGAGCACATCTACGCGCAGGATTTCGACCGCGATTCCAATACCATCGAAGTGTTCGTGGGGCGGCTGCGCAAGAAGCTCCAGGCGGTGGATGCGCCCCAGGCGCCGCACATCGAGACCGTGCGCGGCATGGGTTACCGGCTGGTGCCGCCGTGACGCCGCAGGCGCAGGAAGCCGCTGGCGGGCCCGCCGAAGGGCGCGTGGGCCGCGCGCCGCGGATGCGGTCGCTGCGGTGGCGGCTGCTGGCCCTTACGCTGGCCGGGGTGGCGGTGTCCATGGTGCTGGCCGCCGTGGTGCTCAGCGGCCTGTTCCGCGAACAGGTGCAGCAGCAGTTCGAGGCAGCGCTGGCCCAGCAGCTCGACCAGGTCACCGCGCGCCTGGACTTCGACACGCAGGGCCAGCCGCAGGTGGCCGCGCAGGCGCTGTCCGACCCGCGCTGGCTCAAGCCGTATTCGGGCCTGTACTGGCAGGTCGACCAGGTGGGGCCGGACGGTGGTTCGCGGGCCGGCCTGCTGCGCTCGCGGTCGTTGTGGGACACCAGCCTGGCGCTGGAGGCCGACCGGCTGGCCGATGGCGCCGTCCACGTGCACGAGGCGCCGGGCCCGCAGGGTGCCCCGCTGCTGGTGCTGGAGCGCACGGTGCGCGCCGCGGCCGATGGCGCCGGTCCGTCCTGGCGCCTCATCGTGGCGGGCGATCTGCGTGCCACGCAGGCGGCTGCCGCACGGTTCACGCGGGTGCTGGTCCTGTCGCTGGCCGTGTTGTTTGTTTTGCTGGCCACGGCGGCCTGGGCCCAGGTGGCCGTGGGGCTGCGGCCCCTGGCGGCGCTGCAGCGCGGCCTGCAGGCGGTGCGTCAGGCCCGCGCGAGCCAGCTGGAGGGGACGTTCCCCGCCGAGGTGCAGCCGCTGGTGGACGATTTCAACGCCGTGCTGGCCCGCAATGCGGACGTGGTGGAGCGCGCCCGCACGCAGGCGGGCAACCTGGCCCATGCACTGAAGACGCCGCTCACGGTGCTGGAGCAGGCGGTGCGCGCGCCGGCCGACGGCGCCAGTGCTGCCGAACTGGCAGCCCTGGTGCAGGAGCAGGTGCAGGTGGCACGCCGGCATATCGACTGGCATCTGGCCCGCGCCCGGGTCGCGGCCTCGGCGGGCCTGCCCGGGCAGCGCACCGAACCCGGGCCGGTGCTGCAGGGCTTGGTGCGGGTGATGGACAAGGTGTATGCCGAGCGGCACCTCGCCCTGCTGCTTGACCTGCCGCCCGTCCCCCCGGGCTTTGCCGGGGAGGTGCAGGATTTGCAGGAGATGCTGGGCAATCTGCTGGACAACGCCTGCAAGTGGGCCCGTTCGGCCGTGCGTGTGCAGGTGCGGGAGGGGTGGGGGGGGCAGGACGGCGCCGCAGGCCGCCCCCAGCTGGTGGTCGTGGTGGAGGACGACGGTCCGGGCATCGATGCCGCGCAGCGTGCGCAAGCCCTGCAGCGGGGCGTGCGGCTGGACGAGGCCGTGCCCGGCACCGGGCTGGGCCTGGCCATCGTGCAGGAACTGGCGGGGCTGTACGGTGGGCGGCTGGAGCTGGCGCCTGCTGCCGGCCTCGGCGGCCTGGCGGCCGTCCTGGTGCTGCCGGCGGCGCCTGCGCACTGAGATCAAACCGTTCCGAGAGCTTTCCTGCCCGCTGCGGCGCCACTCCGGCGTGGTGTTCAGGCCGGCTGCGCCCGCATCGGCGTTCGCGTCAGAGCTGGCTTTCCACGCTGTTGCGCATGGCCAGCTGGGCCACGGCGTCCAGCGCGCCATCCACCACCGCCTGCTCGGACAGGATCTGCAAGGCGCCTTGCTGGAACAAGCGCTCCAGCAGGCGCAGCGTCATCGACTGCGTGCGGCCGTTGGCGGCGGTGAACAGGAACAGGGTTCCCTGTGAGCCGATCCAGGACAGCTGCGTTCGCTGCCATTCGCCGGCTGCGCGCAGGTTGACCCAGGTGCCGATGACCAGCGGCGGCAGGGGCGCTGCGGTGGGCGTGGCCGCCGGCACGGGCTGGGGCTGTACAGGTTCGGCGCCCGCGGGTTCCGCAATGTCCATGTAGCCGGAATCCCGGGCTTCGGCGGGAGCCACCCAGGGGGTGTCTTCGTCCAGCAGGGGAGGCTGGGGGGCCGACGGCGCCGCGTCCGCGGGCGCGGGCGGGGCGGACTGCGCGGGCAGGCGCGGCCCGGGCCGGAAAGCCTGCTGGTGAAGTTCCATCAGCAACCCGAAGACTTCCTCGGTGCGGTCTGGCGGGTAGTCGATGGTGGCCAGCCCCTCGCGCAATTTCGGCAGCAGCTTGGGCAGCAGCCGCGCCAGCTGGCCCGTGTGGCCGCGCGTCAGTTCGGGCTGGGCGCTCCACAGCAGGGCCTCCACCAGTTCCCTGTAGCGGCCGGGGTCTGCGCTGCCGGCGGTATCCGCCAGCTGCGCCTGGGCCAGCACCTGGGCCCAGGGGCCCAGCAGGAAGCGGACGATGGGCTCGGGCACCCGGTCCATGCCGGGCGTGGGTGCGATTTCGCGGGCAATGTGCGCGGCCAGCGCATGGCGCTGCTCTGCATGCTGCAGGGCCTCGATGGCGCGCAGCTGCTCCTGCTGGCGGGCCTGGTCCTTCTCGGCCCACTTGGCGTGCAGCTGGGCCAGCACCCGCTCGAAATCGTCCGGCCCCTCCACCGTTTCGGAGGCCAGTGGCCCGGCGATGTTCATGAGCGAGCGCATGAAACTCTGGAACCCCGGCGCCTCGGTGCTGTTGAAGGCCAGGCTCTGGTCGGTGATGTCCTGCAGCAGGCGGCGCGCGGGGTGGTCCTTGTTGCTGAAGAAGCGCGGGTCGGCCAGCACCAGCTGCATCAGGGCCGGCTCCAGGGCGCGGATGAACTGCTGCACCGGCCACAGCAGCCGGCTGTCGCGCGCGATGTTGTCCACCATCAGCGCCACCACTTCCATGCTCAGCGTCTGGCCCAGCCGGGCGGAGGGCGTGGGGGCGACTGCGGCTGACGCGCTGCCTGCAGGGCGCGGGCTGCCCAGGCGTTCCATCATCTGGCCCACCTGGTTCATCTCTTGCAGCGCCTCGAAGGCGGCCGGAACCGTCATGGCGAAGTCCGTCGCGGGCGCGTCGATCTGCGGCAGCGGCTCGGCGGCGTCGAACTCGCGCGCAAAGCGGTCGGCAAAGCTCTCGCTGTCCGTAACAGGAGTGCCGGCCGCGCCGGCACCGGCCGGGGGCTCAGGGGGCGCGGGCTCTGCGCTGAATTCGCCCAGCAGCAGTCGGCGCAGGCGGTCCAGGGTGAGCAGTGGATCGGCGCCGCTCGCCGCCGTCGAGCGGTCATTGTCGGAGGCAAAGCCGGGGGATGCGTCGCCGGAGGCCGGGGACACGTAGATCACCTGGCCGTCCGTCTGGCGCATGGCGTAGCCCACCGGCTGCACGCCGCCTTGCTTGAGCTGCTCGATCCGGGTGTGGTACAGGGTGCGCAGTTCCTGCCCCAGCGCGTGCGCCATGGGGCCCATCCAGTCGTGCCGCACCTGCGCGTTGAGCTGCATCTGCGAGACCACGGTCTGCAGGGCTTGCAAGAAGATGTCGGGGCGCAGGGGGTTGGCTTCGGGCTGCACGCGGGGCAGGGCGAGGGCGGCGCACACCAGCGCGTCCAGGTCCGCGAGCGGGGCTTCCACGGCGGTCATCACCATCTGGCGGGCGCGGGCGCGTTCCACGCTCTCGTTGACGGCGGTTTCGTCCATCAGCTCCAGTTCGTCGAAATGGATGCTGAACAGGGAGCGGGAGCCCTTCTCCTGCGCTTGCGCGCTGTCCTGGCCCAGCGCCTGGCGCAGCGCTTCGGGGTAGCGTTCCGCCATGACCGGGGTCAGCCGCATCAGCTGCTGCCGCGCTACCTGGAAGGCCTGGTGCTCGCCCGGCGTGCGGGCCTGGTCCAGGCGGGCCTGCAGGGCGGTGCGGGCCGCGTCGGCCACGCGCTCCAGCAGCGGCCGGGCCTCTGCCAGCAGATCCTGGACGATGCGCTCGCGGGGCCCGGCACCGGGCGGGGCTGGGGGGGCAAGGGCCGGGGGCGGAGTAAGGTGCGAAGCCATGTTCTTGTGGGATGGGAGCGGTTGCCCGCCATGGTACGCGGCAAAAAGGGGCCCAAGGCCCCTTGTTCACCGTGATCTCCGGCGCTTTTCGCCGGCTCTCGGCGCTGGCTTGCCGCGCCGTGTCAGCCGCCGTGGAAGCGGACCACCAGCGGCACCACCAGCAGCGCCACGATGTTGATGATCTTGATCAGCGGGTTGATGGCGGGGCCGGCAGTGTCCTTGTAGGGGTCGCCCACCGTGTCGCCCGTCACCGCGGCCTTGTGGGCCTCGCTGCCCTTGCCGCCGTGGTGGCCGTCCTCGATGTACTTCTTGGCGTTGTCCCATGCGCCGCCGCCGGTGCACATGCTGATGGCGACGAACAGGCCCGTGACGATGGTGCCCATCAGCAGTCCGCCCAGCGCCTTGGGCCCCAGCAGCAGGCCCACCACGATGGGCACTACCACGGGCAGCAGGCTGGGGACGACCATCTCCTTGATGGCGGCGGTGGTCAGCATGTCCACGGCCTTGCCGTATTCCGGCTTGCCGGAGCCGTCCATGATGCCCTTGATGGTGCTGAACTGGCGGCGCACTTCCACCACCACGGCCCCGGCGGCGCGGCCCACGGCCTCCATTGCCATGGCGCCGAACAGGTAGGGGATCAGCCCGCCGATGAACAGGCCCACGATCACCATCGGGTCCGACAGGTCGAAGCTCACGGCGCGGCCGTAGGTCTCCAGCTTGTGCGTGTAGTCGGCAAACAGCACCAGCGCGGCCAGCCCGGCCGAGCCGATGGCGTAGCCCTTGGTCACGGCCTTGGTGGTGTTGCCTACGGCGTCCAGCGGGTCGGTGATGTCGCGCACGCTGCTGGGCAGCTCGGCCATCTCGGCAATGCCGCCGGCGTTGTCGGTGATGGGGCCATAGGCGTCCAGCGCCACCACGATGCCTGCCATGGACAGCATGGACATGGCCGCCACGGCAATGCCGTACAGCCCGGCCAGCGCATAGGCCGCGACGATGGCGATGCACACGAAGATCACGGGCCAGGCCGTGGAGCGCATCGACACGCCCAGGCCGGCAATGATGTTGGTGCCGTGGCCTGTGGTGGAGGCCTGCGCGATGTGCCGCACGGGCGAGTATTGCGTGCCGGTGTAGAACTCGGTGATCCACACCAGCGCGGCCGTGAGCACCAGGCCCGTGGCGCAGGCGCCGAACAGCTTCATCTGGCTGCCGGAGGCGCTGATGGCGTTGTCCGGCATGATCCACAGCGTGACGAAGTAGAACGCGACGAGCGAGAGCACGCCGGCGATCGCCAGGCCCTTGTACAGCGCGGGCATCACGTTCTTCATGCCGGGCGAGGCCTTCACGAAGAAGCAGCCGACGATGGACGCGAGGATGGACACCGCGCCCAGCGCCAGCGGGTACACCACCGCGTTGACCGGGGCGGAGGCCACCAGCAGGGCGCCGAGCACCATGGTGGCAATCAACGTGACCGCATAGGTCTCGAACAGGTCGGCCGCCATGCCGGCGCAGTCGCCCACGTTGTCGCCCACGTTGTCGGCGATCACGGCGGGGTTGCGCGGGTCGTCTTCGGGGATGCCGGCCTCGACCTTGCCCACCAGGTCGGCGCCCACGTCAGCGCCCTTGGTGAAGATGCCGCCGCCCAGGCGCGCGAAGATGGAGATGAGCGAGGAGCCGAAGGCAAAGCCGATCAGCGGATTGAGCAGCGTGGAGAGCTTGGCGGTGGGCGTGAGGTTGCCGTTGCCCGCCAGGAACCAGTAGAACGCCGTGACGCCCAGCAGCCCCAGCCCCACCACCAGCATGCCGGTAATGGCGCCGCCGCGGAACGCCACGTCAAGGGCGGGCCCGATGCCGCGGGTGGCGGCCTGCGCGGTGCGGACGTTGGCACGCACGGATACGTTCATGCCAATGAAGCCGCAGGCGCCCGACAGCACGGCGCCCACCACGAAGCCGACGGCCGTGGTGGTGTCCAGAAAGACGCCGATCAGCACGGCCAGCAACACGCCCACCATGGCAATCGTCTTGTACTGCCGCGCAAGATAGGCGGCAGCCCCGGCCTGGATGGCGCCGGAGATTTCCTGCATCCGGGGGTTGCCGGGGTCCTGGGCCAGGATCCACCCCCGTGCCCAGATGCCATAGGCCACCGCAATCAATCCGCAAACCAGTGCCAGGATCAGGGGGGCAGTCAGCGCTGTAGTTCCAGCCATTCTTCACTCCTTTTCATCGTCGCAGTTGCACGGAAGGAAACATCACAACGCAGGGGTGGTGGTGCTTCCACTGCGTTGCTTCCTCGTGCTCCTGCGGTGCCCGGCGGGGCCGAGGAGTCGATTGGCCAACAGGGCCAATTTACCCTAAACCGCGCTTTGCAAGCGGGCAGAAAGGGGGCTGCCCCTAAAATCAGGGTTAATCCCGACGCTTCATTGCGCTGCGTCAGCGCCGGCGGCATCGTGGGTTGCAGTTTCCAAACCACTATTCAAAGACATGTCCCTCAACAACGTCACCCCCGGCAAGTACGCCCCCGAGTCCTTCAACGTGGTCATCGAAATCCCGATGAACTCCGACCCGATCAAGTATGAGGTGGACAAGGAGTCGGGCGCCATCTTCGTGGATCGCTTCATGACCACGGCCATGCATTACCCCACCAACTACGGCTACGTGCCGCAAACGCTGTCCGGCGACGGTGATCCAGTGGACGTGCTGGTGATCACGCCGTACGCGCTGCACCCCGGCGTGGTGGTGCCTTGCCGCCCCCTGGGCATCCTGATGATGGAAGACGAAGCGGGCGTGGACGGCAAGGTCATCGCCGTGCCCACCTCCAAGATCCTGCCCATGTACGACCACTGGAAGGACATCGAGCACGTCAACCCCATGCGCCGCAACGCCATCGCCCACTTTTTCGAGCACTACAAGGACCTGGAAAAGGGCAAGTGGGTGAAGGTGGTGGGCTGGGAAGGCATCGAGTCCGCCAAGAAGGAAATCACCGACGGCATCGAAAACTTCAAGAAGTCCCAGGCCTGAGTTTCTCCGCAAGGGCACTTGGGTGCCTTTGGGGGAATAATGTCCGCAGCGCTTATGGAATAAGCGCGAGCAGCTATAAAAATTGAAGCACGCGTGAAGTTCTCTTCCGCGTGCTTTTCTCTTGGCCGCGCGATTCTTGAGGTTCTTGCCTACTCCGGCGGCGCGCGGAAGTGTGCAGCCTTCGCCAGCCACCACCCACCATGTTGCCCGCAAGGTACCCTGATCGGGGCTGCCGCGAGGGGCGGGGTGCACCGCCACGGGCCGCCTGGCCGGCCCCATGCCAGGAGGACGCGAGGATGAATCGACTCAAGACATCGACCTGGCCTTGCCGTGGCGCTTGCCGCCATGCTGCTGCTGACGGTGGCCCGGGGCGCCGCGAGCCTGGTGCGCTCTGCCATCCAGCTGGCCGTCACCGCCTCGAGCGTGGCGGAGCAAGGCGCGGACTTCGCCGCGGCCGGCGGATTTACCGGTGGGGATCGGGAAACACCAGCCCCAGGCCGGGCAGCCGCGGGCGTTCAAACGGCCGCCAGGCGCCGGGTTCCGCCAGGGGCTGGCCCAGCCGGTCGGCCACGGCCCACCAGGCGCTGGGGTTCAGGCCGATGCCGAAGTGGCTGGCGACCACCTCGATGTTCTCCGTGTGCGGGTTGTGTGCGGCCGGGGCCTGGATGCTGCCGCGCCAGGCCACCACGCCATCCGTGCGCGAAAAGATGCTGGTGGTGGGCACGGGCGGGGCTTCGGGCAGGTTGTAGTGCTCGGTCTCGCGTTCGATGTCCCGGCCGCTGGCGAACTGGTAGATGCGCCAGGCGTTGGTGGAGGTGTGCGGCCCGGCAAAGGGCGTGCCCAGCGTGATCACGCAGCGCACGCACCCGGGCATCTCCTTGGCCAGCTCGCGGGCGTAGATGCCGCCCAGGCTCCAGCCCACCAGGCTGACCTTGCCGCCGCTGGCCTCGCTGGCCTCGTGTACCTGGCGCTTGGCTTTTTCCAGCACGCCCTCGCGCGGGCCCAGGTTCAGCCCCTGGCCCCAGCCCAGCGTCTCGTAGTTGCGCGAGTCCAGGTAGCGCCGCAAGGGGGCGGTGGTGGCGTCGCCCGCCGTGAGCCCGGGGAAGACGATCACGGTGTGGCCGTCGCCCAGCGGTGCCCGCTGCAGCACGGGCCAGGCCGGCAGCACCGCGCCAAACTCCCACGGCGCACGCAGCTCCAGCGCCAGCAGGGGCAAGCCCGGTGCGGGCATGTGGGCGGGACCGTTGGCGGGATTGTGGGCAGGGTTGGACGGCGGTTTGCGGCGGAACAGGGCCATGGGGGAAGATCCATCATCAGCAAGGTCAGGGACGCCGGAGGGCCGGCGGCCGGTCCGTGGTGCACGGTAGCACCTTTTCCCGGCCGGGCCGGCTGCGGGAATGGAGCCAGCTCTCCAATCGCCGCCAGCGCCTGCGTGCCGCCCGCGCTGCTGTTCGTTCGTTCAGCTGTTCGTTCGTTCAGCTGTTCGTTCAGCCGGCCCGGAAGGGGCTGCGGCGGTGCAACTCCTCCAGGTAGTGCTGCACGCCCTGGGTTTCGCGGTCCAGAAAGCGCTCCACCGCATCGGCGAACGCCGGGTGCGCCAGCCAGTGGGCGCTGCAGGTCTGCACGGGCAGCAGCGCGCGGGCCATCTTGTGCTCCCCCTGGGCGCCCCCTTCAAAGCGGCCCACGCCGTGTTCTATGCACCACTGCAGCGGCTGGTAGTAACAGGCCTCGAAGTGCAGGCAGTCCACGCGCTCCAGTGCGCCCCAGTAGCGGCCATAGGCCACCAGTTCCTGGTCATTCTTGCCTCTGACGCTTGATTGGCGTGCGCTGACAGCTATCAAACTGCTAGCAATCGGCTGCCCCTCCCGTTCGGCCACAAACAGCAGCCACGCCCCGGGCAGCTGGGCCGCCATGCGCGCAAAGAAGTCCCGCGTGAGGTAGGGCGGGTTGCCATGCTCCAGGTATGTGCGCTCGTAGCAGCGGTAGAAGAAGTCCCAGTCGGCGGCGCAGATGTCCGTGCCGCGCGCCCAGCGAAACGCCACGCCCGCCTCGGCCACCCGGCGCCGCTCCTGGCGGATCTTCTTGCGCTTGTCCTGCGTGAGGGTGGAGAGGAAGTGGTCGAAGTTCTCAAACCGCCCCCCCGAGCCGCCAGCGAGCGCCCCCTCGGGGGGCAGCGAGGACACGCCAGTGCCGAGCGTGGGGGCCACCGAGCCGCCGCCGGGCCGCCCCAAGGCGGCGAGCGCCCCCTCGGGGGGCAGCGAGGACACGGCAGTGCCGAGCGTGGGGGCCACCGAGCCGCCGCTGGGCCGCCCCAAGGCGGCGAGCGCCCCCTCGGGGGGCAGCGAGGACACGGCAGTGCCGAGCGTGGGGGCCACGTTCTTCCAATGAAACTGCACGGTCTGCCGTTGCATCCAGGCTTGGGAGCTGCCGGCCTGCAGGTCGGCATCGCTGCCAAACAGCAGGTGCGCCGAGGAAATGCCTTCTTCCTCGCACCACTGCTGCACGGCGCGCAGCAGCAGGGCGCGGGTGGCATCGTCGCGCGCCAGCAGGCGGCTGCCCGGCACGGGCGTGAAGGGCACCGCGATCACCGCCTTGGGGTAGTAGGGCACGCCGTGCTGTTCGTAGGCGCTGGCCCAGGCCCAGTCGAACACGTATTCGCCGTAGGAATGGCTTTTCAGGTACAGCGGGCAGGCGCCGACCAGGGTGTCGCCCTCCCACAAGGTCATGAAGCGGGGCGCCCAGCCGGTGCGGGGGGTGGCGCTGCCGCTGGCCTCCAGGGCCGCCAGGTACTCGTGCCGCACGAAGGGGGTCGGATGGCTCTGGCGCGCCAGCAGGGCGTTCCAGGCGGCGGCGTCCACCTCCAGCACGGAGGCGAGCACGCGGGCGATAATGGCAGCTTCCTCAGCCATGCGCCCTCCCGCTGCGCCCGCCGTGGTGCGGGCCGGCACTGGCCGTATTCAACCCGGCCGCAGGGGCCGACTCCTGTTCCATGACGCTCTCCATTTGCACAGCGCAGCTCAACTTTGTGGTGGGCGATATGCCCGGGAATGCGCAGAAGATCATTGCCGCCGCCCGCGAGGCTTATGCCCAGGGTGCGCGGCTGCTGCTCACGCCCGAGCTGGCCGTCTGCGGCTATGCGGCCGAAGACCTGTTCCTGCGCCCCGCCTTCCTCGCGGCCTGTGATGATGCCGTGAAAACCGTGGCCCGCGAGACCGCGGGGTTGAAAGGCCTGGCCATCGTGCTGGGCCACCCGCAGGCCGCAACGCCCGGCGCCCCCGCCTTCAGCGCCTGCCTCAACGCCGCCAGCGTGCTGCGCGATGGCCGGGTGGAGCAGACCTATGCCAAGCGCGAGCTGCCCAACTACCAGGTGTTCGACGAGCGCCGCTATTTCGTGGCGGGCACGGAACCCTGCGTGTTCGAGGTGGACGGCGTGCGGGTGGGCGTGCTGGTCTGCGAGGACGCCTGGTTCGCGGAGCCCGCGCGCAGCACGGCCGCTGCCGGCGCCCAGCTGCTGGCCGTCATCAATGCCTCGCCCTTTCACCTGGGCAAGAGCGCCGAGCGCGAGGCCACCATGCGCGAGCGCGTGGCCGAGACGGGCCTGCCGCTGGTGTATGCCCACCTGGTCGGCGGCCAGGACGAGGTGGTGTTCGAAGGCCGCTCGTTTGCGCTGAATGCCGACGGCTCGGTGGCGGCGCGGGGCCCGGGATTTGAAGAAAAACTGGTGTTTGCGCTCGTCCGCAAAGCGCAGGCAGCTATCAAAATAGAAGCAGATATTGCGCCGGAGAAGAGCCTGGAGGCCGACCTGTGGGACGCGCTGGTGCTGGGCGTGCGCGACTACGTGGGCAAGAACGGCTTCCCAGGCGCGCTGCTGGGACTGTCGGGCGGCATCGATTCGGCCCTGGTACTGGCCATTGCGGTGGATGCCCTGGGGGCCGACAAGGTGCGCACGGTGATGATGCCGTCGCCCTACACGGCCGATATCAGCTGGATCGACGCGCGCGACATGGCCGAGCGCCTGGGCGTGCGCTACGACGAGATTTCCATCAAGCCACAGTTCGAGGCCTTCAAGGCCGCGCTGGCCGGCGACTTTGCGGGCCTGCCCGAGGACACGACCGAGGAGAACCTGCAGGCGCGCATCCGCGGCACGCTGCTGATGGCCTTGTCCAACAAGTTCGGCTCCATCGTGCTCACCACGGGCAACAAGAGCGAGATGTCCACCGGCTACTGCACGCTGTACGGCGACATGGCGGGCGGCTTTGCCGTCATCAAGGACGTGGCCAAGACGCGGGTGTTCGACCTGGCCCGCTGGCGCAATGCCAACGACCCGTACGGCACGGGCGCCAACCCGATCCCGGAGCGCATCATCACCCGCCCGCCCAGCGCCGAGCTGCGCCCGGACCAGAAGGACCAGGACAGCCTGCCGCCCTACGAGGTGCTGGACGCCATCGTGGCGCGTTACATGGAAAACGACGAGCCCATCGAATCCATCATCGCCAGCGGCTTCGCCCGCGCCGATGTGGAGCGCGTCACGCGCCTCATCAAGCTCAATGAATACAAGCGCCGCCAGGCGCCTGTAGGGATTCGCGTCACGCGCCGCAGCTTCGGCAAGGACTGGCGTTACCCTATCACCAACAAGTTTCGCGCCTGACGGACGGTGCAACCCGCCGGGCCGCCGTGCCTGGCGAGCGCCGTACGGGCCGCGACGGCTTCTTGTTCTTATCTATCTGTATCTACTGGAGACCCGCCATGAAAATGATCACCGCTGTCATCAAGCCCTTCAAGCTCGAAGAGGTCCGCGAGGCCCTCGCCGAGTGCGGCGTGACCGGCCTCACCGTCACCGAGGTGAAGGGTTTTGGCCGCCAGAAGGGCCACACCGAGCTGTACCGTGGCGCCGAGTATGTGGTGGACTTCCTGCCCAAGGTGAAGGTCGAGGTCGTGGTGAAGACCGAAGACGTGGACCGCTGCGTGGACGCCATCGTCAGCGTGGCGCGCACGGGCAAGATCGGCGACGGCAAGATTTTCGTGACCTCGGTCGAGCGCGTGGTGCGCATCCGCACGGGCGACCTGGACGACGCGGCGGTATGAGGGTGATATCCGCCTGAGGCGCTTCGCGCCTTCCCACCTTCTTTCGAATGGCCGCGCCATTCGGGAATGGTGGACACCGCCAGCGCGGCGGTCCTGGTTTCGGGCCGCGCCAGTTTGTGAGGCGGGCTAGATCACCGATCGCAGCGGGACAGGGGCCTGGTCGGGCCCGGCGTCCTGCACCAGCGTGCGCAGCAGGGCTTCGGCGTCGGTGGCGGCGTGCAGCAGGCCCATCTGCCATTCACCCATGAGGCCGCTGGCCACGCTGTGGTTCAGGAAACCCAGCAGGGCGTCGTAGTAGCCCGCCACATTGAGCAGCCCCACGGGCTTGTCGTGGTAGCCCAGCTGGCGCCACGTCCACACCTCAAACAGTTCTTCAAAGGTGCCGATGCCGCCCGGCAGGGCGACGAAGGCATCGCTGCGCTCGGCCATCATGGCCTTGCGCTCGTGCATGGTCTGCACGATGTGCAGCTCGTCGCACTGGCGGTTGGCCAGTTCCTTGTCCACCAGCGCCTGCGGGATGACGCCCACCACGCGGCCTCCGGCCTGTCGCGTGGCTTCGGCCACCGTGCCCATCAGCCCGCTGCGGCCGCCGCCATAGACGAGCTGGCCGCCATGGCGGCCGATCCAGCTGCCCACGGCCCGTGCCGCATCGGCAAAGGCTGGGTTCTCCCCGGGGCGCGAGCCACAGTAGACGCAGACAGAGAAGGCAACGGAAACAGCGGGGTCAGCCATGGAAAAACCTTTGGAAAAGAGCACCAGACCAGATGCCGCCGCACAGCAGCAGCGCCAGCAGCACGGCGGCGCTGCCCATGTCCTTGGCACGCTTGGACAGGTCGTGCCACTCCGGGCCGATGCGGTCGATGGCGGTCTCGATGCCGGTGTTGAGCAGCTCCACAATCATCACCAGCAAGACCGAGCCCGCCAGCAGCGCCACCTCCACCCAGCCCGTGCCCAGCCACAGTGAGGCCGGCAGCAGCACCACGGCGGCGATGGCTTCCTGGCGAAACGCCTTTTCGCCCCAGCCGGCGCGCAGGCCTTCCAGGGAATAGCCGGTGGCATGCCAGATGCGGCTCAGGCCCGACCGGGCTTTTTGGGGATTGACGGGCGCCAGGGGCTCGGAAGGGGGAAGCGGCATGGTTGGGGGGCATTGTCTCCCAGTCGCGTGACAGCTTGCGCGTGTGCCGCTGGGGTGGGCTGCGCTATTTTTTGGGGGGAAGCTCGTGGTGCACCAGGCGGGTGCCCGCCAAGGCGTCGTGCCAGAACTGGCCTTCGGGGTGAAAGCGGCTCAGGATGGCCCAGATCGCCACCCATCCGCCCAGCAGCACCAGCACCTCCAGGGCCGGCACGCCAAACAGGTAGGCCGCCAGGGGGGGAAGAAACCACACCCAGCTGAGCACGTAGCGCAACAGCGCCCGCGCCTGGCTGATCGGACGCCCGGAGGGGGCCACCACGCGGATGTGCCACGTCTTTTGCGCCAGCGTCTGGCCCTTGGCCCAAAACCAGGTGAAATAGATGCCGAACACCACGAAGAGGAACGCCTGCAGCGCATGGCGGTTGTCCATGGCGTTGCGGGTCTGGCTCAGGGTGCCGAACAGGTAGCCGGCAATGAACACCACCCCGAACAGGAGCATGCCCTCGTACAGCCAGCAGGCCATGCGGCGCCACAGTTGCGGGGCAGGCACCAGGGGGCTGGCAGCGGTGGCCGGTGCGGCAGGGGTCCCCGGGCGGGCGGGCGTAGGGGGGCGTGCGGTCATTCCGGGGTCATTCCTGGGGAGGCGAAGGCTGCTACCTGAAACCGAATGGGAAACTCGAACTGAACTCAAGCCCGCGGGGGCGGGTTATTGGGGGTACAGGCCGGAATTGTCGGGGGTCACCGGCGGAGGCGGGGCCTCAGCCGAGGCGGCTCCCAGCGGCGGGAGCGCTGCGGGCACGGCCACGGGCGCTGAGATGGGGGCGGTTTCCACCACCGCAGCGGACGCCGGGTTCTGCGGCGCGGCGCCAGCGGCGGCCGGTGCTGCGGGGGAGGGCGCCACGGGCGCTGCGATCCGCGGGGCGCCAAGGTCCAGCACCGGCGGAATCTTGGGGATGTTGGGCCGGCTCGGGTTGGCCTGCGTGGCCGCCGGCACCTGGGCCAGCTTCTTGGGCGAGACGGGATGCAAAGCGGTCGCCGCGCCCTTGGGCTTGGGCGCAGCACGGGCCGCCAGGGCGCGTTTTTCTTCGTCCGAGAGCGCCTGGTACGCCTCCCATTGGGCGCGTTTGTCGTCGGGCGCCAGCCGGTTGGTGACCGCATAGTTCAGCCGGGCCTGGGTGCGCTGCTGCGCGCTCAGGTTGGCCCAGTCGGTCATGCGGTCGTGGAACTTGGCCTGCTCTTCTTCAGGCAACGAAGAAAAGGTGGCGGCCAGAGCGAGCCAGCGGCGTTTTTGCGCTTCGCTGATGAGGGCCCAGCGCTCGGCCAGGGGGTACAGCGCCAGCTTCTGGGGAGTGGTGAGTGTTTCCCAGCCCGGGCCGGTTTCCACCTGTGGCGCGAGCGACAATCCTTGCCCCGGTGGCGTGCGGACGTTGTTGGGGCCGGCAACGGCCGCCTCGGCACCCGCCGGCAGCACGGTGCCCGGCGCCATCCGCATCTGGCCCAGCACTTGCCACCCTTCGGCGGCGAACGCGCCCAAGAGCGCCAAAGCCAGCACGTAGGCTGGCAGGGCGGTGGGAGCGTCGGCGGGGCTTGGTGGCATGCAGTCGGGCGTGTGCGGCAGGACTCAGTGGGTCGCCGCCGCGGTTTTCAGGAATTGTACGAAGCCCGGGTCGGCATAAGCGGCAGGCGGCAGGTCGTCGGTGAGGAGGGCGGTATCCACCTCGGCCACATCGTTCACGCTGCTTTCGTCCTGGGCGGTGTTGATCACCACCAGTCCGACCACCAGCGCCATCAAGGGAATGGCCGAGACCAGGGCATTCCACCAGCCGCCGCCCTCGTTGCCACTGCCGCTGCCCAGGGTGGCAGCGCCGCCCCGGCCATGCACCACCACGGGGGTGGCCAGGCGCACCGGCGCCGGCTCCTTCTTGCGGCGGGCCAGCGCCTGCATGCGCGAGGCGCGCAAGCGTTCCGAAATGTCGTAGGGCAAGTCGTCCGTGCCGCCGGACAGCCGCGCCGTGACGCGCAGCGCAAAGCGCTCGGCTGCTGCTTGTGCCTGTGTCGAGGGGGGCTGTGCGGTGTTCATGGCTCGATTCCTTTGGCCTTCAGTGCCTTGCTGAGGGTTTGAATTGCACGAAAACAGTGCGTTTTCACACTGCCTTCCGAGCAACCCATGGCGGCTGCGGTTTCTGCAACATCCATTTCCTCCCAGTAACGCATCAGGAACGCTTCGCGTTGACGTGGAGGCAGCTCGGCGATTTCGGCTTCGATCTCGTGAAAGATCTGGGTCCGCCGCGTGTGGTCCTCGGCGCTTTCGGCCGGGTCGCCTTCCTCGGTTCCTGAATAGGCCTCCAGCAAATCAAAATCCGTGCCATCTTCGCCCGGGCCTTCGAAGTCGCTCATGCTGGTGAACAGCGCGTTGCGGGTTTTCTGGCGCCGGAACCAGTCGAGCGTGCAGTTGGACAGGATCCGCTGGTACAGCATGGGCAGCTCTGCCGCCGGCTTGTCCCCGTAGTGCTCCGCCAGCTTGAGCATGCTGTCCTGCACAATGTCCAATGCGGCTTCCTCGTTGCGAACGTGGTAGACCGAGCGCTTGAACGCGCGCTTTTCTACGCTCTTGAGGAAGTCGGAAAGTTCTTGTTCGGTTGCCAAGACAGGTGAGCCCGGAGAGGGTAACGGCGCCGGGCACAGTGCAAAGACCCTGTAAAGGTCGGTGCGGATGGGCCCGGCAAGCCTTTGATTATCGCATTGGCCTGCGGTTTTTTTGTAGAGCGGATGATGTTTTGCGGTGTTGCAGTGCGATAATCCACGTTGCAATTCAAAAGGCAAACGGGTCACGGTCCGGCGCGGCAATCATCCCGCCCATGTCCTTGGCCTCAAGTTCCAAGCTGGCTTCACAAGAGCGCGTGCGAGGAGCACCCAAGGTTTTTCGTCAGAGAAATTCGCAAAGGTTGATCATCATGGAAATCTCCAAGGCCGAAATCACTTCGGCAGCCGCTGCCACGCAGGGCTCCTCCGCTTCCGCCGCCGGCCCCCAGGATCTCATGGGCTCGGAAATCCTCATCAAGTCGCTGCAAGCCGAAAACGTCCAGTACATCTGGGGTTACCCGGGCGGCGCGGTCCTGTACATCTACGACGCGCTCTACAAGCAGGACACCATCCAGCACGTGCTGGTGCGGCACGAGCAGGCCGCAGTGCATGCGGCCGACGGCTATGCCCGCGCCACCGGCGAAGTCGGCGTGGCCCTGGTCACCTCCGGTCCCGGCCTGACCAACGCGGTCACGGGCATTGCCACGGCCTACATGGATTCCATTCCCATGGTGATCATCTCCGGTCAGGTCCCCACGCCCGCCATCGGGCTGGACGCCTTCCAGGAGTGCGACACCGTGGGCATCACGCGCCCCATCGTCAAGCACAACTTTCTCGTCAAGGACCCGCGTGACCTGGCCATGACGTTGAAGAAGGCGTTCCACATTGCCCGCACAGGCCGGCCCGGGCCGGTGGTGGTCGATATCCCGAAGGATGTCTCGTTCAAGAAGGTGCCGTACAGCGGCTACCCGCAGAGCGTGGAAATGCGCTCGTACAACCCGGTGCGCAAGGGCCACGGTGGCCAGATTCGCAAGGCGCTGCAGCTGCTGCTGTCGGCCAAGCGCCCCTACATCTACACTGGTGGCGGCGTGCTGCTGGGCAATGCCACGCAAGAGCTGCGCACGCTGGTGGATCTGCTGGGCTACCCGGTCACCCACACCCTGATGGGCCTGGGCGCCTACCCGGCCAGCGACCGCAAGTTCCTGGGCATGCTGGGCATGCACGGCACGATCGAGGCCAACAACGCCATGCAGAACTGCGACGTGCTGCTGGCGGTGGGGGCGCGCTTCGATGACCGCGTGATCGGCAATCCCAAGCATTTCTCGCAAAACGATCGCAAGATCATCCACATCGACATCGATCCGTCCTCGATCTCCAAGCGCGTGAAGGTCGATATCCCCATCGTGGGCGATGTGAAGGATGTGCTCACCGAGCTGATTTCCATGGTGCGCGAGAGCAGCACGCGTCCCGACGCGGCAGCCCTGGGCGCCTGGTGGGACACCATCGAAGGCTGGCGCAAGCGCGAATGCCTGAAGTACGACCGCGGCTCCTCCGACGTCATCAAGCCGCAGTACGTCGTCGAGACGCTGTGGAACATGACCAAGGACTCGGACACGTACATCACGTCCGACGTGGGCCAGCACCAGATGTGGGCCGCGCAGTACTACCGCTTTGACGAGCCGCGCCGCTGGATCAACTCCGGCGGCCTGGGCACCATGGGCGTGGGCATTCCCTACGCCATGGGCATCAAGCTGGCCAAGCCGCAGGCCGAGGTGTTCTGCATCACGGGCGAAGGCTCGGTGCAGATGAACATCCAGGAGCTGTCGACCTGCCTGCAGTACAACACGCCGATCAAGATCTGCTCGCTGAACAACCGCTACCTGGGCATGGTGCGCCAGTGGCAGGAGATCGAGTACTCCGGCCGCTACAGCCACAGCTACATGGACGCGCTGCCCAACTTCGTGAAGCTGGCCGAGGCCTATGGCCATGTGGGCCTGCTCATCGAACGTCCGCAGGACGTGGAGCCCGCGCTGCGCGAGGCACGCAAGCTCAAGGACCGCACGGTGTTCCTGGACTTCCGTACCGACCCCACCGAGAACGTGTTCCCGATGGTGCAGGCCGGCAAGGGCCTGACCGAAATGCTGCTGGGTTCGGAAGACCTTTAAGCATTCAAGGTGCCTGCAGCGCTTGTCCATCAAGCGCTGGCAGCTACTGTTTTTGCAGCAATCTTTTTTTGACGAATCTATTGCCTGCCGAGCCTGGCGCTTACCGGCGCCAGGGGAGGGCAGCAAAAAGAGGAATCTTTCACCATGAAACACATCATTGCCGTTTTGCTGGAGAACGAAGCCGGTGCGCTGTCGCGCGTCGTGGGCCTGTTCTCTGCCCGGGGCTACAACATCGAGTCCCTCACCGTGGCCCCCACGGAGGACCCATCGCTGTCGCGCATGACCATCCAGACCACGGGTTCCGACGATGTGATCGAGCAGATCACCAAGCACCTGAACCGCCTCATCGAGGTTGTGAAGGTGGTCGATCTCACCGAAGGCGCCTACACCGAGCGCGAGCTCATGATGGTGAAGGTGCGCGCCGTGGGCAAGGAGCGCGAGGAGATGAAGCGCATGGCCGACATCTTCCGCGGCCGCATCATCGACGTGACCGAGAAGAGCTACACCATCGAGCTGACCGGCGACCAGTCCAAGAACGACGCTTTCCTGCAAGCCATCGACCGCACGGCGATCCTGGAAACCGTGCGCACGGGCGCCAGCGGCATCGGCCGCGGCGAGCGCATCCTGCGCGTGTAAGACAATCCCCGTTTTCTCACCCACCCTCATTCAACCGAACAAGATTTCAACCGGAGCGACCATGAAAGTTTTCTACGACAAAGACTGTGACCTGAGCCTGATCAAGGGCAAGACCGTTGCCATCATCGGCTATGGCTCGCAGGGCCACGCCCATGCACAAAACCTGAACGACAGCGGCGTGAAGGTCGTGGTCGGCCTGCGCAAGGGCGGCGCCTCGTGGGACAAGGTCGGCAAGGCCGGCCTCACGGTGCTGGAAGTCAACGACGCGGTCAAGTCCGCAGACGTCGTGATGATCCTGCTGCCCGACGAGCAGATCGCCGAGGTCTACAAGAACAACGTCGAGCCCAACATCAAGCAAGGCGCTTCGCTGGCGTTTGCCCATGGCTTCAACGTGCACTACAACCAGGTCGTGCCCCGCGCCGATCTGGACGTGTGGATGGTTGCCCCCAAGGCCCCCGGCCACACCGTGCGCAGCACCTACGCCCAGGGCGGCGGCGTGCCCCACCTGGTGGCCGTGCACCAGGACAAGTCCGGCAAGGCCCGTGACCTGGCCCTGTCCTACGCCATGGCCAACGGTGGCGGCAAGGCCGGCATCATCGAGACCAACTTCAAGGAAGAAACCGAGACCGACCTGTTCGGCGAACAGGCCGTGCTGTGCGGCGGTGCCGTCGAGCTGATCAAGATGGGCTACGAGACCCTGGTCGAAGCCGGCTACGCTCCTGAAATGGCCTACTTCGAATGCCTGCACGAGCTCAAGCTCATCGTGGACCTGATCTACGAAGGCGGCATCGCCAACATGAACTACTCGATCTCGAACAACGCCGAGTTCGGCGAGTACGTGACCGGCCCCGAAGTCATCAACGAGCAGTCGCGCGCCGCCATGCGCAACGCCCTCAAGCGCATCCAGAACGGCGACTACGCCAAGATGTTCATCCAGGAAGGCCGCCTGAACTACCCGAGTATGACGGCCCGCCGCCGCAACACCGCCGACCATTCCATCGAGAAGGTGGGCGGCCAGCTGCGCGCCATGATGCCCTGGATCGCCAAGAACAAGCTGGTGGACCAGACCCGCAACTGAGGCGCTGCGCCCGACGCACCCCAAGGCCACTTCGGTGGCCTTTTTCATTGGTGCAACGCGGGGTTGGCAGGCGCTACACTGCGTCCTTCGCCTGCAGGGCGAGCCGCCGCCGGCCGGCAGGGCGGGCGGTGGTTGAAATACTATAAATTTAATAGCTGCTTGCGCAGTAATAGCAAGCGCTGGAGGTTCTTTTGATGCATGATGGCAATGAGGCCACCGACACCCCGGGCGTGGTGGTGCGCAAGCGCCGCAAGGGCATCTACATCCTGCCCAACCTGTTCACGCTGGCGGCGTTGTTTGGCGGTTTCTACGCGATCGTGATGGCGATGAACGGCCGGTTCGACATGGCGGCCGTGGGCGTCTTTTGTGCCATGGTGCTCGACAGCCTGGACGGACGCGTGGCGCGCATGACCAACACCCAGAGTGCCTTTGGCGAGCAGATGGATTCGCTCTCTGACATGGTCTCCTTCGGGGCGGCGCCCGCGCTGATCGCCTATGTGTGGGCGCTGCACGGCCTGGGCCGCTGGGGGTGGATTGCGGCTTTTGTGTACTGCGCCTGCGCCGCCTTGCGCCTGGCCCGTTTCAATGTGAACACGGGCGTGGTGGACAAGCGTTATTTCCAGGGACTGCCGTCGCCGGCCGCCGCCGCGCTGGTGGCCGGTTTCATCTGGCTGATGACGGAGCTGGGGCAGCGCCCCGGCGAAGACCTGTGGCTGACCTGGAACGAGACCACCTGGACCATGTTCGGCTTCACGCTGTATGCGGGCCTCACGATGGTGACCAACGTGCCGTTCTACAGCTTCAAGGACGTGCAGATGAAAAAGAGCGTGCCATTCGCCGCGATCGTGCTGATCGCCCTGGGCATCGCCATCATCAACATCCACCCGCCCATCGTGTTGTTCGGCGTGTTCGTGTGCTACGGCCTGAGCGGCTATGGCGTCTATGCGTGGCGCAAGGCCAAGGGGCAGCACACCAGCGTCATCAGCACCTCCACCGATGAGCCCGACGAGCGCGGCTTGCACCAGTGAGGCCGGCAACCGCGGTGCCTGGCGAGTTGTGCTACATTGCACTGCATGAAGACGTTTGCCCTGGCTCTACTGCTACCTCCCCACGGGCGGAGGCAGTAGGCGCACGCGCACACTTTTTCCACAAAGGCCCGTATGCACCCGCAACGGGCCTTTTGTTTTGGGCGCCGGACTTTTGAGAAGGCTGCGGGGCCCCACCCACCGATACCAGGAGAACTGACATGGCTGACAAGCTCATTATTTTTGACACCACCTTGCGCGATGGCGAGCAGTCCCCCGGCGCGTCCATGACCAAGGACGAGAAGCTGCGCATTGCACGCCAGCTCGAGCGCCTGAAGGTGGATGTCATCGAGGCCGGGTTTGCCGCCAGCTCCAATGGCGACTTCGAAGCGGTGCAGTCGATTGCCCACGCGATCAAGGACTCGACCATCTGCTCGCTGTCGCGCGCCAACGACCGCGACATCGCACGCGCGGCCGAGGCCCTCAAGGGCGCCAACAGCGCCCGTATCCACACCTTCATTGCCACCAGCCCCTTGCACATGGAGAAGAAGTTGCGCATGACGCCCGAGCAGGTGCTGGAGCAGGCCAAGCAGGCGGTGCGTTTCGCCCGCAACCTGGTGAGCGACATCGAATTCAGTCCCGAGGACGGCTACCGCAGCGAGCCCGACTTCCTGTGCCGCGTGCTCGAAGCCGTGATTGCCGAAGGCGCTACCACCATCAACGTGCCCGACACGGTGGGCTATGCGATTCCAGAGCTGTACGGGAACTTCATCAAGAACCTGCGCGAGCGCATTCCCAACAGCGACAAGGCCATCTGGTCGGTGCACTGTCACAACGACCTGGGCATGGCGGTGGCCAACTCGCTGGCCGGCGTGAAGATCGGTGGCGCGCGCCAGGTGGAATGCACCATCAACGGGCTGGGCGAGCGCGCGGGCAACTGCTCGCTGGAAGAAGTCGTGATGGCGGTCAAGACGCGGCGCGACTACTTCAACCTCGACCTCGGCATCGACACCCGCCACATCGTGGCCGCCAGCCGCATGGTCAGCCAGACCACCGGCTTCGTGGTCCAGCCCAACAAGGCGGTGGTGGGGGCCAACGCCTTTGCACACGCCAGCGGCATTCACCAGGACGGCGTGCTCAAGGCCCGCGACACTTACGAAATCATGCGCGCAGAGGACGTGGGCTGGACGGCCAACAAGATCGTGCTGGGCAAGCTCAGCGGGCGCAACGCGTTCAAGCAGCGCCTGCAGGAGCTGGGCGTGCAGCTGGAGAGCGAAAGCGAAATCAACGTCGCCTTCACCAAGTTCAAGGAACTGGCCGACCGCAAGAGCGAGATCTTCGACGAGGACATCCTGGCCCTGGTGAGCGACGAGAGCGTGACGGCCGAAAAAGAGCAGTACGGTTTTGTCTCGCTGTTCCAGCAAAGCGAAACCGGCGAGTTGCCCCGGGCGCGGATCGTCTTCACGGTGGATGGGCAGGAAGTGCGCAGCGAGTCCGAAGGCAACGGCCCGGTGGACGCTTCGCTCAAGGCCATCGAGGCCCACGTGAAGAGCGGCGCTGAAATGGTGCTGTACTCGGTGAACGCCATCAGCGGCTCCACCGAGAGCCAGGGCGAAGTGACCGTGCGCCTGCAAAACAGCGGCCGGGTGGTCAATGGAGTGGGCGCCGACCCGGACATCGTGGTGGCCTCTGCCAAGGCCTACCTAAGTGCCCTGAACAAATTACAAAGTAAAGCTGATCGGGTGGCCGCACAGGGTTGAGCACAGCATCTATAATTCACTCACTTTCTCGAAGAATCGCGCAAGCCATTGATCTTGCGCGATTTTTTTGATTCGGTACACTGCTCAACACTTATTACCGTTTGGAGCGCTTTGATGCACCACCGCCACCGCGCTGCAGTGAGTCGTTTTCTAGGGCTTTTGGGTCTGGTCGTCGTCAGCACGGCGATGGCCCTGCCAGCCGCACAGGCTGGCGAGCGCGCCAAGGCCCCCGCCAAAAAACAGCACGCCACTTCCTCTGCGTCCAAACGGGCTGTCCCGACGCGCAAAGTGGCTGTCCGCACGAAGGCCGTGCGGGTTACCGCCAAAACCGCGAAGGCTCCCACCCGCGTCGCTTTCGTGCCGGCCCCGCAATCGTTCGGGCAACTGGCGGGCTTGCATGAAGTCAGCGATCCGCTGGACCTGAAGTCCAGCGTGGCCCTGGTCATCGACCAGGACACGAAGGAAGTGCTGCTTAGCAAAAACGACCATGCCGTGCTGCCCATTGCTTCGCTGACCAAGCTCATGACCGGGCTGCTCATCTCCCAGGCCAAGCTGCCCATGGAGGAGCCCATCACCATCACCCAGGACGACGTGGACACGGAAAAGGGCAGCCGTTCGCGCCTGACCGTGGGCACCACCCTGACCCGGGGTGAACTGCTGCACCTGGCGCTCATGTCGAGCGAAAACCGGGCTGCCCATGCGCTGGGGCGCACCTATCCCGGAGGCCTGGAAACCTTTGTGGGCCTGATGAACAACAAGGCGCGGCAACTGGGCATGACGGATACGCGCTATGTCGAGCCGACCGGCCTGTCCAGCCGCAACCAGTCGAGCGCCCGCGATCTGGCCACGCTGGTGAACGTTGCGCATGGCGATCCGCTGCTGCGTGAGCTGTCCACGTCGCCCAGCTACGAAGTGGCCGTGGGAGCGCGCACGCTGCAGTACAACAACACGAACGGCCTGGTGAAGAACCCCACCTGGGACATCGGCCTGCAGAAGACCGGCTACATCTCCGAGGCCGGCCGTTGCCTGGTGATGCAGGCCCAGGTGGCGGGCCGCAAGCTCATCATGGTGTTCCTGGATTCGGCGGGCAAGTTCAGCCGCCTGGGCGATGCCGAGCGTGTGCGCCACTGGGTGGAGTCCAAGGCGTCCCTGGGCGCTCCGCTGCACGCGCGCGTGAATACCGACGGTTAGCATCAAACCGCTGCGCGGGCCAAGCTACCGTGCACCAAAAAACCGGTCTGGCGGTGATGCCACACCGGTTTTTTTTTATGGGGCAAGCCTGCGCGTGGATGCCTGTTTGCCCTGTGTCCGCTCCGTGCCGGTCTGCCGGCGCTCAAGGGGCCAAACGCCCGTAGCGCCCGCAGTGGCGCTAGCGAAGTGCGGAATGCAGTCCGTCCTCGGCGGAGGAGCCCGTGGCTTCCGTGCCCGGCGTGTAGCCCAGCGCCAGCGAGATTTCGTGGGCCGTGGCTTGCAGCTTGGGCAGCCAGCCTTCGTCCAGCCGGTCCGCGGGGGCCGAAATGGACAGGCCGGCCACCAGCTTGCCCTGGTCGTCGTAGACGCCCGCGGCCATGCAGCGCACGCCCAGTTCCAGTTCTTCGTTGTCGCGGGCGATGCCGTACTGGCGGGCCTTGGCGAGCTCGCGTTCGAGGACCGGCAACTGGGTGATGCTGTTGCGCGTGTGGCCGGCCAGCCCCGTGCGGGTGGCGTAGGCGCGCACGCGCTGCGGGTCGTCCAGCGCCAGGAAGAGCTTGCCGGTCGAGGTGAGGTGCAAGGGCGCGCGGCCGCCAATGGCGCGCACCACCTGCATTCCGGAACGCTCGCTGTAGGCGCGCTCCACGTACACGATTTCGTCGCCCTGGCGCATGCTCAGGTTGACGGGCTGCTGGATCAGCTTGTGCAGGTTGCGCATGGGGCCGAACGCTGCGTCGCGCACGCTCAGGCGGGCCTTCACCAGGTTGCCCAGCTCCAGCAGCCGCATGCCCAGGCGGTAGCTGCCGGACTCGGGCCGGTCCACGAAACGCCCAATGGTCAGGTCGTTCAGGATGCGGTGGGTGGTCGACGGGTGCAGTCCGGTCTTCTCGCTGATCTCCTTGAGGGAGATGGCCTCCTCGCGCGACGCCAGCACATCGATCAGCATGAACATGCGTTCCAGCACCTGAACGCTGGGTTTCGTGGAAGTGCTGGGGTCGATTTTTTTCATAGCGGCAGGGCAGTGGAGGCCGCCATATTTTATCTTGTGAAATGCCGTGCCACCGGTCACGCGGGCGCCACGCTGGCGCAGCCGCCGCGGCGCCATTCGCCGTCGGTGCGGATTTCGTGGGGATGGAAGCGGGCCTTGTAGCGCATCTTTGCGCTGGCCTCGATCCAGTAGCCCAGGTACACAAAGGGCAGCCCCAGCGACCGGGCCTGCGCGATCTGCCACAGCACGTTGTAGGTGCCATAGCTGCAGTGGGGCTCGGGTTCGTAGAAGGTGTAGACGGCCGAGAGGCCGTCGTCCAGAACGTCGAGGATGGACACCATCTTGAGCGCGCCGGGCTCTCCCGTCGCGCTGTCGGTTTCTCGAAACTCCACCAGCCGCGAGTTGACCCGGCTTTGCAGCAGAAACTGCGTGTACTGGTCGATGCTGTCGTGGTCCATGCCGCCGCCCGCGTGGCGGCCGTTCTGGTAGCGCAGGTAGAGCTGGTAATGCTCGGGCACGAAACACAGGCGCAACACCCGCGCCTGCAGGTTGCCGTGGCGCGCCGCAGCGCGCCGCTGGCTGCGGTCGGGCTGGAATTCACCGGCCAGCACCCGCAGCGGTGTGCACGCCTGGCAGCCGTCGCAATACGGGCGGTAGGTGAACATGCCGCTGCGGCGAAAGCCCTTGGCCACCAGCTCCGAGTACACGTCGTTCTGGATCAGGTGGCTGGGCGTGGCGACCTGCGAGCGCGCTTGCCGGTCCGGCAGGTAGCTGCAGGGGTAGGGCGCTGTCGCGTAGAACTGCAGGGTTTGCAGTGGAAGGTCGTTGAGTTGCGTCATGCCGAGGGCTCGTTGCGGGGCAGCAGCGCGGTCCAGTATACGGGGTCGAACTGCCACCGAAGCGGCGGCTGCCGCTGCGCGCAACCCATGTGCTGCAGGAACTGTGCCCGCGGGATCTCGCGGCCGCCCAGTGAGGCAAGGTGCCGGGTGTTCTGCTGGCAGTCGATCAGGGCCACGCCCTGGTGGCGGCACAGGCCGACCAGCGCGGCCAGGGCGATTTTCGAGGCGTCGGTGGCATGGGCAAACATGGACTCGCCGAATACTGCGTGGCCCAGCGCCACGCAGTACAGCCCGCCCACCAGCCGGCCGCCCACCCAGGTCTCCACGCTGTGGGCCAGGCCCGCGGCATGCAGTTCTGTGTAGGCCTCCACCATGGCGGGCACGATCCAGGTGCCCGCCTGGCCCTGGCGCTCCTTGGTGGCGCAGGCCGTGATGACGCTGCGGAAATCCGTATCCACGCGCACCTCGCAGTCCGGGCGGGCGCGGAAGGCCTGCAGGGTCCGGCGCAAGGACCGGTGCAGCTTGAACTCCGCCACGGGCAGGACCATGCGCGGGTCGGGCGCCCACCACAGGATGGGCTGCCCGGGGCTGAACCACGGGAACGTGCCCTGGGCATAGGCGGCCCGCAGGTGGGGCACGTCCAGCGCGCCGCCAGCGGCCAGCAGCCCGGGGGCGGGGTCGTCCGGCCCCCAGGCGGAGCTGGGTGGGGGAAAAGGATCGCGGGGTTCCAGCCAGGGAATTTGGGCAGGCATCGGAGAAGGCGGCGCGTGGCCCGCGGGGCGGGGCGTGAAGACAATGTTGCCGATTGTCCGGCACGGGCGGCCCAGGCATGGGGCTGGTCAGCGATAGGGCAACAAAAAACCCACCATGCGTGAACATGGTGGGTTTGCGTGGCTCCTCAACCTGGGCTCGAACCAGGGACCTACGGATTAACAGTCCGGCGCTCTACCGACTGAGCTATTGAGGAATGATCGGTATGCAAAAGGCCCCGCTCAACTCCTGCAGGGCCTGCAAAAAAACTTGGCTCCTCGACCTGGGCTCGAACCAGGGACCTACGGATTAACAGTCCGGCGCTCTACCGACTGAGCTATCGAGGAACAAGACTTAGATTATATACACAAAAACAGCGCGTCAGAAAGTCAGCCTGCAGGTTTTGTCGCCGTGGGCGGTTCGGGGCGCCGCCACAGCCAGGCCAGCACGCAGGCCATGCACAGCGTGGCCAGAATGGCCGCCCAGCGCGGGGTAGGCGCCAGCCAGAGAATGGCGGTGCTCAGGGACATGACCAGGGCCGCGCTCCATTTGGCCCGGCGGCTCACGCAGCGCCCCTGGGCCCAGTTGCGCAGCAGGGGGCCGAACAGGCGGTGGTTCCACAGCCAGCGGTACAGGCGGGGTGAACTGCGCGCCGCCGCCCAGGCGGCCATCAGAATGAACACCGTGGTGGGCAGCCCGGGCACGATGACGCCCAGGATGCCCAGGCCCAGGCACACCAGGGCAAACAGCTGCAGCAGCGCGCGCACGGGCCAGGGCAGTGGGCGCAGGGGCGGATCGGCGGTGGTGTCGTCCTGCTGCGGGAGGTCGTCGGGGCGCGGCGCGGGCATGGGGCTATTGTCTGGCATCCAGAGCGGGCGCACTGGCCGCGTTATGCTGGCAGAGGGCGCGCAATCCATGCCCGCCCGGCGTTCGCCACCCTTCGTTTGCTGTCCCTGCCTTGCCGCTCCCATGACCATTCACACCATCCTGAAAATGGGCGACCCGCGCCTGCTGCGCGTGGCCCAGCCCGTAACGCAGTTCGATACCGATGCCTTGCACCTGCTGGTGCGGGACCTGTTTGACACCATGCGCGCGGTGAATGGCGCCGGCCTGGCGGCGCCGCAGATCGGGGTGGACCTGCAACTGGTCATCTTCGGCTCGAACGAGCGCAATCCGCGCTACCCGGACCGGCCGCTGGTTCCGCCCACGGTGCTCATCAACCCGGTGATCACCCCCCTGGGCGATGCCGAGGAAGAGGACTGGGAAGGCTGCCTGTCCGTGCCGGGCCTGCGGGGCAAGGTGCCGCGCTGGTCGCGCATCCGCTACACGGGCTTCGACCCCTATGGCGATCCCATCGACCGGACGGTGGAGGGCTTTCATGCCCGGGTGGTGCAGCACGAGTGCGACCATCTGATCGGCAAGATCTACCCCATGCGGGTGCGGGACTTCACGCAGTTCGGCTTCACCGAGGTGCTGTTTCCAGACATCGGCGCGGCGGAAGACGACTGATCGGGCACAAAACAGGCCCCCGCGCCCGTCCGGTGGGCGCGAGCAGCTCTTGTTTTGATAGCTGCTGGACTCAGTCCGACAGTGCCTGCAGCAGCTCCGTCTCGATCTCGATCTGGCGCGCGTTGTTCTGCAGCTCGGGGCCTTGCACCAGGAAGGTGTCTTCCACCCGCTCGCCCAGGGTGCTGACCTTGGCCAGCTGCACATTCAGGTGGTGCTGCGCCAGGATGCGCGCCACCAGGTACAGCAGGCCGGCGCGGTCGCTGGCGGAAATGGCCAGCAGCCAGCGCTGGGCTTTCTCGTCCGGCCGCAGGGTCACGCGTGGCGCCACCGGAAAACTCTTCACCCGCCGCGACACACGCTTGCGGGCCGGTTCGGGCAGCGGCCCGCCGGCCTCGATGACGCGCATCAGGTCGCTTTCGACCATGTGCGTGAGTTCCCGGTAGTGCCCGGGCTGGGAAGAGGCCACCACCTGGAACGTGTCCAGCGCGTAGCCGTTGTTGGCCGTGTGCACCCGCGCGTCCAGGATGGAAAAGCCCGCGCGGTCGAAATAGCCGCAGATGCGCGCGAACAGGTCGGCCTGGTCGGCCGCGTACACCATGACCTGCAGGCCTTCGCCGGCCAGGGACTGGCGTGCGCGCACCACGGGCTTGGCAGCGCCCACCTGGCGCGAGAGATGGCGCGTGTGCCAGGCAATGTCGGCCGCTTCGTGCCGCATGAAGTAGCTCACGTCCAGCGTGTCCCACAGGGCCTTGTGCGCCTGGTAGGGCAGGGCGCTCAAGGCCAGCAGCACCAGGGCCTCGCGCTTGCGGGCCTCGATCTCGGCGGCGGCGTCGGGGGCGCGGCCGCCCAGCGTGCGCAGTGTGGCGCGGTACAGGTCTTCCAGCAGCTTGCCCTTCCAGGCGTTCCACACCTTGGGGCTGGTGCCGCGGATGTCGGCCACCGTCAGCAGGTACAGCGCCGTGAGGTAGCGCTCGTTGCCCACGCGCCGGGCAAAGGCGCCGATCACGTCCGGGTCCGACAGGTCTTCCTTCTGCGCGATGCGGCTCATCGACAGGTGCTCGCTGACCAGGAACTCGATGAGCTGCGCGTCCTCGCGCGCCACGCCGTGCTCGCGGCAAAAGCGCCGCACTTCCTGCGCGCCGATCACCGAGTGGTCGCCGCCCCGGCCCTTGCCGATGTCGTGGAACAGCGCCGCGAGGTACAGGATCCAGGGCTTGTCCCAGCCGCCGGCCAGCTGCGAGCAGAACGGGTATTCGTGCGCGTGCTCGGCCATGAAGAAGCGGCGCACGTTGCGCAGCACCATCAGGATGTGCTGGTCCACGGTGTAGACGTGGAACAGGTCGTGCTGCATCTGCCCCACGATGCGGCGGAAGGGCCAGAGGTAGCGGCCCAGCACCGAGGTCTGGTTCATCAGCCGCATGGCGTGCGTGATGCCCGAGGGCTGCTGCACGATGCGCATGAAGTTGGCCCGGTTCACCGGGTCGCGGCGGAAGGCGCTGTCCATCACGCCGCGCGCGTTGTACAGGGCGCGCAGCGTGCGGGCCGACAGGTCCTTGAGGCCCACCGTGGTCTGGTAGAGCAGGAAGGTTTCCAGGATGGCGTGCGGCTCGCGCTGGTACAGGTCGTCGCTGGCCACCTCGATGAGCCCCGCCTTCTCGAAGAAGCGCTCGTTGAGGGGGCGCGGCTCGTGCGTGGAGGGGTTCAGCCGCTCTTCAATATTGAGCAGCAGGATCTGGCTGAGCTGCGACACGGCCTTGGCCGCCCAGTAGTAGCGGCGCATCAGCGTCTCGCTGGCGCGCATGGGCAGGCGCGCCCCGTCCGGCGAGAGCGAGCGGTAGCCAAACGATTCGGCCACGGCGGTCTGCAGATCGAACACCAGGCGGTCTTCGTGCCGGCCGGCGGCGGCGTGCAGGCGCGCACGGATCAGGCACAGCAGGGCTTCGTTGCGCTCGATCTGCTGCACCTCGAAGGCCGTTGCCATGCCGCTGGCGGCCAGTTCTTTCCAGGTGCTGCCCAGGCCCGCGGCACGGGCCACCCACAGGATCATCTGCAGGTCGCGCAGGCCGCCGGGGGATTCCTTGCAATTGGGCTCCAGCGCGTAGGGCGTGTTCTCGTACTTGGTGTGGCGCTGGCGCATCTCCAGCGTCTTGGCCACCAGGAAGGCCTGCGGGTCCATCTGCGCGCGGTATTGGCGCTGGAACTCGTCGAACAGCGCCGCGCTGCCGCACACCAGGCGGGCTTCGAGCAGTGAGGTCTGCACGGTGACGTCGCCTGCGCTCTCGGCCAGGCATTCCGCCACGGTGCGCACGCTGGAGCCGATTTCCAGGCCTGCGTCCCAGCAGCTGCCGATGAAGCCTTCGATCTGGGTGCGCAGGGCGCTGCCCGCCTGCGGCGCCGTGCCCTCGGGCAGCAGCAGCAGCACGTCGACGTCGGAGTGGGGAAAGAGCTGGTCGCGCCCGAAGCCGCCCACGGCCACCAGGGCCATGTCCTGCGGCAGTTCGGCGCGCCGCCACAGCGTCTGCAGCAAGCCGCCCGCCAGGGCGGAGAGCTTGCGCAGCAGCTGGTGGATGCCGCGGGTGGAGGCGCCGGTGGCCAGCAGGGCGGCCAGCAGGGCGGCTTTGTCGCTGCGGTAGGTGTCCCGCAGGGCATGGAGGTCAGTCATGGTCGTGGTGCGCGCAGGTAAGGGGCCATGAAAATGCCATGCAAGAGTTGTGCTGGGCTGCGCCCCCGGGGCGGTGGGGGGGCGGGCCGGACCCCGGTCAGGTGGCCGTGGCCTTCACGAAAGCCGGCAGCGGCGGCGAACCGGCGGACAGGGTCATGACCTCGTACCCCGTCGGGGTGACGAGCACCGTGTGCTCCCACTGGGCCGAGAGGCTGTGGTCCTTGGTCACGATGGTCCAGCCATCGTTGCCGAATTCCTTCACCTCGCGGCGGCCGGCGTTGATCATGGGCTCGATGGTGAACACCATGCCGGGCTGGAGCTCTTCCAGCGTGCCGGGGCGGCCGTAGTGCAGCACCTGCGGCTCTTCATGGAACTTGCGGCCAATGCCGTGGCCGCAGAACTCGCGCACGATGGAGAAGCCGTGGCCTTCGGCGAACTTCTGGATGGCATGGCCGATGTCGCCCAGGCGGGCGCCGGGCTTGACCTGCAGGATGCCGTGCCACATGGCCTCGAAGGTGATGGTGGACAGCCGCTTGGCGGCAATGGAGCATTCGCCGATCAGGTACATGCGGCTGTTGTCGCCGTACCACCCATCCTTGGTGATGACGGTGACGTCCACGTTGACGATGTCGCCCTTCTTGAGCGGCTTGTCGTTGGGGATGCCGTGGCACACCACGTGGTTGACCGAGGTGCACAGCGAAGCCGGGTAGGGCGGGTAGCCGGGCGGCTGGTAGCCCACGGTGGCGGACACGGTGCCCTGCCGGGCCATGCATTCCGCGCCCAGGCGGTCGATTTCCTTGGTCGTGATGCCGGGCTTGATATGCGGTGCGATGTAGTCCAGCACTTCGGAGGCCAGGCGGCAGGCAACGCGCATGCCTTCGATGTCCTCGGCGCTTTTGATGTTGATGCTCATGCCCCAATTATCCCATCGGGCCTGCAAGCGCGCAGGGGCGGCCGGACAGCCCGGTAAAATGCGGGGTTGCCCCCGCAGTGGCCCCCCGGGCCTTTTCCGCGGTGCGGCGCATCCACGTACCCCTCACTCCCAACAGGCCGCTACCGTGACCTTGCACATCACCACGCTGGCGGGCGGCAACGCCCTCAGCGCCTTCCGCGCACAGCAACTTCAACCCGCCCTGGAGGCGATCCACCCCAAGATCAGCGGCATTGCAGCGCGTTTCGTGCACCTGGTTGCCACCGATGCGGCGCCCGCCCCGGCCGAGCAGGAGCGGCTGGCCGCGCTGCTGACCTATGGCGACCCCTACCAGGGGCCTGCCGACGGCGCGGCGCTGGTCGTCACGCCCCGCCTGGGCACGCTCTCGCCGTGGGCGTCCAAGGCCACGGACATCGCCCGCAACTGCGGCCTGGCCATCCGCCGGGTGGAGCGCATCACCGAATACCGCGTCAGCCTCAAGAGCGGCCTGCTGGGCAAGGCGCCCGAGCTCACCGCCGAGCAGCTGGCCCAGGTGGCCGCCCTGCTGCACGACCGCATGACCGAATCCGTGGTGGCGGACCGCGCGGCCGCGGCAGCCCTGTTCACCGAACTGCAGCCCGCGCCCATGGAGCACGTGAACGTGCTGGGCGGCGGCCGCCAGGCGCTGGAAGAGGCCAACGCCCGCTTCGGCTTGGCGCTGGCCGACGACGAGATCGACTACCTGGTCAACGCCTTCACGGGCCTGGCGCGCAACCCCACGGACGTGGAGCTGATGATGTTCGCGCAGGCCAACAGCGAGCACTGCCGCCACAAGATCTTCAACGCCCAGTTCACCATCGACGGCGTAGCGCAGGACAAGAGCCTGTTCGGCATGATCCGCAACACCCACCAGCTGGCGCCCCAGCACACGGTGGTGGCGTATTCCGACAACGCCTCCATCATGGAAGGCCATGCGGTCGAGCGGTTTGTGGCAAAAATGGCCTCTAGCCCAGATGTGGCAATCGCTAGCAGCTATCAAAAAAGTAGCGCTATCCACCACGTGCTGATGAAGGTGGAAACGCACAACCACCCCACGGCCATCTCGCCGTTCCCCGGCGCCTCCACCGGCGCGGGCGGCGAGATCCGCGACGAAGGCGCCACCGGCCGGGGCTCCAAGCCCAAGGCGGGCCTCACGGGCTTTACCGTGTCCAAGCTCTGGGGCAGCAGCGTGGGCAAGCCCGAGCACATCGCCAGCCCGCTGCAGATCATGGTCGAAGGGCCGCTGGGCGGCGCCGCTTTCAACAACGAGTTCGGCCGCCCCAATCTGAACGGCTATTTCCGCGAATACGAGCAGAACGTGGGCGGCGTGCAGCGCGGCTACCACAAGCCCATCATGATCGCCGGCGGCGTGGGCATCATCGACGCCGAGCTGACCAAGAAGATCGAATTCCCCGCCGGCTCGTTGCTGATCCAGCTGGGCGGCCCGGGCATGCGCATCGGCATGGGCGGCAGCGCCGCCAGCTCCATGGCTACTGGCACCAACGCCGCCGAGCTGGACTTTGACTCCGTGCAGCGCGGCAACCCCGAGATCGAGCGCCGTGCGCAGGAGGTCATCAACCACTGCTGGGCGCAGGGCAGCAACAACCCCATCCTCGCCATCCACGACGTGGGCGCGGGCGGCCTGTCCAACGCCTTCCCCGAGCTGACGAACGATGCGGGCCGGGGCGCACGCTTTGACCTGCGCGCCGTGCCGCTGGAAGAGTCGGGCATGAGCCCGAAGGAAATCTGGAGCAATGAAAGCCAGGAGCGCTACGTGCTGGCCATTGCGCCCGGTTCGCTGCCCTTGTTCCAGGCCTTCTGCGAGCGCGAGCGCTGCCCCTTCGCCGTGATCGGCACGGCCACCGAGCAGCGCCAGCTGGTGCTGGAAGACACCGCCGTGGTGGCGGGCGACCAGAAGCTGCCCGTGGACATGCCCATGGACGTGCTGCTGGGCAAGCCGCCCAAGATGCATCGTGATGTGAAGACCGTGGTGCGCGAATTCGCGCCGATGGACCTCACAGGCGTGCCCCTGCAAAAGGCCGTGATCGATGTGCTGGCCCACCCCACCGTGGCTTCCAAGCGCTTCCTCATCACCATCGGCGACCGCACCGTGGGCGGCCTCTCCCACCGAGACCAGATGGTCGGCCCCTGGCAGGTGCCGGTGGCCGATTGCGCCGTGACGCTGGCCGATTACAAGGGCTTTGCCGGCGAGGCCATGAGCATGGGCGAGCGCACGCCGCTGGCCGCCATCAACGCGCCGGCCTCGGGCCGCATGGCCGTGGCCGAGGCCATCACCAACCTGCTGGCCGCGCCCATCGAGCTGCCGCGTGTGAAGCTGTCGGCCAACTGGATGGCCGCCTGCGGTGAACCCGGTGAAGACGCTGCGCTCTACGAGACCGTGAAGGCCGTGGGCATGGAGCTGTGCCCCGCCCTGGGGATCAGCATCCCGGTCGGCAAGGATTCGCTGTCGATGCGCACGCAATGGTCCGAAGGCGGCGACAAGAAGAAAGTCACCTCGCCCGTCAGCCTGATCGTGAGTGCGTTTGCCTCGCTCGCCGATGTGCGCGGCACGCTCACGCCCCAGCTGGACGCCACCGAGGACGACACCACCTTGGTGCTGATCGACCTGGGCAAGGGCCAGAACCGCATGGGCGGCAGCATCCTGGGCCAGACGCTGGAGCAAAGCGGCGATGTGGTGCCCGACGTGGACGACCCGAAAGACCTGGTCAACCTGGTCAACGCCGTGAACGCGCTGCGTGCGCAGGGCCGCATCCTGGCCTACCACGACCGCAGCGACGGCGGCCTGCTGGCGGCGGCGGCCGAGATGGCCTTTGCCGGCCATGTGGGCGTGGCGCTGAACGTGGACATGCTGGTGACCGAAGGCGACGGCGTGAGCGACAGCCGCATGGACACCGGCGACGCCAAGAACTGGGCGCAGCAGGTGAGCGCCCGCCGCGAAGAGCTCACGCTCAAGGCCCTGTTCAACGAAGAACTGGGCGTGCTGCTGCAGGTGCGCACGGCCGAGCGCAACGACGTGATGCAGGTGCTGCGCGAGCATGGCCTGTCCAGGTTCAGCCACTTCGTGGGCAAGACGCGGCCCCAGTCGTCCACCATCGACGCGGGCAAGGGCGAGCTGCAAGTCTGGCGCGACGCCAAGGCCGTGTTCAGCGCCCAGCTCTCTGACCTGCACCAGGTGTGGGACGCCGTGAGCTGGAAGATCTGCCAGCAGCGCGACAACCCCGCCAATGCCGACGCTGAGCACGCCGCAGCGGGCGAGGCCGCCGACCCCGGCCTGCACGTGCACCTCACGTTCGATGCCGCCGACAACGTGGCGGCGCCGTACCTGAATCTCGCCAAACCCAAGGTGGCCATCCTGCGCGAGCAGGGCGTGAACTCGCACATCGAAATGGCCTACGCCTTCACCGAGGCAGGCTTCGAAGCCTTCGACGTGCACATGACCGACCTGCAGACCGGCCGCGTCAAGCTGGAGGACTTCAAGGGCGTGGTGGCCTGCGGCGGCTTCAGCTACGGCGACACGCTGGGCGCAGGTATCGGCTGGGCGCGCTCCATCACGTTCAACCCCGTGCTGTCCGCGCAGTTCCAGGGCTTCTTCGGCCGCGCGGACACGTTTGGCCTGGGCGTGTGCAACGGCTGCCAGATGTTTGCCGAGCTGGCCGACATCATCCCCGGCGCGCAGGACTGGCCGCGTTTCACCACCAACCAGAGCGAGCGCTTCGAGGCCCGCCTGTCGCTGGTGGAAGTGCTGGAATCCCCCAGCCTGTTCCTGCAGGGCATGGCGGGCAGCCGCCTGCCGATTGCCGTGGCGCACGGCGAGGGCTATGCCAACTTCAAGTACCGCGGCAACGCCGCCAAGGCCGTTGCCGCCATGCGCTACGTGGACCACCACGGCCGCGCCACCGAGCAGTACCCGTTCAACCCCAACGGCAGCGCCGGCGGCCTCACCGCCGTGACCACGGCGGACGGCCGCTTCACGGCCATGATGCCGCACCCCGAGCGCGTGTTCCGCAACGTGCAGATGAGCTGGACCAGCGAGGACAAGTCGCAGTTCAGCGGCTGGATGCGCATCTGGCGCAATGCGCGCAAGTGGGTGGATTAATTGGGGCATCCCCCTGAGCGGTTGCGCCGCTCGGTGCTGGTCGCCAGAGGCGACAGCTCTTCGGGCTGTCCAAGCCTGCGCAGGCAGGCTCGGAGCCGCAGCCCTCAGCCCCTTCTCTCGAATGGCTTCGCTATTCGGGAAGGGGGACGCAGCCAGCGCGGCGGGGCGGCCCTTGCGCGGCTGCCCTGGCGCTAGGGCGGCGCGCTTCTGACGGACAGTGGGCGGTGGTTCTGTTTCAACGGGGCTTCGGCCCCGTTTTTCATGCGGTGTTGTCTGGCGCGGGCCTGTCTTGGCGCGTTGCTATAGTCGGCGCTTTTCATTGATTCCCAAGGACTCCCCATGGCCGCTGGCAGCTTGCTTGCCCTGCTCGACGACATTGCCACCATCCTGGATGACGTGGCCCTGATGACCAAGGTGGCGGCCAAGAAGAGCGCGGCCATGGCGGACGATGTGTCCGTGATGACCAAGGTGGCCGCGCAGAAGACGGCGGGCGTGCTGGGGGACGATCTGGCGCTCAATGCCCAGCAGGTCACGGGCGTGCGGGCCGAACGCGAGATCCCGGTGGTGTGGGCCGTGGCCAAGGGGTCGCTGATCAACAAGGTCATCCTGGTGCCGCTGGCGCTGTTGATCAGCGCGTTTGCCCCCTGGGCCGTCACGCCCTTGCTGATGGTGGGGGGCGCCTTCCTGTGCTTTGAAGGCTTTGAGAAGGTGATGCACAAGGTGCTGCACGCCGCGCACGAGGATGCCGCCGAGCACGAGAGCCACGCCAAGGCCAATGCCAACCCGGCCGTGGACCTGGTGGCGTTTGAAAAGGAAAAGATCAAGGGGGCCGTGCGCACCGACTTCGTGCTGTCGGCCGAGATCATTGCCATCACGCTGGGCACGGTGGCCACGGCGCCGTTCCTGCAGCAGCTCACGGTGCTGGCGGGCATTGCCGTGATCATGACGGTGGGCGTCTACGGCCTGGTGGCTGGCATCGTCAAGCTCGACGACCTGGGCGTGTGGCTGCGTGGCAAGGGCAGCCAGGCGGCGCAGGCCATGGGGGCGGGCATCCTGCGCGCGGCACCCTGGCTCATGAAGGGCCTGTCCGTGGCGGGCACGGCCGCCATGTTCCTGGTGGGCGGCGGGATCCTGGTGCATGGCGTCCCCGTGCTGCACCATGCAGTGGAGGGCGCCGGCGCGGAGGCGGCGGCCTGGCCGGCCGGGCCGGTGTGGCATGTGCTGGTGCCCAATCTGCTCAATGCCGTGGTGGGTGTCCTGGCGGGCGCCCTGGTGCTGGCGGCTGTTGTGCTCGTGCAACGCCTGCGGGGCAAGGCCGCGGCTTCCTGATGGGTATTTGTGACGGCGGTGCGCAGACCTTGAGGTAAGGCAAGGTCGGAGGGGTGATGGCGCAGTCCAATGCATGCACGGGGGTCGTCCCCGTCCAACCGATGCGAAATCACCATGAAAAAAACTCTGCTGGCTGTAGCCGCTCTGTGTGTTCTGTCTTCTGGCGCTGCGATGGCGCAACAAGCAGAAGGTCCCTGGATGGTCCGCGCCCGCGCTGTGAACCTGGACAGCGCCAACAAGGACAGCACGGGCCTGGGTCTGACGATCAATGACAAGACCATCCCCGAAGTCGACATCACCTACTTCTTCAACAAGAACATCGCTGCCGAGCTGATCCTGACGGTGCCCCAGAAGCACACGCTGCGCGCTGGCGGCACGGCCATCGGTTCCCTCAAGCACCTGCCCCCGACCCTCACGGTGCAGTACCACTTTGACATGGGCGGCTTCAAGCCCTACGTCGGTGCCGGCCTGAACTACACCCGCTTCTCCAGCGTGAACCTGCCCGCTGGCGTGGACATCGACCGCAACAGCTTCGGCCCCGCTCTGCAAGTTGGCGTGGACATTCCCCTGTCCAAGAACCTGTACCTGAACTTCGACGTGAAGAAGGTCTACATCAAGACCGACGTGAGCGCTGCTGGCGTCAAGGCCGGCACCTTCAAGGTGGACCCCGTTCTGGTGGGCGTGGGTCTGGGCTGGCGCTTCTAATTCGCGTGCCGGGGCCGGGTGGGCCCCTGCATTCGCGGATAGCAAGAGTTCTTCCAAGGGGAAAAAGGCTGGCGCCTGCGCCAGCCTTTTTTTTGTGGGCGGACGCTTAGAACGTGTCGACGATCTCCCAGGGGCGCACAGCGGTCTTTGCGGGATGGGATGCAAGGCGCGGTGCGCCGTGGATAGCTCGGCTATCCACAAGCGCCGCAACGCCGCAGACCGCCCGCAAAGGCCACTGCCCGAAGGGTTGGAGCGAAATCGGGCGATTGGACGCCCCGGCTGCTTGCATGGGCACGAGCCCATGCGGCGCAACCGAAGCATCCACTCATCCCGATTGCGCTCCAACGCGATCCCCTGCGAGATCGTCAACACGTTCTTAGGGCCGACACTGGGCATTGGCCTACAAGCGGGCACGGGGCAAATCCCGCACAATGGCCGCGGTGGCACGGCGTGCCGCTGGCGCCGTTGATCTCCGATGACCACCCCGCCGCTTGACACGGCGCTTGACCACCCATGCTCCTGCCTCGCTATACCGACATCACGCACGGGCTTGCCCGGCGGCCCGCACACATCTCCCCCAAGTACTTCTACGACCAGCGGGGCTCCGAACTGTTCGAGGCCATCACCCGCTTGCCCGAGTACTACCCCACCCGCACCGAAACCGCGCTCATGCGCCAGCATGCGCAGGCCATTGCGCGCGCCGTGGGGCCGGGGCGCGTCCTGGTGGAGCTGGGCGCGGGCAACTGCCAGAAGGCCCGGGCGCTGTGCGCGCTGATCCGGCCGGCCTGCTTCGTGGGGGTGGACATCTCCGACGACTTCCTGGAAGAGGCCGTGGCCGGGCTGCGCGCGGCGCTTCCCGGCCTGGATGCGCGTGCGCTGGCCGGGGACCTGACCCAGGGCGTGGACCTGCCCCGCGACATTCCGCGCGCCGGGCGCCTGATCTTCTACCCCGGGTCGTCCATCGGCAATTTCGACCCGCCCCAGGCGGTGGAACTGCTCACCCACATGCGCGAGCTGGTCGATGCGGACGGCGGCCTGCTGATCGGCATCGACCTGCCCAAGGACGTCGCCGTGCTGGAAGCCGCCTACGACGACGCGGCCGGGGTGACCGCCGAGTTCAACCGCAACATGCTGCGGCACATCAACCGGCTCATCGGCAGCGATTTCGACACGGACCAGTGGCTGCACCGTGCGTTCTTCAATGCCCGGGATTCGCGCATCGAGATGCACCTGGAAGCCCGCGAAGACCTGCAGGTGCGCTGGTCCGGGGGCGGGCGCTTCTTTGAGCGGGGCGAGCGCATCCACACCGAAAACAGCTACAAATACCCCTTGCCCGTGTTCACCGGCATGCTGGCCCGCGCCGGGTTCTCGCAGGCGCAGGCGTGGACCGACGAGCGCGGCTGGTTTGCCGTGGTCCATGCCCGCCCGTGAGCCGCCGCTACCCATGACCGAGACCGATCTGCCCTCCCGCTACGCCGCCGTGCGCGGCCGCTCGCTTGCCCTGGTCCAGCCCTTGTCGGCGGAGGACTGCTGCGCCCAGTCCATGCCCGACGCGAGCCCGGCCAAATGGCACCTGGCGCACACCACCTGGTTTTTTGAAACCTTCGTGCTTGAAGCCCACGAGCCCGGCTTTGTGCCGTTTGCGCCCGCTTTTCGCGTGCTGTTCAACTCGTACTACAACGGCGTGGGGGCCAAGCACCCGCGCCCGCAACGGGGCCTGCTCACGCGGCCCGGGCTGCAGGAGGTGCTGGCCTACCGGGCCGACGTGGACGCCCGCATGGCGCGCCTGACGCCCCGCGTGGCCCGCGACGCCAGCCTGTGCGCGCTGGTCGAGCTGGGCCTGCAGCACGAGCAGCAGCACCAGGAGCTGCTGCTCACCGACGTGCTGCACCTGCTGTCGTGCAACCCGCTGCTGCCGGCCTATGCCGCAAGCCCGGAGGCGCCGCAGGTGCCGTCCGCCCCGGGTGCGCTGGAATGGACCGCGTGGGACGGCGGGTTGGTCGACACCGGCCATGCCGGCGAGGGGTTTGCCTTTGACAACGAAGGCCCGCGCCACCGGGTGTACCTGCAGCCTTACGCGCTGGCCTCCCGCCTGGTCACCCAGGCCGAGTACCGGGCGTTCGTGGAAGCAGGGGGCTACCAGGACCCCGCCCATTGGCTCGCGGAGGGCTGGGACTGGCGCACGGCCCAGGGGCTGGAGCACCCCTTGTACTGGCAGCGCGGGCCGGGCGCGGCGTGGCAGGTGTTCACGCTGGGCGGGGCGCAGCCCCTGCAGGCCGAGCGGCCCGTGGTGCACTTGTCGTACTACGAGGCCGATGCCTATGCCCGCTGGGCGGGCGCACGGCTGCCCACCGAGGCCGAATGGGAGCACGCAGCGGCCCGCAGCGGCCCTGCGGGCGGGGCGCTGCACCAGCTCTTTGGCGCGGCCTGGCAATGGACGCAGTCCAGCTACGCCCCGTACCCGGGGTTCCGCCCGGCCGCCGGTGCCGTGGGCGAGTACAACGGCAAGTTCATGGTCAACCAGTACGTGCTGCGCGGCAGCTCGTGCGCCACGCCGCCGGGGCATGCGCGCGCCACCTACCGCAACTTCTTCCCGGCCACGGCGCGGTGGCAGTTCACGGGCATCCGGCTGGCGCGCGATGTCTGAATTGCTATTGTTTTAATAGCTGCTTGCGCTTTGTGGGAGCGCGCTAGAGGCAAAAAAAGACTTCAAACCCCGTAGCGCGCCCAGGGTGGTTCAGCGGCTCACACCTTCTCCAGCGCCTGCGCCAGGTCGGCCCGCAGGTCGTCGATGTGCTCGATGCCCACGGACAGGCGTACCATGCTCTCGCTCACGCCGGCCTTGGCCAGTTCCTCGGGGTTGAGCTGGCGGTGCGTGGTGGAGGCGGGGTGCGTGGCCAGCGACTTGGCATCGCCGATGTTCACCAGGCGCGTGAAGAGCTGCAGCGCATCCAGGAAGCGCGCCCCGGCCGCGCGCGGGTCGGCGTCGCTGCCCTTGAGGCCGAAGCTCAGGATGCCCGAGGCGCGGCCGCCCAGCTGGCGCTGCACGATGGCGTGGTCGGGGTGGTCCGGCAGGCCGGCGTAGCGCACCCATTCCACCTTGGGATGGCTTTGCAGGTATTGCGCCAGCGCCAGCGTGTTGTCGCAGATGCGGTCCATGCGCAGGGCCAGCGTCTCGATGCCTTGCAGGATCAGGAAGGCGTTGAGCGGGGCCAGCGTGGCGCCCATGTTGCGCAGCGGCACCACGCGCGCGCGGCCGATGAACGCGGCGGGGCCCAGGGCTTCGGTGTAGACCACGCCGTGGTAGCTCACGTCGGGCTCGTTCAGTCGCGGGAAGCGCGCCTTGTGCTCCGCCCACGGGAACTTGCCGCTGTCCACGATCGCGCCGCCCACGCTGTTGCCGTGGCCGCCCAGGTACTTGGTGAGCGAGTGCACCACGATGTCGGCACCGTGCTCGATGGGGCGCAGCAGGTAGGGGCTGGGCACCGTGTTGTCCACGATCAGCGGCACGCCGTGGTCGTGCGCCACCTTGGCAATGGCCGCGATGTCGGTCACGTTGCCCAGCGGGTTGCCGATGGATTCGACAAAGATCGCCTTGGTGCGCGCGTCGATGTGCTGCGCAAAGCTGGCCGGGTCGCGCGGGTCGGCAAAGCGGGTGGTGATGCCCTGCTGCGGCAGCGTGTGGGCAAACAGGTTGTACGTGCCGCCATAGAGCGTGCTGGCCGACACGATGTTGTCGCCCGCTTCGGCAATGGTCTGGATGGCGTAGGTGATGGCAGCCATGCCCGAGGCCACGGCCAGCGCGGCAATGCCGCCTTCCAGCGCCGCGACGCGCTTTTCCAGCACGTCGGTCGTGGGGTTCATGATGCGGGTGTAGATGTTGCCCGGCACCTTCAGGTCGAACAGGTCCGCGCCGTGCTGGGCGCTGTCGAAGGCATAGGCCACTGTCTGGTAGATGGGCACGGCCACCGCCTTGGTGGTGGGGTCGGGGCTGTAGCCAGCGTGGACGGCCAGGGTCTCGATCTTCATGGTGCAAGGGTCCTTCTCAGGTTGAATGGAGGGTGCGGCGGATGCCGCAGCGGGGCCATTCTTGCACCGGATGGCGGCGGGGCCATCCAATCCTTCGTGATGAGCTTATGCGGCGGCTGCAGCCGCGGCCTGCACCAGGGGCGCTGCGCGGCGGGCGCCGGGCTCGGCCCAGGTGTGCTCGGCCAGCCGCGCGGCGTCGGGGATGTGGATGTCGCGCTTGTCCATGCGGATCAGGCCGGCGTCTTCCAGCTCGTGCAGCACGCGCGAAAAGTACTCGGGCGTGAGCGACAGGCGCGAGGCAATGGTGGCCTTGCTCACCGGCAGCGTGATGCTCTGGCCCCCGGGGCCGTGCCGCTGCCCGTGGCCCGCGCAGGCCAGCGCCATGGCGGCGGCGTCGCTCGCGCCCTCGGGCAGCTCGTGCAGCAGGTAGCTGATGACGCGCTGCATGCCGCTGTGCAGCGTGTAGGTCTGCACGTCATGCACCAGGCCGTGCAGCCGGCGCGAGATGCCCGCCAGCATGCGCATGGCAAAGCGTGGGTCGGCCTGGATCTCGCGCTCCACGGTGGCCTTGTCCACGCTCAGCAGCAGGGTGTCGGCCAGCGCCTGCGCGTTGATGATGTAGGGCTTGCCGGTGAACATCAGGGCTTCGGCAAAGCTCATGCCGGGGCCCACCAGCTCGATCACCTTCTCCTGCCCGGCGGGCGAGAGGGCAAACAGCTTGACCTGGCCCAGCACGGTGACGTGGAACTCCTCGCACGGCGTGCCCACGCGGAAGATGCTGTCTCCGCGCGCGAACCGCCGCAGCCGGCAGCCGGTGGCCAGGCGCCCCAGTTCCTCGGGGGTGGATTCCTGGAACAGCGGCAGGGCCGAGAGGTAGCGGGGAATGTCGAACTGCCGAATGTCCATGGCGCAGGCTCGCGGGTGGGTGAAGGAATGCGCCATTAAACAGGAATGTTGCATGCATCTTCATGACCTCGGTCAATAAACGTCCTGTGCTGACTTTGCATTCCTACTGCCGGGTGATCTGGCTGTACACGGCGGCCAGCCGCTGCGCCAAGTCGCGCGGGCGGTGCACCAGGGCATAGCCTTGCTGGCCGAAGAGGTAGGGCAGGTAGTCGTGGCCCGCGTCGTCAATGGTGACGGCAAACGGCGTGAGGCCCTGAGCGCGCGCCTCCTGCACGGCGTGGCGCGTGTCTTCCAGCCCGTAGCGGCCCTCGTACACGTCCAGGTCGTTGGGCTTGCCGTCGGTCAGCAGCAGCAGCAGGCGCTGGCGCTCGGGCCGCGCGGCCAGGCGTGCCGTGGCGTGGCGGATGGCGGCGCCCATGCGCGTGTAGTAGCCGGGCTTGATGGCGCCCACCCGGGCCCGGGCGGTGGCCGTCCAGGCTTCGCCAAAGCCCTTGAGGTGCTGGATGCGCACGTTCTGGCGTCGCACGGAGCTGAAGCCCAGCATCTCGAAGGTGTCGCCGCCCGCGGCCAGCGCCTCGCCAAACACATACAGCGCATCGCGGATCACGTCCACCACGCGCATGGGCTGGCCCGTGCCGGCCACGTGCGCGTCGGTGGAGAGCGACAGGTCCGCCAGCAGCAGGGTGGCCAGGCTGCGCTCGGCCCGCACGCGCCGCTGCCACACGGCGGGCGATTCGCTGCGCCAGGCGGCCGCGTCGGCGGCATGGCGCACCCAGGCGTCCAGGTCCAGTTCATCGCCGTCCGCCTGGGCGTGCGCGCGCAAGGGGGCTGCGCGCAGCACTTCCAGGCGGCGGCGCACCTGGCGCACGGTGGTGCGCAACTGCGCGCCGGGCGTGAACGGTGCCGCGTCGCGCGCCACGCGGCATTGCACGGCGCAGTGCGCGGGGCGCAGCACGCCGGCCTTCCAGTCCCACTCGGGCAGGTGCTGGCCGGGGCCCAGGGCCACGTCGTCGGCCGCAGCGCTGGGCAGGTCCAGGTCGAAGCGCACGCGCGCCGCCAGGCGGCTGGCATTGCCCGGGTCGTCGGCGATGGCGAGCACGTCCATGTCGCGCGCGGCCTCCAGCGCGTTGCCGTCGTCGCTGTCGTCGTCGGCGCGCTGCACCTTGGTGAACTCGCCCCAGGAGAGGATGGATTCGGCGCGGAAGAACAGCATCAGCGGCGCGGCGTGGCGCTCGTCGCGCACGCGCTCGGCCTTGCGGCGCGTGCGGTCTTCCGGCGCAGGCGTTGCCGCAGCGTCGGGCGCGGCCTGCGGTGCGGGCGGTTGCGCCTTGCGCACGGCAGGGGACTCGCCCGCCGTGCCGTCGCCGCCGTCGAGCCACAGCCACACGGGCGCCACGGCGGCGGGGCCGAGCCCTGCGGGCCAGAGCGGGCCCGATGGCAAGAGGTCTTCCAGCGCACCCCGCAAGGCGCGCTGCACCCAGCCCTCGGCCTCGGCGGCGGGCCCGCGCAGCGTGGCGAGCGCAGGCCGCAGCGCCAGCTGGGCCTGGCGGAGCTGCGCGTAGGGGCCGGCCAGGCCCGGAAAGGTGGCGAGCGTCGCGCGTGCGGCGGCCAGGTTGTGCCCCAGCCAGCCGCTGCCCTGCGGCGGGTTCGCAGTGCCCCACTGCGAGGCCAGGGCGGCGAGCCAGAGGTAGAGCGATCGATTCAGCGCCTTGTCTGCAAACACCGCCACCGAGGGCGGCAGGGCCAGCAGGTCGCTGTGCAGCTCCGGCAGGGCCGCACGGGTGCCGCTGCCGGCCACGCGCTGCGCCCAGCCGCGCGGGCCGCCGTGGCTGCGGGCGGCGGCGGGGCCGATGCGCATGCCCGCCGGGCCGCCGCCGCAGCGCAGCAGCAGGCCCAGCGGCTTGCGCATTTCATCGAGCGACACCGCAGCAGCGGCGTGGCCGGGCTCGGCCCAGCGGGTGACGAGGCGGTGCCATTGCTGGCCGATCCACTCTTCCATGTCAGTGCTCCGCGGCGTGGGCCGCATGGGGTGCCGCAGGTGCGGCGCAGGGGGGCACGCCCGTGTTGCGGGAAGCTCCGGAGGGCGATGGCGCGGCCTTGGGCTCGGCCAGCGCCACGCCGAGCCGGGTCTGCAGCGACTCGCGCAGGGCATCGATGCCGATGCTCCACTGCAGCAGGGGCTCGCGCTGCTGCGCGGCCTGGGATGCCTCGCAGGACTGCACGCACAGCCCGCATTGGACGCACGAGAACTTGCGCCGCTTGAACTGGCGCGGCGGCAGGTGCATGGGGCAGGCGCGGTCGCAGGCATTGCCGTGCGGCGCATCGCAGCTGCGGCAGTGGGCGGGGATGGCCGGTTCCAGCCCTGTGGCAGTAGGCTGGGTGCGCGTTGCAGCCTGGCGCCCGGCATCGCGCGCAAAGCCCACCACCCGGCCGCGCGGGTTGGCCATCCACACCAGGCTCTGGAACAGGCCCACGGCGCAGCCGAAGCGGCAAAACAGGTGCCGTGCCAACAGGAATTCGGCGCTGAAGACCACGGTGCCCGCCACGAGGAACCGCAGCTGCCCCGGGGTAGAGGTGCCCGTGACCAGCCGGCCCCATACATCGGCCGGCGGCAGCAGGTAGGTGAGCAGGGTGAGGGCCCACACAAAGCCCATCAGCACCGAGAGCAGCACGAATACCGGCCACCAGCGGCGCCGGGGGCTAAGGCCCTGGCGCGGCGTGGGCTTGCGGTCCCACAGCGACAGGCGGCCGCAGGCCTTTTGCAGCACGTGGTTGAGCAGCTCCACCAGCGAGAAATGCGGGCACAGCCAGCCGCAGTACAGGCGCCCATAGCGCCACGCCACGGCCAGGAAGCCGCCCACCAGGGCCAGGGCCGGCAGCAGCGCCCGCAAAAAGAGCCGCAGGGCCATGTCGCCGGGGCCGATCAGCCCCTGGCGGAAGTCGTCGATGCCCAGGGTCCAGCGCTGGCCCAGCACCCAGAGCTGGACCTCGGTGACATCAAAGCGCAGCAGGTTCAGCGCTGGCGCCAGCAGGAACAGCGCGAAGAATGCGATCTGGAACGTGCGGCGCTGGCGTTGCATGGGGCGCGGGCATGAAGCGGCGACGGGGTGCTCAGCCGATGAGGGCCTGCACCACCTCGCACAGCGCCGCGGCGGTATCGGCGTCGTCCGTGAGCGCATCCACGATGGCGGCGCGGCAGGCGGCCGGCAGCGGCACGCCGGAGACGGCCAGCCGCGCGGCCATCACCAGCAGCCGGGTGCTGGCGGTTTCTTCCAGGTCCTGGTCTGTCAGCTGGCGCAGGGCGGTGCCCAGGCGCACCAGCGTGGCGGCCAGGTGGGGGCTGGCGCCCGCCTCGGTGCGCAGGATGGCTTCCTCGACCGCCGGGGCAGGGTAGCCCAGCGTCAGCGCGATAAAGCGCTGGCGGGTGCTGGGCTTCAGGCTCTTGAGCAGGCTCTGGTAGCCCGGGTTGTACGAGATCACCAGCATGAACTCGGGCGGCGCCACGAGCTGTTCGCCGGTGCGCTCGATGGGCAGCACGCGCCGGTCGTCGGCCAGCGGGTGCAGCACCACGGTGGTGTCCTTGCGGGCTTCCACCACCTCGTCCAGGTAACAGATGGCGCCCTGGCGCACGGCGCGCGCCAGCGGCCCGTCGGCCCACAGGGTGCCCTGTGTGCCCAGCAGGTGCCGGCCCACCAGGTCGGCGGCGGCCAAGTCGTCATGGCAGCTCACCGTGATGAGCGGCCGCCCCAGGCGGGCGGCCATGTGCTCGACAAAGCGCGTCTTGCCGCAGCCCGTGGGGCCCTTGATGAGCAGCGGCAGGCGCTGGCGCCAGGCATGCTCGAACAGCGCGGCCTCGCCGCCCTGTTCGGCATAGAAGGGCAGGGCGGCGGCGGCGATGCGGTGCAGTTCGCTGTGGTCCATGGCGGTCTCCGCGGCGCGGCCTCAGGCAGCGCGCAGGGTGCGGCGGTTGCCGCTGCCGCTGGTGCCGGTGCCCGTGCGGGCTTCTTCGGTCACGGGGTCGCCGCCGATGAAGAAGCTGGTGAAGTACAGCAGCTGGCCCAGCAGGAAGGTCACGCCACCGCCAATGCGCACCCAGTAGAAGACGGTGAGCTGGTCCTGCGTGGCCATGAAACTCATGGCGTTCGTTTCAGGAATGCGCTGCAGCCACACCTGCAGGATGCCTGCGCCGGTGAGCGCCAGCACCATCACAGCCATGCCGATGCTCATGATCCAGAAGCTCCACATCTCGGCGGCCTGGGCCTTTGTGCTGTTGGCGATGCGGCCGCGCAGCGTGGGCATGGCATAGCTGATGAGCGTGATGACCACGAGCACATAGGCGCCGTAGAAGGCCAGGTGGCCGTGCGCGGCGGTGACCTGCGAGCCGTGGGTGTAGTAGTTCACGGCGCTCAGCGTGTGGATGAAGCCCCACAGCCCAGCACCCAGGAAGCCCAGCACGGCGGTGCCCACGGCCCACAGTACGGCGGCCTGGTTGGGGTGGTCGCGGCGGCGGCGCTGCACCATGTTGAAGGCGAACACCGTCATCATGAAGAAGGGAATGGGCTCCATGGCGCTGAAGATGCTGCCGATCCAGTGCCAGTAGCCGGGCAGGCCGATGAAGTAGAAGTGGTGGCCCGTGCCCAGGATGCCGGTCATCAGCGCAAAGGCGATGATCACGTACAGCCACTTGTCGATCACCTCACGGTCCACGCCCGTGGTCTTGACCAGCACGTAGGCCAGCAGCGAGCCCAGGATCAGCTCCCACACGCCTTCCACCCACAGGTGCACCACGAACCACCAGTACATCTTGTCGCGCACCAGGTTGTGCGGGTTCACAAAGCTGAACAGGAACATCAGCGCCAGGCCCCACAGGCCCATCAGCAGCACCAGCGAGATGGAGGTCTTGCGGCCCTTGAGCACCGTCATGCTGATGTTGTAGAGAAAGCCCAGCGCCACGATCACGATGCCGACCTTGGTCGGCAGCGGCTGCTCCAGGAACTCGCGGCCCATGGTCTGCAGCAGGTCGTTGCCCGTCAATTCAGCGAGCTTGGCGTAGGGCACCGTGAGGTAGCCCACGATGGTGAGCGCGCCCGCCACGAGGAAGACCCAGAACAGCACCTTGGCCAAGAGCGGCGAGTGCAGCTCGGTCTCGGACTCCTCGGGCACCATGTAGTAGGCCGCGCCCATGAAGCCGAACAGCAGCCACACGATGAGCAGGTTGGTGTGCACCATCCGCGCCACGTTGAACGGGATGTAGGGGAAGAACAGGTCGCCGATCACGTACTGCAGGCCCAGCGTGATGCCGAAGATGATCTGCCCGGCAAACAGCGCCATGGCTGCGATGAAATAGAGCTTCGAGACCGATTGGCTCTGGTACTTGAGTGTTGGAATGTGCATGGTGTCGGTCCCTCTTCAGCCTTCGATGTTGGGTGGCCACTTCTCGGTGTTGATCTCGCCCGTCCACTTGAGGAACTCCACGAGGTCATCGAGCTGCTGGTCGGTGAGGTTGAACTGCGGCATCTGGCGGCGGTGGGGCGCGCCGGTGGGCTGCGCCTTGATCCACGCCTTGATGAAGTCCGGGCCGCGGCGCTGGACCACGTTGCCCAGCTCGGGCGCGAAGTACGCGCCTTCGCCCAGCAGGGTGTGGCAGCCGATGCAGTTGCGCGTCTCCCAGATCTTCTTGCCCGCCACCACGGCCGGGGTGATGGCCTGGGCGTTGGAGCGCTCCGGAATGCGGCGCTCGCTGTCAAACACAATGGCGGCAAACAGCAGGGCGAAGAACACCGTGCCCCCGTAGAACATGTTGCGGGCCATCTGCTTGGTGAACCCGCTGTGTGATTGGCTCATTCGAAGCCCTCCTTGAAATGGACGGCTATATCCTCCCAATTTGCTCGGCTTTTTTCCTTGAACCGGTTCAAGGAATGCGCCGCTGCCCCCGGTTTTGCTGTGCGGGGATTTCAAGAAAAAACGGCCTCCAGCGCTTGTGCAGCAAGCGCAAGCAGCTATTGATTTGATAGTTGCGGTGCAGGCGCTGGCTGACTGGCTAGCGCGGCCACAGGGTTGCCGCCAGCACCAGCAGCACCACGGCGGCCAGCCAGCCCAGCAGCAGGCGGCGCCACAGCGCCGGGGCGTGGCGCAGCTCCATGTAGTCCAGCACGATGAGGCAGCCCTTGCCGGCGGACAGGGCCATCACCACCACTGCCGCGCCGGCGCCCAGGCCTTGCGCGCCGGCGTGTTCGCCCAGCCAGGTGGTGAGGGCGGTGGCGGCCAGCAGGGCCAGCCAGATGGCGTTGGTGCGGTGGAGCAAGCGTTTCATCCGGGGCCTCATCGCAGCACATAGACCAGCGGGAACAGCACCATCCACAGCAGGTCCACCATGTGCCAGAACACGGCGCCCGTCTCCAGTGCGTGGCACTGCTGCGGCCCGTAGGCGCCGCGCCGCGTGGGCGCCCACAGCACGGCAAAGATGATGCAGCCCACGGCGGCGTGCAGGAAGTGAAAGCCCGTGAGCATCACGTACAGCAGGTAGAACGTGTTCTCGGCCACGTCGATGCCCTCGCGCCACTTGTGCGCGTACTCCAGGCTCTTGAACACCAGAAAGCCGCAGCCGCACGCCAGCGCGCCCAGCAGCCAGCGCGCCCCCTGGCGCGAGCGGCCCGCCCGCAAGGCGTGCACGCTGCGCGCCGCGCACCAGCTGGCGGAAACGAGCAGCACGGTGTTGGTGGCGCCGGTGGACAGGTCCAGCGTGGCCTGGCCCGCCGCGAACAGCCCGGGTTCGCGCAGGCGTGCAAAGGCAAAGGCGGCAAACAGAATGCCGAAGGTGAGCAGCTCGGCCAGCACCAGCAGCCACACCACCAGGTCGCCCACCAGGCGCGGCGGTGCGGCCGTGGCCGAGTCGGGGAATATTGCCGCGTCGCTCAATGCGAAGTCCCTTCCGAGCGCGTGATCTTGTTCCACACGTTGTACTTGCCCACGGGCTTGCTCATGGGCAGGCGCTTGACTTCCTTGAACGTGGCGGCGTCGTACACGATGAGGGCGCCCTGCATCTCCCACACGCTGGCCAGCGCCAGGCGGCCGTCGCGGGTGAACTCGATGTGCGCCAGGGTCTTGCCCGGCTCGCGCACGGTGGCCACGGGTTGCAGCGTGGCCTTGTCGATGATGGTGAGCGTGTCCTTGGCCGTGGCGCTCATCATCGAATCCGTCCAGGCGTAGGGCGTGTTTTCATGGCTGCGCATGAAGAAGCCCGGCCCCGGCGTGGGGATGCTGGCCACGGGCTTCCAGGTGGTCATGTCGATCACGTCGATGCTGCCGCCCTGCAGGTTCGGCGAGCCCAGCACGGTGGTGCCCTGCCAGGCAAAGGTGATGCCGGAGCCGAGGTGGGGCATGCCGGCAATCGGCAGGTCGGCGATCTTGCGGCGCACGTCCAGGTTCACCACCTGGGCGGTGGCGGGTGCGGGGGCTCCCTTGCTGTCCGGGGCTGCCGTCTTGGGGCGCGTGGCGCCCAGCACGTGGCGGTAGCTCTGGTCGAAGAAGAAGTCGTCCAGCGGCTCCTCCAGCGGCGTGCGGCGCACGCCCAGGTAGCCCGGCTTGGCAATGGCCTCGCCCATCTTGTAGTCGTGCACCAGCCCATCGTGGATGGGGGCGGCGGCTGGGTCGTACGAGATCTCCCAGAGCTCCGGAATGTCCTTGAGCGCCACCACAAAGCTCTTGCGCGGCGCGGCGTCGTACACCGCCGACACGCGCGAGCTGAGCTTGCCGTCCAGCGTGCGTGCGTCATACGTGCGCACCAGCTGCAGGTCGCTGTCGAACAGGGCCAGCGTGTGCGGCAGGTAGTTGGCGGCCATCACCCAGCGCCCGTCGCCGCTCACGGCCACGTTGCGCATGTTGAGGCCTGCGCGCACCTCGGCCACCACGCGCAGGCGGTACAGGTCGTACTTGGTGATCCAGCCGTCGCGCGAGCCGAAGTACACATACCGGCCGTCCGGCGAGAACTTGGGCCCGCCGTGCAGCGCAAACCGGCTGGCAAAGCGGGTGATGACTTCCAGACGGTCGCCGTCGAGCAGGCTCACATGGTGGTCGCCGCCTTCCACCACCACGAACAGGTTCATCGGGTCGGCCTGCCACAGCGGCGTGGCCGGCTCGCCATCCGGTGCGGGGTGGAACTCGCGCGAGGCGCGGATGTCCGCCTCCGTCCAGCGCGGCGTGGGCACGACAGGGGTGCGTACAAAGGCGCCCAGCGCCTGGATCTCGGCGGGCGAGAGCGTGCCGGCAAAGGCGGGCATCTGCGTGGCCGTGCGGCCCTGGCCGATGACGCGCAGCGCCTCGGCGGCGGGCAGCCGCGCCAGGCTTTCGGGCAGCAGGGCCGGGCCCATGCCGCCCGTGCGCTGCGCGCCGTGGCAGCTGGCGCAGTGGGTGGCAAAGAGGCCGGCGGCGTCGATGGCGGCGTTGGCAGGGGTGCCCGGGCCAGCTTGCTGCGCCAGGGCCAGGTCCCAGCCCATCCAGCACAGGCCCGCGACCAGGGCCGCGCGGCCCGCACCGGCCAGCCAGGCGCGCCAGCGGCGCGGGGGCATTGCGGGGGTGTCAGGCATGGGCTTGCTCCCGGATGGGGATGGTGATGCGCTGGCGCGGGCTGTGCGGCGCGCTGCTGGCGGCGGTTGGTGCGCCGATCTCTTCGTCTTCCAGGTAGCAGCCCGGGTCCTCGGCCCAGGGGTTGCCGGTGAGCTGCTGGGCGCGCACCCGGGTGTTGCCGCCGCACAGCGCCAGGTAGCGGCACTGTGCGCAGCGGCCCTGCACCGGCCGGGGCTGCTGCTTGAGCCCGGCCATCAGCGGGTCCGACTTGTCGCTCCAGATGGCCGAGAAGGGCCGCTCGCGCACGTCGCCCAGCGTGTGGTGCCACCACATGGTGTCCGGGTGCACCAGGCCCAGGTTGTCGATGTTGGCAACGTTCAGGCCGCTGGCGTTGCCGCCCCACGCCGTCAGGCGCTGCGCCAGCGCGGGTGCCCACTGCGGCAGGTGCGCCTGCACCCACTGCAGCAGGAAGGGGCCGTCGGCATCGTTGTTGCCCGTTACGTACTCCTCGGCCAGGCCCGCTTGCGCGGCCTCCCAGGCGTGCTCGAACAGCAGCGTGAGCGCCGCGCGCGTGGCCTGGAACTGCGCGTCCTTGCCGCGGTGGATGTTGCCGCGCCCGGCGTAGTTGAGGTGCGAGAAGTAGAACTTGTCGATGCGCTCCTCGCGCATCAGCGCCAGCAGGGCGGGCAGATCGTGCGCGTTCATCGCCGTCATGGTGAAGCGCATGCCCACCTTCACGCCGCGGTCGCGCAGCAGCTTCAGTGCGTTCAGGCTGAGGTCAAACGCGCCTTGCATGCGCCGGAAGCGGTCGTGGGTGTCGCGCAGGCCGTCCAGGCTGATGCCCACGTAGTCGAACCCCATGGCCGCAATGCGGTCGGCCAGGGGCGCGTCGATCAGCGTGCCGTTGGTGGACAGGCCGGTGTAGAAGCCCATGTCCCGCGCCCGCGCGGCGATGTCGAAGAGGTCCGGCCGCATCAGCGGCTCGCCGCCGGAGAGGATGAGCACCGGCACGCCGTAGGCGCGCAGGTCGCGCATCACCGCAAACACCTCTTCGCGCGTCAGCTCGCCCGCGTAGTCGTGGTCGGCCGAGAGGGCGTAGCAGTGTTTGCAGGTGAGGTTGCAGCGCCGGATCAGGTTCCAGATCACGACGGGGCCCTGCGGGCCTTTCTGCGGGCGACTGCGCACCGCCGGGTAGGCGCCGGCCGCCTCGGCGGCGGCGATTTCGCGCAGGTATTGGCTAATCCTGAACATCGTTAGTGCCTTTCAAGCGCAGGCCGGTTTTTTTGAGGATGGCTGTGGAGTAGAGGATGTCGTGCGCGCGGCACGCCGGGCCCAGCAATGCGGCCACCACATCCGCCTGGCGCTGCACTTCATCGCGCGAGCGGCCGTGCAGCATGGCGAACAGGTTGTAGGGCCACTCGGGCAGGTGCCGTGTGCGGCGGTAGCAGTGGCTCACGCCCGTGAGCTGGGCCACCTGGCGGGCCAGCGCATCCACCTGGTCGTCCGCCACGTCCCACACGCTCATGCCGTTGGCGGTGAAGCCCAGGCGGTAGTGGTTGGGCACGGCGCCAATGCGGCGCACCAGGCCCTCGTCCAGCATGGCCGCGAGCCGCGTGCGCACGCGCTCGCCGTCCACCCCCAGCATGGCGCCCACGGCTTCGTACGGGCGCGCCACCAGGGGCAGGCCGCTTTGCACGGCAGCGATGAGGGCGCGGTCAAAGGCGTCCAGGGCCATGGCGGTCTCCTTCGGCGGGCAGCAGCGGCAGGCGCAGCTCCACGCGGTATTCGTGCTCCTTGGGAAACTGGAACACCGGCAGGCCCGTGGCCTGCTCGATGCGCTGCGCGGCGCGGGCCACGCCCTCGGCCGACTCGGCAGCCAGCACGAACCACATGTTCAGCTGCGGGTGGTCGCGGCGGTAGTTGTGGGCCACCTCGGGCAGGGCGTTCACCAGGGTTGCCACGTCGTCAAAACGCTCGGGCGGTACCGCCAGTGCGGCCAGCATGAACTGGCCGCCGGCGCGCTCGATCTGGAACAGCGGCCCGAAGCGGGTGAGCACGCCGCTGGCGAGCAGCTGGTGCAGGCTTTCGATGACCTGGTCCTCGCTCCAGCCCAGGGCCTGCCCCACGGCGGCAAAGGGCCGGTCCACCAGCGGAAAGCCGCCGTGCAGGTAGTCCACCAGTTGCAGCTGGTCGTGTCTAAGCATGGGGGGCCTCCTGCGCGGCGGGGGCGGCGGCAAAGCGGCGCGGGCCGCGCTGTGTGAAGCGGCGCAGCGAGAACAGCACCTCGCGCCGGTGGTGGGCAATGCCGGCGCGCTGCGCGGCCTGCTGCACCAGGGCCAGCACTTCGCCGCGCTCCTGCCCGTGCACCATGCAGTACAGGTTGTAGCCCCACTGCGCCGCGCGGGCGCGGCGGTAGGCCAGGGTCACGCCGGGCTGGCAGGCCAGCCGCGCGCCGCAGGCGTCCACTTCGTCGTCCGGCACGTCGAACACGGTCATGGCGTTGGCGGTGTAGCCCACCTCGTGGTGGCGCACCACCATGCCGAAGCGGCTCAGGGTGCCCTGGGCCAGCCAGCGCGACAGGGCGTCCAGCACGTGTTCCGTGCGCCAGCCGAGCGCCTCGGCCCAGGCATCAAAGGGCCGCGACACCAGTGGCAGGCCCTGCTCCGCCAGGGCCGCCAGGCCCGCTTCGTGCGGGGCCACGGGCAGCGCCGCGCCGCGGGTGGTGCCGCCGGCCGCGGCGCTGCGCTGCGCCAGGTCAAACGACAGGTCGATGCGGTAGGGCTGCAGCATGGGCATGCGCAGCACCGCCAGGCCCGTGTCCTGCTCGATCTGCGCCAGCAGCTGTTCCAGCGCGGCCGGCGTGGCGGCGGTGGCCACGAACCAGAGGTTCAGTGCGTTCTCGCGTTCGTAGTTGTGGCTCACGCCCGGGTGGCGCGAGACGGCGGCGGCCACGGCCTCCAGCCGATCGCGCGGCACCGCCATGGCCGCCAGCAGGCCGGCACCGCCCGCGCCGGGCGCAAACACGCCGCCGATGCGGCCGAGCACACCGGCCGCCTGCAGGCGCTGGCAGGCCACGATCACGTCGCCCGCCGGGCGCCCTAGTGCCTGGCCCAGCACGTCGAACGGCGCGGGGCACAGCGGAAAGCCGCGCTGCCAGGTGTTGAGCAGGGGCAGGTCGTTTGCGGGGCTCGTCGTCAGCGCCATGCTAGAACCCCATGCGCTGCGCGCGCGCCGTCAGGAAGATGCCGCTGGGGGCCTGGGCCGGCAGCGTGGCCTGGGTGGCCAGGGTGGCGGTGTCCAGCACCACCACCTTGTCGTCGTCGCGGCAGCTGATCCACACCGACTCGCCACGCGGGGTGAACTCCATGTGCATCACCGCCTTGCCGGGCTGCAGCGTGGCTGCCACGCGCTGGGCCACGGTGTCGATGACCTGCACGCGGTGGTAGTCGGGCACGGCAAAGTTCACCCACACCTGGCGGCCATCGGGCCGCGCCATCACGAACACGGGCTGGCCGGCCACGGGGATGCGGCCGACTTCCTCCCACGTGGCGGTGTCCACCACCAGCACCTCATGGCGGCCGATGGCGGGCAGGTAGGCGTGGCGGCCGGCCACGGCCCAGCCGCGCAGGTGCGGCATCTTGAAGACGGGCAGGGGCTGCTGGCCGCGGCCATAGCCTGCCAGGATGCGGCGCGCCACCGGCTGCTGGGCCCAGGTGTCCACCAGCGCCAGGCCGTCTTCTCCGAACAGGCCGGCGATGTAGTGGCGCCCGTCGGGGGTGACCAGCGCGTCATAGGGCTGGCGGCCGATGCCGTCGATGCGGGTCACGCGCGGCCGGTCGGGGTCGGTGCAGTCGGCAATGCAGATCGCGTCGGCATCGAACAGGCTGTAGATGAAGCGCCGCCCTGGCAGGTCGGCCAGGCCCACCACGCGCGAGCGCTGGCCGTCGGCCGTCAACGCAGGGATGTCTGCCCGCAACGCGAGGGTGGCGGCGTCAAACACCTTCACGCCGCCGGGCGTGTAGTTCTGCGCGGCCACCAGCGTGCCGTCGGCGCTGATGGCGCCGCCAATGGAGTTGCCCGCCTGCTGCTCCCGCGCGGTGATGCGCCGGGTCAGCAGGTCGATGCGCGTGAGCGCGCCGTCGCGGCCAAACACGTAGGCGTGGCGGCCATCGCGCGAGAACACCAGCGAGGCATGCGACAGATCGCCCAGCCCGCCGATGCGGGCCAGGACGGAGCGGTGCGTGGTGTTGACCAGCAGCACCGCGCCGGTGGCCCGTTCCACGACCAGGCCCAGGTCGCCCGTGCCCATGGGGGGGGATTCGGGCGGCTGCAACGTGGCGCAGCCGCTGGCCAGCAGCGGAAGTGCCGCCAGGCCGAGGAGAAGGGGACGTCGTTTCATGGCGAGGTGCGTGGAGGCCACGGAGGGAAGCCGGCGGCCAGCTGCTCGGCAATCCACAGCGCCTCGGCTTCGGTGACAAACGAGCGCCAGGGCGGCATGGGCGTGCCTGGGCGGCCGTGAAAAATGGTGGCGGCCATGGATGGGACGGGTTTGTCCGCCAGGGCCGCAGGCGTGAGGGGCGGGCCCAGCCCGCCGGTGAGGTGCATGCCGTGGCACGAGCCGCAGTCCTGCCGCACCATGCGCACCAGCTCGCGCTGGCGCTCGGGCGGCGCAGCCGGAGCCTGGGCCTGCGCCAGGGTCCCGGCACAGGCCAGGGCGCCCAGCAGGCCGGTCAGTGCGGCGGTGTGCACGGCACGCCTCTAAGACTTCAGGATGAACTCGACCGCGGCTTTGAGGTCGGCGTCGTCGATCTTGTCCGGCCCGTTGGGCGACATCGGTATCGGCCCGAACGCGCCGGAGCCGCCCTTGCGCACCTTGTCGACCAGCTGCGCCGTCACGTCCTTGCCCTTGTACTTGGCCGCGATGTCCTTGAACGCAGGCCCGACCAGCTTCTTGTCCTTGGAATGGCAGGCCATGCAGCCCGCCTTGTTCATGGCTTCTTCGGGAGAGGCCGCGTTGGCAGCACCGGCGCAAAGCGCCAGGGCTGCAGCAAGGGCCAGAGGCCCTGTCAGATGGTGTCTCATCGTTTTCTCCTGTTCCTGTAATGGGAGGTTTTGCCTTCGCGCTGTTGGTGCGGCGTTTACATCCCGTTCACGCTGAGCCTGTCGAAGCGCGGCGCAGGGCTTCGGCAAGCTCAGCCCGAACGGTTCGTTTGGTTCAAAGACGCTGATTCCATGGCCTCCGGCCTAAGCGCCCGCGCTGCCTGAGACCAGCAGCCGCCGGGGAACTGGCTCTGCCAGGCCCCTGGCGGCGTCCCCCTGGGGGGAAGGCGCCGCAGGCGACTCAGGGGGGCATCAATAGATGTCATGCTGGGTGTTGTAGACGTTGAAGTGCCCCGTGGGTGTGATCAGGCGCGGGTCCTTGATCACGGCCTTGAGCTTCAGCGTCTTGTCGTCCACGATCACGAGCGCGCTCTCCTTGTTCTTGGCGCTCCACACCGAGAACCAGACCTCATCGCCAGCCTTGTTGAACTCCGGCTGCACCACGCGCTTGGCGCCGTCGTCCTTCAGGCCCGCCCACTCCGCCACGGGCAAGGTCACGAAGCCCTTGTCCAGGTTCTTGATGTCGTAGACCACGATGGACTGCGAGATCTTCGGATCCGGATTGAGCGGCGCGTCCGAGTACAGGTGCGTGCTCTTGGGGTGGCTCTTGATGAAGAGCGCGCCCCCGCCGGGGCCGGCGAGCTTGGCGACTTCCTTGAAGGCGTACTGCTTGTGCTTCTTGGGGTCGGTGCCGATGAGCGAGATGGTCTCGTCGCCCAGGTGGCCGGTGGCCCACACGGGACCGTATTTGGGGTGCAGGAAGTTGGCGCCGCGGCCGGGGTGGGGGATCTTGCCCACTTCGGTGATGGCCGCGAGCTTGCCCTCCTTGGCGTCGATGGCGGCGATCTTGTTGCTGTTGTTGGCGGCCACCATGAAGTAGCGCTTGCTCGAATCCCAGCCGCCGTCATGCAGGAAGGGCGCGGAGCCGATCTCGGTGACCTTGAGCGCGTCGATGTTGGAGTAGTCCACCATCAGCGTCTTGCCGGTCTCCTTCACGTTCACCACGAACTCGGGCTTGAAGTGCGAGGCCACGATGGAGGCCACGCGCGGCTCGGGGTGGTATTCCTGCGTGCCCACCACCATGCCGCGGGTGCTCACGATCTTCCTGGGCTCCAGCGTGTCGCCGTCCATGATGGTGTACTGGGGCGGCCAGTAGCTGCCCGCGATGGCCAGCTTGTCCTCATAGCCCTTGAACTTGGAGGTGTCCACCGAACGGGCTTCCAGGCCCACGCGGATCTCGGCCACGTTGTCGGGCTTTTCCATCCACAGGTCGATCATGTTGATCTTGGCGTCGCGGCCGATCACGAACAGGTAGCGGCCCGAGGCCGACAGCCGCGAGATGTGCACCGCGTAGCCGGTCTTGACGATGTTGATGATCTGCTTGGTGTCGCCGTCGATCAGCGCCACCTCGCCGGTGTCGCGCAGCGTGGTCGAGAAGATGTTCTCGATGTTGTAGTTGTTGAGCTTCTTCTTGGGGCGGTCCTTGGGCTCGACGATGACCTTCCAGGTCTTCTTCATGTCGGCCATTCCGAATTCGGGCGGCGTTGGCGGCTCGTGCTGGATGTAGCGGGCCATCAGGTCCACTTCCTGCTCGTTCATCTCGCCGGAAGTGAGCCAGTTGGGCATGCCCGCGGGCGAGCCGTAGGAGATGAACACCTTCAGGTAGTCCGTGCCCTTGGCGGTGGTGATGTCCGGCGTGAGCGGCTTGCCCGTAGCGCCCTTGCGCAGCACGCCGTGGCAGCCCGCGCAGCGCTCGAAGTAGGTCTGGCGCGCCTTCTCGAACTCGGCCGCCGTCATCGGCGGGGCCTTGGGGTTGTTGCTCTGGTGCATGGGCTCGTTCACCAGAGGGGAGCCGCCGGCCTGGTAGTTCATTTCGGGTTGCGAGACTCCCTTGCCTGCCTGTGCCATCGCCGTGGCCGCAGCCATTGCGAGGGCTGCCAGGGCCAGGTGCTGGACGGTCTTGATTGCTTTCATCATCGGTCCTCTGCGTCATGGGCAGCGAATGGTTGGCGGTGGATGCGGCTGCGCCCTCCGACCCGCGCCACGGCTGTCCTTCGTGACTGCGGGTGCGGCAATGGTCCTGCGGGCGGTGCGGGCTGTCCTTGAACTGGTTCAAGGACGCGCCGCCCGGCCTGTTCCACCATGGGCCTACCCCACAACCACCCGCGAGCCCCCTGCATGAGCTTCATGGACGACCCCCAATGGCTGAAGACGCCCGCGCCCGGCGGGACCGGGAACCCGGCGGTGCCGCCGGGCCGCGTGACGCTGGTCGGCGCCGGCCCAGGCGATCCCGACTTGCTGACGGTGAAGGCCGCGCGCGCGTTGCGCGAGGCCAGCCTGGTGCTGTACGACCACCTGGTGGGCGAAGCGGTGCTGGCCCTGGTGCCGGACAGCGCGGAGCGCATCTATGTGGGCAAGGAATCCTCGCGCCACACGCTGCCGCAGGAGGACATCATTGCGCTGATGTGCCGGCTGGCGGGCAGCGGGCGGCCGCTGGTGCGCCTGAAGGGCGGCGACTGCTACATCTTCGGGCGCGGCGGGGAAGAGGTGCAGGCGCTGGCCCGTGCGGGCATTCCCTTCGACGTGGTGCCGGGCATCACCGCCGCCCAGGCGGCGGGCGCGTGTGCGGGCATTCCCCTCACGCACCGGGACCACGCCGGCACCCTGGTGCTGGCCACGGGCCACCTGCGCGGGGACGACGACACGGCGCTGGACTGGCCGCTGCTTGCGCGCACCCGCCAGACGGTGGTCTTCTACATGGGCGTGGCCACGCTACCCACCATCTGCGCGCAACTGGCCGCGCACGGCCTGCCGCCGGAAACGCCGGCGGCCATCGTCGAACGCGCCTCGCTGCCCGGCCAGCGCACCCTCACCGGCACGGTCGCGTCGCTGCCGGGGCTGGCCGTCCGCCATGGCGTGAAGGCGCCAGCCCTGATCATTGTGGGCGGGGTGGTGGCCTTGCAGCCGGAACTTGCCCAGGGCGGGGTGCTCGGCGCCCGCCATCGCTGAGATGGCCGGGCGCTGCCCCGCTCAGGCGTCCAGCGCCGGGTCGGCCGACGTCTGCCCGCTGCGCCCGCGCCGCCAGGCCTTTTCAATCTCCACGACCACCAGCACCACCAGGGCCGCGCCGATGCACAGCGCCAGTTCGCCCAGGCTCAGCGGTTCGGTGCGGAAGATGGGGTTGAGCCAGGGCACGTAGATGGTCGCCATCTGCAGGGTAAAGGTGAGCAGCACCGCGCCCAGCAGCGGGCGGTTGCTCAGCAGCCCGAGCCGCCAGATGGGTTCGGATTCGGACCGGATGGCGATCACATGCGCCATCTGCGCCAGCGTGAGCACGGTGAACACCATGGTCTGCCAGTGCGCGTGCCCGGTGTGCAGCGCCCAGGCCTGCACGGCCAGGCACAGCCCGCCGATCAGCAGGCCCACACCCAGGATGTGCTGCCACATGCCGTGGGCAAACAGGCTCTCGCGCGGCGCCCGGGGCGGGCGCCGCATGATGCCGCGCTCGGCCGGCTCGGCCGCCAGCGCCAGGCCCGGAAGCCCGTCGGTGACGAGGTTGACCCACAGGATGTGGATGGGCAGCAGGGGAATCGGCAGCATCAGCAGCGGCGCGAGGAAGATGGTCCAGATCTCGCCCGAGTTGCCGGTCATGGCGTAGCGCACGAACTTGCGGATGTTGTCGTAGATCCGGCGGCCCTCGCGCACCGCCGCGACGATGGTGGCGAAATTGTCGTCCAGCAGCACCAGGCTCGATGCTTCGCGCGCCACGTCGGTGCCGCCCTGGCCCATGGCCACGCCGATGTCGGCGCGTTTGAGGGCCGGGGCATCGTTCACGCCGTCGCCCGTCATCGCCACGAAGTGGCCCCGGGCCTGCAGCGCCTCGACAATGCGGATCTTCTGCGCCGGGTCCACGCGGGCGTAGACCCGCACCTGCTCCACCTTGGCCTGCAGCGCGGCGTCGTCCAGCGTGGCCAGTTCGGCGCCGGTGAGCACGGGCGCGTCGCTCGTGCCAACAATGCCCAGGCGGTGCGCAATGGCGCGGGCCGTGGCCGGGTGGTCGCCGGTGATCATCACGGGGGTGATGCCGGCGCTCAGGCAGTCGCGCACTGCCACCTGCGCCTCGGCACGCGGCGGGTCGATGAGGGCGATGAGGCCCAGCAGCTCCAGCTGGTTTTCCACCGCGTCGATGTCGTTGGTGTCCGGCAGCCGGTCGTGGCTGCGGCGGGCCAGCGCCAGCACCCGCAAGCCCTGGGCTGCGAGCTGCTGGGCCACGGCCAGGACCTTGCCCGCATCCAGTGCCGCGGTGCCCTCGGGCGTCCAGTGCGCGGTACAGCGGGGAAGCACGGACTCGGGCGCGCCCTTGGTGTAGGCCACAAAGCCGGGCGCGCTGCGGTGGAACGTGGTCATGCGCTTGCGGTCGGAGTCAAACGGCTGCTCCTGCACGCGGGGGCAAAGCGCGTCCAGCTCTGCCTTGTCCAGGCCGCCCGCGTGCGCGGCCAGCGCCAGCGCGGTTTCGGTGGGGTCGCCCAGCCAGTGGGCGCCGGGTGCGCCGCCATCGTCCTGCGGCTGCAGCGTGGCGTCGTTGCACAGCGCAGCGGCGCGCAGGGCCTCGGCATGGGCCGGCCCGGGCAGGGAATCGCCGGGCACCCAGCGCACGCCGTGGGCCACCAGCAGTTCGGCGTGCATGCGGTTCTGCGTGAGGGTGCCGGTCTTGTCCGAGCAGATGGTCGTGACGGAGCCCAGCGTCTCCACCGACGGCAGGCGCCGCACCAGCGCTTGCACGGCCACCATGCGGCGCGCGCCCAGCGCCAGCAGCACCGTGACCACGGCGGGCAGGGCCTCGGGGATTGCCGCCACGGCCAGGCTGATGGCCGTTAGGGCCATCAGCAGCGGCGCCTCCCCGCGCAACACGCCCACCACGAAGATCACGGCGCAAATGCCCAGCACCGCCAGCGCCAGCCGCTTGCCGAAGGCAGCCAGGCGCCGCTGCAGCGGCGTACTGCGGTCGGCCGTGTCCAGCAGGGTGGCGACCTTGCCCAGTTCGGTGCGCATGCCGGTGGCCACCACCACGCCCCGGCCGCGGCCATGGGTGGCCGTGGTGCCCTTGAAGGCCATGTTGGTGCGGTCGCCCAGCGCGCCCACCTCCTCGGTCGTCAGGGCCTCGGTCTGCTTGGCCACGGTGACGGATTCGCCCGTGAGGGCCGACTCATCCACCTGCAGCTGCGCGATGTCCACCAGCCGCAGGTCGGCCGGCACCTGATTGCCGGCCTCCAGCAGCACGATGTCGCCGGGCACCAGCACGCTGGCCGGCACCACCTGCAGGGCGCCGTTGCGCAGCACGGTGGCGTGGGCGGAGGCCAGCTGGCGCAGCGCTGCCATGGCCTGGTCGGCGCGCCAGGCCTGCGCAAAGCCGATGGCGGCATTGAGCACCACGATGACCAGGATGACCAGCGTGTCGGTCCACTCGCCCACCAGTCCGGAAATGGCGGCGGCGCCCAGCAGCACGAGCACCATGAAGTCCTTGAACTGGTCGGCCAGCAGGTGCGGCCAGGTGCGCTGCTGCGCGGCAGCCAACTCGTTGGCGCCGTGGGTGGCACTGCGGCGCAAGGCTTCGTCAGGGTGCAGGCCGGCAGACGGGTCGACGCCGAAGGCCTGGGTGACGTCGTCGGCGTGGTGGAGGTGGGGTGCCTTGGCTGGTGTCATCGGGGTGCGGAGGGTCGGCAACCCGCGCCGCAGACGCGCCGGTCAGGCCGTGCGCTGCGGACGGGCTTTGTAGAAGGTGAGGGGGGCTTCGCGGGCCTGGTTGAGCACCTGGCGCTTGATCTTGCCCACCACGTGCATTTCACAGGGCTTGCAGTCAAAGCGCAAGGTCAGCTTTTCCTTGCCGTTGATCAACATCAAGGGCTCAGCCTTGATGGTGCCCTGCACGCCCGTCACGCCCTTGGCCTGCTTGGGGCACAGGCTCATGGAAAAGCGCACGCAGTGCTTGGTGATCATGAGGCTGACTTCGCCTTCTTCCTCGTGCGCCTCGTAGGCGGCGTCGATCACCTTCACGCCGTGGCGCACATAGAAGTCGTGCGCCTTGTGGTTGAACACGTTCCCCAGGAAGGAGAGCGTGTCGTCAGGGTAGGGCGCCGGCGGCTGCACCGGCGTGGCACGCGGCAGGCGGGCAAAGTTGCGGGCGCGCTCGGCCTCCAGCGCGGCCACGGCGTCGCGGCGCAGCGCGTTGAGCACCGAGGCCGGCACGAACCACGGCTGCGAGAGTTGCAAAGCAATGTCATGCACCGCGAACACCGTGGCGCCAAATCGGCCCAGTTGCTCGCGCAGGCTGGCCTCGGCCTTGGTGGCATCGGTGGCGTGCTGGTGGGGCTGCTGCACGGAGGCGGTGCCCACGTTGCCGTCCTCGTCGGTCAGCGTCAGGCTGAAACCATTGGGCGTCTCGTTCAGGTGCGCCCACAGGCCGATGCGCCGGTCGCTGGATTTTTTCTCCAGCGTGCGCACCCAGTCCATGTCGCGGTTGCGGTTGATCTCGGTGCCCTTGCGCAGGTCCTTGAAGCTCTCCATCGGGTCCTTGGGGTACACCCTCCACTGGCCGACGCTGCGGGCCGACACGGGCTCGGCCACGTTGATGGCCATCCCCACCAGTTCCTTGTGCAGGTCGTAGTAGCACAGGCCGTCGCCGTTGTGCAGCACGGTGGCAGGGTCGCTCACCTCCAGCTCGACAAAGTCGGGGCCCACCTTGGTGACCCAGCCGATGGCCTGGCCGGGGTTCTTGGGGCTGTCGAAGGCGCCGATGTCCTGCTTGCGGCCGGTGACGAAGTAGTCGGTGAACTCGCGGTTGAAGTTCTGCAGCGGGTCGGGCGTGAAGGTGAAGGTGGTGCGCCCGCTGGACGAGCGGCCGAGGGGCCGGCCCTGGGCCTCGCGCTCTTCAATGATTTCGTCGAGCAGCGTGCGGTAGTGGGCGGTGATGTTCTTCACGTAGCCTATGTCCTTGTAGCGCCCCTCGATCTTGAAGCTGCGAACGCCGGCGTCGATGAGCGCGCGCAGGTTGTCGCTCTGGTTGTTGTCCTTCATGCTCAGCACGTGCTTGTCGTGCGCGATGAAGCGGCCCTGCGCGTCCGTTACCTGGTAGGGCAGGCGGCAGGCCTGGCTGCAGTCGCCCCGGTTGGCGCTGCGGCCGGTCTGTGCGTGGCTGATGTTGCACTGGCCACTGTAGGCCACGCACAGTGCGCCGTGGATGAAGAACTCGATGTTGGCGCGGCCGGGCGCATCGACCGGGCCCAGCGCCTTGTGCACGGCGGCGATCTGCTGCACCGTCAGCTCGCGCGCCAGCACGATCTGCGAAAGGCCCGCGTCCTGCAGAAAGCGCGCCTTCTCGGGCGTGCGGATGTCGGTCTGCGTGCTGGCGTGCAACTGGATGGGCGGCAGGTCGATTTCGAGCAGCCCCATGTCCTGGATGATGAGCGCGTCCGCGCCGGCCTCGTACACCTGCCAGGCCATCTTGCGCGCGGCCTCCAGCTCGTCGTCGCGCAGGATGGTGTTGAGCGTGATGAAGATGCGGCTGTTGAAGCGGTGCGCGTGCTGCACCAGGCGCTCGATGTCCCGGAGGTCGTTGCCCGCGCCGGCCCGCGCGCCAAAGGCCGGGCCGCCGATGTAGACGGCGTCGGCGCCGTGGTTGACGGCTTCGATGCCGATGTCGGCGTCGCGCGCGGGGGAGAGCAGTTCGAGCTGGTGGGGCAGGAGGGACATGGGGCGCGATTATTTCAGTTTCGCCGTTCCGCAGGGCGGTGGCGGGGGTATTGGGGGGCCCTGCTCCCCGTGGGGTCTGGTACAAAGCCGCCAACGAAGCGCGGGCCGCGCCTGGCCGCCGCAGACCGAAAGGAACCCGATGAGCGCTGCGCATTCCCGAAAGCCCGCCCAGCTGAGCCTGGCCATCAACGACCTCGACTTCGTCTACCTGCCCATCCGCACCAGCACCGACGCGGCACGGCACTGCGAGGTGGTCTGCACCGTGGACTGCTCGTGGTTCTACTCCCAGGGCGCCAACCACATGGTCTTTGCGCTGGACTGCACGGGCGGCCAGGGCAGCTACAACCCACACTGCGGGCCGGTGCTGCGCCACAGGCAGAACCTGTGGGCCGAGGCCCGCGGCTTCATCATCTTTGCGGACGGCGCCGTCATGGCCGAGCGCTGGAACGGCACGGCCATGCCGGGCCTGGTGGCGGTGGCCAACACGTCGGGCGCCACGTTGGACCCGGCCCAGACGCCAGTCTTCACCGTCCGCATCCAGGCGGGTTACCGCGCGGGTCCGCTGGCAGACACCTTGCGCATCGCCATCCACCAGGGCATCAGCCTCCAAGGTCCCGTGCTGTTCCAGGGCGAGGTGACCGGCAGCGGGTGGGGATGGGACTGGACGGGCTCGCACCGCGTGGCCCTGGCGGGGATCGGGCCGCATTTCGTCACCCCCAACGACACCGGCTGCGTGGAAGAGCGGGTGCCGCGCGGCGCGCCGGACGCGGTGCTTCCCTTTATCCATTTCAAGCTGCGGATCGCTAAGGGCTGACGGGCGGCCATGGACCGCCCCAAAACCGTGCGGAAACCGTGCCAAAAAAACGAAGGCGCCGAGATTGCCGCGTGCCGTGGCGGCTATTAGCACCGTTAATGGCACGGCAAATTACTAAGCTTACATAGTGATTGCCGCAGGTTGGTGCGCGAGGTGGCTACGATAGGAAGGTTTGCGCCCCAAATCGGTGCGCCTGGGCCTTGTCTTTCATTCTCCGGAGATTTCACCGTGTTTCGTGTTTCCCGCCTGCGTTCCCCCTCGTCGTCCTTGTCCCTGGTGCAGCTGGCTGCCGCTGCGGTGTGCGCGGCTGCGGCCACGGCCGCCGTGGCGCAAGAGGTGCAAACCGTCAAGATCGCCCACGCGGGCCCCGTTTCGGGCGGCATTGCCCACATTGGCAAGGACACCGAAAACGGCGTGCGCATGGCCATTGACGACCTCAATGCCCAGAACCTCGTGATCGGCGGCAAGAAGATCAAGTTCGAGATCGCTGCCGAAGACGATGCCGGCGACCCGCGCCAGGCCACGGCCGTGGCGCAGAAGCTGTGCGACCAGAAGGTGGCGGGCGTGGTCGGGCACCTGCAGTCCGGCACGTCCATCCCGGCATCGGCCATCTACGCCAAGTGCGATCTGCCCCACATCACGGCGTCGGCCTCCAACCCCGATCTGACCAAGCCCGGCCACAAGACCACCTTCCGCCTGATCGCCAATGACAACGCGCTGGGCGCCGCACTGGCGCTGTTCGGCGCGGACCACCTCAAGCTCAAGAGCGTGGCCATCATTGACGACCGCACCGCCTACGGGCAGGGCGTGGCGTCGGTGTTCAAGGCCACCGCGCTGCAAAAGGGCCTGAAGGTGGTGGCCGAGGAGTTCACCAACGACAAGGCCACCGACTTCATGGCCATCCTCACGGCCATCAAGAACAAGAAGCCCGATGCGATCTTCTACGGCGGCCTGGACGCCCAGGCCGGCCCCATGCTGCGCCAGATGGAGCAGCTGGGCCTGGGCAACGCGAAGTTCTTTGGCGGCGATGCGCTGTGCACCGAAAAGCTGCCGGAACTGGCCGGCAAGACGCCCGCCCTCAAGAACGTGACCTGTGCCACCGGCGGTGCGTCGGTGGACAAGATGCAGGGCGGCTCCGACTGGAAGAAGCGCTACGACGCCAAGTTCCCGGGCCAGTTCCAGATCTACAGCCCCTACGCCTATGACGCTGCCATGGTGCTGGCCGATGCCATGAAGCGCGCCAACTCGGTGGATCCCAAGGTGTTCACCCCCTTCCTGGCCAAGACCGAGTACAAGGGTGTGACGGCCAACATCGCCTTCACCCCGCGCGGCGAACTGACCACGCCGGCCGTGACGCTGTACACCTACCAGGACGGCAACCGCGTGGCGCTGAACTGACCACCTCGCCCCACGGCGGCTTCCCACAGAAGCGCCCCCTGACGGCCGCCTTGTGCGGCCGTTTGCCTTTACAGTCGGGCCCTGCGCCGGCCCATGGGGAGCTGGCGGAACGCGGGCAAGGAGGGCTGGAGATGCGTGCAATGCTGGGCTTGGTAGGGCTGGTCGTGGTGCTGGCCATCGTGGGTGTGCTGGCGCGCAAACAGACATCGGTCCTGCGCAGCAGTACCCCCGCGAACATGCCCGCCGCCGCGACCAGCGCGGCCTCGGAACCCCTGGCCGTGCAGCCCGGCGGCAACTTGCAGCAGCAAAGCCAGCAGATCCAGCAGCAGGTGCGCCAGCAGGTGGAAAGCGCCCTGCAGCAGGCCCGCCCCATGCCGGACGAGGAGGGCGCCAAGTAGCCATCGCCAGCGCTCTTCCACCCTTTTTAAGCAAAAAATGGCCTCTGGCGCTTATCTGGCAAGCGCCGGCAGCTACTAAATTGATAGCATGAATTCCCCCCATTCCCCGCTGGACGATGCCCGCTGGATGCGCGAGGCGCTGGCGCAGGCGCAGCAGGCCGGCGCCGCAGGCGAGGTGCCCGTGGGGGCGGTGGTGGTGCAGGGCGGCCGGGTGATCGCCACCGGCCGTAATGCGCCCGTGCAAGGCCACGACCCGACGGCCCACGCCGAAATCGCAGCGCTGCGCGCGGCGGCCCGGCACCTGGGCAACTACCGGCTGGAGGGCTGCACGCTGTACGTGACCCTGGAGCCCTGTGCCATGTGCGCCGGCGCCATGCTGCACGCGCGCGTGGGCCGCGTGGTGTTTGGCGCGCCCGACCCCAAGACGGGCGTGGCCGGCTCGGTGCTGAATCTGTTTGCCGAGCCGCGCCTGAACCACCAGACCGCCGTGGAAGGCGGGGTGCTGGCCGATGAATGCGGCCAGGCCCTGAGCACGTTTTTCCAGCAGCGCCGCCGCGCCCAGCGGCAGCAGGCCCTGGCCGCCCACCCGCTGCGCGACGACGCGTTGCGCACGCCCGAGGCCTGCTTTGCCCCGTTGCCCGGCTACCCCTGGGCGCCGCACTATGTGAGCGACCTGCCCGCCCTGGCGGGCCTGCGCCTGCACTACCTGGACGAAGGCCCGCGCGATGCGCCGCGCACCTGGCTGTGCCTGCATGGCAACCCGGCCTGGAGCTACGTGTACCGCAAGATGCTGCCCGTGTGGCTGGCCGCAGGCGACCGCGTGGTGGCGCCCGACCTGGTGGGCTTTGGCAAAAGCGACAAGCCCAAGAAGGAGGCCTTCCACACATTCGACACGCACCGCCAGGTGCTGCTGGAGCTGGTGGAGCGGCTGGACCTGCAGCGCGTGGTGCTGGTGGTGCAGGACTGGGGCGGCATCCTGGGCCTGACCCTGCCGATGGCCGCTCCGCAGCGCTACCGCGGCCTGCTGGCCATGAACACGCTGCTGGCCACGGGCGAGGCGCCGCTGTCGCCGGGCTTTGTGGACTGGCGCGACATGTGCCGCCGCAAGCCCTTGTATGGCGTGGGCCGCCTGCTGGCGCGCGGCAACCCGCACTTGAGCGCCGCCGAATGCGCGGCATACGACGCACCGTTTCCGGACGCGGGCTACCGCGCCGCGCTGCGCGCCTTTCCCCAGCGGGTGCCCGCGCTGCCCACCGACCCGGGGGCCGCGGTGTCGCGCGCGGCAGCGCAGTTCTGGGCCCACGCCTGGCAGGGCCGCAGCCTGCTGGCCGTGGGCGCGCAGGACCCGGTGCTGGGCCTGCCGGTGATGCAGGCGCTGCGCGCCCAGGTGCGCGGCTGCCCCGAGCCGCTGGTCCTGCCCCAGGCCGGCCACTTCGTGCCGGAGCACGGCGAGGCCCTTGCGCGGCGCGCTGTGGAATACTTCGCCGACTGACGGGTTCATTCCGCAGCGCGGCGTGCGGCACGCCGGCGGACCCTTTCCCTTTTTTCCCCTCATTCCTGGAGCAGGCGCGGCGCGCCTGAACGCTTTGCAGCACGACGACCACCTCGACCATGACCCCGCGCACTGCGCGCACGACCACGGGCCCAAGCACATCTACATCTATTCGCCGGCCAGCGCCATCCGCGACAAGGCCGCCTTCAAGCGCGGCATCGCGCGCCTGAAGGCCCTGGGCCACGAGGTGGAGGTGGACCCCGACGCCCAGGCCGTGCACACGCGCTTTGCGGGCGACGACGCCACGCGCCTGGCGGCCATCCACCGCGCGGCGGCCAGCGGGGCCGACGTGGCGCTGATCACGCGCGGGGCCTACGGGCTCACGCGCATCCTCCCGGGCATCCGCTACAAGGCCGTGGCCAAGGCGATTGCGGGCGGCATGAAGTTCGTGGGCCTGAGCGATTTCACGGCCTTCCAGAACGCGGTGCTGGCCCAGACGGGCGCCACCACCTGGGCCGGGCCCGCGCTGATCAGCGACTTCGGGGTGGAGGGCGAGCCCGACGACATCATGCTGGCCTGCTTTGACGACCTGCTGACCGGCCACGGCGAAGGCACCGGCTGGACGCTGGGCCGCGAAAAGCCCCTGGCCGACGGCCGGCCGACCGTGCCCGAGGTGTACGTGAAGAAGGCGCAGCTGTGGGGCGGCAACCTCGCCGTGCTCACCGGCCTGGTGGGCACGCCGTACTTCCCGCAGGTCAAGGGCGGCATCCTGTTCGTGGAAGACGTGAGCGAGCACCCCTACCGCATCGAGCGCATGCTCACGCAGCTGCTGCACGCGGGCGTGCTGGCGCAGCAAAAGGCCGTGGTGCTGGGGCAGTTCACCGGCTACCGGCTGGCGCCGCACGACAAGGGCTTCAAGCTGCAATCGGTGGTGGACTGGCTGCGCACGCAGATCAAGGCGCCGGTGCTCACCAACCTGCCGTTTGGCCATGTGGACACCAAGGTGCTGCTGCCCGTGGGCGCGCAGGTGTCGCTGTCGGTGGAAGGGCGGGACGCGCTGATCTACTGGGGACACCAGCACTGAGCGTGCCCATGCCCGTGCCCGTGCTCAGAACCGTTGCATGGGTTCTCAAGGATGCGGCGCGTGGCCGTGCGCGGGCCGCGGGGCGGTCGGCAGCTGGCCCTGGAAGAGGTGGGTGATGCGTTCGACCTCGGCCTGCGCGGCCGCCGTGCCGCGCAGCGGCGCCAGAACGCCTTGCAGGTCGCTGCGCAGGTACCACAGGGCCTCGATGTCTGCGGCGTAGCGCAGCCGCATGCTCATGCGCGCGACTTCGCAGCCCGCCAGGCCCGACAGCGTTTGCAGCATGGCCTTGCGCACCACCTCCAGCCCCTGGTGGCGCACCCACCCCGTGGACGACGGCTTGTCACGGCCCAGCAGGTCGTGCAGGCTGTTGCGGAGGTTGGGCTTGATCCAGCGCATCGGGCGGTAGGGTAGGGACGGCCTGCCAAAGTAAGCCCGCGCGAAGCCTGGCGCAAGAGGCATGCTCCTGTTTTTGCATAAAGACAACAAACCCGGGGCGCGGGCTGTGCGGTTTTTCACGCGGGCCGGGCGAGAGCACCCCTGGGAAGAAGGGCGCCGCCGATCGGGCTTTGCGGCCGTTGGTGGGCTGTGGCGAAGCTTTGTGTGCGCCAGCGGAAGGCTTGGTCTAAACTGAATAACATGGTGTTACTTTCAGGCCGTTGCCCATGACCGTGTTATCGACGATGGTCTTTGCAGACATCTCCGGCAGCACCGCCTTGTTTGAAGCGCTGGGCAACGAGCGCGCCACCGAAGCCGTCACGCAGATGACCCGCCGCATCGGCGATGCCCTGCAGGCCTGCGGCGGACGGGTGGTCAAGACCCTGGGGGATGGCGTGCTGGGCATTTTTGGCGATGCCGCCGGTGCCGTGGCGGCCACGGCGACGCTCCTGCGGCAGCAGCAGGCCCGCCAGGGCCGGTGGCCCCAGCCCGTGCGCATGGACCTGCGCGTCGGCGTGGCCAGCGGCGAGGTGGTGGAGGTGGACGGGGATTGCTATGGCGATGCCGTCAACGTGGCCTCGCGCCTGTGCGAGCGGGCCGGGGCGGGCGAGATCTGGGCCACCGAGACCACCGTGCTGCTCGCCGGGGCGGCGCCGGAGGTCTGGTACCGCAAGATGGGCCTGCTGGAGATCCGCGGCAAGTCCGAGCTGCAGATGCTCTACCAGGTCGAGTGGCGCGAGGACGAAGCCCCTGACTCCCTCACCATGCAGGCCACGCTGATGAGCAGCTTTGCGCCCGAGGACTCGGTGCTGGGCCAGATCCAGTTTTCCTGGCACGGCGTGGACCACACGTTTTCCTCGTCCGACGTGCCCGTGCTCCTGGGCCGCGCCACCACCGCGCAGCTGTGCATCAACGACCCGCGCGTGTCGCGCCTGCACGCGCGCATCGACTGGCGCAACGGCGGCTTCGTGCTGACGGACATGAGCAGCTTTGGCACCTGGGTGCGGTTCGAGGGCAGCGATTCGCCCGTGCGGCTGCGCCGCGACGGCTGCCTGCTGCACGGCACCGGCGAGATCGCCCTGGGCGTATCGTTCATGGAATCGAGCGCGCCGGTCATCCGCTTCCACGTGGCGGGCACCAGCGTCCACCTGGTGTGAGCCGCCCGCACCCCCGGTGCGGTGCCGGCGGGCACCGGCCTTTCAACCGCCGCCCCTCCGCGGCTTGCAGAACATCAACCTCACAGGAGACAGACTGAACATGGCATGGATGAAGAAGACGGCCGTTGGCCTGGTGGCCGCGGCCCTGCTGGCCGGCGCCGGCGCGGCGCTGTACGTGCAGCGCAGCTTTGCACGGCTTGATGGCGGGCTGACCGTGGCGGGCCTCGCCCAGTCCGTGCAGGTGTTGCGCGACGGGGCCGACGTGACGCACGTGCGGGCCCGGTCGCCGCAGGATGCCTGGTTTGCCATGGGGTACGTGCATGGGCAGGAGCGGACCTGGCAGCTGGAGTTCAACCGCCGCGTGATGCACGGCCAGCTGTCCGAAGTCTTTGGCCCCGCCACGCTGGAGACCGACAAGCTCATGCGGGGCCTCGACATCATGGGTGCCGCGCGCCGCCAGTACGAAGGCCTGCCACTGTACGCCCAGGAGGCGCTGCAGGCCTACGCCCGCGGCATCCAGGCGTTTCACAAGAACCGCCCGCAGGCGCTGCCGCCCGAGTTCCAGGTGCTGGGCGTGCAGCCCGGGGGCGCCGACGGCGCGGTGTGGACGGCCGAGGACAGCGTGGGATGGGCCTTGATGATGGCGCTGGACCTGGGGGGCAACTGGGGCAACGAGTTTGCGCGGCTGTCGGTGGCGCGCACGCTGGACACGGACCGGCTGTGGCAGCTGATGCCGCCGTACCCGGGCGAGCAGCCCGCGGCCGCGGCCGATCTGGCGCAGCTGTACCGCAGCCTGGGCGTCTACCGCCCCGCGGGGGCCAACGGCCCGGCGGCGGCGTCCGGCGCCCAGGCCGACGTGCAGGCGGCGGGCTTCCTGGACCGGCAGATCGGTGCCGGCATGCTGGCCTGGTCCGATGAACTGGCGCGCAATGCGGGCACCAACGAAGGCAAGGGCAGCAACAACTGGGTGCTGGCCGGTTCGCGCACGGTCAGCGGCAAGCCGCTGTTGGCCAACGACCCGCACCTGGGCCTGTCGGCGCCGGCCATCTGGTACTTTGCGGGCCTGCAAGCGCCCGCGGGCCGTGCTTCGGACGGCACGCCCATTGCAGCGATCGATGCCGTGGGCGCGACCCTGCCGGGCCTGCCCTTTGTGGTGCTCGGCCGCACCGACAAGGTGGCCTGGGGATTCACCAACACCGGCCCCGATGTCCAGGACCTCTACCTGGAGCAGATCAACCCGGCCGACTCCACGCAGTACCGCACGCCGCAGGGCTGGGCACCGTTCACCGTGCGCCAGGAGACGATCCGCGTGAAGGGCCAGGCCGACGTGGTGCTGCAGCTGCGCAGCACCCGCCACGGCCCCGTGCTGAGCGACGTGCAGAAGTCGCATGCGGACGTCCTGGACCTGGGCAAGTACGTGCTGGCCTTGCGCTGGACGGCGCTGGATGCCGACAACCAGACCGTGGTGGCGGGCCTCAAGACCAACCAGTCCAAGACGGTGGACGAGCTGTTCGAGGGCCTGGCGCACTACCACTCGCCCATGCAGAGCGTGGTGGCGGCGGACGACCAGGGCACCATCCGCTTCAAGGCCGCCGGCCGCGTGCCGGTGCGCGACGCTGCCAACGACATCCGCGGCGTGGCGCCGTCCCCCGGCTGGGATGCGCGCTACGACTGGAAGGGCTGGCTGCCCTACGACCAGACGCCCCGGGACGACGGCGCCAAAGGCTGGATCGCCACCGCCAACCAGCGCGTCACGGCGCCCGGCTACCCGCACTACCTGACGCAGGACTGGGCGCTGCCTTACCGCTACGAACGCATCGCGCAGCTCATCGAGGCCACGCCCCGGCATGACGTGGCGAGCATGCAGGCCATTCACCGTGACGCGACGTCGCTGGCTGTTCGGCGCCTGCTGCCGTACCTGCTGCAGGCCCAGCCATCGCATGCGCTGGCGGCAGCCGCGCAACAGCAGCTGCAGGGCTTCGACGGGGTGATGGACGCGCAACGCGCTGCGCCGCTGATCTTTGCGGCCTGGACGGACGAGCTGGCGCGCGGCCTGCTGGTGCCGCGCATCGGCAAGGAGCGGTTCGAGGCCACGTACGGCAAGCGCGACTACCGGGCCGCCCTGGAGGGCATCCTGGAACGCAACGACGCCTGGTGGTGCCAGCCGATGTCCTGCGCCGAACAGTCGTCCGCGGCCCTGGGGCGCGCGCTGGACCGGCTGCAGGCGGCGTATGGCGCGGACCCGGCCCGCTGGCGCTGGGGCGTGGCCCACCCGGCGCTCAGCGCCCACCGGCCCTTCAGCAGCGTTGCGGCGCTGGCGCGCTTCTTCGACGTGAGCGTGCCGTCCCACGGGGATGCCTACACGGTCAACGTGGGCCAGTACAACGCTGGCGAGGCCAAGGGGCCGTTCGTGAACCGGCATGCCCCGTCGCTGCGGGCGGTGTACGACCTGGCCGACCTGGAGCAGTCGCGCTTTATCTACCAGACCGGCCAGAGCGGGCTGGTGTTCTCGCCGCGCTACCGCGACATGAGCGCCACCTGGGCGGAGACCGGTTACCGCGCGCTGCAGCGCCGGCCGGGCCGCTGGGTGCACACGCTGGCGCTGAACCCGGCACCGGCTGCGCCGTAGCCGGCCGGCACGGCAGGCGCACCCGCTGCGTTGCGGGTGTGGTGTAGGCTGCGGAATTTTTGATTGAAATGGTCTCTGGCGCTTTATGGATAAGCGCTAACAGCTATACATTTGATAGCATTATTGAGCCCGGTGCTGGCCTCAGCACGGGCCGCCATCGCTCCCGCGGCGGCAGGCAGCCCCGCGGGTTTGCCGCGTCGGCGGTTGCCCCCAATAATGCGGAATCTCGACCTTCCCGAAGCTCCGTGCTTCCGCCCGCCATGTTTGATCGCCTTCGCAAAGTCTTCAGCGCCCCCGGCGCTCCCGGTGGCGGGCCTGTCACCAACAAGGAGGTGGCCCGCTGGGCGGCAGCGCAGCAGATCGCCATCGTGCCGCACGCCACGGAAGGGCACTTCGACCTGGGGGGCGACGTGGGCGGGCAGGCCTGGCGGCTGGAAAGCGGCGCGCCCACGCGCGAGTATGTGCGCGGGCTGGAGCTGCGGGGCCGCGCCGACGTGGGCGCCGACCCGGATGCGGCGGTCATGGTGCTCAACCGCTGCCTGCTGGAGGCGCTGGAGGGCCGCGCCTACAGCGCGATCACCGACACCCTGCAGACCAGCGTGGATGCCAGCCTGCCCGAAGAGGTGCGCTGGCTGGCAATGTACGAAGAGATGGCCTGGCCGGGGCTGCCGGCCTCGTTTCGCCAGCATTTCGCGGTGGTGGCGGAGCGCATCGAGGTCGCGCAGCGCTGGGTGCATGCGCCCGTGGTGTCGCAGCTGCTCAACTTCCTGGAGGGGGAGCGCAGCGCCGTGCGCGCGCAGACGCCGCTGCTGCTGATGCTGGCGCACGGCCGGGTGTTCCTGCGCATGGAGCGCGCCGAGCGCAGCCTTGACGAGATCGCGCACGCCACGCAGATGCTGCTGATGGCTGCGCAGGCCGCCATGCAGAACCTGCCCCCCATGTCCGTGGCCGGGCCGGATGACTTGCCCCATGCCTAGGGATCCTCTGCGCGAACTATCGCGCCGTGTGCATCTGCAGGCTCGGGCGCAGACTTTCCGCTCGATCCATGCAGAGCATCCATGGCGCGACGATTCGCGCAGACGGCTCGCCAGGAGCCTGCACCAACGACAACGGGGCCGCAGGCCCCGTTGTTCATGGCGCGTCCGGCTTCAGGCGCCGCGCGTGATGGGCACGCTGGCGTCGCGGCCGTAGCTGCCGTACTTGCCCAGTTCCCACTTGGCGATGGCGTTGCGGTGCACCTCGTCCGGGCCGTCGGCAAAGCGCAGCGTGCGCGCATTGGCGTAGGCGTAGGCCAGGGGGAAGTCGTCGCTCATGCCGCCGCCGCCGTGCACTTGCATGGCCCAGTCGATCACCTGGCAGGCCATGCTGGGCGCCACCACCTTGATCATGGCGATCTCGGTCTTGGCCACCTTGTTGCCGGCCACGTCCATCAGCCAGGCGGCCTTGAGCGTGAGCAGGCGGGCCATGTCGATCTTGCAGCGTGCTTCGGCAATGCGCTCCTGCGTCACCGTCTGCTGGGCCACGGTCTTGCCGAAGGCGGTGCGCGAGGACGCGCGCTTGCACATCAGCTCCAGCGCGCGCTCGGCCAGGCCGATGAGGCGCATGCAGTGGTGGATGCGGCCGGGGCCGAGGCGGCCCTGGGCGATCTCGAAACCACGGCCTTCGCCCAGCAGGATGTTGGAGACCGGCACGCGCACGTTCTCGAACGTCATCTCCACGTGGCCGTGCGGGGCGTCGTCGTAGCCCAGCACGTTCAGCGGGCGCACGATGCGGATGCCCGGCGTGTTGGCAGGCACCAGCACCATGCTCTGCTGCGAGTGCTTGGGCGCATCGGGGTCCGTCTTGCCCATGGTGATGAACACGGCGCAGCGCGGGTCGGCCGCGCCGGAGATCCACCACTTGCGGCCGTTGATCACGTACTCGTCGCCCTGGCGCTCGATGCGCGTCTCGATGTTGGTCGCGTCGCTGGACGCCACGGCCGGCTCGGTCATGGCAAAGGCCGAGCGGATCTTGCCCTCGAGCAGCGGCTTGAGCCAGCGGGCCTTGTTTTCCTCGCTGCCGTAGCGGGCGATGGTTTCCATGTTGCCGGTGTCGGGCGCCGAGCAGTTGAACACCTCGCTGGCCCAGGGCACGCGGCCCATGATCTCGGCCAGCGGTGCGTATTCCTGGTTTGTCAGGCCCGCGCCGTCGTAGCCCGACGCGGCCGCGCTGTCCACGGGCAGGAACAGGTTCCACAGGCCCGCGGCCTGGGCCTTGGGCTTGAGGTTCTCGATGGTCTTGAGGGCGCTCCAGCGCTTGCCGGCCGCCGTGTTGGCCTCCAGTTCGGCGGCGTAGGTGCCTTCGTTGGGATAGATGTGATCGTCCATGAACTGGAGCAGCTTGGCCTGCAGTTCCTTGGTTTTGGGCGAGTAGTCAAAGTCCATGGGGTCTCTCCGTTGGTAATCAGGGGCTTATCCGCGCTGGGCGAACGACCAGGCCAGCTCGGCCATGGGCCGCGCCGTGTCTCCCGAAGCCTTGGCCTGCGCGCTGGAGGCCGTGCCGGCCTCCACGCGCTTGGCGATGCCTTGCAGGATGGCCGCTATGCGGAACATGTTGTAGGCCAGGTAGAAGTTCCAGTCCGCTGCCAGCGCCTCGGGCGTGGCGATGCCGGTGCGCTCGCAGTAGCGGCGGATGTACGAGGTCTCGTCCGGGATGCCCAGCGCCGCCAGGTCCTGCCCGGCGATGCCGCGGCCCAGGGCGGCCGGGATGTGCCAGCTCATGCAGTGGTAGCTGAAGTCCGCCAGCGGGTGGCCCAGCGTGGACAGCTCCCAGTCCAGCACCGCGACCACGCGCGGCTCGGCAGGGTGGAACATCAGGTTGTCCAGCCGGTAGTCGCCGTGCACGATGGACACCTGGCTCTCGTCCCGCGCGCTGGCCGGCATGTTTGCCGGCAGCCATTCCATGAGCTTGTCCATCTCGGGGATGGGCTGCGTGATGGAGGCCATGTACTGCTTGCTCCAGCGGCCGATCTGGCGCTCGAAATAGTTGCCGGGCTTGCCATAGTTCGCCAGGCCCCGGTCCGCGAACTTCACCGTGTGCAGCGCGGCGATCACGCGGTTCATCTCGTCGTAGATGGCGCCGCGCTGCGCGGGCGTCATGCCGGCCAGGGACTGGTCCCACAGCACGCGGCCCTGCATGCACTCCATCACGTAGAACGCGCGGCCGATGACGGATTCGTCCTCGCACAGCACATGCATGCGCGGCACCGGGACATCGGTGCCGTACAGGCCGCGCATCACCGCGAACTCGCGCTCGATCGCGTGGGCCGAGGGCAGCAGCTTGGCCACCGGGCCGGGCTTGGCGCGCATCACATAGCTGGCCGTGGGCGTGATGAGCTTGTAGGTGGGGTTGGACTGCCCGCCCTTGAACATCTCGACGGTCAGCGGGCCGGCGAAGCCCTCCATGTGGTGCGTGAGCCAGGCGGTCAGCGCATCGATGTCAAAGGCGTGCTGGTCCGAAACGGGCCGGGTGCCGACGAAATGGTCAAAGTTGCTCATGGAGTGCGGAGAAGGGTTCGGTCAGTCAGTTGTCGGTTTCTGCAATGCGCATCAGGGCTTCGCGGTCACGCACGACGAGGCCGCCCGGCTCGATGCGGATGGCGTCCTCGCGCTCCATCGCCTTGAGCTCCTGGTTCACACGCTGGCGCGACGCGCCCAGCAGCTGCGCCAGCTCTTCCTGCGCCAGCTGCAGGCTGATGCGGATTTCGCTGCCGTCCGACAGGCTGGGCACGCCATAGCTGCGCACCAGGTGCACCAGCTGCTTGGCCAGCCGCGAGCGCAAGGGCAGGGTGTTGAGGTCCTCGACCAGCCCGAACAGCTGCCGGATGCGCCGCGCATGCAGGCGCAGCATGGCCTCGTACAGCTCGGTGTGCACGGCCAGGATCTTCTTGAAATCGGCCTTGGCCACGCACAGGATGGTGGTGTCCCCGTGGGCATAGGCATCGTGCGTGCGGCGGTCTCCGTCGAAGATCGCCACGTCGCCGAACCAGATGCCCGGCTCCACGTAGGTGAGCGTGATCTGCTTGCCCGAGATGGAGGTGGAGCTCACCCGCACCGCACCGCGTGCGCAGGCAATCCACTCCTCGGGCGGATCGCCGCGCGCGGCGATCAGGCCGCCATCCTTGAAGCGTTTGACGTAGGCACATCGGAGAATGTCGTGGCGCAGCGAAGGGGAAAGGGATGAAAACCAGCGACCGGAGTTGATCGCTTCACGTTCTTCGATAGTAAGAATCGGGTCGTCCATGGTCTGTCTTTTGCGTGACTGGAAACGGGGGCATTGTCGCGTGAGGGACCTTCGCTCTGCGTCAGGGTTGTCACCTGCGCGTCTGCGGCCGGGCTCAATGAAAAAGCCCCTGGGCGCCGGGCTGGCGCACAGGGGCTCACAAAGCGGTGGAGAGGGCGTGCTATTCGTAACGCGGAGCGCGCTTTTCCAGGAAGGCGGTGATGCCTTCGCCGCCATTGGCATGGTGCAGGTTCTTCACGAAATGGTCGCGCTCGCGGCCCAGCTGCTGCGTCAGGGTGGCGTGGGGGGCTTCGCTCAGCAGCTCCTTGATGCTGGCCAGCGCGTTGGGGGCCTTGGCGTTGAGTTGCGCGGCCAGCGACAACGCCGCGTCCAGTGCGGAGCCGGGGTCGGCAAGGCGGTTGACCAGGCCCAGCGCATGCAGCCGTTCGGCGCCGATGCGGTCCCCGGTCATCAGGATCTCGGTGGCCATCTGCCGCGACAACGCCTGCGACAGGCTCCAGCTGGCCCCGCCGTCCGGCGAGAGCGCGACATTGCTGTACGCCATGACGAACACCGCATCGCGCGCCGCCACGATGAAGTCGCACGCCAGCGCCAGCGAGAAGCCCGCGCCGGCGGCCGCGCCTTCCACGGCGGCAATGACCGGCTTGGGATAGGTGCGGATGGCTTCGATCCAGTGGTGCAGGCCCTCGATGCTCTGCGCTTGCACGGCAGGGGGCTGCTGCCGGTTGGCCAGCAGGCGCTGCAGGTTGCCGCCGGAGCAGAACATGCCGTCGGCGCCGGTGATCACCACACTGCGGATGTCCGGGCTGCTCTCGGCAACGCTCAGGGCCTCGATGCCGGCGGCAACCATCGCCGGGTCGATGGCGTTGCGCCGCTCGGGGTTGCGCAGGGTCAGTACCAGGGTCTGGCCCTGGCTGGTGCTTTGGAGTTCGGCGGGCATGGTGACCTGTGATGGGTGCGGTAGTCAGTGTTCTTCCACATGCGTGAGGCTCAGGCCGATGGCCCCACGCCGCCGCAGCCAGGGGCTGGGACGGTAGCGCGTGTCGCCGTACACGGTCTGCAGGTTGAACAGCACTTCCAGGATGTTGGTTGGGCCCCAGCGGTCGCCCATGGCCAGCGGGCCGAGCGGGTAGCCCAGGCCCAGCGTGACGGCGGTCTCCAGGTCGCGCGGGCTGCAGATGCCCTGCTGGCAGATGTCGCTGGCGATGTTGACGATGGTGGCCACGACCCGTTGCGTGACGAACCCGCCGCTGTCGCGGATCACGCTGACGGGCTTGCCGTCCCGGGCAAACAGGGCGTGGGCTGCGTTGCGGATGTCCACGCGCGTGGCCGGGTTGGTGGCCAGCACGCGGCGCTTGGTGGCGGCGTCTTCGATGAGCATGTCGATGCCCACCGTGCGCGCCGGGTCCAGCCGCTCCACCACGGCCACCGTGGTCACGTCAAACCCCAGCGGCGCGACCAGGGTGATGGCCTGGGGCGAGGGGGACTGCCCGGTCTCGATGGTGGCGCCCAGGTCCTTGAGCAGCTGGTACAGCTCGGCCCGCCGGGAGGCCCGCGGCGACACCCACACCGGCGGCAGCGCGGCCACCGCGGGCGGCGGCGCCTCGGCGGGAACCTGCGCAGCACCGTCCACATAGCGGTAGAACCCTTCGCCCACCTTCTTGCCCAGCACGCCGCCGGCCAGGCGCTGCGCCGTGATCACGCTGGGGCGAAACCGCGGCTCCTCGTAGTACTGGTGGTAGATGGACTCCATCACCGGATGCGAGACATCCAGGGCCGTGAGGTCCATGAGTTCGAAGGGCCCGAGCCTGAAGCCGACCTGGTCGCGCAGGATGCGGTCCACGGTAGCGAAGTCGGCCACCCCTTCGCCGACGATGCGCAGCGCTTCGGTGCCGAAGCCCCGCCCCGCGTGGTTCACGATGAAGCCCGGCGTGTCCTGCGCCTGCACGGGGGTGTGCCCCATCTGCTGCGCGCAGGCCGCCAGGGCGGCGCACACGGCGGGGTCGGTCTTGAGGCCGGCCACCACTTCCACCACCTTCATGAGGGGCACCGGGTTGAAGAAGTGAAAGCCCGCCAGCCGCTGCGGCCGCCGCAGCCCCGCGCCGATGGCGGTCACCGACAGCGAGGACGTGTTGGTGGCCAGCACGGCGTCGTCCCGCACCACGGCTTCCAGTTCTGCAAAGAGTTTCTGCTTGGCGTCCAGCCGCTCGACGATGGCCTCCACCACCAGGTCGCAGGCGGCAAGCTCCGCCGTGGCCTGCACCGGGTGCAGGCGTGCCGAGAAGGCCGCAACCTGCTCCGCGCCCAGCCGGCCTTTGGCCGCCAGCTTGTTCCATTGGTCCACCAGCGCTGCCTGGGCCGCCTGGGCCGCACCCGGCTGGGCGTCGAGCAAAAAGACCTCGCTGCCGGCCTGGGCTGCGATCTGTGCAATGCCCCGGCCCATGGCGCCGGAGCCCACCACGGCAATGTTGGGAAACTGAATTTTCATAGCGCCCCATTATGGCGTTCGCGTTGCGCGGGCGTTCTGTGCAAGAATGGTTTGCACCTAAAATTGAAATTATTGTGAAATTCAGTAACGCCATTATTGGGGCCGGCCTGTGGGTGGTGGCCGCAGGTGCCTCAGCCTTGTCCTTGGGAGGCGGCAGAGGGACGGTGGTGCTGGGTTCACCCGTGGACCTGTCCTTTGATGTCCAGCCCGACCCGGGTTCGGACTTAGCTTCGTCCTGCGTCGCGGCGCGCGTGATGGCCGGCGACACCGTGGTGAGCGACGCCAAGGTGCAAGTGGTGCCGCTGCCCGATCTGCGGGGTCGCCCGCCCGCTGTGCGGGTGCATGCCGCCATCGCGGTGGATGAACCGGTGGTGACGGTGACGCTCTCCGCCGGGTGCGCAGGAAAAGTCACCCGGACCTATACCTTTCTTTCGGAATTCCCTGCCGCCGTGGCGCGCACGGCATCTCCCGTGGATGTCGCACGCCTGCCCTCCGTGGCCGGGCAGGGCACGGACCTGCCCCGCGTGCAGCAGGGCGCGGCGCCCGCCCGGGCGGATGCTCAGCGCGCGCCGGTTGCCGCCGCGCCAGCGCCGGCTGCGCCCGAGCCTGCATTGCCGCCGCCACGCAGCCCTGCGCCCGTTGCGCCCAAGGCCAGGCCGGCATCCCCGGCGGCAGATGCGCCGGTGCCGGCGCGCCCGTCGCCGGCCCAGCGGCCTGCGCCAGCGGCACGGTTGGCCAAAAAGGCGGCGCCGGAGTCCCGGCCTTCGGAGAAGCAGTCGCGTCTGGTGGTGGAGCCGCTGGACCTGTGGACGGACCGCCCCGTGGCGCTGCGTGCCGCGCCGGAACTGCAGGCCGTTCCCTCGGACCAGCCCTCGGCCGAACGCGCCCAGGCGGCGGCGCTGTGGAAATCCCTGAACGCCCAGCCTGGCGATGTTGCGCCCGAGGCCGAACGGTTGAAGGCCCTGGAAGCCGACGTGGCGGCACTGCGCGCGCGGGCGGCCCGGGACCAGGCGCAAGCCGCCCAGTTGCAGCAGCAGCTGGCCCAGGCCGAAACCGACAAATTCCCGGCCACGGTGGTGTATGCCCTGGCGGGGCTGCTGCTGCTGGCCGGCGCGCTGGTGGCGTGGGCCTGGGTGCGCTTGCGCCGCGCCACCGACAAGGCGGTGCGGGCCTGGCGCGATTCCGTGGCGGCCATGGGAGGGCGCGATGCCCTGGCCGAGCACGAGGCGGCCCTGGGCCTGGTGCCGCATCCCGATGATGCCTGGACCTCTTCCGCCGGAGCGGCCGGCGGCGGCGCGGACGCTGGCGCGCCCACCGTGGCGGTGGTGCCGCCGTTTGTCGCTACAGCACCGGCCCCGAGTGCTCCCGCGCCGCTGAAGCCTGCGGTGCCCGCGCCGGCGCCCCTGCCGGTGGCGGCGTATGTGCCGGCCCCCGGTCCTGCGCCCGTGCCGGCGCCGCAGCCCGTGGTGCACATCGTCAGCCCCGAGGAGCTGTTCGACATCCAGCAGCAGGCCGAGTTTTTCATCTCCGTGGGCGAGCACCAGCAGGCGATCGAGGTGCTGCAGAAGCACATTGCCGAGCATGGCGACACCTCGCCGCTGGCGTATCTGGAGCTTTTGCGCCTGTACCACTCGCTCAGCCGCGTGGAAGAGTTTTCGCAACTGCGCTCGCAGTTCATGCAGTCGTTCAACGCGCAGGTGCCGGAGTTCGCCGGATTCCACCGCACCGGCCGCATGCTGTACCACTACACCGAGGCGCTGGCGGAAATCGAGGCCGAGTGGAGTTCGCCGTCGGTGCTGCTGGTGCTGGAAAAGATGCTCTTCCGGCGCGAGGGCGAGAGCCCGGTGGAGCGCTTTGATCTGGCGGCGTACGACGATCTGCTGCTGCTGCTGTCGATCGCGCAGACCACGCCTGCCAGCGCGCGTGGAGCGCCGCCGCCGCGCGAGCGCACCACGCCGCTGTCGGCGCCTGCGATGGCGGAAGGCTTGCAGGAACGCCCCGCCGTGCCCCAGCAGGTGCTGGCCCCTGAGCACGACCTGCCGCTGGATTCGCTGAATGCGGCGCTGGAGTTTGACTTTGACGAGATGTTCCCCTCGGCGCGCCCCGCCGCGCCGCAAAGCGCTGTGGCACCCGCGCCGGTGGACACACGGGGGACTCCGCTGGATCTGGACCTGGACCTGACGGAGCCGCCGCACCTCACGCTCAGCGATCTGCCGCCCGTGCCGGTCACGGCGCCGCCGCCGCCCGGCCATGCCGTCGGCTTTGGCCTGGACAACGATCTGGTGGAACTGCGCCTGGAGCTGAAGCAGAAGAAGACCGACCCGCGTTAGCGGGCCTGTGGCAGGAGGGGCCAGTCCGAAGGGCTTGGCGCCGATGCCGGGCCTGCGGCCCGCGCTGCCCCGCCGCAGGGGCGGCCCTGCGGCGACGTCCCGGCGCCTCTCAGCCTGCCGCGTCCATCAGGCGCATCAGCTGCGCCGCGGCGGCTTCAGGTTCTGGCGCGTTGACGATGGCGCGCACCACCGCGATGGAGCCCACCCCCGTGGCGCGAACCTGCGCAAACTGCTCGGCCCCGATGCCGCCGATGGCCACCTGGGGGTAGTGCCGCATCAGCCGTGCATAGGCGCCCAGCCGGCCCACGCCCTGCGGGGCGGTGGCCATCTTCTTCAGGGTGGTGGGAAACACCGCACCCATGGCGACGTAGCTCGGGCCGGCTGCGTCGGCCCGCACCATTTCGGCATAGCCGTGCGTGCTGACCCCCAGCCGGATGCCGCGCGAGCGCATCGTCTGCAGGTCGTCCTGCGACAGCGCGTCCAGGTCTTCCTGGCCGAGGTGGACCCCGTAGGCACCCGCCTCCAGGGCCGTGCGCCAATGGTCGTTGATGAACAGCAGGGCTCCGGTGCCCCGCACCGCGTCGACCGCCGCATGGACTTCGCGCGCAACCGCCTGCGCATCAGTGGACTTGAAGCGCAACTGCACCGTGGGCACGCCCGCGCGGGCCATGCGGCCCACCCATTGGGCGTCGGGCAGCACGGCGTAGAGGCCCAGGCGTGGGGGGCAGGGCGCGAAGGCGCGCGGGTGGGGCAGGCCTTGCAGGCCGAAATCCTGGGGCTCGTCCGGCCACAGCGCGGGCTCGAAGGCTCCGGTACGGACGCTGCGCGCCAGCCAGGCCTGCGCCAGGCACTCTGCATCGTGCGCGATGAAGCCCAGGGCGCTGCACGCCCGCAACGCGGCCAGGTACACGGCCTCCTGCCGGGTGGCTGCGGGCACCGGTTCGGCCCCGAAGCCGGCAAAGCTGGCGCCGTGGTGCTGCAGGATCGCCTGCGCCATGGCGCCGGTATCGGCTGCGGCGCTCATGCGTGGTGCCAGAAGGGGGTGCCCAGCACCGGGGTGCTGGGCTGGGCCGCATCCTGGGCCGACATGGCGCCGGCACGGTGGGCAGCGCGGCCTGCGCCGACCGCATCGGCAAACGCGCCGGCCATGGCCACCGGGTCCTGGGCCAGCGCCACGGCGGTGTTCAGCAGCACGCCGTCATAGCCCCATTCCATCACCTGGCAGGCGTGCGAGGGCAGGCCCAGGCCGGCATCGACGAGCAGCGGCACGTCCAGGCGCTCGCGCAGCGTGCGCAGGGCATAGGGGTTCACCGGTCCGCGCCCGGTGCCGATCGGGGCCGCCCAGGGCATCACGGCCTGGCAGCCCACGTCCACCAGGCGCTGGCACACCACCAGGTCTTCGGTGCAATAGGGCAGCACCAGGAAGCCCTCCTTGATGAGGTGCTCCGCGGCGCCCACCAGGTTCAGCGTGTCGGGCTGCAGCGTGTAGTCGTCGCCGATCAGCTCCAGCTTGATCCAAGGGGTGTTGAACACCTCGCGCGCCATCTGGGCGGTGGTGATGGCCTCCTGCGCGCTGTGGCAGCCGGCGGTGTTGGGCAGCACCGGCACGTTCAGTTGGCGCAGCAGCTCCCAGAAGCTGCTGCCGCTTTCGGCCGGGTTGCTGCCCTGGCGCCGCAGCGACGCGGTGACCATGGCGGGCTGGGCGCGCCGCACGGCGGCTTCCAGCACCGCAGGCGAGGGATAGCGGGAGGTGCCCAGCAACAGGCGGCTGTCGAAGCGCTGGCCGTACAGCACCAGCGGGTCTTGGGGCATCGGAGTGGTCATTTGGTTGCTACTGTATTGATAGCTGTTAGCGCATGATGGATAAGCGCTGACGGCCATTTTCGCCTGATTGGTTACTTGTTTCAGATACCACTCCATCCGTTCTGGCTGAGCCCGTCGAAGCCAGGGCTTGCAGCGTGCGTGCAAGGCTTCGACAGGCTCAGCCCGAACGGGTGGGGAAGAGAAAGCGTCTGAGGTAGGTCGCTAATCAGGGGCATTTTCGTGAAGTTTTTCTACGCTGCGCGCCCGTGGCTCAGCCGCCGGTGACGGGCGAAATGATTTCCACGCGGTCGCCCGGCTGCAGGGTGTGGACGGCGTAGCGGTTGTTGGGCACGAAGGTGGTGTTCACCGCCACGGCGAACGGCGGCCGCGCGGCGATGGCGGCCACCGCGTCGGCCACGGTGGCGCCTTCGGGCAGCTCGTGGGGAATCTGGTTGATGGAGATGTTCATGCGCAGGCGGGGGCGGCCACTGCACCGGTTGCGGACGCTGCGGGCTCCAGCTCCAGTGCGAGGTCAAAACGTTGTGAAAGCTCCGATTGTCCCGTGTTCAGCACGTCCAGCGCGACGTCCAGCATGGCCGGCGCGATCATGAAGCCGTGGCGGTACAGGCCGTTGATTTCCAGCACGCCTGGGCGGGGCTGGCGGATCGCGGGCAGGTTGTCCGGCAGTGTGGGGCGGCATTGCGTGGCCAGCTCAAGGACACGGCCTTCCGCAAAGCCGGGGTGCACCGCGTACACGGCGGAGAGCAGCTCCAGCGTGGAGCGCACGCTGGCCGGCGAGAGGTCGTCCGACTCGATCTCCGTCGCGCCGATCACGAAAAGGTGGTCCTGTTTGGGCGCGACGTAGATCGGATAGCGCGGGTGCACCAGCCGCGTGGGGCGCTGCAGCGTGACATCGGGGGCATGGATGCGGACCACCTCGCCCCGCACGCCACGCAGCGCGCGCCAGTCGGCCCGCGCGCCCAGGCCGCGGCAGTCCAGCACCCAGTCGGGCTGGCCGGGCGTGCCGGGGCGGAAGGCCTCGGGCGTTTGCGGGGTGTTCCAGTGCGTGCGCACCGCCAGCCGCTGCATCTCCACCACCAGGGCCGCCAGCAATTGCCGGTTGTCCAGCTGTCCTTCGCCGGGCAGGTACAGGCCCTGCGCAAAGCGCTGGGCCAGCGCAGGCTCGGCCTGGGCCAGGCCCGCGCTGTCGAGCTTTTGCAGCGCGGGCAACTCGGGCACCTTCTGCTGGTTCGCTTCCAATTGCCGGGTGAGCCGCGATGCCTCGGCCGCATCCTGGCGGTGCCAGACGATGAGCGTGCCCGCCTGCTGGAAGTACACGGGCTCGGCCAGGCCGGCCAGCAGCTGCGGCCAGCGCGTGAGGGCATGGTGGCCCATGCGCACCACGCCGGGCTCGGTGATGGCGGATTCGGCCAGCGGCGCCAGCATGGCCGCTGCCACGGTGGCTGCGGACTGCTCCGCCGCAGGGCTGCCGGCGTCGTAGATGTCCACCCGGTGGCCCTGGCGGGCCAGTTCGACGGCGAGCAGGCGGCCCATGAGGCCGGCGCCCAGGATGGCGAAGGAAGAGGAGGGCAGTGGCATAGCGTGTGTCGGTGAGTCCAGGTGGCGGCGGGCGCAACAATGGACAAAACGGGGCTGTGCCGTTGGTAGAAACTCCCCACGCCAGCATGACCTGGATCGGGTAGCGGGGCCGCATGCCGCTTGGCATGGCGCAGCGCTGTGCGCAGGCCCCAGGGTATTTCTCAGTCGCACACCATCACGGCGGGACACCCCTGTTTCGTCCGGAAAAATCAATTACAGCACAACCCTCCTGCGGACTTTTTGCGCTGGCGCATAAGCCATAATTTTTGCCATGACTTCACAGAACACTGCGCCAGCCACCGGCCGGCGCTACGCGCGCGTGCTCTCCATCGCGGGCTCCGACAGCGGCGGCGGCGCGGGCATCCAGGCCGACCTCAAGACCTTCAGCGCCCTGGGCTGCTACGGCATGACGGCCATCACCGCCATCACGGCGCAGAACACCTGCGGCGTCACCGGCATCCACGGCATTCCGCCCGAAATGCTGCGCGCCCAGATCGACGCCGTGGTGCAGGACATTGGCGTGGACGCCGTCAAGATCGGCATGCTGCACTCGCCCGAGGTGGTGCGCGTGGTGGCCGATGCCATCCGCACCTACCAGCTGCCCCATGTGGTGCTGGACCCGGTGATGGTGGCCACCAGCGGCGACCGCCTGATCGCCGAGGAAACCGTGGCCGTGCTGGTGCGCGAGCTGTTCCCCCTGGCCGAAGTGGTGACGCCCAACCTGGACGAAGCCGGCTGGCTGCTGGGGCGCCCGGTGGGCGCCGCCGACCAGCTGGAAGCCGCCGCGCAAGACCTGCAAGCCCTGGGCGCGCCGGCTGCGCTGCTCAAGGGCGGGCACCTGCCCGGCGACTGGGTGGAAGACGTGCTGGCCCTGCCGGACGGCAGCGTGCACCGGCTCGCGTCCGCGCGCATCGCCACCCGCAACGGGCACGGCACGGGCTGCACGCTGTCGTCCGCCATTGCCGCCCACCTGGCGCTGGGCCTGGGCTTGCAGCAGGCGGTGGAAGCCGCGCGCGCCTACATCCTGGGGGCCATTGCCGCCGGGGCCGATGTGACCACCGGCCGCGGGCACGGGCCGTTGAACCACGGCTATGCGCCGCTGGCGCAGAAGGTGGTGCGATTTTAGTGTTTTTTGGCTCTGGCGCTTGTGCAGCAAGCGCGGGCAGCTATCAAAAATGAAGCAATCAGGCCGCGGAGGCCAGCGCCGCAGCCCGCGGCCGCGTGGCCCAGGCCAGCACCAGGCTGAACGCCAGCGCGGGCAGGGCCGAGCCCGCATCCGCCGCCACCTTGGGCGCCAGGTGGTACACCGCCACCCCCGCCAGCCAGATGGCGACCGGCACCGCCTGCACGGCGGGCGCACGCGCCACCAGCGCGGCGGCATCGGCACCGAACGCCAGCCGCCCCAGGATCACGCCAAACAGTGGCACGAACACCGAGCTGAGCAGCAGCAGGAACGGCTCCAGGCTGTGCATGGGCAGCACCAGCGCCAGCGCCGTGCACACCACCGCCACGCCCAGGCCCCAGCGGCGCACGCTCCAGCGCGGCAGCAGGCTGTGGGCCGACACGGCACCCGAATACGCGTCGCCATAGGCGTTGTCCACTTCGTCGATCAGGATCAGCGACAGCGCAATCAGCCCGCCCTGGGCCAGCAGCAGCGCCTGCACCAGGTCCTGGCTGGGCAGCGTCAGGGCCACCAGCACGCCCAGCGCATAGCACCACATGTTGGCCAGCGCATAGCCCGCCCAGGTGCCGCGCAGCGCGGCGCCGCCGCTCCTGCCGTGCCGGGCGTAGTCGGCCACCAGCGGCAGCCACGAGATGGGCATGGCAACCACCAGGTCCAGCGCCGGCAGCATGCCCATGCCGCCTTCGCCCTTGCGCATCCACAGCGCTTCCAGACCCTGGGCCTGCGCCAGCGACAAGAACTGCCACGACAGCCACAGCAGCGACAGCACCACCAGCGGCAGCGCCACCCGCGCAATCAGCTTGCGCACCAGCTGCACCATCGAGCCGCTGATCAGCAGCATCACCACGCCGCCCCACAGCAGCGTGGCCAGCACGGGCCAGTGGGCCCCCGCCATGGCGCCCGACTGCCGGCCAATGGCCACGGTGGCATCGCGCATCACCACGAGCTCGAACGTGCCCCAGCCCACCAGCTGCACGATGTTCAACAGGATGGGCAGGCCCGCAAACGTGCGGCCGTACACCGCATGCATCAGCCCCGCGCTGGCCAGCCCGCTGTCGGCCCCCAGCTTGGCCACCCAGCCCAGCAGGCCCGCACCCACGATGGAGCCCGCCACGATGGCGACCAGCGCCTCCTGCGTGCCCAGCGCAGGCATCAGGTACGCGCCCACCTGCATCACCAGCAGCCCCACGCCCAGGCTGAACCACAGCGAGGCATGGTCGTGCCACTGGAAGACGCGGCGGTCGGGGGCCACTGGGGCCAGCGCCTCGTTGGCGCTGGTCGCGGCGGCGGAAGCAGGCGCGGCAGGGGATGGGGACATGGTGGCTCCGTAAGTAGGCAAGCAGCAGGCAGGTTGCTACAGAGCAGGGGCCGAACGCCCGCCAGCGCACACCCGGTTGACGGGGCCCCTGGCATCGCGGACATGCTTCCCTGCGCGAGGATGATCTCAATGCCACCAAGGCAGAGCTTTGGCGGCAACAGGTTCGAAGGGTTTGATCTCAGCCCTGCAGCGGATGGCTGCGGGACACCCCTAGCGATGGGGGGGGATTCTAGTGAATGGCGGCGGCTGAGGTGGGAATCGGGCTCTTCAATGGCGCGGCTGGAACTGGCTCGCATGTACTATTGGTGCTCTACCGCGGCATCTCCGTCACCCGGACGGCTGCCGTTGACTTGTTGCAGCTGCTGTTGGAAATCCAGGTCCGGCACCCCTTTCCCTCTACGTTAGGCCGCGACCGAATCCATTCACTCCTGTAAGGAAGTTTCACAGTGGACATTCCTCGAATATTCAACATCACGGAGAGTGCTCACCGCATCCACAATCCGATCACACCTGAAAAGCTCGCCACTCTCGGGGCGGCGCTGCGTCTGGAGCCGGGGGTTCGAGTGCTCGACCTCGGCAGTGGTTCGGGGGAGATGCTGTGCACCTGGGCACGCGATCACGGCGTCACCGGCACCGGCATCGACATGAGCCCGTTGTTCACCGAGCAAGCAAAACGCCGTGCCGTCGAACTAGGTGTTGCCGATCAAGTCGGGTTCATCCATGGCGATGCTGCCGGCTATGTCTCTGACGAGAAGGTCGGTGTGGCAGCCTGTGTCGGTGCTACTTGGATCGGCGGGGGAGTCGGGGGCACTATCAATTTGCTGGCGCGGAGCCTGCGAACCGGAGGAATCATCCTCATTGGAGAGCCCTACTGGCGGCAGTTACCGCCGACGGAAGATATTGCCAAGGGGTGTCTCGCCAACTCAATCGCTGACTTTCTCGTGCTGCCAGAACTTCTCGCGTCTTTCGGCCGCCTCGGCTACGACGTCGTTGAAATGGTTCTTGCTGACCAGGACGGCTGGGATAGATACGAGGCCGCCAAATGGCTCACCATGCGCCGATGGCTTGAAACCAATCCCGACGACGAGTTAGTGGAACAGGTTCGCGCCCAACTGACTTCGGAACCCGAGCGCTACGCCGCTTACACGCGTGAATATCTGGGCTGGGGTGTGTTCGCGCTGATGTTGCGGTGAGCATCGCCAGCACTGACTTTTGCCCTTCGGGCTATCCGCCCCACCCATCATTCCACTGGACTGCGCGAAAAGCCGCGCATTCCAGTGAATTCAGACGTTGAGCATTCGTTACAGACCGATCCGGGCCGACACCAGCCCTCCAGCTCAGCCCGCAGCGGCTGATGCAGACACGCCCAGCAACTGATGCAGCCTCGGACTGGTCGTCGTGTACTGCAGCGCCACCTTGTCCCCCTTCAGCGCCTCTGCCGCGCCAAACGCGGCCAGGGTGGCTTCGTGGAAGCCGCACAGGATCAGCTTGCGTTTGCCGGGGTAGGTGTTGATGTCGCCCACGGCGTAGATGCCGGGCACGCTGGTGCGGAAGGCTTCGGTGTCGACCACCAGTTGTTTGCGGTCCATGGCGATGCCCCAGTCGGCGATGGGGCCCAGGCGCGGGGAGATGCCGAGCACGGGCACCAGCAGGTCCAGCGCCAAGGCGCGGGTGCTGCCGTCGGGGTCTACCACCTGCAGGGCGGTCAGGCGGCCGCCTGCGGTGTCGGTGCCGGTGATCTGCGCGGCTTCGACGTGGATGCGGCCTGCATCGCGCAACTGCTGCAGGCGCTGCAGCAGGGCGTCGGGCGCGTGGAATACGTCGCGGCGGTGCAGCAGGCTTACGCGGGCGGCGTGGCCTTGCTCGGCCAGCGCCACGGCCTGCGCCACGGCGGGTTCGTCGCCGCCATGCACGACCACATGGCGGCCGGCCACTTCCACGCTGGCGGGCAGGTGCTGGTAGTGCACCTGGGTGCCAACGAAGCGCTCAATGCCGTCGACCTTGAGCGTGCGCGGCACAAAGGCGCCCACGCCGGCCGCGATGAAGACGGTGCGCGCCAGCAGTTGCGCGCCCTGGGAGGTTTCGACCAGCAGTCGCCCGTCGGCCTGCACGGTGAGGGCGGACACCAGCGTGTTCAGGTGCCACTGCGTCTTGAAAGGGGCGATCTGCTTCAGCAGCAGGGCCGCCAGCTCGCGCCCGGTGCACACGGGGATGCCGGGGATGTCGTAGATGGGCTTGTCGCCGTACAGCTCGACGCATTGGCCGCCCGCATGGGGCAGGGCGTCGATGAGGTGGGCGTTGATGCCCTGCAGACCCAGCTGGAAGACCTGGAACAGGCCCACGGGGCCTGCGCCGATGACGACGGCATCGGTTTCTTGGATCATGGCTGTGACGCCCAAGTGCCAGCGGAAGGCTCCGGGGCGCATGCAATCCACACACACCGTTCACGCTGAGCTTGTCGAAGCGCGGCGCGGGGCGCAGGCAGGCTCAGCCCGAACGGTTGGGATTGGGCGGTCACTTAATCAAATCGGCGATCTTGCCCGGCTTGCCGTTCCACTCGTCCGCATCGGGCAGCGCGGGCTTGCGCTTGGTGATGCTCTTCCAGCCGTCGGCAAAAGCCAGGTCGGCGTTGAGCTTGATGAAGGCGATCTGGTCTGCGGGCAGGTCTTCTTCGGCAAAGATGGCGTTGGCCGGGCACTCGGGGATGCACACGGCGCAGTCGATGCACTCGTCGGGGTCGATGACGAGCATGTTCGGGCCTTCGCGGAAGCAGTCCACGGGGCAAACGTCCACACAATCGGTGTACTTGCACTTGATGCAGTTTTCGGAAACGACGTGGGTCATGACAGGATTTGTGTGGGTCGGTGAAAACCCTCGATTTTAAAAGCTTTCACCGACCTTTGGTTACAGGGCCCCTTGCGGCGAAGGGGTGTCTTGGGCGCGTGGGGGCTGATCTGGATCAGTTTTGAGTCAATTGACCAGCACGGCGCCGGCCGTTTTGTGGCTGGCGGTGTCCACCAGGATCAGCGAGCCCAGCACGCGGGCCTGGGTGAACGGCGCGGCGGGGAGCGCCTCCTGCAGCAGCAGTTCCACATGGCCGATGGCGTTGGGGTCCAGCTGCGTGGCGGGCTCTTCGGCCAGGGTGTTGATGTTGAGCTTGTGCACCACGGCCTTGACCTTGGCCTTGACCCAGCGGTGGCCGTGCAGCGCCCAGTACACGCGGCCGGCGACCAGGGGCTCGTCATCCATCCAGGCGATGGTGGTGGAGAGCTCGCGGCGGGCGGGCCAGGCAGGCACGCTGGCGGGCGTTTCGCCAAAGTCATCGTCCGCAGCCGGCGCGGCGGCTGCCGTGGGGGCGGCCAGGATCCAGTCGCCGCGCGAGACGTCCACCTCGCGGTCGAGGATGATGCCGGCGCTGGTGCCGGCGGGCACGTCCTTGGGGCGGCGGGCGTGGTCCAGCACCTGGGCCACGGTGGCCAGCTGGCCGCTGGGGAAGATCTGCACGGCGGTGCCGGGCGCAAAGCGGCCTGCGGCCACGCGGCCCCAGAAGACGCGGCGGCCCTGGCTCGTGTCCGACGAGGACGAGAACTTCTCGACCCATTGCACCGGGAAGGCCGGGGCCAGCGCCGTGTCGGCGGGCGTGTTGGGCAGCTCTTCCAGCACCTGCAGCAGGGTGGGGCCGGTGTAGCCGCACCAGCCGGCATGGGCATCGACCACGTTCCAGCCCTTGAGGGCGGACACGGGCACCGTGGCGCGCACGGTGATGCCGGCGGCCTGCGCAAACGCGGCCAGCGCGCCCTGGATGTGCTTCCACGCCAGCGCCGGGTCTTCCACGGCGTCGAGCTTGTTCACGGCGAACACCAGCGAATGCACGCGCAGCAGGTGCACCAGCAGGCTGTGGCGGCGGGTCTGCGGCAGCAGGGCCAGGTTCGCGTTCTTCCAGTCGAGCTTGGTGGCGTCGACCAGCACCACGGCGGCGTCGGCGCTGGATGCGGCCGTCACCATGTTGCGGGTGTACTGCTCATGGCCGGGCGCGTCGCCGATGATGAACTTGCGCTCTTCGGTGGCGAAGTAGCGGTAGGCCACGTCGATGGTGATGCCTTGCTCGCGCTCGGCGCTCAGGCCGTCGGTCAGCAGGGCCAGGTCGGTCTCGCCCTGGCGCTGCACGCCGGCCAGGTGGTCTTGCAGCACGGCCTTGCTGTCCACCAGCAGGCGGCCGATCAGCGTGCTCTTGCCATCGTCCACGCTGCCGCAGGTGATGAACTTGAGGGCGGAGATATGGTCATTTGGGGCTCCAGCGCTTTCTGGATAGGCGCTGGCAGCTATCGAATTGGTAGTGTTTGTCATCAGAAATACCCGTCTTTCTTGCGCTTTTCCATCGACGCGTCGCTGGTCTTGTCGTCCATGCGCGTGGCGCCGCGCTCGCTCACGTCGGCGGCCAGGGTCTCGATGACGATCTCGGCCGGGGTGGCGGCGGTGCTCTCCACCGGTGCGGTGCAGGTGATGTCGCCCACGGTGCGAAAGCGCACGTCGCGCGTCTCCACCACCTCGCCTTCGCGCGCGGGGGTCAGCTCGGTCACGGGCATCAACAGGCCCTTCTTGTCCACCACCTGGCGCTTGTGCGTGTAGTAGATGCTGGGCAGGCCGATCTGCTCGCGGTCGATGTACTGCCACACGTCCAGCTCGGTCCAGTTGCTGATGGGGAACACGCGGAAGTGCTCGCCGGGCTGCAGGCGGGTGTTGAACAGCGTCCATAGCTCGGGGCGCTGGGCCTTGGGCTGCCATTGGCCGAAGCTGTCGCGGTGGCTGAAGATGCGCTCCTTGGCGCGGGCCTTTTCCTCGTCGCGGCGGGCGCCGCCGATCAGCGCGTCAAAGCGGAATTCCTCGATCGCTTCAAGCAGCGTGACGGACTGGTGCACGTTGCGGCTCTCGCCCGGGTGGGCCAGGCGCACGGTGCCGCGGGCCATCGAATCCTCCACGCTGCGCACGATGAGTTCGGCGCCCAGCTCCTTCGCGCGGAAGTCGCGGAAGTCCGTGACCTCGGGGAAGTTGTGGCCCGTGTCGATCATGAGCAGCGGGTAGGGAATGCGGCCTGCGCCAAACGCCTTCTCGGCGCACTTGAGCATCACCAGCGAATCCTTGCCGCCGGAGAACAGCAGGGCGGGGCGCTCGAAGGCGGCGGCGACTTCGCGCAGGATGAAGATGGTTTCTTCCTCCAGCGCGTCCAGGTGCGAGTTGTTGAGGTGGTAGCTCATGTTGTTGGTTTGCTCAAGCAGCGCTGAGTCGGTGCGGGCGTTCATGGTCGGCTCACTAGTGGAGTCATGCGGATGCGTTCAATCCTCTGAACCGTTCGGGCTGAGCCTGTCGAAGCTCTGCGCGGCGCTTCGACAAGCTCAGCGTGAACGGTTTCTTGGTGATCAGTGGGCAAGGTGCAACCCGCACTCGCGGTTGTCTTCACCCTTGGTCGGGTCCACGTAGTCAAAGTTGTTGGGCAGGCCGTGCTTCACGCAGTACTCGTGCAGGTCCTTGGACGACCAGTGCAGCAGCGGCGCCACCTTGATGAGGCCGTCGGGGTTGATGCTCACCGGGTCCATCTGCGCGCGCACGGCGGTGTCGGTGGCGCGCAGGGCGGTGAACCAGACCTTGGGCGCGGTCTCGCGCAGGGCGCGGGCGAAGGGCTCCAGCTTCACCTCTTCGGTGAAGGCGGCGTGGCGCGGGTCGTCCAGGGCGGGCGTGGGGCCGTCCACGGCCTCGCGGTGTGCGCGCGAGCGCAGGGGCAGGTAGATCTTGAGGTTCAGGCCCAGCTGCTTCGTCACCTCGTCGGCGAAGCGGTAGGTGGCCTCGGTGTTGTAGCCGTTGTCCATCCACACCACCGGCACGTCGGGCTTGACCTGCGTGACCATGTGCAGGATCACCGCCTCGAACGGGCGGAAGTTGGTGGTGACGATGGTGGGCTGGCCCAGGCCCAGGGCCCATTCGACCAGGCCGGGCGCGTTGCGGCCCAGGTCGGCGTTGATGCGGGCGAGGTCGAGGGTGTTGTTCATGGCGTGGGGGTCTCGGGCACTCATCTCAGGCGGCCTCGCGGAAGTGGGGCAGCGGGTGCGTCACGTCGCCCTGGTAGAAGGCTTTGAAGCGGTCGAACTGGCGCTGGGCGTCGGCCATGTCCACGCCTTCGCGCAGCACGGCCACGTCGAAGCCGCAGCGGGCCATCTGCACCAGCTGGTCGATCAGCACGTCGCCGGTGGCGCGCAGCTCGCCGGCAAACTTCAGGCGGCCGCGCAGCAGGCGGGCCTGGCTGAAGGCCCGGCCGTCGGTGAACTTGGGGAACTGCAGGTCGATGCGGTCCACGCCCGCCAGGTCCAGCTCGAACGGGTCGGCGTCGTTGGGCAGTTCAATGACCTTCTGGCCCGCGGGGCTGGCCACATGCTCGTGAGAGGCGATGATTTTCATAGGGTGCAGCCTTTAGGCGGCTTCGGTTTCAGCGGGATGGCGCGCGGCATGGGCGGCGGCCTTGAAGGGGTCGAGGCCGACACGGCGCACCGTGTCGATGAAGTGCTCGTAGCGCGGGCCCTCGGCGTCGCTTGCCAGCAGCTGGCGTTCGGTGCGGTAGGTGGCCAGCAGGGCCTCGATCACGCCCGGCACTTCGGCGGCGCTGAACGAGGGGCCGATGATCTTGCCCGGCGTGGCAGGGCCCGACAGGTCGGAGCCGTCCGCCCCGCCCAGGGTGATCTGGTACCACTCCTTGCCGTCCTTATCGACGCCCAGGATGCCGATGTGGCCGCTGTGGTGGTGGCCGCAGCTGTTGATGCAGCCGCTGATGTGCAGGTCGATTGGGCCCAGGTCCCACAGCTCGTCCAGGTCCTGGTAGCGCTCGGTGATGGCCTCGGCAATCGGCAGGCTGCGGGCATTGGCCAGCGAGCAGAAGTCGCCGCCGGGGCAGGCGATCATGTCGGTCAAGAGGCCAATGTTGGGCTTGGCCAGGCCCAGGGCCTTGGCGGCCTGGTACAGCGCGGGCAGCTGGTCGCGGCGCACCCAGGGCAAGAGCAGGTTTTGCTCGTGCGTCACGCGCATCTCGCCGGCGGAGAAGCGGTCGGCCAGGTCGGCGGCGGCTTCCATCTGCTCGGCCGTGGCGTCGCCGGGGGCGTAGCCCAGCCGCTTGAACGACAGCATCACGGCGCGCAGCTGCGGGTGGCGGTGGGGCAGCACGTTGCGTTGCAGCCAGCGGCCGAAGTCCTTGTCCTCTTCTGCCGCGGTGCGCAGCAGGGCCAGGGTTTCGGCCTCGGCGTTGGCGGGCGACAGGTCCAGCGCGGGCTCGCGGAAGTTGGCGGACACGCGGTCGTATTCGGCCTGCGTGATGGTGTGGGGGCCGCCTTCGACCTCCACGATCTGGCGGAACTCTTCTTCCACCTGGTCCACGTACGCCTGGCCTTCGGCCTTCACCAGAATCTTGATGCGGGCCTTCCAGCTGTTGTCGCGCCGGCCGTAGCGGTTGTACACGCGGATCACGGCCTCCAGGTAGTTCATGAGCTGGTTCCACGGCAGGAACTCGCGCAGCACGGGGCTGATGGTGGGCGTGCGGCCCATGCCGCCGCCCACGCGCACCTTGAAGCCCAGCGAGCCCGCGTCGTTCTTGACCAGCTGCAGGCCCACGTCATACCAGCCTAAAGCGGCGCGGTCTTCGCGGGCGCCGTTGATGGACACCTTGAACTTGCGCGGCAGGAACGAGAACTCGGGGTGCAGCGTGCTCCACTGGCGCAGGATCTCGGTGAAGGGGCGCGGGTCGGCGATCTCGTCGGCCGCAATGCCGGCCAGCGCGTCGCTGTTGATGTTGCGGATGCAGTTGCCGCTGGTCTGGATGCCGTGCAGGTTCACGGTGGCCAGCAGGTCCATCACGTCGGCCGCCTTGGACAGCGGAATCCAGTTGTACTGCACGTTGGTGCGCGTGGTGAAGTGGCCGTAGCCGTACTTCAGCCGGGTGCCGATGCGCCGGCCGTCGGCCAGCGAGATCTCGCCCAGTTTTTCCTGCGTGGCCTGGGCCTCGGCCAGCAGCGCGGGCTCGGGCTGGTCGTATTCGCGGGCCACGCGGGCCAGCACGCGCAGCTGGGCGCTCGACAGTTCGCCGTACGGCACGGCCACGCGCAGCATGGGCGCGTAGCGCTGCACATACCAGCCGTTTTGCAGGCGCAGCGGGCGGAACTGCTCTTCGGTCAGCTTGCCGGCCTGCCAGCGCTCCAGCTGGTCGCGGAACTGCTCGGCCCGCAGGCGGATGAATTGGCGGTCAAAGTCGGTGTATTGGTACATCGTGGAGCAACTCAGATCAGAATCAGTTTGAAGCCCGCCCAGGCAAGCAGCAGGGAGAGGGCGGAGCGGATGACGCGCTCGGGCGTGCGGGTGACCAGGCGCGAACCCAGCCAGATGCCGGGCAGCGAGCCCGCCAGCAATTGTGCAAGCAAAGGCCAGTCCACCGAGCCCAGCGTGGCATGGCCCAGGCCCGCCACCAGCGTCAGCGGCACGGCATAGGCAATGTCGGCGCCGATGATGCGCGGCAGCGGCAGCAGGGGGTAGACCAGCAGCAGCACGGTGACGCCGATGGCCCCCGCACCCACCGAGGTGAAGGTGACCAGGGTGCCGATCACGGCGCCCAGCAGCACGGGCAGGCTCCAGTGGCGGGGGCGGGTGGCCTGGGTGTCGCTGCCGGCGCGGCGGGCCTGGTCGGCCGCCTGGCGTTCGCGCGAGAAGGCCACCACCTTGTAGAGCGTGGCGGCTGCCGTCAGCAGCAGGGCAAAGCCCAGCGTGGTGGTCATGATGTGCTGGGCCTGCGCGCTGGCCGGGCCCAGCACCCGCAGCGCCCACAGGGCCAGCAGGGCGGCCGGGACGCTGCCGGCGCACAGCTGCGCCACCACGCGCCAGGGCACCAGGCGCTGGCGCGCCATGCTCACGGTGCCACCCAGCTTGGTGAATGCGGCAAACAGCAGGTCCGTGCCGATGGCCAGGTGCGGCTTGATGCCAAAGAAGAAGATGAGCACGGGCGTCATCAGCGAGCCGCCGCCCACCCCCGTCAGGCCCACGATCAGCCCGACGGCAAAGCCCGCAAACACAAACGCCAAGTCATGCATGCAGGCGAATGTAGGCGGGGTGCTTATGGAAGCAAACTATTGTTTTGTGCTTCGGATATGCAAATATCGGTATAAGCCGGACCGGTGCACCCCGCCAGGGACCCTTGCGACAGCGCGCCGTGGGGTGGCAGGTGCGCCTGCCGCGGTCACGCCATCCGTTCGCTGGCCAGGGCGCGGGCCAGCTTGGCGTCCAGGGGCAGCGGCTCGGCGTTGACGCGGGCGGCCAGCAGTTCGCCGCACAGCAAGGCCAGGGTCAGGCCCCGCGCGCCCATGGCCGTGCACACCCACAGGCCGGGCAGCGCCTGGGCATCCACCGGCCCCACGATGGGCAGCCGGTCCGGGGCGGTGCAGCGCACGGCGGCCCAGTGTTCGACGGCGGGCGGCTCGCCACCGCTTTCCCCGGCGGCGGGCCGGGCCTGGAGGGCCTGAAAGACCTGGAAATGGGGCGCCAGCGCGTGGGCCGCTGCGGGCGCAAGGGTTTGCAGCTTGTCCCAGTGCAACTGGTGCGCGGCGCGCTGGTCTGCGGCGCTGGCGGGCAAGGTGGTCACGCCGCGCTCGAAGGTGGAGCCCATGATCCAGCCGCGCTCGGGGGCGTCGCCCGCGGGGCCGCTGCCGTCATCCCCGCAGCCGAACGACGGCACGAGGTTGCCATGTCCGTTGGCCGGAAAAGGCGCGGGGGGCGGCTGGTGCGCCGGGTAGCGCCCCCAGGAAACCTGTCCCCGCACGGGTTGCAGGGGCCAGCGGTCGGCCAGCAGGGTGGGGCTGCCAGCCCCGGCGGCAATCACCACCAGGGGGGCCTGGGCCAGCACCTGGCCCTGGGCGTCCAGCGCCTGCCACTCGGTGGGGGGCGAATCGCTGGCAGCGGCACCGCCTGCCTGCGGGGCGGGCACGGCGCGCAGGCCGGCCACGCGGCTGCGGCCGTGCCAGGCCACGCCGGGCTCGCGCAGCAGTGCTTGGACCATCCGGGGCGGGCGTATCCAGCCGCCCTGGATGTGCCAGCAGGCCACGGCATCGGGGGGCAGGCCGGCCTGTTCGCGGACGGACGGGGCGGCCGAGGTGCTCCAGTCGGCGCCGGGGCCTTCCTGCCAGTCGGCGGGCAGGCCGGGGCTGCCGTCGGTGCGGTGCTCCAGCACGCCCGTCGGCCCCCAGTCCTGCCCGGCCTGCAGGCGTTGGCGGGCCTGCTGCAGCGTGATGCGCACGCCGCTGCGGGACAGGCGCGACAGCACGGCATCGTCGGGCGACACATGCGGGGCAAACACCCCTGCCGGCAGGCCGGATGCGCCGGCAGCCGGTTCCGGGGCCTCGTCGAGCACCTGTACCCGCCAACCCCGGCGCGCAAGGCTGGCCGCGGTGGCGGCGCCGGCCAGGCCGCCGCCAATCACCAGGCAGTGGCGGGCCTGTGCGCTGGCGGCGGGGGGGAGAGGGCTTTCGGGCAACGTGGCGACGCGGGGCCGTGGCTCCCACGCAGGGTTGTAGGTGGCGTGCAGGTTGTCGCGCTTGGGCGGCACGCCCGGCACGCGCTGCACCTCAAAGCCGCATTCGGCCAGGGCGTCGCGCACCGCGCGGGCGATGGTCCAGGTGGCCAGCTGCGTGCCCCGGCGGCAGCAGCGCGCCACTGCCTTGAGGGTATGGGCGCTCCAGATCTCCGGATTGACCGAGGGGCTGAACCCGTCCAGGTACACCGAGTCCGCCGTGGGCGCCTGCTGGCGCAGCATGGCTTGCGCATCGCCGATGTACAGCGTGAGCAGCACGCGGCCGTCTTCAAACGCCAGCCGGTGCACGCCGGGCAGCAGCCCCCACCATTGGGCGTGCAGCTGCTCGGCCAGGGGGGCCAGCTCGGGGTGGGCGGCGGTGGCGCGCAGCAGGTCGGCGGCGCTGACGGGCCAGGCTTCGGTCGACACGAAGTGGAGCAGCCGGGGCCGGTGCTCGTCGGCCCGCCATGCGGCCCAGGTGACGAGAAAGTTGAGGCCAAAGCCAAACCCGGTTTCCAGCACGCGCCACTGCGGCTGCCCCGCCCAGGCCGCCGGCAGGCCGCAGCCCTGCAGGAACACTTTGCGGGCCTGGTCGAGCCCACCGTTTTCGCTGTGGTAGCGGTCGCCAAAGCGCGGGCTGTAGGGGGTGCCGTCGGGCAGCCAGTGGATGGACTCGGACATGGTGTTGCGGGCAACTCAGAAAAAGAAAGGGCGCCACCAGGGCGCCGTACTTGGGCTGCTTTGTACCGGAATCCGGGGTGCGGGCGGTTGTGCTAGATCACTGGCTGGGCGGGACATCGCCCGCAGCCGCATCGGTCCCGCCACCCAAAAAGTGGTTTTAGCGAAACCACTTTTCGCAGCGCTGCACTTCGCTTTGCTCCGTTATGCGCTGGGCGGGACGTAGCCCGCCGCGGCGTCTGCGCCGCCGCCAAAAAAGTGGTTTTCCATCTGCCGTGCCAGGTATTGGCGGGCCCGTGCATCCGCCAGGTTCAGGCGGTTTTCATTCACCAGCATGGTCTGGTGCTTGAGCCAGCCGGCCCAGGCCTCCTTGCTCACGTTTTCCCAGATGCGCTTGCCCAGCTCGCCGGGGTAGGGCGGAAAGTCGAGCCCTTCGGCTTCCTTGCCGAGCTTGATGCATTGAACGGTGCGTGCCATGGGGTTCCTTGGAATGATGAGAAAAAAAGAGGAGCAGGCGAGCGAGGGCCTGCACAGATGTTTTGGATATAAAGAACTGAAATCTCAGTAGTTCCAGTTTTGAAGAGGGGCTTTCAGAATGCGTTGCATCGGTGTTCGGCACCGCAACCCATTCCTAAAAAAGAGGCCCTCCGTGAACTTTCGCCGCGACTTTATCAAGTTTCCCTTCGCTGCCGCCCTGGCCGGCAGTTTGGCCCTGACGGCATTGCCGGCGTTGGCGCAGTCTGTGACCCTGCTCAATGTGTCGTACGACCCGACGCGCGAGCTGTATGTGGACTTCAACCAGGCCTTTGCCAAGCACTGGAAGGCCAAGACCGGCCAGGACGTAACCATCAAGCAAAGCCACGGCGGCTCGGGCAAGCAGGCGCGGTCCATCATCGACGGGCTGGAGGCCGACGTGGCCACGCTGGCCCTGGCGGGCGACACCGACGCGCTGCACGCCAACGGCGGCTGGATCCCCAAGGACTGGCAAAAGCGCCTGCCGCACAACAGCTCGCCCTACACATCGACCATCGTGCTGGTGGTGCGCCAGGGCAACCCCAAGGGCATCAAGGATTGGGACGACCTCGTCAAGCCGGGCATCAGCGTGATCACGCCCAACCCCAAGACCTCGGGCGGCGCGCGCTGGAACTACCTGGCCGCGTGGGAATTCGCCAAACGCAAGTACGGCGGTGATGCCAAAGCCAAGGACTTCGTCGCCAAGCTGTACGGCAACGTGCCCGTGCTCGACACCGGCGCGCGTGGCTCCACCATCACCTTTGCGCAGCGCAACCAGGGCGACGTGCTGATTGCGTGGGAGAACGAGGCCTACCTGCTCGAAAAGGAGTTCGGCGCCAAGTTCGACGTGGTCGCGCCGTCGATCTCCATCCTGGCCGAGCCGGCCGTGACGGTGGTGGACAAGAACGTGGACAAAAAGGGCACGCGCGCCGTGGCAGAGGCCTACCTGCAATACCTCTACACCGACGAAGGGCAGGACATCGCCGGCAAGCACTTCTACCGCCCCGCCGTCTCGGAAAAGGCCCAGGCCAAGTACGCCAAGCAGTTCCCCAAGCTGAACCTGTTCACCATCAACGACGCGTTTGGCGGCTGGGACAAGGCGGCCAAGGAACACTTTGCGGACGGCGCGAGCTTCGACCAGATCTATACGCGGAAGTAAGAACAAGAGCGCTCGGTCAGGTACCGATCTCCGAAGGCTCCCGCCCCCTCTCCCCTGGTGGGAGAGGGCCGGGGAGAGGGGGGCGAAACGCGCACGGCGCGGGTTCATTCCCCCCCTCTCCCCAACCCTCTCCCGCCAGGGGAGAGGGGGCAATATTCCCCGGGGGCGCCGCTGCTTGGTGCGGGCTGGTGCTCCGATTGGAAGTTGTTATCGGGTCAGGCAAAAAATCGCTTCTAGCGCTTATCCATAAAGCGCTAGCAGCTATCAAAACAGTAGTAAAGGAACGCTATGTCCGCCTTGTTGATTGCCGGCAGCCCCTCCGAGCGCTCCCGCTCTGCCGCCTTGCTGGACGCCGTGGCCCAGCGCCTCTCGGTGCGCGGTGCGCTGGTGGACCGCATCCACATCCGCGACCTCTCGCCCCAGGCCCTGCTGCTGGCCGACTTCGGCCACCCCACGGTGGTGAACGCCATCGACCAGGTGGCCGACGCCAGCGTGCTGGTGGTGGCCACGCCCGTCTACAAGGCGGCCTACAGCGGCGTGCTGAAGGTGTTTCTGGACCTGCTGCCGCAGACGGCCCTCAAGGGCAAGACGGTGCTGCCCCTGGCCACGGGCGGCAGCCCGCACCACATGCTGGCGCTGGACTATGCGCTGCGCCCCGTGCTGCAGTCGCTGGGCGCCAAGAGCATCCTGCCGGGCATCTACGCCACCGATGCGCAGGTCACGCTGTCGCCCGAGGGCGGCTACCACCTGCAGGCCGACATCGCCGCGCGGCTGGACGACGCCGTGAATGTGCTGGTGACCGAGACCCTGCGGCCGTCGCCCGCCCAGGCCACGCGCTTTGCGCCGGTGCCGTTCTCGCAGGTGCGATGTAGCGTCTGACGCAGCCCGGCGCTGCGGCAGGCCCGCAGGGCTGGCGCCCCCTTCATCCCCTCACCATTTTTTGTTTTTGCTGCGCCGGGTGCGCGGGCAGGGCGGCGTGCCGCCTGCTGCCAGCCCGCACGGTGCTACCTCCCACCTCATTTGCTGCTGGACCCGCATCATGAATGAACTGAACCGCTTCTCCCTGCAACGCCGGCACCTGCTGGCTGCCAGTGCTGCCACCGCTGCCTCAGCGGCGCTCCCTGCCGCCTCTTGGGCCCAGGCTTCTGGCGGCCCCCGCGTACTGCGCGTCGGCCACCAAAAAGGCTGGCTCTCCCTCCTCAAAGGCCGCGGCACGCTGGAAAAGCGCCTGGCCCCGCTGGGCGTGAAGGTGACCTGGACGGAATTCAACGCCGGCCCCGTGCAGCTGGAGGCGCTGAACGTCGGCTCCATCGACTTCGGCGACGTGGGCGAAGCCCCGCCCATCTTTGCCCAGGCCGCTGGCGCGCCGCTGGTCTATGCCGGTGCCACCGTGCCGCGCCCCGCGCTGGAGGCGGTGGTGGTGCCCAGCGGCTCGCCCATCCGCAGCGTGGCGGACTTGAAGGGCAAGCGCGTGGCCTACAACAAGGGCTCCAACGTGCAGTACTTCCTCGTCAAGCTGCTGGAAAAGCACGGCCTGAAGTACGGCGACGTGCAGTCCGTCTTCCTGGCCCCGGCCGACGCGCGGGCCGCGTTTGAAAAGGGCGCGGTCGATGCCTGGATCATCTGGGACCCGTTCCTGGCCGCCGCGCAAAAGACGCTGGACGCCCGCCTGCTGGCCGACGCCACGGGCGTGGTGAACAACCGCGCCTACTACTTCACCTCGCGCGACTTCGCCACCAGGAACGCCGATGTGCTGCGCATTGCCATCGAAGAGGTCAACGCCATCGACACCTGGGCGTCCAAAAACAAGGAGGCCGCCGCGGCCGAGCTGGCCGCCGTGCTGGGCCTGGACAAGTCCATCACCGCGCTCTACCTGGGCCGCGCCCGCTTCGGCACGGCGCCCGTCACCCGCGAGATCCTGGCCGAGCAGCAGTCCATTGCCGACACGTTCTACGACTTGAAGCTCATCCCCAAGAAGCTCAACCTGCTGCACGCCGCGCCGGTGGACCTGCTGTAGCCCCCAAGCAATTCCAGGAGCACGCCATGCCCGCACTCACGTCCCCACCGCTTCCATTGCAGACCCCCCTGCGGCGGGTGCTGTGCGTCACGGCCATGGCTTGGGGCCTGGCCGCCTACCGCCCACGCCGCCGTGCCGTGCGCATCTCCTTGCGCTTGCCCACTGCGCAGTGAACGACAAAAGAAAGACCTCCTTCCATGAAAATCTTCTGGTTCATCCCCACCCACGGCGACAGCCGTTATCTGGGCACCGCCACGGGTGCGCGCCAGCTCAGCCACGATTACTTGAAGCAAGTGGCCATCGCGGCCGACAGCCTGGGCTACGAAGGCGTGCTCATCCCCACCGGCCGCTCGTGCGAAGACCCGTGGGTGGTGGCGGCCAGCCTGCTGCCCGTCACGCGCAAGCTGAAGTTCCTGGTGGCCGTGCGCCCCGGCCTGCACCAGCCCGCGTTGGCCGCGCGCATGGCGGCCACGTTCGACCGGCTCTCGGGCGGTCGGCTGCTCATCAACCTGGTCACCGGCGGCGACCAGGCCGAGCTGGAGGGCGACGGCGTGTTCCTGGACCACGCCACGCGCTACGAACAATCGGCCGAATTCATCCGCATCTGGCGCGAAATCTTGTCGCGCAGCCACCGTGGCGAGTCGCTGGACTTTGAAGGAAAGCACTTGGCCGTGAAGGGCGCCAAGCTGCTGTTCCCGCCGCTGCAGCAGCCGCACCCGCCCGTGTACTTCGGCGGCTCGTCGCCCGCCGCGCACGACTTGGCAGCCGAGCAGGTGGAGGCCTACCTGACCTGGGGCGAGCCACCCGCCGAGGTGGCGAAGAAGGTGGCGGACGTGCGCGCCCGCGCTGCGAAGGTTCGTGCCCCCACGCTCGGCACTGACGTGTCCTCGCTGCCCCCCGAGGGGGTCGGCGACGGCTTGGGGCGGCCCGGCGCCGTCGCCGGCCGCACCGTCCAATTCGGCATCCGTCTGCACGTCATCGTGCGCGAGACCGATGAGCAGGCCTGGGCCGCTGCCGAAGAACTCATCCGCCACGTCGATGACGACACCGTGGTGCGTGCCCAGGCCGTGTTTGCGCGCATGGATTCCGAGGGCCAGCGCCGCATGGCCGCGCTGCACAGCCAAGGCGTCAAGCGCACACGCAAGGACCTGGAGATCAGCCCCAACCTGTGGGCCGGTGTGGGCCTGGTGCGCGGCGGCGCGGGCACGGCCCTGGTGGGCAGCCCGCAAACGGTGGCTGCGCGCATCCAGGAATACGCCGCGCTGGGGCTGGACACCTTTGTGCTCTCGGGCTACCCGCACCTCGAAGAGGCCTACCGTTTTGCCGAACTGGTCTTCCCGCTGCTGCCCGTGGCGGTGCAGCACCAGCTGGCCGGCGGCAATCCGCTGGGGCCGTTTGGCGAAACCGTGGGCAACCAGTACGTGCCCCGCGCGTCGCAAAGCTGACCCGACCCGACCCGCCCTGAACTGCACCCCACCCGGAACTCCGCCCATGAATCAGACCGTGAGAGAACTGCAGATATCCCCGCTGGCCGACGTGGCAGACCTGCCCATCGACGGGCGCTTGCTGCCCGCATCCGCTGCGCGTGTTGCCCAGCACATCGCGCAGCGCCTGCTGCCCTGGGCCGTGCCCGTGGGGCTCATCGTGCTGTGGCAGGTGGCCTCGTCGCAGGGCTGGCTCTCCACCCGCGTGCTGCCCGCGCCGCTGGACGTGGTGCGCGCCGCCTGGACGCTGGCCGAGTCCGGCGAGCTGTGGACCCACGTGAAGGTCAGCGCCGGCCGGGCCCTGGCGGGCCTGGCCGTGGGCGGCGGGCTGGGTCTGGCGCTGGGCCTGCTCACCGGCTCCGTCAAGCTGTTCGAGACGCTGCTGGACTCCACGCTCCAGATGGTGCGCAACATCCCGGCGCTGGCGCTCATCCCGCTGGTCATCCTCTGGTTCGGCATCGACGAGTCGGCCAAGCTGTTCCTTATCAGCGTGTCGGTGTTCTTCCCCATCTACCTCAACACCTTCCACGGCATCCGCAATGTGGACCCGGGGCTGATCGAGATGGGCCGCACCTACGGCCTGACGCGCTGGCAGCTGTACCGGCAGATCATCCTGCCCGGGGCGCTGTCCAGCATCCTGGTGGGACTGCGGTTCTCGCTGGGGCTGATGTGGGTGATCCTGATCGTGGCCGAGACCATCTCGGCGCAGGCAGGCATCGGCTACCTCACGATGAACGCGCGCGAGTTTCTGCAGACCGACATCGTGCTCGTGGGCATCCTGCTGTATGCGCTGCTGGGCAAGCTGGCGGATGTCTTCGCCAAAGGCCTCGAACGCTACTGGCTGCGTTGGCATCCAGGGTATCAGGCGTGATGCCCTGGTGCTCGAATACTCACATTTTTATAGCTGCTAGCGCTTGCTGAATAAGCGCAGGAGGCCATTTTGACCATCAATTCATCTCCGCAACCCCAGGGCGTGCGCCTGGAAGTGCGCGGCGTGGACAAGCGCTACGGCGCGCGTGCCGTGCTGCAAAAGACCGAGCTGGTCATCGAGCCCGGCGAGTTCGTCGCCATCGTGGGCCGCAGCGGTTGCGGCAAGAGCACGCTGCTGCGCCTGGTGGCGGGGCTGGAGCCTGCGACGGCGGGCGAGATCCGCATCAACGGGACCCGCGTGGCCGGCCTGCAAAGCGCCAGCACCCGCATCATGTTCCAGGACGCGCGGCTGCTGCCCTGGAAGCGCGTGCTGGACAACGTGGCCCTGGGCCTGCCGTCCGCGCAGCGCGGCGCGGCGGCCGACGTGCTGGGCCGCGTGGGCCTGTCGGACCGGCTGAACGAATGGCCCGCGCGCCTGTCCGGGGGCCAGCGCCAGCGCGTGGCCCTGGCGCGCGCGCTGGTGCACAACCCGCGCCTGTTGCTGCTGGACGAGCCGCTGGGCGCGCTGGACGCGCTCACGCGCATCGAGATGCACCGCCTCATCGAAGGGCTGTGGCTGCAATGGGGCTTCACCGCGCTGCTCGTCACCCACGACGTGCAGGAGGCCGTGGCCCTGGCCGACCGCGTGGTGCTGGTCGAAGACGGCCAGATCGCGCTGGACCAGCGCGTCCACCTGCCGCGCCCCCGCGCGCACGGCGACGTGGGCTTTGCGCAGCTGGAGCAGCGCATCCTCGACCGCGTGCTGCAAAAGCCCGGCGCCGACGAGCCGCAGCCCGAGAGCCTGTGGAGCGGCGTGCCCGCGCACGGGCTGCGCTGGGCGGTGTGAATGAAAGAAGCACCCCCTGAGCCGCTTCGCGTCTTCCCCCTCTCCTTCGGGAGGGGAACGCCACCGGTGGCCTGGCAAAGCCAGTTCCACGGTGGCACTGGCCTGGAGCGCGCCAGTTCCGAGCGCAGCGATCAACGCTGAGCAATCGGGATTTCTTTCATTGTTTTCATCAACGGACTTTTTCAAGGAGAACCCCATGTCCATCCAAGCCATCAACGTACGCAACCAGTTCAAGGGCAAGGTCCGCGAGATCATCCGCGGCGACGTCGTCTCCGAGGTCGATGTCGAAACCCCCTGGGGCATCGTCACCTCCGTCATCACCACCCGCTCGGTGGACGACCTGGGCCTCGTCGTGGGCTCGGACGTGGTCGCGCTGGTCAAGTCCACGGAGGTGTCGATCGCCAAGCTGTGAAGCCGATGGAGAAGGGAATCGGGCTGCAGCGCCGGAAATGCCAGCGCGGGCCGCTACCAACGCAGGAGCAAGCGGAGGGCCGGGGCGCGGTGGCCGGCGGCCGGTCAGCCCGGAGACTGGTTTCAATTTGTGCCTTTTTTCGGGAACGGGTCCTATGGTCACAAGCGCCCGGTGGCGCTAGGCTTTCGGCATGCCGAAGAAAAACCATGCGTTGGATGCCTCTGCGCTCACCCTGGTCGACACGTGCTGCGAGGCCTCGCTCGCGTTGCTCGAGAGCAACCTCACGCCGCACGGCATCCTGGCCGCCAGCCGCACTCCGCAGGCGGTGGCGCGCCGCTACACCCGCATCTTCGGCCGCGACGCGGCCATCTGCGTGATGGCCATGTGCGGCAGCGGCGTGCCGGCGCTGGAAGAGGGTGCCGTGGCCAGCCTGGACGCGCTGGCCGCGCAGCAGGCGCCCAACGGCCAGATCCCCAAGTACGTGGACCCCGAAGGGCGCGATGCCGACTTCTGGTATCTGGGCTGCATCGACGCCACGCTGTGGTGGCTGATCGCGGTGGACCACGTGCGGCGCCACGGCAAGGTGGGCCGCGCGCGCTGGGCCGATGGCGTGGCGCGGGGCCTGGCGTGGCTGCTGGCCCAGGAGCACCAGCGCTTTCGGCTGCTGCAGCAGAACGAGGCCAGCGACTGGGCGGACATCATGCCGCGCTCGGGCTACGTGCTGTACACCAATGCGCTGTGGTACGACGTGAAGCGCCGCTTTGCGCTGGAGCACGCGCAGGACACGCACCACCACTTCAACCACCTGTTCAACCCGTTTCAGCGCGACCTGCACCAGTACCACCGTGCGCGGCTGCTGCAGCACTACGCGCGCCGGGGGCGCAGCGGCCGGGGCTTGTACCTGAGCTTTGTGAACCTGGCCGTGGCCGGGCACGAAGGCGACGTGTTCGGCAACCTATTGGCCATCCAGTGCGGGCTGGCCGATGAAGCCATGGCGCACAGCATCGTGCACACCGTGCTGGCGGCCCATGCCAGCGACCCCTATCCGGTGCGCGTGGTGCTGCAGCCCTTGTCGCAGGACGATGCGCTCTGGCGTCCCTACATGGGCCGGCACCGGCAAAACCTGATGTACCAGTACCACAACGGCGGCATCTGGCCGTTTGTGGGCGGGTTCTGGGTGATGGCGCTGGCCAAGCTGGGGCTGCGCAACAAGGGCTGGACCGAACTGGCCCGGCTGGCCGAGGTGAATGCACTGGGGGACTGGCGGTTTACCGAGTGGTTCCACGGCCGCTCGCTGCAGCCCGGCGGCATGGCGGGCCAAAGCTGGAACGCCGCCACCTTTTTGCTGGCGCGCCGGGCGCTGCAAGGGCAGTGGACGGCCTGGTAGGTTTTTGGCAAAAAGTGCTTCTGGCGCTTTTCTGGCAAGCGCAAGCAGCTATCAATAACAGAGCGTTCGAGCCCCGCTGCCCCTGCGCGTTACTGCGGCAGGCAGGCCGCGAAGTCGCTGCCTGGGGCGGCCAGCTCGGCCCGCTCCAGCGGCACGGTGGTGTCGCTTTGCGTGGGCGCCTTGGTGGTGCGCGAGCCGTTGGCCCACTGCCAGCGCTGGCCGTCAAACCGGTAGATGAAGGTGTGCGTGCGGTTGGCCACCAGGTGCGCGGGCGCCAGGATGATGGCGCGGGCGTCGGCCTCGGTGGGCGCGGTGGCCTGGGCTTCGTTGTCCTTCACCACGATCTTGCCCACCAGCGGCGTCACGGGCGATTCGGTGGCGGTGACGTCGCGCTGCACCAGGGCGGCGCTGTAGCCGTGCACGGTCCAGCGGCCGTCGCCGGTGGGCTGCACGGTGGGCTGGCGGGCCTCCACGGCGCGAGCGCAGGCGGCGGCCAGTGCGTCCAGCGCAGCCTCGGCGGCGGTGGCCACTTCGGGCGCCACCGGGGGCTTGGAGGATGGGGCGCGGTCGCAGCCCGAAAGCGCCAGGGCCGCCAGCAGCGCGGCGGTAACAGCCGCAGTGGCCGCTGCGGCCGGGGCGGTGGCCGCGCGGGGGCGGAAAAGCGGGGTGGAGGAGGTTGGTTTCAGCACCCGCCCATTGTGGCGGTGCAGTCGGCGCGAGTCTTGATGCGAATCAAGCCGCCTCGGATCCGGCCAGTGGCAGCCACACGCAAGCGGCCAGCCCGCCGCCAGGGGCTGGCTCCAGCGCCAGGCGCCCGCCCATGAGCTGGGCATAGCGGGCGACGATGGACAGCCCCAGGCCCACGCCCAGGCCCAGCTGCTGTCCGGGCTCGCCCTGCGCCCAGCGCTGCTGCAGCTGCCGCGCCAGGGCCGGGTCCACGCCGGGGCCGTTGTCGGTGACGCACAGCCGCGCAAAGCCGTTTTCGCGGCCCAGGGCCACGGTGATGCGGGGCGGGGCACCGCGCCCGTAGCGCTGGGCGTTGTCCAGCAGGTTGTTCAGGATGCCCTCGAGCAGCGCGGGGTTGCCGCGCACCTCCAGCGGCGCGTCCAGGCCCTCCGCGCCCAGGTCGATCCCCAGCCCGTCGGCGCGGGGCAGGTGGCGCAGCAGCACCTCGCGCACCAGGGCGTGCAGGGCCACGGCCTGCAAGGGCAGGGCGATGCGGCTCTCGGCCACGCGGGCCAGCGCCAGCAGCTGGTCCACCGTGCGGCTGGCGCGCTGCTCGGCCTGGGCAATGCCTTCGAGCTCGCTGCGCCAGACGGCCGGGTCGCCCTGCGCCAGCGCATGGGCGGCCTGGGCGCGGATGCCGGCCAGGGGCGTGCGCAGCTCGTGCGCCACGTTGCCCGCGAATTCGCGCTGGGCTTCCAGGCCCTGCTGTACGCGCTGCAGCAGGGCGTCCAGGGCCTCGCCCAGGCGTTGCACCTCGTGGGTGGCGGCGCCTTGCGCCAGGGCGGCGGGCAGCGGCTGCAGGTCGGCCGCGTCGCGGCGGTCCATGGCGTCCTGCAGGTCCGTCAGGGGTTGCAGGTCGCGCTCGATGCCGCGCAGCAGCCGCGAGCCCAGCACCACCAGCAGCCACAGCTGCGCCAGGCCCGAGTAGACCAGCAGCCGGCGCAGCAGCTGCGTGCGCTCGGCGGTGGTTTGCGCCATCACCACGGTGTAGGGCTGCGGCCCGTCAATGCGCAGGCTGACGCGGCGCAGCTCCCGGCCGTCGCGCACCAGGTGCGAGAACGTGTGGGCGCCGTTGCCCGGCGGCAGCCCGCCCGGCACCAGTTCGGCATCGCCCGCCACCAGCGCGCCGTCGAGGCCGTAGATGGCAAACCACACGGTTTCGCTCTGGTCGAAGCGCAGCAGCCCCAACTCGCGCGGCGTGAGGTCCAGGTGCAGGGCGCTGCCGCCGTCCGCGGGCGCAGCCTCCGCGCCGCGCACGTGCGCGGCCAGTGCGTGGGCATCGTCCAGCAGGGCGCGGTCGAAGGCTTCGGCCACAAAATGGTTGCCCACGCCCAGCACCACCGCGCTGCCCAGCCCCCACACCAGCACCAGCGAGAGCAGCACGTGCCGCCCGATGCGCTGGCGCAGCGTCGGCGGGCGGCTGCCCGGTTCAGGAGCGCGCAGCGGGGGGTGTGCTTGCGTCATCTTCCAGCAGATAGCCCAGCCCGCGCAGCGTGCGGATGGCCGCGCCGCTGCCCGCGATCTTGCGCCGCAGGCGCGAGAACGAGGCCTCCAGCGCGTTCTCGCCCACCGCCTCGCCAGCGCCCGCCAGGCGTTCCGACAGGTCGCCCTTGCTGAGCACACGGCCCGGCGGGGTCATCAGCTCCCACAGCAGGTCGAACTCCCGCGCGGGCATCTCCAGCGGCAGCCCGTCCACGCTGAAGCGGCGGGCCTGGCGGTCCAGCACCAGCCGGCCCACCGTCACCTGGTCGGCCGTGCCGCTGGCACGGCGCAGCAGGGCGCGCAGGCGGGCTTCGACCTCCTTCAGTTCGTAGGGTTTGCCCAGGTAGTCGTCGGCGCCGGCGTCCAGCCCGGCAATGCGTTCTTCGGTGCTGTCGCGGGCGCTGAGCACCAGCACGGGGGTGCTGTCGCCCCGGGCGCGGGCGGCGCGCAGCGCCGTGAGGCCGCTGCCCAGGCCGCTGCGCGCGTGCGCCGCGTGGGGCAGGTTCAGGTCCAGCAGCACGGCATCAAAGGGCTGCACGGCCCACCAGTGCTGGGCTTCTTCGACGGAGTGGGCCAGCTCGACGCGGTGGCCCGCGTTTTCAAGACCCTGGGCCATGGTGCGGCTCAGCACAGGGTCGTCTTCCACCAGGAGGAGGCGCATGGAGAAGCGGAGAGCTACGTGAAATTACGCATGGCCGAGATCAGCCAGCAATCAGGTTCGATGGGGATAGTCCGCCTGTCAGCATACCCCAGCCCCGGGTGTCGCTTGCGCAGCCCGGTGGGGTCGTCCGCGTTTCAGGAGACAAACTTTTCATGATCAACCGCAATCTCGTCAGAGGCGTTGCCCTCATGGCCTTGGCGCTGGGCTTCGGCCTGCCGTCGGTGGGCTATTCACTGGGGTCGCTCGGCCACGCAGGGCCGGGGATGTTCCCCTTTATTGTCAGCTGCATGCTGTTCGTCATCGGGGCCATCACCGTGGCACGCGCGCGCCTGGTGGCGCCCGTGCCCATGGATTTCCAGGTGCGCAACATCGCCATCATCCTGGGCAGCCTGTGCGGCTTCGCCGCGCTATCGCACTTTGTGAACATGATCGCAGGCATCGTGTTCCTGGTGTTCTGCTCCGGCTTTGCGGCCAGCACGTATTCGTGGAAGCGCAGCCTGAAGATCACCGCCGTGCTGATCGCCATCGCGTTCGCGTTCCAGAAACTGCTGGGCGTGAGCCTGCCCCTGTACTGAGGTTGCCGCCATGGAAGTCTTGAACAACCTCGCGTTTGGCTTCAGCCATGCACTGACGCTGCAGAACCTGATGTTCTGCGCCCTGGGCTGCACCGTGGGCACCCTGGTGGGCTTGCTGCCGGGCCTGGGCCCGCTGGCCACCATCAGCCTGCTGCTGCCGCTGACCTACTCCATCGACACCACCGGCGCGCTCATCATGCTGGCCGGCATTTACTACGGTGCGCAGTACGGCGACAGCGTGAGCGCCATCACCATGAAGATCCCGCATGCGAGCAGCATCGTGGCGTGTATCGACGGGTATGCGATGACGCTGAAAGGAAAAACGGGGCTGGCCCTGTTCACCGCCGGCTTCTCCAGTTTCGTGGGGGGCACGGTGGCCATCGTGGTGCTGGCGTATCTGGCACCCAGTTTGGGCGAAGTGGCCTTCCTCTTCGGCCCGGCCGACTACTGTGCGCTGATGCTGGTGGGCTTTGTGTGCGTGAGCTTCGTCACCACCGGCAGCCTGCTCAACGGCCTGGCCATGTGCATGGTGGGCGTGCTGCTGGGCTCCATTGGCACCGACGTGAACAGCGGCATGGCACGCTTTACCTGGGACGCACCGTTCCTGGCCGACGGCGTGGGCATTGTGAGCATTGCGCTGGGCTGCTTCGGCATTGCCGAGATTGCCAAGAACCTCGACTCGCGCGAAGAGCGCTCGCCCTTCAACGGCAAGATCAAGCTGCTGCCCACCTGGCCCGAGTTCAAGCGCATCATTCCCAGTGCCTTGCGCGGCAGCGTGGTGGGCTCGTTCCTGGGCATCCTGCCCGGCGGCGGCCCGGTGATTGCCCAGTTTGCCGCTTATGCGCTCGACAAGAAGGTCAGCAAGTACAAGGACGAGATCGGCACCGGCTGCATCGAAGGCGTGGCCGGCCAGGCCGCTGCCGACGAGGCCGCAGCGCGCACCAGCTTCATTCCGCTGATGAGCATCGGCATCCCCGAGAACGCCGTGATGGCGCTGATGATGGCCGCGTTCATCATCAAGGGCATCCAGCCCGGCCCCAACATGATCGCCGGCCACCCCGAGCTGTTCTGGGGCCTGGTGGCCAGCATGTGGATCGGCAACGTCTTTCTGCTGGTGCTGAACGTGCCGCTGGTGCGCTACTGGCTGTCGGTGTTCAAGATTCCGTACAACGTGCTGTTCCCGGCCATCCTGTTCTTCTGCTGCATCGGTACCTACAGCATCAACAACAACCTGGACGACGTGTTCATCACCGTGGCCTTCGGCGCCCTGGGCTACCTGTTCATGCGCCTGGAGATGGACCCCTCGCCGCTGATGCTGGGCTTCATCCTGGGCCCCATGCTGGAAGAGAACTTCCGCCGCTCCATGCTGCTGTCGCGCGGCAGCTTCGGGGTGTTCATCAACCGGCCCATCAGCGGCACGCTCATCGGGCTGATCGTGCTGTTCATCCTCTGGCAGCTGGTGGCGTTCTTCCGGCAGCGCAGCCGGGCCAAGGAACTGGTGGCGGCGCCCGCGGCCACCTGACCAGCCACCCCACGCCCGAACTGGCGATGATTGATTGACTCTCTGTGCTGCATTTGCAGCTTTGCAGGCCGGACACCCCAGGGTGGCCGGCCTTTTTTTTGGGGGCGATGCTGCACAAGTCCCCGCGGCGCGGGCGAGGGCTGGTTCAGCGTTGCCTTATTGCAGGTGCCACCACGCGGGCAGCAGCGCGCGCACCTCGGCCCGCGCAAACCGGTCGTCCATCAGGTGCACCACACCCTCGTCGCTGGGCGTGCGGATCACGCGGCCCGCGGCCTGCACCACCTTCTGCAGGCCGGGGTACAGGTAGGTGTAGTCATACCCGTCGCCGAATAGTGCCTGCATGCGCTGGCGGACTTGTTCGTTGACGGGGTTCACCTGGGGCAGGCCCAGCGTGGCCAGGAACGCACCGATCAGGCGCTTGCCCGGCAGGTCGATGCCTTCGGCAAACGCGCCGCCCAGCACGGCAAACGCAATGCCGTGGCTGGTGTCGGTGAAGCGGGCCAGAAACTCGCGCTGCTCGCCCTCCAGCATGCGGCGCGACTGGCGCCAGTGCGGCACCTCGGGGTGGCGCTGCGCAAACAGGTCTGCCACCTGCTGCAGGTAGTCGTAGCTGCTGAAGAAAGCCAGGTAGTTGCCCGGCCGCGCGTGAAACTGCTGCGCCATTAGATCGGCGATGGGCGCGAGGGATGCGTGGCGATCCGGGTAGCGGGTGGAGATGCGCCGGGCCACCTGCACCTGCAACTGCCGGGCGTGAAACGGCGACTCCACATCCACCCACGCATGGTGGTCGGGCAGGCCCAGCAGGTCGGCGTAGTAGCGGGCGGGCTGCAGCGTTGCGGAAAACAGCGTGCTGGTGTGCGCGGCGGCCAGCCGGGGCTGCAAAAAGGGCGCGGGCACCACGTTGCGGATGCAGACCACGGAATCGCCGGGTTGGGTGGCCCGGTGGTGGGCTGCACGAGCCTGGGTGATGTCCACCAGCGAATGCGCGTCCAGCAGCTCGGCCATGCGCACCAGGTGCATGGCGTCGAAGTAAAAGGCCTGCAGCGCCGCGTCGGGCTCGGCGGGGTGGTCGGCAAAGTGATCGGACAGCGTGCTGCCGCACTGTTGCAGCGCAGCCAGCAGCTTGTCCGGGACGCTGTCGTACACCGCGTAGGCGGTGGTCTGCGCCTTGTCCAGCGCCACCCATTGGCGGCGCACCTTGTCCAGTGCCTTCTTCACGGAGGGGTGGCGCGTGGCGGCGGGCGACTGGCGGGCCTGCGCCAGGCTGTCCGGGCGCAGTTCGGCCGTGTACATCTTGCGGGCGCGCTCCACCAGGTTGTGGGCCTCGTCCACCAGCAGCGCAGCGCGCCACTGGTTGGCTTGTGCCAGGCCGTGCAGCAGGCCGCCCAGGTCGAAGTAGTAGTTGTAGTCGCCCACCACCACATCGGCCCAGCGCGCCAGTTCCTGGCTCAGGTAATAGGGGCACACCTGGTGGGCCAGCGCCACGTCGCGCACGCGGGCCTGCAGCAGCAGGGGCGGTGACGGGCGGGCATCGCCGGCGGCCGAGGCCACGGCCGCCGCGCGGGCCGCGGGCAGGCGGTCGTAAAAGCCCTGGGCCAGCGGGCACGACTCGCCATGGCAGGCCTTGGCGGGGTGCTCGCACGCCTTGTCGCGCGCCACCAGCTCCAGCACGCGCAGGGGCGGCGCCGGGGCGCTGTCGGACAGGCGCGCCAGCGCGTCCAGCGCCATCTGCCGTCCCGAGGTTTTGGCGGCCAGAAAGAACACCTTGTCGATGCGCTGCGCCGGCGCGGCCTTGAGCAGCGGGAACAACGTGCCCATGGTCTTGCCAATGCCCGTGGGCGCCTGCGCCAGCAGGCAGCGGCCGGAGGCGGCCGCCTTGTACACCGCCTCGGCCAGCGGCCGCTGCCCCGCGCGGAAGGCGCCAAACGGGAACGCCAGCGCCAACAGCGCTGCATCCCGCGCCGCACGGTGCGCCACTTGCGCCTCGGCCCAGGCCAGGAAGCGTTCGCAGTGCACCTCGAAATGCTGCTGCAGCTCGGCCGCGCTGTGGCGCTCTGTGAACACCGTTTCCTTCTGCGTGCCGATGTCGAAGTACACCAGCGCCAGGTCGATGTGGTCCCAGCCCTCCTGCTGGCACAGCAGCCAGCCATAGATGCGGGCCTGCGCCCAGTGCAGCGCACGGTGCGACGCGGGCTGCCGGTCCAGCCGGCCCTTGAAGGTCTTCACCTCGTCCAGGCGCTGCTGCGCAGTATCGACGCCATCGGCCCGGCCGCGCACGCGCAGCGTCTTGTACTGCCCGGCGAGGGCCACCTCGGCGCGGTAGCCCTTGCCGCGGCGTTCCGCCACCACGGCGTGGCCGGCGATGCCTTCGAGGGCCGTAGGGGCGGGCGTGAAGCGCAGGTCCAGGTCGCCCTGCTTGGCGGTGAACTCGCACAGCTCGCGCACCGCAACGGTGTAGGTCATGGCGGCGGCTCGGCGCAGGGCGCGGCGCCGGCATCGGACGGCAGCGCACCGGTCTCGGCCCCGCCCAGGTGGGCCTGCGCCAGCTCCGCCTCGCTGCGCAGCGGGGTGGCCTTGCACAGCGCCATCCACACCGCAAAGGGCAGGGTGCAGCGGCTGTGGCGTGCGGGGCGCAGCAGTTCAAAGCGCCCGTCGTCCACGCTGCCGTGCAGCACCCAGATCCCGAAGTGCTCGGGGATCTCGTCTGGCTCGGCAATGCCGGCCGGAAAGACGTAATAACACTCCTCGCACAGCCACTGGTAGGCCTGCCGCTTGGCGTCGTGCCGCAGGTCCGACAGCAGGTCGGCCCGGCTGGCCTTCACCTCGTGCACCATGGGCTGCAGATAGGCAGGCACCGAGGTGTTGCGCACCGAGAACAGATCGGGCCGCGCCATGCGCCACACGTTGGCCGCGGCACGGGCCGCCGGGGCAAGGTCATCGTCGGCCCACAGGGGCGCCATGGCGGGTGTGTTGTTGGCAGGTGCGTCGGACGCAGCGGCTGGCGGCGCATCTCCTATCGGCACGGTATCGATCACCGCGCGCAGCGACAGTTCGGTCCATACGATGCGCCCCGCCGCCAGCAACTGGGCCGCAAACTTCTGCCCCAGCCGGTCGTGCAGGCTCAATGCCCGCACGCCGCGCTGGCGCGCCTGCGCCAGGGTGCGGATGCCTTCGTCGGTGAGGCGCAGGGTTTCACAGCCATCGGCCGCGGTGTGCAGGCTGATGAGCCCGGCAGCCAGCAGGTCGATCTCCAGCCCGTCCTTGCACGGCCATCCCGCGGAGCGCCAGATTTGCATGAGGCGGGTGCGGTGGAAGCGGGTGATGGGGATGGCGGGCGGGGTGTGCGAAGCAGGGACGGGCAGCACCGTCATGACGGGGTGGATGGACTGGGTGAGATACTGATTTTAATCACAGTGTCCGAGAGTGCCGGCTTTCCGGGGAGGGGAGAGGGGTTAAGGATGTCCTGAATAACTCGAATACGTGAGCGCTACAAGGCCGCCGCGTTGGGACTGGGCGCTGCGATCAGCGTAGCGTCCACTGCAGTACCGGCCTTGAGCCGCAAGCCCTGCGCTGCAAGCAGCTCGTTGACGGTGGCCAGAATCTGCTCGGCTACCTTGTGCTTTTCCAGCCGGTGACGGAATCTCAGGATCGTGATCTCATCAGGCACTCGCCCATCGGCATCCACGCCCGCAAACTCCCGGTAGATCGGAATGTCAAAGAAGGCCTCCTCCATCGCCAAATCGGACAATGTGAACCACTGCTGCATGCAGTGGATGAGCAGAATAGTCTCCAAGGCGAATCTTGCTCGACAGGGACACGCTGGATCAAGCGGTGAGAGTCTTGGCCGGGTGCTGATCAGTCCGCACGGGATTTTCTTCACGAATCATCGCGTCGCATGCCACAGGAGTTCCGATGGGAGGTGTTCTCAAAAAAATGCGAATAAAGAGCTTTTAGACTCAAGTTTTTGGCACAATCGCTCCGTGAACAATCAAAGTTCTGGGCTGAAAATAGACCTATGAAAAATTCCGATATGGATAAGGCAAAGCCGTATTTCATTCATCAAGGACCTATTCCAAATACGTTGTATCGATATCGCAGTCTGACATCTCGTTGGCAGTATAGAAATGTACTTAGTGAAATTGTCACTGAGAGGGTATTTCTTGCCTCTATGAACAGCCTAAACGATCCGGACGAGGGGCGTTTGAGAGTAGAGTTCAAGAAAGACGTTGCTGCAATTTTCTCGTATTTTTATTTGCAAGAAGTGGGGAATCGTGGGCATGCCTCTGCAAGTAAGTTGGCGGCTGACAGAATTGCTGAATTGGTTAGTAATGGTTACCGACTTCCCGAAGGAGTGGCGAGAATACTTAGGGCGGAGTTTGGTCGGCGCATTCGAATCGCCTGCTTCACTACTTTGCCAACGAATTTCCTAATGTGGGCCAACTACGCCACTCTATGTGTACATGGTAAAAAGCCCGGTCATACTGGCATTTGCATTGAGTATGCAGTTTCCGAACAATGGCGATCTCATCCCTTGGGGCCTGTCACATACTCTGACGTTGTTCCTGTCTATGACCCGACTACCAGAGACGAGAGTGCCCTCGTAAAAACCTACTATATGAAGTCACCGGAGTGGTCGGGGGAAAGCGAGTGGCGAATAACGTATATGATTACTGGCGAGCTTTCCAGCAGTGGGGAGGCGGATAAGCATGCCATGCTCAGTTTGCCTGGTTCAGTGCGTGCAGTGATATTTGGAATGGATACCCCCGAGAGGGTACGGGAGAAAATAATTCGGGATGTACATAAAAAAGCTCCCCACATTAAGTTTAAACATATGTATCAAGATCGCCACTTGGTAAGTCGAGAGATTCGTGATCTTTAGTCCGCGCTGAACAACGCGCAAGCGATTGATCTGATTCGCGTTTCCTCGGCTTGATGGGTTTGGAATTGCACGGTATGGTTCTTCCAGCACCTGTTTTCCTGCAAATTCCTCCGAGGAGTCCGATGGGTCCCAAGCCTTCGCAGCCGCAGTTCGGTGAGTTGTTCCGGCTGGACAGCAGCTAAACATGAAGCACCCGCTGGTCCGATTGGCCGCGAAAGGCGCAGTGCCATCGAGCCGGCTATTGAGCACATGAAGATGGACGGGAGGCTGGGCCGCAATCCGCTCAAGGGCGCGCTGGGCGATGCCCTGCATGCGGTGATGTGCGGGGCTGCGCACAACCTTCGCCCGATCCTGGCCGCGCTGCGGCTTTTATGCGCCCGAGTCGGGTTGTCGATGCCGGCGGTCATCGCGGCGCTGCTCGCCGCACCCTGTGACCATCGACAGGTCTGCGGTTAAAAACTGAATTGTGCAGGGCGGACTAAAGAGCTTGGAGTTCGATGTGCAGACAGGAGCCTCACCCGCGAATGCCATCAGGGCCAGCAGGAGGAACACCCTGCACCAACAGGCCGTATGTAAGACTGCAAACCCTTCAGACCTCCACACTGCTGAATCTTGCTCTTCTGGAGACGTCCATGTAGGGATTTCCCCAGATGCCAAAAATGCTTCAGACCCGCTCGCGCCGCAGCGCCACGAAGCCGAGCGTGGCGGCGGCCAGCGACAGCAGTGCCAGCGCCCACTCGCCCAGCGTGGGGACGGGGGTGATGCCCAGGCCGGGCGGCGGCGGGGTGCAGGCGGCGTGCCAGGGTGTCTCGCCCGTGGCCACGTCCCAGTCGTTGCTGACGGAGGGCGTGAGGTGGTTGGGGCAGAGCTGCGAATCGTTGGTGAGCAGCGAATTGGGCGCTGCGGGCACGGGACCGGTGAGCAGGTTGTTGTTCACATACAGCCGCTGCAAACCCGGGGGCAGCGCAGGAATGCTGCCCGTGAGCTGGTTGTAGCCTAGGCCCAGTTGCTCCAGCGCGGGCGCGCCGGCCAGCGAGGGGATGGCGCCCGTGAACTGGTTTTGGCGCAGCCCCACCACCTGCAGCGCGGGCAGGTTGTCGAATGGCGGAAGGCTGCCGCTGAACTGGTTGTTGTGGGCGTAGTACCGCTCCAGGTGCTGCAGCCCGGCGGGGGCGGGCAGCGCACCTGTGAACTGGTTGTTGCCGATGCTAAAGAACTCCAGTTGTGCCAAGCCCGCGATGGCCGGCACGGGGCCTGCCAGTTGGTTGTTGTACAGGTCGATGGCCTGCAGGTCCGGCAGCACCGACCAGTCGGGCAGCGGCGTGTTCGCGGGACTGACCAGGTGGTTGGACGAGAACTCCAGCCTCGTGACAGTGTCGCCCGTGCAGACCACGCCGTACCAGGTGCACTCGGTGCCGACGGCGCCGCCCCAGTTGTCCTGGTGTGTCCAGTTCGCGCCGCCGGTGGCGGCGTAGAAGTCCAACAGGTATTGCCGCTGCGATGCGGGAATGTCGGCCTGGGCACTGCCTGCGGCCAGCAGGGCAATGAGGGTGAGAAAGCGGCGGAGTAGAGAGGCTGTCATGGTGATGGTTCTTTAATGAAATAGATAGCTGCTTGTGCTTGGTGGGCGGGCGCTGGAGGCCAATAAGGCCTCAGACCCTCCGCCGCTGCAGCGCTCCCAGGCCCAGCGCGCCGGCGGTGAGCGCGAGAAGAGCCAGTGCCCATGCGCCCAGCGTGGGGACGGCCGTGATGCCGCCCAGCCCCGGCGGCGGGGCGGTGCAGTTGTCGAACCAAGGTGTTTCGCCTGTGGCAGCATCCCACGCCGGGCTGTCCGAGGGCGTGAGGTAGTTGGGGCAGAGGTGCGAGTCGCCGGCGTCCAGCGCGTTGGGGGCAGCGGGTACGGGGCCGGTGAGTTGGTTGTTGCTCACGTTCAGCCGAAGCAGCCCCGGCGGCAGGACAGGGATGCCGCCCGTCAGCTGGTTGTTCTGCAGGGCCAAGATTTCCAGGGTGGACACGCCGGTGAGCGGTGGAATGGGGCCGGTCAGCTGGTTGTCGCGCGCCGTGAACCGGGTGAGCGCCGGGAGGTCGGAAAGCGCCGGAATGCTGCCGCTGAACTGGTTCGCGTTGACGTTGTAGGCATCCAGGTGCTGCAGTCCGGCAGGGGTGGGCAGCGCTCCGGTGAACTGGTTGACGGCGAGGTTGAAGTCCTGCAACTGCGCAAGGCCCGCAATGGCGGGCGCGGGGCCCGTCAATTGGTTGTTGCCCAGGGCGATTCTTTGCAGATCAGGCAGCGCCGCCCAGTCGGGCACGGGCACGCCCACGGAATTGACCAAGTGGTTGCTGCTCAAATGCAGCTCAGTGACGGTGGTGGCACCCCCATCGCACGTCACGCCGTGCCAGTTGCACTCGGTGCCTGCGCCGCCGCCCCAGCCGGCGTTGTCGATCCAGGTGGGGCCACCGGTGACAGCATACAAATCCAGCAGGTACTGCCGCTGCGATGCAGGGATGGCGGCCTGTACGCTGCCTGCGGCCAGCAGGGCGAGGATGATGGGAAGGCCGCTGAAACGGCGCACAGAACGAAAAGGGCGAAGAAATGTGCTTGTCATGGCACAGCCAATTCTGGGAATAGGGCCGTGCGGTGTCGTTGTCGGCAGCGACAAATGACTGGTTCAAAACGACATACAGAGCAAAGGCTCCGGGCGTTGCGTGCGCAACGCCCAATACTCAACCTGCGTTGCGCACCTCGGTCGGCGTCATGCCGAAGCGCCGCTTGAAGGCCCGGCTGAAGGCGGAGAAGTCGTCGAAGCCGCTGTCTTGCACGATCTGCAGCACCAGGCGGTGGCGCTGGCGGGGATCGGCCAGCGCGGCGCGCACGCGGTCGAGCCGTGCGTCGCGCACGAAGTCGGAAAAGCAGGTGCCCTCGCGAGCGAACAGGCGCTGCACTTGGCGCGGGGTGAGGTGGTGCCGGCGCGCGATCTGCGCCAGGCTCAGTTCATGCTGGTCAATGCGCGCGAGGATGTCGCGCCGGATCAGTGCCAGGCGCGGTGCGTGCAGTGCATCGCTCTCGGGCGGTTGCGCGCTGCGCGCGGCAGGCGCGAGCATACGGGCCATCAGCTCCAGCAGGTGCGACTGTGCCGATTGCAGTAGCGGTAAGGACAAGGCGGGGTCACCGGGCATGCTGGCAAGCAGTTGCGCATAGCCCATGGCGAGAGCGGGTTCGGGCATGTCTGGGGGCAGTAAGCGCAGAGGGGCTTCTTCCAGCCCCGGCACCTGCTGCGCCAGAGCGGAATGAGGCACCAGGATGGCAGCGCTGCAACCGCCGTGGGGCGTGATGTATTCGTGCACGCGCGCCTTGGAGATGATGCCGAATCTGCCGTTCGAAAGGTCAATGCTCTCACGCGGCGTGTGGACGGTGCTGCGGCTCCAGCTCACCCCCAGGTACACGTCGTCAGCACCATCGCGCAGCATCTCGGGCGAGCGCCAGATGTGCATGGGCGTGTGCTCGGTGCGCACGTACACACAGTCGTCGCCCAGAGACATGACGGTCGCTGACAGATCCAGCGGAACCGCGCCCTCGCAAGGCCACAGATCCACGCGCATGACCTCGCGGCCCAGGAGTTCGCGCACTGCATCGGCCTTGTCGCGTCCGGCGTAGTCGCACGAGGACAGGCGCATTCGCTGAGGAACGGCGAGCGTTTCAGGCATGGTGGCTCCTGGGAAAGATCGCCCCAGTGTAGATGCCCGCTGGTAGTTGTCGGCCGGATGGGGTTGTGCCCGTGCTGAATGCAGCGAAGCGACTGTTGGCGTTTCGACTTTCCCCGGCCCGAGGGGCGCTGGAGAAGGTACTGCTGCCATATCGTTGCGTGACCCAACTGGTACCGCGCAACCGACCGCTTCTCCGTAACTTAGACTGGCGGTTTCGGCTCGTAACGGTCGGTGGCCACCAAAGAAAAGCAGTCGCTCAACGTTGATTGCAGTCATTCACGTTCGACGGGCTGAGCAACTGCTTCGATCATGACCTGCCAATCGACGAACGACTCGTCAGTGGTTTGCGGCACGAGCCTGCCCAAAACCCCTGCCATACTTGATCTGGTGTGGTTGATTTTCCTATCCGTTGGCTTTACCTGACTCCCTTTTTGCGACAGCCCTGCATGCCCACCACTCTCACGACGTCCGCAAAACTACTGCAACTGCTGCCCGAGGCGGTGGTGCAGACCGATGCGCTGTGGGAGATCACTTACCTGAATCCGGCGTGGACAACGCTCACCGGCCATTCGGTGGAGGCAGCGCTCGGCAGGTCCTTGCTGGAGTTCGTGCATTCCGACGACATCGGCACCATGCGCTCGGGCATGCCGGTGTTCCGGTTGCGATTTGCCGACGCGGACTATCGCTGGGTGCGTCTGCAGCTTCACCCGGAAACCGATGCGGCGGACCGGGTGATCAGCCGCCAGGGTGTCCTGATCGAGATCACCGAGGTCACCGAGCAGGTGCTGGTGGAAATTCGCCAGCGCTTTCTGCGCTTGCTGGAAACCATTGATGGCGTGGTGTGGGAGGCTGAAATCGGCGTGGGCAATACCTTCCTGAGTCCGCAGGTCGAACGGTTGTTCGGCTACTCCGTAGAGGAGTGGCGGGCTGACCCGGGCTTCTGGCGGGCGCATGTACACCCCGACGATCTGGAGGAGGCCCTGCGCATCGACGATGCCGCTTACAACGCCGCGCACAGCCATGCCTACGAGATGAGCTATCGGCTGATCGCCAAGTCCGGCAAGGTCGTGTGGGTGCGCGATCTGTGCCGTGCAGTGGTCGAGCCGGGGCGGCCGAACCGCATGATCGGCCTGATGATCGATGTGACCCAACAGAAGAACACCGAACTCGAGTTGTTGCGCTCCGAAAACCGCTATTCGCTGGCGACGCGCGGATCCAATGACGGCATCTGGTACTGGGACTTGCGAACGGACGCGCTGCATGTGTCCGGGCGCTTTCACCAGATCGTCGGGCTGGGTAGCGGCGATCATGTACACGACGGTGGCTGGAGCTTTCTGGAGCAACTCATCGATCCCGAAGATCGCGAGCGCGTGCAGGCGGCCTACCGCAGGCATCTGTCGGGGAACAGCCCGAACTTTTCGGTGGATTTCCGCGCGTTCCACGCGGCTGGACGGAGGGTATGGGTCAATTGGCGCGGGCTCGCCGAGTTTGAAGACGGCGTTGCGGTGCGCATGGCAGGCTCGTTGAGCGATCTGGCTGACCGTGGCAGTTCCTACGATGCGCTGACCAGCTTGCCCGGCCGGCCGTTGCTCCGCGATCGCCTCGCGAATCTCATGGCGCTGCACCAGAACGAGGCTGCGAATGGTGATGGCGTTCCAACACGCGATGGAGCCACAATGTTCGCCGTGCTGCTGCTGGATCTCAACGGGTTCAAGGCCGTCAATGACAACTACGGGCATCATGTGGGCGACCGGCTGCTGCAGCAGGTGGCGCGGCGGCTCGAATCCTGCGTGCGGGCGGTTGATCTGGTTGCCCGCATGAGTGGCGACGAATTCAATGTGCTGCTGGAGTCCATTGATCCCGCTGAAGCCTGCAACCGCGCTCATCAGATCGCAGCCGCCCTCGCAGCGCCTTATGTGGTCGGCGAACACACCGTGATCAGTGGCGCGAGTATTGGACTTGTCAGCAGTGCATCCAGGCTGGCGACGGTGGACGACTACCTGCGCGCCGCAGACACTGCGATGTACCAGGCCAAAAGCCAGTCATCGGGCGTGTGCGTGTTTCAATAAGAGGAGCCAGGGATGTCCTGCATCACCCTCGCGAGTTCGTGGTAGCGCGGATCGGGATGGGCCGCAAGGCGCCTTTTCGCAGCCAATAGCCCGGCTATTGGCAAGAAAAGCAACGCAGCGGACCGCCCGAGACGAATGATCGCAAACGAGCTTCGCAACGATTGGACGCAGCCGTCACGCCCCGCCGCTTCAGCTCGCGACGATTCCCCTCACCACTCCGCAAAACTCCCATCCCGGTGCCGCCACACCGGGTTCCTCCACCGGTGCCCCTGTGCCGCACGCTCGCGCACATAGTCCTCGTTCACTTCAATGCCCAGCCCTGGCCCGCTGGGGATGGCCACCATGCCGTCCTGGTACGCGAATACCTCGGGGTTGGACACATAGTCCATCAGGTCGTTGGCCTGGTTGTAGTGGATGCCCAGGCTTTGCTCCTGGATGAAGGCGTTGTAGCAAACGGCGTCGATTTGCAGGTTGGCGGCCAGGGCAATCGGGCCCAGGGGGCAGTGCAGGGCCAGGGCCACGTCGTAAGCCTCGGCCATGCTGGCGATCTTGCGGGTTTCGGTGATGCCGCCGGCATGCGAGGGGTCGGGCTGGATGATGTCGGCATAGCCGCCTTGCAGCACATGCTTGAAGTCCCAGCGCGAGTACAGCCGCTCGCCCAGGGCGATGGGGGTGGAGGAAATGCGCGCGATCTCTTTCAGGGCTTCCTCGTGCTCGCTCAGCACGGGCTCTTCGATGAACATGAGCTTGTACGGCTCCAGTTCCTTGATGAGCACCTTGGCCATGGGTCGGTGCACGCGGCCGTGGAAGTCCACGCCGATGCCGACGTGCGGGCCCACGGCCTCGCGCACGGCGGCCACGTTGTGCAGGCAGCGCTCCACCTTGTCGTAGCTGTCCACGTACTGCATTTCCTCGGTGCCGTTCATCTTGACGGCCGTGAAGCCGCGTTCCACGGCAGCCTTTGCTGCGGCGGCCGTTTCGCTGGGGCGGTCGCCGCCGATCCAGCTGTAGACCTTGATGCGGCTGCGCACGTTGCCGCCCAGCAGTTCGGACACGGGCACGCCCAGGGCCTTGCCCTTGATGTCCCACAGCGCCTGGTCGATGCCGGCCAGGGCACTCATGTGCGCGCCGCCGCCGCGGTAGAAGCCGCCGCGGTACAGCACAGTCCAGTGGTCTTCGATGTGGCGCGGGTCTTTGCCGATGAGGTATTCGCCCAGTTCTTCGACGGCGGCGGCCACGGTGTGCGCGCGGCCTTCCAGGATGGGTTCGCCCCAGCCGGTGACGCCCTCGTCGGTTTCGATTTTCAAAAAGCACCAGCGCGGCGGAACGATGAACGTGGTGAGTCGGGTGATCTTCATGAAGCGGTGTCCCGGGAAATCAGCGGAGAAAAGGGGTGGTGGTGGTGGTGGCCGCTCGCCCCTAGCTGCCGGGCGAGCGCGCCGTGCCGTAGGCCTTGTGCCACGCGGCCACAAAGGCCGCCGCCCGGGGCGCCACGTCGGCGGCGGTGTCGCCGGGGCGGTAGAGGGCGGAGCCCAGGCCGAAGCCACTGGCGCCCACCGCCGCGTAGGTGCCGATCAGATCGGGCACGATGCCGCCCACCGGCACCAGCGCAATGGGCGGGCTGATCACAGCGCGCCAGGCTTTGAGCACGTGGGGCGGCAAGGCCTCGGCCGGGAACAGCTTGAGCATGTTGGCGCCCGCGGCCAGGGCGGCGAAGGCCTCGGTGAGCGTGGCGACGCCGGGCGCGCAGGCCATGCCGGCGGCGCGTGCGGCGCGGATCACCTGGGCGTCGCTGTGCGGCATCACGACAATCTGCCCACCCGCCGCAGCCACTTGCGGGCAGGCCTCTGGCGTGAGCACGGTGCCCGCGCCCACCAGGCAGTCGCCGGGCAGGGCGTCGCGCAGCGCGCGGATGCTGGCCAAGGGCTCGGGCGAGTTGAGCGGCACCTCGATGATGCGCAGGCCCGCGTCGTACAGGACCTTTCCGATGCCCACCACCTCCTGCGGCTGCACGCCCCGCAGGATGGCGATGAGCCCGCAGCGCTGCAGGATGTGGAACAGGGTTTTGTCGATGGGGTTCATGCGGCCAGGCTCCCGGAGGGTGGGGTTGCTGTGGAGGCGGCGGACCCGGCCACCAGGCCTGCCGCCAGCGCGATCTGCCACAACCCTGTGGCGGTGGCCTGGGTTGCGATGGTGGGCGTGGCAAACCCGTGGGCCTGCAGCGCGGTGGCGTAGCGCCGGCACAGGTCGGGCTCGCCGCACAGCAGCAGGCGCTGCGGTGTGGCGGGGCCTTGCGGCTGCGCGCGTGCCAGGCTGGCCACCTCGTGTCCGATCAGCAGCCCCGAGAGGTAGTCGGCTTGCGCGGTGGGCGCCAACGCCCCCGTCAGGCCGAGCGTGCGGGTGCTGAAGAGGTGCGACAGCAGTCCCAGTGCAGCATCGCTGCCGCGCGCCACGGCCAGGCCACGCGCAAAGGCAATGTCGTCGGGTGCTGCGCCGGCCTGCATGGTCTTGCCCAGAATGGTGTGGCCGCGCAGCGCAGCAAACACCTCGCCCGTCATGAAGGTGTGGAACTGCTCGATGCGGCCGCGGCGTGCCAGCACCCATTTGCTGTGGGTGCCGGGCAGGCCGATGAGCACGGGCATGTCCGCCGGTGGGGCCAGGCTCTCCAGCACGCCCAGCACCTGGGTTTCTTCGCCACGCATCACGTTGGGCAGCGTGCCCTGCTGCAACAGGCCCGGCACGATGTGCAGCGGCGGGCCATTGCGCCGTTCCACCTGCGTCAGGCCCCGCGCCAGTGCATCGAGTGAGGTGGGCGTGGGCAGGTACTTGGCCTCGCGCCAGCCTTGGGCGCTGCCTACCATGCCGCAGGCCAGCAGGGGCAGGCCGGGTGCGGCGGCCAGCCAGTCGCCGCAGGTGTCTTGCAGTGCGCGTTCAAACGCGGCGCTGGGTTCCGAGTTTGCCACGCTCTCGGTGGAGGGGGGCAGGTTCATGATGCCCCAGGGGCGGTGGCGCGTTTCCAGCACCGCGCCGTTCTCGCCCAGGCGGAAGGCACGCAGCGCGCTGGTGCCCCAGTCCAGGGAGATCAGCCGCGTTGCCATGCGCTGGGAGGTTGCGTCCATGGCAGGCTCAGCGGCCCCAGCGCAGCACCAGCGGGTCCAGCCGCCGAGCGATGTCGATCAGCCCGCGCCGCACCTCGGGGTGCATCGCCGGGAAGGGGTGGCGGCCCGCCTCGCAGGCGATAACGCCGCCTTCCTTCATCAGAGCCTTGGCAGTCAGGATGCCGCCCTGGCGGTTCTCGTGGTTGATGAGCGGCAGCCAGCGCTGGTAGAGGGCAAACGCCTGGTCCATGTCGCCTTGGCGGTGCGCCTCGATGATGGGGCGAATGCCGTCGGGGAACGCGCCGCCCGTCATCGCGCCGGTGGCGCCGGCATCCAGGTCGGCCAGCAGGGTGATGGCTTCTTCGCCGTCCCACGGGCCTTCGATGGCGTTGCCGCCCAGGCGGATCAGCTCGCGCAGCTTGCTGGCCGCGCCGGGCACTTCGATCTTGAAGTAGGCCAGGTTCTCGATCTCCTGCGCCATGCGCGCCAGGAAAGGGGCTGAGAGCACCGTGCCGCTGGCGGGCGCGTCCTGCACCATGATCGGGATGGTGATGGCGTCGGACACGCGGGCATAGAACTCGTAGATCTGCGCTTCCGGCACGCGGAAGGTGGCGCCGTGGTAGGGCGGCATGATCATCACCATGGCCGCGCCCATGTCCTGCGCAGCGCGGCTGCGCTCGGCGCATACGCGGGTGCCGTAGTGGGTAGTCGTCACGATGACGGGCACGCGGCCTGCCACGTGCTCCAGCGATGTGCGGGTGAGGACTTCGCGCTCGGCATCCGACAGCGAGAACTGCTCAGAGAAGTTGGCCAGGATGCAGACGCCGTCCACACCGGCGTCGATCATGAAGTCGAGGCAGCGTTTCTGACTCTCCAGGTCGAGCGTGCCGTCTTCGTGAAAGGTGGTGGGCACCACGGGGAAGATGCCGCGGTAGCGAGGGTTCTGGAGGGAGTGGGTAGCTGGCATGGTGGGTGCAGATCGGGGTTTGAATGAAAAAGGCCTCTGGCGCTTATCTGATAAGCGCAAGCAGCTATCAAATATGTAGCGGCCTCTGCGAAGGGCATGGCCCATACGCAGGCAGCCGCGCAAGGGCAGCCCCGCCGCGCTGGCTGCGTCCCCCTGCCCGCAACGCGCAGCGTTGCCAGAGCGGGGGGAAGGCGCGAAGCGACTCAGGGGGGTGTTCCATATCAATGCGAGTGGCGCGGCACCGCAGCACCTCTGCAACCCACCAGAAAGTCGAAGTCGCAGCCTTCATCGGCCTGCAGCACGTGGTCCACATACAGCCGCTGGTAGCCGCCCCGGCCGCCTTTGTCCTCGCCTCGCAGCGCAGTCAGGCGTGCAGCCAGTTCTTCGTCGCTGATGTCCAGGTGCAGGCGGCCGCTTTCACAGTCCAGCTCGATGAAGTCGCCATCCCGCACGGCAGCCAGCGGCCCCAGTGCTGCAGCCTCCGGGGCCACATGCAGCACCACGGTGCCGTAGGCCGTGCCGCTCATGCGTGCGTCCGAGATGCGCACCATGTCCTTCACGCCGCGGCGCAGCAGCTTGGGCGGCAGGCCCATGTTGCCCACCTCCGCCATGCCGGGGTAGCCCTTGGGGCCGCAGTTCTTCATCACCATCACGCAGGTCTCGTCGATGTCCAGGGTTTCATCGACGATGCGCTCCTTGTAGTGCTCCAGGTTCTCGAACACCACGGCGCGGCCCCGGTGCTTGAGCAGCTCGGGAGATGCGGCCGAGGGCTTGAGCACCGCGCCACGCGGCGCCAGGTTGCCGCGCAGGATGCAGATGCCGCCGTCGGCAATCAGCGGGTTGTTGATCGGGCGGATGACTTCGTCGTTGTACTGCGGGGCTTCGCGCACGTTGTCCCACAGGCTCTTGCCGTTGACGGTGAGGGCGTTGGGGTGGGGCAGCAGGCCGTTCTCGCCCAGGCGGCGCAGCACGGCGGGCAGGCCGCCCGCGTAGTAGAACTCTTCCATCAGGAAGCGGCCCGAGGGCTGCAGGTCTACCAGCGTGGGCGTACCACGGCCAATGCGCGTCCAGTCTTCCAGGTCCAACTGCACGCCGATTCGGCCCGCAATGGCCTTGAGGTGGATGACCGCGTTGGTGGAGCCGCCGATGGCGGCGTTGGTGCGGATGGCGTTCTCGAACGCCTCGCGCGTAAGAATCTTGGACAGGCGCAGGTCTTCATGCACCATCTCCACAATGCGCTTGCCGGACATGTGGGCCAGCACATAGCGGCGCGAGTCCACGGCCGGGATGGCCGCGTTGTGCGGCAGCGAGGTGCCCAGCGATTCAGCCATGCAGGCCATGGTGCTGGCCGTGCCCATGGTGTTGCAGGTGCCGGCGGAGCGGGACATGCCGGCCTCGGCCGCGAAGAACTGGTGCTCGTTGATCTCGCCCGCCTTCAGCGATTCGTGCAGGCGCCACACGGCGGTGCCCGAGCCAATGTCCTTGCCGTCGAGCTTGCCGTTGAGCATGGGCCCGCCCGTGACCACGATGGCGGGCACGTCGCAGCTGGCCGCGCCCATCAGCAGCGCGGGCGTGGTCTTGTCGCAGCCCACCAGCAGCACCACGGCGTCGATGGGGTTGCCGCGAATGGCTTCTTCCACATCCATGCTGGCCAGGTTGCGCGTGAGCATGGCCGTGGGGCGCAGGTTGGATTCGCCGTTGGAGAACACCGGGAACTCCACCGGAAAGCCACCCGCCTCATAAATGCCGCGTTTCACATGCTCCGCGATCTTGCGGAAGTGCGCGTTGCACGGGGTCAGCTCGGACCAGGTGTTGCAGATGCCGATTACCGGACGGCCGTCAAAGACATGGTCGGGAAGGCCCTGGTTCTTCATCCAGCTGCGGTACATGAAGCCGTTTTTGTCGGCCGTGCCGAACCATTCGGCGGAGCGGAGTTTGCGCTTGGGGGTGGTCATGGTGGGGTGCGAGAGAAAGAGGAGAAATGAAGAGTCAACGGGCCTTGCCCGAGCGGCGCGAAAGCAGCCGCTGCAGCAGGCAGAAAGCAAAGAGCAGCACACCGACGACGATGCGCGTCCACCAGGAGCTGAGCGTGCCGTCGAAGGAAATCAGGGTCTGGATGATTCCGAGCATGAGCACGCCAAACAGCGTGCCCGCCACATAGCCCACGCCACCCGTGAGCAGCGTGCCGCCAATGACCACGGCGGCGATCGCGTCCAGCTCCATGCCCACGGCATGCAGGCCATAGCCCGACAGCATGTAGAACGTGAACACCACGCCCGCCAGCGCCGAGCAAAAGCCCGACAGCGTGTAGACACCAATGAGCGTGCGGCGCACCGGCAGGCCCATGAGCACGGCCGAGTGCTCGCTGCCGCCCACCGCATACACACTGCGACCGAACGGCGTGCAGTGCGCCACAAACAGGGCCACCAGCAGCACGGCGATGGCGATGAGCGCGCCCAGCGAGAGCGATGCGCCTTCCCATAGCGGCAGGCGCCATTGGGCCAGCTCCGAATAGCCCTCGTGTGTGATGCTGATGGAGTCGATGCTGATCAGGTAGCACAGCCCGCGCGCCAGGAACATGCCCGCCAGCGTGACGATGAAGGGTTGCAGCCGAAAGCGCTCGATGAGGAAACCCATGAACGCGCCAAACGCCGTGCCCATCAGCAGCACCAGCGGGATGGCGGCCATCGGGTTCCAGCCCCGGTGTTCCACCAGCGCGGCCAGCACCATGGTGGTCAGCGCCACCACGGAGCCCACCGAGAGGTCGATCCCGCCCGACAGGATCACGAACGTCATGCCCACCGCCACGATGATGAGGAAGGCGTTGTCGATCAGCAGGTTGAGGAACACCTGGGCCGAGAAGAACCCGGTGTACAGCACCGAGCCCAGCGTGGCCATGGCTACGAACAGCGAGATGGTGGCGGCCAGCGGCAGGTACTTGGGGTTGAATCGCGCGCGCTCGGCCGTGGCCTGTGGGGCAGGGTGCTTCACGGTGCCGAAGCCTGCAGTCTTGGGTACGGCGCTCATTGCAAAGCTCCCGCGCCGGGGCGACGTGCCAGGGCGCCCACTTGCGCCCGGAACTCGGGCGACTGCAGCAGCATCACGATGAACACCACCACGGCCTTCACCACCAGGTTGATCTCGGGCGGCACGCCCAGCGAGTAGATGGCGTATGTCAGCGTCTGGATGATGAGCGCGCCGATCACGCTGCCCACCAGGCTGAAGCGGCCACCGGTGAGCGCGGTGCCGCCCAGTGTGACGGCCAGGATGGCGTCCAGCTCCAGCAACTGCCCCGCGTTGTTGCCATCCGCACTCTTCACGTTGGAGCTGATGAGCAGCCCCGCAATGCCCGCGCAGACGCCGCAGAAAACGTACGCGGCCACAATGAGCCGCCCTGCCTGGACCCCCGCCACCCGCGCCGCCGTGGGGTTGATGCCCACAGCCTGGATGAACAGGCCCAGCGCCGTGCGCGTGATGGCCAGGTACAGCACGGCAAAGACCACGGCCACCACAAACAATGAGAAAGGCAGCCCCGCCAGATACCCGCCGCCCATGAAGAAGTAGGGCGTGTAGTAGATGGTGATGATCTGCCCGTCGGTGATGAGCTGGGCAATGCCCCGGCCCGCCACCATCAGGATCAGCGTGGCAATGATGGGCTGCATGCCCACCTTGGCGACCAGCACGCCATTCCACAGCCCGCACAGCAGCGCCACGCCGATGGCGCCCAGGATGGCAACGGGCAGCGGGAACCGGCTTTCGGTGCCTGACACAGAGCCGCCGATCAGCCACGCGGCCACCGCCGCGGCAATGGCGACCACGGCACCCACCGAGATGTCGATGCCGCGTGTGGCGATCACCAGCGTCATGCCCAGCGATACCAGCACCAGCGGTGCAGCGCGGTTCAGGATATCGATGAGGCTGCCGTACAGGTGGCCGTCGCGCCATTCAATGTGCAGAAAGCTGCTGTTGAAAACGGTGTTCACGATCAGCAGCAGCGCCAGCGTGATCAGCGGCCAGGCCAGGCGGTGGCGCAACAGCGCCGCCAAAAGGGAAGGGGAGCGTTCAGACATGTTCGGCAGCAATCAGGTCGTAGACGGCGTCCTCGCTGCTGCCTGCGGGCAGCTCACCCACCTTGTGGCGGTCGCGGAGCACCACGATGCGGTGCGCCACGCGCACCACCTCGCTCATTTCGGAAGAGATGAACAGCACGGCCATGCCCGCCTGCGCCAGGCGCAGGATCTGGTCCATGATTTCCTGCTTGGCGGCCACGTCGATGCCGCGCGTGGGTTCGTCCAGGATGAGCAGGCGCGGTTCGATGGCCATCCAGCGCGCAAGAATGGCCTTCTGCTGGTTGCCGCCCGAGAGCAAGCCGATGGGCTTGTCCACCGTCTCGGTCTTGATGCCCAGCAACTTCACGTAGCGCTCGGCCAGCGCCGTCTGCTCGGCGCGCGAGAGGAATTGGCCCACACCCATGCGCGCCTGCAGCGCCAGCGCAATGTTCTCGCGCACCGACAGCTCGGCCACGATGCCGTCGGTCTTGCGCTCTTCGGGGCACAGGGCCAGGCCGTGGCGGATGGCGTCCATGGGGTTCGCAAACTTGACCACCTGCCCGTCGATGCGCAGCGCGCCCCGGTCGGGCTGCTCCAGGCCAAAGAGCAGGCGCGCCAGCTCGGTGCGGCCCGAGCCCAGCAGCCCGGCCAGGCCCACCACCTCGCCCGCGCGGATCTGCAGGTCCAGCGGCTGCAGTTGCGTGTCTTGCCCCAGGCCCTCGGCCTGCAGCAGGGTGGCCTGGCGGCTGTCCACGATGGGTGCTGGTGCAGGTTGCTCCGACGCAGCAGCCAGGTCACGGCCCAGCATGGCAGCAATCAACGCCTGCGGGCCCAGGTCCTTAGCCAGCCACTCACCCACCCAGCTGCCATTGCGCAACACGGTGATGCGGTCCGACACGGCATACACCTGGTTCAAAAAGTGCGTCACAAAGACGATGGACAAGCCCTCGTTGCGCAGGCGCCGCAGCACCTCGAAGAGCTTTTGCACCTCGTCGTCGTCCAGGCTGGAGGTGGGCTCGTCCAGGATCAACACGCGCGACTCGATGCTCAGCGCCCGGGCAATCGCCACCAGCTGCTGCACGGCCACGGGGTAGTCCGACAGCAGGCGCGTCACGTCGATCTGCAGCCCGATGCGCGCCACCAGGTCGCGCGCGCGCTGGTGCAGCGTGGCCCAGTCGATGCGAAAACCCTGCGCAATGCCGCAGCGCGGGTAGCGGCCCGCAAAGATGTTCTCGGCCACCGAGAGGTTGGGGCAGAGGTTGACCTCCTGGTACACGGTGCTGATGCCCAGGCGCTGGGCGGCGAGGGGCGAATCGGGCCACACGGCCTCCTTGCCCAGCCGCATGTGACCGTCACTGGCCTCCAGCACCCCCGTCAGCACCTTGATCAGCGTGGATTTGCCTGCACCGTTCTGCCCCATTAGCGCGTGGATCTCGCCAGGGTAGAGGTTGAGCTGCACATCGCGCAGCACAGGGATGCCCGCAAACTGCTTGTGGATGCCCGAGAGCTGCAGCACCGGGGCAGTAGCGGGGGCGTGAGCGGTGGATGCGTCCATGGCAGCCGTCATGCCTTGTTCTTGTTGTAAACGTCTACGAGCACGGCGGCCAGCAGCACCACGCCTTTGATGACCTGCTGGTAGTCGATGCCGATGCCCAGGATGGACATGCCGTTGTTCATCACGCCCATCACAAAGGCGCCGATCACCGCGCCCATCACCTTGCCCACGCCGCCCGAGGCCGATGCGCCGCCGATGAAGCAGGCTGCAATCACGTCCAGCTCAAAACCCAGCCCCGCTTTGGGCGTGGCGGTGTTGAGCCGCGCTGCAAACACCAGCCCTGCCAGGGCCGCCAGCACGCCCATGTTGATGAAGGCGTACAGCGTGAGCCGCTCGGTCTTGATGCCCGAGAGCTTGGCCGCCTTCTCGTTGCCGCCCATGGCGTAGATGCGGCGGCCGATGGTGGTGCGGCTGGTGACGAAGTCGAACAGAACAATCAGCAGCGCCATCACGATGAGCACGTTGGGCAGGCCCTTGTACGACGCCAGGAGGTAGCTGAAGTACACGAGCAACCCGCCGAACACCACGGTGCGGAAGACGAACAGGCTGGCGGGCTCTGCCTGCACGCCATGGCGAAGGCGGTTGGCTCGCTCGCGCAGCCCGCCCAGGGCCAGCGCTACGGCCACGGCCGCGCCCAGCAGCAGCGAGGTCAGGCGCAGCCCTTCCATGCTGAACAGGTCGGGAATGAAGCCCGAGCTGAGCATCTGGAATTCCGGGGGGAAGGGCCCCACCGACTGGCCCGCCAGCAGAGCCAGCGCCAGCCCCTTGAACACCAGCATGCCCGCCAGTGTGACGATGAACGACGGAATGCGCGAGAACGCGACGAAGGCCCCCTGGATCGCGCCGATAAGGCCGCCGCACAGCAGGCACACCAGGGTGGCGGGAACGAAGTGCCAGTGGTATTCCACCATCAGCACCGCGGCCAGCGCGCCGATGAAGCCGCACACCGAGCCCACCGACAGATCGATGTGCCCGGCCACGATGACCAGCAGCATGCCCAGCGCCATGATGACGATGTAGCTGTTCTGCAGCACCAGGTTGGTCAGGTTCAAGGGCTGCATCAGCGTGCCCTCGGTCATGTACTGGAAGAAGCCCATGATGGCCACCAGCGTGATCAACATGCCGTACTCGCGCAGGTTGTGCTGCAGGTGGTGCAGCAGCGGCTTGCCGTGGTGCTGTGCCGCCGGTGCCGCGCTGTCTGCCACGGCTGCGTCGGTGGGGTGGGTGGTCTGGCTCATTTCGTCTCGTGTGATTTAGCGTTGATGTGTGGGCGCAATCGGCAGCTACTGGCGCGGCAGCTACGCGCGGCCGCCGTGCAAGGGCCGCCCCGCCGCACGGGCGGCGTCCCCCCCGGGGGGGATGGCGCGAAGCGCCTCAGGGGGGGCACTCACAATCGCCCGCATGATTCGTTCTTGGGATGCTTCGGCGGTGGGCATCTCGGCCACAAAGCGGCCTTCGTTCATCACATAGATGCGGTCGGTGATGCCCAGCAGCTCGGGCATCTCGGACGAGATCACGATCACGCACTTGCCTTCGGCCGCCATCTGGGCGATGAGGGTGTAGATCTCGTACTTGGCGCCCACGTCGATGCCGCGCGTGGGCTCGTCGAGAATGAGCACCTCGGGGTTGGTGAACAGCCATTTGCTCAGCACCACCTTCTGCTGGTTGCCGCCCGACAGGTTCAGCGTCTTCTGGTCCACGCCCGAGCAGCGGATGCGCAGCTTCTCGCGGTAGCCTTGCGCCACGCGGTGTTCCTGGCCGTTGTCGATCACGCTGGCAAAGGACACGCCTTTGAGGTGGGCCAGCGTGGTGTTGAACTGGATGTCCTCGTTCAGCACCAGCCCGTTGCCCTTGCGGTCCTCGGTGACATAGGCCAAGCCGTGGTGCACGGCCTTTTCCACCGTGCTCACGTCGATGGGCTGGCCATGCAGCCGCACCTCCCCGCTGATGCGCTGACCCCACGAGCGGCCGAAGATGCTCATCGCCAGTTCGGTGCGGCCTGCGCCCATCAAGCCGGCGATGCCCACGATTTCGCCGCGCCGCACGTGCAGGTCGATGCCCTTGAGGTGCTCGCGGTCCCCGCGCTGCGGGTGGTGGGCGCGCCAGTTGCGCACTTCAAAAACAATGTCGCCAATCTGCGGCTGGCGCTGGGGGTAGCGGTCGCTCATCTCGCGGCCCACCATGGCCTGGATCACCCGGTCCTCGCTCACCGGGCCCCGGCGGCAGTCCAGCATCTGCACCGTGCTGCCGTCGCGCAGCACGGTGATCGAGTCCGCCACGCGCGAGATTTCGCTCAGCTTGTGCGAGATCAGGATGCAGGTGATGCCCTGGGCTTTCAGCTCCAGCAGCAGGTCCAGCAGGGCCTGGCTGTCGTTCTCGTTGAGGCTGGCGGTGGGCTCGTCCAGGATCAGCAGGCGCACCTTGCGCGACAGCGCCTTCGCGATCTCCACCAGCTGCTGCTTGCCCAAGCCCAGCTGGCCGACCGGCGTTTCCGTCGATTCGCGCAGGCCCACCTTGGCGAGCAGCGCCTGGGCGCGGCTGTGCGCGGCCATCCAGTCGATGACGCCATGGCGTGCGGTTTCGTTGCCCAGAAAGATGTTTTCGGCAATGGACAGCAGCGGCACCAGGGCCAGCTCCTGGTGGATGATGATGATGCCCAGGTGCTCGCTGTCGCGGATGTCCGCGAACTGCCGCGCCTGGCCGTCGAAAACGATCTCGCCGCTGTAGCTGCCGTGCGGGTATACACCCGACAGCACCTTCATCAGCGTGGATTTGCCCGCCCCGTTCTCGCCGACGATGGCGTGGATCTCCCCGGCGCGCACGCCCAGGTTCACCTGGTTCAGCGCCACCACGCCGGGAAAGGTTTTGCGGATGTTCCGCATTTCTAGAAGCATGGTCTCAGAGTCTCTTGGCGGGCCCGAAGGCCGGCCTTGGCAAGGGTTGGGCTTCGGTGCCCCGTCTGCGAAAGGCCGCATGCGGGCCGCTCGGCCCGCATGCGGCGCGGACTCACTTGAGCTGCGATTCCTTGTAGTAGCCGCTGCCCACCAGTACCGCGTTCCAGTTGGACGCATCCACCGACACCGGCTTGAGCAGGAACGAGGGCACGACCTTCACGCCGTTGTTGTAGGTCTTGGTGTCGTTGATTTCGGGCTGCTTGCCCGACAGCACGGCGTCCACCATGTTGGCGGCCACCTTGGCCAGTTCGCGCGTGTCCTTGAACACGGTGGAGGACTGCTCGCCCTTGATGATCGACTTGACCGAAGGAACCTCGGCGTCCTGCCCGCTGACCACCGGGCAGGGCTGCTGGGGCGTGCAGTAGCCCACGCCCTTGAGGGACGACAGGATGCCGATGGACAGGCCGTCGTACGGCGACAGCACGGCATGCACCTTGTCCTTGCCGTAGTAGGCCGACAGCAGGTTGTCCATGCGCGCCTGGGCCACCGCGCCATCCCAGCGCAGCGTGCCCACCTTGTTCATGCCGGTCTGCTTGCTGCGCACCACCAGCTTGCCGCTGTCGATGTAGGGCTGCAGCACGCTCATGGCGCCGTCGTAGAAGAAGAAAGCGTTGTTGTCGTCGGGCGAGCCGCCGAACAGTTCGATGTTGAACGGGCCCTTTCCTTGCTTGAGGCCCAGCTTGTCCACGATGGAGGTGGCCTGCAGCACGCCGACCTGGAAGTTGTCGAAGGTGGCGTAGTAGTCCACGTTCTTCGATCCCTTGATGAGGCGGTCGTAGGCGATGACCTTCACGCCCTTGTCGGCCGCGTTCTGCAGCGCCTTGGACAGCGTGGTGCCGTCAATCGACGCGATCACCAGCACCTTGGCGCCCTTGGTGATCATGTTCTCGATCTGCGCGAGCTGGTTGGGGATGTCGTCTTCGGCGTACTGCAGGTCGGTCTTGTAGCCGCGGTCCTTGAGCACCTTGACCATGTTGTCGCCGTCGGCAATCCAGCGCGCCGACGACTTGGTGGGCATGGAGATGCCGATGGTGCCCTTGTCCTGGGCCGATGCCGCGGACGTGGCGCCGATGGCAGCCAGTGCCACGGTGGCCAGCACGGCCTTGAAAATTGCACGCTTCATTTGTTCTCGTCTCCTGTTGTGAATCTTTTGCTTTGATGAGCGCCTGGCAGCCACCGCTGCCTTCAAAGCCGGCGCGGCCAGTGCCACCGCGCAAGGGCCGCCCCGCCGCGCTGGTGGCGTCTCCCTCAGGGGAATGACGCCGCAGGCGGCTCAGGGGGAGTCAATACTTGCGGTTAGGAAATTCCTTGGCGGCCACTTCCATCGGGAAGATGCCTTCCTCGGTCACGATGCGCTTGGGCACGGACTTGCCCGCCTTGATGTCCTTCACGGCGCTCATCAGCTGCGGGCCCAGCAGCGGGCTGCATTCCACGCTCACGTTGAGCTTGCCGGCCATCATGGCTTCGAAGGCGCCCTTCACGGCGTCGATGGAGATGATCACGATGTCCTTGGCAGGCTTCATGCCGGCTTCTTCGATGGCCTGGATGGCGCCGATGGCCATGTCGTCGTTGTGTGCGTACAGCACGTTGATCTTCTTGCCTTCGGCCTTCAGGAAGGCTTCCATCACTTCCTTGCCCTTGGCGCGGGTGAAGTCGCCGGTCTGGCTGCGGATGATCTTGAACTTGGGGTCGGCCTTGATGACTTCCTCAAAGCCCTTCTTGCGGTCGATGGCGGGGGCCGAGCCCACGGTGCCTTGCAGCTCGACGATGTTGACCTCTCCCTTATGGTCCTTCATCTTCTCCACCAGCCAGCGCCCGGCCTTGCGGCCTTCTTCCACGAAGTCCGATCCCATGAAGGTCACGTAGAGCGACGTGTCCTTGGTGTTCACCGCGCGGTCGGTCAGCACCACGGGGATCTTGGCGGCCTTGGCCTCGCGCAGCACGGGTTCCCAGCCCGACTCGACCACGGGCGAGAAGGCGATCACGTCCACCTTCTGCGCGATGAAAGAGCGGATGGCCTTGATCTGGTTCTCCTGCTTTTGCTGCGCGTCGGAGAACTTCAGCTCGATGCCGGCCTCCTTGGCGGCGGCCTTGATGGACTCGGTGTTGGCGGTGCGCCATTCGCTCTCGGCCCCCACCTGGCTGAAGCCCAGCACGAGGGGCTTTTGTGCCCAGGCAGCGCCGGGCAGCAGGGTGGCCACGGGCACAGCGGCCAGAGCGGCAGCAACGGTGCGGCGGTTCATCTTCGTCATCTCTTGTCTCCTGTCTTTGATAGTTGGTTGACGATGGTTGCGGGATCGAAAAGCGACTAGGCCAGCATGTAGCCCGTCTTGACCGTGGTGTAGAACTCGGCTGCGTAGCGCCCCTGTTCGCGGGCGCCGTAGCTCGACTCCTTGCGGCCGCCAAAGGGCACGTGGAAGTCCACGCCCGCCGTGGGCAGGTTCACCATGGTCATGCCCACGGCGGCGTGGCGCTTGAAGTGCATGGCGTGCTTGAGCGAGGTGGTGCACAGGCCCGCGCACAGGCCGTAGGGCGTGTCGTTGGCAAGGGCCAGTGCGTGCTCGTAGCCGTCGGCGCGCAGCACGCAGGCCACGGGGCCGAAGATTTCCTCGCGCGCCACGCGGTGCTCGGGGCGGGCCAGGAAGAGGGCGGGGCTCATGTAATGGCCTGGGGTGGGGCGCTCCAGGCGCTCGCCACCCCAGACATGCTCCGCCCCCTCATTGCGCGCAATGTCGATGTAGCCCAGGTTCTGGGCCAGCTGGTGCTCGTCCACCACGGGGCCCATTTCGGTGGCCCGCTCCAGCGCGTGGCCCACCTTCAGGTGGGCCAGCCGGTTGCGCAGGCGGGCCACGAAGGCGTCGTGCACTTCGGCTTCCACGATCAGGCGGCTCGATGCCGTGCAGCGTTGGCCGGTGGAGAAGTACGAGCCCTGCAGCGCGCAGTCCACCGCCTGGTCCAGGTCTGCGTCGGCCAGCACGATGAGCGGGTTCTTGCCGCCCATCTCTAGCTGCACCTTGGCGCGCCGTGCTGAGGCCGCGCGCAGGATGCGGTCGCCGGTCGATACAGAGCCGGTAAAGCTCAGCGCGTTGACCAGCGGGTGGTCCACCAGCGTCTGGCCCACCTCGCGGCCGCTGCCCATGATGAGGTTGAACGCACCGGCGGGCAGGCCGCTGCGACTGATGATTTCGGCCAGCGCCCAGCCACAGGCGGGTACCAGCTCGGCGGGCTTGAACACCACGGTGTTGCCGTACGCCAGGGCCGGGGCAATCTTCCAGGCCGGGATGGCGAACGGGAAGTTCCACGGCGCGATGATGCCCACCACACCCACGGGCTCCCGCGTCACGTCCACCTGCACGCCCTGGCGCACCGAGGCCAGCAGCTCGCCCTGAATACGCAGCGCCTCGCCCGCAAAGAACTTGAAGATCTGCCCGCTGCGCGCCACCTCGGCAATGCCCTCGGGCAGGGTCTTGCCTTCCTCGCGCGCCAGCAGGGCGCCCAGCTCGTCCTTGCGCGCCAGCAGTTCGCTGCCGACGAAGTCCAGCACGTCGGCGCGGCGCTGGGGCGTGCTCTGGCTCCAGGTGGGCAGGGCGTCTGCGGCGGCGCGCACGGCCAGCTCGGTCTGGTTGCGGTCGGCGCGGGCGTACTCGGCGACGACTTCGCGGGTGTCGGACGGGTTGGTGCTGACGCCGGTGGTGGTGCCGATCTCCCAGCGGCCGTTGATGAGGTGCCGGGGGTTGAGCTGGAGTTCGCCGTGCTTCATGGACGCAGGCCGTGGCCGTGGTGGTTGCAAGTGCGGCGAAGTCTAGGCAAGGTTTTGATATCAATCCAATCAATTTTTAGACAAAATAGATATCGTTCTTTGCATTCTGGAAAACCCCTCCCGTCCTCTCCGTGACGGCATCTGTTCATGAGCACCTACAACCACTGGTTCATCCGCGCCCGCTTGAAGACGCGCCAGCTCCTGCTGCTGGTGGCCCTGGCTGAAGAGGGCAACATCCACCGCGCCGCCCAGGTGCTCAGCATGACGCAGCCGGCAGCGTCCAAGCTGCTCAAGGACCTGGAGGACGTGCTGGAGGTGCCGCTGTTCGAGCGCCTGCCGCGCGGCATGCGGCCCACCTGGTATGGCGAAACGATGATCCGCCACGCCCGCATGGCCCTGGCCAACCTGAACCAGGCGCACGACGAGATCGGTGCGCTCAAAAGGGGACATTACGGCCAGGTGGGTATCGGCGCCATCACCTCGCCGGGCCTGAGCCTGCTGCCCGCCGCCGTGGCCGTGGTGAAGCAGGAGCACCCCAGCCTGCGCATCTCGCTGGACATCGAGACCAGCCCGGTGCTGCTGGAGCGGCTGGAGCTGGGCAAGCTCGACATCGTCGTGGGGCGCCTGTACGAGGAGCACGACAAGGAGAACCTGCGCTACGAGTCACTGACGGAGGAGCTGGTCTGCGCCATCACCCGCCCGGGCCATCCGCTGTCGAGCATGAGCGGGCTGACGCTGCGCGACGTGGTCTCGGCCGGCTGGATCGTGCCGCCGGCCGGGAGCGTGCTGCGCCACCGGTTCGACCTGATGTTCCAGCAGGACGGGCTGGCGCCGCCGCTGCACACGGTGGAGACTTCGGCCCTGCTGTTCATCACGCGCATGCTGCAGCAGAGCGACATGATCGCGGTGGTGGCGGAGGATGTGGCGCGCTACTACGCTGCGCATGGCATCGTGACCGTGCTGCCCCTGGCGATGCCGTGCCACATGGATGCGTTCGGGATCATCACGCGGTCGGACCGGCTGCTGTCGCCGGCGGCGAAGGTGATGATGCAGGCGCTCAAGCAGACGAGCCTGGTGCAGTATGGCCGGCGGCTGGAGGCGGGGGACTGAGGTTTTGAAGCGGATTGGCCGCAAAGGCCTGTGGAGCAAGCGCTGGCAGCTATTATTTCTGTAGTGCATGGCTTCTGTCCGTTCGGGCTGAGCCTGTCGAAGCCGGGACGTGCCGGTTAGAGAGGTGTGGCGAACGAGCGCTCAAGCCCAGGCTTCGACAGGCTCAGCCCGAACGGCTTTGAGTGGGCCACCACTGCAAAAACAATAGCTGCCAGCGTTTGATGGATAAGCGCCAGAGCCCAAGAAAATCTCAAAAACTCACACCCACCCTGCATCCACCTTGAACTCCTGCGCGGTGCACATCGCCGCGTCGTCCGACGCGAGAAACAGCACCATGCGTGCGATGTCGTGCGGCCGCAGCTTGTCCGGCAGGCACTGGTTGCGGGCAATTTCCTGCTCCCCTTCGGCGTCCAGCCACAGCTTGATCTGCCGCTCCGTCATCACCCAGCCGGGCGACACGGTGTTGATGCGGATGCGGTCCTGCCCCAGCGTCTTGGCCAGCCCGCGGGTCAGCCCGTTCACCGACGACTTGGCGATCGCGTAGCAGGGGTAGCCCGCGCCCTTGCCCTGCCAGCCGGTGGAGCCCAGGTTGATGACCGAGCCGCCGCCGCGCTTGCGCATGCCCGGCACCACGGCCTGGATGGCAAAGAAGGCGGGGCGCTCGTTGATGGCCATGCGCTCGTCGTAGTAGCCGGGCGTCACGGATTCCAGCGTGTGCCGGTCGTCGCTGGCCACGTTGTTCACCAGCACTGCGAAATCGCTGCCCAGGTCGGCCGCAGCGTCGGCCACGCAGGCCTGCAGGGCGGCGATGTCGCGCACATCGCACACGCGCCACCAGGGGCGGGGCAGGCCGGCGTCGGCCAGGTGCTGGGCCAGTGCCTCGCTGGCCTCGCGGGCCACGTCCACAAACGCCACCCGGGCGCCTTGCTCGGCAAACGCCGCCACGATGGCGGCGCCAATGCCGCTGCCGCCGCCGGTCACAAACACGGCGCGGCCTTGCAGGCTGGGGAAACGGGCCAGGCCCTCGGGGGCGCCCGTGGCGTCGGTGGAAGACGAAGAGGGGGTGAAGAGCTTTGACATATAAATATTGCAATCAATAAATGGCAAAAAAATTCATTTCAAGTATCAATTGACGTTGATAAGATGCCGCTCGTCAAGTGCCTGGCGGCAGGCCGACGCAAAAAAAGAGACGGAGACACGCGTGCGCCCTTTGCCGGAGACCCCCCTTTCCCCGCCGCTCCCGCCCGCAGCTGCAGCAGCCGTCGAAACCGGCGCGGTGCGCTGCGTGCTGGCCCCGGGCAACGCCCTGGGCGAAGGCGTGCTGTGGTCCGTGCGCGAGCAGGTGGTGTACTGGGTGGACATCCTGCAGCGCGAATTGCACCGTTGGGACCCTGCGACCCAGGCCCACCAACGCTGGGCCTTTGCCGAAGAGATTTCCGCACTGGGCGAGCGGGCCCATGCACCGGGCTTCATCGTCACGCTGCGCCGCGGCTTTGCGCTGTTCGACCCGGCCGCCGACGCGGCCCCCCGCTACCTGTACCAGCCTGAGCCGGAGCGCACCGGGAACCGCTTCAACGACGGCAAGTGCGATGCGCAGGGCCGCTTCTGGGGCGGCAGCATGGACTTTGCCTGCCAGGAGCCCACTGGCGCCTTGTACAGCTACACCCCTGCCGGCGCCTGCACACGCCACGACGACGGCTTTGCGGTGACCAACGGCCCCGCCTGGGCGCCCACCGCCCAGGGCCCGGCCATGTTCTTCAACGACACGGCGCAGGGCGCCACCTACCGCTACCGCTGGGACCCGGTGGCCGGCACCGTGCGCGACAAGACCCTGTGGAAGCGCTGGCCCGCCGCCGACGGCGTGCCCGATGGCATGACCACCGATGCCGATGGCCGCCTGTGGATTGCGCACTGGGGCGGCGGCTGCGTGACCTGCCACGACGCCGACACGGCCCATGAGCTGGCGCGCATCCCGCTGCCCGCAAGCCAGGTCACCAACTGCGCCTTTGGCGGCGCGGACCTGCGCACGCTCTACATCACCTCCGCACGCACGGGCCTCAGCCCCGGGCAGCTGGCGGCCGAGCCGCTGGCCGGCGCGTTGTTCGCGGTGGACACCGCGGCCCGTGGCCTGCCGGCCCCGCTGTTTGGCGGCTGACGCTGCCGCCGCCCCGCAGCCGCGTGGCGGCCTGCGGCTTCCCCATCCCTTTGCGATTTTCTTGAAGAAAGCCCTGCCGCATGGCCGATGTGTCTTCCTCCCATCCCATCGTCTGGCTGCGCCACGCCGGGCAGCACCTGGGCCTGGTGCCCACGCTGGGCGGCAGCGTGGCCGCCTGGCAGCTGGACGATCCGCGCAGCGCCGCCGGCCGCGTGGACCTGTGGCGGCCGTGGGACGGCGCCACGCCCGACCTGTACCGGCTGGCCTCGTTCGCGATGGTGCCGTGGTCCAACCGCATCAGCGGCGGCGGCTTCGAGCACGCGGGGCGGTTCCATCCCCTGCGGCCCAACCGGGCGGGCGAGCCGTATCCCATCCATGGCGACGGCTGGCTGCAGCCCTGGGAGCTCACCCAGCCCGCCGCGGACACGCTGCAAATGGCGCTGCGGTCGCGGCAGTTCGACGGCAACCCCTATGACTACCACTGCGTGCAGACCTTCCGGCTGGTGGAGGGCGGGCTGGACCAGTCGGTGGAGGTGCGCCATCTGGGCGATGCGCCCTTGCCCTACGGCCTGGGGCTGCACCCGTGGTTTCCGCGCACGCCCGGCACGCGCATCACCGCGCCCGTGCAGGCCGTGTGGCTCAGCGGTGCCGACCCGCTGCCCACCCGCCACACCCCGCAGTTCCCCGCGGGGTGGGACCTAAATGCGGGCATCGCCGCCCACGGTAGCCTGATCGACAACGGCTACACCGGCTGGGGCGGCACCGCGCAGATCGAATGGCCCGAGCGCGGCCTGGGCCTGGCCGTGCACATGCCTGACTTTGAGCGCGACGGCGGGGTGGCGCACCATTACTGCCTGGTGTACCGCCCCGAAGCCGGCCCCGCGTTCTGCTTCGAGCCCATCACCCAGCCCATCGATGCCTTCCACCTGCCGCAGCGGCCGGGACTGCGCACGCTGGCGCCGGGGGAATCGATGGTGCTGCGCGTGCAGTGGCGCCACTACCGCCTGGGCGCTGCGGCGTAGCCACGAAGCCCGCGGCACGCTCAACGGGCGGTGGTGCCGCCTGCGCGCGGGCCGGCGTTGGCCGCATCGTTGCGGTCGCGGGCCCGCTGCTCGTCCACCAGTTCCTGTTCTGCCGGGCTCGTTTCGTCGTGGCCGGGAGCCAGGCGGTGGCCTGACGCATCCACGCGGTCGGCGGGGCCGATGACCGGCGCTTCGCCGCCGGGGCGGTTGCCGCAGGCATCGACGGTCTGGGCGTCTTCATCCTTCAGGCCGTACTGGCCGTAGTTGGGCGGGGAGCGTTTCTGGACCATGGAGTTTCCTTCCTTTCCTGCAGAGCGCGCTCTGAAGAGCGCGGAGGCGGCATGCTTTGCCATGCAGCCAGTGTTCACCCAGGAAGGCGTGCGGGCCTGTGGGGTGCGCCCCGCTGCGCATGTAGGACAGACCCGCAGCGGGCCCTGTGCGGCACCGATCAGGGCTTTTGACGGGCCTTTGCGGGTGTTACCCGACTGCCGGGCGGCCGGGTTGCGGGCACACTTGCAAACTTATGAATGTGATCGACCCGCGCACTGCCATCGTGCTGCTCAGCGCCATGAGCGCCCTGATGGCCCTGGTGCTGTACGCCCTCAAACGCAGTTACCCGGCCAGCATCGGCGGGCTGGGCAGTTGGGCCCAGGCCCTGGCGGTCATCGTCGCGGGCGGCATCCTGGCGGCCTCGCGCGGGCAACTGCCCGAGGTGTTCACCACCGTGGTTCCCAATTTTCTGCTGGGCTGGGGGGTGTACGGTATGTACGCCGGCTCGCAGCGCTTTTACGGGGTGGCGCCCGACACCCTGCGCTGGCTGGGCATTGTCGGGGCCGTGGTGCTGGCCACCGCCTGGTTCACCTGGGGCGATCCGGACTACGCCGCGCGGCTGCGGCTGATGGTTGCGCTGATGGCCGTGGTGTTCTCCCTGCACGCAGCCTTCATCATCCGGCGCGGGCTTGGCAGTTTCTCGCGCGGGCTGGTCGCCACGGTGCTGGTGTGCATTGCGGCGGTGCAGGTGGTGCGGCTTGCCTCCACCTTCGTGTGGCTACCGGGAAACACCATCCTGGATGCGTCGCCCCTGCATGCGTTCTTCATCGCCACCTTTTCCGTCTCCGTCCTGCTGTTTTCGGTGGGCGCGGTGCTGATGGCCGGCGACCGCCTGCGCGCCGAGCTGGAGCACCTGGCCACCCGCGACTCGCTGACGAACACGCTCACCCGGCGCTACATGGACGAGGCGTGCGCCGCAGAGCTGGAGCGCAGCCGCCGCAGCGGGCAGCCGATCGCGTTCCTGATGATGGACCTGGACCATTTCAAGGCCATCAATGACACGCACGGCCACCAGGTCGGCGACCACGTGCTGGTGGAGTTTGCCGCCAAGGTGCAGCGGCAGCTGCGCAAGTCGGACTTGCTGGGGCGTTTTGGGGGCGAGGAGTTCGCGCTGCTGCTCCCCAACACCTCGCGCGAGGCCGCCCTGCAGGTGGCCGAGCGCATCCGCGCAGCCTGTGTGCCCAAGGCGGGGGAAGTGGGCTGCACCGTCAGCATCGGCCTGACCCTGGGCCTGCCCGAGAACGACACCCTGGACAAGCTGCTGGCCCGCGCGGACTCGGCGCTGTACCAGGCCAAGAACACGGGTCGCAACCGCGTGGCCGTCGGCTGACGGGCCCGCTCAGCGCCTTTTTTTTCGCGCCGCACCCGTTCTTTTGGGCATTGAAATCGCCGGAAAGCGCCTTCTGGAATGCGCAAATAACTATCAAAAAAGGAGCAATCCGGGTGCCGTCCGCTACGCCTTCTTGACCTCGATGTGGTACAGCCCCCAGGGGCACTGGGCAAAACGCTCCTTGACGGGCTTGTCCTTGAACGCGGGCAGCACGTCTGCGTCGTACACGGCCCACTGGGGGCCCAGGCCGCCCAGGGCCATGGGCTGGCCGTCGATATGGGTGGCCACCAGCATTCGCCAGGCCTGGACGTCGGCCATGCTCACGGTCACGTTGTAGCCGTCCACCGCGCGCAGCACCACCTGCACGGGGCTGCCGGCCGGCACGCCGGCCGCCGCGAGCACGGTGGTGAGCAAGGGGCCCTTGAGCGTGTGGGGCTTGCTGTCGTATTCCAGCGTGGGCTTGATGGTCACCTGCGGCATGCGGTGCAGGGCGGCGGCGTCCAGTGCGCAGGCCTCGCTGAACTGGATGCCGTGCTTGCCCATCATCTGGTCGATCACGGGGTCGAGCGCCCCGCGGTTGGGCCGGGTGATGGCCCCGCTGAGGGTCAGCAGCGCCGGCCCGCCGGACGCCTTGGGGCCAGGCGCCGCCTGGCTGGCGCCGCTGGCGGCCCACAGGCCCGCCAGGCCCATGCCGGCGCTCACAAAGCTGCGTTTGTTCAGGGTTTTGCTTGTCGTCGTCATGCCGTTCTCCTCGCTGGATCGTCATCAAGGCGCGCATCATAAGGATCCTCTTCACGAATCGTCACGCCGTGTGCATCTGCGGTCTCGGGTGGTCTGCTGCGTTGCAAAGCCTCGCAATAGCACCTGCTATTGCTGCGTTTGGCGCCTTGCAGCCCCTCCCGATCCGCAGCGCCCACTTTCCGCTCGATTCGTGCAGAGCATCCTTCGCGCAAGGCCGCCGCCGGTGCCAGCGCGCAATGACCGTGCGCGCACGCGGCGGCGCGCCGCCCCCCACAATCGGCGTCCATGACGTCCGATTCCACCATGCTGCGCCTGCTGGGGCTCGCAGCCTTCACCAGCATGGCCTCCATGCGCGTGTGCGACCCCATGCTGGTCGCGCTCTCCCACGAGTTCCACGTCACCACGGGCGATGCCTCGGCCGTGGTGGCCGCCTTTGCCGTGGCCTACGGCGTGCTGCAGCTGGTGTACGGCCCGCTGGGCGACCGGTGGGGCAAGGCGCAGGTGACCACGCTGGCCGCCGGTGCATGCGCGCTGTTCAGCGCGGCGACGGCGCTGGCGCCGGGCTTCGCGGTGCTGGTGGCGGCGCGCGCGGGCATGGGGGCCACGGCCGCCGGGATCATTCCGCTGGCCATGGCCTGGATCGGAGACCAGGTGCCCTACGAACGCCGGCAGGAGACGCTGGCGCGCCTCATGGGCGCCACCGTCACCGGCATGATGGCCGGGCAGTGGTTTGGCGGCTTCGCCACCGAGACGCTGGGCTGGCGCGCGGCCTTTGCCGTGCTGTCGCTGCTGTTCCTGACCGCGGCCGTGCTGCTGTGGCGGCACCTGCGGGCCGCTGCCGCTGCGGCTGCAGCGCAGGGCGGCCCGGCGCCCGCAAAGCCGCCGTTCTCGCTGGCCGCCTACCTGGGGGGCACGGCCGCGCTGCTGCGCATGCCGCGCGTGCGCTGGGTGCTGGCCGTGGTGGCGATCGAAGGGGCGCTGGCCTTTGGCACGCTGGCCTTCGTGCCGGCGCGCATGGTGTCGGGCTACGGCCTCTCGGCCGCCGCGGCCGGGGGCGCCATGGTGCTGTACGGCGTGGGCGGCCTGGCCTACAGCCTGCTGGCGCGGCGCTGGCTGGCGCTGCTGGGCGAGCAGGGCCTGGCGCTCACGGGCAGCGCGCTCATTGCGACCGGGCTGGTGCTGCTGGCCTGGTCGCCGCAGGTGGGCTGGGCGGTGCTGGGCTGCTTCACGGCCGGGCTGGGGTTCTACATGCTGCACAACACGCTGCAGGTGCAAGCCACGCAGATGGCCCCGCAGGCGCGGGGCACGGCGGTGACGCTGTTTGCGTGCCTGCTGTTCCTGGGGCAATCCACGGGCGTGCTGCTGGTGGCTTTCAGCGTGGACCGGGGCTGGCTGCCGGCCGTGTTCACGGCCGCCGCGCTGGGCGTGCTGGTGCTGGGCGGCCTGGTGTCGCGGCGGGTGCAAGGGCGCGTCGCCGCAGCCCCTGCTTGACCGAACAGGCGACCGGCGGCTCAGTCGCGGGTCTTGTCGCGCACCTTGACGTGCGCCTCGTACCAGGGCTTGCTGCGGTTGACCACCGCCACCACCAGCAACATCACCGGCACCTCGATCAGCACGCCCACCACCGTGGCCAGCGCCGCGCCGGAATGAAAGCCGAACAGGCTGATGGCGGTGGCCACGGCCAGCTCGAAGAAGTTGGAGGCGCCGATGAGTGCCGACGGGCAGGCAACGCTGTGCTGCTCGCCCACCGCGCGGTTCAGGCCGTAGGCCAGCGCCGCGTTGAACAGCACCTGCACCAGGATGGGCACGGCCAGCAGGGCGATCACCAGCGGCTGCTGCAGGATGGCCTCGCCCTGGAAGGCGAACAGCAGCACCAGCGTGGCCAGCAGCGCGGCAATGGACCACGGCCCGGTGCGCGCCACCGCCGCGTCGAAGGCGGCCTGGCCGCGGCGCAGCAGCCGCCGGCGCAGCCACTGGGCCAGCACCACCGGCACCACGATGTACAGCACCACCGAGGTGAGCAGCGTGTCCCACGGCACGGTGATGGCCGACAGGCCTAGCAAGAAGGCCACCAGCGGCGCAAACGCCACGACCATGATGCTGTCGTTGAGCGCCACCTGCGACAGCGTGAACAGCGGGTCGCCGCCCGTGAGGCGGCTCCACACGAACACCATGGCCGTGCAGGGCGCGGCGGCCAGCAGGATAAGCCCGGCGATGTAGCTGTCGATTTGCTCGGCGGGCAGGTACGGGGCAAACAGCTGGCGGATGAAGATCCAGCCCAGCAGCGCCATCGAGAACGGCTTGACCAGCCAGTTGACGAACAGCGTCACGCCAATGCCGCGCACATGCTGGCGCACCTGGGCCAGCGCGCCAAAGTCCACCTTCAGCAGCATGGGGATGATCATCACCCAGATGAGCAAGCCCACCGGCAGGTTGACGCGCGCCACCTCCAGCGCACCCACGGCGCGGGCCGCGCCGGGCAGCCACTGGCCCAGCGCGATGCCCGCCACGATGCACAGCAGCACCCAGACGGTGAGGTAGCGCTCGAACACCGCCATGCCAGCGGCCGGGGAGGGGGGCAACGCGTTGGCAGCAGGGCGTTGCAAAGGGTTTGGTTGCAGGGGCATTTCAGTTATCCATTGCGCTGCGCGCCACTCGCAATGCATGAAACTGGCGCGGCCCAAACCAGTGCACCCGTGGAACTGGCTTTGCCAGGCCACCGGGCGCGTCCCCCTCCGGCGCAGCCAGAGAGGGGTGAAGGCGCGAAGCGACTCAGGGGGTGTTTCATCTCATTGCGCGGGCAGGTTGCGGGCCGTGGCTTGCAGCGCGGTGGCGGCCAGCTTGTCGTCGGGCAGGTTCACCAGCAGCTCCAGACGCCGCTTGATGGCGTGCAGGGTCTTGCGGAAGGCCTCGGCCTTGTCGGCGTCCGGGGCATCGCCCCCCGACGGGTCGGCATAGCCCCAGTGCGCCGTGGCGGGGTGGCCGGGCCAGATGGGGCAGACTTCGCCCGCCGCGTTGTCGCACACGGTGATGATCAGGTCCATGGGCGGCGCGCCGGGGGCGGCAAACTCATCCCAGCTCTTGCTGCGCAGCCCTTCGGTGGGGATACCCGCGTGGGCCAGCGCCTGCAGGCCCAGCGGGTGGGGCTGCTGGTTTTCGCGCGGGCTGCTGCCGGCTGAATAGGCCTTGAAGCGGCCCTGGCCCATGGCGTTGAGTAAGGCCTCGGCCAGGATGCTGCGGGCGGAGTTGTGCGTGCACAGAAACAGCACGTTCAAAGGAGTGCGTGGGGTGCTCATCGTGGACCTGGGCTCAGCAGCATTTGCGGGGGGTGTTGGCGGTGGGGCCGCAGCAGGCGGCCTTGCCCGCCTCGGGAGCGGAGGGCTTGCCCGTGGGGCAGCAGGCCGCCTGGGCCGCCGCGGGTGGCTGCGCAGCGGCTTCGTTGAATACGGGGATGTTGCCCAGGGTGTGGAAGTGCTCCCAGGCCACGCCCTGCGGGTCGGTGATCCAGTGCTTGTCGCTGCGGGCATAGCAGCAGGTGGTGGTGCCTTCGTCCAGCAGCGCCATGTCGGCGCTTTGGGCGCGGGCCTTGAGCTCGGCCAGTTCACCCGCCTCGTCCACCTGGAAGCCCAGGTGGTCCACGCCGGGCGTGGCGCCGCGGGTGGAGATGGCGAAGTTCACGCGCGGGTCTTCGAGCATCCATTTGGCGTAGTCGGCTTCGACCCGCGCGGGCTCGGCCGCGAACAGCCGGGAGTAGAACGCGATGCTTTGGGCCAGGTCATCGACATGCAGGTGGACGTGGAATCGCTTCATGGGGTTTCCTTTCGGGGTGGTGTTGGGGACGGAGATCAGCACTGGCAGGGCGCGGCGGCGGCGTCGGCCAGGCATTCGGCACCCTGGCAGCAGTTTTCGGTCAGGTAGGTGAGCAGGGCGTTCATGGTGGCAAACGATGCCCGGTAGACCAGGTTGCGCCCCTGGCGCTCCTGGCTCACCAGGCCCGCGTGCGCAAGTTCCTTGAGGTGGAAGGACAGCGCGTTGGGCGCGATGCCCAGCTGCTCGGCCAGCCCGCCGGGCGTCAGCCCTTCCTGGCCGGCGACCACCAGGGCGCGGAACACGCGCAGGCGCACTTCCTGGGCCAGCGCGGCCAGGGATCGGATGGCATCGGTTTCTTGCATGGTTCAATAATACAAGAAAAATTGAATTATTGAAATGTGCTGCCTTGCTCCATCAGCCGTGTTCAGAAAAAATGAAGAGAAAAGGGGATTTCTGCAAGGAGGGATAAGCGCGGGAGGCTATCGAAAAGATAGTGAACCGCCGAGGTCTGCCACATTCTTCATAACCCCGGTGTCTAACCAATCGATTTTTCAATCGTTTGTGAACTTACGATTCGCCGATACAGTCGCCCCTCTTTTTCCCTCTCACCCGCGCGCCAGCGCCTCCCAACCGGGGCGCGCCGCGCACTGCATTCATGATCGACTTACGGGGTATCACCCAAACCTACCAGGGCCCACAAGGCCCCGTCGAGGCCCTGCGGGGCATCGACCTCGCCATCCAGCCGGGCGAAGTCTTCGGCATCATCGGCAAGAGCGGCGCGGGCAAGAGCTCGCTGGTGCGCGTCATCAACCTGCTGAACCGTCCCACCACGGGCCAGGTCATCGTGGGCGGGCGGGACCTGACCCAGCTGCCCGAGGCCGCATTGCGCGAGGCGCGGCGCGAGATCGGCATGGTCTTCCAGCATTTCAACCTGCTGTCCTCGCGCACCGTGTTCGACAACGCCGCCCTGCCGCTGGAGCTGGCGGGCATGGACAAGGTCGCCATCCGCGCGCGTGTGAGCCCGCTGCTGGAACTGGTGGGCCTGGCCCACTTGGCCGGCCGGTACCCGGCGCAGATCAGCGGCGGGCAAAAGCAGCGCGTGGGCATTGCGCGGGCGCTGGCCAGCCGGCCCAAGGTGCTGCTCTCGGACGAAGCCACCTCCGCGCTGGACCCGGAAACCACCCGTTCCATCCTGGACCTGCTGCGCCAGGTGAACCGCGAACTGGGCCTGACGGTGGTGCTCATCACCCACCAGATGCAGGTCATCAAGCAGATTGCCGACCGCGTCGCCGTGATCGAGGCCGGCCGCATCGTGGAGCAGGGCCGGGTGCTGGACGTGTTCACCCGCCCGCAACAGGCCATCACCAAGAGCCTGATCGACGAGATCCTTCCGCAGGAGCTGCCCGCCAGCGTGCTGGACCATGTGCGCAAGCTCGCCGGCCAGTTGGGCGGGGGGCGCACGGGCCAGCTGCTGCGCCTGTCGTATGCGGGGGACAGCGCCTACCAGCCCATCCTGTCGCAGTTGATCCGCGAGTTTGGCGTGGACATGAGCATCCTGCACGGCCAGGTGGACGAGATCCAGAACGAGACCTTCGGCTCGCTGGCCGTGTACGCCAGCGGCGAGGCCGAACGGCTGGCCGGGGCGGTGGCGCATCTGCGCGCCGCCGGGGTGCAGGTGCAGGAAGTGGCCGTGGCGGCCGGTGCCTGAAGCGCGAAAGGAGCAACACACATGTTTGACCACTTCACACCAGCCATGCTGGAACTATTCACCAACGCCCTGTGGGAGACGCTCATCATGGTCGGCATCTCGGGCATGGTGGGCGGCCTTATCGGCGTGCCGCTGGGCGTGTTTTTGCGCCTGACCGACCAGGGCGGCGTGCTGCAGAACGGCCCGGTGAACAAGCTCGTGGGCTGGCTGGTGAATGCCGTGCGCTCCACTCCGTTCATCATCCTGCTGGTGGCCATCATTCCGTTCACGCGGTTCATCACCGGCTCGTCCATTGGCACGGCCGCGGCCGTGGTGCCGCTCACCATCGCCGCCGCGCCCTTCGTGGCGCGCCTGGTGGAGGCCGCCCTGCGCGAGGTGGACCCGGGACTCATCGAGGCCGCCCAGGCCATGGGTGCCACCACCGGCCAGATCGTGTGGAAGGTGCTGCTGCCCGAGGCGTTGCCCGGCATCGTCGCGGGCCTGACCATCACCTTCGTGAGCCTGACCGGCTACTCAGCCATGGCCGGCGCCATTGGCGGTGGTGGCCTGGGGGACCTGGGCATCCGCTACGGCTACCAGCGCTTCCTGCCCGAGATCATGCTGGCCGTGGTGCTGGTGCTGATCTTCTTCGTGCAGGCCGTGCAGAGCCTGGGCGACTGGGCAGTGCGCCGGCTGGGCCACCGGTAGGGATCCTCTTCACGAATCGTCGCGCCGTGTGCATCTGCGGACTCGGGCGGTCTGCTGCGCAAGCAAAGCCTCGCAATAGCACCTGCTATTGCTGCGTTTGGCGCCTTGCAGCCCCTCCCGATCCGCAGCGCCCACTTTCCGCTCGATTCGTGCAGAGCATCCCGGGCCGCCGCTACCGAGGCACGCGGTAGTGGTAGGCATAAGCGGGGCGGAAGCCCAGGCTTTCATACAGCCGCAGCGCTGGCGTGTTCTGGGCGCGCACTTGCAGATAGGCTGACGTGGCACCGGCCTGCGCCGCCCAGTGCAGCAGGCCCTGCACCAGCGCCCGGCCGCGACCGCCGCCCCGGTGGGTGGACGCCACGGCCAGGTCGTAGAGGCCCACGGCCCCGCGTTCCAGCACCGCCAGGCCAAAGCCGACCGCCTGGCCCTGGTCGTGCTGCAGTGCATAGGCGGCCGGGTGGGCCACGGATTCGAGCATGCTGTGGTGCAGGCGGTGGTGGTGGGGCGCTACGCCGTTGGCGGCGGCAAAGCCGCTGAGCCACGCGTCCGACGGGGTGGCGCTCACCAGCGTGCAGCCCTCTGCCGGCCCCACGCTGCCCGGCGCCAGCGGCCGGTGCAGCACCAGCGACGGGTCGAAATGCGCATACCCTGCCGCAGCCAGCGCGCGGTCGGCCTCCGGCGGGGCCAGGGGCGACAGGCGGAACACCGCCGGCAGGCCGTGCCGGGCATACAGCGCCTCGGCCGCTTCACGCACGCCGTCGAACGGCGCACCGGCCTCCAGCGCGTTGGCCGAGTTGGCGCGCTTGGTGTAGCCACCCGAGAGCCGGAACACCCAGCCGTGGTGGAACACCGTCTGGCGCGCAGGCCAGGCGTTGAGGGCGCGCTCTTCCAGGTCGCGCAGGGCATTCAGGGGCACGGCGGGGGCGGGGGTGGTCGTCGTCATGGATATGGCGTTTTGTTTGCTATTAAATGTATAGCTGCTTGCGCTGATGGGTCGGGCGCAGGAGGGCATTTTGACTGCAAATGCAGGGGTTTCCTTTCGCACCCTGCGCCGCGACCCCTTGACGTGCCGCCTGGCGCGGGCGGCGCGATGGGGTTAGCGTACGGGCTGTCTCCCTTCTTCTTTACCGATCTCCTTTCCCCATGAAACTCCGTTCGCGCACCTTCTCCCTTTGGGCGGGCTCCGTGCTCGCGCTGGCAGCGCTGACCGGCGGCGCCGCGGCCGCCCCGGCCTCGCAGGACTGGTCCTTGTCCGACGATGGCGCCTATGTGCTCGACCTGCGCGCGGGCCTGGCCTGGCCACGTTGCGTGGAAGGCATGCAGTGGAACGGCAAGACCTGCATCGGCAAGCCCGCGCTCCTGGACCGGTCGGCGGCCAATGCCCTGGCGGCCGACCGCTGGAAGGCCGAGGGCGTGGGCTGGCGCCTGCCGCGCGCGGCCGAACTGCAGCGCCTGGTGGACCGCAGCCTGTCCCCGCCCGGGCTCAACCCCCAACTGTTTCCGGCGGCGCCGGGGCAGTGGCACTGGTCGTCCACCGCCAACGTGAGCCCGCTCAGCGGCAACCAGTACAACTACAACAACATCGCCCAGGGCCGCTCCGGCGACGGCGGGCGGCAGGCTGCCATGCTCAACGGGTGGGCCGTCAACCTCAGCACCGGCGAGGCGCGGGGCGACGCGGCGCGCAGCAGCAAGCTGCCGGTCCGGCTGGTGCGGCCCATCCCGGTGGCGAACACGGCCAAGTAGCCGCCCGCGCGGCAAGGCCGATGCCGCGCCGCGGCGGGCGCCGGCAGGTCCTGTGTGTACATTCCATCTCCGATATCCCTAAATACCGGAGACACCTGCCATGACCTTGCCGCTGCACCCCCTGGACGCCGATCTTTTTGCCCGCGCACAGCCGCTGCTGGACGACGAGTGGCTGGCCCGCGACGCGGATCTGGCGCCGGTGCTGCCCACGGTGCTGGCCCGCAACGTGGGGCAGGACTGGCACAAGGCGGGCACCTTCCGCCACCACCTGGTGGGCGTGGCCCGGTCGCTGACCGTGTGGCAGCAGCCCCGCGACGTGCGCCTGCTGGGGCTGCTGCACAGCGTGTACGGCAATGCGTTCGTGGACCTGGTGAAGTTCGACCCCGCCCGGGAGCGCGCCCGCGTGCGCGAGATCGCGGGGGAATCGGCCGAACACCTGGTCTACCTGTTCTGCACCCAGTCCCGCACGCAGTTCGTGCAGCGGGTGCTGGCCCACGGCATGGAAGGCGACGGCAGCCTGGTGCTGCACAAGGACGGGCAGGACCATCGGCTCACCCCCTACGAGGTGGCGGCCTTCATCATCGTGAGCATGGCCGACACCATCGAGCAGTGGTTCAGCTGGCAGGACGACATCTTCTCGCGGTTCCCCGACGTGCAGCACCGCCACCAAAAGGCGCACTGGGCGGCCTCCCTGTGGCCCGGGCCCATGCGGCCGACGGGGCGCATGGTCCACCAGATCAACGGGCTGGCCAAGGCGCTGCAGCACCCCGGCCTGAAAGACCGGCTGCCCCTGCCGCCGGTGTTTGCCCACTGCACGCAGCACCTGTCCGCGGCCAACGAGGCGGCCGCCGCCTCGCTGTACTGGTCCGTCATCCAGCAAGACCAGCCGCTGGTGGACCTGGACGTGGCCACTGGCGTGCTGGAAAGCGCCGTGCGCCACAACCCCTGGGTGGGCGAGCCGCAGATGGTGCTGGCCCAGCTGTACCTGTCGGCCGGCCGCCGGGACGATGCCCGGGCCGCCGCCGAGAGTGCCTTGCACCTCTTCAGCGCCTGGGGCAACTCCTGGGACAAGCGCGTGCAGTGGGACGCCTGGGTGGCCTGGACGCGCATCCTGCTGCAAGGCGCCACGGCGGAGGGCGCGTGGCCGGAGCGGCTGGACAAGCTGAACAACGTGGCGCTGAAGGGCTGAGCCCGGGCCGCAGCTCCCTATTGCACCTTTATGCGAAAAAGTTGGAACGAAATGAAAACGTATCCGTTCCTGTTTTAACGGGAAAACCCTAGGATGCCAGCCATCTCTCAACGAAAGGTTTTTCCGTGAACAAGCGCTCTCTGCTGCAAACTGGCCTGGCCCTCGCAATCACCGCGGCTTTCTCTGCGGGCGCCATGGCGCAGGACAAGCCCATCAAGGTGGGCGTGACCGGCGGCCCCCATGCGCAGATCTTCGAGCAGGTCAAGAAGGTTGCCGAAAAGGACGGGCTCAAGATCCAGGTCATCGAGTTCAGCGACTACGTGCAGCCCAACGCCGCCCTGGCCGCCGGCGACCTGGACGCCAACAGCTACCAGCACAAGCCCTACCTGGACGCGCAAATTGCCGACCGGGGCTACAAGTTCGCGGCCGTGGGCTACACCGTCAATTTCCCCATCGGGCTGTATTCCAAGAAGGTCAAGAAGCTCGAGGACCTGAAGGAGGGCGCCAAGTTCGGCATTCCCAACGACCCCACCAATGGCGGGCGCGTGCTGCTGGTGCTGCAGGACAAGGGGCTGATCAAGCTGCGCGACGGCGCGGGCCTGAAGGCCACGCCGCTGGACGTGGTGGGCAACCCCAAGAAGCTCAAGTTCGTGGAACTGGACGCCGCCCAGCTGCCCCGCTCGCTGGACGACCTGGACGCCTCGGCCATCAACACCAACTTTGCGTTGTCGGCCGGCCTCAACCCGGGCAAGGACGCCATTGCCCAGGAAAGCGCCAAGAGCCCCTACGTGAACCTGATCGCCGTGCGCGAGGCCGACAAGGACAAGCCCTGGGTGGCCAAGCTGGTCAAGGCCTACCACTCGGAGGAAGTGCGCAAGTTCATCCAGACCGAGTTCAAGGGCGCGGTGCTGGCCGGCTTTTGAGCCCGGTGCCCGGGGTCTGCGCCGGGCTGGCATTTGAATAAAAAGAGCTTCCCGCGCTTGCTGAAAAAGCGCTGGAAGCTCTTTTTTTTGATAGCAAATGATGGCGGGGTGCCTATAAGCCCGCCGTGCAGAGAGACGCGTGTCTTGATGAGGTTATGCCCTGCGCCTACCATGGTCGGCCCGGCACGCCTTGCCACCTTCAGGACAGGAGAATTCCATGGCCCAGCTTCACATTGCCGTTGTCGTCGGCAGCCTGCGCAAAGAGTCGTTCAACCGCAAACTCGCCACCGCGCTGGCCCGTCTTGCGCCCGCGGACGTGACGTTCACGCAGGTGCGCATCGACGACCTGCCCCTGTACAACCAGGACGATGACGGCCAACAGGCCGCGCCGGTGCAGCGCCTCAAGGGCGCAATCCAGGCGGCGCAGGGCGTGCTGTTCGTGACGGCCGAGTACAACCGTTCCATTCCCGGCGTGCTCAAGAACGCGATCGACCACGCGTCGCGCCCTTACGGCCAGAGCGCCTGGGCCGGCAAGCCGGCCGGCGTCATCGGCGTGTCGGTGGGGGCCATCGGCACCGCGCTGTCGCAGCAGCACCTGCGCAACGTGCTGGCCTACCTCGACATGCCCACCCTGGGCCAGCCCGAGGCCTTCATCCAGGCCAAGGACGGGCTGTTCGACGCCGACGGCAACGTGGGCGAGGGCAGCCGCCAGTTCCTGCAAGGCTGGCTGGACCGCTACCTCGCCTGGGTGCGCGCCCACGCCGCCTGAAGAAGACGCCGGGCGCTCAGGCAGCCTGCGCCACCTGCGCCTGGTTGGCGGCAACGCCCGTGTGGGCTTGTACGTCCTGCTCGGCGCTGGCCAGGGCGGCTGCCTTGGCGTCCGGGCCCATGCCCACGCCTTCGGCGCGCACGAAGCGCACGTCAGTGATGCCGAAGAAGCCGAACACCACCTTCAGGTAGCTCTCCTGGTGCTCCATGGCCTGGCCGCCTTCGCTGGTGGAATACACGCCGCCGCGGCTGGAGGCCACGATCACCGTCTTGCCGCCCGCCAGGCCCACGGGGCCCTTGTCGGTGTACTTGAAGGTGCGGCCCGTCTGGGCAATGCGGTCGATCCAGGCCTTAAGCTGGCTGGGGATCGAGAAGTTGTACAGCGGCGCGCCGACCACGATCACGTCTGCTGCCAGAAACTGGCTCACCAGCGCCTCGGACAGCGCGTTTTCCTGGCGTTCGATCTCGGTGGCGGCCGCCTGGCCGGTGCGGAACCCCAGGGACTGGGCCGCCAGGTGCGAAGGGGCCTGGACGGCCAGGTCCAGGTACTCCACCTGCGTGCCGGGGTGGCGGGCCACCCACGCGGCCACGGTGTGCGCGGTCAGTTGGCGGGACACGGATTGTTCACCGGTGATGGCAGAGTCGATGTGAAGCAGACGCATGGAAAAACTCCTGGTTGGGGGCTCCGCCCGATGCGGCAGAACCAATGCCAGGAATTTTGGGCGCGCATGCCGTTGTTGATAAGCGGGTGAAGTTGCGATAGATTGTTCTATTCATAGGACGATCCACGCCATGCAAGACCTCAACGACATGCTGTATTTCGCCGAAGTGGTGGAGCGGGGCGGTTTTGCCGCCGCCGGCCGGGCCCTGGGCATCCCCAAGTCGCGCCTGTCCCGGCGGGTGTCCGACCTCGAAGCCCACCTGGGGGTGCGCCTGCTGCAGCGCACCACCCGCCGCCTGTCGCTCACGGAAGTGGGCGAGGCCTATCTGCGCCACTGCCAGGCCATGCGCGAGTCCGCCCAGGCGGCGGCCGACACCGTGGCCCAGGTCCAGACGGCTCCGCGCGGCACCATCCGCGTGAGCTGCCCCGTGACGCTGGCACAGACGGTGCTGGCCGAGCTCATGCCGCCCTTTCTGGCCGCGTACCCGGAAGTGCGGGTGGAGATGATGGTCAGCAACCGCGCGGTGAACCTGGTGGAAGAGGGCATCGACGTGGCGCTGCGCGTGCGGCCGTCGGTGGACGACAGCGGCAGCATGGTGGTCAAGCGGCTCGACCACGCCACGCAGATCCTGGTGGCCAGCCCGGAGCAGCTCACCCGCCAGGGAACGCCCGAGACGCTGGAAGACCTGGCCAAGCTCGACAGCATTGCCATGTCCGCCCCGGACGGGCGCTCCAGCTGGAACCTCATCGGCCCGGGCGGCGTGCACCAGGTGGTGCACCACACGCCGCGCTATGTGGCGGACGACCTGCTCACCCTCAAGTTCGCGGTACTGGCCGGCACCGGCATCTGCTGGCTGCCCGACTACATGTGCCAGGACGAGATCCGCGACCGCCGCCTGGTGCGGGTGCTTCCGGCCTGGGCGCCTGCGCCTGCCATCGTGCACGCGGTGTTTCCGTCGCGCCGGGGGCTGTCGCCCGCCGTGCGCCGCTTCCTGGACTACCTGGGCGACGCCATGCCGGGCCACAGCAGCCAGGTCGCCCGCCAGGCCCTCCAGGGCAGCGGCACCGCCGCGGCTGCCCGCTGACAAAGGCCTGTCATGGCCCGGAACCGGGGCAGTGAACCCGGTTCCTTCCTGCTGTTTTGGCCGACAATGCAACCAATTGCAACTGTTCGGGCCAGCACGCAGGATTCCTGCGCCGCCCGGGGATCCGCCGTGACCTCTGTCCACCCTGTCGACCAGCACATCCAGCAAGCCCGCATGCACCCCGCCGTGCGGGCCATCGTGATTCCGCCGTGCCCGGAATCGCTGGTGCGGCTGCAGGCCATCATTGCCGCCCCCGAGCTTGACGCCTCGGCGCTGGAGCAGCTCGCGTCGTCCGACGTGGCCATGGCCGCAGCGCTGATCCGCCTGGCCAACAGCCCGCTGCACGGCCTGGCCCAGCCGGTGCAAACGGTCGGGATGGCGCTCACCGTGCTGGGGCTGCAGCCTGCGGTGGAACTGCTGTCGGCGTTCATCACGCGCAATGCGTTGCAGGTGCGCTCGCCGCTGCTGGACCATTTCTGGGAAAGCTCGCAGCGCCGCGCCATTGCCTGCGAACACATCGGCCACCAGCTCTACAGCTTCGACCCCGGCCTGGGCTACAGCTTCGGGCTGTTCTGCCATGTCGGCATGCCGGTGCTGGTGAAGGCGGTGCGGGGCTACGCCAGCACCGTGACCGAGGCCCTGGCCCGCAAGGACCGCACCTTCACCCAGACGGAAAATGCCAACCACCGCACCGACCACGCCGTGATGGGCGCCATCGTGGCCCGCACCTGGCACCTGCCCGGGGACGTGGCGCAAGCCATCTGGCTCCACCACGACTTCTCGTGCCTGCAGGATGAACGCTTTGCTCCCACCGTGCGGCACCTCGTGGCCCTGGGGCTGCTGGCAGACTTCCTGGTCAACCAGCACGACAACCTGCCGCCCACGCGCGAATGGCTGCAACACGGCGAGGCCAGCCGGGAACATCTGCATGTGTCCCAGGACGAACTGGACCATTGGATCGACACCTTGCACCCGGCCTTCGAGGCGGTGAAGTTCTAAGGTTTGCTACAGGGGGCGTTGCCCCATCATCTTTGAAGAAATATCGTTTTTATCATTTATTCGTTTGAAGTTGTATTTTTATCAAAATTGTGATAAATTTGCGGCTTTTGAACGGGTGTGTGTCCGCGCCCCCTTTGCGCTAAGCGGGGTGGCGGCAGGCCCGGGGGCGGGCCTTCCGCCCACAGGAGTCCAAACGATGAAAAACTTGAAAATATCTACGCGCCTGGCGGGCGCCTTTGCACTGCTGGTGGCGCTGCTGCTGGCGCTGGCCGCGGTGTCGATCGCGCAGTTGGGTGCGTTGCGCGATGACACTGCGGAAATCACCGGCAATTGGCTGCCCAGCGTGCAGGCCATTGGCGCCATTGATGCGGAAGCCGCCAACCTGCGCCTGACCATCCTGGGGCACGTGCTGAGCACGGACGAGGCGGTCATGGCGGACCTGGACAAACAGATCGAGCAGCGGCGCGGCAAGCTGGGCGAACTGCGCAAGCGCTACGAGTCCCTGATCAGCAGTCCGGAGGAGCGCAAGCTCTACGAGGAGTTCGGGGCGGCCTGGAAGCAGTACACCGACGTGAACAACAAGGCGCTGGAGGCTTCGCGCAAGAACGACAACGTGGGCGCGACCGCCATCATGATGGCCGACTCGGCAACGCTGTATGTCCAGGTCAAGGGGGTTCTGGAGAAGCTGGTCCAGCTCAACGCGGAAGGTGCGGCCCAGGCTGCCAAGAGCTCGGCTGCGGGCTACGTCGTGGCGCGCAACACCGTGATCGCGGTGTCCGCGGCGGCCCTCGCGCTGGCGCTGGTGGCGGCGCTCTGGCTCATCCGTTCCATCACGGCCCCGCTGGCCACGGCCGTGGCGGTGGCAGACCGGGTGGCGGCGGGGGATCTGTCGGGCCACATCGCGGTCAGCTCCCAGGACGAGACAGGCCAATTGCTCAGCGCCCTGCAGCGCATGCAGCAAAGCCTGGTGAACACCGTGAGCAGCGTGCGGCAAAACGCCGAAGGCGTGGCCAGCGCCAGCTCGCAGATCGCCTCGGGCAACAACGACCTGTCCGCGCGCACCGAACAGCAAGCCAGCGCGCTGGAAGAGACCGCCGCCTCCATGGAAGAGCTGGGCTCCACCGTGCGCCAGAACGCCGACAACGCCCGGGCCGCCAACCAGCTGGCCGTCAACGCCTCCAGCGTCGCCGTGCAAGGCGGAGACGTGGTGGCCGAAGTCGTGCAGACCATGAAAGGCATCAACGACAGCAGCAAGAAGATCGCCGACATCATCAGTGTGATCGACGGCATCGCCTTCCAGACCAACATCCTGGCGCTCAACGCCGCCGTGGAAGCCGCCCGTGCCGGAGAGCAAGGCCGGGGCTTTGCCGTGGTGGCCGGCGAAGTGCGCAACCTGGCGCAGCGCAGCGCCGAGGCCGCCAAGGAAATCAAGGCCCTGATCACTGCCAGCGTGGAGCGCGTGGAGCAAGGCACCGCCTTGGTGGACAAGGCCGGAGCGACGATGACGGAAGTGGTCAGCGCCATCCGCAGGGTGACGGATATCATGGGAGAGATCAGCGCGGCCAGCAGCGAGCAAAGCGCGGGCGTGGGGCAGGTGGGCGAAGCGGTGACGCAGATGGACCAGGCCACGCAGCAGAACGCGGCGCTGGTGGAAGAGATGGCGGCGGCGGCCGGGGCGCTGAATGCGCAGGCGGGCGAGCTGGTGCAGGCCGTGGCCGTGTTCCGGCTGGACGCCGATGCGGCGGCACCGCGCGCACTGCCTGCCCAGGTTGTCCGCCCGGCGCCGGTGCGCGCAACAGTGGCCTCGTCGGCGGCAGCCGCCCGTGCACCGCTGCGCAGTCGCACGGCTGCGCCCAAGGAGGGCCTGCGGTCGGCCGGAAGTGCGTCCAATTCGCCCCGCGCAGCGGCCACGCCGGCCTTGCAGGCCACGGCCGCTTCCGCGCCTTCCGCCGCCGGCAGCAAAGACGACGACTGGGAAAGCTTCTGAGCTTTCAGCGCAGGCCGCCCTTCTTCAGATGTTTTTTTGATGAAGTAACAACAATTCAGTCGTTTGGGTTTTAAAGCGGGGTTTGCAGAATAGGCGCATCCCTGCTTAACGCAGCCGCCGCCAAGCCCTTCCGGCAGGCTGTTGCCCCAACGCTTTGACCTGCCCCACCGTCATCATTGTCCCCGGCTGGCGTGACTCCGGCCCCGGCCACTGGCAAAGCCTGTGGACCGAGCGCCTGCCCGGTGCGAGCCGGGTGGTCCAGGACGACTGGATCACCCCCCGGCGTGCGGCCTGGGTGGAACGGCTGGAGCACACCGTGCTGGCGGCGCCGGGCCCCGTGGTCATCGCGGCCCACAGCCTGGGGTGCATTGCCACGGTGCACATGGGGCCTGCCGCGGCAGCACGTGTGGCCGGCGCCTTGCTGGCGGCCCCGGCGGACCCGGAACGCCGCGCCGTGCTGAGCGACTTCGCCCCCGTGCCGTATGCACCCCTGCCGTACCGCAGCATCGTCGTGGCCAGCAGCAACGACCCTTATTGCCCGATTCGCCTGGCCGGCGCCTATGCACGTGCCTGGGGCAGCGAATTCGTGCGCATGCAGAACGCCGGGCACATCAACATTGACTCAGGCCACGGCGAATGGCCCCTGGGCTGGGCTTTGCTGCAATCGCTGTACGGCGGCGCCGCCCCGGCGCTGGAAGTTCCCGCGCCCTGGGCAACCGCGACCAGCGCCGCCTGAGCCCGCCCGCGTGGGCCCAAGGGATCCTCTTCACGAATCGTCGCGCCGTGTGCATCTGCGGCCTCGGGTGGTCTGCTACGTTGCAAATCCTCGCAATAGCCGCGGCTATTGCTGCGTTTTGCGCCTTGCAGCCCCTCCCGATCCGCTGCGCACACTTTCCGCTCGATTCGTGCAGAGCATCCCAAGCGATCTCCCTGCCGTCGGCATTGAAATCTATATGCCGCTGGAGGATTATTTAACAAGAATCTATTCTTTTGAGTTTTAAAGCGCGCTCCGCACAATGCTGCATCTCCCAGCATCTTTGGACGGATTCCTGCAATGACTTCTTTGAAACTCAAGACTGTTCTGGCTTCTCTGGTCCTGGCCGCCAGCGGCATGGCCGCCGCGCAGAATTCGCTGCTGAACGTGTCGTATGACGTGGCACGCGAGTTCTACAAGGACTACAACGCCGCCTTCATTGCCCACTACAAGAAGACCACCGGCCAGGACGTGAAGATCGACCAGTCGCACGCCGGCTCCAGCGCCCAGGCCCGCGCCGTGAACGACGGCCTGGCCGCCGACGTGGTCACGATGAACACCACCACGGACGTGCAGTTCCTGGCCGACAACGGCGTGGTGGCCAAGGACTGGGCCAAGAAATTCCCCAACGACGCCTCGCCCACCACCTCCACCATGCTGTTCCTGGTGCGCAACGGCAACCCCAAGAACATCAAGGACTGGGACGACCTGATCAAGCCCGGCGTGCAGGTGATCGTGGTCAACCCCAAGACGGGCGGCAACGGCCGCTATGCCTACCTGGCCGCCTGGGGCGCCGTGCGTGAAAAGGGTGGCACCGAAGCCCAGGCCGCCGAGTTCGTGGGCAAGCTCTACAAGAACGTGCCGGTGCTGGCCAAGGGCGGGCGCGACGCCACGGCCACCTTCCTGCAGCGCAACCAGGGCGACGTGCTCATCACCTTCGAATCCGAGGTGGTGTCCATCGACCGCGAATTCGGCACTGGCAAGGTCGATGCCGTGTACCCCTCGGTGAGCATCGTGGCTGAGAACCCCGTGGCCGTGGTGGAGCGCACCGTGGCCAAGAAGGGCACGGCCCAGCTGGCCAAGGTCTACCTGGACTACCTGTACTCCGACGAGGCGCAGGAGATCGCCGCCAAGCACGCCATCCGCCCGCGTTCGGAAAAGGTGCTCAAGAAGTACGAAGCCACCTTCAAGCCCCTCAAGCAGTTCACCGTCGCCAAGTACTTTGGCAGCCTGACCGAGGCGCAGAAGGTGCACTTCAATGACGGTGGGCAGTTCGACAAGCTGTATAGCAAGTGACCACCCCCCTGAGCCGCTTCGCGGCTTCCCCCCTCTCTCTGCGCGCTGCGCGCTCCGGGAGGGGGACGACGCCAGCGCGGCGGGGCAGCCCTTGCGCGGCGTCTGCTGGTTCAGATCGCGCCAGTCTTTAGCGCGGCGCCCATCGGTTGACTCCCTATGACTAGAAACAAGAGCGCCAAGAAGGTGCTGCCGGGCTTCGGGCTCACGCTGGGCTACACGCTGTTCTATCTCAGCGTCATCGTGCTGATCCCGCTGTCGGCGCTGATCTTCAAGACCTTTACCCTGAGCTGGGAGCAGTTCTGGGCGGCCGTCAGCGCGCCGCGGGTGCTCGCTTCGTACCGGCTCACATTTGGCGCATCGTTCCTGGCGGCGCTGGTCAATCTGGTGTTCGGGCTGTTGATTGCCTGGGTGCTGGTGCGCTACAAGTTTCCGGGCAAGAAGATCATGGACGCGCTGGTGGACCTGCCGTTCGCGCTGCCCACGGCCGTGGCGGGCATCTCGCTCACGGCCTTGCTGGCGGGCAACGGCTGGGTGGGCAGCGTGCTGGAGCCTCTGGGCATCCAGCTGGCGTTCAAGCCGGCGGGCATCGTGATTGCGCTCATCTTCATCGGCCTGCCGTTTGTGGTGCGCACCGTGCAGCCGGTGCTGGAGGACGCCGAGAAAGAACTGGAAGAGGCCGCCACCTGCCTGGGCGCCACGCGGTGGCAGACCTTCCGGCTGGTCATCCTGCCTTCCGTCGCACCCGCGCTGCTCACGGGCTTTGCCATGGCGTTTGCCCGCGCGGTGGGTGAATACGGGTCGGTGATCTTCATCGCGGGCAACATGCCCATGGTGTCGGAGATCACGCCCCTCATCATCATCGGCAAGCTGGAGCAGTACGACTACGCCGGCGCCACGGCCGTGGCCGTGGTCATGCTGGTCATCTCCTTCATCCTGCTGTTCGTCATCAATGCGCTGCAGGCCTGGCAGCGCAAGAGAGCCTGAGCCGCGCCCCGGACAGAAGAGAGCTGATATGAAACCCCACACTGTTCGCCGTGCCCATGCGGGCACCACCGAAGCGCCCTGGGTGCGCTGGACGCTCATCGCCACCGCGCTGGCGTTCATGCTGCTGTTCCTGGTGCTGCCCCTGGCCGCCGTGTTTGCCGAGGCGCTGCGCAAGGGCTTTGGCGCCTACCTGGAGGGCCTGCGCGAGCCCGATGCCTGGGCCGCCATCAAGCTTACGCTCATCACCGCGGTGATTGCCGTGCCGCTGAACCTGGTGTTTGGCGTGGCGGCTGCCTGGTGCATTGCCAAGTACGAGTTCCGCGGCAAGGCCTTTCTGACCACGCTGGTGGACCTGCCGTTCTCGGTGTCGCCCGTGGTGGCGGGGTTGATCTATGTGCTGATGTTTGGCGCGCAGGGCTGGTTCGGCCCGTGGCTGCAGGCGCACGACATCAAGATCATCTTTGCCGTGCCCGGCATCGTGCTGGCCACCGTGTTCGTGACCTTTCCCTTCATTGCGCGCGAGCTCATCCCGCTGATGCAGGCCCAGGGCAACGACGAAGAGCAGGCCGCCATCGTGCTGGGCGCGAGTGGCTGGCAGACCTTCTGGCACGTGACGCTGCCCAACATCAAGTGGGGCCTGTTGTACGGCGTGATCCTGTGCAATGCCCGGGCCATGGGCGAGTTTGGCGCGGTGTCCGTGGTGTCGGGCCACATCCGCGGGCAGACCAACACCATCCCGCTGCACGTCGAGATCCTCTACAACGAATACCAGTCCGTGGCTGCGTTCGCTGCCGCATCGCTGCTGGCGCTGCTGGCATTGGTCACGCTGGTCATCAAGACGATTGCCGAACACCGCAACGAACAGGCCCTGAAGGCCGCTGCTGAACTCCCGCCCGAACGACCGGTTCCCGCCGGCGTGTGAAGGAAGAAGACCATGAGCATTGAAATCCGCAACGTCAGCAAACAGTTTGGCGACTTCCAGGCCCTGCGCGACGTGAGCCTGGACATCGCCTCCGGCGAACTCATCGCGCTGCTGGGCCCCTCGGGCTGCGGCAAGACCACGCTCTTGCGCATCATCGCGGGCCTGGAAACGCCCGACACCGGCAGCATCCACTTCAGCGGCGAAGACACCACCGACGTGCACGTGCGCGAGCGCAACGTGGGCTTCGTGTTCCAGCACTATGCGCTGTTCCGCCACATGACGGTGTTCGAGAACGTCGCCTTCGGCCTGCGCGTGAAGCCCCGCGGCGAGCGTCCGAGCGACGCGCAGATCCGGCAGAAGGTGATGGACCTGCTCAAGCTGGTGCAACTGGACTGGCTGGCCGAGCGCTACCCCTCGCAGCTCTCCGGTGGCCAGCGCCAGCGTATTGCCCTGGCCCGCGCGCTGGCCGTGGAGCCCAAGGTGCTGCTGCTCGACGAGCCCTTCGGCGCACTGGACGCCAAGGTGCGCAAGGAACTGCGCCGCTGGCTGCGCCGCCTGCACGACGAACTGCACGTGACCAGCATCTTCGTGACCCACGACCAGGAAGAAGCCCTGGAGGTGGCCGACCGCGTGGTGGTCATCAACCAGGGCAAGATCGAGCAAAGCGGCTCTCCCCAGCAGGTGTGGGACCAGCCCGCCAGCCCGTTCGTGTACGGCTTCCTGGGCGACGTGAACCTGTTCCACGGCCGCGCGCACGAAGGCCTGGTGCACCTGGAGGGCATGCAGATCGACTCGCCGGAACATAGCCAGGCGCAGAACGCCAAGGCCTTTGCCTATGTGCGCCCGCACGATCTGGACGTGGAGCGCTATTCGCCCGGCGCCGGGCTGGACGCCGACGGCCGCCCCCGCGGCATCGTGGCCCAGCTCAGCCGCGCCATCGTGGTGGGCCCCATCGCGCGGCTGGAACTTATTCCGTCCGACGACCACAAACCAGCGGACAATGCGTCCCCAGACCATTTGATCGAAGCGCAGATCCCCGCGCAGCAGTTCAAGGAAATGGGGTTCAAGGAGGGTGAAACGCTGGTGGTGACGCCACGCCGCGCCCGCGTATTTCTGGATCACGCTGCTGGAATCTGACTCCCCCCGAGCCGCTGCGCGTCTTTCCGCTGAAGGGACGCTCCCGGTGGACTGGCGGAGCCGGGTCCACGGGCGCACTGGCATCGGCCGCGCCCGTTTTAAGGCGGTGCCGTGTGCAATAGCTACTGGATGAGAGATAAGAATGATGGTGTTGAACTGGATTGATCAGGCCCCGCGCCGCGTGCTGGCGCTTATCAGCGTGGCCTGCGTGGCGATGCTTGCCTTTGGCATGTACCTGCAGCATGTGGTGGGCCTGGAGCCATGCCCCATGTGCATCGTGCAGCGCTACGCCCTGATTGGCGTGGCCGTCTTTGCCGGCCTGGCCAGCGCCCGGGGCGCCAAAGGCTGGTGGATGACCTGGGCCGTGCTGGCCCTCGTCACCGCCGGTTTCGGCGCCTTCGTGGCCGCCCGCCAGAGCTGGCTGCAGTGGTACCCCCCGGAGATTGCCACTTGCGGCCGCGACTTCTACGGCATGATCGAAAACTACCCCATCAGCCGAGCCATCCCCATGATCTTCCGCGGCTCGGGCGACTGCACAGCGGTGGACTGGACTTTCCTGGGCGGCTCCATTGCCAACTGGTCGTTCATCTGCTTTACCGGCTTCGGCGCGGTGTTGGTGGCGCTGCTGGTGCGCGGCCTGAAGAGCGGCAGCCCGCGGGGCGGGGCAGGGTACTCGGTGGCTTGATGCCGCAAGGCCCTGGCCGGGCTTGATGCTTGAAAGGCGCTCCTCGGAGCGCCTTTTTGTTTTGGGGCCTTTGCGGGGCTGTTGCGGAGGGTGGGCCGGGCGTGGACGGGTGGGGCTGCTTTGCAGCGATTGCGGCCCGTTACCCTCTGTCGAGGTTTGGCGTAAGGCGGCGCGGGGCCCTCATGCCTTTCTCATCCCTCCTTCTCCACGAACATCTGGGATCAGGGCTTGTCAACGCTGCCGGTAAATGGTGGCGTGCCCCGCAGCCGGCAGCGGGTCGGGCGCCTCGTCAAAGCGCTTTTGCGACTCCGCGATGGCAGGCTTGTTCTTCTCTGCCCAGGCCACGAGCGCCATCACCGGTTCCAGCAGTGTCTCTCCCAACTCGGTGAGCTCATAGTCCACGCGCGGAGGGATGGTCGGGTAGATCGTCCGGGTGACCAGGCCGTCGCGCTCAAGGCCGCGCAATGTCAGCGTCAGCATGCGTTGCGAGATGCCTTCGATCTCGCGCCGCAGCTCGTTGAACCGTCGTGTTCCGCTGCGCAACGTCGCAATGATGTACAGGCTCCACTTGTCGCCGATGCGATCGAGGATCTCGCGCGTGGTCTCGCACGCACGCTCAGATGGCTTGGGGACCTCTGAGAGGTCGATGTGACTCGGTGACATTCGTGTGCCTTCTTGTGGGGGTGACATGGGAACCATACCATCCTTTGTATTTGGTAGTAATCAAGTTCTTTTTTTTACCTGGTTCCCATTATTTCCCATCAGGAAACGCCATGAGCAACGTGCTTCTCGTCACTTCCAGCCCGCGCGGATCAGAGGGCCTGTCCACCCGGTTCGCCACCCAACTGGCAACGCAGCTTGCAGAGCAGGTTCCTGGCACCACGCTGACCCTCCGCGACTTGGCGGCAGCACCACTGGACCATATTGGTGAGGCTTACGTGGTGGGCCGCGCTACGCCGCCGGATACGCGAACCGCGGCACAGGCGGAGGCCGTCCAGCTGGCCGAACGCCTGGTCGCAGAACTGGCTGCCGCGGACGCGGTCGTGATCGGCTCGGCCATGATCAACTTCGGGCCGCCGTCACCCCTGAAGGCCTGGTTTGACCATGTGATCTGGCCCCGCGTCACCTTCCGGTACGCGGGCAACTCCGTTGAAGGCCTGCTCAAGGGCAAGAAGGTCTACCTCGTCACCGCCAGCGGGGGCGACTTCTCCGAAGAGCCACTGGCCGCCTGGGACTACCAGTCCGGCTACCTCAAGCACCTGCTCGGCTTCATCGGCTTGACCGATATCGAGCACCTGCGTGTCGAGGGCACGGCCCACGGGCCCGAGGCTGCCCAAGCCGCCGTCGCGTCCGCGGACAAGGCCCTGCAATCGCTGCTGCAGCGGGCCGCCCGCCCGTTGACCGCAACTCCCGACAGCGTGGAGGCCACGCAATGAGGATCGCCCTGTTTGGAGCCACCGGGTCCACCGGCAAATTCCTGATCCAGGAGGCGCTGCGGCAGGGCCACAGCTTGTCGGTGTACGCGCGAGACGCCCAGAAGCTTCAGGCGTTCCACGGGCAGATCGACGTGGTCGTGGGCAACCTGGAAGACAAGGATGCGATCACCGCGTGCCTGCGCGGCAGCGATGCCGTCATCAGCGCGCTGGGCCCCAACGGCTTCAAGGTCCAGGGCGACAGGCCCGTGATGCATGGCCTGACCCACATCATCGCGGCCATGAAGCAGGCGAACATCCGCCGCCTGATCCAGATATCCACCGCGGCCTATCGCGACCCGAAAGACGGTTTCGCCTTCAACGTGCGCGCCTTCGCGCTGCTGTTCCAGATCATTGCCCGCAAGGGCTTCGAGGACATCCGGGCCACCGCCGAATTGATCGCCAAGTCGGACCTCGAATGGACGCTGGTACGGATTCCCAACCTCCAGGACGGCCCCGCGGCGGGCGCGATCGACACGGGTTGGTACGGCAAGGCCAGGCTTGGCATGAAGTTGTCGCGAGGCAATCTGGCGAAGTTCCTGGTGGAGCAGGTGTCTGACACCCAGTTCATTCGAGCGGCCCCGGGCATCGCGGACCACTGAAAAGGACAGCCTCTCATGCTTCACATCGACCTCTACGCCGAGATCACATGCCCGTGGTGCTTCGTCGGCCTCCATCGGCTGGACAAGGTTCTGCGAGAGCACTTCAGCAATGTTCCCGTGGACATCCGGCACCGTCCGGTCGTGCTCCTGCCCGACGCCCCTGCTGGAGGCCTCTACATTCCCGACCTGCTGCGGTCGCGCTATGGCGTGACCGATCCGAAGACGGCGTTTGCGCGGCCCGAGGCCGCGGCGCGTGCCTCTGGCTTCGGTCTTGATCTCAGCCGGCAGCTGTGGACCTATCCGACCCAGCCGGCGCACGCGCTCCTCCTGGCTGCGGGTGAGCGAGGGACCCAGCATCAACTCGCGATTGCCCTCACCGACGCCTACTTCCTCGATGCGCGCAACATCGGGGACAGCGACGTCCTTGCCGGCGTCGCCGTCCACCATGGATTCGATCGCAGGGAAGCCCGGGCGATCGCGCAGGATTCCGCGGCGCCCCAACAGGTGCAAGAGGAAGTCGCCAGATCGGCCGCCGCGGGCATCCGATCGGTTCCTCACTTCGAATTCGGTTCTGGAGTCGCCATCAGCGGCGGCCGCAGCGAAGCCGAGATAGCGTCGGCTGTTCGCGAGGCCCTGCGCCGTAGCTAACCCAGCCCCTCGCGCGCCGTGGAACAACGGCAAGATGGTGGGTCGATGCCCTTGAGAGATATCCGAGCACACGGAGATTGGATGGCTCGGGCAAGTGCTTGCAACTCAACAGCCAGGCCTTTTCGGGCAGGCTGCCTCATCTCACCCGACAACCGGCAGAGGTCGGTGCAGAGCCAAGGTCACAAAGGAACCTCGAGCTCGCTCTCCTGGCGAAGCTGCCGGGCACGGGCCAACAGGAAAGCGCGTGTGCCAGGTACGGCCAGCCCATCAAGTGCTCCATCATCGGGCGCCCCCATCGCCAGCCAGGCGTGCATGGCGGCTTGCGCGACCTCGAGATGAACCTCTTTCAATAGCAGGTTGACAAGCGGCGCTCCTGCCGCAGGGTCTGCGATCTGGCCCAGCGCCATGCCCGCTCCCTGGCGGCGGCGCGGATTGGGGCTGCTCAGTTGATCGACCAGTGCGGGCACTGCGGCTGGATCGCGCAGACGCCCCAAAGCCTCGAATATCGCCTCGGTGGCGACGTCGGCCTGCAGCGCCCGTACCAAATCGGGAACCGCCTCCCGCGTGGCTGCTTTCGCCAGGGCTTCGGTGATCAGCCCGGCGTCAGCGGGCGACTCGGCGAGCGGTAGTGCCGCAGCCAGCGCTGCACGGACCTCATCGCCGGGCGTGGCCAACAATGCCATTCTGGCCGCGTCCCGCAAGGGGTTGCGGCGGACCATGAGAGGGGCTAACAACCCGGCGCCTTGGGGATCACGGAACTCGGCAAGCGCCGCCACGTAGCGGTGTCGCAAGCCGTTGCTGGCCTCCTGGGCTGCGCCGATCAGCGCAGGCAACACATCAGCCCCTTGCGCAGCCAGGGCTGCGCAGACGTGATGGACATATTCGTTGCGGATGCCGGGCAGCAGGCCCAAGAGCAGGGCCTGTACCTGGGGCCCGCGAAGATTTTTGCAGGCGTACGCCACGGCGCTGGCGTTCCAGTGATGGGGATCGTCCGCCAATGCCCGCGCGAAGCCCTCGAAACCCTCCGGACAGCCCATGGAGGCCAGCGCCTCGGCCACGCTCACGGCGTCGCCGCTGGAGAGCTGGGGTAGCATGGCGCGCAGATGCTCTGCCGCTTCCCCGGGCGCCGTGCGCGCCAGCTGCAGCGCGGCGGCTCGGCGCACCTGCAACGACGCCGACTGCAACCCGGCGCGGGGCCACTGCAGCTCGCCGGCCCCCTGCAGTTGGGCCAGCACATCGGCCAAGTCGCTGGCATCGCGCGGCGTCCTGGCCTGCTCCAGCGCGGCCATCAGTTCGGGCACGGCTTCCTGCGCCTTCAGCGGGCCCAGCGCCGGGGTGGCAATGGTCACTCCGGCCCGCAGCAGTGGCGCGATCGCACGCGCGTCGCCCAGCTCGCCAAGCGCCTTGACCAGTTCCATCCGTAGTTCCAGCGGCATTCCCCGGCGCGGGTGTTCAAACGTCTCGATCAGCGGGACCACCGCCGCCGCGTCGCCCAGGCGCCCCAGCGCGCTGGCACAGGTCCGGCGGACTCTCGCGTCCGCGTCGTTGAGTCCTTCGATCAGCAGGTCCAGGTTGGAGCGCGTGGATTTCAGGACCACCGCGCTGCACAGCGTGTTGATCACCTCGCCAAAGTCCTTCTTCTTGTCGGCCTCTTCACGCCGCAGCGTGCGGATGGCCTCCAGCAGGTCGGCGATGCAATGTTCGTCGGCGTGGCTGTGGAGGGACGTCGCGGCATACTCGCGCACCGCCGCGCTGCGGTGGCCCAAGGCCTTGAACAATGGCGCACGCGCCTGCGGCGAGGAGATACGGCCCAGGTACATGAAACCCGAGCAGGCTTCGTCAACGCTCTTGGACTTGGCCATGCGCAGGTACAGGGGCAACCCATCATTGGAGGGGCGGATCAGCAAGGCCTGCTTGGCCGCGTCCGCCACCTTCGCGTCTTCGTCCAGCGTCGCGTTCAGCAAGAGCGCTGGAGCACGATCGGCCAACTCCAGCAGTGCATTTCGGGCCAGGGGCCGCTGATTGGCAGGCGCAGACCGCAGGAGTGTCGTGATGGCCTCGAAAGCCACTGTGGGGGCAGCGTGGGAAAGCGCTTCCAGCGCCAGCAACACGTCAACGTTTTTGGAGGCGCTTAGCAGCTGGTCTGCCAGTGCCTGGCTTGGATTTTCATTCATAGGTGCTAGAAGGCGTGGCAGGGTTGCCTGGGCTCTACTCGCGCAAGTAGCCTCTCTGCATGGCAACTGGACAACCGGACGGGCAACCCCGATGCAGTCTCGTGGGGGGCGCTTTGCATCATAGAAGCCTTCCCAAGGCCGCCACTGGACAAATCCGGCATTTCGCCCGAAACCGCGGGCGAAAGTCGGCCGCATCGGGCGCCGGGCGGTTTCCCACTCCGCGAAGGCCGCCATTCCGGGTGCCTCGGACCTCAGCGATTGCGCTTGGACGCGGCACCTGGAGCATTCGGCCGGGGCCTTGCTCTACCCTTGTGGCGGTGCTTCGTCAAACAGCCGCAGGGCCATCAAACCGTGCCCGACGGTGGCCCCGGCCCGCACGGCAGCGGCAATCAGTGCAATCTCGGCCAGCTCTTCGCGCGTGGTTCCCAGGCGTTTGGCTGCACGTGAGTGGACGTCCAGGCAGTAGCCGCATTGGGTGGTCAGGGCGACGGCCAGGGCGATCCACTCGCGCGCTTTCGGCGGGATCGCGCCGTCGCTCCGTTTGACCGCATGGTCGTAGGCAAGAAAGGCGCTCGCCTCCTGCGGGACGAGGCCTGCCAACGTCGGGGCCAGCCGAAGGTCTTGAGGGGTTTGGTAGTGGCTCATGCTGCGGTGTCTCCTCGGCAAGAAGTCGAACGGGATGCGATGGACCGGTTTGCTGCGCTGCGCCCTCGCGCCCAGGTCGCAAACAAACCGATGAGCCAGCACGCAGGGCAGCCACGGAACAACCAGGCCGCGCCGGCCGCCGCGCCCATCCGCAGTGCGGGGGGCGCCCCCTCCGTGAGCAACGCCGCGCCCAGCAACGCGATGGCGAGCGCGCCTCTCAACAGGTGGACCCCCAGGGAGCGGCTACAGAACATTGCGGTCTCCCGAGGTGGCTGGCGGCGGTGCGCCGTCCTTCAGCCAATAGCCGCTGCCAAGCAACGCCTCCCGCACCCTGGCGCGGGCTCGGTGCAGGCGGCTTTTTACGGCCTCGATGCTCAAGCCCAGCTGGGCGGCGACCTCGGCCGTCGTCAGCTCGTGCACGTCGCGGAGGATGAGTACCTCCCGGTACGGCGGGCTGAGCCGCTCAATTGCGCGCGCCAGATCCAGTTGCAGATCCTGCGGAATGCGGGGTGCAGCCGCCTGCAGCTCGGCGTCTGCCAGTTCGTCCAGCGACTCGGCGTGGCTGCCGCGCCGGAACAGGCGGAAGCATTCGCGCTCGACGATGCGAAACAGCCAGGTGGCCAGCGTTGCCGCCGTGCGCAGCGCACCGATCTTGCGGTAGAGCTGCCACAGCGCGACTTGCACGGCGTCTTCTGCATCCTGTGTGGTGCTGCAGGTCCGCCGTGCGAAGCGCTTCAGGTCGGGCTGGCAGACCGTCAACAAGCGCAGGATCGCGTCGCGATCGCCCAGGCGGGCCGCCTCGACAAGGTGTGCATCGGCGCGCATCACGGGCCTTTCCGCAGGGGTTTGCGGCCCGCCATGGCGCAAGCGGGGCAAAACCCAACGAAGCCCGTGAGCGCGAGTGTGGCGGCCGCGGCCAGCGCGGCCCAGAGCAAGGCGCTGCTGGCAGGAAGGCTGGCAACGGCACCGGCGGCGATCAGCATGCCGAGGGCCACACGCAGCGTGCGCTCCCAGCGCGGCAGGTTTTGTTTCAGGTAGAACATGGACGGTCCGTGTAAGTGTTGAACCTTTACACAGAGGCAGCCCAACGCCAAAAGGATTCGCGATTTTCTCGCAAGCGTAGAAAAAAATGCGCTGCGGCATCAGCGGCAGCCGCGGGAGACGGCCGCTCACTGAGCGGCTCCCCCTGATTTCATTACGCGCAGTCGCCACGCACACGCATCGGGCGTCCTACCGTTCTCGGTTCGGGGTAGCGAAGAAAGCCGACGGTTCAAGGCAGACCCCACCGCAGCGCAGGCATTGCAGGTCACAAGGGTTGTTGCAGGGCAAAACGCGGTTCTTAATCCGCGAATGCGCAATTCGCACGCTTCAATGCTGCGTCGATCCACGCGTTGTCCTGAGTGCCGTCGCGTATTTCTGCCACCATCACTGCTTCGATATCCTGCTTCTTTTGCGCGGCAGCCAGCAGCCGCTCGGCTTCGTCATAGGGCACGCACAGCAGACCATCGTCGTCGCCAATGACCAGATCGCCGGGCTCGATGACCATGCCGTCAATGGCGACAGGTACGTTGATCTCACCAGGGCCATCCTTATAGGGGCCGCGATGGGTGACGCCAGCCGCGAAAACGGGAAAGCTGTCTTTGCGGATCACGGCGCTGTCGCGGATGGCGCCGTTGATGACGATGCCGCCGAAGCCTTTGAGCTTGGCCTCGCCCACCATGATCTCGCCAATCAGCGCATTGGTCAGATCTCCGCCTGCGTCCACTACGATCACGTCACCCGGTTGCGCGAGCTTCAGCGCTTTGTGGATCAGCAAGTTGTCGCCCGGACGGGTCTTGATGGTGAAGGCGGGCCCCGCCATGGAGGTACCGTTGTGCATGGGGCGAAGGCGTGCACCCGCGGCTGTCATGCGAGACATGCAGTCGCTGACGTTTGCCACCGGAACCGGCAAGAATTGCCGAGCCAATTCCAGACTTACTGCTCGTTGTCGTTTCAAAATGCGGCAGCCGATCATGTTGCTTCTCTCATTACGGGGAGGGGGTAAAAACGGGGGCATCAGTCGAGCGTGGTGCCCGAGCTTTTGACGATGGGTGCGAGCCGTGCGCGGTCGCTCGCATAGAGCTTGGCCATGTCCTCCGGTGTGCCGGTGATGAGTTCGGCGCCGGAATCCGCGATCTTTTTGGCTGCGTCAGGGGCGGTGACCACTTTGTTGATGGCCTCGTTAAGCTGCCGCACGACGGCATCCGGCGTGCCGGCCGGAGCCATCACGCCCCACACGCTGGCCAGCTCCACCCCCTTGATGCCGGACTCCGCATATGTCGGAACATTGGGCAGCAGCTTCGAGCGGCGTGCGGAGGTCACGCCGAGCGCGCGTACCTTGCCCGATTGGATGTGGGGCAGCAATGTGGGGATCGAGCCCATGTACATGTCGATGCGCCCGCCCATCAGGTCGGGCATGGCACTGGCCATGCCACGGTACGGAATGTGCACGAATTTGACGTCGGAGCTTTTTTGCCAGGCCTCGCTGACGAGGTGCGAAATAGTGCCGGTGCCCGGTGTGGCAAAACTCAGGCGTCCGGGGTCCTTCCTCGCCGCCTGCATGAGGTCGTCCAGCGTTTTGTACGGTGCATCGGCATTGACCACCAACACCGCGGCCCCGGCAGCAACCAGTGCTACAGGTCGAAGGTCCTTGTCGGGGTTGTACGTCAACTTGGTGTACAGGAGTGGATTGAGCACTACGTTGTCGGTCTGGGCCATCACCAGCGTCAGGCCATCGGCCGGCGCCTTGGCCGTCTGGTCCAGCGCCAGGTTGCCGCCGGAACCAGGCTTGTTCTCCACAACGATGGTCCAGCCATAGGTATCGGTGAGCTTGTGGCCGACCAGGCGTGCGAGGTTGTCGGTGCCGCCGCCTGCCGGGAAGGGCACGAGGATCTTGATGGGCCGTTGGGGGTAGTTGCCCTGCGAGTGGGCCGGGGTGAGTGCTGCCGCAGCAGCAGCCACTGCGAGCAGAGTGCCGAGGGCAAATTTGCGCCGAAACAAAGTCATTTCGGGTGTCTCCTTCTGGTTTGTGGGCGAGGGCATGGGCTAAGGCCGGTTGTTGAATACATGGTTGCCAAGCCAGGCAACAGCTTCGTCAGCCGTCGTGCCGGTGAAAGGCAGCGCCGCATGCGCTTTGGCGGTAACGCCAAAAAGCGCTTCCACGGCGGGTGAGACGATCGGCGCCAAGCCGTGTCGGGCCATCTGCTGTTGAGCTTCGACCACTTCATTGCGGCGGCGTGCCGAGTGCGGGATGTGTGTGCGCACCATGGACTCCATCAGTGCGCGCAGCGGTGTCTCGTCGATATCCTCCAGAACGGCATGGAGTTGCTCGCGCAAGCCCATCCGCTGAGCAGTAACCAAGCATTCAACGGCAAGCGCCTCAATGCCTTTGGTGTAGATGCTGCGCAATAGCTTGAGGGAGGCGGCATCCCCCGGTCCCTGGCCCACGACGCGAACGGAGCCGCCAAAGGGCAAAAACAATTCCCGTACAAAAGCAGCTTTGCCGCCCGCTACGAGCAACGGCGTTTTTTTGCCGCCCAGATTGACGGCGCCCGTGATTGCCACGTCCACGAAGTGGACGGTCCTGCCCCGAATGCCGCGCTCGGCCAATTCCCCGCATTCGCGCATCTCGCGAGGGTCGGCGGTCGTCATGTCCACGTACACCGCGCTTTCACCCAAGTGCGGCAGACAGGCCTCGAACAAACTGCGCGCGACAGTGCCGAACACTGCGCTCACGATCACGTCGGCCTCGTTCAGCCAAGCGCCCGGAGCCATGTGCACCTCTGACCCAGCGGCCTGTGCGGCGCCGGCCAGGGCGGCGTTGGGTTGCAGGTCGCACAGGCCAACCAAGCTGTGTCCTTGCGACAAGAAGGCCTGCAGGTAGCAGGTACCCACCATTCCTCCGCCAAGTATTGCGAATTTCATTTAAGTACAAATTTGGAACATTTATCGCAGTGTAGGTAGATTCTCTAAGAGAAATATCTAGGGTTTTCCCTTGATGGTGCAAAATTTGCACTGTTTTTGTATTTTTTGAGTTTGTCGTGGCGCTCTGCTGCCCGCCACATCGGTGGCCTAGAATTGCCTCACCACTTACCCCATTTGGTGCAACAACAGTGCAAAACGTGAAAGACAGGGCGTACGAAGTCCTGCGCCAGCGGCTCATCGGTGGGCACTACCGGCCCGGCGAGCAACTCAAGGAAGAGCCCATCGCCCGCGACCTGGGGCTAAGCCGCACGCCGGTGCGCAACGCGTTGCACCGCTTGGTAGAAGACGGCCTAGCCACCAATGGTGCGGGGCAGGGTATTCGCGTCTCAGAGTGGAGCGATTGGGATGTCGAAGAGACGTTTCAGCTGCGGATGCTGCTGGAGCCGTATGCCTCGTTTCTAGCGGCCACGCGCGGCGGCGATGGGCTGGCCGACGAATTGGAAGCCAGCAACCAACGCATGGAGACGGGCATTGCTGCCGGCGCGGACGGTATTGCAGAGGTGCAGTCTGCCAACCGGGATTTTCACCACGCGCTGATCGAGGCGTCGGGTTCGCCGCGCCTCAAAGCCATGCTGGCGACCATGATCGACATGCCGATCATCAAGCGTTCGTTCTACATCTACACGCCGCAGGAGCTGATGCAAAGCTTGCATCACCATCGGGATCTGGTCATTGCCGTGCGCTCCCGGGATGGCGAACTGGCGCGCCACGTCATGCAACTTCACTTGCGGATGTCCTATCACCGGTTCATGAAGCGTCGGGGCGAGTTTCGCAAAGCTGGATGAGCACCATGGCCTGGCTGCATGGCCCACAGAGGTCAAGTGGAGCCGGTGGAACAGGTGCAGAAATGGGCGCTCAACGGCAGAGCCAGAAGAACATCGGGCTCCGAAAGGCCTGAACCAATGAGAACCAATGAAGGGAGCCGCACTTACGACGCGCGGCGCCCCGCCAGTGCTTGCCTTGCGATTTTGAGCAGGCTGGCGCCATCGCTGCCCTGTATCGGCGCCAGGTTCACGAGCATGTACAGCGCGTTTGCCCCGACGAGCACGAACAGCGCCGCATTGGCGGCGGGGCTGGAGGGCGGTGCGCCGCGGACCAGCAGATAGCCCAGGGTGAGAACCAGCAGAAGAAGCTGGGCCAGCAGCCCGCCAGCGGCCACCAGCGCGGCCTGGGGCAGGCTGCGGGAGGCGTCCGTGACGCAGCACCCGCCATAGCCGGACAAGACAATGGCGTGCACCCTTGCCGAACAGGCTCGCGCAGCGACTGCATGCCCCAGTTCGTGCAACACCACGATTGCGACCGTGCACAGGAATGCGGCGAGGTAGTTGGCCACCGGGGAGCCTGCTGCGTGCTTTGCGGGCACGTAGGCAATGGTGGCGCCCAGGAACGGGAGCGACCAGTTCAGGCTGACTTGAACGCTGCGGATGTCAAATCGGAGGCTGGGGCCTGGTGGATCAAGTTGCTTCATCGTAGGCATTCCATGGCGTGCAGTGTGGCCCGCAGAATGTACGGCACGGAGAGCGCCGGCAAGGCCAGCCGTCTCGGCGGAGGCCACCTCAGTCTGGGCGGCGTTCGGCGCGCAGCGGGGCAGGCGGCAGGCCCGCTGCGTGCGTACCGCCGGGGAATCGCACGCCCTCTGTTCCTTCGGTCCACGGCGCCAGCTTGTCGCCCATCACGCACGCGAACAAGGCGCTTTCCTGCCACCGTGCCAGCCACGCCCGCAATTGGGGCCAGGGCTGCGCGTCCCACCAGGCTTTGTCGATGCCTGCGAACTGGCGCACGAAGGGCGCGATGGCCATGTCGGCCAGCGCGGGGTGCTGGCCGAAGAGGGAGCTGGTGGCCTGTGCAGGCTCCGCCAGCCGCGCCAGCCGCGCCTGCAGCGCTTGCAGCCAGGCGGTGGCGAGGGCGCGTTCCGCAGGCACGTCCTCGCCGGGGTAGCGCGTGGGGTACTTGCACCGGTCCAGCGCGCGTTTGAAGGGGCCGTCGCACTCGGCGATCAGCGCCAGCATGTCGCGCAGCGTGCCGTGGCCCGGCGTCAGCCAGCTTTCGGGGTCGCGCTGGCGCAGGGCCCACAGCATGATGTCCAGGCTTTGGTCCAGCACCTGGCCGGTGGGCAGCACCAGCACGGGCACGGTGGCTTTGGGGGACGCCTGCAGCAGGGCCTGGGGCTTGTGCTTCAGGTCCACCTCGCGCAGCTCGCAGGCCTGGCCGCTCACGGCCAGGGCCAGGCGGGCGCGCATGGCATAGGGGCAGCGGCGGAAGGAATACAGGATGGGAAGGGGCGGCATGGGGGCTGCGGGTGGAACGGCCGGCGCATGGGCGCGGGTGGCAGGGCGCGGCGCTGTTGCGGCTCTGCTGTAGCGATGATAGCGGTCACTTTTCGTTACGATGGGCGGCTGCAACGCCGCACGCCGCATCCAACGCAACGCCACGCAAGGTGCTCTATGGACAAGGAATCCACGGTCAGTCTTTTTCGCCGCCTGGAGCAGCTCAACGGCATCGGGGCGGCGCTGTCGCGCGAGCGGGACATCGAGCGGCTGCTGGAGAACATTCTGGAGGCGGCCAAGGCCATCACCGGGGCCGACGGGGGCACGCTCTACAGCGTGGCAGAGGATGGCGCGGCGCTCAAGTTCGAGATCGTGCGCACCGATTCGCTGGGCATTCGCCTGGGCGGCACCACGGGCCGGCCGATTGATTTTCCGCAGCTGCCGCTGCGCCATGCCGATGGTTCGCCCAACGATTCGCTGGTGGCGGCGCACGCGGCCCTGCACGACCGCACGGTGAACATTGCCGACGCCTACGCGGCGGCGGGGTTCGACTTCTCGGGCACGCGCGCCTTTGATGCGCGCACGGGCTACCGCTCGCAATCGTTCCTGACGGTGCCGATGAAGAACCACGACCGCGAGCTGATCGGCGTGCTGCAGCTCATCAATGCGCGCGATCCGGCAACGGGCGAAGTCACGGCCTTTTCCGAGGCCGACCAGAGCCTGGCCGAGTCACTGGCCTCGCAGGCGGCCATTGCGCTGACCAACCGCTTGCTCATCACGCAGCTGGAGCGGCTGTTCGAGTCGTTCGTGAACCTCATCAACCTGGCCATTGACGAAAAGTCGCCGTACACCGGCGGCCATTGCCAGCGCGTGCCGGCCCTCACCATGATGCTGGCCGAGGCGGCGGATGCCGCCACCGAAGGGCCGCTGGCGGATTTCAGGATGACCGAGCGGGACCGCTACGAGCTGAAGATGGCCGGCCTGCTGCACGACTGCGGCAAGATCACCACGCCCGTGCATGTGGTGGACAAGGCCACCAAGCTGCAGACGATCTATGACCGCATCGGCCTGGTGGACACGCGGTTCGAAGTGCTCAAGCGCGACGCCGAACTGGCGGCCTTGCGCCGGCAGCTGGCGCTGCGGCCCGTGGCCGACGCGCAGGGCGAGGCGCAGGCGCTCAAGGGCCTGCAGGCGGAGCTGGCGGCGTTGGAGGCCGACCGCGCATTTTTGCGCCAGTGCAACACGGGCTCCGAAGCCATGCGGCCCGAGGACCAGCAGCGCGTGCGCGACATTGCGGCGGGGCGGCAGTGGCGCAATCCGCAGGGCGTGCAGACCGCGTTCCTGACCGCCGAAGAGGTGGAGAACCTGACCATCCGCTCCGGCACGCTGAACCAGGCTGAGCGCGACACCATCAACTACCACATCGTCGCCACCATCAAGATGCTGGAGACGCTGCCCTGGCCGCGCCACCTGCGCAACGTGCCGGAGTACGCAGGCGGGCACCACGAGCGCATGGACGGCAAGGGCTACCCGCGCGGCCTCACGCGCGAGCAGATGTCGCTGCAGGCGCGCATGATGGGCATTGCCGATATTTTTGAGGCGCTGACGGCCGCGGACCGGCCCTACAAGAGCGGCATGACCCTGTCGCAGGCCCTGGCCATCATGGCGCGCATGCGGGACAACGGGCACATCGACCCGGACCTGTTCGACGTGTTCGTGCGCAGCCAGGTGCCCCTGCGGTATGCCCGGCAGTTCCTGGAACCGTCGCAGATCGACGAAGTGCCGGCGGACCTGCGGGCACCCGCTGTGCGCAGCTGAACAAGGATGCTATAAAAACAATAGCTGCTTGCGCTTTCTGCACAAGCGCTGGAGCCCGATTTTATTCATCCATGCCCAGTGGCGTCTGGGTGTCGCGGGCCTGCGCCATCAGCCAGTCGCGGAAGGCGGCCATGGCGCCGGTGGCCGGGCGCGACTGCAGCCGCGTGAGCCAGTAGGCCCCCTGGTGCAGCTCCTGCGCAAAGGGCTGTACCAGCCGGCCCTGGCGCAGCTCGCGCGTGAACATGCGCACGGGCAGCAAGGCCATGCCCGCGCCTTGTGCGGCGGCTTCGGCCAGGGTGAGGGAGGAGTCGAACACCGCGCCGCGCACCACGGGGCAGGGGGCGCCCGCGGCGTCGAACCACGCCGCCCATTCGTCCGCGCGGTAGCTGCGCAGCAGGGGCTGGCGCGCCAGGTCGGCGGCACAGCGCAGCCCATGGGCCAGCGCCGGCGCGCACACCACGGACAGCGGCGCGTCCATGATGCGCTCGGCGTGCGTGCCGTGCCAGGCGCCGTCGCCAAAGCGGATGGCAAAGTCCAGCCCCTCGCCGGCCATGTCCACGCGGTTGTTGTGCGTGAGCAGGCGCAGGTCCACAAACGGGCAGGCCTGCTGAAAGCCGCGCAGCCGCGGCAGCAGCCAGCCCACGGCAAACGTGCCGACGGCCCCCACCGTGAGCACCTCGCGCGGGCGCGTGTCGCCCAGCTGCTCCAGCGCCCGCGCCAGGTTGCCAAACGATTCCACCACCACCGGCAGCAGGGCCTGGCCCTCGTCCGTCAGCGCCAGCCCGCGCGGCAGGCGCCGGAACAGCGGCTTGCCCAGGCGGTCCTCCAGCTTGCGGATGTGCTGGCTCACGGCGGTCTGGGTCACATGCAGCTCCTCGGCCGCACGGGTCAGGTTGAGGTGGCGGGCCGCGGCCTCGAAGGCGCGCAGGGCATTGAGCGGCAGGTGCATGGCTCTGCGTGGTTGCGTAGTGGTGTGGCGGCGCGGTGAGAGGCAAGTTTTTCTGGGGGCTGGCGGCAATTATTGTCGCTGGTGCTGCCCGCGGGGCCCCGATATCGTTCGCGCCTTGTTCTTGTTCATTTCCAGGCTTTTTATGCAAAGACGACAGTTTTCCTTGGGTGTGGTGGCCGCCGCGGCGCTGCCGGTGTGGGGCTGTGCGGGGGCCCCCGGTGGCCCCGGCAGTGCCGACCGCCACCATGCCGTGGCGCGCCGGTGGACCGAAACGCTGGAGGGCATCGAGCGCTCCGCAAAGGGGCGCCTGGGCGTGGCCATGCTGGACACCGGCTCGGGCCTGGCGCTGGGCTGGCGGCAGGACGAGCGCTTTGCCATGGCCAGCACGTTCAAGGCCGCGCTGGCGGGCTGGATGCTGGCGCTGGTGGACCAGGGCCAGGAGCGCCTGGACGCGCGCGTGCACTACCCCGAGGCCGACGTGGTGCCGTATTCGCCCGTCAGCGGCGCCCGCGCCGGGGCCGGTGGCGGCCTGACGGTGGGCGAGCTGTGCGCCGCCACCGTGAGCCTGAGCGACAACACCGCCGCCAATGTGCTGATGGCGCGCCATGGCGGGCCGGCGGGCTACACGGCCTTTGTGCGTTCGCTCGGCGACGAGGTGACCCGCCTGGACCGCACCGAGCCCACCCTGAACGAAGCCGCCGTGGGCGACCCCCGCGACACCACCACGCCGCTGGCCATGCGGCAGACGCTGCAAAAGCTGGTGCTGGGCGATGCGCTCACGCCCGCGTCGCGCGCCTGGCTGCAGCGCTGGCTGGTGGAAACCAGCACCGGCGACAAGCGCCTGCGCGCAGGCGTGCCGGGCTGGCGGGTGGGCGACAAGACGGGCACGGGCAGCGGGGGCACGGTCAATGACATTGGCGTGCTGTGGCCGCCGGGCGGCGGCGCGCCCGTGGTGGTGACGTGCTACCTCACGCAGTCCACGGCATCGCCCGAGCAGCGCGAGGCGGCCATTGCGCAGGTGGCGCGGGCGGTGGTGGCGGCGCGGCTGGGGTAGGGCGAAAGGGGCGGGTTGGGGAGCAACGTGGTGGGGTGGGCAAGCTGCTGCCCGCCCCTTGCCAACCCGCCGTTCGGGCTGAGCTTGTCGAAGCCTTGCGCTGCGCTTCGACGGGCTCAGCGTGAACGGCTGACGGGGCGTTCACGGCCCCGGTGCGTCAGAGCTTCTTCACCAGCACCTGGCTGCGCCGGTCCCAGTTGTACTTGCGCTTGCGCGCATCGGGCAGCCAGTCCGGGTCCACGGGCTGGAAGCCGCGCTTGATGAACCAGTGCATGGTGCGGGTGGTCAGCACGAAGAGGCTCTCCAGCCCCAGCAGGCGGGCGCGCTGCTCGATGCGCTTGAGCAGCTTTTCGCCGTCGCCCGTGCCCTGGCTTTGCGGCGACACGGTCACGGCGGCCATCTCGGCCGTCTTGGCCTCGGGGTAGGGGTACAGGGCCGCGCAGCCGAAGATCACGCCGTCGTGCTCGATGATGGTGTAGGCCTCGATGTCGCGCTCGATCTCGGTGCGGTCGCGCTTGACCAGCGTGCCGTCTTTCTCAAACGGCTCGATCAGCTGCAGGATGCCGCCCACGTCGTCGATGGTGGCTTCGCGCAGCTCCTCGAGCTTTTCGTCGATGACCATGGTGCCGATGCCGTCGTGCACGTACACCTCCAGCAGCAGCGATCCGTCCAGCGCGAACGGGATGATGTGGCTGCGCTCCACGCCGCCCTTGCAGGCCTTCACGCAGTGCTGCAGGTAAAAGCCCGTGTCGGTGGGCTGCTGCGCGGTGGGCAGCTGGGCCAGCAGGGCCTGTGCGGCGGCCAGCGGCAGTTCGGTGTCGATGGGGTTGTCCTCGCTCTCGGGCGCAAGCGGATTCGTGCGGATGCCCGGCACTTCGGTCAGGAAGATCAGCTTGTCCGCGTGCAGCTCGATGGCCACGCTGGTGGCCACCTCTTCCATGGCCAGATTGAAGGCCTCGCCCGTGGGCGAGAAGCCAAAGGGCGACAGCAGCACCAGCGCGCCCATGTCCAGCGTGCGCTGGATGCCGCCCACGTCCACCTTGCGCACCAGGCCCGAGTGCTGGAAGTCCACGCCGTCCACGATGCCCACCGGCCGTGCCGTGAGGAAGTTGCCCGAGATCACCCGTACCGTGGCGCCCGCCATGGGCGTGTTGGGCAGGCCCTGGCTGAAGGCCGCTTCGATCTCATAGCGCAGCTGGCCGGCGGCCTCCTGGGCGCAATCGAGCGCCACCGAGTCGGTGATGCGGATGCCGTGCGAATACTTGGCGGCATGCCCCTTGGCCGCCAGCTGCTCGTTCACCTGCGGGCGAAACCCGTGCACGAGCACGATCTTCACGCCCATGGCCTGGATCAGCGCCAGGTCTTGCGCAATGCTGTGCAGCTTGCCTGCCGCAATGGCCTCGCCCGTGAGCCCGATCACAAAGGTCTGGTTGCGGAACTTGTGGATGTAGGGCGCCACCGACCGGAACCAGGGCACGAAGGTGAAATTGAAAACGGCGGACATGGCGGTGTGCAAGGCCCTCAGCAGACGGGATGGAACGGGGGAAATGGGGCGGTCCGCTGGTTTGCAGACCGCCCGGCTCAGGCGCGCATCATAAGCATGCTGAGCATCGCTGCGGCGCCGGGCGGGCGCGGCGGTGCTGCGCTGCGGCGTCAACAATGGCAAAAGGGCGCCGATAGGCCGGACTGCGCGGGGCCCGGCCGGCTTCTTCAGTCGCGTTCACCCGCGCGGGTGGCCTGGGCCAGCGCCCTTTGCAGGGCCACCTTGTCGGCGCGGCGCTGTGCGCCCTGGCTGCGGATGTGCTTGCCAGCCGCGCTGGACAGACTGCGCTGGGCCAGCGCGGTGGCCACGGGGTTCCGGGGCGCGCCCGAGGATTCAAGCTTCAGGACCAAGGGCTGCTTCATGCGGCGCAGCTTCTTGATGTCACCCTGGGCATAGGCGCGAGAGAGTTTTTGGGCACTCATATGTGCATGCATTCCACAAACAAAAAACCCCGGCAAAGTAGCCAGGGCTTGCGGAGCGCTGCACTGCGGTGCAGGAGGGCGCTTGTCTGCCATGGCTGGATGCGTGAAAACACGGTCCAGCCGGGGCGGTGGACGGTGGTCAGGCGGGAGCGGACGAGTGAACCGACATGGTGATGACCTCCAGAAAAGTTTCAGCAGGGCCGGCAAGGCCTGCCGCTGAGGGGAGCAGAAAAGCAGAGGCGCGATTGTGGCCAGGCCCGCTGCAGGTGGCAAGCGCTGGGGCCGTTGCAGCGATGCAGCTGTCGCGCCAAAGAAACAGCACCAAACAAACAGCGGCAGGGCAGCCGGTCCGCGGCTGGCGGTCAGTCCTTGCGCGCGTACACCCAGCCGCCCGCGTGCAGCCACTCCTGCTTGTCGCGCGTGGTGGCGACCAGCTCCACCAGATCGCGGCCGGCGTCCAGGGGGACCTGCACCGCCATGCCCGCGCGGTCGGCCGACAGCGGCAGCAGGAACTGGCTGTCGTCCCAGAACAGGTAGCCGGGCAGGTCGGGCAGCTCCTTCAGCGCGGAGGTGCCCATGTCCAGCGCCATCGGGATGGACTGTGGCCCCTCGCTCACCACCTGCCAGGTGCTGGGCAGCCGCGCCGTCCAGGCCGGCGGCAGGGGGCCGGGCGCGGGCGGCATTTGCTGGCCGGCCGGCGTGGTCACGAGGTAATGCCCCGCAGTCGCGCGCTCGCGCATGAGCAGGTAGCGGCGGCCGTCCGCCTGCTCCCAGCGGTACTGCGTGGCGGGGTTGGCATCGGACCACCACCAGCCGTCCGTGCGCAGGCGCAGGCTTTGGCACCGGTCCACCCAGGCGCCGCGCTGGGCGCTCCACGCGCACAGGTCGATCTGCTGGCCGTCCGGCGAGGTGGCCTTGAGCGGCGCGCGCGAGCTGCCGTAGACCCCCAGCAGCGCACCCACGGCGGCCGAAGAGACGGTTGCATGGGGCGGCGGCGCCAACGGCAGGGGCGGTGGCAGGGTGCGCAACTGCCCGCTCTCCTGCAGGGCGCGCAGCAGAATGCCTTCGGCCACGGGGCCGGGCTTGAAGCCGGGGGAGCTGCCCGTGAGCAGCAGCGCCAGGCCCGCCTGCGGCAGCACGTAGAAGTCGCTGGAATAGAACATCGTGCCGCCGCTCTTTTGCCAGGCCTCCACACCGGCGGCCTCCAGGCCGGGGTGGCGCGTGGTGTCCCATCCCAGGCCCCAGTGCCAGTCGGCGGGCAGGTTGACGCGCACGCCCTGGTTCTGGGCGCTGGCCATCTCGCGCACCCCGGCCTTGGACACGATGCGCTGGCCGTCCAGCTCGCCGCCGCGCAGCAGCAGGGCGGCGAGTTTCATCATGTCGCCGGGGGTGGTGCAGAGCCCGCCGGTGGCGTAGCCCATCATGAATTCCTGGCCCTGCGGCACATCGCGGATGTGGCCGGGCGCAAAGCTGCCGGGCGGCAGGGGCGCCAGCGTGTAGCCCGAGCGTGCCATGCCCAGCGGGTTGAGCAGGGCCGACTGCACAAAGGCCGGGTAGCTCTGCCCGGTGACGGCCTGCACCACGCGTTCCACCAGCGTGAAGCCGTCGTTGCAGTACACCGCCATGGCTCCGGGCGCGTGCTTGAGGTGGATGTCGGCCAGGGCCGCCTCCAGTTCGGCGGCGTAGCCCTGCAGGGGCGTGAAGGTGAAGACGTTGTGCAGGTACGTCCCGGGCAGGCCGGACGCGTGGCTCAGCAGGTGCCGCACGGTGATGTCGCGGTAGCCTGGCGAGAGCATGCTGAACCCGGGCAGGTAGCGCACCACGGGCGCATCCAGCGCCACCAGCTGCCGGTCCACCAGCACCATCACGGCCAGCGCCGCGATGACCTTGCTGACGGAGCCCACGTTGAAGCGTGTCTCGGTGGTGGCGGGCGTGCCGGAGGCCTCGTCCAGCACGCCGAAGGCCTCTTGCCAGACCAGGCGATCGCCTTGCAGCAGCGCCACGGAGGCGGCCCGGGTCTTGGGCTGGTTGGGGCCGGCCTGCATGGCCTGGCGTATGGCGTTGCGCCCCCAGGCCATGGTGGCCGTGAACAGGGGCGCTGGGCTGCTGCCGCTGCCGCCGCAGCCCGGCAGCAGGGGCGCCAGGCTGGCGGCGCCGGCCCAGGCGAGCCAGTCGCGGCGCGAGGCCGGCGCCCCGGAAGGCAGCGCGGCGGCGAGAGGGGAGCAATTCGGTGCGGAGGGCTGGGGGCGCGTTCGCATTCTTGTGGGTTCCAGGGGCCGTGGCCGCTGGGGCGCGGCGCACGGATTACATACTGAAATCCAGGGGATCCCAACAAATTGTTCGGTCACGCCGCCTGCCAAGGCCGCCTGCCGGGTCAGGGACCGGAACACGGCGGGGCCATGGCGCAGGCCGCGGGCGCGCGGTGTGCGGGCTTGCGCAGCACCTGTGGTGCCGCGCATGGGGCCACTGTGCCCGGTGTTGCACGCGGCCAACGAACCGCTCGGATAATGCGGCCCTTCATGACCGATTCCGCGCCTTCCTTGCCCCCGTCTCTTTCGCCCGCCACCCGCCAGGCCGCCCCGCTGCGCATCACCTTCCCCGATTCGCTGCCCGTGTCGGGCAAGCGCGAGGAGATCATGGCGGCCATCGACAAGCACCAGGTCGTCATCGTGTGCGGCGAAACCGGCTCGGGCAAGACCACGCAGCTGCCCAAGATTGCGCTGGCTCTGGGGCGCGGAAAGTGCAATTCAAAACCGGGTCAGAAGGGCCAGCTGATTGGCCACACGCAGCCGCGGCGCATTGCCGCCAGCAGCGTGGCCAAGCGCATTGCCGAAGAGCTGCAGACGCCGCTGGGCGATGTGGTGGGCTACAAGGTGCGGTTCCAGGACCGCTTGAGCCGCGATGCCTCCGTCAAGCTGATGACGGACGGCATCCTGCTGGCCGAGACGCAGACCGACCCGCTGCTCAAGGCCTACGACACGCTCATCATCGACGAGGCGCACGAGCGCAGCCTGAACATCGACTTCCTGCTGGGCTACCTGCGGCAGATCCTGCCGCGCCGGCCGGATTTGAAGATCATCGTGACGTCGGCCACCATCGACGCCGACCGGTTTGCCAAGCATTTCGAGTCTGCCAAGGGCCCGGCGCCGGTCATCATGGTCTCGGGCCGCACCTTTCCGGTGGAGCAGCGCTACCGCCCGTTTGAAGACAGCCGCGACTACGGCCTGAACGAGGCCATTGCCGACGGGGTGGACGAGCTGTGGGCCGGCAACGCGGGTGGCGACATCCTGGTCTTCCTGCCCGGCGAGCGCGAGATCCGCGAGGCCGCCGACCACCTGCGCAAACACCTGTCGCACCAGCCGGTGATGCGCAATGCCGAGGTGCTGCCGCTGTTTGCGCGCCTCAGTCAGGCCGAGCAGGACCGCATCTTCGACGGTCACACGGGCCGCCGCATCGTGCTGGCCACCAACGTGGCCGAGACCTCGCTCACGGTGCCGGGCGTCCGTTACGTCATCGACGCAGGCACGGCGCGCGTCAAGCGCTATTCTTTCCGTAGCAAGGTGGAGCAGCTGCTGGTGGAACCCGTCAGCCAGGCCGCCGCCAACCAGCGCGCGGGCCGCTGCGGCCGCGTGGCCAACGGGATTTGCATTCGCCTGTATGACGAGGCTGACTTCAACAGCCGCCCGCGCTTTACCGACCCGGAAATCCTGCGCAGCTCGCTGGCCGGCGTCATCCTGCGCATGAAGTCGCTGCACCTGGGCGATGTGGCGCAGTTCCCGTTCATCGAGGCGCCCTCGGGCCGCGCCATTGCCGACGGCTACCAGCTGCTCTCCGAACTGGGTGCGGTGGACGACGCGAACGAGCTGACGCCCATGGGCGTGGAGCTGTCGCGCCTGCCGCTGGACCCGCGGGTGGGCCGCATGATTCTGGAGGCCCGCGAGCGCCGTGCGCTGGACGAGGTGCTGGTCATTGCCAGCGCCCTCAGCGTGCAGGACGTGCGCGACCGGCCGCTGGAGGCGCAGCAGCAGGCCGACCAGGCGCACGCCAAGTTCGACGACGACAAGAGCGAGTTCAGCGGGTACCTGAAGCTGTGGAAGTGGATCAACGAGGCCCGGGGCGGGGCGCCCAGCCTGCCCTCGGCCCGTGCGCAAAAAGCGATGGCGCTCAAGAAGGCGCCTTCGCAGGCCATCCTGCCCGTGGGGCAGCGGGCCGCCGCGCCGGTGTCTGCTCCTGCCCCGGCGCCGGAAGCCGCGCCCACGCACAAGCTCAGCAACCGCCAGTACGAGGCGCTGCTGCGGCAGAACTTCATCAGCATCCGCCGCCTGCGCGAGTGGCGCGACATCCACACCCAGCTGCTCACGGTGGTGACGGAGCATGGATGGCGCGTCAACACCCAGCCGGCCAGCTACGAGCAGATTCACCTCTCGATGCTGGCGGGCCTGCTGGGCAACGTGGGCTGCAAGAGCGACGAGGACGACTGGTACCTGGGCGCGCGCGGCATCAAGTTCTACAAGCACCCCGGCGCGCACCTGAACAAGAAGCCCGGCCGCTGGATCGTGGCGGCTGAATTGGTGGAGACCACGCGCCTGTTCGGCCGGGGCATCGCCGCCATCGAGCCGCAGTGGATCGAGCAGATTGGCGGCCACCTGCTCAAGAAGCAGATGCTGGACCCGCACTGGGAGAAGAAGGCCGCCCAGGTCACCGCGCTGGAGCGCGCCACGCTGTACGGCATCGTCATCTACAACAACCGCCGCGTGGACTTTGGCAAGGTGGACCCGCACGGTGCGCGCGACATCTTCCTGCGCGAGGCGCTGGTGCAGGGCGAGTGGGAGACCCGCCTGCCGTTTCTGGCCGCCAACCAGAAGCTGATCGCCAAGGTGGAAGAGCTGGAGCACAAGTCCCGCCGCCAGGACGTGCTGGTGGACGACGAGCTGATCTACGCCTTCTACGACCAGCAGGTGCCGCAGGACGTGTGCAGCGGCGCGAGCTTCGAGCGCTGGTACAAGGACGCAAGCCGCGCCAACCCCGAGCTGCTCAAGCTCACCCGCGACGAGCTGATGCGCCACGAGGCCGCGGGCATCACCACCAGCGCCTTCCCCAAGACCGTGCGCCTGGGCGGCGTGGACTGCAGCGCCAGCTACCTGCACGAGCCCGGCGATGCGCGCGACGGCATCACCGTGACGGTGCCGCTCTTCGTGCTCAACCAGGTGAGCGAGGAGCGCTGCGAATGGCTGGTGCCCGGCATGCTCAAGGACAAGATCCAGGCCCTGCTCAAGAGCCTGCCGCAGCGTCCGCGCAGCCGCTTTGTGCCGCTGCCCGAATCGGCCACGCGGCTGGCCGAGCTGTTCGCCGCGCCCGAACGGTTTGGCACCGGCAGCCTCACGGACACGCTGCTCAAGCAGGTGCGCGACGAGACCTCGCTGGATGTGAAGCGGGCGGACTTCAAGCTCGACATGCTCAGCCCCCACCTGTTCATGAACTTCCGCGTGGTGGATGAGCACGGCCGCCAGCTCGGCCAGGGCCGCAACCTGGGCGCGCTCAAGGCCGAGTGGGGCGCCAAGGCGCGCGGGGCCTTCCAGGCGCTGGCGGGGCTCAAGCTGGGCGGGCAGGGCGGTGGTTTGGAGTCAAAATCGGCTCCGGAGCCCGACAGTAAAGCGCAGGCAGCTATTAAAACAGTAGCAAAATCGACGCCCGCACCCGCGCCATCGCCCACGGTGCCCGCGGGCCAGCGCTACACCACCTGGACCTTTGGCGAGCTGCCCGAGCTCATGGAGATCAAGAAGGGCGGGCAGACGCTGGTGGGCTTTCCGGCGCTGATCGACGGCGGCGATGCCGTCACCATCGAAGTGTTCGACGAGCCCGAGGTGGCCGCCGCCAAGCACCGCGCCGGCCTGCGCCGCCTGTTTGCGCTGCAGATCAGGGACGCGCTCAAGTACCTGGAAAAGAACATCCCCGACCTGCAGAAGATGGCGGTGGCGTTCATGCAAGTCGGGCGGTCGCCTGACGGGACAGGCGGTGGTACACAGGAAGAGCTGCGCAACCAGATCATCGACGTGGCGCTGGACCGCGCCTTCCTGCTCGACCCGCTGCCCACCGACGAAGCCGGCTTCAAGCGCCGCGTGGAAGAGGGCCGGGGCCGCCTCACGCTGATCGCCAACGAGGTCGCGCGCCTGGCCGGCACCATCCTCATCGAATACGCCGCCGCCGCCCGCAAGCTCAAGGACACCAAGAACGCGCCCGACGCCACGGCCGACGTGCAGCAGCAGCTGCAGCGCCTGGTGCCCAAGCAGTTCATCGCCCAGGCCCCGTGGGCGCAGCTGGCGCACTTTCCGCGCTACCTCAAGGCCATCACCTTGCGCCTGGACAAATACCGCGCCGACCCCGCCCGCGACGCCGCCAAGCTGGCCGAGCTGCGCCCGCAAGAGCAGCGCTACTGGCGCCTGGTGGCCGAGCGCAAAGGCGCCGTGGATGCGCGCATGCAGGAGCTGCGCTGGCTGCTGGAGGAGCTGCGCGTGAGCTTCTTCGCGCAAGAGCTGCGCACCCCCCAGCCGGTGAGCGTGAAGCGGCTGGACAAGCTGTGGGCGCAGGTCAATAGCTGAGGCTGTTGACCCGCCAACCGGGCAGCAAGGCCGCGGGAAGGCTCCGTGCGCTCAGTGGGAGCGCCAGAGCCTGATCGTCACGTACAAGGCATAGCCCAGCGCGAGCGCGAGCCACACCACGAAAAACAGGTTGGCCCAGTACGGGCCCGAGTGCTCTGCCAGCGTGTAGACCTGGCCCGCGCAGGCCTTGCCGACACACGGAATCTCCCCCAGGGCCAGCGCGCGCAGCGCCACGAACGAGAAGTAGCACGCAGTCACGCCGGTCACGACGAACCCGATGGGGCCCACGGGCGGCTGCGTGAATCCGCCGTTCTCATCCCGGCCTCCCCCGCGCAGCAGCTTCTGGCCATGCCGGTACCAGAAGTAGCCGACAAGGAGCATGAGCGCGTAGTACAGGACAGCAAGCATGGTGGGGTCGGGCCAGGTGGATGGGCGGCCGCGATGCAACGATGGTAACCGCGGCGCCCCGCGGCGCAGCGCCACCAACCGCCGTCCGGTGCGGCCCAGCGGCTCGCGCCCCGCGGCGTCACCTGTGCGACGATGCATCGGGGCATCCCCCTTGCTAGCGGTCGGCGGGGCCTCTAGGCTGTCAGCCCAAAGGAGACCGTTTGCCCCATGCGCCCGCATTACAAGTTCTGGCCCCGCCGCCTGCCCAAGTCCATCACGCTGCCTTCCACCTCGCTGTGGGACAACCTGGCCATCAGCGCCCGCCGCTACCCTGACAAGGCGGCGCTCGTGTTCTTTGGGCGCACGCTCAGCTACCGGCAGCTCATGGAAGGCGCGGAGCGCCTGGCCGCGCACCTGGCCCGCCTGGGCGTGCAGCGCGGCGACCGCGTGGTGCTGTGCATGCAGAACTGCCCGCAGCTGGTGATGGCGCACTTTGCCATCCTGCGCGCCAACGCCGTGGTGGTGCCGGTGAACCCCATGAACCGGGCAGAGGAGCTCAAGCACTACATCACCGACCCCGACACCAAGGTGGCCGTGACCACCGGCGACCTGGCCCCCGAGCTGGCCAAGGCCAGCAATGCGCTGCCGGCGGCCGAGCGGCTGGCACACCTGGTGGTCACGCAGTTCACCGATGCATTCGACCCAGCTATCGAGGGCGCCGACGCTCCCCCCGAGGCCTGGCGCGACTGGCTGGGCACGCGCCATGCGCTGCCCGCGCTGGATGGCGGGCAGGTGCACCACTGGACGGATGCGCTGGCCTGCCCCGACGCGCCGCCGGCGCTGCTCGTGGGGCCGACCGACCTGGCGCTGCTGCCCTACACCAGCGGCACCACCGGCCTGCCCAAGGGCTGCATGCACCTGCACAAGAGCCTGCTGCACAACGCGGCTGCCGGCGCCCTGTGGGGCACGGCCTCGGTGGACACCGTCGCACTGGCCGTGGTGCCCATGTTCCACATCACCGGCATGGTGAGCGTGATGCACACCTCCATCTACGCGGGTGCCACGCTGGTCATCATGCCCCGCTGGGACCGCGACCTGGCGGGGCGTCTCATCTCCCGCTGGCAGGTCACCAGCTGGACCAACATCCCCACCATGGTCATCGATCTGCTGGGCAGCCCCCACTTTGCGAGCTACGACCTCTCCAGCCTGGTCTACATCGGGGGCGGCGGGGCGGCCATGCCGCAGGCCGTGGCGCAGCGGCTGCTGGACCAGTACGGCCTGCGCTACGCCGAGGGCTACGGCCTGACCGAGACGGCGGCGCCTTCACATTCCAACCCGCCGGACCACCCCAAGCAGCAGTGCCTGGGCATCCCGTTCATGAGCACCGATGCCCGCGTGGTGGACCCGGAGACGCTGCAGGAAGTGCCGGTGGGCGAGCAGGGCGAAATCATCATCCACGGCCCCGAGGTGTTCGAGGGCTACTGGAAGCGGCCAGACGCCACGGAAGCCGCTTTCGTCGAGTTTGAGGGCAAGCGCTTCTTCCGCTCCGGCGACCTGGGGCGCATGGACGAGGACGGGTACTTCTTCCTGACCGACCGGCTCAAGCGCATGATCAACGCCAGCGGCTTCAAGGTGTGGCCGGCCGAGGTGGAGGCGCTCATGTTCCGCCACCCGGCCATCCAGGAGGCCTGCATCATCTCCGCCAAGGACAGCTACCGCGGCGAGACGGTGAAGGCCGTGGTGGTGCTGCGGCCCACGCACCAGGACACCACCGAGCAGCAGATCATCGACTGGTGCCGCGAGAACATGGCGGTGTACAAGGTGCCCCGCATCGTGCAGTTCGTGAACGCCCTGCCCAAGAGCGGCAGCGGCAAGGTGATGTGGCGCACGCTGCAGGAGCAAGAGGCGCCCTAGGCCCTCAACGAGGCCTCCACCCCGCCCCGTGCTTGCGGCGTGCCCTGGCCCCAGGGCAATGCCGGCGCGCCGCCGGGGGCGGGGGGCGGCTGAAAGTGGCGCGGCGTGGCGGGGAGCCGCTCAGTGGGCCGGCGCGGCCACCATCAGTTCGGCCAGGTCGCGCTCCAGCAGGGCGGGGTCGCCCAGCTGCAATTCGATCAGCCGGCGCAGGTGGGTCACGCTGTCCAGGTCGATGCTGCGGCACTGCAGGCCCGTGTGCAGGCCTTCCACATGGGCCACTTCCGCGGACATGGCGATGTGGTTGCCGTTCTCGGCCAGGGGCACGGTGAGCTGGCACAGCATGCCCGCCTTCAGCTGGGCCGTGGCGGGCGCCATGAGCAGGGCGCCCTTGAGCGACAGGTCCAGCACCTGCACGCTGTAGGCCGCCGTCGCGGTGGTCAGCAGGGCCGGCGCTTCAAACCCAACCCGTACGTAATGGCGGCGCTCGTGCGGCATGGCGGTCTCCTGATCAGCGGTGCGTGGCGGTGCTGCACATGCTACCCCAAGCAGTGCATGGGGACTTCGTGGCTGGGCGGTTTTGCAACATTTCGTTAACATGGTCTGCATTTCAATGGGATGACCTTGTGACCTCCGTTGCGGACGTGTGGGCGCGTCCTGTCTCTTGGCCGCGGGCCGTGGCGCTGTGGGCGCTGCTATGGGCGTGTGCCTGCGCCGCGGCACTGGCCGCTCCGCGGGAGCTGCGGGTAGGGGTTTATTCCAATGAGCCCAAGGTGTTCGTGGATGCGCAGGGGCAGCCGTCGGGCCTGTTTGTGGACCTGCTGCAGCTGGTGGCCGCGCGCGAGCAGTGGCGCCTGCGCTTTGTTCCCTGCGTCTGGCAGGAATGCCTGGACGACCTGCGCGAGGGGCGGCTCGACCTGATGCCCGATGTGGCGCGCACCCCCGAGCGCGAGGCGCTGTACAGCTTTCATGCGCAGCCCGTGCTGCAGAGCTGGTCGCAGGTGTACCGGGCGCGCGGGCGGGCCATCCAGTCGATGTTCGACCTGCAGGACAAACGGGTGGCGGTGCTCAAGGGCTCCGTACAGCGCGCAACGTTCCAAAGCATGATGGAGGGCTTCGGCATCCGGGTCACGCTGGTGAACGCGGCCAGCCTGCTGGAGGCCTTTGAACTGGCGCAGGGCGGCGGTGCGGACGCGGTCATCGCCAACCACCTGTTCGGCAACTTCCATGCCGCGCAGTTCGGCCTGGTGGACTCGGGCATCGTGTTCCAGCCGGCGGCCTTGTACTTTGCCACCGGTGCCGGGCGCAACCCGGAGGTGCTGCAGGCCATCGACCGCGCCGTGCAGGCCTGGCGCAGCGGCGAGGACCCGCAGTACGCCGAGGTGCTGCGCCGCTGGGGCGGGCCCGAGCCGCGGCTGCAGATCTCTCCCGTGGTCTGGTGGGCCCTTGCGGGGCTGGCCGCCTTGGCGCTGCTGGCGGCGGGGGCGGCGCTGGTGCTGCGGCGCCAGGTGCGCGAGCGCACGCAGCACCTGCAGGCCAGCGAGCAGAAGCTGGCCGCCATCCTGGACAGTGTCGGGGCCTTCATCTACATCAAGGGGCGGGACTGCCGCTACCAGTACGCGAACCGCCACATCGCCCAGCTGTTCGGCCGGCTGCCGGCCGAGGTGGTGGGACTTGATGACTACACGTTCTTCGACGCCGAGACGGCGGCGCAGCTGCAGCGCAACGACCGCCGGGTGCTGGACCAGGGCGAGCGGCTGGAGGTGGAGGAGGTCAACACCCACCTGAGCGATGGCGTGACGCGGGCCTACCTGTCGGTCAAGATCCCGCTGCGCCTGCCCGACGGCAGCATCCATGCGCTGTGCGGCATCTCCACCGACATCACCGAACGCCGCAAGGCCGAGGAGTCGCTGCGGATCGCGGCGTCGGTGTTCGAGTCCTTCGAAGGCATGGTGGTCACCGGCCCGGACCAGCGCATTCTCAAGGCCAACCAGTCCTATGCGCGGCTCACCGGCTACAGCGTCGACGAGCTGGTGGGGCAGACCCCGCGGCTGCTGCAGTCGGGCCGCCACGATGCCGTGTTCTACGAGGCCATGCGGCAGGCCCTGGTCAGCACGGGCGCCTGGCAGGGGGAGGTGTGGAACCGGCGCAAGAACGGCGAGGTGTACCCCGCGTGGATCACCATCACGGCCGTGCGGGGCCCGCAGGGCGACATCACGCACTATGTGGGCACGCAGACCGACATCTCCCAGCGCAAGGCGGCCGAGGACGAGATCCGCCAGCTGGCCTTCTACGACGCGCTCACCGGCCTGCCCAACCGCCGCCTTATGCTCGACCGCGTGCAGCACGGCCTGGACGCCGCCGCCCATTCCCGCGCGGGCGGCGCGCTGCTGTTCGTGGACCTGGACAACTTCAAGGACCTGAACGACACGCAAGGCCACGAGATCGGCGACCAGCTGCTGCGCCAGGTGGCGGCGCGCCTGGGGGGCTGCGTGCGCAGCGGGGACACCGTGGCGCGGCTGGGGGGGGATGAATTCGTGCTGCTGCTCGAAGGGTTGAGCCCGCACCCGCACCGCGCCGCGGCCGAGGCCGAATCCGTGGGGCGGGCGGTGCTGCACGCGGTGGGGCAGGCCTATCTGCTCCAGGGGCACACGTACCACAGCTCCTGCAGCATCGGGGTGGCCTTGTACGTCGACGCGGAGGGGTCGGTGGACGAGCTGCTCAAGCGCGGCGACCTGGCCATGTACCAGGCCAAGGCGGCCGGCCGCAACACGCTGCGCTTCTTCGACCTGCGCACCCAGGCCGCCGTGACCGCCCGCACCGCCCTGGAGGCAGGCCTGCGCGAGGCCTTGCGCGACGGCCACTTCCTGCTGCATTACCAAGCGGTGATCAGCCAGTCCGACGGCGTGGTGGGCGCCGAGGCCCTGGTGCGCTGGCAACACCCGCAGCGCGGCCTGGTGCCGCCGGCCGAGTTCATCCCGGTGGCCGAGGCCTCGGGCCTCATCGTGCCGCTGGGCGAGTGGATTTTGCGCACCGCCTGCCTGCAGCTGGTGGAGTGGGCGCAGGACCCGCACACGGCGCACTGGACCCTGGCCGTGAACGTGAGCGCGCGGCAGTTCCGCCATGCGCATTTCGTGGACGAGGTCCTCGGGCTGCTGCGGCAGACCGGCGCCAACCCGCAGCGCCTGAAGCTGGAGCTGACCGAGACCCTGCTGCTCGACGACGTGGAGGACACGATCGAGCGCATGAGCCTGCTGCGGGCCGCGGGGCTGGGCTTCTCGCTGGACGACTTCGGCACGGGCTACTCGTCGCTGAGCTACCTCAAGCGCCTGCCGCTGGACCAGCTCAAGATCGACCAGAGCTTTGTGCGCGACCTGCTGACCGACCCCAACGATGCCAGCATCGCCCGCACCATCGTCAACCTGGCCCACAGCCTGGACCTGGGGGTGATTGCCGAAGGCGTGGAAACGCGCGAGCAGCGCGACCTGCTCGCCAGCCTGGGCTGCCACATGTGGCAGGGCTATCTGTTCGGCCGGCCGGGCCCGGCGCAAGGGCTGCGCGACGTGGCACGCCCTGCGGGGGAATGATCCCTTGGCAGAATTTGCTATAAAAATTGTAGCTTTCTGCGCTTTATGTGCAAGCCCTGAAGGCTGATTTTCCTTCAAATGGAAGGCGGCCCCCGGGAACCGGCTGCAGCGTTTTTCGCTATTTGTTTACATTTTTTTGGCCCGGCGCCGCCGGCAGGGCGCCCGCGTTTGTTACAACCCTGGAACCTGCTCCCGGCGGCTTGCGCACTTCGCGCGCCGCAGGGGTGGGTGCAGGAGATGACCATGACAACGAACCTCACGAAACACGCTTTTTCCCCACGCGCCCTGGGCTTTGCCGGCGCCGTGGCCGCACTGACGCTGGCGGCCGCGGGCGCGGCCCATGCGCAGGCCTACGTCAACGCCACCGTGGGGGGCGAACTGGCCCCCGGCGTGTACGGCCGCATCGACATCGGCAACGCGCCCCCGCCCCCCCTGATCTATACCGAGCCGGTCATCATCCAGCGCCCGGCCGTGGCCGTGCAGCGGGCTCCGATCTACATGTACGTGCCGCCCGGGCACGCCAAGAACTGGGGCAAGCACTGCGCCCGCTACAACGCATGCAACCAGCCGGTGTACTTTTTGCAAGACCCTCCGCCACGCCGCGGGCCGCCGGCCGCAGGGCCCGGCTACCGCGCCGACGACCAGCGCAGGGACCACAAGCACGACCGCGGTGACGACTGGGGTGACGACCGCGGGCGGGGCCATGGAAACGGCAAGGGCCACGGCAACGGGAACGGCAAGGGACACGGCCCGCGCGACTGAGGCACCGGGCCGCCGGGGTGGCGTCGGAGGCGAGGGATGCGCCGTGCGCGAGAGATTTGCTCAGCGTTGCCTTAAGCTTGCGGGCTATGGCCCAAGTCACCTTCTCTCCGCCCTTCACCACGCCGCCCGAAGTGGTCACCCAACTGCGCCAGGCCGGCTTTGCCGCGCTGGCGCCCGCTGACGTCGCCCGCTGGGTGGGCTGCGATCTCGCAGCCCTGAACGCCCTCAACAGCGACTGGACGGCCCTGCCGCCCGACGATTTCCTGCGGGACGGGGGGCGCTACCGCCGCCGCCGCCATGCGTGTTTCGTGGTGCAGGACGGGCACATCGAGCAGGCGCCGCACCGTGCCCACTGGCAGCCGGTGGAATACAACGCCCTGCACGGCGGCATGGAGCGCTGGTTTGCGCCCATGGAGCCAGCCACCGTGGCGCGCCCGGTCTGGAGGCAGCTGCTGTCGGCGCTGGCAGCCGTGTCGGACGCGGTGTTTGCGCCGGCGCAAGCCCATGAGCGCTGGTTCATGGAGGCGCACCAGTTCCGCATCGACACCACGGACGGCATCGGCCGGCCCACCCCCGAAGGCGCCCACCGCGACGGCGTTGACCTGGTGGCCGTGTTCCTGGTCGGGCGCGAAGGCGTCAAGGGCGGCGAAACGCGGGTCTTCGAAGCCACCGGCCCCAGCGGCCAGCGCTTCACGCTGACCGAGCCGTGGTCGTTGATGCTGCTCGACGATGCGCGCATGATCCACGAGTCCACCCCCATCCAGCCGCTGGCCGAGGGCGGGCACCGCGACACGCTGGTGGTGACCTGCCGGCGCGGTGGCTTCCAGGGGGACGACAGGGCAGCGTAGACGCCCGTGTCCTGAACCCAGCGGGCACGTTGCGGGGAAGGGGCGGGGCCAGCAGTGGCACGCGCACGCGGCGCATGGATGCTGCGAACCAGGTGCCCGCGCGGGCGCTTGCGAGTGCTTGCGGGTGGCGGTGCCTTGCCTTGTGGCGACCTCAGGGAGATCGTCAACAGACTCTTGCGCAAACTTGACCGGGACATTGATGCGAATCAAGATGCGGGCCAGGGCACAGGGCCACACTGGCGTCCAGGGCCACAAGCCTGTTCTCAATACTCAACGCAAGGAGAAGCACCATGTTCAAGCACATTCTGGTTCCAGTCGACGGGTCCAAGACCTCCATGCTGGCCGTGTCCAAGGCCGCTGGCCTGGCCAAGGCCTTCGGCAGCGCCGTGACGGCCGTCTACGTGGTGGATCCCTACCCCTTCACGGGCGTGGGCGCTGATTTCGCCTACGGCCAGGCGCAGTACATCAACGCCGCCACGGCCGAAGCCAATACGGCCCTGGACGCCACGCGCAAGGCCATGGCCGAGGCGGGCGTGGAAGTCACCACCGTGATGGGCGAGGGCCATGCGGTGCACGACGGCATCCTGCGCGCACTGGAGAGCACGGGCGCCGATCTGATCGTCATGGGCTCGCACGGCCGCCGCGGGCTGGAAAAGCTGGTGCTGGGCAGCGTCACGCAGCGCGTGCTGGGCGTGGTGCACGTCCCGGTGCTGGTCGTGCGCGATTGAGTGAGAGTTCTCCCCCTGAGTCGCCTTCGGCGCCTTCCCCCTCTCTCGCATTGCTGCGCAATGCGGGAGGGGGACGCCCCCAGCGCGGCGGGGCGGCCCTTGCGCGGGGGCTCTGGCCTTGGCGCAGCGCCGGGTTCCCAGGCCATGGGAAGCTAGCCTGTGCGGGGTTGGAAGAGATAAAGCAAACGGCTCCCGAGGGAGCCGTTTTTATTTTTCATTTTGGCGGATGCGGATTGGCGAATGCCGATTGCGTACCGTCGGGAACCCCTGGCCGTTGAACAGGCACGCCCCAAGGCCAGTGCACCCGTGGAACTGGCTCCGCCAGGCCACCGGGTGCGTCCCCCTTCAGGGGGAAGGCGCGAAGCGCCACAGGGGGCACTCGTGTGGACGCGGTTGCGACGCACCGTCCAGCCACAGCCAGTGCAGCAGGCACGCCCCCGCCAGTGCACCCGTGGAACTGGCTCCGCCAGGCCACAGGGTGCGTCCCCTTTCAGGGGGAAGGCGCGAAGCGCCACAGGGGGCACTCGTGTGGACGCGGTTGCGACGCACCGTCCAGCCACAGCCTGTGCAGCAGGCGCGCCCCCGCCAGTGCACCCGTGGAACTGGCTCCGCCAGGCCACCGGGTGCGTCCCCCTTCAGGGGGAAGGCGCGAAGCGCCACAGGGGGTCACTCAATTTTTGCGCCCGACGATTCCACGATGCCCTTCCACTTGGCGTAGTCGGTCTTGAGCAGGGTGCCAAACTGCGCGGCGGACATGGCTTCGGGCTCTGCGCCTTGGGCGTGGATGGCGGCCTTCATGTCGGCCGTGGCCAGCAGCTTGTTGATTTCTGCGTTGACCGTGTTCACCACGGCGGGCGGGGTGCCCGCGGGCGCGAACACGCCGTACCAGGTGCTCACGTCAAATCCCTTGAAGCCGGCCTCGGCCACCGTGGGCACCTCGGGCAGCGAGGAGCTGCGCTTGGCCGAGGTCACGGCCAGCGGGCGCAGCTTGCCCGACTTGATCTGGCCCATGGCCGAGGGCAGGGAGGACACCAGCAGGTCCACGTTGCCCGCCAGGGCATCCATCAGCGCGGGGTTGGAGCCCTTGTACGGGATGTGGCTGAGCTTGATGCCGGCGGCCTGCTCGAACAAGTGGCCCGCCAGGTGGATGGAGGTGCCGTTGCCAGGCGAGCCGTAGGTGATGGTGCCCGGCGATGCCTTGGCGGCGCTGACCACGTCGGCCAGCGTCTTGTACTTGCTGTTGCTGGCGCTGGTGGCGATGACCACGGGCGTGTAGGCCACGTGGGCAACGGCCGTCAGGTCCTTGGTCGGGTCCCAGGTCAGGTTCTTGTACAGCCAGGGGCCGATGACCAAGTTGTCCTTCTGGCCCATGACCAGGTCATAGCCCGTGGGGGCTGCCTTCACGGCCTCGCCGATGCCGATGGTGCCGCCGGCGCCGGCGCGGTTGTCGGCCACCACGGTCCACTTGGCGCTTTCGGTCAGCTTGGTGGCCACCAGGCGCGAGAGGATGTCGGTGCCGCCGCCGGGCGGGAACGGCACGATCAGGCGGATGGGTTTGCTGGGATAGGCGCCTGCGGCGGCCGGTGCGGGCGTCTGGGCCTGGGCGGCGCTGCCCAGGGCGAGGGCCAGCGCGGTGAAGGAAAACAGTGTGCGAATCATGGTGAAAGGGGTCTCCGTGGGTTCAATGGGAGCGGGGCAGGGCGCGCGTGGGAAGCCGGTGGGGCTCCCCGCGCAGGCTGCGGGCCGGTCTGCCGTTGGGCTGGCCGACTCCCGCAGCGCCCTGCGGCGCCGGCTGGTCTGTGCCAGCCGCTGGGGATGATCGCTGATGCGGCGCAGCGCATGCCGTGCCAAAAGCGGGCGGCAGCATCGCGGCTGGCGATGGCATGCCGCGCGGGCATCACAGGCGTTCGAAGATGGCCGCAATGCCCTGGCCGCCACCGATGCACATGGTCACCAGCGCGTAACGGCCCTGCACGCGCTGCAATTCGTACAGCGCCTTCACGGTGATGAGCGCGCCCGTGGCACCGATGGGGTGGCCAAGCGAAATACCCGAGCCGTTGGGGTTGACCTTGGCCGGGTCCAGGCCCAGGTCCTTGGTCACCGCGCAGGCCTGCGCGGCAAAGGCTTCGTTGGCTTCGATCACATCGAGGTCGTTGACGGTGAGGCCGGCCTTCTTCAGCGCCAGCTGCGTGGCGGGCACGGGGCCGATGCCCATGTACTTGGGGTCCACGCCGGCGTGGGCGTAGGCCACCAGGCGCGCCAGGGGCTTGGCGCCGCGGGCCTTGGCGGCGCCGGCTTCCATCAGCACCACGGCGGCGGCGGCGTCATTGATGCCCGAGGCGTTGCCTGCCGTCACGGTGCCGTTTTCTTTGACGAACACGGGCTTGAGCTTGGCCAGGTCCTCCAGCGTGGCGCCGGGGCGGAAGTGCTCGTCGGTGGCGTACTGCACGTCGCCCTTCTTGCTCTTCAAGGTGACGGGCACGATCTGGTCCTTGAACAGGCCTGCCTGCGTGGCGCGCTCGGCGCGGTTGTGGCTCTCCACGGCCAGCTTGTCCTGGTCTTCGCGCGTGATGCCCCATTTGGCGGCAATGTTCTCGGCCGTCACGCCCATGTGGATGGTGTGGAAGGGGTCGTGCAGCGCGCCGATCATCATGTCCACCATCTTGGTGTCGCCCATGCGGGCACCCCAGCGCATGTTCAGGCTGGCGAACGGTGCGCGGCTCATCACCTCGGCGCCGCCGCCGATGGCAATGTCGGTGTCGCCCAGCAGGATGGACTGGCTGGCGCTCACGATGGCCTGCAGGCCCGAGCCGCACAGGCGGTTCACGTTGAAGGCGGGCGTGCCTTCCGCGCAGCCGCCGTTGATCGCGGCAACGCGCGAGAGGTACATGTCCTTGGGCTCGGTGTTCACCACGTGGCCGAACACCACGTGGCCCACATCCTTGCCCTCCACGCTGGCGCGGGCCAGCGATTCCTTGACGACAAGCGCGCCCAGCTCGGTGGGCGGCACGTCCTTCAGGCTGCCGCCAAAGGTGCCAATGGCGGTGCGCACGGCGCTGACAACGACGACTTCACGGGTCATGGGGAAACTCCTTGCTGGATGAAAGTTTGAATGGAAAATGGCTCAGGCGCTTTTCCATAAAGCGCTGGTAGCTATCAATATGTGAGCAATTGGCCCCAGGCTGTTGGCTTGCCTTGTGTTGTGCCACCAGCCTGTGGATGGGGCGCTGCCACCGCCAGCGCCACCGTGGAACCGGCTCTGCCGGGCCCCCGGTGGCGTCCCCCTCCGGGGGAAGACGCGCAGCGGCTCAGGGGGGCCTTCATGCCTCGCGGACATCGGCCACCGGGTTGGCGCCGAAGTCCGCGCGCTCCAGCCAGGCGAGCACGCGGGTGGCGGCGTCCTGGGGCGAGGTGAGCTGGCCTCCCGTCTTGAGGTTGGCAAAGTTCTGGCGGTCGGGGAAGGCCGCGGGGTCGGCACCGCGCAGCTGCACCTGCATGTCGGTGTCGATGACGCCCGGGGCGAGCGAGCAGACCTTGGCGCCGTGGGGCTTGAGCGCCTCGTCCAGCGCCACGCAGCGCGTGAAATGGTCCATGCCCGCCTTGGCCGCGCAGTAGGCGGCCTGCGAGGCCATGGCGCGGCGGCCCAGGCCGGACGAAATGTTGAGCACCTTGCGCGGCACCGTCCAGGCGTCGGTCGCGCCCAGGAAGGCGGCCGTGAGCTGCATGGGGGCTTCCAGGCCCACGCGCAGGGCGTTGGCCAGGTCGTCCGCATCGCTGTGCGACAGCGGCGCGATGCGCGGAATCATGCCGGCGTTGTTGATGAGCGTGGCGCTGGCAAAGGCCTGCGGGCCCTGGGCCGTGAGCCAGGCCTGCAGCTTGTGCGCAACCGGCTCGCCTTGCGACAGGTCGTGTTGCCACTGCTCCAGCGTGACGCCGGCGGCCTTGGCCTCCATGGCCAGGTCGGGGTTGGCGCTGCGCGCAATGCAGACCAGCGTGTTGCCGCTCTTGAGCAATTGCTGGGCCATGGCCAGGCCCATGCCGCGGGAAGCGCCGGTCAGGAGGTACAAGTGGTTTTGGGGCATCCTGCCATGGTACTGCGACCGCGCGGCGGTCAGGGTTGCGGGGGCGACTCCAGCGCCGCCAGCAGCCGCGCCAGCTGCGCATCCAGGGCGGCTAGTTCGGCCGCCTTCAGCGGCGCCAGGATGCGGTGCTCGTTGGCCACATGGGCCTCGACCGCACGGTCGATCAGCGCCAGCCCTTCGCCGGTGAGCTGCACCAGCGAGCTGCGCGCATCGGCCGGGTTCGGCACGCGGGTGATCCAGCCCTGGGCCTCCAGCTTGCCCATGCGGTGCGTCATCGTGCCCGAGGTGACCATGAGCGTGGAAAACAGCGCCGTCGGCGCAAGGCAGTACGGCGCCCCCGCACGGCGCAGCGTGGCCAGCACGTCGAATTCCCAGAAGCTCAGGCCGAACTCGGCAAAGGTGGCGTCCAGGCGCCGCTGCAGCAGGGCCGCGCAGCGCTTGATGCGGCCAATGGGGCCCATGGGGCTCACGTCCAGGTCGGGGCGTTCGCGGTGCCATTGCGCCAGGATGGCGTCCACGGCGTCAGGCGGGCGTTGGGTGGCCATGAAAGCGGGGCGGGTTTGTCTTGATTTCAAGATTGTATGGTAAGGTATTTGTCTTGAACTCAAGATAAATACCATGGCGCATTCCCGTGCATCCCTGCCTTGGCTCGACGTGCTGGCTACCGCGCTGGGGCCGATGATCTGGGGCTCCACCTACATCGTCACCACCGAGCTGCTGCCGCCGGACCGGCCTTTCACCGCCGCGCTGCTGCGCACCCTTCCGGCGGGCCTGCTGCTGGTGCTGTGGTGCCGCCGCTGGCCCGCGTGGGGCGACGGGGTGGCGTGGCGCCGCCTGCTGGTGCTGGCCGCGCTCAACATCGGCGTGTTCCAGGCACTGCTGTTCGTGGCGGCGTACCGGCTGCCGGGCGGCGTGGCCGCGGTGGTGGGGGCCGTCGGGCCGCTGGTGGTGATGGGCCTGGCCTGGGCGCTGGACCACCGCCGCCCGCCTGCCGTGGCGCTGGGGGCGGGCGCGATGGGCGTGCTGGGCATGGCGGCGCTGCTGCTGTCGCCCGGCGCGCGGTGGGACATGGTGGGCGTGGCCGCCGCGCTGGCGGGCACGCTGTGCATGGCGGCCGGCACGTTCTGGTCGCGCCGCTGGCGGTCAGACCTGCCGGTGCTGGCCTTCACGGGCTGGCAGCTGCTGGCGGGCGGCGCCATGCTGGCGCCCCTGGCGTGGGGCATGGACCCGCCGCTGCCCGTGCTCACGGCCCGCAACGTGGCGGGCTACCTGTACCTGAGCCTGGTGGGCGCGCTGCTGTCCTACGGCCTGTGGTTCCGCGGCGTGGCGCGGCTGCCGTCGGTGGCGGTGTCGTCCCTGCTGCTGCTCAGCCCCGTCACGGCGGTGGTCCTGGGCTGGGCGCTGCTGGGCCAAAGCCTGCGCGGGCTGTCGCTGGTGGGCATGGTGGTGGTGCTGGCCAGCATCCTGGCGGTGCAGTGGGCCATGTCGCGGCCCGCGCCGCCGGCATAGATGCTATGATTTTCATGGCTGCTGGCGATTTGTAGATAAGCGCTGGCGGCCGATTTCTCTAAAACTTCTGCGTCCGTTCTTTGGAACGGGTTTCCCGGCGGCGCCGGCGCAGATTTTGCCCAGCGGCCACGGCCGCGAGCATTGCGGCCAGCGAGGCCAGCCCCGCAGGGCTCAGGGATGGCACCGCTGCGGGGCCTGCAGCCGGGACGAGCCGGGGCTGCGCGGTGGCGGTGGCGGCAGGGCCCGCGCCCGAGGCGTTGACCGCGCTGACGCTGAGGGTGTACGTCACGCCGTTGGTCAGGCCCGTGATGACGCAACTGGCCGTCTGGCCGCTGGCGGGCAGCGCCGGCGTGGGCGTGCAACTGCCGGCAAGAACGTCGCCCGGGCCTGTCGCCGTCACGCTGTAGCTGCTGATGGCGCTGCTGCCGGTGCCGGCGGGCGGGGTGAAGGCCACGCTCACCGACCCGTCGCTGCCGGTCGCGGTGATGCTGGCTGGCGGGTCGGGAAGGTCAAGGTTCTGGAACTTGACGTAGTCGACCACGAAGTCGGAGTTCACGTTGGGATCGTTGGACTGATCACCAAAGAGCACCATGGCGCTGGCCGTGGTGCTGGGCACAAAAGACCGGCTGAGCAAGGGCGTGGCCGCCCCCGATGCGATGTCGGCGTAGTCCGCGTCGATGTACACGCTGAGCTGGCCGTTGAGATAACGCAGGGCGTACTCATGGAATGCGCCATCCAGACTGTTGAAGGGCGCCGTGCCGCCGGTGTCATCGCCCCACCCGACGGTGGCCGAGTCCAGATAGAGCATGTGACTGCGATTGGCACTACTCCCGAAAGGCGGGGCAAAGGCGTCCGTCGCGCTGAACATCAGACCCGCGTCGCCGGTATTGTGAGGGTTGACGGACAGGGCCTTCAGGCGGATTGATGTGATGAAGTTCGCCGTGCCCACGCTGTGGGTATACAGGTTTTGTCCGCTGGTCGAACCCGCGTTGGCCGTGGTGAAGCGCGTCGTGCCGGCATCGACGCCATTGGTTCCGTCGCCCACGGTTTCTGTGTGCGGCGATTGCTGCAACTGCTGCCAGCCTTGCGGCACAGGATCGGTATTGCCGTCGTACAGCAGGGTGGGCGGCGATGCCCAGGCGCCCGATGCAAGGAGCGGGCCGATCAACAAGGCAGGGAGGCGGCGTTTCAGCATGGCGGGGTAGGGCGTGAAGATGTCAACGGCAAACAATTGTGAACAGCGATTATCTGGGACGCAGTGCCTTGTCAGCGATAGCCGTTTGCGCCGGGCGGGCAGGGGCCTGCCGCCGATGGGTCTGAGAGGCTGCGAGCGATCTCGCAGGAATCCCCAACAGCTTCCTAAAAACCTGCGGGGGCCGCGAAGGCGCATGCCCCGCCGTGCGCAGGGTGCGCGAAGCGCAGCTCGGCCGCGTGCAGCAGCAGCCTGGGGGCCAGCGCCTGCGTGCGGGCGTCGGCGTACAGCGCGTCGCCCAGGATGGGGTGGCCCAGGGCCGCCAGGTGCACGCGCAGCTGGTGGGTGCGGCCGGTCACGGGTTCCAGCTCCACGCGCGTGGTCTGGGCCGCGGTGTCCTGGGCCAGCACGCGCCACCGGGTCCGGCTGGGCTTGCCCTGCACGGGGTCGATGACGCGCAGCGGGCGGCGCTCCCAGTCGGCGGCGATGGGCAGGTCGATCTCGCTCCAGTCGCCACCCACGGTGCCCAGCAGCCCTTGCACCACGGCCTGGTACCGCTTGTGCACCTGGCGCTCGGCAAAGGCGTGGCTCAGCCGGCGTTGCGCTTCGATGTGCCGCGCCATCAGCACCAGGCCGGACGTGGCCTGGTCCAGCCGGTGCACGATGAGTGCGCCGGGCCAGCGCTGCTGCGCCCGGGCGCTCAGGCAGTCTTGCTTGTCCGGGCCGCGGCCCGGCACGCACAGCAGGCCTGCGGGCTTGCACAGCACCAGCAGGTCGGCGTCTTCGTACAAGGCCTCCACGCCCGCGGCCGGCGGCTGGGGCGCGGTCATCGGGCGTCGTGGTCGGCAATCAGCCGCTGCACTGTGGCGCACAGCTCTTCCACATCGTTGGGCTTGTGGATCAGTGCGCGGGCGCCTTCGGCCAGGGCGGCCTGCTCGATCTCGGCGGTGACATAGCCCGAGGCCAGCGCCACCGGCAGGTCGGGGCGGATCAGGCGCGCCTCGCGCACCAGGTCCACGCCGCAAAAGCCCGGCATGTTGTAGTCGGTCACCAGCAGGTCGAAGTCGTGCGGTGCCGCGCGCAGTGCGGCGGTGGCCTCGTGCGGGTCGGTGTAGCCGCTCACGGTGTAGCCGCGGCGGCGCAGCAGGCGCTGCACCAGGAAGACCAGGGCCTGGTCGTCGTCCACGTACATCACGTGGCGCTGCTTGGCGGGCGCGGCGGCGGCCGGGGCTTCGCCTGCAGCGTCCGGGCGGGCGGGCTGCGCGGGGGCTGGCGGCGGCGCCTCTGCCGGGACGGCCATGGGGGGGGCGGTGGCTGCGATGGCGGGCGTGCGCGCAGCGGGCGCCACCGGAAAGTACAGCGTGAACCGGCTGCCCTGGCCCGGTGCGCTGTGCACGTCCACAGCCCCGTCGTGCGTGCGCATCACGCCATGCACCACGGCCAGGCCCAGGCCCGTGCCCTGGCCCACGGGCTTGGTGGTGAAGAAGGGCTCGAAGATGCGCTCCTGCGTGGCGGCATCCATGCCGGGGCCGGTGTCGCGCACGGACAGCGCCACGTAGTCCACGGGGGCCAGCCCCAGCCGCTCGGAGAGGCGCTGGTCGGGCTGCACCGTGGCGGCCTCCACGTGGATGCTGCCCCGGTCCGCGCCGATGGCGTGCACGGCGTTCGTGCACAGGTTCAGCAGCGCCTGCTCGACCTGGGTGGCATCGGCCAGCACGGGCGGCAGGCCGGCCTGCAGCTGCATGTGCAGCTCGATGGCGGGGGGCAGCGTCACCCGCAGCAGGCGCTCGGTGTCGTGCACCACTTCGGCCAGCGCAACGGCGGTGCGCTGCGGCGGCTCGTTGCGGCTGAAGGTGAGGATCTGGCGGACCAGGTCGCGGGCGCGGCGGCCCGCCTTGTCGATTTCCTGCAGGCTTTCGAGCACCGGCGAACCCGGCGGGCAGTCGGCCTTGGCCAGTTCCACGTTGCCCAGGATGGCGCCCAGGATGTTGTTGAAGTCGTGCGCGATGCCGCCGGCCATGGTGCCCACGGCCTGCATCTTGTGTGATTCGCGCAGCTGCGCTTCCAGTTCGCTGCGGTGGGCCTCGGCCTTCTTGCGGCCGGTGAGGTCGCGGGCGAACACGGTGGTGGTCTCGCCCTCGGCATGGCGCTCGAACGACACGCTGACCTCCACCGCCAGCTCCTTGCCGCTGGCCGTGAGGGCGGTCATCTCGCCCAGCATGGCTTGCGTGGCGAGTTGGGCGAAGGCCAGGGCCTGCGCGGCGTCGGGCAGAAAGCGGTCCAGCGTGCTGCCCAGCGCATCGGCCGCGCTGCACTGGAACAGCGCGGCGGCGGTGGGGTTGAACACGGTGATGCGCCGGTGCTGGTCCACGCAGATGATGGCGTCGAGCGCGGAGTTGATGACCGCCTCCAGCCGCTTTTCGCTGGCGCGGATCTGCTCGTTGCGCAGTTGCAGGGTGACGGCGCTGTGCTGCAGCGCCTGGCGTTCGGCCAGCAGCGGGCCCTGGTCGATCACGGCGCACAGAAACTGCGGCAGCGGCGGGCCGCTGCTCTGCGGGGCCTCGATATGGGCAATGTGCAGGTCGCCCGTGATGCGGTTGGTGTCGCTGATCGAGAACACCACTTCCTTGGCCTCGCTGCGGCCCAGGTCCCGGGCCTGCGAGAACGCCTCCTGCACGCGGGCGGCGTCCTGCGGGTGGACGAAAGGCATCAGCGCCGCGAGCGGGCGGTCGCGTTCCGTGGGCTGGAACGAGCGGTGCGCCATCGAGTTGGCCTGCACCACCATGTCGTGCTCGTCCACCACCATCAGCGCCAGGGGCACGCTGGCGAACAGGGTCTCGAACCGCTCGTAGGCGCTCTCGGCCACGGTCTGGCTGTAGCGCAGCACCTTGTTCTGGCTTTCCAGCTCCGCCTGGTAGGCCCGCAGCTCCGCCACCAGGTCTTCCGCAGCGCCGGGCGCGCCCATGCGTGCCGGCAACGGCGCCCCGGCGGAGGGCTCCTGCGGGGCCGGCTGGCGGCTCTGCGGGTCGAGAAACGAGAGGTCGGGTTCACTCATGCGAGAGCAGGGCGGTGGCGCGCGGAGCCGCGCCTTGGAGGGGCCAGAAAGCGAGGGGCCCCAGTGTACGCGCCGCCTGCCGGTCCGTGCGGCGTGGTGGAGACTCCGCCGTCATGGGCATGATTGTTGACCGTTTTGGAACAATCAGTTTCCGCGGCAGGGCTTTTTGGCCGGTGGAAGGCTCCTTACATTGTCACCATCGCGCAGTGCTTCGCGGCCTGCGTGGTTCCTTCCACCCCCGATTCGCCCCACAGGACATTTGCCATGACCGCTACCGCCCCTTCGGCCGCCCAGCCCCTGCTGAACAAATTGCAATGGCGCTACGCCACCAAGAAGATGAACCCCGCCAAGGCGGTGCCGCAAGACAAGGTGGACCGCATCCTGGAGGCCGCCCGCCTGGCGCCCACCTCCAGCGGCCTGCAACCCTTTGAGATCATCGTCGTGACGGACCCGGCGGTGCGCGAGCGCATCCGTCCCATCGCGTGGAACCAGGCCCAGATCACCGATGGTTCGCACCTGCTGGTGTTTGCCGCGTGGGACAACTACACCCCCGAGCGCATCAACAAGATGTTCGACCTCACCAACGACCAGCGCGGTTTCAAGAACGAAGGCTGGGAAAACTACCGCCAGATGCTGCTGAACAGCTATCCCCAGCGCGATGCCGAGGTGAACTTCCAGCATGCTGCCCGTCAGGCGTACATCGGCATGAGCGCGGCGTTGATCGCTGCGGCATTTGAAGAAGTGGACTCGACGCCCATGGAAGGCTTTGACCCCAACGCGCTGGATGAAATCCTGGGTCTGCGGGCACGCGGCCTGCGCAGCGTTGCCATCCTGCCGCTGGGCTACCGCGCCGACGAAGGCGACTGGCTGGTGAGCCTGAAGAAGGTGCGCCGCCCGCGCGAGGAGTTCGTGACCGAGGTCTGAGGCGCTCGTCCTCAGTCAAACAAAAAAGGCTGGACCCGTGGTCCAGCCTTTTTTGCGTGGGGCGCCTCAGCGTGCGGCGGGCGCGGCGTCCGTCATGCGGCGCATGGGCGTCAGCACGAAGGCCACCGCCGCCAGCACCACCAGCGTGCCGCCGCTGGCGGCAAACAGCTGGGTGAGCGTGACGCTCTTCATCACCCAGCCGGTCACGGCCGCGGAGATGGGGGCCAGGCCCATGAAGATGAACATGAACAGGCTCATCGCCCGGCCCAGCAGCGCCGGCGGCACGCGCTGCTGGATCCAGGTGAAAACGCTCACCTGCATGAAGCCGCCCAAGAGGCCGATGACCAGCATCAGAGCTGCACCCTGCCACACGGCGGTGATCAGCCCCAGGGGCATGAACAGCGCGCCGATGAAAGCGTCGAACGCCAGGATGGTCATGCCCAGGCTGCCCAGGCGCAGCCGCGGCACCGCGCCGGACACGACCATGCCCAGCAGCGTGCCCGCGCCATGCGCGCCCACGATCGTGCCGAAGGCCGCGGCGCCCAGCTGCGGACTGCTGCTGGCCAGCACGGGGATGGCGATGTGGATGGGGCCCATGATGAACAGGGCAATCGCGCTCCAGTACAGAAAGCAGGTGCGCAGCTCGCTGTCGCGCCAGAAGTGCCCCAGGCCGTGTGCCACCGCGGCCAGCACGGCCTGCGGCGCCGCGGCGGGCGCGGCCGTGTCCCCGCGGGTCTGCACCTTGGACAGCGTCCAGGCCGACACCGCAAAGCTCAGCGCATCCAGCGTGAAGGCCAGGCCGATGCCAGTGGCGCTGGCGTGCGCGGTGGCGGCACCTTTGGCCGCATCGCCCGCGCCAAACAGCGCAATCAGCAGCCCGGCCAGCAAGGGGCCGAGGAACATCGTCAGCTGCCGCAGGCCCAGGCTGATGCCGTTGGCCGCCTGCAGCTGCGGGCGCGCCACCACCGAAGGCATCATGGCCGTCCCTGCGGGGATGCTGAAGGCCGTGGCCAGGCCAATGCCCAGCGACAGGGCATAGACCATCCACAGCGTCAGCGTGCCGGCAAACACCAGCCCCGCCAGCGCGGCCAGCAGCACCAGGTTGACGTACTTGGTGATCATCAGCACCTGCTTGGGCGAGTGGCGGTCCACCAGCGCGCCGCCAATCAGGATGAACAGTGCGCGCGGCACGCTGATGAGGGCCAGCACCGTGCCCAGCACCAGCGTGTCGCCGGTCATCTGCAGCACCAGCCAGGGCAGCGCGATCAGCGTGAACTGGTCGCCCAGCATGGACATCGCCGAGCCGGCGGTCATCCAGCGGAAGTTGCGGTCCTTGAGCAGCGCGGCGCGCGGGTCTCCGCCCGGCGGGGCGGCCGTGCCCTGCGGGGTGGGGCGGGAAGCGGTATCAGTGGGCATGAACAGGGTCTCCAAAAAACGGTCGGGCGCGTTGGCGTCCGGTGAGCAGTGCGCCCACCGCGGTGAAGCGAACGCACAGGTGGTAGCTGGCCAGGCACAGGGCCGTGGTGACCAGCACGTTGAGGGCCATCTTGGCCAGCGCCGGCAGGGGCAGGCCGTACAGCAGCGCGCCCAGGCCGATGGTGACCGGCAGGTGCACCAGGTACACCCAGTACGAGCTGTCGGCCAGGTAGGCCATCCATGCGCGGGGCCGGCCCAGGTGCCGCAGGAACAGCCCGATCAGCGCAAAGCTCCACAGCCAGGACGCACCGTTGTAGGCCAGCGCCATCCAGAACTGCAGGTGCCAGGCGGGCGGCACCGGGGCGGCCAGCAGGTCGGTGAACGCACCCGTCAGCAGCACCAGCGCCACCGTCGAAGCCTCGGGCTGCGCCTGCACTTCCGACAGGAACGCCGCTGCGGCGAAACATGCCATGCCCAGCGCCGCCAGCAGCGGCCAGTGCCGGGCGTACAGCCCCGTCAGCTCCTTGCGCAGCGCATGCAGGGCCAGGCCGAAGCCGTAGAACAGCCCGTTGTGCAGCCACTCCGCCGCGGGCGGCAGGAACGAGCCGCCGGGCGTGACGATGCCGTGCTCGTACCCCGCGCCGATCCACGCCAGGGGCAAGGTCAGCGCCAGCACGCCCAGCGGCGTGCTGCCCAGCCAGAACCCCAGGGCCCGCAGGGCGCGCTGCACCCGCGGCGGCAGTGCGCGCACCGCCGCCCAGGGCAGCGGCGTCAGCAGCGCCAGCCACAGCAGCATCCACAGGAACCACAGGTGCATGGTCTGCGGGCCCCGCCCGGAGACGCTGGGGCTTTGCGGCATCAGGCTGCGGTCGATCCCCCAGGTGTTGTAGGCCATGCGGTGCAGGAACAGCAGCCCCAGCACGGCGCTGGCCGCAAACAGCGGCGGCCAGAACACCGCAAAGGGCAGGCCCAGGCGGCGCAGCCGGTTGCGCGCCATGCCGGCCAGGCCGTGGCGCTGCACCAGCGCGGCCACGAAGAACCCGGCCAGGATGAAAAACACGGGCATGCGGAACGCATGGATCACAACCACCAGCAGGTCCGCCACCGGGCTGGACTGGTCGTCGTGCCAGGGCAGGGGCGAAGGCCGGGCCATGTAAATGACGGCGACATGCAGCACGATGCCCAGCCACATCATGGTGGCGCGCAGGTTGTCCAGGGCGTGCAGCCGCTGGGCGGGGGCCGCGGCCGGTTCAGCGGGGAAGGGCTGTCTTTGCATGGGGCCCACTGTGGGCCCTCACGTTGCGTGAGGGTCAAGGGCCCGGCCGTATTTTTGTTGCGCGGAGGTGACGGCGTGCTGCGCGACCCCTGGGAGATCGTGAACAGGCTCTAAGCCACGGCCGACGCCGGCGGGCGCGCGTGGGCCAGCGCTGCCTGCAGGTAGGCGCGCACCGGCACGCTCAGCGGCGATCCGGCCTGCAGCAGCGGCTCGTTGGCCGAGGCGGTGAGCAGCTTCTGGCGCAGCGCAGCGCTGTGGCAGGCCAGCGTGTTGAACAGCGCATCCCAGCGCAGCGCGGCCGCCGTGGCCTCGGGGTGGTGGGGCGGCAGTGCGCGGGCCATGAGCTGCTGCACCCGCTCTTCCAGCGCGGCCCACTCGCCGTGCGGCACGTGGCCCAGCCTGCGCAGGTCCTCGCGGGTGAGGTACTTTTCCAGCAGCTCCATGCGCAGCTTGATGGCCGCCTCCACGTACTCGATCATGTCGCCGGGCGGCGCGTGGTTGCGGCCGTGGGTGGAGGGCTCGGTGCGGAACATGTGGCCCCAGCGCTCCAGCAGGTCCAGGTCGCCATTCATCCAGTGCAGCATGAGCGCCATCCAGCGGTAGGCCAGCGCCTGCACCTCGGGCGAATCGGGCGGCAACTGGCGGTCCATGGCGCAGCGCACCTGGTCCTTCACCACCAGCCAGTCGGCCTCGATGCGGCTCCAGTTCTCAAAAATGCGCTTGAGTTCCGCCGAGGTGAAGTACTTGCCGTACGTGGTCATCAGCGCCAGGGCCTCCAGCCAGTTGCCCATGTCGGGCTCCGCCCCGGCCATGAGCCCGTCGCGCAGCATCGACAGGCGCGCGCGCAACTCCGTGGCCTGCCCGATCTGCTGGTCGAGCGCACGGATCTGCTGGTTGATGATGCGCTCCGGCGCCACGCCTTCGCCCCCCAGCAGCTCGCCAATGTCGCTGAGCGCCAGGCCCATCTGGCGCATCGTCTGGATGCCGTGCAGCCGCTGCACATCCGCCTGGCTGTACAGGCGGTAGCCCGCCTCCGACCGGCCCGACGGCGTGAGCAGGCCGATCTCGTCGTAGTGGTGCAGCGTGCGCACCGTGAGGCCGGTGCGCCGTGCGAGGTCACCGACCTTCAGCAGCATGGCGTTTACTTGCGCACGGAGATCAGTTCGATCTCGAAGTTGAGCGTGCTGTTGGGCGGAATCACCCCGCCCGCGCCGCGCTCGCCGTAGGCAATGGCCGGCGGGCAGGTCAGCTTGGCCTTGCCGCCGGGCTTCATGCGCTGCACGCCCTCGGTCCAGCAGGGAATCACGCGGTTGAGCGGAAACTCCGTGGGCTCGCCGCGCTTGTAAGAGCTGTCGAACTCCTTGCCGTCCAGGAACGTGCCCTTGTAGTGCACCTTCACGGTGTCCGTGGCCTTGGGCGATTCGCCGGTGCCGTCTTTCAGGGATTCATAGACCAGGCCGCTGGCGGTGGTGACCGGCTTGGCGGTCTGTGCCTGAGCAACAGGAGCAAGGGCCAGCGAGGCGAGCAGGGCGAGAAGAATGCGCATGTGAATCCGATGGGTTGGGTTGGTGAAAAGAGGAAAGCCCCCGATGGTAGGGCCTTGCCGAGCGCAGCGTCGAGCAATACCTCTCGGGCGTCGCAATCAGGGAACTCCGTTTCGCGTGCGCTGGCGGGTGAGCTTTTGAGCAGCTAACGGGCGAGGTAAGCGGCCCGCAGAATGCTCGTCCGCTGGAGCGCAAAGTTAGGCACAGCGCTACAGAAAGAAGAGCTACTTGCGCCCGCTGCACAAGCGCCGGAGCGCCAAAACGCTTGAACACCCAACGGCATCGCCAGGCGCAGCCCGCCACGACCGACCGCGCCCCAGCGCATGAGCGCTTGAACAGGTGGTGGCGGTATGCAAAAGCATGGGCTGTGAAGACCGGAAAGTGAGCAGGCTAACGAATAAGCTGCAGCACAGGGCTAGCCTTCACTCGCGCACTCCTTGGCGGAAGCGCTCGTAGGTTGACCACTCGGGGTCAGGCGCGGCATGAATCTCGATTGGAAATAGCGGCTGCCCTGACAGGGCTTTGTTTAGAACCTGCAAAAACTCCGCCTCCGACTTCACGTAGTAAGTCCATTCCCGCAAGTTCTCGCCGGTCGATACGAGGGAAAGCGTCGCAAAGCCTGGCTTCTCCAAGAATGGCTTGAGCAAGTCTTCGAGCCGGTCCATCGCTTCACGCTCGGCGGTAGTCGGCATGCCCGATTGAGACCGATAACGCCAGACAAGAATGACTCGATCTGGAAGGCTGGATTTCTCGAACGCCGGCCGAAACTCTTTAGCGTACCGGAAGACGATTACTCGCCCATTGGTGGCATGCGTGGAGGTTGCTGTGGCCCAAGTTGCGACATCGTCCATTGAGGCGAAGGCGCAGCCAGTGGCGAAGGCTAGAGCCATGAACATGCTGATGGTCTTCATGTGACGGCTAACGATTGCGTTCAGCCGCGCCGTTAGGCGTCGGCTGCAACTGCGGGTTCGCCTGCATTTTGTTTAAGGTGCCCACTTGGCGGCAAGGTTGTGCAACGGTTCCAGAACCACCGCGATAAGTAGGCACCCGCCGAACAGCTTGGCGCCCGCGATGCGGTTTTCTTTTGGGCCGCGAATCGCAAGCGCGATCGCACCAAGTACAGACGTGACAAGAACCGCCAGCAGAGCCAGACCAAGAAAGAACTCAATGACGTCCGAAATACCGTGCGGGTCGTTCGGACCGATGTACATGTGGCGATATACCGCGAACCGAAAGAGAAGCACGACAACAAGCATGGCCGCGGACAATGTGCCGAGAACGCTCGCCAATCGCGGATGGAGTAATTGCATGTTGGCTAACGTTGAAGCTCAGCGGACGCCGCAGGCGATCCGCTGGAGCGACCCGTTATGCGGCTACGCCAGTGAGCATAGCCACCGGGAAGCCAGTTCGGCCGGGGCATCGGGGCAATGCGTCTCTCCAGTATTTCCAGAACAAAAGAATCCTGGCCGAATCGCACTTGGTACATAGAAAGTAGCCGCTGTATTTGCCGGCCCAGTGCGCTCTTCGCAGCAGAGGGGAAGAACCTCCGAAAGCGTGCAATTCTGCCGCGCAGGGCGCCGCGAAGGCCTTCCTTCTCCATCCTGAGCTGCCTAGAGTGGTAGAGCTTTGGCTGCTTCACGAAGGTTCGAAACTGACGCTTATGGGTTTGCATAATGCCTGAGTTAAGCGACGGCGTAGCCGTCCGCTTGAATGAAATGTTGTGTCTCCACGTTTAGTGCAGTAGGAGACTAGCGATCGTATTTGAACTTGACGTTGTAATTTATGTATGCGTTAAGCCCGTCACCAGATTGAGCCAATTGCTTCATCTTTTCTACATGCTGCTGCCCAGCTACTGCGTAGCTGTAGCTATACGGTCTAGCCGTTCCATTAAACCAAACAGTTATGGACGTTGCTGAAATCTCGTAGCCAATGATGCCAGAGTCGTTGTTTATGTCTGTATATTTTTGCATTGCTGTCCACTTTTTTTGAAATGGCTACTTAAACATAAAGCTCAGGTTAACCGGCGCCGTAGCGCGTAGCGCGAAGCGCGGAGGGTGCCAATACCGGTCATGAAAATGGCGAAGCCATGGTCGGTATTGGCGTCCGCGTTGAATTGACAGTTAGGTGTTTTTCTTTGGTTTGATGGAGTGAAGGAGTGAAATAATATTGTTGGACGCCTCTAATATTTCTTTTTCGCTCTCGGGAGAGGTCGCGCTGTGGGCCACTAAATTCCTTGCCTTTTTAAGCATGGAAATATTGTGAATTGCTTCTTCTGAGATGCCTGGGATTTGCCTTGCGATGCTTATGACGTCTTGAGACTTTGCTGCGTCACTCAAGTGGAGTTCGTTAAGATTTTTGAGTATCGTACTTGATGCAATTTGCCAACCATCCAATACTGCTAGTCGCGCTGAAATCTTCTGCAACTCCATAATTCTCTTCTCCGCAGAGGCTAGGTCGTCTGACAGCGGGAGGTTGGCAATTACGTGATGCTCTTCATCGCGCAGCTCAACTTCACGCCTATCCTTCCTTTTTGCAAGGTTGTCTTTTAAATAGGAGGTCATGATGTTGGCAAAGGCTGCAACTGCAACGCTCGCTGCTGCGGTTGACAAGAATTCTTCGATCATACCAACTCCTTGATTTCCGCAATAATTACTCCCGCGAAGTAGCACAACAAGCCGATGAATACGGGCTACTAATTGAGGCAATCGTGACCATGTCCTTCCCTTCCGCCAAGATCAGCGTCCAAACCCAAGCGGCGATTAGGCTCATTAATACAAACATAGCTAACGCAATTAGGCGCTCGTCATTTTTTGAGCGGAAAGTTGCGCCCAAGCGCCGCAGCTCATCTTGGAGCTCGGCGGAGAGTTGAGCCTCATTTGGTTTGAGCGATAGCGTGGGGACTAACATACCAGCTGCAGCTGATGCAAGTGTCGGTCCGATAAAGCCAGACGTGTCCTTTTGAAGGGCAATCCTCAGTCCGTATTCGATAACTATTAGTACGAATGGGAATGCATATGCGACAAACCTATACACTTGTACTTTCCTTTGCGAAGCTCATCATTCGTGAAGTGTGAGATACCTAACACCCTGAGTTCAGCCGCCGCCGTAGGCGGTCGGCTGCAACGAATAGTTAGACCAGAAGGCCCAAAGGGAGCGCCCAGACGGAAGACGGGCTCGGCCCATAAAAAAGCGCTGCGCCACGGAAGCGGGGCAGCGCTGCAAGAATGATAGCTGCTAGTGCTTGCTGCACAAGCGCTGGAGGCAAAAAAGGCTTGAAACCGACGAAGCGAACGCAGGCGAAGCCCAGCAGAGCGCCAAAACCCCCAAGGAAAAACCTTTGAGAAGGGCGAAGCGCTGGAGTTAATGGCAGCCTGCATAAAGCGGAGTGTGAAGGGACTAACGCCCTGAGTTCAGCCGCCGCCGTAGGCGGTCGGCTGCGACGAATAGTTAGACCCGAAGGCCAAAAGGGAGCGCCCAGACTTGAAGGCGGGAGCTGTCCATGAAAAAGCGCTGTGCCACGGAAGCGGCGCAGCGCTGCAAGAATGATAGCCGGTAGCGCTTGCTGCACAAGCGCTGGAGGCCAAAAAGGATTGAAACCGGCTGAGTGAATGCAGGCGAAGCCCGGCGCAGCGCAAAAACCCCAAAGGAAAAACCTTTGAGAGAGGCAAAGCGCTGGAATAAATGCTGGCCTGCATAAAGCGGAATATGAAGTGGCTAACGTTCGACGTAAGGGGCGGCCGCAAGTGGGCGAAGCCCGCTTGTGGCGGTCCCCTTGACGGAGGGGTTAGGCGGCACTTGCTGCGAAGCCACTGAAACCTTCGCTGAACTCCAGGTAGCGGAAGGCGCTGGCTTCCAACAGGGCCTTGAGTTCAGGACTTGCAAAGTAGTACTGGTCATTTAGGGTAAGCAGACGGTTGCCACTGACATCGAGATCAAGCAGCTCGCTCGATCTGAAGAATTGACTGACCCGAACGCGTACGTGCGAACTGAACTCTTCTTTCGTGATCGGTGAGAACAGGATCGCCGGCCTGAAGCTTACTCGCTCGACCTCGACGTTCTGAAGGAATGCCGCAAGCGCCTGCTCGACCAAGAGATAGCCACGGCCTGCCATGAAAGGCGCGGGCGCTTGTTGGTCCATGAGCTGAAAGCGACCGTCACTCCGCTCGAAAAGCACCGGCGCGGATATGGAGCACGACACCAGAAATGGCAGTGGCATGACTTCGTGCAGCCTAACGAACAAAGTAAGCCGGCCGCCGTAGGCGGGTCGGCTTGACTCTCAGGTTAGGCCTCACGTTGATAGCCACAGCCGCAGGCGCTGCAAAGGCACAGGATCCAACCGCACGCGACGCACTCAATGTCGATAGTGTTATCAAGGTGCTGCTTGCATGCGTAGCAGTGAGTAATTCGGCGACCGCGTGGAGCGCTGCTTGCTCGGACACCCAAGTATTTGCGGCCACTGGCTTCCAAGGCAGTTTGGTGGCGTTCGACGAGCGTTTCTCGGGCTTCTGCTTGGACTGCGGCAAGACGAGCCGATTCTGCGATTGCAAAATGTTCGCGGGCCTGCTTCAGCTGCGCATCCCGTTCCCTCTCAACTTGTTTCTGTGCTTTTTCCTGCACCTCTTTCGTATTTCTTGTTGCGTAATATCTCGATTCTTCGTCAAGCCAAACCGTGCCCTCCTGTCGCTTCCAAATTTCGTAGGCGGATATCGCGGCTGCAGTGCTGGTTGAGTCTTGATGCGTTCGAATAGCAGATCGAACCATCGAGGGAACGTACTTCTCCATCTCGCACGTCCTCACATTCCACAGAAAAACATGCGGACATTCTGGAATTTGCATAGCTTGGTCGAAGACGAGCGCGTGCCGATCGAGCTGACCAACCCAGTAAGTGGAGGGCATTCTGTGGGGCCTAACTAGAAATAGACGACAAACATGGTAGCCCGGTCAGTCCGCTAAGACAACTATAGCGCCGGCTACCCCATACAAACCCTGATCCTTGGAAAATTAGGCAAACCTAAAATTTTGCGGATGATAGAGCGTCTCGCTCCACCCCCGCAGCCCGGCAGTGACCCCACCGAGCCGCGCCCGCCCAAGTTGCTGGAGCGCATGCGCATTCACCTGCGCACGCGGCACTACAGCATTCGCACGGAAGAGGCTTATATCGACTGGGCACGGCGTTTTATTGTGTTTCATGGCAAGCGTCACCCGCAGGATATGGGAGCGGCCGAGGTGGAAGCATTTTTGAGCCATTTGGCGGTCGATAGGCAGGTTTCTGCCTCCACACAAAATCAGGCCAAAGCGGCGCTGCTGTATTTGTACAAACAGGTGTTGGCGATGGACCTGCCCTGGCTCAATGAAGTGGTGCAGGCCGAAACACCCAAGCGCTTGCCGGTGGTGCTGACCCCTACCGAGGTGCGCGAGCTGTTGCTGCACATGGATGGCACCACGGGTTTGATTGGGCAGTTGCTCTATGGCACGGGCATGCGCCTGCTGGAGGCGCTGCGTCTGCGTGTGAAGGATGTGGAGTTTGCGCGCCGCGAAATCATCGTGCGCGAGGGCAAAGGCAATAAGGACCGGGTGACGGTGCTGCCGGAGAATTTGATTGCCCCGCTGCAGGCGCAATTGCAAAAGGCCCGCGCCTTGCACGAAAAGGATTTGGCCGCTGGGCTGGGCCGGGTGTATTTGCCGCATGCGCTGGCGGCCAAGTACCCCAATGCCGATGCAAGCTGGGCTTGGCAATGGGTGTTTCCGTCGCCGGTGCGCTCCATCGATCCGCGCCCCGAGCCCGCACGGGGGAGCTGCTGGAGCGGCGCCACCATGTGTACCCTGAGTCGGTGCAGCGGGCCGTGCGCGAGGCGGCGCGGCGCACGCAAATCAACAAGCCCGTGTCGCCGCATGTGCTGCGCCATTCGTTTGCCACGCATTTGCTGCAGGCCGGCTACGACATCCGCACGGTGCAAGAGCTGCTGGGTCATGCCGATGTGAGCACGACCATGATCTACACGCACGTCCTCAACAAGGGCGGGCGCGGCATCTTGAGCCCGCTCGACGCCTTGTAAAAAAACACAAAGGCCCGTCACCGGGCCTTTGTGTTTTTGTCGTCCGCGGGCCGCGCTATCACGGATCGCAGGGAGTTATGCAGGCCGTCCCTACGCGTAGTCGCTGACCGGGATGCAGCTGCAGTTGAGGTTGCGGTCGCCCCAGACGTTGTCCACGCGGCCCACGGGCGACCAGTACTTGTTGCTGCGCAGGGCGGCCACGGGGTAGGCGGCGGCTTCGCGGGTGTAGGGGCGGTTCCACTCGCCGGCCAGCAGCGCCTCGGCGGTGTGGGGGGCGTTTTTGAGGGGGTTGTTGTCTTGCGGCAGCTGGCCCGCTTCGATCTGGCGGACTTCCTCGCGGATGGCGATCATCGCGTCGATGAAGCGGTCCAGCTCGAACAGGGTTTCGCTTTCGGTGGGCTCCACCATCAGCGTGTTGGGCACGGGGAAGCTCAGCGTGGGGGCGTGGAAGCCGTAGTCGATGAGGCGCTTGGCCACGTCTTCGGCCATCACGCCGCTGGTTTCCTTCAGGCCGCGCAGGTCCAGGATGCACTCGTGCGCCACGTGGCCGTTCTCGCTGGCGTAGAGCGTGGGGTAGTGGTCCTTCAGGCGGGCGCTGATGTAGTTGGCGCTCAAGATGGCGGTTTCGGTGGCGGCCTGCAGGCCCTCGGCGCCCATCATGCGGATGTACATCCAGCTGATGGGCAGCACGGCGGCGTTGCCCAGCGGCGCGGCGCTGACGGGGCCGACCTTGCCGGCGGCCGGGGCCTGCGGCTGGTCGCCCTGGCCGGGCAGGCCGGGCAGGAAGGGCACCAGGTCTTGCACCACGCACACGGGGCCGACGCCGGGGCCGCCACCGCCGTGGGGGATGCAGAAGGTCTTGTGCAGGTTCAGGTGGCTCACGTCGCCGCCGAACTCGCCGGGGGCGGCCACGCCCACCAGGGCGTTCATGTTGGCGCCGTCCACATACACGCGGCCGCCGTGGCTGTGCACCAGGGCGCACAGTTCCTTGACACTGGTTTCGAACACGCCGTGCGTGCTGGGGTAGGTGATCATCACGCAGGCCAGGTGGGCGCTGTGCTGCTCGCACTTGGCCTTCAGGTCGGCCAGGTCCACGTTGCCGCTGGCGTCACAGGCCGTCACTACCACCTGCATGCCGGCCATCTGGGCGCTGGCGGGGTTGGTGCCGTGGGCGCTGCTGGGGATGAGGCAGATGTTGCGGTGGCTTTCGCCGCGCGCGGCGTGGTAGCCCTTGATGGCCAGCAGGCCGGCGTATTCGCCTTGTGAACCCGCGTTGGGCTGCAGGCTGATGCCCGCGTAGCCCGTGGCCTGGCACAGCCAGGCGCGCAGTTGCTCGTCCAGCGCTTGGTAGCCTTGCAGCTGGTCGGCAGGGGCAAACGGGTGCACGTTCGCAAACTCGGGCCAGGTGATGGGGATCATCTCGCTGGTGGCGTTGAGCTTCATGGTGCAACTGCCCAGCGGGATCATGCTGCGGTCCAGCGCCAGGTCCTTGTCGGACAGCTGGCGGATGTAGCGCAGCATGCCGGTTTCGCTGTGGTGGGTGTTGAACACCGGGTGCGTGAGGTATTGGCTGGTGCGGCGCAGCGCGGCGGGGATCAGCGGCTCCACGCCGTTTTCAAATGCGTCGAAGGTGGGCAGCGTCTGGCCGTCCTTGGCGAAGACCTTCCACAGCAGCTCGACATCGGCGCGCGTGGTGGTCTCGTCCAGCGAAAGGCACAGGTACTCTTCAAAGTAAATGCGCAGGTTGGCGCCCATGGATACGGCGCGGGCAGCGATGGATTTGGTAGCGGCGCCGGTGTGCAGGCTCAGCGTGTCGAAGGTGGCCTGTTCACGCACGGGGGCGCCCAGCTGCTTGAGGCCCTGGGCCAGGATGGCGGTGTAGGCGGCCACGCGCTGGGCGATGCGCTGCAGGCCTTCGGGGCCGTGGTACACGGCGTACATGCTGGCCACCACGGCGGGCAGCACCTGGGCGGTGCAGATGTTGGAGGTGGCTTTTTCGCGGCGGATGTGCTGCTCGCGCGTTTGCAGGGCCAGGCGGTAGGCGGGCTTGCCGTGCACGTCCACGCTCACGCCCACCAGGCGGCCGGGCATGCTGCGCTTGAACTCGTCGCGGCAGGCCATGTAGGCGGCGTGCGGGCCGCCCGCGCCCATGGGCATGCCGAAGCGCTGGGTGGTGCCGACCACGATGTCGGCGCCAAACTCGCCCGGCGGCGTGATGAGGGTGAGCGCCAGCAGGTCGGCGGCCACGATGAAGGCGGCTTGCTGGGCGTGGGCCTTTTCCACGTCGGCGCGCAGGTCGTCAATGCGGCCGCTGGTGGCGGGGTATTGCGCCAGCACGGCAAAGTACTCGCCCGCCAGCAGGGTGTTCCATTCTTCGGCCGAGTTGGCCAAACGCACTTCCAGGCCCAGGGGCTTGGCGCGGGTCTGGATGACTTCGATGGTCTGGGGGTGGGCGTCGCCGGCCACCACAAAGACATTGCTCTTGCTCTTGACGGAGCGCTTGGCCAGCGTCATCGCCTCGGCGGCGGCGGTGGCTTCGTCGAGCATGGACGCATTGGCAATGGGCATGCCCGTCAGGTCGCAGACCATGGTCTGGAAGTTGACCAGCGCCTCCATGCGGCCCTGCGAAATCTCGGCCTGGTAGGGCGTGTAGGCGGTGTACCAGGCGGGGTTTTCCAGGATGTTGCGCAGGATGACGCCGGGGGTGTGCGTGCCGTAGTAGCCCTGGCCGATGAAGCTCTTGAGCAGCTTGTTCTTGCCGGCGATGGCCTTGAGTTCGGCCAGCGCTGCGGCCTCGGTGGTGGCGGGCGGCAGGTCCATGGCGCGGCCCCGGGCGATGGAGCGCGGCACGATGGAGTCGATGAGCGCGCGGCGCGAGGCCTCGCCGATCACGGACAGCATGTGGGCTTCATCCGCCGCGTCGATGCCGATGTGGCGGGGCAAAAACTCGGCGGCGTTCTCCAGCGCGGAGAGGGGCAGGGCGGCGGTCATGGTGGGGCGGTGGTCTGCTATGAAAAGGGGAGCTGCTCGCGCTTGTTTTTAGCCAACCTCAGATCGATTTTGGTCTGAGATCGGCATGGATAAAGCGCAAGCAGCTATGGTTTTTGAGGCGCTTTGTGCGGCAAGCCCGGCGTTCAGGCGTTGGCGGCGAAGGCGCTGTAGGTCGTCTCGTCCATCAGCTCGGCCAGCTGGCCGGCGTCGGACAGCTTGACCTTGAAGAACCAGCCGGCGCCCAGCGGGTCGCTGTTGGCCAGGGACGGGTCGGCGCGCAGGGCTTCGTTCACTTCGACGATCTCGCCCGCGACGGGCATGTACACGTCGGCAGCGGCCTTGACGGATTCGACCACGCCGGCCACTTCGCCCTGGCTGTAGGTCTTGCCGACTTCGGGCAGGTCCACGAACACCACGTCGCCCAGCGCATCCTGCGCATGCACGGTGATGCCGACCACGGCAGCGGCGGCATCAGCGGCGTTGATCCACTCGTGTTCTTTGGAAAATTTGACGGTCATGGGGAAGCTCCTCAGGCAAAGGGGGTAAATGAAGGAATCAGCAATGTAGCGGGCGAACGGGGCGAATGGACGCCGTATGCGCTGCCGTCCGCGAAATCAGCCGCGGTAGTAGTTGGCCGGGACGAAAGGCATGGCCCGCACTTCCATCGGCACGGCCTTGCCGCGCACGATGGCGTTCACACGCGTGCCGATGGCGGCGTGGGCGGCATCCACGTAGCCCATGGCCACGGGCTCGTTCACCGTGGGGCCCAGCAGGCCGCTGGTGACCTCGCCGATCTTCTGGCCGTCCGTGCCTTGCAGCTCGGTGTGCTCGCGCACGGGCACGCGCTCCAGCGCCACCAGGCCCACGCGCTTGCGCTGCAGGCTGGCGGGGTTGTCGATCTGCGCCAGCACCTTGTCGGCGCCGGGGAAGCCGCCCGCCCGCGCACCGCCGGTGCGGCGCACCTTCTGGATGGCCCAGTTCAGTGCGGCCTCGGGCGGGGTGGTGGTGGTGTCGATGTCGTTGCCGTACAGGCACAGGCCCGCTTCCAGCCGGAGCGAGTTGCGCGCGCCCAGGCCGATGGGTTTCACTTCGGGCTGGGCCAGCAGGGCGCGGGCGAGCGTCTCTGCCTGGGCGGCGGGCACGGAGATCTCAAAGCCGTCTTCGCCGGTGTAGCCGCTGCGGGTCACAAAGCAGTCGCAGCCCGCAATGCTGAACGCGCCACCGGTCATGAACACCAGTTTTTCGACGCCGGGCGCCAGGCGGGCGAGGGCGGTGACGGCCTGCGGGCCCTGCAGCGCGAGCAGGGCGTGGTCGGGCATGGGCACGACCTTGCAGCGCTGGCCGATGCGGGCCTGGATGTGCGCGATGTCGCCCACCTTGCAGGCGCCGTTGACGATGACGAACAGCGTGGGCTCGCCGTCCACCACGCCCTGGTTGAAGAACATCAGGTCGTCGATGATGGTGCCCTCATCGGTCAGCAGCAGGCCGTAGCGCTGCTTGCCCACGGGCAGGTCGATCACGTCCACGGGCATCAGCGTCTCGAAGGCTGCAGCCGCATCGGCACCGATGAGCTTGAGCTGGCCCATGTGCGACACGTCGAACAGGCCCGCGGCCGTGCGCGTGTGCACGTGCTCGGCCATCAGGCCGGCGGGGTATTGCACGGGCATGGAGTAGCCGGCAAACGGCACCATGCGGGCGCCCAGCTCAATGTGCAGGGCGTTCAGGGGCGTGGTGAGCAGGGGGGCGGATGCGGAAGCGGGCGTGGCGGTCAAGGCGGAACTCCGGGCAAATGGTGGCCGCGACCCCATGGATCGCGGGATTTGCCCTGCTGTCCGCTTTACCTGAGAGATTCACCGCGGCGCCCTGGCTGGCCGCGCGGCTTGCTCCTTCGGTGGATGGCCCATCGCGCGATGCGGCGGGACCATCTCTCTCCAGCAAGGTAACGCCCGCATCGCTGCGGGCGGTTGCCAGTCCTTTTGCCTGAGCGTTCGGCAGCTGCCTGCGCCTTCGGCGGTGCCGCGCTGCCTTCGTTGCGAAGGTGGGGCACTCTCTCCTGACGGCCACGATTGTAATGCCTACTTGGCGTACACCAGGTCGCGCAGGCTCAGCGAAATGCCTGGCACGTAGGTGATGACCAGCAGGCACACCAGGATCACGCAGACGAACGGCAGCAGGTGGCCCACGATGCGGTCCAGCGAAATCCGGGCCACCGTGCACGCCGCAAACAGGTTCACGCCGAAGGGCGGGGTGATCATGCCCAGCGCCAGGTTCACCACCATGATCAGGCCGAAGTGCACCGGGTCCACCCCAAAGTGCTGGGCCACCGGGGCGAGGATGGGGGCGAGCACGATGATGGCGGCGCTGGTCTCGATGAACATGCCGATCAGGAACAGCGCCGCATTGACGCCCAGCAGGAACATGGCCGGCGATTGCAGCACGCCTTCCAGCCAGTGGCCGATCGCGTCGGGCACGCCGGCGCGCGTGATCAGAAAAGCAAACAGGCCCGCGTTGGCGATGATGAACATGATCACCGCGGACGAGATGGCCGACTTGCGCAGGATGGCGTACAAGTCCCGCAGCTTGATCTCGCGGTAAATGAGCACGCCGACCAACAGCGCATAGAACACCGCCACGGCCGACGCTTCGGTGGGCGTGAACACGCCGCCATAAATGCCGCCCAGGATGATGACCGGCATCAGCAATGCCCAGCCCGCCTGCAAGGTGGCGCGGCCCAGGGGCATGCGCCCGTCGCCGTCGTTCTTGCCCCAGCCCTTGATCTTGCAATACACCCACACGAAGCTCATCAGCGCCAGGCTGATGAGGATGCCGGGGCCGAAGCCTGCGATGAACAGCTCGCCAATCGACACCTCGGCGCTCACGCCGTACAGGATCATGGGAATGGAGGGCGGAATGATCACGCCCAGCTCGGCGCTGGTGGCCTGCAGCGCGGCCGCGTAGCTGGTGGGGTAGCCATGCTTGATGAGCGCCGGAATCAGGATGGCGCCGATGGCGAACGTGGTGGCCACCGACGAGCCCGACACCGCCGCAAAGATCATGCAGGTGAGCACGCAGGTCATGGGCAGGCCGCCTTGCACGCCGCCCACGATGCTCTTGGCAAACTCCACCAGCCGGCGCGAGATGCCACCGGTTTCCATCAGGTTGCCCGCCAGGATGAAGAAGGGAATGGCCGCGAGCGGGAACTTGTTGATTGAGGCGAACATTTCCTTCACCGAGATCAGCATGTTGGCGTTGGACACCTGGATGCCAACGATCGACGCGAGCCCGATGGACACCGCGACGGAGACGGTGAGTGCGAAGCACAGCACCATGGTGACGAGCATGGTGGGGGTCATTGCGCGGTCTCCAGTTCCTGGCGCTGCGGGTCAAGCCAGTTGCCCACGATGCCGACGGCGCTGAACAGGCCGCCCACCGGCATGGCGACATAGGCCCAGAACATCGACACCGATTCCAGCCCCGCCATCGACTGCACGCCGCCGCGCTGGGCGTAGTCCCAGCCGAACCACACGATGACCGCGATGAGCGCCAGCGCGGCCAGGCTCACGACCGCATCCAGCACGCGCCGCAGGGCGGGCGGGCTCCAGCGGTAGAGCACGTCCACGCTCACCATGGCGCCCTGGCGAAAGGCCGCAGGAATGGCGAGGAACACCATCCAGATCAGGCTGAAGCGGATCAGCACCTCGGTCCACTCGGCCGGCTGCTCCAGCACGAAACGCATGACGATCTGGAACATGCCCAGCAGCGATGCCAGGGCCAGCATCAGGCAGGCACCCGCCATGGCGGCGCCGGTGCTCCACCGTTCCCATTGAAGAAAGATTTTTTTCATGAATGAAAAAGCCCGTTTGCGCGCGGCAAACGGGCGTTGAAAGCCAGGACCAGGAGCAACGGGTGCGTCCGCCGCACGCGTTGCGGGTTACTTGACGGCCCGGATCTTGTCCAGCGCAGCCTTGCCGAACTGCTTTTCGAACTCGGCATTCACGGGCGCCAGCGCCGCCACGAACTTGGCCTTGTCCAGGTTGTCGATCACGGTCATGCCCTTGGCGCGCAGGTCGGCCACGCCCTTGGCATCGTCTTCGTCCACGCGGGCGCGGTTGGCCTTGGCGCCTTCCTTGGCTGCGTCGAGGAAGGCTTGCTTGTCGGCGGCCGACAGCTTGTCGAACGCGGCCTTGTTCATCAGGAAGATGCAGGGCGAGTACACGTGGCCGGTGAGCGACAGGTGTTTTTGCACCTGGTCAAACTTGGCCGAGATGATGACCGACAGGGGGTTTTCCTGGCCGTCCACCGTGCCTTGCTGCAGGGCGGTGAACACTTCCGGGAAGGCCATGGGCGTGGTGATGATGCCGAAGCCCTTGTAGGCAGCGATATGCACCGGGTTCTCCATGGTGCGCATCTTCAGGCCCTTCAGGTCGCCGGGCTCCTTCACGTCACGCTTGCTGTTGGTCATGTGGCGGAAGCCGTTTTCCGCCCACGCCAGCGCCTTGAAACCCTTGGCGTCAAACTTGGACAGCAGGTCTTGCCCGATGGGGCCGTCCAGCACGGCGCGGGCGTGCGCCTTGTCGCGGAACAGGAAGGGCACGTCCAGGATCTTCGTCTCGGGCACAAAGTTGGGCACGGGGCCGCTGGAGCTGAACGCCAGCTCCTGCGTGCCTAGCTGCACGGCCTCGATGGATTCGCGCTCGCCGCCCAGGGCGCCGTTGTAGAAGGTCTGCACCTTGTAGCGGCCGCCCGTGCGCTTCTCGACTTCCTTGGCAAACGTGTCGATGGCGACGCCCTGGTGGGAGTTCTGGGCCGTCGAGATGCTGATGCGCATGGTGGTCTGCGCAGCCGCGGACGCCACAAAGCCGAGCGCAAGGCCCAGGCCGACGACGAGTTTGGTCAGTTGCATGCTGTCTCCTGTTGGAATAGTGGGCGGGGGCGGAAGAACGCGCGGCGCCCCGCAGGGGCGGCCCCAGGCCTCGCACAAATTATGGCGGTGCAGCATCGCACCGGGCATCCGGGTTTGTGCTGGTAAGCGTGCTTATCAACTGCAGGGGGTTCTGGGCAGCCGTAGCGCCGGCGCATGGCGGCGCCCGGTGTCTTGCGTTCGGCGCGGATGGGGCGCTGCCGTGGTGCGCCCGCCGCCATGCCAACGGCCCCGCGCTGGCGGTAACCAGCCGGGGCCTTGCCATTTCGTGCACTCCGGTAAGAGCGCCTTGATGGAAGAAAGTATGCGCTGCGCGGTGGAGACGAATCTTCTGAATTTGGTGAGTATTGTGCCGATTGCAGAATAATTTTCTGCGTCAATCGAGTTGCGTGAATAATTAGCCCGATGGACCGATTGGACAGAAAAATTCTCGCTGTGCTGCAGGGCAACGCCCGCGCCAGTTTGCAAGAGATCGGCCAGGCCGTGGGCCTGAGCCCGTCGCCGTGCTGGGGCCGCATCAGGAAGATGGAAGAGGCGGGCGTCATCCAGGGCTACACGGTGCGCATCAACCCGCAGGCGCTGGACTTGGCCGACACGGTGCTGGTGCAGGTCACGCTGGACAGCCACTCCGACAACACGCTGGAAAAGTTTGGCGAGACGCTGGCCAGCATTCCCGAGGTGATCGAAGCGCACCTGGTGTCGGGCGACTACGACTACCTGCTGCGCATCGTGGTCAAGGACACGCGCGACTACGAGCGCCTGCTGCGCGAGAAGCTCTACAAGATCAAGGGCATCCGGCACAGCCGCTCCAGCTTTGTGCTGCGCACGCTGAAGAAGGCGGACCTGCCGCTGGGGTGAAAATTCTTGAATAAAAATGGCCGCCAGCGCTTTGCGGATAAGCGCAAGCAGCTACTGAAACAATAGCAAACTCGAGCGAGCCAGCACCGCTGGCCGCCTGCGGAGCACCGTCCATGAACCTGCGTTTTGTTGAAGCCTTCTACTGGGTGGCCTCCCTCAAGAGCGTGACGCGCGCCGCAGAGAAGCTGTTCCTCACGCAGTCGGCCATGTCCAGCCGCATCGCAGCGCTGGAGGAAGAGCTGGGCGTGCTGCTGCTGGACCGGCGTGACAAGCACTTCAAGCTCACTGTCGCGGGCACGCGGTTCCTGAGCTACGCCCGGCGCATGCTGGAACTGCAGCGCCAGCTCAAGGCCGAGATGGGTTCAGGGGCGCCGCTGGAGGTGTCCTTCCGCCTGGGGGCGATTGAATCGGTGCTGCATTCGTGGCTGATTCCATGGGTGGAACAGCTGCGCAAGGACAACCCGCTGCTGGAGCTGGAGTTGACGGTGGAGCCCACTCCCGTGCTGCTCGACCAGGTCCGCCGCGGCACGCTGGACGCAGTCTTTGCCGCACTGCCCGCGTCGGCCGACGGGATTCGCAGCCAAGCCCTGGCGCCCATGGAGATGGTGTTCGTGGGCAACAGCAAGCTGCACCGCAAGCGCAGGTACACGCTGCAGGACTTTGCAGACACCGACATCCTGACCTTCCAGCGCGGCTCCCAGCCGCATGTGTACCTGCTGGATACCCTGCGCCATGCGCAGGTGGAGCCGCGCTGCGTGCACACCATCTCGTCCATCTCGGCCATGGTGCAGTTGGTGCAGGGCGGCTTTGGCGTGGCCACGCTGCCGCGCCTGGCGGTGCAGCGCATGCTGGCCTTCCCGGACCTGCGCGTGCTGGCCTGCGACGCCGCGCTGCGGCCCCTGCCCATCCATGTGAGCTACCGTGAAGACCCGTCCTCTCCGGCGATGGAGGCCGTCGTTCGGTCGGCGCTTGCATTCATCGACGCACTGCCAGCCGCTGCACGCAAGCGCGGCTGACCTACCTCCCAGCATCGTTGAGCGCCGTGCCGCCCGCGCGCCGCGGGTCGGCGGCGCCGCGCCGTGGCCTTGCTGCGTTGCTGCGTTGCGGCGTCTGCAGGCCCGTCCCAGCGCTCAGGGTTATCCCTGAAACTGCGCTGGCGTGGTGCATAGGGGTTAACCCTTGGCACCAATTTGGTTCGCAATTCACCAATGGTGAACATCGAAAAAATCGATGAGCTGATAGAAAGTTTTTGAATTTGCCAGCCCGGTTGCACCCCCACACAATCCGCCCCAACGTCATGCAATTGACATTTCTCAATGCGAGGAAAAATGGTGGATTCAGCAGTTCAAGCCGCGGTGGAAGTATTCGGTTCCGAAGGCATCAACACCCCCGGCCATGTGCGCAGCGTGATTCGTGAAGGCGCCTGGGCGTCGCACACCAGCGGCCTGGCGCACGGCCGCGTGCAGGGCAACCTGGTGATCCTGCCCGAGGTGCTGGCTGGCGACTTCCTGCGCTTTTGCCAGCGCAACCCCAAGCCCTGCCCGGTGCTGGCCGTGAGCGAGCCCGGCCAGACGGCGCTGCCCTCGCTGGGCGAGGGCATCGACATCCGCACCGATGTGCCGCAGTACCGCGTGTGGCGCCACGGCGAGCTGGCGCAGGAAGTGGGCGACATCACGGCCCTGTGGCGGCCCGACCTGGTGACCTTCGTGCTGGGGTGCTCGTTCTCGTTTGAGGCGGCACTGCAGGAGGCCGGCATCAGCCTGCGCCACATCAACGAAGGCAAGAACGTGGCCATGTACCGCACGAACATCGCCACCGAGGCCGCGGGGCCGTTCGGCGGCGCCATGGTGGTGTCCATGCGGCCCATGCCCGCGGTGGACGTGATCCGCGCGGTGCAGGTCACCTCGCGCTTTCCCAATGTGCACGGCGCGCCGGTGCATATCGGCGACCCCGCCCTCATCGGCATTGCCGACATCGCCCTGCCTGACTACGGCGACGCGGTGGAGCTGATGCCGGGCGAGATTCCCGTGTTCTGGGCCTGTGGCGTCACGCCGCAGTCCGCCATCTTGAATGCCCAGCCGGCGTTTTGCATCACCCATGCGCCGGGCTGCATGTTGATCACCGACCTTCTCAACCACCACCTTGCCAGCTTCTAAGCGGCAACCCTCCAGGAGTCTCCTCATGAAAAAAATCGCACTGTGCATGACGGCCGCCCTCGGCATGGGCCTGGCCCAGGCCCAGGCCCAGGTCAAATGGGACCTGCCCACCGGCTACGGCGCCAACAGCTTCCAGACGCAGAACGTGCAGCAGTTTGCCAACGAAGTCGATCAGCTCACGGGCGGGAAGCTCAAGATCACTTTGCATCCCGGCGGCTCGCTCTACAAGGCCAACGAGATCAAGCGCGCCGTGCAGACGGGGCAGGTGCCCTCGGCGGAGTTCATCCTCTCGGGCGCGTCCAACGAGAACCCGCTCTTCGGGGTGGATTCCATTCCCTTCCTGGCGACGAGCTATGCCGACTCCAAACGCCTGTACCTGGCGGCCAAGCCCGCGCAAGATAAGCTGCTGGCGTCGCAGGGCATCAAGGTGCTTTTCAGCGTGCCCTGGCCTGGCCAATCCCTGTACTCGCTCAAGCCCGTGAGCACCCCCGCCGACTTTGTCGGCACCAAGATGCGGGCCTACAACCCGGCCACCACGCGCATCGCGCAGTTGCTCAAGGCCCAGCCGGTCACGATCCAGCTGTCGGAGCTGGGCCAGGCCCTGGCGACCAACACGGTGCAGAACTTCCTGACCTCCAGCGCCAGCGGCGTGGAGTCCAAGCTGTACGAACAGGTCAAGTACTTCTATCCGGTCAGCGCCTGGCTGCCGCGCAATGCCACGGTGGTCAACCAGAAGGCGTTTGATGCGCTGGAAAAGCCTTTGCAGGAGGCCGTGCTCAAGGCCGCCGCAGCCGCCGAAGCGCGGGGCTGGGCCACCAGCGAGCGGGTGGACAAGGAGTTCGTGAAGGAACTTGCCGCCAAGGGCATGACGGTGGCCGAACCCAGCGACAGCATCAAGAAGGAGCTGGCCGGCATTGGCGACGCGATGACGGCCGACTGGGTAAAGGCCGCAGGCACCGAGGGCCAGGCCATCATCGACGCCTACCGCAAGAAGTAAGTCCGCCCGCACCGGTCCCCGCGCGCGGCGGGGGCCGTGCCGGGCACGCGCCGCCGGCCGTTCACCGCGCCGCCGCTTTCCTTTCCTTTCCCTTCACTTTTCAAGCGTTACCGGGAGTACGCCATGGACAAACTCGTCCGCAATTTCTACAGGCTGCTGATGCTGCTGTCCGGCCTGTCCATGCTGGCTGCGTTCGCGGCCGTCACGCTGGGCGTTTTTGCCCGCGAGGTCATCCATCTGAACATTGATGGGCTGGACGCCTATGCGGGCTACGCCATTGCCGCTGCGCTGTTCTTTGCCTTGCCCGGCACGCTGCAAAACGGCGACCACATCCGCGTGACGCTGGTGCTGGACCGCCTGCCCGCACGCCTGCGCTCGGCCTTCGAGTGGTTCTGCCTGGCCAGCGCGCTGGTCCTCACGGTCTACATCGCCTGCTACGCCGTGCGCTCTGTGTGGATTTCTTACGCCACGCACGACATCTCGCCCGCGGCGGACGCCTCGCCTCTGTGGATCCCGCAGATCAGCATGGCCCTGGGCTGCATTGGCTTTGCGCTGTCGTTTGCCCACGCGCTGGTGCTGCGGCTGCAGGGCGTGGCCTTCATGGCCGTGTCCGAATCGGCCCGCTCCGAGTAACACCCGCAAGGAGAACACAACATGGACATCCTTATTGCTTTCGGCCTGATCGTGGCGCTGTTCGCAGTGCTCGGCTCGGGCCTGTGGATCGGCCTGTCGCTGCTGGCCGTGGCGCTGTTGGGCATGGAGCTCTTCACCAGCCGCCCGGTGGGCGACAGCATGATGCTGACCATCTGGGGTTCCACCTCCAGCTGGACGCTGACGGCGCTGCCGCTGTTTCTGTGGATGGGAGAGATCCTGTTCCGCAGCAAGCTTTCGAGCAACATGTTCAAGGGACTGGCCCCGTGGCTGGAGCGCCTGCCGGGCCGCCTGCTGCACGTGAACGTGGTGGGCTGCACCATTTTTGCCGCCATCTCGGGCTCCTCTGCCGCCACCTGCGCCACCATCGGCAAGATCACGCTGCCCGAGCTGAAGGAGCGCGGCTACCCGGAGGACATCTCCGTGGGCACGCTGGCCGGGGCGGGCACGCTGGGCTTGCTCATTCCGCCCTCGATCATCATGATCGTGTACGGCGTGGCCGCCAACGTGTCCATCTCCAAGCTGTTCCTGGCCGGCGTGATCCCGGGCCTGCTGCTGGCCGCGCTGTTCATGGGCTACATCATCGTGTGGGCCCTGTTCAACAAGGACAAGGTGCCTGCGCCGGACGCCCGCCTGAGCTTTGCGCAGAAGCTCTACGCCTCGCGCCACCTGATCCCCGTGGTCTCGCTCATCGTCGTGGTGCTGGGCGCCATCTACAGCGGCATTGCCACGGCCACCGAAGCGGCCGCGCTGGGTGTGGCCGGCTCGCTCATCCTCGCCAAGATCGAGGGCTCGCTGGACTGGGCGGCCTTCAAGGAAGGCCTGTTCGCCGCCTGCCGCGTGTACTGCATGATCGGCCTCATCCTGGCGGGCGCCGCCTTCCTCACGCTGGCCATGGGCTTCATCGGCCTGCCACGCCACCTGGCCGAGTTCATCGGCGCGCTGCACCTGTCGCCGTTCGCGCTGATGCTGCTGCTCATCGTGTTCTTCATCCTGCTGGGGTGCTTCCTGGACGGCATCTCCATGGTGGTGCTGACCATTGCCGTGCTGCTGCCCACGGTGGAGGCCGCGGGCTTCGACCTGGTGTGGTTCGGCATCTTCATCGTGCTGGTGGTGGAGATGGCGCAGATCACGCCGCCAGTGGGCTTCAACCTGTTCGTGCTGCAGGGCATGACGCGGCGCGAGGTCACCTGGATTGCGCGCACTGCGTTGCCCCTGTTCGTGCTGATGATCGCCGCGGTCATCATGACGTATTTCGCGCCCGATGTCGTGCTCTGGCTGCCCCGCCAGATGCAGGGCTGACCGGCTTTCGCCACCAGAACGCCGCCCAGGAGTCCTGCCATGAAAGCCCTTGTGTTGTTGCTGGCCGCGCTGGCCGCGGCCCCGGCGCTGTGCGCGCAGAGCGTGTGGAAGCTGGCGACAGGCTACCGCGCGGAGTCGTTCCACACGCGCAATATCGTGCAATTTGCCCAGGAGGTGGAGCGTGCCTCGGCCGGTGCGCTGCGCATTGAGGTGCACGCCAACAACGCATTGTTCAAGCTAGGCGACATCCCCCAGGCTGTGCAGGACGCCAAGGCCGAGGCGGGCGAGACCATCATGACCAGCCTGGTGCCAGGCATGCCCATTGCCGGCGCCGACGCCGTGCCCTTCGTGGTGCGCAGCTACGCCGACGCGCGCCGCCTGTGGGACCTGCAGCGTCCGTTGATCGAAGGGCACTTCGCGCAGCGGGGCCTGAAAGTGCTGTATGCCGTGCCCTGGCCGCCGCAGGGCCTGTTCTCGGTGGCGCCGGTCAAGTCGGCTGCCGACTTCAAGGGCACGCGCATGCGCACCTACAACCCCGCCACCGTGCGCATTGCCGAGCTGCTGGGCGCCACGCCGGTGGACGTGCCCATGGTGGAGGTCAACCAGGCGCTGGCCGCGGGCAAGCTCGACTCCATGATCACCTCGGCCCTCACGGGCGTGGAGAACCAGGTGTGGGGCCAGATCCGGCAGTACTACGGCATCAACGCCTGGTTTCCCAAGAACATCGTGTTCGTGAACCAGAAGGCATTTGACGCACTGCCGGCACCGGTGCGCCAGGCCGTGACGCAGGTGGCCGCCGAGGCCGAGGCCCGGGGCTGGGCGCTGAGCGAAACCATCGCGCAGGAGTCGGTGGGCGAGCTGCAGCGCAAGGGCATCCAGGTGGGCCGCGCGCCCGCCGAGCTGGACGCCGAACTCAAGCGCCTGGGCGAACGCTTCTCGCGCGAATGGGTGCAGTCCGTGGGCAACGAGGCCAACAAGATTTTCATTCCGTACTACTTCCAGCGCTGATCGCGCTGCCGGGCACGGCTCCGCCCCGCCTCGCGCATTGCGTGCTCGTTCGTCTTCTTATCTGTTCTTCCTTTCTTTCTGACGCATTTCAACACCATGCAAGCAACCAACACCAACCCCCATGGCAGCCGCTGGCAGTTCTGGATCGACCGGGGCGGCACCTTCACCGACATCGTGGGCAAGCGCCCGGACGGCACCCTGGTCACGCACAAGCTGCTGTCGGAGAACCCCGAGCAGTACAAGGACGCGGCGGTGGCCGGCATTCGCCACCTGCTGGGCCTGCAGCCCGGCGAACCGGTGACGCCTGACTTGGTGGAGTGCGTGAAGATGGGCACCACCGTGGCCACCAACGCGCTGCTGGAGCGCAAGGGCGAGCCCACGCTGCTCATCACCACACAGGGCTTCAAGGACGCGCTGCGCATTGCGTACCAAAACCGCCCGCGCCTGTTCGACCGCCACATCGTGCTCCCCGAGCTGCTCTATGCCGAGGTGATCGAGGCGCGCGAGCGCATCGGCGCGCAGGGGGCGGTGATGCAGCCTCTGGACGAGCCGGGGCTGCGCGGCGAGCTGCTGGCCGCCTATGGCCGCGGCCTGCGCAGCGTGGCCATCGTATTCATGCACGGCTACCGCTATACCGAGCACGAGCAGGCTGCAAAGCGCATTGCCCAGGAGGTGGGCTTCACGCAGATCAGCACCTCGCACGAGACGAGCCCGATGATGAAGTTCGTGAGCCGCGGCGACACCACGGTGGTGGACGCGTACCTCTCGCCCATCCTGCGCCGCTACGTGGACCAGGTGGCGAGCGAAATGCCGGGCGTGAAGCTGTTCTTCATGCAGTCTTCGGGCGGGCTTACGGACGCGGGCACCTTCCAGGGCAAGGACGCGATTCTGTCCGGTCCGGCCGGCGGCATCGTGGGGATGGCGCGCACGGCGGGGCTGGCCGGACAGGCGAAGGTGATCGGCTTCGACATGGGCGGCACCAGCACGGACGTGAGCCACTACGCGGGCGAGTTCGAGCGCGAGTTCGAAACCCACGTGGCCGGCGTGCGCATGCGCGCGCCCATGATGAGCATCCACACCGTCGCCGCGGGGGGCGGATCGGTGCTGAGCTATGACGGGGCCCGCTTTCGTGTGGGGCCTGAAAGTGCCGGCGCCAACCCCGGCCCCGTGAGCTACCGCCGCGGCGGCCCGCTGGCCGTGACGGATGCGAACGTGATGGTGGGCAAGGTGCAGCCGCGCTACTTCCCCAGCGTGTTCGGCCCGGCCGCCAACGAAGCGCTGGACGCTGACGCGGTGCGCGCCCGCTTCGAGGAGATTGCCGGCCAGACCCAGCGCAAGCCCGAGGAGGTGGCCGAAGGCTTCATCCAGATCGCCGTGCAGCAGATGGCCAACGCCATCAAGAAGATCAGCGTGGCGCGCGGGTACGACGTAACGCGCTACACCCTGCAGTGCTTTGGCGGCGCAGGCGGCCAGCACGCCTGCCTGGTGGCCGACGCCTTGGGCATGACGCGCGTGTTCGTGCACCCGCTGGCGGGCGTGCTCAGCGCCTACGGCATGGGCCTGGCGGACCAGACCGTGATCCGCGAGCAGGCGGTGGAGATGCCGCTGGCTGCAGAGTCGCTGCCCTTGATTGCCGAGCGGCTTGATACCCTGGGCGCTGCCGCGCAGGCCGAACTGGAGCGCCAGCAGGTCAGCACCAACCCCGTGCAGGTGCGCCACAACGTGCACGTGCGCTACGAGGGCACCGATTCGGCGCTGGTCGTACCCTTTGGCGACATGGCGGCGATCCAGGCCGCGTTCGAGGCCGCCTACCGCCAGCGCTTTGCCTTCCTGATGGCCGGCAAGGGCCTGGTGGTGGAGGCCGTGTCGGTGGAGGCCGTGATCCCCGGCGACGCGCCCGCAGAGCCGCGCCTGCCCGTGCATGCCCACCGCAAGCACCCGCAGCGCGAGACGGTGCGCATGTACTCCGGCGGCCAGTGGCACGACGCCGCCCTGGTCGTGCGCGAGGACCTGCGCCCCGGCGACGTGATCCCCGGCCCGGCCATCATTGCCGAGAAGAACACCACCACCGTGGTGGAGCCCGGCTGGTCCGCGCGGCTGACCGACCTGGACCATCTGGTGCTCGACCGCGTCACGGCCCGCAAGGTGCAGTACGCCGCCGGCACCACGGTGGACCCGGTGCTGCTGGAGGTGTTCAACAACCTGTTCATGAACATCGCCGAGCAGATGGGCTTGCAGCTGCAGAACACGGCCTACTCGGTCAACATCAAGGAGCGGCTGGACTTCAGCTGCGCGCTGTTCGATGCCGAAGGCAACCTGATTGCCAACGCACCGCACATGCCCGTGCACCTGGGCTCGATGGGGGAGAGCATCAAGACCGTGATCCGCGAGAACGCGGGCAAGATGCACCCGGGCGACGTATACATGCTCAACGACCCGTACCACGGCGGCACGCACCTGCCCGACGTGACGGTGATCACCCCGGTCTATGTGGCCGCTGGCAGCGAGCCCACCTTCTACGTGGGCAGCCGCGGGCACCACGCGGACATCGGCGGCACCACGCCGGGCTCCATGCCGCCGTTCTCCACGCGCATCGAGGAAGAGGGCGTGCAGCTCAACAACGTGAAGCTGGTGGACCGCGGCATCTTCCTGGAAGACGCCGTGCGCAACCTGCTGGCCACCGGCGGCGGCACCACGCCGTACCCCAGCCGCAACCCCGAGCAGAACCTGGCCGACCTGCGCGCGCAGATCGCAGCCAACGAGAAGGGCGTGCAGGAGCTGTCGAAGATGGTGGAGCAGTTCGGGCTGGACGTCGTTCAGGCCTACATGCGCCACGTGCAGGACAACGCCGAGGAGTCCGTGCGCCGCGTGATCACGCACCTGAAGGACGGCAGCTTCACCCTGCCGCTGGACAACGGTGCGCAGATCAGCGTTGCCGTCAAGGTGAACGCCGCCGAGCGCAGCGCGGTGATCGACTTTGCAGGCACCAGCGCGCAGCAGGCCAACAATTTCAATGCGCCGCGGGCGGTGTGCATGGCGGCGGTGCTGTACGTGTTCCGCACGCTGGTGGACGACGACATTCCGCTCAACGCCGGGTGCCTCAAGCCCCTGCAGGTCATCATTCCGCAGGGCAGCATGCTCAACCCCAACCCGCCGGCCTCGGTGGTGGCGGGCAACGTGGAGACCTCCACCTGCATCACCAACGCGTTGTTCGGCGCGCTGGGCGTGATGGCGGGCAGCCAGCCCACCATGAACAATTTCACCTTCGGCAATGCGCAGTACCAGTACTACGAGACCATTGCCGGCGGCAGCGGCGCGGGCGCGGTGCTGGATGCCTCGGGCCGGGCCGTGCGCGGCTTTGACGGCACCAGCGTGGTCCAGACCCACATGACCAACTCGCGCCTCACCGACCCCGAGGTGCTGGAGTTCCGCTTCCCGGTGGTGCTGGACAGCTACGAGATCCAGCGCGGATCGGGCGGTGCAGGGCGCTGGGCAGGGGGCGATGGCGGCCTGCGGCGTGTGCGCTTCCTGCAGGCGATGACGGCCAGCATCCTCTCCAACGGGCGGCTGACCCCCGCTTTCGGCATGGCCGGCGGCCAGCCCGGCAAGCCCGGCACCAACCGCGTGCTGCGTGCCAACGGCGAGGTGGAAGTGCTGGGCCACATCGGTGCGGCGCTGATGCAGCCGGGCGATGTGTTCGAGATTGCCACGCCGGGTGGTGGCGGCTATGGCGCCTGCGAAGGCGCCGAAGTGCGCGCACCGGCCGAAGCTGCCGAAATGGCCGAAGCGGCCGCTTCATGACCCAGTGGCACATAGCTTGCTGGTCGTTTCGTTGCCCACAAGGCCGTCTTGATGAACAGGAAATCACCAATGAACTCTGTGCCCGCTGTCATTTCCGCGCCGGCGCTGCCGGCATCCCCTTCCGCGCCGTCCGCACCCGCCGCTGCGTCTGCCTTGGCCCGCGCTGCCGCCAAACCGCGCCGCACGCTGTCGGTCGGCCAGAAGCTGGCCGCCAGCTTTGGCCTGCTGGGGCTGGCCGTGGCGCTGCTGGGTGCCACCACCTGGCTCACCGGTGAGGACACCGAGCGCCAGGCGGCGCTGCTGGCGCGGGAGCAGTTGCCCATCGAGCGCACGGTGCGCGACTGGAAGACGCAGTCCGTCACCATCGGCCAGATCGCCTTGCGCGCCACGATTTCAACCGATGTTTTTCCACTGCTGACCGAAATGCGCGAGCGGCTGAAGGCCGAGGACGCCACGCGCCAGCGCATTGAACAGGCGCTGGCCGGCGCCTCCAATGCCCGCAGCACCGAGCCGCTGTGGAAAGAGGCCCAGGCCCAGCGCCAGCAGTACGCGGCGCTGCGCGATGCGCTGATGCAGAACGCGCTGGAGGCCAAGGTCATCAGCCAGAAGGAGCTGCAGGAGCACGCGGCGGCGCTCACGGGCTACCTGCAGGCCGTTGACCGGCTGCTGGAGGCGTCCGAGCAGTCGTCGCTGGCGGCGGCCGACGCGATGATCGCGGGCGCCGGCCGCGCGCAGTGGATCAGCGCCATCGCGGTGGCGGTGGTGGTGGCCCTCTCGGCGCTGTTTGGCTGGCTGTTGCGCCGCTCCATCGTGCAACCCCTGCGCGAAGCCTCGGAGGCCGCTGCCACGGTGGCGCGTGGCGATCTCACGGTGCGCATGCAAACCCAGCGCAGCGACGAGATCGGCCAGCTGCTCACGGCGCTGAACAAGATGGTCGAGTCCCTGCACTACGTGGTGACCGAGGTGCGCGATTCGGGCGAGTCCATCCACGTGGCCAGCTCCGAAGTGGCGGCCGGCAACACCGACCTGAGCGCCCGCACCGAACACGCGGCCAGCAACCTGCAGCAAACGGCGGCCAGCATTGCCCAGCTGGCGCAGATGGTGGCGGCCAATGCCGACAGCACCCGCCAGGCCAACGCCCTGGCCGTGAGCGCCACGCAGGTGGCCAGCCGGGGCGGCGAAGTGGTCAGCCAGGTGGTGCGCACCATGGAAGAGATCAATGCCAGCAGCCAAAAGATTGCCGACATCGTGGGCATCATCGACGGCATTGCGTTCCAGACCAACATCCTCGCGCTGAACGCGGCCGTGGAGGCGGCGCGTGCGGGCGAGCAGGGCCGGGGCTTTGCCGTGGTGGCCAGCGAGGTGCGCGCCCTGGCCGGGCGCTCTGCCTCCGCCGCGCGCGAGATCAAGGCACTGATCTCCACCAGCGTGGAGAAGGTGAGCGACGGCGCCAAGCTGGTGGTGACGGCCGGCTCCACCATGGGCGACATCGTGCAGAGCGTGGAGCGCGTGACCACGCTGATGTCCGAGATCAACGCTGCCAGCTCCGAGCAGAGCACACAGATCGGCCAGGTGAGCCAGGCCGTGGACCAGCTGGACCACATGACCCAGCAGAACGCCGCGCTGGTGGAGCAGGGGGCCGCGGCGGCGCAAAGCCTGCAGGACCAGGCAAACCGGCTGGCCGGCGCGATGGGGCAGTTTCAGCTAGCCCGCGCTACTTGAGTTCACCGGGCATTGAGCGGCGCCAACCACGCAAAACCGTTCACGCTGAGCCTGTCGAAGCGCCGCGCTGGGCTTCGACAAGCTCGGCCCGAACGGCTTGTTCCGGTTCGAAGGGCTCGGCTCACCCTCCGTTCGCCCTGAGCCTGTCGAAGGGCTGTTCCACGACCCGCACTGGCTTCGACAAGCTCAGCCCGAACGGGTTGGCAAGTCTGCGCTGAGAAAGCGAATTTGAAAGAAAAAAGGCCTGCAACTCAGGCCCATCAAGCGCTAGCAGCTACTGATTTTGTAGCTTGCTGCTCTTTACATGCCCGAGTAGTTCGGGCCGCCGCCACCTTCCGGTGTGACCCACACGATGTTTTGCGTGGGGTCCTTGATGTCGCAGGTCTTGCAGTGCACGCAGTTCTGCGCGTTGATCTGCAGGCGCTGGGCATTGCCGCCCTGGGGCGTGTCGGGAACGAACTCGTACACGCCGGCCGGGCAGTAGCGGGCCTCGGGGCCGGCGTACTTGGCCAGGTTGATGTTCACCGGCACGCTAGCGTCCTTGAGCGTGAGGTGGGCGGGCTGGTTCTCTTCGTGGTTGGTGTTGCTGATGAACACGCTGGAGAGGCGGTCGAAGGTGAGCTTGCCATCGGGCTTGGGGTAGACGATGGGCTTGCACTCGGCCGCGGGCTTCAGGTAGGCGTGGTCGGGCTTGTCGCGGTGCAGCGTCCAGGGGATGTGGCCGCGCAGCACGAACTGCTCGAAGCCGTTCATCAGCGTGGCCGTGGTCAGGCCGTACTTGAACCAGTTCTTGAAGTTGCGGTCCTTGTTCAGCTCGGTGTGCAGCCAGCTGGCCTCGAAGGCCGCGGGGTATGCTGTCAGCTCGTCGTGCTGGCGGCCGGCCACCAGCGCGTCGTAGGCGGCTTCGGCGGCCAGCATGCCCGACTTGATGGCAGCGTGGCTGCCCTTGATGCGGCCCACGTTCAGGTAGCCGGCGTTGCAGCCCACCAGCGCGCCGCCCGGGAAGATGGTCTTGGGCAGGGCGTTGATGCCGCTGGCGTTGATGGCGCGCGCGCCGTACGACAGGCGCTTGGCCGTGATCTCGCCTTGCTCGTTCTCGAAGTAGTAGCGGACGTTCGGGTGCGTCTTCCAGCGCTGGAATTCCTCGAACGGGCTGAGGTAGGGGTTCTTGTAGCCCAGGCCGGTGACGAAGCCCAGGGCGACCTTGTTGTCATCCAGGTGGTACAGGAAGGCGCCGCCGTAGGTGTCGTTTTCCATCGGCCAGCCGGCGGTGTGCATCACGAAGCCGGGCTGGTGCTTCTTGGGGTCGATCTCCCACAGCTCCTTCACGCCGATGCCGAAGCTCTGCGGGTCGCGGCCCTCGTCGAGCTTGTAGCGGGCGATCAGCTGCTTGCCCAGGTGGCCGCGTGCGCCTTCGGCGAACACGGTGTACTTGCCCAGCAGTTCCATGCCCAGCTGGAAGTTCTCGGTGGGCTCGCCGTCCTTGCCCACGCCCATGTTGCCGGTGGCCACGCCCTTGACGGAACCGTCATCGTTGTACAGCACCTCGGCGGCGGCAAAGCCGGGGAAGATCTCCACGCCCAGGGCTTCGGCCTGCTCGGCCAGCCACTTGGTCACGTCGCCCAGGCGCACGATGTAGTTGCCGTGGTTCTGCGCGAAGGGCGGCAGGAACATGTTGGGCACGCGAAAGCCCGACTTTTCCGACAGGAACACGTAGGCATCGTCGGTGACGGGCTGCTTGAGGGGCGCGCCCTTGGCCTTCCAGTCGGGGATCAGCTCGGAGAGCGCCTTGGGGTCCATGATGGCGCCCGAGAGGATGTGCGCGCCGGGCTCGGAGCCCTTTTCCAGCACCACCACCGACACGTCCTGGCCCTTTTCGGCGGCCAGCTGTTTCAGGCGGATCGCAGTGGCAAGGCCGCCAGGGCCGCCGCCCACGACCACCACGTCGTATTCCATGGATTCGCGGGGGCCGTACTGGGCGAGGATCTCTTCGTTGGTCATGGGCTTCTCGTCGGGCGTTTGGGTTTGATAATGGATATTGTGTCCAGGGCCGGGCGCAATCGCGTGTCGGACAGGCGACTGATTGTATTCACGGAATATAGACAATCGAACGACCGTTCTATTTTGACTTGTAGGGAGACTCTCATGGCATACAGCATCGATTTGTCCGGCCGCGTGGCGTTGGTCACCGGCGCCTCCAGCGGACTGGGTGCGCAGTTTGCCCGAACGCTGGCCCGGGCCGGTGCGGGCGTGGTACTGGCCAGCCGGCGCGTGGAAAAGCTCAAGGAGCTGCGCGCCCGCATTGAAGGCGAGGGCGGCGACGCCCACGTGGTGGAGCTGGACGTGACCGACCACGACTCCATCAAGGCCGCCGTGGCGCACGCCGAGACGGAGATGGGCTCCATCGACATCCTGGTCAACAACTCGGGCGTCTCCACCACCCAGCGCATCCAGGACGTGGCGCCTGAGGACTACGACTACGTGTTCGGCACCAACGTGAAGGGCGCCTTCTTCGTGGCGCAGGAAGTGGGCAAGCGCATGCTGGCCCGTGCCAAGGGCGCCGCGCCGGGCAGCTTCACGGGCGGGCGCATCATCAACATCGCCTCCATGGCCGGCCTCAAGGTGCTGCCGCAGATCGGCGTTTACTGCATGAGCAAGGCCGCCGTGGTGCACATGACGCGCGCCATGGCGGTGGAGTGGGGCAAGTACGGCATCAACGTGAACGCCATCTGCCCCGGCTACATCGACACCGAGATCAACCACCACCATTGGGACACCGAGCAGGGCCAGAAGCTCATCGCCATGCTGCCGCGCAAGCGCGTGGGCAGCCCGCAGGACCTGGACGCGCTGCTGGTCATGCTGGCCAGCGACCAGAGCCATTTCATCAATGGCGCGGTCATCGCTGCCGACGACGGCTTCGCGGTGTAGGAAGGAAATCCCACTGAGGCGCTGCGCGCCACGGTGGCACGCGCCAGAGGCGCGGCCTCTTCAGCCTGTCCAAGCCTGCGCGGGCAGGCTTGGAGCCGCAGGCTTCAGCCCCCTGTGGCCTGGCGCGGCCAGTTCCAAGGTGGCACTGGCCCCTGGCCGCGCCCGTTGTGGAGTGCGCGGGCGGTCTCAACAACCTGGACGACTGATGAAGATCGAAATCCCCGAGGTCAAGAAGCTGGTCTATGAAATGCGCTTCCCGGTGCGCTGGGGCGACATGGATGCCATGGGCCACGTCAACAACACGGTGTACTTCCGCTACCTGGAGACCGCGCGCATCGAGTGGATGGTGTCGGTGGGCTGCAACCCCGATCCGCGCGGGGAAGGGCCGGTCATCGTCAACGCGTTCTGCAATTTCTACAGGCAGCTTGAGTACCCGGCGGACGTGCTGCTCAAGCTCTACGTGAGCGACCCCGGCCGCACCACGTTCGAGACCTGGGGCACGATGGAGCGCGCGGACCAGCCGGGCGTGATCTGCGCCGCCGGCGGGGCCACCACCATCTGGGTGGATTTTCCGCAGCAGAAGGCGGCGCCCCTGCCGGACTGGATGCGGGCCCTGGTCAGTTGACCGGCGCCGCTCCTGCTCCTGCGCCCGCTGCGGCAGGCGGCAGCGCCACGCAGTGGGCCTGCGGCACGCCCCGCGCCTCGGTGGCGCCCAGCAGCAGCACGCGTTGCAGTTCGGGCAGGTAGCGGATGGCCGTCGTCTGCGGGGCGCTGTAGCCGTTGGCATCGTCCAGGCGCTCGTGCATGCGCAGCACGCGGCCGCTGGGCAGGTGCTCGATGCTGAGCGTGCGCACGCCCGTGTAGAAGGTGCTGTTGATGGTGCCCTCGGTTCCAAAGAAGCCGCCGCCGACGCGGGCCGTGCGGCGGCGCCCGTCGAATGCGGTGGTGATGCGCAGCGCGCCGTCGCGGCTGGTGCATTGGCCCTCGAAGGCGGCCGCGCATTCCAGGGGCAGGGGGTTCTGCTGCACCTGCACCGCCTGCACGGGGGCGCGGTGCAGCACCGCCGTGGGCATGGGCTCCAGGCGGGCGCAATCGGCGGTGGGCACCACCTTCCAGGCCGTGGCGCCCGGTGCGTCGGGAATCTGCAGGCGAGCGCCTGCCACGCCCGCGCCCAGGTAATAGGTGGGCACGGCTTGCGCATCAGAAGCCTCGCGGAACAGCGCGGACGACAGCAGGGGTGACAGGGCGCCCGCCGGAACGCTCACGGCCAGCGGCTGCAGGGGCAGCGTTCCCTCGGGCGGCCCGAATCCCGCCGCGTGGGCCGCGGGGGCGGCCAGCAGCCCGGCGAGCAGGGTGGTTGCCGTGGCGCGCATGGGGCCTCAGGCGGCCGGCTTGGCCTTGGGCACACGGCCCATCAGGTAGAACTCGGGGTTGGGCTGCATGCCCGCAAAGCTGGCCATGCGGTTGGACAGGCCGAAGAACGCGGTGATGGCCGCGATGTCCCAGATGTCCTCGTCGTCGAAGCCGTGGGGGTACAGGGCCTCGAAGTCGGCGTCCCCAATCTCCTGCGAGCGCAGGCAGACCTTCATCGCAAAGTCGAGCATGGCGCGCTGGCGCGGGCTGATGTCGGCCTTGCGGTGGTTCACGGCCACCTGGTCGGCCACGAAAGGCTTCTTTTCGTAGATGCGCAGGATGGCGCCGTGGGCCACCACGCAGTACAGGCACTGGTTGGCCGCGCTGGTGGCGGTGACGATCATCTCCCGTTCACCCTTGGTCAGGCTGCCTTCTTCCTTGAGCATGAGCGCATCGTGGTAGGCGAAGAAGGCCCGCCACTCGGCCGGGCGCCGCGCGAAGGCCAGGAACACGTTGGGGATGAACCCGGCCTTTTCCTGCACCTCCAGGATGCGGGTGCGGATGTCCTCCGGCAGGGTGTTCAGGTCGGGGAAGGGATAGCGGCTCACGAAGGTCTCCTGGGTTGTGTCATGTGATGGGTGCCAGTATCAGCGATGAACGCGCCGCCAGGCGGCTCGGGCGGGCTCCGGGGGGCTCTCAAGGATGCCAGCGGGTTGCCCGCACCGGGTTCTGGGCGGGCGCAGCCGAATTGCCCGCCAGCGCATACGACAACTGGGTGGCCGCCGCCATGACCGTCTGCGCCAGCGTTTCGAGCTTTTCGGCGGGCAGGCGCGATGCCGGGCCCGAAATACACACCGAGCCCATCAGCCGCCAGTGCATGCCGAACACCGGCGCCGACACCGTTGCCACGCCCTGTTCGCGCTCGCCGATGGACCAGTGGTAGCCCTTTTTGCGGATCTCCTCATAGGCCTTGCCGGGCTCCCCGGAGAAGGCCAGGATCACGCGCCCCGGCGAGCCTTTGTCGAGCGGCAGGCCCTCGCCCATGCGCGCGTGGTGGCGCAGTGCCTGCGGCCCTTCCACCCGCACCAGGCAGGTCCGCACGTCGCCCTCGCGCACGTAGAACGCCGCGCTTTCGCCGGTGGCCAGGGTGAGCTCGCGCAGCGCGGGCTCCAGCACGTTCTGCACGTCAAAGCCCGCCTGGTAGCGCGCTCCCAGCCAGCCCGCGGCGGGGCCCAGGCGCCAATCCCCGTCCTCGCGCTGCACCATGAAGCCCGACTGCGCCAGCGTGCGCGCCAGGCGCAGCACCGTGGTCTTGTGCAGCGCGCAACGGCGGCTCAGCTCCGCGAGCGAGAGGCTGGATTCGCCCAGCGCAAACGCCTCCAGCACCTGCAGCGCGCGGGTGACGGCGATGACGCCGCCAGAGGGCTCTGCCTCTGGCGCAGGTGGAGGTGCGGCGGGTGCGCCGGGCCCGGAAGCGCGTGACGCAGCACGGCGCGCGGAGGGGCGGGGAAGGTTGCTCATGGCGGTCGTCGTTTCATTCTGTGCAACTGCATTGTATGGGTTGAAACGTCTGCGTACAGTCGCGGCCACGGCGCTGGTCCTTGCAGGGGCCCGCGAACCGGTGTTGAAGAACCACCATAAAACGGAGACAAGTCCATGCCTACTTTTTCCTCGCTTTCGCGTGCCGTCGGCGCGCCCCTGTGCGCAGCCCTGATGGGCCTGGCCGCCGTTGCCGCGCCCGCGTCCGCCCAGGCCCAGGCCGCCTACCCCAGCAAGCCCATCCGCCTGATCGTGCCGTTCCCGCCCGGCGGCGGCACCGACATGATCGCGCGCACCGTGGCGCAAAAGCTCACCGACCAGAACAAGTGGAACGTGATCGTGGACAACCGCCCCGGCGCGGGCGGCAACCTGGGCGTGGACGCGGCGGCCAAATCGGCCCCGGACGGCTACACGCTGGTGATGGGCCAGACCAGCAACCTGGCTATCAACCCCACGCTCTACCCCAAGCTGCCCTACGACCCGCTCAAGGACCTGGCGCCTGTGGCGCTGGTGTCGTCCTCGCCCATCGTGATGGCGGCGCCCGTGAACTCGCCGTTCAAGACCTTTGCCGACGTGGTGGCGGCGTCCAAGGGCAAGCCCGATGCGCTCACCCTGGGCTATTCAGGCAACGGCACGGTGGCCCACCTGGCCGGCGAGTTGGCGGAGAACGCCGCAGGCATCAAGCTGCGCCACATCCCCTACAAGGGCGCGGCCCAGGCCATGACGGACCTGGTGAGCGGGCAGATCGACCTGTACATGTCGTCCGTGCCCACGCTGCTGGGCCAAGTGCGCAACGGCAAGCTCAAGGTGCTGGCCATCACCTCGGCCAAGCGCTCTTCGCAGCTGCCCGACGTGCCCACGCTGGCCGAGTCCGGCTACAAGGGCTTCGAGGCCGTGACCTGGTTTGGCGTGCTGGCCCCGGCGGGAACGCCCGCGCCCATCGTGGCACAGCTGAACAAGGCCATCAACGCGGCCCTGCAGCAGCCCGACGTGGCCGACAAGCTACGCTCCGAGGGCGGCGACGTGCTGGGCGGCTCGGCCGAGCAGTTCGGCCAGCTGCTGCGCACCGAAGTGCCGCGCTGGGGCAAGACCGTCAAGGACTCGGGCGCGAGCCTGGACTGACGACCGACGCCGCCGCGACGACCGCCTCGCACCCGCCCACCCAGGAGTCCGCGCCATGCACCGCGACAGCCTTGCCACGCCCGTGCTTGCCGGGCATCCGGTGCGGTTCTCGGCCGGCACGGCCGCGCCGCGCACCGCGGTGCCGGCCGGCGCCTGCGACTGCCATGTGCACGTGTACGACAGCCGCTTTCCTGCCGCCCCGGGCGCCCGGCTGCTGCCGCCGGACGCATCCGCGCAGGACTACCGCGCGCTGCAGCAGCGCATCGGCACCACGCGGGTGGTACTCGTCACCCCCTCGACCTACGGCACCGACAACCGCCCGTTGCTCCAAGGCCTGGCCGAGCTGGACGCCCTGGGCGTGCCAGCCCGCGGCGTGGCGGTGATCGACGGCACCGAGAGCGACGCCGCGCTGCAGCACCTGCACGCCGCCGGTGTGCGCGGCGTGCGGCTGAACCTGTCGCTGGGCGTCGTGGGCACGGCGGATGCGCTGCTGCCGCTGGCCCGCCGCATCGCGCCGCTGGGCTGGCACCTGCAGCTGCTGATGGCGCCCGATGTGCTGGCGGCCCAGGCCGGCGTGCTGCGCCAGCTGCCCGTGCCCCTGGTGTTCGACCACTTCGGCCGCATTCCGCCCGCGCAAGCGGGCGAGCACCCCGCCCATGCGCTGCTGCTCGCGCTGCTGCAGGCGGGGAGGGCGTGGATCAAGCTGTCCGGCGGCTACATCGTGAGCGCGCAGCACTCGGTGGAAGACCCCGCGCTCGACGCCCTGGCCGTGGGCTACCTGCGCAGCGCGCCGGACCGCGTGCTTTGGGGCAGCGACTGGCCGCACGCCACCGCGTCGGCCGGCGTGCAGCCCCTGCCCGACGACGCGCGCCAGGTGGACCGCCTGGCCGACTGGGTGCGCCAGGCCGGCAGCAGCGCCACGCTGCAGTGCGTGCTGGTGGACAACCCGGCGGCGCTGTACGGCTTCGCCCCGATTTCAACCTCCTTGTTTTGATGACACCGGGAAACCTTGCCATGACCGAACCTGACCGCCTCCTTTCCTCTGCTGGCCCGTCGCGCCGCAGCCTGCTTTTTTCCGGCGCCGCCGCGCTGCTGGGCTCGGCGCTGGCCACCCCCGCGCTGGCGCAAGGGGACTGGCCTGCCGGCCGCCTCATCACCTGGGTGGTCCCGTACCCGCCCGGCGGCAGCACCGACGTGCTGGGACGCAATGTGGCGCAGCGCATCGGCGCGGCGCTGTCCACCAACGTGATCGTGGACAACAAGGCTGGCGCCACCGGCACCATCGGCGCGGCCTTCGTCGCCAAGGCGGCGCCCGACGGCTATACCTTGCTGGGCACTTCCATCGGGCCCCAGGCGATTGCGCCGCACCTGATGGGCAAGCTGCCCTACGACCACATCACGGCCTTTGAGCCCGTGGTCATCATCGGCACCATTCCGCACATCCTGGTGGTGGGCCCGAACCAGCCGTTCAAGACCGTGGCCGACCTGCTGGCCGCCGCCAAGGCGCAGCCGGGCAAGCTCGCATTTGCCTCGGGCGGCAACGGCACCATCCTGCAGATGCAGGGCGAGCTGCTGCAGCAGCAGACCGGCGCGCGCTTCATCCACGTGCCCTACAGGGGCGACACCCCGGCGCTTCAGGACACGCTGGCCGAGCAGGTGCAGTTCATGTTTGCGCCCGCCGCTGCCGCGCTGCCGCATGTGCAGGCCGGCAAGCTGCGTGCGCTGGCCGTCACCTCGGCCCAGCGCCTGAAGGCCTTGCCTGACGTGCCCACGATGGGCGAGGTCGGCATGAAGGACTTTGTGGTGGAGCAGTGGCAGGCCGTGTTCGCGCCCGCCAAGACGCCCGCTGCCGTGGTGCAGCGCCTGAACCAGGAAATCAACAAGGCCCTGAAGGACCCGGCCGTGGTGGCACTGGCCGACAAGCTGGGCGTGACCCTGGTCGGCGGCACACCGAAGCAGCTGGGTGACCTGCAGAAGGCCGACTCCGCCAAGTGGGCCAAGGTGATCAAGGACGGAAACATCAAGGCGGAATAAGGCCGCGTCCTCTCTTGGTTGCCGAACCGCCCCCGACATCTCCCATCCCCGATTCTTTTCTCTCAACCAGACAGAACACCATGAGCCAACTTCCTGAAATCATCCGTGAAATCCAGCGCGTGAGCCCCGACGTCGTGAGCAAAGCCGCCACGTACCAAGCCGCCATCCTGGCCGACGTGGCGGGCCGCCGCGGCACCATGCACGGCCGCGTGGCGCCGGTGCACCAATCCATGAAGGTGGCAGGCCCGGCCTTCACCGTGGAAGTGCGCCCCGGCGACAACCTCATGATCCACGCCGCCATCGCACTGGCCCAGCCGGGCGACGTGCTGGTGATCGACGGGAAGGGCGACCAGACGGCGGCGCTGATGGGCACGCTGATGCTCAGCGCCTGCAAGAAGCGCGGCCTGGCCGGCGTGATCGTGGACGCCGCCATCCGCGACAAGCTGGAGATCCTGGAGCTGGACTTCCCCGTGTTCAGCGCCGGCTTCAACCCCGCCGGGCCCACCAAGTACGTGCCTGGCCGCATCAACCACCCCATCAGCGCCGGTGGCGCGACCGTGAACCCGGGCGACCTGGTGGTGGGCGACGCCGATGGCGTGGTCGTGATCGAGCGCGAAAAGGCCCCCGGCATGCTGGCCCTGGCCGACAAGAAGGTGGCCGATGAAGCCGCCCGCATCGAAGCCATTGCCCGTGGCGACACCGCGTCGAAATGGCTGCCCGCCGCCCTGCGCGCCGCGGGCGTGCTCAAGGAAGGGGAATCGCTGTGAGCCAGTCCATCATCGTCACGGGCGCCGACCTGGCGCTGCAAGCCCTGGAGCTGCTCACGGGCTACGAGGTCATCTACGCCGGCAAGACGCCCACCGAAGACGACATGGTGGCCCTGTGCGGCGCGCACAACCCCGTGGCCATCATCGTGCGCTACGGCAAGGTGGGCGCGGCTGTGATGGACGCGGCCCCCGCGCTCAAGGTCATCTCCAAGCACGGCAGCGGCACGGACACCATCGACAAGGTGGCGGCCCAGGCGCGCGGCATTGAGGTGGTCGCCGCCGTGGGCGCCAACGCCGCCGCCGTGGCGGAGCAGGCCCTGGCGCTGCTGCTGGCCTGCGCCAAGTCGGTGGTGCAGCTCGATGCGCGCATGCACGCCGGCCACTGGGACAAGGCCACGCACAAGAGCCTGGAGCTGGGCGGCCGCACCGTGGGCCTGGTGGGCCTGGGCGCCATCGGCCTGCGCTTTGCCAAGATGGCCGACGCGCTGGGCATGCGCGTGATCGGCTTTGACCCGTTTGCCAAGAACCTGCCTGCGTATGTGCAGGCGGTGGACCTGGCAACGATCTGGCGCGAATCGGATGCTGTGTCTTTGCACTGCCCGCTGACCGACGCAAACCGCAACCTGCTGAACGCCGCCACGCTGGCGCAGTGCAAGCGCGGCGTGATTGTGGTGAACACCGCACGCGGTGGCCTCATCGACGAAGCGGATCTGCTGGCCGCCGTGCGCTCGGGCCAGGTGATGGCGGCCGGCCTGGACAGCTTTGCGGTGGAGCCCATGGTGGCCGGCCACCCGTTCCAGGGCGAGCCGCGCTTCATCCTCAGCCCGCACATCGGCGGCGTGACCAGCGATGCCTACGTGAACATGGGCGTGGGCGCGGCGAAGAACCTGCTGGCCGTGCTGGCCCGTGCGCCCGGCGAAGCGGCCGTGGCCTGAGCGCTGCTCGCCCAACATTCCACCAAGAACATGGCCGGGCAGGGCGCCCGGACCGTGCGGAGACAAGCAATATGCCAAAAAACTTCAAGCAAAAAATGGCTCCAGCGATTATGCAGCAAGCGCTGGCAGCTATCTTTACGGTAGCAGCGTGTGCCACGGCTGCTGCGCAGGCCACTTACCCCAGCAAGCCCGTCAAGCTGGTGGTGGGCTTTGCCGCGGGCGGCCCCACCGATGTGGTGGCCCGCGCATTTGCCGACCACGCCAGCCAGGCGCTGGGCCAGCCCTTCATCATCGACAACAAGCCCGGCGCCAACACCATCCTGGCCGCACAGGCCGTGGCCAGCGCGCCGGCCGACGGCTACACGCTGCTGTTCGGCGCCACCAACCACACGATGATTCCGGGGCTGTACGCCGGGCGCGTCAAGTTCGACGCGGTGAAGTCGTTCAAGCCGCTGTGCACCGTGGCCACCAGCCCCACGGTGCTGGTGGTGCGGCCGGGCCTGCCGGTGAAGACGCTGGCCGACTACGTGGCGCGGGCCCGCAAGGAGCCGGGCGCCACCACGGCCGGCACCGCCGGCGTGGGCAGCTCGGGCCATTTCGCCACCGAGATGTTTGCGCGGGCCAATGGCTTGCAACTCAACCACGTGCCGTACAAGGGCGCCGCGCCCGTGGTCACGGACCTGGTGGGCGGCCAGCTCGACAGCTCGTTCGCCACCCTGGGCTCGGTGCTGCCGCACATCAAGAGCGGCAAGCTCACCGCCCTGGCCGTGGCGTCGCCCAAGCGCTCGCCACTGCTGCCCGACGTGGCCACGTTTGCCGAGGCCGGCGGCGGCCAGTATTCGGCCGATGCCTGGTACGGCGTGCTGGCGCCCGCCGGTGTGCCCGACGCCGTGGTGCAGAAGCTGGAGCGCGCGGCCATGGACTTTGCGAAAAGCGCCACGGCCGTTGAGAAGCTGCGCGGCCTGGGGCTGGATGCGGATTCCACCTGCGGCACCGCCTTTGCCGCGCAGGTGGAGCGTGAGGTTGCCACCTATTCGCAGATCGCCAAGGATCTGAACCTGAAAGTGGAGTGACCCCCCTGAGGCGCTTTGCGCCTTCCCCCCTCTCTCGCCTCGCCGCGCGATGCGCGAAGGGGGACGCAGCCGGTGCGGCGGGGCGGCCCTTGCACGGCTGCCTGCGCCTTGTCTGCGCATTGTCTGCGCATTGTCTGCGCATTGTCTGCGCATTGTCTGCGCCAGTTTCGCGGGCCGTGGGGCTGCGATACCTGTTGATTCTTGATGGACTGAATGGATAAGGAGACTTTATGTTGCGTTTTCTCAAACCCCTGATCACCGCCTGCGCCCTGGCCGCCGGCGTGGCCCACGCGGCCTATCCGGATCGCCCCGTCACCCTCGTCGTGCCCTATGCCCCGGGCGGCGCGGCCGACGCCGTGGCCCGGGTGGTGGCCACGCGCCTGGGCGCCAGGCTGGGCACCAGCGTGATCGTGGACAACAAGGCGGGTGCCAGCGGCACCATCGGCGCCGGCTACGTGGCCAAGGCCAGCCCCGATGGCTACACCATGCTGTACGACGCCACGCCGTACTCCATCAACCCGCACCTGTTCCCCAAGATGCCCTATGCCGCCAACGCGCTGCAGCCGCTGTCGTTGGTGATGCTGGCGCCCAACGTGCTGGTGGTGAAGGCCGACGCCCCTTTCAAGAACGTGGGCGACCTCATCGCCAAGGCCAAGGCGCAGCCCGGCAAGATCAACTTTGCCTCGGGCGGCAGCGGCACGGTGCAGCGCCTGGCGGCCGAGTTGTTTCGCCAGCAGCTGGGGCTGGACATGGTGCATGTGCCCTACAAGAGCGGCGGCCCCGCCATCACCGACGTGATGGGCGGGCAGGTGGACTTCATGTTTGGCACCGTGGCGGCGACCTACCCGCACGTGTCGGGCGGCAAGCTGCGCGCCTTGGCCGTCTCGGCGCCCGCGCGCTCCAAGCGCCTGCCCGACGTGCCCACGGTGGCCGAGACGGCCATTCCCGGTTACGAGGCGTTTGAGTGGAACGGCGTCTTCCTGCCCGCCGGCACGCCCGAGCCTGTCGCGGCCAAGCTGCAGCAGGCCCTGCAGGAGGTGCTGAAGGAAGACGAAGTGAAGCAGCGCCTGGCGGACATGGGCGCCCAGCCCGTGGGCTCCACGCCCGCCGAGTTCGCCGCCTTCCTCAAGAAGGAAGACGGCAAGTGGGGCGAGGTCGTCCGCAAGGGCAACATCAAGCTCGACTGACGGGTGATGGATCTGCCCCTGTCTGACGCCGTGCCGCATTCGGCGGGCCAGAACCGGCCGTCGCGCGCACTGCCGCCGCTGGCGTGCGACAGCCACATGCACATCTTCGATGCGCGGTTTTCGCCATCGCCCCACTGGCCGCGCACGCCGCCCCAGGCGCCCGTGGCCGCCTACCGGCTGTCGCAGCAGCGCCTGGGCACATCGCGCGCCGTGGTGGTCACGCCGTCCACCTACGGCACCGACAACGCCTGCACGCTGGATGCGCTCGACGCCTTGGGCGACAGCGCCCGCGGCGTGGCCGTGGTGGATGCGGCGGTGGACGGGGCGGAACTGTCTCGCCTTGCCGCGCACCGGGTGCGCGGGCTGCGGGTGAACTTTGTTTCGCCGCAGTCCTGGGGCACGACCACGGCGCAGATGCTCTCCACCCTGGCGCACAAGGTGGCGCGCCATGCGGACTGCGGCGGCTGGCACATCCAGGTGTTCGCGCACCCGGAGCAGATCGTGGCGCTCGAACCCGTGCTGCAGGCCCTGCCGGTGCCCTTGGTCATCGACCACCTGGGCCGCATCGACCCGGCCGAGGGGCCATCGGCCACGGCCTTCGGCACGCTGCGGCGTCTGATCGATGGCGGCAACACCTGGGTCAAGCTCTCGGGCGCCTACATGCGCTCTGCGGTGCAGGGCCCGGGCTACGACGACACGCTGCCGCTGGGCCGTGCCCTGGTGCAGGCCGCGCCCGAGCGGCTGGTGTGGGGCAGCGATTGGCCCCACACCACCGAGGTGCCCGGCAGCGTGAACGATGCCGACTTGCTGGACCTGCTCTACGCTTGGGCTGGCAGCGACGCCCTGGCCCGCCGCATCCTGGTGGACAACCCGGCGCGGCTGTACGGCTTTTCCTCCCCGACTTCTGCGTGAAAGACGCCCATGTTTTTGCTGAACCCACCGCAAGTCCGTGAACTGGAAGTGTTCACCTCCCTGCCCGCGCATTTCCGTCGCCGCGAGCGCAGCGCCTGGGCCGACGCGAACCGGGGCGGCGCCGTCACCGATTCGTTCCTTGAAGGCCCGGTGTTCGACGGCGCAGGCCACCTGTACGTGACCGACATCCCCTGGGGCCGCGTCTTCCGCATCGACCCGGAGGGCGCGTGGACGCTGGTGGCCGAGTACGACGGCGAGCCCAACGGCATGAAGTTCATGGACGCCGGCACGCTGCTGATTACCGACTACAAGAACGGCCTCATGCGCCTGGATATCGCCACCGGCACCGTCACGCCGTACCTGGAGCGCCGCAACAGCGAACGCTTCAAGGGTGTGAACGACCTGATCTTCGACGCCGAAGGCAACCTGTACTTCACCGACCAGGGCCAGAGCGGCCTGCACGACCCCAGCGGCCGCTTGTACCGCCTGCGTCCGAGCGGCCAGCTCGACCTGCTGCTGGCCAATGTGCCCAGCCCGAACGGCGTGGCCCTGTCGCCCGACGGCCGTGTGCTGTACCTGGCGGTGACGCGCGGCAACTGCGTGTGGCGCGTACCGCTGCTGCCCGACGGCAGCGTGGCCAAGGTGGGGCAGTTCTTCACCTCCTACGGACCGAGCGGCCCGGATGGGCTGGCGGTGGATGCGGCCGGCCGCCTGCTGGTCGCCAACCCCGGCCTTGGCTACGTATGGGTGCTCAACCACCGTGCCGAGCCCGAATGCGTGTTGCGCGGCCCCGCAGGCGCGTCCACCACCAACCTGGCCTTTGGCGGGGCGGGGCGCCATTGGGCCTACGTCACGGATTCCACCCACGGCCAGGTGCTGCGCGCTCGGCTGGACGCGCCCGGCGTGGCACTGGCGGGCTTGCGGTAGGCACGCCCCGCCGCCGTTGCCGACGCGGCTTCATGCGGCGCCCCCAGAATCTTCGGCCCGGTCTGCTGCTTTTGCTATGTATTTAATAGCTTCTCGCGCTTTCTGGACAATGACTTCAATGAGATTTACCTTTGAAGTTATTCTGTGGAAAGCGCAAGCTGCTATCAAATTTGCGTTGCCCGGACCGGGCATGCGCGCCCCTGCAGGGCCGCTGCGAATCGGCTGTGTTTAAGAAAAACTATTGTTAAATTTGAATTAATTGGCTTTCTATTGTTGGGTTCGCTGCCTACCATTTGCCTGCACATCGCCGAAACGGCGCCATTTGCGACATCAAAAACAGGAGCGTTCCATGACCCAACAAGCCCAATGCCCATTCCACGCCGCCGGTGCCAGCAGCGGCACCACCACCCGTGACTGGTGGCCCAACCAGCTGCGCGTGGACCTGCTGAACCAGCATTCCGACCGCTCCAACCCCCTGGGCGCGCAGTTCAAATACGCCGAGGAATTCCAGAAGCTCGACTACCCCGCGCTCAAGGCCGACCTCAAGGCCCTGCTCACCGATTCGCAGGATTGGTGGCCTGCCGACTGGGGCAGCTACGCCGGCCTGTTCATCCGCATGGCCTGGCACAGCGCCGGAACCTACCGCATGGTGGACGGCCGCGGCGGGGCAGGCCGGGGCCAGCAGCGCTTTGCGCCGCTCAACAGCTGGCCCGACAACGTGAGCCTGGACAAGGCGCGGCGCCTGCTGTGGCCCATCAAGCAGAAATACGGTCAGAAGATCTCCTGGGCCGACCTGATGGTGCTGGCCGGCAATGTGGCGCTGGAGAACGCGGGCTTGCGCACCTTCGGCTTCGGCGCTGGGCGCGAGGACGTGTGGGAACCCGACCAGGACGTGAACTGGGGCGATGAAAAGGCCTGGCTGGCCCACCGCCATCCTGAGACGCTGGCCAGCAACCCGCTGTCGGCCACGGAAATGGGCCTGATCTACGTGAACCCCGAAGGCCCCAACGCCAGCGGCGACCCGCGCTCGGCCGCGCCCGCCATCCGCGCCACCTTCGGCAACATGGGCATGAACGACGAGGAGATCGTGGCCCTGATCGCCGGCGGCCACACGCTGGGCAAGACCCACGGCGCCAGCGCCGCCACGCACGTCGGCGTGGACCCGGAGGGCGCGCCCATCGAGCAGATGGGCCTGGGCTGGGTCAGCACCCACGGCAGCGGCAGCGGCGCGGACGCCATCACCTCGGGCCTGGAGGTGGTGTGGACGCAGACCCCCACGCAGTGGAGCAACCACTTCTTTGAAAACCTGTTCAAGTACGAATGGGTGCAGACCCGCAGCCCGGCCGGCGCCATCCAGTTCGAAGCGCAGGACGCGCCGGAGGTCATTCCCGACCCGTTCGACCCGGCCAAGAAGCGCAAGCCCACGATGCTGGTCACCGACCTCACGCTGCGCTTTGACCCGGCCTTCGAAAAGATCTCGCGCCGCTTCCTGAACGATCCGCAGGCCTTCAACGAAGCCTTCGCCCGCGCCTGGTTCAAGCTGACCCACCGCGACATGGGCCCCGTGGCGCGCTACCTGGGCCCCGAGGTGGCGAAGGAAGAACTCATCTGGCAAGACCCGCTGCCCACGCCCGCGCACCAGCCCACGGCGGCCGACATCGCGGACCTGAAGGCGCAGATTGCCGCCTCCGGCCTGTCGGTGAGCGAGCTGGTGTCGGTGGCCTGGGCCTCGGCCTCCACCTTCCGCAGCGGCGACAAGCGCGGCGGCGCCAACGGCGCGCGCCTGGCACAGGCCCCGCAAAAAGACTGGGCCGTCAACCAGGCCGCCGCGGCCGTGCTGCCCCGGCTGCAGGCCCTGCAGCAGGCCTCGGGCAAGGCATCGCTGGCCGATGTGATCGTGCTGGCCGGCGTGGTGGGTGTGGAGCAGGCCGCCCGCGCCGCCGGTGTGGCCGTCGAGGTGCCGTTTGCACCCGGCCGCGTGGATGCCCGCCCGGACCAGACCGACGTGGCCGCGTTCGCCGTGATGGAGCCGGTGGCCGACGGCTTCCGCAACTACCGCCGCGTGCCCGGGGGCGCCGCCACCGAGGCCTTGCTGGTGGACAAGGCGCAGCAGCTGACGCTGACCGCGCCCGAGATGACCGTGCTGGTGGGCGGCCTGCGCGTGCTGGGCGCCAACCATGACGGCAGCCGGCACGGCGTGTTCACCGACCGGGTGGGCGTGCTCAGCAACGACTTCTTTGTGAACGTGCTGGACATGGGCACCGTGTGGAAGCCGGTGGACGCCACGGCCGAGCTCTTCGAGGGCCGGGACCGCAAGAGCGGCGCGGTCAAGCACACCGCCACGCGCGCCGACCTGGTGTTTGGCTCCAACTCGGTGCTGCGCGCGCTGGCCGAGGTGTATGCCAGCGCCGATGCGCAGGAAAAACTGGTGCGCGACTTCGTGGCCGCGTGGACCAAGGTGATGAACCTGGACCGGTTTGACCTGGTGTCCGCCAAGGGCTGAGGCGGCCGCAGGCAAGGGGAGGGTGCGGCGGGCGCGCGGCGACTACCATGCGGGGACTTTTGTCCCCCTAACAAGGAGCACCCGCGCATGACGCAACCCACCCCCTCCAAGGACTTCGACACCGGCCTGGCCACGCGCCGCCAGGTCATGGGCGATGACTATGTGGACCGCGCCCTGGGCAACGCCACGGCGTTCACCCAGCCCATCCAGGAATACATCACCCGCAACGCCTGGGGCGACGTGTGGCAGCGCCCCGGCCTGGACCGCCGCACGCGCAGCCTGATCACGGTGGCCATGCTGGTAGCCCTGGGCAAGCAGCACGAGCTCAAGGGCCACGTGCGTGGCGCGTTGAACAACGGCGTCACCGCCGAGGAACTGCAGGAGGTGCTGTTGCACGCCAGCATCTACTGCGGCCTGCCCAGCGCGGTGGAGGCGTTCCGCACAGCCGCCGAGGTGGTGGACGGTCCGTTGAAAGGGTAGGCAAAGCGGGGCGCAGCGGTGCGCCGCGCGCGCACCTCGGCTCCTTCATTCTTCTTCATTCGCCATGACGCGCTCACAGCGTGTGAAACAGGCGCGACGCAAACCAGTGCACCCGTGGAACTGGCTTTGCCAGGCCACCGGGTGCGTCCCCCCGGGGGGAAGACGCGAAGCGGCTCAGGGGGGGGCTTAACTCCCCCCCGCCAGCAGCTTCTGCACCAGGTCTGCCGCCGTCGAGGCGTTGTACTTGCGCATGAGCCGGGCGCGGTAGATCTCCACCGTGCGGTGGCTGATCTCCAGCGTGCGGCCGATCTCCTTGGACGTCAGGCCTTGCAGCAGCCGGGCGGCCACCTCGCGCTCGCGGCCGGTGAGTTCGGCCTTGACGGGGCGTTGCGCGCTCAGGTCCTCGAAGCTCCAGATGCCCGAGGCGTGCGGGTTCTCGCGGTTCAGCGCGCGGCCCGACACGTGGCACCAGAAGACCTCGCCGTTGGCCCGCTTCATGATGCGGTTGTCGGCGTAGTGGCCCTTGGCGTTCAGGATGGGCTCCATGTGCGCGCCCAGGCGCTCGTATTCGTCGGCGCTGGGGTAGAGGATCTGGAACGACTGGCCGATCAGCACCTCGCGCGAGGCGCCGAACATTTCGCAGACGTGGCGATTGCAATCCACCATCGTGCGGTTGCGTGAAAGCACCAGCCCCACGGGGGCCATGTCAAAAGCCAAGCGGTAATCCACGTCCATGGGCGAGATAGTGCAAATCTTTACGAAATACTACTTATTTACGTACGTAGTATCGTAGCGCATCCCAATTCAAGGAGACCGTGGTGAACAAGTTATTCCCCTCCGCCGCCGAGGCGCTCAAAGGCGTCGTCGCCGATGGCCAGCTCATGGCTGTCGGGGGCTTCGGGCTGTGCGGCATTCCAGAAGCCCTGATCGACGCGTTGCGCGATTCGGGGGTGAAGAACCTCACCGTGATTTCCAACAACGCGGGCGTGGACGGCTTCGGCCTGGGCAAGCTGCTCGAAACCCGCCAGATCAAGAAAATGATCTCGTCCTACGTGGGCGAAAACAAGGAGTTCGAGCGCCAGTACCTGGCGGGCGAGCTGGAGCTGGAGTTCACGCCCCAGGGCACGCTGGCCGAGAAGCTGCGTGCGGGCGGCGCGGGCATTCCGGCCTTCTTCACCAAGACCGGCGTGGGCACTATCGTGGCCGAGGGCAAGGAGCTGCGCGAATTTGACGGCGAAACCTATGTGATGGAGCGCTCCCTGGTGCCCGAGGTCTCCCTGGTCAAGGCCGACGTGGCCGACACGTCGGGCAACCTGCGCTTCAACCTCACGGCCCGCAACTTCAACCCGGCTGCGGCCACGGCGGGCAAGATCTGCATCGTCGAGGTGGAAAAGATCGTGGAAGTGGGCGAGCTGGCCCCGGACGACATCCACCTGCCCGGCATCTACGTGCACCGCATCGTGCTCAATGCCACGCCCGAAAAGCGCATCGAAAAACGAACGATCACCGAGACCAAGACCGAGAAAGCAGGAGCCTGACCATGCCGTGGACCCAAGACCAGATGGCCGCCCGCGCGGCCCAAGAACTCGAAGACGGCTTCTACGTGAACCTGGGGATCGGCATCCCCACGCTGGTGGCCAACTTCACCGGCGACAAGGAAGTGTGGCTGCAGTCTGAAAACGGCATGCTGGGCATCGGCCCCTTCCCGACGGACGACAAGGTGGACCCGGACCTGATCAACGCCGGCAAGCAGACGGTGACCACCATCAAGGGCTCGTCCATCTTCGGCAGCGACCAGTCGTTTGCCATGATCCGCGGCGGCAAGATCAATCTGTCCATCCTGGGCGCCATGCAGGTCAGCGAAAAGGGCGACCTCGCCAACTGGATGATTCCCGGCAAGATGGTCAAGGGCATGGGCGGCGCCATGGACCTGGTAGCCGGCGTCAAGCGCGTGATCGTGCTGATGGAGCACGTGGCCCGCAAGAAGGATGGCACCGAAGACCTGAAGATACTGCCCCAATGCACGCTGCCCCTGACCGGCGTGGGCGTGGTGGACCGCATCATCACCGACCTGGCCGTGCTGGACGTGACGCCCCAGGGCCTCAAGGTGGTGGAACTGGCGCCGGGAGTGACTTTCGAGACCCTGCAGGCCAAGACCGGCGTGACGTTGATCCCGTAACGCGCCAGCGCGTGCGAGGCGCGCCGGCGGACCGGTTCGTCCGGCCGCATAAAAGCAAAGGAGCAAAAAAGGCCGGGGCCCTATGGGGCCCCGGCCTTTTGCATTCTGCGGGGTCATGGCCCTCCCGCGCTGGCAGGGAAGGCCGCAGCCATTACAGGCTGAATTCGCCCGAAGGGATCTTGCCGGTGCGCAGGGCTTCGGCAGCCTGGGCGCGCACGGCAGCGCGGTCGGCCGTGCTCTTGTAGGTCACCACGCGGGAGCCTGCGGGTTCCTGGCTGCGGGTGGCAGCCACCGTGGCGGCTTCGGAAGCCACTTCAGCGCGGGTGCGGTTGGTCTGGAACTGCGTGGCGAATTGCGAAGCGTCGGCTTCGTCGGCCTGGGCACCGAAGGAAGCGAAAGCGGCCACGGCAGCGATGGAGAGGATACGTGCGGTCTTGTTCATGATGGATTCCTAGTTAAGCGTCTCAGAAAAGCCGGTGCAAGAACCATTCTTGAACCGGGTTCGGTGAGTCGCCTTGCGGGTTCGGCTCATCGATGGGATGAACTGTACGCCGAGGGGGTCCAGGGAAAAACCATCCAGTCGCAAACTAACTGTTCCAGTATTGGAAACAATGGGCCGACCCGGGCCGAAGGCACGGCGGCCGCAGCCGCGACGCTGGGGGCCCAAGTGCCCCGTGCTCCCGGTCCGCCATTCCCCCATTCGTGCAAAAGACTGGTTATATTTACAGTAATTTCATTGACGATGTCCCACGTTCCTTGCGATCCTTGCCATGCCTGCCTTGCGCCATTCCTTGCGGGTTGCTGCAGCCGACCTGCCTTCCGCCGTCCCTGGGGTCTGGCCCGCGGACGCGCTGTGCAGGGCGGAACTGGGGGTGCAGCCCACGGGGTTTGAGGGCCTGGACGCACAGCTGCCCGGCGGCGGCTGGCCGGTGGGGGCGTTGAGCGAGGTCCTGCAGCCCCTGGCCGGCTTGCACGAGTGGCAGCTGGTGCTGCCGGCGCTGGCGGGCGCCGCAGCCCGCCGGGCCGGTGCGGCGGTGGTGGTGGCGCCGCCGTGCGAGCCCTTTGGGCCGGCGCTGCAGGCGCAGGGCCTGCCGGCCGGGCGCTGGTGCGTGGTGCGTGCCGACGGCGCCGCCGCGCTGTGGGCGGCGGAGCAGGCCCTGCGGTGCCGGGATGTGATGGCCGTGATGGCCTGGCTGCCCCAGGTGCAGCCGGCCGCCCTGCGCCGGTTGCAACTGGCCGCGGCGCAGCAGCAGCAACTGCTGTGGGTGTTCCGGCCGGCCGGGGTGGCACCCCAGTCCTCGCCCGCCATGCTGCGCATGCAGGTGGAAGGCACGACCCTGGCGGGCGGGGCATCGGCGGCTCCGGGGCTGCGGGTGCGCATCCTCAAGCGCCGCGGCCCGCCCTTGGCGCAGGCGCTGGACCTGCCGGGCTGCCCGGCGCGCTTGGCCCAGGCCCTGGCGGCTCAGGCCGCACGCCGCCGCGCGGCGCAGGCGGGGGTGGGGGCAGGCCTGGCCACGGCCGCCGCACCAGGGGCAGCGCCGGGCGCGGCGGGCCGCGGCCGGGGCCTGGGGGCCGCCATCGCCACCCCCGCCGGGTTGTCCGAAGGAGCTGCGTATGCACTGGATCGCATTGCCCTTGCCGTGGTTCGCTGAGGCGCCTGCGGCCGCGCCCGCCGGCGCAGCGCCGGAGGCTGCGGGGTGGTGGGCTCTGCGCTTTACCCCGCGCGTGGCGCTGGTGGACGGCGAAGCCCTGGTGCTGGAGGTTTCCACCACCGAGCGGCTCTGGGGTGGGCGCGCCGCCTTGCGGGCCCAGTTGCTGCAGGCCTGGGGGGATGCCGCCGCTGCAGGGGCCGGCGCCGGGGCGCAACCAGCGGGAGGCCGGGCGCCTGCCTGCAGCGAATCGCCCTGCTGGGGCGAGGGCGCCACCGCGCTGGCGGCCCAGGCCCGGCTGCGGCTGGCCCAGGCCGGCCGGCCCGTGCCGGCGCAAGGCCCCGCCAGCCTGCCCTTGCACACGCTGACAGCGCTGCGTCCCCACGTGGCCAGCCTGGAGCGCCTGGGCTGCCGCACCTGGGGGGCGCTGCGTGCCTTGCCGCGGGCCGGGGTGTCGCGGCGTTATGGCGCGCAGGTGCTGCGCACGCTGGACCAGGCCCTGGGCGACGCCCCCGAAGCCCATGCCTGGCTGGAGCTGCCCGAGCAGTTTGCGCTGACGGGGGAGCTGCCCGCGCTGGCCGAGTCGGCCGAGGCGCTGCTGTGGGGGGCTTCGCGGGGGCTGACCGCCCTGCAGGGCTGGCTGCAGGCGCGCCAGCAGGGCGCCCTGGGGCTGGAGCTGGCCTGGCGCCACGACCTGCGGCGCCTGGACGGCGTGGCGATTGCGCCCACGCAGGCGCTGCAGGTGCGCACGGCCCAGGCCACGCAGGACATGGCGCACCTGCGGCGCCTGCTGGCAGAAAACCTGGCCCGCACCACGCTGGCCGCGCCGGCCTGCCAGATCACCCTGCGCCTGCTGGAGTCCGCGCCGCTGCCGCACCGCAGCGCGAGCTTGCTGCCGCCCACAGAGCCCGGTGGCACAGAAGGCGATGCCACCGGCGAAGCGCTGCACCAGCTGCTGGAGCGCCTTTCGGCCCGCCTGGGCGCGCAGCAGGTGCAGGCGCCGGTGCTGCAGGCCGACCACCGGCCCGAGTGCATGCAGCAGTGGCGGCCCGCCGCCGAGGTGCTGGGCCGCCGGGCCGGCCCAGGGCTTCCAGCCGGGGCGCACAGGCCCGATGCGGTGCTGTGGCCCACCTGGCTGCTGCGCACGCCCCGGCGCCTGGCCCTGCAAGGGCACCGTCCCTGCCACCATGGGCTGCTGCGCCTGCTGGCCGGGCCGCACCGGTTCGAGGCCGGGTGGTGGTCCTGCGCCGAGGCGCCGCCGCAGGACGGTGCCGCCAGCCCGGTGCCGGGCCTGGCGCTGCGCGATTATTTCGTGGCCCACAACGATGTGGCCGGGCTGGTGTGGGTGTTCCGCGAGCGGCTGCCGCCCCAGGCGGCCGAGGGGCCGGCTCCGCTGCGGCTGCCGCGGTGGTTCCTGCACGGCATCTTCGGGTGATGCGCATGGCTGCGGGTGCCCATGCCTTTGTCCCACCGCCCCAGGCCCAGCCGGGGCCCGCCGGCCTGCCGGGCTATGCGGAACTGCACTGCCTGTCGAACTTCAGCTTCCAGCGCGGCGCATCGCACCCTGCCGAACTGGTGGCGCGCGCGGCCGAGCTGGGCTACCAGGCACTGGCGCTGACCGACGAATGCTCTGTGGCCGGGGTCGTGCGCGCCCACGGGGCGGCCAGGAAGTGCGGCCTGCACCTCATCGTGGGCAGTGAATTCCTGTGGGGCGACCTGCGCCTGGTGGCCCTGGTGCGGGACGCCGAAGGCTGGGGCAACCTGTGCGAGTTCATCACCGCCGCCCGCGCCGCCGCGCCCAAGGGCGCGTACCGCGTGGACGCGGGCAGCCCCTGGCATTTGCTGCACGGCTGCGAGCTGCTGCTGGCCCCTTGCCGCGGACACTTTGATGCTTCTGATTTGATAGCTGTTCGCGCTTGCTTGGAGCGCGCTAGAGGCCATTTTGATGCAAATTTTGCGGGCCACCTCTGGCTGGCGGCCGAACTGCACCTGGGCCCGGACGACGGCCTGTGGCTGGCCACCTTGCAGCAGGCGGGCGCCGCGCTGGGCCTGCCCTTGGTGGCGGCGGGCGACGTGCACATGCACAGCCGCTTGCGCAAGCCGCTGCAGGACGTGGTCACCGCCGTGCGCCTGGGCTGCAGCGTGGCGGAATGCGGCTTTGCGCTGCAGCCCAATGCCGAGCACCACCTGCGCCGCCGTGTGCGGCTGGCGGGCATCTACCCGCCCGCGCTGCTGGCGGCCACGCTCACGGTGGCGGGGCGCTGCACCTTCAGCCTGGATGAAATCAAGTACCAGTACCCGCTGGAGACCGTGCCGCCCGGCATGACGCCCGCGCAGGCGCTGCAATGGCTGGTGGAGGCCGGCGTGCAGGGCGAGTACCCGCAAGGCGCGCCCGAGTCTGTGCTGGCGCAGATCCGCAAGGAGCTCGACCTGATCGCGCACTGCCGGTACGAGATGTACTTCCTCACCGTGCACGACATCGTGCGCTACGCGCGCAGCCAGGGCATCCTGTGCCAGGGCCGGGGCTCGGCGGCCAACTCCGTGGTCTGCTACATGCTGGGCATCACCGCCGTGCCGCCCGAGAACACCCACCTGCTGTTCGAGCGCTTCATCAGCAAGGAGCGCAGCGAGCCGCCCGACATCGACGTGGACTTCGAGCACGACCGGCGCGAGGAGGTCATCCAGTACATCTACGGCAAGTACGGCCGCGACCGCGCCGCCATCGCCGCCGTGGTGACCACCTACCGCACCCGCAGCGCCCTGCGCGACGTGGGCAAGGCGCTGGGCGTGGCGCCCGCGCTGGTGGATGCCTTTGCCAAGGACCACCACTGGTTCGACACCGAGATCGCCACCGACCGCTTGCAGGAGCTGGCCCATGCCGTGGACGCGCCGCTGCACCGGCACACGGCCCGGCTGTGGCTGGAGACGGCCAGCGACCTCATCGGGTTCCCGCGCCACCTCAGCCAGCACGTGGGGGGCTTTGTGCTCACGCAGGGCAAGCTCACGCGGATGGTGCCGGTGGAGCCGGCCAGCATGGACGACCGCTCCGTCATCCAGTGGGACAAGGACGACCTGGACGACATGGGCCTGCTCAAGGTCGACGTGCTGGCCCTGGGCATGCTCAGCGCGCTGCGCCGCTGCCTGAACCTGCGCGCCGCCCTGCGCGGCGAGCGCTGGGGCCTGAAGGACATTCCGCGCGAAGACCCCGCCACCTACGACATGATCTGCGCTGCCGACACCGTGGGCGTGTTCCAGATCGAAAGCCGCGCGCAGATGAGCATGCTGCCGCGCCTGCAGCCGCGCGAGTTCTACGACCTGGTGGTGGAGGTGGCCATCGTGCGGCCCGGGCCCATCCAGGGCGGCATGGTGCACCCGTACTTGAAAGCGCGGGCGCGCCGGCGCCAATTGCAGCAAGAAGGGCATCAGGGGCCTTTTCCGCTGGAACACCCCCGGTTGCGCGATGCGCTGGAGCGCACGCTGGGCGTGCCCATCTTCCAGGAGCAGGTGATGCAGATCGCCATGGTGGCCGCCGGCTTTTCTGCCGGCATGGCCGACGACCTGCGCCGCTCCATGGCCGCGTGGAAGCGCAAGGGCGGGGTGCACCGGTTTGAAGAGCCCCTCAAGCAGGGCATGAAAGACAAGGGCTACCCGGCCGAGTTCGCCGACCGCATCTTCCAGCAGATGCTGGGCTTCGGCGAATACGGTTTTCCGGAAAGCCATGCCTACAGCTTTGCTCTGCTGGCCTATGCCAGCAGCTGGCTCAAGTGCCACGAACCCGCCGCCTTCCTGGCCGCGCTGCTCAACTCGCTGCCCATGGGCTTCTACACCGCCTCGCAGCTGGTGCAGGATGCGCGCCGCCACGGCGTGCGCGTGCTGCCCATCGACGTCACAGTGAGCGACATCGACTGCACGCTGGAGGGCGCGCTGCAGCCGCTGCGCCCGCACAAGGGCCTGCCGGTGCCGCCGCTGCCCCAGCCCGCCGTGCGCCTGGGCCTGCGCCTGGTGGCCAGCCTGCATGCGGACGCGGCCGAGCGCCTGGTGCAGGCGCGCAGCGCCGGGCCGGCCTTCACCAGCACCGAAGACCTGGCCCTGCGCGCGCGGCTTGCCCAGCAGGACCTGCAGGCCCTGGCCGCCGCCGATGCGCTGGCCAGCCTGGCGGGCCACCGCCGCCAGCAGATGTGGGAGGCCGCCGCCCAGCACGCCGCGCCGGCCCTGCTGCACGACGTGCCCGTGCACGAGGCCCCGCTGGCACTGCCCGCCGCGCCCGAGGGCGAGGAGATCCTGTTCGACTACGCCGCCACCGGCCTCACGCTGCGCCGCCACCCGCTGGCGCTGCTGCGCCCGCGCCTGGACCGCTGGCGGCTGCAATCCGCGCTGCAGCTGAACGCCGTGCCGCACGGCCGCAGGGTGCGCGCCTGCGGCATCGTCACCGTGCGCCAGCGCCCCGGCACGGCCAAGGGCACGATGTTCGTCACGCTGGAGGACGAGACCGGCCCCGTCAACGTGATCGTCTGGCCCTCGATGGTGGAGCGCTGGCGCAATGCGCTGCTGCGCTCGCAGCTGCTGGCGGTGGAGGGGCTGTGGCAGTGCAGCGTGCCTGAAGATTCCGAAGCCGCCGACCTTGCGCCGGGCGGCCTGCCCGCAGCGCCTTCGCAGGCGGCGGCGCCGATGGTGGTGCGCCACCTGGTGGCCCAGCGCTTCAAGGACCTGACCCCGCTGCTGGGCCGCATGGCCCAGGCGCTGCAGGGCAGCCGGGATTTCCATTGATGCGCCAAGCCGTTTCCACCCGTTCGGGCGGAGCCTGCCAAAGCCAGCGCGCCTGGTTGGCGAGCAGCCCTTTTGGCAGGCTCAGGGCGAACGGTCGCCCGGAGGCAACCGGTGCATTGGGGCCGCCCCTGGTTCAGACCCGGTTGAGACCATTTTGGCTGATTAGTTACTTGTCTCAGATACCACTCCATCCGTTCGGGCTGAGCCCGTCGAAGCCAGGGCTTGCAGCGCGCGTGCAAGGCTTCGACAGGCTCAGCCCGAACGGGTGGGGAAGAGAAAGCGTCTGAGGTAGGTCGCTAATCAGCCATTTTGGGCTCTGGCGCTTGTGGAGCAAGCGCAGGAAGCTATCAAAAACATAGTGGAAACGCAGGGCGCCCCCCGGCAGGCGCCGGATCAGCGCCCCATCAGCGCGCAGGCGCCGCCTTGCTCGCCGCCTGCCGTGCGGGCTGCGACGCCGTGCCTGCCGCGCCCTGGGCGCCGGGTTTCACGGGCTGCTTGCCCAGGTCCAGCAGCGGCTTGCAGTGCGTGTCGTCGTCGGCCGCAGGCACGGTGATGGGCACCAGCGCCAGGGCGGCCGGCGCGGCCACGGCCGCCGCCACGGCAGCCCCCGCGCGCAGCAGCAGCGGGCCGGCTTCCACCCCCACCTTGGGGTCGCCAAACGTGCCTTTCACGTACAGCGGCGAGCGCAGCGAGAAGAACTTCCATTCCAGCGACTCGGGCTTGATGCGCAGGTTCATTTCCTCGGTGCCCAGGTCGATGGTGCCCGTGGCCTCCACGATGGCGTCGTCCGTGCTCATCTTCACCACGCGCGTGGTGGCCAGGCCGTCCACCACCGTGAAATCGGCCACCGCGCAGCGCAGGTGCACTTCCTGGCTCTCGCCAAACAGCTTGCCCACGATGATGCTGCCCACGTTCAGCGCGGCCAGGTCCAGCAGCTGCTTGCTCAGGGTGCCGTCCCGCACGTACAGCCGCATCTCGCCCGTGCCCTGGCCCAGCAGGCCTGCCACGCTGTTGCCCCGGCTCTCCAGCGCAATGGCACCATCCATGCGGCCGAAGCTCTTTTTCATCAGCTCCACCTTGGGGAACAGCGCCGACAGCCGCAGGCCTTGCACCGTGCCGTGGATCTGGGCCTTGAGCGGCGGGGCGCGCCCGTCAATGCGCACCTGCGACTCGATCTGGCCCTCCGCCACGCCGAAGGTGAGGGGCGCCAGCCGCAGCTGCGCGTTTTCCATCACGGCGTGCACGCTCAGGTTTTCCAGCGGCAGGCTTTCGGGGCGGATGATGTGGCGCCCCTTGAACACGATGTCCATGTCCATGGCGCTCCAGCGCTCGGCCGCAAAGCGGGAGTCCGGCAGCACCTTGCCGCCCGGGGCGCGGGCGCGGCGCGTGCCCTCGGGCTTGCGGGCGCCGATGGTCGGCCCCAGATCGACCAGGCGCAGCTGGTTGGACTCCATCGTGCCCGTCAGGCGCGGCCGGGGCCGGCCCGAGGTGTACTTGAGCGAGCCTTGCAGGTCGCTCTGGCCCACCTTGCCGTGAAAGCCGTTGTACTGCCACACCGCGCGCTCGGGTTCCAGGCTGCCGGTGAGCCGCCCGTCGGTGTCAAACGGGGGCGTGTCGGGCAGCACCAGCCCGGTCAGCTCGTACAGGTCGGCCATGCTGCCGCCCCGCAGCCGCACCTGAAAATCCAGCCCCGAGAGCGCTCCGGGGTTGGCCAGGATGCCCTCGGCCGACAGGGCCACGGTGCCCGCCCGGGCATCGATCTGCAACGGGTAGTTCACCACCTTGTTGCGCAGGCTGATGACCTGGCCGGCCCGGCCCGAGCCTTGCACCTGGGCCTTGGCATAGCGCCCGCGCACCTCAAAGCGCAGCCCATAGGGAACCGGGGTGGCGGCGGTGCGTGCGGCGCCCGGGCTGGCGGCCGCAGCCGGTGCGGAGGCGGAAGGGGCGGAGGAGGCCGCTGCGGAGGCGGGTGCAGCGGTTCTTGCGGCGCTCGCTGGCGGGGCCGCACGGGCCGCTGTGGCGGCCTGCCGCAGGCCGGGCGCCACGGGTTCCGTGGTGTCGATCCGCGCCTGCAGATCCAGGTCTCTCGCACCGTCCGCATACCCCAACACGCCCTGGGCGATCACCAGCCGGTCCACATCCAGGCTCCAGCCGCTTTGCAGGCCCTCGCGGCGCTGGAAGGTCCAGTTGTTGGTGCCATCGGCGGCGCGGGCCAGGGCCACCTGCGGGCCGGTCAGCGCCACCGTGTCGACCGACAGGTGCCGCGCCAGCAGCGGCCACAGGCGCACGCTGGCCGTGGCCCGGTCGACGCGCGCCAGGGTCGGCGCCTCGGGCAGATCCCACCCCTCTGCCGCGGGCTTTTGGGATGGGCTGAAAGGCCGGGCAAACGCGGGCGGATCGTCCAGCACCAGCCGGTCGGCCTGCACCGTCACCCCCGGAATCCAGCGCTGCCACCCTTCGTCCAGCGGCTGGGGCCATTGCCAGTGCACGGCCAGATCGCCCTCGATGGCAAAGTGCCGTCCCGTGGCCTCGCTCACCCGTTCGTTGACCCAGGGCTTGGCGCGGTTCCAGTCGATCAGCGCCACCGCCGCCGCAAGGCACAGCACCAGCAGGACCACGGCGCCCACCACCCAGCCCAGCCCGCGCAGAAGCCGTCCGCCCGTGCCGGAGAGGGCCGTGGCCCGGCGCTCGCCAGGAGGCGGTTGGTCGGCCGGGGAAGAGGAGGGCGCAGGGGCAGGCGTGGTGGCGGGCATGGGCAAAAAAGGAACCGGTGCGGCCCGCCCGCCCGCGAAAGGGCACAGAACGGAGGAGGGGGCGGAACGCTTTGCGGCCATGCTAGACGGGCGCGTGCCGTCCCGCACGCCCCGGCGTGCAACTGCCGCCGTTGTCCTACAGCGCGCCGTGGTGGGCTTTCCCCAACCGTGCCGACGTGCGAACCGGTCCGGGGCCGCGCGGACTCCCTAAAATCGCCGCCATGCACAACCCCCGCCATCCCCATGCTCCGCCAATGCGCGATGGGGTGGGGCCCAGCTGCGTGGTGCTGCCCAGCCAGGGCGCTGGCAGCCTGCTGGACTTTCTGGCGCAGCGGTTGCCCGCCGTACCGCGCGAGGACTGGGCGCGGCGCATGGAGGCCGGCGAGGTCATCGACGAACACGGCCAGCCCGTGCGGCCCGACCGTGCCTTCCAGCGCGGCCTGCGCGTGTACTACTACCGCAGCCTTCCGGCGGAGCCGCCGCTGCCGTTTGCCGAAACGGTGCTGTACCAGGACGAGCATCTGGTGGTGGCCGACAAGCCGCACTTCATGCCGGTCACCCCGTCGGGCCGCTACCTGCACCACACGCTGCTGGTGCGGCTCAAGCAGCGGCTGGGGCTGCCCGAGCTGTCGCCCCTGCACCGCATCGACCGGGACACGGCGGGGCTGGTGCTGCTGTCGGTGCAGCAGCGCACGCGCGGCACCTACCAGGGCTTGTTCCGCGACCGGCAGATCACCAAGCACTATGACGCCATCGCGCCCTGGCGGGCGGACCTGGCGTTTCCCCGCGACCACATCAGCCGGCTGGAGGAAAGCCCGCAGTTCTTTCGCATGCACGAAGTGCCCGGCGCCCCCAACACCCACACGCGCATGGAGGTGCTGGAGGTGTCCCCCGCGGGCGACTGGGCACGCTACCGCCTGACGCCGGTCTCGGGCAAGCGCCACCAGTTGCGGGTGCACATGGCCGCGCTGGGGCTGCCGCTGCGCAACGATCCGTTCTACCCGGTGGTCAACGACCCGCCCGAGGGCGACTATTCCCGTCCGCTGCAGCTGCTGGCGCGGTCCCTGGAGTTTGTGGACCCGCTCACGGGCGCCGCACGCTGCTTTGAAAGCGCGCAGCGGCTCGGGTGGTGACCGCGGCGCGCGCCGCGGTGCTCAAGCCAACTCAACTCAGCGGAAGGGAACAGGCCGCACCGGCGCCTTGGCGGGCGCACCCTTGTGCAAGCGGGAGAGGAAGAACTCGCCCAGGGCGCGCTGGGTGTCCGGGTGCAGGCGCCAGGCCGTCCAGCCCAGGCCCAGGCTGCGCAGGTACACCGTGACGTGGGCGTCCTCCAGCGGGTACTGGATGGCCAGCGTGGGTTTGTCCTGCGTCATCACCGGCACGCCGGCGCCTTCGCTGTCCTTGGGAGCGGGAGTGACTTCGGGCGTCATCTGCGAACGCAACGTGGCCAGTTCACGGATCAGGCTTTCCAGCTCGGTCGCCGAGAGGGTCTTGTTGATTGCCAGGGTGGCCTGCGTGCGGTCGTCGCTCAGTTGCATGGGGTGTTTCCTCTTCGCGGAGTTTTCAAAAAAGCCTCCATTGTGCGGCCTGGCCGCGCCCGGGTTGCGGCGGCGGGCGCCGGGACGTGGCTACAATATGGCTGCGCTGAAATTCCGGGCCGTCCGTGCCGGGGTTTCAACAGCCGGTTCGTACACCGCAGGCCCTGGCCGGGCAGTGTGCCCCAGGCGGGTGTAGTTCAATGGTAGAACGGCAGCTTCCCAAGCTTCATACGAGGGTTCGATTCCCTTCACCCGCTCCAGCATTTCCCGGTATCTCCCATCCTCTCCCCAGCCCACAGACGTGGGTTTTTTTGTTTCTGGCGTGAGCGGCGTTGTCGCAGAAGTCCCGGTCTGAATTGCAGACGGCGCTCGTGCCGCGCAACGAACCGGAAGGCCGGCAACGCAGTGCTGACGGCGCGCGGCGGCCGACCATCTGCCTGGGCAAGACAAGCAGTGGTGGCCCCCACCCACCGGCAAGCGCGGGCGTCTCTCCTCAATCAATGCTCCGAACCGGGCCCGCCGACAGGGGCCGTGGCATAACTACGCCTGTGGCTTGGGGGAACTCGGCCGCTGAATGATGTGTGCAACCAAGCCTCGACTGGGTAAAACAATGGCCAAAAAAACACCTGAGCAGAAAGCGGCAGAGCAGCGGCGCTACACCGCTGCCTGTGGAGCCGCAAATGCCGCCGAGCTCGAGCCATTTTTGACAGATCCGAACCAGGCCATCCGGGCCACTGCTGCGATGAATCCGGATGCAGACGCGGGGATACTGGACCGCTTTGCGAATGACAGATTCTGGGGTGTGCGTGTGGAGGTGATCCGCAATGCCAATGTCGGCAAGCACACCCTTCTCAGATTGCTGGAAGCTGATGTTCGAAAGCGAGGCGTGGTACACCACGAGGCGCGCGCAAAGCTGGAACAGCTGGGTGTTGCCTTTGGAGAAGATGGGATGCCATCCCGGGCTTAGGCAGGGTGCAGGCCTGACTGGGTCAAGAAACATAGCCGTGCCAGATATGAAACGCTTTGGACTTGGGAAGCCAGGTTTCTAGCAGGAGAAGGCGTCGCAGAGGCTTGTGCAGCGTTGCCCTCACTGCTTGCACGCTTGCCTCCGGCGGATTCTTTCCCTTCCCCCGCTCTTTCGTTGGGCTCCTCACGGGCTCTTCACGTGTTGGCTGCCTGGTGGCTTGCGGCGTAAGCGTTCTCCAAGACGGGGCATTGGCCGACGCGGCGTGGGCGCCGTCCTTGCCACCATGCCTGCACGGCGCCCGCGGCAGGGCGCCTTTCAGGCAGAAGGAAGGAATGGCGTCGCAGGACCACAACAACACCCCCAGGAAACCACCGGCCCGCAAGGCCGTATCCGACCCGGAGGCCCGCGCACAGCGGGAGCTGGGGATCGTGGGACCGCATGGCGAGCTGCAGCTCGCATCCGTCACCGTCGACGGCTACAGCCTGGAGCTGCGCGAGGGCGACGGCTTTGTGGGCGACGTGGCCAGCCGCACGGCGTTTCGCCACATGCTGCAGGCGTGGCGCGCGCTGTTCACGTCCATGGTGGGCAAGGACCCGCTCGGCCAGCGGCCCACGCGGCGGCTGAGCAAGCACCAGCTGGATGCGCTGCTGCGCAAGAAGGGGCCGGCCGCGCAGGCCATCCAGGCGGCCGTGGAGGACTACGCGCTGCAGCTGGTCCACGTGGTGCAGCGCTTTCTGCGGCACCGCAGCTGGCGGGGGGTGGAGCGCATCATCATCGGCGGCGGCTTCCACCAGAGCGAGGTCGGCCGCCGCGCGGTGGAGCGTGCGCGCCAGATCCTGCGGGACGGGGGCGTAGGCGCCGAATTGCGCACGCTGCACCACCATTCCGATGAAGGCGGGCTGATCGGCTGGGTGCACCTGGCCCCGGCCGCGCTGCTGCACAGCTACGACGCCATCCTGGCCGTGGACATCGGCGGCACCAACGTGCGCTGCGGCGTGGTGCAAACCCACCTGCACCGCGCCCCCGACCTGTCGCTGGCCGAGGTGGTGCGCCGCGAAAAATGGGCCCATGCCGACGACAAGCCGCGGCGCGACGAGCTGCTGGAGGGCATCGCCGCCATGCTGGAACGCCTGATGGCCCATGCCAGGAAAAAGAAGATCCGCCTGGCGCCCTACATCGGCGTGGCCTGCCCCGGCCTAGTGGTGGAGGACGGCTCGCTCGCGGGCGGCACGCAGAACCTGCCCGGCAACTGGGAAAGCACCCGCTTCCATCTGCCGCGCTACCTGTGCGGGCGGCTGCCGCACATCGGCCAGGGACGCACGCAGGTGTGCCTGCACAACGATGCGGTGGTGCAGGGCCTGTCCGAGCTGCCCTTCACGCAGGACGTGCGGCGCTGGGCCGTGCTGACCGTGGGGACGGGCCTGGGCAATGCCAGCTACACCAATGTCGCGCCGCAGAAAAATTGAATGATTTTGGCCTCCAGCGCTTGACTGGCAAGCGCTGGCAGCTATCAATAGTGAAGCAAGCGCGGGGCGCGCTGCTTCACTTCAGCACGTCGCCCACGCACAGGTACTTGATCTCGACGTAGTCGTCCATGCCGTAGTGCGAGCCCTCGCGGCCCAGGCCGGACTGCTTGACGCCGCCAAACGGCACGTGCTCGGTGGCCAGGATGCCCACGTTGATGCCGACCATGCCGTACTCCAGCGCCTCGCCCACGCGGAAGATGCGGCCCACGTCGCGGCTGTAGAAGTAGCTGGCCAGGCCGAACTCGGTGGCGTTGGCGGCGTCAATGGCTTCCTGCTCGGTCTTGAACTTGAACACCGGCGCGAAGGGGCCGAAGGTTTCCTCGCGTGCGCACAGCATGTCGGCCGTGGCGCCGGCCACCACCGTGGGCTCGAAGAACTGGCCCGAGCCCAGGCTGCTCAGGCGCTGGCCGCCGGCCACCACCTGCCCGCCCTTGGCCAGGGCGTCCTGAACATGGCGCTGCACCTTTTCCAGCGCGGCTTCCTCGATCAGCGGGCCCTGGCTCACGCCGTCCTCAAAGCCGTTGCCCACCTTGGCCGTCTTGACCTTGGCGGCGAACTTGGCGACGAACTCGTCGTACACGCCTTCCTGCACGTAGAAGCGGTTGGTGCACACGCAGGTCTGGCCGGCGTTGCGGTATTTGCTGGCAAAGGCGCCTTCCACGGCGCTGTCCACATCGGCGTCGTCGAACACGATGAAGGGCGCATTGCCGCCCAGCTCCAGCGACATCTTCTTGACCGTGGGGGCGGACTGCGCCATCAGGATGCGGCCCACTTCGGTGGAGCCGGTGAAGCTGATGTGGCGCACCACGTCGCTGGCGCACAGCACCTTGCCGATGGCGATGGAATTGCCGCTGTCGGCCGGCAGGATGTTGAACACGCCGGCAGGGATGCCCGCGCGCAGGGCCAGCTCGGCCGCGGCCAGGGCGGTGAGCGGCGTGAGTTCGGCCGGCTTGATGACCACGGGGCAGCCCGCGGCCAGGGCCGGGGCCACCTTGCGGGTGATCATGGCCAGCGGGAAGTTCCACGGCGTGATGGCCGCGCACACGCCGATGGGCTGCTTGAGCACCAAGAGGCGGCGGTTGTTGTCGAACTGCGGCAGGGTCTCGCCGTTGACGCGCTTGGCTTCTTCGGCAAACCACTCCACAAAGCTGGCGCCGTAGGCCACTTCGCCCTTGGCCTCGGGCAGGGGCTTGCCTTGCTCGGCCGTCATGATGCGGCCCAGGTCGTCCTGGTTCGCCATCAGCAGGTCGTACCACTTGCGCAGCAGGTTGCTACGCTCCTTGGCGGTCTTGGCCTTCCAGGCGGGCCAGGCGGCGTTGGCGGCAGCGATGGCCGCTTCGGCGTCCTGCGGGCCCAGGTTGGCCACGTCGGCCAGCTTCTTGCCCGTGGCGGGGTCGTTCACGTCAAAGCGGCCGGCGCCGGCCACCCACTGGCCGTTGATGAGGCCGTCGGTCTTGAGCAGGGTGGGGTCGTTCAGCTGGGCGAGGGGAGAGGTCTTCATGTCCATGGGATGCTTCCGGGTGAAGAAAAAATGGGGAAGGGGTTGAGGGAAAGGCTAGCACGCGCTGCCGCCGCACTTGTCACCAGTGTGGCACTGGCGGCGTGGTTTCAGGCCGGTTGCCAGGCATGCGCTGCGGTTGCCCGCCGCGCATGCCACTGGCGCGGCCCGGGCGGGGACCGCCGCGAGGCGGCTCAGCGGGGCCGTCATGCCCGCCGGCCGCGCAGCCACTCCAGCGCCAGCAGCAGGCTGGTGGTGAACAGGATCAGCAGCGTGGCCACGGCCGCGATGGTGGGCGAGATGTTCTCGCGGATGCCGGTGAACATCTGCCGCGGCAGGGTGGACTGGTCGGCGCCCGCCAGGAACAGCGTGACCACCACTTCATCGAACGAAGTGGCAAAGGCAAACAGCGCGCCCGAGATGACGCCCGGCGCGATCACCGGCAGCGTGATGCGGAAGAACGTGGAAAGCGGTGTCTCGCCCAGGCTCAGGGAGGCACGCACCAGGTTGTGGTTGAAGCCCGCCAGCGTTGCCAGCACGGTGGTCAGCACAAAGGGGGCGCCCAGCGCCGCGTGCACGATGATGAGGCCGAAGTAGCTGTCCGCCAGGCCCAGCGGCGCGAAGTAGAGGTAGGTGGCCACGCCCACCACGATGATGGGCACGACCATCGGGGCGATCAGGATGGTCATGACAGCGCCCTTGAAGCGGAAGTCCGCCCGCGACAGCCCCACGGCGGCCAGCGTGCCCAGCGCGGTGGCGATCACGGTGGCCGCGGGCGCCACGATGAAGCTGTTGCGCGTGGCGCGGGCCCATTCGGGCGAATCGAACAGGTGCTGGTACCACTTGAGCGACCAGCTGTGGATGGGGTAGGCGAGGAAGGAGCTTTCCGAGAACGACAGCGGCACCATCACCAGGATGGGCGCCAGCAGGAACGCCAGCACGGCCACGCACAGCGCGCGCACGGCCCACCAGCCGAGCTTGTCGGGCAGGGTGGCGTAGAGGGGAAATTGGGGCAGGTAGCGGCGCATAGGTGGGGAAGAGGTCGTGGGTTGTGCGGACAAGGGGCCAAACCGAGGTTCTAAAACGCGCGGGGCGTGAGACGGGCGCATCCGAAACCAGTGCACCCGTGGAACCGGCTTGGCCGGGCCACCGGGTGCGTCCCCCCTTGGGGGGAAGGCGCGAAGCGGCTCAGGGGGGTCATCCAAGACTCAACTCGGCCTTGCCGATGCGGCGGTACACGCCGTAGAGCACCAGCGTGGCGGCCAGCAGCAGCGCGCCCAGCGCGCAGGCCATGCCCCAGTTGACCTCCACGTTGGTGTAGCGCGCGATGTAGTAGCTCAGCATCTGGTCGTCGGCACCGCCCAGCAGCGCGGGCGTCACGTAGTAGCCGATGGCCAGGATGAACACCAAGAGCGCGCCGGCGCCGATGCCGGGATAGGTCTGCGGCACATACACGCGGAAGAATGCCGCGATGGGCGAACTGCCCAGCGATACCGCGGCGCGCTGGTAGGTGGGCGGCACGCTCTTCATCACGCTGTACAGCGGCAGGATCATGAAGGGCAGCAGGATGTGCACCATGGCGATCACCACGCCGGTGCGGTTGAACAGCAGCGCCAGCGGTTCGCTGATCACCCCCAGGCCCATCAGGCCGCGGTTGACCAGGCCTTCGGACTGCAGAAGAACGATCCATGCGGCCACGCGCACCAGGATGGAGGTCCAGAACGGCACCAGCACCAGGATCATCAGCACATTGGCCTGGCGCGCGGGCAGGCTGGCCAGCCACCAGGCCAGCGGGTAGCCCAGCAGCAGGCACACCAGCGTGACCACCAGGCTGATGTGGAACGTGCGCAGCAGAATGCCGCCAAAGGCGCGCTGCTCCTCGGGCATGCGCTCGACGTGGCCCAGCGCGTCGCGCTGCAGGTCCACCGAGGCAAGCAGGTAGTCGGGCGTCCAGCGGGCGCCGTTCTTGGCGATGGCCTGCCACAGGGGGGGCTCGGCCCAGCGCGCGTCCTTTTCCAGCAGCTGCGCGCGGATCGAATCCGGCGTGCCTTCCATCGGCAGCGCGCGGTACGCGCCCATGATGAGCGAGCGCGCGCCCGGCACCTCGGTGTTGAGCCGGCGTGCCAGCGCGCCCGCGTCGGAGCTGTCGGGCAGGCGGGCCAGGTCCTGCACCAGGGCCGCGTAGGCCGCGGCGCCTGGGGCGTCCTTGCGGTTCCAGCCGTCCAGGGCGTGCACGGTGGCGGGCAGGGCGTTGGCGACTTCGGGGTTTTCCACGGCGCGCTGCAGCAGCGCGACGATAGGCACCAGCAGCGTGAGCAGCAGGAACACCAGCAGCGGCAAGGTCAGCGCAAACGCGCGCCATTTGCGGCGGGATTCAGCGCGCGCCAGGGCGGCGCGCAGCGCGCCGGGCGTGCTGCCGTCGGTGGCGATGGCGTGGGGATGGGCCAAGGTGGCTTGCATGGAGGTGTCCTGCTCTCAGCGTTTCACAAGGGGCTCAGGTGCCGTGGCCTTACTGGGTGGCCCAGGCGGCAAAGCGCTTTTCCAGCGCCTCGCCCTGGTCGGCCCAGAAGCCCACGCTGAACTGCAGGGCTTCCTTGGCGTTGGCGGCCGAGGTGGGCAGGTCGTCCAGCACCTTCTTGTCCAGCGATGCCAGGGCCTTGCTGTTGGCCGGGCCGTAGGCAATGTTCTGTGCGTAGGCCGACTGCTGCTGGGGCTGCATCGTGAAGGCGATGAACTTCACGGCAGCGTCCTTGTTGGGCGTGCCCTTGGGGATGGCCCAGTAGTCCAGGTCGTAGATGCCGCCGGGCCAGTAGATCTTGAGGTTGCGGCCTTCGCGGTTGGCGGCGTCGATGCGGCCGTTGAACACCGTGGTCAGCGCCACGTCGCCCGCCACCAGGAACTGGGGCGCCTGGGCACCGGCTTCCCACCACTGGATGTTGGGCTTGAGTTCGGTGAGCTTCTTGAACGCGCGGTCGGCGCCGTCCTTGGTGGCCAGCACCTTGTACACGTCGGCGGGCTTCACGCCGTCGGCCAGCAGAGCGAATTCAAGGTTGTAGCGCGCGCCCTTGCGCATGCCGCGCTTGCCGGGGATCTTCTTGGTGTCCCAGAAGTCGGCCCAGCTGGTGGGCGGGGTCTTGAGCTTGTCGCCGTTGTAGGCCATGACGGTGGACCACACGAAGATGCCCACGGCGCATTCGTTCACGGCGGCGGGCAGCAGGTCGGCCTTGGGCACGATCTTGCTGTAGTCCAGCTTCTCGTACAGGCCTTCATCGCAGCCGCGGGCAGCGTCGGGCGATTCGACTTCCACCACGTCCCAGGTGACCTTCTTGGTCTCGACCATGGCCTTCACCTTGGCCTGCTCGCCGTTGTATTCCACGGCCACGATCTTGTTGCCCTGCTTTTCGTAGGGCTCGTAGAACGCCTTTTTCTGCGCGTTGGCATTGGCGCCGCCAAAGTTCACGACGGTGAGTTGCTGCTGCGCGAAGCTGGGCAGGGCCAGGCAGGCAGCCAGGGATGCGCAGGCGATAAGGCTCTTTTTCATGGTTTTTCCTTGGGTTGTGGTGGAACGGAACGGGAACACGGGCAAGAGGGAACGGGCAAAAAAGGCAAACAAGTGCGGGGCAAGGCGGCGGCTTCCGGGCAGGAAAGGGCGCCGCCCGGCGCTAGGCGGCGTAGATGCGGGTGGTGGCCGGCGGAAACTCCAGCAGCACCTGGTCGCCCGGCTGCGGATGGCTGCAGGGGGTCCCGGCGGGGGACAGCGGCAGCTTCACCGTGGCCTGTTCCTGGCCGTGGCCCAGGTCGCACATCAGGCGCTGGTGGTCGCCGTAGTAGATGGTGCGTGCCACGGTGGCCGGGATGGCGTTGGGCCGCGGGTAGTCGGACGACGGGTGCAGCACGATGCGCTCGGGGCGCACGCAGGCTTGCACGCGCGCGCCCAGCGCGGCCTGGTTCACGTTCACGCCAGGCAGCAGGAAGCCGCCGGGCAGCTGGATGGCCGCGTCGCTGCCTGCGCCTTGCAGCGTGCCGGTGAGCACCGTGCTGTCGCCCACGAAGCCCGCCACAAAGCGGTTGCTCGGCGTTTCGTACAGGCTCTCCACATCGGCCAGCTGCTGGATCACGCCTTCGTTGAACACGGCCACGCGGTCGCTCATGGTCAGCGCTTCGCCCTGGTCGTGCGTCACGTAGACAAAGGTCACGCCCAGCTGGTGGTGCAGTTCCTTCAGCTCGATCTGCATGTGCTCGCGCAGCTGCTTGTCCAGCGCGCCCAGGGGCTCGTCCATCAGCACCAGCTGCGGGTTGAACACCAGCGCGCGCGCCAGGGCCACGCGCTGCTGCTGCCCGCCCGACAGGCGCGCAGGGAGGCGGTCGGCCATGCCGCCCAGGCGCACCATGTCCAGCGCCTTCTTCACGCGCTCGGCCTGCTCGGCCTTGGGCACCTTGCGCACCGTCAGCGGGTAGGCCACGTTCTCGCCCACGGTGAGGTGGGGGAACAGGGCGTAGTTCTGGAACACCATGCCGAAGTTGCGCTTGTGCGGCGGCGTGTGCGTGATCTGCTTGCCGTCCAGGAGGATGTCGCCCGCGGTGGGCGACTCGAACCCGGCCAGCATCATCAGCGTGGTGGTCTTGCCCGAGCCTGACGGGCCCAGCAGGCTGAGGAACTCGCCGCGCTTTATGTCCAGGTCCAGCGAGCGCACGACCAGCTGCTCGCCGTCATAGGTCTTTTGCACACCGCTGAAGCGCACCAGGGGTTCGGCTTGGGTCATGGTCGGTGGCATCTGGTAGGTGGAGTGGAGAGCCGGGCGCATGTCATTTCGCAGCCGCGGCCACGGCTTCAAAGCTGGCTGCCAGGATGGCCAGGCCCTCCTGCAGCAGGTCGTCGGACGCCGTGAGCGGCACCAGGATGCGGATCACGTTGCCGTAGGTGCCGCAGGACAGCAGGATGAGCCCGCGCCGTGCGGCCTCGGCCACCACCTTCTTGGTGAGCGCGGCATCGGGGCGGTGCACGTCGCCGTTCTCGAACAGCTCGAGGGCCACCATGGCGCCCAGGCCGCGCACGTCGCCGATGGCCGGTACTTTGGCCGCGATTTCTTTCAGGCCCCTGACCAGCAGGGCGCCCATGTCCTGGCTGCGGGCCAGGAGCTTTTCGCTCTCGAAGGCTTCGATCACGGCCAGGGCGGCGGCGCACGCCACCGGGCTGCCGGCGTAGGTGCCGCCCAGCCCGCCGGCGGCGGGCGCGTCGATCACGTCGGCGCGGCCCACCACGCCCGACAGGGGGAAGCCGCCCGCCAGCGACTTGGCCGTGGTGATGAGGTCCGGCGCCACGGGCCATTGCTCGCAGGCAAACCAGGTGCCGGTGCGGCCCGCGCCGGTCTGCACTTCGTCGGCGATCAGCAGGATGCCGTAGCGGTCGGCCAGGGCCTTCAGGCCGGTGATGAATTCGGGGGGCGCCACATAGAAGCCGCCTTCGCCCTGCACGGGCTCGACGATGAAGGCCGCCACGCGCTCGGGCTCGATGTCGTTCTTGAAGATCAGCTCGACCGAGTGCAGGGCCTGTTCCACGCTCACGCCGTGCAGCGCGTTGGGGAACAGCGCGTGGTACATCTCGCCGGGGAAGGGGCCGAAGCCGACCTTGTACGGCGCGACCTTGCCCGTGAGGCCCAGCGTGAGGTTGGTGCGGCCGTGGTAGCCGCCGGTGAAGGCGATCACGCCGGGGCGCTTGGTGTAGGCACGGGCGATCTTGATGGCGTTTTCCACCGCCTCGGCGCCGGTCGTCAGCAGCAGGCTTTTCTTGGCAAAGGCGCCGGGGGCCATCGTGTTCAGGCGCTCGCACACCTCCACGTAGGGCTCGTAGGCCACCACCTGGAAGCAGGTGTGGGTGTACAGGTCGAGCTGGGCCTTCACTGCGGCGATCACCGCGGGGTGCAGGTGGCCGGTGTTGAGCACCGCGATGCCGCCGGCGAAGTCGATGAAGCGGCGGCCTTCCACGTCCCACAGTTCGGCGTTGAGGGCTTTCTGGATGAACAGGTCATGGGCCTGGCCCACGCCGCGTGCCACGGCGGCATGGCGGCGGGCGAGGAGGGCGGCGTTGGTGAAGTGGCGGTCTTGCTGCATGGCGGTGGTTCGGGTGGTAGTGGACGGAAAGGAAGGAATGGAGCGAATTCTGGAAGTCGCGCCCAACACCGTCCATGTACAGCGCAGCGCTGTTTCGCGCGCACTGTGCAGGTCTAAAATCCTGTACAGGCAATCCCTGATTTGGTGTGCGCCAAGCCGGTGCACAATTCGGCCCCTTTTTCCCTTTCTTGATGCTCAACCTCAGCCCGGATCTCCAGACTCCGCTGGTCAGCCAGATCGTTGACGGGCTGCGAGGCCTCATCGCCGGGCAGGTGCTCAAGCCGGGCAGCAAGCTGCCCTCCATCCGCGCGTTTGCGGCCGCCCACGGGGTGAGCGTGTTCACCGTGGTCGAGGCCTACGACCGGCTGGTGGCGCAGGGCTGGCTGGTGTCGCGCGCCAACGCGGGCTTTTTCGTGAAGCGGCGGGGGGATGAAGGCGCGGCGCCCGGTCTTGGTGCGCCCGAACGTCCGGTGCCCCGTTTTGACGCACGCTGGTACCTCAAGCAAATTTTTGAAAACCGCAATCTGCCCATGAAGCCGGGTTGCGGCTGGCTGCCGCACGACTGGCTGTTTGGCGACGCGGTGAAGCGCAGCATGCGGCAGCTGTCGTCCGACGGCACCGAGCTGGACGGCTACGGCCTGCCCCACGGCCACATGGCGCTGCGCATGGTGGTGGCCGAGTCGCTGGCCGAGCACCACCTGGTGGTGGACGCGGACCAGGTGCTGCTCACCCAGGGCTCCAGCCAGGCGCTGGACCTGGTGGCGCGGCGGCTGGTCAAGCCGGGCGATGTGGTGCTGGTGGACGACCCGGGCTACCCCAACTTGCACTTCATGCTGCGCTTTGCCGGCGCGCATGTGGTGGGCGTGCCGCGCACCCCCACGGGCTACGACCTGCCCGCGCTGGAGGCGCTGCTGGCTGCGCACCATCCCAGCGTGTTCTTCACGCAGCCGCGGCTGCAGAGCCCCACCTGCTCGATGGCGTCCGTCGCGCACCTGCACCGCCTGCTGCAGCTGGCCGAGCAGCATGGGTTCCTGCTGGTCGAGAACGACATCTACTCCGACATGGACCCGGGCGTCCGCCCGTCGCTGGCCAGCCTGGACCAGTTGAACCGCGTGATCTACCTGGGCAGCTTTTCCAAGACCATCTCGCCCAACCTGCGCACGGGCTTTCTGGCGGCGCGGCGCGACCTGCTGGACGAGCTGGTGCAGCTGAAGATGATCTCGGGCCTGACCTCGTCCGAGATCACCGAGCGCATCACCTTCGGCGTGGTGACCGACGGCCGCTGGCGCAAGCACCTCAAGTCGCTGCGCGAGCGCCTGGCCGACGCGCACCGCACCGTGGGCCGCCGGCTGCTGGGCCTGGGCTTCGAGCTGTTCCACGAACCCGAGGCCGGCATGTACCTGTGGGCGCGGCACCCCGATTTGCCCGACAGCGCCGAGCTGTCCAAAGAGGCCACCGGCGCCGGCATCATGCTGGGCCCGGGCCAGCTCTTTCTGGTGGAGCCGCGGCCCACGGGCTGGCTGCGCTTCAACGTGTCGTTCAGCCAGGACGAGCGGCTGTGGCGCTTTCTGGAGCAGCGCATTCTGCTGGGGCAGCAGGTCGTGGACTGAGCGCCTGGCTGCCTGCCTGGCGGCGGTTTTGTGCGCTGGTTTGGAGTTTTTTTGGCCTCCAGCGCTTGCTGGGTAAGCGCTGGAAGCTATCAAATATATAGCGACCTGACTCAGCCCGGTGTGCTTTCAGCGGTCGATGATGCGCCGCGCAAACCGCTCCAGGTATTCCATCAGCTGTTCGGCCCCGGCCACCGCCTGCGCCTCGTCGCCCGTGGCGATGCCCTGGGCCAGGTGCATGTGGGCGCGCGCGCCTTCCGAGACCTCGCCTTCATGCTGGTAGGCGTACCAGAAGCGCCGGCACTGCACGATGAGCGGCTGCACGCATTTCACGGCCGAGTGGTTCTGGCAGGCCTGGTGCACGACCACGTCGAGCTCGTGGTCGGCCTGCATGTAGTCGTCCAGGTGGCTGCGCGCCGCGGCCTCCACCATCTTCTCGGCGCAGCGCACGATGGCCTGGCGCTGCGGGGCCGTGGCGCGGCGCGCTGCGCACGAGGCGATCAGGCGCTCCAGCACGCGGCGCGTCTGGATCACGTCCAGGTGATCGGCCAGGTCGATGTGCGACACCAGCAGCCCGCGCCGCGGCTGCTGCGCAATCAGCCCGATGGACACCATGCGCAGCAGCGCCTCGCGCACCGGCGTGCGGCCCAGGCCCGTGCTGTCCACGATCTCGGCCTCCACCACCGGCGAGCCGGGCTGCAGCTGCAGGGTGGAGATCATGGCCTCGATGGCGTCGTAGGCCACGTCGGCCGCGCGGCGTTTGGGGGCTTGTTCTCGCTTCGGGGAGGCGCTGCGGGTGGTCATGGGGCTCGTTGTGGGCAGGTGGGGCGGGTTGCGGGCCGCATCTTACTGAGTGGCCAGGCTGGCGCCTACCTTGCGCAGTTCGGCAATCTGCGGAGCCTTGGGCAGCCACAGCTTGTCGAACTCCTGCACCAGCCCTTCGGGGTTGAAGGAAGCCGCCGTCTTGAACGCGATGGACGTGCCCTTGAACTTCTCGATCAGCCCGGCCTCGGTGGTCACGATGTCGTTGATCTGCGCATCGAGCGACTGGACCACCAGCTTGCGGATGATGTCCTTGTCCTTGGCATCCAGCCCTTGCCAGACGCGGCCCGAGACCAGGGGCGCAAACGGCATGAACAGCGCATTCATCTGCAGCAGCGTCTTGGCCACCTTGTCGAAGCGCTGATTCCACGAAAACTCGATGTCCGCCTCCAGCCCGTCGACCTGGCCGTTGCTCATGGCGTCGAACACCTGGGGCGTGGGGATGGGCGTGGGCGCGGCGCCCAGCATCTGGTAGAAGTCGCGGTACACCGGCGTGGGGTTGATGCGCAGCTTCATGCCCTTGATATCGGTGGGAACGTTGATGTCCTTGGTGGAGAACACGGCCCGCATGCCGGTGATGCCCCAGCCCAGGCCGATGGTGCCGGTCTCGCGCGGCAGGGCCTCCAGCAGTTTCAGGGCGGACGGGTGGCGGACCAGCTTGGCGACGGCGGGGGTCGAGCGCACGAGGTACGGTGCGTTGATGGCGGCAATGCTGGACACACGCGAGCCCAGCTCGGCCGCCTGGATCCAGCCCATGTCGAGCGCGCCGGACTGCAGCTGCTGCATCATGACCGCCTCGTTGCCCAGCTGGCCCGAATGGAACACGGCCACGCTCAGGCGGCCGTTGGTTTCCTTTTTCAGCGCCTCGCCAAACTGCAGCGCGGCGCGGTTCCACGAATGGCCGGCCGGGGTGATCAGGCCCAGGCGGAATTCCTTGGCATCTGCGGCCCTGAGCAGCGCGGGCGCGCCCAGCCCCGCCACGGCGGCGGCCGCTGCGGCATGGCGCTGGATGAAATGACGGCGGGTGACGGGGGAAACGGGAGGGGCGGGCTGCTTCGTCATGATGAACTCCGTGGTGAGAAACGTTGGGAGAAGGGTGGGCCGCAGGCTTGCTACTTGAGCAGGCCGAGCGACAGGCTGGGGAACAGCGACAGCATCACCAGCGCCACGCAGCTGATGATGAAAAACGGCAGGGTGACGATGAACATCTTTCCCGGCTTGGCCCCGGTGACGGCCGAGGCGACGAAGAAGCTCAGGCCCACGGGCGGCGACATCAGCCCGAGCACCAGGTTGATGACCACCACCACGCCGAAGTGGCGCGGGTCGATGTGGTACACGTCGGTGGCGATGGGCAGCAGGATGGGAACGGTCATGATGAGCCCGGGAATGCCGTCGATGACGGTGCCGATCACCAGCAGGATCACGTTGGCCAGCAGCAAGAAGGTGACCGGGTCGTGCGCTACCGTCTGCACCCAGGCCGCCACCATCTGCGGCACCTTGCCGTAGATCAGCAGCCACGAGAACACGGCCGCCGCAGCCACCAGGAACAGCACCACGGCCGAGTAGACGGCCGAGCGCAGCAGGATGCGCGGCAGGGCGCTGAAGTGGAACTCCCTGGTGACATAGCGGCCCACCAGGACGGAAGCCACGGCGCCCACGGCCGCCGACTCGGTGGGGTTGGCCAGCCCGCCCAGGATCGATCCCACGATGACGATGGGGATTAGCAGCGTGGGGCTGGCCTGCACCACCGTGCGCAGGCGCTCACGCCAGGGGCGTTTGGCGCTGCGCGGGTAGTCGTAGACCAAGCCCATGAGCGCGATGACGCAGAAGAACAGCAGCGTGAGCAGTACGCCCGGCAGGATGCCGGCGATCAGCATGTCTCCCACGGCCACCTGCGCCAGCACGCTGAACACCACGAACATGACCGAGGGCGGGATGATGGGCCCCAGCATGCCGCCGTAGACCGTGAGGCCGGCGGCAAAGGTCTTGTCGTAGCCCTGCTTTTCCATCTCGGGCACCATGACCTGCGACATGATGGCCACCTGCGCGGTGGCCGATCCGATGATGGACGACACCAGCATGTTGGCCAGGATGTTCACGTAGGCGAGCCCACCCTTGACCGAGCCGACAAAGGCCATTGCCAGGTCCACCAGCCGGCGCGTGATGCCCCCGCTGTTCATCAGCTCGCCGATCAGGATGAACAGCGGGATCGCGATGAGCCCATAGCTGTCCACGCCGCCGAACATCTGCAGCGGAAACGACTGGAACAACACCGGGCTGTCGATGCTGAAGATGTACACGATGCCCGAGAGGCACAGGCACACGCCGATGGGTACCCCCACCATGAGCACCGCAAGAAAGAAGAGGGTCGTGAGCATGCGGGTCTCCAGGATCAGTTCACGGCGTCGGCGTTGACCACATCAAAGCCTGCGTGGGCCGCGCGCTCTGCCAGGCCCATGTCTTCCAGCAGGTTGGCCAGCGCATGCACGCTGAAGGTGGCTGCAAAGATCGGCAGGATCAGCTGCAGCACCCAGGTGGGCCAGTTCAGCGTCTGCGTGCGTTCGGTGTAGACAAAGTTGAAGCTCTGGGCCGCGTATTCCTTGGCATCGAACCCGAACTGGGCGATGCCGACCGGGTCCAGCCATACCCAGCACATGGCGAGCAGGGCCACGCCGAACAGCAGCACGCAGGAGGTAGCGAGGGTCTTGGCAATGCGGGCGCTGCGCGGGCCCAGGTGGTCGGTCAGCATGCCCACGGCAAAGTCCATGCGCAGCCGCGTCGTCACCGACGCGCCAATGAACGTCAGCCAGACCACCGTGTACACCGCCGCTTCGTCCACCCAGTACAGCGGCATGCCCGAATACCGCGTGGCGACGTTCAGCAGGATCAGCAGCACCAGGGCGGCCATCAGGACCATGAGCAGGTGGCGTTCGGCGCGCAGCACCAGGCTGGACAGCGCCAGAGCCCAGCGCACAGGCGGGCGGGGCGCGGCGGGCGGCATGGGAGAGGGGGAGGCGGCAGGCGTGTTCATGGGCAGGTGGTGGTGTGCGGCGGAGGTGGAACTGGCAGCGGTCTTCAATATTTTTTAAATATATGTAGAAGCAAGATGAATGCCTGTGCCGTGGGGTGGCCGTCGCGTGCCGGCGTTCAGCCCTGCGCAGGTGGCGGCCCGCCATCCCCCAGGCCGGCCAGCGTGCCGATGCGGGTGGGCGCCAGCAAGTGGTGCGCAGGCGCGGGCGTCCAGCCCAGGAGGTGGCGGGTGGCTGCGCCGCAAATGCGGCCTTGGCAGGGGCCCATGCCGCAGCGCGTGTGCAGCTTGGCGTCGATCCAGCCGGAGCGCTCCACCAGCGCGGCGTGGGGCACGTCTTCGCAGCGGCACACCAGGGTGTCGGGCTCGGCCAGCCGGCCCAGCGCGGGCTGCAGCGCGAAATGCTGGTGCAAGGCGTCTGCAAAGGCCTGCCAGCGGGCGCGTTCCGGCTCCAGCGCGCGCGCAGCGGCGGTATCGCCGACCGCCAGGAAGCCCGCCATGGCCCCTTCGGCGCGCGAGCGTTCGCTGCCGCCGAAGCCGGTGCATTCCCCGGCCGCCATCACGCCGGGCACGCCGTGCAGGCGCTGCTGCGCATCCACGCGCAGGCCGTGGCGGGCGTTCAGGCTGCCGCCCAACATCTGGCCCAGCTCGGTGTTGGGCACCAGGCCAAAGCCGCAGGCCAGGCGGTCGCACGCGATGTCGCGCTCGCGGTCCTGGGTGCGCAGCGTGACGGACTGGAGCTGGCCGCGAGCGCCGCCACCGCCCTGGGCGCGCGCCACATGGGTGCCGGCGCGGTAGGTGGCGGGCAGCAGCGCCAGGGCTTGCACGGCTTTGGCCGGCCAGCGCACCAGACTGGCGCCAAAGGGCACCAGTGCGCGCCACGGGGCCTGCTCGGCCACGGCGACGACTTGCGCACCGGCGTCCCGCGCCGTGCGGGCCGCCGCCAGCAGCAGCGGCCCGCTGCCGGCCACCACGATCCGCTGGCCGGCCACAGGCAGCCCGCCCTTGATGAGGGCCTGCAGCCCGCCCGCACCGGTCACGCCCGGCAGCGTCCAGCCTGGAAACGGCAGCAGCAGCTCGCGCGCGCCGGTGCACAGGATGACCTGGCGGGCCTGCTGCACCCAGCCCCCGGTGGCATCTTCCAGCAGCAAAGCGTGCAGGCCGGGCACCCGCTCGGTGCGGTGGGCCAGTCCGGCCACGCGTGTGCCGCAGCGCAGCTGCACGTTGGCGTGCCGGGCCAGGGCCTCGCGTTGCCGCAGCGCGGCCTGCGGCAGTGGGACGCCGGGGCCGTCGCGCCAGATCTGGCCGCCGGGGGCGGCGTTGTCGTCCAGCAGCACGATGCGCGCGCCGCTGGGGGCCGCCGCAAGGGCCGCTGCCAGGCCGGCGGGGCCGGCGCCCACGATGAGCAGGTCGCACGCGGGGGCGGTGGGCGTGGAGGGCCTGTTCATGGCGTTCCCTCCATGGCGCGCAGCCCGGTGGCCACCTGCATGCCGTCGCGGCACAGGGTCTGGCAGGCCAGGCGGCGCAGGCCATCGATTTGCACGCGGCATTCCTGGCAGATGCCCATGCCGCACAGCGGCGCGCGCACCTCGCCGCTGACCGACCGGCGGGTGGCGCCGGGGGGATACGCATGCGCCAGGGCGGCTGCGACGGTGGTGCCGGGCGGCACGTGCAGGGGCTGGCCGTCGAGCGTGAGGGTGATGAGGGAAGCGTTCATGCCTGCAGAGGTGCAAAACGGTGGGCCGCGAACGCAGCGGCGTCCAGGGGCAGGGGCATGCCGACGATCTGCGCGGCGATCAGCTGGGCGGTGGCCGGCGCGGTGGTCACGCCCAGGCCCTCGTGCCCCACGGCCAGCCACAGGTGGGGGCGCTGGGGGTGGGGGCCGATGATGGGCAGGCCGTCCGGCGTGGCGGCGCGAAAGCCGGTCCAGGTGCGGATGGCGTTGAGGTCCGCCAGGCCCGGCAGGTAGTGCAGCGCGCGCTGCAGCATGCGGCCCAGCAGGGCGTCGCTGACGGCCGGATCGGTGGTGTCGAATTCGCGGGACGAGCCGATGAGCAACTGCCCCGTGGGCCGCGGCTGCACATTGAAGGCCACGGAGGTGCCGTCGCTGTGGTGCGCGCTGGCGATGTAGCCCAGCTCCACCAGCTGGTGGTGCACGGTGCCCGGGTAGCGGTCGGTGATGACCAAGTGGCCTTTCTTGGGCCGCAGCGGCAGGCCGGGGCACAGCTGCGGTGCGCGGATGCCGCTGGCCAGCACGATGGCGCCCGCGCTGCGCCGGCTGCCGTCGCGCAGGGTGACCGTGCGGCCGTCGATCTGCGCCGCCTCGGCCTGCTCGACCCGCAGCGGCGCGCGCAGGGCGGCCTGGTCCAGCAGCCACTGGGCCGCGCGCGGGGCATAGACCACGCTGTCGCCTTGAACCTTGAGTGCGCCGGCCAATCCAGGGCGCAGCGCAGGCTCCGCGCGCGCCAGGGCGGCGGCGTCCAGCAGTTCGCAAGCCACGCCTTGCGCTTGCAGGGCGGCGCCCTTGTCGTGGGCCGCCCGCAGTTCGGCCTCGTTGGCGGCCACCCACAGCGTGCCGCAGGGCGTGAAGGCGCAGCCCGCGTCCATCTGCGGCGCCCAGCGGTGCCAGAGCTCCAGCGACGCCCGGCTGAGCGCCAGTTCGGCCGGGTTGTCGTCCATCACCACCAGATGCCCCATGCCCGCTGCCGTGGCGCCGCCCAGCCGCGCGTCGAGGACGCGCACCGACAGCCCGGCCTGGGCAAGCGCATGCGCGCAGGCTGCGCCGACGATGCCGGCGCCGATCACGAGGACATCGGTGGTGTGCATGGGGTCCGTGAAGATGGCAAATGCAGGGTTAGAGCCGGATGCCCCAGCCGAAGGGGTCGTTGTCGTCGATGAGCAGCGTGGCCTCCGCGCTCATGTAGGCGCGGCCGCGCAGGGTAGGGATGACCTTGCCATCGTCCTGCAGCGCGTAGCTGGCCTCGAACTGGCTGCCGATGATGCTGGCCTGGCGCCACACCTGGCCCGGCTGGAGCTTGCCGTCTGCTGCCAGGCAGGCCACCTTGGCGCTGGTGCCGGTGCCGCAGGGCGATCGGTCATACGCCTTGCCGGGGCACAGCACGAAGTTGCGGCTGTCGGCGTTGTCGTCGTCGGCGAAAAGCTCGATGTGGTCGATCTCGCCACCGTTGTCGCCGCGGAAGCCCTGGTCCTTGAGGGCCTGCTGCACGGCGCAGGTGTAGGCCGTCAGCGCCTCCAGGTTGTCGCTGGCCACGCGCTGGCCGTGGTCCGCCACCAGGAAGAACCAGTTGCCGCCCCAGGCCACGTCGCCCGCCACGCGGCCATAGCCCGGCACGTCGACGGCCAGCCGGTGGTGCAGGCGGTAGGCCGGCACATTGCGCACGCTGACCGCGCCGTCCTCGTGCAGCGTGGTGGTGACCGTGCCGACGGGCGTCTCGATGCGGTGCTCGCCGGGCGTGATGCGGCCCAGGTAGGCCAGCGAGGCGACCAGGCCGATGGTGCCGTGGCCGCACATGCCCAGGTAGCCGGTGTTGTTGAAGAAGATCACCCCGGCCGTATTGGCCGGGTCTTGCGGCGCGCAGAGCAGCGCGCCCACGATCACGTCGTTGCCGCGCGGCTCCAGCACCGTGGCGGCGCGCCACGCATCGTGCTGGCTGGCCAGCAACGCCCGGCGCTCGGCCATGCTGCCCGCACCCAGGTCGGGAAAGCCGCTGACGACCAGCCGCGTGGGCTCGCCGCCGGTATGGGAATCAAGGATCTGGATGCGTTTCATGGTGCCTGGGTCAAAGGTTGCGTGTGTCTTGAACGGGTGGAAATCGTAGCGGCCGGACGAGTCCGCGCTGTCAATACGAGGGCCCCCGCGCAAGGGCCGCCCCGCCGCGCCAGGGGCGTCCCCCCTCCGGGGGGAAGGCGCCGCAGGCGGCTCAGGGGCTTAATAACTGGCGAGGGGAACCGGCGCCGCGTTGCGGAAGGTCAGCACCGTGATGGGCGCCTGCTTGAGGTTGCCCTTCTCATCGTAGGCATAGGCACCCGCCACGCCCTGGTAGCTCGATTGGTACATTTGCGCGCCGACCTTGGCCGGCTGGGTGGAACTGGACTTCTTCATCGCGTCCGCGATAAACATCATCTGGTCGTAGTAGGAGGCGGCATAGGCGTCGGCGTCCTGCTTGAAGCGGGCCTTGTACTTGGCCTTGAAGGCCGGGCCGTGGGCCACCTTGTCGAGCATGGTGCCGCCCTGGGCGCACACCACCGTGTCGTTCACGGCGTCGCCGCCGAGCTTGCCCACCTCGGGGCTGCACAGGGTGTCGCCGCCCAGCAGCTTGGCCGTGAGGCCCAGTTGCTTCATCTGCCGCGCCATGGGCGCCGCCTGCGGGGCATAGCCGCCAAAGAAGATGGCCTGCGGCTGCTTGCCCTTGAGGCTGGTGAGGATCGAGAGGAAATCCGTGGACTTGTCGGTGGTGAACTCCTGGCCCACCACCGTCAGCCCTTGTGCCTTGGCCTCCTTCATGAACTGGTCGGCCACGCCTTGGCCGAAGGCCGTGCGGTCGTCGATGACGGCCACTTGCTTCACCTTCAGCACCTGCGCGGCATAGACGGCCATGTTGGAGCCGATCTGCGTGTCGCTGGCGATGATGCGGAACAGGTTCTTGTAGCCGCCTTCCGTCACCTTGGGGTTGGTGCCCACGGTGGACACCAGCGCGCCCCCTTCGCCGTAGACGCGCGATGCGGGAATCGCCACGCCCGAGCAATAGGGGCCCAGGACGAACTTGACCCCGCTGTCCACCAGCTTCTGCGCCACGCTCACGCCCGTGCGTGCATCGCACTGGTCGTCTTCGGACACCAGCTCGAACTTCAGCGGCTTGCCCTCGACCACCATCTTTTTCGCGTTGAGCTCCTCGATGGCCAGGCGCACGCCGTTCTCATTGTCCCGGCCCGCGAACGCATTGGGGCCGGAGAGCGGGCCGCTGTGGCCGATCTTGATGATCTGCTCCTGCGCGGTGGCCTGCGGGGCGTGGCCCGCCAGTAGCAGCGCGGCAAGCGCCGCCGGCGTGAGGGTCAGAAATCCGAACGATGCACGTGTCATGGGAAACCTCTTGTGGGTGCGGTTGGGAGGAAAGGCCGGTGTCTCGTCCGGCCCGGTGGCGGAAACAGGGTTGGTGGGGGCTGGTCAGGCCACGGATTGGTACTGGGTGGGGCGCGTTGCCAGCGCCTTCTTCACCACGCGCTCGACAAACGCACGCTCCTCGCCCACCAGCGGCAGGCGGGGGCGGCGCATGTGCTCGGTGCCCACGCCCGCCAGCACGTCGATGAGCTTGAGGTTCTGCACCAGCTTGTTCGATACATCCAGGTGGAGCATGGGCGTCATCCACTGGTACAGCGGCAGCGCCTCGGCAAACTTGCCGGCCTTCATCAGGTCGTACAGGGCCACGGTCTCGCGCGGGAAGGCGCAGCCCACGCCGGCCAGCAGGCCATCGCAGCCCAGCGCCAGGCCCTCATAGGCCAGGTCGTCCACACCCAGGAAGAGCTGGTAGCGGTTGCCCACGGTGTTGCGCAGGTCGGTGATGCGGCGGATGTCGCCCGTGCTCTCCTTGACGGCGGCAATCCACTCGCAGTCGGCCAGCTCCAGCATGTGCTCGGGCTTCAGGTCCACGCGGTAGGCCACGGGGTTGTTGTAGATCATCAGCGGGCGCTGCGCGGCCGCGGCCATGGCGCGCACGTTGGCCATGGCCTCGCGGGCGTCGGCCACATAGATGACCGAGGGCATGACCATGAACCCGGCCACGCCCAGCTTGTTGGCGCCGTCGATGTAGCGCAGCGCCTCGCGGGTGCTGGTTTCGGACACGTTGGCCAGCACGGGGATGCGGCCGTCGGCGGCCTCCAGGGCGATCTGGGCGACCTGGAGCTTTTCCTCCAGCGTCAGGGTGCTGGCTTCGCCCAGCGAGCCGCAGGTGACCAGGCCGTGGATGCCGTTGCGGATCTGGAAGTCGATGTGGCGGGCCGTGCCTTCGGCGTCAATGGACTCGTCGGCGTGGAACTTGGTGGTGATGGCGGGGAAGATGCCTTGCCAGCGGGGTTGGGGATTCATGCGAACAGACTCCTGGTGGGTGGTTGATTGGTATGTTGTAAATATATTAATGAGATATTTAAACTTTGCAATGGGGTTGTGCCTCTTTTTTGCAAAGCTTGCGGCGCCGAAAGCGAAGGGGCCGGCTGCAACGGAGGCGGCCCAGGCCGCCAACGTTGCGGGCCGGGCGGCCCGTCGCGGGCAAAAGCTGGGCCGGCGGGGCCAAACCTATAATGAAAGGTTGGTCCCGCTGGGACGTCTGCAGGCACCGGCCTGCGTGGCGCACCGCCGTGTGAAACCACTCCACCACACCATGAGCAGCACACCCACTTTTTCCGTCGCCGACATTCGCAAGTCCTTCCTGGACTTCTTCGTTTCCAAGGGCCACACCGTGGTGGCGTCCAGCCCCCTGGTGCCGGGCAACGACCCCACGCTGATGTTCACCAACTCGGGCATGGTGCAGTTCAAGGACGTGTTCCTGGGCACCGACAAGCGCCCGTACAACCGGGCCGTGTCCGTGCAGGCCTGCCTGCGCGCCGGCGGCAAGCACAACGACCTGGAAAACGTGGGCTACACGGCGCGCCACCACACGTTCTTTGAAATGCTGGGCAACTGGTCGTTTGGCGACTACTTCAAGCGCGAATCGCTCAAGTGGGCCTGGGAGCTGCTGACCCAGGTATACAAGCTGCCCGCCGACCGCCTGCTGGCCACCGTGTACCAGGAGGACGACGAGGCCTATGACATCTGGACCAAGGAAATCGGCCTGCCGCCCGAGCGCGTGATCCGCATTGGCGACAACAAGGGCGGCCGCTACAAGAGCGACAACTTCTGGATGATGGCCGACACCGGCCCCTGCGGTCCGTGCAGCGAGATCTTCTACGACCACGGTCCCGAGATTCCGGGCGGCCCTCCGGGCAGCCCCGAGGAAGATGGCGACCGCTTCATCGAGATCTGGAACAACGTGTTCATGCAGTTCGACATGGCCGAAGACGGTTCGGTCACCCCGCTGCCCGCGCCTTGCGTGGACACGGGCATGGGCCTGGAGCGCCTGGCCGCCATCCTGCAGCACGTGCACAGCAACTACGAGATCGACCTGTTCGACCAGCTCATCCGGGCCGCCGGCCGCGAGACCGGTGTGGCGGACCTGAACAACAAGAGCCTGCGCGTGATCGCCGACCACATCCGCGCCACCGCGTTCCTGGTGAGCGACGGCGTGATCCCCAGCAACGAGGGCCGCGGCTACGTGCAGCGCCGCATCGTGCGCCGCGCCATCCGCCACGGGTACAAGCTGGGCAAGAAGACGCCTTTCTTCCACAAGCTGGTGGCCGACCTGGTGCGCCTGATGGGCGACGCCTACCCCAAGTTGCGCGAGCAGCAGGAGCGCATCACCGAGGTGCTCAAGGCTGAGGAAGAGCGCTTCTTCGAAACGCTGGCCAACGGCATGGAGATTCTGGACGCCGCGCTGGAAGGCGGCGCCAAGGTGCTGCCCGGCGACGTGGCCTTCAAGCTGCACGACACCTACGGCTTCCCGCTGGACCTGACCAACGACGTGTGCCGCGAGCGCGATGTCGAAGTGGACGAGGCCGGTTTCCAGGCTGCAATGGAAAAGCAGAAGGCGCAAGCCCGCGCCGCCGGCAAGTTCAAGATGGACAAGGCACTCGACTACGCGGGCGCGGCCAACCAGTTCACCGGCTACGAAAGCCTGGCTGAGACTGCAAAAATCGTAGCTATCTACGTCGACGGGACAAGCGCTGCAGCCCTGAAAGCCGGCCAGAACGGCGTGGTGGTGCTGGACACCACCCCCTTCTATGCCGAAAGCGGCGGCCAGGTGGGCGACGAGGGGCTGATCACCAGTGGCTCCGCACGCTTTGCGGTGGGCGACACGCTCAAGATCAAGGCCGACGTGTACGGCCACCACGGCACGCTCGAGACCGGCACCCTGAACGTGGGCGACACCGTGCAGGCGCAGGTGAACACCGCCGTGCGCGCCGCCACCGTGCGCAACCACTCGGCCACCCACCTGATGCACAAGGCCCTGCGCGAGGTGCTGGGCAGCCACGTGCAGCAAAAGGGCAGCCTGGTGAACGCTGAGCGCACGCGCTTCGACTTTGCGCACAACGCGCCCGTCACGGACGCGCAGATCCGCGAGATCGAACGCATCGTGAACGCGGAAGTGCTGGACAACCACCCCACGCAGGCGCGTGTGATGGACATCGAGTCGGCCCAGAAGACGGGCGCCATGATGCTGTTCGGGGAGAAATACGGCGAGACCGTGCGCGTGCTGGACATCGGCAGCAGCCGCGAACTGTGCGGCGGCACGCACGTGCAGCGCACGGGGGACATCGGCCTGTTCAAGATCGTGGCCGAAAGCGGCGTTGCTGCGGGCGTGCGCCGCATTGAAGCCGTGACGGGTGCCAATGCGCTGGCCTATCTGCAAAGCCTGGAGGATACGGTGGCGCAGGCGGCCGGGGCGCTCAAGACGCCGGCGGCCGAGCTGACCTCCCGCATCGGCCAGGCGCTGGACCAGATCAAGGTGCTGGAGAAGGAAGTGGCCGCCCTCAAGGGCAAGCTGGCTTCCAGCCAGGGCGACGAACTGGTGGCGCAGGCGGTGGACGTGGCGGGCCTGAAGGTGCTGGCCGCCCAGCTGGATGGCGCCGACGCCAAGACGCTGCGCGACACGCTGGACAAGCTCAAGGACAAGCTCAAGACCGCCGCCATCGTGCTGGCCGCCGTGGACGGCGACAAGGTGCAGCTGGCAGCCGGTGTCACGGCCGACAGCGTGGGCAAGGTCAAGGCCGGCGAGCTGGTGAACTTTGTGGCCCAGCAGGTGGGCGGCAAGGGCGGCGGCAAGCCCGACATGGCCATGGCCGGCGGCACCGATGGCGCCAAGCTGCCCGCGGCCCTGGCATCCGTGCAGGGCTGGGTGGCCCAGCGGCTGGGCTGACCGCCGCAGGTGCCGTGGGCACCGCAGCACCGCTGGGGTGCGTGGTGCTGCGGCGACTTTGATAAAAAAGGGGTGACGCGAGCAGGGCTTTCCCCCTACATTGCTGCGCATGGACCCGCTGCGCGCCTCCCCGGAGCCGGCCCCGCGCCACGGGGCCCGCGCCGGTCTTTCGGCGCCAGAGGCTTCGCAAGGGCCGTGGTGGCGCCGCATCACGGTGCCGTTCGAGGTCCTGATCGCCTCCGTCGTCGTCACGGCCATGCTGTTGCTCACGGCTCTGCTGGTCTACCAGGTGGGCACCAGCGCCCACCAGGCCATCATCGCGGCTTCGGACGAGAGTGCGCAGCAGATCAGCCAACTGATCAGCGAGCGGGTGCACCACGTCGTGGACCCGGCCGACGCAGCCATCCGCCTGCTGGCGTTTGATCCGATTGCCTCAGCCACCCAGCTGCCCGCCCGCCTGCGCCGCCTGCCGGTGCTGGTGCGCCTGCTGGAGCAGAACAGCCTGCTGTCGGCCGTGTTCATCGGGTACGCCGACGGCCAGTTCCTGCTGGTGCGCCCGCTGCGCCAGGCGGCGTGGCGGGCCCAGCTGGACGCCCCCGGGGACGCTGCGTACCTGGTGCAATCCATGGCCCGCGAGCCCGGATCGGCTGGCCTGGTGGGGCGGTGGAGTTACTACGATGCCCGGCTGCGCTTGCTGCGCAGCGCGGTGCGCCCCGGGTACCGCTACGATCCGCGCACGCGGCCGTGGTACGCGCTGGCCACGGCGCAACGGGCGCAGGTGCTCACGGCGCCCTACGTGTTCTTCACCACGCAGGAGATCGGGGTCACGCTGAGCCAGCCCGGCGAAGACGGCCAGGCCGTGATCGGACTGGACGTCGCGCTCACCGACCTGGGCCGCGAGATCGGCAACCTGCGGCTGGTGCCGCGCACCGAGATAGCGGTGGTCGACGCGGACCGGCGCGTGCTGGCGTATCCGGACATGGAGCGCGTGCTGGTGCGCGAAGGCGATCAGCCGCTGCTGCAGCTGCGCTCCCTGCAGACGCTGGGCGTGCCCAGCCTGCAGGGCCTGGGCGCTGCGGACCTTGCGCAGGGAACGCCGCGCCGTTTCGAGGCCGCAGGCGAGGAATGGCTGGCCCGGGCCATGCCGCTCAAGTCCCAGCGTTGGCAAGGCCTGTACATCCTGATGGCGATTCCCACGCGCGAGCTGCTGGCGGACGTGAACGAGAGCCTGCGCCAGCAGGTCTGGCTGTCGCTGAGCCTCATCGGGCTGATGCTGACGCTGGGCTGGTGGGCGGGGCGGCGCGTGGGGCGCAGCCTGTCCAGGCTGGCTGCGCAGGCGCAGGCGCTGGCGCAGTTTGATTTCCAGCGCCCTGCGGCGCGGGTGTCCGCTGTGCGCGAGGTACGCGCGCTGGGCGAGGTGATGGACCGGATGTCCGGCACCATCCAGGAGTTTCTGCATATCACGCACCACATCAGCGCCGAGTCGCGCATGGACGCCATGCTGTCCAGCGTGCTGTACGAACTGGTCCGCGCCACCGCCTGCACGGGGGGGGCCGTGTACCTGGTGGAGCCCCAGCGCGCGGGACTGCTGCGCACGGCGCGCTACTGCGATGACGCCACGCAGCAGGCGTGGTACCCCGAGCAGCTGCCCATGGCGCACTTCACCAACCACGCCGAACCGCAGTCGGACGACCTGCAGGACGAGGACGGCGAGGGGGACGCTGCGATGCCGCAACACGTGCTGCGCGTGCAGTTGCGCACGCGCGACGGGCAGCCGCTGGGCTTGCTGGTCTTGCGGTACGGGGCCCACGCGCAGCAGGACGACGCGCATTTCCGCGCGTTTGCCGAAAGGTTGTCGGGCACCTTGTCCGTGGCGGTCGAGACGCGCAGCCTGATCGAAGGGCAGCGAAAGCTCTTTGACGCCGTCATCCGGCTGCTGGCGGACGCGATCGACGCCAAGAGCCCGTACACCGGCGGCCACTGCGAACGCGTGCCGCAGCTGGCCGAGGCCCTGATGCAGCGCCTGTGCGACGCCAAGGATGGGCCTTTCGCCCAGGTGTCCATGACGGACGCCGAGCGCTACGAATTCCGCCTGGGCGCCTGGCTGCACGACTGCGGCAAGGTGACGAGCCCCGAGCACATCATCGACAAGGCCACCAAGCTGGAGGCGCTCTACAACCGCATCCACGAGGTGCGGATGCGCTTCGAGGTGCTGTGGCGCGACGCGGAACTGGACTACTGGCGGCAGCAGGTTGCCGGCGTGGATTCGGCGCGCCTGCAGCGGGAGCTGGTGCAGCGGCGCGAGCGCCTGCAGGAAGAGTTTGCCTTTGTCGCGCGCTGCAACGTGGGCGGCGAAGACATGGCCGATGCCGACATCGCGCGCCTGGCCGCCATCGGCCGGCAGGTGTGGCAGCGCCATTTCGACGACCGCCTGGGGCTGTCGCTGGCGGAGACGGCGCGGCTGGCGAAGGTGCCGGTGCGCCCGCTGCCCGCCAACGAAGCGCTGCTGGCGGACCGGCCCGAGCACATCGTGCCCTGGGGCGCACGCAAGCCCCCCGTGGAGGCGGGCCATCCGGCCAACCGCTGGGGCTTCGACATGGTGCTGCCCCCGCAGGAGGCGCACCTGGGCGAGCTGCACAACCTGGCCGTCCGGCGGGGCACGCTCACCGCCGAAGACCGCTTCAAGATCAACGACCACATCGTGCAGACCATCATCATGCTCAGCGGCCTGCCGTTCCCCCCGCAGCTGGCGCGCGTGCCGGCCATCGCCGGGTCGCACCACGAGAAGCTCGACGGCACGGGCTACCCGCGCCGCCTGACGGCCTCGCAGCTCACGCTGGCCGACCGCGTGATGACCCTGGCCGACATCTTCGAGGCGCTGACGGCGTCGGACCGCCCGTACAAGCCGGCCAAGACGCTGAACGAATCGCTGGAGATCATGGTGCGCATGGTGCGCGATCGGCACATCGACGCGGACGTGTTCCGCTTCTTCCTCACCAGCGGCGTGTGGCGCGACTATGCGCAGCGCTTTCTGCCCCATGCGCGGCAGGACGCGGTGGATGTGGAGGCGCTGCTGGCCTCGCTGGATTCAGGGGTTCACGCCTAAGAACGTGTTTACGATCTCCCAGGGGTCGCGCAGCGGTCTTTGCGGGAGGGGATGCAAGGCGCGGTGCGCCGTGGATAGCTCGGCTATCCACAAGCGCCGCAACGCCGCAGACCGCCCGCAAAGGCCGCTGCCCGAAGGGTTGGAGCGAAATCGGGTGATTGGACGCCCCGGCTGCTTGCATGGGCATGAGCCCATGCGGCGCATCCGAAGCATCCACTCTTCCCGATTGCGCTCCAACGCGATCCCCTGCGAGATCGTAAACACGTTCTACCGGCAACACGTTCCAAGCGGGCAGGCCGCTCAGAACAGCTCGACGTCGTCGTTGGCCACCATCTTGCTGGCCAGCTGGCCGCTGGCCACGAGGTCGTCATAGAAGCAGACCTGGTTGCGCCCGTGTTCCTTGGCGTAGTACAGGGCCTGGTCGGCCTGGCCCAGGATTTCCACCGGAGAGCCCCGCGTCGTGCTCACGAAGCCCAGGCTTACGGTGACCTGGCCCACCTGCGGAAAGGCGTATTCCTGCACGGCCAGCCGGAAGCGGTTGAACACCTTGTGGGCCGTGCTCAGCGTGGTGGAGCGCAGCAGCACCACGAATTCCTCGCCGCCGAAGCGGAAGATGCGGTCGTGGCTGCGGAACGAGCTGCGCAGGATGTTGGCGATGAGGATCAGCACCTCGTCGCCGTACAGATGGCCGAAGCGGTCGTTGACCTGCTTGAAGTGGTCGATGTCCACCACGGCCAGCCATTGCTGCACCGGTTCGCCCGAGGGCGGGCCGTCTTCCGAGGCCAGCGATTCGGTCACGGCGCCAGGATGCCCCCCGGCCAGGCCGTTCATGGCGTAGCGAGAGAACTGCTCGTCAAAGGTCTTGCGGTTGAACAGGCCGGTCAGCGCATCCCGTTCGCTGTAGTCCAGCAGGCTCTGGTAGTTCTGGTAGACCTGGAACACCCCCTTGAGCACTTCCAGCTTGTGCGCGGAGAAGGTGCGGGACTGGGTGATCTCCAGGCAGGTGTGGACCTTGTCGTGCATCCACACCGGCAGCCACAGCATGTGCCGGCCCTTGCGGGGCGAGTCCAGGGCGCTGTCGCTCTGGTGGGCAATGCATTCGCGCAGGGCAGGGTAGTGCTCCAGCTTTTCGCGCCGGGGGTCGGTGGCGGCCTCCGAGTCGGTGGACACCAGCTGCCCGTTTTCCACCCAGGTGCGCGGGCGCACATGGGGCGTGCCACCGTCGGTGAACAGCTCCAGCGCGCGGACGTCGACCACGCCGCTGAGCTTGAGCAGGGTGGACAGCACCGATACCTCCAACCGCAAGTGGTCGCGGTGGCCGGTCATTTCAACCAGGTTCTGGAGAATAGGCTTCATCGAAACGTACGGTGGAGCTGGGCAGGGGAGGGGTCAACGGCGTCGCACGAACACGACATCCCACACGCCGTGACCCAACCGCAGCCCACGGTTCTCGAACTTGGTCAGGGGGCGGTAGTCGGGTTGCGGCGCAAAGCCTTGGGCGGTGTTCTCCAGCAGGGGCTCGGCGCTCAGCACCTGGAGCATCTGCTCGGCATAGGGTTGCCAGTCGGTGGCGCAGTGCACATACCCGCCGGGCTTCAGGCGCGCGGCCAGCTTGGCAACCAGCGGCGGCTGGATCAGGCGGCGCTTGTTGTGCTTCTTCTTGTGCCAGGGGTCGGGGAAGAAGATGTGCACGCCGTCCAGGCTGCCTTCGGGCAGCATGTGGTCGATGACCTCCACGGCGTCGTGCTGCAGGATGCGGATATTGGTCAGCCCCTGTTCGCCGATGCGCTTGAGCAATGCGCCCACGCCAGGTTCGTGCACTTCGCAGCACAGAAAGTTGTCGCCGGGGCGCACGCCCGCGATGTGGGCCGTGGCCTCGCCCATGCCAAAGCCGATCTCCAGCACCAGCGGCGCCGCGCGGCCGAAGGTGGCAGCAGCGTCGAATGGCCCGGGCGCATAGGGCAGCACGAAGCGGGGGCCGAAGTCTTCAAAGGCCTTGGCCTGGCCGGTGGTGGTGCGGCCGGCGCGGCGCACGAAACTCTTGATGGTCTTGGGGTGGCTGACGCCGGCAGGGACGCCGACGGGCGCCGCAGAGGCGGCCAGGGAAGCGGGGAAAGCGGGAGAGGTGGTCGGTTCGGTCACGGTGCGCCATTGTAGTTTCGTGGCCACGCTGCAACCCACTGCAACAGCGCTTCCTGCACGCCGGCCTGTGGGTTTTTTGGCGGGGCCAGGCCCAGCACCTGCGCCGCCCCGGCCAGGGCCTGGACGGGGTCCGACAGCTCCAGCGCCCGCGCGCCGTTCTGTTTGGACAGCTTTTCGCCGTTGGGGGCATATACCAGGGGCGTGTGCAGGTACCGGGGCGTGGGCAGGCCCAGGGCCTGCTGCAGCAGGATCTGGCGCGGGGTGTTGTCCGCCAGGTCCTCGCCGCGCACCACATCGGTGATGCCCTGGTCGGCGTCGTCCACCACCACGGCCAACTGGTAGGCCCACAGCCCGTCCGCCCGCCGCAGCACAAAGTCGCCCACGGTGAGGGCCACGTCCTGCTGTTGCGGGCCCAGCCGGCGGTCCGTCCAGTGCACGGTGTTGTTTGCTATCAAATCGGTAGCTGCTTGCGCTTTGCCATCAAGCGCTGGAGCCGATTTTTGCTTAAAGTCCGTGGCGTTGAACCGCCAGGAGCGTGCCGCGCGGCCGTGCAGGCCGTGGCGGCAGGTGCCGGGGTAGGGCAGCGCCGCGTGGCGCTCGCGCGCATGGCCCAGGGCGGCCTGGGCATCCTCGATGTCCTTGCGGGAACAGGCGCAGGGGTAGGCGTGCCCTTGCGCCACCAGCTGGTCCAGGGCGCGCTGGTACAGCGCACCGCGGGCGGATTGCCACACGGGCGGAGCGTCCGGCACCAGGCCGCAGGTGGCCAGCTGGTGCAGGATGACGGTGTCTGCGCCCGGCACGCAGCGGGGCTGGTCCACGTCCTCGATGCGCACCAGCCACCGGCCCGCGTGTGCGCGGGCGTCCAGCCAGCTGGCCAGCGCGGCCACCAGCGAGCCCGCGTGCAGCGGGCCCGTGGGCGAGGGCGCAAACCGTCCGGTGTAGCGGGTTTGCGGGGCGCTGCCGGCCCCGCTCATGCCACGGCGAGTGCCAGTTCCAGGCCGGAGATGAAGGCGTCTTCCACGCGGTGTCCCAGGCACCAGTCGCCGCACGCGCCCAGGCCCGTGCCCGCGTCCCACAGGTGGCTCTTGCCCAGCGGGTGCGTGGTCTGGGCATAGCGCCAGCGGCGGGTGTCCGCGTGCGCCGGGGCGGCGCGGATGCCGGTCACCTCGGCAAATGCCTTGATGAGCTTGGCCTGCACGCGGGCTTCGTCGTCCTCCAGGTGTTCGGCCGACCAGGCGGGGCTTGCCTGAACGGTCCAGCGCTCCACCACGTTGCGGCCCGGCTTGGAGGATTCGCGCGCCAGCCACGCAATGCGGTGGTGCGTGCTGCGGGCCGCATTCCATTGCGGGCCCAGCGTCGTGAGCCCGGGCCGCACGGCTTGCGGGTAGGCCAGCATCAGGGTCCAGCAGGGCGCGATCGCCACCCGCGACAGCGCGTCGGACAGCGGTGTTTCCAGCGCAGAGCTGGCCAGCAGCGCCTGCGCGGGTACGGCAGGCTGGGCCAGCAGCACGGCGTCAAACCCTGCGTAGACGTGCTGGCTGCCGCCCGGGCCTTCGGTGCGCAGCTGCCAGCCATCGGGGTTTAGCGGGTCGGACTCGATCTGCGTGACGCGGGTCTGGGTGAGCAGCTGGCCGGCCTGGCGCAGCGGCTCGGCCCAGGCCATGACCAGGGACTGCATGCCGGGGCTGGCCACCCAGTGCGCCTCGCGGTGGGGCAGCCCGGTAGCCGCCACGCGGCCTGCCGCGTCGAGCACCTGCACGGAGTTGGCGCTCCAGCGCTTGCAGACCCCCGGCACGGTGTCGATGGCGCGGGCAAAGCGCGGATCGCGCACCGTGAAGTACTGGGCACCAGCGTCGAAATTGCCGAATGGCGTGTCGAGGGTGGCCGTGCGGCCGCCGGCCTGGGAGGACTTCTCGAACACCGTGACCTGGTGGCCGGCCTGCACCAGGGTGCGCGCGCAGGCCACGCCGGCCATGCCAGCGCCAATGATGGCGAAGTGCCGGCGGGGTTTGCCCGAAGCGGCGGCGGGCGGCGGCGCGGCATCGGTTGCCGGGGCCGGTGTGCTGGTGCGTCGATGCCGTTGGGCGGGGAGGGGGGCTGAGGTGCTCATAAAAGGCCTTTCGGTACGGACGGCAGTTGAAATGCAAGGCAAAGCCAACAGGAACCACTCTACACGCGCTACGGTGGCCCGGGCATCTGATCCTGATCAGAAATGGTGGTGGTTTTCCAGCAGCGCGCGGCGCGTGGCGGGGCTTTGCAGCTGCGCCAGCCACCACTGCAGCGCCCGCCCCGGGGCCGTGAAGCCGGGGCCGCCCCACGCCGCATGCACGCGCACATTGCGCTCGGGGCGGGCCACGCGCCGGGCCACCAGGCGGCCGGCTTCCAGGTAGGGGCGCACCATGGGTTCGGGCAGAAACCCTCCGCCCAGGCCGCGCAGCTGCGCCTGCACCTTGGCCTGCATCGTGTCCACGGTGAGCACGTCCTGCCCGCCCAGCAGCCCCATGGTGGCGCCGCCGCGCGTGGCCGAGTCGGCCACGGCCACCGCACGGTGCTGCAGCATCTGCGCATCGGTGACGGGTTCGGGGGATGTGGCCAGCGGATGGTGCGGTGCCACCACGTAGATGAAGAGCACGTCGCCCAGCAGCACCTGCTGCAGCCCCGCCACGTTGGCCCCCGCCACCGACACGCCAATGGCCAGGTCCGCGCGGCCGGAGGTCAGGGCCTCCAGCGTGCCGGTCATGATGCCGTCGCGCAGCTTCAGCCGCGTGGGCGGCGCCATGGCGTAGAAGGCGTCCACCAGCTCCAGCATGGTGTGGGGCGAGATGATGCCGTCCACCGAGATGGTGAGCTGCGGCTCCCACCCCGTGGCCACGCGCCGCACGCGGTGGGCCAGGGCGTCGATGTCCTCCAGCAGCCGTGCGCCTTCGCGCAGCAGCTCGCGGCCCGCCTCGGTGGGGCGGGCCTGGCGGGCGCTGCGGTCGAACAGCAGCACGTCCAGCGCATCCTCGATCTGGCGCACGCGGTAGGTCAGGGCGCTGGGCACCAGCCCCAGCCGCCGCGCCGCTGCGGCAAAGCTGCCCGCCTCGGCAATCACCTGCAGCATGGTCAAGGCATCAGGGGTCAGGACATCGCGGGCGTTTTGCATGATGCTGGCATGTTAATTCAGATTATTTGAACAAAGCCATCAATCCATCTGCCCCTGCGGCAAGCCCTGCCACCCTACAGTGAAGGCTTGAAAGGAGCACCCACCATGCTGACCATTCGCAAAGCGCAAGACCGGGGCCACGCCGACCATGGCTGGCTGCAGTCGTTCCACAGCTTCTCCTTCGCGGGCTATTACGACCCGGCCCACATGGGCTTTGGCAACCTGCGGGTCATCAACGAGGACCGCATTGCCCCCGGCACCGGCTTTGGCACCCATGGCCACCGGGACATGGAGATCATCAGCTACGTGCTGTCGGGTGAACTGGCCCACAAGGACAGCATGGGCAACGTCAAGGGCATACCGCCCGGCGACGTGCAGCGCATGAGCGCCGGATCGGGCGTCATGCACAGCGAGTTCAACCACGCCACGGGCCAGACCACGCATTTCCTGCAGATCTGGATCGAGCCGAACGTGCGCGGCATTGCGCCCAGCTACGAGCAAAAGAGCTTTCCGGAATCCGACAAGCGCGGCGCGCTGCGGCTGGTGGCGTCCGCTGACGGCGCCGACGGCTCCGTGATGATCCACGCCGACGCGGCGCTGTACGCCGGCCTGTTCGACGGCGCCGAAGCCGCCACGCGAAGCCTCGACCCGGCGCGCAAGACCTATGTGCACCTGGTGCGCGGCGCGCTCACGGTCAACGGCCAGGCCTTGTCCGGCGGCGATGCGCTGCTGGTGGAAAAGGAAACCACCTTGTCGCTGTCCGGCGGCCGCGACGCCGAGGTGCTGGTCTTCGATCTGGCTGTCTGACCAGGCACCGCTGCGCCCCGTTTTCCGCCTCCCGTTTTTTACTTCACTGTCCCTTGTATCCCTCAGGAGTTCTCACCATGTCCTCATCCTTGCAAAACCCCCTGGCCCTTGCATCGCGCCTGTTGCTGGCGGCCCTGTTCCTTCCCGCCGGCATCGGCAAGCTCACGGGCTTTGCCGGCACGGTGGGCTACATCAGCTCGGTGGGCCTGCCGATGCCGACCGTTTCAGCGGCGGTGGCCGCCACGGTGGAAGTGCTGGGCAGCCTGGCGCTGATCTTTGGCGTGGGCACGCGCGTTGCTGCGCTGGCACTGGCGTTCTTCACGCTGGTGGCGAGCTTCTTCTTTCACGCCTACTGGAGCGTGCCGGCCGACAAGCAAATGGTGCAGCAGCTGATGTTCTTCAAGAACGTGGGCGTCACCGGCGGCCTGCTCGCCCTGGCGGCCTTCGGCGCCGGCGGCTGGAGCCTGGACGCGCGCCGCGCAGACCGCTGACACGCCACGGGGCGGAAAGGGGCGGGCGCCCGGCCTTGCGGGCCGCCTGCTTTTCGCCTTCGGGGTGGTTCTGTCTTTCTCTTCTTCGTCGTTGTTTTCTTCTTCCCCTCTGTTCCACAGGAGTTTTTCATGGCAAACATCGCAGTCGTCTACCACTCGGGCTACGGCCACACGCAACGCCTGGCGCAGGCCGTCGCCGAGGGCGCGGGCGCGCAGCTCATCGCCATCGATGCCGATGGCAACCTGCCCGAAGGCGGCTGGGACACCCTGGCCGGCGCAGATGCCATCATTTTTGGCGCGCCCACCTACATGGCCGGGCCGAGCTGGCAGTTCAAGAAGTTCGCGGACGCGTCGTCCAAGCCCTGGTTCAGCCAAAGCTGGAAGGACAAGCTGTTCGCGGGCTTCACCAACAGCGCCAGCACCAATGGCGACAAGCAGATCACGCTGGACTACCTGTTCCACCTGGCCATGCAGCATGGGGGCCTTTGGGTGGGCGCCGGGCTGCTGCCGGCCAATTCCAAGGCCGCCGCTCGCAATGACGTCAACTGGATCGGCGCCTTCAGCGGCGCCATGGCGCAGTCGCCCTCCGATGCCTCGGCTGCCGAGATGTTTGCCGGCGACCTCGAAACCGGCCGTCTGCTGGGCCAGCGCGTGGCCAGCATGGCGGCTCGGCTCGCCGCCTGACGGAAGCTGGTAGGCTGGCGCCTCCCTGTGCCACCAAGGAGTTGACCATGAGGAACCCCTGTTTCCGCCGCCAAGCCTGCAGCCCCCGGCAGGAGCTGTGCCCATGACCGGCGCGCCCCTGCGCCTGTCCGGCCATGCCAAGGACCTGGGGGGCGGCTTTACCGTGCGCCGCCTGCTGCCGGCCGTGCAGCGGCAGGCGGTGGGGCCCTTCCTGTTCTTCGACCACTTCGGCCCCGTGACGGTGCTGCCGGACGCGCAGCACGACGTGCGGCCGCACCCGCACATCGGCCTGGCCACGGTGACCTACCTGTTCTCCGGCGCCATCCTGCACCGCGACAGCCTGGGCTCGGTCCAGCAGATCGAGCCGGGGGCCATCAACTGGATGACGGCGGGGCGCGGTATCGTGCATTCAGAGCGCCGCCCGCCCAGCCTGGCGGACAAGCCCTACGTCAACCACGGCATCCAGCTGTGGGCAGCGCTCCCCCTGGCCCATGAGGAAGCGGAGCCCTCGTTCGTGCACACGCCCGCGACGGCCATTCCGCAGCTGCGGGTGGGCGACGCGACGGTGCGCGTTCTGATTGGCGAGGCCTTCGGGCACACCTCCCCGGTCGCCACGGTGTCGCGCACCCTGTACCTGGACGTGCAGTTGCCCGCGGGCGCCGCGCTGGAGATTCCGGCCCTGGTGCCGGAAATGGCGGTGTACGCGGTGGACGCGCCCGTGCAGCTCAACGGCGAGCCGCTGGCCGCGCAGGTGCTGGCGGTGGCCGGAGGCGGGGACGCGCTGCACCTGGCTGCATCGGGTGAAAGCGCCGCCCGGCTGGTGGTGATCGGTGGCGAGCCGCTGGACGCGCCGCGCCACATCTGGTGGAACTTTGTGTCCAGCTGCAAGGACCGCATCATCCAGGCCGCCACCGACTGGGAGAACCAGTCCATGGGGCAGGTGCCCGGCGAGTCCGAGCGGATTCCCCTGCCCGAGCGTCGGTTCAAGGTATAACGATAAAAATGGGATCCATCGCTTATGGGGTAAGCGCTGGCAGCTCATTTATTGATAGCATTTCCCTCGCGGACGCCTGGTGCCTGGGGGCCTTCCGCCGACAGATCGGGGGCCAGCACGGCCCGCTCGTCGAACACGAAACAGCCGCCGTGGTAATGGGCGCCATCGGTCAGCTCGAAATACTTGAGGATGCCGCCCTCGAGCTGGTAGACGTGCGACAGGCCTTCCTCCCGCATCAGGATGGCTGCCTTTTCGCAGCGGATGCCGCCGGTGCAAAAGCTCACCACGGTCTTGTCCTGCAGCGACTCCTTGTGCGCACGCAGCGCGGGCGGAAAGTCGGTGAACTTGGCGATGCGCCAGTCGATCGCGTTGTCGAAGGTGCCCTGGTCCACCTCGAAGGCGTTGCGGGTGTCCAGGGTCACCACCGGGCGGCCGGTGTCGTCGTGCCCTTGCGCCAGCCAGTGGCGCAAGGTGGTTGGGTCCACGGACGGCGCGCGGCCGTCTTCGGGGCGGATGGCCGGGTGGTCCATGCGGATGATCTCGCGCTTGACTTTCACCCGCATCTTGCGAAACGGCACGGTGGCCGACCAGCTCTCCTTGGGGTCCAGGTCGGCAAAGCGCGGATCGGCACGCAGGGCCTCCACAAAACCCCGTACCGCCCCGGCCGGGCCTGCCAGGAAAAAATTGATGCCTTCCTCGGCCAGCAGGACCGTGCCCTTGAGGCCTGCCGCCGTGGCGCGGGCGTGCAGCAGGTCGCGCAGTACGGCCGCATCGGGCAGCGCCACGAACTTGTAGCAGGAGACGTTGAGAATGGAGGGGGACGCGGTGTTCACGGGGTCGGGTGGGTGTTGCCACGCCACGGCGCAGCCTCTGGGGATGCTCTGCACGCATCGAGCGGAAAGTGCGCGCTGCGGATCGGGAGGGGCTGCAAGGCGCAAAACGCCGCAATAGTCGCAGCTATTGCGAGGCTTTGCAACGCCGCAGACCAGCCGAGGCCGCAGGCGGCGCGACGATCCTGAAGAGGATCCCTAGGCGGCAGGCGCCAGCAGCGTGGTCTCGATCTTGTTGGCCAACTGGGCCACGGCCAGCGCCGCGGGGCAGCCGGGCGTTTGCAGCAGCAGCAACTGGCGGCGCATCACGGCGTCGCGCACTGACGGGTCGGCCGGGATGTCGCCCATGTGGATCAGGCGCACGGGCCGGCCGGATTCGGTGCTCACAAAGCGGTCCAGCACCTGCTGCAGCTGGCTGGTGATGGCCCGGCCATCGCCCGCCCGCGCGGCCTGGTTGATGACCATGCGCACGTGGTGGCGCTTTTGCTGCATGGCCAGCACCTTGATGGCGGCGTACGCGTCTGTCAGCGAGGTGGGCTCGGGCGTCGCCACGATGAGCACCTCGGAGGCGAGCGATACGGAGAACAGCACCACGTCGGAAATGCCGGCGCCGGTGTCCAGCAGCACCACGTCGTATTGCGGGGTCAGCGTCTGGATCACGCTCAGGAACTGGTTGCGCACCTCGGGCGTCAGGCGCGAGTACTCGACCATGCCCGAACCTGCCAGCAGCACGTTGAAGCCGCCCGGGGCGCGGATCACCGCCTCTTCGATGGAGGCCTTGCCGGTGAACACGTCGTGCAGGGTGATCTTGGGGTGCAGGTTCAGCACCACGTCCAGGTTCGCCAGGCCCAGGTCGGCGTCGAGCACCAGCACGCGGTGGCCGCGGCGGGTCAGGGCCGCAGCCAGATTGGCCGAGACAAAGGTCTTGCCGACGCCGCCCTTGCCGCTGGTCACGGCAATGATGCGAGCGCCTGCGCCAGGCTGCGCAGGGGTGGCCGACGGGCCGCCCGGTGCGGCCGGCGAAGTGGGGGAGGGTGGGGACAGCGCGTCGCTCATCTTCTAACTTTCAGTAGGGCGCTGCCTGTTGGGTGGGGTCCAGCGGAGGAAGATCGCCCCAGCCGGAGGGGTTGTAGAGCGGGCCAAACAACAGGCTTTTCTCTTCGGCACTGACGGTGCTGTCGGGTTGCTCCTCGATGCTGACGCGGTTGCGGCCTGCCGACTTGGCCTGGTAGAGCTGGTGGTCGGCACGGTCGGTCCACAGCAAGGTGGTGGAACGGATCCACTGCATGGCAAAGGCGCCGCCGATGCTCACCGTGATGTTGAGCTCCACGGAACTGGAAATTTTGATGGGAGTGTTGGCCACTGCGCGGCGGATGCGCTCCGCCACCACACTGCCAAAACCCGCCTGGCATGCGGGCAGCACCACCGCGAACTCCTCGCCGCCGTAGCGGGCCAGCGTGTCCATGGGGCGCACACAGGCGCTCAGCGTGCGCGCGACGGACTGCAGCACGATGTCACCGGCCAGATGGCCGTGCACGTCGTTCACCTGCTTGAAGTGGTCGATGTCCAGCATCAGCAGCAGGGCCGCTTCGCCCGAGCGCGTGACGCGGTCGATCTCGCGTTCCAGCACGGCACGGAAGTGCCGGCGGTTGGCCAGCCCGGTCAGGGGATCCTTGAGGGAGAGTTCGCACAGCCCGTCGATCAGGCCCTGCAGGTAGCGCGACGGGATTTCGCGGTGCAATGCCGCCTCGCTGCCGCCGGCCTGAGCCACCAGTGCGTGGGCAGTGTCCAGGCGCAGGTCGCGCAGGTCTACCAGATGAGAGGCCGCAGAGTCAGACACAAATGGAGCAAAGAGAGTTTGACAAGTGTACCAGCGCGCCAGCAAGAACAGGGCCACGCTGCGCCGCCGCGGCGCCTTTCTGCCAAGGGCGGCGGTCTGCCGCAGGCCCCGTGGTCAGGCCGGCGACAGGCCGGGGGTCCCGTGGGCCTGGCGGGGCGCAAGCTGCTGCAATGCCGCCAGGGCCTCGGTGTCGGTGCGGTAGGTGGCGAGGCCCAGGCCGGGGTCGAGCAGGCCTGCCTGGCGCAATACCTTCTCCACGGGCAGCTTGAAGCCGCTCACATGCAGGGTGCCTCCGCGCGCCCGCACCAGGACGAGCAATTGCGCAAAGGTCTCCACCCCCGTCACGTCGATGCGGTTGATGGGCTGCGCCAGCAGGCACAGGTGGGTGGTGTCCGGGTGTGCTGCCAGGTGGTCGGTGACGCGCTGCTCCAGGGCGCTTGCGGACGCAAAATCCAGGTCCGCGTCCATGCGCAGGGCCAGCAGCTGCGGCGCCAGCGGCGGAAGCTGCCACAGGTGGCGGTCCCGCAGGCTGCCGTCGGGGTGCAGGCCCACCTCGATGATGCGCGGGTGCAGCCGCTGGTACAAGAACAGCACCAGGTTCATCAGCAATCCCACCAGCACGCCCCAGTACATGCGCGGGGCCGTGGCGAGCGTGAGGGCGAAGGTCACGGCGCTGATCACGGTCTCCACGCGGGAGACACGCCACAGCCGCAGGAAGGTGCGCGGCTTGATGAGGCTGGTCACCGCCGTGACCACCACGGCCGCCAGGACCGACTGCGGCACGTGGTAGAGCGCCGGGGTGAGCCACAGCAGCACCACCAGCACCAGCGCAATGGCGAACACCGTGGCCCATCCGGTCTTGGCGCCGGCATACAGGTTGATGGCCGAGCGCGAGAACGAGGCGCTGGTGGCAAAGCTGCCCACCAGCCCGCTGCTGATCTTGGCCAGCCCCTGGCCGATGAGGTCCTGGTTCTCGTTCCAGCGTTCGCCCGAGCGCTGGCTTTCGACCTTGGCGCTGGACGCGGTTTCCAGGAAGCTCACCAGGGTGACCACCAGGGCCGGCATCACCAGCGCGGAAAAGCTGGACCATGGCAAGGCGCCGGGCCAGTAGAGGGACGGCAGGCCGGAGGGCAGGGTGCCCACCACGGCGCCGCCTGCGTCGGCGTATTTCAATGCCCAGCTCAGCAGTCCCGCCAGGCCCACGACCACGATTGCCGCCGGAAAATTGGGCCGCCAGCGGCGCGCCAGCACCAGCAGTGCCAGGCTGCCCAGCCCGAACGCAGCGCCGGTCAGGTCGAACAGGCCGGGGGACGGCGTGGTCCACACGGCGCCCCAGTCCGCGCGCAGCCCCGTCAGGGACGCCAGTTGCGAGCCCAGGATGAGCAGCGCGGCCGCCTGGGTGAAGCCGCTGAGCACCGGGGAGGTGACCAGGTTGAGCAGCCACCCAAACCGCGCCAGCCCCATGACCAGCTGCAGCAGCCCGGAGAGAATTGCGATCCACGCCGCCAGGGCCACCCACTGGGCGCTGCCCGGCTCCGCCAGGCCGGTGAGCGACGCCCCGATCAGCAGGCTGGTCAGCGCCGTGGGCCCGACCCCCAGCCGGGTCGAGGCGCTGAAGAGCACGGCCACCAGGGCCGGCACGAGGGATGCGTAGATGCCGGCCACCAGCGGCATGCCCGCCAGCGCGGCGTAGGCCACGCCCTGGGGCACCAGCATGAGTCCCACGGTCATCCCGGCCCAGAACTCGCCTTTGAGCAATGCCCGGTCAGGGCGGGGCCAGGAAAGGAACGGAAACCACCGGGCCCAGAACGCGAAAGACATGTGCATGGCTGCGATTGTCGCCGCGCAGCGTAGGCCTTGCTTCTGGTGACTTTTTGTAAGTGGTGGCTCCTGTCCTACAGCGGCGCTCGTTACAAGCCCACGCCCCGGCGGCTGGGCGCGAATTACAGTCTCAGCGTGTTTTCAACTGCAAGGAGTTTCTCCGTGAACAACTCAAACATTTCCCTTCGCCCCGCCAGCCGCGTTGCGGGCATCCTCGCCGTCACTGCCATCGCGCTGGGCCTCTCCGCCTGCGGGAAGAAAGAAGAGCCCACCGTGGGCCAGCGACTGGACTCCGCCGTCCAGAAGACGGAGCAGGCCGCAGCGGACGCCCGCGCCAAGGCGGAAAGCGCCATGAAGAGCGCGGAAACCAAGGTGGAGCAGGGTGCCGCCTCGGCGGAGTCTTCTCTGAAGAGCGCGGCGGACCAGGGCATCGTGTTGCTGGACGACGCCGGCATGACCGCCAAGATCAAGGCCGATCTGGCCAAGGATCCCGAACTCAGCGCGCTCAAGATTGACATCGAGACCAACAACGGGCGCGTGACCATGAAGGGCCCCACGCCCTCCGAGGCCGCGCGCGACCGGGCCCTGGCCATTGCCAAGGCCGTCACTGGCGTCACCTCCATCAACAACCAGCTGGTCGTGAGCGGCAGCTAAGCGCCGCCTGCCTCGCCGCGCCCTTCGCCGGGGCGCCGCACATTCCGCGCCGCCCGGGCTCGCGTCCGGGCGGCGCGCTACCATGGGGCCATGAAAGAAGAGCACGTTTCCGACCTCGCGACCCGCATCGTCCACCACGCCTACGTCCCGCCGGCCGGGTTCGAGGCCCCCCAGCCCGGCGTCTTCAAGGCCTCCACCGTCATCTTCCCCAACGTGGCGGCCATGCGCTCGCGCGAGTGGAAGGACAAGAGCGGCTACACCTACGGCCTGCACGGCACGCCCACCACCTTCATCCTGGAGGAGCGCCTGTGCACCCTGGAAGGCGGGCTGCAATGCGTGCTGGTGCCCAGCGGGCTGGCGGCGATTGCCAATGTGTCGCTGGCCCTGCTCGCGCCGGGAGACGAGGTCCTGATCCCCGACAACGCCTATGGCCCGGGCAAGGACCTCGCCAAGGGGGAGCTGGCGCGGTTCGGCATCACGCACGGCTTCTACGATCCGCTGGACCCCGCGGATTTGGCCGCCCGCATCTCGCCCGCCACGCGGCTGGTGTGGCTGGAGGCCCCGGGCTCGGTCAGCATGGAGTTTCCCGACCTGTGCGAGTTGGTGCGCATCTGCCGTGCGCGGGGCGTCACCACGGCCCTGGACAACACCTGGGGCGCGGGCCTGGCGTTTGCGCCGTTCGATCTGGCCGGCGATGGGGGCCTGGGGGTGGATATTTCCGTGCAGGCGCTCACCAAGTACCCCAGCGGCGGCGGCGACGTGCTGATGGGCAGCGCCATCACCCGGGACCCGGCTCTGCACATGAAGATCAAGCTCACCCACATGCGGCTGGGCCTGGGGGTGGGGGCCAACGACGCGGAGGCGGTGCTGCGGGCGCTGCCCAGCATCGGCCTGCGCTACCGCGCCCACGACCAGGCCGCCCGCCACCTGGCGCGGTGGCTGCAGGCCCAGCCAGCGGTTGCGCAGGTGCTGCATCCTGCGCTGGAAGGGGCGCCGGGCCATACCCACTGGCAGGCGCTGTGCGGCGGCCGGGGCGACGCCCAGGATGGCGCGCCGGGCCTGGCGGCCGGCCTGTTCAGTGTGGTGATCGACGCCCGCCATTCGCAGCAGCAGGTGGATGCCTTCTGCGATGCGCTGCGCCTGTTCAAGCTGGGCTACAGCTGGGGCGGGCCCATGAGCCTGGTGGTGCCCTATGACATCGCCAGCATGCGCAGCCGCGCCGCGCCGCACCTGAAGCCAGGGACGGTGGTGCGCTTTTCGATCGGCCTGGAGGCCGTGCAGGACCTGCAACAGGATTTGCAGCAGGCGCTGGAGCGTGCGTTCGCTCCAGGCTGAGGACTTTCTTTGCAGCCTGGGGTAGTGGTTTCCTCAGTGGCGCAGCGCGGGGGGCTGGCTTAGGGTGGTGGCTTGCGTGTTTCTCGTAGCCACTTTCCTGAGTAGCCTGCATGACCGCCACCCCTTCCCATCCCCGCACCCCTGGCGCCCCTGAGCCGGACACCGCCGTCGCGCAGCCCATTGCATTGCGCCCCGTCGGGTGGGCCGACCCGTTCCGGTGGCTGGCCCGCGGGCTGCAGGATGTGCGCAGGGCGCCGGGCATTGCGCTGTTTTATGGCGTGTGCTTCTGGGGCATGGCGCTGCTGCTGGGCTGGGTTTTCCGTACCCGGCCGGAGTACACCATGTCCCTGGCCAGCGGATGCCTGCTGCTCGGCCCGTTCCTTGCCATGGGCCTGTACGACACCAGCCGCCGGCGCGAGGCCGGGCTCGCGCCGCAGTTGAGCGAATCGCTCACCTGCTGGGACCGGCACATGGGCAGCATGGGCATGCTGGTGCTCGTGCTGGTGGTGCTGGAGCTGCTGTGGGGCCGTGCGTCGCTGGTGGTGTTTGCGGTGTTCTTCAACACCGGCATGCCGTCCACCACCGGCGTGCTGCAAGCGGTGTTCAACCCCGAGAACTGGAGTTTCGTGGCGGTGTACGCGCTGGTGGGTGGCGTGTTTGCCGCGCTGGTCTTTTCCACCTCCGTGGTGTCCATTCCCATGATCCTGGACCGCGACACCGACGCGCTGACGGCGGGCATCACCAGCATGCGCGTCGTGTTGGAGAACCCGCTGGTGATGCTGCTCTGGGGCGCGCTCATCACGGCTCTTGTCGTGGCTTCGCTCTGGCTCTGGGGCGCCGGCCTGCTGCTGGCGGGCCCGGTGCTGGGGTGCGCCAGCTGGCACGCCTACCGGGCCTGCGTCGCTCCACCCGAGGCCCCGGCTGCTGCGACTTGAGTTCGCCAAGCTGTTACAGTGGGTCTCCACTTCAGGAAGCTACTACCTTGGCAACACCCAACTACGGATACGAAAAGCGCCAGCGCGAACTTGCAAAAAAGCAGAAGAAGGAAGAGAAGCTCCGGGCCAAGGCGCAGCGCAAACCGGATGATCCGCAGGGCCACCGGTCCGAAGACGACTCCGCCGCGGGGGAGGCGCCCGGGTCCGGGCAGCCCGCGGGTCCTGCCGGCGGCGCGTAGCGCCGTTGCCTGCGTTCTTTCAGCGCAGCAGTTTTTTCAGTTCCGGCCACACGTTGGCCAGCATCTGCGGGTGCGCTTCGGCGCGGGGATGGATGCGGTCGGCCTGGAACATGCGGGTGGGGTCCGGCCCATCGGCCACGCCTTTCAGCAAGAAGGGCACCACGGCCGCCTTGCGGGCCTGGGCCACGCTGGGGAACAGGCCGGCAAAACGGGTGGCGTAGTCGGTGCCGTAGTTGGGCGGCACCTGCATGCCGACCAGCAGCACCTTGGCGCCCGCTTTTTGCGCTGCCTCGGTCATCCAGGCCAGGTTGTCCTCGGTGTTCTTCAGCGGCAGGCCGCGCAGCGCGTCATTGCCCCCCAGCTCGATCACGACATGGGTGGGTCGGTGCTGGGCCAGCAGCGCCGGCAGGCGCGAACGTCCCCCTGCCGTGGTGTCGCCGCTCACGCTTGCGTTGACCACGGTGGCTGCCAGCTTTTCCTGGGCCAGCTTCTTTTCCAGCAGGGCCACCCAGCCCGTGCCCCGCGCCAGGCCGTACTCGGCACTGAGCGAGTCGCCCAGCACCAGGATGACCGGTGTGCCAGTGCTTTTGGCCGCGGGCGCCTGCGCCCACGCCAGCGGCGCGCAAATCCCCAGGACCAGTCCGGTGGACGCGCGCAGGATAAAGTGGCGGCGTTGCCGTGGTTGCAGCAGCAGATCTCGCATCAAAACAAAGAGCCTTTCATGTCCGCATCTTCCCCCGGGGTGCCCCCGGCATCAACGCCCATCATCGCGGTGGAGCATGTTTTCAAGTCGGTCACGGATTCCACCGGCACGCTCGACATTCTGCGGGATATCGATTTCCGCCTGGAGGCGAGGGAAACCGCCGCCATCGTGGGCGCCTCGGGCTCGGGCAAGAGCACCCTGCTGTCCATCATTGCCGGGCTGGACGTGCCCACCCGCGGCACGGTGCGGCTGGACGGCCACGACCTTTTTGCGCTGGACGAGGACGCGCGCGCCGCGCTGCGGGCCCAGAAGGTAGGCTTCGTGTTCCAGAGCTTCCAGCTCATGGGCAACCTGACCGCGCTGGAGAACGTGATGCTGCCGCTGGAACTGGCCAACCGCCGCGATGCGCGCAAGGCCGCGGCCGACATGCTGGCGCGGGTGGGGCTGGGGCAGCGCCTGGCCCATTACCCCAAGGTGCTGTCGGGCGGGGAGCAGCAGCGCGTGGCGCTGGCGCGCGCGTTCGTGGTGCAGCCGGCCGTGCTGCTGGCGGACGAGCCCACGGGCAGTCTCGACTTTGCGACGGGCGAGACCATCATGCGGCTGATGTTCGACCTGAACCGCGAGCAGGGCACGACGCTGGTGCTGGTGACGCACGACCGCGCCATCGCTGCGCAGTGCGACCGCCGCATCACCATCGAGGCCGGGCGGGTGGTGTAGGGGGCGTCCGTCCCGCCGATAATCGGGGGATGTCGTCCCCCAAAGTCCTCTTCGGCTTTCACGCCGTGGGCGTGCGTCTGAAGACCGCGCCGCAGTCCATCATCGAGATTTACTACGAAGCCACGCGCCGCGATGCGCGCATGCGCCAGTTCCTGGACCGCGCGCGCGAGGCCGGTGCCCGCCTGATCGAGGCCGACAGCGTGCGCATTGCCAAGCTGGCCGGCAGCCACGGCCACCAGGGCGTGGCGGCGCGGGTGGAGCCGGTGGCGCAGGTCACCTCGCTCGACGAGCTGCTGGAGAGCCTGGAGGCCGCAGGGGCCGAGCAACCCCTGCTGCTGGTGCTGGACGGCGTGACCGACCCGCACAACCTGGGCGCCTGCCTGCGCGTGGCCGACGGCGCGGGCGCGCACGCCGTGATCGCGCCCAAGGATCACGCCGTGGGCATCAACGCCACGGTGGCCAAGGTGGCCAGCGGCGCGGCCGAGACCATGCCGTACTTCATGGTGACCAACCTGGCGCGCACGCTGAACGAGCTCAAGGAACGCAATATCTGGTGCATCGGCACCAGCGACGATGCGCCCAAGACGCTGTACCAGGTGGACCTGAAAGGCCCGGTGGCCCTGGTGCTGGGGGCCGAAGGCGACGGCATGCGGCAGCTCACGCGCAAGACCTGCGACGAGCTGGTGAGCATCCCCATGAAGGGCGCGGTGGAGAGCCTGAACGTCTCCGTGGCCAGCGGCGTGTGCCTGTATGAGGCGCTGCGCCAGCGCTCCTGATCCCCCGCGATACGCCAGCCCTGGAGCCGGCCGGCCGGCCCTGTCGCAGAGCGGACAGTGCCTGTGCCGCCCAGACGGTAGCCTCCGCGCTTTTTGCACTCCTGGGGGCGTATCGACTATGAGCCGTAGACACTTTCTTTTGCGGGCCACCCAAGCCGTGGCGGCCACGGGCCTGCCCGCTTGGGTCCGCACCGCCGGAGCCGCCGAAGAGGCGCTGACCGCGCGCACCATCAACCTGGGCTGCTCCATCGCGCTGACCGGCCCGCTGGGCCAGGCCGGCATCGAGCAGGTGGCCGGCATGAAGGCCGCGTTTGCCGAGGTGAATGCCGCCGGCGGCGTGCATGGCCGCGAAATCCGCCTGGATACCAAGGACGACGGCTATGTGGCCAGCCGCACGCTCAAGAACGTGACGGACATGGTCGAGGCCCAGTCGGCGTTTGCGCTGATCTCCCCGCTGGGCACGGCCAACACCGCGGCGATCCTGCCGCTGGTGGAGTCCAAGGGCATTCCCACCGTCGGCCCGGTGACGGGCGCCACGTCGCTGCGCAGCGCCGATGCGCGCCACGTCTTCTTCCTGCGCCCCACCTACCGTGAGGAAACGCAGCGCCTGGTCAAGCAGGTGGTGGACATGGGCCTCAAGCGCATTGCCGTGGTGTACCTGGACAACCCCTTCGGCAAGGAAGTGCTCAAGGACATGTCCCGCGCGCTGGACGAAATCAAGGTCGAGCGCGCCGGCGAATTTGCATTGGCCGTGGACGGCAAGAACGGTGCCGAGCTGGCCGACAAGGTGGCGGCCGAGCGGCCCGGCGCCGTGCTGCTGGCCACCACCGGCACGGCCAACACGGCGTTTGTGCAGGCGTTCCGGGCCAAGGCGCAGGGCGTGCCGCTGGCAGGCCTGTCGGTCACCGTGGTCGCCTCCGAAATGCCCAAGCTCGCGGCCGCCACGCGCGGCATGGCGCTGGTGCAGGTGTTCCCCGATGCCACGTCGCAGAAGTCGGTGGCGGTGCGCAAGTTCCAGGCAACGATGAAGGCCGTGGGCGCGGACGCGGCCTACCTGGGCAGCGGCAGCGCGCTGGAAGGCTGGCTCAACGCCCAGATCATGATCGAGGGCCTGAAGAACGCGGGCAAGGACCTCACGCGCGAGCGCCTGCGCGCCGGGCTGGCGGGCATCCGCGCGCTGTCGTTTGGCGACTTCACCGTGGGCTTTGGCAACAAGGCGCCTTACATCGGCTCCGACGCCATCTACCTGGCGGTGTACGCGGAGAACGGGCGCCGCATCAGCTGACGCCGGCGGTGCCGCGGCGGCCGGCTGCCGCGGCTACACCCAGCCCAGCGCCCCGAGCAAGGCGCCGGCGCCCAGCATCCACAGCAGGTGGAGCTTGGTGCGCCACACCAGCACCACGGTGACGGCGCTCAGCAGCCACAGGGGCCAGGCGGTGGCGGGGCTTCCGTGGGCGCGGGCCAGCACCCATGCGGTGGCCAGCAGCAGGCCGATCACGACCGGCGACATTCCCTGCTTGAAGGCTCGCACCGCCCGCCGCTCGCGGTTGCGGTGGCCCCAGCGCGTGGCCAGCCAGGTCAGCAAGCTGCTGGGCAGCATCACGCCCAGCATGCACAGGCCCATGCCCAGCGCTCCCAGCAGCCAGCCGGACAGGCCCGGCCCGCCTGCATTCAGCCCCACGTTCCAGCCCAGCAGCGCGATGAACAGCACATTGGGCCCCGGTGCCGCCTGGGCGATGGCGATGGAGGCGTTGAACTGCGGGTCGGTCAGCCAGCCCTGGCGCTCGACCAGAAAGCGGTGCATGTCCGGCGCGGTGGCAATGGCCCCGCCCACCGCCAGCAGCGACAGCGACAGGTAGTACAGAAAAAGGTTGAGCCAGTCGGCCGCACCCAGCGCCAGGGCAGGCAGGGCAGCGCCGGCCATCATGGCGCGAGCTTTCGCCAGGTCAGCAGGCAGGCCGTGCCGCCCAGGACCGGCAGGATCCAGAACAGCGGCCACCGCAGCACCGCCATGGCCAGCATGGTGGCGGCAGCGAACGCCAAGCACGCCGGGCGGCCCAGCGGGTGGTTCCGGATGGACACGAACAGCTTGATGCCCACCCCCGCAATCAGCCCTGCGGCCACGGCGCCCATGCCGCGCAGCGCCCCGGCCACCGCGGGATGGGTGGAGAACTGCGCATAGATGGCCGCCAGCGCCAGCACCAGGATGAGCGGAAAGGTGAGCATGCCCGCCAGCGCTGCGAACGCGCCGCGCAGGCCGAAGTAGCGGTCGCCGATCATGATGCTCAGGTTGACCACGTTGGGGCCGGGCATGATCTGCGCCACGGCCCAGTCTTCCACGAACTCTTCGTTGGTCATCCAGCGCTTTTTCTCCACCAGCTCGCGCTGCACCACGGCCAGCACGCCGCCAAAGCCTTGCAGGGCCAGCCAGGTGAAGGACCAGAACAGGTCCGCCGGATTGCGCGGCTGGGGACGTGGCGGTGGGGCGGGCTGGGCGGGCGGGGACTCTTCGGCGATGGCCATGGGCAAAATATCAGTCAAAACGTGCCCTGGCGCTTATGGGGCAAGCGCGGGCAGCTATCAAATCAGGAGTTTTTTGCAGGGCAGGCCGGCAGGTTGTGGCGCCCGGGCGCCATGGTAGCCGCACTGGGCTAGCCCCGTGGCTGCTGCGGCTTCGCGTTGCGGCAGGGCGGGGCCGGCGATTCGCGTGCGCAGGCGCCGCGCAAGGCCGCTATGCTGCGGGGGCGGCGCAGGCTGCGTGTGCCTGTCGCCCGGATTTGGACTTTGAACAGCCTCCCAGGGACTCCCCCATGAAACTCCTTCGCTATGGCCCGCCGGGCGCCGAGCGGCCCGGCCTGCTGGACGGCCAGGGCGTGTTGCGCGACCTGTCGATGCTGCTGCCCGACCTCGGCCCCGCGCAGCTGAACCCCCGCACCTTGTCGGCGCTGGCGGCGCTCGACGCAGCCCGGCTGCCGCCCGTCGAGGGCGCGCCGCGCCTGGGGTGCCCTGTGGGCGGCGTGGGCAAGATCGTTTGCGTGGGGCTCAACTACGCAGACCACGCCCGCGAAGCCGGCCTGCAGCCCCCGGCCGAGCCCGTGCTGTTCATGAAAGCCGTCACCGCGCTCAGCGGGCCGAACGACCCGGTGCGCATTCCGCCCGGCGCCGCCAAGACCGATTGGGAGGTGGAGCTGGGCATTGTCATCGGCACCCGCGCGCGCCAGGTCACCGAAGCCCAGGCGCTGGACCACGTGGCGGGGTACGTGCTGGCCAACGATGTGTCCGAGCGCGCCTGGCAGATGGAGCGGGGCGGGCAGTGGGACAAGGGCAAGAGCTTCGACACGTTTGCGCCCGTCGGCCCCTGGCTGGTGACCGCGGACGAGGTGCCCGACCCCCACGCCATTGCGCTGTGGCTGGAGGTGAACGGCCGGCGCATGCAGGACGGCAGCACCCGCGACTTCATCTTCGGGGTGCCCACGGTGGTGTCTTACATCAGCCAATGCATGACCCTGGAGCCCGGGGATCTCATCCTCACCGGGACGCCGGCGGGCGTGGGGCTGGGTCAAAAGCCGGCACCGCAGTTCCTGAAGCCCGGCGACGTGGTGCGCCTGGGCGGCGCGGGCCTGGGCGAGCAGACACTGTCCTGCGTGGCCGGGTAAGGGCGGCCGGGGCCGACCGGGGCCAACCGGCGGCAGGCTACCCCAGCTTGCCGCGCAGCGGGTGGTCCTTGGTGCGCCAGCCGGCCTGCTCGGGGCTGTGCACCTTGAAGAGCTTGAGGTCGGCCTGGCTCTGGTGCTTGACCGGAAACACCCGGAAGCTCGCCTGGTCCGGGTAGGTCACGAAGAACCACACGCCATCTCCGCTGGCCTGCGTGGCGTAGGCCACCTCGTGCCAGCACAGGTCGGCCTGGGTCTCGTAGGGGACCTCGCAGATGCGCGCGTCGGCCTGGGTTTCGTACTTCACTTTGAGGACATGGGCCATAAGATTCCTTGGGGCGTGCTCAGGGGCGGATGGTAGCGCGGCCCCGTTGCGCCAGCGGGTCGTGCCAGGGCTTGATCTGCGCCGACTTCCCAAAGCAAGGATCGGTTCGCACGGGTGTGCCCCCGAGTCCGAAGCGGCGCGGGTGCGGCGTGCGCGCTGACACCGAGGGCGGGTGCTGCCGGGCAGACACGGCGCGCTGCAGCCCACACAGTGGGGCGGTGCGCATTTTTGGCCATGATGGACATGCATGACGAGCTTCTCCCCGCGCTGGCGTTCCTGCTGGTGGGGCTGCTGCTGGTCGTGATGACGCTGACGAGTTCCTTCATCGCGCGGGTGCCCCTGAGTTCGGCCATCCTGTACCTCGCCGTGGGCGTGGGCATCGGCCCGTCGGGGCTGGGCCTGCTCCAGCTGGACCCGCTGCGCCACGCCCCGCTGCTGGAGCGGCTGACCGAGATCGCGGTGCTGATCTCGCTCTTCACCGTCGGTTTGAAGCTGGAGCTGCCCCTGCGCGACCGGCGCTGGCGCATTCCGGTGCAGCTGGCCACCGGGTCCATGCTGCTGACCGTGGGCGCGATCGCTGCGGTGGGCGTGGGGCTGCTGCACCTACCCTGGGGGGCGGCAGTGCTGCTGGGGGCCATCCTGGCGCCCACCGATCCGGTGCTGGCGTCCGACGTGCAGGTGTCCGATCCGGGCGACCGCGACCGGCTGCGCTTCGGGCTGACGGGGGAGGGCGGCCTGAACGATGGCGCGGCCTTTCCGCTGGTGATGCTGGGCCTGGGCTGGATGTCGTTGCACGACCTGGGCGATGCCGGGCGGCGCTGGTGGACGGTGGACCTGTTGTGGGCCGTGCTCGGCGGCCTGGCCATCGGCTACTCGCTGGGCGCGCTGGTGGGGCGCGCCATCCTGTACCTGCGCATACGCCGCCGCGAGGCCCTGGGCCCCGACGAATTCATGGTGCTGGGCCTCATTGCCCTGTCCTACGGAGTGGCCTTGCTGTGCCAGGCCTACGGCTTCCTGGCGGTGTTTGCCGCTGGCCTGGCACTGCGCCGCGTGGCAGCGCAGCCGGCCGGGCGGTCCCCTGCGACGGACGAAGGCGGTGCAGACGCGGCCCCGGAAGCCCGCGTCTCCGGCTATCTGATGGAGTCGGTCGAGCGCTTCAACGCCCAGCTGGAGCGCATGGCCGAAGTGGCGGTGGTGCTGGTGGTGGGCGCCTTGCTCGCGACCGTGGAGTTTGGTGCCGAGGTGCTGTGGTTCGTCCCGCTGCTGCTGGCGGTCATCCGCCCGCTGTCGGTGTACGCCGGCCTGTGGGGGGCGCCGGTGCAGCGCAGCCAGCGCCGGCTGATCGCGTGGTTCGGCATCCGCGGCATTGGTTCGGTGTACTACCTCATGTACGCCATCACGCACGGGCTGCCGCCGGCCCTGGCGCAGCGCCTGCTGTCGCTGACCCTGGCGGTGGTGGTGGCGTCGATGGTGGTGCATGGCGTCTCGGTCACCCCGCTCATGCGGCGGTACGAGCAGCGCAAGCGCGGCAGGGCTGCAGAGGGGTGAGGGGGCATCACCAGGGAGGTTTCAAGAAAAAAAGCCCTCCAGGCCTTGGTGAACAAGCGCAAGTAGCTATCAAAAACAGAGCGATCTGGTCCGCCGGGAAGGGGCGTCCCCCATTAAAGCCAGGTCTCGTGGCAGGGCACCTCGGCGGGGGTGAGGTTGATGTACTGCACCAGCCGGGGCTGCGTGCCCGTGTTCGCGCTGGGGCCATGGGGCAGGGCCTGGTGCCAGATGATGAGGTCGCCGGCACCGGCGCCGATGGGCACCGGGTTCAGGGCCTTCAGGTCCTGCACGCGGGGGTTGGCGCCCTCGGGCAGCTGCGCCAGCCAGTCGCCCACCCGGTGCTGGAAGCCGGGCAACAGCGTCAACGCTCCCTGCTCGGGCGGTGTGTCGGTCAGGTAAAGGATGCCCTGGGTGCTGAACGGAATCGGCAGGTGCAAGCTGACGTCCCAGTGCAGGCCCTGGCCACCGTACGGATAGCCGGGCCGCTCGGGCGGGTTGAAGCCGCAGCGGTCCGTGCTGCGCCACAGGTCGGCCGTGCCCCACAGCTGGGCAAAGGCCTTGTGGATGCGCAGGGAGCGCCGGTTGGCCTCGAACGCGGGGTGCTGGAACAGTTGCACCATGACGTTGCGCGGCGCATGGGCGTACCAGGAATCGGCATCGTCGGGCCCGGCGCGCACGGCGTCCCACACCACCTGTGCGGCGGCGGCACTGCCGGCCGGGGGCACCGCCTGGCGCACGATCACGTAGCCTTGCGTCTCCCAATGTTCCAGGTCTTCGGCGCTGAGCACGGGGGGCATGGCGTCCACCTGGGCGTGCAGCTGGGCGATCTCCTCGGGCACCACGCCCGTGCCGCCCACCAGGGCCTGGATGCGGGCCACCGTGGCCGCCGATGGTGCGCCCGCGGTGCGCACGATCCAGTCCTCGAACGCCCCGAAGTCCGGCGCCTGGTGCAGCACATGCTGCAGGGTCTGCTCCAGGCCGACGCCGAGCGCCGACAGCACCAAGTGCGTGCGATGGGCTTCGGCCGCGGCGCCACTGTGCGCCTGGCCCTGTCGGGCTGCCATCCAGCGCGACCAGCAGCGCTTGAGGTGCGGCACCTGGAGGGCGCCCAACGCTGTCTCGGGCGCCAGGGCGAGCGTGTCCCGCCCGGGGGATGTGAGGGGCATGTTGCGGTCTTTCGAGGGATTCAGTGGCTCGGACTCAGACCCGGGCTGGGCGGCCTTGGCCGCGGGTGCGGGCATTGTGCGCGCAACCCGCGCCGGTCACTGCGCCAGGGCCACGCCGCCGGCCAGCCGCTGTGCCACCACGGCCCGCAGGGAGGCCGGAGCGTCCTGCAGCAGCCGGGGCCATTCCTGCCGCGCCGTGGCCACGGTGTCGCGCAGCAGCGCCAGGTGCCGCGGCACGCGCAGCAGCCCGGCGGACTTCAGCAGCGCCTCCATGTCGGCCCAGCCAAAGGCGCGCAAGGTCTGGTCGATGGCGCGGTTCACCGCGTACTGGCTCTCGGGCACGCCCTCGAAAAAGGCCGCCACGCACACAGGGTCGTACAGCGGCGCGAGCTGCGGCACGCGGCCGTCGGGGTAGATCAGCGCCCAGTTCTTCAGGTGCGCATCGGTGTTGCCCATCAGGATGAACGCCACCATGCGCGCCAGGAACTCGCGCGTGTCCTGCACCGGCTGGCGGCCCAGGCGGTTGAGCACGCGCAGCATGGTGGCCCAGTCCTGCAGGATGCCTTTGCCGTACTTCTGCCGCGGCGTGTAGCCCAGCACCTGGTTGAACTCCTCCATGTGCACGCGGGCGCCGCCGGGCCAGTGGTCAAAGCGCTGTACGGCCAGTATTTCGTCAAACGGCATGGCCTCAGGCAGCTCGGCCTCGGCGCGGGTGATGACGCTGGCCTTCGCGCAGTGCAGCCCGAGCGCCTGGCACAGCTGGTATCCCGCAAACTCGTTGGCCACCAGGTCGGGGTGGGCAGAGGTAGGCAGCTTCAGGATCACGCTGCCGGCCGCACCCTGGCGGTGCACGGTGTAGCGGCGCCCGTCCTGCACCGCGCTGAACTTGGTGACCACGCCGGGCAGCGAGGCCGCGTCTGCCACGGGGTATTCCACAAACCCCGGCTCCAGCACATCCAGCCCCTGCGTGGTGTGCCAGTGCCGTACCACGTCCGGAATACCCTCCTGCGCGGGCACGGGCTCCACCTCCAGCGCGCCCATCAGGTCGTGGCCGGCCGCGGCCAGCAGCTCGAATTCGTCGTCGGGGCTGCAGCCGCGCTCGCGCGCCAGCCGGTCGCGGTTGTGGCCCTCGGGCAGCAGGTTCTGAAAGTACACCGGCCAGCGCCCGTCGGTGCGCACCAGCCGCGCATCCCGCGCCGACGCCAGAATCTGCTGCGTGGCCGCCTCGTCCGCGCCCTGGTAGCTGAGCGACAGGGTGGGGCGCTGCGGGTTGCGGATGTAGCCCTCATCAAACGACACGCGCAGGATGTCGCCGTACTGCGAGAGGTAGCCGATGGCCTCACGCCCGCCCGGCGTGCCGTCCGCCTGCGGCGGTCGGTGCAGGTACAGGCGCAGGTAGCGGATGGAGGTGCTCATGGGAGCCTCTGCGGGGCCGGCATCAGCCCGGGCGGCTCAGGCTGTCCACCACCGAAGGCGGCGCATCCACCCCCTGCGGCTGGCCCAGGAATTTGCCCCCCGCCTGGACGAACGCTTCCAGGCTCGGCCGCAGGCTGCTGGGCACGGCAATGATGTCCAGCCCCAGCACGCGCGCCATCTCCGCCAGGGTGGAATAGCGCGGGTCCAGGTCGCCGCCTTCCGTGCGCTGCACGGTCATGCGCGAGAGGCCGGCGCGCTGGGCCAGTTCTGCCTGGGTCATGTGGTGGGCCTTGCGGGTGGCGGCGAGGGCGGGGATCAGGTCGATAGACATGATAATTATCATACTCTTTTCGTGCATAAAGAGTAATTAAAATATCATTTTCGCGCCTGAGGAGGTGCAGTGCCAATGGGACATCGCCTGCGGCGACACACCGTGCGGGGCGCGCGAAACGCTTCTTTTCCGCGGAAGAGTTACACCCGTGTTGTCCCGCCATCTGGGCGAACGGATCGAGCGCGGAGGTCGGCAGGCCGAGCACGACAGGCATCGCGCTCGGCAATTTGTAGTGTGCGTCTGGCGGTGTTTATTCGTCGCGGATGCCGTTGCGCAGCGTGCCGATAGCGTCCACCACTATTTCGCACACGTCACCCGGCTTCAGAAAGATCTGCGGCGTCCTCTTGTTGCCCACACCGCCTGGGGTGCCGGTCACGATCACGTCGCCGGGCGACAGGGGGGTGAAGGTGGAGATGTAGGCGATCTGGCTAGGGATGTCGTGGATCATCTTGTCCGTGGTGGTGTCCTGCAGAACCTGGCCGTTCAGAACCGTTTGCAGGCGCATGACCTTGCCCGCCGGAATCTCGTCGGAGGTCACCATCCAAGGGCCGAAACCACCGGTTCTGTAGAAGTTCTTGCCGGGGGTCCACTGCGAAGTGGCGACCTGCCAGTCGCGCACCGAGCCGTCGTTGTAGCAGGCGTAACCGGCGATGTGGTCCCAAGCGTCTTCCTTCTTGATGCGGCGGCCGGGCTTGCCGATGATGATGGCGATCTCTGCCTCGTAGTCCAGGCGGTGCGATTCCGGCGGACGCACGATGTCCTGGCCGTGCGCTACCTGCGACTCGGGCAAGCGCAGAAAGATCACGGGCGTTTCGGTGATCTCCCTGCCTGTTTCGCGCACGTGCTCGCCGTAGTTCAGGCCGATGCAAAAGATCTGGCCGGGGTTGGGAATCACGGGCAGCAGCGTGAGCTGGCTGTATTGCAGGGTAAACGGATGCGACTTGGCGGCCTCCGCGGCGGCGCCCTGCAGGCCCTGGGTGAGCAGGGCCTTGAGGTCGGGCGCATGCGCGCCAAGGATGGGGGTGAGGTCCAACACGTTCTCGCCGTTGACGATGCCGTAGGAGGGCGTACCTTGGTTCAGGAAGCTGATGAGTTTCACGGGAAGAGTCCTTGCAGAATGAACAGAGGGAAACGACAAAAAAAGCAAAAAGAGAAAAAGCAAAAAAGCGCAATGAAACGGTGCGTCAGGGGATGCGGGCCGTGATTTCCTGGGCCGTACGGTTGAGTAGCTGCGTCAGCTTGGGGAGATCGATCACCGCCATGCGCTGCACGCTCGTGACCAGCGAGATGGCGCCCAGCAATGTGCCGTCTGCTTTTTGCAGCGGCACCGCCACCGCCGCCAGATTCGGCTCCAGCTCGCCATTCGAGAAGTAATGCCCCGCCTTGCGAATGGCGCTGTAGTACTTGCGAAATTCGCTCCAGTCGCGGGGCAGTCCAGCCTGGGCAATCTCTTGCGTGTGCTCGTCAAACACCCGGTGCAACTGCGCGGGGGTAAAACACGACAGGATGACTTTGGGCGCAGCGCCCAGAAACAGCGGGCGCGGGCGCCCCCGGCCATAGCTCAGCGTGGCCCTTGATGCGCCGAACTCCCGGTGGGTGTCGAGCACTTGCAAACCGTACAGACTCGATACCACGCAATCCAGCCCGGTTTGCTCGACCATCCCCCGCATCAGTGCCACACCGTGCTGCAGCACCGGGTCACCCTGGCGGATGTAGTGGTCCAGCACGATGATGCGGGGTCCCAGTGTGTAATGCGCGTCTGCCGAGCGCTGCAGCAGGCCCGCTTCGGTGAGCATCTTCACGTAGCGGTAGCCAGTGGGCAGGGAGACTTGGAGCGCGTCGGTGATGGCCTCGGCGGTCCAGGTCAGCTGGTGGTCGGAAAACAGGTCCAGCACGCTCAGCATGCGGGCCAGGCTGGAATCAGATTTCTCGGTCATGGGTTCAGGCTCAGTGGGGTTGGAGGTCCGCCACCGGCAAGCAGGCCGTGACAGCATCCAGTTCCCCGGGCGTTGCCGCCAACCCCATGACGTAGCGGTCTGGCCTGAGCATAGCGGCGCCCACGTCCAGGTTGTCCAGCCAGGCCAGCAAGGCAGGCTCTTGCGTCGGCATCACCACCACGCCCCCCCGCTGCCACAGCGCCTTGGTGTCATCGCTCACTGCCTGCAGCAGCACCGGGCGGCCGATCACCGCAAAGCGGTTGCCGATGTGGGCGTCGAGCAGTTGGCCGTTGGCCAGCACGGGTTGCGGAAACGGCTGGCCTACGGCGGGCGAGTCGCCCTGCAGCAAGCCGGGCCCCAGCCGCGGCGACGGAAACTCGAAAATCTCGGGCCCGCCTGCCCGGAACCGGGCATCACGCTCGCGAGCCTTGTCGGGGTCGGTGGCCTGGATGATGTCGCCCAGCTTGACTGCCAGTTCGATGAACGCATGCACATGGGGCGAGCGTTCTGACTCGTAGGTGTCCAGCAGCGTTTCGCTGGCGCGGCCACGCACCACCGCTTCAAGCTTCCAGGCCAGGTTGGAGACATCGCGCAACGCGGCGCACATGCCCTGGCCCAGAAAGGGAGGCGTCTGGTGCGCTGAATCGCCCGCCAGCATCAGTCGCCCCTTGCGCCAGCCTTTTGCGACCAACGAATGAAAGGTGTAGATGGCGGCGCGCTCGATGTCTGCCTGTTCGGGTGTCATCCAGCGGCTCACCAGTTGCCACAGGGTGTTGGGCTGCACCAGCTGCGCGGGGTCGTCGCCGGGCATCAGCATGATCTCCCAGCGGCGGCGCTTGCCGGTGACATTGCACCAGGTCATTGGCCGCGCCGGGTCGCAAAACTGTACGGTGTGCTCAGGCAACGCGGGGGCGTTTTCTTTCAGGAGGACGTCAAACACCAGCCAGGGCTGGCGCAAGCCCAGGTCCAGCATGCTGCTGCACAGCACCTTGCGCACTGTGGAGCGCGCGCCGTCACAGCCCACGACATACCGGGCCTGCACCTGGGAGCTGCTGGCCGCCTGCAGGTCGGCCACGGTCAGGTTGACGTGGTCAGCGGCCTCGGTGATCTGCGTGACTTCATGGCGCAGGCGTACCGCTACGCTGGCAAACCGGCCGGCGCCATCGCGCAGTACGTGTTCCAGCTCGGGCTGGTGAAAGTAATGGTTGCTGGCGCAGCCATGCGGGCCCTGGGCAGCAGTGCCGCCCCGGATCATCAGGGTTTCGCCCTTTGCGTTGACAAAGTGCATGCCCTTGAGGCCGGGGCGCGAGATGGCCTCCACTGCCGGGCGCAAACCCACCGACTGAAAGATGCGCATCACTTCGCCATCGAAGTGAATGGCCCGTGGCAACGGGTAGATGGCCGCCTCTTTTTCCAGTACCAGCACCGACAGGCCGGCCTGTCCCAGCAGATTGGCCAGCGTGGCACCTGCGGGGCCATAACCAATGATTGCGACGTCGAACATGGCTTACGCCTCCGCGGTGTAACCCATGCGGCGGGCCATGTCGGCCTGCCACGCCGCACGCGGCTGGAATCTGGGGCGGCTGCGCGCCATGGCCTCGGCGAGCGCGAGGACCGCTTCATCACTCTGGTCCAGGTCGATGGGCTCGCGCAGCGGCTGCTCGCAGTACCAGGGCATGTCCACAAACACCTCCAGCCGGTTGCCCTCGGGGTCGCGGAAATAGATCGACACCGCGTTGCCGTGGGTGGCGCACAGTAGCTCGGTGACGCCGCCATCGGCCGCCACGCGGTCACGCACTAGGCGGAGTGTGGCCAAGTCGGGCACGCGCAGCGATATCTGGTTGATCACGCTGAAGGTCAGGTCTGCTGGGCGGCCGCTGGCCAGCACGATCTGGTGGTGCTCGGCCGGGTCGCGGCTCAAAAACACCAACTGCACGGCGCCCAGGTCGCCCCGGTCGGTCTCGGTGAAGCACAACACGTCCTTGTAAAAGCGGGCCATGCGTTGCAGGTCACGCACGTAAAAGCCCATGTGACTGAACACCAGCGAGCCGGGATGTCTGAGGGCAGGAGGGGGGAGGGTCATGTCGTCTCCAAGGTTGATGTGTGAGATTACGAACAAAATTTTTTGTTTTCTTGTCATAAATTATGCAGCAATTCTCATAATTTGACAAAAACTTAGCTTTAGTCAAAGATTCGGCACAGACAATCCAGTGCGGTTGTCATGCGAGCCACATCACTACACACCAGGAGACAAGACATGACCCCTTTCATCACCCGGCGCACCGGCCTTGCTGCCCTCACGCTGGCCTTGTTGGCTGCAGCTGGGCTCCCGGCGCGGGCGCAGGATTACCCCACCAAGCCCATCCGGTTACTAGCGCCTTTTCCGGCGGGTTCGGGGCCTGATGCCAACGCGCGTGAAATTGCGGGGGAACTGACGAAGATCCTGGGGCAGACCGTGATCGTCGAGAACAAGCCGGGGGCCTCAGGGATCATCGGCACCGATGCCGCCGCCAAAGCCGCGCCCGACGGCCATACCTTGGTCGTTGGTACCACCAGCACCATGTCGGTACTGCACCACCTGTACACCAAGCTGCCGTTCAACGCCGAGAAAGACTTCGTCCCCGTCAGCCTGCTGGGCGTGCTCAACACCGGACTCATTGCCGCGCCTTCGGCCTCGTTCAAGACCGCTGCAGAAATGGTGGCCTATGCCAAAGCCAACCCCGACACCGTGACGGCGGCCACCTTGGGTGCTGGTAGCTACTACCACTTGGCGGGCGAATGGTTTGCATCCAGCGCTGGCACCAAGCTGCGCTTTGTGCCTTACAGCACCATCAGCCCTTACTCCGACTTGATGGCTGGCCAAGTGCAGGTGCTGTTTGATGCCCTGCCTGTGGCTGCGGGCGGCATACGCGGCGGCAAGCTCAAGCTGATGGCCCTGACGGGCAAAACCCGCCATCCCGCGTTCCCCGACGTGCCCACCTTTGCCGAGGTGGGCCTGCCCGACTACGCTCCAGTGGCTTGGCAGGGCATTCTGGCGCCCGCAGGCACCCCCAAGGCCATCGTCGAAAAGCTCAGCGCAGCCATGCAAAAGGCTGTGCAAAACCCCCAGTTGGCCGAAAAATGGCGCCAGTACGGCGGCGAGCTCAAGGCCACCACCCCAGCAGAGTTTGCAGCGTTCATCAAGGCAGACTCCGCCCAATGGGGGCAAGTGGTGCGCCAGGCCGGCGTCAAGCTGGATTAACACCAGACCGCCGGATGCGCGATCTCATCACCCACGAAGCGGTGCTCGATCTGGAGCACCGCCGCTGCGAGGCCATGCTGGCCGGCGACAGCGTAGCACTTGAGGCGCTGCAGTCCGAGGCGCTGGTGTACGTGCATTCCACCGGCACGCGCGACACTCGCAGCAGCTATCTGCGCAAGATCCGCGGGGGCGCCATGCGCTACCTGCGTCTGCAGTGGACTGAGCTGCAAGTGCAGGTGCTGCCTGGTGCCGCGCTGGTCACCGGCCGCATGGACGCCACCGTCCTCAAGGACGGGCAGGAAAAACCGGTGCGCAGCGCGTTCCTTACCGTCTGGGTGGCCGAGCCCACCCCTGCAGGCGGCATTGCGTGGCGACTGCGTGCACACCAGGGAACCCCTCTGCCCAGCGATGACTGAACCGTCCTAAGCCCGCAGCGCAGGCCCCGTGACCAGCGTTGAGTGCGGGCCGGCTTTGCCGGGGGCGCTCCACGGGAGAGCTTTGGAAGAGGAGGGCTCTGCGCGAATCACCGCCGTGGGCATCTGCGGGCTCATGCGGCTGCACCACAAGCAGACCCAGCAATGGCACCGGCTCGGGCTATGCAAACTGCCGCCGCGTGTCATTTTTCGGGTGCTGGCAGCACCTGTGCTCTGTCACTACAAAACCGTTGCGCCTCGTCCCCCAGCCAGTCCCGCACCAGCTGCATCACCGGGCTGGGATGGGTGGTGGTCACAAACGAATAGGCCGCGCGCGAACGCACGCTAGGCCCCGGCAGAGGCACCAGGCGGCCGGCTTTCACGTCCTGCAGCACCAGCGCGGCGCGGCCCATGGCGATGCCCTGGCCGGCCAGCGCGGCGCCCAGGGCCAGCTGTGACAGGTTGAACTGCTGGCCGCCCGTCCAGGGCGGGGGCGCGGTGCCGCGCTGGGCGAACCAATGCTGCCATTCCTCGTAGGTGTCGGCGCCGTCCCAGGCGCTGCCGTCGTGCAGCAGCCAGTCGCCGCGCAGGTCCTGCGGGCGGGTGATGGGCGGGTGGCGGCCCAGGAAAGCGGGGCTGGCGACAGGGATGAGCCATTCGTCCAGAAACACCGTGGCGCTCAGGTCGCGGTAGCCGCCCAGGTCAAAGCGCACGGCGGCCTCCACGCCGTCGCGCACCATGCGGGTGCGGTCCAGGGTGTGGAATTCGCCAAACACGCGCAGCCCGGCGGCCGGATGCTGGCGGAAGAAGTCGCCCAGCCGGGGCGTGAGCCAGCTCATGGCGAAGGACGGCGAGCAGCTCAGCGTGGCAGTGGCGGCCTCGGGCGGCTGGCGCATCTGGGCCAGGGTGCTTTCGATGGCGTCGAAGCTCTCGCGCAGCACCACGGCCAGCCATTTGCCCTCGGGCGTGGGCACCAGGGCGCGCGGCGTGCGCAGGAACAGCGGGCGGCGCAGCCAGTCTTCCAGCTGCTTGACCTGCTGGCTCACGGCGCCCTGGGTGATGCACAGCTCGGCAGCCGCCTTGGTAAAGCTGCCGTGGCGGGCCGCCGCGTCAAAACTGCGCAGCCAGGCGAGCAGGGAAGGGGAGAGGCGGATATCCATTATTAATACTAATGATTTGCTCAATATAAATGGTTTGTGGCAGGCGCGGGGCCGGCCAAGAATGCGGCCCAGCAACTTTTTGTGAACTTGCCATGACGCCCGCCGAAACCACCGCCGCAGCCGACGCCTTGCTGGCCAGCCGCCTGCGCAATGCCCAGCCCGTGCTATGGACCAACCCTGCGCGGCAAGCCCAGCCCGGTCCGGCACTGCAGGCCCGTGGCACCACTATTAGTCTGGATGATACGAAGGCGGCGGCCGGCCGGCTGGCCCGCTTTGCCGGCCTGCTGGCGGAGGTGTTTCCGGAGCTGGCCGCCAGCGGGGGCGTGGTCGAGTCGCCGCTGCTCAATGCCGCCGCCCTGCAGCCTGCGCTGGGCCTGGCCGCCGGCCAGGGACGGCTGTTCATCAAGGCCGACCACAGCCTGCCCGTGGCGGGCTCCATCAAGGCGCGCGGCGGCATGCACGAGGTGCTGGAGTTTGCCGAGCAGTGCGCGCTGCGGCACGGGCTGGTGCAGCCCAGGGGCGACTACCGCGCGCTGAACACCCCCGAGGCACGGGCGGTGCTGGGCCGCTACCAGGTGGCGGTGGGCTCCACGGGTAACCTGGGCCTGAGCATCGGCGTCGTGGCCTCGGCCCTGGGCTTCCAGGCCACCGTGCACATGTCGGCCGATGCCAAGGAGTGGAAGAAAGACCGCCTGCGCCAGCGCGGCGTGCAGGTGGTCGAACACGCGGGCGACTACGAACGCGCCGTGGCCGCCGGCCGCGCCGAGGCGGCTGCCGACCCGCAGTGCCACTTCGTGGACGACGAGCAATCGTTCTCGCTGCTGCTGGGCTACAGCGCGGCGGCGCTGCACTTGCAGCGGCAGCTGGCCAAGCAGGGCGTTGCGGTGGATGCCGAGCACCCGCTCATCGTGTACCTGCCCTGCGGCGTGGGCGGCGCGCCGGCGGGCATCACCTTCGGCCTGCGGCTGCTGCTGGGGCCGCACGTGCATTGCTTTTTTGCCGAGCCGGTGCAGTCGCCATGCTTCATGGTGCAGATGATGGCCGGGCAGGGCGAGCACCCGTCGGTGTACGACTGGGGCCTGACCAACCGCACCGAGGCCGACGGCCTGGCCGTGCCGCGCGCCTCGCTGCTCGCGGCCGAGCTGATGTGGCCGCTGCTGTCGGGCGTGTTCACCGTGGCCGACGACACCTTGTTTGCACAGCTGGTGCAGGTGCTGGACGCACTGGGCGAACGCATCGAGCCCTCGGCAGCGGCAGGTTTCAGCGGCCCGGCCATGTTGACCGGCACCACCGCCGGCCAGGCCTGGCTGCACCGCAGCGGCGTGGGCGCCGTGCTGCCCCAGGCCACGCACCTGGTGTGGACCACGGGCGGCCTGCTGGTGCCCGATGCGCAGTACCAGGGCTTTGTGCAACGCGGGCGTGCGGTCATCGCCGCCCAGGTCTGACAGGCCGGATTGCGGGCGGCCCAGCGGTGGCCTTGCCCGGTGTTGTTGAATTTTTCCTCGTCCTCTTTTTTTACCTCTGTTGGGAGCCCCGCCATGAACCGCAAGAAGCTGCTTTTGTCCGCCGTCCTCTGTGCCCTGGGGGCCGCTGCGTGGGGCCCCGCCATCGCGCAGGAGGCTGCGTTTCCGTCCAAGCCCATCACGCTGGTGATCCCGTTCCCGCCCGGCGGCGCCACCGACGTGCTGGGGCGCCTCATCGGCAAGAAGATGGGCGACCTGCTGGGGCAGCCCGTGGTCATCGACAACCGCGCTGGCGCGGGCACCACCGTGGGCGCCAGCTTTGCGGCCAAGGCCGCGCCCGACGGCTACACGCTGTTCATGAGTTCGGGCACCACCTTCACCGTGAACCCTGCCGTGCGTCCCAAGCTGCCCTACGACCCGGTCAAGAGCTTCGAGCCCATCGGCATCACCGGGCGCACGGGCCTGATCCTGCTGGCCAACAAGGACGTGCCCGCCAGCGACGTGAAGCAGTTCGTGGCGCTGGTGAAGGCCGCGCCCGACAAGTACTCGTATGGCTCGTTTGGCGCGGGCACCACCTCGCAGTTCGCGGGCGAGATGTTCTTCCATGCTGCGGGCCTCAAGATCCAGCACGTGCCCTACAAGGGCAGCGCGCCGGCCATGACCGACCTGCTGGGCGGGCAGATTCCGTTCACCGTGGACACGGTGTCGGCCGCCATCCCGCAGCTCAAGGACGGCAAGATCAAGGCCATCGCCGTCACGTCGGCCAAGCGCTCCAGCCTGCTGCCCAAGGTGCCCACGCTGGTGGAAAGCGGCTACCCCGGCCTGGAGATGGACACCTGGCTGGCCATGGTGGCGCCGCGCGGCCTGCCGCCGGCCGTCAAGTCGCGCCTGGAGCTGACGCTGGCCCAGGTGGTGTCCGACCCCGCCACGCGCGACAAAATGATCGCCGTCGGCTTCGAGCCCGCCTATGCTTCGTCCAAGGCGCTGGCCGAGCTGATCGACAAGGAACTGCCGCTGATGCGTGCCATTGCGCAGCGCGCCAGCATCACCGCAGACTGATCCGGCTGTGCGTTCAGTCATTCCCTACCGTTCGGGCTGAGCTTGTCGAAGCCTTGCGCGGCACTTCGACAAGCTCAGCGTGAACGGCTTTGCATTTTTTATAGGCCATTGGAGATGGGCCCGCAGATCCTGAAGGAGACAAGTCTGAGATGACAACGACAAGCACCCCTACCGGCACCCTGGTCGAGCTGACCGCCAACGAGCTGCGCCACCGCATCGGCACCCGCGAGGTGTCGCCCGTCGAGCTGCTGGAGGCCTGCATCGAGCGCATCGAGGCGGTGAACCCGCACGTGAACGCCATCACCGCCACCTGCTACGACCGCGCCCGCGCGGAGGCCAAAGCGGCCGAGCAGGCCGTGCTGCGCGGTGAGCCGCTGGGCTTGCTGCACGGCCTGCCCCTGGGCGTGAAGGACCTGGAGGCCACGGCCGGGCTGCTGACCACCTACGGCTCGCAGATCTACCGCGAGCACATCCCGGCCGAGGACAACGTGCTGGTGGCGCGCCTGCGGGCGGCGGGCGCCATCGTCACCGGCAAGACCAACATTCCCGAAATGGGCGCGGGCGCCAATTCGCGCAACACCGTGTGGGGTGCCACGGGCAATCCGTTCAACCCCAACCTGAACGCGGGCGGCTCCTCGGGCGGCTCGGCCGCCGCGCTGGCGTGCGACATGCTGCCCGTGTGCACGGGGTCGGACACGGGCGGTTCGCTGCGCATCCCGGCGGCCAAGTGCGGCGTGGTGGGCTTCCGGCCGTCGCCCGGCGTGGTGCCCAGCTCGCGCAAGCTGCTGGGGTGGACGCCGATTTCGGTGGTGGGCCCCATGGGCCGCACGGTGGAAGAGGCCTGCCTGCAGCTGGCTGCATCGGCCGGCATGTCGCCCGGCGACCCGCTGAGCTACCCGCTGGACCCGATGAGTTTCCTCCTCCCCGAAACGGTGGATTTGAGCCGCCTGCGCGTCGCCACCACCGAAGACTTTGGCGCCTGCGCGGTGGACGACGGCATCCGCGCCGTGTTCCGCCAGAAGGTGCAGGCCATGAAGCACCTGTTTGCGCGCTGCGATGCCATCGACATCGACCTGGGCGACGTGCACCGCTGCTTTGACGTGCTGCGCGCCGAGGCCTTCGTGGCCAGCACGCGCGACGCCTACGAGCGCGACCCCGCCAGCCTGGGCCCCAACACCCGCGCCAATTACGAGATGGGCGCCGCCATGACGCTGCTGGACAGCGCCTGGGCCCAGGCCGAGCAGACGCGCATCCTGGCGCGCTTTCAGAAGCTGTACGAAGACTACGACGTGATCCTCGCGCCGACCACGCCGGTTTCGCCGTTTGCGTGGACGCAACTGTTCGCCAGCCACATCAACGGCGAACCGCAGGCCAACTACTACCGCTGGCTGGCGCTGACCTACGTGACCACGCTGACCACCCACCCGGCGCTGAGCCTGCCGTGCGGGCTGGACGGCGCGGGCATGCCGTTCGGCCTGCAGATCGTGGGGCGCTTCCGGACCGACCGCCACACGCTGGGCGTGGGGCACGCGCTGGAGCAGGCCTTCAAGGGCATTGCGGGCCTGGCCCGCCCCCGGCCGGACATCGCCAAACTGATGCAAACCCGTGCCGAGCCTGCGCTGACGTCCATCGTCACGCAGGCCCCCGATCCGCTCGACGCCCGCAGCCTGCCGCGCGACGACCGTGCCGCCTCGGCCGCCCAGGTATCGGCGGTCTGAAGGGGAGGAGCAGACCATGCAAACCGTTGATTTCCTCGTGGTTGGCGCCGGCATTGCCGGTGCCTCCGTGGCCTGGCAGCTGGTGCAGCCCGGCGCTGCCGGAGCGGGCGCCAGCGTGCTGCTGCTGGAGCGCGAATCGCAGCCCGGCTACCACACCACCGGCCGCTCGGCCGCGCTGTACATGGCGACCTACGGCACGCCCAACATCCAGGCGCTCACCCGCGCCAGCCGTGCGTTCTACGACGCGCCACCGCCCGAGTTTGGTGCCGACCCCATCCTCTCGCCGCGGGGCGTGGTGTATGTGGCCGGGCCGGACCAGCTGGACCTGCTGAGGCAAACCTATGACGCAGCGCATGCCGCCTCGCCCAATGTGCGCTGGGTGGAGCAGGCCGAACTACTGGCGATGCTGCCCTGCCTGAAGCCCGAGGCCGCAGCCGCAGGCATGAGCGAGCCCGAGGCGGCCGACATTGATGTGAACGCCCTGCACCAGGGCTACCTGCGCGGCCTGCGCCAGCGCGGCGGCCAGGTGCTGACAAATGCCGAGGTCACGGCGGTGCAGCGCGAGGGCGATGGATGGCGGGTGACGCTGGCCGACGGCCGGGTATTTGCCGCCTCTACTATCGTCAATGCTGCGGGCGCCTGGGCCGACGTGGTGGCGGGCCTGGCGGGCGTGCCGCCCGTCGGGCTGGAGCCGCGCCGGCGCACGGCGTTTACCTTCCCGGTGCCCGAGGGCATGGACGCGACCCATTGGCCCGCCGTGGTGGGCATTGACGAGAGCTTCTACTTCAAGCCCGATGCGGGCCAGCTGCTGGGCTCGCCCGCCAACGCCGACCCCACGCACCCCCACGATGTGGTGCCCGAGGAGCTGGATGTGGCCACCGGCATCTACCACATCGAGGAAATGACGACGTTCCAGATCCGCCGCCCCTCGCACACTTGGGCGGGGCTGCGCTCGTTCGTGCCGGACGGCGACATGGTGATCGGCTGGGACAACCACGTGCCGGGCTTTTTCTGGCTGGCGGGGCAGGGCGGCTACGGCATCCAGAGCGCTGCCGGGGCATCGCTGCTGGCCCGCCAGCTGCTGCGCGGCGAGCCGCTGGCGCCGGAACTGGCGCGCGAGGGCGTGTTGGCGGAGGGGTTGTCGCCCGCGCGGCTGCGCTGAACGCCCCCGAAAGGCTCAAGCGAAGGTGTTGACCTGGGTGCCCAGCGGGCCGGACGTGGCCAGCGCGGGCTGCTGCGGCGCGGATTGCGGCAGGGCATCCAGCAGGGTGGCGGCAGAAGCCGCCTGGGTGTCCAGGGCTTTTTTCAGCACGGTCATGTGCACCGCATCCGAAGTCTTGGCGCTGGCCAGCGCCGTGGCGGTATTCACAATGCTGTTGGTGAGGGCGATGTCCATGGCGGTTCCTGGGGGCAATGCCCTGTTATCGGCAGATTCCCGGGCGGCTTGAGCGGTGTGCGGCCTGCGCAGGTGCGCGGCTGCCGCACGGGGCTATTCCAGTGCCGCTACGCCAATGCTGGCGCAGCTGGCCAGGTCCGATTCGGGCGCCGACGGCAGCTGCCGCGCGGCATCGCGCAGCGCCGTGCGCAGGCCTTCCTCGTAGGTGGGGTGGTAGAACGGCATGCCCAGCAGGTCGTGCACCGTCAGCCCCTGCTGGATGGCCAGCGCCAGCAGGTGGACCAGGTGTTCGCCGTGCGGGGCGCACATTTCCGCGCCCAGCAGCCGGGCGGTCGATGCATCGGCCGCCAGGTGCAGGCGGCCGTGGTGGTGCAGCGCAGCACGGGCGCGGCCCTGGTCCTTGAAATCCACCGTGCCCGTGACGGTGCGGCCAGGCTCCAGTTCGGCAAGGCGTTTGCCCACCTGGGCGACCTGGGGGTCGGAGAACACGATGGACAGCGGCGTGCGCCGCCGGAACGCGCCCGGCGAGCCGGCCAGGGCATTCATGCCGGCAATGTGGCCTTCATCAGCGGCCTCGTGCAGCAGCGGTGTCTGCGCGTTGGCGTCCCCCGCCAGGAACACGGGCAGATCGCCGATCTGAAGGGTTTGCGGGTTGACCTCGGGCAACCCGTGCGCGTCCAGCGGCAGGCCCAGCGTTTCCAGCCCCAGGCCCTCGGTGTTGGGAACCCGCCCCAGGGCGGCCACCACTTGGTCCACCACCACGCGGTTGGGGCCGCTGCGCACCTCGATGCCGCCCGCCACTTCGCGCAGTTCGGCCGCGGCGCCTGTGTGCAGCACCATCTCTTTCTTGAGCGCCGCGACCAGCGCGCCATTCACCTGCGTGTCGCTCAGACCCGCCAGTTCCGGGGCCGTGGTGAATGCCGCCACCTCCAGCCCCAGCCGTGCCAGCGCCTGCGAGATTTCCACGCCGAGCGGCCCCATGCCGATGACGGCGACGCGCGGCCCCAGCGTAGGCTGCTCGAACAGGGTGTCGGTGGTCAGAATGCGGTCCCCAAAGGCCAGCCATTCCTCCGGCACCTTGGGGCGCGAACCGGTGGCCACGATGATGCTGCGGGTGGCGTGCACGGTGCCGTCAATGTCGACCGCGTTCGGGCCGAGCAGGGTGGCACGGCCTGCAACCCGCTGGTGGCTTGGCAGCGCGTCCGTGGCGCGCAGGGCGCCGGCCACGAAGTCGTCGCGCAGGTCGCGGATGCGTTGCAGCACGGCAGGGATGTCGGCCTCCAGGGCATCTCCTCCCCGCAGCCCCAGGTCCTGCAGTTGGTGGCGGCGGTGCAGCGCGTTGGCCGCCTCGATCAAGGCCTTGGAGGGCATGCAGCCCACGCGGGCGCAGGTCGTGCCCCAGGGCCCCTCGTTCACGAGGAGGAAGCGGGCCGAGCGCTTGCGCACCTCGCGCAGCGCTGCCAGGCCGGCGGTGCCGGCGCCGATGATCAGAGTGTCCAAGGTGGGCGCACTCATGGGCTTGTCTCCAGGGGGCTTGTCTCCAGGGCCATGGGGTTCCAGTCCGCCGGTTTGTCCGGTTCAGGGGACTAGTGTCGTGTGGGACGCCCCCCCGGGCTGTAGGCGCACAGCCCTTTTTGGGCACTGGCCGGCAGCCAAGGCCGTGGCAGGTGGCTGCGGTGGAGCGGCCCGGGTGGCGGGGCGGCCCTGGCGGGCGCGTCAGTCGGCCTGCGCCGTGAGCCACCCCACGCGGCCCTGGCCGGCATCGTTGACGCGCTGCACGAAGGCCGCCGCCTGTGCTTCCACCAGCCGCAGTTCCATGCTCACCTGCGAGCCGTGTTCCACCTGCAGCAGTTCGGCCCCCGCTGCCGCGAGCTCGCGCCGCAGCAGGCCTTCCAGGGCGTAGGGCACTTCGCAGGCCAGCGTCTTCATCCGCTGCAAGGGCACTTTCTGCACCGGCAGGAGTGCCTGGGCCACGGTATCGGTATAGGCGCGCACCAAGCCGCCGGCACCCAGCTTCACCCCGCCAAAGTAGCGCACCACCGTGGCCAGCACGCCTTCCAGGTCCTGGTGGCGCAGCACGTCCAGCATGGGGCGCCCGGCAGTCCCGCCGGGCTCGCCGTCGTCCACCGCGGCGGACTGCCCGCCCGCCAGCAGGGCCCAGCAGATGTGCGCGGCGCCGGGGTGCTGTTGCCATAGGGCGTCGACCACCGCCTGCGCGCTGGCCCGGTCGGCCATGGGCTGCACGCAGCCAATGAAGCGGCTTTTCTTGATGATGAGTTCGCTGTGGGCCGGGGCGGCCAGGGTGTAGGGCATGGGGCGAACAGTTTAGGGCACCGCTGGCCCGGCCTTCGCGCGCGAGCCCACGGGATGCGGGCCGGCCCTGCCGCCGTGCACGCTGCGGTGTGCCTCGCGTCACACGCGGCAATGGCGTTCCTTCCTACACGGGCGCACGGCGCGCGCAGCTTAAAGTTTCGCTACGGTTTTCAAAGCAACACCCCCTACCCAGGAGCCGCCATGCTTGCCTTGCCCTTTGCCGCCATGCCCTCGCCGCAAACGCTGACCCGCCGCGTGTGGGGCCGGTTCCTGCCCCGTCCCGCAGCGGCCGGGCCGGGCGAAAGTGCCGCCGTCGCGGGGCTGGCGGAGGGGGAGGCCGCGGCCGAGGTGGACGAATCCGTGCCAGACCTGGCCCAGCGGGTGCGCGAAACCGGCGAGTGGTAGCGGGCGGATGCCGGTGCGCCCGTGGCTCCCTCAGAGCTTGAGCTCCCAGTGCTCGCCCACGAGCTGTTGCCCAAATCCCTCGTACGGCTCTGACTTGACCAAGCGGAAGCCGCGCTGGGCATAGATGCCGCGGGCTGCGGTGAGGCAGCTGTTGGTCCACAGCACCATCTTCTTGTAGCCCTTGCCGCGTGCAAAGGCGATGCACTCGTCCGCCAGGCGGGCGCCCAGGCCCAGGCCGCGGGCCCGGGGCGCCAGGATGAGCATGCGCAGCTGGGCCACCGTGGCCGACTTGCGCACCACAAACACGGCGCCGACGCGTTCGCCCTCCAGCTCCGCAATCCAGCAGCGCTCCCACCCCGGCTGGAACCGGGTGATGAACTGGGCGGCAATGTCCGCAACCAGGGCCTCGAAGCGGCTGTCCCAGCCGTACTCGCGCCAGTAGATCTCCCCGTGCTGCTGCACCACCCACCCGATGTCGCCGGGCACGGGCTCGCGCAGCACGGCCAGCGGGGAGCGTGGCGCGGGAAGCGCCGGCGGCTCCAGCAGCGCTTCGATGCGCTGCATGGCGTCGACCACCTCCTGGCGCCGGTGGGGTGCCAGCGGGGCCAGCAGCGCCGCGGCCTCGTCGCGCGAGCGTTGCTGCAGCGGCTCGAACGTGGCGCGGCCGGCGTCGGTCAGCGCCAGCACGTTTTGGCGTGCATCGCGCGGGCTGGCGCGGCGGGTGATCCACCCTGCCGTCTCGAAGCGGCGCAGGATGCGGCTGAGATACCCGCCGTCCAGCCCCAGCTCGCGCGCCAGTTCGCTGGCGACGGGGACCTCGCGGTGCGCCAGCTCGTACAGCACCCGCACCTCGGTCAGCGACAGCTTGCTGCCCAGGTACGGATCCAGCACGCCGATGCGCCGGGTGAAGAACCGGTTGAACTGGCGAACGGCCTTGACCGCGTCGGCGGGAATCGGGGGCGTATCGTCCGGCACAGCGGGCAGGTGCGAGGGGTACTTGAATGCCTTGGTCATGTAATTGATTGACTGAGGCAAGTATATGGCGCGTGGCATCAAACCTGCCCGGGGCAGGGGCAAGCCAGGCCAGGGCGACAAAAAAGCCCTGCCCGCCTAAAATTGCGGGTTACCCACCACTGCCGCGCCCCAGAAAGCCCCCGTCCGCCCCGGGGCCGGCCGCGCCCTCCGCACCAGCATGAACGCCCCCGTCGACGTCTCCTTTTTTGCGCGCGCCGCAAAGCCCTTGACCAGCTACCGTCCGTACTGGGCCAAGCGCTTTGGTACAGCTCCGTTCCTGCCGGTGAGCCGCGCCGAGATGGACAAGCTGGGCTGGGACAGCTGCGACATCATCCTGGTGACCGGCGACGCGTACGTGGACCACCCGAGCTTCGGCATGGCCGTGATCGGCCGCACGCTGGAGGCGCAGGGCTTTCGCGTGGGCATCATTGCCCAGCCGGACTGGCAAAGCGCCGAGCCCTTCAAGGTGCTGGGCAAGCCCAACCTGTTCTGGGGCGTGACGGCGGGCAACATGGATTCGATGATCAACCGGTATACCGCCGACCGGAAGATCCGCAGCGACGACGCCTACACCCCCGGCGACGTGGGCGGCAAGCGCCCCGACCGCGCGGCCATCGTCTACAGCCAGCGCTGCCGCGAGGCGTACAAGGACGTGCCCATCATCCTGGGCGGCATCGAAGGCAGCCTGCGCCGCATCGCCCACTACGACTACTGGAGCGACAAGGTGCGCCGCTCCATCGTGGTGGACAGCAAGTGCGACCTGCTGCTGTACGGCAACGCCGAGCGTGCGCTGGTCGAAGTGGCTCACCGCATCGCCGCGCGCGTGCCGGTGGAGCAGATCACCGACGTGCGCGGCACGGCCTTTGTGCGCCGGCCGGATGATGAAAGTGGCAAGGGCTGGTTCGAGATCGACTCCACCACGGTGGACGAGCCCGGCCGCGTGGAGCCGCACATCAACCCCTACATGACCACCAGCGAGCAGGCGGCCTCGCAGGGCGCCAGCTGCAGCAAGGAAGACGCTGGAGATGCTCCTGATTCAGGAGCTGCCAGCGATTGTGGGACGGTCGCTGGCGGCCAAAATGACCCGAACCCAGCGATCCAGCCGATCCAGTTCGTGGCCAACCCCGCGCTCAAGGCCAGGCTGAAGGCTCCCCCGCGCGACAAGACCGTGATCCGCCTGCCCAGCTACGAGCAGGTGAAAAGCGACCCCGTGCTGTACGCCCACGCCAACCGCGTGCTGCACCTGGAGACCAACCCCGGCAACGCCCGCGCCCTGGTGCAGGCCCACGGCGAGGGCGTGACGGCGCGCGATGTGTGGATCAACCCGCCGCCCATCCCGCTCACCACGGCCGAGATGGACTACGTGTTTGATCTGCCCTACGCCCGCAGCCCACACCCCAGCTACGCCGATGAGAACGGCAGCCACGACGGCGCCACCAAGATTCCCGCGTGGGAGATGATCCGCTTCTCGATCAACATCATGCGCGGCTGCTTTGGCGGCTGCACCTTCTGCTCCATCACCGAGCACGAAGGCCGCATCATCCAGAGCCGGTCGGAGGATTCCATCATCCAGGAGATCGAGGACATCCGCGACAAGGTCAAGGGCTTCACCGGCACCATCAGCGACCTGGGCGGCCCCACGGCCAACATGTACCGCCTGGGCTGCCGCAGCCCCGAGATCGAGGCCGCCTGCCGCAAGCCCAGCTGCGTGTACCCCGGCATCTGCCAGAACCTCACCACCGACCACGGCCCGCTCATCAAGATCTACCGCCGCGGCCGCGCGCTCAAGGGCATCAAGAAGATCCTGATCGGCTCGGGCCTGCGCTACGACCTGGCCGTGAAGTCGCCCGAGTACGTCAAGGAACTGGTACAGCACCACGTGGGCGGGTATCTGAAGATCGCGCCCGAGCACACCGAGCAGGGGCCGCTGACCAAGATGATGAAGCCGGGCATCGGCAGCTACGACCGCTTCAAGCAGATGTTCGAGAAGTTCAGCGAAGAGGCGGGCAAGAAGCAGTTCCTCATCCCGTACTTCATCGCCGCGCACCCGGGCACGAGCGACGAGGACATGATGAACCTCGCCATCTGGCTGAAGAAGAACGGTTTCCGTGCCGACCAGGTGCAGACCTTCTACCCCAGCCCCATGGCCACCGCCACCGCCATGTACCACTCGGGCCGCAACACGCTCACCAAGGTGCGCCGGCAGATGCGTGACGAGGCGGACGAGTCCGTGGACATCGTGCGCGGCGAGAAGCGCCGCCGCCTGCACAAGGCCTTCCTGCGCTACCACGACCCCAACAACTGGCCGCTGCTGCGCGAGGCGCTCAAGGCCATGGGCCGGGCGGACCTGATCGGCAACGGCAAGCACCATCTGATCCCCACCTTTCAGCCGATGACCGATGGCGGCTACCAGAGCGCGCGCAAGAAGAACAGCACCTCCGGCAAAGGTGGCGGTGGCTTGGGCTACGCGATCAACAAGGACGGCAAGGCGGTGGCCCTGCGCCCGCGCACCCAGGAAACGCACGAGCCGAAGGAAGACGTGCGCTTCCGCGCCACGCAGCCCAAGCCAGGGCGCATGCTGACCCAGCACACGGGGCTCCCGCCCCGGGCCACCGGCGCGGCCAAACCTTCCGCCAAGCGCAAGCCCCGGTAACTGCCGAGCGGGTCACCGCGCGATTTCGGCCGGGCAGAGCGTTCCCGGTCCCTGCGGGCGGAAGCGCTGCGTCAGCGCGGTGGGTCGCCGTTCACCGTGGGGTGCATGTCGCCCTTGGCTGCGTGCGTGCCCACCACGACGGACTGTGGCGAGTTGTCCAGCGGCTGTTGGGGGATCAGGTCTTCGATGATGAAGGTGCGGTAGTAAAACGCCGTCACGGCGCCCTGGGGCCGGATGGCGTCCACCAGGCGTTCCGGCGCGTCCTTGCTGCCCATGGAAATCAGCAGGCCGTGGTAGCCCCTGCCTGCCAGGTCCGCGATGCGGCGCACCATGTCGCCTTCCGCGCCCACCGACGGCATGGGCGCGTCGGCCGTGCCCAGCGTGCGCACGATTTCTTCCAGGATGAATTCGGGGCTGGCATAAGCCGTATCGCCCTGGTGGCCTGCCGCCTGCAGCGCGCTGGCAGCCTGGCGCACGCAGTCCTCGTCAGGAAACAGCGCGAACACATGGCCGGTGGGGTAGAACACGCCGCCCATGTTGGTCATGGTGGAATCAAGAACGAGGGGTTTCATGGGCATCTCCCGATGTGTTGCGACCCTCTGAATTGAAATCGGGCCCGCGGCGGCGCGGTGTAGGCCGGCGGGCATTTTGGGCGTCAGTACGGCCCCGGAGAGGCGGAAACATTGAGGAAAAATGGCGCTAGCGCTTATCTGGCAAGCGCTACCAGCTATCAAAAAGAGAGTTGCCTTTTGGGGGCGGGTGGCGAACTGCTACCGCCCGCTGCCCACCCAGGCTGCGAGTGCCGCGCAGTGCAGGCCCGCGGTGGCCCAGTACACCGCGCGGAACGGCTGCTTGCGGGACTTGTGCCGCAACCCTTGCTGGGCCAGCCACGCCCCCGGCCAGCCGCCGGCCAGGCTCAGCAGGTGCAATTGGCTTTCGCGGGTGCGCCATTGGCCGGTTTGCGCGGCGCGCTTGTCGATGGCGTAGACCAGGAAGGTGAGCAGGTTCACGCCGACGGCCGCACCCAGCACCCACACCGGCAGCCGCCCGGCCCAGACGCTCCACGCCAGCAGGGCTACCCAGCCCAGCATGAGCAGCTGGATCAGCGCTGCCCCGGCCGCGGCGGGCGGTTCGCTGGCTGAAGAGGAGGGCGGGCGTGGGCGGCGCGGAGCCTGCGGCCGGCCCGCAGGCGGCTTTGCCGCCGTACGCCGCGTGGAGCCTTGTTTTTGCATGGGCGCGGGCAATCCCTCAGGCCAGGGTGTGCAGCGGAATGTCCTGCGCCACCGCCAGCGCGTCCAGCTGGGCGCGGGTCTGCGTGCGCAGGAAGGCCGCCAGGGCCGCGTGGGTGGCGGGGGCGCGAAGCACCTCGGGTTCGCCCGTTGCCGGCAGGCCGGCGGCGGCGCACAGGCGGGCGGCAAAGTGGGGTTCCAGCGCGGCCACGGCCACGCGGCCGTCGGCGCAGGGGTAGATGCGGTAGCCCGCGTGGTGGCCGCCCACATCGCCGTCGGGCGTGGTCAGCCCCCAGGTGCGCGGCTGGGCCAGCCAGGCGGCGGCGTCGGCCAGGGCGACCTCCATGCACACGCCGCGGCCGGTATGGGCGCGCTCCAGCAGGGCTTGCAGCACCGCTTCGCTGGCCATCAGGGCGCCGCCCATGTCGGCGTACAGCGTGGGCGGCATCTCGGTGCCCGTCACCAGGCCGGCGTCGGCCAGGTAGGTGAGGTCGTGCCCAGGCTCTTCGGCACGGTCGGCCGCCGCGCCCACGATGCGCACCAGCGACAGGCGCGGATATTTCGCTTGCAGCGCTTCCCATGACAGGCCCAGCTTGGCCAGCGCCGAGGGGCGGAAGGAGGTGATCAGCACGTCGGTACGGGCCAGCTCTTCGTGCAGCGCGGCCTGGCCTTCGGGCGTCTTCAGGTGTGCGTGCAGCACCTGTACCCCTTCGTGCAGCGTGGCGTAGGCGGCCGGGCTGTAGATGCCCATGGGGTCGGCGCTCGCATGCCCGGGCGCGGGCGGCGGTTCGAGCTTGGTGCACAGGGCTCCCATGCGTGCGCAACGCATCAGGGCGGCCGGGCCGGGCAGGTTGAGCGCAAGGCTCAGGACGCGGACATTGCGCAGGGGCTGGGGCAGGGCGGTGGTCATGGGTGGAACGTTGTCTCGGAGTGTTGTTGCTGGGCAGGCGCGGCAGGAACTTCCGGCGGAGGCCGGGCTCACTCCCGCGTTATACATAACTTGTTACGCTCCCTGATCCATGCAACGCAGAACCTCTTTGGCCGCCCTCGCGGGGCTGGCCGCTTTCCCGGGAGCTTTCTTCATGACCGCATCCCTCAGCAGCGCCGCCACGGCGTCTGCGCTGCAGGCGCTCAAGCCTTCGCCCCGCATGCCGGTGCTGTTCGTGGGCCACGGCAGTCCCATGAACGCCATCGAAGACAACGCCTGGCGCCGCAGCTGGCAATCCGTGGGCGCGGAGTTGATGGCGCGCGCCGCGCAGCCACAGCTCATCCTGTGCGTGTCGGCCCACTGGCTCACGCGCGGCGGCTGGCAGCTCACCGGCATGGCCAGCCCCAAGACGATTCACGACTTTGGCGGGTTCCCGCAGGCGCTGTTCGACCAGCAATACCCCGCGCCTGGCGCGCCGCAGGTGGCGCGCAGCCTGGCGGCCGAGCTGAAGTCGCCCGCCACGGGGGGCGCCCTGGGCGTGGACGACGGCGAATGGGGGCTGGACCACGGCACCTGGTCGGTGCTCAAGCCGATGTTCCCGCAGGCGCAAATCCCGGTGGTGCAGCTGAGCATGGACTACAGCCGCGCCCCGGCCGAGCATTACGCCCTGGGCCGGCAGCTGCGGGCCCTGCGCGAGCGGGGTGTGCTGATCGTGGGCAGCGGCAATGTGGTGCACAACCTGCGCGCGTCGCGCCGGGGCTCCGCGGCCAACGAGGCCTATGACTGGGCCGCCGAGTTCGACACCACCGTGCAGGAGCAGATCAAGAAGGGCCAGCTCGATGCCCTGCAGGACTTTCTGCAGCTGGGCGCGGTGGCGCGGCAGGCGCACCCCACGCACGAGCACTACCTGCCGCTGCTGTATGCGGCGGGCGCGGTGCTGCCGTCGGAAATGCCGCGCTTCTTCAACACGGGGTTCCAGTCCGCGTCGATCTCGATGCGCTCTGTGCTGTGGGGGTAATGCTTCAAAAATGATAGCTGTCAGCGCTTTCTGCACAAGCGCTGCAGGCCAAAATCATGCTGATTGCAGCGTGAGCCAGCTCCAGCGCTCGCGGTAGCTGCGGGCCTTGGCCTCGAACAGCGGCAGGTGCGGGCATGCCGGGTTGGGGCGCAGGATGCCGGCGTACAGCTCTTGCAGCCCGTAGGGGGCGTACTGCCGGGGCGCATGTCCCGCTGGATCGGGCTGCAAGCCCACGCAGGTGCCCGGCACCAGAAACCGCCCGATGCCATCGTGCGCCGACTGCAGGGCGGTGTAGGGGTAGCCGAACCATTCTTCGTACCACAGGTGCACGCGCGCCTGGTTCTTGGCTTCCACCGTGATGGGCAGGTCGGCAAAAAGCGCGGCGGCGCGGACCTGCACCTGCTGCTCGGCCGCGGCGGACAGGTCCGCTGCGTCGAAGTAGAACAGGTCGTAATCCTTGATGTGTGCCGTGGGCGCCTGGCCCGAGCGCAGGTTCCACACCGTCTGGAACAGGCAACCCGCCACCAGCCAGGCATCTGGCAGGCCCAGAAGCGGCAAACGCTCCAGAAGGGCCGCGTTGTGCGGGTTCTGGAGCGTTTCGCTCACAAAGCGGCGCTCAAGCGCCGCTTCGATCTCTTGGTGCTCAGATGACCTTTGCAATGGCCTGGCAGACGTAGTCGATGTTCTTGCTGTTCAGCGCCGCCACGCACATGCGGCCGGTGTCGGTGCCGTAGACGCCAAACTCGCTGCGCAGGCGCACCATCTGGTCCTTGGAGAGGCCCGAGTAGCTGAACATGCCGATCTGCGTGGTGATGAAGGACATGTCCTTGGTCACGCCCGCGGCCTTGAGGCCGTCCACCAGCTTCTGGCGCATGGCCTTGATGCGCACGCGCATCTCGCCCAGTTCCTTTTCCCACAGAGCACGCAGCTCGGGGTTGCCCAGCACGGCGGCCACGATGGCGCCACCGTGGGTGGGTGGGTTGGAATAGTTGGTGCGGATGGCGATCTTCAGCTGGCTCAGCACGCGGTCGGTTTCTTCCTTGGTGCTGCCCACCACGCTCAGGGCGCCCACGCGCTCGCCGTACAGGCTGAAGCTCTTGGAGAAGCTGGTGGAGACAAAGATGTTCAGGCCGGCGGCCACGAACTTGCCAATCACGGCGCCGTCCTCGGCAATGCCGTAGCCAAAGCCTTGATAGGCCATGTCCAGGAAGGCGGTGAGGTTGCGTTCCTTCACCACGGCAATCACCTGGTCCCACTGGGCGGGGGTGATGTCGTAGCCGGTGGGGTTGTGGCAGCAAGCGTGCAGCAGCACGATGGTGCCGGCGGCGGCGGCCTTCAGCTTGGCCAGCATGCCGTCGAAGTTGATGCCGCCCAGGCCGCCGTTGGCGCTCTGGTCGAAGTAGGGGTAGGTGTCCACCGTGAAACCGGCATTGGTGAACAGCGCGCGGTGGTTTTCCCAGCTGGGGTCGGAGATCAGCACGGTGGCGTTGGGGCTGATCTTCTTGAGAAAGTCGGCACCGATCTTCAGGCCGCCGGTGCCGCCGATGGCCTGTACGGTGGCCACGCGGCCGCTCTTGACCACGTCGGAGTCCGCACCGAACACCAGGCCCTTCACGGCAGCGTCGTAGGCGGCGATACCGTCGATGGGCAGGTAGCCGCGGGCGGTGGGCTTGTCCATCATGGCCTTTTCGGCCGCTTGCACGCACTGCAGCAGGGGCAGCTTGCCGTTGTCATCGAAATACACGCCCACGCCCAGGTTGACCTTGTTGGGGTTGGTATCGGCAGCGAATTGCTCGTTCAGACCCAGGATGGGGTCGCGGGGGGCCATTTCGACGGCGGTGAACAGAGACATGTAGATCCTTGAAAGGTTGTCAGTAGCGAAGAATCCGGGCGTGGTGTAGTGTGCCGGGTTCAGCCAATTTTAACGGCCGCTCCCTACCACTCGTTGACTGCGCCCATGCCGGATCTCTCTGAAGTCATCACGGAAAAGCAAGAAGGCACTTTCGTGCGCTTTCCCGATTCACCGTTCGAGCTGTTCCAGCCGTACCCGCCCGCGGGCGACCAGCCCGAGGCCATCAACAAGCTGGTGGAGGGGCTGAACGACGGCGAGGCCTTCCAGACCCTGCTGGGCGTGACCGGCTCGGGCAAAACGTTCACCATGGCCAACGTGATCGCCCGCATGGGCCGCCCGGCCATCGTCTTTGCGCCCAACAAGACGCTGGCCGCGCAGTTGTACAGCGAGTTCCGCGAGTTCTTCCCCAAGAACGCTGTGGAGTACTTCGTCAGCTACTACGACTACTACCAGCCCGAGGCGTACGTGCCGCAGCGCGACCTGTTCATCGAGAAGGACAGCGCCATCAACGAGCACATCGAGCAGATGCGGCTGTCGTGCACCAAGAGCCTCATGGAGCGGCGCGACGTGGTGATCGTGGCCACCGTCTCGGCCATCTACGGCATCGGCGAGCCCGAAAGCTACCACCGCATGGTGATGACGCTGCGCGTGGGCGACAAGCTGGGCCAGCGCGACGTGATCGCCCAGCTCATCCGCATGCAGTACCAGCGCAACGAGCAGGACTTCGCGCGCGGCAAGTTCCGCGTGCGGGGCGATACCATTGACGTGTTCCCTGCCGAGCATTCCGAGCTGGCCATCCGCATCGAGCTGTTTGACGACGAAATAGAAAGCCTGCAGCTGTTCGACCCGCTCACCGGCCGCGTCAAGCAGAAGATCCCGCGCTTCACCGTGTACCCCAGCAGCCACTACGTCACCCCGCGTGACAAAGTGCTGGCGGCCGTGGAGACCATCAAGATTGAATTGGCCGAGCGCCTGCAGCAGTTGCTGGCCGACGGCAAGCTGGTGGAAGCGCAGCGGCTGGAGCAGCGCACCCGGTTTGACCTGGAAATGCTCAGCGAGGTGGGCCACTGCAAGGGCATCGAGAACTACACGCGCCACCTGTCGGGCGCGGCGCCGGGCGACCCGCCCAGCACGCTGACCGACTACATGCCCAAGGATTCGATCATGTTCCTGGACGAAAGCCACCAGATGATCGGCCAGCTCAGCGCCATGTACAACGGCGACCGCGCGCGCAAGACCACCCTGGTGGAATATGGCTTTCGCCTGCCGTCCGCACTGGACAACCGGCCGCTGAAGTTCGAGGAATTCGAGCAGCGCATGCGCCAGGTGATCTTTGTCTCGGCCACGCCCGCGGACTACGAAAAGACCCATTCCGGCCAGGTGGTGGACCAGGTGGTGCGGCCCACGGGGCTGGTCGACCCGCTGGTGGAGGTGCGCCCAGCCACCCACCAGGTCGATGACGTGCTGCAGGAAATCCGCATCCGCATCGACAAGCGCGAGCGCGTGCTGATCACCACCCTGACCAAGCGCATGGCCGAGCAGCTCACCGACTACCTGACCGACAACGGCGTGAAGGTGCGCTACCTGCACAGCGACGTGGACACGGTGGAACGGGTGGAAATCATCCGCGACCTGCGCCTGGGCGCGTTTGACGTGCTGGTGGGCATCAACCTGCTGCGCGAGGGGCTGGACATTCCCGAGGTGTCGCTGGTGGCCATCCTGGACGCTGACAAGGAGGGCTTCCTGCGCGCCGAGCGCAGCCTGATCCAGACCATCGGCCGCGCGGCCCGCAATCTCAACGGCCACGCCATCCTGTACGCGGACCGGATGACCGATTCGATGAAGAAAGCCATCGGCGAAACGGAACGCCGCCGCGCCAAGCAGATCGCCTACAACAAGGAGCATGGCATCACTCCGCGCGGCGTTGTCAAGCGGGTGCGAGACCTGATTGACGGCGTGTACAGCGAAAAAGCGGGCAAGGACGCCGAGCGGGCGGAGCAGGAGGCCCTGCAGCGCGCCAAGGTGGAGGACATGTCCGAGAAGGATGTCGCCCGCGAGATCAAGCGCCTGGAAAAGCAGATGCTCGACCATGCCCGCAACCTGGAGTTCGAGCAGGCCGCCCGCGTGCGCGACCAGCTGTCGCGGCTCAAGGACCAGGCTTTTGGTGCGCACGGCGGCGATGCCGTAGGGCTCTAAACGCTCGCAAGTGGGCGCCGCGGCGGGAAGCTGGCTTCGCGCACCCAGCCGGCAGGCCGGCCGTTCCATAGAAGTTACCTACCCGGTCAATTGGTAACTGGACCGTCTCTTATCCTGACAAATTCGATAGGGATTTGTGGTATACTCCCACAAAACACTCAAGAAAACAGCCTAGCGATGAAGGGCTCTGCACCGTAACACGGGGGCAGGGTAGGGGCGGAGACGGTGCCTTGCGGGCTGCGGCCGGCACGGCGGTTTCTACAACGGACAAGCCTTAGCACAAGGAGCTTGCGATGCGTCTCACAACCAAAGGCCGTTTTGCGGTCACCGCCATGATTGACCTGGCCCTGCGCCAGAACAACGGTCCTGTCACGTTGGCCGCCATCAGCCAGCGCCAGCAGATTTCGCTGTCCTACCTGGAGCAGCTGTTCGGCAAGCTGCGCCGCCATGAACTCGTGGAGTCTACCCGCGGGCCCGGCGGCGGGTACACGCTGGCGCGCAAAGCCGGGGACATCACGGTGGCCGACATCATCGTTTCGGTGGACGAGCCCATCGATGCAACCCAGTGCGGCGGCAAGGAAAACTGCCTGGGCGATGCGGGCCGCTGCATGACGCACGAGCTGTGGGCTTCGCTCAACCAGCGCATGGTGGAGTTTCTGGATTCCGTCACCTTGCAAAAGCTGGTGGACGAGCAGATCGCCAAGGGCGTGCAGATCGAGGACAAGCCGGTCGTGCGCCGCGCCATCTCCACGACGCCGGTGGTCAAGCCCATCCGCGTGAATGCGCCCAACTCGGTCTTTGCCCTGGGCAACGCGTTCGCCAAATCCTGATCTTCCCAGCGCAGCGGCCGGCCCTGGGGTCGGCGCCGCTCTGAGCGATTTCTGAGATTGTTAATTTTTGTTTTCTTCTTGTTTGCCAGCCAGAAGCAACCCCTGAGCCAGCCATGGACATGACTCCGCACTTCCCCATCTATCTCGACTATGGCGCCACCACACCCGTGGACCCCCGGGTGGTCGACGCCATGATTCCCTGGTTGCGCGAGCATTTCGGCAACCCGGCGTCGCGCAGTCACGCCTGGGGCTGGGAGGCCGAGGAAGCCGTGGAGAAGGCGCGTGCCCAGGTGGCCGACCTGATCCATGCCGATCCGCGCGAGATCGTGTGGACCAGCGGCGCCACCGAATCCATCAACCTGGCGCTCAAGGGCGCTGCCCACTTCTACCAGGGCAAGGGCAAGCACCTCATCACCCTCAAGACCGAGCACAAGGCGGTGCTGGACACCATGCGCGAGCTGGAACGCCAGGGCTTTGAGGTGACCTACCTGGACGTGCAGGAAGACGGCCTGGTGGACCTGGACAAGCTCAAGGCGGCCATCCGCCCCGACACGGTGCTGATCAGCATCCTGTTCGTGAACAACGAAATCGGCGTCATCCAGGACATCCCCGCCATTGGCGCGCTGTGCCGCGAGAAGGGCATCCTGCTGCACGTGGACGCCGCCCAGGCCACGGGCCGGGTGGACATCGACATGGACGTGCTGCCCATCGACCTGATGAGCATGACCGCCCACAAGACCTACGGCCCCAAGGGCATCGGTGCGCTGTACGTGCGCCGCAAGCCCCGCGTGCGGCTGGAGGCCCAGATGCATGGTGGCGGCCATGAGCGGGGCATGCGCTCCGGTACGTTGCCCACGCACCAGATCGTGGGCATGGGCGAGGCCTTCCGTATCGCCAAGGCCGAGATGGCCGAGGGCAATGCCAAGGCCCGTGCGCTGCAGCAGCGCCTGCTCGACGGGCTCAAGGACATCGAACAGGTGTTCATCAATGGCAGCCTGGAGCGCCGCGTGCCGCAGAACCTGAACATGAGCTTCAACTTCGTCGAAGGCGAGTCGCTCATCATGGGGATCAAGGGCCTGGCCGTGTCGTCGGGGTCGGCCTGCACGTCGGCCAGCCTGGAGCCCAGCTATGTGCTGCGCGCCCTGGGCCGCAGCGACGAGCTGGCCCACAGCAGCCTGCGCATGACGATCGGCCGCTTCACGACGCAGGAGGAGATCGACTATGCCATCACCACCATCCGCGAAAACGTGGCGCGCCTGCGCGAACTGAGCCCGCTGTGGGAGATGTACAAGGACGGCGTCGATCTCAGCACAATCCAGTGGGCTGCGCACTGAGCGGGCGCTCGGCGCCCCCCGGCATTTTGAAGAATTGAAGAGGTACACATCATGGCTTACTCGGACAAGGTAGTTGACCATTACGAAAATCCCCGCAACGTGGGCTCGTTCGACAAGGGCGACGACTCGGTGGGCACCGGCATGGTGGGCGCACCGGCCTGCGGCGACGTGATGAAGCTGCAGATCAAGGTGAATCCCCAGACGGGCGTAATCGAAGATGCGCGTTTCAAGACGTATGGCTGCGGCTCCGCCATCGCGTCGTCGTCCCTGGTGACCGAATGGGTCAAGGGCAAGACGCTGGACGAAGCCGCCGCGCTCAAGAACAGCGAGATCGCCGAGGAGCTGGCGCTGCCGCCGGTGAAGATCCACTGTTCCATCCTGGCAGAAGACGCCATCAAGGCGGCCGTGCTCGACTACAAGACCAAGCACGCCGCCACCGTGGCCTGAGCGATGAAGAGTGCCATGGCCATTACGCTGACAGAAGCTGCTGCCCGGCACGTCACCCGCTACCTTGCCCGGCGTGGCAAGGGCGTGGGCGTGCGCCTGGGCGTCAAGACGACGGGCTGCTCCGGGCTTGCCTACAAGCTGGAGTACGTGGACTCGAGCGAACCGGAAGATCTGGTGTTCGAGAACCATGGGGTCAAGGTCCTCATCGACCCCAAGAGCCTGGCATACATCGACGGCACCGAGCTGGACTACGTGCGCGAGGGCCTGAACGAGGGCTTCAAGTTCAACAACCCCAACGAGCGGGACCGCTGCGGCTGTGGAGAGAGCTTCCGCGTCTGAGCGCACGGGCTTACCCGGTCCGTGGAGTGACACACTACCCAACCGCCACCGCGTATGTGCTGGCGGTTTTTTCATGTTTTTTCCTTGAAAGAGCAGGCCCGTCACCGGGCCTGGGCTGCATGAACCTGCAATCCGACGATTTCGAACTGTTTGGCCTGCCCCGTCGCATGGAGCAAGACCGTGGTGCCATTGATGCGCGCTGGAAGGAACTGCAGCGCGAAGCCCATCCGGACAAGTTTGCGGCGCAGGGCCCGGCAGCGCAGCGGGTGGCCATGCAGTGGTCCGTGCGCATCAACGAGGCGTACCAGCGTTTGAAGGACCCCATGCGCCGGGCGGCCTACCTGTGCGAGCTGCACGGTGCGCCCATTCGCGCCGAGGACAACACGGCCATGCCCGCGGCGTTTCTGATGCAGCAGATGGAGTGGCGCGAAGCCCTGGAAGAAGCCCGCGCCGAAAGTGCCCTGGATGCGCTGGATGACGCCGTGCAAGACGCGCACCGTGCCGCCCTGGCCGAATGCGCACGGTGCATCGACGGCCAGCAGGACTACGCGGGGGCCGCCCGCCAGGTCAGAGCCCTCATGTTCATTGCGCGATTTGGCGACGACATCGAGCGCCGCCGGGAGCAACTGGGACAATAGCCAGGTTTTGCTTTTTTCGGGCTCCGCATTGCCGTGGCGGCCCGTCACGTTGAGATCCGACTTTCATGGCGCTTTTGCAGATTTCCGAACCCGGTCAGTCCCCTGACCCTCACCAGCGGCGCATTGCCGTGGGCATTGACCTGGGCACCACCCATTCCCTGGTGGCCGCCGTGCGCAACGGCGTGGCCGAATGCCTGCCGGATGCGCAGGGCAGGGTGCTGCTGCCTTCGGTGGTGCGCTACCTGGAAAACGGCGGGCGGCAGATCGGCCACGACGCTGTCGCCGCGCAGAGCGCCGACGCGCGCAACACCATTGCCTCCGTCAAGCGCTTCATGGGCCGGGGCCTGGGCGACGTTGCGCAGGCCGGCGCGCTGCCGTACGACTTTGTCTCCGACGCGGCCGGTGGCGGCGCGCAGGGCATGGTCAGCCTCGCAACGGTGGCGGGCAACAAGTCGCCGGTCGAAGTCAGCGCGGAGATTCTGGCCACGCTGCGGTTTCGCGCAGAAGACACCTTCGACGCCGATCTGTACGGCGCCGTCATTACCGTGCCCGCCTACTTTGACGATGCCCAGCGCCAGGCCACCAAGGACGCGGCCCGGCTCGCAGGCATCCACCTGCTGCGCCTGATCAACGAGCCCACTGCCGCCGCGATTGCCTACGGCCTGGACAACGCGAGCGAAGGCGTCTATGCCGTGTACGACCTGGGCGGCGGCACCTTCGATATCTCCATCCTGCGCCTGACCCGCGGCGTGTTCGAGGTCATCGCGACGGGCGGGGATTCCGCCCTGGGCGGTGACGACTACGATGCCGCCCTGGCGGAATGGGTGCTCGGGCAACTGGGCCTGCAAGCCGCCACGCCCGCGGACAAGTCGGCCGTGCGCCTGGCGGCGCGGGCCTGCAAGGAAGCATTGACTGCTGCAGAAACTGTAGCTTTCTGCGCCCATCTGGCGGGCGCTGACGTTCGTTTTGATGTGAAACGATCGGATTTCGAGGCCGCCACGGCCGACCTGACCGCCCGCTCCATGGCGGCCGTGCGCCGTGCCCTGCGCGATGCCCGTCTGGCGCGCGATGAAGTGCAAGGGGTGGTGATGGTCGGCGGCTCCACGCGCATGCCGCAGGTCCAGCGCGCCGTGGAGGAATTCTTTGGCAAGCCCCCGTTGACCAACCTGAACCCGGACGAGGTCGTCGCCCTCGGGGCAGCCATCCAGGCCAACCAGCTGGCGGGCAACAACACGGCCGGCGACCTGCTGTTGCTGGACGTGATTCCGCTGTCGCTGGGCATCGAGACCATGGGCGGGCTGGTGGAGCGCATCGTCTCGCGCAACGAGACCATTCCCACCGCCAAGGCGCAGGATTTCACCACCTACAAGGACGGCCAGACCGCGCTGGCCATCCATGTGGTGCAGGGCGAGCGCGACCTGGTGCAGGACTGCCGCAGCCTGGCGCGTTTCGAGCTGCGCGGCATTCCGCCGATGGCCGCAGGAGCGGCGCGCATTCGCGTCACCTTCACCGTGGATGCGGATGGCCTGCTGAGCGTGAGCGCGCGCGAGCAGGGCAGCGGCGTGGAGGCGCGCATCGACGTGAAGCCGTCGTACGGCCTCTCGGACGACCAGATCGCGCGCATGCTGCAGGACGGCTTTGCCACGGCTGCGCAGGACATGAAGGCCCGCGCCGTGGTCGAGGCGCGCGTGGATGCCGACCGCATGCTGATCGCTACCCAGGGCGCACTGGATGCCGACGGCGACCTGCTGAGCCCCCGCGAGCGGGAGGACATCGACGCGCTGATGGTCGCGCTGCGCCACCTGCACGACAGCGACGACGCGGCCCGCATCGAAGCCGCCACCGAAGCCCTGGCCAAGGGCACGGAGGCGTTCGCGGCGCAGCGCATGAACCGGGGCATCCAGCACGCCCTGGCTGGCAAGAACGTGCAGACTCTCTGAGGGCCTGCAAGGGCCCTCGCCGAACCAGAAACCCCACCCCCATGCCCGTCATCAAGATTCTTCCCCATCCCGAGTACTGCCCCGCGGGCGCCGAGATCACCGCCCCCGCGGGCACCTCGGTCTGCGAAGCGCTGCTGGACAACCACATCAACATCGAGCACGCCTGCGACATGAGCTGCGCCTGCACCACCTGCCACGTGATCGTGCGCCAGGGCCTGGCATCGCTGAATCCCGCCGAGGAGGAAGAAGAGGATCTGCTGGACCGCGCCTGGGGGCTGGAACCCCAGTCGCGCCTGTCGTGCCAGGCCATCCTCGCGCAGCAGGACCTGGTGGTGGAGATTCCCAAGTACACCATCAACCACGCCAAGGAGAACCACTAAATGAGCGCAGCGCCCGGCCGCCCCAAGGCAGCACAGGCCCCCCTGGGGGGCCACGAGGACACGAAGTGCCCAGCGTGGGGGGCTGTATGACCCGCCAGATCGTCCTGGACACGGAAACCACCGGCCTGTCGGCCGAAGGCGGGGACCGCATCATTGAACTGGGCTGCGTGGAGCTGCTCAACCGCAAGCTCACCGGCAACAACCTGCACCTGTACTTCAACCCCGGGCGGGACAGCCACGAGGACGCGCTGAAGGTGCACGGCATCAGCAACGAGTTCCTGCGGGACAAGCCAAAGTTCGCGGAGCTGGTCGACGACATCCTGCAATACCTGCAGGGCGCGGAGATCATCATCCACAACGCAGCGTTCGACGTCGGCTTTCTGAACAAGGAGCTTGAGCTGACCGGGCGGCCCGCCTTTCCGACCTATGTGGAGAGCATCACCGACACCCTGGCCATGGCCAAGGAGATGTACCCGGGCAAGCGGAACTCGCTGGACGCCCTGTGCGACCGCCTGGGCGTGGACAACTCCGGCCGTACCCTGCACGGCGCCTTGCTGGATGCGGAGCTGCTGGCCGATGTCTACATCAACCTCACGCGCGGCCAGGATGCGCTGCTGATCGCCGATGACGCACAGGACAGCGGCGTGGGCCTGAAGGTGGCGGCCGTCGATCTGCGGGCGCTCGCCTTGCCGGTGCTGCGGGCCAGCGAGCAGGAGCTTGCGGCCCACGACGAGGTGCTCGCGCAAATCGACAAGGCCAGTGGAGGCAAAACAATTTGGCGAACTGCTCAGCCAGCGTAAAAAGCTGTGCCATAATAGCTGGCTGTCGCAACGACACGGGTGATTAGCTCAGCGGTAGAGCACTGCCTTCACACGGCAGGGGTCACATGTTCGATCCATGTATCACCCACCACGTTGTCGACACCGTTGCAAAAGTGTTCTGCCCCGCAGAATGCCGGCGCCGGGTGATTAGCTCAGCGGTAGAGCACTGCCTTCACACGGCAGGGGTCACATGTTCGATCCATGTATCACCCACCAATACCAACCCCTGCAGATTCCGGTCTGCAGGGGTTTTTTCTTGGGTTCATGCGGTCTGGCACGCTGGCGGAGCTCGGCGGTGCGGATACAGTCGTGGTGCCTGTTCAAAGACGGTGGGAACGCCGCGCGGCCGTGCCTCCAACGTGCCCCCCCAAAGTTGCCGAGGTGCTGCATGGCTTGTGCCTGCAAGCCGCCGAGAGCGCCTCCCACCAGCCTTGCAGTGCCCATTCCGAGGCCTTCATGATCACCTTCCACAATCCAGCCCACCCGGGGCATGCCCCGGTGTACGAGTTCTTCCGCGGCGAGCGCGTGCCCTGTTTTGAAAAGCCGGCGCGCGCCGATTTTGTCGAAGACGCCTTGCGCCAGCGCGGCCATGCGCTGGTGGCGCCCGATGCGGACAGCACGGCAGCTTTGAACGCGGTGCATGCCCCGCGCTACCTTGCCTTCTTGCAGACGGCCTGGGCGCAGTGGGTGGCCCTGGATGCGGCCAATGCCCAGGTGCAGCCGTTCCCGTCCGTGTGGCCCGTGCGCACCTTGCGCAGCGACGTGGAGCCCGAGAACTTTGTGGCCCGCCTGGGCCTGTACTCCATGGACAACGGGACCCCTATGGCCGCCGGCACCTGGACTGCCGCCAAGACCGGCGCGGACGCGGCCGCCAGCGCGGCCCAGCGCGTGGCCCGGGGCGCCCGGGCAGCGTTCTGCTGCACGCGCCCGCCCGGCCACCATGCCGGGCCGGACTTCATGGGCGGCTACTGCTTCTTGAACAACGCGGCGGTGGCGGCGCAAGGGTTGCGCCAGCAGGGCGCCTGCCGGGTGGCCGTGCTGGACGTTGACTACCACCACGGCAACGGCACGCAAAGCATCTTTTACGACCGTGCGGATGTGCTCTTCGTCAGCATCCACGGCGATCCGCGCACGGAATACCCGTTCTATCTCGGCCACGCGGACGAGACCGGCGCGGGGGAGGGCCTGGGCTTCAACTGCAACCTGCCGTTGCCCGCCGGCACCGGCGCGCAGGGCTGGTTTGCAGCGCTGGAAGCGGCGTGCGCGCGGATTGCGGGCCACGCCGCAGACGCCCTGGTGGTGTCGCTGGGGCTGGACACCTTCGAGGGCGACCCCATCTCCCGGTTCACCCTGGCATCGTCCGACTTCAGCCGCCTGGGCGAGCGCCTTGCGCGGCTGGGGCTGCCCACCGTCTTCGTGCTGGAGGGCGGCTACGCCGCCGCAGAGCTGGGCACGAATGCCGTCAACGTGCTGGACGGGTTCGAGCAGGCCTGAGGCGCCGGCCCCAATGCAACGAACAAGGAAGGAACCCATGGTGGACACGGTGGAAAGAGTCGATTGCGTCGTGGTGGGGGCGGGCGTTGTCGGCTTGGCGGTGGCGCGGGCGTTGGCCTTGCAAGGGCGCGAAGTGATGGTGCTGGAGGCCGCAGACGCCATCGGCACCGGCACGAGCTCGCGCAACAGCGAAGTCATCCATGCCGGGCTGTACTACCCCACCGGCTCCCTCAAGGCGCGCCTGTGCGTGCAGGGCCGCGAAAGGCTTTATGCGTACTGCGAGGAGCGGGGCGTGCCGTACCGGCGCTGCGGCAAACTGGTGGTGGCTACGGCGCAGGACCAGCTGGCGCGCCTGCACGCGATCGAGGCGCATGCGCAGGCCAACGGCGTGCGCGACCTGCGGTGGGTGGACCGCGACGAAGCCCGGGCCATGGAGCCGGCGCTGGAATGCGTGGCCGCCTTGCATTCGCCCAGCACCGGCATCGTGGACAGCCACGCCTTCATGCTGGCGCTGCAGGGCGACCTGGAGCACGCCGGCGGCCTGGTGGCACTCAATTCGCCGCTGGAGCGTGCAGAATATGCGCAAGGTGCTATCAATTTGGTAGCTTCCGGCGGAGTGCAGCTGCGGGCCCGCACGGTGGTGAATGCGGCGGGCCTGCAGGCTCCCGCACTGGCGCGGCGCTTTGCGGGGCTGGCCGCGCAGCACATCCCCGCCGCCTATTTCGCCAAAGGCAGCTACTTTACCTTGTCCGGCAAGGCGCCCTTCAGCCGGCTCATCTACCCCGTACCCGAGGCCGCCGGGTTGGGCGTGCACCTGACCCTGGACCTGGGCGGGCAGGCCAAGTTCGGCCCGGACGTGCAGTGGGTGGATGCTCCGGGTGACCTGCTGGTCGACCCGTCCCGAGGCGAGGCGTTCTACGCCGAGGTGCGCAAGTACTGGCCCGGGCTGCGCGACGGTGCCCTGGCGCCCGGCTATGCCGGCATGCGCCCGAAGATCAGCGGGCCGGGCGAGCCCGCGGCGGATTTCGTGATCCAGGGCCCGGGCGTTCATGGCGTGGCCGGGTTGGTGAACCTGTTCGGCATCGAATCGCCGGGCCTCACCAGCGCACTGGCCATTGCCGAGCATGTAGCCGCGATGGTGTGACGTTCCGGCATTCCGGGCCCGCATCGGCCCCTTGGCATGATGTACGTCATCTGTTGCCTTCGGTAACCTCTTGCGTCCCCGTCCTACGGGGCGATTGCGACCCCGGGGCTAAGATCAGGTTGTATTCTGTCTGGCGGGGCCGGCAGAAGGAAAAAGGCCGGGTTTTTTGTTTCGCTAAGAAAGGTTTTGTATGACTGCTTCCGATACCACCACCGAACTGGAAAAACTGGTTTCCGACCTGCGCGGACTGCTGGCCAACAAGGATCTGGATGCGGTTCCCGAGATCAAGCTGCTGCGCCAGCGCCTGGACGATGGCATGAGCAACGTCCGCGATTCTGCCGTGCGCGCTGCGCAGGACGCAGCCCGCCAGGCCAAGGAAGCAGCGCTGGCTGCCGACCGCTACGCCCATGACGAGCCCTGGCGCGTGGCCGGTGCGGCCCTGGCCGTGGGCGCCCTGGTGGGGTTCCTGCTTGCCCGCCGCTAAAGCGGCCCTGCGGGCTCCGCGTCACCCGTTGCCTGGAGGCCTGGGATGAACTGGCTGTCTCTTCTGGGCCTGGACGCTTTGGTAGCGCGCTGGCGCGCCCATGTGATCGAAGGCGCCATCGCGGCCGAAGACCGCATGGAACTGGCCCGGCTGGAATGGCAGGATCAAAAGGCGCGCCTGCAGCGCCTGCTCGTCCTCACCATTGCGGTGGGCGGGCTCACGGTTGTGGCGCTCCTCATGCTGTCGGCCGCCATCCTGGTGCAGTTCTGGGACACGCCCCAGCGCACCGCGGTGGCCTGGGGGGTGGCAGCTGTCTGGCTGCTGGGCTGGGTTGTGGCGCTGGGATCCCTGGTGTCAGTGGCCCAAAAGGCCCGCCATGGCTTTGCGCTGACCCGCCGGGAGCTGGCCCAGGATTGGCACGAGATCAAGGAGCGGCTCTGATGACTTCTCCCCAACTTTCTGACCCTTCCGCTTCGCCAGGCCCTGTGCCCGTGCCCACGGCCGCCCAGCAAAAAGTGCTGGACCGCATCGCGTTGCAACGCGAACGTCTGCGGGCCCGCCGGGCCGCCCGTGCCCAGGCGATGGCGCTGGCGCAGCGCGACGCAGGCACTGTCGGTGCGGACGAGTCGCTGGCGCTGCGGGCCGCAGGCTTTGCGCGCCAGCATCCGCTGGCGGTGGCCGCCATGGCGGGTGTGGCGCTGGTGGCCGGGCCGCGCCGGCTGGTGCGCTGGGCGGGCGTGGTGCTGCCGCTGGTGATGCGGCTGCGGCGCTGAGCACCGCCGCGCACTGCCTTGCAGGTCACGACAAGAGCCACTGCCGGGTGCGGCGGCTTTTTGTTTGGGTGCGGCCGCCCCGCCTGGGCGGCGCCGGCGCCAACTACCGGCCTGCTGCCTTGATCGCGCGGGCCGCCTGGGCCACCAGCGCGGGCCCTTCGTAGATCAGGCCGGTGTAGATCTGCACCACGTCGGCCCCAGCCCGGATCTTGCTGACGGCGTCCTCGGCGCTCAGGATGCCGCCCACGCCGATGATGGGGTAGCGGCTTCCGAGCGCCGCGCGCAGCTGGCGGATGACCTGGTTGCTGGCTTCCAGCACCGGGGCGCCGCTCAGGCCCCCCGTTTCCTCCGCATGGCGCAACCCTTGGACCGCCGCGCGGCTGATGGTGGTGTTGGTGGCGATCACGCCATCCATGCCATGGCGCTGCAGCGTGGCGGCGATCACGGCCACCTGGGCTTCGTCGAGGTCGGGCGCGATCTTCACGAACACGGGCACGCGACGGCCGTGCTGGCTGGCCAGCGCCTCCCGGCGGCTGGCGATGGCTTCGAGGAGCCCGTCCAGCGCGGCATCGCTTTGCAGGGCCCGCAGGTTCTGCGTGTTGGGCGAGCTGATGTTGACCGTGACATAGTCTGCATGGGGGTACACACCCTCCAGGCAGGTGAGGTAGTCGCGCGTGGCGTCCTCGATGGGGGTCGTGGCGTTCTTGCCAATGTTCAGGCCCAGCAGCAGCGGGTGCTTGCGGGGCTGGCTGCGAAAGCGCGCTTTCTGCACGTTGGACAGAAAGGCGTCCAGCCCCTCGTTGTTGAAGCCCAGGCGATTGATGAGCGCGCGGGCCTCGGGCAGGCGGAACATGCGGGGCTTGGGGTTGCCCGGCTGCGCCTTGGGCGTCACCGTGCCCACTTCGACAAAGCCGAAACCCATGGCGCCCAGGGCATCGATGCAGCGTGCATTCTTGTCCAGGCCCGCGGCCAGGCCGACCCGGTTGGGGAAGGTCAGGCCCGCGAGTTCCACGGGGTCGTCCACCGTTTCATTGCACCAGGCCCATTGCAGCGGCGTGCGCTGGCCGCGGGCGAGCATGTCCATGGTGAGTTCGTGGGCTGCTTCGGCGTCCATGCCAAAGAGAAAGGGGCGGGTCAATGCGTAGGGAATGAGGGACATGGGGAGATAATTCGCGGATTACCCCTGATTTTCCCTCATGACCACTTCTGCTCCCCTGACCCAAGACGAACTCAAGACCCTGGTAGGCCAGGCCGCGCTGCAATACGTGGTGCCCGGCGAGATCGTGGGCGTCGGCACCGGCTCCACCGTCAACAAGTTCATTGACGCGCTGGCCACCATCAAGGACCAGATCAAGGGCGCCGTTTCCAGCTCCGTCGCCAGCACCGAGCGCCTTAAGGCGCTGGGCATCACGGTGTACGACGCCAACGCGGTGGAATCGCTGGCCGTCTACATCGACGGTGCGGACGAGATCGACGGCAAGGGCTACATGGTCAAGGGCGGGGGCGCGGCACTGACCCGCGAGAAGATCGTCGCGGCCCTGGCGGGCCGTTTCGTGTGCATTGCCGACGAATCCAAGCTGGTGCCGGTGCTCGGGCAGTTCCCGCTGCCGGTCGAGGTCATCCCCATGGCGGCCGCGCACATCGCGCGCCGGTTTGCGGCCGAGGGCGGGCAGGCCCAGCTGCGTCTGCGCGATGGGCAGCCACTGGTGACGGACAACGGCCAGCACATCCTGGATGTCAAAGGGCTGGCCATTGCCGACCCGCTGGCGTTTGAGTCGCGCGTCAACCAGTGGCCGGGTGTGGTCACCGTGGGGGTGTTTGCCCACCAGAAGGCTTCGGTGTGCCTGCTGGGCACCGCGCAGGGCGTGAAAACCATCACCTACTGAGCGAGCGCGGGCGCTCTGGCCCCGGCGTGGTCGGGTGTGCCAGGGGGCACAAAGGAAAAGGGGCCTCAGCGGCCCCTTTTTGCTGCAGCGCTTGCAGGCGCCGTTTTTTTAGAACCGGATGCCTGCCGGATTGCTGGGTGTGGGGCCGTCGGTCACCGGGGGCGGCGTCCGGACACTGGGGGCTGCGGGCGCAGGGGCCGTGGCGGCTGCTGGCTCCGCAGCTTTCACGGCGACCAGTGGCGTGGCCGCGGGTTGCCGGTGGTTGCGGGGCAGTTGCGACTGCTGGGGATACCCCGCGGCGTCCAGGTACTGGCTCCATTCCTGTTCGGAGAAGCCCGACAGTTGCTGGCCCCCAATGGTGCCGAAGGGCAGCCCCGTGCTGCCGCTCAGGCGCTGCAGCGCTGCAATGTCTTCGTTGCTGGACACGGTGCGCTCGGTGAAGGGGACGCCCCGTGCGCTGAGCAGGTTGCGGGCGGCGGTACAGGGCTGGCAATTGTCACCGGTGTAGAGCGTGACGGGAAAGCGGCTGGCAACCTGGCGCAGTTCGTAAGGCAAGGCCCCGTTGGCTCCCGCGGCGGCAGCGGCCGGAGCCACCGGCTCCACCGCGCGCGGCTTTGCGCCCGCATCGGCCGGCGGACGGTCGGAAAAAGTCACCTTGCCGTCCGGGCCGACGATCCGGTAGATGCCTTGGGCTTGCACGCCAGCGCAGGCGCAGGTCAGCAGCAGGGCCGCCAGAAGGGGCAGGGGCGTGGTCTTCGTGTGCATGGCGGTCTTTCTCCTTGTTCCTTCGGCAGCTTGTTCAGGCCGCAGCGGTGGCCGGTGCGCCGGCCATGCCCTGGTGGCGCAGCAGCGCGTCCAGGCTGGGTTCGCGTCCGCGGAAGGCCTTGAACGATTCCATGGCAGGCCGGCTGCCGCCCACTTCCAGGATGGCTTGCCGGTAGCGGCGGCCGGTTTCGATGCTGGGCTGTCCGTCGCTGGCGGCGGTTTCTTCAAACGCTGCGTAGGCGTCGGCGCTGAGCACTTCCGCCCACTTGTAGCTGTAGTAGCCGGCAGCATAGCCGCCCGCAAAGATGTGACTGAAGGTGTGGGGCGTGCGGCTGAACGCCGGGGGCTGCAGCACGGCCACTTCGCGGCGCACCGCGTCCAGCAGCGGCATGATGTCCTGCGCCGGGTCGTGCTCGGTGTGCAGCAGCATGTCGAACAGCGAAAACTCGATTTGCCGCAGCGTTTGCATGCCGCTCTGGAAGTTCTTGGCCGCGATCATCTTGTCGAACAGGGCGCGGGGCAATGGCTCGCCGGTGTCGACGTGGGCCGTCATGTGCTTGAGGACGTCCCATTCCCAGCAGAAGTTCTCCATGAACTGGCTGGGCAGCTCCACGGCATCCCATTCCACGCCGCCGATGCCCGACACGTCGCGTTCGCTCACCTGCGTGAGCAGATGGTGCAGCCCATGGCCGAACTCGTGGAAAAGGGTGATGACGTCGTCGTGGGTGAGCAGTGGCGGCTTGCCGTCCACGCCGCTGGCAAAGTTGCACACGAGGTGCGCCACGGGCGTTTGCAGCACGCCGGTATCGGGGCGCAGCCAGCGCGTGCGCACATCGTCCATCCAGGCGCCGCCGCGCTTGCCGGTGCGCGCGGGCTGGTCCAGGTAGAACTGGCCCACCAGCTGCGTGCCGCCGTCGGGCCGCGTGCGCTCGATGCGGTAGAACTCGACCGCCGGGTTCCAGACCGCGGCGGTGTCGCGGCGGATGGCCACCTCGAACAGGGTTTCGATGATCTTGAACAGGCCCGCCAGCACCTTGGGGGCAGTGAAGTAGGCCTTGACCTCCTGCTCGCTGAAGGCGTAGCGCGCTTCCTTGAGCTTTTCCGAGATGTAGGGCCAGTCCCAGGCCTGCGGGTTCGCCAGACCCAGGTGCTGCGCGGCGAAGGCGCGCAGATCGGCCACGTCCTTCTCGGCGTAGGGCCGCGCACGGTGGGCCAGGTCGCGCAGAAAGCCGGTCACCTGTGCCGGAGACTGGGCCATCTTGGGCACGACGGAGACTTCGCCAAAGTTGGCATAGCCCAGCAGCTGGGCCTCCTCGCGCCGCAGTGCGAGGATCTCGCGGATCAGGGCCGTGTTGTCAAACTTGCGTGCGTCGCCTTCGGCTTGGTCGGAGGCGCGGGTGACGTAGGCGCGGTAGAGCTTCTCGCGCAGGTCGCTGCGGGCGGCGAACTGCATGACGGGCAGGTAGCACGGCATCTTCAGCGTGAGCTTGTAGCCCTCCCGCCCGTCGGCCTGCGCTGCCTCGCGTGCCGCCTGCTGCACGTCCTGCGGAACACCTTCGAGCTCCTCGGCCGTGGCGTAGTAGGCGTAGGCGTCCGTGGCGTCCAGCGCGTTCTCGCTGAACTTCTGGCTCAGTTCGGCCTGGCGCTCCTGGATTTGCGCGAAGCGCTCCTTGGCGGCGCCGGTGAGCTCGGCGCCGCTGAGCACGAAGTTGCGCACGGCATTCTGGCGGGCCTGGCGCTGCTCGGCCGTCAGCGTGAGGGGATCGATGGCCTTGTATTTGGCGTACAGGCGCTCGTCGGCCCCCAGCCGGGTCCAGAACTCCGTCACCTTGGGCAGCACGGCGTTGTAGGCCGCGCGCAATTCGGGCGTGTCGGCCACGCTGTTGAGGTGGCTGACGCTGCCCCAGGCAACGCCCAGCTGTTCGGTGGCGACATCCAGCACCTTGGCGATGGCGTTCCACTCGGCCGGGAAGTCCGGCGCCGTCACGGTCTCCAGCGCTGTGTTGGCGCGCTCCAGCAGCACGTCGATGGCCGGGGCCACGTGCTCCGGCGCGATGCGGTCGAAATGGGGAAGGTCCGAGAAGTCGAGGAGGGGATTGCTCATGCGAGGTCAGATGGCGCCGGGCGGCAGAGGTTCAAGTTGCGAGGCGGCCGCCCCGTCAGCGGGCGGCCGAGCGGTCGGCGCCAGGACGCCGCCAGCGCGGGCGCCCCGGGCCTGTCAGCGTCCGGCGCAGCGCTCGGCTGCTTCAATGGTGTTGACCAGCAGCATGGTAATGGTCATGGGGCCGACCCCGCCAGGCACGGGGGTGATCCACCCGGCGACTTCCTTGACGCCTTCGAAGTCCACGTCGCCGCAAAGCTTGCCGTCGGCCTTGCGGTTGATGCCCACGTCGATCACGATGGCGCCCGGCTTGACCATGTCCGCCGTCAAGGTATTCGGACGGCCGACTGCGGCCACCACGACGTCGGCCTGGCGCGTGTGGTAGCCCAGGTCTGGCGTGCCGCTGTGCGTGATGGTGACGGTGGCGTTGGCCTGCAGCAGGAGCAGGGCCATGGGCTTGCCCACGGTGTTGCTGCGGCCGATGACGACCGCATGCTTGCCCTTGAGGGACTGGCCGGTGGACTCGATTAGCTTCATGCTGCCATAGGGGGTGCAGGGCCGGAAGCCCTCCAGCCCCGCCATCAGCTCGCCGGCCGACAGCACCGAATAGCCGTCCACGTCCTTGGAGGTGGCGATGGCTTCGATCACCTTGTGCGGGTCGATGTGCTTGGGCAGCGGCATCTGCACCAGGATGCCGTGCACGGTCGGGTCCGCATTGAGCGCGGCAATGCGCTCGAGCAGCGCGGCTTCGGTCAGGTCGGCGTCGTACTTCTCAAAGATCGAGCGCACGCCGCTGTCCTCGCAGGCCTTGACCTTGTTGCGCACATACACCGCCGAGGCGGGGTCTTCACCGACCAGAATCACGGCCAGGCCGGGCTGGTGTCCGCGCGCCGTGAGGGCGGCGGCGCGTTGCGCCACATTGGCACGCAGTTGGCGGGAGAGGGCGTTGCCGTCAATGAGTTGGGCTGTCATTTCAACAAGAGGTACGGTTCAAATTCGGCTCTGGCGCCCGTGGATAGGGCGCAAGCAGCTATAAAAACAGGAGTATCAGGCCTTGGGGGCGTTCTGGCCCAGGGCAATCTTGAGCAGGTCGGCCACGGTGTTGGCGTTGAGCTTTTCCATGATATTGGCGCGGTGCGCCTCCACCGTCTTGATGCTGATGCCCAGGTCGTCGGCGATCTGCTTGTTCAGGCGGCCCGCCACGATGCGTTCCAGCACCTGGGCCTCGCGGCTGGTGAGCTTGGAGAGCAGGGCGTCCCGGCTGGCGGCCTGCTGGTATCCGGCGAAGGCCTCGCGCGCGTGGTCCAGCATGCGCTCGACCAGACCCACCAGCTCTTCTTCGTTGAAGGGCTTCTGGATGAAGTCCAGCGCGCCCTTCTTCATGGTGTTCACGGCCATGGGCACGTCGCCGTGGCCGGTGATGAACACGATGGGCAGGGGCGACTTGCGCTCGATCAGGCGGTCTTGCAACTCCAGGCCGGTCATGCCGCCCATGCGGATGTCCACGATCAGGCAGGCGACTTCGCGGGGGTCGTAGCGCGAGAGGAAGGTCTCGGCCGAATCAAAGCAGCGTACGCGGTAGTCCTTGCCCTCCAGCAGCCACTGCAGGGAGTCGCGAACTGCCTCGTCGTCATCCACGACGTAGACGGTGCCTTTTTTCGGAATCAAGCTCATGCAACTGTCCTCGGGTTGTGTTCGTTTGCTATCGAATTCGTAGTGGCTTCGGCAGGCTTGGCAAGCGGCAGCCAGAAGGAGAACCTGCAACCAACGACCTCCGGTCCATTGTAGATGTTCTCCGCCTGCATCCGGCCCTGGTGCGACTCCACGATGCTTCGGCACAGGTTGAGCCCCATCCCCATGCCTTCGCTCTTGGTGGAGAAGAAGGCTTCGAACAGCCGCTCCAGCACCTCGGGAGCCAGGCCCTTGCCGGTGTCCTGCACCGAAAACTCCACCACCTGGTGCTCTTCGATCTGCTTGGGCACCACGCGCAGCTCCACGCTGCGCCGGGACGCGGGGCGCCCGGCATGCTGGATGGATTCGGCGCCGTTCTTCATCAGGTTGACCAGCACCTGCTCGATGAGGATGGTGTCGGCCATCACCGGCGGCAGCCGGGCGGCCACGTAGTGGGTGAGGCGGACGTTGTGGCGGCGCAGCTCGATGTCCGCCAGCTCCACGGCCTCGTTGACCATGGAGTGCACGTCGGCCAGGGTGCGGTTGGGCTCGCTCTTCTTCACGAACGCGCGGATGCGCTGAATGATCTGCCCGGCCCGCTGGGCCTGGTGGGCGGTCTTTTGCAGGGCGGCCAGCAGGGCCTCTTCGGTCAGCTGCCCGCTCTGGATGCGCGAGACCATGCCGCTGCAATAGTTGTTGATGGCGGTGAGGGGCTGGTTCAGCTCGTGGGCCACGCTCGACGCCATTTCCCCCATGGTGATGAGGCGGCTGACCGACTGGGCGCGCTCGGCCTGCCGTTCGGCCTGCTCTTCGGCCAGGCGGCGGGGCGTGATGTCCGTGGCAATCACCATCTGGGCCAGCCGGCCGTCCACCCAGTTGAGGTAGCGCGAGCGCACCTCCAGCCATTTGCCCAGGTCGGGCAGGTAGATTTCCGCGTTTTCGGTGCGGGCGCTGGTCAGCGGGTCGGTGGGCAGGCCCATCAGGCCGTCCTCATCGTCCATGCCCGAGTGGTCCGTGCCCGCCACGGGTACCACGCCGGCCTGCGCCACCAGTTGCAGGTGCCCGGTGGTCTGGGATCCGAACCACTGGCGGTAGAGCTTGTTTGCGAACAGCAGCTCCTCGCTGCCCAGCGGGGCCACCGACACCGATGCGTCCAGCGACTCCAGGACGATGGTGAACCGCTCGTGCGAGGCCGAAAGCTGCTCGCGGATGCGGTTGGGCTCGGTGATGTCGGTCATCGAGGTCATCCAGCCCGTCTGCTGCCCGTAGGCATCGATGAGCGGGGACACGTACAGGCGGGCATCGAACAGGGTGCCGCTCTTGCGCCGCACCCGCACCTGGAAGCCGCCATGGATGGTCTTGCCCGACAGTTCGTCGCGCAGCTTCGCGTGCAGGGCCTCGTGGTCGGACTCGGGCCAGTAGGGGAAGGGCGCCTTCAGGCCCACCAGCTCGGCCTCGCTCCAGCCCGTCATCTGGCAGAAGGCGGCGTTCACATAGGTGATGCGGCCTTCCAGGTCCAGGGCGCGCATGCCGGTGAGGATGGAGTTCTCCATGGCCCGGCGGAAGTTGGTTTCCGCCACCAGGGCCTGCTGCGCCTGCATGCGGCGGCGCGTGTGGCGCCAGGTGGCGATCAGCATCCATGCCGTCATTGCGCTCAGGGCCCCCACCAGCCAGAACAGCCCGCTGCCGACCACGCCCAGCGAGGTGCGGTAGGCCTGGGCGCGCAGCACCAGGCCATTGCCCACGGGCGAGACGGGTACTTCGTACGCATTGGCCTTCGGGGTCCAGGGCAGCAGCTGCGTGGCCTTGTGGCGGGGCGCAAGCGGGGTGCCGGCCAGCACCTGGTTCTTGCCATCCAGCAGCGTGACGGCGTACCGCGCCAGCACTTCGGTGGGCGTGCCGTAGCGCAGCAGGCTGTCCAGCGAGTACTCGCCCAGTACCACGCCGCTGAACTTGCCTTGGTTGTTCAGGGGCACCTGCAGTTGCAGCAGGGGCGCGGTGTTGCCGGAGGTGGCTGCCGGCTGCGCGTACACGGGTTGCTGCAGGTCCCGGGCCAGGCCGAAGGTGTCTGCCGTGTCGCCGGGCTTGAGCACCTCGCCCGCGATGCGCAGCTCGCTGCTGGCCAGCGTGGGCGCCCCGTGGCTGGCCCGGATGCGCCGGCGCTCGTCAATCCAGGAAATCGCCTGCAGCTCGGGGTACTGGCTGATCAGCGCCTCGGCGCGGCTCACAAACTCGGCGCGCTCCAGCTCCTGGTTGGACAGGTCGCGGGCAATGCGCATGAGCTGTTCCTGGCGCTCCAGCAGCCGCAGCCGCACACGCTGCTGCGCGTATTCCACGTCGCGCCGCAGGGCTTCTTGCTCGCGGTCGGCCTCCTCGGCCCGCAAATACCAGAACGCGGCCACGATAGCCGTGAGGAACATCAGCACCGCCGCCAGGGGCGCCAAGGCGGCAAACCGGTCCTGCCGGGTGGGTGACAGCCCGCGCCACCACTTGCGCCACCAGCGGGCCGGAGCGGCCACGACCGAGGCTGCGGGGGAGGGGGCGGGGAGCTGCGAATCCATGGGCACAAGTGTAGGGGAGCGCCGCGGCGCTGTGACCCCGGCTGGCCTCCTTTAGGCAATGAATAATTTTGTAATATGAAATCAAAGGGCATAATTTGAAATTTTGAAAAGTTGTGCGAAACTAGGGGCAACGTACTAAATTGCTGCCACATCTATAGGAGACAAAGCATGTCAGCTCAGCGCGACCCCCAGGCCGGACTTGGCATCGGCACCGATGCAGACCAGCAGGAAACCCGCGAATGGATGGACGCCCTGTCCGCCGTCATTGAAAAAGAAGGCCCGGAGCGCGCCCACTCGTTGCTGGAGCAGTTGCTTGAACACGCGCGGCAGAGCAGCATCGACATGCCGTTCTCGGCCAACACCGGCTACGTGAACACCATCGAGCCCGAGCAGGAAGCCCACTGCCCCGGCAACATCGCCATCGAAAAGCGCCTGCGCGCCTACATGCGCTGGAACGCCATGGCCATGGTGGTGCGCGCCAACCGCTTGAATCCGGCGGACGGCGGCGACCTGGGCGGCCACATCGGCTCCTTTGCCTCGGTGGCCAGCATGTTTGGCGCCGGCTTCAACCACTTCTGGCACGCCGAGAGCGAAGGCCACGGCGGCGACCTGCTGTACATCCAGGGCCACAGCGCCCCCGGCATCTACGCGCGGGCCTTCCTGGAAGGGCGCCTGACGGAAGAGCAGCTCGACAGCTTCCGCCAGGAAGTGGACGGCAAGGGCCTGTCCAGCTACCCCCACCCCAAGCTGATGCCCGAGTTCTGGCAGTTCCCCACGGTGTCGATGGGTCTGGGCCCGCTGATGGCCATCTACCAGGCGCGCTTCCTCAAGTACCTGCATGCCCGCGGCATTGCCAACACCGAAAACCGCAAGGTCTGGGTGTTCTGCGGCGACGGCGAGATGGACGAGCCCGAATCGCTGGGCGCCATCGGCCTGGCCGCGCGCGAAAACCTCGACAACCTGGTGTTCGTCGTCAACTGCAACCTGCAGCGCCTGGACGGCCCGGTGCGCGGCAACGGCAAGATCGTGCAGGAGCTCGAAAGCGAGTTCCGCGGCTCTGGCTGGAACGTGATCAAGCTGCTGTGGGGCAATGGCTGGGACGAGCTGCTGCGCCGCGACAAGAGCGGCAAGCTAAAAGCATTGATGATGGAGACGCTGGACGGCGACTACCAGGCCATGAAGGCCAACGACGGCGCCTTTGTGCGCAAGAACTTCTTTGGCAAGTACCCCGAGACGCTCAAGCTCGTCGAGCACATGACCGACGAAGAGGTGTTCGAACTGCGCCGCGGCGGCCACGAGCCCGCCAAGGTGTATGCCGCCTTCCACGCCGCCAACGAGCACAAGGGCCAGCCCACGGTGCTGCTGGTCAAGACCGTCAAGGGCTATGGCATGGGCAAGGCCGGTGAGGGCAAGAACACCGTGCACCAGACCAAGAAGCTGTCGGACGAGGACATCAAGTACATCCGCGACCGCTTCAACATTCCCATCCCCGACAGCCAGCTGGCCGAGATCCCGTACTACAAGCCGGCCGACGACACGCCGGAAATGAAGTACCTGCACGAGCGCCGCCAAGCCCTGGGCGGCTACCTGCCGCACCGCCGCGTGAAGGCCGACGAACACTTCACCGTGCCGTCGCTCGAGACCTTCAAGTCCGTGCTGGAGCCCACCGCCGAAGGCCGCGAGATCTCCACCACCCAGGCCTATGTGCGCTTCCTCACCCAGCTGCTGCGCGACCAGGCCCTGGGCCCGCGCGTGGTGCCCATCCTGGTGGACGAGGCCCGCACCTTCGGCATGGAAGGCCTGTTCCGCCAGATCGGCATCTACAACCCCAAGGGCCAGCTGTACACCCCGGTCGACCGCGACCAGGTGATGTACTACAAGGAAGACAAAGCCGGCCAGATCCTGCAAGAGGGCATCAACGAAGCCGGCGGCATGGCCAGCTGGATCGCCGCGGCCACCTCCTACAGCACGAACAACCGGATCATGATCCCGTTCTACGTGTACTACTCGATGTTCGGCTTCCAGCGCATCGGCGACCTGGCCTGGGCGGCGGGCGACATGCAGGCGCGCGGCTTCCTGCTGGGCGGCACCTCGGGCCGTACCACGCTCAATGGCGAAGGCCTGCAGCACGAAGACGGCCACAGCCACATCCTGGCCAACACCATTCCCAACTGCGTGAGCTACGACCCCACCTTCGCGCACGAAGTGGCGGTGATCATGCACCACGGCCTCAAGCGCATGGTGGAGCGCCAGGAAAACGTCTACTACTACCTGACGCTGCTGAACGAGAACTACGCCATGCCCGGCCTCATCGCCGGCACGGAAGAGCAGATCATCAAGGGCATGTACCTGTGCAAGCCCGGCGCCGACGGCGACAAGCGCGTGCAGCTGCTGGGCTCGGGCACCATCCTGCGCGAGTCGCTGGAAGCGCAGACCCTGCTGGCCGCCGACTGGGGCGTGCAGGCGGACGTGTGGAGCTGCCCCAGCTTCAACGAGCTCACCCGCGAAGGCCAGGACGCCGACCGCTGGAACCTGCTGCACCCGCTGGAAACGCCGCGCGTGCCGTTCGTCACGCAGCAGCTGTCCACGCGCAGCGGCCCCGTGGTGGCATCCACCGACTACATGAAGGCCTATGCCGAGCAGATCCGCCCCTTCATCCCCAAGGGCCGCACCTACCGCGTGCTGGGCACCGACGGCTTTGGCCGCTCGGACTTCCGCAGCAAGCTGCGCGAGCACTTCGAGGTGAACCGCCACTACATCGTCGTGGCCGCTCTCAAGTCGCTGGCCGAAGACGGCGTGCTGCCCATGGCCAAGGTCGCCGAGGCCATTGCCAAGTACGGCATCAACGCCGACAAGACCAACCCGCTGTACGCATAAAACCCACCGGAGACAACCGAAATGGCATTGGTAGACATCAAGGTCCCGGACATCGGGGATTTCGACGAAGTCGGCGTGATCGAACTGCTCGTGAAGGTGGGCGACACCGTCAAGGCCGAGCAAAGCCTCATTACCGTGGAGTCCGACAAGGCCTCCATGGAGATCCCGTCCAGCCACGCTGGCGTGATCAAGGAACTGAAGGTCGCGCTGGGCGACAAGGTCAAAGAGGGCTCCGTGATCGCCGTGATCGAGGCGGCCGACGCCGGTGCAGCGGCGGCCCCGGCTGCGGCGCTCGCGCCCGCAGCGGCCCCGGTGGCGGCGCCGGCTGCGGCACCTGCCGCTCCCGCAGCGCCTGCTACAGCGGCCCCTGCCGCCTCCGGCCCCATCGAAGTGCGCGTGCCCGACATCGGCGACTTCAAGGATGTGGCCGTGATCGAGCTGCTGGTCAAGCCCGGCGACACCGTCAAGGTGGAACAGTCCCTGTTCACCGTGGAGTCCGACAAGGCTTCCATGGAAATCCCGTCGCCCGCTGCGGGCGTGCTCAAGGAACTGAAGGTCAAGCTGGGCGACACCGTCAACATCGGTGACCTGGTGGCCGTGCTGGAAGGCGCGGTGTCTGCCGCGCCCGCAGCGGCTGCGCCAGCACCCGTGGCAGCCCCTGCTGCTGCTGCTGCTGCTGCCCCGGCGGCTGCGCCTGCAGCGCCTGCCATGGCGGCTGCTGCACCCGCCGCCGCTGTGGCTGCTACGGCCGCAGCGCCGGCCCACACCCCGGGCAGCGCCCCCCTGGGCCTGCCGCACGCCAGCCCCTCGGTGCGCAAGTTCGCCCGCGAGCTGGGGGTGCCGCTCGAAGAGGTCAAGGGCTCCGGCCCCAAGGGCCGCATCACGGCCGAAGACGTGCAGGCCTTCACCCGGCAGGTGATGACCGGCGCGGTGCAGACCAAGGCCCAGGCGGCGAAGGCCCCTGCAGCGGCCTCCGGCGGTTCCGGCGCGGGCCTGGACCTGCTGCCCTGGCCCAAGGTGGACTTTGCCAAGTTCGGCCCCGTCGAGCGCAAGGACCTCTCGCGCATCAAGAAGATCAGCGGCGCCAACCTGCACCGCAACTGGGTCGTCATCCCGCACGTCACCAACCATGACGACGCGGACATCACCGACCTGGAAGCCTTCCGCGTGCAGTTCAACAAGGAGAACGAGAAGAGCGGCGTCAAGGTCACCATGCTGGCCTTCATGATCAAGGCCGCCGTCGCCGCGCTCAGGAAGTTCCCCGAGTTCAACAGCTCGCTCGACGGCGACCAACTGGTGCTGAAGAACTACTTCCACATCGGCTTTGCGGCCGACACGCCCAACGGCCTGGTGGTGCCTGTCATCAAGGACGCCGACCAGAAGGGCATCGTGCAGATCAGCAAGGAGATGGGCGAACTCGCCGCCAAGGCGCGAGAGGGCAAGCTGGCTCCGGCAGACATGCAGGGCGGCTGCTTCTCCATCAGCTCGCTGGGGGGCATTGGCGGGCGTTACTTCACGCCCATCATCAACGCGCCTGAAGTCGCCATCATGGGCGTGTGCAAGAGCAGCCTGGAGCCCAAGTGGGACGGCAAGCAGTTCGCGCCGCGCCTGATGCTGCCGCTGTCGCTCAGCTGGGACCACCGCGTGATCGACGGCGCCGCAGCCGCACGCTTCAACGTGTACTTTGCCTCGCTGCTGGCGGACTTCCGCCGCATCGTGATGTAACGCGGGGGCACAACACATGGCAATCATCGACATCAAGGTGCCCGACATCGGCGACTTCGCCGAAGTGGGCGTGATCGAAGTGCTGGTCAAGCCCGGCGACGCCATCAAGGCCGAGCAGAGCCTGATCACCGTGGAGTCCGACAAGGCCTCCATGGAGATCCCGTCCAGCCACGCGGGCGTGGTCAAAGAGCTGAAAGTGAAGCTGGGCGACAAGGTCGCCGAAGGCTCCGTCGTCCTCACGCTGGAAGTGGAAGGCGCCGGCGCTGCTCCTGCGGCACCGGTGGCGGCGCCCGCTCCGGCGGCATCTGAGCCAAAAGCGGCTCCAGCGACCGCCACGCAAGCGCAAGCAGCTATCAATCCAGTAGCATCCAGTTTCGGCGGCTCCGCCGATCTGGATTGCGACGTGCTCGTGCTGGGCGGCGGCCCTGGCGGCTATTCGGCCGCCTTCCGCGCGGCCGATCTGGGCCTGAAGGTGGTGCTGGTCGAGCGCTACGCCACCCTGGGCGGCGTGTGCCTGAACGTGGGCTGCATTCCCTCCAAGGCGCTGCTGCACGTGGCGGCTGTGATGGACGAGGTGTCGCACCTCTCCGCCGCGGGCATCGACTTTGGCGCACCGCAGGTCAACGTCGACACGCTGCGCGGCCACAAGGAGAAAGTCATCGGCAAGCTGACCGGCGGCCTGGCCGCCATGGCCAAGATGCGCAAGGTGACGGTGGTGCGGGGCTACGGCCACTTCGTGGGTGCCAACCACCTGGAAGTGGAAGAGACCACCGGCACGGGCCAGGACAAGACCGGCACCACCAAGGTGGTGGCGTTCAAGAAGGCCATCATCGCCGCCGGCAGCCAGGCCGTGCGCCTGCCGTTCATGCCCGACGACCCGCGCGTGGTCGATTCCACCGGCGCGCTGGCGCTGCAGGGTGTCCCCAAGCGCATGCTCATCCTGGGCGGCGGCATCATCGGCCTGGAAATGGGCACCGTGTACAGCACGCTGGGCGCGCGCCTGGATGTGGTCGAGATGATGGACGGCCTGATGCAGGGCGCCGACCGCGACCTGGTCAAGGTGTGGCAGAAGATGAATGCCAAGCGCTTCGACAACATCATGCTCAACACCAAGACGGTGGCGGCCGAGGCCACGCCCGAAGGCATCAAGGTGAGCTTCGCGCCCGCCAAGGACGGCGTGACGGTGCCCGAGCCGCAGGTGTACGACCTGGTGCTGCAAGCCGTGGGCCGCACGCCCAACGGCAAGAAGATTGCCGCTGAAAAGGCCGGCGTGGCCGTCACAGACCGTGGCTTCATCAACGTCGACATCCAGATGCGCACCAACGTGCCGCACATCTTCGCCATCGGCGACATCGTGGGCCAGCCCATGCTGGCGCACAAGGCGGTGCATGAGGCGCACGTGGCGGCAGAGGTCATCGCCGGCGAACTGCAGGGTAACAAGGAGCTGGCCTCCGCCGCGTTCAACGCCCGCGTGATCCCGAGCGTGGCCTACACCGACCCCGAGGTGGCCTGGGTGGGTCTGACGGAAGACCAGGCCAAGGCCCAGGGCATCAAGGTCAAGAAGGGCCTGTTCCCCTGGACGGCCTCCGGCCGTGCCATCGCCAACGGCCGCGACGAGGGCTACACCAAGCTGCTGTTCGACGACTCGCCCGAGGCCCATGGCCACGGCAAGATCCTGGGCGGCGGCATCGTGGGCACGCATGCCGGCGACATGATCGGCGAGATCGCCCTGGCCATCGAGATGGGCGCCGACGCCGTGGACATCGGCAAGACCATCCACCCGCACCCCACGCTGGGCGAAAGCATCGGCATGGCGGCGGAGATTGCGCACGGCAGCTGCACGGACGTGCCGCCGCAAAAAAAGTAGGGGCCTTCTCACCGCCGCCGCCTGCCTGAGATCGCCGCCATGGCCGCCGTCAAGAGGTTCCCCAAAGCCCCCGCCCACCCCGAGCGGGTGTGCTGGGGATGCGACCTCTACTGCCCGGCCAAGTCCATGCGGTGCGGCAACGGATCGGACCGCACCCAGCATCCGGCCGAGCTGTTTGGCGACGACTGGGACCAGTGGGGGCTGGAGGCCGAAGCGGCTTCGCCACCCCCACCCCCACCGTTAGCGGACGCAAACACGTTCTGAGAGGCTTGCACCGTACTGCTTGCACGAAAGCCCGGAGGCGTATCGGTCTCCGGGCTTTTGTTTTCGCCACGCGGCTATGCAGCAGGGCTGTCCACAGGGCTTCACTCCCCCGGGTCGATTGCAAAAACTCTCTCCACTCCCTCACAGCCTGTTGACGATCTTTTGATGTTGCTCAACGGGCCCCATGAAAGATCGTCAACGTGCAAGACCGTCAACGGCTCTTAAGGTTGCCGCCCTAGACTCGGTCGTCTTCCTGGTTCGCGATCCTTGCCCCCCGTGCCTTCCTTCCGTCAGAAACTCTTGGTGATTGCCGGATTGGCATGGGCCGCGGTCGCCACCCCGGTACAGGCCGCCGACCGGTGCACGGACGGCCGCCGCCAGTCGCCCCTCGCCATCGAGCAAACCACCCCGCGGGCCTTGCCCGCCTTGCAGTTTGACTACCACCCTTTCCCGCCCGTGCTGGCAAACGACGGCCACACCCTGCGCGTGCGGGCGGCCAAGGGCAGTGCGCTGGTGGTGGGGGGCGAACGGTATGCCTTGCAGCAGGTGCATTTCCACACCCCGGGGGGTGACCGGGTGGGCGGCGAGACCTTCCCCCTGTCGGCCCACCTGTTGCACAGGGGGCCCAAAGGCCAGCTGCTGGCGGTGGCGCTGATGTTCCGGCTGGGGCAGCCTCATCCACTGCTGGAGCGCTTGTTCAGCCACATTCCCGCCCCCGGTGCCTCGGTGGCGGGAGAGGGCGTGCCCCAGGTCAACCCTGCCGACCTGCTGCCCGCGCAGCGGGGCTACTACCGCTACGTGGGCTCGGAAACCGCGCCCCCATGCGCCGAAGGGGTGGACTGGATCATCCTGCGCCAGCCCGTGGAGGTGTCGGCGGCGCAACTGGCCCTGTGGAAAAGCCGGTTTGCCGACAACATGCGCGCCGCCCAACCCCAGAATGGCCGCCCCGTGCTGGAAAGCCTGCCTTGAACCGTCTTCTTCTTTTCTTGTTTTGTTGGTGATTCCCATGCCTGTTCAACCCTCCCTGAAAACCTCTTTGGCGACAGCGCTCGCCCTGGCCTTGTCGCTGGGCTCCGTCGCCTTCGCCCAAACCAAACCTAACCGCTACACCACCACGGGGGTGGCGGTGTCGGTCACGCCCGAAATGACCGGGGCCGGCGCGGTCTCCAGCGGCGTGACGCTGCCCAAGCCCCCGCCGGTCACCGGCAGCCGGGCCAATCCCGTGGCGCACTGGGGCAAGCCGCTGCCGTACCCCATCGTCATTGCCGACCGCCGCAACAACCGTTTGATCGAGGTCACGCCTGACAAGCGCATCGTGTGGGAGTTTGCGTCGCCCGACCTCAAGGTCTACCGGGGCAACGAGGATGTGAACTTCTCCGCCGACGGCAGGCAACTGGCTGTGAGCGAGGAAGACAACTTCGACCTTCACCTGGTGGACTACGAAAACAAGGCCATTACCTGGACCTACGGCATCCCCGACCACCGCGGCAGCGGCCCCAACCTGCTGAACTACCCGGACGACGCCCACCTGCTGGCCGACGGCAAAGTCATCACCGCCGACATCCGCAACTGCCGCATCCTGGTCATCGACCCCAAGACCCAGGAGATTGCCACCCAGTTCGGCACCACCGGCAAGTGCGAGCACAAGCCGCCGCAGCTGCTGGCCTACCCCAACGGGGCCACGCCTCTGGAGAACGGCGACCTGCTGTTTACCGAAATTTCCGGGTCATGGATTTCGCGGGTCACCCGCGACGGCGTGGTGAAGTGGTCGGTGCGAGCGCCCAACGTGCGCTACCCGTCCGACGCCTTCCCCACCGTGGACGGCAAGCAGGTCATCGTGGCCGACTTTTCCAAGCCCGGGCGCGTGGTGATCTTCGACCCCGCCACCGGCAAGGCCACCTGGGAGTACTTTGTGAAGGAAGGCGAGGGCATGCTGGACCACAGCTCCATCGCCCGCGAACTGCCGCACACCGGCGACATCCTGGTGGTGGACGACCTGAACGACCGCGTCATCGTCATCGACCGGCAGACCCGCCAGATCATCTGGCAGTACGGCGAAAAGAACAAAAAGGGCCACACCCCCGGCCTGCTGAACTACCCCGACGGCGTGGACCTGGACGTGTTCCGCGACTGGAAGGCTGCGGCCAAATGATGCCCCGCCGCCCGCTGGCCCCGCATGCACGGCCTCCGGCGGGCGTTTCGCGCCTCGGTTTTTGAGACGCAAAGCGGGTATCGCTGGGCCACGTGTACACCGCCAGCGTGCCATCCAACCCACGACATCTCCACCTACCTGGGCAACCGCTTCCACCCCAAGGGGCCGCGCATCGACCACATCGCACTGAAAGGCATTACCCGTGGCCTGGCCTACCAGTGCCGCAAGCAACTGCGGCACTTCATGCTGCGCGATGGGGCGGGACTCAATAGGGTGCTGCGTGTCTTCCTGCGGGTAAGTGTGAAAACGCTGCAGACACACTGCGCCGGTGCCCTGCTGACGGGTGAAACCTGCACATTGGTGCAGTAGCGTTCATCCACCGTTTCGGCTCCAGCCTGAACGAGAGCACGTTCTCCTTGCGCGTCTGCTGGTTGTGGGGTGTTTGAGGAGCTTGCAGAATCCGATGCGCCGGGGTGTCATCGCCTCGCCGGGCGAGACACAATACGCCGCTTCATTTCAAACAATGGTATTTGGCTGCATGCCTGCACAGGAGCTGCTTTGAGCGATTTCGATCGATATCAATATGCCTTTGATCCCGACGGCGATGAACTGGCGGCCCGCCTGATTCGCCGCCTGCCTGAGCGCGCTACGGTCCTGGAGCTCGGGCCCGGGCCTGGTGTCATGACCAAGGTGATGATCGACAAGGGTTACCAGGTCACGGTGGTGGAAATCGATGCAGCCTATGCAGAGATCTTGCAAGGCATGGGGGCTGAAACGATCATTGCGAACCTTGAGGAGCCGCATTGGATGGCGCAACTGCAGGGGCGTCGTTTTGATGCAGTGATGGCCTGTGACGTTCTGGAGCATCTTCGGTCTCCAGAACGTGTGCTAGAGGCATTGCGCGCGTGCACGCAGCCTCAAGGGCGGCTCATCGTTTCCGTGCCAAATATTGCCTACATGGGTGTGGTTGCCGGGCTTGTTCACGGTGTGTTTGACTACACGGCGGCGGGGCTGTTGGACCATACCCATTTGCGGTTCTTCACCAGGCGCAGTCTGGAGCGGCTGCTGTGGCAGACGGGCTGGTCACCGAACTACTGGGAGTCGTATCCGTTTCCGGTGGAACAAAGCGAGTTTGCGCGCTTTTGGGGGGCTCTGACGGACGCCCAGCGACAATGTCTGGTGGTTGGCGGTGCGGACTCCGACGTCTACGAGTGGATGGCCGTAGCGTGCCTGTCCGAGTGCGGGCCTGCATTGGCGCTGCGGGATGCCCAAGTTCTTGCTGACAAGGCTTGTGACGACCTTCAGGCACTGCAATTGGTGCACGCGCAAGAGCATGCCTCCCTGCTGGAGCACCAAAAGGCGTTTGCGCAGGCGCGCGACATCATCGCGGAACAGCAGCGCGAGATTGCAGTGCTGCGTGGCTCTGCCGCGGGGGCGACGCTCTCGGTGGCCAGATTTCTGAACGAACCCCGGAATGGCGTGCGGCGACTGTTGCAGTCAATACGGAGACGCTTGGGATGACAGCGACCCTGGCTTCGCAGCGGGCTGTCCTTGCATGCAGGACCGCTGCGAAGCGTTTGGCAGCACACCTGGAGAGCAAACGACCCGGGTCTTCGGTCCGGCTTCAGGTCAGCTAACGGTTCAACATACCGTTGCCCGGTTCTCTGGTGAGAGACCAAGGATCCGTTTTCTCATCGTTAGGGCGGCAGTGCGAAGACGTCCGTGAAAGTGGTGGAAAATAGCAGACTTTGTGCCGTAAACGCACCGCGTAGCAGCACATTCTTTCGGCTTTCCCTTTGTTTGCTCCCCTGAGCCAGTCCATGCAAGACGTTCAAAACTCCAAGATCTCTGTCGAGAAGATCGGCGGCACTTCCATGACCGCCTTTGGCGATGTGCTGCGCCACATCATGCTGCACGATCCCCAGCGCATCTACGGCCGGATCTACGTCGTGTCGGCCTACTCGGGGGTGACGAACCAGCTGCTGGAGCACAAGAAGACGGGCGAGCGCGGCATCTACGCCCTGTTTGCCGAGGGCAAGGGCTACCAGGACGCGCTGACCCAGCTGGCCGCCAGCCTCAAGAAGCTCAATGCGGGCTATGCCGATCTGGGCCTTCCGCTGGATGTGGCCGATGCCTTCATCGACCAGCGCATCGGCCAGGCGCGTGAGTACCTGAACGCCATGCAGCACGTGCTGGCCAGCGGCTACCTGAGCCGCAAGGATGTGCTGCTGGCGGCACGCGAGGTGCTTGCTTCCATTGGCGAGTCGCACAGCGCGTTCAATTCGGTCGAGATACTCAAGGCCAACGGCGTGAAAGCCGTGCTGATGGACCTGGCCGGCTTCAACGACAACGAAGCCTGGACGATCGACGAGCGCATCGCCCACAGCTTCAAGGGCCTGGACCTCTCCGACAAGGTGGTGGTGGCCACAGGCTACACCAAGGGCACCGAAGGCATCATGCGCGAATTCGACCGCGGCTACTCCGAGGTCACGTTCAGCAAGATCGCGGTGGAAGTGCGCCCCGCCGAGGCCGTGATCCACAAGGAGTTCCACCTCTCGTCCGCCGACCCCAATCTGGTGGGCCTGGAAAACGCCATCGTGGTGGGCGCCACCAACTATGACGTGGCCGACCAGCTGGCCGACGTGGGCATGGAAGCCATCCACCCCAAGGCCGCCAAGCCCATGGAGCTGGCGGGCATTCCCATCCGCCTGAAGAACACCTTCGAGCCCGACCACCCCGGCACGCTCATCACCAAGGACTTCGTGGGCGAGCGCGCGCGTGTGGAGATCGTCACCGGCACCGACAAGGTCACGCTGATCGAGATCCACGACCCGAGCATGGTGGGCACCGTGGGCTTTGATGCCGGCCTGATGAACGTGTTCTGCCAGCATGGCGTGAGCTACATCCTGAAGGCGACCAACGCCAACTCCATCGCCCACCTGGTGTGGGACAACCAGGTCACGCCCGCGCTCGTGGCCGAGCTGCAGGAGGCCTACCAGGTCGTGACGATCAAGCCCAGCGCCATCGTGTGCGCCATCGGCTCCAACATCAGCATCCCCGGCGTGCTGGCCAAGGCGGCGCAGGCGTTGGCCGACGCCGAGGTCAACGTGAACTGCGTGTCGCAAACCCTGCGCCAGGTGAACATGCAGTTTGTGATCGAACGCGAGGACTACAAGACCGCGATCAAGGCGCTGAACCTGGCGCTGTGCGTCAACTCGGGCACCCCGGTTCCCCGCGCCTGAAAGGGGCTTGGCCGCTTTCACCTGGAGCCCGCCTTGTGCGGGCTTTTTTTCTTTTTGCGTCGCCCGCAACCGCAGGGCCCGCAAACGCGGCGCCCTCCCTGCGCTGGTTTCTGCCGGGCGGGATGCCCGCGCAGTGACGAAACCAGGGCCATTGCCAACTATTTCCGCGAGCTGCCTTTCAGGCGGCAGGGGCTTCGTCGCAAACAGGTTTGCCCAAACTATCATGCCTCCTTGCAGCCCGGCTGTTGGCCGTGCCGACGATACAACCCTGGGGAGGTTCATGCAGAAATTTAGCGCTCATATCCGGCTCCTGCGCCACGCCTTGGCAGGGGCGGCGGTCGTTCTCCTGCATGCGTGCGGCGGTTCCGGCAGTGGCTCAGATCCCGGCAATCCGCCTCCCGGGGGCGCTGGAAAAATGGCGTTGCTGGCCGGTGACGTGGGCGGCTTGGGCAATCTGGACGGTCCGCGCGGCGCGGCCACGTTCTATGGCGTTCAGGGCTTCGCAGTGGATCCTGCAGGGAACCTGCTCGTGGCCGAAAGCGGCAACCATGCGCTGCGCAAGATCACGCCCGAAGGAACCGTCAGTACCGTGGCGGGCGGCGACATGACCAGCGCTTTTGCGGATGGTCCAGGCGCTTCCGCCAAGTTTTTGAATCCGCAATTTGTCGCAGCCGACGCCAGTGGCAATGCGTATGTGTCAGACAACGGAGACTACCTCCGGAAGGTGACGCCAGCAGGCTTGGTGAGCACGCTGGCCAACGTCGGGGCGGACGTGGGGTGCCCCGCAACCTGCACCAGGTACAAGCCTTTGACGGTGGACACCGCGGGCACCATTTACTTCGTTGCGAACAACACGTTGCGCAAACTGGGGGGCGACGGGCAGGCCGTGACGGTGGTGGACGCCATCAGTTCCCAGGGCATTGCTACGCCTGCGTTCTCGTTCGTCTATCTGCCTTCCAGTCTGGTTGCCGATAGCAAGGGCAACGTTTTCATCGCCGACCGCAACCAACCCGTGGTCCGCAAGGTGGCGCCCACGGGCGCGATGTCGGTGTTTGCGGGCAATGCGGCGGCTGCAGGCCTGGTTGACGGCCAGGGCACGGATGCGCGCTTCACGGAGCTTCAGGCCGTCGTGCGGGATGGTTCGGACAATCTGTATGTTCTGGAAGGCAACGGCGCCATCCGCAAGATCACGCCCGCCGGCCAGGTCTCCACCGTGCGCCAGCCCACGCAAAACTGGGCTTCCGGCTGGTCCTATAGCCCGACAGGGTTTGCGCGGGATGCAGCGGGCAACTATTTCTTGTCCGCACTGGGTAGCAGTCAGAACGCTGCGGTGTTGGGCAACCCCGCGATCCTGAAAGTGGACGCTCAGGGTGTTGAAAGCGCCTATGCTGGCTCACGGGGCTGGGTGGGCGATGCCGATGGCGAGGGCAGTGCGGCGCGGTTTTCGGATCCACGCAGCCCGGCGGTCGACCCCAGCGGCAACGTGGTGGTGCTCGACCGTTTCACCGACCCCAACACCCAGTTGCTGGACCACTTGGCCGAGTCTTTCTACCTGCGCCGCATTGCGCCCGCTGGCCGCACGACCACCTTGGTGCGCATGCCCGACTTCAACGATGGCATGGCGGGAACTGCGGTGGACAAGCAGGGCAACACCTACGTGGGGGGTGGCAGGCGCATTCGTGTGGTGGCTCCCGATGGCAGCGTCAAGGTCTTTTTTGAAGGGGGTGAAGGCCTGCCCGACGGCTTGAAAGTGCTGGCGCTGGACGGCACGGGTTCCGTCTACGTGGCCGCCGGCTTCATGGAGCCCATGGCAGGCTCGCCCATCTATGTCCCTACCCGGCAGTACAGCGCCATCTACAAAATCGGTGCGAACGGAACCGTTCAGAGGCTTGCGGGCCAAGCGGGCGTGCGAGGCCATGTGGATGGTGCGGGCGGTTCAGCGCAGTTCTCCTCGATTGGCGGCGGCACGGTGGACTCGGCGGGCAACCTTTACGTTGCAGACAAGGGCAACCATGTGATCCGCAAGATCACTCCCGCAGGCGCGGTGAGCACCCTGGCAGGCCAGCCCGGCGTGGCAGGCCACAGCGATGGGTCGCCAGCGCAAGCGAAGTTCTGGCAACCCGTGGATGTCAAGGCCGACGCGCAGGACAACCTGTATGTCGCGGACCGCAACAATGCCGTGGTTCGGAAAATCAGTGCCGGCGTGCGGGTGGGCACCGTGGTCGGGACGCCCGGCAAATATGGCTTTGCGCCGGGCGCGCTGCCCGGGGTGATTCCTCCGCCAGAAGGCATCGCGGTGAACGGCTCCTCTCTGTACATCACCACACGCAACGGCGTGGTGCGGGTCGATTTGTAAACAGGCGCGTAGCCTAGTGGGCGGGGCGCTGCCGGGCCTGTGGTCAGCCCGGCGCCACGCGCACCGGTGCCCCTGCGGCTTCCAGCGCCTTGCGCGTGCGCGGTGGCGTGCCCGCGGGCACCACCAACCCTGCCAACGCCGTGAGCGGGGCCACGGTAAAGGCCGAGGCGGCGCCCAGCTTGTCGGACGACGCCAGCACCACGGTTTCGGCCGCGCGGCGGTGCAGGGCGCGCTTGACGGCGGCCTCTTCGAAATCGCCCGTGGTGAGGCCGGCTTCGGCATGCACGCCGGTCACGCCCATCAGGTACAGGTCGGCGTGCAGCTGGGCTGCCGCCTCGACCACGGTGGCGCCGACGTTCACCATCGAATGGCGGAACAGCCGGCCCCCCAGCATCAGCACCTCGATACCGGTGTGCGCGGCCAGCGCCGCGGCCACCGTGGGGCTGTGCGTGACGACCGTGGCCTGCAGGTGCAGCGGCAGGTGCTGCACCACCTGCAGGGACGTGGTGCCGCCGTCCAGGATCACCACCTGGCCGGGCTGCACCAGCGCCGCACCGGCGCGGCCCAGGGCGCGTTTTTCCTCCGGCGCCAGTTGCTCGCGCACCTGCAGGTTGCCCGTGGCCGCCGAGGCGGGCAGGGCGCCGCCGTGCACCCGCTGCAGCAGGCCTTCGGCTGCCAGCTCCCGCAGGTCGCGCCGCACGGTGTCTTCGGAGACGCCGAGCTCCTCGCTCAAGGCCTTGGCGATGACCTGGCCGTTCTGGCGCAGGCGTTCCAGGATGAGTTGTTTGCGTTGGGTGGTTAGCATGGGGCGAAAGGAGACGGGGCGCGCGGCAGATGCAGAAGCACCGGGGCTTGCCTGAAATTGCATGTTTGTGCATGATATTGCACGAATCAACGGGGTGCAAACCGATATGTCCGATGCCCGCTCTCGCCCAACTTCTTCACCCGCCCCTGCGGCCAGCCCCCACCGCCCGGTTCCCGCGCCGGTGCCCGCCAGCACGGAGCGGGTGCGGCTGCACGCGGTGCAGACGCTGTCCGACCACTGGTACACGCTGCGCAAGGTGACCTTCGACCTGCGCCGCCGCGACGGGCAATGGCAGACCTTGTCGCGCGAGGCCTACGACCGGGGCAATGGCGCGGCACTGCTGCTGTTCGACCCGCGCCGGCGCACGGTGGTGCTCACGCGCCAGTTCCGGTTGCCCGCGTTCCTCAACGGCTCCGCCGACGGCATGCTGGTGGAGGCCTGCGCCGGCCTGCTGGACGGCGACGACCCGGAAACCTGCATCCGGCGCGAGGCCGAGGAGGAAACCGGCTACCGCGTGCGGCAGCCTCGCAAGGTGTTCGAGGTCTACATGAGCCCGGGGTCGGTGACCGAGAAGCTGCACTTCTTCGTGGCGGAGTACGAACCGTCCGACCGGGTTTTGGCCGGTGGCGGCATGCAGGAGGAGGGCGAAGACATCGAGGTCATCGAGATGCCGCTGGACGAGGCGCTGGCGGGCATCGCCAGCGGCAGGATTCAGGACGGCAAGACCGTCATGCTGCTGCAGCATGTAGCGCTGCAGCGGTGATTGCTATCAGTTGAATAGCTTATAGCGCTTGATGGGCGGGCGCTGGAGGCCGATTTTTCATCAAAGGCCTTTGGTGGCCCCGAAGGGCCGCGGATTAGGCCTTCTTGAACAGCCCATAGATCACCAGCAGCACGATGGCGCCGATGACCGATGCAATCCAGCCTGCGGGCGTACCGGCTGCGTACCAGCCCATGGCCGTGCCGGCATAGCTGGCTACAAGGGAGCCGGCGACACCCAGCACGGTGGTCATGATCCAGCCGAGGCTGTCGTTGCCCGGCTTCACGGCGCGCGCGATGAGCCCGACGATGAAGCCGACGACGATGGTTCCGAGGATAGACAGCATGTAATTCCTTCAAGGGGCGCGGCGGCCCGGAAGTGGGCTTGCCGTTTCTCACTGTACCGGCGTGAAGGGGCCGCCAGGCGCTCGAAGCCTGTTAAAAATCTTTTCCTGTGCGCCTCTCAGGGCCGCGCCAGCCGCAGCGGCTCCCCGACGCGCTCGCGCGCCACGTCCTGCGGGTGGAAGGCATCTGCGGCGTGACGCCGGGCGCCTACTGGCAGCGCTTCAAGCTGCGCACCGCGCGCAGGCAGTGGTTGGTGACGGATGCCGGGCCGGGGCGATAATCGGCGGGTGCTATTAATTCAGTAGCTGCTGGTGCAGCGTGTGCAAGCGCCACGGCCCATTTTTGTTTCAGTCCTTCTTGAACCCCGGTCCACCTTCCATGCAAGCCCTGCTCGACGCCATTGCGGCCATGCCCCTGCCCACCGACGCGGCGCGCATCTTCCACGGCCGGGGCGGGCGGCACCCGGGCTGCGAGCAGTGGTCGCTGGACGCCTACCCGCCGGTCTTCGTGCTGACCAGCTTTGCACCGGTGACCGAGCCGGAACTGGCCACCCTGGGCGCGGCTCTGCAGGCCCGCTGGGCGCAGATCGCCCCGGCGGGCGAGCCGCTGAACTGGGTGTTCCAGCACCGCGGCGAGGCCTTGCGGTCGGAAGGCCGCAGCGAGACGCGCCTGATGGCCGGCGCCGCGCCCGACCCGCACACCGTGACCGAGGCGGGGGCCCGCTACCGCGTGCAGGTGCTGCGCGGGCAGAACCACGGCCTTTTTCTGGACATGGCCGAAGGCCGGCGCTGGGTGCGCGAGCATGTGGCCGCCCGCCGTGGCGAGCGCCCGGGGCTGAAGGTGCTGAACCTGTTTGCCTACACCTGCGCATTCTCGGTGGTGGCGCTGCAGGCGGGTGCGCGCCAGGTGGTCAACGTGGACATGAGCCACGGGGCCATCGGCACCGGCCAGCAAAACCACCAGCTCAACGGCCTTGCGGCCGGCGCCAGCTTTCTGGCCCACGACATCTTCAGCAGCTGGGGCAAGATCACGCGCAGCGGGCCCTACGGCCTTGTCATCGTGGACCCGCCCAGCTACCAGAAGGGCAGCTTCGTGGCCACCAAGGACTACGCCCGCCTGATCCGGCGCCTGCCCGACCTGCTGGCGCCCGGCGGCCATGCGCTGCTGTGCCTGAACGCGCCGGAGCTGGACACCGCCTTCCTGCAGCAGCAGGTGCGTGAACTGGCGCCCGAGCTGGCGTTCGTGGAGCGCGTGGCCAACCCCGCCGTGTTCGCGGACGCGCAGCCGGAGCGGGCGCTGAAGGTGCTGGTGTATGCCGCGCCAGCGTTGTGAGGCGGCAAGCCCGGCCGCCTGGCAAAGAAGCCATTGGCGATTTCGGCTTTGGGCCTTTGCGGGGGCATCTGATATTCTTCGCGGCACTTTGACGGGCGCAACGGGCATCGCGACGGTGGGCGCTCCACCGGTTTCTTTCGGCGGCGTATGGTTCGATTTTTCCTGATTTTCATTGCCGTGCTGGCAGTCCTCTTTCGCATCGACATGCTGGACGACGTGCAGCGCGTGGCCGTAGAGCCCTGGACCAGCCTGCTGGCCACGGCCAGCGCCGCGCTCATGACGCCGCTGGACTCCGACGTGGCGCACCACGGCCGCATCCTGATGAGCAAGGCCACCGGCTTTGCCGTCTCCATCGAGGCGGGCTGCAACGGGGTGGAGGCCGCCATCATCCTGATCGCGGGCATGATCGCCTTTCCCTCGCGCTGGATCCACAAGCTGGCGGGCATCGCCATCGGCATTGCCGCCGTGCAGGTGGTGAACCTGCTGCGCATCATCAGCCTGTACTACCTGGGCAAGTGGAACATGGCCGTGTTCGAGTTTGCCCACCTGTACCTCTGGCAGGCGCTCATCATGCTGGACGTGCTGGTGGTCTGGATGCTCTGGATCCGCTGGATCGCCCGCCAGACGCCACCCCCTTCCGACCAACCTCCCGTTGCCCATGCAGCTTAGTTCGCTCGGCCGTTTCCTGCTGGTGGCCATCGCCAGCCTGCTGTGCCTCATGCCCCTGTGGTACTACCTGTCGGCCCAGTTCTCCGTGCCCGTGTTCTTCATGGCCGGCGAGGCGGCTTCCTCCCTCTTTGACTGGGCGCTGAGCTACACGCGCAACGAGACCGTGGGGGTGCTGAACACCACGCTCAAGGTGGTGTCGGTGCAGAACGGCCAGTTCCGTTCGGGCAAGCTCGCGCCCATGGTGGACTACCGCATGCTGGGCTACGGCATCGTGATCCTGTGGGCCTTGCTGCTGGCCTCGTTCCCCCGCCACTGGGGGCGCAAGCTGCTCATCGGCTCCCTGGCCATGCTGCCGGTGCAGGCCCTGAACGTGGCCGTGCAGTGGTGCAACGATGTCCTCAACCGCGCCGGCCCCGAAGTGTTCGTGCAGACCGGCTCGCCCCAGTGGGTGGCCGACGTGGTGGCTTTCCTCTACCACTTCAACCTGTTCATCTTCACGGCGCTGGCGCCGGTGCTGCTGTGGCTGTGGCTGGACCGCGAGTACCTGGCCAAGCTGCGGGAGCAGGCGCGCGCCGCCATGGCCGTGCGCCAGGCTTCGTAGCCAGGTTGCCGCGCGCCCCCTGCGGCCCCGCGCCGCCGCAGGGGCAGCAGCTACAGCATCTGCAGCACGGCAGCCCACTCCGCCGGCTCCACCGGCGTGATGGACAGCCGGTTCCCCCGCTGCAGCACGCGCATGCCCGCCAGCGCCGGGTGCTGGCGCATCTCGGCCAGCGAGAGCAGCCGCGTCTTGCGCACCGCCTGCACGTCACGCAACAGCCAGCGCGGGGCGTCACTGCGCGACTGCGGGTCGTAGTACGGGGAGGCCGGGTCGAACTGCGTCGGGTCCGGCCGCACGCCGGAGACCACCTGGGCGATGCCCGCAATGCCGGGCTCGGGGCAGCTGGAGTGGTAGAACAGCACGCCGTCGCCCACCTGCATGGCGTCGCGCAAAAAATTGCGGGCCTGGTAGTTGCGCACCCCCGTCCACGGCACGGTGGCGCCCGGCGCGGCCAGGGCGTCGTCGATGGAGCATTCGTCGGGCTCCGATTTCATGAGCCAGTAGCGGGGGGGCGGTGGCGCGGGCGGGGTGTCTTGCAAGGTCATGGCCGCCATTCTGGCAAAGGAGTGCAGAGCGTGCCACGGGTGGTCACGGCGGCGAGATGCTCATTTATTGATAGCTGCTTGCGCTTGCTGTATGGGCGCTGCAGGTCATTTTTGCTTGATTTTTTTGCTGCGTCTCCCGCCCCGGCCGCGCGCTGCCCGCAAAGCGGCACACCGCGATCAGCCGGCTTTGCGGAAGGTGAGGTTGATGCGGCACGCGCCCGTCAGCGGGTGCTCCGCCGCCGGCAGCGGCAGCACGCCGTGAAAGCGCAGCCGCGCCGGCCCGCCCCACACCACCACATCGCCATGCAGCAGCGGCACGCGCCGCGCCTTGTCGGCGCGCTCTGCGCCGCCCCACAGGAACAGGGCCGGAATGCCCAGCGACACCGACACGATGGGGTGCGCGTAGTTGCCCTCGTCGCGGTCCTGGTGCAGCGACAGGCGCGTGCCGGGCGCGTAGCGGTTGATGAGGCAGGCGTCCGGTGCAAACCCGGCAAACCCTGCGGCCTCGGACGCATCGCGCGCCAGTTGTTTGAACAGCGCCGGCATGGCGGGCCAGCGCTCGCCCGTTTCGGGGTCCCGCGGGCCGTAGCGGTAGCCGCTGCGGTCGCTGATCCAGCCCAGCGGGCCGCAGTTCGTCATGGCCACCGACATGCGCTTGCCGCCTGGCGTGATGAGATGGCGGAAGGGAGATTGGGCCGTGATGGCATCGACGGCCTGCAGCAGTTCTGCCGCCTGCTCCAAGGCAAAGCCGCGCAGCACCACGGCGCCCGGCTCCAGCCACTCGGGCTCTTGCGGGGCGGAGGGCAGATCGTCGAACAGGCCGAGGGTCATCGCTTTTTCCCGTTGCATGCCATTGCGACAGTGCGTCGCCACTGGCGCAATGCCGCGAGTGCACCCGTGGAACGGGCTTTGCCGGGCCACCGGGTGCGTCCCCCTCCCGCGCAGCGAGAGAGGGGTGAAGGCGCCGCAGGCGACGCAGGGGGTGTCACGCTATTGGGCATCATGAAAGATGATGCCCACGGTATGGCGCTGCCCCGAGCGCACGCGGCTCACACCGTGGCGCATGTTCACGCGGTACGTGCCCCGCGTCCCCTGCACCGGCCGGTGGTGCACCGCGAACGCGACCGCATCGCCCTGGCGCAGCGGCACCACTTCGGCACGCGACTGCATGCGCGGGCGCTGCTCGGTCAGCACGAACTCGCCTCCGGTGAAGTCGCGCCCCGGCTCCGACAGCAGGATGGCCACCTGCAGCGGGAACACGTGCTCGCCGTACAGGTCCTGGTGCAGGCAGTTGTAGTCGCCCGGCCCGTACTGCAGCAGCAGCGGGGTGGGGCGCAACTGGCCTGCCGCATGGCAGCGGGCGATGAAGTCCGCATGCCGCGCCGGAAAGCGCACATCGATGCCCATGGCGGCGTTCCAGTGGTTGGCGATGGGCTGCAGCTGCGGGTACAGCGCATCCCGCAGCCCGGCCACGGCGTCGGGCAGCGGGTAGCTGAAGTACTGGTACTCGCCCAGGCCGAAGCCGTGGCGCTGCATGACCACGCGGCTGCGAAACAGCGGCGGGCCGGCGCGGCCGTACAGCGACGCCAGGGCCGCGCATTGCGCCGCGTCCAGCAGCTGCGGCAGCACGGCATGGCCCTGGGTGTGCAGGTCGTCGGCGGCCTGCGCCCAGTCGATGGCCGCCACACGGGCGGGCCAGGCCGTGGCGTCGGGGCGCGCAGGATGGGGCAGGGCGCTCATGCCGCTTTCTCCCGGGCCGCGGCGTGCGGCTGTGCGGCGACGGCCTCGCGCTCCAGCAGCGCCCGCTTGCGTTCCACACCCCAGCGGTAGCCGGAGAGGGCGCCGTCGCTTCGCACCACGCGGTGGCAAGGTATGGCCACGGCCAGCGCGTTGGCGCCGCAGGCCTGGGCCACGGCACGGGTGGCGGCGGGAGCGCCGATGCGTGCGGCAATCTCGGCGTAGCTGGCGGTCTGCCCGGCGGGAATGGCGCGCAGCGCCTGCCACACCCGCTGCTGAAAGGCGGTGCCCCGCACGTCCAGCGGCAGGTCCAGCCCCAGCCCGGGCGCCTCGACAAAGGCCACGACCTGCGCCACCAGCGTTTCGTAATCGGCATCGCCGCCCACCAGCTCGGCCTGCGCGAACCGGTCCTGCAAGTCGCGCACCAGGGCGTCGGGGTCGTCGCCCAGCAGGATGGCGCACAGACCCTGGCCGCTGTGCGCCACCAGGATCGCGCCCAGCGAGCACTGCCCCACCGCAAAGCGGATGCGCTGGGCCGCGCCGCCCGCGCGGTAGCGCGTGGGCGTCATGCCCAGCACCTGGGCGGACTTTTCGTAGAAGCGGCTGCTGGACTGGTAGCCCGCGCCGTAGATGGCGTCGGTCACCGAATCGGCGCCGGGCTGCCCCAAGGCACTGCGCACGCGCTGCTCGCGCTGGGCCGCCGCATAAGCGCGGGGCGTGAGCCCGGTGGCCTGCTTGAAGACGCGGTGCAGGTGCGAGCTGCTCAGCCCCAGGCGCTCCGCCAGCGCGCCGAGCGTGGGCGCGCGGCCCGCGGCGGTATCGGCCTCGATGAGGCGGCAGGCCTGCGTGACCCAGCCGGCGTGGTGGGCCTGTGCCGAGGGCTGCTGTGGCTTGCAGCGCTGGCAGGGCCGAAAACCGGCGCGTTCGGCCTCGGCGCAGCTGGCGTGAAAGCGCACGTTCTCGGGCCTGGGCGTGCGCGCCGCGCAGCTGGGGCGGCAGTACACGCCGGTGGTCTGCACGGAATACCAGAAGCTCCCGTCCGCTGCCGCGCTGCGGGCGACCACGGCCGCCCAGCGCGGGTCGGCCTGGGTGGCGGCGGCCTGCTGGGCTTTGGCGGATGGGGCGGCGTGCGGCATGGCTGGGGTGAACGGGCGCAAGGGCGAGGGGCGGGTGGCGGCAGTCAACAGCATGGCGGGCTCCGGAAGACAAGAAGGGATGCCTGCCACTCTAGGGACCACGCACCCGCGGCGCACTCCGAAGCTTGCTTTTGAATTCTGCGCCATCGGGGGCACAAAGCAGTGCGTACGGTTGCTATTGTATTGATAGCTACTCGCGCTTTCTGGATGGGCTACGCAGGTCATTTTTGCCTGATTAGCGACCTACCTCAGACGCTTTCTCTTCCCCACCCGTTCGGGCTGAGCCTGTCGAAGCCTTGCACGCGCGCTGCAAGCCCTGGCTTCAATGGGCTCAGCCCGAACGGATGGAGTGGTATCTGAGACAGGTAACTAATCAGGCAAAAAACGCCTCAAACTTCCGGTGGCTGCAGCGCACGGGCCCGCCGCTTGCCCGTGCTGCCCCAGCGCCGCGCGTCCTCCCCGGGAATGCCCAACGGGTTGTTGGCCGGCTCGGTCAACGGCGCCAGTAGGGCATGCAGGTCGGCCTCGCTGAACTTGACTGCGCCCTCGGCATCGTGCCCAAGCACGCCGCTGGCCAGGGCTGCCTTGCGGGCCTGCAGCTCCAGCATGCGTTCCTCGATGCTGCCTTCCACCACCAGCGAGTAGACGAAAACCGGCTGCTCCTGCCCGATGCGGTGGGCGCGGGCCGTGGCCTGCTCCTGCACGGCGGGGTTCCACCAGGGGTCCAGGTGGATCACGGTGTCGGCGGCCGTGAGGTTCAGGCCCACACCGCCTGCTTTCAGGCTCACCAGCAGGATGGGGGCGCTGGTGTCGTCCTGGGCCTGGAAGCGTTTCACCACGGCACCCCGCTCGCGCGGCGGCGACTGACCCGTGAGGGTGAGGTAGGGCAGTGCCAGGGCATCGAGCTGCTCGGCGGCCAGTGTCAGCATCTCGGTGAACTGCGAGAACACCAGCACGCGGCGCCCTTCCTCGACCAGCGGGGGCAGCAGGTCGGCCAGCAGTTCGAGCTTGGCGCGCTCCATGGTGTGGGCGGTCTTCGTGGTTCCTTTGACGAGCCGCGGGTCGCAGCAGACCTGGCGCAGCTTGAGCAGTGCATCCAGGATGGCGATCTGCGCCCCGTCAAAGCCCTGGCGCTCCAGTGCGCGGCGCACCTGCTTGTCGGCCGCCGTGCGCACGGCCTCGTACAGCTCGCGCTGCTTGCCCTGCAGCTGCACGCGCAGGATGGTCTCGGTGCGCGGGGGCAGCTCGGTGGCCACGTCCTGCTTGCGGCGGCGCAGGATGAAGGGGCGCACGCGCTGGGCCAGCAGCTGGGCGCGCAGGGTTTCACCGTTCTCTTCGATGGGCTTGCGCCAGCGGGCGTTGAAGCTGCGCACATCGCCCAGAAAGCCGGGCATCAGAAAGTCAAACTGCGCCCACAGCTCGCCCAGGTGGTTTTCCAGCGGCGTGCCCGTCAGGCACAGCAGGTGCGGGGCCTGCAGCTTGCGCAGCGCACGGGCACTGCGGCTGCCGGCGTTCTTCACCATTTGCGCTTCGTCCAGGATCAGCAGGTGAAACGGCTGCGCGGCCAGCGCGTCCACGTCGCGCCACAGCAGCGGGTAGGTCGTGAGCGCGAGGTCGTGGTCGGCGATCTGCGGGTAGCGCTGGCCCCGGTCCGGCCCGTGCAGCGCCAGCACGCGCAGGCTGGGGGCCATGCGGGCCGCTTCGGCCTGCCAGTTGAAGAGCAGCGAGGTGGGCAGCACGACCAGGGCGGGGCGGGTGAGCCGGCCGGCTTCCTTCTCGGCCAGCACATGGGCCAGCGCCTGCGCCGTCTTGCCCAGGCCCATGTCGTCGGCCAGGATGCCGGAGAGGCCCTGTTCGCGCAGGTACTGCAGCCAGGCCAGGCCCTCCAGCTGGTAGGGGCGCAGCTGCACCCGCAGGCCCGCCGGCGCGGCCACGGGGCGGGGCGTGCCGATGCGGCGCAGGCGCTGGGCCAGCTGCGCCAGGCCCACGTCGCCCTGCAGCTGCCAGTCGTTGCTCCAGCCGTTCACGGTGCCCACGCGGTGGGCCTGCACCAGCCCGGCTCGCAGGGCCTCGATGCGGCGCGCCTCCCAGGCGCCCAGGTGCAGGGGGGCGCCGTCCTGGCGCAGGTTGCCTGCATTGCGAAGAGGGTCGGCCAGCAGGTCCACCATCGCGCCCACGATGGCCTTGAGCGGCCCGGCGGGCGCCTCGATGCGCTTGCCGCCGGGGGCCCGCAGTTTGATGATCGCCAGGTCGTCAATGGCCGCCATCTGCTGCGCGTTCAGCCAGCGCGGGTCGCGGCGCAGCAGGTCGGCCAGCAGCGGCGCCAGGTCCAGCGTTTCGCCGTCGATCTCGATGCCCAGCGTCAGCAGCCAGGCGCCTTCGCGCTCGGGCAGCAGGAGCTTTTGCACCGGGCGCTCGCGCGGCGCCAGAGGGCCGTCCACCTCCTTGCCCAGCAGCTCGCCGGTGTCGGGGGCGATGTGCAGCTTCCAGCGCAGCACGGGCACGCTTTCGTGCGCAAAGCCGGGGTGCACCACCACGCTCCAGCCCTCGGCTCGCAGCTGCGGCACCACGTCGGCCCAGAAGTCGCCAAACTGCGCCTCCTGCGCCAGCGTCCACACGGGGCCCAGGCTGCTGGCGGCGGCGCGGTGGCGCCACTGCAGCTTGGTTGCGTCCACGGGGATCAGGCCCAGGTCCCACACGCGGTCCAGCGCGTCGGCCTCGGCCGCCAGGTTGCGCTGCAGGCGCACCACCGGGCCGCCGGTGTCAAACAGCTCCTGCACGGCAGCGGGGCGTGGACCCAGGATGGAGGTGGGCGCGCTTTCGTGCCAGGTGGCGCCGCCGTCGGTGCGGTAGGTGAAGTCGATCTGCGCCAGCGTCACGCTGTCGCCGCGCGGACCCAGGCGGCCGTGGGGCGCCATGCCCAGCAGGCCCTGGCCGCGGCCCAGGGTCATCAGCGTGATGCGGGGCTGGAAATGGCCGGGGACGGGGGCCGTCATCGGGCGGCGCGCGCCGCGGTGCCTTGCGGAGCAGTGCGGGCAGTGCGGGCTGGGCGGGCTGGGCGGGCTGGGCGGGCTGGGCGGGCTGGGCGGGCTGGGCGGGCTGGGCGGGCTGGGCGGGGAGCGAGGGGCGGCATGGGCCGATTGTGCCCGGCAGCGCTCACCCCTGGGCCGGGGCGCCTGCCGTTGGCGTAATCACCTAGGATAAAAAGGTAGTTATCGCTATAAATTAGCCCATGAAAACGCCCGCGCTTCGTGTTCCGTATGTCCTTTTCCCGTCACCTTCACCATGAGTTCATCGCCTCTCAAATGGGCGGCACGCGCCGCCTGCCGCATGCCCATGCCCCTCATCAAGCGCCTGGCCGGGCCCGCGCGCACGGTGGACGGCCAGCAGCTGGACCCGTTGGTCCAGTTCATGGTGCGCTACTTTGCCGACCCGCCGGGCACCCTGGATTCGGTGGAAAAGACCCGCAGCGGCTTCGACACGCAGGGCGACTGGCTCACCCATGCCCCCGAGCCGTCGGTCCATGCCGAGCGCTGGGTGGCGCAAGGCCCGGCGGGGGCCGTGAACTGCGACATCTACCGGCCGGCCTCCCTGCCGCGGCGAGACGCGCCGGTGCTGGTGTTCTTTCACGGCGGCGGACATGTTGCGGGCTCGCTCGTCTCGCACCGCGACGTGTGCCGCCAGCTCGCCCACGAGGGGCAGTGCGCCGTGGTGGCCGTGGACTACCGGCTGGCGCCGGAGCACCGCTTTCCGGTCGGCATCAACGACTGCCTGGCCGCCTTTGACGCCGTGGTGGAACAGGCTTGGCAGCTGGGGTTTGACCCGGCCCGCATCGGCGTTGGCGGCGACAGCGCTGGCGGCAACGCCGCCGCCGTGGTGGCCCAGCAGCGCCGCGGCGCACCGTGCCCCCCGCGGCTGCAGATGCTGTGGGTTCCCTGGGTGGACATGAGCCAGCAGTCGCGTTCGTACGAGCTGTTTGCCGAGGGCTACTTCCTCGAGAAGGCCAAGATGGAGTGGTACACGGACCTGTACCTGCGCGGTCCGCAGGACGCCCTGGACTCCCGGGCGTCACCCCTGCTGGGGGATGTGCAGGGCGTCTGCCCGGCGGTGCTGTGGATGGCCGGCTTCGATCCCCTGCGGGACGAGGGGATGGCGTATGCCGCAAAGCTCCGGGCCGCCGGCGTGCCCGTGCATGCCAAGGTGTTCGAGGGGCTGGTGCACCCGTTTCTCAACGTTGCAGGGGCCGTGCCTGCAGCCCGGGCTGCGTTTGCCGAGGCCACCACCTTCCTGCGGGCCGTTCTCTGACCCGTGGTGCGTGCGCCGCCGTGCCGCAGCGCGGGCTCTAGCGGAATTCCCAGGCCACACCCGCCTGGGCAAACGTGCGCCCGCTGCCCCAGCCTGCGGAGGCCGAGAGCTTGAGCCCCTCGGCCAGCGTGTAGCGCACGCCCAGGGCCTTGTCGGGGCGGGCGCGTTGCTCTCCGTGGATCTCGGCGGTCAGCTGCAGCGCGTCCGTGAGCGGTGCTTCGGCGCCGGCAGCCCAGGTGACGGCGGTGTCGCGCACGCCCAGGGTCTTGGTGCTGCGCTGGCCTGCATTGAAATGCAGTGCCCAGCGGTCCTGGCGGTAGGTGGCCAGGGCCAGGAGGGCGCGTTCCCGGGTGCTCACGGGCTGGGGGGCTGCGTCGGTGTGCGTGCGGGGGGTGTTCAGGTCCAGCCGCGCGCCCAGCGACCAGCCGGCGTCGGCCTGCAGGGGCACCCATTTCAGGCTCAAGCCCTGGCCTTGCGTCTCCACGGCGTTGCGGGTCTGCCGGTCCTTGTCGCGGGAAACCGCCACGCCCAGCTCCAGCCCTTCGGCCACGCCCGCGCCCAGCGCCAGATCGACCCCGCGCGCGCGGTCGTCGCGGTGGAGGGTGCTCTCCACCTTGAAGGCGCCCCGGTCCAGGGTGCCCGCGTCATCGGTGGTCATGGGTGCTTCGGCCCGCGCCAGGCCGGCACAGGCCCAGCCCAGCGCCAGCAACAACGTTGCGGCGGAGCACCTGCCCGGGGCGGGTGCACGCGTGGTCTTCATGAAAAGGTCCTCTCTGGGGGCGGGCCCAGACGCCGCCCATCTTTGAAAATAATTGTTACACATGTGAGCCGCCAGACGGCGGCCCGGCGGGCCAGCGAAGCTCGACGCAAAAGCCTTGCGGCGTGCGCGGCACGCTGGCGTGGCCTCCGTGGGCGCGGGCCACCAGGTCGGCCAGCGCCAGCCCCAGGCCTTGCAGGGCGCTGCCCTCGCCATAGGTCTGCCGCTGCAGTGACTCCTGCAGCCGGGCGCAGGTGTCGGGGGCGCAGCCCTGGCCGTCGTCCTGCACGCGCAGCACGCTGTCCGTGGCGTCCTGGCGAACGCTCACCGCCACCTGCCGGGCCTGGAAACGCCGGGAGTTGTCGAGCAGGTTCCACAAGGTGGCCGCCAGCAGGTCGGGGTCGGCCCACAGGGTCGCCTCCTGGTGGAGGGTGACGGCCAGGCCGTGGAAGGCCAAGTCGTCCAGCAGGTGGCGCAGGTCCAGGTTCTGGCGCTGCGGCTCCGCGCTGGTGCGGAACATCATCAGCAGCGCGTTCATGGCGTTGGCCAGCCGCGCCGCCGCCTGGCGCGTGCGCACCAGGCGGGGCTGCAGGGCTTCGGGGGCCTCGCGGATGGCCAGCGCCAGCTGCACGTCGATGCCCGCCACGGGCGTGCGCAGTGCGTGCGCGGCATGGGCCGTGAAAGCGCGTTCGCGCACCACACGATGCGCCAGCCGCTGCCCCAGGTCCGCAATGGCCTGCTCGATGGGCTGCAGCTCCTGCCGCGGCGTGCCGCGGGGGGCAGTGCCGGGGACCAGCGGGTCATAGGCCTGCACGGTGCGGCCCAGCCAGCCTAGAGGACGCAGCTCCTGCCGGATCCGCCAGTTCATCAACAAGGCGGAGAACAGGCTCACGGACAGGGCGGCCGCCAGCGTGTACAGCACCACCTCCTGGTGGATTCCGTCGCGCTCGGCACGGCTTTGCGCCACCACCAGGAAATGGCCGGGCTGGTGGCGAAAGGCGGAGGTGTACGCCCGCCATTGGCCGTCGGCGGTCCATTGGGCTGCCGGGGCCGGGGCCGCCAGCAACGCCTGGGCCGGCGCCTTGGGCGAGCGGCTGACGACCGTTGCCTCGGCGCTGTCGACCACCTGCCACACCAGATGTTCTTCGTCCGGGGCGTCCGGCCCGGACGTGCCCGCGGGCCGGGGTGCGGGATTTTCCGCGGAAGCCATGGCGCTCTGGACAATCTCGGCCGCCTCCAGCAGTTCCTGGTCCATCAGTTCTCCCAGCTCGTGGGAGATCACCTGCCACACGACCACGGCCGTGAGCACGCCGAAGACGACCGAAATCCACAGCAGCGACTGGACCAGCCGGGCGCGGATGGACGGGGGCGGCGGGGCGGATGCCGCGGGCGATGAGGAGGAAGAAGGCGCTGCCATGGCAAGAATCAGCCCGGCCCCGCAGCCTGTGCAGCCGGCACCCGGTAGCCCATGCCGCGCACGGTCTGGATGGCTTCCTTGCCCAGCTTGCTGCGCAAATTGAAGATGTGCACCTGCAGCGCGTTGCTGGACAGTTCGCCGTCCAGGCCCAGCACCAGCGCTTCCAGATCGGCTGCGGACACCGTGCGCCCGGCCCGCAGCACCAGGGCCTCCAGCACGGCCCATTCGCGCGCGGTCAGGTCCACCTTGCGCCCGTGCAGCCAGGCCTGCCTCTCGGCCAGGCTGACTTCCACCGGGCCCATCACCTTGCGGGGCGCGCCGCCTGCCACGCGCCGCGCCAGGGCGCGCAGCCGGGCGCAGAGTTCTTCGGGGGCGAAGGGCTTGACCAGAAAGTCATCGGCCCCGCTGTCCAGGCCCCGGATGCGGTCGCCCAGCAGGTCGCGGGCCGTGAGCACCAGCGCCGGCGTGGTGTCGCCCTTGGCGCGCAGGCTGCGCAGCCATTCCAGCGCCGAACCGTCGGGCAGGTTCCAGTCCAGCAGCCAAGCGTCGTAGGGTTCTCCCACCAGGGCCCGGGCCTGGGCCAGCGTGGTGCACCAGTCCACCAGATACCCGTCCTGCAACAGAAAGTCGCGCAGGCCTTCTCCCAGCGTCGGGTCGTCTTCCAGCAGCAGCAATCGCACAGGCGCCCCTCCGGTTCAGAAGCGTTCCTTGGTGCCCGTCACCATGGCCCGCACCAGGCGCACCCGCTCCAGACGCCCCATCACCAGGGCGGCCGCAGCGTGCAGCCCGGCCGCCACCAGCAGGGCATGGGCGAGGAACTCGTGCAGTTCCATCAGCCACTCTTCGCCAAAATAGGTGTCCGTGGTCTGCAGCCACCCCGTGAAGCCCAGGGCCAGCACCAGCGCCATCAGCGCCAGCATCATCAGTGCGCCCAGCGGGTTGTGGCCCAGGTAGACAGGGTGCTCGCCCCGGCGCAGCGCGCGCGCATGCGCGGCAAGCCGGCCCGGCGTGGGAAAAAAATCCGCGAAACGTGCATGCCGGCTGCCCACGAACCCCCACACGGTGCGGGCCAGCACCAGGGCTGTGGCGGTGTAGCCCGCCCATTCGTGGGCCGTTTTCCCTTCTTCCAGCACAAACTGGTTGAGCACCACGCAGGCGACCAGGCTCCAGTGGAAGATGCGGACAAAAGGGTCCCACACCGGGGTGGCGGCGGGTGGCGGAGACAGCGGGGCGGAGGGGGCAGATGTTTCGCGGAGCATGGGGCCGGGCCGGTTACTTGCGTTCGAGTTCCGCGCCGGTGGCGGGGTCGAAGTAGATCTCGACCTTCTTGCCGGCCTTGTCCAGCCCATAGATTTCATAGCACTTGCCCTTGCTGACCTTGAAGGTGCGGATCTGGTAACCCTGCTTCTCCATGGACGCCTTGAAGTCGGCCTCCTTCATCCACTTGTCTTCAGGAACCTTGCAGGTCGGGCCGGCGAACGCGGTGCCGCAGCACAGGGCCAGGGCGAGGGCGGGGAGTTGCAGTTTCATGGGGAAAAGCCTTTGCAGTAGAGGTAGAACGGCGCGGGCGAAGTGCCCGCGCCCTGCATTGGACGGGGGCCAGATTAAGTGGGCATGAAGCCACAGGCGGGCAGGGCAGGCCGAGCTGGGCCAGCTTCCGTCTGGGCGGGCCTACGCGCCCAGGACCCGGGCAAACAGTTCGTTGCGAAAGTGAATGCCCAGGCGCGCGAAAGCGCGGTTGCGGTAGGTCTTGACGGTGGGCACGCCCAGTTGCAGATCGCTGGCGATGCCCTCGTGCGTCATGCCTTGCAACAGGCGTGCGCACACGTCCAGCTCGCGGTCGGTCAGGCCCACCTGCAGCCGCACCAGGCGCATGCGCAGCAGGGCCAGGCTGTGACTGCCCTGCGGGGCCTGCAAGGGCAGGGCTGCGTGGTGCGGTGGCTCCGCTGCGCGCGCGCGCCCATCTGCGCACACGGGGGGCGGCAGGGCGGGCAGGACGCCCGGGCGCTGCGACAGCTGGATGTGCTTGCGCGTGAGCGCCAGCAGCACGGGCGCCACCGATTCGAACGCGCCGATCTGCCGGTCGCTGAAGGGGCGCTGGTGCTGGTGGCGGTAGAAGTTGACGGCGAAGACCGAGCCGTCGCTTTCGTGCTCCACCACCGATACGCGCTCGGACACCCCATGCGCGTCGTACACCCGCGCGCGGTGCTCGCCCGGGACGTCGGCGGCGCTCAGGTGGCACAGGCGCGTGGCGGGCTCGTCCAGCGGCATGTCGTCAAAGGCGCGGCCCCAGGTGCGGTCGCTGCGGTAGGGGCCCGACAGGTAGGCCCACCAGCAGTCGCGCGTGGTGTCCGGCACGCCCCTGCTGGCGGAAAGGAACAGCGTGGGCTTGCAGCGGTGGCCCGTGCGGTACACCGACCACGATGCCGCGGGCAGCACGGGCTCCAGGTCCTGCAGCAAGCCGGTAGCGAAGCCGGGCTCGCCCACCCGCTCGACCATGGGGGCCAGCGCGGCGCTCGCGCCCTGCGGCGCCATCGGCCGGCCGGCCGGCGTCTGCAAGGAGGAAGGAAGCCACTGCCGCATGGGTGAAAGGACGTTGTCGGTGGAAGGCCCTTGGGGGCGGGATGGAGGGGATGTGCGCCGCACTCTCCGGGTTGGTCCGTCATCCTCCGGGATGACAGGCGGGCCGGGCAACGGGACTTACGCTAACGCCATGCCTGAATCCCGCACCGAGACCTCCGTCATGCCCCCGCCCGCCTTGCGTTTTTTTGCCGACCTGCGCGTGGAGGTGGGCACGCCCCAGGAGGTGGGCCGCACCGCGCACGGCGTGCGGAGGGTGATCCCCATCCTGGGCGGCACCGCCGCCGGCAACGGCTGGACGGCGCGGGTGCTGCCCGGCGGCGCGGATTTCCAGCTCATCGTGAACGAGCGGCTGTCCGAGCTGGATGCCCGCTACGTGCTGGAGATGGACGGCGGCGACCGCCTGTATGTGCACAACCGCGCCGTGCGTTCGGGCCCTGCCGAGCTGATCGCCCGCCTGGTGCGGGGCGAGCCGGTGAATCCGGCCGAGATCTATTTCCGCTGCAGCCCCAGTTTCGAGACGGCCTCGCCGGCATGGTCGTGGGTGGCCGAGCGCCTGTTTGTGGGCACCGGCGCCCGCTACCCGGACGCAGTGGCCATGCGCTTCTTCGAGCTGCAGTAGGCAGCACGCGCCGCCCCCGCTTTCGCCGGGTGCGGCGCCCTGGCCCAGGACATTGACAACCTACGAGAACAGGAGACACCCATGACAAACCCCCAGCACCCGCAGCCGTGCGCCCAGCCTTTGCGCCGCGCCATGGTGGCCGCTGCCTGCGCCCTGGCCGGCCTGGCCCCCTGGGCGGGCGCCCACGCGCAAACGGCGCCCGCCGGCTATCCCAGCAAGCCGGTGCGCATCATCGTGGGCTTTGCCGCGGGTACGGGGCCGGACATCGTGGCGCGCCTGCTGGCGCAGAAGCTCTCCGAAGGGTGGGGCAACCTGGGCGTGATCGTGGACAACAAGCCCGGCGCCGGTGGCCTGATCGCCGCGACCGAAGCCGCCCGGGCCGCGCCGGACGGCTACACGCTGATGCTGGGAGAGACCGGCCAGCTGAGCATTGCGCCCAGCAGCTACAACAAGCTGCCGTACGACCCGGCCCGCGACTTCGTGCCCGTGAGCCAGGTGGTTACGTCGGACTTCGTGCTGCTGGTCAATCCCCAAAAGGTGCCCGCGCGGAATGTGAAGGATTTCGTGGCCTGGACGCAGCAGCAGAGGGGGCTGTTCCTGGCCACGTTTGGCGCGGGTACGCCCGGACATTTTGGCGCCTTCATGTTTGGCGACGCGGTGAAGCTCAAGCCCGAGCCGGTGCACTACAAGAACACTGCGGACGCGCTGGGCGGGCTGTTCAGCGGCGACGTGCAAGGCGTGTTCGCCAGCGTCGGCCTCGCCGCACCCCAGGTCAAGGCGGGCAAGCTGGCGGCGCTGGGCACGACGGGCGCCACCCGCAACCCCAGCCTGCCCGAGGTGCCCACTATCAAGGAGCAGGGCTATGCCAACCTGGAGTTCTCGTCCTGGTTCGGCATCGTCGCCCCGGCCCGCACGCCGCCGGAGATCGTGGCTAGGCTCAACGCCGACGTGGTGCGCGCCGTGCAGTCCCCGGAAGGCCGCGCGAAGATGGAAGAGGCGGGGTTTCGCGTGACGGGCACCAGCGCGCAGGAGTTTGCCCGCACCATCGCTGCCGACACGGCCACCTGGGGCAAGGCCGTGGCCGCCACCGGCTTCAAGGCGGACTGAGCCGCCGGTTCCCGCCGTTACCCGGCCTGCCGCGGGTCAGGGGGCCGTTCGTCCCTTGGCAACCGATGGGGCTGGCAGCTGCAGCTGGGCCGCCTGCACCACCCGCACGCAGTCGCGAAGGTGTTGCTCGCCCAGGTAGCGCAAGGTGGCATAGCCCAAAGTTGCCGCCACGGCCTGGCCCGCCAGGGGCACGTACTTGGCGGCCTGCCGGGTGGTCAGGCGCACGCCCACCGTCTGGGTGGCCCGCAGCACCAGCTCGCGGGTGATGAACTTGCCGATCAGCACCGACCCCACCAGGCCCACCGCCTTTTGCACCTGCTCGCGTTTGTGTGGAGACAGGCGGTCGAGCTGCTCGGGCGCCAGGCCGAACTCGGCATTGATCTGCGGCAGCAGGCGCGACAACAGGGCCGCGTCCACCGCCCAGTCCAGCCCCGGCACGGGCACCAGGCTGGCGCCGGCGGCCACCAGCGCCCTGCGGTGCAGCAGGCGCCGGCTGCGTTGCACGGCGGCGGTCAATGCCGGATTGCCGGCGGCCATTTGCAGGGAACTGGGTGTGGATGCCACGAGCATGTTGTACCGCAACACGGCGCAATGCGGAAGCAATGGGAGGCTTCCGGCGCTGTCAGCCGTTGCCCCGGGAGCGGCTGAACAAGGCCAGGAGCAGCGCGGCGCCCACCACCGCGGCCACCCAGCCGGTGGCTTCCTCCTGGTGGTACCAGCCCATGGCCAGGCCCACGTAGGTGGCCAGGAAAGCGCCGATCACTCCCAGCAGCAGGGTCATCACCCAGCCGAGTTGCCTGTGCCCCGGCAGCAGGGCCCGGGCCAACAGCCCCACCAGGGCTCCTACCAGCAGTGTGTCCAACAGCGCTTCCATGATGTTTCTTCCCCGGTTGTTGTGCCATGCAGGCGTCTGGATTCACTGTACGAAAGGGGAAGAAGCCCCGCTTGTCGGACAACGCGCCCTGGCCGTGCCTGCGATTCCTGCAGCGGGCGGTACACGCAGGCCTGGGGCCTGTGGGCCGTGTCTGACATCGCTGTGCGGCAGGAGCCTGCTGTACGGGCTGCATGCCGGGGAATACAGTGGAGCTTCGCATCGAAAGGAAGCACACATGGCAGAAAAAAGTTCGTCCCGCGCCTTTTCCCTGGTGTTCGCGGCCGCGTTTACTGTGGCAGGCGTGCTGGCCGGACCGGGTACCGCCCTGGCCCAGAACGACGACGAGGCCTCGCTGGCCCGCGGCGCCGTGCCCGACACGATTCCCCAGCAGCGCTACCAGAGCGCGATCCGCGAGGCCGGCGGGGGACTGAAGGTGAGCTTGGCAGAATGCCGCGCAATGGCGGCGGCGGACCGCAAGGCCTGCGAATCCCAGGCCCGGGCACGTTACCAGGCGGACATGGAGCAGGCCAAGGCCATGCTGCGGGACGCATCCCTGCGGCCCGTGAATGTGGTCGGGGGGCCGATTCGCAGCAGCGAAACGGTGTACCAGGTTAAGCCGTAGCCCGGCGGACCTTCAGGAGCCCCGGGGCGGGGCGCTTCGGCGGCTGCCGCAGAGTGCGGCGGCTCGATTATTTGACTTGGGGCGCGTCTTCCGCAGCGGCGGTGGAGGTTGGCACGCGGCGGGCGCCGTTGAACCGGCGCACCCAGTAGGCTGCGCCCATGTCTTCTACCCGCACCTGGGCACCGCTACGTGGCGCGTGGATGAACTTGTTGTCACCCACATAGATGCCCACGTGGCTGAAGCTGCGGCGCATGGTGTTGAAAAACACCAGGTCGCCCGGCTGGAGTTCCTTTTTGTCGATCACCTGCGTGGCGGCGGCCTGCTGGTCGGCGCGGCGGGGCAGCATGAGCCCCACGGTTTGTTCGTACATTGCGCGCACGAAACCGCTGCAGTCGAAGCCGGTTTCTGCGCTGTTGCCGCCGCGCTTGTACGGTACGCCCAGGAAGCCCATGGCGTTGACCACGAGGTTGGACGCCCGGTCGGCCACCGTGTGGGCCTGGTTGGCCACCTTTTGGCTCACGTCTTCCAGACGGGTCAAAAGGCCCTTGTCCGTCAGAAAACGGTCCATTTCATCGGGGTTGGTCGCCTGTGGAGCGGCCTGAACGGAGGTGGCGCAGGCCAGGAGAAGGGTGCAGAGCCATCGGGACATGGGGGCGAAGGGTACCACGTGATGGTTGCTTATCAGAAATAATCACCCCGCAAGCCCTTGATTTTGTTGAAGTAAGTCAAAACGCGCCGTCGCGGCGCGGGGGAATCCGCCGTGGAAAACTTGGGTAAAAAATCGTTTGCAGCGCCCTGTGGTCCAGCGCGGGCAGCTCTGCTTTTGATAGCGCTTGCCGGCACCGGTACCGGTGGTTTGACCCAGCCCGCCGGTGCGCCCGCGGCCCCCCTTGCGGTGGAAACCGTGGCCCAGGGGCTGGAGCATCCGTGGGCCGTGGCATTTTTGCCGGGTGGGCGGTTTCTGGTGACCGAACGGCCGGGGCGCCTGCGGGTGGTCCAGGCCGATGGCCGTCTGGAGCCGCCGCTGGCCGGGTTGCCGCCAGTGGCGGCGGGCGGGCAGGGCGGCCTGCTGGACGTGGTGACGGACGCGGACTTCGCGCGCAACCGCCGTATCTACTTCTGCTACGCCGAACCCGGCCCCCCTGGCCTATCCCGCAGCCGCACCAACAGCACGGCCCTGGCCCGCGCCACCCTGCCCGAGGGAGCGGCCGGCCTGCAGGACGTGAAGGTGCTGTTCAGCCAGCGGCCCAAGGTGGCCAGCTCCCTGCACTTTGGCTGCCGGATTGCCCAGGCGACGGACGGGAACCTGTTCCTGGCGCTGGGCGAGCGCTACCACCACAAGGACGACGCCCAGCAGCTGGGCAACCACCACGGCAAGCTCGTGCGCATCACCCCCGATGGCGCGGTGCCGCCCGACAACCCGCTGCGCAGGCAGGCGGGCGCTTTGCCCGAGATCTGGAGCTACGGCCACCGCAACCCGCAGGGCGCCACCTTCGGGCCCGACGGGCAGCTGTGGACGCATGAGCACGGCCCGCAGGGAGGCGACGAGGTCAACCGCCCGCTGCCGGGGCGCAACTACGGCTGGCCGGTGATCACCCATGGCGAGAACTACGGCGGCGGCAAGCTGGGCGAGGGCGCCGCCCGCGCAGGCATGGAGCAGCCGCTGCATACCTGGGTGCCCTCGATTGCGCCGTCGGGCATGGCGTTTCTGACCAGTGCGCGCTATGGCCCGGCCTGGCAGGGCAGCCTGTGGGTGGGCTCGCTCAAGTTCGGCACGCTGCACCGGCTGGAAGTGGGCGACGGCAAGGTGCTGCGGGAGGAGGCGCTGCCGCTCCAAGGTCCCCGCGAGCGCATCCGCGACGTGCGCCAGGGCCCCGACGGCCTGCTGTACCTGCTGACCGACAGCCCCCAGGGCCGCTTGTTGCGCCTGCCAGCGGCGCAGTAGGCGCAGCAGGGCCAGAGCCTGCCGCCGCGCGGACAAGTTTTGCGGGGCCGCGGCGGTCTTGATCTGGATCATGAAGGGTGGACGATTTGCACCGCCCGCCGGATGGCCGGGTGGCCCCTGTGCCGCGGCGGGGCGTTTTCGGTTTAGGCTGGCGCGATGCACGCCGAGACGCTTCCTCCTCCTTCCTCTCCTTGCGCGGATTCCCCGGCCGGTGCCGGGGCCGCGCCGCTTTCTGCCGACAACCCGGGCGGCGCCCCGCGCTCGCAACTCGCGCTGCGCCGCGTGGCCATCGACACCTGGCGCGAGAACGTGGCCTACCTGCACCGCGACTGCGCCGTCTACCGGGCCGAGGGCTTCCAGGCCCTGTCCAAGATCGAGGTGCGCGCCAACGGCCGCCGCATCCTGGCCACGGTGAACGTGGTGGACGACGCCGCCCTGGTGGGTTGCCACGAGCTGGGGCTGTCGGAAGACGCCTTTGCCCAGCTGGACGTGGACAATGGCCACACCGTGTCGGTGGCCCAGGCCGAGCCGCCGGAGTCCATGGGCGCGCTGTTCCGCAAGATCGCCAGCGAGCGCCTCACGCGCGAGGACTTCGGCGCCATCGTGCGCGACATTGCCGAGCACCGCTATTCCAAGATCGAGCTGACCGCGTTCGTGGTGGCCTGCCAGAACGAGCTGGACCGCGAAGAGGTGTTCTTCCTCACCGATGCCATGGTGGCCAGCGGCCGGCGGCTCGACTGGCACGAGCCGCTGGTGGTCGACAAGCACTGCATTGGCGGCATCCCCGGCAACCGCACGACGATGCTGGTGGTGCCCATCGTGGCGGCGCACGGCATGCTGTGCCCCAAGACGTCCTCGCGCGCCATCACCTCGCCCGCCGGCACGGCCGACACCATGGAGGTGCTGGCCAACGTGGAGCTGCCGCTGGAGCAGCTGGCCGACATCGTGCGCGACTACCGGGGCTGCCTGGCCTGGGGCGGCACGGCCCACTTGTCGCCGGCCGACGATGTGCTGATCTCGGTGGAGCGGCCGCTGTCCATCGACTCGCCGGGGCAGATGGTGGCGTCCATCCTCTCGAAGAAAGTGGCGGCCGGCGCCACCCACCTGGTGCTGGACATTCCCATCGGCCCCACGGCCAAGGTGCGCTCCATGCCCGAGGCGCAGCGCCTGCGGCGCCTGTTTGAATACGTCGCCCGGCGCATGGGCCTGTCGCTGGACGTGGTCATCACCGACGGCCGCCAGCCCGTGGGCAATGGCGTGGGCCCGGTGCTGGAGGCGCGCGACGTGATGCGCGTGCTGCAGAACGATCCGCGCGGGCCGGACGACCTGCGCCAGAAGGCCCTGCGCCTGGCCGGGCGCCTGATCGAGTGCGACCCCGACGTGCGCGGCGGCGACGGCTACGCCATTGCCCGCGACATCCTGGACTCCGGCCGGGCGCTGGCGCGCATGAACGCCATCATCGCCGCGCAGGGTGGCAAGGGGTTCGACCACAACCACCCGGCCCTGGGCGCGCTGACGCTGGACGTGGTGGCGCCCACCAGCGGCGTGGTGGCCGGCATCGACAATTTCCAGATCGCCCGCGTGGCCCGGCTGGCCGGCGCCCCCAAGGTGCCCGGCGCTGGCGTGGACCTGCTGCGCAAGCTGGGCGACACCGTGGCCGCGGGCGAGGTGCTCTACCGCGTGCACGCCAGCTACCCGGCCGACCTGGAATTTGCCCGCCAGGCCTGCGCGCAAGGCATCGGCTACTACCTGGGTTCGGCCGAAGAAATGCCCAAGGTGTTCGTGGAGTTCTGACCATGGCCGCACACCCCGCCGAACCCCACAACGCCGCCGGCCCCGCCTGCCTGCTGCTGCACTTTGCCGACGAAGCCGCGCCCGCCCAGCGCCTGGCCCATGCGGCCGGGCTGACCGCAAAGGAGATTGACCGCCACCGCTTCCCCGACGGCGAGCTCAAGCTGCGCCTGCCGGTGGATGCCGCAGGCCGCCTGCCGCCCCGTGCCGTGCTGCTGCGCAGCCTGCACGACCCCAACGAAAAGCTGGTGGAGCTGCTGCTGGCCGCCCGCGCCGTGCGCAGCCTGGGCGTGCAGCACCTCACGCTGGTGGCGCCGTACCTGGCGTACATGCGGCAGGACATGGCCTTTCACCCCGGCGAGGTGGTCAGCCAGCAGGTGGTGGGCGGCTTTCTGGCCGGGCTGTTCGATGCCGTGGTCACGGTGGACCCGCACCTGCACCGCATCGACACGCTCTCCCAGGCCATTGCCGTGCCGCAGGCCCTGGCCCTCAGCGGCGCCGAGCCGCTGGCCGACTGGATTGCCCAGCGGCGCCCCGGCGCGCTGCTGGTGGGGCCCGACGGTGAATCCGCCCAGTGGATCGCCCAGGCCGCGGCGCGCCACGGCTTTGACCACGCCGTGTGCACCAAGGTGCGCCACGGCGACCGTGACGTGGCCATCGAGCTGCCGCCGCTCAACGCCCAAGGCCGCGCGGTGGTTCTGCTGGACGACATGGCCAGCACCGGCCGCACGCTGGCCCTCGCTGCCCGCCTGCTGCTGCAGGCCGGCGCCGCATCGGTGGACGTGGCCGTGACCCACGCGCTCTTCGCGGGCGACGCACTGCAGGTGCTGCGCGACGCCGGCGTGGGCGAAGTCTGGAGCACCGACTGCATTCCCCACCCCAGCAACACCGTGCCCATGGCCGGGCCGCTGGCGCAGGCGCTGCGACAATGCAGCGTTTCGAGCTGAGGAAACCTCCCAACCATGCTGCTTGACGCTACCGAATCCCAACTCGTCCTGGTGGACTACCAGGAACGCCTGATGCCCGCCATCCACGAAGGCCCCGCCGTGCTGGCCAACGCCCGCCGCCTGGCCGAGGTGGCCCGCATCCTGGACGTGCCCGTGTGGGGCACCGAGCAAAACCCCTCGCGCCTGGGCCCCAACGACGCCGCGCTGCGCGCCGCCTGCCGCAAGACCCTGGCCAAGATGCACTTCAGCGCCACGGAAGAAGGCCTGGGCGAATGGCTGCGCCCGCCCGCCAAGCCCCAGCAGGGCGGCAACGCCCGCAGCCTGCCCAAGCACCTGCAAAAGCCCGCCCAGCAAGCGCCCGAGCGCGGCACCATCGTCATCGCCGGCTGCGAAGCCCACGTGTGCCTGCTGCAGACCGCGCTGGACCTGATCGACGACGAGTTCGAGGTGTGGGTGGTGACCGACGCCTGCGGCTCCCGCACCGAACGCAACCGCGACGCCGCCTTCGACCGCCTGGCCGGCGCCGGCGCCGAACTGGTGACCACCGAAATGGTGGCGTTTGAATGGCTGGGCAGCTGCGAGCACCCGGCATTCAAGGACGTGCTGGCACTGATCAAGTAGCCCGGGTTGAGGGTCTTTTTGCCTGATTAGTTACTTGTCTCAGATACCACTCCATCCGTTCGGGCTGAGCCCGTCGAAGCCAGGGCTTGCAGCGCGCGTGCAAGGCTTCGACAGGCTCAGCCCGAACGGGTGGGGAAGAGAAAGCGTCTGAGGTAAGTCGCTAATCAGGTCTTTTAGGCCTCCTGCGCTTGCCCAGCAAGCGCGGGCAGCTATTAAATTTGCAGCAATTGCCTGCGCGCCATGCGCTGTTCCGCGGTGGTCAGCGCGCAGGCTGCGGTGCCTGACCCCGCGCCCGCGCCTGTGCGCGGCGCATCCACAGCTTCCAGCCAAACGCCGCCACCACCACCGCCGCAAAGCTCCAGCCCAGCACGCGGGACGCGAGCAGCTCGCCTTCGCGCGCCGCGCCCATGAAGAACAGCAGGAACGCCAGCGCGTGCACCAGCCAGCGCTGCACCCGCACCCACAGCGGCTCGCCCTTGTACAGCCAGGCCAACGCCACATCCACGCACCACCACACGGCAAACACCGTGTCCAGGCGCGGTGCGGAAACGCGGGAGGTGTGCAGGATGCGGCTCCAGTCGTTGCCAAACATCACCACCACCGCCCAGTAGAAGTGCACCGCGAAGGCCAGCAGCGAAGCCGTCCAGAACGCCCGCCACAAGCTGCCCAGCAGAGCCGATTCGCGCCGCACCACAAAGAACGCCAGCGCCGGCGCGGCCAGCACCAGAGCGGCCCAGATGGTGAAAAACGTGCGATGCAAGTCCTGCCGCTGCGCGGCGCTGAAATCCGGCGCCGCGCCGTCGGGCGGCAGCAGCGAGAACAGATCAGTCTGCCGCGTGAAGTAGGCGGCGGCAAATGCCAGCCCGAGCAGGAGTGCCAGCGCGATGCTGGCGATGCGCACGGCGCGGGAAGAAGGGGCAGGGTGCCAGGGAGTCATGCAAACGTCTCGTCAAGGGGGTGGGATCAAGGTTTGCATGGTATGGACTGGCCCCGGTTGGGAGCGTCGGGTAGCCGACGTTGGCGGCTGGGGGGCGAACGGTGTAGTGCGGGTTGTGTCGAGTGCCCGCCAACATTGGTCAGGCCGCCGACCGCCTGACTTAAACCAACAGGCCTCTGCGGAATGCGGGGCGGTTCACCTTTCTTGATTGATCGATCGTGACGATATGTCAGGCGGCTAACGCTGGAGGTAAGCGGGCCAGCGTTAGCTGGTCTGCTTGACCGATTTTTTAGGCACGCTCTCAGAAATGCATAATTGCTCGAAGAGCGGCGCGTGATCCTTGTCGAGCTTGCCATCAGCAACCCATTTTGAAATTTGAGCTCTTGTGAATAATGGCTCATTGAGTTGGATCTGGCGAATGGTTTCTCGGAATAAGTCTTGGCCGAAAGCATCTGTTTTTGCCAAGAGCTCTATGATTTCTATATTCTGATTTTGATAGTGAGATTTCTTGTAAGTGCGCAGCGTTGCTTGTGCAATGCCTGTGACGTTATTGGCTTTGGAAAAGACGTACCAACTTTGTGATCGGACGAATTCTTGAAGTTTTCGCTTTTCATGTGTTTGGTAAACTGCATAAGCCAGTCCGGCAATACCAAGAAGAACGCCAATGACTCCTAAGATGTCAGAAAAATTCATTCGATACCTAACGTTTGAATTCACCGGCCTGCGCGGCTCTTCGCGCAGGTCCGGTGGAATGAGAGGTTAGCCATCAGAGGTTGTACCAGCGGCAAGCAAAAGACGCGACCAAGAACAAAAAGCCGATGCCGAACACCGTGCCTTTGGGACACCGGATTAGAAACTTGAGTACGAGCCCAATTGAAGTAGCCATGGCAACGGGGATCAGATACCCAACGATTGCGGTTAAGAGTTTTGGCATGCCGCCGGCAACGAGGCCGAGCGCGAGCAGCGACAGCAAAACAACAACCCATGGGCCAACTGCTCCACCAATGGCTGGCAGCAGGAACGCAACTACGAGCCAACCCAACAATAGGAAGAGGGCAGAGACAATCAACGACGCAAGATTCTGCGTAGCACTTTGCACACGAAACCTAACATCAGCATCTATCTGTTGGTTCATTGGTATCAACGCGCGCTGAATTGCCGAGTTGATAGGACTTCTCTCCTCCTCTCTGAAGAAGTAGTCCGCGGCCATGAATACGGCTGCGCTCGATTGCAGAAACAAAATTGTGGCTTCGGAGATCATGGTGATGGCTAACGCCCTGAGTTCAGTCGCCGCCGTAGGCGGTCGGCTGCGACGAATAGTTAGACCCGAAGGCCAAAAGGGAGCGCCCAGACTTGAAGACGGGTGCGGCCCATGAAAAGCGCTGCGCCACGGAAGCGGCGCAGCGCTGCAAGAATGATAGCGGGTAGCGCTTGCTGCACAAGCGCTGGAGGCCAAAAGGCTTGAAGCCGACAAAGTGAATGCAGGCGAAGCCCAGCAGAGCACCAAAACCCCCCAAGGAGAAATCTTTGAGAAGGGCGAAGCGCTGGAGTTAATGGCAGCCTGCATAAAGCGAAGTGTGAAGGGACTAACGAACCAAGGTAAGCGGCGGCGTAGCCGTCCGCTTGAGCGCCGAGTTAGCCACGGGGGTCAAAGGATGCAAACCCACTTCTCTGTTCCTTTTTTTGTTTAAGGAAGTGTTCGACGTTGTGTAGGTTCAGCATGTCTTTCGCGTGAACCCGCTCAACTTCCTCCCGGAGTTCCGCAATAGGCGGATAGTTAGATTTTCCGAATTCGATAAGATCTCTTTTGTCATGACTGGCTTTTAGAAACATAATATTAAGTTCCCGAGTTTTTGAGAACACTTCGCTGCTCAGCCAAAGAGGATGGGATGTTGAATCGAGAAATAACTTGTAAACCTCAGTCCAGGTTGCCTCATTCGAAAATACTTGATGGTAAGGCCGCTGGTCATCATCAAGTACAGTCAACTTAAGGGCATTTATCAGCTGCTCTAGCCGTTCATACGCTTCTAATCTGCGCTTAATTATCGTCTTGAAATAATCATTGACATAGTCATTGCGTTTACCACGTAGGCCGAATGCACCTGCTATAAGTGCGCCAACGACACCGGACAGCAGTGAGCTTGAAAAAATGGCAATCCAAAAATCCGGCATAGGGCTAACTAGAAATGGACGACGCCACAACCGCAGCCGTGGGTCTGATAAAAAATTCTGACATCGTTTTCTCCAGATAAATTCATCAAAACCTCATTTAGCCAAGTCTAAGAACTTCAGGATAAAAACCATAACGGGCGCTGTAACGACATGCTACAGCGCCCGTTCTCATCCGCAAAGGGCCGCAGCCCAACCCATCAAGCCTTTTTCTGCACCATCTTGATCACGCTGGAGAAATCTTCCGCGCCATGTCCCGCCAAGCTGTGCGCCGCATACAGGTTGCGCGCCATGCCCCCTAGCGGCGTGGCAGCCTTCACCGCCATCGCATTTTCTTGCGCCAGGCCCAGGTCCTTGAGCATCAAGTCCGTCCCAAACCCTCCCGCATAGCCTTTGCTCGCAGGCGCGGTTTCCATCACGCCCGGGTAAGGGTTGTACTTCTCCAGCGCCCAGTTGCCGCCGGAGCTGCGGCGCATGATTTCGCTGAGCACCTTGGGGTCCAGGCCGTTGGCGACGCCCAGGGCGATGGCTTCGCTGGTGCCGGCCATCAGGATGCCCAGGAGCATGTTGTTGCAGATCTTGGCGGTCTGGCCTGCGCCCACGCTGCCGGCGTGGAAGATGTTGGCGCCCATCTTTTCGAGCACGGGGCGGGCGCGCTCCAGGTCGGCCGCGTCGCCGCCCACCATGAAGGTGAGGGTGCCGGCGATGGCGCCGCCGGTGCCGCCGGAGACGGGGGCGTCGATGAAGGCCACGCCTTTGGCCTTGGCGGCTTCGGCCACCTTGCGGGAGCTGGCGGCGGCGATGGTGGAGCAGTCGATCACCAGCGTGCCTGCGGGTAGCTGGGCCAGCAGGTCGCCTGCGCCCAAAAAGAGGCCTTCCACGTGCTGGCTGGCGGGCAGCATGCTGATGACGACTTCGGCACCCGCCACGGCGGCCTTGGCGTCGGCGGCGATGGGTACGCCGTCTGCGGCCAGCTTGTCGCGCGCGGGTTGCGAGAGGTCAAACGCGCGTACCTCGTGGCCGGCCTTGTGCAGGTTGTGGGCCATGGGGCCGCCCATGTTGCCGAGGCCGATGAATGCGATTTTCATGGTGTGTGTCTCCTGGGTTTGAAAGGGAAAGTTGGTATGGTTTTGATAGCTGCTTGCGCTTGTCCATCAAGCGCAAAGGGCTAAAAATGTTTGATGATTTGTTTGCCTTCAATGGCCCATTCGCACTGAGCCTCTCGAAGAGACTGGGGTAAAAGTGCCCTGGCTTCGACGAGCTCAGCCCGAACGGGGCGGGGGAATCGGAGGCATGCGGTCGAAGGGCTCGGGCCAGAACGTGCCCCGGCTTCGACGGGCTCAGCCCGAACGGTTGGGGGCGGATCTGGGGCATACAGCTGGTGTACCCAATAGGTTGGACATTCATTCGCGGATGTCCGCCCCGCGGCTGGCCAGCTCGGCGCGCAGCACGGACCGGTGGCAGCGCGCCTCGTCCTCGCAGTAGCAGCCTACGGACATGGCGCTGTGGTGCGACAGTGCGGCCAGCAAATCCAGCGTGCGGCTGGCTTCGGGCTGGGTCAGCTCCTTGCGGAACTGCTTGACGAAGGCCTCCCATTCCTTGTCCGTCTGGGCCTGCTGGCCCTGGGCCATCAGCTCGGGGGTGGGGGAGAGCAGGGGGTACCACACGTCGTAGTAGTCGCGGCTGGCGAACTCGGCCTTGGGCACGCCGCGCGGTGGGCGGCGCACGGTGCCGATGCGGGTGCCTTCCTCGGCGGAGCGCGGGGTTCCTAGGCGGACGATGCGAAGGGGCATGGGAGGAGCCTTTCCGGGGCGGGGGTCAGTCGTCGGCTTCGAAGATGCTGTGCTTCTTGGCGGCGGGCTTTTTCGGCTGGGCCGGGGCGCTGGCTGCGGTTTTGGCGGTGGCTTTTGTACGCGCTTTCGTACGCGCTTTTGCCGCGGTCTTGGCGGCCGGGCGGGCGGCGGTGGCTGTTTTCTCGGTGGCAGTTTTCTTTTTCTTCTTGGGTGGCGTGGCCTTGGCGTGGGGGTTGTAGGCCAGGGCTTCGTTCAGCCAGTAGTTCCACTGCGCGCGGGTGGCGTAGCCGTTGGGCTCCACCCAGAAGTAGCCCTTCATGCCGCCGCCGGGGGACAGCTCGCGCGTGTTCTGCATTTCTTGCAGCGCGCCGTGCTGCTCGGGCGGCAGGCGCACCAGCAGGTCTTCGCCCTTCACGCCGATGCACAGCTTGCCGTCCACAAAGAAGCAGTAGCAGCCGAACATGGTGCGCTCGTCCACGTCACTGCGGTGCGCGAGGGCGCTGCGCACGGCGTCGATCAGGTGCAGGGTTTCGTCGCTGAGGGGGCGGGCGGGCATGGTGGGTGGTTCCTGGGGCTGGCTAGGTGCCTGGCTCGGAGGGCTCTGGCGCCCCTACCTCTGGTGGGTGAGGGCGTGAAAACGGCGTTGTATGGGGGCGGCCCCCTCTCCCCAACCCTCTCCCGCGAGGGGAGAGGGAGTAAGCCCCAGCGCCGCAGGCGGGTGTTCCAGTCCAGGGCAGATCGTTCATCAGTCAAATTGGCTTCTAGCGCTTATAGGGAAAGCGCTAGTAGCTATGAAAAATGGAGCAAATGCGCCGCGGGTCATCGAATCACCTCCGGCGCGTCCCCATCGAGCATGCGCCGCGCAATGATGACGCGCATGATCTCGTTGGTGCCCTCCAGGATCTGGTGCACGCGCGCGTCGCGCAGCAGGCGCTCCAGCGGGTATTCGCGGATGTAGCCGTAGCCGCCGTGCAACTGCAGGGCTTCGTTGACCACGTTGAAGCCGGCGTCGGTGGCAAAGCGCTTGGCCATGGCGCAGTAGGTGCTGGCGTCGCGGGCACCGGCGTCGAGCTTGCTGGCGGCCAGGCGCACCATCTGGCGGGCGGCGACCAGCTCCGTCGCCATGTCGGCCAGCTTGAACTGCAGCGCCTGGAAGCTGGCGATGCTTTTGCCGAACTGCTTGCGGTCCTGCATGTACTGCTGGGCCTGGGTCAGCGCCCCCTGGGCGGCGCCGACGGAGCAGGTGGCGATGTTGATGCGCCCGCCGTCCAGCCCCTTCATGGCGATCTTGAAGCCTTCGCCCTCCTGGCCCAGCAGGTGGTTGGCGGGAATGCGCACGTTGTCAAAGCTGATGGTGCGGGTGGGCTGGCTGTTCCAGCCCATCTTGTGTTCCTTCTTGCCGTAGCTGATGCCGGGCGCATCGGCCGGCACGGCAAAGGCGCTGATGCCGCTGGCGCCGGATTGCGCATCCCCGGTGCGGGCCATGAGCACCAGCAGGTCGGTGCTGCCCGCGCCGCTGATGAAGGCCTTGCTGCCGTTGAGGACGTATTCATCGCCCACCAGCTCGGCCCGGGTCTTGAGCGAGGCGGCGTCCGAGCCCGCGCCGGGTTCGGTCAGGCAGTAGGAGGCGAGCTTGTGCCCGCTGGTGAGCTGCGGGCCCCAGAGGCCGCGCACCTCGGGGGTGGCCCAGGTGCCCAGCATCCAGGTGGCCATGTTGTGGATGGTGATGAAGGCGGTGGTGGAAGGGTCCACGGCCGCCATTTCTTCAAACACCAGCGTGGCGTCCAGCCGGGGCAGGGCCAGGCCGCCGGCGGCCTCGGGCGCATACAGGCCGCAAAAGCCCAGTTCGCCGGCCTTGGCGATGGCCTCGCGGGGGAAGATGCCCTCGGCGTCCCACAGGGCGGCGTGGGGGGCCAGCTCGGCCTGGGCAAAGTCGCGCGCCGTCTGGGCGAAGGCGCGTTGTTCTTCGGTCAGCTCAAAGTCCATGGTGTTCGGGTCTCGTCGTCGGTTCTTGTTGTTCTGGGGCAGGGTTCAGGGCTTGGCGGAGGGATGGTCCGGCGTCAGCCAGCGCAGCAGGCCCCGGCGGCGCGCCTGGGTCTCGGCCGTCAGGCACTCGTGGTACAGGCGCGGCCACTCGGGCTCCGACTCGCTGCTGCGCTGTGCCTGCTTGCAGCGCGTGGTGCGCTCGCGCTGCCAGGCCGCCTGCTCCTGGCGCAGCTGCGGCCGTTCGTGGGCCGCCAGCGCCCGCATCACGTCGCCGTAGAGGATGGCGATCTCCGTGTCGGCCGCCTGGAAGGCCTGCACGGCGCAGGCATTGGTTTCTTCCACCGTGCCCGCAGCGTTGCAGGCGGCCCCGGCCTGTGCGTGGGCCTGGGCCCCGACCAGCATCCCGCACGCAGCGCCGAAGACCATGGCCCATCCCCGCATCGTTGTCAGATAAGTTTGCATGCCCCGCTTTTACCACCGACCCCACGGGCCGCGACGGGTGTTCCCCTCCGCATCGCGCAGCCATGCAGGGAAAGGGGGAGCGGCGCAGCCGCGCAGCCGCCCTTGGGGGATTACTTCAGGCTGATCGTCGTGTTCACGCCCTGGCTCACGGTGCTGTCGTCAAACCAGCGCGCCGTCACGGTCTTGGTCTGGGTGTAGAACATCACCACCTGCTTGCCGTAGGGCCCCAGGTCGCCCAGCTTGGAGGCGCGCGAGCCGGTGAACGAGAAGATCGGCACGGGCACGGGGATCGGCACGTTGATGCCCACCTGGCCCACGTCGATCTCTTCCTGGAACTTGCGCGCTGCGGCGCCGCTTTGCGTGAAGATGGCCGTGCCGTTGCCGTTGGGGTTGGCGTTGATGAACTCGATGGCTTCGTCCAGCGTGTCGGCGGCCGCCAGGCACAGCACGGGGCCGAAGATCTCCTGGTCGTAGATGGCCATGCCGGGCTTCACGCCGCTGAAGATGGTGGGGCCCACGAAGTTGCCCTTTTCGTAGCCGGGCACGCTGGGGTTGCGGCCGTCCAGCTCCAGCGTGGCGCCGTCGGCAATGCCGCGTTCGATGAGGCTGCTCACGCGGTCGCGTGCGGCGCACGAGATCAGCGGGCCCACATCGGTGCCCTTTTCGGTGCCGCCGCTCACCTTGAGCGTCTTGGCCTTGGCCACCAGCTCGGGAATCCACTTTTGCGATTCGCCCACCAGCACCACCACCGACAGGGCCATGCAGCGCTGGCCCGCGGCGCCAAACGCGGCGCCGGCCAGGGCGTTCAGGGTCTGCTCCTTGTTGGCGTCGGGCGCCACGATGGCGTGGTTCTTCGCGCCCATCATGCACTGCACGCGCTTGCCGTTCAGGCTGGCGCGGTTGTAGACATGGGTGCCCACCTTGGTGGAGCCCACAAAGCTGATGGCCTTGATGTCCGGGTGGTCGCAAATGGCGTTCACCGCGTCTTCGCCGCCGTGCACCACGTTCAGCACGCCCGGCGGGATGCCCGCCTGCAGCGCCAGTTCGCACAGGCGCATGGTCACCATGGGGTCTTGCTCCGACGGCTTCAGCACGAAGGTGTTGCCCGTGGCAATGGCCATGGGGAACATCCACAGCGGAATCATGGCCGGGAAGTTGAACGGCGTGATGCCCGCGCACACGCCCAGGGGCTGCAGCACGGTGTAGGTGTCTACGCCGCCCGCCACGTTGTTGGCCAGCTCGCCCAGCTGCAGGTTGCCGATGCCGGCCGCGTGCTCCACCACCTCCAGGCCGCGGAACACGTCGCCTTCGGCGTCGGGCAGGGTCTTGCCTTGCTCGGCCGTCAGCAACGCTGCCAGCTCGCCCATGTGCTCGCGGATCAGCTGCTGCAGCTTCAGGAAGATGCGCGCACGGGCGCCGATGGGCGTCTTCTTCCAGGTCTTGAACGCCTCTTTGGCGCTGGCCACGGCGGCGTTGATTTCTTCGGGCGTGGCAAAGGGCACGCGGGCCAGCACCTCTTGCGTGGCCGGGTTCACCACATTGCGCCACTGGGTGGACTTGGAATCGACAAACTGGCCGCCGATCAGCAGCTTGACGGTGGGGGCCAGGGCGGCCACGGGGGCGGGGGCATTCATGCGGTTGTCTCCTCGAAGGGGGTGGGCCTGTGGTCAGGCGGTCCGCGCATGGTATGCGTGCAAATATGTAATTTCAACTGCGCAAACTGCAACCTGATTGTGCTTTTATGCACAGGCTCCGCTGTGGCGCGCTGCGCTGGCGCATTGGACGGCGCAGGCAAAAAAAGGGCCGGCCCCATGGGCCAGCCCCTTTGCGTATTGCTGCGGCTGCGCGGCTTGCGCCGCCTTCAGTTTCTCGACGGGTAGATCCCTTGCAGGGCAATGATGAAATTCATGCCCAGGTAGGGCTGCATGATCGAAAACGGCTGGCTGCCGCCCGAAATCCCGGCGGTCGCGCTCAATTGCACGTTGCCCGATGGCGCAAACTGCGCGCTGCGCTGGTTGGAGGCTGCGGGAACGGAGCCATTGGCAGGCGCGTCCAGGGTGCCGATGGCAGACGAGGCCGGGACCGACACCACATGGTTGTGCGCGGGCATCTCCGTAATGATGAGGGTGTGCGTGGGGCTGCCCGATATCTCGCCAAGGTCTACTGGAGGTAGCCCTGGCCCCTGGCCCGTACCGACCGGAACCCGGCCCCGCAAATCGGGCAGCGCGAAGGTGGTTTGCCCATTGCCGCCGTAGGTCGTGCCCACCAGGGAGAAGAGGGCAGTGTTCTGGGCAATGGACATGATTTGCCCCATGCAAAAGGCCCAACCGCGGGGAGCAAAGTTGCCCGCAAACATCCGGATTTCAGCAATAAACGGTTCACTCATAGCAATTCCTCATCATCAAGTCAGAAAGTAGCCGGTGGTCCATCCGCCGCGCGCGCGAGACGCAGCCGGCAAGACCGGTGGATGTTGGTGCTGCAGCCCGGCGCTGGCAGATGCGGCCGTGGCGTGCCACAGCGGGCCGGCGCTGTCCTGGCCTGCGTCCTGCCAGCGGCGCTCGCCACGCGGCCCAGCCAACGGGGCGGCATGCAGGGCGGCCCATACGTCTTTTGCGCTGGCGCCAGGGTGCGCTGCGGCGAGGGCCGCGCCCAGGCTCGCGCCAGCTTCTGCGCCCAGCAGCGCAGCGGGCGTCCATGCCAAGCCGGCGCGGGTGAAAAGCCCGGCCCATGGCTGGGGCGCGCGCTCCGCGTCAGGCCAACTGCCCACCGTCCAGGCCGGCAGGCCTGTGTCCGGCGAGGCCAGCCACGGGAAGCCCGCCAGCGCGCTGCGCGCAGGCCGCTGGGTGCGCCACCACTGGCCGAAACGCTGGGCCTGGCTGCCCGAGAAGAGGGCGACCACCACGTCCGGCTGCAGGGAGACGGTGGCCTCGCGCAGGCCGCTGAACTCATGGGGCTGCTCGGGGGTGCCCGCGATATGGCGCCCGACAATCTGGCCGCCCAGCGTGCGCCAACGGTGCTGGAAGGCCTGGACAAAGTCATAGCCCGACTCGTGCCAGCCCAGGGCCAGGAACGCGCGCGGCCCGCACTGGCGATAGACCTGCTCGGCCAGCGCGCACGCCATGGGACACAGTTCCAGGCTGTGGCGCACCTGCCAGGGATGCCGGTGCGCGGCCTGCCCGGCCTGCACTGGCATATCCGCACCGCTGTCGCTGATCCACAGCGGGATTCCGCGCGGCCCGGCCAGCGCCGCCACGTTGTCGGCCAGCAGGGGGGGCATCCAGCCCACCACGGCGTCGAACTTTTCCGTGCGCAGCTTGGCGTCGATGGCGCGGGTGGGCTTGGACGGCAGCGGTCCTGCGCTCAGCCAGTCGATCGACACCTGCCCGGCGCCGGCCTGGGCCAGGCCCAGCTCGACGCCCCGGCGGTAGTCGTCCGCCAGCTGCGGAAGCTTTTCAGAGGCCGGGGCAACCCCCAGGATGCGCCAGCGCGTGGGCGCGCGCCCGGCTGGCGCGGCAAGGGCACGGGCCCCCGCCGGCAGGCCGGCCGCCATGGCCGCGCCGCTGCTGGCAAGAAAGTGGCGCCGGGGCAGGGCGGTGGTCATGGCAAGGCCTCCTCGGATTGGGGGCTGGTGGCTGTGCCGTGGGCACGCCGCAGGTCCTGGAGCGCTTGGTAGTGGGGCGTGATCCATTGCGCGGTCACGGAGTGAAGAAGATCGCTGGCCATGCTGTGCTTGGGTAAGGTGTCCGGAACGTACGGCTGGTGGGGGTGTTTGCTGTGCCGTGTAAGGCGCTCGCGCATGCGGGCGTGGTCCTGCGGCGGCACGTGCCACCGCATGTGGGGCAGCACCTGGTCGATGATTGCGCCGGGCAGATCGGCATGGTCCAGCAGGAGCGTGCGCGCGGGCGCGAACTCCCGCACCATGGCCGCGTAGATGGCGCCCAGCACGCGGGCGCAGTACTGCTCGGTGGGCATGCGCAGCTGGTCTTCGGCGGCGACGCCGTCCAGGAAGTCGCCCAGGCTGCCGGGCACCAGGAAGAATCCGCGCTCGCGCATCTGCGACACCATCACCGACAGCGGCTCACGGGCCAGGAACAGCCAGGGGGCGTTGGGCCAGGCCTCGGCAACCAGGGCGGCATGGCGGGTATTCCACGCGTCCATCTTGAGGCTGCAGGACTGAAGGGCCGGACTGGCCGGATCACTGCGCTGTGCCCAGGCGCTGTTCCATGCCCGCAGCGCCTGCACCGTGGTGGCCCGGTCGAGCAGTCCCTGGGGCAGCGCCACGCGCAGCAGATAGTCCACCGGCGCGGGTTCGGACAGCTGCAGGTGGTGCGGGCTCTCGGCCAGGGTTTGCGTGATGAGGGTGGAGCCGCAGCGCGACACGTGGAACGTGATGAGCGACGGCGCCAGGCCCGGAGACTGTGCGTGCCAGGCCAGCAGGTCTTCCAGTGGGGTTTGCCGGCGGAAGGCCTGGTGGAACGGATGCCGCATCTGGCGCTGGATGCTGTCCTGGAAAAACGGGGCCAGCAGGGGCTCGTCCCCCAGGCGCATCCAGTCCACCTGCACACGGCCCGCGTGCGTGTAGAACCGGATGGGGCGCCAGCCGCTGAAATTTACAGCACCCATTGTTCTGTCCATGCGCGGCGCCCGGCCTTCATGGCCGATTCCACGTCCGAGGGGTCAAACGGGAAGCCCGCCGCGGCGCCCAGGCGCACCGATGCTTCCTTGAACTCCGCGGGGTCCGAAATGGCGCTCAGCCGCGCCGCACAGTCGGCATCGGTGCCGACGAAGTCCCGAAACCGGAGAAAGGCTTCCCAGGGGTCGCTGGCGCCGGGCAAGGGGTCGCCGCGGTCTCCTTGCGCGAACGCTTCGGCCAGGCGGGCATCCACCGCCGCATCCGCCACCAGGTGGATGCGTGCCAGGTCGCCGCGGTTGCGCACGCGGTGCGGGCGGGACACATCGATGTACCAGCACTCGCCCTCGCGCAGCGGCACACGCTCGCCGTCCACGTGGAAGAAGACGCGCTCCCCGGTCTGCAAGGGAACGTGCAGCCGGGCTTCGCCGCGCGCGGCGTTCAAGCCGGCATCCACGTGCTCCTTGATCTCGCAGCCCGGCAGCAGGCGCATGAGGCGCACGGACTTCCAGGGCAGTGCCATGGCCTGCAGCATGGCGCGCAGCGTGGGCACCTGTGCCAGCGCCGGCGCTTCCTCATAGGCCGAAGGCGGTGCCTCCAGCGGCACCACGTCCATGGCGGCGGCCGGCGCGTAACGCAGGGCCAGCGCCTGCCACCCGCCATCGTGGCGGCCTTCGTTGAAGTGGGTGCGCCACAGCGTTTCCGGCAGAGCGTTCACTTCCGCCAAGGCTGCGGCGGTGTCGAACCGCCACGGCAAGCGGGTGGTCGGAACGGCCCGCAATCCATCTGGCTGCGGCCATCGCTCGGCAAAGAGCCCGGGAGCGGTCATTGCGCGCAGATGGCGTAGGACGAACAGGAGGTGGTCTGGGTTGCCTCGCGGTAGGAGTTCAGCAGCTGAACCGTCCAGCTTTGCACGCCCACCCCGCACGTACCGCCGGATGTCGGGAAGCTGGAGGCGACGAACACCGCGCCGGCATTGTTGCCGCCCACGCTGTTGGCGCCCTGGTAGCCACCGCCGATCACCTTTTCGCCGGCATTGCAGCAGGCGATGACGGCGCAGGTGTCTGCGTTGCCTGCAGCCGTGGCGGACCGCACGGTCACCACCAGCGCGCTGCCCGCAGGGCCCTGGGGACCGGTCGCTCCGGTGGCGCCTGCGGCTCCGGTCGGGCCGGTAGGCCCGGTAGCGCCCGCGGCACCGGGGGTTCCTGGTGTGCCCGAAGGGCCGGCAGGGCCCGTGGCCCCAGTAGCGCCGGTCAGCCCGGCGGGGCCGGTGGCCCCTGTGGCACCTGTTGCGCCGGAGGGCCCCGTCGCGCCGGTGGCCCCGGTGGCGCCTGCGGGGCCGGTGGCCCCGGTGGCCCCCGTTGCGCCGGTGGCCCCCGTGATGGCGCCCGCTGCGCAATGCCCCAGCCGGCCGGACGGACCGTCAAAGCACAGCACATTGGCATTGCTGCTGGGCGTGCCGCCCAGGCTGGGCATGAACACGTCGCCACTGTCTTGAACCCGCAGGCGCTCGGCGTTGGCGGGGCCCTTGACGACAAACCCACCGCCTGGCGGCGGCGTGACGCTGACGTCGGCCGCATGGACCGTCAAGGAAGCCAGTGCCATGCAGGCCTGACCGGCCCAAAGCGACTTGTGCAGGAAAGCGGTACGTTTCATAAATCCCTGGAATGAACGAGGCAGATAGGCGGGGGAGCATCGCAGCGATGCCCCGGGCGGGGGCCGGGCTCGCAAGGCCCTTGGGCTCTGGCGGTTCGGTCAGCGCGGCGGAGTGTGCAGTAATTTGCATTTGTTGTAAATTTTTCTATGACCTGTGTCATGGGACTGCGTTATCAGGGCGATCCCGCCTGCGGCAGGAGCCAGGGCGTGCGCAAGGCTGCGGGCCCGAAAAGGACCCTGGCGGGGCCCACAATCCGGGCATGGACTGGGACCACTTCCGTTACTTTCTTGAACTGGCGCGCGCCGGCACTCTGGCAGGGGCAGCCCGGCGGCTGGGCGTGGAGCACACCACGGTGTCGCGGCGCCTGCAGGCGCTGGAGAAGCAGGTGGGCGCGCCCCTGTTTGCGCGCGAGTCCGGCGGGCACCGGCTGACCGAGGCCGGGCGCCAGCTGCTGCCGCAGGTGGAGGCCATGGAGGCGGCGTTCCTGGCCATTGAAAACGCCACGCCGGGCGTGCGGCAGGGCCTGCACGGGCTGGTGCGCATCGGCACCACCGAGGGGTTTGGCAACCTGGTGCTGGCGCCCCAATTGGCCCGTTTTGCGCAGGATCACCCCGGCCTGGTGGTGGACCTGCTGGCGCTTCCACGCCTGGTGCACCTGTCGCGGCGCGAGGCCGATATCGTGATTTCGCTGGAGCGGCCAGCCCGCGGGGCGGTGCTGGTGGTCAAGCTCACCGACTACGTGCTGCAGCTGTATGGCGCCCGCGACTACCTGGCGCGCCACCCGCCCATCCGCACGGCCGATGACCTGCGGGGCCACGCCTTCATCAGCTATGTGGACGACCTGTTGTTCAGCAAGGAGCTCCAGATCCTGGACGAGCTGCACCGCCCGGCGAACTTTGTGCTGCGCAGCACCAGCGTGCTGGCGCAGTACGAGGCCGCCCGGGCCGGCACCGGCCTGGCGGTGCTGCCGGCCTTCGTGGCCGCGCAAGATTCGTCGCTGGCCCCGGTGCTGCCGCAGGTGGCGCGCTTCCAGCGCACGTTCTGGATGTCCATGCCGGCCGAGAACAAGCATGTGGCGCGCATGCAGGCCACCTGGGCCTTTCTGCGCGAGGCCGTGGCGGCCCGGCAGGGGCTGCTGTTGCCGGCGCCCGATGCTGGATAGGGTGCTATACAAAACAGAGCGCCAGGCGACGCGCCGACGCCATGGATATGCCGGCGGAGACTGTCAACGGCCGCCCGGTGCGGCGGTCGCCTTCCACTCGGCTGGAACCCATTCGTACAGCGGGCTCGGGTCGCGCTGCCAGCCCTGGGGCGCTGGCAGCCGCCCGGCGCCCGGGGCCGCGCCGGTGGGCCCGGTGTCGATGGACGCCAGCTGTTGCATCCAGGCGATGTTGACCGTGCCGTCGGGCGCGGGCTGCGAGAAGATCAGTGCAAGCATCCTGCGGGCTTTTGGATCGCCGCCGCCTGCGGCGATCTGGTACAGGCGTATGGCTTCGGCGTAGTTGGCGGGAACACCGTCCCCCTGGTGGTAGCGGCGGGCCTGGTCGTACCAGTCGGCCGCGCTGCGGCGCGCCACGGGAACACCGTTCGCGGCGCCCGAGCGGATGCGGGCTGCCAGCAGGCTGGCGTTGGCGGCCGCGGCTTCCGACCGCGCGGCTGCAGCCTGGAATTGGGCCAGCGCCTTTTCCGTGTCGCCTGCGGCCAGGAACTCCAGCCCCAGTTCGTTGCGCGCCGAGGCACTGCCCGCGCGGGCGGCATCCAGCAGAAGTTTTTGCAGCGCGGCAGGGGAGGGAGGGGGCGCAGCTGCGGGCGTCCCGCCGCGTCCTGCGAGCGTGGGGGATGCGTTCTCGTGAGGGGAGATCGGAGCCATCGCCTTCGCCGCGTACCACTGCAGGTACCGGGCCAGCCCGCCGTCCGTGCTGCGCAGCTGCGCAATCCAGCGCATGGCGACGGCAGGGTCGGGCGGCTTGACGCAGCCGCTGAGCTGGCACCACGCCAGGCCGGCGGGCGCCAACGGGTGGCCCAGCAGGTGCGCGCGTTCAAACCAGTGCTGGGCCTGCGGCGGGTCCGCGGGCATGGCAAGGCCGTGAAGGGCCAGCAGGCCCAGCAGCCAGGCGGCGTCGGCCGGGGCGAGGTCGCCTGCGTTGCGTTGCTTGTGCGGAGGTGGACCGTCCGCTTGCGCGGTGTTGCGAAGCGTCTGCAGTGCTTTTTCCCGTGCTGGGTCGTCTGGCCCTGCGGCGCGGGGCGATGGGTCGCCCAGCACCGGGCGTTCGACGGGGAACTCGGCCGGTGTGGGAAGTGCCTGGGCCGACGCCTGCACGGGCGGCGCGGGCACCCACAGGCATGCGCAGGCCAGTACAAGGCTGGCGGGCCGCCAACGCCACCACGCGCCGCAAGGCGAGGGGTGCGGGAGGGCCGGGCGGGCAGCGGCGGCGCCGGGCACCGCACTCCCCCGTTGGCGTGGCCTGGTACCGGATGCGTGCATGTCGCCAGTGGGGCTGAGCGTGCCGTACCACTTACTTGCGTGCGGCGGGTTGCGCGGCCGCGGCAGGCATCACGCGGCGGGGCACCACATGCCAGTACACCGCGTTGCCCGTGTATCCCTGCGGGCCCACGGCCGCTGCGAAGGCCTCGTTCACGCGCTCAAGCGCCTGGTAGTCCTTCACGGGCTTGAGGGGGGCGCCGCGCAGGGCCTCGGGCAGGCGGGGCGTGCTGTCTTCGTCGGTGGCAAAACAGGCCACGCCTTCGGTGCCGGGGCTGGCCGCGTCCATGATGAAGCCGGGGTTGGGGCTCATCCAGTCGGGGATGCGGATGGCTTGATTGGCCGACACCCAGCCTGTGGGATTGGCCTGGTTGGGCAGCAACCGGATGACGGTGCCGGTGGCATCGGCCAGATAGCACTGCAGGTAGGACGCCCGCGATACCGTGGCCGACAGGAAGATCTGTTCGCCCACTTCAAACGCCGTGCGCTCGAGCAGCACGTTCTCGATCTGCAGGTCGATGGTGCGGTCGGGCGCTGCCGCGCCGTAGCGCCATGGCGCCCGCCCGCCGAACACTTCGGGCGCGGTGGTCGCAGGGGGGCCGGCGGCGGCATCCGCCGAGGCGACTGTTTCGGCCACGGGCTCCGCATGCGTGCTGGCCCAGCCGATGCGGGCCAGCGTGCCATCGGCGGACAGGCCGACGAAGTTGCGCAGTGCGCGTTCGTAGGTGGCGAAGTCCACCACGCCGGTCACCACCATGCCGTTGTCCGCCTGAAAGCGCGCCAGGGCTCTGCGCAGGTCCGGGCTGTTGTCGGGCACGGGCGTTGCGCTGGGGGCGAGGTAGCCTTGGCTGGCCAGCGACCGCGCGATGAGCTGCGTGCGCACGGCAGGGGAGCCCTCGTCGAACCAGTCGCGCAGCTGGCGCTGGAAGTCGGGGTGGTTTTGCTCCAGCGTCAAGCACTGCCAGTACGGTACCCGCGCCCACTTGCCGATGAGCTCGATGGTGGCCAGGTCCACCAGCGTGCGCACGGCGCCGCCCGAGCCCTGGGTGTAGTCGCGCCCGACGTTGAACTGCACGCCATAGGTGCCGATGCGGCCCGCCAGATCGATGCCCTGGCCGCCATTGCCGATGATGACCTCGTTGGCCGAGTCCAGCCCCGGGATCAGCGTGCGCGTACGGAAGTCGCCCAGGTGCATCTCCAGGCCGATGATGGTGGCGTTGCGGCTCTGGCTGTATCCGAGGTCGACGCGGGGGCCGGAAAGCCCGGCGTCGAACCGATTGTTGATGACGTTCTGGTCCACAAAAGAGATGGAGCCCGACAGGTACAACGCCGGCCGCTGGAGCTGCATCTGGTTGTTGTTGAGCAGGATCGTGGTGAGGTTTTGCACCGTGTCCTGCCGCGCAATGTCCACCTCGTAGTCGACAAAGCGGAACGCATTGCTCAGCCGCGACATCTGGGACAGCGCGGTGATCACCATGTCCTTGGTGGCCACGGTCACGCGGGTGGAATAGTCAGGGATCTGCTTGCTGGTGATGAGCGTGGTGGGCAAGCGTGCATCGCGCAGCAGGTGGTCCATGCACATCAGCGAATCGGAAAAGCTGGAGATGGAACGCGTGGGGCGCACCACGGGCCGGTCGGTGATGGAGGCCATGCCCTGGAATTCCTGGTCCTTGCGCGGATCACGCGGGGTGGCGCAGCCAGCAAGCCCGAGGACCACGGCCAGTGCCAGCAGCACCCTGCGGAGTTTGGCGGGGTCGGGCCCCGCCCAGAGGAAGGGGCCGGAGCGGGCCGGGCTGGCGGTGGGGCGCATGGGGATCTCCTCGGTACCGGAGCTGTGCCGGGCAGAACGGGCTATTTGCAGATGTTGACGAGGTCGCCGCGCAGAACGACGACTTGCGGGGCCTGGTTTGGACCGTACCGGCCCGCGCCAGCGGCGCCCCCTGCCACCGTATTGCTCCCCACCTCCTGCACGCAGGTCTTCTGCATGCCCTGCGCATTGGCGGTGGTCACGACATCGTTCTGCGTGGCCACGCCGGCCGGGTCGTCCGAAAAGGCTTTGGCTTCGTACCGGGCAATGCGGGCACGCAGCCACGACGGCATGGTGCCGGGGTTGTCCAGTCCGGTGGATTGCGCGGGTGCACCCGTGGGCTGCATCTGCACGGTCAGCTTCTTGGTGAGGACCACCGGGTCTTCACCGGGCGCCTGGGCGCCGGCGGGGGCTGCAGCGAAGGCGGCTGCCAACGCAGCCGCACCTGCCGAACGCAGCGCGTTGAAAAGTGTGCGCATGGAACACCTCGAGAAAACGGGAAGTCCGCAATGGGAACCTGGCCTGCGCCCTGCGGGGGGCAGTGCACCCGGTGCGCGCCTTGGCATGCGCGCGACCGGGCAGCGATGCAGCGCCCCGAGCCGGCCACTCTAGGCCCGCAGTGCGCTGGCGGTTGCCCTGGGGTTCAGTGGGGCCAGCCGGAGGTCTTGGTGGGCTGGCAGGTGAAGCAGGCGTTGTTGCTGGCGATGTTCTGAACCGCCTTGCTGTTGCTGCCGCTGGACAGGTTGTTGACCGACGAGCCGAACATCGCGGTGAACTGCTGCGAGTTGCCGCTGATGGTGACCTCGCCCACGTTGGACGACAGGTTCTGGCTGGCATAGGCGTCGCTGCCGCTGGCCGTGTTGGTCACGTTGCCGCCCACGCCGGTGACGGTTTGCACGGAGTTGCCGCTGATGGAGACGTTGCCGGTATTGGATGCCAGGTTCTGGAACGCTTCGCTCTTGGCGCCCGTCGAGTTGTTGCTGACTGACACGGAGGTCAGCGACACCGACTGGGTGGAGTTGCCAGTGATGGAGATTTCCGGGTTCGATGCGACAGGGCCGGTGGCGAGCGCAGCGGTGGCGAGGGTGCTCAGGGCAATGAAAGCAAGGGTTTTCATGACAGTTCCTTTGGGAATGAACATCGGCACATGCTGCAGCCCCAGGAGAAGGCGGCGCAGCGTTGGGACAGGGCTTGCGGCCGCGATCTCCGAGGAGGCCGGGAGCCGTGGGCGCTGTCTGGTTTCAGTGTGGTTCGGGATCTGTCTTGCGCGAATCCGCTGAACAAGGTAGCCGGATCGGTGGAGCGTTGCCGCTTCGGGGCCGCCATTTGCCTGCCGTAGTTGACCGAGGGTCCCCCTGTTTGAACGCAGTGCACCCGGCGCCGCAGATCTGCAATTTCAGGTAGTAACTATTTGTAACGTTTGTAAGTTGATTATTTGATGATGGATTTCAACCATTTTTTAGCGCATCTTGCAGGCCGGCTGCTGCATTGGCGCGCGACCACGGCGCCCGCAAGCGCCTTACGGGATCTCTGGAAAGCCCGGCGGGGTAACGATTGTTTGAAGACGCAACGGACGCACACACAAGGAGTTTTCGGGAATGAACCACTGGCAAACGGGCACCTCTTCGCCACCGCCTTCGGTCGACCTGGCCGATCTGGGGGTTGCGACCACGGACCCACCTTCCGCCTGGGTACCAGGCCAATTCGATACCTTCGACAATCCTCCCTCCGTATGGCCGGCTTTTCTGGCGGGGCAGAAAGCCAGCCCTGTGCGGGTGGTGCTGGTCGACGATGACGCGCATGTGCGCCTGGTGATCGCCCAGGACCTGATGGCCGATCCCCGCACTTTGCTGGTGGGGCAGGCGGGCAGCGTCCGGGAGGGGCGCAGGGTGATCAAGCAGCAAGAGTTCGACGTGCTGCTGGTGGACCTGAATCTGGGCGATGGCGACGCTTTCGATCTATTGCAGCAGCTGCGGGCCTCGCGGCCTTCCGCCCAGGCCGTCGTGATCTCGGTCATGGAGAACGACGAGCAGGTCATGCGTGCTTTTGAACTGGGCGCATCGGGCTACGTGACGAAGAACTCCTGGTTCCGCAACTACGCGCAGGCGGTGTTGCAGGTCGCCAATGGCGGGGCCTCCATCACGCCCAACATTGCTCGCAGGCTGCTGCAGCGTTTCGACCGGGCCCGAGGCGCAGAGACCAAGCGCCGGCAGCCCGACGAGGTCGAGCGTCTGTCGGTGCGCGAGAAGGAGATCCTGCGCATGGTGGCCAGCGGCTACACCAGCGACGAGGTGGGCGCGCGCTTGCTGATCAGCGGCATGACGGTCAACACCCACCTGCGCAACATCTACCGCAAGCTCCAGGTGCGCACGCGCGCCCAGGCCGTGCGCTTTGCTTCGTTGCGGGGGCTCTTCTAGCCGGCGTCGGACGGGGTCGCAGGTGCCAGAGCAGCCCGCCAAACCACCCGGTTTCACCCATGTTTCGTACCCGTCCGCCGTGGTTCGCCGCAGTGTGCATCGGCACCTGGCTGCTGCAGTTTGCGCTGATGACCGCAGTGGCTCTCTGGCGGGAAACCACCAGTGGGCCGCAGCATCGGTGGCTGGAGCTGGCCGCTTTGGGTACCACGTTGGTGCTGGGCGTCATGCTGCTGGTCCAGTTGCCCCGGGCCCTGCAATGGCGTCCCCGGCTCAGCGTGCGGCCCAGCGCCGAAGTTCTGGCACAGCGGCGGCGCATTGCCCGGGACTTGCATGACAACGTGGGCTCGCAGCTGGTCTTCGCGTTGGCTCTGCTGGAATCCTCCGAAGACCGGGATCAAGTCCGGGCTGCGCTGGAAAAATGCCTGCTGGACCTTCGGCTGCTGACCGATGCCATGGGCGGCGACGACGCATCCTTGGCCGACCGTCTTGCGCAGTTGCGCTACCGTATCGGCCCCGTGCTTGCGCAGCGTGGTATCCGCATGTTCTGGAACGTGGAGGTCGCCCCCGAAGCCGATTTCCCGCACCGAGACAGCGCCGCGCAACTGGTCGCCATCGTTCAAGAAGCGCTGAGCAACGCCCTGCAGCATGCCCAGGCCACCGAGATCGAATTGCGCGCAAGCACCCTGCCGGACCCCGCATGCTGGTGCCTCGAGATCCGCGACAACGGCCAGGGTTTGGCATCGCCCCACGGGGGCTCGGGAATGGCGGGGATGGCCCACCGGGCGATCCTGGCTGGCGGCGCATTGCACGTGCTGCCAGGTGCGCAGGGCGGCACATCGATCCGGGTGGTGATCCCGCTGACCGGCCGGATGGACTGAACGGCGCGGGGGCGCACCGGCTCATCCCTGCATGGGCTTCCGGTGCCTGGGTGGTGTGGCGCTGTCCACGCACGGGATGCAAGCGCTGCAGCCCTTGGGCTCCCTACCTGTTGACACCCTAAAACCCGCTGAAAGAAAAAAGAAACGGCCGGGACTCGGCCGTTTCCTTGGGGGCTTGCCGCGGCAACAGGGACAGGAACCCCGGTTGCCGCCGGCACCGTCATATCCGTCCCATCAGCAGCAGGATGACCAGAATCAGCACCACCAGCCCCACACCGCCGCTGGGCCCATAGCCCCATGAGCGGCTGTGGCCCCAGGTGGGCAGCACGCCGATCAGGATGAGGATCAGAACGATCAGGAGAATCAGCGAAAGCGACATTGCGGTTCCTTGTTGTGGATTGCGGTGTGTGCATTGTTGGCACCGCTGCGCACAGGCCCCGCAGGCGCGCCACCCGCCGGGCGGTCAGCCGTTTCCGACACCCCCTGTGGGAACGTGCGCCCCGGGGAATTTTCTTTTGCTATCAAAAAAATAGCTTGCAGCGCTTGAAGGACGGGCGCTGCAAGCTCGCAGGACCTCAAAGTCCTTCACGTGCGCGGATGCGGCGTTGGGACCCTTTCCGTCAATGGGCGCCGCCTGCATCGGCAGCGCCGCCGCCTGCCGCACGGGGCGGCCGCCGGGTCAGCCAGATGAGCGCGATCAGGAACAGGAACAGCGCAGACGAGCCCAGGAAGATGTCGTCGGCAGCGCGCGTGAACGCCTGCTGGTCGATGAGCCGGTTGATCTGCGCCAGCGCCTGTTCCTGCGAAAGCCCGGCTGCCGCCAGGCTGCTGAGCGTCTGGGCAAACACCCCCTGGCCTTGCACCAGCCCCTCGGTCAGGTGTGCGTGGTGCATGGCGGCGCGGCTCTCCCACAGCGTGGTGGCAATGGACGTGCCCATGGCCCCCGCGGTGATGCGCACGAAGTTGGACAGGCCTGCCGCCGCAGGAATCCGTTCGGGCGCAATGCCCGCAAGCGTCAGCGTGGTGAGGGGGATGAAGAAGAACGCCATGGCCGCGCCCTGCAGCAGCGTGGGGACCAGGATGTGGATGAAGTCGGTCTGCACGGTGAACTGCGAGCGCATCCACAGCACTGTGCTGAACACCACAAAGGCCCCCGTGGCCATGCGGCGGGGATCCCACTGGCCGACCTTGCGCCCCACCAGCGGCGTGAGCAGGATGGCAAACACGCCCACCGGCGCCAGCGCCATGCCGGCGGACGTGGCCGTGTAGCCCATCCACTGCTGCAGCCACAGCGGCAGCAGCACCACGTTGCCGAAGAACAAGGCGTAGGCCACCGACAGCGCCAGCGCGCCGAACGTGAAGTTGCGGCCCTTGAAGAGCTTCAAATCCACCACGGGGTGCTTGTCGGTCAGCTCCCAGACCAGAAAGATCGCAAATGCGATCACCGCCACGACGGCAAGGATCACGATCTCATTCGAGGCAAACCAGTCCAGCTCCTTGCCCTTGTCGAGCATGAGCTGCAGCGCGCCCACCCACAGCACCAGCAGCGAGAGGCCCACGGTGTCGATGGGCAGCTTGCGGACCGGTGTTTCGCGCTTGCGGTAGATGCCCCAGGTGAGCACGCCGGCCAGCAACCCCACGGGCACGTTGATGTAGAAGATCCAGGGCCAGGAGATGTTGTCGGTGATCCACCCGCCCAGCAGCGGCCCGACCACGGGCGCCACGAGTGTGGTCACCCCCCATAGCGCCAGCGCGGTGCCCGCCAGCGCGCGCGGATAGCTGGCCAGCAGCAGGGTTTGCGACAGCGGAATCATCGGCCCGGCCACCAGGCCTTGCAGCACGCGGAAGAACACCAGCATCTCCAGCGATGAGGCAAAGCCGCACAGCCAGGACGTGAGCACGAAGAGCAGCACGCTCATGGTGAACAGGCGCACGGCGCCAAAGCGCTGCGTGAGCCAGCCGGTAAGCGGCACCGAAATGGCGTTGGCCACGCCAAAGCTGGTGATGACCCAGGTGCCCTGGCCGGGACTCACGCCCAGGTCGCCGGCGATGGCGGGGATGGAGACGTTGGCGATGGACGAGTCCAGCACGTTCATGAACGTGGCCAGCGACAGCGACAGCGTGCCCAGCAGCAGGGGGGAGCCTTGCAGCGGCGGGTAGGCAGCAGGCGGGCCGGGCGGAGCGGATGGCGGCGGCGCGGCGGCGGGCGCTGCCGGGGCAGGCACCGGGCCGGCAGCGTCAGCAGAGGGGTTGGCGGCACTCATGCGGAGTTCACCTGCTTACTGCACCACGGGCGACTGCATGGCAGCAGACGCTGGGGCCGAGGCGTGCTTTTGGGCCTGCACGGCAGACGGGCTGCTGCTCACCTTGGGCGACGCCATGGCCACGGCGGCCTTGCCGCTGCGCCCCAGGTTGGCCGCGATGATGTGCGCCACTTCGTCGTCGGCAGCCTTGAACTGCTCGTCAAACACGGCGGTGGCTGCCACGGGCGCGGTGCGCTGGGTGTCGGCCAGGGTCTTGCCGCTCTGGTCGGCCGTGTCCACCTTCACTTCCATGGACAAGCCCACGCGCAGCGGGTGTTCGGCCACTTCCTTGGGGTCCAGCGCAATGCGCACGGGCACGCGCTGCACCACCTTGATCCAGTTGCCGGTGGCGTTTTGCGCCGGCAGCAGCGCGAACGCGGCGCCAGTGCCCGCGCCCAGGCCGGCCACGGTTCCGTGGTAGACCACCTTGGTGCCGTACACGTCGGCTTCCAGTTCGGCGGCCTGGCCGATGCGCAGGGTCTTGAGCTGGCTTTCCTTGAAGTTCGCATCCACCCACAGATCGTTCAGCGGCACCAGCGTCATCAGCGGGGCGCCGGCCTGCACGCGCTGGCCTACCTGCACGCCGCGCTTGGCCACATGGCCGTCCAGTGGAGCCACCAGCTGGGCACGCTGGACGGCCAGATAGGCCTCGCGCACCCGCGCTGCGGCGCGCTGCACGTTGGGGTGCTGTTCCACCGACGTGCCTTCGGTCTGCGTCTGGCTGGCGGCCAGCTGCTCCTGCGCGGCCACCACGGCCGACTGGGCCGCGGCCACGGTGCTCTTGGCGGCGGCCAGCTGGGCATTGGCGTGCTGGAACTCTTCCTTGCCCACGGCGCCGCTGGCCATCAGCGGGGCGCGGCGGTTCACGTCGTCCTGCATGCGCGCGGCATCGGCCTGGGCGCGGGCCAGGTCGGCACTGCGCAGGCTGACCTGCGCCTTCAGCGCCGAGGTGTTGGCATACAGCGTGCGCACCTCGCGCACCGTCTGGGCCAGCTGGGCCTCGGCCTGCTCCAGCGCCACGCGGGCATCGGCGGGGTCCAGCTTGACCAGCACCTGTCCGGCCTTCACGTAGTCCGTGTCGTCCGCGCCGATGGACACCACGGTGCCGCCCACCTGGGGCGTGATCTGCACCACATTGCCCGCCACATAGGCGTTGTCGGTGGTCTCGACATGGCGGCCGTTGGCCCAGTGCCAGCCACCCCAGCCCAGGGCGGCGATGGCCACGGCGGCGGCGATGAGGGTCAGGCCCCGGCGGCGGGCGGTGTTGGCTTCGTTGGCGGTGAGGGGTTCGCTCATGGCGGTAATCTTTCCTGTTGGTGTTGTTGTGTGCTTGTTTGGTGCACCCTCACCGTTCGGGCTGACGCTGCCGATGCCTTGCGCGGCGCTTCGACAGGCTCAGCATGAACGGGTTGGGGTGTGCATGAAAAGGCGCTTTGCGGCTTTCTGCGGCGGACTCTTGCGCCTATTTGGCAGCGGTCTTCAGCACCGCCGTGTCATCGGTCCACCCGCCGCCCAGCGCCTTCATCAGCACCAGGCGCGTGTCCAGCTGGCGGGCCCGCAGGTCCACGGCGAGGCGGCGCTGGGCCAGCACCTGGCTTTCGGTGGACAGCACCACCAGGTAGTTGCCCAGGCCCGCGCGGTAGCGCTCCTGCGCAAAGCGGTAGGCTTTTTCGGCGCTGGCCACGGCTTCGTCCTGCAGCGCCTGCTGGCGGGTGAGGGACTGCACCGACGCGATGGCGTCCCCCGCTTCCTTCACGGCGTCCAGCACCGCGCCGTTGTACTGGGCGATGGCGGCGTCCAGCTCGGCCTGGCGGCCACCCAGCTGGGCGCGCAGGCGGCCGCCGTCAAAAATGGGCAGGCGCAGCGCGGGTGTCACGCCCATCTGGCGCGAGCTGGCGTTGAACAGCCGGTCCAGCCCCAGCGAGTTCAGGCCGATGAAGGCGCCGATGTTGATGTTGGGATAGAACTCGCTTCTCGCGCTGTTCACGCCCTGGGTGGCGGCCTCCACGCGCCAGCGCGCGGCCACCACGTCGGGGCGGCGGCCCAGCAGGTCGGCGCCCAGCACGTCGGGCACGGCCAGGGGGTGCAACGCGGCCAGTCGGGGCGTGAGGCCGGGCAGGGCGTCCGGGGCCTGCCCGGTCAGCACGGCCAGCTGGCGGCGGCCCAGGGTGATCTGCTCGTCCAGCGCCTCGATCTGCGTGCGCGCATCGGGCACGGCAGCCTGGGCCTGGGTCAGCTCGACCTGGCTGTCCAGGCCCGCCGCGGTGCGTTCCTGCGTGAGCTTGCGCTGTTCTTCACGCTGCTCCAGGGCCCGCACGGCCACGTCGCGCTGCGCCACCAGCCGGGCCAGCGCCACATAGCTGCGGCCCACCTGGGCGGCCAGCGTGTTGGCGGCAGCGGCCGCGTCAGCCTGCGCGGCTCGCGCCTGGCCCAGTGCGGCCTGCAGCTCGGCCGCGTGCTGGCCGAAGAAGTCCGGCGACCAGCTCAGCGTGGCCTGCACGTTGCCGCTGTTGTAGGTGTTGCCGGCAATCGGCGCGGGCACCAGGCCGTTGGCGCTGTAGCGCTGGCGGGTGGCGTCTACGCCCAAGGTGGCCTGCGGGCCGTTGGCGGCCTCGCGGACCTGGCTCAGGGCGATGGCCTGCTCCAGCCGGGCGCGGCTTGCCGCCAGGCTGGGGCTGCCCTGCAGAGCGGTGTCGATCAAGGTGTTCAGCTGGGCGTCGCCCAGGGCCGTCCACCATTGGGCAGGCGCAGCCGTCTCGTTAGGCGCGGCGGTGCTCAGGCCGGCGGCGGCTGGCGTGGTCTGGGCCAGCGGCGTATGGGGCGCGCCAGGGCTGGCACAACCCGCCAGCAGGGCTGCGGCGGCCAGGGCCAGCGCTGACACTGCGAAATGTGCCGCCAGGGCCTTGCGGGTGGAGGGCAGGGGAGCGTCGGAAATCACGGGTTTCTCCAGAATGGTTTTTCAGATGTTGTGTGGAGTGCGAAACGTGGCGGGCGCGGGCTCAGGCGGCAGGAGCGTCCGTGCCGCGCTGCTGGCGCAGTGCCTCGCCATTGGCCAGCATGCGGCGCAGCAGGCCCAGCAGCGTCTGCCACTCGTCGTGGCTGAAATCGCTGAGGTGGCCGTTGAGCACATCGGCGAGGACGGGCGGCACCAGCGCGGCGACACGCTGTCCTTCCGGCGTGAGCCGAAGCTGCACCACGCGCCGGTCTACCGTGGAGCGTTCGCGCACGACGAGGCCCTTGGCTTCGACGCGGTCCAGCGACCGGGTCATGGACGCCGGGTCCGTTTCCAGATCACGGGCCAGGGCGGCCACGGTGGCGCTCTCGTGCAGCGACAGCTTGAACAAAGGCAGCCACTGCGCGTAGGTCAGATCGTGCGCTGCGAGTTGGGCATCGGCCTGCGTGCGAATGGACGACATCACCCGGCGCATGAGGTAGCCGACGCTCTCTTCGGGAACCAGATGGCAGGGCTGGTAGAAGCCGGCGCCAGGTGAGGAAGAACGAGAGGTCATGGGGCGAATCTAATTTCCAAGACAATATTTGTCTTGTCAATGATTGATTAGCCCTGATTCATGAAGGGGAATTCGGCCGGGGAGGGGGCCGTCGCGCGAGGCTGCCAAGCCCCCTGGCGCAGCGTCAGGGGGCAGCAGACTCAGGGGTTTAAGGCGTCGGCGCGGTAGATGTCGTTGCGCAGATAGTAGGGGCGCCCGGGAACCTGGGTGTAGTGCTCATCGACCAGTGCTTGAACACAGCCGGCGTAGCTCTCCCAGGGAAAGCGGTCCCACACCTTCCATTTGTCGAGCAGCATGACCTTGGGGCGATATGCGGCAATTTGCTCGCAGGTATCAATCTTGATTCCGTACTGGGGATTTTCGTTGTATTTTTCTTGCCAGGGGAAATAGAAAAAATTTCCGGAAGCGGGCAACCGGTCTGCGACGATGTAGTCGTAGTTCCGGTTGGTGTAGGCGATAATTTTATCGTCCTTGCTGGTGAATTTTTGCACGAGCTTCGAAAATTCTGTTTCTTCCGCTATTTTACGCATCGTAAAATACTGCCGCTCACCGGGCAGAACGAGCGAGACCTTGAGGGTCAAGATGATGAGCACGAAAGCGCTCACTATTTTTGCCTGCGTATTCAACGTGGCAATGTGCAACGTCAGCAGGATGACCAAGCCAATCACCGCATGGTAATAGGGAAGCCCGTGAAAGTCCTCCCCGCGAATGAGCAGGCTTGCAATGCCCAGCGCGAGAACAATAGTGCGCCACGGCACACCTTTCTCGCGCGACGCCAACACCATTATCCCTGCCGCCGCGCCCATGAAGTAGCTGAATTGTCCCAGATTGCTCGTCAGGGCCCGGAGGGTGACGAAAACGAACGACTCAAAAGTTGGCGAGCCGAGGTAAATTGGGAGGATCGTACTGTTGAGGTAAAAGTGAAAGGCCAGATAACCGGGAAAAGAACTATAGGCGGCAAGAAAAAGCAGGTTTGCAGCAATCCCGACCGCCGTTCCGGCCAGCGCGGGACGCAGGTAGCGTTTTCGGAGCGAGGCAATAAAAAGAATCCCCGCCAGCGGAATGTAGGTGACGGCGAGAAACGGCAATCCTGCGATCAGCACCGATCCTGTGAAGCTTCGAGCGGACGTGACCGAATCAGGCCGTAGGATGGCGGGGAACGTGTACAGGAACAAGATGATGAGAAGAAATGCCCCTGTAATCGCCTGGTAGGTGTACATGTGCCCCAGCAGCTCGGGAAAATACAGGAGCATCACGCTGGCGGCAAAGACTGTGCAGCCGATCTTGACGCTCTTGCTGGAGAAGAGGGGGGAAAAATAGATGGACAGCAGCCCCGCACATTGCAGCAGCGCGACGGGAACCCGGTGGGCGCGTACGCCGAAGTTACCAAAGCTTTCCAGCACCACGCCACTGAGAAACGTCAGCGGTCCATGGTGGTTGAAGATTTCAGAATACAGCCTTTGCCCAGCCGCCATCATTTTCGCGGTGACCACGGTCTCGGACTCGTCTCCCCACTCGATGTGGCGCAGCAGGAAATACTGGTAACGGATCGCCAGCAGCACGAAAAGGGCGAGCACGGCAAGGAGGAATCCGTTCAGCAGGCGCTCTGTTTTTTCTTGACGGGATAAGATGGGGGAAGTATCTTTATTCACGGAAGAATAGATTCTCGATTTTTGGAGGCAGCTGCTCTGTATTTGAATCAGTGGTGCAACTGCACTCAACTTTCCCGCGCTCACGGGGTTCAGGCAACGTTGGGCGGCTTCGGAATGCGGGCCGCGACGGGGAGAACGTTGCCGCCGCGGTCAAGCTCCCAAAACCCGTGGGTCGTACCTGCCTGTGCAGGCGCGGAAAAGGGTCATCAGAACCGCAAGGTTGCCTTTGAAACTGCTGATCTTTGTGGGAACTTCGCCCTGCGGGTATTTTCTGGACGTGGGCAATTCCACGCACCGGTAGCCCAGCTTGGGAGCCCGGTACGAAAGGTAGGCCAGGAGCTCATACGCCACGAAAACGTCCCTGAACGGCGCTATCTGCGGGTCCAGCAGCATCCGCCGGCTGTAGGCGCGAAAGCCCTGGGTGGTGTCTGTCCAGGAAAAGCCCGAGGCCATGCTGAGGCAGGGCGCGTGAATCCAGCGGATCGCAAAATCACGCGATGCCGGGGTGTTTTCTGCAATCCCGCCTTGGATGAAGCGCGACGCCTGGACAAAATCGACGCCGTCCTGCAGCGCCGCAATGAACCGGGGAATGGCTTCCGGATCGTCCTTGTCGTTGCCGTCGATGGTGATGATGCCCTCGTAGCTTTCGTCCAGGGCGAAGGCATAGGCACAGCGCAATTGCGCGCTGAGTTTGCCTGCGCCGGTCTTGACCAGCAAGCCGCGCACGCCAAGGCTCTGCAATCGGCCGGTGTCGGTGGAACCGTCCCGGCTGCCGCCGTCCACGACCAGGATGTCAGCCACCTCGGAAATGCCATGCTGCGCCATGCGCTGCAGCAGCCGCGCCAGCCGTTCTCCCTCATTGATCACCGGGATGACCACGCACCAAGGGTGCAGGCGCCCCTTCCATAGCGGGAGGTCAAAACTTGGTACCTTCCAGGTCGCCCGCACGGGCGCGGGAATTGGTTCGGAAGCCATCACCACACCTTTGCTGAAATAAGGGCCACGCCGGCAATGACCAGGACGATGCCGGCGATGGTCGTCCCATGCAACGGCTCGTTGAAGACCAGCGTGGAAAGCACCGCCACCGTGGCCACCGCGCCGCACGTGAGGATGGGGTGGGCCACGTTCAAGGGCAGGCGGGCCAGCGCGGCCGCATACAGCAGAAAGGCGCCACCGTACAGCAGCAGGCCCAGCCAGAACGGCCAGTTGGCCAAGGCCGCCTGGGGATCGGCAGGCGAGGGAAAGCGCCGCGGCGGTGTCATGGCGATCTTGATGAGTACGCTGGCCCAGGCGTTGGACGCAATGCCCAGGACAAGAATCAGCCACTTCATGCCACGGCCTCCTTTCGGTCCGCGCGGTAATGCGCGTTTGCGAACCGCAGTGCACGTTCGACCGCTTCCAGCGGTGGCTCCGCCGTCGTCGCCAGCATCTCGATGGTCGCGACGTGGCGGGGCAGGGCGGCCGCGATGGCGCGGTGCAACGCGCCGTGGTCCACGCCCTTGTCTCCCAGGGGAGCGAGGTCGGGTTCGCTGAGGTGGATGTGGCCCACCAGAGGGCCGTGGGCTGCCAGTACTTCGGCAATGGACTCGCCGTTGATGGTGACGGCCCCGGTGTCGAGCTGCATGCGGATGGCGGGATGGGCCACGGCCTCCACCACGCGCGCCGTCTCGGCACTGGTCGTCATGAAATTGGCGCCGTAGCAGGGAGGATTGGGCTCCAGGCACACCACCACGCCATGTTGTTGCGCCACATCGCCCAGCCGCGTGAAGAACGCGACGGCATCCGCGTGGGCTTGCGCATGGGTCAATCCGGCGCGATCACGGTTCTTGGGCGATCCGAAGACCAGCCGGGTCGCGCCCAGCTGCCCCGCGATGCGGCAGACGGCGTTGAGATGCGTGAGCAGGGCTTGTTGTGTTGGCGGGGGGGCGAACACGTTCAGGCCGGTCGTGCCAAACAGCAAGGCTTGCATGCCCACGATCTCGATGCCCCGTTGCGCCCACCACTGCCGCACGCGCTGGATGTCTTCCGCGCGCGCCTCCAGCGGCCGGGGAAAGTACTTGCCGGGCGCAATGTCGATGGCATCCACGCCGCAGCGCGCCAGCAGCGCGGCGACGGCTTCATCCTCGCTGGGGTCCCAGGCGATGTTCGAGATCGAGAGCCTCATGCGCCCACCTCCGGCGCCAGAGCGCGGGGCTCCCATTGCGCGTACGAACGAATCGCCTGGAGGGTCTCGCGCTGGCTGTACTGGTAGGCTCCCTGGCCGCCGAAGACCTCCGCGTGGAGGGTCTGCATGTCATAGGTCGCGGGGTCGCGGCCTTCGAGCGTTTGCGTGAACGTTTGGCCAAAACCCTCCTGGGCGACCTGCGCCACGGTGATCGGCGCCGCTGTCAGGTGGACCAGCTTCAATCGCGCCTTCAATGCGGTCCCGATGTCGGACCACAGGTTGACCATGGGATAGAACTGGAAACAGCCGCGGCTTTCGATGGCGTGCAACTGGTTGGCGTTGTGCAGGTCAAAAATGACGTTTTTTCGCAAACCCGGGCCGACCAGGCCGGGCAGCCGCACGATCAAGTGGTTGGCAAAGCGCTCCTGCACAAATTCCTCCAGATAGCGCCTGTGCAGGCCATAGGCGTGCAAACCCTCCGCCGGCACGGGGGAATCCTCCCGCACCCCGATGGGGTGCTGGAACACGTCCACCGTGCTGATTAGCACAAACGTCCGGCATTGCATGGAGCCCAGATGGGCCATCAATTGCCGGATTTTTTCCAGATCGGCCCGCGGATCCTTGTTGGCGATCCACTTCTGTGCGGGGGCGCCGGCGCAGACCACGGTGTCGAAATCGCGTCCGGCAATTTCCTGGATATCGGTCGAGCGAAACATCGCTTCAAACCGCGTCTGCTTCAGCAATGTGCTTCCTACGAAGCCTGAATGCCCAATGAGCGCATTGTTCATACGTTGTACGGTTGCTTTAGGAATAAATTCTCTGTGTCCAGCTTCTGCAGGACATCATAGATATTGTCAATTTTTCCGCCGAGAATGGAGTAGCAGCCGGGCAATTCCTCGTGCTTTTCCCAAAGAATAGGGCGCCCATCATCGGCCTCGTTTTTCTGAAGCACCGTCTTGACCTCGAAAATGGATTCTGCGTATTCCATGCTCCGGGCGGAGGGGATATACCTTGCAACGTCCCGCAGCATCCGGTCAAAACGTGTTTCCTGCGGGTATGCGGAAAGGCGGGTGTAGGGATTGATGCCTCTTACATCCATCCAGTAGTCGTGCGGCGTATACCGCACATGCGACAGCGTGTGCAGGCCGCGGGCGGGAAACGGCATCATGGAGAAAAAAGGGCCGTCCATGACCGTGATGCCCAGTTCTGCAAGCGGTGCCGGCATGCGGACCAGCGCCATTTCGGTAATTTCCTGCTTCAGGCCGGTCTTGACGCCCGGAAAATCCCCTTCCAGCTGGTTGAGGCCGCTGTATGTGCAATTGAATACATAAGGGCTCTCCACGGCTTGCAGCCTGCCATCCGCACGTTGCACGGAAATCCGGATGTTTCCTTCGCCCGTGGCATAGAGCGCTTTGGCGCAGGATGAGAACCACACTTGGGCGCCGGTTTCCTGCAATTCCCGCGTGGCCTGCTCTGCGAGCTTTCTTGCGTTGAACGCGTACTCCTCGACCAGAAAGACCTCTTCGATCAAGCGGGGCTCGAACAGCTTGTGCAGCGTATCGTCAGCGCGCTGGATGGTGGCGCCAATATCGCGGCAAAAGCGCTCGAATTGCCGTGCGGTGACTTTGGAGTTGCGGCGCGCGATCGCGTACAGCTTGGTGAAGTCCTGGGTGACGGCCTGGGGCCAGTCCCGCACGAACTGCGGCAAGTTCACACGGCTGCGAAACGCCGTGGTGAAGCTGCGCGGATAGTGGTAGCCGTTGTGAACCCGCGCCTGGTTGTGGTAGGACGCCCGGGCCAGAAGGCTGGGCTCGCGCTCCAGCAGCAGCACACGCGGCAAGCCGCGCCGGCCTGCCAGGTAGATTGCAATCGCCGCACCGTAGAACCCCCCACCAATCACCGTTGCGTCGAAAACCTGGGTCGGCGATGTCATGCCACCGGTTCGGTTTGGGGTGCCGCACGTGCCGGCCGGGAGTGCGGCCCGACTTCCTCCAGGTTGAGCTTGTTCTGGCGGGTCATGTGGGTACTGGTGAACTCCTGCACCACGTGGTAGAGCGGCCCGTCCGTGGATGCTTTCACGACGTGGACGATGTACTCGCCAAGGACCAGGAGCACCAGCGACAGGAGAAAGAACATGCCCGATTGCTGCAAGGACAAGCTGATCCAGCCGGGCGCCACATTGGTCTTGAAGATCCCGATGGCCACGACATAAATGGAATAGACCAGGTTCGCGGCGGCACCAAAAAGGGATAAAAAAGTCACTGCCCGCAAGGGTGATTGCGTGGTCGATACCAGCAGGCGCAGGCCGCGGTGGATGCTCTCTCCCAGCCTCTTGACCTGTGGCGTTTGAGGGCGGCTGCGGTATTCCAGGTTGGCCCGTTCAAACCCGCCCGTTGCGGGCAGGTGCCGGTAGGTCAAGGCGGGCTGGGGGTGTTGAAGAATGAAGTTGATGACACGCTTGCTTAAAACCCGGTATTGCGGAGCCTCTTTGTCGAGGTGAATGCCACTGAATACCTTGTAAAGCTGCAAAAAGGCGTGATAGGCAACGGTGTAGGCAATGCTCTGCTGGGTCTTTTCCACATTCTTTGCAAAAACCACTTCGGCCCCCTTGCTTGTCTGCGCAAGCATCTGGGGCAGGAAGGCAATGTCATCCTTCAAGGGGTCCAGCACCGCAACATAATCGCCGAGGGCATTTTCAAGCCCGACCCAGGAAGCCGTGTCGGTATCGACTTCCTTGACAAGTGAATAAACCTGGACGTTTGGAATGGAGGCCTGCGACACCAACTGGCGCAGGCGGGGGGTGGTGCCGTCCGTGGAGGCATTGTCCACGATGATCAACTCATAGTCGCACACCAGCGAGCGCAACTGGGCCGTGGCCGATGTCAAGAGGTTTTCAATGCGCTCTTCCTGGTTGCGCACGACATAGACGACAGAGAGAAAAATCGGATAGAAATTCATCAAAAATCTCCAAAGAGGCGGACCCGCTTGGAGTTGATTGCGGAGGTTTTTTTGCCACAGAAATACGGTGCGCTGAAAATAGAGGCTTCACGATTGAGGTAGAAACTACCGAGAATCATCCGCATGCCCTACGCGGCGCCTCAAGGCAAGCGCAGGCAGTCACGCCTCGAGAAATCATCACCTCTAAAAAGAACCAGCCTCCAAGCCAAAGACTTGGAGGGCTGGCAGGCCCGAAGGCTGTTTGCCCGAGGGTCTTTAATTGTTAAATATGTTTTCCCATCCCGTCAACTATTTCGACAAGTTCTCTATTTTTCAAATTTTACAAAAAATAACATTAAAAATAGATGGATTTGCTTTCACCCTTGCCGCGCCAGTTCAGCCGCCCGCACCATATTTCGCAGCGCGGCCTCGGTTTCCGGCCAACCGCGCGTCTTGAGGCCGCAGTCGGGGTTGACCCACAGGTGTTCCACCGGCACCACCTCGGTGGCTTTCTTTAGCAACGCCAGCATTTCGGCCACGGTGGGCACGCGGGGGGAGTGGATGTCGTACACGCCGGGGCCGATCTCGTTCGGGTAGCGGAAGTTGGCCGTTCCCCCCGCGTCGGGGGCGCCGAACGCGTGCAGCAGTTCCATGTCTGATCGGCTGGTTTCGATGGTGATCACATCCGCATCCATGGCGGCGATGGCGGGCAGGATGTCGTTGAACTCGCTGTAGCACATGTGGGTGTGGATCTGTGTGTCGTCGCGCACACCGCTGGCACTGATGCGGAAGGCGCGCGTGGCGCGGTCCAGGTAGTTCTTCCACCCGGCGCGGCGCAGCGGCAGGCCCTCGCGGATGGCGGGTTCGTCGATCTGGATGATGGCGATGCCTGCGGCTTCCAGGTCACACACCTCGTCGCGGATCGCCCAGGCGATCTGGTCGGCCGTGGTGGCGCGGGGCTGGTCGTCGCGCACAAAGCTCCATTGCAGTATGGTGATGGGGCCGGTGAGCATGCCCTTCATGGGCTTGGTGGTCAGGCGCTGCGCGTACTGCGTCCAGGCCACGGTCATGGGCGCGGGGCGGGCCACGTCTCCGTAGATGATGGGCGGCTTCACGCAGCGTGAGCCGTAGCTTTGCACCCAGCCGTTGGCGGTGAAGGCAAAGCCGTCGAGCTGCTCGCCAAAGTATTCGACCATGTCGTTGCGCTCGGCCTCGCCGTGCACCAGTACGTCGATCCCCAGCGCTTCCTGCTTGCGCACGGCCAGGGCGATTTCTGCTTCCATCTTTTGTTGGTAGTGGGCTGCATCGAGCGCACCGCGCTTGAAGGCGGCCCGGGCCGCGCGGATCTCGGCCGTTTGCGGGAACGAGCCGATGGTGGTGGTGGGCAGCAGCGGCAGCTTCAGCCGGGCGCGTTGGGCCTTTTGCCGGATGGGAAAGGCGCTGGCGCGCTGGTCCGCACCCGGCGCAGCAGCGGCAATGCGGGCGGCCACGGTGGCGCGGTGCACGCGCGGGCTGGCGCGGCGGGTGGACAAGGCGGTGCGGGCGGCGCGCAATTCGCCTCCCACAGCATCCTCGCCTTGGACCAGGGCGGTGGAGAGCACGCGCAGCTCATCGAGTTTTTCCACCGCAAACGCCAGCCAGGATTTCATCTCGGCGTCCAACTGCGTCTCGGCCTGCAGGCTGAACGGCACATGCAGCAGCGAGCACGATGGCGCCAGCCACAGCTCGCCCTGGTGCTTGTCGGCCACAGGGCGCAGCTTTTGCAGCGCCGCATCCAGGTCGGTGCGCCAGATGTTGCGGCCGTCCACAACGCCCACCGACAGCACCTTGTGCGAGGGCAGCCAGTCGGCCACGCCCACCAGCTCGTCGGGCGCACGCACGGCATCCACATGCAGGCCCGCCACGGGCAGCTGGCAGGCCAGGCGCAGGTTTTCGGCCAGGGGCGAGAAGTAGGTGGCCAGCAGCAGCTTGGGCGCGCTGCGGGCCAGTTGCCAGTAGCTGGGCTCAAACGCGTGGCGCCATGCATCGGGCAGGTCCAGGCCCAGGATGGGCTCGTCGATCTGCACCCATTCCACGCCCTGGGCCTTCAGGCGCGTTAGCACGGCTTCGTACACGGGCAGCAGTTGCTCCAGCAGGCTGAACCGGTCGAAGCCCGCCGTTTTGGATTTGCCCAGCCACAAGAAGCTCAGCGGCCCCAGCAGCACGGCCTTGACGCGGTGGCCCAGCGCCTGGGCCTCGGCCACTTCGGCAAACAGGCGCTCGCTGGCCAGGTGGAACTGGGTGTGGGCGCTGAACTCGGGCACGAGGTAGTGGTAGTTGGTGTCAAACCATTTGGTCATCTCCAGGGCGGGCTGGCCGGTGGTGTGGTGTTTTGCAGTGCAACCGGCGCTGCAGCCCGCGTGGTCGGCGGCCGCCTGAGCCGACACCCCCCGCGCCATCGCGAAGTAGCGCGCCAGCTCGGGCGTGTGGGCGTCAAAGCCAAAGCGCGCAGGCTCGCAGCCCAGCAGCTGGATGTGGTTGGCCACATGGTCGTACAGGGCAAAGTCGCCCACGGTCACAAATCCCAGGCCGGCGTCGGCCTGCGCCTGCCAGTGCAACTGGCGCAGCTGGGCGGCGGTGGCCTGCAATTCGGTTTCGGTGCTGGCCCGGCGCCAGAAGGATTCGAGCGCGAACTTCAGTTCGCGCTGCGCCCCCATGCGCGGAAAGCCCAGGGTGTGCGTGAGCACGGGGCGGCGGGTGGTCGGAGCGGCGAGCGACATGGTGATTTCCTTCTTCTGAATGGAGCAATGCAATGAAGGCACCGATGGTCGCGCGGGCTCGTTTATTATTCAAACGAAAGTTTTATTCGTTCAACTTGAAAAATATTAATGGTTCAGTCGATCCTGGAAGTGCGCCACCTGCGCACGCTGGTCGCCCTGCGCGACAGCGGCAGTCTGGTGCGGGCCGCGCAGCTGCTCAACCTCACGCAGTCGGCGCTGTCGCACCAGATCAAGCTGCTGGAAGACCGCTACGGCCAGCCGCTGTTTGAGCGCAAGTCCGTGCCGCCGCAGTTCACCGCCGTGGGCGAACGCCTGCTGGCGCTGGCCGATGCCGTGCTGCCCCAGGTGGAAGGGGCCGAGCGCGACATTGCCCGCCTGGTGCTGGGGCAGGGCGGGCAGATGCGCATCGCGGTGGAATGCCATACCTGCTTTGACTGGCTGATGCCCGCCATGGACGCCTTTCGCACCCGCTGGCCCGAGGTGGAGCTGGACATCGTGAGCGGCTTCCATGCCGACCCCGTGGGCCTGCTGCACCAGGGCCGGGCCGATGTGGCCATCGTGTCGGAGGTGGATGCCGACGAAGCGGGCGTGGACTACCACGCGCTGTTCGGCTTTGAGATCCGCGCGCTGCTGGCCAACACGCACCCGCTGGTGGCCCGGCCGCACCTGGTGGCGCAGGACTTTGCCGACCAGACCATCATCACCTACCCCGTGCCCGACGAGATGCTGGACCTGATCCGCCAGGTGCTGGAGCCCGCTGGCGTGCGCCCCCCGCGCCGCACCACCGAGCTGACGGTGGCGATGCTTCAGCTGGTGGCCAGCGGGCGCGGGGTGGCGGCGCTGCCGCTGTGGGCAGTGCAAAGCTATCTGGACCGGGGATACGTGACTGCCAGACCGATTGGCGACAAAGGCTTGCGCGGCGAGCTGCACGCGGCCTGCCTGCCCAGCCTGTCGGCCAAGCCGTATCTGCAGGACTTTGTGCAAGTGACGCGCGAGACCAGTTTCGTCACGCTCAAGGGCGTGGAGTTGCTGTGACCGGATCAGGCGCGTACTTGTCGCCCACCGCTTCGCGCAGCGGGTGCGTGTCGTAGACGATGTTCATGTCGCGGATGCGGGTGCTGCCCGCGTCGAAGGTGAACACATCCACGCAGGTGAACGTCACCTCACGGCCATCGCTCAAGGTCCAGTCGTAGCGGAAGTAGGCGGCCACACGCACCGATCCGTCCTGGCCGGGCTGTGCAGAGGCAAAAAGATCCAGCACCGTGATCACGCTGCCGCTGGAGGCCTGGGCGAGCTTCCTGAAAAAGTCGCTGGCGCGCATCGTGCCCAGGAAGGGGGAATGCACCACGCCATCGTCTTCAAAACAGGCGATCAGCCCGTCGGTGTGGCTGGCGTGCAGGTGGGCGAGGTAGGTGCGGACGGTGTCGAGCGGGGTGGGCGCGGTCATGGTGGAAGCCTGGTGAAGAAGGATGCCCCGAGCTTCGCCGCGCAGGGCGCCTGCGGCAAGGGACAATGAAGCCTCATACATAAAAGCTGCTTATGTATCTGCGTTATCTCCACTACCTTCAAGCCGTCATCGAACAGGGCTCGTTTGCGCGCGCGGCGCAGGCCTGTGGGGTTTCGCAGCCCGCCATCAGCCAGGGCTTGAAAGTGCTGCAGGGGCAGTTCGCCGCGCCCTTGCTGGTGCGGGACGGGCGTCGCCATGTGCCCACCGAGCTGGCTCGGCGGGTGGTGGCAGAAGGGGTTCCGCTGGCGCAGCGCATCAACGCCTTGCCGCAGACCCGGCAGAGCGCGGCAAACCGCAAGGTGCTGCGGGTGGGGCTGACCAGCTCGGCCGCGCTGGTGTGCGGCCCCCTCTTGTACAGCACCTGGTGTCTGCCAGACTCCAGGCGATCGCTGCACATGCGGACGGCCGATGAGGGCAGCCTGCTCGCCGGCCTGCTGCGGCACCAGTTCGACGCCGTCGTCGCGCCCCGGCCGCGCAAGTTCGCGCACTCCGACGTGGCGCAGTGGCCTTTGTATGAACTGCATCCGCGCATCTACGCGCGGCGTCACCACCCGCTGGTCCGGGCGCGGTCGCTGGCGCAGTTGCAGGGCGCTGCATGGGCCTGTGTAGAGCCCAGTGTGAGCGGGCCCGTGGATGTGTTGACGGAGGCCCACCGCGTGCGGGGCTTGCCCGTGCCCTCCATGACCGTACGCTGCGCCGACTTTGCCAGCATGCTGAACCTGGTCGTCCAGACCGATTTGCTCGCCGTGTTCCCGCACCCGGCCCTGCTGGGCGCGGCGACCGAGTTGCTGGTGCCGTTGCGGCTGGCCGAGTCGTTGCCGCTGTACACGATGTGGCTCTTTCAACGGAACGGTCGCAAGCCGCTGATCGACCCGGGGGTGTTCGCACCCAGCGGGTGAGTGGCTCTTGGGGCGTTGAAACAGTGCGTGGTCGCGCCTGCGCTTCAGGGTCTGAATGCTCCTGTTTTTATAGCTGCCTGCGCAAGGTAGATGAGCTCTGCAGCCCAAAATGGCTCAAAATGTGCAGCCGCTGGTGCCGATCTCGCCAGCCCGTTCGGCCCCGGGGCCCCGGCAGCGCTGCCAGGCGGCTTACTGCGGCCCCAGCTTGGCGATCAGCGCCTTGAGCTCTTCCATCTCCTGCGGCTTGAGGTCCACCAGCGGTGCCCGCACCGGCCCGCCGTCGTGCCCCACGATGCGCGCGCCCGCCTTGATGATGGACACGCCGTAGCCCTCCACGCGGTTGCGGATGGCCAGGTACGGCATGAAGAACTCCTTGAGCAGCCGGTGCTGCGTGGCCATGTCGTCGGCCGCCACGGCCTGGTAGAACTCCATCGCCGTCTTGGGAATGAAGTTGAACACCGCTGAGGAATACACCGGCGTGCCCAGCGCCTTGTACGCCGCCGCATACACCTCGGCCGTGGGCAGGCCGCCCAGGTACGAGAAGCGGTCGCCCAGCTTCATGTAGATGGACGACATCGTCTCGATATGGCCCACCCCGTCCTTGAAGCCGATCAGGTTGGGGCAGCGGTCGGCCAGGATGGCCAGGGACTCGGCCGTGAGCTTGGTGCGGTCGCGGTTGTAGACGATCACGCCGAACTTCACGCTGTTGCAGACCTGCGCCACGTGCTCGATCAGGCCCTCCTGGCCCGCTTCGGTCAGGTAGTGGGGCAAGAGCAGGATGCCGTGCGCGCCCAGACGCTCGGCCTCTTGCGCATGGGCAATCGCCGTGCGCGTGGGGCCGCCGGCGCCGGCAATGATGGGCACCTTGCCGCGGCAGGTGTCCACCGCCGTCTTGATGACCTCGCTGTACTCTGGGCCCGAGAGCGAGAAGTACTCGCCCGTGCCACCGGCGGCAAACAGGGCGCTGGCGCCGTAGGGGGCCAGCCACTCCAGGCGCTCGATGTAGGTCTTGGGGCGGAAGTTGCCTTGCTCGTCGAAGTCCGTGATGGGGAACGAGAGCAGGCCGGAGCCCATGATGGATTTGAGGTCTTGGGGGGTCATGGTGGGGCGGGTTCGAAACAACTAAAAAAAGGGGGCGGGGCCGGAGGCGTCAGTCGAGCTTGATGTTGGCGGCCTTGACCACGCTGGCCCAGCGGGCGCGCTCCTTGGCAAAGAACTGGTCTTGCTCGGCAGGCGCCATGGTCACCACCTCGGCGCCCTGGCCGGCCAGGCGCGAGCGGATCTCGGGCGCGCGGATGGCGGTGATGAGAGCCTTGTTCAGCTTTTGCACCACGGCCTCGGGCGTGCCGCGTGGGACCAGCACGCCTTGCCAGGTGCCGGACTCGTAGCCGGCCACGCCTTGCTCGGCAATGGTGGGCACGTCGCCGATCAGCGGCATGCGGGTGGACTTGGACACGCCCAGCACCTTGAGCTTGCCGTTCTGCACCTGGGGCAGGGTGGCCAGCATGCCGTTCATCAGCACCTGGGTCTGCCCGGCCACGGTGTCCTGGATGGCGGTGACGCCGCCCTTGTAGGGGATGTACTGCCAGCGTGCGCCGCTGGCGCGCTCCAGCGCCACGCCGGCCAGATGGGGGGCGCTGCCGGTGGCCGTGACGGCGAAGTTCAGGTCGTTCTTCTTGGAATAGGCGACCAGTTCCTTGAGGTTGCTGACGGGCACCGAGGGGTGCACCACCAGCAGGTGCGGCGAGTAGGCCAGCATGGTCACGCCGCGCAGGTCCTTGGACGGATCGAACGACAGCTTCGTATACACCGAGGGGCTGATGGCCAGCGCGCCCACGTCGCACAGCAGCAGGGTGTAGCCGTCGGCATCGGCCTTGGCCACGAAGTCGGCGCCCAGGTTGCCGTTGGCGCCGGGCTTGTTCTCCACGATCACGCTTTGCTTGAGCGATTCGGACAGCACCTGGCTGATGGAGCGCGCAATGATGTCCGAGCTGCCGCCGGGTGGGTAGGGCACCACGATGCGCAAGGTCTTGGCGGGCCAGTCGGCACCGCCCGTCTGGGCCAGGGCGGGAACGGCTGCCAGCAGGGCAGAGCAGGCCAGCAACGCGGCACGGCGGCGAATCAGGGGCATGGGATGTGTCTCCAAGAAGTTGTTGTTAGTCATCGTACAACTTGATTTGGCCAAAGGCAATGAATTCCCCCCGAGCTAAGGGTAATTGCGGAGGATGTTGCCCCATTGTCTTGGCTTGCGTATCAGCGTAACTGCATCCGCAACGGCCCGAGGAGCGCTAAGGGTAATTCCCGGAGCCGCCGGGTTCTTGATCGCACCAAAATCCCATTTGTTGTATGACAACGTATGACATGACCGGCCCCCAGATTGACGCTTCTTGCAAGAAAGCCCCTGATGAAACCTGCCACTCCTCGCCTGCGCCGCAGCTGGCCGCCTTGCCTGGCCCTGGACCCCGCCATGAGCATCCCGGGCGTGCCGGTGTCGGCGGGCGTCCCAGCGGGCAGGGGGCCGAACGGGCTGCAGATCGTGGACTTGCCCTGACGCAGCACGCGCTCCGCGCGCCCCTTGCGCAGCTGCCCTTCTTACCTCCCTTATCCGAACCCCATCCCAGGAGACACACCATGCACCGCAGAACCTTCGTCCGCACCGCCGCCGTGGCGGCCGCCACCACCGCGCTGGGGGCCGCCGCGCTGCCCGCGGCCGCCCAGGGCAGCTGGCCCACCGGCAAGGCCATCACCTACGTCGTGCCCTTTGCGGCGGGCGGCACCACCGACACGCTGGCCCGGCTCATCGGCCAGCAACTGGGGCCGGCCCTGGGCACCACGGTGGTGGTGGAGAACAAGGGCGGCGCGGCGGGCAGCGTCGGGTCGGAAGCAGCGGCCCGCGCCGCGCCGGACGGCTACACCCTGCTCGGCGGCACCGTGAGTTCGCACGCCATCAACATCAGCCTGTACCCCAAGCTGGGCTATGACCCGCTCAAGTCGTTTGCCCCGGTCACGCTGATCGGCACCAACCCCGTGGTGCTGGTGGTGGCGGCCAACAGCCCGTACAAGACGCTCAAGGACGTGCTGGCCGCTGCCAAGGCGAAGGCGGGCGGCCTGTCGTCGGCGTCGGCCGGCACCGGCAGCTCCCAGCACCTGGCGGTGGAACTGCTCGCGTACAAGTCGGGCGTGAAGTTCACCCACATTCCTTACAAGGGCAGCGGCCCTGCCATCCAGGACGTGATCAGCGGCCAGGTGGACATGATGTTCGACACCACCGTGGTGGCTGCGCCGCACATCCAGAGCGGCAAGCTGCGCGCCATTGCCGTCACTTCGCCCCAGCGGCTGGCGTCGCTGCCCGACGTGCCCACGGTGGCCGAGTCGGGCGTGAACGGCCTGGCCGATTTCCAGGTGCAGTCGTGGCAAGCGGTCTTCGTGCCGGCGGCCACGCCCGCGCCGGTGGTCACGCGCCTGCACGACGAAATCCGCAAGATCCTGGCCCAGCCCGACATGCAGAACCGCCTCAAGGGCTTCGGCATGGAGCCGGCCGACCTGCCGCCTGCGCAGGTCGCGGCCTTTCAGAAAGCCGAAGTCGACAAGTGGGCGCAGCTCATCAAGGCCGCCAACATCAAGGTGGACTGACCAGCTCCCGCTTGCCGCCAGGAGCCTCAGGCGCCTGGAGCCGCGCCGGCCGGGGCCGTGCGCGGGGAGAGCACCCAATCCGGGTGCTGGCCTGTCAGCAGCAGGAACATGGCGAACACCGGCCCCTGCATGTTGCGCTCGTCGCCCATGCTCTCCAGCGCCTGCCAGGTGCGCGACTGCAGGCCGCCCCGGCTGCCGGTCTGCAGCGGATAGCCCATCAGCTGGGCGGCCTCGGCCTGGCTCAGTCCCGCTGCGGTGCGCGCGGCTTTGAGCTGCTCGCCCGTGGGAACGGGCATTGGCAGCGCAAGGGGTGGTGTGGGCTTGGGGGACTGGGGCAGGGGTTGGGGCATGGTGAGTTTGCTATTAAAAAGATAGCTTCTTGCGCTTTATGGATAAGCGCCAGAGCCCATTTTCACCTGATTAGTTACTGGTCTCAGATACCACTCCATCCGTTCGGGCTGAGCCTGTCGAAGCCAGGGCTTGCAGCGCGCGTGCAAGGCTTCGACAGGCTCAGCCCGAACGGGTGGGGAAAAGAAAGCGTCTGAGGTAGGTCGCTAATCAGGCATTTTCATGCAAATCCATGCCCAGCACGCGTGCACTGGCGCGGTACCGGGCGACGCGGTGGGGAGGGCTGTTCACTCGTCCTCGCCCAGGAAGCCGCCGCTCTGGTGCGCCCACAGGCGCGCGTACACGCCGTCCTGGCCCAGCAGCTGCGCGTGCGTGCCTTCCTCGACGATGCGGCCGGCGTCCAGCACGATGAGCCGGTCCATGGCGGCGATGGTGGACAGGCGGTGGGCGATGGCGATCACGGTCTTGCCTTGCATGAGGCGGTCCAGGCTTTGCTGGATGGCTGCTTCCACCTCGGAGTCGAGCGCGCTGGTGGCCTCGTCCAGCAGCAGGATGGGCGCGTCCTTGAGCATCACCCGCGCGATGGCCACGCGCTGGCGCTGGCCGCCCGAGAGCTTCACGCCGCGCTCGCCCACCTGGGCGTCGTAGCCGGTACGGCCCTGCAGGTCGGTCAGGCTCTCGATGAAGTCGGCGGCCTCGGCCCGCTGGGCGGCGGCGCGCATCGCGTCCTCGGTGGCGTCGGGCCGCCCGTACAGGATGTTCTCGCGCATGGAGCGGTGCAGCAGCGAGGTGTCTTGCGTGACCATGCCGATGTTGCGGCGCAGGCTGTCCTGCGTGACCTGTGCGATGTCCTGCCCGTCGATCAGCACGCGGCCCGCGTTCACGTCGTGAAAGCGCAGCAGCAGGTTGACCAGGGTGGACTTGCCGGCCCCCGAGCGGCCGATGAGGCCGATCTTCTCGCCCGCGCGGATGGTGAGGTTCAGCTGGTCGATGACCGGGCGGCCGTTGCCGTAGCCAAAGCTCACGTCCTCGAAGCGCACCTCGCCGTGCGTGACCTGCAGCGGCTGCGCGTGGGGCGCGTCCACCACGGTGCGCGGCCGGGTCAGGGTGTTGATGCCGTCCTGGATGGTGCCCACGCTTTCGAACAGCGTGGTCATCTCCCACATCACCCAGTGGGCATGGCCCGACACCCGCAGCGTCATGGCCGTGACCGCGGCCACGGCGCCGGCACCCACCTCGCCGCGCGACCACAGCCACAGGGCCGTGCCGCAGGCGCCCAGGATCATGGCCACCACCAGCAGCTGGTTCACGATCTCGAACCGGCTCACCAGGCGCATCTGCGCGTAGCCGGTGAGCTTGAACGCGTCCATGGCGGCCCGCGCGAACTCCGACTCGCGCCGGGTGTGCGAGAACAGCTTGACGGTGGCGATGTTGGTGTAGGCGTCGGTGATGCGCCCGGTCATCACGGACCGCGCATCGGCCTGCGCCTTGCCCACCTTGCCCAGGCGCGGCACGAAGTACCAGCAGGCCAGGCCGTAGGCCACCATCCAGGCCGCAAACGGCAGGATCAGCCGCGCATCAAAGCCGGCCAGCAGGGCCAGGATGGTGATCAGGTAGATGCCCATGCCGATCACCACGTCGGTGGTGGTGAAGATCATGTCGCGCACCGCCAGCGCGGTCTGCATGATCTTGGTGGTGATGCGCCCCGCAAACTCGTCGGCGTAGAACGCCATGCTCTGGCCCAGCATCAGCCGATGGAAGTTCCAGCGCAGGCGCAGCGGAAAGTTGATGGCCAGCACCTGGTGCTTGAGGCTGGTCTGCCACGCCACCAGCACCACCGAGCCCAGCAGCAGCGCGGTGATGGCCAGGATGGAGCCCTTGCGCTCGGTCCACAGCGCGGCCGGTGCCACGCTGGAAAGCCAGTCCACCACATGCCCGAGCACGGCGAACAGCAGGGCCTCGAACACCGCGATCGCGGCCGAGAGCACGGCCATGGCCACCACCCAGCCGCGCAGGCCGCGGGTGCAGTCCCAGACAAAGGCCATGAAGTCCTTGGGCGGCAGGTGCGGTTCGGCGGGGGGGTAGGGTGGAAGGCGGTTTTCGAAATACTTGAACACAGGGCAGCTCCTCGGCGCCGCATGGTAGAGGAGTGCCGGGCCCCGGGGTGTCAGCAAGGGGCTTGTCCGCAGCCTTCGTGGGTGAAACCCTGCGCATGCAGCGCGGGACGCATTTCTGTGCGCACGGAACGCGTGCGCGCCGCGGCTACGGCAGCACGGCAATCACCACGGTCAGCGAGCCCAGCGCGAGGTTGACGGCCACCCAGCGGCGGATGTCCGCCAGCGCCTTGCCGCCTGCGGGCCAGTCTGCGGCCGCCACGGCCCGCCGCAGGCGGGGAAACAAGGCAAGGCGGATGTGGCCGAAGATGGCTGCCATGACCAGCCCCAGCACCGCCATGGCGGCCCAGCCCAGGGGCATCGAAAAGCCCCCGGCCTGCGCGGCCTGGCGGGCGGCGCGGCCGATCATCCACATCCCGCTGGCCAGCACCACCGCCACGGCGCCGCCCACCGCGCCCAGAAAGCGCTGCAGCACGCCCTGCATCAGCTGCACGCGCAGGGGCGGCTCCAGCGATTGCGCCGCGGGCCGCAGGAAGAAATGGGCAAAGACCATGCCCCCCACCCAGACGATGACGGCCAGGAGGTGCAACAGCAGCAGCGCGCGGTGAACGAGGTCCATGGTGGAAGGCTCCGGTCAGCGGATCGGGAGGGCATTGTGCCGTGGGTGCGGCCCTTGCGGCCGCCACGTGGGGGCACCGCGGCCCGTCATGGCAACCCGCTGCCCCCGCCGGGCGCCGTGTGCACGCGGTTGCCGCCGCTTTTCTTGGCCCGGTACATCGCAGCGTCCGCGTGCCCCAGCAGGTGGTCTGCTTCGCTGCCGTGGTCCGGGTGGTTGGCGATGCCGATGCTGGGCTGGACGTGCAGGCGCACGCCGTCCAGGTCAAACGGCTGTCCGAACGAGGCCAGGATCTTTTCGGCCACCGTCAGGGCCTGGCCGCCCTCCAGCAGCACCACGAACTCATCGCCGCCCAGGCGGGCCACCGTGTCGGAATCGCGCACGCAACCCTGCAGCCGCTGCGCCACCCGCTGCAGCAGCATGTCGCCCATGGCATGGCCCAGCGTATCGTTGACCTGCTTGAAATCGTCCAGGTCGATGAACAGCAGCGACAGCAGGCCCTGGTCGCGCCGCGCGCGCGACAGGGCCATGCGCAGCCGGTCCAGGAACAGCTGGCGGTTGGGCAGGTGCGTGAGCTGGTCGTACTGCGCCATGTGCTCCAGGCGCTGGTGCATCTGCTTGCGTTCGATGGCGGCGGCCACCTGGGTGGAGACGAACTGCAGCAGCTCCTTGTCCTTCTCGGTGTAGCGGCCCCGTTCGCCGCCGTCGCTGCGCAGCACCAGCGCACCGATGGGGCCGTTCAGGGTGGGCAGCGGCGCGCCCAGCCAGTGCTGGGGCGTGCCATCGTGCGGCAGCGGGGCGTGTTCCAGGGTCGCGGGGGCGTGCGAGGTCAGCAGCACCGTGTTGCCGCTGCGGATCACCTCGGTGCACAGCGCGTCGCGCACCTGGACATGGGGCGCCGCGTCGTCGCTGGCGCTGGCCAGGTAGGGGAAACTGAGAGCGTCCTGGGCGGCGTCATACAGGGCCACGGCGAAGTGGGAGGCCGGCAGCAGCTTGCCCACGATCTCGTGGATGTGGCGGAACAGCGCCTGCAGGTTCTGCGTGGCGTGGGCCGCTTCGGAAATGGCATAGATGGCGGCCTGCATCGACTCGGTGAACTTGCGCTCGGTGATGTCGTGCGCCACCGCCAGCCGCACCTGCTGCTCGGGCAGCCAGCGCGCGGTCCAGCGCACATGCGCAACGGAGCCGTCCTTGCGCAGGTAGCGGTTTTCAAACTGCAGCTGCAGATGGCCCTCGGTCACGCGCTGCGCTTGCTGCGCGGTCATGGCGAGGTCGTCGGGATGCACCATGTCGAGCATGCGCTTGCCGATGACCTCGTCGGGCCGGTAGCCGAAGATGCGCTCGAAGGCGGGGCTGACAAACTCGATCGTGCTGTCCCGTTGGACAACGCAAACCGCGTCGAGCAGCAGGTCCACCACGTTCTGGGAAGAGATGCTTTGCATGGGGCGCACGGAGGCTGGGACGGCCCATTGTGCCGCGCACGCCCCGGTCCCGCTGGACCTTGTGCATTCGGCGCGGGCGCGGGGGGTGCCGCGCGCTGCAATGTGCTACCAATGGTATAGCTGCCTGCGCTTTATGGGCGGGCGCTAGAGCCTGTTTTTATTGGTATTTTTGCTCCAGCGCGTCCCAGTGGGTTTTGCGCACCAGCCGTTGGCGTTCTGCAAAGGGCGCCACCAGCGCAGGGTCTTCATCGATGCGCTGGTGGTCGCGCAGCACGGTCAGCGCCCTTTGCATTCCGGCCACGGCGCCCTGCAGGGCCGCGTTGGCGTACAGCACCAGGCCGTAGCCCAGGTCCGCCAGCTCGCGGGCGCCGGTGATAGGGGTCTTGCCGCCGATCACCAGGTTGATGAGCTGGGGCCGCGGCAGCAGCGCGGGCAGGGCGCGCACCTGCTCGGCGGTGGTCACGGCCTCCACGAACAGGATGTCGGCCCCGGCTTCGGCGTACTGCCCGGCGCGCTCCACGGCGGCGTCAAAGCCGTGCACGGCGGCCGCGTCGGTGCGGGCCATGATGAGCAGGTCGCCATCGCGCCGCGCATCGCACGCCGCGCGGATCTTGCCCACCATCTCGCGCGCATCGACCACGTCCTTGCCGTGGAAGTGGCCGCAGCGCTTGGGGCTGACCTGGTCCTCCAGCTGGATGCAGTCGGCGCCCGCGCGCTCCAGCGTGCGCACGGTGTGGTAGGTGTTGAGCGCGTTGCCGAACCCCGTGTCGGCATCGACGATCAGCGGCAGCTGCACCGCGTCGCGGATGCGGGCCGTCTGGTCGGCGATGTCGGCCAGGCCCATGAAGGCCTGGTCCGGCAGGCCCAGGCCCATGTTGGTCACGCCGGCGCCGGTGATATAGAGGGCTTCGAACCCCAGGTCTTCCACCACGCGGGCGGAAAGGGGATTGAAGGCGCCGGGGACGAGGACGCCGCGGCGGGCCTGGGCGAGCGCGCGCAGCTGCTGTTTGGTGTTCATGGTTTTGCTTTCTTGGTGGAGCTACAGAGGGACGGGCGTGGAGAGGTGCTGCCGTTTAGAGCGGAGGCACCCGGACCCAGCCCTCCATCAGGATTCGGGCGCTGCGGCTCATGAGGGCTTTGGTGACGGTCCATTGGCCGTTGATCCGCTCTGCCTCGGCCCCCACGTGCAACGTGCCGGAAGGGTGGCCGAAGCGCACGGCGCTGGGCGTGCCCCCGCCCGCCGCCTGGTTGACCAGCGTGCCCGGCACGGCCGCCGCCGCGCCGATGGCCACGGCCGCCGTGCCCATCATGGCGTGGTGCAGCTGGCCCATCGAGAGGGCGCGCACCAGCAGGTCCACGTCCTCTTTGCGCACCCGCTTGCCGCTGGCGGCCGTGTAGCTGGCCGGCGGTGCCACGAAGGCGATCTTGGGCGTGTGCTGGCGCGTGGCGGCCTCGGCGGGCGTGGCGATCAGGCCCATCTGCACGGCGCCGTGCGCGCGAACGGCCTCCAGGCGCGCCAGCGCCGCGGCATCGCCGTTGATGTCGGCTTGCAGCTCGGTGCCGGTGTAGCCCAGGTCGCCGGCGTTGAGAAAAATGGTGGGAATGCCCGCGTTGATGAGCGTGGCCTGGAAGCTGCCCACGCCGGGCACCTCGAGCCGGTCCACCACGTTGCCCGTGGGGAAGAGGGCTCCGGCGTCATCGGACGGGTTCAGGAACTCCAGCGGCACTTCGGCGGCGGGAAACGTGACGCCGTCCAGCTCGAAGTCGCCCAGCTCCTGCACCTGGCCGCCCGCAATGGGCACGTGCGCCACGATGGCCTTGCCAATGTTGGCCTGCCAGATGCGCACCGCCAGGTGGCCGTGCTGCGGAATGCGTGCGGCATCGATCAGCCCCATGTGCAGGGCGCACGGCCCCACGGCGGCCGAGAGGTTGCCGCAGTTGCCGCTCCAGTCCACCAGCGGGCGGTCGATGGCGACCTGGCCGAACAGGTAGTCCACGTCGTGCCCTGGCCGCGTGCTGCGCGAGAGGATCACGGCCTTGCTGGTGCTGGACGAGGCGTTGCCCAGGCCGTCGATCTGCTTGCCATACGGGTCGGGGCTGCCCAGCACCCGCAGCAGCAGGGCGTCCCGCGCGGGGCCGGGTCGCTGCGCGGCCTGGGGCAGGTCTTGCAGGCGGAAGAACACGCCTTTGCTGGTGCCGCCGCGCAGGTAGGTGGCGGGGATTTTGATTTGGTTGGTGATAGGGGTCATGGTGTGGTGGTTTCTCCCCTCTCCCCTTGCGGGAGAGGGGCCGGGGGAGAGGGGGGCTGCGCCTGCAGCGCTGCCCAGATGGCTTCGGGCACGCTGTGCGTGTTGTGCAGGATGTCGTTGTTCCAAAAGCGCAGCAGGGCGAAGCCCTGGCTGCGCAACCAGGCATCGCGGGTGGCGTCGTGGTCTGAATCCACATGTTGCCCACCGTCTGCCTCCACGATCAGCCGCAGGCCGAAATGCACGAAGTCCACGAAGTCCACGATGTAGGGGCCGATGGGCTGCTGGCGCCGGAATTTCTGGCCGTCCATGCGGTGGGCGCGCAGGTGCTTCCATAGCAGCTGCTCTGCGTCGGTCATGTTCTGGCGCAGGGTTTTGGTGAATTGGCGTTGGTGCATGGGCGGGGACCCCTCTCCCCCGACCCCTCTCCCGCGAGGGGAGAGGGGGGCAAAACGGATGGCAACGATTGTCTTCACGCTCGCGCCTCTCGCCCGCCAGGGGAGCGGGGAGGACGATATGGAGCCGCGCCGGTTGTCGCGCGCAAGCCCCTCTCCCCCAGCCCCTCTCCCGCGAGGGGAGAGGGGAGCAAAACGGACGGCAGCGATTGTCTTCACGCGCGCGCCTCTCCCGCCAGGGGAGCGGGGCGGAAGATATGAAGCAGCGGTTGTCATCGCGCGCAAGCCCCTCTCCCCTCGCGGGAGAGGGGTTGGGGAGAGGGGGCAGCCCCAGTCCGCGCCGCCAAAAAATCCTGCGCAAACCGCTGCAGCACACCACCCGCCTCATACACCGACACCTCTTCCGCCGTGTCCAGCCGACACGCCACCGGCACCCGCAGCGTCTCGCCGTTGCGCCGGTGCACCACCAGCGCCAAGGTGGCGCCCGGTGTCCGCTCCCCTTCCACGCCATAGGTCTCCGTGCCATCCAGCCCCAGCGTCCGGCGGTTCACGCCGGGCGCAAACTCCAGCGGCAGCACCCCCATCCCGATCAGGTTGGTGCGGTGGATGCGCTCAAAGCCTTCCGCCACCACCACCTCCACCCCCGCCAGCCGCACGCCCTTGGCGGCCCAGTCCCGGCTGGAGCCCTGGCCGTAGTCGGCACCCGCGATGATGATGAGCGGCTGGCGGCGGTGCAGGTAAGTCTCGATAGCCTCCCACATGCGCACCACCTGGCCCTCGGGTTCCACCCGGGCCAGCGAGCCTTTTTTGACCTGGCCGTCGACCACGGCCATTTCGTTGACGAGCTGCGGGTTCGCCAACGTGGCGCGCAGGGCGGTGAGGTGGTCGCCCCGGTGGGTGGCGTAGGAGTTGAAGTCTTCCTCGGGCACGCCCATGCGCGCCAGGTATTCGCCTGCGGCACTGCCCGGCAGGATGGCGTTGGAGGGCGAGAGGTGGTCGGTCGTGATGTTGTCGGGCAGGATGGCCAGCGGGCGCATGCCCTGCAAGGTGCGCGGGTGGGCGGCCAGCGCGCCAACGCCTTCGGTGTCCCAGTACGGCGGGCGGCGGATGTAGGTGGACTGCGGGCGCCAGTCGTACTGGGGCGGCACGGCCCGGCCGTCGTCCTGCCGCAGCGCAAACATGGGCTCGTACACGGCGCGGAACTGCGCGGGCTGGACCGCCCGGGCCACCACGGCGTCGATTTCTTCGTCGCCGGGCCACAGGTCCTTGAGCCGGGTGGGCTGGCCGTTGACCTCCGCCAGCACATCGTTTTCGATGTCAAAGCGCACGGTGCCCGCAATCGCATAGGCCACCACCAGCGGCGGCGACGCCAGAAACGCTTGCTTGGCATAGGGGTGGATGCGCCCGTCAAAGTTGCGGTTGCCCGAGAGAACGGCCGTCGCATACAGGTCACGGTCAATGATCTCCTGCTGGATGGCTGGAGGAAGCGCGCCGCTCATGCCGTTGCAGGTGGTGCAGGCAAAGCCCACGATGCCAAAACCCAGCTGTTCCAGCTCGGCCAGCAGGCCCGCCTCCTTCAAATAGAGCTCCACCGCCCGGGAGCCCGGCGCCAGCGACGTCTTGACCCACGGCTTGCGCGTGAGGCCCAGCCGGTTCACATTGCGCGCCAGCAGACCGGCGGCGATCACGTTGCGCGGGTTGCTGGTGTTGGTGCAGCTGGTGATGGCGGCGACGACCACGGCGCCGTCGGGCATCGTGCCCTCGCCGGGGGCGGGCATGGCCCAGGGGCCGGCAATGCCCCGGGCTGCCAGCTCGGTCGTGGCCACGCGTGCGTGCGGATGGGAGGGGCCGGCCAGGTTGCGCACCACGGTGGACAGGTCAAAGCGCAGGGTGCGGTCGTACACGGCGCCCGCGAGCGTGCCGGCCCACAAGCCGGCGGCTTGGGCATAGGTTTCGACCAGCGCCACCTGGCGGGCCTCGCGGCCGGTCAGCCGCAGGTAGTCCAGCGTCTGTTCGTCGATGCTGAACAGCGCGGCCGTGGCGCCATATTCGGGCGCCATGTTGGAGATGGTGGCGCGGTCGCCCAGGGTGAGCTTTGATGCGCCTTCGCCAAAGAACTCCAGGTAGGCACCCACCACCTTGGCCTTGCGCAGGAACTCGGTGAGCGCCAGCACCACGTCGGTGGCGGTGATGCCGTCCTGGCGCTGGCCGGTCAGCTCCACGCCCACGATCTCGGGCAGGCGCATCCACACGGCGCGGCCCAGCATCACGCTCTCGGCCTCCAGGCCGCCCACGCCCACGGCGATCACGCCCAGCGCATCCACGTGCGGCGTGTGGCTGTCGGTTCCCACGCAGGTGTCGGGGTAGGCCACGCCGTGGTCGGCATGGACCACGGGCGACATTTTTTCCAGGTTGATCTGGTGCATGATCCCGTTGCCCGCCGGGATCACCGCCACGTTGGCAAAAGCCTTCTTCGTCCATTCGATGAAGTGGAAGCGGTCTTCATTGCGGCGGTCTTCGATGGCGCGGTTCTTGGCAAACGCACCGGGGTCGGCGCCGCCGCACTCCACGGCCAGCGAGTGGTCCACGATGAGCTGCACCGGCACCACCGGGTTCACGGCGGCCGGGTCGCCGCCTTCCTGGGCGATGGCGTCGCGCAGCCCGGCCAGGTCCACCAGCGCCGTCTGGCCCAGGATGTCGTGGCACACCACCCGCGCCGGGAACCAGGGGAAGTCGGCGTCGCGCCGGCGCCCGATGAGCTGGCGCAGGTAGCTGTCCCGCTGCGCAGGATCGGCGCGGCGCACCAGGTTTTCGGCGTGCACGCGCGCGGTGTAGGGCAGGGCGGCCCAGGCGCCGGGCTGCAGGGCTTCAACGGCTTCGCGCGCGTCGAAATACTGCAGCGCCGTGCCGGGAAGCGGTTTGCGGTGGGCGGTGTTCATCATGGGATGGGGTGGGCTTGCTCTTGTTTTGTGAGCTGCTCGCGTTTTAGGGGCGCTATTTTCAGAAGAAAAACATGCTGGAAATGGCGTGAAGCGAGCGCGGGCAGCTATGGTTTTTGATCAGCGGCGCTCGTCAATCGGCACAAACTGCCGGTCTTCCGGCCCGGTGTAGTGGGCGCTGGGGCGGATGATCTTGTTGTCCTGGCGCTGCTCGATCACGTGCGCGGCCCAGCCGCTGGTGCGGGCAATGACGAACAGCGGCGTGAACATGGCGGTGGGCACCTGCATCATGTGGTAGCTCACGGCGCTGAACCAGTCGAGGTTGGGGAACATCTTCTTCTCCTCCCACATCACGGACTCCAGGCGCTCGGCGATGTCGTACATCTTGGTCGACCCGGCCTCTTGCGACAGGCGCCGGGCCACGCCCTTGATGATGGCGTTGCGCGGATCGCTCACGGTGTACACCGGGTGGCCGAAGCCGATCACCACCTCCTTGGCCTGCACGCGGCGGCGGATGTCGTCCTCGGCCTGCGCGGGGTTGTCGTAGCGCTTCTGGATCTCGAACGCCACCTCGTTGGCCCCCCCGTGCTTGGGGCCGCGCAGCGCGCCAATGGCGCCGGCCATGCTGGAATACATGTCGCTGCCGGTGCCGGCGATCACGCGGGCGGTGAAGGTGCTGGCGTTGAATTCGTGCTCTGCGTACAGGTTCAGCGAGGTGTGCATGGCGCGCACCCAGCTGGCGGGCGGCGGGGTGCCGTGCAGCAGGTGCAGGAAGTGGCCGCCGATGGAGTCGTCCTGCGTCTCCACCGCAATGCGCCGGCCCGAGTTGCTGAAGTGGTACCAGTACAGCAGCATGCTGCCCAGGCTGGCCATCAGCCGGTCGGCAATGTCTCTGCTGCCGGGCAGGTTGTGGTCGTCCTTCTCGGGCAGCGCGCAGCCCAGGGCCGAGACGCCGGTGCGCATCACGTCCATGGGGTGGCTGGCGGCGGGCAGCTGCTCCAGCGCCGCCTTCACGCTGCCGGGCAGGCCGCGCAGGGCGCGCAGCTTGGCCTTGTAGGCGTTCAGTTCGGCGTGGGTCGGCAGCTTGCCGTGCACCAGCAGGTGCGCGATCTCCTCGAACTCGCACACCTCGGCCATGTCCAGGATGTCATAGCCGCGGTAGTGCAGGTCGTTTCCGGTGCGGCCCACGGTGCACAGGGCGGTGGTGCCGGCCTCCACGCCGGACAGGGCGACGGATTTCTTGGGCCGGAAGGCGGGGGCCAGGATGGGGGCGTTCATGCAAAGGTCTCCTGCAGGTGGGGTGGCGGTGTTCAGGCTTGTCATACTTCGCAATCTACGCACAATGGTGTGTGTGCAAAAGACCTGAAATGGCGAAGATTTGCGAACGCCGCCACGGCAGTTTGCAAATGTTGCGAATAACCGGATCCGCCCAACAATGAAAAAGACCTTCATGGGAGTGCGCCTGCGCCGCCTGCGCGAAGAGCGCGGCATGACCCAGGTGGCTCTGGCGCGCGCGCTGGACCTGTCCGCCAGCTACCTCAACCAGATCGAGCAGAACCAGCGCCCGCTGACGGTGCCGGTGCTGCTCAAGATCAACGCCGTGTTCGGCGTAGACGTGCAGCGGTTTTCCGACGATGACGAGGCGCGCCTGATCACCGCGCTGCGCGAAGCGCTGGCCGATGCGCCCCCCGCCGCGGGCGGGGAGGGGGTTTCGCTGGCCGAGATCCGCGAGCTGGCCGCCCACATGCCCGCCGTGGCCCGCACGCTGCTGGCGCTGCACCAGGGGCGGCGCGAGGCGCTGGAGCGCCTGGAGGCCCTGGGCGCGCAAAACGCCCAGTGGGGCCTGGGCGACGACCGCAGCGCTGCCGCCGCGCCCTGGCAGCCGCCCGCGCCCATGGCGTACGAGGAAGTGCGCGACTTCTTCTTTGCGCGGCAGAACCACATTGCCACGCTGGACGATGCGGCCGAACGCTGTGCGAGCGACTGGGCGCTGCAGCCCGGCCGTGCGGACGAGAGCCTGGCGCGGCGGCTGGAGGCCGCCCATGGCGTGCGCCTGGCCGACGGGGCGGAGCTGCCCGGCGGTGCGCAGCGGGTGTTCCACGCGGACACCCGCGTGCTGCAGCTGGCGGCGGGGCTGTCGCGGGGGCAGCGGGCCTTCCAGATGGCCACGCAGCTGGCGTTTCTGGAGCAGGGCGCCGAGCTGGCCCGCCTGGCCGAGGGCGCCGGCCTGTCCAGCGACCAGGCGCGGGCGCTGGCGCGCATCGGGCTGGCCCAGTATTTCGCGGGGGCGCTGGTCTTGCCCTACACCGCGCTCCTGCGCGCCGCCGAGGCCGCGCACTATGACATCGACCGGCTGTGCCGCCAGTTCGGCGTGGGCTTCGAGACGGTGTGCCACCGGCTGTCCACCCTGCAGCGGCCCAGTGCCCGCGGCGTGCCGTTCTTTTTCATCCGCGTGGACCGGGCGGGCAACATCAGCAAGCGGCAGTCGGCCACGCACTTCCACTTCAGCAAGGTGGGCGGCACCTGCCCGCTGTGGAATGTGTACGAGGCATTTGCGCAGCCCGGCCGCACGGTGCCGCAGGTGGCCCGTATGCCCGACGGGCGCACCTACCTGTGGATCGCCCGCACCGTCGCCCGCCGCGCCGGCGCCTGGGGCGCGCCCGGCAAGGAGTTTTCGGTGGCGCTGGGCTGCGACATCCGCCACGCGCCGCAGCTGGTGTATGCCCGCGGGCTGGACCTGGCCAACCCCGAGGCCGCCGTGCCCATCGGCATGGGCTGCAAGGTCTGCGAGCGCGGCGACTGCCCGCAGCGGGCGTTTCCCCCCATCGGCAGGGCGCTGGCCGTGGACGAAAACCGCAGCCTTTTCACGCCCTACGCCGTTGCGGCCGCTCGGCCGGAGCGGCCTCATTTGTGACTGATAAGTTACAAAATACGCTCTTCATTTCATAGCTTGCACCGCCCGGTAATGTTGCGCAGGAGGCACTTTTTTGCAAAAAGAAGCGTGGTAACCGTTTGTTGGCCGAGGCAACCGTAGATTGCCGGTATCCTGCGCTCTTTCCCGTGCGGCCGGGTGGCCGCCGGGGCGGCAACGCAAGGTTTTCCCCCTGGACTCTCCGAGCACTTTCTTTCCTGCGGCGGACCCGGTGCCTCCACCGGGCCGGTACCGGCACTGGGTGTCGGGCGTGGCCGTGGCCGCGTCCGGGCTGGTGCTGAGCGGATTGCTGGGCTGGCACCAGGCACAGGCCACGGCCGAGATCGAAAAGGCCCGCTTCAGCCAGGAAACCCGGGCGTTCACCGAAGCCCTGCGCCAGCGGCTGGCGGGCCACACCGAAGTGGTCAACGCACTGCGCGGCCTGTTCACCGCCAACCCGCACCTGTCGCGGCTGGACTTCGAGCGTGCCGCCAGCGAGATGGAGGTGGGCCAGCGCTACCCCGGGGTGCGCAATCTCTCGTTCACCCGCTGGGTGCCGGGCAGCGAGCGCGCAGCCTACGAGGCCCGGGTGCGGGCCGACACGTCGCTGTCCCCGCAGGGCCTCCCGGATTTCCACATCCACCCGCCTGGCGAGCGGGCGGAATACTTTGTGGCCGAGTACCTGTGGCCCATGGTGGGCAACGAGGGCATCCTGGGCCTGGACATCAGCGCCCAGCCGGCCAACCTGGCGGCCATGCGCTACAGCCGGGACAGCGGCCAGACGGTGGTGTCCGCACCGTTCGACCTGCTGCAGGAAGCCGAGCACCGGGCCGGCATCGTGATTCGCGTGCCGGTGTTCGACCCCACGGCCGGCACGGCCGAGCTGCGTTTTCTGGGCGCGGTGGCGTCGACCATCCGCGTGTACGACCTGGTGCAAGGGCTGGGCCAGCAGGGCCTGCTCGAAGGCATTGCCGTGGCCATGTCCGACCTGGGCCCCGTGCGCACCGACCCCAGCCAGAGCACCGCGCTGCCGCTGCTGGAGCTGACGGCCCCCGCGCTGCCAGGCGCCCAGCCCGTGGTGCGCGACGTGGTGGTGCACGACCGGCGCTGGCGCTTCACCTTCTACCCCACGCGCACGTTCCTCACCCCGTCGGAATCCCGCCTGCCGTGGCTCGCCGGGCTGGCCGGGGCGCTGGTGTCGCTGCTGCTGGCCACCACCGTGGGGCTGCTGTCACGCCAGCGCACCCTGGCGCTGGCACGGGCGCAGGCCTCCGAAGAGGCGCGGCGCGAGAGCGAGGAGCGGTTCCGCGCGCTGTTCAACCAGGCCACCGTGGGCGTGGCGCAGGTGGACACCGCTACGGGCCGGTATGTGCGCGTGAACCAGCGCTATGCCGACATCCTGGGCTACGCCCACCCGCGCGACCTGCTGGGCCGCTCGTTCCACGACATCGTCCACCCCGCGGACCTGCCGAACGACCTGGCGCAGCTGGAGCGGCTGAAAACCGGGGAGGTGCCGCAGTACCGCCTGGAACAGCGCCTGCTGCGCCAGGATGGGCAGGTGGTCTGGGGCGACGTCACCGTCTCGCCGCTGTGGCTGCCCGGAGCGGCGCCGGAGCGCCACATCGCGGTGGTGCAGGACATCACCTCGCGCAAGCGCATGGAAGAGACCCTGCGCAGCAACGAACACCGCCTGCGCGGCATTCTGGAGCGGCTGCCCATGGGGCTGTGCCTGGTGGAGCCGGACGGGCGCATCACCTTCCGCAACCAGCGCTACGTGGAGATCTGCGGCTACACCGAGGCCGAGGTGCCCGACGTGGAGACGTGGTGGGCGCGGGCCTTTCCCGACCCGCAGCGCCGCGCCGCGGCCCGCCAGAGCTGGCGCGATGCGCTGGCGCGGGCGCAGGCCCGCAACGGGGTGGTGCCCAGCGGCGAGTACGCCATCCGCTGCCAGGACGGCCAGATGCGGCCGGTGGAAGTGTCCGGCGTGCAGGTGGAGGGCGGGCACCTGGTGACCATGCAGGACCTGAGCGAGCGCAAGGCGGCCGAGGAGGAGATCAACCACCTGGCCTACTACGACCCGCTCACCCGCCTGCCCAACCGGCGCCTGCTGATGGACCGCCTGCAGCAGGCGCTGGCCACCAGCGCCCGCCACGAGCGCAGCGGCGCGCTGCTGCTGCTGGACCTGGACAACTTCAAGACCCTGAACGAAACCCGTGGGCACGACAGCGGCGACAGCCTGCTGCAGGAGGTGGCGCACCGCCTGCGCAGCTGCCTGCACGAGGACGACACGGTGGCCCGCCAGGGCGGCGACGAGTTCGTGGTGGTGCTGGAGGCGCTGGGCGACAGCCCCGAGGAGGCCGCCGCGCGCAGCGAGGAGGTGGGCCAGCGCATCCTGTCGGTGCTGCGCGAACCGTACCGGCTGGCGGGCGGCGAATACCACAGCTCCATCAGCATGGGCATCACCATCTTCAGCGGCATGCGCGAGACGGTGGACGAACTGCTCAAGCGGGCCGACCTGGCGCTGTACCAGGCCAAGAACGCGGGGCGCGACACGCTGCGCTTCTACGACCCGCAGATGCAGGCCGCCGTCAGCGCCCGGGCGGCGCTGGAGCTGGACATGCGCGCCGGCCTGGCCCAGGGCCAGTTCGAGCTGTACTACCAGCCGCAGATCGACCGCGGCCGCATCACCGGCGCCGAGGCCCTGCTGCGCTGGCGCCACCCGCGGGACGGGTTTGTCTCGCCCGCGCAGTTCATCCCCCTGGCGGAGGAAACCGGCCTCATCCTGCCCCTGGGCGAGTGGGTGCTGCAGGCCGCCTGCGTGCAGCTGGCGCGCTGGGCCGCGGCCCCCGAGCTGGCGGGGCTGAGCCTGGCGGTCAATGTGAGCCCGCGGCAGTTCCACCAGAACAGCTTTGTTCCCCAGGTGCTCGCGGCCCTGGCCAGCTCGGGCGCGGACGGGCGCCAGCTCAAGCTGGAGATGACCGAGGGCCTGCTGCTGCAGGACGTGGAGGACACCATCGACAAGATGGGCCAGCTCAAGGGCTATGGCGTGGGCTTCTCGCTGGACGACTTCGGCACGGGGTATTCGTCGCTGGCCTACCTCAAGCGCCTGCCGCTGGACCAGCTCAAGATCGACCAGAGCTTCGTGCGCGACGTGCTGACCGACCCCAACGACGCCGCCATCGCCCGCACCGTGGTCGCGCTGGGCACCAGCCTGGGCCTGCGGGTGATTGCGGAAGGCGTGGAAACCGAAGCCCAGCGCGAATTCCTGGCGCGCCACCACTGCCACGCCTGGCAGGGGTACCTGTTCAGCCCGCCGGTGCCGGCGGCCGACTTCGAGGCGCTGGTGCGCCAGATGAATAGGTAGTCCCCCAGAGGCGCTGCGCGCCATCCCCCCGGAGGGGGGCGCACCCTTGTGGCCTGGCGGAGCCAGTTCCACGGGTGCACTGGCGTGGGGGAGCGCCAGTATCGGAGCGAGCGGGTCCTTCGTCGTACTGCAAAATTAATAGCTGCTACCGCTTGCTGAACGGGCGTTTCAGCCTATTTTTATCTCTAGTGCGGCAAACTTGGTGCCACAGCACCGCGCGCAAACCATTTGCAGCAGGTGAGGGCAGGGTGGCGCGGTATCATTCCGCCCTTGCCGCCAGCGGGTTTCCCTATGGAGCGGCCACCCGGCGCCACCGCCTGTCCTGTCTGTCACGCCTTCTTTGCCCGCTTTCTGACCCGTGCGTCTTACCTCCATCAAGCTTTCCGGCTTCAAGTCGTTCGCTGAGCCCACCAATTTCATGCTGCCCGGCCAGCTGGTGGGGGTGGTGGGCCCCAACGGCTGCGGCAAGTCCAACATCATGGACGCCGTGCGCTGGGTGCTGGGCGAGAGCAAGGCCAGCGAGCTGCGCGGCGAGTCGATGCAGGACGTGATCTTCAGCGGCACCACCACCCGCAAGCAGGCCAGCCGCGCCAGCGTGGAGCTGGTGTTCGACAACTCCGACCACCGCGCGGGCGGCCAGTGGAGCCAGTTTGCCGAGATCGCCGTGCGCCGCGTGCTCACGCGCGACGGCACCAGCAGCTACTTCCTGAACAACCAGCCCGTGCGCCGCCGCGACGTGCAGGACGTGTTCCTGGGCACGGGCCTGGGGCCGCGGGCCTACGCCATCATCGGGCAGGGCACCATCAGCCGCATCATCGAAAGCCGCCCCGAGGAGCTGCGCCTGTTCCTGGAAGAGGCCGCCGGCGTCTCCAAGTACAAGGAGCGCCGCCGCGAGACGGAAAACCGCCTGTCGGACACGCGCGAGAACCTCACCCGGGTGGAAGACATCCTGCGCGAGCTGAACGCCAACCTCGAAAAGCTGGAAAAGCAGGCCGAGGTGGCCGCCCGCTACAACACCCTGCAGGCCGACGCGACCCTCAAGCAGCACCAGCTGTGGTTCCTCAAGCGCGCCGATGCCGAGGCCGACCAGGCCAAGGTGCGGCTCGACGGCCTGCAGGCCGTCAACGACCTGGAATCGCGCATGGCCGACCTGCGCGCCGTCGAATCGGACCTCGAAACCATCCGCCAGGCCCACTACGCGGCCGGCGACCAGGTCAACCAGGCCCAGGGCAAGCTCTACGAGGCCACGGCCGAGGTCGGCAAGCTGGAGGCCGAGATCCGCTACGTGGTGGAAGGCCGCCAGCGTGTGGAGCAGCGCCTGGTGACGCTGGCCGAGCAGATCGCCCAGTGGCAGGCCCGCAAGGAAGAGGCCGACATCGAGCTGGAGAACCTGGCCGGCGCGGGCGTGGACGCCGAAGAGCGTGCCGAGCTGCTGGCCGCCCAGATGGAAGAGCAGGCGATGCAGCTGCCCGACCTGGAAGACGCCCTGCGCCAGGCGCAAAGCCGCGCCAGCGAGCAACGCGCCAGCGTGGTGCAGGTGCAGCAGCAGATCGGCGTGCTGGCGGCGGAGCAGCGCAGCATCGACGAACAAAGCCGCCAGCTGGACGCGCGTTTTGAGCGCCTGCGCTCCGACCGCAATGCGCTGGCGGCGCCGGACGAGGCCCGCCTGGACAACCTGCGCGAACAGCTCGATGCCGCCCAGGAAATTGCCGGGACCACCGAGGCCCGCCTGCAGGAGCTGCAGGAGGCCGTGCCCCAGCTGGACGACGACCGCCGTGCGCGCCAGCAGGCCGTGAACAGCGAAAGCGCCCGCCAGGCCGACCTCTCGGCGCGGCTGGAGGCGCTCAAGGCGCTGCAGGAAAAGGTCAAGACCGACGGCAAGCTGCGCCCCTGGCTGGCCAAGCACGGGCTGGAAGGCCTGCAGGGCCTGTGGAGCCGCATCCACATCGAGCCCGGCTGGGAAAACGCCCTGGAGGCCGCGCTGCGCGAGCGCCTGGGCGCGCTGGAGGTCGGCCGCCTGGAGATGGTGCGCGGCTTCCTGGGTTCGGGCACCGACGCGCCGCCCGCGCGGCTGGCCTTCTACAGCCCGCCCGCCGCGGGCCAGGCCGAGCCGCCGTCGGCACAGCCCCGACTGTCCGATCTGCTGCGGCTTCATGACGGGGGGCTGCGCGCCGTGCTGTGCGACTGGCTGCAAGGCTGCTTCACCGCCCCCACGCTGGACGAGGCCCTGGCCCGCCGCGCCGCACTGCAGCCGGGCGAGGTGATTTTTGTGCCGTCCGGCCACGCCGTCAGCGCGCACAGCGTGTCCTTCTATGCACAGGACTCCGAGCAGTCCGGCCTGCTCGCCCGGGCGCAGGAGATCGAGAACCTCGAAAAGGAGCTGCGCGCCCAGGCTTTGATCGCCGAGGAATCCCGCACGGCGCTGGTGCGCGCCGAAGCGGCCTACGCCGACGCATCGCAGCGTTTGGTCGCGGCGCGGCGCGAAGCCTCCGAGGCGCAGAGCCGGGCGCACGAGCTGCAGGTGGAGACGCTGCGCCTGTCCCAGCTGGCCGAGCAGACCCGCGCCCGCAGCCAGCAGATCGACGGCGACCTGGCCGAAGTGGAAGCGCAGCTCGCTGATCTGCAGGAGCGTCGCGTGGCCGCCGAGGCCCGGTTTGAAGAGCTGGACATGCAACTGGCCGAAAGCCAGGAGCGCGAAGCCAGCCTGGGCGACCGCGTGATCGAGGCCGAGCGCCGCCTCGCCGCCTGCCGCGAGCAGCAGCGCACGCTGGAGCGCCAGGTGCAGGAAGCCACGTTCTCCCAGCGCAGCCTGGAGGCGCGCCGGGGCGAGCTCAACCGCTCCATCGAGACGGCTACGCAGCAGGCCGTCGCGCTGGCCGACGAGCAGCAGCGCGCCCGCGATGAGCTGGCGCGGCTGTCCGACGCGGCCGCCCAGGGCGGGCTGCAGCAGGCGCTGGACGTGAAGATGGAGCGCGAAAAGCAGCTGGCCGCGCAGCGCAGCGAATACGACGACCTGACCACCAAGCTGCGCGCCAGCGACGAACGCCGCATGCAGCTGGAACGCGCGCTGGACCCGCTGCGCCAGCGCATCACCGAATTCCAGCTCAAGGAGCAGGCCGCGCGCCTGGGCCTGGAGCAGTACACCACCTTGCTGGCCGACGCGCAGGCCGACCTGGAGGCCGTGGCGCGCTCCATCGCCGAGGGCAATGTGCGGGTGCAGGGCCTGCAGGCCGAGATCGACCGCCTGCACCGCGAGATCGCCGCCCTGGGCGCCGTCAACCTGGCCGCGCTGGACGAGCTGAACCTGGCGCGCGAGCGCAAGGTCTTCCTGGACGCGCAGACCGCCGACCTGACCGAGGCGATGAACACGCTGGAAGACGCGATCCGCAAGATCGACGGCGAAACCCGCCAACTGCTCTCGGGCACCTTCGACACCGTGAACGCGCACTTTGGCCGCATGTTCCCCGAGCTGTTCGGCGGCGGGCAGGCCAAGCTCATCATCACCGGCGACGAAATCCTCGACTCCGGCGTGCAGGTGATGGCCCAGCCGCCCGGCAAGAAGAACCAGACCATCCACTTGCTGTCGGGCGGCGAAAAGGCCCTGACGGCCATCGCGCTGGTGTTCGCCATCTTCCAGCTCAACCCCGCGCCGTTCTGCCTGCTGGACGAGGTGGACGCGCCGCTGGACGACGCCAACACCGAGCGCTATGCCAAGCTGGTGTCCAGCATGTCCAAGGGCACGCAGTTCCTGTTCATCAGCCACAACAAGATCGCCATGGAAATGGCCGAGCAACTGATCGGCGTGACCATGCAGGAGCAGGGCGTCTCGCGCATCGTGGCGGTGGACATGGAATCCGCGCTGTCGATGGTGGATGCTTGAAGAAAGAAGATGACGCCCCCCTGTGTCGCTTCGCAACGGACAGTAGAAGACCCCCTCACCTATGAGCACATTGCAACTGAGTCTGGCCATCGTGGGCGGCCTGGTGCTGGCCCTGATCGTTGCCTACAACACCTGGACCTCGCGCCGCAACGCCCCCAAGCGCGCCTTGCCGCAGGAGCACGAGCCGGCCGCCGGTATGGCGGACCCGGCCCTGCGCCAGGAGCCCGGCTTCGACGGCGGCGCGGTGGCCGTGCCGGGCGATGCGTTCCAGGACCTGGACCGCGGCCTGGAGCCCGCCGACGGCCATGCCGTGGACCTGAGCGAAGCGTTGCACATGCCCGTGCCGCCGCTGTCGGCCGAGCGCCGCCTGGGGCTGGACCCGCTCATCGACGTGATTGCCGGCCTGCAGGTCGAGCACGTGGTGTCCGGCGACGCCGCGCTGGCCGCGCTGCCGCCCACGCGCCGCGCCGGCAGCAAGCCGTTTGCCATCGAGGGCCTGAACGAGGCCACCCAGCAGTGGGAGACGCCCGCCGCCGGCCAGCGCTACCAGGGCTTCCAGGCCGGCGTGCAGCTGGCCAACCGCATGGGCGCGCTCAACGAGATCGAGTTCTCTGAGTTCGTGATGAAGACGCAAGGCTTTGCCGACGCGATCAACGCCGCGCCGGACTTCCCCGACATGCTGCAGGAGGTGGCCCGCGCCCGCGAGCTGGACCAGTTTGCCAGCGAGCATGATGCGCAGCTGATGTTCATGTTGCGGGCCCGCCAAGCCGCCTGGAGCCCCGGCTACGTGCAGCAGAACGCCGCCCGCCTGGGCTTTGTGCCCGGCGCCATGCCCGGGCGCCTGGTGCTGCCCGTCTCGACGCCCGGCCTGCCGCCGCTGCTGACCCTGGGCTACGACACCCAGGCCGCCCTGGCCGAGGACCCCGACCAGTCCGCCATCCGCGACATCACGCTGAGCCTGGACGTGCCGCAGGTGTACCGCACGGAACAGCCCTTCACCCGGCTGCGCGACGTGGCTGCCGCGCTGTGCCAGGCCATGGACGGCGTGCTGTGCGACCAGAACGGCACCCCGCTGCCCGCCATGGCCATGGAGCCCATCGCCGCCGACCTGGAGCTGCTCTACGACCAGCTGGACGGCCGGGACTTGTCCGCAGGGTCGGCGCTCGCGCGCAGGCTCTTCAGCTGAGTGGCCGTGGCACGGGGGGCGAGCGCCGCGCAGGTACGGCTGGCTAACGAAGCCGACCACCGAGCCGTCAGGGCGCTGTACCGCGAACTGCGTCCGCAGGACCCGGAGTTGAGTGACGAGGCGTCCTTCCAGGCGTTCCGCGCGGTTCTCCATTCGCCGCAGGCAAGGCTGGTGGTTGCGCTGGACGATGGCGAAATCGGTGCCACCTGCATGCTGGCATGCCTGCCGAATTTCGCGAGCGCGGGCAGGCCCATCGGTGTCATCGAGCACGTGATTACCGGCGAGCGATTTCGCCGCCGGGGCTTGGCGTGGGCGGCGCTGGCGTTCGCCCTGGACGAGGCCTGGGCTATGGACTGCTGCAAGGTGTTCCTGCTCTCGGGTGCGCAGCGGGTGCAAGCCCACCGGCTCTACGAATCCGTCGGGTTTGTCGGGGGACGGGAACTGGGTTTTGTCCAAAAGAATCCCAGCGGGGTCCACCATGACTGAGCAATCCGACCTTTTTTCGGCCGCAGCGCAGACCAGCCAAGCGCAAGCAGCTATCAAAATTGAAGCGCTGCGGGCGCAGCTCAACACCTGGGCGCACCAGTACTACGTGCTGGACGAGCCCTCCGTGCCCGATGCGGAGTACGACCGGGTCTTTCGTGAGCTGCAGGCGCTGGAAGCCGCGCACCCCGATCTCATCACGCCCGATTCGCCCACACAGCGCGTGATCGGCGCGGTGATGGACGGCCTCACGCCCGTGCGGCACGCGGTGCCCATGCTGAGCATCCACACCGAGACCGACACCGAGGCCACCGGCGCCCAGGCGTTTGACACGCGGGTGCGGCGCGAGCTGGGCCTGGCGCCGGCCGACCCGCCGGTCGAATACGTGGCCGAGCCCAAGTTCGACGGCCTGGCCATGAGCCTGCGCTATGAGAACCGCCGGCTGGTGCAGGCTGCCACCCGCGGCGATGGCGAGGTGGGCGAGGACGTGACGCACAACATCCGCACCATCCGCCAGATCCCGCTGACCCTGCCGGACGGCGTGCCGCCACTCCTGGAGGTGCGCGGCGAGGTGTACATGCGCCGGGCCGATTTCGACGCACTGAACGAGCGCCAGCGCGAGCAGGGCGGCAAGACCTTTGTGAACCCGCGCAACGCGGCGGCGGGCGCGGTGCGCCAGCTCGACTCGGGCATCGCGGCCCAGCGGCCGCTGAGCTTCTTTGCCTACGGCCTGGGCGCCGTCACCCCGGCAGGCGAGGGCGGGCCCGTGTTCCGCACCCACTACGAGCTGCTGCAGGCGCTCAAATCCTGGGGTTTTCCGGTGGCAGCCCAGGTGCAGATTGCGCAAGGTGCTACTGAATTGGTAGCGTACCACCAGCAGGTGGGGGCCAGCCGCGACGCGCTGCCCTACGACATTGACGGCGTGGTCTACAAGGTGAACTCGCTGCAGCTGCAGCGCGACCTGGGCTTCAAGACCCGCGAGCCGCGCTGGGCCGTGGCACACAAGTACCCCGCGCAGGAGATGGCCACGCGGGTGGAGGGCATCGACGTGCAGGTGGGCCGCACCGGCAAGATCACCCCCGTGGCGCGGCTGGCGCCCGTGTTCGTGGGCGGCGTCACGGTGACCAACGCCACGCTGCACAACCTGTTCGAGATCCGCAAGAAGGGCGTGCGCAAGGGGGACACGGTCATCGTGCGCCGTGCGGGCGACGTGATCCCCGAGGTGGTGGGCGTGATGCCCGGCAACCGCGTGGGCTACGTGCCCAACTTCCACATGCCCAAGACCTGCCCCGTGTGCGGCAGCGCCGTGGTGCGCGAGAAGGGCGAGGCCAACCACCGCTGCACGGGCGGCCTGTTCTGCGCCGCGCAGCGCAAGGAGGCCATCCTGCACTTTGCCGCGCGCCGCGCCATGGACATCGAGGGCCTGGGCGACAAGCTGGTGGACCAGCTGGTGGACCAGGGCGTGATCCGCACGCTGCCCGACCTGTACCGGCTGGGCCTGGCCTCGCTGGTCGCGCTGGAGCGCATGGCCGAGAAATCGGCGCAGAACGTGCTGGCCGCGCTGGAAAAGTCCAAGCAGACCACGCTGCCGCGCTTCTTGTTCGGCTTGGGGCTGCGCCATGTCGGCGAGGCCACGGCCAAGGACCTGGCGCGGCACTTTGGCACGCTGGACGCCATCATGGATGCCAGCGTGGACGAGCTGCTGCAGGTGAACGACGTGGGCCCCGTGGTGGCGCAGGCCATCCACACCTTCTTCGAGCAGCCCCACAACCGCGAGGTGGTGGAGCAGCTGCGCGCCTGCGGCGTGACCTGGCCCGAAGGGGCGCCGGCCGAGCGCGCGCCCCAGGTGCTGGCGGGCAAGACCGTGGTGCTCACCGGCACGCTGCCCACGCTCAGCCGCGACGCGGCCAAGGACTTGCTCGAGGCGGCCGGCGCCAAGGTGGCCGGCTCGGTGAGCAAGAAGACCAGTTATGTAGTGGCCGGTGCCGAAGCCGGCAGCAAGCTGGCCAAGGCCGAGGAGCTGGGCGTGCCGGTGCTCGATGAAGCCGGCATGCTCGCCCTGCTGGCGGCCGGCCCGGACCTGTGAGGTTTTATTGATGCGCAATCCCTGGTTGCAATCGGTCCGCGCGCGTGCCGCGGCCGCACTTCGCTGGCTGGCCGCCGCCCTGGCATGGATCCCGCGCCCCGTGCGGCGCGTGCTGCTGTGGGGCGCCCTGGCGCTGCCGGCCATCGTGCTCGCCTACACCCTGGTGCTGTTGCCGCTCACCCCGTCGGTGGCCGACATCCGCAAGGCCAAGAGCGAGCTGCCGGCGCAGCTGGTGTCGGCCGACGGCAAGCTGCTGGCCGAGTACCGCTGGGCCAACCGTGAGTGGGTGGAGCTGGACAAGATTTCGCCGCATGTCGTGGACGCCCTCATCGCCACGGAAGACCACCGCTTCTACGACCACTTCGGGCTGGACTGGAAGCGCACGGCCTCCTCGGTGGTGCTCACGCTGCGGGGCGACCCGCAGGGCGGCTCCACCATCACGCAGCAGCTCGCGCGCAACCTCTTTCCGGACGAGATCGGCCGCTCGCGCGTGTTCCCGCAGGCGCTCACGCGCAAGCTCAAGGAGGCGATCACCGCGCTGAAGATCGAGGCTTCGTATTCCAAGGACGAGATCCTGGAAACCTATCTCAACACCGTGCCGTTCCTCTACAACGCCTACGGCATCGAGATGGCCGCGCGCACGTACTTCGACAAGTCGGCCGACAAGCTCAACGTGCTGGAAAGCGCCACGCTGATCGGCATGCTCAAGGGCACGGCGTACTACAACCCCGTGCTCAACCCCGAGCGCGCCCGGGACCGCCGCAACACGGTGCTGTCGCAGATGGTCAAGCGCGGCAAGCTCGACGAAAAAGAGTTCGAGACGCTGCAAAAGCGCCCGCTGCGCGTCAATTTCGAGCGGCAGACCGAGGTGATGGGGCCTGCGCCGCACTTCGCCATCCAGCTGCGCAAGCAGCTCATCGACTGGGCCGACAGCCATGGCTACAGCCTGTACGCCGACGGGCTGGTGATCCGCACCACGATCGATTCGCGCCTGCAGGCCATCGCCAACCAGGCCGTGGCCCACCAGGGCAAGCAGCTGCAGGCAGTGGCCGACGCCGCCTGGAGCCGGCGCGACGGCTGGAACGCGGCCAACGAACTGGTGCAGACCCTGGTGCGTGAAAGCGCCGAGTACCGCGCCGCCGTGGACAAGGGCGAGGCGCCCGAGGATGCGCTCAAGGCCCTGCTGGCCGACGATGCCTTTTTGCAGAAGCTGCGCACGGAGAAGACGCGGGTGCAGGCCGGCTTCCTGGCGCAGGATCCGGTCACCGGCCACGTGCTTGCGTGGGTGGGCAGCCGCGACTTTGCCCTGGACCCGTTCGACCACGTGCAGGCCGCACGGCGCCAGCCGGGCTCCACCTTCAAGCCTTTTGTCTATGGCGCCGCGTTTGCCAAGGGCGCCTCGCCCGAAGACACGCTGATGGACACGGCCGTTGAAATCCCCCTGGGCGGCGGCCGCGTGTGGCGCCCCACGGACGGGCGCGCGCCCAGCGAAGAGCCGATGACGCTGGCCGACGGCCTGGCGTTCTCCAAGAACACCATCACCGCCCAGGTCATGCAGCAGGTGGGGCCCGCCCGCGTGGCCGAGGTGGCCCGCGCCCTGGGCGTGCGCCAGTCGCCGCTGGAAGAGGTGCCCTCGCTCGCGCTGGGCACCAGCCCGGTCACCCTCAAGGAGATGGTGACGGCCTACTGCTCCATCGTGAACCTGGGGCGCTACGTGGAGCCGGTGCTGATCACGCGCATCGAAGACCGCGACGGCAAGGTGCTGGAGACCTTTGCCGAATCCACGCCCCAGGAGGTGTTCGACCCGCGGGCCGCGCAGACGCTGCGCAACACCATGCGGGGGTCGGTGGACCGCGGCACGGCCGCCGCCATCCGCACGCGCTACGGCATCCAGGCCGATGTGGCCGGCAAGACCGGCACCACGCAGGACAACACCGATGGCTGGTTCATCCTCATGCACGCCCGCGTGGTGGCGGGGGCCTGGGCCGGCTTCAACGACGGCCGCGTCACCTTGCGCAGCGATGCCTGGGGGCAGGGGGCCCGCAGCGCCCTGCCCATGGTGGGCGAGTTCATGCAGCAGGCCTTGCGCGCCAAGGTGGTCAATGCCGGCGACCGCTTCGTGGACGAGTTTGCCGAGGCGCCGCCCCAGCCGTCGCCACCGCCCGCAGACGCCTCGCTGGGCAGCATGCGCGAATGGATCCGCGGCCTGTTCCGCACGGACCCCGCCCCCCAGCCAGCTCCCCAGCCCGCGCCGCCACCCTGGCCGCTGGGGCCCGCGCCCCAGGCGCCCCCGGGGGGCGGCCCCAGCGGCCTGCCGCCTTCCACCTACGACCCCGGCCGGCCCCCGCCGCCCGCCGAGGAGCGCGTGGGCGGCTGAGGGCGGGGCTGCGCAGCGCGCGGCCTGGCACTTTTTTGCTGGCGTGGCTGGTGCCATGCCGCTAGCATGCGCGCCGGTGTGGGGTTGCGCCGCGCCCGGTGCGTGGTCCGGCCTGCCTGTTCGTGTCTGTGCAAACCTTTTGTGCTTCCCGCCTTTTCATGATCTCTTGCCCCTTCCGTTCGTCGCGGCTGGCCCCGGCTGTGGCCACCGCCGTTCTGCTCTGTGCTCCGCTGGCCAGCCGGGCCACGGATATCCGCATGACCCCGCCGCCCGGCGGTGCCGTGGTCGTGACCGACTCGGCCACCCAGTCGGTGCGCTTTCGGGTAGACGACAGCGGCAGCGTGCGCGCCCCCGGGCTGGTGGCGGCACCGGCCCAGGGCACCTTGCTGTGCTTTGACGGCACCAGCGGCACGCTGGGCAAGTGCTCTGCCGGCGTTGCGACGGGCGCCGTGGGCCCCACCGGCGCCACCGGTCCGGCGGGGCCCGCGGGCCCTGCGGGGTTGCCCGGCGCCCCGGGGCCCATGGGGCCAGCGGGCGCGACAGGCGCCACCGGAGCTCCAGGCGCCACCGGGCCGGCGGGAGCCCAGGGCCCCAGCGGCGCCATGGGGCCTGCGGGCCCTGCAGGCCCCCAGGGCCCGGCCAGCTCGATGGGGGTGTACGGCGATGGCTCGGGCGGCGCGTTCTCGGTGTTGCCGGGTGCCAACCTGGACCTGACGACTGTCAGCGGCTTCAACAGCCTGGCCGGGCGCCATCACCTGCAGTTCACCACCATCCAGGTGGATGGCTCCCTGAAGGTCCCCAGCGGAACGGTGCTGCGCGCCACGGGCGACGTCACGATCTCCGGCACCGTCACCGTGGTGGAGGGGGCCGGTGCCAGCGGGGCGGCGCCGCATCCGGGCATTGCGCTGTCGGCCGCAGGGGCATCGCAGGGCGGCACGGGGCTGCCGCCGTTGACGGCTTCGCTCTTGAAAAAGGCGCCCGCAGCGGCGGGCGGGGCGGGCTACCGGCCCAACGTATCGAACACGGGTGGCGAGGGGGGCGGCTCCCTGGTCATCCTGGCCGGTGGCAAGGTCACGATCTCGGCCCTGGGCGCGATCGATGCCAGCGGCCGCAATGCCTCCAACGCGCCCGCGGCCGGCGTGGATGCGGCCGGGGCGGGCGGCGGGGCCGGCGGCGTGATCATCGTGGCCTCGGCCAACAGCATCGTGGTGAGCGGGGTGCTGCGCGCCAATGGCGGCGCGGGTGCCTCGGGCGTCAACGGCAACACCGGCAACACGCAGGGCGCCGGTGCGGGCGGGGGCGGCGGTGGCGGCATCGTGCACCTGATTGCCCCCACGGCGCCGAGCATCACGGGCACGGTGCAGGCCAATGGCGGCCCTGCCGGCGTCGACGATCTCACCGGCACCCTGGCCGTCGCTGGCGGCGGGGGCGGCGCCAGCGGTGGGCAGGGCGGCAGCGGAGGGCTGATGAGCAGCGGCGTGCCGCAGTCTGCGCAAGCCGGCAGCAGCGGCTACGTGTTCACGACCGTGGTGCCGACGCCGGCGGATCTGTTCCTGCCCTGAGGCATTGAGCAGGTTCTGGTCCGGGCAGGCTACTCGATGTCGATGCAGTGCAGCCCGAAGGCGCCGGCCTTGCGGTCGGCAAAGTAGGCCTCCAGCGTTTCCTTGACGGTGCGGAACGCGATCTCGTCCCAGGGCACCTCCTCCTCGTGGAAGAGCCGCGCCTCGATGGTTTCGTAGCCCGGGTTGAACAGGTCGCTCAGCAGGGTGGCCTGGTAGAACAGGTGCACCTGCCCGACCCGGCGCACGTTCAGCAGGCTGAACAACGGGCCCATGCGGATCTGGGCGCCGGCTTCCTCGTCGGTCTCGCGCGCGGCGCCCTGGGCCGTGGTCTCGTCCAGCTCCATGAAGCCTGCGGGCAGCGTCCACTTGCCCCAGCGCGGCTCGATGTTGCGCTTGCACAGCAGCACGCGGCCGTCGGCCATCACCGGCACCGTCCCCACCACGTTGAGCGGGTTCTCGTAGTGCACGGTGTTGCAGGCGGGGCAGACGGCGCGCTGCTTGGTGTCGCCGTCGTCCGGCAGGCGGTAGACCACGGCGGTGCCGCAGGCGCGGCAGTGTTTGATAGGGCTGCGGAAGGTCATTCAGAGACTTTGGGTCAAACAGGCCTCCAGCGCTTGCGCCATAAGCGCGGGAAGCTATGAAAATTATAGTATCCGGCCCACGGAGGGCCGGTGCGCCGTTACACCACGTTCAGCCGCAGCGTGCCCAGGCCGTCAATGCCGCCTTCCAGCACATCGCCGCGCACCACGGCGCCAACGCCCTCGGGCGTGCCGGTGTAGATGAGGTCGCCCGGCTGCAGCTCCCACGCGGCCGAGAGGTGCTCGATGGTCTCGGCGATGTTCCAGATCAGCTGCGCGACCGTGCTGCGCTGGCGGTCCGCTCCGTTGACCTGGAGCCAGATGGCCGCGCGGGACACATCGCCCGCCTGCGCCGCCGGGGTGATGGGGCCAATGGGCGCGCTGGCGTCGAAGCCCTTGCCGATGCACCAGGGGCGGCCCTGCTTCTTCATGTCGTTTTGCAGGTCGCGGCGGGTCATGTCCAGGCCCACGGCGTAGCCGTAGATGTGCGAGAGCGCGTCGGCGGCCGCGATGTTCCGCCCGCCCTTGCCGATGGCCACCACCAGCTCGATCTCGTGGTGCAGGTTGGCCGTGAGGCTCGGGTACGGCAGGGGCACCGTCTCACCCTGCGGCGCCACGACGATGGCGTCTGCGGGCTTCATGAAGAAGAAGGGCGGCTCGCGGCCTGTAAATCCCATTTCCTTGGCGTGCTCTTCGTAGTTGCGGCCCACGCAGTAGATGCGGTGCACAGGAAAGCGGTCGCCGCTGCCCACGATAGGCACGCTGGCCACCGGGGCGGGAGAAAACACGTAGCTCATGTCCGTCGGTCTTTCGGGTTGGGCCTGCGCCGAGAGAAAACGCGGGCAGGCCTGGAATGAAGGGCTGGATTTCGTCGGGGCGCGGGCGCCCCCGGCGCAGTGTGCCATGGCTGCGGGCCGCGCGCCGGGGAGCGCTACACTCGCGCCCATGGCACAGAGCTTCGACTTCCACAACACGCCGGGCCACCTGGTGCGCCGTGCGCACCAGCGAACCGTTGCGCTTTTCATGGAGGAGACGGCCGGCTTCGACGTGACACCGGTGCAGTTTGCCATCCTGCACGAGCTGCTGGCCCGCCCCGGCGAAGACCAGGTCACCGTGGCCTCGCGCGTGGCCTTCGATGCGGCCACATCGGGGTCGGTGATCGGCCGGCTGGAAAAGCGTGGCTGGGTGCGCCGCGAGCCGGATACGCGGGACCGGCGCCGCAAGCTGCTGTGGATCACGCCCGAGGGCGAAGTGGCCGCGCTGCAGATGCGCGACGCGGCCCAGCGGGTGCAGGAACGGCTGATGGCCCCGCTGAACGCGCAGGAGCGCAGCGATCTCATGCAGCTGCTGCACCGCGTGGTGTACCAGCACCAGGACCCCGCCGGCGCCTCGGGCGCCTGAGCGCCCTCGCCGCCGGCGCAGCGCAGCCGCAGCCGTCCCGCGCCTGACTGCCTGCCGGCTCCCTTCCTTCCTTTTCACCGCAACCATGGGTTTTGCCATGCAGCTCTACAACTATTTCCGTTCTTCTGCCTCCTTTCGCGTGCGCATTGCCTTGCAGATCAAGGGCCTGGACTACGACTACCTGCCCGTGCACCTGGTCAAGGGCGAGCACAAGGCGCCGGCCTATGCCAGCCGCGTGGGCGATGCGCTGGTGCCCACGCTGGTGACCGACGAAGGGGCGGCACTCACCCAGTCCATGGCCATCATCGAATACCTGGACGAGACGCACCCCACGCCCGCGCTGCTGCCGGCCACGCCCCTGGCGCGCGCGCGGGTGCGGGCGCTGGCCCAGATGGTGGCCTGCGAGATCCACCCCATCAACAACCTGCGCGTGCTCAAGTACCTGGTGCACGAGCTGCACGTGGAAGAAGACGCCAAGAACGCCTGGTACCGGCACTGGGTGCGCAGCGGGCTAGAGGCCTTCGAGCGGCAGCTGGCGCTGTTGGCGCAGGAGCGCGCCGCGCAAGGCATGGCGCCGTCCGTGCTGTGCTGGGGCGACACGCCAACGCTGGCCGACTGCTGCCTGGTGCCGCAGATCTTCAACGGCCAGCGCTTCAACGTGAGCCTGGACCAGCTGCCGCTCACCATGGGCGCTTTCGAGGCCTGCATGGCGCTGCCCGCGTTCCAGCGCGCGCAGCCCTCGGCCTGCCCGGACGCCGAGGCCTGATGGACGTGTCCACGCCAGCGCCGGCACCTTTGGCGCCTGCCGACTGGCTCGCGCCGGACTGGCCCGCGCCGCCCGGCGTTCAGGCCCTGTGCACCACCCGGGCGGGCGGCGTCAGCGCCGCGCCCTACGACAGCCTGAACCTGGGCAGCCACGTGGGCGACGACCCCGGGGCCGTGCGCGCCAACCGCGCGCGCCTGCAGGCGACCTTGCAAAAGCTGGCGCCCGGCACGCGGCCCGTGTTCCTGGACCAGGTCCACGGCGATGGCGTGGTGCACCTGGAGGCCACCACCCCCGACGGTGTGAAGGCCGATGCCTGTACCGCCGCCGCGCCCGGCGTGGCCTGCACCATCATGGTGGCCGACTGCCTGCCCGTGCTGTGGGCCCACCGCTCGGGTGCCGTGGTGGCCGCGGCCCACGCCGGCTGGCGCGGGCTGGCGGGCACCGGGGGGCAGGGCGTGCTGGAGTCGGTGTTTCAGCGTTTTCAGGCCCTAACGCAGGCTGGATCTGCGCAAGAAGCTATCAAATTAGGAGCGTTTTCACCCTCCGCCGCGGTGGCTGCAGACACCCTGGTGTGGCTGGGCCCGTGCATCGGTCCCCGGGCCTTCGAGGTCGGTGCCGAGGTGCGGGACGCCTTCTGCCGCGACGACCCGGGCGCGCAGGCGTGCTTCGTGGCCCAGCCGCAGGCGCCGGGCAAATACCTGTGCAACCTGGCGGGCCTGGCGCGGCGGCGCTTGCGGGCCCTGGGCGTCACGCACGTCTACGGCAACGACGGCACCGACGCCTGGTGCACGGTCACCAATGCCTCACGGTTCTTTTCGTACCGCCGGGATGCCGCCACCCTCGGCAGCAGCGGGCGGCTGGCCGCCTGCATCTGGCGCACCTGACGCGCTGGCGGCCGCGGCGCCTTGCGCAGCGGCCGCCAGCTCGGCGTCGTAAGCCGCCTGTTCCGCCGCCTCGCGCGCCTTGATGGCCCGCTTGCGCGACGGCGTTCCCAGGATGTACACCAGGATGCCCATGGGCAGCGCCCCGTAGAGCGCAAAGGTGAAGAACGCGCCCAGCAGCGTGCCCGTGGGACTGGCGGCCTCGGCCACCGCCATCATGAGCGTGACGTAGGTCCAGGCAATGACGATGAGGTACATTGGTTTGTGTTCACTGCACGTGTTGTGATTCCGTTGCCAGGTGCCAGGGCGTCGGCAACAATGAATCCCGAAAGAGGGCGTTCCCGCCGGCCTGGCCGCCGCGGGCCCCCATCACCGAGGAAAGAGCATGCATTCTGAATCACCCTGGGCAGAAGGCGCCCAGCAGTTCCAGCAGATTTTCGGGCAAACCTGGGCCCAAGCGCTGCAGTCGTTCCAGAAGATGGACCTGGGCGGCGCGCTGCCTTCCGCAGCGGCCGTCAAGCTCTCGCCCGACAAGCTGCAGGCCTTGCAGCAGCAGTACCTCCAGGAGGCGCAGGCGCTGTGGTCGCAGGGCCTGCAAGGCACGCCCGAGATCAAGGACAAGCGCTTTGCGGGCGAAGGCTGGGCCAGCAACCCCGTGGCGGCCTTTTCCGCAGCGGCCTATCTGCTCAACGCCCGCACGCTGATGGGCCTGGTCGATGCCGTGGAGGCCGACGAGAAGACCAAGGCGCGCATCCGCTTCGGCGTGGAGCAGTGGATGGCCGCCATGGCCCCCAGCAACTTCCTGGCCTTCAACGCCGAGGCGCAGAAAAAAGCCATCGAGACCAAGGGCGAAAGCATTGCGAAGGGCATGCAGAACCTGCTGCACGACATTTCGCTGGGCCATGTGTCCATGACGGACGAGAGCCTGTTCGAGGTGGGCCGCAACGTGGCCACCACCGAGGGCGCCGTGGTGTACGAGAACGAGCTGTTCCAGCTGCTCGAATACAAGCCCCTCACGGCCAAGGTGTACGAGCGCCCGTTCTTGCTGGTGCCGCCGTGCATCAACAAGTTCTACATCCTGGACCTGCAGCCCGAGAACTCGCTCATCCGCTACGCGGTGGAGCAGGGCCACCGCACCTTCGTGGTGAGCTGGCGCAACCCCCACGAAGACCTGGGCCACAAGACCTGGGACGACTACGTGGAAAACGGCGCCATGGCCGCCATCGACGTGGTGCAGAACATCACCGGCGCTGAGCAGATCAACGCCCTGGGCTTCTGCGTGGGCGGCACCATCCTGAGCAACGCCCTGGCCGTGCTGGCCGCGCGCGGCGACGAGCCGGTGGCCAGCGCCACCTTCCTGACCACGCTGATCGACTTTGCGGACACGGGCATCCTGGACGTGTTCATCGACGAGGCCTTCGTCAAGTTCCGCGAGATGCAGATGGGGCACGGCGGGCTGATGAAGGGCCAGGACCTGGCGTCCACCTTCAGCTTCCTGCGGCCCAACGACTTGGTGTGGAACTACGTGGTGGGCAACTACCTCAAGGGCGAAACCCCGCCGCCGTTCGACCTGCTGTACTGGAACAGCGACAGCACCAACCTGCCCGGCCCGTTCTACGCCTGGTACCTGCGCAACTTCTACCTGGAGAACAACCTCGTCAAGCCCGGCAAGCTCACCGTGTGCGGCGAAAAGATGGATCTGGGCCAGCTCACGATGCCGGTGTACATCTACGGCTCCCGCGAGGACCACATCGTGCCGGCCACGGCCGCGTATGCGTCCACCCAGGTGCTGCCCGGCAAGAAACGCTTCGTGATGGGGGCCTCGGGCCACATCGCCGGCGTGATCAACCCGCCCGCCAAGGGCAAGCGCAGCCACTGGATGCGCGCCGATGGCAAGTTCCCCGCCACGCTGGACCAGTGGCTCGAAGGCGCCACCGAGCACCCCGGCAGCTGGTGGACCGACTGGTCGCAGTGGCTCAAGGGCCATGCCGGCAAGCAGATCGCTGCCCCCAAGGGCTACGGCAAGGGCACCAAGTTCAAGGCCATCGAGCCCGCGCCGGGCCGCTACGTCAAAGAGAAGGCCTGAGGCGCCCTGGCCGGGTACGCAGAAACCCTGGTATGGAACAGTGCGGATCTGCCGCGCTGCGAGAATCCCAACCAGCAACCCATCAACCACAAGGACATTCCATGGAAGACATCGTCATCGTTTCGGCCGCCCGCACTGCCGTGGGCAAGTTTGGTGGCGCCCTGGCCAAGACGCCCGCGACCGAGCTGGGCTCCGTCGTCATCCGCGAGGCCATTGCCCGCGCGGGCCTCTCCGCCGACCAGATCGGCGAGGTCATCATGGGCCAGGTGCTCGCCGCCGGCGTGGGCCAGAACCCCGCACGCCAAGCCGCGATGAAGGCCGGCGTGGCCAAGGAAACCCCGGCGCTGACCATCAATGCCGTCTGCGGCTCGGGCCTGAAGGCCGTGATGCTGGCGGCCCAGGCCGTGGCCTGGGGCGACAGCGAGATCGTGGTCGCTGGCGGCCAGGAGAACATGAGCCTGGCACCGCACGTGCTCAACGGCTCGCGCGAAGGCCAGCGCATGGGCGACTGGAAGCTGGTCGACACCATGATCGTGGACGGCCTGTGGGACGTGTACAACCAGTACCACATGGGCATCACCGCCGAGAACGTGGCCAAGCAATACGGCATCACCCGCGACATGCAGGATGCCCTGGCACTGGCCAGCCAGCAGAAGGCGGCCGCCGCCCAGGACGCGGGCAAGTTCGCGGATGAAATCGTGGGCGTGAGCATTCCCCAAAAGAAGGGCGACCCCGTCGTCTTCAATGCCGACGAATACCTCAACCGCAAGACCAATGCCGAAGCCCTGGCGGGCCTGCGCCCGGCCTTCGACAAGGCCGGCAGCGTGACGGCCGGCAACGCCTCGGGCATCAACGACGGCGCCGCTGCCGTGGTGGTGATGACGGCCAAGAAGGCCGCGGCGCTGGGCCTCAAGCCGCTGGCGCGCATCGCCTCGTTCGGCACCTCCGGGCTGGACCCGGCCATCATGGGCATGGGCCCGGTGTCCGCATCGCGCAAGGCACTGCAGCGCGCGGGCTGGAGCGCGGCCGACGTGGATCTGTTCGAGTTGAACGAAGCTTTTGCCGCCCAGGCCTGCGCCGTGAACAAGGAGCTCGCCATCGACCCGGCCAAGGTCAACGTCAACGGCGGTGCTATCGCCATCGGGCACCCCATCGGCGCCTCGGGCTGCCGCATCCTGGTGACGCTGCTGCACGAAATGCAGCGCCGTGATGCCAAGAAGGGCCTGGCCGCCCTGTGCATCGGGGGCGGCATGGGGGTGGCGCTGGCGCTGGAACGCTGACGCGCTGACACGCGCCTGCCCCCGCAGGCCAGCTGAAGAAGCCGCGCACCGACGCGGCTTTTTTTGCGTCTTTTTGTTGCTGCTTGTCGGCACCGTTGTCTCACGCCGGGGTGGCGGCGCAAGCCCGCGTGCAGAAGCTGCGCACGGGGCCCGGCGCAGCGCCATGATGCGTGTCAAACGTGTGAAGCATGCGGATATGTCAAAAATGAAAGGGGTTCAGTGTTTTCCTCCACGGCAGTGGCCTGTTTCTTGGGTAGAGTGGCTGCTGAGACGTTAACCAACAAGGAGAAATCACATGAGCCAGAAAGTCGCATATGTCACGGGCGGCATGGGGGGCATCGGTACAGCCATTTGCCAGCGCCTGCACAAGGAAGGCTTCAAGGTCATCGCCGGCTGCGGCCCCACCCGCGACCACGCCAAGTGGCTGGCCGAGCAGAAGGCGCACGGTTTCACCTTCTATGCATCGGTGGGCAATGTGGGCGACTGGGACTCGACGGTGGAAGCGTTCACCAAGGCCAAGAACGACCATGGCCCGATCGATGTGCTGGTGAACAACGCCGGCATCACGCGTGACCGCATGTTCCTCAAGATGTCGCGCGAGGACTGGGATGCCGTCATCGAGACCAATCTCAACAGCATGTTCAACGTCACCAAGCAGGTGGTGGCGGACATGGTGGAAAAGGGCTGGGGCCGCATCATCAACATCAGTTCGGTCAATGGCGAAAAGGGCCAGGCCGGCCAGACGAACTATTCGGCTGCAAAAGCCGGCATGCATGGTTTTTCGATGGCCCTGGCGCAGGAACTGGCCACGAAGGGCGTCACCGTCAACACGGTGAGCCCTGGCTACATCGGAACGGACATGGTCAAGGCCATCCGCCCCGACGTACTGGAAAAAATTGTCTCGACCGTGCCGGTGAAGCGCCTGGGCGAGCCCAGCGAGATTGCCTCCATCATCGCCTGGCTGGCCTCCGAAGAAGGCGGCTATGCCACGGGCGCCGACTTCTCGGTGAACGGCGGCCTGCACATGGGCTGAGGGGGCTTGGGATTCTCTTGAGGAATCCTTCGCACCGTGTGCATCTGCGGTCCCGTGGGGTCTGCTGCGCCCACTTTCCCTCGATTCGTGCAGAGCGTCCCTTGCGGTGCCGCAACGCGGTACCCCGCCGCACCAAGCAAAAGACCCCGCAATGCGGGGTCTTTTTTTGTCAGGGAACTGCCGGAGCGAAACCGGGTCTTCATCCTTGGATTTTCATCCAGCGCCGCATCAGGTCAGTCGTGAAGCCATTGTTTGGCATGATTCCTGCTTTTGCTAGGTGGCGGCACAGCCCAGGCGCAGGAACTTGCAAGTTGCGCTTCTCAGAAGCGGGCGGGAGCGCGCTTGCGATCGCGTTCGTCTTCGGGCCAAGCAGACATGATTGCGGTGGTGTTCATGGTGGAAAAACTCCTGTGATGTACCCACAACGCAGGCCATTGCGCGGCCGTTGACAGTGTTTCGCAAAAAAAAGCAACGGCACGTGCCCGAATGTGACGCCTCGGATTTGCTATCTTTTATGTAGCGCTCTGCGCAGATTGTGCAAGCGCTGGGTGTCAAAAAGACGGGCGGAAAAACACAAGAAATTACACTTCAGCCGGCGGCCTGGGCCGAAATTTCTTCCAGCGACCCTGAAATTTCCAGCCAGCGTTCTTCCAGCTGCGCGGTTTCGTCCTGGCCGGCCTTGAGGCGGCGGCCGCACTCCGCAATCTCGGCGGGGGGCAGTGTTTCGGCGAGCCGATGCTCCAGTTCGGTGCGCTCCGCCGCCAGGGCCGCGAGGCGCTTGTCGATCTGTTCCAGTTCTTTTTTGAGCGGGCGCGTCTTCTCGGCCAGTTGTTGGCGGGCCTGGGCGTCCAGCTTGCGCTGCTCGCGCTGGTCGCGGACCGGGGCGGCCGGGGCCGGGGCTGCGGTGGCGGGCGCGGCAGGGGGCGGCGCTGGCGCCGGCGGGGCGGATGCCGCCGCGGCCTGCTGCTCGGCCAGGCGGGCCTCTTCGCGCAGGCGCCGCGATTCCTCCAGCAGGTAGCGTTGGTAGTCGTCCAGGTCGCCGTCGAACGGCCCCACCACGCCGCGGCCCACCATCCAGAAGTCCTCGCACACCGAGCGCAGCAGCGCCCGGTCGTGGCTGACCAGCATCACCGTGCCGTCGAAGTCGTTGAGCGCCATGGCCAGGGCTTCGCGCGTGGCCAGGTCCAGGTGGTTGGTGGGCTCGTCCAGCAGCAGCAGGTTGGGGCGCTGCCAGACGATCATGGCCAGCACCAGGCGGGCCTTTTCGCCGCCGCTCATGGTGCCCACGGCCTGCTTGACCATGTCGCCCGTGAAATTGAAGCTGCCCAGGTAGCTGCGCAGGTCCTGTTCGCGGCTGGGTTGCTTGGCGTCGGGGCCCAGCTCCTTGGCCAGGCGGACCATGTGCTCCAGCGGGTTTTCCGCCGGGCGCAGCACGTCCAGTTCCTGCTGGGCAAAGTAGCCGATGTTCAGCCCCTTGCCTTCGGTGATGCTGCCGGCCAGCGGCTTCATGGTGCGGGCAATGGTCTTGACCAGCGTGGACTTGCCCTGGCCGTTGGCGCCCAGGATGCCGATGCGCTGGCCGGCCAGCACGGAGCGGTTGACGCCGGTGAGGATGGTGGTCGGCGTGCCTTCCTCGTCCACGTAGCCGAACGATGCGTCGCTGATGGCCAGCATCGGGTTGGGCAGGTTGGCGGGCTCCTTGAACTCGAAGGTGAAGTCGGCCTCGGCCAGGACGGGCGCGATTTTCTCCATGCGGTCCAGCTGCTTGACGCGGCTCTGGGCCTGCTTGGCCTTGCTGGCCTTGGCCTTGAAGCGGTCGATGAAGCGCTGCAGGTGCGCCATCTTTTCCTGCTGCTTGGCGTAGCTGGCCTGCTGCAGTTCCAGCTGCTGCGCGCGCAGTTCCTCGAACTTGCTGTAGTTGCCGCCGTAGCGGGTCAGCTGGCCGCTCTGGATCTGCAAGGTAACGTTGGTGACCGCGTCCAGGAATTCCCGGTCGTGGCTGATGACGATCATCGTGCCCGTGTAGCGCTTGAGCCAGGACTCCAGCCAGACCAGGGCGTCCAGGTCCAAGTGGTTGGTCGGCTCGTCGAGCAGCAGCAGATCGCTGGGGCACATGAGGGCGCGGGCCAGCTGCAGCCGCATGCGCCAGCCGCCGGAGAAGCTGTTGACGGGGTGGTTCAGCTCGCTGGCGCGAAAGCCCAGGCCCAGGATCAGCGCCTGCGCGCGGGCGACGGCGTCGTGCGCGCCGGCATCGTGCAGGTCGGAGTAGGCATGGGCGATGGCCATGCCGTCGTCGCTGGCCTCGGCCTCAGCCAGTTGGCGCTGCACTTCCGTCAGGCGCGTGTCGCCCTCCAGCACGAACGCGGTGGCCGGCTGGTCGGTCTCGGGCATGTTCTGCGCGACTTCGGCCATCCGCCAGCTGGACGGGATGTGGAAGTCGCCGCCGTCTTCGTGCAGCTTGCCGCTGAGCAGGGCGAACAGGCTGGATTTGCCGGCGCCATTGCGCCCGACCAGGCCCACGCTTTCGCCGGGATTGATGGTGGCGGACACGCTGTCGAGCACGACTTTCGTGCCCCGCCGCAGGGTAACGTTCTTGAGGGTGATCATGGGAGACCAGAAAAAGCACACCCGCGCAAGGCGGGTGGCATGCATGCGAAACAATGCGCGGGCCGTAACGGCCGCAATCGGGCCGCCCGGGGCGGCCTGCAAGGGCTCTATTGTGCCGTGAGCCGGGCGTAGGCCGCCAGCGCCTCGCGGGTGACCAGCAATACCTGGTCTTCGCCCGCGCTGGTGTCGAGCCAGAAAACCGGCAGCTCGGCGAAGGCCGCTTCGAAATGGGCGCGTTCGTTGCCGATCTCCAGCACCATCACGGCGCCCTCGCTCATGCAGGCGGGGGCCTGCGCGAACAGCCGGCGCACGAAGTCCATGCCGTCGGTACCGCCAGCCAGTGCGAGCTCCGGCTCGGCACGGTACTCGGCCGGCAGGGCGGCCATGCTGGTGGCATTCACATAGGGCGGGTTGCACAGGATCAGGTCCCAGGGGCCGGGCAGGGCGCCGAGGCCGTCGGACAGCTGCAGCCGTATGCGGTCCTGCAGGCCGTGCCGGGCCACGTTGATCTGCGCGACGGCCAGGGCGTCGGGCGAGATGTCCGCGCCGGTCACTTGAACCTCGGGCCACGCCATGGCGGCCAGCACGGCCAGGCTGCCGTTGCCGGTGCACAGGTCCAGCACCTGCTGGGTGCGGTCGCTCAGGAATTCATCCACGCCGCCGTCCACCAGCAGCTCGGCAATGAAGCTGCGGGGCACGATGGCGCGCTCGTCCACGTAGAACGGCACCCCCTGCAGCCAGGCCTCGCGCGTGAGGTAGGCCGCGGGCTTGCGGCTGGTGATGCGCTCTGCAAACAAGGCGGCCACCAGCGCCTGGTCAGCGGGGGCGACGGGCTGGTCTTTCAGGGAACCGGGCGCGTCCGAGAGGTCGCTGTCCAGCGGCAGGCCCAGGCGCCACAGCACCAGCCAGGCGGCCTCGTCGTGGGCATTGGTGGTGCCGTGGCCAAACGAGACGCCGGCATCTGCCAGGCACTGGGCACCCGAGGCGACGAGCGCGCCCACCGTGGTGCCCACGGGCAGGGCGGCGGGCTGCGGTGCGGGGGCGCTCATGCGCGCTCCGATCCGCCGGCCTGGCCTTCGGCCTGCGCCTGCAGGTTCTCCAGCGTGCGCCGGTAGATGTTCTTGAGCGGCTCGATATCGGCCACCACCACGTGCTCGTCGATCTTGTGGATGCTGGCGTTGGGCGGCCCCAGCTCGATGACCTGCGTGCAGATCCGGGCGATGAAGCGGCCGTCGCTGGTGCCCCCGGTGGTGGACAGCTCGGTGGCCAGCCCGGTTTCGGCGGCAATCGCCTGCTGCACGGCATGGACCAGCTCGCCCGGGGTGGTGAGGAAAGGCTCGCCCCCCAGCGTCCAGCGCAGGTCGTATTCCAGGCCGTGGCGGTCCAGCACCGCGTGCACGCGCTGCTTGAGGTCTTCGGCCGTGGATTCGGTGGAGAAGCGGAAGTTGAAGTCCACCACCACGTCCCCGGGGATCACATTGGTGGCGCCGGTGCCGCCGTGGATGTTGCTGATCTGCCAGCTGGTGGGCGGGAAGAAGGCGTTGCCTGCGTCCCAGGCGGTGGCGGCCAGTTCCGCCAGGGCGGGCACGGCCTGGTGGATGGGGTTGCGCGCCAGTTGCGGGTAGGCAATGTGGCCCTGGATGCCCCGCACCGTGAGCTTGCCGCTGAGGGTGCCGCGGCGACCGTTCTTGATCATGTCGCCGGTTTTCTCGACCGAGGTCGGCTCGCCCACGATGCAGTAGTCCAGCCGTTCGGCGCGCGCCTGCAACTGCTCCACGACCACCTTGGTGCCGTCCACCGACGGGCCTTCCTCGTCGCTGGTCAGCAGGAAGGCAAGGTTCAGCAGCGGCGCGGGCGTGGCCGCCAGAAACTCCTCCACGGCGACCACGAAGGCGGCGATGGAGGTCTTCATGTCGCTGGCGCCGCGGCCATACAGGCGGCCGTCCCGGTGGGTGGGCACGAACGGGTCGCTGCTCCATTGGGCCAGCGGGCCGGTGGGCACCACATCGGTATGGCCGGCAAAGACTACGGTTTTGATAGCTGCTTGCGCTTGCCCAGCAAGCGCTGCAGGCATTTTTGCCCACAAATTGCTGACGCGGAAGTCCGCCGGGCCGCTGTCCAGGCGCTCGCAGGTGAACCCCAGCGGCGCGAGCCGTGCCGCCAGCAGCTCAAGGCAGCCCGCATCGTCGGGGGTGGTGGAGGGCAGGGAGATCAGCTGTTCAGCCAGGTGCAAGGTGCGGGACATGGGGTGGGCAGGGCGTACAAAAAAGGTTGCGGAACTCCCGCAGCACGCGGGGCTGCGCGGCAGCATGCGCACGGCCCGGCAGACGAGGCAGATACGGCCATGCCGGGGCCGCACACAGCAGGGGCGCGGCTCCCCCGAAGGGGCGCGGTGTCGACGCGGCGCTCAGGGGATTCTCACCCCGCCGGCTTCACGTCCAGCACGATTTCCGTGAACGAGGGCAGGTCGTCGGGCGCGTCGCGGGCCTCCTTCTGGGCCTTGGCGGCCTTGGCCGCCAGCGAGAAGTCGTTCTGCAGGCGCCACATCAGGTTGGTGGGCGAGTCGGCGTACGCCAGGCCTTCCTTGCGGTCGATCTTGCCATCCTTGATCAACACGGCCAGGGCCTCCTCGAAGGTCTGCGAGCCCTCGGCCATGGACTTTTCCATGGCCTCGCGCACGCCGGAGAAGTCGCCCTTTTCCACCAGCTCGGACACGAGCTTGGAGTTGAGCATGACCTCCACGGCCGGCACGCGGCCGCCGTCGGACTTGCGCACCAGCCGCTGCGACACCACCGCCTTGAGCGCCGAAGCCAGGTCGCCCAGCATGGTGGGGCGCACTTCGACCGGGTAGAAGGACAGGATCCGGTTGAGCGCGTGGTAGCTGTTGTTGCCGTGCAGCGTGGCCAGGCACAGGTGGCCGGACTGCGCGTAGGCAATGGCGGCCGACATGGTTTCCCGGTCGCGGATTTCGCCGATCAGGATCACGTCGGGCGCCTGCCGCAGGGCGTTCTTCAGCGCCGTCTGCAGCGACTGGGTGTCGCTGCCGATCTCGCGCTGGTTGACGATCGACTTCTTGTTGCGGAACTGGTATTCGACCGGGTCCTCGATGGTGAGGATGTGCCCCGTGAGTGCCTCGTTGCGGGTGTCGATCATGGAGGCCAGGGTGGTGCTCTTGCCCGACCCCGTGGCGCCCACCACCAGGATGAGCCCGCGCTTTTCCATGATCAGGTCGCGCAGCACCGTCGGCAGCCCCAGCGACTCGAACTCGGGGATCTGCTGGGAGATGAAGCGGACCACCACCGCGTAGCTGCCGCGCTGGCGCATGGCGCTGATACGGAAGCGGCCCACCCCGCTGATGGGAACCCCCATGTTGAGCTCGCCCGTTTCCTCCAGCTCTTCGACACGGTCGGGCGGCACCACTTCGGACAGCAGGTTGCGCGGGGCGTCCGGCGGCAGGATCTGGTTGTTGATCGGGATGCACTCGCCGTTGATCTTGATCAGCGCCGGGGCATTGGCCGACAGATAGACATCGGAAGCCTTTTTCTCGGCCATCAGGCGAAGAATCCGTTCCATCGTGCTCATGGGGTGTCCCTCCGAATCATGGGCTCTTCGGCCCTGGAAAACGGGCACCCGCCTGGAGCGGCCCCCGCGCGCCCCGGCCGCGCGGCCGCACAGGCGGCGCCGGGCTGGTGCGGGCGGGGCGGGGCAGTGGTGCCGCCGCTCAGCAGGGGGGTGTCGTTCATTTAGTCGCGCAGCAGGTCGTTGATGCTGGTCTTGGAGCGCGTCTGGGCGTCCACCTGCTTGACGATGATGGCGGCGTACATGCTGTAGGGGGCGCCGTTGGCGGCCGTCTTGGGCAGGTTGCCGCTCACCACCACCGAGCCGGCGGGCACGCGGCCGTAGCTGATCTCGCCGGTGGCGCGGTTGAAGATGGGCGTGCTCTGGCCCAGGTACACGCCCATGCCCAGCACCGAGTTTTCCTCGACCACCACGCCTTCGACGACCTCGGAGCGAGCGCCGATGAAGCAGTTGTCTTCAATGATGGTGGGGCCGGCCTGCAGCGGCTCCAGCACGCCGCCGATGCCCACGCCGCCCGACAGGTGCACGCCCGCGCCGATCTGCGCGCACGAGCCCACGGTGGCCCAGGTGTCGACCATGGTGCCTTCGCCCACGTAGGCGCCGATGTTCACGTACGACGGCATCAGGATCGCGCCCTTGGCGATGAAGCTGCCGCGCCGCGCCACGGCCGGGGGCACCACGCGCACGCCGGTGGCCTTCATCTCGTCTTCGGACAGGTGGGCGAACTTGGTCTGCACCTTGTCATAGAAACCCAGGTCGCCCGCCTTGACGACTTCGTTGTCCTTCAGGCGGAACGACAGCAGCACCGCCTTCTTGATCCACTGGTGCACCGTCCACTGGCCCACGCCCTGGCGCGTGGCCACGCGCAGCGTGCCATTGTTCAGCTCGGCAATCACCTGTTCGACAGCGTCCTGCACTTCCTTGGGGGCCGCGGCGGGCGAGAGGCTGGCGCGGTTGTCCCAGGCGTTGTCGATGATGGTTTGCAATTGTTGGGTCATGGTGTGGTCTGTCAGGCAGTACGGGATTGGATGAATTGCACGATGCGCAGCGCGGCTTCCACGCATTCTTCGGCTTCGGCCACCAGGGCCATGCGCACGCGCTGGGCGCCAGGATTGCTGCCCTGGGCCTCGCGGGCCAGGTAGCTCCCAGGGAGCACCGTGACATTGTATTGAGCCAGGAGAGCCCGTGCGAACTCTGCGTCGTCCATTCCCAGGGCGTCGGGGACCTTGGCCCACAGGTAGAACCCGGCATCGGGCAGCGCCACGTCCATGACGCCGGCCAGCAGGGGCGTGACCTGGGCGAACTTCTTGCGGTAGAGCGTGCGGTTTTCCACCACGTGCTGCTCGTCACCCCAGGCCGCGATGCTTGCCGCCTGGATCACCGGGCTCATGGCGCTGCCGTGGTAGGTGCGGTACAGCAGGAAGGCCTTGATAAGGGCCGCATCGCCCGCCACGAAGCCGCTGCGCATGCCCGGCACATTGCTGCGCTTGGACAGGCTGGTGAAGGAAATCAGGTTCTTGTAGTCGCTGCGCCCCAGCTGGTCGGCCGCCTGGAGGCCACCCAGGGGCGGCTCGTCGCGGAAGTAGATTTCGCTGTAGCACTCGTCCGAAGCGATCACGAAGCCGTAGCGGTCGCTCAGCTCGAAGAGCCGCTTCCACTCGCTCAGCGGCATCACGGCGCCGGTGGGGTTGCCGGGGGAGCACACAAAGAGCAGCTGGGTGCGCTGCCAGACCGTTTCCGGAACGGCGTCCCAGTTGACGGCGAAGTTGCGCGAGGGGTCGCTGGCGACGTAGTAGGGCTGCGCCCCCGCCAGCAGGGCCGCGCCCTCGTAGATTTGGTAGAACGGGTTGGGGCAGACCACCAGCGCCTGCCCTTGCGACGGATCGACGACGGTCTGGGCAAAGGCAAACAGCGCTTCGCGGGAGCCGTTGACGGGCAGTACCTGCGTGGACGGGTTGAGCCCGACACCATAGCGCCGCTGCAGCCAGCGGGTGAAGGCTTCGCGCAAGGCCAGGTCGCCCGCGGTGGCGGGATAGCTGGCCAGGCCATTCAGGTTGTTACTGAGTGCATCTTTGATGAACTGGGGTGTAGGATGGCGTGGCTCACCCATCCCCAGGCTGATGGGGCCATACGCCGCCGGAGGCGTCACCCCCGCAAAGAGTTGCCGCAGACGCTCGAACGGATAGGGCTGGAGGTGGGAAAGCAGGGGATTCATGGGCCGCCATTATGGGCGATGCCCCGCGCGGGTTTAGAACGTGTTTACGATCTCCCAGGGGTCGCGCAGCGGTCTTTGCGGGAGGGGATGCAAGGCGCGGTGCGCCGTGGATAGCTCGGCTATCCACAAGCGCCGCAACGCCGCAGACCGCCCGCAAAGGCCGCTGCCCGAAGGGTTGGAGCGAAATCGGGTGATTGGACGCCCCGGCTGCTTGCATGGGCATGAGCCCATGCGGCGCATCCGAAGCATCCACTCTTCCCGATTGCGCTCCAACGCGATCCCCTGCGAGATCGTAAACACGTTCTTACAGGGTTCCCGGGCTGCGGTCTCCTCCCGCGCCTGGTAGCCGTACGACCTGTGGGCCTGTCAATCCTTCGTAAGTGCGCCCCCCTAGATTCGCGCCATTTGACAAGAACGACAGAGGAGACAAGAAGATGCCAGGATTCCTACCGCTGCGCCCGGGGCTTTGGTGGATGCGCAGGTGGCATCTGCCGGGCAAGCTGCTCTCGCTGGCGTTGACCGTGGCCGCGGCGCTGGCCGTGGCCCTGGCCGGCAGCCCCTGGTGGGCCGTGGCTCTGGCCGCAGGGCTGGTGGCCTATGCGCTGTGGGCGCTGTATGCCAGCCTGCGGGCCGACCTGGCGGGCCTGGCCCGGACGGTGGCTCTGACGCAAGGCGGCGACCTGCGCGTCCAGCCCGCCAGCCACTACGGCCGCGACGAGATCGGCGAAATGGCCGGATCGCTGGACCGCATGGTGCTGGCCCTGTCCTCCATGGTGGCCGACATCCGCAGCAACGCGGCCCTGGTGGCCCATGCCGGGGAAAGCCTGGCCGAGGGCAGCCGGGCCCTGGCGGAGCGCACCGAGCAGCAGGCGGCCAACCTGGAGCAGACGGCCGCCAGCGTGGAGCAGCTGTCGTCGGCGGTGCAGAACAACGCCCAGACGGCGCAGAGCGCGGACGCCCAGGCGGCCCAGGTGCGCGGCGCGGCCGATGTGGGCGCGCAAGCCATGGAGCGCGCCGTGCAGTCGGTGGAGGCCATCCAGCAGGGGGCGCGCCGCATGACGGAGATCATCGGCGTGATCGACAGCATCGCGTTCCAGACCAACATCCTGGCCCTGAACGCGGCCGTCGAGGCGGCCCGGGCCGGGGAGCAGGGCCGGGGTTTTGCCGTGGTGGCGTCGGAAGTGCGCATGCTGGCCAAGCGCTCCAGCGACGCCGCGCATGAGATCCGCGAGCTGATCGGCACGTCGGTGAACCAGGTGGAAACCAGCGCCGGGCTGATCCGCTCGGCGGGCGAAGGCATCTCGGGCATGGCGCGGGGCATTCGCAGCGTGGCGGCCAGCATGAGCGAGATCTCGGGCTCCAGCGCGCAGCAGAGCACCGGCCTGCGCGAGGTGAGCGCTGCGGTGCAGCAGCTCGACCAGATCACCCAGCACAACGCGCAGATGGTGGGGCATGCCGTGTACCAGGCCGAGGCCCTGGAAAGCCGCGCGTCCACCCTGTCGCGCGCCGTGTCCGCGTTCCGCCTGCAGCAGGGCACGGCCGAAGAGGCGGTAGCCCTGGTGCGCAAGGCGGTGGCGCTGCACAAGACCACTTCGCGCGACCAATTCCTGCGCAGCATCACCGACAAGCACCAGCCTTACCACGACCGCGACATGTACGTGTTCGTGCTGGACACGGCGGGCACCTACCTGGGCTTTGGCGGCAACCCGGCCAAGGTGGGCACGCGAGTGCAGGACATTCCCGGCATCGCCGGCGACCAGCTGGTGCGCGACATCGTCGCGCAGGCCGACCGCGAACCGGGCTGGGTGGAGTACGACATCACCAACCCCGCCACGGGCAGCGTGCAGACCAAGATGTCCTATGTCAGCCGCGTGGGCGACCTGTACGTGGGCTGCGGCGTGTACAAGACGCTCGCGGCGCGCTGACCCCACCCCTCCAGCAGGCCGCAGGACGGGCGTAGACCGGGCTGTGGACTACTGCGGGCCGGCCGCGCGCCGTTGCCGCGCGCGTTCCAGGGCGGCAGCAATTGCCGCCTGGCGCGATGCTGCTGCGGCATCGGCCGTGGCCCCAGCCGCAGAGGTGGCTGCCGGCTGGGGCGCACCGGGGACGGCCAGAGAGCGGTCTTGCCGGTCTTGCGCTGCCGCGTCGCCGGCATCCCCTGTGTCGTTCACGGTTTCCAGCGGCACCCGTTCGCGGTGTGCCTGGTAGCGCTGGCGGGCTTCCTGCGCCTGCGCGGGTGACCATGCCGCCCAGCCGGTGGCGGAGCCGCTGGCGTTTTCCAGCTGGATGCAATCCACCGGGCACACGGGAATGCACAGCTCGCAGCCCGTGCAATGCGGCTCGATGACGGTGTGCATCTTCTTGTGGGAGCCGACGATGGCGTCCGTGGGGCAGGCCTTGATGCACAGGGTGCAGCCGATGCACCAGGATTCGTCGATCCAGGCCACGGACCGCGGTGCCTCCACCCCGTGCTCGGCGCTCAGCGGCAGGGCCGGGCGGCCCGTGATCTGCGCCAGCCGGGCAACGCCCTCGGCACCGCCCGGGGGGCACTGGTTGATGGGGGCGGCGTCCTCGGCGATGGCGCGCGCATAGGCGGCGCAGTCCGGGTATCCGCAGCGGGTGCACTGGGTTTGCGGCAGCGCCGCGTCGATCCGGGCCGCCAGCGCCGCATCCGCCGGCGCGGCCTGGCGGGCAGGGGGCACAGACGGTGCTGGGGACCGCGCTGGAGACGGCGCTGCGGACTGCTGCGGGCTCAAGCCTTGCGCGCCGCGCTGCGGCGGGTGCGGGGCGCGGCACCCACCTTCGCGGGGGCTGCGGCGGGTTCGGCCCGCTCGGCTTGCGCGGCGCTGCCCACGGCCGGCGTCACCCAGCGGGTTGCCACGGTGGCGGCTTTTGCAGCCGCCTGCGCCGGCGCAGCAGCGCGCGGGGCGGCCGCCTTGGCCGCTGCGCGGCGGGGCGGATTGTCGTCCGGCGTTTCGGCCGCGTTGGCGGGCGTGCTGGCCGGCGCCTGGCGCTGGGGCTGCTCGTGCTGCTGGATGAAAGCGCGCACCTGCGGGTACGCCACTTCCCGCCAGCGGCGGCCGCTGAAGATGCCGTAGTGGCCTGCTCCCTGGACTTCCAGGTGCTGCTGCTCCTTGTGCACGATGCCGCTGCACAGGTCGTGGGCGGCACGGGTCTGGCCCGAGCCGGAGATGTCGTCCAGCTCGCCTTCCACCGTGAGCAGCGCGGTGGTCTTGATGTCCTGCGGCCGCACGCGCTCGATGGTGCCGTCCGGAGACCGCACGTCCCAGGTGCCATGGACCAGCTTGTAGTCCTGGAAGACGGTCTGGATGGTTTCGAGGTAGTAGTCCGCGTCCATGTCGAGCACGGCGTTGTACTCGTCATAGAACTTGCGGTGGGCCTCGGCGCTGGCGTCGTCGCCCTTGATCAGGTCCTTGAAGTAGTCGTAGTGGCTGGTGGCGTGGCGGTCCGGGTTCATGGCCACGAAGCCGGTGTACTGCAGGAAGCCCGGGTACACGCGCCGGCCTGCGCCGGGGAAGTTGTCGGGCACGCGGTAGATCACGTTGTTCTCGAACCACTCGAAGCTGCGGTTCGTGGCCAGGTTGTTCACGGCCGTGGGCGACCTGCGGGCGTCGATGGGGCCCCCCATCATGGTCATGGACAGGGGCGTGGTCTCGCCCCGGCTGGCCATCAGCGACACGGCCGCCAGCACGGGCACCGTGGGCTGGCACACGCTGATCACGTGGCAGTTGCCGTACACGCCCTGCAGGTGGCGGATGAATTCCTGCACGTAGTTCACATAATCGTCCAGGTGGAACTCCCCGTCGGACAGGGGCACCAGCCGCGCGTTCTTCCAGTCGGTGATGTAGACCTTGTGGTCCTTGAGCATGGTGCGCACGGTGTCGCGCAGCAGCGTGGCGTAGTGGCCGGACAGGGGCGCCACGATGAGCACCACCGGCTGCGCCTTGATCTTGGCCAGGGTGGCCGGATCGTCCGAGAACCGCTTGAAGCGCCGAAGCTCGCAAAACGGCTTGTCGATCTCGATGCGCTCGTGCACCGCCACGCCCACGCCGTCCACGTCCACCGAGTGAATGCCGAAAGCGGGCTTTTCGTAGTCCTTGCCCAGGCGGTACATGAGTTCGTAGCCGGCGGACATGCGCTGGGCAAACGGTGTCTCGCTGAACGGGGACAGCGGGTTGCTGAACAGCTTGGCCGCGGCCTGGGCGAAGTCGGTGAACGGCTCCATCAAGGAGCGCTGGGTTTCGTAAATGTGGTACAGCATGGGGCGAAACTCCGTTATGTTGCAGTGCAATATAGCAGCACCCGGTAACGCGCGCATGGAGGAAAACCACCAATGTGGAGTCGCGCAGGCGACAGATGGCGGGCCCGGCCGATCACCAGACAGGCTTGTTGAAAAATTGCTATAAAATTAGTAGCATCTTGCGCAATGCCCACTGCGCTAGAGCCTTGTAACGCGTCAGGACGCCTTGGGCTCGCCCGTTTCCCGGAGCCAGGCCTCGAACGCCTCGCGGGCGGAGTTGCGCAGGGCCGGGCGAAAGGCGGCCTTGTTACTCAGGTACAGGCAGTGGCGCATCACCGTATAGGGGTTGAAGCTGGCCTGTGGGTTGTGTTCCTCGAAATGCTGCTTGTAGCGCTTGACCACGCCCACGGTCTCGCGCAGCAGGCTGTTGAAGCGGGCGCGCGTCATGGCGCCGCGCGACCAGGCCTGGATGTCGTCCACAAAGCTGTCGACCTTGGACGGCTCGAACTCGAAATCCTTGAAGAAGTGCGTGGCGATCTTCAGGAAGGTGAAGGCATTGAGTTCGCTGCTGAACGCGTGGAGCTGCGACGGCGAAGCGGCGCTACCGTCGGCCGCAGCACCGTCGGGGGCCGGCTCGGCGGTCTCGTCAGGCGCCTGCAGCAGCTCGGCCGCCGTGGCGTCCCGGATCTGGCGGAACTCCCGGTCGGCCAGCTCGAACAGGGCGGACAGCACGTTGATGCGCCGCTTGAGCTCGCCGGGAATCGACTTCTTGTACTTGATGCGGTGGTCCAGGACGCTCCAGGAGTCCTGGATGATGGTGCGCACCTGCAGCTCGAACGGCAGGTGCGCATAGGCCGCGTGCTCGGGCAGGGCGCGTTCCGCGGTGCTGAGCTTGAGGTCCAGGTGCAGGCCCTTGTAGCCGAACGAGGCCTCCGTGCTTTCCACGGCCGACACCTTGTCCGTCACGTCGATCACCGCAAAATGCGCCCGCACGATGGCGGCGATCTTCTCCAGCTCGTCCTCGTACAGGCACACCACGCGCACGCCCACCAGGTCGGTGATGTAGTGCTGGATCTCGTAGGGCGTGTTGCCTTCCTCCAGCGCAGGGCGGTACTTGCGCACGAACTTGCGGATGCACTCGTCCACGTCCTTCACGCGCCCTTCGACCTTGGCCACCTCCACGCCCCCGGCGCGGGCAACCGCGGAGGCCACCAGCCCGGTGAACGCGGCGCAGGCGCCCTCCAGTGCGCCGGACTGCTGCGCATACCACGCGCGGAAGTGGGATTCCTCCAGGTCGAAATCAAGCGATGCCATGCGGGGCCTTGGGGTCGGTGGATGGGAGCCGGAAGCATCCGGCAGCCGTGTGAACCTGTTTTGACGATGGCGGGAGCATACCCAACCCGCCGGGGCAAAAAGTCCTGTTCCCCGCGGGGCGGATGGCCATAATAGCCCTGTCCGTTCTCCGCCACGGGCTCTTGACGCGCAGGCAGGCCATTCACCGGAACGACACCCCATGACGCAGCACTCCGACGCCGGCGCGCCCGCCGGACCAGCCTCCGGGGCCCCGCGCCGCGGTGCGATGGGTGCTGCCGCCAGCCAGCGGTGGCTGGCGGTGCTGCTGGCCCCGCTGGTGGGCCTGCTCACCCTGGGGCTGACCTTTCTCTACTGGCAAAGCGAAGAGAAGGGCGCCCAGGCGAAGCAGCAGCAGAACTTCCAGGTGGCGGCCGACCAGATCGCCTACAACCTCAAGGACCGCATGGCCACCTACGAGGTGGTGCTGCGCGGCGTGAAAGGGTATTTCGAGGGATCCGAGCGGATCGACCGGTCTGAATTCCAGGCATATGTGGGCGCGCTGGAACTGGCCAAGACCCGCCCCGGCCTGCAGGGCATCTCGCTCATCCTGCAACTGCCGGCCACGGCCATGGCGGCGCACCTGGAGGACATGCGCCAGCGCGGGTTTGCGCAGTACACCGTGCGCCCCGAGGGGCAGCGCGACGTGCTGGCTCCCGTGACCCACATCGAGCCACTGGAAGGCAACAACCTCAAGGCGCTGGGCTTCGACGTGCTGACCATCCCCGCCGCGCGGGAGGCGCTGTACCGCGCCCGGGACACGGGCACGCTGGCGCTGTCCGGCCAACTCCTGCTCATGCAGGACAGCGGGCCCGGCCTGGTGATGTACCTGCCCCTGTACCTGCGGGAGGCCGACACGCGCACCGAAGCAGGCCGGCGTGCGGGCCTCACCGGCTGGGTGGCCGCACCGTTCCGTATGCAGGACGTGATCCTCGGCCTGTCGCGGGAGTTTGATGCGGACATCGGGCTGCGCATCACCGACAGCACCGGGCACGACGCCGTGCTGTTTAGCAGCACCGCGCCATTGCAGGGGGCGGCGACTGCTGCGGCCGGCCTGGAAGCCCGCCGCGTGCTGGAGCTGGGCGGCCGGCGGTGGATGCTGCACATGGCGCCTCTGCCGGCCTTTGCGAGCCGGTTCCGGGACGCGGGCCACCATGCCGTGGCGCTGCTGGGCTTGGCGCTGAGCCTGCTGCTGGCCTGGTCCACCTGGCAGCTGGCCACCGGGCGGCAACGGGCCGTGGCCCTGGCGCGCAGCATGACGGCCGAGCTGCGCGCCACGCGCGACGACCTGGAGAGCACCCTGAGCGCCATCCCCGACCTGCTGTTCGAGCTGGACCTGGATGGGCGCATCCACCACTACCGGTCGGCCCGGGCCGAGGAGCTGGCCGTGCCCCCGGAGATGTTCCTGGGCCGGCTGCTGCGCGACGTGGTTCCGCCGGAAGCGGCGGCGGGCTGCCATGTGGCGCTGGAAGCGGCCGACCGCACGGGCTATTCCGCGGGCCACCAGTACCGCCTGGAGTTGCAAGGCGCCACGCACTGGTTTGAGCTGTCCATCGCCCGCAAGCAGAACGCGGCGCCGGGCACCGCGCCCCGCTTCATCGCCCTGTCGCGCGACATCACCGAACGCAAGCGGGCCGAGGCCCGCACGCACCAGCTGGCCTACTTCGACGCCCTGACCGGGCTGCCCAACCGGCGCATGCTGCTGGACCGCCTGGAGCACGCCCTGCTCAGCGCGCAGCAGGCTGCGCAGGTGGGCGCCGTGCTGTACATCGACCTGGACAACTTCAAGCAGATCAACGACGCGCTGGGCCATACGCTGGGCGATGCCCTGCTGCGGCAGGTGGCGCGCCGGCTGGAGGAGCACCTGCGCCCCGGCGACACGGTGGCGCACCTGGGCGGCGACGAGTTCGTGGTGCTGGCGCACAACATCGCGGCCGACATGGACACCGCCGGACGTGCCGCGCTGCTGGTGGCCGAGGAGATCCGGGCCGCGCTGGAGGTGCCGTACGCCATCGAGACCCACCTCTACAGCACCACGGGCAGCATCGGCATCACGCTGTTTCCCAAGCGGGGCGAAGGCGTGGAAGACCTGCTGCGCGAGGCCGATACCGCCATGTACCGCGCCAAGGACCTGGGGCGCAACCGCATCCGCTTCTACGAGGCCGCCATGCAGGCGGACGTGCAGGAGCGCCTGGCCCTGGAGCAGGACCTGAAGAAGGCCCACGAACTCGGCCAGCTCGCCGCCTATGTGCAAAGCCAGGTGGACGCGCAGGGCAGGGTGGTGGGCGGGGAGCTGCTGATGCGCTGGAACCACCCTGTGCGCGGCAACGTGCCGCCCAGCCGCTTCATCCCCGTGGCCGAGGCCTCGGGGCTGATCCTGCGCATGGGCGACTGGATGATCCAGCAGGCCTGCGAAGCCCTGGCCCGCCTGCAAGCCCAGGGGCTGGCGCTGTCGCTGTCGGTCAACGTCAGCGAGCGGCAGTTCCGCCAGGACGACTTTGTCGAGCGCGTGCGCCATGTGCTGGCCCACACCGGCGCCAACCCCGGCCACCTGGTCCTGGAAGTGACCGAAAGCCTGCTCATCGAAGACCTGGACGACACCATCGCCCGCATGACCGAGATCGTGCGCCTGGGCGTGCGCTTTTCCATTGACGACTTCGGCACCGGCTACTCCAGCCTGGCCTACCTCAAGCGGCTGCCGTTGTACGAGCTCAAGATCGACAAGAGCTTTGTCGACGACACGCCGGACGACCCCAACGACACGGCCATCGTGCAGTCCATCCTCTCCGTGGCCCGCCACCTGAACCTGCGCGTGGTGGCCGAGGGCGTGGAGACCCAGGCCCAGGCCGACTTCCTGGTGCAAAGCCAGTGCGACTTCCTGCAGGGCTACCTGTTTGCGCGGCCGGAGCCGCTGGCGGCCTGGGTGGCCCGGCAGCGCGGTGATTCGTGAAGAAGGTGCTTGGCCGCACCCGCCAGCGCTACAGGGCCGGCGCTGGGGCCTCTTCGGCAGTGGCCTGGTGGTACGACTGGCGCGCCAGCGCATGCACCTCGCGCGCCGGCCGGTCCTTGAGCAGGTGGTTGCTCCACACCTGGCGCCAGATACGGGCGCCAGGCAGGCTGTGGCGCAGGCCCAGCATGTGGCGGGCGATGTGGGGCCAGGGCGTGCCGTGCTGGGCGGCCTCGCGCTCCATGTACTCCACCATGGCCAGCTCCACTTCCTCGCGGGTCAGCGGGCAGGGCACACCACCGTGTTCGCCGTAGTAGAGCTGGTCCCAGCGGGCCAGCCACCAGGGGTTGTGGTAGGCCTCGCGGCCGATCATCACGCCGTCCAGGTGGGCCAGCTGCTCCTGCACCACGGCATCGGTGCTGATGCCGCCGTTGATGGCGATGGTGAACTGCGGGAACTCGGCCTTCAGGCGGTGCACCACTTCGTAGCGCAGCGGCGGAATGTCGCGGTTTTCCTTCGGGGAGAGGCCTTGCAGCCAGGCGTTGCGGGCGTGGACGATGAACACGGTGCAGCCGGCCTCGGCCACGGTGCCGATGAAGTCGCGCACGAAGCCGTAGTCCTCCACCTTGTCGATGCCGATGCGGTGCTTGACAGTGACTGGCAGGCTCCCGCCCACGGCGTCGCGCATGGCCTTCACGCAGTCGGCCACCAGCTGCGGCGCCTTCATCAGGCTGGCGCCGAACGCGCCGCGCTGCACGCGGTCGCTGGGGCAGCCGCAGTTCAGGTTGATCTCGTCATAGCCCCACTGCGCGCCCAGGCGGGCGGCCTCGGCCAGCTTGTCGGGCTCGTTGCCGCCCAGCTGCAGGGCCACCGGGTGCTCTTCGGCGTTGTAGCGCAGGTGCCTCTCGGTGCCGCCGTACAGGATGCCGCCGGCGTTCACCATTTCGGTGTACAGCAGGGTGTGGCGCGTCAGCAGCCGGTGAAAGTAGCGGCAGTGGCGGTCGGTCCAGTCCATCATGGGGGCGACGGACATGCGCCAAGGGCTCAGGGGGGTGGAGTCCACGGATATCAGGCAAAGGGTGGAATAGACGGCGGGGCGGGCGCCGGGCGCAGCGGCGTGGCCTTGTAAAGCCGGGCCGCGCGCAAAGCGGCAATTATCCCCGACCCGGGTTGGGCACGGCCGCTCCCAGGGTGTTGGGCGCGCAGAGGTTTGAAGCAAAAATGACCGCCAGCCCTTATGGGGAAAGCGCAAGCAGCTATTAATTTTGACACCTTCACCGTCAGCGGCCCTGCAGCCTTTTGCCCTGGCTCAAGGCGGGACAACGGGGGCATCAGCGATACTCGCGCCCTGCGTTCTGTTTCGTTTTGTCACGGGCGGCGAAATGCTGCTGCCCCAATTTCCCCAGCGCAGCGGTGTTGCCGCCTGCGCCCGCGCTGCCCGGTTCCTTCCATGCACTCCACCATTTTTGACACGCCCGTGGTCAACACCCTGCTGCGCGCCGTCTCCCGCGCCACCCTGCGCATCACCGGCTGGAGGGTCGAAGGCTGTCTGCCGCCCGATGCCGCCAAGAGCGTGCTGATTGCCGCGCCGCACACCAGCAACTGGGACCTGCCCTACACCCTGATGCTGGCGTTTTCGCTGCGCCTGCGGGTGTACTGGATGGGCAAGCAGAGCCTGTTCCGCGCGCCGTTTGGGGGCGTGATGCGCTGGCTGGGCGGTATCCCGGTGAACCGGGAGCAGGCCAGCAACCTGGTGGCCCGCTCGGCCCAGGCCATGCGCGATGCCGTGGGCCCCATGCAGCTCATCGTGCCGCCCGAGGGCACGCGCGGCAAGACGCGTCACTGGAAGACGGGCTTTTACTTCATCGCCCAGCAGGCGCAGGTGCCCATCGTGATGGCGTTTGTGGACTACGGCCGCAAGGTGGGCGGCCTGGGGCCGGTATTCCAGCCCACGGGCGACGTGGAGCGCGACATGGCGGCCATCAAGGCGTTTTACGCGCCCATCCAGGGCAAGAACCCGGCGCAGTTCGAGGCGTGATGCGTGCTGGGCCAATTTGGCTTGCAGGCCTTGATGGATAAGCGCAAGCAGCTACGCTAAAGATAGCGTCTGCATGCTCTTCGGGGCGCGCCCGTTGCGACTGGCGCGGCCCAGGCCGGGGCTGCGGCTCCAAGCCTGCCTGCGCAGGGTTGGACGGCCTGAAGAACTGCAGCCTGGGGCGGCCAGCACCGGGCGGTGCAGCCGCTCAGGGGGATGTCACCCCACCTGTCGGCGGTCGATCTTGCGGCTGAGCACGATGCTGGTCTGCGTCTGGTGCACGCCCTCCAGCTGGCCCAGCCGGTCGAGCAGGGTGTCCAGCTGCTCGTGCGTGGGGCAGCGCAGGAACACCAGGTAATCAAACGGCCCGCTCACGGCCGAGACCTCTTCCACCTCGGGCATGCCCGCCAGCGCCCGCAGCACGGCGGGGGCGGCGCGGGGCAGCACGCTCAATGAACACCAGGCGCGCACGGTGGTGGCGTCCAGCGGTGCGCCCAGGCGCACGCCGTAGCCGGTTACGACGCCTGTACGCTCCAGGCGCGCAATGCGGGCCACCACGGTGGTGCGGGCCAGGCCGAGCTTGCGGGCCAGCGTGGCGGTGCCTTCGCGCGCGTTGGCCTGGAGCAGGCTCAGCAACTGGCGGTCGGTGGCGTCCAGCACGGCCGGCAGGGGCAAGTGCGAGAGCGCAGGGGCGGATGACGGTGCGGAGGCAGAGGCCATGAAGCAGCCCAACAGTGATTGTGACCAGCATCTTCGCCGTAATGACGAAATTGGGCAAGTTGATCGACGGCTTTGGCGCTACACATTGACAGCAGGCTTGCCTAGCATCAAGGGCCTATCAACCTGGGAGCCACCCGCACCCGCCGCTTGCCAAGGAGCCTGCCATGACCACCCGTTTTGCCCCCACGACGCCCCGCCGTCCCGCCATCACCATCCTGGGTGCCGGCCACATCGGCTTTGCCATGGCCTTGCTGCTGCACGAGGCGGGCGACTATGAACTGACCGTGGCCGACCGGGACGCCGCCCGCCTGGCGCCGGTGGCCGCGATGGGGCTGGCCACGTTGCACATTCCCGGCGATGCGGAACTGGCCGGCGCGCTGCAAGGGCGCTTTGCCGTGCTGAACGCGCTGCCGTTCCATTGCGCCGTGAAGGCGGCCACGCTCTGCGTCCAGGCCCGCGTGCACTACTTTGACCTGACGGAAGACGTGCAAAGCACCCAGGCCATCCGCGCGCTGGCGGCCACGGCGCGCACGGTGCTGATGCCGCAATGCGGGCTGGCCCCCGGCTTCATCGGCATCGTGGGGCACGACCTGGCCCGCCGGTTCGATGCGCTGCACACGCTGCGCATGCGCGTGGGTGCGCTGCCCCGCTACCCGCAAGGGGCGTTGCGCTACAACCTGACGTGGAGCACCGAGGGGTTGATCAACGAATACTGCAACCCCTGCGAAGCCATCGTGGACGGCGTGCGCACCACCGTGCCGCCGCTGGAGGGGCTGGAGACCTTCGCGCTGGACGGCGTGGAATACGAGGTCTTCAACACCTCGGGTGGCCTGGGCACGCTCACCGAAACCCTGGCGGGCCGGGCGCGGCAGGTGGACTACCAGTCCATCCGCTACCCTGGGCACTGCGCCATCCTGAAGCTGCTGCTCAACGACCTGCGCCTGCGCGACCGGCGCGATCTGCTGCGCGACATCCTGGAGGCCGCCATTCCCACCACCGACCAGGACGTCATCGTCGTGTTCGCCACCGCGTCCGGACTGCGCGAGGGGCGGCTGGTGCAGGACTCCTACTCTGCCCGCATCCTGGGCACCCGCGTGGCCGGCCACACCCTGAGCGCCATCCAGCTGACCACGGCGGCGGGCATCTGCACCGCGCTGGACCTGGTGGCCGAGGGCCGCCTGCCGCAGCAGGGTTTTGTGGGGCAGGAGGCGGTGGCGCTGGCGGACTTTCTGGCAAACCGGTTCGGGACGGTGTATGCGGGGCAGCGGCCCGAGCGCACGGGCCTTCCGGCGGCGCGCGAGGTGGCCGCCTGACCTTCCGCCAGTGGGCGGCGCGAAGCCCCCGGCTTACCGCCCCCCGGGCTTTTGCTGGTACATCCCCTCGATGGCCGCCGCAAAGTGGCCCATCAGGTTGTTGCGCTTGAGCTTGAGCGTGGGCGTCATGAACGTGTTTTCAATCGTCCAGGGCGCAAGCGTCAGGTGCACGGTGCGGGGCACGGCATAGCGCGGAAAGCTGGCCGTGTTCTTTTCGATGCGCGCCAGCACGGCGCGGTGCACGCTCGGGTGGTTGAGGCTGGCGGCGTCCTGCGGGTCCAGGCCCAGGTCGGCGGCCAGGCGCTGCCATTCGTCCGCGTTGACCACGGCCACGCAGGCGATGAAGGGGCGGTTCTCGCCCACCACAAAGGCCTGCTCCAGCAGCGGGTCGGCCAGCAGGGCCAGCTCCAGATCGCCGGGCGGCACTTTTTCGCCGGTGGAGGTGACGATGATTTCCTTGATGCGTCCGCGGATGTAGATGCGGCCGCCCACGATGTCGGCCTGATCGCCCGTGCCCAGCCAGCCCTCGGCGTCCACGGTGCGGGCCGTGTCCTCGGGCCGCTTCCAGTAGCCCTTCATCACGATGGGGCCGCGCACCTGCAGCTCGCGGTTCTCGCCAATGCGCACCTCCACGCCCGGCAGCGCCCGGCCCACGCTGGCCGGGTCGTTGTCGTTGAGCGCATTGACCGACACCACGGGTGTGGTCTCCGTCATCCCGTAGCCCTGCACCAGCGGCAGGCCCAGGCCCAGGAAGCACTTGGCAATGGTGGGCGACAGCGGCGCGCCGCCGCTGACCGCCACACGCACCCGCCCGCCAAACTGGGCGAGCAGGGGTTTGGCCACAAGGGCCCGCAGCAAGGGCCAGGGCAGGGCAGCCATCCAGCCGCCGCCGGGTGCGGAAGCGTCCGGCGCCGGCGCGGGCAGGCCCTGCGCGGCGCAAAAGCGCGCCCACCCCTTGGCCTGGGCGGCTTCAAAGAGCTGCATCTTCCAGGGGCTGGGCGAGAGGGTTTCGAGCAGCTTGGCGTGGATGCGCTCGTAAATGCGCGGCACCGACACCAGCACCGTGGGCTGCACGGTCTTCAGGTCTTCCGCCAGCTGGGCCACCGAGCGCGCATACGCCACGCAGCTGCCGGACGCCATGGGCAGGTAGTACCCGCCCGTGCGCTCAAAGGTGTGCGACAACGGCAGGAAGGACAGGAACACGTCGTCCGCCGTGGGCGCAATGCGTTCCAGCACCGCCTTCACGTCGCTGATGACGTTGTGGTGCGTGAGCATCACGCCTTTGGGCTTGCCGGTGGTGCCGGAGGTGTACACGATGGCCGCCAGGTCCTGCGGGCCGGGCGGGGCCGGCAGCGCCACGCCCGTCTGCGCCGCGGCGCCCGCCAGCCATTGCGCCAGCGTGCCCACGGCCGGGCCGTCCTCCGCCGTGGCGGCCGCCGGGGCGGGGACTTCCCCATCCGTTACCACCACGGCCCGCAAGGCCGGGAAGGCGGTGCCCACGGCGCGGATCTTTTCCCACTGCGCGGCGTGCTCGACGATGAGCACCGACGCCTCGCAGTCCGCCAGGATGTAGGCAATGCTGCCGGGGTTGTCGATGGCGTGCAGCGGCACCGGCACGCACCCGGTGGCCAGGGTGGACTGGTCCGCACACAGCGCGTTGAGCCCGTTGGGCAGCAGGATGGCCACGCGCGCCGAGGCGGGCAATTGCAGCGCGGCCAGGGCCTGCGCCCAGGTGTCCACGCGCTGCCGGGCCTGCGCCCAGGTCAACTGGGTCCAGGTCTGCGTGGCGGGGTCGAAGGCCTGGTAGGCCGCGCCATCAGGGGTGCTGGCGGCGCGGAAGGCAAGAAGCTGGGGCAGCGTCTGGACGCTGGCGATGGAATGGGGGGCGGCGGAGGAAAGCGTCATCAGACTCACAAACAGGCGGAGCAGGCCGTGGCGGGCAAGGGCTGGGCGCACGGGCTCCTTCGCGTGCGCCGGCGCATCATATCCAGCAGGGGCGGGCAGAACCGCCGTGGGATTGCGCGCATTGTCAGGAATGGTTTGTTCCTGAATGCGGAATGGCGGCGCCGTGATCGGGGGCTCCGTCTCCTTTGATCTATCGCAAATCCGCGCCGTTTGGGCGCCACGGCGTCCGCGATGCACCCTTTGTTCACACGCCAGATACGCCAGGTCAATCCAGGTTTACACGGAGTTCGTACAGTTGAGCAGACTCCTTTGTGACCGTTGGCTTTTATGCGATCCCTTCACCGATATTTCTGGCTTTACCTTCTGGCCCTGAGCGGGCTCTGGCTTGCCACCGATTTCACCCCGTGGTCCACGGCCCCCAACTTTTTCGCCTGGCGTGCCGTGCTGATGCAGTACGGCGGCGTGCTGGCCATGGGGGTGATGAGCGCAGCCATGGTGCTGGCCGCGCGGCCGGTGGCGGTGGAGCCGCAGCTGGGGGGGCTGGACAAGATGTACCGCCTGCACAAGTGGCTGGGCATTGCGGCGCTGGTCATTTCGCTCAGCCACTGGCTGCTGGCCAAGGCGCCCAAGTGGATGGTGGGCTGGGGGTGGCTGGAGCGTCCGGCCCGCGGGCCCCGCCCGGAGCTGCTGGATGCGCCCGTGCAGCAGTTCTTCCTGAGCCAGCGTGGCTGGGCCGAAGGCGTGGGCGAATGGGCCTTTTATGGCGCGCTGGTGCTGATGGTGCTGGCGCTGATCCAGCGCTTCCCCTACCGGTATTTCTTCAAGACCCACCACCTGATGGCAGTGGCCTACCTGGCCCTGGTGGCGCACTCCGTGTTCCTGCTCCGGTTCGAAGACTGGACGGGCCTGCTCGGCCCCGCCATGGCGGCGTTGATGGCGGCAGGCACGGTTTCCGCGTTGCGGGTGCTGCGCGGCCGCGTGGGGGCCGGGCGCACCGTGGCGGGGCAGGTGGCCGCCCTGCGCCAGCATCCGGCGCTGGACGTGCTGGAGGTGGACGTGCAGTGCGCTGGCCGCTGGCCTGGGCACCAGCCGGGGCAGTTTGCGTTCCTCACGCTGCACGAGGGCGAGGGGCACCATCCGTACACCATTGCCTCGGCCTGGAAGGGACAGGGCACCATCACCTTCGTCATCAAGGCCCTGGGCGACTACACCCGCACCCTGAAAGACCGCGTGCGCGTGGGCGATGCCGTGCGGGTGGAGGGGCCCTACGGCCGCTTCACCTTCGACGGCCCCTGCCGGCGGCAGATCTGGGTGGGCGCGGGCATCGGCATCACGCCGTTCATCGCGCGGCTGCAGGCGCTGGCGGCTGCGCCCGATGGCCGGGCCATTGACCTGTTCCATCCCACCTCCGTGTACGACGAGCACGCCATCGGCCTGCTGGCCCGCGACGCCGAAGCTGCGGGCGTGAAACTGCACGTGCTGTGGAGCGAGCGGGACGGGCTGCTGGACGCGCAGCGGCTGGTGGCGGCGGTGCCCGACTGGGAAGACGCCGACATCTGGTTCTGCGGTCCGGCGCCGTTTGGCGCGGCGCTCAAGAAGGGCCTGCTCGCCCTGGGCATGCCCGAGTCACGCTTTCACCAGGAAGCGTTCCAGATGCGGTGACGGGACGGCCTGGCTGCGTGCGTTCAGGTCGCAGCTTCGAGGCCGTGCGAAAAGTGCTCCTGCATGGCCTGCACGGTTGCCGGGCCATTGCCTGCCAGCATCGCATCCAGGATGCAGCGGTGCTCGCGCAGCGAATCTTCGATGCGCCCCTGCTTGAGCAGCGAGTTGTGGCGGTTGAGCTTCATGACCTTGCGCAGGTCCGCCACCATCTGGCTGCGCCAGCGGTTGTCGGCCATCTCCAGCAGCTGCATGTGAAAGCGCTCGTTGATGGCGAAGAACTTTTCACGGTCGTTCACCGCAGCTTCCAACTCGGCATGCAGGGCCTGCAGGGCCTGGAGCTGGGACGGCGTGGCCCGCTGCGCCACCACGCCCGCCGCGTCGCTCTCCAGCAGCGACAGCAGGTGGTACACGTCGCGCAGGTCTTTTTCACTCATCTCGGTCACATAGGCGCCGCGGCGCACCTTCATCGTGACCAGGCCCTCGGCCGCCAGCACCTTGAGCGCCTCGCGCAAGGGCGTGCGGCTGATGCCAAATTCCTCGGCGATCTTGAGCTCGTCAATCCACGAGCCGGGCTCCAGCTCGCGCCGGAAGATGCGCTGGCGCAACTGCTCAGCCACTTCTTCGTACAGGGCGCGGGGGGTAAGCAGGGGCAGGGCAGACATGGCGGGATTGTAAGGGGTGAGCAATATTTTGAATCAATAATTATGAATGATGTAAACTTCGCACCACAGCCGGTAACCCTTGGTTGCTGATTCCTGCCAACTCCGCACGCCCCACGCCATGAGTGACTCTCCTCGCAACGCTCCGTCTGAATTTGCTCCTTCCACCCTGGAGGCCTGGGCCAAGGCCGCCGCCAAGTCGGCGCCCGGTGGCGACGTGAATGCGCTCAACTGGGTCACGCCCGACGGCATCACCGTCAAGCCTCTCTACACATCGGCAGACACCAAAGACCTGCCTTACGCCGATACGCTGCCCGGCTTCGAGCCCTTCCTGCGCGGCCCCCAGGCCACCATGTACTCTGTGCGGCCCTGGACCATCCGCCAGTACGCCGGCTTTTCCACCGCCGAGGAATCCAACGCCTTCTACCGCAAGGCGCTGGCCGCGGGCGGGCAGGGCGTTTCGGTGGCGTTTGACCTGGCCACCCACCGGGGCTATGACTCGGACCACCCCCGCGTGACGGGCGACGTGGGCAAGGCCGGCGTGGCGATTGACTCGGTGGAGGACATGAAGATCCTCTTCAACGAGATCCCGCTCGACAAGGTGTCTGTTTCCATGACCATGAACGGTGCCGTGCTGCCCGTGCTGGCCGGCTACGTGGTGGCCGCCGAAGAGCAGGGCGTGTCGCAAGACAAGCTCTCCGGAACCATTCAGAACGACATTCTGAAAGAGTTCATGGTGCGCAACACCTACATCTACCCGCCCAAGCCGAGCATGCGCATCATCGGCGACATCATCGAGTACACGAGCAAGAACATGCCCAAGTTCAACTCGATCTCGATCAGCGGCTACCACATGCAGGAGGCCGGGGCCAACCAGGCGCTGGAGCTGGCCTTCACCCTGGCCGACGGCAAGGAATACGTGAAGACTGCCATCGCCAAGGGCATGGACGTGGACGACTTTGCCGGGCGCCTCTCCTTCTTCTGGGCCATCGGCATGAACTTCTACCTGGAAGTCGCCAAGATGCGCGCCGCGCGCCTCTTGTGGTGCCGCATCATGAAGGGCTTCAACGCCAAGAACCCCAAGAGCCTGATGCTGCGCACGCACTGCCAGACTTCGGGCTGGAGCTTGACCGAGCAGGACCCCTACAACAACGTGGTGCGCACCACCATCGAAGCCATGGCGGCCGTGTTTGGCGGCACGCAATCGCTGCACACTAACGCGCTCGATGAAGCCATTGCGCTGCCCACCGAGTTCAGCGCCCGCATTGCGCGCAACACGCAGCTCATCATCCAGGAAGAGACCCACATCACCAACGTGATCGACCCCTGGGCCGGCAGCTACATGATGGAAAAGCTGACGCAGGACATGATGGACGCCGCCTGGAAGATCATCGAAGAGGTCGAAGCCATGGGCGGCATGACCCAGGCCGTGGACAGCGGCTGGGCCAAGCTAAAGATCGAAGCCGCTGCCGCCGAGAAGCAGGCGCGCATCGACAGCGGCAAGGACGTGATCGTCGGCGTCAACAAATACAAGCTGGCCAAGGAAGACAAGGTCGATATCCTGGAAATCGACAACGTGAAGGTGCGCGACGGCCAGATTGCCCGCCTGCAGGAAATCCGGGCAAAACGCGATGCAGCCAAGGTGCAGCAAGCGCTGGATGCTCTCACTTCTGCAGCAGAGTCAGGCCAGGGCAACCTGCTCGACCTCTCCATCCAGGCCATCCGCCTGCGCGCCACGGTGGGCGAGGTGTCTGATGCGCTCGAGAAGGTTTTTGGGCGCCATCGCGCCGATACGCAAAAGGTGACCGGTGTGTACGCAGCTGCCTATGACTCGGCCGAAGGCTGGGAAAAACTCAAGACCGAAATCAACGCCTTTGCCGAGAGCCAAGGCCGCCGCCCCCGGGTGATGATCGCCAAGCTGGGGCAGGACGGCCACGACCGGGGTGCCAAGGTGGTGGCCACCGCCTTTGCCGACCTGGGGTTTGACGTGGACATGGGCCCGCTGTTCCAGACCCCCGAAGAATGCGCCCGCCAGGCCATTGAAAACGACGTGCACGCCGTGGGCGTGAGCACCCTGGCCGCGGGCCACAAGACACTGGTGCCCGCGATCATTGCCGAGCTGAAGAAGCAGGGCGCGGACGACATCATCGTGTTCGTGGGTGGCGTGATCCCGGCGCAGGATTACGACTTCTTGTACGAAGCGGGCGTGAAGGGCGTCTATGGCCCCGGCACCCCCATCCCGGCCAGCGCCAAGGATGTGCTGGAGCAGATTCGCAAGGCCGTGGCAGCGTGACATCACTCTTTGCCACAACCCCCACCGTTCGGGCTGAGCCTGTCGAAGCCAGGGCGCGGGTCTGCGCAGGCCTTCGACAAGCTCAGGCTGAACGGGCTGGGATGCTCTGGGTATTTACCCAAATCAACGCCTGAAGCATGCGCCCGTTTTACGTCTACATCCTGCACTGTGCCGACGGCTCTTACTACGTCGGCCACACCGATGACATGGTGCTGCGCATGCAGCAGCATGAAAACGGTGAAGTGGGCTATACCTCACTGCGCAAGCCTGTTGAGCTTCTTTGGCAGGGCGAGTTTGAAACCCGAGAAGGTGCGTTAGCTTTTGAGCTTCAAGTCAAAGGTTGGTCAAGGGCCAAGAAGGAAGCTTTGATGGCGGGTGATTGGGAGCGAGTTCAGGAACTAGCCCATTCGCATGGGAAAACCACCAGTACGCCCTGGCTTCGACAGGCTCAGCCCGAACGGTCCGGGGAAGGCGGTCCAAGCGTGCCCCCTCCCGTTCAGCCTGAGCCTGTCGAAGGCCGGATCAAGCTCGTTCAAACTCTCCTGCAAGGGATCACAGGCCAACCCGGCCCCATCCAGCGCCGCGCCATGGCCAAAGCCATCACGCTGCTGGAATCCACCCGCGCCGACCACCGCGCGCAGGCGGACGAGTTGCTCACGGCGCTGCTGCCCCACACGGGCAAGGCGTTTCGCCTGGGCATCAGCGGCGTGCCCGGCGTGGGCAAGTCCACCTTCATCGAGGCGCTGGGCCTGTACCTGATCGGGCAGGGCCACCGCGTGGCGGTGCTGGCGGTGGACCCTTCCAGCACCGTGTCGGGCGGCTCCATCCTGGGCGACAAGACGCGCATGGAGCACCTCTCGGTGCATGAGAAGGCCTATATCCGCCCCAGCCCCAGCAGCGGCACGCTGGGCGGCGTGGCCGAGAAAACGCGCGAGGCATTGCTGGTGTGCGAAGCCGCGGGCTACGACGTGGTCATCATCGAGACCGTGGGCGTGGGCCAGTCAGAGACCGCCGTGGCAGGCATGACGGACATGTTCGTGCTCATGCAGCTGCCCAACGCAGGCGACGACCTGCAGGCCATCAAGAAGGGCGTGATGGAGATTGCCGACCTGGTGGTCATCAACAAGGCCGACATCGACAAGAACGCCGCCACGCGGGCCGAGGCGCAGATCACCTCCAGCCTGCGCCTGCTGAGCCAGCACGGCAACCCCGAACACGCCCACCACAACGCCACCCAGTGGCACCCCAAGGTCGTGCAGATCAGCGCGCTGCTGGGGCAGGGCGTGGACAGCTTCTGGGCCGCGGTCAGCGAGTACCAAAGGCTGCAGACCGCCAACGGCCGCCTGGCCCAGCGCCGCGAGAAGCAGGCCCTGGCCTGGATGTGGGAGCGCATCGAGGCCGGCCTCAAGCTCGCGTTCCGCCAGCACCCGCAGGTGCGCGCGCTGCTGCCGCAGCTGCAGGCCGACGTGGTGGCGGGGCGCATCGCCGCATCCACTGCAGCAAGAAACCTGCTGCTGGCGCAATCAGGAAAAGCGCAGGTAGCTATTGAATAGATAGCAAATTCATTCCCACGAGACAGCATTTCACCGAAGGACGACCATGCAAGACATCCTGGACCAACTGGAGAAAAAGCGCGAACTTGCCCGCCTGGGCGGGGGACAAAAGCGCATCGACGCCCAGCACAAGAAGGGCAAGCTCACTGCACGCGAGCGCATCGAGCTGCTGCTGGACGACGGCACTTTTGAAGAATGGGACATGTTCGTGGAGCACCGCTGCACGGACTTCGGCATGCAGGACAACAAGGTGCCCGGCGACGGCGTGGTCACCGGCTACGGCATGATCAACGGCCGCCTGGTCTTCGTCTTCAGCCAGGACTTCACCGTGTTCGGCGGCGCCTTGAGCGAAACGCACGCCGAGAAGATCTGCAAGATCATGGACCAGGCCATGAAGGTCGGCGCACCGGTGATCGGCCTCAACGACTCGGGCGGCGCCCGCATCCAGGAAGGCGTGGCGTCCCTGGGCGGCTATGCCGACGTGTTCCAGAAGAACGTGCTGGCCAGCGGCGTGGTGCCGCAGATCAGCATGATCATGGGCCCGAGCGCCGGCGGCGCCGTGTACTCGCCCGCCATGACGGACTTCATCTTCATGGTCAAGGACAGCAGCTACATGTTCGTGACCGGCCCCGAGGTGGTGAAGACCGTGACGCACGAGGAAGTGACGGCCGAGGAGCTGGGCGGCGCCATCACCCACACCACGAAGAGCGGCGTGGCCGACATGGCGTTCGAGAACGACGTGGAGGCGCTGATGATGCTGCGCCGCCTGTACAACTACCTGCCGCTCAACAACCGCGAGAAGGCCCCCGTGCGCAAGAGCAACGACCCGGCCGACCGCATGGACCTGAGCCTGGACACGCTGGTGCCCGACAACCCCAACAAGCCCTACGACATGAAGGAGCTGATCCTCAAGACCGTGGACGACGGGGATTTCTTCGAGCTGCAGCCTGAATACGCCAAGAACATCCTGATCGGCTTTGCCCGCATGGAAGGCCAGACCGTGGGCATCGTGGCCAACCAGCCGCTGGTGCTGGCAGGGTGCCTGGACATCAAGAGTTCCATCAAGGCCGCGCGCTTTGTGCGCTTTTGCGATGCGTTCAACATCCCCGTGGTCACGTTTGTGGACGTGCCCGGCTTCATGCCCGGCACCAGCCAGGAGTACGGCGGCATCATCAAGCACGGCGCCAAGCTGCTCTACGCCTACGCAGAGTGCACTGTGCCCAAGATCACCGTCATCACCCGCAAGGCCTACGGCGGCGCGTACGACGTGATGGCCAGCAAGCACCTGCGCGGCGACGTGAACCTTGCCTGGCCCAACGCCGAAATCGCGGTGATGGGCGCCAAGGGCGCGGTGGAGATCATCTTCCGTGAAGACAAGAACGACCCCGCCAAGCTGGCCGCCCGCGAGGCCGAGTACAAGGCCCGCTTTGCCAACCCCTTCGTGGCCGGCGCGCGCGGCTTCATCGACGACGTGATCCTGCCGCACGAAACCCGCAAGCGCATCTGCCGCTCGCTGGTGATGCTGCAGAACAAGAAGATCGAGAACCCCTGGCGCAAGCACGGGAACATCCCACTCTGAGCGGACGCGGAGAACAACAACATGTTTACGAAAATCCTGATTGCCAACCGCGGTGAGATTGCTTGCCGCGTCATCGCCACCGCCCGCAAGATGGGCATCAAGACCGTCGCCGTCTATTCCGACGCCGACAAGGAAGCCCGCCACGTCAAGCTGGCCGATGAGGCCGTCAACATCGGCCCCGCACCCAGCCGAGAGAGCTATCTGCAGGCCGAGAAGATCATTGCCGCCTGCAAGCAGACGGGCGCGCAGGCCATCCACCCCGGCTACGGCTTTCTGAGCGAAAACGAGGCCTTTGCTCAGCGCTGCGAAGACGAAGGCATTGCCTTCATAGGCCCCAAGGCGCACTCGATTGCTGCCATGGGCGACAAGATCGCTTCGAAGAAGCTGGCCAACGAAGCCAAGGTCAACACCATCCCCGGCTACAACGACGCGATTGCAGGCCCTGAACAGGCGGTGGAGATTGCCAAGGGCATCGGCTACCCCGTGATGATCAAGGCCTCGGCCGGCGGCGGCGGCAAGGGCCTGCGTGTGGCCTACAACGACAAGGAAGCGTTCGAGGGCTTTGCCAGCTGCCAGAACGAGGCGCGCAACAGCTTTGGCGACGACCGCATCTTCATCGAGAAGTTTGTGCAGGAGCCGCGCCACATCGAGATCCAGATCCTGGGCGACAGCCACGGCAACGTGATCTACCTGAACGAGCGCGAATGCTCCATTCAGCGCCGTCACCAGAAGGTGATTGAAGAGGCGCCCAGCCCCTTCATCAGCGACGCCACCCGCAAGGCCATGGGCGAACAAGCCGTGGCCCTGGCCAAGGCCGTGAAGTACCAGAGCGCCGGCACGGTGGAATTCGTGGTGGGCAAGGACCAGGACTTCTACTTCCTGGAGATGAACACCCGCCTGCAGGTGGAGCACCCGGTGACGGAATGCATCACCGGCCTGGACCTGGTGGAGCTGATGATCCGCGTGGCGGCGGGCGAGAAGCTGCCCCTCACGCAAGCCGATGTGAAACGCGAGGGCTGGGCCATCGAATGCCGCATCAACGCGGAAGACCCGTTCCGCAACTTCCTGCCGTCCACCGGGCGCCTGGTGCGCTTTCAGCCGCCGGAGGAGACGATGTTCCAGTCCGACACCAGCAAGAAGCTGGGCGTGCGGGTGGACACGGGCGTGTACGAAGGCGGCGAGATCCCCATGTACTACGACTCGATGATCGCCAAGCTCATCGTGCACGGCACGGATCGCAACGACGCCATCGCCAAGATGCGCGCGGCGCTCAACGGCTTTGTGATCCGCGGCATCAGCAGCAACATCCCGTTCCAGGCGGCGCTGCTGGCGCATCCCAAGTTCGTGTCGGGCCAGTTCAACACCGGCTTCATTGCCGAGCACTACGGCAAGGGCTTTGCGGCCGAAGACGTGCCGCACGACGATCCGCTGTTCCTGGTGGCCCTGGCCGCGTTCATGAACCGCCGCTACCGCGCCCGGGCCTCGGGCATCAGCGGGCAGCTGGCCGGGCATGAGGTGAAGGTGGGCGAGCAGTTCGTGGTGGTCACGCTGGGCGCCGAAGGGCAGAACCAGCACCACGAGGTGACGGTGTCTGACTTTGAAGACAAATCGGGCTCCAGCGCAGTCACGGTGGGCGGCAGAAGCTATCAAATCAGTAGCAACGCCACCCTGGGCCAGATCCGCGTGCAGGGCGCTTGCAACGGCCAGGGCTTCACGGCCCAGGTGGAGCGCGGCGCGGGCAAGAACCCGCTGGCCCTGCGCATCCAGCACAACGGCACGCAGATCGAGGCCATGGTGCTCTCGCCCCTGGGGGCGCGGTTGCACCAGCTGATGCCGTACAAGGCGCCGCCCGACCTGTCCAGGTTCCTGCTCTCGCCCATGCCCGGCCTGCTGGTGGATGTGGCGGTGCAGCCCGGCCAGAAGGTGCAGGCCGGCGAAAAGCTGGCCGTGATCGAAGCCATGAAGATGGAGAACATCCTCTTCGCCGCGCAAGACGGCGTGGTGGGCAAGATCGTCGCCGGCAAGGGCGAGTCGCTGGCGGTGGACCAGGTAATTCTGGAATTCCAGTGAAGCCAAGGCCCGTCCCCCCGTGGCCGCACCGTTGCCTTCCGCACGCCCGGTAGTCCCCACGGCAGACGGGCCGACGGGGCGCAACGCCCCGTGGCCGCTGCTGCGGTGCTTTTGCGCCGCGACGGGCGCCGTGCTGCTGGCGGACGGGCTGGCCCTGATGGCCCTGGGCTATTTCTCGGTGGGCGTAACGGTGCCGGCCGCGCTGGGCGCCGCGGGCAGTCTGCTGGCCTGGCGCTGGCACGCCGTGCAGGCCTGGCTGGGCCGGGCTGCGCCACGGCGCAGGTTGTGGCGCATGGGCTGGGGACTGTTTCTGCTCTGGGCGCTCAGCGTTGCCGCCTTCTGGGCGGTGCTGGCACGCCAGATGGGCGGCCACGGCCCTGCTGCCATCCGCCCGGCGCCGCAAGCCATCCTGGTGCTGGGCAGCGGCACGTCGCAGGGGCAGCCGTCGCCGGCCTTGCGCGAACGGCTGGACAAGGCCCGCGAAGTGGCCCTGGCCTACCCGCAAGCCTGGGTGGTGGTGTCTGGCGGCGTGGACTTTGGCGAAACGCTGAGCGAAGGCCAGGTGATGGGCAATTACCTGCGGGCGCAGGGCCTGGACGCCCGCCGCATCCTGCAGGAAGAGCGCAGCACCAGTACCGAGCTGAACCTGCGCTACAGCCTGCCCGTGCTGCAAGCCCAGGGGCTGGGGCCGGATGCCGCCGTGGCCCTGGTCACCAGCGACTTCCACACCGTCCGCGCGCAGCGCATCGCCCGCAAGGCGGGCTACACCCGGACGGTACCGGTGGCGGCCCCCACGCCGCTGTACATCCGCTACAACGCCTGGCTGCGCGAGTACTTTGCGTTTGCGGCTGGCTGGGTGCTGAACGAGTTGTAGGCCCCTCCGACGGCCCGCGCGCCGGGCCGCATTTCCAACCTCTTTTTCTATCGACCAACACCATGAGCACCCCACGTCCTTTCAAAGTCCTCGGTATCCAGCAAGTCGCCATCGGCGGCACCGACAAGCAGCGCATGAAAACCCTGTGGGTGGACATGCTCGGCCTCACGCAGACCGGCACGTTCCAGAGCGAGCGCGAGAACGTCGACGAGGACATCCTCGCCATGGGGCAGGGCGCCTTCAAGGTCGAGGTGGACATCATGCAGCCGCTGGACATCGACAAGAAGCCCGCCGTGCACACCACGCCGCTCAACCACATCGGCCTGTGGATCGACGACCTGCCCAAGGCGGTGGAATGGCTCACCGCGCAGGGCGTGCGCTTTGCCCCCGGGGGCATCCGCAAAGGCGCTGCGGGCTACGACATCACCTTCCTGCACCCCAAGAGCAACGACGAGTTCCCGATTGCGGGCGAGGGCGTGCTGATCGAACTGGTGCAGGCGCCGGCGGACGTCGTTGCCGCCCTGGGCTGAACGGGCAACGAAGGAGCGGCACGATGGCAGCCATGGCGCCGGCCGAACTGGAACGTTACCTGCACGAGCACATTCCGCTGTCGCACGCCATGGCGGTGGAAGTGGTGTCCGCGGACCCTGCCGGCGTGCTGCTGCGCGCGCCGCTGGCGCCCAACATCAACCACCGGGACACGGTGTTTGGCGGCAGCGCGTCGGCGCTGGCCATCCTGGCGGCCTGGTCCTTGCTGCACCAGCGGCTGCGGGCCGAGGGGCTGGACTGCCGCCTGGTGATCCAGCGCAACACCATGGAATACGAGCAGCCCATCGCCGGGGCCTTCCAGGCCCGCTCGGAACTGCTGGAGCCGCAGCTGTGGCCGCGCTTCACGCAGATGCTCGAGCGCCGGGGCAAGGCGCGTATCGCGGTGGCATCGGTCCTGAGTGGAGACGACGGACTCCCTGCGGGCCGCTTGGTGGGTGAGTTCGTGGCGCTGAACACCCGCAGGGTGGACTGACGCCAACGCCCGCCCCGCCGCACTGCCATAACTTCCGGCACACGCCAGCACGGATGGGCGCGGGATGGGCGCCGTAGCCCGCCAAAGCAGTCCAGATGCCGGCACCGCCCGCGCCGTGCGCGCAAACGCACGCAACGTCGCCCATCAGCGCCGATCCTGGGCGCGAAATGGCGGTTGTTCCGCGCGGAAAAGGCGGGGAAAAGATTGGCAGTTTTTGTGACCCCTGGATGCACCTTTGCGCGCATTTGTGTTTGAGAATGCGCGCTTTCTCCGCCCGCCACGCCCTCGCGGTGTGGCGTGATTTGTACCTCCGTCCCTGCCGCCGTGCCCGCCATGGCGCCAGGGACTGCCGATGAAGGACCGGACCCATATGGAAACTGCCGCCACCGCGATTGCCCCCCAGCCCGTGCAAGTGCACCCCCGCCCCAGCCTGCCTGCCGCACAAGGCCCCTGGAGCGTGGAAGCCATCCAGGCGCTGCTGGACAAGCCCCTGCTGGACCTGCTGTTCCAGGCCCAGACCGTGCACCGCGCCCATTGGCCCGCCGGCGACATCGAGCTGGCCACGCTGCTGTCGGTGAAGACCGGCGGCTGCCCCGAGAACTGCGGCTACTGCCCGCAGTCCTCTGAATTCGACACCGGCGTGCAGGCCCAGAAGCTCCTGAGCGTGGAAGAGGTGACGGCCGCCGCGCAGGCCGCCAAGGACGCGGGCGCCACGCGCTTTTGCATGGGCGCCGCCTGGCGCGCCCCGAAGGACCGCGACATTGAAAAGGTAAGCGCGCTGATTGGCGCCGTGAAGGGCCTGGGCCTGCAGACCTGCGCCACCCTGGGCATGCTGGAGCCGCACCAGGCGCAGCACCTGAAGGCCGCGGGCCTGGACTATTACAACCACAACCTGGATACGGCTCCCGAGTACTACACCGATGTGGTGAGCACCCGCCAGTACCAGGACCGGCTGGACACCCTGCAGGCCGTGCGCGCTGCCGGCATCAGCGTCTGCTGCGGCGGCATCGTGGGCATGGGCGAGGCGCCCGTGCACCGCGCGGGCCTCCTTGCCCAGCTGGCCAACCTGCAGCCGTACCCGGAATCGGTGCCCATCAACAGCCTGGTGCGCGTGCCCGGCACGCCGCTGGCGGACAGCGAACCCATCGACCCGCTGGACTTCGTGCGCGTGATCGCCGTGGCCCGCATCACCATGCCCAAGGCGCGCGTGCGGCTGTCCGCCGGGCGCCAGCAGCTGGGCGAAGCGGTGCAGGCGCTGTGCTTTCTGGCCGGCGCGAACTCCATCTTCTACGGCGACAAGCTGCTGGTCACCGGCAACCCCGATGTGCAGGCCGACGTGCAGCTGCTGGCCAAGCTGGGCCTGCACGGCCACCGCACCGAGGTGGCCGGGGAGGGCGGGGCGCCGCAGGGCTGCGGCACGGCCTGCGGCTGATCCGCCAAGTCAGGCCGCCGGGCTGGCACCTGCGCCTTCGCCGGGCTCCGCCTCGGTGGCCAGGTCCTGGGCCATGCGCTGGCGCTGGGCGTGCAGCGCGTGCTCGCTGTCCGCGAACTCCTGCGCAATGCGGCGGAACTCCTCCGACAGCGCGAGGAAGGCGTCCACCATGTCGGGGTCGAAGTGGCTGCCGCGGCCGTCGCGGATGATCTCGACGGCGTCCTCATGCGTGAAGGCGGGCTTGTACACGCGCTCGGAGATCAGCGCGTCGTACACGTCGGCCACCGCCATCAGCCGCGCCGACAGCGGGATCATGTTGCCCACCAGGCCCTCGGGGTAGCCCGATCCGTCCCATTTTTCCTGGTGGCTGTAGGCGATCTCCTTGGCGTAGCGGAAGAATGGGTTGTCGTGCGTGGTGTGGCTCTCGGCGGCGACGATGGCGTCGCGCCCCAGCGTGGTGTGGGTCTTCATGACCTCGAATTCCTCGGGCGTGAGCTTGCCGGGCTTGAGCAGGATGCGGTCCGGAATGCCCACCTTGCCGATGTCGTGCAGTGGCGCCGACTTGAAGATCACCTGGATCGCCTCCTCCGTCAGCTCGTCGCGGAACCGCGGGTGGTCCTGCAGCTTGCGCGCCAGCGTTTCCACATAGTGCTGGGTGCGCCGGATGTGGTTGCCGGTCTCGTTGTCGCGCGTTTCGGCCAGCGACGCCATGGCGCGGATGGTGGCGTCCTGCAGTTCGGCCAGGGCGCGCGTGCGGTCGAGCACCTCCTGCTCCAGAAACTGCTTTTGCCGGGCCAGCACGTCGCGGGCGCGTTTGACCTGCAGGTGGTTGCGCACCCGCGCCAGCGTGATGGCCGGGTTGATGGGCTTGGTGATGTAGTCCACCGCGCCCAGTTCCAGCCCCACGGTCTCGTCGTCGGCGGCGCTCATGGCGGTCAGGAAGATCACCGGCACGTCCTCGGTCTCGGGGTTGAACTGCAGCCGGCGCAACACCTCGTAGCCGTCCATGTCCGGCATCATGATGTCCAGCAGGATCAGGTCGGGCTTTTCGGCGGCCACGATCTGCAGGGCGCGCTCGCCGCTGGGCGCCAGCTTGACCTTGTAGTCCGGCCGCAGCAGATCGCTCATCAGCGACAGGTTGGCAGGGGTGTCGTCCACCACCAGCACGGTGCATTTACCGCTCGGTTCCAGAGGGTTGGTGTTCATGGGCAGGGTTCTCCTTGGAGGGCGTATCGGGCGCGGGCGCGCTGTGCAGCACGGCCAGGGCGTCGGTGAAGAGGTAGTTGTCCAGCGCGCGCTGCATGTCGCCATAGGCTGTGGGCCCCAGCAGCGCGGCCAGTGCCGGGCCGGCTTCCTTGAACAGTTCCACGGCATCCGAGTCGTCGTCCGCCAGCAGGGCGGCCAGGCGCTGCAGCAGGGCGCGGTCTGCCGCGTCCGCCACGCGGACGGGTGCGCCAGCGGGCAGGGGCGCCGGCCCCGCAGGCGGGGGCAGGGCCGCGGCCAGGGCCTGGCACAGCGCCCGGTTGGCAGCCTCCACGGGGCGCAGCAGGGCTTCCAGCTCGCCACGGCCCTCGGGCCTGGCCAGGGCCTGCTCCGCGGCCTGGGCCAGTGCCGCCAGGGCGTGGGCCCCGACCGTGCCCGCAGCGCCCTTGAGGGTGTGCAGCGTGCGCTGCGCCGCCTGCGCCTGCCCCGCGGCCAGCTGGGTGCGCGCGAGCGGCACCGCGTCGGCCTGGCCCGCCGCAAAGGTGCGCAGCAGGGCCTCGTAGGCCGCGCGCCGGCCCAGCACGCGGCGCAATCCGGCGGCGGTGTCCAGGCCCTTGATGCGGGACAGCGGACCGTCCCCGGCGTCCGCCGGCTGCCGGGGCGGTTGCGCAGGCGGCGGCGGGACGGGCTGCGGGGGAGCCTCCCCGGGTGGGCGGGGGCGCACCCATTGCAGCAGCGCGGCAAACAGCGTGTCGGGGTCGATCGGCTTGGCGATGTGCCCGTTCATGCCGGCGGCCAGGCATTGCTCGCGGTCGCTTCCCATGGCGTTGGCGGTCATGGCCAGCACGGGCAGGTCGGCCCAGGCGGGGTTCTGGCGCAGCTGGCGCGTGGCCGTGAGTCCGTCCATCACCGGCATCTGCATGTCCATGAGCACGATGTCGTACCGGGCCTGGGCCAGCCGGTCGAGTGCGGCCTGGCCGTTGTCCGCCACGTCCACCGCCAGCCCGGCACTCTCCAGCAGTTCCCGTCCCACTTGCTGGTTCAGGTCGTTGTCGTCCACCAGCAGCACCTTGGCGCCGTGCAGCGGGGCCAGCCATCCGGGCAGCGGCGCCGTGCGTGCCCGGCCGGCCGCTGCCGGGGCGTCTCCGCCCAGGGCGCGCAGCGCGGCATCAAAGAGCTGCGACGGGCTTACGGGCTTGGTCAGCACCAGCTGGATGCCCGCGCGGGCCAGCGCGTCGTACACATCGTTGTGGCCGTGGGCCGTGACGATGACGGGGCGGGGCGGGTGGGGCAGCAGCGCCAGCTGGCGGGCGGTCTCGAAGCCGTCCATGCCGGGCATCTTCCAGTCCAGAAAGGCAATTTCGCACGGCCGTCCCGCCGCATCGGCAGCCCGGGCCAGGTCCACCCCCTGCGCGCCGGAGCTGGCCAGCGTGACCGAAAAGCTCATGCTGGAGAGCAGCTCGGCCAGGATCTGGCGCGCCTGCTCGTTGTCGTCCACCACCAGCACGCGGCGCCCCCGCAGGTCGGGCTCGGGCAGCAGGGGCCGGGGCGCGGCACCGCCCAGCCCCAGGCGCGCCGTGAACCAGAAGGTGCTGCCGCGGCCCGGGGCGCTGCGCACGCCCACCGTGCCGCCCATCAGCTGGGCCAGCTGCTTGGAGATGGCCAGGCCCAGGCCGGTGCCGCCGTATTTGCGCGTGGTGGAGGTGTCGGCCTGCTCGAACGAACGGAACAGGCGCGACTGCTGCTCCTCGCTCAGGCCGATGCCCGTGTCCTGCACCTCGAAGCGGAGGGTCACGTCCTGCGCGTCGCGCGCCACTTCGCGCACGCGCAGAATGATCTCCCCCGTGTCGGTGAACTTCACCGCGTTGTTGGCGTAGTTGACGAGGATCTGCCCCAGCCGCAGCGGGTCGCCCCGCAGGGAGGAGGGCAGGTGCGGGTCCACGTCGAACATCAGCTCCAGCCCCTTGCTGGCGCATTTCTCGCCGAGCAGGTTGGCCACGTTGTCCAGCACCGCGTGCAGGTCGAAATCGACGGTTTCCACCTCCAGCTTGCCGGCCTCGATCTTGCCGAAATCCAGGATGTCGTTGATCAGACCCAGCAGGTGCTGGCCGGAGCGCTGGATCTTCTCGACGTAGTCGCGCTGGCGCGGCGTGAGGTCGGTGGCCAGGGCCAGGTGGCTCATGCCGATGACGGCGTTCATGGGCGTGCGGATCTCGTGGCTCATGTTGGCCAGGAAATCGGACTTCATGCGCGAGGCGTCCTCGGCCTTGGCCTGGGCGACCACCAGCTCATCCTCGTGCGCGCGCAGCGCCGCATTGGCCTGCTGCAGCTGCTCGGTGCGCTGGGCGACGCGGGCTTCCAGGGCCTCTTCGTTGCGCTTGAGGGCTTCCACCAGCTCGGCCTGCGCATCCAGCGCCAGGGCGTTGGCCTTTTCGCGCTGCAGGAACTGCCGCGCCATGGCAAATGCGAGCAGGAAGGTCAGCACGGCCTGGAACGCCGTGAGTCCCGTGGTGAGCAGGGTCTGGTGCTTGACTTCCTCGTTGCGCCGGTCGCCCAGCAGGGCCGAGTTGCGCGAGGCCTGCAGCGAAAGCTCCTGCACCGTGTCGCGCAGCTGGTTCAGTTCGGCGCGCAGCAGCCGCATGTTGGTGCGGCTGGAGGCCGGGTCCACGCTCTGGCCGAAGTAGCTGTCGCCCGCCGCCACAAATTTCTGCAGCGCCTGCAGGGCCGTGCCGTAGATCGGCTCGTCCTGCATGAGCGTGCGCGCCGTGCCGGTCTCCAGCGCGCTGAAACGGCTCAGGAACAGGTCGTAGCGCAGTTCCAGCCGGTCCATGGGCAGGCTGGCCGGGTCCTGGTCGAACTGGTAGAGCGCGTGGTCCAGCTTTTCATATTCCACGTTCAGCTGCAGGAAAGACCACAGGGCATTCACGTCGCCGCGGCGCATGACGGCTTCGACACTGCGGTACTGGTGGTATTGCACGCCCGCAATGGCCACGTACGCCAGCACCAGGCCGGCGATGATGAGCTGCAGAAGGTGCTTGCCGCGGTGCATGGCGCGTTGCAGTGGGGCGGAGGCAGGCCGTGGGCGGCGCGTTCAGCGGATCTGCAGCAGGTGCAGCTGCCATGCCGCGCGGTTGTAGTACAGCTCGCTGCGCAGCTCGGCCTTGGTGTCGAACGGGTACACGATGAACAGCGGGCCTTTTTCGCGCACCCGCATGGGGCGGCCGTTCATGAGGCGGGCCACGATCACATCGTGGCGCGTGGCGTCCTCCACCGGGATTTCCGTCTTGTAATCGTTCAGCGCCACGGCGGTGATGGTTTTCCCCTGGGCGCCGACGGCGGCCAGCACATCGCGAAGCAGCGGTCCCGTGAAGGTGACGGCGCTGGGGTACCACGGGGTCTGGGTGGAAAAGCTGTGCTGCGGCAGCTTTTCCAGCATCGCCATGTCGAACTGGGCGCGCGCACCCTGGTTGGCGTGGCGGATGGCGCCCTCGACGGTCAGCACCACCGGGCCGGTGGGCGCCTCAAGGGCATGGCTGACGGAGAGGCAGAACACCGCCGCGGCAGCGGCCGCCACGGTGGTGCAGCGGCGCGCCAGGCGATGCCTTGCGGGAAGACATGTGTGCATTCCGACCCTCCTGTTGTTGAGGCACAGTCTTACCGACGCTGGCGTGGGCTGTAAAGGCCTTTGTAGCCGGGGGCCCGGTGGCCGAGTAAGCAAGTGAAGTTGTCCGCAATCGGATTCCGGGCGCTTGATAGCGACGGGAATTTAGCCGGTTGGCGTGGATTAATACCACACCGGCGGATGAGAAGCTACACCAGACAAGCCAAGCTTAAACCAGATCAGTGGGGCAACGGTCTTTCCGGTGCATTGCAACTTCTCTTCTCAACAGAGAACGGACACGCTCTTCGGACAAGCTTTGAAAAAAGAATACTCCGCAAATTTCATTATTCATTAGAGGGAAGAAAGAGGCAGAAAAAAGATCTTGTATTTTGGTTCCTCGCCGAGGATAAAAAACTATTCCCAAACTATCAAGAACATTGGCCATCGTAGGAACATGTCGTAGGGGCGAAATGCTAGACCGCCTCCTAGTGTTAACAATTGTGAAATGTGAGACAACTCTGTTGACAATGATGGGCCACCTGGCAGAATTTTCGTCACGACAGACTTCGTTTTTTGTCGGTATTGCGCTTGTTGGGGACATGGTCTGGCGTCCCGTCTTGCCGTTATTTAGTAAATTTTTGATGAAATTAGCACGTTTTGCGAAGGAAAGATGAATGATTTTTGAATTCCTTAAAAGGACACCTTCGCGTGTGACTCTGGCTATATTTTCTGGCTTTTCGCTGGCATCCTTTTCTTCTATGGGTCAAGCGGCAGATTGCGTGAATGGAGCAATCATCACTGCGGCCACGACCTGCACTGTCCCTGCAGGAATGAACATTATGAGTTTCACCGTCGATGGCGGCGGTGGGGGAGCGGGTGGCTACAGCGCCGGAAGTGACGTATCGGGCAAAGGCGGCAATGGTACGGCCGGTTCACGAGTGACCGGACTCTTGCAAGTCGTCCCATCCAATCCCGTCAATATCGAGATTGGCTTGGCCGGTACGCCAGGGTTGGACAATATTGGCGGCCAAACTGGAGGACAAGGAGGAGTTGGCGCAGGCAACGGCGGGAACGGTGGCGGTCAGGAGGACCCTTCTGGATTCGGAGGGGGGGGCGGAGGGGGGGGGGGAGCCTCCGCACTTCACGTAGTAGGCGTTGGGGGGTGGGTACGCGCCGGAGGGGGCGGCGGGGGCGGCGGCGGAGGGAGCCTTGAGGGTGGGGTTGGCCACTTGAATGGAGGTGCGTCAACGATCGGTACAGCCGGAATTTTTAGTGCAAATGCTGGCGTTCCCGACCTCTGTGTAAACGCTGCGCCTGGTGGCGCGGGCGAAAACGTAGATATAGTGACCTTGGACGGCGGCGGCGGCGGCGGCGGGGGAGGAACATTCAGCGGTGCACCTTCGGTTGGATTCCACGCGCCAGCCGGAAGTCAGTTCGGCAGTGGCCAAAGTTCCCAAGGCGGACACATCGGAGATTCTTGCACTTCGGGTCGAGCTGAAGGAGTAGTTTATCTCGAAGGCGGGAGCAGCGGGACGGGCGGCGTTAACCCCTCAACTGCTCTCAGTCCGAGCACACCTATTAGCGCAAAGGGTGGACAGGTGGCATTGAGTTTTGCGTTTGATCCAGCTCGGACTGCTGAAGTCACAGCGATCACAGAGAACAACGTTACCGTCGTCGGTCCTTCTTCGAAACCCCCGGGATATGACGTGACTGGATATTCAGTCACCTGCCAAAGCGAAACCGGTGGAACTCCAGTCAGCGGCGGCATCAGCGGCTCAACTCCGCTCGTCTCGCCTTACACAATTAATATGCACCTGCCAAACGGCCATGCTTGGTCGTGTCAGGCGGTGGCCATCGTTGCAAATCTGGTCACTGGCGATGCTGTGAATACCATACCGGTTCCGAGAACAATCGTTCCTGCGGCTCCGTCCGCAGCACCCATACCAACCATAAATGAATGGGGTGCACTCCTACTTTCAGCGATCATTTGGATATTCGGGGTATCTAAAATTCGACGGCGCGTGCCCCCCAAAGAGTGATAATTTTCAAGAGGAGATCGCTTCATTAATGTAGCTGCTTAGATCCATTTGAGATCAATTTGAAGGTGGAGCACTATATAGTGCCGGTCGACGAATATTATTTCTAACTATGATTACCGCTTGACTTTGCATGGCCGGTATTCGCTTGCCTGAGCAAGCTTGCCGGTCAGAGTAGCTCGCCATAGAGGAGACTACACCGATGGACCGCCGTGGACGCTCCGCCACCAAATTGCAGATCCCCGACGCCAATCGCGCTGAGCTCAAGGCTCTGCTGCGTGTGCGCAAAGCGCCCGAGGACGAGAGGTTGGCATGCGAATCGTGCTCGGTTGCGCGGCTGGAGAGTCGGGACTGAGATTTACGAGAGTTTGGGCATGACAGTGCAAACCATCGCAAAGCGGCGTTGGAGCTAACAGGCGTACCGCCCGAGTCCACAATCTTGGACAACCGGGTTGAATCTGTCCAAAAATTTGGACATCCACTTGGCCCGTGCCGAAGTCGCACTACGCAACTATGTCGCACAGGTACGGCTTAGATTCAGCTTTAGCGTACAACTTTCCTATCCTTTTAGCGTACAAGTTTGCTTAGATACTCGGTAGCGGGCATCTGGATGCCGACTTGCACATTTGATATTTAACATAATATACATCGTATCTATTGACATGGGGGGCTTGCGTGCCCGCTGGGCGCCAGGCACCGGCTACCATGCAGCCCATGGCTTCTACCACCACCTCACCATCGTCCCGCCCGCCGGTCCAGTTTGGCCACCAGGGCCGCGTTTGCATCATCACGGGCGCAGCCCAAGGCATTGGCGCGGCGTGCGCACGCCGGTTTGCGGCCGAAGGCGCTCGCGCCGTGCTTGCCGACGTGGCCGACGCGCCCGGCCAGGCGCTGGCGCAGGAACTGGGCGGCCTGTACGTGCACTGCGACGTGGGCGACAAGGCGCAGGTCGATGCGCTGGTGGCGCAGGCGCTGGCCGCCCACGGCCGCATCGATGTGCTGGTGAACAACGCCGGCATCTTCCGCGCCGCGGATTTTCTGGATGTGACCGAGGCCGATTTCGACGCGGTGCTGCGCGTGAACCTCAAGGGCTCTTTCCTGGTCGGGCAAGCCGTGGCGCGCGCCATGGCGGCGTCGGGCGGCGGCGCCATCGTCAACATGAGCTCCGTCAACGGCGTGCTGGCCATCCCCAACATCGCCAGCTACAACGTGAGCAAAGGCGGCATCAACCAGCTCACGCGGGTGATGGCCCTGGCCTTGGCCGACCGGAACATCCGCGTCAACGCCGTGGCGCCTGGCACCATCGCCACCGAACTGGCGGCCCAGGCGGTGCTGACCAGCGACGAGGCCCGCAACAAGATCATGAGCCGCACCCCCATGAAACGGCTGGGCGAGCCCGCGGAGATCGCCGACGTGGTGGCCTGGCTGGCAAGCGACGCCGCCAGCTACGTGACCGGCGAGATCGTCACGGTGGACGGCGGCCGCATGACGCTGAATTACACCGTGCCGGTGTAAATTGCGCGGTAAAATACTCCTGATTTGATAGCTGCTCGCGATTTACCCATAAGGGCTAGAGTCTGATTTCTCTCTAATTCATCGGGCGCCCGGCCGGACAGCGGCCCAGCACGCTGGCGATGCTGCGCGGCCAGCCCACGGGGCCAAACCAGGCGCCTGCGGCGATGGCCCAGGCATTGACCAGGCCGTACAGCACCAGCGCCGCGGCCTGTGCGGCGAACACGGCCCCCAGGCCGCCGCCCCAGCGCAGCGCCAGCCAGCCGCCCAGCACTGCCATGGCCAGTCGCACCAGGTTGCCAGCCACCGGCCACAGCAGCCGCCCTGCCCCTTGCGAGGCAAAGTACAGCACCAGGCCCAGCCCGAAGAAGCCATACACCGGCCCTACCACGCGCAGGTACTGCGCGCCGGCGGCGTGCATGGCGACGTCGGCATTGAACAGCGAAAGCCATGCCGCAGGAAATGCGGCCGCAGCCAGCCCAATCGCCTGTGCCATGGCAAACGCCAGGCCGGCGCCGATCCAGGTGGCGCGCAACGCACGCTCCCGCTGACCCGCGCCCATGCAGGTGCCCACCATGGCCACCAGCGGCGCGCCCAGGCCAAAGACCAGCGGCACCAGCAGGTACTCCAGCCGCGCCGCCGTGCCATACCCGGCCAGCGCCGCGGTGCCAAAGCCGCCCACCAGCGCCGTGGTGGCGCCTATCGCGGCATTGGTGGCCACGGTGGAGACGGTGCCCACCAGCCCGACGCGCAGGATGTCCCAGAACAAGGCACCGCGCCAGCGCAGCTGCGCCAGCCGCGGCCGCAGCAGGCTGTGGCGTGACACCAGGTAGCCGCCCAGCACCAGGCTGCCCGCCAGGTAGTAGCCCACCAGCGCCAGCGCACCGCCCGCAATGCCCAGGGCGGGCACGGGACCCCAGCCGAAGATCAACAGGGGCGAGAGCGGCACTAGCACCGCGGCCCCCAGCACCGTCACCCAGGCTGGCACCGCCATATTGCCCGTGCCGCGAATGACGGCCGAGAGGGTGTTGAACAGCCATACCAGCACCGCGCCGGCAAATACCCCGTCGGAATAGACCAGCGCGGCCTCCAGCGCGCCGCCGGTGCCGCCCATGCGGGTGTAGAGCCAGCGCCCTCCTCCCACCACCGCCGCGGTGAACACCAGCGCAAACACGCCGGCAATGGCCAGGGCGTGCCAGACCAGGGCGTTAGCGTCGTCGCGCCGCCCGCCCCCCAGGGCGCGGGCAATGGCCGAGGCAATGCCCCCGCCCATGGCGCCGGCCGAGGTCATCTGCATGAGCATCAGCACCGGAAACACCAGCGCCATGCCGGCCAGCGCGTCCGTGCCCAGTTGGCCGACAAAGTAGGTTTCCACCAGCCCTACCCCCGCCTGCGCCAGCATCACCAGCACATTGGGGGCGCCAAGGCGCAGCAGCGTGGGCGCGATGGGCGCCTCCAGCAGCAGGCGGGTGCGCGGGTCCAACGGGGTGCGCACTGCGTCGTGCGGCGGCCCCCCTGTCTGGGCGGGGCTGGCCGCGGCGGGGGCGCTCATGGATTGGCCGGCGCAGGCGCCGGGGCGCCCGGGCGGCGCGGCACGACCACCCGCACGGTGGCCACCTGCACCACGTCGCCGTGCTGGTTGCGGGTTTCGCTGCGCACGGTGACCATGCCGCGGTCGGGCCTGGAGCGCGAAGGCTGGATCTGCAGCACCTCGCTGACCACATGCAGCACGTCGCTGGCGCGGGTGGGCCGCGGCCAACTCAGCTCGCCGCCCGCGCCGATGATGCCGCCCGCGATGGGCAGGCCCGAGGTCACCTGCAGCCGCATGGTGATGGCCGCCGTGTGCCAGCCGCTGGCGGCCAGACCCCCAAACAGCGTGGCGCGGGCGGCCTCGTCGTCCAGGTGGAACGGCTGGGGGTCGAACTGCGCGGCGAAGGCCTTGATCTGCGCCTCGTCCATCGCGTGCTCGCCGCTCTTGAACTGGTCGCCCACCGCCAGGTCGTCCAGGTACACGGGCGGCCGCTGTGCGTTGGCAGCAAGGTCGGGGGTCGGGGATTCCGTCATGGTGGGCGTTCCTCTGCAGAAGATGGGGCTGGCTCAGGCGGCGGACGCTGCCGGACGCGGCGGTTGCGCTTCGCGGATCGGCAGGTGGACCAGCGCAGCGCCCGCGGCCAGGACGATGTCGATGTACCAGACCCAGTCATAGCTGCCGGTGGCCTGGAAGACGCTGCCGCCCAGGTAGGCCCCCAGGAAGCCGCCGATCTGGTGCGACAGCATCACCACGCCGAACAGCAGGGCCATGTTGGCCGTACCGAACATCTTGGCCACCAGCCCGGCCGTGGGCGGCACGGTGGAGAGAAAGGTCACGCCCATCACCGCGGCAAACACCAGCACCACGGCCGGCGTCTTGGGGGCCAGCAGAAAGGCCAGCACCGCCAGGCCCCGCACCGCATACAGCAGCGAGAGCAGCGATTTCATGCGCCACCGGCCCACCGCCCAGCCCATGGCCAGGCTGCCCACGATGTTGAACAGCCCGATGACGGCCAGCGACCAGCCCCCCACTTCGGGGGCCAGCCCGCAGGCCGCAATGACGCCCGGCAGGTGGGTGGCCAGAAACGCCACATGAAACCCGCACACCAGGAAGCCCGCCGCCAGGTACCGGTAGCTGGGCGTTGCCAGCGCCTGGACCACGGCCTCGCGGGCGGTGAGCGCCTTGACGCCCGACGCGGCGGCGGCCTGCGCCGCCAGCGCTTGCGAATTGCCCCGCAGCACCCACACGGACGGCAGCGCCAGCAGCACCAGCACGCCCAGCCACTGCATGGCGCTGGCCCAGCCCACGGTGGCGGTCAGGCCGATGGCGATGGGCGCCATCACGAACTGCCCGAACGAGCCGCCCGCGTTGACCACGCCGGTAGCAAGGCCTCGGTGGCGCAAGGGCACCAGCCGCGCCGTGGCCGCCATCAGCACCGAAGGCCCGGCCATGCCGGCCCCGCCGGCCGCCAGCACGCCGATGGCCAGCACCAGCCCGGCGGTGGTCGTCATGTAGGGGGTGATGAACGTGCCCAGGGCCACCAGGGCCACGCCCAGCAGGATCACGCGCCCCGTGCCCACGCGGTCGGCCACGGCGCCGGCAAAGGGCTGCGTCAGCCCCCACCACAGCTGTCCGAAGGCAAACGCCAGGCTGATGCTGCCGATGCCCAGCCCCGTGGAGGTGTTGAGCGCCGACAGGAACAGGCCCATGGTCTGCCGCGTGCCCATGGTGAGCGCGAACGCGCCTGCTGCAGCCAGCAGCACCAGCCACAGGGCCCGGGGGGCAGCGGGCACGGCGCTGCGGGGTGGGGCATTCTCATTCTTCACGGGCCGTCTCCTGTTCAGGCGTGCCGGCCAGCAGCGGCAGGCATTCATCCACCAGCAGGTGCAGGGCTTGCACGCGCCCCACACCCAGCGTTTCGTTGAGCGCCAGCTGCGCCGCTTTCCAGTGACGCTGCGCCTGGGCGCGCTTGTCCCGGCCGGCGTCGGTGATGTGGACCAGGCGGCTGCGGGCATCCGGCCCGGCCTGCAACTGCACCCAGCCGGCATCCACCAGCGGCCGCAAATTGCGCGTGAGGGTGGACGCGTCCATCCGCATGGCCTGCGCCAGCTCGCCGGGCCGCACCGGGCCCAGGGTGAGTACATGCGAGAGCAGCGAATACTGCGTGGTCTTCAGCCCGCACTGGGCCATCTCCGCGTCGTAGTGCTGGGCCACACGGCGCATCAGCTGGCGCAGCTTGAAATTGGTGCAGCCCTGGGGGCGCGCCAGCGCGGCGCCGTCGGCTGCCGCGGGGGCAAGAAGGTCGGGTTCGGCTTGCATGGTTTTTATTGTAGCTACAATAATTGCATATGCAAGCGTTGGCTTGTATGCCCCCGCCCTTCCCCACTCCCTGAGGACACCCCATGACCCGACACAACCACCTGGAAGACTGGCTCGCGCAGGAGCGCGAGATCCTTGCGCGCCTGGACGCCGGCCCCGGCCCCGGCGTGGCGCGCCGCGAGCAGATTGCCCACCTGAACGGCCTGGAGCAGATGCAGGCCATGCTGCGCGCCGAGCTGCCCTATGCCCCGATCGCCAGGACGCTGGACTTCCTGATCGTGGAGGTTGGCGAGGGCACGGCCGTCTTCCAGGGCACGCCCCGGCCGGAGCACCTCAACCCCATGGGCACGGTGCACGGCGGCTGGTTTGCCACCCTGCTCGACTCGGCGCTGGGCTGCGCCATCCACACCCGCATGGAGCCGGGCCGGGGCTACACCACGGCCGAGCTGGGCATCAACCTGGTCAAGGCCATCACCCCCAAGGTGCCGCGCGTGCGCGCCGAAGGCCGGGTGATCCACTGCGGGCGCCAGCTGGCCACGGCCGAAGCGCGCCTGGTGGGCCCGGACGGCACGCTCTACGCCCACGCCACCACCACCTGCCTGGTTTTCGATCTGCCGGCACAATCGCGGGCATGAGATTCCTCCACACGATGCTGCGCGTTGGCAACCTTCAACGCTCGATTGACTTCTACACCCAGGTGCTGGGCATGCAACTGCTGCGCCAGTCCGAGAACCCCGAGTACAAGTACTCGCTGGCGTTCCTCGGCTTCGAGGGCGGCAATCCCGGCCAGGCCGAGATCGAGCTGACCTACAACTGGGGCGTGGAAAGCTATGAGCTGGGCACGGCCTACGGCCACATCGCCCTGGGCGTGCCCGATGCCTACGCCGCCTGCGAAAAGATCAAGGCCGCCGGCGGCAACGTGACGCGCGAGGCCGGCCCGGTCAAGGGCGGCAGCACCGTGATTGCCTTTGTGACCGACCCGGACGGCTACAAGATCGAGCTGATCCAGCGCGCCGATGGCGCTGCGGGCCAGGGGCTGCGTTGATTTTGCTATAAAAAATAGAGCTGCCAGCGCTTGCTGCAAAAGCGCTAGAGCCTGTTTTGGATTGAAGTAAAAAAACCCGGCGAGGCCGGGTTTTTTTGTGGGCGAGCCCGGCGCAGACGCCGGGCGCCACCGCGATCAATGGCAATCGGGGCGGTTACTGGCCGCCCAGCACCACTTCCACGCGGCGCGCCTGTTCGTTGGTGCCGGTGGCGGCGGTGACCTCGGGCTTCTTCAGCTCGATCTGTTCTTCGGCCACGCCCAGCGCCTTGAGGGCGTCGTGCACGGCCAGGGCGCGCTGCTTGGCCAGCTCGGCGTTCTGGGCCGCGTCGCCCGTGGCGTCGTGGAAGCCCGAGACGATGGCCTTCTTGCCGTCGGCCACGCCCTTGACCACATCGGCCAGGGCTTCGTTGGCGCCGGCAGCCAGGTCGGCCTTGGCGGTGGCAAAGAAGAACATCACCACACCGTTCTCCACGCGCACGCTGGCTTCTTCCACCAGCACCGGGGCTGTGGCGGCGGCAGGCGCTTGGGCCGCGGCCTTGGCCGGCGCGGCAGCACCCAGGCGCTTGACCACCACGGAGCCCACGACCACAGAAATGACCAGCGCGATGAGCGCAAACAGGAAACCAAGGGCAAAACGTTGTTGGCTATCGTCGTCGGAGCTGGACATGAGAAAAAGGTCCTGTGATGAGAGTGGATTGGAAGGGAAAATCGCGCAACGCGGCCGCCGAACCTGGCATCCAAGCCCCTGGGCCGCCTGCAACAAAGCTATCAATTGTAGAGTGAACGCATGACCCAGCTCCCAGCCCCCTTGCGCGATCCCGCTCCCATGCTGGAGCGCGTGCTGCACGAATGGGGCGGCCGCGAGGACCTGTGGATCTTCGGCTACGGCTCGCTGATCTGGCGGCCGGACTTTGACTACACGGAACGCCGCCCCGCCAAGGTGCATGGCTGGCACCGCGCGCTGAAGATGTGGAGCCGCATCAACCGCGGCACGCCCGAATGCCCGGGGCTGGTGTTCGGCATGCTCTCGGGCGGCAGCTGCCGGGGCATGGTGTTCCGCGTGCCGCAGGTGCACGGCCGGCCGGTGATGATCAACCTGTGGCAGCGCGAGATGGTCACCGCCGTCTACGACCCCCGCTGGCTGGAGTGCCACACGCCGCAGGGCCCGGTGCGGGCGCTGGCGTTCACCCTGTCGCGCAAAAGCCCCAGCCACACCGGCGTGCTGCCCGACCACGAATACTGCCGCATCTTTGCCCAGGCCAGCGGGCGATACGGCACCACGCGCGACTATGCGCAGGCCACCTACGACGAGTTGCGCCGGCACGGCATCCACGACCGCGCCCTCGCCCGCCTCATCGCGCTGGCCCAAAAAGAGGCATAGTGCACGTTTTGCGCCGTGCGCAAGCCCCCGGGCCGCAAGTGCGCGCCCACGGGCCCGCACAATGCCGCGTTTTTCCACCTGCAAAGGAGTTTCCCGCCATGAAGACAACCCCTTTCCGCCTGGCCGGCGTCCTCTCGCTGGCAGCTGCCGCGGCACTTGCCGGCTGCGCGGCCTATTCCAACAGCTCCTCGGGCGCCGCCGGCCCCTCGGCCACCGCCCTGCTGGCCCCCACGCGCGGCAACACCACCGCCGGCACCGTGACGTTTGTGCAGTCGGGCGCCACCGTGAAGGTCAGCGGCGAGATCACGGGCCTCAAGCCCGGCGCCGAACATGGCTTCCACATCCATGAAAAAGGCGACTGCTCCAGCGGCGACGGCATGAGCGCCGGCGGCCATTTCAACCCCGGCGGCAAGCCCCACGGCCACCACGGCATGGGCGAGCACCACACCGGCGACCTGCCCAGCCTGAAGGCCGACGCCAACGGCGTGGCCAAGTTCAGCTTCGAATCCAGCACCCTGCGCGTGGGCAGTGGCGACACCAACATCGTCGGCCGCGGCCTGATCGTGCACCGCGATCCGGACGACTACAAAACCCAGCCCACGGGCAACGCCGGCCCCCGCCTGGCCTGTGCGGTGATCGCTGCCAAGTAGACGGCCACCCGCCCTCCCGATGCCCCAGCCGCTGTCCGTCGCAGCGGCTTTCTTTTTGCGGGCATCAAGGCAAGAGGTGTTCGGCGGCTAGCGGCCGCGCGCCGCCAGCAGCGCCTCGGCGTGGCGCAGCGCGTCCACCGTGTCCACGTCGGTGACCACGCCTTCGTCCTCGACGGGCACCGCCAGGCCCCTGCCCTGCTCCACCCAGTGGCGCACCACGGGCGCGGCGCCTTTCTCGCCCGACAGGGCCAGCAGGGCAGCTCGGCAGGGCGTGCCAAACGCCACGGGGTGCCCGCGCTCGCCCCGGAATTCCGGCCACGCCACCACGGCCTGCTGCTGCACCAGCACCTGGGCCAGGGCCAGCAGCGTGGCGGGCTGCACCAGCGGCAGGTCGCCCGGCAGCACCAGCCAGCCCGCTGCGTTCGCCGTGCGGCGCACGGCGGCGGCAATGGAATCGCCCATGCCGGGGTGGCCCGCGTCTTCCACATGCCACGGCAGGCCGCTGGCGCGCACGGCGTCCAGCGTGTGCTGCAGCACGGGCTTGCCTGCCAGCAGGGCCTGCAGCTTGTGCACCGTGCCGCCCGAGGCGGCAAAGCGCTCGCCCCGGCCGGAGGCAAGGATGAGGACCGTGGGGGATGGAGGGGGCATGGGACGTCTGCGCTGGGGGAGGCCTGGCCAGCCCGAAGTGTGCATCGCCGAGTGCGCCGGGCCGTCAGAAAAAACCGTCGGCCACCGAGAAATCCGCATGGAGTGCTGCCTGGCTGCGCAGTTCGCCCACCAGCGGCCGCACATCGTCACGGCGGCTGTGCAGCGCGTAGGCCAGGCGGCCCAGGGGGACGGCGCTGGGCAGCTCCTGCAGCACCTGGCGGCGGCCCAGGGCCTGCGCCAGCCCCTGGGGCAGCAAGCCCACGCCGCGGCCATGGGCCAGCAGCCCCACGATGGCCCCCCAGTGGTTGCACGCCAGGCGCCGCACGGCGGGCGAGCCTGCCTGGCGCAGCCAGTCGTCCACCAGGGCGGTGACCCCCGAGCCCTGCGGCAGGGTGACCAGCGGCTGCTGCAGCAAGGCGTCTGCGTCCATGCAGCGCACGCTGCCCGCCACCTGGGGCGCCGCGCACCACACGAACGCCGCGTCCGCCAGGGGCACCGAGGTCAAGGCGCCGCGGCTCGCGGCACCCGCGATCACGGCGGCGTCCAGCTCGCCCTTGTCCAGCCGCTCCGAGAGGGCCTCGCCCACGTCGACATGCACGCTCAGCTCCAGGGCCGGGTGGGCGCCGGCCAGCGCCGTCGCCAGCCGGGGCAGCCACGTCAGGGCCGTGAGCTCGCCCACCCCCAGGCGGCAGGGGCCCCGCAGGCCGGTGCTGCTGCCCATTTCCTGGTGCAGGCGGTCGGCCTGCTGCAGCAAGGCACCCGCCAGCGGCACCAGGCGCGAGCCGGCTTCGGTCAGCGTGGCGCGGTGGCCGCCGCGGTCGAACAGCACCTGCCCCAGCGACGCCTCCAGCTCGGTGATGCGCTTGGAAAGCGACGACACCGACAAGTGCACCCGCTCCGCCGCCGTGGCAAAGCTGCTGCAGGTGGCGGCCCAGTAGAAGGCTTCAAGCTGTTTGAGGGTCATTTCGTTTCTATCTGGCAAATAAATCAATCTCAATAAATTCGCTTTCTTGATTTTCGCGGATTCCGGACACTGCCAGCCAGCCGCTGTTGGCACCTGACCGGAACGATCCCATGTCCGCCCCCTCCCCCGCCCTGACCCCGCCGCCCCTCAACGCCTGGGGCGCCTTCGACGGCGCGCGCCGCAGCGGCCGCACGCGCCACCTGCTGTCGCTGGAAGACTTTGAAGCGGCCGCCCGTCGCGTGCTGCCGCGCCCCATCTTTGGCTATGTGGCCGGGGCCGCGGAAGACAACCAGGCCCTCGTCGGCAACCGCCAGGCCTTTGCCGAGCTCGCCCTGGTGCCGCGTGTGCTGCGCAACGTGGCGGGGCGCGACCAGGGCGTCACGTTGTTCGGCCAACGCTATGCCAGCCCCTTCGGCATTGCGCCCATGGGCATTGCCGCCTTGTCGGCCTACCGGGGCGACATCGTGCTGGCGCGGGCCGCGGCGGCTGCCGGCATCCCCGCCGTGCAAAGCGGCAGCTCGCTCATCAGGCTGGAAGAAGTGATGGCCGCCGCCCCCGGCACCTGGTTCCAGGCCTACCTGCCCGGCACGCCCGAGCGCATCGACGCCCTGCTGCAGCGCGTGAAGGCGGCGGGCGTGCAGACCCTGGTCGTCACGGTGGACATTCCCGTGGCCGGCAACCGCGAGAACAACATCCGCGCGGGCTTCTCCACCCCGCTGCGCCCCAGCCTGCGCCTGGCGTGGGACGGCCTGGTGCGCCCGCGTTGGCTGGCGGGCACGCTGCTGCGCACCCTGGCACGCCACGGCATGCCGCACTTTGAAAACTCGTTCGCCGAGCGCGGCGCGCCCATCCTGTCGTCGCGGGTGCAGCGCGACTTTGCCGCCCGCGACCATTTCGACTGGAGCCACGTCGCCCGCATCCGCCGCCAGTGGCACGGTCCGCTGGTGGTCAAGGGCATCCTGAACCCGCTGGATGCCGCGCTGGCGCGCCAGCACGGGGTGGACGGCATCATCGTCAGCAACCATGGCGGCCGCCAGCTCGACGGCGCCGTGGCCCCGCTGCGCGTGCTGCCCGCCATTGCCGAGCAGGCGGGCAGCGGCATGACCGTGATGCTGGACGGCGGCATCCGCCGGGGCACCGACGTGATCAAGGCCCTGGCCCTGGGCGCCCGGGCCGTGTGGGTGGGCCGCCCCTTCAACTACGCCGCGGCGGTGGACGGCCAGGCCGGCGTTGCCGCTGCCATTGAGCTGCTGCGCGCCGAGGTGGACCGCAACCTCGCAATGCTGGGGGTGACCACCTGCGCGGAGCTGGGCCTAGAACACCTGATGGACCGGCGGGTGCTGACGGAACTGGCGCCGCCGTCTCCTGCCCAAACTCTTCCCGTCACAGGGTGATGAAGAAGGGCGTTGCCTTTCGCATTCCCGTACTTTGAAACGGTGATCGCTTCAAGGGCCTCTGCACAGCCCTACAATCCGCCGCGCATGCGCCGCTGGCTTCTCACTCTCTTGCTGGTCTTGTTGCCGCTTCAATCCGTCTGGGCTGAAGCGGCGGCCTATTGCCGGCATGAGCGCGGCGCTGCCAACGGCTTGGGCATGCGCTCTGCCGAGCGACACTGGGGCCACCACGAACACCAGCACGGCAACGCCGCGCCGGCGGCGGATGCGGACGATGCGTCCGGCCTGTTGGCAGGCGCCGATGTGGACTGCAACGTCTGCCACGCCGGGGGCGCTGTGGCCGTTCCCCTGTGGCAACCCGCGCCGGCCCTGCACGGGATCAGTGCGCAGCCGCGACGCCACACGCCCAGCCTGCCCACCCGCGCCCTCGCGCCGCCGGACAAGCCCAATTGGGCCGCCGCTGCCTGATCGGCGGACGGCAACGGCTTTCTCTCCCCTCCTTCGTTAGCCCTGTCGCCAGCGCTGGCCGTTGAATGCGGCCGGGCTGCGGCTGCGCGTGCCCTTGCGCCGATCTCCCTGCGTCTTTTCTTTTTGACTTTCAGGAGATCCGGATGAATTGCTTTTCCCGAAGCAAAGCCGCGGCGTGCGCGGCGGTGCTTCTGTGGGCGGCGGTTGCGAGTTCCGCCGCCCAGGCCCAAACCCTGGCCGAATGGGTGAGCGCCGCGTGGCACCGCCAGCCCGAAGCGGCCTCGACCGCGCTGCGCCAGCAGGCGCTGCAAGCCCAGGCCCAGGCCGCGCAAAGCTGGACGCCCGAGCCACCCGCGCTGCAGCTCAGCACCCAGACCGACCGGCTGAACCGCAACGCGGGCAGCCGCGAACACGAGGTGGGCATTGCCGTGCCCCTGTGGCTGCCCGGCGAGCGCGCACGCACCGCTGATGTGGCCCATGCAGAAACCACGGCCCTGGACGCCCGCCTGCGCGCGGCCGAATGGCGCAGCGCCGGCCAGGTGCGCGAGGCCTTCTGGGCCTGGCAACGTGCGCAGGTGGACGTGCAGGCGGCGGCCGAACGCCTGGCCACCGCCCGCCAGCTGGCCGCCGACGTGGCCCGCCGCGTGCAGCGCGGCGACCTGGCCCGCGCCGACCAGCACCAGGCCGATGGCGCCGTGGCCTCCGCCCTGGCCGAGCAGGCCAACACCCACGCCCAGCTGGCCGAAACCGCCCAGCGCCTGCGCGCCCTGGCCGGCATGGCGCCCACGCCGCAGACCATCGACGCTGATGCTGAACCCGCGCCCACCCCGGCGCCGGGCAGCGCCGACTGGGCCGGGCACCCCGCTGTGGCCGAGGCCTGGCAGCGCTGGCAAACGGCCCGCGCCCAGGTGGCGCTGCTGGAGCGCCAACAGCGCGCCAACCCGGAGCTGACCCTTTCCACCACCCGCACCCGTGATGGCCGGGGCGAGCCCAGCGCGCAAAGCCTCACGCTGGCCCTGCGCGTGCCCTTGGGCGGGGGCGACCGTCACCGCGCCAAGCTGGCCCAGGCCCAGGCCGATGCGCTGGAAGCCGAACTGCAGTGGCAGGCCGAGCAGCAGCGCGTGGTCGCCGACTGGGCCAGCGCCCAGGCCAAGGCCGATGCCGCGCAGGCGCAATGGGCGGCCGCGCAGGAACGCCACCGCCTGGCGGCGGAGGCCCGAGGCTTCTTCGCCAAGTCGTTCAGCCTGGGCGAGACCGACCTGCCCACCCGCCTGCGCACCGAGGCCGAGGCGGCCGACGCCGCCCGCCAGCTGCAGCGCGCCCGCGTGGAGCTGGCAGCCGCCCAGTCCACGCTGCGCCAGGCCGCCGGGCTGTTGCCTGCAGACGCCCCCACGGCGCTGGCAACGCACGGCACGCCACGGCCCTGAGGCGCTGCCCATGCCCACTTCGCACAACCCTTTTCCTTGGATTTCAAGCATGTTGACCCTGAAACCTTCCCGCACCACGCGCTGCCTGCGCGGTGCCAGCCTCGCCCTGTGGGCCGCGCTGGCCGCACTGACCCTGGGCTGGACAGCCGCCGCCCATGCCGACGCAGGCCACGACCACGGCGAGACGCCTCCCGCCGCCGCCGCCACGGCCCAGCCCCGCTTTGCCGCCACGTCGGACGAATTTGAATTGGTCGGCGTGCTGCAAGGCCAGCACCTGAGCCTGTACCTGGACCGCGCCTCCGACAACAGCCCGGTGGATGGCGCCCAGATCACGCTGGAAGTGAACGGCGCCGCCGTGCCCGTGCAAGCCCACGGCCCCGGCGAATACGAAGCCGCCCTGCCCCAGCCCCTGCCCGAAGGCGAGCACGCCATTGCCGCCACCGTGGTGGCAGGCGCGCAAAGCGACCTGCTGGCCGCCACGCTGGACCTGCATGGGGACGAGGCCGCCCACGCCGAAGGTGCCTCGGCCCCCGCATGGCGCAAGGCCCTGCCTTGGGCCGCAGGCCTGGCCGCCGTATTGGCTGCCATCGCGCTGGCCCTGCGGGCAACGCGGCGCAAGCGCCGCACGGGCAGCACCCCTGCCGCCGGAGGTGCCGCATGACCGCCCGCACCGCCCCGCTTGCCGCCCCCACAACCCCTTCACCGAACGCCATGCCCGTCCGCCGCCTCCCGCTGCTCGCCATCACCCTGGCCCTGTGCGCCACTTTGGCCCCCTTTGCCTGGGCCGGCCCAGGGCATGACCATGGCGATGCCCCGCCCGCCGCCACCGGCAACGGCCCGCGCCGCCTGCCCGATGGCAGCGTGTTTTTGCCCAAGCCCTCGCAGCGGCAAATGGGCGTGCGGACCCTGCCGGTGGAACTGGCCCCGCTGGCCCGCACCACCACCCTGCCCGGGCGCGTGGTGATGGACCCCGCCGCCGGTGGCAAGGTGCAGGCCGTGCTGGCGGGCCGCCTGCAGCCCGGCCCCAAGGGCCTGCCCCAGCTGGGCCAGGCCGTGCAGCGCGGCGAGGTGCTGGCCTATGTGGAGCCCGCCACCGGCACGCTGGAGCGCGCAGGCCAGCAGGCCCAGTTGGCCGAGCTGCGCGCCAGCCACGCCCTGGCCGCCAAGCGCCTGGCCCGCCTGCGCGAGCTGGCCGACACCGTGCCCCGCAAGGACATTGAAGCGGCCGAGAGCGAGGTCGCCAGCCTGCAGGCCCGCATCAACGCCGTGGGCGGCGGCCTGCAGGCGCGCGATGCGCTGCTGGCCCCTGTCTCGGGCGTCATTGCCTCGGCCAACGCCGTGGCGGGCCAGGTGGTGGATGCGCGCGAGCTGGTGTTTGAAGTGGTCAACCCCCAGCGCCTGCAGGTGGAGGCCCTGGCCTACGACCCCGCCCTGTCCGCCGATGTGGCCGGTGCCGCCATTGCCGTGGGCGGGCACAGCGTGCCGCTGCGCTTTCTGGGCGCGGCCCGCAGCCTGCGCGAGCAGGCCCTGCCGCTGCTGTTTGCGCCCGCCGCGCCGGACCCGGCCAAAGCGGGCGCAGCTCCCGCCAGCCTGGCCGGTGTGGCCGTAGGCCAGGCACTGGAAGTGCACGTGCAGCACCGCACCCAGCTGCAAGGCCTGCGCGTGCCCAGCACTGCGCTGGCCAAGAACCCCGCCAACGAAACCATCGTGTGGGTCAAGACCGCCGCCGAGCAGTTTGCGCCGCGCGTGGTCACGGCCGCGCCGCTGGATGGCAGCTCGGTCGCCGTCACCGCCGGGCTGGCCGCGGGCGACCGCGTGGCCGTGCAGGGTGCCAACCTCATCAACCAGGTGCGCTGAGCACGCGCGAAAGGCCCCCGCACCATGTTCAAGTGGATTCTGGAAAGCAGCCTGCGCAACCGGCTGCTCGTCATCATCAGCGCCCTGGTCTTGATGGCCTATGGCGCGTTCACGCTCACCCGCACGCCGGTGGACGTGTTTCCCGACCTCAACAAGCCCACCGTCACCCTCATGACCGAGGCGGGCGGCATGGCCGCCGAAGAGGTGGAGCAGCTCATCACCTTCCCGCTGGAGACCACCATGAACGGCCTGCCGGGCGTGGAGAGCGTGCGCTCCGTCTCCAGCGCCGGGCTGTCGTTCGTGTATGTGACCTTTGACTGGCGCACCGACATCTACCGCGCCCGGCAAATGGTGTCCGAGCGCCTCACGGCCATGGAAGAAGGCCTGCCGCCCGGCGTGGTGCCCCGCATGGGGCCCATCAGCTCGGTGATGGGCGAGATCATGCAGATCGCCATCCCCATTGGCGCGCCTCCGGCCTCGGAGCCTGCAGCGGCAAATGCAGCCACCGGCAAGGCCCCTACCGGCAAGGCCCCGCCCCTCAGCGCCATGCAGGTGCGCGAATACGCCGACTGGGTGCTGCGCCCGCGCCTCATGGCCATTGCGGGCGTGGCGCAGGTCATCCCCATCGGGGGCGAGGTGCGGCAGTTTCAGGTGCAGCCCGACACCGCCCGCATGGCCGCGCTGGGCATTACCGAAACGCACCTGGAGGCCGCGCTCAAAGGCTTTTCGGCCAACACCTCGGGCGGGTTTCTGGAGCTGAACGGGCGCGAATACCTCATCCGCCACCTGGGCCGCACCTCGCGGCTTTCGGACTTGCAGAACCTGGCCCTGAGCACCCGCAACGGCCAGCCCATCGTGCTGCGGCAGATTGCCACCGTGCAGTTCGCCCCCGCCATCCGGCGCGGCGACGCGGGGTTTGAAGGCCAGCCCGCCGTCATCCTGGGCATCCAGAAGCAGCCCACGGCCGACACTATTGCCCTCACCCGCAGCATCGAAGCCGCCTTGCAAGAAATGAAGCCCTCGCTGCCCGCCGGCATGAACGCGCCGCGCGTCACCTTTCGGCAGGCCAACTTCATCGAGGCGTCCATCACCACGCTGCAGGGCAAGCTCATCGGGGCGTCCGTCTTTGTGGCGGTGATCCTGTACTTCTTCTTGGGCACGCTGCGGCCGCTGGTGATTGCGCTCACCGCCATCCCCACGTCCATCTTCCTCACGGGGCTGGTGTTCCAGTACTTTGGCCTGTCCATCAACACCATGACGCTGGGCGGCCTGGCCATTGCCATCGGCGGGCTGGTGGACGACGCCGTGGTGGATGTGGAAAACATCATGCGGCGCCTGAAAGAAGACCGCATCCGCCACCCTGAGCACCGCCTGCACCCGCTGGAGGTGGTGGCGCGCGCCTCCATGGAGGTGCGCTCGGCCATCCTGTATGCCACCGTCATCATCGTGCTGGTGTTCTTGCCCCTGTTTGCGCTGCCGGGCATGGAGGGGCGGCTGTTCGTGCCGCTGGGCGTGGCGTTCATCGTCTCCACGCTGGCGTCGCTTTTGGTGTCCGTCACCATCACGCCGGTGCTGTCGTACTACCTGCTGCCGGGCATGAAGCAGCTGGGGCATGACGACACGCGCGTGCTGCGCTGGCTCAAAAGCGGCTACCGGAGCAGCCTGCAGGCGGTACTGAACCGCCCGCGCGCCGCGCTGGCCGCCGCAGGCGTGGGCGTGCTGGTGGCTGCGGCGGCGGTGCCGTTCTTCCCCACCACGTTCTTGCCGCCCTTCAACGAAGGCACGCTGATGGTGGGGCTGCGGCTCAACCCCGGCGTGACGCTGGCGGAATCGTCCGCGCTGGCGCAGCAGGCCGAGCGGCTCGTCAAGCAGGTGCCCGAGGTAACGCACGTAGGCCGCCGCAGCGGCCGCGCCGAGCTGGACGAGCACGCCGAGGGCGTGCACGTGAGCGAGCTGGACGTGGGCCTGCGCCCCGCCGCCGAGCTGACGCGGCCCATGGACGCCATCGTGGCCGACATCCGCGCCCGCCTGGCACCGCTGCCCGCCGCCATCGGCATTGGGCAGCCCATCTCGCACCGCATTGACCACATGCTCTCGGGCGTGCGGTCGCAAATCGCCATCAAGGTGTTTGGCGAAGACCTGGATACCCTGCGCGGCCAGGCCGAATCGCTGCGCGGGCGGCTGGCGGGCATCCCCGGCCTGGCCGACCTGGAGGTGGAAAAGCAGATGCTGGCCCCACAGATCAAGGTGCGCGTGGACTACGCCGCCGCCGCCCGCTACGGCGTGCCCGCGCCCCAGGTGCTGGCCACGCTGCAAAGCCTGGTGGAAGGCGAGCGCGTGACGCAGATCGTGGAAGGCAACCGCCGCTTTGCCCTGGTGGTGAAGCTGCCCGAGGCCGCCCGCAGCATCGAAGGCCTGGGCCAGGTGCTCATCGACACGCCCCTGGGCGCCGTGCCCCTGTCGCGCCTGGCCACCATTGAAGACAGCGACGGCCCCAACCAGATCAGCCGCGACGACGGCCGCCGCCGCATCGTGCTTTCGGCCAACGCGCAGGGCCGGGCGCTGTCCGAGGTGGTGGCCGACATCCGCCGCGTGGTGGCCGAAACGCGCCTGCCCGAGGGCTACTTCGTCACCCTGGGCGGCCAGTTCCAGGCGCAGGAAGAAGCCTCGCGCCTGGTGGGCCTGCTCTCGCTGGTGTCGCTGGTGCTGATGTTTGTGGTGCTGTACAGCCGCTACCGCTCGGCCACGCTGGCCACCCTCATCATGGCCAACATCCCGCTCGCGCTGGTGGGCGCCGTGCTGGGGCTGTGGCTGTCGGGCCAGCCGCTGTCGGTGGCAGCCATGGTGGGCTTCATCACGCTGGCGGGCATTTCGGTGCGCAACGGCATCCTCAAGGTCAGCCACTACATCAACCTGATGCGCTTTGAGGGCGAGAACTTCTCGCACGCCCTCATCGTGCGCGGCTCCATCGAACGGCTCAGCCCCGTGCTGATGACCGCGCTGGTCACCGCCTTTGCCCTGGCCCCCCTGCTGTTCGAGGCCGAACGCCCCGGCACCGAAATCCTGCACCCCGTGGCCGTGGTCATCTTCTCGGGCCTCATCAGCTCCACCCTGCTCGATACCTACCTCACCCCCGCCCTGTTCTGGCTGTTTGGCCGAAAGAGCGCCGAACGTCTGATGGACGAGCGGGATGCGGAGGCGTTTTGATGCAGACGACTACGGCGATTTGCCCCCACCCAACCGCCCTTGCGCTGGCACCGGTATGCACCTTGGTCCGCGCCCACGCTTTGATCGGCGCCCGGCCCCCATGACCTAACCCGCCCCCTGCCGTTCACGCTGAGCCTGTCGAAGCGCCACACAAAGCCGTCCACAGGTCCAGCCCATGCGGCTGTTGTATTGAGAGGCCCTTTTGAAAAACTGAAATATCCGTTCGGGTTGAGCTTGTCGAAACCGCGCGCCGCGCTTCGACAACCTCAGCGTGAGCGGTGGAAGCAGGCGCTGGCCCATCAACAAGCACACCGAAATCCATTCATTCACCCACTTACCAACCAGGAGAAAACCATGCCCTTCAACACCCCATCCACCATCAGCAAACCCCTGCGCCGCCTGTTCACCCTGGCCGCCCTCACCACCGCCACCCTGCTCGCCCCTGCCCTCCCCGCCCACGCCCACGGTGAAGCCCACAGCCACGCCCCGCAGCACGGCGGCGTGGTGGTGGAGGTGAAAGACATGGATCTGGAGCTGGTCGCCAAGCCCGACGTGCTGCAGCTCTACCTGCGCGACCACGGCAAGCCTGCCGACGTGAGCAAGGCGAGCGCCAAAGTCACGCTGCTGAATGGTTCTGAAAAGCAGGAAGCCACACTGGCCCCTGCAGGCGACCGGCTGGAGGCCAAGGGCAGCTTTCGCGTAGCGCCGGGCACCAAGGCGCTGGCGCAGGTAACGGTTGGGGGCAAGGTGCTTTCCGCACGCTTTGAGATCAAGTAAGCGGAGAACTGCTCAATCGGGCCGCCACAGGTGCGGCTCCAGCGCCCGAACACCGGGCGCTGGGTGCCTCGCTCATCAACGCCCTGCACCAATCAATAAAGATTTATAGGAAAAATCAAGATTTCATAACAAAATAAAGAACCTCTGACGAAAAAACATGCCATGACTGCCACCGCCCTGGGCTTTACACGCATTGCCGAAATGCTGGGCATTGAACCCGTGCAGCCCCTGTTCACGCGCAGTCACATCGGCTCGCAAAACCGCACCGAACTGCATTTGGCGGCCGAAATCCGCACCTGGACCCCGCAATACCAGCCCAGCGACACCTTTCGCGGCCACTTTGAATTTGGGCTCAAGTACGAGCGGCTGAACTTCGAGTTCTTCTCCCGCGTGTTTGAGCGCATCAACCCGCTGGAGATCACTGCCTGGCTCCAAGACGCGCCCACCGGCGCCTACGCCCGGCGCACCGCCTTTTTGTACGAATGGTTCACCGGCCAAACGCTGGACGCGCCCGACACCGGCGCCAACGTGGGCTATGTGGATGCCATCGACCCGGCCCTGTACCTCACTGCCACCCGCTCCGCCAACCACAAGCGCTGGAAGGTGCGCAACAACCTGCCCGGCCCACGCAGCTATTGCCCGCTGGTTTACCTGGGGCCGCAGTCCGAGCGCAACCTGTACGACGTGCGGGCTGGCGTGGAGCGGCTGAACACCGCCTACGGAGCCGACCTGCTGCTGCGCAGCGCAGCGTGGCTCACCCTGAAGGAATCCCGCGCCAGCTTTGCCATTGAACGGGAGCAAGAGCAAGGCGACCGCGTCAAGCGCTTTGCCGCCGCCATAGGCGAACTGAGCGGCCGCATGGAGGCTCCGCTGGAGCCCGCAGGCCTGGCCCAACTGCAAACCGCCATCCTCGGCAGCACCGCCCTGCGCCTGGGCGTGCGGCAATCACCCGTGTTTGTGGGGCAATCGGGCTTTCAAGGGCAAGTGGTGCACTACATCGCGCCGCCACCGGCTGCGGTGCAAGACATGCTGCAAGGCCTGCGCAGCTTTGAAGCCAGCACCCGCCGCGCCCCAGCAGACATCACTGCAGACGCCAGCGCAGAAACCGCCGCAGGCACCGCCACCGTGGCACGCGCTGCGGCCGTGTCATTCGCCTTTGTGTACCTGCACCCCTTGTCAGACGGCAACGGGCGCGTGCACCGCTTCCTGTTCAACCACCTGCTGGCAGCCGACGGCGCGGTGCCACCCAACCTCATCATCCCCGTGTCGGCCACCATCGCGGGCTCGCCCGCCGGGCGCGCCGCCTATGACCGCGTGCTCGAATCCTTCTCCAAGCCGCTGATGCGCCGATACGAAGGCCAATACCGCTTTGCCACCCTGCACACCTACCCCGACGGCGTGACCAGCGACTTTCACTTTGCGGCGGAGCAAGACGCCCTGCACGCCTGGCGCTACCCCGACCTCACCCCCCACGTGCGCTACTTCAGCGACCTGCTGCGCGACACCGTAGACCATGAAATGGCCCGCGAAGCCGCCGCCCTGCGCGACAACGACGCCGCCCGCGAGGCCATCAAACAATGGGTGGAAATGCCCGACCCCGATGCCGACCGCATCATCGCGTCCCTGCGCAGCAACGGCTGGGCCGTAACCGGCAAACTGCGCCGCGACCAGCCCGACATCTTTGCGCCGGGAGGTCGACTGCACCACTTGCAGGACGCGATTGTGGAAGCCGTGAAAGAGGTGATGACGCGGCATGGGACGCCTGCGCCATAGGGTTTTATGGAAGATTAAGGCGATTGCTAAAGAAAAATAGGAGTCGCTAGCGAATCTGCGGGCTTGTGGCAGTGCTGATTGCCACGCACCAGCGGCGCCACGACAAGCCCGCTGAGAAGCAAGCTGTCGCAAAACCTCGCCACAAGGTGGTGGCGCAGTGGACTCTGGGGAGCAAAGTGCAATCGGCGCAGAGTCAAATGCAGCGAGGGGGCCGCAGCCAACACGCCCAAGTTCCGCACTTCAAAATTGATAGCTGCTAGCGCTTATCCAGAAAGGGCTAGCAGCACTTTTCATTCAATATGGATGTTCTGCTGCGCCAGGGACGGCTTTAGGCTGGGTGCAGACGGTCAGGATGCGCTGGCAAATATCGGCGGGCGCCGATACCTGACTTTGGCCGGCTCGCCTAGCGGCTGACCGCTGTGCCTGAAGTTGCCCTTCGGCCGCGGCAGGGCGGAGGGGTAGGTCCACGATCTGGCGGCGACGCAGGGCCAACGATTGCCCCCGCTAGCGGAGAAATAGGACTTTCGACCCTGAAGAGACATAGGCAGACCCCAGCCCGGAAGCCAGCCGACTCGCACCCCACGTTTGAAGCTCTGGTCGATGTGCCTTTAAAGTGCAAAATGGACAGCAGTTTCACACCGAGCGCATCAATGAGCGAATCGTCCCAGTCTGTAGTTGAAGCCCTCAAGTCGTTCTTCCAAGACGCAGCCGAACCGGTGATGTTTACCGGCGCGGGCGTTTCAATGTTGGCGGGGTTGCCCGACTGGAAGGCGCTCTTGTCTCAAATGGCCGAATCTGTTCGGGCAAAGGATGCCTTGACAGCCAACATGATGACGCAGCTCATTGCGAAGGGAAGCCTGACAAAGGCGGCAGAATACTTTTGGCTTAGCGGCGAAGTGCCCGACGGGGACAAGAATAAGACCCTCAAGAGCATTCTTGACTCCTATGACGCGACACCTCTCTTGCCACTTGCATCATTGCCGGTCAGTTCCGTTTTGACGACCAACTTCGACCGCAGCATTATTGATGCAATTGCTACCGCTAGAAAGCAAGCTCCCCGCGATTATCGGCTCGGAGACTCTACATTTTCCGGAGCGGTTTGGGAAACCGATCTCTATGTGGCGCGGATTCACGGATGCATTGAGGCGCCAAATAGGATGGTGCTGTCGGATTCGCAGTTCAATGTCATGCTATCCGATGAGATTTATATTGACCTATTGACTCAGACGTTTCTACGCAGGCCGGTTCTGTTCTTGGGATTCTCGTTCTACGACCCTGCGATAAAGTTTGTACTGGAGTCCATCGAAAAGCGGTATGGGCACGCTGCGCCAGGTCGTCATATGGCCATCCTGCCAGATTCCAATGCCTCCGACCTGATTCATAAAGCGAATCGTCTGAATATCACGGTTGTGCAGTACGACTCGGCCGACCGGCACAAAGCTCTGTGGGATGGCATTGCTGAGTTCTCCAGGTCGCTGAAGAAGGAAAAAATCAGGCCGGTGGTTTCTTCCGATCATCCATATGCTGCAGCGAAGCAATACCTTGCAGCGTGCTATACACGAGTTAGTGTTGCCTCTGAATACACTCCGCTTCGCGAAATTGTCATTGAGGGAATTATCTCGGCCTCTCTGCAGGATAGCCACCCGAAATCACTCGGTCTTCCTGACTTGCACGAGAGTGTTCGAAAGGCGCTTGGAATCAAAGGCAAGGAGGTAAACGTCCTGGTCGATGGGGCAGTCAAGCAGCTAGTTGACGCAAAGCTTGTTCGTAGGCACAAGGTTGAGTCTGAGAAGGGAAAGAGGTTTGCCTGGAAAGGTGAGCCCGAGGGCGCGTCGTTTCTCGACGATGCGATAAAGACGCTGGTAACCAGCCTGTGCAACCGAGCCTACGTTCAGGAAGGTTGGAGGCCGCCACAGCATGTTTCTGACGTGATGCATAGTTTTCTTAAGGAAATCGTCTTCCGCAGAGGCTGGGATTTGGGGGCGGCATTTGCATCCGGTAAGGCCCCCGATAATGTGGCATTTCGCCCTGTTCTGCTAGAAGTCGGAGGGCGTCTTTCCGCCTTCGACCGTGAACGCGTTGAGCGTACGGTGGAAAGCCTCTTTCAGCGCCCAACTGAGCAAGAGGGGGCGTTGCTGGGTGAGCTTGGGCGCATCAGCTTTGCGGTTGAGCTGGCCTTTCAGGCACCAAGGAGTACCCTGCTACATAAAACAACGCTGCCGCGGAGACTGTACTTCGATGCAAACCTGCTGCTTCCGATTTTCGTGGAGGGTCATCCACACCATCGAACCTACAGCAATACGCTTCGGACACTGAAGGCAGCTTCTTCAGGCGCCGGCAACAGCCTCCAGCTGGTTGCATATAGTGGCTATTTGAATGAGATGATAAGTCACAAGAACGCCGCAGTGGCATACGTTAAGGAGGCAGGCGATGACTTCGATGCGCTGGCTAGGAGCGACGCAATGTATCACGGCGCTGGCAATATAAATGTTTACATAGGCGCCTATGTAAATATGGTTGTCAACGGCCAAGTCTCAGACTTTGATGGCTTCATTAAGCGAGTAGCCCCATATTCAAATGAGACGGAGCTTAGGCGTTGGATTGAGAAGCAGGGGTTTATTGTCGCCAACTCTGCCAAAAATTCCGCCTATACGAAGCTCTACGGTCTTTTGGAGCGAAGCAATGCCACTCGACTCGAATTCGGCAAGCAACCGATTCTGATTGAACATGATGCGCTGCAGCTTGCCTTGTTAGATGCTGACTGCAGTAAGGGCGAACGGGCGCTCTTCGTAACTGCTGACCGTGCGCTGTACGAAGACATTTCCCCGTCTGATTTTGGTCGCTTGGCTGAATTTATGGTCAGCCATGTTGGCATCGTTCAAATAGTGGACCTCTTGGTTGGTAGCAAGGGAGACGAACAGACCTTGGGCGAGCTGCTATGGAGCAATAAGGTCTCGGATAAGGCGCAGCGCGTCAGGTCCTATCTGACCATTGAAGCTCTAACCAAGTACGACGCCGCGCTTGCAATGGACATGCACTCGGTGGTCGAGGCGCAGTCCGAGGCCATCGCCAAGGAGCTGGAGAGGGTAGGAGCAGACCTTGACTCACATGAGTCCAAGACGCGTGTCAAAGCATTCAGGTCGCTTGGGTCGCTGGAGGCCAACTTCTTCGCAGGCATGAGCGAGGCCATCGACAAGCAGCGCAAGAAGTGAGCCGGCCGTGGGTCGCCCACGGAGGTCGTACTGTTGACGTTCGAGCGCCCCGTGGTCTCAAGATCCAGTGGCTGCTTGGTGCCGGTCAGCGTGAGTTCGATCGGCGACGCTGAGAGGCCGCAATCGCTGCATTGCAGTCACCTCTCCCACCACATCCTTTACCGCTGGTAGCAAGCCGAAAGCTGCTCGCCAAACACCACCTCAGCAATAGCTGGAGCGCTGAGCTGGTGTAATCGAATGGGCTAAAAAAAACGCCGGGCTTTCCCAAACCCGGCGCTCTCTTTTCATCCGCCCCGCTCAAGCCAACTTAAACGGCAACTCCCGCGGCGTCTTCCCCGTCAACCGCGCCACCGCATTCGCAAACGCCGGCGCCAGCGGCGGCAACCCGGGCTCGCCCATGCCCGTTGGCGGCTCCGCGCTCGGCACGATGTGCACGGCCACCTGGGGCATGTCGGTGATGCGGGGCACGGCGAAGTCGCCGAAGTTGCTTTGCTCCACCACGCCGTCTTTCAGGGTGATGGCGGCGCCGGGCAGGCACATCGACAGGCCCATCAGCGCCGCGCCCTGCACCTGGGCTTCCACGCTCTTGGGGTTGACGGCCAGGTTGCAGTGCACGCCGGCCGTCACAGTGTGCAGCTTGGGAGTGCCATCTTTGCTCACCGATGCTTCGACCACATACGCCACCACGGAGCTGAACGACTCGTGCATCGCCACGCCCCAGGCGCGGCCTGCGGCGAGCTTCTTTTTGCCGTAGCCGGACTGGTCCACCGCCAGTTGCAGGGCGGCCTTGTGGCGGGGGTGCTTGTCGCCCATCAGGCGCAGGCGGTAGGCCACGGGGTCTTGCTTCGTCGCGCGGGCCACTTCGTCCAGCAGGGTTTCCATAGCGTAGGCGGTGTGGGTGCTGCCCACGCTGCGCCACCACAGCACGGGCACGTTGACCTGCGGGTGGTGCACCGACAGGCGCATGGGGATGTCGTAGGGCTCTTTCATGCCCTCCACGGCCGTGGCGTCCACGCCGTTCTTGACCATGAAGGCCTCGAATGGCGAGCCCTTGAGGATGGATTGGCCGACGATGACGTGGTCCCACGCCAGGATGTTGCCCTGGGCGTCGAACCCGATCTCGGCGCGGTGCACGTGCATGGGGCGGTAGTAGCCGCCCTTGATGTCGTCCTCGCGGCTCCACAGGGTGCGTACGGGGGCGGTGATGCCGGCGGTGCGCGCGGCCTTGGCCACGCCGCAGGCTTCCACCACGTAGTCGCTGGTGGGGATGGCGCGGCGGCCAAAGCCGCCACCGGCCATCTGGGTGTGCACCTTGATGTTTTGGGGCTGCAGGCCCAGCACCTTGGCGGCAGCCATGGCGTCCAGGCCGGGCATCTGGGTGCCCATCCACAACTCGGCTTTGTCACCGTCGAGCTTCACGGTGCAGTTCAGCGGCTCCATGGGCGCGTGGGCCAGGTACGGAAAGGTGAACTCGGCGCTGATTTTTTGCGGCGCGTTGGCCAGCGGGGCCACATCGGCGGGGATGGCGATGGTGCCGGTCTGCTGGGCCAGGGCGCGGTATTGGGTGAGCAGCTGGGCGGTGTCGGCCTTCTCCACGCCGGCGGTGTCCCATTCCACCTTGAGCGCATCGCGCCCCTGCTTGGCGGGCCAGTAGCCTTCGGCAATGATGGCCACGCCTTCGCCGCCGCGGTCGGTGGGCACGCGCAGCACGGCTTTCACGCCCTTTATGGCCTTGGCGGCGCTGTCGTCCAGCGACTTCACCTTGGCGCCGAACACGGGCGGGCGGGCCACCACGGCGGTGAGCATACCGGGCAGGCGCACGTCAATGCCGTAGTCCTGCTGGCCGCTGGATTTGGCCTGGGCATCGAGCCGGCCCGTGGGCTTGCCGATGATGCGGAACTGTTTGGGGTCCTTGAGGGTGACTTTCTCGGGCACGGGCTGCTGCATGGCGGCCTCCGCCAGCGCGCCGTAGCTCAGTTTTTTGCCGCCGGGGCCCACCACAAAGCCTGCGTTGGTGCGCAGGGTGGATGCGTCCACACCCCACTGCGCGGCAGCTGCGGACACCAGCATGGCGCGGGTGCGGGCACCCAGCTCGCGGTATTGGGTGTACGAGTTCTTGAGCGAGTTGGAGCCGCCCGTGAGGTGCATGCCAAAGGCGGGGTCGGCATAGGCGGGGTTGGCGTCGCCGAGCACGCTGCGCACACGGCTCCAGTCGGCGTCCAGCTCTTCGGCCAGGATCATGGGCAGGCCGGTTTGAACGCCCTGGCCAAAGTCCAGGCGGTTGATGGTGACGGTGACGGTGCCATCGGTGTCAATGCGCACAAAGGCCGAGGGCTGCTCGAAGGGCTTGAGGCCGGCGGGTGCGGCTGCGCTCGCTGCGTCCTGCGCGGCAGCCACCAACGGGTAAGCCCCCAGCGCAAAGCCGGATGCGGCCGCGGCCTTGAGGAAGGTGCGGCGTGGCACGCCCTCGGGGGCTGCTGCATTTGCTTCGGTATTGATAGCGCCTTGCGCTTGATCCATGAGCGCTACCAGGCCTTTTGGCATGTGGTTGCGGGCGGTTTGAGCGTCGAAATGCATGGTGTTCTCCTGCTCGTAACTGTTTTGACGATGTGTTGGGGATGCGGCCTTGCCGCCACCGTTCGCCCTGAGCTTGTCGAAGGGCTCCGGCAGGGAGCGCCCTGGCTTCGACAGGCTCAGCCCGAACGGCTGGTGGGTGGCCGTGGCTGTAATGCGTGCTCGAAATCCGCTCAAGCAGTCAGCGACTTGGCGGCGTCGTGGATGGCGGCGCGGATGCGCACGTAGGTGCCGCAGCGGCACACGTTGCCCGCCATGGCGGCGTCGATGTCGGCGTCGGAGGGCTTCTTCTTGCCCTTGAGCAGCGCGGTGGCGCTCATGATCTGGCCGCTTTGGCAGTAGCCGCACTGGGCCACGTCGTGCTTCACCCAGGCGGCGTGCACGGCCTTGCCCACCTTGTCGTCGGCGGCAATGGCTTCGATGGTGGTGATCTTCTGGCCCACGGCGGCCGAGATGGGCGTGATGCACGAGCGCACGGGTGCGCCGTTCAGGTGCACCGTGCAGGCCCCGCACAGCGCCTGGCCGCAGCCAAACTTGGTGCCGGTCATGCCCAGCGTGTCGCGCAGGGCCCAGAGGATGGGGGTGGAGTCGTCGGCGTTGACGGCGGTGTCCTTGCCGTTGATGTTCAGGGTGGGCATCGTGGGTTCTCCGGGGGGTGTAGCGAAGCGATTGCGGGAAGGCGAATGCGGGGCGCGTGAGCGCGCTCTGGTTTTAAGGGAATAAATATTCGATTAAACAGCAAAGTTGGGGTTTGTGCACGGTGCCGCTACCAGGGCGGCAGCATCCGGTCAGGCTTTGATAGCGTCCCAGCAAAGGCTGAAAGCCATTTGCAAAACCTGCTCGTCATCGGCCAGGGTGCCCGACCGGATCAGGTTGGCCGTCTCGCGCACCGACCCGACCAGGCTGGCGGTGAGCAGCGGCACGGGCACATCCTTGAGGATCTCTTGCCGCTGGCCCTCTTCCACCACTGCAAAAAAGCCGGCCATCAGGCGCGTGGAGAACTCGCGGTTGCCGGGCGTGAACCAGGGGGAGTTGTAGTACTGCTCCTGAAACACCACCTCCGCATACTGGTCCAGCCGGTGGCGCAGCAGGTTGCCCCACATGCGGCGCACTTTGGCGCGGTAGGGCAGCTCGGGCGTCACGCCTTCCATGATGCGGGCAGCCGTGACGGTCTTGGCGTCCTGGTAGAGCTGGCTGATCAGCTCGTCCTTGGACGGGTAGTACACGTACAGCGTGCTGGTGGCCAGCCCGGCGGCGCGGGCGATCTGGGCCATGGTCAGGCCGCTCAGGCCCGTCTGGGCCACCAGGTCGAAGGTGGCCTGGGCAATGGCGCGCTGCTTTTCGTCGTCTTTGGGTTTCATGGGAGCCTGCGACTATAAGCGAATGAACGTTCGGCGTCTGTTCGTCGCTCCACCCAGCCTGGAGCCGGGCGAATAGTGGGGTTGACCTGTGGCGGGGTACTGCGCGGCAGCGGCCATGCACAATCGGCCCATGACCTCGCCCTCCTCTCCCCTTTCCTCCGCCATTGCCGACCTGCGCAAGAGCTACGAGCGCGCCGAGCTGAACGAAGACGCCTCGCACGCCGCGCCGCTGCAACAGTTTGACCAGTGGCTGCAAGAAGCCATCAAGGCCCAGATCCCCGAGCCCAACGCCATGACGCTGGCAACCGTGGGCAGCGACCTGCGCCCCAGCACGCGCATCGTGCTGATCAAGGGCTATGACGAGCGCGGCATCGTCTGGTTTACCAACTACGACAGCCGCAAGGGCCGCCAGCTGGCGGGCAACCCGTTTGCGGCGCTGCAGTTCCACTGGGTGGAGCTGGAGCGTGTGGTGCGCATCGAGGGCACGGTGGAGAAAGTGAGCGACGAGGAAAGCGACGCCTACTTCCACAGCCGCCCGCTGGATTCGCGCATCGGCGCCTGGGCCAGCCCGCAGAGCCAGGTAATTTCAGGCCGCAGCGTGCTGGTGGCCAACGCGGCCAAGTACGGCGCGCAGTTCATGCTCAAGCCGCCGCGCCCGCCGCACTGGGGCGGCTACCGCCTGAAGCCTGAGCAGTGGGAGTTCTGGCAGGGCCGCAAGAGCCGCCTGCACGACCGCCTGCGCTACCGGCTGGATGCTGGCGAGTGGGTGCGCGAACGGCTGGCGCCTTGAACCCGGGGGCGGTGGGTCACCCCACCACCCAGCGCGTCACGGCCAGGATGACCACCGGCATGGTGGCCAGGGCCAGGGCGGTGGAGACGGCCACGCTGGCGGTCACCTCGTCCTCGGCCACGCTGTAGCGCTGGGCAAACAGGAACACGTTGGCGCCCACCGGCAGCGATGCTGCCACGATCATTACCGCCAGGGGCAGGCCCGAGAGGCCGAGCGCCCAGCCCAGCGCGGCCAGCACGGCGGGATGCACCACGCACTTGACCAGCGCGATCCGCAGCGCCGCGCGGAAGTGGTGTCCCACCTTGGTGAAGGCCAGCGTCACCCCCACCAGCAGCAGCGCAATGGGGCCCAGCGCCTGGCCCAGCAGCTGCAGCGGCTTGTTGATCACTTCGGGCACCACCAGCCCCGTCTGCGCAAACAGCAGGCCCGCGATGATGGGCAGCGGCACGGGGTGCAGGATGCCATTGCGCACGGCCTGCAGCACGGTGCGCCACATCGGCTGCTGCGCCCCGCCCGGCCGGCCCGCATGCTCGCGCGCCACGGCCAGCTCGAACACCACGGTGGCGGCCGTGAGCAGGATGAGCGAGTGCACCGAGATCAGCGTGAACAGGGTGACCAGCCCGGCCTCGCCAAACACCAGGCCCACCAGCGGCACGCCGATCATCAGCGTGTTGCTGAAGGTGTTGGCCAGCGCCCGCGCCGCCCCCAGGCTGCTGAAGCCCAGCACCGCCAGCGTGGCCGCGTACACCAGTCCAAACGCGGCAAAGTAAATGCCCACCGGGCCGAAGTCCAGGTCCTGGATGTGCACCGTGCTCATGGTGCGGAACAGCAACGCGGGCGTGAGCACCATGAACACCAGGTTGGCCAGGTCCTTCACCGCGGCGGCGCGTATCCACCCGCGCCGCCCCACATAAAAGCCCAGGGCGATGAACAGGATGACGGGGGCCAGCGAGGTGAAGACGGGCGAGTTCAAGGCAGGAAACCGGTGGGTGCGCGGCAGGGGCGTGCCGCAAGAGATGGCAGAGGTGGCCGGTATTGTGGCCGACGGCGCAGCTATTGTTGTTGTAGCTGCTCGCGCTTGTCCCATAAGCGCTGCGGCCCATTTTTATTCAGATTGCACCCGACAGCCGGGTCTTGCATGGGGCCTTCTGGCGCACTCCAACGGAGGTCCGCTGCTTGAGCCGCAGCCGCACCCGCAGCGGCAGGCGCTGGCGCGGGGTCAGTGCGGCGGCGCCGTGACCTCGCGCTCCCAGCGGTCGATGAGCCGCTGCCGCTCGGCCACCGATCCGTACTTCACGTAGTCGTAGTTCACCAGCCGCGTGCGGGGCAGCGAGGGCATGCGCGGGTCCATGGGCGTGTCGCGGTGCGATGGCACATGGAACTGCCCGGCCGCGACGCCGAACTGCTGGGCGCCCGGGGTGAGCGCCCATTCGTAGAAGCGCCGCGCCAGCTCGGGATGCGGCGCGCCCCGGACCATCGACATGGAGCCGATCTCCGCGCCCGTGCCCTCGCAGGGCACGACGCCGGCCACCGGCGCGCCCTGGAGCCGTTCGGCCGGCACGTCTTGCAGAAAGCTGACCGAGGCCATGGCTTCGCCCCGCCCCACCACCCGCACGGCGGCCGTGCCGGCGCGGGTGTACTGCCCCACGTTCTGGTGCAGGGCCTTGAAGTAGTCGAACGCCTTGTCCTCGCCCAGCAGCTGCACCAGCGTTGCGACAAAGGTGTAGGCCGTGCCGGAGCTGGCGGGGTGCGACACCACCACCTGCCCGCGAAAGGCGGGCTGCAGCAGGTCGTGCCAGCACTGGGGGGCGGCCACGCCGCGCCGCGCCAGCACGTCGGTGTTGACGGCGATCCCCAGGGGGCCCATGTAGACCCCCACGGTGTGCCAGTTGGATTGCTTGGCCTGCGCCTGCGCCCACAGGCGCAGCTGAGGCAGCGAGGGCGACTTGTACGCCTGCGTCAGCCCCAGCTCGGCCGCCTGCAGGTGGGGGTCGCCGGTGCCGCCGAACCACACGTCGATGCGGGGGCTGGCGCGCTCGGCCGCCAGCTGGGCCAGCGCATCGCCCGAGCCGCGGCGCACCACCTGGACCTTGGCGCCGCTCACGCGGCCAAAGGTGGTTGCGATCAGCGAACACCATTCCTCGCGCACCGAGCACATCAGCTGCAGCGGCTCGCCGGCGCCCTGCGCCCACAACGGTCCGCCAGCCCCGGCCAGGACCAGGGCGGCCATTCCTCGGAAAATGCGGTGCGCCTTCATCATCGTGGAGGTTCCTGTTGCTGCTGCGCGGAGCCCTGCCTGCGGGCCTGCGGCGCCGTCGGCCTTGCGGCACCTTACGCCTGGGCGGCGTTCACCCCCTGATATGTATCAGATTGTTGCTCCGCCGTGGACTGGGACCGTCCCGCAGGCGCCAGGGCCGACGCGCGCCGCGGGGCCCCACCGCAGGGCCGCGGCGGCGGCGCGTCAGAACGCCACCTTCATCCCCACGGTGATGTTGCGCCCCATGAGCGGGGCCGCCGTCTTGATGAACGAGGTGTGGGCGTAGGCCAGCCGGTCGGTGAGGTTGTTGGCCTTCAGGTACACCTGCCAGGGCGTGCCGGCGCTGAACTGGCCGTTGTAGCTCACGCCCAGGTTGAGCATGCCGTAGCCGGGCGTGGCGGATTCAAACGCGGCCACGCGGTTCTGGCGCGCCACCTGTACCCACTCCACCTGGCCTTCCCAGGCGTTCCAGTGGGCGTCCAGCCGCACGCCCGCGCGCGTGGCGGGGATGCGCGGCAGGTTGCCGCCGCCGTCGACGCGGGCGCGCACGGTGTCGCCGAACAGCGTCAGGCCCAGGTGGCGGTTGAGGCGCTGGCGCACCTGCCCTTCGATGCCGGTGAAGGTGGCGTCGGCCTGGCTGTACTGCAGCAGTTGCAGCCCGTCCAGCGCGTCCAGGGTGCGGCCGTAGATGTAGTCGTGGATGCGGTTCCGGAACACGCTGACGCCAAAGGTCGTGTCGCCGCTGGTCTTTTTCAGGCCCAGGTCGATGTTCTGCGAGATCTCGGAGCGCAGGTCGGCGTTGCCGCGCTCGTAGGTGCTGGTGGCCATGTGCAGGCCGCGGGCGTACAGCTCTTCGGCCGTGGGCGCCCGGCTGGCGCGGGTGAACGAGGCGCCCAGCTGGTAGCCGGGCGTGAACTTCCAGACCGCGCCCAGCGATGCCGAGGTGCCGTTGTGGCGGCGCTCGATGCCGCTGGTCTGCGCCTCGGCGGTCTGGCGGTCGTGGCGCAGCGCGGCCTCGAAGCGCCAGTCGCCCACGCGGTATTCCTCCAGCGCGAACAGGCCGGTGCGGCGGGTGATGGTGGGCTGCACATAGGCTTCCTCGCCGTCCGCGCTGAACTTGCGCTGCGAGGTCTGCAGGCCGATCACGCCCTTGAAGCCGGCGATGGGCTCGTGCTGCAGCTCCACGCGCGTGTCGTAGGCCTTGTTCTTGAAGGTGGTGCTGATGGCGCCGTCCTCGACCTCGTCGTGCACGTAGTCGGTCACGCCCGCGCGCAGCCGCAGGGCCGAGACGCCCGCAAAGGGGTTGCGCAGCTCGCCGCGCAGGTCCAGCCGTTCGCTGCGCAGGTCCACCACGGGCACGTCGGCCGGATCGGCGCCGCCGTGGTCGTGGTCGTGGCCGTCGTCCTCCCCGCCATCGTGCGCACCGCAGTGCAGGTGGTCGCCGTGGGTGTGGCAGCCGTCAAAGCCATGGTTGTGGCCCGGCAGGCCGTACTTGGCCGTCTGGCGGGTGTAGGCCGCGCCCAGGTAGCCGCGGTCGCCCACCCACGACAGGCCCACGCTGCCGGTGTCCGTGCGGTTGAAGCTGCCGGGCACCTTGCTGCCCCCGGCCCAGCCCTTGCCCACGCCGTAGTCGCCGGCATCGCGCGCCACGCCTTCCACATGCACGGCGAGGTTGCCGGCGCCCCCGGTGAGCGAGAACGCGCCGGCGCCCTCGCGGGCCCCGGTGTTGGCGCGCAGCTCGGCGCTGCCTTCATAGCCCTTCTCGGGCACGGCGGTAGGCACCTTGCCGTCCAGCACGTTGACCACGCCGCCCACCGCGCCGTTGCCGTACACCAGCGCCGAGGGGCCGCGCAGCACTTCGATCTGCGTGGCCAGCAGCGGCTCGGACACCACGGCATGGTCGGGGCTGAGCGTGGAGGCATCGTGCAGCTCGGCGCCGTCGGTCAGCACCTTGATGCGCGGGCCGTCCATGCCGCGGATGATGGGGCGGCTGGCCCCCGCGCCAAAGTGGCTGCTGGTGATGCCGGGCTCGCTGTTCAGCGTCTCGCCCAGGGTGGCTTCGCGGCGGCGCAGCAGCTCGTCGCCTTCGAGGACGGTCACGGGCGTGGTCATGTCGCCCGCGCCCAGCTGCAGCCCGCTGGCGGATACGGTGACGGCGGGAAGGCTGGCCGGCGTGGGCGCGCCGGGCGTTTCGCTGGCGCTGGCGGGCGCGCCTTGCGCTTGTACGGAGCCACTGCCGCCAAAGGCCAGCAAAGCGGCCAGGGCCACGGGATGGAGGGCGGGACGGTAGCGCAGCGCCGTGCGGCGGGTGGCGGTGAAGGTGTAGGTCATGGTGTGCAAAGGGGTTCGCAGCAGGTGCGGTCCATACGGAAGCCCGTGGCGGCCCGGCACGCCGGGCAGGCCAACGGCCGGCCCGCGCGAACGCGGCATCCACGAGAAAATGAATAAAAATGGCCGCCAGCGCTTTACCAGAAAGCGCAAGCAGCTATGAAATCAGGAGTATTTGCGGCCATCCGCCGCAAGGCGGTGCCGTGGGGGAGCGTGCCGCCGGTCAGGCGCGCGGCGGGCCCCGCGCGTAGAACAGCGCTTCGTGGGTGGCCCCGGCCTGCCCGGCGGGCCCGGGGGGCGTCTGCGCAGGCGCCGCACCAGGCGGCAGCGCCAACGGGGTGGCGTGCGCGGCGTCACCCAGCGCCAGCTGGTCGAGCACCAGGCAGTCTGCGGGGGTATGGCTGCCCAGCAGCTGCAGCAGGGCCTGGGGCGCTTCAGTCGGCGCGCGGCCTGGGGCCTGGGCGTCCCGCGCGTCGCGGGCGGGCTGCTCCGCGCCTGCCAGCGCGTGGCCGGCATGCACCCGGTCCAGTGCCGTGGCGTGGGCGATCTGGTGCAGGCGCCCGATCGCGGGCACCAGCACCAGGGCCAGCACCAACCAAGCCAGGAGTGTGGGCGGCAGAAGACATCGAAGCGAAACGCGCGAAAACCGAGGATCGCGCGGTGCTACCGACAAGCCCAGGGTGGGCCCCTGGGCGCAGGAGGTGGGACCGCGCGAGACCGGTTTATCGCGCGTTGCAGCCGATGCTCCTTCTGCCGCCCGCACTCCTAGGGCGGCGTGCGCAGCCCAGCGCCGCCGGTCGTGGCGGCGTGCGGGCGTGTTGCGCGGGGCGGTGCGGGCCATGCAGAAAAAAAGGCGCGGGGCGGACTGTTACTTCACGGGCACGGCGTCCACCACGCGGTAGTACAGGCCGTAGGGGTCGTTGGGGAGCACGGCAAACTGGCCTTCCACCACCACGGGCTCCAGCGAGTAGCGCACGGGGGTCTTGGCCTTGACCTCGACCATGCTCTCGGGGCCGCCCGGCGTGCAGAACGAGCAGGTCAGCGGCACGGAGGTGAGGATGAAGTGCGTCTGGGTGGGCTTGGCGTCCAGCGGCACCATGAAGCCCTGGATGCGCTGCACGGTCTTGTCCATGCCCTTCTGCGCGCTGCTGAACACCGGCAGGATGCCGTTCTTGGTGGTCTTCTTGCTCAGGTCCGCCAGCACCGACCAGGGCACCACGTCGCTGCGCTGGGGCAGCGGCGCGATGGGGCTGTTGGGGCTGTGGTAACCGGCGCCGGTGCCGGCGGGCAGCGGTGGGGACAGCGCCGGGGTGGCGGCGGTGGAGGCCGCTGCGTCGGCCGGCGCCCTGCCGGTGGCACGCTCGAACGCCCCGGGCTCCGGCTTGGTGGCCCCGCTCACGGGCTGGGCCAGCACGGTGCCGGCCCCGCCGGCCCACAGGGCCAGGGTCAGCGCAGGGATCAACAGGGAACGGGGACGGGTGGCCATGGCGGGGAACCTCCGGAAAAGTCCGTGTCGGGATAGAAGGTGGATCGGTGTCAGTGCGCGTGCTTCATGCCGCAGTACTTGCCGATGGCCAGGTTGCGGCAGGCGGCCTGCAGGTCTTTCTGGCACTGGTCTTCGCCCTTGCCGGATTCCAGGCATTTGGCGGCGGCCTCGTGCGCCGCGGCCATGGCGCGGTGGCGGGCGATGTCTTCCTTGGTTTCCTTGTCGTTGTGGGCCTGGGCGTGCGCCAGCGCACCCGCCAGCAGCAGCAGCGGGGCCAGGGCCAGGAGGGAAAGGCGTTGGGTCATGAGGGGTCCTTCAGGGTAGCGAACAAAAAAATAGGTGGGTCCAGCGTGTCCAGCGGATTGCACGGCTTGGCGGGCTTTCACGGCTGGCTCAGCAGGTCCGCCACATCGGTGCGGTAGGCCTGCATGGCGGGCAGCAGCGCTGCCAGGGCCGCCACGCCCGCCGCCAGCAGCGGCACGCCGGCCTCGGCGGGCATCCAGATCCAGCCGGTCACGGGCAGCAGGCCCTGCGCCTGCAGCGCCCAGCCCAGCCCGTGGGCCAGGCCGTGGCCCAGCAGCAGGCCCAGGGCGGACGCCAGCGCGGCCAGCCACAGGGCCTCCCACAGCACCAGCCCGGCCACGCGGCCCGGGGGGGCGCCCAGCATGCGCAGCATGGCCAGGTCGGCGCGGCGCTCGCGCACGGCATTCCACAGGGCGATGAAGACGCTCAGGGCCGCCACGGCCAGCAACACGCCGCCAAAGGCGCGCAGCACGTCGGCCCCCACGCCCAGCAGGCGCAGCAGGCGCGTGACCTCGATGGCCGGCGCCGCCGCCTGCAGGCTGGTGCCGCTGTTGATCTGCCGCGGCAGCGTGACGGCGGCCATGGGCGTGCGGTAGCGCACCAGGGCGACGGTGACTTCGCGCTCCTCTTTGAGGATCTCCAGGTCTTCGGCGTCGTTGGCCGTGGCCATCTCGTGCACCGTCCAGACGGACTCGGTGCTGGTCAGGATCAGCCGGTCCAGCACGCAGCCGCAGGGCGCGAGCACGCCGCTCACGCGGTAGGGGTGGTCGCCGTGCGCGTGCCCTCCCCCGCCCAGGCCGTGGCTGCCGACGAAGGTGGCGCCCACCAGCGGCGCACCGGCGTGGCTGGCCCGGACGATGCCGCGCGCCGCGCTGGCGCCCAGCACGGCGTCCATGGGCTGCTGCCAGAGCGCGCCTTCGGCGAACGTGGCCTCGTAGTGCGCCACGTAGTCGGCGGTGGTGCCCACGATGCGAAAGCCCTGGTAGCTGTCGCCCAGGCTCAGCGGTATCACCTGCGCCACCAGCGGGTTCTTCTGCAGCGCCTGCACTTCCTGCAGCGGGATGTTGCCCGTGGGCACGTCGATGTGGAACACGCCCGCCAGGATCAGCTGCAGCGGGCTGCCTTTGGCGCCCACCACCAGGTCGATGCCGGTCAGGTCGCGCTCGAACGCGCGGTCCAGCTGCGTGGCCACCAGCAGCACCAGCGTGATGGCCGCCAGCCCCAGCGTGAGCACCAGCAGGTTGAGCACCGCCGCCAGCGGGCGCGACCACAGGTAATGCCACGAGAGCCGGGCCAGATTTACTATGGATTTCATAGCTGCTCGCGCTTGTCCAGCAAGCGCTGGGAGGCTATTTCATTCAAATCCAGCGTCTGCGCGCCGGCCAGCGCCTGCACCACGCGCTGGTCGTGCGTGGCAATCACCAGGCTGGCGTCGCAGGCCGCGGCGCTGTGCTGCAGCAGGGCCAGCGCATCGGCAGCGGCCTCGTCGTCCAGGCTGGCGGTGGGTTCGTCGGCCAGCAGCACCTGGGGCGCCAGCAGCACGGCCCGCGCCAGCGCCACGCGCTGCGCCTGCCCGCCCGAGAGCTGGTGCGGCCGGCGGGCGGCCAGCGCGGCCACGTCCACCTGCGCCAGCGCACGCTCGATGGCGGCGTCGTCGCGGGGCAATCCGGCCGCAAAGTAGGCCAGCGCCAGGTTGTCCGCCACCGAAAGCGCGCTGCTGAGGTACAGCTTTTGCGGCAGAAAGCCGATGGTGCGTGCGCGCCAGGCGTCGATCTCGCTGCCGCGCTGCGGGCCCAGCTGCGTGCCCGCCACGAACAGGTCGCCCCCGCTGGCGCCGCGCAGGCCCGCGATCAGCGCCAGCCAGGTGGATTTGCCGGCGCCCGAGCGCCCGCGCACTAGCAGCGTGCCGCCCTGGCGCAGGTCCACGTCCGGAAACCGCAGCGGCGCCGCGCCGCCCGTGGTAAAGGTGTAGGAAAGCCCCCGGGTGCGGATCATGCGGCCGCCCCTCCCGCCGGGTGGGCGCAATCTGCGCAGCGTCCGTGTACTGCAATGTCCACCGCCAGACTCTCATGCCCCGCAGTGGCCAGCGCCTGCAGCACTTGCTGCAGGGCGTTCTGCACCGTGGCCGAGCCTTGCGAGAGCCGGAACTGGCGATGGCAGTCGTCGCATTCAAAACGCGGCGCCACGCCCTCTTCGCCTTGCGGGGCCCGCGCGTACCGCGTGACGCGGGCGGCGTCCACGTGCTTGTGCAGCAGGCCGGCGGCGGCAAAGCGGTCCAGCAGGCGGTAGACGGTGACTTTGTTCACCCCCACGCCCGCCGCGGCCAGGGCGGACTCCACTTCGGCTTCGGACAGTGCCGCGTCGGGCCGGTCCGCATACAGTGCCGCCAGCGCCCGCGCAGCCCGCGTGGCCCGCATGCCGGGCGGCAGGGTCCATTCAGCAGCAGAGGCGGGGGACGAGGTGGTTTGGCGCAAGGAAGGCACGGCAGAAAAGGCCGGCGCCGCCCCCGCCCGGGCGGGGTGCGGCAACCGCGCCATAACGCAATTGGCTTGCATTATGCAGCCTTTGGGCGTCGGCGCCGCTCCAATGCCCGCCTGCGGCGCTGGGCCACCGTGTGCTCCGGGCTGCGCGGGCCCGGCCGGTCACTCTGCCTTGAGATACCGCGCAAACGTCTTGCGAAACTTCTCCACCTTCGGCCCCACCACGAACGCGCAGTACCCGGCGCCGGGGTTCTTGGCAAAGTAGTCCTGGTGGTAGTCCTCGGCGGCGCTGTAGTTGTGCAGCGGTTTCACCTCGGTGGTGATGGGCGCGCCAAACAGCTTGTCTTGCGACATCTGGCGGATCATGGCGTGGGCGATGTCGCCGTGCGCGGGGTCTTCAAAGTAGATGCCGCTGCGGTACTGCGTGCCCACGTCGTTGCCCTGGCGGTTCAGGGTGGTCGGGTCATGGGTGTGGAAGAAGATCTCCAGGATCTCCTCCAGGCTGATCTCGCTGGCGTCAAACGTCAGGCGCACCACCTCGGCATGGCCGGTGTCGCCGGTGCAGACCTGCGCGTAGCTGGGCTGGACGGTGTGGCCGTTGGTGTAGCCGCTTTCCACGTCGGTCACGCCGCGCACGCGGTCGAACACGGCTTCGGTACACCAGAAGCAGCCCCCGCCAAGGGTGATGGTCTGCAAATTTTGGGGGGTATCTGCCAAACAGGCCTCCGTGCAATTTGGCGCGGATGGTACGCGCACCGCCCGGCCATCCGGGCAGCGCGGGATTGTGCCCCAGGATGTAGCAAGGGCTACACATTTAAATGCGCACGGGTGATCACACTCCATTGACGCTCCGCCGTCCCGTGGCTACATTACTAACCAGTCAGTCATTAACTACGTCTTTCCGGTGTCCCCCTCGCCCCCTCCCTCTTCTTCCGTTGCCGGCCAGCCCAAGCGCGAGCGCCGCAAGGAGGCTCGCCCCGGCGAACTGCTGGAGGCCGCGCTGGACCTGTTTGTGGAAAAAGGCTTTGCCGCCACGCGCGTGGACGAGGTGGCCGCCCGGGCCGGGGTGTCCAAGGGCACCCTCTTCCTGTACTTCCCCAGCAAGGAAGAGCTGTTCAAGGCCGTGGTGCGCGAGAACATCGCCGGCCGCTTTACCGAGTGGAATGCCGAGCTGCAGACCTTCGCGGGCTCCACCAGCGATCTGCTGCGCTACTGCTACCAGGTGTGGTGGGAGCGCGTGGGCAGCACCAAGGCCTCGGGCATTACCAAGCTGATGCTCAGCGAGGCGCAGAACTTCCCCGACATCGTGGCCTTCTACCAGCACGAGGTCATCCTGCCCGGCAAGGCGCTGATCCGGCGCATCCTGGAGCGCGGCATTGCGCGCGGGGAGTTCCGCGCCATCGACCTCGACTACGGCGTGTTCCTCGTCCTGGCGCCCATGATCTTCCTGATGATGTGGAAGCACTCGCTGGGCGCCTGCGTGCCCGAGGGCGAGAACCTGACCCCCGAGCGCTACATCGCCTGCCAGGTCGACAACCTTCTGCAGGGCCTGTGCGTGCGGCCGGACGCTGCGCCTGCACCCCAGTCCCCTCCTCCCTCCCCTTCCCGCTCCTGACCATGAAACGCTGGATTCCCTGGGTGGCTGCCGCCATCGTCATCGTGTTGCTCGGCGGCGGCGTGTGGCGTGCCCTGGCCGCGCGCCAGGCGCAGCAAAAAGCGCTGGCCGCAGCCGCCACCCAGCGCGCCGAGGCCCCGCTGCAGCTGGCGGCCGACGAGGTGCTGCGGGTGCAGCGCCGCGACCTGGTGCTGGGCGTGCCGATCTCGGGCGCCCTGCGGGCCGTGGACTCGGCCATGGTCAAGGCCCGCGCGGCGGGCGAACTGCAAGGGCTCACGGTGCGCGAGGGAGACCGCGTGAAGGCCGGCCAGGAGATCGCCCGCATCGATCCCACCGAGGCCCGGGCCCGGGTGCGGCAGGCGCAGCAGCAGGCGGACGCCGCCAAGGCCCAGGTGGACATCAACCAGCGCCAGTACGACAACAACCGCGCGCTGGTGGCGCAGGGCTTTATCTCATCGACCGCGCTGGTCACCTCGCAGGCCAGCCTGGAAGCTGCCCAGTCCAGCCACCAGGCCGCCGTGGCGGCGGCCGACGTTGCCCGCAAGGCGCTGGACGACACCGTGGTGAAAAGCCCCATCAGCGGCCTGGTGGCGCAGCGCCTGGCCCAGCCCGGCGAGCGGGTGGCGGTGGACGCGCGCATCGTGGAGGTGGTGGACCTCTCGCGCCTGGAACTGGAGGCGCAGCTTCCCCCCGCGGACGCCGTGGCCGTGCGCGAGGGCCAGAAGGCTTCGCTCACCGTGGAAGGCCTGGCAGAGCCGGTGCCGGCCACCGTGGCACGCATCAGCCCCAGCGCCCAGGCCGGCAGCCGCACGGTGCCGGTCTACCTGCGCGTGGATGCCCGCCCTGCCGCAGCGCCGCAACTGCGCCAGGGGCTGTTCGTGCAGGGCCTTCTGGACACGGGGCGCGCGCCGGTGCTGGCCGTCCCGCTGGACGCCGTGCGCACCGACAAGCCGGCCCCCTACCTGCAGACCGTGAAGGACGGACGGGTCGCGTATGTGGAGGTCCAGACCGGCCAGCGCGCGCTGGTGGACGGCCAGACCCTGGTGGCCGTCCAGGGCGTGCCCGAAGGCACCGTCGTGGTGGCCGGGCGCATCGGCCAGCTGCGCGAAGGCACGGCCGTGGCCTTGCCGCCGGCCGCCGGGGGGGCGCCTGCGCCCGCCGCTGCGCAAGCCGCTTCCAGCCCGACCCCCTGAGCGCCGCAGCCTGCCATGTGGTTCACCAAAGTCAGCCTGAAGAATCCCGTGTTCGCCACGATGGTGATGCTCGCCATCGTGGTGCTGGGCCTGTTCTCGTACCAGCGCCTGAAGGTCGACCAGTTCCCGAACATCGACTTTCCCGTGGTGGTGGTCACCGTGGACTACCCCGGCGCCTCGCCCGAGATCGTCGAGAGCGAAGTCACCAAGAAGATCGAGGAAGGCGTCAACTCCATCGCGGGCATCAACGCCCTCACCTCGCGCAGCTACGAGGGCACGGCGGTGGTCATCATCGAGTTCCAGCTGCACATTGACGGCCGCAAGGCCGCCGAGGACGTGCGCGAGAAGGTGGCCACCGTGCGCCCCAACCTGCGCACCGAGGTCAAGGAGCCGCGCGTGCTGCGCTTCGACCCCGCCAGCCGGGCCGTGTGGTCCCTGGCCGTGCTGCCCGATGAGACATCGAACCGCAGTGCCGTGGAGCTGACCACCTGGGCCGAGCAGGTGCTGAAAAAGCGCCTGGAAAACGTGCGCGGCGTGGGCGCCGTGAACCTGGTGGGCGCCACCAAGCGCGAGATCAACATCTACCTCAACCCCCAGGCGCTGGAGGCCTACGGCATCACCCCCGACCAGGTGGCCAGCGCCGTGCGCAATGAAAACCAGGACCTGCCCGTGGGCTCCATCCGCTCGCTGGCGCAGGAGCGTGTGGTGCAGATCGATGCCCGCATGCAGCGGCCGGAGGACTTCGGCAAGATCATCGTCGCCCGCAAAAACGGAGCGCCCGTCCGCCTGGACCAGGTGGCCCGCGTCAACGACGGCGCCCAGGAGGTGGAAAGCCTGGCGCTCTACAACGGCCAGCGCACGCTGCTGCTGTCGGTGCAGAAGTCGCAGGGCGAAAACACCATCGAGGTGGTGGACGGCCTGAACGCCGCGGTGGCCGAACTCAAGAACCAGTTGCCGCCCGGCGTGCGCCTGGAGACCATCGGCGACAGTGCCCGCCCCATCCGCGTGGCCGTGAACAACGTGCGCCAGACGCTGATCGAAGGCGCCATCCTCACGGTGCTGATCGTGTTCCTGTTCCTGAACTCGTGGCGCTCCACCGTCATCACGGGCCTCACGCTGCCGATCGCCCTCATCGGGACGTTCCTGTTCATGAACATGTTCGGCTTCACCATCAACATGATCACGCTCATGGCGCTTTCGCTGTGTGTGGGCCTGCTGATCGACGACGCCATCGTGGTCCGCGAGAACATCGTGCGCCATGTGCAGATGGGCAAAGGCGCCTACGCGGCCGCCATGGACGGCACGCAGGAGATCGGCCTGGCGGTGCTGGCGACCACGCTGTCCATCGTGGCGGTGTTCATGCCCATCGGCTTCATGGGCGGCATCATCGGCAAGTTCTTCCACGAGTTCGGCATCACCATCGTCGCCGCGGTGATGATCTCGATGTTCGTGAGCTTCACGCTGGACCCCATGCTGTCGAGCGTCTGGCACGACCCGAGCATCCATGCGCACGGCCAGCGCACGGTGCCGGTCACGTTCTACGACAAGACCGTCGGCCGCGTCACCGGCTGGTTCGACCGCGCCACCGACGCGCTGGCCGAGGGCTACCAGCACATCCTGCGCTGGTCGCTGGTGCACAAGCTGGCCACGCTGCTGATTGCGCTGGGTGTCTTTGTGCTCAGCATCTTCATGGTGCCGCTGCTGGGCACCGAGTTCGTGCCCAAGGCCGACTTCTCGGAGACGACGGTCAACTTCTACACGCCGGTCGGCTCGTCGCTGGAGGCCACCGAGGCCAAGGCGCGCCAGGTGGAAGGCATCCTGCGCGAGCTGCCCGAGGTGCGCTACACGCTGGCCACGCTCAACACCGGCAACGCGCAGGGCAAGATGTACGCCGGCATCTACGTGCGCCTGGTGGACCGCAAGGACCGCAGCCGCAGCGTGGACGCCATGTCCGCCGTGCTGCGCGAGCGCCTCAAGCAGGTGCCGGGCATCACCGTGACGCACGTGGGCTTGCTCGACCCGGTGGGTGGGCAAAAGCAGATCGAGTTCTCGCTGCAGGGCCCGGACCTGCAGGAGCTGGAGCGCCTGACGCGCCAGGTGAGCGAGAAGATCCGCGACATCCCCGGCCTGGTGGACCTGGACAGCAGCGCCAAGCCCGACAAGCCCGTGATCGCCATCGACGTGAAGCGCGACGTTGCCTCCGACCTGGGCCTGTCGGTGGCGCCCATGGCCGCCTCCCTGCGCACGCTGGTGGCCGGCACCACGGTGGGCAACTGGCGTGCGCCGGACGATCAGACCTATGACGTGAACGTGCGCCTGGCGCCCGAGTCGCGGACCGCGCCGCAAGACCTGGAACGCCTGCCCTTCGCCCTGGCCGCCGCGGACGGCAGCACCCGCATCGTGCGCCTGGGCCAGGTGGCGAGCGTGACCGAATCCACCGGCGCCAACCAGATCAACCGGCGCGACCTGACGCGCGAGGTGGCCGTGAACGCCAACGTGGCATTGCGCTCCGCGGGCGAGGTGTCGGCGGACATCCGCAAGGCGCTGGACTCCATCAGCTTCCCGCCGGGCTACCGCTACCAGTTTGGCGGCTCCACCAAGAACATGGCCGAGTCGTTCGGCTACGCCGTGTCGGCGCTGGCCATGGCCATCATCTTCATCTACATGATCCTGGCCAGCCAGTTCAAGAGCTTCCTGCAGCCGCTGGCGCTCATGACCTCGCTGCCGCTCACGCTCATCGGCGTGGTGCTGGCGCTCATGATGTTCCGCTCCACGCTGTCGATGTTCTCCATCATCGGGGTGGTGATGCTGATGGGCCTGGTCACCAAGAACGCCATCTTGCTGGTGGACTTTGCCATCCGCGCCCGCGAGGAGCACACCGACGACCAGGGGCGCCCCCTGCCCGGCCTGCCGCGCGCCGACGCGCTGCTGCTGGCCGCGCGCGTGCGGCTGCGCCCCATCCTGATGACCACGCTGGCCATGATCTTCGGCATGGTGCCGCTGGCGTTTGCCCTGTCCGAAGGGTCCGAGCAGCGCGCCCCCATGGGCCAGGCCGTGATCGGCGGCGTCGTCACCTCGTCGCTGCTCACGCTGGTGGTGGTGCCGGTCGTCTACTGCTACATGGACGATCTGGCGAACTGGGCGCTGCGCAAGATGGGGCGCGGCGGCGCACCGGCCCGCGAGGCCTCTAAAATCGAGGGTTTGTCCTGACCCACGCCTCCCCCGGAGAAAACCCATGAACCTGCCCCTGAACACGCTTGCCAACACCAGCGACCCGGTCTCCCAGGCCCGCTACAACATGATCGAGCAGCAGATCCGCCCCTGGAACGTGCTGGATGCGGACGTGCTGGACCTGCTGGCGGTGGTGCGCCGCGAGGACTTCGTGCCCCCGGCCTACCGCAGCATGGCCTTCATGGACATCGAGATCCCGCTGCTCGGCGGCGATGCAGAGGCCGCCGTGCGCCAGGGCCAGTGCATGCTGCAGCCGCGCGTGGAAGCCCGCATGCTGCAGGACCTGCAGGTGCAGCCCACGGACCGCGTGCTGGAGATCGGCGCCGGCTCCGGCTACATGGCCGCCCTGCTCGCCCACCGGGCCGAGCGCGTCGTGTCGCTGGAAATCCACCCCGAGCTGGCCGAGATGGCCCGTGAGAACCTGCGCGATGCCGGCATCCAGAACGCCGACGTGCGCGTGGGCGACGGCGCGCGCGACACCATTCCGGACGGCCCGTTCGACGTGATCGTGCTCAGCGGCTCGGTGGCCGAAGTGCCCGCCAGCCTGCTCTCGCTGCTGCGCGACGGCGGCCGCCTGGCTGCCGTGGTGGGCAACGAGCCGGTGATGCGCTTCACCCTGGTGCGCCGCACTGGCGACCGCTTTGTCACCACCTCGCCCTGGGACACCATCGCCCCCCGCCTAGTGCACTTCCCCGAGCCGTCCGGCTTCACGTTCTGAGCCCGCACCGCGCCCTTCTTCGGAGTTTCCTCGCATGATCGATCACGTCCGCCCCACCCAGCTGCCGGCCTGGTTCGCAGCAGCGGCCCCGCAGGGCGGCCGCCCCCTGGTGCTGGACGTGCGCGAACCCTGGGAGCTGCAGACCGCCAGCGTGCGCGCCGATGGGTTTGATCTGCTGGCCATTCCCATGGGCGAGCTGCCAGGACGCCTGGCGGAGCTGGACCGTTCACGCCCCACCGCCTGCCTGTGCCACCACGGCGCACGCAGCCTGCGGGTGGCGGCTTTTCTGGAACACCACGGTTTCGAGTCGCTGGCCAACATCACCGGCGGCATTGATGCCTGGTCGCACGAGTGCGACCCCGGGGTGCCGCGCTACTGACCCGGCCGTGCCCTGGCCCGCTGCAACGGCTCCCTCGCACTGTTTCGCCTGTTCCGCTCGATCCGCAGACTCTTCCGAAGGACTTTCGTCATGACACCGCCCCGGCTTCTCTCCCCGCTGTCCCTACTGTCCCTGGCGCTCGGCGCGGCGCTGGCCGCACCGGCGCAAGCCCAGAGCCTGCTGGAGCTGGTGGAGTCCGCCCGCACGTACGACACCACCTGGCAGTCGGCCCGCGCCCAGCTGGACGCCGCCGAGCGGCGTGCCGACCAGGCCCGCGCGGGGCTGCTGCCCAGCGCCGCACTGACCGCCGGCCTCAGCCGCGCCAACGTGGAGCTGAGCCGCCCGCCCATGGAGAACACGGGCAACACGCAGACGGTGGGCGTGCAGGCGTCGCAGCCGCTGTACCGCCCGGCCAACCGCATCAGCCTGGAACAGGGCCAGCGCGGGGTGGACGTGGCGCAGGCCCAGCTGGACGCCGCCACGCAGGACCTGCTGGTGCGCGTGAGCCAGGCCTACTTTGACGTGCTGGCCGCCCAGGACACGCTGACCTTCGTGCAGGCGCAAAAGGCGGCCGTGTCCGAGCAGCTTGCGGCGGCCAAGCGCAACTTCGAGGTGGGCACCACCACGGTGACCGATTCGCGCGAGGCCCAGGCCCGCTACGACCTGGTGCTGGCGCAGGAGATCGCCGCGGAGAACGACCTGCGCGTCAAGCGCCTGGCGCTGGACCAGCTGGTGGGCGTCACCGGCGCCCAGCCCCGGCCGCTGGCCCTGCCCGTGCAGCTGCCCCCCATGGCGCCCGACAACGTGGCGGCCTGGGTGGACACCGCCCGCGACCAGCAGCCCGGCGTGCGCCAGGCCGCCATCGCTCTCGACATCGCCCGCCTGGAGACCAAGAAAGCCGAGACGGGCCACCTGCCCACCGTGGACCTGCAGGCCGGCTACAACATCACCCGCAACCCGCACGGCACCATCACCGCGCCCGGTGTGAACAACCGCACCAACAGCGCCAGCGTGGGCGTGGCCTTCAACCTGCCGCTGTTCGCCGGCTTTGCCGTGCAAAACCGCGTCAAGGAAACCCTGGCGCTGGAAGAAAAGGCCGCGGCGGACCTGGAAACCACCCGCCGCAACGTGGCGCAGGCCACCCGGGCAGCGTTCTTTGGCGTGCAGTCCGGCCAGGGCCAGGTGCAAGCGCTGGAGGCGGCCGAGGCGTCGAGCCAGAGCGCCCTGGACGCGAACAAGCTGGGCTACCAGGTGGGCGTGCGCATCAACATCGATGTGCTCAACGCCCAGAGCCAGCTCTACCAGACCAAGCGCGACCTCGCCCAGGCCCGCTACAACGTGCTGCTGGGCACGCTCAAGCTGCGCCAGGCCGCGGGCACGCTGACGCAGCAGGATATCGAAGCAATCAACGCGCTGCTGGTCAAGCCCTGACAGCGCCGGGCGCCGCCGGCGGTAACTGCGCCACCTGCGGCACCAGCGCCCGCACGGCCTGGGCCGTGGCTTGCGCGGCGCCGCGGTGCGCCGCCGCAAAGCGGTGGGCGTGCTCGCGCGCCAGGGCGAGGCTGGCGGCGTCCTCCGCCAGGTCCACGGCCCGCACCATGCCCTGCGCCAGATCGGGCACCCGCTCGGCCGCGCCGGCGGCGCAGGCCAGCTCGGCCGCCTCGGCGAAATTGAAGGTGTGCGGCCCCAGCACCACGGGGCACCCGCAGGCCGCCGCCTCGATGAGGTTCTGCCCGCCCAGGGGGGCAAAGCTGCCGCCCAGCAGCGCCACGTCGGCCAGGCCGTAGTAGAGCGCCATCTCGCCCAGCGAGTCGCCCAGCCACACGTCGGCCGCCCCGGGCGCGGACGCCCAGCGGCTGCGGCGCGAGACGGTGAGGCCGGCGCCCTCCAGCAGTTGCTGCACCTCGTCAAACCGCTGCGGGTGGCGCGGGACGATGAGCCACTGGACCGAATTTGCTACGTTATTGATAGCTTCTTGCGCTTGCGCAGACTGGGCTAGAGGCTGTTTTTTTTGGAAATTTTCAAGCCACATCGCCTCTTCGCCCTCGCGGCTGCTGGCCAGCATCACCACCGGCCGGCCGGTCTGCTGGCGCCACGCCCGGCCCTGCGCCAGCAACGCTGCGTCGGGCACCAGGTCGAACTTCAGGTTGCCCAGCACGCCGCGCACCGGCGCCCCCAGGCTGCGCAGCCGGCGCGCATCATCCTCGGTCTGCGCCCACACGGCAGCCAGGCCGGCGTAGGCGGGCCGGGCCAGCGGGGCCAGCCGTTGCGCCTGGCGCTGGGATTTTTCGCTCAGCCGCGCGTTGGCCAGGACCAGCGGCACCCCGGCGCGCTGGCAGCCCGCCACCAGGTTGGGCCAGACCTCGGTTTCCATCAGGATGCCCACGGCGGGCCGGAAGCGGCGCAGGAACCGGGACACCGCGCCCGGCGTGTCCCACGGTTGCCACACCTGCACGTCGCCGGGCTGCAGCAGCTTGGCGCCCTCGGCCCGGCCCGTGGCCGTGCCATGGGTGAGCAGCAGGCGCATGCCGGGCAGTTGCGCGCGCAGCTGCGCCAGCAGGATCGCGGCGGCGCGGGTCTCCCCCAGCGAGACGGCGTGGATCCACACCCAGTGTCCCGGCGGCTGCGTGCTGGCGGACGGATGGACGGGCCCATAGTGGCCAAACCGCTCGTCCACCGCATGCGCATAGCCCGGCTCGGCCACCGCACGGCGGCGCAGCTTGCGGCGCAGCAAGGGCTGGGCGCACCAGGTCAGCAGCGAATAGCAGGCCAGCGCGGCCTTCATGCGGCCGTCCAGGCTTGCAGCTCCACCACCCCGCCGGACCAGCCGCTGTCCCCGCGCGCGGCCCAGACCATGCAGGGCGCATCGTCCGGCGCCGCCGCCACGCAGCGGCCGCCGGGGGCCCAGAACGCGCTGCGGCCGGCGCTGGCGTAGCCGCCGGTGCGGCCGCTGTAGTTGGCCAGCAGCACGCCCATGTCGAGCTGGCGCGCATAGCCCTCCAGCTGGGCGGACTCGGGGCCGTAGCCCCGTTCGGACACGAGGGCGCTGGCCACGTACAGCGCGGCGCCGGCGTCGCGCGCGGCCTGCGCGTGTTCGGGGTGGGTCAGGTCCGCGCAGACCGCCACGCCGACCGGTTCGCCCGCCAGCAGCTGCACGCCCACGTCCTCGGTGCCGGCGCTGGCGAACGACGCCTCGCTGTCGTGCAGGTGGCGCTTGCGGTACAGCCCCACGCTGCCGTCGGGCCCCAGCACCCAGGCGCCGATGGCGGGCAAAGCGCGGCCTGCCCCGGCGTCAGGCGCCTGCGCCGCCGGGGCGGGCGCGCCCACCACCAGCGTCATGGCGTGGTCGCGTGCCGCCTGGCACAGGGGGGCCAGCGCGGGGTGGTCCGGCGCCAGCACGTGGTCTGCGAGCAGGTGCGGCTCGTACCCGGTGAGCGACAGTTCGGGGAACACCAGCACCTGCACCCGCTCGTAGGCAGCCATCCGCACGAAGGCGAGATGGGTCTGTACGTTGCGCTCAAGGTCGCCCGCCACCGAGGCCGATTGGGCGGCCGCGATGCGCAAGGGGGTGGACAAGGACGGATGCATACGGGACAAAGCCGGTTACGGCGGTCTGGGCGGCGGTCCGCCCTGCGGTTTTCAGTGGCTGGAGGCCCCGACCTGCGCGCCGGGCTTGACGCGCTGCAGCAGGGCCAGCATGGCCGATTCGATGCGCTGCAGGGCCTCGGGGGTGTGGCCTTCGAAGCGCAGCACCAGCACCGGCGTGGTGTTGCTGGCGCGGATCAGGCCAAAGCCGTCCGGCCAGTCCACGCGCAGGCCGTCGATGGTGCTGATGGCGGCCGGCGCCGCGAACGTGGCCGCGGCCAGCGCCTGCAGCTCGGCCGTCAGGCGGTGGGGTTCGCCCTCGGCACAGGCCACGTTCAGTTCGGGCGTGGAGAAGCTGGTGGGCAGGGCGTTGAGCACGGCGCTCGGGTCGCTGTGGCGGCTCAGGATCTCCAGCAGGCGGCAGCCCGCGTAAGTGCCGTCGTCAAAGCCGTACCAGCGCTCCTTGAAGAAGATGTGGCCGCTCATCTCGCCGCCCAGCGGGGAGTTCGACGCCTTCATGCGTGCCTTGATGAGCGAGTGGCCCGTCTTGAACATCACCGGCACGCCGCCCGCTTCGCGGATGGCGGGCGCCAGGCGCTGGGTGCACTTCACGTCAAAGAGGATCTCGCCTCCGGGCACCCGGGTGAGCACGTCCTGGGCAAAGAGCATCATCTGGCGGTCGGGGAAGATGTTGGTGCCGTCGCGGGTGACGATGCCCAGGCGGTCGCCGTCGCCGTCAAAGGCCAGACCCAGCTCGGCGTCGCTGCCCTGCAGGGCGGCGATCAGGTCGCGCAGGTTCTCGGGCTTGCTCGGGTCGGGGTGGTGGTGGGGGAAGTTGCCGTCCACCTCGGAGTACAGCTCCACCACCTCGCAGCCCAGCGCGCGGAAGATCGCGGGCGCCGAGGCCCCGGCAATGCCGTTGCCGCAGTCCACCACGATCTTCAGCGGGCGGGCCAGCTTCACGTCGCTCACGATGCGCTCGCGGTAGGCGGGCAGCACGTCCACCGTGCGCACCGAGCCGCCGGGCTGCAGCTGCCAGCTCTCGCGCTCCATGGTGGTGCGCAGGGCCTGGATCTCGTCGCCGTAGATGGCGCGGCCGTTCAGCACCATCTTGAAGCCGTTGTAGTCCTTGGGGTTGTGGCTGCCCGTGACCTGGATGCCGCTGGCGCACAGCGTGTTGGCCGCAAAGTACAGCAGCGGCGTGGTGACCATGCCCACGTCGATCACCTCGATGCCCGCCTCCACCAGTCCTTGGATGAGTGCCGCCGCCAGCGCCGGGCCGGACAGCCGGCCGTCGCGGCCCACGGCCACGGTGGTCTGCCCTTCGGCGCGAGCGGCCGTGCCAAAGGCGCGGCCCAGGCCCAGCGCCACCGATTCGTTCAGGGTGGAGGGCACGATGCCGCGGATGTCATAGGCTTTGAAGATGGCGGGCGTGGGCTGCACTGAAGGCCTTTCTCAGGAGGAGTTTGCAAAGTCCGGAGCATTGTAGGCGGGCACTTTGCCGCGCCGCAGCAGATGTCCACGGCAGTGGTAACCACATGTCCGAAAACGGCCGGTGTCGCCGCCACGGCTGCCTATCATGCGGTCCATGACCTCCCTGGCCCCGCCCTCCTCCAGCGCGTGCGACACCCCGCCGCCCCCCGCCGCCGATGCGGCATCGGACGACGGACGCTACCTGGCCGTGCTGGCCCGCGACGCGCGCTTCGACGGGCATTTCTTCACCGGCGTGACCTCCACCGGCATCTACTGCCGCCCGGTCTGCGCCGTGCGTGCGCCGCGCCGGGAAAACTGCCGCTTCTTCGCCCTGGCCGCGCAGGCCGAGAACGCGGGCTTCCGCCCCTGCCTGCGCTGCCGCCCCGAGCTGGCCCCGCAGGCGCTGGTGTGGTCGGTGCAGGACGCCAGCAGCATCCTGGTGCAGCAGGCCGTGCAGCTGCTGGAGGCGCCCGAGCTGTGGACCGCTGCCGGCGTGCCCGAAGCGACCGGCGGCGCCACCGTGGCCCGGCTGGCCGCGCGGCTGGGGGTGAGCGACCGGCACTTGCGCCGCATTTTCGAGGCCGCGCTGGGTATTTCGCCCCTGCAGTACCTGCAGACCCGGCGGCTGCTGACCGCCAAGCAGCTGCTGACCGACACCGACCTGCCAGTGACCCAGGTGGCGCTGGCCAGCGGCTTTGCCAGCGTGCGCCGGTTCAACGCGGCCTTTTCGGGGCACTACGGGCTCAACCCTACGCAGTTGCGGCGCACCGGCACGGGCGCGGGAGCCCGGTCCGCCGGGGCGGTGCGCCTGGCCTACCGCCCGCCGTACGACGTGCCGGCCCTGCTGGGCTTCTTTGAGCGCCGGCAGTTCCATGGCGTGGAATGCGCCTGGGCGGACGACCCCGCCGGCCCCAGCCTGCGGCGCACCGTGCGGCTTGCGCCAGCCGCCACGGGGCACGCCGCCGAGACAACGGGCTGGCTGCACCTGCGCTTTGACACGGCCCGCCACCAGGTGCTGCTGCAGACCAGCGACAGCCTGGTGCCGGTGCTGCCGCTGGTGATCCGCCGGGTGCGCGCCCTGCTGGACCTGGACGCCGATCCGGCCGCTATCCATGCCGTGCTGCACCCGTATTTCCCGCAAGGTGGTGGCCTGCGCGTGCCGGGCGCGTTCGACGGCTTTGAACTGGCCGTGCGCGCCGTGCTGGGCCAGCAGATCACCGTCGCGGCCGCCCGCACCCTGGGCCAGCGGCTGGTGGAGCACCTGGGCGAGTCCCTGGCCACCCCGTGGCCGGAGCTAAACCGCCTGTTCCCCACGGCCGCCGTGCTGGCCGCCGCCGATGGCGACACGCTGGGGCAGCTGGGCATCGTGCGCCAGCGCCAGGCCGCGATCGTGGCGCTGGCCCGCGCGGTGGACAGCGGCGCCCTCGCCCTGCACGCGGGCGCGGACCTCGCCCGCACCACCGCCGCGCTCTGCGCGCTGCCCGGCATCGGCGACTGGACCGCCCAGTACATCGCCATGCGGGTGCTGCGCTGGCCGGACGCCTTTCCCGCCGGGGACGTGGCGCTGCACAAGGCGCTGGGGGTGCAGGGGCAGCCCCACCCGGCGCGGGCCGCCGAGCAGGCCTCGCAGGCCTGGAGGCCGTGGCGCAGCTACGGCGTGCTGCGCGCCTGGGCGGCGGGCACGGTCGCGTCCCCGGCAGAAAAACTATCAAAACAATAGCTGCTTGCGCTTATCCATCAAGCGCTGGAGCCACTTTTTACCCCAATCACCCATGTCCATGCGATTTCATCCCCTCACGGTGCAGCGGCGCACCGACACGGCGCTGGGGCCGGTGCGCCTCGCGGCCTCGCCCGCCGGGCTTGCGGGCGTCTGGTTCGAAGGCCAGCGGCACGCGCCCGTGGCAGCACTGCAGGGCGCCGCCGCCTGGCCCCACGCCGCCGGCGACCACCCGGTGCTGGCCGCCGCAGCGCGCCAGCTGCAGCAGTACCTGCAGGGCGAACGCGCGGACTTTGACCTGCCCCTGGACCTCTCGGGCGGCACTGCGTTCCAGCAAGAGGTCTGGCGGGCGTTGCTGGCCGTGGGCCGCGGCGCCACGACCACCTACGGCGCCCTGGGCCGGCAACTGGGCCGCCCGCTCGCGGTGCGGGCCGTGGGGGCGGCCGTGGGGCGCAACCCGCTCAGCGTGGTGGTGCCCTGCCACCGCGTGCTGGGGTCGGACGGCAGCCTCACCGGCTACGCGGGAGGCCTGGATCGCAAAACGGTTTTGCTGCGCCTTGAAAATGCCCTGCCGCCCGGCGCTTCCTGGCCGCCGCCCGGCAGCGCCGCGGCCCGCCCTGTGCCTTTTCCTGATCCCTCTTCTTCACCGAAAGACCCGCATGACCACTCCCGCCCACGCGCCGGCATCGCACTGGATTGCTGAATTCATCCTGCTGGCGGCGCTCTGGGGAGCCTCCTTCCTCTTTATGCGCCTGGGCGCGTCCGAGTTCGGCCCGCTGCCGCTGGTGGGGCTGCGGGTGGCGCTGGCTGCCGCCTTCCTCTGGCCCATCATGGTGCGCCAGGGGCATGGCGCGGCACTGCGGCGGCACTGGCGGCCCATCCTCTTTGCGGGGGTCATCAATTCGGCCATTCCGTTTGCGCTGTTCGCCTGGGCCGTGCTGCACATCGCCACCGGGGTCACGTCCATCCTGAACGCCACGGTGCCCTTGTTCGGCGCCCTGGTGGCCTGGATGTGGCTGGGCGACCGCATCAGCGCCCTGCGCTGGACCGGCCTGGCGCTGGGCTTTGCGGGGGTGGCGCTGCTGGCCTGGCGCGCGCCGGCAGGCACGGGCTTCAAGACCGGCCAGGCGCACTGGGCCCTGGCGGCCTGCCTGCTGGCCTCGGCGTTCTACGGCCTGTCGGCCAGCTTTGCGCGGCGCTATCTGGCGGGCATCCCGCCGCTGGCCACGGCGACCGGCAGCCAGCTGGGCGCGGCGCTGGCGCTGGCCCTGCCCACGGTCTGGTTCTGGCCCAGCCAGCAGCCGGGCCTCAGGGCCTGGGGTGCCATCGCGGCCATTGCGGTGATGTGCACGGGCATTGCCTACATCCTGTACTTTCGCCTCATTGAAAGCGCCGGCCCCAGCCGGGCGCTGGCCGTCACCTTCATTGCGCCGGTGTTCGCGGTGCTGTACGGCACCCTGTTCCTGGGGGAGCAGGTCACGCCGTGGATGGTGGGCTGCGCGCTGGTGATCGTGTGCGGCACCTTGCTGTCAACCGGGCTTGTCAGGACGCTGGGGCGCGCAAAAGCTGCTTAGAAAGGCGGCGCCGAAGCCCTAAACTCGCCCTATGGGTGTTTTTCCGGGCTTCCGCTGTCTGACCCCGCCTGCGGGCGGCGCGGGACGGGCCACCGCCTTTTTCTCCGCCCTGCCTCGCCCTCCTGTCCCCTTCGCCCACGCGGCCGTGCCGCCCCCCGCGCCCCCGTGCGGGCCAGCCACAGGATGACCGCCCATGGGTAACAACACCCTGCTGGCGGGCACGGCCCTGATGCTGCTGCTGCTGGTGCTGGCCTGGCTCCCGCCGCAAGAATCCCTGCACCCGTCTCCCCGCACCTCGCTGCTGCTGGGGCTGGCGGGCGGCGTGGTGTCGGTGGCGTCGTTCGAGGCGCTGCAGTGGAATGCGCCCGAGCTGCGCGTCGTGGCCTACCCCACCGCCGCAGCGTTCCTGGCGCTGTACTTTGGTGCCGCCGCTGCCACGCTGGCGGCGCTGATCGCCCTGCTGGCAGTGCTGCGCGTCGACCCCTCCGCCGCCATCGCCGCGGTGGCCGTGCTGGGCACCGCCGTGGCCACCGGGCTGCTGTGGCGCCTGTGCGAACAGCACCTGCGGCTGCGCCACAAGGAATGGGGCGTGCTGGCGGGGCTGACGCTGACGCTGCCGTTGTCGGTGGCGGCCAGCCTGTGGGCCGCATCGGGGGCGGCCGGGGCCGCCAGCAGCCTGCCGTGGTACCACGGGGCCGGCGTGTTCATGCTGGGAGTCGGGCGGCTGCTGCTGGCCGGCATGGCGCGCTCCGAGCTGGCACGCCAGGACATCCAGCACACCCTGGCCCAGCAGGAAAAGCAGTTGCGGCTGACCGTGGACTCCATGGGCGGCGGCCAGTGGCAATGGGACGTGGTGCGCCGGCAGTTCCGCTGCCACGGCCGCTTCTATGAGGCGTTTGGCATCAGTGCGGCTGAGCAGGACGGCGGCGACCTGTGGCAGCGCTGGTACGCCCTGCGCCACCCGGCGGATGCCGACCGCAACGCCGCCAGGCTGGCGCGGACCATGGACGGGCTGGAAGAAACCTATGAAGCCGAGTTTCGCGTGCAGGACACCCAGGGCCGCTGGCGCTGGATCATGTCGCGCGGCACGGTGGCCAGCCGCGACGCCCAGCAGCGCCCCACCAGCCTGATCGGCATGGACGTGGACATCACCGACCACCGCGAGGTCCAGAACGCCCTGCGCTCGTCGGAAGCCAAGTACACCACCTTCTACCTGACCCTGCCGGACCCGGCGGGCATCTCGCGCATCGCCGACGGGCGCTACGTGGACGTGAATCCTGCGTTCTGCGAAGTGCTGGGCCGCCCGCGCGAGGAGATCGTCGGCCGCACCTCCATGGACCTGCGGATCTGGGCCTCCGAGCAGGAACGCACCCGGCTGGTGGAAGCCTTCCGCCGCGACGGCAAGGTGGACCGGCTGCCGCTGGTGGCGCAGCGCGACGGGGTGCGCATCCCGGGGCTGATGTCGGCCCGCTCCGTGCTGGTCGAGGGCGAGCCGTGTTTCGTCTTCGTGTTCCATGACATGTCGGAATCGGTGCGCGCCAGCGACGAGCTGCGCGCCCTCAACGGCCTGCTGCAGCAGGCGGGCCGCCTGGCGCGGCTGGGCGCCTGGGAAGACGCGCGCGGCCAGGGGCTGGTGTACTGGTCGGACGTGTGTTTCGACATCCATGGCCTGCCGCCCGGCGCGCCCCTGCCACGCGACTACATCGGTCGCCACGTTGCGCCCGCCTACCGCGAGCCGCTGCGCCAGAACTTCCGCCGCTGCATCCTGGAGCGCCGCGACTGGAGCATGGAGCTGGAAGTCCAGCACGCCGACGGCCGCCTGGTCTGGGTGCGCGCCCGCGGCGAGCCGGTCATCGAGAACGACCGGGTGACCCGCGTTCGGGGCGTGATGCAGGACATCGACGAGGCCAAGCGCGCCGAGCAGCGCCTGCGCCAGTCGGAGGAGCGCTTCTCGCGCATCTTCCAGCTCATGCCCTACCCCATGGGCCTGTCGCACCGCAAGGACGGGCGCTATGTGGACATCAACCCGGCCTGGGTGGAGATGCTGGGCATTCCCCGCGAGGAGGCCATCGGCCACACGGCCGTGGAGCTGGGCATCTTCAGCACGCAGGACCGGCAGAAACTCCTGGAGGAAGTCGAGCGCGCAGGCCACCTGAGCAGCTACGAGGTCAACCTCAACGTGCGCGGCGGCCCGCCGCGCACCGTGCTGCAGTCCATGCGCGCCACCGAGTTCGACGGCGAGCCCTGTTGGCTGTTCTCGGTGCACGACATCACCGACCGCAAGCGCAACGAGGAGCGGGTGCGCGAGCGCGAGGAACTGCTGTCGCTCACTCTCTCGGCCGCATCGCTGGGCTTGTGGGACTGGAACCTGGGCGCCGGCACCGTGACGGGGGATGCCCGCTGGTGGTCGCTGCGCGGCGCACCGGCCCCGGACGACCTGTCGGCGCCCACGCCCTGGACAGCGGGCATTGCGGCGGAGGACATCGACCGCATCGCAACGGAACTCGCGCGGCATGCGGCCCACCCCGCGACGCCCTTTGACGCCACCTGGCGCGTCAATGCGGCGGGCACGCCGGCGCGGTGGGTGCGCAACCTGGGCAAGATCGTCGGTTTCGACGCCCAGGGCCGCCCCGAGCGCATGCTGGGCGTGGCCATTGACGTGACGCCGCAGCGCGAGCAGGAAGTCCTGCTGCAGCGCCTGGCCCTGTTCGACGCCTTGACCGGACTGCCCAACCGCGTGCTCCTGGCGCGCAAGCTGCAGGAAAGCATGGACCAGGCGCGCCAAGGCGGGCGGCAGCTGGGCGTGGCCTATCTGGACCTGGACGGTTTCAAGCCGGTGAACGACCGCCTGGGCCATGGCGCCGGCGACCGCCTGCTGGTGGTGGTCGCCGGGCGCCTCACCCGGGCCCTGCGGCCCATGGACACGGTGGCGCGGCTCGGCGGCGACGAGTTCGTCATCCTCCTGCCCGACCTGGGTGCCGTGGGCGACTGCGAGCGCCTGATGGACCAGGTCATGGAGAGCATCTCGGCCCCCTACACCCTGGACGGCGAACGGGTGGTGGTGACCGCCAGCATCGGCTACACCATGTTCCCGCAGGACGACGCCGATGCGGACACCCTGCTGCGCCACGCCGACCAGGCCATGTACGCCGCCAAGCAGGCCGGCCGCAACCGATTCCACCAGTTCGACGCCACCCAGGAGCGGGCGCTGCAGTTGCAGCGCGAGCAGGGGCGCAACCTGCGCGACGCGCTGTCGGCATCGCAGTTCACGCTGTTCCTGCAGCCCAAGGTGGACATGAAGTCCGGCACGGTCGTGGGGGCCGAGGCGCTGGCCCGCTGGCTGCACCCCGAGCGGGGGATGGTGCCGCCGGGCGAGTTCCTGCCGCTGCTGGAAGGCACCGAGCTGGAAGTGGCCTTCGGCGAGTGGGTGGTGGAGGCCGCGTTCGGCGTGCTCGGGCAGTTGCAGGCCCGCGGCGTGCAACTGCCAGTGAGCGTGAACATCGCCGCCCAGCACCTGCAACGGCCGGATTTCGCCGACTGGATGGTCCGGTGCGCCGCGCGCCATCCCGGCGTGCCGCCCCGCCTGCTCGAAATCGAGATCACCGAAAGCGCCGCGCTGTACGACCTGGCCGCCGTGGCCCAGACGCTGACGGCGTTGCGCGCCGTGGGCATGGGGGTGTCGCTGGACGACTTCGGCACGGGCTATTCCTCGCTCACGTACCTGCGGCGGCTGCCGGTGGACACGCTCAAGATCGACCAGAGTTTTGTGCACGGCATGATGGGCGACCCGGGGGATCTGGCCATCGTGCAGGGCGTGATCGGGCTGGCCCGCTCGTTCGGCTACCGCGTCATCGCCGAGGGCGTGGAAACCGTCGAGCAGGGCCAGATGCTGCTGCAGCTGGGGTGCAGCCTGGCCCAGGGCTACTGCGTGGCGCGGCCCATGCCGGTGGCGGACTTTGCCGGCTGGGTGCCGGGCTGGCAGCCGCCGCAGGGCTGGCAGCGGGGCCGGCCGGCTTGAGCGCGAAATGGACCGCAGCGGTCCATTGGCAGCCGGCGATTTCCCGGTCCGGCAGGCTCCTAGCCCGGCTGCACTCCCAAGAGCCTGCCGGTGATCTTGCGCGCGAGCGGAGCGAGGAAAAAGATCACGGGCACGCCCACCACGTAGGCAATGCCGAACGCCCTCGCCCAAGCGCGCAGAAACTGGGCGCTCCAGCCCACGTTCACCAAGGTGATGACAAACGTCATGATGAAAATCATCAACGCGCCCATCACCATGGAGAACACCAGATGAAATTTCTTCTGCGGGTGCATGGCGGCAGTCCTTTCGGAGAATTCAGGCGGAGAGCCATTGTTCGATTTTCTCGCGGCTTGGAACGCCGCCCGCGTGCACCACTCTTCCGTCGATGACCACGCCAGGAGTGCTCATGACCCCGTAGCTGGCGATTTCGCGCATTTCCTCCACCTTCTGCAGCTGGACCTTGACGCCCTTGGCCTGCGCCACCTGGTCAATGAGCGCGATGGTGTTCTTGCAATTGGCACAGCCCGAGCCGAGTACCTTGATGTCCATGGAAGTTCCTTTGGGTTGGGATTGGGATTGGGATTGGGGTTTGGGAAAGGACTAGAGCACTGCGTTGAACACAAAGCCGACCAGCAGGATGCCCGTTGCCACAACGGCAGCAAACGTGGCGATCAGCCGGACTTTGAGCACCTTGCGCAGGATGATCATTTCGGGGAGCGACAGCGCGATCACGCTCATCATGAACGCCAGGACGGTGCCCAGCGCAGCGCCCTTGGCCAGCAACGCCTGCACGATGGGGATGACGCCCGCCGCGTTGGTGTACATGGGGATGCCCATCAGCACGGCCAGCGGCACCGACCACCACGCCTGCTTGCCCATGAAGGCGGCCATGAAGTCTTCGGGCACGTAGCCATGGATGGCGGCGCCCAGCGCAATGCCGCCGACGATGTAAGGCCAGACCTTGCCAACGATCTCGTGCACGGCGGAAAAGCCGGCCTGGATACGGTCTGCCAGGGTGGCCTCGGGGTCGTCAAACTGTGCAGCGGCCTTGGGCATGTCGCGCACCCAGTCTTCCAGATGGGCTTCCATTTTCAGGCGCCCGATGGTCCAGCCAGCGACGATGGCAACGCTCAGGCCCAGGCCCATGTACAGGAGCGCGACTTTCCACCCGAACATGCCCAGCAACAGGGTCAGCGCCACCTCGTTCACCATGGGGGCCGAGATGAGAAAGGAGAACGTCACGCCCAGCGGCACCCCCGCCTGCACAAACCCGATAAACAGGGGCACGGCCGAGCACGAGCAAAACGGCGTGACGATGCCCAGGCCCGCCGCCATCACATTGGCGGCCCCCTCGCTGCGCCCGGCCAGCAAGGCCCGGGTGCGTTCCGGCGTGAAGTAGCTGTTGACCATTCCCATGGCGAAAACCACACCCGTGAGCAGCATCAGTACCTTGGGGGTGTCGTACAAGAAGAACTGGAGGGCACTGCCCAGGTGGCTGGCGCGGTCCACCGGCAAGGCGGCGACCAGCGCTTCCGACACCGGGACCAAGGCCCGGTACAGTCCCAGCCAGGCAAGGGTAGCCAGGGCCAGAAAGGCGATGGGATGGCGCAGTGCCCAGGGCTTCTGGGGAGCATTGGTGGAGTCCATGCCTGTGAAGACGTAGCGCTCCGCCAAAAGATGCACCTTTCCCAAAAATAAATGCCGAGAGGATGCCGGCCTTTTGCGGCGGCCCACCCGGCACCAGGAATGGCGCCTTTCAGAGAGGCGACCGTGGCACAAAGTCTTGGACGTGCCCCGCCGTGTCCAGCTTCACGTTGCACGCAGCGGTCATTTGCCGCTTCATGCGCAGCCGGGCGCGCTGAATACGCGACTTGGCGGCGCTCAGTGTCAGCCCCTTGACGGCGGCGTAGTCCGCCTGCGCCATGCCCTGCAGATCGCACAGGGTGATGGCTTCGCGGTCTTCGGCGGACATTTCCGACAACACGCGGGGTAGGCAGGCGCTCAAGCCATCCACGGCGTCGGGAAGCTCGGCCTCCGGACTGGGGAGATCGTCCGGCAGCTCTACCGTATCGCGCACGACGCGCAACCGGTCGGCCAACGTGTTGCGAGCGACTTCGAACAGCCAGGCGCGGGCATTTTCAACAGAGCAAAACCGCTCCCCCTGGCGGAGCGCCTTGAGAAACAAGTCTTGCAGCAAGTCGTCCACGTCGGCCGTGTCGCGCAAGCGGTGGCGCGCCCAGGAGCGCAACTCCGGCTCGTTCTGCATCCAGGCTCTTTGCAAGCAGTTCATCGCGAAATTTCCAGCAAATCCGCTTCCGCGGCTCCCCTGTCTATCATCGCACCGGCGTGCGGGTCTGCTTGCCGCCTTGCCCGCACGCAACAACAACGTCGCCTTTGCGCGGGGCCGCGCGGGCTTCAGCCGACCAGTTCCTTCACCTGCTGCAGCGCCGCCGGGTCTTCCATGGTGGTCAGATCGCCGGGATCCCGCCGCTCCGCCACGGCCTGCAGCGCACGGCGCAGCAGCTTGCCGCTGCGCGTTTTGGGCAGCACCGTGACGAAATGGACGCGCGACGGGCGCGCCACGGCGCCCAGCTGGCTGTCCACCTGCTTCATCACCTCGCCTTCGAGCTTCAGGCGCGCGGCGTCGTCCGTCAGTACCGAGGCATCGCGCACCACGGCAAACGCCATGGCCACCTGCCCCTTCAGGCTGTCGGCCACGCCCACCACGGCCACCTCGGCGATGTTGGGGTGGGAGGCAATGCTTTCCTCGATCTCCCGGGTGCCCAGGCGGTGGCCCGCCACGTTGATCACGTCATCCGTGCGGCCCAGGATGAAGTGGTAGCCGTCGGCATCGCGGATGCCCCAGTCGAACGTGCTGTAGATCAGGCGCCCCGGAATGCTCTTCCAGTAGGTGTTGACGAAGCGCGCATCGTCGCGCCACACGGTCTGCATGCAGCCCGGCGGCAGCGGGCCTTCGATGGCGACCACGCCTTTCTGGTTGGCCCCGGCAAGTTCCTCGCCCGTGGCCTCGTCGATCAGCTTCACGTCATAGCCGTACATCGCCTTGCCGGGGCTGCCGAAGCGCGTGGCCTGCTGCTGCACCCCGTTGGCGAGGGTGAGGATGGGCCAGCCGGTCTCGGTCTGCCAGTAGTTGTCGATGATGGGGACCTGCAGCGCATCGCTGATCCACTGGGCCGTGGGTTCGTCCAGCGGCTCGCCGGCCAGCCACAGCGCCTTGAGGCTCTTCACGTTGTACTTGGCCAGGTAGGCCGGGTCCTGCTTCTTGAGCACGCGCACGGCCGTGGGGGCCGAGAACATGTGCGTCACTTGGTACTTCTGCACGATGCTCCACCACACGCCCGCGTCGGGCCGCGTGGGCAGGCCTTCGTACATGATGGTCGTGAGGCCGGCGATCAGCGGGCCGTAGATGATGTAGCTGTGGCCCACCACCCAGCCGATGTCGCTGGTCGCAAAGTACACATCGCCCGCCTTGGCGTCGAAGATGTGCTTCATGCTGGCCGCCAGCGCCACGGTGTAGCCGCCCGTGTCCCGCTGCACACCCTTGGGCTTGCCCGTGGTGCCGCTGGTGTACAGGGTGTAGCTGGGATGGGTGGATTCCACCCATTCGCAGGGCACCTGGGCGCTCAGGTGCTGCTCGCGCAAGGCCGCCCATTCGTGGTCGCGCCCGGGCTGCAGGTGCATGGGGGCCAGGCCCCGGTTGACCATCAGCACGGCAGCCGGCTTGTGTTTTGACAACGCAATGGCTTCGTCCAGCAGCGGCTTGTAGGGCACCACCTTGCCGCCGCGGGAGCCTGCGTCGGCACTCACCACCGCGGTGGGCTCCGCGTCTTCGATGCGCGAGGCCAGCGAGCCCGACGCGAACCCGCCGAACACCACCGAGTGCAGGGCCCCGATGCGCACGCAGGCCAGCATAGCGAAGGCGGCCTCGGCAATCATGGGCATGTAGATCAGGACCCGGTCGCCCTTCTTGACGCCCAGGGATTGCAGCACCGCCGCCATGCGCTGCACTTCCGCGTGCAGTTCGGCAAAGCTGTAGCTGCGCTCGGTGTTGGTTTCGGTGGAGATCGCCACCAGGGCGCTCTGCCCTGCGCGGGCGGCCAGGTGGCGGTCCACGGCGTTGTGGCAGAGGTTGGTGGTGCCGCCCACGAACCACTTGGCAAAAGGCGGCTGGCTGTAGTCGCAAACCTGCAGGGGAGGCGTATGCCAGTCGATGAGCTGGGCTTGCTCGTTCCAGAAGGCATCGCGGTGGTCGATGGACTGGCGGTAGAAGTCGGCGTACTCGGTCATGAAAGTCTCCTCGGCATCTCTCTCGCGCCCTGCTGCAAGCAGGTTTTGAATTCATAATTATTCATGATGGGCTTGCGGCAAACTGACGGCAGTGCCGGGCGCACCAACCTGAGGGCCCGCGGCTGGGCGCCGCGGTGCGCCGTGTCACCCCGGATTGCTAGACTGCGCAGCAGCTTGACTGCCCCGGCAGCCCACCCCGGGTGGGGCTGGACCCGCAACCGTTCCAAACCGCCGCATGCCCCCTGCCCCGCCAGATTCTGCACCCCCGCCCGCCGAGCGGCCGGCGCCCGTGCACTTTCAAGAGGCTTTCCTGTTCTGGCTCAAGCTCGGCTTCATCAGCTTCGGCGGGCCTGCCGGGCAGATTGCCATCATGCACGCCGAACTGGTGGAGCGCCGCCGATGGATCAGCGAAGCCCGGTTTCTGCATGCGCTGAACTATTGCATGGTGCTGCCCGGCCCGGAGGCCCAGCAGCTCGCCACCTACATCGGCTGGCTCATGCACCGCACCCGGGGCGGCATCGTGGCGGGCGCCCTGTTTGTGCTGCCCTCGCTGTTCATCCTGATCGGGCTGTCGTGGGTGTACGTGCGCTTTGGCGACGTGCCCGTCATCGCCGGCATCTTCTACGGTGTGAAGCCCGCCGTGACGGCGCTGGTGCTTCAAGCGGCCCACCGGGTGGGAACCCGTGCACTCAAGAACGGCTGGATGTGGGCCATTGCCGCCGCCTCCTTCGTGGCCATTTATGCGTTCAGCGTGCCGTTTCCGGCCATCGTCCTGGCCGCCGGCCTCATCGGCACACTGGGCGCACGGCGCTGGCCCGCCGTGTTTGCGCTGGGCGGCGGCCCGGCTGCAGGGCGCCAACACTACGGCCCCGCACTCGTCGACGACGACACCCCGGCGCCGCCGCACGCCCGCTTTTCGCGCTGGCACCTGCTGGCGGTGGTGGGCGGCGGCGTGGCGCTGTGGCTGCTGGCCCTGGGTACCCTGGCGGCCACGCAGGGCTGGCAAGGCACGCTCACGCAGATGGGCTGGTTCTTCACCAAGGCAGCCCTGCTGACCTTCGGGGGGGCCTACGCCGTGCTGCCCTATGTGTTCCAGGGGGCTGTGGAGCACTACCACTGGCTCTCGGCGGCGCAGATGATCGACGGCCTGGCGCTGGGCGAAACGACGCCCGGGCCGCTGATCATGGTGGTGGCGTTTGTGGGCTTCGTCGGTGGCTGGCTCCACCAGGTGGGCGGGCCCGACGCCGTGTTCGCTGGCGCCGCGGCGGCAGCCGCCGTGGTGACGTTCTTCACCTTCTTGCCGTCGTTTGTCTTCATCCTGGCGGGCGGGCCCCTGGTGGAAGCGACGCACGGCAAACTGGGCTTCACCGCACCGCTGTCGGCCATCACGGCAGCCGTGGTGGGCGTGATCCTGAACCTGGCCCTGTTTTTTGCGTACCACCTGCTGTGGCCGCAGGGGCTGGGCGGCCGCATGGACTGGGCGTCTGCCGTGATCGCCGCGGGCGCGATGGTGGCCCTGCTGCGCCTGAAGGTGGGCGTGCTGCCGCTGCTGGGCGCCTGTGCAGCGGCGGGCCTGGCCGTGCAGTGGCTGGCGCGCTAAGAGCCATCCCTTTCAAGGTCTTTTCCCGGCAGCCTTCTTAAGCAAGCGAGCGGTAGAGAAGTGGGCGCGAGCGATGGCGCCGCCGACGTAGCCTTTGGCTTGAGCGACCTTGGGCTTGCGTTTGGAGGTGGCCAGTTGTTTGGGGCTCATGAGGCTGGCCAGGCGCAGCAGGCGTTCGAGCAGTCGCCCGACATCGCCGCCGGGGCGAGGCAGTTGCTCGGGTGGCAGCATTCGCAGCATCGTCCCGTAATCGGCCGCGATGTCCACCGCCAGATGGTAGGTGGATACGTCCAGTTCCGGATGGCTTTGGCGATGCGCATGTTCGATGAGTTGTTTGAGCACCGCCAGCACGTTGTACGCCAGCACCGCCACCGCAAATCCCAGCAGCGCCGCACGCGGGTGGCCCAGCGTCTTGATTTCGCTGTTCAGCACGGATTCCAGGCGGCCGAACAGACCTTCAATGCGCCAGCGCTTGCGGTACAGCTGCGCGATGGTGGCTGCGTCGACCTCGGGCGGCAGGTTGCTCCACAGCACGAGGGCCTGGTCGCCGGACTCGGTGGGCGTGTGCAGCGTGAGTTCGATGCGTCGCCACTGCCGCAGGGCTCCTTCGTGGGGTTCGGCCAGCTCGATAGCCTGCTCGCGCACCCCGCCCGTCTCGATGGCGGTGGCCTCGCTCCACGGCCCGCAGCCGCGCAGCCGCGGATGGCGCGCGTGCTCGCGCACGATGCAACCCGCACCGCGCTCGGCCAGCCCTTGCACGATGGCCCGGGTGCAGAAGTGCCGGTCGCCGATCCACACCTGCTGAGCCTGCGCCTGCTCAATCAGCGCCGCCGCGCCCGTGCGCTCGCTCTCGTGGGCGTCCTCGCAGGCCACGATGTCGCACACCAGCGCGCTGTCCGGGTCGTACACCACCAGCGTGTGGCCTGGCAGCGCCGCGCCCCGTAGTCCGCGCAAGGGGCCCAGCCGCTTCTCGCTGGCCGGCAGATGATTGCCGTCGAACACCCGCAACTGCCAGCCCGGCAGGCTTTGCCGCTCGGGCATGCCGCTCACCAACGGCGCCAGACGCCGGGCGCTGCCTTGCACCAGCGCCCGCAGCACGGCAGGCTCGGTGCGCTGGACCTCGGCATACAGTGCGGCCAGCGACACCGGCAGCTGCCGGGCCATCTTGCGCGCGGCCGCATGCAGCGAAGGCCGCAGTCCCAAGGTGACCAGCAGCATCAGCTCCACCACGCTGGAGAACAGCAGCTCCCGGGGGTACTGCCGTTGCCGGTGTGCCTGGAACACTTCGTCTATCCAGCTCGCTGGCAAGGCCTGTTCCAGTGCCAGGTGCGCCATCACCGCGCCCGGTGCCTGCTCCTCAAACCGCTCAATGATTTCCCGCCAGATTCTTTGCTCCCAGGTCCCACGATCCCCGTGAAATCAGAAGCTTAGATGATCAAACTCCAAAGACCTTGAAAGGGATGGCGCTAAGGGGTCCTCTTCACGGTTGCGCAGCGCCCAAAAGGAAAGCCCCGGCTCCACGACAAGAGCACGGGGCCCGCGGCCGTTGCGCCCTGCCGGGCGAACGTTCACATGTGGTCGATCATGACCTGGCCGAAGCCGGAGCAGCTCACCTGCGTCGCGCCCTCCATCAGGCGGGCGAAGTCGTAGGTCACCTTCTTGGAGGCAATGGATTTTTCCAGTGCGGCGATGATGAGGTTGGCCGCCTCGACCCAGCCCATGTGCCGCAGCATCATTTCTGCCGAGAGAATCTCGGAGCCCGGGTTCACATAGTCCTTGCCCGCGTACTTCGGCGCGGTGCCGTGGGTGGCCTCGAAGCAGGCCACGGAGTCGGACATGTTGGCGCCCGGCGCGATGCCGATGCCCCCCACCTGGGCCGCCAGCGCGTCCGAGATGTAGTCGCCGTTGAGGTTGAGCGTGGCCACCACCGAATACTCTGCCGGGCGCAGCAGGATCTGCTGCAGGAAGGCATCGGCAATGCTGTCCTTGATGGTGATGTCCTTGCCGTTCTTGGGGTTCTTGAGGCGGCACCACGGGCCGCCGTCAATGGGCTGGGCACCGAACTCCTTCTGCGCCAGGGCGTAGGCCCAGTCGCGGAAGCTGCCTTCGGTGTACTTCATGATGTTGCCCTTGTGCACGATGGTCACACTGGGCTTGTCGTTGTCGATGGCGTACTGGATGGCCTTGCGCACCAGGCGCTCCGTGCCCTCGCGCGAGACTGGCTTGACGCCCAGGCCGGAGGTGTTGGGGAAGCGGATCTTCTTGACGCCCATTTCATCCTGGAGGAACTTGATGAGCTTCTTGGCCTTGTCGGACTCGGCCTCGAACTCGATGCCGGCGTAGATGTCTTCCGAGTTCTCGCGGAAGATCACCATGTTGGTCTTCTCGGGCTCCTTCAGCGGCGAGGGCACGCCGCGGAAATACTGCACCGGGCGCAGGCAGACGTACAGGTCCAGCTCCTGGCGCAAGGCCACGTTCAGCGAGCGGATGCCGCCGCCCACGGGCGTGGTCAGCGGCCCCTTGATGGACACCACATAGTCGCGCAGCGCCTGCAGCGTCTCGTCCGGCAGCCACACGTCCGGCCCGTAGACCTTGGTGGACTTCTCGCCGGCGTACACCTCCATCCAGTGGATCTTCCGCTGGCCGCCATAGGCCTTGGCCACGGCCGCGTCCACCACCTTGATCATCACGGGCGTGATGTCCAGGCCCGTGCCATCGCCTTCGATGAAAGGAATGATGGGCTGGGCGGGCACATTCAGGGACATGTCGGCGTTGACCGTGATCTTCTGGCCTTCGGCGGGCACCTTGATGTGCTGGTAAGTGGTCATGGGGGCAGATCTCCTGTGGGGCGCTGCGGGGTGTCAGCAAATGGGAACGCGATGCGATCGCCGGCCCATTCTAATGATAAAAATTTTCCGAAAATCCCCTGCCTGCGCTTGCGCCACTGCTATCGTTGCGGGCGAAGCGGTGCCAGGCAGGCATTGCTTCGATCGATTGATTTTTCAACCCTCACACTGGAAACGGCATATATGAAAAAACTCCTCGCTGTCCTGGTGGCTGGCCTGTTCGCTGCGGGTGCTTTTGCACAAGCACCTGCCACGGCGCCTGCCCCCATCGCCCCCCTGGCATCCCCTGCTCCCGCCGCCAAGGCCAAGACTGCCAAGGTCCACAAGAAGAAGGCCACCAAGAAGGTCGCCAAAAAGAAGACCGCCCACAAGGCAGCTTGATTGCGGGCACGCGTGCGCGCCCTCCCTGGTGCGCCGCCCGCTGGTACAAAATCGCCCGCAGCCGCGGGCGATTTTTTTGCTGGTGCGTGTACTCGCCCATCCCCGTGTCCCCTCCTCTTTTGTTGCCGTGAGAGTTCCCATGCCCGCTTTTGCCCCCGCCCTTGTTGCCGCTGCGCGCCCGCTGGGTGCGCACATCGCTGTCCGTGCCGCCGCTGCGGCCCTTCTTGCTGCGTGCTGCGGCGCGGTCGGCGCCCAGGAAGCCCCCCAGCTGGACCTGCCCCGGGTGGAACTGACGGCCGGCATGCACCGCATTGATGCCCAGGTGGCGGCCACGCCCCAGGAGCGCCAGACGGGCCTCATGTTCCGCAAGGAGATGCCCGCGCACGAGGGCATGCTGTTCGTGTTTGAACAACCGGCTGCGCAGTGCTTCTGGATGAAGAACACGCTGCTGCCCCTGACAGCGGCGTTCGTGGATGACGATGGCACCATCGTGAACCTGGAGGACATGAAGCCGCAGACGCTGGATTCGCACTGCTCGGCCAAGCCCGTGCGCTACGTGCTGGAGATGAACCAGGGATGGTTCGCCAAGAAGGGCCTCAAGGCGGGCACGAAGCTGGCGGGGGTGCCGTTCCGCCGCAAATAGCGCGCCACGCCCCTTGGCAGCACCATGAAAAAACGGCCCCGCGGGGCCGTTGTGCTTTGCAAGCGCCCGGGCTTGCGGGGAGCTTGTGGGGGCTTGCGGGGTAAGGGCCGCGCCAGGGCGCGGCACAGGCTCAGGCGAAGTTGGCTTCAGCGAACTTCCAGTTCACCAGCTTGTCCAGGAAGGTCTCGACGAACTTGGGACGCAGGTTGCGGTAGTCGATGTAGTACGCGTGCTCCCACACGTCCACCGTCAGCAGCGCCTTGTCGGCGGTGGTCAGCGGCGTGCCGGCGGCGCCGGTGTTCACGATGTCCACGCTGCCGTCGGCCTTCTTCACCAGCCAGGTCCAGCCGGAGCCGAAGTTGCCCACGGCGCTCTTCACAAAGGCTTCCTTGAAGGCGGCATAGCTGCCCCACTTGGCGTTGATGGCCGCGGCCAGCGCACCCGTGGGCTCGCCGCCGCCGTTCGGTGCCATGCAGTTCCAGAAGAAGGTGTGGTTCCAGATCTGGGCTGCGTTGTTGTAGATGCCGCCGCTGGACTTCTTGATGATCTCTTCGAGCGCCATGTTCTCGAACTCGGTGCCCTTTTGCAGGTTGTTGAGGTTCACCACATAGGCGTTGTGGTGCTTGCCATGGTGGTACTCCAGGGTTTCCTGGCTGTAGTGCGGCGCAAGGGCGTCGATGGCGTAAGGCAGCGGAGGCAGGGTATGTTCCATGGTGGTGTTTCCTTGTGGTTTGAGATTCCGGGAGGCCCTTTGCACCGCCAATTGCCTGAGCAATGCAGTAGGACACGGCGCGAAGGGGGCATTGTAGGAAGATCAGGCGACCTGTGCAGCGTGAGGCCACTGACGGCGCAGGGACAGCGTACGAACAGGCCCGGACCCGGACCCGGACCCGGGCGCTGGCGCCTGCAGGGCCTACAGCAGGCGGGGCTGCTCCACCGTCACGTCCACCACGCCATCGGCCAGCTGGGCCCGCAACGCGTCGCCGGGACGGGTCTGGCGCACGCTGGACACCGCCCCGCCCTGCGTGTCGGTCAGCAGCGCATAGCCGCGCTGCAGCACCAGGCGGGGGTCCAGCAGATCCAGCCGCAGGGCGGCGCGCTCCAGCCGCTCCCTCTGCCGCGACAGGGCCTGGCCGATGCTTTGGCCCAAATCGGCCTCCAGGGCTTTCTGCGACTGCGCAAGGCGCTGCAATTTCAATAGCACTCCGTGCTGCATCTGCTGCGCCAGGCGGGCCAGTTGCACCTGCTGGCGCCCCACCAGGCCCGAGGGGCGGCCCAGGCGCGCGGCCGCCTGGTCGAGCCGCTGGTGGCGCAGGTCCAGCTGGCGCTGCACCGCATCGCCCAGCCGGTCGGACAGCAAGCCCAGCGCCCCCAGCCACACGTCGCGCGGCTGGGCCACCAGCTCGGCCGCGGCCGTGGGGGTGGGGGCGCGCAGGTCGGCACAGAAATCGGCAATGGAAAAGTCGGTTTCATGCCCAACGCCGCACACCAGCGGCACCGGGCTTTGCACGATGGTGCGCGCCAGTTGCTCGTCGTTGAACGCCCACAGGTCCTCCATGGACCCGCCGCCGCGCACCAGCAGAATGACGTCGATGGGCGGACTTGCAGGCAATTCGCCCCCCGGCGCCCGCCCCGCCTGCGCAAGCTGATACAGTTTTGATAGCGCCGCCACCAGCGATGCCGGCGCCGCAGCCCCCTGCACCTGCGCTGGCGCCAGCACCACCGGAATGTGCGGCACCCGCCGGCGCAGCGCGGTGACGACATCGTGCAGCGCGGCGGCGCCCAGCGAAGTGACCAGGCCGATGCCCCGGGGCTGCAGCGGCAGCGGCCGCTTGCGGCCGCTGTCGAACAGCCCCTCGGCCTCCAACTGCGCCTTCAGCCGCAGGAACTGCTCGAACAGGGCGCCCTGCCCCGCGCGCTGCATGCTTTCCACGATGAACTGCAGGTCGCCCCGCGCTTCGTATACCCCCAGGCGCCCGCGCAGCTCCACCAGTTCGCCGTCCCGCGGCGAAAAGTCCAGCAGGCTCGCGGCCCGCCGGAACATGGCGCAGCGCAGCTGCCCCGTGGCATCCTTGACCGAGAAGTAGCAATGCCCGCTGGATGCGCGCGAGAAGCCCGTGATCTCGCCGCGCACCGCGACAGGATTGAACCGCGCCTCCAGCGCATCAGCAATGGCGCGGCACAGCGCGCCAACTTCCCAGATGCGCGGCGCGGCTGCGGGGTTTGGACGGTCAAACATGAGATGTGGCGGGCCTTGGCGCCGTGCGCCGTTGCGAAGTACTCCACAGAAACGCGTGAGCGGGAGTGCCGGTGTGGAGCGCCAGACCAACTGCCGGCAAACCCAGCGCGTACGTGCAACCTGATGATTTATAAGGAATTTTCACTGCGCAATTTTTCATCAATCTGTTGCAACCACGGCGTGGCGCCACTTTGCCGGGGTTCATATCCGGGTTTCCCACAAAGTTATCCACAGTTTTTGTGGGTGAGACGGAAAGGGCACCGGGCGCTGATCCACCTCAACGGCGAGTGTGCAAGACCCGGTGGCAAGCCGAGGCTTCTCTGCACGGTTCGAGCGGGAAGTGTGCGCTGCGGATCGGGAGGGGCTGCAAGGCGCAAAACGCCCGAGTTCGCAGATGCACACGGCGCGATGATTTTTGCAGAGGATCCCTAGGCCATAATCGCCCGTTGCTTCATCTGTGCGGAGAGAGATTTGCTGTCCATCATACAAGCCGCAGGCTGGCCGATCTGGCCCCTGGTCGCATGTTCCGTCCTGGGATTGGCGCTGATTTTTGAACGCTTCGTGGCCCTCAAGACTGCCCGCGTCGCGCCCCCGAAGCTGCTCGACGAAGCCATCACCGTCTCCTCCAAGGCCTTGCCCACGCCCGACGTGGTGAACCAGCTGGCCCAGAATTCCGCCCTGGGCGAAGTGCTGGCCAGTGGCCTGCGCACCCTCAACAGCAACCCCCAGTGCACCGAGACCGACCTGCGCTCGGCCATGGAAGGCACCGGCCGCGCCGTCGCCCACCGGCTGGAGAAATACCTGGCGGCGCTGGCCACCATTGCCTCGGCGGCGCCGCTGCTGGGCCTGCTGGGCACCGTGATCGGCATGATCGAGATCTTCGGCTCGCAGTCCGGCACCGGCGGCGTGGGCAGCGGCAACCCCGCCCAGCTGGCCCACGGGATCTCGGTGGCGCTGTACAACACGGCGTTCGGCCTGATCGTGGCCATCCCCACCCTGATCTTCTGGCGCTACTTCCGCGCCCGGGTAGACGCCTACCTGCTGGCACTGGAGCTGGCCTCCGAGCAGTTTGTCCGCCACCTCCTGCGCGTGCGCAGGAAGTGAGCCGTTTGCAACGCCGCCACCGCGAGCCGCCCCTGGGACCGCTGACATGAACTTCCGCCCCCGCGCCAAGGAAGAGCCCGAGATCAACCTGATCCCGTTCATCGACGTGCTGCTGGTCATCCTCATCTTCCTGATGCTGACCACCACATACAGCAAGTTCACCGAACTGCAGCTGACCCTGCCCGTGGCCGATGCCGAGCAGCAGCGCGACCACCCGAAGGAAATCATCGTGTCCGTGGCCGCGGACGGGCGCTACGCCATCAACAAGACCAGCGTGGACGGCAAGAACGTCGATGCCATCGCGCAGGCCCTGCGCGCCGCCGCCGGCGCGGGTACGGGCAGCGTGGTCATCATCAGCGCCGATGCCATGGCGCCGCACCAGTCGGTCATCTCCGTGATGGAAGCCGCGCGGCGCGTCGGGCTCACGCAGATCACCTTTGCCACCCAGTCCTCGGCGTCTTCGCGCGCCGCGGGCGGCTGACCGGGCCAGCTACCCGGCCTCGCAGCCCCTTGGGGCGGTGGCCCTTCACGACGGCCGACGCATCACATGCCTGCCACCGGGGCACCGCCGACTTCCCGCCAGGGCACCGCGCACGCCGGCGCCCGGTTGCGGGCGCTGTGGCAGACGCGGGGGCTGGGCGCCTGGCTGCTGTGGCCGCTGTCGCTGCCATACCGGGCGCTGGTGGCGCTGCGCCGCGGGCTCTACGCAGCCGGCCTGCTCCCGTCCGGCCACCCGGGGCGCCCCGTCATCGTGGTGGGCAACGTGGTCGCTGGCGGCGCCGGCAAAACCCCCGTTACCCTGGCGCTGGTTCGCCACCTGCAAAGCCGGGGTCTGCGCCCCGGCGTCATCTCCCGCGGCTACGGCCGTAGCACGCACGACTGCCGCGCCGTGGCGCCCGACAGCCCGGCTCAGTCCGTGGGCGACGAACCCCTGCTGATCGCCCGCAGCAGCCAGGTGCCCGTCTTTGTGGCCCCCCGCCGCCTGGACGCAGCCCGGGCCCTGCTGGCCGCCCATCCCCAGACCGATGTGCTGGTGTGCGACGACGGCCTGCAGCACCTGGCCCTGGCGCGCGACCTGGAAATCTGCGTCTTCAACGACGAAGGCGTCGGCAACGGCTTCCTGCTTCCGGCGGGCCCGCTGCGCGAGCCCTGGCCCCGTGCCGTGGACTGGGTTCTCTCCCCGCAGGGGACGGCGCCCGGCCTCCGCCCGCCCCTGCGCGCCTTTGCCCTGCAGCGAGGCCTTGCGCCGCACGCGGTGCGCCGCGACGGCAGCCAGGTGCCGCTGAGCGCGCTGCAAGGCCAGCCCGTGCATGCCGTGGCGGCCATCGCGCGGCCCGGCGACTTCTTTGGCATGCTGCGCGCCCAGGGGCTTGCGCTCGAACAGGCCGAAGCCCTGCCGGACCACTATGATTTTGATAGCTGGCAGCGTTCAACTGACGGGCGCTACACGCTGATTTGCACCGAAAAAGACGCCGTCAAGCTCTGGCCCCGGTTTCCGGAGGCGCTGGCCGTCCCCTTGCAGCTGCACATCGACCCGGCCTTCTTTGCGGCGCTGGACGCCCGCCTGGCGGCCCTGGCGCCACAGCCCCGGGTCCGTGTGCACGGCCGCCCTTGAACGGCAGCCACCCGTGGCAGGCCGCTATCATCCCCGCAGCCTGCCGAACCCTTCTCTGAAAGCGCTCTCACCGCCATGGACCCCAAACTGCTTGAACTGCTGGTCTGCCCCGTCACCAAAGGCCCCCTGACCTACAACCGCGAGGCGCAGGAACTTGTCTCCCGCAGCGCCCGGCTGGCCTACCCCGTGCGCGACGGGATTCCCATCCTGCTGGAAAACGAGGCCCGGCCGCTGACCGACGAGGAGCTGGAGCAGTGAGCGGCACCGCGGACGCACCGCCGCGCCACCGCTTCACCGTGCTGATTCCGGCGCGCCTGGCATCGAGCCGCCTGCCCGACAAGCCGCTGGCCGACATTGCCGGCCTGCCCATGGTGGTGCGGGTGGCGCAGCGCGCGGCCGCCAGTGCCGCCACCCGCGTGGTGGTGGCCACGGACGCGCCCCGCATCCAGCAGGCCTGCGCAGGCCACGGCGTCGAAGCCATCCTGACCCGTGCCGACCACGCCAGCGGCAGCGACCGCCTGGCCGAGGCCTGCGTGCAGCTGGGCCTGGACGGGGACGACGTGGTGGTCAACGTGCAAGGCGATGAACCGCTGATCGACCCCGCCCTGATCGATGCCGTGGCCGGCCTGCTGCCGGCGCGTCCCGGCGCCAGCATGGGGACGGCTGCCCACCCCGTCGGATCGCTGGACGACTACAACAACCCCAATGTGGTGAAGGTCGTGCGGGATGCGCAGGGCTTCGCCCACTATTTCAGCCGCGCCCCCATTCCGTTTGCGCGCGACCACGCCGGCGTGGCCTGGTGGGAGGGCGGCCGGCAGCAAGCCGCCGCGCCCGGCGTGGCGGGCCTGGCCGGGTTCGCGCCGTTGCGGCATGTGGGCATCTACAGCTACCGCGCTGCGTTTCTGCGCGCCTTTCCGGCCCTGGCGCCTGCCCCGACCGAGGTGCTGGAGGCCCTGGAGCAGCTGCGGGCACTGTGGCACGGCCACCGCATCGCCGTGCATGTGACCGAGCATGCCCCCGGCCCGGGCGTGGACACGCCCCAAGACCTGGAACGCGTGCGCCGCCTGCTGGCCTGAGCGGCCCGGTGGCGCGGCCCCGCCGGGCCCCCTGGCAGCGCCCCGCGGCCCCAGGGAAACCCGGGCCGGGGTGTAAGTCTGGACGGGGTGGTCGCATGCTATCCTCGACCGCAACGAGAGCATCGCATCCGGGCGCAGCACCGCAACCAGGCGGGGTAGCAGCGTCCCCGCCAGCGGCGCCAACGATTTCTAACCTTCGAGGACCTCCATGAGACTGATTCTGTTGGGCGCGCCTGGCGCCGGAAAGGGCACGCAAGCCACGTTCATCTGCCAGAAGTACGGCATCCCGCAAATCTCCACGGGTGACATGCTGCGCGCCGCCGTCAAGGCCGGCACCCCCCTCGGCCTGCAGGCCAAGGCTGTGATGGACTCGGGCGCCCTGGTCAGCGACGACATCATCATCGGCCTGGTGAAGGAACGCATCGCCCAGGCGGATTGCGCCAACGGATTCCTGTTCGACGGTTTTCCCCGCACCATTCCGCAAGCCGACGCCATGAAGGCCGCGGGCGTCAAGCTCGACTATGTGCTGGAAATCGACGTGCCGTTCGAGGCCATCATTGAACGCATGAGCGGCCGCCGCTCGCACCCCGCCAGCGGCCGCACCTACCACGTCAAGTTCAATCCGCCCAAGGTGGAAGGCAAGGACGACGTGACCGGCGAAGACCTGATCCAGCGCGAGGACGACAAGGAAGAAACCGTCAAGAAGCGCCTGCAGGTGTACAGCGACCAGACCCGTCCCCTGGTGGACTACTACAGCAGCTGGGCCAAGGCCGACCCGGCCGCCGCCCCGAAGTACCGTGCCATCAGCGGCACCGGCAGCGTGGAAGAGATCACCGCCCGCGCCTTGCAGGCTCTGGCCAGCTGAGGCCCCCTGCACCCCGCGCCCGCCTGCGGCGCGCCGGGTTGCCCCACAAGACGGCCTGCCCTGTGCAGGCCGTCTTGCTGGGCGTTGGCCAAGGATGCTCTGCACGAATCGAGCGGAAAGCCGCAGATGCACGCGGCGCGGCGATTCGTGAAGAGTTTCCCTAGGCCCGCTGGCGCAGCAGCTCCAGCAGCAGGGAAATGCGGGCCTTGACCGGCGAAAGCCCCTCGGAATCGGGCAACGCATCGCCGGGCTTGGGCAGCACGCGCCCTTCGGCGCAGCGGGTGGACCGCACCACCCGCACGCCCCGGCCCTGGGCCCGCAACAGCGCGGCTTCCAGATCCCGGTGCAGGGTGCCGTTGCCGGTGCAGGCCACCACCAGCCCGTCCACCCCGTCGCGCACCAGCGCGTCCACCAGCAAGCCGGACGCGCCCGCATGGCTCACCACGATCTCCACGCGCGGCCACAGTGCAGCAGGCGCTATGTTTTCAATAGCGCCTTGCGCAGGCAGTTCGGGCGCGGGCGGCCAATCCTGCGCCAAACGCACCCTGCCCTCTTCCACCCAGCCCAGCGGCCCCGCGTCGCCGGCATTGAAGGCATCGACGCGGTAAGGGTGCACTTTCTGGACATTCCGGGCACCGTAGATCTTGCCGGACGCCACGGCCAGCACGCCGCGGGCACCCTCGGCTGCCGCAACAGCCACCGCATCCAGCAGGTTCTGGGGGCCATCCGGCGCCAGCGCCGTGGCCGGGCGCATGGCACAGGTCAGCACCACCGGCTTGGCGGCAGTCTGCAGCACCTCGTGCAGGAACCATGCAGTCTCCTCCAGCGTGTCCGTGCCGTGGGTGACCACCACGCCCCGCACGTCCGGCTGCGCCAGATACTGCGCACAGCGCTGCGCCAGCGCCAGCCATACCGCGGCGTCCATGTCCTTGCTGTCGATCTGGGCCACCTGCTCCGCCACCAGCGGCCCCCGCGCTGCTGCCTGCAACCCCGGCACGGCAGCCAGCAGTTGCTCCACCCCCACCTGGGCGGCCGTATAGCCAATGTTGTCGCCGGCCTGGGCCGAGGTGCCTGCGATCGTCCCGCCGGTGCCCAAAACCACGATTTTTTGCTCACTCACTTGCGCGCTCCGAAAAACTGGTGAAAAATACAGTTACTGGATTAAAAAACAGTTGGCCTTCCTTACCGCCGTCTTCAACGGGAACCACCATGCTCGACAGCCCCAAACTGACCGCCCGCCAACAGCAGATTCTGGATCTCATCCAGACCGCCATCGCCCGCACCGGGGCGCCGCCCACCCGCGCCGAAATTGCCGCAGAACTGGGCTTCAAGTCCGCCAACGCCGCCGAAGAGCACCTGCAGGCGCTGGCGCGCAAAGGCGTGATCGAACTGGTCAGCGGCACGTCACGCGGCATCCGCTTGCGAAGCGAGACAGTGCGGTCCATCAATGCAGCCCGGGGCACCCAGTTCCACCTGCCCATTCCGGGCCTGTCACAACTGGTGCTGCCGCTGGTGGGCCGTGTTGCCGCAGGCTCGCCGATTCTCGCGCAGGAACACGTCGATCAGACCTACAGCGTGGAAAACAGCCTGTTCCAGCACAAGCCGGACTACCTGCTCAAGGTGCGCGGCATGTCCATGCGCGATGCCGGCATCATGGACGGAGACCTCCTGGCGGTGCAAGCCACCCGCGACGCGCGCAACGGCCAGATCATCGTGGCCCGGCTGGGAGACGACGTCACCGTCAAGCGGCTGCGCCGCACCGCCAGCACCATCGAGCTGCTGCCCGAGAACCCCGACTACCCCGTGATCGTGGTCCAGCCGGGCGAGCCTTTTGAAATCGAAGGCCTGGCCGTAGGCCTCATCCGCAACACGATGCTGATGTAGCGGCCGCGGGTCGAACGCCGCGCTGGCGGCGTTCAGCCCTCTTTTTCTACCGCATCCCAGGTGGCGGGCGTTGGGCCTCCCAGCAATGGAGCTGGCAGGTCGGCCCTGGGGTGCGGGTCCGTTTCGCAATCCTGCCTGTGTTCGATCCCCGACTTTCGGAGTTTTCACATGGGAACCATTGCCTCACCCTCTTGCACCGCGCTGCTGACCCCCTTGCGCGCGCTGGCCACCTGGTTGCGTTCTGCTGCGGGGCCCTCAGGCGCGCTGGCTGGCACAGCCGGCGCTGCCGCTGCTGCTGCCGAGAATTCGGTGGCCTCCACGACCGGCCAGGACGGCCTCGCGGCCACTGCCCGCCCCCGCCCGCCCGAGCCCGCAACCCAGCGGCCGTTGCGCGGCAACTGGCCCTTCACCGTGAATCCCCCCTCGGCCCGACCCGTTCCCGGGCCGGCATCCGCCCCTCCGCAAGCCGCCCCCTGGACGGCAGTGCCCTCGCAGGCTAGGTCCGCCACCACCGTGCGCAGCCGCTGGCCCAAGGGCAACGCGGCCGGCAAGGGCAGCGCGCCGGATGGAACGCTGCGGGTGGTGCGCAGGGGTCCGCACGGTACAGGCGCACAAGGCAGGCTGGTGATTGCCGGCCGGATGGCCGACGTCTGCGCCGAACTGGACCGCATGGTGGCGCTGGAAGCGGCATTGCAGACCTCCTGACGCAACGGGGGACGTGGCAGCGCGCCGGCTTCAGGCAACCCCGCGGTCCAGCCGTCCACGGCGGGCCTTGCTTTCCTGGTCCGCTACTCGGCGCTACCAGCGATCCCGCAAAAGCAGCACAGCGCCAGCGGGCACACGGGCCGCGGAGCCTGCAGGGCCGGGCCGGCAGCTCTGCAACGCCTGACAGCCTGTCACCAAAACACCCCGCCATCCAGGCCCTTCAGCCTGCGCCGCAGCCATGCGGGGTGTTTTGCCAAGGCACAATGTCGGGATGAACATCGTGATTCTCGACGACTACCAGGACGCAGTCCGCAAGCTCCACTGTGCCGCACGGCTCGACGCCTACACCGCCAAGGTGTACACCAACACGGTCAAGGGACTGGGCCAGCTTTCGGTGCGTTTGAAGGACGCGGACATCATCGTGCTGGTGCGGGAGCGCACCCAGATCACCCGGCAGCTGGTCGAAAAACTCCCCCGCCTGAAGCTCATTGCCCAGACTGGCAAGGTAGGCAGCCACGTCGACGTGACGGCCTGCACCGAACGCGGGATTGCCGTGGCGGAAGGTATCGGTTCGCCCGTGGCTCCAGCGGAGCTGACCTGGGCCCTGGTGATGGCCGCGATGCGCCGGCTTCCGCAGTACATTGCCAACCTCAAGCACGGCGCCTGGCAGCAGTCGGGGCTGAAGGCGGCATCGATGCCTCCCAATTTCGGCCTGGGCAATGTGCTGCGCGGCAAGACGCTCGGCATCTGGGGCTACGGGCGCATCGGCCAGCTGGTGGCTGGCTACGGCCGCGCCTTCGGGATGAATGTGCGCGTCTGGGGCCGCGAAGCATCCCGGGCACAAGCCCTGACGGACGGCTACCAGGCCGCAGCCACGCGCGAGGAATTTTTCTCGCAATGCGACGTGATCTCGCTGCACCTGCGCCTGAACGACGAAACGCGCGGCATCGTTTCGCTGGAAGACCTGTCGTGCATGAAACCCACCTCGCTGCTGGTCAATACCTCCCGCGCGGAGTTGATCGAGCCCGACGCGCTGATCGCCGCACTGAACCGCGGCCGCCCCGGAATGGCCGCCGTGGATGTGTTTGAAAGCGAGCCCATCCTGCAAGGCCACGCACTGCTGCGGCTCGAAAACTGCATTTGCACGCCCCATATCGGTTATGTGGAGCAAGACAGTTATGAGCTTTATTTTGGTGCGGCCTTCGATAACGTGGTGAATTTCATCAAGGGCACGCCCACCAATATCGTGAACCCCGGCGCCTTGCAGGTGCGGCGCTGAACCCATAGCGGTTGTTCTGGCTGCCCAAAAGGAAAAGGCTTCCCGAGGGAAGCCTTTTCCTTTGATACCGGCCGGCAAGGGCTGAACCCCGCCGCTGCCGAGCCAGGTTCGCTCCAATTACAGGGGCGTCTTCTTGCCGTCCTTGTAGACGTACAGGGTGATCGCGGGGTTCTTCATTTCGCCGTTGGGCTCGAAGGCGATCGTGGAGGTCACACCCTTGAAGTTGGACTTGGCCAGCTCAGGCGTGTAGACCTTGGGGTCCACGGAGTTGGCGCGCTTCATGGCGTCCACCAGCAGGAACGTCGCGTCGTAGGTGTAGGGGCTGTACACCTGGAACTGGCCGGGGTACTTGGCGTCGTACTTGGCCTTCCAGGCCGTGCCGCCAGGCATCTTGGCCAGCGAAGAGCCGCCTTCCGCGCACACCACGTTGGCCAGGGTCTTGGCACCGGCAGCCAGCTTGGCGATTTCAGACGTGCAGACGCCGTCGCCACCGAAATACTTCACGTTGCCCATGCCCAGCTGTTCCATCTGGCGCAGCATCGGGCCGGCTTGGGGGTCCATGCCGCCGTAGAAGATGGCATCGGGGTTCTTGGACTTGATGGCGGTCAGGATGGCCATGAAGTCGGTGGCCTTGTCGGTCGTGAACTGCTCGTCCACCACCTTCATGCCCTTGGCGGCCGCCGTCTTCTTGAACACGTCTGCCACGCCCTGGCCGTAAGCGGTACGGTCGTCGATGATGGCCACGGTCTTGAGCTTGAGCGTATCCACCGCGTAGAACGCCAGGCCAGCGCCCAGGGCGTTGTCATTGGCGATGATGCGGAAGGTGGTCTTGTAGCCGGGCTTGGTCAGGTTGGGGTTGGTTGCCGCGCCCGTGACGTGGGGGATGCCGCAGTCGTTGTAGACCTTGGAAGCGGGGATGGTAGTACCGGAGTTGAGGTGGCCAACCACGCCTGCAACCTTGGCGTCGCACAGTTTCTGTGCAGCGGCTGTGCCTTGCTTGGGATCGGCAGCGTCGTCTTCAGCGACCAGTTCGAACTTGATCTTCTTGCCGCCGATGGTGACGCCTTGAGCGTTCAGCTCTTCAATGGCCATGCGGGCGCCGTTTTCGTTGTCCTTGCCGTAGTGAGCTTGGGCGCCGGAAACCGGAGCCACGTGGCCGATCTTGACCACCTGCTCTTGTGCAGAGGCCACGCCGGCAACAGCCGCGATAGCGGCAACCACGGTCAGTTTCAACTTCAATTGCATATCAATCTCCAGTAAAGATAAACGCTGAGAATGTTCTTGTGTCTCAACGCAGGCGAACATATCGCAATTTACGGGCCAGATCATTAGGGAACACGATAAAGCGCGAGAGAAACCACAAGGGAATACCCTGTCATCTCCTTGGCGCAGAAGACGTGCCGCTGGCCAGTTCGTCCGCCACCGCTTCGTACACAGCGTGCCGCACCACGGATTCGATTTCTTCACGCAGCCGCGGCAGCACCGATCGTGTCTGTTCTTGCACCACCGTGGCGATGGCTTCGCGCAAACGTTGATCCAGAACAACGTCCACGCGCTGCATCACGCGGTGCACCATGTACTCCTCCATGCCTTCGGGCAACGGCCGGTGCGGCATGGGCCGAGCGGTCATTGCGGCAGCCGCAACGGCAGGCTGTGCTGGCGAGGGCATGGGCACTGCAGCCGGCCTGGCCGTGGGCACCTGGCCGGAGCCCGGGACCGTGGCACGCGGCACCATCACCGCGGGCGGAGGGGCGCTGGGCAGCGGCGGGCGCCCCAGCGCTGCTGGGGCGGCATCGGCCGTCGCGCGGCCCGCACCAGAGGGCGCTGGAGGCACGGCCGTGGTGCGTGCCGCCGGGGCGACGGGGGCTTGCAGGGGCGTGGATGCCGGCACCTGCACCACTTCGGTGAGCGTGGGGACAAAGCGCGGCGGTGTCTTGGGCGGAAGAGAAGCCATCAGCCAGCTTTCAGTACAAGGTCGTGGCGGACGATGGCGTAGCCCTGCGATGCATAGAAGCGCCAGCGTGCCCGCGCACCGCTGCGGTCTGCCTCGTCCTGCGCGCTGACCACTTCCACCACCCGTTCAAAGCGCTCAAACCCCTGCGGAACCTCGGCGTGCAGGTTCAGCAGCACGTCCTGGTGCGGGGCCCCACCCGGGTCAGCCGCGAGCACCACCGGCGAGGCCCGCAGCAGGCGTTCGTCCGCATCCTGCGTGCAGTGCGCCACGAAATCCTGCGGCCCCAGGTTCCACAGCATCTTGTCCAGCATGGCCAGCGCCTGCGGCGGCGCCGCAATCACCAGCCGGCTTCCGCTGCGCTGCACTTTCCGCGCAAAGCGGCAGGCGTAGGCCAGCTTGTCCGGCGCATTGAAATGGAAGGCGACTTCGGTCATCGGCGCCACCGCCTGCGGTCAGGCCGCCCGGGCCCGGGCTGTGCGCCGGGGCGTGGCAGGCTTGGCCGCCGCCAGGGTGCGCGACTGTTCCAGCAGGTAGTGCACGAGCAAGCCGACCGGCCGCCCTGTGGCCCCCTTGGCGGCCCCGCCCTTCCAGGCCGTGCCGGCGATGTCCAGGTGCGCCCACGCAAGCTCGCCCACGAACTTCTGCAAGAACTTGGCTGCGGTGATGGAGCCTCCGGCCCGCCCGGCCACGTTGCCCATGTCCGCGAAATTGCTCTTGAGGCCGTCCGCGTAGTCATCGTCCAGCGGCATCCGCCAGCACGGGTCCTGCGCCGTTTCTCCCGCCTGCTGCAGGGCCGAGGCCAGTGCGTCATTGTTGGCAAAGAGCCCGCTGCGCACGCCGCCCAGCGCGATCACGCAGGCGCCGGTCAGCGTGGCAATGTCCACCACGGCGGCCGGCTTGAACCGCGCCGCATAGGTCAGTGCATCGCACAGCACCAGCCGGCCCTCGGCGTCGGTGTTGAGGATTTCAACGGTCTGACCGCTCATGCTGGTGACCACGTCGCCGGGCTTGACCGCGCGGCCGTCGGGCATGTTCTCGCAGGCCGGCACCAGGCCCACCACATTGATCGCGGGCTGCAGCTCCGCCAGCGCGCGGAACGTGCCCAGCACGCTCGCAGCGCCGCCCATGTCGAACTTCATCTCGTCCATCTCGGCCGCGGGCTTGATGGAAATGCCGCCGGTGTCGAACGTGATGCCCTTGCCCACCAGCACCACCGGCGCCTGGTCCTTGCCAGCGCCGTTGTAGCGCAGTTCGATGAAGCGCAGAGGTTCTTCGGAACCGCGCGCCACGGCCAGGAACGCCCCCATACCCAGGCGCGCGACCTCGGCCGGGCCGTGGATCTTGCATTGGATGCCCGGCAGCTTGGCCAGCGTCTTGGCCGCATTGGCCAGCAAGGTGGGGGTGGCGTGGTTGGCGGGGCGGTTGCCCCATTCGCGGGCAAACTCCACGCCGGCCACCAGGGCCACGCCGGTGTCGAAATCGGTGCGCACCGCCGTCGCGCCGGGCACGCCCAGCACACAGCGGCCCAGGCTGCGGGCCTCGACCTTGGTCTTGGTGGCGGTGTAGACGTAGCTGGCGTCGGCCACGGCCTGCACGGCAGCACTGACCGCGCCGGCCGCGGGTTCTGCCGCAAAGCACAGCACGGCGCGCTTGGTCTGCGGCGCCTTCAGCGCACCGGCGACGGCCTGCACGGCCTGGCGGGTCGCACGCGCCGAACCGTCGCCCTGCCCCACCAGCACCACGCGGCGCGCGGCGATGGCGGGCGCCTGGTACAGCTGCAGGTGCTTGCCCGCCTTGGGAACGAGATCTCCGTTCTTGAGCGCCAGGGCCGCCAGGGCGGACAGGGCGTCCTTGCCCGGCTTGAAGCCTTCGGGCAGCAGGACGACCAGCAGGTCGCATTTCTCCGACGCTGCGGCAGCAAGGTCAAGGGTCTTGAGATCAAAGTTCATAATCAGTGTTTTCCTTCGAGCCAATGTTATTCGATTCATCCATTCGCAAGGAGCTGGCGCGCAGCTTCGGCGCGACGCTGGTGGTGCTGGTCACGGTGGTGATGACCATGATGCTCATCCGCACGCTGGGCCAGGCATCGCGGGGCAGCGTGAGTCCGTCCGACGTGATGCTGGTGATGGGCTTTACCGTGCTGGGGCAGTTGCCCACCATCCTGAGCCTGAGCCTGTTCATCGCCGTGGTCGGCACGCTGTCGCGCATGTACCGCGACAGCGAAATGGTCATCTGGTTTGCCAGCGGGCGGGGGCTGGTGTCCCTGCTCAAGCCGCTGCTGCGGTTTGCGTGGCCGGTCATGGTGGTGATCGCCGTGCTGTCCCTGCTGGTGTGGCCCTGGGCCAACTCGCAGGTGCAGGAGCTCAAGACCCGCTACGAGCAGCGCAGCGACATCGACCGCATCGCCCCGGGGGAGTTCCAGGAATCCTCCAACGGCAGCCGGGTGTTCTTCATTGACAAGGACAGCCCGGACACGCAGGTCGGCAACAACATCTTCATTGCCGCCACCGATGGCGACAAGGAATCCGTCACCTCCGCGCGCAGCGCCCGGCTGGAGACGCGCAACGGCGAGCGCATGGCCCTGCTGACCGACGGCCAGCGCCTGGAGACGTCGCGCACGCAGCCGGGCGTCAAGATCAGCGAATTCTCCGAATACGGCACGCGCATCGGCTCGGCGCCCGCGGGTTCGGCCGAAGAAGCGTCCGTCAAGATGCGGCCGACCCATGAGCTGCTGATGCAACCCCTGCCGGCCTACCGAGCCGAGCTGGGGTGGCGCCTGGGGCTGGCGCTGGCCGCCATCAATTTCGTGGTGCTGGGCCTGGCCGTGGCCAGCGTCAACCCGCGGGCGGCACGCAGCACCAGCCTGGTGTTTGCGCTGTTCGCCTTCGTCGTCTACTACAACCTGATGACGCTGGGCCAGAGCTGGGTCGGTGCAGGCCGCCTGGGGCTGGCCCCGTTCATGGTGCTGCTGCACGGCGGCATGCTGCTGGCGTCGCTGGCGGTGCTGGGCATCCGGCACAACCAGTGGTCGCTGCGGCGGCTTTGGGCCGCACGCAGCGCCGGGGGAACCGCATGAAAACCCTGCGCCGCCTGATCCACCGCGAAGCCCTGCTCGCGGTCGCCTTTGTCACCGCGGGCTTTCTGGCCCTGTTCTTCTTCTTCGACCTGGTGGACGAGCTGCGCTGGGTGGGCAGCTCCGGGCCCGGGGGGTACCAGTTGTCCCACGCGCTGCTGTTCGTGGCGCTGAGCGTGCCCAGCCACTTGTACGAGCTGCTGCCCATCACCGTGCTCATCGGCACCATCTTCGTGATGGCGCGGCTGGCCCAGAGCTCGGAATTCACCATCATGCGCACCAGCGGGCTGGGCCCCTGGCTCGCCTTGCGAACGCTGGTGGCGCTGGGAAGCGTCTTCGTGGTGCTGACATTCGCCGTGGGCGACTATGTGGCGCCACTGGCCGACCGCGCCGCCCAGCTGGTGAAGGCGCGCTACCTGGGGCGCCTGACCACGGGCGCCACCGGTGCCTGGCTCAAGGAACGCCAGGAAGACCGATCGTATGCCGTGAACGTGCGCGCGCTCACGGCCCAGGGCGGCATGCTGGACGTGCGAATCTTCGAGTTCGATGCCAAAGGCCGCCTGGCGTCGCAGACGCGCGCGGCGTCCGGCCATTTCGGCCGGGACGGCGCCTGGACGCTGGAGCAGGTGCAGCGCAGCCGGTTTGAACAGCGGGGCACCGACGAGGCCCGGGTGGAGCGCCTGGACGCCCCCACCTTTGAATGGCCGACCCGCATCAGTGCGGACATGGTGGCGGCGTCGCTGCTCAAGCCCGACCGCATGGCCACGATCGACCTCTTCCAGTACATCCGCCACCTGGACGCCAACGGCCAGTCCGCCCAGCGCTACGAGATCGAGTTCTGGCGCAAGGTGTTCTACCCGCTGTCCTGCCTGGTGATGGTGGTGCTGGCCCTGCCCTTTGCCTACCTGCACTTCCGCTCGGGCGGCATTGCCGGCTATGTGTTTGGCGGCGTGATGGCGGGCATCAGCTTCTTCCTGCTCAACAACGTGTTCGGCTATGCCGGCAACCTGCAGAACTGGTCGCCTATGCTCACGGCGGCAGCGCCGGGGCTGATCTATTCATTGCTGTCGCTGGCGGCGTTTGGCTGGCTGGTGCTGCGGCGATGACCGGTGCACCCCCTTCCATGGGCCGCCAGGCCGTGGTGCTGTTTTCCCACGGCTCCCGCGATCCGCTGTGGCGCGCGCCCATCGAGGCCGTAGCGGCCCGCATTGCCGCGCAGCACCCCGCGCGCCCGGTGGTGTGTGCCTACCTGGAACTCAGCGAGCCCTCCCTGGCCCAGGCCGTGGATCAACTGGTGCTGCAAGGCGCCACCGGCGTCACCGTGGTGCCCATGTTCCTGGGCACGGGCAAGCATGCACGGGCCGACCTGCCGGTCCTGGTGGATGCGTTGCGCGCCGCGCACCCCGGGGTGCGCCTGCACGTCCAGCCCGCCATCGGCGAAGACCCGCGCCTTACCGCCCTCATGGCCGAGATCGCCTGCGAACGGCCGCCCGGCTGAAAGCTGCAACCACTGATTCACTTAGACGATTGCAGCATAATGATGCAATTCTTTAGGCGATATCAGATATGAACCTGCACCAGTTCCGCTTTGTGCAAGAGGCCGCGCGGCGCAACCTCAACCTTACCGAGGCCGCCAAGGCCCTGCACACCTCCCAGCCGGGGGTGTCCAAGGCCATCATTGAACTGGAAGAAGAGCTGGGCGTGGACATCTTCGCCCGCCACGGCAAGCGCCTCAAGCGCATCACCGAGCCCGGCCAGCACGTGCTCAAGAGCATCGAGGTCATCATGCGCGAGGTGGGCAACCTGAAGCGCATCGGCGAGCAGTTCAGCGCGCAGGACAGCGGCACCCTCAGCATCGCCACCACCCACACGCAGGCCCGCTACGTGCTGCCGGTGCCCGTGGCGCGCCTGCGCGAGGCCTATCCCAAGGTCAACATCAGCCTGCACCAGGCCACGCCGCACGAGGTGGCCCGCATGGTGATCGACGAGGTGGCCGAGATCGGCATGGCGACCGAGTCCCTGGCCGACTACCCCGATCTGGTCACCCTGCCCTGCTACGAATGGCAGCACGTGCTGGTGGTGCCCAACGACCACCCGCTGGCACAAAAGGAACGCATCGGCCTGGACGACCTGGCGCACGAGTCGCTCATCACCTACCACCCGTCCTTCACCGGCCGCGGCAAGATCGACCACGCCTTTGCGGCGCGCAAGCTGCAGCCGCGCATCGTGCTGGAGGCTATCGACTCGGACGTGATCAAGACCTATGTGCGCCTGGGCCTGGGCATCGGCATCGTGGCCGAGATGGCCATGCGCGACGACCCCGTGGGGGACCTGGCCGTGCGCCCGGTGGGCCACCTCTTCGGCCAGAGCGTGGCGCGCGTGGCTTTCAAGCGCGGGGCCTACCTGCGCAACTTCGTGTACCGTTTTGCGGAGCTGCTCAGCGACCGCCTGAGCCGCGAGCTGATCGCCCGCGCCATGACCGGCCACGTCAGCGACTATGAGCTGTAAGCCGCGTCGCCGCACGCTGATGAACAACGCATCCTTCTCCTCCTTGCCATGACCACCCCCACCTTCCCCAGCAAGCTGCCCACCGTCGGCACCACCATCTTCACCGTCATGTCGGCCCTGGCCACCGAGCACCAGGCCGTCAACCTCGGCCAGGGCTTCCCGGACTTTGAATGCGCGCCCGCGCTGGTGGATGCCGTCACCCAGGCCATGCAGGCTGGCCACAACCAGTACCCGCCCATGCCCGGCGTGCCCGTGCTGCGCGAGGCCGTGGCCCGCAAGATCGAGGCGCTGCACGGCCGCGCCTACCACCCCGGAGCCGAAATCACCATCACCGCCGGGGCCACGCAGGCCATCATCACCGCCATCCTGGCCATCGTGCACCCGGGCGACGAAGTGATCGTGCTCGACCCCTGCTACGACAGCTACGTGCCCAACATCGACCTGGCCGGCGGCAAGGCCGTGCGCGTTCCGCTCACGCCTGGCACCTTCCGGCCCGACTTCGGCAAGATCAGCGCCGCCATCACGCCGCGCACCCGGGCCCTCATCATCAACAGCCCGCACAACCCCAGTGCCACGATCTGGACGGCCGAGGAGATGCGCCAGCTGGAAGCGCTGCTCGCCCCCACCAACATCCTGCTCATCAGCGATGAGGTGTACGAGCACATGGTGTTCGACGGCGCCGAGCACCAGAGCGCCGCGCGCTTCCCCGGCCTGGCCGAGCGGGCGTTCATCGTCTCCAGCTTTGGCAAGACCTTCCACGTCACCGGCTGGAAGGTCGGCACCGTGGCCGCGCCGGCGGCGCTCACCGCCGAATTCCGCAAGGTGCACCAGTTCAACGTGTTCACCGTGAACACGCCCATGCAATACGGCCTGGCGGCCTACCTGCAAGATCCCGCGCCCTACCTGCAGCTGCCCGCCTTCTACCAGGCCAAGCGCGACCTGTTCCGCGAAGGCCTCAAGGATTCGCGCCTGAAGCTGCTGCCCAGCACCGGCAGCTACTTCCAGTGCGTGGACATCTCTGCCGTGAGCGACCTGAGCGAATCCGACTTCTGCCAGTGGCTCACCCGCGAAGTGGGCGTGGCGGCCATCCCGCTGTCGGCCTTCTACGCCGATGGCTTTGACCAGCGCGTGGTGCGGTTCTGCTTTGCCAAGAAGGACGAAACCCTGCGGGCGGCGCTGGAGCGGCTGCGCAAGCTGTGACACGGATCTGGCGCTCAGAATTTCAAGCAAAAATAGCCTCCAGCGCTTATGCAGAAAGCGCTGGCAGCTATCAGATTTGATGCGGTCATTCAGAACCGCAACGCCCCGGCGCAGTCGTCTCTTGATGCCTTCTTGATACCCCGCCCCCACCTCTTGCACCCATCTTGATGCAGGCATTCCTAGCATCGGTCCATGTCTCAAGGAGGTGCACATGGACTGGTTTTTCAGGGCAAGGGGCGGCGCGCAGCTTGCCATCAATGGCGTAGCCAAGGGCTGCGCGCAGCTGACGGCGCGCTGCGAAGGAGCGCGGTCATGAATAGCGGCTGGATGATTCTGGCCGCCCTGCTGGCCGCCGGCCTCTTGGTGTACCTGGTCGCGGTGCTGCTGCGGCCGGAGGACTTCTCATGAGCACCGGTGCCTGGCTGCAATTGGCGGTGTTCTTGGCACTGCTGCTGGCGCTGGCCTGGCCGCTGGCGCGTTGGATCGACGCCGTGATGGCGGGCCGCTTCGCGCTGGGGCGACGGCTGGAGGGGCCGCTGTTCAAGCTCGCAGGCGTGCAACCTGACGAGGAAACCGGCTGGTGGCGCTACGCGCTGGGCCTGCTGGTGTTCAACGGCCTGGGCGTGCTGGCGGTGTATGCGCTGCAGCGCTGGCAGGCGGTGCTGCCGCTCAACCCGCAGGGCCTGCCTGCGGTGGCGCCCGACTCCGCCTTCAACACGGCCGTCAGCTTTGTCACCAACACCAACTGGCAGGGCTATGGTGGCGAAAGCACCATGAGCTACCTCACGCAGATGCTGGCGCTGACGGTGCAGAACTTCCTGTCGGCCGCCACGGGTCTGGTGGTGGTCGTGGCGCTGGTGCGCGGCTTTTCACGGCACTCTGCACAGTCCATTGGCAACGTATGGGCCGACCTGACCCGCGCCACGCTGTGGGTGCTGTTGCCCTTGTCGCTGGTGCTGGCGGTGGTGTTTGCAGGCCAGGGCGTGATCCAGAACCTGACGCCCTACACCGAAGTGCAGACGCTGGAGCCCGTGCACTACGGCGCGCCCAAGTTCGATGGCGCAGGCCAGCCCGTGCTCGACGCGCAGGGCGCTCCGGTCACCGAGCCCGCCACACAAGCCACCCAGACCCTGGCCATGGGCCCCGTGGCCTCGCAGCTGGCCATCAAGATGCTGGGCACCAACGGCGGCGGCTTCTTCAACGCCAACTCGGCCCACCCGTTCGAGAACCCCTCGGCCGCCAGCAACCTGCTGCAGATGCTGGCGATCTTCCTCATCCCCGCCGCGCTGTGCCTGGTGTTTGGCCGCATGGTGGGCGATGAGCGCCAGGGCTGGACGATTCTGGCGACGATGAGCCTGCTCTTCGTGGTGGCCGTGGTTGCGGCTACCGCCTTCGAGCAGCAGGGCAACCCGCTGCTGGCCTCGCTGGGCGTGGACCAGGCCGCCAGCGCCCTGCAGGCGGGCGGCAACATGGAAGGCAAGGAGACGCGCTTCGGCATCGCCACCTCGGCCCTGTTCGCCGTCATCACCACGGCAGCCAGTTGCGGCGCAGTGATTGCCATGCACGACAGCTTCACGCCCCTGGGCGGCATGGTGCCCATGGTGCTGATGCAGATGGGCGAGGTGGTGTTTGGCGGCGTGGGCTCGGGCCTGTACGGCATGCTGGTGTTTGCCATCCTGGCCGTGTTCATTGCCGGGCTGATGATTGGCCGCACGCCCGAATACCTGGGCAAGAAGATCGAGACGCACGAGATGAAGCTCGTCTCCATCGCCATCCTCGTCACGCCCCTGCTGGTGCTGCTGGGCACCGCCGTGGCGGTGATGAGCGAGGCAGGCCGCGCGGGCCTCTCCAACCCCGGCGCACACGGCTTCAGCCAGGTGCTGTACGCGCTGTCTTCGGCCGCCAACAACAACGGCAGCGCGTTTGCGGGCCTGTCGGCCAACACCCCGTTCTACAACGTGCTGCTGGCCGTGGCCATGGGGCTGGGCCGCTTTGGTGTGATCGTGCCCGTGCTGGCCATGGCCGGGTCCCTCGCCGCCAAGAAGCGCGCCACCGCCACCGATGGCACCTTGCCCACCCATGGCGCGCTGTTTGTGGCGCTGCTGGCCGGCGTGGTGCTGCTGGTGGGCTTGCTGAACTACGTGCCCGCCCTGGCGCTGGGCCCGGTGGTGGAGCACTTGGTTCTTTGGCCACGCGGCTGAAGCCCTCCACCACCCACGACCCGTTCGGGCTGAGCCTGTCGAAGCCAGGGCACGCGCCGTGCAGCCCTTCGACAGGCTCAGGGTGAACGGTCCCGTGGTGCATTCAAAAGAAAAGACCGATAAGGAAATTGCCATGAGCCGCAAAACCTTGACCCTGTTCGACCCCGCCCTGGCGCGCCCCGCGTTGCTGGAGGCTTTCAAGAAGCTGGACCCGCGCGTGCAATGGCGCAACCCGGTGATGTTCGTGGTGTATGTGGGCAGCGCCTTCACCACCGCGCTGGCCGCCAGCAAGCCCGAGGGCTTCACGGCAGCCGTGGCGCTGTGGCTGTGGTTCACCGTGCTGTTTGCCAACTTTGCCGAAGCCATGGCCGAAGGCCGCAGCAAGGCCCAGGCGGCCTCGCTGCGCGGCCTGAAAAAGCAGACCTGGGCCAAGAAGCTCGACGGCCAGTTTGACCGCACCACTCCCCGCACCGAGCTGACCTGGCTGCCGCTGGAGGCAGCCAACCTGCGCAAGGGCGACGTAGTGCTGGTGGAAGCGGGCGACACCATCCCCGCCGATGGCGAGGTGATCGACGGCGTGGCCTCGGTGGACGAAAGCGCCATCACCGGCGAATCCGCCCCCGTGATCCGCGAATCGGGCGGCGACTTCTCGGCCGTGACCGGCGGCACCCGCGTGCTGTCCGACTGGATCGTGGTGCGCGTGGCCGTGAACCCCGGCGAGACCTTTGTGGACCGCATGATCGCCATGGTCGAAAACGCCAAGCGCCACAAGACGCCCAACGAGATCGCGCTGACCATCCTGCTGGTGGCGCTGACCATCGTGTTCCTGGGCGTGGTGGTCACGCTGCTGCCCTTCTCGCTGTTCAGCGTGCAGGCCAGCGGCGCGGGCGAGCCGGTGAGCCTGGTGGTGCTGGTGGCCCTGCTGGTGTGCCTGATCCCCACCACGATTGCGGGCCTGCTCAGCGCCATCGGCGTGGCCGGCATGAGCCGCATGATGCAGGCCAATGTGATCGCCACCTCGGGCCGCGCGGTGGAGGCGGCAGGCGACGTGGACGTGCTGCTGCTGGACAAGACCGGCACCATCACGCTGGGCAACCGCCAGGCCAGCCAGTTCGTGCCCGCGCCGGGCGTGAGCGATGCCGACCTGGCCGATGCCGCCCAATTGGCATCGCTGGCCGACGAAACGCCCGAGGGCCGCAGCATCGTGGTGCTGGCCAAGCAGAAGTTCAACCTGCGCGAGCGCGACATTGCCGCCCTGGGCGCACAGTTCGTGCACTTCACCGCACAAACCCGCATGAGCGGGGTGGACCTGCAAGGCACGGGCAGCCAGGCGCCGCGCCAGCTGCGCAAGGGCGCGGCCGACGCCATCCGCCGCCATGTAGAGGCGCTGGGCGGGCGCTTCCCCACCGCGGTACAGACAGCAGTGGACGACGTATCGCGCCGGGGCAGCACCCCGCTGGTGGTGGCCGACGGCCCCCGCGTGCTGGGCGTGGTGGAGCTGAAAGACGTGGTCAAGGGCGGCATCAAGGAGCGCTTTGCCGAGCTGCGCCGCATGGGCATCAAGACCGTGATGGTGACGGGCGACAACCGCCTGACGGCCGCTGCCATTGCCGCCGAGGCGGGGGTGGACGACTTCCTGGCCGAGGCCACACCCGAGGCCAAGCTGCAGCTCATCCGCAGCTACCAGGCCAATGGCCAGCTGGTGGCCATGACCGGCGACGGCACCAACGACGCCCCCGCCCTCGCCCAGGCCGACGTGGCAGTGGCCATGAACACAGGTACCCAGGCCGCCAAGGAGGCGGGCAACATGGTGGACCTGGACAGCAACCCCACCAAGCTCATCGAGATCGTGGAGACCGGCAAGCAGATGCTGATGACGCGCGGCTCGCTCACCACCTTCAGCATCGCCAACGACATCGCCAAGTACTTCGCCATCATCCCGGCGGCGTTTGTCACCACCTATCCGCAGCTGTCGGCGCTGAACTTCATGCACCTGGCCAGCCCCTCGTCGGCCATCCTGTCGGCCGTGGTGTTCAACGCGCTGATCATCATCTTTTTGATCCCGCTGGCCTTGAAGGGCGTGCCCTACCGCGCCGTGGGGGCCGCCGCGCTGCTGCGCCGCAACCTGGCCATTTACGGGCTGGGGGGCATGGTGGTGCCGTTCATTGGCATCAAGCTGATTGACATGGTGCTGGCTGCCGCGGGTCTGACCTGATCGCAGCCCGCCCGCCAACACAGCTCCCCAATCACTGACAAGGAAAAATCGCATGCCCATCCGTATCCCTCGCGACGACGCACCCGCCAGCCCCGGCGGCCTGCTGCGCCCGGCCCTCACGCTGTTCATCGTGCTCTCGCTCGTCACCGGCCTGCTGTACCCGCTGGCCGTCACGGGCGTGGCGCAGACAGCCTTCCCGCACCAGGCCAACGGTAGCCTCATCACCCAGGGCGGCAAGGCCGTGGGCTCGGAGCTGATCGGCCAGTCGTTCACCGAGCCCGGCCACTTCTGGGGCCGCCCCTCGGCCACGGCGCCCATGCCTTACAACGCAGCGGCATCGGGCGGTTCCAACCTGGGGCCGACCAACCCGGCGCTGGCCGAAGCCGTCAAGGCGCGCACCGAAGCGTTGCGCGCTGCCGACCCCGGCAACACCCGTCCCGTGCCGGTGGACCTGGTCACCGCATCGGCCAGCGGGCTGGACCCGCACATCAGCCCCGCAGCCGCCTCCTACCAAGCCGAGCGCGTCGCCCGCGCCCGCCGCCTGCCCATGGCGCAGGTGCAGGCGCTGGTGCTGCAGCACACCGACACCCCCTGGCTGGGCCTGCTGGGTGAGCCGCGCGTGAACGTGCTGGCCTTGAACCTGGCGCTCGATACGCTATCAAAACAATAGCTGCTTGCGCTTAATGGACAAGCGCTAGAGGCCATTTTTATTCCAAATTGACGAGTACACTGTGCCCATGCAGGACCGCCCCGACCCCGACGCTCTGCTGCAGCGCCTGCAGCAAGAGCAGGCCCAGGCCCGCCGCGGCCGGCTCAAGGTGTTCTTTGGCGCCAGCGCGGGCGTGGGCAAGACCTTTGCCATGCTGTCGGCCGCCGCCGCGGCACTGGCGCAAGGAACGCCCGTCACCATCGGCGTGGTCGAGACCCACGGCCGTGCCGATACCGAAGCGCTCACCGCCCACCTTCCCCGCCTGCCGCTGCGCGCCCTGCCCTACAAGGACCGCTCTCTGCCCGAGTTCGACCTGGACGCCGCCCTGGCCTGGGGTGCCGAGCACCCCGGGGGCCTGGTGCTGCTGGACGAGCTGGCCCACAGCAACGTGCCCGGCTCGCGCCATCCCAAGCGCTGGCAGGACGCCGAAGAGCTGCTGGCCGCAGGCGTCGACGTGTGGTCCACCCTGAACGTGCAGCACCTGGAGAGCCTGAACGATGTGGTGAGCGGCATCACCGGCATCCGCGTGTGGGAGACGGTGCCCGACCATTTTTTTGACGCCGCCGACGAAGTGGTGGTGGTGGACCTGCCCCCCGACGAGCTGCTGGCGCGCCTGAAGGCCGGCAAGGTCTACCTGCCCCAGCAGGCCGAGCGCGCCGCCGCCAACTTCTTCCGCAAGGGCAACCTGCTGGCCCTGCGGGAGCTGGCCCTGCGCCGCACGGCCGACCGGGTGGACGGTGAAATGCGCGCCTACCGCCGCGCGAGCAGCACTGCGCCCTCGGCCGTGTGGCCCAACCGCGAAGCCCTGCTGGCCTGCGTGGGCACCGGCGACAACGCCGAGAAGGTGGTGCGCAGCTGCGCCCGCCTGGCCGCGCAGCTGGGTCTGCCCTGGCACGCCGTGCATGTGGAAACGCCCGAGCAGGCGGGCCGGTCGGCCAGCCTGCCCCCGCAGGTGGAGCGCACCCTGAAGCTGGCGCAGCAGCTGGGCGCGGCGGCCTGCGCCGTACTGCCCGCGCCGCAGCCCGCCCAGGCCCTGGTGCGCTATGCGCGCGAACACAACCTGGTGCGCGTGGTGATGGGGCGCGGCGCCCGCCGCTGGCCCTGGCAGGACACCCTGGCCGACCAGATCGGCCGGCGCGCGGGCGACCTGGACCTGCTCCAGGTGGGCGCCGTGCCCTCGCCGGCCGGCAGCCCGGGCAGCCGGTCCCCGGCGGCCGCACCGCGCGCACCGTTCTGGCCGGGCTACATTGCGGCAGCGCTGGCCTGCTGCATGGCCGCCGTGCTGGCCACACCGCTGGCCAGCGTGCTGGAGCTCACCAACATCGTGATGCTGTTCCTGCTGGTGGTGGTGGGCGTGGCCCTCAAGTACGGGCGCGGGCCGGCCATCCTGGCCGCCTTCCTGGGCGTGGGGTTCTTCGACTTTTTCTTCGTGCCGCCGCATTTCACGTTTGCGGTGAGCGATGCGCAGTACCTCGTCACCTTCGCCGTCATGCTGGTCGTGGCCCTGGTGGTGGGGCAGCTGACGGCCGGCCTCAAGGTGCAGGCCGAGGCCGCCACCGACCGCGAGCACCGGGTGCGCGGCCTGTACGACATGGCGCGCGACCTCTCGGCCGCGCTGCTGCCCGAGCAGGTGGCGGAGATCGGCGCGCGCTTCATCACGGGCGAGTTCAACGCCGGCAGCACGCTGGTGGTGGCCGACGACGACAACCGCCTGCAGACCCTGCCCGGCGGCGGCGCCCCGGTGGACCTGGCCGTGGCGCAATGGGCGTTCGAGCGCGGCGAGCCCGCCGGCCGCGGCACGGACACGCTGCACTCCAGCCCCACGCTGGTGCTGCCGCTCAAGGCGCCCATGCGCACCCGCGGCGTGCTGGTGGTGGCCCTGCCGCCCGGCCCGCTGCCGGGGGTGGAGCAGCGCCGCCTGCTGCAGACCTGCGCCTCCCTGCTGGCCATTTCGCTGGAGCGCATCCACTACATCGACGTGGCGCAAAAGAGCACCGTGCAGATCGAATCCGAACGCCTGCGCAACTCGCTGCTGTCCGCCATCTCGCACGACCTGCGCACGCCCCTGGCCTCGCTGGTGGGCCTGGCCGAATCGCTGGCCCTGGTGCAGCCGCCGCTGCCTGCGCCGCAACAGGCGCTGGCGGCCTCCATCGGGCAGTCGGCGCGGCGCATGAGCGCCCTGGTCAACAACCTGCTGGACATGGCGCGGCTGGAGGCCGGGGCCGTGCAGCTCAACAAGGCCTGGCAGCCCCTGGAGGAAGTGGTGGGCAGCGCCCTGGCCGCCTGCGCCCCGGCCCTGGCCGCCCACCGCGTGGACGTGCAGCTGCCGGACGGGCTGCCCCTGCTGCAGATCGACGCCGTGCTGATGGAGCGGGTGCTGGTCAACCTGCTGGAGAACGCAGCCAAGTACACGCCCGCGGGCACCGCCATCCACCTGGCCGCAGAAGCCCGCAGCGACATGGTGGCCCTGTCCGTGAGCGACGAAGGCCCCGGCCTGCCCTCGGGCCGGGAGGAGCTGCTGTTTGAAAAGTTCGAGCGCGGCGCACGCGAAAGCGCCACGCCCGGCGTGGGCCTGGGCCTGGCCATCTGCCGCGCCATCGTGCAGGCGCACGGCGGCAGCATCCGCGGCGACACCCTCCTCGACCCGCAGGGCCGGCCGGCCGGGGCGCGCTTTACCGTGCTGCTGCCGCGCGGTGCGCCGCCCACCGACCTGGGCGATGATGTGCAGCCATCCCCTGCAAACTCCTGAGTGCCTGAACGCCCAAGTGTCCTGATGCCCGACCGCATGCCCGACCTGCCCACCCACATCCTCATCGTCGAGGACGAAGCCGACATCCGCCGCTTTGTACGCCTGACGCTGGAGACCGAAGGCCACACCGTGCACGAGGCCGCCACGCTGCAGCGCGGCCTGATCGATGCCGGCACCCGCCGCCCCGACCTGGTGGTGCTGGACCTGGGCCTGCCCGACGGCGACGGGGTCGACCTGATCCGCGAGCTGCGCACCTGGTCGGCCATGCCCATCATCGTGCTCTCGGCCCGCAGCGCCGAGGCCAGCAAGATCGCCGCTCTGGACGCCGGTGCGGACGACTACCTCGTCAAGCCCTTTGGCGCGGGCGAGCTGCTGGCCCGCGTGCGCGCCCAGCTGCGCCGCAGCCAGACGCTGGCGGGCAACGGCGCCCCGCAACCGCTGATCCAGTTTGGCGACATCACCGTGGACCTGGTCCGCCGGACGGTGGAGCGCCAGGGCCAGCCGCTGCACCTGACGCCCATCGAGTACCGCCTGCTCACGCACCTGGCGTCGCAGCCCGACCGCGTCATCACCCACCAGCAGCTGCTCAAGGCCGTGTGGGGCCCCGGCCACGCCGAAGACACGCACTACGTGCGCGTGCACCTGGCCAACCTGCGCAAGAAGGTGGAGGACAACGCCTCCATGCCCCGGCACCTGCGGACCGAGGCGGGGGTGGGCTACCGGTTCGTGCCGTAGTTCAGCCGGCGCACCGCAGGGCACGCTCGCCCGCCACCCGCAGGCGTTCGCGCAGCGCGTCAGGCGCCAGCACCTCGAACTCCACATCCAGCGCCATCAGCCAGTACACCAGCGCATCGCCCACGCCGCACTCCATCAGGCAGCGCTGGCCGCCATCCCAAGGCTGCAGCACGGCGGCCGAGGGCGGGATGCGGCGGGCCATCTGCGCATGCGGCGCGTTCAGCGCCACGCGCGCCCGCTCGGCGTGCTGCGGCGCGGAGATCGAGCGGGACACATAGGCCTTCAGATCGCCCCCGTCCGGCGACGCACGCGGCGCGAAATGCGCGCCCAGCCGCGGCTCCCCCACGATCCGGTCGATGCGGAAGGTGCGCCAGTCGCCGCGCCCCCGGTCCCACGCCACCAGGTACCAGCGCTGGCCCGTGTGCACCACGCCCTGGGGCTCCACGGTGCGCTGCGTGCTGCGGCCCTGGCCGTCTTCATAGGCAAATTCGGCGCGCAACTGGTCGCGGCAGGCCGACGCCAGCGCGGCCAGCACCGAAGCCTCCACCACGGGGCCGGTGCGGTCCAGCGGCAGGATGGTGGAGCGCAGCGCGTCCACCTGCTGGCGCAGCCGTGCGGGCATGGCCTGCTCCAGCTTGACCAGCGCGCGCAGGGCGGGCTCTTCGATGCCGCCCACGGCGCCGGCCGTGGCGGTGCGCAGCGCAATGGACACGGCCAGCGCCTCGCCGTCGTCCAGCAGCAGCGGCGGCAGCGCCTGCCCCGCGCGAAAGGCATAGCCCCCGGCCACGCCGCTGCTCGCCTCCACGGGGTAGCCCAGCTGGCGCAGCCGGTCAATGTCGCGCCGCAGCGTGCGGGGGTGGACCTCCAGGCGCTTGGCCAGGTCCTGCCCGGCCCAGTGGCTGCGCGTTTGCAGCAGCGACAGCAGGCGTAGCAGGCGGGTGGAGGACGTCAGCATGGCCGCACTGTACCGCGCATCGAGGGCGAAAACTGTCCGCAATGGCGCCTACAGTGGCCCCACGCTTTTTTCGTCAACCCCCAAGGAGTTCTTCATGTCCATCGTCCTGTACTGGTACCCCATGTCCAGCGCCACCCCCATTGCCTGCGCGCTGGCCGAACTGGGCGTGCCCCACGAGCGCGTCAAGATCGACATCCTGGCCGGCGAGCAGCGCCGCGCCGACTACCTGGCCCTGAACCCCAATGGCAAGGTGCCCACGCTGACCGTGGACGGCGCCCCGATGTTCGAGGCGCTGGCCATCCACCTGTGGCTGGGCCACCGCTTTGGCGTGGAGCGCGGCCTGTGGCCCGCCGCCGGCACGCCCGAGGCGCTGCAGGCCCTGTCGTGGTGCGCCTGGGCCTACGTGACCTACGGGGCCGTGCTAGTGCGCCTGCAGGTCGCCACCAAGGGCGAGGAAGCGCTGCGCAGCCCCCAGCATGCCGACGCCGCCCTGCGCGGGCTGAACGAACTGCTGGCCGTGCTGGACGCCCGTCTGGCCGCCCAGCCCTGGATGCTGGGTGCCGACTATTCGCTGGTGGACCTGGTGGTGGGCTCGGTGCTGGGCTACAGCGTGTACCTGGGTGCCCCGGTGCAGGCCCACCCGCATGTGCAGGCGTGGCTGGCACGGGTGCAGGCGCGGCCTGCGATGCAGATCGAGGCCTGACGTCCTCAGTCGATCAAGAGAAGAGTGCTGCTACAGCAGCACGATGTCGTACTGCTCCTGCCCCATGGCGCTCTCGGACTGCAGGGAGATGGGCTTCTTGATGAAGTCCGACAGCCCGGCCAGGTGCTGGCTCTCTTCGTCCAGGAACAGCTCGACCACCCGGGGCGAGGCCACCACGCGGAACTCGCGGGGGTTGAACTGGCGCGCCTCGCGCAGGATCTCGCGCAGGATGTCATAGCACACGCTGCGCGCGGTCTTCACGCTGCCCTTGCCCTGGCAGGCTTCGCAGGGTTCGCACAGCATGTGGGCCAGCGATTCGCGGGTGCGCTTGCGCGTCATCTCCACCAGGCCCAGGTGCGAGAAGCCGCCCGCCATGGTCTTCACGCGGTCGCGGGCGAGCTGCTTGCGGAACTCCGCCAGCACGGCCTGCTGGTGGTCTTCGCGGGCCATGTCGATGAAGTCCACGATGATGATGCCGCCCAGGTTGCGCAGGCGCAGCTGGCGCGCAATGGCCTGCGCGGCCTCCAGGTTGGTCTTGAAGATGGTGTCGTCGAAGTTGCGCGCCCCCACGTAGCCGCCGGTGTTCACGTCCACGGTGGTGAGCGCCTCGGTCTGGTCCACGATCAGGTAGCCGCCGGACTTCAGGTCCACGCGCCGGCCCAGCGCCTTGGCCACCTCCTCGTCGATCGAGTACAGGTCGAAGATCGGCCGCTCGCCCTTGTAGTGCTGCAGCTTGCCGGCGGCGGCGGGCATGAACTCCTGCCCGAAGGCGCGCAGGCGCTGGAACTGCTCCATGGAATCGATGCGGATGGTCTGCGTGTAGTCGCCCACCAGATCGCGCAGCACGCGCTGCAGCAGGTCCAGGTCCTGGTGCAGCAGCGACATGGGCGGCTGGCGCAGGGCGGCTTCCTTGATGCGCGCCCAGGTCTTGCGCAGGTAGGCAATGTCCTCGGCCAGCTCGGCGTCGGAGGCATCTTCGCCGTTGGTGCGCAGGATGAAGCCGCCCCCGCCGCCGCTGGCCTTGTCGCCCACCAGCGCCTGCAGGCGCGCGCGCAGCGCGTCGCGCTCCGCGGCCGGAATCTTCTGCGACACGCCCACATGGTCGTCCTGCGGCAGGAAGACCAGCAGGCGGCCGGCAATGCTGATCTGCGTGGACAGGCGCGCGCCCTTGGTGCCGATGGGGTCCTTGATGACCTGCACCATGAGCGCCTGGCCTTCGAACACCTGCTTCTCGATGGGCACCTGCGGCTCATTCTTGCGGGCGAAAGCCGGCGGCTCCCCCCCTTCCTGGCGCTGCCACACGTCGGCCACATGCAGGAAGGCCGCGCGCTCCAGCCCGATGTCGATGAACGCCGACTGCATGCCCGGCAGCACGCGCGACACCTTGCCCAGGTACACATTGCCCACCAGCCCGCGCTCCAGCGTGCGCTCCACATGCAGTTCCTGCACGGCGCCATGCTCGACGATGGCCACGCGGGTTTCCTGGGGCGACCAGTTGATCAGGATGTCTTGTTGCATGGTTTGGTGCTGGGGGTCTATGGTTCGCGTCGCTCAGATCGCAACTTAGATCGCAAATCCGGCGGCACGCAACAGCTGCGCCGTCTCGTACATGGGAAGCCCCATGATGCCCGAATAACTGCCCGCCAGGTGCTCCACGTACGCCGCCGCCCGGCCCTGGATGCCGTAGGCCCCGGCCTTGCCCAGCGGCTCGCCGGTGGCCACGTAGGCATCGATCTGCGCGGCCGTCATCGGCGCGAACTGCACCCGCGACACCGACAGCGCCGACAGCCGCTTGGCGCCCACCTGCAGCGCCACGGCAGTGAGCACGCGGTGCTCGTGCCCGGCCAGCTCGGCCAGCATGCGGGCGGCGTGCGCCGCGTCGTCGGGCTTGCCATAGATGGTGCGGCCCAGGGCCACGGTGGTGTCGGAGCACAGGATGGGGGCGTCGGCCAGGCCCCGGCGCACGCGCCGCGCCACGGCGGCGTCGAGCTTCAGGCCTGTCACGCGCTCCACGTAGCTGGCGGGCGCCTCGCCGGGCAGCACGGCTTCCAGCGCCTCGGCGTCCTCTTCGGTGTCGCCCTCCCCATGGGGCAGGAGCAGGACATGGGCGATGCCCAGCTGCTCCAGCAACTGGCGGCGGCGGGGGCTTTGCGAGGCAAGGTAGACAAAATCGGGCATGGCGTGGAATTTTGAACCAAATCGGCCTGTAGCGCTTACCCAGCAAGCGCAAGGAGCTATCAAAAAGAGAGCACTCTCCGCAACCGGTGCGGGGCCCTGCGCCTATTCGCGGTGGTACGGGTGGCCCGCGTTGACGGACCAGGCGCGGTAGAGCTGCTCGATCAGCAGCACCCGCACCATGGCGTGCGGCAGGGTCAGGTCCGACAGGCGGATGCGCTCGTGCGCGGCCTGGCGAAAGGCGGGGTCCAGGCCGTCCGGCCCGCCGATGACCAGGGCCACGTCGTCACCGCCCAGCTGCCAGTCTTTCAGGCGCTGCGCCAGGGCCTTGGTGGTCAGGCTGGTGCCGCGCTCGTCCAGCACCACCACACGGGTGCCGCGCGGGATGGCTGCCTCGATGCGTTCGCGCTCGGCGGCATACAGGGTTTCCAGGGTCTTGGAGCCGCGCGGTTCGGTCTTGACGGCCTTGAGCTCCACCTTCAGCTCGGGCGGAAAACGCTTGGCGTAGTCGTCATACGCGGTCTGGGCCCAGTCGGGCACCCGCTGCCCGACCGCCACGATCAGCAGTTTCATGGGAGGGGACGCTGTTCAGTTGGGTTCAGAAAAACGCCCGCCCGGCGCGGGCCGGGCGGGCTGGATGCATGCTGGCCGGGATCAGGCCTTCTTGGCGCGCGCCGGGGCCTTCTTGGCGGCGGGTTTTGCTGCCGGCTTCGCTGCCGGCTTGGCCGCGGCCTTCTTCGCAGCAGGCTTCTTGGAGGCGGGCTTGACCACCACGGTCTTCACGGGCGCCTTCTTGGCGGCGGGCTTCTTGGCTGCCGGGGCCTTGGCGGCTGCGCTGCCGGCCGCCGTCTTACCGGCCGGGGCCTTCTTGGCGGGCGCTTTCTTGGCGGCGGCCTTGGGCTTGGCTTCGGCCGCAGGCGCAGCGGCCGCGGCCTTGGGCTTGCCAGGCTTGCGCGCGGGCACGGCCTGCTCGGCGGCGGCCTTCTTGGCCGGGGCCTTCTTCTGCGCCGCGCCTTCGGGCTTGGCGGCGCCCAGCTTCAGGCGCACGGGGGTGTCGCCCCACAGCTCTTCCAGGCGGTAGTACTGGCGGATGGCGGGCTGCATGATGTGGGCCACGGCCGGGCCGCAGTCCACGATGATCCATTCGCCGTTGTCCTCGCCCTCGATGCGCGGCTTGCTGAAGCCGGCTTCCTTGACGGCCTCGCGCACGCTGGCGGCCAGGGCCTTGGTCTGGCGGTTGGAAGTGCCCGACGCCACGATCACCCGTTCAAACAGCGGCGAGAGATGCTCGGTGTTGAAAACCTGGATGTCTTGCGCCTTGACATCCTCCAGGCCATCGACGATGGCGCGCTGGAGCTTGGTGACATCTTTCTTGGCCGCGGTTTCCGATTTGGTGGAGGTGGTCATCAGGTGGTGATCAAAGAGAGAGTGGATTCAATATAGCGTGCAACGCAGCGCGCGACCACTAGGGCCGCGCCTCGGGTGTTGCGCCGGTGTTGCGCGTTGCAGCGGAGGATTTTTGAGGTGTTTTTGGCGTCTGGCGCCCGTATGAAAAGCGCGGGCAGCTATTGAAAGTATAGCTTTTGCACTTTTTTGCCCCGTCAGCTCCGCGCCGGGGCCGCGCCGGACAGCCAGTCCCGGCGCACCAGAAAGCGCTGCAGCAGCTCGGCCTCGGCCGAATCGGCGGGGTCCGTGCGCTGGTACGACCAGGCCACCAGCGGCGGCATGGACAGCAGGATGGACTCGGTGCGCCCGCCCGACTGCAGGCCGAAGTGCGTGCCCCGGTCCCACACCAGGTTGAACTCCACATAGCGCCCGCGCCGGTAGAGCTGGAAGTTGCGCTCGCGCTCGCCGTAGGCCATGGCCTGGCGCTTTTCCACGACGGGCAGGTAGGCCGCAAGGAACGCATCGCCCACCGACTGCGTCATCGCCAGGCTCTGCTCGAAGCCCAGTTCCGAGAAGTCGTCAAAGAACACGCCGCCCACGCCGCGCTGCTCGTTGCGGTGCTTGAGGAAGAAATACTCGTCGCACCACTGCTTGAAGCGCGGGTACTTGTCGTCGCCAAAAGGTGCCAGCGCATCGCGGCAGGTGCGGTGGAAGTGCACCGCGTCCTCTTCAAACCCGTAGTACGGCGTGAGGTCCATGCCGCCGCCAAACCAGCAGGTGGGCGCCTGCCCGGGGTGGCCGGCCGCGATCATGCGCACGTTCATGTGCACGGTGGGCACATACGGGTTGCGGGGGTGGAACACCAGCGATACGCCCATGGCCTCGAACGGCGCGCCGGCCAACTCCGGCCGGTGCTGCGTGGCCGAGGGCGGCAGTTGCGGGCCGCGCACGTGGCTGAAGCCGCAGCCCGCGCGCTCGAACACGCGGCCGTTTTCCAGGATCTTGGTGAGGCCGTCGCCCTGCAGCGGCTCGCCCGGCGCCTTGCTCCAGGCATCGGCCAGGAAGCGGGCGCCGCCCTCGCCTTCCACGGCTTCCAGCGCGCCGGTGATGCGCGCCTGCAGGCCCTGCAGGTAGCCGCGCACGCGGGCCACCGTGTCCGCGGTGTTCAGGCTTTGCGTGCCAGCCATCAGCTTTTCAGGGCCCGGAAGCCGATGTCGCGGCGGTACTGCATGCCGTCAAAGTGAATGCCCCGCGCCACGTCGTAGGCGCGCTGCTGCGCCAGCTTCACGCTGTCGGCCAGCACCGTGACGCACAGCACGCGGCCGCCGGTCACGCTCACCACGCCGTCCTGGAGCTGCGTGCCGGCGTGGAAGACCACGGCATCGTCCGCGTCCTGCGGCAGGCCGGTGATCTTGTCGCCCTTGCGCGGGTTCTCGGGGTAGCCATGGGCTGCCATCACCACGCCCAGCGCGGGCCGGCGGTGCCATTGCAGTTCCATCTGGTCGAGCTTGCCGTCCACGGCCGCCGTGAGCACGTCCACCATGTCGCTCTTGAGGCGCATCAAGATGGGCTGCGTCTCGGGGTCGCCCATGCGGCAGTTGAATTCGAGCGTCTTGGGGTGGCCCTTGGCGTCGATCATCAGCCCCGCGTACAGGAAGCCAGTGTAGGGAATGCCGTCCTTTTCCATGCCGCGGATGGTGGGCAGGATGATCTCGCGCATGGCGCGGGCGTGCACGTCGGCCGTGACCACGGGCGCGGGCGAATACGCGCCCATGCCGCCGGTGTTGGGGCCCTGGTCGCCGTCCTTCAGGCGCTTGTGGTCCTGGCTGGTGGCCAGGGCCAGCACGTTCTTGCCGTCGCACAGCACGATGAAGGAGGCTTCCTCGCCCTCCAGGAACTGCTCGATCACCACGCGCGGCTCCGCCTTCCCATCGGCGCCTTCGTTGTGCTGCACGCCGTATTTGTTGTCCACCAGCATGAAGTCCACCGCCTCGTGCGCTTCCTGCAGCGTCATCGCCACCACCACGCCCTTGCCGGCGGCCAGGCCGTCGGCCTTGATGACGATGGGCGCGCCCAGGCGGTCCACGAAGGCGTGGGCCGCGGCCGGGTCGGTGAAGGTGTCGTAGTCGGCCGTGGGAATGCCGTGGCGGCGCATGAACGCCTTGCTGAACGCCTTGGAGCTTTCAAGCTGCGCGGCGGCCTGCGTGGGGCCGAAGATCTTCAGGCCGTGCGCGCGGAACTCGTCCACCACGCCGGCAGCCAGGGGCGCCTCGGGGCCGACCACCGTCAGCCCGATCTTCTGCTCCTGCGCCCAGGCGCGCAGGGCCTGCACGTCGGTAATGGGCACGTTCTCCAGCTTCGGGTTCAGTGCCGTGCCGCCGTTGCCTGGGGCCACGTACACCTTGGTCGCCTTGGGAGACTGGCTCAGCTTCCACGCCATTGCGTGTTCACGGCCGCCGCCACCAATCACAAGTACTTTCATAGGAACCTTTGGTGAACCCCTGCCGGCACAACGCCGCAGCTCGGGGCTCGTAAAAAAACTCTATCGCTGCGACCCACCACGTCGTGCGCTCTGCGCACAACTGCCGAAACTGGCGCGCCCTCCAGGGGGGACGGCGAGCCACGGCCGCCCCGCAGCGAGGGCGTCGTCCCCCTCCCGTGCAGCGAGAGCGGGGCAGCAGCGAAGCCGCTCAGGGGGAGCTTCTCACAGTGCCGCGTTGTGGTAGACCTCTTGCGTGTCGTCCAGGTCTTCCAGCACATCCAGCAGCTTTTGCATCTTGGCGGCATCTTCGCCGGTCAGCTCGATGGTGTTTTCGGGGCGCATGGTCACGCCCGCCACCTCGGCCGTCAGGCCTGCGGCCTCCAGGGCATTTTTCACGGCTTCGAAGTCGGCCGGTGCCGTGAGCACCTCGACCGCGCCGTCCTCGTCCGTGATCACGTCGTCGGCGCCCGCTTCCAGCGCCACTTCCATCACCTTGTCTTCGCTGGTGCCGGGGGCAAAAATCAGCTGGCCACAGTGCTTGAACTGGAACACCACCGAGCCTTCGGTGCCCATGTTGCCGCCGTGCTTGCTGAACGCGTGGCGCACTTCGGCCACGGTGCGCACCCGGTTGTCGGTCATGGTGTCGATCATGATGGCCGCGCCGCCGATACCGTAGCCCTCGTAGCGGATTTCCTCGTACGTCAGGCCTTCGGCGTTGCCGGTGGCCTTGTCGATGTTGTACTTGATGCGGTCGGCGGGCATGTTGGCCGCCTTGGCCTTGTCCACCGCCAGGCGCAGGCGGGGGTTGGCTGACAGGTCGCCGCCGCCAGCGCGGGCGGCCACGGTGATTTCGCGAATGATGCGGGTCCAGATCTTGCCGCGTTTCTCATCCTGCCGCCCCTTGCGGTGCTGGATGTTCGCCCATTTACTGTGTCCTGCCACGGGAAGTCCTTTGGTCTTGATTTAATCTACTGCGCAGATTTTACTTTTTGCCGAACACAGGGAGCCGCCGCACGTGTGGCGCGGGTCCGTGTGCGCTGCGAATCGGGAGGGAGCGGCCCAGGGCCGGCGTTGCAAGCGCCTGCCAGACCGCGCAAATGGGGTGCGAATGTGGTGCAAATGTTGCGCAAAAAGCGCGTGATTGCCAACATTTGTTACGCAAGCACCCCCTCTTCGACACGCAGCGGCACACGGCGTGCCGCGCTTGCCGCTTGTGCTGGCCCCCGCATTCCAAGGACACCCGACATGGCCGAACCCCTTCTGATCGCCAAACACAACACCACCGAGTGCCATCTCCTGCCCGGCCTGGCCAACCGCCACGGGCTCATCACCGGCGCCACCGGCACGGGCAAGACCGTGACGCTGCAGACCCTGGCCGAAAATTTCTCGCGCATCGGCGTGCCGGTGTTCATGGCCGACGTGAAGGGTGACCTGACCGGCGCCAGCCAGCCGGGCAAGATCGGGGACAAGCTGGCCGGCGTGCTCAAGGAGCGCGGCCTGGACCTGCCCACGCCCCTGGCCTGCCCCACCACGCTGTGGGATGTGTTTGGCGAGCAGGGCCACCCCGTGCGCGCCACCATTTCCGACATGGGGCCGCTGCTGCTGGGCCGCATGCTGGGCCTGAACGAAACCCAGCTGGGCGTGCTCAACATCGTCTTCAAGATCGCCGACGACAACGGCCTGCTGCTGCTGGACCTGAAGGACCTGCGCGCCATGCTCACCTACGTGGGCGACAACGCCAAGGAGTTCACCACCGAGTACGGCAACGTCAGCGCCGCCAGCGTGGGCGCCATCCAGCGCGGGCTGCTGCAGATCGAACAGCAAGGCGGCGACAAGTTCTTTGGCGAGCCCATGCTCGACATCCAGGACTTCATGCAGACCGTGGACGGCAAGGGGGTGGTCAACATCCTGGCCGCCGACAAGCTCATGAACTCGCCGCGCCTCTATGCCACCTTCCTTTTGTGGATGCTGTCGGAGCTGTTCGAGCAGTTGCCCGAGATCGGCGACCCCGAGCAGCCCAAGCTGGTGTTCTTCTTCGACGAGGCCCACCTGCTGTTCAACGAGGCGCCCAAGGTGCTGGTCGAGCGCATCGAGCTGGTGGTGCGCCTGGTGCGCTCCAAGGGCGTGGGGGTGTATTTCGTCACACAGAACCCGCTGGACATCCCCGACAGCGTGCTGGCCCAGCTGGGCAACCGCGTGCAGCACGCGCTGCGCGCCTTCACCCCGCGCGACCAGAAGGCCGTGAAGGCCACCGCCACCACCATGCGGCAAAAGCCGGGGCTCGACATCGAAACCGCCATCACCGAGCTGGCCGTCGGCGAGGCGCTGGTGAGCTTCCTGGACGCCAAGGGCCGGCCCAGCGTGACGGAGCGCGTGTTCGTGCTGCCGCCCGGCAGCCAGCTGGGCCCCATCACCCCGCAGCAGCGCCAGGCGCTGATGGCCCAGTCCCTGGTGGCCGGCGTGTACGAGAAGGTGGTGGACCGCGAATCCGCCTACGAGAAGCTCCGGGGCCGGGCCGAGGCCGCGCCCGCCGCCCCCGGCGCGGCACCCCCCGCGGCCAGCGGTGGCGCTGACAGCCCGGCGCGCAGCGAAGGCGGCGGCCTGGGGGGCGGCTTCCTCAACGACCTGCTGTTCGGCACCACCGGCCCGCGGGGCGGCCGCCGCGACGGCCTGGTGCAGACCATGGCCAAGTCGGCCGTGCGCACCGTGGGCACCAGCGTGGGCAAGGAGATCCTTCGCGGGGTGCTGGGGGGGATCTTCGGCGGCGGCAGCAAGCGGCGCTGAGCGGCCGGACGGGCCCGGCCCGTGGCAGCCTGCGGTGGCGAGCGCGCAACACGGTCGCCACCCTTTTGCCCTCCTTTTGCCACCTCCTTGCCGCATTTTTGTCATCCATTGGTCACATGCCTGCCCTGCAATCACGGGGCAGACCCTGCGCAGCACAACAACAAAAATCGACAAGGAGGGAACCGCGATGACAGGACTCCAGCGCGCCATGCTGCGCGTGGGCAGCCGGGCGATGCTGCTGGCCATTGGCGCATGGGCCCTCGCTATCGCTGGCGCACTGGCCGGCGCCTGGCGCATTCGGGGCGTTTGGGCGTTCTATTTCGTCGCCACGGTCATCGGGGTGGCGCTCACGGTCCAGTGGACCAGCGCAGTGCGCCAGCGCTTCATCCGCGAGGCGCCCCTGCCCCGCTTTCTTCAGCGCAAGCTGCGCGAAACCTACCCCCACCTGAGCCCGCGCGACTGCGACCTGGTGGAGCTCGGCCTGCGCCAGTTCTTCCTGGCCTGCCTGCGCAGCAACAAAGCCTTCGTCGCCATGCCCTCGCGCGCGGTGGACGCGCGGTGGCACGAATTCATCCTGCACACCCAGGCCTACAAGACCTGGTGCGAGCAGGCGCTGGGCTTCTTCCTGCACCACACGCCCGCCGAAACCCTGGGCGCGCGCAGCCGCCACAACGACGGGCTGCGCCGCTGCTGGTACTGGACGTGCAAGGAGGAATCCATCGACCCGCGGGCGCCCAGCCGCCTGCCGCTGCTGTTTGCGCTGGACGGCAAGTTCGCCATCCCCGGCGGCTTCACCTACGTGCCCGACTGCACCGACATCGCCCGCAAGAGCGACGCGGGCGGCAGCGGCGGCGACACCTACTGCGGCACCAGCTTTTCCGACGGCAGCTATGGCGGTGACGCAGGCGACTTTGGCGGGGCCGAAAGCGCCGACGGGGGGGGCGACGGCGGCAGTGATGGAGGGGGCGATGGCGGCGGCTGCGGGGGCGGCGGCGACTGAGCGCCCCGGCCGGGGCCGCGAAACGCTCTATTTTTGATAGCTGCCAGCGCTTTCCAGGAGAGCGCTGCAGGCCAAAATCACCCCAAGTCACCCAGGCGACGACATGGCCCGGGCAGGCCCGTCTACAGTGGCGGCCATGAACTCTCTCACCTGCTTTTCCCTCAGCATCACCGACCACGTGGCCCATCTGGTGCTGAACAAGCCCGAGGCCATGAACACCATGCACCCGACGTTCTGGCGCGAGCTGGACCAGGTGCTGGCCCACCTGAACACCACCGGCGCGGCCCGCGCCCTGGTGGTGAGCAGCACGGGCAAGCATTTCAGCGCGGGCATGGCGCTGGAGACCTTTGGCGGCGCCATCACGCTGGACGACCGCAGCCCCGAAGGGCGTGCCGCCATCTTCGACCTGCTGACCGACATGCAGGCCACCTTCACCCGCGTCGAAAGCCTGCGCATTCCCGTCATCATGGCCATCCACGGCGGCTGCATCGGCGGCGCGGTGGACCTGGTCACCACCGCCTGCGTGCGCTACGCCACGGCGGATGCGTTCTTCTGCATCCAGGAGATCAACATCGGCATGGTGGCCGACGTGGGCACGCTGCAGCGCCTGCCCAAGCTCATCCCTCTGGGCGTGGTCAAGGAACTGGCCTACACCGGCCGGCGCCTGGGCGCGGCCAGGGCCCAGGGCTACGGCCTGGTCAACGAGGTGCTCGACACGCAGGAAGCCTGCGTGGCCGCCGCGCTGCAGTGCGCCCGCGAAATCGCCGCCAAGCCGCCCGTGGCCATCTGGGGCACCAAGCAGGCCGTGAACTACGCCCGCGACCACAGCGTGGAAGACAGCTTGCGCCAGATGGGCTGGCTGCAAGGCGCCATCTGGAGCAACCGGCACGTGATGGAGTCCGTCACGGCCATGAAGCAAAAGCGCGCGGGCGACTTCCCCGACCTGCCCGCGCTGCAGCGTTTCAGCGACCTGGGCTGAAGGGAGCGGCCCCCGCGGCCCTGGCCCGCTCGGTGCCGGGCCGCCGCAGCCGGCCCAGTGCCACACCCATCCGAGGGCGCCGTTCTGGCGCCTCGTTCTTCTCAAAATTCATAGCTGCCCGCGCTTTCTCCACAAGCGCTGGCGGCCCTTTGCACCCTAAACCGCCGGCTGGCGGGCTATCATGTGCTGGCGTGGGCGCGCCCGCCGCCCCGCTTCTACCCATCCGGAGGACGACGCCATGACCCTGCCCAGCCTCACCCCGCCCACCTTCGAGGACGTGGCGGCCGCCGCCCACCGCCTCCACGGCATGGCCCACCGCACGCCCGTACTGCGCTCCACCAGCGCCGACGAAATGCTGGGCGCGCAGCTGTTCTTCAAGTGCGAGAACCTGCAGCGCACCGGCGCCTTCAAGTTCCGCGGCGCCTTCAACGCACTGTCCCAGTTCACCGACGAGCAGCGCGAACGCGGCGTGCTGGCCTTCTCGGCCGGCAACCATGCGCAGGCCATTGCCCTGTCGGCGCGGCTGCTGGACATGCCCGCCCTCATCGTCATGCCCGAGGACGCGCCCGCCTCCAAGATGGCCGCCACCCGCGAGTACGGCGCCCAGGTGGTCACCTACAACCGCTACACCGAAGACCGCGAGGCCATCAGCCGCCGCCTGGCGCTGGAGCGCGGCATGACGCTGGTGCCGCCGTTCGACCACCCGCACGTCATCGCGGGCCAGGGCACCTCGGCCCTGGAGTTTTTTGAGGACGTGCCCGACCTGGACTACCTCTTCGTCTGCGTGGGCGGCGGCGGCCTGCTGGCCGGCAGCCTGCTGGCCGCCGAGGCCCGCGCGCCCCACTGCCGCGTGGTGGGCGTGGAGCCCGCCGCGGGCAACGACGGGCAGCAGTCGGTGCGCGCGGGCCATGTGGTGCGCATTCCCACCCCCCACACCATTGCCGACGGCGCGCAAACGCAGGCGCTGGGCGACCTCACGTTTCCCATCATCCAGCGCCTGGCCGACGACATGGTCACCGCCACCGATGAAGAACTGGTCGAGGCACTGCGCTTCTTTGCCGAGCGCATGAAGATCGTGGTCGAGCCCACCGGCGCATTGGCGTTTGCCGGCGCCCGGCACGGCACCGTGGACGTGCGCGGCGCCCGCGTGGGCGTCATGATCAGTGGCGGCAACGTAGACCTGTCGCGCTACGCGCGCTTTCTGGCAGACTAGCCCCCATTCAAAGTTTTACCGTCTGGTGCAGCCCGAGCCTTCCCCTCGCGCGCTGTGCCTGCATTTCCAGGCCTCCCATGAGCAACGTCACCGTCATCACCCATCCCCTCGTCCAGCACAAGCTCACGCTGATGCGCAAGAAGGACGCCAGCACCAACAGCTTCCGCCGCCTGCTGGGCGAACTCTCCACGCTGATGGCCTATGAAGTTACGCGCGACATGCCGCTGCAGGACGTGCAGATCGAAACCCCGCTGGAGACCATGACCGGCAAGATGATCGACGGCAAGAAGCTGGTGCTCGTCTCCATCCTGCGGGCGGGCAACGGCTTCCTGGACGGCATGCTCAACGTGGTGCCCGGCGCCCGCGTGGGCCACATCGGCCTGTACCGCGACCCGGCCACGCTGCAGCCCGTGGAGTACTACTTCAAGATGCCTTCCGAGATGGACGAGCGCGACATCATCGTGGTGGACCCCATGCTCGCCACCGGCAACTCGGCCGCCGCGTGCGTGGACCGCCTGAAGAAGCTCAACCCCCGCTCCATCAAGTTCGTCTGCCTGCTGGCCGCGCCCGAGGGCATCGCCACGCTGCAAAAGGCGCACCCGGACGTACCCATCTTCACCGCCGCCATCGACCGCGAGCTGAACGACCACGGCTACATCCTGCCGGGCCTGGGCGACGCGGGCGACCGGATCTTTGGCACCAAATAGGCGCATGCGCTCCAGCGCCCCCGCCAGCCACCCCGGCGCCCTGCCGCCTGGGGTGGCTTTTTCTTGCCCGGACCCCGAACCATGAGGACGCCACTTTTTTTACCACTTGGTGGCTTTCCTCTGGCAGACTTGTCCGCCACGCCGCTGCCCTGCCCTGGCGCACTCCTTGCTTGAACGTGCAAATCACTTTTCCCGTTTTGTTTGCTTGACCGAAGGACCCCTACCATGACCACTCGCCGCATCTTCACCGGACGCCTGCTCTGCACCTCCATGGCCCTTTCTGCCGCACTGGGGCTGGCCCCTTCGCTGGCGTCGGCGCAGTCCAAGCTCAAGGTGGCGGCGGTCTACACGGTGCCGTTCGAGCAGCAGTGGGTCAGCCGCATCCACAAGGCCCTGAAGGCGGCCGAGGCGCGCGGCGAGATCGAATACAAGGCCAGCGAGAACGTGAGCAACGCCGACTACGAGCGCGTGATGCGCGAGTACGCCACCGGCGGCAACCAGCTCATCCTGGGCGAGGCCTTTGCCGTGGAGGCCGCCGCCCGCAAGGTGGCCAAGGATTTCCCCAAGACCTCGTTCCTGCTGGGCTCCTCGGGCAAGCCGCAGGCCCCCAACTTCAGCGTGTTTGACAACTACATCCAGGAGCCCGCCTACCTGAGCGGCATGATCGCGGGCGGCATGACCAAGACGAACAAGATCGGCATGGTGGGCGGCTTCCCCATCCCCGAGGTCAACCGCCTGATGCACGCCTTCATGGCGGGCGCCAAGGAGACGAACCCCAAGGTGGAGTTCACCATCACCTTCATCAACAGCTGGTTCGACCCGCCCAAGGCCAAGGAAGCCACCTTCGCCATGATCGACAAGGGCGCCGACGTGCTCTACGCCGAGCGCTTTGGCGTGAGCGACGCCGCCAAGGAAAAAGGCAAGCTCGCCATCGGCAACGTGATCAACACGCAGGAGCAGTACCCCGACACCGTGGTGGCATCGGCCCTGTGGCACATGGAGCCCAGCATCGACCGCGCGCTCAAGCTGGTGAAGGAAGGCAAGTTCACCGCCGAAGACTACGGCCCGTATTCGATGATGAAGCACAAGGGTTCCGAGCTGGCGCCCCTGGGCACGTTCGAGAAGAAGGTGCCGGCCGACATCGTGGCCAAGGTCAAGGCCAAGGAGGCCGACATCCTGGCCGGCAAATTCACCGTGAAGGTGGATGACAGCCAGCCCAAGTCCACGGCCAAGTAGCAACAGCCCCACCGTGGCGGCGTGCGCTGCCCGCCGCCCCCCTTTCTGATTGCGCCCAGGCCACCCCAGCAACGCGGTGGCCTGCGTTTTTTCCGGCATCTGTTTTTTTGGTTGACGAGGCGCTGCACCATGGACACCTCTTGCACATTCCGGCCGCTGCGGCTGCCGGCCCGGCTCACCCGCTGGCTGGGCGCCCTGGCGCTGGCGGCCGTGGTGGCCGGCTGCGCCACGCACCCGGCGCCCAGCGCAACGGCCGTGCGGCTGGACGACACGCCGCGCATCGCCGTCATCTCCGCCTTTGCCCCCGAGCTGGCCGTGCTGCTGCCCCAGGTGCATCAACCCGCCAAGCACAGCATCAACGGCGTGGAGTTCACCACCGGCACGCTCGAAGGCAAGCCCGTGGTGGTGTTCCTGTCGGGCATCAGCATGACCAACGCGGCCATGAACACCCAGCTGGTGCTGGACCGCTTCAACGTGAGCCACGTGGTCTTCAGCGGCATCGCGGGTGGCGTGAACCCTGGCCTGCACATTGGTGACGTGACCGTGCCCGCGCAGTGGGGCCAGTACATGGAATGGCTGATGGCGCGCGAAGACCGGCCCGGCCGGTACAGCGCCCCCGCCTGGATGAAAGGCGAGCTGACGATGCCCGCCTTCGGCATGATGCACCCGCGCCCCGTGGAAGTGCGCTCGGCCGCACAGCCCCAGCTTTCCAAAAAGTTCTGGTTTGAAGCCGACCCGAAGATGCTGGCCACCGCCCGCAGCCTGCAAAACGTGGGCCTGGAACACTGCCTGGCCGCCACCTGCCTGAAGCAGCGCCCGCAGCTGGTGGTGGGCGGCAACGGCGTGTCCGGCCAGGCCTTTGTGGACAACAAGGCCTTCCGCGAATACGCGTTCAAGACCTTCGAGGCCAACGTGCTCGACATGGAAACCGCCGCCACCGCCATGGTGGCCCACAGCAATGGCGTGCCCTACATCGCGTTCCGCTCGCTGAGCGACCTGGCGGGCGGCGGCGAGGGCGAGAACGAAATGGACACCTTCATGGGCCTGGCAGCGGCCAACTCGGCCAAGGTGCTGCGGGCCTTTCTGGCCGCGTGGAAGTGAGCGTAATGAACCCACAACGGCCTTCGCTATGCGCCGGTAGCCCCTCCCCCCTCGCGGGGGAGGGGTTGGGGAGAGGGGGAGCGTGGAAACAGCCGCAGCGCCCGACGTCAGCGCAGAGCCCCCTTTCCCCCACCCTCTACCGCCAGGGGAGCGGGTGTGACAGCCCACGGCAGCCAGCGCGCTGCACCGGGGAGGACTGACATGGAACCCGTCCTGCGACTGACCCAGATCACCAAGCGCTTTGGCAAGCTCGTCGCCAACGACCACATCAGCCTGACCCTCGCACGCGGCGAAGTGCTGGCCCTGCTGGGCGAGAACGGTGCGGGCAAGTCCACGCTGATGTCCATCCTGTTCGGGCACTACGTGGCCGACGAGGGCCACATCGAAGTCTTCGGCCAGCCCCTGCCCCCCGGCCAGCCGCGTGCGGCGCTGGCGGCGGGCATTGGCATGGTGCACCAGCACTTCACGCTGGCCGACAACCTCACGGTGCTGGACAACGTGCTGCTGGGCACCGAGCCGCTGTGGCGGCCCTTCTCGCGCCGCAGCGAGGCACGCGCCAAGCTGCTGGCCGTGTCGCAGCAGTTTGGGCTGCCCGTCAGCCCGGATGCCCGCGTGGGCAGCCTGTCCGTGGGCGAGCGCCAGCGGGTCGAAATCCTGAAGGCGCTCTACCGGGGCGCCCGCATCTTGATCCTGGACGAACCCACCGCGGTGCTCACCCCGCAGGAGAGCGAGGCGCTGTTCGACACCCTGGCGCAGATGGTGGCGCAGGGCCTGTCCATCATCTTCATCAGCCACAAGCTGGGCGAGGTGTTGCGCGTGTCGCACCGCGTGGCCGTGCTGCGCCAGGGCCAGCTGGTGGCCGAGGCGCCCGCGCAAGGCACCACGCAAGGGCAGCTGGCGCAATGGATGGTGGGCCATGCGATCGAAGCGGCCGAGCGCCGCCCCGCCAAGAAGGTGGGCGATCCCATCTGCACCCTGGCCAACGTCAGCACCGCCCCCACCGGGCGCGACCGGCTGAATGATGTGTCCCTCACCCTGCGCGCCGGCGAGATCGTGGCGATTGCGGGCGTCAGCGGCAATGGCCAGGTGGCACTGGCCGATGTGCTGTGCGGCGTGCGCAGCGCCGCCACCGGCCAGATCACGCTGCGCGGCGCACCGCTGCCAGCGCGGCCTGCGTGGCTGGTGAACCAGGGCGTGGCCCGCATCCCCGAAGACCGCCACGCCGTGGGCGTGGTGGGCGACCTGCCGGTGTGGGAGAACGCGGTGTCCGAGCGCCTGCGCGGCCCCTGGTTTGCGCACCCGTGGTACCGCGCCTTCTGGGTCAAGCGCCGCGCGGCGCGCCAGCACGCGCAGCGCGTGGCCGAGGCCTTTGACGTGCGCGGCGGCGGGGCCGATGCGCCGGCGCGGTCGCTCTCGGGCGGCAACATGCAAAAGCTCATCCTGGGCCGGGCGCTGATGCCGCCGCAGGATGCCGGTGGCGCGCACGCCGCACCTCCGCAGCTCATCATCGCGCACCAGCCCACCTGGGGCCTGGACATTGGCGCGGTGATGTTTGTGCAGCAGCAGCTCATCAACGCACGCGATGCAGGGGCGGCCGTGCTGCTGATCTCCGACGACCTGGACGAAGTGCTGGCGCTGGGCGACCGCGTGGCGGTAATGCACGACGGGCAACTGAGCGAGGCGCAACGCGCTGACGACTGGACGCGCGAAGCCATCGGCCTGGCGATGGCGGGGGCTGTGCACGAGTGAGCCATGCACCGCCGTCTTCCCCAGCCGTTCGGGCTGAGCTTGTCGAAGCCTTGCGCGGCGCTTCGACTGCTCTCAGTGAGCGGATTTAGAAAAGCCACACAACAACAACGATCCTTCATGAGACTCGAAAAACGCAACCACACCTCCCCCGCCGCCTACGTTCTGGCGCCGGTAGGCGCCGTGGTGTTCACATTGCTCGTCAGCGCCCTGCTGGTGCTGTGGGCTGGCGCGCCCGTGGGGCAGACCTATGCGCTGCTGCTGCAGGGCGCCTTCGGCTCGGTGTTTGCGCTGACCGAAACCCTCACCCGCGCCACGCCGCTGATCCTGACGGGGCTAGCCGCGGCCGTGGCCTTCCGCGCGCGGCTGTTCAACATCGGGGCCGAGGGCCAGCTCTATGCCGGGGCGCTGGCCGCCGTGGCCGTGGGCGGCATGCATGGCGGCACGGGCCTGGAATGGTCGCCGTATGTGCTCTTCCCCCTGATGATGCTGGCGGCCGCGCTGGCGGGCGCCGCGCTGCTGCTGGGCCCGGCGCTGATGAAGGCCCGGCTGGGCGTGGACGAGGTGGTCACCACGCTGCTCCTCAACTTCATCATGCTGCTGCTGGTGTCGGCGCTGCTGGACGGGCCGATGAAAGACCCGCTCTCCATGGGCTGGCCGCAAAGCGTGGCGCTGCAGGGTGACCTGGAACTTTCCAAGCTGGTGCCGCAGACGCGGCTGCACACGGGCCTGCTGTGGGCCGTGTCGCTGGCGGTGATGCTGTGGGCGCTGCTGGCGCGCACGGTGCCGGGATTCGACATCCGCGCTGCGGGGGCCAATGCGCGGGCTGCGGCGTTTGCGGGCGTGCCGATCACGCGCACGGTCGTGCTGGTCGCCCTGCTCTCCGGCGGGCTGGCCGGGCTGGCCGGCGCCATCGAGGTGGCGGGCCGCACCAGCTATGTGACGCTCGACATGTCGCCCGGCTACGGCTACAGCGGCATCGTGATCGCCATGCTGGCCGGGCTGCACCCGCTGGGCGTGATTGCTGCGGGCACCTTTGTGGCGGGCGTGCTGGTGGGAGCCGACAGCATGAGCCGCGCGGTGGGCGTGCCCACCTACATTGCGGATGTGATCGTGGCGACTTCGCTGATTGCGGTGCTGGTGGCGGGCTTGCTGACCCAGTACCGCATTCGCTGGAAGTGAGCACGCCATGAACAAGCACACGCACCAAAATTTCAAGCAAAATTGGCCTCTGGCGCTTGTCCATAAAGCGCAAGCAGCTATCAAAATGATAGTTTCGGTATTGTCCCCCTTGTCACCGTTCACGCTGAGCCTGTCGAAGCGCCGCGCAAGGCTTCGACAGGCTCAGCCCGAACGGGTGTTTCAAGCACCAACATGCCGACTGCACAACGCCAACCGCTGCGGAGCAGCCGCATGACCGAACTGCTCGACATCCTCGCCAACCCCGCGTTCTGGATCGCCACGCTGCGCGTGGCCACCCCGCTCATCCTGGGCACGCTGGGCGTGCTGCTGTGCGAGCGCGCAGGCGTGCTCAACCTGGGCATTGAAGGGATCATGGTGGCCGGGGCCTTCACCGGCTGGCTCACGGTATATGCCGGCCATGGGCTGTGGGCGGGGGTGCTGGTGGCGGCGCTCACGGGTGCTGCCTTTGGCCTGCTGCACGCTTGGCTCACCGTGGGGCTGGCGCTGTCGCAGCATGTGTCGGGCTTGGGCATCACGCTGCTGGCCACGGCGCTCAGCTACTACGGCTACCGCGTGAGCTTCCCCAAGGTGAACACGCCGCCCACCATCGAGCCCTTTGCGCCCATGGAGTGGCTGGGCGTTCCCATCCTGTCGGCGCAGACGCCGCTCACGCTGCTGGCGCTGCTGCTGGTGCCGCTCTTGGCCTGGCTGCTGATGCGCACCCCGCTGGGCCTGGCCGTGCGCATGGTGGGCGAGAACCCGCAGGCGGCCGAAGGCCAGGGCATCTCCGTGGCGGCCACGCGCACGGGCGCCATCGTCGCAGGCTCGGCGTTGATGGGCGTGGCCGGGTCGTTCCTCACGCTGTCGGCCTTCAACGCGTTTTTCTTCAACATGATCAATGGCCGCGGCTGGATTTGCGTGGCCCTGGTGGTGTTTGCCTCGTGGCGGCCCGGCAAGGCGCTGCTGGGGGCGCTGCTGTTTGCGTTCTTCGATGCCCTGCAGCTGCGGCTACAGCAGGCGGGCGACGCGTGGCTGCCCTACCAGGTGTATTTGATGCTGCCGTACCTGCTGTCCATCCTGGCGCTGGTGCTGGTGGCGCGCAAGGCGGCGTATCCGCAGGCGCTGATGAAGCCCTACCGCAAGGGAGAACGCTGATCCGACCACACCGCAAACTCGTTGCCGCTGGGCTCGGTGAAGTGAAAGCGCCGCCCGCCTGGAAAGTCGAACACCGGCTTGACGACCACCCCACCGGCCTGCTCCACCTGGGCCAAGGTGGCTTCGAGGTCGGCGCTGTAGAACACCAGCAAGGCGCCGCCCGTGGCCTGGGTGGAACACAGGCTGGCCTGGAAAAAGCCACCATCCAGCCCCTGGCCCGAGAACGCCGTGTACGCCGGGCCGTAGTCCACAAAGGCCCAGGCAAACGCCTTCTCAAAGAACGCCTTGGTGGCGGGCAAATCGCGCGCCGCAAACTCCACGTAGTTCAGCTTTTCATGCACATTCATCGGATGAGCCTTTCTTCGTAAGACCGTAGTGTGCCGCGCCGCGCGTCCCAGCGAATATCTACACTCCGTCACCATGCTCGACCTCCTCATCACCCACGCCACGCTGCCCGACGGGCGCCAGAACATGTCCATCGCCGTGCAGGACGGCCGCATCGCCGAAGTGACCGAGGGCTTGCAAGCCCCCGCGCACGAGACGGTGGATGCGGGCGGCCTGCTGGTGAGCCCGCCGTTTGTGGACGCGCATTTCCACATGGATTCGACCCTGAGCTACGGCCAGCCGCGCGTGAACGAAAGCGGCACGCTGCTGGAGGGCATTGCGCTGTGGGGCGAGCTCAAGCCCACGCTGACCCACGATGCCATCGTTGAACGCGCCCTGCAGTACTGCGACATGGCCGTGGCGCGCGGCCTGCTGGCGGTGCGCAGCCACGTGGACACCAGCCACGAGAGCCTGCTGCCGGTGCAGGCGCTGCTGGAGGTGAAGCGGCGCGTGGCGCCCTACCTGGACCTGCAGCTGGTGGCATTTCCGCAAGACGGCGTGCTGCGCAGCCCGGGCGGGCTGGCCAACCTGAAGCGTGCGCTGGACCTGGGCGTGGACGTGGTGGGCGGCATTCCCCACTTCGAGCGCACGTATGCCGACGGCACCGAGAGCGTGAAGATCCTGTGCGAGCTGGCCGCCGAACGCGGTAAACGCGTGGACATGCACTGCGACGAGAGCGACGACCGGCACTCGCGCCATGTCGAGACCCTGGCATACGAAACCCAGCGCCTGGGCCTGCACGGCCGCGTGACGGGCTCGCACCTCACCTCCATGCACAGCATGGACAACTACTACGTAAGCAAGCTCATCCCCCTGATGCGCGAGGCCGACCTGGGCGTGGTGGCCAACCCGCTCATCAACATCACCCTGCAGGGCCGCCACGACACCTACCCCAAGCGCCGCGGCATGACCCGCGTGCCCGAGCTGATGGCCGCGGGCCTCACCGTGGCGTTCGGCCACGACTGCGTGCTGGACCCCTGGTACAGCGGCGGCAGCGCCGACATGCTGGAGGCCGCCCACATGGGCCTGCACGTGGGCCAGATGACCAGCCAGGCCGGCATGCGCCAGTGCTTTGATGCGGTGACGGTGAACCCCGCCCGCCTGCTGGGGCTGGAGGGCTACGGCATCGCCCCGGGCTGCCATGCGGACCTGGTGCTGCTGCACGCCCGCACGCCCGTGGACGCCATCCGCCTGCGCGCGGCGCGCTTGGGCGTGTGGCGGCGCGGCCAGCGCGTGGCCGACCAGCCCGCGCCCACGGCGCAGCTGCACCTCCCGGGGCGGCCGGGGAGCGTGAGCTTTTTGTAGTGGGCTGCTGCAGCCACCACAGATCCGTAGGTCGGGTTGGGCATAACCCGACACCTTCGGCATCGCCAGATGCATGTCGGGTCACGCTGCGCTAACCCGACCTGCGAATCATCGGAAAATCGGGCTCCAGCGCCTATCCAGCGTGCGCTGGCAGCTATAAAAACAGAAGCACCCCGGTCACGCCATCCGCGCGATGGTCTTGCGAAACCGCGCCAGCGCCAGCGCAAACAGCACCGCGCCGATGGCCAGCAGCCATACCAGCGACGACCACACCACCGACAGCCCCGCGCCCCGGTACAGGATGGCCTGGGACAGCTCGGTGAAGTGCGTGGTGGGCGCCAGCGCCATCACGTACTGCACCCACAGGGGCATGCTCTCGCGCGGGGTCACGCCGCCGGACAGCATCTGCAGCGGCATCATGATGAGCACCATCAGCAGCCCGAACTGCGGCATGCTGCGCGCCACGGTGGCCATGAAGATACCCATGGAGGTGGTGGCAAACAGGTGCAGCGTGGTGCCCAGCAAGAACAGGGGCACCGAGCCCTCGATGGGCACGCCGATGGCGCCGCGGATCACCACGGTGAGCGACACCCAGGTAGCCGCCAGCACCACCAGGGCCATGGCCCAGACCTTGGCCAGCATGATTTCGCCGGGCGTCACGGGCATGACCAGCAGGTGCTCCACCGTGCCGTGCTCGCGCTCGCGGATCAGCGCGGCGCCGGTGAGGATGATGGAGAGCATGGTCACGATGTTGATCAGCTCCATGAGCGAGCCGAACCACGCCGGGGTCAGCGCCGGGTTGAAGCGCGCCCGCACCGCCAGCTCCACCGGCTGGGCGGGCACGCTGCGGTCGCGCTGCACGAACTCGGCCGCCTCCAGCTGCACGATCTGCTGCACCGCGCCGTTGGCCGTAAAAGCCTGGCCCATGCGCGTGGCGTCCACGTTGAGCTGGGCCTGGGGCGCCCGGCCCGCCAGCACGTCACGCTGGAAGTGCGCGGGGAGGTGCAGCACCAGCGTGAAGCGGCCCGCGTCCAGGCCCGGGTCCACCTCGCGCAGGCCGATCATGGCCGGGCGGGTGAACTGGGGCGGGTAGAAGGCGCTGGCAATGCGCTGCGACAGCGCCGAGCCGTCTTCGTCCACGATGGCGATGGGCACGTGGTACAGCGTCTCGGGCTGCGCCTTGCCGGCGGAATACACCGCCAGCGTGGTGGTGTAGACGATGAGGAACAGCATGGCCGGGTCGCGCCACAGGCTCCACAGCTCCTTGATGCCCAGTCTGAAAATGTTGGCCCACCGGCCACGCAGTGCCATGTCAGGACTCCTGCTTTTTCAACAAAGCGATTGCGGCGCCGATGATGACCGGCGCCGCCACCAGCATGGGCCAGAACTCGGCCTGCAGGTCTTGCAGCGTGAGGGCCTTGTTGAACACGCCCCGGCTGATGGTGAACATGTGGCTGGCCGGGTAGACCTCGCCCACCCAGCGGGCAAAGCCCGTCATGGCCGAGACGGGGTTGATCAGGCCCGCGAACTGCACCGCCGGGATGAGCGTGCCCACCATGGCAAAGAACATGGCCGCGATCTGGCTGCGCGTGACGGTGGACGCCAGCAGCCCCATGCCCGTGGAGCACAGGCTGAAGACCAGCGCCGCCAGCGCCAGTGCGCCAAAGCTGCCCGTCATGGGCACGCCAAACACCGTCACGGCGGCCAGGCACATGAGCACGAAGTTGAACAGCGCCAGCAGCACATAGGGCATCTGCTTGCCCAGCATGAACTCGGTGCGGGTGGTGGGCGTGACGTACAGGTTGATGATGGAGCCCAGCTCCTTCTCGCGCACCACGGCCAGCGCGGTGAGCATCGCGGGCAGCATGAGCAGCAGCAGCGGAATCACGGCGGGCACCATGGCCGGCAGGCTGCGCACGTCGGGGTTGTAGCGGTAGCGGGTTTCCACCTCCACCAGGCTTCGGGGTGCCACGCCCGTGCGGCTCTGGACGGCCTGGGCCAGCCAGTCCTGGTGCATGCCCAGGGCGTAGCCCATGGCCGTCTCGGCGCGCTGGGGCATGGCGCCGTCCACCCAGGCGCCGATCTGCACGGCCTGGCCGCGCTCCAGGTCGCGCGCAAAGCCGGGCGGGATCTCAAGCGCCAGCGCGATCTCGCCCGAGCGCATGCGCTGGTCCAGCTCCGCGTAGCTGGCGATGAGGGGGCGCTCCACAAAGTAGCGCGAGCCCGCCAGGTTCAGGGTGTAGGCGCGGCTGGCGGCGGACTGGTCGCGGTCCAGCACGGCAAAGCGCAGCTTTTCCACGTCCATGCTGATGCCGTAGCCCATCACGAACATCAGGATCAGAGAGCCCAGCAGCGCCAGCGCGCCGCGCACCGGGTCGCGCCGCAGCTCCAGTGCCTCGCGCCACTGGGTGCTGTGGATGCGCGCCAGGCTCTGGCGCAGGCGCTGCGCCCAGGTCGGGCGCGCCAGGGCCGCGCCCACCGGCACCGCGGGCGCGGGCTCTGCCGGGGCCTGCCCGGCCGAGCCGCCGCCGGCGTCCACCAGGTGGCCGATGAAGGCCTCTTCCAGCGTGGCGGCGCCGCGCTGGGCCACGATGTCGGCCGGGGCCGCGCTGGCCAGCACCCGGCCCGCGTGCATGAGCGAGATGCGGTCGCAGCGCTCGGCCTCGTTCATGAAGTGGGTGGAGATGAAGATGGTCACCTTGTCGCGCCGCGCCAGCTCCACCATCAGCCGCCAGAAGTGGTCGCGCGCAATCGGGTCCACGCCCGAGGTGGGCTCGTCCAGGATCAAGAGCTCCGGCTCGTGCACCATGGCCACGGCCAGCGACAGGCGCTGGCGCATGCCCAGCGGCAGCTGCATGGGCAGCGTGCCGCGCGCGCCCTGCAGGCCAAAGCGCTCCAGCATGGCCTGCACGCGCCGGGGCACCTCGGCCTCGGGCACGTGGAACAGGCGGGCGTGCAGCACCAGGTTCTGCTCCACCGACAATTCGCTGTACAGCGAGAACGCCTGCGACATGTAGCCCACGCGGCGCCGCGTGGCCATGTCCTTGGGGTCCACCGGCTGGCCGAACAGCCAGGCCTGCCCGTCGGTGGCCGGCAGCAGGCCGGTGAGCATCTTCATGGTGGTGGACTTGCCGCAGCCGTTGCTGCCCAGGAAGCCAAAGATCTCGCCGCGCTGGATGCGGAAGCTCACGTGGTCCACCGCCACGAAGTCGCCAAACTGCATGGTCAGGCCCTGGGCCTCGATGGCGATCTCGGCGGCCGCGTCCGCCTGCAGCGGCGTGATGACCACCGGCTGGTGGCCGCGCCGCTTGGCCTCGGGCAGCAGGGCCACGAAGGCGGCCTCCAGGCTGGCATGGCCGGCGCGCTGCACCAGCTCGGCGGGCGTGCCCGTGGCCAGGATGCGGCCTTCGTCCATGGCCACCAGCCAGTCAAAGCGCTGGGCTTCCTCCATGTAGGCGGTGGCCACCAGCACGCTCATGCCCGGGCGGCCGGCGCGGATGCGGGCGATCAAGTCCCAGAACTGGGCCCGGGCCAGTGGGTCCACGCCCGTGGTGGGCTCGTCCAGGATGAGCAGGTCCGGGTCGTGGATGAGCGCGCAGCACAGGGCCAGCTTTTGCTTCATGCCGCCCGAGAGCTTGCCCGCGGGCCGCGCCAAAAACGGGTGCAGCCCCGTGCTGCGCGTAAGGTCGTCAATGCGGCGCCGGCGCTCCGCCGCGCCGTGGCCGAACAGGCGGCCGAAGAACTGCAGGTTCTCTTCCACCGACAGCGTGGGGTACAGGTTCTTGCCCAGGCCCTGGGGCATGTAGGCGATGCGCGGGCACACCGCGTCGCGGTGGCGGCCATCGGCCATGTCGCCGCCCAGCACCGTCACCCGCCCCTGCTGCACTGCCCGCGCGCCGGCCACCAGCGCCAGCAGGCTGGACTTGCCCACGCCGTCCGGCCCGATCAGGCCCACCATGCAGGCGGCAGGCACCTGCAGGTCCACAGCCGCCAGCGCCACGGTGGCGCCGTAGCGCTGGCTGACGCCGGCAAGGGTGACAACCGGTGGGGTCACTGTGCGGCCTGGGGGGCAGCGGTCCGCAGGCTTTCCTTCACCGCCAGTTGCGGCGGCCAGGGCACGCTGGAATCCATGCGCAGCCAGGCCACGCCAGGCAGGCCGGTCTTGACCTGCTCGCGGTGGCGCTGCAGCAGCTCCTTGGGAATCTGCGCCCGCACACGGAACATCAGCTTTTGCCGCTCGCTGGCCGTCTCGACCGTCTTGGGCGTGAACTGCGCGGTGCTGGCCACAAACGACACGGCCGCGGGGATCACGAAGTCCGGCGCGGCGTCCAGCACGATGCGCACTTCGCTGCCCAGCGCCACGCGGCCCGCCACGGTCTCGGGCAGGAAGAAGGTCATGTACACATCGGTCAGGTCGGCCAGCTGCAGCACGCGCGCCCCGGCGCCCACCACCTCGCCCGGCTGCACCACGCGGAACTGCACGCGCCCGTCGCGCGGTGCCTTGAGCTCGCTGTCGGCCAGCTCCACGTCGATGCGCGCCAGCGTGGCCTCCAGCGCGCGCACATTGGCCTCCGCACTGGTCACCTGGGCGCGGGCGGCGCCAATGCCGGCCTGCGCGGCCTTGGCCTGCGAGCGCGCGGCCGTCAATGCCGCCTGCAGGCTGTGCACCTTGGCGCGGTCGTCGTCCAGCAGCTGGCTGGAGAAGAAGCCCTCGCGCGCCAGCTTTTCCGAGCGCGGCAGGCGCCGCTGGGCGGTATCCAGGTCGCTCTCGCGCTGGGCCACCACGGCCAGCGCGGCCTGGTGGTCGCTTTCGCGCTGGGCCACCTGCACGCGGGCGCTGTCGATGGCCGCCTGGGCCTGCTGCAGCCGCGCCACGGCTTCGGCGCGCTGGGCCTGCAGGCTGTCGATCTGCATGCGGGCCACGGGCTGGCCGGCCTGCACGAAATCGCCCTCGCCCACCAGGATCTCCTGCACCCGCCCGGCCAGCTTGGCCGCCACGGCCACCTCGGTGGCCTCGATGCGGCCGTTGCCGCTGACAAAGCCCGGCCCCGGCCCTGCATCGCGCCAGGGCGCCAGCCGCCATGCAAGCGCTGCGCCCGCCAGCACCACCGCCACCACGGCAATGATCTGCGCTCGGCTGCTGATAGTTTGAATGCCCATGGTGCTCCCTGTGTCGGTCCCCAAAAATCGGCCTGCGAACCGTTCAAGAGGACGCCAGGCATGGTAGCTTCGCGCCCGCACTGCCCCAAGCGGCAAGGCACGCTCGCTTGACTTGTGTCAACTTTGGCCCGGCATCAGGCTTTTTCTTGCACGCGCGGGCTTGGGATGGCGGGCAGCCGGCCCTGCCAGCGGCGGCCGCTCTCTGCGTTTTAGTAGGCAAAACAGCCTGCAGCGCTTGCTGAACAAGCGCAAGCAGCTATGCTTTCAATAGCACCTCACCCCAGGACCAGCGGCGCCACGCGCCCCCCGGCCGCCACGGGGCCGGACAGTGGCGCCGGGCTGGGCGCGGGCTGCACTTCGACCCGGTTGCGCCCCCGCTGCTTGGCCTGGTACATGGCCTCGTCTGCGCGCTGCAGCACGGCGTCCGGCGCGTCGGCCGGGCCGGCCAGCGCCACGCCGATGCTCACCGTCAAGGCTGCGCAGGCGCCGCCCCCCACCGGCACCGGGGTGCTTTCCAGCAGGGACCGCAGACGCTCGGCCACGGCGGCGCCCCCTGCGCTGTCGGCGTTGGGCAGGAAGATGCTGAACTCCTCGCCCCCCAGGCGGCCCATCACGTCTTCGTTGCGCAGGCAGCGCTGAGCCACCTGCACGAAGTGGCACAGGGCGTCGTCCCCGCCCTGGTGGCCCCAGGTGTCGTTGATGTTCTTGAAATGGTCCAGGTCCAGCACCAGCACCGCCAGTCCGCTCTGCGCCCGCTGGGCGCCGCTCAAGGCCTTGTCCAGCAGGGTCAGAAAGGCCCGGCGGTTGAACACATTGGTCAGCGGGTCCACCTCGGCCAGGTGGCGCAGTTCGCTGGTGATGAACTCGTTGGTCAGCATCAGCGCGCCAAAGCCGATCAGCACCAGCGCCGCGTTGGACTCCAGCACCACGATATGGGACAGGGCCGCCACCAGCGCCCCATCGCCCGCGTTCCGCGGCACCGCCAGGGCGAACGCCAGGGGCCGCAGCAGCACGAACAGCCCGTGGGCCCCCACCATGGCGGAGAACAGGTAGCGCGCAGGCACCTGGCGGAAGCCGCCATGCGCAAGGGTCCGCGCCGTCAGCACGAAGCACACGCCCGACATCAGGCCCGCCAGCACGAACCGCACCCCGGTGTGCGGCCGGACCATGGTGAAGTACAGCGCGACCGCCGTCAGCAGCCCCACCGCCAGTACCGCCCACCCGTGCCGCAGCGGCTTGCGGCCCATGTAGACGCGGCTTCCCATCCAGCACAGGTAGCCGGTCAGGCTGATGCTGATCTGCGCCACAGCCACCGACAGCGGTTCGGGCAGCCCGTCGCGCACCAGCAGGCAGGTGCTGAACACCGAGCTGCTGAGAAACGCCAGCACCCACAGGCGCAAACCTGGAATCTGGCGATTGAAATACCACACCGCGAACAACAGCGCGGTGATGAGCATCGACAGCATCGCCGCCAGGATGATCAGGGTGGGACTGTGCACAACGCGTACGCCGGAAAAGCAGGGTCTTCAGCAGGGGCGCGCGCGGGACGTCGGGGGCGCGGCGGGACAAGGCGGGCAAGCATGTTAACCCAGCCAACGCGCTGCCGACGGGGCGCCTGTTGCGCCCGCGCCGCGAAACGCCGCGGCGGCAACGCCCCCCGGGTCGCAGAGCGGCGGCGCCGGTCAGCCCTGCACGTTGCATTCCCGGCGCAGCAGCGCCAGGGCATCGTGCATCTGGTAGTCGCGGTCGCTCAGCAGCGTGGCCTGCGCGTCCTGCACAAAACCGTTCCACAGCGCCAGGTAGTCCGGCTGGTGCACGCCGGGGGCATGGCTGCGGATGAAGTCGGCCGCCAGTTCGGGCTGCAGGCCGGATTTGCGCGCCTTGCGCACCAGGCTGGCAGCGGCCTTTTCGGTGAGCAGCGTCTTCTTGGGCACGCCCGCGGCCAGACACAGGAACAGGGTGAGCAGCGACGGCTCGTCGTCGTGCCCGTCCACCGCCCGCATCCAGGTCTTGCTGGCAGGCTGCGGGGGCTCGTCGGTTTCATCGAGCGCGTCCAGGCTGCGGTGCAGCTGGTCCACCTCGGCCAGCGGGTCGTCCAGCAGAAAGTAGCGCGCGCGAAAGGCGCCCAGCGGCCGCAGCAGCGTGCGCAAGGCCACCTTGGGGTCCAGCAGGCGCGGCAGGTCGGCCTGCACGGCTTCCCTGTGGGCCTGCACCACGCTGCGCAGTTCGGCGGGCAGGCCGTTCGGGAGCGTGGGAACCAGCGGCTTGGCCGCAGCGGCGCGCGCCTTCTTACGCAGCGCGGTCACGCGCCGGTCCAGGGCCGCCGCGCTGGGCCAATCGCCCTCGGCCAGGGCGCCCGGCGCAATCGCCTGCATCAGCAGGGCCGTGCGGATCACGGCTTCGGCGTCGGCCCCGGCCGCCTCCAGCTCGTCCGTGTCCAGGTCGTACTGCTCGGCCAGCCACTCGGCGGCGCGCAGGGCCTGGGCAATCTCGCTGCGGCGCGCCCATTCCGCGCGGTACTCGGCATGGCTGCGCAGCGACCACGCGGCCAGCAGCGCCGTCTCCGCATCGGCATAGCCGGCCATGCCGAAATTGCTGCTCTCGGGCAGGGCAATCAGCCGCCGCAGCATGTCCGACCCGCCCTTGGAGCGCGACAGCAACGAGTGGTCGCGCAACGACACGGCCGCCTGGGCCAGGTCGCCGCCCGTGGTCTCCAGCAGGTACAGGCTGATGAGATTGACCATGCGGTCCCGCGCCTTCTCCAGCTCGGGCCGCAAGAACTCGGTGCCGAAGTAGCGCGCAATCTGCACCATGCCCTTGGGCGCATCGGCATGGATGGCGGCCAGCCGCTCCGCACCCAGGATGCCGTGCTGCACGCCGTAGACCAGCGCCTTTTCAAAGAATGGGCGGGCGTCGTGGAGCTGCAGGGCGCTGGCAGCCGCCGCAGGGGAAGTATCGGGAGAAGGCGTATCAGGCAGGGTCATAGGGTATCCATCACACACTCGGCGTTCCTCACGGCCCCTGCAACGGGCGCGGCCCGAGCCAGGACCGCTGCGCAAGGGCCGCCCCGCCGCGCTGGCGGTGTCCCCCTTTCCGAACGGCATTGCCGAAGGCGCGCAGCGCCACAGGGGGAGGTTCTCTAGATCGCAGACTCTTCGTCCGACGTGCGCGCCGCGGGCGTGGCCTTGCCCCGGTCGGTTTCGCTGGTCTCGAACTTGCCGTCGTCTTCCTCGGCGGGGGTCTCGTCGCCCTCTTCCAGGCCCAGGTCAAAGGCACGCGCCTTGGCGCGCAGCACCAGCAGCATTTCAATGAACAGGTCGCGGCACTCGTAGCGCAGCAGCCAGGCCATCTGCATCCAGTCGCCGTCGGCCACCTCGTCCAGGTCCACGCGGGGCTGCACGTAGCCCGAGGCCAGCAGTTCGTCGTCGCTGAGCGTGGGGCCGTAGTCCTCGGTGGCGTCAAAGGTGCCGGTGCGCGCGAACGCCTCGATGCGGCTCCACTTTTCGGCAAAGTAGTTGGCCAGGGCCTCGGCGCCGCCCTCCAGGTCGCCGATCGCGGTGAGGAACTCCACCGGATCGGCGCCGTCGCGGAAGATCACCGCGTTCACCATGTTGCGCAGGTGGGTGTGGGTGAGGTCCTTGTACTGCTTTTCCAGCACCATGGCGCGCGCAAACTGCTCGGGCGTGACGAGCAGGTTGACGACAGACGCCTTGGAGTCGTCGTACTCGCGCATCACGGCCAGGATGTCCTTGGGCGCGAGCTGGTCCAGCACCACCATCAGGGCGTTGTCGCCTTCGGCATCGGCCAGGTCGGCCAGGGCCGCCTCGGCGCCCACGATGTCGCCGGCGGCGATCAGGCTGGTGGTCTTGGTGATAAGGGCCAGGTGTTGGTTGCTGCTACTGCTCATGGGGTCATTCCTTGCGCTCAAAGCCCACATCGGCCAGCCAGTTGGCGCTGGCCTCTTCGCGCGTACGGCTGTTGTGCGGGTCCACCGCGTCGTCGGCGCTCAGGGCGCTGTAGTCGTCGTCGTGCTCGGCGGTGTCTGCGCCGTCTTCATCGGCCTGCGCGTCGTCGTGCATTGCGGCGGCGGGCGCTAGGCGGGCGTGCTGTTGCAGGTATTCCAGGCCGGCGGCCACCGCCAGAAACCGCGCGCCCTGGGGCTCGCGCAGCACGGTCTGGGCCAGGCCCTGCGCCCAGGGCTCCAGCGCCACGGCGTGGCCCAGGCTGTGCCAGTCGGGCAGCTCGTCGCGGCCCTGGGCCAGCAGGCGCTCCACGGCGTCGGCCTGCACAAAGCGGAAGGCCTGGTGGAAGGCCACCGCCACCATCTCGGGGGCCAGGTCCATCATCTGCACCAGAAAGCCCATCTCGGCACGCTTTTCGGCCAGGCGCTTGCGCAGGACGTCCTTGCCCTCGGAGTCGGACACCAGGTCGTCCAGCTCTGCCTGGTAGGCAGAGCGCAGGTCATAAAAATAAGGAGAAAGTTTCACAGGGCAGAAGGATGGGAAAGAATGCGCGCGCTGTAGGCCTGCCAGATCTCCTGGGCGGTCTGCAGCGGGTCGTCCAGCAGGTTGCGGCGGCGGTTGTCGTCATAGGCCTGGCGGGCGGCGTCGTCCGACAGCACCTCGTAGGCCTTTTGCACGGCCTGGAAGCGCTGCGCGGCATCGGCCGCCGCGTTGCGGTCCGGGTGGTAGAAGGCGGCCTTTTGCCGGAACGCCTTCTTGATGTCCGCCAGCGTGGCGTTGGCCGGCACGCCCAGCGCGGCGTAGTGGTCTGCAGTCGTCATGCGGGAATAGCGAACGGGTCGTTGGAAGGCTCAGGCCCCGCGGCGGGAAGGCCTTGCGGGGCCGCCGGCGCGTCGGCGCCGACAGCGGAGATGGGGCGCACCGCCCCAAAAAACAAGAGCGGCCGCGCGCGGCGGCCTGGCTGTATTGCCAGCCCTATCGGTGATCTGTCTTTATCAGCCGGCCAGACTCACAAAGACGTTCTGCACGTCGTCGTTGGCGTCGATGGCGGCCAGGAAACTCTCCACCTCTTCCAGCTGCTCGGCCGTCAGGTTGGCGGGGTTCACGGGGTTCTTGGGCTTGTAGCCCAGCTTGGCCGTGAGCACCGTGAAACCCTGGGCCGGCAGTGCGCGGCTGACCAGGTCCAGGTCGGTCGGGTCGGTCCAGAACATGGTGGTTCCCTCTTCGTCCCCGGCCTCGAAATCCTGCGCGCCGGCCTCGATGGCGGCCAGTTCCGGGTCGGCGCCCGGCGTGGCCGGCTCGGCTTCGATCATGCCGACGTGGTTGAAGTCCCATGCCACCGAGCCCGAGGTGCCCAGCTGCCCCTTGCGGAAGAGCACCCGCATCTCGGGCGCGGTGCGGTTCACGTTGTCGGTCAGGCACTCGACCATCACCGCCACCTGGTGCGGCGCAAAGCCTTCGTAGATCACGCGCTCGTAGTTCACGGCGTCGGCACCGGTGCCGGAGCCCTTCTTGATGGCGCGCTCCAGCGTGTCCTTTGGCATGGAGGCCTTGCGGGCCTGCTCCACCACCAGGCGCAGGCGTGCGTTGCTGGCCGGATCGGCACCGCCGCGTGCGGCCACGGTGATTTCCTTGACCAGCTTGCCAAACAGCTTGCCCTTGGCATCGGCCACCAGGGCCTTGCCTTTTGCTTTCCACTGCGCGCCCATGGGGTTACCTTTTCGTGTGGGATGGGGAGAGAGTTGTGCCGCGGGTCGGCCCACGCGGCAAAACCCTATAGTTTACTCGTGGCCCCCAGAGCCCGGGCCGGGTGCTGGCGGAGCGGTCCGGCTTTGCGGGCGCCGCCTGGCGAGCGTGTAATCTTGGAACCTGCCATGTCTCCGATCCGCCGCCCCCGCCACTAGCGCCCTGCATGCTCAACACCCTCTGGCTTGGTTTCTTCCTTACCGCGGCGGTGGCTGCCCTGGCCCAGTGGCTGGCAGGCGGCCATGGCGAGATCTTTGCCGCCATGGTGCAGGCGCTGTTCCAGATGGCGAAGCTGTCGGTGGAGGTGATGGTGCTGCTTTTTGGCACGCTTACGCTGTGGCTGGGCTTCCTGCGCATTGCCGAGCGGGCCGGCATCGTGGACGCCCTGGCCCGCTGGCTGGCCCCGCTGTTTCGCCACCTGATGCCGGGCGTGCCCAACGGCCACCCGGCCCTGGGCCTGATGACGATGAACTTTGCCGCCAACGCCCTGGGCCTGGACAACGCGGCCACCCCCATCGGCCTGAAGGCCATGCGGGCGCTGCAGGAGCTGAACCCCGAGCCCGGCACCGCCACCAATGCGCAGATCCTGTTCCTGGTGCTCAACGCCTCGTCGCTCACGCTGCTGCCGGTCACCATCTTCATGTACCGCCTGCAGCAGGGTGCGGCCGACCCTACGCTGGTGTTCCTGCCCATCCTGCTGGCCACCTCGGCGTCCACGCTGGTGGGGCTGCTCAGCGTGGCCGTGGTGCAGCGCCTGCCGCTGTGGCGGCCGGTGGTGCTGGCCTACCTGCTGCCCCTGGCCCTGCTGCTGGGGGCCTTCATGGCCCTGCTCTCCACCCTCAGCGCCGCAGCCCTGGCCTCGCTGTCCTCGCTCCTGGGCAACCTCACGCTGTTTGCGCTGGTGGTGCTGTTCGTCGCCGTCGGGGCCTGGCGCAAGGTGCCGGTGTACGAGGCCTTCATCGACGGCGCCCGCGAGGGCTTTGACGTGGCCAAGGGCCTGCTGCCCTACCTGGTGGCCATGCTCTGCGCCGTGGGCGTGTTCCGCGCGTCGGGGGCGCTGGGCTACGTGCTGGACGGCATCCGCTGGTGCGTGGAGGCCGGGGGCATCGACGCACGATTTGTGGATGCGCTGCCGACCGCGCTGGTCAAGCCGTTTTCAGGGAGCGCGGCCCGCGCCATGCTGATCGAGACCATGCAATCCCAGGGCGTGGACAGCTTCGCCGCCCTGGCCGCGGCCACCGTGCAGGGCAGCACGGAGACCACCTTCTACGTGCTGGCCGTGTACTTTGGCGCGGTGGGCATCCAGCGCGCCCGGCACGCCATCGGCTGCGCGCTCCTGGCGGAGCTGGCGGGCGTGGTGGCTGCCATCGCGGTGTGCTACCACTTCTTCGGATGAAGGCCGGGCCGCGCCGACAGGACGTCATTTTCAGTCAATTTCGACCTCAGACCTTGCTGGATAAGTGCCAGCAGCTCCTCTTTCAATAGCAAACTTTCGCGCCACCTGCAAAGTCCTGGCGGCCGCCCGCTGCCTCCTCCAGGCACAGGCGCGAAACGCTTGGTCAAGGAGCGGCGCAACGCCCAGGCAAGCCGCAGCGTTGCCCAGGGCCTACGCTGCCCGGCATCCCGCCCATCGCGGCAACGGTCCTGCGCCGGGCGGTTCCCTTGACGGGTCCTTTCGGCTACCACCGGCCTTTCCCTTGACTTGACTGCACGCCATGCACCTTCTTCGCCCCTCCTTGCCCCGCAGCGCGGTACGTCGCAGCACGCCGCTCGCCGTTTCACAGATTCTGCTGGCGTTGTGCGCCGGTGCCGCCGCCACCAGCGCTGCGGCCGCCACGGTGTTTGACAACCTGGGGCTTGCCGATTCGGGCTTTTACAGCGCCGTGGACTTTGGCCAGCACCTGGGCGTGCGAATTGCCGCCGGCGCGCCGGCGGTCTCCGTCACCGGGCTAACGCTGCTATTGAACGACGCGGGCTCTACCGGCGGCCTGGTCGTGCGGGTGTGCGATGACGGCGCGGGCGGCAGCGCGCCCGGCGCGTCTTGCACGACCTTTGCCCCGCTGGACCCCGTGCCCACGGCCGGGCTGGGGCCGGTGCGGTTCACTGGCACCCACCCAGCGCCCGCGGGCGGCCATGTCTGGGTGGTGGCCCATGGCACGGTGCCCAACCTGGGCCCGGGCAGCCCCGGCAGCAACTACCGCTGGGCCTGGGCGGGAGGCCCCGGAACGACCTATGGCTCCACCGACGGCGGCGCGACCTGGGCACTCGAGCCCGGCACGGTGCTGCTGAGCGTTACCGGGGCGCCCACGGGCGCCCCGGCGGCGGTGGGTATCCCGGCGCTGGGTGGGGCCGGTCTGGCGGTCCTGTCCCTGGTGCTGGGCGCTGCAGGTGCCCGTGCGTCCCGCCGCAGAGTCTTGCGCGGCGGGCGCCAGACTTCGTAGGCGGTTCGCCCGCCCGCCTCACTCGGGGGCGCTCAGCCCCTGCTCCCACTCGGCCACTTGCTCATTGGTGGCAATGAGCCGGCCCACCAGGAGCTTGATGAAGGCCTTGTCAAAGCGCGACTGCAGGTCTTCCGATGCGCCCCGCAGTGCCGGGTTGCGCACCTTGAGCACCAGCACCTCGGTCTCGGCCACGGCGGTGGCCGTGCGCCTGCGGTCTTCGGGCCGCAGATAGGTCATCTCGCCCAGCGTGACGCCAGGCCCCAGGGTGCTGAGGTGCCAGCCCTGGCGGCTGACGGCGACCTGCCCTTCGATCAGGATGCAGAACGAGTCGCCGGGCGTGTTCTCCCGCATCAGCACGGTGCCTTGCTCCAGCCGGCGCCAATGGCCCAGGCGCATCAGCTCCCACAGCGCAACGTCGTGGAAGTCGGCAAAGAACGGCAGCGCCCGCAGGCGGGCAAAGCGTTCGGCTTCGGTGTCCTGCGACTTCTGGCGCGGCAGGCCGCGGTGCACCGACAGCAGCGCCTGGGCAAACTCGTCCCAGGTGGCAAATCGCTCTTCGGGCTGCTTGGCCAGCGCCCGCAGCAGCACGGCGTCCACCGCTTCGGGCAGCGAGGCGCGCAGCAGGCTGGGAGGCGTGGGGGCGTCGTGGCTGATCTTGTACAGCGTGGCAAAGTCGGTATCGCCCTCGAACGGGCGCCGGCCCGTGAGCAGTTCGTACACCACCACGCCCAGCGAGAACATGTCGCTGTGGTGGGTGAGGTCCTGCTCGCGCACCTGCTCGGGCGACATGTACGAGGGCGACCCCACCAGCCCCGAGAGCTGGGTGGCATCGCTGCGCAGCGACAGCGCCGCGCCGAAGTCGGTCAGCTTGAGCTCGCTCGCCTGCGTCAGCATCAGGTTGGCCGGCTTGATATCCCGGTGCACCAAGCCTTCGCGGCAGGCGTATTCCAGGGCGTTGCAGCACTTGAACGCGATGTCCAGCACCTGCGGCACGGGCAGCAGGGTGTCGGGGGTTGAGAAGGCCGAGAGCGGCCGCCCGTCCACGTACTCCAGCACCAGATAGGGCGGCAGGGCTTCTTCGTCGGCGTCCAGCAGCCGCACGATGTTGGGATGGCGCAGGCGCCCGGACAGGGCCGCCTCGTTGCGCAGCAGCTTGCGGTAGCGCTGGGCCTGTTGCGGCTCGCGCAGCAGGTGGGCGTGGGTCTGCTTGATGGCCACCTTGCGCCCCCGGAAGCCGTCCAGGCCCAGGTACACGATGCCGCTGGCGCCCCGCCCCAGCTCCCGCTCGATGCGGTATTTGCCAATGCTGGCGGGCGGTGCGGAGGTGGCTGTGGCCATGGCCGGGCTCTTGCGGGGTGTCGCCGGCGCTCAGGCGCCCTGCAGGGCCTGCGCGAAGTCGGCGAGCAGATCTTGCGTTTCTTCCAGCCCGACCGACAGGCGGATCATCCCGTCGGCGATGCCCATCGCGGCACGCACCTGCGGGCCGGCCTCCCAGAAAATGGTGTGCGCCACTGGGATGATGAGGGTGCGGGTGTCCGCCAGCCCCGTCGCCTTGATGGGCAGCTGCAGCCGGTTGCACACCGCCAGGCACTGGCCGGGATCGCGCAGTTCAAACGACAGCAGCCAGGAGCCCGCCTTCAGGTGCTTTTGCGCGAATGCGTGCTGCGGGTGCGACGGCAGCATGGGGTAGAGCACGCGCGCAACGGCCGGGTGCTGTTCCAGCCATTGCGCCAGGGCCAGCGCCGTGGCGCTGGTGCGGTCCATGCGCAGCGCCAGGGTCTCGGCGCCCAGCGCCAGCTGGTGCGCCGCCTGGGACGACAAGGTCGCCCCCATGTCGCGCAACCCCTTCTTGCGCAGCTGCTGCAGGCCCCAGCCCTTGGGGTCGCCCTTGCGGTAGGCGGCAAAGATGTTCGGGTAGCGGCTCCAGTCGTAGCGGCCGGTATCGGTGACGGCACCGCCCAGCGCAGCGCCCTGCCCGCCGATGCTCTTGGTCAGCGAGTTCAGCACCAGGCCGGCGCCCACGCTCTCGGCCTGGAACAGGTACGGCGACGCCACGGTGTTGTCCACCACGTAGAGCAAACCGTGCTCCTGGCACACCGCCCCGATGCCCTGCAGGTCGGGGATCTGCGTGCCAGGGTTGGCGATGGTTTCCACAAACACCATGCGCGTGGTGGGGCGCAGCGCGGCGGCCACGTTGGCGGCGTTGGTCACGTCCACCAGGGTCACTTCAATGCCCAGGTCGGCCAGCGTGCCGAACACGCTGTTGGTGTTGCCGAACACGAACTGGCTGGCCACCAGGTGGTCGCCCGCCTTGAGCAGCGTGAGGAAGATGGCGCAAATGCCCGCCATGCCGGTGGCAAAGGCGATGGTGCCCCGGCCGTTTTCCATCTGCGTGACCATGGACTCGAGCGCCGCCGTGGTCGGCGTGCCCTGGCGCGCGTAATTGAAGCCGCCCTTGGCGGTGCCCTGGAACACGGCGATCAGGTCCTCGACCTTGTCGTAGCCGTACTGCACCGAGGTGTGCACGGGCTGGTGGATGGCGCCCTGCTCGGCGCCACCCCGGCGGTCGGCGTGAACGATCTGGGTGGTGAAGCTGGGGTTCTGCGGTGTCGTCATAAAAATCTGCGCTGTTTCTGCGGGGCTACTTAGAACCTGTTCAAAATCTTTTCGGGGATCGCATTGGAGTGCAATCGGGATGAGGTGCAAGGTCATTGTGCGACCCCGAAAAGATCTTGAACAGGTTCTTACGAGGCGATCACTACTGGCGCGCCCTGATGCCAATGCACCCGTGGAACTGGCCTTGCCAGGCCACCGGGTGCGTCCCCCTCCGGGCGAAGGCGCGCAGCCCCTCAGGGGGCTACCGTTCCGGTGCAATGTGTTCGGCGTAATCGTACAAGGCGCCCAGAATGTCCTGCGTGCGCTCGTCGTCGGCGGTCTCCGAGAGGGTGTCGATTTCGGTAAAGAGCTGCTCCACCGTGCGCGCCCCGCCCTGCCCGTCGAAAAGGCAGGCGGCGCGGTGCGCCTCCCAGCGCTCCCGCTCCTCGGGAGACAGCGTGGCCGGGAAGTTCCGCGCCCGGTAGCGCCACAGCAGCTCAGCCAGGCGCGGGTCGTCAAAGTTCGCACGCGCCCTGGCCAGCTTGTCGCCGCTCAGGGTACGCAGGTCGTTCAGCAGGCGCCGGTCGTTGTTGCCCACAAACCCGCCGTACAGGTCCTGGTCCACATCCGGCGCGGGCTCTTGCGGGCGGGCAAACACCGCCGGCCAGATGCCGCTCATGTCGGGCAGCGCGCGCGCCACTTCGGCGTGTTGCGCCGCCTGCGCCAGGTCAATGCCCCAGCGCTGCGCCAGGGCGGGCGTGAGCGTGTTCACATTGCCCACCACCATGGGCGACTTGTTGAGGTGAATGGTCTTGATGGGCAGGCGCGTGGTGCCCTCGGGCAGCGCGTCCGCCCGGGTGAACATGCGCAGGCGGATTTCCTCCACGCCCATCGCCGCCAGCGGCGCGGGGTCCTGGGCCAGGTCCCAGGCGATGAGTTCGTTCTTGTTGGTGGGGTGGCTGGCCAGCGGCCACATCACGGCCAGGCAGCCCCGCTCGGCCGGGAACATGCCCGAGACGTGGAGGAACGCGCGCGCACTGGCGGCCGTGGCCGGCAGGCGCAGCTCGGCGGCCACACGGTCCTTCTTGTGCAGCGACAGCGCAAAGTCGAACAGCTTGGGGTGGAGCTGGCGGATCAGCCGGGCCAGCGCAATGGTGGCGCGCACGTCCGACAGCGCATCGTGCGCGGCCTCGTGCAGCAGGCCGTTGGCCTTGGACAGGTGCTCCAGCTTGAAGCTGGCCGCGCCGTCCTCCTTCTTCGGCCACTGGATGCCGTCGGGCCGCAGCGCATAGGTCATGCGCACCACATCCAGCAGGTCCCAACGGCCACATTGGTTCTGCCACTCGCGCGCATAGGGGTCGATGAGGTTGCGCCAGAACAGAAAGCGCGTGATCTCGTCGTCAAAGCGGATGGTGTTGTAGCCCACGCCGATGGTGCCGGGCTGGGCAAACTCCGCCTCGATGCGCGCCGCGAACGCGTGCTCGGGCACGCCTTGCTCCAGGCACTGCTGGGGCGTGATGCCGGTGATGAGGCAGGACTGCGGGTCGGGCAGATAGTCGTTGGCGGGCTGGCAATAAAGCATCAGCGGCTCGCCGATCTCGTTGAGCTCGGCATCCGTGCGGATGGCGGCAAACTGCGCAGGCCGGTCGCGGCGCGGGTTGGCGCCAAAGGTCTCGTAGTCGTGCCAGAGGAAAGTGTGGGCAGGCATGGGCAAACAATGAAAAGCCCGGCCAGGCCGGCCGGGCAGAACCAAGCGGCCAAATGGTACCCCATTTGAAGCAATATTGGCCTCCAGCGCTTGCATGACAAGCGCAAGCAGCTATCAAAAAAGGAGTAACCACGCGCCAGCGGCGGGCCATTCACGCCGTGATACACCTGCGCTCCGGCGCCAGCGCGTCGGCGCGGGACAATCGGGCATGCTTTGTCCCCCTGCCCTGACCTCGGCCGCATTCCGCCGCCGCATCCTCCCTTGGGCCGCCGCGCTGGCCCTGGCCGGCTGCGCCGCGCCGTCTTCCACCGTTGCGCCTGCCGCGCGGCCCCCCGCCCCGGCTGCTCCAGCCGCGCCAGCGCCCCAGCCCGAACGCCCGGCCACCACCTTGCCACCGACTGCGGGCCTCACCGAGCCGCCGCAGACCGCGGCGCACCGGCAAGGCTTTGACCGCTGGAAGGAGGCATTCCGGGCCCAGGCGCTGCAGGCGGGCATCCGCCCGGACACCGTGTACGGCGTGCTCGGCCGCGCCCAGTGGCAGCCCCGCGTGGTGGAGCTGGACCGTGCCCAGCCCGAGTTCACGCGCACCCCCTGGGCCTATCTGGACAGCGCCGTCTCGCCGCAGCGGGTGGCGCAGGGCCGCGCCAAGCTGGCCGAACATGCGGCCACGTTGCAGGCGGCGTCAGACCGCTACGGCGTGCCGGCAGCGATCCTTACCGCCATCTGGGGCATGGAGAGCAACTACGGACAAAACTTTGGCTCCTTCCGCACCGTGGACGCGCTGGCCACGCTGGCCTACGAAGGCCGTCGCCGCGCCTGGGCGCAGAGCGAGCTGCTGGCCGCGCTGCGCATCATTGACCAGGGCGACATCCCCGCCGACCGGATGATGGGCTCGTGGGCTGGGGCCATGGGCCACACGCAGTTTCTGCCCTCGGTCTTCCTGCGGCACGCGGTGGACGGCGATGGCGACGGGCACCGCGACATCTGGGGCAGCGTGCCCGACGTGGCCGCATCGACCGCGGCCTTTCTGGCAGGCGAAGGCTGGCGCAAGGGCGAGACCTGGGGCACCGAGGTCCGGCTGCCCGCCGATTTCGACTACGCGCGGTCCGAGCTCACGGTGCGGCAAAGCACCGGGCAATGGGCGGCGCAAGGGGTACAGCCCGTCGGCAGCGACGCCTTGCCGGCACTGGACGGCGCCTCCATCCTGACGCCCGCCGGCGCCCGCGGACCGGCGTTTCTGGTGGGGCACAACTTCCGCACCCTGCTGCGCTACAACAACGCCGTGACCTACGCGCTGGGCGTGGCCCAGCTGGCGCAGCAGATCGATGGCGGCGCGCCCATCCTGGGCGCCTGGCCGCGGGATCTCCCGGCACTCTCGACCGAACAGGTCAAGGAGCTGCAAGCCGCGTTGAACGCCCGCGGGTTCGACACCGGAGCTCCCGATGGCGTGCCGGGCCCGGCCACACGCGCCGGCCTGCGCCGTTACCAACAAAGCGAGGGGCTCCCCGCCGACGGCTACCCAACGGCGGACCTGCTGGCCCGGCTGCGGGGCACGCAGGCCGCACCGCGGCCTGCAGAACCGCCGGTGCCGCAGGCCGCGCCGGCATCCCCAGCCCGCTGACGGCGCCCACGCGCTCGCCGCTGGCGCCGGGCGCCTTTCACCCCCGCGCGGTGCCGTGCTCGGCGTCGGAGTGCAGCGCTTCGCTGAACTGGTCCACCACCATCGCCCAAGGCGCATCGGCCTTGAGCTGTTCGACCAGGAACGTGCGCTGGGCGTCAGACCAGTAGGGCGCGTCCCCCAGCGCCACTTCGGTGGGCAACTGGTGGCTCTTGATGAACTGCGCAATGCCCTGCTCGCTGGCATCCAGGCCCAGCTGCAGGAACAGATTCGTCATGGTGGGGTCGGCGGTGATCATGGCAGAAGCTCCTTGGGAGTGAAGTGAAGGGATGGGCCACGGCAAGCGCAAACGCCCGCGTGGCCTGGTGCCGGAAACATACCAGCTTGCACACCGCCAAACAGGCCCAGTGGCCTTTCAAAGCTGCTTTTGCCACAAGTTGAGCCTTCGCCGCAGGGCCTATCGCGCAGCACTCCGGCTCGCACTCGGGGTGTTGGCTGACACCCCAGCAGCATTCCCCTGGTGGCGGACCCGCGCGGGCCGGCCTGCGCAAAAAAAAGCCAGCCATCAAACGATGGCTGGCTTTTGGGACTAGGGCCCCAGCGGGCTATGCCCGCCGGCAGGCTCAATCCGCCGTCGCTTCTTCCGGCTCTGCCGGCTCGGACTTGGCGGCCCGGTCCTTCTTCGGCAGGGGCTGGATGTCCAGCAGCACCTCGGGCGTTTCCACCCCCTTGTCATCCTTCTTCACCTCGATGTCCACCGTCAGGCGGCCACCCTCGGTCAGGCGGCCGAACAGCAGCTCGTCGGCCAGCGCACGGCGGATGGTGTCCTGGATCAGGCGCTGCATCGGGCGCGCGCCCATCAGCGGATCGAAGCCCTTCTTCGCCAGGTGCTTGCGCAGCGTGTCGGTGAAGGTGACTTCCACCTTCTTCTCGGCCAGTTGCGTCTCCAGCTGCAGCAGGAACTTGTCCACCACGCGCAGGATGATCTGCTCGTCCAGCGCCTTGAAGTTGACGATGGCGTCCAACCGGTTGCGGAACTCGGGCGTGAACAGGCGCTTGATGTCGCCCATCTCGTCGCCCGCCTGCCGCGGGTTGGTGAAGCCGATCGTGGCCTTGTTCATGGTCTCGGCGCCCGCGTTCGTCGTCATGATGATGATGACGTTGCGGAAGTCGGCCTTGCGCCCGTTGTTGTCCGTCAGCGTGCCGTGGTCCATCACCTGCAGCAGCACGTTGAAGATGTCCGGGTGGGCCTTCTCGATTTCGTCGAGCAGCAGCACCGCGTGCGGCTTCTTGGTGATCGCCTCGGTCAGGAGGCCCCCCTGGTCAAAGCCCACGTAGCCCGGGGGCGCGCCGATCAGGCGGCTCACGGCGTGGCGCTCCATGTACTCGGACATGTCGAAGCGGATCAGCTCGATGCCCAGGATGAACGCCAGCTGCTTGGCCGCCTCGGTCTTGCCCACGCCCGTGGGGCCGCTGAACAGGAACGAGCCGATAGGCTTGTCTCCCTTGCCCAGGCCGGAACGCGCCATCTTGACGGCCGACGCCAGCACCTCCAGCGCCTTGTCCTGGCCGAACACCACGCTCTTCAGATCACGCTCCAGCGTCTGCAGCTTGCCGCGGTCGTCGTTGGACACGTTCGCGGGCGGAATGCGCGCGATCTTGGCCACGATCTCCTCGATCTCGGCCTTGCCGATGGTCTTCTTGCGCTTGCTGGGCACCAGGATGCGCTGCGCAGCACCCGCTTCGTCGATCACGTCGATGGCCTTGTCGGGCAGGTGGCGGTCGTTGATGTACTTGGCGCTCAGCTCGGCGGCTGCCTGCAGGGCGGCCGCGGCGTACTTCACGCTGTGGTGCTCCTCGAAGCGGCTCTTGAGGCCCTTGAGGATGTCCACCGTCTCGGCCACGCTGGGCTCGACCACGTCCACCTTCTGGAAACGGCGCGACAGGGCCGCGTCCTTTTCGAAGATGCCACGGTATTCCGTGAACGTGGTCGCGCCAATGCACTTGAGCTGGCCGCTGGAGAGCGCCGGCTTGAGCAGGTTGGACGCGTCCAGCGTGCCGCCCGATGCGGCGCCTGCGCCGATCAGCGTGTGGATCTCGTCGATGAACAGGATGGCGTTGGGCTTGTCCTTGAGCGACTTGAGCACGCCCTTGAGCCGCTGCTCGAAATCGCCGCGGTACTTGGTACCCGCCAGCAGCGCGCCCATGTCCAGCGAGTACACCGTGGCCTCGGCCAGGATCTCGGGCACGTCGTTCTGGGTGATGCGCCAGGCCAGGCCCTCGGCAATCGCGGTCTTGCCCACGCCGGCCTCGCCCACCAGCAGCGGGTTGTTCTTGCGGCGGCGGCACAGGATCTGGATCGTGCGCTCGACCTCGTAGTGGCGGCCGATGAGCGGGTCGATCTTGCCGTCCTTGGCGGCCTGGTTCAGGTTCTGGGTGAACTGCTCCAGCGGCGACGCCTTTTCGCTGCGCTCGCCGCCACCGCCACCCTCTTCGCCTTCCGCCTGGCCGTCGGCCTTGGCGGGCTCCGGCGGCTCGCCCTTCTTGATGCCGTGGGCAATGAAGTTGACCACGTCCAGGCGCGTGACGCCCTGCTGGTGCAGGTAGTACACGGCATGCGAATCCTTTTCGCCAAAGATGGCCACCAGCACGTTGGCGCCGGTCACTTCCTTCTTGCCATTGCCCGTGGACTGCACGTGCATGATGGCGCGCTGGATCACCCGCTGGAAGCCCAGCGTGGGTTGCGTGTCCACCTCGTCGGTCCCAGCGACCTGCGGGGTGTTGTCCTTGATGAAGTTCGACAGCGATGAACGCAGATCATCGATATTGGCCGAACATGCGCGCAGCACCTCCGCTGCGCTGGGGTTATCGAGCAATGCAAGCAACAGATGCTCCACGGTGATGAACTCGTGGCGCTGCTGACGGGCCTCAACAAAGGCCATGTGCAAGCTGACTTCCAGTTCCTGGGCAATCATGTGAACTCCTTTGTGCTTGCGTGGAAGGGATAACTCTAGATCGGGATCAAAGACCTGTTATTCAACAGGCTCACTGACACATTGCAGTGGGTGGCCCGCCTTGACGGCGGCGTCAAGCACCTGCTCCACCTTGGTCGCGGCCACGTCGCGGGAATACACCCCGCACACGCCTTTGCCGTCCAGGTGGATCTTCAACATGATCTGGGTGGCGGTTTCGCGGTCCTTGCTGAAAAACTCCTGCAGCACCACGATGACGAACTCCATGGGGGTGTAGTCGTCGTTGAGCATGACCACCTGGTACATCTGCGGCGGCTGGGTCCTCTGGGTGCGCCTTTCGAGCACGACCGAACCGCCGTCATCCTGCGCGGGCCGGGTCACGGGCGGCGCGGTGGGGGGCGAAGGTGGTTTTGTTGCCATGAAAATCATTCTAGCGATCCGCGCAGCGTGCTGCCGAGAGAGAAAACTGGCGCCGATCCGCATTTATTCAAGTCACCGCCCTGCCGCGCCGGCGGATGGGCGCCCGCGCCAGGGTCCGCATCACTCGTATACCACCGTGGCCGAGCCGCTGCCCGCCTGGGCCGTCCAGGCTGCCAGGGCTGCGTCGCTGGGGTAAAAACGGGCGCTTTCGCCCAGTTGCAGTTCCGCCACGGCCGCAGCGTCGCCGGCCGTGCAGCGCACTCCCATGCGCACCCGCAGACCGTGCACCAGTTCGCCCTCGGCCACCTCCTCGCGGCGCGGCGGGAATTCCTTGACCAGCCGCTGCACGTCCGGGCCCTTGTCCTGGACGGCGATGTGCAGGTATTTGCCGAAACGGCAGCGCGCCCCGGCCAGGTCCCACACCTGCTGCACCTTGACCCGGAGCCCGCCGCTGAAATGGTCCATCTGCAGCCGGCCCAGCACCACGATGAACTCGTCCTCCTTGAGCTGGTTGCGGTAGGAGTTGAGCAACGCCTCGTCCGCGGACGCTTCGATCACCCCGGACTTGTCGTCCAGGCGGAACAGTCCGAGCTTGCCCCGCTGGCCGTTGATCACCCGGAAGTCGCTGACGATGCCGGCAAGCACCTGCGGCTCGCGGCTGTCGAGCAGTTCATCGATGGAGGTGCGCACGAAACGCCGCACCTCGGTCGCCACCTCATCGAACAGGTGGCCGGACAGGTAGAACCCGATGGCCGTCTTCTCCTGGGTGAGCCGTTCCTTGATCCCCCACGGGAGCACGTCCACCAGGTCGGGCTCCTGCGTGCTGGAGCCATGGGCGTCCTCGCCCATCATGTCGAACAGCCCGCCCTGGTTCACATTGGCCAGCGTGGCCGCGGCAAAATCGAACGCGCGGTCGATGGACGCCACCAGCGCAGCCCGGTTGAGGTGGATGGAGTCGAAGGCCCCCGCCTTGATCAGGGCTTCCACGGTGCGCTTGTTCATGCGGGCCTTGTCCACGCGCACGCAGAAGTCGAACAGGCTCTTGAACGGCCCCTTGGTGGAGCCCTGGGGCCCCTCGCCCCGCCCCTCGCGCGCCGCTACCATGGCTTCGATGGCCTGTTGCCCGGTGCCCTTGACGGCGCCCAATCCGTAGCGGATCACCTTGTCCGTCACTGGCTCGAAGCGGTAGTTGCCGCGGTTGATGTCCGGCGGCTCGAAGGTCATGCCGAAATTCTTCACGGCGTCTTCGTACAGCACCTTGAGCTTGTCGGTGTCGTCCATTTCCACCGTCATGTTCGCGCAGTAGAACTCGGCGGTGTAGTGCACCTTGAGCCAACCGGTGTGGTACGCCAGGAGCGAGTAGGCTGCCGCGTGCGACTTGTTGAAGCCGTAGCCCGCGAACTTCTCCATCAGGTCGAACACCTCGTCGGCCTTCTCCTGGCTGATGCCTTTCTCGGCCGCCCCCTTGCGGAAGATGGCACGGTGCTCGGCCATTTCCTCGGCCTTCTTCTTGCCCATGGCCCGGCGCAGCATGTCGGCGCCGCCCAGGCTGTAGCCGCCCAGCACCTGCGCGGTCTGCATCACCTGCTCCTGGTAGACCATGATGCCGTAGGTCTCCGAGAGCACCGGCTCCACCAGCGGGTGCGGGTAGATCACCTCCTCCTTGCCGTGCTTGCGGTTCACGAAGCTGGGAATCAGGTCCATCGGGCCCGGCCGGTACAGCGCGTTCAGGGCGATCAGGTCTTCCAGCCGGCTCGGGCGCGCCTCTTTCAGCATGCCCTGCATGCCGCGGCTTTCAAACTGGAACACGGCTTCGGTCTTGCCCTCGGAGAACAGCCGGTAGGTGGGCCCATCGTCCAGCGGAATGTTCTCGAAGGCGAAGTTCTCCTGGCCCTTGTGGCGCTTCATGATGAACTCGCGCGCAATCTCCAGGATGGTGAGCGTGGCCAGCCCCAGAAAGTCGAACTTCACCAGGCCGATGGCCTCCACGTCGTCCTTGTCGTACTGGCTCACGGCCGACTCGCTGCCAGGCTGCTGGTACAGCGGGCAGAAGTCGGTAAGCTTGCCCGGCGCAATCAGCACGCCCCCGGCGTGCATGCCGATGTTGCGCGTCATGCCTTCGAGCTTTTGCGCCATCTCGATGATGGTCTTGACGTCTTCTTCCTTCTGCACGCGCTCGTAGAGCATGGGCTCCAGCTCCAGCGCGTAGTTGTTCTTGTCGCCCTCTTTCTTCACCTCGGGCGGATAGGCCAGCGTGTACGACATGCCGGGCTTGCCCGGCACCAGCTTGGAGATTCCGTCGCAGAAGGTGTAGCTCATGTCCATGACGCGGCCCACGTCGCGGATCGCGGCTTTCGCCGCCATGGTGCCGAAGGTGGCGATCTGGCTCACGGCGTTCTTGCCGTACTTCTCCTTCACATAGTCGATCACGCGGTCGCGGTTGCTCTGGCAGAAGTCGATGTCGAAGTCGGGCATGGAAACCCGCTCGGGGTTCAGGAAGCGCTCGAACAGCAGGTTGTATTGCAGTGGGTCCAGGTCGGTGATCTTCAGCGCGTACGCCACCAGCGAGCCGGCGCCGGAGCCCCGGCCCGGCCCCACCGGGCAGCCGTGGGTCTTGGCCCACTGGATGAAGTCACCCACGATGAGAAAGTAGCCGGGGAACCCCATCTTCAGGATGGTGCCCAGCTCGAATTCCAGCCGCTCCACATAGCGGGGCCGCTGCTTGTCGCGCTCCGCCGTGTCCGGGAACAGGTGCGCCAGCCGCTCCTCCAGCCCCTCAAAGGACGCCAGCCGGAAATACTCTTCGATGGGCATGCCGTTGGGCGTCGGGAAGTCGGGCAGCCGCGGCTTGCCCAGCACCAGCGTCAGATTGCAGCGCTGCGCGATTTCCACCGTGTTCTCGATGGCCGACGGCACATCGGCAAACAGGGCCTGCATTTCGGCCGACGACTTGAAATACTGGTCGCGGGTGAATTTGCGCACGCGGCGCGGGTTGGCCAGGATCTCGCCCTCGGCAATGCACACGCGCGCCTCGTGGGCCTCGTAGTCGTCGGCGGTGGCAAACTGCACCGGGTGGGTGGCCACCACCGGCAGGGCCAGACGCGCCGCCAGCTGGGTGGCCGCCACCACGTGGCTTTCGTCTTCCGCACGTCCCGCTCGCTGCAATTCGATGTAAAAACGGTGAGGGAACATGCCCGCCAGGCGCAGGGCCAGCGCTGCGGCGCCGGCCTCGTCGCCCTTGAGCAGGGCCTGCCCCACCGGCCCGGCCTGGGCCCCGGCCAGCACGATCAGCCCCTCGGACAGCTCCTGCAGCCACGCCCAGGTGCACAGCGCCAGGTTCTTGACGATGTTGCGCGTCCAGGCGCGCGCGAGCAGCTCCGAAAGGTTGAGGTAGCCCTGCCGGTTCTGCACCAGCAGCGCCAGGCGCGACGGCGCGCCGCCGGCTTCCTCGGGCTCGAGGTAGATTTCCGCGCCGAGGATCGGCTTGACGCCCTTGCCCCGCGCTTCCTTGTAGAACTTGATGGCGCCAAACAGGTTGTTGAGATCGGTGATGGCCAGGGCGGGCTGCCCGTCCTTGGCGGCCGCCTTGGCGACCTCGTCGATGCGGGTGGTACCGTCAACGACGGAAAATTCGGTGTGCAGGCGCAGGTGAACAAACATGCCAGGCATTGTAGAAACCCCGGCGCCGCCGGCCGCCGTCAGGCGCTTCCCCGGCACCCTGCTGGCAGCCGAAGGCCGCCGCTACAATGCCCTTTCGCGCCCGGAAGCCTGCAGTGCAATGTTGCACAGGCCTTCGAACAGGTGCGGAGTCATCTAGCACTCCTGTTTCCCCTTTTTGCTGAAAGCTGCCTGCGATGCTGCGTGCCCCATCATTGCCCCTCGTTTCCGCCCTGCTGGCGGCCGGTCTGCTGGCTGGCTGCGCCGGCACCACCGAAGACAAAACGGCCAACTGGAGCCCCAACCGTATCCATTCGGAGGCCAAGGACGAACTCAACAGCGGTGCCTACGACAAGGCGGTGCCGCTGCTGGAAAAGCTGGAAGGGCGTGCCGCGGGCACGCCGCTGGCGCAGCAGGCTCAGCTCGACAAGGCCTACGCGCAATACAAGGGCGGCGAAAAGGCCCAGGCCATCGCAACGCTGGACCGCTTCATGAAGCTGCATCCGGCCAGCCCCGCCCTGGACTACGCGCTGTACCTGAAGGGCTTGGTGAACTTCAACGACAACCTGGGGCTCTTCTCCTTCATCTCGCGCCAGGACCTCTCCGAACGCGACCAGAAGGCCGCCAAGGATTCGTTTGAATCCTTCAGCGAACTCGTCACCCGCTTCCCGGACTCGCGCTATGCGCAGGATTCCCGCCAGCGCATGACGTACATCGTCAATTCCCTGGCGCAGTACGAAGTGCACGTGGCCCGGTACTACTACCAGCGCGGCGCCTATGTCGCGGCCATCAGCCGCGCGCAGGTGGCGTTGGCCGACTACCAGGGCGTGCCCGCGCTGGAAGAAGCGCTGTATATCCTGATCCAGTCCTACGACGCGCTGGGCATGACCCAGCTGCGCGACGACGCGCGCCGCGTCATGGACGCGTCCTACCCCCAGAGTGCCTACCTGCACGGCGGCTTCAAGGAGAAGTCGGATCCGTGGTGGAAGTTCTGGTAAGTGCCTGAAGAGCCGCCTGGAAGTCCGCTTCGGACTCCAGGCGCCGCATGGGGGGCAGTGCCGCCAGCAGGCGTTTTCCGTACCCCATGCTCACCAGCCGGACGTCCCCCACCACCAGAACGCCCTGGTCGGTCTCGCGCCGTATCAAGCGCCCCGCGCCCTGCTTGAGCGCCACGGCGGCTTCCGGCAAGGCGTAGTCCCTGAAGGCGCTGCCGCCGGACTGCTCGATCTGCTGCGTGCGCGCTTCCACCAGCGGATCGCCGGGCGGCGGAAACGGCAGCTTGTCGATCACCAGCAGCTGCAGCGCGTCGCCCGGCACATCGAACCCCTCCCAGAAGGTGGCGGACGCCACCAGCACGCACCCGCGGCCGCCCTGCCCGGCCCCCTCGCGAAAGCGCTCCATGAGGTGGCGCTTGGGCCACTCGCCCTGCACCAGCACGTCCAGCAGGCCCGGCACTGCCAGGCGCTCCTTCAGCAGGTCGCCCAGGGTGCGCAGCGCCTTGAGCGTCGTGGTCAGCACGAGGGTACGCCCACCCAGCTGCAGCGCGGCCTCCCCCACCCACTGCGCCAGCACCGCACTGTGCGACGGGTCCGCCGGCGACGGCAGGTGGCGGGGCACGTACAGCGCGGCCTGGGACGGATAGTCAAACGGACTGGCCACGCGCAGGATCTGCGCATCCGTGAGCCCGGCCCGCTGGGTGAACCAGGTCAGGCGCTCGTCATGGCCCAGGGTGGCCGAAGTGAACACCCAGGCCCGGCCCGGGGTCTGCCCAGCCGGGGGGTGTTCGGGCCACCCGTCAGCGTCGGCCGGCGCGTCCGGCGCCTGCAGCAGCCGTGTGCGCAGGGCCTCCGCAATGTCCAGCGGCGACTCCGCCAGGCGCAGTTGCATGCCGACCTCCAGCCAGCGCACCGCGTCGGGGCGGCCGGGTCCGGCAAACCGGGCCAGGCGCGCCAGCAGTTCGCCGGCGCGTTCGTACAGGCGCACGAAGTCGGGCGCGATCTCGCTGACCGTGTCGAGCGCCTCCTGAGCCTGGGCGACGGCCAGCCCCGTCCTGCGCAGCGCCGCGCTCCAGGCTTGCGGCTCCAGGCCCTCCGGCGCCTCGCTGCTCCAGCGCAGGCGCGATCCGCTTCGCATGGCTCCGGCCGCCAGCCGCAGGTCTTTGGCCGCCAGGTCCACCCCGGCCGCCAGGCCTGTCCAGTCCGCCAGGCCGCGGGCCTGCTGCAAGCCGCTGGCGAGCAGGTCGCGGCCGAAGTCCGCCAGCTGCCCCGTGGACAACGCCATCCCCAGAAACTGCACGCCGGTTTCATTGATCTGGTGCGCTTCGTCAAACACCACCACGCGCACGGTGGGCAGCAGTTCGGCCATGCCCGATTCGCGCACGGCCAGATCGGCAAAGAAGAGGTGGTGGTTGACGACCACGATGTCCGCCGCCAGCGCCTCCCGCCGCGCCAGGTGCACATGGCATTCCCCGAAGCGCGGGCACTGGGCCCCCAGGCAGTTTTCACGGGTGGAGGTCACCAGCGGGATGACCGGCGAGCGTTCGTCCAGCCCGGGCAGCTCGGCCAGATCCCCCGAACGGGTGCCCTGCACCCATTGCTCCACCTTGGCCAGCACGCGGGCCACGCCGGGTTCCGTGCCGCCTTCCGCGTGGCGCGCCCGCTCCAGGCGGTACAGGCACAGGTAGCTGCCCCGGCCCTTGAGCAGGGCCGTGCGCACCGGCACGCCCAAGGTCTGCACCAGGCGCGGCAGGTCGCGCGCAAACAGCTGGTCCTGCAAGGCCTTGGTGGCCGTCGACAGCAGCACCCGCTCCCCGCTCAGCAGCGCCGGCACCAGGTAGGAAAACGTCTTGCCCACGCCCGTGCCCGCTTCCACGACCAGCACGCCGCCCGCCTCGATGGTCCGTGCCACCGCCTCGGCCATCTCCGTCTGCCCGGCGCGGGGCTGGAAATGCGCGTCCGCCCGCGCCAGCACGCCGCCGGGCGCAAACGCCTCCTGCACCATGGCCACCAGGGACATCGGGCGCATCTGGGACATCAGGCCGCCCCTTGCGGCGCAAAGCCGGCAACCGACCGCGTCTCGGCACTGCGCCGGCCCGGCCGGTGGTGCATTTCAGGCCGGCCAGATAAGGATGGACAAGGGGAGAAGGTCAAGGCAGGGGCGATGAAATGGCAAAAAGCCGACAGGCCAGCGGATAATAAAGGCTTGGCCCTTTGCGCGCGCTCCGTTGGCGGGCGCCCGCCCCACAATCAACAGCATGACCAAAGCGTTTCGCCTCATCGCGTCCACCGGCATCCACAAGGGAGACCGGGAGTACCAGCAAGACCAGGTGGCCTTGATCTCGCACCCGCGCTACAACGGCTGCGTGCTGGGCGTTGTGGCGGACGGCATGGGGGGCCGCAGCGGCGGCCGCAAGGCATCCGACCAGGTCATGATGACCGCACGCCAGCTGTTCGAGCGGTACTCGCCCGACGCCGACGACCCCGTCACCATGCTCAAGAGCATGGTGGAAGAAGCCCACATCGTCATCCGCCTGACCGCCATTTCCGCGGAGCAGGAGCCTCACAGCACGATCGCGGCCTTCCTCATCAATCCGCGCGGCGACTGCCACTGGGTGCACGCCGGGGATTCGCGCATCTACCACTTCCAGGGCGCCCGGATGGTGTTCCGCACCAGCGACCACTCCTACGTGCAGGCGCTGGTGGACCGCGGGGAGCTCACGGAGGCGGAAGCCAACAACCACCCGCACTCCAACATCCTGGTGGGGTGCCTGGGCACCGAGAGCGATCCCCCCATCACCACCCACGTGATCCCGCAGCTGCAGCCCGGCGATGTGCTGATGGCGTGCAGCGACGGCGTGTGGCACTACTTCTCCCCGACCGAGCTGGGCTCGGTGGTGGACGCCCTGTCTCCCCGCGAGGCCACCGAGTTTCTCGTCGAGAAGGCCCGCACCCGCGCCCGGGGGGGCGGCGACAACCTGTCGCTGGTGATCGTGAAGATCGAGGCGCTGGTGGAAGAGAAAAAGGTGGCCCGCCTGATCGCGGCGGACGCGGACCGCGGCTGAGTCTGCGCAGCACGGGGTCGGCGGCGCCGCAGACCGCGCGGCAGCCGGCACGGAGCCGCCGCGCCACCACAGCCGGCCAACAACCAACAACCAAGATCCCGCGGCGCCCGCCAGGGCGGAGGGCCTCAGGGCGCCGCCGACGCCGGCGGTAGCGGTGCCGCGGGCACATGCCCCCGGGCTGCCGACTCCGCGCGCGATTTTTCCACGCGTTCGCGGCGCTCCTGGGCGGCCTTCAACGCCCGCTCGTGCTGCTCGCGCGCCTGCGCGGCGCGCTCGTTGGTCGCGGCCGTGCGGGCGGCTGCTTCGCGGGCCTGGTTCTGCACCCGGGCGCGCTGCTCCTGGGCCCGCTGGGCGGCCTCCCGGTCCCGCTGGGCAGCATCCGTGGCGGTGGGCGCCTGCGGCGGCGCAGCCCGGCCACCGTTGCGCAGCACTGCGGGCGGCGTTGTTCCGTCCGCCGATGCTGCGCCTGACGGCGGAACGGCCTGTTGCTGCTTCTCTTCAATGGCCTTGCGGCGCTCGGCCGCCTTTTCCTTGCGCTCCGCGTCGTTGAGTTCGAGCTCGCGGGCACGCAAGCGCAGCTCGGCATCGCGCACGCCGGCGCGCACCTTGCGCAGGCAGTCCTCCACGGCAAAGCGCTGGTAGCAAGCCGCCTCGTCCTGCAGCTGCTTCGCGCGCAATGCCTCGCGTTCATGGCGGATGCGCTCGTGCTCCGCCTTGCCGCGCGGCGCGTCGGAGCGGTCCGCACCCGGCGTTCCGGACGGGGCGGCGTCCGCCGCCGGCTGCGTTGGGGACTCCGTTTGCTGCTGCTGCGCCTGCGCCCACGGCGCCGGCCCCAACACGCACGCCGCCATGGCAAGGCAGCAGGCTCCCAGGCGGTGGTACGAGGTCATGTCAGTCCTGTATCGACAGTCCGGCGTTCCAGCGACAGGAACTCCTTGGACTGCATTTCGTTGAGCCGCGAGATGGTACGCGGGAACTCGTGCGCCAGCGGGCCCTCGGTGTACAGCTGTTCGGGCGGTACGGCCGCGGACAGAATCAGCTTCACGCGGCGGTCGTAGAGCACGTCCACCAGCCAGGTGAACCGCCGCGCCGGCGACGCCATGCTCACCGGCATGTACGGCACGTCGGACAGCAGCACCGTGTGGAACTGGGTCGCGATCTCCAGGTAGTCGTTCTGCGACCGCGGACCGCCGCACAGCGTCCGGAAGTCGAACCACACCACCCCGCCGGCCTTGCGCCGCGCACGGATTTCGCGCTGTTCGATGTGCAGCACCGGGTCTTCGTCATGCACCTCGGCCAGCTGGTCGAAGGCGCGGTTCATTTCGGCGTCTGCCTCGGGGCCCAGCGGCGTGTGGTAGAGCTTCACATGCTCCAGCGTGCGGCGGCGGTAGTCGGTGCCGTTGTCGACATTGATGACTTCCAGCCGTTCGTTCAGCAGCGCAATGGCCGGCAGGATGCGGTCGCGGTGCAGGCCGCCCGGGTACAGGTCGTCGGGCTTGAAGTTGGAAGTGGTCACGAATCCCACGCCGTTGTCGAACAGCGCCGCCAGCAGCCGGTGCAGGATCATGGCGTCGGTGATATCGGCCACGTGGAACTCATCGAAGCAGATGAGCTTGTAGCGCTTGGCAATGCGAGCCCCCAGCACATCCAGCGGGTTCACCGTGCCTTGCAGGATCGCCAGCTCGCGGTGCACCTCGCGCATGAATTCGTGGAAATGCAGGCGCACCTTGCGCCGCAGCGGCACGGCGTTGAAGAAGCACTCCATGAGGAAGCTCTTGCCCCGCCCCACCCCGCCGTACATGTAGACGCCGCGCGGCACGTCCGGGCGGTTGATGAGCTTCTTGAGCGCATTGGAACGGCTGTGCTTGTACGCAGCCCATTCGTTGGCGCAGCGCTCCAGCGCATCGACCGCGCGCAGCTGGGCGGGGTCGCTGCGAAACCCCTTGGCCTGCAGCTCTGCTTCATATGCCTGTCTGACGTTCACCGCGCTTCACCCACAATGCTATAAAAACAATAGCTGATCGCGCTTATCCAGAAAGCGCGAGCAGCCATTTTTACCTCAAACCATCAGAAGTTGAGGGTGCGCTTGTCCACCGCCAGGGCGGCTTCCTTGGTGGCCTCGCTCAGGCTCGGGTGCGCATGGCAGATGCGCGCGATGTCTTCGGCGCTGGCTTTGAACTCCATGGCCACCACGGCTTCGGAAATCAGCTCGGAGGCCATCGGGCCCACGATGTGCACGCCCAGGATTTCGTCGGTGGCGGCATCGGCCAGGAACTTCACCATGCCCGTCGTGTCGCCCAGGGCGCGCGCGCGGCCGTTGGCGAGGAACGGGAACGTGCCGGCCTTGTACTTCACGCCATCGGCCTTGAGCTGCTGCTCGGTGCGGCCCACCCACGCGATCTCGGGGCTGGTGTAGATGACCCAGGGGATGGTGTTGAAGTTGACATGGCCGTGCTGGCCGGCAATGCGCTCGGCCACGGCCACGCCCTCTTCCTCGGCCTTGTGCGCAAGCATCGGGCCGCGCACCACGTCGCCCACCGCCCACACGCCGGGCAGGTTGGTCTTGCAGTCGCCGTCCACCACGATGGCACCACGCTCGTCGAGCTGCAGGCCCACGGCTTCGGTGTTCAGGCCGATGGTGTTGGGCACGCGGCCGATGGAGACGATGAGCTTGTCGGCTTCCAGCGCCTGGGCTTCGCCCTTGGCGTTGGTGTAGGCGATGGACACGCCCTTCTTGCCGGACTTGATCTCGCCGACCTTCACGCCCAGCTCGACCTTCAGGCCCTGCTTGTCAAACGCCTTCTTGGCTTCCTTGGCGATCTGCTCGTCCACCGCGCCCAGGAAGGTCGGCAGACCTTCCAGGATGGTGACGTCCGCGCCCAGGCGGCGCCAGACGGAGCCCATTTCCAGGCCGATCACGCCGGACCCGATCAGCGCCAGCTTCTTGGGCACGGCGCCGATGCGCAGCGCGCCGTCGTTGGACAGGATGTTCTCTTCATCGAAGGGCACGCCGGGCAGCGCACGGGCGTTGGAGCCGGTGGCCACGATGATCTGCTGGCCCGTCAGCGTCTCTTCGGCGGCGCCCGACACCTTGATCTCGTAGCCCCCTTCCACCGCCTTCACGAAGGAACCGCGGCCATGGAAGAAGCTGACCTTGTTTTTCTTGAACAGGTACAGGATGCCGTCGTTGTTCTGCTTCACGACGGAGTCCTTGCGGGCGATCATCTTCGCCACGTCCATCTTCACGCCCGTGGCAGTGATGCCGTGGTCCGCGAAATGCTTGTTGGCGTGCTCGAAATGCTCGGACGACTGCAGCAGCGCCTTGGAGGGAATGCAACCCACGTTGGTGCAGGTGCCGCCTGGCGCGGGGCCACCCTTGTCGTTCTTCCACTCGTCGATGCAGGCGACGTTCTTGCCCAGTTGGGCGGCACGGATGGCGGCAATGTAGCCACCGGGCCCCCCGCCGATGACGATCACATCAAATTGTTTGCTCATGGGAAATCTCGTTCAGTCTGTTGGAGAAAGACCCACCGGCGGGCAGGACCATAGGCCGGGCCACGCGGGTGGGTCGATGCAGTCAGGGGATCAGATGTCGAAAAGCAGGCGCGACGGGTCTTCCAGCGCGTCCTTCATGGCCACCAGGCCCAGCACGGCTTCGCGGCCGTCGATGATGCGGTGGTCGTACGACATGGCCAGGTAGTTCATCGGGCGGATGACGATCTGGCCGTTCTCCACCACCGCGCGGTCCTTGGTGGCGTGCACGCCCAGGATGGCCGACTGCGGCGGGTTGATGATGGGCGTGGACAGCATGGAGCCGAACGTGCCGCCGTTGGAGATCGAGAACGTGCCGCCGGTCATTTCCTCAATGCCCAGCTTGCCTTCGGCCGCCTTCTTGCCGAACTCGGCAATCTTCTTTTCGATGTCGGCGAAGCTCATCTGGTCCGCATTGCGCAGGATGGGCACCACCAGGCCGCGGGGCGAGCCCACGGCGATGCCGATGTCGAAGTAGCCGTGGTAGACGATGTCGTTGCCGTCCACCGAGGCGTTCAGCACGGGGTACTTCTTGAGGGCGTGCACGGCAGCCTTCACGAAGAAGGACATGAAGCCCAGCTTGGTGCCGTGTTCCTTGGTGAAGCTGTCCTGGAACTTCTTGCGCAGGTCCATCACGGGCGCCATGTTCACTTCGTTGAACGTGGTCAGGATGGCGTTGGTGGCTTGCGACTGCAGCAGGCGCTCGGCCACGCGGGCGCGCAGGCGGCTCATGGGCACGCGTTGCTCGGGGCGGCCGCTCAGGTCTTCCTTGCCTGCAGGGGCTGCCACCTGGGGCAGTGCCTTGGTGGGCACACCCGTGGGGATCACGCTGGGGGCCACGGCGGCCTTGGCGGCGCCACCGGCCACGGCGGCCAGCACATCGCCCTTGGTCACTCGGCCGTCCTTGCCCGAGCCGGCCACGGCCGATGCGGACAGGTTGTTCTCGGCCAGCAGCTTGGCAGCGGCCGGCATGGCCACATCGCCCTTGGAGCCGCCCGCGGCTGCAGGCGCTGCTGCAGCAGCAGGCGCGGCCGCAGCGGGGGCCGCAGCCGGTGCTGCTGCGGCGGGCGCAGCCGCGCCGGCCTTGCCTTCGGTGTCGATCTTGGCGATGAGCTGGTCCGCCACCACGGTGGCGCCGTCGCCCTGCACGATTTCTGCCAGCACGCCGGCCGCGGGCGCAGGCACTTCCAGCACGACCTTGTCGGTCTCGATTTCGATCAGGATCTCGTCCACGGCCACGGCTTCACCGGCCTTTTTCTTCCAGGTGAGCATGGTGGCTTCGGCCACGGATTCGGACAGCTGGGGGACTTTGACTTCTACGATAGCCATTTTGAATTCTTTCAGTAGGGTTCTGTTCTGTGTTCGGTAGGGGTGCTGGCCTTACTTGGTCAGGACAAAACCCTTGAGCTTGGCAAACGCGGCATCCACGAGCGCCTTTTGCTGCTCCTGGTGCAGGTGGGCATAACCCACGGCAGGCGATGCAGACGCGGCACGGCCGGCATAACCCAGCTTCTGGCCATCGAGCATGTTCTCGTGGATGTTGTGCTGGATGAAGAACCAGGCGCCCTGGTTCTGCGGTTCGTCCTGGCACCACACGATGTCGGTGGCGTTGGGGAACTTCTTGAGTTCGGCCGCAAAAGCCTTGTGCGGGAACGGATACAGCTGCTCCACGCGAATGATGGCCACGTCGTCGTCTTCGCGCTCGGTGCGCTTCTTCACGAGGTCGTAGTACACCTTGCCGGAGCAGGCGATCACGCGCTTGACCTTGGCGGCCTTCTTCACAATGGCTTCGTCCTGCTCGGGGATCACCGTCTGGAAGCCGCCCTTCGTGAACTCGGACAGCGGCGAGGTGGCGTCCTTGTTGCGCAGCAGCGACTTGGGCGTCATGATGATCAGCGGCTTGCGCAGGTCGCGCACCATCTGGCGGCGCAGCACATGGAAGATCTGGCTGGCCGTGGTGGGCTGCACGATCTGCATGTTGGCATCCGCAGCCAGCTGCATGAAGCGCTCCAGGCGGGCCGAGCTGTGCTCGGGGCCCTGGCCTTCATAGCCGTGCGGCAGCATCAGCGTGATGCCATTGACACGGCCCCACTTCACTTCGCCCGAGGCGATGAACTGGTCGATCACCACCTGGGCGCCGTTGGCGAAGTCGCCGAACTGGGCTTCCCAGATCACCAGGGTGTTGGGGTCGTTGGACGCATAGCCGTATTCAAAGCCCAGCACCGCCTCTTCGGACAGGATGGAGTCGATCACGACGAACGGAGCCTGGTTCTCGGCCACGTTCTGCAGCGGCACATAGGTGCCGGTGTCCCACTTCTCGCGCTTCTGGTCGTGGATCACGGCGTGGCGGTGCGTGAACGTGCCGCGGCCGCAGTCTTCACCCGACAGGCGCACCGGGTAGCCGCTGGCCACCAGCGAGGCAAACGCCATGTGCTCGCCCATGCCCCAGTCCACGGGGATTTCGCCGCGGCCCATGGCGGCGCGGTCGTCGTACACCTTCTTGACCAGCTGGTGCGGCGTCACGCTTTCGGGGATCGTCGTGATCTTCTCGGCCAGGCGCTTCCACTCGGCCAGGGGGATGGCGGTGTCGCCAGCGTCCGTCCACTTCTTGCCCAGGAACGGGCTCCAGTCCACGGCGTACTTGCTCTTGAAGTTGGTCAGCACCGGATCGACCGTGTGCTTGCCCGCATCCATGGCGGCGCGGTAGGCCTTGACCATGTCGTCGCCCAGCGACTCGCCCAGGCCTTGCGCTGCCAGCTTGTCGGCATACAGTTTGCGCGTGCCGGGATGCTGGCCGATCTTCTTGTACATCAGCGGCTGCGTGAGCGCGGGAGTGTCCTGCTCGTTGTGACCCAGCTTGCGGAAGCAGATGATGTCCACCACCACGTCCTTGCGAAACTCCATGCGGAACTCCAGCGCCAGCTGGGTAGCCAGCACCACGGCCTCCGGATCGTCGCCGTTCACGTGCAGCACCGGCGACTCGACCATCTTCACGATGTCGGTGCAATACAGCGTGGAGCGTGCATCGCGCGGATCGGACGTGGTGAAGCCGATCTGGTTGTTGATGATGATGTGCACCGTGCCGCCCGTGGAATACCCACGGGTCTGGGCCAGCGCCAGCGTCTCCTGGTTCACGCCCTGGCCGGCAAAGGCCGCGTCGCCGTGCACCAGCACCGGCAGCACCTGCTTGCCGTGGGGATCAGCGCGGCGGTCCATGCGGGCACGCACGGAGCCTTCCACCACGGGGTTCACGATTTCGAGGTGGGAGGGATTGAACGCCAGCGACAGGTGCACCGGGCCGCCAGGGGTCGTCACGTCAGAGCTGAAGCCCTGGTGGTACTTCACGTCGCCCGAGGGCAGGTCTTCCGGCGCGGTGTGGTCGAACTCGGCAAACAAATCCTTGGGCATCTTGCCCAGGGAGTTCACCAGCACGTTCAGGCGGCCGCGGTGGGCCATGCCGATCACGATTTCCTGCACGCCCTTGGCGCCAGCAGACTGGATCAGCTCGTCCATGGCGGCGATGAAACTCTCGCCCCCTTCCAGGGAGAAGCGCTTCTGGCCGACGTACTTGGTGTGCAGGAAGCGCTCCAGGCCTTCGGCGGCCGTTAGGCGGTCCAGGATGTGCTTTTTCTTCTCGGCACCGAAATTGGGCTTGCTGCGGATCGCTTCGAGCTTTTGCTGCCACCAGCGCTTCTGGTTCTGCTCGGTGGCATACATGTACTCGGCGCCGATGGAGCTGCAGTAGGTTTCGCGCAGCGCGTTGATCAGCTCGCGCAGCGTCATGCTCTCTTTGCCGAAGAACGTGTTGCTGGTGTTGAACACGGTTTCCTGGTCGGCGTCGGTGAAGCCGTAGAAAGAAGGCTCCAGCTCGGGAATCGCGGGGCGCTCGGTGCGCTTGAGGGGATCCAGATCGGCCCAGCGCTGGCCCACATTGCGGTAGGCGGCAATCAGTTGCTGGACGGCCGTGCGCTTGCGGCCCAGTTCGGAGTCGGCGCCGCTGGCCACGACAACCTTGGTGCCGCCCTGCTTGGCGCGCTCGGCAAATGCGTTGATGACGGGCAGGTGGGGAACGTCTTTGGCGTTCGAGCCGTCCACAGCCGGCACGTGTTGAAGTGCGTCAAAGTATTCGCGCCAGTTGTCTGGCACGCTGCCCGGGTTGGCCAGGTAGTTTTCATACATCTCTTCGACATACGGCGCATTGCCGCCGAAGAGGTAGGTGTTGCCTTGGTAGGCTTGATAGACGGACGTCGTATCGCTCATATTCCGCTGACCTCCGCTTTCCTTGGGAAAGCATTAGCTGGTTGAGAAACCTTCCGCGACACGGCTGAACCGATTGGCGGATGCGACTGTGGCTGGGGAAGGGCCTGGGGTTGCGGGCGTCATTGTGCCACTGATCGGCCAACCACCCAACGGGAACGGGTTCGCGCCCTCCCGGACCGGAAGGCAGCGCGACGCACGCCGCAAAGACGGGCGCGGCTCGCGTACAGTGCGGGCTACTGCAACACTGCCTGTCCCCATGACACAGCCTACCCCCCAGAACAAAGTCTTCCTGCTGCTGCTGGCCCTGGTCACGGTCGCCTTTGGCGCCATCCTCTGGCAGTTCCATGGGGCCGTCTTCTGGGGCGTCGTGCTGGCCATTCTGTTCACCCCCCTGCACCGCAAACTGCTGCGGAGCATGCCCGGGCGGCGCAATCTCGCGGCACTGTGCACGCTGGGCTTGTGCCTGGTCGTGGTCATCCTGCCCATGACGGCCATCGCGGTCTCCCTGGTGCAGGAAGCCACCGTCGCCTACGAACGGATGCGCTCGGGCCAGCTGAATTTCGGACTGTACTTCCAGCAGGTCATGGCCGCCCTGCCCGGCTGGGCCACCAACCTTCTGGAGCGGCTGAACCTGACCTCCGTGGCCGAGCTGCAACAAAAGCTGTCGTCCGTCGCCGTACAGGCCAGCCAGATCGTGGCCACCCAGGCACTGAACATCGGGCAGAACACGCTGGAGTTCCTGGTCAGCTTCGGCATCATGCTGTACCTGCTGTTCTTCCTGCTGCGCGACGGCGCCGACCTCGCCGTGCGCATCGGCCGGGCCACCCCCCTGGATGCAGAACACAAGCGCCAACTGGTCAGCAAGTTCACCACCGTCATCCGCGCCACGGTCAAGGGCAACATCGTCGTCGCCGCCTCCCAGGGGGCGCTGGGCGGCCTCATCTTCTGGATTCTGGGCATCCAGGGCCCCGTGCTGTGGGGAGTGCTGATGGCCTTTTTGTCGCTGTTGCCCGCGGTCGGCGCGGGCCTGATCTGGATGCCCGTGGCCATTTACTTTCTGGCCACCGGCTCGGTGTGGCAAGGCACCGTCCTCATCGCCTTTGGCGTGGGGGTCATCGGCCTGGTCGACAACATTCTGCGGCCAATTCTGGTGGGCAAGGACACCAAGATGCCGGACTACATCGTGCTCATCTCCACCCTGGGCGGCATGGCGCTGTTCGGACTCACCGGCTTCGTGATCGGACCGGTCATCGCAGCGCTATTCATCGCCAGCTGGGACCTGTTTTCGCCCGGCCCTGCGGAAAATTCTTGAGCGGCGCGCGCACCCATCTTGCAAGCCAGGCGCCTTGCAGTCCGTTCATGTGACTGGCTAACTACCTTTTGGGGTTAGCCGCACCAAGCCCCCGCCGCCGGAAGCACAAAACAAAAAAGCTCGCTATGGAATCCATAGCGAGCTTTTTATATCTGAATAGGCCTTTGGTGGTAGGACGTACAAGATTCGAACTTGTGACCAACGGATTAAAAGGCCACAAAGAAATCCATACAAATCAACGCATTAGGCAAAGAACAGTTCCGCAAAAGGCGGAAAAATGACCTTCTGCAACCCGCGCCAGCCCGTGAGCATGCCAAGTTTTGCGGAACAAAGTTTGAACGATGGCAGCTGATGGCGCTTAAGGTAAGGCTGCAAGTCCTCAAGAAGGGAAGCCTGACAACGCCGTGTGCTTCGCGTTGGGCTCTTTCGGCCCGTGCACAAACAGCTCGACCGGCGGCAGCTGAATCAGCGCCTCGGCCTGCTCAATGGTTCCGTGCAGCCAGGCATCCCAGTCGCCCTTTTCCAGCGGCACCACGGTGCGCTTGTCCTGCATGTGCGGTGGCCGTTTCTCGTCGGGCCGGTGCATCAGCTTGAGCAGCGGGTGCGCGTCGCAGACCTGCGTGACCATGGTGTAGCTGGGCAGCACTTCGCCCGTCGCCGGGTCGGTCCACTCGCTCCAAAGACCCGCCAGACCCCAAGGCTCCCCGTCAGCACGCGCAAATTGCCAGGCGGTGTGGACCTTGTCCTTCCAGTAGGGCTCAACGTACAGCTGCGCCGGGATGATGCAGCGCTGCCCCCTGCGCCAGGGGCCGCCGTAGGTCCACGATTTGGCAATGCCCTCGCGCCGCGCATTGACGGTGGCCAGGCGCTTGCCATCCTTGCCCCGCGGGACGCTGGTTTCCGAGTTCGGCGGGATCATGCCCCACTGCCCCACCACCAGCCGGCGCCCTGCCCCCGCAGCCCGCAGGAACGGTCCGCGGTACAGCGGGCTCATCTTGTCGCGCCATTCTTCCTCGGGCAAGTCGCCAAAGTGGAGCACCAACTGCTCCCGGCCGGGGACCTCGTAGTACGTGCACATGAGGCACATTCTGCGCCGCATCGGATACACTGTAAATATGTACAGTTTCTTGGATTCCCCGATGCCTGTGCCGTACGACACGGCAGCGCAGGCGTTCGCTCTTCCAGTGTGCGGCGTGAGCGTGCGGGCGGGGTTTCCATCGCCGGCCGATGACTTTGTGGTGGAGCGGCTGGACATCATGCAGTTGCTGGTGAAGCACCCGCAGGCCACCTACTTCTGGCGCGTGCGGGGCGACTCGATGCGTGAGGCCGGGATCGAGGATGGCAGCATCATCGCGGTGGACCGTGCGCTCCGGCCCAAGCATGGCTGCATCGTGGTGGCCCTGGTGGACGGCGAGTGCACCGTCAAATACCTGTACCAGCGCGCCGGCCGCATCAAGCTGCGCGCGGCCAATCCCACCTACCCCGACATCGTGCCGCGAGACAGCCAGACCATTGAGGTGTGGGGCGTGGTGCGTGGGTGCGTGAAGATTTTTGCCACCAACTGATCTGAGGGCGCCGCGAGTGCAGTCCAATGTACGCCCTGGTCGATGGCAACAATTTCTACGTCAGCTGCGAGCGGGTGTTTCGCCCGTCTCTGAACGGCCGCCCGGTGGTGGTCCTGAGCAACAACGACGGCTGCGCCATTGCCCGGAGCAATGAGGCCAAGGCCTTGGGCATCAGGATGGGGGCGCCGTGGTTTCAGATCCGCCACATGGAGGAAACGCACGGCCTGGTGGCGCTGAGCGCGAATTTCACGCTGTACGGCGACATGAGCGACCGCATGATGAGCCTGGCGGCGGGCCTGGGGCCAACGCAGGAGATCTACTCGATTGACGAGAGCTTCGTGAGCCTGCAGGGCGTGCGCGGCGACCTGACCCGGCGCGGGCGGGTGATCCGCGAGCGCATCCTCCAATGGGTGGGCATTCCGTGTGGGGTGGGCATCGGGCAGACCAAGACGCTGGCCAAGCTGGCCAACCACATCGCCAAAACTGCCGAGCGCAAGCCGGGAAGCTACCCGGCCGAGCTGGCCCAGGTGTGCAACCTGACCACCCTGCCCGCCCAGGATCTGGACGATGTGCTGGCCGCCACGCCGGTGGAAGACGTTTGGGGGGTGGGCCGCCGGATCGCCGCGCAATTGCATGAGGGGGACGTGCATACCGTGCTGGACCTGGCCCGGCTGGACCCGGCCACCGTGCGGCGGCGCTGGAGCGTGGTGCTGGAGCGCACGGTGCGCGAGCTGCAGGGCATGCCGTGCATTGCGCTGGACGATGCGCCAGCGCCCAAAAAGGAAATCGCCTGCACGCGGGCCTTTGGCACCGCCATCACGGACCTGCCGCCGATGGTGGAGGCCGTGAGCGAGTTCGCCAGCCGCGCGGCGGAGAAGCTGCGCAAGCAGGGCAGCCTGGCCAGCCAGCTGCTGGTGCTTTGCCACACTTCGCCGTTCCGGCCCGGCCCTCGCTTCAACAAGTCGGTGGTGGTGCCTCTGCGCCGGCCTACGGCCGACACCGCCAAGCTGGTGTGGGCGGCGGCGGCCGGCATGCGCCGCATGTACGAGCCGGGCTACAAGATGGCCAAGGCGGGGGTGATGCTGCTGGACCTGGTGCCCGCCAGCGTGCAGCAGGCCGAGCTGGACCTGGAAGATGAGGACCACCGCGACCGCAGCCGCTTGATGGAAGCCATCGACGCGCTCAACACGCGGTATGGGAAAGGGACCGTGCACTCAGCGGCCACCGGCGGGGGCAGCAAGGCGCCCAGGGAGTGGGGGATGAAACAGGAGCGGCGCACACCGCACTACACGACGCGGTGGGAGGATGTGCCGGTTGCGCGGGCGTAGGGCAAAAGCCGTGATTTTTCGTCATCTGAAACGAGTTGAAAACCTGCGGCAAGGCCGCGCCAGGCCTTGCGATGCTTGGCGCCGGCAGTGCCGTCAAAACCGGGCCATTAAGACCGGGGGCGGGGCGGGGTCTCGACTGCGCGCCGCGCCTTGCCGGGGTGCCTGGGCATGGATGGGCGGGCGCGTGGGGCTGGGAAGGCTGCGGCGAGGGCTAAGGAAGGGCCGTGGAGGGGAAGCACGGCGCAGGCGCATGGGTGGGTATGTGCCGGGGCCTGCGGCGCTGTACGGGCGCAAAAAAGGCCACCGGATGGGTGGCCTTTGTGCTTCGGTATGGGGGTTAGGCGGCGCGGCCCTGTGGTTCGGTGGCCACGCTGGCCAGGCGGGTGGCCGCTATGTCGAAGTAGTGCTGGTCCTGCTCAATCCCGATGAACTGGTAGCCCAGCTCCAGAGCCGCCACGCCGGTGGACCCTGAGCCCATGAACGGGTCAAGGATGACACCACCGGGCGGCACGGCCTGGCACAGCTGCTTCATCAGGTCCACCGGCTTGCCCGTCATGTGGAACTTGGCCCGGTGGTCCACGCGCTCGCGCACGACACCTGGCCACGGGCCGCCATGCTCTGCGATGGCCAGGGGGCCGTTGGAACCCCACACCACATATTCCGCCTGGTGGCGAAAGTAGCCCTTGTGCGGGGCGCGTGATGCTTCGGTTTTGTCCCAGGGAATGAGGCCGCGCCACACCAGCCCACCGGCCTGGAAAGCATCGGTCAACGCGGGCAGCTGGCGCCAGTCGGTGAACACCATGGCATAACCGCCAGGCCGCAGCGCCTGGCGCACCAGCGACACCCAGCAGCTGACCCAAAAGGCCCAGCTGCGGCCGTCCCGGTTGTCGCCGGAAAAATTGAGGTTGTGGGCGGCCGTGAGGGCGTGCCCGCTCTGCACGTACTTGGCAGCGGTGGATTGCATGCGGTCACCGCGCACCATGCCGCCGCTGCTGTACGGCGGATCGGTCACAAGCGCGTCAACCTGCAGGCCGAGCTGCTGCAGTAGCCGCACGCTGTCGCCCCGGTAGATGGTGGCGTTGCCTATCTTGAGGCACTGGGGTGCGTGGGTTGCCTGGGATGCCTTCGAGGTTTCGGGAGTCTTCATGTGTCATAGGTGAAGGCGCTCCCAGGCGCTCGCGTGAGGGGCTCAAGGCCCGCAGGTGGTTCATAGTCCCGCAGCGCGGGCACTTGATTGCGATCTGTTCAAACACGGCCTCTGCGAGCTTTCGCGCGCAGTGGCCGCAGCGGATTTCTTCCATGGTGTCGGCATCGCCTAAGATGCGTCCCGCCTGTGCACAGGTGACGGGGCCGCGGGCCAATGCCGTGGGCAATCACGGCGGAGGGGTTTGCGTTGGGTGTGACAGCACCCTTCACATTCGCCCTGTCTTTTTTTTTGAGTGAAATTCACTCCAAGCGCTTGAACAACAAGCGCGAGCAGCTATTTATTTTGTAGCGCCATCCTCCCTGCCTTCGATGACATAGGGGGCAAAGCGCACCAGTTCTTCCCCGAACCATTCGTTCAAGGCCTTGAAGCGCGCCTGCAGCGGCTCCAGCTCGTTGCGCGCGAACACTTCGGCCGCGGGCTTCACCGCACCGAAGCCGCCGGTATTGCCCGGAACGATGCCCATCAGTTGGGGCGGCACCCGGTGGGCCGCCAGAACATCGTCCCGGCTCACGTTTTTGATGCTGGTGAAGTCGTCCTTTGCGGCCACTTCGCTGATGGGCAGCACCTGAATGCCGTCCTTCTTGCCGTTGGGCGAATACATGAACAGGTTGCGGAAATTACCCGGCCCCTTCGCGTTGCGCATGGCTTCGCGCAGCGCGTCCACATCGCCCTGGGCCTGGGCCGGGTCCGTCATGTAGAGGATGAAGCCGGCGTGGCTCCCGTTGTTGTAATACTTGCGACGAAACAGGGTGGCCGATTCGTTAAGCCAGGCCGCCTGCAGCGTAGAGAGGTATTCGGGCAACCCGTACACCTCCTGATTGATGTCCGGTTCAATCAGGTGAAAAACGCTCCCCGGCTTGAATTCGTGTTCCTTCCCGAAGCCCTGCACAAAGTAGTAGGTGTCCAGCGCCTGGCCCCGGCGCATGTACTTGGCCAAGCTGTGACGCAAGCCCAGGTCACGCCCCAGTATGTTCGGCGTGCGCTCCAAATAGGCATTCCCGAAGGTGAGGAAATCCAACGCGAATTTGCCGAAGGTGTCACGGCTCAAAAGCCGGTGCGGCACGAAGGTGGACGCCAGCACGTTGCGCTTGAAATAGAGCGCGCTCGCGTGGTGCGTGGCGGCACGAAACGACCGCGCCAGGCCTTCCCAGCTGATGGGCGGCTCGTACCACTTGCCATTCAGCCAGGCCTCGCAGTAGTCCAGAATCTCGCGGCCGTCCAGCACCGGCACCGGGTCACCAAAGGTGAACGCCTGGGCGCTGGCCTGGGAGACATTGGACAGGGCCGAACCGGTGGCCGCAGCTGGTGCGGGCACGGTGTTGGAAAAGGCCGGCGCAGCTGCGCGGCGTGGGGTGCGCTTGGGCATCAGGAAAACTCCAGAACAGAGGTGGTGGCTTCGCTCGCGCCTTCCAGCGGCTCGAAGTCCATGGCGTGCATGCAGGCCCACGCCAAGTCGGCGTGGCCTGTTTCGTTGTTGCGGCCGGCGTCATAGGTGGCCTGGCGACCGCTGGTGGTAAGCACCTTTTTGATGGCCATGAAGGCCTGGGCAAGATCAACCGCGCCCGCGTCAAACTCCAGCCGGCCTTTGCTGATGACGCTTTTTGCTTTCAGCACCAGCCGGGTTTTCACGTCCACGCTGTACTGATAGGCCCGCGCGGCTGGGAAAAACTGCTTCACCAGCTGAAAGACGCCCTGCCCGATGCCCGTGGTGTCGATGCCGATGTGCTGCACGTTGAAGCGCTCCGTCACCTTCTTGATGGCTTCGGCCTGGGCCTCGAAGTCCAGCCCACGGAACTGGTGGCGCTCCAAAACGCGGAACTTCCCGCCAGGCTCTGCCGGTGGGGCCAGCACCACCAAGCCGGCGCTGTCGCCCGTATGGCTGGGGTCATAGCCGACCCACACCGGGCGCCATCCGAAAGGGCGCATGCCGAGCGGCTTCACATCGGCCCAGGCCTCCCAGCTGTCCACCATGCAGCGCTGCAGCTCTGCCAGCGGAAACACGCTGTAGCTGTCATCGAGGAAACCGCACATCAGCAGGTTCTCGAATTCCTCCGCGCTGTACTCCAGCCGCAGCTCGTCAATGTCGAACAGGTTGCAGCCGCCGCGCATGGCGTCCACGATGGTGACGATTTGCCGCCAAATCTTGTCTTCACCTGTGAAGCCACCGGCGAGCCTGTCGTGCGACAGGTCCAGCGTGATGCGCTCGTCCTTCGGCCGCTTCTTGTTGAAGCGGTCGCCAGACCACAGCGCGAAGGCCTCGTGCTGGATGCTGGACGGCGTGGAAAAGTAGGTTTTGCGCCAGTGCTTGTGCATGGCCATGCCGCTGGCCACCTTGTTCAGCTCTGTGAATTTGCGCGTCCAGAAGCACTCGTCAAAATAGAAATTGCCGTGGTAACCCTGGGCCGTCAGTGCATTGGTGCCCAAGAAATACAGCGTGGCGCCGTTGCTCAAAACGATTGGATCGCCCGACAGTTCCAAGTCGCAAGCCTCCTTTGCAAAGGCCACGATGTACTGTTTGAAAATGTGCGCCTGGGCCTTCGATGCACTGAGGAAAATCTGATTGCGGCCCGTGGCGATGGCATCGGCCAGGGCTTCGCGGGCAAAGTACCAAGTGGCCCCAATCTGCCGCGACTTGAGAATGAAGCGCGTGCGCAGCTCGCTATTGCGAAACCACACCTTCTGATAGTCGAACAGCGAATCACGGAACGCATCGAGCAGCTTTTCGTGCTGTTCCTCCGTGAAGTGGTTGCGCTCCTGTCGGCGCTTGGGCTTGTCGTTGCGTGCCTTGATGGCCGGGTTGAGGTCCGACTCCTTGCCCGTTTCACCGTACTTCTGCACGCGGGCCAGGCGCTCAATCTGCCGGCCCAGCAGGTCAATCTCTTTGAAGTCGCCACCCGTTTTGTGGTCCTTCATCACCAGCTGCACCAGCCGGGTTTCGAGCGCGGCTTCCACGCGCTGGGCCGGTTGCGCCTTGTCCCACTCTTCGGCATCCTTCCAGCCCTGCACCGTGCTGCGCGGCTCCCTGATGTATTCGGCAATGCTCGAAATGCGCCAGCCTTGCCAGTACAGGTACCGCGCGGCGCGGCGCTTGTCCGCGGCCAGGCCATCGGCAGGAACGGTGGAAAAAGGAAGCGCGGGCGCGAGCGTTGGGGAAGCCATGGGGCGAGTTTCTGCCGCCCGTCTGTGAAGCACTACACGCTTTCCGACCCTTTCAAATGTGCCTTTGCCGCACACAGGCGGCATTGATTGCTGGGCTCGCGCGACGGCGGGACGATGGCGGCTACTTCGACCACCACCGTTCAAGGAACCGCAACCCATGGCAACCAAATCGCGTTTTTTCCGTGTCGCTACCGAAGGCGCAACCACTGATGGCCGCGCCATCGAGAAAAAGTGGATTCAGCAGATGGCCAAGAACTTCGACCCCGCGAAGTACGGCGCCCGCGTCTGGCTGGAACACTACCGAGGCATCGCACCCGATGGCCTGTTCAAAGCCTACGGCGATGTGAAAGCGCTCGAAGCCCGCGAGGTGGACGGGGGCAAGCTGGCACTGTTCGCGCAAATCGAACCGCTGCCCGAGCTGGTGGCCATGACCAAGGCCAAGCAGAAGATTTACACCAGCATCGAGGTGAACCCGAGCTTTGCCGACACCGGCGAGGCGTACATGACGGGCCTGGGCGTCACCGACAGCCCCGCGAGCCTGGGCACCGATGTGCTGACCTTCGCGGCGCAGAACCCCAAGGCCAGCCCATTTGCCGGCCGCAAAGAAAACGAGGCCATCCTGTTCAGCGAAGCGGTGGAAGCCGAGCTGCACTTCGAGGAAAGCGACGACACCGACACCAGCGCCGGCAAGTTCTCCGAAGCGCTGAAAGGCCTGCTGGGCAAGTTCAAGAAAAAGGGCCAGACCGACGACGCGCGCTTTGAAGAAGTGCTGGCCGGCTTCGAGCAGTTCGCGCAGCTGGCGGAAAACCAGAACGCAGCCCACGACGCACTGGCAAAAGACCATGCCAAGCTGGCCAAAGACTTTGCAGCGCTGCAGACCAAGCACGACGAGCTGGCCAAGGCCTTGGAGAACACACCCAGCGGCAACCACACCCAGCGCCCGCCGGCGGCTGGTGGCAACGGCGTGGAACTGACCCAGTTCTAAGCCGAGACGCCCACCACGCACGACACCGAAGAACCGCCATCAATTCACCCATCAGGAAGCCAAAAAATGCGCAACGAAACCCGCAATGTGTTCAACGCCCTGCTGTCCCAAATCGCCCGCCTGAACGGCGTGGCCGATGTGGCCAAGCAATTCAACGTGGCCCCATCCATCCAGCAAGTGCTGGAAACCAAAATGCAGGAGTCCAGCGACTTCCTTAGCAAGATCAACATGACGCCCGTGGTGGAAGCCCAGGGCGCAAAGTTGGGCCTGGGTATGTCTGGCCCGGTGGCAAGCCGCACCAACACCGACAACGCCGACCGACAAACGCGCGACGTGTCCACGCTGGACAGCAAGGGCTACCAGTGCGTGCAAACCAACTTCGACACGCACATCAAGTATCAAAAGCTGGACGCCTGGGCCAAGTTCAAGAACTTCCAGACCCTGGTGGCCATGGCCATCCTGCGCCGCCAGGCCCTCGACCGCATCATGATCGGCTTCAACGGCACCAGCATTGCCGCCAACACCGACCTGGCCGCCAACCCGCTGCTGCAGGACGTGAACAAGGGCTGGCTGCAGCACCTGCGCGAAGACGCACCCGAGAACGTGATGAGCGGGGGCGCTACCGCTGGCGTTATCAAGATCGGCGCCGGCGCGGGCAATGACTACAAGAACCTCGACGCGGCCGTGTATGACGCCATCGGCCTGCTGGCTCCCTGGTATCAGCAAGACCCCGATTTGGTGGTCATCCTGGGCCGCGAGCTGCTGGCCGACAAGTATTTCCCGATGGTCAACGTGAACCAAGCGCCCAGCGAAACCCTGGCGGCCGACATCGTCATCAGCCAGAAACGCGTGGGCGGCCTGCAAGCGGCCACGGTGCCCTACTTCCCGCCCGCCGCCATGTTGGTGACGACTTTCGACAACCTGTCGCTGTACTGGCAAGAAGGCGCCCGCCGCCGCCGCATGGAAGAAAACCCCAAGCGCGACCGCGTGGAGAACTACGAAAGCTCGAACGACGCCTACGTGGTGGAAGACAACGACCGCGCGGCGCTGCTGGAAAACATCGTGTTGGTGGCCTAAGCCTGGAGCCCATCACCATGACCACTCCGGCAAAGCGCCACAAGCTGCGCGTGCTGGCCGAGCTGGCGGCGAAGGCCGCCGGCCCCGGCGACGAAGTGCGGGGCAGCGCCTACGAGCTGATGCTCGCCCAGCTGGCCGAGCACAAGCGCACCCTGAAAACCATACAGAGCACCGAGCGCAAGATCGAAGCCAAGCGCAAGATGCTGCCCGACTTCGAGGACTACGTGACCGGCGCGCTGGAAGGTGGCCAGGGTGGCCACGACATGGTGCTGACCACCGTGCTGGTGTGGCACCTCGACACGGGCAACTGGGCGCGCGGGCTGGAGATTGCCGCCTATGCGCTCGCCCATGGCCTGGTGCTGCCCGACCAGTACAACCGCACGCTGCCAACGCTGCTGATTGACGAAATCGCCACCGCTGCGGCCAAGGGGCAGCTGGTGGGCGACGAGGCCCTGCGCGTGCTCGCTGAGGTGGACCAGCTCACGGCAGACCACGACGCACCGGACCAAGCCCGCGCCAAGCTCTACAAGGCCATCGGCTATGCCTTGATCGGCAAGACGCCGACCAATGAGCCCGACTTCACCACGCTGGACGAAAGTAAAGCCCGCCTGGCCATGGAGAAGCTGCAGCGTGCCCACGAACTGTTCGCGCAGGTGGGCGTGAAAAAAGACATGGAACGCCTGGAGCGCCGCATCAAGGCGGCCACCGGCACCGACTGAGCGTACCCCGCACCCCGGCGGCTCCGGGTGCCGCGACCAAGGGCGCAAGCCCATCGGCCAAAGCACCCGGACCACCGCCGACCTATTCCCACCGCCCCGAGGCCCGCCCGTGAGTTTTGTCGCCACCGCCAATCCGCCCATCGAAGCCGAAGACGCCCAGGTCGAAAACGACCCGTGGTTTCCTGCAATCGACGCGCCCAAGGTCCGCGAGGCCTGCCTGCTGGACGGCACCGTGACGGCGGCGCGCCTGGCCGAAGCCATCGAGGGCGCCATCGACGCGGTGAATGCAGAGCTGCGCACATACAAGGCCGACCAGCTCGCCCAGGGCGTGGAATCGCTGGCGGATGCCGGCGACGGCCGCCAGGCTGGCCGCTACCTGCGCGCCATCCACGCCCATGTGCAGGCCGATCTGGCCGAGGCGTACCGAGAAATCGACACCACGCCGCACAACGACAGCAAAACAGAGCGCATACGCGAGCGCATCGAAGCCAAGGTGGACGAACACCGCCGCAAGCTCCGGTGGGCAATCTCCGACCTGCTGGGCCGGCCGCGCACCACCGTGGAGCTGATCTGATGCGCGCCATTGCACAGCAGCACGAAATGCTGGACGAGCTGTGCCGCCGCACAACGGGCAGCACGGCCGAGGTGGTGGAGGCCACCTTGGCCGCAAACCCAGGCCTGGCCAAGCTGGGGGCGCGTCTGCCGGCCGGCACCGTGGTGCAAATCGTTGTCCCGCCAAAACGAACCCAAAAACAAACCATCAATCTGTGGGACTGAACCACCATGAGCGACACCCCGAGCAACATCGCCAAGGCCGTGGGCGTGGAGGCCATGAAGGCATCGCCACCCGTTGCCGTAGCGGCGAAACAAGACGGCGGCTTCTTCACCCTGAGCCCTATCACCACCCTGACCTGCATCTATCTGGTGCTGCAAATCGCGTACTTGGCCTGGAAGTGGCACAACGAACGCGAAGACCGCAAAGCCAAGCTCAACGCATGCGAGGTGCCGAAATGACCACCAGCACCCGCCAGCGCATCGCCGTAGCGCTGCTGTCACTGTCGGCCGCCGGCTTTGCCACATGGACGGCCAGCGAAGGCGACGGCCACACCAGCGTGCGCGCCGATGGTGCCGTGTTGCACCACCCCTACGTGCCCACGGCGGGCGACGTGCCCACCATCGGCCACGGGTCCACCCGGTACGAGGACGGCACGGCCGTGCGCCTGACCGACCCGCCCATCACCCGCCAGCGGGCCGAGCAGCTGGCGCGCAACCTGCACAGCGAGGAAGAAGCCCGTTTCAAGGCCAGCCTGCCCGGTGTGCTGCTTTACCCCGGTGAGTACGACTTCTATCTGGACTTCGTGGGCCAGTTCGGGATCGGCAACTGGCGCAAGCCCAATTCCCCACGCACCTGGCTGCTGCGCGGCGACTATGTGGGCGCCTGCCAGGCGCTGCTGCTGTGGCGCTTTCAGGCCGGCCGCGACTGCCGCTTGCCACAGAACTGGGGGCCAAAGGGCTGCAAAGGTGTGTGGACGCGCCAGCAAACGAGGCATGCCAAGTGCATGGCGATGCAATGAGCCATGACACGCAAAACGAGCGGCTGGCCACCCTCAACCGCGAGGTGTTTGTGATTACCGCGCGTCCGAGAATCACACGCCAGACGACAGGTCCCGCGCGGGTCGAAATCTGCTATCAGGCGCCTGGTGCAAACCTTGTCATCGCCATGGCCCCAGGCGATGCCGAGGCCGTGGCCGAAGAACTGGTGCACGCTGCAGCGCGCGCCAGAGAAGTCAATCAATGCCGTGCGACCGCCAGGGGGCGCGAATGCTGACCACCCTGCGCGCCAACGCCTGGAAATACACCGCCATCGCCCTGGCACTGGGCCTGGGCTTCGCCGTGGTGAAGCAGACCCTACGCCTGGCCGAAGCCCAGCTCGAAGCCGCAAACACCGACGCCACCTTGCAAACCGAGCGTGCCAGCGCCGACCGCAGCGCCCTTGCCACATCCGAACGCTACCGAAAGCTGGGAGACACCCACCGTGATGAAATCGCCCAAACCGACACCGCGGCACAGGCCGCCATCGCTGCGGCTGATGCGGGCCGCGCTCGCGCTGTCGCTGCTCGCAACCGGTTGCAGCGCGACCTTGCCGACTACCTCACCCAGCACCGTGCCGCCGCCCAGGCTCGCGCCGCTGCCGGCCAGTGCGCGCCAGACGCCGCCCCCGCCGATCTGCTTGCCGACATGCTCCGACGCGCAGACGACAGAGCGGGAGAACTCGCGCACGTTGCTGACACCGCCCGCGCCCGTGGGCTCGCCTGCGAGCGCGCCTACGACAGCGCCCGCACCATGATCGAGGCCGCCCAAAATGGAAAAGCCGAGTAGCCTGCGCGAGACGCTGACCAAGGCCCTGCCGGCCGTCCAGAAAGACCCGCAGAAGCTGGCCATCTTCATCACCGGCGGCCGAATCATCCACACCGGCACCGACTCGCTGTCGTTTGAGTACGCCTACACCCTGCGCGCGCTGCTGCTGGACTATGCGGGCCATGCCGACGCGGTAATGGCGCCCCTGGTGGAGTGGATGAAGCGAAACCAGCCGGAGGTCTTCGACGATCCAGCAAAGCGCGCTCGCGCAATCCGCTTCGAGGCTGAGTATCTGAACGCCAAGGCCATCGACCTGCAGATTGATCTGGAACTGACCGAGCGTGTCATCGCGCGCCCACGTGCAAACGGCCCTGCGGGGGCGATGGACCTGATCCACCCCAAAGAACCACCGCCACCGCTGGCGATCCTGCAGGCCGAGCACTGGGAGGTGTACCTGCGCGACGAGCTGCTGGCCGAGTGGGAATACGCCCCACGATGAAATACCTGTTCACAGCCTGCTTTCTGCTGTGGGAGGGCTACCAGCGCGTGCGGGGCCGCTGGCGCCGCTGGGTGCGAGCCCGCCAGCGTGGGGAAGGTTGACCGATGGCCGACGACTTCATGCAGCTCGAAGGCTGGCTGCAACCCCTGCTGGATCGCCTGACCGATGCCGAGCGCCGCAAACTGGCCCTCGACATTGCCAGAGAGCTGCGCCGCGAGAACGCGGCCACCATCCGGGCACAGCACGGACCTGACGGCGAGGCCTGGGCGCCCCGCAAGAACGCGCTGCGCGACCAGCGCGGGCAGCTGCGCAAGCCCAAGGCGCAGAGCATGTTCACCAAGCTGGCCGGCGCCAAGCACCTGCGCGCCCAGGTCGAAGGCGGCGACGCGGTGGTGGGCTTCGCAGGCCGCACCGAGCGCATCGCCCGCGTGCACCACTTCGGTCTGCGCGACAGCGTGAAACCTGGCGGGCCGGAATACGACTACCCGGCGCGCCCGCTGCTGGGCACTTCCGACGACTTCACAAAGCGCCTGCAGGACCGCCTGCTGTCGCACTTGGCCGGGGGCTGATCTGCTGAATGTGTGCATCGCGCACACAGGGCAAACCGCGTGCTTTCTCACGCACGCGCGGGCACCATCAAACGCATGGACCGCCCCGTAGATCAACCCGAGTCGCCCTTTGAAATCCTGCGCCGCCTGGAGAACGTGGCGCGCGTGGGCACCATCGAGGAAGTGCGCACCACCAAGCCTGCGCGGTGCCGCGTTCGCTGTGGCGACATCCTCACCGGATGGCTACCTTGGGTAGCTGGCCGCGCGGGCGGCGCCGCCGGTTCGGTGTGGTGGCCGCCGGTCAAAGGCGAGCAGGTGCTGATGCTCGCGCCAGGCGGCGACCTGAACAACGCCATGGTGATGCCGGGCGCTTTCAGCGACAAGATGCCTCAGAACGGCGACAGCCCGGCCATGTTCCGCATGGACTTTGGCGGCGGCGCCTACATGGAGCACGACGCCATCAACGGGAACTTTCGCCTGGAAGCCATGGCTTCCATCACGATCCAGTGCATGGGCTCCAGCATCACCATCAAGGAGCACGAAATCACGCTGAGCGTGGGTGGCGCAACCGCCACGCTCAACCGCGAAGGCCTGCGCGTCACACCGGACGTGATCGCCGGGGAAGTCAGCCTGACCAAGCACGTCCACCCCGCAGTGAAGCGCGGCGGCGACGAAACTGACCCGCCCAAGAAATGAACCGCACCACCGGCCAATCCATCACCGGGCTGGAGCACCTGCGCCAGTCCCTGGGCGACATTCTCACCACACCCATCGGCTCGCGCGTCATGCGCCGCGAATACGGCTCGCTGGTGCCCGAGCTGATCGACCACCCCGACAACCTGGCCACCCAGGTGCGCGTCTATGCCGCGGTGGCCAGTGCGCTGATGCGCTGGGAACCACGCTTTCGCCTGTCGCGCATCGAATCACTGCGCGAGGCCGACCGCCCCGGCGCCGTGCTGTTTCGCCTGCACGGCACCTACGACCAGCGCGGCCGTGTCGGTCCGCTGTCCCTGAACGTGTCTGTGACAGGCCGCGCCGTATGAACAATCTCGACCTGTCCGCCCTGCCCCGCCCTGCCGTGGTCGAAGCCCTCGACTACGAAAACGTGCTGGCCAGCCTGCGCGCCGATCTGCTGCGCCTGTACCCGCCCGCCGCCGAGGTGATCGACCTCGAAAGCGAGCCGCTTATCAAACTGCTGCAGGTTGCCGCCTACCGCGAGCTGGTGATCCGCGCCCGCATCAACGATGCCGCCAGCGCCGTCATGCTGGGCTGGGCCGTGGGCACCGATCTGGACAATCTGGCCGCGCGCTACGACCTGGCGCGCCTGCCGGGTGAAGACGATGAGCGCCTGCAAGAGCGCGTGCTAATGGGCTACCACGCCCTGTCGGCCGCCGGCAGTCCCACCAGCTGGCGCTTGCGCGCCCTTTCGGTGTCGGTGGACGTGCGCCAGGTGGATGTGTGGGCAGACCGCCCCGGCCGCGTCAAAGTCTCCCTGCTCGCCCGCGTGGCCGCGCCAGTGGCAGACGTCGACGCACAGCAGCAGGCCATCGGCCGCGCCCTGTTTGGCGACCACCCAGAGGCCGGCGCAAACGCCATGTGCTGGCGCGTGGCCGTGCCAGGCGATGCCATCGTAGGCCAGACCGAAGCCGCCCTGCTGGCCGAGGACGTGCGCCCCCTGACGGTGGATGTGGACGTGACGGCCGCGCGCATCCTGCCGCTGGCCGTGGCCGCCACCCTGGTGCACCCGCCTGGCCCCGATGGCGCCGTGCTGGCCGCTGCTGCCGCGCAGCGCGTGCGCCAGCTGGGCCTGCGCACCGCCTTTCGGGTGGACCTGACACGCGCCGCCATCGTGGCAGCGCTCATGGGCGAGGGCATCCGCGACGCGGTGCTGGCCACGCCCGCCGCCGACATTGCGGCCGGCGCCGGTGAAGTGCCCGTCATCACGTCCATCACCGTCATACCCCAGGCGCGCCATGACTGAGCGCCACCACCTGCTGCCGCCCAACGCCACGCCCCTGGAGCGCGCGGCATCCTCTACCGTGGGGCCGTGGACCGTGGGCGACGCTGCCCTGTCCACACTGCAAGACCCCGCGCGCATCCCGGCGCACCTGCTGCCGCACCTGGGCCTGGCCGAAGACGTGCCCGTATGGCCCGAGGGCGAGGCCGAGCGGCGCGCCGTCATCAAGGCCAGTCCGCGTTTGCATGCCCTCATCGGCACCCCGCGCGGCCTGCGCGAGCTGGCCCGCCTGGCCGGAGCGCGCATCGAGCGCCTGGAAATGCCCCCCGCCAAAACCTTCCTGGGCTACTGGGACGCCGAAAGCCGGGCCGCATGGCTGTCGGCCCACCCGGAAATGCGTATCTACAGCCAGCGCGAGCGGGCACCGTGCGAAGGCCTGATGCTGGGCAGCGGCTACATGGGCGCCCAGGACGAGCCGCCAGCCCGCACCAGCGCCATGGCCCGCAGCGCGGTGCGCGCGGAAATCCGCTACCCCACCGGCCAGGTGCAGCCGCTCACCACCCACGGCTGGACCGACATGGCGCAGGACCGCACCGCCACCGTGGACCTGGCCCGCCGTGCCGTGGCCCGCGGCCAGCATCTGGGCCAGCCGCTGGCGGGCGTGATGAGCCGCGCCGATGCGCCGACCCGCTATTGGCGCGTGCAAACCGTGGCCTACCGCGAGCGGGTGCAGCTGCTCACGCTCAAGCAAATGTCGCCATCCATCGCGCCCCTGTCGCCAGACGCCGAGCCGGTGGCCGAGCGCGCGCCGCGCCCGCATGTGCTGTGCGCCGGCCTACCCCTTGGCGGGCTTGCTGGCTTCACCGTGCGCAGCGACAGCGCCCGGCGCATGTACGCCCGCATCCGCCTGCACGACCCGGCCGTGGCCAACGTGCCCAAGCACGGCCCCGCGTACCTGGGATTTACCCGCCTGAGCAGCCCGCCCTTTGTGGCGCTGGCCCATGTGCGCATGCCAGCCCGCAGCCAGCCCTTTGCAATGGCCGGCACCGCCATGCGCGCCGCGCTGTCGGCCGGAGACGCCCGCGAGCGCATCGCGCCTGTTCTTGACGCGCTGGACTGGGCGCGCGCCGCGCACGACAAGGTGCTGGTGCGCACCCGCCTACACGCCACCGCCCGCGCCAGCCGCATCCACAAAGCCGGCGCCGTGCTCGCCGGCCAGACCATCAACCGGAGCTAACCCCATGGAAAAACAAGTCATCTACCGCGACCGGCAAGAGCTGCAGGCCGCCGACCTCAACAACACGCAGACGTGGGGCGACGATGCGCGCCGGCACATCGTGTCGGACGCCGTCACGGCCGAGCGCCAGTTTGTCGGGCTTACGGTGTCCGCGCGCAGCGCCACCGAGCTGGAGATCGCCACCGGCCGGCTGTATGACGGCCCCACGGGCAAGGTGTTTGCGCTCGACGCCGCGCAGGTGCAATCGGTGTTTGCAATGCTGCCCCTGCAGGACCAGAAGTGGGTGGCCGTGAGTGTGTTCGGCGCAGAAGAGGACACCGACATTCAGCCGCGCGACTTCCTCATCGACCTGCAGACCCGCGAGGTGGAGCCCGAGGCCGTGGCCATGCAGCGCCGCCGCGTGGCAACCGTGCACATCGCCCAGGGCCTGGAGTCGCCCACCCCCGAGCGCCCGGAGCCGCCCACCGGCTACACGCTGATCGCCCATGTGCGCCTATCGCCCACCGGCGTGCAAGAGGTGGTGCTCGCCGAGGGCCGCCGCCTGCCCAACCTGCAGCGTGTGGACGCGCGGCTGCGCACTGCCGAGGGCTGGATTCTGGCGGCCGAGCCGCGTATCGCCCACATCATGAGCGACATCGCGGGCCTGGCTTCGGACCTGGCCACGCGCGCCAGCCTGGAGCACGTCGCGCAGCTGGGCGTGGACATGGCAAAGATCAAAGAGCGCATGGAAATCCCCGACGACTACGTTTTTTACGGCGGCGACCACTTCCTTGACGCCGACGAGAGCGACACGGCACACGCGGCCTACAGCGCAAGCACGTTCGAGGGCATCCGCCCCGCCATCGTCGCCCAGCAAACCGGCGCCCTGTCGCTGCTCAACCCCATGGACCCCGAGGCCCGCACCAGCGGTGCCGGGCTGATGCTGCCAGCCTACGACGAAGTGACGCGGCTGCGCATGGAGACGCGAGCCGGCGAGCTGGCCATCAATCAATACCAGTACCAGACCCTCAACGCGGTGCAGAAGACCCTGAGCCGCGAGCGCGTGCGCACCGGCGAAACACTCACGTACTGCACCAACTCCGCGTTCTGGAAAAGCGGCACCTATGACCCGGTGACCGGCATCCTGCGCCGCGGCGACGAGGTGTGGACGGTGGACCCGGCCGACCGCAACCGCGCGACCACCGACCACCAGATGCTGCGCGTGACGCGCGTGTGGGTGGACCGCTGGGAGGAACCCTATTGGGACATGGTGACAAGCAACTACGTGGTGCAAGGTTCCGTGCTCGCGCAAACCGTGCTGATGGCGCAAACCGGCTGGCTCACCAGCGCGGAAATCTTTGTCACCAGCGCCGACGCGGCCGGCGGCCTCACCGTGCTGGTGACCGAGGCCGCACTGGGCCAGCCCGATATGGAAAAGGTGCTGTCCCGCGCCACCCTGGCGCCGGGTGCCGTCACGGCCGGCTGGCTGAAAGTCGCCCTGCCTGACCCGTTGCTGGTGGAGGCCGGCAAGCGCTACGCCGTGGCGCTGGTGACCGGCGCGGGCCACCGCGTGGGATTCACCGAGGGGACGGAATACACCCAGGGCATCCTGATGTACACCCAGGACGGCGCCTACTTCACGCAGGCGGCCGAGCGCGACTTGATGCTGCGCCTGAACTTCGCGCGGTTCAAATCGCCGCGCGCCGTGGTGCAGATGCAGCCGCTGCAGCTCGCCGGCGGCGTGCAAGAGCTGGACATGCTCTACGACAGCGCCGTGCCCGCAGGCTGTCGCCTGGTGTGGGAATACCAGACCGGCGGCCTGTGGCGCCCCGTCACGCCCGACACGGCGCCCGCGTTCGGCAGCGCGGCGCTGGTGCCCCTGCGCGCGGTGTTCATCGGCACGCAAGACCTGATGCCCGCAGTGCGGCCCGCCACCGCCCAGGTGACGGTGCGCCGCCGCGGCGCCGCATTCGTGCACATCAGCACCGACCGCGTGCTGGCAACGCCGTCCAAGACCATCCGCGTGCGCCTGCTGCTGGAAGACTTCGACGCTGCCCAGGGCCACACCGTGGACTGCCGGCTGATCGTTGGCGGGGCCACCGTGGCCGCGGCATCGTTCCGCGACGAGGTGGTGGACGGCCGCAGCCGCTGGCGCGAGTTCCGCTTCGCCCTGGCCGCAACCACCGGCGCGTACCGCATCCGCATCGACGGCGCGGGCGTGACGGGCGCCCACCCCTGGCATGTGGCCGAGCGTTACGACCTGGCGCTGTAACGAGGACGCCATGCCAACACGGTTTGAAAAATACCGCATGAGGGACGGCGAAACGCCGCTGTCCCAGGACTACTTCAACCCCATCTTTGGGGACATTGACGCGCGCATTGCAGACCTTGAGGAACGCCGGGCAGACCTGCAAAGCGTGGTTGATGAGCTGACCCAGTTCGGGCTGGCCCGTATCGACACGCTGGTGGGTCCATCTATGGCGGAAGTGAACGCCATGATGGTGCAACTGCGCCAGCGACGCGACGAGCTGGAGGCGGCCGTGGGCAACGTGGGCGACCTGGCCACGAAAACACAGCTGGACGCGGCCATGGCGACCGTGGGCGCCGACCTCGACGCCCTGGAAGCCGCGGTTGCCGCCTTGCAGGACGGCAAGGTGGCAAGCGTGAACGGCCAGGCAGGCCCCATTGTCACGCTGCAGCCTGCCCACCTTGGGCTTGGGCCGGCCAACGGTCCCAGCGCGCTGGTGCTGACCCGCGACGCCCAGGGCCGCCTGGCCACCGTCACCTGCACGGTGGCAGGCAAGCCCGCCGTGCAGACCCTGGGGTACGACGCGCAGGGCCGCGTGGGAACTGTCACGACCACCTATGACGGCCGCACCCGCGTGGAGACGCTGACCTACGACGCCAACGGCCTCAAGTCCATTGCAGCAACCGAGGAGCAAGCCTGATGTTCGAAGCAATCACTCTCGACGCGGTGCGCCTGTTCCGCGAATTCGCCACCACCAAGCTGGCCGAGCTGCTGGCAGCGGTGAACGCCAAGGCCGCCGAAGTGTTGGCCGCCATCACGGGACAGGGCATCAAGTCCGTGCAGCGCGGGACCATCACGATCAACGGAAGCGGCTTAACCGCCACCGCGACCATATCGGCGGTCGTAATGAACAAGGCAGAACTGCGCCCACTGGGTTCGACCGGCGGGTCATCGGCCCACCGGATGGAACTCACTTCCCCAACGCAGGTAACGGTGATCCGTCGAAGCGCAGAAGCTGAGTCAAGCATCACGGCGTGGGAACTCACGGAGTGGAAATAGCCATGTTCTTCTACGCACAAGTGGACAGCGCACGACGCGCCTTCGCCGTCACACAGGCGGCATCTGAATTGGAGGGGCCGGACCTTGTGCCCCTGGACGCCTACGACCTGGGCGTGCTGGGAAAGGTGCACAACGCGGACACCGGCGAATGGGACGAATCGCCGGCCCTGGCCGCGCAGAGCAAGGTTTCCGTGCTGGCATTCCGCCGCCGCTTCACGATCCAAGAGCGGGCCGGCATCGAGTGGGCCGCGGTGGACCGCGCCGACCAGCCGGACGCCCAGCGCCAACAGGCCGCCCTGCTGCGCGCCACCCTGGCGGACCAAGCCGCCGCCAGCTTCATCGACCTGGCCGACGCCACCACGGTGGAAGGCGTCCAAGGCATGGAGGCCATGGGCCTGATTGCGCCCGGCCGCGCGGCAGAAATCCTGGGCGCTTCGGTGCAGCCGGAGGAACTGCCATGAAAGCCTGGGCCTTGAATCTCGCCATCGCCATGGACCAGCTGGCGAACGTGCTGCTGGCCGGCGCGCCCGACGAAACGCTATCCAGCCGCGCGCACCGCATGCGCGTGAAGGGGCACCGCTGGTGGGGCTGGACGGCAGACGCCATCGACGGGCTGCTGTTCTTCGACCCGAACCACTGCGCCCGCGCCTACGAATCGGAACGGCGCCGGCTGCAGCAGCCAGCCGACCTTCGCAACTGACCCAACCATCCACAGGAGAACCCCATGGCTACCCAAGCAAACTACCACCACGGCGTGCGCGTTGTCGAAATCAACGAAGGCCAGCGCAACATTCGCATCATCAGCACGGCCGTGCTGGGCCTGATCGTCACGGCGCCCGACGCGGACGCCACCGCGTTCCCGATCAACACCCCGGTGTTGGTCACCAAGGTGGACGCCGCCATTGCCAAGGCGGGCACCCAGGGCACCCTGGTGGGCGCCCTGACGGCCATCCGCGAACAAGCCCGCCCCATCGTGGTGGTGGTGCGCGTGGAGCCGGGCGCAGGCGCCGACGAGGCCGCCAAGGAAGCCGACCAGAACGGCAAAGTCATCGGCACGGCCGTGGGCTCGCAGTACACCGGCATGCAGGCCTTGCTGGCCGCCAAGGCCAAGCTGGGCGTGCAACCGCGCGTGCTGGGCGCGCCCGGCCTGGACACCCAGGCGGTAACCACCGCTCTGGTGGCCGTGGCGCAGAAGCTGCGCGCGTTCGTGTACGCCGAGGGCCACGGCGAGGACGTGTCCGAGGTGATGGACTACCGCCAGAACTTCGACGCCCGGGAGCTGATGCTGATCTGGCCACGGTTGAAGGTGGCCACGCCCGGCACGGGCGCCATCGTGGACGTGTCGCCGGTGGCCTATGCCATGGGCCTGCGCGCAAAGATCGACGCGGAACAGGGTTGGCACAAGACGCTTTCCAACGTGCCCATGAACGGCGTGCTGGGCATCGACAAGGATGTGTTCTGGGACTTGCAGAACCCCGACACCGACGCGGGCCTGCTGAACGCGGCCGGCATCACCACACTGATTCGCAACCAAGGCTTTCGCTTCTGGGGTTCGCGCACCTGCGCCACCGACGAGCTGTTCGCCTTTGAGAGCGCCACGCGAACCGCGCAAATCCTGGCCGACACCATGGCCGAGGGCCACTTCTGGGCGGTGGACAAGCCGCTGCACCCCAGCCTGGTGAAAGACATTCTGGAAGGCATCAACGCCAAGTTCCGCGAGCTGAAAAACCTGGGATACATCCTGAACGGCCAGGCCTGGTACGACGAAGAGGTCAACGTGTCGGCCACGCTCAAGAACGGCAAGTTGACGCTGGATTACGACTACACGCCCGTGCCACCGCTGGAAGACCTCACCTTCCAGCAGCGCATTACCGACCGCTACTACGCCGACTTCGCCCTGCGCGTGGGCACCGGCGAGTAAGGCACCACCGCACCGACCGATTGACCACAGGAGAACACCATGGGACTGCCCCGCAAGATCAAGAACTTTGCCACCTTTGTGGATGGCACCAGCTTTGTGGGCGAAATGCCTGAAGTGAGCCTGCCCAAGCTGGCCCGCAAGATGGAGGATTACCGCAGCGGGGGCATGAACGCCCCGGTGAAGGCCGACTTTGGCATGGAAGGCCTGGAAGCCGAACTGACCGCCGCGGGCTACATGAAAGAGCTGTTCACCAGCTGGGGCACGCTGCGCCACGATGGCGTGCTGCTGCGCTTTGCCGGTGCGCTGCAGGGCGACGACAGCGAAAGCGTGGACGCCATGGAAGTGGTGATGCGCGGCCGGTTCCAAGAAATCGACCCCGGCAACACCAAGGCCGGCGAGGCGACGGCCATCAAATACAAGGCCGCACTGAGCTACTACAAGCTGTCGATCAACGGCGAAACGCTGATCGAAATCGACGCCGTGAACATGGTCGAAATGGTCAACGGCGTGGACCGCCTAGCCGAAGTGCGCGCCGCCCTGGGCGTCTGACGCCGCCCCCCATCCGCTGGCCCTTCGGGGCCGCTCCCTTCCCCCAATCGCCCCAATCAATTTCCCAATGGGCAAGGAAACCAGACCATGAAAACGAACACCACCATCGATCCCACGGCACCCGCTGTCGCCTTCACGGCCCCACGCATCCCCATGGGCATCCTACTGGACACCCCCATCCAGCGCGGCGGCCAGACCATCACGCATGTGCAGGTGCGCAAGCCCAACGCGGGCGCCCTGCGCGGCCTGTCGCTTGTCGAAGTCTTGCAAATGAACGTGACGGCACTGCAAACCCTGCTGCCCCGTGTGACCGAGCCGCCCCTGCTGCGCCAGGAAGTGGACGCCATGGACCCCGCCGACTTGGTGGCGCTGGGTTCGGAGGTGGTGGGTTTTTTGGTACCGAAGGCGCAACGGGAGGGCTTCCAAACCGCGTAGAGGACGCCATGGCCGACCTGGCCCTGGTGTTCCATTGGCGGCCGGCCGACATGGACCCCATGAGCGTGGCCGAGCTGATGGACTGGTGCGATCGGGCGCGCGAGCGCTACGAGCGCCAGGGCTGACCCCCTACCCGCCCGCGCCATTGGATGTGCAAGAATGACCCATGCCCACCGTTTTGAAGTCCGCGCTCATTGCTGCCCTGGTCCTGTCGGGCCTGTGGCTGCTGCTGCTGCCCGTGTACTTCTGGATGCTGTACCGCGACGCGGTGCTGGCCCCGCAGCGCGCTGCCGACCTGGCCGAAGCCGAAGCGCTGCTGGCCGAAACCGCCCCCACCCGCTGACCCTGCGCGCCCCGGCCGCCCGAGGGGCGCGCCATGGCTGACCAACTGCGCCTGCGCGTGGTGCTGGACATGGCCGAGCGCGTGCTCGCGCCGATGAAGCGCATCAGCGGTGCCAGCAACGAAACCGCCCGCGCACTCAAGGCCGCCCGCGACCGCCTCAAGGAGCTGAACGACCAGCAGGCCGCCGTGGGCAACGTGCAGAAACAGGCGGCAGAGCTGGCGCGCCTGAACAACGCGCTCAAGGTCAAGCAGGCATTGCTCGACGGCATGCGCGCCGGCGGCACGGCCACGGCCGCGCAGCTCAAGCGCGAGGAAAACGGGGTGCGCAAGCTGGCGGACGCACTGGAAGTGCAGAAGGCGGCGGCCGTCAAGGCGCGGGCCGCGCTCAATGCCATGGGGGTTACCGGCAACCTGGGCACCGCGCAGGCACGCCTGAAAGCCGAAATCGACGGGGCCACGGCCGCCATGGGCAAGCAGCGGGCCGAGCTGCAGCGCCTGGCCGCGCAGCAGCGGCACCTGCAGGAACTGCGCGACAAGCATGCCAAGGCCATGATGCACACCGGCATGGCCGCTGCCACGGGCGTGGCCATGCAGGCGGCGGGCCGACGCGGCGTGGAAATCGGCCTGGGGCCGGTGGCCAACTACTCAAAGCACGAGGACGCGATGCTGGGCATTGCGCGGCAGGTGCCTGGCGCGCGCAACGAAATTGGGCAGCTGACCGAGGTGTACCGCCAGGCCGAGCGCGACGTGCGCGCCCTGAGCGGACAGATACCGCTGGCCACCACCGAAATCACGGCCATGATGACGGCCGCGGCACGCATGGAGGTGCCCACGGGCGAGCTGAAAGAGTTCACCCTGCTGGCCAGCGAGATGGCCACCGCGTTCGACGCGGTGCCGGACCAAGTCACCGAGTCCATGGGCAAGGTGGCCAAGAACTTCAAGATTCCGCTGACGCAGATTCGCGGGCTGGCCGATGCCATCAACTACCTGGATGACAACGCCATCAGCAAGGGCGCGGACATCATCGACTTTCTGAACCGCACCAGCGGCGTGGTGTCCACCGTGGCCATGAAGGCGCAGGACGCCGCCGCCCTGGGCTCCACGCTGCTGACGCTGGGCGAGCGCGCGGAAACGGCGAGCACCGCCGCCAACGCCATCGTGCAGAAGTTCGCAGCGGCGACGAAGGGCACCAAGAAATTCAAGGCCGCCATGGCGGAGCTGGGCCTGTCCACTGAGGCCGTGCAAAAGGGCATGGCCACCGATGCCATGGCCACGCTGAACAAGGTGGTTGCCGCCATCGGCAAGCTGCCGGCGGACCAGCGCATCGGCGTGATGGTGGAGCTGGTGGGCCTGGAGCACTCCGACACGCTGGCCAAGCTGGTGGACAAGCCGGAGGAACTGGCGCGCCAGCTGGAGCTGGCCAACGGCAAAGGCGCGCAAGGCTCCATGGCCCGCGAGGCCGCGGCACGCAACGCCACGCTGTCGGCGCAGTGGCAAATGGCCAAGAACCGCGCGTTCAACTTGAGCGCCACCGCAGGCGAAGCGCTGGCGCCGGCACTCATACGCCTGATGCGCGTGGTGAATCCGCTGGTGGAGGCCTTCACCGGGTTTGTGCAGCGGCACGCCACGCTGGTGGGCTGGGTGCTGGGTGCCGTGGTGGCGCTGTCCGCGCTGACCGCGGCGCTGGGGTTCCTGCTGGTGCCGCTGGCGCTGGTGGCCGGCAAGGTGATGCTGGTGCGGTTCGTGTTTGCTCGCCTGGGGCTGGCCGCCGCGGGGCCGCTGGCCGGTGGGCTGCGCATTGCCGCGCAGGCCGCGCTGGTGTTCGTGCGCGGCGGCCTGCTGGCCATGCTGGCGGCGGGCGGGCCGGTGATTGCGGCCGTGGCGGCCATCGCCGTGGCGGCCCTGCTGATCTACAAATACTGGGGGCCGATCAAGGCCTTCCTGGGCGGCATGTGGGAAGGCCTGGGCAACGGGCTCGCGCCGGTGTTGTCGCAGATGGGGCCGCTGCTGCAGATGGGCAGCACGCTGGTGGGCTGGCTGGGCCAGGCATGGCAGTGGTTCACCGCGCTGGTGGCGCCCGTGCAGGCATCTCAGCAGGCCCTCGACGGCTTTGCCAGCAAGGGGCAGCTGGTGGGCGAGGTGCTGGGCGGCATCCTGGCCAAAATCATCAAGATGGCCGACTACCTGCCGGTGCTCCGGCTGGCTTCGCAGCTGTTCGGCAGCACCGGCGGCACGACCCCAGCGGCTGCGGCCGGCTTGGGTATGGCCGCGGGCATGCAGCCGATGCCGGCCGTTGCTGGCGGGAACGCGCTGCGGCTCATTGGCGAGACCGAGCCGCTGAAATTTGCACCCCGCACGGCCGGCCCTACGGCCACCACCAACAACATCACGGTGAACGCCGCGCCAGGCATGGACGAACAGGCCGTGGCACGCGCCGTGACGTTTGAGCTGGACCGACGCGAGCGCGCCAAGAAGTCGCGCGTGTACTCGCAGTACAGCGACATTGACGGTTAGGAGCACACGCATGCTGTTTTCTTTGGGGCAATTCGCCTTCGGACTGCAGACACTGCCCACCGACCAGCTGCGCCGGCAAACGGCCTGGCGGCACCCCAGCAACTCGCGCGTGGGGGCGCGGCCGGCGCGCCAGTTTGTGGGGCTGGGCGAGGACACCATCAACCTGTCGGGCGTACTGGCTCCTGAGTTCGCGGGCTCCATGCGTTCGCTGGAAGCGCTGCGCAAGATGGCCGACAGCGGCAAGGCCTGGGCGCTGGTGTCGGGCGCGGGCGAGGTGTTCGGCGCCTGGACCATCGAGAACCTGACCGAAACCCGCTCTGTGCTGATCGACAACGGCGCCGCGCGCCGGATCGAGTTCGACCTGCAGCTGGCGGCCGTGGATGACCAGCGGGCCGAGCCATCGGGCGGGGTGGACCCCTGGCCGGTGGATGACTACTGGGAGTGGTGGCTGTGATTTTTGTCCCTGACTACCAGCAGACCAGCCAGCTGCACCGCGCGCCCACGTTCACGCTGGTGGTGGACGGGCGGGACATTTCCAAAAAGGTGGAGGCGCGCCTGGTGTCACTCACCCTCACCGAAGCCCGAGGCGGCGAAGCCGACCAGCTGGACCTGGTGATTGACGACAGCGACGGCCGCATGGGCATACCTGCGAAGGGGGCAGAGCTGGCCCTGGCGCTGGGCTGGGAAGGCAGCGGCATGCAGGACAAAGGTACGTTCGACGTGGACGAAGTGGAGCATAGCGGCGCGCCCGACCAAATCAGCATCCGCGCCCGATCCGCCGAGATGCGGCGCGAGCTGCGCACCCGCGCAGAGCGCAGCTACCACGGCAAGAAGCTGGGCGAAATCGTGGGCGACATTGCAAGGCGCAACGGCCTGCAGGTGCGCATTGACGACAGCCTGGCCAACACCCCTGTGGAGCACATCGACCAGACCCGCGAGAGCGACCTGCACTTTCTGACGCGCCTGGCCAAGAAGCACGACGCGGTGGCCACCGTAAAAAAAGGCCGCCTGGTGTTCAAGCCCATCGGATCCACCATCGCCGCGAATGGCGAAGCGCTGGAAACAATCACAATCACCCGCGCCGATGGCGACCAGCACCGCTACCACAGCGCCGACCGCAACGCCTACAGCGGCGTGCGCGCGTACTGGCACGACCCGAACGCGGCCGAGAAAAAGAGCGTGCTGGTAGGCGAGCAGGAAAACGAAAAGCGCCTGAAAGACACCTACGGCAGCGAGGCTGACGCCATGGCCGCCGCGCGGGCCGAGCGCGGGCGCATCGAGCGCGGCAAAGCCACCATGGAGCTGACGCTGGCCATTGGTCGCCCCGAGCTGATGCCGCAGACTCCGGTGGTGCTGCGGGGGTTCAAGGATGTGATCGACGCCACCGAGTGGCTGGTGGTGAAGCTGACGCACACCCTGGGAGATGGTGGACTGATCACGCGCCTGGAATTAGAAAAGCGGCAGCCAGCATACACAGATTAATCTTGACATAACGCGCCACCATCCCTGCCGAAGCACGGAGCCGGGCCAAACGGAGCCTATATTCATCCAGCAATATAAATAATTATATAAAATTGCCACAACTCATTTTTAATCATGCATCATCTTTCGAGTTTTTGTTCATTTTTTGAAAAATAGACAAAATTTGATTCAGCGATTTAATGTCAAATGATTGTTTATTCAAATTCGCAGGACGCTCCGGCCAAACAAAATCCCGAGCTACGGTGGTACCGAGTTGAGCATCTAGCGAACCAGGCACCGCAGACTCTTCACTCGCCAATTTCAACAAAAGCAATCGATCAAATATAGCCTTTATTTTTAATAGCTCGGTAGAGCTTTCAATGAAATTGCGATACTGTTTTAAGAACCATGCACTTATTAATTCTATAGCAACAAAAAGAGAGGCGCACGAAACAATTCCATACACATGCGCCTGCTTAAAGCCAACAAAGTGAAAAACCAGTTGCCAAGATATTATCGATATCAGAAAGAACGCAATTCCTGCACCCGCATAAAGGATGCCCTTATCCAATAGAGTAGATGCTTTCTCATCATTTGTTTCAGCCTGAATCTGAAGTAGCGAAGTTATTTCTTCAATCATTCGCTTAAAATCCTTAGCTGGTTCCTCCTCATCTCCACCAATAGGGAAAGGCCATGCAGCTTGAGGATCAAGTGATTTTTCATTTCGACGAGATGCACGCCTCAAAAAATCAACATCAGCAACTCTATTGGATGAGCCAACCAGGGAAGCAACAGCCCAAAGCATGGCCCCCAAACCCAATAATACCAAGTAATATCGGGAAATGAAGTTAGCCAGGGTATCGACATCATTTATACCGTAATAATAACCAAACGTTGCCGAGAACAGCCCTCCTAAAGCGGCTGCAAGGCTGTAGCTGCGTTTTCGTTGTTGATTTTTTATTCTTTCGAATTCTGCGATCTCCTGCTCTTGAAGTCGTTGAGCAAGAAGCTTCTCATTTAGATCTGCTTGTTTTTGCAAATCTTCGAGCCGCGCTTTTAAAATCTCATCATCAACACCAGGAATGGGGGAGACAGTCATTTCAACATAAAAATATTTGATTTATCAAATCTTGAGCCGCATTTGGCCAAACTATTCAGAATTTCAAATTCAAAACAACAGACCGAAGAACACCCTTTACACCAGAGAGCATTGTGGGTAGAGCTACACGGGATCGGCCGCACTGACATAGCCACTTCAAAAATTGGAAAATACATCCCTTCCAACGCAGTGATTTTTAATTAAACACTCAAAGCATTACTAATACTGAAACCAGGACTGAAAAAACAGGTAGATTTACCGTACACAAGAGCTAAGCGGCATAATTTTTTCACACTAAAATTACTAAATTACTCCATCTAACCGCGTGCCCACTTGGGCATTCCGTCGACTATCTGGCACTCCATCTCGAACCGGCCCATGCGAATCACAGCCCCGGCTGAGTAGGAGCCCCCTTGATAGTGGCAAGCCGGCGGTGAATCGGGTGCAGTCGCTACTCGGCCCAATTCGCTGCAAAGCAGGAACGCCGCAGCAATCACTGCCGACACCACACTAGCGGAACCTAAAAAAAAGCCACAGCCAAGGGGCTGTGACTAGATGTCGATATGTATTTTTCGATGTGGGTCACTGCATTGCCCGCTACTACTTGACCGGCATCCCTGCGAATTTCAACCTTCCCTTGCCCGTGCACCATTTGTTCCTTGGCTTAATGAGTTGGGCACAAATTGTTGCATCTCCGCGTGCAGGGCAATCGATGCTCATGAGCCAGCATCAACGTACCAGTTTTGGACTTGTTCGGCCAGTTCTTCGGGCCGCTCTGACTCTGCCAGCAGCATCAAGTTCGATTCGCGCATTTTGTAAGAGAAGTTCTCCCACCACCTCTCCCACTCGTCAACATTCGCTCTTGGCAAGAGTGTTGCGGATGGTGTCAAAACGGCAAGCCCGAGCTGCTTGCGGGTACGCACATGGCGAAACATTTCTAAATCCGCTAACGCCGTGACAACGTTCAGGCGCGCTTTGTTCAGATCAAGATAGCACGCAGAAACAACGCTGCTTGCTGTCTCTGTGTCGTCATAGGTGATGTCAAAAGAGTGGAACTTGTCCCCGTCTTTGATCTGAAGTCCACCCTCTGGCTGACTGATAGTCTCGTAACGCGTGCTCAGCCGGACTTTCATCAGCTCCGCCATTTTTTGACGTAGTGCTGGCTGTGTAATCCCTTGATTTCGCGGCCTACGTTCAGGTGCTGTGACCGTGACAACGCGTTCGAAAATACGCGATAGCACCGAATTTGCATCTGACCCGCTGACATAGTGGCCTTCACCAACACGGATTTGCGGGCTGGCGCTGACATAGCGCGACCAAGGGGAGTTCTTCGCTAACTGCAGATCCGCCGCAAGCTCACTGCGCAGCCAACCCCAGGTGTCCCTGCTGAAGCGGTCACCGTAAAAGCACTGAAGCCTCGCCGCCTCTTCGGCAACCCGAAAATTCACCAACTTGCCAGCCCGCGACAGCGCTACGCCGATCACGAAAAACTGAGGAACATGGAGTTCAGGCTGAAACTCAATGGTGTGCCACTTGCCCTCAAAGCCGGGCGCAACAGCGTCAGTTGCTTTTGCCAATTGGCTAAGGTCAATCATCAGATCACTCCAAGACGGTCTTGCAGCCATTGCTGCGCTGCGCGCTCGCCAACAAAAGAGAGAATTCGGTTTGCCAGTTCAGGCGCCTGTTTTGGAAACACATGGGCCAACAAACCACGGATTTCATCTTGGCATGCTGTGAGTGCCCTCTCGTGTTGGTGGGCCAGCAACACCATATGGCTACACACACTTTCAAACTCGCTGTGTGGCAGCTTGCGACCGTCACGCGCCCTTATCAGTACACGCATGGAGTCGCCTGGCGCTGAGGAATGTTGAAGGTCTTCGCGCAACCAGTTTTGGTGTCCGAAAACCATTTCGTGGTCTATCGGAACACAGGCGCCGCCCCTCGTAAATAGTACGTTGCCTGTATTGCGGTCGATGTTAAAAAACATTTCGTCAAAAGCTGCAATCGCTGCACCTTTTGCAGAGCGCAAAACCTCCAGCCACTTCGCATCGGCCTCGGCCCCAGCAAACAGTGCTTGAATGCTGCCAAAGTCCAATTTTTGCGATGCCCATGCCAACACGTGCCCATTGCTCACCCATTCCGCTGGTACACCGTTTCGGCCCAACACTTGAATGGCTTTCGCTTGTGAGAGCACAAGAATGGCCGCGTGTTTTGGCGCACTGATCCCAGCAGCCCTCAGGAAAAGCCAGGAGATAGCCTCGTTGCACGCACGCAGGCCATCGGGCTGCATCAGTTTGACGACACTGATGACGGGGGCGGATTGAACAGGGTACCGGACTTCGGCAATGTGGGTGGATGCATTCGCCCCACGGTGGGAAAGCGGACCCAAATAACTGATATAGGCGCTTTCAGGCAGAACAGGGAATTGGGTCATTGTGACATTGCACCTGTGCGCGACGTCAGTTAAGCAAATAGCGACGATCAAACGCGGTAACGCTGCATTGGCAGCATACTTATTTAAACAACACTGCCGTCACTAATACTGAATCTTACCGATCAAAAATCGAATTATCAGCCCATACGCTCCAGCCAAAAAAACAACTTTGGCATAGAAAAATATATTGGTTGGCCAATTTATCGCACTTGGCGCCACAAGAGGCGCCTCAATCCCCACGCCCTCCCTTTCCTTGCGCCATGTATATATACCCCATGCAATACTTCCATAAAAATATTGCAACAAATCCGAAGCCATGGCAAGCATTGCCAACAATAGAGCCCAATACAAATCTGCGTGCAATGTTACGCCGCCTGATTTGTTGTCCACCTTAAAGGTCCAAACAATTGCAACAGAAGCCAGCGCAAGCGTTCGAACGTTATCACTCAGCTTTCCGCTATACCCGTAATAGGCTTCACGATATGCTTTAATATTTGACATCAGGCTTCTTGGGACCGGTTGAAGTTGTACCGCTAAAACTTGGAGATTTTTTCACCGAGGCAGGCTTTTTAGCTGCAGCAGTTTTTTTCGTCGACGACAGAGCGTACTGAGCAATAGTTGAGCTGCTTGTCCGGGCACGCTTTATCTTGGCTATGGCTGCCGCTATATTCTTCTCTTCGACTTGAATAAAATCACTGCCAAGACTTTTTGATTTTTTCTTAACGATTTTTATTATCAGCTTTGCTTTTGATTGCGATAACTCTACAGCAAAGCCATCCGGCAGTTCGATTTCTATTTTCATAAAGTTCAGAAACTAAAGTTGCTCAATTAATGAATACTATTTCTTGGCTTTGCGGTTCAAGTTAAAAGTCATCGGGCCAGCTACTCTCTGATCGCCGCTCACATGCTGGCCCACGTCGCCGCCGATGGTGACGGAATGTCCGCCCCCTGCGGGCGCCTGCCCAACTTCCTGCAAGTAGCCACGCAAGACGGGGCTACCGTTGCGCCAGCGTGTCAGCAGGGTTGATTCCGCCTCCGAGAGCACGCCCGCGGACTCGCTCCCGCGCTTCCCGGTGACGATGTACAGCACGTCTGCGCCAGCATTGGCAACGCCGGCCAAAAACGAAACATCGGGGAAGCGCTCGCCCTTTTCGTAGTTGATGACCGCACGTTTGAGCACACCCCCGGCTGTGCCAAAGGCTTCCTGCGTCAAACCCAGGCGCTCACGCTCTTCGCGCAATCTTGAAAAAATGCTCATGTAGACACAAATTCATTGACAAGTGCCCAAACGGACACCACAATGCGTTTACGTTGTAACCAATCCACTCCAGATAGTACATGGACACCACCAATCCACCGCATGGCAAATGCGCAGCAAAGCCACGCACCGTGATGACGGCGGCGTTACGGAGCCAGCACAGCATGATTTGCTTCTCCATACGCCCGGGCCAGGCCTCCGTCCCCGCTGATCTGAATGCCTTTACCGACCTGTGCGCCGTGTTGTCGCAAGGCTTGCTGGAGCTGGTGCACAAGCATCTGCCCGGGGCCGAAATTGACATGGAAGTGGCCGAGGGCGCCACGCAGGTGCGTATGGCCTCGGAGGTATTTCGCCGTGCAGAGGCTATGCGCTCAAGTCCATTGAAGGCCTCCGACCCATCGCGGCAAGTGCCTGTTGCCTGTCCTCCAGCACCTGCTGGTGAATGCGCTGGGCAGCCTGCAGAAGCGCTTGGTACACATCGGGCAGGTCTTTCTCGATAGCCATGTCGATGCGTTCGCTTCTGCTGGCCGCCAGCTTGGCACCCACCAAAGCGGCCGCGGCTTGAAACACCGGCCAATTCACTTCTTCCATGGTTTGCTCCTCTGTGGTTTGACTATGTACACATCCCTCGCAACCCCGACAGCATCCGGCCAACCCAGCCAAGGTCCTGCACTGGCGCCCGACCGGCTGGTGCATGACAAGCCCATCGCCCTGCGCATGACGCAGGCAGAGCGCGATGAGGCCTTTCAGCTGGCGGGCGAAGAAAGCCGCAGCGCCAGCAGCTTTGCTCTGCACGCCTACCGGCTGGGCGTGGCCGAACACAAGCGCCGTCGCGCGGCCTTTGCCGCTAACTCCTGACGAGTAGCGCACCGTGCCTGGCATCCACGTTTTAAAGCGGTTGCGCCTTGTGGCCATTGTCTTGGCCATGCCGCTGCCATGCGCGCAGCCAAGTGCCGTTTGTGCGCACTACTTCACAGCCAATGCGGCAAATGAGGACGACACCCTATGCGCATGATGTGCCCCCACTGCAAACAGAACGCCTACACGCGCCACAGTGGCCAGCTGACCAGCACGAGCCGCGAGACGATCTTCCACTGCCGCAACTATGAGTGCGGGCACGTGTTCAGCGCCGTGACGGAAATCAACCGCACGATTTCCCCCAGCGCAACGCCCGACCCCTCGGTGGTGCTGCCCATGTCGTCCCACATCAAGCGCGCTTTGCTGCAGCAGCAGTTGCAGTCCATGCCATCGGCTGACTACCAGCCGCGCCATGGCGGCTTTGTGACGGGCGACCTTTTCGCCGCGATGCCCGCCGCCGGGTAACGCCCTCCCCCTCCCCCCTTTCTCTCTTCTGACGGTGCCCCTTTTTGGGGCCTCGCGGGGATTCGTTCGCCTTGTGTTTTTGGAGTTGCCATGCGTTTGATTGCTTTTCGCGTAACCCTGCTGGCATGCGCCTTGGCCGCCCCAGGCCTTGCCCTGGGTGCAGCCCCCTTGCTTTGGCTGGCGGGCGCCGTGGCGGTGGTGGGCCTGGCGGCCATGGTGGCCGCGCTTGCGGGGGTGGCCCCATGAGCTGCTTTCGCGTGACGCACATTGATGTGCACCACCACCGCCGGCGCATGCGCGTGCAGGCGTTGAACCGCGCCGGGGCCGTGGCCTGGGTTGAGCAGCTGTACGGCGATGCCTGGTACATCGCGGCCGTGCGTGAGGCGGGGGACCGCTGAGCATGTCCGAGGCAACGTGCCCCGAGCCGCTGCATTCGCCCATCGCGCGAGTGCACTACGCGCGCTTGTTCGGGGTGGGCAATGGATCCCTGCGCGATGAGTTCGTGCAGATGGCCAGCCAGAAGCGCTGGTCGGACGCCGAGTCCCGCGAGTGGGGGCGCATGGCCGAGACGCACCGCATGGCGCTGATGCTGCTGGCCGGTGTGGATGGCGACCTGGGGGCACTGGCCCAGCGCCACTGGCGCGAACTGCCGGAGCCCGAGCGCGTGGCCTTGAAGGCCGAGGCCCGGTTCGCGCGGCGTGAGTTCAGCCGCTTGCATGCGCTGACGGGGCGGTGGTGATGGGCAAGCGCAATCAGTTCCAAGACTGGGGGACAGTCGAGCGGTGGCAGGCCAACACACTCGCCGCCCAGCTGATCGCCACCTTGCCCCCGCAATGGGCCGAAGGGGTAGCCGAGCTGCGACGCTCGCCACCAGACACGCCGGCATGGCAACGCAACAGCGCTTGGTTGGAGCGCCTGCAAGAGTTCAAGGCCGAGCACGGCGACGCGCTGCACTGGAGCATGAGCGACGCCGATATTTGCGAGCGCGCGCAGGCGGTGGCCGAGGGTGTGACGCGCTTGATGGACCTGTGGCACGAACCGACCACGGATGCCGCGCCCGCGTCGATTGCAGACCTGACGCACAAGCCGCTGACCGAAGCCGAGCAAGTAGCGCTGGTGCGCACTACATGCAAGCTGCTGGATGTGGACCCGCCCGAGGCCGACACACCCAAGGGGGTGATCGGCAAGGGCCAGGACGTGGCCTTTTGGCGCAAGCGCCTGCGCCAGAAGGTGGCACGGGTACGCGAGTTGGGGGCCATCAAGCTGGGCGTGGTGAACCACCAGAAGGGTGGCTACTGCAGCAACGCGGCGGTGGAGAACCGCCAGCAGCAGTTGGCCCGAGCGGCCGCCATGATGGAACACACCCTGGTGCGCAATGAAGCCGGCCAGGTGTACCGCCTGGGCGAGCTGGCCAAGCTGGGCGTGTCCGACCGCGACGTGCGGCGGGGCGAGCTGATGGTGCGCATTCGCGGCTGCGAGGAATATGCCGACGCGGCTGGCCATGTGGGCCTGTTCTTCACGCAAACGCTGCCCAGCAGGTTCCACGCCATGCTGGCACCGCCCAAGGGCACGCGCCTGCCGTCGCGCAAGAACCCGAAATATGACGGATCAAGCCCGCGCGAGGGGCAGGCGTGGTTGCGCAAGCGGTGGGCCGATGCGCGCACGGCATTGGACGAAGCGGGTGTTCGGTTCTATGGATTCCGCGTGGCGGAGCCGCACCACGATGGGTGCCCGCATTGGCATTCGTTGTTCTGGTTTCAGTCCCACGCGGATGCGAAGCGGGCGGCGGCAATCATCAAGCAGCACTGGCTGAAGCCGGAGGACTGGGAGTTCCCCGAAGTGAAGGGACGGAGGGCGCGCTCGTTGCTGATGACGCGTGAGACGGGTGCCCGCAAGAACCGGGTGAACGTGAAGTGGCTCGATGCTGGGGGCGCCGCTGCCTACATCGCCAAATACGTGGCCAAGAACGTGGGCGGCTCGTACCAGATCAACCATCTGGACGGCCAGGCCGATGGCCATGCGCAGGGGGAGCTGTTCGACGTGGACGCGGGCGAGGTGCCCGGCTATGTGCGGGTGGATGCCTGGGCCGCGACCTGGGGTATTCGGCAGTTTCAGCCCATTGGGCAGCCCAGCGTGGTGGCTTGGCGCGAGATGCGCAGGGTGACGCATGACCAGGTGGAGCAGGCCCGCATTGAGGGCGACACCATCGCCTGGCGCATTTATGGGGCCGTGCACAAGGTGGGGGCCATCAAGGCCGACTGGCGTCGCTTCATGGAGCTGATGGGCGGCCCCTGCCGCAAGCGCGGCGAGTGGGCCATGTCGGTGGCGCACCGCGAAACCAAGACCACGAACCGCTACGGCGAGGACGTGGAAAAGAAGGTTGCCGTGGGCCTGGCGCTGCAGTCAGGCCGCTGGCTGATTTCGCGCCGCCAGGCATGGAGCCGGGTGGCCGATGGTGGCCAGGACCCCGAGGCCCGCGCCGCGAAGTCGGCGCCTTGGACTTGTTTCAATAACTGTAGAGCGCGCCTCACCGGCGAGCTTCGCCGGGCATTCTTAGGCCGGGGCCGTCACGAAATCGAGGACTGGACCCCGCAGACCGAACCACAGCAGCCGCCACACCGGCCCGCTGCCCACCCCTCTCCCAAATTTTTCCAACCCTGAACCACTGCAGGAGCTATGACCGTGCCCGCAAAACTGACCATGCCCACGCTGGGCCTCACCAATCCGCGCTTCCGGTATCGCAACGCCAGCAGCACGGACATATCGGAAACCTTCAAGCGCGCCCGCCGCGCCATGAACAAGGCGAAGCGGGACGCGGATAACGCGCAGCAGGCGCTGGAGTTGGAGCCCGTGGACAGCACGGCGGCCACCGTGGTGGTGGCCATGCCCCGGCGCGCGCGAGGTGCGGCTTGACCGTGTCCTCTGTGGAAGCCATGCATGCGGCCTGGCTGTCGCTGGTGCATCTGCCAGCGTGCCGTGAATGGCCCGCCGACTACGAAGCCGTGATGGCTGACCCGGTGCGCGGCCGCCTCGTGCGCTTGCAGGCCACGTTCTTGGCGCGCATCGCCGCCGAGAAAGCGGCGGCCCACTCGCCACCCCCTGCCCCTTCCATTGCCCTGCGCCCGCTGTGCTTTGACCGCAAGCGAGCTGCTGCTGGCGACCTCGACGACTGAATCACCCCGAACAAAAGGAGAACCATGAAAACCCCTCTCATCATCGCCCTGACGGGCCGGCCTGGCGTGGGCAAGGACACCATCGCGGACGTTCTCGCCCCACAACAGGGATTCGCCCGCATCGCCTTCGCTGATGCCCTGCGCCGCGAGGTGTGCGAAGCATGGCGCATCGACCCGCGCATTCTGACGGCCCGGGAGACGAAGGAGCTGCCTATTCCATCGCTGGCGGCCGGCATGTGCGGTGAACCAGCCTTCATGCGCTGGATCGCTGATGGCGGCGACAGCCTGACCGAACCCCGCAGTCCGCGCTGGGTGATGCAGCGCTGGGCATCCTTCAAGCGCCGATTCATCCCTGACTACTACGCACGGCTGGTGGAACGCTGGATAGGCCGTCAGCTGGGCTGCGGCTGGAACCGCATCGTGGTGACGGATCTGCGCGACCCAGTGGAGTGGACAATGCTAGCCCGATTGGGTGCGAAGGTGGTGCGCGTGCATCGGCCAGAGCTGGCCGCGCTGCCAGAGGACACGGCCATGCACGTGAGCGAGCAGCACCACGCGATCAAGGCCGAAGCGGACATCCTGAACGATGGCTCACTGCAGGCCCTGGCCGACGCGGTGGTGGAGCTGGTGGATTCAATGGCTGCGACGCCCGAGGCGGCTTGAGGGAAAAGGTATGGCGGAGCCTGCAATGTTCTTGGAGCCCGATGAGCTGTGTGTTCTGACGGGCCGAAAGCTGAAATCTAAACAGATTCAATGGCTGCGTGGCGAAGGCATCCCCTTTCGCATCAATGCGCTGGGGCATCCGGTGGTGACACGCGCCACGGTTGAAAGCCGCAAGCCCGAGCCCACGCAGCGGCCGGCCTGGAGCCCGCGTGTGATGGGAGCACGCTGACATGGGCCGCAAACCAACAAGATGGACCAATCTGCCGCGGGGGATGCGCGCGCGCGAGCGGGGCAACAAGATCCACTACTACCTAGACACCGGGGGCAAGCCGCGCAAGGAAATTCCACTGGGGTCGGACTATGTGGCGGCCGTGCACAAGTGGGCCGAGCTGACCGCCGCGAAACGCCCGGTCGGCGCGGACTACACGTTTGTCGACGTGGCGGTGGCATACAGGGCCAAGGTATTCCCCACCAAGGCCCCGCGTACTCGCTCGGACAACGAAAAAGAGCTGGAATGGCTGCTGAAATTCTTCGGAGATCCACCCGCGCCGCTGGACGGAATTGAACCACTGCACATGCGCCAATACATGGACTGGCGGGTGATAGAGGCCAGGAAACTGGCCATCCAGGCGAACGCGGAAAGAGTAGCCGCCGGGCGCGGCACACAACCTATTCCCGACACCTTGGGTCAGGTGCGCGCAAACAGGGAGAAGGCCCTGTTTTCGCACATGTGGAACTTCGCCAGGGAGAGCGGCTACACCAAAGCGCCGAACCCGTGCGCGGGCATCAAGGGCTTCAAGGAATCAGGCCGCGATGTGGTGGTGAGCGACCAGATGATGCAAAGCATCCTGGAGCATGCGGGCCTGCCGCTGCAGTTCGCCATCCGTCTGGCTGACCTAACCGGCCAGCGGCCGGGCGATGTGCTGCGCATGAGCGAAAGCCACATCAGCGGGGGCGTGCTGCATGTGCGGCAGGGCAAGACCGGGGCCAAGCTGCGCATTGAAATCGAGGGCGAACTCAAGCGCCTGCTGGCGGAGATACAAGTCTTCAAGTCGCAGTTCAAGGTGCGGCCGCTGGCGCTGCTGGTGAATGAGTCGGGTGAGCGGCTGTCGAAGCACATGCTGCGGGACCGCTTTGACGACGCGCGGGCTGCAGCGGGTATCGCCAAGGCGGACTTTCAGTTTCGCGACCTGCGCGCCACGGCTGCAACGGCCGTGGACGAGGAATCTGGAACGCGATCAGCCCAGGCGCTGCTGGGACACACTACTGAGGGGATGACGGCGCACTACATCAGGCACAAGGTGGGGAAGAAGGTGAAGCCTGTTCGCTAGCTCGATGCGCATTGATGATTGAGCGCAACTCTTGCACGGTGAGCAGGTGATCTCCACGGTGCAGCATGCGGTGGCAGTTCGCGCAAACCAACGCGACATCCTCAATCCTCGTAATTGCTTGCCCAGCCATGGATGAGACCGGCACTGTGTGGTGCGCCTCTATGTAATCGGCCCCAAGTTCACCATAGGCGGCGCTGAAATTGAACCCACACACATCGCAGTCCAGACGTCCGGTTTGAACCAATCTTCGCGCCTTTGCCTGGCCTGGAAGGGCCCCGCTACGTTCAATGTGCCGGTGCAACCGGTAAGACTGCGCCCCCTCGGGGTATTCCCGTCCTTCTTCTATTACCGCTTCTTCAATTCGGCCCACCGTCCGTTCCTCATCGGACGGATTCCGGCTCAGATCGTCCGCCCCTGCGTGACCGCCAGCGCCGTCAGAGACTGACTCTTCCAAAAAGTTGATGTACCGGCGAAGGGCTGCACCGTACATGCTGTGCCCACGCTTGTTGCGAGCCAAGAATACCGGCAGCTGTACAAGCCGCGATGAAATCTCTCGAAAGCTCCCAACGTCAAAAATCGACGTGAGAGGCCCATCGCTTAGCCCTGCCTCGATTGCCCACTCTGTCAGTGCGCCGCGCATCGCACCATCGTATTTTCTGATGGTCGATTCTGTCCAATTGCGACTTCTCATCCATTCTTCAAATGTCACACAACCCCTCTGTTGTCTAGCGAATGAGCCGTTTTGCGGAACACGATTGGAATTTGCGGAACAAGTAGCGACGAAAGCCGATGGTAACGCTATTGTTTTAGGAGCAATAAAAAAGGCTCTGTATTGCTACAGAGCCTTATGTTCTTGGTAGGACGTACAAGATTCGAACTTGTGACCAACGGATTAAAAGTCCGCTGCTCTACCAACTGAGCTAACGTCCCGACCTCATGCAGAAAGCATTTCGATTGCTGCAAAGCCTTGAATTATAGCGTGGTTTTTGCAGCCTTTTGGGGTGTGGATGCCAGTTTGTCCAGCACCCAGCCTGCGGCGCACATTCCGAACGCTGCGGTCACCGCCACCACGGACCCGTACCCATGGCAGTTCAACGTGCCATCGCCGGAGACGTTGCAGGACGCATCGGGCGGCGCCACCGCTTCCCGGCTGAAGACGCACGTAATGCCCATCTTGCTGCCGCCACGCGCTGCCTGGTGGTGCTTGCGAAGACGGTAGCGCAATTGCGCCAGGAGCGGATCGTGGGTTGTCAGGGCGAGATCGTCCACATCCACCTTGTGCGCGTGGCGCTTGCCGCCGGCAGCCCCGACGGCGATGTGAAGCACCTTGGCCGCATGGGCCCACGCCGCAATCGCCGTCTTGGCCGCAACCTGGTCGCAGGCATCGATCACGGCATCCACGGGCTGGGGCAGCAGGCCCGGCCAATTGTCAGGGCCAGCAAAGTTATCCACGCAGTGGACGGTGCAGCCGGGGTGGATCTGGGCGATGCGGTCCCGCATCGCCTCCACCTTGGCTTGGCCCACGGTGCCCTCCAAGGCGTGAATCTGGCGGTTGATGTTGGACTCTGCAACATGGTCGAGATCGACCAGCGTCAGCTCGCCGACGCCGCTGCGCGCGAGCGCTTCAGCCGCCCAGGAGCCCACCCCCCCGATGCCGATGACGGCGACACGGGCGCTGCGAATGCGCTGCGCCCCTGCCACCCCGTACAAACGCTCCAGGCCGCCAAAACGGCGCTCGAGCGCCAACGCATCCGGCATTGCTACTTCAGGCGAGACAGCCGCTCTTTGGCTGCGCTGGCAGCCTCGGCATGCGGATAAGCGCGAACCAGGTCCTCCAGCGTCTTGCGGGCGGCGCGCGTATCTTTCAGCTCGATCTGGCAGTTGGCGATCGACAAGGCCGCTTCGGGCGCACGGGCGTGGCCAGGCGCCTCGGCCAGCATTGCCTTGAAGTTGCCGATGGCTTCCTTGTAGTCGCGCGTTGCATACTGCGCGTTGCCAAGCCAGAACCGGGCAGAAGGAACAAATCCACTGCGCGGATACTGTCGAACGAACGCGGCAAAAGCAGTGCTGGCATCGCCGAACTTGCCCGAGCGGAACACCGCCAAGGCGGCTTCGAAGTCTTTCTTCTCGGCAGGGTCGGCCTGGAATTCCTGGCCGTCCAGCGTGACCTTGACCGGCTCGAACTGCTTGAGGCGCTCATCAACGCCCTGGGCAATGTCTTTCTGGCGCTTCTGCAGGTCGGCGGCGTCGCGCAGCAACTGTTCGTTCTGCCCGCGCAGCTTGGACTGTTCGGCCTTCAGGGTGTCGATTTCACCTTGCAGGTCGAGCAGGCTGCGGCGCAGCTGGCTGTTTTCTTCCGCCTGCCGCCGAGCCTCCTCTGCCGACCGCTGCTGCGACTGCTGCAGTCCGTCCACACGCTGGCGAATCTCGATGATGGCCCGCCGTGCCTCACTGTCCTCGAACAGAGCGGCATGGCTGGCTGGTACCAGGGCCGCCGACAGCAGCAAGGCCGCCGCCAGCGCCTTGGGCGTGAAGTGCAGAGCCATTGCGCGCATCAACGGTAGGACAGCTCGGCGCGGCGGTTCTGGGCGTGGGCATCTTCAGTGCTGCCCTGCACGGCCGGCTTTTCCTTGCCGAAGCTCACTGCTTCCATCTGGCTGTCCGGCACCCCCAGCAGGGCCAGCGAGCGGCGCACGGCTTCTGCACGCTTCTGGCCCAGGGCCAGGTTGTATTCGCGGCCACCGCGATCGTCGGTGTGGCCTTCGATCATCACCTTGCGGCCGTTGCTGGCCTTGAGGAAACGCGAGTGCGCTTCAATCAGCGACTGGAACTCGGGCTTGATGACATAGCTGTCGTAGTCGAAGTACACGATGCGGCTCACGCCGACGGGGCCTGCCGCGTCACGGCCCGATTGGCCGAGATCCACGCCTGCCACGCCGCTTTGCGCGGTGTTGCCAGAGTTGGCGCCGTTGGCGCCCAGGGTGGACGTGGCGTTCTTGTCTTCGACGGGGACGTCATCAAGTTTCACGCCGGAACTGCAGCCTGCGACCAGGGCTGCGACGGTAATGGCAAGGGTAATGCGTTTGAACATCCGAAATTCTCCTGAAAAACTGGATCACTGAAATGGGTTGAAAGTTCACTGCTTTTGGAAGGGGCCCCAATCCGGCTCGCGGATATCGCCGGCCTGGCCTGCCAGGCGGGCCTTGATCTTGCCGTCCAGCGTGGTGGTCATCAGCGCCTCGCGGCCCTGCTGCTGGGTGGCGTACACAATGAGCCGGCTGTTGGGTGCAAAGCTGGGGTTCTCGTCGGCGGTCGTATCGGTTACCGCGTTCACCGTCCCCGACGAAAGGTCCATGACATGGAGCTTGAACGCGCCGCCAACCCGCGAGATGTAGGCCAGCCAGCGGCCGTCCGGGCTGATGCTGGGGGAAATGTTGTAGCTGCCAGTGAAGGTCACCCGCTCGGCGCTACCGCCCGATGCCGGCACCTTGTAGATCTGCGGTGCGCCGCCCCGGTCGCTGACGAAATAGATGCTGCGCCCATCGCCCGAGAACACCGGCTCGGTATCGATTCCCGAGCTCTGCATGAGCCGGCGTGGCTCGCCGCCATTGGCGTCGATGGTGTAGAGCTGCGATCCGCCGTCGCGGCTGAGCGTCACGGCCAGCGTGCGCCCGTCCGGCGCCCACGCTGGCGCACTGTTGGAACCGCGGAAGTTGGCGATCAGCCGGCGCCGGCCAGACGCCACGTCGTGCACGTACACCACCGGTTTGCGTGACTCGAACGACACATAGGCCAGTTGGGCTCCGTTGGGCGACCAGGCTGGGGAAATGATGGGCTCCGGGCTCGACAGGGCCGACTGCGCATTTTCTCCGTCGGCGTCCGCCACCCAGAGGCTGTAGCGCGGACCGGTCTTGGTCACGTACGCGATGCGGGTCGAAAAGACACCCCGCTCGCCGGTGAGCTTCTCATAGATGAAATCGGCAATACGGTGCGCTGCCAGCCGCAGGTCGCCCTGCAGCACCACAAAGCTCTGGCCGCCCAGGTCCTGGCCCTTGACGACGTCCCATAAACGGAAACGCACGTCATAGCGACCGTCCGGCAGACGCGTCACGCTGCCTGCAGCCAGCGAGTCGGCACCCTTTTGCCGCCACAGAGCCACGTCCGGCCGGGTCCCTTCATCCAGTGCAGCTCCAGCAGCGTCCACCGCCCGGAACTGGCCGCTGCGTTCCAGGTCGGCCTGGACGATCGCGGAGATCTTCTGGGGGGACTGCGCTTCGCCGCGAAACGTCGCGATGGCAACAGGGAGTTGGGTCAGCCCGACGCCGGTCACCTCGACACGGAACTGTGCCAGAGCGGGGATGGCGGGGGTGGAGAGCAGCGCCGCCAACATATGGCGCCGCAAGGGATGCGGCGGGGCCGCGGGAGAAGAGGAAAGATCGTGTGTTGGAATGGGGTCTTTGGTCATTGGCATCCAGCGGTAGCCGAACAAATGCCGAACGGCAACCCCGAATGTTACACACAGCGGGCGCACCCCTGTGACAAACTGTGCGATTGCCGACCATTTCAGGCGCCCTCTGGACGGCCTCCGCCAGGTCGACCCGAGCCTGTTTGCGATGGCCCAGAGGGCAGGCAACGGCCGTGGTGGGTAGCCAATGGCTCGGCTAGTGGCAAGCACCGCAGGTCCCTCGCCGCCACGGCCATCGTTCAGATTCAGGGGTTGGAGCGCGATCCCCGCGCGACCGCAAGCAGGCTCTTAGAATCCCGGCCACATGCATGCGACCGACCCGGGCAATCCGCCCGCCCCCTCCCCCGCCCCCCCTGCCGCGAACCTGATCACACGGTTGCGCAGGCTGTCCGTCTACTTTGGAAACCAGCGAACCGCGTGGGTTCTGGCAGTGGCCGCCACGCTGGTAGGGGCCGTGACGGAGCCGCTGATCCCTGCGCTCCTGCAGCCCTTGCTGGACCGCGGCTTCACCCAGGGCACGCTGCCGCTGTGGCTGGTGCCGCTGGCCATCCTGGGCGTGTTCTTCGTGCGCGGCATCGCACAGTTCGTGGGGCAGTACGCGCTGGCGCGGATCGCCAACGAAGGCATGCTGACCCTGCGGCAGTCGCTGTTCGACAGGGTGCTGGCGGCCGAGATGGGCCTGTTCTCGCGGCAGTCGGCCAGCGCACTCTCCAACACCGTGGTCTATGAGGTGCAGACGGGCGCAACCTTGCTGGTGCAGGCCCTGCTCGGCATTTCGCGCGATGGCTTCACGCTGGTGGCACTGCTCGCATACCTTCTGTACCTCAACTGGCAACTCACGTTGATCGTGGCCGTGGTCGTGCCCGGCGTGGCCTGGATCATGAAGACCTTGTCGCGGCGCCTGTACCACCTCACCAAAAGCAGCCAGCAAGCCACCGACGAGCTGGCCTACGTGGTGGAGGAGAACGTGCTGGCCCATCGCATGGTGCGCCTGCACGGCGCGCAGGCCGGGCAGGCGGGCCGCTTTGCCACCCTGAGCCAGAGCCTGCGCCGACTGGCCATCAAGTCGACCATTGCGTCCGCCGCCATGACCCCGCTGACCCAGCTGCTGGCCGCCGCCGCCTTGTCCGCGGTGATCTGCGTTGCCCTGTGGCAAAGCCGCGGCACGGTGGGTGCGAAAGACGTCTCCGTCGGCGGCTTTGTCTCGTTCATCACCGCCATGCTCATGCTCATTGCGCCCATCCGCCGGCTGGCAGACGTGGCCAGCCCCGTGACACGCGGTGTTGCCGCGCTGGAACGCGGCCTGGCCCTGCTGGGCGACACCGGGGCAGAAACCGGCGGGCAGTTCCAGACCGACCGCGTGCGCGGCGCGCTGGAGCTCTGCGAGGTGACGGTGTCCTTCGGCCCTGACCACGCACCGGCACTGGACCGTGTCAGCCTGCGGGTGGCGCCCGGCGAAGTGGTGGCGCTGGTCGGCCCTTCGGGCGCCGGCAAGACGACCCTGGTCAATCTCCTGCCGCGGTTCGTGGCGCCTGCGTCTGGCGACGTTCTCGTGGACGGGCATGCCGTGGGCGACTGGGATCTGGGGTCGCTGCGCGCGCAATTCGCCATGGTGAGCCAGGATGTGGTGATGTTCAACGACACCATCGCCGCCAATGTTGCGCTGGGCCAGGCGGTGGACGAACCGCGGGTGCAAGCCTGCTTGGCAGCCGCCAACCTGGCGGACCATGTGGCGGCGCTGCCCAGGGGCATGCACACCGTGGTGGGGCACAACGCAGCGCAGCTCTCGGGCGGGCAGCGGCAGCGGCTGGCAATTGCCCGGGCGCTCTACAAGGACGCGCCCATCCTCATCCTGGACGAGGCCACGTCCGCGCTGGACACCGAATCCGAGCGTCTGGTGCAGGACGCGCTGCAGCGCCTGATGCAGGGGCGCACCACGCTGGTCATCGCGCACCGGCTCTCCACCATCGAGCATGCGGACCGGGTGGTGGTGATGGAGCGCGGGCGCATTGCCGAGCAAGGCACCCATGCGGAACTGCTCGCGCAGGGCGGCCTGTATGCACGCCTTCAGGCGCGACCGGCGGCCGGTGAAACGGCCGTGCTGGACTAAAGACCCAGCCGCCGCGGCGCTACCAGCGGCCGCGGTTGGGCTGGCGCCGGCGGATGGCCGCGGCGATTCTCTCGGCCGATTCCGTGCGGCTCACCCGCAGGGCAAAGTCCGCCGCCGTCAGGCCCAGCTGGTTCTTGAGCGTGGGGTCGGCCCCTTCGTCCAGCAACAGCTGGACCGCCTCCGTGGACCCGTAGTGCGCAGCCATCATGAGCGGCGTGGTTCCGTTCGGGGAAGCCGCGTCGATGTACGCATAGTGCTCCAGCAGCAAGGCGATGATGGCCACATGCTGGGCCGACCCCGCCGATGCGGCGTAGTGCAGCGGCGTCCAGCCGGTCTTGTTCACGTCCGCGTCGTGCGCAAGCAGCGCCTTCACAGCCTCCACATTGCCCTTGATGGCCGCCATCATCAGCGGGCTTTCGTCCTTGGCATTGCGCGCATCCACGTCGATGCCGCGCGATGCCAGCAAGGCCGCAAAGGCTTTTGACGAACCGTTTTGCAAGGCGATGGTGAGGCCAACCTGCCCTTTGGGGTCGCGGGTGTTGGGGTCGAATCCCCGCCGCAGCAACGCGGTCACCGCCTCCCCGTCGTCGCGCAGGATGGCAACAAAGAAATCCTCGTAGGCGCCCGCCCAGAGTGCAGGCGCCATGCCGGCCACGATCAGGCCCGCCACAACATGTCGGCGATGGACGCTCATGCCGCAACCCCCTTGAAAAGCGTGTCGAAGTTGCGGCTGGTGGCCTCGGCCACGGCCTCCAGCGCAAGGCCCTTGGTCTGCGCCACCTGCTTGGCCACCCACGGCACATAGGACGGGTTGTTGGTCTTGCCGCGGTAGGGCACGGGCGCCAGGTAGGGGCTGTCGGTCTCGATCAACATGCGGTCCAGCGGTACAAAGGCCACGACCTCGCGCAACTCCTGCGCGCTCTTGAAGGTCACGATGCCTGAAAACGAAATGTAGTAGCCGCGGTCCAGCGCCGCCCGCGCCACCTGCATGGACTCGGTGAAGCAGTGGAACACGCCGCCCGCCAGATTGCCCGGGCCATCCTCCCCTTCCTCGCGCAGGATGGCCAGCGTGTCGTCCGACGCACTGCGGGTGTGGATGACCAGGGGCTTGCCGCAAGTGCGGGCGGCACGGATGTGGTTGCGAAAGCGGTCGCGTTGCCACTCCAGGTCTGCCACGGACCGCCCGCCCTTGCGGTCCTCCATGCCGTAGTAATCGAGCCCCGTCTCGCCGATGGCCACCACGCGCGGCAAGGCGGCGCGGTCCAGCAGGTCCTGCACCGTGGGTTCGGCAACCCCTTCGTTGTCGGGATGCACGCCCACCGTGCTCCAGAAATTGTCGTGCGCCATTGCCAAGGCATGCACCCCGGCAAACTCCTCCAGCGTGGTGCAGATGCACAGGGCGCGGGTGACCTGGGCCTGGGCCATGGCCTCGCGGATGGCCGGCAGCTGGCTCACCAGTTCCGGAAAGTTGAGGTGGCAGTGCGAATCAGTGAACATGCGGCTTCAAAAAAAAGGGGGGGCCAAGGCCTGTCTCCGCACCCCGGCCCACCCCACCTGCCGAGGGAACGTCCCAAAGGAAAAAGCCGACCCGCGTGCGCAGGGTCGGCACGGGAGGGGCCGCGGCGGTCAAATGGTCTGGGTCGGCCGGTCCGACCCCAAGGCGGTCCCGAGCAGCTCTTCAATCTTGATCTTGAGCTGGCGCGACTTCTCGTCCTTGGGAAACTGGATGCCTACGCCCTGGGTGCGGTTGCCTGCCGCCCGGGCCGGCGTGACCCAGGCCACGCGGCCGGCCACGGGGTAGCGCTGCGTGTCGTCCGGCAGCGTGAGGAGCACATACACGTCGTCGCCAAGCTTGTAGTCCCGTTGCGTCGGCACAAAGATGCCTCCCTCCGTGAAGAAGGGAATGTAGGCAGCGTACAGGGCGGCCTTTTCCTTGATGGCCAGCTGCATGACGCTGGGACGTGGCGCGGTGGAGGGACTGCTCATGGGTGAAGGGTACGGCTCAGTGTTTGGAGTGTAGGGTGTTTCTCGCCTGGGCGACAAGCGCCTCCAGCATGAGGCCGGCGTTGAACGGGTGCTCCGCCGTGCGCGCTGCCTTGGCCAGCGCCCGCGACCAGCGCGTGAGCGCGCCCAGCGCCGGCAGCGCCTTGGGCAGGTCCGCCGCCGCGAAGTACCGGGGTGCGGCGCCGACCCGGGTGGACAGCAGGTCGTGGCAGAGCTTCTGCAGCGCATCGATGGCCTGGGCGGGCGACCAGTCTGCCAGCGCCGTGACGTCCCCCTTGGCCACCGCCTGGGGCAGCGCGGCCCAGGCCTGCGGGCTGCGGCCGGAGCGCGCTAGCAGCACGGCATCGTCCGGCCGGCCGCCGGCCGCACGCAGGAACGCTGACGCGGCCTCGGGCGCCAGGCCTTGCGCCTGCAGCCATGGCAGCATCTCTGCCTCGGCCGGCCAGAGCATGGTGTGGCCCAGGCAGCGGCTGCGGATGGTGGGCAGCAGCTGGTGCGCCGCCTCGCTCGCCAGCACAAAGCGCACATCGCCCGGCGGCTCTTCCAGCGTCTTGAGCAAGGCATTGGCGGTCACGTGGTTCATCTGCTCGGCCGGGTACACCAGCACGGCCTTGCCCCGGCCGCGGGCCGACGTGCGCTGGGCAAACTCCACGGCGTCGCGCATCGCTTCCACGCGGATCTCGCGGCTGGGCTTGCGCTTCTTGTCGTCGATCTCGGCCTGGGCTTTTTCGGACAGCGGCCAGCCCAGCTCCAGCATTTGCACCTCGGGCATCAGCACGCACAGGTCGGCATGCGTGCGCACGTCGATGGCGTGGCAGCTGGCGCACTGGCCGCAGGCGCCCTGCCCGCCCGGCGCATCGCACAACCAGGCACGCACCAGTTCCAGGCCCAGCGCATATTGCCCCAGGCCCGAAGGCCCCTGCAGCAGCCAGGCGTGGCCCCGCTGGGCCAGCAGCCGCGTGCGCTGCGCGGCGATCCAGGGCGCGGTCAGGGGGGTGGTCTCGCTCATCGGCCCCCCCCGTCGGCCGGCACCATGATCGCCAGCCAGCCCTTGCGCACCAGGAGGCTGGTGAGCTGCTGCCACACGCGGTGGCGCTCCAGGGCCGCGTCGATGCGCGCAAACCGGTGCGGCGCGGCCGTGGCGCGCTGTGCATAGCCCTGCACCACCCGGCGGAAAAACTCCACGGGCTGGGACTCGAAGCGGTCGGGCACCCGCGCGCCCACCAGGCGTTCAGCAGCCACCTCGGGCGCCAGATCGAACCACACCGTCAGATCCGGTTCTCGCATCAAATTGGCATCTGGGGCAAGCCCAGTCTGCGCAAGGCGCTCCAATAATGATAGCACCTGCAGATCGAAGCCACGCCCGCCGCCCTGGTAGGCAAAGGTGGCGTCGGTGAAGCGGTCGCACAGCACCACCTCGCCGCGGGCCAGGGCAGGCTCGATCACGTTGCGCAGGTGGTCGCGCCGTGCGGCAAAGATCAGCAGCGACTCGGTGAGCGCATCCATGGGATCGTTGAGCACCAGTTCGCGCAGCTTTTCCGCCAACGGGGTACCGCCCGGTTCGCGGCTGACCACAACCGTGCGGCCCTGGGCGCGGAAGGCGGCCGCCAGGCCGTCGATGTGCGAGGACTTGCCTGCACCGTCGATGCCTTCAAAGGAAATGAACAGACCGGGTCGTGGCATGGAAACCTTGGCGTGGCGTGGAAGGCCGTGGGGGTGGGCTTGGGCGGCGGACAGCGGGCTACTGCTGCCCGCGCTGGTACCGGTTCACGGCACGGTTGTGCTCTTCCAGAGAGGCGCTGAAATGGCTGGTGCCGTCGCCCTTGGCAACAAAGTACAGGGCCCGGGTGGGCTCGGGCTGCACGGCGGCCAGCAGGGCGGCTTTGCCGGGCATGGCGATGGGGGTAGGCGGCAGCCCCACGCGGGTGTAGGTGTTCCAGGGCGTGTCGGCCTGCAGATCGCGCTTGCGCAGGTTGCCGTCGAATTTCTCGCCCAGGCCGTAGATGACGGACGGGTCGGTCTGCAGCAACATGCCGGCGCGCAGGCGGTTGGCAAACACCCCTGCGATCTGCGCCCTGTCGCTTGCGCGGCCGGTCTCCTTCTCGACGATGCTGGCCAGGATCAGTGCCTCATCGGCCGATTTCAGCGGCGTGTCCGGCGCGCGCTGGGACCACGCAGCCTCCAGCCGGCGGTCCATGGCATGCAGGGCGCGGCGCAGCAGGGCCAGGTCGCTGGATCCCTTGGCATAGGCGTAGGTGTCCGGGAAGAAGCGGCCTTCGGGCGCCACGCCCGCACGGCCCAGCTGGGCCATCACGGCGTCATCGCTCAGCTGGGCCGTGTCGTGCCGCAGCTGCTCCTCCTTGGCCAGCGCCTGGCGCACCTGGCGCCAGTTCCAGCCCTCCACCAGGGTCACGGCGCGCAGGGTTTCCTCCCCACGCACCAGCTTTTGCAGCAAGCTGCGGGGCGTGGTCCCGGCTGGGATCTCGTAGTTGCCCGCCTTGATCGCCCGGTCCTGCCCCGACAGGCGGAACCACGCGTAGAGCAGCCGCGCATCGGTCTGCGCACCCGCGGCCACCACGTCCCGCGCAATGCCGCGCGGCGTGGTGCCCGGCTCGATGGCCAGCTCCAGGGGCTCGCCCGCGGCCACCAGCGGCTGGTGCAGCCACCAGAAGGCGGCGCCCCCCAGGGCGATCAGCACCACCGCAACCAAAGCCAGAAGACGTCGCACAACCCTGATGAATGTGTGTATGAAACCGGGCATCATAATTCAGCAATGACCACCCTACTGAACGGTATTGCTCCCCTGCACCACCTTGGTGTGATTCGCGTGGAAGGCGACGACGCCGCCAAGTTCCTGCACGGCCAGCTCACCCAGGATTTCGCCTTGCTGGGCATGGACCAGGCCCGCCTGGCCGGGTTCTTGACGGCCAAGGGCCGCATGCTGGCCAGCTTTGTCGGGTTCAAGCGCAGCGACAGCGAGATCCTGCTGCTGTGCAGCCGCGACCTTCTGCCCGCCACGCTCAAGCGCCTGTCGATGTTCGTGCTGCGGGCCAAGGCGCGGCTCAGCGATGCGACGGCGGATTTCGCGCTGTACGGATTGGCCGGGGACGCGGTGGGCCAGCTCGCGGGCGGCCCGCGCCCGGCCTGGACCCGCGACCAGGTGGGCGCCGCGACAGTGGTCCACCTGCACCCCGCGGAGGGCCAGCCGCGGGCGCTCTGGATCGCACCGGCCTCCAGCCCTGCACCCGAAGGCGCGGCGCTGAGCCCGGCGCTGTGGCTGTGGGGCGATGTGCGCAGCGGCGTCGCCACCCTCAGCGCCCCGGTGGTGGAAGCCTTCGTGCCCCAGATGCTCAACTACGAATCGGTGGGCGGGGTAAATTTCAAGAAGGGCTGCTACCCCGGCCAGGAGGTGGTGGCACGCAGCCAGTTCCGCGGCACGCTCAAGCGCCGCGCCTTCATCGCGCACGCGCCTGCGGAAGTGGCTGCGGGGGCGGAAGTGTTTGCCGCGTCCGATCTGGAGCAGCCCTGCGGCACGGTGGTGCAAGCCGCGCCGGCGCCGGGCGGAGGCACGGATGCCATCGTCTCGCTGCAGCTGTCCGCCGCGCAGGAGCCGCTGCAGGTGGGCGCCGCAGGCGGCGGCGTTCCCCTGGCGCTGCAGCCTCTGCCCTACGCCCTGCTCGAAGACATTTGAGCGGAGCGGCGGGCAGCGGAGCCCGGCCTACAGCCGCCGCGCCATCGCGATGTGGGAGATCCCGGCCTCTTCCCAGGGTTCGCCCACCACGGCAAACCCCGCCCGGCGGTAGAACCCCTCTGCGGCGCGCTGGGCGTGCAGCTGCACTTCCTTGTCGCCACGCGCCTGCGCCGCCGCCACCAGTGCATCGAGCAGCTGGCGCCCCCATTGGGACCCGCGCACCGAGCGGTCCACGGCCATGCGGCCGATGCGGCCCACGCCCGGCGCCTCCTGCAGCAGCCGGCCCGTGGCAACGGGCATGCCCAGCCGGTTGTAGGCCACCGCATGGCGGGCGCTCGCGTCCAGCGCGTCGGCCTCTACCTCGGCCGGGATTCCTTGCTCGCGCACGAACACGGCCGTGCGCAGGCGGCCGGCATCGCGGCCCAGCGTGTTCCAGTCGCCGGTGCGCACCTCGACCATGTCCGCGCCCGCCTCAAAGCCCTCAAAAATGACCCGCAGCGCGGGAGGCACGGGGCGCGAGGTCTGCGTGGCCGGATCGGCAAACACATAGACCAGTTCGCCCGAAACCAGCAGTTGGTCGCCGCTGAAAACGCCGGCTTCGAACACGCACGACGACCTGCCCACGCGCACGCAGCGCAAGCCCACGTCCAGCGCGTCATCCAGCCGCGCCGAGGCGTGGTACTCCACCGTGGCCTTCTTCACGTACATCTCGCCGCCCAGGGTAAGCATGCTGGCCTCGTACGGCAGCGCAAGGGCGCGCCAGTACTCGCTCATGGCCGTATCGATGTACATGAGGTAGTGCGCGTTGAAGACGATCTTCTGCATGTCCACCTCGGCCCAGCGCACGCGCAGGCGGTGGAAGCAGCGGAAGTGGCTGCGCGCCGGCGGCCGGGGCGTGGGGGCCGCGGCCAGCGGCAGGTCAGGGTGTGGGGTCTGCATGCTGTTGATTCACTCCATTCCAAAAGCCTGGCGCAGGGCCCGGGCGGCATCGGCATGGGCTTGGCGCGCCTCCGGAAGGGCGCGGCCCATCTTGATGAATTCGTGCGTCACGCCGCGGTAGATCTCCAGTTCCACGGGAACCCCGGCCATGCGCAGCTTGTCGGCGTAGTCCACGCCCTCGTCCACCAGCGGATCGCATTCGGCCAGGCCGATCCACGCCGGTGCCACGCCCTCCACGTCAGGCGCGAGCAACGGGGCGAACCGCCAGTCCTCGCGCTCCTCCCGGCTGTGCACGTAGTTGCCGAAGAACCAGCTGATGGCCGGCTCTTCCAGCACCAGTCCCTTCGAAAACGTGGCGTGCGATGGCGTGTCCTGGTGGGCCGCGCAGCCCGGGTAGATGAGCAGCTGCAGCGCCAGCGGCACGCCCGCGTCCCGCGCCAGGATGGCGTTGACCGCCGCCAGCGTGCCGCCCGCGCTATCGCCCCCCACCGCCAGACGCGCCGGGTCGGCGCCCAGGGTTGCGGCATTCCGGGCCATCCATTGCAGAGCATCCCAGGCGTCATTGCTGGCGGTGGGAAAACGGTGCTCCGGTGCGAGGCGGTAGTCCAGCGACAGCACGGCGCAGCCTGACAGGCGCGCCAGCTCGCGGCACAGGATGTCATGCGTCGCAATGCTGCCGATGGTGAAACCACCGCCGTGCAGGTACAGCAGCAGAGGCAACGCCGCATCGCGGGACGCGGCGTACAGCCTGCCTGGCAAGGCGTGGCCGTCGCGCGCCGGGATGTGCAGGTCCTCCACCCGCGCCAGGGCGGCCTTGGGCACCTCCAGCACATCGGCACCGGCCTGGTAGGCGGCGCGCGCGTCCTGGGGCGAACGGGTGTGCAACGGCGGGTGCCCGGCGCGCGCCATGCGCTGGAGCACGCTGCGCATCTGCGGGGTGAGTCGGGTGTGGTGGAGATGCAGGTCGGTCAACGGTACAGCTTCCGGGAGGCAGAGGGGTTACTTGAAGGTCACGCGCACGGGCGCGGCGCCCGGCAGCCCATCGTACGTGGCAGTCACCGACAGGCCGGGCTTGGGCGGCAGCAGGGGCGAGAAGGAGCCCAGGCTGATCAGGTCGCCCGGCTGCATGGCCAGCCCTTCCCGCGCCAGGGCCTGCGCCAGCCACACCACGGCATTGAGCGGGTGGTCCAGGATGTCGCTGCCCTTGCCGCCGCCCAGGCGTGCGCCGGTGCCATCCGTCAGCACCACCTGCATGTCCGCCAGGGACTGGAGCAAGGCAAAGCGCTCGGCGCGGTAGGCGGGCACCGGCATAGGCGCACCGGCCACGCCCAGCCGCGCGCCCACGTTGATGGCCGTGACGCCTGCGCCGTTGAGCTTGGGCGGCGCCTGCACCAGCAGGTCCGGCAGTTCGATGAAAGGAATGATCTGGTCGATCGCGTCCAGCACCTCCTGCGGGGTCCTGGCCTGGTTGACCGCGGCGCTCTTGACCCGCACCAGCATGTCGGCCTCGTAGAGCGGGCGTGCGCCGAAGGCGGCGTCCACGGTGGCGCCGCTGGCCAGCACCATGCCCTCATAGAGCTTGCCCCACACGGGCTTGTCGGTGCTGAAGCGCTTTTGCACGGCGGGATTCGTGAGCCCGGCCTTGTAGCCCACCACCTTGCCCATGCGCTGGGCCAGCAGCTGGTTCACCTTGGCGCGGGTGCAGGCGCCGTCGGCGTCCGAGAGGTTTTCGGGATTGGCTGCGGGGGTCTTGGCGGCGTAGTGGGCCACCAGGTCGGCCACCTGCGCATCGCTCAGGCATTCGGCCTGCACGCTTGTCGCACAGGCGACGGCAGCCAGCGCCGCCATCAGGGTTTGCTTCGTGTTCATTCAGGTCTCCTCCTTATAAAGTGGGCTGTCGACAACGGTTCGCAGTCCCGGAGGACTATCGTAATCGCTGGCACTTTGCCCGTCCTACCACTTCCGCTTCACCATGGCCTTCATCTACTACGTCACCCAGATCCAGTTTGAATTCGGCGCCGTCCAGCTGCTCCGCCAGGAGTGCGAGCGCGTCGGCATCACCCGCCCGCTGATCGTCACGGACCCCGGCGTGAAGGCGGCCGGCGTGCTTCAGAAGGCGCTGGACGCCCTGGCGGGCCTGCCAGTGGCCGTGTTTGACCAGACGCCCTCCAACCCCACCGAAGCCGCGGTGCGCGCCGCCGTGCAGGTGTACCAGGCGCAGGGCTGCGACGGGCTGATCGCCGTGGGCGGCGGCTCGGCCATCGACTGCGCCAAGGGCATCGCCATCGCCGCCACGCACGAGGGTCCCCTCACGCGCTACGCCACCATCGAAGGCGGCTCCCCACGCATCACCGAACGGGCCGCGCCGCTGATCGCAGTGCCCACCACCAGCGGCACCGGCAGCGAAGTGGCGCGCGGCGCCATCATCATCGTGGACGACCACCGCAAGCTCGGGTTCCACTCCTGGAACCTCGTGCCCAAGACGGCCATCTGCGACCCCGAGCTGACGCTGGGCCTGCCGCCCCTGCTCACGGCGGCCACCGGCATGGACGCCATCGCGCACTGCATGGAAACCTTCATGTCGGCCGCATTCAACCCACCGGCCGACGGCATTGCACTGGACGGCCTGACCCGCGGCTGGGCCCACATCGAGCAGGCCACCCGGGACGGCAGCCACCGCGACGCCCGCCTGCACATGATGAGCGCCAGCATGCAGGGCGCCATGGCCTTCCAGAAGGGCCTGGGCGCCGTCCACTCGCTCAGCCACAGCCTGGGCGGCCTCAACCCCCGCCTGCACCACGGCACGCTGAACGCCATGTTCCTGCCCGCGGTGGTCCGCTTCAATGCGTCCGCAGAATCGGTGCAGAGGGAAAAGCGCCTGGAGCGCATGGCCCACGCCATGGGCCTGGGCTCTGCCGGCGACATCCCGGACGCGATCCGCGACATGAGCGCCCGCCTGGGCCTGCCCACGGGCCTGGCCGCGATGGGCGTCACCCCCGGCATGTTCGGCGACATCATCCAGGGCGCCATGGCCGACCATTGCCACAAGACCAATCCCCGGGTTGCCACGGCCGAAGAGTACGGCGAGATACTGCGGCAGTCGCTGTGACCCCGGACGGGGCAGTGCCGCACCGGCCCTGCGCGGGCAGCGTGCGGCCGCGGGCCAGGATTGCGCTGTCCCACGCCGCGGAAGTGCGCGCTAGACTCGGGGGCGTCGGCATTTAATTAACAATTCATTATCCCGGGGAGCGCATGCGCGAACCGGCGCCGTGTGCCTGTGCGGAGCACCGCCCCAGCGGGTCCGAGAGCGCACGCGAGCGCCGCCTCCGCGCGCAGCGCCCTCCCGGGCTTCCGGAGGGCCCCATCCATGCGCAGTGGAAATCTCAGTACCTGGCTGCTGCGGGGCACCTACCCACGCCTGTATGTTCCGATCATTCTGATCATCCTGCTGGTCAGCGGGGTGCGCTACCACTTCCTGCTCTCCACGGAAACCGAGGAGGTCCGGCGCCACGCCGCGGCGGAACTGCGCCGGGCGGCCGACCTGCTGCTGCCCGCGCTGGCACCGGTGGCGGCAGAGGACCCTGCCGCACAGGTGGCGCGGCTGAACGATGGCCTGGCGCGCCTGGGGCCCGGCGTGCAGTCGCTGGCGTGGCAAGTGGCCAACCGGCCGCCTGTCCTTGCCGCGGCCCCCGCCGTGGCGGCAGCGGTGCCGCCGTGGTTCGAGCGATGGGTGGAGATCGCGCCCCCGACGCAGCATTTCGCGCAGGCGGCACCGGACGGCAGCACCGCGCGCCTGACGGTCACGCTGCAGCGCGGTCCCCTGGTCACCCAGGTCTGGAACACGGTGGTCGTGCAGCTGCGGATCTCCGCGCTCAACATCTTCACCATCCTGTTCCTGCTGACGCTGCTGCTGCGCGCCAACGCCCGCATGCTGCGGCGCCTGGCCGACGCTGCCGATGCCTTCCGCCACGGGCGGCTGGACACCCGCATGCAGGTGACCGGCACGCTCGAGTCCCGCGCCATGGCCAGCACCTTCAATGACATGGCGGGCAAGATCCAGTCGCTGGTCCTGTCGCTGCGGGAAACGCAGCAGCTGCAAAGCGAGCAACTGCATTTCACGCGCCAGCTGATCGACGCCCTGCCCCTGCCGGTTGCGGTGCGCGACACGCAGGGCGTGTACCTGGAGGTCAACCGCGCCTGGCAGCGCCTTTTTCACGCGCCGGCCAGCCCCGGCACGGCGCCCGCGTCGCCGCCCGCCTATCCGCAGGAACTGGCGCCCGAGCGCTCCACCCAGCTTGCGCAGGCGCAGGACAACGAGATCCGCATCCACCCCGCCAACCACCAGCCGCCCCGCGACATGGCGTACTACGAGGCGCCGTTCACCACCACGCGCGGCACCGTGGCGGGCAGCATCGGCGCGCTGGTGGACGTGACCGAGCGCAAGCGCGCGCAAGAAGCCCTGCGGGCCGAGAAAGAGCGGGCGGAGGTCACCCTGGCCTCCATTGGCGACGGCGTGATCACCACCGACCTGTCGGGCTGCATCGAAACCCTCAACGAAGCCGCGCAGCTCATGACCGGCTTCACCGCCGACCAGGCCGTGGGCCGGCAGCTGGACGACGTGTTCCGCCTGTACCAGCGGCTGGCCAGCCGCAGCGCCAGCGCGGCGGCCGAACGCGACCCCACGCCCGGCGCGCTGCGCCAGGTGTCGCAAGAGGTGCTGATCCACCGCTCGGGCGAGCGCTACGCCATCGAATACACCGCGTCCCCCATCCGCAAGCCCGACGGCATGGCCGTGGGCTGCGTGCTGGTGTTCCGCGACGTGACCGAGACCCGCAACCTGCAGCACCAGATCTCCTGGCATGCCCGGCACGACCCGCTCACCGGCCTGTACAACCGCGCGGCCCTGGCCGAGCGGCTGACCCATGCGATCTTCCAGGCCCGGCAAAAGCAGCGCCTGCTGGCGGTGTGCATGCTGGACCTGGACCATTTCCAGGCCGTCAACGACGCGCACGGGCAGCGCGTGGGCGACCGGCTGCTCAAGGAGACGGCGCGCCGGCTGGAGGCTTTCATCACCCCGCAGGACGCGGTGGCGCGCATGGGTGGCGACGAGTTTGCGCTGCTGCTGGGCGAGCAGCCCCACCTGGCCGCCATCGAGACCCGGGTCGGCGTGCTCATGCAGCAGCTGGCCGCGCCGTACGCCATCGACGACAGCGTGCTGCATACCACCGTGAGCATCGGTGTGGCCGTGTTCCCGCAAGACGACGCCAACCCCGACACCCTGCTGCGCCATGCCGACCAGGCCATGTGCCAGGCCAAGAACCTGGGGCGCAACCAGATGCACCTGTTCGACGTGCAGCAGGACCACGCGGTGCAGACCCAGCACAGCCGCCAGACGCGCGTGGCGCAGGCGCTGCAGGCGGGCGAACTGCTGCTGCACTACCAGCCCAAGGTGCACCTGCGCACCGGCGAGATCCTGGGGGTGGAGGCGCTGCTGCGCTGGCAGCACCCCGAGCAGGGGCTGCTGGGGCCGCAGCACGTGCTGCCGCTGGTGGAAGACCCGGAACTGGAGGAAGAGCTGGGCGAATGGGTGCTGCGCCAGGCCCTGGCCCAGATGCGCCAGTGGACCGATGCCGGCGTGGCGTGGGAGGTGAGCGTGAACATTTCCGCCGCGCACTTCCACCGGCCCCACTTTGTCGAGCGGCTCAAGGACATCCTGCACACCTGCCCCGAGGTGGCGGCCCACCGCCTGGAGCTGGAGATCCTGGAGTCCGCCGCGCTGCAGGACATGCAGCACATGCGCGAGATGATGCAGGACTGCCAGGCCCTGGGCGTGCGCTTTGCGCTGGACGACTTCGGCACCGGCTTTTCCTCCTTGTCCTACCTCAAGCGCCTGCCGGCCGAGACGATCAAGATCGACCAGTCCTTCGTGCGCGGCATCCTGGAGGACGGGGACGACCTCACCCTGGTGAGCGCCATCGTCGCGCTGGCCGCGGCGTTTGGGCGGCACGTGGTGGCCGAAGGCGTGGAAACCCCCGAGCAGGCGGCCCGGCTGCTGTCGCTGGGCTGCGAGCGCGGGCAAGGCTTCGGCATCGCGCGGCCCATGCCGGCGCACGAGGTGCTCACCTGGGCGCGCGACTATGCCGCCCGCCGCGTGGCCCAGGCTCCACGGCGCGGCGCGGCCACGGCGGACCTCACCGACAGCGCCCGGGGCTGGTAGCGCCGCACCGGCCGCGCAGATCCCGCTGCCCGTGCAGGGGGCGCTACAGCGGGTGCACGGCCGCCATGTCCGGCCGCTCCAGCCAGGCCTGCCATTCGTCCACCAGCTGCTGGCTGGCCCGCGTGGCGGCTTGCCAGGCCTTGGCACGGGCGGCGCTGTCCGTGCCGTAGTGCGTGAAATCGTTGCGGTCGGGCAGCTTGGCGTTGGGCAGGGTGCGCACCCAGTCGGGATTGGGCGACAGCACCACCATGGCGTCCAGCGCGGGCGTGGCGCGATGCCGCCACTTGAGCCCCTTGTCCAGCCAGCCGGGCACCACACGGTGCTGGAAATGCGGATACAGGACCAGGCGGGCCCCGCCCCCGTCGGCAGATTTCAAGCCATTTGGGCCTCTATCCCCCGCTGGCAAAGCGCCAGAAGCTATACTTTCCATAGCATTCTGTGACACTGCACCATAGGCCAGGTGCATGTGGTAATCGGTGATGCCCCCGTCCCAGTAGGCCCCGCGCGGCGCGCCCGGGATGTTGTGCACCGCCTGCAGCACGAACGGAATGGAGCAGCTGGCCTGCAAGGCCGGCATGAAGTTCTCCTCGCTCAACGCCACCTGCCGCGTGCGGTAGTCGTGCGTGCCGAACGGCAGCGCCGCGCACCCGCCGCCCGCAGCGGGCGACGAGAACACCACCCGCTCCAGCCATGCGCCCAGGGCCTTGCGGTGCACGGTGTTGGACACGAAGGCGCCTAGATAGCCCAGGGGCGTGGCCACCCGGTGCTCGCGCGCCAGCACATGCCGGCCGCGCGAGGTGACGATGTGCAGCCGGTATCGCGGATGGTGCAGCACCTCGCCGATACGCCCGCCGTAGAACGCCTGGAGGTTCTGCCCGAACCGCTCGCTCACATGGGCCGCCGTGGGCCGCGTCTTGCCCGGGGGCAGGTCATAGTCCTGGTGGATGTAGTCGTGCTCCAGCCGCTCGAACGCCGCCACGGGGTCGTCCAGGCAGGCCGTCGCCATGCGCCAGGCGCCAATGGACGCACCCACCAGGTCCACCGGCTGGCGGGATTGCAGCAGCCATTCGCCAAAGAGAAAACGGTCCAGCGGCCCGAGGATCAGGCCCTTGGGCCCGCCGGCGGCGGCCGGAATCACGCCCACATCCGCGGGCTGCAGGCCTTGGCGGGCAAGGTGCTGGCGGGCCCGCGGGCCGGCATGGAGGCGCAACGCTTTCATGCTCACACGACATAGTCCGCCGCGTCGGGCCGGGCGGTCCAGTCGATCGGGTCCTGCTGCAGCACCATGTCGATGTCCAGGCCCAGCGCCAGCCCGACTTCGCCCGGGAACGTGACGGCCAGCTCCTTGTCGCCCAGCTCGGCCTCGCGGGCGCGGGCCCGCCAGGCGGCCAGGTGGATGACGCCCGCCAGCGGCTCGTAGGCGCTGTGCTCAAACGGCGCGCTCTGGTACTGCAGTGCGTCCACCACCGTTTCCGGCAGCCGCCAGCGGCGCGCCAGGCCCGCCGTGACATGGCCGTAGCAATAGCCCAGGATGCGCTGCTCGATCTTGCCGCGGCGCAGGTCAAAAGGCGCCACCAGCGTGTTGATGGACTGGATCCTCTCCGGGTCGGCCAGGTGGATCACCAGCTCGCCCAGCGCGTGCAGGAGCCCGGCGGTATAGGCCGCCACCTGGTTTTGCTGCGCAATGCCCGCCAGCGAACGGGCCAGCTTGGCGGTGTTGAGGCTGTAGCGCCAGAACTGCTGCATGTTCACCCCGGGCACCGACCGCGACGTGGTGCCCAGCGGCGCCGACATCACCAGCGCGCGCACCTGGGCCGTGCCCAGCAGCGCCAGCGCCTCGGGAACGCCCGCGATCTGGCGGGGCAGCTGGAAGGTGTGGGAATTGGCCAGCTCCAGCAGCCGCCCGGCCAGGGCCGGGTCGGTGCCGAAAAACTGGTTCAGGCGGCGCAGGCTGGGCTCCTCATGGGCCAACTCGCTCATCAGCAGCGCCACAGCGCGCGGCAGGCTGGGCAGTGCCACGGGGCGGGCCAGCAGTGCGTTCAACTCCATGGGTCAGGCGCCAGATTGTTAATTGCTGGCGATTATGGCCTTCAATGCGCCGCCGGCCCGTCACCGACCCTTGACCTGTTGCAACTTGGCGAATGCCGACGCCATGGCCGACTGCTGCACCGGCTCCGGCGCCCGGCGCTGCGGCTGCGCGTAGCCGCGCCCCGCGCTCTCAAAACGGTTGTCCCGCGGCGCGCCCCGGTCGCCGCCCTGGCGCGGCGGCGCGTCGCCCAGCTTCATCGACAGGCCGATGCGCTTGCGCTCCACGTCCACTTCCATGACCTTGACCTTGACGATGTCGCCGGTCTTGACCACCTCGCGCGCGTCGTTTACGAACTTGTGGGCCAGCTGGCTCACGTGCACCAGGCCGTCCTGGTGCACGCCCAGGTCAACAAAGGCGCCAAACTGGGCCACGTTGCTCACGGTGCCCTCCAGCACCATGCCCACCTTCAGGTCCTGGATGTCTTCCACGCCGTCGTTGAAGCGCGCCACCTTGAAGTCGGGGCGCGGGTCGCGGCCGGGCTTTTCCAGCTCGGAGAGGATGTCCTTGACGGTGATGACGCCAAACTGCTCGTTGGCAAACAGCTCGGGCTTCAGCGTCTTGAGCATGTCGGCGCGGCCCATCAGCTCGGCCACGGGCTTGCCCGTCTTGGCCATGATCTGCTCGACCACCGGGTAGGTCTCGGGGTGCACGCCCGTCATGTCCAGCGGGTTCTCGCCGCCACGGATGCGCAAGAAGCCCGCGCTCTGCTCGAAGGTCTTGGCGCCCAGGCCGGCCACGTCCATCAGCTGCTTGCGGCTCTTGAACGCGCCGTTGGCCTCGCGCCAGCGCACCACCGCCTTGGCCACGCTGCCCGACAGGCCCGACACGCGGCTGAGCAACGGCACACTGGCCGTGTTCAGGTCCACGCCCACCGAGTTCACGCAGTCTTCCACCACCGTGCCCAGGGTGCGCGCCAGCTCGCTCTGGTTCACATCGTGCTGGTACTGGCCCACGCCGATGCTCTTGGGGTCGATCTTGACCAGTTCGGCCAGCGGGTCCTGCAGGCGGCGGGCAATGGAGGCCGCGCCGCGCAGGCTCACGTCCACGTCGGGCATTTCTTGCGATGCGTATTCGCTGGCGGAGTACACCGAGGCACCGGCCTCGCTCACCACCACCTTCTCGATGGTGCGATCGGCCTTGGCCGCCATCTTGATCAGGTCGGCGGCCAGCTTGTCCGTCTCGCGGCTGGCGGTGCCGTTGCCGATGGCGATCAGGTTCACGCCGTGCTTTTCGCACAGCTTGGCCAGCGTGAACAGCGAGCCGTCCCAGTCGCGCTTGGGCTCGTGGGGGTACACCGTGGCGGTGTCCACCAGCTTGCCGGTGGCGTCCACCACCGCCACCTTCACGCCGGTGCGGATGCCGGGGTCCAGCCCCATCACCACGCGCGGGCCGGCCGGTGCGGCCAGCAGCAGGTCGCGCAGGTTGTCGGCAAACACCTTGATCGCCACCTTCTCGGCCTCGTCGCGCAGGCGCGCGAACAGGTCGCGCTCGGTCGAGAGGCTGAGCTTCACGCGCCAGGTCCAGGCCACGCACTTGCGGATCAGGTCATCGGCCTTGCGGCCCTGGTGGCTCCAGCCCAAGTGCAGGGCGATCTTGCCTTCGGCGATGCTGGGCTTGCCCGGCTCGGGCTCCACCGGCAGCACCAGCTTGGCTTCCAGGATTTCGAGCCCGCGCCCGCGGAACACCGCCAGCGCACGGTGCGAGGGCACGCGGCCAATGGGCTCGTCGTATTCAAAGTAATCGCGGAATTTGGAGACCTCGGGGTCGTTCTCGTTCTTGCCCTCCACCTTCTTGCTGCGCAGCAGGCCCTCGGCCCACAGCCACTCGCGCAGGCTTTGCACCAGGGCCGGGTCTTCGGCCCAACGTTCGGAGAGGATGTCGCGCACGCCGTCGAGCACGGCGGGCACGGTGGAGAAGTCGGCCCCCGGCTTGCCATCGTCCAGCACCTCGGGCGGCTTGGTGAAGGCGGCGGCCTCCACGGCGGGGTCCAGCGTGGGGTCGGCAAACAGCTTGTCGGCCAGCGGCTCGATGCCGAACTCGCGTGCGATCTGCCCCTTGGTGCGGCGCTTTTGCTTGAAGGGCAGGTAGATGTCTTCCAGCTCCTGCTTGGTGGGGGCGGCCGCAATGGCGGCACGCAGCGCATCGGTCAGCTTGCCTTGCTCGTCAATGGCCTTGAGCACCGCCACGCGGCGGTCTTCCAGCTCGCGCAGGTAGGACAACCGGGCCTCCAGTTCGCGCAGCTGAATATCGTCCAGCCCGCCCGTCACTTCCTTGCGGTAGCGCGCAATGAACGGCACCGTGGCGCCGCCGTCCAGCAGCTCCACGGCTGCACGCACCTGTTGTTCACTGACCCTGATTTCTGCGGCCAACTGCCGGATGATCTGCTGCATGTGTGGCGAACTCTCTGACACTCAAACAAAACGCGAAGCGCGGGAGTTTGCCACAGCGCCAATGTGCCCCCGCAGAGGGCCCGGGCAGCGTTGCCGCCCTAGAATTCCCCCGCCGCCCACGCCCATGAACGCCCTCCCCTTCCCCATCCGCACCGAATGCCCGCCGGGCGCCTGCGTTTGCGACCGGGACGCCTTGCTGCAGAACCCCGGCGCCGACGCGCGCGTGCTGCAGCTCACGGTAACCGAGGAGAAAAAACTGCTGCAGCGGCTGGAGAACATCACCAGCCTGGCGGACCTGCGGCGGATGCAGGACCGCATGGAACAGCTGCTGGGCATCCGCGTGTCGATTGCGCCCAGCCCGAACGAGGTGCGCACGCTGCGCGGCATCACGATCCTGGTGCACGAGCAGCAGGGCCTGTGCCGCAAGACGCGGCAGGCCATTCCGGCCGCCATCAAGAAAGGCATGGAGCGGCAGCCGGAGATTGCGTTTGAGCTGCTCAACGAGGGCGGCCTGTTCTCGGGCTTGTAGACGCCCGGCCCCCTGCCCCCGCGCTCATGCAAGACGATCTGTTTGGCCCCGCGCCAGAGCCCCCAACCGCCGCCAAGCCCGCGGCGCCGCCCCCGCCTGAAGAGCGCGCGGCCGCCGAGCCCCGGGCGCGCCCCCGGCGGTCGGCGGGCGTGGTGTCCGCCGCGGCCGGCGACGAAGCGCTGCAGGCGCTGGCCCGGGCGCTGCCGCCGCAGTTGCGGCTGGGCACCTCGTCCTGGACCTACCCGGGCTGGAAAGGCCTGGTGTGGGAGGGCGAGCATTCCGCGCCCCAGCTGTCCAAGAACGGGCTGGCGGTGTATGCCCAGCACCCGCTGCTGCGCACGGTGAGCATTGACCGCAGCTTTTACCGCCCGCTCACGGCCAGCGAGTACGAACGCTATGCGTCGCAGGTGCCGGACGACTTCCGCTTTGTGGTCAAGGCGCCCAGCCTGGTCACCGATGCGCTGGTGCGCAGCGAAGAGGGCCGCGGCCGCCAGCCCAACCCGGCCTTTCTGAGCCCGGAGCTGGCCCGCACCGAATGTGTGGAGCCGGTGCTGCAGGGCCTGGGACACAAGCTGGGTGCGCTGGTGTTCCAGCTCAGCCCGCTGCCGCTGGCCGACCTGGACCGCCTGCCCGCGCTGCTGCAGCGGCTGCACGCCATGCTGCAAGCCCTGCCGCCCCTGGCCCCGCAGGCCCCGGACGGCGTGATCGCCGTGGAGGTGCGCGACCCCGAATGGCTGACGCCCGCGTTTGCCGCGGTGCTGCGCGAGGCGGGCACCACCTACTGCCTGGGCCTGCACGCCAAGATGCCGCCCCTGGCCGGGCAATTGCCGGTGCTGCGCGCGCTGTGGCCCGGGCCGCTGGTGTGCCGCTGGAACCTGAACCCGGTGCACGGCCCCTACGGCTACGAAGACGCCGAAACTCTGTACGCCCCCTACGACCGGCTGCACCACCCCGACCCGGACACGCGCGCCGCCCTGGCCGGCCTGGTCCGCGCGGTGACGCGCAGCGGGCAAAACGCCTTCGTCACCATCAGCAACCATGCCGAGGGCTGCGCGCCGCTGACGGTGCGTGCCCTGGCGCAAGCCACTGTGCAAAATTGCCCGTAGCCCTTACCCATAAAGCACAACAAGCTATCATTTCAATAGCAAGCCACTCTCACGATGCGCGCCCGCCCGCGTGTGGCCGGGCGGCACGGGGGCGGCCCAGCGTGGCCCAGGTCAGGGCCAGCCCCAGCAGCGCACCGCAGGCCATGCCCACCACCATGGGCAGCGGCTTGCCGGTGGCAAACACGCCCACCACCCCCATGGCCAGAGCGCCGATCAGCATCTGCAGCGTGCCCAGCAGCGCCGAGGCCGTGCCGGCGATGGCGCCGTGCTCCTCCAGCGCCAGCACCGAGGTGGTGGGAATCACCAGCCCCATGAGGCCGCTGGCCACGAAATACAGCGACAGCAGCATCGCCAGGCGGTCGCCGCCCGCCAGGTAGTACGCCAGCAGGGCCGCCATGACGGCGCCCGCCCCGCTCACAGCGGCCTTCACGGTGGCCACCAGCCCGAACCGGCGGCCCAGCCGCGCGGTGAACTGGGCCGCGGCGAAAAACGCCGCCGCGTTGACCGAAAACGCCAGGCTGTATTGCACCGGACTCAGCCCGTAGTGGTTGATGAGCACAAAGGGCGAGCCGGCCAGGTACACGAAAAACCCGGCCATGGAGCAGCCGCCAATGAACACCAGCCCCAGGAAATGCGTGTCGCGCAGCAGCAGCCAGTACCCCGACAGGGCGCTGGCGAGGCTGCTCTCCAGCCGGTCGGCGGGCAGGCGGGTTTCGGTCAGGCCGCGCGCCACCAGCAGCATGCCCGCCACAGCGGCCACTGCCACCGCCCAGAACACCCCGCGCCAGCCTGCCACGGCAATGACCCCGCTGCCCGCCAGCGGCGCCAGCAGCGGCGAGATGCTGAACACCAGCATCAGCAGCGACATCAGCCGCGCGGCCTCGGTGCCGGTGTGCAGGTCGCGCACCACCGCCCGCGGGATCGCCATGCCGGCGGCAGCGCCCAGGCCCTGCACGAAGCGCAGGGCCACCAGGGTGTGAATGTCGGTGGCCAGCGCGCACCCCGCGCTGGCCAGGGTGAACAGCGCCAGGCCGAAGTACAGCGGCGGCTTGCGCCCCACCATGTCCGACACCGGCCCGTAGAACAGCTGCCCGACGCCCAGCGCGATGAAGAACGCGGTCAGGCTCCACTGCACGGCGCCCACCTCGGCCCCCAGGCTGGCGCCGATGGCGGGCAACGCCGGCAGGTACATGTCGATGGCAAAAGGGCCGATGGCGGACAGCAGGCCCAGGATGAGGGCCGCCTTCAGAAAGCGGGAGAACGCGGACGGCGAGGCATCAGGAGACGAAGAAGCAGGGGAAGAAGTGGGATCCATACCCGGGCATTGTCGCCACACCCGCGGGCCCGGCGCTGCGGCCCCTTGCATGCCCCTGCGGGCCGCTCACTCCGGCGCCAGCTCGATGCGGTTGCGGCCGCTTTGCTTGGCGCGGTAGAGGGCGCGGTCCGCCCGGCGCACCAGTTCGGCGGGGGCCTGCTCGCGCCGGGGTACCAGACTGGCCACGCCGAAGCTCACGGTGACGATGCCCCACGGCGCCCCTTCGTGGGGCAGCGCCAGCGCAGCAATGGCCTGCCGGATGCGGTGCGCGACTTCCTCGGCCGCCGAAGGGCCGGTGGACGGCAGCAGCACCACGAACTCTTCGCCCCCGAAGCGCGCCACCACATCGCCCTCGCGGCCCCCGCCCGTCTGGGCCAGCGCCAGGGCCAGCGCCTGCAGGCAGGCATCGCCGGCCAGGTGGCCGTAGTGGTCGTTGAAATGCTTGAACACGTCCACGTCCAGCAGGATCAGCGCCAGCGGCGTTTGCGCACGCAGGGCGCGGGCCCACTCCTGTTCCAGCGCCTCGTCGAAGCGGCGCCGGTTGGCCAGGCCCGTCAGCGCGTCGGTATGGCTCAGCACCTGCAGCCGCTCGTTGGCCTGCGCCAGGGCCTGCGTGCGCTCCTCCACCAGGGCTTGCAGCTCCAGGTTGTGCTGGCGCAGCCGGGCCGCGGGGTAGACCTCGCCTTCGGGCGCATTGCCGTAGGGAATGGAGATGCTGCTGTGCGCGATCTTCCAGTCGCCGTCCTCCTGGCGGAACACCAGCACCAGGCGCGCCGTCTCGCGGGCAAATACGGGGTCCGGCTGCGGCAGGTGGATGTGGAAGAACGCGGTAACGGCCAGCACGTCCTCGCCCAAGTCCTGGGGGAACACCTCCAGGACCTCAATGCCGATGCGTTCGGGCACCTGGGCGAAGTCCTGCTGCGTGGTGCGAACCCACTCGGCGCGCGTCTTGACCAGCAGGTCGCTGCTGCCCGCAAAGCCGCTGAAGTTCTCGCTGAACCGGTCCAGCAGGCGCGTGTCCCGGGCGGCGTACATCTCGATGTATTCGTCGAACAGCAGACGGGCGAGCCGGTGGCGTTGCGGTGACATGGGCTGGTCCTCGTGTTCCGTGGCCGGTGGGGCACTGGGGTGGGCGCGCCGCTGCCGCTGGCCGCCCTGGCATGTGCACGGACATGGCGTGGCAGCGCGGTTCGGGGCGCTCGCAGGAATGTAGCACCGCCAACGCAGCACAGCGCAAAGACCGTGCAGCCGCGCGGCCGGGTGTGGACGCCGCCCCACACGGCGGGATTGCCGCCCCCAGACCTTCGGGCTTACCGCGGGTCGCCCAGCGCGCCGAACAGCGGCAGGGTTCCGCCGGGGCTTGCGCCCTCGATCTCCAGCATGCGCAGCTTGGTCAGCGCGCCGCCGCCGGCCGAGAAGCCGCCCGGCCGCCCGCCGGCCGCCAGCACCCGGTGGCACGGCACCACGGGCGCAAACGGATTCAGCCCCAGCGCCTGCCCCACCGCGCGCGCCAGGCCCAGGCTGCCCAGCTGCTGCGCCACGTCGCCATAGGTGCGGGTCTGCCCCGGCGCAATGGCCCGCGCAATGGCATAGACCTGCTGGTGAAAGGCGGGCACGCCCGACATGTCGAGCGGCACCTCCCGCAGGTCGCGGGGCTGCCCCGCCAGCAGGGCCTGGATACCCTGCACCGCGGCCAGCACGGGCGGGGGCAGCAGCCCGTCGGCCACGGCGGCGTCGCCCTGCAGGCACGGCGGCGGCAGCCCCCGCAGCAGGCGGCTGCGCGTGGCGGCGGGGTCGGCCTCGGGCAGTTGCACCGCGACGATGCCCGCCGGCCCCCAGGCAATGCCGCAGCTGCCCAGCGGCGTGGGGAACAGGTGGTGGCCGTATTCAGCAGGGTGTTGCACGCTACTATTTTGATAGCTGCTAGCGCTCTACCATAAAGCGCTGGAGGCCAATTTCACCTGATTGGCGACCTGCCTCAGACGCTTTCTCTTCCCCACCCGTTCGGGCTGAGCCTGTCGAAGCCTTGCACGCGCTCTGCAAGCCCTGGCTTCGACGGGCTCAGCCCGAACGGATGGAGTGGTATCTGAGACATGTAACTGATCAGGCAATTTCACTATCAATCCGCGCGCAGCGCTGCGCGCAACTGGGCGCCCAGCTCGGGCTTGGCGGCAAACGGGTCGGTGGGGTTGCGGCCCATCATCACGTCTTCCATGCGCGTCTGCACCGAGGCCAGCGCCTTGGAGTGGCTGTAGATGTAGAACTGGCCCTGGGCCGCCGCGTCGAACACCTTCTGCGCCACCTCGGCGGCCGTCACCTTGCCGCTGCCCACGGCCTTGTCGCTCATGGCCTGGCCGATGAGCTGGCTCTTGGTGGGCTTCTCGGCCGCCATGTCCTGCGGGCGGTTGCGGTGGCTCTGGTTGATGCCGGTGGGCACGAAGAACGGGCAGAGCACGCTGGCGCCGATCTGGTCGGTGATCAGCGACAAATCCTGGTACAGCGTCTCAGACAACGCCACCACGGCGTGCTTGCTCACGTTGTAGATGCCCATATTGGGCGCGGCCAGCAGGCCGGCCATGCTGGCGGTGTTGATGATGTGGCCGCGCCAGCTGGGGTCGGCCTTGGCCGCCGCCAGCATCATGGGAGTGAACAGGCGCACGCCGTGCACCACGCCCCACAGGTTCACGCCCAGCACCCATTCCCAGTCCTTGACCGAGTTCTCCCACACCAGGCCGCCCGCGCCCACGCCGGCGTTGTTGAAGACCAGGTGCGGTGCGCCAAAGCGCTGCTGCACGTCGGCGGCCAGCTGCTCCATCTGGGCGGCGCTGGACACGTCCACCTTGCGCGCCAGCACCTGGGCGCCTGCCGCCTGCATCTCGGCGGTGGCGGCGTCGAGCGCGTCCTGCTGCACATCGACCAGCACCAGGTTCATGCCCAGGCGGGCGCCAATGCGCGCGCATTCCAGGCCAAAGCCCGAGCCTGCGCCGGTGAGGACGGCGGTTTTGCCGGCAAAGTTGTCGATCATGTTGAGGGTCTCCTTGGGTAATGTGGCTTTTGCTGAATGAGCGGAATGAACGAATTGCGGGTGCCGGGCTGTTCTTCAACCGTTCGCCCTGGGCTTGCCGAAGGGCGTGCCCGCAGCAAGCCCAGGCTTCGACAGGCTCAGCCCGAACGGTCGGGGGCGGATTGCTGGCGCGGGACGATTCGGCGTGATCCGTGCAACGTGCGGTGCCGTGGACGGGCGTCCTTCAGGGCGCCACGGCTTTCAACACGTACCCGATGCGAGGGAAATGCACATGCACGGTTCCCGCGCGCGGGTCCGTGCGCCGCAGCGTGTAGCGGGTGCGCGTGGCGGCGATCAGCTCGCCCTCGGTGGGTTCGGTGCCAAAGCTCTCGGCGGCAATCGTGACCTGGCTGCCCAGGGGAATGCCGTGCTCGTCCTGGAACACGTCGTCCGCCAGCGGCAGCGGGTCCATGCCGGCGGCCACGGTGATGGCGTCTTGCGCGCTGAACTTTTCCATGCGGCCATGGCCCAGGGCGGCGATGCGGTCCATCCATTCCAGCACCGCAGGCGTGTTGGTGAAGATGTCCATCATCACCGGCACGCACTGGCGCGTGAACCACAGCGGGTGGTAGGCGGCAAAGTCGGCCAGGCAGGGTTCGGCGCCGAACAGAAAGTCGTGCTCTTCCACCATGTTGGCAATGCGGCGCAGGTACGAGCGGTACGCCACGGCAGCATCGGGCGCGCGCAGGCGCTGCATGCCGGTGCTCATGGCGCGGCGGTCGTCGCTGAAGGCCTGCGCTGCCGCGGGCGGCAGGTTGGCAAACAGCACGGCAGCGCCCTTGGGCTGCAGGTTGTAGGCCATGGCGGCCCAGAACAGCGTGGTGTCGGCCCACTGCGCGAACACGCGCGCGACGCCCTTCAAGTGCGGCGGGTACAGCACCGGCTCGGGCTGCTCGTGCTCCAGCACATCGCAGATCAGGGCCGAGTCGCAGTAGATGTCGGCGCCGATCTGCAGGAACGGCGTCTTGCGGTAGCCGCCCGTCAGCGCCACCACATCGGGCTTGGGCATGACGCTGGGGATGATGACGGACTTCCAGGCCAGTTGCTTGAAGCCGAGCACGGCGCGGATCTTTTCCGAGAACGGCGACGAGGGGTAGTGGTGCAGGATGAGGTGGGACATCGGGTTCTCCACGATTTCGGAAGGGGTGCGTCAGGCCGGGAGTGCGCGGACCAGGAGGGTGTCGAAATCCACGCCCGCCCCCAGCGTGCCAAAGCTGTGGCCCCAGTCGCCGGCCAGGCGCGAATCGCAGAAGGCGCCGAACACGGCGGCGGGTGCGCTGCGAAACAGCAGCGCCGCCTGCACGGCCAGGGCCACGTCCTGCGCCAGGCGGCGGGCCTCGGCCTCGGTGGTCATGGCGTCCACGCGCAGGGGCAGTGCAGCGGCCAGGCGGTCCAGCGCCGGGTGGGCGCCGCGGGCGGGGGCCAGCTCGTCGGCCAGGGCGGCGGCGGTGTCGGCACGGCGCACGGCGCGCAGCAGGTCCAGCGCCATGATGTTGCCCGCGCCCTCCCAGATGGAGTTGAGCGGCATCTCGCGATAGATGCGGGCCATCACGCCCTCGCCGCCCTCTTCCACATAGCCGTTGCCGCCCAGGCATTCCATGGCCTCTTGGGCAAACACGCTGCCGCGCTTGCACACCCAGAACTTGGCCACGGGCGTGAGCAGGCGGGCCATCACCGCCTCGTGCTCGCTCTTGTCCTTGTGGTCAAAAGCGCTGGCAAGTCTGATGGACAAAGCGGTAGCCGCTTCACTTTCGAGAGCAAGATCGGCCAGCACGTTGCGCATCAGCGGCTGCTCGATGAGCTTTTTGCCAAAGGCCGAGCGCTGGCGCGTGTGGTGCAGCGCAATGCTGAGCGCCTGCCGCATGAGGCCGCTGGTGCCCAGGGCGCAATCGAGCCGCGTCATGGTGCCCATCTCCAGGATCTGCGCCACGCCCCGGCCTTCCTCGCCCACGCGCCAAGCCATCGCGTCGATGAATTCGACCTCGGAGCTGGCGTTGGCGTGGTTGCCCAGCTTGTCTTTCAGGCGCTGGATGCGGAGGGCGTTCACGGTGTCGTCCGGCAGCACGCGCGGCAGGAAGAAGCAGGTGAGCCCGCCGGGCGCTTGCGCCAGGACGAGGAACGCATCGCACATCGGGGCGGAAAAGAACCACTTGTGCCCCGTCAGCCGATAGCGCGCGCCCCAGGCATCGTCGCCGTCGGGCAGGGCCTGGGTGGTGTTGGCGCGCACGTCCGATCCGCCCTGCTTCTCGGTCATACCCATGCCCATGGTGAGCGCGGATTTCTGCGAGAACAGCGCCAGACGCGGGTCGTACTGCGTACTGGTCAAGCCTTTGTTCCAGTCGGCCCACACGGCGCCATTGCCCCGCAAGGCAGGCGTGACGGCGTAGCTCATGGACACGGGGCAGAGGATGGACGGCTCGGCCTCGGTGAACAGCATGAAGCCCGCCGCCCGCTCCACATGCGCATGGCCCGTGTCCTGGCGCGACCAGGGCGTGGCATGCAGGCCGTGGCGCAACGCCGCGCCCATCAGCGCGTGGTAGCTGGGGTGGAACTCCACCACGTCCGTGCGGTGGCCGAAGCGGTCGTGCGTGCGCAGCTGCGGCTGGTGCGTGTTCGCAAGCCGTGCATGCGTCTGCATCTCGGCCGACCCCATCTCCGCGCCCAGCGCAGCCAGGCCCGCCAGCGGCAACGCGGGAGCCTGCAGGCGCAGGGCATCCTGCAGCGGCCGGTTGGCGGTGAACAGGTTCACGTCCACCCACGGCGTGCTCTGGTTGAAGACGTCATGGGTACGCGCCAGGGTGGCGGTGGGCAAGGTCATGTCGGCTCCTTCGCGGGTGGGTGGGGTGAGTGGTCGAGGGGCTGCGGCGGTGTCAGCCCGCCCTTCTCAGCATTTCAATGTGGGGAATGTCGTCTTCCAGGTACTCGTCGGACACCGCCTCAAAACCCAGGCTGCCGTAAAACCCCTGCAGGTGCGCCTGTGCGCTGATGCGGATGTCCCGGCCCGGCCAGGCCTGGCTGCAACGGGCAATGCCCTCCTGCATCAGCGCCCGGCCCGTGCCATTGCCACGCGCCTCCTTGGCGGTGACCACGCGGCCGATGGAGGGCTCGGGGTAGTTCACGCCCGGGTCCACCACGCGCAGGCAGGCTTGCAGCACGCCCGTCTCGTCGTAGCCCAGCAGGTGGTGCGATTGCTTGTCGGCACCGTCCGGGTCCTGGTACGGGCCCTGCTCCAGGATGAAGACCTTGCAGCGCAGGGCCAGGGCGTCATGCAGCGCATGCACGCCCAGGTCATCAAAGCGGGCCCAGGTCCACTTCAGCATCATCAGATCAGCTTGACCAGTTGCTTGCCAAAGTTCTTGCCCTTGAGCAGGCCCAGGAAGGCCTCGGGCGCAGCCGCAATGCCTTGTGCAATGGTTTCGCGCGGGCGCAGCTTGCCGGTGCCCACCAGCGTGCCCAGCTCCTTGAGCGCGTCGGGCCAGACTTCCATGTGTTCGCTCACGATGAAGCCCTCGACCTTCATGCGGTTGATGAGCATGAGCGCGGGGTTGGCCATGGGCAGCGGTGCGCCGTCGTAGCCAGCGATCATGCCGCACAGGGCGATGCGGCTGAAGGCGTTCATGCGCAGCATCACGGCGTCCATGATCCAGCCGCCCACGTTCTCGAAGTAGCCGTCGATGCCGTTGGGGCAGGCTTCCTTCAGCGCCTTGGACATCGCCTTCACGTCGCTGTGTTCCTTGTAGTCAATGCAGGCGTCAAAGCCCAGCTCTTCCACGGCGTACTTGCACTTGTCGGCACCGCCCGCAATGCCCACCGCGCGGCAGCCCCGGGCCTTGGCGAGGGCGGCAAAGGCGCTGCCCACGGCGCCGGTGGCGGCGCTCACCACCACGGTGTCGCCGGCCTTGGGGGCAATGATCTTGACCAGGCCGTACCAGGCCGTGACGCCGGGCATGCCCACGGCGCCCAGGTAGTGCGACAGCGGCACATGGGTGGTGTCGACCTTGCGCAGCGCGCCGGGCTGGTCGGCATCGACCACGCTGTACTCCTGCCAGCCGCCCATGCCCACCACCTTGTCGCCCACGGTGTACTTGGGGTGCTTGCTCTCGGCCACCTCGCCCACGGTGCCGCCGATCATCACCTCGCCCAGCGGCTGGCTGGCGGCGTAGCTCTTGCTCTCGTTCATGCGGCCGCGCATGTAGGGGTCCAGGCTCAGGTAGTGGTGGCGCACCAGCACCTGGCCGTCTTGCAGCGCAGGCGTGTCTACCGCCACCAGCTTGAAGTTGCTGGCCACGGCCTCGCCCTGGGGGCGGTTGTCGAGAAGGATTTGTTGGTTGCGGGGCATGGAAGAACTCCTTCGGAAATGCCGTTGAATACTATATTTTTGATAGCTGCCAGCGCTTATACAGCAAGCGCCAGAGCCATTTTTTACCTAAATTCCACTCAGTCAGTGGAAATGACCTTGAGGTCATTCACGCTGCGGCCGTCCACCGGCAGGCGCTTGACGTACTTGAACGTGCCGGTGGCGTGACAACACGCCCTGCCCTGGGCGTCATAAATCGTGCCCTCGGTAAAAGCCAGCGTGGCCGTGCGGTGGATCAGGCGCCCCTTGGCCACCAGCGGCCCGCGCGCAGGCTGCATGAAGCTGGTCTTCATCTCGATGGTGACCACGCCCAGCTCCGGCGTGTCGCTGCGCGCGGCCGTGGCCATGGTCACGTCGAGCAGCGTCATCGACGCGCCGCCGTGCGTCACGTCAAACGAGTTCATGTGCTCGGGCCGGGCCTCGTAGCGCAGCTCCGACTCGCCGCCCTCCATGTGGTGCAGCGTGAAGCCCAGGTGGCTGACAAACGGAATCTTGACACCGAAACTTTTCAAGGGATTTCCTCAGAACAGGGACATCAATGCACTCATAGCCGTTCACGCTGAGCCTGTCGAAGTGCCGCGCGAGGCTTCGACAGGCTCAGCCCGAACGGTGTTTGAGACAACCCCAACTCAACGAATCAACGATTCAACCACCAGTGACGATGCTGACGCCACCATCCACCGCCAGCCACTGGCCGGTGATGTGCTTGCCCGCGTCCGACGCGTACAGCGCGCACAGGCCCTTCAGGTCCTCGTCGTCGCCCAGGCGGCCCAGCGGGGCGTGCGCGGCCAGGGCTTCCTCGCCCATGGCCTTGAGCGTACCCACCGTCATCTTGCTGGGGAAGAACCCCGGGCAGATAGCGTTGACGCGGATGCTGTACTTGCCCCATTCGGCCGCCAGCGCGCGGGTGAAGTTGATCACGGCGCCCTTGGACGTGTTGTAAGCGATGGTGTTCATGCCCTTGGGGTTGCCGCCCAGGCCGGCGATGGACGCCACGTTGATGATGCTGCCGCCCCGTCGGGCGATCATGCTGTGCTTGGCGATGTGCTGGGAGAGGATGAAGTAGCCGCGCACGTTCAGGTTCATCACCTTGTCCCAGGCCTCGACGGGATGGTCTTCGGCGGGCGCGCCCCAGGCGGCGCCCGCGTTGTTGACCAGGATGTCCACGTGGCCCAGGCGCTCCAGGGTTTCGTCGGCCAGGCGGCGGATGTCTTGCTCGTTGGCGCAGTCGGCAGCGATCCAGCGCGCATCGATGCCGGCGGCCTGCAGGTCGGCGGCGGCTTCTTCCAGGTCGGACGCCTTGCGCGAGCTGAGCACGATCTTGGCGCCCGCCTCGCCCAGCGCATGGGCCAGCTGCAGGCCCAGGCCGCGCGAGCCGCCGGTCACGAGGGCCGTTTTGCCGGTGAGGTCAAACAATTGCTGGATGGTGCGGGTCATGGGGTATGTCTCCTTGGGTTGGTAGGTCGGTAGCACGGTGCAGGCGGGCGGTGGCGCCGCCGGCAAACCATCACGAAAAAGCTCAGCTGCGCGGCCATTGTGCGGCGCAATGGCGGCCGCGCGTGTCACGGGGGTGTCGGGCCTCGCTGCGGTCACGGCGGCGGGATGGCCCGGCGGGTGTCACGGCGCGCCGTCCTCCCGCAGGCGGGACCGCACAGCAATCAGCACCACGCCCGCCAGGGTGACTGCGCCGCCGCCAGCGCCCAGGGCCCAGCCCAGGGCGTCGCTGCCCGCGCGGGCCGTGGCAATGCCCAGCACCAGCCCAAACAACCCGCCGTAGATCAGTACCCACACCAGGCGGTCCAGGCGCTTGAGCGCATGCGCAGACGCCATCAGAAGGCCTCTTCCGGGAACGTTGCGCACGTCGCGTCGCGCGTGCTCACCACCTGCAGCCAGGCGCCGATCTTGGGCAGCTCGTAATGGAAGAAGTAGCGCATCGCGCCCATGCGGCCGACGCTGGCGGGCTGCGCCAGCGCGGCGTCACGGGCTTGCGTGGCCAGCGCCAGGTCCAGCCACACCCAGGCCAGCACCGTGTGGCCGAAGGCCTGCATGTACGGCACGGCATTGGCCAGCGCCTCGGCCGGCTGGCCGGTGGCCCAGGCCGCCTTGGTGGCGGCGCCCACGTCCTGCAGGGCCTTGCCCAGCGCGTTGGCATGGGAGGCCAGCGCGGGCACCTGGATCGCGCGCTCGATGGTGGCGTTGATGCGCGCGGCCAGCAACTGCAGCCCGCGGCCATTCTCCATGAGCACCTTGCGGCCCAGCAGGTCCATGGCCTGGATGCCGTGCGTGCCCTCGTGGATCATGTTCAGGCGGTTGTCGCGCCAGTACTGCTCCACCGGAAAGTCGCGCGTGTAGCCGTAGCCGCCGTGGATCTGGATGGCCAGCGAGTTGGCCTCCAGGCAGAACTCGCTGGGCCAGCTCTTGGCGATGGGCGTGAGCACTTCCAGCAGCAGGCGCGCCTCGTCGGCCGATGCCGCGTCGCCCGTGTGCTGCTCGTCCACCAGCTTCGCACAGAACAGGTTGAGCGCCAGCGCGCCTTCGCCATACGACTTCTGGGCCAGCAGCATGCGCTTGACGTCAGCGTGCTCAATGATGCGCACCTGGGGCTGGGCCGCGTCCTTGACCACGGCCGCAGCGCCGTCCTTGGGCCCTTGCACCGGGCGGCCCTGCGGGCGGTTCCTGGCGTAGTCCAGGCTGGCGTAGTAGCCGGCCAGGCCGAGCATGGTCGCGGCCATGCCGATGCCGATGCGCGCCTCGTTCATCATGTGGAACATGCAGGCCAGGCCCTTGCCGGGCTGGCCCACCAGGTAGCCCACGGCGCCGGCCTTGCCGTCCACCGGGAACCTGCCCTCGCCAAAGTTGAGCAGCGTGTTGGTGGTGCCGCGCCATCCCAGCTTGTGGTTCAGGCCCGCCAGCGCCACGTCGTTGCGCACGCCCGTCAGCTGGCCCTGCGTGTCCACCAGCTTCTTGGGCACGATGAACAGCGAGATGCCGCGCGTGCCCGGCACCAGCTTGCCGTCCGGCCCGGGGATCTTGGCCAGCACCAGGTGCACGATGTTCTCGGTGAGCTCGTGGTCGCCCGAACTGATCCACATCTTGTTGCCCGTGAGGCGGTAGCGCGGGCCGAGCGGATCGCTCTCATAGCCCTCGCCATCGGGCACGGCGCGCGTGGCCACGTCCGACAGGGACGAGCCCGCCTGCGGCTCCGACAGGCACATGGTGCCCGCCCAGCGGCCGTTGAACTCGTTGAGGGCAAACACCTCTTTCTGCAGCGCCGTGCCGTGCGCCATCAGCAGGTTGGCGTTGCCCGAGGTGAGCAGGTTGGAGCCGATGCTGATGGAGGCCGCCGCAAAGAAGCTGTTGGCCGCCGCTTCCACGGCGTAGGGCAGCTGCATGCCGCCGATCTCGTAGTCCTGCGCGGCCGACAGCAGGCCGGATTCCGCATAGGCCTTGAGCGCCTCGTAGGTGGCCTGGGGCAGGATCACCTTCTCGCCGTCGAAATGCGGCTCCTCGGTGTCCACCGTGCGGTTGAACGGCGCGTATTTCTCGCGCGCGATGCGCTCGCAGGTGTCCAGCACAGCGTCAAAGGTCTCGCGCGAATGGTCCGCGAAGCGCTCGCGGGCCGTAAGGCCCTCGGCACGCAGCCAGTCGTAGAGCAGGAAGTCGAGCGTGGAACGCAGGGTCATGAGGTCTCCTTGAATGCGGCCCGCCCGACCTCCTGCACAAGGCGAAGGTCAGCGAACGGGCAGCGTGATGTTCTTGAAACACCAGTAATCCAGGTCCGAATCGGGCCGGGGCTGGCAATTGGCCTCTCCAAGCTGCAGGCGCTTGGCACCGGCAGGGAGCGGGGGGAAAGTGATCTTCAGGAGCTTGGTGCGGCCCGGCTGGACGGTGTCCATCTTGCCGCCACACAGCGTGAGGCCGCTGACGGTGCGCTGGGGCAGCACCGTGCCGCTGTCCAGGTCCTTGAGCGTGAAAGCCTCGGTCGAACCGGTGCGGTGCGCGCAGGCCTCAAAGGACTCGCCGGTGGAGTTCTTCAGGAGCAGCGTGACGCGGGTCTGCTGGGCATCGATCACGATCTCCTGCAGCACCACATCGGCATCCGTCTCCAGCGGCTGCTGCAGCCTGAAGCTCTGGGCATGGGCTGCGCAGGCCACGGCCAGCGCAGACAGTGCGGTGAAAAATCGAAGGGCAGACAAGGTGTGGCGCATGGAACAACGGTCCGGTGAAGGTCAAGAGAACGGCAGAGGTACCCGGGAAGGACGGCTCCGGCATCTGCCGGGCCGGCAACCGCGGCGGATTCTGCCCCCGGCACCACACGCCCCGGGGCGCGGCACCCCTTCCCCGCAGTAACAATTTGCAACCCGCTTCCCGACCTCCAGTACCGGCTTCAATGCACTACAACGCCATCAGCCGCGCGCCGCCGCGGGCGCAGCACCTTCGCCCGCGGTGTCCGATGCGCCTGCGGGCAGCGCGGCAATGGTGCCCTGCGCCACGGCGCAGAGCTTTTCCTGCCCCTGCTGCACGGCATACACCTCGCAGCGGCACACGGCCTGGCTCTTGCCGTGGTGCACCGCCTCGGCACGCGCCACCAGCCGCTCGCCCAGGGCCGGGCGCACGTAGTTGATCTTGAACTCGGAGGTAACCACCGGCACTTGCATGGCCGTACCGCCAGCATAGGTGAGCGCGTTGTCGGCCAGGTAGCTCACCACCCCGCCGTGCGCAAAACCGTGCTGCTGGCGCAGTTGCGGCGCAAGGGCCAGGCCCAGCTCGCACCGCCCCGGCGCCAGCGCCAGAAGCTCGGCCCCCAGCAGCACGCTGAAGGGCTGGTTGGCCAGCACCTCCCGGCCCAGCGCCAGGAAGGCGTCGGGCGAGGCGATGCCGGAGCGCATGTCGGTGGGACGCTCCGAGTCCATGGCTCAGAACACCTCGAAGATGCCGGCCGCGCCCATGCCGCCGCCGATGCACATCGTGACGCAAACGCGCTTGGCGCCGCGGCGCTTGCCTTCGATGAGGGCATGGCCCGTGAGGCGCTGGCCGGACACGCCGTAGGGGTGGCCCACGGCAATCGCGCCGCCGTTCACGTTCAGGCGGTCTGCGGGAATGCCCAGCTTGTCGCGGCAGTAGATCACCTGCACGGCAAAGGCTTCGTTCAGCTCCCACAGGTCGATGTCATCGACCTTGAGGCCCAGCTTCTTGAGCACCTTGGGCACGGCAAACACCGGGCCGATGCCCATTTCGTCCGGCTCGCAGCCGGCCACCGCAAAGCCGAGGAAGCGGCCCAGGGGCTTGAGGCCCTTCTGGCTGGCGTACTGCTCGCTGGTCACCACGCAGGCACCGGCCCCGTCGGAGAACTGGCTGGCGTTGCCGGCCGAGATCAGGCCGCCGGGCAGCGCGGAGCGCAGGCCACGGATGGCCTCCACCGTCGTGCCTTCGCGGGTGCCTTCGTCCTTGCTCACCGTGACCTGCTTGGTGATCAGGCCCAGGGTCTTGTCGGCCACGCCGGCCGTGACGGTGATGGGGGCGATCTCCGCGTCGAACAGGCCGGCCGCCTGCGCTGCGCAGGCTTTTTGCTGGCTGGCCGCGCCGTATTCGTCCATGGCTTCGCGGGTGATGTTGTAGCGCTTGGCCACCTGTTCGGCGGTCTGCAGCATGCTCCAGTAGATCTCGGGCTTTTGCTTGGCCAGCGCCAGGTCCTGAATCATGTGCAGGTTCATCTCCTGCTGCACGCAGGAGATGCTTTCAACGCCGCCAGCCACGAAGACGTCGGCCTCGCCCGCGATGATGCGCTGGGCTGCCATGGCAATGGTCTGCAGGCCGGACGAGCAGAAGCGGTTGATGGTCACGCCCGAGGTGGTGATGGGCAGGCCGGCCTTCAGCGCAATCTGGCGGGCAATGTTGCTGCCCGTGGCGCCTTCAGGCGTGGCGCAGCCCATGAGGACGTCGTCCACATCGGCGCCGTCGATGCCGGCGCGCTGCACGGCGTGCTGCACGGCATGGCCGCCCAGCGTGGCGCCATGGGTCATGTTGAAGGAGCCCTTCCAGCTTTTGGCAAGCGGCGTACGGGCGGTGGAAACAATCACTGCGGAGGTCATGGAAATTCCTTTATTCGGTGAACGGTGTGCGCGCCTGGTGCTTCGCTTCGTCAATGAGCTTACAAATGAAATTGATGCGTTCTCGTGCCAGGCAAGGCGCAAACCGCAGTCATAGCAACGCTATGACGAGGATTTGCAACGCAACATGGTGCGAGAAGGCGCGATGTCATGTACGCGATTTGGCGAAGCGAAGTACCTGACTTACTGGAAGGCCTTGCCTTCGGCGGCGAGCTTGGCCAGCAGGGGCGCGGGCTTCCAGGCGTTGGCGTCGTCCATGGGGTTTTGCGCAAAGCGGTTCATGGCCTGCACCACGTTGAACAGGCCCACTTCGCTGGCGTAGTGCATGGGGCCGCCACGGTGGATGGGGAAGCCGTAGCCGGTCAGGTACACCATGTCGATGTCGCCGGACTTGCTGGCGATGCCCTCTTCCAGGATCTTGGCGCCTTCGTTCACCAGCGCGAACACCAGGCGCTGCACGATCTCTTCGTCCGAAATCTTGCGCGGCGTGACGCCCAGGGCCTTGCGGTGGTCCTCAATCATCTTGTTCACGACGTCGCTCGGGATCGCGTCGCGCTTGCCGGCCTGGTAGTCGTACCAGCCCGCACCGGTCTTCTGGCCGAAGCGGCCCATCTCGCACAGCAGGTCAGCGGTCTTGCTGTACTTCATGTCGGGCTTTTCGGTATAGCGGCGCTTGCGGATGGCCCAGCCGATGTCGTTGCCGGCCAGGTCGCCCATGCGGAACGGGCCCATGGCGAAGCCGAACTTCTCGATGGCCTTGTCCACCTGCTGGGGCGTGGCGCCTTCGTCCAGCAGGAAGCCGGCTTGCTGGCTGTAGCGCTCGATCATGCGGTTGCCGATGAAGCCATCGCACACGCCCGAAACCACAGCGGTCTTCTTGATCTTCTTGCCCACGGCCATCACGGTGGCCAGCACGTCCTTGGCCGTCTGCTTGCCCCGCACCACTTCCAGCAGCTTCATCACGTTGGCGGGGCTGAAGAAGTGCATCCCCACCACGTCCTGCGGACGCTTCGTGAACGAGGCGATCTTGTCCACGTCCAGCGTGGAGGTGTTGGAGGCCAGGATGGCACCGGGCTTGGCCACGGCGTCCAGCTGCTTGAACACGGCTTCCTTCACGCCCATCTCTTCGAACACGGCCTCGATGATGAGGTCGCAGTCCTTGAGGTCGTCATAGCTCAGCGTGGTGCTCAGCAGGGCCATGCGCTGGGCGTATTTGTCTTCCTTGAGCTTGCCCTTCTTCACCTGGGCTTCGTAGTTCTTCTGGATGGTGCCGATGCCGCGGTCCAGGGCTTCCTGCTTCATCTCCAGGATCTTGACGGGGATGCCAGCGTTCAGGAAGTTCATGGCAATGCCGCCGCCCATGGTGCCCGCACCGATCACGCCCACCTGCTTGATGTCGCGCTTGGGGGTGTCCGAAGGCACGTCCGGAATCTTGCTGGCGGCGCGCTCGGCCATGAACAAGTGGCGCAGCGCGCGCGACTCGGGCGTCCACATCAGGTTGATGAAGATCTCGCGCTCGACCAGCATGCCCTCGGCGAATTTCTTCTTGGTGGCCGCTTCCACGGCGTCCACGCACTTGGCGGGCGCGGGGAAGTTCTTGGCCATGCCCTTGACCATGTTGCGCGCGAACTGGAAGTACGCGTCACCCTCGGGGTGCTTGCAAGGAAGGTTGCGCACCAGGGGCAGTGGACGTGCGTCGGCCACGCTTTGCGCAAAGGCCAGGGCTTCCTCGGCCAGCGACTCGGCTGACGCGGACATCTTGTCGAACAGCTTCTGGCCGGGCACGGCGCCGATCATCTCGCTCTTGACGGGCTCGCCGCTCACGATGAGGTTGAGCGCGGCTTCCACGCCAATCACGCGCGGCAGGCGCTGCGTGCCGCCCGCGCCGGGAATCAGGCCCAGCTTGACCTCGGGCAGCGCAATGGCGCAGCCAGGCGCGGCAATGCGGTAGTGGCAGCCCAGGGCCAGTTCCAGGCCGCCGCCCATGGCCACGGTGTGCACAGCGGCAACGACCGGCTTGGCCGAGTTTTCCACCGCCAGGATCACGGACAGCAGATTGGGCTCCTGCAGCGACTTGTCGGTGCCGAACTCCTTGATGTCCGCACCGCCCGAGAACGCACCACCCGCGCCCGTGATGACGATGGACTTCACGGCGGCATCCGCATTGGCACGGGCGAGACCGTCCACGATACCTTGGCGGGTGGCCAGGCCCAGCCCGTTGACGGGCGGGTTGACCATGGTGATCACGGCAACGGAGCCGTGGACTTTGTATTCAGCGGTCATGGTGCTGTTGTTCCTTGGAAAATAGAAAAAGAACGGTCGTGCGATTTTTTATTTTAGAGACTTCGCCATGCTTTGACAGTGTCAATTTGTCCCCGGCGGGACAAGGGCGTTTCAGACACTCCGTGACGAGCCAACCGCGAGCAAAAAGAATGGGGGTCACCGAAGGCCGGGCACCTCAGTGGATCGCGAGAGAAGGGGCTGTGCCGCGGCTCCAGGCCTGCCTGCGCAGGCCTGGGCGGCAACGAAGCGCTGCCGACTCTGGCGGCTGCACCGAGGCGCGCAGCGCCTCAGGGGGATCGCCCTTCTAAACCTCCAGCCACTCCTTGCGGGTGTAGCTGTCGGCGCGCAGGCTGTCCGGCGTGCCTTCAAAGACGATGGCACCGTGGCCCATGACCAGGGCACGGTCCGATATCTTCATGGCGATGGTGAGCTTCTGCTCGATGAGCAGCACCGAGATGCCGCGGGCCTTGATGGTCTGCAGGTACTCGCCCACCAGCTCCACGATCTTGGGCGCCAGCCCTTCGGTGGGCTCGTCGATGATGATGAGGTCGGGGTCGCCCATCAGCGTCCGGCACAGGGTCAGCATCTGCTGCTCGCCGCCCGACATCACGCCCGCTTCGGTGTGCTGGCGCTCCTTCAACCGGGGAAACATGGCGTACATGTCGTCAAAGGACCAGCGGCTGCCCTTGCCATTGCCCTTTTGCCCCAGCATCAGGTTCTGGTGCACGGTCAGGTTGGGAAACACGTCACGGCTTTCGGGCACGTAGCCCAGCCCCAGGTGGGCGATCTCGTAGGCCTTCTTGCCGTTGAGGGACTGGCCCTTCCATTGCACCGTGCCTTCCCAGTCGACTAGGCCCATGATGGCCTTGGCGGTGGTGGAGCGGCCCGAGCCGTTGCGCCCCAGCAGCGCCACGATCTCCCCGGGCTGGATGCCGAAGGTGACGCCATGCAGCACATGGCTCTTGCCGTAATAGGCGTGGAGGTTCTCGATTTTCAGCATGTGACGACTCCCGCGCCGGCGTGGGCGGGCTGGCACGCGCGCAAGGCGCGGGAAGACGGGGCGGCAAGGCGCAGGGAACGAAGGTTGCGCATGTCAGTGCCCCCCGCCCTGCTCGTGCGCGACGACCGAGCCGAGGTACGCCTCCTGCACGCGCTGGTTGGCGCGCACCTTGTCGGGCGTATCAAAGGCAATCACCTCGCCATAGACCACGACGGCGATCTTGTCCGCCAGCCCGAACACCACGCCCATGTCATGCTCCACCGTGAGGAGGGTGCGCCCCTCGGTCACTTCCTTGATCAAGTGGATGAAGCGGGTGGTTTCGCTCTTGCTCATGCCGGCCGTGGGCTCGTCCAGCAAGATCACGTTGGCCCCGCCTGCGATGGTGATGCCGATCTCCAGCGCCCGCTGCTCCGCGTAGGTGAGGTTCATGGCCAGGGTGTCGCGCTTCTTGTCGAGCTTGATCATCTCCATGAGCTGCCGCGCACGCTCGTTGGCGTCGTGCAGGTTCGACAGAAAGCGCAGGAACGTGTACTTGTAGCCCATGCTCCACAGCACGCCGCAGCGCAGGTTCTCGAACACCGACAGCTTGGGAAAGATGTTCGTGATCTGGAAGCTGCGCGAGAGGCCGCGGCGGTTGATCTCGTAGGGGGGCATTCCGTTGATGCGCTGGCCGTTGAGGATCACGTCGCCGCTCGTGGGCGCGAAGCGCCCGCTGATCAGGTTGAACAGCGTGGACTTGCCCGCGCCGTTGGGCCCGATGATGGCCACCCGTTCTCCCGGGGCCACGGCCAGGTTGGCGCCGCGAATGATCTCCGTCTTGCCGAAGCTCTTGCGCAGGTCGCGCAGTTCGAGCGCGTAGGTTGCGTTGTCAGCCGCCATGGTCACTGAGCCTCTCCCCGCTTGATTTCATGTTCGATTTCTTCCTGGATGGAGCCCCACTGGCGCACAAACTGGCGGCGGCACAGCTCAAAGAGACCGAAGCCCGTGACCACCACAAAAATGGCGCCAAACCAGCTCGCAAAGCTCTTGGCGTTCAGGGTGGCGCCCAGGAACGGCAGCTCCGGCCCCAGGGCTGCATTGAGTTGCAGGTGGTAGGTCATCTCGACCATGCAGGCCGCGCCCAGCACCCCCACCAGGCCCGTGCCCGCCAAGGCCAGGTAGGACACCCACAGCCCGCGCAGCTTGCCGAATTTGGCCAGGCGCAGGTTCATCATGATCAGGCTGGCGATGCCGCCCGGCGCATACATCACCATGAACAGGAACACCAGGCCCAGGTACAGCAGCCAGGCCTTGGACAGCTCCGACAACAGCACCGACGCGATCACCAGCAGCACCGCACCGATGATGGGGCCGAAGAAGAACGTCGCGCCGCCCAGGAAGGTGAACAGCAGGTAGCCGCCCGAGCGGACCACGCTCAGGCTGTCAGCGCCGGTGATGATCTCGAAGTTGATGGTGGCCAGCCCCCCGCCGATGCCCGCGAAGAAGCCGGCGATGATGAACGCGAAGTAGCGCACCCGCTGCGTGTTGTAGCCGATGAACTCCACCCGCTCGGGGTTGTCGCGCACCGCGTTGAGAATGCGGCCCAGCGGCGTTCCGGTGAAGGCAAACATCGCCGCGGTGCAAACAAAGCAGTACGCAGCAATCAGGTAATACACCTGGATCGCAGGCCCGAAGGTCAGGCCCAGCAGCGGCGTGCCGTACACCCGGTCAGTGGTGATGCCGCCCTCGCCGCCAAAGAACTCGGGAAACATCAGCGCCATGGACGCGACGAGCTCGCCAATGCCCAGGGTGATCATCGCGAAGGTCGTGCCCGACTTCTTGGTGGTGACGAAGCCCAGCACGATGGCGAAGAACGCCCCCGCCAAGCCACCCACCAGCGGAATCAGCACCAGGGGAATGTTGACGGTCCCCTTGGTGGCCATGTTCATGGCGTGGATGGCAATGAACGAGCCGAGCCCCGTGTAGACCGCGTGCCCGAAACTCAGCATCCCGCCCTGCCCCAGCAGGATGTTGTAGGACAAGCAGATGATGATGAGGTAGCCGATCTGCGACAGCATGGTCAGCGCCAGGCTGCTGCGAAACAGCATGGGGGCCACGATGAGCAGCACGGCAAACAGGGTCCAGATGACAAAGCGGCCGACATTAAACGGCTTGAACCGGTAGTACGGCGTGGACGCCGAGGATGGTGTGGAAGTGGTCATGGGTCAGTCCTCCCGGGTACCCAGCAGGCCCTTGGGGCGGAAGATCAGGATCAGCACGAGGAACAGGTACGGCAGGATGGGCGCGACCTGGGAAATCGTGAGCTTGAGAAGCGGGTAGCCGAAGGTCTGGTCGGTCACGGCTACGCCCGCGGCCTGGAACACATTGATCAGCGAGTAGTCCAGCGCCACCGCAAAGGTCTGCACCAGCCCGATCAGCAGCGACGCCAGGAAGGCGCCCGCCAGCGAGCCCATGCCGCCCACCACCACCACCACGAAGATGATCGAACCCACCGATGCCGCCATGGCCGGCTCGGTGACATAGGTGTTGCCGCCAATCACGCCGGCCAGGCCGGCCAGCGCCGCGCCACCGCCAAACACCAGCATGAACACGCGGGGCACGTTGTGGCCCAGCGCCTCCACCATTTCCGGGTACTTGAGCGCGGCCTGGATCACGAGGCCGATGCGCGTGCGCGTCAGCAGCAGCCACACCGACACCAGCATGAGCAACGCCACCAGCATCACGAACGAGCGCGACTTGGGAAACTGCGTGCCGTACAGCGAGAACAGCGGCCCTTGCAGCTGCGTCGGCAGGCCATAGGGCACGGTCGAGCGGCCCCACACCAGCTGGACGACTTCCAGGATCAGGTAGGACAACCCGAAGGTGACCAGCAGTTCCGGCACGTGGCCGAACTTGTGCACCCGGCGCAGGCAGTACCGCTCGAACGCGGCGCCCAGCGCGAAGACCACCAGGGGAGCGATCACCAGCGCCGGCCAGAACCCCACGACGCCCGAGATGGTGAACGCAAAGTAGGCGCCCAGCATGTAGAAGCTGGTGTGCGCAAAGTTGAGCACGCCCATCATGCTGAAGATCAGCGTGAGGCCCGAGCTCAGCATGAACAGCAGAAGCCCGTAGCTCACGCCGTTCAGCAAAGAGATCACGAAAAACTCAAGATTCATTGCAATTTTTCATCACAAGGGGTGAAAAAAAGGCCCGAGCAGGTCGGGCCTCGAAGCGCCAGTGCGGGGACCAGGGCCTGGGCGTCCAGGTCAGGAGGGACGCTTCATCTGGCACGACGTGGGCGTGCTGGCCACGTAGGGCTCGTAGTACTTCACCGGAACGAAGGTGTAGCCAGTGTTCTCCGAGTCGATCGGGTACTTGCCGCCGGCCTTCTCCCACTTGGAGATGAACAGGCCTTGCTGCAGCTGGTGATCGGTCTTGCGCATCTCGACTTCGCCGTTGAAGCTCTTGAACTTCATTCCTTCAAAGACCGCCGCCACCTTGACCGGGTCGGTGGACTTGGCCTTGGCAAAGCCTTCCGACAGCATCGTGAAGGCGTGGTACACGGCGCCGGTGTACATGTCGTCGTTGAACTTCTTCTTGTAGTCCACCACGATCTTGTTGATCTCGCCGGGCAGGTTCATGTGGGCGTAGGCCACCATGTACACGCGGCCTGCAGCCGCCGCGCCCATGGCGGTGGGGCTGCCCGTAACCGAGCCGTAGTAGGTGTAGAAGTTGACGTTGTTCAGGCCTGCGTCGTTGGCGGCCTTGATAAGCAGCGCCAGGTCGGAGCCCCAGTTGCCGGTGATCACGCTGTCGGCCCCGGACTGCTTGATCTTGGCGATGTAGGGAGAGAAGTCACGCACCTGCGCCAGGGGGTGCAGGTCGTCGCCCACGAACTGCACGTCCGGGCGCTTGCGCTGCATCATTTCCTTGGCGTACTTGGACACCTGGTGCCCGTGCGAATAGTTCTGGTTGATGAGGTAGACCTTCTTGACCTCGGGCATGTCCTTCATGTACGTGGTCAGGGCTTCCATCTTCATGGAGGTGTCCGCATCCAGCCGGAAGTGCCAGTAGCTGCACTTGCTGTTGGTGAGGTCGGGGTCCACCGCCGCATAGTTGAGGTACACCACTTCCTTGCCGGGGTTGCGGGCGTTGTGCTTTTCCAGCGCGTCGATGATAGCCAGCGCCGGGCCCGACCCGTTGCCTTGCACCACGTAGCGCGCACCCTGGTCCATGGCAGAGCGCAGGGCGCTGGTGGTTTCCTGCGGGCTGAGCTTGTTGTCGATGCCGATGATCTCGAACTTGACGCCCGCCGCGTTCTTCTTGTTGAACTCTTCCGCGATGAACTGGAAGCTCTTGAGCTGGTTCGTTCCCACGGCCGCCATCAGGCCCGAAAGCGGGTCCAGCCAGGCGATTTTCACCGTCTCACCTTTTTGAGCGAACGCGCCGCTAGCGCTCGCCAGGACTACCGATGCCGCTACAGCCTTAATAGCAAATTTCATGGTCTTGTCTCCTTGTGAATCGATATGAACGCAGCGTACCGCGTTGCAACAAAGCAATGCTCAGGGATTGCCCCTACCAGCGTCACCCACGCGACTGAACCCCATCCCCCGGGAGGCGCTGCGGGCCTTCCCCCGCGTGCAATGCCCGGGGAAAGAACGCACCCAGTGGCCCGGCGAAGCCGGTGCCACGGGCGCGCGGGCCTGGTCTGCGCCAGGCTCCATGGCCGTGACCGTGACCGTGACGGCGCACCGGCGCGGCAGCTTTCATGCGATCAAAGGCCCGGGAGCTTGTAGCCGTTCAATTGCTCGCGCAGCTTGGTCTTGAGCATCTTGCCGGTGGCGCCCAGGGGAATGGCCTCGACGAACACCACGTCATCGGGAATCTGCCACTTGGCGGTCTTGCCCTCGTAGAAGGCGAGCAGTTCCTCGCGCGTGACCTCGGTGCCGGGGCGCTTGACCACCGCCACGATGGGCCGTTCGTCCCACTTGGGGTGCGGCATGCCCACGCACGCAGCCATCGCGATCGCCGGGTGGGCCATGGCGATGTTCTCGATGTCGATGGAGCTGATCCACTCGCCGCCGGACTTGATCACGTCCTTGCTGCGGTCGGTGATCTGCATGAAGCCGTCCGCGTCGATGGTGGCCACGTCGCCCGTGGGGAACCAGCCACGGCCCTGCGCGTCGCGCACCAGCGGATCGCCCCCCTCGCCCTTGAAGTAGCTGGCCACGATCCAGGGACCGCGCACCAGCAGGTCGCCGTAGGTCTTGCCGTCCCACGGCAGCTCCTGCCCGTTGCCGTCCACGATCTTCATGTCCACGCCGTAGATGGCCCGCCCCTGCTTGAGCAGAACCTTCATCTGCTCGTCCATCGGCATGGCAAGGTGCTTGTTCTTGAGCGTGCACAGGGTGCCCAGCGGACTCATTTCGGTCATGCCCCAGGCGTGCAGCACCTCCACGCCGTAGTCTTCCTTGAATGCATGGATCATGGCCGGCGGGCAGGCGGAACCGCCGATCACCGTGCGCTTGAGCGTGGAGAATTTCAGCCCGGAGGGCTTCATGTGGCCCAGCAGCATCTGCCACACCGTGGGCACGCCGGCCGCGTAGCTCACCTTTTCCGACTCCATCAGCTCATAGATCGACTTGCCATCCATGGCGGGACCGGGGAACACCAGCTTGCAGCCGGTGAGCGCGGCCGAGTACGGAATACCCCAGGCGTTGACGTGGAACATGGGCACCACCGGCAGCACGGAATCGCGGGCCGACAGGCACATCACGTCGGGCAGCGCAGCCGCATAGGCATGCAAGGTGGTGGAGCGGTGGCTGTAGAGCGCGGCCTTCGGATTGCCCGTGGTGCCGCTGGTGTAGCACATGCTGGAGGCCGAGTTCTCGTCGAACTGGGGCCAGACGTAGTCCGGCGACTGCGCCGAGATCCAGGTCTCGTAGCTGGTCAGGCCGGGGATGCCCGAATCGGCGGGCAGCCGGTCGGCGTCGCACAGGGCCACCCACTTCTTCACCGTGGGGCAGCGGGCATGCACGGCCTGCACCAGCGGCAGGAAGGTCAGGTCGAAGCACAGCACCTGGTCCTCCGCGTGGTTGACGATCCAGGCGATCTGGTCCGGGTGCAGGCGGGGGTTCACGGTGTGCAGCACGCGGCCGGAGCCGGAGACGCCGAAGTACATCTCCATGTGGCGGTACCCGTTCCAGGCGAGCGTGGCCACCCGGTCGCTGAAGGCCAGTTGCAGCGCGTCCAGTGCATTGGCCAGCTGGCGCGCACGCGCGGCCAGATCGCGGTACGTGTAGCGGTGGATGTCGCCCTCGACACGCCGCGACACGATCTCCGCGTCGCCATGGTGGCGCTCCGCAAATTCGATCAGCGACGAAATCAGCAACGGTTGGCTCTGCATCAGGCCCAGCATGGGTGCTCCTTGGATGTTGTAGTGAAGGGAGAGATGATCGTAGCGCGGAGCCTGGTGCCGGGCTGTCACCCGCGGGGACGCGGCCCCGGCTCCGTGCGCAGGATTCCGCCGCAGTGTGCGCGTTGCGCGCCAGCCTGCCAACACCTGTCGCTCCCTTGACAAAGGCCCAGGGATAACCCTGAAGGCGGGCGCCCAGCGGAGACAATCGCCCCATGCTTTGCTTTGCGCCCACCGCACAGCGGTTCATCGAAACGCAGCCCTGGTTCCCCAGCGTCCCGCCGGCGTTGCAGTCGCGGTTGCGCGACGAGGTGTTCGCCGAACAGGGGGACAAGGGATCGGTCATGATGCCCGCGGGCAGCGCGGTCCGGGGCTGGCATGCCGTGCTGTCGGGCCTGGTCATGCTGCAAAGCCCGGCCAGCCAGGGGCGCTCCTCGGCCTTCATCGGCGTGCCGGACGGCGAGTGGTTTGGCGAAGGTTCGGCCATGAAGCCCGAGCCGCGCCGCTACAACGTCGTGGCCTTGCGCCCCACCACGCTGCTGTGCCTTCCGCTGCCCCTGTTCTCGACCCTGCGCGAGACCAGCCTGGCCTTCAACCAGTTCCTGGTGCAGCACCTGAACATGCGCCTGGGCCAGGCGATGACCATCATCGAAGCCGGGCGCACGCAGTCCCCCGAGCACCGCGTGGCCCTGTATCTGAGCCGCCTGTTCTGGCGCAGCACGCGCCGGCTGAACCTCACGCAGGAAGAGCTGGGCCAGCTGGTGGGCCTGTCGCGCCAGACGGTGAACAAGGTGCTGCGCGGGCTGGAAGGCCTGGGCATCGTCTCGCTGGACTTCGGGCGCGTGGCCATCGTGGACGACGCGGCGCTGGACGCGTACCTCATCGCCACGGCGGCGCGCTAGGGATGCTTACATGGACGTCTCCAGAAGAGCAAGATTCAGCAGTGTGAAGGTCTGAAGGGTTTGCAGTCTTACATACGGCCTGTTGGTGCAGGGTGTTCGTCCTGCGGGCCCTGATGGCATTCGCGGGTGAGGCTCCTGTCTGCACGTCGAGCTCCAAGCCCTTTATCCCTATCGGATTGCCCCCACCCCGGTTTGACCTGGTGACCCATCACACAAGCTTCTTGCGTGCTCTCCTTCAAAACGTTTTCTTGGCGCCTGGAGTATTCAACCCATCGTTTTGGTCTCACGCTGCCGTGAGCTCAACTGGATTCCATTTCGCCTGCTCAAATGCCTTGCCTTTGACCAGAACTGCCCAGACTGTTCGGGCAAGCTTGTTGGCCAGGGCCGCAACAACCACGCTGTAGGGGCGGCGCAGCAACAGTCTGTCAATCCAGCCGCTTCGCTGGCTCCTGGCGATGACGGCTCTTACATGGACGTCTCCAGAAGAGCAAGATTCAGCAGTGTGAAGGTCTGAAGGGTTTGCAGTCTTACATACGGCCTGTTGGTGCAGGGTGTTCGTCCTGCGGGCCCTGATGGCATTCGCGGGTGAGGCTCCTGTCTGCACGTCGAGCTCCAAGCCCTTTATCCCTATCGGATTGCCCCCACCCCGGTTTGACCTGGTGACCCATCACACAAGCTTCTTGCGTGCTCTCCTTCAAAACGTTTTCTTGGCGCCTGGAGTATTCAACCCATCGTTTTGGTCTCACGCTGCCGTGAGCTCAACTGGATTCCATTTCGCCTGCTCAAATGCCTTGCCTTTGACCAGAACTGCCCAGACTGTTCGGGCAAGCTTGTTGGCCAGGGCCGCAACAACCACGCTGTAGGGGCGGCGCAGCAACAGTCTGTCAATCCAGCCGCTTCGCTGGCTCCTGGCGATGACGGCTCTGGCGCCGTGCATCAACAGGGTCCTCACATACGGATCGCCGCGTTTGGAGATGCCCAACTGCCGAGTCTTCCCGCCAGTGCCAGTCTGTCGGGGCGTCAGACCCAACCAGGCAGCGAATTGCCTGCCTGACTCGAAGCTGGACAGGTCGGTTGCGGTAGATACCAAGGCTGTCGCCGTCAACGCACCGATGCCCGGTATGGCCTGCAGCGCCTGCATGGGCCGGTTTTGCTTGACCATCGAGGCCAGCCGTTTGTCCAACTGGTCGATATCGCTTTGCAGGCTGTTGATGCGACGCAGTTGATCTTGAACGCTGGCGACCACCACCTCTGGAAGTCGCGCCTGTTCCTGGGCTTCGGCCAGGGCATCCTGAACGAGCTTGAGTAACGCACGGTGCCCCTCAGGCAACACGATGCCGAACTCATAGAGCAAGCCGCGCAACGCGTTGGTTTGCATGATGCGCACCTTCATAAGCTGAGCCCGCATCCGATGCAGGGTCAGACAGGCTTGCTGCTGCTCGCTCTTGACCGGCACGGCCTTAATGTGGGGCTGCTGGGCCGCCACCCAGATAGCCTGGGCATCACGGGCATCGGTCTTGTCGCGCAGGACAAAGGCACGGACATGCCGGGCAGGCAGCAGCTTGACCGCATGTCCCAACGCTTGCAGCGTTCTGGCCCAGTGGTGCGCACCGCCACAAGCCTCCAAAGCTACAAGCGACCTCTGACGGTTGGCAAAGAATGTAGTCACCCGATCACGCCTGAGCTTGTGTCGTGTGATCTCGCCTGTCTGGGCATCCACAACGTGTAGTTGAAACACGTTCTTGGCAATATCCATTCCGATGACGGGCAGCGTTGCGGTAGATTGCATGGCGGGGCCTCCGGATCTCAAGTGGTTGCGACGAACTTCCACTTTGGCACTTTGATGCCGTTGCCGCGAGGCCCCACCCACTATTGGGTCATGGGCCTACGCCATCAACGACGGTGGAGGTGGAGACGTCCATGCCATCTGCACGAATCGAGCGGAAAGTGTGCGCTGCGGATCGGGAGGGGCTGCAAGGCGCAAAACGCAGCAATAGCCGTAGCTATTGCGAGGTTTTGCAACGCCGCAGACCGCCCGAGTCCGCAGATGCACATGGCGCGATGATTCGTGAAGAGGATCCCTAGCCCTTTGCGGCGCAAATCCCTGCGGGCCGCGCGGCATCCGGCCTGCGGGACAATCCGGCCATGCATCTGCCCGCCGAGACCGACACCGCCGCAGCCGACGCCGGCCTGGCCTGGAACCACCGCTTCGCTGCGCTGGGGACGGATTTCTACACCGAATTGCGCCCCACCCCACTGCCGGCGCCCCACTGGGTCGGCACCAGCTCAGCGGTGGCCCGCCTGGTCGGACTGGACCCGGACTGGCTCACCTCGGACGCGGCCCTGCAGGCCTTCGCGGGCAACACGTTGCTGCCCGGCTCGCGCCCCCTGGCCACGGTGTACAGCGGCCACCAGTTCGGCGTGTGGGCGGGGCAACTGGGTGACGGCCGCGCCATCCTGCTGGGAGAGACGGCGCAGGGGTGGGAGATCCAGCTCAAGGGGGCCGGACGCACCCCCTACTCGCGCATGGGCGATGGCCGCGCCGTGCTGCGCTCCAGCATCCGCGAATACCTGTGCAGCGAAGCCATGCACGGCCTGGGCGTTCCCACCTCGCGCGCGCTGTGCATCACGGGGTCGGCTGCACCGGTGCAGCGCGAGACGGTGGAGACCGCGTCCGTGGTCACCCGCGTGGCCCGCAGTTTTGTGCGCTTCGGCCATTTCGAGCACTTCGCGGCGCGCGACCTTGCGGACCCGCTGCGCACGCTGGCGGACTACGTCGTGGACCGGTACTACCCCGAATGCCGGGCCTCGGCGGCCTTTGGCGGCAACCCCTACGCAGCGCTGCTGAACGCGGTCAGCGAACGCACCGCGCGCCTGATGGCTCAATGGCAGGCCGTAGGTTTCTGCCACGGCGTGATGAACACCGACAACATGAGCATTCTGGGCCTGACGATCGACTACGGCCCGTTCCAGTTTCTGGACGCCTTTGTCCCCGGCCACATCTGCAACCACAGCGACACCCAGGGCCGCTATGCCTACAACCGGCAGCCCAACGTGGCGTACTGGAATCTGTTTTGCCTGGCGCAGGCGCTGCTTCCCCTGATCGGCGACGCCGAGCTCGCCCAGGACGCGCTGGAGTCGTACAAGACGGTGTTCCCCGCCGAGTTCATGGCCCGCATGCGCGCCAAGCTGGGCCTGGCCAGCGCCCGGGACGGCGATGCCGCGCTGATCGACGGCATCCTGGACCTGCTGGCCCGCAACGCCGTGGACTACCCCATTTTCTGGCGCCGCCTTTCGCACGCCGTACAGGCCGGCGATTTCGAGCCGGTGCGCGACCTGTTCGCGGACCGCGCCGCGTTCGACCGCTGGTTGCTATCATATTCAGAGCTTCTTGCGCTTTATGGACGGGCGCCAGCGGCACTTTTGATGCTAAAAACCAACCCCAAGTTCGTCCTGCGCAACCACCTGGGCGAGCAGGCCATCCGCGCGGCGAAACTTGGCGACTTCAGCGAAGTCCAAACCCTCCTGCGGCTGCTGGAGCGCCCGTTTGACGAGCACCCCGGCCACGACGCGTACGCCGCCTTCCCGCCCGAATGGGCTTCCTCCATCGAAATCAGCTGCTCCTCATGACCTACCCCATCCAAAAGACCGATGCCGAGTGGCAAGCCCTTCTGCAGGACAAGGGCGCCGAGCCCGTGGCATGGCAGGTCACCCGCCATGCCGCGACGGAGCGCCCCTTCACGGGAAAATACGAAGCCCACTGGGCCGACGGCAGCTACCACTGCATCTGCTGCGGGGCCAAACTGTTTGACTCGGGTACCAAATTCGATGCTGGCTGCGGCTGGCCGAGCTTCTCGCAAGCCGTGCCCGGCGCGATCACGGAAATCGTCGACCGCAGCCATGGCATGGTGCGCACCGAGACGGTGTGTGCACAATGCGGGGCACACCTGGGCCATGTCTTTGAGGACGGCCCGGCCCCCACCGGGCTGCGCTACTGCATGAACTCGGCCTCGCTGGAGTTCGAGTCCGGCAGCAAGTGAGCACCGGGCTTTTCTGTTGACCCATGAAAATTCTGATCGATTTCTTTCCCATCCTGCTGTTCTTCGGTGCCTACAAGTTCTACGGCATCTATGTGGGCACGGCCGTGCTCATGGCAGCCACCGTGCTCCAGATGGCGCTGATCTATGCCATCGACCGGCGCCTGCAGACGATGCACAAGGTGACCCTGGTCCTGATCCTTCTCTTTGGCACGCTCACGCTGGTGCTGCAGGACGACCGCTTCATCAAGTGGAAGCCCACCGTGCTCTACGGCGCCATGTCGGTGGCGCTCGCGGTGGCGGTGTGGGTGCTGAAGAAGAACTTCCTCAAGCTCCTGCTGGGCAGCCAGCTGGCCCTGCCCGATGGCGTGTGGCACCGCCTGAACGTGGCGTGGATCGTGTACTGCGCCTTCATGTCCGCCATCAATGCCTATGTGGTCGTCAACTTCAGCACCGAAGCCTGGGTGGACTTCAAGCTCTGGGGCTACGTGTTCCCGCTGGTGTTCCTGGTGGCGCAGGGCATCTACGTGGCCCCGCATCTCAAGAACGACGAACCTGCCGCCTGACGCTGAAGAACAGGAAAAAAAGCTCCATGACATCCCTGGCCCAACAGATGCACGAGGCGCTCGCGCAGCGCCTAGCGCCCACCGCACTGGAAGTGCTGGACGAAAGCGAGGCCCACGCAGGCCACGCCGGGGCGAACGGCACCGGGTTCGGCACCCACTTCCGCGTCCGCATCGCGTCACCTTTCTTTACAGGCAAGCCCCGGGTCGCGCAACACCGCCTTGTGTATGATGCGCTGCAAGAATTTATTGACCAAGGCGTACACGCCCTTGCCATTGAAGTTCTCTGACCCGGCCCGATGTGCCCATGGCCGGAATCAGCCGGCACAAAATCACCCATCATTGTTTGGATTCCGCATGAAGAAACAGCTTCTGTCCGGCCTCGTGGCCGCAGCCGTGCTGGGCACGTTGGCGTTGCCCGCATCCGCCCAGAATGTCGCCATCGTCAACGGCAAGGCCGTGCCGAAGGAGCGCGTCGAAGCGCTCAAGCAGCAGGTGGAGCGCTCGGGCCGTCCGGTGACGCCGGATCTCGAGGGCCAGATCAAGGAAGAAGTCATCGCGCGTGAAATCTTCATGCAGGAAGCCCAGAAGCGCGGCCTCGAGGCATCGGCCGACTACAAGGCCCAGATGGATCTGGCGCGCCAGACCATCCTGATCCGCGAACTGTTCGCCGACTTCCAGAAGAACAACCCCGTGACCGACGCCGAGATCCAGGCAGAGTACGACAAGTTCGTCGCAGCCAACGGCGGCAAGGAATACAAGGCCAGCCACATCCTGGTCGAGAAGGAATCCGACGCCAAGGCCATCATCGCGTCCATCAAGAAGGGCGCCAAGTTTGAAGACATCGCCAAGAAGCAGTCCAAGGACCCAGGCTCTGGCGCCAAGGGCGGCGACCTGGACTGGGCCAACCCGGCCAGCTACGTGAGCGAATTCTCTGAAGCGCTGGTCAAGCTCGAAAAGGGCAAGATGACCGAAACGCCCGTCAAGAGCCAATTCGGCTGGCACGTCATCCGCCTGGACGACGTGCGCAAGGCCGAGCTGCCCAAGCTGGAAGAAGTCAAGCCCCAAGTGGCCCAGCAGCTGCAACAGCAAAAGCTGACCAAGTTCCAGGAAGACCTGCGCGCCAAAGCCAAGGTCGAGTAAGCGGTCTCGCACCTTCCTCCCATAAAAAAATGCGGCCCGGGCCGCGTTTTTTTATGGGCGCCTGCACAGCCGCCACCCTGCTCTACCCCGCCGCGGTCCGCGTAAACCAGGCCACGGCCATCAGCAGGCCGATCATGACGGGCTGGTGCAGCATGTAGTAGCTCAGGCTCCAGCGGCCCAGCACCGCCAGAGGCGCCAGCGCCGGCCACACCCGCTGCTGCAGCCAGCGGGCCCGCTGCCCGCCAGCCAAGGCCCACTGGCCCGCCGCCAGCCCCCACCACATCACACCCAGCCAGGGCAGCACCGGAACATAGTCTTCCGTATAGGGCTTGCGCGACACCCACCCCAGCCAGTTGAGCGCCCGGCCATTGAACCAGGAGGCCGCGTCGGCCCACGCACCGCCCAGCAGCGGTGGGGCAGCCCACGGCAGCGCCACGGCCACCGCACCGGCAAGCCACAGCCAGCGCCCCCAGCCCGCAGTGCAGCGGGCCACCACCAGCATCACGGCCATGCCATGCAGCACCCCGAAATAGATGAAGCTCTGCGGGAACATCACCAACGAGCCGGCCGACACCAGCAGCGCACAGCCGGCAATCTGCAGCCAGCGCCGCCCGAAACGGCCCCACCCCTGCCCCTGTTGCAAGGCAATGGCCTGGCCCACGCCAGCGCAGAAAAGAAACAGGCTCACGATGGCCGTGCGCTGCAGGGTCCAGAAAGGATCGGCGCGGAAGTTCTGCGGCCAAAAGCCCAAGTGGCTCAGGTCAAAACAGAAATGGAACACCGTCATCCACACCATGGCGAAGCCCCGCAATGCGTCCACGCTGTCATACCGCTGCGAAGTGCGAGGGGCCGGGTTTGGGGGCGAAAGGGGCTGAGAGAAAGGCACAGGGCTCATCAGGGATGGGGCATGGATTGCAAGGCAGGTGCAAGGGACAGCACCCCGCGGCCCCCGATGGTACGCAAGTCCCGGCAGGTACTGGCAAGCCCCAAGCAGCCCCCACGGGGCCGGGGAGCGCCCCGCCATCGCAGCGCCGTGAACGGCACAACTGCTTCATGATTGTTGACGGTTTGATTCCGCCATCGCAAATAGCATCGGGCGGAGTTTCACAGCCCAGCACGACCATGCGCTCGCCCTGCCCCTTCTTGCCCCGCCCGACCCGCGTTCTGGTCTTTGCCGCTGCCGCCAGCGGCTCCATGGCAGCCCTGGCGCAATCCGCCCCCGGCACCTGCCAGGTCTCCCTTGGCTATGTGGCGGCAACCCTCCCGGGTGCTGCGCCCGTCCCCGGGCTCACCTCGTTCAGCATGGCTGTTCTCGCAGCCCTGCTGGGCGGCTTGGCGTGGCACAGCCAGCGCACCCGGCGCGGCGCCAAGACCTGGGCCGTTGCGCTGTGGGCTTCTGCGGGCCTGCTGGGCATGCAGGGCGGTGATGGCCTGGTCCAGGCAGTGCGCGCTGCCGGGCCCTATGAGTTCAACAACCCTGCGGGCGGCACGGTGGCGGACGCCGCCATCCCCTACGCCAGCCCCGCGCCGCTGCTCACCGTGACCAACACCAGCGGCGTGAGCATCAGGATCGCCAGCAATGCCAATGCCGCCGAGACAGGCTCCTGCGCGGTGGGCGCAACCCTCGCGCCGGGCAGTTCCTGCACGACCGCGGCGGTGTGTGCCGCGCCTCCACCGCCAGCACCTCCACCGCCAGCACCTCCACCGCTGCAGCTGCTAAGTGTGCTCACCGAGCCCACTGCGGCTTGCGACATGACACAGCCGCTCTACGTCAAGACATGGACGCTGGGCCTCAATTCGGCGACCTACACGATTTACCCGCCCCGACTGGCCACCGCCCCCACCTTCTCGCCCAGTGACGCAAGCGTGACCACATCAATTGCCTATACCCAAGGGCCCGAACTCATCGCGAACCCAGCCACAGGCGGGGCCATCAATTTAGACCAAGCGGCAGCCGGCGTGCTTACGGTCACAGCTCTGGCCCCTTCAGGCTATGCCTTCGACGCGAATACTCCGCCCAGCACAGTCAAGACCTGGAACCTCCCATACCAGCAGTGCTGGACGGCGCGATTCAACCAATCCTTTTAAACAAACAGTTGCCGTTGGCTGAGAACGCAAAGCGAATTTTTGTCGGTTTTTGGCGGCAGCGTTCTCGCCGGCAACGCCCATGACACGGCCTGTTGCTTCGCCATATGGACAACCGGAGCATTGATACGGGCTGATTGAAGTATTTACCTAAGGCACAGCGCCCCCACAGGCGCAAGCAAAAAAGGCCCGCAGAGAAAATCTCTGCGGGCCTTGCAAACATTGGTCGGAGCGGCGGGATTCGAACTCGCGACCCTCTGCTCCCAAAGCAGATGCGCTACCAGGCTGCGCTACGCTCCGACAGCTAGTATTCTAACCCGGCATTTCCCTTGTTTTTGCCGATTGCCAGCCTTTTGTGATTCTTTTGCTAGCAATCGGTGGCGCGGACACTCGGCGACGCCTTGGTGCCCACAGCCCTTGCAGCAACAGTGCAGCGCGGGATCACCACAGAGACGCCCTGGTCGGCCGCCCGCCGATCAACGGTTGCCGGACGGCGCCGGGCCAGGGCCTCGGCCCGGGAGATGGCGGAAGGTGATGCGGCCCTTGGTCAGGTCGTAGGGCGACATTTCCAGCGACACCTTGTCGCCGGCCAGGATACGGATGTGGTGCTTGCGCATCTTGCCGCCGGTGTAGGCGATGAGTTGGTGCCCATTGTCCAGCGTGACGCGAAAGCGCGAATCAGGCAGCACTTCGGTGACGGAGCCCTGCATCTCGATGAGTTCTTCTTTGGCCATGTTCTCTATCTCTTCAATTCAAATATCTGTCTGCGATGGGCGGGTGCCGCCGGTATCCAGCCTTGCGGCAGCCGCAGGCGCAACAAAACAAACCACCGCGCCTTGCGGCACGGCTTAACACACTGGGCATTGCGGGGCGGTGGGAGACGCTGCACCCGGGGCGCAGATCAGGCAGAGGGCCGGGAAGACCGGCGTGGGCTCGGCTTTTCTTCAGTGGACAGGCAATGCACTGTGCAAAGCTTGTCAATTGTACTGCGATGCGCCCTGCTTTGCCTACAGAGCCTGTGGGTGGCGACATCGGAGCGCATTCACGCCCCCCGGCCAAAGCTGCGATCAGCGTGAAGCAGCAGCAGGCCGCAACTCTTCGCCTGGCTCGTCACGTCCCTGCACCGCCTGCGCCAGGGTGCGCACCAGGTCCGTCTGCGTGATCATGCCCACCAGGCGCTGTTCACCGTCCACGATGGGAATGTGGTGGTGTCCGCCCTGGGAAAACAGGGGCACGAGGTCCATGGCGTGCTGCTGGACCTGGGCCACCTGCACGGGATGGGACATGAGTTCGCCCACGGAGCCGGGCTGGCCGCTGCGCCCCATGACCAGGGCCCGCAGGCGTTGCCCCAGCCCTTCGTGCGTGTCCAGGTTGGCCAGGCGCATGAAATCGGCCACGGTGACGATGCCCACCACCAGCCGTTGCGCGTCAACCACCGGCAAGGCCTTGATCTGCTCGGCACGCATCAGCGTCCAGGCCTCCTTCAGCGAAACACCGGCCTCGACGGCAAAAGCCGGCCTGGACATGATGTCCTCGCACCGCAGGTCTCCCAGCGTGCGCTGAAACGCCGCACGGCCGGCCAGGTGCAGCAGGCCTTCCAGATCAGCGCGGCTCACGTCCAGCACCTGGTTGTAGTGGGCCAGGGCCGCATCCACGTCCGATGCGGTGAAGGCGCCGGCAGCAATGGCGCGGCCCTGCCGCGGCTGCTGCGGGTGCGGGTAGCGGCGCCCCGTCAGCGTGTTGTAGAGCACCGCCGCCACCAGCAGCACGCCCACGTTGAAAAGAATGGGAAACAGCGCCATCCGCCATCCGCTGCCGGCGTTGATCACCATGAACAGGGCCATCGCCCCGCCCGGCGGGTGCAGGCAGCGCAAGGGCACCATGAGCGCGATGGCAAGCCCCACGGCCAACGCGCCCGCTACGGCCGGATCGGGCACCCATGCGGCGCACGCCGCGCCCACCAGGGCCGACAGGGTGCTGCCGCCCACCACGGGCCACGGCTGGGCAAATGGGCTGGAGGGCATGCCGAACACCAGCACGGCGCTGGCCCCCAGCGACGCCATGATCCACGGGCCAGCGTGCCCTGCGCCCGCCCACCACCGGCTGAGCGCCGCGGTGAACAGCACGCCCAGCACCGCGCCGACGATGAAGCGCACCCGCTCGCGGCCATCAATGCCCAGCGGGGCGGGCCAGAAGGCGCGCAGCCAGCGGGCGGACCGCTCGGGCCATGGCGGGGTGGAAGGCGTGGAGGCGGGGGTGCGGGAGTCGGACAAAGGCTCTGGCATGGGGCAGACATCAGCGAGGCACTGTGCCTGGCCATCGCGATGGTACCGCCGCGGTCGCCCTGCCCGCTGCAGCACCACTGGCCAGGGCCTCCGCACGGTACGGGTAAGCCATAGGTTTCCACGCTGGGAGGGTTCAGGTAAATTGCTTTAAGCCTAAACAAACCAGCCTGGAGACTGCCCCATGACCTCTCGCCGTCTTGTCCTCCGCCGCAGTGCCGCCATCGTGGGCGCCGCATCCACCGGGCTCCTGCTGCCCGCCATCGTGCGGGCACAAGGCGGCAAGGTGAGGGTGGGCTTCATGCTGCCGTACACAGGCACCTTCGCCCAGCTGGGCGTGGCCATCGAGAACGGGGTGCGCATGGCCATCGACCAGCAGGGCGGCAAGCTCGGCGGCCGCGAGATCGAATGGTTCAAGGTGGACGACGAGTCCGAGCCCAGCAAGGGTGTGGAAAACGCCAGCAAGCTGGTGCAGCGCGACAAGGTGGATGTGCTGATCGGCACCGTGCACTCGGGCGTGCAGATGGGCATCCAGAAGGTCGCGCGCGACACGGGCGTGCTGAACCTCATTCCCAACGCGGGTGTGCATGCCGCCACGCGGGCCCTGTGCGCGCCCAATGTGTTCCGCACCTCGTTCTCCAACTCGCAGCCCACGCTGGCGCTGGGCAAGGCCATGGTCGAGAAAGGCCACAAGAAGGCCGTGTGGATTACCTGGAAGTACGCCGCGGGCGACGAGGCGTTCGAGGGCTTCAAGGAAAGCTACACCAAGGCGGGCGGCACCATCGTCAAGGAACTGGGCCTGCCCTTCCCGAACGTGGAGTTCCAGGCACTGCTCACCGAGATTGCCGCGCTCAAGCCCGACGCTGTGGCCTGCTTCTTTGCCGGCGGCGGCGCGGCCAAGTTCATCCGCGACTACGCGGCGGCCGGCCTCAAGGACAAGATTCCGCTGTACGGATCGGGCTTCCTGACCGAAGGGGTGCTGGATGCCGCCGGGCCCGCAGCCGACGGCATCATCACCACCATGCACTACAGCGACTCGCTGGACACGCCGCGCAACAAGCAGTTCCGCCTGGAATACGCCAAGGCCTTCCGCAGCCAGCCCGATGTGTACGCGGTGCAGGGCTACGACACGGGCCTGCTGCTGGTGCAGGGTGCCAACGCGGTGAAGGGCGACTTCTCCGCCAAGCCCGCCGTCATCAAGGCCATGGAAAGCGCCACCATCGACAGCCCCCGCGGCAAGTGGACGATGAGCAAAGCGCACAACCCCGTGCAGGACATCTACCTGCGCCGTGTGGAGAACAAGGAGAACAAGGTAATCGGCGTTGCGGCCAAGGCCCTGGCCGACAGCGGCGCCGGGTGCAGGATGGGGTAGATGTGACACCCCCCTGAGGCGCTGCGCGCCTTCCCCCCGCTCTCGCAGCGCTGCGCGCTGCGGGCAGGGGGACGCAGCCCTCGCTGCAGGGCGGCCCTTGCTTGGCTGCCCTCCATGGGGCCGCGCCAGTTGCCAGCTTCAGGGGCACAGATACCGCCGCCCAACGCAGCTTGACCGGAGGCGTTGGCCACTTCCGCCGCCGCCCGCAAAAACCACCTCCGTTTTCATGGACTTCGCCACCTTCCTGATCCAGTTGCTCAACAGCGTGCAGTACGGGCTGCTGCTGTTCATGCTGGCGGCCGGGCTCACGCTGATCTTCGGGATCATGGGCGTGGTCAACCTGGCGCACGGCAGCTTCTACATGCTGGGTGCCTACCTGGGGTATTCGCTGTCGGGGTATTTCGGCAGCCTGGCGCTGGCCATCCTGGGCGGCGCGCTGCTGGCGGTGGTGTTCGGCCTGGCGCTGGAGTGGCTGCTGTTTCGCCACTTCTACCACCGCGACCACCTGGACCAGGTGCTGCTGACCTTCGGCCTCATCTACATCTTCGAGGAACTGCGCTCGCTGCTGTGGGGCGACGACGTTCACGGCGTGGCCATCCCTGCCCTGCTCGACGGGTCCGTGCCGCTCACGGACACCCTGTCCTACCCCGTGTACCGGCTGTTCATTTCGGGCGTCTGCATCGCGCTCGCGGCCGGCCTGTACCTGCTGATTGCCAAGACCCGCCTGGGCATGAAGATCCGCGCCGGCGCGTTCAACCGCGACATGGCCGAGTCGCTGGGCGTGAACATCAAGCTCATCCACTCCACGGTGTTCGCCCTGGGCGTGGGGCTGGCCGCCGTGGCGGGCATGGTGGCGGCGCCGGTGTCGAGCGTGTACCCCAACATGGGCGCCTCGGTGCTCATCATGTGTTTCGTGGTGGTGGTGATCGGGGGCATCGGTTCGGTACGGGGCGCACTGGTTGCGGCGTTGCTGGTGGGGCTGGTCGACACGTTCGGCAAGGTGCTGCTGCCGTCCGTGGCGGGCATGCTCGTGTACATGCTGATGGCGGCCGTGCTGCTGTGGAAACCGGAAGGCCTCTTCAAACAATGAGCACACCCCGTGCCAACATCGAAGTGCTGCCCCGCAGCGCGCAGTTCACGCTGGCTCTCGGCCTGGTGGCCCTGCTCGCCTTTCCCTTCGTGGGCAGCGACTTTTATGTGCAGATGGTCACGCGCATGATGATCATGGCCATCTTTGCGATGAGCCTGGACCTGCTGCAGGGCGTGACGGGACTGGTGTCGCTGGGGCATGCGGCCTACTTCGGCATCGCGGGCTATGCGCTGGCCTTCCTGACGCCGGCAGACGCGCCGGTGAGCCTGTGGTGGACGCTGCCGCTGGCCGTGGCGGGCGCGGGCGTAGCGGCGCTCATCATCGGCTTCTTTGTGGTGCGCACGCACGGCATCTACTTCATCATGGTCACCATGGCGTTCGCGCAGATGGTGTTCTACCTGTTCTTCGACAACAAGGCGCTGGGCGGCTCGGACGGGCTGTACATCAACTTCCGGCCGGACGCATCCATCCTGGGCTGGTTGCCGTTCGACCTGGAAGGCCGCAAGACCTTCTACTACTTCACACTGGCGCTGGTGGTCGCCGTCTACGCCCTGCTGCGCCGCCTGCTCTGGAGCCCGCTGGGCCGGTCGCTGGCGGGCATCCGCATCAACGAGCACCGCATGCGGGCCATGGGGTTCGGCACGCAGGGCTACAAGCTCACCGCCTTTACCGTGGCCGGTGCGCTGGCGGGCCTGGCAGGCTACCTGTGGGGTGCGCAGACGGGCTACGTGAACCCCGAGCTGATGGGTTTTCACATGAGCGCGCACGCCATCATGATGGTCATCCTGGGCGGCATGGGCAACTTTGCGGGGGCCATCGTGGGCGCGTTTGCGCTGGAATACCTGCTGCATGTGTTCAAGGACCTCACCAAGCACTGGCAGCTGCTGATGGGCAGCTTCATCGTGCTGGTGGTGCTGGTGGCACCGCGCGGGCTGTTGGGCATGCTGGCGCGGCGCACATCCGGCAACGCACCGGAGGACGCACACCATGGCTGATACCGCCCTGCTCTGCGCCCGCCAGCTCACCAAGCGCTTTGGCGGCCTGGCCGCCGTGGGCGGCGTCTCCGTGGACCTGTGGCGCGGCCAGATCCACGCCGTGATCGGGCCCAACGGTGCGGGCAAATCCACGCTGACCAACCTGCTCTCGGGCGACCTGCCGCCCACTGCAGGCACGGTGCTGCTGAAAGGCTCGGACGTGACCGGCTGGGCACCCGAGCGCATCTCGCGCCAAGGCCTGGGCCGCAGCTACCAGAAGACCAACATCTTCCTGCCGCTGACGGTGCACGAGAACGTGCGCCTGGCCGCCCAGTCGCGCGACCCGCAGCAGCCCTGGAACCCGCTGCGCTGGTGGCAGGACACGCGCCGATCCACTATCAAAAACAGAGCGCTTTGCGCACGCCTGGAGAGCGCCATCGAGCTATCCGGCCTGAAAGACAGGCGCGCCGCCATTGCCGGCGCCATGAGCCATGGCGAGCAGCGGCAGCTGGAGATCGCCATGACCCTTGCGACCGAACCGCAGGTGCTGCTGCTCGATGAGCCGCTGGCCGGCATGGGCGTGGCCGAGGCGGAGCGCATGGTCGAGCTGCTGCTGCGCCTCAAGCCCGCCCACGCCATGATGCTGGTGGAGCATGACATGGACGCCGTGTTCACGCTGGCGGACCGGCTCACGGTGATGGTCAACGGCCAGGTCATCGCGCACGGCACACCCGCCGAGGTGCGCGCGGATGCCACCGTGCAGGCCGCCTACCTGGGCGAGGACCACTAGGATGAGCAACGCCCCCTGGATCGATGCCCGCGGCATCCACACCTTCTACGGCCCGAGCCACATCCTGCACGGCGTGGACTTTCGCGTGGGCCGGGGCGAAACCATCGGCCTCATGGGACGCAACGGCATGGGCAAGAGCACGCTGCTCAAGTCGTTGATGGGCCTGGTCAGGCCGCGCACAGGCACGGTGACCGTGGCCGGGCGCGACATGACCGGGCGCCCGCCGTATGAAGTGGCGCGCCTGGGCGTCGCCTACGTGCCCGAGGGGCGCGGCATCTTCGGCAACCTGAGCGTGGTCGAGAATCTGCAAATGGCCGCCCGCGCCGGCACCCGCGGCCAGCGGGACTGGACCTACGAGCGGGTGCTGGAGACCTTTCCGCGCCTGAAGGAGCGCCTGGGCCATGGCGGCCAGCAGCTCAGCGGCGGCGAACAGCAGATGCTGACCATCGGCCGCGCGCTCATGACCAACCCGGACGTGCTCATCCTCGACGAGGCCACCGAGGGCCTGGCCCCGCTGATCGCGCGGGAGATCTGGCGCATCTGCAGCCTCATCAAGGACAGCGGCATCAGCAGCGTGATCGTGGACAAGAACTGGAAGCACGTCACGCAAATCACCGACCGCAACGTGATCCTGGTGAAGGGGCAGGTGGTTTTTGAAGGCAGCTCGCAGGCGCTGCATGCCCAGCCAGCGCTGCTGGAGCAGTACCTGGGGGTGTGAGCGCAGGCCCCGTAGAATGGCCCGCTCCCTCTACCCAGGAAGCCCATCCCGTGTCTGACCGCCTCGCAGTCCTTCCGCAGTATCTTCTTCCCAAGCAGGCGCTGACGTCTCTTGCCGGCAAGTTCGCATCGGCCCAGCTCGGCGGCCTGACCACGGCCGTCATCCGCCGCTTTGTCGCTCGCTACCGCGTCAACATGGCCGAGGCGGCCAACCCCGACATCGCCAGCTACGCCACTTTCAACGATTTCTTCACCCGCGCGCTGAAGCCCGGCGCGCGTCCGCTGGCCGATGCCGACCTGGTCTGCCCGGTGGACGGGGCCATCAGCCAGTTCGGGCCGATTGCCCAGGACCAGGTCTTCCAGGCCAAGGGCCATTCGTATTCGACCACCACGCTCGTGGGCGGCGACGCAGCACTGGGGGCGCGGTTCGACAACGGCCACTTCGCCACGCTGTACCTCAGCCCGCGCGACTACCACCGCATCCACATGCCCTGCGCGGGCGAACTCACCCGCATGATCCACGTGCCGGGCGACCTGTTCTCGGTGAACCCTGTCACGGCACGGGGCGTGCCCGGCCTGTTCGCGCGCAACGAGCGGGTGGTGTGCGTGTTCGAATCGGCCCACGGGCCCTTCGTGCTGGTGCTGGTGGGCGCCACCATCGTCGGCAGCATGGCCACCGTGTGGCATGGCCAGGTGAACCCGCCGCGCCCCGGCATCCTGCGCCAGTGGGACTACGCGCCGGGCCAGGTGCGGCTGCAGCGGGGCGAGGAGATGGGGCGCTTCCTGCTCGGCTCCACCGTGGTGATGCTGTTCCCGCAGGGGCCGCTGGCCTTCAACCCCGCGTGGGCGCCGGCGCGGCCCATCCAGCTGGGCGAGGCGATGGCGCAGCGCGGCGGCTAAGAGCCTTACGATCCCCTGCGAGATCGTAAACAGACTCCAAGGCGCCCCCGGCAAGGGGGCTGCAAGCCTTTTTGACCTCCAGCGCTTGTCCAGAAAGCGCCGGAAGCTATCAAAACAAGAGCAATGTAATTACCCTTGGCGCGCCTTGGCAAACGCCAGCACCGCCGCCAGCATGCGCTGCAGATGCGGCTGCACGCCGGCCGCCACCTCCGGCAGGTAGTCAAACGGCAAGGCCTCCTGCATGTAGCTGCACTGCGTCATCTCCAGCTGCACCGCGTGAATGTTCTGCGCGGGCTGGCCGTAGTGGCGCGTGATGTACCCCCCCGTGAAGCGGCCGTTGAGCACGCCGGTGTAGCCCGGCGCGGACTCGGCGATGGCGAGCAGCTCCTGCGCCAGGGCCGGGTCGCAGCTGGCGCCGTTGGCGGTGCCCAGGTTCAGGTCGGGCAGCTTGCCCTCGAAAAAGCGCGGGAGTACGGAGCGGATGGAATGCGCGTCCCACAGCATGGCCACGCCGTGCCGGGCGCGGATGCGGTCCAGTTCGGCGCGCAGCTGCGCGTGGTACGGCGCCCAGACGGCCCCGCGGCGGGCGGCGATCTCCGCGTCATCGGGCACGTCGCCGTGCGCGTAGATGGGCGTGTCGTCAAACGTGTCCACCGGGCACAGGCCGGTGACGCTCTGGCCGGGGTAAAGGCTTGCGCCATCGGGGGGGCGGTTCAGGTCCACCACGTAGCGCGAATGCGTGGCCACGAGGATGGACGCGCCCAGGTCCTTGGCGAAGGCATACAGGCGCTCCATGTGCCAGTCGGTGTCGGGCACTTGGCGGGCCTCTTCCGTGAAGCGCGCGGCGAGCTGCGGCGGCACGTAGGTGCCGGCGTGTGGCATCGAGACGAGCAGCGGCGCGGTGCCCTGGTGGAACGTGAACGGGGGTAGCGGTGCGGTGTGGGTCATGGCAAAACCGGTGAAAGCAAAGTCAATCTGCGGCAATGGTGGCGGATCGCGCGGCCACAAAGGCCTGGGCGGCGGATGCATGCAGCGCGTGGCGGCCTTGCGCCACGCGCTGCACGCCGGCCACCCACACGCTGTCGATGGCCGAGGTGCGGTGGCTGCCGAACACGTGGGACGACAGCATGCTGGGCCCGGGCAGGTCGCGCAGCGCCACGTGCTGGGCGTCGAGCACGACGAGGTCGGCCCGCGCCCCCACGGCCAGGCCCGCAGCCCCACCGGGTGCGGTGCGGCCCGACGCTTGCGCACCGCCCTGCACGGCCTGCAAGGTCATGGCCGTGGCCACCTCGGCCTGGGTGCTGCTGGCCAGCACGTTGCGCTGGCGGCGCGACAGGCGCTGGCCGTATTCCAGCATCAGCAGCTCTTCGGCGGCATTAACGCAGGCGTGGCTGTCCGAGCCCACGCCCCAGCGGCCGCCGTGCTGCAGCCACCGCGGCATGTCGAAGATGCCGTCGCCCAGGTTGGCCTCGGTGGTGGGGCAGATGCCGGCCACGGCGCCGGTCGCGGCGGCGGCGGCATATTCCTGCGGGGTCATGTGCGTGGCGTGCACCAGGCACCAGCGTTCGTCCACGGGCGCGTGCTCCAGCAGCCACTGCACGGGGCGCTGGCCGCTCCAGGCGAGGCAGTCGTCCACCTCCTGCGTCTGCTCGGCGATGTGGATGTGGATGGGCGCTTGCGGATTCAGCGCCGTGAGGCCCTGCACGGCGGCACGCAGACTGTCCGGCGGCACCGCGCGCAGCGAATGCGGCGCCAGGCCCAAAATGGCCTCTTGCGCTTGTGTGGCGGGCGCCAGGCGCTCCAATAAAGAGAGCATGTTGTCCGTGTCGCGGAGAAAGCGCGCCTGGTCGGCCCGCGGCGGCTTGGCACCAAAGCCGCTGGTCTGGTAGAGCACCGGCAGCAGCGTGATGGCCATGCCCGCGCTCTGCGCCGCGCGCAGCAGGGCCTGCGACAACGTGGCGTCGTCGGCATAGGGCGTGCCGTCGTGGTCGTGGTGCACGTAGTGGAACTCGCACACGCTGGTGTAACCCGCCTCCAGCATTTCCACATAAAGCCAAGTGGCGATGGCCTGCAGCGATTCGGGCGTGATGCGGGCGGCAAAGCGGTACATCAGGTTGCGCCAGCTCCAGAAGCTGTCCTGGCTTTCGCCCCGGTATTCCGTGAGCCCCGCAAAGGCGCGCTGGAAGGCGTGCGAGTGCAGGTTGGGCATGCCGGGCAGCACCGGGCCGGTGGCCACTGCGGAGCCGTTGGGCTGGGCGTTGGGCGTGACGGCGGTGATGCGCCCTGCCCCGTCCCATGCGATCCGCACGTTGCGCGCCCAGCCCGTGGGCAGCAGGGCATCGGCAGCGAACAGCTGGCGGGAGGTGTCGGTCATGGCAAGACTCCGTGGATGCGCCCTTGCCGCACGATGGTGCAGGCGGGCTTGTGGCCGAACCAGTAGGCCAGCTCGGCCGCTTCGCGCAGAGGCCACAGCACGAAGTTGGCGGGCCGGCCGGACGCGATGAGGCCGTGCGAATCCTGCAGGCCCAGCGCGCGGGCCGCGTGGGTGGTGATGCCGGCCAGCGCCTCCGGCACCGTCAGGCGGAACAGCGTGCAGGCCATGTTGGCCATGAGCAGCAGGCTGAGCGCGGGCGAGGTGCCGGGGTTGTGGTCGGTGGAGACGGCCATGGGCACGCCCGCTTCGCGCAGCTGCGTGATGGGCGGCAGGTGCGTGTCGCGCAGCGTGTAGTAGGCGCCGGGCAGCAGCACGGCCACGGTGCCCGCGGCCTTCATCGCGGCGAGGCCATCGGCCGACAGGTGTTCGATGTGGTCGCACGACAGCGCGCCGTAGCGTGCAGCCAGCGCGGCGCCCCCCATGTCCGAGAGCTGCTCCGCATGCAGCTTGACGGGGATGCCGAGCTTCTGCGCGGCCTGGAAGACCTGCTCGGTCTCGGCCAGCGTGAAGGCGATGCGCTCGCAGAACACGTCCACCGCATCCACCAGGCCTTCGGCGGCCAGTGCGGGCAGCATCTCGTGGCAGACGAGGTCGGTGTAGGCCTGGCTGCGCCCTGCGTACTCTGGCGGAAACGCATGCGCACCCAGGAAGGTGGTGCGCACCGTCACGCCCAACGCCTCGCCCAGCCGGCGCGCCACCCGCAGCTGCTTGCGCTCGTGCGGGAGCGCCAGGCCGTAGCCGGACTTGATCTCGATGGCACAGACGCCCTCGTCCAGCAGGGCCTGCAGGCGCGGCGCCGCCAGGGCGAAGAGTTCGTCCTCGGACGCTTCGCGCGTGGCCTTCACGGACGACACGATGCCCCCGCCCGCCTTCGCCACCTCTTCGTACGTGGCGCCCGCCAGGCGCATGGCGAACTCGTTGGCGCGCTGCCCGCCATAGACCAGGTGGGTGTGGCAATCGACCAGGCCGGGCGTGGCCAGGGCGCCGCGCGCATCGTGGCGCGGAATGGCGGCGCAGGCCGGGGGCAGCGCCCGCACAGGCCCCACCCAGCGCACCATGCCGCCCTGCACCACCACGCAGGCGGGCTCGTCCGGGGCGCAGGGTGCATCGACCACGGTCAGTTCGGGCACAGGCCGCAGGTGCAGCCAGACGCCGTCGGCGCTGGGGGCGGTTGGCAGGTTCATGATCACTCTGTTTTTGATAGCTTGCAGCGCTTGTCCATCAAGCGCTAGCGGCAATTTTGATGCCTTTTTTCATGCCCCTGCGCCGCCAGGGCTTTGCGGGGCGCAACGTTCCAGTGCCACCCAGGCCAGCACCGGCGCCGCAGCGCCTTCGCCGGGCACCGGCTCAAGGTGCGCGCCCGGCGCGTCCACCCACCACAGGCCCTGCCCGGGCTCCAGCATGCGCGGGCCTTTCCAGCAACCCTGCAGCACCATGCACAACCCGGCGCGTGCCGGCGGCGGCGCTTCCTGCAGCACCCGCAGGGAGCCGGTCCATGCGCCGCGGCGCAGCATGAGGTTGAAGTCGGTCGAGGCGCCGCCCAGCAAGGTGCAGTCCACCGCATCGTCGCCGGAGAAGGCCAGCGGCTGCCAGCGGCGGTCCAGCGTGTGCTGCCAGCCAGCGCTGGCCAGCTGCACCCCGTCGCCCTCCAGCAGCATGATCTGGCGGTCAATGCCCGGGAAGGACGAGAACGGCCCGGCCGACGCAATGCTCGCCACGCTCACGCGCCAGCCAAAGTCCTGCAGGCCGGAGTGCTCGGGCCAGCACGCGACTTCGCGGGTGGAGCCACCGCCGTTCTTCCAGGGGGTGGGCGGCAACGCCGCCAGGTCAAAGTACTGCACCGTCATCGCCGCCCTGCGCACGCCCGCCTCACGCACGGGTGAGCACGGCCTGCAGGAACGAACGTGTGCGCTCCTGCGTGGGGTTGGTGAAGATGGTGGCGGGCGCGCCCGACTCGATGATGCCGCCGCCGTCCATGACGACGACCACATCGCCCACCTCGCGCGCAAAGTCCATCTCGTGGGTCACCACCATCATGGTCATGCCCTCGCGGGCCAGCAGCTTCATGACCTGCAGCACCTCGCCCACCAGTTCCGGGTCGAGCGCCGAGGTGGGTTCGTCAAACAGCATGACCTTGGGCTTCATCGCCAGCGCGCGGGCAATGGCCACGCGCTGCTTCTGGCCGCCCGAGAGGCTGGCAGGCATGGCGTCGGCCTTGTGCGCCAGCCCGACCTTTTCCAGCAGCGCGCGCGCCTGGGTTTCCGCGTCCGCCCGCGGCACGCCGTGCAGCTTGCGCGGCCCCAGGGTCACGTTGTCCAGCACCGAGAGGTGCGGAAACAGGTTGAACGACTGGAACACCATGCCCACTTCTTCGCGCAGCGCGTTCAGCTCGCGCTCGGGCAGCATCTGGCCGTGATCCACCAGCGTGCGGCCGCAGATGTCGATGCGCCCGCCCTGGGGTTGCTCCAGCCCGTTGCAGCAGCGCAGGAAGGTGCTCTTGCCCGAGCCGCTCGGCCCGATCACCACCACCACCTGCGAGGGCTGTACGTCGAAGTCGATGCCGCTGAGCACGACATGGTCGCCATAGGCCTTGCGCAGGCCGCGGATGCGCACCATGGGCTCCTGCTGCCGGGTTCCTTCTGCGATGGGGTTGCTGGCGGCGGTCATTGCACCATCCCTCCCGCCCGCAGGCGCAGTTCCATGTGGCGCAGGGCCAGCGTGGTCAGCCCGGTAAGCACGAAGTACACCACGGCAATGGCCAGGTACACCTCCAGCGAACGGTAGGACACGCTGATGATCTTCTGCCCCTCGTGCATCAGGTCGTGGATGGTGAGCAGCGACACCAGGGCCGAGTTCTTGATCAGCGCGATGAACTCGTTGCCCAGCGGCGGAATCATCCGCACCACGGCCTGGGGCAGGATCACCGTGCGCATCGCCATGCCCGAGGACATGCCGATGGAGCGCGCCGCCTCCATCTGCCCCTTGTCGATGGACTGGATGGCGCCGCGCACGATCTCGGACACATACGCCCCCGAGTAAATGCCCAGGCCGATCACGCCGCACACGAACGCGGGCAGCAGCACGCCGAACTGCGGCAGGCCAAAGAACAGGATGAACAGCTGCACCAGCAGCGGCGTGCCGCGGATGGCCGCCACGTAGGCCGTGCACAGGCTGTAGACCACGCGGTTCCGGGGGTTGAGGCGGCCAATGCCCACCAGCAGGCCCATCACGCAGCCCAGCAGCAGCGAGGCGGCGGTGATTTCCACCGTCACCACCGCGCCCTGCAGCAGCTGGGGAATGCCCGCCCATACGGGAGAAAAATCGAGTTCCATCGCTCAGATCGTTTTGTCGGTCAGCCTGCCGGGTTACTTGGCAGCCGCGCTGCCGCTAAACCACTTCTTCACGATGGCGGCGTAGGTACCGTCGGCCTTGAGCTTGGCGATGGCGGCGTTCACGGCGCGGGTCAGCTCGGGCGTGTCCTTGCGCAGGGCCATGCCATATTCCTCGGTGGTGAGCTGCTCTTCCAGCACGCGCAGGCCGGGGCGGGTGCGCACGTACTGGTAGGCGGCGGGCTTGCCGGTCACCGCCGCATCCGCGCGGCCGATGTCCACCAGGTTGAACATTTCCTGGTTCTTCTCGACCTCGACACGCTGCACCTTGGGGAATTTTTCGGTCAGGTACGCCACCGACTTGGTGCCCACTTGCACACTGACCTTCTTGCCATCCAGGTCGGCCAGCTTGTTGATGGCCTTGTTGTCGGCCTTCACCATCACCACCAGACCCCCGGCGTAGTACGAATCGGTGAAGTCCACCACCTTCTTGCGCTCGTCGGTGATGTAGATGGCCGATACCGCCATGTCGAAACGCTTGGAGATCAGGCCCGGAATCAGGCCCTTGAAGTCGATATCCACCCACTCGACCTGCTTGCCCATGGACTTGGCCACGGCCTCCACCAGTTCGACGTCAAAGCCGGTGCGCTTGCCGTTCTCCACGAACTCCATGGGCGGAAAGGTGGCGTCGGTGCCGACGCGCAGCACGTTGTCCTGGGCCTGGGCGCCCGTGGTGCACATGGCGGCGGCAGCGGCGAGACCGGCCAGGAGAAGGTTGCGGCGAGGGGTCATGGGAAAGCTCCTTGAGTAGGGGGAAAAAAGGAAAGGGGGATTCCGGGAAATTCACGAAGGGGTGAGCCGGCGGGAGATGCGCGCCGCAGCGACCACGGCCATGCCGATGAGCGCGGACTCCTGCCCCTGGGCCCGCAAGATCGGTGCCATCAGCGTGATGGCGCCGGCTGCCTGCCGGGGCGAGCCGAACACGGGCACGCTGACACCCCAGACGCCCTCGTCCACCTCGCCGGCGCTGACGGCGTAGCCCGCCTTGGCAATGGCATCGAGTTCATCCTGCGCCGCCTGCCGACGCGCCGGGTTGTCGCCGTAGTGCAGATCCAGCAGTGCGCCGCGCGCTGTCGGCGCCAGGTGGGCCAACAGGCATTTGGCCGAGGCGCCGCTGCGCAAAGGCACGCTGCGCCCTTTCTCGAAAGAGCAGCGCAACGCCTGGGTGCTGTCCACCATGTCCAGGCAGACAACGCTGTCGTTCACGGCCACCACCAGGCCCACGCTCTCGTTGGACTGCCGCGCCAGCGCCTGCATGTCCGGCCGCGCCTGGTGCACCAGGTGCGACGCCAGGTCGAACCCCAGCGCCAGCTGCAGGCTGAGCGGCCCTGGCGCATAGTGCCCATTGCTCTCCAGCACGAAGCCCCAGAGCTTGAGCCGCGCCAGCTGGCGGTACAAGGTGCTGCGCGCGAGCCCGGTGGCCTCCATCAGCTCGGCCGCCGACATGGGCTGCCCCTGCTGCGCCAGCAAGGCCAGCACGTGCAGGATACGGTCGGCGGCGGCAACAGAGGTGGGTCCGTGGGCGGGCATCGGTCCAGTATCAAAGGATTGCAGCGGCATTCCTACCCTGCATTCCCATTGGGTGGGAATGCAGTCCCTTTTTTTCATCCCGCCGCCCTGCCCCGTCCTCCCATCACCGGCCGCATCACTTCACCATGGGCAGGTTCAGGCCCTGCTTCTTCGCCGTCTCCACGGCCAGTTCATACCCGGCATCGGCATGGCGCATCACGCCGCTGCCGCAGTCGTTGACCAGCACGCGCGCCAGGCGCTCGGCAGCAGCCTCGGTGCCGTCGGCCACGATGACCATGCCCGAATGCTGCGAGTAGCCCATGCCCACGCCACCGCCGTGGTGCAGGCTGACCCAGGTGGCGCCGCCTGCGGTGTTGAGCAGCGCGTTGAGCAGCGGCCAGTCGCTCACGGCGTCGGTGCCGTCCTTCATGGCTTCGGTCTCGCGGTTGGGGCTGGCCACGCTGCCGGTGTCCAGGTGGTCGCGGCCGATGACGATGGGCGCCTTCAGCTCGCCGCTCTTCACCATCTCGTTGAAGGCCAGGCCCGCGAGGTGGCGCTCGCCCAGGCCCAGCCAGCAGATGCGCGCGGGCAGGCCCTGGAAGGCGATGCGCTCGCCCGCCATGTCGAGCCAGCGGTGCACGTGTTTGTTCTCGGGGAACAGTTCCTTGATCTTGGCGTCGGTCTTGCGGATGTCCTCCGGGTCGCCCGAGAGCGCCACCCAGCGGAACGGGCCCTTGCCTTCGCAGAACAGCGGGCGGATGTAGGCAGGCACAAAGCCGGGGAAGTCGAAGGCGTTCTTCACACCCTCATCGAACGCCACCTGGCGGATGTTGTTGCCATAGTCCACAGTGGGGATGCCCATGGCCTGGAAGTCGAGCATGGCCTGCACGTGCACGGCGCACGACTTGGCGGCGGCCTTCTTCAGCACTTCGTGCTGGGTCACGTCCTGCTGCGCGGCACGCCACTGCGCCACCGTCCACCCTGCGGGCAGGTAGCCGTTGACGAGGTCGTGGGCGGAGGTCTGGTCGGTGACCAGGTCGGGCTTCAGGCCACCTGCCTTGGCACGCTTGACCAGTTCGGGCAACACCTCGGCCGCGTTGCCCAGCAGCGCGATGGAGATGGCCTCCTTGGCGGCTGTGTGCTGCTGGATGAGTTCAATGGCGTGGTCGATGTCGCGCGCCTGCTTGTCCACATAGCGCGTGCGCAGGCGGAAGTCGATGCTGCTTTGCTGGCATTCGATGTTGAGCGACACCGCACCCGCAAAGGTGGCGGCCAGCGGCTGCGCGCCGCCCATGCCGCCCAGGCCCGCCGTGAGGATCCACTTGCCCGCCAACGAACCGCCGTAGTGCTGGCGACCGGCCTCGGCAAAGGTCTCGTAGGTGCCCTGCACGATGCCCTGGGTGCCGATGTAGATCCAGCTGCCCGCCGTCATCTGGCCGTACATGAACAGGCCCTTCTGGTCCAGCTCGCTGAAGTGCTCCCAGTTCGCCCACTTGGGCACCAGGTTGGAGTTGGCCAGCAGCACGCGGGGCGCGTTGGCGTGGGTCTTGAACACGCCCACGGGCTTGCCGGACTGGATGAGCAGGGATTCGTCATCGTTCAAGTCCTTGAGCGAGGCCAGGATCTGGTCAAAACACGCCCAGTTGCGCGCTGCGCGGCCGATGCCGCCGTACACCACCAGGTCCTGCGGGCGCTCGGCCACCTCGGGGTCGAGATTGTTCTGGATCATGCGGTAGGCGGCCTCGGTGAGCCAGCTCTTGCAGGTGAGCTGGCTGCCGCGCGGCGCGCGGACAACGCGGCTGGCGTCGTGGCGGGGGTCGGTGCTGGAGGACGAAGTGGCGGCAGCGATGATGGCGTCGTTGGCGTTCATGGTGGACTCCTGTGAATCAGTGGGTGTGCGTGGAAAAAATCAGGCGAAGCTGGGCAGGCATTGCGTGAGCGCTGCAGGCCAGGTGGACTGCTGGGCCCAGGCGCGCATGGCTTCGATGTCGGGGGCGAGGTAGCGGTCCTGCTCCAGGTAGGCCACACGCTTGCGGATGGCGGCGAATTGCTCCTCCACCAAGGGGGAAGACTTCAGGCTTCGGTCGAACTCCATGCCCTGCGCGGCGGCCATGGCCTCGATGCCGACCATCACCGCCGCGTTGCGCACCATGTCGCCCAGGCGGCGCGCGCCGTAGGTGGCCATGGAAACGTGATCTTCCTGGTTGGCCGAGGTGGGCAGGCTGGTCACGCTGCTGGGGTTGGCCAGGCACTGGTTTTCGGCGGCCAATGCGGCGGCGGTGACCTGGGCGATCATGAAGCCTGAGTTCACGCCGCTGTCGCGGATCAGGAACGCGGGCAGGCCCGACAGGCCCGGGTCAAGCAGCAGCGACAGGCGGCGCTCCGAGATGGCGCCGATCTCGGCCACGGCCAGCGCGATGATGTCGGCCACAAAGGCCACGGGCTCGGCGTGGAAGTTGCCGCCGGAGATCACGTCGCCGTTGTCGAAGACCAAGGGGTTGTCCGACGCAGCGTTCGCCTCGATGGTCAATACGCGCGCCGCGTGGTGCAGGTTGTCCAGGCACGCGCCCATCACCTGCGGCACGCAGCGGATCGAATAAGGGTCTTGCACGCGGCCGCAGTTGGGGTGCGAAGGGTCGATGGCGCTGCCGTCCAGCAGCGCACGCACGGCAGCCGCCACGGCGATCTGCCCGGCCTGCCCCCGTGCTTCGTGGATGCGCGCATCAAACGGCTTGACCGAGCCCTTGATGGCTTCGAGCGACAGGCAGCCCGCGACCAGCGCGGCAGCAAACACGCTCTCGGCGCCGAACAAACCCGCCAGCGCCAGCGAGGTAGACACCTGCGTGCCGTTGAGCAGCGCCAGCCCTTCCTTGGGGCCCAGCACAAAAGGCTGCAGGCCGATGGAACGCATGGCCTCCGCGCCCGGCACCACCTTGCCGTCCACCTTGGCCTGCCCTTCCCCGATCAGCACGCAAGCCAGGTGCGCCAGCGGCGCCAGGTCGCCCGATGCGCCCACCGAGCCCTTGGCCGGAATCACCGGCAGCACATTGGCGTTGGCCAGCGCCAGCAGCGCATCCACCAGCTCGGGCCGCACGCCCGAATGGCCGCGCGCCAGGCTCACGGCCTTGGTCGCCAGGATGAGGCGCACCACGTCGTCGGGCAGCGGGTCGCCCGTGCCCACGCTGTGCGACAGCACTAGGTTGCGCTGCAGATCGGCCAGGCGGTCGTGTGCGATCTTGGTGCTGGCCAGCTTGCCGAAGCCGGTGTTGATGCCATAGACCACCTGGTCTTCCTCCACGATGCGCTGCACTGTGGCCAGGGACGGCTGCAGGCCCGCGCGCGCCGACGCATCCAGCACCAGTTGCACGGGCCCGGCGTGGATGCGGCGCAGCTCCGCCAGCGTGACGCGGCCGGGATGCAGGGCGATGGGGGGTGCGTTGTGGGTCATGGCGTTGATCCTGTATATACAAGTAGGTACAAGCGAAAAACTATGTGCTTTTTGGCGAAAGAAAATTCAGCCCGCTACCGGATTGCCGTCGGCTCGGAAGCGGCTGCCCAGGCGGTAACGGGTGGCCGGGTGCAGACACCGCACCACGGTGATCGGCACGCCGCGCGACCAGGTGCGGCGGGTGAGCAGCAGGCACGGCTCCTGCGGAGACATCTCCAGCAGAGCGGCCTGCTCGGCGGTGGGCATGACGGCATCGACCACGTGTTCGATCTGGTCGAAGGGCACGTTGCGCACCAGGTATTCGGAGGGCTGCAGTTGCGTGAAGTCCTGCGCGGCGAACTGCGGCACCTGGCGCGGGTTCACGTAGCGGTCTTCCAGTTGCACGGGCAGGCCGTCCTCGCGGTGGATGCACAGCGAATGGAACACCGACTCGCCGGTGCGCAGGTCCAGCGCGGCGGCCACCTCCAGCGTGGCGGAGGTGCGCTCCACCGCCAGCACGTCGCAGCGGTAGTCGTGCCCGCGCTGGCGGATTTCGCTGGCCAGGTTGGCAATTTGCAAGAGCGTGGACTGGGGCTTGGCCTCCGCCACGAAGCTGCCCACGCCCGCCACCCGCACGATGCGGCCCTGCTCCACCAGTTCGCGCAGCGCGCGGTTCACCGTCATGCGCGAGATGCCGAACTGGGTGACCAGCTCGTTCTCGGACGGCAGGCGGTCGCCCGCGCGCCAGATGCCTTCCTGGATCTTGCGCGCAATGTGGTCCTTGACCTGCTCGTACAGCGCCATGGCCTGCGCGGGCGCAGCCGCCGAGGCCACGGCCTTGGCAGGCGTGGCGCTGCGCGGTGCAGCGGCGGTCGGGCGGCGGGATGGACGGACGCTCATGGGTGGATGCGGGACTGTTGCGGGTTCAGATCAGTGCAGGTCAGCCGCCATGGATTCGGCGCGGATCTCTTCGGTGAGACGCGCCTTGAGGTCCATGAACTCGGGGCTGGTCTTGATCGTGTAATGGCGTGGGTGGGGCAAGTCCACCGCCAGCTCGGTCTTGATGCGGCCGGGCCGCGCGCTGAACACGGCCACGCGGTTGGCCATGAAGATGGCTTCGTCGATGTCGTGGGTGACAAACAGCACGGTCTTGCGTTCGGCCTCCCAGATGCCCAGCAGCAGCTCTTGCATGAGCACGCGGGTCTGGTTGTCGAGCGCGCCGAAGGGCTCGTCCATCAGCAAAATCTTGGGGTCGTTGGCCAGCGCGCGCGCAATGGCGGTGCGCTGCTGCATGCCGCCCGACAGCTGCTTGGGAAAGTGCTGCTCGAAACCGCGCAGGCCCACCTTGGCGATGAAGTACGCGGCGCGCTCTTTTTGCTGCGCGTCGGGCATGCCCCGCTCGCGCAGGCCAAAGCGGATGTTCTGCTCGATGGTGAGCCAGGGGAACAGGGTGTAGCTCTGGAACACCATGCCGCGGTCGGCGCCAGGGCCTTCCACTGGCACACCGTCCAGCAGCACCCGGCCGCCGGTGGCGTGGTCCAGGCCCGCGACGATGCGCAGCAGCGTGGACTTGCCGCAGCCCGAGGGGCCGAGGATGGTGACAAAGTCGTTGTCACGCACTTCAAAATCGACCGGCAGCAGGGCCTGCGTGCGCTGGCCCTTGTGCCCCTCGAAGGTGCGCGAGACGGCTTGGATGGATACGCTGCTCATCGCACAAAACTCCAGGCAAACAGACGGTGGTTGAGCGCCTTGAAGGCGAAGTCGGACACCAGCCCGATGAGGCCGATGATGATGATGCCGAAGATGATCTGGCCGGTGTTGAGCAGCGACTGGCTGTCGGTGATCATGTGGCCGATGCCGCTCGATGATCCGATCAGCTCGGCCACGATCACATAGGTCCAGGCCCAGCCCAGCACCAGGCGCAGGGTCTCGGCGATCTCGGGCGCCGCGCCGGGGATGAGCACCCGCGTGACGATGCCCTTGTGGCCCGCGCCCAGCGTGTAGGCGGCCTCCACCAGGTCGCGCCGCGCGCCACCCACGGTGACAGCCACCATCAGCGTGATCTGGAAGACCGAGCCGATGAAGATGACGAGGATTTTCTGCGCCTCGCCAATGCCCGCCCACAGGATCAGCAGCGGAATGAAAGCCGAAGCAGGCAGGTAGCGGCAGAACGAGATGAAGGGCTCAAAGAACGCCTCGACCCCCTTGTACGCGCCCATCGCAATGCCCAGTGGCACTGCAATGACCGCCGCCAGGATGAAGCCACCGACCACGCGCCAGATGGTCATGCCGATGTCTTTGATGAAGCCGTATTCGGTGAACAGCAGCCAGCCTTCTTTCACCATGGTGACGGGGCTGGCCAGGAAGGTGGGCGACACAAAGCCGCCCAAGGTGAAGAACGCCCACACCGCCACAAACAGGGCGAAAAAGGCCAGCCCCAGCATCCAGCGGGCTCGGCTGCTCACAGGCTCCAGCGGGGCCAGCGAGCGCCGGCGCACGAGGGCCTTTGGCTCAGAAACGGACAGGGGTTGCACGGCGGACATGGAGCGCTCTTCTTCCGTCTATTTACTTGATGAAGCTCGCGTCGAACGTGACGGCCAGATCCTCGGGTGCCTTGCGGATGATGCCGGCCTCCAGCAGGATCGCCGTGGCGTCCTTCATGAAGGCTTGCAGTTCGCCCGCAAAGAACTTCTGGTTGGCGGCCTTGTCCTGCCAGCGCAGGAAGGACGACGACTTGGCAAACTGCTCGCCCGTCTGCTTGACGGCGGCGCCCATGATCTCGTTGGACTTGGTGGGGTCGGCCTTGATCATGTCCAGCGCCTGGAAGTACGAGTTGGCCAGCGCCTGCGCGGCCTTGCCGTTGGCCTTCAGCCAGGTGGGGTCGCAGCCCACGGTGTCCATCACCATGGGGTAGTCGAGCGTGGTGGCCAGAATCTTGCCGGCGCTGGGGTTCTCACGCACGGTGGACAGGTAGGGCTCGTACGTCATGGCAGCGTCGTTCTGCCCCGCCACGAAGGCTTGTGCTGCCGCCTGGGGCGAGAGCGTGGTGGTCTTCACGTCCTTGAGGCTCATGCCGTTCTTGCTGAGCATCCACGCCAGGCCGAAATACGGAGCGGTGCCGGGCGCGTCCACGCCGATGGTCTTGCCCTTGAGGTCGGCAAAGCCCTTGATGTCGCCGCGCACCGCGAGGCCGTCGGCGCCATAGGACTTGTCCATCTGGAAGATCTGCACGATGGGTACGCCGTTGGCGTTCCAGGCCACATGGGTCTCCACGGTGGTCGCGGCGCACTGGATGGATTTGGAGGCCAGGGCCAGGTGGCGGTCCTTCTGCGGGATCATCTTGATCTCCACATCCAGGCCGTTCTTCTTGAAGATGCCGGCCTTGTCGGCCAGCGTCAGCGGTGCAAAGCCCGTCCAGCCGGACATGCCCAGCACAATCTTGGTGTCCTGCGCGTGGGCCGCCCCGGCCAAGCCCGCCACGCATGCCGCAGCCGCTGCCAGCGACGTCCACTTCACAACCGATCGAGTCATCTTCTGCTCCTGTTTGAAAGTCATTGCCTGGATGCCCATGCCCGGACGGCACCAATGTCCGTCGCCGGATGATGACAGCCGGAGCATACCTGTATATACAGGGTAAACGCTAAATGCCGCCGTTCCCGGGATGGGTCACCTCATCAAGCAAGATGGAGGCCAAGTTCAGCGGGCGGGCGGCGGCAGCGCGCGCGTTACAACTGCCCGGCTGGCAGATTGCTATTAAATGAATAGCTGCTTGCGCTTTACAGGTAAGCGCTAGAGGCCGATTTCTATCAAACTTCGGCCCGAACACTGCGCAGCCTTGCCCGGCCGCGACCGCGCGTCCCGTGGCGGCGGCAGGTGCACCGCCGCGGTGCACGGGGGCGGAGGCCCAGCTTCAGCTGGCGCACGGCAGGCGTGCCGTCACGGCCAGGCCTGGATCGGCGTTGCGCACTTGCAGGCTGCCCCCGTGGGCCTGGGCCACCAGACGGCACAGGTACAGGCCCAGCCCTACCCCGCCGGTTGCGCGCTGGCGCGCCGTGTCCGGCCGGTAGAACGCCTGGGCCAGGTGGGGCAGGTGCTCGGGGGGCACACCAGGGCCGTAGTCGCGCACCTCGATCTCCACCACGCCATCGTGCAGCCGCACGTGCATCTCCGGGGGGGCTGCGGCAGGGTCATTGTGGCGCAGGCTGTTGTCCAGCAGGTTGCGCATCAGCAGGCGCACGCGCGAGCGATCGACGGTGCACGGCGGCAGGCTGCCGCTTTGCACATGCAGCGCCACGGCCTGGGCACCGGGGTGGCGCGGTTCCAGCTCGGTCACCACCTCGCGGGCCAGCGCGGCCAGGTCGGTGGGTTCGCGCTGCAGCGCCGCGTGGCGGCCGGCCAAGCGCTCGCTCTCCAGCAAGTCGGTGATCAGCCGCGCCATTTCGCCCAGGTCGCGCAGCAGGGCCGCGCGCTGGGCCTGGACTTCGGCGGTCTCGGGCAGCAGTTCGGTGTTCAGGCGCGCGCGCGTCAGCGGGCTGCGCAGCTCATGGCTCATGGCCAGCAGCAGTGCCCGCTTGGCCTCCAGCATCTGGTGGATGTCTTCCCCCATGGTGTTGATGGTGGCGGCCAGCTGCCCGAGCTCATCGGGCCGGTGGGCGTGGCGCACCGGAATCACCTCGCCAAACTCGCCCCGGCCAAAGCGCTGCGCGCCACGTCGGATGTCGTCCAGCGGCCGCAGCAGGTGCCGCACGTAGACGTAGGCCAGCGCAGTCAGCAGCAGCAGCACCGTGAGCGTGCCCCAGGCAATGCGCGGCCGCTTGTCCCACGAGAGTGCATTGAGCCCGAACTCGATATGGTGGCCATCGGCCGTCGTGCGGTGCAGCAGCCGGTAGCCGGTGTCCTCGCGGCTCCAATGGTCCTGGCGCTGCACCTTGTCGCTCATCCAGTCAGGGCGCGGCCGGTCGGGATGGGAATCCCACTGCACCTGCGGGCCGTCGATGCGCAACGTGACGGGCAAGCGGTCGGCAATCGCCTGGGCGCGCTCAATGCTCGGGGGGCTGCCGATCTCGGCGGTCAGCCGGTCCACATAGTCCATCAACAGCGGGCGGGCGGCTTCCTTCCAGCCCAGCGCCACCACCTTCTGCATCCCGGCCATGAACACGATGGCCACCGTGACTGCCAGCGCCATGAACACCAGCACCAGCCGCAGGTGCAGCGAATACCCGACGGCGTCGCGCGCGCGCCGGTGCCAGGGGCAGTCCGGGTCGTGCTTGCACTGCGGATCGTGGAAACGCGCGGCGCCCCAGGCTCTCATGCGGATTCTCATGGCGCGGGCGCGGCAGATCGGCGCAGGGCAAGGGAGTAGCCGGCGTTGCGCAGCGTCTTGATGCAGTCGAGCGGCTCCAGCTTCTTGCGCAAGCGGCTGACCACAATGTCCACCGCCCGGGTGTACAGCTCGGCCTCGTGGCCGCGCAGCTGGTTCAGGATGTCGTCCCGGCTGAACACCTTGCCGGGCTCGCGCGCCAGCAGGTGCAGCAGATCGAACTCAGTCCCCGTCAGTTCCAGCGCCTCGCCATGGCGCAACACGCTGCGGCGCGCGGCATCGATGCTCAAGCCCTCGAACTCCAGCGGCCCCTGGGCCCCAGCCACCGCCCCGCCCGCGCGCAGCCGGCGCAGCACCGTTTGCAGGCGGGCCACGAGTTCCCGCGGCTCGAAGGGCTTGGGCAAGTAGTCGTCGGCGCCCAGCTCCAGGCCCACCACGCGGTCCATCACGTCACCCCGGGCGGTGAGCATCACGATGGGCAAGTCACCCTGCTTGCGGATGGTGCGGCACAGTTCAAAACCGTCCATCTCGGGCAGCATGACGTCCAGAATCGCGGCATCGAAGCCCCCTGCCGCCAGCTGGGCCAGCCCATTGCTGGGGGTCAGGGCGTGGACCAATTCCAGCTCGAACCTCCGGAAATAAGCGGCCAGCGGCGCACCCAGCTGGGCATCGTCGTCAATGAGCAAAATGCGGTGCATGCGCGATTTTCACACTCTCAGCAATCCGCGCCGCCGGCAATCGACGGCGCGTCCCCGCCCGCGCCGCTGAGGGCACGGTGCCTGACGATGAGCCGGCGCAAGCGCCCTTGCGCACCGGCCTTGAGGGCATCAAAACGGTCGGCGGCCGCCAGCAGCGCGGGCAAGGACTCGGCAGCCACGCCGGGCTGGCGAGCGACCAGGCCCAGGGCGTGCTCGCGGTCGAAGCGCGGCCCCCACACCAGCGACATGAGCTCGTCATGGGGATCGGGCGTGCCCGCCAACAGCGCCGGCCCGTGCTGCCGAACGCCCTGCGCCAGGTAGCGAATGGTGTCCAGGTGGGGAGACATGCGGCGCCCTCCCGTCCTCAACCGTGGGACATCCAGCCGCGGCGCCGCTGCATCAGATCGCGCATCTTCTGCTGCTGGTCGGCGTTCAGGCTGTCATAGAAGTCGGCCAGCGCACCGATGACTTCCGGGCTGCCTGCCTGCAGCGTTCGCGTCTTTTCATCCACCAGCGCCTGTGCGCGGGCCCGGTCGAACTTCGGACCGGCGACCACCGCCTGCATTTCTGCGCGCGGGTCTTGGGCCGATCCACGGAGCGCGGCACGCTGCGTCTGCAGCTTGTCGGCCAGCACGTTGAGCTTGCTCTTTTGCTCCGCGTTCAGATCCAGCTTGCTGCTGATCCGATCCACAATCTTGCCGCGCACCTCGGCCATCTTTTCGGCGCTCATCGGGCCGCGGTGGTAGTGGCTGCTGGAGCAGGCGGTGAGACCGCCCACGGCGATGGACGCGCCAAAGATGCCCATCAGGGTTTTCTTGATCCAGGGTTTCATGCAGTTGTCCTTTCAGGGACGTGTGGAACATGGAACCCATGGTGCCGCGGGCCGCGCCGGGCGTAATCTCCGCGCAGTTTCGTTTTATTTCACTTTGTTTCGTGTGCAGCCAAGCCCGCGCAGCCATTGCGGTGGGCGATCAGGCCCCTACCGCATCACGGCGGCGAGCATGACCAGTCGCCGGGCCAAGGCGTGTGCATCCTCACGCATTTGCTCCACGGTCACGGCACCCACCGTCCAGCCGCGAAACCAGAGATCGTAGGCAGAGGATGCGGCGACCTCGGGCGAGTGAAAGCGGGCATCGCCATAGGCCTTGATGGCCTGCTCCAACTGGGGGTGGAACGTGGGCTCGCCGATCAGTCGCTTCCCATCAAAAACGCGGGCCACCACCTGGTGATCACCGTCCGGGCGGATATGCAGGGTGAGCATGAACGCTAGAGGCGAAGGACTGTTTCCTCAGCCCATCGCCTGCATTTCGCGGGTGCCCAAATCCGCAAACTGCAGCTCGCGTTCGACACCGTGCGCATCCCAGCGGTCGTTGGGCAGGTGATCGGTTTGCTGGCGCTGCAGGGCACCATCGCCCAGCTGTCCCATTTGCAAGGGCGGCAAACCCGGAGAATCCTGAGTCCGAGGACTCAATAAATCAAAAGAGAACATGGCGCACACTCCTTGAATCAAGCTCCGGCGCGCTCGCAGGGAACGCGGCCAAGCCATGAAATGATTGGCGCAGCACGGCGGCCAGTTCTTCGTGGGAACGCTCTGCGCGCGTTTGTAGGAGCACTCCGACAAGCAGGTGCACCGCGCGCTCCTCCCCACACCGGCGCACTCGCCGCTCCGTCCACGCGACAGGTCAGGCAGCCTTCGCCCACAGTGCAGGTTCGTCCATCTCCCGGCCCAGCGCGTCTCCCTCGCCCGCCAACAGGCCAATGCAGTCCAGGGCCGTGGGCGGCTCGCAAGGCTCGGCGTAAACGCGCAACGCGATGTCCTCCGCGGCAGGGGAAAAGTACAACCAGAGTTCGTCCTTTTCCTTGTCGTAGCATGAAAAAAGTGCCCTGCCGGAGCCCGGAGGGCACATCAGGAACTTCGACATGAACATCTGCTGGATGCGCAGCGTCGGTTCGAAAGCCTGGTCATCGTTCCCCAACCCCAACTTGTACCAACTGCTCATAGGTGCCTTTCCCCTGGCGGTGCCAGTTACATGGATGGGCTCATCCTAGAAGGCGGGGGCGGGCCGCATATTGCTTGTGCAGCGCATCAATCTGTAGGACAGGACCGGCTCGGTAAGCGCCCTGCCGGCAAGCGACGAAGTCGCTCTCAGTCGAAAGACGACTCCAGATCACAGGCCGCCAGATGCCGGGGGGTGGGTTTGCGCAAGGCAGATGCCCGCAGGGTCGCACAACCCAGGCCCGTGACATACAGCACCTGGGCTTTTTGAAGGGGTGAATCCACGGCCGGAAGCTGGACCTCGACCATGCCAGCTGCGCGCAAGATGCGCAACTTGTCGATGTTGCCGACGTCGGACTCAATCAGAGGAAGCGCATCGCGCTCCAGTTTTCGCAAGTACTCCATTGGCATGGGGGCCTCCGGCCTGAACGAACGAGCATTGTGCGCCGCAGCCCCTGCCCCACTCAAGGACTGATACACCAAGCTACAAGTGCGCTGTGCGCCCTGCGCCTGCATATGCGACACGCGCTTGCAACAAAGCCCCAACCACACGCAACCTGTAGGAAACCGCCTATACCGGAGCCCGCTGCTGTCGGACCCTTGCACACCAAGCACCCCCCTAGCATCGTCGCTTCGCCCGGTACAAGGTTCGCGGTCATGCCCATCCTTTTCATTTTTTTCGGCGTGCAGTTCCTTGCCGTCGCCCTGGCTACAGCGATTGCACGGTTGTAGCCTGCCACTGAGCTGCGGGCGGCGCCGTGCTGCCACCCCATCCTACTTCCGCAGAATGCGACTTATGTCACGCTGGCGCCCCGCGGCCGCGGCGGGCAGAAGCTTGGCACGTTTAGGATCTCGGTACCGTCAATCGGACGGTTTCGCTCCTTCCCTGTGCGCGAGAAGCAATAGTTCGGCCCGCCCCGTGCGGGCCATTTTTTTTGGCCGGAACTCGTATTTTCCGCCGCGCTCACTCCCCATTTTTCGTGTCTCGCGTTGTGCCAAATAGCCGCAAGGCGGCCGCGTGGTAGAGCACAGCCGCCACCGCAGACGTCGACTGGCACATCGCCACAAAATCCAACGATGGCTGCAGTTCTGTCGTTCTAGGACATAGATAGCACCACTTTGCCAAAGAATGTCATTCGACCGCGAGGCATGCCGATATTTACCGCTGCTGTGGCATCCTCGAACGCACTCCCCTCAGCCGGGCTGCAGCCCGGTTTACACAGCGCTCAACGCCATCGGTCGCCAGCGCAAGCAGGTATTTGGCCAAGCTGTGGGGAAGCTGATCAGGGTCAGGCAAGCGCATACGGATGTAGCACCGCTCCCTGAGTCCGCCAATGATGTTGGAGAGAGTCAATGAGCAAAACCAAGCAGTGTCTGAAGTGCGGTAAATCCACCCCCTACGACGGCACGGAGCCCGAGGCCTGCGCACACTGTGGCGCCATTTACCGCAAGGTCGAAGAAGCCCTGCGCAACGGCCCCATCTCGCGCCCCATGGGCAGCGCCACCCTTCCCCCCGCAAAGCCACGCTACGCCCCACTCGATCACATCGAGTTTGCGCGTGTCATGCGGGCAGAGAGCATTTATCCCACCTTCCGAGCGGCGGTCAACATCATTTACTGGGTGGGCATCGTTCTGGCCGTGCTCTCCCTGGTATCGGGTTTCTGGATCACCCTTCGCTCCCCCAGCGGGCCGGGCCCTGCCATGGGCGGACTGCTGGCGGCCGTATTGATCTATGTCGTGTTTCGCGTCACGAAGGAAATGAGCCTCATGCTTGCTGATCTGAGTGACGCCACCGTGCGCACCGCAGCACACAAAGAAGCGGCAGGCGCCCGGTAGTTAAGCGCGGGCCGCTGATGGAACCCCTGAATCGCGCTTGCTTGCGCTCGGGGGGACATACAGCATTGCAGCACACATGGTCAGTCAGCATGGGGGGTACAAAACGAGGGATGAAGGCAGCCGGTGGGGGTACAGATTCCCCTATGGCGACCCCCCTTCTACAGAGGGGAAGTGGGGGTACAAAACACCGATTTCACCAGATTTCTGGGTTTGTACCCCCACTTGTACCCCCGCTTTTGCCTGGCTGGGCATGGACGGCTGTAGACGGCCATGGACTGCAAGTCGTTGATTCACCAAAGAAAAAGGGCGTCCACTGGATTAGTGTGGACGCCCTTGGATGGGGTTATGGTGGAGCTGGCGGGAATTGAACCCGCGTCCGTAAGCCTTTACCGGGCAGATCTACATGTTTAGCGGTCTGTTTTAAATCTCGCCGCCCGTGTCGCGCAGTCGCACGCTACACGAGCCGCCAGTACCCTATTTTCTTGTCCTGACCCAAGGTACCCGGATCAGAACCAGCCTATGTAATTATCCTTGCAGCCGGGAGGCACTGATTGCTCAGAACCCCCTTGCCCAGCCCACAGGCCAACTGTTGCAAGGCTCACTGGCAATTAAGCAGCGAGTGCGAAACGTTCGTCGTTTGCAGTTAGTTTGTTAAATCGAGATTAACGAGCGTGACTCAAGCTCGACATGCACCGCACGATTCCGAACCCACGTCGAAACCAGGACAGCCCCTTAGGCCTCTATTTTAGGCGCTCTCCAGCAATTGCAAGAGCCCGGCGGGAGAATTTATTGTGGCATGGGCGCCCCACTCTGCCGGTTGCGTTGTCGCCCCCAGGTAGCCGTAGGCTGCGGCCACCGTGCCCATGCCGGCGGCAAGGCCCGCCACAATGTCGCGCTCATCATCGCCCACGTAGATGCATTCTCCAGGCGCCAGGCCCAGCCGCGCCGCCGCCTCGATCAACGGTGCGGGATGCGGCTTGGCATGCGGCGTGGTGTCGCCACTGACGACAGCGCCCGCCGTAGTGAACAGCGGCAATTTGCGGGTCAATGGCTCCGTGAACCGTGCTGATTTGTTGGTGACCACGCCCCAGGCCATCCGACATTCCACCAGCCGCGACACAAGTTGGGGCACACCATCAAAAATGGTGGTCCGCTCTGTCATGCACGACTCATAATTTGTGAAAAATTCTTCACGCAGCGCCAAAAACTCGGGATGTTCGGGGGAGATACCAAACGCAACCCCCAACATCCCCCGAGCCCCCGCCCCGGCCATGGGCCGGTAGCGCTCCAGCGGCAAGGGAAGCAATCCGCGGTCTGTGCGCATCTTGTCGGCAGCGGCACCGAGATCGGGCGCGCTGTCGATCAGGGTGCCATCCAGATCAAAAAGCACTGCGCGAATGTTGCGAAATGGAAGTCCTGCCATCACAAAAGACGCTGGGTCGCGAAAAGATAGTTAACACTTGTGTCGCTATTCAGCGAATAGCGGCGGGTGATCGGGTTGTAGCCAAGCCCTTTGGTGTTCTGAACAGTCAGCCCTGCGTGGCGGCAGCTGAGGGCCAATTCGCTGGGGCGAATCATCTTGGCGTACTCATGCGTCCCACGCGGCAGCATGTTCAGCAGGTATTCCGCCCCCACGATGGCCAGCATGAACGCCTTGGCGCTGCGGTGGATGGTGGAGAAAAAGACCCAGCCGCCGGGCTTGACTAGTTCCGCACAGGCCTGGACAACTGAGCCAGGGTCGGGAACGTGCTCCAGCATTTCCATGCACGTCACCACGTCAAAACTGGCGGGCTGCTCCTTCGCCAGCGATTCAACGCTGATTTCCCGGTACGTCACGTGCGGGGTCTGAGCCTCCAGGGCATGCAGTTGCGCCACACGCAGCGCCTTGGTTGCCAGGTCGATCCCGGTCACCTCCGCCCCGCGGCGGGCCATGGAGTCGGCGAGGATGCCGCCGCCGCATCCCACGTCCAGTACCCGCTTGCCAGCCAAACCGCCGCATTGCGAGTGGATCCAGTCCAGGCGCAAGGGGTTGATCTGGTGCAACGGACGGAACTCGCTTTCGGGGTCCCACCACCGGTGCGCCAGTTCGGAGAATTTGGCCAACTCGGCCGGATCGGCATTGACGGTTTCACTCATGGCAACAATTGTCCCCGAAAGAGCGCGCCCTATAGGAGGCCCAAATGCAAAAAGGCCCCGTTGCCGGGGCCTTTTTGTGAAGCAATCCGGAGATTACTTGGAAGCGGCGCGGGTACCGACCACTTCGATTTCCACGCGACGGTTCTTCGCACGGCCTTCGGCGGTCTTGTTGTCAGCCACGGGTTGCTTTTCACCCTTGCCTTCGGTGTACACGCGGTTCTTTTCGATGCCCTTGGACACCAGGTAAGCCTTCACGGCTTCGGAACGGCGCACGGAAAGCTTCTGGTTGTAAGCGTCAGAGCCGATGGAGTCGGTGTGACCCACGGCAATGATGACTTCCAGGTTGATGCCCTTGACCTTGGAAACCAGGTCGTCCAGCTTGGCCTTGCCTTCGGGCTTCAGCACCGACTTGTCGAAGTCGAAGAATGCGTCAGCAGCGTAGGTCACCTTGGTGGCCACGGCAGGGGCGGGAGCCGGAGCAGGTGCAGGTGCGGCAGCAGGAGCAGGCGCAGCAGCGGGAGCAGCAGCAGGAGCAGGTGCAGCGATAGCGCCATCACAGCCAGGAGCAGCCGTTGCGGGCGTCCAGTTGGCATCGCGCCAGCAGTACTCGTTGGTGCCGTTCTTCCAGACCAGTTGGCCAGAAGCATCACGCCAGTTGTCAACGGTTTGTGCGCCAGCGGCGGTTGCGAGCGCTGCAGAGGCAAACAACATCGCCACTTTGTTCAGTTTCTTCATGGTTCTCCTCTTGGGGAAAAAGCCGCAGCCGCGCTGCGAATCAGGACGCTGGGGATGACCACCATCCGAAGCGTTCAATTGATTGTGCCATACGTAACAGGGCAAAAGCGGCGCGGGGTGCCTGCCCACCGTAGGACAAAACCGGAATTCCCCGGATATGTTGCTGAGGCGCTACACGGTCTTACCTCTAAAATGATCCTCCTTTGCCGCCACCGCCGCCTCCAATGACCCAGTTTGCCAAAGAAACCCTGCCCATCAGTCTTGAAGAGGAGATGCGGCGCAGTTATCTCGATTACGCGATGAGCGTGATCGTGGGCCGGGCGCTGCCCGACGCCCGCGATGGCTTGAAGCCGGTGCACCGCCGCGTGCTGTTCGCGATGCACGAGCTCAACAACGACTGGAACCGTCCGTACAAGAAGTCGGCCCGTATCGTGGGCGACGTGATCGGCAAGTACCACCCGCACGGCGACTCGGCGGTGTACGACACCATTGTCCGGATGGCACAGGACTTTTCGTTGCGCCACATGCTGGTCGACGGCCAGGGCAATTTCGGCTCCGTGGACGGTGACAACGCTGCGGCGATGCGTTACACGGAAATCCGTCTGGCAAAGATTGCGCACGAAATGCTGGGCGATATCGACAAGGAAACTGTCGATTTCGGCCCCAACTACGACGGCAGCGAAAAAGAGCCCCTGGTATTGCCCAGCAAACTGCCCAATCTGCTGGTCAATGGCTCGGCAGGTATTGCTGTGGGGATGGCGACGAATATCCCTCCCCACAACCTCAACGAGGTGGTCGATGCCTGCCTGCACATGCTGCGCAATCCCGAGGCCTCCATCGACGACTTGATGGAGATCATTCCGGCGCCCGACTTCCCTACCGCCGGCATCATCTACGGCATCAATGGCGTGAAGGACGGCTACCGCACGGGCCGCGGCCGCGTGATCATGCGCGCCAAGTGCCACTTCGAGGACATCGACCGCGGCCAGCGCCAGGCCATCATCGTGGACGAGCTGCCCTACCAGGTCAACAAGAAGACCCTGCAGGAGCGCATGGCCGAGCTGGTGCACGAGAAGAAGATCGAGGGCATCAGCCACATCCAGGACGAGTCCGACAAATCGGGCATGCGCCTGGTGATCGAGCTCAAGCGCGGCGAAGTGCCCGAGGTGGTGCTCAACAACCTGTACAAGCAGACGCAGCTGCAGGACACCTTCGGCATGAACATGGTGGCGCTGGTCGACGGCCAGCCGCGCCTGTGCAACCTGAAGGACCTGATCGTCGTCTTCCTGCAGCACCGCCGCGAAGTGGTGACGCGCCGCACCGTGTTCGAGCTGCGCAAGGCCCGCGACCGCGGCCACGTGCTGGAAGGCCTGGCCGTGGCGCTGGCCAACATTGACGATTTCATCGCCATCATCCGCAACGCGCCCACGCCGCCCGTGGCCAAGAGCGAGCTGATGGCGCGCTCGTGGGACAGCAAGCTGGTGCGCGAAATGCTGACCCGCACCCGCGAGGATGGCGGCGTGGTCAACGCCGACGACTACCGCCCCGAAGGCCTGGAGCGCGAGTTCGGCATGGGCCAGGACGGCCTGTACCGCCTGTCTGAAACGCAGGCCCAGGAAATCCTGCAGATGCGGCTGCAGCGCCTCACCGGCCTGGAGCAGGACAAGATCGTGGCCGAGTACAAGGAAGTCATGGCGGTCATCGAAGACCTGCTGGACATCCTGGCCAAACCCGAGCGCGTGTCCGTCATCATTGGCGAGGAACTCACCGCCATCAAGCAGGAGTTCGGCCAGCACAAGCTGGGTACGCGCCGCAGCATCGTCGAATACAGCGCGCAAGACCTCTCCACCGAGGACCTGATCACGCCCACCGACATGGTGGTGACGCTGTCGCACACCGGCTACATCAAGAGCCAGCCGCTGTCCGAATACCGCGCCCAGAAGCGCGGCGGCCGCGGCAAGCAGGCCACCGCCACCAAGGAAGACGACTGGATCGACCAGCTCTTCATCGCCAACACGCACGACTACATCCTGTGCTTCTCCAACCGGGGCCGGCTGTACTGGCTCAAGGTGTGGGAAGTGCCGGCGGGTTCGCGCGGTTCGCGCGGCCGGCCCATCGTCAACATGTTCCCGCTGCAGGACGGCGAGAAGATCAACGTGGTGCTGCCGCTCACGGGCGACATGCGCACCTTCCCCGCCGACCGCTTCGTGTTCATGGCCACCAGCATGGGCACCGTGAAGAAGACGGCGCTGGATGAGTTCAGCAATCCGCGCAAGGGCGGCATCATCGCCGTGAACCTGGACGACGGCGACTATCTGATCGGCGCAGCCCTCACCGATGGGAAGCACGACGTGATGCTGTTCAGCGACGGCGGCAAGGCTGTGCGCTTTGACGAGAACGACGTGCGCCCGCTGGGCCGGGCGGCCCGCGGCGTGCGCGGCATGATGCTGGAAGACGGCCAGAGCGTGATCGCCATGCTGGTCGCCGAGGACGAGACGCAGAGCGTGCTCACCGCCACCGAGAACGGCTACGGCAAGCGCACCAGCATCGTCGAGTACACCCGCCACGGGCGCGGCACCAAGGGCATGATCGCCATCCAGCAAAGCGAACGCAACGGCAAGGTCGTGGCGGCCACGCTGGTGCATGCCGACGACGAGATCATGCTGATCACCGACAAGGGCGTGCTGGTGCGCACCCGCGTATCCGAGATCCGCGAACTGGGCCGCGCTACGCAAGGGGTGACGCTGATCGCGCTGGACGAAGGCTCCAAGCTCAGCGGGCTGCAGCGCATCGTGGAAAACGACGCCAATGCCGCCGACGCTGAGGGCGAAGCCGATGCCAACGGAACGCCGGACGCTCCCGACGCCTGAAACCTCCCGCGCGCCACGGTGCGGCCTGCCAAGCGCGGCCGTGGCGCTATCAAAAACAGAGCTGCCCGCGCATACCCCGCCTGCGCCAGCGGCGTTTTCGACTCCAATATGAAGCGCCCCTACAACTTCTCGGCCGGTCCGGCCGCCATTCCCGCCGAAGTCCTGGAACAGGCCGCAGCCGAAATGCTGGACTGGCATGGCAGTGGCATGGGCGTCATGGAGATGAGCCACCGCGGCAAGGAATTTCTCTCCATCTACGAGCAGGCGGAAGCCGATCTGCGCGAACTGCTGGCGGTGCCGCCCCAGTTCAAGATCCTCTTCATGCAGGGCGGCGGCCTGGCCGAGAACGCCATCGTTCCGCTGAACCTGTCGCGGGCCGGGGTGGTGGACTTCGTGGTGACCGGCAGCTGGAGCCAGAAGTCGCAGAAGGAAGCGCGCAAGTACGCGTCTGAGGTCAATGTGGTGGCCAGCGGGGAGGCCTCGGGCTTCACCACCCTGCCCGATCCCGCGTCATGGACCGTGAGCCGCGGCGCCAGCTACCTGCACATCTGCAGCAACGAGACGATCAACGGCATCGAGTTCCACCAGCTGCCCGACCTGAAGGCGCTGGGCAGCGACGCACCGCTGGTCATCGACTTCTCGTCCCATGTGGCATCGCGCCCTGTGGACTGGTCGCGCGTGGGCCTGGCCTTTGGCGGGGCGCAAAAAAACCTCGGCCCCGCCGGGCTCACCCTCGTCATCGTGCGCGAAGACCTGCTCGGCCACGCATTGCCCGCGTGCCCCAGCGCGTTTGACTACAAGACCGTGGCGGACAACCAGTCCATGTACAACACCCCGCCAACCTGGGGCATCTACGTTGCGGGACTCACCTTCCAGTGGCTCAAGCGCCAGACCGAAGGCGGCCTGAGCGGCGTGGCCGCCATGGAGCAGCGCAACATCGCCAAGGCCGAACTGCTGTACCAGGCCATCGACACCTCGCAGCTCTATGTGAACAAGGTGGCTCCCACCTGCCGCTCGCGCATGAACATTCCGTTCTTCCTGCGCGACGAGAGCCGCAACGAAGCCTTCCTGGCCGGCGCCAAGGAGCGCGGCCTGCTGCAGCTCAAGGGCCACAAGTCCGTGGGAGGCATGCGCGCCAGCATCTACAACGCCATGCCGCTGGCGGGCGTGCAGGCGCTGGTGGACTACCTGCGAGAATTTGAACAAAAGCACGCCTGACCGCCGCCCCGCGGCGCCGGGCCTCTGCACGCCCTCTGCACGCCCTCTACCCTGCCCCACCCCATGAACAATCCGCAAGCCTCTCCCGACCTCGCCAGCCTGCGCGTGCAGATCGACAGCATCGACCAGCAATTGCTGAAATTGCTGAACGAGCGTGCGCTGGTTGCCGAGCAGGTGGGTGAAGTCAAGAAGCGCGAAGGCACGCCGTTTTTCCGCCCCGACCGCGTGGCGCAGGTGATCGAAAAGATCCAGACCACCAACCCCGGCCCGCTCAAGGGCGCCCACGTGGCCGCCATCTGGCGCGAGATCATGTCCGCCTGCCTGGCCCTGGAGTCGCCGCAGCGCGTGGCGGTGCTGGGCCCCGAGGGCACCTTCTGCGAGCAGGCCGCCATCGAGTTCTTTGGCGGCGCGGCCGACCTGATGTACTGCGCCAACTTCGACGAGGTGTTCCACGCCACGGCGGCCGGCAGCGCGCAGTACGGCGTGGTGGGCGTGGAGAACTCCACCGAAGGCGTGGTCACGCGCTCGCTGGATCTCTTTCTGCACACCCCCACCCATGTGGTGGGCGAAGTCAGCCTGCTGGTACGCCACAACCTGCTGCGCACCAGCAATTCGCTGGACGGCATCGAGGTGGTGCTCGCGCATCCGCAGGCGCTGGCGCAATGCCAGGCCTGGCTGTCCAAGCACCTGCCGCATGCCGAACGCCGGCCCGTGTCGAGCAACGCCGAAGGCGCGCGCCTGGCCACCACCAACCCCGCCTGGGCGGCCCTCTCCAGCGAGCGCGCGGCGGCGCAGTTCGGGCTGCACATCGTGGCGCACGCCATCCAGGACGACGCCTACAACCGCACCCGCTTCGCCATCATCTGCCTGCCGCACACGCTGCAGACGCCCCCACCCTCGGGCAAGGACTGCACCAGCCTGGTGGTGTCCGTGCCTAACCGCCCCGGTGCCGTGCACGACCTGCTGGTGCCGCTGAAGAAGCACGGCGTCTCGATGACGCGCTTTGAATCGCGCCCGGCGCGCACCGGCCAGTGGGAGTACTACTTCTACATCGACCTGGACGGCCACCCCGCCCAGCCCCATGTGGCCCGGGCGCTGGAGGAACTGCGCAGCCTGTGTGCGTTCTACAAGGTCCTGGGCACGTACCCGGTCGCATCGTAAGGAGCCGCGCGGATGTTTGAACAATTGGGACTGATCGGCTGCGGGCTGATGGGCGGCTCGTTCGCGCTGGCGATGAAAAAGGCGGGCCTGGTCAAGCGGGTGGTGGGGTACAGCAAGTCGCCCTCCACCACCGACCGTGCGCGCCAGCTGGGCGTGATCGACGTGGAGGCGCCCTCGGCCCTGCTGGCCGCCGCAGGTGCCGACATCGTGCTGCTGGCCGTGCCGGTGGCTGCCACCGAGGCCACGCTCAAGGCCATCAAGCACCTCGTCACGCCGCAGATGCTGATCATGGACGTGGGCTCCACCAAGGCCGACGTGGTGCAGGCCGCGCGCCGCGCGCTGCGCGACCAGGTGGGCTCCTTCGTGCCCGCCCATCCCATCACGGGGCGCGAGGTCTCCGGCGTGGAGCATGCGGAGGCCGAGCTGTACAGCGGGCGCCAGGTGATCCTGACCCCCACCGAGCGCACCCTGACCGCGCAGCTGCAGCGGGCCAGCGACATCTGGACCGCGCTGGGATGCCGCGTCAGCAGCATGTCGCCAGAGTCGCACGACGCCGCCTTTGCGGCGGTGAGCCACCTGCCCCACGTGCTGGCGTTCTCCATGATGAACAGCATCATCGGCCAATCGAACGGGGACGAGTTTCTTTCGCTCGCAGGACCGGGGTTCCGGGACTTCACCCGCATCGCGGCCAGCGACCCCAAGGTGTGGCGCGACATCCTGCTGGCCAACCGCGACGAGCTGCTGGCGCAGTCCAAGCTCTTTCGCCAGGCACTGCACGCCATCGAGCAGGCCATGGAACAAGGCAACGCGCAGGCGCTGGAAGACATGCTGACCCTGGCCAGCGAAACCCGTGCGCATTGGCGCATGGGTGCGAAAAGAAAGTAACCCCCTGAGCCGCCTCCGGCGCCTTCCCCCTGAGGGGGACGCACCCGGTGGCCTGGCGGAGCCGGTTCCACGGGTGCACTGGTGGCGAGACACGCCAATTGCATAGGCCGCTGGCTGCACGAACGCTCTTAGCTCTTTGAGCTGCAATGGACGAATTTCACCGATGTACAGCACCGCATTCCTAGACCTCCCCCCGTTGCAAGCCGCTGCGGGCGAAGTCCACCTGCCCGGCTCCAAGAGCATTTCCAACCGCGTGCTGCTGCTGGCGGCGCTCAGCCACGGCACCACCACCGTGCACGACCTGCTGGCGTCGGACGACACCCGGGTGATGCTAGACGCGCTGCGCGCCATTGGCTGCACCGTGGACGAGCAGCCGGGCAGCAGCACCGTGCACATCACCGGCCTGGGCGGCCGCGAGCCCCGCTCTCCCGCCAAGCTCTTCCTGGGCAACGCGGGCACCGCCATGCGGCCGCTGACGGCGGCGCTGGCACTGCTGGGCGGCGAGTTCGAACTGTCGGGCGTGCCCCGCATGCACGAGCGCCCCATCGGCGATCTGGTGGACGCGTTGCGCCAGCTGGGCTGCCAGGTGGACTACCTGGGCAACGACGGCTACCCGCCGCTGCGCCTGGCACACGGCCAGGGCGTGCCGCCGCTGGCGGTGAGCACCCCCATCCGCGTGCGCGGCGATGTGTCCAGCCAGTTCCTCACGGCGCTGCTGATGGCGCTGCCGCTGGCCGCGGGCGCACAGCCCATCGTGGTCGAGGTGGTGGGCGAGCTGATCTCCAAGCCCTACATCGCCATCACGCTGCAGCTGCTGGCGCGCTTCGGCATCACCGTGGCGCACGACAACTGGCAGCGATTCACCGTCCCGGCCGGCAGCCGCTACCAGTCGCCCGGCAGCATCCATGTGGAGGCGGACGCCTCGTCTGCTAGCTATTTCATAGCGCTTGGCGCAATTGCAGCGGGCACTGGAGGCCAAGAAGGCATCAAGATCCAGGGCGTGGGCCTGGATTCGATCCAGGGCGACATCCGCTTTGTCGAGGCGGCACGCGCCATGGGCGCCGTGGTCACCGGCGGCCCCAACTGGCTGCAGATCGAGCGCGGCGCCTGGCCCCTCACCGCCATCGACCTGGACTGCAACCACATCCCCGACGCCGCCATGACGCTGGCCGTGATGGCGCTGTACGCCCAGGGCACCACCACGCTGCGCAACATCGCCAGCTGGCGCGTGAAGGAAACCGACCGCATCGCCGCCATGGCCACCGAGCTGCGCAAGCTGGGCGCCACGGTGGAGGAAGGCGCGGACTTCATCCGCGTGACGCCGCACACCCGGGTGCAAGACTGGCGCGCCGCCAGCATCCACACCTACGACGACCACCGCGTGGCCATGTGCTTCTCGCTGGCGGCCTTCAACCCGGCGGGCGTGCCCGTGCGCATCGAAGACCCCAAGTGCGTGGCCAAGACCTTTCCCGACTACTTCGAGACGCTGTTCTCGGTCGCCCACGCGGCCACCGAACAGGTGCCGGTGATCTGCATCGACGGCCCCACGGCCTCGGGCAAGGGCACGGTGGCTGCCGCCGTGGCGCAGCGGCTGAGCTACCGCTTCCTGGACTCGGGCGCCATGTACCGCATCACCGCGCTGGCCGCAATCCGCGCCGGCCTCGCCATCGACGCCGCGCACGAAGCCCGCATCGCCCAGATGGCCGAGACCCTGCCCGTGCGGTTTGAAGACGGCCGGGTGTGGCTGGGCAGCGACGACGTCACGGACGCCATCCGCACCGAAGAGGCCGGCATGAACGCCTCGCGCGTGTCCGCCCTGCCCGCCGTCCGGCTGGCGCTGGTGGCGCTGCAGCACAGCTTCCGGCGCCTGCCGGGCCTCGTGGCCGACGGGCGCGACATGGGCACGGTGATCTTTCCGAGCGCCCCTTTGAAGGTCTACTTGACGGCCAGCGCCGCCTGCCGCGCAGAGCGCCGTTATAAGCAGTTGATTTCTAAGGGTTTTTCGGCTAGTATCGACGACCTTCGTGCGGACCTCGAGGCGCGCGACCTGCGGGACAGCTCCCGCCCGGTCGCACCGCTCAAGCCCGCGCAGGACGCCCTGGTCCTGGACAACTCCGATTTGACGATTGAACAAGCCGTTGAAAAGGTGCTGGCCTGGTGGCAGGAGCGCCAGCCCTTCGCAGCTGCTGCGCAGGGCTGAAAGCGTGGAGCCTTCGGGCTCCAGGCAAGGCCGCAAGGCCCTGCCACAGGCCCACACGGCCCCTCTCGCGCGCCAGCGCACCGGTTGTGTGGATCGTTAACCTAACCCGCGGCTATGCCGCAAAAAACCACCGCAAGCAGCTATAAAAACGGTAGCAATGGTGCTGCCGGAATCCTGTTTGTGGCAAGGAAACACATGTCCGAATCTTTTGCCGCCCTTTTTGAAGAATCCTTGCAGCGCACGGAAATGCGCCCTGGCGAAGTCATCACCGCGGAAGTCGTGCGCGTCGAGCACAACTTCGTGGTCGTGAACGCCGGCCTCAAGTCCGAAGCCTACGTGCCGCTGGAAGAGTTCAAGAACGACAAGGGCGAAGTCGAAGTCCAAGTGGGTGACTTCGTGTCGGTGGCCATTGGCTCCATCGAAAACGGCTACGGCGACACCATCCTGTCGCGCGACACCGCCAAGCGTCTGGCTTCCTGGATGAGCCTGGAAAAGGCCCTGGAATCCGGCGAATTCGTCACCGGCACCACGTCCGGCAAGGTCAAGGGCGGCCTGACCGTCCTGGTCAACGGCATCCGCGCATTCCTGCCCGGTTCGCTGATCGATACGCGTCCGATCAAGGATCTGACGCCGTACGAAAACAAGACCATGGAATTCAAGGTCATCAAGCTGGACCGCAAGCGCAACAACGTGGTGCTGAGCCGCCGCGCTGTGGTGGAAGCCTCCATGGGCGAAGAGCGCGCCAAGCTGATGGAAACCCTGAAGGAAGGCTCCATCGTTCAAGGCGTGGTCAAGAACATCACCGAATACGGTGCGTTCGTGGACCTGGGCGGCATCGACGGCCTGCTGCACATCACCGACATGGCATGGCGCCGCGTGCGTCACCCGTCTGAAGTGGTGACGGCTGGCCAGGAAATCACGGCCAAGATCCTGAAGTTCGACACCGAGAAGAACCGCGTGTCCCTGGGCCTGAAGCAAATGGGCGACGACCCCTGGATGGGCGTCAACCGCCGCTACCCCCAAGGCACCCGCCTGTTCGGCAAGATCACGAACATTGCCGACTACGGCGCGTTCGTCGAGCTGGAACCCGGCATCGAAGGCCTGGTGCACGTCTCCGAAATGGACTGGACCAACAAGAACATCGCTCCGTCCAAGCTCGTGTCGCTGGGTGACGAAGTCGAAGTCATGGTCCTCGAGATCGACGAAGACAAGCGCCGTATCAGCCTGGGCATGAAGCAGTGCAAGGCCAACCCTTGGCAAGAATTTGCCCAGGAAACCAAGCGCGGCGACCGCGTGAAGGGCCCCATCAAGTCCATCACCGACTTCGGCGTGTTCGTGGGCCTGGCTGCCGGCATCGACGGCCTGGTGCACCTGTCCGACCTGTCCTGGAACGAGCCCGGCGAAGCCGCCGTGCGCAACTACAAGAAGGGCCAGGAAGTCGAAGCGATCGTGCTGGCCGTGGACGTGGACCGCGAGCGCATCTCCCTGGGCATCAAGCAGCTCGACGGCGACCCGTTCACCACCTTCGTGACGGTGAACGACAAGGGCCAGACGGTGACCGGCAAGGTCAAGTCCGTGGACGCCCGTGGCGCTGAAATCGACCTGGGCGAAGACATCGTGGGCTACCTGCGCGCTTCGGAAATCTCCCGCGACCGCGTGGAAGATGCCCGTAACGTGCTGAAGGAAGGCGACGAAGTCACGGCCGTGGTGGTGAACGTGGATCGCAAGACCCGCAACATCCAGCTGTCGATCAAGGCCAAGGACGCTGCCGACCAGCAAGAAGCCATGGCTTCCCTGTCGCAACAGTCGGCCCGCGAAAGCGCCGGCACGACCAGCCTGGGCGCCCTGCTGCGCGCCAAGCTGGACAACTCGGAAAAGTAAAGCACTGACCCGTTAAGCGGTCAGACAGCGGGCGCCTCGGCGCCCGCTCTTTTTTCACCCAAGACCTGCCCTGGCAGCCCGCCCATGTCCCAAGACTCCATGACCCGCTCAGACCTCGTTGAAGAACTGGCCTCGCGCTTTGGCCAGCTCACGCACCGCGATGCCGAATACGCGGTCAAGACCATCCTGGACGCTGTCGGCGACGCCCTGGTGCGCGGGCACCGCATCGAGATCCGCGGTTTTGGCAGTTTTTCGGTGAACCACCGTCCGCCCCGCATGGGCCGCAACCCCCGCAGCGGCGAGGCCGTGGCCATTCCGGAAAAGCGGGTGCCGCACTTCAAGCCCGGCAAGGCGCTGCGCGAAGCCGTGGACAAGCGCACGGCCGAGATGGAAGAACACCCCCCGCTGGCCGCCGCCTCGCATCAAAAGTGATAGCTTTCGGCGCTTGCTGCGCAAGCGCCCGGGCCGGTTTTGGTCCAAGACCGTTGCCGCGTGCCTCTGCGCAACCCCGGCGGCGACACCGCCTAGAATCCCCCCACCACTGGGGAGACCGATGAAATACCTCCTGTGGCTGCTCAAGGCAGCCATTTTTTTTACGCTGTTCGCGTTTGCGCTGAACAACCAGCAAGACGCCACCGTGCACTTCTTCTTTGGCACGCAATGGCGCGCGCCCCTGGTGCTGGTGGTGCTTACCGCCTTTGCGGCAGGTGTGGTCGTTGGCGTGCTGGGCATGGTGCCGCGCTGGTGGCGGCACCGCACGGCGGCCCGCCGGGCCCACGCGGCACTGTCGCCCGCCGTGGCGTCTGCCGCAAGCGCCCCTGCCGCGGCCGCTGCGGCCGCCCCGCACCCGGCGTCTCCTCCTCCGCCCGATCTGCCGTCCGCCCATGGAATTTGACCTGACCTGGATCCTCCTGGGCCTGCCCATTGCCTTCGTGCTGGGCTGGGTGGCGTCGCGCTTTGACCTGCGCCAGCTGCGCGCCGAGAACCGCCGCGCACCCAAGGCCTACTTCAAGGGCCTGAACTTTCTGCTCAACGAGCAGCAGGACCAGGCGATCGACGCCTTCATCGAGGCGGTGCAGAACGACCCCGACACCTCCGAGCTGCACTTCGCCCTGGGCAACCTGTTCCGCCGCCGGGGCGAATACGATCGCGCCGTGCGGGTGCACGAGCACCTGCTGTCGCGCGGCGACCTCTCCCGCACCGACCGCGAACGGGCCCAGCACGCGCTGGCGCTGGACTTCCTCAAGGCCGGCCTGCTCGACCGCGCGGAAGATGCCCTGCAGCGGCTGGAGGGCACCCCGTTCGAAGCCCAGGCGCGCCTGGCGCTGCTGGCCATCTACGAGCGCTCGCGCGACTGGCCTCACGCCGCGGCCATTGCCCAGAAGATGCACGCCGCCGACCAGGGCGACTTCAGCACGCGCCAGGCGCACTACCTGTGCGAACAGGCCCTGGCGCTCACCGCCCAGGGCGATCTGCCGGGTGCGCAGGCGCTGCTGGAGCAAGCCCTGGCCGCCGCGCCGGACGCAGCCCGCGCGCCCATCGAACTGGCGCGGCTGCAGCGCCTCATGGGCCAGCCGGCAGCCGTCCTCACCACGCTGAAGACCTTGGCCGAACGCACGCCGTCCGCCCTGCCCCTGGCCGCCGCGCTGATGGTCGAGGCCGCCACGGCCACCGGCCGCGTGCCCGAGGTCCACGCGCTGCTGCAAGCCCGGTACGCCGAAGCGCCCTCCCTGGATGTGCTGGAAAGCATCGTCGCCATCGAGTCCGCCGCCGAGGCCACCCGGCAGACGGCGCGCCAGCGCTACGTGCAGCACCTGGACAAGGAGCGCTCCCTGGTGGCGGCGTCGAAGTGGCTGGCCACCGAAAAGCTGGAGCACGAGGAGTTCCACCCGCAAATCCAGCGCGCGCTGGACCACGCGGTCAAGCCCCTCACCCGCTACCGCTGTGCGGCCTGCGGGTTTGAGGCCCGGCAGCACTTCTGGCAGTGCCCGGGTTGCCAGACCTGGGACAGCTACCCGGCCCGCCGGGTGGAAGAACTTTGATTTCCTGCCGCCCGCACCGCCCACGCACCGAAAGGCCCCCATGCTGAAGAAGCTGCTCCTCCTCGCCGCGGCGCTGTGTGCCGGCGCCGCCTGGGCGGCCGTGGAAGCGAACACCGCCACTGAGGCGGAGCTGGACAGCCTCAAGGGCGTGGGTCCGGCCTTGTCCGGCCGCATCCTGAAAGAGCGCGCAAGCGCCCCGTTCGCAAGCTGGCCCGACTTCATCGGACGGGTGGGCGGCGTGGGCCCGCGCACGGCCGCGCGGCTGTCGCAGGAAGGGCTCACGGTCCACGGCCAACCCTTCGACGCAAGCGCATCCTCCCCCGGGTCCGGATCAACGAGCCAACGCGCGCCCTAGGGGACGCCGCCGAGGCGGCGCACCGGCCGCGCGGAGCCCGACCGGACGCCGCGCTCCAGCACGGCACTTCACTGCGGCGCAGCGGCAGGGTTTTTAACGCGGCCCCTAGAATGGTCCGCGCATGCCCCTGGTCACCCTGATTCTTCTCCCCTTCGTCGCAAGCCTGTTGGCGGCCGTCCTCCCCACCAACGCGCGCAACACGGAATCCACCCTCGCAGGACTGGTGGCGCTGTTCTGCGCGGGGCAGGCGGCCCTGTACTTTCCCGACATCGCGCACGGCGGGGTCTTGCGGCAGGAACTGGCCTGGCTGCCCAGCCTGGGGCTGAACCTGGTCCTGCGCATGGACGGCTTTGCGTGGATGTTCTGCATGCTCGTGCTGGGCGTGGGCTCGCTGGTGGTGCTGTACGCCCGCTACTACATGTCGGCGGCCGACCCCGTGCCGCGCTTCTTCGCGTTCTTCCTGGCCTTCATGGGCGCCATGGTGGGCGTGGTGCTGTCGGGCAACCTCATCCAGCTGGCGTTCTTCTGGGAGCTGACCAGCCTGTTCTCGTTCCTGCTGATCGGCTACTGGCACCACCGCAAGGATGCACGGCGCGGTGCCCGCATGGCGCTAACCGTCACGGGGGCGGGCGGTCTGTGCCTGCTGGTGGGCCTGCTGGTGCTGGGACACATCGCCGGCTCCTACGACCTGGACCAGGTGCTCGCCGCCGGGCCCCTGGTGCAGCGGCACCCGCTGTACCTGACGGCCCTGTTGCTGGTGCTGCTGGGCGCGCTGACGAAAAGCGCGCAGTTCCCGTTCCACTTCTGGTTGCCACACGCCATGGCCGCGCCCACGCCGGTCTCGGCCTACCTGCATTCCGCCACCATGGTCAAGGCGGGCGTGTTTCTGCTGGCCCGCCTGTGGCCCGTGCTGTCGGGCACCGAGCCGTGGTTCTGGCTGGTGGGCGGGGCGGGCCTGGTCACGCTGCTGGTGGGCGGGTATGCCGCCATGTTCCAGAACGACCTCAAGGGCCTGCTGGCGTATTCGACCATCTCGCACCTGGGGCTCATCACCTTGCTGCTGGGCCTGAACAGCCCGCTGGCGGCCGTGGCCGCCGTGTTCCACATCCTCAACCACGCCACCTTCAAGGCCTCGCTGTTCATGGCCGTCGGCATCGTGGACCACGAAAGCGGCACGCGCGACATCCGGCGCCTGTCGGGCTTGCGCACCATGATGCCCATCACCGCCACGCTGGCCATGGTGGCCAGCGCGGCCATGGCCGGCGTGCCGCTGCTCAACGGCTTCCTCTCCAAGGAAATGTTCTTTGCCGAGACGGTGTACATGAATGCCACGCCGCTGCTGGAATGGCTGCTGCCGGCGGCGGCCACGGTGGCGGGCATGTTCAGCGTGGCCTATTCGCTGCGCTTCACAGTGGACGTGTTCTGGGGCCCGCCGGCCACCGACCTGCCGCACGCGCCCCACGAGCCGCCGCACTGGATGCGCGTGCCGGTGGAGCTGCTGGTGCTGGCTTGCCTGGTGGTGGGCACGCTGCCGGCCTGGTCCGTGGGAGCCTACCTGGCCGCCGCGGCGCGGCCCGTGGTGGGCGGCGAACTGCCCGCCTACAGCCTGGCGGTATGGCACGGGTTCAACACCCCGTTCGTGATGAGCCTGGTGGCACTGGGCGGGGGGGCCGCACTGTATGCGCTGCTGCGTTGGCAGCGCGAACGAGGCGCCATCGACGCGCCGCCCCTGATGCAGCGCCTGAGCGGCCAGCGGGCGTTCGAGTCCGCGCTGGCCCGCGCCAGCCTGGCGGGCCGCCGGGGCCGGCGCTGGCTGGGCACCGGCCGCCTGCAGTGGCAGATGCTGTGGCTGGCCTGCGCGGCGCTGGCCGCGGGCACCCTGCCCTTGTGGGCGCGGGGCCTGCCGATCGGCGACCGGGCGCAGCTGCCGCTGTCGCCCGCCTTTGCCCTGCTGTGGCTGCTGGGTGGCGTGTGCGCCGTGGCGGCGGCGTGGCAGGCCAAGTACCACCGGCTGGCGGCGCTGACGCTGCTGGGCGGGTGCGGCCTGTGCGTGTGCCTGACCTTCCTGTGGTTCTCCGCGCCCGACCTGGCGCTGACGCAGATCGTGGTGGAGGTGGTGACCACCATCCTCATCCTGCTGGGCCTGCGCTGGCTGCCGCGGCGGGACGAAAGCCTGCGCGTACCCACGCGGGCCGAGGAGGCGCGCACCCGCCTGCGCCGGTACCGCGACATGGCGCTGACGCTGGCCGCAGGCGGCGGCATGGCGCTGCTGTCGTTCGCCATGATGAGCCGGCCATTCCCGGACAGCACGTCCACCTTCTTCCTGGAACGTGCGCTCACCGAGGGCGGCGGCACCAACGTGGTCAACGTGATGCTGGTGGACTTCCGGGGCTTTGACACGTTTGGCGAGATCGTGGTGCTGGGCATCGTCGCGCTCACGGTGTATGCGCTGCTGCGGCGCTTCAGGCCCGCGCGCGAGGTGATGGACCTGCCGCCCCAGCAGCGTGCGCTGCCCGCGGACGTGGACACCGACCTGTCCAACCCGCGCCAGACGGCCGACACCGCCGTGGGCTACCTCATGGTGCCGGCCGTGCTGGTGCGGCTGATGCTGCCCTTTGCCACGCTGGTGGCGGCCTACCTGTTCATGCGCGGGCACAACGAGCCCGGGGGCGGCTTCGTGGCCGGGCTGGTGTTCTCCGTGGCGCTGCTGCTGCAGTACATCGTCTCGGGCACGTCCTGGGTGGAAGCCCACCTGCCGCTGTACCCGCGCCGCTGGATCGGCGTGGGCCTGCTGGCGGCGCTGGCCACGGGCCTGGGGGCGCTGGCCTGGGGTTATCCGTTCCTCACCAGCCACACTGCCCACCTGCACCTGCCGCTCGTCGGCGAGGTGCACGTGGCCAGCGCGCTGTTCTTCGACATCGGCGTGTTCACGCTGGTTGTCGGCTCCACCATGCTCATCCTGACCGGCATCGCCCACCAGTCGGTGCGCAGCCACCGCTACCACAACGCACGCGCGGCCGAGGAAGCCCAGGCCGCCGGCGCACCGGGAGAAGGCCCATGGAACTGATCCTCGCGCTGGCCATCGGCGTGCTCACCGGCTCGGGCGTGTGGCTGCTGCTGCGCCCGCGCACCTTCCAGGTCATCATGGGCCTGTCGCTGCTCTCGTACGCGGTCAACCTCTTCATCTTCAGCATGGGCCGGCTGGGCCTGGCCATCGACAAGGAGCCCGTGCTGCAGCCCGGCGTGCCAACGGACCTGGCGCACTATGCCGACCCCATGCCGCAGGCGCTCACGCTCACCGCCATCGTGATCGGCTTTGCCATGACGGCGCTGTTCCTGGTGGTGCTGCTCGCATCGCGCGGCATGGCGGGCACCGACCATGTGGACGGGACCAAGGGCAAAGACGTGCAGGAAATGCCATGACGGGAGGAAGCAGCATTACTGCCTCGATCACTGCGTGGCTGATGCCCCACCTGATCCTCGCGCCCATTGCGCTGCCCCTGCTCACGGCCGGGCTGATGCTGCTGCTGCGCGAGGAGCGCCAGCGCACCAAGGCGGCGCTCAACATTGCGTCCACCTTCCTCGGCCTTGTCATCGCGGTACTGCTGCTGGTGCAGGCCAAGGCGCCGGGCCAGCCTGGCAGCCTGGGCGTGTACCTGCCCGGCAACTGGCCCGCACCGTTCGGCATCGTGCTGGCGGTGGACCGGCTTTCCGCGCTGATGCTGGTGCTGGCCAGCACGGTGGCGCTGGCCACGGTGCTGTTCTCGGCGGCGCGCTGGCACCGCGCGGGCGTGCACTTTCACCCGCTGTTCCAGTTCCAGCTCATGGGGCTGGCGGGGGCCTTTCTCACGGCGGACCTGTTCAACCTGTTCGTGTTCTTCGAGATCCTGCTGGCGGCCTCGTACGGCCTGCTGCTGCACGGCTCGGGCCGGCCGCGCGTGGCCGCCGGGCTGCACTACATCGCCATCAACCTCGCGGCCTCGTCGCTGTTTCTCATCGGCGTCTCCATGCTGTACGGCATCACCGGCACGCTCAACATGGCAGACCTCGCGCAAAGCGTGGCGGGCGTGGCCGAGGCGGACCGGGGCCTGCTGCACGCGGCGGCCGCGGTGCTGGCGGTGGCCTTCCTCATCAAGGCCGCGGTGTGGCCGCTCAACTTCTGGTTGGTTCCGGCCTACAGCGCCGCCACGGCGCCAGTGGGCGCACTGTTTGCGCTGATGACCAAGGTGGGCGTGTACAGCGTGCTGCGCCTGTGGACGCTTTTGTTCGGCCCGGAAGCGGGCGAGTCGGCCGGGTTCGGCAGCCAGTGGCTCGTCGGCTCCGGGCTGTTCACCATGGTCTTCGGCGCGGTGGGCATGCTGGGTTCCCAGCGCCTGGGCTACCTGGCGGGTTTCAGCGCCATCCTGTCGTCGGGCACGCTGCTGGCGGCCATGGGCTTCGGGCAGAACCTGCTCACCGCCGGGCTGCTGTACTACCTGCTCAGCTCCACGCTGGCGGTGAGCGTGCTGTTCCTGCTGGCCGACCTGATCGAGCGCTGGCGCAACGACGGCTCGAACCTTGCGCCCCACGAGCGCAGGGACGATGCGCCCTTCCTGTCGGCCGACCTGGTGCCACGCGAAGGCCTGAACCTCGACGACCAGGAAGAGGCGCTCATCGGGCAGGTGATCCCGGCCGCTGCGGCGTTCCTGGGGCTGGCCTTCGTGGCCTGCACGCTGATCATCGCGGGCCTGCCGCCGCTGCCGGGCTTCATCGGCAAATTCGCCATGGTGCATGCGCTGCTCAATCCGCTGGGCCTGGGCGCGTCCTCCGGCCTGCGGCCGGGCGCGGCGGGCTGGGCCCTGGTGGCGTTGCTGGTGGGCTCGGGCCTGGTGGCCCTGCTGGCGCTGGTGCGCGCCGGCATCCGCCACTTCTGGGCCGCGCAGGGCCGCCCCGCCCTGCGGCTGCTGGTGCTGGAGGGCCTTCCCATCGCCCTGCTGCTGGCCGCCAGCGCCGTCCTGGTCTGGCAGGCCGGCGCGGTGATGCGCTACACGCAGGCCACGGCCGATGCGCTGCACGCCCCCGCGGGCTACGTGCGGGCCGTCATGTCCGCCGCCCCGGTCCCCAACCCGCCCCGCGACAGCGCGCCAACGCCCGAAGGAGCGCGCCCATGAAGCCGCCCCGCAACGCATCTCCGGCGCGGCGGCCCCTGCGGCGCCTGGTGCCCGCCCCCGTGCTGTCGCTGGCACTGCTGGTGCTGTGGCTGCTGCTCAACCGCAGCCTGAGCGCCGGGCACATCGTGCTGGGGGCCGTGCTGGCGCTGGCCATTCCGCTGCTCACGGCCGGGCTGCGCCCCTTGCCGGTGCGCCTTCGCAAGCCCGGCGCCGTGCTGCGCCTGGCCGGGACCGTGGTGGCCGACACCACGCGCTCCAACCTGGCGGTCGCGCGGCTTCTGCTGGCCCCCGGCCGGCGGCGCCACCCCGCGGGTTTCGTGCATATCCCGCTGGACGTGCGCGACCCCAACGCGCTGGCTGTGCTGGCCATGATCGTGTGCATCACCCCGGGCACCGCCTGGGCCGAACTCTCGCTGGACCGCAGCGTGCTGATGCTGCATGTGCTGGAGCTGAAAGACCCCGCGGCCCTGATCGCCGACGTAAAGCGGCGCTACGAAGCCCCCTTGATGGAGATCTTTGAATGACACCCGTTCTGGACTGGGCGCTGCCCACGGCCTTGTTCATGCTGGCCCTGGCCATGGGCTGCGCGCTGATCCGCCTGCTCAAGGGTCCCTCGGCGCAAGACCGCGTGCTGGCGCTGGACTGCATGTACCTGTGCGGCATGCTCATGATGCTGGTGCTGGGCCTGCTGTACGGCAGCAAGAACTATTTCGAGGCGGCGCTGCTGCTGGCGCTGTTCAGCTTTGTCGGCAGCATGGCCATGGCCAAGTTCCTGCTGCGCGGCGAGGTGATCGAATGAGCGGCGCCGTGGCGCTGCCCCTGTGGCTGGAAATCCTGGTGGCCGCGCTGGTGCTGGCGGGCGCGGCACTGGCGCTGCTGGGCGCCACGGGCCTGCTGCGCCTGCCCACCTTTTTCGAGCGCGTGCACGCGCCCGCCATCATCGCCACGCTGGGGTGCTGGCTGATCATGCACGGCACGGTGCTGTACTTTTCGGTGGCCGACCGCAGCCTCGCGCTGCACGCGCTGCTGATCGCGGTGTTCGTGGCGGTCACCGTGCCGGTGATGTCGATCTTCCTGATGCGCGCGGCGCTGTTCCGGGCGCGGCAGATGGGGCAGGACGTGCCGCCAAGCCTGAGCCAGCCCAAGGCGCCGCCGGAAGCCAAAGACTCCTGATTTGATAGCTGCCAGCGCTTGCTGGATAAGCGCTAGAGGCAAGTTTTATTCAGAGTCCACCCACCTGCGCACTGTCAACCCCCTCGGCACTCCATCAGCTTCCAAATCCGCCACCGCCCGGCGTGTGGATCTCGAACACGTCGCCCGGCTGCATCTCGGCCTGGCCGATGTGGTCCAGCAGCTCCACGCGGCCGTCGCTGCGCACCACCTTGTTGATGCCCACCGCGCCCGGCTGGCCGCCGGCCATGCCGAAGGCGCCGTGGTGGCGGCCGTTGGACAAGATGCTGGCCGTCATCGGCTCCAGGAAGCGCACGCGGCGCACGCCGCCGTCGCCGCCCTTCCACCGCCCCGCGCCGCCCGAGCCCTTGCGGATGGCATAGCCCTCCAGCCGCACCGGAAAGCGGAACTCCAGCACCTCGGGGTCCGTCAGGCGCGAGTTGGTCATGTGGCACTGCACGACGCTGGTGCCGTCAAACCCGCCCACCAATTTCCCATCGGCATCCCACACGCCGCCCGCGCCGCTGCCGCCCGAGATGGTCTCGTAGTACTGGTAGCGCGTGCTGCCAAAGGTGAAGTTGTTCATGGTGCACTGCCCCGCCGCCATCAGGCCCAGCGCGCCGTACAGCGCATTGGTGATGCAGGTGGAGGTCTCCACATTGCCCGCCACCACCGACGCCGGCGGGTTCGGGTTGAGCATGCTGCCGGGCGGGATGATGACCTTGAGCGGCTTCAGGCATCCGGCGTTCAGCGGAATGTCGTCATCGACCAGCGTGCGGAACACGTACAGCACCGCCGCCATGCACACCGCCGTGGGCGCGTTGAAGTTGTTGGTCTGCTGCGGGCTGGTGCCGGTGAAGTCGATGGTGGCGCTGCGGCTTGCTGCGTCCACCTTGACGGCCACGCTGATCTGCGCGCCGTTGTCCAGCGGCAGGGTGAACTGCCCGTCCTTGAGCTGCGTGATCACACGACGCACCGACTCTTCGGCGTTGTCCTGCACATGGCGCATGTAGGCCTGCACCACGTCCAACCCAAACTCGGCCACCATGCGGCGCAGCTCCTGCTGGCCCTTCTCGTTCGCTGCGATCTGCGCGCGCAGGTCCGCCATGTTCTGCTGCGGGTTGCGGCTGGGGTATTCGCCGCTTTCCAGCAGCGCAATCATCTCCGCCTCGCGCAGCACACCGCGCTCCACCAGCTTCACGTTGTTGATCTGCACGCCCTCTTCCTCGATGCGCGTGGAGAACGGCGGCATCGATCCCGGCGTGGTGCCGCCCACATCGGCGTGGTGGCCGCGGCTGCCCACATAGAACGTAGGTGTCGCTTCATCGGCAATGTAGACCGGCGTGATGACGGTGATGTCCGGCAGGTGGGTACCGCCGTGGTACGGGTCGTTGAGCACGAACACATCGCCGGGCTGCATGCGGCCCGCGTTCTCGCGGATCACGGTCTTGATGCTCTCGCCCATCGAGCCCAGGTGCACGGGCATGTGCGGCGCATTGGCGATCAGGTTGCCCTCGGCATCGAACAGCGCGCAGCTGAAGTCCAGCCGCTCCTTGATGTTCACCGAGTACGCCGTGTTCTGCAGCTGCAGGCCCATCTGCTCGGCAATGTTCATGAACAGGTTGTTGAACACCTCCAGCAGCACCGGGTCCACCGTGGTGCCCACGGCATGCTGTACAGCCCGCGCCACACGGCGGTTGAGCAGCAGGTGGTCCAGCTCGGTCAGCGCGGCCTCCCAGCCGGGCTCAACGACGGTGGTGGCGTTCTTCTCGGCAATGATGGCCGGGCCGGGGATCACATCGCCGGGGCGCAGGTCCTCGCGCACCACCAATGCCGCGTCGTGCCAGGCGGGCACGCCGTCCACGCCGCCGGTGTACATGCGCACGGTGCTGCGGCGCGGCACCTCGCGGGCGGGCTGCAGCGCGTGGCGCGGCTCCACGGGGGCATCGCCGGGCACCACGGCCTCGACCGATACGGCTTCCACCACCAAGCCCTTGCCCTGCATCAGGAAGGCAAAGCGCTGGCGGTAGGCGGCTTCAAACCCTGCGGTGATTTCGGCCAGCGAGCCGAACGGCACGATGAGCGCGGAGTCGCTCCCCTCGTAACGCACATGCACGCGGCGGTGCACCACGGCTGTGCCTGCGCCCACCTGCTGGCGCTCCAGCTCGGTGCGGGCGGTGGTGGCCAGTTGCTCCAGGGTGGCTTCGATGCCCGCGAGTGCGTCGGGCACCAGCTTGGTTTCCACGGCCTGTTCGCGGATCACGTTCTGGTCCGCCAGGCCCATGCCGTAGGCGCTCAGCACGCCCGCCAGCGGGTGCACGAACACGCGGGTCATGCCCAATGCATCAGCCACCAAACACGCATGCTGGCCGCCCGCGCCGCCAAAACACTGCAGCGTGTAGCGCGTCACGTCATACCCGCGCGCCACGCTGATCTTCTTGATGGCATTGGCCATCTGCTGCACGGCGATCTGGATAAAGCCGTGGGCCACATCCTCGGCGCTACGGCCCGTTTGCGCGGCCAGGTCACCAAACTTCTGCGCTACCGCATCGCCATCGAGTGCCTCATTGGCCGCATGGCCAAACACCTTGGGGAAATGCGCGGGCTGGATCTTGCCCACCATCACGTTCGCATCGGTCACGGCCAACGGGCCGCCCCGGCGGTAGCTGGCGGGGCCGGGGTTGGCGCCCGCGCTCTCGGGGCCGACGCGGAAGCGTGCGCCGTCAAAGCCGAGGATGGAGCCGCCACCGGCCGCCACGGTGTGGATGCTCATCATGGGCGCGCGCATGCGCACGCCAGCCACCTGCGTCTCGAACTCGCGCTCGAACTCGCCCGCATAGTGGCTCACGTCGGTGCTGGTGCCGCCCATGTCAAAGCCGATGACCTTGTCGTGCCCTGCAAGGCCTGCGGTGCGCGCCATGCCGACGATGCCGCCTGCGGGGCCGCTCAAGATCGCGTCCTTGCCCTGGAACACCTGGGCATCGGTCAGGCCGCCGGAAGACTGCATGAAGAACAGCTTCACCCCCGGCATTTCGCTCGCCACCTGGTCCACGTAGCGGCGCAGGATGGGCGAGAGGTACGCGTCCACCACGGTGGTGTCGCCCCGGCTCACCAGCTTCATCATGGGGCTGGTGGCGTGCGATGCGCTCACCTGCGTGAAGCCGATCTGCCGCGCGATGCGGGCCGCCGCCTCTTCGTGCGCGGTATAGCGGTAGCCGTGCATGAACACGATGGCCGCGCTGCGCAGGCCCGCGTCGTAAGCGGCCCACAGGCGTTCCTTCAAATGCGCTTCGTCCAGCGGCTCGATCACCTCGCCGTGCGCGCCCATGCGCTCCTGCGCCTCGATCACGCGCTCGTACAGCAGCTCGGGCAGCACGATGTGGCGGTCAAACAGGCGCGGGCGGTTCTGGTACGCAATGCGCAGCGCGTCCTTGAAACCCTGCGTGGTGATGAGCAGCGTGGGCTCGCCCTTGCGCTCCAGCAGCGCGTTGGTGGCCACGGTGGTGCCCATCTTCACGCACTCCACCATCTCCGGCGTCACCGGTTCGCCAGGCTTGAGGCCCAGCAGGTGGCGGATGCCGGCCACGGCCGCGTCCTTGTACTGCTCGGGGTTCTCCGACAGCAGCTTGTGCGTGACCAGGGTGCCGTCCGGGCGCTTGCCCACCACATCGGTGAAGGTGCCGCCCCGGTCGATCCAGAATTGCCAGCGGGGGGGGGAAGCGAGGGGTTCCGTCATGGATTTACTCTGTTTTTGATAGCTGCTTGCGCTTGACCATCAAGCGCTGCAGTCATATTTGATTGAAATTTTTCCTGCGCGGCTACAGCGAGGCTGCCGAGCGTGCCGCCTGGTCGTATATGCCCGAGAGCACACGCAGCAATCGCGCCAGCTCGCCAATGTCCTTGTTCAGCGCGTCGTCGGCGTTGAGGGCATCGATCAGGCAGCTCTCGCGGATTTCGCGGTAGCGCTGCACGTAGCTGCGGCCAAGATCCGTGGCGGCGTAGGTCACTTCCTTGCCGTTCTTGTGCGAGGCGACCACGCCCAGGTTCTGCAGCTTTTTCAGCGAGTAGTTCACCAGGTGCGTGTCTTCCACGTTCATGATGAAGCAGATGTCCGCCAGACGCTTGTCGCGCGCGCGGTGCGTGACGTGGTGCAGCACGAGCACATCGAGCGGCATCAGGTCCTTGAGCCCGGCCGCGGCCATGCAGTGCACCACCCAGCGGTGGAAGGCGTTGCCCGCCACGATGAGGCCGAACTCGAACTCGCTCATCTCGGCGCTCTGGGCCGACACGAGGTGCGCGGAGGACACGATGGGCACGGTATCGGAAGGGTTCTTGGCCACAGGTTTGATCATCCTCGACTCCGCTGGCGCGCGGGCTGGCACAGGATGTGCATGCGCCGCATTGTAGGCATGTTGATAATAATTTGTCGGTAATTTGTCGACATTGAGGCAACTACCTATGCCGCAAACGGCCCGCCTCCGATACATTGCTTACATATCGTTTTGTCCCTCAACCAACCCACTGTGGAGTCTCCATGAAGCGTCGTCGCATCTTCCCCGTCACGGCATTGGGCGTGGCACTGGCCCTGGGCCTGTCCGCCGGTTCGGCGTTTGCACAGACCAAATGGGACCTGGCGGCCGCCTACCCGGCCACCAACTTCCACACCGAGAACATGGTGCAGCTGGCCAACGACGTGGACAAGGCCACGGGCGGCAAGCTCAAGATCACGGTGCACGCCAACGCAGCCCTGTTCAAGGCGCCCGAAATCAAGCGCGCGGTGCAAGGCGGCCAGGCCCAGATGGGCGAGATCCTGCTGGCAAACTTCCAGAACGAATGGCAGCTCTTCGGCGTGGACGGCCTGCCCTTCCTGGCGGACAGCTACGACGCGTCCAAGAAGCTCTATGCCGCGCAGAAGCCTTTCCTGGAAAAGAAGCTGGCCGAGCAAGGCATGGTGCTGCTCTACGCCGTGGCATGGCCGCCGCAAGGCATCTACACCAAGAAGGCACTGACCTCTGCTGCCGACCTCAAGGGCATCAAGTGGCGCGCCTACAGCCCCGCCACGGCCCGCATTGCCGAACTGGTGGGTGCCCAGCCCGTGACGGTGCAGGCGGCCGAGTTCTCGCAGGCGCTGGCCACGGGGGTGGTCGAATCGACCATGACCTCTGGCGCCACGGGTGTGGACAGCAAGCTGTACGAGCACCTCAAGTACTACTACGACACCCAGGCCTGGCTGCCCAAGAACGCCGTGCTGGTGAACAAGAAGGCGTTTGACGCGCTGGACAAACCGCTGAAGGACGCCCTGCTCAAGGCCGGCGCCGACGCCGAGGCGCGCGGCTGGGCCGCCAGCGCCAAGGTCAACACGGACACCGTGGCCAAGCTCAAGGCCAACGGCATGGCCGTGGAGGCCCCGCCCGCAGCCCTGAAGGCCGACATGGCCAAGGTGGGCGACACCATGCTCAAGGAGTGGCTGGACAAGGCCGGCCCCGAAGGCAAGGCCCTGATCGACGCCTACCGCAAGTAAGCCCGGGCACCCACGCAAATGCGCCGTCTGCTGGACTTTCTGTACGACAGCGCCGCCGCCCTGGCGGCGCTTTTCATGGTCGGGCTGCTGGGCATGGTGCTGCTGTCCATTGCCAGCCGGCAGTTCCACTTCCACGTGCCGGGCACCGACGCGTATGCCGGCTACCTGATGGCCGCGTCCGGCTTTCTGGCGCTGGCCCACACGCTCAAGCGCGGCGAGCACATCCGCGTGACGCTGCTGCTGAACTTCCTCAAGGGCGGCGCCAAGAAGGCCTTCGAGGTGTGGGCCCTGGCCATCGCCACGCTGCTGGCCGCGCTGTTCGCGGTGTACAGCTGCAAGCTGGCGTGGCAGTCGCTTGAATTCCACGACATCTCCACCAGCAGCGACGCCACGCCGCTGTGGATTCCGCAGATCGCCATGGCCGTCGGCACGGTGATCCTCGCCATCGCCTTTGTCGACGAGCTGGTGCTGGAGCTGCTGGGCCGGCGCGCCCAGGCCGCGCCGGGCGAAGCCCTGCGCAACGAATAGACCTTTCGACCTACCGGACGTCCCCATGAGTGACCTTGCCATTACCGGACTGCTGGTCCTTTCGCTGTTCCTGATCCTGGGCAGCGGCGTGTGGATCGGGCTGACCCTTTCGGGCGTGGCCTGGATCGGCATGCAGCTGTTCTCCTCGCGCCCCGCGGGCGATGCCATGGCGGTGACGATCTGGGGCAGCGCCTCCAGCTGGACGCTCACCGCCCTGCCCCTGTTCATCTGGATGGGCGAGATCCTGTTCCGCACCCGGCTGTCGCAGGACATGTTCAAGGGCCTGGCGCCCTGGGTGCAGGCCCTGCCGGGGCGGCTGCTGCACACCAATGTGGTGGGCTGCACCATCTTTGCGGCGGTGTCGGGGTCGAGTGCCGCCACCTGCGCCACCATCGGCAAGATGACGCTGCCCGAGCTGACGCGCCGCGGCTACCCCGAGCACATGGTGGTGGGCACGCTGGCGGGCGCGAGCACGCTGGGCCTGCTGATCCCGCCCTCCATCATCATGATCGTCTACGGCGTGTCGGCCGAGGTGTCCATCTCGCAGCTGTTCATTGCCGGCGTGCTGCCAGGCGTGCTGCTGGCCGCGCTGTTCTCGGGCTACATCATGGTCTGGGCCTTGCGCCATCCCGAACAGGTGCCCGCCGCGGACATGCGCATGACGCTGGCGCAGAAGCTGTCCGAGTCGCGCAGCCTCATCCCCGTGGTGCTGCTCATCGCGGCCGTGCTGGGCAGCATCTACACCGGCTTCGCCACGGCCACCGAAGCAGCTGCGGTGGGGGTGGTGGGCTCGCTGGTGCTGTCGGCCGTGCAGGGCTCCATGAACTGGAGCACCTTCAAGGAATCGCTGATGGGCGCCACGCGCCTGTACTGCATGATCGCGCTGATCCTGGCGGGCGCGGCGTTCCTCACGCTGTCCATGGGCTATATCGGGTTGCCACGCCACCTTGCGGAGTGGATCGCCTCCCTGGGCCTGAACCAGGCGCAGCTCATCGTGGCGCTGGCGGTGTTCTACATCGTGCTGGGCTGCTTCCTCGACGGCATCTCCATGGTGGTGCTGACCATGGGCGTGCTCATGCCCACGGTGCAGGCCGCGGGCATCGACACCATCTGGTTCGGCATCTTCATCGTGCTGGTCGTGGAAATGGCGCAGATCACCCCGCCCGTGGGATTCAACCTCTTCGTGCTGCAAGGCATGACGGGCCGCCAGCTGCCGTGGATTGCCAAGGTCGCGCTGCCCATGTTCCTGCTCATGTGCGGCGCCGTGGCCCTGATCTACCTGTTCCCCGCCATCGTGACCTGGCTGCCCCAGCAGATGGCGGCGCGCTGAAAAGCCCGGCTCCGGTGCCGCCCGCGGACCGGCGTCGTTGCGCGACAATGCCGTGATGCTGAACGTTCTTGCCATTTGCCTGGGTGCCTGCGTGGGCGCGCTGGCGCGCTGGCGCCTGGGGCTGTGGCTCAGCCCCGGCGGCCTGATCCCCTGGGGCACCGTGGCCGCCAACCTGGTCGGGGGCTATCTCGTCGGCCTGTGCGTGGCCCTCTTCCACGCCCTGCCGCAGATCGACCCGCTCTGGCGCCTTGCGCTGGTGACCGGGTTCCTGGGCGCACTCACCACGTTCTCCAGCTTCTCGGCCGAAGTAGTCGAAATGCTGATGGCCCAGCGCTACGCCCTGGCCCTGGGCACGGCGGCACTCCACCTGTTCGGGTCGCTGTGCCTCACGGCGCTCGGCATCCAGACCGCTTCACTATTCATAGCATCTCGCGCTTGATAGACTTGCGCCCCGGGCATTTTTTATGCTTATAGCCCGGTGCCAGGCCCCCGCAGTGCCGGCCCGCCCCGCGCCCCTGCCCCGACTGATTTCCTTTCAAAGCCTCCCATGGACGCCAACACCCAACTGAACGAACGCCGCCTGGCCGATGCCTGGGCGGAACTGCACAACCACGCCACCAACGGCAACCCGCTGCACGCCGACGCCTACCGCCTTGCCTTTGCCGACCCCGAGTTCCTGTTCCGCCGCGAGACACGCGGCATCCGCTTTCAGCTGGAGATGCTCAAGCCCGACCTGGGCCAGGCCGAGCAAGGCATCGAGAACACCGTGGTGGTCTACGGCAGCGCCCGCTTTGTGGCGCCCGACGAAGCCGCGGCCCAGCTGGCCGAGGCCGAAGCCAGCGGCGACGAAGTGCGCCTGGTGCGCGCGCGGCTGGCGGTGCGCAACGCCCGCTATTACGACCTGGCCCGGCAGTTCGCCAAGCTGGTGGCCGAATACAGCGAACGCCAGCGCCCGGCCGACCGCATCTACATCTGCACCGGCGGCGGCCCCGGCATCATGGAGGCCGCCAACCGCGGCGCCCACGACGCTGGCGCGCTGAACGTGGGCCTGAACATCGCCCTGCCCCATGAGCAAAGCGGCAACCGCTTCATCTCGCCCTCGCTGAGCTTCAAGTTCCACTACTTCGCGCTGCGCAAGATGCACTTCATGATGCGTGCCAAGGCGCTGGTGGCCTTCCCGGGCGGCTTTGGCACGCTGGACGAGCTGTTCGAGGTGCTGACCCTGGTACAGACCGGCAAGGCCAAGCCGGTGCCCATCGTGCTGTTCGGCACGGACTACTGGAAGCGCCTGATCAACTTCGACGTGCTGGTCGAGGAAGGCACCATCTCGCAGCAGGACCTGGGCCTGTTCCACTACACCGATGACCCCGAGGAAGCCTGGAAGCTGATCAAGGCGTTCTACCAGCTCTGACGCCGCCCCCGGCCCGCCGGGACCGGCGGGCACCAACTACCGCCCCGCGATCCGCCAGGCCAGCCGTGCGCCCAGGCCGCTGAGCGCGCCCACCGCCCAGAACAGGCCGTTGACCCCCACCACCGCGCCGGCGGACCCGAACAGCAGCGGCATGAGCACGCTGGACGCATTGATGGCCATGAGCCGCAGGCCGAGCGCCTCGCCCTGGCGGTGGTGCGGCGTGATCTGGTGCAGCAGGCTCATCACCATGGGCTGCCCCGTGCCCAGCACCAGGCCCAGCAGCACCGAGCACAGCCCCATGGCCCAGGCGCTGCCCAGCCACGGATACACGCCAAAGAGCACGGCCGTGGCCACCAGCGCCCCCGCCATCACGGCCTGTTCGCGCAGCCGGCCCGCCACGAACGGCATCAGCACGCGGACCAACGTCGCCGCCACGGCAAACGCGCCAAAGATGGTGCCGATGACGGCCGCCGACAGTCCGCGCTCGTGGCCCAGCAACGGCACGGCAAACGCGTGCACATCCCAGCACGAGGAGATCATCCAGTTGACGATCAGCAGGCGCCGGAACGGCGCGTCCTGCAGCAGGTCCCAGGCCCGCCGGGGTCCGTCGCCCGCGGTGGCGGCCGCTGGCGCGGGCGGAAGCTCCGGCACGCCCCGCACGGCCCACCACCCCAGCAGGGGCAGCACCGCCAGCAGCACGAAGGCGGCGCGGTAGCCCTGCAGGCTGCCGGGCGCGCCGGCCGCATGGTCGATGACCAGCCCCGCGGCAAACGGGCCGATGAAATTGGACACCGCCGGGCCGATGGACAGCCAGCTGAACACCCGCTTGAGCTCCGTGGCATCGTGCACGGCCCGCCCGGCGTGGCGCTGCACGGCAATGATGACGGCGCCGGAAGCACCGCCCGCCAGCAACGCAGCCAGGCACATGACCGGGAAGACCGGCCACGCGGCAGCCAGCCCGGCGCCCAGGCAGGTGGCGGCCACGGCGCCGCCCACCGGCCGGCGCAGGCCCCGCCGGTCCGCATAGCGGCCCGCGGGCAGCGCCAGGAACACCTGGGTCAGCGCAAACAGCGCCACCAGCAGGCCCACCGCCGCGGCGCTGTACCCCTCCCGCAGTGCCCACAGCGGCGCGGCCAGCCGCAGGCCCGCCATGCTGGCGTGCACGCAGACCTGGCCGGCGATCAGGCGGGCCAGCGTGGCGGTCACGGCGCGTCGTCCTCTGCGTCCATGCCGGGCAGCGCGGACGCGCCGCCGCCCGGCTGCGGCACGGCGGCCGCCCCGGCCTGGGGCGCCGGCAGCTCCTGCACGTCGCGCAGCTTGCGCTGGATGGCGCGGGTGCGCACGCCCACCTCGTCAAACTTCTTGGCGGCGGCGTCGATGGACTTCTTGGTCGCCTCCACCACGTCGCCGAACTTGGCGAACTCGGTCTTCACCGTGCCCAGCAGGCCCCACACCTCGGACGAGCGCTTCTCGATCGCCAGCGTCTTGAAGCCCATCTGCAGGCTGCTGAGCATGGCCGCCAGATTGGCCGGGCCGGTGATCATCACGCGGCAGTCGTTCTGCACGGCCTCCACCAGGCCGGGGCGTCGGATCACCTCGGCAAACAGGCCTTCGGTGGGCAGGTACAGCACCGCGAAGTCGGTGGTGTACGGCGGCGAGACGTACTTGGCGAAGATCTTGCGGGCCTCGAGCTTGATGGAGGTCTCGAAGGCATTGCCCGCCGCCACGATGGCCACCTTGTCCGCGGCGTCCTGCGCGTCCAGCAGGCGCTGGTATTGCTCCACCGGGTACTTGGAGTCGATGGGCAGCCACACGGGCTGCTCGTCGCGCTTGCCGGGCAGGCGGATGGCGAACTCGACCAGTTCGTCGCTGCCCGGCACGGTCTTCACGTTGCGGGCGTATTGCTCGGGCGTGAGCACGTTGTCGATGATCGCACCCAGCTGCATCTCGCCCCAGGTGCCGCGCGACTTCACGTTGGTCATCACGCGCTTCAGGTCGCCCACGCTGCCGGCCAGGGTCTGCATCTCGCCCAGGCCCTTGTGCACCTGCTCCAGCCGGTCGCTCACCAGCTTGAACGATTCGCCCAGGCGCTGCTCCAGGGTGGCGTGGAGCTTTTCGTCCACCGTGCGGCGCATTTCCTCCAGCTTGGTGGCGTTGTCGGCCTGGATGGCGGCCAGCCGCTCGTTGAGCGCGGCGCGCAGCTGCTCGGCGTTCTGCTGGCTGCCCTGCACCATGCCGGCAAGCTGCTGGGAAACCGCGTCCTGCAGCACGGCAAACTGGTTCCTGATCTGCGTGCCGTTGGCTTCGAGCTGGTCCTTGAGCGCTTGCGACATGGTGCCCAGCTGCGCATGGGTGTCGCCCTTGAGCGAATCGAGCGTCTGGCGCGTGGCGGCGTCCAGCGCTGCGAGGCGCTGCTCCAGCCGCGCCTCAAAGACGCCAAAGGCCGCCAGCAGTTCGGCGCGGCCGTTGCGCGATTCGGCCACCGCTTGCGCCAGGCGCTCGTCGACCGCGTGGCGCAGCCCCTCCTGCGTGGTCTGCGTGGTCTGCGTGAAGGCCCGCAGCTGCTGGCCCATGCCGTCCAGCGCCCCGTCGTTCTTGGCCACTGCCAGCTGGGTCGCCTGGACGGTGCGCTCCAGCACCTGCAGGCGGGCCAGCCATTCGGGCGGCAGGTCCACGCGGGGCCGGCGCAGCAGGAGCAGCACCAGCAGCACAAGAACCAGCACCACGCCAGCCAGCAGAACAAGGGTATCGGTCGTCAAGGTAAATTCACTATTATTTTGATAGCTGCTAGCGCTTTCTGCATAGGCTCTAGAGGCCATTTTTACCTGATTAGTTACTTGTCTCAGATACCACTCCATCCGTTCGGGCTGAGCCTGTCGAAGCCAGGGCTTGCAGCGTGCGGGCAAGGCTTCGACAGGCTCAGCCCGAACGGGTGGGGAAGAGAAAGCGTCTGAGGTAGGTCGCTAGTCAGGCAATTTTTCCAAAAAAGAAAATTGAAATATCTCAGCGATCAGCCATGCCGCTCGACAAGCTACTTTTCCCAGAAAGCGTCAATCAAATCGCCATCCTGGCTCATCAGCCACCATTCAATCACCAGATCACGGCGCCCGATTCCCACCACCCCGAGCATGCCGCGGGGTGCCGACAAACGAGGGCAACGCCACAGTACGTCGCCCGGTTGCATGACGGCGCGCACGGCCGTCCGCACAGCCTGCGGTACAGCGGGATCATCCACATCCACCGGACGGTCTTCAACCTCTTCTTCCATGCTGTTCCTTTACGGCGATCAGGTGCGCGCCGGCTGGTTCACCGGCGTGAGCGGGCCGCGCCCGTCAAAGAACGCAACCAGGTTGTCCGCGGCCAGGCCGGCCATGGCGCGGCGCGTGGGCACCGTGGCGCTGGCGATGTGGGGCGTGAGCACGACGTTGGGCACGGTGAGCAGGCCGGGGTGGACCTGCGGCTCGCCCTCGAACACATCCAGCCCCGCGGCGGCGATGCGGCCTTCGCGCAGCGCCACGGCCAGGGCGGCGTCGTCCACGATGCCGCCGCGCGCAATGTTGACCAGCGTGGCCGTGGGCTTCATCAGCGCCAGCTCGGCTGCGCCGATGGTGTGGTGCGATTCCGGGGTATAGGGCACCACCAGCACCACATGGTCGGCGGTGCGCAGCAGTTCCTCTTTGCCCACGTAGGTGGCCTTGCATTCGGCCTCCAGCGCGGGCGCCAGGCGCGAGCGGTTGTGGTAGACCACCTTCATGCCGAAGCCGTGCGCGCCGCGCCGGGCGATGCCCTGCCCGATGCGGCCCATGCCGATGATGCCCAGCGTGCTGCCGTGGATGTCGCTGCCGGCGAACATGTCGTAGCTCCACTTGGTCCACTTTCCGGCGCGCAGGTAATGCTCGCTCTCGGTCATGCGGCGGGCCGTGGCCATCAGCAGGGCAAAGCCGAAGTCGGCCGTGGTCTCGGTCAGCACATCGGGCGTGTTGGTGCCCTGCACGCCGGCGGCGGTCATGGCGTCCACGTCGAAGTTGTTGTAGCCCACGGCCATGTTGGCCACGATCTTCAGGCGCGGCGCCGCCGACAGCAGCGCCGCGTCGATGCGCTGGCTGCCGGTGGTCAGCGCACCGTCCTTGTCGGCCAGGCGCGCAGCCAGCTCGGCGGGCGTCCAGATGACGTCGCCGGGGTTGTCCTCCACGTCGAAATGCTGGCGCAGGCGGTCCACGATGTCGGGGAAGATCGCGCGGGCGACCAGGATGCGGGGTTTGCTCATGAGTCTTGAATCTCCAAACTATTCGCAAGGCACGCCCGCCTATGAACCTGGCGTGGTCCAAGCCAGTGGCCGCCGAGCTATCTAAACCAGATGAAAGTCATGACGATGAAGAGCGGCACCAGAATCCCGCCCGACCACAGCATGTAGCCGAAGAAGCTGGGCATCTTCACGCCGCGGTCCTCCGCGATGGCCTTGACCATCATGTTGGGCGCGTTGCCGATGTAGCTGTTGGCGCCCATGAACACCGAGCCCGCCGAGATGGCCGCAAGCGTGGGCGCCAGGGTGGTCATGAGCACGGCCGGGTCGCCGCCCGCGGTGTTGAAGAACACCAGGTAGGTGGGCGCGTTGTCCAGGAACGAGCTGAGCGCCCCCGCAGCCCAGAAGTACATGGCCGGGTCGGGGGATCCGTCCGCGCGGGTCACGGCCGACACGATGGCGCCGAACGGGCCGTTCACGCCCGCCTTGAGCATGGCGATGACGGGAATGATGGTGAGGAAGATGCCGGCGAACAGCTTGGCCACCTCCTGCATGGGGCCCCAGCTGAACTGGTTGTCCTCGTGCACCTGCCGCGGCGTGACGGCCAGCGACACGAGGGTGACCAGGATCAGCCCCGCGTCGCGCATGATGCCGGGCAGGCCGACTTCGGCACCCGCGACCGTGAACGACACCGGCGACTTCCAGAGCCCGCTCATCAGCACCAGCGCCACCACCACGCCCAGCAGCGCGAAGTTGGCCTTGCCGTCGAAGCCTATGGCAGGAGTGTCGGGCGTGGGGTCGGTCTTGAGCAGTTCTTCGCGGCGGTGGTAGTACCAGGAATCCAGCGCGAAGAACAGGGCCAGCAGCACGCCCACCAGGAACAGCGTTTCCGGCAGGATGTGCCCCACCGTCCAGAAGAAGTCCACGCCCTTGAGGAAGCCCAGGAACAGCGGCGGGTCGCCCAGCGGGGTGAGCGAGCCGCCCGCGTTGGAGACGATGAAGATGAAGAACACGACCACGTGCGCCACGTGCTTGCGGTTGTCGTTGGCACGGATCAGCGGGCGGATCATCAGCATGGACGCCCCGGTCGTGCCCATGAAGCTCGCCAGCACGGCGCCAATGGCCAGGATGGCCGTGTTCAGCAGCGGGCTGCCGTGCAGGTTGCCGCGGATGTAGATGCCCCCCGCCACCGTGAACAGCGCCGTCAGCAGGATCACGAAGGGAAGGTACTCGGCCACCAGCGCATGCAGGAAGCTCGCGCCCGCGGCGCCCGGCCCGAAGGCGACGGCGAAAGGCAGCAGGAACGCGAGCGCCCAGCCCGCGGCCACCTTGCCGAAGTGGTGGTGCCAGAAGATCGGCGCCAGCAGCGGCATCAGCGCGATGGACAGCAGGATGCCTGCAAATGGCACGCCCCACAGCACCGACAGCGTGCTGCCGTCGATGTCGGCCGCCTGCGCCAGGCCCGGCAGCAGGGCGAGAAGGCCGGCCCCCGCCAGCCCACGCGAAATCTTCATGGTCGTTGTCTCCGTCTCTGGGTCAAAAAACAGTGCGCCCCGGCCCCGGGTGCGCCGCGCCGCGCTTCAGGCGGGCGAAGGGATCTCGAACACCTGTCGCAGGTAGGCCAGGTACTTCTCGTCGTCGCACATGCCTTTGCCCGGGGTGTCCGAGAGCTTGGCCACCGGCTGGCCGTTGCAACGCGTCATCTTGATCACCACCTGCAGAGGCTCGTGCGCGGGCGGGCTACCCAGGTCGTTGGTCAGGTTGGTGCCTATGCCGAACGCCAGCTGGCACCGGCCGCGGAATTGCTGGTACAGCTCGATGGTGCGCGGCACGGTGAGCGCGTCGCTGAAGATCAGGGTCTTGGTCAGTGGGTCGACCCGGTTCTTGCGGTAGTGGTCCAGCAGCCGCTCGCCCCAGGCAAACGGATCGCCGCTGTCGTGGCGCGCCCCGTCGAAGAGCTTGCAGAAGTACAGGTCGAAATCGCGCAGGAAGGCGCTCATGCCGTAGACGTCCGACAGGGCAATGCCCAGGTCGCCGCGGTATTCCTTGGCCCACATCTCGAAGCCGAACACCTGGCTGTCGCGCAGGCGCGGGCCCAGGGCCTGGCAGGCCTGCAGGTATTCGTGCGCCATGGTGCCCAGCGGGGTGACGCCGAGCTTCATCGCGTAGAGCACGTTGCTGGTGCCGGCGAACTGGCCAGGGCCGGCCGGCGCGCCGGGGCGGCGGTCGCCCGTGCCCAGGCGCGCCACCAGCACACGCAGCACCTCCTCGTGCCACGCGCGCGAAAACCGGCGGCGCGTACCGTAGTCGGCAATCTTCAGGTCCGACAGGCCCTCGCCCTGCAGCAGCGCGATCTTCTCGTCCAGCCGCCGGCGGCCCTCCGGAAAGTCGGGCACCTTCTGCGTGTTGCGGAAATAGACCTCGTTGACGATGGCCAGCACGGGGATTTCAAACAGGATCGTGTGCAGCCACGGCCCCCGGATGGTGATGTCGATTTCGCCGTTGTGCTGGGGCGTGAGCGTGATGTACTTCTCGTTGAGCTTGAAGAGCCCCAGAAAGTCCACGAAATCGCTCTTGATGAAGCGCAGCGAGCGCAGGTAGGCCAGCTCGGCATCCTGGAACTGCAGGCTGCACAGCGAGCGGATCTCGTCACGGATCTCGTTGGCAAACGGCGCCAGCTGCACGCCGGGATTGCGGCACTTGAACTTGTATTCCACCTGCGCGCTGGGAAACTGGTGCAGCACCACCTGCATCATGGTGAACTTGTACAGGTCGGTGTCGAGCAGGCTGGTAATGATCATGGGCAGGGCGGGCGCAGGAGCAGGCGGGTGGGCCGCGGCCGGGGCAGCGAAGCCGCAAAGTGTAGGCCATCGGCGCCGGCCGCGCCGTGCAGCCGCCACGGCGTCAGCCCGGGTTCAGCCACGGCGCGGCGGCGCGGGGCCGCCCGCGTTTCAGACCGCGTTCCAGCCCGTCCCTTGACCGGTGTCTCAGCCCGGCACCACCAGGGCCTGCAGCACGGAGCGCAGGGCCTCCGGCACCGGCACGGGCCGGCGGGTGGCGCGGTCCACATACACATGGATGAAATGGCCTGCGGCGGCCGTCATCGGTTCGCCTTGCGCAAACAGCCCCACCTCGTAGCGCACGCTGGAGCCCCCCAGGCGCGCCACCCGGATGCCGGCCTCCACGGTCTGCGGGAACGCCAGCGGGGCAAAGTAGTTGCACTGGGTCTCGATGACCAGGCCAATGGTGCCCCCGGCGTGGATCTCCAGCACGCCCTGGTCGATCAGGTGGGCGTTCACCGCCGTATCAAACCAGCTGTAGTACACGACATTGTTGACATGGCCATACACGTCGTTGTCGGCCCAGCGGGTGCTGATGGAACGAAACGCGCGGTAGGCGCTGCGCGGCTGCGGGGCCGGACGGCCGGTGGGGGCGGAGGAAGTCATGGCCGGGCATTCTGCCAGCGGCGGTGGTATTCCAGCGCGACCCGCCAGGTGGTGAGCTGGGCCTGCACGGTGTCCGCAAGATCGCGCCCGTAGCCGCCAGCCATCACGAACGCCAGCGGAATGCGCCGCTGCCACGCCCAGTCGAACACGCGCCGGTCCCGCGCTTCCAGCCCGTCGTGGGTGAGGGACAGCCGCCCGAGGCGGTCGCCCTGGTGCGGATCGGCGCCCGCCAGGTACAGGAGGAACTGCGGGGCGAACTGCTGCTCCAGGGTGTCCAGCGCCTGCTCCAGCACCTGCAGGTAGTGCGCGTCGCCGCAGCCGTCGGGCAGCTCGCAGTCCAGGTCGCTGGCCTCCTTGCGGAACGGGAAATTGCGCGCGCCGTGCAGCGACAGGGTGAACACGCTGTGGTCCTCGCTGAAGATGTGGGCCGTGCCATTGCCCTGGTGCACATCCAGGTCGATCACCGCCACGGCCAGCGGGACGGCGCCGCGCCGCGCGCCAGCCGCCCGGCCCTGCTCCCGCTGCATCTGCCGCGCGGCCACCGCCACGTCGTTGAACACGCAAAAGCCGCTGCCCTTGTCGGCATAGGCATGGTGCGTGCCGCCCGCCAGGCTGCCGGCAATCCCGCGCTGCAGTGCGTCCCGGCTCGCGGCCAGGGTGGCGCCCACGGAACGGCGGGCGCGCTCGGCCATGGCCTCGCTCCAGGGAAAGCCGATCTCGCGCTGCGCGGCCGGCGCGAGGGTGCCCTCGGCCACCGCGTCGATGTAATGCCGCGTGTGAACCGTCGCCAGTTCGTGGTCAGTCGCTGCGGGCGCGGCGCACAGCGTCACCTGCGGCAGGTGCTGCACGATCGCGTCGCGCAGCAGCCGGTACTTGGCCATCGGAAAGCGGTGGCCTTCGGGCAGCGGCAGCACGAAATGGTCTGCGTAGTAGGCATGCATGACACGATTGTGGCCGGCGGGGGCGTTCTGGGGCCGCACCCCTAATTTGCTGCAGCGCAACAAAAACCCCTTGCAATGCCTGCGCAACGCCCTAGAATTCGCCCCATGCTGCACTGCAACATGACTTGATCAGTACAGGGCAGTTGTCTGTAGAACCACCTCGCTCCGCTGCGGAGCACCATCCTTAGGAGAGATGACATGACGCTGACCGCTGAACAAATCCTGGCCTCCCACAAAGCCAACATCGAAACGCTGTTTGGCCTGACCACCAAGGCCTTCGAAGGCGTGGAAAAGCTCGTCGAGCTGAACGTGACCGCCTCGCGCGCTGCCCTGTCCGAAGCCTCGAACCACGCACAAGCCGTGCTGGGCGTGAAGGACGCGCAAGAACTCCTGGCCCTGCAAGCCGGCCTGTTCCAGCCCCTGGCTGAAAAGACCGCTGCCTACAGCCGCCACCTGTATGACATCGCCTCCGGTACCGGCGCTGAATTTGGCAAGGCTTTCGAAACCCAGGCCGCTGACGCCCAGAAGGCGTTCACCAACCTGGTGGACAGCGCCGCTAAGAATGCCCCCGCCGGTTCCGAAACCGCCGTGGCCGTGATGAAGAGCGCCGTCTCGGCCGCCAACAACGCGTTTGAATCGGTGCAAAAGGCCGTCAAGCAGGCCTCCGATGTGGCCGAAGCCAACTTCAACGCCGTGGCCAGCACGGCAGCGAACGCCGCCAAGACGGCCGCTCCGCGCAAGCGCTAAGCCCTGCCGCGGTCTGGAGTCCCGACTCTAGGCCACGGTCCGGGAAAACCCGGATAATCCGATCACGCGTCGGGCCCTTGCGCTCCACGCACCAGTTGTCTCCTTGGATCCTCTCGAAACCCCCGTTTCAGGGATCCTTTTAAAGCCCGGTATCCACCGGGCTTTTTTTTGGCCGCGCGCCCACGGAACGGAGGGTTTCGCGGTCGGCACGCCCCCCTCGCCCGCGCTGCGCCGCAGGGCCTTGCGCGGCGCCATGGTGTCTCCAGCGCGGCCTGGGCCCTCCCCGAATTTCCGGCCTCAGCCCGGTTTTTTATTAAGAATAATTCGCGTTTGCTTTATCATTGGACGGTTACAACCTTGAAAGAAGTTTCCATGTCGATGACCGTGAAAGCCTTGCTGGGTGCTTGCGCCCTGGCCGCCGCCGCAGGTGCCGTACAAGCCCAGGAACAGGTGGTGAACCTCTACTCGGCCCGCCACTACTCCACCGACGAGGCGCTGTACAACGGATTCACCAAGGCCACGGGCATCAAGATCAACCGCGTGGACGCCGACGACGCCGGCATCCTGGCCCGCCTGAAGGCCGAAGGCGCCGCATCGCCGGCCGACGTGATCCTGCTGGTGGACGCCGCCCGCCTGTACAAGGGTGAGGTCGACGGCCTGTTCCAGCCCATCCACTCCAAGGTGCTCAACGACGCGATTCCCGCCAACCTGCGCAGCCAGCCGGCGGCCGACGGCGGCATCTCGTGGTTTGGCCTGTCCACCCGCGCCCGCCTGATCGTCTACAACAAGGTCAAGGTGCAGAAATCGGACGTGGACACCTACGAGGAGTTGGGCGATCCCAAGAACAAGGGCAAGCTGTGCATCCGGTCCGGCTCCCACCCCTACAACCTGAGCCTTTTCGGCGCCGTGACCGAGCACCTGGGCGAGCAAAAGGCCGAGGCCTGGCTCAAGGGCGTGGTGGCCAACCTCGCGCGGCCTCCCAAGGGCGGCGACACCGACCAGATCAAGGCCGTGGCGGCGGGCGAATGCGATATTGCCGTCACCAACAGCTACTACCTGGCCCGCATGATGCGGTCCAACAAGCCCGAGGACGTGGCCGTGGTCAACAAGGTGGGCGTGGTGTTCCCGAACCAGGAGTCCTGGGGCACTCACCTGAACATTGCCGGGGGCGCCGTGGCCCGGCATTCCAAGAACCAGGCCAACGCCATCAAGTTCCTGGAGTACCTTGCCAGCCCGGAGGCCCAGAACTATTTTGCCAACGGCAACAATGAATGGCCGGCCGCCAAGGGCGTGGCACTGGACAACCCGGCCCTCAAGGCCATGACGAACGGCCAGCCCTTCAAGAGCGAGACGATTCCGATCAGCGCCGTGGGCGCCAACACCACCAAGGTGCAGCAGATGCTGGACCGCGTGGGCTTCCCGTAAACCGCTGGACTGTCCCCTCCCCAGAGAGCCCGGCCCTGCCGGGCTTTTTTGTGGCACGGGCCGCCCCGGGCGGCTTTTCTGGCAAGGGTGGGCCATAATTGACGTTTACGTTAACGTCACTTACGGAGACAGCACATGGAAATCAAAGGCAAGGTATTCATCGTGACCGGCGGCGCGTCGGGTCTGGGCGAAGGCACGGCCCGCATGCTGGCGTCCCAGGGCGGCCAGGTGGTGATTGCCGACATGCAGCAGGAAAAGGGCGAAGCGGTCGCACGGGACATCGGCGGCGCCTTTGTGAAATGCGATGTGAGCAACGAGGCCGACGGCCAGGCCGTGGTGGCCAAGGCCGTCTCGATGGGCAAGCTGATGGGCCTGGTGAACTGCGCCGGCATCGCCCCCGCCGAAAAAACCGTGGGCAAGAACGGCGCCCACGCACTGGCCCTGTTCAGCAAGACCATCACGGTGAACCTGATCGGCAGCTTCAACATGATCCGCCTGGCGGCCGAAGCCATGAGCAAGAACGAGCCGGAAGCGACCGGCGAGCGTGGCGTGCTGATCTCCACCGCCAGCGTGGCAGCGTACGACGGGCAGATCGGCCAGGCGGCGTATTCGGCATCCAAGGGCGGGGTGGTGGGCATGACGCTGCCCATCGCCCGCGACCTGGCGCGCAACGGCATCCGCAACATGACGATCGCCCCCGGCATCTTTGGCACGCCCATGCTGTTTGGCATGCCGCAAGAGGTGCAGGACGCCCTGGCCGCCGGGGTGCCCTTCCCCAGCCGGCTGGGCACGCCCCAGGACTATGCCAAGCTGGTGCGCCACATTTTTGAGAACGACATGCTCAACGGCGAGGTGATTCGCCTGGACGGCGCGATCCGGCTGGCGCCGCGCTGAGCCATAGGGGCCGCGCAGCTGGCGCGATTCGCTCCTTCTTTAATAGCTGCTTGCGCAATCGGGGCGGGGGCGGATTCAAGTCCAAGTGCAACACTTATTCGCTCAGTGCATCGAACCAGGCTGTTGAGTCAACCGCTGTAAGTGCTGCGCATAAATCTCAAGAGGGGTGCTGTACCCCAAGGTCATCCTGGGGCGCCCATTGAGCTCGTCAGCCACCGCATCAAGTTGCTGCTGGGTGTAGCCACTGAGGTCGGTGCCCTTGGGGAAGTACTGGCGCAGCAGCCCATTGGTGTTCTCGTTGCTGCCCCGCTGCCAGGGACTGTAGGGATCACAGAAGTACACCTTCATGCCCGTTTTCTCGGTGAGCCTGGCATGCTCGGCCATCTCGCTGCCACGGTCGTAGGTCAGGCTCTGGCGCATGGGGCTGGCTATTGCATTGAGCTTGTCGCTGAACGCCTGTAGCACGTGCGCAGCCGTGGCCGGGTTGGGGTGTGGCAGCTTGACCAGCAGCACCAGGCGCGTGGTGCGCTCGACCAAGGTGCCGATGGCGCTGGCATTGTTGGCGCCCTTGATGAGATCCCCCTCCCAGTGGCCTGGCAGCTGACGGTCCTCAACCTCTGGAGGGCGCACATGGATGCTCAGCAGATCCTTGATCTCCCCACGCCGGTCATTGCCCTTGGAGCGAGGCCAACGCTTGGCATGGGCCAGGCGCAGGCAAGACACCAGCTCTTTCTTTAGCTCGCCGCGCGGCTGGGCGTAAATGCAGGTGTAGATGCTCTCGTGTGACACTCGTTGGCGCCGGTCGTTGGGGTGGAGTTTTTTCAGGTGCCCTGCAATCTGCTGGGGCGACCAATGCAGGTGCAAATACTCGCACACCTGCTTGAACAAGGCCCCTGGCCGGCTCAGTTTGGATTGAGGGCGACTAAAAATGCGGCGCCTACAACAGCGCTGATGGGCGAACCGGCTTGCGTAGCCGTTGCCCCCCGAGTTGCGGCGAACCTCCCTGCTGATTGTGCTGGCGCTGCGTCCCAAGGCTCTGGCGATAGCCCGGATGCTTTGCTTTTGCTGCAGCCCCAGCGCTATAGCGTGGCGTTCTGATTCTGTGACCTGCTCGTAGGTTCTTTTGCTCATAGACGTCTCAATTCTGAAGGGTGTTGCACTTCAGAATTGAGGCCGCCGGGCGCTAGCAGCCATTTCCCTGAGGCGCCCCGGCGCCTCTTGCTTTTTACAGGGACTCGCGCCCGGCCGGGCACACGAAATCTGTGGCCATCCAGGGGGCGAGCTCTTGCGCCGGAACGGGCCGGCTGAAGTAGTAGCCCTGCCCCGTCTGGCAGCCCAGCGCCCGCAGTGCCTCGCACTGCACCGCGGTCTCAACGCCCTCGGCAATGGCCTCCAGCTCCAGGCTTTGCGCCAGGCCGATGATGGCGCGCACGATATGCTGGGCGCTGGCGTCCTGGCCCAGGTGGCGCACAAAAGACTGGTCGATCTTGAGCTTGTGCACCCGCAGCCGCTGGATGTAGCTGAACGAGGAGTAGCCCGTGCCGAAGTCGTCGATGGACAGCTGAACGCCCAGCTCGAACAGTTGCTGCACGATGGCGATGACCTTCTCGGGAGCGTCCATCGCGATGCTTTCGGTCAGCTCCAGCTCCAGCACTTGTGCGGGAACGCCGCTCTCCTGCAGGGCTTCCCGCACCATGTCCACGAGCCCCGGATGGCGGAACTGCGCCATCGACAGGTTCACCGCCACCGTGAAGTCCGCACGCCCGGCCTGCCACCAGGTGCGCGCCTGGGCCAGCGCGGTTCGCAGCACCCATTCGCCAATGCCCAGGATCTGCCCGCTGCTTTCGGCCACCGGCACGAACTCCGCGGGGCTCACCGCCCCCAGCTCGGGGTGGTTCCAGCGCAGCAGTGCCTCCACGCCGGTCAGTTTTCCGTCCTTGAGCCGCACCTGCGGCTGGTAGTGCAGCGCCAGCTGGTTTTGCACGACCGCACTGCGCAAGGCATTCTCGATCTGCAAGACGCGCAGGGAGTGGGCCTGCATGTCGGCCGAAAAAAAGCGGTAGGTGTCGCGGCCCGTTTCCTTGGCGCGGAACATGGCCGCGTCGGCCCGCTGCGCCAGCGTCTCGAACTCGCGGCCGTCCTCCGGATACAGGGCAATCCCCACGGAGGACGTGACCACCAGTTCGTGACGGCCCAGCCTGCAGACCTGCCGGACCTCGGCCTGCAGTTTCTCGGCCACGTGGGCGGCATGCTGCGCATCGGTCAGCGGCAGCACGATGATGAACTCGTCCCCGCCGGGGCGGGACACGGTGTCTTCGTCGCGCAGCACATGCTGCAGGCGCCGCGCGATCTCTACCAGCAGTTCGTCGCCCACCTGGTGCCCCAGCGATTCATTGACGTTCTTGAAGTGGTCCAGGTCCAGGTACAGCAAGGCCAGGTGCTGGCCGCTGCGCTGGGACAGTGCCAAGGCCTGGCTGAACCGCGAAGCGAACATGGTCCGGTTCGGCAGCCCGGTGAGCGCGTCAAAGTTGACCAGCTTGCGGATGCGCTCCTCGTCCCGCTTGCGCTCGGTCACGTCCTCCTGCACCGCCAGATAGTGCGTGATGCGCCCGTGCTCATCGTGCAGCGGGGAGATGATGGCCGATTCATGGTACTCGCGGCCGTCCTTGCGGCGGTTGACGAACTCCCCCCGCCACGGCCGTCCGCTGGACAGGTGGGCCCACAGGTCGCGGTACACCGACTCGGGCGTCGTACCCGCGCTGAGCAAGCGGGGGTTGCGACCCATGACCTCCTCGGGGCCGTAGCCCGTGGTGACCGAGAACGACGGGTTCACGTACTCGATCCCCCCGTCCGCGCTGGTGATGACGATGGAGTTGGGCGCCTGCTCCACGGCATGCCGCAGCTTGCGCAGGGTGTCCAGGGCCTCCACACGCTCGGTGATGTCGCGCGCCAGCACCACAAAATGCGCCTCCGTGCCCTCCTCCATGGCCTGGCGGGCCACGGAAAGCTCGAACCAGTGCTTGCCGTCCGGCAGGTCCAGCGCATACTGGAAATTTCGGGCTACGCCGTGCTCGGCGGCGGCATCGATGGCCGCCTGGGCCACCGCCGCCACGTCCGGCGGCAGCACCTCTTGCAACGACCGGCCCAGCACGCGCTCCGCTGGCACCAGCAGCAGTTCGGGCTGCCGGGTGTGGATTCGCACGTACCGGCCTGTCCGCGTCATCTCGAACATCAGGTCGGGCACGGCGTCGAGCACGGCGCGCAGTGCCTTGTCCGACTGCTGCAGCGCGTTGTAAGGCGCCTCGATGGTGCCCACGAAGATCGCACGGTACAGGTAGTAGTAGCCCACCACCTTGTAGACGTGCCCGAGCAGGTTGAAAGGATCCGTCGCGGTGACGTAGAGCGTGAAGAAGAATTCGCTCAGTGCCATCACCCACACGGCCGCGAAGAGCCGCGGCACATCGAAGGACGCCCGCATGCGCGCACGCTGCAGCAGCACGGCCATGGAAACCGCATACAGGGCGATCACGCCATACTCCGCAGCCACCTTGAAGGGCGTGAGGCCCTGGGCGTCATAGGTTTGCGGATACCAGTGCGGGAATCCAAATATCACCGTGTGCACGGCGGCGACCACGAGCACCACCAGGGCCAGGATCCCGAACCGCCCGCCGCCCGCCGCGCCCAGCTCGCCCGGTGCCCGCCAGGGAATCGACAGCGCCCATAGCAGGCTCAGCGCTCCCATATAGCGTGCGGGCAGCCAGAAATTGATGGCTTTGGCGACGGAATTGGGCGTGACGTAGTCGGGCATGCCCGCATACGACAGCATGTGCGAGTAGTCGAGCAAGGCCACGCCAAGGAACCCGCACGCAAGGATGAAGACATTGCGCTGCGGATTGATGCTGTGGGCCTTCCACCCCACGGCGGCCACCAGCGCGGACACGACGATGGACAGCATCTCCAGCCCCTGGTGGAGCATCAGGTAGTGCTGAATCCGCCCGAGGTCCGCGGTCGAAAAATAGGCCCAGGCCGCCAGCATCGCCCCCGTCAGCCCCCACAACACCGGCATCACCGCCTTGAATCCGGTGATGTGCTGGGGATGGAAAAGCCAGTGGCGCGGAATCATGGCGGCGGTGTCGTTGTTATTTTTCCCCGGTCGAAACGCAGAGTGTTACACATTTTTGCACACCCGACGGCCATACTGCAGATGGCAGCGGCGAATAAAAAAACCGCTGCAGCCTGTTGACTGCAGCGGTTTTGGAACTGGCGGAGTGGACGGGACTCGAACCCGCGACCCCCGGCGTGACAGGCCGGTATTCTAACCAACTGAACTACCACTCCTGGCAGGCAGCTTTTTGCTTGCATTCCATGCAAGCCAAGCGCTACAAACTTGGCGACCCTACGGGGATTCGAACCCCGGTACTCACCGTGAAAGGGTGATGTCCTAGGCCTCTAGACGATAGGGTCAAAACCTGGGAACTAACCGTTCTCAATTATCAGATTGGTGGAGGTAAGCAGGATCGAACTGCTGACCTCTTGCATGCCATGCAAGCGCTCTCCCAGCTGAGCTATACCCCCACTTGAAGCAACAAACACTTTGTATTTGTTGTCATCATCTGAGCCTTGAATTATAGACAGATTTTTAGCGGTTTCGCAAACGCGCTACAACTTTTTCGCGTCCGACCAATTCAAGCACCGCATCCACCGAGGGCGTGTGCGCTGTACCCACGGTCAGAACGCGTGCCGGCATGGCCAGTTGCGGCATCTTCAGGCCGTGCTGGGCCAGCACCTGCTTGAAGGCCGCGGTGATGGACGCCTTGTCCCATGCGCAGGCGGCCAGGGCATCGGCCAGGGCGTCGAGGGCAGGCGCCACGGCTTCCGTGACATGCTGGGCACGCTCGGCCTCCACGGGCGTGACGTCGCCATAGAACACATGGGCCCAATCGGCCAGCGCAACCGTGGTGTCGCAGCGGTCCTTGAACAAGGCGCAGATCTTCACCAGGCGGCCATCGGCCAGGGCATCCTGCGCCACACCCCGTTGCAGCAGTTGCGGCGCCACCAGCGCGGCGAGCGCATCATCGGCCATGGCCTTGAGGTGCTGCGCATTCACCCACCGCAGCTTCGCTTCGTCGAACTGCGCCGCACTGCGGCCCAGGTGATCGAGGTTGAACCACTGCAGGAACTGCTCCCGGCTGAAGATCTCGTCGTCGCCATGGCTCCAGCCCAGGCGCGCCAGGTAGTTGACCATGGCGTCGGGCAGGAACCCTTCGTCGCGGTACTGCGTGACGGGCTTGGCGCCGTTGCGCTTGCTCATCTTCTCGCCCTGTTCGTTGAGCACGGTAGGCAGGTGGGCAAATACGGGCACCTGGGCGCCCAGAGCCTCGAAGATGTGAATCTGGCGCGGCGTGTTGTTCACATGGTCGTCGCCGCGGATCACATGGGTGATGCGCATGTCCATGTCGTCCACGCAGACGCAGAAGTTGTAGGTCGGCGTACCGTCGGGGCGCGCGATCACCAGGTCGTCCAGCTCGCTGTTCTGGAATTCGATGCGGCCCTTGCACTTGTCATCCCAGCCCACGACGCCGCCCTGGGGCGTCTTGAAGCGCAGCACGGGCTTCACGCCCTCGGGAACGGGCGGCAGCACCTTGCCGGGTTCGGGGCGCCACGTGCCGTCATAGCGCGGCTTTTCCTTGTTGGCCATCTGGCGCTCGCGCAGGGCGTCCAGTTCTTCCACGCTCATGTAGCAGGGATAGACGTGGCCTTTCTCCTGCAGCTGGGACAGGACCTCCTTGTAGCGGTCCATGCGCTGCATCTGGTAGAACGGGCCTTCGTCGTGGTCCAGCTCCAGCCACTTCATGCCCTCCAGGATCACATCCACCGCCGCCTGGCTGGAACGCTCGATGTCGGTGTCCTCGATGCGCAGGATGAAGTCGCCTCCCGTGGCCCGGGCGTAGGCCCAGGGGTAGAGGGCCGAACGAATGTTACCCAGGTGGATGAAGCCGGTGGGCGACGGGGCAAAACGGGTGCGCACGCGGGCGGAAGAAGCAGTGGTGTCAGTCATGATCAAGCAAGTCCGGCCCCGGTGGGGCCAGTGTCAGGGGTCTATCGATCCGCAGGGCCGTTCACACAGGGCGGCCCGCAGTCTTGTCCAGGGAAGGTACTAGGCCTCTTGCGCGTTTGGCAAGGCCAGGCGGGAAGTGTCTTCCTCGCCCTCTTCCGTTCCCACGCGCCCTTCGTTCATGCTCGCAATCCCTTCGGCGGTGATGTCTCCGGTCACATAGATGCCGTCGAAGCAGGACGCATCAAAGCCGGTGATGGCGCTGTTGAGTGCGCCCACGGCCTTCTTCATGCCATCCACATCCTGGTAGATCAGCGCATCGCAGCCAATGGCCTGGCGCACTTCTTCCACGGTCCGGCCGTGGGCCACCAGCTCACTGCTGGTGGGCATATCGATGCCATAGACGTTGGGATAGCGCACCGGGGGCGCGGCGCTGGCCAGGTAGACCTTGCGGGCGCCGGCGTCGCGGGCCATCTGCACGATCTCGCGGCTGGTGGTGCCCCGCACGATGGAGTCATCCACCAGCAGCACGTTGCGGCCCTTGAATTCGCTGCCGATCACATTGAGCTTCTGGCGCACGGATTTCTTGCGCACGCCCTGCCCCGGCATGATGAAGGTACGGCCCACGTAGCGGTTCTTGACGAAACCTTCGCGGTACGGGATGCCCAGCAGGTGCGCCAGCTGCGTGGCGCTCGGGCGGCTGGACTCGGGGATGGGGATGATCACGTCGATCTCGTTGGGCGGCACGGTGGAGATCACGCGCTTGGCCAGCGCCTCGCCCAGGTTCAGGCGCGCCTGGTACACGGAAATGCCATCCAGCACGGAGTCCGGGCGCGCAAGGTACACGAACTCGAAGATGCAGGGGTTGAGTTGCGGCTTCTCGGCACACTGGGCCGAATGGACCTTGCCGTCCAGCGTAATGAAGACGGCCTCCCCGGGGTCCACGTTGCGCTCGAACACATGGGACGTCCCTTCCAGGGCCACGGACTCGCTGCCGACCATGACGGTGCCGTCCTGGCCCCGGCCCAGCGCCAACGGACGGATACCGTGCGGGTCGCGGAAGGCCAGCAGGCCGTGGCCGGCGATCAGGGCGATCACGGCGTAGGAGCCCTTGATGCGCTTGTGCACGGCGCGGACGGCGGCAAACACGTCCTCCACCTGCAGCGGCACGCCCCGGGTGGCGCGCTCCAGTTCGTGCGCCAGCACGTTGAGCAGCACCTCGGAATCGCTCTCGGTATTGGTGTGGCGGTGATCGGTCTGGAAGAGCTCAGTGCGCAGTTCGCGGGCATTGGTCAGGTTGCCGTTGTGCACCAGCACGATGCCGAAAGGCGCGTTCACGTAGAAGGGCTGCGCCTCCTCCTCGCTGTACGCGTTGCCGGCGGTGGGATAACGCACCTGCCCCAGCCCCACGTTGCCGGGCAGCGCCCGCATGTTGCGCGTACGGAATACGTCGCGCACCATGCCCTTGGCCTTGTGCATGAAAAACTTGCGCCCTTGCTGGGTCACGATGCCCGCTGCGTCCTGGCCGCGGTGCTGCAGGAGCAGCAAGGCGTCATAGATCAGCTGATTGACGGGCGCTGTGCTGACGACGCCGACGATTCCACACATAGTTGATTTCCATCCGTTTGCGGGAACAGCCCCGCGGCAACCCGATGGCCGCGGCTTCCGGCCACGGCCACTTCGCTTTCAGGAAGGCAGATGCCTTCCAAATTCGTCCGGCAACGCCGGTTTCAAGCCCCGGAGCACCCCGGCCAGTACCGGCGCGCTTTGCGACTCCTGCCACCAGTCGGCCTCGTGCAGGGGCGTCAGGCCAGCCACCACGGCCACCGCCAGCAGCAGCACCACGCCCCGCAGCAGCCCGAAGGCGGCGCCCAAGGCCCTGTCCGCGGGCCGCAGGCCGATGGCCTCGACCATCTTCTTGGCCACCCAGGTCAGAAACCCGCAGGCAAACACCGCGCCGACAAACACCAGCGTGAACCCCGCCGCATAGCGCAGCGCCGCAGCCGAATTCCCCATCGGCAGCACGGCCGCCATGTCGTCGGCAAACCACTGCGCCACAAAGAACGAGACCACCCAGCCAAGCAAGGACAGCACTTCAAACACCAGTCCGCGCCACGCCCCGATGAGCATCGACGCCAGCAGCAGGCCGGCAAAAATCCAGTCCAGGGCGGTCATCACTGCGCGAAGCCCTCACGCGGCGCACGTCACAGCGTCAGCACAGAAGCAGAGAGGCCCAGCCCCTTGATCCGGGCGGCGGCCTTGTCCGCCTCGGCCCGGTTGGTAAACGGCCCCACGCGCACCCGCGTGCGCTTGCCGTCCTTGGTATCCGCCACCTGGGTATAAGTCTTCAACCCTGCACGCTCGACCTTGGTGCGGGCCTCCCGCGCCTTGTCGGCATCGGCAAACGCCCCGACCTGCACGATGAAGCGGCCCTCCTCGCCCTGGGCGCTGGCGCCCGCGGACTCGGTGGAGCGCCCCTCGAGCAGGGCGCGGGCGCGCGCCGCTTCGTCCGTGCGGGGCGCGGGCTTGGGCTCGGCGGGTGTCGGTGCGGGCTTGGGCTCAGGCTTGTGTTCCGGCTTGGCCTCGGGCTTCGATTCCGGCTTCGATTCCGGCTTCGATTCCGGCTTGTGTTCTGGCTTTGGCTCGGGCTTTGCTTCAGGCCTGGACGGCGCCTGGGCCGCTGGCCGCGGCGCCGCGGGGCGTTGGCTGGGCACCAGCTCCTCGCCCTCGGAGAGCCCGTTTGCGGCACCGGCACCGGTGCTGCGCGGCGCCGTCGCAGCCACCTGGGACGGCGCGGGGGATGCGGGCTTGGCCGACGCGGGAGCCTCTGCCACCGGGGCGGGCACCACGAGCGGGGCCACCTTGTTGCGGTCGGGAATCTCGATGGGGATGTCGACGGGCACCGGCCGCGGCTGCGTGTCGAACAGCATCGGGAAGCCGATCACCCCCAGCAGCACCAGCACGGCCGCCCCAATGAGGCGATGGCGCGCACGCCGGCGCATCACCTCAATGCTCTCGCCCTGCGGCGAGCGAGGGCGTTTGGCAGGCTTTTCGGCCTGGGGTTGCTCACTCTGACCGGGCCACCGAAACTTGAAAAATGCCATGGAGTAACGACTCGTTCGGGCCTCAGAACCTGCCTAATGGCCCAGATGTTTGGCCTGCAGGCGGGGTGTTCCGTGGAGCAGCACACCGCCGACTGTGTAAAACGAGCCAAAGACCACGATTCTATCAGCCGGGTCTGCGGCAGCCACGGCAGCCTGCAAGGCCTCCAGGGGGTCGGCATGCAGCGAGGAGTGCACCTCCCGCCGCCCGCCCGCAACCATCTGCACCGCGTTCCATTTCTGCTGCAGAACGGCGGCCGTTTCGGCCCGCGGGGTCGGCAGGTTGGTGAAATACCAGCGGTCCACCAGGGGCCCCACCTTGGCGAGCATCGGGCCCAGGTCCTTGTCGGCCATGGCCCCGAACACCGCGTGGGTGGTGGGGAAGTACCCCATGGCGTCCAGGTTGGCCGTGAGCGCCGCCACGGAATGGGGGTTGTGCGCCACGTCCAGCACCAGCGTGGGCTGGCCGGGGATGATCTGGAAGCGCCCGGGCAGTTCCACCAGCGCCAGCCCGTTGCGCACCGCCTGGGCGGTGACGGGAACCCGGTCGCGCAGCGCTTCCAGCGCCGCCAGCACGCCAGAAGCGTTGATCAGCTGATTGGCCCCGCGCAGGGACGGATAGGCCAGCCCCGCGTAGCGGCGCCCCCGCCCTGCCCAGCTCCACTGCTGCTTGTCGCCGGCAAAGTTGAAATCCTTGCCAAAGCGCCAGAGATCGGCGCCGATTTCGCGGGCGTGGTCGACCACACTCTCGGGCGCCATGGGGTCGCTCACGATCACGGGACGGCCGGTGCGCATGATCCCGGCCTTCTCCCGGCCGATGCTCTCGCGGTCCGGCCCCAGGAATTCGGTGTGGTCGATGTCGATGCTGGTGATGATGGCGCAGTCCGCGTCGATGACGTTGGTGGCGTCCAGGCGCCCCCCCAGCCCCACCTCCAGAACGGCCAGGTCCAGGCGGGCATGGCTCATCAGCCGCAGGATGGCCAGCGTGGTGAACTCGAAGTAGGTCAGCGACACATCGTCACCCTGGAGCGTCCTCGCGGCTTCCACGGCCTCGAAGTGGGGGACCAGATCCGCCGCCGCCACACTCTCGCCATGCACCCGGCAGCGCTCTTCGAAATGCACCAAGTGGGGCGAGGTGTACACGCCCGTGCGGTAGCCCGCCTGCAGGGCCACGGCCTCCAGCATGGCGCAGGTGGACCCCTTGCCGTTGGTGCCGGCCACGGTGATCACCGGGCAGTCAAAGCGCAGGGCCATCCGGCGGGCCACTTCGCGGACGCGGTCCAGCCCCATGTCGATGTTGCGGGGATGCAGCTGTTCGCAGTGGCGAAGCCAGCCTTCCAGGGTGTGGATTTTGGTGTGCATACAGCCCTGGATTGTCACCGAGGCCGCGCTTCGCGCATGATGCGCGGCATGACAACCTCACGCCACATCACCCTCTACGGCATTCCCAACTGCGACACCGTCAAGAAAGCCCGCACGTGGTTCGCCGCGCAGGGGCTGGACTTCACCTTTCACGACTTCAAGAAGCAGGGCGTGCCCGCCGAGCTGCTGCCCGGCTGGATGGCCGCCGTGGGCTGGGAAAAGCTGGTCAACCGCCAGGGCACCACCTGGCGCAAGCTGGACGCGGCCACCCAGGCCGCCGTGCAGGACGCTCAAAGCGCCAGCGCGCTCCTGCAGGCGCAGCCGAGCGTGATCAAGCGCCCCGTGGTGGCCTGGGCCCAGGCGGGGCAGAACCATGTTTCGGTGGGCTACGTGCCGGACCAGTGGCTGGCCTGGATGGGGCCAGCGCGCCCGGGCGCGTGAATTCTTGCGGCAAAGCGCGGAGATATTGCACAAATCTTTACGCAGCTTTACGGCCTCCCCTCGCCCAATTCACCCGGCCGGTCTAAACTTTTTTGCAGTCTGGTGCGTTATGTACCGACCGAAAGGAGTCTCTCCATGAAGAAGATCGTGATTTTTTCTGCCCTGGTGGCCGTGGCCGCCGTGGCCAGCGCCCAGGAGCAAGGGCGCGTGCTGTCCGCCACCCCCGTCGTGCAGCAGGTAGCCGTTCCCCAGCAGGTGTGCGGCAACGAGACGGTGTACTCCGGCAACCGCACCTCGGGCGCAGGTGCCGTGATGGGCGCGATTGCCGGCGGTGCTGCGGGCAACGCCATTGGCAAGGGCAGCGGCCGGGCCGCGGCCACCGCCCTGGGGGTGATTGGCGGTGCCGTGCTGGGCAACCAGATCGAGGGAGGCCAGCCCGAGTACCAGAACGTGCAGCGCTGCACCACCCAGACCTACTATGAGAACCGCACGGTGGGCTACGACGTGGTGTATGAATACGCCGGGCGCCAGTACACCACCCGCACGCAAACCGATCCGGGCCGCTGGATCCCGGTGAGCGTGCAGGCAACGGAGCCGGCCTACTCCACCAACCCCTACGCCCCTTCCGGCGTGTACAGCCAGCCCGGCGTGGTGACCTCCCCCTACCCGGCGCAGCCGGTGTACCAGCAGCCCACGTACGTCACGCCCCCGGTCACGGTGATCGAGTACGGCTACGACCGGCGCCCGTACTACCCGCCCCACCACAACCCGTACTGGCGCTGAGCGATCGCGCGCCGCCCCACGAAAAAGGAGCCCTCGGGCTCCTTTTTTTGTGCTTCGGCGCTGCCGCGCGCCGGTTTGCCCCGCAAGACCCCGCCCACGTGCAGTCCGGCAAGACCCCCTTGCCCCTAAAATCCCGGGTTTTTCCTCTACCTATCCAGCGCACCCATGACCACCGAAAAAATCGACGGCGTGTCCGTCACCACCCAGGCCAATGTGTACTTTGACGGCAAGTGCGTGAGCCACGGCATCACGTTCCCCGATGGCACGAAGAAGTCGGTGGGCGTGGTGCTGCCCTCCAGCCTGACCTTCAACACCGGAGCCCCCGAGATCATGGAATGCGTGGGCGGCGCCTGCGAATACAAGCTGGCAGGCTCGGACACCTGGGTGAAATCCGGCCCGGGCGACAAGTTCAGCGTGCCCGGCAATTCCAAGTTCGACATCCGCGTGACCGAGGCCTACCACTACATCTGCCATTTCGGCTGATCTGGCTCAGCGCAATCCACCAGAGCAAACCACGGACACCTGCACATGGCCACCATTCTCCAAAACCTGCCCACCGGCCAAAAGGTCGGCATCGCCTTCTCGGGCGGCCTCGACACCAGCGCAGCCCTGCACTGGATGAAGCTCAAGGGCGCCGTGCCCTACGCCTACACCGCCAACCTCGGCCAGCCTGACGAGCCCGACTACGACGCCATCCCCCGCAAGGCCATGGAATACGGCGCCGAGAAGGCCCGCCTGGTGGACTGCCGCACGCAGCTGGCCCACGAAGGCATTGCCGCCCTGCAGGCCGGCGCCTTCCACATCAGCACCGGCGGCCTGACCTACTTCAACACCACGCCGCTGGGCCGCGCCGTCACGGGCACGATGCTGGTGGCCGCCATGAAGGAAGACGACGTCAACATCTGGGGCGACGGCTCGACCTTCAAGGGCAACGACATCGAGCGCTTCTACCGCTACGGCCTGCTCACCAACCCCTCGCTCAAGATCTACAAGCCCTGGCTGGACCAGCTGTTCATCGACGAGCTGGGCGGCCGCGCCGAGATGTCCGCGTTCATGACCAAGGCCGGCTTTGGCTACAAGATGAGCGCCGAGAAGGCCTACAGCACCGACAGCAACATGCTGGGCGCCACGCACGAGGCCAAGGACCTGGAGTTCCTATCCAGCGGCATCCGCATCGTCAACCCCATCATGGGCGTGGCCTTCTGGAAGCCTGAAGTGGACGTGAAGGCCGAGGAAGTGTCCGTGACCTTCAGCGAAGGCCAGCCCGTGGCGCTGAACGGCAAGGAGTTCAACGACCCGGTCGAGCTGATCCTGGAAGCCAACCGCATCGGCGGCCGCCATGGCCTGGGCATGAGCGACCAGATCGAGAACCGCATCATCGAAGCCAAGAGCCGCGGCATCTACGAAGCCCCCGGCCTGGCTCTGCTGCACATCGCCTACGAGCGGCTGGTCACCGGCATCCACAACGAAGACACCATCGAGCAGTACCGCATGAACGGCCTCAAGCTGGGCCGCCTGCTGTACCAGGGCCGCTGGTTCGACCCGCAGGCCATCATGCTGCGCGAGACCGCCCAGCGCTGGGTGGCCCGCGCCGTGACCGGCACGGTGACGCTGGAGCTGCGCCGCGGCAACGACTATTCGCTGCTGAACACCGAATCGCCCAACCTGACCTACGCGCCCGAGCGCCTGTCGATGGAAAAGGTGGAAGACGCGCCCTTCAGCCCCGCCGACCGCATCGGCCAGCTCACCATGCGCAACCTGGACATCTCGGACACCCGCGGCAAGCTGGGCGTGTACGCCAAGGCCGGCCTGCTGTCGCTGGGCGGCAATGCAGCCCTGGCGCAACTGGAAGACGGCGCCAACGCCAAGAAATAAGCAAAAAAAGGCAAAAAATGGCTCTAGCGCTTGCCTAGCAAGCGCCAGCAGCTATTAAAAAATGAGCAAACCGCCCGGCTTTCCAGCACGGGCGGTTTTTTATTGGGCCGCCAGCCCGGGGTTCCCTGCCGTGTCAGGCGGCGGCCGGTGCGGCGTCGCGCCGCGCCAGGGTGCGCACGATGGCGGCCAGTGCCACGCCGTAGGCCGGCACGAACAGCAGCAGGCTCACGCCCAGCTTGATGGCGTAGTCCACCCAGGCAATCTCTACCCAGTGCGCGGCCATGAAGGCGTCGGGACTGCGCCAGAACGCGATGGCGAAGAAGGCTGCCGTGTCCAGCGCCTGGCCGAACACCGATGCGGCCGCGGGTGCCAGCCACCACGCCTGGCTGCGCTGGCGGATGCGGTCAAACACCTGGATGTCGAGCAACTGCCCCAGCACGTAGGCGGCAAAGCTCGCAAACGCGATGCGGAAGACGAAGGTGTTGAACTCCGCCAGCGCCGCCCAGCCGTTGAAGCGGCCGTCGTGGAACAGCACGCCCACCGCGTACGACGCCAGCAGCGCAGGCACCATGGCGCGGGTGATGACGCGGCGTGCGTGCTGCTTGCCGATCAGCCGCACCGTGAGGTCCGTGGCCAGGAAGATGAACGGGAAGCTGAACGCCCCCCAGGTGCTGTGAAAACCCAGCAGCGTGATGGGCAGCTGGACCAGGTAGTTGCTGGCGATGACGATGGCGATGTGCAGCGCCACCAGAACGGAGAGGAAAAGCGGCACACGCGAGGGCGTGGCCTGAGAGAAAGGCATGGTGGTCCTTTTTGGTGAATGGGGGCGAGGGAACCCATGGTGGCGAAATGCCGGGGGCGAAGTGTACCCACTTTGCAAAAGGCCCGGGCTGGCGGTGGCGGCCGCAGCACGGGACTTTAGAAGGAAAATCAGCCTCCAGCGCCCACGCAGCAAGCGCCAGCAGCTATCAAAAAAAGAGCTTCAAACCACCACCGGCTCGGGCTCCAGCCGGATACCGAAGCGCTCGTACACGCTGGTCTGGATCGCTTTGGCGAGCGTCATCACCTCGCCCCCCGTCACGCTGTCGGCGCCGCAGCCGCGGTTGACCAGCACCAGGGCCTGCTTTTCGTACACGCCCGCCTTGCCGATGGTCTTGCCCTTCCAGCCGCAGGCGTCGATCAGCCAGCCGGCCGCGAGCTTGATGCTGCCGTCGGGCATCGGGTAGTGCACGATCTTGGGGTCGCGCGCGATGATGTCCGAGCATTGCTCCGGCGAAACCGTGGGGTTCTTGAAGAAGCTGCCGGCGTTGCCCAGCACGGCGGGATCGGGCAGCTTGGCCCGGCGGATCTCGCACACCCAGTCGAAGATCTGCTGCGCGCTGGGCTGCTCCACGCCCGCCTCCACGCGGCGGCGCTCCAGGTCCAGATACCCCAGCACCGGCTTCCACGGCTTTGGCAGCCGAAAACGCACGTGCGTGATGACCGCCCGCCCGCCCAGCCCCATGCCGCGCGGCAGGCCCTGCGGGCCGAGGGCGTCGGACGGGCTGTGCTTGAACACGGAGTCCCGGTAGCCGAAGCCGCATTGCGCGGCATCCAGCGTGAAGGGCTGGCCGGTGACCAAATCGATGGCATCGAGCGAATCGAAACGGTCCTGCAGCTCCACCCCATAGGCGCCGATGTTCTGCACCGGCGAGGCACCCACCGTGCCCGGAATCAGCGCCAGGTTCTCCAGCCCGGGAAAGCCCTGCTCCAGGGTCCAGGCCACGCAGTCGTGCCACACCTCGCCCGCCCCCGCCTCCACGATCCAGGCCTTGGAGGTTTCCTCCACCAGCCTGCGGCCCTTGATCTCCATTTTGAGCACCACGGGCTTCACGTCGCCCGTGAGCACGATGTTGCTGCCGCCGCCCAGCACGAACTTGGGTTGCGGGGCCAGCGCGGCATCGGCCAGCACGGCATGCACGTCGGCCGCGGAACGCACGCGCACGAGCGTGTGCGCGCGGGCCGCGATGCCAAAGGTGTTCCAGGGCTGCAAAGGGGCGTTTTTCTCGACTACCATTGGCCCGATTGTCGCACCCGGCCCCCCGGCGCCCCGCGACGCATCCCCCCAGAATCCCCGAGATAAGAGACCGCCATGCCATCTTTTGACACCGTCTGCGAAGCCAACCTGGTTGAAGTGAAGAATGCCGTGGAAAACACGGCCAAGGAAATCGGCACGCGCTTTGACTTCAAGGGCACCTCCGCAGCCATCGAGATCAAGGAGCGCGAGATCACGCTCTTCGGCGATGCCGACTTCCAGCTCCAGCAGGTGGAGGACATCCTGCGCAACAAGCTCACCAAGCGCAACGTGGACGTGCGCTTCCTGGACGTGGGCAAGCCCCAGAAGATGGGGGGCGACAAGGTCAAGCAGGTGGTGAAGGTGCGCAACGGCATCGAAAGCGAGCTGGCCAAGAAGATTCAGAAGCTGCTCAAGGAAAGCAAGCTCAAGGTCCAGGGCGCCATCCAGGAAGACAAGGTCCGCGTGAGCGGTGCCAAGCGCGACGACCTGCAGGCCGCCATGGCCCTGATCCGCAAGGACGTGACCGACGTGCCCCTGTCGTTCGACAACTTCCGGGACTAGGGCATGCGGCACCTCCCTGAGGCGCTTCGCTCGCGCTTTGCGCGGGAAGGGGGACGACGCCAGCGCGGCGGGGCGGCCCTTGCGCGGCGCCTGCTGGCCTGGGCAATGCCCGTATCAACGGGAGAGCGCTCCACGGCGCAGTGCTGTGAGCCCCGGAAAACCCGGTCCCTCCTCGCGCTTGCTCCCCTGCTGGCCACGCTCTGCCTGGCCCCTTGCGACGCCTTCGCCCAGTCGGTGGGCATTGCCGGCATGCTGGGCAGCAAGGCGCTGCTGGTGGTGGACGCGCATCCGCCCCGGGCGCTGGGCGCCGGAGACGAGTTCCAGGGTGTCAAGGTGCTGTCCGTCGGCAAGGACGAGGCCGTGGTCGAGGTCAAGGGCGCGCAGCGCCTGCTGCGCCTGGGCGAGGCCCCCGTCAGCGTGGGCAGCCGCGGCGGCAGCGGCAAGCGCGTGGTGCTGGTGGCGGACAGCCGCGGGCACTTCATCAACAGCGGCACCATCAACGGCCGGGTCATGCAGTACATGGTGGACACCGGCGCGTCCACGGTGGCCATTGGCCGGCCCGACGCCGACCGCATGGGGCTGGACTACCAGAAGGGCCAGCCCGTGCGCATGAGCACGGCCAACGGCGTGGCCCAGGGCTGGCGCATGCGGCTGGACTCGGTGCGCATTGGCGACGTGGAAGTCCTGGGAGTGGACGCCGTGGTCACCCCGCAATCCATGCCCTACGTGCTGCTGGGCAACAGCTTCCTGACGGCGTTCCAGATGACCCGGGTCAACGACCAGATGGTGCTGGAAAAGCGCAACTGAGGCATTTTTTCGCATGCACGCCCATCTGTCTGCCCACGCCCCCGCGGGCTCCGTCCCGGAAGGGGAGTACGAAGACCTGCTGAGCCTGTGGGCCGATCTGGAGGCCGGCCTGTCGGTGCTGCTGTCCCGCCCCCTGCAGGTGCAGGACTTCCCGGCGAAAGTGCGCCAGTTCGACGGCTGGCTGCAAGACCTGGTGGCGCACGACATCGACGCCGCGCTGTACCTCATGTTCCAGCTGGCCGCCACGTCGACCGTGGGCTACAGCGCCTCGCACGCGCTGGTGTGCGGCACCCTGTGCCATATCCTGGCCCACGAGCTGCAGCTGCCCGCGCACGAGCGCGACAGCCTGGTGCGCGCCGCGCTGACCATGAACATCGGCATGACCGCCCTGCAGGACGAACTGGCCGAACAGCGCGAGCGGCCCTCCGCAGCCCAGCAGGAAGCCATCCGCAACCACCCCGAGGAAAGCCAGGCGCTGCTGGAGCGCCTGTTCATCAGCGATCCGCTGTGGCTCGACGTGGTGGGCCAGCACCATGCCGCCGTGGCCGACCGCGTGCCCCTGGCCAGCCAGCCGCCGCAGGACCGCCTCACGCGCATCCTGGGCACCATCGACCGCTACGCCGCCATGATCAGCCCGCGCAAATCGCGCGCGGGCCGCAGTGCCACGGACTCCGTGCGCGCGCTGGTCGGGCAGGAAACAGACCAGCGCGACGAGGTGAGCTACACCCTGGTGCGCTCGGTGGGCCTGTGTCCGCCCGGGACCTTCGTGAAGCTGGACAACGGGGAGACCGCCATCGTGCTGCGGCGCAGCGAAAAGGCCAACCACCCGCTGGTGGCCAGCCTGCTGGACCGGCACGGGCACCACCACGCGCAGCCGAGCCTGTACCAGACGGCCACCGGCAAGCCCCGCATCCAGTCCGCCCTGGCGCGCTCCGCGGTGAGCCTGGAGCTCAACCACCGCACCATGGTGCGGCTGGGCCTGTACGCCGCGCAGCACAGCGCGGGCCTGCGCGGGCTGCTGACGGGCCCCGGCGCGCTGTGATGGCACTGTAATGGCGCTCTGACGGGACCGGCGGCACACCCTGCGCCCGCAGCCCCCGCGGCGGCTTTGCCGCCACACTGCCCTTGCCGGGCTTACTTGGCGGGCTTGCCGCCGTCCTTGGCGGCCGCGGCCTTCTTGCTGCCCAGGCGCGACTCCTTGCCCTGCACCAGCCGACCGATGTTTTCCCGGTGCCGCCAGGCCAGCAGCAGCGCCATGACCACGATGGCCGCCGCGATGGGCGTCTCGGCATTCCAGGCCACTCCGTCCACCAGCAGGTAGTACACCGGCGCAAAGGCCGCCGCCACCAGCGATGCCAGCGACGAGTACCGGAAGAAGAACGCGATGATGAGCCACGTGGCGGCCGTGGCCAGCCCCAGCCAGACGCTGATGCCCAGCAGCACGCCCAGGGCGGTGGCCACCCCCTTGCCCCCCTCGAAGCGGAAGAACACGGGCCACAGATGGCCGAGGAATGCGGCCAGCCCCACCAGGGCCACGGTGCCCTCGCCCAGCCCGTAGGGCTTGCCCCACCAGGCCACCAGCGCAACCGGCAACCAGCCCTTGAGGGCGTCCAGCACCAGCGTGACGATGGCCGCGGCCTTGCTGCCCGAACGCAGCACATTGGTCGCGCCCGGGTTCTTGCTGCCGTAGGTGCGGGGGTCCGAGAGGCCCATCACGCGGGTCACGATCACGGCAAACGAGAGCGATCCCAGCAGGTAGGCGGCCACGGTGGCCAGGAGGGAATACACGACGGCGGTCAAAAGGGACTCCTTGGGGATGTTCTTGGGGCGCCGGCAGGTCGGCGGCGCGGCGGCCTATTCTGCCAGCGCGCAGTGCACCGGCCGGGCGTCCAGCAGCTGCACGCACACCTGGGGATCGATCTGCACCAGATAGCCCCGGCGCCCGCCATTGATGGCAATGCGCGGCAGTTGCAGGATGGTGTCCTCGATATACACCGGCATGGCGCGCCGGGTGCCGAACGGCGACGTGCCGCCCACCAGGTAGCCGCTGTGTCGGTTGGCCACCTCGGGCTTGCAGGGCTCCACGCTCTTGGCCCCGATCTGGCGCGCCAGGTTCTTGGTGGACACCTTGCAGTCGCCGTGCATCAGCACGATCAGGGGCTTGGCATCCTGGTCCTGCATGACCAGCGTCTTGACCACGGTGTGCTCGTCAAGCCCCAGCTGGCGCGCGGATTCGCCGGTGCCGCCGTGCTCGACGTAGTCGTAGGGATGTTCGGTAAACGCCACGCCGTGCCTCTTGAGCATTTGCGTGGCGGGGGTTTCGGAAACGTGCTCTTTCTTGGCCATAGGGTGGCGGTGGAGGCGGTGGTTGCGGCGGCGGGTGCGGCGGTGTTGCGACAGTGTTGCAAAGGGTCCAGGGCGCAATGGTATCGGCAGGGCCGCCGTCAGCCGGCGGCCGGCCGCCGGCGCCCGCCCACCTTGCGCTTGCCGTACCGCTCGATGGCCGCGACCAGCGCCTGCGCAAACTGCTGCACCAGCGGCGAGGGCTCGCGGCCTTCCAGGCCCAGGACCTGCAGGCGCCGCTGCTGCAGCTGGGGCTCGTCAAACGCCAGGGCCACCAGGGTCCCGCCCTCCACCCCCGGGGCCGCCGTGAGGTAGCTGGCCAGCACCACGTCCCGCTCGCCCAGCAGGGGCAGCAGGGCCGAGGAAAAGTTGCTCTCCACCGCGGGCGCATAGCGCAGCCCCTGCACCGTGCAGCTCAGGTCGAACAGCCGGCGGCCCGTGGTGCTGACACCGCCCAGCAGCAACGGAAACTCCACCACGTCCGCCACCCGCACCGAACGCCGCCGCGCCAGCGGATGGTGCACCGACACCACCGCATGCACCGGCGCCACGGCGGAATGCAGCACCTGCACGCCCTTTTCCGGCGCCATGCTGTACTTCAGCGCCAGGTCGGCCTCCCCATGCAGCAGCAGGGCCGACACCTCCTCGGGCTCGGCCACCCGCAGGTGCAGGTGCACGCGGGAGTGCTCCGCGCGGAACGCCGCCATCACGCGGGGCAGGAAGCTGGCGGCGAAGCCTTCGGTGCAGGCCACGCGCACCTGCTGGGCCTGCTGCTCCGCCAGGTCCTGCAACTGCTGCACCAGGCCCAGCGCCTGCCCCTCCTGCGCGCTCAGGTGCGCCAGCAGGCGGGCTCCCGCCGCCGTCAGCGCCATGCCGCGCGCCTGGCGCTCGAACAGCGCAACGCCCAAGGCGTCCTCCAGCTTGCCCAGCTGCCGGCTGACGGCCGAGGCCGCCACATGCTGGCGCTGCGCGGCCTGGTTGACGGAGCCCGTGCGCGCCACCTCCAGAAAGTAGCGCAGCGGCAAGCTGAACAACGAAAAATGGGCGGCCATGGGCATTGCCTCCAATGCAACGGAAGATTGCCAATTCTCTATGAATGAGAACGCAACGCGGCGCTCCAGCAGCGCGATTTTGGGCTTCAATAAAAGCTACGCCGTGCCGCCGCTGCCGGCCAGCTCCGGCTCAGGCCCCGGCTGTGCAGCGCCTCCACGGCCTTTGAACAGGAGATCCGCCCATGAAACGCAACCACTTCCTGGCCCTGGGGGCCGCCGCCTGCGCCGTCCTGCTGTCCGGCGCCGGGCCCGCGCAGGCTCAGGGCGCGGGCGCCGCCCACTGGCCCCAGCGCACCGTCAAGCTGGTGGTGCCGTTTCCGCCCGGCGGAGGCACCGACGCCGTCGCCCGTGCCCTGGCGCAGCAGCTGGCCCAGCGCCTGGGCCAGCCCACCGTGGTGGACAACAAGCCCGGCGCCTCCACCATCATCGGCACCGACAGCGTGGTCAAGGCCGAGCCGGACGGCCACACGCTGCTGGTGTCCGGCTCGACCAGCTACACCGTGAACGCCGCGCTGCGGCCCAAGCTGCCCTACGACCCGCTCAAGGACCTGGCGCCCGTAGGCATCGTCGCGCGGGCACCGCTGGTGCTGGTGGTGAACGCCAGCGCGCCCTACAAGGACCTCGCCGCGCTGCTGGGCGTGGCCAAGGCCCAGCCCAAAGCCGTCCACTACGCCACGTTCGGCTCGGGCTCGGCACCGCACCTCGTGGGCGCCCTGCTGGAGCAGGCGGCCGGCGTGCGCTTGCAGGACGTGCCGTACCGCGGCAGCGCGCAGGCCATGATCGGGCTGCTGGGCGGCGAGATCCAGTTCGCCATCGACACCGTGGCCAGCGCGGCCCCGCATGTGCGTGCCGGCAAGCTGCGCGCCCTGGCCATTGCAGGCAACGAGCGCGCACGCGCCCTGCCCGGCGTGCCCACGGTGGTGGAGCTGCAACTGCCGGGCGCCGCGTTCGACGGCTGGTACGCCCTTGCCGCGCCCGCCCGCACGCCCGCGCCAGTGCTGGCCCAGCTCACCAAGGCGGTGGAAGCCAGCCTGCGCGAGCCCCACCTGCAGGAGCAGATCCGCAACCAGGGGATGGAGCCGGTGTTCATCGGCGCCCAGCGCATGGCCGCCATCATGGACGACGAGATCGGCCGCTACCGCGCGCTGGCCCACCGCGCGCAAATCGTGGTGGACTAAGCCGCCCGGCCGTCCACGCACCACCCCACCCCTTGACTTCCGAGCCCCGCCATGACCCGCGAACAACTCATCGCCGCCGTACAGCGCCATTTCGACCAGGGGCACTACGCCACCGACCTGGCCCGCCGCATTGCCTGGCGCACCGAAAGCGACACCGGCCAGGTGGTGCCCGCGCTGCGCACGTACCTGACCGGCGAAATGGTGCCCAGCCTGCAGGCCCTGGGGTTTGACTGCCAGGTGCTGGACAACCCGGACGCACACGGCGGCCCGCTGCTGCTGGCCCGCCGCGTGGAAGACCCCGCCCTGCCCACCTTGCTCACCTACGGCCATGGCGACGTGGTCAACGGCCAGGAAAGCGCCTGGCGCGAGGGCCTCTCGCCCTGGTCCCTCACGGTGGAGGGGGAGCGCTGGTACGGCCGCGGCACCGCCGACAACAAGGGCCAGCACACGGTGGTGTTCACCGCCCTGGACCAGGCCCTGCTCGCGCGCGGCGGCAAGCTGGGCTACAACGTGACGGTGCTGCTGGAGATGGGCGAAGAAGCCGGCTCGCCCGGCCTGGCCCGCTTTTGCGAGGAGCACCGCGAGGCGCTGCGCGCCGACCTCTTCGTGGCCAGCGACGGCCCGCGCATCAACGTGGAGCGCCCCACCCTCTTCCTGGGGTCGCGCGGCGCCATCAACTTTTCACTCACGGTGCGGGCCCGCGACAAGGCCTACCACTCCGGCAACTGGGGCGGCGTGCTGGCCAACCCGGCCCAGGTGCTCAGCCATGCCCTGGCAAGCCTGGTGGACGCCCACGGGCGCATCCTGGTGCCCCGGCTGCGGCCTGCCAGCGTGCCCGGCAAGCTGCGCGCTGCGCTGCGGGACGTGGCCATCGGCACCGGCGCGGACGACCCCGCCCTGACGCCCGGCTGGGGCGAGCCCGGCCTCACCCCTGCCGAACAGCTGGTGGGCTGGAACACGCTGGAGGTGCTGGCCCTGGGCGCGGGCAACGCGCAGCGGCCGGTGAATGCCATTCCTGCGCAGGCCGTGGCGCACTGCCAGCTGCGCTTTGTGGTGGGCACCGACTGGAAGAACGTCGAGTCCACGCTGCGCCAGCACCTCGACGCCCATGGCTTTGGCATGGTGGAGATCGCGATGGGCATGTTCTGCGGCGCCACCCGGCTGGACCTGGACAACCCCTGGGTGGACTGGACGCTGGCGTCCATGCAGCGCAGCGCCGGCCAGCCGGCCACGCTGCTGCCCAACCTGGCCGGCTCGCTGCCCAACGACATCTTTGCCGACCAGCTGGGGCTGCCCACGCTGTGGATTCCGCATTCCTACCCTGCCTGTGCCCAGCACGCGCCCAACGAGCACCTGCTGGCGCCCGTCGTGCGCGAGGGGCTGGCGGTGATGGCGGGGCTGTTCTGGGATCTGGGCGAACCCACGGGCGTGCCGTGGAAGGAAGGCGCGCTGGCGGCACAAGACGCCCTTTGACGACCTGCAGACCGCGACCAGGTGCGCGCAGCCTGAACAACTGGCGCGACCTGCGCGAGGGCCGCCGCGCAAGGGCCGCCCCGCCGCGCTGGCGGCGTCCCCCCTCAGGGGGGAAGGCGCCGCAGGCGACTCAGGGGGGGCCAATTACAGCGCAGGGTCGCGCACTTCCCAGCGGATGGCGTCGATCGCCTGCAGCACCTCGGGCGGGAGCTGCGTGCCCCAGGCGTCCAGGTCCTCGTCCAGCTGCGCCAGCGACGTCACCCCGATGATGGTGCTGGCCACCTGCCACTTGGTGTAGCAGAACGCCAGCGCCAGCTGCGTGGGCGTGAGGCCGTTGTCACGGGCCAGCTGGTTGTAGCGGCGCGCGGCGGCCAGCGCCTCGGGGCGGCCCCAGCGCTGCTTGCGCACCGATTCATAGCGCGCGATGCGGGCATCTTGCGGGGCGCCCGGCTCGGTGGGGGCGTGCTGGTCGTACTTGCCGGTCAACAGGCCAAAACCCAGGGGCGAATAGGCCAGCAGCGCCACGTTGAGACGGTGGCAGGTTTCGTCCAGGCCGTTTTCCCAGGTGCGGTTGATCAGGCAGTACGGGTTCTGCACCGTGGCCACGCGCGGCAGGCCGTGCTGCTCGGCCAGGCGCACAAATTCGTGCACGCCGTAGGGCGTTTCGTTGGACAGGCCGATGTGGCGCACCTTGCCGGCCTTCACCAGGCCGGCCAGCGCCTCCAGCTGCTCGCGGATGGGCGTTTGCGAGGTCTCCTTGGCGGGGTCGTAGTACAGGTTGCCAAAGGCCGGCACGTGCCGCTCGGGCCAGTGGATCTGGTACAGGTCGATCACGTCCGTCTGCAGGCGGCGCAGGCTGGCATCGCACGAGGCCACGATGTCCGCGGCCGTCATGCCCTTGCCTTCGCGCACCCAGGGCATGCCGCGCGAGGGGCCGGCCACCTTGGTGGCCACCACCAGCTTCTGGCGCGCGCCAGGGTTCTTGGCGAACCAGTTGCCGATGATGGTTTCGGTGGCGCCGTAGGTCTCCGCCCGGGCGGGCACCGCGTACATCTCGGCCGTGTCGATGAAGTTCACGCCGCGCTCCAGCGAACGGCTGAGGATGGCATGCGCATCGGCTTCGCGGACCTGTTCACCGAAGGTCATGGTGCCCAGGCAGATGGGGGTGACGCGCAGGTCGCTGGTGCCAAGTGGAATGGTTTGCATGGGAGGGGGAAAAGGGCTACAAGCGAAAAAGAGACTGCGCAGAATAATGGATTTCCCTGCATCCTGCTGGCCTTGCCCCGTGCCGGAAGAGCCCCGCTGCCTGGCGACGCACCGGGCCGACACCCTGGCGACACAGCACCGCTGCCGATCGGCGGCTGCCGCCTTACCATTCCACACCCTCCAGCCGCCCAGGACTGCGGCACCGCCCCCTTTCGCCGCCCCCCGCGCTACCCATGTACACGCCCCTCAAACCCTCCCGCAGCAGCATGCTGCCCCTGCGCCGCCTGAACTACCACGTCCGCCACTGGGGCCCGGAGCACAGCCCGCTGCCCACGCTGGTGCTGCTGCACGGCTGGATGGACGTGAGCGCGTCCTACCAGTTCACGGTGGACGCTCTGCAGCAGGAGCGGCGCATCATCGCGCCCGACTGGCGCGGCTTTGGCCTCACCTCCCGCACCGAGGCCGACCATTACTTCTTTGCCGATTACCTGGCCGACCTGGACCTGCTGCTGGACCACTACTGCGCGCCCGGCGAGGCGGTGGACCTGGTGGGCCACAGCATGGGCGGCAACATCGCCATGATGTACGCCGGCGTGCGGCCCGAGCGCATCCGCCGCCTGGTCAACCTGGAAGGCTTCGGCCTGCCCGCCACGCGCCCCGCGCAGGCCCCCGGGCGGTACGCCCAGTGGATCGACGAGATCAAGCAGCTGCACCGCGGCGAGATGGCGCTCAAGACCTACGACAGCCAGGCCGGCGTGGCCCAGCGCCTGGTGAAGACCAACCGCCGCCTGACGCAGGACAAGGCCGAGTGGCTGGCGGGCCACTGGGCGCAGGCCAATGCCCAGGGCCAGTGGGAAATCCTGGGCGACCCGGCCCACAAGATCACCAGCGCACAGCTCTACCGCCTGGACGAGGCGCTGGCGCTGTACGAGCGCATCACGGCCCCCGTGCTGGCCGTGGAAGCCAGCGACGACAGCCTGGGCCAGTGGTGGAAAGGCAAGTACCGCCTGGAGGAATACCACGAGCGCCTGACCCGCGTGCCCCAGGCCCGCATTGCCGTGGTCCAGGACGCGGGCCACATGCTGCACCACGACCAGCCCGCTCAGGTGGCGAATCTGATCGAGGAGTTTCTGGCGGGCTGAACGCCGGGCCACAGAGGATTTGAAGCAAAAATCGGCTCCCGCGCTTATGCAGAAAGCGCCAGCAGCTATGTAATTTATAGCAATTGAGCCTCACCCCGCCGGCGCAGCCGTGCCAGACCGCCCCCTTGGGGGCATTGGCGGGACGGTTTTGCATCCCATGAGAAAATCGCGGGTTACTTCATAGAACACGCAGGACAGAACACCATGGACGCAGAACACATCAACCTCATCGGCACCACCCTCGAAGACCTCGCTCAGCGCACGCAAGAGCTACGGAGGTATCTTTGACTTCGATGCCAAATTCGAACGCCTGCGCACGGTAAACGCATCGCTGGAAGACCCTGCGGTCTGGAACGATCCGAAGAAGGCCCAGGAGCTGGGCAAGGAACAAAAGTCGCTCTCCAGCGTGGTCGTCACGCTGGACAAGCTGACGCGCGAGCTGGCCGACAACGCCGAGCTGTACGAGATGAGCAAGGAGGAAGGCGACGAGGCCGGCCTCATGACCATCGAGGCCGAGACCGCCAAGCTGCGCCCGCTCATCGAGGAGCTGGAGTTCCGCCGCATGTTCAGCAACGAGGCCGATCCGCTGAACTGCTTTGTGGACATCCAGGCCGGCGCGGGCGGCACCGAGGCCTGCGACTGGGCCGGCATGCTGCTGCGCCAGTACCTCAAGTACGCCGAACGCAAGGGCTTCAAGGCCACGGTCGAGGATGAAACCCCGGGCGACGTGGCCGGCATCAAGAGCGCCACGATCAAGATCGAGGGCGAATACGCCTACGGCCTGCTGCGCACCGAGACCGGCGTGCACCGCCTGGTGCGCAAGAGCCCGTTCGACAGCTCGGGCGGGCGCCACACCTCGTTTGCATCGCTGTTCGTGTACCCCGAAATCGACGATTCGATCGAGATCAACATCAACCCGGCGGACGTGCGCACCGACACGTTCCGCGCCTCCGGCGCGGGCGGCCAGCACATCAACAAGACCGACTCGGCCGTGCGCCTCACGCACATCCCCACGGGCATCGTGGTGCAGTGCCAGGACGGCCGCAGCCAGCACAGCAACCGCGACGTGGCCTGGCAGCGCCTGCGCAGCCGCCTGTACGACTACGAGCTGCGCAAGCGCCAGGAAGAGCAGCAAAAGCTGGAAGACACCAAGACCGACGTGGGCTGGGGCCACCAGATCCGCTCGTACGTTCTGGACAACAGCCGTATCAAGGACCTGCGCACCAACGTCGAAGTCTCGGCCACGCAAAAGGTGCTGGACGGCGATCTGGACGTGTTCATCGAAGCCTCGCTCAAGCAGGGCGTGTGACCGATGAGGGCCCGCACCGACGCCATCATCTTTGACATGGATGGCACCATGATCGACTCCATGCCCTGGCACGCCCGGGCATGGGTCGAGTTTGCCCGCCGCCATGGCATGGACATCGACGTGCCCGACCTCATGGCGCGCACCACGGGCAAGAACGGCACCGAGTGCATCGTGGAGCTGCTGGGCCGCGCCGTGTCGCAGGACGAGGCCGACGCGCTGACCCACGAGAAGGAAACCATCTACCGCGAGCTCTTCGCCCCCCGCTTCGCCGAAGTGGCGGGGTTTCGCCAGTTCGCGGCGCAGGTGCACTCGCGCGGGCTGAAGGTAGCCGTGGGCACCGCGGGCGACATCGGCAATGTGGAGTTCGCGCTGGGCCACCTGGGCCTCACGCCGGCGCCACTGGCCATCGTGCGCGGCGACGAGGGCCTGCCCGGCAAGCCCCAGCCCGCCATCTTTCTGGAAGCCGCGCGCCGCATCGCGGCCGACCCGGCGCACTGCATCGTCTTTGAAGACGCCCCTTTCGGCATCGAGGCCGCGCGCCGCGCCGGCATGCGCGCCGTGGCCATCTGCACCACTCACACGCCCGAGCAACTGGGCGGGCCGCACGTGGTGGCCGCGGTGCGCGACTACACCGAACTCATGAACACGGACTTTCTGGAGAGCATTCATGTTGCAACTGCATAAAGCGGATGGAAGCGGAGACGGAACAGCCCAGCCTGCGGCCGTCCACCGCGAGGACTACACCGCACCCGCCTACTGGATCGACAGCGTCGAGCTGACCTTCGATCTGGACCCGGCCAAGACCCGCGTGCTCAACCGCATGGTGCTGCGCCGCAACCCGGGCGTGGCCGCACAGCCGCTCAAGCTCGACGGCGACGAACTGAACCTGGCCCGCGTGCTGGTCAACGGCCAGGGCACCTCGTTCAAGATGGAAGGCCAGCGCCTGGTGCTGGAGAACCTGCCCGAGGGCACCGAGCCCTTCGCGCTCGAGATCTTCACCACCTGCTGCCCGGCCAAGAACACGCAGCTCATGGGCCTGTACGTGAGCCAGGGCACCTTCTTCACGCAGTGCGAGGCCGAGGGCTTCCGGCGCATCACCTACTTCCTGGACCGCCCGGACGTGATGGCCAGCTACACCGTCACGCTGCGCGCCGACAAGGCGCAGTACCCCGTGCTGCTCTCCAACGGCAACCTGGTGGACAGCGGCCCGCTGGAAGACGGCCCGAACGGCGCGCGCCACTTCGCCAAGTGGGTGGACCCGCACAAGAAGCCCTGCTACCTGTTCGCCCTGGTGGCGGGCAAGCTGGTGGCGCGCGAGCAGCTCATCAAGAGCCGCTCGGGCGCCAATCACCTGCTGCAGGTCTACGTGCGCCCCGGCGACCTGGGCAAGACCGAGCACGCCATGAACTCGCTGATGTACAGCGTGGCGTGGGACGAGGCCCGCTTCGGCCTGCCGCTGGACCTGGAACGCTTCATGATCGTCGCCACCAGCGACTTCAACATGGGCGCCATGGAGAACAAGGGCCTGAACATCTTCAACACGAAGTACGTGCTGGCCAGCGAAGCCACGGCCACCGACACCGACTTCGCCAACATTGAAAGCGTGGTGGGCCACGAGTACTTCCACAACTGGACGGGCAACCGCGTCACCTGCCGCGACTGGTTCCAGCTGAGCCTGAAGGAAGGCCTCACCGTCTTCCGCGACCAGGAGTTCAGCATGGACCTTGCGGGCAGCCCGTCGGCCCGCGCGGTCAAGCGCATCGAGGACGTGCGCGTACTGCGCACCGCCCAGTTCCCGGAAGACGCCGGCCCCATGGCCCACCCGGTGCGGCCCGACAGCTATGTCGAGATCAACAATTTCTACACCGTCACCATCTACGAAAAGGGTGCGGAAGTGGTGCGCATGCAGCACAACCTGGTGGGCCGCGACGGCTTCGCCAAGGGCATGAAGCTGTACTTCGAGCGCCACGACGGCCAGGCCGTGACCTGTGACGACTTCGTGCAGGCCATTGCGGATGCCAACCCCGCGAGCCCCCTGGCACAGCACCTGCCGCAGTTCAAGCGCTGGTACAGCCAGGCCGGCACGCCCCGCGTGCGCGCCACGGGCGTGTACGACGCGGCCACGCGCTGCTATGCGCTCACGCTGTCGCAAAGCTGCCCGTCCACGCCGGGCCAAAGCGAGAAGCTGCCGTTCGTGATCCCGGTGGAACTGGGCCTGGTGGACGCGGCCACGGGCGCCGCCCTGCCCCTGCACCTGGCGGGCGAAGGCGCCGCCGACGAAGCGGCCGCCACCTCGCGCGTGGTCGTGCTCACGCAGGCGTCGCAGACCCTCACCTTCACGGGCCTGGACGCGGAGCCCGTGCCGTCGCTGCTGCGCGGCTTCAGCGCCCCGGTGGTGCTGGACATCGAATACACCGATGCGCAGCTGCTCACCCTGCTCGCGCACGACACGGACGCCTTCAACCGCTGGGAAGCCGGGCAGCGCCTGGCCCTGCGCACCGCTATCAATGCGATAGCTGCTGGCGCAGACCCAGCAAGCGCTGGAGCCCAGTCTGGCACAAAAATCCTGCCCGAGGCCTTCCTGCAGGCCATGCGCTCGGTGCTGCGCCACCCGGCCCTGGACGCCGCGTTCAAGGAGCTGGTGCTGACGCTGCCTTCCGAGACCTACATCGCCGAGCAGCTGGAGGTGGTGGACCCGCAGCGCATCCATGCCGTGCGCGAAGCCATGCGCAACGAGCTGGCCCTGGGCCTGCAGCCCGACTGGGAATGGGTGTGGGAGCAGAACCAGGACACGGGCGGCTACCGGCCCGACCCCGTTTCCGCAGGGCGCCGCGCCCTGAGCGGCCTGGCGCTGCAGATGCTGTGCATTGCCGCCCAGCACAGCGGCGACCCCGTCTGGCCAGGCAAGGCCTACCAGCGCTTCAAGACGGCCGGCAACATGACGGACCGGTTCAATGCGCTCACGGCGCTGGTGGTCAGCGGCAGCGAGCTGGCGGCCCCCGCGCTGGCACGCTTCCACGCACTGTTCAAGGACGAGCCCCTGGTCATCGACAAGTGGTTCGCGCTGCAGGCCGGCGCACCCGACCGCGGCGGCAACGTGCTGCCCGCCGTGCGCCAGCTGATGCAGCACCCGGACTTCAGCCTCAAGAACCCCAACCGCGCGCGCAGCGTGATCTTCAGCTACTGCAGCGCCAACCCCGGCGCCTACCACCGCGCCGACGCGGCGGGCTATGTGTTCTGGAGCGACCGCGTGCTCGAACTCGACGCCATCAACCCGCAGGTGGCAGCCCGGCTGGCCCGCGCGCTGGACCGCTGGAAGAAGCTGGCCGAACCGTGGCGCAACGCCGCGCGGGAGGCCATTGCCCGTGTCGCGGCCAAGCCCGACCTGTCCAACGACGTGCGCGAGGTGGTAACCCGCGCGCTGGCCGACTGACGGGCCGACCGATTGATTTTGAGAAAGAGACCGTTTCATGACCAAGCGCATCAGCCTGACCCGCTACCTTGTTGAACAACAACGGGTCGATGGCCTCATCCCCTCCCAACTGCGCCTGCTGCTCGAAGTGGTGGCGCGGGCCTGCAAGAGCATCAGCCACGCCGTGAACAAAGGCGCGCTGGGCGGCGTGCTGGGCGCCGCCGGCAGCGAGAACGTGCAGGGCGAGATCCAGAAGAAGCTGGACATCATCGCCAACGAGGTGCTCATCGAGGCCAACGAATGGGGCGGCCACCTGGCGGCCATGGCGTCCGAGGAGATGGACGGCATCTACCTCGTGCCCAACCGCTACCCCCAGGGCGAATACCTGCTGCTGTTCGATCCCCTGGACGGCTCCAGCAACATCGACGTCAACGTGAGCATCGGCACCATCTTCAGCGTGCTCAAGAAGCCCGAGGGCGACCGGGGCGTGGAGGAAGCCGACTTCCTGCAGCCCGGCACCCAGCAAGTGGCCGCCGGCTATTGCATCTACGGCCCGCAGACCACGCTGGTGCTGACCGTGGGAGACGGCGTGGCGATGTTCACGCTCGACCGCGAGCAAGGCTCGTTCGTGCTCACCGATGAAAACGTGCGCATTCCCGAGGACACCAAGGAATTCGCCATCAACATGAGCAACATGCGCCACTGGGACGCCCCCGTGAAGCGCTACATCGACGAGTGCCTGCAGGGCAAGGACGGCCCCCGCGGCAAGGACTTCAACATGCGCTGGATCGCCAGCATGGTGGCCGACGTGCACCGCATCCTGACACGCGGCGGCATCTTCATGTACCCCTGGGACAAGCGCGAACCCGGCAAGCCCGGCAAGCTGCGCCTGATGTACGAAGCCAACCCCATGGGCTGGCTGGTGGAGCAGGCCGGCGGCGCCGCCACCAACGGCCGCCAGCGCATCCTGGAAATCCAGCCCGCGCAGTTGCACGAACGCGTCAGCGTCATCCTGGGATCAAAAAATGAAGTGGAACGCGTGACAGCCTACCATTCCGCGCTATAATTTGAGGCTTACGCCGGTGTAGCTCAGTCGGTAGAGCAGCTCATTCGTAATGAGAAGGTCGGGTGTTCGATTCATCTCTCCGGCACCAAATGAAAAGCCCTGATTCGCAAGAGTCAGGGCTTTTTTCATTGCGCGCCAGAGATCTCGCCCGCCGCCTCCTGGGTCTCAGACTGCAAAGCCCCAATGCCGGTCAGTGTCCATAGGCACGCAGACCCAAGAGCACCAGCACCGCAAGGCCCAGCAACACGGCAATCGCCTGCCAGAACACCACCGGATCGCGTTCAGCCAGCGGGACGGTGCGCGTGCGCAGCAAATGCGCTCCCGGCGCGTGCAGGTCGTGCATGAACTCCGAGACCGCTTCCTGCCGCCGCCACGGGTTGGGGTGCAGCGCCTTTTCCAGCACCGCGTCCAGCCAGTCCGGCAGGTCGGGCCTTACATGGCGCACGGGCACGTACCGCAGGCGCTTGAGGTCCGTGGCGCTGCGCAGTTGCGTGACCTGGAGGCCGTACGGCAGCCGGGCCGTCAGCATCTGGTATGCCAGCACGGCCAGGGCAAACAGATCCGCCTGCGGCGTGGCGGCCTGGCCCAGGAACCGCTCGGGCGCGGTGTACTGCAAGGTGCCGGTGATGGGATCGGTGCGCTCGCTGCCCTGCACTGCCGGGGCCAGCCCGGCCACCATGGTGGAACCGAAGTCGATGATGCGCACCGTGCCCGCGCGGTCCACCATCACGTTGTCGGGACGCAGGTCCTGGTGGAACATCTCCTTGTGGTGAAACGCCTGCAGCCCCTTGGCCACCTGCCCCACGATACCGCGCACCACGTCCAGGCTCGGCCGTGGATGGTCCACCATCCACTGCGCGAGCGTCTGCCCCTCCACATACTCCATCGCCCCGAACACGTGCTGGCGCGGCCGCTCGCTGGCGTGGGCGCGCAGCACGTGCGGGCTGTTCACGCGCCGGGCCACCCACTCCTCCAGCAGGAACCTGTCCAGGTGGTCGGCATCGCCCGCCATGGCGGCCGCGGGCGTCTTCAGCGCCACTGGCAGCCCTGTCGCGTCATCGATCGCCAGGTGCACGTGGCTGCGCGCGCTGGCATGCAGTTCGCGGACCACGGTGTAGCCCTCGAACTGCATGCGGGGGGCCAGCGGCGGCGGCAGCGCCAGCCCCTTGCGCAGTTGGGGGAGTGGGTCCGCCCCGGCTGGCGGCAAGGTGTCGATGCGCACCAGTTGCACCGTCATGTCGTCCTCTGCACCCCGCGCTTCGGCGGCATCGACCAGGGCGCATGCGGCGGCCTCCAGATCGCCAGGGAAGCGGGCCAAGGCGCCGTTCACCGCGTCCACATCCAGGTGAGCGTACGCGCCGTCGGTCGCCAGCAGGTAGAGGGCGCCCGGCTCTGCCTCCAGGCAGGCATAGTCGATCTCGACATGGGCGCTGGCGCCCAGCGCACGGCCCAGGAACGACGTTTCGGCAGACAGGTGGACGCGGTGGTCCTTGGTCAACTGCTCCAGGGCACGGGCGTGCACACGGTAGATGCGGGCGTCGCCCACATGCAGCACGTGCACCTCGCGGCCCCGCAGGACCAGCGCGCTGAAGGTGCAGACATACCCGCGGTCCTTGTCAAAGCGCGCATGGCTGCGCAGCGTCTGCGCATGCAGCCAGGCATTGGTGGCGCTCAGCACGCGCTGCGCGCTGCGGCGCACCGACCAGGCGTCGGAGGTGGCGTAGTAGTCGTCCAGAAAGCTGCGCACCGAGGCAGCGCTCGCCTCCTGGCTTACCGGGCTGGAGCCGATGCCGTCCGCCAGCGCCACCACGATGCCCTTGGTGCCCAGCAGCGGCTCACGCGGGAGCAGCGCGCCATGAAAGTCCTGGTTGATGCCCTTGCGGCCGGCGCGCGAGCACTGGCCCAGCGAGACGCTCAGCCGTTGGGGCATGGAAGCCATCCCGGGGCGCGGCTCAGGCAACGGTGCGCTTGGGCGCCGTCTTGTAGTGCGTGGAGTACAGCGTGGCCCCCACGAACGTCAGGCCGCCCACCAGGTTGCCCAGCACCGTGGGGATTTCGTTCCAGATCAGGTAGTCCATCAGCGTGAACTTGCCGCCCAGCATGAGCCCCGTGGGGAACAGGAACATGTTCACGATGGAGTGCTCGAAGCCCATGTAGAAGAACACCATCACCGGCATCCACATGCCGATGGCCTTGCCCGACACCGACGTGGACATCATGGCCGCCACCACGCCCGTGGACACCATCCAGTTGCACATCACGCCGCGGATAAACAGGGTGAGCATGCCGGCGGCGCCGTGGGCCGCATAGCCGACCGTGCGCCCTTCGCCGATGTGCCCGAGCTTCTCGCCGATGGCGTTGGGCGCCTCGCTGAAGCCGAAGGTGAAGATGATGGCCATGAACACGGCCACCGTCAGCGCCCCTGCAAAGTTGCCGACAAACACCAGCCCCCAGTTGCGCGCCACGCCACCCCAGGTGGCTCCCGGGCGCCTGTCGAACACGGCCAGCGGCGCCAAGGTAAAGACGCCCGTCAACAGGTCGAACCCCAGCAGGTACAGCATGATGAATCCGACCGGGAACAGCATGGCGCCCACCAGCGGATTGCCGGTGTTGACGGTCACCGTCACGGCAAAGGCCGCCGCCAGGGCCAGGATGGCTCCGGCCATGAAGGCGCGGATCAGCGTGTCGCGCGTGGACATGAGCAGTTTGGATTCGCCGGAGTCGACCATCTTGGTCACGAACTCCGCAGGAGCGAGATAGGCCATGGGATTTTTCCTCGGGGTACGGGTGGGAAGCTGTGGCCCTTCCTGCCCGCGGGCAGAAAGAAGCGCGGCGAAAATGAAAACGGCGTCCACATGCAGCCCGCCAAAGCGGGGCTGCACAAGGGACGCCGTTATCCGTGGATGCGCGCTTCCGACACCGGGTGCGCTCAAACAGCGCGACCGGCAGGAGGCACCGAGCCGCCTTTAGCCCGGAGTAGCAGCCATCCAGCAAATTCCGTACCGCCGGATTTGGCTACCGCAGGCAGCCCCTGGCACCGTTGCGGTGCGTCGGCCCAGGCCTCTCGCCTGAAACGTAGCGAAAGCCCAGCCCCGGGGCACCAAGTTGGGCCGGTGCGTTGGAATGCCTCAGGGCGCCAGGATGGCGACGCCCTTTCCGCCGGCCGCCGGGTCAGGAAGCCGGCGGCGTGTTGCCCTGCGGGCTTCGCGCGGCAAAGGCCAGGTCGGGCAGCGAGAGCGTGGCTTCCGCCACCTCCAGAAGGCGGCGGTTCTGGTCCATGGACGTTTTCTGCAGCACCCGGAAGGCCGCTTCTTCGTTCAGCCCCAGCCGCGCCATCAGCACGCCTTTGGCGCGCTCGATGACCTTGCGCTCGTTGAGCGCCCGTCGCGCAGCCTCCAGCTCGGCCTCCATGCCGGCCATGCGGGCCGCCTGCCCTTGCAGCAGCTCGACCAGCGAGGATGGTTCCCCCGCGTGCGGGCTGCCGGCCGGGGTGGACAGCTCGGCGGGCGCACGCGCCATGTCAAAGAAGCGGTCCACGGCATGGGCCCGCTGGGGCGGGTTGTCGCGCAGCCCGCGCAGCAGGCCGCGCGAATCCTGCAGATCCTGCTGGGCCTCCCGGATGCGGGCTTCGCAATCCTCGCGCAGGCGCTGCACCAGCCCGACCTGCAGATGCCACAGCGCGTTGATGCGTTCAGTGCAGACATCGAACCAGGTGTCGCTCAGGTCGCTGTCCAGCGCGGCGCCGGGCCGGGCCGTGCACAGGGTGCGCCGCAAGCGCTCCAGCTGCGCCACCCCAGGCACCAGCTGCAGGCGTTCCCACTGGTCGCGCAGCGCGGGCTCTGCAAACTCGGCAAACACCTTGAGGCTCCGCTCCTGCGCATCCATCAGATGGAGAACGCGCTGCTGGTGGGCCTCATTGCTGCGCCCTGACGCGTACAGGATGGCCCCCAGCGCCCGCTCCTGGCCGGCTTCCTCCTGCGCCTGTACCAGGTGCAGCAGAGCCACCAGCAGCCGCGACACGCTGGGCAGCCCTGCCGCATCGGCCACGTGAAAGACCAGTTCCACCAGTCCGGCAATCAGGTGGCTGTAGGCGGCCACCGTGTCATGCGCCGTCATGGCCTGGCGCTCGATCTGGGACCGCAGTGCGGCCAGCGACTCCACCCCCAGCAGCGCCCAGGCCATCAGCGACAAGGTCTTGGCCGTAGCGCCCTGGGCCGCCTCTGCGTGCTGCGCAAAGACGTCGCGCAAGCGCGCCTCCAACGGACGCACTTCCTCGACAGTGCGCAGACGCATGTCGGCAAAGCGCTGGGCCCGCGAAGCCAGGTAGGCGCCCGACGCCCCCCGCTCCCGCTGCAGGCCCTGGATGAGCTGCCCGATCACATCCACCAGCGCCGCCCGCTGGGCAAGGTGGCGCACTGCGTCAATCTCCAGTTGCTTGGAGCGCAGGACCAGGCTGGATACGGTCAACGGGTGGGCGGAATCTGGCATGCAGGGTGGGAACAAGAAGTCACGGGAAATGCGGCGATGCGACGGGCGCGAGAGCGATTTTGTCAGGGCTCATCCGGCGGCCACGCACACGCGTCCGTCTGCGGTGCGCACCGGGTACGTGCGCACCGACAGCTCCGGCAGCTCCAGGCAGGCCCCGGTGCGCAGGTCGAAGTGGTTCTTGTAGAGCGGCGAAGCCACCACCAGGCGGTCGCCCAGGCTGCCCAGCAGCCCGCGCGAGAGCACGCTGGCGCCGGACTTGGGGTCCACATTGCCAATGGCGAAGAACTCGCCGGCCCCCACGCGAAACACGGCGACATGCTCGCCAGCCACCCGCGCGCAGACGCCGGTGTTGGGCACCACGTCCTCCACGGCGCAGATGTCGATCCAGGGGTCCGCCGCCGCAGCGGGAGCTGAGGAAGAAGCGGGAATGGGAAGTGCACTCATGGCAAAAGATCCTTTCAAGCAGCTTGGCGAATGGGAACAACGGTCTGGGGCTGCGGGGTGGCCCGCTCATCGGCCCGGGCCGGCCGGATCTGGCCGCGCTCCGGCACAAACACCACGGTCTCGTCCGCCTGGTCACTGTTCACAAACGAGCGGAAGCGCTTGCGCGTTTCCGCGTCGGTCACCGCGGTCTTCCACTCGCACTGGTAGGTGTCCACCACCTGCTGCATCTGCGCCTCCAGCTCCGCGCACAGGCCCAGGCTGTCCTTCAGGATCACGTCCTTCAGGTAGTCCAGCCCGCCTTCCAGGCTCTCGCGCCAACTGCTGGTGCGCTGCAGCCGGTCCGCCGTGCGCACATAGAACATCAGCACCCGGTCGATCAGGCGCACCAGTGCTTCCTGGGTCAGGTCGGACGCGAACAGCTCGGCGTGGCGAGGCTTCATGCCGCCGTTGCCGCAGATGTAGAGATTCCAGCCTTTCTCGGTGGCAATCACGCCAATGTCCTTGCCCTGGGCCTCGGCACACTCGCGCGTGCAGCCCGACACGCCAAACTTGATCTTGTGTGGCGCGCGCAAGCCCTTGTAGCGGTTCTCCAGCATCACCGCCAGGCCCACGCTGTCGCCCACCCCGTAGCGGCACCAGGTGGAGCCCACGCAGCTCTTGACGGTGCGCAGCGCCTTGCCATAGGCGTGGCCCGACTCGAAGCCGGCGGCAATCAGCTCCTCCCAGATCAGCGGCAGCTGCTCCACCCGCGCGCCGAACAGGTCCACGCGCGCGCCGCCCGTGACCTTGGTGTACAGCCCGTACTTCTTGGCGACCTGGCCCACCGCAATCAGCCCATCGGGCGTCACTTCGCCGCCCGGCATGCGGGGCACCACCGAGTAGGTGCCGTCCTTCTGGATGTTGCCCAGGTAGTAGTCATTGCTGTCCTGCAGGCTGGCCAGCTCTTTCTTGAGCACGAATTCGTTCCAGCAAGACGCAAACACGCTGGCCGCCACCGGCTTGCAGACGTCGCAGCCCAGGCCCTTGCCGTGCCGCGCCAGCAGCTCCTCAAAGCTGCGGATGTTGCCCACACGCACCAGGTGGTAGATCTCCTGGCGCGAATAGGCGAAGTGCTCGCAGACGTGGTTGTTCACGGCCATGCCGCGGCGCGCCATCTCGGCCTTCATCACCTGGGTGACCAGCGGCACGCAGCCCCCGCAGGTGGCCCCCGCCTTGGTGCAGGCCTTGATGTCGGCGATGGAGCACGCTCCCTCGCCCACGGCTGCGCAGATGCCCGCCTTGCTGACGTTGTTGCACGAGCAGATCTGCGCGGTGTCCGGCAGCGCGTCCGCCCCCAGGCCCGGCCGGGCCTTGCCATCGCTGGACGGGAAGATCAGGAACTCCGGGTCTTCCGGCAAGGCGATGCCATTGAGCGCCATCTGCAGCAGCGTGCCGTACTCGGCGGCGTCGCCAATCAACACGGCGCCCAGCAGGTGCTTGCCGTCCTCGCTGATGACAATCTTCTTGTAGATCTGGCGGCGCTCGTCCACATACTGGCAGGCACGGCTGTGCGGAGTCTTGCCATGGGCGTCGCCGATGCTGGCCACATCCACGCCCATGAGCTTGAGCTTGGTGCTCAGGTCCGCGCCGACGAAAGCGGCGTCGGCATCGCCCGCAATGTGGCGCGCTGCGACGCGGGCCATGTCGTAGCCCGGCGCCACGAGGCCGAAGGTCTGCTCGTTCCACGACGCGCACTCGCCGATGGCATACACGTGGTGGTCGCTGGTGCGGCAGGCACTGTCGATCGCCACGCCGCCGCGCGGGCCGATGGCCAGCACGCACTGGCGGGCCAGCTCGTCGCGCGGACGGATGCCGGCGGAGAAGACGATCATGTCGGTCTCCAGGTAGGTTCCGTCGGCGAACACCATGCGGTGGCGCGCGCGGGCGCCATCGGTGATCTCCTGCGTGTTGCGGCTGGTGTGCACCTGCACGCCCAGCGCCTCGATCCGGGAGCGCAGCACGCGCCCGCCGCCTTCGTCCACCTGCACCGCCATCAACCGGGGCGCAAACTCCACCACATGGGTTTCCAGCCCCATGTCGCGCAGCGCCTTGGCGCACTCCAGGCCCAGCAGGCCGCCACCGACCACCACGCCGGTCTTGGACCGGGCGCCGCAGGCCTGCATGGCTTCGAGGTCTTCGATGGTGCGGTAGACAAAGCAGTGCGGGCGGTCACGCCCCGGCACCTGCGGCACGAAGGGGCTGGAGCCCGTGGCCAGCACCAGCCTGTCGTAGCTGAGCACCTCGCCATCGGCCGTGGTGACCGTGCGGATGCGCCGGTCCACCGCCACCGCCCGGGCGCCCAGGCGCAGCGTGAAGCCGGTGCGCTCGAAGAATCCCGGCTCCACCAGTGACAACGCATCCGCCGTCTTGCCGCTGAAGAATTCGGACAGGTGCACGCGGTCATACGCCGCGCGCGGCTCTTCGCACAGCACGGTGACCTCGGCGCCCGTGATGCCGGTTTCGGCCAGACTTTCGAGGAACTTGTGGCCTACCATGCCGTGGCCGATCAGAACGATTTTCATGCTTGTGATCCTGCAGGGGACCCGGCCGCCGTGGAGCGCAATTGCAGGACGCGCCACATGCCCGCCCTGGCAAGGCGCTGCATGCACCACCCCCACCGCGATGGCCCGGAGTCGATTGGAACAACCCGGCCGCGCGCTCGCGCCGCACCGGGGTCCCGCCGTCATTAGCGGAGGTATCGTTCGGCCGCCGGCAACTTCACCGGCGGACCTGCACAGGCATCGCAATATCCGTGCCGCATGCGTTGCGGCCCAGAACACCGGTCTGCGCGGGCAGCGGTGGCTGCAGCGGCCACGCGCGCATCAAGGGGGTGCGGAGGCTCCCCAAAACAGGGCGGCGCAACGCCGGCGCAAGAAGGCCGCCCCCCAGCACCGCCGCGCGACATGGTTTTTGTTTGCAAACCTGTACGGCTGCGGCAGACTTTCGCCTCCGCCACGCCGCCCTTGCCGCCTATACCGACCTTCCCGGCTTGGCGTACCCCACGGGCCCCACCAGCCCCCCCTCGCGCAGGAGATGCAGATGACCTTGGAACGCAGAGCCACCAACGACCGCCGCAGTGGCAAGGACCGCCGGCAGACCGAGGCCGGGCCGCCAGGCAACTACGAACGCCGGCGTGCCGTGGAGCCCCGCCAGCCCGAACTGACCGAGCTGCACCTGAGCGACGAGGAATTGCGGGCGCTGGGCTTTCCGGACGGCACGCCGGCGCCCCAGGCCAAGGGCTGATCCGCCAAGGCAGCCACCTCGCCATCCCCGGCCCTGCACGGCAGGCGGTCGAAAGGCCGCCCAAAGCAAAAGAGCCCAGAATCTTTCGATTCTGGGCTCTTGCTATCAATGGTCGGCGTGGCGGGATTCGAACTCGCGACCCCTTGCACCCCATGCAAGTGCGCTACCAGGCTGCGCTACACGCCGACAAGACTTAGATTATATACACAAAAATCTCAGCTGGGAGAAAGTAGCGCACGAATTTCAAACAATTCTTTGCGCACCGCGTTGGAATCCAGCGCAACGCCCCCGCGCGCATCAATGGAAAGGTCGCGCGCTGCGTCCACCAGCATGCTGGGCAGTTCAGGCGCATCCCCCAGTTCCTCGGCCGCCGCATCGTTGCGGGCCGCATGGGCCAGCTCCTGAAGGCGGTTGCGGGCCCCGTTGATGGTGAAGCCCTGGTCGTACAGCAGATCGCGGATGCGGCGGATCATGAGCACTTCGTGGTGCTGGTAGTAGCGGCGGTTGCCGCGGCGCTTCATGGGACGCAGTTGCGTGAACTCCTGCTCCCAATAGCGCAGCACATGGGGCTTGACGCCACACAGCTCGGCCACTTCACCGATCGTGAAATAGCGCTTGGCAGGGATGGATGGAAGTGCGTTTCCCATGAAGGATGCGTTCAGACCAGAGGGAGAAAGCCGATGAGGGTACTGCAGACGGGCCGGCGCCGCCAGCCCGCATCAAAATTTCGGCAACACATTGGCAAAAATTCACAATGTGCCGGACGTCTGGATCTGCTCCTTGAGCTTGGTGCTGGCGTGGAACGTCACGACGCGGCGGGCCTTGATGGGAATCGCCTCGCCGGTGCGGGGATTGCGCCCCGGGCGCGGCGCCTTCGTACGAATCTGGAAGTTGCCGAAGCCCGACAGTTTGACGTCCTTGCCCTCGACCAGGCTCTGCGCAATCAGATCGAAGAATGCGTCGATCATGTCCTTGGACTCGCGCTTGTTCAGGCCGATCTGGTCGAACAGCAGATCGGCCAGCTGGGCCTTGGTCAGCGCCGGGGTTTCCAGGCTCTCGACAGCAAATTCAATCACTGCATCACTCCCCTTCAACATCATCGTCACACCCGCAGCCGTGCGCCGGTGTCCTGCGCCAGGCGGGCCACCACCGCTTGCACGGCGGCCTCGATCTCGGCCTCGGTCAACGTGGCTTCGCCGCGGCCGAGCGTCAGGCGCACGGCTAGGCTCTTCTCGCCCGCTGCCAGACCGCCGGCGGGTGCCGCCTCTCCCGGGCGCAGCGCCTTGGGGCGGTACACGTCGAACAGCACGGCCGAGCGCAGCATGCCCTGCGGGGCTGCGGCATGCACGGCTGCCATGATCTCGGCATGCGTGACGCGCTCGGCCACCACCACGGCCACATCGCGCTCCACCGCCTGGTGCTTGGCCACGGGCTGGAATTGCGGCACGGCGCGCTGCAGCACGGCGTCGAGCTCCAGCTCGAACAGCACCGGCGCCTGGGGCAGGTCCCACGACTGGCGCCACTGCGGGTGCAGCTCGCCCACGAAGCCGATGGCTTGGCCGCCCACGAGCACGCGTGCGCAGCGGCCCGGGTGCATGGCGGGATGCGCAGCGGCTTCAAAGGTGGCGCGCAGCGGCGCCAGCAGCGCTTCCACGTCGCCCTTCACATCGAAGAAGTCGACGGCCTGCTCCTTGCGGCCCCACTGCAGCGTATCGGCCGCACCGTAGGCGAGGCCCGCCACGCGCATGGGCTGGTGGAAGCCTTCCACGGTGGTGTCGGTATTGCGCACGCTGGCGTCGCGCAGGAACACGCGGCCCAGTTCGAACACGCGCACGCGCTCGGCCTTGCGGTCGAGGTTGAACTTGAGCACTTGCAGCAGCGAGCCCAGCAGCGTGGAGCGCATCACGCCCATCTGGCTGGCGATGGGGTTGAGCAGCTTGATGGGCGTGGGGTTGGCCGCCAGCTCATGCTCCCAGCGCTCTTCCACGAAGCTGAAGTTGATGGTTTCCTGGTAGCCCAGGCCGGCCAGCTGGCGGCGCACGGCGAACGGGCTGCGCGTGGCCTCGGGCGGCAGCTTGGGCGTGATGGGCGCCAGCGGGGGCGTGGTGGGCAGGTTGTTGTAGCCCACCATGCGCGCCACTTCCTCGATCAGGTCTTCTTCGAGGGTGATGTCGAAACGGTACGAGGGCGGCGCGACGGTGAGCGTGCCCTCGCCTTCCGTCACGGGCAGGCCCAGGCCGCGCAGTGCATTGGCGCACTGCGCCTGCGTGAGCGGCATGCCGATGACCTTGGCGGCGCGCGCCACGCGCAGCGTGACGGGCTGGGGCTTGGGCAGGTTCACCTGCTGGTCGTCCATGGGGCCGCAGGCGGTCTCGGGCGTGCCGCAGATGTCGATGACGAGCTGCGTGATGCGGTCGATGTGCTCCACCGTGAGGCTCGGGTCCACGCCGCGCTCAAAGCGGTGGCCGGCGTCGGTGGAGAAGTTGAAGCGGCGCGAGCGCCCCGCCACCGCCTTGGGCCACCAGAAGGCGGCTTCGATGTAGATGTGCTTCGTGTCGTCCGACACGGCCGTGGCGTCGCCGCCCATGATGCCGGCGAGCGATTCGACCTGGCTGTCGTCGGCAATAACGCCCACCTTCTCGTCCACCGTGATGGTGTTGCCGTTGAGCAGCTTGAGCTGCTCGCCCGGCTGGCCCCAGCGCACGTCCAGGCCCCCGTGGATCTTGTCCAGATCGAAGATGTGCGAAGGCCGGCCCAGTTCGAACATCACGTAGTTGGAGATGTCCACCAGCGGCGACACGCCGCGCTGGCCGCAACGGGCCAGGCGGTCCAGCATCCACTGCGGCGTGGCGGCGCGCGTGTTCACGTTGCGCACGATGCGGCCCGAGAAGCGGCCGCACAAATCGGGCGCGCTGATCTTGACGGGCAGCTTGTCGTTCAGCGTGGGCTGCACGGCCGGGAACGACGGCTGCTTCAGCGGTGCGCCGGTCAGCGCAGCCAGCTCGCGCGCGATGCCGTAGACGCTCAGGCAGTGCGCCAGGTTGGGCGTGAGCTTGAGCGTGAACAGCGTGTCGTCGAGGTTGAGGTAGCTGCGGATGTCCTGCCCCACGGGCGCCGCGGCATCCAGCTCCAGCAGGCCGCCGTGGTCTTCGGACAGCTTGAGCTCGCGCGCCGAGCACAGCATGCCCTGGCTTTCCACGCCACGCAGCTTGCCCACCTTGATGAGGAAGGGCTTGCCGTCATCGCCCGGCGGCAGCTCCGCGCCCACCAGGGCGCACGGCACCTTGATGCCCACGCGGGCATTGGGCGCGCCGCACACGATGTTGAGCAGGGCGCCCTGCCCCACATCCACCTGGCACACGCGCAGGCGGTCGGCGTCGGGGTGTTGCACGGCCTCTTTGATTTCGCCCACGACGATCTTCGTGAAGGGCGGCGCCACGGGGCGCAGCTCTTCGACCTCCAGACCGGCCATGGTGAGGGTGTCGGCCAGCGCTTGGGTGCTCAGCGGGGGGTTGCAGAACTCGCGCAACCAGGACTCGGGGAATTGCATGGTGTAGAAACTCTTGGCTTTAGGCTCTTGGCACTTGCTCTTGAAAAGATAGCTGCTTGCGCTTGTCAGTGTTCAACTTGAATGCGAAATCACATTGAAAACCAATGAAATCAAGCGCTGGCAGCTCACTTTTTTGAAGGGCTCGGGTGGGTTCGCTGGCTTACTGGAACTGCGACAGGAAGCGGATGTCGCCGTCAAAGAACAGGCGCAGGTCGTTCACGCCATAGCGCAGCATGGTCAGCCGGTCGGGGCCCATGCCAAAGGCAAAGCCGATGTACTTCTCGGGGTCCAGCCCCATGTTGCGCACCACGTTGGGGTGCACCTGGCCCGAGCCGGCCACCTCCAGCCAGCGTCCGGCCAGCGGGCCGGTCTGGAACTGGATGTCGATCTCGGCGCTGGGCTCCGTGAAGGGGAAGAAGCTCGGGCGGAAGCGCAGCACCAGGTCATCGCTTTCGAAGAAGGTGCGGCAGAAGTCGGTGAACACGACCTTCAGGTCCTTGAAGCTCACGTTCTCGCCGATCCACAGGCCTTCGCACTGGTGGAACATGGGCGAGTGCGTGGCATCGCTGTCCACGCGGTACGTGCGGCCCGGGGCGATCACGCGGATCTCGGGCATGGGTTGGCCCGCATCAAGCAGCGCGCGGTGCTTCTTGACGTGCTGCACCGCGTGGCGGACCTGCATGGGGCTGGTGTGCGTGCGCAGCAGGTTGGGGGCGGTGGCGGTGCCGCCCTCCACGTAGAAGGTGTCGTGCATGGAACGCGCGGGATGGTCCTCCGGCGTGTTCAGTGCGGTGAAGTTGAACCAGTCGGTCTCGATCTCGGGGCCCTGGGCCACGTCGAACCCCATGGAGCCGAAGATGCCCTCGATGCGCTCGAGCGTGAGCGACACGGGGTGCAACCCGCCCTGCCCGCGCTGGCGGCCCGGCAGGCTCACGTCCAGCGCCTCGGCCTTGAGCTGGGCCTGCAGCTCGGCGTCGGCCAGGGCCTGGCGGCGCGCCGTCAAAGCCGCCTCGATCGCCTGCTTGGCCAGATTGATGGCCGCGCCGCGGGACTTCTTTTCCTCGACGGACAGCTGCGCCATGCCCTTCATGAGCTCGGTCACGCGGCCCGACTTGCCCAGAAACTGCGCCTTAGCGTTTTCCAGATCTGCGGGGGTGGCGCTTTGCGCGAACAACTGCGTCGCGCTCTCGACCAGGGATTCCAACTCGTTCATACCGACTCTTTCATGACTTACGCAAACAGGATTCACAAACGGCGTTTCCATACGGCCGGCATATCAACCAAGCCCGTTTGCGTAAGTCGCTCTTTATCGACCCGTGAAAATGAACAAGGGCTAGCGCCTTTTCAAGCCCTAGCCCTTGCTGTTATTGCGCAAGCAGCTATCAGAACGATAGCTACTCATCGTGAACTCAAGCAGCCAGCTTGGCCTTGACTTGCTCCACGATGCTGCCAAAGGCAGCCTTGTCGTGCACGGCGAGATCGGCCAGCATCTTGCGGTCGATTTCGATGGATGCCTTCTTCAGGCCGTTGGCGAACTGGCTGTAGGTCAGGCCCAGTTCACGGGCAGCGGCGTTGATACGGGCGATCCACAGCTGGCGGAACACGCGCTTCTTGGTGCGGCGGTCACGGTAGGCATATTGCCCAGCCTTCATCACCGCCTGTTTGGCGATGCGGAAGACATTACCGCGGCGACCACGGAAGCCCTTGGCAAGGGCGAGAACTTTCTTGTGACGGGCACGGGCCGTTACACCACGTTTGACGCGAGGCATGTATGTACTCCTTGTTCGTCAGTTATTACAGGCCAGCGCTGGGCAGCATTTGTGCGATCGAGCCCATGTTGGTCTCATGCACATTCACTGCACCACGCAGGTGGCGCTTGTTCTTGGTGGTCTTCTTGGTCAAGATGTGACGCTTGAAGGCTTGACCGCGCTTGACGGTGCCACCGGGACGAACGCGGAAACGTTTTTTCGCGCTGCTCTTGGTCTTCATTTTGGGCATTTGAATGCTCCTTTGTTTGTGCTCGCGAGGCGTTTGCAGACCGATCCGCAAACTTGTTGGCCCCGAGCCACTTCTTTTGGAAGGCTTGCACCTTCCAGCGGCAATGCGGATGCACTGCCTTTTCAAGGCCCCGCCCCCTTGCGGAAGCAGAACCCGAAATCCTAACCCATCCGCCTGTCAGGCCGCTGCACCGCCTGCGGAAGGTGCGGCGCCGTCGCCTGCGGGCTTCGCAGCCGCGCCCGGCTTCTTGCGCCCCGGAGCGATCATCATGATCATCTGGCGGCCTTCCAGCTTCGGAAACTGCTCGACGAGGATGGTGTCGCCCAGGTCGTCCCGGATGCGGTTCAGCAAGGCCAGCCCCAGCTCCTGGTGCGTGATTTCACGGCCACGGAAGCGCAAGGTGATCTTGCACTTGTCGCCATCCGCCAGAAACCGGCGAATGTTGCGCATCTTGATGTTGTAGTCGCCATCGTCCGTACCCGGGCGGAATTTGACTTCCTTGATCTCGATGACCGTCTGCTTGGCCTTGGCTTCCGCAGCGCGCTTTTGCTCCTGGTACTTGAACTTGCCGTAGTCCATGAGCCGGCACACCGGCGGATTGGCCGTGGCGGCAATCTCGACCAAGTCCACATCCAGCTCGCCTGCCATGCGCAAGGCTTCCATCAAGCTCACCACGCCCAGAGGCTCATTGTCCGGTCCGGACAAACGAACTTCCGGGGCCATGATTTCCCGGTTCAGGCGGTGCTTGCGCTCCTCGCGCTGGCGACGATCACGAAATTCCGTAGCGATGGCTGTATTCCTTCAAACAAAACACTACAATTTTTGTAGCAAAAACCGACCACAAGGCAAGCGCCGAAGCTTGTTTTCAATAAAAATCAGGCTTTGGTGGCGATGTCCTGGGCGATCAACTGAGCAAACGCTTCAATGGACATCACGCCGAGATCACGATTGCCCCGGCCACGCACTGCGACGGCTCCGGCGGCCTTCTCCTTGTCGCCCGCGACGAGGATGTACGGCAGCTTTTGCAACGAATGCTCCCGTATTTTATACGTAATCTTCTCGTTGCGCAGATCGGTCACCACCCTAAGGTCTTGATTCGGCAGTGCTTTTTGCAGCTGTGCGGCAATTTCGCGACAGTAATCGGCCTGGGCATCGGTGATATTGAGCACCGCCACCTGCACGGGAGCCAGCCACACCGGCAAAGCGCCGGCATAGTGCTCGATCAGCATGCCGATGAAACGCTCCATGCTGCCCACCGTGGCGCGGTGCAGCATCAATGGGCGCTTGCGGCTGCCATCCTCGGCCACGTACTCGGCATCCAGCCGCTCGGGCAGGTTGGGGTCGATCTGCATCGTGCCGCACTGCCATTGGCGGCCCAGAGCATCCTTGAGCGTGTACTCGATCTTCGGGCCGTAGAACGCGCCCTCGCCTTCGGCGATCTCGAACTCGCAGCCCGAGCGGCGCAGGCCGTCCATCAGCGCCTTCTCGGCGCGGTCCCAGGCCTCTTCCGAGCCGATGCGCGCCTCGGGGCGCGTGGCCACCTTGTAGATGATGTCGGTGAAGCCAAAGTCCTTGTAGACCTTCTGCACCAGGGCCGTGTAGTTGGCGCACTCTTCCTGCACCTGCTCTTCGGTACAGAAGATGTGGCCATCATCCTGCGTGAAGCCGCGCACGCGCATGATGCCGTGCAGGCCGCCGGTCGGCTCGTTGCGGTGGCAGGCGCCAAACTCGCCATACCGCAGCGGCAGGTCGCGGTAGCTCTTGATGCCCTGCTTGTAGATCAGGATGTGGCCCGGGCAGTTCATCGGCTTGAGCGCGTACTCGCGCTTTTCCGACTCCGTCGTGAACATGTTGTCGCGGTACTTGTCCCAGTGGCCCGTCTTCTCCCACAGGCTCTTGTCCAGGATCTGCGGGCCCTTCACCTCCTGGTAGCCGTTGTCGCGGTACACGCGGCGCATGTACTGCTCCACTTCCTGCCACAGGGCCCAGCCCTTGGGGTGCCAGAACACCGTGCCAGGCGAGTGCTCGTCCAGGTGGAACAGGTCGAGCTCGCGGCCCAGCTTGCGGTGGTCGCGCTTTTCCGCCTCTTCCAGCATGGTGAGGTATTGCTGCAGCTCTTCCTTGCTGGCCCAGGCCGTTCCATACACCCGCTGCAGCATTTCGTTGCGATGGTCGCCACGCCAGTAGGCGCCCGCCACCTTCATGAGCTTGAAGTGCTTGAGCTTGCCCGTGCTGGGCACGTGCGGGCCGCGGCACAGGTCTTCAAAACTGCCTTCGCGGTACAGGCTCACGTCCTCGTTGCTGGGGATGCTGGCGATGATCTCCGCCTTGTAGTTCTCGCCCAGGCCCTTGAAATAGGCCACGGCCTCGTCGCGCGGCAGCACGCGGCGCACCACGGGCTCGTCCTTGGCGGCCAGCTCGGCCATGCGCTTCTCGATCGCGGCCAGATCCTCGGGCGTGAAGGGGCGCTTGTAGGCGAAGTCGTAGTAAAAGCCGTTTTCGATCACCGGCCCGATGGTGACCTGCGCTTCGGGGAACAGCTCCTTCACGGCATAGGCCAGCAAGTGGGCCGTCGAGTGGCGGATCACTTCCAGGCCATCAGCGTCCTTGGCGGTCACGATGGACAGCGGGCTGTCGGCCGTGATCTGGTAGCTGGTGTCCACCACCTTGTCGCCGATCTTGCCGGCCAGGGCGGCCTTGGCCAGGCCCGCACCGATGGAGGCGGCCACCTCGGCCACCGTGACCGGACCAGGGAACTCGCGTTGCGAACCATCCGGAAGCGTGATGTGAATCATGGGAGCTGTCTTTCTCTTCGTGAATCAAAAATCGGGCACGCGCCGGGCCCGGAAACAAAAAAGCGCGGAACGGGTCCGCGCTTTTGGAGGGGGAGTGCAATCTCGTGCAGGCGCGAACAGCCAGCCTTAGCGGCCGGCAGGAGTGATCTCCGAGGTAGTTCGCGGTGTCATAACCAGATTGCCTTTCTCGCTCTTGTGCATTGAAGTTTCAAACATTTTACTCCTGCCAAGGTCCCGCCACCCCAACCTATCGCGGCAAAGCGTGGCGACGGCCAGACAGCCGCACCTCGCGCGGCGGTTTTCCATCGAGAATCCCGCCAACCCGTGCCAGCCGCGAAATGTGCGACAGTCCCGCTCAGAGGCTGCGCCGCGATCCCGTTGGAAACCAAAGCCCACCGCCGCTGCAGCGCCTGCGGCCTGGCCTCGGGCAGCTGACTTCTGAAAACACTTTATGCAACCTGAGATTTCCGTCGTCATCCCGGTGTACTGCGAAGCAGCGGGCATTCGCGTCACGCTGCGCGAAGTCGAGAAGTACCTTTCCCAGTGCGCGTCCACCTGGGAAATCGTGGTCGTGGATGATGGCTCCAAGGACAGCACCTGGGACGAAATTGCTGCGCTGTCCGCCGGCATGCCCGGGCTGCGTGGCTTGCGGCTGAGCCGCAACTTCGGCAAGGAGGCCGCCGTGTCCGCAGGGCTGGCCGCCGCCCGCGGGCGGGCCGTCGTCCTGATGGATGGCGACATGCAGCACCCGCCCTCCCTGCTGCCCACCCTCGTGCAGACCTGGCGAACGGGCGAGGCAGACATCGTGGAGGCGGTCAAGTCCAGCCGGGGTAACGAATCCGCGATGTCCGCCGCCCGCGCCAAGCTCTTCTACCTGATCCTGCGCGCCTTCTCGGGCCACGACCTGAACGGCGCCTCCGACTACAAGCTGCTGGACCAGCGGGTGGTGGAGGCCTACCGGACGATGAAGGAGCGCAACGTTTTCTTTCGCGGCATGGTCAGCTGGATGGGGTTTCGCACCACGCAGATCCCCTTCGAGGTGGAGCCCCGCATTGCGGGCGATTCGGGGTGGTCCGTTTTCGGCCTCATCCGGCTCGCGGCCGTGGCCGTGACAAGCTTCAGCACTTTTCCACTGCACCTGATCACCATCTTCGGTCTGATCTTTTTCGCCTTCTCGGTGCTGCTGGGCATCCACACGGTCTACATGAAGCTCTCGGGCGCAGCCATCAACGGTTTCACCACGGTGATCCTGCTGCTGCTGATCATTGGCAGCTCGCTCATGATCGGGCTGGGCATCATCGGCGAATACCTGGCACGCATCTACGAGGAAGTGAAACAACGTCCGCGGTACATTGTTTCGCAGGAACTGCCGGGCCCCGGACGATGACGCACGGCCCGCACAACGCACCGCCCTCGGCCACAGCGGCCACGCCGCGCGCCCTGCCCCCCTTTTCCCGGTTGCTGCGCTACGGGGCGGTGGGCGCGCTTGGCGCCGTGGTGCACATGTCCACCTTGTTCCTGCTGGTGGAGATGCAGCTGGCCGAGCCGGTGGCGGCCACCACCGCGGGCTTCATCCTGGCCCTGCTCATCTCCTACCTCGCCAACCGGTTCTGGACCTTCGGGTTCTCGGGCAGCTACTGGGCCTCGATGATCAAGTACTGCGTCGTGTCGCTGATCGGCCTGGGTCTCAACATCCTCATCATCAAGCTGTTCACCGATGTCCTGGGGTTGTGGTACGGCTGGGGAGCGATGGCGGCCGTGGTGGCCGTGGCGCTGAACAACTTCGTGTTGAACAACGCCTGGACCTTTCACAAGAAATACAGCGCCTCACCTTAGCCCCCGCCGCCGGGATGCACAAAACAAGAAAGCCACCCGGCGGGTGGCTTTCTTGTTTTTGGCGGAGCCAGACTCCGCCCCTCGCGGGAGGGGCTGCGAGATCAGTGGAACTGCTCTTCTTCGGTGGAACCCGTCAGGGCCTTCACGCTGGACGAGCCGCCCTGGATCACCGTGGTCACGTCGTCGAAGTAGCCTGCGCCCACTTCCTGCTGGTGCGACACGAAGGTGTAGCCCTTGTCGCGTGCTGCGAATTCCGGCTCTTGCACCATGTTCACGTAGTGCTTCATGCCTTCGCCCTGGGCGTAGGCGTGGGCGAACTGGAACGTGTTGTACCAGTTGATGTGGATGCCGGCCAGCGTGATGAACTGGTACTTGTAGCCCAGCGCGGACAGTTCTTCCTGGAACGCGGCGATCTGCTTGTCGTTGAGGTTCTTCTTCCAGTTGAAGGAAGGCGAGCAGTTGTACGACAGCAGCTTGCCGGGGTTGGCGGCCAGCACAGCCTGGGCGAATTCGCGGGCAAAGCCGATGTCGGGCACGCCGGTTTCGCACCACACGAGGTCGGCGTAGGGAGCGTAGGCCACGCCGCGGCTGATGGCTTGCTCCAGGCCGTTCTTCACGCGGTAGAAGCCTTCTTGGGTGCGCTCGCCGGTCAGGAAAGGCTTGTCGTTGGCGTCGTGGTCGGACGTGATCAGGTTGGCGGCTTCAGCGTCGGTGCGGGCCAGCACGATGGTGGACACGCCCATCACGTCCGCGGCAAAGCGGGCTGCGATCAGCTTCTCGATGGCTTCCTGCGTGGGCACCAGCACCTTGCCACCCATGTGGCCGCACTTCTTCACAGCGGCCAGCTGGTCTTCGAAGTGCACGCCGGCAGCGCCTGCGGAGATCATGTTCTTCATCAGTTCGAAGGCGTTGAGCACGCCGCCGAAACCGGCTTCCGCATCGGCCACGATGGGCAGGAAGTAGTCGATGAACTCCTTGTCGCCAGGATTGACACCACGGCTCCACTGGATTTCGTCCGCACGCTTGAAGGTGTTGTTGATGCGGCGAACCATGGTGGGCACCGAGTCGTAGGCATACAGCGACTGGTCGGGGTACATGGTTTCGCTGGTGTTGCCGTCGGCGGCCACTTGCCAGCCCGACAGGTACACGGCTTCGAGGCCGGCCTTGGCCTGCTGCATGGCCTGGCCTGCGGAGATGGCGCCAAACGCGTTCACGTAGCCCTTCTTGGCGCCGCCATTGATCTTGTCCCACAGCTTCTCAGCGCCGCGCTTGGCCAGCGTGTACTCGGGCTGCAGGCTGCCGCGCAGGCGAACCACGTCGGCGGCGGAGTAACCGCGCTTCACACCCTTCCAGCGGGGGTTTTGCGCCCAGTCTTTTTCCAGGGCTGCAATTTGCTGTTCACGGCTCAGTTGTTCGTTGAGGGATTGGGGCATGAGATCACTCCAGAGGTTGGTTGAAAACACCGGGCTGCAGGTGCCGCCCTTGGAGATAACTGTAAGTCTTCTATAAGACCTGCGCAAGCTCTTATGTCTTATACAAGAGATAAATTTTTTGCTTGAAAATCAATAAGTTGCCACTCAACTCCCTCAATGTGAAAAAGAATTTCTCATATTGAGAAAAAATTTCGCATCGCAACAATCGTTGCAATTCACATCATGAAAAGCGACTCTCATCACACAAAAACGGCAGTGCGTCATCGCGGCGGCAGCTGTTGCGCCAGGGCCTGCATCCAGTCCCCCCCGGGCACGCGCAGGGCGGGCTGGGCGTAGCGGGGGTTGATTTCATACACCAGGCACCGCAGCACCCGCGCGTCCACCGCGACGTCGATCTCGCGCTTGGTGTATTCGTCCGTGGGGTGGGAGCCGAGGTCCTCGATCTCGTCCAGGACAGGCTCCAGGGCCGGGTCGATGGCGTAGACCTCTCCTTGCACCCATTCGCTGCCGCCCAGCGTCATGCCAGGATAGGTCCCCAGGTGGTAGAGCACGCCGGCCACGCGCGCCGCCCCCACGAAGCGGGGTGCGGGGCGCAGCCGCGTGATGTCGTTGATGCCGCCACGGCGCAGCGTACCGTAGACAAAAACATGGCGAGGGGCCGGGACTGCCGGCGTCGGTTCGGGCATGGCAGAGGACTCCGGGGCCAGGAAAAACCAGGGCGGGCGACGGTGACGGGGCCAAGCCCCGGGCCGTCTATTTGGACAACGGCTGCGCGCCCACCACGATGCCGTCGGCATCCGCATACAGCCAGTCGCCCGGCCGCACCCAGACCCCTTGCACCTGCACGGGCACGTCCCGCTGCCCTTCACCGCGGCGCTCCGTGGGCAATGGCATCAGCGCCAGCGCCCGGATGCCGACCGCCGCGGCGTTCAGTTCGGCCACGTCGCGCACGCAGCCGTCGACCACCAGCCCGGCCCAGCCATTGCGGGCCGCGGCCGCCGCGAGGTTGCCGCCCACCAGCGCCCGGCGCAACGACGCTCCGCCGTCAACCACCAGCACGCGACCCTCGCCCGGCGATTCGACGGCCGCCTTGACCTGGGTGTTGTCTTCGTGGCACTTGACGGTGCTGACCGGCCCGGCGAACGCAGCCACCGCGCCATAGCTGTGGAACACGGGCGGGAGCACGCGGAAGGCGCCGCTCATGTCGCCCTTGTGCGCGTCACAGAAATCGCAGGTGCTGAACGTCGGAGCTGGGAGAACGGCAGACATGCTGAAGCCTTTCAAAAAATCGAAACGTGGGCAGTCGGTCCGCCGGTGCCACAACGGCACGGCGGGGGTTCGCCTTGCATTGTCGTACAGCGAAAACACCCTGCCGCAAGCGCCTGGAAAACTCTGAATTGTCAACAACGGCGCGCTTTGCGGGCCGCTTTGGGCCGGAACGCGGCGCCACGGCTACAAATCGAGGCAAAAAAAGCCGCGCTTCCCTTGGAAACGTGTTTTTTTCCCAGTAGCATCGGCCTGCCAGTGGGAAAGCGTCGTCGTCTTCGCTGGTGAAAATTTACTTCCAAGGAAAACCCAACATGGCAACTGCAAAAAAAGCTCCGGCAAAAACAGCCCCCGCAGCCAAGAAGGCTGCTGCCCCCGCCAAGAAGCGCACCCCCAATGCCGCCTTCATGAAGGCGCTCACGCCCAGCCCCGCGCTGGCTGCCGTGGTGGGCTCGGCGCCTCTGCCGCGCACGGAGATCATCAGCAAGCTGTGGACCTACATCAAGGCCAACAACCTGCAGGACGCCACCAACAAGCGCAACATCAACGCCGACGCCAAGCTGAAGGAACTGTTCGGCAAGCCCCAGGTGTCGATGTTTGAACTGGCCGGCCTGATCGGCAAGCACGTCAAGTAAGCGCTGCTGCGCAACCGCTCCCAAAGCCGGCTTTGCCGGCTTTTTTCATGGCCGGAGCGCGGCGTGTGGCAAATTGGCATCAATGCAAATGAGAATGACCCGCATTTGATGTAACATAAAGCTGCAAGTCGAAGCACAGCCATGTTGAACTAGCCACTGCCTCTCGTCTGCGCCCAGGGATCCTCTTCACGAATCGCCGCGCCGTGTGCAGCTGCGGTCTCGGGTGGTCTGCTGCGTTTTGCGCCTCGCAGCCCTCCCGATCCGCAGCGCCCACCTTCCGCTCGATGCGTGCAGGGCATCCCTGGCGCTTTCATGCGCCCACAGCACATTCCCCTTCGACGGAGGCCATCTTGGCGAAAACACGCGCTCAGCGCCGCAGCACCTTGCTGCGCACACCACAAAACACCCCTTCCCTTGCGTCCGCAGCCCGTGGCGGCCTGGCGTCGGACAAGGCCCTGCTTCCCCTGGGCGCGCTGATGCTGGCGGCCTCGGTAGGCAGCCTGGCGCAGACCGCACCGGCAGAGAAGACCCTGTCGACCGTGACGGTGAAGGAGCAGGCAGAAGTCCAGGGCAAGGACACGCTGCTCATCAAGCAGACCACCGTCGGCAAGGGCAAGCAGGACATCAAGGACATTCCGCAATCGGTGACCGTGTTCACCGAGAAGCTCATGAGCGACCGCAACCAGGACGACTTCCGCGAGGTGCTGCGCACCACGGCAGGGGTCACCTTCCTGTCGGGCGAGACCGGCGAGGAGGACGTGCGCCTGCGCGGCTTCTCGCTGGGCCAGGCGGGCGACATCTACGTGGACGGCATGAAGGACGCCCCGCTGATCGAGCGCGACACCTTCAACAACGACCGCATCGAAGTGCTCAAAGGCTCGGCCTCCATGCTGTTTGGCAAGGGCTCGACCGGCGGCGTGGTGAACCAGGTCAACAAGGCGCCCCTGCTCATCGACCAGCACGAAGTCTCGTACACGCTGGGCACGGGCCAGTACCACCGCCTGGCGGGCGACTTCAACTTCAAGACCGGCGAGAACGCGGCGTTCCGCCTCAACGCGATGGTGCAGGAGTTTGACAACTACGGCGCCAAGCAGGACAAGCGCGGCATTACGCCCACGTTCGCCTGGGGCATCGGCACGCGCGACGAGTTCTCGATCGGGCTGTACTACCTGGAATCCAAGGGCCGCCCGCTCTACAACCACCCGTGGCGCCTGGTGGACGGCAAGATCAACACGCCGCTGGATGCGCGCAACTACTACGGCCTGGCCAGCGACCACAACAACACCTCGTCGCAGTACGTCACGCTGGGCCACATCCACCGCTTCAACGACAGCGGCGAGCTGAACACGCGCCTGCGCTACGGCCGGTACGAACGCGATCTGCTGGCCAGCACCATCGGCTTTCAGAACAGCAACATCACGCTGGGCCAGATCAACGACAGCACGGTGCTGACCCGCGGGTCCAAGGGCCGCAAGGGCGAGAGCGATGTGCTGCAGGTGCAAAGCGACTACAGCAACACCTTCAACTGGGGTGGCCGCAAGAATGCGGTGCTGGCCGGCGTGGACTATTACGACGACGACGCCAAGCGCAACCAGAACTACGCCAACCCCACGCCCCGCCCCACCACCACGGTGGGCACGCCCAACGACGGCGCCTGGGTGGCGGACGGCCGCGCGCCGGTGCAGTGGAACACCTTCACCTCGCGCAACCTGGGCCTGTACTTCCAGGACACGGTCTCGCTGAACGACACGCTGAAGTTCGTGGGCGGCCTGCGCTATGACAACTTCAGGGCTTCGTACCGCAACCCCGATGGCAGCGTTGCTGGCAACCGCTCCGACAGCCTGTTCAGCCCACGCCTGGGCCTGCTGTTCCAGCCGGACGAGCTGTCGTCGTACTACGTGTCGTACGGCACCTCGTACAACACCTCGGGCGACACCTACCAGTACGGCATCAACCTGAACAACGGCACGACGCGCGCGGCCAACACGCCCGCCGAGAAGAGCCGCAACATCGAGATCGGCAGCAAGTTCGAGCTGTTCGAGCGCCGCGTGCTGCTGGGCGTGGCCGCGTTCTACAGCGAGAAATACAACGAGCGCAATACCGACCCCGATACGGCAGCGGCGCAGGAGCTTCTCTCCGGCAAGCGCCACGCCACGGGCATGGAGTTCAACCTGGCGGGCCGCCTGACGCCGAAGTGGGAGCTGTTCTTCAACCACACCTGGATTCCGTCGGCCAAGATCGACCGCAGCAATGTGGCGCTGGCAGCCAACGGCGGCGGCGCGCAGGTGCAGGGCGACCGCCCGGGCCTCACGCCCAAGCACAGCGGCAGCGTGTGGAGCACGTATGCCGTCACCTCCAAGCTGCGCGTGGGCGCCGGCATCACCTACCGCGCCAAGCAAAACCCCGAGGGCTCCCGCGCGGTGTATGCCAGCGGCTTTGCGGTGATGGATGCCATGGCGGAATACGCGTTTGACGACAAGACCTCGCTCAAGCTGAACGTCAGCAACCTGTTCGACCGCACCTATGCGGACGGCCTGTACCGCGGCTTCTACACCCCGGGCGCGCCGCGCGCCGTGCAGGTGACGCTGAAGACGCGCTTCTGACCTCCTGCTGCCGAAGCGCAGCCCGCGCGCGCCGGGGTAGACGCCCCGGTGCGCGCGGGTTCATCATCAAGCACCATGTTTCTGCACATCCAAGACGTTCTCAGCGCCGACGAAGTGGCGTTCTTTCGCCAGCACCTGGGGCCCGAGGCCCCGTGGGTGGAAGGCGCGCGCAGCGCGGGCGAGCAAGCGGTACACCAGAAGAACAATCTGCAGCTGGCGCAGGGCAGCGATGTCTCCGCGCAGCTGCAGAGCCTGGTCAAGGCCGCCCTGCACCGCAACGCGCTGTTCTTTTCGGCGGCCCTGCCGCGGCGCATCTTCAACCCGCTGTTCAACAACTATGGCGGCGAGGCCAACTACTACGGCAACCATGTGGACAGCGCCGTGATGCACTCCCGCGCCGACAGCTGCTGGGTGCGCAGCGACCTGTCGTGCACGCTGTTTCTCACGCCGCCGGACGAATACGAGGGCGGCGAACTCGTGGCCAGCGAGGCCTGGGGCGAAAAGCGCATCAAGCTGCCCGCCGGCGACCTGATCCTCTACCCCAGCAGCACCGTGCACCAGGTGTCCCCCGTCACGCGGGGCCGGCGCGTGTGCAGCTTCTTCTGGGTGGAGAGCATGGTGCGCGGGCTGGAGCAGCGGCAGCTGCTGTTCGACATGGACATGGCGCTGCTGCGGCTGCGCCAGAGCGTGGGCGAAAAGGACCCCTCGGTGATCGCGCTCTCCGGCACGTACCACAACCTGCTGCGCATGTGGGCCGACGTATGAGGCGCCGCCGCCCGCAGGCACGAACGCCGGGAACCGCCGTCCCCACCTGCAGGCCGACGGCGCTGCCGGCCTACCCCGGCCTCCGCGCCGGCGTATCGGTGCCAGCGGTACCGCACTACATTTGCTCCTATATTAATAGCTGCTGGCGCTTATCCCACAAGCGCTAGCGGCTATTTTCATAACATGACCTCCCTCCCCGCCCAGCAGCCGCTTTCGCCCGACATCGTGAGCCTGCCCGACCATGAGCAGCATGCCCGCCAGCGCCTGGACGGCAACGCGTGGGCGTACTTCAGCGGCGGCGCGGCCGATGAGATCACCCTGCGCAACAACCGCAGCGCGTGGGATGCCCTGCCGCTGTGGCCGCGGGTGCTGCGCCCGCTGGCGGGCGGGCACACGCGCGTCCCTCTGCTGGGCCGCACGCTGGCGCATCCCATCCTGCTGGCGCCCATTGCCTTTCAGCGCCTGGCCCACCCGGACGGCGAGCTGGCCCTGGCCTACGCGGCCGCAGCGCTGGGCGCGGGCGTGGTGCTCAGCACGCAGGCCAGCGTGTCGCTGGAGGCAGTGGCCGGCGCCGTGCACCCCGACCCAGGCCGCGGGCCCCTGTGGTTCCAGCTGTACCTGCAGCCGGACCGCGGCTTCACCCAAGCGCTGGTGCAGCGCGCCGAGGCCGCCGGGTACGAGGCCCTGGTGCTGACGGTGGACGCCCCCACCAGCGGCGCGCGGGACCGCGAACGGCGCGCGGGCTTCCGGCTGCCGCCCGGCATCGGCCCCATCAACTTGGCCGGCATGCAGGTGCCCCCACCGCCGCGCCTGGCCTCCGGGCAGAGCGCTTTGTTCGATGGGCTGCTGCACCACGCGCCTACGTGGGACGACATCGCCTGGCTCCGGTCGGTGACGCGCCTGCCCGTGCTGCTCAAGGGCGTGCTGCACCCGGCCGATGCGCGCCAGGCGGTGGATGCGGGCGCGGCGGGGCTGATCGTGTCCAACCACGGCGGGCGCACGCTCGACACGGCCCCCGCCACCGCCACGGCCTTGCCCCGCGTCGTGCAGGCCGTGGGCGGGGCGGTGCCCGTGCTGGTGGACGGCGGCATCCGCCGCGGCACCGATGTGCTCAAGGCCATGGCCCTGGGGGCCTCGGCCGTGCTGGTGGGGCGCCCGGCCCTCTGGGGCCTGGCCAACGCGGGGGCGGCCGGGGTGGCCCACGTGCTGCGGCTGCTGCGCGACGAGCTGGAGATCGCCATGGCCCTCACCGGCTGCGCCACGCTGGCCGACGCAACCCCGGCGCTGCTGCACGGCGATCAGGACGCCCCGGCGAGCCGCCAGCCCTCCTGAACCTCTCGCCCAGGGCCGCCGGCTGGCCCATGTCCTCGGCGCCCAAAGGTCATTGATTGCAAATGCGATAGATTCGCATTTATAATCTCAACACTCCCAACCAACGCCAGCCACACTGTCTGCCCTGCCGCCATGATCGTTTGTGTTTGCCGCCGGATTTCCGACCGAGAGATTGCCCGCCACGCCCGTGCCGGGATGAGCTTTGACGAAATCCAGTTCGAGCTGGGCGTGGCCACGCAGTGCGGGTGCTGCGAAAGCTGCGCCCGGGACGTGGTGGCCCAGTGCAGCCCTTCGGCCCCCGTGGCCGCCCTGCGCAACGATGCAGCGCCCCAGGCCATCCAGCTTGCCAGCTCCATTCTGGAAAGCAAGTCATGGAACTCCTCTCTACACTCGCAGGCAGCCTGATCCTGGTCGCAGGCTCGGCCTGGTGGATCTTTCGCAAATAAATAGTGAGGATCTTTTAGGGCGCTAGCGCTTGCTGGACAAGCGCTAGCCGCTATCATTTTTATGTCTCACGCAGATCGTTTTGCCGCCCCGGGCGGTCTCAGCCGCAACACCGTGATCGTGGGTTCGGTCGTGGCGTTGCATGTGGTGGGCCTGTGGGCCCTGCAGTCGGGGCTGGTGCGCAAGGCCGCCGAGGTCATCGTGCCCGCCGAGCTGCTGTCCGAATTCATCGCGCCCCCCGCCCCGCCCAAGGTCACGCCGCCGCCGCCCGCGCCGCCGCCACCGCCGCGCCCGGCCCCCAAGGCCGCGCCGCGCCCCGCGCCCATGCCCGTGGCCATTGCGGACCCGACGCCTGCGCCCAACGCCCCCACCGGCATCACCACGCCGCAGCCGCCCGCGCCCCCCATCGAGGCGCCGGTGGCGCCGCCCGCGCCAGCACCGGCTCCCCCAGCACCGCCCGCGCCGCCCAAGATCGAGCTGCCGTCCAGCGACGCGGCCTACCTCAACAACCCCAAGCCCAGCTACCCCGCCATCAGCAAACGCATGGGCGAGCAAGGCAAGGTGGTGCTGCGCGTGCTCATCGGCACCGACGGCCAGCCCCAGAAGGTGGAGATCAGCAAGTCCAGCGGCTTCGACCGGCTGGACCGGCAGGCGCAGGAGGCCGTCACGCGCTGGCGCTTCGTGCCCGGCAAACGCAATGGCGTGCCAGAGACCATGTGGAACCTGGTGCCCATCAACTTCGTTCTCGAATAATCACATTTACCGCTTAGGGAGTCGTTCTCATGGAATCGCAATTCGGCATCGCCAACGTCTGGACCCAGGGGGACTTCGTCACCCGTGCCGTGGCCATCATCCTGCTGGGCATGTCGCTGGCCTCGTGGATCGTCATCCTCATCAAGGCGCTGGACATCATCAAGTTCAAGAAATACGCCCGCAACGCCCGGGATTTCTGGCACAGCGAGGACTTCGCCGCCGGCCTGACCAAGCTGGGCGGCGACCCGGCCAACCCATTCCGCCACCTGGCCCTGGAAGGCCGCGAGGCAACGGCCCACCACCGCAACACCAAGGCCCACCTGCACGACAGCCTGGACGTGAGCGACTGGGTGACCCGCTGCCTGCGCAACTGCATCGACGAGTTCACCGCCCGCCTCCAATCCGGCCTGGCCATCCTGGCCTCGGTGGGCTCCACCGCGCCCTTCATCGGCCTGTTCGGCACCGTGTGGGGCATCTACCACGCGCTGGTGGCCATTGGCACCTCGGGCCAGTCCACCATCGACAAGGTGGCCGGCCCCATCGGCGAGGCACTGATCATGACCGCGCTGGGCCTGGCCGTGGCCATTCCCGCCGTGCTGGGCTACAACGCGCTGGTGCGCGGCAACAAGTCCATCCTGGGCAGCCTCAACAGCTTTGCGCACGACCTGCACGCCTACTTCGTGACCGGCGCCCGCGTGAGCGCTGGCGGCGACCTTGGCAGCAAGGTGCTGCCCATGAAGAAAGGCAACTGAGCCATGGCCTTCGGAACCCAAGACGACGCCGATGACGTGATGAACGAGATCAACATGACGCCCCTGGTGGACGTCATGCTGGTGCTGCTCATCATCTTCATCATCACCGTGCCCGTGATGAAGCATGCGGTGAACGTGGACCTGCCCCGCGCCACCAACCAGCCCGAGAACGTCAAGCCCGAAACCGTGCGCCTGTCCGTGTCGGCCGACGGCAAGTACTACTGGAACGAGACCCAGGTGCCCGAGGAAGAACTCTTCCCCCGCCTGCAGGCCGAGGCCGCCAAGGAGCCCCAGCCCGACCTGCACATCCGTGGCGACAAGAACGTGCGCTACGAGTTTGTCGCGCAGGCCATGGCCGCGGCCCAGCGCGCCGGCGTGCGCAAGATCGGCTTCGTGACCGACCCGCAGTCCTGAGAACCGTTCTGAGGCTCGGGGGCATGCCCCCCCTTGCCCAGAACCGGTTTGAGATCTTTTCGGGGTCGCACGAGGCCGCTGTGCGGCCCGGCCACCACCCACCCTCGCCACAAAAAGATACCGCTTTCTCGCTTGACTTGTAATTGCGAATCGTTATCATTAGCAAAACGCACTGCAATGCCACAGGACCTCTCCATGCAAGCCACCACGACCGCCGCCTCGCTCCTGCGCACCCGCACCGCCGACACCGCACGCGCCCCCGACGCCGATAGTGAGGGAGCCGCCACCGCAGACGTTGTGCCCAACGTCGCCGCAGTCGACAGCAGTGCGCTGCTGCAGGGCCAGAAGGCCGTCGCCATCAGCCACAACGGGTCGGTGTACCGCCTGCAGGCCACCAAGCTGGGCAAGCTGATCCTGACCAAATGAGTTTCATCGTGGGGCGACTCCCGGGCTTGCAACAAGTCCGCCAGGGTCGTTTTTGCCAGCCAACGGGTTCACCCGCGTAGCCAGGCCTTTTTTCCTGACCTGCCCCGCCCCGCCCCGCCGCACGATCCTGTCATTCAGGCGCCCATGAAAAAACCGGCTGTCCGCCGGTTTTTTTTATGGCAGCATGTTCAGACCAGTATCGGGCCCTATCGACCGTCCAGCCTGCGCAAGCAGCTATTTAAATGATAGCATTCAAGGCGCCAGCAGGCACCGTGCCATGCGCATCACAGACCCAGCGCGGCAATGCCGGCCCGCGCGATCTGCGCGTCTTCGGTGGACTTGACGCCGCTCACCCCCACCGCGCCCAGGCACTGGCCGTCCTTGAGGACCGGCACGCCACCCTCCAGCAGCCCGTCGATGCCGGGCGCGCTCAGGAACGAGGTGCGGCCGCCATTGACCACGTCCTCGTACACCTTGCTTTCGCGCCGGCCCAGGGCGGCCGTGCGGGCCTTCGCGGGGGCGATGTGCGACGACACTGCGGCCGCGCCATCGAGCCGCTGCAGCCACAGCAGGTGGCCGCCATCGTCCACGATGGCAATGGTCACGGCCCAGCCGTTCTTGAGCGCCTCGGCCTCGGCCGCGGCTGCGATGGTCTTGACGTCGGCCAGTTCAAGTTCGTGTTTGGTTTTCATGGAAGAGTTTTGCTTTGCAAGAATTGAAAGAGAAGAACAGCGGGAACGAGGGTTCGTACAGAGGCCCCCACGGCATTCCACGCGGCAGGGGGCAAGCATAGCGGCGCCGCGCGCGGTACTGCCGCCATCCAGGGTGAAAGTACCCACACCAAAAAGTAGGTGACCGGCGCGGCCACAGCGGCCCGCAAAAACGCGACGTCCTAAAATCTGCTGCGTCTGCGCTGTGCAGGCCAACAAGGAGAGACACAAGATGATGAACGACCAAGTCACCACCCTGGGCCACTCTGCGGGCTACGGCATCTCGCAGGAAGAGCGCCACAAGGTGCTTCGCAATACGTACTGGCTGCTCGCCCTGAGCATGATCCCCACCGTGCTCGGCGCGTGGGTGGGCGTGGCCACCGGCATCACGCAATCGCTGCGCGGCGGCGTGGGGCTGATGGTGTTTCTGGGCGGCGCGTTCGCCTTCATGTTCGCCATTGAAAAGACCAAGCGCTCGGCCGCCGGCATTCCGGTGCTGCTGGCCTTCACGTTCTTCATGGGGCTGATGCTGTCGCGCCTGATCGGCATGGTGCTGGGCTTCAAGAACGGCACCGACCTCATCATGACGGCCTTTGCGGGCACGGCCGGCGTGTTCGTCGTGATGGCCAGCCTGGCCAGCGTGATCAAGCGCGACCTGTCGGGCATGGGCAAATGGCTCATGGTGGGCGCGCTGGTGCTGATGGTGGGCGCCATCATCAACGTGTTCGTGGGCTCGTCCGCCGGCATGATGGCCATCTCGGTCGCCGCCATCGGCATCTTCAGCGCCTACATGCTGTACGACCTCAAGCAGATCCTGGACGGCGGCGAGACCAACTACATCAGCGCCACGCTGGCGTTGTACCTGGACCTGTTCAACGTGTTCCAGAGCCTGCTGGCACTGCTGGGCATCATGGGCGGGGAGCGCGACTAGGCTCTCCCGGGGCGGCTACGCCGCTTACCCCCTCTCTCGCGCGGTGCGAGGGAGAGGGATGCACCCGGTGGACCGGCACAGCCGGATCGGCGGGTGCCCTGGTGTGATGCAGCGCCAGTCACCCCGGTCACCGCCGCATCTGGGCTCCTTCGGGAGCCTTTTTTGTTTTTTGTGGAGGCGGCCGGGGGTTCAAGCCTTAATCGCGGCACGGTCCTGCCGATAATGCAAGTACATGTATCGCAAATCCTCCTCCACCGCACTGCGCCTGCTGGCCCTGTCCGGCATCCTGCTGCTGACTGCCTGCGACAAGATCCCCGGCCTGGGCCCGGATCCGCGCATCGCCCAGCGGGAGGAGGAAGCCAAGGCCATTGGCGGCGCATGCCGCCACGCGCTGCGCGGCCTGGAGGACTGCTACACGCTGAACCCCAAGGCCCCCAAGGCCGCGGTGTTTGCCGGGTGGAAGGACATGGACGCGTACATGCGCGAGAACAAGATCGAGGGCACGCCCTCGGTGCTCGGCAAGGTGGAAAGCAAGCCCGAGCGCACTGAGCGCTCCAGCGACATCGAAACCGAACCCCGCGACCCGGCCGCCAGCCGCAGCCGCAGCTAAACGCCCGCGGACTGCCCCGCCGGGGCAGCCCTTCAGGATCGGGATTCAGCTGGCCACTTCGGGCGCGGCGTCATCCGCCTTGACCGATGGCGCGTGTCCGTCCCATTCGAATACCGCCATGCTCTCCACATGCGCCGTGTGCGGAAACATGTTGACCATGCCGGCCGCCGTGCAGCGGTAACCGCCCTGGTGCACCAGCAGGCCGGCGTCGCGCGCCAGCGTGGCGGGGTTGCAGCTGACGTACACGATGCGCCGGGGTGGCGTCCAGTCCGCTGCCTGCGGCGGCAGCGGCGCCGCGCCGTCGACGCCATGGCGGGCCCGGTGGATGTCGGCCAGGGCCTTCACCAGCGCAAACGCGCCTTCGCGCGGCGGGTCCACCAGCCACTTGTCGGCCGTGCCATCGGCCACCAGCATTTCCGGCGTCATCTCGAAGAGATTGCGTGCTACAAATTTAGTAGCTGCCAGCGCTTGATGGGCGGGCGCCAGGCCTTGATTCAGCACATAGTTTTCGCGCGACCGAGCCACCAGCGCCTCGCTGCCCTCGATGCCCAGCACCTCGCGCGCGCGGGTGGCCAGCGGCAGCGTGAAGTTGCCCAGGCCGCAGAACCAGTCGATGACCCGTTCGCTCTTCTGTACATCCAGCAGGCGCAGCGCGCGCGATACCAGCACGCGGTTGATGTGCGGGTTCACCTGCGTGAAGTCGGTGGGCTTGAACGGCATGGTGATGCCGAAGTCGGGCAGGCCGTACGAGAGGGTCTCGCCGCCCTCGTCCAGCAGGTGCACGGTGTCCGGGCCCTTGGGCTGCAGCCACCACTGCACGGCGTGCTGGGCGCCAAAGGCGCGCAGCCGCTCGATGTCGGCGGCGCTCAGCGGCTCCAGGTGGCGCAGCACCAGCGCCGTCACGGTGTCGCCGCAGGCCAGCTCGATCTGCGGGCAGGTGTCGCGCGCATCCAGGCTGGCGATCAGGCCGCGCAGGGGCACCAGCAGCGCGTCCACGTGCGGCGGCAGGATCTTGCAGGTCTGCATGTCGGCGATGTAGCGGCTCTTGCGCTCGTGGAAGCCGACCAGCACCGTGCCCTTCTTGATCACGTGGCGCACGGCCAGCCGGGCGCGGTAGCGGTAGCCCCAGGTGGGGCCCTGGATGGGGCGCAGCAGCATCTCGGCCCGGACCTTGCCCAGGTGCCACAGGTTGTCCTCCAGCACGCGCTGCTTCACGGCCACCTGGGCCGCAGCGTCCAGATGCTGCATCTTGCAGCCGCCGCAGGCACCCGCGTGCAGGCCGAAGTGCGGGCAGCCGGGGCGCACGCGCTGCGGCGATTCGCGGTGGATGGCCAGCAGGCTGGCCTGCTCCCAGTTGTTCTTCTTGCGGTGGGTGTTGGCGCTGACCAGCTCAAACGGCAGGGCGCCGTCGATGAACACCACCTTGCCGTCCGGCCTGCGGGCCACGCCCTGGGCGTCCAGGTCCATGGACTGCACCTGCAGCCAGCCCTCGGGCAGATCCGGCGTGTCGTGCGTGGAGGGTTCCAACGCGGGGGATAGGTCTTTGGGTTCGCTCATCCCCCGATTGTCTCAGGCCCCGGGGCGGCCGCCGGCCAGCGGGGCCTTGCCGGGGGGTCAGCCGCGGTCGCCGCGCGGTGCGCGCACGAAGCCTTCGCCCGCAGGTGCCGCGGCGCCCGCAGCCGCCTGGCTCAAGCCCACGGGCAGGTTGTGGATGGGCGACTCGCAGCCGCCGCTGTCGGGCGTGAACACCAGCGTGGCGCCGGGCGCCACCGCCGGCACCGTTTCGTGCAGCTGGCGCGCGAGGTCGACCGGCGCGTGCACATCGCGGTAGACGATGTCCTTGTCAGCCCCGTAGACCACATAGCACGCGGCCAGCGCCGAAGGGCTCAGCACGGCAGACAACACAGCCGCGGCGGCGGCGCAGACAAGGCGGTTCATGGTCTTCTCCTCAATCAGCCAATGGGACGGCATTATGCGGAGTTTGCCCCGGCCCCGCCAACGCCCAGGGCGCCGCCACGCCGCGCCTGGGGAATCCCTCAGCGCAAGACCAGGTGGTTGCTGTGCTTGACCTCTTCCATCACCGCATAGGTGCGCGTCTCGCGCACACCGGGCAGCTGCCACAGCACGTTGCCGGCGAATACGCGGTAGGCGTTCATGTCGGCCGAGCGGGTCTTGAGCAGGTAGTCGAACCCGCCCGCCACCATGTGGCATTCCATGATCTCGGGGTGCACCTGCACGGCGGCCTTGAACTGGTCGAACACGTTGGGCGTGGTGCGGTCCAGCAGCACCTCCACAAACACCAGCATGCCCGCGCCCAGCTTCAGCGGGTTCAGGCGCGCCTCGTAGCCCAGGATGTAACCGTCCCGGGTGAGACGCTGAACGCGCGCCAGCACGGCCGTGGGCGACAGGGCCACCGCCTCGGCCAGCTTCAGGTTGGCAATGCGACCATCTTCTTGCAGGATTGACAGGATCCTGCGGTCAATGCGGTCCAGATCATTTTCCATTGCGCTCAATCGTAGTGGATTATTTTGCATGTAGGCTAATCTTTGGATTTTTATTCACCGGATACACGCAGATCATCGCCAGCAGCACTCTCCAACACCGTTTTCCTTTCCGAGACGCCCGCCATGACGCTGCCCTCCCCTTCCCAGCCCGCCACCACGCCGTTTGACCAGTTTGCGCCGCGCACGCCGCTCGCCCATCCGCTGCGTGCGGCCCTCACCGCCGCCTACCGCCGCCCCGAACCCGAGGCCCTGGCGCCGCTGCTGGCCCAGGCCCGCCTGCCGGCCGACCAGGCGGCGCAGGCCCAGCAACTGGCGCTGCGCATTGCCCGGGCGCTGCGCGAGCGCAAGGCCAGCGCGGGGCGCGCGGGGCTGGTGCAAGGCCTGCTGCAGGAGTTTTCGCTGTCGTCGCAAGAAGGCGTGGCGCTGATGTGCCTGGCCGAGGCGCTGCTGCGCATCCCCGACAAGGCCACGCGCGATGCGCTGATCCGCGACAAGATCAGCCGCGGCCAGTGGGACGCGCACCTGGGCAAGAGCCCCTCCCTGTTCGTCAACGCCGCCACCTGGGGCCTGCTGCTGACCGGCAAGCTGGTGGCCACGCACAGCGAAGGCAGCCTGGGCGCATCGCTCGGCCGCCTGATCGGCAAGGGCGGCGAGCCGCTGATCCGCAAGGGCGTGGACATGGCGATGCGCATGATGGGCGAGCAGTTCGTGACCGGCGAGACCATCGACGAGGCCCTGCGCAACGCCCGCACGATGGAAGCCGAGGGCTTTCGCTACTCCTACGACATGCTGGGCGAGGCGGCGCTGACCAGCGCGGACGCCGAGCGCTACGACCAGTCCTACGAGCAGGCCATCCACGCCATCGGCAAGGCGTCCAACGGGCGCGGCATCTATGAAGGCCCGGGCATCTCCATCAAGCTCTCGGCCCTGCACCCGCGCTACAGCCGCGCGCAGTTCGGCCGCGTGATGGACGAGCTGTACCCGCGCGTGTTGCGCCTGACGCTGCTGGCCCGGCAATACGACATCGGCCTGAACATCGACGCCGAGGAAGCCGACCGGCTGGAGCTGTCGCTGGACCTGCTGGAGCGCCTGTGCCACGAACCCGCGCTGGCGGGCTGGAACGGCATCGGCTTCGTCATCCAGGCGTACCAGAAGCGCTGCCCCTTCGCCATCGACTATGTGGTGGACTTGGCCCGCCGCACCCAGCACCGCCTGATGGTGCGCCTGGTCAAGGGCGCGTACTGGGACAGCGAGATCAAGCGCGCGCAGGTGGACGGCCTGGCGGACTACCCCGTCTACACCCGCAAGGTGCACACCGACATTTCGTACATCGCCTGCGCACGCAAGCTGCTGGCCGCACCCGAGGCCGTGTACCCCCAGTTCGCCACCCACAACGCCGAGACGCTGGCCACCATCTACCACCTGGCGGGCAGCAACTACTACCCCGGGCAGTACGAGTTCCAGTGCCTGCACGGCATGGGCGAGCCGCTGTACGAGCAGGTGGTGGGTGCCGTCGCTGCCGGCAAGCTGGGGCGGCCGTGCCGCATCTACGCCCCAGTGGGCACGCACGAAACGCTGCTGGCCTACCTGGTGCGCCGCCTGCTGGAAAACGGCGCCAACACCTCGTTCGTGAACCGCATTGCCGACGAAACCCTTCCGCTGGAGGATCTGGTGAAGAGTCCCGTGCAGGTGGTGGACGAACAGGCCGCCGCCGAGGGCGCGGCCGGCCTGCCCCACCCGCGCATTCCGCTGCCCGGCGCGCTCTACGGCGCACACCGCGCCAACTCGCGCGGGCTGGATCTGTCCGACGAAAACACCTTGACCGAACTGGCCGCCGCGCTGCAAGCCACCGCCGCACACCCCTGGCATGCCGCCCCCCTGCTGGCCACGGATGCGCCCGCAGGCCCCGCCCAGCCCGTGCGCAACCCGGCAGACCCCGCCGACATGGTGGGCCAGGTGCAAGAGGCCGCGGCCAGCGACGTGGACCAGGCCCTGGCCCACGCGCAGGCCATGGCCGCCCCCTGGGCCGCCACGCCGCCCGCCGAGCGCGCCGCCGCCCTGCAGCGCACGGCCGACCTGCTGGAAGCGCGCATGCAGCCGCTGATGGGCCTGCTGATGCGCGAAGCCGGCAAGAGCGCCAGCAACGCCGTGGCCGAGGTGCGCGAGGCGGTGGACTTCCTGCGCTACTACGCCGCGCAGGCGCAAAGCACCTTCGACAACGCCACCCACACCCCCTTGGGCCCGGTGGCCTGCATCAGCCCGTGGAACTTCCCGCTCGCCATCTTCATGGGCCAGGTGGCTGCCGCGCTGGCCGCCGGCAACCCCGTGCTGGCCAAGCCCGCGGAGCAAACCCCGCTGGTCGCCGCCGAAGCCGTGCGCCTGCTGTGGCAGGCCGGCGTGCCACGCGCGGCCGTGCAGCTGCTGCCGGGCACCGGTGAAACCGTGGGTGCGCGCCTGGTGGGCGATGCGCGCGTGATGGGCGTGATGTTCACCGGCTCCACCGAGGTGGCGCGCATCCTGCAGCGCACCGTGGCCGGGCGGCTGGACGCCGCGGGCCGCCCCATCCCGCTGATCGCCGAGACCGGCGGGCAGAACGCGATGATCGTGGACTCGTCCGCCCTGGTCGAGCAAGTGGTGGGCGATGCCGTCTCGTCCGCCTTCGACAGCGCCGGCCAGCGCTGCTCCGCCCTGCGCGTGCTGTGCGTGCAGGAGGAAGCCGCCGACCGCGTGGTGGAGATGCTGCAGGGGGCCATGGGCGAGCTGCGCGTGGGCAACCCCGCAGAGCTGCGGGTGGACGTGGGCCCGGTGATCGACGCCGAGGCCCGGGCGGGCATCACCCGGCACATCGAGAAATTCAAGGCCCAAGGCCACCGCGTGTTCCAGCACCCGAACCATGTTTCGGCCGCCGCAGCACAAGGCACCTTTGTGCCGCCTACGCTGATCGAGCTGGACCACATCGGCGAGCTGCAGCGCGAAGTCTTCGGCCCCGTGCTGCACCTGGTGCGCTACGCCCGCAACGACCTGGACCAGCTGCTCGGCCAGATCAACGCCACCGGCTACGGCCTGACGCAAGGCGTGCACACCCGCATCGACGAAACCATTGCCCGCGTGGTGGAGCGCGCCCACGCCGGCAACGTGTACGTCAACCGCAACATGGTGGGTGCCGTGGTGGGCGTGCAGCCCTTTGGCGGCGAAGGCCTGTCGGGCACCGGCCCCAAGGCCGGCGGGCCGCTGTACCTGCTGCGCCTGCTGTCGCGGCGCCCCACCGACGCCGTGGCCCGCACCTTCGCCGCGGCCGACCGCAGCGCACCGCCCGACGCCACCCAGCGCGACCGCCTGCTGGCGCCGCTGGCCGCCCTGCGGCAGTGGGCGGACGCAAAGGGCCGCCCGGCCCTGGCCGGCGCCTGCCGGCGCTTTGCGCAAGACACGCAAAGCGGCACCGCCCGCACCCTGCCCGGCCCCACGGGCGAGCGCAACGTCTACACCCTGGCGCCGCGCGGCCGGGTGCTGTGCCTGGCCCCCAGCACCGACGACCTGCTGGTGCAGACGGCCGCCGTGCTGGCCGTGGGCGGCACGGCGGTCTGGCCGGCGGACCAGGCCGCGCTGCGCACGCGGCTGCCCGCGTCCGTGCAGGCACAGGTCACAGCGCAGGACGGAGCGCTGACCGATGCCGGCGTGCCGCTGGATGCCGTGCTGCACCACGGCGAACCCGCCTCGCTGCAGGCCGTGTGCGCCGCCCTCGCCCGCCGGCCCGGCCCCATCGTGGGCGTGACGGCCATGGCGCCGGGGGAGGACGACATCCCGCTGGAGCGCCTGCTGATTGAACGTGCGCTGAGCGTGAACACGGCCGCCGCCGGGGGCAATGCCAGCCTGATGACCATCGGCTGAGTCCCCGCCTCGGCGGGGTTTTTAGCAAAAACAGCCTCCAGCGCCCGCCCATCAAGCGCTGGCAGCTATGCTTTCAGGAGCAATCCTTCTACCCGGCAGACGCCTGAAAAGCGCCGGTTTTGTGCCGCTTACCGGGGCACCGGCCCGCGCGGCTTTGCGAGACGATCAGCCACGCCCCCCATGGCATTCCGCCGGGGCCCGCCAGGCACCGCCGCCTGTCACCGAAGGACCTGCAAGATGCTCGATATCTCCCAAGCCACCCACATGCTGACCTCCCTGGGCGTCTCCAGCACCTTGGCCGCCAAGGCAGCGGAGCGCACCGCCCAACAGCAGGGCGACGCCGACCCCCTCACCTTTCTCAAGGAGCTGCAGAGCACCCTGGCCGAGCTGTCGGCACAGCCCGCCACGGCCGGCGACACGGCGGCCGGCACCACCGCTACCGCCACGCAGCAAAGCACCAAGCCCTACCAGTCCACGGCCGAGCGCTACACCGAAAAAAGCGGCACCGACACCGCCGCCGGTGCCAGCTCCAGCACCGCCACGGCCAAGGCGCCGTTCAACAACCTGCAGGAGTTCCGCCAATGGGAACAAGGCCTGGGCGACACGTTCGCCGAGGACTATGAGGTGCCCGACTATGTGCGCATGATCTCCATGTCGCTCAGCGGCGGCGACCAGGAAGCCGTGGGGCGCTACATGTTCTTCAAGAACAACCCCGAATTTGCCGCCGACTACGCAGCCATCCGCAGCGGCCAGCTGTCCAAGTTCCCCACCGACGGCTCCACGCTCGTGAAAAGCGACCTGTCGCAGATGCCCGCGGAAACCGCCGCCTTCTACAAGAGCCAGCCCCCCGCCGCGCTGCTGGCGGCCGAAGGCTTCAACATGGACCCCACGCTGGCCAAGATGCGCACGGACGGCAAGGTGGAAGTGCCCGAGGGCGTGAACCCGTCGGAATGGCTGATGAGCAACAAGTGGACCGCCGACGGCGTCGTCGCCCAGGACAACCGGCAGCTGTTTGCCCAGGCCCCGTACATCGGCTTGGACGGCAGGGGCGCCGGCACCTACCGCCTGACCACGTACGACGCAGCCACCAACAGCATCATCGACCCGAACGGCACGGCCTACGACCCCGTCACCGGCGAAGCTCGGGCCTGAAACGGACAGGCCGCATCGGCCCGCCGGTGCACACGGCGCGACGATTCCCGCGGCGGATCGCGAGGGTCATGCAGAACAGCCCTAGATCGTGCGGTTGAGCAGCGGCAGGCGCTGGAACACCCAGGCCACGCCCAGCGCGCCCGCAAACACCACTGCGGCCAGCGCAGGCACCGACCACAGCGCGCCCCCTTGCTCCGGCTGCAGGCCCGCGCTGCGCAGCGACTCCAGCAGGATGGGGTGCACCAGGTAGGCGCCCAGCGTCAGCTGCGAGAGCCGCTGGGCCCCGCGCGCCCATGCGCCCTCCCAGGTGCAGCGCTTGAACAGCAGCATCGCGCTCAGCGACATGGGAATCACCGTGGCGCTCAGGTACCCATAGAAATACAGGCCCTTGTCCAGCCCGTGGGCACGCCCCACCCCGTAGCACCCTGCCGCCGTGGCGGCCACCGACAGCACGAACACCGCCACCAGCCAGGGCATGGGCACTTTCCGCTGCGCCGTCCGCAGAAGGTAGCCGCAGAAGAAGTACGGCAGGTACGACAGGAACCAGTTGATGAACAGCCCCGCGCCGCCGCCGGTGGCAACCCGGTGCCACTCGTTCACGCCCGCCAGGACAAACAGGGCCCCCACCAGCCACCACAGGTCGCGCCGCGGGGTGTGCCAGGCCACCACGCGGAGAAACGGCGTGAACAGGTACAGGCACAGCAGCATGTACAGAAACCACAGGTGGTAGTGCGGCCACCCCCGCGCCACGCTCTCCAGCACCACCGCCGGGCGCAGCTGGTCCCACGCGTGGCGGTAATTCCAGAGGATGTACACCGCGCTCCAGAACAGCAGCGGCACCGCAATCCGGGCCGCGCGCTTGCGGTAGAACGTTGCCAGGCTTTCGGTCTTGCGCGCGTCCAGCAGCAGCGCCCCGCTCACCATCACGAACACCGGCACGCACCACCGCACCAGGGCGTCGTACCCGTTGCCCGCCCACCAGTCCGCCGACCCCAGCGGCGCCAGCGACACCACGCTGGCGGCCACGTGCAACAGCACGACGGCCAGGATGGCGGCCACCCGCGCTGCGTCAAGCCAGGCCATGGTCCGGGTTCATGTGCGGTACGGCAGCCTGACGCTTGCTCACTCCCACTCGATGGTTGCCGGCGGCTTGCTGCTCACGTCGTAGGTCACGCGGTTGATGCCGCGCACCTCGTTGATGATGCGGCCCGACACCTTCTTGAGCAGCGCGTACGGCAGCTCGGCCCAGTCGGCGGTCATGAAGTCGCTGGTCTGCACGGCGCGCAGGGCGACCACGTAGTCGTACGTGCGGCCGTCGCCCATCACGCCCACGCTCTTGACCGGCAGGAACACGGTGAAGGCCTGGCTGGTGAGGTCGTACCAGGTCTTGCCCGTGGCCTCGTCGGTGAAGTTGCGCAGCTCTTCGATGAAGATCGCGTCGGCGCGGCGCAGCAGGTCGGCGTATTCCTTCTTCACCTCGCCCAGAATGCGCACGCCCAGGCCGGGGCCGGGGAACGGGTGGCGGTAGACCATCTCGGGCGGCAGGCCCAGGGCCACGCCCAGTTCGCGCACCTCGTCCTTGAACAGGTCGCGCAGCGGCTCCAGCAGCTTCAGGCCCAGCTGCTCGGGCAGGCCGCCCACGTTGTGGTGGCTCTTGATGGTGACTGCCTTCTTGCTCTTGGCGCCGCCGGATTCGATCACGTCGGGGTAGATGGTGCCTTGCGCAAGGAAGGTGGCGCCCTTGTGGCCGCCGGTGCCGGCCTTGAGCTTGGCGGCCTCGGCCTTGAACACGTCGACGAACAGGCCGCCGATGATCTTGCGCTTTTGCTCCGGATCGCTCACGCCGGCCAGCTTGCCGAGGAACAGTTCGCTCGCGTCCACGCGGATCACCTTGGCGTGCAGCTTGCCCTCGAACATGTCCATCACCATGTCGCCCTCGTTCAGCCGCAGCAGGCCGTGGTCCACGAACACGCAGGTCAGCTGGTCGCCGATGGCGCGGTGGATCAGTGCCGCGGCCACGGAGGAGTCCACGCCGCCCGAGAGGCCCAGGATCACTTCCTCGTCGCCCACCTGGGCGCGGATGGCTGCCACGGCCTCGGCGATGTGGTCCTTCATCACCCAGTCGGGCTGCACGCCGCAGATGCCCAGCACGAAGCGCTCCAGCAGCGCCCGGCCCTGCACGGTGTGCGTGACTTCGGGGTGGAACTGCACGGCATAGAAGCGGCGCTCTTCGTCGGCCATGCCGGCAATGGGGCAGCTGTCGGTGCTGGCCATGAGCTTGAATCCCGGGGGCAGCTCGGTGACCTTGTCGCCGTGGCTCATCCAGACGTTGAGCATGCCGTGGCCTTCGGGCGTGGTGAAGTCGGCAATGTCCTTGAGCAGCGCGGTGTGGCCGCGGGCACGCACGGCGGCGAAGCCGAACTCGCGCTTGTGGCCACCCTCGACCTTGCCGCCCAGCTGGTGCGCCATGGTCTGCATGCCGTAGCAGATGCCCAGCACCGGCAGGCCCAGCTCAAATACGGCCTGCGGGGCCTTGTCGGTGGTTTCCTCGTACACGCTGGCGTGGCTGCCCGACAGGATGACGCCTTTGAGCGAGCCGTCCTTGGCATAGTCGCGCACCCATTCGTCGGTCACATCGCAAGGATGCACTTCGCAGTACACGTTGGCTTCGCGCACACGGCGGGCGATGAGCTGGGTGACTTGCGAGCCGAAGTCGAGGATGAGGATTTTCTGGTGTTGCATGGCGGTGGAGGGTCGGCGGTTGGAATTCAAAGGCTGGAGAGGTCGAGCAGCGCAACGCCGCTGCGCTGGGCGGCGGCGATCTGCGCGGAATCAAACGTGGCCAGGGGCAGGCGCAGCGAGCGGGCCAGCCACAGGTAGGCCGCGTCCAGGGTGGGCAGGCCGGTGTCCAGCGCCACGTCCAGCACGGCCTTGTGCTGGGCCGGAGCCAGGTCGTGCAGCTCCACGCGGTGGCGGATGGCCTCCAGCACGCTCCACAGGCCTTCCACCGAGGCCGGCGGGATGCGGCCGCTGTGCACGCCGCTGGCGATGAGATTGCTGCACTCCCACTGCCAGAGGTTGGGGGCCTGGGGCTCCACCTGGTCGCGGCGGATCAGGGTGTACAGGCGGCGCGTGTGCTCGCTGGCCGCATCGGGCAGCAGCCAGGCGGCGGTCACGGAGGCGTCCAGCACGAAGGCGGTCATGCGGTGGTCCGGCCTGTGCGGCGCAGGCTGTCGCTGCGGGGGGCTCCAGCCGCCGGGCGGATGCTGGCGTGCAACGCGTCGATCTGGCCCAGCTCGCGGGCGATCTGCTCGTCGGTGATGACCGGGCGGCGCCGCACGGGCAGCATGCGCACCACTTCCTTGCCATGGCGGGTGATGCGCACCTCCTCGCCCTGCTCGACCAGCTCGATCAGGGCCGAGAACCGGCTCTTGGCTTCGTAAATGCCGACGGACTGCATGGATGCGCGGACCCCAAAAAAAGAAAAGTCTGGCCTGAATAACGAATTCAGACCAGACTATATCAGTCTGACCAGATATTTTCAATCAGGCCAGATTGGCTTGCAACGATCAGTCCGCCCGGTAGTTGGGAGCTTCCTTGGTGATCTGCACGTCGTGCACGTGGCTCTCGCGGATACCGGCCGTGGTGATCTCGACGAACTCGGCCTTGTTGTTCATGTCCTCGATCGTGGCGCAGCCGCAGTAGCCCATGGAGGCGCGCACGCCACCGGCCATCTGGTAGACGATGCTGACCATGGAGCCCTTGTAGGGCACGCGGCCTTCGATGCCTTCGGGCACCAGCTTGTCGGCGTTGGGGTTGCCGGTGCTGGACTCCTGGAAGTAGCGGTCGGCACTGCCCTGCTGCATGGCGCCGATGGAGCCCATGCCGCGGTAGCTCTTGTAGCTGCGGCCCTGGTACAGGATCACCTCGCCAGGGGCTTCCTCGGTGCCGGCGAACATGCCGCCCATCATCACGGTGCCGGCGCCAGCGGCCAGGGCCTTGGCGATGTCACCGCTGTAGCGGATGCCGCCGTCCGCGATCAGCGGCACGCCCGTGCCCTTGAGGGCCGTGGCCACGCTGTCGATGGCCATGATCTGGGGCACGCCCACACCCGCCACGATGCGGGTGGTGCAGATGGAGCCGGGGCCGATGCCGACCTTGACCGCATCCGCGCCGGCCTCGACCAGCGCCAGCGCGGCCGCGCCGGTGGCGATGTTGCCGCCGATCACGTCGATCTGCGGGTAGTTCTGCTTGACCCAGCGCACGCGGTCAATCACGCCCTTGCTGTGGCCGTGCGCGGTGTCCACCACGATGGCGTCCACGCCGGCCTTGACCAGGGCCTCGACACGCTCTTCGGTGCCCTCGCCCACGCCGACGGCGGCGCCCACGCGCAGGCGGCCCGAGGCGTCGCGCGCTGCGTTGGGGAAGCTCGTCTGCTTGGTGATGTCCTTCACCGTGATCAGGCCCTTGAGTTCAAAGGCGTCGTTCACGACCAGGATGCGCTCCAGCTTGTGCTTGTTGAGCAGCGCCTTGGCTTCGGCAGGCGTGGTGTGGTTCTTTTCATTGACCGTGATGAGCTTCTCGCGCGGCGTCATGATCTGGTGGACCTTGACGTCGTAGCGCGTTTCAAAGCGCAGGTCGCGGCCCGTGACGATGCCCACCACCTTGCCGCCGTCGCACACCGGAAAGCCCGAAATGCCCAGCTGTTCGGACAGTTGCAGCACCTGCAGCACCGTGTGCTCGGGGGTGATGACCACCGGGTCGCGCAGCACGCCGGATTCGTAGCGCTTGACCTTGGCCACGTGGGCGGCCTGCTCTTGCGCCGTGAGGTTCTTGTGCACGATGCCGATGCCGCCCTCCTGGGCGATGGCAATGGCCAGGCGCGCCTCGGTCACGGTGTCCATGGCGGCGGACACGAGCGGCAGGTTCAGCTGGATGTTGCGGGAGAGTTTCGTCGCGAGGGACGTGTCCTTGGGCAGGACCTGGGAGTACGCTGGCACCAGCAACACATCGTCGAAGGTGAGCGCTTTTCCGAGAAGGCGCATGAGAAAGCTCCAAAAAACGGATTGTACCCGCGCCGGGGAAACGGCCGGGCTGGGCGCGCCGCGCGCCAACGGCGACTGCTGCCAGCGCAGCGGTGGGCAAAAGCCGGCAAAAACGCGCCACGGCGGCCGCTGCGGCCCCTTTGCAGGCGGCGACGCTGCATCCCCCGGCCGCCGAATGTGGCGAAAACGCGCCCATCCGTCCGCCCCGCGGTGGCAGGCGCGGGGGCAGATGGATAAACTTGGCCGCATGAAAATGCACAAGCTTCTCCTGCTGGCCGTGGCCTGCACCTGGGCCATGGGCGCAGCGGCGCAATGGCAGTGGATCGACAAGGACGGCCGCAAGGTCTTCAGCGACCGCCCGCCGCCCCAGGAGATTCCCGAAAAGAACATCCTCAAGCAGCCCAACCGGGGCCTGCCGCGCGCGCCGCAGGCCGATGCCGCGGTGCCGGCGGAGGCCGCTTCCGGCGCGTCCGCGCCCGCCCCCAAGCCCGCTGCCAGCGCGCCCGGCAAAGACAAGGCCCTGGAAGAAAAGAAGGCCCAGGCCGAGGCCGCTGAAGCCGCCAAGGTGAAGGCCGAAGAAGAACGCATCGCCAAGGCCAAGGCCGAAAACTGCACCCGCGCACGCCAGGCCAAGGCGGCCCTTGATTCGGGCCGGCCCGTCACCCAGTCCAACGCCCAGGGCGAACGCATCTTCCTGGACGAAGCCGGCCTCGCCGCCGAAGCCAAGCGCATCGACGGGGTGATCGCCTCGGAGTGCAAGCGCTAAGCGTGCGCAAACGCACGGGCGCCCGCCAGCCCGTGCCTCAGTACCCCGCCTTGCCCCCCGGCCGCTGGCGGGCGAACAAACCGGTGGAACGCGCGCCCTGACGCGCAAAGCGCTCGCGGCGCGCCACCTTCGGGTCCACCACCAGCGGGCGGTAAACCTCCACGCGGTCCCCGTCCCGGACAGGTGCCTGCGCCGCCGCTGCGCGCCCCCAGATCCCCAGTGCCGGCCCGCCGTCCGGCGGCAGCGTCCAGCCCTGGGCCGTGGCGCAGGCCTGCAGTGCGTCGGCCACCGTGGCGCCTTCGGGCAGGTCCACCACGCCTTCCTGCGTCTTCCGCGGCCCCAGGCACACCACGACGGTGATGCGCAGCGGGGGCCGGCCCTGCGGTTCAGCCATAGACCTGCTCGGCACGCTTGACGAAGGCGTCCACCATGCTGCCCGCGATGCGGTCGAACACCGGCCCCACCAGCGCTGCCAGCGCGGAGCTGTCAAACCCGTAGTTCAGCAGCAGCTCCACCTTGCAGGCGCGCTGCGAGCCATCACCCACCGGATGGAAGTGCCAGTCGCCGTCGAGGCGCGAAAAGGGCCCCTTGACCAGGTGCATCTGCACGCGGCGGCCTGCCTCGTGCGTGTTGCGTGTCACGAAGGTCTGGCGGATGCCGCTGAAGGCGATGCCCACCTCGGCGGTCATGCCGGTGTCCGTGCGCTCGAGCACGGCCGCGCGGTCGCACCAGGGCAGGAACTGGGGGTAATGCTCCACCCCGGTCACCAGGGAAAACATCTCTTCGGGGCTGTACCAGATGAGGACGGACTTGTGGACGGTTTTCATGCAGGATGCTGGCTTGGCGTCCTGCAGGGGCAAGGCGGGCCAGGGAACTAGAATCGCGGGTCTTTGAACGGCCACAATTGTATGTACGGAGATCTTTTGTCTCCCGCTGGAAGCCGCATCTGAACCCCATGGCCAAGAAACCCGACGCTCCCGCCCGCATTGCCGAGAACAAGAAGGCGGCATTCAACTATTTCTTCGAGGAACGCCACGAGGCGGGCATGGTGCTGCACGGCTGGGAAGTCAAGGCCCTGCGCGAGGGCAAGGTGCAGCTGACCGACGGCTACGTGCTGATCCGCGACGGCGAGCTGTACCTGCTGGGCTGCCTCATCCACCCGCTCAAGACGGCGTCCACCCACGTCAACCCGGAATCCGCCCGCACCAAGAAGCTGCTGCTCAAGAAGGACGAGATCAAGCGCCTGATCGGCAAGGTGGAGCAAAAGGGCTACACGCTGGTGCCGCTGAACCTGCACTGGAAGAATGGCTTTGTGAAGTGCGAGATCGCGCTGGCCAAGGGCAAGGCCGAGCACGACAAGCGCGACACCATCAAGGACCGCGAGGGCAAGCGCGAGGTGGAGCGGGCGATGAAGAGCCGCAACCGCTGACCCCGGCACGGCCCACGCAGCGCGCGCTGCAGGTTTTTTCCGGCAAGATGGAATAAATCCCTGGGCCCATGTGTTTATCCGAGCGTCAGGCCCCCATTGCGGCCTGCGCCCCGACCTGGAGAAACCCATGAAGAAATTGCAGCTTGTCCCGACGATCGCCCTCTCCCTGACGTTGACGGTGCTTGCCGGCTGTGCCTCCGGCTATGGCGGCAGCGCAGCGCCCGTGAAGACCGTGGACGGCGTGCTGGTGGGCGCCAACGGCATGACGCTCTACACCTTTGACCGCGACGCGGCCGGCAGCGGCAAGTCGGTGTGCAACGGCCCGTGCGCGGCCAACTGGCCGCCGCTGGTGGCCAGCACCGCGCCCGGCGGGGACTACACCCTGGTGACGCGCGACGACGGCAAGACGCAGCTGGCCTACAAGGGCAAGCCGCTGTACTACTGGGCCAAGGACGCCAAGCCCGGCGACAAGACCGGTGACGGCGTGAACCAGGTCTGGCATACCGCCCGGCCCTGAGCCCAGCCTGCAGGCCGAAACCCTGCCGCCGCCGGATGAATCGCGCCCAGGTGCTCGAACAGCTGCCCGGCCTGCGCCGCTATGCGCGCATGCTGACGGGCGACGCCTGGGCGGCCGATGACCTGGTGCAGGACACGCTGGAGCGCGCGTGCAGCAAATGGCGGCTGTGGCGGCCCGGCAGCGACCTGCGTGCCTGGCTGTTCACCCTGATGCACAACCTGTACCTCAACCAGCGCCGGGCCACGCCCACTCTCGCGGCCGTGGACATTGACGAGGTACAGGAACACCTGCCGGGCGCCAGCGGGCCCGCCGATGAGACGCTGCTGGACCTGGAGCGCTGCCTGCAGCGCCTGCCCGCCGAGCAGCGCGCCGTGCTTCTGCTGGTGACGGTGGAAGACATGGCCTATGAAGACACGGCACGCATTCTGGACATCCCCGTGGGCACGGTGATGTCGCGCCTCTCGCGGGCGCGCACGCGGCTGGCGGCGCTGATGGACCACACGCCCGCAGCCCGCCCCGCCTCACGCCGCGAATCCCCGGGCCTGCGCCGCCTGAAGTGAAAAACCCACCGCCCCCTTGCCACGCCATGGACCCGAACAGCCGCCCCGCCGCCTGCACCGATGACGACCGCCAAGACGCCTGGCATGCGCTGGTGGACGGCCGGCTGCCGCCCGAGCAGGCGCAGGCGCTGCGGCAACAACTGGCCGGCGACCCGGCGGCGCAGCAGACGCTGGCCCGCTGGCAGCAACAGCGGGCGCAGCTGCGGGCCCTGCACGAGGACCTGCAGCACGCGCCCGTGCCCGAGGCGCTGGTGCAGGCCGCGCTGGCCGCCGTGGACGGACAGGCACGGCAGCGCGCCCGCTGGTGGCGCTGGGGCGGCATGGCCGCCTCCGTGCTGGCAGCGTTCGGGCTGGGCTGGTCGGGACACGGCCATTGGGCCACGCAGCGCGCAGGCATTGCCGCCACGGGTGCACCGAGCTCATCCGCGGGCCTGCTGGCCGTGGCCCCGGTCCAGCGCTTTGCCCAGCAGGCCGCCGTGGCGCACGCGGTGTACCAGCCCGAGGTGCGCCACCCGGTGGAAGTGACGGCCGCGCAGCAGGAGCACCTGGTGCAGTGGCTCTCCAAGCGGCTGGACCGCCCGCTCAAGGTGCCCGTGCTGGCCGCACAGGGCTACGAGCTGGTGGGCGGGCGGCTGCTGCCGGGCGACAGCGGGGCGCGCGCGCAGTTCATGTACCAGAACGGCGCGGGCCAGCGCATCACGCTGTACCTGGGCGCCTTGGCCGCGCCCGCCGCGCAGGCGCCCGGCCGGGGTGCGGAGCGCCCTGGCCTGCCGCTGCCGCAAGCCGCCTTCCAGTTCACGCAGGAAGGGCCGGTGCCCGGGTTCTACTGGGTGGACCAGGGCTTCGGCTATGCGCTGAGCGGGCAGCTGTCGCGGGCCGAGCTGCTGGCGCTGGCAAACAGCGTCTACCAGCAGCTGCAGCCGTAATCGACCCAACCGCTCAGGCCAGCGACGCCAGCGGGTGCGCGTGCGCGGGCCAGGGGCTCACGAAGAACGGCGCCACCATCGCAGGCGTCACGTCTTCGATGCGCGCCGGATTCCACTGCGGAGCATGGTCCTTGTCCACGGCCAGGGCGCGGATACCCTCCACCGTTTCGCTCTGGCCGGGGCGCAGGTAGAAGCAGTGGCGCACCATGTCGCGCTCCATGCGCAGGTCGTCGGCCAGGCCCATGCCGCGGGCGCGGCGGATCTGCTCCAGCACCACGTGCAGCATCAGCGGCGAGCGCTTGCGCAGCGTGGCCGCCGTGTGGCGCGCCCAGTCGCTGTCGGCGGCTTCCAGGGCGGCGATCATCGCGCCCACGGTGGGCAGCGAGAATATTTGGTCGATTTGCCCTCTAGTGCTTATGTGGTGAGCGCTGGTAGCTACAAATTTTGAAGCAACAAAGGCCTTGACGGCCGCTCCGTCCGCAAAGCTCTGCGTGGCCAGGGCGTCCCAGACCGCGGCCTGCTGGTCGGCGGGCAGGCAGCCGTCGGCCAGGCGGCTTTCGATGGCGTCGCCCGCGCCGATGGTGTCGCCCGTCAGCGCCAGCCACTCGCCCACATGGCCGGGGCAGCGGCTCAGGAAGTACCCGCCGCCCACGTCAGGAAACAGGCCGATGGCCGTCTCGGGCATGGCCATCTTGGTGCGCTCCGTCACCACGCGCAGGGCCGCGCCCTGGCTGATGCCCATGCCGCCGCCCATCACGATGCCGTCCATGAAGGCGATGTAGGGCTTGGCGTAGTTGTGGATCAGGTGGTTGAGGGCGTATTCCTCGGTGAAGAAGTCTTCCAGCTGCGGGTTGCCCTGGCTGCCCGCCTGGTGCAGGAAGCGGATGTCGCCGCCCGCGCAGAAGGCGCCGAACGGCCCTTCCTTGTTGCTGCCGCGGATGGCCACCGCCAGCACGCGCGCATCGTTCTGCCAGGCCAGCAGGATGCCCATCAGGTCACGCACCATGCCCAGCGACAGCGCATTGAGCGCGCGCGGCCGGTTCAGCGTGATGAAACCCACCTGCCCACGCACTTCGCTCAGCACTTCGGGCACTACCGTCTCCGTCATTTTTGTTCCTTCCAGCCTAAGAGTTCGTTGAAAACCAGCGCGCCGATCACCAGCGCGCCTCCCGCCAGCACCGCCGGGGCGGGCTTCTCGCCCGCGCCCAGCCATGCCAGCAGAATGCCAAAGATCACTTCCAGCAAGCCCAGCAGCGCCATCTCGGGCGCCTTGAGCACCCGGCCGCAGCGCACGGCCAGCACGCAGGGAATCGCCAATTGCACCACGCCCAGCAGCGCCAGGAGCGCCAGGTCGTGCCCGGAGGCCTGGAACGGCGTCGCCAGCGGCAGCGTGGCCACCACCGAGATCACCGCCCCCACCAGCACGGCGGGAACCAGGTCCACCGCGTGGCCGTGGCGTTGCGAGTGTTGCACGACCGTCCAGTTCACGGCGGCAGCCACCGGCACGCACAGGGCCACCAGCGTGCCAGCCCAGGGCAGGCCCGCCATCTGCGAGCCATACATCCACGCAATGCCCAGCCCCGCCAGCGCAATCGCCACCCAGGTGCGCGGCGCGATGCGGTGCCCGATGAAAAGCCAAGAAAACAGCGCGGTGAGCAGCGGGCCCACCGCCATCGTCACCAGCACATTGGCCACCGGCATCAGCACCAGGGCCACCATGAAGGCGGTGAACATCACGCTCCAGCACACGCCCGAGATCCACAGGGCCCGCCCGCTGTGGCGCATGGAGGTGAACACCGCCCGGCCCTGCAGGGTGGGCAGGATGACCAGCAGCGATACCAGCGTGAAAAAGCTGCGCCAGAAGGTCACCTCAAAACTCGCCGCGTGCTCCAGGTGGCGCGTGACCACCCCGGCAATCGACCACATCAGGGTCACGGCCACCATCAGCAGCACGGCCCGGGAATGCGTGAGTTTCAACATGGGTTTGCGTGGGTTCAGACGGAAAAAAGGCCACTGCGTGGCAGTGGCCCTTTCGGAAACGCCGAGCTTATCAAGAACGGCTGGCGCGCTTGCGCTCGTTCTCGCTCAGGTGGCGCTTGCGCAGGCGCACGCTCTTGGGCGTGATTTCGACCAGCTCGTCGTCCTCGATGAATTCCACGCCGTATTCCAGCGTGAGGTCGATCGGGGGCGTGATCTTGATCGCGTCTTCCTTGCCCGAGACGCGGAAGTTGGTCAGCTGCTTGGTGCGGGTGGCGTTCACGACCAGGTCGTTGTCGCGGCTGTGGATGCCGACGATCATGCCTTCGTACACCGGGTCGCCGGCCTTCACGAACATGCGGCCGCGGTCGTCCAGCTTGCCCAGGGCGTAGGTGAAGATTTCACCGTCGTCCATGGAGATCAGCACGCCGTTCTTGCGGCCGCCGATGTCGCCCTTGTGGGGCTCGTAGCCGTCGAAGATGTTGCTGATCAGGCCCGAGCCGCGCGTGAGGTTCAGGAACTCGTTGGTGAAGCCGATCAGGCCCCGGGCCGGAATGCGGTACTCCAGGCGCACGCGGCCACGGCCGTCCGGCTCCATGTTCACCAGCTCGCCCTTGCGCTCGCCCAGGGCCTGCATCACGCCGCCCTGGTGGCCTTCCTCGATGTCGGCCGTCACCAGCTCGATTGGCTCGTGCTTCTCGCCGTTGACCTCCTTGAACACCACGCGGGGCTTGGACACGGCCAGCTCGTAGCCTTCGCGGCGCATGTTTTCCAGCAGGATGGTCAGGTGCAGTTCGCCGCGGCCGGACACTTCAAAAATGCCGTCCTCGTCGGTTTCCTTCACGCGCAGGGCCACGTTGTGCTGCAGTTCCTTCTGCAGGCGGTCCCAGATCTGGCGGCTGGTCACGAACTTGCCTTCGCGGCCGGCCAGGGGCGAGGTGTTCACGCAGAAGTTCATGGTCAGCGTGGGCTCGTCCACCCGCAGCATGGGCAGCGGGGCCGGGTTGTTGGGGTCGGTCACGGTCACGCCGATGCCGATCTCGTCAATGCCGTTGATCAGCACGATGTCGCCGGGGCCGGCTTCGGGCGTCTGCATGCGGTCCAGGCCCTGGAAGGTCAGCACCTGGTTGATGCGGCCCTTGGTGGACTTGCCGTCCGGACCTTCCATCACCAGCACGTCCATGCCGGGCTTGATGGTGCCCTGGCTGATGCGGCCCACGCCGATGCGGCCCACGAAGGTGGAGAAGTCCAGCGCAGAGATCTGCAGCTGCAGCGGCGCCGTGGGGTCGCCCGAGTTCGGCGGCACGTGCTTGAGGATGGTGTTGAACAGGGCCGACATGTCGGGGCCCCATTGCTCGCCCGGCGCGCCTTCTTCCAGCGACGACCAGCCGTTGATGCCCGAGGCGTACACCACGGGGAAGTCCAGCTGCTCGTCCGTGGCGCCCAGCTTGTCGAACAGGTCGAACGCGGCGTTGATCACCTTGTCGGGCGCGGCGCCCGGCTTGTCCACCTTGTTGACCACCACGATGGGCTTGAGGCCCAGGGCCAGCGCCTTCTTGGTCACGAAGCGCGTCTGGGGCATGGGACCTTCCTGCGCGTCGATCAGCAGCACCACGCCGTCCACCATGGACAGGGCGCGCTCCACCTCGCCGCCGAAGTCCGCGTGGCCGGGGGTGTCCACGATGTTGATGTGCGTGCCTTCCCAGCTCACGGCGCAGTTCTTGGCCAGGATGGTGATGCCGCGCTCGCGTTCGATGGCGTTGTTGTCCATCACCGTGTCCACCACCTTCTCGTGGTCGGCAAAGGTGCCGGACTGGCGCAGCAGCTGGTCCACCATGGTGGTCTTGCCATGGTCCACGTGGGCAATGATGGCAATGTTGCGGATTTGTTTCGTCGTCATAGTTTTCCCAATGTGCCGCTAGTTCGTGTGTAGGCGCGGCGTGCCTTCCAGAATCTGTTGAATTTCCAGCGGAGACAGCAGCCGGTCTGGTATCAGCTCGCCCCCCGCGATGTGCCCCACGCCCAGCAGCGCGCGCGGCTTGTCGCCAAACACCGCCACGGCGGGCGCGTCCGGCCAGGCCCCGCGCCGGCGCACGCCGGACAGGAACCGGGCAGCATTCTCGCTGTCCAGCGTGACAGGCACATGCTGTGCCAGCAGCGATTCGGCCGGCTCCAGCGCCGCAGTGCGCGCGGCCTCGTCCATGGCCTCCAGCGCCGCCAGCGTGATGCAGCGCTCCACGCCCAGCCCGCCGGTGTCGATGCGGCGCAGGAACACCAGGTGCGCACCGCAGCCCAGGGCGGCACCGATGTCCTCGCCCAGCGTGCGGATGTAGGTGCCCTTGCTGCAAGTCACTACCATTTTGATAGCTGGTAGCGCTTGCTCAGTCTGCGTCAGGGCCAGTTTCAATGCATGAATCACCACGTCGCGCGCGGGCCGCTCCACGGCAATGCCTGCGCGGGCGTACTCATACAGCGCCTTGCCGTCCTTCTTGAGGGCGCTGTGCATGGGCGGCACCTGCCGGATGGGCCCGGTGAACTGCTGCTGCACGGCGGCCAGGCGCTCGGGGGTGAGCTGTGCGGGGTCGACCTCGCGGCGCTCCAGCACCTCGCCCTCGGCATCGCCCGTGGCGGTGGTCACGCCCAGCAGGGCAACGGCCTCGTACGTCTTGGGCGCATTGAGCTGCAGTTGGCTGAACTTGGTGGCCGCACCAAAACACAGCGGCAGCACGCCGCTGGCCAGTGGGTCCAGCGTGCCGGTGTGGCCCGCCTTTTCGGCCCGCAGCAGCCACTTCGCCTTTTGCAAGGCGTCATTGCTGGACAGGCCCAGGGGTTTGTCGAGCAGCAGCACTCCGTGCACCGGGCGCCGCTGCACCCGGGTGCGGGGAGCGCGCTCGGTCATGCGTCCTCGCCGTCTTTGGAGCGGGAAGCCACGGCGCGCGCGATCAGCGCATTCATGTCCGCCGCACGCTCGGTGGTGCGGTCGAACACGAAGTGCAGCGTGGGCACCGTGTGGATGTGCAGGCGCTTGAACAGGCCGTTGCGCAGGAAGCCTGCGGCCTGGTTCAGCGCCGCCTGGGTTTCCTCAGGGTCGCCCGTGAGCAGGCTGAAGAACACCTTGGCATGCGCGTAATCGGGCGTCACCTCCACGCCCTGCAGCGTCACCATGCCCACGCGCGGGTCTTTCAACTCGCGCGCGATCAGCTCCGTCAGATCGCGCTGGATCTGATCGGCCACCTTGAAGGCGCGGTTGGCAGTGGAGGGCTTCTTTGCAGCCATATCAATCTCCCTTCGCTGGCCGCAGTTCCGGCATCGCGTGGTTCTCACGCGGCGCAGACCAGCGCCCCCGCACAAGGGCCGCCCCGCAGTGCTGGGGGCGTCCCCCTCCCGACTCGCGCAGCGGGTCGAGAGAGGGGGAAGGCGCGAAGCGACTCAGGGGGTGCTTCATAGCGTTCTTGCGATTTCCTTGATTTCGAAGAACTCGAGCTGGTCGCCTTCCTTGATGTCGTTGTAGTTGCGCAGCTTGATACCGCACTCGAAGCCTTCCTTGACTTCCTTGACATCGTCCTTAAGGCGGCGCACGGACTCGACTTCGCCGGTGTAGATGACCACGTTGTCGCGCAGCAGGCGGAACTTGCAGTTGCGCGTGACCTGGCCGGAGGTGACGTACGAACCCGCCACCGTACCGATCTTGGAGGCCACGAACACGGTGCGGATCTCGGCCGTGCCGAGGGCTTCTTCGCGCTGCTCGGGTGCCAGCATGCCGGACATGGCGGCCTTCAGCTCATCCACGGCGTCGTAGATGATGTTGTAGTAGTGCAGATCCACGTCGCTCGACTCGGCCAGCTTGCGCGCGCCGGCGTCGGCACGCACGTTGAAGCCGATCACGATGGCCTTGGAGGCAATCGCCAGGTTCACGTCGGACTCGCTGATACCGCCCACGCCCGCATAGACCAGCTGCACGCGGATCTCGTCGGTGGAGAGCTTGAGCAGCGAGGCTGCCAGCGCTTCCTGCGAGCCCTGCACGTCCGCCTTGATGATGATGGGCAGGGTCTGCACCTCGCCCGCGGTCATCTCGGAGAACACGTTCTCCAGCTTGGCGGCCTGCTGCTTGGCCAGCTTGGTGTTGCGGAACTTGCCGGCACGGTAGGTCGCGATTTCGCGCGCACGGCGCTCGTCGGACAGCACCATGAACTCGTCGCCCGCCTGCGGCACGTCCGACAGGCCCTGGATTTCCACGGGAATCGAGGGGCCCGCCGTCTTGGCCGGCTTGCCGTTTTCGTCCAGCATGGCGCGTACGCGGCCGGAGGTCTGGCCTGCCAGCACCACGTCGCCCACCTTCAGCGTGCCGGACTGCACCAGCACCGTGGCCACCGGGCCGCGGCCCTTGTCCAGCTGCGCTTCGATCACCAGACCCTTGGCCAGGGCATCCACCGGGGCCTTGAGTTCCAGCACTTCGGCCTGCAGCAGCACCTGCTCCAACAGTTCGTCGATGCCCATGCCGGTCTTGGACGACACGGCCACGAAGGGCGAATCACCGCCGTATTCTTCGGGCACCACTTCCTCGACCACCAGCTCCTGCTTCACGCGCTCGGGGTTGGCATCGGGCTTGTCGGCCTTGGTGATGGCGACCACGATGGGCACGCCAGCCGCCTTCGCGTGCTTGATGGCTTCCTTGGTCTGGGGCATGACGCCGTCGTCAGCCGCCACCACCAGGATGACGATGTCGGTGGCCTGCGCACCGCGGGCCCGCATGGCCGTGAAGGCCTCGTGACCGGGGGTATCCAGGAACGACACCATGCCGCGCGGCGTTTCCACGTGGTAGGCACCGATGTGCTGGGTGATGCCGCCGGCTTCGCCCGCAGCGACCTTGGCGCGGCGGATGTAGTCCAGCAGCGAGGTCTTGCCGTGGTCCACGTGGCCCATGACGGTAACCACGGGAGCGCGGGGCAGCACCTCGGCGTCCTGTTGGCCCACTTCGTCGTCGGTAAAGGCTTCCGGATCGTCCAGCGCCGCCACCACGGCCTTGTGGCCCATTTCTTCCACCACGATCATCGCGGTGTCCTGGTCCAGCGGCTGGTTGATGGTGACCATCTGGCCCATCTTCATCAGGGCCTTGATGACCTCGGAGGCCTTGATGGACATCTTGTGCGCCAGTTCGGCCACGGTGATGGTCTCGGGCACATGCACTTCCAGCACGCGCGCTTCCACCGGCGCGGATGCGTGGTGGTCGTCGCGCTGGTCGCGGTCGTTGCCGCGGCGGCCACGCGGGCCGGCGCGCCAGTTGTTGCGCCCCACGCCACCGCTGCTGTCGCCGCGGGTCTTGATTTCCTTTTTCTTGGCCGTGTCGTTGGCCCAGCTGGACGACAGCTTGGCCGACTTGACTTCCTTGCCGCTGCCGGGCGCACCACCGGTGCCGGCAGGGGCCGCCGTACGGCCGGTGCCCGTGCCCACGGCAGGCTTGTGCAGCGTGCCCTTCTTCGCGTCGCCCGCTGCGGCAGGCTTGGCGGCCGGCTTGGGCTCTTCGGGCTTCTTGGCCACCATGACCGACTTCTTGGGCGCGGCCATCATGGCGCGGATGGCCTCGGCCTCCGCCAGGGCCTTGCGGCGGCGCTCTTCCAGGTCGCGGGCGCGGGCGGCTTCCTCTTCGGCGCGGGTCTTGGCCTCGGCGGCGGCCTTTTCACGGGCCTCGGCCTGGGCGGCGGCGCGTGCGGCGGCTTCGGCAGCCTGCTCACGCGTCTGCTCTTCCTTCACGGCGGAGGCCTGGGCCTTCTTCTCGGCTTCCTGGGCTGCGTAGGCGGCCGCGCGCTCTTCGGCTTCGCGCTCGCGCTTTTCGCGCGCTTCGCGTTCCGCGCGCTTCTCGGCCAGCTCCGCCTCCTGGCGGCGGATCAGCTCGGCCTGGCGGCGGGCTTCTTCCTCGCGGCGGGCCAGGTCCTGGTCTTCGCTCGACACCATGGGCTCCTCCACGGCGGCTTCACGCGCTTGCGCTGCAGGCGAGGACGCCTCGGCGCCCTCATCGCGCTGGATGAACGTGCGCTTCTTGCGCACTTCCACCTGGATGGTGCGCGCCTTGCCGGTGGCATCCGCCTGCTTGATCTCGCTCGTGGACTTCTTCACCAGCGTGATCTTCTTGCGGTCTGCGGACGCCGTGCCGTGGCTGGCTTGCAGGTAAGCCAGCAGCTTCTGCTTGTCCGACTCGGTCAAGGCGTCGGAAGGGGCGGCCTTGCCCACGCCAGCGGCCTTGAGCTGGTCGAGCAGGGTTTCAGGCGATTTCTTGAGTTCGCTGGCGAACTCGGCGACAGTATTACTGGACATATATGGTTCGTGCCTCCCTGACCTTTACTCTTGCCCTGCGAACCAGTGTTCGCGCGCCTTCATGATCAAGGCCTTGGCATCCTCAGGAGACTGTCCGGTCAGGTCGGTCAGCTCATCAATGGCCAGATCGGCCAGGTCGTCACGCGTGTGCACTCCGCCCTCGGCCAGCTTGGTAATCAGCTCGGGGGTCAGGCCTTCCAGGTCCCGCAGGTCCTGGGAAACCGCGTCCACGCTTTCCTCGCGTGCGATTTCCATCGTCAGCAGGGCATCCTTGGCGCGGGCGCGCAGCTCGTTGACGGTGTCTTCATCGAACGCTTCGATCTCCAGCATTTCCTGCAGCGGCACATAGGCCACTTCTTCCAGGCTGGTAAAGCCTTCGGAAATCAGGATGTCGGCGATTTCCTCGTCCACATCCAGCTTTTCCATGAACAGCTTGCGGGCCGTGTCGGTCTCGTTGGCCTGCTTCTGGGCGCTCTCGGCGGCGTCCATGATGTTGATCTTCCAGCCCGTCAGGTCGGACGCCAGGCGCACGTTCTGCCCGCCGCGGCCGATGGCGATGGCCAGGTTTTCCTCGTCCACCACCACGTCCATGGCGTGCTTTTCTTCATCGACCACGATGGAGGACACGTTGGCCGGGGCCAGCGCACCGATCACGAACTGCGCCGGGTCCTCGGACCACAGCACGATGTCCACGCGCTCGCCGGCGAGCTCGTTGGTCACCGCATTCACGCGGGTGCCGCGCACGCCCACGCAGGTGCCGATGGGGTCCACGCGCTTGTCGTGCGAGAGCACGGCGATCTTGGCGCGCGAGCCGGGGTCGCGGGCGCAGGACTTGATCTCCAGCAGGCCCTGCTCGATCTCGGGCACTTCGTTGCGGAAGAGCTCGATCATGAATTCAGGCGCCGAGCGCGACAGGATGATGGGCGCGCCGCGCAGGGTCAGGTCCACTTCCATGATCATGGCCCGCACGCGGTCGCCGCTGCGCAGGTTTTCCTTGGGGATCATCTCGGAGCGGCGCAGGCGGCCTTCCACGCGGCCGGATTCGACAATGATGTCGCCCTTGTCCATGCGCTTGACGGTGCCGGTGAAGATCTTCTCGCCGCGCGACATGAAGTCGTTGAGCAGCATTTCGCGCTCGGCGTCGCGGATCTTCTGCAGGATGACCTGCTTGGCGGCCATGGCGCCGATGCGGCCGATGGGAACCGACTCGACGCCTTCCTCGATGTACTCGCCCACCTCGATGTCAGGGATGCGCTCTTTGGCATCCATGAGCAGCTCTTCGGCGTCGGGGTTTTGCAGGCCCGCATCGTCGGGCACCACCAGCCAGCGGCGGAAAGTCTCGTAGTTGCCGCTGTCGCGGTCGATGGACACGCGGATGTCCACATCGCCCTGGTAGAGCTTCTTGGTAGCCTGGGCCAGGGCGGACTCCACGGCGCCCAAGACCACATCACGCTCCACGTTCTTCTCGCGCGAAATGGCCTCAACCAACATCAACAATTCGCGATTCATGCGACGACTCTCCTGTTTCAATCACCTGAGGGCAGTGGCGGCATCCCGCAGCCCCACCCCGTCTATTCAGCAGCTCAAGCCAGGCTCAGGCCGGGGCTGGCCCCGCCTTGCCTGCACGTCCCTTGAAGTCCACGATGGGCGCCAGCCGGGCGTCCTTGAGCTCATCCAGGGTGAAGCCCAGCGCCTGCAACGGTGCGGGCACGCGCTTCTTGCTCACTCTTTGGCCGGGTTTCACCGGGGGCTCGTCGCTCCAGACGATCTGCCAGCCGCCGGTTTCGGCACGCTCGAGCGTGCCGCGAAATTTCTTGCGCGTGGCATTGACCTGCCCCGCCGCTGCGGCGCCAATGGGCGCCTTCAGGGTGATGTCGATGACCGAGCCCGCGAAGCGCACGAAGTCCTGTTCGTGGCGCAGGGGGCGGTCGATGCCGGGGGAGGACACCTCCAGGCGCTTGTACTCGACGCCGTCCACCTCCAGCGCAAACTGCAGCTGGCGTGTGACCTTCTCGCAGTCTTCCACCGTGACGAACTGTTCCAGGAGGGGCGCGGCAGGGGCTGCGGCCTCGGCAGCCGGCGGCGCCCACGGCAAATCGATGGTGATGCGCAGCAAGCCTCCGGCAGAGCGCTCGATCTCCACCAGGTCATACCCCAGGCCCGTCACGGTTTGTTCAACGATTTGCTGCAATGCCACTTACTTGCGTTCCGTCCCGAAAAATCACACAACTTGCGCCCACGGGCCCCAGGCCCACACGTTTGCGCAAATCCAAAACAAAAAACCCGATAACCCCCGGAGACCCGTCCCCGACAGCTTCGAGCTCCAAAAGATTGCGACCAAAAAAAACGGGCGGTTGGTACCCGCCCGTTTGGTCGTGAGGCTCTTATTGTAGCGCGTAACGCATTGATTTGCAAAGACAGTGCGCACTGCGAGCGCCGCAGGCTGTTGTTAACACGCCAGTGGGGCGGGCTCGCTGGCATGGGGCCAAGAGCCAAACGCCCGCGCGGGGTCTGCCAGGGCTTGTTGCTACAGCGACGATAGGGGCTGCAGCAGTTCGGCCAGGTCGCTTTCGGTAAACAAGGGCTCCTTGCGCGCCGCAGCCTCTCTGTAGAGGCTGCCCGCGAGCTGCGCCTTGCGCTCCTGCAGCGCCAGGATGCGCTCCTCGATCGTGCCCTGGGCCACCAGTTTCACCACCCACACGCTCTGCGTCTGGCCAATGCGATGGGCACGGTCGGTGGCCTGGCTTTCCACCGCCGGGTTCCACCAGGGGTCGAAATGGATCACGGTGTCGGCCTGCGGCAGGTTCAGCCCCACTCCGCCCGCCTTGAGGCTGATGAGGAACAGCGGCACCTGCCCGCTGGTGAACCGCTCGATGATCGCGTCGCGCTTTTGGCTCTGCCCCGTGAGCTTGACCCAGGGCATGCCCTGCTTCTTCAGCTCGGCCTCGATCAGCGTGAGCATGCTGGTGAACTGCGAGAACAGCAGGATGCGCCGCCCCTCGGCCAGCATCTCGGGCAGCAGGGCCATGAGCTGTTCCAGCTTGGCCGATGCCTTGACCTTCTTGGCGGCATCCAGCGGCACCAGCGCGGGATGGCAGCACACCTGGCGCAGCTTGAGCAAGGCGTCCAGGATGGTGATCTGCGACTTGGCAAGGCCCTTGGTCTGCAGCGCCTCGCGCACGGTTTTTTCCGTGCCCAGGCGGATGGTTTCGTACAGGTCGGCCTGGGCGCCGGCCAGCTCCACGAGCATCACCGATTCCACCTTGGGGGGCAGTTCGCCGGCCACCAGATCCTTGGTCCGCCGCAGCATGAAGGGCGTCACGCGGGCGCGCAGCTGCGCCAGGCGGGCGGTGTCGCCCTGCTTTTCGATGGGGTTGCGAAACAGCTCCTTGAAGCGCTGCTCGCTGCCCAGAAAGCCGGGCATCAGGAAGTGGAACAGGCTCCAGATTTCGCCCAGGTGGTTTTCCATGGGCGTGCCCGACAGGCACAGGCGGTGGCGCGCCTTCAGCGCGCCCACCACCTGCGCGGCCTGGGTGCTGGCGTTCTTGATGTTCTGGGCCTCGTCCAGCACCACCAGGTGCCAGGGCTGCGCCAGCCAGCGTTCGCGGTCGCGCTGCAGCAGCGAATAGGGGGCGATGACGAGGTCGTGCTCGGCCACCGCATCGGCCACGGCGTGGCGGTCCGCGCCGTGCAGCACCATGCAACGCAGGCCGGGGCAAAAGCGCGCGGCCTCGCGCTGCCAATTGCCCATCAGGCTCACGGGTGCGATCACCAGGGCCGGGTCGCTCAGGCGGCCCGCGTCTTTTTCGACCTGGATGTGGGCCAGCGTCTGCAGCGTCTTGCCCAGGCCCATGTCGTCGGCCAGCACCCCGGCCAGGCCGTGGGCGCGCAGGAACTGCAACCAGTTCAGGCCCTGCTGCTGGTATGGCCGCAAGGTGGCCTTCACGCCCGCAGGCACGGGCACTGTGGGCAGCGCCCGGGCGCCGCGCAGCTGCGCCACCAGGGCCTGCAGCGCATCGGCGCCCCGCCATGCCACGCCCTCGCCCCGCGCGCCCTCCCCCACTGCGGCGCTGGTGCGCAGCGCATCCATGCGCGAGAGCTGGAGGCTGTCGCTGCTGAAGTCGTGCGCGCGATCACCCACCAGGTCCAGCAGGGCCGCCATCCAGGGGCGCAGCACGTCGGTCGGCACCCGCACAAAACCCGGTGCGCCCACACCTGGCAGGTAGGCAAACGGCGGCAGCTGCGGCAGGCCCGTGGCGGGGTCGGGCGGCTGCTGGGCGGCGGCGGCGATCAGCATGGGCAGCAGCGGCAGGATGTTGTGGCGCACACCATGGACTTCGATGCCCAGCGAGAGCGCAAACCAGGGCGAGGCGGCCTCGTCCTCAGCTTCGCCACCGGGCTGCAGCGTCACCTCCAGGGTGTCGGCATGGGCGATCCAGCCATTCAATGCGCCATCCAGCGTCAGCTCAAAACCGGCCTCGCGCAACACCGAGAAGCCGTTGTCACACCAGCGCAGCCAGTCTTCCTGCGATGCGTCGCCGGGGATGCCGAACAGGCCGTCGTCCGTCCCCAGGAGGCCCAGGTCCATCAGGCGCTCGATGGCGTCCAGCTCCGCCGCCGCATCGCGCTGCAGCAGCACCTGGCCGCCATCGGCGCCCGGCACCAGCACCCGCAGGTCCTGCCCGGCCCACCAGCCCGCGTGGCCCTGGTAGTCAAAGCGCAGCTGCGCGGTGATGAGACCCAGGTCCGGCACCTCGGCCTCGGGCACAGGCGCCAGGTACAGGCGTGCCAGGGGCTTCACGCCCTGCACCCGCGTGAGGGGGCTGAGCACCGGCGGCAAGGGCAGCCAGCCGCCCAGGCGGCTGGCCACATCGGCATGGTGCTTTTGCAGCGCGGCGGTGCCCAAAGGCGGCGCTTGCAGGAGCAGTTGCAGCTGTGCGGCGCTCAGGCCCTCGGCCAGCACGGGGCCGCACAGGCCCAGGTCGGTGTCCAGGTACAGCGGCGGGTCGTTGGCGCACAGCGTGGCGCTGTGGCTGGGCAGGCGGGCGTGCAGGCGCCAGGCACTGTCGCCTGCTGCCTGGGGGGCCGGAGCCTCGTGCCAGGTCCAGGCAACGGACAGCGGCTCGCCCCAGCGCAACGGCGCGCCCACGGTGGAGCCGCCCGCATCGGCAAACAGACGGCCAGCGGCGGACGCCTGCTGCAGCGCCAGCAGGCCCACGGCGCCCTCCAGCACGCCCGACGGCGCGCCGCTGTAGGCCGAGTAATAGCCCACGCTGCGCGGCATGGCGCGCAGCAGTTGCAGCAGCTGGCGGTCGGCGTCGGTGGCGCGGTCGTACACCGCCTGGCCGGGGCCGGGCTGGGTGCGGATGGCCTTGGGCTTGGCCCAGCCGCCGGTGCGCTTGGGATAGGAGACGACGGCCTCGATCTGCAGCTGCGGCGCACCGGAGCGCGACCGGCCCACCGTCGAAAGCAGGTAGAGGTAGCGCTCCGGCGGGTGTGACCGCGCGCCCAGCGCGGACGGCGTGGCGTTGTCAACGGCAACGTCCCAATCGTTCAACCAGCGCAGCAGCCGGGCCTCTGCCTCGGCGCGCGGCTGGGCTGCCACGCGCTCCTGCATGGCCTGCAGCGCCCGCGCTGTCTGGGGCGAAGGCGAGGTTGCCGGATCTGGACGCAGTTGCGCGGCCTTCAGCGTCAGGGCGACGGCGTGCTTGCAGTCCTCTCCCACCGGGCAGGTGCAGTTGCCCGACCAGGACCGGACCTGGCCGTTGGGCGCCAGCACCAGCTCCACCGACGACTCGTACGGCTCAGGCGCGGTCCCCTGCACTTCGCCGCCGATGCGCCACACCCCTTCGCCGTCCGCATCCACCGTGATGCTGACAACGGCGGACTGCCGGAAAAGGCCCATGCCGCGCGACCAGGCGCCTTTGTCGCAGTGGGCCTGCAGCGAACCGATGGAAAGGGAAGGAGCGGAGGAGGCGGTCACCAATGCAAGAAAAAATGCCGCCAGCGCTTTAGCATAAAGCGCCGGCAGCTATCAAAAAATGAGCATTCAAGCCGCGGTGTTACCTACTGCGCGCGGCGCGCACCCGCTCGAACACGCCCTGCGCCTCGCCCCCCAACCCTGCGCCGCCCGGAGCGGCCGCCCGCAGGCTGGCCAGCAGCCGCTCCAGCACCGGCGCCTGCGGCAGCAGTGGGCCCAGGAACCGTGCGCGCTGGCCGTCGGCGATCAGCAGCGTGGGGAAGGTCTCCACGTCCAGGTCGCCCGCCAGGTCCGATTCATCCTCGATGTCCACCCATTCAAAACGCACCTCGGGATGCGCGCGGGCCAGTTCGTCGAACAGGGGACGATAGATGCCGCAGGTGCCGCACCAGGCCGCGCACAGGCATACAGCCCACCAGCCGCCGGGCGGGGTGGCCGCGGGGCTTGAGGGGGCGGACGGGGGCAGTGCGGCGGGGCTGGACATCAAACGGGCTCCTGGGGCGAACACGGCGGGCCCTTGCGCAAGGCCCGCTACAAGCCGCGCCGTTCCCGGGCGCGGTAGACCTCGATGGTACCCACCCCGGGCGCCTGGTTGCCCCACTGGTTGCGCACAAAGGTGGCGACGGCGGCGATCTCCTCGTCCGACAGCACCTGCTGGAAGGGCGGCATGCCGTGCGGGCGCGGGTTGCCCGCCGTGGCCGGCAGGTACCCGCCCTGCAGCACCACGCGCACCAGATTGGTCGGGTCGGCCAGGGTCACGGCGCGGTTGCCGGCCAGCGCAGGGAAGGCCCCGGGCTCGCCCTGCCCCTGCGCGCCGTGGCAGGCGGCGCAGCGCTGCTCGTACACCTTGGCGCCCCGTGCCATCGCCGCGGCGGGTGGCGCGGGCGGCGGCGCGCGCTCCGCCGGCGGCTGCTGCGGCAGGGCCTGCAGGTACACGGCCATGGCGCGGGCGTCGGCATCGGTCAGGTACTGCGTGCTGCGGAACACCACCTCGGCCATGGGGCCCAGCACCGCGCCCTGCGGGGCCACGCCGGTCTGCAGCAGCGCGGCCACGTCTTCGGTGCGCCAGTCCTTCACGCCGGCCTCATGCGCGGCGTTCAGCGCGGGGGCATACCAGTTCTGCACGGGGATCAGGCCGCCGCTGAAGGCCCGCGCGTCGCTGGTGGCGCCCAGCGCGTTGCGCGGCGTGTGGCAGGCGGTGCAGTGGCCCAGGCCGTTGACCAGGTACGCGCCGCGGTTGACTTCGGCCGTCTGCGTGGGCTCGTGCCTGGGAGCCCCGGGCGCGAAGAACAGTGCACGCCACACCCCTAGCGCCGCCTGCGTGCTGTACGGAAAGCGCAGCGCATGCGGCCGGTTGGGCTCGGCCACGGGCGGCAGGCTTTGCAGGTAGGCAAAGATGGCGTCCGCGTCCTCGCGCGTGACCTGGGTGTAGTTGGGGTACGGAAAGGCAGGGTACAGCAGCCGCCCGTCCTTGCTGCGGCCGTGGTGCAGCGCGCGCCAGAACTCGGCGGAGGTCCAGTCGCCCAGGCCGTGCGCCTTGTCGGGCGTGAGGTTGGAGCTGTGCACCACGCCAAACGGCGTTTCGATGCCGCGCCCGCCCGCATAGGGCGCGCCGCCCTGCGCGGTGTGGCAGGCCATGCAGTTGCCCACGCGGGCCAGGTATTCGCCGCGCTGCACCAGCGCGGGCGTGGACTGCAGGGTTTCGGTGGCGGGCAGTGGCTCCTCGCCGCGCAGGTTCAGCGTGACCAGCGCGGCGGCCGCGACGCCCAGGGCCGCCAGCACGGAAGAGATCGTCCAGAAGATGCGTTGCATTCCAGCCCCCCTCCCTCAGCGCGCCGCCACGGGCACATCGGCCACGCCGCCGCAGCGGGCGGGCATGGCGGCGGGGAGATGGTTCGCGGGCTTGCCGCCGGCCGGCACCGGCTGGGCCGCCAGCCAGGCGGACGCGGCACTGACCTCCTCGGGCGTGAGCTGGCGCGCAATGGCGGCCATGCAGTCGGGCGGCTGGGTGCGGCGCTGGCCGGTCTTCCAGGCGCCGAGCTGGCTGTTGAGGTAGTCGCGCGGCAGCCCCAGCAGGCCCGGGATGGACGGCGCCACGCCCGTCATCGCCGCGCCGTGGCAGGCCACGCAGGCCGGGAGCTTGCGGGCGGCGTCGCCCTGTTGCACCAGCTTGCGGCCCTGCTCCAGCATGGCGGGCGGGGCCTGCGGCGGCGGGGGCGGCGGATAGGGCAGGTCCAGCGCGGCAAAGTGCTCGGCCATCTCGCGCAGGTAGTCGTCGGTCAGGTGCTCGATGAGGTAGCCCATCTGCGGGTAGCTGCGCCGCCCGTCGCGGAAGTTGAGCAACTGGTTGGCCAGGTAGCCGGCCGGCTTGCCGGCAATGCGGGGGAAGTAGCCGTCGGGCGTGGCCCGGCCTTCCTTGCCGTGGCACACGGTGCAGGCCAGCACGCGCGAAGCCATGCCGCTGCCCACCGGCACCGCGGGCGCAGGCGCGCCCGCCGGCGACGGCGAAGACGGGGATGCGGACGAACCCGCCGGGGGCGCGGCCAGGGCCGCCGCTGCGGCCGTGGCCGCCAGGCCCAGGGCCAGCCAGCGGCACAGGAAATCGATCATGGGCAACAAAAAAGTTGGGGGCTAGGAGGACAAGAAAAGCCAGCCCGCACTCTACGCTGCCCCTCCAACCCAGTACAGATTCAGTTTCGAACTAAAAATACGGATCAGTTGCGCCCTGCCGTCCTACCCCCTCTTCTCCCTCCTCCCCGCCTTGCCCCACTTGCCATGAAGCGCTACGAACGCCACGCCGACGCGCTGGCCCAGCTCATCCACAGCGGCGCCCTGCGCCCGGGCGACCGCATGCCCTCGGTGCGCGAGGCCAGCCGCACGCGCGGCATCAGCCCGTCCACCGTGTTCGCGGCGTACTACCTGCTGGAGGCGCAGGGGCTGATCCACGCACGCCCCCGCTCGGGCTACTACGTCAACGGCAGCAACGCCCTGCCCGGTGCGGCCGGCGGCGAGCGCCCGGCCGAGCCGCTGCCTTCGCAGCCCGCCAGCACCTCCACCGGCGTGGCGATCAGCGACCTGGTGTTCGAGGTGCTGGGCCAGGCCCGCGACAGCGCCCTGGTGCCGCTGGGCTCGGCCTTCCCGGGGCCGGAGCTGTTTCCGCTGGAGCGGCTGGCGCGGTGCCTGTCCGGCGGCATGCGCCGGCTGGACCCAGCGAGCATCGTGCAGAGCCTGCCGCCCGGCGATGAGCGCCTGCGCCAGCAGATTGCGCGGCGCTACGGCCTGCACGGCACGCCGGTGGAGGTGGACGAGATCCTCATCACCAACGGCGCCATGGAAGCGCTGAACCTGTGCCTGGAGGCCGTCACCCAGCCGGGGGACGTGGTGGTGGTGGAATCGCCCACCTTCTACGCCGCGCTGCAGGCGCTGGAGCGGCTGAACCTGCAGGCGCTGGAGATCGCCACCCACCCGCGCGACGGCATCGACCTGGCCGCGCTGGCCGAGGCACTGCAGCGCCAGCCGCCCCGGCAGCCCATCAAGGCCTGCTGGCTGATGCCCAGCTTCCAGAACCCGCTGGGCAGCCTGATGCCGGAGGGCAAGAAGCGCGAGCTGGTCGCCCTGCTGGCGCGCCACGGCGTGCCGCTGATCGAGGACGACGTGTACGGCGAGCTGCACTACGGCCCCCAGCGCCCGCTGCCCGCCAAGGCATTCGACACCCAGGGGCTGGTGATGCACTGCAGCTCCTTCAGCAAAAGCCTGGCGCCCGGCTACCGTGTGGGCTGGGTGGCGGCGGGCCGGCAGGCCACGGCGGTGCAGCGCCTGAAGCTCATGACCACGCTCTCGGCCGCCACGCCCTCGCAGCTGGCGCTGTCCGAATACCTGGCCCAGGGCGGCTACGACCGGCACCTGCGCCAGCTGCGCCGCAGCCTGGCCGAGCAGCAGGCCACCGCCCTGGCCGCGGTGGCGGCGCACTTTCCGCCCGGCACGCGGGTGTCGCGGCCCGAGGGCGGCTACTTCCTGTGGGTGGAGCTGCCGCCCGCCCTCAACGCACTGCACCTGCACCGCCACGCGCTGCAGCACGGCATCAGCCTGGCGCCGGGGCAGCTCTTTTCGGCCGACCAGCGCTTTGCCCATTGCGTGCGCATCAACTACGGCCACCCGGCCCAGGGCCGCCTGGTGCCCGCGCTGGAGTGCGTGGGCCGGCTGGCGTCGGCGCTCCTGAAAGAGGAGCTGCCAGCGCTTGACTGATAAGCGCTAGCGCCCGTTTTTGACCAAAATCAACGCCTGCCACACAACGGCTTGCACCCCGCTGACAAAGCCCCGCCCTGTTGGTTGCGCCCAACCTCGGGTTCTCCCGGCTTTGGCATGCGGCTTGCAACGGCATACTGGCGCGCGCCCACCGGACGGACCCGCGCCCCCGCAGTGCACCGCTCCGCCCCTTCTCCTTGCCGTAATTTCAATGGCCCACCCGCCCCACTCCGTGCCGTTCCTGACCGTGGAAGACGAAGACGACTGGGTCGTCTCGTTCGCGCTGGGTCCGCTGGGCGCGCCGCGCCTCACGCTGGTGCGCACGCCGCACCTCGAATTCATGCTGCGCCCGGAGCAGCGCGGCGTGTCGGTGGGCGGCGTGGAAGCCGGCCAGCGCCCTGCCCTGCTGGTGGCCGTGCAGTGGGGCGCGCACCGCGTGGACGTGGTGTCCACCGCCCGGCGCTACAGCCTGGACATCAGCCGGGTGGACGGCGCCGCGCGCGCGGCCGCACTGCGCGTGCTGGGCAAGATGAACTTCGACCAGCGGTTCCAGCTCGGCAGCGCCTGAGCCGGCACCCGCACCAGCTCACACCCCCCACTCACACCACCAGCGCATCCAGCGGCCGCACCACCCGGCACGGATTGCCCGCCGCAAACACCCGCGCCGGCACATCGCGCGTGACCACGCTGCCCGCGCCGATCACCGCGCCATCCCCAATCGTCACGCCCGGGCAGACGATGGCGCCGCCGCCAATCCACACGTCCTCGCCGATGGTGATGGGCACGCCGAACTCCAGGCCCTTGGCGCGCTCCTGGGGCGACAAGGGGTGCGACGCGGTGTAGACCTGCACCCCGGGGCCCAGCAGCGTGCGTGCGCCGATGCGCACCGGCGCCACATCGAGCACCACGCAGTTGAAGTTGAAATACGCCCCTTCGCCGAGCGTGATGTTGTAGCCGTAGTCGCAATGAAAGGGCGGCGTGATGTACGCGCTGGCCGGCGCGCCGGGAACCAGCCGGCCGACCAGGTCCTGCAGGTAGCCGGGCGAATCGGCCCGCGCATGGTTGATGTCATGGCAAACCTGCCGCGCGCGCAGGCGGTCGGCGACGAGCTCCGGGTCGTTGGCGTTGTACAGCTCGCCGGCAATCATCTTGGATTTCTCGGTGGTCAAGGCAGGTCTCCCCGTTGCGCAGACAGGCCAGTGTCGTCCTCCCGCTGGCGCTGCGGCGTAGGACGCTGCCGCTGCCCGCCGGTTACCCCAGCGCCGTCCACTTGCGCTCGCTCGCGGCCGACTCCACCACCTTCTCGATGAAGTGCACGCCCAGTGCGCCGTCTTCCACGCGCGGGTAGTCGGCCGCCAGCGGGTCTGCAGCCACGCCCGATTGGCGCGCGCGGATGTCCGCCGCCACGCCCAGGTAGACGTTGGCAAAGGCCTCGATGAACGCCTCGGGGTGCCCCGCGGGAATGCGCCCGGCACGCAAGGCCGCCGGGCTGAGCCAGGGCGCGCCGCGGGTGAGGATGCGGCGCGGGCCGTCCACCGGCGAATGCACCAGGTGGTTGGGGTCTTCCTGCCGCCAGGTCAGCGTGCCCAGCGTGCCGGAGATTTGCAGCCGCAGGTCGTTCTCCAGCCCCGCCGCCACCTGCGACGCCACGATCATGCCGCGCGCCCCGCTGGCGTAGCGCAGCAGCAGCTGCGCGTCGTCGTCCAGCTGGCGGCCCGCGCCAAAGCGGGTGAGGTCGGCGCACAGCGCCTCCGGCCGCTGGCCGGTGACGGTGGCGGCCAGGTTCTCGGCGTGCGAGCCGATGTCGCCCATGGTGCCCACCGCGCCGCTGCGCGCCGGGTCCAGCCGCCAGTCGGCCTGCTTGTTGGCGCCGCCCTGCTCCACGGCCGTGGCCAGCCAGCCCTGGTTGTATTCGACGGTGATCTTGCGGATGGTGCCCAAAGCGCCGCTGTGCACCAGGTGGCGCGCCTCGCGCACCATGGGGTAGCCGGTGTAGTTGTAGGTGACGCCGAACACGGTGCCCTCCTTCTTCACCGCCGCCACCAGCTCATCGGCCTGTGCGCGGGTGTGCACCAGCGGCTTGTCGCACACCACGTGGAAGCCCGCCTGCACAAACGCCACCGCCACCGGGTGGTGCATGTGGTTGGGCGTGACGATGCTCACCAGGTCGATGCGTTCATGGGCGGGGCGGCGCAGCTCGTCGGCCAGCAGCTCTTGCCAGGTGCCGTGGTTGCGGCCATCCGCCAGGCCCAGTTCAGCGCCGGATGCGCGGGCCCGCTCGGGCGAGGACGACAGCGCGCCCGCCACCAGCTCGAACTGGCCGTCAAGCGCCATCGCCTTGCGGTGCACCGCGCCGATAAAGGCGCCCTGCCCGCCGCCGACCATGGCGTAGCGGAGCTTTCTTTCACTGGACATACGAAAAAGCCTTTGCTCGCTGTGTGTTGTGGTTGCCGGCTTGAGGGCGTGGCTAGGCCTGCTGGTCACGGGCGAACACAGCGTCAAACGCGCCGGCCGCCGGCTTGAAGTCGAGCCGCTTGCAGAACGCCGCGCTCTCCGTGGCGCCGTGCACACGGTCCATGCGGCTGTCTTCCCACTCCACCGAGAGGGGCCCCTGGTAGCCGATGTCGTTGAGCGCGACGATGACGGATTCGAAGTCGATCATCCCGCGCCCCACGCTGCGAAAGTCCCAGTGGCGCCGCGCGTCGCCAAAGCTGGTGTGCCCGCCAAACACGCCCACCGTGCCGTCGCCCTTGCCCCACCACACGTCCTTCATGTGGGCGTTGTAGATGCGATGGCCGAACTGGCGGATGAACCTGACGTAGTCCACGCCCTGGTAGGCCAGGTGGCTGGGGTCGAAGTTGAAGCCGAAGCGCTGGTGGCCGCCCACCGCCGCAACCGCGCGCTCCGCCGATGCAATGTCGAACGCGATCTCGGTGGGGTGCACTTCCAGCGCAAAGTTGATGCCGTGCTCCTCGAACACATCCAGGATGGGGCCGAAGCGCCGGGCGAAGTCCGCAAAGCCCTTGTCCCAGTATTCCTGCGTGGTGGGCGGGAAGGCATAGATCGAGTGCCACACCGACGAGCCCGTGAAGCCCGTCACCGTCTTCACGCCGAACTTTGCCGCCGCACGCGCCGTGTCGGCCAGCTCGGCCGCGGCGCGCTGGCGCACGCCTTCGGGCTCGCCATCGCCCCACACATGGGGCGGCAGGATAGACTGGTGGCGCTCGTCGATCCGGTCGCACACGGCCTGGCCGACCAGGTGGTTGCCGATGGCAAAGCACGTGAGGCCGTGCTGGGCCAGCAGCGCGTGCTTGTCCTTCACGTACCGGGGCGACGCCAGCGCCTCCTGCACGTTGAAATGGTCGCCCCAGCAGGCCAGCTCCAGGCCGTCATAGCCCATGCTGTGGGCCAGGGGCGCGAGTTCGGCCAGCGGCAGGTCGGCCCACTGGCCGGTGAAGAGGGTGACGGGTCTTGGCATGGGGACTCCAAGGGGCGTAGGTTGCGGGTTGGAAGCGGCCAGAAGCTATATTTTTAATAGCTGCTAGCGCTTTCTGGATAAGCGCCAGAGGCCAATTTGGCTTGAATCGGCACACATCTCAGAGGGCTCCTCACTCCCTCTCCCCTGGTGGGAGAGGGCCGGGGAGAGGGGGCGATTCGGGCGCGGGCAGCACCCTCTCCCCCACCCTCTCCCGCGAGGGGAGAGGGAGTAACCCCAAGCCGCCCCGCTCTTAGAACGGCGAATCGGGGAAGTAGAAGTCCTTCGCGTTGTCCTTGGTGATCAGCACCGACGGAATGATGGTCTTGGCCGGCAGCTTCTCGCCCTTGATGCGCGCCTCGGCCGTGAGCTTGATCGAGTCGTAGATGAACTTGGGGCTGTACGACACGTTGGCCTGGATCAGCGGGTTGCTGCCGTCCATCAGCGTCTTGACCATGCCCTTGGCGCCCGCGCCGCCGAACACCAGCTTGATGTCCTTGCGCTTGGCCTGCTCGATGGCCTTGAGCACGCCCACGGCCATGTCGTCGTCCGCGGCCCACACGGCGTCGATCTGCGGGAAGCGGGTCAGGTAGTCCTGCATCACCTTGAAGGCGTCGTCGCGGTTCCAGTTGGCGTATTTCGCGTCCAGCAGCTTGATGTCGGGGTGGTTCTTCAGCACCGCGTTGAACGCATCCATGCGCTCGTTGTCCAGCGTGGTGGCAATGCCGCGCAGGGCCACCACGTTGCCCTTGCCGTTCAGCGCCTTGGCGATGTACTCGGCGGGGACCCGGCCGAAGGCCGTGTTGTCGCCCGCCACGTACGCGTCCTGCGCGCTGGTGTCCGTGAGGCCGCGGTCCACCACCGTCACGTACACGCCCTTGGCCTTGACCTGCGCCACGGGCTTGGTCAGCGCGGCGGATTCAAACGGGAAGATGACCAGCGCGTTGATCTTGTTCACCGTCACCAAATCCTGCAGCTGGTTGGCCTGCTCGGGTGCGCCGCCTGCCGTCTTCACGATGACCTGCAGGCCGGGGTGGGCCTTCTCCAGGTCCTTCTTGGCCTGGTTGGCCCAGTACACGATGCCGCCCGTAAAGCCGTGCGTGGCCGAGGGAATGGCCACACCCACCACCGTCTTGTTGGCCTGCGCCATGGCCGGGCCGGCCAGCGCCAGCGCGGCGGCGCCCACGGCCGACAGGGCCAGGCGGCGGGTGAAAGAAGAAAGTTGGCTGCTGTTCATGCGTTGTCTCCTGTTGCTTTGGAATATGGCCAGGGAAGCTGGCCGGCTGGGAACACCTCGAAAAACAAGTGCGCGCAAAGAGTGGCTGGAAAACTCAGCGAAGCGGTCCTGGCTAGGCGCTGTGTCGCAGACAGTGCGACTGACACGGCGATATACAAGCGCAGACAGCAACAACGCCAGGAGAGTTGTTCCGGCCACTCCGTCACCTGCGGCCGCGCTGCATGAACGCCACGGCGATGATCACGAAGCCCTGCACCGCCGCATTCAGGTACACGCTGATGATGCTGGTGAGGTTGAGGATGTTGCTGATGACCGACAGCAGGATCGCGCCCACCACCGTGCCGGTGATGCTGCCCGCCCCGCCCTTCAAGACCGTGCCGCCCACGATGACAGCAGCAATCGCCTCCAACTCCCACAGCAAACCCGTGGTGGGCGATGCAGAGCCCAGGCGCGGCACGTACAGCAGCGTGGCAATGCCCACGCACACGCCCAGCAGCATGTACGTGAGGATCTTGATCTTGTGCACATCCACCGCCGCGTACTGCGCCACCTGCTCGTTGGAGCCGATGGCCTGCACATAGCGGCCATAGGCCGTGCGGTTCAGGATGACGCCGCCCACCACCGCCACCAGCAGAAAGACCCACACCGGAATCGGCACGCCCAGCAGGTTGGCGTAATACACCGGGCTGTAGAGGTCCGACAGGTCGTTCTCCAACGTGATCGCGCCGCCGTTGGAGAAGTACGTGAGGTACGCGCGGAAGATGCCCAGCGTGCCCAGCGTGACGATGAAAGGCTCGATGCGCCCCTTGGTGATGAGCAGCCCATGCACCAGCCCGAACACCGCGCCCAACACCACCGCCAGCAGCATGCCCACCACCACGGCCGCCAGGGGCGAGCCCAGCACGGGCGCCATGGCGTTCATGAACAGGATGACCGAGCCCGCAATCAGCGCCGCCATCGACCCCACCGACAAATCGATGCCGCCCGAGATGATGACAAAGCACATGCCCACCGCGATGATGCCGATGAAGGCCGTGCGCGTGAGCACGTTCATCACGTTGTCGTACGTGGCGAAGTTGCTATTGAGCAGCGTGCCCGCAATGCACAGCAGCACCAGGCCGATGACCGGGCCCAGGCCGTGCAGCTTGCCCCACCAGGCGCTGACGCCGGTGGCGGCCGCAGCGCTGGCGGCAGCATGGCGGCCGCCGCCTGCCTGCGGGGCTGCGGCGTTTTCGGCCGGTACGTTAACGGGTGCCTGTGGCATGGGCGATCAACTCCTCTTCGGTCAAATGCGGCGCTTGCAGCGTGGTCTGCAGCCGCCCGGCGCGCATCACCGCCACGCGGTGGCACAGGCCGATCAGCTCCATCAGTTCGGACGAAATCACCACCACCGCAAGCCCCTGCGCTGCCAGGCGCTGCACCAGGTGATAAATCTCGCGCTTGGCGCCCACGTCCACGCCGCGCGTGGGCTCGTCCAGCACCACCACGCTGGGGCCGGGGTGCAGCACCTTGGCCAGCGCCAGCTTTTGCTGGTTGCCACCCGACAGCGACGACGCGCGCACGTCCAGCGAGCCGGTGCGGATGCCGAACTCCTGCACCGCACCACGCAGCGCGGCCTGCTCGGCCGCCGGGTCGAGCCAGGGCTTGGCATAGCGCTCCAGCGCCATCAGGGTCAGGTTGGGCCGCAGGCCAAAGTGCACATGCAGGCCCTTGCCTTTGCGGTCTTCGCTCAGATAGGTCAGGCCGTGGCGCGCCGCATCGCGCGGGCTTTTGAGTTGCACGGGCTGGCCTGCAATCTCCACCGTGCCCGCTGTGCGCGGGCGCAGGCCCAGCAAGCCTTCAAACAGCTCCGTGCGCCCGGCACCCACCAGCCCGGCAAAGCCCAGAATCTCGCCGCGCCGCACCTCAAAACCAATGTCCTCGGCCCACCCCGGCACCGTGAGGCCTCGCACCTGGATGGCCGGTGCGCCACCCTCCGGCGCAGGCAGCTTGGGCGGGAACAAGTCCGACAGCTCGCGCCCCACCATCAGGTTGGCCATCTGCCGCCGCGTCACGCTGGCCGTGGGCTCGCGCGCCACCAGCAGGCCGTCGCGCATCACCACCACCTCGTCGGTGGTGCGCTCCACCTCGTCGAGTTTGTGCGATATGTAGATGATGGTCACGCCCGCGGCCTTCAGCCCGGCCATCAGCGCAAACAGGCGCTCCGTCTCGCCGGGGGTCAGCGTGGCGGTGGGCTCGTCCATGATGAGCAGGCGCGCATTGCGGGCCAGCGCACGGGCAATCTCCACCAGCTGCTTTTCAGCCACGATGAGCTTGCGAACGCGCGTGTCGGGGTCCAGCGGCAGGCCCACTTTGGCAAGCGCCTCGCGCGTCTTTTCGCGCATCGCCTTGTCGTCGAGAAACCATGGCCCCCACGGTCGCGCACTGCGTGTCGCTCCCTGCCCCCCAAGGGGGCCGCTTTCTGCCTTGGGGCGGCCCGGCGGCAGAAAAAGCCCGCGCTTGATCTCGTGCCCCAGAAAGATGTTCTGCGCAATCGTCAGGTCGTCCGCCAGGTTGAACTCCTGGTGGATCAGCACAATGCCCTGCGCCTCGGCCGCGCGCGATCCGCCACCCGGCGCACGCACGCCACCGTCCACCACCACCTCGCCGGTGGTCGGGCTCTCGTACCCCGCCAGAATCTTCATCAGCGTGGACTTGCCCGCGCCGTTCTCGCCCAGCAGGCCATAGACGCGGCCCGGCTGCAGTGCAAAGCTCACGCCGTGCAGCACGCGCACGGGGCCAAACGCCTTGGTCACATTGCGGAACTCGACGGCCACGCTCATCGCGCTGTCCCTACGCTAGCGCCCGTACCCGCCACCGAGCCCGCACGCGACAGGCTCTCCTGCATCGCCAACACACCCGCGCCCACCACACCCGCATCGTCGGCCAGCGGCGCGTATTGAATCTCCAGATGCCGCGTAGACAGCGCCAACGACCGGTGGTACACGCTCTGCCGCACCGACGCCAGGAACAGCGGCCCCATGTCCGTCACCCGCCCCGCAATGAACACATGCGAGGGGTTGAAGAAGTTGACGATGGACGCCAGCATCTGCCCCACCAGGCTCCCCGCGCGCTGGATGATCGCGTTGGCCGCCACATCGCCCGCACGGCTGGCCTGGGCCACGTCCTCAATGGTCAGCGTGCCGGTGCTTTGCAGCCGCTCCGCCAGCAGCGCGCTTTCGCCGCGCTGCGCGGCCTCAGTGGCCATGCGCGCCATGGCGGGCGCTGCGGCCATCGCCTCCACACAGCCCTGGTTGCCGCAGTGGCAGCGCCGGCCGTGCTGGTCCACACAGATGTGGCCCACATCGCCCGCCGAGCCATTGGCGCCCCGGTACACCTGCCCGTGGCACACGATGCCGCAGCCAATGCCCGTGCCCACCTTGATCACCAGGAAGTTGGGCAGATTGCGCTGAAGCCGGTACATCTCGCCCAGCGCCATCAGGTTCACGTCGTTGTCCACAAACACCGGCGCGGCAAACGCCTCGCGCAGGTAGTCGCGGATGGAAAAGCCGTCCCAATCGGGCATCAGCGGCGGGTTGACGAGCTGCCCGCTTTCAAAATCCACCGGCCCCGGCACGCCCATGCCAATGGCAATCACCTGGTTCGGCGCCAGCCCGCAGCGCGCCAACAACTCGCGCATCAGCCCCCGCACCCGCGCCAGGATCACGCCCGGCCCTTGGCGCACATCAATGGGCTCGCGGTGCCGCGCCAGCACCGTCATGTCGGGCCGCATCACCGCTATCTGCATGCTCGTGGCGCCCAAGTCAGCGCCAATCACCACGCCCAGGGTTTCGCTCAAACGCAGGGTTTCGGCCCGCCGGCCGCCAGAGGATTCCTGCAGGCCCACCTCGTCGAGCAGGCCTTCGTCCAGCAGCGCCGCCACCATGGCGTTGGCCTTGCTCTTGGAATAAGCCAGGCGCTGCGCCAGCGCATTGCGCGACGCGCCCGCGGACCAGAAGATGGTCTGCAAGACGCTCAGGTCTTCGGCGCCGCAGTGACTCCAGCGGGTGGATGGCAAGGCTTGTCTCCTGTCGTTTTCATACGCAGCACCTCATGGGGGTGGGTGTTTGACAGGGATGCTATGCGGTCAGCTTTGGCCGGGCAAGACTGAACTTCGACCCAACTTAGGTTCAACTAGGCAAAGTTGAGTCCCGCCAGCGCAGATGAATGAAACGCGGGGAAACCTCTAGAAAGGGATGTCATCTTCCATGTCATCAAAGTTGGAGGACTTCGCGGGAAGTGTTCTGCGCGATCTATCTTTGCACTTAGAACAGCCCGCAATTCCCTTTGAATCCATGTACTCACGCTTTAACCAAGATCCGCACAACTTGCACTCTGGAACGGAATAAATCTCAGCGCCACAGCCTCCACAGAAGGGGGTTTCGGTCACTGACGATCCGCAGTTACTGCACATGTAGACCAAAGGTTTTCCGCAGCTTGTGCAGAACGAACCCGTAGCGTCAGGTACGACTCGAGGCCCCCGGTAGTAACCCTGCGACGACCAGTTTGCATCTGCGCACTTATGGTTTGTGCAAAGTGCCAATGCGGGCGCGAGCGAAGGGATAGATAAACGGTGCTGTCTACCGACAGCGCGGATAAAGTCATCGGCGGTTTGATGACGTTCTGCTGGATTGGCGGCACAGGCTTTCTCAATGGCGTCCACAAGGTCCCTTGGAAACGCTGAAAGAGTACGGGCAAGATTGGTAACTTCAGCTCTACCAGTAAGCATCTCGATCAACATGACACCAACGCCGTAGAGGTCACTTCGACTGTCGATTGACCCGGCATCAATCATTTGCTCAGGCGACGCATACGGAGGCGAGCCCAGCATTTCGCCCTTAGTGGTAGCGCGAGTGACGCCGACTTGATATTCGAAGCTGACACCGATGGAAAAGTCGATAAGAAAGCAACGCTGCCTCGAATCCATCATGATGTTGGAGGGTTTAACGTCACGGTGAACGATCTGATGTGCATGAGCACAACTAAGAGCTTCGAGAATCTGCGTGCTGACATCAATAGCCAAGTTTGGCTCCAACGTCTTCTTCTCGCGCAGAATTTCTTGAATAGTGTTCCCGTGGACGTACTCCATGACGAAGTAAGGCGTCTCTCCAAACTGCGTATCGACAATGCCCTCTGTCAGCACGTAAGGGATATTCGGATGCTGAAATCTCGCGAGGAGCTTAGCTTCCCGGACGAAACGCTTGCGCATTGCGGGTTCGGTGCGCACAAATGCGCTGTCAAAAAACTTTACGGCAACACGCCTGTTCAAACTTCGCTGCTCCGCTACGTAGACGCTTCCACTGAGTCCATGCCCAAGAGTTTCAATTAAATGAAATCCTTGTTTAGCTAGGTGCTTCACATACTCATCTGGCACCGGCGCGGGGTTCTTCCGAGAGGTCAAGGTTTGGTCTTCCTGAGGAGGCATTCAATTTGAGAATTGTGGCGCCTAGTTTGAAGCAAGGACAACACAAAGTGACCTCAGCGGCATCCCGTGGTAGCTGCCCGTGTCAGTCGCTCATTGTTAGGCTCGCGCTACCCACCCGCGAAACGCAAACCCCATGTAGAACATGCGCACATCGCTGAACCCAGCCTCGCGCAGAATCGCCTCGTCTTCCTCCGGCGTCAGCACCGTCAGCTCTGCAGCCACCTTGTCCCGCGCCTTGGCCGCATGCTCTGGCGCCACGCCGGACGCCACCTGAAACGCGGCATAGCGCGACAGCCACCGATCGCGCTCCCCTGCCCCGCCCTCGCCACCGGGGCCTGCACCATCCGCCACGCTCAGATGCGCTACCACCAGCGGTGCCCCGGGCTTCAAACGCCGCCGAATCTCCGCCAGCATGGGCACCCGCTCCTCGCGCGGCACAAAGTGAAAAGTCAGCAGGCACGTCGCGCCATCAAACGGCCCGGCCGGTGCGCTTTGCACGTAGCCGTGGTGCAGCGCCACGCGGTTGCCTGATATGCCCGCGCTTTGCAGCCGCTGCGCCGCCAGGTCCAGCATGGGCTGGCTGGGGTCCACGCCGTCAAAGCGCCAGCCGGGGTGCGCCAGCGCCATGTCTTCCAGTTCCAGCCCGCCGCCTGCGCCCACCACCAGCACGCGGCCGTGGGCGGGCACGCGCTCGGCCAGCAGGATGCGGGACATGCGCAGCAGGCCGTCGAAGCCGGGCACGTTGCGGCGGGGGCCTTCGGCGTAGCGGGCGATGGCGGCGGGGTCGGTGAAGTGGGATGCGGCGGTGGTGCTTTGGGTCATGGCTGTGCGGGGTGGTCGCGCTGGGTACGGCGTTTTACGGTGGGCTTTGCGAACGGGTTGGCCAGGTCAGCGCAGGGTTTCGACAGGCTCAACCCGAACGGTTGGGAGTGGGCGAAGGGTCGCCAAAACTCCAAGCCAAATTGGCCTCTAGCTCTTATCCAGCAAGCGCAAGCAGCTATCAATTCAGTAGTTCCGCATTTCCCTGGCAGCACGGTTGTGAGACCCATGCTACCATCACGCAACTTTTAATGTTTCATGAAAAGAGATAGCCGACTTTCTAACGTTCTCCACGCGCTGCTGCACATGGCAGAGATGGAGGGGCCCGCCACGTCGGAGGCGATGGCTCAGGCCATGCAGACCAACCCGGTGGTGGTGCGCCGCCTGATGGCGGGGCTGCGGTATGCGGGCTTTGTCACATCGGCCAAGGGGCATGGCGGGGGGTGGGTGCTGTCGTGCCCGCTCACCGAGATCACGCTGCGCGACATTTACGAGGCACTGGGCGCGCCCACGCTGCTGGCGGTGGGCAACAGGGTAGAGAGCCCCGGCTGCATCGTCGAACAAGCGGTGAACCGCGCGCTGACTGGCGCCTACCAGGCGGCCGAAGAGGCGCTGCTGGCGCGGCTGGGCGAGGTGACGCTGGCGCAGTTGTCGGCCGAGTTTCATGAACGCAGGGTGGCCGGGTGCCACGGACACAAGGAGATGGAGCATGGCGACAGCAGCAGTGACAACCACCCAGGCGTTTGATGTGATCGTGGTGGGCGGCAGCTTTGCCGGCCTGTCGGCCGCGATGCAGCTGGCGCGCGCCCGGCGGCGGGTGTGCGTGGTGGACGCAGGCCAGCCGCGCAACCGGTTTGCGGCGGCGTCGCACGGCTTCTTTGGGCAAGACGGCGCGCCGCCGCTGGCGATGATCGAGCAGGCACGGCGCAAGCTGGCGGCCTACCCCACGGTGACACTGAGGCAGGGCTCGGTGGTGTCTGCCACGCCGCAGCACATTGCGGGGTCACCCGAGAACGGGTTTGAAGTGGTGCTGGACGATGGCGCCACCATGGAGGCCCACAAGCTGGTGCTGGCGTTTGGCGTGCAAGACGGTTTGCCCGAGATTGCGGGCCTGCGCGAGCGCTGGGGCGCCTCTGTTTTGCACTGCCCGTATTGCCATGGCTGCGAATTTGCGGGCCAGCGGCTGGGCGTGCTGTACCACTCGGCAGGCTCAGCCCTGCACGCGCAGCTGATTGCCGACTGGGGCCCGACCACCCTCTTCCTGAACGGCGACACCACGCTGGAGACCGCCGAGCGCGAGCGGCTGCAGGCGCTGGGCATTGCCATCGAGCCCGCGCCCATCGCCGCGCTGGAAGGCCCGGGCCAGGCACTGCAGGGCGTGCGGCTGCAAGCCAGTGGCGGCGGCGGTGCCCGCCTGGTGCCGCTGGCTGCGCTGTATGTGGCCGCCACCACCCGCCCCGCCAGCCCGCTGGCCGAGCAGCTGGGCTGCGCGTTGGACGAAGGCCCTATGGGCCCGTACCTCCGCACCGACGCAAACACCCGAATGACCACCGTGCCCGGCGTGTATGCCGCAGGCGACCTGACGCTGATGCGGCACAACGCCACGCTGGCGTCGGCCGAAGGCGTGCTGGCGGGCGTGGGGGCGCACCAGGCGCTGGTGTTTGGGCAGTAGGCTCCGCAGGGTAGCAGCCGGCTGCCGAGGCCCTCGCCCTGGTATTCGAATGTTCCGGCCTGGAAAGACCGTTCGGGCTGAGCTTGGCGAAGCCTTGCGCAGCGCTTCGCCAGGCTCAGCGTGAACGGTTCAGGGGATGGATACCGAGCCAACCATCGCCGCTCGCAGACTTCAAAGTAGCAAGATCGGCTAAGTACCCGCGCGCAAGCTGCGGCACACTCTGCGGCCATGACGAGCCTGGACCCGCGCGCAGAACAGAACTACCGCGACCGCGTGGCCCGCGTGGTCGCCCACATCGTGGCGCACCCGCTGGCAGCGCACCGGCTGGAGGACCTGGCCGCCATTGCCCACTTCTCCCCTTTCCACTTCCACCGCGTCTATAGCAGCATCGCGGGCGAAACCGTGGCCGCCACGGTGCGCCGCGTGCGCCTGGCCTTGGCCACGCGGTTGCTGGAGCAAGGCGGGCAAAGCATCACGCAGGTGGCGCTGGAGGTGGGCTACGACAGCCCGCAGGCCTTCACCCGCGCGTTCAGCCAGTTCACAGGGCAGTCGCCACGCGCCTTTCAGCGCGACATGCACCGCGTGGCGTTGGATGCGCACGCCGGGCCAGCCGACAGCGGCAGTGCCTATGCCCCAACAGCGCTGGCGGTGCAGCTGGTGGAGCGGCCGGCGCAGCATGTGCAGGCGCTGCGCCACACGGGTCCGCCCGCCACCATCCCCCACACGCAGCGGCGGCTGTACCTGCAATGCGGCGCCCGCGCCACCGAACGGCTAGGTGCCTCGTACGGCGACCCGGACGACCCCGCGGGTTTTCGCTATTACGCGGCAGCGGTGGTCGATGGCGGCGGCGCCCTGGGTGGCGGACTGGAGACGCTGCACATTCCCGCCGGGCTGTACGCCCGCCACACACTGGCGGGGCCCTATGCGCGCATCAACGCAGCACTCACGGCACTGCACACGCGCTGGCTGCCTGCCAGTGGCTACGAGCCGGACGACCGGCCCGTGCTGGAGCACTACCTGAACTCGCCCCGCGATGCGGCGCCGCAGGCGCTGCGCACCGACCTGCTCATTCCCGTCCGCCCCGCGGGCCGCACAGCATGATGATTTTTTGCACGACGCCGGACTGGCGCCACCTCCTTTGCAGGCTTGTGCTGGCCGCCTGCTGCCTGGCGGGCACTACGGCCCACGCGACGGGCGTCAGCTTCATCAACGTGCCGGCAGGCCCGGACGGGCCCGCGCTGCGCGGCGCCGTGTGGTCGCCCTGCAGGGCCGCGGCAGAGCGGCTGGTGCTGGCGCCGCTGGTCATCGAGGGCACGCGCGACTGCCCCGTGGACGGCACGCAGCTGCCGCTGGTGCTGGTGTCGCATGGCTCGGGCGGCTCGGCCCTGGGCCATCACGACACGGCGGCGGCACTGGCCGATGCGGGCTATGTGGTGGCGGCCATCAACCATCCTGGCGACAGCTTCCAGGATGCAAGCCGCCAAGGCCACCTCTCGGCCTTTGCCACGCGGCCGGTGGACATGAAGCGGCTGGCGGACTACATGCTGGGCACCTGGCCCCAGCGTGCGCAGCTGGACGCGGGCAAGGTGGGCTTTTTTGGCTATTCGCGCGGCGGCTACACGGGCCTGGTGGCCCTGGGCGCGGTGCCGGACTGGACACTGCGACCAGACCTGTGTCCACCCCTCTCCACGCGGCCCTTGTGCGGGGAGATCCGGCGCAACGAAATCCCTGCCACGCCTGCGCCCGACCCGCGCATCCGGGCGGCGGTCATCGTGGACCCGTTGAGCGTGTTCGACGCCAAGGGGCTAGGGAAAGTCAGCACGCCCGTGCAGCTGTGGGCCTCGGAGCTGGGTGGAGACGGCGTGACGCTGCCAAGCGTGCAGGCCGCGCGCGACGGCCTGCCGCAGCCGCCCGAATGGCATGTGGCAGCGGGCGCGGGGCACTTTGCCTTTCTGGCGCCCTGCTCACCGGCCTTGGCCGATGCTGCGCCCGATATCTGCCGCGACGCCCCGGGCTTCGACCGGGTGGCGTTTCACCAGACGTTCAATGCACACGTGGTGGCGTTCTTTCTGCGGCACATCCCGGCACCCAAAGCGCCCTGAGCGCAGGCCGGCATACGCCGCAATCCGCAACGTATGACCCGCGGGTTGACGCAGCCCGCACCGCGCACCTACACTGCCTCATCGCGTTCGACCCTTTGGGTCGGAGCGAACCGCAAAGCCCTCCGCCACCGTCGAGGGCTTTTTTTCGTCCGTCGCATGGAAAGCTCTCTCTGCTAGCAGGGAGGGCTTTTTGCATTTTGGGAGCCCTTTCGCATGCACACCGCTTCAGACCGCGCAACCCCCGCAGCCATGGCCCGCACGGGCCCTCGCATCCACCTGGTCATCGGGCCCGTGGGCGCGGGCAAGTCCACCTTTGTCCGCCAACTGGTGCAGCAGCACAGTGCCGTTCCACTGAACCTGGACGACTGGATGGCCACGCTGTTCTCGCCTGACCGGCCGGACGTGCCTGCCGCCGAGCTGATGGCTTGGTACGTCGCGCGCACCCAGCGCTGCCTCTCGCAGATCTGGAAGACCGCCGAAGCCGTTCTGCGCGCTGGCACCCAGGTGGTGCTGGAGATCGGCCTCATTCAGCAGCGGGAGCGGGACGCGTTCTACAACCGCATGGGGCCTTGGGCCGATGCCATGACGGTATACGTTCTGGACGCCCCGCGCGAGCTGCGCCGTGAGCGTGTGAACCAGCGCAATACCGAGAAGGGTGAGACGTTTTCGATGGTCGTCCCGCCCCACATTTTTGAACTGGCCAGCGACCTGTGGCAACCACCGGACCCGGCAGAGTGCGACGCACGCACAGTGGTGTTCGTGCCACCGGCACATCCGCCGCAGTGACGGAGACGGCGCAGATCACCCGGTGCGGGCAGCTGCCTTGGCCGGCCGCCGCAGCGTCCACAGCGCTGCCGCCATCAACGCCACACCCGCCAGCTGCACGGCGCTGAGCGTGCGGCCGTACACGGCCCAGTCCACCAGCACGGCGGTGAGCGGGTACACAAACTGCAGCACCGCTATGCGCCCCAGCCCCAGGCGCGCCATGCCCGCGAACAGCACCACGTACGCCAGCCCCGTGTGCAGCACCCCCAGGCCCAGCAGCCAGCCCCAGGCGGCGCCCAGCGGCGGCCAGCCGAGCACCCAGGGCGCCCACGCCAGCGCCACCGTGCCCACCAGGCATTGCCACATGGCCATGGCATAGGGGCTGATGGCCTTTTGCGTGTTGGCCAGCAGCGTGACGCCCGCGTAGCACAGCGACCCGCCCAGGCACAGCAACACGCCGGCCACGTAGTCCCCTCCGTGGCTTGCGCCAGCTGCCGCACCGTCGACCAGCCCGGTGGTCAGCACCAAGCCACCCAGCGCGGCCAGTGTGGCCAGCCACTGCGCGGGCGCGACGGCCTCGCGCAAAAACAGCGCGCCGATCACGATGACCCAGATGGGCTGGATGTGGAAGACCACCGTGGCCACGGCAATCGACGTGCGGGGAATGGCGGCAAAGAACATGGCCCAGTTCATGACCATGAGCACCCCGGTGGCGCAAGCCACCCAGCGGGCGCGCCCTTGCAAGAGCAGTTCACGCCCGCGCCCGGTGGCCAGGCACCACGCCAGCAGCGCCAGCGCGCCAAACGCGCAGCGGAACCACACGGTGACCAGCGGGTGCTGGCCCGCCTCTTCCACAAACACGCCAATGGTGCCCAGCAGCACGCCCCCGGCAATGAGGAGCCACTGGCCGTCGCGCTCGCGCACGGGCGCTGGCAGCGGTGCGGCGGCGAGGGGCTGGGGCGTGGCTGCGCTGGCTTGGGATGAGTTCATGGGGTCGATGTTCGCGGTTTGTCGCAGCCGTGTAAAACGGATAAAACAAACAGATACCATTCGATAATCGAATTTTTGGCGACCTGGCCCCCACCGCCGGCAGGAAAGGACGCCGCCGCGTCTCGGCCGACGCTGTGGCGGCATGGCACAGGCGCTGATACCCCCCGAACAATCCGCTTGACCTCAATCGCACTTGAGCTTCTAGACTCCGCGGCACCGCCCCTTCGAGTCCGTTGGCAACCTTGCGAGAGCCGCCAACGGGCTCCTGGGATCTGTTCACCCCCTGAGGACTCCTGCATGTCAAACACACCCGCCCAAGACCACCCCGCCACCACCCCGCTCTATCGCGTCGACAAGTTCGCCGTGCCGGCCCACGCGGTGGACGCGCTCGTTGCCCAGATGAAGCACCTGCAAGCCACGCTGCAGGCCCAGCCGGGTTGCCTCCAAGCCATGGTGCTGACCCAGCGGGGCGGGCCGGGCCGGTTCAACGTGCTGACCTGGGTGGAATGGACAGACCAGGCCTCGGTGGACCAGGCCGCAGCCGCCATGCAGCGCCAGTTTGCGGCCGAGGGTTTTGACCCCAAGGCCTTCTTGCAGCGGCTGGGGGCAGAGGCGGATCTGGGCCTGTACCACGCAGCGGCGTAGCCGGCCCGGCCGCGCGCCCGCGGTTTCGGGCGCGGCGGGCCGGCGCTGAAAATCCCCCCTGCCCTCGCTCCCTTTTCCCTCGTTGCGCCCATGAACTACCCCGATTTTCAAATCGACTGGCTGCGCGCCTTTGTGGCCGTGGTGGATGCGGGCTCGCTCTCGGGCGCGGCGCCGCTGGTGCACCGCTCGCAGTCGGCCGTGAGCATGCAGATCAAGAAGCTGGAGACGGCGCTGGGCCGCCCCGTGCTGCTGCGCGGGCCGCGCCACCTGGAGGTGACGCCCGCCGGGGCCGAGCTGCTGTCGTACGCGCGCCGCGTGCTGGACCTGCAGGCCGAGGCGCACGCGGCGCTGTTTGGCCCGCAGCTGGCGGGCCGGGTGCGGCTGGGGGTGCCGGACGACTACGCCAGCGCCTACCTCACGCCGGTGCTGCGCAGCTTTGCGCACCGGTACCAGGGGGTGGAGATCGAGCTGACGTGCGAGCAGTCCACCTCGCTGATTCCGCGCCTGGCGCGGGGCGAGCTGGACCTGGCCCTGATCTCGCAGGACAAGCCGCAGCGCGGGCGCTTTCTGTTTGACGAGCCGCTGGTGTGGGTGGGCTCACCGCAGTTCGAGGTGTGGCGGCGCGACCCGCTGCCGATTGCGGTGTACGAATCCGCCAGCATGGCGCGGCGGGCCACCCTGGCCGCGCTGGGCACGCGGCGGCGCGGCTACCACCTCGTGTACCACAGTCCCAGCCTGGCGGGCCAGCTGGCCGCCGTGGAAAGCGGCCTGGCCGTGGCCGTGCTCACGCGCTGCAGCGTTCCGGCGCATTTGCAGATCCTGCAGAACCTGCCGGCGGAGTTTGAACTGCCGCCACTCGACGCCATGCAGGTGGCGGTGCTGCGCAGCAAGGTGTCGCAGCGCTCGCCCGCGGTGGATGCGATGTACGAGCAGATGGTCCGGACGCTGGGCGGACTGGGCGCGCGCAGCTGAGCCTGCCTTGCGCTGCGCGCCGCCGCCCTGCCCAGCACGGCGCAAGGCCACCCAGAACCGCCCAGAACCGCCAGAGACCCCCTCAAGCCACCTGTGCGACCGTGGCGATGGAGCGCACCGGTTCTAATGGGCGGGCTTGTTTCAACGGATGCAAACCATGACCTCCAGCCCGACCATCGCCAACATCCCTTCCGCCGCGCTGCAGTTGCGCTCCCTCGTCACTGCGGACGGCACCTTGCAGATCAGCCTGGAGCCCACGCCCGTGCCCACGCCAGGGCCCGACGAGGTGCTGATCCAGGTGCAGGCCACGCCCATCAACCCGTCGGACATCGGCCTGCTGCTGGGCCCGGCCGATCTGTCCACGGTGCAGGTCACCGGCACCGCCGAGCGGCCGGTGGCCACGGCCCGCATCCCCGAGCGCGCGATGCCCGGCTTGGCCGCGCGCATCGGGCAGAGCATGCCGGTGGGCAACGAGGGCGCAGGCCTGGTGGTGGCGGCTGGCACTTCGCCCGCCGCGCAGGCGCTGCTGGGGCGCACGGTGGCGGTGATTGGCGGCGCCATGTACGCGCAGTACCGCGCCCTGCCTGCGGCGCAGTGCCTGCCGCTGCCGCAGGGCACCACGGCGGCCGAAGGCGCGTCGTGCTTCGTCAACCCGCTGACGGCGCTGAGCATGGTGGAGGCGATGAAGCGCGAAGGCCACACCGCGCTGGTGCACACCGCCGCGGCCAGCAACCTGGGCCAGATGCTGCTCAAGATTTGCCAGAAGGACGGCATCGGCCTCGTCAACATCGTGCGCAAGCCGGAGCAGGCGGCGCTTCTGCGCGCGCTGGGCGCCCAGTACGTGTGTGACAGCAGTGCGCCCTCGTTCATGGCCGACCTGACCGACGCGCTGGCCGCCACGGGCGCCACCATTGCGTTTGATGCCACGGGTGGCGGCACGCTGGCGGGGCAGATCCTGCAGTGCATGGAAGCCGCCATCAACCGCAAGGCCCCGGAATACAGCCGCTACGGATCGGCTGTGCACAAGCAGGTGTACTTGTACGGCCACCTGGACACGCGGCCCACCGAAGTCCACCGCACCTTTGGCATGGCCTGGGGCATGGGCGGATGGCTGCTGTTCCCGTTCCTGCAGAAGATTGGCGAAGAGGCCACCCAGGCGCTGCGCCAGCGCGTGGCGGCCGAGCTGAAGACCACGTTCGCCAGCCACTATGCGCGCACGGTATCGCTGGCGGGGGCGTTGAGCGCCGAGGCCATCGCCTTCTACGGCCCGCGCAACACCGGGGCCAAGGTGCTGATTGATCCGTCGATGGCGTGAGCAAGAGGCCGCTCAAGCAAGGCTGCTGCAGGCCTGGCCGCGCTTCGACAAGCTCAGCGTGAACGGGTTGGGTGACCCTACCTTCAATCCCACGGAACCGTTCGGGCTGAGCCTGTCGAAGCCTTACACCGCTCTTCGACAAACTCAGCGTGAACGGATTGGTGATGTTGGAAAGCGATCAGGCTGCATTCAAGCCGCAGCCGCCGCGCGCACCAGCGCCACCAGTTGCTCACGCGGCCCCAGCAGGGCATCGCCGCCCAGCAGGCGCAGCGCCCCGCCCTGGGCCGTCACCACCAGCTGCGGCACGCCGCGTGCGCCCACGGCGCGCAGGGTGGCCTGGGCCTGCGCCACGCGCTCGGCGGTGCGGCTGCGCAGCGTGGGGTCGGGGGCCACCACCCGGGCTGCGGCATCCGCCAGGCCCAACGCACGCAGCACCTCGGCAATCACCGCAGGGGCGGCGTTGTCGCGGCCGTCCACATAGCGGGCCTGCTGCAGGGCGTGCAGCGCCTCCAGCTCGCGTGCAGGGTCGGCCTGCGCCACGGCCGTGAGGGCGAGCGTGGCAGGGCCGGAGTCAAAGCGGCCGCCCTCGGCGCCCAGGATGCGGTCGCGGTAGGCCTGGGTGAAGGGCTGGCCGGTGAGCTGCTGGATGCGCTGGTCATTGGCCCAGGCGTAGGCGGCGAACTGCGCGTCCATGGGGCGCGCACCGGCACCGGCGAACAGGCCGGTGGGGGCCAGCACCACCCGGAGGCCGTCCACACCCTGCAGGTACTTCAGCGCGGGCGCGGCGGCGTAGCACCAGCCGCACAGGGGGTCGAACAGATAGGTGACGGTGGTGGTGGACATGGGTCAGGGTCTTTCTTTTTCAGGGTCGGGGAAAGCGGCAGCCGCCAGTGCGGCTTCAAAAGCGGCAATTTCTTCGACCAGCGTGCCGCGACTGCGGAAGTGGCGGGCGGCGCGGTCGTACCAGTTTTCGGCATCCTCCAAATCGCCTTCTTGCAAATGGAGGATGCCGTGCAGCCAGGCGCCCAGCAGGGAGCCGTCGTGCTGCACCAGATCGTGCGCCGCGTTCCAGCGCCCGGCGTGCAGGTGCTGCAGTACGGTGTGCAATGAGCTCGCGGACATGACCGGCGGCTCCTGCGTTCAACGGGCGGGCTGGGTGAACATGGGGTTGCCGCTGGCGGTCGGGGTGACCTCTTCCTGCAGCACGTCCCAGTGCTCGACGATCTTGCCGCCGGACAGGCGGAAGATGTCCACCCCCACCATGGGCCTGGGGCCCATGCCGGAGTAGCGGCCATGCACCATGACCAGGTCGCCTTCGGCCACCGCCATGCCGGGCTCGTACTGGAAGCCGGGCGGCAGGCTCTGGATCCACCCGCGCAGCACCTCGGCCCCATTGGGCACGGCGGGGTTGTGCTGGATGTAGCCGGGCGACCAGTACTTGTCGATGACCGAGGCGTCACGCGTGATGAACAGGCCTTTCATGCCGGCCACCACGATGTCTTTGTTGGTGGTCTGGGCAACGGCACTGGCGCAGGCAAAGGCTGACACGAGCGATGCGGCAACGAACACGGTCTTGAGGGGCTTCATGGGGACTCCTTGGGTTAGCGGGAGGGCGTGGCGGCGGCGCTCCGCGTGGTGCGGGCCACGGCATCTTTTCCAGAGCGGCTTGGAGCAGCCCGATTGCGCACGAAGGGCAGTTTATTTGCACCATTCGATCCAATAAACGCCTTAAACTGCGCATATTTGTTGCACTAATAGAGCAAATATGGACCGTCTGACGGCCATGCGCGTGTTTGTGGAAGTGGCCACCAGCGGCAGCTTCAGCGCCACGGCCGAGCGGCTGGAGATGTCGCGCGCCATGGTCACGCGCTATGTGGGCGAAATGGAGCAGTGGCTGCAGGCGCGCCTGTTGCAGCGCACCACCCGCAGCGTGACGCTGACGGACGCCGGCGAGCACGCGCTGCGCCGCTGCCAGCAGATGCTGGCGCTGTCGCAGGACCTGGAGGAAGAAACCGCGCACACCGCCGAGGGCGCGCTGCGCGGGCAACTGCGCGTCACCTGCAGCGTGTCGTTCGCGTTCGCGCAGATGGGGGCGGCGATCGCGGACTTTCTGGCGCTGCACCCGCAGCTCAAGATCGACCTGGACGCGAGCGAGGGGTCCTTGAACCTGGTGGAACGGCGCATTGACCTGGCCATCCGCATCAGCGCCGAGCCCGACCCGCTGCTCGTTGGCCGGCCGCTGGCGCGCTGCGACTCGGCCCTGGTCGCCGCGCCCGCCTACCTGGCCGCGCACGGCGTACCCCAGCAGCCGGCCGACCTGGCACAGCACCGCTGCCTGCGCTACGCCAACTTTGGCAAGAGCGTGTGGGAGCTGGCCCGCGGTGGCGTGACGGAGCGCGTGGGGGTCTCAGGGCACTTCAGCGCCAACGAGGCCACCACACTCATGCGCGCGGCGCTGGCGGGCGGCGGCATTGCGATGCAGCCGACCTACCTGGCGAACCCCCTGCTGCGCACCGGCGAGCTCCAGGCCGTGCTGCCGGACTGGAGCCTGCCGGTGATGACCATCCACGCGCTGTACCCGTCGCGCAGGCACCTGTCGCCGGCGGTGCGGGCGTTGCTGGATTTTCTGGTGGCGCGGTTTGCGGGCGCGCCGTGGTAGGGGCGAAGGGCGGCAGGCAAATGCTCCATTTTTGATAGCTTCCTGCGCTTGCTGATCAAGCACTGCGAGCTGTTTTTGCTTCAAGTTCCCGCCAACGCCCCGCCATGCGGCTGTCTGGCCCCCTCTCCCCTCGCGGGAGAGGGTTGGGGAGAGGGGGGGCTGGCCATAGGCGCAGTGCTTGGTCACCCCCCTCTCCCCGGCCCTCTCCCGCGAGGGGAGAGGGAGTGAAAGCCGGGGGATTGTCCCGCGGCCCCCGGCCGGCCGCCCCGCCCCGCCCCTCACGACCTCACGGCAGTACAGCCGCTGCCTTGGCCCGCGCGATCTGCAGGTCCGCGTCACGCGGCAGCAGCAGGCGCTGGGCCACCAGTTCCTCGGCGGCCTGGGTTACGGCAGCCACGTAGCCCTCTTGCGTGCCATACAGCTCCTCCAGCGAAGGCCGCGCATCGCCCGCCGCCAGCCGCGCGGCGCGCGTCTTGTGGAAGGGGATGAAGCTGCCCGTGAGATTGGCCAGGTCGGTGATGCCGGGCGTGGCCACGTAGTTGAACTCGATGCTGGTGCCCAGCGGTGCACGCGCTTCCACGCTGCGGATGCCTGCGCGGGTGAGGCCTGTGGAGGCGTCGACCTGCGGCACGAGGATGGCGTAGTCGCGGCCCAGGTTGCGCGGGGGCAGCACGGTGGCGATGCCTGCTTCGTCCTGCGGGATGTACTGCGGGCCAAAGTCGAACAACGGGAAGTTGTTGTACAGGCCCCGGTAGCTGAAGTCCGGGATGGGCGTCTGCACGCCGCCCACCGCCCAGGTCAGCCCCTTCATGGCGGGAAAGCTCAGCGCCTCGGGCCGCACCAGCGTTCCGTCCGCCAGCTTGGGCACCTGGCTGGCTGGCGGCAGCGTGCCGCGCACCACCCAGTCTTCCAGGTTCAGGAACAGCGCGCGGAAGGTGTCGTTGAACTGCACCACCGTGCCCGTGGGGTACGTGGCGCGCGTGGGCGCATAGGCAATGCTGGCCGTGCCCCCTGCCCCGCCGTGCTGGGTGCTGGCGTAGTAGTAGATGCGTGCGTTGTCGGGCTGGGCCAGGTCCTTGGTGCCCTTGGCGTCGGTCAGCACGGGCGAGCCCTGCAGCTGCCAGAACTCGGTGCCCGAGAGGCCCAGGAAGAACTTCGGGCAGGTGTTGGTGGCGGTGCAGCGCTTCATCACGCCGCCCTGGCGGCCGCTGATGTCGTCCATGTAGTCCTTGTCCAGCCCGCGCGGTGCCGTCTGGCCGAAGGCGGTGTGGTCGGTGCGCAGGCCACCGCCACCACCGGGCACGGCAAAGCGGGTGTTGATGTGGGTCTGGCGTGCCGCCACGTGGGCGTACATGCCGTCAAACACCTTGCCGCCATCCAGCGCCTGGTTGAAGCCCAGGTGCAAAAAGGTCTTCATGGCGTTGCCCGACTGCGAGGTGCCCTGCCCCAGCGTGTGCGTGATGCGCCCGGCCACGGGGTTCGGCGTGCCGTTCGAATCGGCCGCCTTGCTGCGGAAGAAGCTCACCGTGTCGCGCAGCGCGGCCAGGCCCACGCCCATCACCTTGGGGTCCTTGGCCACGTAGACCAGCTCGTACAGGTAGGCCGGGTCGAACCCGCCCTTCAGGCACACGCTGGTGGGGCTGGGCGTGCCGGGGAAGGCGTTGGTGCCCGTATCGCAGGTGGCAAATTTCCAGTCGCTCGCGGGCACAGGCACGCGCGCATCCGTCTCGTTGGCACGGCGGGTGAGCGAGTAGCCGGGCTGGGTGTTGTCCAGGCTCGCGGGCTCGTACGGAATCATGGTGCCGTTGAACACGCCGCCGGGCAGCGTCATTGCAGGGCTGGCGGCCGTGGGCACCAGCTCGGCACGGTAGGGGCCGGTGATGCTGCTGCCGTCCTTGTTCTTCGCCACCGGCACCGTCACCGTCAGGCGCGCGGCGGTGCTCTTGGGCACGTCGCCCTGCCAGGCGGAATACAGCAGCACGTAGCCGCGCTCCAGGTACACGGCATCGCTGGGCGTGGCGGTGGGGTTGAGCAAGGTCAGGATGTTGCCCCGGTTGGGTGCGTCGTAGCGCAGCACCCCACTCGCTTTCGCCATGTTCTTGGGCTTGAGCATGACGAAGTCGGCCTGGTACTCGACCATGCCGTTGGCGTTGGTGGGCGCCAGGGCCAGGTCCTGGATGATGGCGTTCTTGGGGTCCTTGGGGTCCACTTCGCCGCTCACGGTGCCGGTCACGCGCTCGTACTCGCCCACGTCGCCGTAGGTGCCGGGGAAGGCTTCCGTGGCGGTGATCTGGAGCTTGAGGGCCGGGCCCTTGGGCGCGTCGTCGCTGCTGCTGCCGCCACAAGCGGCCAGGGCGGCCGCCGCGGCGGCCGTGAGGGCGAGTTTGCCGAATGCACGAAGGGGTTGCATGGTGTCTCCTGTCCTGGGATGGATGGGGGGTGGCGGCCGCTGAAGCGGCTCTGCGGGGAAAAGCGGCAGCATCCGGTGCGCTGCGCGCGGCAAGGCTCCGCCTGCGCCTGCCAGGGACGGGCAGGCGGGCAACAGCGGAGCCCGGAACGAAGAAACGGCCCGGTACGCGGGCCTGCGGCTTACTCGGCCTCGATACCCGCGGCCTTGATCACCTTGCCCCACTTCTGGGTTTCGGCGGCCTGGAACTTGGCGAGTTCATCGGGCGTGGTGGTCCAGGCTTCGGAGCCTGCGTTGTCGTAAAAGCTCTTGGCCGCTGCGCTCTTGGTGGCGGCCGTGAGCAGTTCGTTGAGGCGCGCCACCACGGGCGCGGGCGTGCCTGCGGGCACGTAGGCCGCAAACCAGTAGCCCATGTCGTAGCCCTTCACGCCCGCTTCGTCCAGCGTGGGCACATCGGGCAGCTGTGCGCTGCGCTTTTGCGTGGAATAGCCCAGCGCACGCAGCTTGCCCGCCTTGACCTGGGGCACGCCGGTGGAGGTGTCAGTGATCATCAGGTCGATCTGCCCGCCCAGCAGGTCGGTGATGGCCAGCGGGTTGCTCTTGTAGGGCACGTGCAGGATGTCCACGCCTGCCAGCTGCTTGAGCATTTCGCCCGCCATGCGGCTCGATGAGCTGCCGCTGCCAAAGCTGAGCTTGCCGGGGTTCTTCTTGGCAAAGGCCAGCAGCTCGCCCACGTTCTTGTACGGTGCGCTGGCGTTGACCACCAGCACTTGCCCGCCCTTGCCCAGGCCGGTGACGGGGGCGAAGTCCTTCACCGGGTCGTACGAGAGCTTTTTGTACAGGTGCTCGTTGGCGGCGTGGGTGGTGTTGGTGGTGATGAGCACGCTGTAGCCATCGGCCGCCGACTTGGCCACGGCCGACGCGGCGATCATGCCGCTGGCGCCTGCCTTGTTGTCGATGACCACGGGCTGCTTGGTGTCGTTGGTGATGGACTGGCCCAGCGCGCGCGCCAGCTGGTCGGTGGCGCTGCCTGCGGCAAAGGGCACGACGAAGGTGATGGCCTTGGCGGGGTAGGCGCCGGCCGCCTGGGCCAGCGCAGCGGGGGCGTGCAGTGCGCCCAGCGCCAGCACGGCGGCGGTGGCGAGCAGAGCGCGGCGGGGGGATGAAGGGGTCATGTTGTCTCCTGGTGTTGGTATGGATAAAAAAGCGAAATCAAAGGTCTAGGCCGTGGGGCCGCCAAAGTGCGGCGCCAGGTGGGCAGGCACGGTGACGGGCAAATCGAGCAGCAGGTAGCTCAGCGCCTTGCCATGGCTGTCGAGGTTGAGCGAGTCGTTCACGCCGCCGTCGAGCACATCGTCCAGCACGAGGTTCATGGCCTGCAGCTGAGGCAGCAGGTAGCGCGTGACCTGGCGCGGGCGGCGCTGGGCAAACTGCTGCGCTACTGCGGCCTCGGTGACCTGATCAACCAGCACATCCCACAGCGCGGGGTGCCAGGCGATGACGCTGATGTTGGAGCGGTTGCCTTTGTCGCCGGTGCGGCTGTGGGCCAGGCGGTACAGGGGAACAGTGAGGGTGGTTGTCATGGTGTGTGTACTCCTCAGAAGCTGTGAATGAATCCGGCGTGGCCGAGCGGGCAGCACAAACGTGCGCCATCAAGGCGCAAAGCACAGCCATAGCTCGGGCTATGGCGAGCATTTGCAACGCCGAGGGCGTGCGTTTTTGCGGCACGAGCGGGCATGAGGGATTCGTTCACAGCTTCTTAGCCCACCATCTCGAAGCGCACAGCCACGGCCTCGCGCGGCACCAGGCACGACACGGTGCCCAGGCGTTGCCGCATGGCGGTGCGCACGCCGCCGCCGCCTGCGGGGCCACAGGTGTAGAGCGCGGTCACCTCGCGCACCAGGCGCTGGGCGCTGGCGTGGTCGCGGTGCTGCAGGGCCACGCGCAGGCGCACATCGCGGGCTTCTCCGTCGCCGTAGGCGGGTGCATCCAACCAGCGGCTGGTGTCGTCGCCAAAGACGCTGGTCACGCCGATCAGGTCGATGCGCAGCGGGCCCAGGCCCTGCAAGCGCTCGCGCAGCACCTCGCCCGCCAGCCGCGCGCGGGCTTCGGCGCGCGGGCCGGCGTAGGAGATATCGCCCTCGGCAAACCAGCCGGATTCAAAACACACGTTGACCTTGAGCATGGCGGGCCGCGCGTGGCCCTGCACGCCTTCCAGCCGCACGGCGTCAGGGCCCACGGGGGTCACCCGCGCGGTGGTGATGTCGGCCACCACGTCGGGCGTGAGGTAGGCGGCCGGGTCGTGCAGCTCGTACAGCAGCTGTTCCTTCACGGTGCGTTCGGTGATGCAGCCGCCGGTACCGGGGGGCTTGGTGACGGTGCAGTGGCCGTCGGCGTCGATCTCGGCAATGGGGTAGCCCAGGTGCGCCAGGCCCGGCACGTCCTTGTAGCCCGGGTCGGCAAAGTAGCCGCCCGTGACCTGCGCGCCGCATTCGAGAAGGTGCCCTGCCATGGTGGCGCGGGCCAGCCGGTCCCAATCGTCCAGCACCCAGCCGTAGTGCGCGAGCGCCGGGCCCAGCACCAGCGACGGGTCGGCCACGCGCCCGCACACCACGACGTCGGCACCTGCGCGCAGCGCATCGGCAATGGCCTGCGCGCCGATGTAGGCATTGGCGCTGACGATGGGCTCCGTGGGCATGGCATCGCCCAGGGCGCCCTGCAGCAGCGCGCGGTGTTCGGGGCCGCTCAGGTCGTCGCCCTGCAGCACGGCAATGCGCGGGCGGCGAAGGCCCAGCTCGGCCGCCAGAGCGTGGATGCGGCGCGCGGCGCCGTGGGGGTTAGCCGCGCCAAAGTTGCTGACGATGCGCACGCCGTGGGCCAGGCACCGTGCCAGCACGGGGCGCAGCAGGTCCACCAGCAGCGGCTCGTATCCTGCATCGGGGTCGGTGCGGCGGGCCAGCTGCGCCAGGGCCAGCGTGCGCTCGGCCAGGGTCTCGAAGATGAGCACCGACGGCTGGCCGCTGGCGACGAGCGCCTGCACCACAGGCAGGGCCGCGTCGGTGCGGTCGCCCGAGAAGCCGGCGGCGCAGCCCACCAGCAGGTTTTTGTCAGCGTTGTTCGCCATGAATCCTTGTCTCCTGCGCCCACTGTAGGCAGGCTGCTGTATTCTGTGAAATCGATTGTTAAGATGAATCCATCTGAAATGCAGATGAATCAAACCGCCCCGCCATGAGCGCCCCCCACCTCTCCAGCCGCCAGCTCGACGCCTTCCTCGCGCTGGCCGAGCAGCGCAGCTTCACGCGCGCCGCTACGTTGTGCCACCTGTCGCAACCCGCGTTCAGCGCCCTCATCCGCGCTCTGGAGGACGACCTGGGCCTGCGCCTGTTCGACCGCAGCACGCGGCATGTGGACCTGACGCCCGAGGGGCAGAACTTTCTGGAGTCGGCCCGCCGCATCCGCGCCGAAATCACCGGCGCCCTGGCGGCAATGCGCAGTGCCGCCACGCTGCAGCGCGGGCGTGTGGCCGTGGCGCTGCTGCCGTCGCTCGCGGCGGGCTGGCTGCCGGGCGCGCTGGCACAGTACCGCGCGGCGCACCCGGGCATCGAGATCGACATTGCGGACGTGCTGTCCGAGCCCTGCATCGACCGCGTGGCCAGCGGCCATGCCGACTTTGCGCTGGCCGCCATCCGCGCCGACACGCCCGCGCTGCAGGCCGAGCCGTTCTGCAGCGATGACTTCTACCTGGTGTGCCCGGCCGGCCACCCGCTGGCGCGCCGCCGCAAGGCCATCACCGCGCAGGACCTGGCCGCCTGGCCCTTCATCCACCTGGCGCGCACCAGCAGCGTGCGCCAGTACCTGGAGGCCGCCCTGCATCCGCAGGCCATGCATACGCTGATGGAGGTGGAGCAGTTGGCCACCGTGATGGGCATGGTGCGCGCGGGGCTGGGCATCAGCGTGGTGCCCGCGCTCACGCTGTTCCACTTCGAGCAGCCGGGCCTGGTCACGCGGCCGCTGTCGCTACCGGGGCTGACGCGGCAGATCTACCTGGTGCGGCGGCGGGACGAGAGCCTGTCGGTGGCCGCGCAAGCGCTGTATGCGCTGGTGATGGCGCAGCGGCCGTGATGAGCATCGGATGTTTTTGCTACTTTTTTGATAGCTTCTAGCGCTTGCTAGCAAAGCGCCACATCCGGATTTGGCTCAGAGTCAGGCTGCAAGCAGCTTCTGGGCCGTCTTATTGCGCTTGACCACCGCCAGCTGCAGCGGCGTGCGGCCTTGGCTGTCGCAGAAGGTGCGGTCCGCCCCCGCCTGCAGCAGCAGGGGAATGCAACCGTTCGCCTTGTGCTGCACCGCCCCATGCAAGGCATTACCACCGTAGTACAGCGCTCGGTTGGGGTTGGCACCATGGGCCAACAGCAGCGTCACCTTGGCTTCAGACATGGCATCAATCGCGCCCTCCAAGGGGCTGCGCTGCGCATCGGTGGATGGATCGGCAGGCAGACCGAGTTGGAGCACCATCTCCAGCAGCTCCACAGGCCGGTCCACGATGCGGCTGGTGAAATCGAGCAGGCAGCTGTTGGCTGCATTCAGCCAGACGGCGTCGCGCGTGGGGAATGCCTCGGGGGCGCTGCGCAGCACCAGGTTTCGCAACGTGGCCACGTCCGTGCCTTCGTGCTTCGTGATGCCCTCCACCAGCAAGCGAGGCTCCGGGATTTTGTCGATGCACATCAGTGCGTGGTCTTGTGGCCGCCACAGACGGTCCAACGCATGGCAATTCCCAGCATCGACCGCACTGCTCAGCAACTGCTGCCGGTAGGCCTCGTCCGGCGGGGCCTGCGCCAGCAGTTCATCGAGGCGCGCATGGTCGTGGTACCAGATCGCGCTGCGTTGCTGCTCTGGGGTGTCGTACTCCAACGCGTATTGCGGCCAGATCACCCGGCCACCGTGTGCCACCAGAAGATCGCGCAGCGCCTGGTGCACGCCCCCGGCCAGGGCCGACTTTCCGAGCTGGCTCACGGCGTTCACCTCTGCGCCCCGCTCCAGCAGCCACTGCGCGGCCTGCACGGCCATGGACACGGGCTTGCTCAAATAGTGCGTTGCATCGGCCAGTTGCATCAAGGGCGTGCGCCCCTCGTCGTCCACCGCGTTCACATCCACGCCCGCGTCCACCAGCGCCTGCATCAGTGCAATGTCAAACGCGCGGGCAGCGCAATGCAGCGGGAACACCGGCAAGGTGTAGCTGGGCATGCGGGTGACCAGCGCCAGCGGGTCGGGCCGCGCACCGGCTTGCAGCAGTGCGACGATGGCTTCGGTGGGCAACACGCCGCTGGCCTTGCCTGCCTGCGGCGTGAGCAAGTGCACGATGAGCGGCCGGTGGTACAGCACCGTGTTGGGGTCCAGGCCATGGTGGTGTACCAGGTTCAAGACCTCGCCATATTGTTCTTTGGCAAGCAGCTGGTGCACTTCTTCCAGCGGGTCCAGCTTGCGCACGGCCGCCTCAAACTGCTTGCGCGTGACGGATTTGGAACCGATGAGAAAAAAGCCTTGCGCCTTGGGGCCGTCGTGCCATTCGCAGCTCAGCAGCTTGGCGCCCTGCTCCATCAGCCCGGGCGGCCATTCTTCCGCAGGCAGCAGGTTCCACGGCCCCAGCACGGCCAGCTCCGCGCACAACTGCGCAGCCCCCGCAAACTCAAAAGAGACCCCGGAGTCTTCGCCCAGGCCCAGCATGGTGCCCAGCACGCGGGCCTGCTCCTTCAGCGGAAGATCAGCGGTGGACTGGGCCTGAGCAGCCCAGGCGGCCGCCTGGGCTCGGGACTCAAAGTAAACGGTGTAGCGCAGGTGGGATTCGGACATGGCGTGGGTTCAAAAGCAGAGACAAATCATTGCGTTAGGGAAGGCCTTTGGACATGCGCCGTCAGGTCGGGGTATCGAGGTAGCGGGCGCACAGCTGGCCGACGGCGTCGCACAGCACATCGGTCGCAGGGGGCATGCTGGGCTCCATCGGAAACTCCATCGCTTCACGCAGCACCCAGTTGTCACCCTCCATCTGCGAGAAGCGGACGGTCATCTTTTTCCAATCCAATACCTGGGCTTCCATTTCCACCGCGCCACTGCGGCTGAGATAAGACTTGGTGCGGGACCACCGCAGGCTGCGGGAGTGCCCGTCGTACTCCAGGTACAACAGGCCGGGCGGCACGCGCGTGTCCACGCCGCAGCCCAGTTGGGCAATCACTGCCTTGAGGCAGGTGCGCAGCCAATCGGGGTATTGGCCGGGTCGCCAGTCGGTGGGGCCGTCGATCAGTGCGGGGGCGCGCTCCCAGGTGGCACGCTGGGCAGCGCCATCCGCAGCGGCCTTGGGCTTGGCGGGCTTTTGGGGTAATGCCGAGGGGGTCAACGCCGCCACGGCGGCCTCGTATTCAGTGCCCCGGAACAGGCGCACATCGGCCGCCACCAGCTTGCCTTGCGCCGCCAGGGCCTCGGCCAGAACGGCCGCCACGTCGAGGTTGCCAGCGCTGACCGCCAGGCGCAGCGGAGTGCGGCCCCGGGCATCGGCAGCAGAGGGGTGCAGGCCCCAGTCCAGCAGCTGGCGGGTGGTGGCCACCGGGTCGCCCTCGCGCTGCCACGCCACCGAGATGCCGGCGCGGCTCTGGTTCAGACCGTTGACGTCGCCTGCACAGTGCATGAGCGCATTGGTGCCTGCGGGCGTGGTGAACTGCACGTTGGCACCGCGGTCCTTCAAGAAGCGCAACAGCGGCACGCTGCCCATGGAGGCAGCCATGAGCACGGGGTTGTACAACCCACGGTGGTCCATGGCGTTGATGTCGGCCTCGGCTTTGAGCAGCAGATCGATGGCCTGGTAGACGGCCTCGGCATGCCCGGCCGGGGCGTCGTCGCGGAAGGGCATGCTGAAGATCTCGCCGCGCATGTCCCTCAGCCCGAGGGCAATGCAGATCGCGGGTTCCTGGGTCGTGCGGGGGTCGCCGCCGGCCGCCAGCACCAATCCAAGCCGCTCCACGGCGCGGTGTTCCGCGTAGCTTGAAAACTCCCTGCAGCACACGGCCAAGGGGGTGGAATTGCGGTTCTTGCGCCGGTTGGGGTCTGCGCCCTTCTCCAGCATCAGGCGCAGCAGCGCGAACTGCGCATCCACCCGATGGGGCACGCTGGCATCGTCCGGCCGGTCATAGCAGGCCCAGTAGGCTGTGCAGGCCCACTGCACGGCAGCGTCCCGGGACACGCTGATGCGATCCGGGTGCACGCCGGAGCGGACCAGCCGCTCCATCTCGGCGATGAGGGTGTCGAATCCGATGTCGTGTTCGAGGGTGACGGGGGAAGATGCTGTGGCCATGAAGAAAACTGAATCAGAGAAAGGAACACGGTCAGGCTAGGGATGGCCCGCGACGGCCAGCTCCTGGTGCAGCAGCAGCTCCACCTCGCTGGGTTCGAACTGGCCCTGCAGCAGCGGGATGGCAAAGCGGTATTCACCGCCCTCGTGCTTGCGCAACACATAGGCCAACTGCAGCCGGGCGAGCGACTGGCGCAGGGCTTGCGCGTCGGCCGTGGTGCCGTGGCTCTGCAGCAGTTGGGCCAGCGTCACCAGGCTGGCATGGCCGGCCTGCGCGGCGTGATAGACCACGATGCGGTCGAGCCGGCAGGCGGCTTCGTCGTGGCTCAGGCGGCCCCAGCCGGCCAGCGCGTCTTGCACGGCTTGGGAGGCCAGGGCCTGGTCCAGGTGGCGTTGTTCGATCACGCGCTCGCCGGGCTGCAGGGCTTCCAGGCATTCCTGGCACAGGATGGCAACGAGGTTGGCGCGCTGGCCGCTGGCGTCGACGAGCCGGTCCACCAGGCGCTCGTTGTCGAAGCCCAGGCGCAGGCGGCGCAGGGGCTCGGTGGCCAGCTCGCGGCAGGCCTCGCGCTCCAGGCCGCCGATGGCCAGCACCTCGCCAAAGTTGCGCAGGGGGCTTTGGTAGTCCAGCACGGCCGTGGCGTACAGGTCCCAGAAGCCGGCCAGCATGAACCAGCAGCGGCCCTCGTCGCTGAGCGCGCGCAGGGTGGACAGCTGCACGTAGCCGTGGAGCGACTCGTGGCGGAAGAACGGGTCGGCCTCGTCGATCAGCAGCACCAGGCGCCTGCCCTGGTACTGGGCTTGCAGGTGGTCCACGATGGCTTCGAGCGGCGTGTCGGCCGGCAGGCCGAACTGCAGCGCCATGCGCGGGGCCAGGCGGTGGTCGCGCAGCGAGACATACTGGCACACGGTGTGCGGGTGGCCCTGCAGGCGGCGCTGCACGGCCTTGAGCAGGCTGCTCTTGCCCAGCTGGCGCCCGCCCACCACCAGGTAGTTGGCGGGCTCGCGGTTGACCACGCGGGCCAGCAGTTGCGTGCGGCCGAAGAACGCACCTTCGCGCGTGATGCCGCCGCGCGTCTGGTACGGCGAGATGCGGGTGATGCGCAGCTGTCCGGCCAGCAGGCGCAGCAGCACCTGCAGCGACTGGCCGCCGACCAGCCATTCGGTCTGGCTGGCGCTGTCGACCAGCACATGCAGGTTGGCGCGGTCGCCGCCATGCGCCTGCAGCAGCGGCTGGGGCGTGTCCACGCTGTGCTGGCCCAGGACCAGCAGCACATCGCTGCCGGTCTGTGCGGCGCGCAGCTGCCGCAGCACGGCAGCCTCGTCCACGCCGGGCGTGGGCGCGAAGACCAGGCACCGGTCCAGCGAGACGGGCCAATCGGGCGGGAACTGCCATTCGAACACCAGCCCCGGCAGCTGCCAGCCGGTGCTGGCCTGGCTGCGGGCGGACACGCGCTCGGCCAGGGCACGCACCAGCTCCGCCGCCGCGTCCCGCGCGCCGGGCTGGGCGCATTGCACCGCACGGCGCCAGTCCACCGGGCGGATGCCGGCGGCCAGCAGGGTGGATTCGCGTCGGCCCGTCCACGCGAGCAGGCGGTCCAGCCGCGGCAGCCGCGCCAGTGGCGTGCGGCGCAGGCGCGCAGGCCGCAGCTGCGCGGGCCCGAGCAGCGGGTGGCGCGCCACCCAGAGCATGGCGCCGGCCCCGAAGATGGCGGCGCACCAGTAGATGAGCTGGCGCAGGCCGCCGAACGGGTCGCGCTCGGGCGCGGGCACGGGTGCGAAGTCGTCGGCCTGGCCTTCCAGGCAGTTGATGGGCAGGTAGCCGGCAGGGATGGGCGGGCGCCCGGGCCGGCAGCTCCAGGTGGTGGTGCCGGGCTGCAGCTGCACCAGCACCTGGGTGCCGGCGAGCTTGCCGAGATCGGGGTTGGCCGCGATGTCGGCCTGCAGCACATAGGGCCGCGGCGAAGTGACGCGCAGCTGCGGGTTGCCGATGGGCGGTGCGTATTGGGTGATGTCCTCAGGCCACGCGTCCAGCTCGTTGTGGGCCTGCATCATCGCCACGCGCCACTGCGCCAGCTCACCCCACACGGCACCCGCGCTCTCCGATGCCCGCACCGCATCGCGCGTGACGGGGTTGAGCTGGGGCGTGAGCAGCGCGCTGGCCACGAACAGCGTGACGGCCGCGATCAGCACCGCGCGGACCACGGCCTTGGAACGCAGCACGCTCATGCGGCGGACGGGGAAGACTCCAGCACCATCACGCCGGCCTCGCGGATGGTGGCGCTACGCCAGTGCAGCCGCGCCGCATCGCCCGTGCCGCGCACCTGCAGCAGGTTGCCCCAGAACAGGCGGCGCAGTTCGTCGTCCTGCAGGTAGGGGCGTGCGCGGCCCAGCTCGTCGGCCTGCAGCAGCTGGGCCAGGCGCTTGCGCGTGGCCGGCGCCTGGGCCAGCGGCAGGAAGGTCTGCCACAGGCGAGCGCTGCCGGCCAGGTGGCTGCGCAGCGCGGCCGAGCGGGCCTGCTCCTCATCCGCCCCATGGTCCACCAGCCACTGCAGCCCTTCCTCGAACAGCGCGGGATGGCCGCCGCTGAGCTCCTGCAGCGCGGCCAGCACGGGCTGCGTCCACGGCGGCTCGGGCCAGCGCTGGCGGGCCAGCGCGGTGAGGTCGTCCAGCGACGGGTCGGGCCAGTGGTGGACCTGCGCGATGTTGAGCAACGAGAGGTCGCCGCCGCGGTACTTGAGGTCGGCCAGCGCCTCGCCGCCGCACAGCAGCAGGTGCAGGCGGCCGCTGTGCATCTCGCTCAGGCTGCGCAGGATGCCGGCCAGGGTCTCGCGCAGCGCGGGCGTGCCCTGCTCGAAGCGGCTGACCAGGCAGAACAAGCGCTCGCCCGCCAGCAGGCGGCGTTCCAATGCGGACTCGAACTCGTAGTCGGAGGCCACCTCGCCCAGGCCGCACTGCCGGCCGATGGCGGCAAAGTACTCGGCCGGCACGGTGCTGACGCTGTAGGGCGGCTGGATGTGCAGCACGGCGCCGTCGCCGTACTGCGCCTTGGCGCGCGCCAGCAGTTCCTGGCGAAACGGCGGCTGGCCCCAGTGGGCGGGCGACAGCAGCAGCGAGATGGGGTACGGCACCGCCTGTGCCAGCTGTGCAAACAAGCGGTCGAGGAACGCGCCAAAGGGCTGCTGCGCCGCGCCCGCGGCTTCGGCCTGCAGCGGAAACTCCGGCTCGAAACCGGCGGCGCTGAGCAGGCGATTGGCCTCGGCCTCGGTCAGGCGGAGGTAGCGCGTACAGGCCACCACCTTGCCGCGCGAGCGCGGATTGGGCGCCGACAGGCCGTTGCGCCAGTTGTTCACGGCCTCGCGGCTGAGGCCGATTTCGGTGGCGACACCGGAAGCACTGGCGCGGATGCGCCGCATGTAGAGCGAAAGCAGATCGGAAAACGAATCTCTGGCCATGAAAAGGGGCGGTGCTCAGGGAGCGCCGTCGCGGGAGTCGTCAAAACAAAAGAGGTCGGATCGCCAGGGGGCAAGGGCCAGGCGGCAATTGTGAACTGTGAACCTGGCCGCAACAGCGGCACGCCGCCCGGTTCGGCAAAACTGCCACAGCCATCGCTGCCCCGGGCGGGGTCTCGCCGCACGGCCCGCCGGGCCGGCTTGTGCAGAGAGTGCCTGCATTCTTGCCAACCTGGCAGGCGCCGTCCCTCACGGACTTGTCCATGGCGGCTGCCATGCGCTTGACACGGCGTCCACCGCCCGGCCGTGGCGCTCCGTGCCGGGCCAGGCTGCCGACACGTTGTGCCAGCGGCAGCCTACACGGCCGCCCCGCCAGGGCACCTACAGTGGGCCGCGAGAGAAAGCACGCCCCACCCACCGCTTGAGGAGAAAACACCATGCGCAACCTTTCCCCGCGTCCCCTGGGCGCACCCTGGCACCTGGCGGCAGGCATCGCGGCGCTGGTGGCTGTACTGGCGCTCTCGGCATGCAGCACGCCCCGCACACCCGAGGGCATCCAGCCCGTCACCGGATTCGACGTGAACCGCTACACCGGCCACTGGCACGAGGTGGCTCGCATCGACCATGCGTTCGAGCGCGGCCTCACGCAGGCCAGCGCCACCTACACGCGCAACCCCGATGGCGAGTCCCTCCAGGTGGTGAACCGCGGCTACGACCCGGTGCGCAAGGAATGGAAAGAAGCCGTGGGCACGGCCCGCTTCCTGGGTGAGCCCACACGGGCCGCGCTCAAGGTCTCGTTCTTCGGGCCCTTCTACGGGGGCTACAACGTGGTGGCGCTGGACGAAAACTACCAGTGGGCGATGGTGATCGGCTCCAGCACGGACTACGTGTGGATCCTCTCGCGCACACCCACCCTGCCCGCGCACGTGCGGGAGCACCTGCTGGAGCGTGCACGGGCGATGGGCATCGACGTGAACCGCATCTTGTGGGCGCAGGAACCAGCCCCGCAGCCCAGCCGCACTTCAAGGGCGCCGCAGGCCCGCCGTGCCCCGATGACCTGAGCGCAGCGCAGCGCAGCGCAGAAACGCTATATTTTGAATAGCATCCTGCGCTTTACCCACAGGCGCTACAAGGCATTTTCATCAATACTTGTGGCCGCAGCCACCAGCCGCTGGGTGTAGGGGTGCTGCGGGGCGTCCAGCACGTCGGCCACGCTGCCGCTTTCCAGCACCACGCCGTCTTTCATCACCAGCACGCCGTGGGCCATGGCGCGGATGACCTCCACGTCGTGGGTGATGAGCAGGTAGCTCAACCCCTTTTCTTTCTGCAAGCGCTGCAGCAAGCCCAGCACCTGCTGCTGGATGGTCACGTCCAGCGCGCTGGTGGGTTCGTCCAGCACCAGCACCTGCGGCTGGACAATCAGGGCACGGGCCACGGCCAGCCGCTGGCGCTGGCCGCCGGAAAACTCGTGCGGGTAGCGCTCCAGCAGGCGCGGATACTGCGCCTCGGCGAGGCCTACTTCCGCCAGCACGGCTTCCACGCGGACGCGCCGCTGGGCCGGGGTCAAGGCCGGTTCGTGCACCTTCAGGCCCTCGCCCACGATCTCTTCGACCGTCAGGCGCGGCGAGAGCGACGAAAACGGGTCCTGGAAGACCACCTGCACACGGCGGCGCAGCCGTTGGTTGCCAGGGGTGTTGCGCATGGCGGGCGCCTGCCAGGCCTGGCCCGCCACCTGCAGCACGCCGGTGCTGGGCAGCAGGCCCAGAATGGCCTGGGCCAGGGTGGACTTGCCCGAGCCGGACTCACCCACCACGCCCAGCGTCTGCCCCGGCAGCAACTGCAGCGTGGCGCCCTGCACGGCCACGAATTCGCCCTTCTTGAACCAGCCGCGAACGCCGGGCAGCGGCGTGGGGTACACCACGCGCAGGTCCTGCGCCTTCACGACCGGAGCGGTGCCCGCCGGCGGCGGGGCCTCGACCACGTCGCGGCGGGGCTGGCTGGCAATCAGGCGGCGGGTGTAGGCATGCTGCGGCGCGCGGAACACCTCGGCCACGGGCCCCTGCTCCACCAGCACGCCCTGCTCCATCACCGCCACGCGGTCGGCGAAGCGGCGCACCAGGTTCAGGTCGTGCGTGATGAGCAGGACGGCCATGCCGCTCTTGCGCTGCAGTTCGGACAGCAGGTCGAGGATCTGGCCGCGCAGCGTCACGTCCAGCGCCGTGGTGGGTTCATCGGCCAGCAGCAGCTGCGGCTCGCTGGCCAGCGCCATGGCGATCATGGCCCGCTGGCGCTGGCCGCCCGAGAGCTGGTGCGGAAAGCTGTTGGCACGCCGCGCAGGTTCGGGGATGCCCGTCTGCGCCAGCAGCTCGATGGCCGCCTGTGCGCACTGCGCGCCCGTCAGGCCCCGCTTGAGCTGCAGCACCTCGGCAATCTGCGCGCCGATGGTCATCAGCGGGTTCAGCGCGGTCATGGGCTCCTGGAACACCATGGCGATTTTGCCACCGCGCACGCCGCGCATCTCGCGCTCCGGCAGCGCGAGCAGGTCGCGCTGGCCCCGCAGCACCGCCTGGCCCGTGATGGCCGCATCGCCCGCCAGGCGCAGCAGGCTGAGCGCCGTGATCGTCTTGCCCGAGCCCGACTCGCCCACCAGGGCAAGCTTTTCGCCCGGCGCGATGGAGAAGTTGACGCCGCGCACCACCGCTTTGGCGCCAAAACGCACGTGCAGGTCCTGCACCTGCAGCAAAGGGGTTGTCGCGGGGGCACTCACCGGTCGGCCTTTCGGGGGTCGAGGGCATCCCGCAGCGCGTCGCCCATGAAGGTCAGCAACAGCAGCGTGACCACCAGCACCGCAAAGGTGGACAGCGAAATCCACCATGCGTCGATGTTGTTCTTGCCCTGGCTCAGCAGTTCGCCCAGGGACGGCGTTCCGGGCGGCACGCCCAGGCCCAGGAAGTCCAGCGACGTCAGCGCCAGGATGGCCGCGCTCATGCGAAACGGCAGGAACGTGACCACGGGCGTAAGGCTGTTGGGCAGGATGTGGCGCCAGATGATCTGCGCATTGCCCACGCCCAGCGCGCGCGCGGCCTTCACGTAGTCCAGCTGCCGGTTGCGCAGGAACTCGGCGCGCACGTAGTCGGACAGCCCCATCCAGCCAAACAGGCTCAGCAGGATGAGCAGCAGCGCCACGCTGGGCGCAAACACGGCGCTGAAGATGATGAGCAGGTACAGCTCGGGCATGGAGCCCCAGATCTCGATGAAGCGCTGGAAGGCCAGGTCGGTCTTGCCGCCAAAGAACCCCTGGATGGCGCCGGTGACCACGCCCAGCACCACGCCCGTGGCCGTGAGCGCCAGCCCGAACAGCACGCTCACCCGAAAACCGTAGATCAGCTGGGCGAGCAGGTCGCGGCCCCGGTCGTCCGTGCCCAGCCAGTTCTCGGCCGTGGGGGCCGACGGGTTGGGCGACTTGGCGAAGTAGTTGAGCGTGTTGGGGCCATAGGTGTTGAGCGTGTAGAGCGCCCAGTTGCGGCCCTGGCTCAGCCGCTCCTGGATGAACGGGTCCAGGTAGTCGGTGGGGGTGTCGAAGTCGCCGCCGAAGGTGGTCTCGGGGTAGTCGCGCAGCATCGGGAAATAGGTCTGCCCTTCGTAGCGCACGATGAGCGGCCGGTCGTTGCTGATGAGCTCGGCCCCCAGGCTGATGAGCACCAGGGTGCTGAAGACCAGCAGGCTCCAGTAGCCCAGGCGGTTGCGCCGAAAGCGCAGCCAGGCGCGGCGCGCGGGGGAGAGCGATAGCGGCGCGGAAGCCGGAGCCATCGCCGCCGGACTGGGGGAAGTGGGAGAAGGCGAATCCATGACCTGTTGTTGCCGGAAGGATGGCCTAGGCAGCATCCTGTTGCAGGAGAGTCTTGCTGTACTGCAGGAATTCGTCGAGATGCTTCTCGATGATTGCCACGGTGATGGGCAGCTGCAGGCTCTGGTAGTCGTGCACCGCAATGTTGCGGAACCCGACCATGCGCTGGAGCCCCTCCGCCAGCGCGGCCTCGATGCGCCCGGCCCGGGCCAGCAGGGCAAACACATCCCGCGCGCTTTGCGGCAGGCCCAGCCGGTCCCGCCGCACCAGGTGCTGCCCCATGTCCAGCGCGGCTTCGCAGGCGCGCTGGATGTTCAGGATGGCCGCGTCCTGGCGGCTGAAGCTGGCGGCAAAGGTGGCCGGATCGCTGAAATACTCTTCGCGCGCCCGCTTCACGCAGCGTTCGATCGTGGCGGCCTTGTTGACCAGCACCTCATCCACCATACACAGTTCCTCGTTTCTGGATATCGGCCAACAGCCCGGCACGCGCGGTGTCCAGCGCCGTCTTCTCGCTGAGGATGGCGCTTTCAAACAATGCGGCCTGCACGTCGCGCGCCCACCAGCGCTCGCCCAGGGTGATGACCTGGTATTGCATGACCGTGGACGCGGCGCGCAGGTCCAGCAAGTCCACCGCGCAGCCCGCCAGGTCTGCCAGCTCGCCGGACAGATGCCACAGATGCGCGGCATCGGCGTACCCCGCCACCAGCACCGCCAGGTCCAGATCGCTGTCCGGCCCGGCCGTGCCCTGCACGCGGCTGCCAAAGGCATACACGGCCAGCAGGCCGGGGACCTGCCCCTGCAGCGTGCCAACGATACTGGCGCGGACCTGCGGCGCTATCGCCAACGGACTCATGTGCTGATGGCCTCCGTCAATCGAACTTCACGCGCGGGTCCACCCACACGTAGCACAGGTCGCTGATCAGCTTGGTCACCAGCCCGATCAGCGTGAAGAGATACAGCGTGCCCAGCACCACGGGGTAGTCGCGCCGGATCACGCTGTCGTAGCTCAGGAGGCCCAGGCCGTCGAGGGAGAACAGGGTCTCGATGAGCAGCGAGCCCGTGAAGAACGCGCCGATGAAGGCCGCCGGAAACCCGGTGATGATGGGGATGAGCGCATTGCGGAACACATGCTTCCACAGCACCTGCCGCTCGGACAGCCCCTTGGCGCGGGCCGTGAGCACATACTGCTTGCGGATCTCTTCCAGGAACGCATTCTTGGTGAGCATGGCCGTCACGGCGAAGCTGCCCAGCACCATGGCCGTGACGGGCAAGGTGATGTGCCACAGGTAGTCCACGATGCGCGCGCCCCAGGTCAGGGTCTCCCAATGGGACGACGTGAGCCCGCGCAGCGGGAACCACTGCAGCTGCCCGCCAAAGATCACCAGCAACGCCACGCCCAGCACGAAGCCGGGGATAGCGTAGCCCACCAGGATGATCAGCGTGGTGACCATGTCGAAGCGCGAGCCCGCCCGCACCGCCTTGGCCACGCCCAGCGGCACGGCCACCAGGTAGCTGATGAAGAAGGTCCACAGCCCCAGGCTGATGGAGACAGGCAGCTTCTCCTTGACCAGGCTCCACACGTCCTTGTTCTGGAAGAAGCTCCTGCCCAGGTCGAAGCGGGCAAACTGGCCCAGCATCTGGAAGAAGCGCTCGTGCGCGGGCTTGTCAAAGCCGTACAGCGCCTTGATCTGCTCCAGCCGCTTGGGGTCCACGCCCTGGTCGCCGCGGTAGGCCATGCCCCCGGTCTCCAGCCCGCCCTTGCCGGCTGCCGTGCGCGCCTCGGCCAGGTACTGCTCCACCGGGCCACCGGGCACGAACTGGATCACGGCAAAGGTCACGAGCAGCACGCCCAGCAAGGTGGGCAGCATGAGCAGCAGGCGTTTGGCGATGTAGGCAAACATGTCAGAGATCCATGGCGCTGCGCGGCCATCCGGGGAGGTGCTGTTTCATTCTTTGGCCCACCACGAGAACATCAGCCATTCCTCGGCCCTGGCATAGGGGGGCATGGGTTCCTTGTAGGCCAGGCGCTGCTGGTTGTAGACCACGCGGTGCGAGGCCAGCGTCCACTGCGGGATGAGGTAGTGGCTGTGCATGATCACCCGGTCCAGCGCGCGGCAGGCGGGCAGCATCCCGGCCTGGCTCTTCGCACGGGTGAGCGCCGTGACCAGCGCGTCCACGGCCGGGCTGTTCACGCCCGCGTGGTTGCTGGAGCCCTCCACCTTCACGCCCTGGCTGCCGAACAGTTCCTTCATCGCCTGCCCGGGGTTGTAGGTGCCGGGGTAGGCCAGGCTGATCATGTCGTAGTCGAACTTGTCCAGCCGCTGCAGGTACAGCGCAAAGTCCACGGCGGTGAAACGCAGGGTGATGCCGAGCTTCTCCAGGTTGCGGATCCACGGCGTGACGGTGCGCGCGCCGCCCTCCTTGCTGTCCAGGTATTCGATCACCATGGCCTGGCCCTCGGCATTGCGCAGCGCGCCGTCGCGGTAGGTCCAGCCGGCCTCGGCCAGCAGCTCGCGCGCACGGCGCAGGTTGGCGCGCAGCGAATGGCCCTCTCCCTCGGTGGTGGGCGGCGTGTACATGGGGCCGAAAACGGCGTCGGGCACCTTGCCGCGCCAGGGGCCGAGCAGGGCCAGCTCTTCAGGCGAAGGGTTGCCCTGGGCCTCGCACTGGGTGTTGCCAAACAGGTCTTTCACGCGCGGATAGCCGCCATAGAACATCTGGCGGTTCATCCATTCGTAGTCGATGGCCAGGCCCAGTGCCTCGCGCACGCGCACGTCCTGCAGCAGCGGGCGGCGGGTGTTGAGCACATAGCTCTGGAAGCCCGCGGGCAGCTGGTGCTTCATGTCCTTCTTGACGAGCACGCCCTTCTTGAATAGCTTGCCGTCGATGCGGCGGGCCCAGTCGCCGGCCGAGTAGATGGTCATGAAGTCGAACTCGCCGGCCTTCATGGCCTCGAGCCGGGCGGTGTTGTCCTTGTAGATCTTGACGGTGATGCGGTCGAAGTTGAAGGCGCCCTTCACCACATTGAGGTTGCGGCCCCAGTACTGCGGGTCGCGCTGGTAGGTGATGTCGCGGCCGAAGCTCACCTCGCCAATGCGGTAGGGACCGCTGCCGATGGGCATGTCCGTCACGATGTCGTCAAAGCGCTTGGCCTTGCCGTCCGGCCCGCGCCCCCAGGACCGGCTGAACACGGGCACGCCGCCCACGGTGATCGGCAGTTCGCGGTTGGGCTGCTTGAAGCGAAAGCGCACGGTGCGCTTGTCCAGCACGTCCACCCCCGCCACCTCCTGCAGCAGCGTGGCGTAGCTGGGCGAGGCGTAGGGCCCGATCAGCGTCTCGTAGCTGTACTTGACGTCGGCGGCCTCCACCGGGTCGCCGTTGTGAAAGCGCGCCTCGGGCCGCAGGCGGAAGGTGGCGCTCAGGCGGTCGTCGGCCACCTGCACGTCCTCGGCCAGCAGGCCGTAGGCCGAGGCCGTCTCGTCCATGGAGCCGGTGAGCAGGGACTCGAAGATCAGGTCGCTCAGGTACGCCGGGGCCGAGCCCTTCATGGTGAAGGGGTTGTACTTGTCGAAGGTGGAGTAGCGCAGGTTGCTCACCATGCGCAGTTCGCCGCCCTTGGGGGCGTCGGGGTTCACGTAGTCGAAGTGCGCGAACCCGGGCGGGTACTTCAGGTCGCCCCACAGCGCATAGCCATGGGCGGCCCAGGCAGGAGCCGCGCACACCGCCAGCAGGAAAGTCAGCCAAAACCGCATGCGACAATTCTGCCCTACGTTGCACGCCCCACGCGGGTGCCGCATTCCACACCATTCCAAGGAGAACAACACATGGGTTTTCTGACCGGCAAGAAGCTGCTCATCACGGGCGTGCTGTCCAACCGTTCCATCGCCTACGGCATCGCCCGGGCCTGCCACCAGCAGGGCGCCGAGCTGGCGTTCAGCTATGTGGGCGAGCGCTTCAAGGACCGCATCACCGAGTTCGCCGCCGAATTCGACTCCACGCTGGTGTTCGACTGCGACGTGGCCAGCGATGAGCAGATCGACCGCATGTTTGCCGACCTGTCCAAGGCCTGGCCCAAATTCGACGGCTTCGTGCACAGCATCGGCTTTGCGCCGCGCGAGGCGATTGCCGGCAACTTCCTGGACGGCCTCTCGCGCGAGGGCTTCCGCATCGCCCACGACATCAGCGCCTACAGCTTCCCGGCCATGGCCAAGGCCGCCCTGCCCTACCTGAACGACAAGTCCTCGCTGCTGACCCTGTCGTACCTGGGCGCGCTGCGCTCCATCCCCAACTACAACACCATGGGCCTGGCCAAGGCCAGCCTGGAAGCCAGCGTGCGCTACCTGGCCGAGGCCGTGGGCCGCACCGAGGACGGCCGCAGCATGCGCGCCAACGGCATCAGCGCCGGCCCCATCAAGACCCTGGCGGCCAGCGGCATCAAGGACTTCGGCAAGCTGCTCTCGCGCGTGGCCGACGCCGCGCCCCTGCGCCGCAACGTGACCATCGAGGACGTGGGCAACGTGGCGGCCTTCCTGCTGTCGGACCTGGCCTCGGGCGTGACGGCCGAGATCACGTACGTGGACGGCGGCTTCAGCCAGACGGCCGGCCTGAGCGCCGATCAGGTTTAAGAGAAAATGGGCTCCAGCGCTTATCCAGCAAGCGCTGGAAGCTATCAATTTGATAGTTCCAGCCGCCGCGGCTGGATTTTTGTCAGTGCGAGTTGGCTGGCGGTCGCTGCCGCAGCGGGCCTGGGCGCAGCCCCCCGCGCCGCGCAAGCGGCCGAGCCCCCGGCGCTGCTGCTGGCCAATGTCTACCGCCCCGGCCTGCCCCTGGCGGACTACTGGGTGAGCGAGAAATACGACGGCGTGCGCGGCTTCTGGGACGGCCAGCACCTGCGCACGCGTGGCGGCGAAACCATCCAGGCCCCGCCCTGGTTCACGGCCGGCTGGCCCGCCACGCCCATGGACGGCGAGCTGTGGGCCGGCCGTGGCCGTTTTGCCCATGCCCAGTCCACCGTGCGCCAGCAGCGGCCCGACGACGCCGCGTGGCGGCAGATGCGCTTCATGGTGTTCGACCTGCCCGGCCACAGCGGCGCCTTTGACCAGCGCATTCCAGCCCTCGACACCCTGGTGGCAGGCATCGGCCAGCCCTGGGTGCAGGCGGTTGCGCAGCGCCGGGTGGCCTCGGACGCTGCCCTGCAAGCCCTGTTGCGGCGCACGGTGCGCGAAGGCGGCGAGGGGCTGATGCTGCACCGGGGCGCGTCGCTGTACCAGGCGGGCCGCAGCGACGATCTCGTCAAGCTCAAGCCCCACGAGGACGCCGAGGCCCGCGTGGTGGCCCACCTGCCCGGCCGGGGCAAACATGCGGGGCGCCTGGGCGCGCTGCTGGTGGAAATGCCGTCCGGCCAGCGCTTCAAGCTGGGCGCCGGCTTCAGCGATGCCGACCGCGCCCACCCGCCCGCCGTGGGCAGCTGGGTGACCTACCGCTTCCGCGGGACGCACGAGGGCGGCGTGCCGCGCTTTGCGAGCTTTGTGCGCGTGCGCGAGGACCCGCCGCCGCACTGACGGATCCGCTGGGCGGGGTCACGTCGCCCGATTTGCTATCAAAAATATAGCATCCAGCGCTTGCTACACCAGCCCTGGAATCCCATTCCATCAAAAATCCAGGTACAACACCGACCGCGCGGGCCGGGGCCGCACCAGCGGCGGCCTGCGCGGGCGCTCAGACGATGCGGCCGTAAGGGCCGTCGTCGCCCTGCTGCACCAGGTTCTCCGCAGTGGCCAGGGGCGACGGGTTCTTGCGCGTGGACCTATGGCCCTCGGCCACGCAGTCCGCGTAGTAGCGCACCTGCCCGTTCTCGTCCTCGACTTCCACCAGGCCGTGGATGTCGGTCTCGAAGCCGGGGCACAGCTTGGCAAACTCGCGCGCGAACTTGAGGTAGTCCACGATCTTCTTGTTGAATACCTCGCCCGGAATCAACAACGGAATGCCCGGCGGGTACGGCGTGACCAGGCCCACGGTGATGCGGCCCTCGAGCTGGTCGATCTCCACGCGCTCGGTCTGGCGGTGCGCGATGTGGGCGTATGCGTCGGATGGCTTCATGGCGGGCGTGAGGTCCGACAGGTACATCTCGGTCGTCAGGCGCGCGATGTCGTACTTGGCATACATCTCATGCACGTGCTGGCACAGGTCCTTCAGGCCCATGCGCTCGTAGCGCTTGTGCTGCTGGCAGAACTCCGGGAGGATGCGCCACATGGGCTGGTTCTTCTCGTAGTCGTCCTTGAACTGCTGCAGCGCCGTGAGCAGCGTGTTCCAGCGGCCCTTGGTGATGCCGATGGTGAACATGATGAAGAAGCTGTACAGGCCCGTCTTCTCCACCACCACGCCGTGCTCGGCGAGGTACTTGGTCACGATGGACGCGGGAATGCCGGTCTTGTCGAACTTGCCGTCCAGGTTCAGGCCCGGCGTGACGATGGTGGACTTGATCGGGTCCAGCATGTTGAAGCCGTCGGCCAGCTGGCCGAAGCCGTGCCACTTGCTACCGTTCTTCTTGCCCTTGCCATCGCTGCGGATGATCCAGTCCTCGGCACGGCCCAGGCCCTCGTCCACGAGCTTGTCCGGGCCCCACACCTTGAACCACCAGTCGTTCTTGCCGAAGTCGTCTTCCACCTGGCGCATGGCGCGGCGGAAGTCCAGCGCCTCCAGCAGGCTTTCCTCCACCAGCGCAGTGCCGCCGGGCGGCTCCATCATGGCGGCCGCCACGTCGCAGCTGGCGATGATGCTGTACTGCGGGCTGGTGCTGGTGTGCATCAGGTAGGACTCGTTGAAGAGGTGGCGGTCCAGCTTGGTGGTCTGCGAGTCCTGCACCAGCACGTGCGACGCCTGGCTGATGCCCGCCAGCAGCTTGTGGATGGACTGGGTGGCGTAGGTCACCGAGTGCTTGGGGCGCGTGCGCTTCTTGCCCATGGCGTGGTAGCTGCCATAGAACGGGTGGAACGCCGCGTGCGGCAGCCAGGCCTCGTCGAAGTGCAGGTTGTCCACGTAGCCATCGAGCATGCCCTTGATGGTCTCGGTGTTGTAGAGCACGCCGTCGTACGTGCTCTGCGTGAGCGTGAGCACGCGGGGCTTGACCTTCTTGGCGTCCACGCCCTTGAGCAAGGGATTGGCCTTGATCTTGGCCTGGATGGCCGAGGGCTCGAACTCGCTTTGCGGGATGGGCCCGATGATGCCGAAGTGGTTGCGGGTGGGCTTCATGAACACGGGAACCGCCCCGGTCATGATGATGCTGTGCAGGATGGACTTGTGGCAGTTGCGGTCCACCACCACGACGTCGCCCGGGGCCACGGTGTGGTGCCACACCATCTTGTTGGACGTGGACGTGCCGTTGGTCACGAAGAAGCAATGGTCGGCGTTGAAGATGCGCGCGGCGTTGCGCTCGGATTCGCCGATGGCGCCGTTGTGGTCCAGCAGCTGCCCCAGCTCTTCCACCGCGTTGCACACGTCGGCGCGCAGCATGTTCTCGCCGTAGAACTGGTGGTACATCTGTCCCACCGGGCTCTTGAGGAATGCCACGCCGCCCGAGTGGCCGGGGCAGTGCCAGCTGTAGGAGCCGTCTTCCGCGTAGTCGAGCAGCGCCTTGAAGAACGGCGGCTGCACGCTTTCCAGATAGCTCTTGGCCTCGCGGATGATGTGGCGCGCCACGAATTCGGGCGTGTCCTCGAACATGTGGATGAAGCCATGCAGCTCGCGCAGGATGTCGTTGGGCAGGTGGCGCGCCGTCTTGGTCTCGCCATGCACGTAGATGGGCACGTCCGCGTTCTTTCGGCGCACCTCGCCGATGAAGTTGCGCAGGCTCAGCACGATGGGGTCCAGCCCCTCGCCCAGGGTGAACTCCTCGTCGTCAATGGACAGGATGAACGCGCTGGCCCGGCTTTGCTGCTGCGCAAATTGTGACAAGTCGCCGTAGCTGGTGACCCCCACGACCTCGAACCCTTCGGACTCGATGGCCTGCGCCAGGGCGCGGATGCCCAGGCCGGAGGTGTTCTCGGAACGATAGTCTTCATCGATGATGATGATGGGAAAGCGAAACTTCATGCGCAGCCTCCGTGCAGCCGTGCCCTGCCCGGCAAAAATGGAAAGAGGCGCGAAGTGTAAGGAATAACGTTGACGCGCCTTTGAACCGCTGCGCTTTTGAACCAGAATGTGGTGCCACAAACACAACCACAACAAGGAGGTCGGGTATGGAGCAATCCACTGTCTGGTGGCTGGCCGCGGGGGCCTTGGTGGTGGCCGAGCTGACCACCGGCACCTTCTACCTGCTGATGGTGGCCGTCGGGCTGGTGGCGGGGGCCATTGCGGCCCACCTGGGCCTGTCCGCCCCGCTGCAGATCGTGGCTGCCGCCGTGGTGGGGGCCGGCCTGGTCGTCGGCCTGCACCAGATGAAAAGGCAGCGCCCCGGCGACCCTTCGCCCCGCGCGGACCGCAGCGTGAACCTGGACGTGGGCGAAACCGTGCTGATCGAAGCATGGAACGCCGATGGCACCAGCAGCGTGAAGTACCGCGGTACCACGTGGACGGCCATACACCGCCCGGGCATCACGCCCTCCGTCGGGATGCACCGCGTGGCGGAGCTGGTAGGCAACCGCCTGCTGGTCGACCCCGTGTAGCCGCCGCGCCACCCCGCCGCAGGCACGCCCGGCCGGCGGCCTTCGTGGCGGCCTTCTCCCTTCGCACAACCCCTTGCGTCGCACGCAATCTCCAAAGGTATTCCATGGACACAACCGTCATTGCCACCGTCCTCTTCATCATCTTCGTGGTGTTCGTGATCCGCTCGGTGAAGGTGGTGCCGCAGCAGAACGCCTGGGTCAAGGAGCGCCTGGGCAAGTACGCCGGCACGCTCTCGCCGGGCCTGAACTTTCTGGTGCCGTTCATCGACAAGGTGGCCTACAAGCACAGCCTCAAGGAAATCCCGCTGGATGTGCCCAGCCAGGTCTGCATCACCCGCGACAACACGCAGCTGCAGGTGGACGGCATCCTGTACTTCCAGGTCACCGACCCCATGCGCGCCAGCTATGGCTCCAGCAACTACATCATGGCCGTCACCCAGCTGGCGCAGACTTCCCTGCGCTCCGTCATCGGCAAGCTGGAGCTGGACAAGACCTTTGAAGAGCGCGACATGATCAACGCGCAGGTGGTGTCGGCCATCGACGAAGCCGCCCTGAACTGGGGCGTGAAGGTGCTGCGCTACGAGATCAAGGACCTCACGCCGCCCGCGGAAATCCTGCGCTCCATGCAGGCCCAGATCACGGCCGAACGTGAAAAGCGCGCGCTGATTGCCGCCTCCGAAGGCCGCCGCCAGGAGCAGATCAACATCGCCACCGGCGAACGCGAGGCGTTCATTGCGCGCTCGGAGGGCGAAAAGCAGGCCGTCATCAACAAGGCGCTGGGCGAGGCCGAATCCATCAAGGCCGTGGCCGAAGCCACGGCGCAAGCGATCGAGCGCGTGGCCGCCGCCATCCGCCAGCCGGGCGGCGAGCAGGCCGTGCAGCTCAAGGTGGCCGAAAAAGCCGTGGACGCCTACAGCCAGGTGGCCAGCGACGCCACCACCACGCTGATCGTGCCCAGCAACATGACCGAAGTGTCCGCGCTGATCGGCTCGGCCATGAAGATGGTGCAGGCCACGGGCACGGCCCGCAGCTGACGGCGGCAACGGCCGCCGGCTATTCCGGCCGCCGCAGGCTGCCGCCGCACGGTCCGCGCCGCGGGCCGTGCCCGAAGCCGAGCATCCGCACCGGGGCTTTTCCAGCGGCGGCCCCGCCCGCTGCAGATGGCCCGCTTCCGCCCCCCCTCTCCCCCCAAACCCTCCGCTGGCAAGACCCCATGGCCGCCACCCTCGTCGTCGGCATGCTCTGCGTGCACCTGTTGTGCTTCGGCGCAATGTTCCTGCTGATCAGTGCACGCCTGCAAGGCAAGAAGCTGGGCATGGAGGTGTTTGCCGTCGGTAATTTCCTGCTGGGCTCGGCGTACGTGCTGCAGCAGCTCGGCGGGCCGCCGGGGTGGGACGCCCTGAGCGTCGCCAACCACACCCTGACCCTCTGCGCCCCCGTTGTCTACTCGATCGGCGCCCTGCGGTTCTTCGGCCGGCCAACGCCCCTGTGGCGCCCCCTCATCACGCTCGCCCTGGCCTACACCGCGGCGCAGGTGGCCGTGCAGTGGGTGCTGGGCACGGCGGCCCGCTACGCCCTGCTATCGGGCCTTTCTGCCCTCCTCTTCCTGGCTATGGCAGCCGCCGTGGTCCAGGGCGCACGAACCTTTGCCAGGGACCTGCACGGGGAGATGTGCCTGTTCGCAGTGCTGATCGGCGGCCTCTGTGCGCTGAACGCGGCCAAGTTCGCCATCATCCTCCAGGGAGGGCTGCCGGCCCTGGACATGGGCAGCCGGTTCCAGACCGTGTTCTACCTGTACATGTCCTTTCTGGCCACCGTGCTCGCGCCCTCCATCATCTGGCTGGTGCTGCGCCGCCTCACCGACGAACTGCGCGCCATGGCCGCCCGCGACCCGCTCACCCAGCTGCTGAACCGGCGCGGGCTGCTGGAGGGGCTGGAAGCCCACTTCCGCTCACGCACCGCAGGCCCCGCACACCTCCTGATCGCAGACATTGACCACTTCAAACACATCAACGACACCTACGGCCACCAAGTGGGCGACGCCGTCCTCTGCCACGTGGCCGACGTACTCAAGGGCCTCATCCGCCAGGGGGACCTGGCCAGCCGCGTGGGCGGCGAAGAGTTCGTGCTGGTCTGCCTGGATACCGACACGGCCGGTGCCCTGCGCCTGGCCGAGCGCGCCCGCACGGCCATCGAGCGCAGCAACGCCATCGTGCCCCTCGGCACCCGCCCGCAAGCCCCCATCCGCTGCACCGTGACCATCGGCCTCTCGGAAGGCTTTGCGAGCGCGCAGGAACTCGACCACGCCATGCACGAAGCCGACGCCGCCCTGTACCGCGGCAAGACCGCCGGGCGCAACCGGATCGAGCAAGCCGGCAGCCATCGCGTCCCAGCCGCCGCCTCCGACTCGGAACCAAGCCCGGCGCCCACCTCGCCCGCAGTGCCCTGACGCGGCACCCGGCGACAGCAAGTCTTCTTCATCCCAGCGGCAACACCTCAAATTCGCGTGCTACAATTTGAGGCTCAGGAGAGGTGGATGAGCGGTTTAAGTCGCACGCCTGGAAAGCGTGTGTGGGCTAATCCCCACCGCGGGTTCGAATCCCGCCCTCTCCGCCAGATATGGCTCTAAGTTGTTGATTTTCAAAGACTTTTAGCAAAATCATCAAACCGTTATACGGCTGGTTATACGGTTGCTTTCAGCCAGTTTTGGCTCAGAAAGCGGCACACCCACCAGCCTGAAGAAGTTCTAGCGCCCCTGGCCCTAGAACTTTTTTTCATTGGTGGCTTCCCTTTTTGCATCAATGCCCACCAAACTGCTGCCTATGGCCGGCGTACCAAGCGGCTTCCCCGCCAGCGCCACCATGCCGCACATCAGCAGCCAGTGTTCGGTCGCTTTGAGTGCCGTCTCCAGCGCCCAGCGCTTCACGTCGGCCACTGGCATATCTCTGGGCACCCAAACCGCTTCATCCCAGTGCCATGTCGCCAGCCATGTGGCTTGGGCTCTTACATATCGCAGCTGCGGCGCCTGGTGGCCGGCCACCTCAAACCGCTCGGCAATGGCCGCTTGATGCACCGCAGACAGCCGCCCCTCCCCCTGAATCTCCAGCCACAGGCCCAAGCCTTGCGCCCAGCTTCTTTGGCGCAGTCGCAGCGCTGTGACCACGGGCGCGTTGGCTTGCAGTTCCCTCGCCTGCGGCTCCAGCACCACGCCAGCGTCGCCGTAACGCAATGCCGACCTTGGTGACAACTCAACACGCCATTCGTCGCTACTCGCGGCGGCGCTTGTTTCTTGGGCTACATGCACCTGCAACGCATCGGCCATACACTGCCACCACAGCACTCGCAGGCCCGACGCATCGTCAATGCCCATCGCTGCCCGCTCCCAATGGGCTACTTGCCGGGCCAGCACCCTTTGCGGCACCCCCATTGCCTCTGCCGCATCCCGAAACGCCAGCATGGCAGGCCCCTCGCTGACCGAATGCCCCAGCGCCCTGCGGGCAAACCGCAACACCCAGGCGTGGTCGGTACGCCCCGACTTGGCTTGCCACAACAGCACCACCGCCACCGCGCCCAGCGTATCGAGCGATTCGCGCAAGGCTTCTTCAAACCCGGCCGTGCCCATCCATGCATGCCACTGCCCCAGCTCGGTGATGTCATACGCCGCCATGAACCACACCAGCACGCGCAGCGCACGCACATGCTCCTGGGCCTCCACACCCCACAGCAAGCGCGCCACTTCGCCATCGCCTTCGTCGCTTTGCGGGTACTGTTCCAGCAAGGCTTGCAGATCCCGCCAGGACGCCAAGCCCAGGCGGTGACGGGCGTGTTTGCAGAAATACCGCACTGCAGCAATGCGCTGGGGTTGCGCGGGCGGGGTGTGAAGCGCCGTGTCCATCACCTCCAGCACCAGCTGCGCCGCACCATCACCGGCTGCGTGGGGAGATACCAGCCCAGGCAGGGGCGGCAACTCCAACAGCGCCGTGAGCAACCGCTCCAGCGGTGGGGGCGTCAAGGAATCGTCGGTCATAACAAAGCACCTCCAAACAAAACAACGCAAAACCGCCCCCCCGCCCGCCCTGCACCCATGCAGCAGCGGCACTGAGCTGTGAGCCCAGCGCTGCGGAAAGCGGAAGTTCAGGAAGAAGAAAAACAGGAAAACGAGCGAAGCTGAACGACAAAGCTGCCGAACGGCCTACTCGCCCTCTTGCGCCTGCACCACAGGCGACAGCACCAACACCGCGTCGATGTTCACGCGCTCACTGAGCGTGGCCACCACACGCCGTGGCTGCTTGCTCGCCCAGCCGGTCAGCATGGCGTTCCAGGGCACCAGCGGTATCGGGGCCATGGCCGGGTCCAGCACCAGCAAGTCGGCGGGTTCCTCCGCCTCGAAGCGCAAGCCCACCGCCAGCACCCAGTGCATGTAGCGCTCCGTAGAAAAGCACACCAAGCACAGCTTTCCGTCTGCCAGGGCATCCAAGGTGCGTTCCGCCACGCGCGAGCGCAATTCCTTGCAGTGCACCTGCTCGGCATAGGGGGCCAGCTGCTGCTGCAGCTCTTGAACCTCGCAGCCATCGAAGTAGTAGCGCTGCGCCACTTTGCGCAGCGCTTGCAAGCGCATGTCGCGGGTGTCCCAAATCAGCGCATTGCGCCGCACTTGGCCTAACACCATCAATGCCATCAAAACGCAGTGGTAGCCACAAGTGGCATCCACCTCCCCCTGGCGCACGTGCAGCCGCTGGTTGCCCACCATGGGGCCATGCATGCCAGCGCTAATGCGGGGGTGGCAATGGTAGGAATGCAGCATTGCTCAGTATTCCTCCGGCAGCAGCAAGGTCGTCGAGCGCCGGTCGGCCTCCGTGATGATCCACAGCCGGTGGTTCGGCGGGATGTCATAGGCCGACAGCAAACGGCTGCCGTAAGTGAGCGCCGCAGCGTTCGCTTCCTTGTCCTCCTGGCACAGGTCACCCCAATCCCCCGCGACGTGGCGCAGTACGAACGGCAGCGGTGCCAACTGCAGTGCTTCGAGCATGTCGATTGCACCGGGGGTGATCAGTACGGTACCCAAGCTGAACAAGGGCGTGCGTTGTTGTTCGTAACGCGCGCATGCGGCGGCCTGACCAGGCGAAGAGGTCATGGGAAAGCTCCTGAGTAGAAATGGAGAAAGGGAAAGGGGAACGAGGCGCTGTGCCGAGTGCCAGCACCGAACCACGCAAACCGCGAAGCACAGTGCGGCAATGCACTCAACGCCTTCCGCCACCGGCCCTGGCGATACGCCACCGCACAGCCAGCACCTCCGCAATGAAACGGCCACGGCCATGGCCGCGCCACGCGCGCGGCCATGGCGAAAGCCGCGCGCAAGCTACCGTGCCGTCACGGCACGAGGGGAGTCAAGCTGGGGGGGGTAAACGACCTGGGAATACAGGCGAATGCGGGAAGCTGATATTGATTTTTTGACAAACTACCAAAAAAAGTCGATTGAAAAATCAAAATAAACTTATGCTGGCATTATATCACAGCACCGGCATTGTTGATTTTGTGCAAATGCCAGAATATTGCGGAAGTAAATTACACGGCATTTTCAATGCAAATGAAATTTCGATTAACTCAATAACCCAATGCAAAATGCTTATTGCCTGATTTTACGGAGGCTTGAATTGCGATGACTGCATCACCCTCTCAGCACACTGCGACCCATCATTTCGCTTTTGTCTCGACAAATTCAGAGACGCCTCTAATAAACATACTCTCCTTCGTTTGCGTTCCAATTTTTCTTGAAATCTCACGATAAAGATCTTTTCTATTGCCGCTGTACTTATGGCGGGCATCTTTCCCTCTGGATTTTGCAAGCCCTGCAATTTTTCCAGACGCAACGGCCTTGTCTACATCTATTTTGATATTCTCAAGATTATGCCTCCCGACAATATCAACAACACTTTTCTTTTTATTATTCTTTACTAGCGGCCTGGAAATTAGCGGCTCAATCAATTCAATTTTACTTTCAATCTCATCTTTTGATGGAAATCCACCCAGCAGGAACACGTCAATAGGGATTGATTTACTGCCAATAGTCTTATTGCCGCCAGAAAGCAAAACCTCAAAATACCTAGCGCCACTCGACTTCCTCCACGAGGTGTAATGCTCAATAAAGTAGCCTTTATTCAGCACGCCACGCAGAACGAGGTAAAACCAGATTCTGTACCAAAATATTTTATGAAGACTTGTTTTTAAATTAATAGATGGCGATTCATTGGCCAGGATTTTCTGAACGCTTCTTCTTGCTTCAAGATCCTCCCTTGATTCCCTTGCAATGGGTTTTGATGCAATCTTATGCATCGCCAATACCTCATTCAAGCTATCAGGGATTTGTTTCTTTTGTGGTTTAACTTCGGGGTCAGCAGAAATAGGATTGGGCTTTTCATGTTTCAAGATCAATTGAATGAAAAACTCATACGTCCAATCGGACCTCAAATTGGATGCTGACTCTAATAGTCTCATTTTCATAGCGATTAATTGGTTGGTTGATTGTATTTTCAGGAACTGCGCTTTTACCCATCTATTCGATCGCCGCCACAGGCATCGCTTCATTCAGAAAACGACTCTCCAAGCGAGTGACGTCGCTCTGCACGAGTCGCTAGTTCTGGCGGCGTCAGCGGCACCTCCTTCTCCATTTTTCTTGTACTCCAGCACGGCACGGTTGCCCACTTTTCCACCTGGGCAGCTTTGCGCACTCACCCTCATTGCTCCACTTTCCACTCCGAGATTTTAGAGCGAATTTCTACCATTGCCACTTTCCACTCGAGTGCGTGTGCTGCGTCGCGCACTGTCAGATCAATCGTTGCTCGGCGCACAGCGAATGGGCCGCAAAGCAAGCATTGGTGCGGGTTTGCAGGGATCTGAACAACATTCTGAAAAAAACTGTGAACACCGATGGCTGGGCACAGCGCACGTCGCGCTGTTGTCCGTAGCACATACCTGGAGTAGATCCATGAATGAAAAGCTGCAAGCCGTCACGCTCAACAACGACAAGGTGGCGCGCAAGCGCAAAGAAGCGCGTCTCACCCTTCCCGATCCCTTACGCAACTTCAACGGCCTTCCCGATGAGGCCTATGTCCGCCTGCCCGTGGTGCTGATGCTGTTGGGGGTATCCCGTGCCACGGTTTGGCGTTTGTGCAAATCCGGCGCTTTGCCAGCTCCTAAAAAGCTGGGCAGCCGTATTGCCGTTTGGAGCGTTCAGGATTTGCGCAAAGTTCTGAATTCAGGCTCGCTTTGGACGCCATCTGCGTCGGCATAAATCCACGATTTATCAAGCGCGCCTCCCATCAAAAAAATCCCTATTAATGCCAAAAAACCGCTAGAAATTGGCGATTTTTGGACGAATTGCTGGAGTAGGCGCGCAGCTCGAATGCACTGTTTTGTAGTAATTGATTAGCTATGACCAAGCAATAGTTGAACAGCTAAAACTAACCAATCCTGTAAACCAATCAAGTGGCCAAATGGCAAAGCAATGAAGTGTCGAGCATATGAGTAGCGCAACACTGCACTGGTCATCACGGACACGCCCATGAAAAGCCAACTGGTCACGCATCAACACTTAAGAAAGAATTTTATGTCCGACTCACAAAAACTGATCATCCGCCTTCCAAAAGTTCTTCCTGAGCATGGGCCCATCCTGTTTCCCGCAAAGTACTTAATCGTCATTGATGAGAAGAGTGTTCTGACCCTCAAACCCGTGGATGATCATATTTGTGGACTGACCACTGCCAACAACAAGATTTCAGCGATTACCAATGCGGTGCATGAGGTGTGTGCCTATGTTTTTTCGCAAAATCACCCAGCAGCTCTGGTTGGGAGCAATGTGATCGTTCACAACCTCGTACATTATTCTGTGCCTACCTGTGTCTATATGCTGCAACGCTTATTGATTAAGAAGGGGGTAAGCCCGAGCTATGTGAATACCATCGGGGTGGAGCACTGTAGCTTTCAGGAGATCACGCTAACCTTCTGTTTGCAGTATGAGTCTGCGACACAGGCGAAAAATCTTCTGAAAAAACTCAAGCGCTACGCAGGAATTGTTTTGAAGTCACCGCGTAGCCAATCCGAAAAGGCATCGAAAAAGGTCGGCTTTGCAGGCTCCGGAGATAGTGAGTCGTGGTATATCAATAAGACGGATCATCGCTCAACGCGGTTCTATATCAAGGATCGAAATCAGGCTGGCACATATTCTTCTTTCGAGTCCCCTGAGGTGGCGAATAAAATCTACACGTTGGGACAGAAGCTGCTCCGTATTGAGATCACGCTGAACTCCCACTACCTGATTTCCAACGGGCTCGATGACCCTCAGGCATGGCGGGGTGCCAAGGGGGAAGCAATCTACGAACGTGAGTTCAACTGGCTGCGCCAGTTGTTGAAGGTGGACGTGGACTATCGGGTCAACAAGCCTCAAAAGCGCCATATGGATGGGTTGGGTGAGCGCGAACAGTCAGTGCTCGACTGGTATCTGAAGGGCAAGCCGGTGAATCGGCACTCGAAGCTCCAGTCAGGCGAGTGGAAGAAGTCGCCGATCAAGCGCCGCATTCAGGAGCGCCTTCGCATCGACATTGACATTCCTTGGAAGGAGCACTGCCGCATGGCGATCCCTGGGCTCAGCGGGTTGTTGTCGCTCGATCGGCTGGTTGTGCCCCCAGCGGAGTTGCGTGATCACTGCCATGTGTTGTCGACGGTCAAGCGCAAGAATCGTGAGCTGAAAGAATTGGCGAAGGCGGAGATCGCTGCGGCCGAAGCAAAGCTTGCGATGCAAGCACGCGCCAAGGGCAAGCGTGGCGTTGCCTCTCGCGCTGCGGCATCTGCAGATTCGTCTGTGCTGCAGGTGCTTCTTGCAGCGCTGCGGGAGAAGGGGGTGGAACTGTGTTTTTCCACGGGCGCGGGCGACGGAACGACGGCCGATATCTCTGATTTGATGGGGTAGTGTTTGCAGCCCTGTGGCTCGGTTTTTCCGAGCCACAGGGCTCAGGCTTTGGCATCGTTAGCCCTGATGTTGTTGGGCAACGTGGTGGCTCAGCCTCGTCCGCGCATTCCTAAACCGCCAACACCTTCAGAGCATCGTTGCGCGCAGTCGCGTTAGCCTTCTTGTACAAGAGCAGCAGCTCTGCAATGTCATCATCCTCATCCGCAAAGAAAAACGCCACAGGTACATCTAGCACCTTGGCCAATTTGCGCACGGTAAGCAAGTCGGGGCGGTGGATGCCCAGTTCGTAACGGTTGATTCGCGTGCTCGCCACGAAGGCATCAATTCCAGCCTCGATCCCCAGCATTTTTTGAGACAGCCCAGCATTGAGCCTGGCTTGCTTGAGCCTTGCTCCCCACCGTTGATCTGCCTCTGACATCTCTCGTCCCATAGGACTACGAGAGTCGTAGTTATGTGGTTCTGTCGATACTACGAGTTACGTTGCATCGGCTGCAAATCCTGACGATGAATGCCGCCTGCGCCTCTCCCGTAGCTCCCTATGGGTTGCTGAGCTCAACGACGTGCAGCAAGCGTTAGCGCCATTACGCCAATCTCACACCACTCCCACGGACACCCCTCAAAGCTACGAATTACGTAGCTATTCACCGCTACTTCCCGCCTTTGATGGCGGTCTATCTGCATATTCTCAGATGCTACGATTTACGTAGCTTTCAACGACGGTCGAGGCGGCCTATCGCAGCAGGAGGGAGCATCAATGACGGGGAGGCAGACTTCGAGTGGGCAGAGGAATGCACTCAACGGCGTTGGTGCCGTAAGGACCGTTGCGGCATGGATTGAAGCAGCGGGAGTGGCATGGCACTGACCATTTCCACCAACGTTCCGTCGCTGAACGCGCAGCGCAACTTGAGTGCGAACCAGGCAGGCTTGGCAACCACCATGCAGCGCCTGTCTTCGGGCCTGCGCGTCAATACGGCCAAGGACGATGCGGCGGGCTTGGCCATCAGTGAACGCATGCTCACGCAGGCCAAGGGCATGGACGCCGCTAAACGCAACGCCAACGATGGCATCTCGCTGGCCCAGGTAGCAGAAGGCTCAATTCAGCAGATGACCAACATCCTGCAACGTGGCCGCGAGTTGGCTGTGCAAGCGGCCAACGGCACCAACTCTCGGAGTGACAGACAAGCCCTGTTCGCCGAGTACTCGCAGCTGCTGCAAGAGTTTGAGCGTATGTCGCAAACGGCTAACTTCAACGGCCATAAGCTCTTGGACGGAAGCTTCACCGCGCAGACGTTCCAGGTGGGAGCCAACGCTGGGCAGACAATTGATGTGTCAGTGCCTGCGTTGAAAGCAAATACCTTGGGTTTTCACAGCGTATCTACGTCTTTGACGGGGAACACAGGAGACCTGGATTGGCCGCGCTTCCAAGATTTTGGCAGAAGCGGCTTCAACAATTGGATGACCTCCATCGCAACGGGTGCCACCGGCAGGAAGTTGGAGATTCAGGGACAGGAGCTGTCAATTGACGGCGTGTGGAATGTCGGACAGGTAGCAAGGCTCATCAACAGCCAAGAATTTGTGCCGGAAATCCAGGCAAACGCCGAAGCGAGCCTGTCCTTCTCTGCGCTGCCCAATTTCTCAGGTCAGATCACCTTGCGCTTGGTCGCAGGCGAGGATTACAGCAAGGCGCAGTCAGTGTCATTCGCCTGGGATGGGTCACCGAATGCTGCATTGGACGCAATGGAGGCCATCAATCGAGCAGCTGGCGTGACGGGCGTGCGGGCAGAGAACTTCTTCTTGGATCGAGGACGGCCGTTTTTCAGGCTGGTCAACACTGAAGGCGAAAACCTTCACATCATGAATGACACCAACCCTGCCGCAGATATCGTTTTGGCGGATTTGGGGTGGGAGGAGACTGGCGAAACGGGATTTGTGGGTTGGACCTCTCCCTCTACATTTCCCAGCACGCTTGGCACTGGCGTCTTCGGTACTGATGATGCTTACGCTATCAGCGCCCTGGAACTTGTGTCCGATGGTGCCTTCACCTTCAAGGGAGATTCCAAAGTTGAATACGATGTTGACGGTAACGAGACGCGCACGGGGCTGATACGCGGAAACCCGATCAAGCGAGTAGCACTGGACGATGTCTCTTTTGCTTCAACCAGAAAAGCAAACGAGGCACTGCAGGTTTTTGATGCTGCCATCAATCGCGTCAGCAGCGTAAGGGCGCAACTTGGTGCTGTGCAGTCGCGCTTTGAAGCCACGATTGCCAACTTGGACATCTCGTCAGAGAACACCGCTGCCGCGCACGCGCGCATCGTCGATGCCGACTTTGCCCAAGAGACGGCGCAACTGGCCCGCCAGCAAATCTTGCAAAACGCGGGCACTGCTATGGTGGCACAAGCCAATGCGGTACCAGAGCAGGTGCTGACCCTGCTGAAGGGCGTCTGAGCTAGCAGTTCAGGTCGTTGAACGTAAGCGGCTGGACATTCCACGAAGGAACCATCAAAGGAACCATGACTTAGTTGAGGCATGTTTGCAACGGGCCCATCCATGGCACACACCGCACAGCGTGAGCTTCTCACACCCACACCACTTTGCCGCCCCTTACAAAGTAGTGTGCGCGACATCCCTCGCTCCGCCAGACAGAGGGTGAAAGCGTGGGGTGGCCGTCCGAGTCGACCTGAAGTGACCAACGAGGACGGGCCTCACGAATCAGCGGAAGCTCCACTGGTTGGCCGCAGCCGCAAGGGCAACGCATCATGACCGACCATGATTCCCCACCTTCACGCAGCAACACCAAATCTCTTGACGGCAATTGATCAGGCGGCAACTCGCCCCGCACATCAATCACTTTTCGAGGACCAGCCCACCACTCAGTCAGCCTGAGCCAGGCAATCTTCAGCTTGCTCATTCGCGCTCCTGCGGACCAAGCACCGGCAGTCCCAGCAACGGCTCCGTGGCACCGATCCCCAGCAACGGGGTTGATTTCACCGGGAAAGCCGATTCGGTCTCATGCTCTTCAAATGCCTCTGCGAGCATGAAGCGCGTGCGTGCGAAGCTGCAGTTTGGCTGTTGCCGAAATGGGTATGCCCTGGCGATGAACTCCATGACGCATGCGCTTGAGGCGCGCATGTTGAGCGTAATCACCGAAGGGCCTTGTTCGGGCATGCCATCGATGTAACCTGCCTTGACTTGCTCGGCATGTGCCGCTGGGTCTGCCTCCTCAAGGGCCTCAGCATGCAGAGTTGCGGCGGTGTAAACACCGCGATCAGCCAAGCTGCTTCCACCAGGGAACACGTAGTCCACACGCCCAGTGACTTCTGCAATCGCCAGTCCGTGCGGTGTAGCACGAGTGGGGATGGCCACACCCACGTCGATCAATGGCAGCAGGAATGCCGCAGCCAGGCGGTCTGCCACCATCCGTGCGCGAAGCTTGTCGACACAACAAAAGACGACATCTGCTTGAGCCGCCGCCATCACCGCACGCCGGGTCATCACATCAGCGTCCACTGGCGAGAAAAAGGGTTCTGCCCGCAAGAGGTTGATGCGATCAGCAAACACGTGGACTTTGATCTTCGCGCCTTGTGCATCAGCCAGGGTGGTGTTCAGTATCCGGTTGAGGTTCTTCTCTTCAACGTGATCATGGTCGATGCCGATCACACGTCCGAAACCCAGTCGACACACCTGCTCAGCCGTCACGGAGCCCGTGCCAGAAACACCAATGACGCAGGCGGTCAAACGCCCAAGCTCCTTGCTCATCTCGGGGGTGAACGCCATTGGGCGCGATGCCGGGGCAGCAATCTGTTCACGCCACCAGAAGCTCAGGTCATCCCCCGCCACCGACACAAGGTCGACCGATGTCACTTGGCCGTTTCGGCTGTACATGCGCGCCAAGATACGACCATCAGGCAGCATTACGGCTGACCCATGATCCGCCGCGACCGCGGCCTGAAGGCACGGGATGACCTCCGAGTCACTCTCATCGTCGACCCGAGAAAAGTCCGGGTAGCCCGTTGGATGGGAATGCAGCAGGATGATGCTCAACCCAGCAGGTTCCGCCAGATCAACTGCTGCCTCGATGTACTCGCCAGGCCAAGTCAGAGCGTTTTCCGTACGGCGGCTGCAGGCTTGATGCGGCACCAGAACAAGGTCTTTCACCAACAGCCGCACACGCGGTTCGGGTACACGTGTGCACACCAATACGGCGGCGGCCTCCTTGCCATCACCGGGGAACAGGTGAGCCAACAACTGTCGGTGAGCTGCCTGCGTCAGACTCAGCGTGATTGCGGGCGTCATGCGCCCAGCTCCTTGAGCATGCAAGATTCAACCAAAGCCAGCTGGGTCTGCACGCAGTCTGAGTTCGGATCCCATGCACTCGCCCCATTGCGGTGGCGCGACCATCCCTGAAAAGTCGCCCCCTTGATGGTTGCCCGCACTTGGGTGCTGGGAACCTCCTGGCCGTTGGCCAGTGAGACAAGCGGCAGGAAATAGAACATATCGATCTGGGCGGCTGGATAGTCCAGCACGATCTCCAGGGCCAATTGGGCCTTGGATTGCGAGAAGCCCTCCAGCAGGGGGTAGTCATGGATGAGCAACCAGCGTCGCGTGGCGCCGGCGGCTGCATCGTGCTCGATCACGGTTTCCCATTTGAGGCCGAGGGCATCCAGGTACTGGTGATCCTTGGGCAGAAGCTGAAAGGCACGGGTAGGCGCAAGTGAAGCGCATTCCCCGTTGTTGACGTCTCGCAGCATGAGCCTGATCTTCTCAATTCCCGGCTGGCGCAAGTCCACGACATAGTCGCTCGTAATCTCCTGCTTTTGCTGGCCATGCACGATCAAGTAGATGTGCCACGACTTGTTCGGGTCGTAGCCAGCTCGCGCCATGGCGTCTGCCACCTTGACCTCTGGCTGGGTGTACTCCAACAAGACCCCCTGGATCGACAAGGTCCAGACCTGAGGCTTGATCCGCGACTTGAACGTCTCAACGCCGGGGAGAGTCAGGTCAACACGCTCGTTGACGGCGACCTCCACTGTGTCTTGCGGACCGATCAACTCGATCACCGTCTGAGGGTGGTTCCCCGCAAGCATTCGCAGCAGCGCCCCAGAGATGAAGCGATGTGGCCACTCATACTGCTTGCCATCGATGGTGAAGCGGTAAACCCGATCGCCCGAGGAAATCACGAACGTGTTCCCCTGCGCCAAGTTGATGCGCTCATCGAGCCGGATGCTCTCCATTCCTCCGCCGTGCAGCAACTGCAGCACGATCTGATCAGGGGAAGTAGGATGCCCCACCAAAGAGAGAAGGTGTTCCCCAAGCGCCTCATGCGCGTTGGGCGGGGTACAAACGCGCACGGTGCACAGCTCATCGCTGATCAGGTGCAGTTCATGGGTGCCGATTTCATGTTGGCTGTTCGCCGTAGGCTGGTTTTGGGCGCTCATTGCAGTGTCCTTTCTTTCTGCTTAAATGAATCTGTTTAACTTCGCCCGCAACAACACTGCCGTGGACTTGGCGTGAAGACTACCACCAAGTTCTGTTTAAAGCAAGCTGTTTACTCAGATTATTTGATGGCAAGGTACTTGAACTCGATGCCGCCTGTCTCAGCCACTTCCTCAACGCGCAAAAAGTAGCCCTCCAGGACCAACTTCTTCAGCCGCGTGCTGGCGTTCTGTACAGACAGGCCCAGATCGGCCGCAACCTGAGAGGTCGTCACTTGACCCTGCTGAAGCACGTAGTGGACGAGCGCCTTGGTCGCTTGGTTCATCTCGGGCCCGATCACTTCAAAGTCTTGCCCGTTCCAAATGACCATCGGCTGCGCCTTGGCCAGCGCCGCATAGCTCCAGTTGTCGATCAAGTCCCTGTTGTGCAGATCCGTGAGATAGATACCTCTCTCGCCACGCAGTTGCTTGGCGAGGGCGATCACGCTTTCACGAGGGAAAGAGGCGTCGGTCGCCTCAATGCCATCAAGGGAGATACCGAACACCCGAGTGGCCGGATGAGCCTCCACAAAGTCCGCCAGGCCACGGAAAACAGCCTTCCCTTGGCTATTGCCAAACGGGCGATCAGTGCCCCCCGTGAAGTCGCGTAGTTTCACGACGATGGAATTCCGGTTCATTTTAGCAGTTTAAAGAGCGTTGCCGGGGGCGTCAAGCGTGAGCCTGAAGTCGAAACAAATGTGTGTACCTTCGATGAGCACCAGGTTGGTGGCAGGCGCAAACCGCACGCCGTCGTCACTGTGCTCGATGCGCAACTCAAAATCGCTTTGCCGAACGGATATCGCTGCCTTGAACTTTTTCGCCTTGTCCCCCGAGATCTTCAGCCCGGTTCCACGGCCATCATCGTCAACCTTGCTGATGCCACCCGATGAAAAGACCTGCTTCAACAACGCAACACCGGGGTGACCTTTCGCGGATGCAATTTTTTTAGCCACCTCGGGGTAGCGCGCCTCCAGCACAGGCATCAAGGTTCCGACGATCCCTGCACCACTGTCTGATATGACGGCCTGGATTCTTCCGCTCGCCTTATAGAACTGAAGTCCAGCCAGCCCTGGGGCTTTCGTACCCGAATGTTCAAGAACATTACGGTATAGCTCGTACAAGATGGTGCTGACCGCAACGGAATAGCTTTCCCCCGCGCAACTTACGAAACTGCGCTCCAGCAGATCGGGCACCTCACGATCTTCCTTCGTTGGATCGATCGACCGAAGCTCCATAAGGCCATCATTGTTGCCCCTGAACTCCTGAGACCGGCCGCGCAAAGCCCGCTTGGGCAGCGCCAGAATCGCCCCATGCAAGTGGTCAAAAAAACCCAACCGGTCCAAGTAGGTGAACGTGCTCCGTGACTCGGTGAAGTCCAGCACCACTGTCTTGCCCGCGTGAGCAAGTTGATTGCTGAGCGCCAGCAGTCGAGTCAGCGCATCCAGCATCATACGAGAGCCCTTTTTGAGGCTGAATACCACTCGCTGACACGGCGAGTCCAGCGGCGAACCGGCCTTGCTCAACAACTTCTCGACGTCTTTGGCGGTCAGCCACGTCTTGCCTTCAACCCCAAATTCAACCCGCAGCTCCGCTGGTGGCACCAAAGACCAGCAGGAAGACTCGTCCTGATGGAATGTGTCCTTGTTCGCATGAAGCAACGCGTTGATGGTGGAGCGCTCCATGTCAAGGCGAGAAGCAATCGTTCTCGCCTTCAACCCTGGGTTTTGACTGACAAAGTCCCGAACGATTTCTAGCATTTCCTCAAATGATATTCGCCCCGCAGCAGCCAAGCCGGGTACTGAGCACACGGGCAGCCCAGCCCACCAGAGATTGCAGCCCATCGGTTACGCTTTCGTCCACAAAGACAGCTGACCGCAAGGGGAGAAATCGTGTCCAACAGCGCTCAAAGCATTTCCGCATTCCACGCCAAGTACTTCGCGTGGGAACTGTCCCGCAAGCGGTCCTCCTCCGAAGAAGACCGACTGTCCCAATCGCTGTTCGACGCCAGCGTTGACCTGAATCCCCATCAGATAGATGCTGCGCTGTTCGCCTTGCAAAACCCGCTGAGCCAAGGTGTCATGCTGGCCGACGAGGTGGGGCTCGGCAAAACCATCGAAGCCTCACTGGTGATGTGTCAACTCTGGGCAGAGCACCGCCGCCGCTTGCTGGTGATCTGCCCTGCAGCTCTCCGAAAGCAATGGGCACAAGAGCTGTCAGACAAGTTCAGCTTGCCCGCCGAAGTGCTCGATGCGCGCACGTGGGCACTCCTGCGCAAGGCCGGCGAGTTCGATCCGCTGAACCGAGATGTGATCAGCGTCATGTCGTACAACTTCGCGACGAGGATGGAAAAGCAGCTCGGCGCCATCCCATGGGACGTGGTGGTGATCGACGAAGCACACAAGCTCCGCAACGCCCACCGCAAAAGTCATGAAACCGGCCAATCGCTCAAACGCGCCTTGGCGGGCCGCAAAAAGCTCTTGCTGACAGCCACGCCCCTTCAGAACTCCCTGATGGAGCTGTATGGCCTGACTTCGCTGATCGACGAGAACGTGTTCGGTGATGAGCGCAGCTTCCGCACCCGATACAGCCACAGTGATGGCGATCTGAATGCCCTGCGACAGCGCCTGAAGCCCTTCGTGCAACGCACCCTGCGCCGTGATGTGCTGGAGTACGTGCCCTACACACAGCGCCATGCCCTGACCACGCCTTTCGCACCCAGCGACGCAGAGCAAGATCTCTACGCCTGCATCACGGCCTACCTGCAACGCGATTTCAGCTACGGCTTCCCGCTGCGACAAAAGCACCTGGTTTCACTGGTCTTGCGCAAGTTGCTGGCCTCATCCACCGAAGCCGTGCTGGCAACCCTGCAAGGCATGCGCGCCCGCCTGCAAGCGCTGCTGAACGAGCAGAGCATTGACGAAGACTGGCTGGGCAAGCTGCTGGACGACGAAGACCTCGAATCCGACTTGGTCGATGAGCTGGATGCTGAGGATGAAGCCACCGGTGCCCCCGCAGCCGTGGACTTGGCCTTGCTGAAATCCGAGATCGCCGAGCTCGACCACTACATCGACTTGGCTAGCAAAGTGAGAGAAGACCAGAAGTCTCACGCGCTGCTGCGAGCCCTTGATCAAGGCTTTGAGCGCATGGGCCAGATGGGCGCTGCGCGCAAAGCTGTCATCTTCACGGAATCACGACGCACACAGGAGTACCTGGCGCGCTTCCTTGAGGCGCACGGCCATGCAGGCAAGGTGGTGACCTTCAGCGGTCAAAACCAGGGGGCGGGCAGCAACGGCATTTACCAGCGCTGGTTGGCCCGTCATGTCGGGTCTGACCGTGTCACAGGGTCACCGGCCGTCGACCGACGTACCGCCTTGATTGACCACTTCCGCGAGCAGGCAGACATCCTCATTGCCACAGAGGCCGCTGCCGAGGGTGTGAACCTCCAGTTCTGCTCGCTAGTTGTCAATTACGACCTGCCCTGGAACCCTCAACGCGTTGAGCAGCGCATTGGCCGCTGCCACCGCTATGGCCAGAAGTTCGACGTGGTGGTCATCAACTTCCTGAACCAACGCAACGAAGCCGACCAGCGCGTGCTGGAGCTGCTGCAAGACAAATTCCACCTGTTTGACGGCGTGTTCGGTGCTTCAGACCAGATCCTGGGTCGCATCGAAAGCGGCATCGACTTTGAACGCCGCATTGCCGAGATCTACGACCAATGCCGCAGCCCCCAAGCCATCGAGGCCGCCTTTGCGCAGTTGCGAGCGGAGCTGGACGCTGACATCCAAGCGCGCATGCAGGAAACCGAACGCCTGTTGCTGGAGCACTTCGACGCCGACATCCATGACCGCCTTCGCACACACCGCGAGCGCGCAGAGTCGCAGCTCGACCGCGTTTCGCGCCTGTTCTGGCTGCTCACTCAGCATGTCTTGCACGGCCGGGCTCGCTTCGATCTGAACAAACTGTCATTCGATCTGCCTGAGCCGCCCGTGGCCGCCGCTCCTCCAGGCACCTACCAACTGATCCGCAAAGGTGACTCGGTGGCGGAGAAGGTGCTGGAACACGCCCGGGTGTACCGCCTGACCCACCCTCTTGGCGAGTACGTGCTCGACCAGGGCCGAAACACCGCCACACCCCAGGCATTGCTGCGTTTTGAATACCGCTCAGCCAAGCCCCGCATCAGCGTGGTGGAGCAATTGGCCGGCAAGGGGGGCTGGTTGCAACTGAATTTGCTGGAGCTGGACAGCTTTCAACGCGAAGAACATCTGGTGTTCACGGGCTGTACCGACGACGACAAGGTGCTGGATCAAGAAACATGCGAAAAGCTGTTTCAGTTGACAGCAACGGTGGCCCCGATTGACCTGCCGGCGCCCAACACCTTGCAAGGCAATGCACGCCGGCAACTGGACGCGGCGCTCAGCCGTGCCCTGGAGCAAAACGACAAGTTCTTCCAGCAGGAACGCGACAAGCTGGATGCCTGGGCCGAGGACCGCATCTTTGCTGCGGAGCAAGCCCTTGAGGACACCAAACTCAAACTCAAGACCCTCAAGCGCCAGGCGCGTCTGGCCACGAGCATGGACGAAGCCCGCAGACTACAGGACGAGACGCGAAAGGTGGAAGGTGATCAACGCCGCCAGCGACAAGACATCTTCGCCGTGGAAGACGAGATCGAAGCGCGCCGTGATGCGCTGATCGACGCGCTGGAAAAACGCCTGCACCGCGCCAGCCACACCCGCCACCTCTTCACCATTCGGTGGGAAGTGGTTTGACCTGTTCTGAAGCAGGATTTTGTCGACATGTGCTGTGCCATGTGTCGCATCGAACGACATGTAGCGAAAATGTGTCGATATTTTAAAGAAATTGCGACATGATGCCACTATCATGTCGCCCATTTCTCTTCAGAGAGCACAGATGAACGCTCCCGAGGCCGTTTGGCGGCCTGAGGCTCCCCACAACCAGCTGCCGCCTCTGCCTCCTTTGCAGGAAGTGGAGACAAAAGCCGTGCTGCGCGCTTGCATCACGGCTCGTGCGGCATTGGCTGAATTGAAGCAGGCGGCAGAGCTGATCCCGAACCAGACCATGCTGATCAACACGATCCCGCTGCTGGAAGCGAAGGACAGCTCCGAGATTGAGAACATCGTCACCACCACCGACCAACTCTTCCAGCACGCGCAAGGCGATGGGGCTGCGGACCACGCCACCAAAGAGGCGCTGCGCTACCGATCTGCACTGCACCGAGGCTTTCATGCCCTGCGGACTCGCCCCCTGTGCACCGCCACAGCGGTGGAGATTTGCCGCACCCTCAAAGGTGCCGACATGGACATCCGGCGTACATCTGGCACGCAAGTGGCCAACGACCGCACTGGCGAAGTGATCTACACCCCGCCGGAAGGCGAGGCCCTGCTGCGTGACCTGCTGGCCAACTGGGAGCGCTACCTCCATGAGCAGCCCGAGTTGGACCCGCTCATCCGAATGGCGGTAGGGCACTACCAGTTCGAGGCCATTCACCCCTTCATTGACGGCAACGGCCGCACAGGGCGAGTGCTCAACATCTTGTACTTGATCGAGTCCGGGCTGCTGAACCTGCCCATCCTCTACCTGAGCCGGCACATCATCACCCACAAGGCCGACTACTACCGTCTGCTGCTGAACGTCACCCGCGAGCAGGACTGGGAGCCTTGGGTGCTGTTCACGCTCCAAGCGGTGGAGGCCACCGCGCAGTGGACCACGGCCAAGATAGGTGCCATCCGCCAATTGGCCGAGCACACCACCGAGCACGTGCGCACCCACCTGCACAAGATCTACAGCCGCGAGCTGGTGGATGTGGTGTTCGAGCAGCCCTACTGCCGCATTGCCAACCTGGTCAACAAGGGCGTGGCCCAACGCCAGGCGGCATCCCGATACCTGAAAGAGCTGGCCGCCCTGGGCGTGCTGCGCGAAACGCAGGTGGGCAAAGAGAAGCTCTTCATCCATCCCAAGCTGATGCAGTTGCTGACCCGTGACAGCAACCACTTCACGCCCTACTCAACGACAGGGCTGCCCCTGCACATCAAGCCATGAGCCAACAAAAACAACGATTTGTGGAACTGCTGGAAGAGCTCTTTCAGCTGAATCAACCCGAGCTGGACTTCGGTCTGTACCGCATCCTGCACGCCCGCAGCCAAGAGATCCGCGCTTTCATGAGCGGCGAGCTGGCCACCGAGATTGACCAGGCCTTTGCCGGTCAGGCCGTTCAAAGCGCGCACGAGTTGCTGCAAGCCGCCAAACAAAAAGTGCTGGACGACCTGGCTGACGACGCCTTCGATGCTGCAGGCGAGCTCAAGCCCGAGTACCTCAACACCAAGATTGGCAAGGACTACCTCCAGGCACAGCAAGCAGCCCGCGAGGGCAGCGGACCGTTGTCGGACCAGGCTCAGGTGTATGACCACCTGTACCGATTCTTCTCACGCTACTACGACAAGGGCGACTTCATGTCGAAGCGCTACTTTGTGGCGGAGAACGACCAACGCGCCGCCCCCTATGCCGTGCCCTACGACGGGCGTGAGGTGATGCTGCACTGGGCCAACAAGGACCAGTACTACATCAAAAGCAGCGAACACCTGAGCAACTACAGCTTTGACTTGACCGAGGCCCTGCGCTTGGAAGCCCAACGCCAAGGCAAGGGCCAGGAGCTGGACTTTGGCGGCGAAGCAGGCTTGGAGCCGATGAAGGTGCACTTTCGCCTGGCTGCAGCCACAGAGGGGGAACACAACAACGTCAAGGAAAGCCAAGACCGCTTCTTCTTGATCCATGCGGCTGAGCCCATCAAGTTCGAGGCCGGCAGCCAAGGCCAGATTGAGCTGGTGGTGCAGTTTGAGTACCGGCCGGACCCTGACAAAACTGGCCAAACCAACACCTGGCAACAGCAAAAGCTGGCCGAAGCCGCTCAAGCCGTGTTGCAGGCGCTGCAGACAGCGGCGTCCGGCGATGGCAAGTCGCAGGCCTATGCACGAGGTTTGGCCCATCCAAGCCCGACAGAAAAACGCCCTGACCGCACAGTGTTGGCCAAGTACATGGCTCAGTTTGCTGACCGCAACACCATGGACTACTTCATCCACAAGGACCTTGGTGGGTTCTTGCGACGCGAGCTGGACTTCTATATCAAGAACGAAGTTATGCGCTTGGACGACATTGAAGCCGCCAGCGCTCCACGAGTAGAAAGTTACCTGGGCAAGCTCCGCGTGCTCCGCAGGATTGCACGTCGAATTATTAACTTCTTATCTCAAATTGAGGATTTCCAGAAAAAGCTCTGGCTAAAGAAGAAGTTTGTTTTCGATTCGCAGTACTGCATCACCCTGGATCGAGTCCCGGTAGCCCTATACGAGAAGATTGCTAACAATTCGGCGCAGATCGCCGAATGGATCGAATTGTATGCCATTGATCAAGTGACCGGCGATCTTACAAAAGCCAGCTTCACCGCCCCCCCGACAGTCGAATTTTTACAGCAGAACCAGTACTTGCTCGTCGACACTGGCCTATTTGATGATGCATTCAAGGACGAGCTTGTCTCCTGTATTGATGATCTGGATTTGAATCTAGACGGGCTTCTAATAAATTCCGACAACCTTCAGGCGCTGAACACCACAAAGAACTTGTATGAAGAGTCGTTCGACGCAGCGTACATCGACCCGCCATACAACACTGACGCGGGCCCAATAGACTACAAAAATGGCTACAGAAGTTCGTCCTGGATAACCATGATGAACGATCGGCTAGAAGCGCTTCGACCTTTGCTTAAGGCCGAGGCGGCGGTGTGCATAACGATTGACGACTATCAGGTTCACGAGCTTGCCAACCTCCTGGACAACAGCTTTGGAAAAGATTTACACCTTGGGACCTCAATCATACGAAACAACCCCTCCGGCAGATCCACTGTCAAAGGCTTGTCAATTTGCCATGAATACGCCTTTTTTTATGGTGCGTCAGAAAGTGCCGAACTGGCTAGGCTGCCGAGGACAGAAAAGCAACTAGAACGATTTACGGTCGAGGAAGGCGCACATGTCGACTGGCGAAACTTTCGCAAAGACGGCGGCTCAGTTACCCATAGAGCGGCCCGCCCCAAGCAGTTTTACCCTCTTTTTGTTAACCCGGAAGAAAACAAAATCCGCATTCCGGAAATGGAATGGGACGAGGCAAATCGTTCGTGGAAAATCCTCGAACTTCCCTCCGAAGGCGAAACGGCCCTTTTACCAGTAGATGAGAAAGGCAGAGATCGAGTGTGGAGCCTCAATCACATCTCGGCAATCGCCTCTATGGATGACCTAAAAATCAAGTACAGCCCCAAAAGTGGCCTGCAGGTTCTAAGGCGCCACACTCCCTCAGAAGGAGTGCTACCGAGATCATGGTGGGATAAAAATACATACGCTGCCAGAGAGTACGGAAGCGCAACCCTCACTCAACTTTTCGGAGAGGCGAGTTTCTCATTCGCAAAGTCGCCATTTGCTGTTCAAGATTGTTTGTGGGTATGCGGACTCAGCGAGGACTCAAACGGCAAGGTAATTGATTACTTTGGAGGGTCGGGGACCACCGCTCACGCCGCCATAAACCTGAATCGGCAAGACGAGGGAAAGCGGAAATATGTGCTTGTTGAGCAGGGAGCATACTTCGACTCAGTTCTCAAGCCACGTATTAAAAAGGCCATCTACTCTGCAGAATGGAAGAACGGCAAGCCGATTGATCGAAAGGGCATTAGCCACGCGTTCAAGTACCTTCGCCTTGAATCCTTCGAGGACACACTAAATAACATGGCTGCCTTTTCAACTGAGTGCAGCCCAGTCCTCAGTCAACACACGTCAGCAGACTTCAAAAGAGAATACATTCTTAAGTATTTACTCAATTTTGAGACTACAGGCAACCCAAGCCTCTTAAACGAGCACCTTTTCGCAGATCCCACTGCATACAAAATTCTTATCAAGCAGCCGGGCACAGACGTTCAGGCGCTACGCACCATAGACCTGGTGGAAACGTTCAATATATTTATTGGCCTGCACGTCACCTTGTTGGACAAGCCTCGCACCTATTCCATTCAAATGTGCAAAGAGGCGGACCCTGAACTCCCAGGAGATCAAGATACACGATGGGTCAACAAGGGTATTGACGAGGTTGACTCAGGCGACTATTGGTTCCGCATGGTCGAGGGCGATGTGTTCACCGTTCCTGGCGACGAACTCTCACGCGAACGAGTACTGGTGATCTGGCGCAAACTAACCGGTGACCCCGGCCGCGACCAGGCTGCACTGGAGGCTTGGCTTAACAAGATGAAGATCAACCCTCGTGATACCGACTTCGCCACCATCTATGTGAACGGCAGCCACGCGCTCAATACCGATGGCTCGGCAGGCGCGCGGGTGTGCATGATTGAAGAGACTTTTGCCCAGCGCATGTGGGAGGACGTGTGAACGACTCCACCAAAATGACTGGCATGAAAGGCCGCATCACCCGATTGAGCATCCAGGGTTTTCGCAGCCTCGCCCATGTGGATAGCCTAGAGCTGCCTCAGATGGCCTTGCTCATTGGCGCCAACGGTGCGGGCAAATCGAACTTCATCAAGTTTATCGAGATGCTGGGCTGGATGCTCAAGGGCAAACAGCTCCAAGGCTATATCGAACGCAACGGCTGGGCCGACAACCTGTTGTACATGGGCGCGAAGAAAACAGACAAGATCCGCGCCTCGGTCACCATTGAAACGCCCAAAGGCTTGAACGAATATGAATTCGTGATGGGCCACTTGCCAGCGGCCAACACACTCATGCTGATTGAAGAGCGCTACCGCTACTCAAATTCGGCAAAGGGCACGATGGCCAACTGGTATGAGATGGACAGTGGCACGAAGGAGGCGCAACTCCCCCTTGCGATCAAGGAGGCCCCTACTGCCAGCGCCAGGACAACCGCAAAGACAGTGACGCACCTGCTGCGGCAGTGTTCCGCCTACCAGTTTCACGACACATCCCCTAACGCACCGATCAAGCAGCCATGGATGGTCTCAGACCATGCTCGACTGCTGTCCCACGGCGGTAACCTGGCACCTGTGCTGCTGAACTTCTACAACGAGAACCCCAGGGCCTACAACACGATCGTGGAGCGAATTCAGCGAGTGCTGCCCGCATTCGACGATTTTGTCTTGGAGCCCACTGGTCCGGAGGGTAGACAAACCGTCGCCCTACGTTGGCGTGGCAAGTATGGCGATAAAACCTTCGGTGCTGATTCAACTTCAGATGGTTCGTTGCGCCTGTTCTGTTTGGTCACGTTGCTCAGCTCGCCTGAGGATCGCCTGCCAGACGTGATCTTTTTGGACGAACCAGAACTGGGCTTGCACCCTTTTGCCATCCAACTCGTGGCCGCGATGATGAGGTCGGTCAGTACATACCGGCAAATCATTGCTTCGACCCAGTCGGTTACGCTGGCCAATGAGTTCGAGTGGTACAACCTGGTGGTTGTGGATCAAAACCAAGGTGCATCCACGTTCCGCAGACTCAAAGAGGAAGAAGTATCAGCCTGGCTAGAGGACTATCGCGCAGGAGACCTGTGGGAGAAGAATTTGCTCGGGGGGACACCGGAATGATCCGTTTGGGCATCAGTGTCGAAGGCAAGACGGAGCGTAATTTTGTCAGCACAGTCTTGAAGCCTCATCTCGAGCAATTCGGCGTCACGGTAGTTGCAAGCCCCATGCATGGAAACATAAGCCTTGATCGAGTCAAACATGAGCTGAAGAGCTTTGTTCACGGGTTTGATCATGTCTCGACCTTCTACGACTATTACAAGTTTGTACGCGCAAAGGGTCGAACAGTCAGTGAGCTCGAAACGGCAATGCTTGAGGGATTAGAACAATCACTCAAGTCAAAAATCACACCGTACATTCAGATGTATGAGTTTGAAGCACTCCTTTTTGCAGTTCCTGACAAAGTTACAGAGTTGCTGCGCGGAAAAGAAAAGCAGACCAACCTCATGCGGGATGCAGTGAAGGAGTGCGGATCACCTGAGGCCGTCAACAAGGAATTCGACACCAAACCATCGGCTCGATTGGGCAGGATTTTCCCCGGCTATGAGAATCAGAAAGATTTGTATGGTGCACAGATTCTGCGGGAAGCTGGACTAGCTACGGTGCGAGAGGGATGTCCTCGCTTTAGTGTGTGGATCACACAACTCGAACAACTGGGCCAACAAGCGGCATGAACAAGAAGACCACGAAGTCCAGCAAGGCCGCACAGCCACTGGTGGCGAGCCACTTCCAGGATGCCCTGGTGCTCAACCAATGGGTGATCAGCCTGCTGGGCGTTGACCCACTGGCCGCTCACACAGATGCTGGGCGAAACAAGCGCCCATTGGAAGTGCTGGCCAAGACGCTGCGCGAGATTGAGCCGGGCATCTCGCCCGATGGCAAGCACCGCTTTGCCAAGGCGTTGACCGATCACCTGCAAGCCGGCGCGGTGATCACCACCGCCGACATCGAACGCTACGACGCCAACCTGGTGGCCCACACCCGCTGGATCAATGAACGGCGCAAGCACAAAGGCCCCATTGTCTGGAAGTACTTCCAGTGGTTGACGCTGTTGTTCGTTGAGATATACATCGACCGATACTTCAGTGACCGCCAGGGCCTGTGTGACGCGCTGAATGAATACCTTAAGCGCTTCAACGCCCACCATGATGCACAGAAGCGCTCTACCGGCGTTGACCTGTTCAATGTGGAAGACCTGAACAAGATTTGCCTGCAGAATGCCACAGGCAGCGGCAAAACGTTGCTGATGCACGTGAACCTGCTGCAGTTCGCCCACCATGCCAAGGCCAACGGTCTGGCAGACCGTTTCAGCCGGGTGATTGTGCTGTCGCCCAACGAGCGCCTGTCTGAACAGCACGAGCGCGAACTGCGGGACAACGGCTTCCACCCCGACACGCTTCGCCAGGACACCGACCTGCTGACACAAGGGCAGGCAGGCCTGACCACGCCCATGCTGACCGAGATCACCAAACTGGCTGACGAGCAGAAGGTCAAGCAAATGGCGGTGGACAGCTTTGGCGATGCCAACCTGTTGCTGGTCGATGAAGGCCACCGCGGCATGAGTGGTGGCGACTGGAAGGTCAAGCGTGACAAGTTGGCCGCCAAAGGCTTCACCTTTGAATACTCGGCCACGTTCAAGCAGGCGGTGAAGGCTGCCAATGACCGGGTGCTGGCGGAGAGCTATGCCAAGTCGGTGCTGTTTGACTACAGCTACCGCTACTTCTACGCGGATGGCTATGGCAAGGACTACCGCATCTTCAACCTGCCCAAGGATGAACTGGCGCACAAAGATGCCTACCTGACGGCCGCGCTGTTGGCCTTCTACCAACAGCTGCGCATGTTCGTGGAAGCTGGCAAGCGCTATGACGGCTACAATCTCGAAAAGCCGCTCTGGGTGTTTGTGGGTGCCAACGTCACCGGCAAAAGGGCGGTTGACGAAGAAAACGTCAACCCTTCTGACGTGGCCCAGATTCTCGACTTCCTTGCCAGGTTCTTGGCAGACAAGGACGCGGCCACGCAGCGCATTCACCAGGTGCTCAAAGGCAACGCGCAAACTTCCGGTCTGATGGACAGCAAGGGGCAAGACATCTTTGTCAACTCCTTTGCGTACCTCAAGTCAGCCGATCAGGATGCGTCATCGCTGTACGCAGACATCTGCACTCGGCTCTTCCACGCACCGGGTGGTGGCCACTTGGTGGTGGAACGGGTCAGAGGCGACAGCGGCGAACTCCTCCTGAAGGTGGGTGAAGCGGATCAACCCTTCGGTGTCATCAACGTGGGTGACGCCAGCGCTCTGGCCAAGCATTTGAAGGATGAACTGGAGACCAAGCAGTCCATTGCCGAAGTGCGGCCCAGCGAGTTTGGAGAACCCGTTTTCGGGGATGTGCACAAACCCAGCTCGCCCATTCACATGCTTGTGGGCTCCAAGAAGTTCATCGAAGGATGGGACTGCTGGCGCGTCTCCAGCCTGGGCTTGATGCGCATGGGGCAAAGCGAAGGTGCGCAAATCATCCAGCTGTTTGGTCGCGGCGTTCGCCTCAAAGGCAAAGACATCAGCCTGATGCGCACGAGCCGTTATCAGCCGGTGAATCCCCCCAAAGACATCCACCTGCTGGAAACCTTGAATGTGTTCGGCGTGCAGGCAGACTTCATGGAGACATTCCGGAAGTTCCTGGAAGAAGAAGACCTGCCGCCCAACGATGCGCCTCGTGTTGAAACCATCGATCTCAACGTGACGCACGACTTTGGCCAACAGCTCAAGATCCTGCGCGCCAAGTACCGCAAAGACACCCAGGAGCAATACGACTTCCGCAAGCATGGCCCCGTGGTCAGCTTCGAACTGGCCAACCTGCCGCCCAGCATGACTGTGGGTGGGGTTCGGGTGGTGGTGAACCGCTACCCCAGGGTGCAGATGATTCAAGCCGCCGAAGCCACACACCATGTCGCAGAGGCCGCTGCGCCCATCACGCATCAATTTGATGCCCTGCGCCTGTCCATGCTGAACTGGCAGCAAATGTGGTTCGACCTGGAGCGCTATCGCAAACAGCGCCACTTCGACAACGTGGTGGTGCGGCCTGAATCGCTGCGCGCCTTGCTGAGCAGGCCGGACTGGTATGTCATCGAGGTGCCAGAGGCTTGGTGGGCATTGTCGATGGGCAACGTCAAGCACTGGCAGTCGGTGGCCTTTGAGCTGCTGTGCAGTGCGCTGGAGCGTTGTTTCAACTACCACAAGCGCCGCTACATCGACCCACGCATGGAGCTCGTTCTGCTAACGCGTGATCACGAGAACCTGCCGGGTGAGGACGAGAACTATCAACTGATCGTCGAAGGCCGTGAGGACTACCTGATCGACGACATCAAGGTGCTCAAGCAAGAACTGGCTTCGGTTGGATGGCGCACAACGGGCCACGCCAAGGGCCTGCGACTCGACATTCACCTCTACGAGCCACTGCTGTCCAGTGAAAAGATCAAGATCCAGCCAGTCAGCCTGAATACTTCCGAGTTTCAGTTCGTTGAAGACCTCAGGCAATGGATGCTGGTGAATCAGGCCGCGCTGGAAGCAAAGCAATGCCACCTGTTCTTGCTGCGCAACTTGGCTCGCCGTGGCGTGGGCTTCTTTGAAGCGGGCAACTTTTACCCGGACTTCATTTTGTGGGGCCTCAAGGCAGATGGCACGCAGCGTATCGTTTTCCTAGACCCACACGGCCTGGAGCATGAGGGACCGGGCAGCGACAAGGTGAACTTCTCGTCCGAGATCAAGAAGTTGGAACAGCGCCTGGGAGACCCCCAGGTCAAGCTGGAATCGGCTATCTTGTCACCCAGCACCAACCGGATGCGAGTCGAACACTTGTGGAGCACGCGCGGCCTACCAAAGCCTGATCTTGAAGCCCTGCACGTCTACTTCATTGGCGAAAAGGGGTACGTGGATCAGGTACTGGAGTTAGCGACGAAGTGGTGAATGTAAGCCGCGCTGCTCATTGTCAAACGGAGTCCCCTCGCCCAACGGGCGAGGGCAAAAGGCTATTTTGTACAGCACCGAGTCTCCGCTATAGGGTGGCTGCTCAGCCTCTGAGCTAGGATGTCGTTGCCAATTAGCAACTGTGGGTGCAGCCGGTCCTAGAGGAAGTGCCCCGCTGGAAAGTAACCCAATCACGAAAGCACTGCAGTCTGTGTTGGAGCACCCAGTTCTGCAAAGTTGCTGATCTTCACCGCCCCATCAGGAAACCGTGCAATGACTTCCAGCTCACCCCCCATCGCTTGGATGTGGCTGCGTAGCGTTGAAAGGTACATGTCTGTGCGCTTTTCCATCTTGGCGATAGAGGGTTGCTGCACATGCAGCACATCTGCCAGCATCTTTTGCGACAGCCCCCGAGCTTGGCGCAGCTCGTGCAGTGGCATTTCGTCCAGCATGGTTTGCGCGAGTTCAGCGGCTTGAGCGCGCGCTTCAGGGCTCATTTCAGCCCGCAATTCAGAAAACTTCTTAGCCATCTATTTCTCCTTCACGGCGAAGCTGGTCAAGATGCTCGTCATACAACCGATCAGCGATTGGCACATGCACTTCGTACCAGCGGCTATCACCCGTCTTATCACCGCCGATCAATAAAATTGCCATTCGGCGAGGGTCAAAGGCATACAGCGTGCGAAACGGCCGCCCGCCGTGCTGCGTGCGCAATTCACGCATGCGCCCGTGGCGAGAACCGTTGATGCCACTGCTGTGGGGGTGACCGAGTGAGGGGCCACGCTCTTCCAGCAATGCTACCGAAGCCGCTAAGGACACTTGCTCCTGCTCAGACAAGCCTTCCCACCACGCTTCAAACTCATCGGTGTACTCAACGTCCCAAGACATAGTTAAATATAGCCTCCAAGGAATATTCCGTCAAGGGAATGGAACCTAGTGTTCACAGCGAGTGCTCAGCCCACGCCTGCATCATCGCGCGCCGCTTCTCCAGCATATCCCCGCGCCGGTAGGCAGCCTCCACCTTGTTGCCCACGATGTGCGCCAGTGCCATTTCCGCCATTTCCTGGGGGTAGTCAGTGGCTTCTGCCGCCCAGTCCCGAAACGAGGAGCGGAACCCGTGCACGGTGATGTCGTCGCGCTGCATGCGCCGCAGCACAGCGGTGAGCGTCATGTCTGACAGGGGTTTGTGGTCACGCGTGCTGGGAAACACGATGTCGGTATCCGCCAGCTTGGTGGCCTTCAAAGACTCCAGCAGTTGCACGGCAGCATCCGATAGCGGCACGCGGTGCTCTTTTCCAGCCTTCATGCGTTCGCCAGGGACAGTCCACAGCTTGTGCTCGAAGTCCACTTCGTACCAGCTCATGCCGCGCACTTCGCCTGAGCGGGCGGCGGTGAGGATGGTGAACTGCAAAGCCAGCGCGCCGATGCCGCTTTGCTGGCGCAGTTCGGTCATGAACGGTTTCATGTCGCGCCATGGCAGTGCAGCAAAGTGCTTTGATTTGGCAACTTTGGAGCGTGCGGGCAGCAGTGCGTCGAGGTGGCCTTTCCAGCGGGCGGGGTTGTCTCCCGTGCGGTACCGGTGCACGGTGGCCCAATCCAGCACAGCTTCCAAACGGCCCCGCAGGCGCGAGGCGGTTTCTGCCTTGGTGTGCCACACCGGTTCAAGCACGCGCATGATGTGAGCGGTTTCAATCAGCGCGACATCCATCTTGCCGATGATGGGGGCTGCGTAGGTTTGCAGTGTGTTCGTCCACTGGTCGGCGTGCTTGGCGTTCTTCCAGCCCGAGCGGTGTGATTCGATGTAGCGCTCGGCGCAACTGTCGAACGTGATGGTTTTGGCTTGCTCGGCACGCGCTACGGCAGCGGCTTGGTGCTTGACTTGCATGGGGTCGATGCCTTGGCGCACCTGACGACGCCATGCCATGGCTTTGTCACGGGCATCGGCCAGGGAGACTTCGGGGTATGGCCCCAGCCCTGTCCAGCGCTCACGACCGTTGAAGGCGTAGCGCAAAATCCAGGACTTGGAACCCCCTTCGGTGACTTTGAGCCACAGGCCGGCACCGTCGCCATGCAGGCCGGGCTCCTTGAGCCTGGTGGCTTGCAGTTGAGTGAGTTTGTTGGCTTTGACCATGGGTGGAGTTCGACGGAGACGAGACCCAAATTTTGGTCTCGTTATACGGAACAGTATACGGAAAAAACACGAGATTGGGAGATGCAACCAGAGACACCGTGAAACAACAAAACGCCTAAGTCATTGTTTCTATTGGATTAATTTCTGGTTTCGTGCGATTTCGTGACGCAACGGGAAACCCGGGTTCGACTGCCGCCCTCTCCGCCAACATGCAACCCCAAGTGATTCCATCACTTGGGGTTTTTTGTTTTCTGCCTTCGACGGTATGCCACTGGCTAGGCCATGTCGTGCCGGCTTTGGATAGGCGCTGTCAACCACGTTCAACCCGGCTGCCAAGGATTCATCCTCTTGAGCCGTGGAACGGCAACTAGGGCTCTAGGGAAGGAGGCGTGCTGCAGCTAGCTGGACGCAACGCCCCGCGAGATACGGGACTTCTCTGCCACGACCGGCACCCTGCAACGCGTGCGCAAGTTCATGGACCTGGAGAAATGACCTGCCGGCTTACCTCAGCCGCAAACCCTGGCCCAGGGAAACCCGGTCGGGCTTCACGCCAACAATCTGTTCGACGCCCAGGCTGGCCAGGTTCCGTGCTTCCTTGAGGTAGCTGGGGTTCTTCTGGTCGACCCCAGTGCGGTACAGCGTCAGGACATAAGAGCCATCCGTTTCAAGGTCTTTTCCCGGCAGCCTTCTTAAGCAAGCGAGCGGTAGAGAAGTGGGCGCGAGCGATGGCGCCGCCGACGTAGCCTTTGGCTTGAGCGACCTTGGGCTTGCGTTTGGAGGTGGCCAGTTGTTTGGGGCTCATGAGGCTGGCCAGGCGCAGCAGGCGTTCGAGCAGTCGCCCGACATCGCCGCCGGGGCGAGGCAGTTGCTCGGGTGGCAGCATTCGCAGCATCGTCCCGTAATCGGCCGCGATGTCCACCGCCAGATGGTAGGTGGATACGTCCAGTTCCGGATGGCTTTGGCGATGCGCATGTTCGATGAGTTGTTTGAGCACCGCCAGCACGTTGTACGCCAGCACCGCCACCGCAAATCCCAGCAGCGCCGCACGCGGGTGGCCCAGCGTCTTGATTTCGCTGTTCAGCACGGATTCCAGGCGGCCGAACAGACCTTCAATGCGCCAGCGCTTGCGGTACAGCTGCGCGATGGTGGCTGCGTCGACCTCGGGCGGCAGGTTGCTCCACAGCACGAGGGCCTGGTCGCCGGACTCGGTGGGCGTGTGCAGCGTGAGTTCGATGCGTCGCCACTGCCGCAGGGCTCCTTCGTGGGGTTCGGCCAGCTCGATAGCCTGCTCGCGCACCCCGCCCGTCTCGATGGCGGTGGCCTCGCTCCACGGCCCGCAGCCGCGGATGGCGCGCGTGCTCGCGCACGATGCAACCCGCACCGCGCTCGGCCAGCCCTTGCACGATGGCCCGGGTGCAGAAGTGCCGGTCGCCGATCCACACCTGCTGAGCCTGCGCCTGCTCAATCAGCGCCGCCGCGCCCGTGCGCTCGCTCTCGTGGGCGTCCTCGCAGGCCACGATGTCGCACACCAGCGCGCTGTCCGGGTCGTACACCACCAGCGTGTGGCCTGGCAGCGCCGCGCCCCGTAGTCCGCGCAAGGGGCCCAGCCGCTTCTCGCTGGCCGGCAGATGATTGCCGTCGAACACCCGCAACTGCCAGCCCGGCAGGCTTTGCCGCTCGGGCATGCCGCTCACCAACGGCGCCAGACGCCGGGCGCTGCCTTGCACCAGCGCCCGCAGCACGGCAGGCTCGGTGCGCTGGACCTCGGCATACAGTGCGGCCAGCGACACCGGCAGCTGCCGGGCCATCTTGCGCGCGGCCGCATGCAGCGAAGGCCGCAGTCCCAAGGTGACCAGCAGCATCAGCTCCACCACGCTGGAGAACAGCAGCTCCCGGGGGTACTGCCGTTGCCGGTGTGCCTGGAACACTTCGTCTATCCAGCTCGCTGGCAAGGCCTGTTCCAGTGCCAGGTGCGCCATCACCGCGCCCGGTGCCTGCTCCTCAAACCGCTCAATGATTTCCCGCCAGATTCTTTGCTCCCAGGTCCCACGATCCCCGTGAAATCAGAAGCTTAGATGATCAAACTCCAAAGACCTTGAAAGGGATGGACATAAGAGCCCGTGATGGCGCAGGTCTCGAACAGCTCCTGCTTCTGCGCGTCGCTCATCGCGGCAAACGCCGGTGTCTGCGACAGCGCATCGTTGATGTCCTGCAGGATCAGCTCCTGCTGCGCAGTTGGCAGCTCGGTGCCGCCGCCCAGGACATAGTGGGACGACACCAGCAGGTAGGTGATCGCCCCCGCAACGTTGCTGCCCAGCCGGGCGGACTCGCCACTGTCCTTGAGCAGCTGATCGTACGACGCCAGGATGGCAACATACGCCTCCAGCCGCCGCGCACGGGTCTCGTCGGCAGGGCCCGCCATCCGCTGGGGCATCAGCGGCGTTCTGGTGCGGGCAAAACTGGTGGCAGACAGCGGCATCCGCTTCGCGGAGGGCGTGGCTTGCGGCCCGGAGGGCAGGCGCGACAGCATCATGGTGTTGACGCTGCGGTAGACCCCCAGCGGAGACTGGTTGCTCCACAGAAAGGGGCTGGACCCCGCCGCGGTCCAGGACTGTGCGCTGGCGGAGACCGCACTGCAAACAGAGAGGACCCACAGGCCGAGGCAACGGCAACGAGACAGGCGCATGGAAAACAGGAGGCAGGAGGTGTGAATGGGGAGAGCCAGACCCAAGGGTAACCATGTCCCGCCACGGCGGCCGTGCGCCGGCCGCAGCGCTTGCAGCATTCCGTGATGTAGTTCCGGTGTTCCGCCGCCGATGCCACGCAGCCCACGGGAGTGGGCTAACGGCTAACGGCTAACGCATGCTCACGCGCCGGGCGCCGCGCCCGAGGCGTCCGAAACAACGGCGCCGTTCTCCGCGGCAATGCGCAAGTCCGCCGGAGGGACCAGGGTCAGGTGGTCGTTGCTCACCACCGGCACAAAGCCCATCGGCCCCCGGCGCCGGTGGAATGGCGTGGAGAATTTCTCCGCGATCAGGCTGGTCACCTTTTCAAAGAAGGCGGTGTGCGAGGAAGCCCCGTTCCCGTAGTTGAGCTCCATCTGGTTCCAGCGGATCCGCCATACGCCTTTGACCCGCTGCACCCCCACGCGCACATGCTCGTCCAGGCATTGCGTCTCCAGCTTGAAAAACAGTGTCAGGCCGAAGTAGACGAACCCGTCGTCCCCTACCTGCAGGCGCGGCGACAAGGTGAAGCCGCCGTCGCGGACACGGTCCAGGTGCTCATCCAGGCCATGGAACTCCACGTCCGTGGACTTGGCCCCCAGGTATTCGATCAGCTCCACGCGCAGCTTCTCCGCGAAGACCTTGCACTCGTCCTTGTAGCGGTCAAATTCCTTGCACCAGGCTTCTGCCTTGGCCTGAAGTTCTTCAAACACAGTGGTTGCCATGGTTTCAACGCTCCTGTCATCGCGGCACTGCCGCAGGCGCCGCGGGATGGGCGGGGCGCCGTGGCTTGCGGGCGGTCCACCGGGCCGCGGGATCTGAAACGCGGCGCCGTGACGCAACGCCGTGCGGCCACGCGTCAGCGGCGGGGTGAAGCCCCAGCCTCCAAACCGGCTTCATCCAACTTTGCGACAGCCCCCGGGCTGGTGCTGTAGGACTGCAGGCATCACGGCAGTGGGGCGCCCCGGAGTTCTGCAGGCCCGCCGTGGGACAGGGCCTACCCGGGCGCCGGAGAAGGCCCTGAATTGCGGTGGTGCGAGCCGCTCGCGCAGCCCTGCGAAAAGTCGCTCGCCCAGGGGGCGATGAAAAGCCGCTTGGCGCGCCCCCGCCATCGTCAAACCCCACCTACGGTCCGGTAGTCCTGCGCCTACGGCCCAGCCCATGGCCCGCCAAGACAGTGAAGTCTCACACGGAATGACCCGTGTGCAATGTGTTCAACCTCCAGGAGATCGAAATGGCAAACAGCAATCAAGGCAATCAGAACCAGGGCAACAACAAGCAAGGTGGCTCCGGTTCGGGCCGAGGTTTTGCATCCATGGACAGTGACCGCCAGCGCGAGATTGCGGCCGAAGGCGGCCGCGCTGCCCACGCTTCGGGCAATGCACACGAGTTCACCTCCCAAGAAGCCCGCGAAGCCGGCTCCAAGAGCCACGGCGGCCAGGGGCAAGGCACGCGCGCATCCAGCGATGGCGGCAACACCCGCGGTGGCTCCTCGGAGCAGCATGCGCGCGCAGGCAGCCAGAGCCATAAGAATGACCGCTAAGTGCTAGATGCAGCGGTCGGGGCCCGGAAGCCGTTTGGCGGCTTCCGGGCCCTGCTGTTGCCACTGCCCTGCGCCCTGGCGGCCTGGGCTGTCAGGCGTTTAGGCCTGTTCCTACAAAGGAGCAACATCAGTACGGCCAGCATCAAGGGCTCTACCCAGTCAAACTTTCGCAGGCGGGGTGCCTGCCTGCATTTCCAGGCAATCCATGACTACATCGCTTTCCAACCAATGGGGTTCCAATCTCCAGAAGGCCCAGACCCACCAGCCGGACTGGGACCAGTACGTGGTCGCCAAGGTCAAGAACGTGCGCGCCGCGCTGCTGTCCGGCCTCGACACCTTCAGCATGGAAGGCTTCACCGTACCGATGGCCACCGGCTTCATTGAGCTTTCGGGCATGCGGGCCGGAGCGTTCCGTACGTTTTTGAAGATCGGGTTCACAGAATCCAACCGGGTGGTGCTTCCCGCGTTTCAACTGGTCGAGAACGCCGCGGTTGGCACCCTCATTCTCCCTACCCACTGCTTCGGATCGGCGCTGCAGTTTGCCAACAGCCCCATGGCCCATTTCCGCATTGGCGGAGACGGCCGGCGCAACGCGCTGGCGTCAGATGTGGCCCTGCTCAGTTTTTCGCTGACCCAGCCCGAGGAAAAAGAAGGCCCGGAGGCCGGGTTCATCAACGTGCGTTGATCCGGTTCGCGCAGGGCCGCCGCAGTTCTGCAGGCTCCGCCCCGACCTGTCTCGCAGATCACCGGTCGGGGTGAAACCCCAGCGCTTTCATCGCCACCACCAACGATACGGCCGCCCCTTCGTACCCTTCCCACGGCCCGTTGCCGGTGTGTAGCCGGCGCTCCACCGTGCGCAGCGTCCATTGCGCGCCTGAGGTGAGCGTGTCCAGCTCGTCCCACGTGACCGGGACGGACACGCCCATGCCGGGCCGGGCGCGGGCCGTCCAGGCGCTGGCCGTGGTGGCACCGAAACCATTGCGCAGGTAGTCCACGAAAATCTTGCCCACGCGGTTCTTGGGGCCGCTCTTTTCCACGAAGCGCTGCGGAATGGTGCGGGCCAGGTGCTGGACGATGGCCTGGCTGAAGCCTTTGACGGCGTCCCAGTCGTGCAGCCTCTTGATGGGCACCACCAGGTGCAGGCCCTTGCCGCCGCTGGTTTTCAAGAAGGCGGGCATGCCCAGTTCGGTCAGCATGAGCCGCACCAGCGTGGCGGCGTCCTGCACGTGCTCCCAAGGGGTGCCCTCGCCGGGGTCCAGGTCGAACGTAATGCGGTCCGGACGGGCGATGCGGTCCTTGCGGGCATTCCAGGTGTGGAACTCCACCGTGTTCATCTGGGCGGCTGCGAGCAGGCCTTTCGGCCCCGCCACTTCCAGCAGCGGGGGATGGTCCGGGTAGAGCTGCGGCGCCAGCTGGCGCACGCCTTCCATCCGGCCGGCATCCAGGTGCTTTTGAAAAAACAGCTCCCCCTGCACCCCGTCCGGCGCGCGCACCAGCGAGGTGGGCCGCCCTTTCAGGTGCGGCATCATGAGCGGCGCCACCGTGGCGTAGTAGCGCACCAGGTCCAGCTTGGTGGCGCCGGTGGAGGGGTCGATGACGCGCTCGGGATGGGACACGCGCACGGCGGGCGCGCCGCTCTGGGGGGGGACGGAGGTCGGTGGTGCCATGGTCTGCGGTTTCTCCCGGTGAATGTCCTGGGGCTGCCTGTCCTGGCGCAGCCCCTTGAAGACGGCGTGGCGAATTTTTGCGTCCTGCGTCCACTCCGCGAACGCCACCTCGGCCACCAGCCGGGGCTCCACCCAGTGCGCCTTCCTGCCGACGGACCGGGGGTTGGCGAACGGGCTGGACGCGGCGTGCAGCGCCTGTAGTTGCGACGCCAGGTCCTGCAAGCGTTGCTCGTTGAAGCCGGTGCCCACGTTGCCTGCGTAGCGCAGTGCGCCGTGCTCGTCGTACACGCCCAGCAGCAGCGACCCGATGCCGGTGCGGCTGCCCTGCGGGTCGGTATAGCCGCCAATCACGAACTCCTGCCGGTGGCTGCACTTGAGCTTGATCCAGTCGCCGCTGCGGCGCGACATATAGACGCTGTCCTTGCGTTTGCCGATCACGCCCTCGAAGCCGAGCTTGCAAGCCGACGAGACCAGATCCGCCGGCGCTGCTTCAAACGCCTCGCTGAAGCGCACGTTGTCCTCCGCAGCTGCCTGCACGAGGCTCCGAAGCCTCTCCCGCCGCTGCTCCAGCGGCACGGAGCGCAGGTCGGCACCGTCGGCATACGGCAGGTCGAACGCATAGAAGACGAGTGCGTCGGTGGACGCGCCGTCAAAGGCGTTTTGCAGTGCCTGGAAGTCGGGAATGCCCTGGCCGTCCAGCACCAGCACCTCGCCGTCCACCCAGCCGGATTTCAAGGGCAGGCGGGCCAAGGCCCCGGCCAGGCGCGGCATCCTGGACGTCCAGTCGTTGCCGTTGCGCGTGAGCAAGCGGGCCTTGCCCTGCTCCACGCGGGCCAGCAGACGGTAGCCGTCAAATTTCAGCTCCCACAGCCACTGCGCGGTATCGGCCGGCGGCCGCTCCACCAGGGTGGCGAGCTGGGGGGCCAACGTCCTGGGCAAGGCGGCGGCGACGTGCGCCCCGCCCGGTTCGCCGCCCCGCCGGCTCGCGCGCGTTGCACGGGCCGGTGGCGCGGACGCTGGCGCGCCGCCCGTGGGAGGCCAGGGGACCGGCGGCGCGGTCGCCACGCTGTCGGGGAGTGCCTCGACCACATTGAACTCGCGGGCGGGCCGCTCCAGGCCGTCGCGCTCCTTGATCAACAGCCAGGGCTGCTGGCGTTCGTCGCCCCGGCCGTGCATGCGCACCAGGGTCCAATGGCCCTGCAGCTTGTGGCCGTAGATCTGGAACTTGAGCTTGCCATTGCGGTAGCCCTCGTCCGGGTCGCCCTCCGGCACCCAATAGCCGCTGTCCCAGATGATCACCCGGCCGGCCCCGTACTGCTTGGGCGGAATCTGCCCCTCAAAGCGGTTGTACGAAATCGGGTGGTCCTCCACCTGCACCGCCATGCGCTTGTCCGCGGGGTCGAAGCTCGGCCCCTTGGGCACGGCCCAGCTTTTCATCGTTCCGTTCAGCTCCAGCCGAAAGTCATAGTGCAGGCGGGTGGCCCAGTGCTTCTGGATGACGAACTGCCGGGCGTGCTGGCCCGGCGCTCCGCCATCAGAGGGTTCGGGCGTGACGGCAAAGTTGCGCTTCTTGCGGTATTGCGCCAGCGAATCGCCCATGGCGGCACGTCCTCAGGCGGCCCGCCGGCCGGGCTTGCGGGCCGCGGCGGGGGCCCGCTTGGCCGCAGGCGCCTTTTTGGCCGGCGCCTTTTTGGCCGGCGCCTTTTTGGCCGGCGCCTTTTTGGCCGGCGCCTTTTTGGCCGGCGCCTTCTTGGCCGGCGCCTTCTTTTTGGCCGCCGCCGGTTTGGCCGCTGCGGGGCGCGCGGCGGACTTGGCCGGCAGCCGGGTCACCGATCCGGACGCCGGCCGGTCCGTGCCGGGCGGCGTCTTGCCCTCGAGGCTGCGCCGCAGCAGCGCCGTCAGGTCCAGCACCTCGGCGCCCGCCGGCGCGGTGGGCGCGTTCTCCACCGGGGCAACCTCGGCAATGTCCCCGGCGGATGCTTTCTGCTCGACGAGTTTGTGGATTTCATCCGCGAAGGAGTTGCGAAAGCTGTCGGCCTTCCATTCCTGCGTCATGTCGTCGATCAGCTGGACCGCCATGGAAAGCTCGGCGTCCTTGATGCCCGCCGCCCGGGCGTCGAGCGGCGGCAGATTCAGTTGCTCGAACGAGCGTATCTCGCCCCCCCAGCGCAGCAGGTTGAGCACCAGCGCCCTGCCGCACGGGATCAGGACGGCCAGATGCTGCTTGGCCTGGATCACCACCTTGGCCACGCCCACCTTGTTGCTCTTGCGCAGGGCCTCGCGCAGCAGGGCATACACCTTTTCGCCGCGCTTGAGCGGAGCGGTGTAGTAAGGCCGCTCCAGGTAGACAAAGGGGATTTCGTCCGCATCGAGAAAGGCCTCGATCTCGATGGTCTGGGTCACCTTCGGAAACGCCGCGGCGATCTCCTCGGCCGACAGGACCACATAGCGGCCTTCTTCGTACTCCACGCCCTTGACGATATCGGCGGCAGCGATTTCCTTGCCGGTCACCTTGTTCACCCGCTTGTAGCCCACCGGCTGCATGGACCGCTTGTCGAGCCAGTCGAAGTCGATGCCCAAACTGGCCGTGGCCGAATACAGGCCCACCGGGATGTGCACCAGGCCGAAGCTGATCGCGCCCTTCCACAACGTGCGGGTGGATGTCGGTGCCATATTCCGGTCGTGGGCCGTTTCAGCCTTGCTGTCGCTCATTTCCAGCTCCTTGCGCTGCAACGCACCCCAACGTAGCGAACCCCGCACAGCTCGGCTGTAGGACATCGCCTGCTATCCGACAGTTCCCTGCCCAGCCCCGGCCTGCGAAAAAGCGACAAAACGCATCAACTTGTTGACATTCGTTCGCCCAGTTGCCACCCTTTGCCGCCCAGATAAAAATGGCCGTCTGCACCCAAGGAGCGCACGCATGCCCATGGAGCTACTCTTCAGCCTCGCCCAAAGCCGCCTGCCCGTCACCGTCGACAAGCCTTGTGACATTGACAAGCTGCGTGTCATTGCAGCGGCGCAGTTGGTGCAAGCCCGGCTGCCGGAAGTGGGCGCCGCGGAGCAGACCGCCGAGGTGCTTTCGATTACCGCGCAGGGACGCGCCGCGCTGGTAAAGACGTATCCCCACCACGCCTTTCACTTCGGCCCCCTTGCGCCGGCCGCTGCCGCCGGCAGGTCGGATTGGCCCGCCTCCGACGGGAGCTACCGGCTGGAGCGCGACACGGGCAAGACCACGCTCGATTCCTGACAGCCTGCGAGTCGCGGTGGATACCGCAGGGCGCGGAGCCGCGGACGCCTGCCAGGGGCTTGCGAGAGAGTGCCGGAGGCCTCCTGTCGCCTTTGTCTGACAGACGCTGAGCACCCCGTTTGGTGAAATCTTTTTCACTGGCCATTGCGGCTGGTTTGGGGTCATTGGGGCCCCTGCCCTCCGAACAAAGGAATCCACCATGAAGCGCCCACCCTCGCGTCCCGGAACCCGCGCCCTTGCGGCGTTTGCCGGCACGATTGTGCTTGCAGTGCTGGCCGCGGCATCGTTGTTGATGCCCGATGTGGCCGTGCAGTCGGTGGACTCCATGCCCCTGCTGCCGAGCGGGCTCGATCAGATGCTCACCGCGGGCCTGTTTGAATGAACCTGGCCGCAGGGGCTTGGAAGGCACCCGGGGGCTCACCGCCTCGCATTTGCACCGCTGCGCAACACGTTGTAGCAAAAACCATAGCATCGCAGTACCATTCAGCGCCGCGCACAAGGCCGTGCGGCGCATGGAGAATGGAGGACGACCGTGATCCCACGTATTCGCATTCCTGCAAAATTTTCTTCTTTCCTGTGGGCGGCGCCGGTGGCTGTGGCCCTGGCCGGCGCGTTCAGCGGTTGCGCCCACCCGCGGGATGGCACCCTGGAAGAATTTGCCCGCTGGCACGACAACGCCCGGGCCGAGGCCGAGGCGGGGCTCCTGAGCTGGAGCGAGCTGTACAAGCAAAGCTTTGACCGCCTGACCGCCCTGCCGCCGTCGTTGCAACAGGACACGCGGCTGGAAAACACGGTGCTGCTGCTGTCCACAGCGCGCAAGTTTGAAGCGCATGAGATGAGCGCACAGCAGTTCGCCACCGAGCGCGACCACATTGAAACCCAGCTGCAAGCCCGCCTGCGCTGAGCTGGCCGCTGGTCCCGCCGTGCGGGCGGGGCCCATCAACGGGACGGGGCGCCGCCCTGTTCCACAAGGTCCAGGCGGCGGCGCAGTGCCGCAGCTCCGGGCGCATCCCCTGCCGCCTCGGCCCTGCGCGCCTGGAGCGTGAGCCACGCCATCAAGGGCCTGCGCCACCCCTGGGCGGAGGCGGTTTCCGTGGCCACTGAAAGCACCTCCGGCGTTGCCCGGCCAGCTTGCAACAGCACCGCCGCCGCCACCAGGCGCGACAGCGGATCTTCCACAGACGGCAAGGCCGCACTCCCCGCCGCAATGACCTTGCGTTGCGCCTGCGGCAGCAGCGCCGCCTGCTCCGGCGCGAGGGGCCGGCCGGCAAGGTAGTCGGCATAGGCCTGTTCGCTGGCTGCTGCGTCGGCACGCAAGGGCTCAAACCGGTCGCAGCCTGGCGGCTCCAGGCTGGCGGCCTGGGCCGCGCAACGCATCAGCTCCAGGCGGGCCATCAGGTCGGGCCGGCCGGTGCGGGCAACCTCGGCGCGGGCACGGTCCCACTCCAGCCGCTCCACCCGGGGGTTGCCGGACAGTTGGGCCTCCAGGGCCTTTTGCGCGGCGCCCTGGGCGTTCATCTGCCAGTCGGGAACGCGTGGGCCGCTGGAACACGCCGGCAAGAGCGCAGCGGCGGCCCATGCCGCAGCCAGGGCGAGCGCGGCGCGCCCGGGGCCGGCGGCCAGGCGGCGCGGCATGGGCGACTGGACCCGGGGCGCGGGGGATGGTGGGGCAGCGGCAGGGATCTTCATGGCAGCTTGAGTTCCGTTTCCCGCGCAAAGGGCCATTTGCGGTTGATCTCGTTCACCAGGCTTTCCACCTTGCGCAAATTGCTCTCGACCTCTGCGCGCAAGGCGCCCAGGTCGGTGGAGGCCTCCCGGGCGTTGACGCCGATGGCCTGGGCCTCGGCCAGCACGGCGTCGACCTTGCGCAGGCTGGTGCGCGTGTCGGCCAGCAAGCCGTTGAGCTGCCCCACGGCCGCGCGCACCTCCGGCACCAGCGCGTCCTTGCTGCCGTCGGCGCCGAATACCTGGCGGTCGGCCCGCGCGGCCATGCCGTCCAGCCGCGCCAGCAGGGCATTGGTGCGCTCCAGGGTCGCCACGATCTTGCGGGCATCCGCCTCGTTGCCCATCAGCACGCCCAATGCGCCGCCGGGGCCGTTGAGGCGTTCCGTGAGTGCGCGCACGTTCGCCAGGCTGCCGCCCAGGGCGGCGTCCTGCGCGGTCAGGGCGTTGAGGTTGGCCAGCAATTCGCGGGCGGATGCCATCAGCTGGGGGATCTCGGCGGTGGCGTCGCCGCGCAGTACCGGGCGCTCGGCGCCATCGGTCAGCGGCGGGTCGTTGAGCATGCCGGAGTAGGCACGGATGTTGGTGCCCCCCACAATCCCGCGCACCAGCGTGAACACGCTGGACTCCCGCAGCCAGTGGGCATCCTTGCGCGGCACGTCGACGATGATGCGGGCGTTGCCCGACGCCGCCAGCTCGATGCGCCGCACGCGCCCGATGGGAAAGCCGGAGAAGGTCATGTCCATGCCGACCACCACGCCTTCGGAGTCTTCGGCCGTGAGCACCAGCGTCTGCGTCGGCTCGAACGCGCCACGCGCATACAGCAGGTACAGGCCGGAGCCCACGATGAGCGCCAGGGTGAACAGCAGCAGCGCCGCCGCCTTGACCTCCAGATAAGCCACCGGGCGCAGGACCTCGACAGGCGGTACCTCGGCGGCAGGCGGCGGCGTCGTGTGCGGGCGGGGGTGCTTCTCGTCGTCGTTCATGGGGACCATTGCGTGTTCGCAGGAAGGTTGGGGACGGACAGGCAAAAGAAGAGAGACCGTGCCGGTCAGTAGTAGTTGCCCATGAGCGAGGCGATCTCGATCATCAGCAGCACGGCAAACATGCGGGCCAGGCCGCCCAGCTCGGAGTCCGGCTGGGTGCGGTCGCCCGCGTCGTACAGGCCCGCGGCCATGGGGATGAGCGCCACGGCCAGGCTGAAGAACACGGTCTTGAGCACGAACACCAGCGTCACGCCGGGCGAGAACACCTGCCCGAACATGCGGGTGTAGCTGGGCAGGCCCGCCAGGTTGAAGCCATAGACGCCCACGTACACCAGCACCAGCGCCACCACGCAGCTGAGGGCCGCCAGGGTGATGCAGGCAAACACGCCGGCCACCACGCGGGGCAGCAGTTCCATGCGCACGGGGTCGGCCCCCTGGCGGCGCAGCGCCGAGAACCGGCCGCCATCGCGCAGCCGCGTGATGTGCGTGCCATTGGGGATGGTGCAGCGCATGGCCACGAACAGCGCCGCCGTGAGCGGGATCAACTCCAGCACCAGCACGCGGATCACCATCTCCAGCGCATAGCGCGACAGCCCGTAGCTCAGCGCCGTGACCACCACAATGCGGGTGATGACCAGGCTGATCAGCGCGGCCAGCACCGTGAAGCCCACGAGCACGGGGGCCGTGTCGAGATAGATGTGGCGCGCCAGCGCCCGGCGCGTGCCCTTGCCGTAGCTGGACGGCGACAGCACCAGCACCAGCACCACCGCGCCCAGGTACAGGATGCGCCACCACGCAATCGCCCAGCGCCGCGCGGTGCGCCACAGCCGTTCTGGCAAGAAGAGACCGGGGAGGGAGGGGGCCATGGCCGCATCATAGCGGCGCCCTCCCGGCCGGCCGAAGGCGCATGCCGGCCGCAAGGAATACAAGTGTTTTTGGCCTCTAGCGCCCTAAAGACAAGCGCAAGCAGCTATGCTATTTATAGCAAACAACAGCCCGCGGAAACAGCTACTCACAACCGGCGCAGCGCACGGCCGGCGTGCTCACACATGGCGCTTGCCGGCGCTGCCCGCTGGCGCGGCAGGCGGCTGCGCGTCGGCCCGCTCGTGCAGGGCTTCGATGATGCGGCAATGGGCGTCGGTGCCGTCGCACCGGTTGCGCAGCGCCAGCAGGTCGGCCTCCAGGCTGCGCAGCTCGGCCAGGCGGCTGCGCACATGCTGCAGGTGCTCGTCCAGCGCGACGCGTGCGGCCTCGCAGTCGGCCTTGCGGCTCCAGTCCAGCTCCAGCAGCGTGCGCACCTCGGCCAGGGACATGTCCATGGCCCGGCACAGGCGGATGAACCGCAGGCGGTGCACGTCGTCGGCGCTGTACAGCCGGTAGCTGTTGTCCTCCCGCGCGGCAGGGGTGAGCAGGCCTTCCTTTTCGTAATACCGGATGTTGGCCGCAGACACGCCGGCCTGGCGCGCCACGTCGCCAATGCGGTACTGCGGGGGCGGCACAAGGGGCGGGGGCATGGGACTTTTTTCCTCACAACGCGGAGCGGCCATCATGCCACTGCACCGCCAGCGTGGCCGGCCCGCCTGCCGTGCCCTTGCAGCGCGCTGGCCCGACAGCAAGGGGTAAAGGCGACGTCAGGACTTGGCGCGCGGAGCCCGACCCGGCCGGGCCGGCGCCCGCACCGGCCGCGCGGACGCCTGTTCCAGCCACAGCAGGCTGTCCACCTGTGCCACGAAGTGCCGCAGGTAGTCCGGCGAGAGCGTGCGCATCAACGCCAGCGAGCGCAGCATGAGACGGTGGGGGTTGAGCGGGCCCGCGTTCTCAGGGCCGCGCGTGAAGGCCCGGTCCACCTGCTGCTCCGCGGCAATCTTGACCCAGACTTCGCCGAAGCGGCGCACACTGGGCAGCTCGGCCGGGCTGTCCGCGTCCTCCCCCAGCGCCGGATCGGCATCGGCCTGCGCACGGGCTTGCAGCTCCTGGTTCAGCAGCGCCAGCGGGGACGGCGACGTTCCCGGCAACACATGCGGTGGCGGGCTGGCCGGGGCAGCGTGGGCGCGCCGCGCGTAGGCCTCCACGGCCGCCTGCAGCCGCACCGCCAGCACCTGCTGCACGGCGGGCGGCTGGCCGGGCAGCCGGGCGGCCAGCACCTCCAGGTACCGGAAACGCACCGGGTCGCAGTGCTGGGCACCCGCGGCGCGCAGGGACTCCAGGGTCGGCTCACTCATCGCGGGGCGGGGACACCTTGGCGGCCCGGGGCACGGGGGCCATTTCCACCCGGCGGTTCTGCGCCCGCCCCTTTTCGTCGGCGTTGTCGGCCACGGGCTGCTCTGCGCCAAAGGCGGCGGCAAACACCTGCGACGAGGGCATGTCTTCTTCCACCAGGGCGCGCGTCACCGTCAGCGCGCGCTGGGCCGAGAGCTCGAGGTTGTCCGCAAACCGCTGGTGGCGCCCCTGCACCAGCGCGGTGTTGTCCGTGAAGCCGCTGACCATGAGCATCTCGTCGCGCTCGCGCAGGTACACGCGCAGCGGCTGCACCAGGCTGCGCAGCAGCTGGCGCCCCTCGGCCCGCAGCTCGGCGGAGCCGGGGGCAAACAGCACGCTGCCGCTGATGCCGATGCGGCCTTCGTTCACCGTCACGCGCCCGCTGGCAAGCGGAATGGCAAGCGCTTTTTCCAGGGCCATGCGGCGCTTTTCCTCGAGCTGGCGCTTTTCCACTTCCTGCTTGAGGCTGGCCACCAGATCGATCTGCACCACCAACACACCCACCAGGATCAGCACGAAGGCCCCCAGCAGGCCGGCCATCAGGTCGCCAAACACCGCCCACACGGGCGCGGTGGCGTCGGCACTCTCGTCCAGGTCCGTCACGCGGCCACCCCTTGCACCGAGGCGGCCCTCTGGCCGTTGAGCCGGCGCAGGTCTTCCACGATGCCCTGCTGCGACGCAATGCTCAGGTCGATGACCTCGCGGGCCTGGGACACGTAGTAGGCCAGTTGCTCATCGCTGCGGCTCAGGGACTGGCCGATGGCGCTCTCGATGCGCTGCAAGCTCTCCATCAGCTTCTCGCTGCTGGCCGTGAACAGCCCCACGCCGTGCCCGAACGACTCGCCCAGGCTGGACAGCTCCACCGCGCTGGCCGCGACATGCGCCGAGACCTCGTCAACCTTGCCCGCCTGCGCACCCAGCGCCTGCGCGAATTCCTGCCCGGCCTTCTCCAGCACGGAGGCGGCCGACCCCACCAGGGACTCGATGGCCGCGCGCTGCTGGGCCGTGGCCTCGCTCACGGCCTGCAGGAGCGTGCCCAGCTGTTCCATCATGGCGGCACGCTCGGTCAGGGCGGCGTTGTCGCGCTCGCTCAGGTGCGCCATCTCGCCGCGCAGCTGGGTAATCACTTCGGCGGCCGCCTGGGGCACGTCCGACGCGGTCTGCAGCAGGCGCGTGAGCGGGGCCTCCAGCGCCGCCCCCAGGGTGGCCAGGTGGCCCGCCACCGCGCCCTGCAGCGCGTCCAGCCGGTCCACGGCCGCCTGCCCGCGCAGGGCTTCCGCGTCCCGCAGCGCGGCCAGCTCCGTTCGCCACACCCCGGCCAGCGCGTCCATGCGCTGCGCCTGCGATTCGACCCACCGCGCCTCGGCCTCGGTGCGGCTGTGCAGCAGCCGGTCCGACTGCTCCATCAACTGCGCCGCGCTGCCCAAGGCCTGCTGGACCTGTGCGGCCATGCGCTCGCCCAGCTGGGCGGCCGAGGCCTCCAGCACACGGCTGGCCTCCAGCTGCTGCTGCGCAGCCTGTTCCGCAGCGCGCTGCCAGGGGGTGGCGAGGCTGTCGGCCAAGCCTTCCAGCGACTGGTGCCACTGGGCCAGGCGCTCCTGGTCCGCTGCCGCCTGCGCCGCCTGCGACTGGGACGCCGCGTGGTGCAGCGACTCCAGCACCGCCGAGGTCCGCTGCTCCAGCGCCTGCGACGCGGTGAGCAGCGACTGGTCCAGCTGCGCCGCCGCGCCTTCCAGCGCATGGCACAGCGCCGCTTGCTGCTGGGCGGCCTGGGTGCCCGCGCGCTCCCATTGCGCGGCCACCCGTCCGGCCAGGTCGTCCACGGAACGGCTCCACAGCGCCAGCCGCTGCTGATCGGCGGCGGCCTGGGCCGAATGCACCTGCCCGAGCGCGTCCTGCTGCGCAGCCAGCACGGCCATCGTGCGCTGCTCCACCGCCTGCGTGATGGACTGGAGCACGGCCTCCAGGCGCACCGCCTGCTCGTCCTGTTGCTGCACGTGGCGCAGCGCCGCCTCCGTCCAGGTGCCGGCCACCTGGCGGGCGGTGGATTCCCACTGCGCCGACAGGGCCTGCATCTGCCGATCGGTGGCGTCGCGCAGCCGCTGGTGCGAACGCTCGGCCTCCTGGGTCAGGCTGGCCATGGCCTGCTCCACCACCGGGCGAATGGTCTCGCCAGCCGTGCGGGCGGCGGTGTCCAGGCTGCCGCGCAACGACGCGCCCACGGCGTCGGCCAGCTGGGTGTAGGCGGCCGTGGCCTCCTGGTGAAACGCCCGCTGCTGCTCCTGCAGCGCGCCGGCCAGCTGGGCCTGGCGGTGCTCCAGCCCGTCGGCCAGCCCCTGCAGGCGCTCGGCGATCAGGGGCATGGCCTGGGCTTGCGCCTGCAGGGCGTCCCACACGGCCTCGCGGCGGTGGGCCGCCGAGAACGGGCGCAGCGCCGTGGCGGTGCGCGCATCCAGCAGCTGCAACGCGGCCAGCCGGTCGCGGCGGGCCAGCGCGAGCATCAGCCCCAGCATGGCGGACGCGGCCACCCCTGCGACCGAGGTGCCAAAGGACAGCCCCAGGCCCTTGATGGGCGCCGCCAGCGCAGCACGGATGGATTCCAGGCTGGACGAGGCCTCCAGCGCAAACACGGCGCCCTTGAAGGTGAGCACCATGCCCAGGAACGTGCCCAGCATGCCCAGCATGACCAGCAGCCCCACCAGAAAAGGTGCCAGCGCCGGCCCCGGCAGGGCCGCGCGCTCGCCGTCCATGCGCCGGCGCACCGGCCCGCGCAACGCGGCAGGCAAGCGGTCCAGCCAGGCCTCGAGATCGCCCAGAACCGCCGGCGGCTGCGGCAGCGCCGCCAGCGCGGCAGTCAGCGCTGCCGTCGCGCGGCGAAACCGCAGCAGCTCAACACCGCCCAGACCGTAGGCGGCGGCGATCACCACCGTCACGCCCAGCGCCAGCGGGCTGGAGCCCAAGAACCCCCACCCCACCCAGGCCACCACCGCCATGCCGACTGCGAAGGCGGCTGTCATCCCATGCTTGTTGCTGTTCATCCAAATTACCAATCTGTCACTGTTTCTGTGGCGGTTTCATCCCCGGCGCCCAGCGGCTGGCCGGGGCCTTCAGGGGCGGCCTGCCAGGCCTGGGCGGCCTCCAGCAGCCCGGCCAGCGGCTGCAGCCGCACCTCCAGCTCGGCCTGCAGCAGGGCGCGCAGATCCTGCTCGAAACCGTGCAGCCAGCCGCCGGGTGCACGCCAGCGCTGTGGGTCGTCGTCCTGCCCCACGGCCTCCAGCTGCTGCTGATAGCGCATGCGCCGGTGCGCCATGCGCCGCTCCAGGTGGCCCGGCAGCGATGCCCACAGCTTCTGCTCGCGCGCGGCCAGCATCTGCTCCATGGCGGCATCCAGGGCGGCCAGGCGCCGCAGCGCGGCCGGGCCGCCCGCGAGGTGCTGGCGCATCTCCCCCCGCAGCGTGGCCAGCCGCATTTCCATCTGCTTTTGCGTGGCCAGGTAGCGGGCCGCGTGCGTGGCAAAGTCGGCTTCCATCTCGGGATCCGGGCCCGGGACGGGGGTGTGGTCGGCCCGCTCGCGCAGCGGCCGGGCCCGGGTGGGCCGCGCCACCACCAGCGCGGACAGCTCCGCCCGCGCCGCGTCCAGCCCGGCCTGCAGCGCAGGCACGTCGGGGGCCGAAGCGGGGTCCGCAGCGTCACCGTCAAACCCGTCCGCGGACTCCAGCTGGTGCAGCCACCGGCCGAGCTTGACGGCATCCACGGTGCTGAGCCATTGGCTGAGCTGCTCCGCAAGGTCCGCACGGTCCGCACGCACAGGCGCAGCCTGCACCTGCGTCCATTGCTGGAGCAGGCGCACGAGTCGTGAACGGTGAAGCCGGTGGTGCTGGTGCATGGGTCGCCCCGCCGCAGGGCCCACCCGCAGCACCTTGGCACTGTGGGCGGGCCCTGCGGCGGGCAAAACCGGCTATTTTCGCAGGAAGCGCAGGGGCGTCCGCCACGGCTGCCGGGCGTTGCACGTGTTACATGTTCGGGAGGCGGTGCGCAGCGGGGGGCCGCCACCCTCGCCCGCGCCTGGCCAAAGCCTTTTCATCGGCCCACACTTTCTTGACCGGGGACAAGCCCTGCCAGGGGTGCACATGCTCCAATCGCCGCTTTCACGCCGCGCCCGCCCCTTGCCGCCATGCCGAACGCTCCCGCCGCCCCTGCCCCATCCGCCGCCGTTGCCAGCCCTGCTGCCGCGCCGGTGGCCGTGCCCCACACGCTGACCGAGGACGCGGTCGCCATCTTCACCGGGGTGCTGCTCATCTCGGTGGGGATCGCGTTCTTCTCCAGCGCCGGCCTGCTCACGGGCGGCACGGCCGGCCTGGCTTTCCTGCTGCACTACGCCACGGGCATTGGCTTCGGCAAGATCTTTTTCGTGCTGAACCTGCCGTTCTACTGGCTCGCGCTGCGCAAGCTGGGGCGGGCGTTCACCCTGAAGACCTTTGCCGCCGTGCTGCTGTTGTCGGTGGTGACCGAGTGGCAGGGGCAGTTTCTGCAGTTTGCCCGCCTGCAGCCGCTGTATGCCGCCATCGCGGGCGGGCTGATCACGGGCACCGGTTTCCTCGTGCTGTTCCGCCACCGCTGCAGCCTGGGGGGCGTGGGCATTGCGGCGCTGTACCTGCAGGACCGCTATGGATGGCGCGCCGGCAAGGTGCAGATGGCCGTGGACTGCTGCATCGTGCTGCTGGCGCTGTGGACGGTGGAGCCCCTGCGGGTGGTCTGGTCCATCGCCGGGGCCGTGGCGCTGAACCTGGTGCTGGCCATGAACCACCGCCCGGGCCGCTACATGGCCGTGTGAACGCGGCGGCGTCAACTGGCGCCTGAAAGGCTGTGCCCAGCCAGGACAGTTTTTGCCGGATTTTCAGCCCCATAGCCCAGCGATGGGACGGACCGCTGCGGTTCATTCTTGCGGCCAACGACTTCCAAAGTCCTACAGCCACCTAGCTGGGCGCCTGCCAGCCCAGCCCGCTGCGCAGGCGCTCCTCCAGCACCTCCGCAGGCAGCGGCCGGCTGAACAGGTAGCCCTGCCACAGCGTGCAGCCGTGGTGCTCCAGGAAGGCGCGCTGCGCCTCCGTCTCCACGCCCTCGGCGATCACGTCGATACCCAGGCTCTGCGCCATGCCGATGATGGTCTGCACGATGAGCGCGTCCGTGCGCTGGATGCCGATGTTGCGCACAAAGCTCTGGTCAATCTTGAGCTGGTCCAGCGGCAGGCGCGTGAGGTAGGACAGCGACGACTGCCCGGTGCCGAAGTCGTCCATCGAAAACCGCAGCCCCAGCGCCCGCAGCCCGTTCATCTTGGCGATGGTGTCGTCCACGTTGTCCAGCGCCAGGCTCTCCGTCAGCTCCAGCTTCAGCCGTTCGGGCCGGGCCCCGGTCTGCCGGAGCACGGTGACGACCTGCTCGATGAAGTCCGCCTGGCGGAACTGGCGCGCACTCACGTTCACGGCCAGCTGCAGGTCGGCCGTGACGGGATGGTCCTGCCAGCGCCGCAGGTGCTCGCAGGCCGTGCGCAGCACCCAGGCTCCGATGGGCACGATGAGGCCGGTTTCCTCGGCCAGCGGGATGAAGTCCGACGGCGGCACCATGCCCCGCGCCGGGTGGTTCCAGCGGATCAGCGCCTCGGCGCCCACCACCCGCACGCCGCAGCCCACCTGCGCCTGGTAGTGCAGCGTGAACTGGCCCTGCTCCAGCGCCTGGCGCAGGTCGTTCTCCAGGGCCGCGCGGGCCGTCACGGCGGCCTGCATCCGGGGGTCGAAGAAGCGGATGCCATTGCGCCCGGCGGTCTTGGCGGCATACATGGCCAGGTCGGCATGCTTGACCACGTCCTCCACCGTCTGCCCCTGGCCGCTGAAGAGCACGGCGCCCACGCTGGTGGTGCTGTGCACGTGGTGGGAGGCGAGCTGGTACGGCCGGTTGAGCGCGGCCAGGATCTTCTCCCCCACGTCCTGCACCTGCTCGGCGGCCTCGGTGGACTGGGCGTCCAGGTCCTCCAGCAGCACCAGGAACTCATCGCCGCCCAGGCGCGCCACGGTGTCGCCCTCCCCCACGCAGGCCTGCAGCCGCTGGGCCACCTGCTGCAGCAGTACGTCGCCCATGTCATGGCCCAGGGTGTCGTTCAAGGTCTTGAAGTGGTCAAGATCCAGACACAGCAGCGCGCCCTGCATGCCCGTGCGCGCGCTGGTGGCAAACGCCCGCTGCAGCCGGTCCAGCATGAGTCGGCGGTTGGGCAGGTGCGTGAGGGGGTCGTAGAAGGCCAGGGTCTCGATCTCCCGCGCCGCCTCGGCCTGGGCCGTCACGTCGCTGAGCGTGGCCACGTAGTGGGTGACGGCGCCGCGCGCGTCCTTCACCGCGCTGACCACCATGGCGTGCAGGGCGACCGCTCCGCTCTGGCAGCGGTTCCACACCTCGCCCTTCCACTCGCCGGTGGCGGCCAGGCTGGCCCACAGGGCGTCGAAGAACGCCTTGTCGTGGTGGCCCGACGCCAGCAGGCTGGCGCGGCGGCCCACCACGTCCTCGGGGCTGTAGCCCGTGATCCGGCTGAAGGCCCGGTTGGTGCGCAGGATCACGGTCTGGGCGTCCGTCACGATCATGCCCTCTTGCGACTCGAAGGCAATGGCGGCAATGCGCAGCTCGTGCTCGTCGCGCTTGCGCAGGGTGATGTCCTTGCCCACGCCGCGGTAGCCGCAAAACACGCCCTCTTCGTCAAAGATCGGCGTGCCGCTCACGCACATCCAGTGCACCTGGCCCGTGCGGTCGGTGCGGGGAAATTCAAAGTCGCGGAAGGGCTCGTGGCGGGCCAGCTGGGCGCGGTGTGCTTCCCACTGCGCTGCGTCCATGCCGGGCGAGGCGATCTCCCAGCGGGTCTTGCCCATGAGCTGCGAGGCTTCCTGCACCGGCAGGTTTTCCGAACTGCCCTCGATCCAGCTCAGCCGGAACTGCGCATCCTGCTCCCAATACCAGTCCGACGACAGCGCCGCCAGGGTGCGAAACCGCGCCTCGTTGGCTTCCAGCCGGCTGCGCACCCGGTAGGCCTCGGTCACGTCGCTGAACACCAGCACGACGCCGACGATGATTCCCTGCGCGTTGCGGATGGGGGCCGCGCTGTCGGCGATCTGGTACTCGGCGCCGCCCCGGGCGAGCAAGGTGGTGTGGTTGCTGAGCGCGACCACGTCGCCGCGCTCCATCGCCAGCCGGACCGGGTCCACCTGGGGCTGCCGTGTCGACGCGTTGACGATGCGAAAGACCTCCCCCAGCGGCCGGCCCGCAGCCTCGTGCAAGGGCCAGCCGGTCAGGCGCTCCGCCACGGGGTTCATGCGTGTCACCCGGCCCTGCGCATCGGTGGCCACCACGGCGTCGCCGATGGAATGCAGCGTGATGGCCAGGTTTTCCTCGCTCTGGCGCAGCTGCGCCTCGGCGTCCTGCCGCGTGCGGGCCATGCGGTCAAAGCGCTGGCCCAGTTCGGTCAGTTCCGCCAGGCCGGTTCCCAGCGCCTGCGGCGCATAGCGGCCCTGGGCCAGTGCGTCCGTGGCCTGCAGCAACCGCCGCAGCGGCCGCATGACGCCGCGCTGCACGCCCTGTTGCGCAAGCACGAAGGACAGCGCCAGACCAGCCAGCAGGAAGGCCATCTCCGTCCACAGCAGGCGGTCGGCGGCTGCATGCAACCGGTCCAGCGGCACGGCAAGGCTCATGGTGGCCACCGTTTTCCCGCCGGTTTCGATCAACGGCTGGTACGCGACCATCTGCTGCAGGCCCTGCGCATCGCGGCGGTGCACCACGCCTTCGCCCGAACGCCGCAAGGCGGCAGCGAGGTCCCCATCGGCCCAGCGGCTCCCCAGCTCCTGCGTGTCGGGCGGGAAGCGGGCCACGACCTGCCCTTGCGCATCCGTCACCCGGGCCACGGCGCCCGGAGGAAGGCGCAGATCGGCCAGCCGCGCGCTCCACCACTCCAGCGAGACCACCGCCACGGCGGCGCCGACCACCTCCTGCCCGCCCGCGGGAACCACCGGCACCGCAAAGTTCAGGCTGGCCACCTGGGCCGCACGATCGATCTGGAAGGCGCCCACCGCAAAACTCCGCTGGGTGACCGCCTCCTGGAAATACGGCCGGTTCGCCACGTTCACGGGCCCTTTCAGGGGCCGGGCATTGCACAGCAGCTCGCCGTTGGACTGCGGCACGCCCAGGTTGACGTAGATGGCATTGAGGGCGAGCACATCGGCCAGGTATTTGCCGCACTGGGGGTCTGCAGGGCGGTGCACCTGGGGCATGGCCGCCAGCTGGTACAGGAAGCTGCGCGTGTTCTGGACCAGGCGCTGCTGGGTGGCGGCCACCGCGCGCAAGGTGACCTGCGCATGGCTTTCTGCCGCCGCGATGGCGTCCATGCGGTGCACACGCGCCTGGTAAACCGCCAACAGCACGGCGGGCAGCGTTGCCACCAGGACCAGCCAACGGATGCGGGCCGGCAAGGTACTCCAGGTTCCTACAAGCCATGAAGGCATACCGCCCCTCTCGTCTTGCCAACGTATTCCGCCCGGCCCCGCTGCTGCGAACGAGGCCACCCACCGACCACCGTGGCGCATCGTAAGGCCTACCCCCTCCGCAAAGCAGCCCTTATTAACCCTCACAGCAAGCCGGTTTGCGCAGGGCCAAGGGAACCGATGCGCCCCCGCCGTATCATTCACGCATGCGTCGCGGCTTTGCTCTGGTTCTGATGGTGGTGCTGGTCCTTCGGGGACTGGTCGGCACCGCCATGGCCGCGGGCGTACTGCCCCCCGTGCTGCCGCAGGTCCCCGCCGCCGTGCAGCACACGCACGCCCACGATCAGGGCCACGCCCACGAGCATCTTCATCAGCAGGATGCGGGCCCATCCGCCGAGCACCCTGCCGAACCGCTGGCCGCTGCCCACGGGTGCACGGACCAAGGCGGTGCCAGCAGCTGCCCCGTGCACGACCACCAGTCCAGCACCTGCTCGGCCTGCGAGATCTGCCACGCGGCCATGCTGGGCACCGTGGCGGCGACGGTGGGAGCGCAAAGCCTGCCGTCCTGCGAGCTGCCCGCGGCACGTGCGCGGTTTGACAGCGCCCCCTCCGCCCAGGCCATCAAACCTCCCATCGGCTGATTCCGCAGCCCGTCCCCGGTCCCTGGCGGACCGCCTGGGCACGGTGCGGCCACCTGCGGGCGTTGCAAGACGCCCCTGGGCCAACCGCCCACGCCCCGCGCATTCCCTGGACCGATCGGGTAACGGGCCGCTGAGCGCCTGCGCCCCGCAGGCCCAGCACCGGATCTGGCGCGCACTGCGCCGGCAACGGTGCCCCTTGATGCCACGCCGCGCTGCGCCGTGCCCCGCGACCCGCGGAGCCGGCCCGGCACCCGCCCTCCATCCGATCCCTGGAGATTCACACCATGCGCACCCGCGCCCCCCAAAATCCGTCGGCCGTCCGCGCCGCAGCCCTGCTGTGGAGCGGATGGCTGGCCTGGGCCGCCCCGCTGCCGGCCGCGGCCCAGCCGAGCGAACCTCCGTCGCACGGCCTGGCCGCCCCTGCCGCCGTGGCCAGCGCGCCCACCGCCCCGCTGGCGTATGCCGCGCCAGCGGCCCTTCTTCCGACGCCCACCACGCCCGGCACGCCCGGCACGCCGAGCGCTCCGCAAGCCTGGCGCGCGGCCAACAGCGCAGTGGCCGAGTTCCCCCGCGGCCATGCCGACATCCTGGCCTGGGAGCAATCGCACACCGGCAACCCGGACGCCCCCGCCCCCAAAGCCGCGGCGCCCGGCCACGCAGGGCACCGTGCTGGTCACCACCCTCCAGCCCACCCGCCCGGCGGCGCACACCGCCCCATGGCGCCAGGAGCACGGCCATGAGCGGCGCTTTGCGATACCGCGCGGCCGGCCTGGCCGCTGCCGCAAGCCTGCTGGCCGGCTGCGCCAGCGTGGCGCCGGACGGGCTGCGCGGCGATGTGGCCCACCTTGCCGCCGGGCGCACCGGCGGCGTGACGGCGGTGCTGCCCGGCACCGGCGCGGCGGCGGCCGCTGCGGAGCAGGAATCCCTGCAGCGCTGGCTGGCCGAGCCCCTGACGCAAGACTCGGCCGTGCGCATTGCGCTCCTGAACAACCCGGGCCTGCGCGCCCGGCTGGCGGCCCTGGGCATTGCAGACGCCGACCGCGTGCAGGCCCTGACCCTGCCCAACCCCCACCTGACCCTGGGCCGCTTTGCCAGCGCGCACGAGCGGGAAATCGAACGCAGCCTGGCTTTCGGCCTGCTCGACCTGATCACCCTGCCGTGGCGCACCGACCGCGAGGCCGAGCGCCTGCAGGTTGCCACCCTGCAGGCCGCGCAGGACGTGGTAGCGCTTGCCGCCGAGGCACGCCGCGCCTGGCTGCGCGCCGTGGCGGCCGAGCAGGTGGCGGCCGCGAACGACCGCATGGTGGAGGCCGCGCAAGCCGGCGCCGAACTCGCCCGCCGCATGGTCGGCGTGGGCAACTGGAGCCGCCTGCAGTGGGCCCGGGAACAGACGGTGCTGCAGGACGCCCGCGCCCAGCAGGCGCGCGCCCGGCTGGCTGCCGCCACCGCACGCGAGGCGCTGTACCGCCAACTGGGCCTGTGGGGCACGCAGACACAGGTCCGCTTGGCGCTGCAACTGCCGCCGTTGCCGGGCGAGCCGCTGCCGGCCGACGGCCTGGAAGCCACCGCCTTGCGCGAACGGCTGGACGTGCAGGCAGCCCGCCGCCAGCTCGACACCCAGGCGGCCCGCCAGGGCTGGAGCGGCGCCGGCGCCGTGTTCGGCGACATCGGCCTGGCGTACAGCCGCAACACCACCACCGACCGGGACAGCGGCCAGCGCGACATCCGGCGCGGCTGGGAACTGGAGCTGCCCCTGCCCCTGTTCGACTGGGGCGGCGCGGCGCGCACCCGCGCCCAGGCCCAGGTGGAGCAGGCCGCAGCCCAACTGCAGGACACCGCCGTGCGGGCCCGCAGCGAAGTGCGTGCCGCCTGGTTCACCTACCGCACGGCGCTGGACCTGGCGCGCCAGCAGCAGGCCGAGGTGGTGCCGTTGCGCCGCCTCATCAGCGAGGAAACCACCTGGCGCTACAACGGCATGCTTGCCAGCGTGTGGGAGCTGCTGGCCGAAGCACGCAACAGCACCCAGGCCGTAGCCGGCGCCATCGAGGCGCAGCGCGACTTCTGGCTGGCCGAGACCGACCTGCAGCTCGCGCTCACCGGCACCTCGCCCGGCAGCCTGCAAGGCATCGCCCCCCGCACCTCCGCCGCCACCCCTGAGCAAGGCCACTGACATGAACCGCCGCAATTTCTTCTCTGGCGCCGCCACGGCCGTGGCCGCCGCATCCGTCGGCCGCGCAGCCCTGGCCGCGCTCCCCGAACCGGCCTCCCACGCCAGCGCCGACACCGCGCCGCCGCTGCACCCGCCCACCGGGCGCCCCTACACGCCGGTGGTCACCCTGAATGGCTGGACCACCCCCTGGCGCATGAACGCCGGAGTGAAGGAGTTCCACCTGGTGGCCGAGCCCGTGGTGCGGGAGGTGGCCCCCGGGTTTTTCGTCAACCTGTGGGGCTACAACGGCCAAAGCCCCGGCCCGACCATCGAGGTGGTGGAAGGTGACCGCGTGCGCATCTTCGTCACCAACCGGCTGCCCGAGCACACCACCATCCACTGGCACGGCCAGCGCCTGCCCAACGGCATGGACGGCGTCGGCGGCCTCACCCAGCCCGCCATCCAGCCGGGCAAGACCTATGTGTACGAGTTCGTGGCGCGCCGGCCGGGCACCTTCATGTACCACCCGCATGCGGACGAAATGGTGCAGATGGCCATGGGCATGATGGGCCTGTGGATCACCCACCCCAAGGGCCAGCATCCGCACATCGCCAAGGTGCAGCGCGACTATGCCTTCCTCATCAATGCCTTTGACGTGGAGCCCGGCAGCATGACGCCCAAGGTCAACACCATGCTGGACCACAACATCTGGTGCTGGAACAGCCGCGTCTTTCCCGCCATCAGCCCGCTGGTGGCACGGCGCGGCGAGCGCGTGCGCATCCGCATGGGCAACCTCACCATGACCAACCACCCCATCCACATCCACGGGCACGAATTTCAGGTGACCGGCACCGACGGCGGCCCCGTGCCCCCGAGCGCCCGCTGGCCCGAGGTGACCACCGACGTGGCCGTGGGCCAGATGCGGCAGATCGAGTTCGTTGCCGACGAGCTGGGCGACTGGGCGCTGCACTGCCACAAGAGCCACCACACCATGGGCGCCATGGGCCACAACGTGCCCACCATGATCGGCGTGGACCACCGGGGCCTGGTGGGCAAGATCCAGAAGATCGTGCCCGACTACATGGTGATGGGCGAGCGGGGCATGGCCGACATGGGCGCCATGGAAATGCCCCTGCCCGAGAACACCTTCCCCATGATGACGGGCACGGGGCCGTTCGGCCCGCTGGAGATGGGTGGCATGTTCACCACGCTCAAGGTGCGCGCAGACCTGGCCGCCGGGGACTACCGCGATCCCGGCGACTTCCGCCACCCACCGGGCACCCTGGCCTACGAATGGGAAGGCCCTGCAGCCAGCACACCCCGCCCCGCGCGCACCGACACGCCCGGCACCGCCCCGGCAGCGCCCAGCGCGCGCAAGCCGGCCGACGGCGGCGGCCACCAGCATTGACAAGGAGAGGTTCTTGAAAACTATCAAATTGATAGCTGCTTGCGCTTTATTGATAAGCGCTGGAGGCACTTTTGGCCATGAAAATGCACCGTATTCCGGCCACCACGCCGCCGCCGTGAAGGAGCAAAAGGCCTGGGGCATTGCGGGCGACGCCCCCGCTGTAACCCGCACCATCACCGTCCGCATGACCGACGACATGCGCTTTGCCCCCCGCCACATCGAGGTGCGGGAAGGCGAAACGGTGCGCCTGCGGGCAGAAAACCGGGGCCAGATGCTGCACGAGATCGTCATCGGCACCCCGGACGAGCTGGACCAGCATGCCGAGATGATGCTAAAGCACCCCGGCATGGAGCACGACGAGCCCTACATGGCCCATGTCCCGCCCGGCCAGCGCGGCGAGATCGTTTGGCAATTCAACCGCCCTGGCACCTTCCGCTTTGCGTGCCTGGTGGCCGGCCACTACCAGGCGGGCATGTCCGGCACCCTCACCGTGCACCCCCGCAAGCCGTAACCCCCCATTCAGGAGCAACACCATGACAGCAACCCACTCCCCCCTGCGCCGCCGCCAATGGCTGGCCACCACCCTGCCCCTGCTGGGCGCCGGCCTTGCCGCCGCGCTGGCCCCGCGCCTGCCTCGGGCCGCCACGCCCACCGCCGCGCCGGTGGAGGTCTGGAAAGACCCCAGCTGCGGCTGCTGCAAGGACTGGGTGGACCACATGGAGGCCCACGGCTTCCAGGTGACCGTTCACGCCACGGGCAACAACGCCGTACGGACCCGCCTGGGCCTGCCCCAGAAGCTCGGGTCCTGCCACACCGCGCTGGTGGGCGGCTACGTGGTGGAAGGCCACGTCCCCGCCAGCGACGTGCGCGCCCTGCTGCAGCAAAAGCCCAAGGCCCTGGGCCTGGCAGTGCCCGGCATGCCGGTGGGCTCCCCCGGCATGGACGGCCCCGTGTACGGCGGCCGCCGCGACCCGTACGACGTACTGCTCGTCGCGCACGACGGCAGCACCCGCGTGTTCAAGCGCTACAACCACACCAAGGCCTCCGCATGAAAAATCCCCTGCACCCCCTCGTTGCCGCCTGCCTGCTTGCCGGCGTGCTCCCCGCCTTTGCCCAGGCCCCCGCCACGGCCGCCGACACCCATGCCGACCACCACACCGCCGCCCCGGGCGAGGCCGCGTCCGAGCTGAGCGAGGGCGAGATCACCCGCCTCGACGCCAAAGCACTCAAGCTGACCCTGCGCCATGGCGAGCTGAAGAACCTGAACATGCCCCCCATGACCATGGTGTTCCGCGTGCAGGACGCCGCGCTGCTGGCCGCGTTCAACGTGGGCGACCGGGTGCGCTTTCGGGCCGAGCAGATCCAGGGCGGGTACTACGTGACCCGGATCGAGAAAGCTCCCTGAGCCGCCCCGGGCCGTGCGGGCAGCCGCCGATAATGGGCGCCCATGAACGTCCCCCATTCCTCCCTTGCCGCCGACGCCGGCAGCATCACCCGCGTGGCCGGCATTGAAGTGGGCCACTTCACCGACACGCGCCGGCCCACCGGCTGCACCGTGGTCCTGGTCCGCGACGGCGCCGTGGCCGGCGTGGACGTGCGCGGCGCGGCGCCCGGCACCCGCGAGACCGACCTGCTGCACCCCTCCAACCTGGTGGAGCAGGTGCACGCCGTGATGCTGGCCGGCGGCAGCGCCTGGGGCCTGGAGGCGGCCACCGGCGCGGTTCGCTGGCTGGAGGAGCGGGACGTCGGATTCGACGTGGCCGTGGGCCGCCTGCCCATCGTGCCGGCGGCCGTCCTGTTCGACCTGCTGGTGGGGGATATGCGCATCCGCCCCGACGCAGCCGCCGGCTATGCGGCCTGCGAGGCCGCCTCCACCGCCGACCCGGCCGAGGGCAACGTGGGCGCGGGCACGGGCGCGGCGCTGGGCAAGATCTTCGGCATCCAGCGCGCGATGAAGGGCGGCATCGGCACCGCCTCCGTCACGGTGGCCGGCGTCACCGTGGGCGCGCTGATTGCCTGCAACGCCCTGGGCGACGTCATCGACCCCGACACCGCCCAGGTGATTGCCGGCGCCCGCACGGACGACGGCCTGCACCTGCGCGACACCCGCCGCGCCCTGCTGCGCGGCGACGCGCCCCAGCCCCTGCTCGCCGGAACCAACACCACCATCGGCGTGGTGGCGACGGACGCCACCATCACCAAGGCGCAGGCCCACCGCCTGGCCATCGCGGCGCACGACGGGCTGGCGCGCAGCATCAACCCGGTCCACACCCAGTCCGACGGCGACACCCTGTTCAGCCTGGGCACCGGCCGTGCCGGCCACAACCCCGGCATGATGGTGCTGGCCACCATGGCCGCCGAGGCCGTGGCCCGGGCCACGGCACGCGCTGCGCTGGCCGCACGCGCCCTCACCACGGCGGAGGGCCTTTACCTGCCGGGCGCACTGGATCTGCGGGCCGGCGCCGTCCGCGCGGGCTGACCCGCCCTCCCGCAGGCGACCCAGCCCAGCCGGGCCCAGCCGCGCCGCGCCCCGGCCTGCCCCTGGCGCCGGAGCCTCTTCTGTGACAGCTACCATCCCCCCATGCCCCAGGCTTTTCGCAACACCCTGCTCACCCTGCGCGACCTGATCGTTTCGGCCGGCCCCCTCGCCTTTCTGGGCGTGGGCCTGCTGCTGCTCGCCTACTGGTGGCTGAACCCGACCCCGCCTGCCACCGTCACGCTGGCCACGGGCCCCGCGCAAAGCGCCTACGAGGAATTCGGCAAGCGCTACCAGAGCGCCCTGGCCGTGGACGGCATCCAGGTGCGGCTGCTGCCCAGCGAAGGCTCGTCCCACAACCTGCAGCTGCTGCGCGACGGCCAGGCCGACGTGGCCTTTGTTCAGGGCGGCACGGCCGAGCTGCAACCCGACGACGCGGACACGCTCGTGTCCCTGGGCAGCCTGTTTGTCGAACCCGTGTGGCTGTTCTACCGCACAGAGACGGCCCAGCGCCTGGCCAAAGCCCCGCGCATCGACAGCCTGCGCCAGCTGCGGGGCTGGCGGGTCAACGTGGGCTCGGACGGCAGCGGCGTGCCCAAGCTCATGGAACGCCTGCTCGACGCCAACAAGGTGCCGCCGGGCGCAGTCAAGATGTCCCGCCTGGAGCAGACACCCGCCACCGTGGAGTTCCTGGCGGGCCGGCTGGACGCGCTGGTGTTCGCCTCGGCCCCCGAGTCGCTGATGGTGCAGATGCTGCTGCAGACGCCGGGCGTTCAGCTGCTGGACTTTGCCCAGCACGAAGCCTATGCGCGGCGCTTCCCCTTCCTGAGCCCGGTGACGCTGCCGCGTGGCGTGGTGGACCTGGCCAGCAACGTGCCCCAGCGCGATGTGCGCCTGGTCGCGTCGACCACGTCCCTGCTGGCCCGCGACGGCACCCACCCCGCCTTGCTCACGCTGTTTGCGCAGAACGCGCAAAAGATGCACGGCGGCGCGGGCTGGTTCAACCGCGCCCGGGAGTTTCCCAACTCGCGCAACAGCGAACTGCCCATTGCCAAGGAAGGCGACCGCGCCATGAACGAGCCGGTGCCCATGCTGCAGCGCTACCTGCCGTTCTGGCTGGCCAACCTGATCGAACGCATGTGGCTGGTGCTGGGCATCTTGCTGGCGGTCATGCTGCCGCTGTCGCGCGTGGTCCCGCCGCTCTACCAGTTCCGCGTGCGCTCGCGGGTCTTCCGCTGGTACGGGCGCCTGCGCGAGATCGAGAACGCGGTGGAAGCCGGCAAGGCCGACACGGACGCAACGGTCCAGGCGCTCAACGCGCTGGAAGCCCAGGTGGAAAAGGTGAGCGTGCCCCTGTCCTACGCCGACGAGCTCTACGCGCTGCGCAACCACATCCACCTGGTGCGCAAGAAGCTGCTGCGCACCTGACCGCCCGGGCCCATCGCTGCCCGGATCGCTCCGGCGCGCGAAGGCGGCGCCAACCGCTCAGCGGGCCTTGGAGGAACGGGCGGTGGACGCCGGTTTCCGGGCGGATGACCGGCGCGAGGGGTCCGCTGCCGACGCACTCCCGGCGCCGGAGGCCAGGGCTTCGGGCGGAACCACGCGCAGGGAGCCTTCTGCCGCCAGCTTGTCGCGCATGCGCCGGGTCATGGACTGCGTGCTCGCATCGGCGGCCGTGAAGAGAAACAGCGTGCCGTGCGGGCTGGCCCAGGTCAGCTGCGTGCGCACCACCCGGCCATTGGTGACGAGCTCCACCCACGCACCGATGACGAAATCCGCAAACGGGTCGGGGACCTCTTCCACCGCCCCGGCCACCGACGGGCCCGCGTCCACAGGCACCAGCTCCGACGAGGCCGCAGGCGCCTCATCAGGCTCCGCGCTCGGTACGGGCGCGGCTTCGGCCTCCACCACCGGCTCAGGCTTTGGCGCCGCCGCGGGGGCCGGCTTCTCGAAGGCCGCCTGGTGCAAGCCCACCAGCCGCTGCAGGAAGGCGCTGGTCTGCACCGGGGGGTAGTCAATCGTCTTGAGCCCCTTGCGCAATTTGGCCAGCAGGCCGGGAATGGCTTCGTTCAGGCGGTCGGGTTCCTGCCGCGTGAGTTCAGGCTGGGCACTCCACAGGAGCACGGGCACCAGCGCCAGGTAGCCGCCCGGGTCCTCGTTCTGGCCGTCGCCGCCCTTGAGCACCTGCGCCAGGGCGATCACATCCGACCACGGACCGGCTGCAAAATCCAGCACGTCGGCCGGCACGTTCTCCACGTCCGGCAGCCGCCGGATGTCTGCCGCGGTCTTCTCCGCCAGCATCAGCCGCTGCTCTGCCTGCAACGCGGCCTGCTGCTGCGCCTGCTGGTGGGCCTTGATTTTTTGCTCCTGGGTTTCCCAGGCGGCCATCAGGGCCTTGAGGACCATGTTGAACGGCGCGGCGTCCTTGATCTCGTGGGTGGTCAGGTGCTCGACGGCGCCCTGCACCAGCCGCATGAAGCTGCCAAACCCCGGCGCGGACTCTTCGGTGAAGACCAGCGCACGCTGGGTCAGCTCGTCCAGCAGCCGGCGCGCGGGGTGGTTGGCGTCGGTAAAGAACCGCCCATCGTTCACCACCAGCTGCTTGAGCGGCGGCTCCAGGCGCCGCAGGGCCTGCTGCACCGGCGGCAGCAGACGGGTGTCCTGGGCAATGTTGTCCATCATGCGGCCGACCACCTCGACCGCCATCGCCGTCGACTGCGCGGCCGCCTCCATGGGCATGGCGGCATACACCACGGGCGTCACGCCCGGGCCGCGCCAGCCCGACAGCGGCGCCTGCAGCGAAGCCGTGGTGGACACGCTGCCCGCAAGGCGCCCCACCAGGCGCTCCAGCTGCGCCATGTCTTCCAGCGCCTCCGCGGCCGCACCGGCGGGATAGTAGGTGCCCGCGGGCACCGCCGCCGGCACGGCGCCCACGGCTGCGGCAGCGCCCGGCTGTCCGCCGCTCCACCCCGGCGGCAGCGCCACGGGTTGCGACGGCACGGCGCCATACGGCCGGGGGTCGAAGGGATCCCCGCCCGCCAGCATCTGGCGCAGGATGCCCACCGTCAGCAGCGCCTCTTCGGCATCGGGTGCGATGCCGGGCTGCAGGGATTCGCCGCTCCACCCCGTGGCGGGGCCGGTGGGGCGGCCGTAGCCCGCGGGGCCGTAGTCGCTTCCCATCGGGGCGCTCAGGGAGTGTCCGTAGCCGGAATATCCGCCGCCGTAACCCGTGCCCATGCCCATGCCCATGCCCGTGTGCGGGCCCGCGCCGCCATAGCCGCCCGTGCCGCGCCCGGAATTTCCGGAAGGCGTTCCCAACACCGCATAGCCGACCGGCTGCACCCCGTGCTCGCGCAGGCTGTCCGCCGCCTTCTTGTATTCGGCCACCAGCAGCTTGCCCAGCAGGTCGCGCATGTGCTGCATCCACAGCTGCCGCACCTCGGCCGGCACGCCGGTATCTGCCACCACCTGCTGGAGCGCTCGGATGTAGCTCTCCGGCCGCAGGGGGTTGCGCTCGGGCTGCACGCTGCGCAGCCCCTGGGCGGAACTGACCAGGGTGTTGAGCTCCGCCAGGACGGCATCGGTGGCATGCAGTGCCGACTGCTGGGCCTTGGACAGCTCCACCTGCGCCTGCATCTCGTTGTCGTCCATGAGCGAGAGCTCGCCAAAGTCCATGCCGGTTTCCTCGGCGGGACTGCGGCCGCGGGCGGCGGACGGACCCTCGGCAAAGATCTCCAGCAGGGCCATGGAATAGCCCTTGACGAGCGCGGCCTCGTGCTGGTTGAGCAGCCGCAGGCCGTCGCTGACCAGATTGCGCTGCTGGATGTTGCGCACGACCGACTCCTCCTCCGTCAAGGCCGACTGCGTGACCTTGACGAGTTCCTGCATCAGCGCTTCGCCGCCACGCACCGCATTGACGACGCAGGCGCGAAAAACTGTTCGCGAACGGGACGCGGGCGAATGCATGGTGGGGAGGAGACGGTCGAGCGAATTACTTCCGGTTGCAATCGTACTGGACTCGGCCCCTTATTTGAGGGCCTTGTAGCGCATGCGCTTGGGCTTGGCACCCTCTTCGCCCAGGCGCTTTTTCTTGTCGGCTTCGTATTCCTGGTAATTGCCGTCAAAAAACGTCCATTGGCTATCACCTTCGGCCGCAAGGATGTGCGTGGCGATCCGGTCGAGGAACCAGCGGTCGTGGCTGATAACCAACACCGTGCCCGCATATTCCAGCAGCGCGTCTTCCAGGGCACGCAGGGTTTCCACGTCCAGGTCGTTGGAAGGCTCGTCCAGCAGCAGCACGTTGCCGCCCTGGATCAGTGTCTTGGCCAGGTGCAGGCGGCCGCGTTCACCGCCCGAGAGCATGCCCACCTTTTTCTGCTGGTCGCCGCCGTTGAAGTTGAAGCGCCCCGCGTAGGCCCGGCTGGCCATGGTGAACTTGCCGATGTTGATCATGTCCAGGCCGCCCGAGATGTCTTCCCACACGGTCTTTTCGTCGGACAGGGCATCGCGGTGCTGGTCCACGAAGGCCATCTTCACGGTGGAGCCGATCACCACCTCGCCGCTGTCGGGCTGCTCGCGGCCCGCAATCAGCTTGAACAGCGTGGACTTGCCGGCGCCGTTGGGGCCGATGATCCCCACGATGGCGCCCGCGGGCACGTTGAAGCTCAGGTTGTCGATCAGCACGCGGTCGCCAAACGACTTGGTGACGTTCTTGAACTCGATGACCTGGGTGCCCAGACGCTCGGCCACAGGGATGAAGATTTCCTGCGTTTCGTTGCGGCGCTGGTATTCGTAGTCGCTCAGTTCCTCGAATCGGGCAATACGCGCCTTGCTCTTGGCCTGGCGGCCCTTGGCGTTCTGGCGCACCCACTCCAGTTCCTTCTTCAGGGCCTTGGCACGGGCTTCCTCGCCCTTTTGCTCGGCCTCCAGGCGGTTTTGCTTTTGCAGCAGCCACTCGGAATAGTTGCCCTTGTACGGAATGCCGTGGCCGCGGTCCAGTTCCAGAATCCACTCGGCCGCGTTGTCCAGGAAGTAGCGGTCGTGGGTGATGGCCACCACGGTGCCAGGGAAGCGGTGCAGGAACTGCTCCAGCCAATCCACGGACTCGGCGTCCAGGTGGTTGGTCGGCTCGTCCAGCAACAGCATGTCGGGCTTGGACAGCAGCAGGCGGCACAGCGCAATACGGCGCTTCTCACCGCCGGAGAGCACGCCGATCTTGGCGTCCCAGGGGGGCAGGCGCAGTGCGTCGGCGGCGATCTCCAGCTGGTGCTCGGAATCGGTGCCCGCGGTGGCGATGATGGCTTCCAGCCGCGCCTGTTCGGCGGCCAGGGCGTCAAAGTCGGCATCGGGCTCGGCATAGGCGGCATACACCTCTTCGAGCTTGGCCTTGGCGGCAAACACCTCGCCCATGGCCTCCTCGACGCTCTCGCGCACGGTGTGCTCGGGGTTGAGCTGCGGCTCCTGCGGCAGGTAGCCGATCTTGATGCCCGGCATGGGGATGGCTTCGCCCTCGATCTCCTTGTCCACCCCGGCCATGATCTTGAGCAAGGTGGACTTGCCCGAGCCGTTCAGGCCCAGCACGCCGATCTTGGCGCCGGGGAAGAAACTCAGGGAGATGTCCTTCAAGATCTGCCGCTTGGGCGGCACGGTCTTGGAGACACGGTTCATCGAATAAACGTATTGGGCCATTGGTGTCGTTTCTAGGAAAAAGAAGCGCGGAATTTCCGCCAGCAAACCGCAATTATCGGGGCATGCGACAATAATCGGCGCTGCGGACTCCAGTTGCCCGCCGCATCAGCACTCTGCTGGGGACGACGGAAGCCACGCTTCCAGGCTCCCAATCCTGAACCTCATCAGCCTGAGAGACTGGCTCGACAACCTCCGGGTTGCACGACAGGCCGATACCCAGCGCCCCGGACGGGCGCATCCGACGACATGACATTTGATGAACTGAACCTGGCTCCTGCCATTCTGAAGGCCGTGCACGAAACGGGCTACGAAACCCCCACGCCCATCCAGGCGCAGGCCATTCCCGCCGTGCTGGAAGGCCACGACCTGCTGGCCGGCGCACAGACCGGCACCGGCAAGACCGCCGCGTTCACCCTGCCCATGCTGCACCGCCTTGCCCAGGGCACCGCACCCAAGAGCAAGTTCGGCGGCAAGGGCGTGCGCGCCCTGGTGCTGACCCCGACCCGCGAACTGGCCGCGCAGGTGGAAGAATCGGTCCGCGAGTACGGCAAGTACCTCGACCTTACTTCCACCGTGGTCTTTGGCGGCGTGGGCATGAACCCGCAGATCGACCGCATCAAGCGCGGCGTGGACGTGCTGGTGGCCACCCCGGGCCGGCTGCTGGACCTGCAGCAGCAGGGCTTCCTGGACCTCTCCACCGTGCAGGTGCTGGTGCTGGACGAGGCCGACCGCATGCTGGACATGGGCTTCATCCACGACGTGAAGAAGGTGCTGGCCCTGGTGCCCAAGGACAAGCAGAGCCTGCTGTTCTCGGCCACGTTCAGCGACGAGATCCGCGAACTGGCCGGCACGCTGCTCAAGAACCCCCAGAGCATCCAGGTCACCCCCCGCAACACCACCGTCCAGCGCATCACGCAGGTCATCCACCCCGTGGGGCGCGGCAAGAAGAAACAGGTGCTGCTGCACATCATCCAGCAGCACAACTGGAGCCAGGTGCTGGTGTTCACCCGCACCAAGTTCGGCGCCAACAACGTGGCCGAATTCCTGACCAAGAATGGCGTGTCCGCCATGGCCCTGCACGGCAACAAGAGCCAGAGCGCCCGCACGCAGGCACTGGCCGGCTTCAAGAGCGGCGATATCCGCGCCCTGGTGGCCACCGACATCGCTGCCCGGGGCATCGACATTGACGACCTGCCGCACGTCGTCAACTATGAAATCCCCAACGTCCCCGAAGACTATGTGCACCGCATCGGCCGCACGGGCCGCGCCGGCGCCACGGGCGAGGCCGTGAGCCTGGTCTGCATGGACGAGGAAGGCTTCATGATGGAGATCGAGCGCTTTACCAAGCAGCAGATCCCCGTGCAGGTCATCGACGGCTTCGGGCCCGAGCCCGGCGAGAAGGCCGAGCCCATTGCCATGGGCCGCCAAACCATCTGGGGCGGTGCCGGCAAGCCCCCCAGCCGCGAGGTGATGCAGGCCGCTGCCAAGGCGGCCCGCAGCGAAATGATGGAGCGCATCCGCACCAACAAGGCCACGCAGGGCGAGCGCTCCGGACGCCAGGGCGGCGGCAGCAACGCAGGCGGCGGTGGCGGGCGCTCCTCCGGGGGCGCGTCCCGCGGCAATTCCCAAGGCCAGGGCAACGGCGGGCGCGGCGGACGCGGTGCCCCTCAGCCGCAAGCCGCGGCGCGCCAGCGCCCAGCCCGCCAGGACGGCGGAGGCTACCGCAACGATGACGCCCAGCCGCCCCGTGCCAACGCCCACCTGGGCACGCACCTGGGGCACAGCACGCCCGTTCACCGCAATGCCGGCCACAGCGGCGGCGGCCAGCCCGATCCGATGCGCACCAGCGTGGACAGCATGGCCGACCGTGGCCGCCGTGGCGGCGGCGGGGGTTACCGCAGCGGTGGCGGCGGTGGTGGTGGCACCGGCGGCTACGGTGGCGGGCGGGGCAACGGATCCCGCGGCAACGGCGGCTCGCGCGGCGGCTCCTTCAACCGCTGAGCCGGCCACGGGCAGGCGCAGCAGGCGCCGCGGCCCGTTGTGCGATGCTTGGGGCCATGCGCCCCAACGACCCGCCCCTCCCGTTGGCCACCCTCATGGTGGCCACCTGCAACGTGCTCAACCTGGCCAATGCCGGGCGCATGTTCTATCCCAACCAGGACGCTTACACAGCCACGGAGTTTGAGCGCAAGCTCAGCTGGCTGGGTGAGCGCTTCCGGGTGCTGAATGCGGACGTGCTCGCCGTGCAGGAGGTGTGGGACGAAGCGGCGCTCAAGGGCGCGCTGGCACGCAGCGGCCTGCGCTACGGCTTCGTGGCCGCGCCCGGTGCGGAAAACAGCGCCACGCAGCACGGCGCCCAAGGCACGCCGCGGGTCGGCCTTGCCACCCGCCTCAAGGTGGAAGCCTTGCAGTCGTTTGCCGACTTCCCCCCCGGCTTTCAGGTGGAGGTGCCCGGCCTCGGCCGCCACACCCGGTTTGAGCGCCCGCCCCTGGTGGCAACGCTGCGCATGAAGCACGGCCAGCGCCTGAACGTGCTGACGGCCCACCTCAAATCCAAGCGCCCAAAGTTCCTGCAGGACGCGCTGGGCAATCCGCTGGAAGACCGCGACGATCACAAGATCATGGCGCTGGCATCGCTGCGCGCACTGATCATGCGCGGGGCCGAGGCCATGGCCCTGCGGTGGCTGGTGATCGACCTGCTGCACCGCACCAGCGTGCCGCTGGTGGTGCTGGGCGACTTCAACGACACGCCCGACAGCGTGACCACCCAATTGCTGTGCGCCACCAACGAGGTGGCCTACGACCGCTCGGCACGCGACGTGGCGCTGTTCAACGCCTACGAGCTGCAAGGGGACTTGGCGCTGAAGAAGGACGTGGCCTTCTCCCACATCCACCAGGGCACCCCCAGCGTGCTGGACCAGATCCTCGTGAGCGAAGAGTTCGTGCGCAACGGCCGCAAAAGCATCGGGGACGTGCGGCGCGTGGATTATTTCAACGACCACCTGCATGAAGGCCGCGACCGCACCCGCTCGGACCACGGTTTTGTGCGCGCCCTGCTGCGCTTGGCCATGGAGCCGCAACAGGCATGGGGAGGAGAGCTGGCGCAGCCCGCGGAGCCCGCACCGCCCCGGGCGTGATGCCCCCGCGCCATACGGGTGTGCCCGCGCCGCAGACGTTTGCAACCGAATGTACGGCGTGGCGGCCTCGCGGAAACGGGCAGGTAACATCGCCGTCGCAACGCGCCCCCTTCAAGGCCTTCAAGGGTACAACCACGATGAACAACCAATCCCTTTCGCACCAGCCGCCGGCCGCAGCCGCCGCAGGACTGCCGCTTTCCGCCGCAGGGCGCGCTCCCTGGAAAGCCGCAGCATTGCTGGCTGCAGCGCTGCTCGCGGCCTGCTCCAGCACGCCGCTGCCCCCTTGGCCCTCTTCGTCGTCAGCCACGCGCACTGCGGGCGCGCCGGCACCGCTGCCACGGTCGCAACCCGGCACGGTGGTCCCGGCACCGCTGGGCCAGACGCCCCAGCAGCCCCGCACCGGGGCCGTCACCCGTCCGCTGGCGCCCCCCACGCCGCTGGTGGTGCAAGACGAAGCGCCGATGGCGCCGCCGTACTCCGCCGCCGTGGCGGCGCGGTTTCCCGATCCACCGGTGGCGTACAGCACCCCCGGCCTGGGCGCGGATCGCCGCGCCTTCACCACCAATGCCGAGCTTGGGCAATGGCTGCGGTCATTGACCGACCCCGCCCCCAAGGGCCCCACCCGCACCAAGCTGCTCAATCTGGGCATGTCGCAACGGGGCGAGCCGATCCTCGGCCTGCTTGCCACCCGTGCCGGCGGCACGGAGCCTGCACAACTGGACACAAGCGGCCGGCCCACGGTGGTGCTCATCGGCCAGCAGCACGGCAACGAACCAGCGGGCAGCGAAGCCTTGCTGGTGATCAGCCGTGAACTGGTCCAGGGCCTGCTGGAGCCCCTGCTGGACCGCATCAACGTCGTGATAGTGCCCCGCGCCAACCCGGACGGCGCCTCTGCCGGCACCCGGGTCACGGCCAACGGCGTGGACATGAACCGCGACCATCTGCTGCTGCACACGCCCGAAGCCCGTGCACTGGCCCAGGTGGTGAACGACTACCGCCCCATCCTGGTGGTGGACGCCCATGAATACACCGTGGTGGGGCGCTACCTCCAGAAATTCAACGCCATCCAGCGCTATGACGCGCTGCTGCAATACGCCACCACCGCCAACTACCCCGAGTTCCTGACCAAAGCCTCCCAGGAGTGGTACCACCCGCCCATGGTGGCCGCGCTCAAGGCCCAGGGGCTGACCAGCGACTGGTACTACACCACTTCGACCAACCTGGAGGACAAGCGCATCTCCATGGGCGGCACGCAGCCCGACACCGGGCGGAACGTGAACGGGCTGAAAAACACCGTCAGCCTGCTGATCGAGACCCGCGGTGTGGGCATCGGGCGCATGCACATCCAGCGCCGCGTGCATGCGCAGGTCACGGCCATCGCCAGTGCCCTGCGCAGCACGGCCGAGCGCGCCAGCAGCCTGGAGCAGGTTCGCTCGTTCGTGGCGCGCGACATCAGCGCGCAGGCCTGCCGGGACCAGGTAGTGGTCGAAGCCGAGGCCACGCCGACGCAACGGGAACTGGACTTCCTCGATCCCCAGACCGGCGCCGACCGACCGCTTCGCGTGGAGTGGAACTCCTCGCTGGCCCTGCGCCCGACCAAGACCCGTGCACGGCCTTGTGGCTACTGGCTCTCGGCGCAATCGACCGCCGCAGTCGAGCGCCTGCGGCTGCTGGGGTTGCAGGTCATGCGTGTGGCCGAGCCCGGCTCGGCCCTGGCCGATATCTACCGCGAGACCGCCCGGGAAACCGGCAGCCGCCAGGATGTGATTGGCACCATCGCGGGAGGATCCGGCATCGTGCGCGTGGAGGTATCGCCCGTGCGCAGCGCCATCGACGTCCCGGCGGGCAGCTTCTATGTGCCGCTGAACCAGCCCCGGGCCAACCTGGCCGTGGCAGCGCTGGAACCCGACACCCAAAACAGCTACTTCGCAAACCACCTGCTGGACGCCCTGGGAGACACCGCACGCATCATGGCCCCGCCATCGCTGGTGTTTGAAGAAACCGACTGAGGCCCACGGCCGGCACGCACGCGCGGGCAACCGCCGTGCGCTTGCCGGGCGTTGGAGCACACTGCGAAGGCGTGATGGTGTGAAGGGGGAAGGCGTGCAGGGGTGGCGGCATGGCCTGCCCGGAGGGACTCGAACCCCCGACCTATAGCTTAGAAGGCTATTGCTCTATCCAGTTGAGCTACGGGCAGTGAACAGACGTCGGGCGGCAGGCGCCGGTCTGCGGGTGGCATGCATTGCGCTCGGCAAGTGCAGACCGCGAATCATAACCTGCGCTGCGGGGGTGCCGAGGCGGCGCCCTCTCGCCCATGCGGGCCTTGCCGGGCGGCAGGCCGTGGCGGTTATAACGGCAACAGAAGTCCACGGACTGCGCCGCGCGCAGTTCGCTTCTGCCGCATTCGCCCCGCCCTTCCCTCACGGAGTTGCCCATGCCGCACAGTGTGATGCTCATCAACACCATCGCTGCGGCGTTCGGACTGGCGCTTGTGCTGGGCTTTGCGGCCGCACGCTTGCGCTTGCCGCCGCTGGTGGGCTATCTGATCGCCGGCGTGCTGATCGGCCCGTTCACCCCCGGCTTCATTGCCGACGCCGAACTGGCCAGCCAGCTCGCGGAAATTGGGGTGATGCTGCTGATGTTCGGGGTGGGCCTGCACTTCTCGTGGGACGACCTTTTGGCGGTGCGCAAGATCGCGGTCCCGGGCGCCGCGGTGCAGATGATGGTGGCGACCGCGCTGGGCACAGGTCTGGCGTTGTGGTGGGGGTGGCCGCTGGGCGGTGCGCTGGTGTTTGGCCTGTCGCTCTCGGTGGCCAGCACGGTGGTGCTGCTGCGGGCGCTGGAGGCGCAGGGCATTCTCGAGAGCCATACCGGCCGCATTGCGGTCGGCTGGCTGGTGGTGGAGGACCTGCTCATGGTGCTTGTGCTGGTGCTGCTGCCGCCCCTGGCGGGCTGGCTGGGCGGCACGGCCCAGCACCCTCCCGCCCCGCCGGTGCACGGCGCGGCCCTGGGCTGGGCCGTGGCGTGGAAACTGGTGCAGGTGGGGGCCTTCGTCGCGCTCATGCTCCTGGTCGGGCGGCGGCTGTTCCCCTGGCTGCTCTGGCAGGTGGCGCGCACCGGCTCGCGCGAACTGTTCACGCTGTGCGTCGTGGCCACGGCCATCGGCATCGCGTTTGGATCCGCGGCGCTGTTTGGCGTGTCCTTCGCGCTGGGGGCTTTTTTCGCGGGCATGGTGATGCGGGAGTCCACCCTCAGCCACCGGGCCGCGCAGGAATCCCTGCCGCTGCGGGACGCGTTCGCCGTGCTGTTCTTCGTGTCGGTCGGGATGCTCTTCAACCCTGCCGTGCTGTGGGACCGCCCCTTGCAGGTCGCAGCGGTGGTCGCGATCATCCTGGTGGGCAAGACCCTCGCGGCCGCGGCCCTGGTGCTGGCGTTTCGCTACCCGCTCAACACGGCGCTCACGGTGTCGGCCAGCCTGGCGCAGATCGGCGAGTTCTCGTTCATCCTGGTCGCGCTGGGCACTTCGCTCCAGATGCTGCCCCCTGAAGGCGCCAGTCTGGTGCTGGCGGGCTCGCTGATCTCCATGGCCCTGAATCCGCTGCTTTTCCTGGCGCTGGCGCCGCTGCGGGAATGGCTGCGCGCCCATTCGGCGTGGGCGCGCCGTCTGGAACAGCGGGACGACCCACTGGCCGAACTGCCCATGAGCACCGATGCCCGGTACCTGGCGCGGCAGGTGGTGCTGGTGGGGTACGGCCGGGTGGGCCGCCGCGTGGCGAACCTGCTGGCCACGCACGATGTGCCGTTGGTCATTGCCGAGCACAACCGCGAACTGGTGGAGTCGCTGCGCAGAGGCGGCAAAGCCGCCGTGTTCGGGAACGCTGCGGACCCTGCCGTTCTCATCCAGGCCCACATCGCGCGCGCCGCCCTGCTGGTGATCGCCCTGCCGGACACCTTGAACGTGCACCAGATCATCACCACGGCACGCACCCTGAATCCGCAGATCGAAGTGGCCGTGCGCAGCCCCAGCGCCGAAGAAGGACGCCGGATCGCACAAGAAGCCGAGTGCACGGTGTTCGTGGCCGAGGACGCTCTGGCCCAGGCCATTGCGCAGCACATACTGCAGCGCAACGCGGACCGCCGGGCCCACCCCAGCCGCCCCGCGCCCCTGCAAAGCCGCATCTGATTTTTGGAGAAACGGGCTCCAGCGCTTATGCAGCAAGCGCAAGCAGCTATTGTTTCAGGAGCGATTTATTCCCGCCGACGCGGCCGCCGGTAGATTGGGCAAGGGCTTCGGGAGGACTGTGTGCGCAGCGCCATGCCCTGCGCCGTGCCGGATTCCCACGGAGGGAATAAAAGACAAAAGCCGCTGCAACTTTGACAGTTGCCGCGGCTTTTCTGATCTGGGGTGGCTGATGGGACTCGAACCCACGACGACAGGAATCACAATCCTGGACTCTACCAACTGAGCTACAGCCACCGTAGCTTTGTATTATAGCCTGGGATTGACCCCTTCCCAGGCTTCACGATCAATTTTCTGCCAGCGCCTGGAGGCTGTTGGAAGGCCGGGGCACCTTGATTTCGGCCTTGTACCGCTTCTTGAGCATTTCGTAGTAGGCCAGGCCTTCGGCCGCCGACCACCACTGCTGGTACTGCTGGCGCTCCTGCTGGGCACGCTTCGCGTCCGGCGCCGTGCGGGGCACCACGCGGGCCAGCTTGACCACCGCATAGCCGTCCGCCCCCAGGTCCACGCCCACCCACCCGGGCAACGTGTCCACTGGCGCGTGCAGGGCTGCGTCGATCAAGGCGCGGGGCAGGTTCTGCGTTTGTTCGCGCGACACCTGGACAGGCGCAGCCAGGCCGGAGGCGCTGGCGGGCGTGGCCTTCCAGGTGGCCAGTTTGGCCTCGCCATCCTTGCGGGCCAGTCCGGAGGCCTTCTCGCCAACGTAGAGCTCGCGCACGCGGGCGCGCACCTCTTCCAGCGGCAAGGTCTTGGCAGGGGTGTACTGCACGACGCGGCCTGCGGCCACCTGGCTGGGGCCGACTTCGACGGCTTCGGTGTTGCGCTTGTTCTGCAGCGAGTCCGTCGAGAACAGCGCTTCCAGGAACTTGGGGCTGGCCAGGGGGCCGCTGGCGCCGGCGGCCGGCGTGCGGGTCACGCCCGTGGCGGTGTGCACCTTGAGCTTGAGCTTGTCGGCCACGGGCTTGAGGCTGTCCGCCTGCTCGTACACGCTGTTCGTGAAGGCTTCTGCCACCTCGGCAAACTTGCGCTGCGCCTGCTGCTGCTTGAGTTCGGCCTCCAGGGTCGGGCGCAGCTCTTCAAACGAGGGCTGGCGCGGGGCCTTGATGTCGGTCAGCTGAATGATGTGGTAGCCGAAGTCGGTTTCCACCAGGTCGCTGATCTCGCCCTTCTTGAGTGCGAAAGCAGCCTCTTCAAAGGGCTTGACCATGGCGCCACGGCCGAAGAAGTTCAGGTCGCCGCCGGCGGCCGCCGAGCCCTTGTCGTCCGAGGACTTCTTGGCCACATCAGCGAATGAGGCAGGCGCCTTGCGCACCTGGGCCAGAAGTTCCTGGGCGCGGGCCTTGGCCTTCTCGCGGTCAGCGGCGGAAGCTTCCTTGGGCGCGTTCACCAGAATGTGGCTGGCACGGCGTTCTTCCTTGCCAGCCATGCGCGCCACGTTCTCCTGGTAGTAGGTGCGCAGATCGTCTTCGTTCAGGACGATGCCGGCGCGCACGCTGTCCAGGTCGAGCACCACGTATTCGATGCTGGCCTGCTCGAGCTGCTGGAACTGGGCAGGATGTGCCTGGTAGTACGCCTGCAGCTCAGCGTCGGTGGGGGTGACCTTGGACACATAGTCCGAGGACTTGAAGCGCGCGACCTGGATCTCCCGCTGCTGGTACAGCGGGTCCAGCGCCAGACGCACCTGGGCGTTGGTGCTGAAGGTGCTGCCCATCACGCCGCCGATCACCTGGTTGATCGACAGGTCACGGCGCATGTTGGCCTCGAAACCGGCGGGCGTCAGCCCCTGGGAACCCACCAGTGCACGGTAGGCCTCGGCGTCCAGCGTGCCATCCGCGCGGCGCAGGCCGGCGATCGCAGGGATTTCCTGCAGGGCCCGGGCCAGGCGGGTGTCGCTCGTCACCAGGTGCATGTCCTTGGCGGCCGCGGCCAGCACACGGTCGCGCACCAGGCGCTCCAGCGTTGCATAGCGCGCCTGGGGCGAGTCCAGCAGCTTGGGGTCCACCGAGGGAGACTGCGCGCGCACCCGGTCCGACTCCATGCGGTGGGCGTTGTCCCAATCGGTCTGATTGATCTTTTCACCATCGACGCGCGCCACCACAGGACTCTTCTCGGAAAAGTAATTGCGGTCGATGCCTACCAGCACAAACGATGGAATGACCAGCAAGAACAATAAGATCATGACGATCTTGGAGTGCTTGCGGATGGATTCAAACATGGTCGATCTTTCAGAAGACAAAAAACAAAAGGCGAACTTGCGTTCGCCTTTGTTCGGTGATGGTGGGTCCTGACGGTCTCGAACCGCCGACCTACTCCGTGTAAAGGAGCCGCTCTACCAACTGAGCTAAGGACCCCACCTAAACTGATCCTCAGTTCAAGGCGTCTTTCAATGCCTTGCCAGGACGGAACTTCGGAACTTTAGCAGCTTTGATTTTAATCGTAGCGCCGGTGCGGGGATTGCGGCCCGTGCGGGCGGCACGCTTGCCCACCGCAAAGGTACCGAAACCGACGAGCGACACGGTTCCGCCCTTCTTCAGGGTCTTCTTGACGGCCTCGATCGTGGATTCCAGGGCACGAGCAGCGGCAGCCTTGGAGATGTCGGCGTTGGTAGCAATGTGCTCAATCAGTTCGGTTTTGTTCACAAGAAGCCTCTCGGAAAAGAGTTGAAGGAATGTCTCGCGGAGATCTGGTCTTCACACGTCCGAAAACCCAGCCCAGGGGCCGGGTTGCAAAACAGACGGGGGAAGGACTGGCATACACAGCAGCGGCTGCTGCATCAGATTAAAGCGATCGAGTTTCCGGGTGTCAATACAACACGCTGTTTTGGCGCAGCGTTGCATCGAATTCTAGTCGTATTTCACGCTGCGACAGGGCTTGCGAGGCGTTTTGTCTCAAACACGCCGTATGGGCAGCACTCCGTATTGACACCCGTCTGCGCGCCTCTACGGCCCGCTGCCAGCCTCTGTGCAGCACCCCACGCGTGCCGCCCATGCAGGGGCTGGGGCGCGCTTATTTCTTCACGCGCGCGCGGATCTCCGGCAAGGCCTTGCGCAGGTAGTAGACCATCGACCAGACGGTCAGCACCGCCGACGCCCAGATGAGCCACCGGCCCCATACGCCGGTATCGACCACGCCGAAGAGCTGGCCGTCGTACAGCAGGAAGGGAATGGCCAGCATCTGCACGGTGGTCTTCACCTTGCCGATCATGTGCACGGCCACGCTCTTGCTCGCGCCGATCTGCGCCATCCATTCGCGCAGCGCCGAGATGGCGATCTCGCGCCCGATGATGATGAGCGCCACGAAGACATCGGCGCGCTGCAGGTCCACCAGCACGAGCAGCGCCGCGCACACAAGGAACTTGTCGGCCACAGGGTCCAGAAAGGCCCCGAACGACGAGGTCTGGTTGAGCTTGCGGGCCAGGAAGCCGTCCAGCCAGTCGGTCGCGGCGAACACCACGAACATCGCCGTGGCGATGAGGTTGCGCGTGGCCGGCTCCAGCGGCGCGTAGAAGACCCCCACAAGCAGAGGTATCGCGACGATGCGCGTCCAGGTCATCAGGGTGGGGATCGTCCAGAACATGGCGGCGATTGTGTCACGGGATAGCCCCCACGGTCGCTCGTTGCACGGAGCTTCCCGCGCCCCGAGGGGGCCAAAACCCTTGCTCAGCGCAGCGCGCGGTAGATTTCTTCCGCCAGCTCGCGCGAGATGCCTTCCACGTTGGCCAGGTCCTCCACGCTGGCCGCGGCCACGCCGCGCACGCCGCCAAAGCGCTGCAGCAGCCGCGCGCGCTTCTTGGGGCCCACGCCAGGAATTTCCTCCAGCTGTCCGCCGCCCACCCGCACCTTGGCGCGGGCCGCGCGCATGCCGGTGATGGCAAAGCGGTGCGCCTCGTCGCGGATCTGCGCCACCAGCATCAGCGCGGCCGAGTCCTTGCCCAGGTAGACCTTCTCGCGGCCGTCGGCAAACACCAGCTCTTCCAGGCCCACCTTGCGGCCCTCGCCTTTTTCCACGCCCACGATGCGGGTGAGGTCCAGGCCCAGCGCGGTGAACACCTCGCGTGCAATGCCGACCTGACCCTTGCCGCCGTCGATCAGCACCAGGTCGGGCAGGCGCGCCACACCCTTGGGCTTGACGGCGCCCTCGGCCTGCGTGGCGTCGGGCGGTGGCGGCGCGGCAAAGTCGATGCCGCCAGCCTCGCGCGCGGCCTCGGCCACCTTGCTGTAGCGGCGCGTGAGCACCTGGCGCATGGCGGCGTAGTCGTCGCCGCCGGTGATGCCCTCGATCTTGTAGCGGCGGTATTCGCTGCTTTGCATCTTGTGGTGGTGGAACACCACGCACGACGCCTGCGTGGATTCGCCCGCGGTGTGCGAGATGTCGAAGCACTCGATGGTGAGCTGGTCCAGGTCGTCCGGCGGCAGGTCCAGCGCCTCGGCCAGCGCGCGGGTGCGCGCCTGCTGCGAGCCTTCTTCCGCCAGCAGGCGGGCCAGCTGCAGGTCGGCATTCTTTTGCGCCATGTCCAGCCAGGCGCGGCGCTGTTCGCGCGGCTGGTGGATGGCGGTCACGCGCAGGCCGGCCTGGTCGGACAGGGCTTCCATCAGCGCCTTGTCCACCGGCACGCTGGTCACCAACACGGGCGGCACGGGCACGCCCAGGTAGTGCTGGGCAATGAAGGCTTCCAGCACCTGCGCCTCCACCGGCCGGGCGGGGCTGCCGTCGCCCGGGGCTTCCTCGCCCTCCTCCTCGAACACGGCCGCAGCGTCCTCCACATGCACCGGAAAGTACGGCCGGTCGCCCAGGTGCCGGCCGCCGCGCACCATGGCCAGGTTCACGCAGGCGCGGCCGCCCTGCACCCGCACGGCGAGGATGTCCACGTCCTTGTCATCGGCCGTCTCGATGGATTGCTGGTGCAGCACGCGCGACAGCGCCTGGATCTGGTTGCGCACGTCGGCGGCCTGCTCAAACTCCAGCTTCTCGGAGTGCGCCATCATGCGCTGCTCCAGCGCCTGCAGCAGCTCCTGCGTCTCGCCGCGCAGCATGGCTTCGGCGTTCTGCACGTCCACCGCATAGGCCTCGGGAGAGATCAGGTCCACGCACGGGCCGGTGCAGCGCTTGATCTGGTACAGCAGGCAGGGCCGCGTGCGGTTGGCAAACACCGTGTCTTCACACGTGCGCAGGCGGAACACCTTTTGCAGCAACTGGATGGACTCCTTCACGGCCCAGGCGCTGGGGTACGGGCCGAAGTAGCGGTGCTTCTTGTCCACAGACCCGCGGTAGTACGCCATGCGCGGGAAGACCTGCCCCGGTGCCTCGCCGCGCACGTGAGCGCCCGGCGTGCCGGTGATCTTGAGGTAAGGGTAGCTCTTGTCGTCGCGGAACAGGATGTTGAACTTGGGGTTCAACGTCTTGATGAGGTTGTTCTCCAGCAGCAGCGCCTCGGCCTCCGAGCGCACCACCGTGGTCTCCAGCCGCGCGATCTTGCTGACCATGTGGCCGATGCGCGTGCCGCCATGGTTCTTGGTGAAGTAGCTGGACACGCGGCGCTTGAGGTGCCGCGCCTTGCCCACATAGAGCAGCGCGCCCTGCGCGTCGAAATAGCGGTAGACGCCGGGCAGCGCGGGCAGCGCAGCCACTTGCGCCAGAAGTTCGTCGGGATGGGACATGGCGCGTATTGTGGCGGCAGGCGCCGCAGGCCGACGAAACTCCTAAAACAATAGCTGCCAGCGCTTACCTATCAAGCGCTGGAGGCCATTTTGATTCTTATTCTGCTTCGATCTTCGAGGTCTTCACCACTGCCGCCCAGTTGGCCAGGTCGGCCTTCACCTTGTCGCCCAGCTGCGCGGGGCCCTGGTAGTCGGCCGTGGCGCCCTGCTCCTGCGCTTTCTGCTTGAACGCCGCGCTCTGCACCACGGTGCGGATGTCGGCCGTGAGCTTGTCCACCACCGGCTTGGGCACGGCGGCGGGCGCGAACACGGCAAACCACGAGGTGGCATCGACCTTGGGGTAGCCCGCCTCGGCCGTGGTGGGCACGTCGGGCAGGCTGGCCAGGCGCTCCTTGCCCGTCACGGCCAGCACGCGCAGCTTGCCGCTGGCGATGTGGGGCATGAAGGGCGGCGCGGTGCCGAAGGTCAGGTCCACCTGGCCGCCCAGCAGGTCCTGCAGCGCGGGGCCGGTGCCCTTGTAGGGCACGTGCACCATCTTGATGCCGCCCTGCTGCTCCAGCATGGAGCCGGTCACATGCTGCAGCGAGCCGTTGCCCGACGAGGCATAGTTGAGCTTGCCGGGGTTGGCCTTGGCGTAGGCGATCAGCTCGGGCAGCGTCTTCACCGGCAGGTCGGCCCGCACCACGATGATCTGCGGGGCCGAGATGACGTTGGCCACGGGCTGGAAGTCGCCCTGCTCCCACTGCTTTTGCTTGGTGATGTGGGGCGAGATGACGTGGTAGCCCGAGTACTGCATGAGCACGGTGTGGCCGTCCGCCTCGGCACGCTTGACGATGCTGGCGGCAATGTTGCCGTTGCCGCCGCCCTTGTTGTCCACCACCACCGTCTGGCCCAGCACCGGGCCCAGGGCCTGCGCCAGCATGCGGGCCGACAGGTCGGTGGTGCCGCCGGCCGCGGTGGGCACCACCATGGTCACGGTCTTGCTGGGGTAGGCGGCCTGGGCGGCGGCCGGGCCGGCAAAGGCGGCGGCCAGGCTGGCGAGCATCAGGGTGCTGAAGTGTTTGCGGTTCAGGTTCACGCGGTGTCTCCGGTTTGTTGTGTCGTTGAATGGAATGGGACGAAAAGGAAAGGAGGAATGGGGAGAAAGAGCGCAGATCAATCCACCGTGGCGCCGGTCTCCTTGACCACGCGGCTCCACTTGGGCAGGTCTGCCTGCACCAGCGCGCCCAGTTGCGCGGCCGTGCCCTTGAAGGGCTCGCAGCCCACCGTTGCCAGCTTGTCCACCACATCCTTGTGCTCCAGCGCGCGGGCCACCTCGGCCTGCAGCTGCGCAACGATGGGCGCGGGCGTGCCGGCCGGGGCGAACAGCGCATACCAGGGCGCCTGGCCAAAGCCTGTCAGGGTCTCGCCGATCGTGGGCGCATCGGGCAGCGCGGCCACGCGCTTTTCGTTGACCACACCCAGCACCTTGAGCTTGCCCGCCTTGATGAACGCAATGACCGACGGCAGGCTCTGCACCGACAGCGGCACCTGCCCGCCCACCACGTCGGTGGCGGCTGCCGCAGAGCCCTTGTAGGGAATGTGCTGCAGCTGAATGCTCGCCGCCTTTTGCAGCATCTCGCCGATGAGGTGATTCAGCGTGCCGTTGCCGGCCGACGCGATCGCGTATTGGCCGGGATGGAGCTTGGCCAGCTTGACCAGCTCGGCCACGTTGTTCGCAGGAAAGGACGGGTGCGCCACCAGCACATAGCCCGCCGTGGCGACGGGCGCCACGGGCACGAAATCCTTCACGGGATCGAAGCCGGGGTTCTTGTACAGCGCCGGGCCGATCACGTGCGCGCTGTCGGCCGTGAGCAGCAGCGTGTAGCCATCGTTGCGCGCACGGGCCGTGGCGGCGGTGGCCAGCGTGCCACCCGCGCCGGGGCGGTTGTCCACGATCACGCTCTGGCCCAGTTGCTCACCCAGCTTTTGCGCCACCACGCGCGCAATGGCGTCGTTGGCGCCGCCTGCGGCCTGGGGCACGACCAGGGTGATCGGCTTGGACGGGTACTTGTCCTGCGCGAGCGCCGCCACCGCGGCAGAGCACAGCACGGCCGCGGTGAAGACGCGGCGGGACAGCGGGGTGGAAAAGGCCATGGTGTTGTCTCCGTTTGTTGTGGGTGAGGGATCAGGTCTTGTGCAGCTTCAGCGGGCCAGCGCCCGCGCGCGGACGGCGTCGAAATCCGCCGGCACCGGGTGCAGCGCCAGGCGGGGGCCGGCCTTGGCGATCTGGCTGGGGATGTCGTGCCCGATGAGCGCGGGCAGCTGCCGCGCGGCGGCCAGCAGCCCGTCCAGATCGACCCCGGTGGCATAGCCCATCAGCGCCAGGGCATGCGCAATCTCTTCGCTGCACACGTTGCCGCTGGCGCCCGGCGCATAGGGGCAGCCGCCCAGCCCGCCCAGCGAGGCGTCGAACCGGTCCGCCCCCGCGTCGATGGCGGCCAGCACGTTGGCCAGCCCCATGCCGCGCGTGTTGTGGAAGTGCAGCGTGAACGCCACGCCCGGCCAGCGCACGCGCGCCGCCGCGGTGAGCTGGTGCACCTGCGTGGGATAGGCCATACCCGTGGTGTCGCACAGCGTGATGCCGCACACGCCCAGGTCCACAAAGCGCTGCACCCAGTCGAAGACCTGGGCCTCAGGAACGTCGCCCTCCATGGGGCAGCCGAACACGCACGAGAGCGACACGTTCACCGCCACCTGCGCCGACTGCGCCCGCGCCACCACCTGGGCCAGCGCATCGAAGGACTGCGCCTGCGTCATGCGCAGGTTGGCCAGGTTGTGGGTGGCACTGACCGACATGACCAGGTTCAGCTCGTCGGTGCGCGACTCGATGGCGCGCTCCGCACCGCGCAGGTTGGGCACCAGCGCGGTGTACACGGTGCCGGGGCGGCGCGTGATCTCGCGCATCACGATCTCGGCATCGCGCAGCGCGGGAATGGCCGTGGGCGAGGTGAACGAGGTCACCTCGATCTTGGCCACGCCCGTGGCCGAGAGCGCATTGCACAGCGCGATCTTGTCGGCCGTGGGCACAAGGGCCTTTTCCATCTGCAGGCCATCGCGCAGGCCCACCTCCTGTAAGTGGATGCGGCGGCCCGCGCCCTGCCAGACGTTGCCGGGTGCGTTCATTGCACGACTCCTTTGCTGCGCAGCAGCGCAATCTGTTCGGCAGTGAGCCCCATCTCAGCCAGCACCGCATCGGTGTCATCGCCCAGGTGCGGCGCGCTGCTGCGGATGGTGCCCGGCGTTGCCGAGAGCTTGGGCACGATGCCCGGCACTTCTACGCTGTAGCCGTCGCGCGTCTCTTGCGTCAACAGCATGTCGCGGGCGCGGTAATGGGGGTCTTCGGCAATGTCCTTGGCGGTGTAGACCTTGCCGGCGGGCACGCGCGCGGCGCCCAGCGCGTCCAGCACCTGCTGCACGGTGCGCTGCGCGCTCCAGGCGCCGATGGCGGCGTCGATCTCGTCCACGCGGGCGACGCGGCCGGTGTTGTTGGCCAGGTCCGGCGCGGCGCCCAGGTCGGGCCGGCCGATGGCGTCCATCAGCCGCTTGAAGATGCTGTCGCCATTGCCCGCCACCAGCACCCAGCCGTCCGTGCAGGGGTAGGCGTTGCTGGGGGCAATGCCCGGCAGCGCACTGCCCGCCGCCTCGCGCACCGCGCCGAAGGCGCTGTATTCGGGGATTAGGCTTTCCATCACGTTGAACACGGCTTCGTGCAGCGCCACGTCAATCACCTGGCCTTTGCCACCGTTGACCTTGCGGTGGTAGAGCGCCGTGAGCACGCCGATGGTGCCGTGCAGCGCCGCCAGCGTGTCGCCAATCGACACCCCCACCCGCACCGGCACCCGGCCGGGCTCGCCCGTCAGGTGGCGCAGGCCGCCCATGGCCTCGCCAATGGCGCCAAAGCCCGGCAGGTCGCGGTAGGGGCCGGTCTGGCCGTAGCCGGAGATGCGCAGCATCACCAGGCCGGGGTTGAGCGCGTGCAGCTCCTCGGGCGACATGCCCCAGCCTTCGATCGTGCCGGGGCGGAAGTTCTCGACCAGCACATCGGCCTCGGCAATCAGCTGGCGGGCGATGTCCTGGCCTTCCTTCTGGCGCAGGTCCAGCGCCACCGAGCGCTTGTTACGCGACTGCACCTGCCACCAGACGGAGGTGCCTTCCTTGATCAGGCGCCAGTTGCGCAGCGGGTCACCCGTCTCGGGGGCTTCGATCTTGATCACGTCGGCGCCAAACTCGCCCAGCGTCTTGCCGCAGAACGGCCCGGCGATGAGCTGGCCCATTTCGATGACGCGCACGCCTTGCAAGGCGGCGGGGGAAGCAATGGAATCCATGGGAATGTGTGTCTCCTTCAGGGCGGGCGCCAAGGGTCTGCGTGCACCACCCCACCCGATCACGCTGAGCTTGTCGAAGCGCTGCGCAAGGCTTCGACAAGCTCAGCCCGAACGGTGGTGGCGGTGCAGGTCGGTAACCTTAGGCTGCCACCCCGATCATGCGCAGCGCCCGCGGGGCCGTAAATCGCTCAAGCAACAAGATGCCATCGCAAACCGGCATGGCAGCTGCGGCGGCTTGCTACCATCGGCACCCCATGAAACTCGACCCCGTCTCCCTGCGCCTGTTCGTGGCCGTGATGGAGGAAAGCACCATCGCCGCCGCCGCCGCGCGCGAGCACCTTGCCGCATCGGCCGTGAGCCGCCGCCTGGCCGACCTGGAAGACGCCCTGCACGTGGCGCTGTTCACCCGCAGCAACAAGGGCACCGAGCCCACGGCCGCCGCCTACGCGCTGCTGAACCTGGCGCGCGGCGTGCTCAACGACCTGGACGGCATTGCCAGCCAGATGCGCGAGTACGGCGCCGGCGTGCGCGGCCATGTGCGCGTGGTGGCCAACATCTCGGCCATCACGCAGTTCTTGCCCGCGCAGCTGCAGAGCTTCATGGCGCTGCACCCGCAGGTGGACGTGCGGCTGCAGGAGCAGATCAGCACGGCCATCGCCCAGTCCGTGGCCGAGAACGCGGCCGACGTGGGCATCCTCAACCAGGGCCACTACGGCGAGCGCGTGGTGCAGCTGCCCTACCGCACCGACGAGCTGGTGCTGGTGGTGCCCACGGGCCATGCGCTGGCGCGGCGCAAGGCCGCCCGGCTGGCCGACGCCCTGCCCTACGACTTTGTGGGCGCGCACCCAGGCAGCGCCATCAACAACCAGCTGACCCGCGCCGCGGCCGAAGCCGGCCTGCCGCTGCGCCTGCGCATGCAGGTCACCAGCTACGACGCGCTGTGCCTGATGGTGGCCGCCGGCCTGGGCGTGGGCGTGATGCCGCGAGGCAGCGCCGCGCTGTACAAGGGCTCGCAACCCATCCGCGTGGTCACGCTGAACGAACCCTGGGCGCACCGGCAACTGGTGCTGTGCGTGCGCTCGGAAGAATCCCTCTCCAGCGTGGCGCGCCTGCTGGTGGACCACTTGCGGGCAAAGCCCTCCATCCCATGACCGCCAAGCTCCCCGCCCTGCCCCTGCAATGGGACGTGTTCTGCCGCGTGATCGACAACTTTGGCGACATCGGCGTGTGCTGGCGCCTGGTGGCGCAGCTGGCCGCGCGGGGCCAGCGCGTGCGGCTGTGGGTGGACGACGCCTCGGCCCTGCAGTGGATGGCGCCGCAGGGCTGCGCAGGTGTGGAGGTCCGCCCCTGGTATGCGCCGCCGCCGGGCGCGGACGAGCCGCGGCCCGATGTGATGGTGGAGGCCTTCGGCTGCGAAATTGCTCCTGAATTCATAGCTTATAGCGCTAGCCAGGCAAGTGCCAGAGGCCCACAACAACCCAGACCCGTGTGGATCAACCTGGAGTACCTGTCGGCCGAGGGCTATGTGGAGCGCACCCATGGCCTGCCCTCGCCCATCCTGTCGGGCCCGGCTGCGGGCTGGACGCGCTGGTTCTTCTACCCCGGCTTCACCCCGGCCACGGGCGGCCTGCTGCGCGAGAGCGACCTGATGGCCCGGCGCGAGGCTTTCGACCGCGAGGCCTGGCGCGCAGACCACCGCACGGCCTTTGGCCTGGGCGAAGACACGCCGGGCACCCGCTGGGTCTCGCTGTTCTGCTACGAACCGGCGGCGCTGCCCGATCTGCTCCAGCGCTGCGAGGCCACGCCGACCCGGCTGCTCGTCGCGCCCGGCCGCCCGGCCGCCGCCGTGCGGGCGGCCTTGCCGGGCCGGGAAGAAGACTGTGGTCAAAATGCCCCGCAGCGCTTGCCCATGCAGCACGGGCAGCTATCCATTTCATACCTGCCGCACCGCCCGCAGCCTGCGTTTGATGAAATGCTGTGGGCCTGCGACTTCAACGCCGTGCGCGGCGAGGATTCGCTGGTGCGGGCCCTGTGGGCGGGCCAGGCCCTGGTGTGGCACATCTACCCGCAGCACGACAACGCCCACCACGACAAGCTGCACGCGTTTCTGGACTGGCTGCAGGCGCCCGCCTCGCTGCGCCAGTTCCACGCCACCTGGAACGGCCTGGACACCGCCCCGCTGCAATGGCCCGGCGACGCCACCCTGGCGGAATGGACGCGTTGCATCCAGCACGCACGCAGCCGCCTGTTGATGCAAGACAGCCTCGCCACACAACTTTTGGGCTTCGTCGCCGAAAAACGGTAAAATCCAGGGCTTTGCGCAAAACAGGCGCGGCACCCCCGTGCCCTCGCCCAGCGCACTTCCGCCGCGGTACATGCAGCGGCGCGCGACCCGCCGATTCCTTCAGCAGGTTTGCCCGCCCGCACGTTGAGCGGCCCCAACCCAAAGCAACTTGCTATGAAAATCGCTCAAGAAATCCGCGCCGGCAACGTCATCATGCACGGCAAGGACCCCATGGTGGTCCTGAAGACCGAATACGCCCGCGGCGGCCGCGGTGCAGCCACCGTGCGCATGAAGCTCAAGAGCCTGATCGCCAACTTCGGCACCGAAGTCGTGTTCAAGGCCGACGACAAGATCGACAACGTGATCCTGGACAAGAAGGATTGCACCTACTCCTACTTTGCCGACCCCATGTACGTGTGCATGGACGCCGACTACAACCAGTACGAAGTCGAAGCCGAAAACATGGGCGACGCGCTGAACTACCTGGAAGACGGCATGGCGCTGGAAGTGGTGTTCTACGACGGCAAGGCCATCTCCGTGGAACTGCCCACCAGCATCGAACGCGAAATCACCTGGACGGAACCCGCCGTCAAGGGCGACACGTCCGGCAAGGTGCTCAAGCCCGCCAAGATCGCCACCGGCTTTGAAGTGGCTGTGCCCCTGTTCGTGAACCAGGGCGACAAGATCGAAATCGACACCCGCACCGGCGAATACCGCAAGCGCGTGTAAGCCGCGCACGGCACCCTGCGGTGCCTGTGCAGCAAGACAAAAGGCTTCCCACGGGAAGCCTTTTTTGTGCGCCACCGCCGCAGCGGTTGCTATCGAAACGTGAGCTGCCTGTGCTTTCCTGGCCTCAAATTTTCAAACAAAAGTAGCTGAAAACAAGGCGCAGCAAGCGCAAGGCGCTCACATTTTTGATTCCCTTCAGATCGGCTGTGCAATCAGGTCGTGCCCCTGCACCCCCACGATGCGCGCCTTGGTGAATTCGCCCACCTTCATGGTCTTGCTGATCTTCTCGGGCGGCAGCAGCTGCACCGTGCCGTCGATCTCCGGCGCATCGGCGTAGGTACGGCCCACGCCGCCCTTGCGGCCCAGGGCCGGCGCGTGGTCCACCAGCACCTGCATAGTGGCGCCCACGCGGCGCTGCAGCTTGGCAATGGACACCTCCTCGGCCACGGCCATGAAGCGCGCACGGCGCTCCTCGCGCACTTCCATCGGCAGCATGCCCGGCAGCTCGTTGGCGGCGGCACCCGTCACATCGCTGTAGGCAAAGCAGCCGGCGCGGTCGATCTGCGCCTCGCGCACAAAGTCCAGCAGGTGCTGGAACTCTTCTTCCGTCTCGCCCGGAAAACCCGCAATGAAGGTGCTGCGGATCACGATCTCGGGGCAGGCCTCGCGCCAGCGCTGGATGCGCTCCAGGTTGCGCTCGCCGCTGGCCGGGCGCTTCATACGCTTGAGCACGTCCGGATGGCTGTGCTGAAAGGGCACGTCCAGGTACGGCAGCACGCGGCCCGTGGCCATCAGCGGGATCACCTCGTCCACGCTGGGGTACGGGTACACGTAGTGCAGGCGCACCCAGGCGCCGTAGGGCTCGGCAATCTCGCCCAGCGTCTGCACCAGCTCCAGCATGCGGGTCTTGACGGGCTTGCCGTCCCAGAAGCCGGTGCGGTACTTCACGTCCACGCCATAGGCCGAGGTGTCCTGGCTGATGACGAGGAGCTCCTTCACGCCGCCTTCGAACAAGGCCTTGGCCTCCTTGAGCACGTCGCCAATGGGGCGCGACACCAGGTCGCCGCGCATCGACGGGATGATGCAGAAGGTGCAGCGGTGGTTGCAGCCCTCGCTGATCTTCAGGTAGGCATAGTGGCGCGGCGTGAGCTTGATGCCCGCCTCGCCAAACGCGCCCGGCACCAGGTCCAGGAAGGGGTCGTGCGGCTTGGGCAGGTGCGTGTGCACGGCCTCCATCACCTCTTGCGTGGCATGCGGGCCGGTCACGGCCAGCACGCTGGGGTGCACGTCCTTGACCAGGTTGCCCCCCGCCTCGCCCGCGCGCGCGCCCAGGCAGCCCGTGACGATGACCTTGCCGTTCTCGGCCAGGGCTTCGCCGATGGTGTCCAGGCTTTCCTTGACCGCATCGTCAATGAAGCCGCAGGTGTTGACAATGACCAGGTCTGCGCCCTGGAAGGTCTTGGAGGTCTCGTAGCCCTCGGCGCTCAGTTGCGTGAGGATGAGTTCGGAGTCGGTGAGTGCCTTCGGGCATCCGAGGGACACGAACCCGACCTTGGGGGTTTTTGTGGGGGCAATTGCTTCGCTCATAACCCCGTATTGTCCCAGGTCCGGCTCTGGAGGGGGTTTCCTCGCCGACTCATCCCCAGATCAGCGTTGCCCGAAGGCTTGTGATACTGGCACGACCAAAGCCAGCAGCCGCCGCGCAAGGGCCGCCCCGCCGCGCTGGCGGCGTCCCCCTGGGGGAAGCGGCAAAGCCGCTCAGGGGGCTTACCTCTTGATTCCGAACGCGCCGAGCATCTGCTCGGTCTGCTTTTGCATCTGCTCCTGCATCTGCGTCAGCATCGATTGCGATTGCTCCATATAGTTGCCCATCATGCCCTTGAGCAAGGGCGACTGCAGGTTCATGAACTGGGACCACATCTCGGGCGTGACGTTCTGCGACTGCTCGGCCATCTTGGACTGGAAGTCGGTGAAGGCCTGCACGTTCTTCTCGAGGTAGGCCCCCATGAAACCCTGCATGGCGTGCCCGTAGAAGCGGATGATGTTGGCCAGCACGGCCTCGGAGAACATGGGCGCGCCGCCCGCCTCCTCTTCCAGGATGATCTGCAGCAGGATGCTGCGCGTGAGGTCCTCGCCCGTCTTGGCGTCGCGCACCACCACGTTCTGGTGCTCCATCACCAGCTGGCGCACTTCGGCCAGGGTGATGTAGGTGGAGGTGTCCGTGTCGTACAGACGGCGGTTGGGGTACTTCTTGATGACGCGCTGCGCCGGCTTGGATGCGGCACTTTTCTGTTCGGACACAACGACTCCTCGGGCTTGGGCCCATGTATTGCGGTGCAGCACATTCTAGGGAGGCTCCAGCGCCCCGTCGGCAAAGGAATACCCTGATGGCCTTCGCGTTCAGCGCGGGCCGGCAACGCGCGGGAACACGCGGGATAAAAAATGGGTTGCGGCCCGCCGGTCGGGATGTTGGCTGGCAGACCGGCGCGGAAGTGCGCGTTACGGTGGGCTTGTAGTTTCACCCTTGATGACCAGAAAGGACCCGCGCCATGTTGCCTGCACCAGCGCCCTCTCCCGTGCCGCCCTTCCCGCCCGTGGAAAACCCGCCAGCCTGGGTCCCGCAGCCGCCGCAGGGCGACCCGCCGCCCCAACCCGGCGAGCCGCCCGTGCAGGATCCGCCACCGCATTTCTGACCGAAAGCAGCCTCCCGCGCACTCGTGCGGCGCGCCGGGGGGTGCGGGGTGTGAAGAGATCTGCGGGAATGTCCGCAAGGGAGCAAGAAAGTGCGCCACGGCGCCAGCGCACCGGTACAGCTCGCACTGAGCCGACGACCCTTGCCAGGGGCTTAGCCCAGGTACCCCATCTTGAAATAGGCCACCGCCAACACCGCCACCGTCGCAGCCAGGGCAGCGAGCCAGAAGACGCGGATATCGTACATGCCCAGTTCGGGATCCACGTCGACAAAGGCGGGAGCAGCAGGGGTGGGGTGTTGCGGCGATGTTTTCATGGTGGAACTCCGTATGAGGTAACGCAACAGTACCGACGGACGGGGCCCCACCTTGTCAGACAAAAACGCTTTGTTTCATACGAACGGCTGCCACCCCGCGGCGTCCCTGAGCAGCCCTGTGGCTGCCGGGCGTGATAGCTGCCCCGCAGCCACCGAGCGCAGCCCTTGCGCGACCGTCCCGCTGCGCTACCGGGACGCAGGCGCGCGTTCCGGCGGGACGGGCATTGCACCCGCCGGCCCGGATGACAGCGGCCCGGATGGGCCGCGTTCAGGATCGGGACGGCTTGCCCAGCGGATCAGCATCGCCCAGATCCACCTCGGCCGACTTCCGGCCGGGAAAGGACACCTCGGGCTGGCGCTCGTTGGACAGGGGTGGCGGCAGCTCCGTCGGAAATTCGCCAGGCTCGCGGGGCACATCGCTGGGGACTTCGAGGGGGCGGTCTTGGCTAGGGACGGGCATGGTGCGCTCCTGGTGCAAAGAAGCCAGTGAGCGCCCAGCCACGCCTGCGCGCCGTAGGAAAAAGCCGTGACAGCTGCGCGCCCGTTCACCACGGCGCATGCCGTCACCCGACGCCTGCACGAAAGGGCCGACCAAAAGAAAAAAGGAGCGGACATTGCTGTCAGCTCCTTGATTCATTACCAAATTTGGTAGGCGCGATTGGACTCGAACCAACGACCCCCACCATGTCAAGGTGGTGCTCTAACCAGCTGAGCTACGCGCCTGTCGTTGTTAAGACCACGATTATAGCCACAAAATCAGCGCCTTCGCAAAAGAACGCCCAATTTGCGCGCCGGCCTTCAGCGACGGCGCGCTGAGCGCACGCCGGCAACGCCGGCCACGATGTCCAGCACCTTGTTCAAGCGGCCTGAATCGGAGACCTCCACGGTGAAGGTCATCCACGCCGTGCCCTTGATGGACTGGGTCTGCACGCCGATCACGTTGGTCTTTTCGCGGGCGAACACTTCGGAAATGTCGCGCAGCAGGCCCTGGCGGTCCGCGGCCTCCACGGCCACATCCACGGGGTACACGGCGCCGGTGGCGGCCGCCTTGGACGTGCCCCAGGCCACGTCGATGACGCGCTCCATGTTGCGTGCGGCCATTTCGCGGAAGTTGCTGCAGTCCGCGCGGTGCACGCTCACGCCTTTGCCCCGGGTGACAAAGCCGCGGATCGGATCGGGCGGCGCCGGTTTGCAGCATTTGGCCAGCTGGGTCATCAGCGAGTCGATGCCCACGACCAGCACCCCGCCCTTGGGCGACGCTTCGCTGGTGCGCGTCTTCTTGAGCAGCAGGTATTCGTCGGGCGCGATGACGGGCTCCGGCGGGCGCAGCACCGTCTCGATGTTGCGCAGCGAGAACTCATCCTTGCCCACGACTTCGAACAGCGCATCCGCCGACTTGAAGCCCAGTTGGGCCGCCAGGTCGTCCAGCTTGACGGCCGTCTTGCCCTCGCGCTGCAGCAGCTTCTCCACCGCTTCCCGCCCTTTGGCCACGGTTTCGTGGGTGGCCTGGGCGTTGAACCAGGCGCGCACCTTGGCCTTGGCCCGGTGGCTGGTGAGGTAGCCCAGCTCGGCGTTGAGCCAGTCGCGCGAAGGGCGCCCCTCCTTGACGGTGGTGATCTCCACCGTCTGGCCGTTTTGCAGCGGCGTGTTGAGCGGGACCATGGCGCCGTCCACCCGGGCGCCGCGGCAGCGGTGCCCCACGCTCGTGTGCACGGCATAGGCAAAGTCCACCGGCGTCGCGCCCTGGGGCAGCTCCACCACGGCTGCATCGGGCGTCAGCACGTAGATGCGGTCTTCAAACAGCCCCTTGTTGTGCACGGCGCCGGAAAGGTCGCGCTCCCACGCCAGCAATTGGCGCAGCACCGCGATCTTGGCGTCGTATTCCCCGCTGGCCGACACGCCGGCGTACCCCTTGCTGCCGGCCTCTTTGTAGGCCCAGTGCGCCGCCACGCCATGCTCGGCGTGTTCGTGCATGGCCTGGGTGCGGATCTGGATCTCGATGGGCTTGCCGTTGTCGTCGCGCACGATGGTGTGCAGCGACTGGTAGCCGTTGGGCTTGGGCTTGGCGATGTAGTCGTCGAACTCTTCGACGATGGGCTTGAACTGCTCATGCACCCAGCTCAGGGCCGCGTAGCAGTCCTTCACCGTGGGGACCACCACGCGCAGCGCACGGATGTCGAACACCTGGTCGAAGTTGAGCGACTTGCCGCGCATCTTCTTGACGATGCTGTAGATGTGCTTGGGCCGCCCCGCCACCGTGGCGCTGATGCTGCGCGCGCGCAGCTCGCTCTCCAGCCGGCCGCGCAACTGCTCCATGTAGACCTCACGCTCGCCGCGCTTCTCGTCCAGCAGGCGGGCCACCTCTTTGTAGGTCTCGGGCTCCAGGAAACGGAAGGACAGGTCTTCCAGCTCCCACTTCACCTGCCAGATGCCCAGCCGGTTGGCCAGCGGCGCAAACACCTGCAGCGATTCGCGCGCCAGGCTGGGGGACACGGGCCGCTTGGACGCAGCGTGGAAGCGCAGGGTCTGCAGGCGCGAGGCCAGGCGCAGCATCACCACCCGCAGGTCGCGCGAGAACGCCAGCAGCATCTTGCGCACGTTCTCGGTCTGCACGGCCGGGTCGTCCAGCGGCTCGGCGCCGCGGGCCTGGCGCTGCACGCGCATCAGCTTGGTGGTCTCCACCGCCAGGGCGGCAAAGTTATCGCCGAAGGCCTTGGCAATGACCTCCTCGGGCTTGTTGAGGTGCACGCAGGCATGCACCAGGTAGCTCGCCGCCTGCATGGCCTCCGAGCCGCCGATGTTCTTCAGGATAGCGGCCACGGCATCCGCATGCGCCAGCGTGTTCTCGCCGGAATCCAGGGCTTCGCCGGCGATGAGCGGTTCGGCAAACGCGCGGGCGCGCGCCAGGGCGTTCACCTGCTCCGGCAGCGTGTGCGCCGTGGCGGTGATGAGCTGGGGGACGGCGTCGCCCTGGGGCGCCACCGTGGCCAAGGCCGCAGGGTTGGTCTTCATGCGCGCAAAGCACCTTCCGCGGCCAGCAGGAAATCGGCCACCACCGCAACCTGGTCCGCAGCCACCAGCGTGGGCGCATGCCCCACGCCCTCGAACTCGACCACGCGTGCGCGGGGCCCGCGCTGCGCCATGGACTGCGCCGTGGGGCGCGACAGCAGGTCCGACTGAGCGCCCCGCAGCAGCAGCGTCTGCGCCGGGATGTGGTCGTACAACTGCCACAGCGCCGCTTCGCCGGCCGCTGCGGCTTCCTGCGTCAGGGCGCGGAAGGGCACGGCAATGGCCGGGTCGTAATGCAGGGTGACCCCGCCGTCCGGCAGCGTGCGCACCATGGGACGCGACAGGGCCAGCCATTGCTCCGGCGTGTGCGGACCGAAGCTGGTGGAAATGGCCCACATGGCGTCGGCCGCTTCCTGCAGGGACGCAAACCGCACCGGCTGCCCCAGGTACTGGCCGATGCGCTGCAGCGCCTGCCATTCGATGGCGGGCCCCACATCATTGAGCACCAGGCGGCGCACGGGCGCCGGCAGCGGCAGGCCCGGCTGGCCGGCGATGCCCATGCCGATGAGCCCGCCCATGCTGGTGCCCACCCAGTCCAGCGTGCCAATGGGCGCCTGCTGGTGCAGGTGCGCCAGCAGCGCCAGCATGTCGGCCGCGTACTGCGGGATCTGGTAGCCCATGGGGTCCGCCAGCCAGTCGCTCTGCCCGCGCCCGACCACGTCGGGGCACACCACGCGTGCCTGCCTGCTCAGCGCGCGCGCCAGTGTGTCGAAATCCCGCCCCTGGCGGGACAGGCCATGCACGCACACCACCACATGCGGATGCTGCGGGTTGCCGGTGGCGTTCCACTCCCAGTAAGCCATGCGGTGGTGGGTGGCGCCAGTGGCCGGCCCAGGGCCGTTGGAGGCCGCCGGGGCCCCCGCTCCGGGGCACGGTACGTAGTTCAGCGTAGGTTCAATCATGGAGGGCGAATTGCGGAGGCAGCGCTTGATAATGCAGGGCGAACTCGGCTGCATTGCCACGCCCTGCGCGCCGATCTGTGTTTGCGTGGCATCGTAATTCATTCGGAGAGACTCTCATGCTCAAAGGCAAAACTGCCCTCGTTACCGGTTCCACCAGCGGCATCGGCCTTGGCATCGCCAAGGCCCTGGCCCGCCAGGGGGCCAATGTGGTGCTCAACGGCTTCGGCGATGCCGACGGGCCGCGCGCGGAAGTGCTGGCCGCAGGCCAGGCCGCGGGCGTGCAGGTCGACTACCACGGCGCAGATATGAGCCGCGCGGCCGACATCGAAGACATGATGAAGTTCAGCGCCCAACGGTTCGGGCGCGTGGACATCCTGGTGAACAACGCTGGCATCCAGCATGTGGCCAACGTGGAGGATTTCCCGGTGGAACGCTGGGACGCGATCCTCGCCATCAACCTCACCAGCGCCTTCCACACCTCGCGCCTGGCGCTGCCCGCCATGAAGGCCGCAAATTGGGGCCGCATCATCAACGTGGCCTCGGTGCACGGCCTGGTCGGCTCGGCACAGAAGTCTGCCTACGTGGCGGCCAAGCACGGCATCGTCGGCCTGACGAAGGTGACGGCCCTGGAAAACGCCACCACCGGCGTGACCTGCAACGCGATCTGCCCCGGCTGGGTCCTGACGCCGCTGGTGCAAAAGCAGGTGGACGCCAAGGCGGCGGAGCACGGCTTGTCGAATGAGGACGCCAAGAAGCTGCTGCTGGGCGAGAAGGAGCCGTCGATGCAGTTCACCACGCCCGAAGAACTGGGCGAGCTGGCCGTGTTCTTCTGCTCGCCGGCCGCCAACAACGTGCGCGGCGTGGCGTGGAACATGGACGGCGGCTGGGCCGCGCAGTAAAAGCACGCCACCCTGACGCACCTTCGGTGCCTTCCCCTTCCCTCTTCCGTCTTCTCTCGCGTCGCCGCGCGATGGGGGAAAGGGACGCCGCCAGCGCGGCGGGGCGGCCCTTTCGCAGCGGCTGCCGGTGTCGGCCGCGCCAACGCCGTGCGCTGCGCCGATTGCTATAAAAATTATAGCTACTAGCGCTTATTCAGCAATCGCTAGCAGCCATTTTTATCTAAATCGCTGCGTGATGCGCCTCAGCGCATCTGCACCGACCCCGACACGTTGACCACCACCTGTGCCTTGCCCGCTTCCACCGGGACCGGCGCGTCGGCAAAGGAGCTCATCTTCGCTTCGGCGGCCATCATGCGCGGACGCGGGCCGGGCACTGCCTCGTTGCTGTTCACCGCCACCTCGCGCAGGCTGTAGGCGCTGAAGCCGAAGCCCTTGGCCAGCTCGGCGGCGCGGGCCTTGAACTGCTCGATGGCCAGGGTCTGGGCTTCGCCTTCCACCTTGGCGCGCGCCTCGCGCGACAGGTCGAACCCGACCTGGCTGATGGCCAGCGTCTGGATCCTGCCCGCCGTGGCCGTGATGCGGGCGAAATCGCGCCCTTCCAGCACCAGTTCGGCCCGGCCTTGCCAGCCGTTGATCTTGCCGTCCTTGCCGTACCGGGGGTACAGCCCGAAGGGCCCGGTGCGCACGTCCATCTGACCCGGCTGGGCATTGCGCTTGGCCTCGGCCAGGGCCGCATCCAGCGCCTGCTTGAGCTGGGACTGCACCGTGGCCGCATCGGTGGCTTCCTTGCTGGTCGCAAGGTTGAGCACCAGCAGGTCCTGCTGCACCTCCACCGAGCCGGTGGCCGACAGCTGCACCACATTGCGCGGCTCCGGCGCCGTGCTGTTCTGGGCAGAAACGGCGCCAGCGCTGAAAATGAAAGCGCTGGCAGCTATCAGTTTTATAGTAATCCTCAGCATATGAAAGTCCTCTTCTTCGGGGATGAAGCACCGGCGTATGCGGTGCCAGACAGCACCTTAACCGCACCCACTTGTCTGCACGATGAAGCCCCTTCCCAGCGGCTGCGAACCCGGGCAAAACTTGTAACAGTTGGTCAAACCCGGCCGGAAAACCCGAACTTCGGCGTTCCATGTGGTCAGAATCGGCTCTGTTACAAATTGGACTTGGGAACAAGATGGCCACAACAACCAATCGCACTGACAAAGTTCTGGTGGTGGATGACGATGCACGCATCCGCGATCTGCTGCGCCGCTACCTGACCCAGGAAGGCTTCGAAGTCATGGTTGCGGAGGATGGCAAGGCGCTCAACCGCCTGCTGTTGCGCGAGACCGTGGACATCATCGTGCTGGACCTGATGATGCCCGGCGAGGATGGCCTGTCCATCTGCCGCCGCCTGCGTGCCGCCAATGACCGCACCCCCATCATCATGCTCACCGCCAAGGGCGAGGACGTGGACCGCATCGTGGGCCTGGAAGTGGGCGCGGACGACTACCTGGGCAAACCGTTCAACCCGCGCGAGCTGCTCGCGCGCATCCACGCCGTGCTGCGGCGCCGCCCCGCCCAGGAAGCCCCGGGCGCACCGTCGGGCGACAACGAAGTGGTCACCTTCGGCCCCTTCACCTTCGACCTGGGCACGCGCGCCCTCCAGCGCAACGGCGAGGAGCTGCCGCTGACCACCGGCGAATTTGCGATGCTCAAGGCCCTGGTGCGCCATCCGCGCCAGCCGCTGTCGCGCGAGAAGCTGGCGCTTCTGGCCCGGGGCCGCGAATTCGAGCCGTTTGACCGCAGCCTGGACGTGCAGGTCTCGCGCCTTCGCAAGCTGGTGGAGGTGGACGCCGCCGCACCGCGCTACATCCAGACGGTGTGGGGTGTCGGCTATGTGTTCGTGCCGGACGGAACAAGCTGAGCCCTTCCTGTTCCCGTATGCCCAAATCCGGCGAACCCCTGTGGTCCAGATCGTCGTCTTTCCAGCCCTCCATGACGGCCCAGCCTGAAGCCACCAGCCCCGCCCCCCTGGAGTCGCTGCGGCAGGCGCGCGAGCAGCGGGCCCGCGTCGGGCTCAACCTGTTCTGGCGCACCTTCTTTCTGCTGGCGCTGCTGCTGGTGGGCAGCATTCTGGCGTGGCTGCAGACGCTGCGTGCCCTGGAGTTCGAGCCACGCACGCTGCAGACGGCGCAGCAGATTGCGTCCCTGGTCAACCTGAGCCGCGCCGCGCTGGTGCACTCGGATGCCATTGCCCGCGTGTCGCTCATCAAGACCATGGCCGACCAGGAAGGCGTGCGCATCCTGCCGCGCGAGCCCACCGACAAGTTCGAACTGCTCGAAGGCTCGGCCCTGGGCAACCGGCTCACCGACGAGCTCACCCAGCGGCTCGGGCCGGACACCATCGTCGCGCAGAACGTGAATGGCGAGACCGGCCTGTGGGTGGGCTTCAACATCAACGGGGACCCCAACTGGCTGCTGATGGACCGCTCGCGTTTCAGTCCGGCCGGCGGCCGCACCTGGCTGATCTGGCTGATCACGGCCGCCGCGCTGTCCCTGGCCGGGGCGGCCGCCATTGCGCGGCTCATCAACCGGCCGCTCAAGCAGCTTTCCTATGCCGCCAACCGCGTCAAGGACGGCGATTTCGCCGCCAGCCATCTGGATGAAGAGGTGGTGACCAGCGAGATCCGTGAGGTGAACATCGGGTTCAACCGCATGGCGCAAAAGCTCGCCAAGCTGGAGCAGGACCGTGCGGTGATGCTGGCCGGCATCTCGCACGACCTGCGCACCCCGCTGGCGCGCCTGCGGCTGGAAACCGAGATGAGCGTGACCGACGAGGTCGCGCGCGAGCACATGGTGGCGGACATCGTGCAGCTCGACGCCACCATCGACAAGTTCCTGGACTACGCCCGGCCCGACCACGTGACGCTCACGCCGGTGAACCTGCATGCGGTGGTGTCCTCGTGCGTGTATGCCGTGCAGGACCACCGCGAACTGCAGATCACCATGGCGGTGCCCGAGGATCTGAACGTGCTGGCCGACGAAGTGGAGCTGGCGCGCGTGATCTCCAACCTGCTGGAAAACGCGCGGCGCTACGGCAAGAACGAGGACACCGGCATCACCACCGTCGAAATTGCGGCCAAAGGCCGCGAGAACTGGGTGCTGGTCAAGCTGCGCGACCACGGCCCGGGCGTTCCGCCGGAGCAGCTGTCCAACCTGACCAAGCCCTTCTTCCGCGGCGACTCCGCCCGCACCGCGGCCGCCGGCGCGGGGCTGGGCCTGTCCATCGTGGACAAGACGGTCCAGCGCATGGGGGGCATCTTTGCCCTGGCCAACTCCAGCAGTGGCGGCCTGGTGGCCCACTTGCAGCTGCAGCGCGCACCCGGCCTGCCCGATGGCGCAGACCCCAAGCAGCGGCTCCAGCGGCCTTCCATCAAACGCCAGCTGCCGCGCCGCCGCACCGAGGACCGGATGGCCTGATCCCCTGCCCTGCTCCAAGCACAAGGCCCTCCCTCTGGAGGGCTTTGTCTTTTTTGCCCGCCTTAGCGCACCATGCAAGGCGACTTGTTGTTGAACTTCCAGCCTGGGATCAGGTACTGCATGGCCATCGCATCGTCGCGTGCGCCCAGGCCGTGCTGCAGGTACAGGCGGTGGGCGCGCTCCACCTGCTCCATGTCCAGCTCCACGCCCAGGCCGGGCTTTGGGGGCAGGTCGATGAAACCATTCCTGATCTGGAACGGCTGCTTGGTCAGGCGTTCGCCGTCCTGCCAGATCCAGTGCGTGTCGATGGCGGTGACGCGCCCGGGCGCGGCAGCGCCCACATGGGTGAACATGGCGAGCGATACATCGAAGTGGTTGTTGGAGTGCGAGCCCCAGGTCAGGCCAAAGGCCTGGCACATCTGGGCCACACGCACCGAGCCGGCCAGGGTCCAGAAGTGCGGGTCGGCCAGTGGAATGTCCACCGACTGCAAGGCCAGGCTGTGCGCCATTTCGCGCCAGTCAGTGGCCACCATGTTCGTGGCCGTCGGCAAGCCCGTGGCGCGGCGGAACTCGGCCATCACCTCGCGGCCCGAGAACACGCCTTCTGCGCCGCAGGGATCTTCGGCATACGCCATCACGCCATGCAGGTCGCGCGTGAGGCGGATGGCATCCTTGAGCAGCCATCCGCCATTGGGGTCCAGCGTCACGCGCGCTTCAGGGAAGCGCTCGTGCAATGCACGGATGGCCTCAACCTCTTCCTCGCCGCGCAGCACACCGCCCTTGAGCTTGAAGTCGGCAAAGCCATAGCGCCGGCAAGCAGCCTCGGCCAGGCGCACGATGCCCTCGGCCGTCATGGCCTTTTCGTTGCGCAGGCGGAACCAGTCGTTGTCAGCTTCGGGCTCGGTGCGGTAGGCCAGATCGGTCTTGCTGCGGTCGCCCACATAGAAGAGGTAGCCCAGCATCTGCACCGAGGTGCGCTGCACGCCCTCGCCCAGCAGAGCGGCCACGGGCACGTCCAGGTGCTGACCCAGCAAGTCCAGCAACGCCGACTCCACCGCTGTCACGGCGTGGATGGTGATGCGCAGGTCAAAGGTCTGCAGCCCGCGTCCGCCCGCATCGCGATCGGCAAACTGGGCGCGCATCGCGTTGAGCACGGCGTTGTGCTGGCCAATGGGCTGGCCCACGATCAGCGGACGCGCGTCCTCCAGCGTCAGGCGTATCTTCTCGCCGCCGGGCACCTCGCCCACGCCGGTGTTGCCCGCACTGTCGCGCAGGATGAGCAGATTGCGCGTGAAGAACGGGCCGTGTGCGCCGCTCAGGTTCATGAGCATGCTGTCGTGGCCCGCCACTGGCACCACGCGCAGTTCGGTGATGACGGGGGTGCTGGTGGCTGAAAGGATGAAGGAAGTGGTCATGGTGTTCGGGAAACAGCGGTGGGGCGCACGAAGACGCCCCCGGATGGAACTCAATCAGCGGTGATCTTTCGCGTCTCGATCACCGTTTTCCAGCGTGCGAATTCGCGTGCTTGATACGCTGTGAAGGCCTCCGGCGTGCTGGCCACAATCTCCAGGCCCTGGTCCAGCATGCGCTTCTTCACCGCCGGGTCGTTGATGGCGGCGATGGCCGCTTCCGAGAGCTTCTTCTTGATCGCAGGTGGCAGGCCCCTGGGCGCAGCCATACCCTGCCAGGAATACACCTCGGCGCCGGACACCCCGGCCTCGGCCAGCGTGGGCACATCGGGCAACACGGGGCTGCGCTTGTCACCGGTGATGGCAATCGCGTGCAGCTTGCCTGCACGGACGTGCTGCAGCACGGCATTCACGTTCTGGAACGAGAACTCCACCTGCCCGCCCAGCAGGTCGTTGATGGCCGGGGCGCCGCCCTTGTAGGGAATGTGCAAGCCCTCCGTGCCGGTTTGCTGCCAGAACACCTCGGCCGAGAGGTGGTCCGACGAGCCGTTGCCCGAGCTGGCAAAGCTCACCTTCCCCGGGCTGGCTTTGAGCTGGGCAATCACCTCCTTTACGGTGCGCGCCTTCTGGCCGGGCGCGGCGACCAGCACGTTGGGCGCCTGGACCGGCACGGTGATGTAGTCAAAGTCCTTGAGGGCGTCGTACGGCACCGTCTTGAGCAAATGCGGCGCCACGACAAAGGCGCCCAGCGACGACACCAGCAGCGTGTACCCGTCGGCCGGTGCACGCTTGACCATGCCCGCACCCAGCGTGCCCGTGGCACCGGGGCGGTTGTCCACCACGAAGTTCTGGCCCAGCTTGTCGCCCATGTGCTGGGCCATGGCGCGAGCCACCATGTCGGTGGAGCCGCCGGCCGGGAACGGCACGACCATCGTCACGGGTTTATCGGGCCAGGTGGCGGAGGTTGGCGCGCCGGTTTGAGCGGACGCCGCAATGACTACGCCGCAGGCGGCAGCGACGAGCATTAGTTTCTTGGCAAGGAACATGAAGGTGTCTCCGAAAGTAGTGATGGCAGACCCTCTGCGGGGCCTCGGACGTGGGCGGGGAAAGGAACCAACAGGCCGCACCCGCTGCGGCCCGAGCTTTTGGATGAGTGCCTTGGGCTCCTCCATCTCCTGCGGCTTAAGGTCCCGAAGGTCATACAAGTCACTGAAATTCGCCTAAAAACGTGGAAATTTCTGCGACTTCACGAAATGTTAACGTTAACATTGTCAGACAACATAGTAAAAACCCTTAATTCACAGAATTTCGTAGGCGTGCCGCCGCACGGGGGCGCCTGCGGTGTCGGCTTCGAGTCACACGCCCTTAGACTCCACCCTCATGCAAGCTTCTGACGCGGCCCGCACTGCCCTCCCCTCTGGCCGCGACCGCCCGGCGGTCACGCTGCGCGAGGTGGCCGAACGGGCTGGCGTGTCGATGATTACGGTGTCGCGCGCCATCAACACGCCCCAGCAGGTGTCCGAGCGGACACGGGAACGGGTTCAGGAGGCCGTGTCGGCCCTGGGGTACGTGCCTAACCTGATGGCGGGCGGGTTGCGCTCGGCGCGCAGCCATGTGGTGACGGCACTCGTCCCCACGCTCACGGGCCCGCTGTTCGGGGAGATGGTGCAGGCCCTCACTGATGCGCTGGAATTGCGCGGCTTTCAGGTCATGGTCGGCCAGGTGGGCTATGCCCGCTCACGCGAAGACGCGCTGCTGCGCGCCATCGTGGGGCGGCGGCCCGACGGGATCGTGCTCACAGGGGTCATGCATTCGCCCGAGGGGCGGCGGTTACTAAGGGCCTCCGGCATTCCGGTGGTGGAAACCTGGGACTTCACCGACACCCCCATCGACATGCTCATCGGCCTGCGCCACGAAGCGCTGGGCGCCGCCGTGTGCGAGCACCTGGTCGCCAGGGGACGGCAGCGGCTGGCGCTGCTGAGCGGCGGGGACGAGCGCGCCGCGCGGCGGGCTCAGGGCTTTGCCGACGCCGCCGCTCGCCTGGGTCTGCGCCCGCCCACCATGCGACTGGGCAAATCGCCCACCACCCATGCAGATGGTCGCGCGGGACTCGCGGCCCTGCTGGCCGATGCGCCCGACATCGACGCAGTGTTTTGCAGCTCAGACATGCTGGCCCTGGGCGTGCTGACCGAGGCCAGGGACCGCGCAATCGCGGTACCGCGGCAACTCGCCGTGATGGGATTTGGCGACATCGACTTTGCCGAGACTGTCAGCCCCGCCCTTTCCACGGTGCGCATCGATGGCGCGCGCATGGGGCAGACAGCAGCCCAGTGGATCGCCGACCGGGCCGAAGGCAAAGCAGTCGCTCAGCCGGTGGTGGATATCGGCTTTGCTATCGTGGAGCGCAGCAGCTGCTGCTGAATGCTGGAGTGCCCCGGCCGGGCCGCGCCCCGACCGCTCAGGATCGGTAAACCAGCGCGATGGCGCGGGCCTCCATGGCCAGGCCCTGCCCCACCGGCCCCAGGCGCTCGGCCGTCTTGGCCTTGACGTTGACCTGGTCCTCGGCAATTTCCACTGCGCGCGCAATGGCGGTGCGCATGCCCGGGATGTGCGATGCCAGGCGCGGCGCCTGCGCCACCACCGTGCTGTCGATGTTCCCGATCTCGAAGCCGGCCGCCCGCACCCGCCGCGCCGCCTCGGCCAGCAGCACCGCGGAGTCGGCGCCCCGGAACTGCGCATCGGTGTCCGGAAAGTGGCGCCCGATGTCGCCCAGCCCGGCCGCCCCCAGCAGGGCATCCGTGATGGCGTGCAGCAGCACGTCCGCATCCGAATGGCCGAGCAGCCCCATGGTGTGGGGAATGCTGACGCCGCCGATCACCAGCGCCCGGCCAGGCACCAGCGCATGCACATCCCAGCCCTCGCCAATCCTGAACTTCATCCGCTTGTCTGCCTTTCGCCCGCACGGGCATGGTGAGGTGGCACGGCGCCCCGGCCGTGCTCAGAAAATCGTCTTGCGCCCCGTTGGCGCGGCGCCCTGCCCGCGGTCGCCGCCAAAGCGGGCCAGCGTGGTGCCAAAGCCGCGCTGGGCCAGCACGGCCTCGGCCAGCGCGAAATCGTCCGGGTAGGTCACCTTGAAGTTCTGCGCCCCGCCCGGCACCAGGCGAGGGTGCAGGCCCATGGCTTCCATGGCGCTGGCCTCATCGGTCACGTTGCTGCCCACCTTGTCCAGCGCGTCCAGCAGCGGCCCGATGCGGAACATCTGCGGCGTCTGCGCCAGCCACTTGTTGCTGCGGTCCACCGTAGATGCCACGCGCACGCCGCCAGGTCCGTCGGTGGAGGTCTTGAGCGTGTCGGCCAGCTGGTGGGCCAGCAGCCCGCCCACCGTGTCGTGCGCGCACACGTCGATAAGGCGCTCGATCTGCGCCGAGGTCACCAGGCACCGCGCGGCGTCGTGCACCAGCACCCAATCGTCGCGGAGCGCCCCCCGGGCCAGCAGCGCCAGCAGCCCGCCCTGCACGGTGGCAGCGCGTGTCGGACCGCCGCAGCCGACGACGAAAAACGAAGGGTGGGCGTGGGCTTCCAGAAACCGGTCCCCCGGCGCCACCGCCACCAGGGTGCCCGCCAGCCGGTCCACGCCGGCAAAGGCTGCCAGGGTGTGCATGACCATGGGGTGGCCTGCCACCAGGTGGTATTGCTTGGGCAGGGGCGCAGGCGCGGGCGCCTCTGCGGGAGCCCCGGCCGCGGGCGGCCCGGCCACCGCGCGCGAACCCGTGCCCGCGCAGGGCACCAGCGCCCAGAAACGCCCCGGCGGGGGGCTGGCGAGGTGCGGGGTGGCGTGTGCCGGCTGCAGCAGCGGATCGATGGTCATGAGGGCGCCATTTTAGGGAGTCGGCATTCACCCACCCGCCACCGTCCGCGCGCCGACCGGCAACGGCATGCGCCGGGATGTTGGCAGCGCCGGCGTGCCGCGTGCACCGGAACAGGCCGAGCCCTCGGGGCCACCGCTGCAGGGCCCGGCAACGACCGCGGCCGGGCCTAAAATGGTCCGTTGCCCCGACCAGCCCGCGCCCGCGCCGCCGTGGCGCTGCGGGGCCCACCGACGACACACCCGTCCGCATGGAACTGCCCAAACTCTCCCCCGGAAAACGCTTTGCCCTGCCCCGCCCCGTGGGCAGCGCCGACTCCCTGCTGCTGGCCCGCCTGGCCGAGCGCGACAAGGCCGCCGGCCGCACCACCGCCATCGTCACGGCCGATGCGACCGATGCGCAGCGCCTCATCGACGAGATGGCATTCTTTGCGCCCGGCCTGCGCTGCGCACTGTTCCCCGACTGGGAGACGCTGCCGTACGACACCTTCAGCCCGCACCAGGACCTGATCAGCGAGCGGCTGGCCACGCTGTGGCGCATCAGCCAGAAGGACAAGGACACCGGTGCGGACGTGGTGCTGGTGCCGGCCACCACGGCGCTGTACCGGCTGGCGCCGCCGTCCTTCCTGGCGGGCTACACCTTCCACTTCAAGGTGAAGCAAAAGCTGGACGAAGCCAAGTTCAAGACCCAGCTCACGCTGGCCGGCTACTCCCACGTCTCGCAGGTGGTCAGCCCCGGCGAATACGCGGTGCGCGGCGGACTGATCGACCTGTTCCCCATGGGCTCGCTGGTGCCCTACCGGGTGGACCTGTTCGACGACGAGATCGACAGCATCCGCACGTTCGATCCCGACAGCCAGCGCAGCCTGTACCCCGTGCCCGAGGTGCGCCTGCTGCCCGGCCGCGAGTTCCCCATGGACGACGACGCGCGCGCCAAATTCCGCAGCCGCTGGCGCGAAATGCTGGAGGGCGACCCGACCAAGAGCCGCATCTACAAGGACATGGGAGCGGGCGTGGCCACGGCCGGCATCGAGTACTATCTGCCGCTGTTCTTCGACGACACGGCCACCGTGTTCGACTACCTGGGCGAACAAGCCACCGTGGTGCTGCACGGCGACCTGGAGCCCGCCTTCCAGCGCTTCTGGCAGGACACGCGCGACCGTTTCCGCCTGGTGCAGGGCGACCCGGAGCGGCCGGTGCTGCCACCCGAGACGCTGTTCCTTTCGGCCGACCAGTTCTACACACGCGCCAAGGAGCATGCCCAGCTGGCCATCCGCCCCGGCGTGGAGGACGTGGAGGACAACCCGCACTTTCAGAAGCTCGGCGACCTGTCGGTGGTGCGCGGGGCAGAAGACCCGCTGGCCCGCCTGCATGCGCACATCCGCAACACGCAGCACCGCGTGCTGCTGCTGGCCGAGAGCGATGGCCGGCGCGAGAGCCTGCTGGACTTTCTGCGTGCGTCGCAGCTGAACCCGCCGGCCTTCGACTCGCTGGCCGAGTTCCAGGGCTCGACCGCGGAGAAGGTCGGGATCGCGACGGCGGCCATCACCCAGGGCTTCAGCTGGATCGAGGACAGCATCGACTTCGTCACCGAGACCGAGCTGTTTGCCGCCGGCCCCACCACGCGCCGGCGCAAGAAGCAGGAGCAGGTGAGCGACGTCGAGGCGCTGATCAAGGACCTGTCGGAACTCAACGTGGGCGACCCCGTGGTGCACAGCCAGCACGGCATCGGCCGCTACCGCGGCCTGGTGAACATGGACGTGGGCAACAAGAACGCCGACGGCACGCCCGCGCTGCAGGAGTTTCTGCACCTGGAATACGCCGACAAGGCCTTGCTCTATGTGCCGGTGAGCCAGCTGCAGCTCATCAGCCGCTATACGGGCGTGAGTGCCGACGAGGCACCACTGCACAAGCTGGGCAGCGGCCAGTGGGAAAAGGCCAAGCGCAAGGCCGCCGAGCAGGTGCGCGACTCGGCCGCCGAGCTGCTCAACATCTACGCCCGCCGGGCCGCGCGCGAAGGCCACGCCTTCCGCTACAGCCCGCAGGATTACGAGCAGTTCGCCAACGACTTCGGCTTCGAGGAAACGGCCGACCAGAACGCCGCCATCCATGCCGTCATCCAGGACATGATCTCGCCCCGCCCAATGGACCGGCTGGTCTGCGGCGACGTGGGCTTCGGCAAGACCGAGGTGGCCCTGCGGGCGGCCTTCGTGGCCGTGACGGGCGGCAAGCAGGTGGCGTTACTCGCGCCCACCACGCTGCTGGCCGAGCAGCACTACCAGACCCTGGTGGACCGCTTCAGCAAGTGGCCGGTGAAGATTGCAGAGGTGTCGCGCTTTCGCTCGGGCAAGGAAATCACCGCGGCGATCAAGGGCATTGCCGACGGCACGGTGGACATCGTGGTGGGCACGCACAAGCTGCTGTCCGAATCCACCAAGTTCCACAACCTGGGCCTGCTCATCATCGACGAGGAGCACCGCTTCGGCGTGCGCCACAAGGAACAGATGAAGCAGCTGCGCGCCGAAGTGGACGTGCTCACCCTCACCGCCACCCCCATCCCGCGCACGCTGGGCATGGCGCTGGAGGGGCTGCGCGACCTGTCGGTCATCGCCACCGCGCCGCAGCGCCGCCTGGCCATCAAGACCTTTGTGCGCAACGAGGGCACGGGCGTGATCCGCGAAGCGGTGCTGCGCGAACTGAAGCGCGGCGGCCAGTGCTACTTTCTGCACAACGAGGTGGAGACCATCGAGAACCGGCGCCAGAAGCTGGAGGAAATCCTGCCCGAGGCCCGCATCGCCGTGGCCCACGGCCAGATGCCCGAGCGCGAGCTGGAGAAGGTGATGCGCGACTTCGTGGCGCAGCGCTACAACATCCTGCTGTGCTCGACCATCATCGAGACCGGCATCGACGTGCCCACCGCCAACACCATCATCATCAGCCGCGCCGACAAGTTCGGCCTGGCGCAGCTGCACCAGCTGCGCGGCCGCGTGGGCCGCAGCCACCACCAAGCGTACGCCTATCTGATGGTGCCCGACACCGAGGGCCTGACCAAGCAGGCCGCGCAGCGGCTCGACGCCATCCAGCAGATGGAAGAGCTGGGCAGCGGCTTCTACCTGGCCATGCACGACCTGGAGATCCGCGGCGCCGGCGAGGTGCTGGGCGAGAACCAGAGCGGCAACATGCTGGAGGTGGGCTTCCAGCTTTACAACGAAATGCTGAGCGAGGCCGTCAGGGCGCTCAAGGCGGGCAAGGAGCCCGACCTGCTGGCGCCCCTCTCCGCCGCCACCGACATCAACCTGCACGCCCCCGCCCTGCTGCCCGACGACTACTGCGGCGACGTGCACCTGCGCCTGTCGTTCTACAAGAAGCTGGCCACGGCCAAGAATCCCGACCAGATCGACGGCCTGCTCGAAGAGATCGTGGACCGCTTCGGCAAGCTGCCGCCGCAGGCCCAGACCCTGATCGACGTGCACCGCCTGCGCGTGCTGAGCCAGCCCTATGGCGTGGTGAAGGTGGATGCCGCCCCGGGCGTCATCAACATCACCTTCAAGCCCCAGCCGCCCATCGACCCGATGCGCATCATCGAGCTGATCCAGAAGAACAAGCACATCAAGCTGGCGGGTAACGAGAAGCTGCGCATCGAGCGCGAGCTGAAGGAGCCCAAGGACCGCGCGCAGATGGTGCGGGACGTGCTGCGCAGCCTGGGCCAGCCGCAGGTGGCCGCATGACGTTTTGCATGAAATTGGCCTCCAGCGCTTTACCAGCAAGCGCAAACAGCTATCATAAATATAGCAATTTTCGCCATGTGGCTTGAAGCTGCGCTCACGCTCATCGCCCTGGCGGCCGCCCTGGCCGCGCGCCCCTGGCGCATGCTGGCCAGCCGCCCGCCGCTGGCGCATGAGCGCTACGGCGCCCCGTCCGCACTGTGGACGCCACTGCTCGCCGCGCTCGTCCTGCTGCCCTGGATGTGGGCCCTGCCCACGCTGCACGCCATGCCGCTGCAGCTGCAGTGGTCCGGCGCGTGCCTGGTGGTGCTGATGCTGGGCTGGCCGCTGGCCATTCCCGTGCTGATGGCCGTGGGCATCAGCGCCGGGCTGCTGTCCCCCAGCCTGGCGTGGGCCGATGCCCTCGGTGCAATCACCTGGCTGGGCGTGGTGCCCGCCACGCTGGCGCTCGCGCTGGGCGCGGCGCTGCGGCGCTTCACGGGCACCAAGCCGTTCGTCTACGTGCTGGGCCGCGCGTTCCTGGGCACGGTGGTGTGCGTGTTCTCGGCGGGGGTGCTGTCGCAATGGAGCGGCCACGCCCTGCCGGGCGTGGGGGGCGAGCTGTCGCTCGTGGCCCGCTGGCTGATGGCCTGGGGCGATGGCTTTGTCACCGGCATGCTGGCCGCCATCTTTGTGGCCTTCAAGCCGGAATGGCTAGCCACCTGGTCAGACCGGCTGTACCTGCACCAGCCAAAATGACCGCAGCGCAGGCGGCTCCGGTATTGTTGACACAGCGCAATGGATAAAGGCGCCGACAGCGCGATAGTGGTGCATCACCACTAGGAGGGTTCCATGAAGCTGTTGAACGATCTTCTGTCCACCGACTACGGCCTGATGAGCATCATCGGCATTGTGTTCATGATCTGCATGGCAGTTTTCTTTGTCCGCATGTTCTTGAGCAAGATGAAGGAGCCGCCGCAGCCCAACCCCGCAGCCGGGTTGCTGGCCGAAGTGGCCAAGCGCCACTGACGCGCCCCGCGGCGCGCTCTCCCGGCACCACCGCCGGACCGGCGCCCGATCATCGCGGGATACCATAGCGGGTGGCGGCCAGGGAAAGACCCTGGCGTCCGCCCCGCCCGGTTTCCTTTTTTGCTTTTGTCAACGCGCATGATCCACGCCACCGAATTCGCCCCGGGCCTCGTCGTCCAGGGCATCGAGCCTCCCCTGTCCCTGTCGCACTACAAGCTCATCGCTTTCGACATGGACTCCACCCTCATCAACATCGAGTGCGTGGATGAAATCGCCGACGCCGCCGGCCGCAAGGCCGAGGTGGCCGCCATCACCGAGGCGGCCATGCAGGGCGTGATCACCGACTACAAGGAAAGCCTGCGCCAGCGCGTCGCCCTGCTCAAGGGCGTGGCCGTGCAGCACATGGAACAGGTCTTTGCCGAACGCCTGCGCTTCAACCCCGGCGCCAAGGAACTGGTGGCTGCCGCCAAGGCCGCGGGGCTGACCACGCTGCTGGTCTCGGGCGGCTTCACGTTTTTTGCCGACCGCGTGAAAGCCGGGCTGGGCATTGACCTGGCCCGCTCCAACGTGCTGGAGGTGCAGGACGGTGTCCTCACCGGCCGCATGGTGGACCAGGCCTGGGGCGACATTTGCGACGGCGCCGAGAAACGCCGCACCCTGCTGGAAGTGGCCTCGCTCCTGGGCATTTCGCCCGCGCAGGCCATTGCCGTCGGGGATGGCGCCAACGACCTGCCCATGATGGGCGCCGCCGGCCTTTCGGTGGCCTACCACGCCAAGCCGGCCGTGCGCAGCCAGGCCAAGATCGCCATCAACGAAGGCGGCCTCAACCGCCTGCTGGAAGTCCTGCGCTGAGCCTGGTGCCCTGGCCCGGCGCCAGAAGGCGCGGGCGCCGGCTCTGCGGATGGAGGCGCTCACGCGCCCGCCAGCGAACCTAGGGATCCTGCGCCGCGTGCCCTAGCCGGCGTCCAGCGCCTCGTCCTGGGTCCCTGGCACCGCCAGCTGCGGGCGGCGTGCCCCAGCGTTGCGGGGCAGCGCGACAGGCACCGGCACCAGATCCTGCGCGAGCGTCTGCGCGCCGCTGGCTTCACGGCGCGCGGGCGGTCCCATCAGGTCCGCCAGCGTCACCCCATCCAGCACGGCCAGATACGCCTGCATGGCGCGCCACAGCGCCCCCTTCAGGCGGCAGTGGTTGCTCAGGCGGCACTGGTCGGTGGCGGGGTCAAAGCACTCGACCAGATTGAAGTCGGTCTCGGTCGCCCGCACCACGGCACCGATGTTGATGGTCGATGCCGGCTTCATCAGGCGGATGCCGCCGCCCCGGCCCCGCGTGGTTTCCAGCAGGCCGCGCGCAGACAGCTCCTGCACGATTTTCATCAGATGGCTGCGGGAGATTCCGTAGCCCTCGGCCACCTCGGTGATCGTGACGGGCTGCTCCCGGCCCTCCGTCGCAGCACAGTACATCAGCACGCGCAGCGTGTAGTCGGTCCATTGGGTCAGCCGCATGGAATTTGCCCTGGGTCAATTGGTAGGGATGTGCAAGCCCGATTTTATTCCCTAAAATATTCACACTATATGAATCTTTAAAGGACCACCATGAACGCCCGCCTCGACCCCCTGCCCGTCGCATCCCCGCCCCCCGCTGCGCTGACCGCCCAGCAGCCCATCGGGCAGATTGCCGTGCAACTCCCCGGAGCCACCGCGGTGTTCCGGCGCCTGAAGCTCGACTTCTGCTGCGGCGGCCAGATCAGCCTGGCCCAGGCCGCGGCCGACAAGGGACTGGATGCGCAAGCCATCCTGGCGGAGCTGGCGGCCCTTCAGCGCAGCGATGCCGTGCCCGAGGCCGCGTCCGCCAGCGCACTCATCGACCACATCCTGGTGCGCTACCACGAAGTGCACCGCGCCCAGCTGCCCGAGCTGATCCGCATGGCCCGCCGCGTGGAGGCCGTGCACCGCGACAATCCCCAGGTGCCCGCCGGCCTGGCCGACCACCTGGAGGCCATGCACGAAGAGCTGCTGTCGCACATGCTCAAGGAAGAGCAGGTGCTGTTTCCCATGCTCCAGCGGGGCGACAACCCGTTCGTGGGCCAGCCCATCAGCATGATGCGGGCCGAGCACGTGGACCATGGCGAAGCGCTCGACGTGCTGAACGCGCTGACGAACGACGCCACGCCGCCCCTGGGGGCCTGCAATACATGGCGCGCGCTGTATGCCGGCATTGCCCAGCTGGGCGACGACCTGATCAACCACATCCACCTCGAAAACAACGTGCTGTTTCCTCCGTTCGAGGCCCACGCCGAGCAAAGCGCACAAGGTTGCGGCCCGTCAGGTTGCGCCTGCAGCGGAGCTGGCACACTGCAGGCATGACCGACGCCCTGGCGGCCCCCACCTCCGCCGCACCTGCCCCGACTGCACCATACACCCAGCCCAGCGTGGAGAGCATCACGCGGCTGGTGCATGGCTTCTATGGCGATGTGCGAAAGGACCCCTTGCTGGGCCCGGTGTTCGAAAAAGCCCTGCACGGCCGCTGGGACGCGCACCTGCAGCGGCTGGTGGATTTCTGGAGCACCGTGGCGCTGGGCACCCGCAGCTTCCGCGGCGATGTGTTCGGCAAGCACATGGCCCTGGAAGGCGTCACCCCCGCGCATTTCGCCGCATGGGTGGGGCTGTGGCAGCAGCACACGGCGCGCCTGTTTGCGCCGGAGGTGGCCCAGGACCTGCAGGTGGCGGCACATGGCATTGCCCGCAACCTGTTCCGCGGCTATTTCGGCAGCGACCCTGCCTTCGTGCGCCCCAACATGCACGGGCACGGCGCTGCGGATATGTGAGCGCATGCCGGCGCCCTGAGGGCTTCCCGCAGGCCTTGCCGGGCCTCACCGGTCCTTACCGGCCTTTGCCGGGCGTGAAGAACAAGGCCACGCCCAGGGCAATCAAGCCCACGGGCCACCACACGCGCAGCAGTTCACGCAGGCTGATGCTGATCAAGCCCAGATTGGTGAGCAGAAAGAACACGCCCAGCAGAACCAGGACGATCGCCGCAATATTGCCCCTCATGGATTTCCCTCTCGATGAATGAATAGCAGGATAGCCGTTGGTGAACCAGCGACCAGGCAGCGGGCGGTGCGCTGCGGCACCCAGCTGCCGTGGCGTGCCACCGGCGCGAGCGCGCAGCTTACCGCCGGCGCAGCGGCTCCAGCAGATGCGCCAAGCCGTTGTGGTCAATCTCGTGCATCAGCGCCAGCAACCGGCCCAGCTCGCCCCGCGGAAAGCCTTCGCGGGCGAACCATCCCAGGTAGTTGCTCGGCAGATCGGCCAGCACGGTGCCCTGGTGCTTGCCGTAGGGCATGGGCAGCGTCACCAGGCGCTGCAGGGCATCGGGGTCGATGGGCGCCATGGGCCCTCACCCCCCGGCCCGCTTGACCTGGTAACCCAGCTTTTGCAGCGCCTGCACCACGCGGTCCACGTGGTCCCCCTGCACTTCGATCACGCCGTCCTTCACGGTGCCGCCGCTGCCGCAAGCGGTTTTCAGCTGCTTGCCCAGGTGCACCAGGGCCGCTTCTTCCAGCGGTACGCCCTTGACGAGCGTCACGGCCTTGCCGCCGCGGCCCTTGGTCTCGCGAGAAACGCGCACGATCCCGTCGCCCGCCGGCGCCGGCTTGTTCTTCTTGCACTCGCACTGCGCCACCGGGCGGCGGCAGCCGGGGCACATGCGGCCCGACTCCGTGGAATAGACGAGCCCGCCGAGCTGTGCCAGCGACTTCATGAGTGCCCTTCCATTTCCTGCTGCAGCAGATGGAAATCCAGGACGCGCGTGGCCAACAGCGTCTCGGTCAGAAAGCAGACCAGCGCCAGCAGAAACGAGGCCACCCCGGCCAGAAAGCCGCCCACGGCGAGCCGGTTGGGCTGGAAGCTCGTGGTTTCGCCGAGGAACAACAGGATGATGGTGATGCCGATCAGGACGGCGCAGAACGTGAGCAGCCCGATGCAGCCGTTGGCCAGGCGCCCGCGCACGCGCAGGTCGGCCAGCTCGATGTACGCCCGCGCCACCAACTCCGGATCGCCGCTGGCCCGGGCGCGGTCTTCCACGACACGGCCGCGGTCGATGATGCGCGCCAGCCGCCCCGCCACGGCGCCGATCATCCCGGACACGGCCGTGAGCAGGAACACAGGGGCCACCGCCAGCTGGATGCCGTGGGTGATGGCGGAGGAATCAAGGGGCAAGGCCATGGGAGCGTGAAGGCGAAGGGGAATCAAGGCGGACAGCGCCGCCACAAGCGCCAATTATCGCGGTGCGGGGAATCGCCGCCATGAAATCGGGCGGAACCGGGGCGCACGGCACGCCACTGGGGCGACAATGCACGCTCGCCCATCCTTCCATCCCGTCGCCCTCCCGCGGCCCACGCAACGTTGCGCCGGCCGCGCCTCCCTCCATGCCCATGCCCTTTGCCGCCCTCGGTCTGTCCCCTGCCCTCGTCCACGCCGCGGGCGAGGCGGGCTTTACGGAGCCCACGCCGATCCAGGCCGCCGCCCTACCGCCCGCCCTGCAAGGCCGTGACGTGGTCGGCGCAGCCCCCACCGGCTCGGGCAAGACCGCCGCGTTTGTGCTGCCCCTGCTGCAGCAACTGCTGCCCGAGCCGCACGGTGGCCCGGGCGGGCGGCGGCGCACGCGCGCCCTGGTGCTGGTGCCCACCCGCGAGCTGGCGGCCCAGGTGGGCGACGTGGCGCGCAGCGTGGCCCAGCACCTCCAGCAACCGCCGAAGGTGGCGGTGGTGTTTGGCGGCGTCTCCATCAACCCCCAACTGCTGGCCCTGCGCGGCGGGGCCGACGCGGTCGTGGCCACGCCGGGCCGGCTGCTGGACCTGGTGGCGCACAACGCCTTGCACCTGGACAGCGTGCGCCACCTGGTGCTGGACGAGGCGGACCGGCTGCTGGACCTGGGGTTTGCCGACGAACTGGCCCGCGTGCTTGCGCTGTTGCCGCGCGCCCGGCAAAGCCTGTTTTTCTCGGCCACCTTCCCCCCCGCCGTGCAGGCCCTGGCCGACGGCCTGCTGAACGCCCCGGTGCGCGTGGAGGTGGCAGCCCCGCCCGCACCGGACGGTGCGGCCATCGTGCAGCGGGCCATCGCGGTCGACGCCGCGCGCCGCACCCAGCTGCTGCGGCATCTGGTACAGCAGCAGGGATGGTCCCGCGTGCTGGTGTTCGTGGCCACCCAGTATGCGGCGGAGCATGTCGCCGAAAAGCTCTACAAGGCCGGCATTTACGCCACCCCGTTCCACGGCGGGCTGAGCCAGGGCGCACGCACCCAGATACTGCGGGAGTTCAAGGAAGAGCGCTGGCAGGTGGTCGTGACCACCGACCTTGCCGCGCGGGGCATCGACATTGCCCAGCTGCCCGCCGTGGTGAACTTCGACCTGCCCCGCTCGGCGGTGGACTATGTGCACCGCATCGGCCGCACCGGCCGCGCAGGCGAAACCGGGGTGGCCGTGACGCTGGTGACGGCCGACGCCGAGGCGCACTTCCGTCTGATCGAAAAGCGCCAGCAGCTGCGCCTGCCCCGGGAGGTCGTGCCCGGCTTCGAGCCCACGGAACAGCCACCCGAGCGACCCCAGGGTGCCGGCGGCATCAAGGGCAAAAGGCCCAGCAAGAAGGACAAGCTGCGCGCGGCCCAGGCTGCCGCCGCGCCGGGCCGGCCCGAGGATGCGGCGCCGCCCCCCGCGCCCGCGAAGCGCCCGCCCGCCGCGCAGCGCTGACGGCGGGCCCACGCAAGCGGGCAGGCCCGCCTGGGCCGGGCTTGGTGCGCGCGGATGCCTGGGCGACAGCCCGGATTCCCATGCCTTCATTCCGGTGCCACAATGCGTCCTTACCTTTGGTTACCGCCCCATGTTCCACGACCTCCGTCTGTTGCAGGCGCTGCCAGCGGCAGTGCTGGTCACACAAGAAGGCGCCATCCGGTTTGCCAACGCCGCCGCCGTGGAACTGCTGGAAGCGCCGGACACCGGGGCGCTGATCGGCCGGCTGTCGGCCGACTTTGTGCACCCCATCGACAAGAGCCGCTCGTCCCGCCGGATTCAGCTGGTGGCGGGCCCCGAGCAGGCCGGGCGCCCCAACAAGTCGTCCGAATTCCGCATCCGGACCCAGGCCGGCAACCTGCGCATGGTGCTGATCAGCAGCGTGGCGGTGGACTGGGAGGGCGCGCCCGCCGTCCTGATGTGCGGGCTGGACATGACGCACCAGAGCGAAATCGAGGCCCAGCTGCGCGAAAGCGAGCAGAACTTCCGCCGCCTGTTCGACAACATGCAGGACGTCTACTACCGCACCGACGCCCAGGGGGTGGTGCAGCATGTCGGGCCGGGCGTGCGGCGGGTGCTGGGGTATGAGCCCCATGAGATCGAAGGCCGCACGGCGGAGTCCTACTACCCCCAGAGTTCCGACCGGGACGCCTTCAAGGCGGCCATCCTGGAAAAGGGCGAGGTGTCCGACTTTCCCGGCCAGATGGTGCGGCGCGATGGCACGGTGATCGACATTTCCATCAGCAGCCACGCGCTGTACGACCAAGCCGGCAATTTTGCGGGCGTGGAAGGCATCTACCGCGACGTGACGCAGCGCAAGAACCTGGAGCGGGACCTGCACCGCCTGGCCACCACCGACATGCTCACCGGCATGGCCAACCGCCGGGCCTTCCTGGAATGCGCCGAGTCGGCCTACGCCCGCTCGCTGGGCAGTGGCGAGCCGCTCACGCTGCTGATGCTGGACCTGGACCATTTCAAATCCATCAACGACCGCTTTGGCCACCTGGAGGGCGACCGGGCGCTGGTGGAGTTTTCGCGCGCCGCGCGCGGCCAACTGCGGGCCAGCGACGTGGTCGGGCGGCTGGGCGGCGAAGAGTTCGGCGTGCTGCTGCCGCTGACCACCCTGGACGAGGGGCTGGACGTGGCCCGGCGCATTCTCGACAGCCTGCGCGCACTGCAGCTGCACGGCGATGCCGGCCAAGCCTACACGCTGACCGCCAGCCTCGGGCTCAGCACCTTCGACGCCCGCGACCGCAGCGTGCGCGACCTGCTGGACCGCGCCGACCAGGCCCTCTACCGCGCCAAGCACCAGGGCCGCAACCAGATCGCGGTGCAGGAGCCGGCCGGGTAGCGGCCCGCCCGTTCTGGCCACCCGCCAGCCCCTCCGTTGGGGCCGCGCTGCGGCCTACCGGCGGGCAGCGACCGGCACGCTTGGGCCGGCCGGCAGCCGCGGGGGCGGCGGTGCCCGCAGAATACGTTCGCCGCCCGCCAGTCCCCGGGCCAGGCCCGCGGGGGCCGGCGCGTGTGCCGCCGCCAGCTGGAAGCGGTGAATCACCCCCAGCAGGCTGCGCGCCTGGTGCTTCATGCCCAGCGATGCCGAGGAGCTGTCCTCGACGAGCAACGCGTTCTTTTGCGTGGCCGCGTCGAGCTGCCGCACCGCTTCGCCGATCTGCGCGATGCCGCGGGCCTGCTCGCGGCCGGCGTCCTTGATCTGGCTGATGAGGTGCACCACATCCTCCACCCGCACCACCGTGTGGCCAAAGCGCTCGCCCGCCTGCGCCACCAGCTGCGCGCCCCGCTCGACCTCCCGCACGCTGGCGGCGATCAATCCACGGATCTCCTGCGCTGCCGCGCTGCTGCGCTGCGACAGGCCGCGCACTTCGCCCGCCACCACCGCGAAGCCGCGCCCGAGTTCCCCGGCGCGCGCGGCCTCCACCGCGGCGTTGAGCGCCAGCAGGTTCGTCTGGAAGGCGATGTCGTCCATCACCTTGATGATGTCGGTGATCCGCTGCGACTGGGCCTTGATGTCCTCCATCGTCGCGACCACGTCGCGCATCACGCCTTCCCCTTCGTTGGCCACCTTGCTGGCCTCTTGCGCCAGCTCGGTGGCGCGTTCGGCGTTGTCGGTGTTGTGCTGCACGGTCACCGTGAGCTGCTCCATCGAAGCCGCGGTCTCCTGCAGATTGGACGCCTGCACCTCGGTGCGCCGCGCCAGGTCTTCGGTGCCGCCCGCGATCAGCGCGGCCTCGTTGGCAACCGCCTCGGTGCTGGCACGCACCTCCGTGATCACGCGCACCAGCTGCTGGTTCATCTCGCGCAGCGCACCCAGCAGCTCGGCGGTCTCGTCCGCCCCGCGCACTTCGATGCGGGCGCTGAGGTCGCCGCGGGCCACCGTGTGGGCCAGCGCCACCGCCTGGCGCAGCGGGCGCGAGATGGAGCGCGTGATGACCCAGGCCATCAGGGCCCCCACCGTCAGCGCCAGCGCAGTGGCGGCCAGCATGCCGCCCACCAGCAGGCCGCTCATCGTGCGCGCCCCCTCGAACTCGGCGGCCGCCGCCGCTACCTGCCGCGCCACCAGCTGTTCGATGGCGCCCTGCACCTTGGCGGCGTTGGGCCGGATCTGGTTGATGTACAGCTCGGAGCCATCGTCGTATTTGCCCGCCACCAGGGCCTCTGCCGCGGGCACCAGTCCTTGCTGCAGGTACCGGTCGTTGGCCTGGGCGAATGCCTGGGCCAGCGCGCGCTCTTCGGTGTCCAGCGGCTTGGCGGCGTAGGCTTTCCACAACGTCTGGATGCGCTGCACGTTGGCGGACAGTTCACCGTGGCTGGCTTGCAGGTTGCTGGTGCCGGGGTCCATCAGCATGTCCATCACCAGCACGCGGTTGCGCTGCGTGAGGTGGCTGATCTCCGCCAGCGTGCCCAGCGGCACGGTGCGGTCGGCATACAGCGTTGCGCTGCGCTCCGTGAGGCGCCGGGCGCCATGAACGCCGCCGGCCGCCAGGGCCATGATCAACAGCAAGAGCACGGCAAACGCCAGCGCGAGCCGGGTGCCGATCCTGATTTTCTGAAGCATGTAAAAGCCATCTCCCTGCCTGCACACGGGCAGTCTGGGGAGATGCTATGCCCCGGCGATGACAGGGGCGTGACCCGCCGGCCCGCTTCCGCTCCTGGAGCCGGATCAGTAATGGGGCGGCAACTCGTCCCGCAGGTCGCGCGGCCCGGACAGGCCGCCTTCGGGCACCTGCTGCCGCAGCTGCAGGATTTCGCGGGTGAGGCGGTCGATCAGGCCCTGCTGCTGGTAAATGGTCATGTTGAGCTGGTCCAGCAGGTCTTCGGTAAAGCTGGCCTTGATCTCCAGGCTTTCCAGGCGCTGGAGGACGCTGTCGAGATCGGTCGCTTCAGCCATGGGCGGTCACAGCGCCTGGGCCAGGCGCGCCACGCCTTCGCGGATCTTGTCCACGTCGGCCGTGGCGAACGACAGGCGCAGCGTGGCGTGGTCGGGCTGGGCGCAGAAGAATGGCGTGCCGGGCACAAAGGCCACGCCCTTGTCGATGGCGCGCTTGGCCAGCACGTTGCCGTCCGCCACCTTGCCACCCGCACCGGTCAGGCGCGCCCACACGAACAGGCCGCCCTGCGGCTGCACGAACTCGACGGCGTCGCCCAGTTCCTTGCGCAGCGCGTCGCCCATGGCCTGGGCGCGCTCGGCATACACCTTGCGCACGCGGACCAGGGTGGCGGGCATGCGGCCGGCCTTGAGGTACTGTGCGGCCGTGGCCTGCGCAAATGTGCTGGTGTGTGCATCGCTGAACTGCTTGCACATGGTGGCCTTGGCCAGCAGCTCGGCCGGGGCAATCATCCAGCCCACGCGCAAGCCGGGCGAGAGCACCTTGCTCAGCGAGCCGCAGTGCACCAGCAGCTCGCGGCTGCCGGGCACGCTGGCCGACAGGTTGAGCAGGCTGGGGGGCGGCGCCTCGCCAAAGTACAGGTCGCCGTAGGGGTCGTCCTCGACGATCAGGGTGTTGTGCTTGACGGCCATCTCCAGCACGGCCTTGCGGCGCTCCAGGCTCAGCATGGCGCCGCTGGGGTTGCCAAAGGTGGGGATGAGGTAGACGAACTTGGGCTTGTGTTCGGCGATGAGCTTTTCCAGTTCATCCGTTTTCACGCCATTGCCGTCGATGGGGGCGCTGATCAGCTCTGCGCCGTACAGGCGAAAGCACTGGATGGTGGCCAGGAAGGTGGGGCCTTCCACGATGACCTTGTCGCCGGGGCTGATGAGCGTTTTGCCCAGCAGGTCCAGCGCCTGCTGGCTGCCGGTGGTGACGATGAGGTTGTCGGCCGCCACGCCCTGGGCGCCCTTGGCTGCCATGAAGGCGGCCAGCTGCTCGCGCAGGGGGTTGTAGCCCTCGGTGGCGCCGTACTGCAGCGCGGCGCCCGGCTCTTCGGCCAGCGCGGCATTGCTGGCGGCGCGGATGCCGTCCACGTCGAACATGGCGCTGTCGGGGAAGCCGCCCGCAAAGCTGATGATGCCGGGCTTGCCCAGCAGCTTGAAGAGCTCGCGGATGGCGGATGTTTCTACGTTGTTCAGGCGGTCGGCAAATTGCATGGCGTCAAGAGGATGGGTTGGCAACAGACGCAGCATTGTCGCCAATTGCGGCGCAGGATTCATGCGGTGTCATTAAACTGAACCTTTTCTCACCAACGGCACGCTACCATGCCCCTGTCCATCCGCACCCTGCCCCGCATGCGCCTGGCCTTCATGCGCCACACCGGCGCCTATGGCCACCCCGGGCTCACCGAGCTGTGGGAGCGGTTCGGCGCCTGGTGCGCCGCCAATCGCCTGACCGAGCCCACCCCGAAGTTCTACGGCTTCAGCCACGACGACCCGGCGTGCGCGCCGCCCGGGCAGTGCCGCTACGACGCCTGCGTGCAGATCGGCGTGGGCCTGCGCACCGGCCCGGACGTGCAGGTGATGGACTACGAGGGCGGTGACTACGCCTGCCTGCATTTCGTGGGCACGGGCCCCGAGATCGCCGCCGCCTGGGCGCAAATGAAGGCTCCGGGGCAGATTCCCGAAGGCTGGGAATGGGAGCCGCGCGCAGCGCTCGAAATCTACGAAGAGAACTTTGCCGTCGACCCCGCCACGGGCCGGTTTCCCTGCTGGCTGTGCGTTCCGGTGAAGCGCCGCCACTGAACGCCTGCACCAGGAGCCCGGGCCGCCGGGCCTGGCATGGGAGACAATCCGCCCGCCTCCCGACGAGTCCTTCATGAAAACCGCCGACATCGAGCCTTTCTTCGCCGCCCTGAAAGCGGCCAACCCCACGCCCAGCACGGAGCTGGAATACACCACCCCGTTCGAGCTGCTGGCGGCCGTGCTGCTGTCGGCCCAGGCCACCGACGTGGGCGTGAACAAGGCCACGCGCAGGCTGTTTCCGGTGGCAGGCACGCCGCAGGCCATCCTGGCCCTGGGCCTGGAGGGGCTGGAGGGCTACATCAAGACCATTGGCCTGTACCGCACCAAGGCCAGGAACCTGATGGAGACCTGCCGCATCCTGGTGGAGCGCCACGGCGGCCAGGTGCCCCGCACGCGCGAGGAACTGGAGCAGCTACCGGGTGTGGGCCGCAAGACGGCCAATGTGGTGCTGAACGTGGCGTTCGGTGAGCCCACCATGGCGGTGGACACGCACATCTTCCGCGTGAGCAACCGCACGGGCCTGGCACCCGGCAAGAACCCGCTGGCGGTAGAGCTGCAGCTGATGAAGCGCGTGCCCGCGGAATACGCGGTGGACTCGCACCACTGGCTGATCCTGCACGGCCGCTACGTATGCCAGGCGCGCAAGCCGCGGTGCTGGGAGTGCGTGGTGGCGCAGTACTGCGATTACGAGCCCAAGACCCCCGCGCCTTGAATTGGCGGGGTGATTGCTCCATTTTTGATAGCCACTCACGCTTGCCAGTAAAGCGCGAGCGGTACATTTCAATCAAAAAAAAGCAAGAGGCGTTCGAAGCCTGCGCGCTCTCAGACGCAACTGCCGCCGTCAATCGGCCAATTGCCGCAATACGTTGCTGCGCGTAGCCATGGTGTCTTGTGCCTCCCGCAACTGCGCCCCGCTATCGGGCGCGTGAGCACTTAACAGCAGGCTGCTGTCGGGACGCTCGCGCAGACAAATCGTGTCTCCGACTCCCACATGCAGGCGAGACAACAAGTCCTCCGGAAAGAGGAGCGCCACTGAATCCTCGGTCGGGACAAGGGGCAGGACGTAGTGCTTCGCTGTAGTCATGACGAGCACGCTGGCGAGACGTGTTCTGGATGTCAACCGTCCCCTCCGCGGCTCAGCGCTGCCATTTCACCCGACAGCCCCACCCACGCCACATCAAACCCCGCCCCTTTGCGTTCGGGCGGCACCGGGTGGACCCGCAGGGCCCAGTGCGCCCCTGCCACCACGCTGTCGATCACCGGTACCGGCACCTGCGGCTGCACCGCTGCAGCCATGCCGGCCAGCCCCGCCCCGCCCAGGATGACCGCCTGCACGCCCATCTGCCGCACCACATCACGGCAGGCCTGGGCCAGCAAGGCGCGCGCGGCCTCCGGGTCGGCGGCCAGCTGGGCGCCCGTGGGCGCCACGGTGTGGATGCCGGCCAGCCCGTGCGCATGCCCGAGCGCCTGCGCCAGGCGCTGCAGCATCGGGCCCCAGCGCTCGCCGCCGGTGACGATGGCAAAGCGGCCGTGGCGCGCGGCCGCGATGAACGAAGCCTCGGCCAGGCCGGTGACGGGCACGGGGCTGCTCTCGCGCAGCGCCATCAGGCCGGGATCGCCAAAGCAGCCGATCAGCACCGCATCCGGCTGCGGACCGGGCTGGGCCAGCGCGCGCGCCCAGGCGTCCAGCGCCGCGTGGGCGGCCACGGCGTAGCTGGCCTCGCAGGCGATGTAGGGCGCACCAAAACGCGCGGTGGCCGTGCGCACGGCGACGTGCAACCCGGCTGCGGCCTGCACGTGCTGCTGGAGCAAGGCGCTGACATGGGCCGACGTGTTGGGGTTGACGACGAGCAGTTGGCGCATGGGCGGAGGGCGGTGGCGTCAGGCGCCCAGCAGTTGCGCCAGGTCCGGCGCGTCCGGAGCGGGCGGCGTGAATTCGAGTTGCGATTCGATGCGCGCGAGGTGCGCCAGCATCAGCCGGGGCGCCTCGCGCGCGTCGCGCAGGCGGATTGCGTCGATCAGCGCCCGGTGCTCGCGGCAGCCGCAGGCCGTGGCCTCCTCGCGGGTCTGCGCGTGGCTGGGGCTGTAGGTCATGAGGATGAGCGAGGTGCGCGAAACCAGCTCGCGCAGGATGCGGCCCAGCGTCTGGTGCCCGGCCGCCTGGGCAATGTGCAGGTGAAAGTCGCCCGAGAGGCGGATGGCGCGGCGCATGTCGCCGCTGGCGCGGGCGGCTTCCTCGTCGTCGATGCAGGTGCGCAGCGCGGCGATGCCGGCATCCGTGGCGTTGGCGATGAACAGCTCCACCAGGCGCGGCTCCAGCAAGCGGCGGGCCTCGAACACTTCCAGCGCCTCCTGCGGCGTGGGCTGGGCAATGGAGGCGCCCCGGTTGGGCGTGAGGGTGACGACCTGCTCGTTGGCCAGCCGCACCAGCACCGGCCGCACCCGCGTGCGCGACACGCCGAAGGCCGCCGCCAGCTTGTCTTCCACCAGCTTGGTACCGGGCGGGAGCTTGTGGTCCAGGATGGCCGAGACCATGCGGTCGTACATGTCGTTGTCGCTGAGCTGGCCCGGCGCGTCAACCTGCGCGGGCGGCTCGGCGACCACAGCGCGCGGGCGCCGGGGCCGGAGGTTCGTGGTGGTCTTCATAGGGCCGCCGTTTTACCCCGAACGCCCCGCGCGGCCGCGGCCCAGCGCCCACACCAGCAGCAGCGTGACGCCCATGACCGCGAACGACACCACGGTGGTGACCGTGCCCAGCGCATAGATGGAGGGCGTGGTCACCGTGCTGGTCAGCCCTTGCAGCTCCAGCGGCAGTGTGTTCACATCGCCAATGGCTTGCGAGGTGCGGGCAATCTCGTCCCAGCTCAGCGTGAAGCCGAACATGCCAATGCCCACCACCGACGGCGCGATCAACGGCAGCACCACATGCGCAAAGCCTTGCCAGGGCGTGGCGCCGAGGTCGCGCGCGGCCTCTTCGTAGGCAGGGTTGAAGCGGTTGAACACCGCAAACATGATGAGCAGGCCAAAGGGCAGCGTCCATGTGAGGTGCGCGCCCAGGGCCGAGGTGAACAGGCCCAGCGAGGTGCCATAGCCCTCCAGCGCGCTTTCCATACCCAACCATTCCAGCGCGGCCTTGATGCCGTTGTCGATCAGCCGGAACTCCAGCCCGATGCCCAGCGACACGATGATGGACGGCATGATGAGGCTGGCCACCACGATGAAGAACAAGGTGTTGCCGCCCGCCAGCCGCTTGCGAAACGCCAGCCCGGCCAGCACCGACAGCACCACCGTGCACAGCATGACGGCCACGCCCAGGCCCAGCGAGCGCCACAGCGCCGCGCCGATGTCCACCACGCCCAGGCCCTCGGCCAGCCTGGCGAACCAGTGCAGCGACACGCCGCGCATGGGAAAGGTGAGCCCCCCTTCCGGCCCCTGGAAGCTCAGGATGAAGATGACGAACATCGGCCCGTACATGAACAGCACGAACAGCGCAAAGACGATGGCCAGGGGCCAGAAGCTGGCGGGGCGGGTTTCGCGGATGCGGGTTGTCATCTCACAGCTCCTTGCGGATATCGACGAGCCGGGTGAGGCCCCAGATGATCATGAGCACCACGGCCAGCAGGATCACGGCATTGGCCGCCGCCAGCGGGAACTGCAGGTACGACGTCTGCACCTGGATGATCTTGCCCACGGACGCAATCTGCTGCCCGCCCATCACGCCGATGGTCACGAAGTCGCCCATCACGATGGTGAGCACAAAGATCGAGCCGATGATGATGCCGGTGCGCGACAGCGGAACGATCACGTTCCACAGCGTCTGCCAGCCACTCGCGCCGCTGTCGCTGGCGGCTTCGATCAGGCTGCGGTCGATGCGCATCATGCTGTTGAAGATGGGCACGATCATGAACATGGTGTAGAGGTGCACAAAGGCCAGAACCACCGAAAAATCCGAGAACAGCAGCCACTCGATGGGCGTCTCGATGAGATTCATGCCCATCAAGGTTTGATTCACCAGCCCATTGCGACCCAAGAGCGGCACCCACGAGATCATGCGGATCACGTTCGACGTCCAGAACGGGATGGTGCACAGCACGAACAGCAGCGTCTGCATGCCCGACGAGCGCACATGGAAGGCCAGGAAATAGGCCACGGTGAAGCCGATCACCAGCGTAATGAGCCACACCAGCAAACTGAACTTGAGCGTGGAGTAATACGTCTTGAGCGTGACGCACAGCCCGTCCGACACGTCGCCGCAGCCCTCGAAGATCGAGACGTAGTTCTTGAACGCGAACCCGGGCAGCAGCTCGTAGTCGTTGAAATCCCAGAAACTGACCATCACGATCAGCAGCAGCGGAATGATGAAGAACAGCGCAAACACCAGCGTGAACGGCGCAGCCTGCCACCAGGCGGCAATGCTGCGGCCGGGGACGGCGGCAGCGGGTAAGGATGGTGTGGTGGTCGTGCTCATGGCAGTCCATTCAGGCAAGGGGGCTCATGGGAGCGTGGCGCTTCATTGGTATGGGTGTGCGGTGGTCGGGTCGATCCATCCACCCCATCCATCCGTTCGGGCTGAGCTTGTCGAAGCCTCGCGCGGCGCTTCGACTGCGCTCAGTGAACGGGTTGTAGGGTCATTGGCACGTCGACAAGCTCAGTGCGAACGGGCGGGGGAAAGTGAGCATCCATCCCCGAACCGTTCGGGCTGAGCCTGTCGAAGCCAGGGCACAGTCCTCAGCCCATCAAGCGGCCACGAATTCGTTCCATTTCTGGACCATGTAGTTGTTCTCATCCATGATCGCGTTCCAGCAGGCAATGCCGCCCATGCGCGATTCATAGCTGCCGCCGTCGCGCACCGCGCCGGCCTTGGCCAGCACGTCGCCGTTGGGGCTTTTGATGTCCTGCGTGGCGGGCTTGCCTTCCATCCAGTAGGCCCATTCGTAGGCTTCCATCTTGGCCTTGGCTGTCTCCAGCACGGCGCTGTAGTAGCCCTGGCGGTTCAGGTAGGCACCGGCCCAGCCGTCCAGGAACCAGTTGATGAACTCATACGCGCCATCGAGCTTGCGGCCCGACAATGTGGTGGGCAAACCAAAGCCCGCAGCCCAGGCGCGGTAGCCTTCCTTCAGCGGTTGGAAGTTGCAGGCAATGCCCTTCGTGCGCACAGCCGTCACAGCCGGGCTCCACATCGACTGGATCACCACTTCGCCCGATGCCATCAGGTTCACCGACTCGTTGAAGTCCTTCCACAGCGCGCGGAACTGACCCTGCTTCTTGGCTTCGATCAGGGTCTTGATCGTGAGATCAATCTCCTTCTTGGTCATGTTGCCCTTGTCGGGGTACTTGTACAGGCCCATGGCCTCGACCACCATGGCAGCGTCCATGATGCCGATCGAAGGAATGTTCAGGATGGCGGCCTTGCCCTTGAATTCGGCGTTCAGCAGCTCAGCCCACGAATTGATGGGGCGCTTGATCAGATCGGGGCGAATGCCCAGCGTGTCGGCGTTGTACACGGTGGGGATCAGGCTCATGAACTGCGTGGGCGCGGTCGCAAACTTCTTGGACTTTTCGCCTTCCAGGTAGATCACCTTCTTGGGCGCCGTGCCCTGGTCGCCCACGGCCTTGCCCGCCACCATGCCGGTGGTGAACAGCGTGGTGATCTTGTCGGCATTCTTGATGCGCTTGGTATCAATGCCCTTGAGGTTGCCCGTGGGCACGATCTTCTTGAGCGAGAAGTACTCGGTGTCGATCAGGTCAAAACTGTTGGGCGCCGTGACGGCGCGCTTGGTCACGTCGTCCGTGGTCACCGCCACGTACTGGATCTCGATGCCGGTGTCGGCCTTGAATTTCTCGGCAATCGCCTTGTCCTGGTTCACGGCCGTGCCCAGGTAGCGCAGCACGATCTTCTCTTGCGCATGCACGGCCGGGAACATGCCAGCGGCCAGGATGCCCGCCGTGCCCTTGAGCAGCGAGCGGCGAGCCACACCAGTGGCTTCACGGACAACGCCAGAGGCATCGGAGACAACGACAGGGGAATCAGCACGGGAAGCATCGGACATGGGAAAACTCCTTGGGTTGCGGAAGGGACGGGTGAAAAAGGGGGGTGCGTAGGGATACGGTCAGGCGGCTACGGACAGCGGATGCGCCTGCTCAGGCGTCCAGTGCAGCTGCACGCCCTGCCCCACCTGGTAGGGCTGCGCGGCAAAGGCGGCTTCTGACACCATCACCGAATAGGCTGCCGTGGCGTTGGCCGACAGAACTGCGCCGTGCTTTTGCAGGCCCACCAGCACGTAGGTGCCCTGGTACTCCACATCGGTCACCACAGCCTGCATGCGCTGGGCACCCCAGGGCAGCTCGGCCTGGGCGGGGGCGATCTGCAGGTGGTCCGTGCGCACGCCCACCTTGCCTTCGGGTGTGTCAATCACGTTGTGGCCGCCCATGAAGCGCGCCACAAACTCGCTGGCGGGCCGGTTGTAGACCTCGTGTGGGGAGCCTACTTGCTCGATCACGCCGTGGTTCATCACCACCATGGTGTCGGCCAGGGCCATGGCTTCTTCCTGGCTGTGGGTGACATGGATGAACGTCAGGCCCAGCTCCTTCTGCCAGCGGCGCAGCTCGGCGCGCATCTGGATGCGCAGGAAGGGATCCAGCGCAGACAGCGGCTCGTCCAGCAGCAGCACCCGCGGCTGGGTGATGAGGGCCCGTGCCAGCGCCACGCGCTGCTGCTGCCCGCCCGAGAGTTCGGCAGGCTTGCGCTCTGCCAGATGGCCCAGGGCCACGCGCTCCAGCAGGTCGCGCGCCTTGGCCTGGCGCTCGGCCTTGGCCACGCCTTTCATCTTGAGGCTGAAGGCCACGTTGTCCAGTGCCGAGAGGTGCGGGAACAGCGCAAAGCTCTGGAACATCATGGCCGTGCCGCGCGCGGCGGCGGGCAGATCGGTGATGTTGCGGTTCTCCAGCAGGATGTCGCCGCTGGTCACGGACTCGTGCCCCGCAATCATGCGCAAGGTGGTGCTCTTGCCGCAGCCCGACGGCCCCAGCAGGCAGCAATAGCTGCCGCTGGCGATGCGCAGGTTGATGGCGTCGACGGCCGGCTTGCCCTGCGCATAGCGCTTGGTCAGGGCGACGATCTCGACGGCCGCCGGGGCCGGTGGGGCGGATGGGGAGGCTTGCATGGCCACGGTGTACGCAAACCCCATGCCAGTTTGTACACAATCAAAAATCCACTTTGCATACAAAACGCACCAACACCGGGCAGCACCGCACCCACACTGTGCTGCCGGCCCCCTGCCCCCCTGGAAAGCCCCCTCCTCCGATGGCCTGCAATGGCTATACTGGGGCGGCAAGATACATTTATTTACGTCCCGCCACCCCAGCACCGACGGATGACGAACCTCGACCCACGCTCGTTGATCGCGATGGCGGGATTCATGTCGGCCGTCATGGCGGTGGTCTTGCTGTTCATGCGGCGCCACTACCCGCCGTGGATCCACGGCGTGGGCGCGTGGGCTGCCGCGCCGGTGTTGTGGCTGGTGTCCACCGTGCTGTTCGGTACGCGCGGCTTTGTGCCCGACTGGCTCAGTCTGATCCTGGCCAACCAGCTGCTGGTGCTGGGCACGGTGGTGTACTACATGGGCACGCGCCGCTTCATGGGCCAGGCCACCCCGTGGCGCCTATGGAATGCCGTGATGGTGGCGACCACGGTGGTGTTCACCCTCCTCACCTACTGGCTGCCCCACTATGCGCTGCGGGTGGGCTTCTTCACCCTGGTGATGGGCGCCATCTACGGCGCGCAGCTTCGCTTCATGCTGCGCCACGGCGGCAACGGCTTTCCGGTGCGGATGGTGGAGGTGGTGCTGGTGCTGCACATGGGCGTGCTGGCCATGCGGCTCGCCTCCATCCTGTCCGGCCATGCGGGTGAGCACCTGATGGAGCCCTCGCTGTTCCAGACGCTCTACATCGGGGCCTACGTGCTCACGGTGCTGATGCTCTCCATCGGCGCCGTGCTGATGGCCACCGACCGCCTTCGCACCGAACTGGAGCACCTGGCCACCCACGACTCGCTCACCCAGACGCTGAACCGGCGCGCGCTGCTGGAGCATTGCGAGGACGAGCTGGAACGCGCGCGCCGCCATGGCCAGGGCCCGTCCATCATGATGGTGGACCTCGACAACTTCAAGGCGGTGAACGACCACGGGGGCCATCAGCACGGCGACGCGGTGCTGGCGCATTTTGCCGAGCGCACGCGCCAGGCGCTGCGGCGCGGCGACCGGCTGGGGCGCTACGGCGGGGAAGAGTTTCTGGTGCTGCTGCCGTTCGCCGACGTCGAAGCCGCCCTGGTGGTGGCGCAGCGCATCCACGCCACGCTGGCCACCGGGCACCCGCTGGACTGCGAGGTCAGCATCGGCCTGACCAGCTGGACGGGCAAGCACGAAACGCTGGACAGCATGCTGTCGCGTGCCGACGCGGCCCTGTACCGCGCCAAGGCCCAGGGCCGCAACCGGACCTGCGTGGACTGAGCGCGCCGGGCTGTGCGGCAGGTTCAGGCCGACGCCGTGGCCACGCCGGCCGATTCAAAGCTCGCCATTTCCAACAGCACCGCGCAGGCCGACTGCAGCAGCGGCCAGGCCAGCGCCGCGCCCGAGCCCTCGCCCAGGCGCAGGCCCAGGTCCAGCAGCGGTTCGGCCTGCATCTGCGCCAGCATCAGGCTGTGGCCCCGCTCGCCCGAGCGGTGGGCAAACACGCAGCGCTGCAGCACCTGCGGGGCGATGCGGCTGGCCACCAGCACGGCCGCGCTGGTGATGAAGCCGTCCACCACGATCACGCGGCGCTCGGCCGCGGCCTGCAGCACCGCGCCCACCAGCGTTGCCACCTCGTAGCCGCCCAGCGCGGCCAGCGCCTCCAGCGGGCCGGTGGCCGCCGCGTTGGTGTCCAGCGCCTGCTGCAGCACGGCACGCTTGCGCTCGATGCCCGCGGCATCCAGGCCCGTGCCGGCGCCCGTCACCTCGGCCAGCGGCAGGCCGGCCAGGCGCGCCAGCAGCAGCGACGCCACCGAGGTGTTGCCGATGCCCATCTCGCCGAGCAGCAGCGCATTGCCGGGCAGGCTGCGCACCACCTCCATGCCGTTGCTGATGGCCTGCGCGCACTGGCCGGCGGTCATGGCGGGGCCGGCCGAGGCGTCCTGCGTCCCTGGCGCCACCTTGCGCAGCAGCAGGCGCGGCTGGCCGGGCGCCGCATCGCGCGCAGCGATCGGCCGGGCCACGCCGCAGTCCACCACCGTGAGGCCCAGGCCGTGCTGGCGCGCCAGCACGCTCACGGCCGCACCGCCGGCCAGGAAGTTCTCCACCATCTGCCAGGTCACGTCGCTCGGGAAGGCCGACACCCCCCGCGCGGCCAGGCCATGGTCGCCCGCGCACACCAGCATCTGGGGGGCGTGCAAGGCGGGGGCTTCGGTGCCAAGGATCAGCCCCAGGCGCAGTGCCAGACGCTCCAGCAGGCCCAGGGAACCGAGGGGCTTGGTCTTGTGGTCCAGCTTGTGCTGCAGGGCCTGGGTGAGCTGCGGGTCGGCAATGTCGGCAATCAGGGGCAAGTGGGCATTCATGGTGTGTTCAACTTTCAATCAAGAGGTAGCGCGACCCGCACAGGCAGGCCCGCGCGATCAATGGCGCAACGGCTGCGGCCGGTCGGCGCGCAGTGGCGAAGTCAGGCGATGGCCTCGCGCCCGCGCTGGGCGGCGGCCTGGTCGCGCTGCAGGTGGGCGATGAGGGGCTGCTGGTCGTCGCGCTGGCCCCATTGGTCGAAATACACGAGGTCCTCCACGGGCAGGCGTGGCAGCCAGCCGACGGTTTCCAGCTCGGGCTTGGCATGGAAGTGGCTCACAAAGCCCACACACAGATAGGCAATGGGCGTGATGCCTTCGGGAATGCCCAGCGCCTCCTGCAGCTCCGCCTGGTGGAAGATGCTGACCCAGCCCACGCCCAGCCCCTCGGCGCGCGCGGCCAGCCAAAGGTTCTGCACGGCGCAGACGCTGCTGTACAGGTCCATCGTCTTCATGTGGGTGCGCCCTACCACCACAGGGCCGGTGCGCTCGCGGTCGCAGGTAACGCAGATGCCCACGGGCGACTCGATGATGCCTTCGAGCTTGAGCTTCTGGTAGGTGGCGCGCCTGTCCCCCTCGAACAGGGCGGCGGCTTCGGCGTGGGCCTTGGCAAAGGCGTCATACACGCGGCGCTTGGTGTCCGGCGAGCGCACCACCACAAAATTCCAGGGCTGCATGAAGCCTACCGAGGGCGCATGGTGCGCGGCGGTGAGGAGGCGGCTCAGAACTTCGTCCGGCACGGGCGTGGACAAAAATTGCCCGCGCACATCGCGGCGTGAAAAGATGGCGTGGTAGACGGCGTCGCGGGCCTCTTGCGTAAAGGCGTGAACGCTCGGCGTGGCTTGCGCCACGGCGCTGGTATTCATGGCAGTTCCCTGTGCTTGAATAGTGGCAGCGCTGCCCGGCCTTGCAGCGCCAAGAGTGGCTCAGGCCGGTCTTCTGGCTTGGAGTCGTCTGCCTGGGCACGCCTTCCCGGCTTGGCAGCCAGTGGCATGTGTGCGCGGCATCGTCCTTACAGCGTTGGGCACGCGGCGGATTTGCACCGCCTTCCCGATTCTCCCGTTGCCATTACGGCAGCGGACACCTGAGGGGCGCGATGATAGCAGCCGGCACTCTGCGGAGTGCTTACGCGATGAGCGCCTCCAGCACGCCGGGTGCGAAATGCCGGGCCACGCCATCGGCCAGCCCATCAAACACGCTGTCCAGCGTGGGCGCCCGGGCGCCAAACAGGGCCTGCAGCACGGCGGCGTCTTCGAACAAACCGTGCAGGTACACGCCCAGCACATTGCCCGCCGGGTTCTGCCAGGCGATGCCGGGCACGATCTCCCGCGCCACGTCGCCCTTGGCGGCCATGGCGGGATGCTGGGCCGTCTGGCCGTGGTGGATTTCATAACCCTCGGCGCGCACGCCCGAGAGCGGGCCCCAGGCGCCAGTGAGCGGCCCGAACGCCGCACAGGTGCGCCGCACCGTCTTGGCGGGCTCGAACACGGTGACCAGCGGCAGCAGGCCCAGGCCCGGCGCATTGCCGTCGATGCCTGCCGTGTCGATCAGCGCCTCGCCCAGCATCTGCAGCCCCCCGCACACGCCCAGCACGGTGCCGCCCTGCCCCGCGTGCTGGGCAATGGCCTGGTCCAGGCCTTGGGCGCGCAGCCAGGCCAGATCGGCAGCGGTGGATTTGGAGCCGGGCAGCACCACCCAGTCGGTGGGCTTGAGGCCCGCCAAGTCGGCCGGGCTGCGCGCCCACAGCAGGCGCACGCCGGCCACGTTCTTGAGCGGCTGGAACTCGTCCAGGTTGCTGATGCGCGGGTAGGCCACCACGGCCACGGTGGTGTGCACGGCACCCGCCGTGGTGCTGCGGCCATCAAACACACCGTCTTCTTCGGGCAGGCCGTGGTGCCACTGCATAGGGATCGTGGCCACGGTGGGCACGCCCGTCAGCTCCTGCAGCATCTGCGGTGCGGGCGCCAGCAGGCTGGCATCGCCCCGGAACTTGTTGAGCACAAAGCCGTGGATGAGCGCGCGCTCGTCCCCGGGCAGCAGCGCCCAGGTGCCGTACAGGTGGGCAAACGCGCCGCCCCGGTCGATGTCGGTCACCAGCAGGCAGCGCGCGCCGGCGTGGCGGGCCACGCGCATGTTCACGATGTCGCTCGCGTGCAGGTTGATCTCGGCGGGCGAGCCCGCGCCTTCGATCACCACCACGTCGTTCTCGGCGCGCAGCGCGTCCAGCGCGGCGGCGATCTGCGGCCACACGCGCTCGCTGCGGCCGCGCCAGGGCAGCGCCGTCAGCTCGGCATGCACCTGGCCCATCAGCACCACCTGGCTTCGGGTGTCGGCCTCGGGCTTGAGCAGCAGGGGGTTCATGCGCACGTCGGGCGTGGCCCGCGCGGCCAGCGCCTGGAAGTACTGGGCGCTGCCGATCTCGCCCAGCGCACTATCGGAGGCGGGCACCACGCGGGCGTTGTTGCTCATGTTCTGCGCCTTGAAGGGCGCCACTTTCAGGCCCTGGCGGCTGTACCAGCGGCACAGCGCGGTGGCCAGCCAGCTCTTGCCCGCGCCGCTGGTGGTGCCCAGCACCATCACGCAGCGGGCCAGCGGGGGAGAAGTCTTTGCGGTCATGGCAGGGGCCGGACCATGCGGTCCAGGATGTGTTCCAGCGCCGCCGCCGCATCGGTGCAGCGGCCGGTGTGCACGGGCGAGGTCTGGATGACGCCGCTGCGCCGCGCCGTGAGCCAATGGAAGCGCGCGCGGTACGGCAGCTGGGCGATGGGGCCGCAGCCCGGCTCGCCCGCGCAGATGGCCACGATGGCGCCCAGGTGGCGGCGCACGGTGTCGAGGTCGGCGCGGGGGTCCAGCGCCCGCAGGCGCGCCTCGTCCAGCGCCATGGCGGCCCGCAGGAAGCCCGTGCGCTGGCACGAGACGATGGCGCCTGCGTTGATGAACTCCTCGCGCTCCACGCGCGGCACCACGCGCACGATGGCGTAGTCGTAGATCTCAGGCGCGTGCATCGGCGGCCTCCTTCAACGCACCTACCCAGGTTTCGCGCCCCGAAAGCCGCGCGCAAAAGTAGTCCACGTAGGCCTGGCGGTGGCTTGCGGGCGCCGACAGCGGTCCTTCCGCATGCTCGGCCCCCGCGAGCTGCAGGAACTCGTCGGGTACCTCGGCCAGGATGCCCGCGACCACCTCGGGCGTGAGGCGCGCGGCCAGTTCGGCATCCACCGCGGCCAGCGCCGTGGCCTGCCCCAGCAGCACGTGTTCGGCGATCGGCGCAAACGGCCGGGCCGGCTGGGCCACGGAGCCGTTCCACGCATGGTGGAAGGTGAGCGCCGCGCCGTGGTCGATCAGCCAGGGCTGGCGGTGCCACACCAGCAGGTTGGTGTTGCGGGCCGTGCGGTCCACATTGCCGACCAGCGCGTCGAACCACACCAGGCGCGAGGCGAAATCGGCAGACACCGCGTCCACCGCCGGGTCGAAGTTGAGCGCGCCCGACAGGTAGTCCAGCCCCACGTTGAGGCCGCCGCTGGCGCGGACCAGGTCCTGGATCTCGGGGTCGGGCTCGGTCTGGGCGAGCATCGGATCCAGCTGCGCCAGCACGATCTCGGGCACGGGCAGACCGAGGGCGCGGGCGATGCCGCCCGCAATCATCTCGGCCAGCAGCGCGCGCACGCCCTGCCCCGCCCCGCGGAACTTGAGCACGTACAGGCCCAGGTCGTCGGCTTCGACCACCGCGGGCATGGAGCCGCCCTCACGCAGCGGCGTGACATAGCGGGTGATTTGGACAGTTCGCACCACAGGGATGTCTTTCATGCAGAAGGGACGGGCATGTTACGGCGGCTTCGCGGCAGGGCACCCCAGGCGGCGCGCAGCGCGTCTTGCGCGGCCGGCGGCAGCACGCCCAGGCGCACCGAGCCGGCCAGGCCGAAGGAGCTGCAGTCGCGCAGCTTGATGCCGCTGCGCCGCAGCGCAGCCAGGGCCTGCTGCAGCGCGGGCAGGTCGCCGGCCGTGTCGGGCTGGGCACAGAAATAGTTGGCCAGGCTGCCGGCGTGGACCGACCAGCCCAGGTCGATGCACAGCGCCTCCTGCCGCGCCTTCCAGCTGCGCAGGGTGTCCAGGCTGTACACCCGCCACCGCTGCACGCTGGGCCGCACCCAGGCCTGCAAAAGCGCCACGCCGTGCGCGCCCACCGGCCACGCGGGCGCCAGCGCATCCAGCGCCTGCACCTGGGCCAGGGCATCGTCCCCCGCCGGCGCGATGGCATAGGCCGCGCGCACGCCCGTCAGGCCCAGCGCCTTGTTGGGGGTCCACAGCTGCCAGCAGCCCGCCCCGTGCGCCACCGGCGCGGCCGGCCACACGGTGCCAGGGAGCAGTTGCAGGGGGACGTAGGCGCAGTCCACCACCCGCAACGCAGGCGCCGCTGGCGCCGTCCAGGTGCGCACGACGGGCTCCGCCTGGCCCAGGGGGCTGGACGGCTCGCAGGCCCACTGCAGCGGCGCGGGCGCGTCCCGCCGCAACCGCTCCACGGCCAGGCCCCGCGCCTGTGCGGCCCGCGCATATTCGCCAAACCCGTGCAGCGGCACGGCCACGTGCCGCGCCCCCTGCAGCGCGGCCAGCGCGGTCATGCGGTGGATGAATTCGCTGGCACTGGCCGCCAGCACCACGCGGCCCGGCGCCACGCCGTGGAATGCGCCCAGGGCCTCGCGCAGCGCTCCGTATCCCGGGTCGGGGTAGTGCCGCGGGTCCGCCGACTGCACCGCGTGCAGGGCTTCCTCGCAGGGCCCGGCGGCGTTGCTGTTGGTGGAGAAATCGTGCAGCGGCACGCCGTGCGCATCGGGGCCGCCGTGCACGGCGTGCCCACCGGAATCCACGCCTGCATTCCCGTCCATCATGTGCCTCCTCCATAGGACCACCACGCCAGCCACAGCCCTTGCACCAGCGCCACGGCCGGCACTGCGGCCACCACCACCGCCTGGCCGATGCGGGCCGCGCGGCGAACATCCAGCGGGCCGGCGTGCCGGCCGTGCCCGTGCAGCGTGTACACGCCCGGCTTGGCCAGCCGCACGCCCAGCGCCAGGGCCATGGCCGCCATGGGCCAGCCGCTGTTGGGCGACGGCGTCTTGCGTGCCTGGCGCGCCAGGGCGCGCATCGGCACGCCGCTGGCCACCAGCGCCAGCAGGGCCGCCGTGAGGCGCGCCGGCACCCACGACAGCACATCGTCCGCCCGGGCCGCCCATTTGCCCGCCCACTGCCAGTACCGGCCGCCCCGCATGCCGGGGTAGCCCCACATGGCGTCGGCGGTATTGGCAAAGCGGTAGAGCGCGGCCCCGGGCAGGCCCAGCAGCGCAAACCAGAACAGCGGCGCCACCACGGAGTCGTTGAGGTTCTCGGCCAGCGACTCGATGGCCGACTCGCGCACCTGCACCGCGCTGAGCGCGCTCACGTCCCGGCTCACCAGCCAGGCCAGCTGGGCACGGCCGGCGGGCAGCGACTGGCCCAGCGCCACTTCCACCGCCACCACCTCGTCGTGCAACATGCGCCAGGCGAGCAGCGGCTTGAGCAGCACGCCCAGCGCCAGCCCGGCCACGGCAGGCGGCAGCAGCACCCACACCAGTTGCTGCGCGGCCAGGGCCACTATCAAAACAATAGCTGCCAGCGCACACCAGTAAAGCGCTGCAAGCCAAAAACGCTTGAAATCCTGCGCCACAGGGGCTGGGGGCGCCAGCCGGTCGCCCACCCGCTGCAGCGCCCGCCCCATCCACACCACCGGGTGCCAGGGCGCGGGCGGCTCGCCCAGCCACCGGTCCACCAGCAGGGCCAGCACTGGCGCGGCCATCCACCCCAGCGCGGCGGGCCATCCGCCGCCGCTCAGCAAGGGCGCGAACCCGTACTCAGCCATGGCGCGCCTGCGCCGGGGCAAATGGCCATGCAGGGCGCTGCTGCACGTCAGTCCTCGATGCCGCGCTGCGCGGGAATGCCCGCCTTGAAGGCGTGCTTGACGAGCTGCATCTCGGTCACGGTGTCCGCCAGCTCGATGATCTCGGGCGGGCAGCGGCGGCCGGTGAGACACACGTGCACGTCGCGGGGCCGCTCGCGCAGGGTCTGCAGCACGCCGTCCAGCGGCAGCCAGCCGTAGATCAGCGGGTAGGTGATTTCGTCGAGCACCACCAGGAAGTGCTCGCCCGAGAGGATGGCGGCGCGCGCCTTCTCCCAGCCATCGCGGGCCAGCTGCGCCGAGTGGTCGAGGTCCTTGCTCTTCCAGCTGAAGCCGTCGCCCAGGCCCTCGATGGGCAGGCCGATCTGCTCGAACATGCGGTGCTCGCCAAAGCGCGCGGTGGGCACCTTCATGAACTGGAAGATCTTGACGGCCTTGCCCCGGCCGTGGGCCCGCAGCGCCAGCCCGAAAGCCGCCGTGCTCTTGCCCTTGCCGTCGCCCGTGTTGACGATGACCAGCCCGCGGCGCTCGCCCTCGGCCTTGTCGTAGCGCTTCTCGGTGGGTGGGGTCTCTATTTGCATGGCGTCGATTCTTTCAGAGAGGCCGGGCATCACAGGCCAGCGGGTTGCAGCCAGGGCACGGAGGAGGATGGGCGGCGCGCTTGCCACGCCGCGCCCGCGAGCACCACCAGCGCCATGGCCAACGCGGCCACGATGCGGGCCATGCGCTCCACGGGGCTGCCCTCATCGACGGCGTCGGACGCATCACGTTCCGGCTGCCGTTGCAGCAAAACGCCCACGGCGGGGACGGGGGGTACTGCGGGCGGCACGCCTGCCTGCACGGGTGGCAGAGGCAAGTCCGCAGCGGGGAGCTCAGGCTGTGGCGCCGCCACGGGAGGCGATTGCGGCGTGGCAATGGCCATGCCCACAGGCGCTGCCAGGTCTGCAGGCGCACCGCCAGCGGCCTGTTCCACCCAGCGCCGCACGCCTGGCAGCTCGGCCGCCAGCGGTGCCGCACGGGTCAGTGCCTGGTACATCTGTGCGAGCTGCTGCTGCGTGCCGGCATCGGCCTGCCAATAGCCCTGGCGCTGCGCCTGCACCAGGCGCTCCAGCGACTGGGCGTAGGCCTGCGGGTGCTCCTTGAGCCACTCGGGCAGGCCCAGCTGGTGCTTGTCGCGCACCAGCACGTCATAGAAGCTTTGCCAGTGGTCGCTGCGCACCGTATCGGGCGCCACGGCCTGCCAGCCCCAGGCGAACTGCACGGCCTTGAGCACCTGCAGCGTGCCCGCATAGCCTTCGGCCTTTTGCGCCTGGAGCCAGCCTGGGTGCAGGTAGCGGGACTGCATCTCCAGCGCAATCGCGCGCTGCGCGGTCTCGGTGGTGGGCTCTCCTGCATCCTGCAGCTGGGCCACGTGCAGCTCCAGCCCCTGCGCTCGCCCGGCCACGCGGGCTGCGGCCGAGAGACCGCCCAGGTACTGGAACGGGTCGTCCGAGCTGACCATGGCGTACAGGTGCGAGCTGCGCGAGAGGATGGCGGCATCGGTGCGACGCAGGTGCGCCCCCAGCGCCTTGGCGGCCGTGCCGCCCGCCACGCCCGTCACCGGCTCGCCGTCCAGATAGGGCTGGCTCATGCGCTTCAAAAACATCTGCCCCAGGCGCGCATCGTTGGTTTGCAGCCCGTCGCTCTGCACCGCGTCCGACAGGCCGGTGCCGTAGTCGCCCACTGCGTTGCCGAACGAACGCACGCGCGCCAGCTGCTCGGCCTGGGCGCGGGGCACGCCCTGCTTGCGCAGCTCCTGGCCGATCTGGTCGGTGTTGCGTGCGATCACGTTGCCGGGCTCTGCCATGGCGGCCTGGTCTACCGCGCGGTCCAGCAGCGCCATCAGCGCTGGGAACTGGTCGCGGTACGAGCCGGTGATGCTCATGAGCACATCAACGCGCGGGCGCTTCAGCTCGTCGGCGGGAATGGTCTCGACCCGTGCCGGGCGGCCCGCGTCATCCCACACCGGGCGCATGCCCAGCGCCACCAGCGCCTGCGCCTCCATGATGCCCTGGTGGCGCAGCGTCTCGCCCGCCCACAGCGACAGCGCCATACGCTCTGGCACCCGGCCGCCGTGGCGCGCTTGGTATTCCTTGAACCAGTCGTTGAACAGCGTCTGCGCCACGGCGTAGGCCTGGCGCGTGGGCAGGCGGCTCGGGTCCAGCCCCGTGAGGTTGCGGCCAGTGGGCAGGCTGTCGGGGTTGCGGATGGGGTCGCCCCCGTAGGCGGCACTTAGGTAGCGGCCTTCCAGTGACGCCAGCAGGCCGGGCAGTTCGCCCTCGGTGGCGAGCAGGCGCTCCAGCTCTTGCGCGCGCTGGGCCAGTTGCAGCAGCGCGGGCGTGTCGATGGGCTGGCGCGCGGCGCGGTTGGGCACATGGTCTTCGGCGCGCACCACGTCGGATGCCCCCGCCGTGCCCGGCGTTGCTGCCTGTGCGGGCAGCGCGGGGCGCAGGTCCAGCACGCTCGCGGCCTGCGCATCCTTCAAGGCCACTTCCAGCCAACGGGCGGGGCGTGCGGCCAGCACCGCGTCGTGCTTGATGAGGAAAGCCTCGTCGATGTCCTCGCCCAGCGCTTCGATCAGCGGCTTGCGCAGCGCCTGCAGGATGGTCTCGCGCCGCTGCTCGGGCGCGGGCACACGGCCGAACACGGCCAGGCCCTTGGGCTGGGAGCTTTGCGCGAGCTGGTCCAGGTAGGGGTGCAGGATTTCAAGAAAGCCGCTGAAGTCGGCCGCAATGCGCTCGGCCGTCCAGCCCAGGTCGCGGTGCAGCTGGTGCTCCACAAACTGCGCGACCAATTGCTTTTCGAGCGCACGGCGCGTGGGGCCTTCGTCCACGGTTTCCCATTCGTGCATCACCTCGTGCATGTGGGCCATGCGGGCCTCGAAGCCTGCGGGGGAGAACACGGGGGTGCGGTGGCTCACCAGCACGGCGCGGCCCCGGCGCTTGGCCGTGAGGGCCTCGCCCAGGTTGTCCACGATGTAGGGGTACACCACGGGCAGGTCGCCCAGCGGCAGCAGTGCATCGTCGTGCACATCGAGCGCACGCGCCTTGCCACCGGCCCATTCCTGCGTGCCATGGGTGCCGAAGTGGATGAGTGCGTCGGCCTCCAGCTGCGCCCACAGGTACACGGCCAGGTAGTGGTGCGACAGCGGCGCCTTGCTTTTGTGCATGAAGGGGTTCTGGCCCAGGCGCAGGGTTTCCTCGCGCGGGGGCTGGGGCAGCACCGAGAGGTGGCCCACCTGCAGGCGCGGGATGGCGAACACCTTTTCGCCCTGCCAATCGACCACGTAGCGGCTTTTCTCGGGGGTGCCCCAGTGCGCATTCATGCGACCCTGGACGGCCTTCGGCAGCGTGGCCAGGTGCTGCTCGTAGCGTGCCAGCGGCAGCGCTGCGGCCTGGCCCGACTCGAGCAATTTGCGCAGATCGGAGCCAGGGTAGTAGGCAGCCAGCAAGGGCTTGAGGCCGTCGATCCAGCCCTGCTCGGGCACCTGCTGCGTGCGGTAGCCCGCTTGGGCCAGCCCACCGGACACCTGCTCCAGGCTGCGCGGCACATTGAGGAACGAGGCGCCAAAGTTGGTGCCGCCCGGCGGGTAGTTGTAGACCATGGCCACCAGGCGCTTGTCGGCGGCAGGCTTGGTCTGCAGCGCAATCAGCCGCCGCGCCTTGGCCGCCACGGCCTGGGCCTGGCGTTCGATGAAGCGAAAGTCCTTGCCCTCGGCGCCGTGGGCGGCGACCAGCACCGGATCGATGGCACCCGCCGCCTCGGGTTGCGCCAGGTAGAACGGCACATCGGACAGCGACAGGCCCGTGTCGCTGGCCTCCCAGGCGGCAACGTCGCCCGCGCGGAAAGGCTGCGTGCCCAGCAAGGGCACGCCCCAGCGCGCCAGCAGCGGCTGCAGGGCAGCGGCCTGGGGCACGAGCTGGTGCAGCACCAAGGCCGAGGCATGCAGGCGGCCGGGGCCGGAGCCCCCTTCGGCAGGCAACTCCAGCACCTCGGCCAGCGTCTGCGCCGTGACCTGCTGGCCAAAGGCCGCGTAGGCGAACAGGCCTTGCTGGCGGAAGCTGCGCAGCCAGGCATCGAGCCACTCGGTGCTGCCATCGACAAAGTGGTGGCGGTGCACCAGCACGGCCACGGCGGGGAGGCTGCGCTGCACGGGCTGGCCCTGGCGCCAGGCCTCCAGCGCTGCGGCGTGGGGCAGCAGGCGGGGGGCATCAGGGTGGTAGATGCCACGGGGGGGCAGGATGTCGGGCGCGGGCAAGGTGGGCATGGCATCGCCCGCCACCGTGGCCCGCGCCAGGGCGACGGCGTTCTTCAGGTTGCGCGGACCGCCTGCCTGCAGGTAAGCCACCATGCGGGCGGGAGCGTCCAGTGCCGCCAGATCGGCTGCAGGCGTGCCCGCAGGCACCCACACCACGCGGCCAGGGATGCGCGCGGCCCGCGCATCGAGCTGCGGCCCCGCCATGCGGCGCAAGCGCGCCTCCACACTGGCGTGGGGCGCGTCCACCCACACCATCGCAGCGCCCGCCAGCGCGCGCTCCAGCTCCTGTGCGCCTGCGGCGTCCAGCACTGCCGGTCCCGCGAGGGGGTAGTCGATGCGCGCAAAGCCCAGGCCCGCCTCGGCGGCCAGGCGTTGCACCATGGCCGTGCGGGGGGCGGGGGTGATGTCCGACGCGAGCCAGAGCAGCACCGGCGCAGACTGCGCGGCCTGCACCAGCGGCGCCGCCAGCAGCAGCACGCACCACAGCACCGCGCGCAGGGTCCGCACGCTCATGGCTTTTCAGGCACGGCCGCGCCAGCTTCTGCAGGCGTCGCACCGGTTTCAGGGATGTAGACGATGTTGCCGTCTTCGAGCTTGTAGGCCACGCCCGCACGCACGCCCTGCCCTTGTGCCGCGCTGCCCGCGCCCTTGAAGCGCACTTCCCTGCCCTGCTCGCGTACCACCACTTCCATGTCGGGCCGGCCCGCATTGCGGATGATGGTCACGCTCTCATTCGCGCTGGTCTGGCTCTGCACGGCCACGGCCGTGAGCAGCGCCACCACCAGCACCAGGAACACATCCACCAGGTTCACGGCGGACAGCATCGGGTCGTCATCGTCCTCGGCAAGGATGCTCAGGTGCTTCAAGGTCACAAAACACCTCCGCACTGCGCACTGCGGTGTACCGCTTGCTTGGGGCGGCCCGGCGCGGCGCTCATTGCGCCACCCCGAGCTCCTTGCGCACCAGCAGCAGCTCGGCCAGCAGCCAGCGGCGGCGCACCGAATACACCACCAGGCCCACCGACGCTGCGGCCAGCGCCAGCACCACGCCCGCAAAGGCGCCGCTGAACACGGCCAGGGCCTGCTGGCCATTGCCCGCCGCCACGCTCTGAAGCGCGGGGCCCAGCGGAATCATCGTGGCAATCAGTCCCAGCATGGGCGACAGGCGGCTGAGCAGGCGCACGGGCTCCACCTGGCGCACCAATTGCAGCTCCAGCTCTTCCATCGACACGCCAGAAGCCACGCGCAACGCGCGGTACTGCGGCTGGCGCCAGCGCTGCCAGGCTTCCATCAGCGTGGCCCCCCCCGTCCACAGTGCATAGACGAAGGCCAGGCCCACCAGCGCCAGCACCGGCCACAACAGCATCTGCGCAACCTGCGCAAAACCCGACTCAATGCTCATGCGTCTACTCCCTCAATTCATGTGTCGTTTCGTGGACTGCTCGTACGCAGCAGCGATGGCAGAGCCATCCACAGGCCATCGACATGCCGCACCCGGATGCGGTGGTCAAACACCTCTTCCAGCGCGGCGTGCGTGGCTGGCGCATCGCAGGCACCCTGGTGCAGCACGCGCCCGCCCGCCATCAGCACCAGCTCGTCGGCCTGCAGCGCCAGCGACACCTCGTGCAGCACGCTGACCACGGTGCCGCCGGCCTCCACCAGCGCCCGCACGGTGTGCAGCCAGTCGGTCTGGTGCGGAGGATCGAGGTTGGCCAGGGGCTCGTCCATCAGCAGCAGCGGCGCCTGCACGGCCAGCGCCCGCGCCAGCAGCACGCGCTGGCGTTCGCCGCCCGAGAGCTGCGACAGCGGGCGTTCGCGCCAGTCCCAGGCCTGCGTGGCACGCAGCGCCTGCTCCACCGCGGCGTGGTCGGCGGCACTGGGCGGGGCCAGCCAGGGCTGGTGCGGCAGGCGGCCCAGCAAGGCCACGTCGTAGCTGGACAGGTCGTCGGGCGAGCCTTCGTTCTGCCCCAGCCAGGCCAGCTGCCGGGCGCGTTCCCGCCCGGGCAGCTGCGCCAGCGGGCGGCCGAACAGCTGCACTTCACCGCGCGCGTCCGCGTGCGGCAGCAGCCCGGCCAGCACCTTGAGCAGGGTGGACTTGCCTGCGCCGTTGGGGCCGACGATGCTGGTCCACCGCCCGGCGGGCAGCGCCAGGTCGACGCCGTGCAGGATGGGGCTGTTTCCGATGCTGGCGCTGATGTGGCAAGCGCGGATAGCGATTGAATTCATAGCGCCGTTCCCCGCGCGGTGCGCCGGTGCATGAGCCACAGCAGGTAGCTTCCGCCCAGCGCTGCGGTGAGCACGCCCACCGGCAGCTCCTGCGGCGCCAGCACCCAGCGCGCCAGGATATCGGCCGCCAGCAGCAGCACCGCGCCCATGAGGCTGGCCAGCACGATGTGCCGCTCGTGCGTCACGCGCACGATGGAGCGCACCAGGTGCGGTGCGGCCAGGCCCACAAAGGCGATCAGCCCCGTCTGCGCCACGGCCGTGCCGGTGGCCAGCGCCATGGCCGCCACCAGGCCTGCGCGCATGGGCGCCAGCGGCAGGCCCAGGCTGGCGGCGGTGGACTCGCCCAGGGTCAGGCCGTCGAGTGCGCGTGCCAGCATCCATGCCACCAGCGTGCACAGCGCCAGGGCCCCGGCCATCACTGCGCAGGCCGCCCAGCCGGCAAAGGCGGTGCTGCCCAGCGTGAAGGCCTGCATGGCCTGCAGGATGTCGGGCGAGGCCAGTTCCACCAGGTCGCGCAGCGCCCCCAGCACCACGCCCACGATCACCCCCGCCAGCAGCAGGCGCAGCGTGTGCTGCACCCCGCGCGCCAGGACCAGCGTGAGCATCACCGCCCCCGCCGCGCCCAAAAAAGCCATGCCCGTGATGCCGATGCGCGCCAGCCCCTGCGCCGCCACCGGCGACACCCCGAACAGCGCCATCGCCACGGCCCCGCCCAGCGCCGCGCCGGACGCACTGCCCAGCAGGTACGGGTCGGCCAGCGGGTTGCGGAACAAGCCCTGGGCCACCGCGCCCGACAGGCCCAGCAACGCCCCTGCAAGCCAGGCCCCCAGCGTGCGCGGCAGGCGGATGTCCCACACGATCTGCCAGGCCACCGGGTCGCCCTGCATGTGCAGCACGCTGTCAAAACCCGTGCTGCCCACGCTGGCGCCGCACAGGGCCAGCACCACGCTGGCCAGCAGCAGCCACGCCGCGCACCAGGCGGCACGGCGGCCTTGGGGACGATGGGTGGGGGCCGCAGTCACGTCAAACGCTCTCCGGCGCCAGCACCGCCCGCGGCTGACGCAACCGGCGTGGCCCAGGCCAGGGCGCCCGTGGAACTGGCTTTGCCAGGCCACGGGGTGCGTCCCCCTCCCGCAGGAGAGGGGGAAGGCGCCGCAGGCGACTCAGGGGGAGCCTTTTCTCCCAGGCAACGCGCCATTATGCGCGCGGCCTCTGCCATGCGCGGCCCGGGCCGCACCACCACGTCCGACTCGCCGGGGCCGAACACGCACAGCCGGTTTTCACGGATCGCGCGCAAGGTGGCCCAGCCGGGGTACGGCACCATGGCCTGCATGCTGCGGTTGCCGATCATGATGACGTCGGGGTCGGCGCGCACGATGAACTCGGGATTCAGGCGCGGAAACGGCCCCAGCGACGCCGGCACCACGTTGCGCACGCCCAGCCGGGTGAGCGATTCGCCGATAAAGGATGCCTCCCCCGCGGCGTAGGGCCCGCGGCTGACCTCGAAATACACCCGCGCATTTCGGGCCCGGGGCGGCAGGGACTGCGCCGCCGCGAGCACGCCGGCATCGATCACGCGCCAGAGGCGGTCGGCCCCCTGCGCACGGGGCACGCCCAGCAGATCGCTCAGGGCGCCCAGCACGCGGCGCACGTCGGCATGGGTCTTGGGCTCCAGCTGCACCACGGTGAGGCCCAGCGCCTCCAGCCGGTCGCTGGCGCGCGAGCTGACGGACATCAGCACCACGTCAGGCTTGAGCGCGACGATGGCTTCGATGCTGGGGTCCAGGCCGCCGCCGACCTTGGGCAGCTTGCCGACCACATCCTCCGGCCAGTTGGTATAGCGGTCCACCCCCACCAGGCGGTGGCACTGCTCCAGCGCGCACACGCTCTCGGCCAGCGACGGCAGCAGGCTCACGATGCGCTGCGGCGGGCGCGGCAGCGCAATCTGGCGCCCCCGGTCGTCCTGCAGGCGCACCGGCTGCGCCCGCGCCAGTCCCGCCATCAGCAGGCCCAGCAGCAACAAAATGGCCACGACCCACAGGATGCGGCGCACGGGGGTTGGTTTCATCAGCAAGGTTCTTTCAACGTGAGGGGCAGGCCCGCCGCCATCAGTGTGACGCGCGGGCACACCTGGGCCAACTGCTGGTGCAGCGTGCCCAGCGCATCCACGAAGGCACGCACCTCGCGCCCCATCGGGATGACCCCCAGGCCGATTTCGTTGCCCACCAGAACAACGGGCCCGGGGGATTTCCGAACCGCTTCCAAAAACATAGCTGCCTGCGCTTGCCAGTCAAGGGCCAGGGCCTGTTTTTGCTCAAAATCCATGGTCTCGGCACCCAGCGGCATCGTCCAGTGCGTCAGCCACAGCGTCAGGCAGTCCACCACCACCAGCGTCTGGGCAGAGGCGTGCCGCGCCAGCGCGCCCGCCACATCGCGGGGCTCCTCCACGGTCTGCAGGCCGGGCACGCGCTCGGCGCGGTCGCGCTGGTGGCGGGCGATGCGCTCGCGCATCTCGTCGCCCCACGCCCGGGCCGTGGCCACCAGCACGGCCCGGCGGTCCGCCGATGCGGCCAGCCAGTCCCGCGCCAGCATCTCGGCGCGGCGGGACTTGCCGCTCTTCTGGCCGCCCAGGATCAGTTCGGTGGTGATGCGCTGCGGGGCTGACGTCATTCGCCCCCCTCGCCGCCCAGCAGGTGCGCCACCGCCCCGGGGCTGGACGGAAACCAGGCGTGGAAGTAGCTGGCATGAATGCTGCCGCGCCGGTACAGCGCCTCGCCCGCGTCCGGCGCCGCGGCCATGCCGGGGCGCGCCGTGCGGGCCACCACCGGCGCAGGGCTATCGCTGGTCGAATAGTGGAACGTGTGGCCGCGCAGGGTGTGCCCCGCCACGGTCAGTTGCTGCGGCCCCAGGGCCGCCAGACGCTTTTGCATGGCCACGCGGCCCGGCAGCAGCCCCCACAAGGGTGCAACGGCACCGTCGACCAGCGTGATGGAATCAAACAACGCCATCATCCCGCCGCATTCGGCCCACAGGGGCCGGCCGGCGGCCCCATGGGCACGCAGACTGGCCTGCATGCCGGTGTTCGCGGCGATCTGCGCCGTGTGCAGCTCGGGATAGCCACCCGGCAGCCACACGGCGTCGCAGGGCGGCAGCGCCGCATCGTGCAGCGGCGAGAAGAACACCACCCGCGCGCCCATCTGCTCCAGGCACTCCAGGTTGGCGGCGTACACAAAGCAGAACGCCGCATCGCGCGCGACCGCCACCGTGCGGCCCGCCAGCAGGGGCGGCACCGGCACGGTCTGGGCCGGCGCGGCGAATTCCACCGCCCAGCGCTGCAGGTCGCCGGCCGCCATCTGGCCCAGCGGCGTGGCCTCCAGTGCGTCGGCGGCGGCATCGAGTCGCTGCAGGCTGTCCTGCAGCTCGTGCGCGGCCACCAGGCCCAGGTGCCGCTCCGGCAGCAGGGCGGCGCCCGCGGCGGCCGCCCCCGGTGCGACACGCAGCAGCGCGCCCATCCAGTCCGACGGGTCCTGCAGGCCCTCGCGCAACATGTCGGCATGGCGCTCGCTGCCAACGCGGTTGGCCAGGATGCCCGCCCAGGGCAGGCCCGGGCGGTAATGGCGCAGGCCGAACGCCAGCGCCCCGAAGGTGCCGGCCATGGCCGAGGCATCGGCCACCGCCAGCACCGGCACGCCAAAGCGCCGGGCCAGGTCGGCGGCACTGGGGGTGCCGTCAAACAGGCCCATCACTCCCTCGATCAGGATCAGGTCGCACGCCTGCGCCGCGGCGTGCAGCCGCTGGGCGCAATCGGCCTCGCCGTTCATCCACAGGTCGAGCTGGTGCACCGCGGCGCCGCTGGCCAGCTGGTGCCAGTGCGGGTCCAGAAAATCCGGCCCGCACTTGAACACCCGCACGCGCAGCCCGCGGCGGGCGTGCAGCCGCGCCAGGGCCGCGGTGGCCGTGGTCTTGCCCTGCCCCGAAGCCGGGGCGGCGATCAGCAGCGCCGGGCAGCGGGCGGCAGCGGTGGGTGCCAAAGTCACTGCGGCGCCCACTTGATCCCGACGTACACCGTGCGGCCCGCCGTGGCGTAGGTGCGCGCGAGCTGGTAGTCCTTGTCGGCCACGTTGTCGATGCGCGCGAGCAGCGTGGTGTCGCGGGCGATGCGGGTGCTGGCATACAGGTTGAGCAGCGTGTAGCCGCCCAGCACGTTGGTGTTGGCCACGGTGTCGAAGCGGCGGGCCGAGGCCTGCACTTCAGCCCCTAGCGTCCAGCCCGCCCAGCGGGTGTCGGCGCCCAGGGTGGCGTGGCGCTTGGCGCGGCGCGCCAGCTGCTTGCCGGTGTCCAGGTCGCGCGGGCGTTGCAGGTCAACAGAGCCGTGCAGCGTGACGTCGCCCATCCGGTGCGAACCCGCAAAGGTCACGCCCTGGTACTCGGCGCGGGCGGTGTTGGCATAGCAGCCGTAGTCCGAGACGCAGGTGCCCGGCCCCGCAAACGAGATGAGGTTGGTCAGGCGGTTGCGGAACAGCGTCGCCGAGAAGGTGCTGCTGCCCTGCGCATAGCGCAGCGCCACCTCGGCGTTGCGGCTGCTTTCGGGGCGCAGCGTGGCCACGCCGTACTCGCTGAAGCGGTGGTACAGCGTGGGCGCGCGAAAGCCCGTGCCCACCGAAGCCGTGGCCCGCCACTGCGGCGTGATGGCGTAGCCGTAGGCCACGCTGCCCGTGGTCTTGCCGCCGAATTCGCTGTCGGAGTCATGCCGCACATTGAGCTGCACCGTATGCCCGGCCGCGTTGTAGCCATAGCCCAGGGCCACGGCGTCCTGCGAACGCTTGGCGTCGATGGGCGCGTTCTCCAGGCGGTCTTCGCGGCGCTCCAGCGCGGCCGTCACCAGGTGCGGGCCCTGCCGCCATTCGTTCTGGAAGTAGTAGCCGCGCAGGCGGGTGTCGCTCAGGTACGGCGATGGCCGCGTTTCGTATTCATCGCGCGAGTCGGTGATGGACAGGCGCGTCTTGTAGGCGCTGCTCCACTGCGCGCTCCAGTTCAGGCCCAGCGCGTGCATCTGGTGCAGGCTGCGGTCGTCCTTGCCCAGGCCGTTGTCGTAGCCGCTGTTGGTGTCGTTCACCATCAGCGTGCCTTCGAGCCGGTGCGCGGCATTGAGCTGCACGCCCACCCGGGCGTGGCCTGCGGTGGAGCGGTAGCTGTCGCGGTCGGGGTTCTGCGTGGACACCGTGCGGGCGTTGAAGCCCGTGCTGTTCTCGCGCTCCAGGCCCAGCGCGTAGTCCACCGTGCCGCTGGCGCCGCTGATGCCCGCCTCCACCTTGGCCGTGCCGTGGCTGCCCACACCCGCGCCCACATAGGGGGCGGTGCCCTTTTCGCCGCGCTTGGTGAAGATCTGCACCACGCCGCCCAGCGCGTCAGATCCGTACACCGCCCCGGCGGGGCCGCGCAGCACCTCGATGCGGTCGATCAGGCCCAGCGGGATGCTCTCCCAGGGTGCGCCGCCGGTGGCCTGCGAATCCACGCGCACGCCGTCGATGAACACGGCCGTGAAGCGCGACTCCGCACCGCGCAGATAGACGCTCGTGGTCGTGCCAGGCCCGCCGTTGCGCGCAAACTCCACACCCGGCAGGCGGGCCAGCAGGTCGGCCAGGCCGGTGGCGCCGCTGCTCTCGATGGTTTCGCGGTCCACCACGGAGATGTCGGCCACCAGGTCGGTCAGCGGCTGCGGGCTGCGGGTGGCCGCCACCACGGTTTCGGCCAGCGACGGCGCGCGCAGGTTCTGCGCCAGCAGTTCGCCGCCGGCGGGCGCGGTCTGGGACAAGGCGCTGCAAGCGCTGCCGGCCGCCAGGGCCAGCAGGGCCAGGCGCGGAGCAGCCGGGCGCAGCCGCGCAGCGGAGCGCGCGCGAAGGGTACGGAATTTCATGGGAATCAACGTCAACAAACAACCCGGGCCGGCCTCCCGCCAGCATGTGGGTGATACAGCCGCGAGCCGCTTCAAAAAAGAAGCGCAGGCGACCACCGTGTTGGCCGGTATCCGGGCTGGCGGAACGCCCTCCAACGCCTTCCCAAGCGCTTGTTCAAGGCACTCAGTGGCTTGTGGTTGGAGAGAGAGTCGCAAGGACTCGTCCGCTGACCGTTGCGGGGGCAGCGCAGGCTGGGCCGGCCCTGGTGGGCGAGACCTCCCTGCTTCCCGTTGAACTGCGGCATGTGAACCACACCGCGAGCACCAACGGCGGGATTTTACGGCTGTTTACAGCCCGCAACCCTACAATCGAGGGTTGTATGGCCACACCGTCCCCGTCTACCACCGACCAGATCGCCGAACGCGTGGAGCGCCTGCTGCTGCGCCACGCCGAGTTGCAACGGACCAATGCGCTGCTCGCTGAGCAGGTGGCGGCCTTGACGCAGGAGCGGGATTCGCTCAAGTCCCGCCTCAGCGCCGCACGCGCTCGGGTGGACGCCCTGCTCGAACGCCTTCCCCCGGCCGCCACCCCGGTCACGAAAGAAGCAGAATGAAGCAAATCGAGGTGCACATCCTGCAGCAAAGCTACCTGCTGTCCTGCCCCGAGGGGCACGAAAGCCGGCTGCTGGAAGCCGTGGAGCGCGTGGACACGGCCATGACGCGCATCCGCGACGCCGGCAAGGTGCGGGCGCGCGAGCGCATCGCCGTGCTGGCGGCGCTGAACCTCGCCTTTGAAGTGGCCGACCGCGAGGCCGCGGCCCCTGCGGCGCCGGCCCCCGCCGCAGTCCCGGCATCCACTCCGGAGTCCGCGCTGGCAGACGGCGACGAACAACGCCTGCGCCACTTGGTCCATCGCCTGGACGAAGCCCTGGGCGACGACGGCCGCCTGCTCTGACAGAGCCTTCGCACGGCCCGCTGTTTTTTAACAACCCGGCGGCTGCAGTCAAAGGGTGGCGCTTGCCGCACCTGGCGGCGCGGGTTTCGGCAGACCGGTTCCTGCAAGACGGCTTGCCAGCGCCTACAATGGGCAGGTCTGCGAAGCTGCTGGGCTTTATATTTCCTTGAACCAATGCTCCATGAGCTCGGGCTTGGTACATCGTCCGGTGAGCGTGATCATCTCGCGTCAGATGAACCCAACGCCAGGCTGCCCTCGCCCACCTGAACCCCCGGTTCAGGATGACGGCTCGGTGGCATTCGCAGACACCCTCTTCCTTTCCCTGCCGCCGCAGCTGCCCGGACCGCCATATGGCCCGGCCCGGACAGCGGGCGGCAGCCGATCCGCACTCTCGCAGGCCTTGCCCGTTGTTGCCCCATGCTGGACCCCTTTCTGATCATTGAACTTGGCGCACTGGGCCTGGCCACAGGCTTTCTCGCGGGCCTGCTGGGCATCGGCGGCGGCATGCTGCTGGTGCCGTTCATCACCTACATCCTGGGCGCGCGGCAGGTGGCCCCCGACCTGGCCGTGAAGATGGCCATCGCCACCTCCATGGCCACGATCATGTTCACCTCCATCTCCAGCGTGCGCGCGCACCACCGGCGCGGCGCGGTGCGGTGGGACATCGTGAAACGCCTTGCCCCCGGCATCGTGCTGGGCGGGTTTGTCGCCAGCCTGGGCGTGTTTGCGCTGCTGAAGGGCTCGTTCCTGGCGATCTTCTTCGCCCTGTTCGTGAGCTTTTCGGCCTTCCAGATGTTCCTGGACAAGAAGCCTGCGCCCACCCGGCAGATGCCCGGCGGCGCCGGGCAAGTGGCCGCCGGAGGTGTCATCGGATTTCTGTCGGGGCTGGTGGGCGCAGGCGGCGGCTTCGTGAGCGTGCCTTTCATGACCTGGTGCAATGTTCCCATCCACAACGCGGTGGCCACCAGCGCAGCCCTGGGCTTTCCCATCGCGCTGGCCAACGTGGTGGGCTACGTCGTCGGCGGCCAGCATGTCGAGGGCCTGCCGGCTGCGTCTCTGGGCTATGTGTGGCTGCCGGCGCTGGCGGTCATTGCCACCTGCAGCGTGCTCACGGCCCCGCTGGGCGCGAAGGCTGCGCACAGCCTGCCGGTCAAGCAGCTCAAGCGGGTGTTCGCGTCCCTGTTGTTCGGCCTGGCGGCGTACATGCTCTGGAAGGGCCTCGCGGCACTCTGAGCCCGGGCCGCAGCACCCGCTGCGGCGATGGCCTCACCCCTGCACGGGCCGGCGCCGCCCCTTGGCCTTCACCGGGCGGGGCTGCTGCGCCAGCAGCGCGCGGAATGCATCCGCGGGCAGGCCCGGCGCGCACAGGAACCCCTGGTAGTGGTCGCAGTGCATCTGCTGCAGCACGGCTTGCTGGGTTGGCGTCTCCACCCCCTCCGCCACCACCTCGATGTGCAGCGCGCGGCCCATGCTGACGATCGCGCTCACGATGGCGCGGTCCCCCTCGTCGTCGGGCAGCCCCCGCACGAAGGACTGGTCGATCTTGAGCTTGTGCAGCGGCAGCTTCTTCAGATAGGCCAAGCTGGAGTACCCGGTGCCGAAGTCATCGATGGCCAGGCCGATGCCCAGGCCCGCCAGCACCCGCAGGCGCTGCTCCATCTCCTGCGCGTCCTGCAGCAGCAGGGTTTCCGTCAGCTCCAGTTCCAGCAGCGTGGGGGGCAGCTGGTGCACCGCAAGCAGGCGGGTGATGCGGTCCACGAAGTCGGGCTGACGGAACTCCAGCGCCGACACGTTCACCGAGATCACGATGGGCGTGCCGCCGTGCATCCACACGGCCGCCTCGCGCACGGCCTGTTCCATCACCCAGGCTCCGAGCGTCACGATATAGCCCGACTCCTCGGCCAGCGGAATGAACTGCCCCGGCGACACCGCGCCAAACTCCGGGTCGGTCCAGCGGATCAGGGCCTCGGCCCCGGTGATGCGGCCCGTGAGCATGTTGACCTGGGGCTGGTAATGAACCGCCATGCGGCCCAGTCCCAGGGCCTGGCGCATGGCATGCTCCATCTGCATGCGGGACAGAAGATTGGCGTTCATCTGCGGCTGGTAGAAGCCGTAGCTGCCCCGCCCACGCTCCTTGACGCGGTACATCGCGGTGTCAGCCTGCTTGATGAGTTCGTCCAGCGTGGCGCCATCCTGCGGGTACAAGGACATGCCGATGCTGCACTGGATGGAAAACCCCATGCCGTCGAGCATGAACGGCTTGAGCATGTCGTCGAGAATGCGCCGCGCCACGCTTTCCGCAACCTCCGCGCCGCCACCGTGCAGGTAGATGACGAACTCATCGCCGCCGAGCCGGCACAGCATGTCGGTCTGGCGCAGGCACGCCTGCAGGCGCTCCGCCACCAGTTGCAGCACGCGGTCGCCGAAAGGGTGGCCCAGGGAGTCGTTGATGATCTTGAAGCGGTCGAGATCCAGGAACAGGATGGCGAAGCCGGTATCGCTCTGGCGCGCTCCCTGGATGGCTGTGTCCACGCGCTGCGACAGCAGCAGCCGGTTGGGGAGGCCCGTGAGCACGTCGCTGTAGGCCAGCTCCTCGATGCGCTTCTGGGCGGCATGCTGCAGAGTCAGGTCGCGCATGAAGCCGATGCTCTGCACCAGCCGGCCTTCGTCGTCACGCAGCGCCACCCAGGACAGCTGTACCGCGCAGTACGCGCCGTTGTCCCGGGGAAGCCACAGCTCTCCCTCCCAGAACCCTTCCTGCGCCCAGCCTTCCAGAACCTGTTCCATGAAGGCTGCATCCAGGTTGCCGCCGAACAGCGACGCCGCCATGCGCCCCTCGAAGGACTTGGCCGTGGGGCCGACCAGCCGCTCGCACCCCGGGTTCATCCGCAGGATGCGGTGCTGGCTGTCGGCGATGAAAATCGCGTCAAGGCTGGATTCGAACACGCGGGCGGCCAGCCGCAGGCTCGCCTGGATCTCGGCCTGGCGGGTGATGTCGCGGAACGAGAACACCCGCCCCGCGGGCTCGCCACGGCTGAACTGTGGCACCGTCCGCAGTTCCAGCACGGTGCCGTTGCGCAGGGCGACGATATCGTTGCTTTCTTGCGCGGGCTCGCGGGCCAGGGATGCCAGGCGCTCGGAGTAGGCGCGCTCGTCCTGCACCTGCGACCGCATGTACGCATAGACGGCCGCATCGTCCCGCTGCACCAGCAATTCCTGCGGGAGCCCCCACAGCTGGGCGAGGCGTTGGTTGAAGGCCCGGATACTGCCGTCCAGCCCGCACACGAGCATGCCATCGGCGGCGGAGTCCAGCGTGCCGCGCAACTCCGACAGCAGGGTTTCGAGTTCGCGCTCGGTGGCTTCCTGGACGCTGCGGTCCAGCATGGTCAGCATGAACATGGTGCCGGAAGATGCATCCATCGGCACCCGCACCACCCGCCTATCCACGGGCAGCAGCGACCCATCGGCGCGCAACAGCAAGGTGTGCGAGTGAATGCCCTGCGCAATCACCGCGGCCGGCTCGGCCCAGAACGCGTGGTCCTGCGGGGTCGCAGCCAAGCTGAGCACCGACGCCCCGGCCATGGCCGCAGCGGGCAAACCCGACAGCACCTGCGCCGCGGCATTGGCGTACAGGATGCGCAGGCTGCCCTCATCCACCAGCCACACGGCCTCCTGGAGTCCATCCAGCCAACCGGGGGCCTGCGAAGCCGTCACGGGTGCCCCTCAGACGAGCCGGTGAGGACTGCCCGCTCAAAAAAGTAGCAGATGCGCCGCCGCGGTGACAGGTAGTCCAGCGCATCGCGCGGTAGCTGCGCCGGCTTCAGGCTGCGCCGGATGCCGAGTTCCGGCACGGTCTCCAGGTCCAGGATCGGCGCCTCTTCCTTGGGAACCCGCGAATCGTGAACGATGACCTTCGGCCGCAGCGGGCGCGACGAATTCACCGACGCCACGATGGCGTACCGGTCATTGACCAGCTGGACGACAGACCCCGGTGGATACACCCCCATCATGCGGATGAAGGCCCCCAGCACCACGGAGTCGAACCGCGGCTTGAGCTGCGCAAAAATGACCGACAGGGCTTCGTGCGGCGTGAGCGCATCCACGCCGTTGGCGGGGTTGCACATGCGGTCGTAGTGGTTGACCAGGGCCAACACCTGGCTTGCGCGCGACAGGGCGGGCCCCTGCAGGCGCTGCGGGAAACCGCTTCCGTCGGCCATTTCATGGTGCTGCGCAATGGCCTTGAGCACCGGGTCGGGCAACCCCATGCGCGTGCCCAGCGCCACGGACTCTGCCACGTGGGATTCGTAGCGCGTGCGCTCCATGGGGATCATGGAGACGGTGGGGTGCCGCAGGTTCGGCGGCAGTTTCAGCTTGCCCAGGTCGTGCAGCAGGGCGGCAACGCCCAGATCCTGCAGTTCCGCGCTCTGCATGCCCAGCGCACGCCCCAGAAGCAGCGAAATCACCAGCACGTTGATGGGATGCAGGGCGCTGCACTCGCCCACCCCCTCGGACAGCAGCCGGATGACGGAGTCCCCGTTCTCGAGCAGTTCGGCCACGCAGGACGCCACCAGCGCATCGCCGCTCGCCCGCGCCTGGTCGGGATGATCGACAACGGTGCGCTCCAGCGCGTGGTACTGCCGCGTCGCCGCTCCGAATCGCTGATCGCAGACGGCCAGCGCCCGGTTCTGGGCCTCCAGCAATTCACGCCTGCGCCGGGCTTCGGGATCGGCCGCTGCGGTCGCCTGGGCCGCGGCGGCTTCATTGCTCCCGGCCGAGGCCGGCTCCGCCATGTCCGCCACATTCCATGCGGCGGGCACGATTTCCTGCAGCCCCGGATCGCTCTTCTTGGGGAAATAACGCACCTCCGCCAGCCCGAGCCCGCGCAACGTGGCAATCTGCTCTGCCGACGCGATGCGGAAACTGCTGACAGGAAACGGATGGTGCATCCAGCCCACGTCGAGCTGGATGTACATGCCGACCCGCAGTTGGCTGATGTCAATGAGGATGGAGGAGTTCACGTCCGTGCGTGTGAAACATGGCGACGCTTCTGCCACCAATAGTTACACACATTATCGCCACTTCAACGTCGGCACCAGAGCAACTCGCCACGCCTGAGGCAACCCGGCAACAGACCCTGCGGGCGCCATGCCGGGTGCGCTGCGCCACGGGGCCGGATTTCACAGGAAGGCGGGGGCTTCGGTGCGGCCGTGGGGGCCTTGCAGCAAGCTGACTACCGACACCAGAGGGAGGGCTTGTAGATCAAATCCATCCACAGCGCCCAACCCGCCACGGCGCAGAGCAAGCCACCCGCCACACGGGTTCCCCAATCGGCGCGAGAGGCATTGAGGCGCGCCTTGAGCTTTCCCCAGACCCACGGGCCGCCCACGAGCCAGACGCCGCTGCCAACGCCAAACAGCGCCATGGTCAGCGCCCCCTCCAGCGCTCCGCCGCTCAGGGCGGCCACGAGCAGCGCCGAATACAGCAGCCCGCAGGGCATCAAGGCCCACAGGAACCCTGCCGCGAGCACGCCGCCGGGTGCGCGCACCCAGGGCCGGACCCGGCTCCATACCGAACGCCCGGCCTGCTCCACCCACTGCGGTTGGCGGGCCTGGATCATCATCATCAACCCCCACGCCATGACCGCCACGTGCAACAGCGTCCACGCCGGGCGCAATGCCACCGTCTGCTGCGTCAGCCACGCCAGGCTGTCCATGGCCAGGGCCGCGAGCCCACCAGCAGCGCCGTACCCCGCCAGGCGGCCCAGGTGAAACGCAATGCCGCGGCGGACCACGCCGCCCTGCGGTACCCACTGGATGGGCTGCTCCCCCACCTCCCCACTGGACGCATGCCCACCGCCCTGCCCGACCAACGCACCACAGGGTGCGGAACACATGGCCAGGCAGTGGGACCCGCCCACGAGTCCCATCAGCAGGGCGGTGGTGGCAGTCGTAGCGTTCATGGGGCTCAGATGATGCGGGAAAAACGGGCGCGGTTGCGGTCGGCCTGCAGATAGCGGTCAAACACCATGGCGATCCCCCGCACAAAGAACCAGCCCATGGCCGTCACCTCGATCCCATCAGGGCGCATGGCCACCAGCCCCTGTTCGGCCATGGTTTCCAACTGCGTCAGCTCGGGGCCGAAGTAGCTGCGGAAATCGATGAGCCACGCCTGTTCCATGGGTTCGAACAGCAACTCGCCCTGGCACATCAATGCCATGATGACCGCACGCCGCACCAGATCATCGCGGGTGAGCGCCAGTCCGCGAACCACGGGGAGGCGCCCTTGGTTGAGCAGGTCGTAATACTCGTCGAGCGTCTTGGCATTCTGGCTGTAGGTGGCGCCGACCCGGCCGATGGCCGACACGCCCAACCCGATCAGATCGCAGTCGGGCTGGGTGCTGTACCCCTGGAAGTTGCGGTGCAGGCGGCCCTGCCGCTTGGCAACAGCCAGCGCATCTTCCGGCAGCGCAAAGTGGTCCATTCCCACATAAACGTAGCCCGCGTCCATGAAAGCATCCAGCGAGCGGGACAGCATGGAGACCTTCCCCGCGGCAGTGGGCAGCTCGGCGGAGACGATGCGCCGCTGGGGCTTGAAGCGCTCCGGCAGATGGGCGTAGGCATACAGGGCGATGCGGTCCGGACGCAGTTGCGCGACCTGGGCCAGCGTGCGGTCAAACGACTCGGGGGTCTGGCGCGGCAAGCCGTAGATCAGATCGACGTTGACGGACTCGAATCCCAGCGACCGCGCCGACTCGACCAGTGAGAACACCTGCTCGGCAGGCTGGATGCGGTGCACGGCCTTCTGCACCTCGGGATCGAAATCCTGCACACCGAAACTCAGCCGGTTGAAGCCCAGCTCGGCCAGCAGGGCAAGCCGCTGCGCGTCCACGGTACGGGGATCGACCTCGATCGAATACTCCCCCCCGGGCGCCAGCGAGAAGCTCCGCTTGAGCATCGCCATCAGTTCCCGCAGGCCATCATCCGACAGGAACGTGGGCGTGCCACCGCCCAGGTGCAGCTGGCTCACCACCTGGCCGGTACCGCAGCGGGCCGTGTGCAGATCCACCTCGCGGCTCAGGTACCGGAGATAGACCTCGGCCCTGTCATGGTGTTTGGTGATGATCTTGTTACAAGCGCAGTAGTAGCATAGCGACTCGCAAAACGGTATGTGCACATACAGCGACAGCGGCAGCGCTTTCGTCATGGAGCCCAGACGCCGTTGCTCCAGCGCGAGGGCGTAGTCGTCCTGTCCGAAAGCTTCCACGAAGCGGTCAGCCGTTGGATAAGAGGTATAGCGGGGCCCTGGCACGTCAAAACGGCGCAGAAGGTCGGGCGAAACAGCGGTCATGGGCAAATTCCTTGCGTACCTTTTCACTGTGCCGTAAGCTGCACCCAGCGTCCTTGACCTGAATCAAGCAATGACATAACGCGAACAGCGACAATTTGATGCATGTCAGTCGCTACCAGGGCCTCTGGAACCACCCGTGGGCATGCGCGACGATATGCTCGAAACTCTTATCAGCACCTGTGTCTATGAATCCGCTCACCATCAAAGTCGCCTGCTCCAACTGCAACCTGCGCGAGCTGTGCATGCCGGTCGGATTGAGCGAGGACCAACTGCAGCGAATTGATGAAGTGGTTGCCGTGCGGCGCAAGGTGAAACGCGGGGGCACCCTGTTCCGCAACGGCGAGTCGTTTACCTCGCTCTATGCGATCCGCACAGGCTTCTTCAAGACATGCGTGGCGACGGAAGATGGCCGCGACCAGGTGACGGGCTTTCAGATGGCGGGCGAGATCATTGGCCTGGATGGGATTGTCAATGACCACCACACCTGCGACGCTGTCGCACTGGAAGACGCCGAGGTGTGCGTGATGCCGTTTGACCGCATCGAGGAACTCTCCCGCGAGGTCACGGCCCTGCAGCACCACGTGCACAAGATCATGAGCCGAGAGATCGTTCGCGAACACGGCGTGATGCTGCTGCTGGGCAGCATGCGCGCCGAAGAACGCCTGGCGGCCTTTCTTCTCAACCTCGTGCAGCGGCTGCACGCCCGTGGCTTTTCCCAGTCCGAGCTAGTGCTGCGCATGACGCGGGAAGAGATCGGCAGCTACCTGGGCCTCAAGCTGGAGACGGTGAGCCGCACGTTCTCAAAGTTCGTGGAAGAAGGGACTGTCGAGGTCAAGCAGCGCCATGTGCGCATCCTCAATACCGACGCGCTCAGGCGCATCGTGAACAACCAGCAAGCCTGCCACTGACACGTTAGCGGCACTGCAGTCAGCGCGACCAAATCGCGCGGCACAACTGGCCGTTGCAATCCCAGGCGCATCCACCGCGCCACACCGTCTTTTTGACGGAGCTGCGGGGCGGTAACCCCACCCGCCCGCTCAGGGGCAGGAAGGCGTTTTGCGGCAATCGTCTGGACGGTCGCCCTCGGGCACCGGGCAGCGATTGAGTTCGAAAGGCGACATCGCCAGCAGGGTGGTCAGCGCGCTGGACACCATGGCAATTCCCCAGAACGCAAAAAACGCCAGGGTATAGACCCCTTCCCGCGAGAGCGCCAGCGGTTGTCCGAACCAGTGCAGATCCTGCGGATCCACCAGCGCAAAAACCAGCATTTCCATCACCGCCGCCATAAGAAAGGCGGGCCAGGCAATCCACATCAGGCGTTGCGTCCACATTGGTTTGTCTCCTGCAAAAACGCACAAGCAGCCAGTCGCCAGGCCAGTGTAATTCAGCGAGGCTGGTCCTGCACAGGCGTGGCTGCGTGGTTGCGGGCCTTCATGGCGGGAGCCAGGCTCTTGCTGGGTTCGGACAGCGTCTTGTTGATCTCCACCCCTTGGCGGTAATAGTCTTCCGCCACCACGGGATCAGGACGCGACAGCGCAAGCCATAGTGTGACGAAGCCGGCAATGATCACGATGACGGGGCCGGCAATGATCAGCCAGACATGGCCAAACTTCCACCACGGTGCTGTGGCGGGTGCGGCAGCGCCAAGTGCGGTGCTGGTAGACATGGGCTCACTCCTTCAAGATTGAAATGTTCTGTGCAAGGCACCAAGCGCCTTGCACCAGTATGCCTGCGTGCGCTACCGCGGCACCAGGAAGACCGACTTTTCCGACACGTGGTCTGCAGCACCCAGGGCCTGGATGTCGAAATGCACGGCGTGCGATCCTGGGGGCACAGAGCCATAGGGCACCTGAAGGCGCACGGCGACCCAGCGGGACTCGGCAGGCCCGATCTCGACTTCTGGCTCGGAAGCGACCTCCAGGCCCTCGATGCCGCGCGCCGCGATGCGGTACCGCTGTGGGCCTTCGGTGGCATTCATGATTTGCAGACGGTAGATGTTCTCCAGCTTGCCTCCCGCCACGATGCGAGACAGTGCGGCGCGATCACGCACCACGTCCACCTTCAGCGGCGTGCGGTTGACCAGGCTCACCAACATTCCGATGCACAGGGTCGCGAGCACCGCGCTGTAGATCAGTACGCGCGGCCGCAGCACGCGCCGGAATATTTGCGACTGGCTCCAGCGGTTGGCCACACCGTTCTGGGTCGAGAAGCGGATCAGCCCCTTGGGGTAGTGCATCTTGTCCATCACGGTGTTGCAGGCATCCACGCACAGCCCGCAGCCGATGCACTCGTACTGCAGCCCTTTGCGAATGTCGATACCCACCGGGCAGACCTGCACGCACAGGGTGCAGTCGATGCAATCGCCAAGCCCCTTGGCCTTGTAATCCACCGTTTTGTTGCGAGGGCCGCGGGGTTCGCCGCGCTGGACGTCATAACTGACGATGAGCGTGTCCTTGTCGAACATGGCGCTCTGGAACCGGGCGTAAGGGCACATGTACTTGCAGACCTGCTCGCGCATGTAGCCGGCGTTGCCATAGGTGGCAAAACCGTAGAACAGCACCCAGAATATCTGCCAGCTGCCCTGCAATGCCAGCAGTTCTGCGCCCAGCTGGCGGATAGGAACGAAATAGCCCACAAAGGTGAAACCCGTCCAGGCAGCGACCACAATCCAGACCAGCTGCTTGAGGAATTTCTTGCGGATCTTCTCGAACGTCCAGGGACCATTGTCCAGCCGCATCCGCGCACTGCGATCCCCTTCGATCTTGTGCTCGATCCACATGAAGATCTCGGTGTAGACCGTTTGCGGGCACGCAAAGCCGCACCACAGGCGCCCCGCCACAGCCGTGAAAAGGAACAGCGAGAGCGCGGAAATGATCAGCAGGCCCGTGAGGTAGATGAAGTCCTGCGGGTACAGCACCAGCCCGAAGATGTAGAACCGCCGCGCGCCCAGGTCGAACAAGACCATCTGGCGCTGTCCCCACTCAAACCAGGGCAGGCCGTAGAAGACCAACTGCGTCAAAAACACCATGGCCCAGCGCCACCGCGCAAACAGCCCGCTGATGGACCGGGGGTACACCTTCTTTTGCGCCTCGTACAGGGAGACGATCTCGGTGTTGGCTGACGCGTCCGGGGCCGCCGGGGCTATCGGGATGACCTTGCGCGCTGGCTCGCTGGGGGGGTTCATGGTTTTCTCAATCCCTTGAAGACTAGCAATGCCGACTCCTAGTCCAGAGCCAGCTCACAAAACCCGTCGGGCAAATGCCAGGATGGGGCCTGACGGGTTTTGTGAGCAGGTTCCAAGCACCAAGGCGGCGCCGGGCGCCGCCTTGGTGCTCAGAGGAATGCCGTCACTTGACGTTCGACAAGCCCCACACGTAAGCCGCCAGCACACTGATCTGCGCCTCTGTCAGCTTCTCGGCCTGTGCCGGCATCTGGTTCACCTTGCCGTTGTTGACCATGGCGGCCACTGCGGCCTCACCCCAGCCATGCAGCCAGATGTCGTCGGTCAGGTTGGGCGCGCCCAGTGCCTGGTTCCCCTTGCCATCCATGCCGTGACAGGCAGCGCAGGCAGCGAACTTGGGCTTGCCCAGCGACGCACGCAGCGAATCGTGCGGGCTGCCGGACAGGCTCAGCACGTAGTGCGCAAGGTTGCGAACATCTTCTGCAGAGCCGACTGCCGCGACCATGGGAGGCATGTTGCCGATGCGGCCCTTCTCGATCGTTTCACGGATCTTCTCAGGTGCGCCGCCATGCAGCCAGTCATTGTCCGTCAGGTTGGGAAACCCCTTGCTGCCGCGGGCATCCGAGCCATGGCACTGCGCGCAGTTGTTCATGAACAGGCGCTCGCCGATGGCCTTGGCTTGCGGGTCCCTGGCCATGTCTTCCGGCTTCATCGACGCAAAGCGGGCATACAGGGGCTCGAGTTCCGTCTTGGCCTTGGCCATTTCAGCGTCGTACTGGCCCTTTTGGGTCCAGCTGAGCTTGCCGGTGAACGCACCCAGGCCGGGGTAGGCGGCCAGGTAGCCCAGGCCGAAGACAATGGTGATGACGAACAGCCACACCCACCACCGTGGCAGAGGGTTGTTCATCTCGACCAGATCTTCGTCCCAGACGTGGCCGGTAGTGTTGTCGGACGTGGCCATCACCTTCTTGCGCCCTGCCATCCACAGCAGGATCGCGCAGCCGATGATGCCGACCAGGGTCAGCGTGGTCACAAAGACCGACCAGAAATTGCTAGTGAAGTCACTCATGGGGTGTTCTCGTTCTGGTAAAGGTCAATCTTGCTCGAAGGGCAACTGGGCAGCTTCGTCAAAGCGGTTCTTGTTGCGGCCCTGGTAGGCCCACACCCAGATGCCGATAAAGCAGGCCATCGATGCCAGCGTGGCGCCGATGCGCATGGTGGTGATATCCATGGCGAATCTCCTTTACTTGAGCGCACGGCCCAGCACTTGCAGGTAAGCCACCAGGGCTTCCAGCTCGGTCTTGCCCTTCACCTCGTCGACAGACGCCGCGATCTGCGCATCCGTGTAAGGCACGCCCACAGTGCGCAGGGCCTTCATGTGGGCCGGCAGCACGCTGGCGTCCACCGGGCTCTTTTCCAGCCATGGATAGGCGGGCATGTTGGACTCAGGCACCACGTCACGCGGGTTGTTCAAGTGAATGCGATGCCATTCATCGCTGTACTTGCCGCCCACGCGCTGCAGGTCCGGCCCGGTGCGCTTGCTGCCCCACTGGAAGGGATGGTCATAGACGAACTCGCCCGCCACCGAATAGTGGCCATACCGCAGCGTTTCCGCGCGGAAGGGGCGAATCATCTGCGAGTGGCAGTTGTAGCAGCCTTCGCGGGTGTAGATGTCGCGGCCTGCCAGCTGAAGGGCCGTGTAGGGCTCGACCCCCTTGACGGCTTCCGTGGTGGACTTCTGGAAGAACAGCGGCACGATCTCGACCAGGCCGCCAATGGCGATCACCAGCAGGATCAGCACGATCATCAGAAAGTTGTTGGTTTCCACCTTTTCGTGGGAGAAGCCGGTCGAAGCAGATGCGTTGTTGTTAGACATGAATAAATCTCCTTCGGGCTCAGGCGTGGGCCGCATTCACGGCGGGGATAGCCACCTTGACCGAGCGACCCGAGATCGCAGTCATCCACACGTTCCAGGCCATGACGATCATGCCGCCCAGGTACAGCAAGCCGCCGCACACACGGATCACGTAGAACGGATAGGTCGCCTTCACGCTTTCCACGAAGGTGTAGGTGAGCGTGCCGTCGGGATTGATCGCGCGCCACATCAGGCCTTGCATCACCCCGGCAATCCACATGGCGGCGATGTACAGCACGATACCGATCGTGGCCATCCAGAAGTGCAGCTCAATCGCCTTGACGGAATGCATCTTGTCGCGGCCGAAGAGGCGGGGAACCAGGTAGTACAGCGAACCCATGGAGATCAGGCCCACCCAACCCAGGGCACCGGAGTGCACGTGGCCCACAGTCCAGTCGGTGTAGTGGCTCAGGGCGTTGACGGTCTTGATGGACATCATCGGGCCCTCGAACGTGGACATGCCGTAGAACGACAGGGACACGATCAGGAAACGCAGGATGGGGTCGTCACGCAGCTTGTGCCATGCGCCCGACAGGGTCATGATCCCGTTGATCATGCCGCCCCAGCTGGGAGCCAGCAGGATCAGGGAGAACACCATGCCCACCGATTGCGTCCAGTCAGGCAGCGCGGTGTAGTGCAGATGGTGAGGACCCGCCCACATGTAGGTGAAGATCAGGGCCCAGAAGTGCACGATCGACAGGCGATACGAGTACACGGGGCGGCCGGCCTGCTTGGGGATGAAGTAGTACATCATGCCCAGGAAGCCTGCGGTCAGGAAGAAGCCCACGGCATTGTGGCCATACCACCATTGCACCATGGCGTCCTGCACACCTGCGTAGGCCGAGTAGCTCTTCATGTAGCCGGCCGGAATCGCAGCGCTATTGACCACGTGCAGCAGGGCCACAGCCAGGATGAAGGCGCCGAAGAACCAGTTGGCCACGTAGATGTGCTTGACCTTGCGCACGCCGATCGTTCCGAAGAACACGACGGCATAGGCCACCCACACCAGGGTGATCAGGATGTCGATGGGCCACTCCAGTTCGGCGTATTCCTTGCCCTGGGTGTAACCCAGCGGCAGGCTCACCACGGCCGCGGCGATGACCAGCAGCCAGCCCCAGAAGGTGAACGAGGCCAAGGGTCCGCCAAACAGGCGGACCTGGCAGGTGCGCTGCACCACGTAGTAGCTGGTGGCGAACAGCGCGCTGCCGCCGAACCCGAAGATCACCGCGTTGGTGTGCAACGGTCGCAAGCGGCCGTAGCTTAGCCAGGGAATGCCTAAGTTGAGTTCCGGCCAGGCGAGCTGGGCGGCGACGATAACGCCCACCAGCATGCCGACCACCCCCACGACCACGGCCAAGATAGAAAACTGCCGCACTACGGTGTCGTTGTAGTGTGCAGCATTAGTTTTTGAAGAATCCATCGGGCACCTCTTTTTTAATGCAGTAAGAGTTTGTTGTAGTCAGCCTTTTGGGGCATTGACACATGTCAACCGTCTCGGAGAATCCGCTCCCCCTCTTGCTCCACGCTCTCGAACTGGCCGTGGTAGACCGCCCACCACAGCCCGGCCAAGATCATCAGCACCAGCACCACGGACAGCGGAATCAGCAGATAAAGAATGTCCATCAGGCGGTCTCCAGAGTAGTCTTTGAAATGTTCGCGGCCTGCAGAGCCCCGGGGGCAGGCTCAGCCTGCCCACCCTGGGGATCGCCCGGCAGGCCCCGGGCCAGCCGTGCCGCATTGAGCACCACCAGCAGGGAACTCAGCGCCATGCCCAATCCGGCCAGCCAGGCGGGCATCCAGCCCACCACCGCCAAGGGCACGGACAGGGCGTTGTAGCCCGCAGCCCACCAGAGGTTCTGGCGCACCACGCCCAACGTGGCGCGCGCCAGCAAGGCGGTCTGGGGAACCAGCGCCAGGTTGTCTGCCAGCACCACGAAATCCGCCCGCGATTGCGCCAGGGGAACGGCCCGCCCGAACGCAAACGACACATGGGCACCCGCGAGCACTGGTCCGTCGTTGAGGCCGTCGCCCACCATGGCGACACAATGCCCCTCCGCTTGCAGCGCGCGCAACGCGGCCAGCTTGTCCTGCGGGGTGCACTCGCCCACCGCGAGGCCGATGCCCGCCTGGGCGGCCACGCGCTGCACGGCTTGCTGCCGGTCCCCCGAAAGCAGCCGCACCGCCATGCCTGCCTGCTGCAACGAGGCCACCACCCCGGGCGCCTCCGCGCGCAGGTCTTCCACCAGATCGAAGCGGGCGACCTCGGACACCGCACCGTCCGCCCCCTGCTCCGACAGCACGACCTGCAGGCCCTGCCCCGCGCCGTGGACTGGCACGCCGGCATGCGCCGCGGACCCCAGGCGGAACTGCCGCGGCAGCGCATCGCGGGCCTGGCGGTCCTGTACCGTGGCCACCAGGCCGAACCCGGCTTCTTCGCGCAGGTCGGCGACCCGCCAGCGCTCGGCACGCGCGGCCTGGGCAGCGTCCGCCGCGACGCTGGCAGCCACCGCGCGCGAGGCAGGATGCATGGAATGGCCGGCCAGCACGGCGGCCAGCCCCAGCGCCTGCGCACCATCCCAGCCCGCTGCAGGATGGACCGCCCGCAGCGCCATGCCATCCCGCGTGAGCGTGCCGGTCTTGTCGAACACCACGGTATCCACCTGCGCAAGGGCCTCCAGGCCCTGCAGATTGCGCACCAGCACACCGTGCCGCGCCAGGGTGCCGGCGGCCGTGAGCATGGCCACGGGCGTTGCCAGCGACAGCGCGCAAGGACAGGTCACGATCAGCACCGCCACGGCCACCATCAGTGCGCGCCCCGGATCGGAGGGCCACCAGTACACCGCCGCCAGCAGTGCCGCCACCAGCACCGCCACCAGGAACGGGCGGGCGATGCGGTCGGCCAGCTGGGCCAGGCGGGGCTTTTGCAGGGATGCGCTCTCCATGAGCGCCACGATGTGCGCAAAGCGCGTCTGCGCCCCGAGGCCCTCGACCAGCACCTCCACCGGAGCCTGCAGGTTGTAGCTGCCCGCCGTGACCAGGCTGCCTTCGCCACGCGCCACCGGCGTGGACTCGCCGGTGAGCAGCGATTCGTCGGCGTGGGTGTTGCCGCGCAGGATGCGACCGTCGGCAGGAAACGCCTCGCCCGGCAGCACGCGAATGGTGTCCCCCACCGCCAGGCGCCGCGTGGCCACGCGCTCGAAGTCCCCTGCGGGCGTGCGCCGCTCCACGCTGTCAGGCAGGCGGTTCATCACGGCCTCCAGCGCCCCGGCCGTGCGGTCGCGCAGCCGCAGCTCCAGCCAGCGGCCCGTCAGAAGGAAGAAGACGAACATGGTGAGCGAGTCGTAGTAGACCTCCCGCCCGAAGATGCCTGAGGGATCGAAGGTGCCTGCAGTGCTCACCACGAAGGTGATGGCCATGCCCAGCGCCACCGGCAGATCCATGCTCACCCGGCGCTGGCGGATATCCCGCAGCGCGCTGGCAAAGAACGGTCCGCAGGAAAACACCACCATCGGCAGCGTGATGACCCAAGACGCCCAGCGCAGCAGCCGCTCCATCTCGGGCGTCAGGTCGCCCGGCTGCGCCACGTAGGCGGGCCATGCGTACATCATCACCTGCATCATGCAAAAGCCCGCCACCAGCCAGCGCCACAGGGCGCGCCGGCTTTCCTTCAGGCGCTGCTCGCGGGCAAAGGCGTCCATGGCAGGCATCGCGCGGTAGCCGGCTTTCTGCACGGCCTCGATCCATTGCGACGGGCGCACCTGGGCGGGGTCCCACACCACGCGGGCACGGCGGGTGGCCGCGCTCACATCGGCCTGCCGCACGCCGGGCACGCTGCGCAGCGCGTCTTCGATCGTCAGGGCGCAGGCCGCGCAATGCATGCCCTCCAGCACTACCTGCGAATCCCAGGTGCAGGCGGCGGGGTCTGCGGGTGCCGCGCCCGCCGCGTCGCGGGGACGGCCGAATGCCGACCATTCCTGCGGATCATCCAGCAGCGCGGCCTGGGCGGCCGGCGCCACCAGCGCAGCCGCTCCCGCGGCAGGCGCCGACGGCGCTACCGGCTGATCGGGTCGAAACATTGACATGGTTCAAGCCTATCTTTGCGACATGACATGCACATTGACCTGCATCAAGTCCGTGGACATGATTCATCCTAAGCTTGTTGCATCACTTGGAGGACCTTTTTATGTACAAACGCATCCTGATTGCAACAGACGGCTCCCCTCTTTCGGACAAGGCGGTGGAGCACGGGCTCTCCATCGCCACCCTCACCGGCGCCAGCGTGGTGGCCCTGAAGGTGGTGCCGCGCTATCCCCGCAGCTATTTCGAAGGCGGCATGCCGGTGGACGCCAATGACGTCAAGCGCATCGAGTCGCAGTGGGGCAGCGCCGCCCAGGCGATGGTGGACGGCGTCAAGGCCCAGGGCGACGCGCAGGGGATCGCCGTCAAGCCCATCATTGCCAAGTCGGACCTGGTGGCCGAGGCCATCATCTCCGCCGCCAAGAAGCACAAGTGCGACCTGATCGTAATGGCCTCGCACGGCCGCAAGGGCCTCAAGCGCCTGCTGCTGGGCAGCGAAACGCAGCATGTGCTGACGCACTCGCACATTCCGGTGCTGGTGCTGCGCTAAGCATAAAAGCAGGCTCTAGCGCTTATCCAGAAAGCGCCAGCAGCTATATAAACCATAGCAAAACACCGAGAAGGCTCCAGGCTCTCTCGGTGCTTTTTCATTCCCGGCCGGGTTGCGGGCGGCTCAGTGGTTGCCCAGATACAGCTGCGCCATGCGTTCATCGGCCAGCAGCCCCTGCGCCGGGCCTTGCAGCACGCAGCGCCCCTGGTCCAGGATATAGCCCTGCTGGCTGATCTGCAGCGCCTGGCGCGCGCGCTGCTCCACCATCAGCACCGCCACGCCTGCGGCGGGCAGCTTTTGCACCATGTCGAACACCTTGCCCACCAAGGAGGGGGCCAGCGCCGCCGTGGGCTCGTCCAGCACCATGATGCGCGGCGACGGCATGAGGGCGCGGGCAAAGGCGAGCTGCTGGCGCTCACCACCCGAGAGGTTGCTGGCGGGCTGCGGCAGGCGCTCCACCAGCGCCGGGAAGTCCGCCAGCACCTCGTCCATGCGCTGCTTGAGGTGCTTCACGCCCCGCACCACCTGCAGGTTCTCGCGCACGGTGAGCGACGGAAACACATTCGCCACCTGCGGCACATAGGCCAGCCCGGCGTCAAAACGGTCTTCGGCCGACAAGGCCGTGATGTCGCGCCCGCCCAGGTGGATGGTGCCTGCCACACGCGGCAGCAGGCCCAGCAGCGCCTTCACCAGCGTGGACTTGCCTGCGCCGTTGGTGCCCGCAATGGTCACGATCTCGCCCGATGCCACGGCCAGATCAATGCCGTGGATGATGTCCACCTCGGAATACCCGCCGCGCAACTGCGCGATCTGCAGCAAGTTGTCTGCGCCGCTCATACCACCCCTCCCATGTAGGCTTCCTGCACGCGCGGGTCGTCCAGCACGGTGTGCGGGTCGCCCTCGGCCAGGATGGCACCCCGGTCCATCACGATCATGCGGTGCGACAGCGACTTGAGCGCCTGCAGATGGTGCTCGATCACGATGAACGCAATGCCCTGCCCGTTCAGCTCGCGCACGCGGTCGCAAATCTCTTCGATCAGCACCGGGTTCACCCCGGCAAACGGCTCGTCCAGCAAGATGCAGCGCGGGTCCAGCATCAGCACGCGGCCCAGCTCCACCAGCTTCTTCTGCCCACCCGAGAGGCCGCCGGCCTTCACATCGCGCACCCGCGCCAGGTTCAAAAACTGCAGGATGCGGTCGGCCTTGATGGAGAGCTGCGCCTCATGCTCGCGGCGGGCGCGGGTCTGGAAGAAGGCGTTCAGCAGCCGCTCGCCCTGGGGGTTAGCGGCGGCAGCCATCAGGTTTTCGTGCACCGTGAGGCTCTTGAACTCGCGCGGGATCTGGAACGTGCGCACCAGCCCCAGCCGCGCGCGGCGGTAAGGCGGGATGCGCGTGATGTCCTGCCCATCAAACTGGATCTGCCCCGCGTCCGCGGGCTGTTGCCCGGCAATGGCCGCAAACAGCGTGCTCTTGCCCGCACCGTTGGTGCCTGCAATGCCCAGAATTTCGCCCGCCCCCAGTTGCAGCGACACACCGTCCACCGCCTTGAAGCCCCCGAATTGCCGCGTGACGGCATCGACTTTCAGCATCGTTGTCATTTGGCACTCCCTGCCGAGCCGCCGAACAGGCCGTTGGGCTTGTACAGCGTGACCAGAATCAGCGCCAGGCCCACCGCCGCCAGGCGCAGGCTTGCCATGCCGACCTCAGACACGCCCGGCACCCAGTCTTTGGCAAAGCGCGAGCCTTCCAGAAACACCATGAGCAGCAGGGAGCCAAACACCGCGCCACGCACGGTGCCCGAGCCGCCCATCACCAGCCCCATCCACACATAGAAGGTGATGAGCGGGATGAACTGCTCTGGCGTGATGAAGGTGATGAAGTGCGCGTAGAACGCCCCCGCCACACCAGCCAGTGCGGCCCCCAGCATGAACACCTGCACCTTGAACCAGGCCGGGTCCTTGCCCAGCGCAGACAAGGCGGCTTCGTCATCGCCAATGGCTTTGAGCAAGCGGCCAAACGGGCTGGCCGCCAAACGCACCGTGCCCCAGGCCACCAGGGCGACCAGCGCCAGCAGCGTGGCAAATATCGCCATGTCCGACACCCCACTGCCCCACGACGCAAACAGCTTGGGCAGGCCAGGCAAGCCCTGTACGCCTTTGGTGAGCCAGCTTTCTTGCTGGATGGAAATGCGCACGGCTTCCGAAAAACCCAGCGTGACGATGGCCAGGTAGTCATCCCGCAGGCGCAGCGACAGCAAGCCGATGGGCAGCGCCAGCACACCGGCCAGCACGCCCGCTGCCACAAAGCACAGCACCAGCGGCACGCCTTGCAGCGCCAGCAATCCCGAGGTGTAGGCGCCCACGGCAAAGAACGCCACCACGCCAAAGTTGACCAGCCGGGTCAGGCCGAACTGCAGGTTCAGCCCCAGCGCCAGCAGGCAGTAAATGAGGGCAACGATGCCAATGGCACAGAGGTAAGCAATCATGAATCGGACTCCTTACCGCACCAGTTGCACGCGGCCCATGATGCCCGCCGGGCGCACCAGCAGCACCAGCGCCAGTACTGCAAACGACAGCACCAGCTTGTACGACGGGCCCATCAGCGGCACCGCCAGCTCTTGCGCCACGCACAGCAGCAGCGCGCCCAGCACCGCGCCCACCGGGCTGCCAATGCCGCCCAGCACCATGGCCGCAAACGCGGGAATCAAACTCTCCCACCCCATCTCGGGGCTGACCACGGCCTTCATGCCCAGCAACACGCCGCCCAGCGACGACAACGCCCCCACCAGCAGCCACAGGCTCAGCATCAGCCCCCCAGCGCGGATGCCGCTGGCGCGTGCCAGGTCCGCACTGTCGGCCACGGCGCGCAACTGGCGGCCAAAGCTGGTGCGGTAGATCAGCACAAACACCACCAGCAGACACGCTGCCGCCACGGCCGCAATCGCCAGATCAGTGGGCAAGATGCGAATGCCGCCGAAGTTCCAGGCGCGCACCAGGGGCAAATCAAAGGTGCGCTGGTCGTGCCCGGCAAAAAAGCCGATCAGGCTGCGCAGCAAAAAGCCGAGACCAATGGCCGCCAGCATGGACGACACCATGGGCCGCCCGGCCAGCTTGCGAAAAATCAGCTGGTATGAGCCCGCCGACACCGCTGCAGTGGCCGCCATGCTGATGAGCGCCGCCGCCCACAACGGCCAGCCGCCCAGCAACTGCACGGCCACTGCCGCATAGGCCCCCGTGGTCATCATGTCGCCCGCAGCGGCGTTCGGAAACCGGTTGACGCCCATCACCAGGGTCATGGCCAGGGCGGGCAATGCCACCACCAAGCCTTCGATCAATCCATTGATCAGCAGGTTTACAAAATCGATCCAGGTCATTGCGTCATTCCGTCATCCCATGCACATCTACGCTGCGCAGTCCTCAAAAACAAAGGCCCGGCGCCCTCCCCTGCGGCGCGCCGGGCACGTTGATTACATCGTGATAGACACCACGTCGCGCCGCACCAGTTGGCCCTTTTCGATGACGAACACGCCAAAGTCCGGCGTCACATCGCCCGCCTTGTCAAAGTCCAGCTTGCTCGATGCGCCTTCGTAGTTCACCTTGGCCTTCTTGGCCAGTTGCGCCTTGCCTTCGGCAAAGGTGAAGACGGCTGTGCCGGGCGCGTTGGAGACATCGCGCATCTTGGCGTTGATCTGCTCCACCGTGGCCTTGGGGCCTGCGGCTTCCATGGCCAGGGCCAGCGAGATCACCATGTCATACGCCATGGCGGCATAGATGTTGGTGGAGGCAGCCTTGCCCGTGGCCTTGGTGAAGGCCGCGTCAAACTGGGCATACGAAGCGCTCTTTTCGTTGGACACGGTGTCCACCGAAATGATGCCCTCGCACACCTCAGCGCCCAGCGCCTTCACCAGATCGGGGTTGGCAGCCCAGCCGGGGATGATCCACTTGGTATCCGCACCCGACTGGAACCACTCGCGCAGGATGATGGTGGTGTCGGGCAGGTACGAGCCCATCACGATCACATCGGGCTTGGCGGCCAGAATCTTCTGCAGCTCGCTGCGGTAGCTGGGGCGGCTGGGTTCGTACGTGACGTGCGCTGCCACCTTGCCACCGCGCTTTTCCCAGGCCTTGGTAAAGCCTTCCACATTGCCCAGGCCCGATGCGTTGTTGAACGCCATGGTGGCCGGGCGCTTGAAGCCCCGCTTGGTGCAGATCTCGGCAAACGCCGCGCCAAAGCGGTCGTTGGTGGCCTGAAAGCGCCAGACCAGGTCTTTGGTGTCCAGCGTAGAGATGGTGGGCGCGCCCGACACGTTCATCTGGATGATGCCCGCCGCATCGGTCAGCGGCATCACCGCCAGCGTCACGCCCGATGCCCAGGTGCCCAGCACGGCCTGCACCTTGTTCACTTCGATCAGCTTCTTGGCGGCCAGCACGGCGGCGTCGGGCTTGGTCTGGTCGTCTTCGGTGTACAGCTCCAGCTTGCGGCCACCTGCGCCGCCAGCGGCGTTGACCTCGTCCACCGCCATGCGAATGGCCTGCTGCATGCCGGGGCCGTAAGGGCTGCCTGCGCCGGTGATGGGCGTGAGCGAGCCGATGCGGAACACATCGCCCTGCTGGCTGAAGCCGATGGAGGGAAGGAGCTGCAGAGCCGCTGCGGCGCCGCCGAGCTTGACGAAATTTCTACGTTGCATGGTGATCTCCGGTCAGGTCAGGGTTGGAATTCAGAGGGTGTTCTTGACGAAGGCGCCGTCCTTGACGATGGCGCGGATGTGCTCGCCCTGGCCCAGCAGGCAGGCGATGTCGGCGAGCGGGTCGCCATCGACCAGCAGCAGGTCGGCAATGGCGCCGACCGTGACTTCGCCCAGCTGGCCTTGCTGGCCCAGAATCTCCGCGCCAATCAGCGTGGCCTGCTGCAGCACCGGGCCGTTGCCCAGAATCTCGGCACGCAGGCGCAGCTCGTCAGACTGCAGGTAATGCGTTTCGGCCAGCAGGTCGCTGCCCAGGCCCATCTTCACGCCCGCCTTGGCCAAAATCTTGATGGCCTCTTTGCCCTGCCCGCGCACGCTGTCAATCTTGGCGACGGACGCAGCGGGCAGGCCATAGCGCTCGCCCTCGTTGGCCAGGCCTTCGTAAGTGATGAGCGTGGGCACCATGAAGGCACCCAGCTCGGCCATCAGCTCGGCCGTGGGCGCATCCACCAGATTGCCGTGCTCAATGGTGCGCACACCGCAGCGCACAGCGCGGGCAATGGCGCGCGGCGTGTAGGCGTGGGCCATCACATAGGTGTTGGCGTTGGAGGCCTCTTCCACAATGGCGCGCAGCTCGGCTTCGGAGTAGCCCAGGTTGCCAATCGGGTCGTTGGGCGATGCCACACCGCCCGAGGCCATCACCTTGATCTGCGTGGCGCCCTTCAGGATTTCTTCGCGCACCGCCAGGCGGCAGGCGTCCACCCCGTCCACCACGCGGCCAATGTTGCCCAGCTTGTACGCGCACGAGCACACATCCAGGTCATCGTTGCGTTGGCGAAAGTCCGCATGCCCACCGGTTTGCGACAGCGCCTTGCCCGCGGGGAAGATGCGCGGCCCCTGCACCAGCCCTGTGCGCACCGCCTCGGCCAGAGACCAATCGGCACCGCCCGCATCGCGCACGGTGGTAAAGCCCCGCTCCAGCATGCCCTTCATGATGGGCAGCGAACGCAGCATGGTGAACACATTGGGCATCTTGGCCACCGTGCCCAGGTTGAACGACGAGGCCACCACATGCACATGGCAATCGATCAGGCCGGGCATCAGCGTCATGCCCTTGGCGTCGAAGGTGGTGGTGCCCTCGGGCACCTGCAGGTCGGCACCCACCGCAGCAATGCGCCCGTCCTGCACCAGAACGGACAGGCCCGTGCGCAAAGTCAGGGCATGCACATCCAGAACGCGGCTGTTTTCAATCAACAAAGTGGTCATGAGCAAGGTCAAGAAGGTGGCTAGAACGCGGTGGAGGACTTCCGAAATACTCATGGCCCACAAAGTGCAAGCCACGGGTTTCAGGGGTTAATGTCATGGCTTCAAACTGGTGCAACGCACCATCCCTCAGAGGTAAATCCATGACATCGATATGTCACAAGATGCATTTATCAGGCCAATCGCCCTTGGCCGCAACGCCTAAAATCTCACCCACCCATGATCAGCACTCATACCGAGGGATAACCCTATGCGCCGCCTCTGCCCCACGATTTCAGAGTTGAACGCCTTTCACTCTGCCGCCAAGCACCTCGCTTTCACTATGGCCGCGCGCGAGCTGTGCGTGACGCAAAGCGCCATCAGCCGCCACATTGCGGCGCTGGAGGACTACCTGGGCCAGAAGCTGTTCATCCGCAAGGCCACGGGGCTGGAGCTGACCGAGGCGGGCGCCACCTACCTCAACGCCACCCGCCCCGCCATGGCCGCGCTGGAATCGGCCACGGCCCAGCTCATGTCCTATGGGGGCGATGGCGGCTCGCTCAACCTGTCGGTGCCGCCCACGTTTGCGGCGCAGTGGCTCTTTCCGCGCCTGGGGCACTTCAAGCGCACGCTGCCGCAGGTGTCGCTGAACTTTGTGCGCTACCAGCACGCGCACGACTTTGCGACGCCGCACGAATTCGACGCCGCCATCCAGTACGGCTACGGCAACTGGCCCAGCGCCAACGCGCGCTACCTGATTGGCAAAGAAACCAGCATCGTCTGCAGCCCCCAACTGCGCGATGCCCTGCCCCTGCGCACCCCGCAAGACCTGCTGCGCGCCACGCTGCTGCAACACATCGAAGTGCCCTTGGCCTGGCAAGACTGGATGGAGGCGAACGGGCTGGACACCAGCGCCAGCCGCTTCGGGCCGGGCTTCAACCTCTACTCGCTCATCATCCGCGCCGCGGTTTCAGGCTTTGGCGTGGGCATCGTGCCCACCTGCCTGGTGGAAGACGAACTGGCAGCAGGCTCTCTGGTCGAGCCCCTGAAAGACCGCTTTGACAGCCCGCTGGGCTACTACCTGTGCGCGCCCACGGCCCGTACCAACTTATCGGTATACCGGCTGGTGGCGGGGTGGCTGGAGCATTGCTGCAACCATACAGAAGGGGCTGCTGCGCCCGCGACTGCTGAGGCTGGGGCGGTCTGTATTTTTTGCGCGCCGCAGCAAGGTTCCAATGGGTCAACCACAACAGAAGCAACTGCAACCGCCACTGCAGCAGGCTGACTAGACGAGTGTGACTACGGCCAGAATATGCGGCGGGGGCTGCGCGCTTTACACGAACAACCGCTTGCACAGGTCGTGCAGCAGGCGCACTCAGTTAACCGACAAGTTAGGCGGCGCCGTGGTCAGAGTTAGGCGGCGCCGTGGTCAGCAGGTGAGTCACTTGCGACGTATTCCAGAGTCACGTAGATAGACCGCCGACCCCTCACGGACTTCCATATCAAAAAGTTCGGTTGCGGCAATCAGCTTCCCAAATGTCGCGTATCCGTAGTTACGAGGATCAATGGAAGCTTGATTCTTTACCACTTTCACAATCTCCCCGAGATAAGACCAGCCGTCTTCCTGAAGGCAAGACTGCGTTGCATCCCGCAGCAGACGGGCCAACCTAGTGTCCATTCTGAGTTCGTTGCGCGTCTTTCGAATGGCCGCGTCAAGGGGAGTCTGCTGGTCCGGCAGATTTTCAAGAGTAGTCGCTCCGAGTTGCTCCAGAAACAGAAATTTTGAGCAAGCATTGACAAACGGCTCAGGCGCCTTCTTCTCACCGAATCCAAAAACCCGGTGCCCATTGGCGAGCAGTCGCATGACTAAGGGAGTGAAATCAGCATCGCTTGAAACGATGCCGAAGCTATCGATGCGCTCCGAGTACATCAGATCCATGGCATCGATCGTCATAGCCATATCCGTAGCGTTTTTTCCTTTGGCGTAGTCGAACTGCTGAATTGGTCTGATCGCGTACTCATGTAGCTGCTTCTCCCAGCTTACGAGGTGAGGGCTCTTCCAATTCCCGTAGGCGCGACGAATGTTCGCGACGCCATAAGTTGAGACTTCAGCTAACACCTTATCGATGCGGCTGGCTGGGGAATTGTCTGCATCGATAAGCAGGGCAATTCGGTGATCCTCAAGGGCCATAAAAATCCTTGTCGAGAGTAAAGGTGCGCCAGTGCTGCTTACGCTGAAAGTAAGCACGCTCAATCACAGAAGTGAAGAGTCTCATGTTCAGCCGACATGAGCCATCACACGCAATCGGGCTCGCACGCGCAGGCCTGCAGGCGGCCACAAGACCCGCCTCCACCTATTGCACAAACAACCCCTTGTACTGCTCCCGCAGCAGAGTCTTCTGTACCTTCCCCATCGTATTGCGCGGCAACTCAGCCACCACAAAACACTTCTTCGGAATCTTGAAGTTGGCCAGTTGCGACTTGAGCTGGGCCACGATGGCATCCGCATCCAGCTTGGCGCCGGGCTTGGCGATGACCACGGCCACGCCCACTTCGCCAAAGTCGGGGTGGGGCACGCCCACCAAGGCGCTTTCGGCTACGCCGGGCATGTCGTTGATGTAGCCCTCGATCTCTGCGGGGTAAACGTTGTAGCCGCCGCTGATGATGAGGTCTTTGCTGCGGCCCACGATGTGGACGTAACCGCGTTCATCGACCTTGCCTACGTCGCCGGTCTTGAAGTAGCCGTCTTTGGTGAACTCTTCGGCCGTCTTCTCTGGCATGCGCCAGTAGCCCTTGAACACGTTGGGACCCTTGACCTGGATGCCGCCGATCTCGCCCACGGGCAGGTCTTTGCCGTCGTCGCCCTGCACGCGCAAGCTCACGCCCGGCAGGGGGAAGCCCACGGTGCCGCCACGCCGTTCGTCCTGACCTTGGTAGCGCTGGTCCGCGCTGTAGGGGTTGCTGGTGAGCATGATGGTTTCGCTCATGCCATAGCGCTCCAGAATGGTGTGGCCGGTGCGTTGCTGCCATTCCTTGAAAGTCTCGATGAGCAGTGGCGCAGAGCCTGCAATGAACAGGCGCATGTTCTTCACCGCCTGCTTGTTCAAGCCGGGCTCGGCCAGCATGCGCACGTACAGCGTGGGCACGCCCATGAACACTGTTGCGCGCGGCATGGCGGCGATGACGGCCTTGGGGTCGAACTTGGCCATCCAGATCATCTTGCTGCCGTTGATGAGCGCGCCGTGGATGGCGACAAACAGGCCGTGCACGTGGAAGATGGGCAAGGCGTGAATCAACACATCGCCCTTCTTCCACCCCCAGTAGTCCTTGAGCATCACCGCGTTGCTGAGCATGTTGCCGTGCGTGAGCATGGCGCCCTTGCTGCGGCCGGTGGTGCCGCTGGTGTAGAGGATGGCGGCCAGGTCGTCGGCGCTGCGGGGCACGGCCTGGTGCGTGTCGCTGTGGTGGGCGGCGCGCTCCAGCAGGCTGCCGGTGCGGTCGTCGCCCAGGGTGAACACATGCTGCGTGCCCAGGGTGAAGGCCAGCTTGGACACCCAGCCAAAGTTGCCGGGGCTGCACACTACCACGGCGGGCTCGGCGTTGCCGATGAAGTATTCGATTTCGGCGCTCTGGTACGCCGTATTGAGCGGCAGGAACACGTAGCCGGCGCGCAGCGTGGCCAGGTACAGCGCCATGGCTTCGACAGACTTTTCCACCTGCACGGCAATGCGGCTGCCTTCGGGCAGCTTGAGCGATGCGAGCAAGTTGGCGATGCGGGCGCTGGCGCGGTCCAGGTCACGCCAGGTGTAGTACAGCGGCGTGCCGTCGGCGGCCGTGGTCTCCACGGCGGTGCTGTCCAGGTCTGCAGGAAAGGCTGCGCGCAATGCGCTGAAGAGGTTTTGCTGGCTCATGGCGTGAGGTGAGGGGCAGTGGGTTCAACAAGGAAAACAATCAAAGGAGCGGCCGCACCGGCGCTTCAGAACACGGGCGCACGCTTTTGCAGGAAGGCGTTGATGCCCTCGCGGTGTTCGGCGCTGGGCGCATAGGCGTAGGGGTCGGTGGCCGCCGCATAGGATGCTATATTTTTAATAGCTTCTTGCGCTTGCCCAGCAAGCGCTGGAGGCACTTTCAATGCCCGAAGCGTCTGCTTGTTCATGCGGGCGGCCTGGGGCGCCAGTGCCGCAAGGCGGGCGGCGCAGCCTTGGGCCTCGGCGGCCACTTGGTCGTCGGGCACGACCCGGCTCAGAAAGCCGCGGGCCAGCATGTCGGGGGCGTTGAAGGTGGCGGCTTCCAGCAGCATCTGGCGGGCAATGACCTCGCCGACCGCGCCGGCCACCAATTGCGCCTCGCGCGGGGCCATGGGGAAGCCGAGCTTGGCAATGGGTGCGCCAAAACGCGCCCCCTGCCCCGCAATGCGGATGTCGCAGCAACTGGCAATCTCCACCCCCGCGCCCATGCAGGCCCCGCTGATCTGGGCCACGATGGGCACGTCGCACTGGAGCATGGCGCTCAGCCCGCCCCACACATCGTTCTCGTGGAAATCGCGCAGGCCTTCCACGTCGAAGCGGAAGCCGGGGTACTCCGAGATATCGCCCCCGGCGCAGAAGGCCCCGCCCTCGCCCGCGATGACCACGCAGCGCGCATCGCTGCGGTGCTGGATGCCCTCAAACACCGCCCGCAACTGCCGCCACATGGGCCGCGACATGGCGTTCAGCCGCCCCGCGTGGCGCAGGGTGACATGCACCACGCCGCCCTCGCCAGCATTCATCAACACTTCACCCGACATCTTGGTATCCATTCCGTCCTGCACTGCTCGACACTTGCCGCCCTCGAAACCCGCACGGCCCCATCGCCGGCGCCACCGTGGAACTGGCTTTGCCAGGCCACGGGTGGCATCCCCCTGCAGGGGGAAGGCGCGAAGCGCAGGCGGCGCGAATAAGTCCGGCGCGCTCGGGCATAGTGGGTTTTATTCGCACCGTCTCGGGGGTTAGTCCAATTTGGCGCCCGACGCCTTCACCACCGCCGCCCAGCGCTTGACCTCGCTGCTGACCATGGCCGCAAATTGCTGCTGGGTCATGCCGCCGAACTCGGCTCCGTTGCTGGCCCAGATGGTCTTGAGCTCCTCGGCCGTGCCCAGCTTGCGAACCTCGTCCACGATCCGTGCCTGCACATCGGCGGGCGTGCCCTTGGGCGCCCACAGGCCGTACCAGGTGGTGACGGTGTAGTCGGGCAGCCCGACTTCGGCCGCGCAGGGCACGTCCGGAAAGGCCGGGTTGCGCTTGCTGCCGGACACCATCATCGCCTTCACGCGCCCGGCCTTGATGTGCGCGGCCGACGAGCCCAGGCCGTCGAACATCATGTCCACCTGGCCGCCGATCAGGTCTTGCAGCGCCGGGCCCGCCCCGCGGTAGGGAATGTGCGTGATGAAGGTGCCCGTCTGCTGCTTGAACAACTCGCCCGCCAGGTGGTGCGAGGTGCCCGCGCCCGCCGAGCCGTAGTTGAGCTTGGCCGGGTTGCGCTTCACGAAGTCCATGAACTGCTGGAAGTTGCTGGCCGGCACGTTCCTGGGGTTGACCACCACCACCTGCGGCACGTTGGCCAGCAGGTACAGGGGGACAAAATCCCGCTCCAGGTCGTAGTCCAGCTTGGGGTACATCGACGGCGCAATGGCGTGGTGCACGGCCCCCATGAAGAGGGTGTAGCCGTCCGGCGCGGCCTTGGACGCAAAGCTGGCTCCCACCGTGCCGCCGGCGCCGCCGCGGTTGTCGATCACCAGCGTCTTGCCGGTGGCCTTGGAGAACTGTGCCGCCAGGGGCCGCGCAAAGGCGTCGGTTCCGCCGCCGGCCGGAAACGGCACCACCAGATTGACCGGCTTGGTGGGCCAGGCAGAGGCCTGCGCCTGGGCGGGGCCGGCGGCCCAGCCCAGGCTGGCGCCGGCAGCGCCCAGCAGCACCGTGCGGCGACGCATCTGCGTGAGGTGTTCTTTCATTCCTTGTCTCCTGTCGTCGTTGTAAAAAAAGGAAATCGGGCGGCAACCCTGCCGAAGGCATGCCCCAGGGGTACCCGCCGGCATTGTCGCTGCCCCGCCGGACCAAAAGACCACGGCGGACGCATCATCCCCGGCACAGGCTCTCGATCTCGCCCGACATGGGCACCTTGCCCTGCGCCAGCAGGCTGCGGTGCTTGTCCAGGCGCTTGAGGTCGTACAGATAGTTCACCATCAGGCCATACGATTGTTTCAGGCCCTTGGCGGACGGATCGCCGCCCCAGTTCAGCCGCTCCACGCGGGCGCCGTTGCCCAGGTGGAAACGGGCCACGGGGTCGGCAGGCTTGCCATCGGGCAGCTCGCGGCCCAGGTAGTAGGCCGCGCACTCCAGCAGCACCTGCCGCACGGGCGACCGGGCATCGAGCTCCGCGGCCTTGTCCAGCGCGGCCAGCAAATGGGTGGCCTGCGGCGGCTCAAAGCCCACGGCGCGGCCCAGCTCGGCGCGGCGCTTGTCGTCCAGCCGCTCCAGCATGGCGCCCGCGTGCTTGCCCAGCCAGGGCCGGAGGCCGGGAATGGGCGAGAGCGTGGCAAACGTGCGCAGGCGCGGGAACTCGGCCGTGAGCGTCTCCACCACGTGCTTGATGAGCGAATCGCCAAAGCTCACGCCGCGCAGTCCGGTCTGCGTGTTGCTGATGGAATAGAAGATGGCCGTGGTGGCCCGCGAGATGTCCACGGGCGCGGCGGATTCGTCCAGCAGCGGCGTGATGCTGGACGACATCTTGTCCAGCAGCGCCACCTCCACGAAGATCAGCGGCTCGCCCGGCAGGCGGGGGTGGAAGAAGCCGTAGCAGCGGCGGTCGCTGTCCAGGCGGTTCTTCAAATCGGCCCAGCTGCGGATGTCGTGCACCGCCTCGTACTTGATGAGCTTTTCCAGCAAGGATGCGGGGGAGTCCCAGGACAGGCGGCGAAGCTCCAGGAACGCCACGTCGAACCAGGTCGAGAACAGGTGCTCCAGCTCGGCGTCCAGCGGCAGCAGGCGCTTGTCGCCCTTGAGCTGCGGCAGCAGCTCGGCGCGCAGGTCTACCAGGAAGCGCATGCCCTGCGGAAACACGGCGAAGCGCTGCAACAGCCGGGTGCGCGGCGACACCAGCGCGCGGCGCAGGCTGATCTCGGCCTGGCCCTCTTCCTCGGTGCCGGCGGCGGCCTCGTAGCGGGCGCGGGCCGACTTGAAGCGCGAGGCGTCGGGCGCGAACTGCTCGCACATCAGCAGCCACATGTCGCGCCGCTCCTCCGGCTCGGCCTTGGCGTACCAGTCGGCCACGGCCTGCGCACGGCGACCGCCTTCGATCTCGCTGACCTGCGGCGCCACCACCTCCTGCAGATCGGCCAGCAGGCGGCGCAACGCGCGCGGAGACAGCGCCTCCTGCCCGCGGCGCAGCGTGGCCTGCAGGCGCTCGTGGGTGCCGCGCGGCTGGGGCGTCTTGGGCACCACGTCGGTGACGGTCTTGTCGAGCACGGCACGGGCCGGCTTGTCGGCGGCCTTGGTGTCCGCGGCGGGCGCGGCGGTGCGCAGGCGGGACACGCTGCGGGCGATCCACTCGGGGGTGCTGTTCATCATGGTGAGAGCCTCGATTGCTGGTTGCGGGCAATGTCGCGCAGCGCATCGCGCTGGCGCAAAAGGTGGTTGCGCATGGCCTCTTCGGCGGCATCGCAATCGCGCGCCTTCAGGGCCGCAAACACGGCCAGGTGCTCCGCCAGGCTTTGCTGCAGGCGGCCCGGCACGTGCAGGGTCTGCGCCCGCGCCAGGCGCAGGATCTTGCGCAGATCGCCGATCACCTGCGCCAGCCAGCGGTTGTCAGCCAGGGTGATAAGCGCCTCGTGGATGGCGTAGTTGGCCTCGTAGTAGTCGGTGATGCGGCCCTGCTGGGCGCATTCCTGCAGGCGCTGGTGCAGCGCCGTGAGCGCCGCCACGTCCGCCGCGCTGGCGTTGCGCGTGGCCTCGTGGGCGGCGCGGCCTTCCAGCAACGCAATCACCGGAAAAATCTCGTCCAGGTCCCGCTCGGTCACCTCGGCCACAAAGCAGCCGCGGCGCGGCTCGTGGCGCAGCAGGCCTTCGGCCACCAGCACCTTCAGCGCTTCCCGCAGGGGCGTGCGCGAAATCGACAGCCGTTCGCACAGCGCCCCCTCGTCCAGGAAGCTGCCCGGCGGCAGCGCGCCCGCGAAGATCTGCTCGCGCAGCCGCGCGGCCGCTTCGTCATGCAAAGAGTTAGGAACGGGGCGCATGGGCAGCAGAGGCAATCAAGGTGAGCGGCACGCCGCGGCGACAAGCCAGGCCAAAGCGTGGGCGGCGGCCCCAGCGCCCGCAACGCGGAGCCCTCCCTGCCGACACGGCTGTAGAGCAGCCACCCCGGCAAGACACGCCCCGCCGCGCGCACGATTTGCAGCCATCGGCACGCAACCTGCCGTCTTTCCATGGGGTGAGTGCGTGAACTTGCATAATTTTCTGTAATTATGGGCAGCACGGCCGCAAAAGGCCAGCATCCCGCGATCGCGTACGAAACTCAGGGGCAAAAGCGCGCCAACGGCTCCCCGATTGCGGCATAAAAGCGACAGCGAACGGCCGGGAGCAGGCCGCGCGAAGGCGAACGAACCCTGGGGAACAAGCAACGCGAAGGGCTAACGAACCTGCGTGCCCCCCTGCCGCACTCCCCCGCCCCGTGCGCGCGAGGGGTTCTAGCTCTTCAACTGCGCAAGCCCCTGCACCACGTGGTCGATCCACGCCCGGGTCTTTGCGGCCAGGAAGCGGTTGGGCGGGTACAGGAGCCAGGCCGTCCCGGCGTAGCTGGTGCGGTGCTCCCAGTCCGGCAGGACCTCCACCAAGGCGCCGCTGTGCAGCGCAGCCTGGGCGGTAAAGCCGGGCAGGCTGGCGATGCCCAGGTGGGCCAGCGCCGCCTCCAGCCGCAGCTCACTATGGTTGGCCACGTAGCGGCCGTGCACGGTAACGGTGGCGGCCTCCGGTCCGCGCACAAAACGCCAGTGCCGGTCGCGCTCGTCTTCGCCCAGGTAGATGCAGGCGTGCCCGGCCAAGTCGCGCGGGTGGGCGGGGTGGCCGTGGGCCGCCAGGTACGCCGGGCTGGCGCAGATGCGGTGGCGCACCGTGGCCACCGGCCGGCCGGCCAAGCCGGGCGGGGGCGCGTCGGTGATGCGCAGGGCCAGGTCGATGCCCTCCTCCCACAGGTCCACCACGCGGTCTGTCACCACCAGCTGCACATCCACCGCCGGGTACTGCGCCAGGAACGACAGCACCAGCGGGTGCACCACCTGGCGCCCCACGGCCTTGGGCACGCTCATGCGCACCAGGCCGGATGGCGCGCCCGTGTGCGTGTCGCACAGCGCCCAGACCTCGCGCGCGGCGGCCACCAGCGCCTGGCAGCGGCCGTAGGCGGCGGTGCCGGCTTCCGTCAGCCGTACCTTGCGGGTGGTGCGCTCCAGCAGGCGCACACGCAATGCGCCCTCCAGCCGCGCCACCTGCCGGCTGACGGCCGAGGGCGTGGTGCCCAGCTGCCGCGCCGCGGCGGAAAACCCGCCCGCCTCCACCACGCGGGCAAACACGGCCATGTCGTTCAGGCTGTCCAGCGGGTTTGTGACGGATTGATTGGTGCTCATGTGGAACAGATGTTGTGCACAGGCAGAGATTATCAATTTTTGCGCACAGGCCAACAATGCAGGGCTTTCAAGGAAATCCCCATGACCCAGCCCACGGCCTCCCTCGCCTCACCTGACACACCCTCTTCTGTGGCCGCCTTTGCCGCGCGCTGGGCGGACGCCGCCCTGCTGCTGGTGGCCGTGGTGTGGGGCACCAGCTATGGCGTGGCGAAGGGGGCGCTGGAGTTCTACCCGGTGCTGGGCTTCCTGGCCGTGCGCTTCGGGCTCACGCTGGCGCTGCTGCTGCCGGCGTGGTGGCGCGCCAGCCCGGCACAGCGCCGCGGTGCGCTGCGTACGGGGCTGCCGCTGGGGCTGCTGCTGCTGGGCATCTTTTTGTGCGAGACCTGGGGTCTGGCGCACACGCAGGCCAGCCATGCCGCTTTTCTCATCAGCCTGTGCGTGGTGTTCACGCCGCTGGCCGAATGGGCCCTGCTGCGCCAGCGCCCCGCGCCGGCCATGCTGGGGTTTGCCGCGGTGTCGCTGCTGGGCGCCGCGCTGCTCAGCGGCGGCGTGCCGGGCCTTGGCGATGGCGGCGGGGCCTGGGGCTGGGGCGATGCGCTGGTCCTGGCCGCCGCGGTGCTGCGCGCCATCACGGTGTGCGCCACCACGCGCCTCACCCGCGGCGGCGGCGACAGCGCGGCGCCGGTGATGGCGCTCACGGCGGTGCAGGCTGCCGTTGTCGGCGCGGGGGCGCTGGGGCTGGCGCTGGCCCTGCCCGGCGGGCTGCCGCAGCTGCCGCGCGAGCCCCAGTTCTGGTGGGCCAGCCTGTACCTGGTGCTGGGCTGCACGGTGTTTGCGTTCGGGGTGCAGAACTGGGCGCTGCGCCACAGCTCGCCCACCCGCGTGGGCCTGCTGATGGGCAGCGAGCCGGTGTTTGGGGCGCTGTTTGCGGTGGCCTGGTTGGGGGAAACCCTCAGCCCCACGGGCTGGGTGGGCGGCGCACTGATCGTGGCAGCCGCGCTGCTGACCGTGCGGCGGCGGACAGCTTCGCGCTGAAGCAGAACGCTATCAATTTTATAGCTTCCAGCGCTTACCCATCAAGCGCCAGAGGCCATTTTTACCAATAATCCCTCAAGCGGGCACGCGCCGCGCTGCCGGGGGCTGCCGCTGCGCCCACAGCCACAGCGCGATGCCGCCCACGATCATCGGCAGGCACAGCCACTGGCCCATGCTCATGCCCAGCGACAAGATGCCGAGGAAGGCGTCGGGCTCGCGGAAGTACTCGGCAATGAAGCGGAACACGCCGTAGCCAAACAGGAACGCCGCCGCCACCTGGCCCTGCCGGCGCTCCTTGCGCGCATACAGCCACAGCAGAATGAACAACAGCAGCCCTTCCATCAGGAACTGGTAGACCTGCGAAGGATGGCGCGGCTGCAGCGAGCCGCTGTGCGCAAACACCATGCCCCAGGGCAGGTCGGGGCTGGCAAAGCGGCCCCACAGCTCCCCGTTGATGAAGTTGCCCACACGCCCGGCCGCCAGGCCGGTGGGCACGCAGGGCGCCACGAAGTCCGCCACCTGCAGCCAGGGCCGCTGGCGCGAGCGGGCAAACCAGATCATCGCCACGATCACGCCCAGCAAGCCGCCGTGAAACGACATGCCGCCCTGCCACACCGCGAAGATCTCCAACGGATGGCTAAGGTAGTAGCCCGGCTTGTAGAACAGGCAGTAGCCCAGGCGCCCCCCGGCCACCACCCCGGCCACGCCCAGGAAGAGGATGTCCTCCACGTCCTTGCGCGACCACGCGGCAGAGCCGGTCAGGGAGGCAAACGGCTCGTGGCGCAGGCGCAGGTTGCCCAGCAGCATGAACAGGCCAAAGGCCGCGAGATAGGTCAGCCCGTACCAGTGGATGGCCAGCGGGCCGATCTGAAGGGCGACGGGGTCGATATGAGGATAGGTCAGCATGGTGGCCGGTATTGTGCCTGCCCTGGATTCGCCCCCGCCGGTGTGCGGCCACCCCGGCCGCCGCCCCGGGGCGGCGTAAAAAAAGCCGCGCGGGCAGCGCGGCTTGCGGGGGGACGCAGCTTGCGCAGCGCGCGCGCCGCGGCCCGCTCAGTCGTCGAGCAGCGACAGGTCGCGCACCGCGCCCTTGTCGGCCGACATCACCAGCTTGGCATACGCCTTGAGCGCGGCCGACACCTTGCGGGGCCGCGGCATGGCGGGTTTCCAGCCCTTGGCGCTTTGCTCCGCGCGGCGGCGGGCCAGTTCCGCGTCATCCACCAGCACGTTGATGGTGCGGTTGGGGATGTCGATGCGGATGCGGTCTCCGTCGCGCACCAGGCCGATGGCTCCGCCCGCTGCCGCCTCGGGCGAGCAGTGGCCGATCGACAGGCCCGAGGTACCGCCCGAAAAACGGCCGTCGGTGAGCAACGCGCAGGCCTTGCCCAGGCCCTTGGACTTGAGGTAGCTGGTGGGGTAGAGCATCTCCTGCATGCCGGGGCCGCCCTTGGGGCCTTCGTAGCGCACGATGACCACGTCGCCGGCCTGGACCTTGCCTTCCAGGATGTGCTCCACCGCCTCGTCCTGGCTTTCGGTGACATGGGCCGAGCCCTCGAACACCAGGATGCTGTCGTCCACCCCGGCGGTCTTCACCACGCAGCCGTCCAGCGCGATGTTGCCCGTCAGCACGGCCAGGCCGCCCTCCTTGGAGAAGGCGTGCTCGTACGAGCGGATGCAGCCCTCGGCGCGGTCCAGGTCCAGGCTGGGCCAGCGCGTGTTCTGGCTGAACGCCACCTGCGTCGGCACGCCGGCGGGGCCTGCCATGTAGAAGGTGCGCACGGCCTCGTCCTGCGTGCGGGTGATGTCCCACTGCGCCAGCGCGTCGCCCAGCGTGGGCGCGTGCACCGTGGGCACATCGGTGTGCAGCTTGCCGGCGCGCTCCAGCTCGCCCAGGATGGCCATGATGCCGCCGGCGCGGTGCACGTCCTCGATGTGGTACTTGTTGGTATTGGGCGCCACCTTGCACAGCTGCGGCACGGCGCGCGAGAGGCGGTCGATGTCGGCCATGGTGAAGTCGATCCCGGCTTCGCGTGCAACGGCCAGCAGGTGCAGGATGGTGTTGGTGGAGCCGCCCATGGCGATGTCCAGCGTCATCGCGTTCTCGAAGGCCTTGAAGCCCACGGAGCGCGGGAGGATGCGCTCGTCGTCCTGCTCGTAGTACTGGCGGGCCAGCTCCACGATGCGGCGGCCGGCGCGCTTGAAGAGCTGTTCGCGGTCGGCATGCGTGGCCACCACCGTGCCATTGCCGGGCAGGGACAGGCCCAGCGCCTCAGTCAGGCAGTTCATGGAGTTGGCGGTGAACATGCCCGAGCACGAGCCGCAGGTGGGGCAGGCCGAGCGCTCCACCTCGGCCACGTCGGCGTCGGAATAGGCCTGGTCCGCGGCGATCACCATCGCGTCCACCAGGTCAAGCTTCTTGAACTCGATGGTCTTGGTGACGGGGTTGGCCAGCCGGGTCTTGCCCGCTTCCATGGGCCCGCCGGAGACGAAGATCACCGGGATGTTCAGGCGCATGGCGGCCATCAGCATGCCGGGGGTGATCTTGTCGCAGTTGGAGATGCAGACCATCGCATCGGCGCAATGGGCGTTGACCATGTACTCGACCGAGTCCGCGATGATGTCGCGGCTGGGCAGCGAATACAGCATGCCGTCATGGCCCATGGCGATGCCGTCGTCGACGGCAATGGTGTTGAACTCCTTGGCCACGCCGCCCGCGGCCTCGATCTCGCGCGCGACGAGCTGGCCCAGGTCCTTCAGGTGCACGTGGCCGGGCACGAACTGCGTGAACGAGTTGACCACGGCGATGATGGGCTTGGAAAAATCGTCGTCCTTCATGCCGGTGGCGCGCCACAGCGAGCGGGCGCCGGCCATGTTGCGTCCGGCGGTGGAAGTCTTGGAACGGTATGCGGGCATCGTGGAGAGAAAAGAAGGATTGAGGGAGGAAGAGGAGGAAAACGATCGAATCGCAGAAGGGGAGCGGGCCGCGCCGTAGCAGCCCCGTGCGCGCCCGTGCGACGCGCAACCTCTTGAGCCGCGCCCTGGGCAAACCCTGCAATTATGGCCGACGCATCCCAGGGCCTGCAGCGCCTTGCGTATTCCCACCGATGGACAGCGCCGCCGCCCCGGCGGACACTGCGGCATCCCCCACAGGAGTACCGCCAATGACCGACCCGACGCGCCCGCCCCTCGCCATCAACCGCCGCAGCGCCCACATCACCGAGGGCAAGAGCCGCGCGCCCAACCGCTCCATGTTCTACGGCATGGGCTACCAGGAAGGCGACTTCGCCAAGCCCATGGTGGGCGTGGCCAACGGCCACAGCACCATCACGCCGTGCAACAGCGGCCTGCAGAAGCTGGCCGATGCCGCCATCGCCGGCATCGAGGAAGCGGGCGGCAACGCCCAGGTGTTCGGCACGCCCACCATTTCGGACGGCATGGCCATGGGCACCGAAGGCATGAAATACAGCCTGGTGAGCCGCGAGGTCATCAGCGACTGCATCGAGACCTGCGTGCAAGGCCAGTGGATGGACGGCGTGGTCGTCATCGGCGGCTGCGACAAGAACATGCCCGGCGGCCTGATGGGCATGCTGCGCGCCAACGTGCCCGCGATCTATGTCTATGGCGGCACGATCCTGCCCGGCCACTACCAGGGCCGCGACCTGAACATCGTGAGCGTGTTCGAGGCGGTGGGCGAGAACGCCGCCGGCAAGCTGAGCGACCACGATCTGCACGAAATCGAGAAACGCGCCATTCCGGGCACGGGCTCGTGCGGCGGCATGTACACCGCGAACACCATGAGCAGCGCGTTCGAGGCGCTGGGCATCAGCCTGCCCTACTCCTCCACCATGGCCAACCCGCACGACGAGAAGATGAACTCCGCCCGTGCGTCGGCCCAGGTGCTGATCGAGGCGATCAAGAAGGACCTGAAGCCCCGCGACATCGTGACCCGCAAGTCCATCGAGAACGCCGTGGCCGTGATAATGGCTACCGGCGGCTCCACCAACGCGGTGCTGCACTTCCTGGCCATCGCGCATGCGGCCGGCGTGGACTGGACCATCGACGACTTCGAGCGCATCCGCCAGAAGACCCCCGTGCTCTGCGACCTCAAGCCCAGCGGCAAGTACCTGGCCGTGGACCTGCACCGCGCGGGCGGCATCCCGCAGGTGATGAAGATCCTGCTGAACGCCGGCCTGCTGCACGGCGACTGCATCACCATCACCGGCAAGACGGTGGCCGAAGTGCTCCAGGACGTGCCCGCCGAGCCCCGCGCAGACCAGGACGTCATCCGCCCCATCGGCAACCCGATGTACGCGCAGGGCCACCTGGCCATTCTCAAGGGCAACCTCAGCCCCGAGGGCGCGGTGGCCAAGATCACCGGGCTCAAGAACCCCGTCATCACCGGCCCGGCGCGCGTGTTCGACGACGAGCAATCGGCCCTGCAGGCCATCCTGGACGGCAAGATCAAGGCCGGCGACGTGATGGTGCTGCGCTACCTGGGTCCCAAGGGCGGCCCCGGCATGCCCGAGATGCTGGCCCCCACCGGCGCCCTCATCGGTGCAGGGCTTGGCGAAAGCGTGGGCCTCATCACCGACGGGCGCTTCTCCGGGGGCACCTGGGGCATGGTGGTGGGGCACGTGGCCCCGGAAGCCGCCGCAGGCGGCACCATTGCCTTTGTGCAAGAGGGCGACAGCATCACCATCGACGCGCTCCAGCTCAAGCTGGAGCTGAACGTGCCAGCGGCCGAGATCGCCCGGCGCCGCGAAGGCTGGACGCCACCGCCCCCGCGCTACACCCGCGGCGTGCAGGCCAAGTTTTCCTTCAACGCGGCCAGCGCCAGCCGGGGCGCCGTGCTGGACGCGTACTGAAGAAGCGCGGCACGGCCCGCGCCAGGGCAGGCTCAGCACAATGGCACGGACGTGCGGCCTGCGCGGCCTCTCCGTGATTGCGGGGCCGGCTCACGGCCTCCCCGGGGCCGCAACCCCGGTGCTCAGGGCTTGCCGCGCCCCGCGTACCGCCGCATCCAGCGGCCGGCCAGCGCCCTGAGCGGCGCGGTCACACGCCAGGACCAGCTGGAACGCATCTGCTCCAGCTCCTTGCGGACGGCGGCGGTCACTGCGGCCTCCCGGGCCGCCACGCCACGTGCCAGACGCAGGATGGTGGTGCGTGCCGGGTCGGTCGGCGGGCAACCGCCCACCGCTGCGGGCTGCGCCCGCGCCACCAGCGGGTCGGCATCAAAAAACGCCAGGGGCTGCACCGCGCAGGTGGTGACCACCACACCCCACGGCTCATGCACGTCGATGCCCTTGGGCCCGCCTTCGCGCGGGTTGTAGTGGCCCTGCTGGAAAGCGCCGTCCTCCAGCACGCGCACCAGATCGTCCGGCGACGCGCCGCCGACCCAGCCCTGGGCGGGCCGGAAAAAAACGGCAAAGTGGGGCGCCCCCGCATCCGCCACCAGCAACATCCGCCCGTCGGCAAGAAAGCACAGCCCGTGGGGATAGGTCACCCCCTCCAGCTGGGCCGCAGGCGCCCGGCCCGCCGCAAGCAACTCGTCGTTCCGGTACAGCGCCACGGCATGCTGGTCGTGGTTGCTGATGGCCACCCAGTCGCCCCGGGCGTCCACGGCCACGCCGTCGGGCAGGTCCAGGCCTTGCTGCATGAACACCTGCGCGTCCAGATGGGCCAGGCCGGCCCGCGCATCCAGCAGGTGGTGGGTCACGTAGTTTGAAAAGCCGTTGCAGACCCACAGTTCCACCAGCCCGGCCCCCAGGTCCCGCGCGCACAGGCTGCCAGGCGTGCTCACCAGCTCCGTCTCGCGCTTGCTGATGACGGCGATCGGCTGGAGATGGCACACCGAAGTCAGCCCGTCGGGCGCGGGAACACCGAAGATCGACACCATGCCCTCCCGGTTGGCGACGGCCAGCCGATCGTTGCCGATCCAGCTCACCCCGTGCGGGCGCTGCAGGCTGTCCGAGGCGATCTCCACGGCGTCCGTCAGGAACAGGGTCTTGCGGCCCTCGACGGTCCGGCAGTCGACGCCGACCACCAGCAAGCGGTCCAGCGTGATGGCGGCAAGCGCCAGCCGGCGCCCGTCGGGGGACCAGGCGACGTCTTCGGTGCGCCCCATGGAGGCGATGGCTTGCTGCACTTCGGCAGGTCCTGCGGACATCAGCCTCATGGCGTCACTCCTTGCTGCGCGTTGTGGAACGCCAACGCGTCCTCCACGCTACCGTCGAACACCACACGGCCTTCCTTCAAGACCAGCGCGCGGTTGCAAAAGCTCCTGAGAATGAGTTCGTTGTGCGAGGCAAGCACCAGGATGGAGACCTTTTCAATCAGGCCGTTGATGCGCCCTTGTGCCTGGCTGAAGAACTTGGCATCGCCCGCGCCAATCATCTCGTCCATCAGCAGAATGTCGGGCACGACGCTGGTGGACACCGCAAACGCGAGCCGCAGCAACATGCCCTGCGAGTAGGTCCGGACCGGCAGCTGGAGATGCTCGCCCAGTTGCGTGAAGGACTCCACCGACGGGATCAACTCCATCGCCTGCCGGCGCGTGAGGCCCATCACGATGCCCCTCATGATGATGTTGTCGTAGCCCGTGGCGTCGGCATCCATGCCGAGCATGATGTCCGTGAGGGCCGCGATCTTCCCCTGGAAGCTGCACTCCCCCTGCATGGGCTCGTACACGCCGGACAGCACGCGCAGCAGGGTCGTCTTGCCGGCCCCGTTCGCCCCCACCAGTCCGACCCGGTCGCCGGGATTCAGCTGCAGGCTTACATCGCGCAGGGCATGCACGCTGACCCGCCGCAGGCCGCTGGCCTCCACACGCGCCTTCTCACGCTGCGGCAACCCCAGCATGGTGTTGAGCAAACCACGCGACCGTGACGTGAACACGGGAAAATCGATGGAGACTTGGTGCAACCGGATGTGTGCCATGGTGGTCTGCGGCCTTTGGCCGTGTCACAGCCAGTACACGATCCGCCGCCGGACCATGACGTACTGGAAAAAGAACACCACGCCCAGCACCGCGACCACGCCGGCCGCCGCGAGCCATGCCTGCGGGTCCGGCGCCGTGCCCATCAAGGGGTCGCGCACCAGGTCCAGAAACAGCGCCAGCGGGTTCAGGCGCACCACCCAGCGGGCCCGCTCGGTCAACTCGTCGGGCACCCACAGCACGGGCGTGACAAAGAAGCTCAGCTGCATCAGGCTGCCCATGGCAACGGTCACGTCCCTGAAGCGCGTGGCCAGCGCGCCCACGATGGCGACGGCGAAACTGGCGGCCAGCAAGGTGAGCGCCATGGCGCCCAGGAAGGCCCCCCAGTGCACGGCCCCCAGCCGCCCGGACCACCACAGCACGGCCAGCACGATCACCGCGCTGTGCAGCATCAGCACCGTGCAGCGGAACACGGTGCGAAAGACGAACGCCGTCTTGGGGTAGGACATCTGCTTGAGGAAAGCGTCCGAGCCGGTGTAGGTGAGACACCCTTCATTGAGCAGCGCGCTGAAATACCCGAACAACACGTGCCCGGCGCAGAAATACGGCAGGTACCAACCGGCCGGGTACTTGAACAGCTGGGCGCCAATCAGGCCGAACGCCACGATGAAAAGGGCCGTGTTCACGGTGATCCACACGGGACCCAGGAACGTCTGCCGGTACCGCTTGGCCACATCGTTCCACCCCATGAAGCACCAGAAGCGCCACGCCGCCAGGGCGCTGGCGATGTCCCGCGCGAGCAGCCGAACCTGGTGCCCAAAGGCACCGGCGGGCGCAGGAAGGACCGGGTTTGCCATGGCAGCCCCCGCCCGTCAGAGAACCGACTCGTAGACCTGCGCGGTCTTTTCCGCGCACGCCTGCCAGGTGAAGCTGCGCACGCGCTCGCGGCCCCGGGCCGCCAATTGGTGCGCGAGCGCCGGCTGTTCCACGATCCGCGCCATGGCCTGCGCCATGTCGTCGGTGCGCAGCGGGTCAAACAGCAACGCCGCATCGCCAGCCACCTCGGGAATGGACGTGGCATGGGAGGCGGCCACCGGCACGCCGGCCGCAAAGCCCTCCAGCACCGGCAGTCCGAACCCTTCGTGGAGCGAAGGAAACACCAGCGCGGTCGCGCTCTTCACCAACACCCGCAGGTCGGCGTCGGGCAAGTGGCGCAGCCAGCGGACGTTGGGGAGGCTTCCGTCGGCAAACCGCGCCACCACATCCTCGCAGCCCCAGCCGGGCTTGCCCACGACCAGCAGCGGAAACTCGCGCTGCAAAGGCAGCGGCAGGCTGCTGTGCGCCGTCAGCAGCCGGTCGATGTTCTTGCGCGGCTGCAGCGTGCCGACACTGACGAAATAGCGCTCTGGCAGCGCGTGCCGCGCGCGCACGGCGGCGGTCTGCGCTGCGTCCATCGGATCAAACCACGACGGCCCCACGCCCAGCGGAATGGCAGTGATGCGCTCCACCGGCACGCGGAAATGCTCGGCAATCTCTTGCCGGGAATAGTCTGAAATGGTGATGATGCGCTGCGCCCAGAACGCCGTCCGGCGCCACATCTCGTTCTTCAGAGTCTTGAAGCGGTACCGGATCCACTCCGGATGGGCCAGCGGTATCGCGTCGAAAAAAGTGGCGACCACGGGAATGCCCCTCATCCGTGGCACCAGGTGATCGGTGGCATGCACCAGATCGATCCCCTCCCCCAGCGCACGGCGCATCTCCCGGAAGCTGCCGCCAGGCCAGTTGGATATGAGGGCCTGCGTGCCAAACCGCCCAGCAGCCACTGCGGGATCCGCACCCGTCCACAGGCTCGCCGGACCGAACACGTAAGGCTGCAGCTGCACGGCCTGCGGCATGGCCGCCATCAACTCCCGGGTGTAGGTCCCGATGCCATCCACGCCGCCCTGCTGCACGGAGCGCGCAAGCACGCTGACCCCAAACGCCACCTTCATTCACATACTCCCTTGACCCACTGGTGCTTTGTAAAACCGCGCTGCCTCTGCCGCGGTGGCCGCCCTGCCCGGGCGTTCAGCACGTCAATGGACCATGGCGCAAACAGCGCTCCTGCCAGCGCTTACTCCCGCTTACGTTAGTTACCCACCGGGGTGTCCGGTGCTCGCGGAAGGATCTCCCACCTGGAACCGGGACCGCAACGCCCCTGGACCGCTAACGCCGGTGTTCTGGGGGCCAGAGGAGCTACCGCGGCTTGCGAGGCCGCATGCCGAGAGCTTCCTTGTGCTTCTCGATGCGCTCCCGTTTGCGCTGCTCCATCTTTTCCACGGCCTTGCGCTTGGTGTAGCCGGTCGAGTCCGCCCAGGCCCACCACGCGGCGGTGGCGCCAAACGGCGCGACGATCCACCACCACGACCAGGCCGCCACCGGCCCGATCTCAAAATATTTCAACGCAAGAAGCAACAGGGAAAGGCCCAGCAAATACATGGCGATCTCCAAAATAAGGGGGCTGGCGGCTTGATCACGGGCAAGACGCGTGTCAACCCAAGCCACTACAATCCCATTAAAGAACTGTAACTCAACCACAGGAAATCCCACCATGAAGCGTACCCTGATCACCCTTGCCATGACGCTGTCGGTCGCTGCACCGGCCATGGCCGATCTGGCCCTGGCCACCTCCAAGAACTGCATGGCCTGCCATGCCGTGGACAAGAAGCTGGTCGGTCCCGCATACAAGGATGTGGCGGCCAAGTACGCCGGCCAAAAGGATGCCGCCGACAAACTGGCTGCCAAGATCATCAAGGGCGGCTCTGGCGTGTGGGGTCCCGTGCCCATGCCCGCCAACACCCAGGTCAACGAAGCGGAAGCCAAGAAGCTGGCCGCCTGGGTTCTTACCCAGAAGTAATCCCCGTTCGCCAGAACGCGACGGCCGTGCCCCTGGGGCACGGCTTTTTTTTGCCCGGCGCAAGCTCGCCGGGCTACGCGCCAGCGCACGCCGCAGCGCAATGCGGCGCTATACCAACGGGTGCGCCACGGGCGGCACGGCCTGCGCCGTGGGTTGGCGGGTCTGCAGCTGGTGCTCCAGCTGTCCGATGTAGGCGGCCGTGGCGTTGTGGGACTCTTCGACGCGGGTGGCCAGCTGCTTTTCCAGGCTGTCCAGGCGCGCCAGCAGGTGGGCATGGGCCTGGGCCTGCTGTATTTCCAGGAAATGGCGCAGTTCGGTGAACCGCGAGGCCTCGGCCTTGTCGGCCAGGTCGCGCTGCGCCTGCAGCTCCTTGGTGTGGCGCCGGGTTTCCAGCAGCACCGAGCCCTGCAGCGACAGGACGTAGGCCACGAACACTATGGCCAGCACGGTGGTGAGCCCCAGCATGAGAAGGCCCAGGGGCGCCTGGACGGACGTGAGCCCCAGCGAGACGACCGTGGGCTGGGCCAGGGTTGGCCAGTTCAGGGCGGCCAGCGCGGCAATGGCCAGCACGATAAGAAGCAAGACGAAAGAGCGCAGCTGCATGATGGTCACACCTCCGGTAGACCGTGCTGCGGCGGGCCCGGACGGGCCGGCCGGCTCACGGCGGACCATGGTTGTAACGCATGCGCAGCGCCAGCGCGCCGTTGGGCGCGCGATTTCCGGCGGCGTCCTACAGCGGCCCGAGCCCGGCGTGAGGCCGGGCCCGTCCGCGTGGTGGATCGATCAGTTGGCCTTGGCCAGCTGGTCGAGAATGGCCGGGTTCTCCAGCGTGCTGGTGTCCTGGGTGATGGCTTCGCCCTTGGCAATGGAGCGCAGCAGGCGGCGCATGATCTTGCCGCTGCGGGTCTTGGGCAGGTTGTCGCCGAAGCGGATGTCCTTGGGCTTGGCGATGGGGCCGATCTCCTTGGCCACCCAGTTGCGCAGCTCGTTGGCGATCTGCTTGGCTTCGTCGCCGGTGGGGCGGGCACGCTTGAGGACCACGAAGGCGCAGATGGCCTCGCCGGTCAGGTCGTCGGGGCGGCCCACCACGGCGGCCTCGGCCACCAGGTCGGTCTTGGCCACGAGGGCGGATTCGATCTCCATGGTCCCCATGCGGTGGCCCGAGACGTTCAGCACGTCGTCGATGCGCCCGGTGATGCGGAAGTAGCCCCGGTCGGCACTGCGCACGGCGCCGTCGCCGGCCAGGTAGTAGCCCTTGAGTTCTTCGGGGAAGTAGCTCTTCTTGAAGCGCTCGGGGTCGTTCCAGATGGTGCGGATCATGCTGGGCCAGGGCTTCTTGATGACCAGGATGCCGCCCGCGCCATTGGCCACGTCATTGCCGGTCTCGTCCACGATGGCCGCGGCAATGCCGGGCAGCGGCAGCGTGCAGCTGCCGGGCACCAGCGGCGTAGCGCCGGGCAACGGGGTGATGACGTGGCCGCCGGTCTCGGTCTGCCAGAAGGTGTCCACGATGGGGCAGCGCTCGCCGCCCACGTTCTTGTGGTACCACATCCAGGCTTCGGGGTTGATGGGCTCGCCCACGCTGCCCAGGATGCGCAGGCTCGACAGGTCGGAACGCGCCGGGTGCACGCTCTCGTCGGCTTCCGCCGCCTTGATGAGCGAGCGGATGGCCGTGGGCGCCGTGTAGAAGATGGTGCACTTGTGGCGCTCGATCATCTGCCAGAAGCGGCCCGCGTTGGGAAAGGTGGGGATGCCTTCAAAGATGATCTGCGTGGCGCCGGCCGCCAGCGGGCCATAGGCCACGTAGGTGTGGCCGGTGATCCAGCCGATGTCGGCCGTGCACCAGAAGATGTCGTCCGGGCGCAGGTCGAACGTCCAGTCCATGGTGAGCTTGGCCCACAGCAGGTAGCCGCCCGTGCTGTGCTGCACGCCCTTGGGCTTGCCGGTGGAACCGCTGGTGTACAGGATGAACAGCGGGTGCTCGGCGCCCACCGGCTCGGCGGGGCATTCGGTGCTCTGGCCGGCCAGGGCTTCCGCAAAGGTCTTGTCGCGCCCGGCCACCATGTTGCAGGCCGTGGCCGTGCGCTGGAAGACAAAGATGTTCTGGATGGACTCGCACCCGCCCATGGCCAGGGCTTCGTCAATGATGGCCTTCAGCGGCAGCTCCTTGCCGCCGCGCATCTGGTAGTTGGCGGTGATGACCGCCACGGCTCCCGCGTCGATGATGCGCTCCTGCACCGCCTTGGCCGAGAAGCCGCCGAACACCACGCTGTGGGTGGCGCCGATGCGTGCGCAGGCCTGCATGGCCACCACGCCCTCGACGGTCATGGGCATATAGATGAGGACGCGGTCGCCCTTCTTGACGCCGTGGGCCTTGAGCGCGTTGGCGAACTGGCCCACCCGCGCCAGCAGTTCCTTGTAGGTGACCTTGGTCACGGCGCCGTCGTCCGCTTCGAAGACGATGGCGGTCTTGTTCTCGGTGGGGGTGCCGATGTGGCGGTCCAGGCAGTTGGCCGAGGCGTTGAGTTCACCGTCGTCAAACCACTTGAAGAACGGGGCGTTGGAGGTGTCCAGCGTGCGGGTGAACGGCTTGGTCCACTGCACGTTCTCGCGGGCCAGGCGGGCCCAGAAGCCCTCGAAGTCCTTGTCGGCCTCGGCGCACAGCGCCTCGTAGCCCGCCATGCCCGACACGCGGGCAGCCTTCACGACCGCATCGGCGGGCGGGAACACGCGGTTCTCAACCAATACGGACTCAATCGCGGATGTGGGCGCACTCATGGTGTTGTCTCCTGGTCTGATGGAATTGGAATTGGGCGGTACTGTCGGACGCGGCACTTACAGGCCACTGACTGGCGCCAAGCTTACTCACTTGTTGACACACGGCCTACCGCGCCCTGGCGATGCCCATGCCCGCGACGCCGCAAGGTTGTCACGCAGCGCCCCTAAAATCGCCCGTCCCCAATCTCCCTGTCGCACCTTCATGACCCGTCCCAACGAACCCGTGGCCTCGTCGCCGCTGCGCCCGCTTCCCTCGCTGATCTTCGCCAGCCGCTGGCTCCAGCTGCCCCTGTACCTGGGCCTGATCCTGGCGCAGGCGGTCTATGTGTTCCATTTCTGGGTGGAACTGGTGCACCTGATCGAGGCAGCCTTCGGCAACACGACGGCCCTCAAGCAGCTGGTGTCGAGCATCGGCTACAAGAGCGACCTGGAGGTGGTGGCGCTCAACGAGACCATCATCATGCTGGTGGTGCTGGCGCTGATCGATGTGGTGATGATCTCCAACCTGCTCATCATGGTGATCGTGGGCGGCTACGAGACCTTTGTCTCCCGCCTGCACCTGGAAGACCATCCCGACCAGCCCGAGTGGCTCAGCCACGTGAATGCCTCGGTGCTCAAGGTGAAGCTGGCCACGGCCATCATCGGCATCAGTTCCATCCACCTGCTCAAGACCTTCATCAACGCCGCCAACTACGACCTGAAGGTGCTGATGTGGCAGACCATCATCCACGGGGTCTTCCTGCTGAGTGCGCTGGCCATCGCCCTCACGGACCGGCTGATGTCCCGCCCCGGCGACGGGCACTGACCGCAGCAGCCCGGCCCCCACGACGGGCCACAGCACCCTGGCAAGGCCGGCGATCTTCGCCGGCCTTGTTGCATTGGGGCAGCAGCACCGCAGCGCGTGGTGGCGGCAACGGGCAGTGCTTGCCCACCGCAAATCATCAAAAATGATAGCTTCCGGCGCTTTATAGACGGGCGCTGGAGGCCGATTTTCTGCAAATTCGAGCGCCACGATACGCCTCCCTGCCGCTGCGGCCTCGGCCCCCAAGCCCCTCCACCACCATCCCCCAGTCCCCTTGCCGCCCGGCTCACGGCCCCCTCCCACACGCAGCGCCAGGGGCCGCCTACAGCCCGGCGGCCGGCGCGCAGGTGTGATAGGTGCATTGCTGCACCTTCGCCCACAACGGCCTTGCCTGGCATGCCCTCCGCTCCGCCCTCACGCCCTGCCCCGCCCTCTTCCGCCCAGCCCAGCCTGCCGCCGGGGCTGGTCTACGTGTCGCCCGACATGCCGGGCCTTACCCGCGTGCGGCGCGGCCGGGGCTTTGCCTACCGCCACGCCGACGGCCAGCGGGAAACCCGGCCGGAGGAAATCGACCGCATCCGCCGCCTGGCCATCCCGCCGGCCTACAGCCAGGTGTGGATCTGCCCCCTGCCCCACGGCCACCTGCAAGCCACCGGGCGCGACGCGCGGGGCCGCCGGCAGTACCGCTACCACCCCGCCTGGCAGCAGCAGCGCGACGCCGCCAAGTTCGACCGGATGCAGGCCTTCGGCAAGGTGCTGCCCCGTATCCGCGCACGCGTGCAGCGCGACCTGGCCGCGGCCACCGGCACCCCGGGCGCCCGTGCCGTCACCCGGCCGGTGGTGCTGGCGGCCATCGTCCGGCTGCTGGACACCACCTTCCTGCGCGTGGGCAATGAGGAATACGCCAGCAGCAACGGCTCGTACGGCCTGACCACGCTACGCAACCGCCACGCAGGCGTGAAGGGCCACACGCTGCGCCTGCGCTTTCGGGGCAAGAGCGGGGTGCAGCAAGAGGCGCACCTCAGCGACCCGCGGGTCGCCCGCGTGGTGCGCCGCTGCCAGGAGCTGCCGGGGCAGGAGCTGTTCCAGTACCTCGACGACGACGGGAGCCTGCGCACCGTGGGCTCGGCCGACGTGAATGAGTACCTGCGGGAGATCACCGGCACCACCGACGAGGGCCACCACTTCACCGCCAAAGACTTCCGCACCTGGCACGGCAGCGTGCAGGCGCTGGAGCTGACGCGCCAGGCCTGCAGCGCCCCGCCCGGCCCCCAGGCGGCCACTGCCAAGCACATCCTAGCCGAGGTGGCGCGCCAGCTGGGCAATACCCCCGCCGTGTGCAAGAAGGCGTATATCCACCCCGCCGTGCTGGGCCTGGGCGAGCAGCTGGCGGCCGACACCGGCCCCGGGCTTCAGGCGGTGTGGGACCGGCTGGGCAGCGCCGGCAGCGCGCCGCGGGGCCTGAGCGCGGCCGAACGGCGGCTGCTGGCGTTTTTGCGGCGCCCCGCCCGGCGCTCAAGGCGCGCACCCCAGGCGGCATGAACCGTGCCGGAGGGTCAAGGCGAAGGCAGGGCGCAATGCTATAACAATCATAGCTTCTCGCGATTTATCCATAAGCTCTAGAGCCGTATTTCTCTCAAACCCGGGGACTGCCGCCGCCACCCATTGCCCGCCGCCAGTGCGGCAGCGTTGTCAGCGCAGTCAGCGCCCCACCATGTTTTCCGGCACCACCCACTGGTCGAACTGCTCGGCCGTGAGGTGGCCCGAGGCAACGGCCGCCTCGCGCAGGCTGGTGCCTTCCTTGTGCGCCTTCTTGGCGATGAAGGCGGCCTTGTCGTAGCCGATGTGGGGGTTGAGCGCGGTGACCAGCATGAGCGAACGGCCCACCAGCTCGGCAATGCGCTCGCGGTGCGGCTCGATGCCCACGGCGCAGTGGTCGTTGAAGCTCACCATCCCGTCGGCCAGCAGGCGCACGCTTTGCAGGAAGTTGTGCGCCACCATGGGCCGGAACACGTTCAGCTCGAAATTGCCGCTGGCGCCCCCGAAGTTGATCGCCACGTCGTTGCCGAACACCTGGGCGGCCAGCATGGTCACGGCCTCGCTCTGCGTGGGGTTGACCTTGCCCGGCATGATGGACGAGCCCGGCTCGTTCTCGGGGATGGTGATTTCGCCGATGCCGCTGCGCGGGCCGCTGGCCAGCCAGCGCACGTCGTTGGCAATCTTCATCAGGCTGGCGGCCAGGGTCTTGAGCGCGCCGTGGGCGTGCACCAGGGCGTCCACCGAGGCCAGCGCCTCGAACTTGTTGGGCGCGGTGACCAACGGCAGACCCGTCAGCCGGGCCAGTTCGCGCGCCACGCCCTCGGCATAGCCTTTGGGCGCATTCAGCCCCGTGCCCACGGCCGTGCCCCCCAGGGCCAGCTCGCACAGGTGGGGCAAGGCGGCGCGCACATGCCGTTCGCCATGCTCCAACTGCGCCACCCAGCCGGAAATCTCCTGGCCCAGCGTGAGGGGCGTGGCGTCCTGCAGGTGGGTGCGGCCGATCTTGACGATGCCGTCAAACGCGCGGGCCTTGTCCGCCAGCGTGCCACGCAGCCGGGCCAGGGCCGGCAGCAGGCGGTGCGTGAGGGCGTCCACCGCCGCCACGTGCATGGCCGTGGGAAACACGTCGTTGCTGGACTGGCTGCGGTTCACGTCGTCATTGGGGTGCACCCGGCGGCCCTCGCCGCGCGGGCCGCCCAGCAGTTCGCTGGCCCGGTTGGCCAGCACCTCGTTGACGTTCATGTTGGTCTGCGTACCCGAGCCCGTCTGCCACACGACCAGCGGAAACTCGCCGGCATGCCGTCCGGCGATCACCTCGTCGGCGGCGGCGATGATGGCCTGGGTCTTGGCCGCGTCCTGCAGGCCCAGCGCATGGTTGACCTGGGCCGACGCCCGCTTCACCTGCGCCAGCGCACGGATGATCTCGCGCGGCTGCTGCTCGCCCGAGATGTCGAAGTTCTGCAGCGAGCGCTGGGTTTGCGCCCCCCAGAGCCTGTCAGCCGGCACCTCGATGGGGCCAAAGGTGTCACGCTCTGTGCGAGTGGTCATGGGAAAGCCTCCGGATAAGCGCCAACAAAGCCGGGCCGTGGCGTTGCCAACGGCTCCGTGCGGTGCGGCAGAGCCTAGCAAACGCTGCCGCAGCCTGCGCAGTCTGCAGCCCAAGGCCCTGCTGGCGGCGCGTGCAGCCTGGCGAACGGCGACGACAGCGGCTGTCAGCGATGCCTGACGCCGGCCTCCGGCCTGGCGCCCGACCATGGGTTCGCAGCCGCCCGGGTTGCAGCGGCGCCAGCCCTTGCCGCGCTGCGCGGCCCGCAGCGCATCCACCACCAGGAGTTCCACCATGGCAACCAGCAGCCTTCTCGGCATCGACACCGACCTTCCGCCCCCGGGCCACCGCTCTACCGGTATCGACAGCCTGGGCCCCAGCGACGCCTCTGATTCCGGCAGCGACAGCGCAGGCGCCTACAGCGACGAGCCCGGCAGCGACACCGACCGGTTTGGCACCGGCGAGCGCCGCAGTGCCGAGCCCCACGAGCCCCCGAATGCCCAGGACATCCTGCCCGACCATGTCGAGTCCCTGGCCGACGACGCCAGCGCGGCAGAGCCCGACGAGGGCACCACGTCCGGCGGAGGGCAGCGCCAACGATACGCCGGAGGCCGGCGGTTGAAGAACCGGCGGGCGTAAGCCGCCCGTAGCGGGGGTCTGTCAAAATACGGCCCGCTGGACCGGCAGGCCGGCACGGCAGCGCATGGGCGGCAACGCAGTGCGCGCGGTGCTGCGCAGCGCCGGACCTGCGCCACCAGACTCCCACGACACGCCATGACCACCTCCATCCGCCAGGCCGACCTGATCGAATCCGTTGCTGCCGCGCTGCAGTACATCAGCTACTACCACCCCGCCGACTACATCGCCCACCTGGCCCGCGCCTATGAGCGCGAGCAGAGCCCGGCCGCCAAGGACGCGATCGCGCAGATCCTCACCAACAGCAAGATGAGCGCCACCGGCCACCGCCCCATCTGCCAGGACACAGGCATCGTCAACGTCTTCCTGAAGGTGGGCATGGACGTGCGCTGGGAAGGCTTTACCGGCAGCCTGGACGACGCCATCAACGAAGGCGTGCGCCGCGGCTACAACCACCCCGACAACACGCTGCGCGCCAGCGTGGTGGCCGACCCGCAGTTCGACCGCAAGAACACCAAGGACAACACGCCCGCGGTCATCTTCACCGAGATCGTGCCGGGCAACACCGTGGACATCACCGTGGCGGCCAAGGGCGGCGGCTCGGAGAACAAGTCCAAGATGGTCATGCTCAACCCCAGCGACAGCGTGGTGGACTGGGTGCTCAAGACCGTGCCCACCATGGGCGCGGGCTGGTGCCCGCCCGGCATGCTGGGCATCGGCATCGGCGGCACGGCCGAAAAGGCCGTGCTCATGGCCAAGGAAAGCCTGATGGACGACCTGAACATGTACGAGCTGCAGGCCAAGGCGGCCTCGGGCGCCAAGCTCGACAAGGTCGAGGAACTGCGCCTGGAGCTGTACGAGAAGGTCAACGCCCTGGGCATCGGCGCGCAGGGCCTGGGCGGCCTGACCACCGTGCTGGACATCAAGATCAAGATGTACCCCACGCACGCGGCCAGCAAGCCCGTGGCCATGATTCCCAACTGTGCCGCCACGCGCCACGCGCACTTCGTGCTGGACGGCTCCGGCCCGGCCTACATCACCCCGCCCAGCCTGGACCTGTGGCCCAACGTGGACTGGGCGCCCGACTACAACAAGAGCAAGAAGGTCAACCTCGACACCCTCACCAAGGAAGAAGTGGCCAGCTGGAAGCCGGGCGACACGCTGCTGCTCAGCGGCAAGATGCTCACCGGCCGCGATGCCGCGCACAAGCGCATCCAGGACATGCTGGCCAAGGGCGAGAAGCTGCCCGTGGACTTCACCAACCGCGTGATCTACTACGTGGGCCCCGTGGACCCGGTCAAGGGCGAGGCCGTGGGCCCGGCCGGCCCCACCACCGCCACGCGCATGGACAAGTTCACCGACATGATGCTGGAGAAGACCGGCCTGATCGCCATGATCGGCAAGGCCGAGCGCGGCCCGGTGGCCATCGAGTCCATCAAGAACCACAAGAGTGCCTACCTCATGGCCGTGGGCGGCGCCGCCTACCTGGTGAGCAAGGCCATCAAGACCGCCAAGGTTGTGGGCTTCGAGGACCTGGGCATGGAAGCCATCTACGAGTTCGACGTGGTGGACATGCCCGTGACGGTGGCCGTGGACGCGGGCGGCACCAGCGCCCACATCACCGGCCCTGCCGAATGGCAAAAGCGCATCGCCACCGGCGAGTTCAAGGGCATTGAAGTCGCCGCCGCCTGAGCGTGCGGCGCTGCCTCCGGCCCCGCTGGGGACGGAGGCGGGCAAAGCCCCACCCAGCCAGCCAGCCGCCTTCGGGCGGTTTTGTTTTTTTGAAAGCCCGCGGGCGATGCCTTCCTGCCAGGCACCTATCGGCCCGGCGCCGCGGCCGCGCATTTCCTACAATCAGCGCTTTCCAACCTCCGCGATTGCCATGCTGCCGGCCTCCTCTTCTCCCATTGGCGTGTTCGACAGCGGCGTGGGAGGGCTGAGCGTGCTGCGCGCCCTGCTGGCCGCCCTGCCCCATGAGCGGTTTGTCTATCTGGCAGACAGCGGCCACGCCCCGTACGGAGAGCGGGGCGACGCCTACGTCAGCGCGCGCACCCACGCCATCACGGACTACCTGTGCGAGCAGCACGGCATCAAGGCCCTGGTGGTGGCCTGCAATACGGCCACGGCGGCCGCCATCCATGAGGTGCGCGGCAGCCGGCCCGGGCTGCCGCTGGTAGGCCTGGAGCCCGCCATCAAGCCAGCGCTGGCCGTCACGAAGACCGGGCACATCGGCGTCATCGGCACCCGCGGCACGCTCACCAGTGCCAAGTTCGGCAAACTGATGGCGTCTTTCGCCGGTCAGGCGCATTTTGTGGTCCAGCCTTGCGACGGCCTGGCCCATGCCATCGAACGCAGCGTCGCCCTGCCTGTGCCGGCCGCCGCAGGCCCGGTCAGCGCTACCGAGACCGGCGCGCTGTGCGAGCGCTACCTCCACGCCATGGGCGAGTTCGGCACCGGCCCGGGCCAGATGGACACTCTGGTGCTGGGCTGCACGCACTACATCTTCGTGGCCGACGAACTGCGCGCGCTCACCGGGCCCGCCGTGCAGTTCATCGAGACAGGAGAACCTGTGGCACGCCAGACGCAGCGCCTGCTGCAGACGGCCGGGCTGCTCAACACCGCCCCTGCGCTGGCCGCCAGCGCATCAGGCCTGCGGCCCATCCGCTTGCTGACCACCGGCCCGGTGGAGATGCTGCAGGCGGCCGCGCAGCGGTGGCTGGACCTGCCCACCCACTGGTGCGAAAGCGTCAGCATTCCCTCGGCCCAAGAGAAATGGGCCGCCAGCGCTTGATGCGCCTGCGCAAGAAGCTATTAAATCGATAGCATCTTCAACAGAAGCCGGCGCTTTTGCCGCGGTCAGTCGCTGCCGCCGTCCGTGCCCCACAGCCGCTCCCCGGTCCGCTCCAGGTGGGTGAGGTACAACCGCACATCCAGCTCGTACTGGTGGTAGTTCGGCTCCATGTGGGTGCACAGCTGGTAGAAGGCCTTGCCGTGGTCCTTCTCGCGCAGATGGGCCAGCTCATGCACCACGATCATCTGCAGGAATTCCACGGGTGCCTGCTTGAACAGGGCCGCCACCCGGATCTCGTGCTTGGCCACCAGCCGGCTGCCCTGCACGCGCGAGACGGCCGTGTGCAGCCCAAGGGCGTGGCGCACCACATGGATCTTGCTGTCAAAAAGAACCTTGTTGACCGTGCCCGCATTGCGCAGGTAGCGGTTCTTGAGTTCCTGGGCATAGTCGTACAGCCCGCGGTCGCCGCGTACCGCATGGGGCTCGGGGTACTTGCGCCGCAGCAGCGCCCCCAGCTGCCCCTGCTCCAGCAGGGCCAGCGCCTGCTCCTGCAGGGCCAAGGGGTAGGAGCGCAGGTAGGGAAGCAGGTCGGGGGTCATGGACCAGTGCAGAGAGCCCGCAGCGCCGGCTGCGGCGCGCGCGCCAGCCGTCCTGCTGCGCAGCCCCCTCCGGACGGCCGTGTCAGTGCAGATGGCGGGGCCGGCGTCCGCCGCTGCTGCCGCCATGCCCGCCCGTGGGGCCGCCCGGCCCGCGGGGCGGCTTGCCGATTTCCAGCGAATTGACCAGGGCGTCGAAGCGCTGGCTGAACAGTTTGTCGATTTCCGCGACCACCCCGCCCAGCTCGGCGCCGTCGAAGTGGCGCTCCATCATGTTCACCACGTCCTGCACCAGCAGATCGCGCTGCACCTGCATGATGGCCGCGGGCGTCGGGCCGACGAACAGCATCACGAAATCGTCGCGCGACTCGGCCCCCTCGTCTTCCTCTTCCTCGTCGAAATCGGTGTCGTAGAAGGTGACCTCGATCGCGGCGCCCTGTTCGGCCAGCTCATTGAGGCTCATGCACATTTCGTCCAGCGATTGGCGAAAGTCCTCATCGCCCCGCACCGTCCAGCACATCTGCAGCAAGTGCTCCTGCGCGTCGAAGCGGATACCCGGCTCTTCCTCATAGGCGCTGGCGGCGCCGTCCGCCAAGGACCGTGCGCCCGCATATTTCCACAGCGGCTTGAGTGCCTCCTGCAGCTGCTCGAAGCTCGCATCGGCACGCAGCGGCACCTGCCCGTGGACATGTATTTCAAAGGGAGCGTTGTAACTTGACATGATTGAATCCTGGAGCCTGCTGCACAGGCTCTTCGTGGTGCCCCGAGCCGGGGTCGAACCGGCACGCCCCTTTTCAGGAAAGCGGCGGATTTTAAGTCCGCAGTGTCTACCAATTTCACCATCGGGGCGCCAGCCGCAGAGCGCATAACCGCGCTGCAGCGTAACCCGGGCAGCTTGCGCGTGCAATGCCCTGTCGTATCTCTGGCCCGAAAGCAGCAGGGCGCCCCGCTCGGCTTCGGACCACCAAGAAAAAAGGGAAGCCGAAGCTTCCCTTGCGAATATTGGAGCGGGAAAAGAGTCTCGAACTCTCGACCTCAACCTTGGCAAGGTTGCGCTCTACCAACTGAGCTATTCCCGCATTTCCTGCTCAACCAGTGCCTTTCAGCACTCATCAGCAAGACTCAAATTATAGCGCAATTTTTAGCATCATCTCAACAGATTCGCCAAAAATTACCCAACACCACCGACCTGCTCTTTCCGACCCCTGCAACTTGATTACCGCAGGGCAGGCACGGCGCAGACCGTATCTGGAGGCGCGGTCCGGAGTCGAACCGGACTAACCGGATTTGCAATCCGGGGCATAACCGCTTTGCTACCGCGCCAGGAATTCGCATTCCTTTGACAAAAAAGGGAAGCTACTGCTTCCCTTTTGTGGAAATTGGAGCGGGAAAAGAGTCTCGAACTCTCGACCTCAACCTTGGCAAGGTTGCGCTCTACCAACTGAGCTATTCCCGCAATTTACCGAAGCCTCACATTGTACAACGTTTGCTGCGATGGAATGAATTGTAGCGCATTTTTTGGCCCTTCCAAAAAATTTTTAACCCATCAGTGCTTCAGCCCGTCCGAAGACACCGCTGGCACCGCCACCTTGTCCGACACAGGGGCCGCCACTTCCGCAGCTTCCTCGTCGGACAGGGGCACGGGCTTGCTAGCCAGGGCCACTTCCAGCACCTTGTCGATCCAGCGCACCGGCACGATTTCCAGGCCGCTCTTCACGTTGTCCGGGATCTCGGCCAGGTCCTTGACGTTCTCTTCCGGGATCAGCACCGTCTTGATGCCGCCGCGCAATGCTGCCAGGAGCTTTTCCTTGAGCCCGCCGATGGCCGTCACCTCGCCACGCAGCGTGATCTCGCCCGTCATGGCCACGTCGGAGCGCACAGGGATACCCGTCAACGCCGACACAAACGCGGTCGTCATGGCAGCGCCGGCGCTCGGGCCGTCCTTGGGCGTTGCACCATCGGGCACGTGGATGTGGATGTCCCGCTTCTCGAACACCTCGTCCTTGATGCCGAGGATGCGCGAGCGGCTGCGCACCACCGTGCGAGCGGCCTCCACGGACTCCTTCATCACGTCGCCCAGCGAACCGGTGCGGGTGATCACGCCCTTGCCGGGCATGACGGCGGCTTCGATGGTGAGCAGGTCGCCCCCCACTTCGGTCCACGCCAAGCCCACCACCTGGCCCACCTGGTTCTGCGTCTCGGCCCGGCCGTAGGTGTACTTGCGCACGCCCAGGAAGTCGGGCAGGTTGTCGGCCGTCACCACCACCTTGGGCTCCAGCTTCTTGAGCTGCAGGCCCTTGACCACCTTGCGGCAGATCTTGGACAGCTCGCGCTCCAGGGAGCGCACGCCGGCCTCGCGGGTGTAGTAGCGCACCATGTCGCGCACCGCCGCCTCGGTCACTTCCAGCTCTTCGTCCTTCACGCCATTGTTCTTGAGCTGCTTGGGCAGCAGGTACTTCATGGCGATGCTGGTCTTCTCGTCCTCGGTGTAGCCCGAAAGGCGGATGACCTCCATGCGGTCCAGCAGCGCCGGCGGAATGTTCATCGAGTTGGACGTGGCCACGAACATCACGTCGCTCAGGTCGAAGTCCACCTCCACATAGTGGTCCCCGAACGTGTGGTTCTGCTCCGGGTCCAGCACCTCCAGCAGCGCGCTCGAAGGGTCGCCCCGGAAGTCGGTACCCAGCTTGTCGATCTCGTCGAGCAGGAACAGCGGGTTGCGCGTGCCGACCTTGGCCAGGCTCTGCAGCACCTTGCCCGGCAGCGCGCCAATGTAGGTGCGGCGGTGGCCGCGGATCTCGGCCTCGTCGCGCATGCCGCCCAGCGCCATGCGCACGTACTTGCGCCCCGTGGCCTTGGCAATCGACTGCCCGAGCGAGGTCTTGCCCACCCCCGGTGGGCCCACCAGGCACAGGATGGGCGCCTTCACCTTGTCCACGCGCTGCTGCACCGCGAGGTACTCAAGAATGCGGTCCTTGACCTTGTCGAGGCCGAAGTGGTCTTCGTTCAGCACGCCCTCTGCGTTGACCAGGTCGTGCTTGATCTTGGTCTTCTTGCTCCAGGGCAGGCCCGTGAGCACGTCGATGTAGTTGCGCACCACCGTGGCCTCGGCCGACATGGGCGACATGAGCTTGAGCTTCTTGAGCTCCGCGTCGGCCTTCTTGCGGGCTTCGGCCGGCATCTTGGCGGCCTTGATCTTCTTCTCGATCTCCTCGATGTCCGCGCCTTCGTCGCCCTCGCCCAGTTCCTTCTGGATGGCCTTGACCTGCTCGTTGAGGTAGAAGTCCCGCTGGTTCTTCTCCATCTGGCGCTTCACGCGGCCGCGAATCTTCTTGTCGACGTTGAGGATGTCCACCTCGCGGTCCAGCTGCTCGAAGAGGTTTTCCAGGCGCGCCTTCACGTCCGAGAGGTCCAGCACCACCTGCTTGTTTTCCAGCTTGAGCGGGAGGTGCGCCGCGATGGTGTCCGCCAGGCGGCCCGGATCGTCGATGCTGGAGATGGACGTGAGGATCTCGGGCGGGATCTTCTTGTTGAGCTTGACGTACTGGTCAAACTGCTGCATCACCGCACGGCGCAGCGCCTCGATTTCGCTGGGCTTGTTGGCCTCGGGGTGCACCTCCACGGGGGTGACCGTGGCGGCGAAATGCGTTTCCGAATCCTGGATGGCAGTCACCACGGCGCGCTGCTGGCCTTCGACCAGCACCTTGACGGTGCCATCGGGCAGCTTGAGCATCTGCAGGATGGTGGACATGCAGCCGACGTCGAACATGTCGGACACCGACGGCTCGTCCTTGGCGGCGGCCTTCTGCGCCACCAGCATGATGCGGCGGTCGGCCTCCATGGCCAGTTCCAGCGCCTTGATGCTCTTGGGGCGCCCCACGAACAGCGGGATGACCATGTGGGGAAACACCACCACGTCGCGCAGGGGCAGAAGCGGCAGTTCAACAGGGGTGGCGGGGAGCGGGGTATGTCCGGACATGGGAATCCTCAGTTAACTCTGTGGCAGATGGTCCATCTTGCAGGGATTTTCAACCCCTTCTTCCGGCCGCACCGCAAAAAGGGTTGAAAGGCTGCACAGACGGCTGCGCGGTGCGGTGCATGCAGTCGTCGCGTGCACCGTTGACACATCTCAGAAGCCCAGGACGCGAAGCGTCATCCAAAACGCGGAGGGCCCGCACGGCCCAGGCCGGCGGCTGCCGCGCAAGCGCCGCCCCGCCGTGCCGGCGCCACCTCCTTGCGGAGGAACGGCGCCAGGCAGCTCCGGGGTAGCGTCATCGCTTTCACGCCTTCTTGGCGGCCTCGCGGTACACGAGCAGCGGGGGCTTGGTTTCTTCGATGGTGGATTCGTCCACCACGACCTTCTCGACATTCGTGGCGTTGGGCAGATCGAACATGGTGCCGATCAGCGCCTGTTCCAGGATCGAGCGCAGGCCGCGGGCACCCGTCTTGCGGGCCAGGGCCTTGCGCGCGATGGCCTTGAGCGCCGCCGGGCGGATTTCCAGGTCCACGCCCTCCATCGCCAGCAGCTTGCTGTACTGCTTGACCAGCGCGTTCTTGGGCTCCGTCAGGATCTGGACCAGCGCGTCCTCGCTGAGCTCGGCCAGCGCCGTCACCACGGGCATGCGCCCGACCAGCTCGGGAATCAGGCCGAACTTGATCAGGTCCTCCGGCTCGATCTCGGAAAACACCTCGGTGAGCGAGCGCTGCTTCTTGCTCTTGACCGACGCGCCGAAGCCGATGCCCGAGGCCTCGGTGCGGTTCTCGATCACCTTCTCCAGACCGGCGAACGCACCGCCGCAGATGAACAGGATGTTGGTCGTGTCGATCTGCAGGAAATCCTGGTTCGGGTGCTTGCGCCCGCCCTGCGGCGGCACGCTGGCCATGGTGCCTTCGATCAGCTTGAGCAGCGCCTGCTGCACGCCCTCGCCCGACACGTCGCGCGTGATGCTGGGGTTGTCGGACTTGCGCGAGATCTTGTCGATTTCGTCGATGTACACGATGCCGCGCTGGGCGCGCTCCACATCGTAGTTGCAGCTTTGCAGCAGCTTCTGGACGATGTTTTCCACGTCTTCGCCGACATAGCCGGCTTCCGTCAGGGTGGTGGCATCCGCCATCACGAACGGCACATCGAGCATGCGCGCCAGGGTCTGGGCGAGCAGCGTCTTGCCTGACCCCGTGGGGCCGATCAGCAGGATGTTGCTCTTGGACAACTCGACATCGTCCTTGCTCGCCTTGTCCTTGTGGCGCAGGCGCTTGTAATGGTTGTACACCGCCACGGCGAGCGTACGCTTGGCCACGTCCTGGCCGATCACGTAGTTGTCGAGGTTGGTCTTGATCTCCGCCGGCGTGGGCAGGTCGCTGCGGGCCTCGCGGCCCACGTCGCCCGCGGGCAGCTCGTCACGGATGATCTCGTTGCACAGGTCAATGCACTCGTCGCAGATAAAGACCGACGGACCGGCGATCAGCTTCTTCACTTCATGCTGGCTTTTGCCGCAGAAAGAGCAGTAAAGGGTTTTTTCGCTGGAAGAGCCTTTTTTCTCGGCCATGGGGGCAATGCCTTGCTGTTACGGAAAGTTGTCGGGATGATAACCAAATAAAAAACGGCGCTTTCCCCCAGGGAAAACGCCGCTGCGCGATCCGCGTCGCTCAGGAGCGCTGGGTGATCACCTGGTCCACCAGGCCATAGTCCTTGGCCTCGTCCGCCGACAGGAAATAGTCGCGTTCGGTGTCGCGCTGGATCTTCTCCAGCGGCTGGCCCGTGCGCTCGGCCAGGATCTTGTTGAGCTGCTCGCGGGTCTTGAGGATCTCGCGGGCGTGGATCTCGATCTCCGTCGCCTGGCCCTGCATGCCGCCCAGCGGCTGGTGGATCATGACCTTGGAGTTGGGCAGCGCAAAACGCTTGCCCTTGGCGCCGGCCGCCAGCAGGAAGGCGCCCATGCTGGCCGCCATGCCCGTGCAGAGGGTGGAGACGTCCGGCTTGATGAAGTTCATGGTGTCAAAGATCGCCATGCCGGCGCTCACCGAGCCGCCCGGGGAATTGATATAGAACGAAATGTCCTTGTCGGGGTTCTCGCTCTCCAGGAACAACAGCTGCGCCACCACGAGGTTGGCCGTCTGGTCGTTCACGGGACCCACGAGGAAAATCACGCGCTCCTTGAGCAGGCGCGAATAAATGTCGTAAGACCGCTCGCCGCGGCCGGACTGCTCGATGACCATGGGGATCATGCCCAGGCCCTGTGTTTCCAATGCGCTCATGTTTCTCTCCTGACAAGCGGATACTGTACCCAGAAATGACTTGGGGCTTGCGCGCGAAAGCACAAGCCCCCAATGTAAGTCTGCGACATCCCGCTGCGCCGTTCAAGACGGGCCGCCAGCGGGATGGCTGGACGCCGATCAGCCCTGCTGGGCCATCAGGTCGTCAAACGAGACGGCCTTTTCCACGACCTTGGCCTTGGACAGCACGAAATCGGTCACGTTGTTTTCAATCACCACGGCCTCGACCTCGGCCAGGCGCTGGCGGTCGCTGAAGTACCAGCGCACCACGTCTTCAGGCTTCTCGTAGCTGGCAGCCAGCTCGTCGATGTGGGCCTTGAGCTGCTCGGGCTTGGCCTGCAGTTCGTTGGCGCGCACCAGCTCGGCCAGCACCAGGCCCAGGCGCACGCGGCGCTCAGCCTGGGGACGGAACACGTCCTCGGGGATGTCGGCCTTGTCAGCGTCCTTGATGCCGCGCTGCTTCAGCTCGGCACGGGCGCCGTCGCGCAGGCGGGCGATCTCGGCTTGCACGCTGGCGTTGGGCAGGTCCAGTTCGGCCTTGGCCACCAGGGCGTCCATCACGGCCTGCTTGTTGCGTGCCAGCAGGCGGAACTTGACTTCGCGCTCCAGGTTCTTCTTGATGTCGGCGCGCAGGCCTTCGACGGTGCCGTCGGCAATGCCCAGCGACTTGGCCAGCTGCTCGTTCACTTCGGGCAGGTGGGCGGCTTCGATCTTCTTCACGGTCACCAGGAAGTCGGCCGTCTTGCCAGCCACGTCCTTGCCGTGGTATTCGGCAGGGAACGCCAGCGGGAACGTCTTGCTTTCGCCGGACTTCATGCCGCGCACGGCGTCTTCGAATTCCTTAAGCATCTGGCCTTCGCCGACCAGGAACTGGAAGTCTTCGGCCTTGCCGCCGTCAAAGGGCTCGCCGTCGATCTTGCCTTCGAAGTCCACGGTCACGCGGTCGCCGTCCTGTGCGGCGGCGTCCAGCCCGCGCTGGGCGAAGCTGCGGCGCTGCTTGCGCAGGATGTCCACCGTGCGGTCGATGGCAGCGTCGGTCACTTCGGCCGACAGCTTCTCGATCTCGGCGCCCGTCAGGTCGCCGATCTTGACTTCGGGGAACACTTCAAAGACCGCGTCGAACGTGACCTGGCCTTCGGGAGCGCCTTCCTTTTCGGTGATGCGGGGCTGGCCGGCCACGCGCAGATTGGCTTCGTTGGCAGCCTGGGCAAAGGCTTCGCCGACCTTGTCGTTGAGCACTTCGTACTGCACCGAGTAGCCGTAGCGCTGGGCCACCACGTTCATGGGCACCTTGCCGGGACGGAAGCCGTCCATCTTCACGGTGCGGGCCAGGCGCTTGAGGCGCGAGTCGACTTCGGACTGGATCAGGGTGACGGGCAGGCTCAGCGTGATCTTGCGCTCGAGCTTCTCAAGGGTTTCAACAGTAACGGCCATGGCTATTCCTCTTATGAATGTGGATCGTGCTGGCTGCAGCGCAGCGGCGCCGTGTTCCGCAAAGTCTCACAGGGTGGTGCGCGGGGGGGGACTCGAACCCCCACACCATTGCTGGCGTCAGGACCTAAACCTGGTGCGTCTACCAATTTCGCCACCCGCGCGGTTCTACAAACAAACAGGCGGCAACCTGGGCTGCCGCCTGCATGAAATCGGTCAACCTTCTATTTTACCCTGATGCGGGCAGGGTGGGAACCAATGCCCTCCCCTACGCCAGGTCCGGCGCCGGCCGCTTCACGCGGAACCAGGCGGCGTACATGGCCGGCAGTGCCAGCAGGGTCAGCACCGTGGCGACGATCAGGCCGCCCATGATGGCCACGGCCATGGGCCCCCAGAACACGCTGCGCGACAGCGGGATCATGGCCAGCACGGCCGCAGCTGCCGTGAGCACGATGGGGCGCAGGCGCCGCACGGCGGACTCCACGATGGCGTCCCAGGCGGGCACGCCGCGCCGGCGGTCCTTCTCGATCTGGTCGATCAGGATCACCGAGTTGCGCTGGATCATGCCCATGAGCGCGATCACCCCCAGCAGGGCCACGAAGCCGAACGGCCGGTTGAGCACCAGCAGCGCCGCCGCCACGCCCGCCATGCCCAGCGGGCCGGTCAGGAAGACCAGCAGGGCACGGCTGAAGCTGTGCAGCTGCAGCATCAGCAGCGTGAAGGTGATGAACAGCATGATGGGAAGGCCCGCCGCGATCGAGGCCGAGCCCTTGGAGCTTTCCTCCACCGCGCCGGCCACCTCGATGCGGTACCCGCCCTGCCCCGCCGCCCAGCGCGTCTCGATCTGGCGCAGCCCGGGCAGCAGCGCGGCCGTGACGGTGGCGCCCTGCAGCCCCTCGGTCACATCGCCCTGCACGGTGATGGCGTAGTCGCGGTTTTCGCGCCACATCACGCCCGGCTCCCAGGTGAAGGTGGGCTTGGCGATCTGCGTGAGCGGGATGGACCGGCCCGAGGCCGTGGGCAGGTAGGCATTGGCGATGTCGGTGATGGCGTTGCGCTCGTCCAGCGGCTGGCGCAGCACGATGTCGATGAGCTTGTCGCCCTCGCGGTACTGCCCCACCTGCGTGCCCGACAGAATCGTCTTGGAGGCCTGGGCGATGGACTGGCTGGTCACGCCCAGTGCCCGCGCCTTGGCCTGGTCCACTTCCAGGCGCAGCACCTTCACGGACTCGTTCCAGTTGTCGTTCACGCCCCGCATGTCGGGACTTTGGCGCAGGGCGGCCTTCACCTCGTCGGCGCGCTCGCGCAGCACCAGCGGGTCCGGGCCCACCACGCGGAACTGCACCGGGTACGGCACCGGCGGCCCGTTGGGCAGCAGCTTGACGCGGCCGCGCACTTCCGGAAACTCCTGCGCCAAGAGCGCCGGCAGCTTGACGCGCAGCGACTCGCGCAGCTTCAGGTCCTGCGGCAACACGATGAACTGCGACACGTTGGTCTGCGGGAACACCTGGTCCAGCGGCAGGTAGAAGCGCGGCACGCCCGAGCCCACCCAGGTGCTGACGGCCGTGACGCCGGGCTCGGCCAGCAGGCGCTGCTCCACGCGCTTGGTGACTTCCTCATTGCCGGCGAACGAGGTGCCCTCGGGGAACCAGATGTCCACCAGGATTTCGGGCCGGCTCGAATCCGGGAAGAACTGCTGCTGCACCTTGCCCATGCCGACGATGCCCAGCGCAAAGGTCAGCAGCGTGGCGCCGATGGTGATCCAGCGGTGCTGCACGCACCAGTCCACCAGCCGGCGGAAGCTGCGGTAGAACGGGCTGTCGAACACCTCGTGCGGGTCGTCCGTGACGCCCTTGGTGGCCTGCGCAGCCAGCACATGGGGCGGTACCTTCAGCAGCAGCGTGCCCAGGTAGGGCACGAAGTAGACCGAGACGATCCAGCTGAGCACCAGCGCGATCACCGTCACCGCGAAGATGGCGAAGGTGTACTCGCCCGTGGTCGACTTGGCGATGCCGATGGGCAGGAAGCCGGCCGCGGTGATCAGCGTGCCCGTGAGCATGGGCATGGCCGTGATCTCGTAGGCGAACGTGGCGGCGCGCACCTTGTCGTAGCCCTCTTCGAGCTTGAGCACCATCATCTCCACGGCAATGATGGCGTCGTCCACCAGCAGGCCCAGGGCGATGATGAGCGAGCCCAGCGAGATCTTGTGCAGCCCGATGCCCCAGTACCACATGGCCAGGAAGGTGACGGCCAGCACCAGGGGGATGGTGATGCCCACCACCAGCCCGGGGCGGGGGTCGATGTACCAGCGCTTCCACAGCGGGTGGTTGCCCGGCCGCTTGTGAAAGCCCAGGCTGATGAAGCTCACGGCCAGCACGATGACCACGGCCTCGATCAGCACCTTGACGAATTCGTTCACCGAGGTGGCAACGGCCTTGGGCTGGTCCTGTACGTTGACCAGCTTCACGCCCGCCGGCAGCGCGGCGCCGATGCGCTCAGTGGCTGCGTGCAGCGCCTTGCCCAGCGCAATGATGTCGCCGCCCTTGGCCATGGAAACGCCCAGCGCAATCACCTCGCGCCCCTGGTGGCGCACCTTCACGCTGGCCGGGTCCACGTAGCCGCGGGTGATGTCGGCAATGTCGGAGAGGCGCAGCTGCGCGCCCGAGGGGCCGCGGATCGGCATTGCCCGCAGGTCTTCGATGGCATTGAACTGGCCTTGCACCCGCACCTGCACCTGGTCTTGCGGCGTCTGGATGGCGCCTGCGCTTTCCACGGCGTTCTGCTGGCCCAGCTGCGCCAGCACCTGGTTCATGTCCAGGCCCAGCTGCGCCAGGCGCTTTTGCGAGATCTCGATGAACAGCTTCTCGTCCTGCACGCCGAACTGCTCGACCTTGGCCACGTCGGGCACCCGCAGCAGCTGCTGGCGCACGTCGTCGGCAAATGTCTTGAGCTCGGCGTAGCTGAAGCCTTCGGACTCCAGCGCGTAGATCACGCCGTACACGTCGCCAAAGTCGTCGTTGAAGAACGGCCCCTGGATGCCCTGCGGCAAGGTGTAGCGCATGTCGCCCACCTTCTTGCGCACGCTGTACCAGACGTTGGCCACCTCGCCGGGGCGGGAGGAGTCCTTGATCTGGAAGATGATCTGCGACTCGCCCGGCTTGGAGTAGCTGCGGATCTTGTCCGCATAGGGCACCTCCTGCAGCGTGCGCTCGATCTTGTCGGTGACCTGCTCGGCCACCTGCTGCGCGGTGGCGCCGGGCCAGTAGGTGCGCACCACCATGGCGCGGAAGGTGAAGGGAGGGTCTTCGTCCTGCCCGAGCTGGAAATAGGCCGCAAAGCCCAGCAGCATCAGCACCACCATGAGGTAGCGGGTCAGCGCCGGGTGGTCGAGCGCCCACTTGGAGAGGTTGAACCCCTCTTTGGGTTGGATCTGCGTCATGGCAACGGCCTTCAGTTGGCAGCGGAGGCCGGGGTGGCCGCTACATTATTCGTAGCTGCTTGCGCAGGACTGGCGGGCGCTGGGGCCGTTTTTGGCTGATATACCGTGACCTTCTGCCCGGGCGAGAGCACGTGGACGCCGGTGGCCACCACCTGCATGCCCGGGGTGAGACCGCCCGCCACCACGGCCTCGTTGCCGTCGGCCGTGGCGATCTGCACGGGCTGCGACTTCACGGTGCTGCTGGCCGGGTCGTACACCCACACGGCCGTGGCCTGCCCCTCCTGGCGCAGGGCGCTGGTGGGCAGCTTGATGGCCTGCTGGCCGGCGTGGCTCAGCGCCTTGGGCGTGGCATACACCGTGGCGCCCAGCGGCGGCAGCTGGCTGCCCTCGATGGCCACCTTGACCTGGAAAGTGCGCGTGGCCGCATCCGCGCTGGCTGCCACTTCACGCACCGTGCCGGTGATCGGCGCGCCGCCCGACCAGCCGCGCACCGCCACGTCCGAGCCCACCGCAATCTGCGCCACCTTGTCCTCCGGCACCGCAAACACCACGTCGCGCGGCCCGTCCTGCGCAATGCGCACCACCGGCGTGCCGGCCGCCACCACCTGGCCGGGCTCGGCATCGATGCCGGTCACCACGCCCGAGACATCGGCCACCAGCGTCGTGTAGGCCGCCTGGTTGCCCTGCGAGGACAGCTGGGCGCGGGCCTGGTCCAGCGTGGCCTGCGCGGCCTTGAGCGAGGCCTCGCGGCGCTCCAGCTCGGCGCCGCTGATGAAGTTCTGGTCCTTGAGCGCCTGGTAGCGCTTGAGGTCGGCGGCCGCCAGGTCGCGCTGCGTGGTGGCAGAGGCCACCTGGGCGCGCGCGGCATCGGCCGCCAGCTGGTAGTCGCGCGGGTCCAGCTGGGCCAGCACCTGGCCCGCCTTGACGCGCTGGCCCAGCTCGGCCTGGCGCTGCACGATCTTGCCCGCCACCCGGAAGCCCAGGCGCGATTCCACCCGGGCGCGCACCTCGGCCGAATACTCCAGGCTGGATTGCAGCGACCCCACCCCCACCGTCAGCAGCTTGACGGAGCGCACCGGCTCTTCGGGCGGCGCGGGACGCGAGCAGGCGGCCAGCGCCAGCACGGCGGTCAGCAGCAGCAAAGGCCGGGACAACCTGGACGCAGGTTGCACGGGCCGCAGGGCGGAGGGTGTACGCATGGAAATATCCGGTGAGTGAAACAGGAACGCAGGAAAACAACGGTTAAGCCGCCACAGGCATGACAGGCAGGACGGGCATGCCGTGCATGCCACGCAAGACGCGGGCCCGCACACCCCCGCAAGCCGGGCTGGCACCGGCCCGCCCCGGCGGGAGCACCTTGCCCCGGGTGCTGCACCACGCCGCCTGACGCGCCTCAAACCAATTAATGACTGACTGGTTAGTAATCTATGAGAAGCCCCCCCAGCTTGTCAAGCACAATGCCGGGGTGAACCCGCGCCCAGCTTCCCCAACACCTTCCCCGCCCCCCGCCTCGACGAGCGCTGGCGCGCCCGCGCCGGGCGACTCCCCCGACACTGCTGCTGCCCCGACCGTGGCGGCCCCGGTCACGCACTACGAGAACTTCCCGGTGGCTTCGGTCCTGTGCCCGCCCCACCTGCGCCAGCCGATCGCCGCCCTCTACGCCTTTGCGCGCACGGCCGACGACCTGGCCGACGAGGGCACAGCCCCTGCCGCCGAGCGCCTGGCCGATCTGGCTGCCTACCGGGGCGAACTGCTCGCCGTGGCGCAAGGCCAGCCGCCCGGCCCGTGCTGGCCTGGCGTGTTCGGGCCGCTGCAGGCCGTGCTGCGCAGCCACCCGCTGCCCGTGCCGCTGCTGCTGGACCTGCTCAGCGCTTTTGCGCAGGACGTTGAAAAGACCCGCGACGGCGCCGGCTACGCCGACCGGGCGGAATTGCTCGACTACTGCCGCCGCTCCGCCAATCCTGTCGGGCGGCTGCTGCTGCACCTGTACGGGGTGTCGGATGCGGCGTCGCTGGCGCAAAGCGACGCCATCTGCACCGCCCTGCAACTCATCAATTTCTGGCAGGACCTGAGCGTGGACATTCCGCGCGGCCGCTACTACCTGCCGCTAGCCGACTGCGAAGCCCATGGCGCGCGCGCCGCCGAGCTGCTGGCGCTCCAGTCCACGCCGCAGAACGCCGCGCTGATTGCGGACTGCGCCCGCTGGGCCCGCCAGACCATGCTGAGCGGCGCCCCGCTGGTGCACCGCCTGCCCGGCCGCGCGGGCTGGGAGCTGCGCCTGGTCGTGCAGGGCGGACTGCGCACCCTCGACAAGGTGGACGCCCTGCGCGGCGCCAGCCTGTACACCCGCCCCAAGCTGCACGCCGGCGACTGGTGCCGGATGCTGGTGCGGGCGCTGGCGATGTGACCGCCGCCCGGGCCACGACCGCGGATAGAAGAAGAATTCATGGGCAGCAAGCCGGTGCGCGTGGCCATGGGCCTGGGCCGGGGAATTTCAGTAAAAATGCCCGCTAGCGCTTATCCACAAAGCGCAAAAAGCTATCTTTTTAATAGCAAAATAGCACACAACAACACCGGCCAACGGAGAGCGCGGCCCGGCATGCGCCCGTGGGGCAGGGATTGCGAGCATGCCCGCCGGCCCGCGCGCGGCTAGCCTCGCCCGGTTTGCGTTCGATTCGGTTCGGCGCGGTGCGCCCAGCCGTCCAGGCCGCTGCCGCTGCGTGGGGCGCAAGCCACTGCCCCGTCTTCGTCTTCCCCGTCCTCGTCTTCCTTTGCACTGCCCCAACCTGCGCCGCCCGCCATGTCCGTCAGCGTTTTCGACCTTTTCAAGATCGGTATCGGCCCTTCCAGCTCCCACACGGTCGGCCCCATGATCGCGGCCCGGCACTTTGCCTGCCGCCTGCAGCAGCAGCCGGGGTGGAGCCGGGTGCACGGCGTCTGTGTGGAGCTGTTCGGCTCGCTGTCGGCCACCGGCGTGGGGCACGGCACCGACCGGGCCGTGCTGCTGGGCCTGGCCGGCCACGAGCCCGACCGCATCGACCCCGACACCATCGAACCCACGCTGGCGCAGGTCCGCGCCCAGCGCAGCCTGTGCCTGCTGGGCGAGCATGCCGTGCCGTTCGTGGAAAAGGAGCATGTGCAGTTTCGCCGCCGCAGCCTTCCGGCGCACCCCAACGGCCTGTGCTTTCACGCCCACGACGCCGACGGCAACGCCGTGGCAAGCGCCACCTATTACTCGGTGGGCGGCGGCTTCGTGGTGGATGAACACGGCCAGCGCGTGCTCAGCCACAGCACGCCCCCCGCGCCGGACACCCTGGGCCACGGCCGGGGCCTGCCCCACCCGTTTCGCACCGGCGCCGAACTGCTGGCCCAGTGCCGCACCACGGGCCTCACGCCCGCTCAGCTCATGGCGGCCAACGAGGAGCACTGGCGCAGCGCGGCCGAGGTGCGCCGCCAGTTGCTGGCCGTCTGGCGCACCATGGCCGGAGCCGTGCAGCGCGGCTGCGCCAGCACGGGCGAACTGCCCGGCCCCCTGCACGTGCGCCGCCGCGCGGCCGAACTGCACCGCAAGCTCAGCAGCGCGCCCGAGGCCGCGCTGCGCGACCCGCTCTCCATGCTGGACTGGGTCAACCTCTACGCCATGGCCGTGAACGAGGAAAACGCCGCCGGCGGCCGGGTGGTGACCGCGCCCACCAACGGCGCGGCGGGCGTGATCCCGGCCGTGCTGCACTACTACGTGAACTTCCTGCAGGGCCCTATTGCGCCCAATGACGACGGCATCGCCACCTTCCTGCTCTCGGCCGGCGCCATCGGCCTCATCTACAAGGAAAACGCCTCGCTTTCGGGGGCCGAGGTGGGTTGCCAGGGCGAGGTGGGCGTGGCCTGCTCCATGGCTGCGGGCGCCCTCGCCGCCGTCATGGGCGGCAGCCCGGGGCAGATCGAGAACGCCGCCGAGATCGGCATGGAGCACAACCTGGGCATGACCTGCGACCCCGTGGGCGGCCTGGTGCAGATCCCCTGCATCGAGCGCAACGCCATGGGCGCCATCAAGGCCATCAACGCCGCCCGCATGGCGCTGCGCGGCGACGGCACGCATGTGGTCTCGCTGGACAAGGTCATCAAGACCATGGTGCAGACCGGCGCCGACATGAAGGTGAAGTACAAGGAGACCTCGCGCGGCGGCCTGGCGGTGAATGTGGTGGAATGCTGACCGTAAAGCTACTATTTTTATAGCTGCCGGCGCTTTCCCACAAAGCGCCAGAGGCCAAAAACACTTCAAACGCCGCCTGCCTGCCCAGGGCGGGCCGCCATGGGACAATCCCGCCCCATGACCCCACAGCAATACGTACAGCAAAAGGCCGTGGCCTCGGGCAGCAGCTTCTACTACGCCTTTCTGTTCCTGCCGGCGCCGCGCCGCGCGGCCATCACGGCGTTCTACGCGTTCTGCCGCGAAGTGGACGATGTGGTGGATGAGGTCAGCGACCCCGGCGTGGCCCGCACCAAGCTGGCGTGGTGGCAGCAGGAGGTGGCCAAGGCCTACGCCGGCCAGCCCAGCCATCCGGTGATGCAGGCACTGATGCCGCACACGGCCGATTACGGCATCGAGCAGCGCCACCTGCAGGCCGTCATCGACGGCTGCCAGATGGACCTGGAGCAGACCCGCTACCTCGACTTTGCCGGCCTCTCGCGCTACTGCCATCTGGTGGCCGGCATCGTGGGCGAGGTCACGGCCCGCATCTTTGGCCAGACCGACGAGCGCACCACGCAGTACGCGCACACGCTGGGCCTGGCCTTCCAGCTCACCAACATCATCCGCGACGTGGGCGAAGACGCCATGATGGGCCGCATCTACCTGCCCGTGAGCGAACTGCAGCAGTTCGACGTGAAGGCCCACGAGATCCTCAAGCGCACCTACTCCGACCGCTTCACCGCGCTGATGCGCTTTCAGGCCGAGCGCGCACACCGCCTGTACGACGAAGCCCTGGCCCTGCTGCCCGATGCCGACCGCCGCGCGCAAAAGCCCGGCCTGATGATGGCCAGCATCTACCGCACGCTGCTGCGCGAGATCGAGCACGACAACTTCCAGGTGCTGCACCAGCGCATCAAGCTCACGCCGCTGCGCAAGTTCTGGCTGGCCTGGAAGGTGCAGGCGCTCGGCAGAATGTGAATGCATCTCCCTGCGCGGCGGCTCCGGCCCGGGGGCGCCTGGCGCATGCGTCGGGATCCTTTTGGGGAGACTTAGCTGGATATGAAAGTGCCCGTGAACGTAGCGGTCATCGGCGGCGGCTGGGCCGGCATGGCCGCAGCCATCGAGCACCTGCAGGCCGGCCGGCAGGTGACGGTGTTCGAGGCCGCCCGCACCGTGGGCGGCCGCGCGCGCGCCGTGCCCGCCGCGCTGCCGGACGGCACGGTGGCCGCGCTGGACAACGGCCAGCACATCCTCATCGGAGCCTACGCCGAAAGCCTGCGACTGATGCGGCTGGTGGGCGTGGACCCGGCGGCCGCCCTGCTGCGCCTGCCGCTCACGCTGCAGTTCCCCGACGGCCAGGGCCTGCGCCTGCCCGACCTGCCCCCGCCCCTGGACGCGCTGCTGGGCATCGCCCAGGCCCGCGGTTGGAGCTGGCGCGACAAGCTGGCCCTGCTGCGCACCGCCACGGCTTGGCAGGTGCGCGGTTTTCGCTGCGCGCCCGGCACGTCGGTGGCCGCGCTGTGCGCATCGCTCACGCCCCGGCTGCTGGCCGAGTTCATCGACCCGCTGTGCGTGTCGGCCCTGAACACGCCGGCGCACGAGGCCAGCGGCCAGGTCTTCCTGCGCGTGCTGCAGGACAGCCTCTTCAGCGGGCGCGGCGGTTCCAACCTGCTGTTGCCCCGTGCCGACCTGGGCACCCTGTTCCCCGGGCCGGCCGCCCGCTGGCTGCAGGCCCATGGCGCCGCCGTGGTGACGGGGCTGCGCGCCCAGCGCCTGGAGCCCTTGCCCGGCGGGCGCTGGCAGGTGGTGTGCAGCCCGGGCGATGACGCCGCCGACCGCGCCTTCGACCACGTCACGCTGGCGTGCCCTTCCTGGGAGGCGGGCCGGCTCGTGGCAGGCCTCTCGCGCACCGCCGGGCTGGCCGGCGCCGCGCCCTGGAGCGCCCAGGCGAGCGCCCTGCGGTTTGAAGCCATCACCACCGTCTACGCCCATGCACAGGGCGCGCGCCTGCCCCAGCCCATGCTGGCGCTGCGCAGCACGCCGCAAAGCCCGGCGCAGTTTGTCTTCGACCGCGGGCAGCTCGGCGGCCACCACGGCCTGCTGGCCTTCGTGGTGAGTGCCAGCACCGGCGAACGGGCGGCCCTGGAACAGCAGGTGCTGCAGCAAGCGGCGGTCCAGCTGGGCATTGCAGCGCTGCGCCCCGTGCAGACCGTGGTGGAAAAGCGCGCCACCTTTGCCTGCACGCCCGGCCTGCAACGGCCCGCCCCGCAGGTGCTGCCCGGCCTGACGGCCTGCGGCGACTACGTGGACGGGCCCTACCCGGCCACGCTGGAGGGGGCCGTGCTCAGCGGCACGGCGGTGGCCCGCTGGGCCTGACGGCCCCGCCGCCCTCGGGAAAACCCCAGTCCGACTGACAGCATTCCGAAAGCCCGCCACGCGCACCATGGCGGCCACCGTTCCTGGATGGATCGCTTTCGCGGAGACAACGACATGCTTTCAGACCCCTACACCTCCCTCTTGCATTCCGCCACGCCCACACGCCGCCACCTGCTGGGCGCCGGCGGCGCGCTGGCCCTGGCGGGCCTGCTGCCGGCCACGGCCTCAGCCCAGGGCGCATGGCCCACCAAGTCGGTCCGCTTCGTGGTGCCCTTTGCGCCCGGCGGCAGCTCCGAAATCGTGGCCCGCTCCACAGCGGCGGAGCTGAGCAAGACCCTGGGCCAGAGCGTGTACGTGGACAACAAGCCCGGCGCGGCCGGCAACATCGCCATGCAGGAAGTGGCCCGTGCCGACGACCAGCACACCCTGATCCTGGGCCACATCGGCACGCTGGCCGTGAACCCCTACATCTTTGACAAGCTGCCCTACGACGCCAACAAGGACTTCAAGCCCGTGAGCCTGCTGGCCAAGGTGCCCAGCCTGTACGTGGTGCACCCCAACGTGCCCGCCAAGAACCTCAAGGAGTTCATCGCCTACGCCAAGAAGAACCCCGCCAAGCTCAGCTACGGCTCAGCGGGCAACGGCAGCGCGGGGCACCTGGCGTTCGAATACCTCAAGATGACGGCCGACATCTTCATGCTGCACGTGCCCTACCGCGGCACCGGCCCCATGATGACCGACCTGCTCTCGGGCCGGCTCGATGCCGCTGCCGTGGGCGCGGCCGCGCTGCTGCCGTTCATCAAGGCGGGCAAGGTGCGCTGCATCGCCACCGGCTCCACCCAGCGCCTGCCGCAGCTGCCCGACGTGCCCACCGTGGCCGAGCAGGGGTTCCCCGGCTTCGAAATGACGCAGTGGTACGGCATGCTGGCCCCAGCCAACCTGTCGCAGGACCACCTGGACAAGCTCGCCGTGGAAACCGCCAAGGCGGTCAAGGCGCCCGATTCCCTCAAGCGCCTGCAGGGCGACGCGGCGGAAGCCATCGGCGGCACGCCGGCGCAGTTCGCGCAGTTCATCGCGGCCGAGCAGGCGCGGTGGCAGAAGGTCATCAAGCGGGCGCAGGTGAAGCCGGACTAGAAAGCCCCCCTGAGCCGCCTCGCGTCTTCCCCCCAGGGGGACGCCGCCGGTGGCCGGGCGGAGCCCGCTCCACGGCGGCCCTGGCCTCTGGCCGCGCCAGTTTCAGCCGCCCGCGGAGCTGCGCAGACTGGCCGCCGTCCAACGGCAGACCCGCGCGTCTTTTCCCCTCCGGGACTTCGCTGGCCGCCCGGCGGAGTCCGTTATGCGGTGGCCCCCGGGCCGGGCCGCGCCAGTTTCAGCCGCCCAACGGCAGTAGCATCCTTCCATGCGCATCCTTCTGGCCGAAGACGACCACAGCCTGGGCACCTGGCTCAGCCGGGCGCTGGAGCATGCGGGCATCCAGGTGGAATGGGTCAGCGACGGCCGGCTGGCCGACCGGGCCCTGCAGGAACACGGCGACCACGACGCATTGGTGCTGGACCTCGGGCTGCCCGGCCTGGACGGTCTCACGGTGCTCCAGCGCCTGCGGGACCGCGACCAGCGGCTGCCCGCGCTGATCCTCACCGCCCGTGACTCGCTCGACGAGCGGGTGCGCCTGCTGCGCGCCGGAGCGGACGACTTTCTTGCCAAGCCGTTTGAGCTGGCCGAACTGGAGGCCCGCCTCCACGCACTGGTGCGCCGCGCCCGCGGCACGGAACATGCGCGGCAAGCATGCGGACCGCTGGTGTACGACAGCGCCCGCAAGCAGTTCTTTCTGCACGGCGACGCCCTGGCGCTGTCCCCGCGCGAGCAGGCCGTGCTGCGCGTGCTGGTGCAGCGCAGCGGGGAGCCGTTTTCCAAGCAGCAGATCCTGGACCGGGTGTTCGTCGGCGACGAGGACGTGCACCCCGAAGCCGTGGAGGTGTTCGTGCACCGGCTGCGCAAACGGCTGGAGGGCAGCGGCGTGCGCATCGTCACGCTGCGCGGGCTGGGCTATGCCCTGGAGGCCGAGTGATGGGGATCCTCCACGAGACGCAGCGCCCCGGTCCCTTGCAGCGGAGTCCACGCCCATGCGTTTGATGCAGCGCCTGCGCCGCGCCAGCCTGTGGCGGCTGCTGGCCCTGTTGCTGCTGCCGCTGCTGGCCGTGGTGACGGGCGTGGAGCTGTGGATGACGCGGCACGACGCGCTGGAGGCCGCCAACACCGCCTACGACCGCTCGCTGCTGGGGGCCCTCAAGGCCATCGACGCCAATGTTTCCCACGCGTCCGGCGGACTGTCGGTGGAGCTGCCCTACACCATGCTCGAGTTCTTTGAGCTGACGGCCAGCGGCAATGTGTACTTCCGGGTGGCGTCGTCCGATGGCCTGGTGGAGCTGGGCAATGCCGACCTGCCCGCACCGCCGGCGCCGCTGGTGCCGGGCGTGCCGCAGTTCTATGACGCGGTCTACTTTGGCGAATCGGTGCGGCTGGCAGCCTACCAGCGCGCCGCCAGTGCCGACACTCCCGCCCCGGCCGTGCGCGTGCAAGTGGCCGAAAGCACCCGTTCGCGGCAGGAGTTCATCCACCGTTTCGTGCGCCGGGCCGCACAGCGCGACGGGCTGGTCCTGGCCCTGATGGTGCTGGGCGCGGCCGCCGTGCTGGCCGTGGCGCTCCGCCCGCTGGCGCGCCTGGCCCAGGAGGTGCAGGCCCGCCGCCCCGAGGACATGACCCCGCTGGCCGACAGCGAGCTGCCCGCCGACATCCGCGCCCTGGTGGGGGCGGTGAACCAGCAGATGGCGCGCACCCAGGACCTGGTGGCCCAGCAGCGGCAGTTTCTGGATGACGCGTCGCACCAGCTGCGCACCCACCTCACCACGCTGCAGATGCAGATCGACTACGCCCGCCGCGAACCCGATGCCGCGCAGGTCCAGGCCACGCTCGCCGCCCTCGGCGGCGAGATCGCACGCGCCACGCGCAGCACCCAGCAGCTGCTGGCATTGGGCCGCAGCGACACGGCGGCCGTGGATTGCGCCCCTTTCGACCTGGCCGAACTGCTGCGCAGCGTGGCGCTGGAACTGCTGCCCCGCGCCCGCGCGCGGCAGATCGACTTTGGCATCCAGGTGCCCGAGGCAGCGCTGCAAGCCGTGGGCGACAGCGGCCTGCTGCGCGAGGCGCTGACGAACCTGGCCGCCAACGCGATTGCCTACACGCCGCCCCAGGGCACCGTCACCGTGTCGGCCGCCGGCGACAGCCTGGGCTGGAACCTTGCCGTGGAGGACAATGGCCCCGGCCTGCCCGCCAGCGAACGCGACGCCCTGGGGCAGCGCTACCGGCGCGGCTCGCAGGCCGCCACCGGCGGGTCGGGGCTGGGCCTGGCGATTGCCCGGTCCATCGCCGAGCGCCACCGGGGCAGCTTGCGGCTGCAGGCCCGGGCCGAAGGGCCGGGCCTGCAGGCCATCCTGTGGTGGCCCCGGCCTTGAAGGCGCCGCAGAACGCCGTTGTCCCCCACCTGAAGTGCACGATGTCCACGCTGCCAGACGTTCCACCGCTCCACCGCCGCCAGGCGCTGACCGCTCTGGCGGCGTTCTGCGCCGCCGCGCCCTGGCAGACGGCCGGGGCCGAAGCCGCGGACGCGTCGTCAGCACCGGCGGAGTGCGTGGCGCCCTCGCGGCCCGGCGGCGGGTTCGACCTGACCTGCGGGCTGGCGGCGCAGGCCCTGCAGGCGGTGCGCCCGGGCCGCGCCGCGCTGCGCACGCGCTACCTGCCGGGCGGCATCGGGGCCGTGGCATTCGACCAGGTGGCCACCGGGCGGCTGGGCGGGCCCGGCACGCTGGTCGCGTTCTCCAGCGGCTCCCTGCTCAACATCGCCCAGGGCCGGTTCGGCCCGCACCCCGTCAGCGCCGTGCGCTGGATCGCCACCTTGGGAACCGACTACGGCGTGGTGGCCGTGCCCCGCAGCGCGCCCCACCAGCGCCTGGCCGACGTGGTGGCCGCCCTGCGCACCGACCCGGCCCGCGTGGTGTTCGGTGCCGGCGGCACCTTGGGCAGCCAGGACTGGATGAAGGCAGCGCTGCTCACGCGCGCCGCGGGGCAGGACCCCAAGCGCATGCGGTTCGTGGCCTTCGAGGGCGGCGGCGAGGCGCTGAAGGCGCTGGCGGGGGGGCACATCGGTGTCTTCACCGGCGACGCAGCCGAGGCCCTCCAAGCCCAGGAGCGCGGCGTGCCGCTGCGCATCCTCGCCGTGCTGGCCCCCGCCCGCCTGCCCGGCGCGCGCGCCGGCCTGCCGACGGCCCGGGAGCAAGGCGTTGCGCTGGAGTGGCCCACGGTGCGCGGGCTCTACATGGCGGCCACGGCCCCCGAGTCAGCGGCCCGCGCCTGGGTGGCCGCCTTCAGCGAAGCGCTGGCGGCGCCCGGCTATGCCGCGCTGTGCAGCCAGTACGGCCTCTACCCCTTTGCCCGCACGGGCGCCGCGCTGGAAGCGTTTGTGCAGCACAGCCTGGCCGGCTACCGCCAGCTTGCCCAGGAGCTGGGCTTGCGCACCTGGGCGCGGTAGCCCCGCGAGATCGTCAACAGCTTCTTAGCGCTCCAGCCACCACTGGATGACCACCTTGGCCAGAAAGCCGAGGAAGCCCACGCCCAGCCCCAGGAAGAGCACAAAGGTACCGAACCTCCCGGCCTTGGACTCCCAGGCCAGCTGTCCGATGATGAACAGCATGTACAGGATGAAGGCCCCGACGCCGTAGGTGAGAAAGAAGCCCGCGATCTCGGACTCGCTGAAACCAAAGATCACCGTGCTACCCCGTTGTTCTGCAAGGCCGTGGCGGCCCCGTTCGGTATTTCGCGCTCGGGCAGGCTGGAGGCATCGACCAGGTCGCGGTAGGCGTGCCAGCTGGCGTGGCCCAGCATGGGCAGCACGGCCACCAGGCCCAGCAGCAGCGAACCCAGCCCCAGCAGCGTGAAGCCCAGGATCAGCGCTGCCCAGAAAGCCATGGGCAGCGGGTTCGCCACCACGGCCTGCCAGCTGGTGAGCACCGCCTGCAGCAGCGTGGCGCGCCGGTCCAGCAGCAGCGGCATGGCCACCACGCTGGACGCAAAGATCGGCGCAGCCATGAGGCTGCCCAGGCCCAGCCAGAGTTCAAACAGCCAGCCTTCGCGGGCCATGACCACATGGCGCAGGAAGTCGACCGGTGTTTCGATCGGCACCGGCGCCAGCAGCGTGATGAGCGCCGCCGACGTCAAGACCCAGCCCGTGCCGGCCAGGGCGAGCAAGAGCCCGAACCGCACCATGCACCAGGCGTCGCCGCCCCCGTTGTTGCCGCGGCTGGTCTGCCACTGGGACCAGGTCCTGAGCACCACGCCCAAGTTGGCCGGCTCGCCGCGCTCCAGGGCGCGGCTGAGCGCATACAGCCCCGTGGCCAGCACCGGCGCCACCACCAGAAAGCCTGACAGCGCCCCAGCGAGTAGCCAGAAGCGGTGGTGCGCCACGCTCAGCATGGCGCCGCCCGCCAGAGTGACCGCCAGCCCATGGGCAAAACTGATCCAGCCCGCGCGGGCCATGTCGCGCCACGCCAGGATCAGCCAGATCATGGGCTGCACCATGCGGATGGTGCGGACGGTGGGCAGGGGTGGGGGCGGTTTACGTGGCATGGCGGGGGCCGCGCGAGCGACGGGGGAGTGTGGCGTCAACAATTGACGGGATCAAGCGCCAAGGCGCCTGCACGAAACCAAATCTTGACCTGGAACAAGCAATGCCGCAATGCACCGGTGGCAGGCGCCTAAGAACCTCTTCAAGATCTTTTCGGGGTCGCACAAGCACCTTGCCGGGATGGGATGCAAGGCGCGGTGCGCCGTGGATAGCTTGGGCTTGCACAAGCGCCGCAATGCAGCAGACCGCCCGGCAAGGCGCTTGCCCGAAGGGTTGGAGTGAAATCGGGCGCCTGGACGCCCCGGCTGCTTGCATGGGCATGAGCCCATGCGGCGCATCCGGAGCATCCACCCATCCCGATTGCACTCCAATGCGATCCCGAAAAGATCTTGAACAGGTTCTAAGACAACAACTGGCGCAGCGCCGTGAGGCTGCCCACCGTGGCATGCGGTGGCGCCTCGTAGGGCCAGGCGTGCTCTGCGGGGTTGATCCACACGGCCTGCAGCCCGGCCTCCATGGCACCGCGCGCGTCCAGCGTGGCGTCGTCGCCCACGTGCAGTATTTCGTGCGGCTGCACCTGCAGCGCCTGGGCGGCTGCGTGGAAGATGCGCGCATCCGGCTTGGCCACGCCCAGCACGGCGGCGCTGAGGCTGTGCCGGAAATAGTGGCCAATGCCCACCACGTGGACGTCCGCATTGCCGTTGGACACCGCGGCCACGGGGTAGCGCGACGCCAGGAAGGCCAGCGTGTCATGCGCGTCATCGAACAGCTGCACCCGCTGGCGCTCGGCAAAGAACCGGTCGAACGCCGGTTCCGCCAGCGCCGGGTCGTCGCCGGCCTGGGTCAGCGCCGTGCGGATGGACTCGCGCCGCAGCGCGCTCAGATCGTGCTGCAGGTCGGGCCGCAGGCCGACCATCTGGTCCCGGATGGCGCGCAGCGCCGCCGTATCGCCAAACAGCGCTGCGGTGGCCGGTGCATGCTGCTGCAGCCACTGCAGCAGCACCTTCTCGGCCCGCGCAATGGTCGGCCAGATGGGCCACAGCGTGTCGTCCAGGTCCAGGGTGATGGCGCGGATGCGGGAGACGTCCAGTTGCGGGACGGGTAGCGCGGCAGGCGGCGTGGACGTGGCAGAGGGCGGCAAGTCGGTGCGGGGGAGGGACATGGTGGATGAGAATACCCCACGCTCCCGGCGCAGGCTCTTGTGGGGGCTTCGGGTTCCCGCGGTCCCGGAGGCGCGCCTGACCGCCGGCACTCTTGATGCAGCTCAAGGACCACGGTCGCCGTTGTATTGACAATGTGCAACGTGACCTCCTGCCCCCTTCGCTCCCGCACCGGCAAGCGCCTGCCCGCCGTGGCGTTGGTGCTGCTGGCGCTGTTTGCCCAGCTCTGGCTGGCGCAGGTGAGCACGGCGCATCTGGGGCAGATGCTGCAGCAGCAGGCCCTGTGGCGTGACGTCTGCACCACGCAGGCCACGCCGGCATCCCAAGAACAGCCCGATGCCCCGCCAGCCCATGCGATGGGCGGCATGCACTGCCCCGTTTGCAGTGCGGTGGCGGTCAGCTTTACGCCCACCCGCATGCCAGCGGCCGTGGCGCCGCCGGCCGCGGACGCGTTCTACCGCGTGCGGGTCGCTTCGGCAGATCTGCCGGAGCCGCGGCACACCAACCTGCGCCCACCGCCGCAGGCGCCTCCGGCCACGGCCTGAGCCGCACCTCTCCGTTCCCCCCCTTTTTTTTCCGGCAGCCACCGCCGCCTTCGGCCGCGCCTGCCGGATGGGCCTGCGCCCATCCATTCTTTGTGGACCGCCATGATCACGCATCCCCGTTTGCGCGCCGGACACGGCCGCGCCTTTCCTGCGACCCTGCGCCCCCTGTGCGCACTGCTCGCCGCCCTGCCCCTTGCGGGCTTTGCCCAACAGGAATCCTCCCTCCAGGCCATCACCGTCACGGGCTCGAAAGCCGCCGTGGAACCCACGGGCTCCAGCCAGGTCGACGGCAGCGCCATCGAGTCCGGCCGCACGGCCAGCAGCGACACCGCCGCGCTGCTGCGCGCCGTGCCGGGCGTCAGCCTCATGGGCGCGGGCGGCGTCTCCAGCCTGCCCAGCGTGCACGGCCTGGCCGACGACCGGCTGCGCATCCAGGTGGACGGCATGGACCTCATCTCCGCCTGCGGCAACCACATGAACCCGCCGCTGTCGTACATCGACCCCACGCGCGTGGGCAGCGTGCGCGTGTTCGCCGGCATCACCCCCGTCAGCGTGGGCGGCGACAGCATTGGCGCCACCATCCAGGTCGACTCGCCCGCGCCCGAGTTCGCTGCCCCCGGCCAGGGCCGGCTCCTCCAGGGCCAGGCGGGCACCTTCTACCGGAGCAACGGCCACGGCACCGGGGCGAACCTCTCTGCCTCGTATGCCACCGAGCAGATGAACCTGCGCTACGACGGCTCCACGGCCCAGTCGGACAACTACCACGCGGCGCGCGCCTTCAAGCCCGCCGGCAGCGCGGCCAGCGACAAGCCCGACCAGTGGCTGGGCGGCGACGAGGTGGGCTCGTCCAGCTACCAGACCCGCAACCATGCGCTCGGGCTGGCCCTGCGCGGCGACGCCCATCTGGTGGAACTGAAGCTCGGCCTGCAGGACATTCCCTACCAGAACTACCCGAACCAGCGCATGGACATGACGCGCAACGGCAGCCACCAGTTCAACCTGCGCTACCAGGGCCGGTACGGCTGGGGCCAGCTGCACGCGCGCGCCTACCACGAGAAAACCCGGCACAGCATGAATTTCGGCCAGGACAAGCAGTACTGGTATGGCGCTGCCAGCAACGTGCCCGGCATGCCCATGGACACCGAGGGCAAGACCACCGGCGCGCAGGTCAAGGGCGACATCGCCCTGAGCGCGCGCGACACCCTGCGCGTGGGCGCCGAGGCGCAGCGCTACGGCCTGGATGACTGGTGGGCGCCGTCGGGCGGCGGCATGGGGCCCGACACGTTCTGGAACATCCGCGACGGCCAGCGCAACCGCCTGGACGCCTGGGGCGAGTGGGAAGCGCGCTGGAACCCGCAGTGGCTCTCGCAGGTCGGCCTGCGCAGCAGCCGGGTGCACAGCAACAGCGGCGCCGTGCAGGGCTACAACAGCAGCTACGCGGCCGAGGCCAACGCCTTCAACCAGCGCGACCGCGAGCGCAACGACCACAACATCGACTTCACCGCACTGGCGCGCTACACCCCGGGCGCCAACGCCAGCTACGAGTTCGGCTTTGCGCACAAGACCCGTTCGCCCAACCTGTACGAGCGCTACACCTGGTCCACGGGCGGCATGGCCATGCGCATGATCAACCTGGCGGGCGACGGCAATGGCTATGTGGGCAACCCCGACCTGAAGCCCGAAGTGGCCAACACCCTGAGCGCCACCGCCGACTGGCACGACGCCACCGGCGAGCGCTGGGGCGTCAAGTTCACCCCCTACTTGAGCTACGTGAACGACTACATCGACGCCAAGCGCTGCAGCGGCGGCAGCGGTGCCATGTCCGCCTGCAACGCTGCCAACCTCACCGCCACGCAGGGCTTCGTGTACCTGCAGTTTGCCAACCAGGACGCGCGCCTGCACGGCTTCGACCTTTCGGGGTTTGCCGACCTGGGCACTACCGCGAACTGGGGGCAGTTCACCCTCAGCGGCATGCTGAGTTCCGTGCAGGGCACCAACCGCACCACGGGCGAGCCCCTGTACAACACCATGCCGCTGCATGCGCGCCTGGCCCTCACGCAGCGCCTGGGCGGCTGGACGGGCACCGCCGAGCTGCTGATGGTGAGCGCCAAGACCCGCGTTTCGGCCGTGCGCAACGAACTGCCCACCACCGGCTACGGCCTCATGAACCTGCGCGCCAGCTATGAATGGAAGCAGGTGCGGCTGGACGTGGGGTTGGACAACCTGTTCGACCGCTTCTACCGCCACCCGCTGGGCGGCGCCTACGTAGGCCAGGGGCGCACGATGGCGGGCACCGCCGTGCCCTGGGGCGTGGGCGTGCCGGGCATGGGCCGCTCGCTCAGCGCGGGGCTGACCGTGAAGTTCTGATCCTTTCCCGGGCTGGGCGGCGGTGCCCGTGATCTACCGCCGCGTGATTCCATCGTTTACAGCCTCCAGCACTCCGCAAAGGGTGCCGGAGGCTCTTTTTTTGCCCTGCCGCCTGCCCCCACGTCCCCAGGCCTTGCAGCCCCGCGCGTGCGCACGGGCCTTGCCTTGCGTGAGAATGCGGTATGCCGTTTCAAACCGAACCGCCCTATACCCACGGACAGGCCGACCGCACCGCCGTGCTGCTGTGCAACCTGGGCACGCCCGACGAGCCCACGGCCCCCGCCGTGCGCCGCTACCTGGCGCAGTTTCTGGGCGACCCGCGCGTGGTCGAGATCCCCAAGCTGCTGTGGTGGCCCATCCTGCACGGCATCATCCTGCGCACGCGCCCGGCCAAGTCGGCCGCCAAGTACGCCAGCATCTGGACCCCCGAGGGCTCGCCGCTGGCCCACTGGTCGGCCCGGCAGGCCACGCTGCTGCGCGGCTGGCTGGGCGAGGCCGGCCACAACGTGCTGGTGCGGCACGCCATGCGCTATGGCAACCCGTCCATCGCCAGCCAGCTCGATGCGCTGAAGGCCGAGGGCGCCACGCGCATCCTGATCCTGCCGCTGTATCCGCAGTATTCCGGCACCACCACCGCCAGCGTGTTCGACGCGGTGTACGCCTGGGCTGCGCGCACACGCCACGTGCCCGAGCTGCGCTTCGTCAACCGCTACCACGACGCGCCCGGCTACATCGACGCCCTGGCCCGCACCATCGAAGCCCACTGGAAAACCCACGGCCAGCCCGACCAGCTGGTGATGAGCTTTCATGGCGTCCCCGAGCGCACCCTGCACCTGGGTGACCCCTACCACTGCGAGGCCCGCAAGACCGGCCGCCTGCTGGCCGAGCGCCTGGGCCTGCGCGAGGAGCGCTTTCGCATCACCTTCCAGTCGCGCTTTGGCAAGGCCAAGTGGCTGGAGCCCTACACCCAGCCCACCATCGAGGCGCTGGGCCAGGCCGGCACGCGGCGCGTGGATGTGGTGTGCCCCGGCTTCACCAGCGACTGCCTGGAGACCCTGGAGGAAATCAACATGGAAGTGCGCGAGGCCTTCCTGCACGCGGGCGGGCAGGAGTTTCACTACATTCCGTGCCTGAACGACAACGCCCACTGGATCACCGCGCTCAGCCGCATTGCGCAGCAGCACCTGGCAGGCTGGCCCACCGAGGCGCCCACCGCCGCCGCGCTGGCCGATGCGCGCAGCCATGCCCTAGCGGGCGGCGCTCCACAAGGCGCCTGCCCCGTGGCCCATTGACAATGGGTTGAATACTATACTTTTGATAGCTTCTCGCGCTTTATCCATAAGCGCTAGCGGCCATTTCTATCTAAAAATTGTCCCTCTCAAACCAGGAACCAATCCGCCCACCCACAGCGGCCTTCCGGGCTTGCCCCCTCTCCCCTCGCGGGAGAGGGTTGGGGAGAGGGGGCTGCACCCGCACCGCGCCCCTGCCATCCCGTGCCGCCCCCTCTCCCCGGCCCTCTCCCACAAGGGGAGAGGGAGTGAAAGCCCGCAGCGACAGCGGCCCAGCCTGGCGTTATTCATTCATGTTTTGTTTTGAGCTGGCAGCAGCAAGCTGAAGACCTGCTCCTCTCCACAGCCCACCCACCCATGCCTGCCCACGCCCTTGCCCCCCACCAGCTGCGCCTGACCATCGACCCCGCCACCCTGGGCTTTGCCACCACCGCCGAGCTGGCGGGCGAACCCCTGCCCTGGATCGGCCAGGAACGCGCCCAGGCCGCCGCACAGTTTGGGCTCAGCCTGCCGCAGCCCGACTACCACCTCTTCGTGCTGGGCGAGGTGGGCAGCGGCCGCGCGTCGCTGATGCGCCAGGCCATGCACGAAGCCGCGGCCCGCCGCCCCGTGCCGCCCGACCTGTGCTACCTGCACAACTTTGACCACCCCGAGCGCCCGCGCGCCCTGCGCCTGCCGGCAGGCCAGGGCCGCCTGCTGCGCCAGGGCATGGCCGACGTGGCGCGCACCCTGCAGGCCGACATCCCCAAGCGCCTGGCCAGCCCCGACTTCAAGGCCGAGGCCGGGCGCATCCAGCAGCAGTGGCAGACGCAGGAGTCGGCCGGCTTTGCGCAGCTCGACCAGTTCGCGCAGGCGCGGCAGTTCCGCCTCTCGCGCGAGGGCGGGCAGATGGTCTTCACCCTCAACGGCCCGCGCGGCCAGCCGCTGACCGAAGCCGAGGCCCGGGCCCTGCCGCCCGAGCGCCGCGCCGAGATCGACCTGGCCGAGCAGGCCCTGCGTGACGAGATCGGCCGCTTCCTGGACACCATGCGCCCGCTGGAACGCGCCCGGGACGAGGCCCTGGCCGCGCTGCGCCGACGCACCGTCAAGCCCCTGGTGGAACAAGGCCTGCAGGACATTCGCCAAGACCTGCGCAAGCAGATCAAGGACGGCGCCAAGCTCTCGCAATGGCTGGACCGCGTAGAGCGCGCGCTGCTGGAGCACATCGACCTGTTCGAACCCCTGCACGACGAGCCCGACAGCGACGCCGAGGCCGACCGCAAGGACGCGCTGGACGACCTGATCGCCCGCTGCCAGGTGAACCTGGTGGTGGACAACGACGGCCGCACCGCCGCCCCCGTGGTGGTGGAAGACCACCCCACCGTGCGCACCCTGTTCGGCAGCATCGAACACGGCCTGGACGCCGACACCGTGCAGGCCGACCACACCAGCATCCTGGCCGGCAGCCTGCTCAAGGCGCACGGCGGCTTCATCCTGCTGCACCTGCAGGACCTGGCCGCCGAAGAGGGCCTGTGGCCGCGCCTGCGCCGCTTCCTGCGCTGCGGCCGCCTGCAGATCGAGGAAGGCGGCGGTGGGCCCTCCGCAGGGCACGCCCCCGGCGCACCGGCCGCGCTGCTGCCCGAGCCGGTGGACGTGGATGTGAAGATCGTGCTGATCGGATCGGTCGAGGAGTACTACGCCCTGCAAGAGGCCGACCCCGACGCCGCCCGGCGCTTTCGCGCCAAGGTGGATTTCGTGGAGCGCTTTGCCGCCACCCCCGGCACCCGCCAGGCCACGGCCATCTTTGTGGCCCAGACCAGCCACAAGCGCGGCCTGCCCCACTTCAGCCCCGCCGCCGTGGCGCTGCTGCTGGAGCAATCCCACCGCGAGGCCGACGACCAGGGCCGCCAAAGCGCCCTCTTCGCCCACACCGAGGCGCTGGTCATCGAAAGCGCCGCGCTGTGCCAGCAGCGCGCGGGCACGCTGGTGGAGGCCAGCGACGTGCACGCCGCCCTGCACGCGCGCCGCCTGCGCCACAACTACCCCGAAGAGCAGCTGCACGAATCCATCACCGAAGGCGAGCGCCTGATCACCCTGAGCGGCAGCGTGGCCGGCCAGATCAACGCCATGACGCAGATCGACCTGGGCGACTACCGCTTCGGCTTCCCCGTGCGCATCACCGCGCGCACCTTTGCCGGGCAGGAGGGGCTGCTCAACATCGAGCGCGAGGTGGACATGTCCGGCCCCATCCACGACAAGGGCGTGCTCATCCTGCACAGCTACCTCACGGCCCTGTTCAGCCATGTGGCGCCGCTGGCGCTGAATGCCTCCATCGTGTTCGAGCAGGAATACAGCGGGGTGGAAGGCGACTCGGCCTCGTGCGCCGAGCTGTACGCGCTGCTGTCCAGCCTGTCGGGCCTGCCCCTGCGCCAGGGCATTGCCGTGACCGGCGCGCTCAACCAGCACGGCGAGGTGCTGCCCGTGGGCGGCATCAACGAAAAGATCGAAGGCTGGTTCCAGGCCTGCCAGACCGCCGGGCTGGACGGCACCCAGGGCGTGCTGATCCCTGCGCGCAACCAGCGCCACCTGATGCTGGACCCGAGCGTGCAGGACGCGGTGGCGCGCGGCCTGTTCCATGTCTACACCATGGGGCACGTGAGCGAGGGGATTGCGCTGCTGACGGGCGAAGCCTCGGGCATGAGCCCCGCGGAGCTGCAGCAGGCGCAGGCCGACGAGCTGGCCCACCGGGCGGCCGTGGCGGAAGACACCGTGTTGCAGCGCGCCGAGCAAACCCTGCGTGCCTACCGCCGGGCCTGCCAGAGCGCGGGGCACACGCGCAGGAGCCGGGGCCTCCGCGGGCGCTAGCCCCGCCGCGCAATTCTGTTCAATACATCCGCCGGCCGGCTGCCCATACTGAACCCGTTTCGCAACGGTGTTTCAGGAAGGTATGTCCGTGACGGCTCTTGTTTTTGGAATGGGCGTTTTCGCCTTGGTCGGCTCCATCACGCCGGGGCCCGTCAACATCCTCGCCGTCCGCCACGGCGCGCAGGGCCGGCCCGGCGTGGCCATGGCCTACGTGCTGGGCGCCAGCCTGAGCTATGCCCTGGTCGTGTGGCTCATGGGCAAGGGGGGCGAACAGTTGCTGGGCAGCCAGCCGCTCATGCTGGCGATGAAATGGGCCGGCGCCGGCTACCTGATGTACCTGGCCTGGCGCATCGCCACCGCGCCCCCGGCCCCACTGAAGGCGGCAGCTGCGCCGGCGGGGGACACCGCCGCCAGGGCCTTTGTCGACGGCGGCATGACGCAGTCGCTCAACCCGAAAGCCTGGATGGTCGCCTTGTCCGGCGTGGGGCTGTTCGTCCTGCCCCAGACCGATGTGCCAGCTGCGCTGGCGCTGTTTTGCGGTGTGTCGCTGCTGGCCTGCAGCTTCGGCGTGGGCTGCTGGGCGGTCGCCGGCCGGATCCTGACGCGCTGGCTGGCGGTGCCGGCACGGCAGAAGCGCTTTAACCAGGCCATGGGCCTGCTCCTCGCGTACAGCGTCGTCCATATGGTGCAATGATCTGCCACCATGCCATCCGACCGCCAGCACCGCATCCACCGCCACCCGGCAGCACCCTGGGCAGAGCTGCGCGTCAGCGTCAACACCCGGGACTGCTACCGCGCCCACGCGCACGCGGAATTTTCCGTGGGCATCGTCGACGCCGGCTGCGCCACCTTCCACCATCCCGGCGGACCTCAGCAGGTCAGGGCAGGCTCGGTGGTCCTCATCGAGCCCGGCGTGGTCCACTCCTGCAACCCCCTGCCCGGAAACATCTGGTCCTACCGGATGCTGTTCATCGAATCCGAATGGCTGCGCAATGCGGTTGCACGGGCCTGGGGGCTGGCGGCGCCGCCGGACGGGCTGGAATGGATCTCTCGCAGCATCGAGGACTCCGCCATCGCGCACTGGGTGGACCTGTGGTGCCGCCCCGTGACCTCGCAAGCCGCCGCCCAGGCGCTCGCCACGGACCTGCCCCGCTGGGTTGCCGGCCAAACCCGCGCCGGCCAGCCCTGGGACTGGGCCCATGTGCCCGCCGAACTGATCCCCGCCCTGACCGCGATGCAATCGGGCCATGAAATGCGCCTTACCGTGCAGACACTCGCCGAAGCCTGCGGCATGAGCAGCTCCCGGTTCATCCGGCGCTTCCAGGCCGCGTGCGGCATGACGCCCGGCAGCTACCTGCAAAACCTGCGCGTCAACGGGGCACGCCGGCTGCTGTCCCAAGGCATCCCCCTGGCCGACGCGGCCCACGCCATGGGCTTTGCCGACCAGGCACACCTGCAGCGCGCGTTCAAGGCCCACCACGCCATGACGCCTGGCAACTACCGAAGCGTGCCTTCCTGACGGGCGGGTGAGTCGCGCATCGCGAGCCGCCCGATCGGGTACTCAGTTAGTGCGGCTTTGGCAGATGATTGCGGGCAGTGCGCGCAGCCTGCACCGCCTCCCGGATGGCAAGGACCACCGCCTCCGGCTTTTCCAGCGGAATGCCGTGCCCGCTGTCCACCCACACCTGGGCGGAGCCTGGGTAGAGGTGCGCCAGGTCGGCCCGCTTGCGCTGGGCATCGTCGGCCAATGCCGACGGAGCCCCTGCGGCGCGCTGCGCACTCAGCACCCACACGGGCACCGCGGGGTTCACCGGCAGCCGGGACACCTCGTCGCCCGTGGCATCCAGGGCGGCCAGTTCCTGCTTGGCCGTTCCGGAAGTCGTGGCATTGAAGACCACCTTCAGCCACACCGGCCACTGCGCGGGGTCGCCTGCCCCCTTGACCTGGTCGGGGTGGGTGGAATCGACCAGCACCAGCGCCGCCACCTCGCCAGGGTACTGGCGCGCGAACAGCTGCATGTAGAGCCCGCCCAGGGAATGCCCCACCAGCACATAGGGCGGCGGCAGGTGGCGGGCCCGCAGCAGGGCTCTGAGCTCTTCCACCACGCGCGCACCGTCGCGCGGCTGCGAGGCCGCATCGCTGCGGCCGTAGCCCGCGCGGTGGTACGCCACTGCACGGGTTTGCGCCACGGCATCGGGCCAGACCTTGGCCCACCAGTCCAGCGTGGCGCCCAGTCCGTTCTCGAACACCACCACCGGGCCGCCCTGCCCCGCCTGCACGTATTCGACCTGGCGTCCGTCCACCGTGGCGGTGGTTGCGCCGGGCACCGTAGCGCAGCCGCTCAGTACCCACGCCAGCAGCAGGCCGGCCCAGTGCCATCGTTTCATCATGCTAGGTGTCCGCAAAGTTCCGCGTTTCAGCAACGCCCTGCCGCGCGCAGCAACGCATTGCATTCCTTGGCGGGGGCGCGGCCCGGCGGCTGGGGGCTGGAGGCCGCTGCCGGCGCTGCACCACTGCGCTGGCGCTGGCCACCCGCCATGGCGGTGCAGATCGCATCGGAATGGGGCGTCTGCCCAAACGTCATGGCTTTCTGAAAGCCGGTGACGCCGTACACGTAGCAACGGTAGGTCACACCATCGAGCGTGTTGACGGTGTAGTTCACGCGGCCACCGGTTTCCTCCTGCCGGTCGGTGATGGTGAACTGGCCCGCAATCCGCCCGATCGCCTGGGCCGTGCGTTGCTCCAGGCCCGAATCGTCGAGGGTGGAGGCACAGCCGGCGAGCAGCGCCAGCGCAGCGGCAAGGCACGCCCTGGGGGCGAAGGCCAGAAGAGGGACGGGTCGTTTCATGGAAGAAAGGGATGTCATGGTGCGCATGGGAATCAGCGGGTAAAGCAGTTGTCTGCGGGAATGGTTGCCACGCTGGAGGCCACGGCCCCCAGCGTGGGTTGAATGGAGGGAATCTCGTCGCCCAGCAGGCACAGCAGGTGGTTGGGCTGCAGCGTCCAGATGGCGCCCGCGCGCGTGCCGATGACGGTGCGCAGCTCACCCCAATGGGCCGCCAGCGCCGGGTTGGCTTCGGATCGGGCAAAGGTCACCGTGCCCGTTTTGGTGGGCCCAACCGCTTGGTAGGCGCCAGCGCAGTCGTTGCCCTGGAAGGTCAGCACGCCTTCAAAGTAGTCGATGGTGGTCTGCCCCGTGATGCGTGCGCGCACGGTCCGCTTGAACGACTGCGCACCCGCCTTGGCGCACCCTTTTTGCACCCAGTCGCCTTCCAGCGCGCTGATGGACACCGACGGGCCCGTACCACCGGAGCCCCCCGATCCACCCGATCCCCCGTTGGGTGGCTCGCTATCGTCGCCCCCGCCACCGCAGGCACCCAGGGCCAGTGCGGCCAAGACGGCCAGCGCCGCAACAGCCCCGCGAGTACAACGTGGGCGCTGCGATGAGAGGGAAAAATCGTGCATAAGAGGCTCCTTGGGCTCAACGGAAAAGAACAAACAAAAAGATCAAACGAGCTTGCAAAAAGAGAGGTACGCAACGGTGCTGAGAAAACAGCAGGCAAAACGAATCCCCGCGGCCCTGCCAAGGGCCGCCGCCTGCGGAGGGGGGATGGAGAGAATCAGCCCGGTTTGCGGGCGATGACGAAGGCGCGGGGGTCCTTGCCCCGCGTGCCATGCCGTTCGACGCAAACGATCTGCAGGCCTTGCCGCACCATGGCCGAGCGCAGCTGGTGCTCGTCAAAACACAACACGGGCGGAACCCTGCCCAGCGCACGCATCAACGGCACGGCCAGGTAAGGAATCAGCGGGTTCATCTCGGCAATACAGACGGTCTTGGAGATCAGCCGCCCGCCCGGGCGCAACGCCTGCACCACCCGCTTGAGCGTGTCGTCCAGGGCACTTGTCAGGTGCAACACGTTGAAGGCCAGCACCGCATCGAACGCCTCGGCACCGAAGGCCGCCGCCTCTGCATCCGCCACGGCAAAACGCAACTGCGGGGTGGGCTGTGCGGCCAGCCGCTGGTGGGCAATGGCGATCATCTTAGGCGACACATCGGTGGCCAGCAGGCTCCGGGCAAAGGGCGCCAGGCGCAACGCCGTGCTGCCGGTGCCACAGCCAATCTCCAGCACATCGTGCTGCGGCAAAAGCAGGCCCTGCACGCGCCACAGCGTGGCCTCGTACCCTGCCAGGTCGGCAATCGAGTCGGCGGCGTACTTGGGCGCAATGCGGTCCCAGAACCGTGCCTTGGACGCCGTAGCCGAAGGGGCGGCAGCAGAAGGCAATGCGTCAGCAACAGGAACGGTGGCAGAAGAGGTCATGGGGCAGGGACCGGGCGGTACAAAGGCAGTCAACGCGCAGCAGCGATAGGCAACACCCGGATGCTATCCATGCATTGCGGCGCAGGAAACTGCGGTAAATTGCAGTGAACATATACGTTTACGCATGGATCAACTCGACTGGAACCAGCTAAAAGCCTTTCTGCAAACGGCAGAAACCGGCTCGCTCTCAGCCGCCGCCCGCAAGCTGGGCCTGACCCAGCCCACCCTGAGCCGGCAGGTGGCCGCCATCGAACGGGACATGGGCGTGACCCTGTTCGAGCGCGTGGGCAAGGCCATGGTGCTCACCCCCACCGGGCTCGACCTGCTGGAGCACGCCCGCGCCATGGGCACCGCCGCCGAAGCCCTGGGCCTGGCCGCCAGCGGCCGCTCGCAGGCCGTGGGCGGCGTGGTGACGGTGTCTGCTACCGACGCCATCGCCGCCTACCTGCTGCCGCCCATCCTGCAACGGCTGCGCGCCCAGGAGCCCAGCATCGCGGTGGAGGTGATCGCGTCCAATGCGCTGAGCGACCTGCTGCGCCGCGAAGCCGACATCGCCATCCGCCATGTGCAGCCCGAGCAACCCGACCTGATCGCCCGCCTGGTGCGCCAGGCACAGGCCAGCTTCTATGCCTCCGAGGCGTGGGTCCGCGCCCACGGCCACCCCCGCACCGCGGAGGACGCCACGCGCGCCGTCTTTGTCGGCTCCGACCGCAACGGCCAGTACCTCGCCTACCTGCGCCACCACGGGCTGCAGCTGGGCGAACACCAGTTCAGCTGCTACGCCGACCAGACCGCCCTGTACTGGGAGCTGGTGCGCCAGGGCCTGGGCATCGGCGCCACGATGGACGAGATCGCCCGCCAGACCCCCGGTGTGGTCCGCGTGCTGGACGATGTGCCGCCGTTGCAGTTTCCCATCTGGCTGGTGTCGCACCGCGAACTGCGCACGGCACGGCGGATTCGGGTGGTGTTTGAGGCGTTGGCGGAGGGGTTGGCGGGCTGAGCGCGGAGCCTCTACCACACTGCTATCGCATGGGCTTCGGTTTCTTCTCGCTCACCCCAAGCACTATCGCCGCGCCTCCCGGAGAAAAAATCCGAGACGCTACGCGCTGGTATTGGCATGGCGGTCCTTCCGAACCTAGTTCACCGAAGGTTTCGCCGGGGACTGCCGGGGCTTGAATGGAAGAGCGATCGAACTAAGTCAGTCAAACTGCCTACATACCCGCGAGGAACCTCTTGAACAACTCGCCGTACTGGGCCGTTGCCACCTCGGCCAACTTGTTGCCGTGCCGGACGAAGAACACGCCGTTGAAGTTCGATGGCTCCTCCTGCGCTTGAGCCTCAAACACGAAGACGGTTTTGTCGTAGTAGCGAACCGACTTGACGTTTCGTGCCACGTAGTCTTTCAGCGGCTCGGATAGCGCAGAGTTCTTGATTCGAGTGGTTAGCTCCATGAAGAGAGCGTCTAGCGATCGACCCAGCGCCTTGGCTTCGTGTTCCACACCCGTGATAAAGAAACGTTCGAATGGCTTGGCGTCGACCCCGTAAAGCTGCGTCACGCGCATTGCGTCAGCTTCAGCATCCGCTACGCCTACTAGGACATAGCCGCGCACACCCTTGCGGATATTGGCAATGCCAGCCAACGTCTTCAAGATCTTGTCGAAGCTGTCCTCGTCGAAGCCATGCTTGCCATCAAGACGAAGGAACCCCTGCTTGAAGTCGTACGCTGCCTGCTCGGTGTACGACTGCGTCAGGATGTTCTCCATCTGCGTGATCCACCGAACCTGTGCCGGGTCATAGGCCTTCGACGGACCAAAAGCTGCGCCGTACATGCCAGCCGCACCGTTCACTAGATTAGTTCGGTCTTCAGAACCCCAACGGCCACCCTCGGGCACCTGGATTTTGGCTCCGCTACCGTCGAGCAGCTTAATGAGCTGGTCTTGATCAACAACTTCCTGGTTTCCCACCACCATTAGCTTGTGCAACGCCAGGAAAACGACCTGAAAATACCGCGGCGCCCTTGGTGGTTGCTCGCCAAGAAGCAGTTGTCCGAGGGTGCGTTCGGCCCGATTCAACGTGACTTTCAGTTGATCCAGCACACGTTGGAAGTCGGCCGTAGCTACCTCGGTTGTGACCTTCTGCGTGGCCAGTTCAATCTGCTCATGCCGTTGCTGTGGGCCTTCGCCCTCGCCATAGCCGAAGAAGTCGTCCAGCACCTCGCTGCGTGATGGCGGCTTGGGCTCCAGTAGCATGAAAGCGAGGATGTCGGCGATGATTTCCTCATCGCGAGACTCCCGGACCTGCTCCTTAGTGAGTACACCCTGCTTAATCCAGAACACCTCATCAACGTTGATGCCGTAGGGCAGTTCGCGGTTCGTAATCGAGATTTTCTTCATCTCATTGAGGGGAAGCTCGTCGGACGCTGAAACGTCGCCACGAACCTTAGCGGCAATGAATCGAACAGCTTGGGCAAAGTGGCCGGTTGAACCGGCGATCCGCAGTTCTTGCCGAGACAGCTTCCGGCCACCCGAGTTAATTCGGCGAAACACCTCATCCACTTCCCCATCGCCGGCGAACTCGTAGATCGACAGTGGAACTGTGTACGCAGCAACCCGCACACAGGCATCGCGCGCAAGCACCGGCTCGCGCTGCTGAAGCTTGCCCGCGTCGAGCAGTGCCTTCGTTTCCGCCATAGTATTCAGATCGAAAAAACAGCCGTTGACAGCGTATTCGTTCTCGATGAACCCAAATACGGCGTTGAGGCGCTGCATGCCATCGATGATCTCAAACTGGCTTGGGCCGGCTACCATTTTTCGCTCTGCCAGCAGTACGATCGGCACAGGATACCCACTGATGATCGAATCGATGAAGCGTCTCTTTTCGTCAAGCGTCCAGACTAGCTTGCGTTGGTAGCGGCGGTTGACGATGTACCGCCAAGCTTGGTAGTTGCCAAAGATTCGCTCGACCGATTCGCCCTTGACCGTCAGATCCTGCCGGGCCTTCTGCGCTTCAACCATTGGGTGATTCCTCCATGAACCGCATAGGGTAGTTGATTAGGAGCTTCTTTTGTGCTCGGCCGAGTGCAGTGAATTGCATGGCCGCACGTCAGAACAAGCGCGGATCCGCCCAGTCGTCTCATGTCGGACCGGCCACTCAAAATTGGATCGTGCGCGCCATCTGTCAAGAGGCAAATTTCGGAGGTGGTTCGGCCATACGCGCCGCTGCCCCTCGATGGGCCGGTGCTGATCGTCGCAGCCGCCCCAGCCTGCTCGCGGCGAATGACTCAGATCAGCCCATAACAGGCAGTCGATTAGATCGCCACGCCCGCATCGAGAGGCGACCAAGCCACGGCCACATACCTCCGCAGCCACGCCACAACATCCCCCGTCACTTCCTCCCGATTCGTCTCATTCAAGATTTCATGCCGCGCCCCCGGGTACAGCTTGACCGTCACATCGGCCACACCCGCATCCCGATACCGCTGCCCCAGTTGCTCAATCAAAGCCCCGCCAGCGGCCAGCGGATCTGCGTCGCCGGACGCGATCAGGATGGGCAGGTCGCTGCGGATGCGCGCGAGTTGCGCGGGGTCTGCCAGCTTCGGTGCAGGCGCGAAGAGCGCGGGGATCACGTCCTCCGGCACGTCCCAGCCGCACCACGGGTCGGCCACGTAGGCATCTACCTCTGCCGCATCGCGCGACAGCCATTCGTAGCCGGTGCGGTGTTCAAACCCCGCGTTGAACGCCGCAAGCCCGGCGGGCGCGTCGGCCGGGGCGTTGGCCATGCCGGCGGCGAACAGGTCGAGGGCGGTGGAGCCTGACAGGATGACGCCGGACCAGCTGGACGAGTGGTCCAGGATGGCCGCCTGCGCGGCGAACGAGCCCATGGAGTGGCCGAAGAGGAAGAGCGGCAGGTTGTTGTTATTGCTGCCGTGCTGCGCGCGTAGCAGTGCGCCGAACTGGGCTACGTCGGCAATGAGGCCGTCGAACCCTGCGGCGCCAAAGTCGCCCAGCTTGCCGCCAGCGGTGCGGCCGTGGCCGCGGTGGTCCACGGCGTGGACGATGAAGCCGGCGGCGTTCAGGGCCCGCGCAAAGCGGTCGTAGCGCTCGCCGTGCTCGGCCAGGCCGTGGGAGATTTGCACGGCGCCCACGGGTTGGCCGGGAGTTTGGGCCCAGGTGTAGGTGGTCACCCGCGTGCCGTCTGCGTTGGACTGGAAGGAGGAGGTGGAGGTGCTCATCGGTTCATTCTGGCACGGGGTGTGGGGTTTGCGCATCACCGTTTTGTCGCGTTCAGCACGGTGCCCTCGCCGCTCCTCATTCAGTGCTTGCCGCGCCTGGGTTTCGCAGTCACCATGTTCTCAGCCCGCTCGTCACCTGATGTCGAAACGCCGCGCGAGGCTTCGACAAGCTCAGCCCGAACGGTGTTTGAAATTCGCAGGCACCAAACCCAGTAATCCAGCATGCCCCTGCCTCCTGTCCTCGACCGTTTTCTGCAAGCCCAGGAGCCCGTCTGGCCCCGCGTGGTGGCCGAGCTGCGGGCGGGCCGCAAGCGCACGCACTGGATGTGGTTTGTGTTCCCGCAGATCAAGGGGCTGGGGCACAGCGACATGGCGCAGCGCTACGCCATCCAGTCGCGGGCCGAGGCGCAGGCGTACCTGGCGCACCCGGTGCTGGCCGGGCGCCTGCGCGAGTGCTGCCAGGTCCTGCTGGGCCTGGAGACGTCTTCTGCGTTGGAGGTGTTCGGCACGCCAGACGACCTCAAGCTGCGCTCTTGCATGACGCTGTTTGGCGAGGCGGCGGGGCCGGGCAGCGTGTTTGAAGCGGTGCTGCAAAAGTACTTTGGCGGGCAGAAAGACCCGCGCACCATGGAGCAGCTGGGATAGGCCGCTTCCAACAGGCTGGCGCGTCGGCCCTGCTACAGATAGGTAGACGCCAGCCCGCCGTCCACTGGCAGGTTGATGCCGCTGACCCACCGCGCGGCATCGCTGCACAGGAAGGCAATCACCGGCGCCACCTCGTCGCTGAAAGCGGGGCGCTTCATGCGGTGGGCGTCTTTCTCCACCCGCTCCTGGCCCAGCATCTGCACAAAGTCGCCCAGGATGGGCGTGAACACCGGGCCGGGGGCCACGCAGTTCATGCGCACGCCGCGCTCCATGAAGATCTTTTGCGACTGGGTGAGCGTCCACACGATCAGCGCTTCTTTGAAGTACTGGTAGCAGGTCTCCTGCGGCACAGGGTTCCTGGCCAGCCACTGCGCGCCTTCTTCAAAGCTGGTGGTGGCGCCCAGGGCGCGGTGCTGTTCCAGGCGCTGCGGCCATTCGGCGCCCAGGATGGACGCAATGTTGACGATGGCGCCGCCCTCGCCCATGCGATCCAGCACGCGGTGCGTGAAGTGGCGCAGGCCCAGGTAGTTGACGCGGCCCACCAGGTCGGCGGGCGCCGTGCCCGGCACGCCGGCAATGTTGGCCAGCGCGTCCACCTGCGCGGGCAGTTGCGCCACAGCGGCATCGATGGCGGCTGGGTCGCCCAGGTCCACCTGCACAAAGCCGTCGAGCGTGAGCGTAGGGGCATTGCGGTCCACGCCGATCACGCGGGCGCCTTGCAGGCGGGCGAGCTTGGCGAAGTCTGCGCCGATGCCGGAGCAGCAGCCGGTGACGATGATGGTTTTGTTGTGAAGGGTCATGGGGGTTGTCTCCAGAAAATGTTGTGTGGTCTTAGGGTGGTGGGCGGCGCTTCGACAAGCTCAGCGTGAACGAATGGGGGGCGCTCCGGGACGAGCAGGCCGGAACGCCTGCGCCGCCTCCCGCAACCCCCAACCGTTCGGGCTGAGCCTGTCGAAGCCGGGGCATGACGCCGGTGCGGCGCTTCGACAAGCTCAGCGTGAGCGGGCGGGGGCATGCGCTGGTTTCTCTCACCACTCGAAATCCGTTCGTGCTCAGCCTGTCGAAGCCGAGGCAACACACCCGCCCTGCCTTCGACAAGCTCAGGCCGAACGGGAGGTTGTTGCTCTGTCAAAAAGGAAACGCGGGCACGGTGTCTTTGACGGTGATCCACTGCCACTGCGTGTATTCGTCAATGTCCGCAGGCCCGCCCACGCTGCTGCCGTTGCCGCCCAGGCCCGGCCCGCCAAAGGGGTTAGTGCATTCGTCGTTCACCGTCTGGTCGTTGATGTGCACCATGCCGGCACGCAGGCGCTGGCCCAGGGCGAGGGCGCGGCCCACGTTGGGGCTGATGACGGCGGCGGCCAGGCCGCCCTGGCTGGTGTTGGCCAACTGCACGGCCTCGTCGTCGGTGCGGAAGGTGACGAGGTTGGCCACGGGGCCGAAGGGCTCTTCGTCAAACGAACGCACGCCGGGCTTGACGCCGGAGAGCACGGTGGGCTTGTAGCGAAGGCCCTCGTGCGTGCCGCCCGCCTCCAGCGTGGCGCCCTGGGCCACGCTGTCCTTGATGACGCTGTCAAAGCGCTGCAGCTGCTTGGCGTCGATCATCGGCCCCAGGGCCACCTGGCCGCTGGCGCCGTCGCCCACGGGCAGGTGCGCGGCCTTGCCCACCAGGCGCTGCAGGATGGCCTCGGCAATCGATTCGTGCACCAGGATGCGGTTGGACGCCATGCAGATCTGCCCCTGGTGGAACCACGCTCCAAACGCGGCGGCGCTGGCGGCGGCGTCCAGGTCGGCGTCTTCCAGGATGATGAGGTTGTTGGCCCCGCCCAGCTCCAACGACACCTTCTTGAGGTGCTGGCCCGCCAGCGCGCCAATGCGGCGGCCCACTGTGGGCGAGCCGGTGAAGGCGATCATGGGCACGCGCGCGTCCACCACCAGGGCCTCGCCCGCCTCGGCGTCGCCCGGCACCACCTGCAGCAAGCCCTTGGGCAGGCCGGCCTCTTCAAACACCCGGGCCATCATGAAGCCGCCACTGACCGGCGTGCGCGTGTCGGGCTTGAGCACCACGGCATTGCCCAGCGCCAGCGCGGGCGCCACCGAGCGCAGGCCCAGGATGAGCGGAAAGTTGAACGGCGAGATCACGCCCACCACCCCGTGCGGCACGCGCCGCGCAATCGACAGGCGCCCGGGTGTGCTGGGCAGCACCTGGCCCTGGGCCTGCAGGGGCAGGCCGGCCGCCAGGTGGCACAGCGTGATGGCCTCGCGCACCTCGTGCTGGCCTTTGGGCAGGATGCCGCCGGTCTCGCGGGCAATGTGCAGGGCCAGCTCATCAAAGTGCTGCTCAAACATGCTGGCGGCGCGGTGGAACACGGCGGCGCGCTCGCGCGGCCCCGTGGCTGCCCACGCAGCCTGCGCCTGGGCCGCACGGCCGATGGCGGCCTGCATGTCGGCCGCGCTGGCAATGCCCACGGTGCCCAGCACCTGGCCGGTGGCGGGCTCGGTGACGTTGCGCTCGCCGCTCAGCGTGGTTTGCCACGCGCCATCAAAGGCCTTGCCCGCCCACAGGCGGTGGTCCAGCAGGCCCGGTTTTTCTGACATTCCCATTTGCGTTGCTCCTTGGTTGGTCTTGAGTGACCTCCTTTTTTGCAACGCGCGTACCAGCCGGGCTGGCCGAAGCCCGCCCAAGCGGGCAAACGCAGGTGGTTTTCAGAGGAGGCGCTACGGACTTTCCCTAGTCACTCCCCCCGCTGGCCTGGGCGACTTTTGGCGGCCGAATAGTTACTATCCATCATCAAATGCACATGCAGCAATTGATCAAATGATCACTTTTTGCTGAATTTCTGGTGAACGACCACCCATGCCCAAACGCCGCATCTCCCTGGCCGACCTGAACCGCACGGCCATTGGCCTGGGCCAGACCCTGCTGGGCACCACACCTGCCCCTCCGCCCCACGCCTTGGGCGGGTTTGACACGCAGGGCATCAGCCAGCACGCCCACCCCACCGTGGCGGACATCAGCGAATGCCTGTTCTTCTCGCCCGGCGACGGCCGCATCTGGCTGCAAGACCAGCGCATGGTGCTGCTGCACGCCGAAGCCCTGGGCGCGTTGCGGCGCGAGCTGATCGACAGCATCGGCCTGGACAAGGCGCGCGGCCTGCTCACCCGCGCCGGCTACGTGAGCGGTGCGCGCGACGCCCGCCTGGTGCGCCAGCAGTGGCCCGGCGCCGAGCCCCAGGCCGCCGCCATCGCCGGCACCCGCCTGCATGCGCTGGAGGGCGTGGTACAGGTGGAGGTGGTACATGTCCGCTACGACGCCGAGCGGGGCGACTACGACGGCGAGTTCATCTGGCACAACTCCAGCGAAGACGACGAGCACATCGCCGCCTACGGTGTGGGCGGCTCGCCCGCGTGCTGGATGCAGGTGGGCTACGCCACCGGCTACGTGAGTACCTTGTTCGGCCGCATGGTGGTGTTCCGCGAGGTGGAGTGCCGGTCGTCCGGCGCGGCGCACTGCCGCGTGGTGGGCAAATCGGCCGAGCGCTGGGACGACCCCGCGCAAGACCTGTTCTACCTGAACGCGCAGGACTTCGTGGGCACCCCGCCCGCGGAGCTGGCCAACATGCCCGGCGGCAAGGCGCGCCGCACCACCTACCTGGGCATGCCGCCGGGCAAGACGCCGACCACGGCCCGCGCCGCCGATCACCCTGCCGAAGCCGCAACCCATTCCACCATGGTGGGCGCCTCATCCGCCTTCAACGCTGCCTGCCACATGCTGCAGCGCGTGGCCCCCACCAATGCCACCGTGCTGTTCACCGGCGAATCGGGCGTGGGCAAGGAGATGTTCGCCAGCATGCTCCACCGCATCAGCCCGCGCAGCAGCCAGCCCTTCGTGGCCGTCAACTGCGCGGCCATCCCCGAGACGCTGGTGGAGAGCGAACTCTTCGGCGTGGAGCGCGGTGCCTACACCGGCGCAGGTAACTCCCGCCCCGGCCGGTTCGAGCGCGCCCACGGCGGCACCCTCTTCCTCGATGAGATCGGCACCCTCAGCCTGGTGGCCCAGGGCAAGCTGCTGCGCGCACTGCAAGAAGGCGAGGTGGAGCGCGTGGGCGGCACCCGCACCGTGCGCGTGGACGTGCGCCTGGTGGCCGCCACCAACGTGGACCTGCGCCAGGCCGTGCGCGAGGGCACTTTCCGCGAAGACTTGTTCTACCGCCTCAACGTCTTCCCCATCCACTTGCCGCCGCTGCGCGAGCGGCGCGACGACATTCCGCTGCTGATGAGCCACTTCCTGGCTCACTACCAGCGCAAGCACCAGCGGCAGGTGCCCGGCTTCAGCCAGGCGGCGGTGAAAGCGATGTTTCACTACACCTTCCCGGGCAATATCCGCGAGCTGCAGAACCTGATCGAGCGGGCGGTGATTCTGGCGACGGATGGCGAGCCCCTGGAGCCCCACCATCTGTTTGCGGGCGGTGAGCAAAGCGGCGGCGGGTTGATGTCGCTGAACCTGCAGGGCAACGGCAGGGGCACGCTGCACGCGCAAGCGTCAACGGGTGCGGGAATGCGCGCATCGCGAACGCCCGCCGCAGCCAAGGCCGGTGCGGCGCCCTCGCCAGCCGCTGCACCGGTGGTGGTGCCGCTGCACCAGGCGGAAGCGCAGATGCTGCGTCAGGCGCTGCAGAGCGCGGGCGGCAATGTGGCGCTGGCGGCGCGGCTGCTGGGGATCAGCCGGGCTACGATGGCTTACCGGATCAGGAAGTTCGGGATTGGCTGATGACGGGCTACGGCATCAGCCTCGTCCTCTTTGTGCTGGCCCTGCGGGGACTGGGCGCCGCGCGGACCGGGGCCTACTTCTCGACGGCACCGTTCATTGGAGCAGCCGTGTCGCTGCTGCTGCTCGGAGAAGCCGCCAGTCCGGCATTCTGGATGTCCTGCGCGCTCATGGGGTGGGGCGTGTGGCTGCACCTGACCGAGGACCACGCGCACGAGCACACCCATGAGCCGCTGGAGCACGCACATGCCCACGCGCATGACGAGCACCACCAGCACGCGCACGACCCCGGGGTGGACACCACGGCACCCCACGTGCACTGGCACCGGCACACGGCCCTGCGCCACAGGCACCCCCACTACCCCGACATACACCACCAGCACTCGCATTGAGTGCCCCGCGTCCTCAGCCCCAGCGGCGCACCCGGCTGCGGGCGCAGTTCCCGGCACCGCGCTGCGCCGAAGCGCGTGCGAGCACCTTGCACAACGGCGCTCATCCACCGCGGCAACGGCTGTTCAGCCTGTGTTCAGCCTCACCCCGGCAACATGGCATCCCAAGGCAGGAAACGGCTGGCCGGCCTTGCCCTTCAACCCTCAGCCGTTACAGGAGCCATCATGAATTCCGACCTCAAGAGCTTTCTCGTACCGATTGCACGGACCGTTGCTGCCACCCTGTTTGTCGTCTTCACCGTGGCCTTTCTGACCGTGCCCTACGCACTGGAACAACACCCAGGCGATCCGCAGCTGTCAGCAGCCCAGACAGTGCCGCGCCACATGACCTGACCGCCCCTCCCTCCAGAAGACCACAGCCCGGCGGCGTCGCAGCCCTTCGCCCCCCCCTCGAAAGCACTCCATGAAAAACCTCTACTCCATCCTCCTGTGGTCCACCTCCTGTGCTGCTGCGCTGACCGCCTGCAGCCCACCCGAGCCTTCGGCAACCGCGCTCGCACAGGCGTCCGACACCACCGCCCATGTTTCGGACGCCGACACCACCACCCATGTCAAAACGGCACTGGGCAAGGTCCCCGACCTGGGGGATGGCGACATCACAGTCGTCACCACCAAGGGAGACGTTCGGCTTGCGGGCACCGTGGCAAGTCGCGCACAAATGGAAGCCGTCATCACTGCGGCGCGAGCCGCGCAAGGTGCTCACTCCATCCACGATGAATTGACCGTCCGGCCTTGAGCGCAGGGGCATTGCGCCCCAGCACTCGACAGTTCCGGACAGCGGCCGCGCTCGGACGAACGGGCCGGGCGGCCAGGCCGCAGCGGCAGACAATGCCACCCCCTGCGCAATGAAACGCATACAATACATATACGTTTCATATAAATTGAGAGCCATGGGCATTGTCAAGATTTCCGACCAGATGCACGAAAACCTGCGTCTTGCCAGCACGGCATTGAGCCGTTCCATCAACGCCCAGGCCGAGCACTGGATGCGTGTCGGCATGCTGGCCGAGCTGTACCCCGACCTGGACCACCGCGAGATTTGCCAGATGCTGGTGCGGGCCGAGCTGGCGGGTGGGCTGGATGTGGCGCTGGCGACGCAGGGCGGGCTCGGCAGCAAGGCTGCAGCCGTCGCCCCCACCGCACGCGCCAGAAAGCAGCCGCACTGATGGCGCGCGCTGACCGTGGCGTGCCGATCCGCTCGGCCGAAGAACTGGTGATGGCGCGGCGGGCAGCGCAACTGGCCGCCGAGGTGCTGGCCATGATCGAGCCGCATGTGGTGCCGGGCGTGACCACCGAGGCACTGGACGATCTCTGCCGCGACCACATAGTGAACGTGCAGGGCGCGCGGCCCGCCAACGTGGGCTACCTGGGCTACCCCAAGACGGTGCTGACCTCGGTGAACCATGTGGTGTGCCATGGCATTCCCTCGCCCCAGCAAACGCTGAAGAAGGGCGACATCGTGAACATCGACGTGGCCGTGGAAAAAGACGGCTGGTATGGCGACACCAGCCGCATGTTCTGCGTGGGCGCGCCCAGCGTGCTGGCCCAGCGGCTGGTGCGCACCACGTACGAGGCGCTGTGCGCGGGCATCCGCGCCGTGAGGCCCGGCGCCACGCTGGGCGATGTGGGCCACGCGATTGCCACGGTGGCGCAGCGCGAGAACTTCAGCGTGGTGCGCGAATACTGCGGCCACGGAATCGGCACCGTGTACCACGACGCGCCGCAGGTGCTGCACTACGGCCGGCGCGGCCAGGGGCTGCGGCTGGAGCCGGGCATGGTCTTCACCATCGAGCCCATGCTGAACGCCGGCCAGCGCGAGACCAAGGAGCTGGCCGATGGCTGGACGGTGGTGACCAAGGACCGCTCCCTCTCCGCCCAGTGGGAGCACATGGTGGCGGTGACCCCTGATGGCTTCGAGGTGCTGACGGCATGGCCCGGGGGCACCGGCGCCTACCCTGCGATTTGACGGGGCCCACTGCTCTTCCATGCAAAATCGGCCGCTAGCGCCTGCTGGGCAAGCGCAGGCAGTATCAAAACCATAGCATCTGTGCGGTGAGCCGGCGGGCCGCACCGGTGTGCCGCCTGCATCAATCGTTGGCCGACCCGGGTTCCGCCATCTTGCGGTGCTGCTCGGCCAGCACCTGCGACGGAGTAACCTTGGCCAGGGCCACCTGCAGCTTGTTCTTCAGGCCGGCCACCACGTCGGCCTCGCTGTCCATCATGGCGTCGAACCCGGCCTGGGCCACCTGGGCCGGGTCGGCCTTGTGGTCGTCCGCGCCGACCTGGGTGTCGAGCATCTGGGCGCGGGCAAAGAATTCGGTATCCGTGGGGCCGGGCATGAGGCAGGTGACGGTGACGCCGGTGTCCTTGAGTTCGTTGCGCAGCGCCGCGGCAAACGAGTCGATGAAAGCCTTGGTGCCGTTGTACACGGCCTGGAAGCTGCCAGGCATGAAGCCGGCGATGGAGCCGGTGATGAGCACACGCCCCGCGCCGCGGCTGCGCATGCCGGGCACCACGCGGTGCAGCAGGTACAAGGTGCCGGTGACATGGGTGTCGATGACGTGGCGCACGTCGTTGAAGTCCTGCTCCAGAAAGCCCTTGCCCAGGCCGTGCCCGGCATTGGCCAGCAGCGCGTCCACCGGGCGGTTGCCGATGGCCTGGCACAGGTCGTTCACGCCCGAGGGGCTGGCCAGGTCCGCAGGGACGGCCGTGACCTGCGCCCCCTGGATGCGAAAGTCCTCGGCCACGTCGTCCAGCGGGCGGTCTGCAGCCACCACCAGGTCAAAGCCCTGCGCGGCGCAGCGCAGGGCGAGGTAATAGCCGATGCCCGAAGAGGCACCGGTGACCACTGCAAGGGGTCGGCGAGAGGTCGGTTGCATGGCAAGGCTCCTTGCAAAATGCGCATGCTCCGTCGCAGAAAGACGCCCGCAGGTGGGCCTGCGCCGCGTGCCTGTGCCGAGCCAGTCCTACATCGGCCCCCAACCACGCACGGCAGGGCGCCCGAGGCACTGCGCCGGCGCTGCCACCCGGCCGTCGCGCGCCGCTGGCATGATCTTCCGTCCGGCCCCGCCGCCCCAACCTGCCCTGCCATGCGCCCTTCCACTGCCAACCCTGCAGCCCCGCGCCCCCTGGCGCGGTTTGCCCAGCGGCATGCGCTGCTGCTCTACTGTGTGCTCGCCTTTGCGTTCTCGTGGGGGTATTGGCTGGCCTTGCTGGCGCGCGGCGAGCGGGTGGGCCCCGGCTCCAGCGCCACGCACCTGCCGGGCCTGTGCGGGCCGTTTCTGGCTGCGCTGGTGGTCACGGCACTGGCGGAGGGCATGCCCGGACTCGTGCGCCTGCTGCGCAGCTGCGTCCGCCTGCCGGTGCCGCGTTGGCGCTCGGCCCTGCTAGCGCTCTCGCCGCTGCTGCTGGGGGCGCTGATCTTCGCGGCACTGGCAGCCTTCGGCCACCCCCTGCCATCGCTGCGGGACTTCAACACCTATCCGGGCATTCCCCAAGCCCCTTCGCTGGGCGTGGCCGCCGTGGTGGCGCTGCTGCTCAACGGCCTGGGGGAGGAAGGCGGGTGGCGCGGCTTTGCGCTGCCGCGCCTGGCGCAGGGGCGCTCGCGGCTGCGGGCAGCCCTGGCGGTGGCGGGCATCTGGCTGCTGTGGCATGCGCCGCTGTTCGTGCTGAACACGAGCATGGCGGCCCTGCTGGGCCCGGCCTTGCTGGGGTGGGCGCTGGGGTTGACCGCCGGCTCGCTGGTGCTGGCGTGGCTGTATTTCCAGGGCCGCAGCGTGTTGCTGGTAGCGGTGTGGCACACGGCCTTCAACTTTCTGGTGGCCACGGCGCCGGGCCAAGGGTTGGTGGCGGCGGTGGGCAGCACCGTGGTGATGTTGCTGGCGGTGGCTGTGGCGGCTGCTTGGCGGCGTGCGCCGGCACAGACCGACGACCTGGGTCGGCCGCAGAACAGTTCACCCCCCACAACGCACAAGGCCCGCCGCTCGTGATCACCAAGGCGCCGGTGCGGCTGCAGGAAGCAGTCTGGGATCACAGCGCCCGGCTGCGGCCGTTCAGCCCCCGATTGTGCCGGCCCGCACCTGCGCACCGTGCAATGCGGCATCGATCAACGCGTAGTGCTCGGGCACGTTCAGCGCGGGCGCGTGGCCGCAGCCCGGCACTTCCACCACCCGGGCCAGGCCACGCAGGCCGGGGCCGCGCGTGAGCATCTCGGCGGTCGTTTCGCGCAGCACCAGGTCGGACTGCTCGCCGCGCAGGCACAGCACGGGAATGTCCAGCGCGTCGTAATGGTCCCAGATCAGGTAGTCGTTGGCGTGCATGGTGAATTGCTGCACCATGGCCGGGTCGTAATGGGGCGTCACGCGGCCGTCCGGCAGGCGGCGGGTGGAGGTCTCGGTCAGGCGCCGCCACTGGGCGTCGCTCAGCCACCCGTAGGGCTGGTACACCTGCCGGAAGAAGGCCTCCAGCTCCAGCACGGTGTCGAACGCGGGCGGTGCGCCGGCGTACGAGCGGATGCGCTGCAAGGCCGCCTCGGCCAGGCACGGCGCGTTGTCGTTGAGCACCAGGCTGGTGATGCGCTCCTTGAGCTGCGGCTGGAACAGGCCCGAGGCGCACACGGTACCAATGGCGCCGCCCATGGAGGTGCCCACCCAGTGCGCCCGCTCGATGCCCAGCCGGTCAAACAGCTCTGCGGCGATGCGGGCATAGAACGCCAGCTGGTATTCCGCAGCCGGGTCCCGGGCCCACTGGCTCAGCCCGCGGCCCAGGGTGTCGGGGCAGATCACGCGGTAGCGTGGGGCCAGGTGCGCGGCCAGTTCGTCCATGTCCCGCCCGGTGCGCGCCAGGCCATGCCAGGCAATCACCACCGGAGCATCGGGCGCGCCCCACTCCATGTAGTGGATCTCATAACCGGCGCAAGTGGCGTAGCGCGATGTGGGTACCATGTGAGCAACCTTTTGGGAACAACAACAGACAAGAGAAAACCAAGGGCCGGGGCCGCTACTTCATCAGGCGGCCATTGCTGCCAATGACCGTCACCTCGACAAAGCGCGACCCCACGCGGTGGGTGGGCGAATACCCGAGCGTGATGCCGCCCAGGTCGTAGTTCTGCAAAGACTCCAGCGCCTTGACCACCTTGGCCCGCGACGGCGCCGGGCCGGCGCGGCGCAGCGCTTCCACCAGCACCTTGGCCCCCAGGAACTGCTCGAAGCTGGTGTAGCTGACCTCTGCGCCGGGCGCGTATTTCTTGAGCAGCGCGTGGTACTCGCGCACGGCGGGCAGCTGCGGCCGGTAGGGATAGGGCACCACCTGGCTGATGCCCAGGCCGTGGGCGTTCTTCAGGCCGGCGATCTTCACGATCTCGGCGGGGTCCACCACGGAGATGTTGTAGAGCTGTGCGCCGCCGCCCTGCTCCCGGTAGCGCTGGATGAACGCCGCCGCAGGCTTGTTCACGGCAATCATGATCACTGCCTGCACGTCCGCGCCCTGGATGGCCCTCACCGCCTCGTCCACCTTGTCGGTGTTGCGCTCGTAGCCCGCAGCCGCCACGAGCTTCAGGTTGCGCTTGGCCAGCGCGGCCTCGACCCCGGCCAGGCCCGCCTTGCCAAATCCGTCGTCCTGGTACATCACAGCCACGCGATTCATGCCCAGCGTGGTGAGCTGCTGCACCATGTGCTCGGCCTCGTCGGCGTAGCCCGCACGCACGTGGAAGATCCAGGGGTTGAACGGGCTGCGCAGGGACTCGCCGCCGGTGTAGGGCGCCACCAGTGCGGCGCCGCCCTGCTCCAGCACGCCGTCGGCCAGCAGCTGCGTGATGTTGGCCGTGCCGGCAAAGCCGTAGAGCGCCACCACCTCGGGCCGCGCCAGCAGCTCGCGGGTGCGCTTGACGGTGTCGGCCACCTGGTAAGCGTCGTCCAGCACGTCGAGGCGCAGCGCGGCGCCGTGGATGCCGCCCTGGGCATTGACCCAGTCGAAGTAGATCTTGCCGCCCAGCACCATCTGCGCGCCGGTGCTGGCCAGCACGCCCGACAGCGGCGCCACCTGGCCCACCACGATCTCGGCCGCAGCCAGCGGCAGCGCCAGCGCGGCGGCCCACGCCATCGCCAGTGCCGTCGCCATGCGGCGGCGCCATGCCTTGAATTTGTCCATGCCGTAGGGTCCCTTGTCGTGTGGTCCGCGGCCCCGGGGCGGCACCCGGGCCGGTGGCCCTGGTGCATGCCCGAAGCGATGGAGCGGTGTGGCAATGCGCCGTGTTGCAAAGCTCCCTGCGGTTACTCGGGGATGGCAATGGCCCCGGCCGTGACGGCGATGGCGTTGCCCGGCGCGGGGGTGGCGGCCAGGGGCGGCACGTTGTCCGCCGTGATGGCGGGCGCGCTGCCGGGCGTGCCGCCGCGGGGCACGGTGCGCACCACCTGGCTTGCGGGCAGCGCCTTGCCGTTGGCCAGGTGGTCGTACACGGCGTCGAGCGCGCGGTTCAGGTACACATGCAGCGGCACGTAGCGCGTGTCGTAGCCCGGCAGCACGGTGGGCAGGCCCATGAAGCTGTCGAAGTGCTGGGCATTGGTCACCTCCACGTAGCTGAGCTTGCTGGCAGGCCCTTCCACCTTGCGGTTCAGCGCTGCGTAGGGGCGGGAGGTGTGGCTCACGGGCAGCAGCGCATCGGCCCGGCCATGCACGATCACCGTGGGCTTGCCGCGCAGGTTGCCGGTGCGGCGGGTCTCGTCCACGCCGGCCTGCAGCTGCCGGGCCGCTGTGTCCGTGCCCGCAACCAGGCGGCGCAGGCACAGCGCGCCGGCCGTGTTCCAGTCAGGCAGGCCGGACTCGGACACCGACAGGAAGTCGCGGGCCGGGCCCAGCTTGCCCCGGTTGTTGATGAGCTGCACGCCGCCCGTGGGGGGCACGCCGTTGCCCGTGGCAAACAGGCCCGCCAGCGCCGCGGGGGCCAGCGGCTCCACCGCGCCGTTGGTGGCTGTCGCCGCATAGCTGTAGCCGCACAGGTGGTCCTTGACGCTGCTGCGCGACAGGCTGTTGGCAAAGGTCACGGCCACGGCGGGCGCCACCTCGAAGGCCGCAAGCGATGCATGCAGGTCGTTGGACTCGGGCTCCCAGCCATAGGCCTGCAGCTTCTGCAGCGCCTCCTCCGCCTGCCCGGCCAGCGTGCCTGCGGTCAGCAGGCCGGCCCCCCGCAGCGCCGCGCAGCGGTTGGGGGCGATGGGCAGCGCCGCACTGGCAAAGCCCGTGGCGAAGGCGGCGGCATAGGGGCTGGCGCTCACCGAGGGCGCCAGCGCAGCGCACGCCTGGTACAGGTTGGCGTAGGTGGTGAAGTCCACCAGCGTCTTGCCCACCACCGGCACCTCGGCGGCGCCGCGGCGCACGGTGACGCCCGGATTGGCGGGCAGCTCCAGGGCGGGCTCGGACACCGCCACGCCACTGATGAGCCCGCGCGTGTCCTGCTCGGCCGCCGCGATGGCAGCGCCGCCGCCGTTGGAGATGCTGGACGCAATGACGATGGTGTTGGCCGGCGTGAGCGTCTTCAGGCGCTCGCCCGCGGCGTTGGTGTCGCCATAGCGCTGGTTGAGCACGTAGTAGCCGAACTCCACCGCCTGCAGCGTGGTGGTGCCCCAGTCTTTCTCGGCGTTCTGGCCCGAGTGTGCGTGCTTGAACGCGAAACGGTTCGGCGTGGCCGTGTTGAATGCCGCCAGCTCGGCCGGCGTGAGGCCGGCGTTGAAGGCGGCGCGCCGGCCCGCGGCCGCCGCGGTGGTGCGCGTGCCGTCCATCAGCGGCACGGTGTCGTTTTGCAGGTCGTGCGGCGCGCCGCCCGTGCCCTTGTCGGAATAGGCCACGGCACAGCCGCGCTTGAGGCCCCATTCGCCTGTGGAGATGCCGCCGTACACGCCGCGCGAGCCTGAAGCCGTGGCGGTGATCATGCACGGCTTCTGCGGGTTGAAGCTGGCAGGCACCTGCACCATGAGCGTCACGTTCTTGCGGCCCGAGCCATCGTCCGCAAAGGCGAGGTATTCGGTGCCCGCCACCTTGCCCTCCCCGGCCACCGGCTTGCCCTGGGCGTCCACGTTGGGACCATAGAGCAGGCCGTAGCCGCCGGCCGCCGTCATGTCGAGCATGGCGCGGTAGTTGGCATGGATGGCCGCGCGGCGCAGTTCCGCGGCCGTGGGCTTGAGGGGGTCGGCATACGGCGGCGGCACGGCGGCCGCCAGGCCGGAGGCGCCCAGGCCCGCGGTGAGCAGGTCGTCGGTGGCGCCGTCGTAGGTCGTCTCGGTGATGGCCCCCAGGAAGGCGGGCTTGGCGTTGAGGGCGGGGCCCTCGCTGCCGCTGCCTCCGCAGGCCGCCAGCGCAGCGGCCGCCAGGGCGGCGGGAAGGAGCGGGCGCAGGCCCGCGGGGGTGCTCATTGGCATCATGTGCTTGTCTCCTGTTGTCGTTTGACGTGTGTATGCACAGCGACTACGGCGGCCCGTTCCTCTGGCGTGAACGGTGCGCGCCTGCTCCCTCTTCCTTCCTTTTTGTCCTGCCGGTCCCCGCGCCCCCTCAGGCCGCCCTGCGCGCCGCTGCCGCGCGCAGGCGCCCCACCACACCGGTGGGGAAGTAATAGACCGACAGAACAAACAGCACGCCCAGCCACAGCAGCCAGCGGTCGGGCGACAGCACGGCGGACAGCCAGGGCAGCCCGGCCGTGGCCTCGTGCCCCAGCCGCAGCAGGTCTTGCAGGTAGCTTTGCGCCACCAGGAACAGCACGGCGCCGATGGCCGAGCCGTAGATCGTGCCCATGCCGCCGATCACCACGATGAGCAGGCAGTCCATCATGATTTCGAAGCTGAGCGAGGTGTCCGGCCCGTTGTAGCGCAGCCAGAGCGCCAGCATGGCGCCCGCCAGGGTGGCGAACAGGGCCGACAGCACGCTGGACGTGGTGCGGTACACCACCACGCGGTAGCCGATGGCCTCGGCGCGGAACTCGTTCTCGCGGATGGCCTGCAGCACGCGGCCGAAGGGCGAGTTCACGATGCGCAGCAGCGCCAGCACCAGCGCCACGGCGGCGACGAACAGCAGGTAGTAGCAGATCAGGCGCCCGTCGATGGTGACGCCCAGGAACGGGTCGTCAAACGGCTCGAAGCTGGGCGAGAGGATCTCGGGCACCTTGAAGGTCAGGCCGTCCTCGCCGCCCGTGATGTCCGACAGCTGCGAGGCCAGCGTCTGGAACGCGGCGGCCACGGCCAGCGTGATCATGGCGAAGAAGATGGCCCGCACGCGCAGCGAGAACAGCCCCACGGCCAGCGACAGCAGCAGCGACAGCACCAGTGCGCCGCCCAGCCCCACGGCCAGCGCCGACCACGTGGGCCCCATGCGCGTGGTGGCCACTGCGATGCCGTAGGCCCCGATGCCAAAGAACATGGTGTGCGCAAAGCTCACGATGCCGGTGTAACCCAGCAGCAGGTCAAAGCTGGCCACCAGCACCACGAAGATCAGCACCTTGGCGGCCACGGACAACGCCTTGACGCCCGGAAACACGAACGGCGCAAAGGCCAGGCCCAGCAGGATGGCCACCAGGATCACCGCCAGCACCTTGCTGCGCGGGTAGTCGCCGGAGAGAAGTCGGTTCAGCATGTTGTGGTGCTCCTCTTCAACGGTTCGCGACTGGATAGACGCCCTGGGGACGCCACAGCAGGATCGCCACCATCAGCGCGATGTTGGAGAACAGCGCCACCTTGGGCGCCAGGAAGCCGGTGTAGTTGGCCATCAGCCCCACCAGCAGCGCGCCGATGAGCGCGCCGCCCGTGCTGCCCAGGCCGCCGATGATGATGACAATGAAGATCAGCACGTTGACCTGCGCGCCCATCTGCGGCACCACGTTCTGCTGGTACAGCCCCCACATCACGCCGCCCAGCCCCGCCAGGGCCGAGCCCACCACGAACACGCCCACGAACAGGCGGCGGATGCGGTAGCCCAGGCTCTCGACCATCTCGCGGTCCTGCACGCCGGCGCGGATCAGCAGGCCGACCTTGGTGCGCGACAGCGTCCAGGCCAGCACGCCGAACACCACCAGGCCCACCACCACGGCGATGAGGCGGTACTTCTCGATGGCGGCGTCGCCCACCAGCAGCGAGCCGCGCATGCCCTCGGGCAGCGGCAGCGGGATCTGGGCCGGGCCCCAGATGACCTTGATGAACTCCTCGCCAATGATCATGCCGCCCATGGTGATGAGGATCTGCTTCAGGTGCTGGCCGTACACCGGCCGCACGATGAAGCGCTCGAACGCCAGGCCCACGGCGCCCGCCACGGCCATGGCCACCACCATGGCGGGCAGCACGGCAAGCAGGTTGCGCCACAGCTCGGCGCTTTGCGTGTAGTCGCCCATGGCACCCAGCACGCTGGTGGCCACGAAGGCACCGAGCGCGATGAACACGCCGTGGCCGAAGTTCAGCACGTCCATCAGCCCGAAGACGAGCGTGAGGCCCGAGGCGATGATGAACACGATCATGCCCATGGCAAGCCCCGCCACCGTGAGCGTGAGCCAGGTGCTGGGCGAGCCGATGAAGGGCAGCACCAGCAGCGCCAGCGCGGGCACCAGCGCCAGGGGCTTCCAGTCGAAGTCGCGCGCCATGCTCATGCCAGGCCTCCCTTGCAGGCCTTGCCTGCGGCACAGAATGCTATCCTTTTAATAGCTGCTCGCGCTTTACCATCAAGCGCTAGAGCACGAAAATGCTTGAAATTCAGAATCGGTGTCATAGTGCCAGCCCCAGCAGCGACCGCTGCAATGCTTCGTCCTCGGCCAGCGCGGCCATGCTGCCCGCATGCACCACCTGGCCGTTGTCCATCACGGCGACGGTGTCGCCCAGGCGCTTGGCGAAGTTGATGTTCTGCTCGACCAGCAGGATGGTCACGCCGCTCTTCTTGAGCTGGTCGAACGCATCGATCATGTTGTTGATGATGGCGGGCGCCAGGCCCTTGCTGGGCTCGTCCACGATGAGCAGGTCGCGCGGCTCCACGATGGCGCGGCTGACGGCCACCATCTGCTTTTGCCCGCCGCTGAGCTTGCCCGCCGGGTGGTTCCAGAACTTCTCCACGGCCGGGAAGAGGCGGAAGATCCACTGCAGCCGCGCCTCGTCCATCTGCGCGGCGTGGCTGGCGCGGCGGGCGGCCAGCAGCATGTTTTCCTTCACCGTGAGGTCGGCAAAGATGCCCATGTTCTCGGGCACGTAGGCGATGTTCAGGCCTGCGATCGCCGGGGTGTTCATCGCGGTGATGTCTTTGCCACCGAAGTGGATGGAGCCCTGCGAGGCATGCCACAGGCCCATGATGGTGCGCAGCGTGGTCGTCTTGCCCGCGCCGTTGCGGCCCAGCAGCATGGTGAGCTGGCCCTTGGGCACCGCGAGGTCCACCCCGTGCAGGATGTGGTACGCGCCGATGTGGGTGTGCACGCCCCGGAGTTCGAGCAGGTTGGTGGTGGTGGTGCTCATGCTGCGGCCTCCTTGCTCACGCCCAGGTAGGCCTCTTGCACCACGGGCGATGCGATCACCTCGGCGGGCACGCCATCGGCCACCAGCGTGCCGTTGGTCAGCACGATGATGCGGTCGGCCAGCTCGCGCACCACGTCCATCTTGTGCTCCACCAGCAGGATGATCTTGGTCTTGTCCTTCTTCAGTTCGCGGATCAGGTTCAGGATCACGGGCGCCTCGTCGTGGCTCATGCCGGCCGTGGGCTCGTCGAACATGTAGACCTGCGGCTCCAGCGCCATGAGCAACGCCACCTCCAGCTTGCGCTGGTCGCCGTGCGGCAGGCTGGCCACGGGCGTGTCGCGCCGCTCGAACATGGCCACGCTGCGCAGGATGGATTCGGCCCGCTCGGTCAGCGCACGGTGGTCGCTCCAGATGCTCCACAGGTTCAGGCCGCGGCGGTGCTTGCCCTCCTGCGTGGCCTGCACGGCCAGGCGCACGTTTTCCAGCACGCTGAGGTTGGGAAAGAGGTTGGTGAGCTGAAACGCCCGGCCCAGGCCCGCGCGCGTGCGGGCCGAGGGCGGCTGCCCCGTGAGGTCCTGCCCGCCCAGCGTGACGCTGCCGCTGGTGGCCTTGAGCTGGCCCGAGATGAGATTGAAATACGTGGTCTTGCCCGCGCCGTTGGGGCCCACGATGGCGGTCAGCGTGCCCGGCTCGAAGGAGCAGGTCACGCCATTGACCGCCACGTGGCCGCCGAAGCGGATGGTCAAGTCCTTGGTGGCCAAGGTGCTCATGGGTGGTGTTTCACTTTCACGGTGGTCATCTTTGGGTTCGAAGCGCTTGCAACTGGCGGGGCCGAGGCCAGCGACCGCCGCGCAAGGGCCGCCCCGCCGCGCTGGCGGTGTCCCCCTTCCCGAATGGCGCAGCCATTCGAGAGAAGGGGGAAGGCGCGCAGCGACTCAGGGGGTTGTACATATTCAACAAGTGCCGACGACGTAGTAGTTGGGTCCGGTCTGCTTGAGCGTGGTGGTGGTGAACACATTCCACCAGCCCATGCCCTCATTGGAACCCAGCGCGTACGCGAAGCCCAGGTATGCATACGCGCGGCCCGCCAGCGTGTGCGCATAGTTGCTGGCGGTGGTGCAGGTGCCCGTGCCGCCGCCCGATGCAGCCAGCGTGGTGCCCGAGGCCGGGGCGGATGCGGCGCCTTCCGCGCCATTGGCATCGGCCGCGCGCACCGTCCAGCTGTAGGTGGTGGAGGCTGCCAGGCCCGTGTCCGTGAAGCTGGTGCCCGTGACCGGCAGCGCGTTGGTCTTGTTGCCGTTGCGGTACACGTTGTAGCTGGCCGCGCCGCTCACGGCGTTCCAGCCGACGGCCATGCTGCTGGCGGTGGCGCCCGAGGTGCTCACGCCGGTGGGCGCGGGCAGCACCGGGTCGGGCGGGTTGGTGGTGCCGCCGCCCGACGAAATCTGGTCCACCATGGCCTTGATGGCGGCCATCTGCGGGCCGGACTTCTTGGCGTAGTTGGCGTTGTCGTAGCCCCACCAGTCAAAGCAGCTGTTGGTGGCCGCCGTGCTGGTCTGGGGGTAGAGCATCACGATGTTGTTGGTCTCGGCCCAGCGGTTGTAGCCGGTGTTGCGCACATACTGCTGCTGCACGTCGCTGATGTTCTGCTTGCAGCCGTGCAGCACCACGTGCAGCTTGCAGGTGGCGCTGCCGCCCGCCTGGCAGGCCTGCGGGATGTAGGCCCAGCCGGTGCTGGCCATGCCGTGGTTGGTGATGAACTGCCCCTGGTTGAACTCGACAAAGTTGCCGGCGGGCAGCGTGGCGCTGCTGCGCGCGTTGAGCGGGCCGTACAGGTGCTGCAGCATGGCGCCCGCCAGGTCGAAGTTGCAGTTGCTGATGTAGGGCGCGCCCTTGGTGGAGCACGCGTTGCCGTAGTCGTCCGTCACCATGGCGTGCTCGGCCGCAATGTCCTTCATGTAGACCACGTTGGCCGCGGGCACGAAGCTGCCGTAGTAGGTGCGCAGCGCGTCCATCACGCCGGTCTTGACCACGCTGTCGAGCGTGCCCGAAAACAGGTAGACCCTGGAGTTCTGCAGGTTGGCTACCGGGTCGATGGCGCCCTGGCTGGCCCAGGTGTTGGTGGTGCTCACCAGCGTGCTGGTGGGGATGCCCGCGGGGCTGGCCATGCAGCGCCCGGTGGCGTTGACGATGGAGCCTTCGGCGCAATAGAACGGCCCGCCCGCCACCACGCCCGCGCCCTTGGCAAAGGTGGCCGAGTACGCCACGTGCAGCTGCACGGCCATGAAACCGCCGGCCGACAGGCCCGACACGGTGGTCTGGGTCTTGTCGATCTTGAGCGCGGGAAGGTTGACGGCGGCGTGGGCCGCCATCGCGGAAACGAGCGCCAGTGCGGCGCTGGCGGTGGCCGCCCGGAGGAATGCAAAAGCCATGGTGTCTGTCTCCTGGTGTTTTTTGAAACGAAACCGACCTGCCCCCGTGTGGTGCCGGGGGTTCATGCTTTGGACTGGCAGAAAAAAGGGGCGGCCGCCCCCGCGAAAGGAACCCAGCGTGGCGGGACGCTTTCGCGCCCCGCCGGCCAGGCCTCGCAAATCAACGCAAGAGGCTTACCGCTTGTTGCGGATAGGCACGTTCATTTCTTCCGGCTTGATCTCGCGCACCAGCTCGGGCACGCCCCAGGCGAAGGCCGGGTCCACCTTGATCTTGAAGTGGTACATGCTCTGCAAGGCTTGGTGGTCTTCCTTGCGGAAGGTCATCTTGCCCTTGGGCGTGTCAAAGCTCATGCCTTCCATGGTCTTGATGAGCTTGTTGGTGTTGGTGTCCCCGTTGGTGGCCTTGAGGGCCGTGACCAGCGCCATGGCCGAGCTGAAGCCGCCGGCGGTGAAGAAGTCCGGCGGTGCCTTGAACTCCTTGTAGTGCGCGGCCACCATGGCTTCGTTCACCGGGTTCTTGGGGATGCCGAAGTAGTAGTAGGTGGCGCCTTCCATGCCGGGGAAGTTCTTGTAAGCCGACATCGCCGGCAGGATGTTGCCGCCAGTGGCGATCTCGATGCCGTAGCGCTTGAGGTCCAGGTCGGCGATCTTGAACGGGTTGCCCGCGCCGGCCCAGATGATGAAGATGATCTTGCGGCCGGGCTGGTCCTTGAGCTTGTCGATCAAGCGCTGGGCACCGGCGGTGAAGTCGGTGGTGGTGGTGGGCAGGTATTCCTCGTGGACAAGCTTGGCGCTCTTGAGCGCGTCCTTGAAGGCTTTCACGCCGTCGCGTCCGAAGGCATAGTCCTGCGCCAGCGTGGCCACCGTGACGCCTGGCTTGTCGATGGCCACGGCATTGGAGATCGCGTCCTGGCTGCTGTTGCGGCCGGTGCGGAAGATGTACTTGTTCCACTTGTCGCCGGTAATGGCGTCGGCCACGGCGGGCTCGACCAGCAGGATCTTCTTGTACTCCTCGGCCACCGGCAGCAGAGCCAGCGCCACGCCGCTGGAGGTGGGGCCCACGGCGATGTCGGCCTTGTCGTCCGAGTAGGCGGAGGCCAGCAGGCTCTTGCCCAGGTCGGGCTTGCCCTGGTCGTCCTTCTCGATCACGACAATCTTCTTGCCGCCCACGGCCATGGTGCCGCCGGTGGCGTAGTTCAGGCCCATCAGCAGGCCCGTCTGCGTCTGCTTGCCGTAGGCCTCCAGCGGACCGGTCTTGCTGTAGATGTGGGCGATGCGGATCTCGCCGGACGCCTGGGCAAACGCGGGAGCGGAAAGCGTGGCGGCGGTAACAGCAGCGGTGGCCAGGGCAACCAGGGTGCGACGGTGCATGCGGAGTCTCCTTGTAGTGATGCCTGGATATCGCACAGTTTGTGCCAACAGGTAAGTGGTTGATTTGATTGGCAGCCGAGTGCCGCCGCCACAATTAGCGTACAAATTTCAGACAAATAAATTGTCCAAGTTTCAGACAAATGTCTGCAATTTACTCAGGGTTTTCCAGACGTCCGTACAGCGTCGCCCGCGAGATGCCCAGCTGCCTGGCCGTGGCCAATTTGTTGCCGCCATGGGCCTTCATGGCCGCTGCGATGGCCTTGCGCTCCAGTTCGGCGACCTGATCGGCCAGAGGGCGCAGGTAGCGGCTTTCGTCCTCGGCCTCGGCGGCGGGGCCGGGGTCTTGCACGGGCGCCGGGGCGGCGGGCTCCACGCCCGCCTCGCGCAGGATGCGTTCGAGCTGCGCCGCGTCGATGGACTGCGAGTCGCTGCGCATCACGGCCTGCTCCAGCACGTTGCGCAGTTCGCGGATGTTGCCGCGCCAGGGCTGGCCGGCCAGCAGGGCCATGGCGTCGGGCAGCAGCTCGGGCGGCGGCGTGCCGTTGCGCAGGGCCAGGTCCTCGCCCAGCGCTTCCACCAGCGCGGGGATGTCGCTGCGGCGCGCCCGCAGCGGCGGCACGCGCACGGGCAGCACGTGCAGGCGGTAGAACAGGTCTTCGCGGAACTTGCCCTCGCGCACCAGAGCGGCCAGGTCGCGCGAGGTGGCGGCCAGGATGCGCACGTTGAAGGGCACGAGCTTGTTGCTGCCCAGCGGCTCGATCTCGCCCTCCTGCAACGCGCGCAGCAGCTTGGCCTGCAGGCTTTGCGGCATGTCGCCGATTTCGTCGAGGAACAGCGTGCCGCCGTCGGCCAGCTTGAACTTGCCGTCGCGGCCCTTGCGGTCGGCGCCGGTGTAGGCGCCCGGGGCCACGCCAAAGAACTCGGCCTCCAGCAGCGTGTCGGGCACGGCGGCAATGTTCACGCTGACGAACGGGCCGCCCGCGCGGCTGGATGCGGCGTGGATGGCGTGGGCCAGCAGCTCCTTGCCGGTGCCGGTTTCGCCCAGCAGCAGCACGGGGCTTTGCGACTGCGCGGCGCGGCGCGCCTGGCGCTTGACCTCGGCGGCGGCCGGGCTGGAGCCGATGAAGCTGGCAAAGGTGTACTTGGCGCGCCGCTCGCCCTCGCCCGCCGCGGCCAGGGTGCGGCTGCGCTGGCGGGCCAGCTCGCGGCGCGCGTCGTCCAGGTCGCGCTGCAGGAGCGCGAACTTGCTGATCAGCGGCTGCAGCGTGGTCTCCGGGTGGTCGAACAGCACGATGCCGATGGCGCCGATCACGCGGTCGGCGTCGTCGCGCAGCGGGATGCGGCTGACCACGAACGTGCCGGCCTTGTTGGTGAGCAGGTCGATCAGCACGGGCTGGCCCGTGTCGAGCACGCGGCGCATCTGGGTGTTGGGAATGACCTCCTCCACCATGCGGCCCACGAACTGGTCCACCGACGAAAAGCCCAGGTCGGGCAGAAAGCGCTGGTACCCCTCGTTCACCCACACGATGCGCCCGCTGCGGTCCACCAGGAACATGCCCTGGCTGACGCTGGAGAACAGCTGGAACATGGAGCGCGCCGCCAGCTCCAGGATGCCCTGGGCATCCAGCGGCAGGGCGGGGGCTTCGTCGGCAATCATGGGCATGGGGCGATGGTAGCGCGGCGCGGGCGGCGGGCGAGGCAGGTCCGCACCCCACGGAAGAAGCTATTATTTTTATAGCTGCTTGCGCTTATCCATCAAGGGCTACGCCCCGTTTTTTCTCAGAATCCTTCCCACCCGCCGCACGGGCAGCCAGCGCGGGCGCCAAGCTGGCCAGCACATCGGCCTGCCGCGCCGCCAGGCTCTGGTCCACCAGCAGACAGGCCTTGCCGGTGCGCCGGCAGTGGTCCTGCACGCGCCAGTAGTCGTCGTGGCTGATGCAGCCGGTCTGGCAGATGACCAGGTCTGCGGCGGCCCAGGTGATGTGGACTGCGGGGCGGCTGTGCGCCAGCGGTGCCTGCGGCGAAAGCAGCGCGGTGCCCTCTTGCGGATCTTGCGGCGCTTGCACCGCAGTCGCGGCGCCCCCGTTGCCGGCCCGGTGGGTGGGCTGCTGCGCGGCCAGCCGCCAGCGCAGGCATTCGCGGGTCAGCACGGCGATGCGGTCTGCCAGCATGCCGATGTGGCGCACCAGCGACTGGCGCCGCACGGCAGACGGCGCCTCGGCGCGCAACCGGGCCAGGGCTTCGTGCGCCATGGCCAGGCGGGTGTCGCGCACCACCACCGCCGCGCGCAGGCGCACCACCTCGGCCTGCAGCCGCTCCATCTGGGCCGCCTGCGCGGCCAGGATGTCGCTGCAGCGCCGCTGCGCCTGGCCCAGCTGGCGGCTGAGCACCACAAATTCCTCGGAAAGGGATGGCATGGCGATCCTTGCAAATACGAACCATTCGCATTCTATGGTACGATGGCCGCCGTGGGTTTGCTGCAAATGCCTGCCTGGTGGGGAGACCTTGCAGCCAGCCCAGCCCCGAAAAGGAAAAAACCGCGCCGGCTGGCGCGGTTTTTTTTGTTGCAGGCCTTTCAAGCCTGCGCCAGCGCGAGCTTTCGTGCCGCCCAGTGGCGCAGCAGGCGCGGCACGACCAGCACCGCCAGGATGATGACGATCAGCGTCACCGAGCCCGGGCGCTGCAGGAAGATGCCCCAGCTGCCCTCGCCGATCGCCACCGCGTTGCGCATCTGCGCCTCGGCCAGGGGCCCCAGGATCATGCCCACCACGACGGGCGCGGACGGGAAGTCAAAGCGCCGCATCACCACGCCCAGCAGGCCGATTCCGTACAGCAGCACCAGGTCGAAGGCGCTCTGGCGCATGCCGTACACGCCGAGCGTGGAGAACACCAGGATGCCGGCGTACAGGTACGACTTGGGAATGTTCAGCAGCTTCACCCACAGGCCCACCAGCGGCAGGTTCAGGATCAGCAGCATCACGTTGCCGATGTACATCGACGCAATGAGCGCCCACACCAGCGCGCCGTTGGTGTCGAACAGCTGCGGGCCGGGCTGGATGCCGTAGTTCTGGAAAGCCCCCAGCAGGATGGCCGTGGTGTTGGACGTGGGGATGCCCAGCGTGAGCAGCGGAATCAGCGTGGCCGTGATGGCCGCGTTGTTGGCGGCCTCGGGGCCGGCCACGCCTTCGATGGCGCCGGTGGTGCCGAACTCTTCCTTGTGCTTGCTGAGCTTCTTCTCGGCAGCATAGCTCAGGAAGGTCGGGATCTCGCTGCCGCCGGCGGGCACGGTGCCGAAGGGGAAGCCGATGGCCGTGGCGCGCAGCCATGCGGGCCAGGAGCGCTTCCACTCCTCCTTGGTCATGTGCGTGCTGGTCAGGCGGTTCTGCGTTTCGTCCACGCGGCCTTCGTACATCACGTTGTACAAGGCCTCGCCCACCGCAAACAGGCCCACGGCGATCAGCACCACCTCGATGCCGTCCATCAGCTCGGGCACGCCGCCGGTGTAGCGGGCCTGTCCGGTGATCTGGTCGATGCCGACCAGGCCCATGGCCAGCCCCACGAACAGCGCCACCATGCCGCGCAGCGTGCTCTTGCCCAGCACCGCGCTCACCGTGGTGAAGGCCAGCACCATCAGCAGGAAATACTCGGGCGGCCCCAGGCGCACGGCGTACTCGGCCACCAGCGGCGCAAAGAAGGTGACGAGCACGGTGGCAATGGTCCCGGCTACGAACGAGCCGATGGCGGCCGTGGCCAGCGCCGCGCCGGCGCGGCCGTTCTTGGCCATCTTGTTGCCCTCCATGGCCGTGACCATGGACCCGGCCTCGCCCGGCGTGTTCAGCAGGATGGAGGTGGTCGAGCCACCGTACATGGCGCCGTAGTAGATGCCGCCGAAGAAGATCATCGACGCGGTGGCTTCCACCTTCACGGTGATGGGCAGCAGCATCGCCACCGCCACGGCGGGGCCGATGCCCGGCAGCACGCCCACGGCGGTGCCGATCATGCAGCCCACAAAGGCCCACAGCAGGTTGATCGGGGTTGCAGCGGTGATGAAACCCTGAATCAGGAGGTTCAATGTTTCCATGGTTACAGCCACCCCGTGTTGGTCAAACCTGGCAGATTGATCGCCAGCAATTGCGTGAACATCCAGTACACCGGCGCGGCCACCGCGATGCCGATGGCAGAGTCCTTGATCCAGGCCTGTAGGCGCAGGTCCAGCTCGCCCTCGGAACTCTTGAAGCCGCGCACCGCCAGCACGAAGCACAGGGCGCAGCTCAGGATGAAGCCGGCGGTGGTGATGAGCAGCGCGTTGAGCAGCAGCCCGGCGGACACCCAGACAAAGCCCTTCCAGTGGGCGCGCGGGTCCCCCGAGCCTTCTTCCAGGTCGCGGAATCCGCCGGTCAGGGCCTGCACCACGCAGAGCACGCCGCACACCAGCACCGCAATGCTGACCACCCACGGCAAGAAGTTGGGGCCCACGCCGCCGTAGCCTGCCTCGGAACTGACCGAGCTGGCGCCCCAGGCCAGCAGCAGCGAAAGCACCACCAGCCCCAGCCCGACCAGCGTCTGCAGCGGCTTGGAGCGTGATGAGTGTTGTAGTTGTTGTGTCATGGTTTTTCCTTCGCACGCACCGGCGCGCGGCAGGCCGCGCCCTTCCGGGGAAGGGCGCAGCGGCTGCCGCTCTACGCGGCGGTCAGATCATTCCGGACTTGGCCATCGTGGCGCGCATGCTGGCGAATTCGGCGTCCACGAAATTGGCAAACTCGTCCCCGGCCATCCAGGCGGGCGTCCAGCCGTTCTTTTCCATGGCGTCCTGCCAGGCCTTGTGCTTGAAGGTCTTGGCCAGCGCGTCGATCAGCGCCTTGCGCTGCTCGCCAGAGATGCCGGGCGCGCCATACACGCCGCGCCAGTTGCCGATTTCCACGTTGATGCCCTGCTCCTTGAGCGTGGGCACGTTGACGCCTTTCAGGCGCGATCCGGAGGTGACGCCCACCGCGCGCATCTTGCCGGCAGCGATGTACTCGGCAAACTCGCTATAGCCGCTGCCGCCCACCGTGACGTTGCCGCCCAGAATGGCCGCGGTGGCCTCGCCGCCCCCACGGAACGCCACGTAGTTGATCTTGGCCGGGTCCACGCCGACTTCACGGGCGATCATCGCGGCCGCGATGTGCTCGGTGGAGCCGCGCGAGCCGCCGCCCCACTTCACGCTGCCGGGGTCCTTCTTGAGCTGGTCGATCACGTCCTTCATGGTCTTGAAGGGCGAATTGGCGGGCAGCACGAACACGTTGTACTCGCTGGTCAGGCGCGCCAGGGGCGTGACCTTGTCCAGGCCCACGGGCGGCTTGCCGGTGATGATGCCGCCCAGCATGACGGCGCCCATCACCATCAGGGCATTGGGATCGCCCTTGCTGGCGTTCACGAACTGGGCCAGCCCGATGGCGCCGGCCGCGCCCCCCTTGTTGTCGTAGGACACCGACGAGGCGACGCCCGCTTCCTGCATGGCCTTGCCCAGCGCGCGGCCCGTGGTGTCCCAGCCGCCGCCCGGGTTGGCGGGAATCATCATCTTCAGAGCGTGGGCCGACTGGGCCGACACCGGCAGCACGCCGGCGGCAGCCATGGCGGCCAGGGATTTCAGAAACATGTCGCGACGCATAGTGTCTCCTTGGGGTTTGCGAACCTGTCGATAATGCGCGCCCTGCCTGTCAATCGGCTGTCCTTGGACTCAGGGAAAACACCCATGCCAGCGGCCCGCCGAGACGGTGCTAAGGTCCCGCGCATGCAATTGCTCCTCGTAGAAGACGACCCCACCATGCAGGCCACGCTGCACCGCGCGCTGTCGCGCCGGGGCATGGACGTGACGGCGGTCGGCGACGGCCGCGTGGCCCTGGCCCAGTGGGCCGACCTGCAGCCGGACGCCGTGGTGCTGGACCTCACCCTGCCCAGCCTGGACGGGCTGCAGGTGCTGCAGCAGGCCCGCACCCGGGGCCTGCGCACGCCCGTGCTGATCCTTACGGCACGGGGCACCGTGGGCGACCGGGTCCTGGGGCTGAACGCGGGCGCGGACGACTACCTGCCCAAGCCGTTCGACCTGGACGAGCTGGAGGCCCGCCTTCGCGCGCTGGTGCGGCGCAGCGCCGACCCGGCCGCGGGCGCGCCCGCGGCGCCCAGCACCGTGCAGATCGGCGCCATCCGCTACGACAAGGACAGCGGCGCGCTCTACCTGCACGGGGAGGTCATGGAACTCACGCCGCGCGAGCTGGCGCTCATGCACGCCCTGCTCGCCCAGCCCGGCCACGCCGTCAGCAAGGAACGGCTGTACGAACTGGTGTTCCCCGGCCAGCTGGATGTGCAGTACGAAGCCATCGAGGTGGTGGTCTACCGCCTGCGCAAGAAGCTGGCCGGCACCGGCCTCACGCTGATGACGCTGCGCGGGCTGGGCTACCTGCTGCGGGCGGACGCATGACCGGCCCAGCGCCCTCCCCGCGCCACCCTTCGCTGCGCCGCCGGCTGCTGCTGGGCATCCTGCTGCCGGTGGCGCTGTTCATCGGGTTCAACACCTTCAGCCTGTACCGGCAGACCCTGGCATCCCTGAACACCGCGTACGACCGCACGCTGCTGGCGTCCGCCAAGAGCATCAGCGAGCAACTGGACGTGCAAGGCTACGACGACGCCGCGCAGCTGCGCGCCACCGTGCCGTACTCCGCCCTGGAGGCCTTCGAGGCGGACAACCAGAGCCAGATGTTCTACCGCGTCTCCAGCCTGCAGGGCGAGCTGGTGTCCGGCTTCGCGGACCTGCCCTTCTGGCACGGGCAGATTCCCATGCGCCCCCCCTACGCGGCGCTGGTGGACTTTTATGACGAGCGCTTTCGCGACCGGGACGTGCGGGTGGCCGTGCTGCTGCAGCCCGTGGCCAGCCCCACGGGGCGGGCGATGGCCGTGATCCAGGTGGCCGAAACGCTGGAGGTGCGCGAGACGCTGGCCCTGCAGATCCTGCGCAACACGCTGCTGCGCCAGGCGGCGCTGATTGCGGTGATTGCGCTCACCGTGGCCGTGGTCGTGCAGCGGGCCATCCACCCCGTGCGGCAGCTGAGCCTGCAACTGCAGGGGCGCAAGGAGGGCGACCTGAGCCCCATCGCCGCGCCGTCCACACCGCGCGAGCTGCAGCCGCTGATCGACGCCACCAACGAAGTCATGCAGCGCCTGCGGCACCTGCTGCGGCACCAGAAGCGGTTCGTGCGCGACGCGTCGCACCAGCTGCGCACCCCGCTGGCCGTGCTCAAGACGCAGGTGCAGTCCGCCCTGCGAGGGGATGTGGAGCCCGCGCAGGCCCTGCACGAGATCAGCGACACGGTGGACCGCGCCACCCAGCTGGCCAACCAGATGCTGGCGCTGGCCAAGGTGGAACAGCTGCGCCAGCAAAGCACCCCGCCGGCGGCCCGGCTCGACGAGATCCTGCGCGCCGTGGCGCTGGAGATTTCGCCCCTGGTCGCGCAGCGCGACCTGGACTTCGGCATCCACACCGAGCCCGCCCAGGTGCGGGCACACGAATGGATGTTGCGGGAACTCAGCCGCAACCTGCTGCACAACGCGGTGCGCCACGCCCCGCAAGGCAGCGAACTCACCGTGGATCTGCGCACCGACACGCACCACCTGGCGCTGACCATCAGCGACCACGGCCCGGGCATCGACGACGAGTTGGCGTCGCGGCTGTTCCAGCCCTTCTCGGCCGGCGACGTGCGCACCGGCAGCGGCCTGGGGCTGGCCATCTGCCACGAGATCGTGCAGGCCCTGGGCGGCACCATTGCCCTGGCCAACCGCACGGCCGGCGGCCGGGTCACGGGGCTGGACGCGGTGGTGCGCCTGCCCCTGGCCGCGCCATCGGCTGACAGCGCCGACGGCGCCCACGCGGCACAATCTGCGGCATGAATCCCAACACGCTGGAGACCATGCGCCTGGACAAATGGCTGTGGTGCGCCCGCTTTTACAAGACACGCAGCCTTGCTGCAGAAGAGATCGCCCGCGGCCGGGTCACCGTCAACGGCCAGCTGGCCAAGCCCGCGCGCGACCTGCGCTGCGGCGACACGGTGGCCCTGCGCCAGGGCACCGTGCCGCGCACGGTGGTGGTCCAGGGGCTGAGCGGCGCGCGCGGCCCCGCCCCCGTCGCCCAGCAGCTGTACGCGGAAACACCCGACAGCATCGCCGCCCGCGAGCAGGCGGCGGAGCAGCGGCGCCTGGCGCCCGAGCCGGCCGCCGCGCTGCACGAAGGCCGCCCCACCAAGCGCGACCGGCGCGCAATCGACAAGGTCAGCAACAAGGGCAGCAATACGGGCGGCCACTGGGGCACGCGCTGGAGCGCCTCCATCGACGAGTGAGCGCACCCGCCCGGCCAGCGGCCGCAGGGCGGTTCACCCCCTGCGCCGCCGCACCGCGCCCAGGCCCGCCAGCACCACCGACAGCAGCGCCGCCGACACGCCGCCCAGCGTGGGCACCGGCGTGGCGCCCGGCGCCAGCACCGCCGCCGTGCAAGGCCCTGCATACGGCTGGGGCGGGCTCCAGCGGGTCAGCTGCAGCATCTGCACCCCGCCCGAGGCATCGTTGACGCTGCGGTTCTGCGATGCATCCGCAAACACGCCGTTGACACTGTTGGCGAACCAGTGGGCCGGCATGGTGTGCGTGACGCCACTGCTGCTGAACGACGCGCCGACCGGGTCGCCCGTGATCTCGGAGTACATGCCCGTCAGCACGCCGGCGCCGTCGGTGGTGGCGCTGCCCGCGACCGCCGAAGCCGGCGAGAGGACCAGGTCCTGCACGAACCCCACATTCCGCGCCTCGTTCATCCGCCAGATGGTGCAGGCCAGGTGCGCGGCGGTCCACACCTGGCCGGCGGCCGAGGTGCCGCCGTTGTCGAACACGAAGGTGACGGTATAGGTCTGGCCGCTGTGGATTTCTGGGAAGTCGGAGGTCGAGATCGTCCCCGTGTACGTGGTGGCGTAGGGCGCGGCGGCGGCCCCGCTCCCAAAGCTGGCGGCGGCACCGGCCAGAAGGACAGCGGCCAAGGCGCCGCAGCGGTTGCGCAGGTGTGGCATGAAGCTTCCCGGGTCAAGCGTGGCGAAAGGAAAAGTGGCGGCGCCGCCCACGGCATAGGCGGCCGCCCTTGGTTCGAAAATGCTATTTAATTGATAGCTGCTTGCGCTTGCTGATAAATCGCTAGAGGCCAATTTAGCGTGATTAGTTACTTGTTTCAGATACCACTCCATCCGTTCGGGCTGAGCCCGTCGAAGCCAGGGCTTGCAGCGCATGTGCAGGGCTTCGACAGGCTCAGCCCGAACGGGTGGGGAAGAGAAAGCGTCTGAGGTAGGTCGCGAATCAGGCAATTTGGTGCTTAAACCACCCTGCGGCGCGCGGAGCGCCACCCGAGCGCGCCTGCCGCCAGGGCCAGCAGCGACTGCGCCCAGGGGCCGAGCGTGGGCACTGGCGTGGCGGGCGCGGGCGGCAGCGCTGGCACGACAAGGCAGGCCCGAAGGCGCTGCCAGAAAGAGAAAGAGGGAGAGGAGGAGGAGTGGGAGGAAATGGCATGGTGCGGCGATTCTTGAAAAACCGCCGCGTCGCGTCATGGCCGCCAGCGACAATCGCTGTGCCGAATGCGACCAGCCCTGCGCCGGCTCCCCCTACCCGGCAGACGCACGCACTTCGCTGGGCGTTCTTCCAAAGCGCCGCCGGAAAGCCCGGCTGAAGGCGGAAAAATCGTCAAACCCGTTCTCGAGCGCGATGGCCAGCACGCGGCGGTGGCGCTGCGCCGGGTCGGCCAGCGCGGTACGGGCGCGCTCCAGCCGCGCGTCCCGCACGTAGTCCGAAAAGCAGCTCCCTTCGCGGGCAAACAGGCGCTGCACCTGGCGCGGCGTGATGTGGTGCGCCCGCGCAATCAAGGCCAGGGTCAGCTCGGGCTGCGTGATGCGGGCGAGGATGTCGCGCTGGATGAGCGCCAGGCGCGGCAGGTCCACGGCGTCGTGCCCAGGGCTGTGCGCCCCCGCCGGCACGGGCCGCAGCAGGCTGGCCACCAGCTCCTGCAGGTGCGAGCGGGCGGCGTCCAGCAGGGGTGCGCCAAGCTGCGGGCCTTCGGCCACCAGCCGGGCGTAGCCCAGCGCCAGCGCGGGCTCGGGCCGGCCCGGGGGCAGCGCCAGCAGGGGCGCCTCCGCCAGCCCGGGCACCCGCTGCGCCAGGGCGCCGCGGGGCAGTTGCAGGCTGGCCGTCCTGCCACCCCAGAGGTGGACGAATTCGTGGGCACGCGCCTTGGAATGCAGAACAAAGCCGCCAGCCGGTATCTCCAGTTCGCCGCGCGGTGTCCGGATGGCGCAGCCGTGCTGGGTGGTGGTGAGCAAGAGGTCGTCCGCACCGTCGCCCGCGCGGGCGGGCTGGTGCGCGAAATGCGCGGGCGTGTGCTCGCTGTGGGCATAGGCGGCGCCGGCGCCCAGCGGTGCCAAGGTCACCGCAAAGTCCAGCGGCACGGCACCGTCGCAGGGCCACAGGTCCACGCGCATCAGCGCACGGCCAAACAGCTCGCGCAGGGCATCGGCCTTGTCGCGCCCCACGTAGTCGCGCGAGGACATCTGAAAGCGCTGGGGCAGGCTGGGCGTTGGCTGCATGGCAGTGGACGGCAGGGATGCGGGGCGGGCCGCCAGTGTAGGGCCGCAGCCGGGCACATGCGCTCCGGCGCGGCGGTATACCCCTGCCACCGGCACGGGCCGCAGCCCTCCCGGCCCTGCCGGGTCAGTGGGCGAAGCGGCCCAGCCCCACCTGCACCAGGCCGTGCGGGCGGCGCACCAGGAACAGCGCGTCCAGCCCCATGCGCTGGGCCATGGCCAGGCCCTCGTCCGCGCCCCCGACCAGCAGCGCCGTCGCCCAGGCGTCCGCAAGCATGCAGGTGGACGCCAGCACGGTCACGGAGGCCACGGCATTGTTCACCGGGGCGCCGCGGCGCACGTCCATGGTGTGGGCGACACGCACACCACCCACGTCCAGGTAGCGGCGGTAGTCGCCCGACGTGGCCACGGCCAGGTCTTCCAGCTCGACCACGCCCTGCACGGCGCGGAGTCCAGTCTCGGGCCGCTCCAGCGCCACCGCCCAAGGCGCACCGCTGGCCTGCCCGCCCACCGCGCGCAACTCGCCGTCCAGCGCGGCCAGCGCGTGCTCCACGCCATGGCGGCGCAGCACCTCGGCCATGCAGTCCACAGCGTAGCCCTTGGCAATGCCGCACAGGTCCACCTGCACAGGCCCCAGCTTGCGCGCCCGGCCGGCGCTTCGCTCCACCTCCAGGCCCGCAGGTGCGCCCGGCACGGCGGCCACCTCGCGTGCCGCGCGGATCGCCTGTGCGTCAGGCGCGTCGCGCTCTGCGCCAAAGCCCCAGGCATTCACCAGGCTCCCGGCACTGGGGTCGAAGGCGCCCCCGCTTTCGCGCTGGACGTTGAGCGCGCAGTCCAGGACCTCCAGCATTTCACCGGGCAGGTCCACCCAGGCCCCCACCGGCGCGCGGTTCAGCCGCACCAGGTCGCTGTCCGGCTTCCAGGGCGACATCTGCGCGTCCACCCGGTCCACTGCCGCGGCAAGCGCCAGGCGCAGGCCGGGCAGGTCTTGCGGGCCCACCCCTTCGAGGGTGGCGGACCAGCGCGTGCCCATGGTCGGCCCGTGCAGGACGGCACGCGGTACGGGCGTGGACGGATCAGAAGATGTCTTCGGCATAGCGTTCTTGCGCCTTGAGTATGGCCACGCTCAGTTGCAGCGGCGCCAGAACGGCGTCCAGCGCCTCGGCCACCCCTTGCGCCATGGCCCGGCTGCCGCACACGCGCACGACGGCGCCTTCTGCCACCAAGCCGCGCACCCGCTCGGCGTCCCGGCGCAGGGCGTCCTGCACATAGCCGCCGCCCTCGGGCACGCGGGAGAAGACGGTCTGCAAGCTGGTCAGGCGGCCTTCGGCCAGCCAGCGCTGGATTTCGGGGCCGAAGTAGAAGTCCCGCGCCGGGTCGCGCCCGCCAAAAAACAGGTGCATGGGCCGCCGGCGCTCGTTGCGGCGGATGAAGCCGGCCAGCGGCGCCACCCCGGTGCCCGCGCCCACCAGCAGCACCGGCCGCCGCGACCGCGGCAATGCAAAGCCCGGGTTGCGCCGCACAAAGGCCGTGATGCTGCCGCCCACCTGCAAGCCCAGCAGGTGGGTGGAACACAGCCCGCCGGGCATCTGGCGCACGCAGATTTCCAGAAACCCATCTTCCGCCCCCGAAGCCAGCGAGTAGTAGCGCGGCACGGCCGAGCCCGGCGGCACGATGCCCACCAGATCGCCGGCCGCGAACCGGCCCAGGCCGCCCCCGGCCGGCACTGCAAAGCGCAGGATGGCCGTGCCCTTGTCCGGGGCCGCCCCGGCATAGTCCTGCCGCGCCACCAGCGCCAGCGCTACCGTGGGCGGCAGGCGCGGCACATGCTCCAGCACCAGCGGCTCGCCCAGCGCCTGCCCCAGGGCCGCGCCCCAGCGGGCAAACTGCTGGCCCGACTGCTGGTGGATGCACTCCAGCGGCAGCAGCGACGGCCAGCCGCGTGCGCGCAACGCCTGGTCCAGCGCCTGGGCGAAGGCGCAAAACGCCGGGAACTGCCGGTCGCCAAAGCCCAGCACAGTTACCGGCACGCCAGCGGGCGGGAGCGCGGCAATGCGGTCCAGCGCATGGCTGGCGTGCGCAGGCGCCTGGCCTTCGCCATAGGTTGCGGCCAGCACAAACACCTGCCGCGTGGCGGCGGTGGTGCAGAAGTTCTCCAGCCCGCTGGCATGCACGCGGTGGCCGCGCTGGCGCAGCGCATCCAGCAAGGTCTGGGCGAAACCCCAGGTGCTGCCGCCTTCGCTCGCAACGAAAAGCAGCACATCGGCCTGCGCCAGCGGCGTGTTGCCCGTGATGCGCGGCGCCTGCTGGCGCGCCTGCCACCAGATGACCACGCCCGACAGCCAGAACACCAGCACGCAGGCGCCGGCCAGCCCGAGCACCACCGCCCAGGGCCAGGTGGCTTCGCCCGTGTGCAGCACCCGGGCCAGGTGGTCCACGCGCTGCGCAAAGGTGGCGTCCTGCCAGGCCAGCATCTGGCCGGAGTAGCGGTCCACCCACCCCCGGCCCTGGGCCATGGTCACTTTCCAGGTGTCTTCCGGATCAGCGCTGGCGGGAAAACCCAGCGTGCGCAAGTCCTGCACCGCCAGGCCTTCCAGCGCGGCCAGGCCGTTGGCGGGCGTGCCCGTGCCGCCAGGGATCTGGGAAACCACCTCGGGCTCGGCCCTGCTGTCCAGCGTCACCCCGCCCAGGGTGGAGGCGCTCATGGTCAGCGCCGTGAGCGAAGTCAGGAACAGCACCGCGACCACCACGCGGCCGGCCACCACGTGGATGCGCTGGGCCAGCGTGCCGCGGACGCGGGCGGCCAGCCGCTTCCAGCCGCCCATGCGCCGCACCAGCAGCACCAGGGCGGACGCGCACAGCAAGGCCATGGCGGCGGCAGTGCCCGCCGCGCCCCAGCGCCCGGCATCCCCCAGCAGCAGCGACCGGTGCAGCACCTTCACCCAGCGCGGCAGCACGGACGGCTGCCAGGCCCCCAGCACCCGGCCGTCCGCAGGGTCCACGGTGGACGCCTGCGGCTGGTCGCCGGCAAAGCCGAACACGACGATGGCCCCCGAAGGCAGCCGGCGAATTTCCTCCGCGCCCGGCACGGTGCGCGTGACGCGCTCGACCAGCGCAGCCACGGACAGGTCCGCCGCCGCAGGCGCTGCGGACCACGCCTGGGACACCGGGTCCATCGCCAGCAGCGCGCCGGTGATGCCCAGCAGCACCGCCACGGCACCGACCGTGAGCCCCAGCCAGCGGTGGATTGCTTTCCAGACCATGGGTGCCCGTTACTGCAGTTGCACCGTGGCCGACTGGATGTACTGCTTGCCCGCGTACGGCTTGCCCGCGCTGGCCTTGGACAAGGGGATGCGAACTTCGGCCGGGCTGTCCCGCATGTCTTCCACCGCAGCATCCAGGCGGATCTCGTAGCCAGCGTCCAGCAGTGCATCCGCCAGCTCGGCCGTGACCTTGAGGGTGCGCCCCTCCCCCACGCTGGCACCGGTGACGCCGCTCAGGCGCTTGGCGTCGCCCGCCGAGAGGCGGTTCCAGTCCGACAGATGCTTGTAGTACTTGGCCTTGCCACCAGCCACCCACAGCGTGCGCACATAGGTGCCCTTGGCGTCGGTGATGTAGGCCGCGAGGTAGGCGCCGTCGCCGCCGTAGTTCTTGAGCTGCGCTGTCAGCGTCACGGTGCGGCTCTGGGCCAGGGCGGGAAATGCCACGCCGCATGCGGCGGCCAGCAGGGTCAACAGGGGGGTCTTTTTGGACATCGCGGAACTCCTTTTGCGTGTTCGTTCGTTGTTCGTGGATTGGATTGCCCGTCTATTGCGCCGGGCGGGGCTGGGCATCCGCGCCGCCACGCGGCTCTTCGGGTGACGGCCCGGCCTGTGGCGCCGGGCCGTCGTCCGCGCGGCGGTGGGTCCGCTCGCGCAGGTGGTCGCCGTGCTTGAGCTTCAGCACCTTCAGGGTTTCGGGCTCAATCTTGGCTTTGAACGGCTGCCCTTCGGCATCCGTGCCGCGGATCTCATAGCAACCGTCATCAATCTTCAGCCGCTGGATCTGCCAGCCTTGCGCGGCAGCCCACTGCCGCAGGGCTTCGCGCGTCTGCCACCGGCTCACGGGCGCGTCGCAGTCGTCCTTGGCCGAGGCGGGCACGGCGGCCAGGCCCATCGACAGGACCACCAGGCCATCGCGCAGACAGGGGGGGCATTTCATGGCAGGCTCCAAAAAAACAGGCTCGCAGCGCAGGCGCACCGGATCTTCCTGATGCACTGCATTGTTCCCCAGGCACTCTGAACGTATGCTGAACGGCGTATTCAGGGCCTGTTCAGCCCGCATGGGGCAACATGCCCCCCATCATCAACCTGGGATACCCATGAGGCATAGCGAAAGACACAAGACCCACCGCACGGGCTGGCTGCGGGCCGCCGTGCTGGGCGCCAACGACGGCATCGTTTCCACGGCCAGCCTGGTGCTGGGCGTGGCGGCCACCAAGGCCAGCACGCAGGCCATTCTGATCGCCGGCGTGGCCAGCCTGGTCGCGGGAGCGATGTCCATGGCCGCGGGGGAATACGTGTCTGTCAGTTCGCAGGCAGACACCGAAAACGCCGACCTGGCCCGCGAAAAGACCGAGCTGGCCGACAACCCGGGCCAGGAGCATGCGGAACTCACGGCCATCTACATGCAGCGCGGGCTGGACGAAAGCCTGGCTTCGCAAGTGGCCACCCAGCTGATGGCCCGCGACGCCCTGGGCGCGCACGCACGGGACGAACTGGGCATTTCGGAAACCCTGGCGGCCAAGCCCGTGCAGGCCGCTTTCGCCTCGGCCGGGATGTTTGCCGCGGGCGCGCTGCTGCCGCTGGCCGTCGTGCTCCTGGCGCCCGCCTCCGCGATCATGGAGGCCGTGGCCGGCAGTTCGCTCTTCTTCCTGGCGCTGCTGGGGCTGGTGGCCGCACGCGCTGGCGGGTCCCCGCTGCTGGTGTCGGCCGCCCGCGTGACGTTCTGGGGCGCGCTCGCCATGGCCCTCACCGCCGGCGTCGGGGCGCTCTTCGGCGTGGCGGCATAAGCCAGTGGAACCGCTGTGCCCCCTCGTCTTCAGCACGGCGAATATTGTTTCCAATACTGGAACAGTTAGTTTGCGACTGGATGGTTTTTCCCTGAACCCCCTCGGCGTACAGTTCATCCCATCGATGAGCCGAACCCGCAAGGCGACTCACCGAACCCGGTTCAAGAATGGTTCTTGCACCGGCTTTTCTGAGACGCTTAACTAGGAATCCATCATGAACAAGACCGCACGTATCCTCTCCCTGGCCGCCCTGACTGCTTTCGCTTCCTTCGGCGCCCAGGCTGACGAAGCCGACGCTTCGCAATTCGCCACGCAGTTCCAGACCAACCGCACCCGCGCTGAAGTGGCTTCCGAAGCCGCCACGGTGGCTGCCACCCGCAGCCAAGAGCCCGCAGGCTCCCGCGTGGTGACCTACAAGAGCACGGCCGACCGCGCTGCCGTGCGCGCCCAGGCTGCCGAAGCCCTGCGCACCGGCAAGATCCCTTCGGGCGAATTCAGCATGTAATTGCTGCGGTTGCGGGCCTTGCCCGCACTCGCAGAAACAAAAGGGCTCCCACCGGGAGCCCTTTTTTCTTGTCCGTGCCCCATCCTACCCAGCGTTGACACAGGGACCTTTCACGAAACAGGTACGTCTAGGAACACGCCCGTCAGACGGCCGGGGTGGCGACCTGACTGAAACCAATCGACCTCCGCGAAACCCCGGGGGGATTCAAGCCCGTTTTCCCCGCCGCATCACTGTGCGGTCTCATCGGTTCCTCGGGGCCAAAGCAGTTTTCGTGATCCCCGCAGTCCGCACAACTTGGCGAGCGGCAGATGAGAATGTCCTCTTGCAGGCACAGCTGCCGGTAGAAGAACTTCTTCCACTTCATGTTGTTCGCATTGAGCGCCGACAAGGCAGGAAACCAGTGCTGAATGAACGCGCTGAGCGCATTCCGGGAAGGTAGCCCCATGTCCTGCCACAAATGCCCGTCGCCCAGACTCGCGCAAGCAACCAGCCATGCCGCGTGGTAGACCTCTGCCTTGGACCCTGCCGAGAAATCCGCATGCCCAATCAGCAGTGCCATCAGGCTGTCAATCTCGTCGGTGCGGGCACGCATGCGCGCCGCAAGGGCAGACCAGTCGAGACAGGGAGAGGTGGATGACGGCATGGCCTGCTCCTCAAGCGTCCGCCGGCGCGTGCGTATAGCACTTCTTGGGGCAGATGCGCGAGCACGCCGTGCAGCCAATGCAAAGTTCCTGGTGCGCGATCGTCATGACCTTTTTTTCGTATTCATCGTCGTCGTCCCCTTCGAGGTCCACGGTGACGCGCTCGCCCTCGTCGTTCAGGCCCACCAGCTCCAGCACGCCGCGCGGGCACACCTTGAAGCAGCGGCCGCAGCCAATGCACTTCTCTTCGTTCAACGAAGCGACGAAGGTTGGCGTCCAGGTCGCGCCGCTGGGCAGGGTGACGGAAAAGGCGCTCATTGCGAGGCTCCGTTTACCGAGGAAGCCGCCGCCGCTTTGCGAGCTTCCATCAACGCGGCGTGGGCGTCGTGGCAGCGCTGCGCCACCGACAGAATGTTCTCCCAATGGGTGGGCAGATCTTCGGACAGGTCATGCAGGTCCATCTTGGCCTGCGTGGCCTGGGCGTTGAGCTTCTTCAGGCGCACTTTGAGTTCGTCAGCGGTTTCACTCATGGTCAGGCTCCGTACTGCGCAACCTCGGGGTAGGTGCGGATCATGGCCACGGCTTCACTCAGGAACTTTCCGCCAGCCTCGGCCAGCTTGGCCAGTGACGGAAAGCCAAACCGGTGCACGTCGCGCAACTGCTTGTTGACGACCACCAGACGACCCGCGATGAGCACCATGCGGCCGAATCCCTCATGGCTCATCTTCATCATGGGTGAAACCATCTGACCAGTTTCACGTTCGATCGCCACCGCGATGGCGTTGTAAAAAATCTCCAGGTGCCACAGCGTCTCAGGATCAGGATCGCCCATGATCGGAATGGCGCGCCGCTCTTCGGCCGTATGGATGAACGGTTTAAGCAGTTGAAGGTCGCTCTTGTTCTCCCAGGTACCGTGGGTATCCTGAGCACGCATCTGCTTGATGAGTTGCTGGATGAACGGCGTGGCCAGCGTGGCCTCGTCGCCGACGGCAGCCGTTTCCAGGGTGGCAGCTTCAGCCATGGGCCACCTCATCGTCTTCAAAGTCAAACGAAGGGACGGCATCCTTTTGCAGCGCCTTGCGCAACCATGGGGGCGGCGTTCCCTTGATCACGGCCTGCAGCTTCTGCAGGATCTCGGCGATGGCTTCCGGCTGCGGCACCTTGATCGGATGGATCCTGGACGCCACCACGCGCGCGGCGCCGGACCCGCCGATGGCCGCAACGTACAGGATGGCGCAGTCCTGGATGGCCTCCAGCTTCGGCGCAAGCTTGTCCTCGTCCCCGTCTTCCTGCAGCTTGTCGCCAAAGTCGAAGCTCCGCACAAGGCTGTAGCCCTCCGGGGAAATTTCGTAAACCAGGATGTGTTTGGCCCAGCCAAAGTGCGCGTTCACGCTCTCCTTGTCCTGGGTGGCGAAGGCGATCTTCATAGGGGACTCCTGAGTCAGGCGCTGGCGGCGGCCAGCGGGTTGGTGAATGGGGTGCTGGCAGCGCTGCCGCGGGGCGCCATGGCCGCACGGCGCGCCTCGGGCGTCAGCGGCCAATCGTTTGCGTGGTGGTGCGGGATGCGCTCAATCATCAGGTTGGCGATCTCGAAAATCAGATTCATCGTGCCGCGGTAGCCCACCTGCACACGGTGCGCATTACCCACACGGTCGAAGACCGGAAAGCCCATGCGCAGCAGCGGCTTTCCCAAGCGCTCGGCCGCTTGGCGGCCATGGGCGTGAGTGACGATCAGGTCGCACTCCCGGGCGCCCTGCTCCAGGTCTTCCAGGTCGCCCAGCAGCACCGTCTGCGCCGGGAGCAGCGCATGCGAGGCGGACTGCGTGGTGCTGACGCAGCAGCGCAATTCAGCGCCCATCTCGTGCAGCAATGCGCCCACGGCCAGCAGCAGGTCCGGCTCGGAGCCAATGGCCACGGTCATGCCGCCGGTGTAGAAATGGCCGTCGAGCATGGCGTCCAGCAGTTGGCTGCGCTGGCGACGGTACTTGGCGGGAACAGGCCGGCCGCTGTGCTGTGACAGGCGCATGAGGAATCGGTCATTGGCCTCGATGCCCGTCAGGCGCTCGAAGACCTCGACGGGCGCACCGCTGATCTCCCGCAATGCCTCGGCGCCCTCACGGGTCTGCTCCCCCACGCCGATGGTCCAGGACGAGGCGCCGGCAGCGCGGATCTGGTCGAGCGAGGTGCCCCCCAGCGTGGTTCCGCGCCAGTCGGGCGGAATGTGACCGTCCAGCGACCCCGAGATATCGGGCAGCACGACGGGCGTCAGCCCAAACGCCTCAATGATCTCGCGCAACTCGTCAATGTCGCCCGGCGAAAGGTGGCTGCCCGGCAGCAGCGTGACCTGCTCGCGCACCGGCGGCAACGGCCGCACCAGGGACTGCACGATTCCCTTGACGGCATGTTTGAAACCGTCCTCGAAAGCCCCCACATAGTCGGGCGTGGACACATAGATGATCTCGGTGTCTGCCAGTTCGGGGTGCCTTTGCCGCGCCAGATTCAGGAACCCGACCACGTCGTCGCCCTTGGTTTCGGTGAGCCCTGTCGAGCAGATCGCGATCAGCCGGGGTGCCGCGCGCTTGCGGATGTTCAGCAGTGCCGCCTCGATGTTCTCGTAGCCGCCGAGGATGGTGGTGACCTCATTCATCGCCGTGGTTTGCAGCGGAATCGCTTCCTTGAAATGCCGCACCAGCAGCACCAGGCCGAAGGACGTGCAACCCTGCGCCCCGTGCATCACGGGCATGCAGCTGTCCAGCCCGAGAAACGCCAAGCTTGCGCCCAGTGGCTGGCTCATCTTCAACGGGTTGACCGCGCAGGCCTTTTTGGATTCGACGACAGTAGCCATGGTGTTCTCCGCTCAGACCGGGATTTCTTCAGGCTCCAGGCCCATGGCGCGTGCTGCGACGCAGGCCAGTGGGTCGATGGCCGTTGCGGGGACCGGCGGGGTTGTGGGCACAAGGGCCCCCAAGGTTTCTCCATCGTCTCCCCACGGTGCGGCGATGCGCACCCGCTGCCAGACGGGGTTGGACAGGGTGCGGTCGATCTGGTGCACCAGCTCGACCATGCCTTCGTAGCCGGCGTAGGCGTAGTAACGTTCCTGGTTGATATCCAGCCAGGGCATGCGCGCCTTCAGCGCCACGAACTGCGAGCGGCCGCCGCTGAGCATGATGTCGGCGCGCGCGTCGCGCAGCATGGCGTACATCTCGCGCGGCGTCATGTCGTCGATCATGTGGGCGTCAGCGCCTTCGCCCATGATCTCCTTGAGCTTTTCCTTGTCTTCCTTGGTGCTCTTCTTGACACTGGTGCCGACGATTTCCATGCCGCCTTCCTGCAGCGCCGCCACCACCGACCAGGACTTCACCCCGCCGGTGATCAGCAGCACGCGTTTGCCGGCCAGGCGCAGCTTGTATTCGGCAATGCGCTTGTAGGCCCGCGCTTCCTCAATTTCGATCAGCCGCTCCGTGCGGGCCATCAGTTCTGCATCGGCGCCCTGCTGCACCAGCAACTGCGCGATTTGGCGCAATGTGTCGCTCATGTCGCTGATGCCGTAGAAAGACCCCTCGAAATACGGGATGCCGTAGCGCTGCTGCATCTTGGTCGCGATGTTGATCATCGACTTGCTGCAGACCATCATGTTGGCCTTTGCGCGGTGGGCCGAAGCGATCTCGTTGTACTTGCCGTCACCGCTGATGCACGAAAGGATGCGAATGCCCAGCGCATCCAGCAGCGGCTTGACCTGCCAAAGCTCTCCGACCAGGTTGTATTCGCCGATGATGTTGATGTCGTACGGCGTCGTGATCTCTGGCTCCACGGTGCCAATCACGTAGTCCAGAATGGCTTCCGCGCCGAGCTTGTTGCCCAGGTTCTTGGGGCCGGCAAAACCGGGCGCGTTGACCGGAATCACCGGCTTGCCGAACTTCTCCGTTGCGCGCTGGCACACGGCCTCGATGTCGTCGCCCGTCAGCGCGGTCACGCAGGTCTGGTAGACGAAAACCGCCGGCGGGTCGTACTTCTCGATGATCTCGCGGATCGACTTGAACAGCCGCTTCTCGCCGCCATAAATCACATCGAGTTCATTGATGTCGGTCGTGAAGCCGGTGCGGTAGATCTGCGAATGCGAAGAGGCGCTGTGCCGGTTGTCCCAGCTGTTGCCTTCGCAAGCAATGGGGCCGTGCACCAGGTGCGCCACGTCGGCCACGGGCTGCAGCGCAATCTTGGCGCCGTCAAAGGCGCACCCACCTGCTGCGGCGCCGGGCGAGAGCTGTTTGGTGCAGCCCTTCTTGCGCTCCTTCTCGCTCTTGCCCTGGTTGATGTCGCAGCCAGGCTCTTCGAACACTTCGGCGATCTTGGCTTTTAGCGATACCGACATGGCGAACTCCTGTCATTGGGATGCATGCCCTCTGCAGGTTTGATGCCAGGGCATTTGGCAGTGTTTTCGGCGCATCGCGGACTGCCAATGGCGGTTTTGAAGCAATCGCGACGGTCGATTTGCGACAGACGTCGGCAACTCAGGCGTCCGTCGGCAGCGGCTTGCCGGCGCGGTGCAATGCGATCCAGCGCTGCAGCTCGGCCACGTGCTGCGCCTCTTCCTCTGAGAACTCCTTGGCGAATGCGCGGATCTCGGGATCGGCCGTGCTGCGCATGATGTCGCTGTAGTAGCTCAGCCCGGCCTGCTCTGCGGCCAGGGCAATCTCCAGCGCCTGCTCACGCCCGAGCATCGGATCTGCGGCCCAAATCGCGGCTGCCTCGGGGCTTTCAATGTCAGGCCAGCGAAACTCGTCCGATGCCAATGTGGACAACTGGCGATAGCCGGAACGCTCCCGCGCGTCGGCCAAATGCAGTTGCGAATAATGGGCCAACTGCCGAAAGAGGCGCCCGACTTCTTTGTTGCCCTGCGCGAACATGGCGTCCGCCAGCTGCCCAAAGCGCAATACCGCTTCCTGTTCGATCTGGATGGCGTGGGCGAGGAATTCTTCGACCGAGTCCATGGTGTGCTTTCTTCTTCAGTAATCGATTTCGAACCAATGCGGCTCGCGCTTGCGCAGTTCGGCCACCAGTTCCAGCGTGGCCGGCACCAACGCCCGCACGCCGTACCAGACGGCTTCCCGGCGCGGCTGTCCGCCCGACTCCAGTAGCTGGTGCAGTTGGCCCCAACTCTGCCAGTCGATCCGGTGGAGCCGCTGGCGCAGCGCGGGCGAAAAGTGCGCCAGGGTCTGCGACATCACCAGCAACTGCGCTTCAACCGCATGGAGCGTGGCGCCGCTCGCGAAGAGCTCATCCTCATCCTGCATCTCCGCCAGCAAGCGCAGGATGGTCTCGCCCGCGCTCCGCACAATGTCGCACTGCATGCGATGCAGCATGGAGGCTCCTTCAGAAGTTGTCGGCCACCACTTCGAGCGCCAGCAATTGCTGGAGCAAGGCATGGCGGGCGCGCCAGCGCGTGGCATCACCGAGCCAGGTGTCGGCGCCTTCGGTTGCCAGCACGGCCTCCCTGTCGGACCAGTAGACCCGCCGCTCACCCGGCCGCGCGGCCAGCGCCGCCAGCAGCGCGGCCCGCTCGTCCACGGGATCCGGGCTGAGCACGCCGCGCCCCAGCACGTGGTCGGCCCGGTAGAGCGTGGCGTCCCAGCCGAACCGGTCACCCAGTGCGCAGACGGCCGGAGCCGCGGCGCGCGCAGCGGCGCTGGCCTCTTCATGGCCCAGCCCGCCCAGCAACGCACGCGGCGTCACTTCGTCGAACAGCTCCCAGGGCTCGCAAGCGTCTGCGGCCGCGATCTTGTGCGACAGGTCCGCCAGGTGGTAGGCGAACCAGGCGTGCGGTTCACCCTTGGGGGGGCATTCGACGATGTAGATCATGCCGGCCCGATCACTCAACGCCCTCGGCCACGGCCTTGGCCCACATCGCGCGACGCAGCCGCTGCGCGATAGCCCTTGGGCTGGTGTCGATCACGCGCTGCTCCAGCGACATCGCGCCGTGCGCGATGGCCGCTTCTTCGTGCGTCAACGGCAGGCGCCCCGCCATATGCGTCGCGCCAGGCGCCACCGCCAGGATCGCTTGGCGGTTGGGGTGTTCCGTCAACGGCACCAGGGTGTCAGCCTCCTTGCGCCCTCCCAGGCACACCCAGCCATCGATCACTTCGACCGGCCGGCCGTCCAGCGTGGTCTTGACAGACACCGGGGCCCCACTACGCCCAGGTGCTGCGCCCGAACCGTCCGGCCCGCCATGCGGGGTAGAAAGCGCAGCGCCAGCGGGTGGGGCCTTCATCTCAGAACTCCACCAGAATGTCTTCGCTGCGCACCACGAACTGGCACGCCAGGCGCCACGGCGGCGGCAGGTCCTTCGTCTCGGCGTCTTCGATCTGCTGCGCAGTGATCTTGCCCGCGAAACGCAGCACGGTCTTCTCTTTCTCTGTCAGCGCCACACCGATCGGCGCCTTGTCGCTGAGCACGGTGACCTTGAGTTGGCAGGACCCGCACTCTCCGTTCTCGCACTCGAAGTCCAGCGGGACGTTGTTCGCCTTCGCCACCGCCAGCAAAGTCCGCGTATCGCCCGCCACCGCATAGACCGTGAGGTCCTTCTTCATGCGTGGAGAACTGAAAGTCACATTGGCCATAAGAGCCTCACAAAAAAGGTGGGAGCGGCCGGCTTCCGCATCCGAGGCGTTGCGGAACCGGCGCCGCCGGGCCGCACGCATCGCCTGCTTGGGGACGAAACGTGCGGCGCTGCGGCAGGAAGGCGCGATCAACGGATGATGTCGTACGAGTAGTCGGTCTTGCCCGGAACGATGGTGTTCGCGTCCAGGGTCTCGAAGAACTCGTCCAGCAAGTTGACCAGCACGCGCATGCCGCCCTCGTACCCCCAGGTGGGGAAACGGTGGTAGTGGTGGCGGTCAAAAATCGGGAACACCATGCGAACCAATGGCGTGCTGGTGTCGCGCTCCAGGTACTTGCCGTAGGTGTTGCCGATCAGGAAGTCCACCGGCTCTGTGAACAGCAACGAACGCATGTGCCACAGGTCGCGCTTGGGGTAGGCCTTGCAGCCGGCGCCGTAGGGCGAGCTGTCGAACAGCTTTTGCATCTTCTCGGCCCAGGCCTCCGTGCCATTGGTCGCCAACACGTGGGCCGGCTCAGCCCCCAGCTCCAGAAGGAACTGGGTGTAGCCCAGCATCTGGTCTGGATCGCCGTACAGGGCATAGCGCTTGCCATGCAGGTGCGCCTGGCTGTCGGCCATGGCGTCAACCAGTTGCCCCCGCTCCTTCTCCAGCTCGGCCGGAATCGGCTTGCCCGTGAGGCGGGAAATGGCCATCAGGAACTGGTCCGTGCCGGCCACGCCCACAGGGGCGTTGAGCACCACGACTTCCTGTCCCTTCTCGGCAATGTACTTGCTGGTCTTCTCGCAGCAATACTCCTGGAACACGATGGTCGCTTTCGCGTTGAGCGCTGCGATCACTTCTTCCTTCGTCGTGCCGCCTTCGTACATGCGGAACTGGCCGTCGGTGGGCGTGTTCCAGTTGCCCGACGGGTCGCAAAGGACGTTCACCTGCACGCCGAACAGATCGAAGATGCGCCGGATTTCCTTCATGTTGCCGACGACATAGCCGTCAAAGCCCGCAATGAAGTTGATGCTGTCGTCGGGCTTGCGCTCCAGGGCCGGCGCGGTGTTGGCCTTGCCGTCCCAGAAGTGCTTGAGAATGCCCAGCAGCGCGTTGTCATAGCCGGTGATGTGGCTGCCGACGAACGCCGGGGTGTGCGCGAACGGTACGTCGAACTCGTCCGGCACGCTGCCCTTTTGCTTGCTGTTCTTGATGAACGCATCCAGGTCGTCACCGATCACCTCGGCCATGCAGGTCGTGGAGACGGCAATCATGTCGGGCTTGTACAGGTTGTAGGCGTTGGCCAGGCCGTCGATCATGTTGTTCAAGCCTCCGAACACGGCGGCGTCTTCCGTCATGGACGAGCTGACACAACTGGTCGGTTCCTTGAAGTGCCGCGAGAAGTGCGAGCGGTAATAGGCCACACAGCCTTGCGAGCCGTGCACGAAGCTCAGCGTCTTGGCAAAGCCGTTGGCCACATACACCGCGCCCAGCGGCTGGCAGGCCTTCGCCGGGTTCACAGTGAGCGAATCGCGCGCGAAGTTCTTCTGCTTGTAGTCCTCGGTCTTCGTCCATTCAATGACCTGGCCGATTTTTTCATCGCTGTGGTTGTATTCGAACTGTTCCTTCTTGTTCTTGAACAGTTCCTGGTACTCGGGCTCACGGAACAGCAGCTCGTGGTCGAGGATCTTGTCGGCGGATTGGGGCATGGCGTACTCCTTGGGAATGTCGGGATGGATCAGTTCTTCCAGGGTGCCTTGGTCAGGCCCCAGATCGGACTGCTGATGGCCATGTCCATGTCACGGGCGAAGATGGCGAAGCCGTCGTAGCCGTGGTAGGGGCCGCTGTAGTCCCAGCTGTGCATCTGGCGGAACGGCACACCCATCTTCTGGAACACATACTTTTCCTTGATGCCGGAGCCGATCAGGTCGGGCTTGATCTTGTCGACGAAGTGCTCGAACTCGTAGCCGGTCACGTCGTCATAGATCAGCGTGCTGTCCTTGATGTAGTGCGTGGTGCGCTGGTAGTCGTCGTTGTGGCCAAACTCGTAGCCCGTGCCGACCACTTCCATTCCCAGGTCTTCGTAGGCACCGATCACATGGCGGGGACGCAGGCCGCCCACGTAGAGCATCACCTTCTTGCCCTGCAGCCGCGGCTTGTATTTGTCGATCACGGCCTGCATCAGCGGTTTGTACTTTTCGATCACGGCTTCGGCGTTGGCCTTGATCTTGTCGTCGAAGTGGCTGGCGATTTCGCGCAGGCTCTTCTCGATCTGGGTCGGACCGAAGAAGTTGTACTCGCACCATGGAATGCCGTACTTCTCCTCCATGTGCCGGCTGATGTAGTTCATCGAGCGGTAGCAGTGCAGCACGTTGAGCTTGGCCTTGGGCGTGTTTTCCAGCTCGGCAATGGAACCGTCGCCTGACCACTGGGCGATCACGCGCAGCCCCATCTCTTCGAGCAGGATGCGGCTGGACCAAGCGTCGCCACCGATGTTGTAGTCGCCGATGATGGCCACGTCGTGCGGGGTGGAGACGAAGTCAGGGCGCTTGTTCGGGTCGGTCTTGTCGAACACCCAGTCGCGGATCGCGTCGTTGGCCAGGTGGTGGCCCAGCGACTGGCTCACCCCACGGAAACCCTCGCAGCGCACGGGCACGATGGTCTTGCCATCGTACTGCGCACTCTTCTTCTTGGAGACGGCCTCGATGTCGTCGCCGATCAGGCCGATGGGGCACTCCGACTGGATCGAGATCCCCTTGTTCAGCGGGAACAGTTCCTGGATCTCGTCAATGATCTTGTCGAGCTTCTTGTCGCCACCAAAGACGATGTCCTTCTCCTGGAAGTCGGAGGTGAACTGCATCGTCACGAAGGTGTCCACGCCGGTCATGCCGATGTAGTAGTTGCGGCGGGCGGCCCAGCTGTACTGGCCGCATCCCACGGGGCCGTGGGAGACATGGATCATGTCCTTGATGGGGCCCCAGACCACGCCCTTGGAACCGGCATAGGCGCAGCCGCGGATCGTCATCACGCCCGGCAGGGACTTGATGTTGGACTTCACGCCGCAATCGGGCTTGCCCTCTTCGTACGTGCTCAGGTGCTTGGCGCGGCGCTTGGCCATCTTCTCGGGATAGGCCTTCAGCACTTCATCGATCAGGGCCTTGTTGGCGGCCTTGCGCTCTTCAACGGTGGCGGTCATGGGAACACTCCAGTGGATGGTAGATGGCTCTCTTGCTCCGCACCCGGCCCGCCTGCAAGCACGCCGAATGCGGTCCTTGAGACGATCAGGCGGCGAGTTCGGCGGCAGTCTTTCCGACTTCCGATTCGTCGATGGCTTTCATGATCCCGTGCTCCATCAGCAAGTCTTCAAGCTGGTCCATCGTGATGGGCGTGGGGATGGTGCCGTTGCCGGCGTTGCCGTGGACCTTCTGAGCCAGGGTGCGGTATTCCTGGGCTTGCTTGGAGTCGGGCGCGTACTCCAGCACGGTCATGCGGCGCAGTTCTGCGTGCTGCACGATGTTGTCGCGCGGCACGAAGTGGATCAGGCGGCTGCCCAGCATCTTGGCCAGCGAGTCAGCCAGCTCCAGTTCCTTGTCGGTCTGGCGCTCGTTGCAGACCAGGCCGCCCAGGCGCACGCCGCCACTGTTGGCGTACTTCAGAATGCCCTTTGAAATGTTGTTGGCCGCGTACATGGCCATCATTTCGCCTGACATGACGATGTAGATTTCCTGCGCCTTGTTTTCGCGGATGGGCATGGCGAAGCCGCCGCACACCACGTCACCCAGCACGTCGTAGGACACATAGTCCACGCCGTCATAAGCGCCGTTTTCTTCCAGGAAGTTGATCGAGGTGATCACACCGCGGCCAGCGCAGCCAACGCCTGGCTCGGGGCCGCCGGACTCGACGCAGCGGATGTCGCGATAGCCGATCTTCATGACATCTTCGAGCTCCAGATCCTCCACCGAGCCCGCTTCCGCAGCCAGCGAGAGGATGGTGTCCTGCGCCTTGGCATGCAGGATCAGGCGGGTCGAGTCGGCCTTGGGGTCGCAGCCCACGATCAGGATCTTCTGGCCCATTTCCGCAAGGGCGGCCAGTGTGTTCTGCGAAGTGGTGGACTTGCCGATGCCACCTTTGCCATAGAAGGCGATTTGACGAAGCTTAGCCATATCAGTTCTCCAATCAAGAAGGGTTGAAAGCCGGGTTGCGATACACCGCGACCAGGTCAGCCTGACGTGCCCATAGCTCTTCTTATCGGATCACGCATCGGCCGGACTTGTGTCCGCGCAGCCACTCCATCGCAGCTTCCGTGCCATGCCATTCGCACCCCCTTCCAACACCTCATAAGTGCTTGTTTTTTAGAGAGAAAGCGGCCTTTCTTCGCGCGCTGTCTAGGCCTTGTACGGCTTTGTTCCGAACCCTACAAACCCGGCCGGCAGCGTCGCAAACGGCACGCCTTGCCAGCGCCTGCGCCAGCGCTTGTGTCGGGTTTGCTGCGCCATCCAGGGCGGGCGAAGGGTTGCGCGGGTTGGTACGTTCATTGCAGACAGCAGCGGTGCTCACTTCCCTTTTCCCAACCACAGGAACCGCCATGACCACGCTCACCGCGCCCGCCACGATTGCCGACACTGCCTTTGCCCGCCTGGAGAAAGAAGGCCGCATGCTCAACCCCGTGCTCAAGGCGCCCACCCCGACGGAAGGCCGCTTTGGATTTCGGGGCGAACTGGCGTTGCGCTTCGCGCCCAAGCTGGCCGACGAAGCGCGCCCCCCCGAGCTCACGCTCGACCAGGTGATCGCCATCGCCACCGCAGGCGATCCCAAACTGCCCTTCCTTGCGGGCTATCTGCTGAACTTTGCCCACCTCAAGGACGTGGCCGAGGTGCTCGGCGACACGCTGTCGGCGGGCGGCAAGTACTTCCTGTTCTGCAACAACATCGACCTGTCGAAGAAGTACCAGGTGCCGTTCCAAGGTGCGATGTTCTACGTGCTGCCCATCGACGAATCCACCGTCTACAACGAACTGCTGGAACTGCTGTACCTGGAGAAGGGCGACCTCAAGAAGCTCGACACCGCGGGCAAGACCGACAAGGTTGCCGATGCGGCGCTGAAGTTCGACATCACCTTCGACACCATCACCTACGACGAAGGCCTGGCGCTCATGGGGCCGGTGCGCAACCCCAACGAAAACCGTCCGGTCTGATCGCGCCAGGGCCTGTGGCTGTTGCCGCGCCAATGGATGATGAACCCGTCCAGCCGCACCGTTGGTACAGCACCAACCTGGTGGGCGTGCCGAGCCAGGTGCTGTCCAGCACGCTGTTCAACGCGCACCCCCTGGCGTTGTCGATCGCCGGCACCCGCGAGACGCATCCGGGCCTGTTCCACCTGCTGGGGCGCTGCGCCAGCCTGAGCGATGCTGCGGAGGTCTTCGTGCACTACCTGGACATCGCCTTCGGCCTTCGTGCCCCTGCGGACCACGAGGCGGCCACGCTGGGCCCTGCCGAGCGCCGCCGGTGGCGCAGCAGCTGGCGCAAACTTCTGCAAGGCTGGGGCATGGACAGCAACGGCCCGGCGGGCGCGGTGCTCAAGGGGTGGGTGGAAAGCCGGTTTGGCCTGGTGCCCATCCACCACAAAGCACCCCTCGCGCACTTTCCTTCTGCAGGCTGGATCACCTACCTGGAAGAGAAGACCTCCAGCCGCCTGCACAACAACAACATCCACCAGCAGCTGGACCTGCTGTACGAGTTTTGCCAATGGGCGCTGCAGCGCTTTGGACTGCCGGGACTCGCAGCCGCCCCGGCCCGGCAACTGCGCCTGTGGCGTGGCAGCACCCGCTGCGACGAACAGCTCGTCGCCGGAGCGCTCCAGAACCGGCATTGCACCGTGCGCCTGAACAACCTGGCTTCCTTCAGCCTCTCCCCCGACGACGCCGGCTGCTTCGGCGACTGGGTGTTCGAAGCCCAGGTGCCGGCCTGCAAGGTACTGGTGTTCCCCGGCCTTTTGCCGGGCCAAGTGCTGCAGGGCGAGCAGGAAGTGCTCGCCCTGGGTGGCGACTACGACGTGGTGGCGCGCTATGTCTGAGCCCTCTTCCTCAAGGCCCTCTTCCGCGCCATTGTCTGTTCGCTTTGACAAAGCCCTGGGGGCCTACCTGGGCCTGGCCCTCGGCGATGCGCTCGGCGCCACCGTCGAGTTCATGCGACCGCGCGAAATTCTGCAGCAGTACGGGGTCCACCGGGACATCGTCGGCGGCGGCTGGCTCAAGCTGGCGCGCGGCCAGGTGACCGACGACACCACCCTGTCGCTGGCGCTGGGTGACGCGCTGCTGGCAGCGGGTGCGGCCGGCATAGCCCGGCTGCGCGACGCGCCCGCACTCGACGAAGACCCGCTGCTGCGCAGCATCGGCCAGGCCTACCTCGACTGGTGGCGTGGCGGCCCCGTCGATTGCGGGAACACCTGCCGGCGCGGCATCCTGCGCTTTCTGCACGAAGGCAGCCTGATGGGCCCACCCAACGAAGGCGACGCCGGCAACGGCGCAGCCATGCGCAACCTGCCGGTCGTGCTCGCCACGCTGGGCGATCGCCGCGCCTTCGAGCGCCTTTCGCTGGCGCAAGCCCGCATGACCCACCACCACCCGCTGTCCGACGCCGCCACCCTGGGCCTGGGACGGCTGCTGCGCGGCCTGCTGCAGGGCGATGACCAGGCACAGCTGCGCGCTGGCATCGCGCAGTGGGTGGCGGCAGAGCCCGCCTTCCGCCACACCCCCTACCCGGGGCGCGCTACCGCCTTCGTGGTCGACACCGTGCAAACCGTGCTGCACTACGTGGCCGAACACGAAGACTTCGAAGACGCCGTGACCGCCACCGTCAACCAGGGCGACGACGCCGACACCACCGGCGCCCTGGTGGGCATGCTTGCCGGGGCGCGCTGCGGCGCTGCGCGGCTGCCCTGGCGCTGGCTCAGCCGCCTGCAGCCCGCAACAGTGCGCGCCATCACCGACCAGACCAGCGGCCTGCTGGCGCTGGCCGACCAGTTGCCCCCCGCTACGGCTGCAGACTCGGCCGCGGCTTCGTAAAGGGAGACCCCATGGCCCATCTCATCTTCTACGAAAAGCCCGGCTGCGGCGGCAATGCCCGCCAGCGCGCGGCGCTGCAGGCCGCAGGGCACACACTGGAACGGCGCGATCTGCTGGCCGAACCCTGGACCCGCGACGCCCTGCTGGCGTTCCTCGCGCCGCTGCCGGTGGCGGACTGGTTCAACCGCGCCGCGCCCCGCATCAAGAGCGGCGAGGTGGTACCCGGCACGCTGAGCGCCGAGCGCGCGCTGGCCCTTCTGCTGGCCGACCCCCTGCTCATCCGAAGGCCGCTGATGTACCAGCCAGCCGACGACAGCCGCCATGTCGGCTTCGACACCGCCGCCGTGGCCGCCTGGATCGGCCTGGCCGAGCGCCCCGCACCCGCGGCCTCGCTGGAAGGCTGCAGCGCCACGCGCACCCCCTGCTCCACCACACCCAAGGGAGGCTCTCATGCCGCTGTTTGACTACCACTGCAAAGCCTGCCAGGCTGAGTTCGAACTGCTGGTGCGCTCCAGCACCGTGCCGACCTGCCCCCACTGCGGCAGCACCGATCTGGAGAAATGCGTCTCGCGCATCGCGCCTGCCGGCAAGATCGAGGCCATTCGCATGGCGCATCGCCGCGCGGCCCATGCGCAGGGGCACTTCAACCACTACAGCCCATCCGACCAGGCCAAGCTGCTCAAAGGAAAGCGCGTCTGAGATGCCGGGCCCGCACCGCTGCGCCCGGCGGATGCATTGCGGCGCCGGCCGTGCCGTTGCGGCGGCATGCAGGATAGACCGGAGGTCGGCGCGCACATCGGCCAGGTGGTTCGCCGTGGCGTCAGAAATTCTTATGAAAATGGCCTCTAGCGCTTTACCATCAAGCGCAAGCAGCTCTCATATTTATAGCAACAAGATTCCATGCATTCTCTCCTTCTCACGTGGAACGGCCCAGCAAACCTGGCCACGCCCAGTCACCCGACGCGACGCGCTCGGCGCTGCGCCCCTGCGCGGGTGCAGCGAACGAACGCAGAGCGCCGTAGCGCCAACCTCGACGATCCGCCGAGGGCCCCATGAGTGACGATTCCGAACGCGGCGCGGAGGCCTTCTTCAACGCCCAGCGGGCCGCCTTTGAGCACACCTTGGCCACGGCCGGTCCCCAAGCCGTGCAGGCCACGCTGCTTCAGGCCTGGGACAGCTTCGACGGCAACGTCGCCATCCAGTGCGAAGGCCAGCCTGCGGTGGAGTGCGCCAAGGGCTGCGCCAGCTGCTGCGCGCTGCGCGTGACCGCGCTGGCCCCCGAAGTCTTTGTGCTGGCCGACTACCTGCGCGCTACCGCCCCCACGCTGCAGCGCCATGGCATCGACCTGGTGGCTGCGGTGCGCACGGCAGACGCCGCCACGCGCGGCCTCGACGAAGCCGCGCGCGTGGCCTTGCGCCGGCGCTGCGCCTTCGTCATCCAAGGGGTGTGCATGATCCATCGCGCGCGCCCGCTGTCCTGCCGGGGCCACGCCTCGCACGACCGGCGCGCCTGCGCCGCCGCCGCAGCCGGACGTACGGACGAAGTGCCGTTCTCCGGCCCGCACCGCCTGGTGCGCCTGCTGCTGCAGGCCGCCCTGCAAGCCGCCCTGCGCGAGCGCGGCCTGGCCTGGGGCGCCTACGAACTCAACCACGCCCTGGTGCTGGCACTGGACACGCCAGACGCCTATGCCGCATGGACCGCGGGGGCCGACCCGCTGGCCGGCGCAGCGGTTGACCAGGACGTGCGCGCCGCCCTGGCGGCGAGCTTTGACGAAGTCCCGCCCCCACCGCAACCGCCCCAATTCCCGTAACGCTGTTGCTGGTGCGGGCACCGGTGCCGCAAGCACACCGCCGACCGCGCCGCCGCCGCCCACGGCGCCTCAGCCAGCACTATCCGATCAGCGCCACAGCCTTGATTTGCGCCCACAGCGCGGTCCCAGGCTGCAGCGCCAGCGCCGCTGCCGAGCGCCGGGTCAACCGCGCAAGCAGCGACGACGCGCCACTGCCCACCCGCACGCGACACAGCGCCAACGCAGAGTGGCTTTCATCGGCCACCTGCTCCACCACCACCGGCAGGCTGTTGAGCAAACTGGTGTCGGTGGCGGGCGAAAGCGCCAGGCTCACATCGCGCGCCAGCACGCGCAGCCGCACCGTGGCGCCCTGGCCCTGCCCGCCGTCGCGCACCCAGAGGCAGCCGCCCGGGAAAGCAATGCGCGCCAGATGCCAGGCCGGCTCGCGCTCGACCACCACGCCCTCCAGCACCACGCCCGCATCCTCGCCCAGGTGGATGGGCAGGTCCAAGCGCGACAGCACCTCGGCCAACGGCCCTGCGGCCACGGCGCGGCCCGCCTCCAGGACCACGATGTGGTCGGCCAGCCGGGCCACCTCGTCGGGTGCGTGGCTCACGTACACCACCGGGATGTCCAGCTCGCGCGCCAGCCGCTCCAGGTAGGGCATGAACTCTTTCTTGCGGGCCACGTCCAGCGCGGCCAGCGGCTCGTCCATCAACAACAGCCGGGGGCTGGTCAGCAATGCCCGGGCGATGGCAATGCGCTGGCGCTCGCCGCCAGAGAGCCCGGCCGGGCGCCGCTCCAGCAGATGGCCGATGCCCAGCAGATCCACGGCGCGGTCCCAGTCCACCTGGCGCGCCGCCACCGGGATGCGCGCCCGGCCGTACTGCAGGTTGGCACGCACGCTGAGGTGCGCAAACAGTTGCGGCTCCTGGAACACATAGCCCAGCGGTCGGCGGTGCGTCGGCAGCGTGTGCGCGCCGTCCTGCCAGACCTCGCCGTTCACCACGCAACGCCCCCCGGGTGCCATCTGCAAGCCCGCGATACAGCGCAGCAGCGTCGACTTGCCGCAGCCCGAGGGGCCGAACAGCGCGGTCACCCCGCGGCCAGGCAGCTGCAGGTCCACGTCCAGCGTGAAGCCGGCAAAGCGCTGCACAAAGTGGGCTTCGATGCTCATCGCGCGTGGCTCCAGCCCCGGCTGTTCAGCAGCAACAGAACCGCGAGCGAAAACACCAGCATGCCGCCGGCCAACCAGTGCGCGTTGCCGTACTCCATCGCCTCGACGTGGTTGTAGATGGCCATCGACAGCACCTGCGTCTTTCCGGGGATGTTGCCGCCGATCATCAGCACCACCCCAAACTCACCCACCGTGTGCGCAAAGCCCAGGACCCCGGCGGCGACAAAGCCCGGGCGCGCCAGCGGCAGCGCCACCGTGAAGAACGCGTCCCAGGGCGAAGCGCGCAGGCTGGCCGCTGCCTCCATGGGCGCGCGGCCGATGGAGACAAACGCCTGCTGCAGCGGCTGCACCACGAAGGGCAGGGAATACAGCGCCGAGGCCACCACCAGCCCCGCAAACGTAAAGGGCAACAGCCCCAGACCGAGGGCTTGCGTGAACCGCCCGACCGGCCCCTGCGGCCCCATCAGCACCAGCAGGTAAAAGCCCAGGACCGCCGGCGGCAGCACCAGCGGCAACGTCACGATGGAGCCCACCAGCGCCTTGAGCCGCGAGGGCGTGCGCGCCAGCCACCAGGCGATGGGCGTGCCGAACACCAGCAGTAGCACGGTGGTCAGCCCCGCAAGCTTGAGGGTAAGCCCCAAGGCGGCATAGTCATGGGCGGAGAGCATGCGGCGTTCCTCAGCAGCGGGAAAAATGGACCTGCACATCGCGCGGCGGGGCCGTGAAGGGCGCAGACGTGACCAACAGGTCCGCACCCGCCGCCACGTAAGCCGCAGCGTTGTCAGAGCGCACGCCGCCCGCTGCGCCCAACAACGGCGTCAATGCCAGCACGCCGAGGCTCCGGCGGCACTCAGCGACGCCAGAGGGGGTGAACTTTTCCAGTTGGAGCACGTCGGCGCCGGCCAGGGCCCAGCGCACTGCCTCCTTCACGTCACCCACTTCGACAACGATCTTTTTTTCGGGCTGTGCTCGCCGCAGCCGTGCCACCGTGTGGTCGGGTTCCTCCGCGAGAAACAACCGGTGTTCTGCAAACAGCAGCAGCGTCTCCGACAGTCCCAACCGGTGCATCACCGCGCCACCCGCCTTCACGGCCTTGACCGACAGGGCTTTGGCACCGGGCACGTTCTTGCGCGTGCAAGCCACCGCTACACCACCGGCTGCGCCCACGATGGACGCAGCCGCAGTGGCGATGCCGCTGGCCCATTCCACCAAGGTCTGCGCCGTCTTCCAGGCACGGTGCAACTGCTCTGCCGACCCGGCTGCCGTCAGCAGCAGGCCGCCTGCGGCCAGGACGGTGCCCGATGTCGCGTGGTGACGGGCCTGTGCGCCCACCCGCTCGAACAGCCGCACGGCTTCCTCCGCACCGCACACCACCATGGGTTCACGCGCCAGAAACTGCAGGCCGCCCGCCGCGGCACCCACGCCCAGGCTCTCGGTCGTCAGGTCGCCGCAGGGCGCGTCGTCCTGCAGCAGCCGGTCCAGTTCATCGTCGCTCAGCGCGGTGTACATGGCGCCTACTTGCCCAGTTCGTAGCCATACGACGTGATCACTGCCTGCGATGGGGGGGACCGCAGGAACTGGAGCAACGCCAGCGGGCCGGCTTTGCCCTTGCCGGGGGCTAGCAAGACCGCGTCCTGGCGAATGGTGGTGTAGAGGTCGGACGGCACGACCCAGGCCGAGCCCTCGATCTTCCCGTCCTTGAGCACCTGCGCCAGCGCCACAAAGCCCAGCAGACTGTTGCCGCTACTGACGAACTGGAATGCCTGGGCAATGGTCTCGCCGGTCACGATCTTGGGCGCGAGGCTGTCGTACACACCCAGCTTCTTCATCGCCTCCACGGCGGCCGCGCCGTAAGGAGCGAGCTTGGGATCGGCCAAGGCGATATGGTCGAAGCCACCGCCTTTGAGCACCTCCCCTTTGGCGTCCACCACGCCCGGCTTTGCCGACCAAAGCACCAGCTTGCCCGTGGCATAGCTGTACTGGCTTGCCCCAACCGCGGTGCCTTCTTTCACCAGCTTGGCGGGCGTCTCGTCGTCGGCCGCCAGCAGGATTTCGAACGGAGCGCCGTTGCGAATCTGCGCGTAGAACTTTCCCGTCGATCCGAACGAGGCGACCACCTTGTGCCCCGTCTCCTGCTCGAACGCGGCGGCGATCTTCTTGAACGGCGCCGTGAAGTTGGCGGCCACGGCCACCGGAATTTCGTCGGCACGCGCCGCCAAGCCCACCAGCAACAGGCCCGCGAGCCATGAGGAAAAAAAGGTCTTGCAGATCATGAACAGGCTCCTGGAGTGAAATGGGGCAAGCCGCTCAGTGGCGGGAAAACAGGTCGCGCACCTTGCACAGCGCGGTGGTGACATCAAACCGGGTGTCGGGCAGGGCCTCGCCGGCCAGCACCTTCTGCAGCGCCACTTGGGGATCTGTTTCGCCCGTCAACAGCACCTGCGCACCCCAGCAGTCCATGTGGCGCAGGAAGCCGTCGCCAGCGCTGCCCGCGATCAGCACATCAACCCCTTGCAAGGGATGCGGGCCGTCGTCTTTGAAATGGTGCGGCAGCTGCTCCTTGGCAAGGCTCAGGCGCCGCGGCGCGGAAGCCGGCACGCCGGGCTGGCAATCAAACAGCAGCCACTCGCGGGCCTGGCCGGCATGGCCGCTGACCTCGCTCCAGTCCTTGTGGGTCGCTATGGCAACTTTCATGAACAGCTTTCAACGGTGAATCAATCGGTGGAGACAAGAAAGACGCTGGAGGCCTTGAAGATCGCCGTCACGGGCTGCCCCACGGCCAGGCCCAGGCGCTCCACGCTCGGAGCCGTGACCACGGCCGTCAGCACCTGGTGGCCACCAGGCAGGCCCAGCGTCACTTCGGCATTGACCGGCCCGTGGTGCACCTTTTGCACCACGCCCTGAAAGCGGTTTCGCGCCGAGACGCGCGTGCTCTCGTCACCCGCCATCAGCACGATGGACGACGCCTTGACGAAGGCCAGCACCTCGCGACCCTCGACCAGGCCCAGGTTCTGCACGGACTCGTTGGTGACGACGGCCGTCAGCTCCAGCGACGGCCCGAGGCGCAGCCTGACTTCGCTTTCCACGATGCCGGCGCGGACCGCCACGATGGGCCCAGCGAACTGGTTGCGGGCACTGGTTTTCATGGAAAGCTTCCTCAGGATCTGCCGAAACTCAGCGATGTCGGGCGCGCCGCACTGCGTCAACTGGCCGCTCAGGCGGGCGAGCGCAGCCTGGGACTCTTGTTCCAGCGCGCGGTAAAAGGCGATCAGGCGGTGGCCGAAATCCGTCAGCTCGGTGCCGCCGCCGTTGCGGCCTCCAGTCACGCGCAGCACCAGCGGTTCGGGCGCGACGTTGTTCATGTCATCCACCGCATCCCAGGCCGCCTTGTAGGCCATGGGCACCGCCTTGGCGGCCTGCAGGATGGAGCCGTGCCGGTCGATCGCTTCCAGCAAGCGGATGCGCTTCTCGCCCAGGAGGCCGCCCGCCGCGGTGTCGATCAACAGCTTGCCGGTCAGAAACTGCGGCGTGGGATTCATGCAAGCCTTCCGTGAACCTTGCCGGTGGCAAGCGTTTGCACTTGCCTGCCGCGCTGTGGTTGAAAGTGCGCAACGCATTCGAGCCGACGGGCCCAGCACATCACTCCGGGCCAGCCGCCCATCTCGAAAGAAAGTCCTCCATGGCCAAGCCCGGCGAGCCGCCCATGGCTTTGCCCAAAGCAGGCCAGGTGCTGATGGGCGTGCCGGTGCGATTGCATCGTCATCCCTCCGTCAGCGGCACGCGGCCAGCGCGGGGTGCCGCACCTGCCGGAGAACCCACTCATAGGGGTAGCGCGGCGCCTGTTCGGCGGGCTGCGATGTCATGCTCAGCGACCAGGCCTCCACCCATTGCCAGCAGGCCCTACGCTCTCGCTCGGACAGGTCCGATCCGTCCAGCGAACGCATGAAGGCGACCAGCCAAGCCTGGCGGTCTGCCGCGCTGATGGGTGAACGGCTGCGATAGACGGCATTCATCGCGGCATCCCCGTGCACACGGACAGCCGTGGCTCCCCGCACATCGGCTCGGTCTCTCCAATGACCTTGTGGCTGGTCAGCCAGCGGTGGTCGGGCAAGCGCCAAGCCGTCACCGTCTCGACATGGATGGGCGCCTCATAGAAGATCTCGTCGTCTTCCGAGCGGAGCGCTGTCTGCACATGCCGAAAGGCGCAAAAGCAGGTCAACCCGTCTGCATCAATCCCCAGGCTCCGGTCGGCCACGATCTCAGTGTCGCGCTGGATCGAGAAGCGCACGGGCGGCACCACCAGACCGACCAGGTCGGAAGGCAACTCGTCCATCCATGCCACCAGGGCCCTGCCACGCCCGGGACAGGCGTTCTCTACCGAACTGCATAACGTCTGGAACATGACACCCTCCTGAAGGCAACAAGACAATCCTTGTATCGAGCCCTACACAACGGTCGACTGGTGAGACAAACGTTGTGTGCTTCGCTACACAACGGCCGTTTCCGACACTCCTGTGGGCTACTTTGCAAAACGCTTGCCAACAAGCGAGGCATCGTTGGACGCATCAGTCAGGCGCCATCAGGAACAGCCGGGGCTGGCGTTGGCGGCAGATGCGCAGCCACAGCAGGGTGGCCGGCACCGACGCGCCTACCGCGAAACACATCGCGTCTTCCAGGCCTTCTCCGCTGCCCTGCCGCAGAGGCAATGCGAGCGAGCACACACCGCCCCAGTCCAGCGCAGGCATGCTCTCTCGCGCAAGGGGCAAGAGGTCCAGCATGCTACGCGCGAGCACCTTCAGGTGGCGCAGCACCTCCGCACGCGCCCATCGCGAGCGGCGCAGATCGCTGGGTCAGTTGTTCGTGCTGCTGCGCGCAGCACGCGGCCGCCGCAACGCGAGCGCGCTTCCGGCAGCAGCACGCGCCGTCGGAGGGCCACCCGTCGGCGTGCCTGCGCCGGGCCGCAGGACGTGCAGCTCCGCCACGGCCCGTCTCAAACGAACGTCAGCAACTCAACGGTCACCGGCTCTTCGCCGAGCACCGCCTGGCAGGCCAGGCGCGACTTCGATCCCACGCCCACCAGCGTGTCGAGCTTTTCGTTTTCCACCTTCTGGATGCGCGAGAGGGTCTTGCGACCTTCGGTGACGAAGATGTGGCAGGAGCCGCACTGGGCCTTGCCATCGCACTTGTTCGCAATGGCCTCGCCGGCAGCGAGGAGCGCCTGCATGATCGTGGCACCCGCGGCGGCGTCATAGGTTTTTCCGGACGGAAGAACGGTCAAAGTGGTCATGGTCTTGGTCTCGAATAGGTTCGTGGAGCGAGGATGGTTTCAGAGTTCAGCGTGCCAGCACTGGCTGCAGCGCGTCGGCAAGAAGCGCTCCGAACTCGGCCAGCGGCATGGGGATGGGTGCAATGCCCTGCTCTTCGAGAAAGCGCGCCTCCATGCGCGTGGGCTCCTCGGGCAGCACGGCCCAGTGGGTATCGCTGGAGCGCTTCATGATCTGGCGCGCGAAGCTGCGGGTGAGCTGGTCGTCGAAGCGGCATCCCAGGAACAGAAAGCGCCGCTCCTTGCGGCGCTCTTGCACCACCTCCGGGATGGGGGTCTGGATGTCAATTTCGGTCAGCACTTCAACGAAGTCGCTGTCGGACACCAGGTAGTTGCTGGCCGGGCTGTGACCGCCGATGGGACGATAGAGCAGGCGTGTCGTGGCGTTCGCAGGCGCGTCTACCACCTGGTCATTGGCGTCGTAGTCGGCGGTCCATTGTCCGAAGTGTTCGGATTGCGACAGGCCCTGGATCTGCCGCCAGCCGCCCTGCGGGTGCGCGGCCCGGACTGCGGCCAGCAGGGTGTCGTCGTACCAGGAGTCCACCCACAGCGTCGCTCCGCTGGTGGCCAGCGTGCGGTGCAGCTGCGACGGCACGGGCACCGCGGCATAGGCCTCGTCCATCAGCATCACGACGGACTTGCGGTGCTTGAAATTCTCGATGAACTGCGCTGCCTGCGTCAGCCGGGCGCGGATCTTGTGCGGCACGCTGACTTTGGCGGTCATCACCGCCGCCAGCGCACCGGGCGTGGCCGGCACCGTCACGCCTTCGCACAGCGCGAGCATGCCGGAGCCCAGGTAGGGGATGACCGCACCGGCCTCCAGCTGGCGCGCAATCTCGGTGATGCCTGCGGACATGGGGATTTCCTTCAAAGGTAAATGGCAGCACCAGCACCCACATTCGTGGCGGTGTCCTTGAGGGTTTTGACGATGTACTTGACCTGCTCTGCGTCAAGCGCGGTGTGCAACGGCAACGCAAGCGCGCGGTCGCCGATGCGATCGGTGTCCGGCAGCACGCCCCGCTGGCGGCCCACGCCGCCGCTCGTGTTCATGTAGAAAAACTGCTGGTGCAGCGGGTGGCTGTAGGCAGCGGTTTCCACGCCGCAGCTCTTCATGTCGTCGATCATCTGGGTCCTTGCGCTTGCGGTGAAGCGTTTGCCCAGGTGCACGACGTAGAGCATCCAGTGAACCTCGTCCACGTCTTCGGCCAGGTAGGGCGGTTTGACGCCCTCAAAGCTCTGCATCTCCTGGTGGTACCACGCCTCAATCCGCTTGCGCTGCAGCAGGCGTTCGTCGATGTCCGACAGCTGCGCCAGGCCCAACGCGGCGGTCAGCTCGCTCATGCCCGCCTGCAGCGGAACGCGGGACCCTATCGAAACCGAAGCACGGTCAGACAGCCGCCGCTGGCGCAGGTAGCGCATTTCGATGGCCAGCGCCTCATCGTCCGTCAGCAGCATGCCCCCTTCTCCCGTGCACAGTGCCGAGGGCATGGAAAAGTCGAACACCGACACGTCGCCAAAGGTCCCCACCGTCCGGCCCAGATAACGCGAGCCGAGCGATTCAGTACTGTCTTCGATCAGTTTCAAGCCGTGCGCGTCGGCCAGCGCACGCAGCGCCCTCCACGCAGCGGGATGGCCGTTGGTGTTGCCGGCGAGGATGGCTTTGGTGGCTGGCGTTATCTTCAGCGCCGCTTTTTCGGGGCTGAGGCAGCCACTCCAGTAGTTGATGTCGGCAAACACCGCCAATGCGCCGGCCAGTGTGATGGCCTGGGCAACCTGGTGCCAGGTGTGCGATGCGCAGATCACTTCGTCTCCCGGGCCAATGCCCAGGGCGCGCAGTGCGATCCAGGTGCCGAGCGTGCCGCTGCCCACGGCCACCGCATGACGGCGACCCACCCAGCGGGCAAAGCCCTGCTCGAACGATTCAAGCATCGGCCCGTCGCCCCAGCGGCCAGACGCGAGCACTGCCTGCGCCAACGCCAGGCCCTGGTCGCCGAGGGTGCTTTCATACAATGCAATGGTTTCGATATCCATGGCCGCGTACCTCAGTGCTGCGTGAGGATCAGGGCCGAGGCCTCGTCGGCGCTCTGCGTCACGTGCCAGCAATGGCCGTCGGTGGCGGCAAGGTAGACGTTGCGGTGGCCCAGGCGCAGGGCCGGCGCTTCGTCTCGCATGTCCATCTCATCGACCACCAGCGCGCGCACCTGGGGGTAGCGCGCACGCCACAGCGCGACCGCATCCCGAAGCGTGGGGGCATAGCCCACCACCTCCGTAGCCGCTTTCAGTTGTTCTCCGGACAGTCCCATGGCGGTTCTCCTGCGCAAAAAACTCAGTCTTCGGCGGACGCGAGCTTGCGCGCCTCGACCGTGATCGGAAGCGGCGTGTCGGCCGCCATGGCGGGCAGGTCCAGCTGCCAGCCGTTGGCCAGGGTGACCAGGCCGCCCCACATCGAGGGACTGACCATCGAGACGATGGGCTCTTCCAGGTCCTTCTTGGGCACATAGGCGCTGAGCACGCCCTTGCTGTCTTTGCGGATCATCACTTTCATCGTCTGCTCCTGGTGGATAGGTTCGGGATTCAGGCGGCCTGGGCGTGGCCCGCGGGCAAGAGGGACCGCAAGGTGGGCAGCGCAGCGACCAGCGCATCCACCTCGGCGCTGGAGGTGGTGCGGCCCAGTGACAGGCGGATGGCGCACAGCGCCTCGTCCCCGGGCACGCCCATGGCGGTCAACGCCTGCGAAGGCGCGCTGCCCGAGGACGAGCAGGCCGCCCCCGGCGAGGCGGCGAAGCCCAGGCGCTCCAGCCGCTGCAGCAGCACGTCGGCCGGCCAGCAACCGACGCGCAGAAAGCTCACGCCCGGCAGACGCGGCACCTCGGCGCCCCAGAGGTGCACCTCCGGCAGGGCAGCGCTCAGGGCCCGCTCCACCCGGTCCCGCAGCGCCGACTGCCGCGCCGCTTCGGCATTCACATCGCCCAGTTGGCTCAGCGCCGCCGCCATGCCGGCGATGGCGGGCAGGTTCTCAGTGCCGCCACGACGGTGGCGTTCTTGCGATCCGGGCACTACCGGGCAGATTCCCACGCCCTGGCGCAGCAGCAGCGCGCCCACGCCCTTGGGGCCGTTGAACTTGTGGGCCGAGAGGGACACCGCGTCCGCACCCCATTCCGCAAAGTCAAACGGCAGTTTGCCGACCCACTGCGTCGCATCGACATGCAGATGCACGCCGGCAGCCGCCGCAAGCGCTGCAACCTGCGCCACCGGCATCAAGACGCCCGTTTCGTTCTGGGCCGCAATCAGCGAGACCACCGCCACGTCCGGCCCAATGAGGGAGGCGGCTGCTCCGAGATCCAACCGACCATCCGGCCGCACCGGCAGAAAGTCCACCGGCACTCCGGCGCTCGCCAATTCGCGGGCCAGCTTCAGGTGGCCGGCATGCTCGACGGCGCTGAACACAACGCGGCGGCGCCCGGCTGGCACCGCCGCCAGCAACCCGCGAACCGCGAGATGGTTGGCTTCCGTCGCGCCGCTGGTGAAAATCACCTCCGCCGGTTTGCAGCCCAGCACGCGCGCCACGGTGGCGCGCGCATCGGCCAGCGCCCGTTTCGCAGCCTGCCCCGGTGCATGCTGCGACGAGGCATTGGCCCAGGTACCAGACATGACCGTCGTCATAGCCTCCATCACCGCACGGGAGGGGGGTGTCGTGGCGTGGTGGTCGAGGTAGATCATGGCCAGAATTTCCGTTCGGCATCCACGCAGACCAGGTCCAGCGCCTCGCTCAGCGACAGGCCCTGCGCGTGCGGCGCCCAGGCTGCTACAGCATGTTCGCGCACCAGCAGCGCCCAGCGGCCGTCCAGGGCGGGAATGAGCAGCGCGATGTCGATCGTTCCACCGCTGCGATCCACATTGCGTGAGCAGCAAGGCGCCTCGATGCGGAAGTTGCTTCCCTCTTGCACCACCCGCGGCTGCACATAGCGGTAACGAACACGCTCGCGAAGCGCCCGCTCGATGAAAGGCAGAAGGAAGCCCATCACCTGCGAAGGCGACGGGTCACTGCCCCAGGAGCCGGCGCAGGGGCTCATGGCGCATCCCCGCGATCTTCCGGAACCCAGCTGGCAGGAAGCGGAGCGAGCTCAATCTCCAGGCAGCCCACCACGCAACCGCCAAAGTCCACCAGGTACACCGGCTCGTTTACTTCCACCGCATGGCCGATGTTGACAATTTCGCCCACATCGCCACGTTCAGCCAGCAGCGCCCCTGCATCGCGTTGGGGGTGGCTTCCGTCATTGGCCAGGTCATCCAGCGCCACCACGTGCTGGCCCCAGGCGTAGGCTGGGGTGCGCGGCTCGGCATATGCGGAAGGATCCAGCAAAGGGGTGGTCATGGGGTTGCTCCTTGGTCGGGCTTGCCGCTGCCCAGGGCGGCCAACGCCGTGGCCTTTTCGCCCAGCTGGGCCAGCACCTCGTCGGGCAGGTTGTCGAGCGTGCAGAGTTCCTTGGCGCGCATGCCGACGCGGTGGCCCGACTCGATAAAGTCCACCGCGTAGATGTAGAACTGCTGCAAGTAGGTGTTGATGCTCACGACATAGCCGATGTCGCCCTTGTTCACCAGCAGTTCCCCAATGTCCTTGCCGTTGTAGGTACCGTCGTTGCGCACGACCGAGCGCGCGATCACGCGCTCGCCAAAGGCGAAGCGGGGAGGCTCGCTCACCTCGATCACGTCGTCGTCACGCACGATGTCAGCCATGCGGCACCTCGGCCAGCGGCGCTGGTGCCAAGCGTGACCGGGCCATTTGCCGCACCTCGCAGTCCAGGTCGTTGACTAGCCTTGCCAGCACAACCTGTCCGCCGCGTCGCGCGACCTCCCAGCGCACACGCCAGTCGCTGTCCGTGGCCAGGCTGTCGAGCAGCGGTGCCGGCAGCCCTTCAGCCACCACGCGGCGCACCTCTGGATCCGGGTCGCGCAGCATCTGCAGCAGCGCGGGCATCTGCAACCGTTGTGCGACGATCTTGCGCACGCTGCGCTCGGGATCGCACGCCAGCGTTGGCAGCAGGGCCAACGGCAGGCGTTGGGCGACGACCTCGCGCACCCCATAGTCGCAGTCACTGCGCAGGGCCGCCAGCCGGTCCACGGCGATGCGCTGCGCTACACGCAATCGCACCTCGCGGTGTGGGTCGTGCGCCAGCCGATCCAGCTGTGCCGGAGAAGTCCGCAGCGCCACCTGCATGCGCACCGTTTCATCCGGGTCTGTCAGCAGGCCGCCCAAGCGGAACACGCTGGCATGGCGCGCCGCGATGGCCCGGACCTCGAAGTAAGGGTGCGAAAGGTGCTGGTCCGCAAGTTGCGGATGCCAACGGAAGAAGCGGTCAATGCGGCGAGCGTAGACGTCTTGCATGCAGGCGTGACCCGGCTCGCAACCCTGATCACCGTCGCGCGCACGCAGGCTGGCATGGGCACAGTCCTCGCAGCGGATCGGGCCGCCACTCCAATGCTGCGGCGCGATGTCCCCTTCAGGCGCACGTCCGGTGAGACGTTGCGACGAACGCAAGAAGGCGATGGCGGCGTTCACGGCCGGCTCCCCTGCGGTGCCCAGCCGCGCACGGGGGAGTCCGCTGCGCCCTCAGCCGGTGACGTGCTTTCGCCCGCCTCGTGCCGCGCCAAGACGTACGACAGGAGGCCGCCGCCCAGGTGGTCTTGCGGGTCGAGGCGGCGGAGCTCGCCGAGCATCCGCTTCGCCTCTTCCAGTTCGCCCAGGCGCAAATGCAAGTAGGCCAGCCCTTTGAGCGTGAAGAGATAAAAGCGCACCGCCGCATCGCCAAGCGTGGCGCCCTCAGTGGGCACCACGTCGCCAAACTCAGGCCCCAGCGCGCTGCGCGCCACGGCCAACGCGTCTTCGCCGGCCGCCCTGGCTTTCTCAAGCGCGTGCCCATAGAAGTGAAAGCGGTAGATCGCAATCAGCGGCACAGGGTGCCGAGGTGCCAGCGCCCGGGCGCGCTCCAGCAGCGGCAGGGCTTTCTCTGGCTGGTCGCGTAGCGCGCCGGCCTGGGCAATCAAGGCTTCCACCGGCGCTGCAAGCTGACCGCCGATGACCGCGGCGGCGAACGCCGCGGCAGCGGCTTCGAAGTCATGGTCAAGGGCGGCATTCACGGCGGATCCCGGTGTGCCCAGGGCGTCAGGGGGTGAGTGTGGCGGTTCGGCCGCCGCGGCCAATCGCACCAATCTCGATTTTTGCCACCCCTGCAGGCCCGGCGTTTTCCGCACTGCTGCAGCCGCAGGCCGCCTGGTTGGGGTTGATGAAGTTCAGCCCCGACGACGTGGCTGTCTCCGTGAAGTCGATGGTCACGCCGTCCAGCAGCAGGCGGCTCTCGGCCGCCAGAAACAGCCTCAGGCCCGAAACCTCGAACACCTGCTCGCCCTCCTTGGGACCGGCCGCAGCGGCGAACTCCGCGCTGTAGCCCGAGCAGCCGCCTGGACTGACCCGCAGGCTCAGGCCAGCGCCTGCGGGCAAGCCCGAGAAGCGCACGATGCGGCCGATGAATTTCTCGGCGGCCGCCGTCAGGGTGAATTGGGCGGACATGGTCTTCAGGCCTTCACAATGCAGCCATCGACCGGGCAAACGGCCTGGCACTGGGGCGAGTCGTACTGGTCGGCGCACTCCGTGCACTTGGCCGGATCGATGATGTAGGTGCCGCCCTTTTCGCGGATCGCGACGTTGGGACACTCGGGTTCGCAGGCCGAGCAGGCGGTGCAGGTGGAGGCGATGATCTTGAGGGCCATGGTGGTTCTCCTTCAGGGGGTGGGGCGAAAGCGTGGGGAAAATGTGTGGCGGGTGCAACCTGCTCAGGCGGCAGCCAGACCGGTAAACGCGCCTTGGCGAATCTGCGCATCGCCGCGGCTTTGGTACGCGATTTCGCCGGCCGCGACGCGTTGGCAGTAGCCGCTGAACCAGCCGAGTGCGGCCTTCTCGATGAACTCGCCGCTGAACTGTTCGACCGGCTCGATGCCGGCCGCGCTCAGTTCGTCGCGCGGACAGGCGCCAATCTTGGCGACCAGCACCGCATGGCAGTCGTTGATGGCCTTGACCACGCTGGGCAACTGCTCCTCGTCGCCATAGCCGCCCTGGCAATACAGGTCGACCCGGCGGTGGCCGACAAACAGGGCCTCGGCGGCGCTGACTTCAAAGATCTGGAACTCCGTGACGTGGCCAAAATGCTCGTTGACCCGGCCGCCGCCTTTGGTAGCGACGGCCACGAGCACCTTCAGGTCCGGGTCCACTGCAACGGCTGCGCCCGCGGCCAATGCACCCTGCTTCGCCGCGTGCTGCGCCTGGCGCTCGGCTTCGACCTTTTCCTGGTAGGCGCGGCGCTTGTCGAGGTCGTACACGACCTCCATCTCTTCGATCCTGTCGAGCGTGAACTCATCCGAACGGTCCTCACCCAGCAGGCCCACGGCGTCGGCGCGGCACTGGCGGCAGTGGCGCATGAGATTGGCGCCACCCATGCAGGCGTCTTGCACGGTTTTGAGTTCTTGCGCCGACGGGCCGCGCTGACCCGTCAGCCCAAACACCGTTCCATGCTCGGCCTCGCTGATGAGCGGCATGATGTTGTGCAGGAAGGCGCCGCGCTTTTTCACCTCGCGGTTCACCTCGATCAGGTGCTCGTCATTGATGCCCGGAATCAGCACCGAATTGATTTTGGTGAGAACGCCACGCGCAGTCAGCATTTCCAGACCGAGCATCTGCCGCTCGTGCAGGATCTTTGCAGCCTCATAGCCGGTCACCCGCCGGTGGTCCCAGAAGATCCAAGGGTAGATCTTCTCGCCCACGGCCGGGTCCACCATGTTGATGGTGATGGTCACATGGTCCACGTTGTACTTGCAGATCTCGTCCACGTAGTCCGGCAGCGCCAGACCGTTGGTCGAGATGCACAGCTTGATGTCGGGGGCCTGCTCCTGCAACCTGCGGAATGTTTCGAATGTCTTCTTGGGATTGGCCAGGGAATCACCCGGGCCGGCCACGCCCAATACCGTCATCTGCGGAATCTCGCTCGCCACCGCCACCACTTTTTTGACGGCTTGCTCGGGTGTGAGCTTCTGGCTCACCACGCCAGGGCGGCTCTCGTTGGAGCAGTCGTATTTACGGTTGCAGTAGTTGCACTGGATGTTGCATGCCGGTGCTACAGCGACGTGCATACGCGCGTAGTGATGGTGGGCCTCTTCGGAATAACAGGGATGGTTCTTCACCTTGTCCCAGATCTCGGCCGGCATGTCATCGGGTCCGTCCGACGAACCACAGCTGGCCTTGCCCTCGCCCCCAGACGTACCGCATCCGCCGCCGGACTCGGGCACTCCCAGCTTGGTGCCCAGCGGCTTGATCGAGCCGATGGACAGATACGTCTTTGCAGGCACGGCCCCCACTGAAGCGCTGCTTGTCGACATGAAGCCCCTTCCATGCGGCCGACCATGGCCGCTTGAAGGGGTATCAGCGAAATCCGTGCCATCGAAAATTCCCTTATGAATCAACGAACTAGCATCGCCTCACGTTGTCGCACCCGGTACACTTCACGGCGCGTAGCGCACGGTTCGTCGGGGATGCGACAAACGAAACATCGCAGCTCCTTCCACCGTTGAACACAGCCGCAGGCATCGTGCGTTCACCTCGGCGCACGTAGCTTCAATGGAGATCAAGCACTCAGCGGAGCGGCCCAAGACAAGCCACGCCGCCGCTCGAACGAGGGCCGGCATAGACCGAAGAGCACATTGCGCGTAGAGGGCAAACAAGGACCGGCCCCACCATTGGGGCCGTGGCATGCCTTGGGTTTGGCGGCAGCCTCCCGACGGGAGAAGCCCACTGGCGTTGCGCCCGAACCATCCGCCGTGCGGCTCACGCTCGAATGGACGACGTCATGCACGCTGGAGGGCCTGGCAGGCTCTGCGCCGCATGCCTTCAGAACTTTCGCACTTCGATCCCGTGCTTCTGCAGCGCGTACCCCATCTGACGCGGCGTGATCTTGAGCAGCCGGGCCGCCTTGGCCTGCACCCAGCCACAGCGCTCCATCGCCCAGATCAGGCGCTCGCGCTCGCCGTCAGGCTTGTCGTCCACACGGCCGCCTGCTGCGGCGCCGACCGAGACCGGCAACAGGGCGCCTGCAGCGCCCTCCTCCGGCGTCTCCCCAAAGCCTGCGTCGGCGGACTCCCCGTCACCGATGGTGGGCAGACGTGGCGGCGGAGCTGTCGGTACTTCGGTGATGGGAATTTCAGCCAGGCGGCTGGGGCGCACGGCATCTTCACGCTCAATGTGGTGGAGCACCTGCGTCAAGCAGCGGTTCTCGCGACATGGGAAGGCCAGGTCGGTGATGATGTTGTCGCCCGCCATGGTGGCCGTGCGCTCGACGCAGTTCTCCAGCTCACGCACGTTGCCTGGCCAGTAGCAGCTGGCCAGCACGCGCATGGCCTCGGGGCTGAAGCGGGTGGTCTTGCCGTTTTCGCGGTTGAAGCGGTCGAGAAAATGCTGCGCCATGGCGGGAATGTCCTCGCGGCGCTCACGCAGCGGCGGCAGCTGGATGCTGACCACGTTGATACGGTAGTAAAGATCTGCACGGAACTCGCCGGCCTGCACCATGCGCTCCAGGTTCCGGTTGGTTGCGAGGATCAACCGCACGTCCACCTTCACCGCAGCCCCCCCGCCCACACGCTCGAAGCTGCGCTCTTGCAGCACCCGCAGCAATTTGGCTTGGAACGCCGCCGAGATGTCGCCGATTTCGTCCAGAAACAGCGTGCCGCCGTGGGCCATTTCGAAGCGCCCCTTGCGCTGGCCCTGGGCCCCGGTGAAGGCGCCCTTCTCGTGGCCAAAAAGCTCGCTCTCCAGCAGCGATTCCGTAAGCGCTGCGCAGTTGACGCCCACAAAGGGCTCCTTGGCGCGCGGCGAGAGGCTGTGGATGGCACGGGCCATGACTTCTTTCCCCGTGCCGCTTTCGCCGCGCAGCAGCACCGTGGTACGCGAAGGAGCCACCTGATGAATCTGATCGAAGACCTTGAGCATGGGCTTGGACACGCCCACCACCTGCTCAAGCTTCGCGCGCTGCCCGCCCAGTGCCTTGTGCATGCGGCGGCTCTCGTCCTGCAGCGTTTCATGGGCAGCGGTGACGCTGCGGTGCAGGAGCAGCGACTGCCCCATCAACGTGGCCACCATGCGCAGCAAGCGCAAGTCTTCGGCAAACACCCGCCGCTCCTCGGGGTTAAGGCAATCGATGACGAGCACCCCCAGCGTGCGGTGATCGGCGCGAATCGGCGTGGCGAGCATGGCCACGGGGATTCCGGGGCTCTGATCGGCACCGCCGGTGCGATTGAGGAACAGGGGCTCAGCGCGCACATCGGGCACCGTGGCCGGCATGCCGCTGGAAAAAACGCGGCCGACGATGCCTTCGCCCGATTCAAAATGCAGGCGCTGCTGCTCGGCCTGGGTCAAACCGATGGCACACAGGCCTGACAGCTGGCTTTCGCCGTCCGCAATCACGACAAACGCGCGGCGCCAGTCGAAGGCATGGGTGAGGTAATTCAGTGCCTCGCGGAAAGTCTTGTGAACATCCAGCGAAGTAGCCAGGGTCTTGCCGACTTCGTAGACCGCGTCCAATTCTCGACGGACCAGGTGAGGTTGTGTATTCACGATGGGACTCCCATCTCTTTGACGTCATCGGGGTGCACCAGCGGAGGGAATCCGCCGCAAAGGCAACGACCTTGACCGGATCGTGCAATAACCGTGCCGCCGGCCTCCGCAGCCGCCGTTCACCCAGACCGGCTTTCAGGCATTTGCAACAAACCCGACAAGCGCACCCTCGCACATGCGTCTGGCTCGGCACAAAGCGCACACAACAGGCCGCTCAACCGCCAATAAAGCAACAAAACGGGATGGCATCGAAGTTGCAAAAGGGGCTGTAACCGCATTTCCAGGAGCCCGCCATGTCGGACGACAGCCTCTGCCACGCCAGCGCCCGCTCAACCTTGCCGATTTATCTGGATTACGCCGCCACGACCCCGGTCGATCCCCGCGTCGCAACCAAGATGTGGCCCTACCTGACCGGGCAGTTCGGTAACCCCGCCAGCCGCTCGCACGCCTATGGCTGGGTCGCAGAAGAAGCGGTCGAGCTGGCCCGCGAACAGGTGTGCGCCCTGATCAATGCGGATCCCCGGGAGATCGTCTGGACCTCAGGCGCCACCGAGTCCAACAACCTCGCACTCAAGGGCGCAGCCCACTTTTACAAGGCCAAGGGAAAGCACCTGGTGACGGTGGCCACCGAGCACAAGGCGGTGCTCGACAGCATGCGTGAGCTGGAGCGCGAGGGTTTCGAGGTCACGGTGCTGCCGGTGCTGCCCAGCGGTCTGCTGGACCTGGACCAGTTCAAAGCGTCCTTGCGCCCCGATACCGTGCTGGCCTCCGTCATGTTCGTGAACAACGAAACCGGAGTGATCCAGGACATTGCAGCCCTGGGGGCGATCTGCCGCGATAAGGGCGCGCTGCTGCATGTGGATGCAGCGCAAGCCGCTGGCAAAGTGGCCATTGACCTGGACCGCCTGCCCGTGGACCTGATGTCGCTCTCGGCCCATAAGATCTATGGACCCAAGGGGGTTGGTGCACTGTACGTGCGCCGCAAGCCGCGCGTGCGCATCGAAGCGCAGATGCACGGCGGAGGTCATGAGCGCGGGATGCGATCCGGCACCTTGCCCACGCACCAGATCGTGGGCATGGGCGAGGCATTCTGGCTGGCCCGGGAGCACATGGAAAGCGACAACGCCCGCATTGCCGCGCTGCGCGAACGTCTGTGGGCCGGCATCAGCGAGCTGGAATGCGTCGAACTCAACGGCGATCCGGTGCGCCGCGCCTGCGGCTACCTCAACGCCAGCTTCAACTACGTTGAGGGCGAATCGCTATTGATGGGCATTAAGGGCGTGGCGGTCTCGTCGGGCTCGGCCTGCACTTCGGCCAGCCTGGAGCCCAGCTATGTGCTGCGCGCCATGGGCCGCAGCGACGAGCTGGCCCACAGCTCGGTGCGCTTCTCCATCGGCCGGTTTACCACCGCCGAAGAGATCGACGCGACCATCGCGCAAGTCACCGAGGTGGTGAACCGGCTGCGCGGCATGAGCCCCTTGTGGGACATGGTGCAGGCCGGCATCGACCTGTCCACGATCCAGTGGGCAGCGCACTGACCCCGTCCAGTCCTGAACTTCGGAGAACACCATGGCCTACAGCGACAAGTTGGTTGACCACTACGAAAACCCCCGCAACGTCGGCGCGTTCGATGCCCACGATGAGAGCGTCGGCACCGGCATGGTGGGAGCGCCCGCCTGTGGCGACGTCATGAAGCTGCAGATCCGGGTGAATGCGCAGGGGGTGATCGAAGACGCGAAGTTCAAGACCTATGGCTGCGGCTCGGCGATTGCGTCGAGTTCGCTGGTCACCGAGTGGGTGCGCGGGCGCACGCTCGACGAGGCCCTGGCGATCAAGAACTCTGCCATCGCCGAAGAACTGGCGCTACCGCCCGTGAAGATCCACTGCTCCATCCTGGCCGAGGACGCCATCAAGGCGGCCGTGGCCGACTACCGCTCGCGCCACCCAGCCACCGGCACCGACGTGGTGGTGGAAAAGGACGCCTGCGAACCCCGCGGCCGCTGAGCCGCTTCCCACCGTGGAGAATGCCATGTCCGCTGTATCTGAAGCCACAGCCACCGAGCTGCCCGCCCTTCCTGTGTTGCTCGACTTCACGCCGCAGGCCGCCGCCAAGGTGGCGGAGCTGATCGAGGAGGAAGGCAACCCTGCCCTGAAACTGCGCCTGTACGTTACCGGCGGTGGCTGCTCAGGCTTCTCATACGGATTCGTGTTCGACGACCAGGTGGCCGAAGACGACACCGTCGTCTCGACCGAAGGGGTCTCCCTCGTGGTCGATGCAATGAGTCAGCAGTACCTGCTGGGCGCCCGGGTGGACTTCGAGGACGGCCTGGAGGGCTCCCGCTTTGTCATTCATAACCCCAACGCACAGACCACGTGCGGCTGCGGCTCTTCGTTCAGCGTTTAAGGGAGATCGCCATGCCGGTTTCCTTGACACCCGCCGCTGCGCGGCACGTGGCGAAATCTCTGACCAAGCGCGGATCGGGCCTGGGCCTGCGACTGGCCGTCAAGACCAGCGGCTGCTCTGGCTACGCCTATGCGCTGGAGTTCGTCGATGAAATGAACGCAGATGACCACTGCTTCGAAAACCACGGCGTAAAGGTCATCGTGGACCCCCTCAGCCTGGGCATGCTGGACGGCACGGAGCTGGACTTTGTGCGCGAAGGCCTGAACGAAGGCTTCAAATTCAACAACCCCAACGCAAAAAACAACTGCGGCTGCGGCGAAAGCTTCGCAGTCTGAACACACCATGGCCCTGCTCCAGATCGCTGAACCGGGCCGCGCGGCCGCGCCCCACCAGCACAGGTTGGCTGCAGGCATCGACCTGGGCACCACCAACTCACTGATTGCGACGGTGCAGAGCGCGCAAGCACGCCCCCTGCCCGACGCAGGCGGCGCCCTCCTCCTGCCCTCCGTCGTTCGCTATGTGCCGCACGGCGACCCCGTGGTGGGCCACGCGGCGCAGCAGCAGCAGGCCGAAGACCCGCAGAACACCATCGTTTCAGTCAAGCGCTTCATGGGCCGCGCGTTGAGCGATTTGCGTGGGTCCAAAGGCCTGCCCTATCGGTTCGTCGATCACGCGGGCATGGTGGGCATCGACACCGTGGCGGGCGAACGCTCGCCCGTGCAGGTCTCGGCAGCTATTCTGGGCACGCTGCGGCGGCGCGCCGAGGAGGCCATGGGAGGTACCCTGGCCGGTGTCGTGATCACCGTGCCCGCCTATTTTGACGACGCGCAGCGCCAGGCCACGAAGGATGCCGCAAGACTGGCCGGGCTGAACGTGCTGAGGCTCTTGAACGAACCCACCGCTGCGGCCATCGCCTACGGACTGGACAAGGCCGTAGAAGGCACTTTCGCGGTGTATGACCTGGGCGGCGGCACCTTCGATGTTTCGGTGCTCAAGCTCTCTCGTGGCGTGTTCGAAGTCCTGGCTACGGGGGGTGACTCAGCATTGGGGGGCGACGATTTCGATAGCGTGATCGCCGAGTGGTTCTGCGAGCAGCGCGCCCTGGGCGCAATGGAATCGCTCGCACCCACGACACAGCGGTCGCTGCTGGCCGCATCGCGAGCGGCCAAGGAGGCACTGTCCTCGCAGGGCTCGACATTGGTGCGCCTGATGTTGCCGGGGCGCGAGCCTCTGGAGGCCATTCTGAGCCGCGACAAGTTCGCTCAGCTCTCGAAGGCACTGGTCGACAAGACCCTGCGTGTGACCCAGCGGGCGCTACGCGATGCCCGCCTGTCGACAGCGGACATCGCAGGGGTCGTGCTGGTGGGCGGATCGACCCGCATGCCCGTCGCACGCGATGCGGTGCGAGACTATTTCGGTGTCGAACCACTGGCCGACATCGACCCCGACCAAGTGGTCGCCCTGGGCGCAGCGATGCAGGCCGACGTGCTGGCCGGAAACGCCCGGGACGATGACTGGCTTCTGCTCGACGTGTGCCCGCTGTCGCTGGGCATCGAGACGATGGGCGGACTGGTGGAAAAGATCATTCCGCGCAATTCCACCCTGCCGACGGCCCGCGCTCAGGACTTCACGACCTTCAAGGACGGGCAGACCGCAATGAGCTTGCATGTCGTGCAGGGCGAACGCGAGTCGGTCAACGACTGCCGCTCGCTTGCCCGCTTCGTGCTTCACGGCATTCCCCCGGCGGTAGCGGGCGCGGCGCGCATCCGGGTGAGTTTTCAGATTGACGCGGACGGCCTGCTCTCGGTGACCGCACGCGAACAGACAACGGGCGTCGAGGCTCACGTGGAAGTCAAACCCTCCTATGGCCTGGGCAACGACCAGATTTCGTCGATGCTGCAAGACGCGATGGGATCCTCGGCAAAAGACATGCAGCTGCGCTCGCTGCGCGAGGCCCAGATCGATGCGCGGCGCCTGCTCGACGCGACCGCGACCGCGCTGATGCAAGACGGCCATTTGCTCGACGCCCGCGAGGCACAGGCGATTCGCGACGTGATGTTCCGATTGGCCGACGTGCTCGAAACGAATGAGGACACGCAGGAACTTCGCATCCAGAGCGCGCACCTGTCCTCCGCCACAGGCGAATTTGCCGCACGGCGCATGAACGCGTCCATACAGCAGGCGTTGGCGGGACGTTCGCTCGAAAGCCTGTGATGCCCACGATTCGCGTACTCCCGCACCCCGATATTTGCCCCCAGGGGGCCGACTTTGAAGCCAAGGCCGGGGCGACGTTGTGCACAGGCCTGCTGAAGGCCGGAGTGGCCATCGAACACGCTTGCGACATGGTAGGCGCCTGCGCCACCTGTCATGTGCATGTGCGCGAAGGCGGCGCGGCGTTGACCGCGCCGGATGACGAAGAGAATGACCAACTCGACAACGCATGGGGTTTGGATGCGCAGTCCCGCCTCGCCTGTTGTGTAAAGGTACCCGCGGAGGACCTGGTCATTGAGCTTCCCAGGCACACGCGCAACCACGCGCGGGAAAATTAAGTCTTCTGCACCGCTGCTGCGGTGCCTCCTTCGACCTCTACGGGCTCGCGAAGACTCAGCGCGCGCCCGCGGCGCGGCGCCGCGCTCACCCGCCGCTCCGCCCCTCCCCCGCTGTTCGAAACAGCACATTTTCGACAGCCTCGACGGCCCCCGCGACAGGGCTCGCCAGAGACCTGACAAATTGCCCCCATAAACCCACACAAATCCCACACAAAGCGGGTGGCACGCCTTATGCACTAAGGCTCCCGAAAGGGCTGAAGCGAAATGGCACAACACCTCGTCATCAACGACACGACATTGCGCGACGGCGAGCAGACGGCAGGGGTTGCCTTCACGCTGGCCGAGAAGTGCAAGATCGCGATTGCACTGGCGGCCGCAGGGGTTCCTGAAATGGAAGTCGGCATCCCGGCCATGGGCGACGACGAGATTGCCTGCATCAACGCCATTGCCGCCCAGCGGCTGTCCGCTCGCCTGATGGTTTGGGGGCGCATGACCGAATCCGATCTGGCTGCAGCGCTGCGATGCAATGCGCACATCATTCATCTGTCGATGCCCGTCTCGGACATCCACCTTCGCCACAAGCTGCGCATCTCGCGCGAAGAAGCCATGGCCCAGGTCACGCGCATCATCGACCGCGCCGCTGCCAGCGGCCGGCAAGTTTCGTTCGGCATGGAAGACGCCTCGCGCGCAGACCATGCCTTCATGGCACAGATCGCGCGCCAGGCAGCGGCATGCGGCGCGACCCGGGTACGCTTTGCCGACACCCTGGGTGTGCTGGATCCGTTCTCCACCTTCGAGTCCATCGCGCGGCTGCGGCAAGAAGCGCCTGACCTGGAAATCGAGATCCACGCGCACAACGACCTGGGCCTTGCCACAGCCAACACCCTGGCAGCGCTGCGCGCGGGCGCCTCCCACGCCAACACCACCGTCAACGGCCTGGGCGAACGCGCCGGCAATGCGGCGCTGGAAGAGATCGTGATGGGGGTGCGCCACCTGCATGGCGGAGAAACCGGCGTGCGCACCCAGTCGTTGGTCGGCATATCTCGCTTGGTCGCACAGGCCTCAGGCCGGCCGGTCGCATTCAACAAGAGCATCGTCGGCGAAGCCGTCTTCACCCACGAGTCGGGCATCCACGTCGATGGTCTGCTCAAGAACCCAAGCACCTACGAGAGCTTCGATCCGGCCGAACTCGGTCGCGAGCGCCGCACTGTGCTGGGCAAGCACTCCGGTTCCCAGGCTGTGCGCAGAGCCTATGAATTGATGGGTGTTGAGCTGGACGATGAAGGGCTGACCAGCCGTCTGCTAGGCCGTATCCGCACCCACGCGATGAACGCCAAGCGGGAGCCTACGCCACAGGACCTGCAGAGGTTCCTCGCTGAAACGCACTTCGTGGCAGTGCTTTCGGGCACCGCGCCATGACATCCACGGAGGACCCCATGCTGGCGACAACGGCCCCCTCTCTTGCCCCGCGCTCGCCTGGCTGGTGGCCCTTGGTGCGCGAAGACGTGGCATGCGTGCTGCAACGCGACCCGGCAGCCCGCAACCGTCTGGAGGTCTGGACCATCTACCCAGGCGTGCAAGCCGTGGCCGCGCACCGGCTGGCCCATGCGCTGTGGTCGCGCGGCTGGCGGTTCCTTCCGCGCTTTCTCTCCTATGCAGCCCGCTGGCTCACCAATGTCGATATCCACCCCGGGGCACGGATCGGCGAACGTTTCTTCATCGACCACGGAGCGGGCGTCGTGATCGGCGAGACGGCCGAGATTGGCAACGACGTCACCGTGTACCACGGCGTCACCCTGGGCGGCACGAGCTGGAATCCCGGTAAGCGGCATCCCACCCTTGGCAGCGGCGTGGTGGTGGGTGCGGGGGCCAAGATCCTTGGTCCCATTACCGTGGGCGACGGCGCCCGCGTGGCGGCCAATTCGGTCGTGATTGAAGCGGTGCCCTCGGGCGCGACCGTGGTGGGCATCCCCGGGCGCGTGGTCGTCCCCAGCCGCCGCACACCGCATGGCTTTGACCTCAACCACCACCTGATTCCCGACCCGGTGGGCAAGGCCCTCGCCTGCGCGCTCGACAGGATCTCCCAACTCGAACGCGCTCATGCGGACCAAGCCGGCCTGACAGCGGCGGAGGCGGCCTGTGGTGAGTGCGAAGCCCCTTGCGCCCTGCCGTCGTTCGACAGCTTCACCGACCCGACCGTTCATCCGGAGTGACCACCATGGAAGACTTTTTGACCCGCATCCATGCCCTTTCTTCTGCCGAGGATTTCCTGCAGTTTTTTGGCATACCGTTCGATCCGGCCGTGGTCAACGTGAGCCGGCTGCACATTCTCAAGCGCTTCTTTCAATACCTGCGCCAGCAGTCGAACGAAATGCCCCTGGGCGACGAAATCGCGCTGTTCACCACCTACCGCAACTTGCTCGCCCGGGCCTACGGCGACTTCGTGAACTCAACACCTGCGCAGGAAAAGGTGTTCAAGGTGTTCCAGGAGGCGGGGGGGCGCAAGCATATGTCGGTAGACCACCTCAAAGCCTCGCTAACGCAACGCGCCATCGCCTGAAAGGAGTAATTCCATGCACATCGTCGTCTGCATCAAACAGGTCCCGGACTCGGCGCAGATTCGGGTTCACCCCGTGACCAACACCATCATGCGCCAGGGGGTCCCCGCGATCGTGAACCCCTACGACCTTTTCTCGCTCGAAGAGGCTCTGCGCCTGAAAGACAAGTTTGGCGGCCGGGTCACCGTGCTCTGCATGGGCCCGCCCCAGGCCGAGGAAGCGCTGCGCAAATGCATCAGCTTTGGAGCAGACGACGCGGTGCTGGTCACTGACCGCGCTTTTGCGGGCGCAGACACGCTGGCTACCTCGTATGCGCTGGCCGCAGGCATCCGCCAGATCGCCCGGGAGCAGGCGGTGGACATCGTGTTCACCGGCAAGCAAACCATCGATGGCGACACGGCCCAGGTCGGCCCCGGCATTGCCAAGCGCATGGGCTTGCAGTTGCTCACCTATGTGTCCCGCATCATCGAGACAGACCTGGACAACCAGACCATCACGGTGGAGCGCCGCGCCGAGGGCGGCGTGCAAGTGCTCAAGACGGCGTTGCCCTGCCTGATCACCATGTTGGAGAACACCAACGAACTGCGCTTTGCCAACCTGCCGGCCATGATCCACGCTGCCGCCTACCCCGTGCGCAAGTGGAGCAAGGAAGACGCGGCCATTGAGGACCTCGAAAAAATCGGCCTCAAGGGCTCGCCCACCGTGGTGAGCAAGGTGTTCGGGCCAACGCCCCGAAGCGAAAAGGCCGAGATGCTGAACCTGGAGACGTCCACGCTGCGCGACGTGTCGCTCAACTTGCTGCAGAAGATATTCACGCGCCATCCCACTCTCGAAGCCGATCTGCTCATGAAGGAGGCAGCATGAACGCTCCCGCTACACCCTCAGCCCCAGCCGCCAAACGCCCCGCCGGACGCGCTGGCCGCAACACCGAACTGCCCGAACACCTGAAGGTCTACCAAGGCGTCTGGGTTTTCATCGAACACGATCGCGGTCATGTGCACAGCGTCTCTTGGGAACTGCTGGGCGAGGCCCGCAAGCTCGCCGACATCCGGGGCAGTTCAGTGGGCGTGGTGGTGCTCGGGGGCACCGACGAGCCGCTGGAAAAGTATGCCGCCGAGGCGTTCACCTTCGGCGCAGACAAGGCCTACATCATTCACGACCCGGTGCTCAAAGGTTACCGCAACGAGCCGTTCACCAAAGGCCTGACCGACCTGGTCAACAAGTACCAGCCCGAGATCCTTTTGCTGGGTGCGACATCGATGGGGCGGGACTTGGCTGGCTCGGTGGCCACCACGCTGCTGACCGGCCTGACCGCCGACTGCACCGAACTGAACATCGACCCGAACTCCAAAGCGCTGGCCGCGACCCGCCCGACCTTCGGCGGTTCGCTGCTGTGCACGATCATGACCCTGGCCTATCGGCCGCAGATGGCCACGGTGCGCCCCCGTGTGATGGCCATGCCGCGCGCCGAGGCGGGTCGCACGGGCGAAATCATCCAGGACACCCTGGGCATGGTCGAGACGCAGATCGTCACCAAGCTGCTGGACTTCATCGCCGATGCCCAGAGCAACACCATCAACCTTCCGTACGCCGACGTGATCGTCAGCGGTGGCAAAGGCTTGAAAAACCCCGAAAACTTCAAGCTGGTGTTTGAGCTTGCGCGTGTGCTGGGCGGTGAGGTCGGCGCAACCCGCCCCTGTGTGCAAGCGGGCTGGGTCGAAGCTGAGCGCCAGGTCGGCCAGACGGGCAAGACGGTGCGGCCCAAGCTCTACATCGCTGCAGGCATCAGCGGTGCCATCCAGCACCGGGTGGGCATGGAGGCATCGGACGTGATCGTCGCGATCAACACCGATCCCAACGCGCCCATTTTCGACTTCGCGCACTACGGCATCGTCGGCAATGCGATGCAAGTGCTGCCTGCGCTCACAGGCGCTTTCGCCGAGCACTTGGCGCGGCGCAGCAAGCAAGTCGCCTGATCCCAACCACCCCAGGGGAATGCCATGAGAAAACCCTCCCAATTCGATGCCATCGTCGTCGGCGCCGGCCCTTCAGGCAACGCCTGCGCCTATACGCTGGCCAAATCCGGCCTGAAGGTTCTACAGATTGAGCGCGGCGAATACCCGGGCAGCAAGAACGTGCAAGGCGCAATCCTCTACAGCGATGCGCTGGAGAAGATCATTCCCGACTTCCGGGAAGACGCCCCACTGGAGCGCCACATCATTGAGCAGCGCGTGTGGGTGCTCGACGACAACAGCTTCGTCGGCTCCCACTACCGAAGTGACGACTACAACAAGCCACCCTACAACCGCTACACGATCATCCGCACCCAGTTCGACAAGTGGTTCAGCTCCAAAGTGCGTGAAGCCGGCGCACTGCTGATCTGCGAGACCACGGTGAACCACCTGATCCTGGATGGCGATCAGGTGGTCGGGGTGCAGTGTGACCGCGAGGCCGGCGATGTGTACGCCGACGTGGTGATCCTGGCGGACGGCGTGAATAGCACGCTGGCGCGCAAGGCAGGCTTCCACGGCGAGATCAAGGACAGCAACGTCGCGCTGGCCGTCAAAGAGATTCTCTTCATGCCCGAAGAGACCATCCGCCAACGCTTCAACATCGGCGAGGAAGAAGGCGTGGTCATCGAGATGGTGGGCAAGATCACCGACGGAATGATGGGCACGGGCTTTCTCTATACCAACAAGGAGTCTCTCACCATCGGCGTGGGTTGCATGCTGGGCGACTTCAAAGGCAACCCGAACAAGGTCTCGCCCAATGCGCTGCTGGAAAAGATGAAGCAGCACCCCTCGATCGCTCCGCTGATCGCGGGCGGCGAGATGAAGGAATATGCCGCGCACCTGATCCCCGAAGGCGGCTTTTACGCCGTGCCCAAGGTCTACGGCAATGGATGGATGATCGTCGGTGACTCCGGTGGCTTCGTGAACGCAGTGCACCGCGAAGGCAGCAACCTGGCCATGACCACCGGACGCCTGGCGGCAGAAACCGTCATCGCCGCGAAGGCCGCAGGCAAGCCGATGCGCGAGGAGTCACTCAAGGCCTACAAAACTGAACTCGACAAGAGCTTTGTGATGAAGGATCTGCACAAGTATCGCGACATGCCACAGATCTTCCACCAAAACAACCAGTTCTTCACCACCTACCCCGAACTGGTCAGCCGTGCGGCAAAGACCTTGTTCACCGTCGATGGCATAGACAAGACGACCAAAGAGCGCGAGATCTTCTCCAGCTTCCGATCCACCCGTTCGCTCACCGGCCTGGTGGGCGACGCCGTCAAGCTCTGGAGGGCCTTCCGATGATTGCCGTGAATGTCGAAGAAAAGCTGTTTCAGAATCGGTACCGTGTCGATGCGGGCCGGCCGCACATCCAGATCAAGGACGCAGACATCTGCACCAACACCTGCCAGGACAAGTCGTGCACCTATGTGTGCCCAGCCTCATGCTACAAGGCCGAGGGAAACGGCACGGTGACACTGATCACGGACGGCTGCCTGGAATGCGGCAGTTGCCGCATCATCTGCTCAGAGCATGCCAACGTGAACTGGGAGTACCCACGCGGCGGGCACGGCATCTTGTTCAAATTTGGTTGAGGACCGCCCGCCCAGTCAGCGTCCGCACACTGGGTGGAGGTGACTTACTTGATGTGCCGACGACCTTCCTATCAGCTGGGTGGGGCGCACTGACAACGGACAGTTCCTCAAACAGGACCACCTGGCTTTCGCCGCCGACGTAAATCTGCGCCCCTTCGGCCTGGCTTGAGAGTCGCTGGAGCGGGCCTCGGGCTCCACCTGGCAGGCGAAACAGTCGCTGGCACGGCATGCCAATGCAATAGAAAACAAAAAACCCCAAGTGAATCATCACTTGGGGTTCTGTGTTGGCGGAAACGGAGGGATTCGAACCCTCGATGAGGCTCTACACCCCATACTCCCTTAGCAGGGGAGCACCTTCGGCCACTCGGTCACGTTTCCAATCCCGCCATTATGCCTCATTTTGGAGGCGGTCTTGGCGAGTCCGCCCCATCCGCCGCCGGGAGATCGCGCCAATCCAGGGTGGCGCCGCAGCGCACCACCCAGCCGCGCCCGACCTTGATGCGGATCTGGTGGCCGCGCGTGCTGCAGGCCTCGATCTGGCCCAGCAGTTCGGCCATCTGGGCGGCGGTGGGCGTGGTGTGGTGGGTCTGGCGCAGCCAGTGGCGCAGCACATTGGCTTGGCGTGCGGGGCTGAGCGCCTGCAGCGCCTGGAGGGTGGGCGGCAGGCCGACCTGCGCCAGGTCCAGCACGGCCAGCTCGTGCAGCAGTTCGCTGGCCTCGGCCGCGTGCGAGGCGGACCGCGAGAAGGTGTCGCGGAACGCGGGAAACGTTGCGTCCAATACCGGCAGCAGTTGGGCGCGAATGCGGTTGCGGGTATAGCGCTCGTCGCTGTTGGTGGGGTCTTCCACCCAGCCGACGCCCTGGGCCAGCAGCCAGCGCCGCACGTCGGCGCCAGCCACCCGCAGCAAGGGCCGGTGCCAGACCACGCCGGCGCGGTGCCACCGGCCGGGCATGGCGGCCAGCCCCGCCACCCCCGCCCCGCGCGACAAGGCGAGCAGCAACGTCTCGGCCTGGTCGTCGGCATGCTGCGCAATTGCTACTGATTTGATAGCTGCCTGCGCTTTACTGGCCTGCACTACAGCATCAAAAGCCTGGTACCTTGCCTGGCGGGCCGCATCTTCGGGGCTTTGGCCGGGCAGGCCGCGGGCATCCACGCGCTGCACGGTCAGGGGCACCTGCAGCGATTCGCACAAGGCCGCGCAGTGGCGCTCAAACCCATCGGCCGCGGCCTGCAGCCCGTGGTGCACATGGAGAGCGCGCACCTGGCCCGGCCAGCGGCGGGCGCAGGCCAGCAGCAGCGCCGTGGAATCGGCCCCGCCGCTCAGGCCCACGGCCAGGGGCAGCTCGGGCGCAAAGGCTTGCAGGGCGGCCTCGAAGGAGAGGGTCACAGAGCCCCCGCAGACGCCGCGCGGCGGGCGCGGCCGGCTTTCGCAAACGGGTGATGTGCCCGTGCGGCGCCCCCGGCAGGCGGCCGCCGCCGCGCAAACAGCAACGGCCCCGAAGGGCCGCAGGCAAGGGGGTTGCGCCGGAGCCGGGTCAACGGCTGTCTGCCTTGGTGTCGGTGAAGCGGCCGTAGCTCTGCAGGCGCTCGTAGCGGCGCTCCAGCAGGTCCTTGACCTTCAGGTCCGCCACCTGGCGGAATGCGTCGCCCAGCGCGCGCTTGAGGAAGGCGGACATTTGCTTGTGGTCGCGGTGGGCGCCGCCCACGGGCTCGCTGACGATCTTGTCCACCAGGCCGAGCGCCTTGAGGCGGTGGGCGGTGATGCCCAGGGCATCGGCAGCCTCCTGGGCCTTTTCGCTGGTCTTCCAGAGGATGGAAGCGCAGCCTTCGGGGCTGATCACGGAATAGATGGCGTACTGCAGCATGATGACCTGGTCGCCCACGCTGATCGCCAGCGCGCCGCCAGAGCCGCCTTCGCCAATGATCGTCGTGATGATGGGCACTTCCAACTGCGCCATCTCGAAGATGTTGCGGCCGATGGCCTCGGACTGGCCGCGCTCTTCGGCATCGATGCCGGGGTAGGCGCCTGGGGTGTCCACAAAGGTGAACACGGGCAGCTTGAACTTCTCGGCCGTCTTCATGAGACGCAGGGCTTTGCGGTAGCCCTCGGGCTTGCTCATGCCGAAGTTGCGCATGGCGCGCTCTTTCGTGTCGCGGCCCTTCTGGTGGCCGATGACCATGCAGGCGTGGCCGTTGAAGCGCGCGAGGCCGCCCACGATGGACTGGTCGTCCGCGTAGTGGCGGTCGCCATGCAGTTCGACAAAGTCGGTGAAGATGTCGCGCACATAGTCGAGCGTGTAGGGGCGCTCGGGGTGGCGGGCGATCTTGGTGATCTGCCAGGGCGACAGTTCGCTGTAGATGTCCTTGGTGAGCTGCTGGCTCTTCTTGCTGAGCTGATCGATCTCTTCCGAAATATCGACGGCGCTCTCGGTCTGCACGTAGCGCAGTTCTTCAATTTTGGACTCGAGTTCGGCGATGGGCTGCTCGAAATCCAGAAAGGTTTTTTTCGCCAACGTTTTTCTCCTTGGGGGCGTACCGGTCAGGGGGCGGCCGCGAGTGGCACGCACTGTAACCGATCGTAAGAACTTGTTTACAGGTTCAGGCCGGCGTGAGCGGCGGCATCAGGCGGTCGGCAAGGGGTCCAGGGAACGCCAAATATACCAAGTCGCCACGCTGCACCAGGGTTTCCAGGCCTCGGCCACCTCGCGGGCGTCGCTGCGGCTGACGGGGTCGCCCGAGAAGTAGTTCTGGCTGATGCCGGTGATCAGGCCCGGGTCGTCCAGCGGCAGCACGTTGGGCCGCTGCAGGTAGAAGATGAGGAACATCTCGGCCGTCCAGCGGCCGATGCCGCGGATGTCCACCAGCTCCGAGATGATGGCCTCGTCGTCCATGGCCGCCCAGTCCTTGACATGGAGCTTGCCGTTTTCAAAGTGCAGAGCCAGATCCACCAGATAGTCGATCTTGCGGGCCGACAGGCCCACGGCGCGCATGTCGTCCACCTTGAGCTTGAGCACGCTGGCGGGCGTGAAGCTGCGCGGCAGGGCCACGAACCGCTCCCACACCGCCTGCGCGGCCTTGACGGACACCTGCTGGCCGACGATGCTGCGCGCCAGCGTCGTGAAGGCGTCGCGCCGGGTCTGCAGCGCGGCGTCGCCAAACTGGGGGATGAGCCGCCGCATGACGCGGTCTTTCTTGACCAGGTGCTTGCAGGCTTCGGACCAGTACCCGGGCGTGGCCAGCACGGCCGGAGGATTGGCGGCTTCGCCAACGATCTTTTTTGTAGCGACCACCGCTTACCCCACCTGCGCCAGATTCAAATTTTGTGCAAAACAACCGGTCACTGCGCAGCTTCCCAAGTGGTGCCGGCAGCGGAATCCTTGAGCACGATGCCCTGGGCCAGCAACGCCTGGCGGATGCGGTCCGCCTCGGCGTAGTTCTTGGCGGCCTTGGCCGCGGCGCGGGCCGCGATCTGTGCCTCGATGTCGGCCGTGTTCACGCCGGCACCCGCCTGCAGGAAGGCCTTGGGGTCGCCTTGCAAAATGCCCAGGCAGCCCCCCAGCGCCTTCAGCAGCCCGGCCAGCGCGGCCGAGCGGGTCTTGTTGACCTCGCCTGCCAGGTCGAACAGCACCGCCACGGCTTCCGGCGTGCCGAAGTCTTCGTCCATGGCGGCCTTGAAGCGCGCGGCAAGGGGATCCGCCCAGTCGATGCTGGCCACCTCGGCCGGCGCCACCAGGCTCAGCGCGGTGTACAGGCGCTTGAGCGCCTGGCGCGCATCGTCCAGGTGGGCGTCGCTGTAGTTCAGCGCGCTGCGGTAGTGGGCGCGCACGATGAAGAAGCGCACCGTCTCCGCGTCGTAGGTCTGCAGCACGTCGCGGATGGTGAAGAAGTTGCCCAGGCTCTTGGACATCTTCTCGTTGTCCACACGCACGAAGCCGTTGTGCATCCAGAACTTCGCCAGCGGCTTGCCCGTGGCGCCTTCGCTCTGGGCGATCTCGTTCTCGTGGTGGGGAAACTGCAGGTCCGCCCCGCCGCCGTGGATGTCGAACGTCTCGCCCAGCGTGGCGCAGCTCATGGCCGAGCACTCGATGTGCCAGCCGGGGCGTCCGGCGCCGAAGGTGCTGTCCCACTTGGCCTCGGGCGGCTCCTCGGGCTTGGCGGACTTCCACAGCACGAAGTCCAGCGGGTCTTCCTTGCCGTCCTGCACGGCCACGCGCTCGCCGGCGCGCAGCTCGTCCAGCGACTTGCCCGAGAGCTTGCCGTAGCCGGCAAACTTGCGCACGGAGTAATTCACGTCCCCATTGCTGGCGCGGTAGGCCAGGCCCTTGCCCTCCAGCTGACCGATGAGCGAGAGCATCTGCGGCACATATTCGGTGGCACGCGGCTCCACCGAAGGCGGCTCGATGCCCAGTCGGCCGATGTCCTCGTGCATGGCGGCGATCATCTCGTCGGTGAGCTGGCGGATGGTGATGCCCCGCTCCAACGCGCGCTTGATGATCTTGTCATCGATGTCGGTGATGTTGCGCACGTAGGTCACGCGCAGGCCGCTGGCCTTGAGCCAGCGCTGCACCACGTCGAACGCCATCATCATCCGCGCGTGCCCGATGTGGCACAGGTCGTAGATGGTCATGCCGCACACATACATGCGCACATGCGAGGGTTCGAGCGGGGAAAAGTCCTCCAATGCACGCGACAGCGTGTTGTAGATGCGCAAACTCATGGGATTTCAGTGTCGGGATGGGGTGGGTGGGCGCAAAAAAGGCGCGCCCGGCAGCTGGGAGCCGTCGCTCGCGGCGGGGTGGCCCGGCAGGGGGCCGGCAGTGAAATCACCCGCGGCAACAGCGTACCGTCATGACACCCCCCTCAGCTACAATCCGCCGCAGTATAAGCCCCCGCCCGGGCGCGACCCCGCCCCACTCCCCCAGTACCCCCCATGAAGCAAGTCCGCCGCACCCTTCCACGCCTGTTGCGCCTGTTGGCCCTGACCGCGCTGCTGGGCGCCAGCGTGGCCCACGCCAACGACTATGCGGACATCACGCAGCTGATCAAGGCCGGCAAGCCGGCGGACGCGCTGGCCAAGGCCGAGCAGCGGCTGGCCGCCAACCCGCGCGACCCGCAGCTGCGCTTCCTGCGCGGCGTGGCGCAGGCCGACCTGGGCAAGCCGGCGGATGCGATCGCCACGTTCACCAAGCTCACGGAAGAGTACCCGGAGCTGCCCGAGCCCTACAACAACCTGGCGGTGCTCTACGCCAACCAGAACCAGCTGGACAAGGCCCGCACGGCGCTGGAAATGGCCATCCGCACCAACCCCAGCTATGCCACGGCGCACGAAAACCTGGGCGACATCTATGCCAAGCTGGCCAGCCAGGCCTATAGCAAGGCGCTGCAGCTGGATGCAGGCAGTGCCAACTCGGTCAAGCCCAAGCTCGCCCTGATCCGCGAACTGTTCACGGCCGAAACGGCCGGCAAGGGCGGCCGCGCAGCGGCGGCCCCGACCGTGGTGGCCCCCCCGCGGCCCGCGGCAGCCCCTGCCCCTGCGCCGGCTCCCACACCCGCCCCGGCTCCAGCCCCTGCACCCGCGCCCGCTGCGGCCCCCGCGCCGGCCGCAGCCGTGCCTGCGCCAGCGGCCACGCCGGCCGCCGCCGCGGAGCCTGCCGATGCCGCCGCCACCCAGGCCGTGACGGCCGCCGTGCAGGCCTGGGCGGCCGCCTGGGCCGCCAAGGACATGAAGGGGTACCTGGGCGCCTATGACAAGTCGTTCGACCCGCCCGGCCGCATGTCGCGTGCCGAGTGGGAAAAGGAACGCGAGGCCCGCATCGTGGGCAAGTCCAAGATCAGCGTGCGCCTGTCGGACATCGTGGTGGCCGTGCACGGCGACAAGGCCACGGCCCGGTTCCGCCAGGCCTACAGCGCCGACACGCTCAATGTCTCCAGCCGCAAGACGCTGGACCTGGTGCACAGCAACGGTCGCTGGACCATCGTCCGCGAATCCACGGGCGGTTGACCGTGCAGCCCCGAGCGGTGCCTGCGCCTGCCGCGCGGGCTTTTTTTTTGCTGGGCTGACCTGGCGCTGGCCTCTCTGGATTTCCGCATGTTGGCGCACCGGTCCCTTCCCGGCTTGAGGACAGCAGGCAGCGCGGCGCTGCTGGCCGCGCTCGCCCTGGCGGCGGCGCCCGCCCTGGCGGACAACACCAAGCCCCGCCGTGCAGACCCGGCGCATGCCGGCCGGCACAACGCCAAGCCGCCCCGTGTGGGCAGCGCTGCCAAAGCAGCAGCCGTCCCATCCCCCGCCAAGGCGGCCGAACTGCGCGACGGGCAGGCCGAGGCCCGGCTGATGGAGGTCTACCGGCTGGCCGCGCGCGGCCAGGGGCGCGAAGCCCTGCAGCAGGCGGAAAGCCTGGCACGCGACTACCCGCACTTCCAGCTGGCCCAGCTGGCGGTGGGCGACCTGCTGATGGCCCGCACCCGCCCCGTCCGGCGCCTGGGGGACGTGCCCGAGCCCGACACGGTGCGCAGCATCCAGGCCGCCGCGGTGCTGGACGAATTGCGCAACGAGTCGCGCCAGCGGGTGGACGCACTGCGCAGCCGGCCGCCGCAGGGCACGGTGCCGGCCCAGTTCCTGGAGCTGTCGGCCCGCACGCGGCACGCCATTGCGGTCGATGCGTCGCGCTCGCGCCTGTATCTTTTCGAGAACACCGCCAAGGGGCTGGAACTGGTGGCCGACTACTACGCGTCGGTGGGCAAGCTGGGCATCGAGAAAGGTGCCGAAGGCGACCAGCGCACGCCGCTGGGGGTGTACTTCATCACCAGCCGCCTCGACCCCGCCACGCTCAAGGATTTCTACGGCGCGGGCGCCCTGCCCATCAACTACCCCAACCCGCTGGACCAGCGGCGCGGCAAGACCGGCAGCGGCATCTGGCTGCACGGCACGCCGCCGGACCAGTTCGCACGCGCGCCCCTGTCCACCGACGGCTGCCTGGTGCTGGCCAACCCCGACCTGGAGCGGCTGCTGCGCACCGTCGAGCCCCGCTCCACGCCGGTGGTCATCGCGCGGCAGCTGCAGTGGGTCGCCCCGCACAGCGTGCAGGCCGACCGCACCGCCTTCGACGCGGTGCTCAATGCCTGGCGCAGCGCCAAGACCGCGGGCGACATGGACCGCCTGCTGGGCTTCTACGCGCCCGACTTCCAGAGCGCGCGCAAGAAGCCGTTGCAGGAGTGGGCCGACGTGCTCCAGGCCGAGACGCGCGCACTGCGCGGCCGGGAACTCCATCTCAAGGACAAGTCCTACCTGCGCTGGACCGATGCCGCCGACACCATGGTGGTAACGTTCGGCGAAGTCGCGGCCGGTGCCCGCACCGGCCAGGTCAAGCGCCAGTACTGGGCGCGCCGGGGCCAACAATGGCAGATATTTTTCGAAGGAGTGATTGGATGATTTCCAGAAGAAATTCGACCGCAGCGCTTGCTGGTATTGCGCTGGCAGCTATTTTTTCGATAGCACCAGCACACGCGCAGGAGGCCCCCAAGGTCAAGCTGGCCACCTCGATGGGCGACATCGTGGTGCAGCTCGACCCGGCCAAGGCGCCCAAGACGGTCGAGAACTTCCTGGCCTATGTGAAGGACAAGCACTACGACGGCACCGTCTTTCACCGGGTCATCGACGGCTTCATGATCCAGGGCGGCGGCTTCACGGCCGACATGGTGCAAAAGCCCACCAAGGCCCCGATCCCGCTGGAAGCCAGCAACGGCCTGAAGAACGACACCTACACCATCGCGATGGCGCGCACGGGCAACCCCAACTCCGCCACCTCGCAGTTCTTCATCAACGTGAAGGACAATGCCATGCTCAACGCCCCCAACCCCGACGGCCACGGCTATGCCGTGTTCGGCAAGGTGATCAGCGGCACCGACGTGGTCGACAAGATCAAGGCCGTGCCCACCGGCAACAAGGGCCCGCACCAGAACGTGCCCACCACTCCCGTCACCATCACTTCCGCCACGCTGGTGAAGTGAGTTTCCACCCCGTCTAGATTAGGAAGAACTTCCATGAGCAATCCCCAGGTCGAACTGCACATCGCCGGCTACGGCGTCATCACGCTGGAGCTGGACGCCGCCAACGCGCCCAAGTCCACCGAAAACTTCCTGGCCTATGTGAACAAGGGCCACTACAACAACACCATCTTCCACCGCGTGATCCCCGGCTTCATGATCCAGGGCGGCGGCTTCGAGCCCGGCATGAACCAGAAGGGCACCGACGCGCCCATCGAGAACGAAGCCAAGAACGGCCTGAAGAACGCCAACTACACCGTGGCCATGGCCCGCACCAGCGACCCGCACTCGGCCACCGCGCAGTTCTTCATCAACGTGGCCGACAACGGCTTCCTGAACCACACCTCGCCCACGCCCCAGGGCTGGGGTTACGCCGTGTTCGGCAAGGTGGTCTCGGGCACCGACGTGGTGGACAAGATCAAGGCCGTGAAGACGGGCCGCAAGGGCTTCCACGACGACGTGCCGAAGGACGACGTGGTCATCGAGAAGGCCGTGGCGCTCTGAACTCCCTTCTGGGGCGCCTCGCACCGTGCAGTGCACCGCGTGGCCCCCAGGGACGACCGCCACCATGACCCCGACCGTGCCCCGGTTCGAGGAGCTGACCGCTCCCTCGCACTGGCGCACGGTCGAATTCATTGCGGACCTGCACCTGCAGGCCGGCGAGCCCGCGACGGTGCGGGCCTGGCAGAACTACGTGCGCACGACGCAGGCCGACGCCGTCTTCCTGCTCGGCGATATTTTTGAAGTCTGGGTCGGCGACGACGCCCTGCTCGAAAGCGGCAGCTTCGAGGCCCAGGCCGGCGCGGCCCTGCGGGCCGCAGCCCGGCGCACCGCGCTGTACTTCATGCACGGCAACCGCGACTTCCTGGCGAGCGCGGCCTTCCTGCAGCACTGCGGCATGACCGGCCTGCACGACCCGACGGTGCTGGCGTTCGCCGGCCAGCGCTATGTGCTCACGCACGGTGACCTGCTGTGCCTGGACGACGTGGACTACCAGCGCTTTCGCGTGCTGGCACGCAGCAGCGCCTGGCAGCAGCAGTTCCTGGCGCAGCCGCTGGCTGCGCGGCGCACCCAGGCGCGCGGCATCCGGCAGGAAAGCGAAACACGCAAGCAGTCCGGCGCGGTCTACGCCGACGTGGATGCCGATGCCGCCAGGGCATGGCTGCAGGCCGCGGGCGCCCGCACGCTCATCCACGGCCACACGCACCGCCCCGCCGACCACGACCTGGCCCCGGGCCTGCGGCGCGTGGTGCTCAGCGACTGGGACGCCGCCGCATTGCCCCCCCGCCTCGAAACACTGCGTTTGTCCGCCCGGGGCTTGGAACGCGTGCCCCTGGCCCCCACGTAGCCGGGGTATCCAACCCCGGGGAGGCATACTGCACGCCCGCCCCGCCCCTGCTGCCCACCATGCCTCCTCTTCTGAACCGGCTCTGGCACCGCGTGCGGGCCACCGTGGCCCCCGTGCCCGACATCTCGGCCACGCTATGGCTGCAAACGCTGCAGCGCTACCCGTTCCTGGCCGCGCTGCCCCTGCACGATCAGGCCAAGCTGCGCGCGCTGAGCGCGCTGTTCCTGGACCAGAAGGAGTTCCACGGCGCCCACGGCCTGGTGGTGACGGATGCAATGGCCATCGACATCGCCGCCCAAGCCTGCCTGCCGCTGCTGCACCTGGGCGAAGCCGCCGAGGCGCTTGCGTGGTACGACGATTTCGTGACCATCGTCGTGCACCCCAGCGAAGCGGTGGCGCGCCGCCAAGTGGTGGACGAAGCGGGTGTGGTTCACGAACACAGCCAGGTGTTGCTGGGCGAGGCGATGGAGCGCGGCCCCGTCATGCTCAGCTGGCCGCATGTCGCCAATGCCGCCGAGAACATCGCGCACGGGCACAACGTGGTCGTGCATGAGTTCGTGCACAAGCTGGACATGCGAAGCGGCGAGGCCAATGGCTGCCCGCCCCTGCCGGCCGGCTTCCTGGGTGCACGCACCGGCCGCGGCGCCTACGAAGCGTGGTGGGCCGCGTGGGAACCGGCGTACGAGCACTTTCGCGAACGTGTCATCCTGGCCGAACGGTTCGGCGCGGAACGCCCCTGGCTGGATGCCTACGGGGCCACCTCGCAGTCCGAATTTTTTGCCGTGGCTTGCGAGGCGTATTTCGTGAATCGAACCCGGTTCGAGCAGGAATTCCCAGGGCTGATGCCGGTGCTGGACGCGTTCTTTGGCGGCCCCGGCAGCGCGACGGCGGTCTGACAACACGCCGGGACAGCCCCGGGGAACCGCCGCAAGCACGGGGGGCCGGCGGTTGGCGCCGGGTTGCCTGCGCGTGGCGGCCGGACCGCGGTTGCAGCCCCAAGTGTTGCCAATCGAAACACTCGCCCATCCACAAGCTCTTCGCGTTAACTTCGACTGTCACCGAGGGTGCCGCTTTGCAAGACTCCACAACCAGAGTGCAAGCGGCCCCAGCCCCACGGTTTTCACCGTGACCCAACAAATCATGGAAGACGCTCATGCCAACTGTTCCGTCCAGAAGCCCGCTGCAACGTGCCGGCGTCCTTGCCGCATTGGTCCTTCCCCTGCTGAGCGCCTGCGGCGGCGGCAGTTCTTCTGAACCGGCGCCCTCCCCGTCCGACCCCACGCCGCCCGCCCCTGGCACAGCGCTTTCGCTCCTGGCCGGCAACACGGACGGCGCCGGCAACCAGGATGGCGCCTCGCGGGCCGAAGCTCGCCTCAGCCTGCGGCTGGGCGGAATGGCAACGACCGGCTCCGGCGAGATCGTTTTTGCAGACGGGCACCTGGTACGCAAGCTCAGCGCCGATCAACAGCAAGTCAGCACTCTGGCGGGCGGCGGGCCGATGGTGCCTTCGGACATCTCCAACTATGCCGACGGCAGTGGCTCTGCAGCGCGCTTCCTCGGCCCGAAGGCCGTGGCGGTGGATGCGGCAGGCAACACCTATGTTGCCGATACGCAGAATCACCTGGTGCGCAAAATCAGCGTTTCTGGGACCGTCACCACCCTGGCGGGCAAGGCCGGGGTGTGCGGTAACCAGGATGGAGTGGCTGGCGCGGCAACGCTTTGCTTCCCTGCCAGCATTGCGGTGGACAAGGCCGGCACCGTGTACGTTTCGCAGAGCTTTGCCTCCACCAGCCCGGTCCGCGAGTCGGCCCTGCCCAACCCGATCCGCAAAATCACGGCAACCGGCGAGGTCAGCACCTTGGTGGCCAAAGCCAGCCTGTACCCCACCGCCGTGCCCAGCCCTTGGGGCTCGGCCTATTACTACGCTCCGGTGCTTTTGGCGATGGATTCTGTGGGCACGCTTTTCGCGGCGGACTCCAACGACCACGTGATCCGCAAGTACACAGCCGACGGCCAGGCCACCGTGGTGTCCGGCACACCGGCCCCCAGCAACGAAGGTGATACGGACGGGGTGGCCTCTGCGGCAAAGTTCCGCACGTTCCTGGCCGTGGCATTCGACGCGGCGAACCGCCTGCACGTCCTGGGCCTGGACAATTCCGGCGCCCCAACCATCCGGCGGATTGACGGCAATGGGACCGCGACGACCCTGGTTCGCGCTCGGTCTTGCACCGCCCAAACGGGCGTTGTCATTGGCGAGCCGGGGACCTTGTGCACCGCGAATCAGCTGGCCGTCCAGGGCAATGGCGATTTCCTCGTGGCCGAACAGGGTGACTCTGGTGGCTCCGTCAAGTACACGCAGTTGCGCAGCTACACGCAGCAAGGCACCTCCACCGTGGTCGCCGGTAAGCCTTCTGCCGTAGGCGCTGACGATGGGCAGGGCAGCAGTGCCCGATTCAACAGGCCGGGTGCGCTGGCCTTCAATCCGGCAGGCGCGCTGTACGTTCGTGACAACGGCAACGGCGCCGTCCGCACGGTGCAAGCCGACGGGCTGGTGCGCACCCTGGGCAAACCCGGCGGGCATTGCACGGCGGTCACCGGCCTGGCCAGCGAATTCCTCGAGCTCTCGGAACCGAGCAGCGGGTCCCTTCGATACAACAATGGCCCCCTGGCCACCGATGGCGCAGGAAATCTCTACACCGTGCATGAGGGGCGCGTCCTCAAGATGCGTGACTGCCAGGTCACCCTTCTGGCGGACCTGAAGCCGCTGCTGTCCGCATCCACCAATCTCTTCATGCCCAACGACGCACCGGGCATCGCGGCCGACAGCAAAGGCAACGTCTTTGTGTCGACCCTCAAGGGCGCCATTTTCAAGATAGACGCCAAGGGAGAAGTCACACTGTTCGCGGGCAGCGTGGGCACCCTGGGGCACGCTGACGGACAAGGCGCGGCGGCGCAATTCGCGGCGCCGGGCCACATGACTGCGGATGCTGCCGGCAATCTCTATGTGGTCGACGGTCTCGGCATCTCGTTCGCCACGACCGTGCTGGGCCCCACCATCCGCAAGATCACGCCCACAGGTCTGGTCAGCACACTGGCGGGCAACCCCAACGCGGCGCCCGGCTTCGCAGATGGCGCTGGTACCGCTGCGGTGTTCACGGTGGGCAAGATCTCGTCGGGCGAGATCGCCAGCATCGCCGCAGACGACAACGGCAACGTGTATGTGGCAGACCCCGTCAACAGCGTGATCCGCAAGATTGCGCCGAACGGACAGGTCAGCACACCGGTGGGGCAGCTCTGGCGCTACGGCTTTGCCGCAGGCAATCTGCCCGGCATCATCAACAGCCCGGCGGGCATTGCCGTGCGCAATTCAATGCTGTACATCAGCGTCCCGAACGCGGTGGTTCAGGTCAAGCTCCCCTGATACCAAGAGCCCAGGTCCAAGCCCTCGGACGCCGTGCTTTTGCACAGGCGCTGAGGGCTTTTTTGCGGGTCAATGACGCGCCCCATCGGCCCGCAGGCTTTCCCGCGCCACGCGGGCAATGTGCGCGGCATCCACCCCAAAAAAGCTCCGCAGCGCCGCCCGCGTATCGCTGCGGCCGAAGCCGTCAGTCCCCAAGGTCACGTACTTGCGTCCTTCGGGAACGAAGGCCCGCACCGTCTCGGGCACGGCGCGCACGTAGTCGGTGGCGGCGATGACCGGGCCGCGCGACGCTGCGAGCTGCTCGGTGAGCCAAGGCACGCCCGGCTGCGCGTCGCCGGCCAGCGCGCGCTGCTCACACGCCACGCCGTCGCGGGCCAGTTCGCTCCAGCTGGTGACGCTGAGCACGGTGACCTCCACGCCTTCGCGGGCCAGCTGCTCGGCCGCCTGGACCACTTCGGTGAGGATGGCGCCGGAGCCCATCAGCGTGACGGCATTTTGTGAAGAAATCGGGCTCTCGCGCCCGTCCATCAAGCGCGAGCAGCTCCTAAAAACATAGCATCCACGCAATACGCCCTCCGCGGCACCTTCGGGCAGGTCCGGCTGGGCGTAGTTCTCGTTCATCAGCGTGACGTAGTAGAAGGCGTCTTTTTGCTCCACCAGCATCTCGCGCATGCCGGCGTCCACGATCACGGCCAGTTCGCCGGCATAGGCGGGGTCGTACGCCTTGCAGTTGGGGATGGTGGCGGCCACCAGGTGGCTGGTGCCGTCCTGGTGCTGCAGGCCCTCGCCGCCCAGCGTGGTGCGGCCCGAGGTGGCGCCCAGCAAGAAGCCCCGCGCGCGCTGGTCGGCGGCGGCCCAGATGGCGTCGCCCACGCGCTGGAAGCCGAACATGGAGTAGTAGATGTAGAACGGCAGCATGGCCAGGCCGTGCACGCTGTAGCTGGTGGCGGCGGCCGTCCAGCTGGCGATGGCGCCGGCCTCGCTGATGCCTTCTTCCAGGATCTGGCCGTCCAGCGCCTCGCGGTAGCTCAGCACCGAGCCGATGTCCTCCGGCGCGTAGCGCTGGCCCACGCTGCTGTAGATGCCGACCTGCTTGAACAGGTTGGCCATGCCGAAGGTGCGCGCCTCGTCGGCCACGATGGGCACGATGCGCGGGCCCAGGTGCGCGTCCTTGAGCAGCGCGCCCAGCATGCGCACGAAGGCCATGGTGGTGCTCATCTCCTTGCCATCGGCCGCCATCGCAAACTGGGCGTACTGGGCCAAGGGGGGCACCGGCACCACCTCGCAGGCGGTTTCGCGGCGCGGCAGAGGGCCGCCCAGGGCGGCGCGGCGCGCGTGCAGGTACTGCATCTCGAGGCTGTCGGCCGCGGGTTTGTAGAAGGCGAGGCTCGTGGCCTGCTCATCCGTCAGCGGCAGGTTGAAGCGGTTGCGGAACTCGATCAGGTCGGCGTCGTCCAGCTTTTTCTGGCTGTGCGTGGTCATCTTGCCCTGCCCCGCTTGCCCCATGCCGTAGCCCTTCTTGGTGTGGGCCAGGATCACCGTCGGCTGTCCCTTGTGGGCGGCAGCGGCGGCGTAGGCGGCGTGAATCTTGACCAGATCGTGCCCGCCGCGCTTCAGGCGGTCGATCTGCTCGTCGGTCATGCCCTGGGCCAGGGCGGCCAGCTCGGGGTTCTGGCCGAAGAAGTTGTCGCGGTTAAAACGGCCGTCCTTGGCGGCGAAGGTCTGCATCTGGCCGTCCACCGTGCCTTCGAGCGTGCGCACCAGCGCGCCGGTCAGGTCGCGGGCGAACAGGCCGTCCCAGTCGCTGCCCCACACGAGCTTGACCACGTTCCAGCCCGCGCCGGCAAACAGGCGCTCCAGCTCGTCGATGATGCGGCCGTTGCCGCGCACCGGGCCGTCCAGGCGCTGCAGGTTGCAGTTGACCACCCAGACCAGATTGTCCAGCCCCTCGCGCGCGGCCAGGGTCAGCGCGCTCATGCTTTCGGGCTCGTCCATCTCGCCGTCGCCAAACACGCCCCACACCTTGCGCCCTGCACAGTCGAGCAGGTTGCGGTGCGTGAGGTAGCGCATGAAGCGCGCGTGGTAGATGCTGCTGATGGGGCCGATGCCCATCGAGCCGGTGGGGAACTGCCAGAAATCCGGCATGAGCCACGGGTGCGGGTAGCTCGACAGGCCCTGGGCACCCGCGCTGGGCGCGGTGATTTCCTGCCGGTAATGCAGCAGGTCCTGCTCGCTGAGGCGGCCTTCCAGGAAGGCCCGCGCATACACGCCCGGTGCGCTGTGCGGCTGGAAAAACACCAGGTCGCCCCGGTGCTGCCCCGGCGCCGTGCCCTCGCGGGCGTGGAAGAAGTGGTTGAAGCCCGCCTCGAACAGATCGGCCGCGCTGGCATAGCTGGCGATGTGGCCGCCCAGTTCGCCATACGCCTGGTTGGCCCGCACCACCATGGCCAGCGCGTTCCAGCGCATGAGCGACGCCAGCCGCTCCTCAATGGCCAGGTCCCCGGGAAAGGCGGGCTGCGCCTGCGCGGCCACGGTGTTCACATACGGCGTGTTGAGCTGCGGTTGCCAGCCCACGCGCTGCGCCCGCGCCAGGCGCACCAGTTCGTCCAGCACAAAGCGGGCGCGCTCCGGGCCTTCGGTGGCGACCAGCGCCAGGAAGGCTTCGCGCCACTCGGCGGTTTCTTGCGGGTCGGTGTCGGCCAGGGAGGCCGGAGCATGCGGCAAAGGGGTGGGCAGTCGGGCGTTCATGGGAGCACACTCTAGAAGGAGTTGCAAAAAATAGGATGCCGAATCGGCAGACGACAGGTCTTTCAACAGCACAATATGCTTCATCCAATCAAAACCGCAGCACATGAAGCTTGACGCCACCGATCTGCGCATTCTGGCCGAGCTGCAGGCCGACGGTTCGCTCTCCAATGTGGAGCTGGCGCGCCGCGTGCACCTCTCGCCCTCGCCCTGCCTGGCGCGGGTGAAGGCGCTGGAGGCCGGCGGCGCCATTGACCGCTATGTGGCACTGGCCAACGCGGCGGCGCTGGGGCTGGGGCTCAATGTGTTCATCAGCATCAGCCTGAAGACGCAGAGCAAGGAGGCGCTGGCCGATTTCGAGCGGCGCATTGCCGAGCACGACGAGGTGATGGAGTGCTACCTGATGAGCGGCGACTCGGACTACCTCATCCGCGTGGCGCTGCACGACATCGCGGCGCTGGAGCGGTTCATCCTGGAACAGCTCACGCCGATCCCGGGCATCGAGAAAATCCGCTCCAGCTTCGCGCTCAAGCAGGTGCGGTACAAGACGGCGCTGCCGCTGCCGGCCGCGCGGGGCTGAGGCCCGCGCCCATGGCGTGGGCCAGGTCCAGCGCCTGGCCGATGTCGGCCAGCAGGTCTTCCACATCCTCCAGGCCCACGGACAGGCGCACCAGCCCTTCGGCAATGCCGTGCGCAGCACGCTGCTCGGGCGTGTAGGTGGAATGCGTCATGCTGGCGGGGTGCTGGGCCAGGGTCTCGGCGTCGCCCAGGCTCACGGCGCGGGTAACGAGCTGCAGCGCGTCCATGAAGCGCACGCCCGCCTGCAGGCCGCCGCGCAGTTCGAAGGCGATCATGCCGCCCATCTGGCGCATCTGCCGCTGGGCCAGCGCGTGCTGCGCAAAGCTGGGCAGGCCGGGGTAGTGCACGGCCGCCGCAGCCGGGTGGGCGGCAATGAATTCGGCCACCTTCTGCGCGCTCTGGCAGTGGCGGTCCATGCGCAGGGCCAGGGTTTTCAGGCCGCGCATCACCAGGTGGGCGTCCTGCGCCGACATCACGGCGCCGGTCATGTCTTTCAGGCCGTACAGGCGCACGCGCTGGGCCAGCTCGGCATCGGCAAACACGGCGGCACCCGCCGTCAGGTCGCCATGGCCGCCCAGGTACTTGGTCATGGAGTGCACGCTCACGTCCGCGCCCAGCCGCAGGGGCTGCTGCAGGTAGGGCGTGCAGTAGGTGTTGTCGACCACCAGCTTGGCGCCCTGCGCCCGGGCCAGGGCGGCCACGGCGGCAATGTCCACCAGGCGCATATTGGGGTTGGCCGGGGTCTCCAGGTACACCACGCGGGTGCGGGGCGTGAGCGCCTCGGCCACACGGGCCGGGTCGGTCATGTCCACGTGCCGCACCGTCACGCCAAAGCGGCCCAGGCCGTGGTGCAGGAACGAGAAGGTGCAGCCATACAGCGTGAGGTCGGCCAGGATCTCGTCGCCCGGCTCCAGCAGGGACCACAGCGTGGCCGTGATGGCGCCCATGCCCGAGCCGAACACCACGGCGCCCGCGCCCTCTTCCAGCGCCGCGAGCCGCCCTTCCAGCAGCGCCAGCGTAGGGTTGGCAATGCGCGTGTAGAAGTAGCCCGGCTCCTGGCCGGCAAAGCAGCGCGCGCCGTACTCCACGTCCGGAAAGGCATAGGTGGCCGAGGTGTGGATGGGCGGCACCAGCGCGCCCTGGTGGTCGGCAGGGTTGTAGCCGTGGTGGATGGCGCGGGTGCTGAAACCGTTGGCGGATGGGCGGGTCATGGGTGTCTCCTGGGTTGGCTGGGCCGCGGGGCCGCAAAGCCTTTGCAGGAGAGATTCTTGAACCCAAAGCCCGGAAAAATTTCGCCTTCTTTGCCTTGATTCACCACCATAAAGGCAAAATTTGCCCAAAACCCTGAACCCAGCCATGCAACCCTACCCGCTTGACCCCGTGGACCGCACCTTGCTCACCGCCCTGCAGCGCGACGGCCGCGCCACCGTGGGCGAGCTGGCGGAGGCGGTGTCGCTGTCCACCTCGCCGTGCTGGCGGCGCGTGCGGGCGCTGGAGGACGCGGGCGTGATTGCGGGCTACCACGCCCACCTGCACCGCCAGCGCGTGGGCTGGGGCGTGCTGGGCTTTGTGCAGGTGGCCTTGCACGACCACACGGCCGAAACCACCTCGGCCCTGGAGCGCGAGGTGATGGCCATGCCCCAGGTGCTGTCGTGCCACAACCTCTCGGGCCGCTACGACTACCAGCTGGAGGTGGTGGCGGCCGACCTGGAATCGTTTGCCGAGTACGTGCGCACCCATGTGCGCAGCCTGCCCGGCGTGCGCGAGATTTCGACGAGCTTCTCGCTCAAGGAGGTCAAGCGCACCATGGCGCTGCCGCTGTAGCGGGCGCTCCCAGCGCCGCGCCATTCAGCGCTGTGGCCGGGGCGAAAGCTCGCCCGTCGCCACGCGCTGGCGCAGCGCGCGGATCAGCGCCTTGGCGCGGGCCTCGTTCTCGGGGCCCATGCGCACAAGCATCTTCTGCCCGCTGGAGAGGGCCTGCAGCGCCGGGTCTTCAAACTCGTAGCGCACCCACGGGCGCGGGTCGGCCAACTCGGTGTTCACGGGCAGCAGCTTCACGCGCACCGGGCCGCGGGGCTCCGGCGCCAGCAGCAGGTGGTCCAGCACGGCCACCAGGCGGTCGTTGAAGTAGCCGCGGGGAAAGCCCAACTCCTCGTACGCCTGCTGGAACAGCGGGTACAGCCGCGCATACAGCGCCACGGCCGCGTCCAGCGGCACCGCCTCTGCAAAGGCCAGCGCGGCGCGGTAGCGGGCGGCGTTGGCAGCGGCAATCGGCGCAGGCGCATCGCCGGGGCCATCCACCAGGAACCGGTCGCGCAGCGGCTGCACCGGCCACATGCGCGCGGGCGCCTGGGCGCGCCCCAGGTTGTCCACCGTGGCGACGGTGCGGCGAATGAAGCCCTCGGTCTGCAAGAAGGCGGCCACCTGCCCCGGGCCCAGCAGTTCATTCAGCAGCGCGGTGACGCGCCCGTCGGACTCCGCCAGCGCCGGCAGGGCGGCATCGGCCGGTGCCAGCGCATCCACCGGGTTCTGGGGGCCGGAGGCGGGCGAGGCAGGCTCGGGGGCGGGTTCGGCTGCTGGGGGCGCAGGCGCAGACGCTACGGGCGGTGGTGGCGCGGCGGGCAGCGGCTCGGCCTGGCGCTGCCAGAACCACCAAGCGCCCGCCGCAGCCACCGCACACACCGCCACCGTGGCGGCAACCCAGGCCGCGGCGGGCGTGCGCTCGGGCGCGGGGCGGAATTCTGCGGTGTCGTGCTCGGGCATGGGATGGGTCTCCGGGTCATCAAGGAACACTCCGTGCGAGCCTGCGCGGCGCCCGGTGTTCCCATCTTTGCATCCCTCCACGCGGAAAGGACGTCCGCAACCATTGCAACCCAGCCCCTGGTCCGGCCCGTAACACCGTGTAGATCAACGGGGTGCGGGCGGGGCCTGCCCCGTCAGAACGCTGCGGGCGCGGTGGTGGACAGCGACTCCAGCCACGCCACGGTGGCCGCCAGCTCGGAGGGGCGGATTTCGTGGGCGCTGGGAAATTCGTGGTACTCCACCGCCACGGGCAGCGGAGCCATGTGGTGGGCAATGGCCTGCGCGTGGGCCAGCGGAATCACGTTGTCGTGCGTGCCATGGCTGAGCCACAGGCGCTTGCCCCGCAGCGCATCGGCCGGCGCCGCGTGCGGCAGCACCTGCTGCAACAGCCGGCTGTGCCAGACCAGGGCCGCGTGCATCAGCTGCGGCCGCGTCAGCAGCAGCGACAGCGCCATGATGCCGCCCTGGCTGAAGCCCCCCACCACCACGCGCTCGGGCGGAATGCCCAGCTGCTCGGCCGCGGCGGCCACGGCCTGCGCAGCCAGGGCCCGGCTCTGGGCCTCCTGCTCCGCGTTGATCGAACGGTCGCCGTTGGGCTCGATGGAGAAATCAAACCAGGCATGCGAGCCCGGCCCCATGCGGAACGGAGCCCGCAGGCTGACCACGTGGAAGCGTTCCGGAATCTGCGGTGCGAGGCCGAACAAGTCCTGCTCGTTGCTGCCCACACCGTGCATCAGCACCAGCAGCCAGGGGCGGGGCGTGGTCGCGGCAGCGGGGCGCTGCAAGAAAGTGAGCGGTAGGTGAAGCATGGTGAAGCGCCAGGGTCTGTGGACTGCAGTTCAGAGGGGTGGAAGGCCGTGGACCGCGTCAATGCACCGGTTCCAGTGCAAACGCATCCATCGCCAGCATGCTGTACATCACTTCGCGACTCAAGTAGTTTGCGTGCAAATCGTCACCGGCGGCACCCAGCGCAAAGAATAGGGGCAGGAAATGGTCTTCGGTGGGGTGCGCGCGGGCGGCGTGCGGCGCCTGGCTGCGGTAGTTGAGCAAGGCGGGCAGGTCGCGCCGCGCCAGGGCGTCCTCGATCCAGCGGCTGAACGCCACCACGTAGGGCGCAGGCTCGCGCGCGCCGCCGAAAAACTCGGCCAGATTGTGCGTCATGCTGCCCGAGCCCACCACCAGCACGCCCTGGCTGCGCAGGCTGCGCAAGGCAGCGCCCAGCGCGTACACCTCGGCCGGGCCGGCGCCCACCGGCAGGGCTACCTGCACGACCGGCACGTCCGCCTGGGGGAACAGGTGCATCAGCGGCACCCAGGCGCCGTGGTCGAACGGCCGGGCGGCATCTCCCCCAGCCGCCACGCCGGCGGCCTGCAGCAATGCCAGCACTTCTTGCGCCAGGGCGGGCGAGCCCGGCGCGGGGTACTGCAGCTCGTAAAGCGCGGGTGGAAACCCGCCGAAGTCGTGCCAAGTGGCCGGCTGCGGCCCCGTCATGACCTGGACCGAACGCGCCATCCAGTGGGGCGACATCACCACAATGCCGCGCAAACCCGGGTGCTGCGCCCGCAGGCTGCTGCCCCACTGGGTGAGCGCGGGCCCGGTCGTCCCGGCGTCCAGGGCAAACAATGGGGCTCCGTGCGAGACAAACAACGCAGGGAGCGGGACGGTAACGGAGGGTGTGGCAGACATGGCGATTCCAAGGTGAATGCCTTGAATGTAGGGTGTCTGCCAGACGCTACCAAGCCCTGCACGGCGGACAGATTGTTCCAGCAGCGATGCCAATGGCCCCGATGCCGTGGGCAGGCGGCGCCCTTGGGGTCAGCCTCCCGCGTCCCGCACGCGGCCGCGCAGCGCCTTGGTCTGCCCGCGCTGGGCCTTGCCCTGCAACCGGCGCCGCTGGGAGCCCAGGGTCGGCCGGGTGGCGCGGCGCACCCGGGGCGGCAGGGCCACCGAATCCACCAGGGCCTGCAGCCGCGCCAGCGCATCGGCCCGGTTCTGCTCCTGGCTGCGGTACTGCTGGGCCTTGATGACCACCACTCCATCCTGGGTGATGCGGTGGTCCCGCAGGGCAAGCAGGCGCTGCTGGACCGGCTCCGGCAGTGAGGAGGCCCGCACGTCAAAGCGCAGCTGCACCGCGGTGGAGACCTTGTTGACGTTCTGCCCGCCCGGGCCCTGGGCGCGCAGGGCCGTGAACTCCACCTCGTGCTCGGGCACCTGCAACGCCATCCGCGGCTCCGGCATCGCAGCGCCCCTGTTCCGGCCCGGGGTCAGCCCGCGGGCTGCGCCAGCATTTGGGCCAAGCCGTCGATCGCCAGCCCGTAGCCCAGCACGCCAAACCCGCACATCACCGCCTTGGCCGCAGCGGCCATGTACGAATGGTGGCGGTACGACTCGCGGGCGTGCACATTGCTGATGTGCAACTCGATCAGCGTGATGCCCGTGCCCTTGATCGCATCGTGCAGCGCAATGCTGGTGTGCGTGTAGGCGCCTGCGTTCAGGACGACGCCCGCCAATTCGCCCGCCGCGTGCAACCGGCCGGCTTCGTGGATCCAGTCCACCAGCGCGCCTTCGTGGTTGCTTTGGTGAAACCGCAGCGCCAGGCCGTGGCGCTCGCACGCCTGGGTGCAGAGCTTTTCCACGTCGCCCAGTGTTTGCGCGCCGTAGACCGCAGGCTCGCGCGTGCCCAGCAGGTTCAAGTTGGGGCCGTTGAGGACAAAAACCGTCTTTTTCGTTGCTGATGACATGCGTGCACTCCGGAGCAAGGCGCCCGACCATGCGGGCCACTGGTGAAGCCGAGGATTATGCTGCGCACGCTGGGCCCCACCCCGTCCAGCCGCCCCCAGTGGACGAAACGCGTCCAGAGCCCCAAGAAAAAGAAAAGCGGCCCCAAGGGGCCGCAGGCAAAGGACAGCGGTGCCGCACCCGGTCTTTCGCAAGGCAAAGGGCTGGGCGCGCCGCCTGTGGGGGTTGCGCGCCCGCTATCCCGCGACTTCGGCGCCCCACCAACGGGGCGCCGGGTGGGTCAACGGTCCCAGCGGCCGTAGCCGTAACCGTGGTGGTGGTGATGGTGGCGGGGGCCGCCACCGCGGTAGTACACCACCGCGGGCGGCGGCGCATAGTAGGCCGGGGGCGCGTAGTACACGGGCCGCGGGGGCGGCGCGTAGTACACCGGGGGCGGCGGAGCCACATACACCGGGGCGGGTGCGTAGTAGCCATTGCTGGCCCCCACCACCACGCCGGGCACGCCAATACCTACGGACCAACTCACGTCGCGGGCCTGGGCTGCGCCCGAACCGGCCAGCAAAGCCAGCGCCACGCCAGCCGCACCGGCCAGGGCATAGATAGAACGGGTTTTCGTCATGGACATCTCCTGTTTGAGCGAGGGCAGCCAGCCAACGGACTCACCTCACCGGTATCTAACGCTTCAAATGTCAAAAAGGATGGCATAAAAACGTCTTTACGTTGTTTCCGGACGTACACGCCCTTGTTTCCATGCGTAAAGCGTCACGAAACCGCCGCCTAAAATGGCCGCATGAGCACCCCGACCTCCGCCAACACCCCCTCCGCCGCAGCCGCCGAAGCGACGGAAGCCGTCAAACCGAGCAATTTCTTACGCCAGATCATCGAGCACGACCTGGCCAACGGCACCTATGCCAGCCGCCGCTGGGCCGGCACGCCCGGCGATGCCGCCCACCACGCCCAGGGCGAGCCCGACCCCGCCAAGATCCGCACCCGCTTTCCGCCCGAGCCCAACGGCTACCTCCACGTGGGCCACGCCAAGAGCATCTGCCTGAACTTCGGCCTGGCGCGCGACTACGGCGGCGTGTGCCACCTGCGCTTTGACGACACCAACCCCGAAAAAGAAGACACCGAGTACGTCAACAGCATCATCGACGCCGTGCAATGGCTGGGTTTTGACTGGGCCCAGCCCGGCCAGCCCCCCGGCAGCGCCGCGCCCTACCAGGCCAGCGACTACTTCGACTTCATGTACCGCGCAGCCGAATACCTGATCGAAGCCGGCCACGCCTACGTGGACGAGCAAACGCCCGAGGAAATGCGCGCCAACCGGGGCGACTTCGGCAAGCCCGGCGTGGACAGCCCCTTCCGCACCCGCACGCCCGCGGAAAACCTTGCGCGTTTCCGCGAAATGCGCGACGGCCAGCTGGCCGACGGTGCCGCCGTGCTGCGCGCCAAGATCGACATGGCCAGCCCCAACATCAACCTGCGCGACCCGGCCATCTACCGCATCCGCCGCGCCACGCACCACAACACGGGCGACAAGTGGTGCATCTACCCCATGTACACCTACGCGCACCCCATCGAGGACGCGCTGGAGCAGATCACCCACAGCATCTGCACGCTGGAGTTTGAAGACCAGCGCCCCTTCTACGACTGGCTGATGGAACGCCTGATCGAAGGCTGCCTGCTGGCATCGCCCCCGCCCCGGCAGTACGAATTTGCGCGCCTGAACCTCACCTACGTCATCACCAGCAAGCGCAAACTGGCCCAGCTGGTCAACGAAGGCAAGGTGGGCGGCTGGGACGACCCCCGCATGCCCACCATCGTGGGCCTGCGCCGCCGCGGCTACACGCCCGAAGCCATTCAGCTCTTTGCCGAACGCATTGGCGTCACCAAGAGCGACAGCTGGATCGACTACAGCACCCTGGAAGGCTGCCTGCGCGAGGACCTGGAAGCCAAGGCCCACCGCGGCATGGCCGTGCTCGACCCCGTGAAGCTTGTGCTGACCAACTGGGACGACGTGATGGGCGCGGGCCACCTGGAGCCCTGCCAGCTGCCCGCCCTGCCCCACCCACCCGAGGGCACCGAATCGCCCGTCCGCCACTTCACCATCGGCAAGGAAGTGTGGATCGAGCGCGAGGACTTCGCCGAAGTGCCGCCCAAGGGCTACAAACGCCTCTTCCCCGGCAACAAGGTGCGCCTGAAGGGCGGCTACGTCATTGAGTGCACCGGCTGCACCAAGGACGCCGCCGGCACCATCACCGAAGTGCTGGCCACCGTGGTGCCCGACACCAAGAGCGGCACCCCCGGCGCCGACAGCGTGAAGGTCAAGGCTGCCATCACCTGGGTGGGCGTGGCCGACGGCGTGAACGCCGAGGTGCGCATGTACGACCGCCTGTTCAGCGACGCGCACCCCGACGCGGGCGGCAAGAATTTCCTGGAAAGCCTGAACCCGAGCAGCCTGAAGGTGGTGACGGCCATCGTGGAGCCGTCATTGGCCAACGCCAAGCCGGATGACAAGTTCCAGTTTGAGCGCCACGGCTACTTTGTGGCCGACCGGGTGGATCACCAGGCGGGGAAGCCGGTGTTCAATCTCGCGGTGGGGCTGAAGGATTCTTGGGGAAAGTGATTCACCCCACAAAATCAGGGATGGTCGGCCGAGTCTGAGACTCGCCGACCTCCTCCAGCTCGGCGTTTTCACACGGCCCGGCTCAGGCTTCCCCCTGCGCCTGCACCGTCAATACCCTGGCAGCCACCATGTCCAGCGCGGGCCGGGTGTTGCCCTGCTTGTCCGCCCACACCTTGGGGGTGAGCGCGCCTGCCAGGGCCACGGAGTCGCCGTCGTTCAGCGCCAGCAGCGCGGCGCAGGCTGCGGGGGCAAAGGCGATGACGTTGACGAGCACCGGCTCGCCATCGCCGGCGGCGGCCCGCACCTTGGCCACCACAAAGTGCGTGGCGTTCTTGCCCTCTCGCATTTCCGCCACACCCACCAGACTACCCGCCACGAGGCCATCGATCACATCATTTCCTTGGTTGCTACAGCTGCCCCGAGCCTAATGGATGGGACGGCCTGAAAGAGCCGCCGTGGCGTGAATCCCCCGGTGGCAACGGCCGGTGGCCAGGCGACCGACCGTCATTTGCTATATTTTTCATAGCTGCTTGCGCTTGACCAGCTTGCCCTGGAGGCCATTTCAACGCCCTACTGCGCCTGCCGCCCGGTTTGCGCTACAAACACCGCCATGCCCACGCCCCTTTCCGCGCCGCCGACATTCGCCCCCACCTACGGCCCGGTGCCGCCCGGCCCGCTCGCGGGGCCGCTGCGGCTGCTGCCCGTGAGCGCGGGGGCCATGGCGGTACACACGGCCACGGGCGCACACGTGGGCTCGCTCAAGCTGGTCGGCGGGGTGTGGAAGTTCAAGGCCATGGGCTACGACGCGGCCGGCCGCATGTAACCCGGCCATGGCCCGCTGACGGACCAGCACAACATGCCGTTTGCCGCGCTCGATGAGGCCGAGGTCAGCGCCCGGTTGCTGAGCGCGCCGGGGATGCCCGGATAGGCGGAGACGGCGCACCGGCGCCGCGCAGGTGCCGGGACGGCGCCAACCCACTCAGGGGTGCTGCGCCCCAGCCAGCACGAAGGCCACCGCCGCACGCACTGCGGCCACCTGGGCCTCGATGCACTGCTCTGGCGTGGCGCGCGGGCTGTCCGGGTACACCTCTGTCGTGGTGGTGTAGCGCGCGCCGCTGATGCCCGCGCACAGGCCCCACTGCTTCATCGGGTAGTGGATGACGCCTGGGGCCACCACGGGCGAGCCGATGATTTCGTTCTTCTCGTCGGCCGGCGCAATGTGCGTCACGCGGCGGACGGCTTCGATGAGGGCCTGCTGGAAGGCGGGCTGCGGGTTCTCGGTGTCGTCCACCAGGTAGAAGCCGTCGGGGATGCTGCCGGGCTCGAACACCTTGCCATCGCGCGCGGCCACGGCCGGGCGGTATTCGGATTCATCGGTGTCGGTGGTTTCGTGCAGATCGATGTGGGCGCTCCACTGGCCGCGCAGCGGGGCCACCAGGCGCATGAGGGCGGCGGACTCCTGCGCGGGCGAGCCAGGGCGGAAGCAGCGGTTGGGATCCAGGGCGTCAAAGTTCCAGCGCTGGATGCGCTCATAGGCCCAGGGGCTGACGCAGGGCACGATCAGCAGGTTGGCGCGGCCCGTCCATTCGCCGGCATGCTGCTGCGCAAACCGCAGCGCGCCGTGCACGCCGCTGGTTTCGTAGCCGTGCACGCCGCCCGTCACCAGCACGCCGGGCAGGCCGGGTTGCCAAGGGCGGCTGCGCAGCGCCTGCAGGGGGAAGCGCTCGGGCGCGTGATCGGGGGCGGCGCAGACGACCTCGCCGTAGGCCTGCACCTCCCAGTCGCCGCGCAGGGCCTCGATGGCGCGGAGCACGTCGTCCGCATAGCTGCGCTGGCGCACCTGGCGGGCGCGCCACTGGGCGCGCTCCGCATCGCCCCAGGGTTGGCCGGGCATGCCGATGGGATAGAAGAAGGACGGGGAAGGCGGCGGTGCAACTGCTGGCATGGGGGCGAAGGGTTGTGATCAGGCCTGGGGCCCGCGCAGAATACGCCATGGGCCCGTGGCAGCCCGGGTTGCCGGTATTTCTTGGGGCCCGGAACCCGCCCGGCCCGCGCGCCAAGTCCCCACAGCTTGGCACACGAACCGCCCCAGCCGCCTTTGCAATCCCATGGCCCGCCGCCCCCACCACCACGTCTATGTCGTCGAGTTGTCCCAGGACGTGCTGCGGGAACCGCGCTTTCGCAGGTGCAACCCCGGCTACGTGGACGGCAAGCCGTGCGTGTATGTGGGCATGACGGGGCTGGACCCGGACGTGCGCTTTGACAAGCACAAGGCGGGCATCCAGGCCAACCGGTTTGTGCAGCAGTACGGCCTGCGGCTGCTGCCGGATCTGTACGAGGGCTTCAACCCCATGCCCTACCAGGAGGCGGTGGACCGGGAGATCGAGATCGGCATCGACCTGCGCTCGGCCGGGTTTGGGGTATGGCAGGCGTAGGCGGGCGCGCCGCGACGCCAGGGCCACCCGCACCCGGCATCGCGTAAGATGCGCCCGGGCGCCAGAATGCTCACTTTTTCATAGCTGCCTGCGCTTTCCTGCAAAGCGCCAGGGGCATATTTCAATCACCCTTTTGAACACCATGAACTTTGCAGACCGACTGACGCAACTTCCCTCCGCCAGCCACCTCGCTGCGCTGCACCTGCTGGGGGCGGACGGCCAGGCGCTCGCCACCCTGGAGAACAAGCCCGGCCAGGCAGGTTCGCTGGCAGTCTACGCCGCACTGGCGGCACTGTACGGCGGGCGCATCACGCCGGCCGCCGCCAGCCTGGGGCTGGAGTGGTACGGCGAACATGTGGCAGACGCGCAGGCGTTTCCGGGCAAGCACCCCAATATCGACCGGCTGCTGGCCTGGGCCGGTGGCATCGAGAGCTTCGCAGTGCGCACCGTGGCGGCCTGACAGGCCGGACTCCCAAAAAGCTTGCCCGGCTGGGGATGCCCTGCACGCATTGAGCGGCCAAGTGCGCTGCTGCGGGTTGGCGTGGGCTGCACGGCGCAAGCCCGAGACCGCCGATGCACGCGGCGCGACGATTCGTGCAGAAGATCCCTGGGACGCCCCGTTGTCGAAACCGGTCCGCCCTGATCGTCGTAGGGGTGTGGGCGCACGAAACCCGGGTGGAGGCACTGCGGCCCACAATGGTTTGGTGCCCCGCCGTCCAACCTTTTGGAGACCCCTATGACGACTCCCGACACCGCCACCGCCACCGCCACCGGCACCGTGACGCTGCACCGCGTGCTGCGCGCTCCGGCCGAGCGCATCTACCGCGCGTTTCTGGACCCCGACGCCATGGGCAAATGGCTGCCGCCGCATGGCTTTACCGGCCGGGTGCTGAGCCTGGACGCCCGGGTGGGCGGCAGCTACCGCATGCAGTTCACCAACTTCAGCAACGGCCAGACGCATGCGTTTGGCGGCGAATATGTGGAGCTGGTGCCGGGCGAGCGCATCGTGCACACCGACCGTTTTGACGACCCGAACCTGCCGGGCGAGATGCGCACCACCATCGCGCTGCGCAAGGTGCTGGTGGGCACCGAGGTCTCCATCGTCCAGGCGGGCATCCCGGCGGTGATTCCCACCGAGGCGTGCTACCTGGGCTGGCAGGAATCGCTGCAGCTGCTGGCGCAGCTGGTGGAGCCGGAAATCCCGGGCTGACGGTTCCTCCCGCATTCACCGTTCAGCAGCGACCTCACTTCAACCACTTCGTCGCGGCCTGCTGGATGGCCCCGCGGCTGTCCACCAGGCCCCACACAAAGCCCATCACCCGCACGTAGTCGGCATCGTCGGTGGGCAGCATGAAGCCCAGGTAGTTCTTGGGCGTGAGGGGCGCGTCCACGAACGCTGCGGCCAGGCGCGGGTCGGCCTTGGCGTAGTGCAGGGCCTCGTAGGTCTCGGTGATCATCACGTCGCCCTTGCCCTCGGCAATCAGCGCGGGAATCTCGGCGTTCTTGTCGTGCGTGCTGACCTGCGCGGCCTTCAGGTTGTTCTGCACATAGGTCTCGTTGGTGCCGCCGGGGTTTTTGATGACGCGCACGGTGGGCTGGTTCAGGGCGTCCACGCTGGTGTACTTGGCCTTGTCGGCCGCGCGCACCAGGGCCACTTTGCCAAAGGGCGCGTAACCCGGCAGCATGTCAAAGAGGCGCATGCGGTTGACGTTGCGGGTGATGCCGCCCACGGCCACATCGAACTTGTCGGCCTGCAGGTCCTTGACCAGGTTGGGCCAGGTGGTGGGCACGTATTCGATCTTCACCCCCAGTTCCTTGGCCATGGTTTCGATCACGTCGATGTCATGGCCGCTGTAGCCTGCGTCGGTCTTGATGGCAAACGGACGGTAGTCGCCCGGTGTACCGACCCGCAAGACCTTGGCGTCCAGGATCTTGTCGAGCCGGGGCCCGGCGTGCGCCGCCTGCGCGAGCGCCAGGCAGGCCACGACGGCAGCTGCCACCGATGCCAGGGTTTTCTTTGCGTTCATGGTCCAGGGTCCTCCAGAAGTTGCGGGAATCATTGCGGTGAAAAAAGCGCCGCGGAGCGCGGGTGCGTGCACGGCAGCTGCAATCACCGTGCCACACTGGCAGCGTACACAGAAAACCCCGCCCGGGCAGCGAAATGCGTTACCCTGCCCGCCCACTTCACCAGGAGCTAGCACCATGGCCAAGAAACTCACCGTCACCATCCAGCTTGAAATGACCGTGCCCGACGACTGGCAGCTGGCCGACACGTCCGAAGGCACGCCCGTGCTGCAACTGTCGGATGGCCGCTACATGGACATCGCCGTGGAGCCGCTGTTTGCCACCGACCCCGAAGACATGTGGAGCAGCACCGACGACGAGGAGGTGCTGGACGAGATCATGGAGATGGTGGAAAGCGAAGCCGTCACCTACGAGTTTGCGGCGCAGTAAAAAAAGCAAAAGCGTGCCAGGCACGCTTTTACGGAGTTGCCGGCCAACGGCGGAGGGCCAGATGGCCCACGGCCGTTGGCGCTGAGGATTCCTAGCGCGCCGCCCGGTAGCGCCGCACCCGGCCCGCGCCCAGCAAGCCCAGCGCAGCCACCAGCGCGATCTGGCCCCATTGCGACAGGGTGGGTATCGCCGCCGGCCCGGCAGCCGCCAGAACCGCCGGGCCGCCCGGGTCGGTGATCAGGCTGTTCGCGGTCAGGTCGTCATCGCCCGCGCCACCGTCGGTCAGCGTCAGGGTGACGGTGTTGCCGCTGATGGTGGCACCGGGGAACGGATACCAGTGGGCAACCGGGTTGCCCGACGTTTTGCCGTATTTCCAGTACACGGCGTTCGCGGGCAAGGCCGTGGGGTAGGTGATGGTCACGGTGGCGCTGGTGCCTGCTGTCCCGGTATCGAGCTGCAGATCCAGCAACCCATGCGGAAACGTGTAGCCGCTGGGGCCCGTGCCGGCGGCCGACGCGACAGAGACGAAGCCGGCGCTGCGCACCTGCCATGCCGTGCCGCCGCTGGAGTTCGTGAGCTCCAGGCGCCCCAGGCCCGAGCCAGTCGCCGTGGTGCCGTTGGGGGCCGAGCAGTTGGCCGTGCTGCCGGCGCTGGTGCATGTCCAGGTCCACGGGGACCCCGCCGTGACCGCGCTGGCCATGCCCACCTGGCACAGACCGGTGCCAGACGGCGCGAACACCGTGGGCGCGTTGGCGGACGCGCCGCAGCTGGCGCCGGCGCTGGTGGTAAGGCTCTGGGGGGCAGAAGCCCCCCACCCCGAAGTGCCCGCGCCATTGATGCGCAGCAGATAGCCCGAGCTCGCGGACAGCCCCGTCACCGTCGCCGTGGTCGACGCCGGGGTAATGGCGGACTGGAGCGCGGCGGTGGTCCAGGTCGCCCCGCCATCGGACGACTGTTCAATGCGCACCCCGCTGGTGCCGGGGGCGTTGAAGCCCACCGTGGCCGTGGTTTCCGTTACCGTGCCCAGCGTCAGCACCGGCAGGCCGATGAGGTTGGACCACCCCACGTAGTTGGAGCCGCTGTCGCTGTCGTTGAGGCGGAAGTAATACCGGGTGGCCGGGTCCAGGCCCGACACCGTGAAGCTGGTGTTGGCCGCCGTCAAGGTGCCCGGCGGGGTCACGGTTGCGCTGCTCCAGGTGCTTCCATCGGTGGATTGTTCGACGACGAACGCACTCGTGTTGACGGCAGGCACCACGCCGCTGGCGAGCCCCAGGGTGGCCGTGGTGGCGGTGCGCGCGCTGAAGACCAGCAGCGGGTCGCTGTAGGCCAGCACGCTGTCGTTCTGGTCCTTGACGATGGAGATCCCGGGGCCATGCAGGCCGGGCGCCACCGTGTTGCTGTGGCCCGCCGTGAAGCCGGCCAGCCCCGGATCGGCAATCAGGCTGTAGCCGTTGACCGAGAATTCGCTGCCGGCCTGGTACGACTGCCACCCGCCCGTCAGCGACATGCTGGTGGAGCAATTGCTGATGACATTGCCGGTGATCGTGGCCTGGCTGCCCGGGAAAAAACCCACGGTGGCGATGCCCGCGCTGGTATACGAGTCGATGAGATGGGCCTGGTAGCCCGTGATGGTGTTGCCCGTGACCGTGGTCTGCCCGCCATACAGGTAGATGCCGTTCTCGAACCCGTCGGAAGACCGCAGGCGCTCTGGATGGGCCGTTCCGTGGAAGGTGTTGTCGGTGATGGAGGCACTCTGGCTGTTGTACAGGTGCACGGCATCCCGGAAGGCGTTGGTGCTTCCGAACGTGCTGCCGGCAACGCTCACCACCCCCTGGAAGTCGTAGTCGGCGTACACCCCATAGCTGAGATCGCCCACCGCCGCGTACAGCCCTTGGGCCTCGGCCAGGTTGTTCTGTGCCAGGAGCTGATCGTTCTTGAACCAGAAATTCTCGAACGCCACGTGGTCCAGGCTGGCCTGCGACGTCCCCGTCAGGAAGACGGCGCCAAAGATGCCGGTCAGGCCTTGCGCGTTGGTGGTGATCGCCGCGTTGCGCAACGTGAGGTTGCTGACCGCAAGGTTGCCCCCCGAGGTCACCAGCCAGAACAGGTTGCCCCGGTACCGGCGGTTGCTGCTGGCATCGGGCATGCCCAGGTGGAAGATGGTCTGGTTGTCATAGCCCTGCCCCATGCCGCCCAGCGCCTCAATGACGGCGCCGTTGCCCTGGATCGTCAGCGGCCGGTTGATTTCGGTGCCATAGATCTGGTAAGTCACCCCGCTGGACAGGTTGATGCTGGAGACCGTGGGATCGCTGAGGGCGGCACTCAGGGCTGAAGAATCGGCGGCGTTCACCGTGGCCCCAGGGGCCACATTGACCCCGACGGTGATGGTCCGGCTGGCGGTATCCACGCCGTCGCTCACCTCAATGGTGAAGGTGTCCGCACCCAGGTAGCCGGGCGCCGGCGTGTAGGCCACCGACCCGACAGGCAGCGTGACCAGGCTGCCGACCGTGCCGCAGATGCCGTTGGCGCAGCTGGAATTGGCGGTGGCGGGGAAGCCGCTGAGCGTTCCGTGCGCGGGCGCCGCCGTCACCGTCCAGGTCAGGGTCTGGTTCACATCGACGTCGCTGACGGCGAGCTGGTTGAGAAGGCTGGTGCCGCCGGGGTTGACGGTCAGCGCCGGCAAGCCGCCCACAAATGCGGGCGCCGCCGCCAAGGCCTCCCAGGATATTCCGATGCCAGGCAGCAAGCATAATGAATACGCAATCAGCCGGATTCGCAATTTTCGAATCATAATCCCTCCCTCCATATAAAATAATTTGACCCCAAATATCAAAGACCTATTATTTTCAGCGCCATCGCCTTCGCAATCATTTGCGATCTGTTTTCGGCATGCAGCTTCTCGCGAGAACTGTTGATATGCGAAATGACCGTTCTGGTCGTGATCTTGAGTTTTTTGCTGATTTCGGCATCGCGCATGCCCCGGGCGGCCAGTTGCAGGCACTGCAGTTCGCGGGGACTGATGGACCTCGGGAGATGCGTGGAGTGCACCTTCATGATTCGCTGCGCGGCCGAGTGCATATAGATTCCCAGCAGTTGGCCGTACGGAAGAATTTTCAAGGTCTCCTCGTATTCCGCGTCAGGATCGGCATCCTTGGCGATGCCCAGCCCGCCCACCGTCAAGCTGAACGACCCCACGGGAAACGCAGCCCCCGCCCGGACGCCGTAGCGCGACGAGGTTTCCAGAATTTCCTGCCTCTCAGGGGTATCAAAGTCAGCCTTGCGCCAGACGTAGGGCAGATCGCTGGCCAGCATGTGCAGCGACGGCGGGTCGATGCGGTACCACTGCCTCTCCTCGAATATATTCATATATTCCGGATCGTAGGTACCGAGAAAAAAAGCGAGAGGCTGCGGCGAGATGAATTCCTCTTTTCTCATCACCCCGTACATGAACCAATCAAACCCCAGCTTCTCGACCACCTTTTGCGAAAATTCTTTTAAACTGTCGAAATCTTGCGCATCGCGCACCGCTTCTAAGTCTCGATGTGAAATAGCAAAAGGCATGGAGCACTAAATAATCACAGCCAGGCAACCCAACACATTCTGCCAGACTTTACAAAATTTAATATTGTCAGAACTGACAGTGCGCCGCGCAGGGAAAAAAGCCCGGTTGGGGGCGATCTTGGGCGGCTGGGGACGGCCACCCGGCAGACCGGCAGCGCTTAAAAATGCGCACACGGACAAGCGCGACGGGCCGGATTCCATCGGCCTGATGTGCCCCCCTGTTCGCGTTGTGTTGCGTTGCGCAGGGCGGCAACAACGAACCACCCCTCTGTGCGCACAGCCCAGCGATGCCCTCTTCAGGGCCTGCCGCGCGCATCCAGCCGGGCACCCGCGCTTCGTTGCATCACAACTGTGATTCCAGCAACCCCGTGATCCGCTCGGCCAGCCGCTCCTTCAGCGGCCGGTTGAGCCAGCTCTCGTACGTCACGCGGCGCGAGCGTCGGATATCGTCCTCGAACACCTGGGTCTGCCGCTGCGCGAAGCCGGCGTCATAGACGTTCAGGTTGGCCTCATCGTTCAGCCGGAATGAGCGATTGTCGAAATTGGTCGAGCCCACGGACACCAGCCGCTGGTCCACGATCATGACCTTGCAGTGGTACATGGTGGGCCCGTATTCGTAGATTTCGGCGCCAGCCTGCAGCAGAGGGCCCCAGGTGGCGCGCGATGCGGCCTTGACCGTCTCGGTGTCGGTGTGCTCGCCGGGCGTGACCAGGCGGATGCGCACGCCCCGCGCCAGCGCGTCCATGAGCAGCTTGTGCGTGAGTTCATCGGGAACGAAGTACGCCACCGACAGGTCGATGCTGCGCTCGGCCGCGGTAATGGCCAGGTGGTACATCAGCTGCATGCTTTCGCTGCCGCTGGACGGCGAGCTGGAAAACATCTGCGCCTTGTGCGTGCCGACGCGCGGCAGCGGGGGAAAGTACCGGTCGCCATGCAGCACCCGGCCCGTGACCTTGAGCCAGTTGTCCAGAAACGTGGCCTGCATCTGCGCCACCGCCGGCCCGCGCACCAGGTAGTGCGAGTCACGCCAGTGCTGCGGGTCCTGCGCCCGGCCCGTCCATTCCGGCGCAATGCCCACCCCGCCCGTAAAGGCCACCTGCCCGTCCACCACCAGCAGCTTGCGGTGGGTGCGGTTGTTCATGCGGGCCCAGTTGTACCAGTGGGGCTTGTGGAACTTCTCGATCTGCACCCCCGCCTGCTTCATCTCGGTGAGGTAGCTCTCCTCCATCTTGGCGCTGCCCACCCAGTCCAGCAACACGTGCACGGGCACGCCGGCACGGGCGCGTTCGCTCAGCGCGTCGGCAAACTGCTTGCCAATGTCGCCCGACCAGTAGATGTAGGTTTCAAACGTCACGCTGTGGCGCGCGGCCCGGATGGCGGCAAGCATGGGCGGGAAGATCTGCTCGCCATTGAGCAGCTCGGTCACCTCGTTGCCGCCCACGATGCCCGGGCCCAGCAGGCTGCCCAGGGCCCGCTCGAACTGCGGGCTGGAGGCGTTGTACAGCCGCGGCAGCTGCTGCTGCACCTTCTTTTCGCCCGCCGTGAAGTTCAGTGCCAGCAGCACCAGCGCGCCCGTGGCCAGGGCGGTCAGCAAGACGGTGAGCAGGGTCAATCGGCGGCGGCCAGCGGCAGGCATGGGGCGATTGTGGGAGCCGCCCCGCCGCCCCGGTGTAGGCCGCCGCCGCCACTGTAGAGCAGCCCCGGCGCACGCCCCATGCGGGCCGCCGGGCGGGATGCCGTCCGGCGGCGGCACAATGGCGGGCCGGGCTGCGCACTGCAGCACGCTGGTGCGCCTTGGTGCGCCGCTGCGCCACGGGCGTCGCCCTGGACCCCATTGCTCTCGATCCTCTCTGCCGTGACCCGCTCTTCCGCACTCCTTTTTTCCACGCCCGTCTCGTCCCTCGCTGCGCCGCTGCCTCCGCCCGGCGTTCTCTCGCGCCGCCAGGTGCTGGCGGGCGGTGCGGGGCTGCTGGCACTGTCGGCCACCCACGGCCTGCAAGCGGCGCCCCAGGCACCGCAGGTGTGGCCCCGGCCGCTGCAGGTGCCCGGGGGCGTGGCGCGGCTGTCCCTGGGCCCGGCTGCCGCCCGGCCGGCGGCGCGGGTGCGCCAGGGCGACAACGACGTGCCTGTGCTGGTGACGGGTGATGCCATCGAATGGACCGCCGTGGTGGGCATTGCGCTGGCCGCCACGCCGGGCGAATCGGCCATCACCGTGGCGGCGGCCGTGCCGGGCGGGCGCGAGCAGCAGGTGCTATTTACCGTGGAGGCCAAGCGCTACCAGGAGCAGCATCTGCAGGTCGCACCCCGCACCGTGAACCTTTCGCCCGAAGACCAGGCCCGCTATGAACGCGAGCGCGACCACCAGGCCGGGGTGATGGCCACCTTCACCGAGCCGCCGGCAGGCAGCGCACCGTCCACCCTGCGCATGCGCGCCCCGGCGCCCGGCCGGCGCTCCAGTTCGTTCGGGTTGCGCCGGGTGTTCAACGGCCAGCCGCGCAACCCGCACAGCGGCATGGACATCGCGGCGCCCACCGGCACCCCCGTGGTGGCGCCCCTGGCAGGCCGCGTGATCGACGTGGGCGACTATTTCTTCAACGGCGGCACGGTGTGGCTGGACCACGGCCAGGGCCTGCTCACCCTGTACTGCCACCTGAGCCGCGTGGATGTGCAGGTGGGCGATGCGGTCAAGGCCGGCGAAGCGTTCTGCCAGGTGGGCGCCACCGGCCGCGTGACGGGGCCGCACCTGCACTGGGGCGTGATGCTCAACCGCGTGATGGTGGACCCGGCGCTGTTCCTTCCCGCCTGACCCCATGCCCCCACGCCTGATCCGCTTCTACAAGCCCTATGGCGTGCTGAGCCAGTTCACGCCCGAAGGCCGGTGGCAGGGCCTCAAGGACTACATCGACCTGCCCGGCGTGTACGTGGCCGGGCGGCTGGATGCCGACAGCGAGGGGTTGCTGCTGCTGACCGACAACGGGCCGCTGCAGGCGCGCATTGCCGACCCGCGCTTCAAGATGGAAAAGACCTACTGGGTGCAGGTGGAGGGCGTTCCCGACGAAGCCGCGCTGGCGGCGCTGCGCCGGGGCGTGGTGCTCAACGACGGCCCCACCCTGCCGGCGCGGGCGCGGCTGATGGAGCCCGCCCCCGCGGTCGGCCCGCGCAACCCGCCCATCCGCGAGCGCAAGCACATTCCCACCGCGTGGATCGAGCTGGTCATCCGCGAGGGCCGCAACCGCCAGGTGCGCCGCATGACGGCCGCGGTGGGCCACCCCACGCTACGGCTGGTCCGCGCCGCCATCGGGCCGCACACGCTGCAAGGGCTGGCGCCAGGCACGTGGGCCGATACCGAGCCGGGCGCCCTGGCAGCCTACGGCGCGGCATCCGCCCCCATGCGCCGCGACAAGGCCGAGCCGCGGGCGCGCAGGAATGCGCGCAAGCCGTCGGCATAGCCCGCGTCCACGGCCTCGCGCACCGAGGCACGCTGCGCCAGGGCCCGGCGCCAGTCCTCCACCCGCGCCGCGCCCTGCCACAGCCCCAGGTCGGCCACGCCGGGCAGCGTGTCGATCACGTCGAAATAGCGGAACACGGGGCCGAACACCGCATCCACCATGCAGAAATCCGCCCCGGCAAAGTACGGCCCCGGCCCGCTGCGTTGCGCCAGCGCCTGCTCCAGCTGCACAAACCGGACGTGCAACTGCTGCGCACTGGCCTGCAGCGCAGCCTCGTGCGGCGCGGCATAGAACGCGCCGATGGTGTTGAGCACGGCCGAGCCCAACTCCATCCACGCCCGGTGGCGGGCGCGCTGCAGCGGGTCCTGCGGGTGCAGCGGGGGCGTGGCCACTTCGTCCAGGTATTCGCAGATCACTGCGGACTCGAACAGGGCTTCCCCGCGCACCTGCAGCACCGGCGTCTTGCCCAGCGGCGACAGGGCCAGGAACCACGCGGGCTTGCGCGCCAGGTCGACGGTGCGGCGCTCGAAGGCCAGGCCTTTTTCGTGCAGCACGATGGCCACGCGCTGCACGTAGGGGCACAGCGCGTGCGAGACCAGCGTGAGCGTGGTGCCGCCCGCCACGGCGTTCATGCCAGCAGCCCCTCGGCCCGCAGCGCGGCCTGGACCGGTGCACGCGCCGCCACGCGGGCCATCCAGGCCTGCAGGTGGGGGTAGGCCATGAGCGGTACGCCCAGCAGGTGGGCCCAGTTCAGGATGGTGAAGCCGTAGGCATCGGCCACGCTGTAGCCGCCCGCCAGGAAGTCGCTGCGCGCCAGCACGGCGTCCAGCTCCGCAAACCGGGTGGCCAGCTTGGCCAGGACCGCCTTGCGCGTGGATTCGGCAGTCTCCTTGTGCCACAGCCAGGGGCTGAAGCCCTTGTGCAGCTCGGTGCTGATGAAGGTCAGCCATTCGACCACGGCCAGGCGCTGGCGCGACCCCGGTGGGCCGATGAGCGCCCGCGCAGGGTCCAGGTCGGCCACGTACTGCAGCAGGGCCGCGCCTTCGGCGTGGCGCGAGCCATCGCCCAGCTCCAGCAGGGGCACGTAGCCGCGCGGCGAAACGTCGAGGAAGCTGCCCCCGGTCTCGGTGGTGTGGGTGCGCAAGTCCACCTGGATGAGTTCGAAGGCGGCACCGACTTCGCGCAGGGCGATGTGGACGGCAAGCGAGCAGGCGCCGGGGGAGTAGTAGAGCTTCATGGAGCAGGGCTTTCTGTGCAAAGGAGTGAAAGATCGTCCTCCTGCAAACGCGAGGGCCCGCAGGGGACGCCCGGAATTTATGATTGCGGCAGCGCAAACAAAATAAGCATCCATGAAATCATTGATTGCACCATCGCAATACCGCCTGGGTGCTGCCGAGCTGGAGGTGCTGCTGGCCATGGCGCGCACCGGCACCCTGGCGGGCGCGGGCGAGCGCCTGGGGGTGGATGCCTCGACCGTGTTCCGGGCCATCCAGCGCATGGAACGCGGGCTGGGGCAGCCGCTGTTCGAGCGCTCGCGCGCGGGCTACCGCGCCACGGACCTGGCCCAGGCCCTGGCCGAGCAGGCCGAGCGCGTGGAGGCCGCGCTGGAAGCGGCCCGTGCCGCAACCCAGGCGCAGCCCGAGCAGGTGACGGGCACGGTGCGCATCTCGACCACCGACACGCTCCTGCACGGGCTCATTGCGCCGGCCCTGCAGCAGCTGCAGCCGCGCCACCCTGCGCTGGCGTTTGAACTGCACGCCAGCAACGAGCTGGTGAGCCTGACGCGGCGCGACACCGACATCGCCGTGCGGGCCACGCGGCGCCCGCCGCAGCATCTGGTCGGCCGCCAGCTGGGCATGATCCGCTCGGCGCTGTACGCCGGGGCCTCCAGCCCGACCCTGTTGTCCGATGTGGAGGCGGGCCGCGCCGCATGGATCACGCTGGACGACGCCATTCCCGACCACCCGTCCGTGCGCTGGCGCAGAAAGCACTTCCCGCGGGCGCAGCCCGCCTTCCGCGTCAACACCGCGCTCACGGTGATGGAGCTGGTGGGCCGCGGGATGGGGATTGGCGTGCTGCCCATCTTCCTGGCTGGGCACCGCAGCGAGCTGCGCCCGCTCACCGGCTCCCTGGCGGACTGCGAAACGCAGCTGTGGCTGCTGACGCACCCCGAGTCACGCCACCTGCGGCGCATCGCGGCCGTGTACGGCCACCTTGCAGAGACCGTGCAGCTGCCCTGACGGCCTGTCCGGCCGCCGCTGCCGCCGCTGCCGCCGCTGCTGCCACGGCGCTGTCAGCAGCCCTTGCCTACAGTGGCGGAACCCGTTGATTCGAGGGTTCCCCATCATGAAGACACAGTTTTACGGCGCCTCCAGCCTGGACGGCTTTCTGGCCACGCCCGACCACGACCTGGGCTGGCTGCTGCAGTTCGGCGAGATCGAGGGCTCCAGCTACCCCGCCTTCCTCCGCGACGTGGGGGCCCTGGCGATGGGTTCGCACACCTACGAATGGATGCTGCGGCACGCGATCGATGCCGGCCAGCCGTGGCCCTACTCGCAGCCGGCGTGGGTGTTCAGCTCGCGCACGCTGCGCCCGGTGGACGGCGCCGACGTGCGTTTTGTGCACGGCGACGTGCGGCCGGTGCACCAGGCCATGCAGCAGGCGGCCGCCGGACGCAATGTGTGGGTGGTGGGCGGCGGCGCGCTGGTGGGGCAGTTCTACGACGCGGGCCTGCTGGACGAGCTGATCGTGCAGATCGCGCCCGTCACCCTTGGCGAAGGCATCTCCCTGCTGCCCCGCCGGATCGCACAGCCGCCGCTGCGCCTGCAGTCGGTCACCGCGCTGGGCGGCCTCTTTGCCGAGCTGCGGTATGAGGTGCCGCGCCCGCGTCAGTCCGCCTGAGCCTGGTCGAGCACCAGGTAGCGCTTCACCAGGTCGAAAAAGCTCTCGTAGAAGGTGTCCTTGGAGATGGTTTCGCTGGCCACCTTGACCAGCGAATCGCTGCTGGCGGAGAACGGCAGGGAAACCGAGCCGATGGCGCCCACGCCGACGCTGGCGGAATTGTTGGTCTTGCGCAGGGCATAGGTGTCCTGCAGCGCCGTCACGAACCCCAGGCTCACCTTGCCGTCCCCGGCCTCGGCCACGCAGACCACGCGCACCACCATCTGCAGATGCGACTCCGCCTCGGGCTGGAAGCTCTTCTTGCCCTCCACCAGCTCGGGCTGCTGGGTGGCGATGATGTAGCCCTGGCTCAGCAATGCCCGGCGCGCGGCTTCGCAGGTCTGCTGGGGCGTCGCGTCGAACAGGCGCGAAAAGGTGGTGACGGATCCGAAATTCTCGGGCGCGGCAAATGTGCGCACGCTGGCACAGCCGCCCAGCGCCGCGAGGGCGGCGCCCAGCGTCAGCGCTGCCGCAGCCCGGAGCACCCGGGCTCCGCTCGTCCGCACGACAGTCGCGGGGCGCCCCGGGCGCCCTGGCAATGCGGGTGTGGGACTACTCAAAATGCACGCTCCTTCTTTTACTCTTTCCACAGTCGTCAAGGTGTCCGCCGCAGGGAGCCCCCGGGCCAAGAACGTGTTTACGTTCTAAGGCGCGGCGTCCAGGCCCCATGAGAGGGTTTGCGCGCGCCACAGTTCCACCAGCCCGCCAAGTATCGCCCCACCCCGCGGCATCGCAATGTCAGCAGGTGTGAATGACCCCAGGCCCCGGTGCGGACGCCGGTCGGTTTTGTTGCCGCCAGTAGCTATACTATTGATAGCTGCCCGCGCCTTGAATACTGCGCTGGTGACCTTTTTCACCGGCTGCCCAGCCAGCCCCCCAAGCCCATGCCCCTTGCCGCCCTTGTCTGCCTGGTGGTCGCCATCAGCGACGGCGACACGCTCACCGCCCGCTGCGGGGCCAGCGGCGCCTACCGCCAGGTCAAGGTGCGCGTGGCGGCCATTGACGCGCCCGAATCGCGCCAGGCCTTTGGCCAGAAGTCGCGCCAGAACCTGGCGCGCCTGTGCTTTCGCCAGCAGGCCACGCTGCAGCCGCGGGAGCAGGACAGCTACGGCCGCACCGTGGCCGATGTGCGCTGCGGCGGCACCGACGTGGCCAGCGCCCAGGTGCGCGCGGGGCTTGCGTGGGTGTACACCCCCTATGCCGAGGCATACCCGCACCTGGGACCGCTGCAGCAGCGGGCACGCGGCAGCGGCGTGGGCCTGTGGTCGCAGCGGCGGCCGCTGGCGCCGTGGGACTACCGGCACCGGCATCCGTACCGCCCGCGCTGAGCGGGCAGTCCGGCAGGCCAGGGCATGCCGCCCAACCGCAGCGCGCCCGGCGCACTGGCGCTAGCATCCTGGGTCTCCTGCTAAACCTCCGCACTGCTCCACCCCGGCAGCGCCTGCGCCGCCAGGGCCGCCGGCCTCCTCCTGCTTCGCTCGCCCTCCCGACTTCATGACGTCTCCCCAACCCAGCCTGGCGGCCGCCGCCGAGGACACCGCCCCCGCCAGCGTCTACCGCCATGCCGGCTTCGTCGCCTTTCTGGTCGCCCGGGTGGTGGCCGTGGTGGCCACCCAGGTGCAGGCGGTGGTAGTGGCCTGGCAGGTGTACGACCTCACGCGCCAGCCGCTGGCGCTGGCCTATGTGGGCCTGGCGCAGTTCCTGCCCATGCTGTGCCTGCTGCTGCCGGCGGGCGATCTCATCGACCGGTTCGCGCGCAAGCGCATCCTTGCCGCCAGCTGGGCCGTGGGCGGGGTGTGCAGTGCGCTGCTGTGGTGGCTGTCGGGCCACGGTACGGGCGGCGTGGCCGGCATCTATGCGGTGCTGGTGCTGTACGGCTGCTCGCGCGCGTTCTCGGGCCCCGCCATGCAAAGCCTGCTGCCGCAGGTGGTGCCGCGCAGCCAGCTCGCGCAGGCCATTGCGGCCAACAGCATGCTCATGCGGGTGGCCAGCATTGGCGGGCCGCTGCTGGGCGGCCTGCTGTATGCGCTGGGGGGCGGCAAGCTGACCTACACGGTGTGCTGCGCCTGCTTTGCGCTGGGGGTGGCGCTGATGCTGCGGGTTCCGGTGGCCTACGCGACGGCGCCAGCGCCTGCGCAGGGCACGATGTGGGAGCGCTTTGGCGCCGGCATCGCGTTCATCCGCTCGCGGCCCATCATCCTGGGCACCATCTCGCTGGACCTGTTTGCCGTGCTGCTGGGCGGCGTGGTGGCCCTGCTGCCCATCTATGCGCAGGAGGTGCTGCACGTCGGCCCGGCCGGGCTGGGGGCGCTGCGCAGCGCCATGGCGGTGGGCGAGGTGAGCGCGGGGCTGTACCTGAGCCTGCGGCCCTTCAACCGCCGCGTGGGCCAGACCATGTTCATCGCGGTGGCGGTGTTCGGCGTGGCCAACCTGGTGTTTGCGCTGTCGCACTGGTTCTGGGTGTCGTTCGCGGCGCTGGCCGTGGCGGGCGCGGCCGACATGGTGAGCGTGTACATCCGGGGCGCGCTGGTGCAGTTCTCCACGCCGGACTCGATGCGCGGGCGCGTGAACGCGGTGAACATGCTGTTCATCGGCTCGTCCAACGAGCTGGGCGAGTTCCGCGCCGGCACCAGCGCCTCCTGGCTGGGCGTGGTGCCCGCGGCCATCGCTGGCGGCCTGTGCACCCTGGGCGTGGTGGGCGGCTGGATGGTGGTCTTCAAGACCTTGCGCACCGTGGACCGGTTCGAGGAAGCGGCGCCCGCCCACTGACCACCCGCCGGATACCGGCCGATACATCCTCGCGGGCCTGTGTTTCCGGCAGGTAAAACCCGCCGCCCGGGCTTGCGCGGCGCAGTGGCGTGGCGCACCATGCGCCCCTCCACCTTCTGCCGCCTGTTGGCACCGCGCACATGTCCCGCTTTCTGGCTCCCTGCGGCTCGCTGCCACCCTTGCTTCGCCGCCGCACCTTGCTGTCGGGCGCCCTGGGCGCCGTGCTGGCCGGCCCCTGGAGCCTGGCCCGCGCCGCAGCGCCCGCAGGCACCTGGGCCACGGCTGACGAACCCACCCTCACCCGCTTGCTGGACCGCGTGACCTGGGGCTGCACCGCCCAGGGCGCGCAGGCCCTGGCACCGCAGGGCGCAGCCGCCTACCTGGCAGCCCAGCTGCGCCCGCCCCCGGCTGCGGCGCTGCCGCGCGCGGCGCAGGCCCGCATCGACGCCATGACCATCACCCAGGTGCCGGCCGAGGCCCTGGCCCGCGAGATGGAGGCTCGCAACCGCGCCGCCAAGGCTTTGCCCACCGAAGACGAGCGCAAGGCTGCGCTCAAGGCCTGGCAGCAGGACATGCACGCGCTGCAGCAGGAGGCCGCCGAGCGCTTCGTGCTGCGCGCGGTGGCTTCGCCCACCCAGCTGCGCGAGAAGATGACCTGGTTCTGGATGAACCACTTCAGCGTCTTTGGCGGCAAGGGCGGCCTGCGGGCGCTGGTGGGCGACTACGAGGACCGCGCCATCCGCCCCCATGCGCTCGGGCGGTTCCGCGATTTGCTGGGCGCCACGGTGCGCCACCCGGCCATGCTGCGCTACCTGGACAACGCCCAGAACGCCGCCGGCCGCATCAACGAAAACTACGCACGCGAGCTGATGGAGCTGCACACGCTGGGCGTGGACGGCGGCTACAGCCAGCAGGACGTGCAGGAGCTGGCCCGCGTGCTGACGGGCGTGGGCGTGTCGCTGCGCCCGGCGGGCGATGCGCCGCGCATGCCGCCCGCGCTGCGCCGCCACTCCGTGCGCGAGGGCCTGTTCGAGTTCAATCCTGCGCGCCATGACTGGGAACCCAAGACACTGCTGGGCCAGCCCTTGCGTGCCCAAGGCCTGGCCGAGGTGGACGAGGCGCTGGACCGGCTGGCCCGTGCCCCTGCCACGGCACGCTTTGTGACGCGCAAGATGGCCCTCTTTCTGGTGGGCGACGCGCCGCCGCCGGAGCTGCTGCAGACCCTGGCCCGCACCTTCGAGCGCAGCGATGGCGACATCGCCGCCGTGCTGCAGGCGCTGTTCGATGCGCCGGCGTTCCGTGCATCGCTGGGCCGGCGCCTGCGCGACCCGGTGCACTATGTGCTGGCCGGCCTGCGGCTGGCCCAGGGGGACGCAGCGCTGCCCCGCGCCGAGCCCGCGCTGGGCTGGCTGCAGCGCCTGGCCGAGCCGCTGTACGGCCGCGCCACGCCCGACGGCTATCCGCTGGAGTCCACGGCCTGGTCGGGCTCGGGGCAGATGGCCACGCGCTTTGAAGTGGCGCGGGCGCTGGGTGCTGGCGCCGCGGACGCCGCCAGCACCGCCGAGAGCCCTGCGGCGCGCGATGACCGGGCCGATGGCGACGCGGCACCACCGCGGCGCACCCCGCCGGCCTTGGCGCAAAGCGCCTACGTGCGTGCGCTGGAGCCCACCTGGTCCGCGGCCACGCGCAGCGCGCTGGCCCAGGCGGCATCGCCGCGCGAATGGAACCTGCTGTTCCTCGCCTCCCCCGAGTTCATGCATGGATGAAGAAAAGAGATGGAGGACATCCCCCTGAGTCGCTGCCGCTCGGTGCTGGTCGCCAGAGGCGACAGCTCTTCGGGACCGTCCAAGCCTGCGCAGGCAGGCTTGGAGCCGCGGCCCTCAGCCCCCTTCTCTCGAACGGCTTCGCCCCTCGGGAAGGGGGACGCAGCCCGTGCGGCGGGGCGGCCCTTGCACGGCTGCCATGGCTTTGGCCGCGCACGCGCCTGCGCAGCAGCCGATGAAGCGTTCGGGCGCGATTGAAAGGACAACCCCATGCTTTGTAGACGACACCTTCTCCAGGCCCTGGCCGCCAGCGCACTGGGCGTTCACGGCGCCGGCCTGCTGGCCGCCCCGCGCCAGCAGGAGGCCCGCTTTCTGCTGGTCTTCCTGCGCGGCGGCTACGACTGCGCCAGCCTGCTGGTGCCCACGGCCAGCAGCTACTACTACGAGACGCGCCCCAACATCGCCATCGCCCGGCCGGGGCAGGACGGCGGCGCGCTGCCGCTCACGGCTGACTGGGGGCTGCACCCGGTGCTGGCGGACTCGCTGCTGCCGCTGTACCAGAAGGGCCAGCTGGCCTTCGTGCCCTTTGCCGGCACGGACGACCTCTCGCGCAGCCACTTCGACACGCAGGACAGCATGGAGCTGGGCCAGCCGCTGGGCGGGCGGCGCGACTACCGGTCGGGCTTCCTGAACCGGCTGGTGGCCGAGCTGGGCCGTGCGGAGGCGGGCGCAGCGCAGGTGCAGCCCATCGCCTTCACCAGCACGCTGCCCCTGGTGCTGCGCGGCGCGGTGGAGGTGCCCAACACGCTGCTGGGCGCGGCGGCGGGCCGCGGCGGCGTGGATGCGCGGCAGGCCCGGCTGATCGAATCCATGTACCAGGGCACGCCGCTGGCCGCGCCGGTGGCCGAGGGCTTTGCCACGCGCGAGGAGGTGGCGCGCACCATGCAGGGCGAGATGGAGGCGGCCAGCCGCAACGCGCTTTCCACCAAGGGCTTTGAAGGCACAGCCCGGCGCATGGCGCGCCTGATGCAGTCGCGCTACCAGCTGGGCTTTGTGGACGTGGGTGGCTGGGACACCCATGTGGGCCAGGGCGCCGCCACGGGCGCGCTGGCCAACCGCCTGGGCGAACTGGGCCGGGGCCTGGCCGGCTTTGCCGACGAGATGGGGCCGGCCTGGAAGTCCACCGTGGTGGTGGTGGTGAGCGAGTTCGGCCGCACCTTCCGCGAAAACGGCAACCGGGGCACGGACCACGGCCACGGCACGGTGTTCTGGGTGATGGGCGGCGGCATCGCCGGGGGCCGCGTCGTGGGCGAGCAGCAGGCGCTCACGGCCAGCACGCTGTTCCAGAACCGCGACTACCCGGTGCTCAACGACTACCGCAGCGTGCTGGGCGGGTTGTTCGCGCGGATGTATGGGCTCAACGCTGCCGCCGTGGCGCGGGTGTTTCCGGGGGCCAAGGCGGCGGACCTGCGGCTGGTCTAGCCACCCATCCACCGAGCCGCAACTATCTTTTTAATAGCTGCCAGCGCTTATCCAACAAGCGCTAGAGGCCATTTTTATCAAAATCCGTCTCGGAATCAGGCGTTGAAGGTCCCCGTCAGCAGCTCCGCCAGCCGCTCCACCTTCATCTTGAACCCGCAGGCCTGCGCGTGGCCGCCGCCGCCCATGCTTTCGGCCAGGGCGATGCAGTCGAAGTTGCGCTGCGAGCGCAGGCCCGCCTTCACGCCCTTGTCGCCCGCGCTCCACATCAGCCCGAAGGTGCCGGTCTTGGCCGACAGGATGTCGCCCACCAGGCTGTGGAACATGCCGGGCGCGTTCACCATCAGCCCCGCGACGCCGTTGAACACCAGCGGCTGCGCGCCCTCGGCAATGTCGGCCGCCAGCTTGCGGAACTTCTCGTCCATGGCCGCGCCGCGCGCCATGAACTGCTGCAACTGCTCGGGCGTGAAGCCGGCGATCTCGCGCCAGCGTTCGAAGCCTTGCGCCTCCATGTCCAGTGCCGAGAGGAAGGCCGCGCTCTCGGCAAACTCCCACTTCCAGATGTCGCGGTCTTCCACGTACTGCAGCAGCGCGGGCACGGGCTCGTGGGGGTGGAAGAACTCCCAGGCCAGGCGGGCGCCCGACTTGCCCATGTCGAAGTGCACCACCCCGCAGCGGCAGGCAAAGCCGGTGAGCTTTTCGGCGGCGCTCTTGTGGTGGTCCAGCATCACGAGCTTGGCCGCGCGCTCGTCGAGGGCAGCCATGACCTCGTTGGCAAAGGAGAAATCAAGGATGTACACCGCCCGGCCCTGCACCGGCGGCAGGTCGTCGATGGTCGCCACGTCGCCGTGGTCCAGGCCCACGTACTCGGCCCGGTCGCCGTAGTACAGCCACGCAGCCAGCGCGGCGCCAAAGCCGTCGGGGCAGTTGCGGCCGTGGTAGAGGATGAGGGGCGCGGGGTCGGCCTGATCGGGCGCCACCAGCAATTGCAGGGGGAGGATGGTTTTTTTCGTCATGCCCCCCGATTGTCGCCGGGCGGCCTTTCCGCCGGCAGGCGCGAAAGGACTCAAACGGGCAGCCAGCGCCACCAGAACGGCTTGCGCACCTCATGCGCGCCCCGGGCCTGCAGCAGGGCCACGAACTCGGTGCGGCCGTGGCGGAGCGCGGCTTCAAGCGGAGTGAGGTCGTCAAAATCCGAGCGCAGCTGCGGATCGGCTCCGTGCGCCAGCAGGTAGTGGGCAATGTCCGCATGGCCGTGGACCAGGGCTGCCACCAGCGGGGTGCACAGAATCTCGGAGTGCTGGTAGTTGGGGTTGACGCCCGCGCTGATGTGGTGGCGCACCAGCGCCAGGTCGCCCGCTACCGCGGCGGCGTACATGTCCTTCCAGTCACCTGCCGACATCCTTGAGTCCTCCGCCGGAGCCCCGCGCTCCTGGTACCGCGGCAGTGTAGGCAATGCCGACTGCGGCACAATCCGCGCCTTCCCTATGCCCACCACCCCGCAGCAGCTTCCCATTCTCTGGCGCGACGAGCACCTGGTCGCCGTCTACAAGCCTGCCGGGTGGCTGGTGCACCGCACGGGGCTCGATGCGGGCGAAACGCGCTTTGTGATGCAGACGCTGCGCGACCAGCTGGGCCGGCACGTGTACCCCGTGCACCGGCTCGACAAGGGCACCTGCGGCGTGCTGGTGATGGCGCTGCACAGCGACGCGGCGCGGGCGCTGTCGCAGGCGTTTGAGCAGGGCGCCACGCACAAGCGCTACCTGGCCCTGGTGCGCGGCTGGGCGCCCGAGGCGGCCGAGGTGGACCATGCGCTCAAGCCGGACGACGCGCCCGCCGATGCGCCCGTGCAAGACGCCCACACCCGCTTTCGCCGCCTGGCGCGGCTCTCGCTGCCCGAGCCCAGCGACGGGCGCTTTGCCACCACCCGTGCCTCGCTGGTGCTGGCCGAGCCCACCACGGGCCGGCGCCACCAGATCCGCCGGCACCTCAAGCACCTGGCCCACCCGATCATCGGGGACGCCACGCACGGCAAGGGGCCGCTCAACCGCTGGTGGGCCGAACGGCTGGGGCTGCAGCGGCTGTGGCTGCACGCCTGGCAGCTGACGGTGCCGCACCCGGCCACCGGCGCCGCGGTGGTGATTGAGAGCGGGCTGGACTGGCCTGCGGCGCCCGCGGGCCTGGCCGGCCGCGACCCTGCGCCAGCCCCGGCTGCAGACTGGCAGCGCCTGCTGGCAATGCTGCCCTGGCAAGCCTGAGCCGGCCTGCCCGGCCGCACGCCGCTGCGCAGCGCCACCGCCCGCGTCAGCCCGCCTTGGCCCCCAGGGTGCGCATTCGGGTCCGCCACTTGGCCACGCCGGCATCGCCCAGCAGCTCCACGCTGCCCACCAGGGTCTCCTGCACCGGGGCGATGCCCACAAAGCCCAGGATGTTGCGCTCCAGCGACCTCACGCTGTGGGCACGGAAGTACCAGCGGTACACCAGCGCCGGCATGCCCATGGTGACCACGACGCGGGCGCTGCGCCCGGTCAGGCCCTTGCGGCCGAACGGGTTGTTGCCTTCGGCATTGAAGGCGAACCCCGGCCGCGCCACCTGCTCCAGGAAGCCCTTGAGCAGCGCGGGCATGTCGCCCATCCACAGCGGGAAAAACAGCACGATGTGCTGCGCCCAGCGGATCGACTCCTGCGCAGGGCGCAGCGAGGCGGGCAGCGGGCCCAGCTCCCATTCGTGCTGGCTGCGCAACAGCGCGAAGTCGATGCGCGCCACATCCACCTCGCGCACTTCGTGCCCCGCCGCGGCGGCGCCCTCGGCATACGCCTGCGCCAGTGCATGGCACAGGTGGGGCGCGGCGGAATCCGGATGGCCCTGGATCAGAAGAATGCGTTGCGCAGCCATGGCGGACTCCCTTCGGACGGGCACAACAGCGGTGGACGGCCGGACCACGACGCGGTGCCTTCTGCGGACCATCCTGGCACGCGGCCTCGGCCAACGCAAGCCCCTTGCGCAAGCGCACGCGTCGGCGGCGTCCTACCCGCACCCACGGCGCCCGCTGCTGTACGCCCCACGCCCCGCGCCGCACAGTGGCAGGCCGAGCGGCGCCACCGCGCCGCGCACTGCCCCCAGCTCCGCCCTGCCCCATGCCCATGGTTGTTTGCCCTCCCGCTTGCCCTCCCATCCCACGCCCCTGCGGCGCTGCCCTGCCGGGGCCCCGCCGCAGCCCCCCGGCGCGCAAGGTGCCCCCCCATGGCTGATCTGTGGCGGCAAATTGCCGACGCTGCCGCCGCCGAGTTTGCCGACGTGTCGGACGCCGCCCAGGCCACCCGCATCGTGGTGCGGCTGGCCGTGGCCGCCTTGCTGGGCGGCCTGCTGGGCTGGGAACGCGAACACGCGGGCAAGGCCGCCGGCGTGCGCACGCACATGCTGGTGGCCATGGGGGCAGCCTTGTTCGTGCTGGTGGCGCAGCAGGCCGGCATGCAGCCGGCGGACAACAGCCGCGTGCTGCAGGGCGTGATCGCGGGCGTGGGGTTTCTGGGGGCGGGCACCATTCTCAAGGGCGACGCCGAGCACCGCGTGAAGGGCCTGACCACCGCGGCCGGCATCTGGCTGACCGCCGCCATCGGTGTGGCGGCCGGGCTGGGCCGCGAGGTCACCGCCGTGCTCAGCACCCTGCTGGCGCTGGCGGTGCTGTGGGCGATTCCCGCCCTGCAGGACCGGCTGGCGCCGGAACCCGAAGAAGCCCCGGCCAGCCCTCCGGCAGACGCTGCCGCCAACCCGGCCTCCGCCGACTGCGAAAGGCCCGCCCGCAAGCCGGGCTGAAACCGCCAGCGGGCGCGCGTCCCGCAGGCTGGGCTACACTTTTTCACCTTCACCCACCCGGGCACTGGCCGCGCTGCCAGTACCTGCGCACACCCCACTCCATGCCACGCCTTTTCGTACCGCACCAGGCTTTGTCCGGCCCTGCAGCAGGGCTGTGCGCCGTCCGCCGCACGGCGCAGGGCACGCCATGACGGCCGCCGTCTCGGGCAACCTGCGCGGCATCCTGGCGATGGTCGCGGCCGTGGGGTGCTTTTCGCTGATGGACGCGCTGCTCAAGACCCTGTCGGGCAGCTACCCCGCGATGCAGGTGGCCGCGCTGCGCGGCTGGGGCGCGCTGCCGCTGGTGGCGCTGTACGTGCTGTGGCGGCGGGAAACCGGCGGGCTGCTCAAGGTGCGCTGGCCCCTGCAACTGCTGCGGGGCGTGCTCAACGTGGGCATGCTGGCGCTGTTCACCTGGGCCCTGCGGGAGCTGGACCTGGCGGAGGCGTACACGCTGTTCTTCATCGCGCCGCTGCTCATCACGGCCCTCTCGACCGTGGTGCTGCAGGAAAAGGTGCGGCGCGCGCACTGGATCGCCATCGTGCTGGGCATGGCGGGCGTCCTCGTGGCCTTGCGCCCGAGCCAGGACGCCTTTTTCACGCTGGGCGCCCTGGCCGTGCTGTCGGCCGCCAGCTGCTACGCCATCTCCGCCATCACCGGGCGCGTGCTCACGCGCACCGACTCCAGCGCCAGCCTGGTCTTCTGGACCACCACGCTGCTGGCCGTGGGTGCGCTGGCATTGGCCTGGCCCCGCTGGCAGCCCGTGCAGCAGGCGCACTGGCATCTGGTGGCGGGCCTGGCGTTCACCGGCTTCCTGGGGCAACTGGCGATCACGGAGGCCTTCCGCCACGGCCAGGCCTCGGTGGTCGCGCCGTTTGAGTACACCGCCCTGGCCTGGGGCATGGGCCTGGACTGGGTGCTGTGGCAGTCCGTCCCCGGCTACGCCACGCTGCTGGGCGGCGCCATCATCATCGGCAGCGGGCTCTACCTGGTGCGGCAGGAACGGGCACAGGCCGTGCTGCCGCCCTGATCACGTGTGTTCGCGGGCTCCCAGGGGAAGATCGCCCGCCGGCGGCTGCGGCCCGGTCTGACAGCGGGCCGCACACGCAGCCCGTCCAATGGGGACATCCGAACCACAGCGGCCCGGCCGCCCAGGAGCCCTTCCATGACCCAGCACGCCACCATCACCGGCAAGGTAACCTATACGCCCGGCGACGGCGCCCCCATCGCCATTCCGCAAGGACCGGTGGAGATCACGCCCGCCAAGGACAGCACCACGCTCAGCTGGACGGCGGACAATGACGCCGCAGGCTCTGCCGCCATTCCGCACGACCAGTTCGACCAGTACGTCCGCGAAGGAAAGATCCGGATGGACCGGTAAGGCCCCCGGCCTTCGGTGGGCCTTTTGCTATAGTAGTGATAGCTGCTTGCGCCCGTCCAGCGGTAGCTAGAGCCGTTTTTCAACCACCCGCATGCACGCCGACGACATCCTCCACTTCTGGTTTGAAGAACTCCGCCCCGCCCAGCACTTCGCGGTGGACGCTGCGCTGGACGAGACCCTGCGCACGCGGTTCGGCCCCACCTGGAAGGCCGCCTGCCGCTGCGAGCTGTGGCCCTGGCGCGCCACGCCGCAGGGGCGGCTGGCCGAAATCCTGGTGCTGGACCAGTTCTCCCGCAACATCCACCGCGGCACGCCCCGGGCGTTCGCGCAGGACGCGCTGGCCCTGGCCTTGGCGCAGGAGCTGGTGGCGGGGCAGCACGACCGGGCCCTGCCCCCGGCGCAGCGGGCGTTTGCGTACATGCCCTACATGCACAGCGAATCGCTCGCCATCCACGAGGCGGCCCTGGCCCTGTTCAACCAGCCGGGCCTGGAGAACAACCTGTCCTTCGAGCTGCGCCACCGCGACATCCTGGTGCGCTTTGGCCGCTACCCGCACCGCAACGCGGTGCTGGGCCGCAGCTCCACCGACGAGGAGCGGGCCTTTCTGGCACAGCCGGGCTCGTCGTTCTGACGCGCCCCCAACGCCTGTCTGACGGTCTCAGTCCAGCGGCCGCGTCAGGTACACCGCTTCGCGGCCCACGATGGGCTCGCGCGTGGGCATGAGAATGGTGCAGCGGTCGCACAGGGCGCGAATCTCGTGCGGGCCGTCGGTGGCAATGAGCTCGCCCTGCGCAAACACCTCGAAGCCCCGCACGGGCCGGGTGAAGCGGAAGTCCGCCGTGCGCACCATGCAGGTCTCCAGCAGCTCGTAGCGGCGCTGCGCGGCGGGCGCAGGGCGGTCTGCGGCCGGCTCCACCAGCCCGAAATGGGCGAGGAAATCCAGCGCCACCGCCGTGGCCATGTCCGCCGCAGACTGGCGGAAGTGCTGGCCGCACTCCACCACCAGCGCCACCCCCTGCCCCTCAGCCAGGCCATGGCGCCCGTGCTGGATGAGCGGCGTGCCCGAGCCCAGCCCGCTGGGCATCAGCAGGTGCACCGGCGGGCGGCCCAGGGCCATCGCCGCCTGCATGTTGCGGGGGTGCGCGGGGTAGACCCAGAAGGGCTCCACGTCCTGGCTGGTGGAATGGATGTCGAGGATGTGGTCTGCCGCGGCCACCACCGGGCGCAGCGCGCGGGCCCGCGCCAGCTCGGGGCTGTGCGCGCTGCCGTCCAGCTCGGCAGCCGACCAGATGCGGTTGAGGTTGTGCACCAGCTGCCGGCTTTCGAAGGGACGGGCCGGGTCAAACGACTCGTAGGCCGCCACGTTGGCGAAGCTGATGGTCAGCGTGCCCACCAGCGGCCGCACGCCGGTGTCCAGCAGGTGCGTGGCCGCCACCATGCCGCAGATTTCGTTGCCATGGGTCAGCGCATTGATGAGCACATGCGGGCCCGGCTTGCCGGACTCGAAACGGTGCACGTAGTCGATGCCGACATTGCCCTGGCGGTACGCCGACAGGTCGCGGGGAAGAACTTCAAAGGCGGGGGGATTCTGCGTCATGGCGAAGGCATTGATAAGCAAGCACAGCATTGTCCGCGCAAAGCCGAAACGGCGCAGGCTCGCGGTACGATGCCCGCCGGCCCTGCCGAACTCGCCCTTCACCATGCCCACCGCCCGACTCTGCCCGCTGGCCGAAGTGGTCCACCGATGGCCCGCCGACAGCGGCCTGCCCGAGCACCTGGCGCCCGGCCCGGCCGCGCTGGCGCAGGGGTGGGCGCTGTGCATCACCGGCGATGTGCAGCTGCCCGCCCTGGAACTGGACGCCCCCCTGGCCAGCGGCAGCCCGCTGCGGGCGCTGTGGCAGGACGGCGCCGGCGACGCGCCCGACCACGCGCAGCCGCTTCTGATCCTGTTCGAAGGACATCTGCAGATCGACGGCGCACTCACCTGCGCCCGCACCGACGGCGCTGCGCACCTCGCCGTGCTGGGCGATGCGCGCATGCGCAATGCCGTGATCGGCGGCCAGCTGCTGTACGTGCAGGGCGCGCTGGAGGTGGCCGACCTGCTGTGGTGCGACGGCCCCGGCGGAGCCTTCTGCGTGCGCGGCGGGCTCGCGGCCCGCGTGGCCCTGTTCACCGGCCAGTGCGCCGTGGACGTCGCCGGGCCCCAGCAGGTGGAAGTCCTCATGGACGAAGTGCGCGGCGTGCCCCACCGGGCCGAGTTCAGCAGCGAAATCGCGGGCATCGTGTTCCCGCCCGAGTTCCATGACGGCATCGGGGATGGCGAGAGCGGCATCCGCCCGCTGATCGACCGCGCCCGCGTGGTGGCCGCCGTGCGCGCCGGCCAGTCCGCCACACGCACCAGCGCCGAGATCCAGTCCGCCCAGCCGCTGCAGGCGGACCTGTTTGCCGACGAGGCCATCAGCGTGCGCAACATCCTGGCGGCCGTCCGCACACCGGTGATCGGCCCCAAGGAACACACGGCCGCAGGCTGGTTCCGGCAGACCGACTTTTTGCTGTGCCAGCGGCATGTGGACGCCGAGGGCGACGCGCGCGACGACAACGTGTTCATCGCCGTCTGGAAGACCTGGGACTTCTACCTGTCGGTGTCGCACGAACCCGAGCACCCCGGCCTGCTGGCCCGCCTGGCCGCCGCCGCACGCGGCCGCAAAATGCCCACCACCGCGCAGCTGGCGCTGCTGTACCGCGCGTACCACGGCGGCAAGCCCGGCGCCTGGCAGCCCCTGGCCCCCGACACGGCGCCCGAGGCCTGGCGGGCCTGCAACCACGCCTGGCGCGGCGTGCTGGACTACCTGCGCAAGGCCGTGGGCCAGCACCGCGCCCGCTACCCGCTGCACCAGCGGCTGCTGGCCGAGCTGACGGCCCAGCGCATCGAGGACTTCACCACCCTGCCCATCTTCACCGAGCGCTACAACGACTGGTGGGACGGCGCCAAGAACGGCTGGTGGGAATGCGACGTGTGGGTCGGCGCGCGCCAGCCCTGCATGCACGACGGCGAGCCCTGGGGCCGCGCCTACAAGCTCAGCTGGCACAACGGCACCGAAGCCCCGGGCGACGCGCAGGACAACGCCCACAGCGCCTACCAGATCACCCTGGAGGCCGCGCTGCACGGCCCTGCCCTGGTGCAGTACACCTACGCGCAGCGCCAGAGCGACGCCCGCGCACCCCTGCCGCGCAGCGCCGCCGACCACATCGCGCGGCTGCTGCGCTTTGCCGCGGCGGTGGAGACGCGGGTGCGGGCCCGGCACGAACAAGACCCGGGCCGCGAGGCCGACGCGTAGCGCGCCGCGCCAACGGCCGATCTCTCAAAAATGCGGCCCCGGCCCCTCCTGGGCCAGCGTGTCCTGCGCGTTGCGCAGCGGGCAGACCTTGAGCGACAGGCAGCCGCAACCGATGCAGCCATCGAGCTGGTCCCGCAGCGCCGTCAGCGTGCGGATGCGCTCGTCCAGGTCGTCGCGCCAGCGGGCGGACAGGCGGCGCCAGTCCGCCACCGTGGGGGTGCGGCCGGCGGGTAGCGCCTGCAGGGCGTCGGCAATGGCGGCCAGGGGCAGGCCCATGCGCTGCGCGATCTTGATCACCGCCACGCGGCGCAGTACCGAGCGCGGGTAGCGGCGCTGGTTGCCGGCGTTGCGCGCGCTGGCGATGAGCCCCCGCGATTCATAGAAATGCAGGGCCGATACGGCCAGGCCGCTGCGGCTGGCGACCTCGCCCACCGACAGCTCCGACGGTTCGGACGGTTCGGGCTGCGTGCGCGCTACCACACGGGCCGCGGGCATGGCGGTCCCGGCGGGATTCCCGGCCGCGGATGCACGGGTTTTCTTCATGGGGTTTGACCTCAATAGCACTTGAGGTTTGATACTAACCGCGAAACCTTTCAGCCCGCCACGCCTGCTGCACGAAGGGCGCAGGCACAGGGATCACCTCTTCACCCACTTTTGAACATCCGCACCATGCCTACCGATTTCCCCCTCCCTCGCCCCGCGGCGCCCGCCGCTGCCGCGCTGCGCTTCATCAACCCGCCCGGCCTGTACGACCCGCGGGCCCATGGCTACACCCATGTGGTGGTGGCACCCGCCTCGGCGCGCACCATTTTTGTGGCGGGCCAGGGGGGCGAGAACGCGGCGGGCGAGCTGTCTGCCGACTTTGGCGAGCAGCTGGACCAGGCATTTGCCAACCTGCGCACGGCGCTGGCAGCGGCGGGCGCCAGCGTGCTCGACGTGGCCAAGCTCACCGTGCTGGTGGTGGACCACTCCGGCCAGCGGCTGGCCCAGCTGAGCCATGCAGTGCGCAGCCAGTGGGCGGATGGCGGGGCACCGGCGTGCACGCTGATCCCGGTGCCGCGGCTTGCGCTCGATGGCATGCTGGTGGAAATCGAGGCCACGGCGGTCACCGCGGCGGCGCAGGCATGAGGTGTGCATGCGCAAAGCCCCATCCGGCCCACCGTCCAACCCACCCTCCTGCGGCATGAGCACTCCAGGCACCCCCTCTTCCTCGCAACCCGTTTCCACCCCGGCGCCGGGCGGCGCCCCCGCGCAGGCCCCCGGTCTTGGCACGCCGGTGCTGCTGCTCATGGCCGCGGCCTGCGGGCTGTGTGCGGGCAGCAACTATTTCAACCAGCCGCTGCTGCACTCCATCGCCACGCAGCTGCAGGTGCGCGATGCGTCGGCCGCGCTCATCGTCACGCTGGCGCAGGTGGCCTATGCGGCGGGCCTGCTCCTGCTGGTGCCGCTGGGTGACCTGCTGGAGCGGCGGCGGCTGATCACCACGCTGATGCTGCTGGCGGCTCTGGGGCTGTTTACCAGCGGGTTTGCGGGCAGCTACGCCATGCTGGCGCTGGGCACGGCGCTCACGGGGCTGTTCTCGGTGGCGGCGCAGGTGCTGGTGCCGCTGGCGGCCACGCTGGCAGCGCCGGGGCGCAGCGGGCGCGCGGTGGGGCTGGTGATGAGCGGGCTGCTCGTGGGCATTCTGGCCGCGCGCAGCGTGGCGGGCCTGTTGTCGGAACTGGGCGGCTGGACGCTGGTGTACCGCGTGGCGGGCGTGGCCATGGTGGCCGTGGCACTGGCGCTGTGGTGGGTGATGCCGCGCTCGCAAAACGCGGCTCAGGCCCAAGGATATGGGCAGGTCTTGCGGTCGCTGGGCACGCTGGCCCTGCGCCACCCGCGCCTGCGCAGCCGGGCGCTGCTGGGCGGGCTGTCGTTTGCCTCGGTCAGCGTGCTGTTTTCCACCATGGCGCTGTTGCTGGCGGGGCCGGCCCACGGGCTGGGCGATGCGGGCATCGGCCTGGTGGGGCTGGCGGGCGTGGCGGGGGCGCTCATGGCCAATGTGGCCGGGCGCATGGCGGACCGGGGCCAGGCCCAGGTGGCCACGGCCGCGTCGGTGGGCCTGCTGCTGCTGGGCTGGGGCGCCCTGTGGCTGGGCGCCAGCAGCCTGATGTGGTTCGTGGTGGGCATGCTGGTGGTCGACCTGGCGCTGCAGGGCGTGCACATCAGCAACCAGAACGTGATCTACCGGCTGGACCCGACGGCCCGGGCACGCCTCAACGCGGTGTACATGACCAGCTATTTCACGGGCGCGGCCACGGGGTCGGCGCTGGGCTCGGTGGCCTGGCTCTGGGGCGGCTGGGGCGCCACCTGCGCCCTGGGCGGCGGCATCGCGGTGCTCAATGCGCTGGCGCTGGCGTACGACCAGCGGCTGGCGGTGCGCGCACTGCGCGGCATTCCGCCGCGCGCCGTGGAAGGCGCGGGGGCCTAGCTGGCGGCACAGCCCCGTGGCGGGTTTGATTTGCTACCAAAACAATAGCTGCTAGCGCTTATCCCATAAGCGCTGGAAGCCATTTTTATCAAAATCTTCGTTTCAACGCCTTCACGCCGTCATAACCCCGGGCCGGCCTCGCCGGGGGCGCAGGCGCGGGCCAGCCAGTCGGCCTGCGGCTCGGGGCGGCCGAACAGGTAGCCCTGGTGGAGGATGCCGGGCGCGCGCTGGCTCAGGAACTGCGCCTGCTCGGGCGTCTCCACGCCTTCGGCCACCACGCGCAGCCCAAAATGCCGGGCCACCGACAAGATGCCTTCCACCAGCACGCCGTCGTCGGCGTCGTTGGGCGCATCGCGCACGAACGAGCGGTCGATCTTGATTTCCTGGATGGGCAGGCGCTTGAGGTAGGCCAGCGAGGAATAGCCCGTGCCGAAGTCGTCGAGCGAGATGTCCACGCCCAGTGCGGCCAGCGCGTGCATCTTGCCCACGGCATCGTCGAAGTCGTCGATGACCAGGCCCTCGGTCACCTCCAGCGTGAGCAGCCGGGAGTCCGCGCCCGAGGACAGCAGCAGCGCGCGCAGCTGCGGCACAAAGCTGGCCTGCCGGAACTGCCGCGCGCTGAGGTTGACGGACAGGCGCAGCCGCCGGTCGCGGAATACGGGCTGGGCCAGCAGCGCGCAGGCCTGGGCCAGCACCCAGTTGCCCAGGTGGACGATGAGATCCGACTCCTCGGCCACGGGGATGAACACGCCGGGCGCCACCAGGCCGTCGCGCGGGTGCTGCCAGCGCACCAGGGCCTCGGCCCCGGTGATGCGCCCCTGCACGTCCACCTGCGATTGCAGGTACAGGCGCAGTTCGCCGGCGCTGATGGCCTGGCGCAGCTCGCGCTCCACGCGAAAGCGCTGCTCGGCGGCCTCGCCCATGCCCTGCTCGAAGAACGCGGCCCGCCCGCCGCCCGCCTGCTTGGCCCGGTGCAGGGCGGTGCTGGCGCGGCGCAGCGCGTCCTGCGCGCCGTCTTCGGCGCTTTGCGGGTAGAGCGTAATGCCCACGCTCGCGCCCAGCTGCGCTTCTTCCGCATCGTTGTCCTGCAGGTGCAGGGGGCGCAGCAGCACCGCCTGCAGCCGGTCGGCAAAGTCCAGCGCCCGGCGGCCCGCCCGCACGGCATCGGCCCCCAGGCCGTGCAGCACCACCGCGAACTCATCGCCCGCCACGCGCACCAGCAGACCCTGCGGCGGCAGGATTTCCGACAGGCGCAGGGCCACCGCGCAAAGCAGCCGGTCGCCCATCTCGCTGCCGCGGGCGTCGTTGAAGGTGGTGAAGCGGTCCAGGTCCAGCAGCAGCAGCGCGTGCTGGGTGGTGGGCGTGCGGCCCGGGCGGCTCTGCAGCGCGGACAGGCGCTCCATCAGCGCAAAGCGGTTGGGCAGGCTGGTGAGGCTGTCGAAGTGCGCCAGGCGGTGGATCTCCTGCGCGGCGCGCTTGCGCTCGGTGACGTCCTGCTTGAGCTCCACGTAGTGGCTGACGTGCCCGTCGGGCTGCCGGATAGGGGCCACCACCACGGCCTCGACGATCTCGGTGCCGTCCTTGCGGCGGTTGACCTGCTCACCCGCCCAGTTCTCGCCGCGCGACAGCGTGTCGCGCAGGCCCTGCTGCTGGGCCGCGGTGAGCCCGTTGCCGGAAAAGCGCTCCGTGGGCTGGCCCAGCACTTCCTCGCGCGCGAAGCCCGTGCGCGCGACAAAGGCGGCGTTGACGTATTCGATGCGGCCCTGCAGGTCGGTGACGACGATGCTCTCGGGGCTTTGCTCCACCGCGCGCTGCAGCTTGCGCAGCTCGGCGTCGGTGGCCACCAGGCTGCTGGCAGTGCGCTGGGCCTCGCGCACCCGGCCCACGTAGCTGCGCCGCGACAGCAGCGTGGCCGCCGCCGTCACGGCCAGGATGCCGCTCAGGTACACCATGTAGGCGGCACGGTTGCCGTACCGCGCGGGCGGCAGCCATCCCTGCACGTCCGCCCAGACGAAGAACACGAACAGCACGCCCGTGACGCCGGTGAGCACCAGGGTGTGCCGGGCGCCCAGCACCCATCCGGCAAAGACGATGAGCACGGGGAAGTTCAAGAGGTTCGGCCCGCGCAGCCCGCCGTTGTTGGCGGCCACCAGCGCGGCCACGCACCACACGCCCCAGATCAGCACCAGCGCCGCCATGTCCCAGCGCTGGCGCCGGCCCAGCAGCACGCCGGCGCCGCCCAGCGCTGCAGCGGCCAGGTTGAGCAGCACGGGAACCCACGCCAGCGCCTGGTCCAGCAGCACCAGCAAGACCGCGATCACGCTGCCCATGACCAGCACCGCCCACGAGCCCGCCAGCACCAGCTGCGCGGTGGTGGCATCGACTCGCTCAAAAGACCGGGGGACGGCGGCGGGCATTGATGTGCATCAAGAAAAAACAGCCAGTCGGGCATGGTAACCGGAACCCCCGGGCGGCACCGCACCGCGGCAGCGGCAACGGGCGGTGGCTGCGCCGGGGCCTATTCGCCGGCCTCGGGCGCATCGCGCCGGCCCGATCCCTTGCCCTTGGCCTTGGCGCGTGCGTCCTTCTTGGCCTGGCGCTGGGCATCCTGGGCCAGCCCGGCCGTGCGCCAGGCTTCAAACTCCTGCGGCGTCTCCAGCGTGATGCGGCCCAGGATGGCGGTGCGGAAGTCGGTGAGCACGATCTCGGCCGCCTTCTGCAGGTTGACCCGCCCGCCGCCCATCATGGCGCCGCGCTTGCGGCCGATGGCTTCGAGCAATTCGTCGTCTTGCAGCGCGGCGATGGCGTCCGCAGGCAGGCCCAGCTTGTAGCGCGCCTCCAGCAGCGGCGCGTAGTGCGTCTGCAGGCGGCGCAGCAGCTCCAGCGCCACCAGTTCCTCGTCGTAGGCATTGCGCCCCACGGCGCCGCTGGCGGCGAGGTTGTAGCCGCTCTCGGGCACGATGATGCGCGGCCACAGCATGCCGGGCGTGTCCCACAGGTAGAAGTCGTCGGCCAGGGTGATGCGCTGCTCGATCTTGGTGATGCCGGCCTCGTCGCCGGTCTTGGCCTGGCGCTTGTTGGACAGCGTGTTGATGAGCGTGGACTTGCCCACGTTGGGCACGCCGCAGATCAGCACCCGCATGGGCTTGGCCATGCCGCCGCGGCTGGGCGCCAGCAGGTGGCAGGCGTCGATGAGCTTGCGCGCAGGCGCGGGGTCGGACGCATCCAGCGGCACGGCGCGGGTTTCGCTCTGGGCGTTGTACCAGTCCACCCACAGCGGGGTGCGCGCGGGGTCGGCCACGTCCTGCTTGTTGAGCACCTTGAGCGTGGGCTTGTGGCCGGTGAGCTCGGCCAGCAGCGGGTTGCTGCTGGAGCCGGGCAGGCGCGCGTCCAGCACCTCGATCACCACGTCGATGTCCTTGATGCGCTCGGCAATCGCCTTCTTGGTCAGGTGCATGTGACCGGGGAACCACTGGATGGCCATGCGGGGCTTTCGTTCTTTCGCTGAAAAGGGGCAAGGATAATCGCGGTCCCTGTTGCCCACGCCCGCCGCCATGCCCCTGCCCACCCCGACCCGCCGCAAAGCCGACCAGGAAATGCTGTTCAAAGGCGTGACCTGCGCCCTGATCGGGCTGGTGATCCTGCTCGCACCCTACATCGCGCGGTCGGACAGCGTGCGCGAGATGATGGGCCAGGCGGCCGTGGTGGGCTGGTTTGCGCTGGTGCTGGGGCTGGCCTTTGTGGTGCAGTGGGCCGTGCGGCGGGCCCGCCAGCGCAAGGACGCCGGCCGTCCATGAGCACGGCCGCCGCGTCGGGCCCCCTCGCGCCCCCCGCGCCTGCAGTGGACGCGGCCTCGGCGCAGGCCATGTTCCGCGGGCTGCAGGAGCGCGCCGCGCTGGCGGGCATCCCCCTGCGCCACCCGCCACCCGAGCCCACGAGCTGCTGCGGCCGGGGCTGCAATGGCTGTGTGTGGGAGGGGTTCCTCGACGCGGCTGAATACTGGCGGCAGGAAGCGCTGCTGCAATTGCAGGGCTGAAATCCAAACCCAATCGGCCTCTAGCGCTTGATGGACAATCGCCGACAGCTATCAAATTAATAGCATCAAACCACTCTGCCAAGCGGCAGGCGCCGCCTGGAACCGGCGCGGTCCAAGGCCCGTGCCACCGTGGAACGGGCTTTGCCAGGGCTGCTGGCGTCCCCCTTGGGGAAAGCGACGCAGCCGCTCAGGGGGTCATCCCAGTTCTTTCACCGCCATGTACTGCTCGCGCCAGGCCTCGAACGGCAGCGTGTCGGCGGCCTCGATGGTCTTTTGCGCGGCGATGGATTCCTCGGCCAGGGCCGCATAGCGGGCCTGCTGCTGCGGCGTCCAGGGCCGGGCCAGCAAGGCGTTCTGCGCCTGCACCGAGCATTCGCGCGCAAAGGCCTCGAAGCTGTGGCCGTGCTGCTGGGTGATGGACTGCAGCACGCGGGCCGAGGGCGTTTCATCCGGCGCGGCCATCAGCGCCCGCGCCGCCCGCAGCGCAGCGCTGTAGTCGCCGCTGCCATGCTGTGCGTCCAGCGCCTGGGCCAGCGGGGCGCATTCGTCCAGCACCTGCGTGCCCCAGTCGGCGAGCCGCACGCGTTCGCCGCCGCGCTGCAGCAGCAGGCCGGGCTCGCGCCCGCGCTCGGCCGTGAGGTGCTGGTTCTGCTTGAGCGCGGCAATCTCGGCCGGCGTGTCGGGCGGGCTGTCGGACAGCAGGCAGTGCAGCAGGAACACGTCCAGCAGCCGCATGGTCTGCGCCGTGATGCCCACGGGCACGAACGGGTCCAGGTCCATCAGGCGCACCTCCACATATTCCACGCCGCGCTCGCGCAGCGCGTGCAAGGGGCGCTCGCCCGTGCGCACGGTGCGCTTGGGGCGGATGGTGCCGTAGAACTCGTTCTCGATCTGCAGCAGGCTGGTGCCCAGCTGGTTGTAGTCGCCGCCCGGGTTGCGCACGCCCAGGGCCTCGTAGGCCGGGTAAGGCTTGGTGAGGGCCTCGTGCAGCGAATTGGCGTAGCCCGTGAGGCCGTTGTAGCTCACGGCCAGCGTGGCCTGGGCATCGCTCTGGTAGCCCAGGCGGCCCATGCGCAGCGAGGTGGCGTGGGGCAGGTACAGCGCGCTGCCGCCTTCCATGCGCTGCAGGCCGTGCTCGCGCCCCTCCACAAAGCACGGACACAGCGCGGGCGAGGCGCCAAACAGGTACAGCAGCACAAAGGCATGCCGGCGGAAGTTGCGGATGAGGGCAAAGTACTGCTCGCTCGTCACACCGGGCAGCGACCAGTTGTAGTGGATGCCCGAGATGGTCTGCATGCGCCGGCCGTAGCGGTGGCCCAGGCCCATGCGGTACACGCTCTTGGCGCGGCCGATGTTGGAGCCGCCGTAGCGCGCCAGCGGGATGGTTTCGTCCGTGGGCAGCCCGCAGGGCATGCTGGACGCCCACAGCAGCTCGCCGCCGCTGTCCTTGAGCACATGGTGCACGAACTGGTGCACCTCGGTCAGCTCATCCAGGCAGTCTTCCACGCCCCGGTGCGCGCCCGTGATCAGCTCCAGCTGCGATTCGCTGTAGTCGGTGGTGATCAGCGGGTGCGTGAGGGCCGAGCCCAGTGCCAGCGGGTGGGGCGTGAGGGCCAGCCCGTCCGTGGGCAGCACGCGCAGCCCTTCTTTCTCGATGCCGCGGCGAATCCCCCCCAGGGCATCCGCCGGGTAGGCGGCCAGTCTCTCGTGCAGTGTGCTCATGTGCTTATACCGATCCGTCGTCTTTTGTCGGCCCGGAACTTAGCACGGAGCTGGCTGGCGCGTACGGACCTGGCTTAAACCCTGGCCGCCAGGGCCTTTCCGACTTCATTGGTGCCCTGCGCCGCGCCACTTTGTGGTACTTGCTCGCCCGAGCGGTCCGTCACCTCGGCCAGGCGGGCGGCCAGCTGCTCAGGCACCTCGGCGCCCAGCCCCAAGTGAATGCCCTGCGTGAGGGTGATGTGGGCCGCCTCAAAGGTGCCCGCGCCCGCGCACAGGATGGTGCGGGTGGGCGCGCTCTCGTGGGCCAGCACCAGCATGGCGGGCACCACGGCCTCGGGCTTCAGGGCGTCGAGCACTTCCTGCGGCATCAGGCCTTCGGTCATGCGCGTGGCGGCAGTGGGGGCCAGGGCGTTGACGTGGATGTTGTACTTGGCGCCCTCGATGGCCAGCGTCTGCATCAGCCCCACCTGCGCGAGCTTGGCCGCGCCGTAGTTGGCCTGGCCGAAGTTGCCGTACAGACCGGTGGACGAGGTGGTCATCACGATGCGGCCGTACTGCTGCGCCACCATGTGCGGCCACACGGCCTTGCAGCAGTGGGCTGCGCCCATCAGGTGCACCTGCACGACCAGGTTGAAGTCGGCCATGTCCATCTTGGCGAACGACTTGTCGCGCAGGATGCCGGCGTTGTTGACCAGGATGTCCACGCGGCCCCAGGCGTCGATGGCCTGCTGCACCATGGCCTCCACGGCCGCGAAGTCGGTGACCGATGCGCCATTGGCCAGCGCCTCGCCGCCCGCCGCGCGGATCTCATCCACCATGGCCTGCGCCGCCGTCACCGTGCCGCCGCTGCCGTCCACCGCGCCGCCCAGGTCGTTGACCAGCACCTTGGCGCCGCGCGCCGCCAGGGCCAGTGCATGCTGGCGGCCCAGGCCGCCGCCCGCGCCGGTCACGATGGCCACGCGGCCCTTGAAATCAATGCTCATGCAGGTTCTCCAGTGTGTTTGCCGAAAAGGATGGGCTGGCGCACGCGCGCCGCGCGGGGCACTGTAAGCCACCGGGGGCGCGGCGCTGGTTGCGTTGGCGACTCCGGAGCGGCAGGGCTCCAAAAGGTTCAGGCCGGCGCGGCGCTGGCGGCAGCACTCCCGCCGGTCGCCTGGTAGTTCACCGGCCGGCTCAGGCGCGGGTCACGGTGCCAGTCCCAGTACGTCTGCACCAGCTGGCGCACCACGGGGCCCACGGTGCCATCGCCCACGGGCCGGCCGTCCACGCGGGTGACGGGCAAGACGCCGCCGCCGGACGTGGACAGGAACACCTCGCGCGCCGCCCGCAGCTGCGCCGCAGGCAGGTCGCGCACCTCCAGCGGCAGGCCCAGCGCCTGCGCCATCTCGATCACCGTGCGGCGCGTGATGCCTTCCAGCACGCCCTGGGCCGGCGTGACCACGGTGCCCTGCGCGGTGACGCAAAAGACGTTGAAACCAGGCCCTTCCACCACATGGCCCGCGGCATCGGTCAGCACCACCGTGTCGCCGCCCGCGTCCAGCGCACCCAGCAGGCCCATGGTGAGGTCGTTCCAGTGGTAGTTCTTGGCGCGCGGGTCCACGCTCTGGGCGGGGATGCGCTGCACGTCGCTCACGACCAGGTGCAGGCCCTGCGCGCGCTGCGCTTCGTTGGCGATCCACACATACGGCACGGCAAATGCGTAGAACTGGTTCACCGCCTGGCGCGGGTCGCGCGAGCCCCAGGGCGGCTGGCCGCGGGTGACGATCATCTCCACATACGCGTTGCGCAGGCCCGACAGGCGCACGCACTGCTCCAGCACCGCGGTGATCTCGCCGGCCGAGCGCCCCGGGTCCAGCCGAAAGCGCGCGCAACTGGCCAGGAACCGCTCCAGGTGCGCGTCCAGGCGGAAAAACGCGCCGTCCCACACCGTCACCACGTCATAGGTTGCGTCCGACCGCAGGAACCCCCAGTCGGTGATGGGGATGGCCGCCTCGCTGATGGGGACATACTGGCCGCGCACGCAGGCGACCCCGTGGGAATAATCGGGCAGGTTGCTCATCCGCCCATTCTTGGTGGCCGCAGCGCCGAACGCAACCCTTTGCGGCCGCTGCCCGCGCCCCGCCGCAAGGCCATCCCCCAATTTTTTTCAAGGAGTCCGCATGAAAGCCACCTGGAACGGCGTTGTCCTCGCCGAAAGCAACGACACGGTCATGGTCGAGGGCAACCACTATTTCCCCGACAGCGCCCTGAACCGCGCGTTCTTCACCTTCAGCAACCACAAGAGCACCTGCCCGTGGAAAGGCCAGGCCAGCTACCTCTCGCTGCTGGTCAACGGCGAGCTGAACGCCGACGCAGCCTGGTTCTACGCCGACCCCAAGCCCGAGGCCGAACAGATCCGCGGCCGTGTGGCGTTCTGGAAGGGCGTGAAGGTGACGGACTGAAAAAGCAGCACTGGCAGGGCGCCTGCGGGTTATCCCTGCAGGCGCTGGACAATCGTGTGGATAAGTTTTGGCAAGTCCTGTATGGCCGCGCCAAGTCATTGATTTGTAATGCACTACGCCAGATTGCTCAATTTTTAATCAACCACCCCTTCCCCCACCTCCTGGTTATCCCTGCGCGCACTGGACAACGCTGTGGACAACCTTGAAAAAGCCTTGGATCGCATGCCTAAGTGCTTGATTTTGAAGGACTATCCTTGCATTGCAAAAAAAGAAGGCAACCACAGCCCTCCCGGCCGGAGCCCCTTCGCCATCGCAGTTATCCCACCCCGCGCTGAACAATTTTGTGGATAACTCTGGACAAGCCCTGTATGGCCGGCGTAAGTGCTTGATTTGCAAGGGCCGCGTCAGGCCTGCTGAAAAAGAAGGCAGCGGGCACGGACCTGCGTGCCGCGGTACAGTCGGGGCCGCCGCCCTGCGGATGCTGCAAAATTCATAGCTTCCAGCGCTTTCCCAGCAAGGGCTGGAGGCCAAAAACATGCAAAAATCAGACCCCGATCTTCCCCACAGCCCCGCGGCCGAGCGCAACCAGGGCCCCATCCTGGCCCAGCTGCAGGCCCTGCTGGGCCCCACCGGCCGCGCGCTGGAGGTGGCCAGCGGCACCGGCCAGCACGCGGCCCACTTTGCGGCGGCCCTGCCCGGCTGGCAATGGCAGCCCACCGACCGGCAGGCCGATCACTTCGGCGCCATCACCGGCTGGGCGGCCCACCGCGGTGCGGCCAACGTGCAGGTCCCGCGGCGCCTGGATGTGCTGCACAGCCCCTGGCCCGACGAGGGCCCGGCCTTCGGGGCCGAATTCGACCTGGTCTACTGCGCCAACATGCTGCACATTGCGCCCTGGGCGTGCTGCGCCGCGCTGATGCAGGGCGCCGCGCGCCACCTGGCTCCAGGCGGACGGCTCGTCACCTACGGGCCCTACCTGGAAGACGGCGCGCCGACCGCGCCCAGCAATGCGGCGTTTGACGCCAGCCTGCGCGCGCAGGACAGCGCCTGGGGCCTGCGCCGCCTCGAAGACGTGGCGGCCACGGCCGCCGCCGCCGGCCTGGCCCTGCTGCAGCGCCACGCCCTGCCCGCCAACAACCTGCTGCTGGTGTGGGGCCATGCCTGCACCGCACCCCAGGCAACCCAACCCACCGTCCTGTCCGCATGACCGCCCCCACCACACCGCCCACCGCCCCGTTCTTCATCGCCAAGGTCGAGCCCGACGGCCTGCAGTGCGACGCCTGGCCCGAGCAGCCACTGCTGCTGTCCCTGGAGCAAGGCGGCATCGACTGGCCCAGTTCCTGCCGCAACGGCACCTGCCGCACCTGCATCGGCCACCTGGTCGAGGGCACGGTGCGCTACGCCATCGAGTGGCCCGGCCTCTCGGCCGAGGAAAAGGCCGAGGGCTGTGTGCTGCCCTGCGTGGCCTACCCGGCGTCTGACGTGGTGATCCAGGGCTCGGCGATCTGAGAACGTGTTCACGATCTGAACCCGCTCAGGAGCCCCCCGCTCTCTCCGTTGCTTGAGGCGGCGCAAGCTGGGCAACGCCCGCGCCACCGGGAGGCCGCGCAAAGGCACCGCCGTGAACTAAAATCACACCTTTGCTCTGCAGATGCGGCAGCCTGGCCGCTGCACCTGCGACGTGCGGCAGCGCCGTATCGCATGTTCTTTGGGTGGTTCTGGAGGCGCCGAGCCTCCGCCAGAGGAACCTGCACTGCAGCGCCCCGCCAACCCGCCGCCCGCGGTGGCCCCAACGAAAGCATCCCTCTCATGAATTCCCCCCTCACCCCGGTGCCCATCTCGCCGGTGCAAGACATCGTGGCCGAGATGCGCGCCGGGCGCATCGTCATCCTGGTGGATGAAGAAGACCGCGAGAACGAAGGCGACCTGGTGCTGGCGGCGGACCACGTCACACCCGAGGCCATCAACTTCATGGCCCGCTTCGGCCGGGGGCTGATCTGCCTCACGCTCTCGCGCGAGCGCTGCGAGCGCCTGCAGCTGCCGCCCATGGTGGCGCGCAACGGCACCAAGATGGGCACGGCCTTCACCGTGTCGATCGAGGCGGCCGAAGGAGTGACCACCGGCATCTCCGCCGCCGATCGCGCCCGCACCGTGCAGGCCGCCGTGGCCCCCAACGCGCAGGCCAGCGACCTGGTGCAGCCCGGCCACATCTTCCCGTTGCAGGCCGTGGAAGGCGGCGTGCTCATGCGCGCAGGCCACACCGAAGCCGGCTGCGACCTGGCCGCCATGGCCGGCTGCAGCCCCGCTGCGGTGATCTGCGAGATCATGAAGGACGACGGCACCATGGCCCGCCTGCCGGACCTGCAGCTGTTCGCCGCCGAGCATGGGCTGAAGATCGGCACCATTGCCGACCTCATCGAATACCGCAGCCGCAACGAATCCCTGGTCGAAAAGGTGGGCCAGCGCGAGCTGAAGACGGCGTTTGGCACCTTCACCGCCCATGCCTTCCGCGACAAGCCCAGCCAGGCCCTGCACCTGGCCCTGGTCAAGGGCGCGTGGGACGCCAGCGACTCGGTGCCCGTGCGCGTGCACGAGCCGCTGTCGGTGCTGGACGCTCTGGAAGTCAACCGCTCCATGCATTCCTGGAGCCTGGACACCAGCCTGCAGTATCTGGCCGCGCAGGGCAAGGGCGTGGCCGTGCTGCTCAACTGCGGCGAAAGCGCCGCGCAGCTGCTGGCCCAGTTTGAAGGCACCGCCCGCTCCGCCCAGGCGCCCGAGCGCGGCCGCATGGACCTGCGCACCTACGGCGTGGGCGCCCAGATCCTGCGCGAATGCGGCGTGCACAAGATGGCCCTGATGGGCCAGCCGCGCCGCATGCCCAGCATGGCGGGCTACGGCCTCGAAATCACCGGATTCATCCCCAAAGAGTAAAGACAAGAACAGGATCACCATGTTTGGCGCAGAAAAAGGAACGGCGGACCGGCTCGATGGCAAGAAGCTGCACATCGGCATCGTGCAGGCCCGCTTCAACGAAAGCATCACCAACTCCCTGGCCAGCGCCTGCCGCGCCGAGCTGCTGGCGATGGGCGTGCAGGAAAAGAACATCAAGCACGTGCTGGTGCCCGGCGCGCTGGAAGTGCCCGTGGCCCTGCAGGCCCTGGCCGAGGCGGACGAGTACGACGCGCTGATCGCCCTGGGCTGCATCATCCGCGGCGAGACCTACCATTTCGAACTGGTGGCCAACGAGTCCGGCGCGGGCGTGTCGCGCGTGTCGCTGGACTACCAGGTGCCCATCGCCAACGCCATCATCACCACCGAGAACATGGAGCAAGCCATCGCCCGCCAGACCGAAAAGGGCGTGGACGCGGCCCGCGTGGCGGTGGAGATGGCCCACCTGCTGGACGATCTGTCATGAGCGAGAACACCCCCTCTTCCTCCGGCACGCCCCCGCGCCCGCCGCGCCAGCCCCGCACGGGCGTGACGTCCACCGGCGCGCGCAAGGCCGCGTCCAAGTCCAACCGCAGCCGTGCGCGCGAGTTCGCGCTGCAGGCGCTGTACCAGCACCTGGTGGGCGGCAACTCGCCCGAGGCGATCGACACCTTCACGCGCGACCTGGCGGGCTTTCACAAGGCCGACTCGGCGCACTACGACGCGCTGCTGCACGGCTGCATCGCCACCGCGGCCGACATGGATGCGCTGATCACCCCGCTGCTGGACCGCAAGATGGCCGAGATCTCGCCCATCGAGCACGCCACCATGTGGATCGGCGTGTACGAGTTCCAGCACTGCATGGACGTGCCCTGGCGCGTGGTGCTCAACGAGTGCATCGAGCTGGCCAAGGAGTTTGGCGGCACCGACGGCCACAAGTATGTGAACGGCGTGCTCAACGGCCTGGCGCCCAAGCTGCGCGCGGCCGAGGTTGGCGCCGACAAGGCCTCTGGCGCGTCGCCAGCGGCCGGCACATCCCCCGAGGGCGCCTGACCGCGCCGCCAGCCCGGGTACGCGCCCCGCGGTGCCACCCGGAGCTCCGTCTCCGAACCACGCCCGACCCGCACGGGCAGGACCCTTTCCGATGAAGTTTTCCACGCGCGCCGAGCGCATCGAACCGTTCTACGTGATGGAAGTGGCCAAGGCCGCGCAGGCCCTGGCCCGCGAAGTGGCCGGCACGCGCGAGCCCATGATCTTCCTGAACATCGGCGAGCCGGACTTCACCGCGCCGCCGCTGGTGCAGGAGGCCGCGGCACGCGCCGTGCGCGAGGGCGCCACGCAGTACACCAACGCCCTGGGGCTGGACGCGCTGCGCGAGCGCATCAGCGGCTGGTACCAAAGCCGCTTCGGCGTCGACGTGCCCGCCCGCCGCATCGTGGTGACGGCCGGCGCATCCGCCGCGCTGCAGCTCGCGTGCCTGGCGCTCATCGAGGCAGGCGACGAGATCCTGATGCCCGACCCCAGCTACCCCTGCAACCGCCACTTCGTGAGCGCCGCAGAAGGCCGGGCCGTGCTGCTGCCCACCACGGCGGCCGAGCGCTACCAGCTGAGCGCCGACAAGGTGCGTGCGGCGTGGAACGAGAAAACGCGTGGCGTGCTCCTGGCATCGCCGTCAAATCCGACCGGCACCTCCATTGCGCTCGGCGAGCTGCGCCGCATCCATGACGTGGTGCGCGCGCACGGCGGCATCACGATGATCGACGAGATCTACCTGGGCCTGTCGTACGAAGAAGAGTTCGGGCACACGGCGCTCTCGATTGACGAGACCATCATCAGCATCAACAGCTTCAGCAAGTACTTCAACATGACCGGCTGGCGCCTGGGCTGGATGGTGGTGCCCGAAGCCATGGTGCCGGTGGTGGAGCGCCTGGCGCAGAACCTGTTCATCTGCGCCAGCACGGTGTCGCAGCACGCGGCGCTGGCCTGCTTCGAGGCCGAGAGCATCGCTGAATACGAACGCCGCCGCGCCGAGTTCAAGGCCCGGCGCGACTTCTTCATCCCCGCGTTGCAGTCCCTGGGCCTCACCGTGCCGGTGATGCCCGATGGCGCGTTCTACGCCTGGGCGGACTGCACCCAGGCCGCGCAGCAGTTGGGCGTGCAGGGCAGCTGGGACACCGCGTTCGAGCTGATGCGCCGCGCGCACATTGCCGTGACGCCAGGGCGCGACTTCGGCACGGCCGAGACGCAGCGCTTCATCCGCCTGTCCACGGCGAACTCGATGGCGCAGCTGCAAGAGTCGGTCGCACGGCTGCGCAAGCTGCTGGGGTGAAGCGGCATGGGGTACGAGTTTCCCATCCGCGTCTACTGGGAGGACACCGATGCCGGGGGCATCGTGTTCTATGCCAACTACCTCAAGTTCTTTGAGCGCGCCCGCACGGAGTGGCTGCGCTCGCTGGGCGTGGGCCAGCAGCGGCTGCGGGAACAAACGGGCGGGATGTTTGTCGTAACCGACGCACAGCTGCGCTACCACCGGCCGGCGCGCCTGGATGACGAACTCATTGTTACCGCCGCTTTGCAGAGCAGTGGCCGCGCATCGTTGACAATACTGCAGCAGGCGCTCCTGAAACCAGAGCAGATGACCGTACAGACACCGACGCTGTTGACCGAAGGCACCATCCGCATCGGATGGGTTGACGCCACCACCCTGCGCCCCGCCCGCATTCCGAGCTCCCTTCTGGAACAACTCACACCATGAACTCCCAAAACATGTCCATCATCTCCCTGGTGCTGCACGCCAGCTGGGTGGTGCAACTCGTGATGCTGCTGCTGCTGTGCGTGTCGGTGGCGAGCTGGGCCGCCATCTTCCGCAAGCTGTTCGCGCTCAAGCGGGTGAAGGCCCTCAACGAGGATTTCGAGCGGGAGTTCTGGTCCGGCACCAGCCTGAACGACCTGTACGCCAGCGCCGCCCAGAACGCCAAGCACGCGGGCCCCATGGAACGCATCTTCGCCAGCGGCATGCGCGAGTACCAGAAGCTGCGCGAACGCCGCATCACCGACCCCGGCACCTTGCTGGACGGCGCCCGCCGCGCCATGCGCGCGAGCTTCCAGCGCGAGATGGACGTGGTCGAGTCCAGCCTCTCGTTCCTGGCCTCGGTGGGCTCCGTGTCGCCGTATGTGGGCCTGTTTGGCACCGTGTGGGGGATCATGCATGCCTTCACCGGCTTCGCGGGCATGGAGCAGGTGACGCTTGCCACCGTGGCGCCCGGCATTGCCGAGGCCCTGGTGGCCACCGCCATCGGGTTGTTCTCCGCCATTCCGGCCGTGATCGCCTACAACCGTTTCGCCCGGGACATCGACCGCGTCGCCACCCACCAGGAGACCTTCATCGAAGAGTTCTCCAACATCCTGCAGCGCAACCTGGGCGCGCAGCCCGCGGGCCACACGGCGTCGGGCCACTGAACGGAGAGACTCGCCCATGCCCGCCCTTGCCTCCCGCGGCCGAGGCCGCCGCACCATCAATGAGATCAACATGGTGCCTTTCATCGACGTGATGCTGGTGCTGCTCATCATCTTCATGGTGACAGCCCCCATGCTCACGCCCGGCATGGTCGACGTGCCCAGCGTGGGCAAGGGCAAGAACATGCCCAAGGTGGTGGCGCAGGTCATCGTGAACAAGGATGGCTCGCTGCAGTTCAAGACCCCCGACGCCACCCGCAGCCTGAACCAGCGCGAGATCGGCGAGGCGGCCAGCCGCTGGCAGAAGGCCCAGGACGAGAACGCCACCAGCGCCGTCGTCATCACGGCCGACAAGGGCGTGCAGTACGAAAGCGTGGTCAAGGCCATGGACGCGCTGCAAAAGGCCGGCGTGCAGCGCGTGGGCCTGTCCGTCAAGCAGGGCGGATAAGCCGCCTGCGCCTTTGTTGCCCCGCCCCATGCACGACCACCACAACGACCGCGACCAGTTTGCCCCCCCCGAGCCGCCGGCGCGGCTGCGCGCCGTCGCCCTGGCGGTGCTGGTGCATGCCGTGCTGATCGGCGCGCTGACCTGGGGCGTCAACTGGAAAAACACTGCAGACCAGCCCGCGGTCGAGGCGGAACTGTGGGCCGCCGTGCCCACCCAGGCGGCGCCCCGCGCCGTGGAGCCGCCACCGCCTCCCCCCCCGCCGCCCGTGCAGCAAGCCACGCCACCGCCCCCCCCGCCCCCGCCCCCGCCCCCCGTGCGGACGGCGGAGCCGAACGACACGCGCGAGGCCGACATCGCCATCGAGCGCGAAAAGAAGCGCCTGGAGCAGGAAAAGAAGGCGCGCGAACAACAGCAAGAGCGCGAAAAGCGTGAGCGCGAGCGCAAGGAAGAAGAGCGCCGCGAACGCCTGGAGCAGGAGAAGAAAGAGCGCCTGCAAAAAGAGAAGGAAAAGGAAAAAGAGAAGGAGAAAAAGGAGCTGCGCGAGAAGCAGCTGGCCGAGCAAAAGAAGGCCGAGCAGGAAAAGCAGAAGAAGCTCGCCGAGGACAAGCGCAAGGCCGACGAAACGGCCAAGCGCAAGGCAGACGCCGAGGCCAAGCAGCTGGCCGAGCTGCGCGAAGCCAACCTGCGCCGCATCCAGGGCCTGGCCGGAGCCACCGGTGGCGAGAATGCGACCGGCAAGGACAAAGAAACTCGGGGTCCTTCCGGCGCCTACGGCGGCAAGGTGGCCGCCAAGGTCAAGCCCAACATCGTGTACCCCGATGCCATCTCGGGCAATCCGCGCGCCGAAGTGGAGGTGCGCCTGGCGCCCGACGGCACCATCGTGGGAAAGCGCCTGGTGCAGTCCAGCGGCAACCGGGCCTGGGACGACGCCGTGCTGCGCGCCCTGGACAAGACCGAGACCCTGCCCCGCGACGTGGATGGCCGCGTGCCGCCCTCGCTGACCATTGGCTTCCGGCCCCAGGACTGAGGGCGGCAGCGGCTCCGCCACGGCAAAACGCCCGGCAGAACCGGGCGTTTTTTGGTCATTTCGCCTGATGAGCGACCTACCTCAGACGCTTTCTCTTCCCCACCCGTTCGGGCTGAGCCTGTCGAAGCCTTGCACGCGCGCTGCAAGCCCTGGCTTCGACAGGCTCAGCCCGAACGGATGGAGTGGTATCTGAGACAAGTAACTAATCAGGTCATTTCGGCATCCAGCCCTTTACTACCAAGCGCTAGAAGCTCTCATTTTGATAGCAATCTTACTCCCACGCGGGGGTGAAGCCCACCTCCGTTCTTACCGGTCGCGGCGCTCCATGCGCCGGTTCAGGTTGAGCGCGCCCAGCGTGCAGGCCACCCCGGACAGCAGGTACACCGTCACGGCCAGCAGGCCGAACTGGGCCGACAGGTACAAGGCCACCAGCGGCGCAAACGCGGCGCCGATGATCCAGGCCAGGTCCGCCGAGAGCGCCGCCCCGGTGTAGCGGTACTGGGGCGAGAAGTTGGCGGTGACCGTGCCGGAAGCCTGGCCGTACGACAGCCCCAGCAGCACAAAGCCCAGGAGCAGGAACATGGTGCTGCCCACCTCGCCGGTGCTCAGCAGCACCGGCGCCATGAAGCTGAACACGCCGATCAGCACCGCCATGCCGCCCAGCAGCTTGCGCCGGCCCAGGTGGTCCGACAGCCAGCCGGACACCATGATCGCCCCGGCGGCCAGGAAGGCGCCCACGATCTGCACCGCCAGGATCTGCGTGACCGGCTGCTCCGAATACAGCGTGATCCACGACAGCGGAAACACGGTGACCAGATGGAACAGCGCAAAGCTGGCCAGCGCCGCGAACGCCCCCAGCAGCACGTTGCTGCCCTCGTCACGCACCACCCGGCTCACCGGCACGGGCTGCAGTTCGCGCTCTTGCAGCAGTTCGGCGTAGGACTGCCCCACCACCAGGCGCAGCCGCGCGAACAGCGCGACCACGTTCACGGCAAAGGCCACGAAGAACGGGTAGCGCCAGCCCCAGGCCAGAAACTCCTGCACGCTCAGGCTGCTGTACAGATAGGCAAACAGGCTGGCGGCCAGCACAAAGCCCAGCGGAGCGCCCAACTGCCCGATCATGGCGTACCAGCCGCGGCGGTTCCTGGGCGCGGACATGGCCAGCAGAGATGGCAGGCCGTCCCACGAACCGCCCAGCGCCAGCCCCTGGCCGATGCGCAGGACCAGCAGGGCGATCACCGCCGCCATCCCCGCGTCCTTGTAGCCGGGCAAGAACGCCATGCCCACGGTGCACACGCCCAGCAGGAACAGCGCCAGGGTGAGCTTGGTGCCCCGCCCCCAGCGCCGCTGGACGGCCATCGAAATCGCGGTGCCCACCGGCCGCGCCACAAACGCCACCGCCAGCAGGGCAAACGACATCAAGGTCCCGTCCAGGTGCGACAGGAAGGGAAACAGGAACGATGGAAAGACCAGAACGCAGGCAATTCCGAAAACGAAAAAGTCAAAGTACTCCGACGAGCGTCCGATGATCACGCCCACGGCGATTTCGCTGGGGGTCACGTCTTCGTGCGTATCAGCCCGGGACAGGGAGGCGGGGCTTTCTTCAAAGCCGGCCGCAGGGTAGCTGGCAAAGGCAGGGCTGCTCATGAACCGATCTCCTGGTCGTTGTGTGAAAAAGGCAACACCGTTCTACACCCAAGCGCAATCCGCCACAAGTGCGGTTTCACTATGTCAGGCGCAGGACAACGCCGCATGGCAAGGGCCCGGGCCGACCCTGGCGAGCGCCAAGACTTTGACCTTGGACAAAATGTCCCATGGACAAAAAAGCTAGCGCTATTACATTCGCGGTCACTTCGTTATCCGCGTTTACCCCAGGGGTCGCCTGCGGGCTGCCGTGACCGGCAGCCGCGCGGAACCGGCCCTCGACAAGCGCCCCGATTGCGCAACCTCCATGTCCATATCCACTCTTTCCCGCGCGCCTGCCTGGCTGGCCGCTGCGGCCGCTGCCGGCGGCCTGGCCGGCTGCAGCAAAGCCGTCGTCCTGAACCCCGCAGGCGACATCGCCTCGCAACAAGGCCACATGGTCATCCAGGCCACGTTGCTGATGCTCATCATCATCGTGCCGGTCATTGCCCTGACCCTGTGGTTCGCCTGGAAATACCGCCAGAACAACAGCGCCAACACCGAGGCCGACTACGACCCCGACTGGCACCACTCCACCACGCTGGAACTGGTGATCTGGACCGTGCCACTGATGATCATCATCGCCCTGGGCGCGCTCACCTGGATCGGCACGCACAAGCTCGACCCGTACCGCCCCCTGGACCGCATCTCGTCCACCAAGGCGCTGGATGCGCAATCCACCCCGCTGGTGGTGCAGGTGGTGGCCATGGACTGGAAATGGCTGTTCTTCTACCCCGAACAAGGCATCGCCACGGTCAACGAACTGGCTGCGCCGGTGGACCGCCCCATCCTGTTCCAGCTCACGGCCACGTCCACGATGAATGCGTTCTACGTGCCGGACCTGGCGGGCATGATCTACGCAATGCCGGGCATGCAGACCGAGCTCAACGCGGTCATCAACCGGCCGGGCGTGTTCCCCGGCATGGCCTCGCATTACAGCGGCAAGGGCTTTTCGGGCATGACCTTCAAGTTCCACGGCCTGGCCCAGCAGGACTTTGACCAGTGGGTGGCCGCCGCCCGCGCAGAAGGCAAGGCGCTGGACCGCAAGGCCTACCTGCAACTGGCGCAGCCCAGCGAGCGCGACCCCGTGCAGCGCTTCGCCAGCGTGGAGGACGGGCTGTACGACAAGGTGCTCAACCGCTGCGCCGAGGACGGCAAGATGTGCATGCACCACATGATGGCCATCGACGAGAACGGCGGCGATGCCTATGTGCGCGCCATGGGCCTGAACCTGCCGCAGGACGTATGCACCTCGAAGAACGCGGCCCAGGTGGTGGCGAGCCTGGAAGCCCGCCACGCGCCGGCGCGCGGCGCCCACTCCGTCCAATGATCCGCCCCTGACCTGCCCGCCTGGCGCCCGCACCTGCGCGCCGGCAGACTGAAAAAGACTTCCTATGTCCTCCGCACCTGAAACCGCATCCCATTGGGCCTTGGGCCGCATTACCTGGGACTCCATACCGATGGCGCACGAGCCCATCGTGTTGTGGACTTTTGTCGCCACCTTGCTGGGCGGCCTGGCCGTGATGGCCGCGATCACCAAGTTCCGCCTGTGGGGCCCGCTGTGGCGCGACTGGATCTGCAGCATCGACCACAAGAAGATCGGGATCATGTACATGATCCTGGGCCTGGTGATGCTGCTGCGCGGCTTTGCCGACGCCGTGATGATGCGCCTGCAGCAGGCCATGGCCTTTGGCGACCACCTGGGCTACCTGCCGCCGCACCACTACGACCAGATCTTCACCGCGCACGGCGTGATCATGATCTTCTTCGTGGCCATGCCGCTGGTCACCGGGCTCATGAACTACCTCGTGCCGCTGCAGATCGGCGCACGCGACGTGTCGTTTCCGTTCCTGAACAACTTCAGCTTCTGGATGACCACGGCGGGCGCCATCCTGGTGATGGTGTCGCTGTTCCTGGGCGAGTTCTCCACCTCCGGCTGGCTGGCGCTGTCCAATCTGGGCGCGCAGGACCCGGGCGTGGGGCTGGACTACTACATCTGGGCCCTGCAGATCGCGGGGGTGGGCACGACGCTGTCCGGCATCAACCTGATCGTCACCATCATCAAGATGCGCGCCCCCGGCATGAACCTGATGCGCATGCCCGTCTTCACCTGGACGGCCCTGTGCACCAACGCGCTGATCGTGGCGTCGTTTCCCGTGCTCACGGCCGCGCTCGTGCTGATGTCGCTGGACCGCTATGCCGGCACCAACTTCTTCACGAACGACCTGGGCGGCAACGCCATGCTGTACGTGAACCTGATCTGGATCTGGGGCCACCCCGAGGTGTACATCCTGATCCTGCCCTGCTTCGGCATCTTCTCGGAAGTGGTGGCCACGTTCTGCAAGAAGCGCCTGTTCGGCTACACGTCCATGGTCTACGCCACGGTGGTGATCACCATCCTGTCGTACCTGGTGTGGCTGCACCACTTCTTCACCATGGGCTCGGGCGCCAGCGTGAACACCTTCTTCGGCATCACCACGATGATCATCTCGATCCCCACGGGCGCGAAGATCTTCAACTGGCTGTTCACCATGTACAAGGGCCGCATCCGCTTCGAGCTGCCCATGATGTGGACCGTGGCCTTCATGGTGACGTTCGCCATCGGCGGCATGACCGGCGTGCTGCTGGCCGTGCCTCCGGCCGACTTCGTGCTGCACAACAGCCTGTTCCTGATCGCCCACTTCCACAACGTGATCATCGGCGGCGTGCTGTTCGGCCTGTTCGCCGGCATCAACTACTGGTTCCCCAAGGCCTTCGGCTACAAGCTGGACCGCACCTGGGGCCTGCGCTCGTTCTGGCTGTGGGTCGTCGGGTTCTGGGTGGCGTTCGCACCGCTGTACGTGCTGGGCCTCATGGGCGTGACGCGCCGGGTGAGCCACTTTGAAGACCCTTCGCTGCAGATCTGGTTCATCATCGCCGCCATCGGCGCCGCGCTGATTGCAGCCGGCATCGCCTGCTTCCTGATCCAGCTGGTGGTGAGCTACCTGAAGCGCGACCAGCTGCGCGACGTGACTGGCGACCCCTGGGATGCCCGCACGCTGGAATGGTCCACCTCGTCGCCCCCGCCGGACTACAACTTTGCGTTCACGCCCGTGGTGCATGAGATCGACGCCTGGTGGGACATGAAGAAGCACGGCTACCAGCGCCCGCTGGGCGGCTTTGCCCCCATCCACATGCCGGCCAACACCGGTTCCGGCGCGGTGATCTCGGCCCTGTCGCTGGTCCTCGGCTTTGCCCTGATATGGCACATGTGGCTGCTTGCCGGCGGGTCCTTCGCCGCGCTGCTGCTGGCCGCCATCGTTCATACGTTCAACTACAAGCGTGACTTCTACATCCCCGCGTCCGAAGTGGCCGCCTCCGAAGAAGCCCGCACTCTCCAACTGGCCCGCCATGTCTGAACACAGCCTTCACGCCAGCGCCGCCGCAGGCGCCCTGCCCGGCCGCGCTTACCACCTCGCGCACGAGCCCCATCCCGAAAACGGCACCGCCCTGGGGTTCTGGCTCTACCTGATGAGCGACTGCCTCATCTTCGCCGCCCTGTTCGCCACCTATGGCGTGCTGGGCCGCAGCTATGCGGCAGGCCCCACCGGCGCGCAGCTGTTCGACCTGCCCCTGGTGGCCCTCAACACGGCCTTCCTGCTGCTGTCGTCCATCACCTTCGGCTTCGCCATGCTGCGCAAGCAGCTGGGCGACGTGCGCGGCACGCTGCTGTGGCTCGCCGTCACGGGCGCGTTCGGCCTGTGCTTCCTGGGCCTGGAACTGTACGAATTCAGCCACCTGATCCACGAAGGCGCGGGCCCGCAGCGCAGCGCCTTCCTGTCGGCGTTCTTCACGCTGGTGGGCACGCACGGGCTGCACGTCACCTTCGGCCTGGTCTGGCTCGTGGTGCTCATGATCCAGATCGGCCGCCACGGCCTCATCCATGAGAACCAGCGGCGCCTGATGTGCCTGTCGATGTTCTGGCACTTTCTGGACGTGGTCTGGATCGGCGTCTTCACCTTTGTGTACCTGATGGGAGTGCTGTAAATGAGCGCACACGACACACACGCACACCACGCCGGACACGGCGGCCATGACGGCCATGGCGACCACCACGGCGCTGCCGTGGGGCCGCACAGCAGCCTGCGCGACTACGCCATCGGTTTCGTGCTCTCGGTCATCCTCACCGCCATCCCCTTCTGGCTGGTCATGGCCAAGGTGATTGCCGACCGCAACACCGCCGTGCTGGTGCTGGGCGCCTTCGCGGTAGTGCAGATCCTGGTGCACATGGTCTACTTCCTGCACATGAACGGCAAGGTTGAAAGCGGCTGGACGCTGCTGTCCACCGTCTTCACCGTGGTGTTCGTGGCCATCGGCATCAGCGGCACGCTGTGGGTGATGTTCCACATGAACGCCAACATGATGCCCGAGCATCCCGCCGCCGCGCAGCCGGCGGCGCACGAGGCCGCCGGGCACGCCGCACCTTGACGACCGGCGCGCGCGCCCACGCCCCTGGCGCGCCGCCCGCCCGGCGACTGCGCCAGGCGGCGCTTGCCATCACGGGCGCCGCGTTGTTCCTGGTCTTTGTGGCGCTGGGCACCTGGCAGGTCGAGCGGCGCACCTGGAAGCTGGCGCTCATCGAGCGTGTCGAGCAACGCGTGCACGGCGCCCCGGTTCCCCTGCCCCCGTCCGGCGAATGGCCGCAGGTCAACGCCGCACAGCATGAGTACCTGCCCGTGATCCTTCACGGCCGGTGGCTGCCGGGCAAGACGGTGCTCACGCAAGCCGTCACGGAGCTGGGCGCAGGGTTCTGGGTCCTTTCGGCCCTGGAGCAGGATGACGGCACCCAGGTGCTGGTCAACCGCGGCTTTGTGCCCGCGGCGCAACGGGCGCAATGGCTGGACGCCGCGCCGCTGCCGCCTTCGGCCTCCGGCACCACGGTGCACGGCCTGCTGCGCATGACGGAGCCGGGTGGCGGCTTCCTGCGCGCCAACGATCCCGCCGCGCAGCGCTGGTATTCGCGCGATGTGGCGGCCATCGGCCGCGCGCTGGGGCTGCCCCGGGCCGCCCCCTTCTTCGTGGATGCGGGCCTGCCCAGCCCGGGGCGTGAAGCGGCCGCAGCGGAGGCCGGCGCCTCCTGGCCGCGGGCCGGCATGACGGTGGTGCAATTCCACAACAGCCATCTGGTCTATGCGCTCACCTGGTACGGGCTGGCCTTCATGGTTGCCGTGGGCGGCTGGTATGTGGCACGCTACGAGCGCCGCCTGGGCGGCAAGCCTCCGCACAGCCCGCTTTCATGAACCCTCCTTCCCGCGCAGATTCCCCACCCGCCCAGCAGCAACGAAGCCCGCGCGCCGCGGATGCGGCGGCCGGGCTCAAGAACCTCCAGCAGCTGATCCAGCTGCGCTGGATTGCCGTGGTGGGCCAGGTGTTCACCATCGAGGCGGCGCACTACAGCCTGCAGCTCACCTTGCCGCTGCGCGAGATGCTGATGGTGGTGGGCTGCCTGGCGCTGTACAACGTGGTGAGCATGCTGCGCTTGCGCACCGGCGTGGCGGTGCGCAATGTCGAGCTGTTCCTGGCCCTGCTGATCGACGTGGCCGTGCTCACCGTGCAGCTGTACCTGAGCGGCGGCACCACCAACCCGTTCGTTTTCCTCTACCTGCTGCAGATCACGCTCGGGGCCGTGCTGCTGCGGGGGGGCTACATCTGGTCCATCGTCGTCATCACGCTGCTGTGCTTTGGCGTGCTGGCCACGCACCATCTGCCCCTGGAGTTGCCGCAAGACCTGCACCAGGGCCTGTCCAGCCTGTATGTGATCGGCTTGCTGGTGTGCTTTGCGCTGAATGCCACGCTGGTGGTGGTGTTCATCACGCGCATCAGCCTGAACCTGCGCGAACGCGATGCGCGGCTGGCCGCCGCGCGCCGGCGCCGCGTGGAAGAAGAGCACATCGTGCGCATGGGCCTGCTGGCCTCGGGCGCGGCGCACGAGCTGGGCACGCCCCTGTCCACCCTGGCGGTGATCCTGGGCGACTGGCAGCACGACCCGCGGCTGGCTGCCTCTGCGCCGCTGCAGGAAGACATCGCGGAGATGCAGGTCCAGGTGCAGCGCTGCAAGGGCATCGTCAGCGGCATCCTGATGTCCGCCGGGGAAGCCCGTGGAGAGGAGTCGGAGCAGACCACCGTGCGCACCTTTCTCGACGCCCTGGCCCAGGAATGGCGCGGCACCCGTTCCCTGGCGGAATTCGCTTACGACAACCAGTTTGGCACCGACCTGCCCATGGTGTCGGACACCACGCTCAAGCAAATGGTTTTCAACGTGTTGGACAATGCGCGCGATGCCTCGCCAGGGTGGGTCCGCCTGGCCGTCACGCGCGATGCCGACATGCTGGACATCACCGTGACGGACGCCGGACCCGGCTTTGCGCCTGAAATGCTCGCCCAGCTGGGCACGCCCTACCAGTCCACCAAGAAGCAGCCCGGCCGCGGGCTGGGCCTGTACCTCGTGCTCAACGTGGCGCGCACCCTGGGAGGCAGCGTGGCAGCCCGCAACCGTCCCGAGGGCGGTGCGCAGGTTTCCATCCGGCTGCCCCTGGCGGCCATTGCCCTGCCGGGCGCCAAAGGCTGAGAAGAGTCCGTTCGCACACCATGGATACCGACATCGACGAAGACGAACGCCTGCTGCTCATCGTGGAGGACGATGAGGCGTTTGCGCGCACGCTCACCCGTTCGTTCGAGCGGCGCGGCTACCGCGTGGTGCGCGCGGCCAGTCTTCCGGAGGTCGATGGCGTGCTTGCCGCGCACACGCCGGGCTATGCGGTCGTGGACTTGAAGCTCAAGGGCGAAGCCTCGGGCCTGGCCTGCGTGCAGCGGCTGCACGCCGCGGACGACGACATGCTCATCGTGGTGCTCACGGGGTTTGCCAGCATTGCCACAGCCGTGGAAGCCGTGAAGCTGGGGGCCTGCCACTACCTGGCCAAGCCGTCCAACACCGACGACATCGAGGCGGCCTTCGGCCTTCGCGCCGGCAACACCGAGGTGGAGCTGACCAACCGCTCCAGCTCCATCAAGACCCTGGAGTGGGAGCGCATCAACGAGGTGCTGGCCGAGACGGGCTTCAACTTGTCCGAGGCCGCGCGCCGCCTGGGCATGCACCGGCGCACGCTCATGCGCAAGCTCGACAAGAAGCAAGTGCGATAGCCCCGCGGCGGGGGCCACTCCCGGCCGCGCCGGCGGCGCGCGTCAGGCGCGCGCCGGCACCTCGTGGGCCATCTGGCGCTCGAAGGCGCGCAGCCGCTTGTAGATGGAGATCTGCTCCACCACGGTGCTCCAGTTGAGCACCAGGAACTGGAACGACTCAAGCACCTTGTCAAAGGCCCGTGCGATCTGCTGCATCACCCCCAGCGTGATCGCGCCGGCGATCAGCGTGGGGCCGAGGGCCACCAGCGGCACCAGCACGCTCACCTGCAGGTACGACCACTTCACCACGTCGAAGTACAGGTAGTGGAAGAACAGCCGGAAGTAATTGCGCCGCACGCTGGCAAACAGTTCGGCTGCCGTGGGCGGCGTGGCGCGGGACGGGTCGTCCTCCCCCAGCACCAGTTCCTTGCGGTAGGCGGCCTCCACGCGCTGGTTGTGGAACTCCAGCCCCGGCAGCTTCACGCCCACGCCAGCGAGCAGCAGCGTGCCGCCCAGGGACCAGGCCAGCGCCACCCAGACCAGGGCATGCGGCACGGCCCCGAGCAACGGCAGCCCGGTCACCTTCTCCGAGAGCGTCCACAGCACGGGAAGAAAGGCCGCCAGCGTCATCAGGCTGCGCATGAAGCTCAGCCCCAGGTCCTCCATGGTGCGCGCGAACCGCATGGTGTCTTCCTGCACGCGCTGGGCCGCGCCTTCGATATGGCGCAGCCGCGGCCAGGCGGCCATGTAGTGCTCGTTCATGGCCTGCCGCCAGCGAAAAATGTAGTGTTTGCTGAAAAAGTCCACCAGCACCGCGGTGGTCACATACACCATGGCGATGCGCGCAAAGGTGGACAGCTGGCCCCAGAACTGCGCCGCCGTGATCGCGCCGGGCTTGCCCAGCGCTTCCTGGATGAGGTCGTAAAAGCTACCGAACCAGTCGTTGATCTGCACGTCCAGCTGCACGCGGTAGCCGGTGGCCAGGAGGATGACCGCAGAGCCCGCAAGGGACCAGGCCCACCAGCGGCGGGCAAAGAAGAAAGACTTGAACATCGGGCACCGGGTTGTTGTTGTGCTTTTGGCAGGTTCTGATCCGGGGCTGCCGCGATGGTTCCGGCACGGGGCCGACGCAGCCGCGGCAACCGCGCCACCCCAGCGGCCGCGCGATGGCGCCAGCCCGCCTCAGAGCCGCTCCATGAGCCACCGCTCCGCGTCCGCCTGGTGGCCCCACCGCGCCCAGTCCACGGCATTCTTGCCCCGGCGGTCACGCCGCCCAAGGTCCACGCCCCGCGCCTGCATCCATTGCAGGGCCTGCAGCTGCCCCTTGGCGGCCGCCAGCATGGCCGGGGTTTCGCCCAGGCTTGCGGGAGCCGGCTCTTCCAGGGACTGCCCCTGGTCTGCCAACCACTGCAGGCAGGCAACACAACCGCTCTGGGCGGCCATGTGCACGGGGCCCCAGTCCCAGCGGTTGCGGGCTTGCAGGCTGGCTCCGGCCTGCGCCAGCCGCTGCGCCACCGCAAGGTGGCCGCCATAGAAAGCACGCAGCAGGGCCGTGTCGCCCCGCTCGCTGTCCTTGCGGGTCTGGCGCATATCGGGCTGGGCGCCGGCGCGCAGCAGCAGTTCCACGTGCGCCAGCTGGCCGCGGTGGGCCACCAGCATCAGCACGGAAGATCCGCTGTCGGCCAGCAGGTTGGGATTGGCGCCATCGCGCAGCGCGGCCTCCAGCGCCGCGGCGTCGCCGGCGTCCTGCGCATCCATGAGGCGCCTGTCCACGGCCGACCAGCGGCTGCTTTCCGGCGTGCCGCCGGGCGCGGTGGCGCCCGCGCTGGCGCGGATATCCCGTTGCGGAGCCCACCACAAGGCGGCCAGCAGCGCCGCCACCACCAGCCAGCCCCAGCCGGGGCGGGAATGGTCCCTGCCCGCGCGCAGCTCCCCGGCGGCAAACCGGCCGCGCCGGTCGCGCCAGGCCTGCGCAACCGCATGCCCCACGGCAACGGCGGCGTCCGCCCCCGCCAGCCCTGGCGTGAGCCGCACCCGTGCGCCGTGCGCGCCACGTGCGTACACGGCGTGGTAGGGGTGCTCGTGCGCACCGCTGCCGGTGGAGTACAGCAGCTTGTGCACGAGTGCCTGGCTTGCGTCGCCCGGCACGGACCGCACCGAGGTCCACAGCCAGGACGTGCGCTGCACCACAATGCCGCTGTCCTGCACCCGCAGGGCCCAGTGCCGCGTGGCCGCGTGCAATGCAAAGGCGGGCAGCACGGTGGCCACCAGCAGGCCGCCCAGCGACCGCGGCGGGAGCAGGCCGTGCGCGCCCAGCCGGTCGTTGACGACCCATTCCAGCACCAGCAGGCACAGGGCGATCCCCGCCGCCCACTGCCATGCACGCTGGGAAAAGGCCAGTTGCCACCCCTGTGCATCCTCGGACACCGTCACGCCGGCGGGCCAGGGCGCCTCCGGCGCATCCAGCCCGGAGTCTTGGGAGAGGGCAATCCTTTCTTCACGCGTCCACGCAGCCCGGCGGTCAAACCGGTCTTCCGCAGCCCCCAGGGCAGCGGACGGCGCAGCCTGCACCGGCACCTCATAGAAAAGCTCCACGGAGCCATCCTCCCGGAGCAACTCCACCCGCCAGTCCACACGCTCTCCCGACCGCTTCGCGCCGTGGGAGGGAGCGTCCGCCGGGACCGAAAAGCGCGCAACCAGCCGGGCTCCGCCATCAGGTGTGGGCTGCTGCGTGGTGCGCGCGTCCACCGCTTCCACCCGGCGTTCCGGAGAGCCTGAACTGGACTCATCCACCCGGTACTGCGCCAGGCGCAGGCGCAACGGCTGCGCTGCAGCGCCAGCCTTTTCCGGAAGCAGCACCGTGGCCTCCACGGGGCTTCCTCCCAGCGGCCGCTGCGGCAGCACGGTGAAAGCCGAGCCGCGGTAGCGCCACACTTTGCGCGTCTGGCCTACCGCAAAGCCCAGCAGCACGACACCAATCGCCACGAACACGGAGATGAAAGCCTTGGCCCAACCCGACGCTCCACGGTCGGCCCAGAGCATCGCGGCCATGGGGAACGCTATGCCGCACCAGAACAGCGTGAAGATCCATATCCCGGCCGCACTGCCCTGCAGGGAGCTGCGCACCGTGGCGCCGGCAGCCTGGGCCGGCACCGATGCCGGCTCCTCCGCACCATTCGGGCGTTGGCGTTGCAGGAGCAGCCGCCCAAACAGCACTGCGGCGCCCACCCCGACGCCGGTGAAGACGAAGGCAAAGGGCAGACGGAACGCCAGCAAGGACCAGCGGATGGCCGGGTCGAGCAACGCATCGGCCGGATCGGCGGGATTCACCCACACCGTCACGGACTGCCCCTGTTCGCGTGCCTGCTGCAGCCGGCGGTGCCATTGCTGGTGCCAGTCGCCAATGTTGTCGGCGCCCCCAACCCGTTCCAGGCCGACCCGGCGGCCCTCCAGGGCCCGGCCGCCAAATTCGTAGCGGTAGTGCGCTCGCACATCATAGGTCGAGCCGCCCTTGCTGCCGCTGTGCCGAAGCAACTCGGTGTCCAGCACCTGCCCCGGCACGGGCTGCCAGCTGCGCACTTGCCATGCCGCCAGCAGCGTGTGCCCCAGCGGCTGCAGCCCCGCAAAGTAGCCGCCCAAGCCAAACGCGATGGCGAACACCGCACTGAACAGCAGCGCACCCGCACGACCCGCCCAGAAAGCCATCGGTCCCTCCTCTCTGTTGTTTTTGTTCTTAAAGCCCAGCATACGGGCCTTCGGGTGACAAATGTATGACAGTTGCCCGCGCGGCGGACAAAAAAAAGCGGCCCCGAAGGGCCGCTTTGGCGATGGTGCGTCGCGTTGCGCTTAGCAGGACACGGCGGCCTTGGCGGCTTCCGCATACTCTTCGATCTGGTCGAAGTTCATGTAGCGGTACACGCTGGCCTTGTCGGCATCGATGACGCCCATTTCCTTGAGGTATTCCTCCTTCGTGGGCAGGCGGCCGAGGCGCGATGCAATGGCCGACAGCTCGGCCGAGCCCAGGAACACGTTGGTGTTCTTGCCCAGGCGGTTGGGGAAGTTGCGGGTGGACGTGGAGATCACCGTTGCGCCCTCGCGCACCTGCGCCTGGTTGCCCATGCACAGCGAGCAGCCCGGCATTTCAGTGCGGGCACCGGCCGTGCCGAACGCTGCGTAGTGGCCTTCCTTGATCAGCTCGTTCTGGTCCATCTTGGTCGGCGGCGCGACCCACAGCTTGACGGGGATGTCGCGCTGGCCGCCCAGCAGCTTGGCTGCGGCGCGGAAGTGGCCAATGTTCGTCATGCACGAGCCGATGAAGGCTTCGTCGATCTTGGTGCCGGCCACTTCGGACAGGAACTTGGCGTCGTCCGGGTCGTTCGGGCAGCAGACGATGGGTTCCTTGATGTCGGCCAGGTCGATGTCGATCACGGCAGCGTACTCGGCATCCTTGTCGGCTTCGAGCAGGTCCGGCTTGGCCAGCCAGGCCTCGACCTTCTCGATGCGGCGCTGCAGGGTCTTCGCGTCCTGGTAGCCGTCGGCGATCATGTTCTTCATCAGGACGATGTTCGACTTCAGGTACTCCTTGATCGGCTCGGGGTTGAGCTTGATCGTGCAGCCGGCAGCGGAGCGCTCGGCCGAGGCGTCGGACAGTTCGAACGCCTGTTCCACCTTCAGGTCGGGCAGGCCTTCGATCTCGAGGATCTTGCCGGAGAAGATGTTCTTCTTGCCGGCCTTGGCCACCGTCAGCAGGCCCGCCTTGATGGCGTACAGCGGAATGGCGTGCACCAGGTCGCGCAGGGTCACGCCGGGCTGCAGTTCGCCCTTGAAGCGCACCAGCACGGATTCAGGCATGTCCAGGGGCATCACGCCCGTGGCGGCGCCAAACGCCACCAGGCCGGAACCTGCCGGGAACGAGATACCGATGGGGAAACGCGTGTGCGAGTCACCGCCCGTACCCACGGTGTCGGGCAGCAGCAGGCGGTTGAGCCAGCTGTGGATCACGCCGTCGCCGGGACGCAGGGCCACGCCGCCGCGGTTGCTGATGAAGGCGGGCAGTTCGCGGTGCGTCTTCACGTCCACCGGCTTCGGATAAGCGGCGGTGTGGCAGAACGATTGCATCACCAGGTCGGCCGAGAAGCCCAGGCATGCCAGGTCCTTCAACTCGTCGCGGGTCATGGGGCCGGTGGTGTCTTGCGAGCCCACGGTGGTCATCTTGGGTTCGCAGTACGTACCCGGGCGGATGCCTTGGCCTTCGGGCATGCCGCAGGCACGGCCGACCATCTTCTGCGCCAGCGTGAAGCCCTTGCCGGAGTCCTTGGGAGCCACGGGCAGGCGGAACACGGTGGAGGCGGGCAGGCCCAGGAACTCGCGCGCCTTGGCGGTGAGCGAACGGCCGATGATCAGGTTGATACGGCCGCCCGCGCGCACTTCGTCCAGCAGCACGTCGCTCTTGAGCGCGAACGAAGCCACTTCGGCGCCGTTCTTGACCAGCTTGCCGTCGTAGGGCAGCACATCGATGACGTCGCCCATTTCGAGCTTGGACACGTCGACTTCGATGGGCAGCGAACCCGAGTCTTCTTGCGTGTTGAAGAAGATGGGGGCGATCTTGCCGCCCAGCGTGACGCCGCCGAAGCGCTTGTTCGGCACGAAGGGGATGTCCTGGCCCGTGGCCCAGATCACCGAGTTGGTCGCGGACTTGCGGCTGGAGCCGGTGCCCACCACGTCGCCCACGTAGGCGACCAGGTTGCCCTTCTTCTTGAGGTCCTCGATGAATTGCATCGGGCCGCGCTTGCCGTCTTCCTCGGGCTTGAAGGCCGCGTCAGGGCGCGTGTTCTTCAGCATCGCCAGGTAGTGCAGCGGGATGTCGGGGCGGCTCCAGGCGTCGGGCGCGGGCGACAGGTCGTCGGTGTTGGTTTCGCCCGGCACCTTGAAGACGGTGACCGTGATCTTCTTGGCCACTTCAGGGCGCGAGGTGAACCACTCGGCATCGGCCCAGCTCTTCATCACTTCCTGGGCCTTGGCATTGCCGGCCTTGGCCTTGGTGGCCACGTCGTTGAAGAAGTCGAACATCAGCAGCGTCTTCTTCAGCGCTTCGGCGGCCACGCCCGCCACTTCGGCGTCGTCCAGCAGCTCGATCAGGGGGTGCACGTTGTAGCCGCCCACCATGGTGCCCAGCAGCTCGGTGGCCTTGGCCTTGCTGATCAGGCCGACCTGGATGTCGCCGTGGGCGACGGCGGCCAGGAAGCTGGCCTTGACCTTGGCGGCATCGTCCACGCCCGGGGGCACGCGGTGCGTGAGCAGGTCCAGCAGGAAGGCGTCCTCGCCCGCAGGCGGGTTCTTGATCAGCTCGATCAGCTCGGCGACCTGCTTGGCATCCAGCGGCAGCGGGGGAATGCCCAGGGCGGCACGCTCGGCCACATGGTCACGGTAGGCTTTCAACATTTTTTTCTCCGGTTGCGTTCTAAAGTGGGGCGGCGTGCAGTGCCGTGCCGCTTGCCGCGGCCCGGCAGCGCACTGCGCGTGTTAGAGGGTGTCGGGTCGTGGGACCTCGGCGAAGCGGGCCACGGCAAGCCCGGCTTCAGCCTTACTTGGAAATGGGCTCCAGCACGCTCACGGGCGGGTTCTTCTTGATGGCCTCGGCCACCACCAACTGCTGCGGGCTCATGCATTCGTCCGCCAGGCGCTGGCCCAGCTTCTGGTTCATCAGCATGGACTTGTTGGCGATCTGCAGCCAGACCGCGCCACCCTTCTGGTCTTCCAGCCGCACCGTGCCGGTCGTCGTGGCCACGGGCGCCATGAAGTACTTGAAACCCTTGCCCTCCACGTGGAAGTGGCCCGGTGTGGCGGGGTCGGCCGTGACAGTGACGAACGCGCCCAGCTCGCAAGGGATGCGGCCGACATGCACGCGCTCGGCAATGGCCAGTTCCTCGGGCGAGAGCGCCGCTTCGGCGGCGATGATCCCGGAGGCCACCTGGTTGGTGGCACTCTTGAGCTGCGTGCGGCTGCTGGTGCCTTCGGGCTTGGCCTTGGCCACGGTGGTCTTCTTGGACGAAGCCGCCTTGTCGGAGGACTTGGCCGTCTTGGCTTCGGACTTGGCAGCATGCTTCGCGGCCGGCTTGGCGGCGGCCTTGGTCTCGGGCTTGGCAGGTGTTTGCGCCAGAACAAGGGCCGGTGCCAGCAGCATGAGGGCGGAGGCGATGAGAGATTTCATGGGAGGTCCTGCGGGAAAAAGGTCAGGATAGTTCACTGCGGAACGGGAGCCGACGCGCCAAACCAATGGCGCACAGCCTGGGGAAGTACACGCCCCGTGCGGTGGGCGCGTTCGAGCACCTGCCAGTAGAACCGGTAACTCGCACGGTCATGCAGCACGCCGTCAAAACTGATGGGAGCCCAATCAGCATCAGCGGCGGCAGCTATTATTTTTGATGCATCTTCAATATCGTCCTGGGGCGGCGCAAACGCCTGCAGGATGGGGCGGATCTGCGCGGGATGGATGCTCCACATGCGCGTGTATCCCAGCTCCCGGGAGGCCCGGCTGGCCGCGCCTTGCAGGGCCGCGGTATCGGCGAACTCCGTCACCACGCAGTGCGAGGGCACCTTGCCGTGGGCATGGCAGGCCGCTGCAATCTCCAGCTTGGCGCGCACCACCAGGGGGTGCGTGAACTGCCCGTCCGACGCCATGCCGGACGCCGGAATGGCGCCGCCGTGGGCCGACACAAAATCCATGAGCCCGAAGCTCAGGCTCTGCACGCGCGGATGCGCGGCGATCTCGAAAGCGCGGTGCACCGCGGCGGGCGACTCGATCAGCACATGCAGGGGCAGCTGCCCTGCGCCGGCCTGCTGCAGCGCCCGCTCGGCGGTCAGCACATCGTCGACCGACTCCACCTTGGGCACCATGAGGTGGCACAGCCGGTGGCCGGCGGTGCCGGCGATGGTGGCCACGTCACTGGCGAAAGCGGGATGGTCCACCGCGTGGACCCGGGCCGCCACGCGGGCTCCGGCGGCAGCGCCCAGCGCCAGGCTGGCGACCAGCCGGGCGTGGTCGGCCTCGCGCCCGACCGGCGCGCCGTCTTCACAGTCCAGCGTGACGTCAAAGACGCAAGTGCCGAATTCCTGCGCCATTTCGGCCTGCAGCTGCAGGCTCTTGCGCATGCGGGCTTCCACGCCGCTGTAATGGTCGCAAACCGGCAGAAAGCCGGTTTGCGCCTGGGCGCCGAGCAGCACATCGCGGGGATGGCGCGGCGCAGGGAAGGATGCAGCGCCCAGCTTCCCTGCGGAAGCTTCGGCGACCCGGAGGTCCGATGCCTGTGGCGTCGGCTGCATGGTGGGCCCTGGCTTATAGCAGGTGCTTGACGCCGTCTTGCTCGCCTTGCAGCTCGGCCAGCGTCTTGTTGATGCACTCCTGGCTGAATGCATCGATTTCCAGGCCTTCGACGATCTTGTATTCGCCGTTTTCGGTGGTCACGGGGAAGCCGAACACGATGCCTGCGGGGATGCCGTATTCACCGTTGGAGGGCACACCCATGGTGACCCATTCGCCCTTGGAGCCCAGGGCCCAGTCGCGCATGTGGTCGATGGCGGCGTTGGCGGCGGAGGCTGCCGACGACAGGCCGCGGGCCGCGATGATGGCCGCGCCGCGCTTGCCCACGGTGGGCAGGAACACGTCCTTGTTCCAGGTCTGGTCGTTGATGGTGCCCTTCACGGACTTGCCGTCCACAGTGGCAAAGCGGTAGTCGGCGTACATCGTGGGCGAGTGGTTGCCCCACACGGTGAGCTTGCGGATGTCGCCCACCTTGAAGCCGGCCTTGGCGGCCAGCTGCGATGCAGCGCGGTTGTGGTCCAGGCGCAGCATGGCGGTGAAGTTCTTGGCCGGCAGATCGGGGGCCGACTTCATGGCGATGTAGGCGTTGGTGTTGGCAGGGTTGCCCACCACCAGCACCTTCACATTGCGCGAGGCGACGGCGTTCAGGGCCTTGCCCTGGGCCGTGAAGATCTGGGCGTTGGCGGCCAGCAGGTCGGCGCGTTCCATGCCGGGGCCACGGGGACGGGCGCCGACCAGCAGGGCGTAGTCGGTGTCCTTGAAGGCTTGCATGGGGTCGCTGTGGGCCTCGATGCCAGCCAGCAGGGGGAAGGCGCAGTCTTCGAGTTCCATGATCACGCCCTTGAGCGCGTTCTGGGCCTTCTCGTCGGGGATTTCCAGCAGCTGCAGGATGACCGGCTGGTCCTTGCCCAGCATCTCGCCCGAGGCGATACGGAACAGCAGGGCGTAACCGATTTGACCAGCGGCACCGGTGACGGCGACGCGAACAGGCTTCTTGCTCATGGTGAAAAACTCCAGGAAGTGAGGAAAACAGGTGTGTGCAACGCAAGCACCAGCGCCTGTTACCAGAAGCCCGTGCCCCGCAAAAACAGCCTTGGAGTGTACCGCCGATTGCAAGCCCCGGTCAATTTGTCTTATGTCTTATATAAGATATGATTGCGCACCCGAGCAAGCCCCCTCCGCCGTGCGCAGCCCTCCCATTTCCTGATTGCCATGCCCTCGCTCTCGCCCACCCCCGACCATCCCGCACTGTCTGCGGCCAGCGCGGGCCCCGGCACGCCGGCATTCAGCCCGCTGTACCAGCAGATCAAGGGGCTGATCCTGCAGAGCCTGCAGCAGGGCGAGTGGAAGCCGGGCGAGTCGATTCCCAGCGAAATGGAGCTGGCCGCACGGTTTCGGGTGAGCCAGGGCACCGTGCGCAAGGCGATCGACGAGCTCGCGGCCGAAAACCTGGTGGTGCGCCGCCAGGGCAAGGGGACCTTCGTGGCCACCCACGCCGAACAGCACGTGCAGTACCGCTTCCTCAAGCTGATGCCCGACACGGGCGACGCCCGCGTGGAAGGCCCGGCGCAGCGGCGCGTGCTGGACTGCCGGCGCGTGCGCGCCAGCGCCGACGTGGCGCGCGCGCTGGCGCTGCGCAGCGGCGACCCGGTGATGCAGGCGCGGCGGGTGCTTTCGTTTGCCGGCATTCCCACCATCCTGGAGGACATCTGGCTGCCGGGCCAGGCCTTCAAGGGGCTGACGGCGGAGCAGATGGCCAACTACCAAGGCCCTACCTACGCCATGTTCGAACTGGATTTCGGCGTGCGCATGGTGCGCGCCGAAGAGAAAATACGTGCCGTGCTGCCCGACGCGGAACAGGCCGCACTGCTGCAGGTGCCTGCGGCCACCCCCTTGCTGAGCGTGGAGCGCATCGCCTACACCTACAACGACGTTCCCATGGAGTTACGGCGCGGCCTGTACCTCACCGACACCCACCATTACCGTAACGAACTGAGCTGACACCATGCTGGCAACCCAGCGCAAACGTGGAGCTTTCGCTTTGCAGCAAAGTGCCGCGTGTTGCATTGCAATAGAATTTTGCGTTCTTTGTCTTCGCGAAATTACAAAGCAGTTACATCCACGAAAGCACACACATGACCGAACTCGCCAAAAAGCGGCCTGAATTCCGCAACATTCATGCCTTCAAGGACCTGCCCACCTACCGTCTTCCTGCTGCGGGGTGGGTGTCGATCCTGCACCGCGTCAGCGGGCTGATCATGTTCCTGCTGCTGCCGTTCATCATCTGGATGTTCGACACGTCGGTGTCGTCCGAGATCTCGTTTGGCCGCTTCAAGGCGGCCTTCAACGCCGGCCTGGGCTTCGTGCCCGGCTGGTTCCTCAAGCTCGTGGCGCTGGCACTCATCTGGGCCTATCTGCACCACGCCATCGCCGGCCTGCGCCATCTGTGGATGGATGTGAGCCACAGCGCGGTGACCAAGGAATTCGGCAAGACCTCCGCCCTGTTCGTGCTGGTGGTGAGCATCACCCTGGCACTGGTGCTGGGCGCCAAGCTGTTCGGCCTGTACTGAACCCCATCCACAACACCCCAGCGCGCGCGCCGCGGCGCCGCGCTGCCGAATGAGAGGAAAACATCCATGTCCGTCAATTACGGTTCCAAGCGCGTCGTCGTCGGCGCCCACTACGGCCTGCGCGACTGGCTCAGCCAGCGCGTCACGGCAGGCCTGATGGCCCTGTTCACCCTGGTGGTGCTGGCACAGGTCATCTTCACCAAAGGCCCGGTCGGCTACGACCTGTGGTCCGGTATTTTTTCCGCCCAGTGGATGAAGGTGCTGACCTTCTCCGTCATCGTGGCCCTGGCGTGGCACGTGTGGGTGGGCATGCGCGACATCTTCATGGACTACATCAAGCCCGTGGGCGTGCGCCTGCTGCTGCAGGTATTCACCATCGTCTGGCTGGTCGGCTGTGCCGGCTGGGGTATCCAGGTTCTGTGGCGTCTCTGATTGATCCCCGCGACTGAAGGCATAAAACAATGAGCTACACCAACGCTAACATCACCAAGCGCAAGTTCGACGTTGTCATCGTCGGCGCAGGCGGCTCCGGCATGCGGGCCGCCCTGGAACTCTCCCGCGCTGGCCTGAACGTGGCCTCGCTGTCCAAGGTGTTCCCCACCCGCTCGCACACCGTCGCCGCACAGGGCGGCGTGAGCGCCTCGCTGGGCAACATGTCCGAGGACAACTGGCACTACCACTTCTACGACACCATCAAGGGCTCCGACTGGCTGGGCGACCAGGACGCCATCGAGTTCATGTGCCGCGAAGCACCGAAGGTCGTGTACGAGCTGGAACACTTCGGCATGCCGTTCGACCGCAACCCCGACGGCACCATCTACCAGCGCCCCTTCGGCGGCCACACCGCCAACTACGGTGAAAAGCCCGTGCAGCGCGCCTGCGCCGCGGCCGACCGCACCGGCCACGCCATGCTGCACACGCTGTACCAGCAGAACGTGAAGGCCAAGACCAACTTCTTCGTGGAGTGGATGGCCCTGGACCTGATCCGCGACGCCGACGGCGACGTGGTCGGCGTCACCGCGCTGGAAATGGAAACCGGCGACCTGTACATCCTGGAAGCCAAGACCGTGCTGCTGGCCACCGGCGGTGCCGGCCGCATCTTCGCCGCATCGACCAACGCCTTCATCAACACCGGTGACGGCCTGGGCATGGCCGCACGTGCCGGCATCGCGCTGCAGGACATGGAGTTCTGGCAGTTCCACCCCACCGGCGTGGCCGGCGCGGGCGTGCTGCTGACCGAAGGCTGCCGCGGCGAAGGCGCCATCCTGCTCAACAGCAATGGCGAACGCTTCATGGAGCGCTATGCGCCCACGCTGAAGGATCTGGCACCCCGCGACTTCGTGTCGCGCTCGATGGACCAGGAAATCAAGGAAGGCCGTGGCTGCGGCCCCAACAAGGACTACGTGCTGCTCAAGCTCGACCACCTGGGCGCGGAAACCATCCACAAGCGCCTGCCCTCGGTGTACGAGATCGGCGTCAACTTCGCCAACGTGGACATCACCAAGGAACCGATTCCCGTGGTGCCCACCATCCACTACCAGATGGGTGGCGTGCCCACCAACATCAACGGCCAAGTGGTGCGCCAGGCCAATGGCATCCACAACGAAGTGGTCAATGGCCTGTACGCCGTGGGCGAATGCGCCTGCGTGTCGGTGCACGGCGCCAACCGCCTGGGCACCAACTCGCTGCTGGACCTGCTGGTGTTCGGCAAGGCCGCCGGCCGCCACATCGTCGAGTTCAACAACAAGAACAAGGAGCACAAGCCCCTGCCCAAGGACGCGGCCGACCGCACGCTGGAGCGCCTGAACCAGCTCGACAAGTCCACCGACGGCCTGTACGCGCAGCACGTGGCGGGCAACATCCGCGCAGCCATGCAGCAACACGCTGGCGTATTCCGCACCCAGGCCGGCATGGACGAAGGCGTGAAGAAGATCGCCGACATCCGCGCCAGCGTGGCGGGCGTGACGCTCAAGGACAAGTCCAAGGTGTTCAACACGGCCCGCATCGAGGCGCTGGAAGTGGACAACCTGATCGAAGTGGCCCAGGCCACGATGGTGTCCGCCGCCGCCCGCAAGGAATGCCGCGGCGCCCACACAGTGTACGACTACGAGCACCCCGCCGACCACCCGGAATTCCCGCTGGGCCGCAACGACAAGGAGTGGATGAAGCACACCCTGTGGTACAGCGAAGGCAACCGCCTGGATTACAAGCCGGTCAACCTCAAGCCCCTGACGGTGGACAGCGTGCCTCCCAAGGTCCGCACGTTCTAACCAGTAGCCCCACGAGAGACGAAACATGCAAAAGCGCACATTCCAAATCTACCGCTACGACCCGGACAAGGACGCCAAGCCCTACATGCAGACCGTGGAGATCCAGCTCGACGGCCACGAGCGCATGCTGCTGGACGCCCTGGTCAAGCTCAAGGAACAAGACCCCTCGCTGTCCTTCCGCCGCTCCTGCCGCGAAGGGGTTTGTGGCTCCGATGCCATGAACATCAATGGCAAGAACGGCCTGGCCTGCCTGACCAACATGAACACCCTGCCGGGCACCATCGTGCTCAAGCCGCTGCCCGGCCTGCCGGTGATCCGCGACCTGATCGTGGACATGACGCAGTTCTTCAAGCAGTACAACTCCATCAAGCCGTACCTCATCAACGAGAGCCTGGCCCCCGAGCGCGAGCGCCTGCAGTCGCCCGAAGAGCGCGAGGAACTCAACGGCCTGTACGAGTGCATCCTGTGCGCCAGCTGCTCCACTAGCTGCCCCAGTTTCTGGTGGAACCCCGACAAGTTCGTAGGCCCCGCCGGCCTGCTGCAGGCCTACCGCTTCATCGCCGACAGCCGCGATGACGCAACGGGTGCGCGCCTGGACAACCTGGAAGACCCGTACCGCCTGTTCCGCTGCCACACCATCATGAACTGCGTGGACGTGTGCCCCAAGGGCCTGAACCCCACGATGGCGATTGGCAAGATCAAGGAACTGATGGTGCGCCGCGCCATCTGACCCAGATCAGGCCCGCAACGGCAGGACGGCCATGCAAGCCCCTCTTTCCACTCCCTCTCCCGCTACGCCGCTGGCGGCGGCCTTGCCGCTGCTGGACGAGCGGGAGCTGAGCAAGCTGCGCTGGCGCTGCCGGCGCGGCCTGCTGGAGAACGATCTGTTCATCGAACGGTTCTTCGCCCGCTTCGAGTCCACGCTGACCCAGCGCCATGCGCAAGGGCTGCGCAGCCTGATGGACCTGGCGGACAACGACCTTCTGGACCTGTTGCTGCGGCGGCGCGAGCCCACCGGCGACCAAGGCTCGGAAGAGGCCCACGAAGTGCTCGACATGCTCAGAGATTGCGCCGGCGCGCCTCCCCTGCCCGCCTGACGCCCCCCAGCGACCCGCGCCCCAGACCGGATTCACATCGGCAACCTACCCAAGGAAAGTAACAATGAAGCTAGCTGACAACAAAGCCACCCTGTCGTTCAGTAACGGCAGCCCCAGCGTGGACCTGCCGGTCTATCAGGGCAGCATCGGTCCGGACGTCATCGACATCCGCAAGCTGTATGCGCAGACGGGCATGTTCACCTACGATCCGGGCTTCCTGTCGACGGCAGCCACCCAGTCCGCCATCACCTACATCGACGGCGACAAGGGCGAGCTGCTGTACCGCGGCTACCCCATCGAGCAACTGGCCACGCAGTGCGACTACCTGGACACCTGCTACCTGCTGCTCAACGGAGAGCTGCCCAACGACGGCCAGCGCACCGACTTCCACAAGCTCGTGACCAACCACACCATGGTCAACGAGCAGATGCAGTTCTTCCTGCGCGGCTTCCGCCGTGACGCGCACCCCATGGCCGTGCTGACCGGCCTGGTCGGCGCGCTGTCGGCCTTCTACCACGACAGCACGGACATCAACAATCCGCAGCACCGCGAGATCGCCGCCATCCGCCTGATCGCCAAGATGCCCACGCTGGTCGCCATGGCCTACAAGTACGGCATGGGCCAGCCCTACATGTACCCGCAGAACCACCTGAGCTACGCCGGCAACTTCCTGCGCATGATGTTCGGCACGCCCTGCGAAGAGTACAAGGTCAACCCCGTGCTGGAACGCGCGCTGGACCGCATCTTCATCCTGCACGCCGACCACGAGCAGAACGCATCCACCTCCACCGTGCGCCTGTGCGGCTCGTCGGGCACCAACCCGTTTGCTGCCATCGCAGCCGGCGTGGCCTGCCTGTGGGGCCCTGCCCACGGCGGCGCCAACGAAGCGGCCCTGAACATGCTGCACGACATCCAGGCCCAAGGCGGCGTGGAGAAGATCGGCGAGTTCATCAAGCAGGTCAAGGACAAGAACTCCGGCGTCAAGCTGATGGGCTTTGGCCACCGCGTGTACAAGAACTACGACCCCCGCGCCAAGCTCATGCAAGAGACTTGCAATGAAGTGCTGGCCGAGCTGGGCCTGGAAAACGACCCGCTGTTCAAGCTGGCCAAGGAACTGGAGAAGATCGCCCTGGAAGACGAATACTTCGTCTCCCGCAAGCTCTACCCCAACGTGGACTTCTACTCCGGCATCGTGCAGCGCGCCATCGGCATCCCGGTGAACCTGTTCACCGGCATCTTCGCGCTGGCCCGCACCGTGGGCTGGATCGCCCAGCTGAACGAAATGATCGGCGACCCCGAGTACAAGATCGGCCGCCCCCGCCAGCTGTTCAGCGGCTCCGAACGCCGCGACGTGCCCCCGCTGGCCAAGCGCTGATTGCGCAGGCCGGTGGACGGCGTTCGCGCCGCTCGCCACCCGCCCACCCTCCCGAAAGCCCGCAGGCCCCGCCTGCGGGCTTTTTTCATGCAGCCCGGCGGACGGCAAAAAGGCCCTACCAGCCTGTACTCCCCCCTAGTAAGCATGGTTTATGCGCCGCCAGCGCATAGGTAAAGCGCACGACTTCGCTATACTGGCACCCAGTACCAGCCGCCCGCACGGGCTTCGCCCTCTTCCCATGCCCCACACTGCCGAAGACAAGCAACGCGCCATCACGCGCCTGCGCCGCATCAAGGGCCAGGCCGAGGCGCTGGAGCGCGCCGTCGAGGCGGGCAGCGACTGCGCCCCCATCCTGCAACAGCTGGCCGCCCTGCGCGGCGCGGTGCACGGGCTGATGGCCGACCTGCTGGACAGCCACGTGCGCGAGACACTGGCCGCCCAGCCAGCGCCCTCGCAGGCCGCCATCGACGAAACCCTGGCGCTGCTGCGCTCGTATCTCAAATAGACGCTCCTGCCGACCCACCGATTGACTGAAAGGACCACCCCATGAAATCCCGCGCCGCCGTCGCCTTCAAAGCCGGAGAGCCCCTGCAGATCGTCGAAATCGACGTCGCCCCGCCGAAGAAAGGCGAAGTGCTCATCAAGATCACCGACACCGGCGTGTGCCACACCGACGCCTTCACGCTCAGCGGTGACGACCCCGAAGGCCTGTTCCCCGTGGTGCTGGGCCATGAAGGCGCGGGCATCGTGGTGGAGGTGGGCGAAGGCGTGACCAGCGTGAAGCCCGGCGACCACGTGATCCCGCTGTACACCGCCGAATGCGGCGAGTGCCTGTTCTGCAAGAGCGGCAAGACCAACCTGTGCGTGGCCGTGCGCGCCACGCAGGGCAAGGGCGTGATGCCCGACGGCACCACCCGCTTCAGCTACAACGGCCAGCCCATCTACCACTACATGGGCTGCAGCACCTTCAGCGAATACACCGTGGTGGCCGAGGTGTCGCTGGCCAAGATCCACCCCGACGCCAACCCCGAGCAGGTGTGCCTGCTGGGCTGCGGCGTGACCACGGGCCTGGGCGCCGTGAAGAACACCGCCAAGGTGCAAGAAGGCGACACCGTGGCCGTGTTCGGCCTGGGCGGCATCGGCCTGGCGGTGATCCAGGGCGCCCAGCTGGCCAAGGCCGGGCGCATCATCGCCATCGACACCAACCCCGCCAAGTTCGACCTGGCCCGGGTGTTCGGCGCGACCGACTGCGTGAACCCCAAGGACCACGACAAGCCCATCCAGCAGGTGATCGTCGAGATGACCGGCTGGGGCGTGGACCACAGCTTCGAGTGCATCGGCAACGTCAACGTGATGCGGGCCGCGCTGGAATGCGCCCACCGCGGCTGGGGCCAGAGCGTGATCATCGGCGTGGCCGGCGCGGGGCAGGAGATCAGCACCCGCCCCTTCCAGCTCGTCACCGGCCGCAAGTGGCTGGGCACGGCGTTCGGCGGCGTCAAGGGCCGCAGCGAGCTACCCGGCATGGTGGAAGACGCCATGGCCGGCAAGATCCAGCTGGCGCCCTTCGTGACGCACACCATGGGCCTCACGGACATCAACCACGCCTTTGACCTGATGCACGAGGGCAAGTCCATTCGCTCCGTGGTCAAGTACGCAGCCTGACCTCGCCGAGGCGCATGCAGCATCAAAAAGCATAGCTGCCAGCGCTTGATTCTTCTTGCTTTCAAATAGAAAACGTTTTGAAAACGATGTGCATCAAGCGCTAGTAGCTATCAAAAGAAGAGCATTCGTTCGCCCCCCACCCCCTCCATCTTCCCCTTCACTCTTGTCTGGATCGGTGTCGCCATGTCCACCCCGTTTGAACTCCTGGGCAGCCACGCCTGCTTTGGCGGCGAGCAGCGCTTTTACCAGCACGCTTCCACCACCATCGGCCTGCCGATGAAGTTTGCGGTGTACCTGCCGCCCCAGGCGCAGCACGGCCCGGTGCCCGCGGTGCTGTACCTGGCGGGGCTGACCTGCACGGAGGAGACCTTCGTGGTCAAGGCCGGCGCCCAGCGTGTGGCGGCCGAGCTGGGCCTGGCGCTCATCGCGCCCGACACCAGCCCGCGCGGCGCCAATGTACCCGGCGAGGCCGACAGCTGGGACTTTGGCGTGGGCGCAGGCTTTTACCTGGATGCCACACAGCAGCCCTGGGCGCGCCACTGGCGCATGGAAAGCTACCTGCTGAACGAACTGCTGCCCCAGGTGGCCGCGCAGCTGCCCATCGACGGCCACCGGCTGGGCATCACCGGCCACTCGATGGGCGGGCATGGCGCCCTCACCCTGGCGCTGCGCCACCCGGGCCGGTTCCAGTCGCTCTCGGCCTTTGCGCCCATCTGCGCTCCCACCCGGTGCCCGTGGGGTGAAAAAGCCTTCACCGGCTACCTGGGCGCGGACCGCACGGCCTGGATCGAGCACGATGCCACCGTGCTCATGCAGCACCAGCCCGTGGCGCCCTACCCGGCCGGCATCCTCATCGACCAGGGCCTGGCCGACAAATTCCTGCCCGACCAGCTGCACCCGCACCTGCTGGAAGAAGCCTGCGCCGCCCTGGGCCAGCCCCTGACGCTGCGCCGCCACGCGGGCTATGACCACGGCTACTATTTCGTGCAGACCTTCATGGCCGACCACCTGCGCCACCACGCGAAAGCCCTGGGCCGCTAAACCCGACACCGCGCAGGTTAATTCCGCCTTAAGCCTCATCACCGACAGTCGGTCCATGCCTTTGTTTCTGCAGCGCCTGCTGCGCGCGCGCCCGCTCCCCGCGGGCGCCCCCCCCTCTCCTGCCACCCCCGACGCCTCCCGCCACCTGCACCCTGCGTGGGTGGTGGTGCTCATCAGCGCCTGGCTGGCCACCGCCTGCAATGTGCCGCTGTGGCGCGAAGTGGCCCAGCTGCCCGGCCAGGGCAGCCTGCGCGGCTGGGGCTTTGCCCTGGCCTTCGCGCTCATCGTCGCGGCGGGCAATGCGGCGCTGCTGAGCCTGCTGGCCTGGCGCTGGACGCTCAAGCCCGCCGCGGCCGTGCTGGTGGTGATGGCCGCCTTCGGCGCGTACTTCATGCTGGCCTACGGCATTGCCATCGACGCCAGCATGCTGACGAACGTGCTGCAGACCGACGTGCGCGAGGCCGGCGACCTGCTCAACTGGCGCATGGCCGCCACCGTGGGCGCCCTGGCCGTGCCGCCCCTGCTGTGGCTCTACCGCCGGCCCGTGCAGCGCCTGGGCGCGTTGCGGCATGTGGCGCACAACGGCCTGCTGCTGGTGGGCAGCGTCGTCGTCATCGTGGTGAGCCTGCTGCTGGTGTTCCAGGACTTCGCCTCCACCATGCGCAACCACACCCGGCTGCGCTACCTCATCAACCCGCTCAACAGCGTGTACGCGCTGGGCAACATCGCCACCAAGCCCCTGCGCATGGACACCAGCAAGCTGCTGCCGCTGGGCCGCGACGCGCAGCTGGGCGCCAGCTATGCCGGCCAGGCCCAACCCCCGCTGCTGGTGCTGGTGCTGGGCGAGACGGGGCGCAGCGGCAACTTCGGCCTCAACGGCTACGAGCGCGACACCACCCCGCGGCTCTCGGCCCGCAAGGACCTGGCCAGCGCCCGCAACGCCTGGTCGTGCGGCACCAGCACCGCGTCCTCGGTGCCGTGCATGTTCTCGCACCTGGGGCGCACGGGCTACGAGGGGCGCCCCGCCAACTACGAAAGCCTGATCGACGTGCTCCACCATGCCGGCCTGGCCGTGCTGTGGCTGGACAACCAGTCCGGCTGCAAAGGCGTGTGCGACCGGGTGGGCGAAACCATCACCGGCAAGCTGGACGACCCCGCCCTGTGCCCGACCCCTGGCGAATGCCTGGACCGCATCATGCTCAAGGACCTGGACGCTCGCATCGCCGCGCTGCCCGCCGAACAGCGCCAGCGCGGCACCGTGGTGGTGATGCACCAGATGGGCAGCCACGGCCCGGCGTACTCCAAGCGCTCGGCCGCCGAGCACAAGAAGTTCCTGCCCGAATGCACCTCCAACGCCCTGCAGGAGTGCGACCGCCAGCAGGTGGTGAACGCCTACGACAACAGCATCGTCGAAACCGACGTTTTTCTGGACTCCGTGCTCCAATGGCTCGCAACGCAAGAGGGTAAAGCGCAGGCAGCTATGATTTATGTAGCAGACCACGGCGAATCCCTGGGCGAGAACAACCTGTACCTGCACGGCCTGCCCTACAGCGTTGCGCCCGACGTGCAAAAGCACGTGCCCTGGATCACCTGGCTGTCGTCCGGCATGCAGGCACGCGCCGGCACGCCCACCGACTGCCTGCAGCGCGACCTGGCCGAGCGGCGCATCACGCACGACCACTACTTCCACTCCGTGCTGGGGCTGATGGACGTGAAGACCAGCGCCTACAACCCGGAGCTGGACATGTTTGCAGGTTGCCGACAGACAGCGGGCGCGGCCCGAGCGCCGGGCTGACGCGGTGTTGGGCCTGCGCGGGCGCATGCCCCCACCGCAGCGGAACTTCTGCGCTCCTTACGCCGCCCCGGGCAGCAGCAGAATCTTGCCGACGTTGGCGCCAGACTCCATGCGACGGTGGGCCTGCGCGGCGTCTGCCAACGGGTAAGTGCTGTCAATCACCGGCCGGATCGCACCGGCCGCCAGCGCGGGCAGCCACCGCGCGGCAAAGCGCTGCACCATGCCCTGCTTGACCTCGGGCGCGCGCGACTTCATCACCGTGCCAAAGATCTGCAGATGGCGGTACAGCACGGCGTCCATCGGCAACGCGGCGCCTTGCGCGCCACCCAGCAAGCCCACGGCCACCATGCGTCCGCCCACAGCCAACGACCGCACGTTGCGCTCCAGGTAGGGCCCGCCGATGAAGTCGATCACCACGTCCACGCCCTTGCCGTCCGTCGCTTGCGCCACCACGGCCGCAAAGTCCTCGCTGCGGTAGTCGATGAACACATCCGCGCCAAAGCCCAGCACGGCATCGCGCTTGTCACCGCTTGCCGTGGCAAACACCCGGGCACCCGCCGCTTTCGCCAGTTGCACCGCCGCCGAGCCCACGCCGCCTGCGGCCGCGTGGACCAGCACCGACTCGCCCGCCTGCAGGTTGGCCAGATGGAACAGCGCCTCGTGCGCGGTCACAAACACCTCCGCCACCGCACCCGCGGCCACAAGATCCAGGCCCATCGGCACGTGCATGGCCATGCGGTGGTCCATGCGCGACAGCTCGGCGTAGGCCCCGCCGCCCACAATGCCCATCACACGGTCGCCCACGGCAAAGCCGTGCACCAGCGGGCCCACCGCGGCCACCGTGCCCGCAATCTCCAGCCCCATGGTGTCCGCATCGCCAAAGTACGCGCGGCCATAGGCCCCCTTGCGGTGCAACAGGTCAGCGCGGTTCACGCCGATGGAGGCGTTGCGCACCAGCAGATCGTGCGGGCGCCCCTCGGGGGTCGGCACCTCGCGGGCCACCAGCACCTCAGGCCCGCCGAAGTCGTCGAACACGACGGCCTGCATGGTGGGCGGTACGGCGGTTGGCACCGTGGCGGGATGTTGTTCACTCAAAGCGGTGGGCATGGGTTGCGGTCCTCAAAAATGTCGCTCAGGCCTGCAAGGTTACAGCGCCAACACACCATTCAAACGCAGCAATTTCGCTGTGTTGTGATGCAAAATTGCATCACTACCCCCGAGAAAAACCACGATGAACTGGGACGACACCCGCGTCTTTCTCGCGCTGACAAGAGCCGCCTCCTTGCGCGCCGCTGCGCGCAGCCTGGGCGTCGACCAGGCCACCGTGGGGCGGCGGCTGAATGCACTGGAGGCCGAGCTGGGCGCCAAGCTGTTCCTGCGCGCCAAAGATGGATACCTGCTCACGCCGGCGGGCGAAACGGCCCTGGCAGCCGCCCGCCGCATGGAAAGCGCAGCCCTCGACCTGCGCACCAAAATCGAAGGCCAGGACGAAAACCCCGGCGGCATCGTGCGCGTCACCAGCACCGACTCCATCGCCATCGACCTGCTCCTGCCCGCCATCGAGCGGCTGCAGCAACACTGGCCCCACATCCGTGTGGACCTGGAGGTCTCCACCCAGTTGCTCAGCCTCAGCCGCAGGCAGGTGGACATCGCGTTTCGCAACGTCCGCCCGGAGACGCCCGACCTGGTCGTGCGCCGCGTGGCGACCTGGCCGGTGGGCCTGTTTGCCAGCGCAGGCTATATCGAACGCTTTGGCGACCCCGTGCCCGACGACGAGCTGCGCGGCCACCACCTGGTGGCCTACGGCCCCTACCTGGAGCAAAGCCCGTTTCTCACCATGGCCGGCGTGCCCGCCCGCCAGGCCCGCATCGCCATGGCCGTGCGCTCCAGCCTGCTGGTGCGCAAGGCGGTGGCAGCGGGCATTGGCCTGGGTGAGATGCCGGTGTGGATGGGCGAGCGCGAAGGCCTGGTCCGCATTTGGCCCCAACGCCGCCGCGCCACCGACTACGAGGTCTGGCAAGTCATGCACCCCGACCTGCAGCGCACCGCCCGCGTCCGCGCCACGGCAGAGTTTTTGTCCAAGGCATTTGGCGACGAATAGCAGGGAAAGGCTGCCTTGGGCTCGAAGCGCATGGGCAAGCAACCACCCCAACAAGCAGCGGGGGACATAAGCTGCTGAGCCATACTCCAGCGCCACCCCCTCTGCCCTATTCGCCGCGCAGTGCCATGCCACACGCTGTCCGGCACCAGGAACAAGGCGCCAAAGGCGCCTTCTACGTAGAAAACGGCGGTCAGCGCCTTGCCGAAATGACCTCAGCCGCACCAACAGGGCGATGGTCATCGTGGACCACACCGAGGTGGACCATCACTCAGCGGGCAAGGTGTCGGGCGCGAGTTGCTGGGCGCACTGGTGCAGTGGGCGCGCGCCAAGGGCACCAAGGTGGTCCCGCTGTGCACTATGCCAAGGCACAGTTCGCCAAGGACGCGTCTCTTCGGGATGGCTGGTTTAGATCCAGCTTTGCGCGCGCCGCGGAACACTTGGGCCTGTCGCCCTCTGCGCTGAGCCAGACGAATCGCCAGCTCGAAGCCCGGCCGGGCGCGCGGCTGCTGAGCCGCACCACCCGCAGCGTGGCGCCCACGGCGACGGGGGCGCAGCTGTACGCACGCATCGCGCCACTGTTCCGCGACATGGCCGACGCGGTGGCCGAGGCCAGTGCGGCGGCAGGCCAGATGGGCGGGACGCTGCGCATCAACACGCTGGCCATGGCGGCCACGCAGGTCGTCGCACCGCGGCTGGGCCGCTTTCACCAGGCGCACCCGGACGTGGCGCTGGACATCGTGGTGGACGACGGGCTCAGCGACATCGTCGCGGGCCGCTTCGATGCCGGCATTCGCGTGGGTGGCCGGCTGGAAAAAGACATGATTGCCGTGCGCCTGACCCCGGACGTGAAGATGGTCGCCGTGGCATCGCCCGGCTACCTGGCACGGCACGGCACGCCGCAGTCGCCGGCCGACCTGCACGGCCATGCCTGCATCAACTGGCGGCTTCAGGTGGACGGGCGTACCTACCGCTGGGAGTTCGCAAAGAAAGGAAAGCGGTTAGAGGTTGCCGCGCAAGGGCCGCTGGTCACCAACCACTCGGACATCGGCGTGGCCGCGGCGTTGCAGGGGCTGGGCATTGCGTATGCGTTCGACCGCGCGCGGGTGGACGAGTCCATCGACCAGGGGCTGCTGGTGCCGGTGCTCGCCGACTGGTCGGTGGCAAAGCACGGCCTGTTCCTGTACTACTCGAACCGCCGCCACCCATCCCCCGCGTTGAGCGCTTTCATCGACTGCCTGTTGGACCGCGACCTGCCGCAGCCCCGGCCCGCGGTGCAATCCCCTGCCATGGCGACTGCTGCGGTGCGAAGAGTGCCCAGGCGGTGAGGCGTGCCATGGGGCCGCGATGGCGTGCCGGCCGGCACGATGGATCAGGCGAACGAATCCGCCATCAGCGCCTTGAACCAGGTGGACATCTCGCCGAAGTTGCGCTGGTTCCAGCCGACCGACGCCGCCGACGACGCCGGAACCACCTTCATCGCCTGCGTCGCGGCGTCGTACTGGAATGCCGCCGTCAACCACGACGCCTGGCTCATGGTGATGGTCGAGTAGCAGGCCGAATTGGTGACCGGCGCAGGGTCGGGCGCCAGGCCCGACAGCAGGCGGCTGATTGCATCGGCGCACACCTTGGCCTCCTGGTTGGCGATGTGGCCGGCCTTGGGCTGCGTGGTGGCACTGCTGTCGCCAATGACGTGCACCTTGTCCGCGCCGGCCACCGTGCTGGCATAGCTGAGCACGTTGACCCCGGCAAAGCGCCCCTCGGTGGCGTTGGCCAGGCCGCTGCCGACAATCAGCTTGCCCGCCCTCTGGCGCGGAATGAGGTTGACCACATCCCCCCGGAACACGCCCTGCGTGGTGCTCACCTGCATGCTGGCGGGGTCCACCTGGGTGACGCTGGCGTTGTTGACGTACTCGATCACGCCGGCATGCAGCCCGAAGAATGCGCTGGAGAAGTTGTCCTTCTCGGTCACGAAATCGGGGTTGGCATCCAGCACCACCAGCTTGCCGCCCGGGTGGCGGGCCTTGAGCCAGTCGGCCAGCAGGCACGCACGCTCGTAAGGCCCCGGCGGGCAGCGGTACGGCACCTGCGGAATGGTGAGGATGACCGTGCCGTTGCTGGGCAGGCTCGCCAGCTGGCTGGCCAGCAAGGCCGTCTGCGGGCCGGCACTCCAGGCGTGGGGCATCTTGTTCGAGCCCGCCATCCCCGGCACATCGTCAAAGTCGATCCCCGGCGACAGCACGATGCGGTCCGCCGCCAGCACCGTGCCCGTGCTCAGCGTCACCTTCACGCCCACGGGGTCGATCTGGACCACATCGCCCAGCACCACCTTCACGCCGTATTTGCTGATCAGGGTGTCGTACCTGAAGTCCTGGCTGGCCAGGGTGCGCTGGCCGGTCAACACCAGGCTGCTCATGATGTTCGAGGTGTACGAACTGGCCCGCTCCACCAAGGTGACCTCGATCCCGTCGCCCCACAGGCGCAGGTACTTGGCCACTGTCGCGCCGCCCATGCCGCCACCCACCACGATCACCCGGGATTTGACGGGCCCGTTGGGCACGGTCACCGGCGACCCGGGAGACCCCGGCGATCCAGGAGCATCGTGGCCCGCATCCGAACCAACCCCTTGCGGGTCCGCTTCGGCCGAACCGCCGCCACCGCAGCCCGCCAGCATGCCGGCCGCGACACTGGCGGCCGTCGCGTTCAGGAAATTGCGTCGTTTCATCGTGTTCCCCTTGTGTTCATTTCTGCGCTGCAAACCACGCCGAGATCAGCCGGAGCTGCTCATCGGTGTACGCCATGGCATGTCGCGCCATGATTCCGTTGCTCTCTTTTCCCGACTGGAACTGCTTGAGGTCTTTGTAGATTTCGTCGGTGGATTTGCCCGCCAGGCTGTCAAAGCCCGGCCCCTTGCCATTGGTGCCATGGCACTGAAAGCAGTTGGACGCCAGCAGGCGGCCAGGCTGGGCGACCTGGGCCTGGGCCACCGGCACCGTGGCCAGCGGCAGCACGGCGAGGATCGCCATCGCGGCAGTACGTTTCCCCATCTGAGTCTCCTTTGAACATCACGCGCCGTCGACGACAGGTCGACTCGCTCGCGGACAGTCCGGACGGTAGAAGTCCAAGATGAAGAAAGGCTGAAGAAAGCCAGCGCCTGCGCGGCGAGGTTGCGTTAGCGCAAGACGCGGCGTGCCGCCGCCCGTGGGGGCGCAAATTTGCAGCCGACGATTTCCAAGCCCGACAGGCTTCTAGTCCCTGGGGGCCCAGCCCTGCGCCTGCGCCACCAGGTGCGCGCGGAACACCTCCGCAATCGGCGACAGCTGCTTGCCCTTGGGCCAGACCAGGTGCCAATGCGACCGGATGGGAAAGCCCTGCACATTGAGGATGGCCAGGCCCTCGTGTCGGGGGCCGAGGCTGTGGCGCGAGAGGACGGAAACGCCCAGCTGGCCCTCCACCGACTCCTTGATGGCCTCGTTGCTGCCCAGCTCCAGCACGGCGCCCGGGGCAAAGCCCCGCTGGCGCAAGTGCGCGTCGGTGGCCATGCGCGTGCCCGAGCCCTTTTCGCGCAGGAGGAAGCGCTCGCCCTGCAATTGCTCCAGCCTGACGCGTTTTTTGAGCGCCAAGGGATGCCCGGCGGGCGCAATGACGACCAGCGGATTGGGCATGAGGATGTGGTCTTCCAGCGGCAGGTCGCCGGGCGGCATGGACATGACATAGAGGTCGTCCAGGTTGGCGCGCAGCCGCGTGATGACGTGGTCGCGGTTGAGCACTTCCAGCGAGATGTCGATCTGCGGATGCAGCTTGCAGAAGCTGCCCAGGAGGCGCGGCACAAAGTACTTGGCGGTGCTGACCACCGCGACCTTCAGGCGCCCGCTGGTCAGGCCCTTGGCGCCGGCGACACGCTGCTCGAACGCGTCCCACTCGCCTGCGATGGCGCGTGCCGTGCTGGCCAGGGCGTGCCCAGCCTGCGTGAGGTGCACGCGGCGCGACACCACTTCGTACAGCGGCAGGCCCACGGCCTGCGTCACCTCGCGCAACTGCATGGATGCCGTGGGCTGCGTGACATGCATGACCCGGGCCGCCGCACTGACGCTGCCGGTTTCGGCCAGCGCCAGAAAGAGGCGCAGCTGGCGAAAGGTGATGTTCATAGGTTTTTATCTATGCATTGCCCTGTTCGAATCGATTTTACTTGCGCGCCTTGGATGCCTACCATGGCTTCTCCAAACAAGTTGACGCAGTTGCGGAGTAGAAAGAAGAGCCATGCAAAGTCTGCTGGACCCGGCGATCCTGTTTTTTGCCCTGGGCGTGTTTGCGGGGGTGGTGCGTTCGAACCTGGAAATGCCCTCCGCCATTTCCCGGTTCCTGTCGATCTACCTGTTGATGGCACTGGGGCTGAAGGGGGGCTTCGCGCTGGCGGCCTCGGGGTTCACGGCCAGCGTCGCCAGCAGCCTGGGGCTGGCGGTGCTGCTGGCGGTGGTGGTGCCGCTGGCGGGGTTTGCCGTGCTGCGCCGCATGCTCTCAGGCTTCAACGCCGCGGCCGTGGCGGCCACCTACGGCTCGGTCAGCGCCGTCACGTTCGTCACCGCAACGCAGTACCTGGAAGCCCAGCACATCGCCTACGGCGGTTACATGGCCGCAGCCATGGCCTTGATGGAATCCCCCGCCATCATCCTGGCCGTGCTGCTGGCCAACGCATTGCGGCAGCAACAGGCCGCAGCCGCCCACCCGGCGACCGTGGTGGGGGTGGCAGGCAGCGGCGCAGCCCTGCTGGGCGCGCCGGGCTTGGGCACTGCCGCCCCGCACCGGGCGGACCACGGCGGGCAGCCTTTGTCGATGGGCAAGATCCTGCACGAATCCTTCACCGACGGAACGCAGCTGCTGCTGTTGGGCGCGATGGTGATCGGCATGGCCACGGGCGACGCGGGCAAGGCGGCCATGCAGCCGTTCTCGGGCGACCTGTTCAAAGGCATGCTGTGCCTGTTCCTGCTGGACATGGGCCTGGCCACCGCTCGCAACCTGCCCGCGGTGCGGCAGCAGTCGCCCTGGCTGCTGGCGTATGCCGTGCTGGGCCCCATCAGCCACGCCACGCTGGCCCTGGGCTTGGCCTGGCTGCTGCAGGTGCCCGCCGGCGATGCCGTGCTGCTGATGGTGCTGGCAGCCAGCGCGTCCTACATCGCTGTGCCGGCCGTGGTGCGGTATGCCATTCCGGAAGCCCATCCGTCGCTGTACGTAAGCCTGTCGCTGGGGGTGACGTTCCCGCTCAATATCGTGCTGGGCATCCCCGTGTACGCCCAGGTGGTGGAGCGGGTGTGGGGTGGATGAGGAGGGCCGCCCGCAGCCACCACGCACCTCGCATCCGCACACGCCACAAGCGGCTATCAATTTGATAGCTGCTTGCACTTATCCTCCAAGCGCTACAACCCCATCTGCACAATATTCTTATGCCCGAAACCACCGATCCACCGGTGCATGCGCGCGTTCCTTACCTTCAAAAACCCCTGCGCCCGCAGCGACAGCGACCGCGCATCGGACCGAATTGCGAGAGTCCCATGCAACAGGCCGCACGGCCCAAATGCGGACATTTATATATTGCAAGAATCTTTTCCTGCAGATAACTTCAATGTCCAGCAAGGCGCTTCCTCCCGGCAACTCGTCGGAGTCAGTGCGACCCCCCTCACTTGCGATCTTGCGGCCCTGCTCTTCGGCAAAGCACTGTCGAGAGTTGCTCTTCCACTCCCTCGCTGGACGACTGATCACATGTCTCGAATTTCGATACTCCCGCTTGTGCTCGCCACACTCCTCGGCCTTGCCGCCCAGAGTCAGGCCCAAACCATTCTGTACCAGGAAAATTTCGGCACTGCTTGCAACTCTTCCCCAGCGGCCGTTCCAGCGCCTTTGATCACGCACAACGGCGATGGCCTCACGGCGGCGGCGAGCGTCTCCTATGTCAACAATGCGTGGGTCGTGCGCGATGATTTCGGACGCGAAATCGGCAACTGCGCCGCTTTCAGCACCTCTTGGTATGCCCCGCCTGGCACCGCGGACGACTGGTTGATCCTCCCGCAGGTCACTGCTACGGCCGGCACGCGACTGTCCTGGAGGGCCGTCGCTTACGACCTCGACTTCCGCGACGGCTATGAAGTCCGCCTCTCTACTGGAGGTAGTAACCCCAGCGACTTCACGACCGTGCTGCTGACGGTTGGGCAAGAAGCAGCTGCCTGGACCCCCCACGAGTTGTCATTGGCGGCATATGCCGGACAGACAGTCCGCATCGCATTCCGCAACAACTCCAATGACAAGTTTCTGTTGCTGCTGGACGATTTGCTGATTCAGGATGTTCCAACCGGCGCCTGTGGTGCGGCGCAAGGCGGACTCTTCTCATCGGCTCCGGCTGCCGATCTCTGCAGCGCAGGGACGGCATCGGCAGTCACGGCCAACCTGTCGACCTACAACTGGACCTGTGGCGGCGCTGGGGTGGTCTCTCCGGCGAATTGTTCCGCAGACAAGGGCTATGACGTGGCTGTGACCGCCTCGCCGCCCGGCGGCGGTTCCGCTGCCTGTACAAGCAACCCGGTCGTCCACGGCGGCAACACGACCTGTACACCCACGGCATCCACAGGCTACTCTTTCACCAACTGGTCGGGCGACTGCTCTGGATCAACCTGCGTGCTTGGCAACGTCACCAGTTCGCGCAGTGTCCAGGCCAACTTCGCGCTGAACACGTATGGCATCGGCACCCAAGTGCTCCCTGCTGGGGCAGGCACCGTGAGCTGCACAAACAACCCCGTGACACATGGAGATAGCACGACATGCACCTACAGCGCGAATCCAGGCTACACGTTCACCCACTGGAGCGGGGATTGCTTGGGTGCCACATGCAACATTGCCGCAGTTACCAGTTCCAAATCAGTGACTGCCAACTTCGTTTCCCAGTCACAAACTCTCAGCACCCCCGGTGGGAACGTGGTACTGCGGGTAGGTGGAACATGGGGTATCACCAGCACCAACCAGACACCTGCGGCCGCTCCTGCGCCTAGCGAGAGTTCCTATCCGTATGGGCAAATGGGGTTTCGGGCTGTGGGTCCGGCAGGCGGGTCGTTGACCGTGACACTCACCTTCCCATCACCGATCCCTGTGGGGTCGAAGCTGCTCAAGTACACGGGCAGCACCTGGGTGGAATGGCCCACAACGCCCGTTGGGGACAATGCGCTGAGCTTTACCGTCAGCGATGCACAGAATGCGGGCTCCACAGGAGCCTCCACGGGAGACCTCAACGCAACTCCGGGAATCATTGATGATCCGGTAGCGCTGGCGGTTCCATTGGCAGCAGGAGCGGCGGCGATCCCTACGCTGTCTCAGTGGGCCCTCATTCTTCTTTCTTCTCTTGTTGGGATTTTCGGATTTGCCTGGACACGACGGCGCGGAACCTGACCCAGCAGATGGTCTGTCGGTCGCTGGCGCATGCGGCCGGGGCAGCTTTGCCGGAACCCGTCCGCGGCCACCGCATCAATCTGCGCTTTGTGGCGCGGCGCAGCCAGTCGCTGGCAGGGATCAAAACAAGCTGCTCTGCCCCCGCAGGTGCCCGGGCCGGAACAGCCCCAGGTCCAGTTCCTCGCGCTCGCTGTTCAGCCCCAGGCGCCGGCAGGTGGCGGCAAACCGCTGGCGCAGCAGGTCGGCCCACAGGCCGCTGCCTTTCATGCGGGTGGCAAAGTCGCTCTGGTACGCCTTGCCCGCGGTGCGTTCCGGCGCGCTGAGGTTGTGCAGGTCCTGCACGCGCGCCATCACGCGGGCGGCGCGCTGGGGGTAGTGCACCTGCAGCCATTCCTGGAACAAGGCGTTCAGTTCCCAGGGCAGTCGCAGCACGGTGTAGAAGGCGGTGCGGGCGCCGGCTTCGCGGGCGGCCTCCAGCACCTGCTCCATGTCTTCGGTGACGAAAGGAATCTGCGGCGCCACGCTCACCCCCACCGGCACCCCGGCGTCGGCCAGCGCGCGAATGGTCCGCAGGCGCCGGTACGGCGCCGCGGCGCGCGGCTCCATGCGCCGCGCCAGTTCGGCATCCAGCGTGGTGATGGTGACGTACACCGCCGCCAGCCGCTGCGCGGCCAGCGGGGACAGCAGGTCCAGGTCGCGCTCCACCCCGCTGGATTTGGTGATGAGCGAGAAAGGGTGCCGCGCTTCCCGCATCACTTCGATGACGCCGCGGGTCAGGCGCAGATCGCGCTCCACCGGCTGGTAGCAGTCCGTGGCCGAGCCGATGTTGATTAACCGGGGCACATAGCGCGGCTGCGCCAGTTCCTGCCGCAGGACCTGGGCAATGTTGTGCTTGGCGACGATCTGCGTCTCGAAGTCCAGGCCCGGCGAGAAGTTGAGGTAGCTGTGGGTGGGCCGCGCATAGCAGTAGATGCAGCCGTGCTCGCAGCCCCGGTACGGGTTGACCGACGACTCGAAAAAGATGTCCGGCGAGTCGTTGGACGTGATTGCGCTGCGCGCGGTCTCCAGGTGCACGCGGGTGGCCGGGGCGGGCGCGCCATCTTCTTCGTCCAGCGGCGGCGCACTGCCATACGGGGCGCCGCCGGCATCCTCGGCATGGGGTGGAGGCACGGGGCCAGGCGCTGTTCGACCCCAGCCGTCATCCACCGCCTCGCGCTGGTCTCGCGCAAACCGGTGGGGCATGGCGCTGGCGGCGCCCCGGCCCCGAACCGCCTGCAGGGGAATGCGGACGGTCTCGGGGCCGGCCGGCAGGTCGGAACGGTCGGTGGTGATGGGGCGCGGCATGAAGGCAGAGCGAATGGGTTGGACCCGAAAAACTGTATTTTTGTACAGTATCACATTCGCTGACAGGCGTCCATCCACGACCGCCCGGAAGGCCCATAGACCGCGCGCACCAGTGCGACATTGCCGATCGTCTACAGTCCCGCGCTTTGTCCCCCACCATCCGAAGAGGTACCCCATGGCGCGCAAGCCGCAAATCACCCTGTCATCGCTCGACGTAGAACGCATTGAAGCCCTGCTGGCCGCCCTCCCCGCCAGCGTGTTCCCGGGCAAGGCCGATCTGCAGGCAGAGCTCGACCGGGCGGATGTGGTGGCGCCCGAAGAGATTCCGCCCAATGTGGTCACCATGAACTCGACCGTGCAGTTCTCCATGCTGGAAACGGGCAAGGAGTTCTGCCTGACGCTGGTGTACCCGCGCGACGCCGACGGCACGGCGGACCGCATCTCCGTGCTGGCCCCCGTGGGCAGCGCGCTGCTGGGCCTGGCCGTGGGCGACGAGCTGGCCTGGCCGGGGCCTGGCGGCAAGTCGATGACGGTGCGCGTGAAGGACATCCTGTACCAGCCCGAAAGCGCCGGCGAACTGCACCGCTGAAGCGGCGCGGCCATCGGGGGGTTGGCGCGCAGCCGCCTGTGCCGCGACAATGGCCTCCGCCATGAACACGCCGCCCCCCGAGACCCCGCAGCCGCCCGAGGCCTTCGACCCCGACTCGACCGTCGCCTTCCAGCGGCGCATGGAGCGCGCTCCCGAGTGGTTCTGCTCGTTCCTGGCCGGCAACAGCCGCGAAAAAAGCCGGCTCAAGCGGGAGATGGCCACCCTGCGGGGATCGGTGGTCTGGCTGGTGCAGCAGCGCCGGCAAGGCAACTGGGACGCGGCCGAGCGGACCCATCTGCGGGAGGTGATGCGCTCGGCGTCCTCCGTGAGCCCCTATCTGCTGGTCTGGGTGGTCCCGGGGTCCATGCTCATCCTGCCGTTCATGGCCTGGTTCCTGGACCGCCAGCGCAAACGGCGCGAGCGCAAGCGCCTGGATTGACGGCGCGCCTCCGACGCTGCGCACGCGCCGGCCCCGCACGGTAGCGGACGGCCGCGATGGCTCAGGCCCAGTTGCTGGACAGCGCCACGAGCATGCCTGCGCCCACCAGCCCCGCCTGCCACCGCAGCGCGGTGGACCAGGACGGCACATGCCGCTCCACACGCAGATAGAGCTGGCGCCCCGCAGCGAGCGAGAGGCCGAAGGCCAGCAGCATCCCCAGCGCATTGAGTTCCTGCGACGCCGGCCACAAGTGGCTGACCACGGCATTGACCAGCAGGCACACGGCAAAATGCACGAGGAACACCGAGTACGACATGCGCCCGATCTCCACCAGGGGGGCAAAGCCGCGCACCGCCTTCAGCGGCTCCGAGCGCAGGGCGGCCACCAGGCACAGCGCCGTCACCAGCGCTACCAGAATGCGGCCGCGGAAGTCCAGTGCCAGTGCCATGCCGCCCAGCAGCAGGATGACGGCCGTCCAGGCCCAGGGCCGGGACGAATGCACCGCCCAGTACGCCAGCATCCCCAGACCGTAGGCGCCAAAGAAGTAGACCGCCCACATATCCAGCCCGGGCAGGCGATTGAAGATCCACAGTGAGGCGGCCACGCCCACCACCACCAGCGTTTGCACCAGACGGGCGGCGTGCTGCCGCGCCCAGGCCCCCAGGCACGCACGGACTGCGGCCCAGACCAGCGCGCTCAGGGCAAAGAGCTGGAAGTCGATGGCCACGTACCACACCCCGGCGGACAGGGCATCCTCCCCCACGATGTCCTGCAGCAAGAGGGCATTGGCCAACAGCTGCGACAGCGTGGGCTCGTCCGGCACGGAGGGGTGGGCCATGAACGGCCGCACCAGCGCCGCCACCAGCACCGTCAGCAGCAAGGCCACGGCGTACGGCACCACCAGGCGGATAAACCGCTTGGCGACGGCATTGCCCGCGTGCCCGAAGCGGGGCACGCCCTGGGGTGCGAGGCTGGCCGTGGCCAGGTAGCCGCCCAGCACCAGGAACACCTGCACGGCCATGCGCCCGTAGTCATAGAGCCAGCCGATCAGCCCGGGCGCCAGGGGCTGGGCAATGTCCGACATCGGTCCGTAAAACGCCAGGTGGTGCCAGACGATGGTGATGCATGCCAAGCCCTTGACCATGTCGATCAAGGGCATTCGGGAAGGTGTGGAGGACATCGCGGAGCGGGCGGCGGGCAGGAGCTGCGGCAGCCGTACTTCAGGAGAAACCCCTATTGTCGCCCTGTCTTGCCATTTTGGGGAGTCCCCCGTGTGCGCCCCTGGCCCGAACAGCGTTCCTTTTCCCGTGATTTTCTGAAATTTCAGTAATTACTGAAATTTCAGAAAATTTGGCGCACAATGCCGCTTCATGACCTACATCAACCCTTTGCCACCTTTGAACCGCCAATTCGTGGCGCACTTTGGCGAGATGGGCAGCCGCTGGGGCGTGAACCGCACGGTGGGCCAGATCTACGCGCTGCTGTTCCTGTCGCCACGCCCCCTGGCCGCCGACGAGATCGCGGACACGCTGGCGTTCTCCCGCTCGAACGTGAGCATGGGGCTCAAGGAGCTGCAAGCCTGGCGGCTGGTCAAGCTCAGCCACCAGCCCGGCGACCGGCGCGAGTACTTCGAGGCGCCGCAGGACGTCTGGGAGATCTTCCGCACCCTTGCCGAGGAGCGCCGGCGCCGCGAGGTCGAGCCCACGCTGTCGATGCTGCGCATGGCCCTGCTGGAAAAAGCCGCTACGGACGAAGAGCGCCACGCCCAGGAGCGGATGCGCCAGATGCACGATCTCATCGACCGCCTGATGGCCTGGTTCGACGACGTGCAGCGCCTGGCGCCCGACACCGCGCTGCAACTGATGGGCATGGGCGCCGCGGTGGCGCGGGTGCTGGAATTCAAGGACCGCGTCACCGGCAAGAGCGCAGCGGCAAGCGCCCCGGCACCTGCCACCGGCGCCGCCAGCAGCCCGGGAGCCTGACGCATGGACACCTTCACCCTGTCGCGCCTTCAGTTCGCGGCCAACATCAGCTTTCACATCCTGTTCCCCACCATCACGATCGCGTTGTGCTGGTTCCTGGTGTTCTTCCGGCTGCGGCACACCGCCACCCAGGGCACGCCGGCCGCGCAGGGCTGGGAGCAGGCCTACTACTTCTGGACCAAGGTGTTCGCGCTCACCTTCGCCCTGGGCGTGGTCTCCGGCATCACCATGAGCTTCCAGTTCGGGACCAACTGGCCCGGCTTCATGGAGCACGCGGGCAACATCGCCGGCCCCTTGCTGGGCTACGAAGTGCTCACGGCGTTTTTCCTGGAGGCAACGTTCCTGGGCATCATGCTGTTCGGGCGCCAGCGCGTGTCCGAGCGCATGCACCTGGTGGCCACGCTCATGGTGGCGCTGGGCACCACGCTCTCGGCCTTCTGGATCCTGAGCCTGAACTCGTGGATGCAGACGCCCGCGGGCTACGAGATCATCGATGGCAAGTTCCACGCGGTGGACTGGCTGGCCATTGTGTTCAACCCCTCGTTCCCGTACCGGCTGGGCCACAAGCTGCTGGCGTCCACGCTCACGGCCGGGTTCCTGATCGCGGGCGTGAGCGCCTGGCAGCTTGTGAAAGGCGCCGCCAACGACGGAACGCGCCGGGCCTTGCGCACCGCCATCACGGCCGTGGCCATTGCGATACCACTGCAGATCTTCATGGGAGACCTGCACGGCCTGAACACGCTGGAGCATCAGCCCGCCAAGATCGCCGCCATTGAAGGCATCTGGCACACCGAAAAAAGCGCGCCGCTCACGCTGTCCGGCTGGCCCAACGAGAAGGACGGGCGTACCGACTACGCCCTGCAGATCCCGCACGCTGCCAGCCTGATCCTGGCGCACGATATCAACGCGGAGCTGAAGGGCCTGAACGAATTTCCGGGGGCCCATCCACCCGTGGCACCCGTGTTCTGGAGTTTCCGCGTGATGGTCGGCATGGGCCTGTTGATGCTGGCCGTGGCCTGGACGAGCGCGTGGCTGCTGCACCGCCATCGCACGCGCGACCTGGCCACCCTGCCCCGCGCCCTGCTGTACACGCTGGTGGGCATGACGTTCTCGGGCTGGGTGGCCACCCTGGCCGGTTGGTACGTTACCGAAATAGGCCGCCAGCCGTACCTGGTCTATGGCCTGTTCCGCACGGCCGATGCCGTGGCCGCGCACGCACCGGCCATGGTGGCGGGCACGCTGGCGGCCTACCTCACCGTGTACGTGCTGCTGCTGGTCGCCTATGTGGGCGTCATCAAGTACATGGCCGAACACCCTGCCGTGCCCGCGCCCGCCACCCCCGGGCGCGGGCACGCCGCCCCCACCGCACCGACCACCCCTGAGGAGGCAGCATGGAAGCAATGAACTGGGCCACCGCCCTGCCGCTGGCCTTCATGGCCGTGATGGGCCTGGCGCTGCTGGCGTACGTGGTCCTGGACGGCTACGACCTCGGTGTCGGCATCCTGCTGCCCTTTGCCACCGATGCGGAGAAGGACGTCATGGTGTCCAGCATCGGCCCGTTCTGGGACGCCAACGAAACCTGGCTGGTGCTGGGCGTGGGCGTGCTGCTGGTGTGCTTTCCCATCGCGCACGGCGTGGTGCTCTCGGCCCTGTACCTGCCGGTGGCGGTCATGCTGGTGGGGCTGGTGCTGCGCGGCGTGGCATTCGACTTCCGGGTCAAGGCGCGGGACGCGCACAAGACCACCTGGAACCGCCTCTTCGCCGCAGGCTCGCTGGTAGCCACGCTGGCGCAGGGATGGATGCTGGGCGCCTACATCACGGGGTTCCAGAACGATCTCTGGGGACTGCTGTTTTCCACCGGCATCGCCATCACCCTGCCAGCCGCCTACGCCATGCTGGGCGCCGGCTGGCTGCTGATGAAAACCGAGGGCGCCCTGCAGCGCAAGGCCGCGCGCTGGGGCCAGGGAGCACTGTGGCCCATGGGGTTCGCGCTCATGGGCATTTCGCTGGCCACGCCCCTGGTCAGCCAGACGGTGTTTGCCAAATGGTTTGCGCTGCCGGAACTGTTTGCGCTGCTGCCGATTCCGCTGGCCTGCGTGGCGGCGTTCTTTGCCATCCGCCATGTGCTGGTCACGCCCCGGGTGGTGAATGCGGGTTACGGCTGGGTCGTGTTTGCCGCCACGGTGCTGATCTTCGTGCTGGCCTTCTTCGGCCTGGCCTACAGCATCTACCCCTACATCGTGATCGACCGCCTGACGGTGTGGCAGGCGGCCAGCGCCACCGAGTCGCTGGTGGTGGTGGGCATCGGCGTGGCCATCACGCTGCCCGCGATCATTGTCTACACCCTCTACATGTACCGGGTGTTCTGGGGCAAGGCGCGCGAGCTGACGTACGGGCTTTGACCAGCGGCGCGGCCCACCGGCCGCAGCGCCCCCGGAGGCCCATTCAATACCGCAGGCTGCCCTCGGCGTCCACGATGGCCAGCTCCACGTAGCTGGAGCCGTTGTGGTTCTTGGGCGAGTACTTGACGCTGAAGCGGCCAAATGCGATCTCGCCCGCGTCCTCCAGGGTCTTGGTGAACGATTCGGTGGTCAGGTTGCGCCCCGTGCGGCGCAGGCCCTCCACCAGCAGCCGCGCGTGCACGAAGCCTTCGAACTGCGAGGCCGAAGGCTGGGCCGCGGGCGACTTGGCGCGCAGCAGGGCCAGGTATTCCGCCACCACCGGCACGGTGGTGTTGCGCAGCGACGGCATGATCTGCGCCAGGATGATGCCGCGCGCCTTGTCCTTGAGGTCGCGCTGGATCACATCCATGCTGGCCACCGAAAAGCCGTAGAAGGCCGGCCGCGCCGCGGTGGCCTGCACCGCCTTGACGTAGCTGGTGAAGGTGGCGCCCGCGGTCGCCAGGATCACGGCCTGGGGCTGCGCGGCTTCGGTGGCGCGGGCCGCGGCGGTGAAGTCGGGCTGCTTGGCATCCAGCTTGATCTCCGCCACGAAGGCCAGCTTTTCCTCGTCCGAGGCCTTTTTCAGCTCGGCCAGCAGCGTCTTGCCCAGGCCGTCGTCCGGGTAGAACACCGCCACGCGGGTGATGCCCTGCTGGCGCAGCTGCGAGACGATCTTGGCCGCCTCGGCGGCGTAGCCCGCACGGACGTGGAACACATAGGGGTTGAAGGTTTCACGGAACGCCGAGGCGCCGGTGACCGGCCCGAACAGCAGCGTGCGGTGCTCCTTGACCAGCGGCAGGATGGCCGCCGTCTGGGCCGTGCCGGTGCTGTGGAAGATCATGAAGACCTTGTCGTTCTCCAGCAGCTGGCGCGTGTTCTCCACCGCCTTTGGCGTGTCGAACCCGTCGTCCAGGGTGGTGTAGCGGATCATGCGGCCGTGCACGCCGCCCTGGGCATTGACTGCATCGAACAGGAGCCGCGAGCCCTCGCCATACTGCGCCGTCTGCGGCCCCAGCGGCCCGGACAGCACGGCCGAGGCGCCCAGCCGGATCTCGTCGGCGGTCACGCCCTCGTTGCGGGCCTGGGCCAGGCCTGCGGCGCCCAGGGCGCCCACGGCCAGCGCCAACGCCAGTAGCTTGCGAAGCATTGCGAATTCCCCCAAGGATGGTTGAACCGGCGCGCCTCGCCGCAAAGCCCGGCGCCCAGTTAGTTATGGGTCATCATCGCTTTGCGGGGGCCGTGCCGTCTATTGGGGGTTTGCCCGGTCGCGCTGGATTGGCAGCGGGGGCAGGGCCTGCCACCCGCGCGCCGCGCGGCCGGCGGGGGTCAGAGCTTCAGGCGCGCGCGGGCCGCCTCGTACTCGGCGCGGAACTTGCCCACCAGTTCGGCCGTGCTGGTCACTGCGCTGATCGCGCCAATGCCCTGGCCGCAGCCCCAGATGTCCTTCCACGCCTTTTGCGCACCGCCGCCGAAGTTCATCTTGCTGGGGTCCGATTCGGGCAGGTTGTCCGGATCCAGCCCCGCCGCACGGATGGAGGGCGCCAGGTAGTTGCCGTGCACGCCGGTGAACAGGTTGCTGTACACGATGTCGTCCGAGTTGCTGTCCACGATGGCCTGCTTGTACGCATCCACGGCCCGCGCCTCGTGCGTGGCGATGAAGGCCGAGCCGATGTAGGCAAAGTCCGCGCCCATGGCCTGGGCGGCCAGGATGGCGCCGCCCGAGGCAATGGAGCCCGACAGGGCCAGCGGGCCGTCAAACCACTGGCGGATTTCCTGGATCAGCGCAAACGGGCTCTTGGTGCCCGCGTGGCCGCCCGCGCCCGCCGCCACGGCGATCAGCCCGTCCGCACCCTTTTCGATCGCCTTGTGCGCGAACTTGTTGTTGATGATGTCGTGCAGCACCACGCCGCCCCAGCCGTGCACGGCCTGGTTCACGTCTTCGCGCGCGCCCAGGCTGGTGATGATGATCGGCACCTTGTACTTGGCGCAGACCTGCATGTCGTGCTCCAGCCGGTCGTTGCTCTTGTGCACGATCTGGTTGATGGCGAAGGGCGCTGCAGGCTTGTCGGGGTTCGCTTTGTTGTAGGCCGCCAGGGTCTCGGTGATCTCGGCCAGCCATTCATCCAGCAGCTCGGCGGGACGCGCATTGAGGGCGGGCATGGAACCCACCACGCCGGCCTTGCACTGTTCGATCACGAGCTTGGGATTGCTGATGATGAACAGCGGCGAGCCGATGACGGGCAGCGACAGGTTTTGCAACACGGGGGGCAGTTTGGACATGGCGACGACTTCCAGGACAGGTTTTGAACGAAATAGCCCTCTAGCGCTTATCCATCAAGCGCTAGCAGCTATTATTTTTATAGTATGGCCTGCACCCTGCACAGGCCTTGTCTCACTCCTCAAGGGACGGGGGACGCCCGTTCAGCAAGCTTCAGAAGGCTTCCAGAGCCAGCTCGGTCACGCTGGCCGCGCCGTCCACAATGCTGTCGCGCAGGCCGGGGGCCTTCACCAGGATGTGGTCGGCGTAGAACTGCGCCGTGGTGATTTTTGCGCGCATGAAGGCTTGGTCCTGTCCCTTTTGCAACAGGTCCTGGGCCACCAGCAGGCTGCGCGCCAGCTGCCAGCCGGCCACCACATTGCCCGCCAGCATCAGGTAGGGCACGCTGCCCGCGAACACGGCATTGGGGCTGGCCTTGGTGCCGCCGGCCACGAAGTCGATCACATCCACCAGCGCCTTGCGCGCGGCCGTCAGGCGCTTGGCCACGGCCAGGGCAGCGGGCGTGCCGCTGGCCAGCAGTTCACCCTCGGTCTTCTCGATCTGCGCGGCAATGCCCTTGGCCACCTGCCCGCCGTCGCGCGCCGTCTTGCGGCCCACGAGGTCGTTGGCCTGGATGGCGGTGGTGCCTTCGTAGATGGTGAGGATCTTGGCGTCGCGGTAGTACTGCGCGGCGCCCGTCTCTTCGATGAAGCCCATGCCGCCGTGCACCTGCACGCCCAGGCTCGTCACTTCCTGGCTCATCTCGGTGCTGTAGCCCTTGACCAGCGGCACCATGAATTCGTAGAAGGCCTGGTTCTGCTTGCGCGTGTCGGCATCGGGGTGGTGGTGCGCGGCGTCGAACGCAGCGGCGGCCACGGTGGACATGGCGCGGCAACCCTCGGTGTAGGCGCGCATGGTCATGAGCATGCGCTTCACGTCGGGGTGGTGGATGATGGGCGCGCTGGCGGCGATGCTGCCGTCCACCGGGCGGCTTTGCACGCGGTCTTTCGCGTACTGCACGGCCTTCTGGTACGCGCGCTCGGCAATCGCGATGCCCTGCATGCCCACGGCGTAGCGGGCGGCATTCATCATGATGAACATGTATTCAAGGCCGCGGTTTTCTTCACCGACGAGGTAGCCCACGGCGCCCCCATGGTCGCCAAACTGCAGCACGGCCGTGGGCGATGCCTTGATGCCCAGCTTGTGCTCGATGCTCACGCAGTGCGCGTCGTTGCGCGCGCCCAGCGAGCCGTCCTTGTTCACCAGGAACTTGGGTACCACGAACAGGCTGATGCCCTTGACGCCTTCGGGCGCGCCCTGCACGCGGGCCAGCACCAGGTGCACGATGTTCTCGGCCATGTCGTGTTCACCGTAGGTGATGAAGATCTTGGTGCCGAAGACCTTGTAGGTGCCGTCGGGCTGGGGTTCGGCACGGGTGCGCACCAGGGCCAGGTCCGAGCCCGCCTGGGGTTCGGTCAGGTTCATGGTGCCGGTCCACTCGCCGGTCACCAGCTTCTCCAGGTACGTGGCCTTGAGCTCGTCGCTGCCGGCGGTGAGCAGCGCCTCGATGGCGCCGTCGGTCAGCAGCGGGCACAGCGCGAAGCTCATGTTGGCGCTGTTGGTCATCTCGATGCAGGCCGCGCCGATCGTCTTGGGCAGGCCCTGGCCGCCAAAGTCGGCCGGGTGCTGCAGGCCCTGCCAGCCGCCCTCGGCGTACTGGCGGAAGGCTTGCTTGAAGCCGGGGGTGGTGGTGACCACGCCGTTGTTCCAGCTCGACGGGTTCTTGTCGCCTTCCCAGTTGAGCGGGGCCAGCACACCCTCGTTGAACTTCGCGCACTCTTCCAGCACGGCGGCGGCGGTGTCCAGGCCGGCGTCTTCAAAGCCGGGAATCTGCGCGATCTGTTCGATGTTGGCCAGGTGCTCGATGTCGAACAGCATGTCCTTGACGGGGGCGGTGTAGCTCATGGGGGTCTCCGAGAAAGCAGAAATTCGTCAAAAAAAAGGCATCGCAAGCGATGCCTTTGTGCAAGCCGCAGGGCCTTACAGGGCCTTGACCAGTTCCGGCACGGCCGTGAACAGGTCGGCTTCCAGGCCGTAGTCGGCCACGCTGAAGATCGGGGCCTCCGGGTCCTTGTTGATCGCCACGATCACCTTGGAGTCCTTCATGCCCGCCAAGTGCTGGATGGCGCCCGAGATGCCCGCGGCGATGTACAGCTGCGGCGCCACGATCTTGCCGGTCTGGCCCACTTGCAGGTCGTTGGGGGCGTAGCCCGCATCCACCGCAGCGCGGCTGGCGCCGATGGCGGCGCCCAGCTTGTCGGCCAGCGGGGTGATGACTTCGTCGAACTTTTCCTTGCTGCCCAGCGCCCGGCCGCCGGAGACGATGATCTTGGCGGCGGTGAGTTCGGGGCGGTCGCTCTTGGCGATTTCGCTGCCCACGTAGCTGCTCTTGCCAGAGTCCTGCGCTGCTGCGGCGGTTTCGACTTGTGCGCTGCCGCCGCTGGCGGCTGCGGCGTCAAAGCCGGTGGTGCGCACGGTGATGACTTTCACGGCGTCGCCCGATTGCACGGTGGCGATGGCGTTGCCGGCGTAGATGGGGCGCTCGAAGGTGTCGGCACTCACGACCTTGGTGATGTCGCTGATCTGGGCGACATCGAGCTTGGCGGCCACGCGGGGGGCGACGTTCTTGCCGCCGGCGGTGGCGGGGAAGACGATGTGGCTGTAGTTGCCCGCGATGGCGAGCACCTGGGCTGCGACGTTCTCGGCCAGGCCGTGGGCCAGGCCGGGGGCGTCGGCGTGGATGACTTTGGCCACGCCGGCGATCTGGGCGGCGGCTTGCGCTGCGGCGCCCGCGTTGTGGCCGGCCACCAGCACGTGCACGTCGCCGCCGCAGGCGGCGGCAGCGGTGACGGTGTTGAGGGTTGCGCCCTTGATGGTGGCGTTGTCGTGTTCAGCAATAACGAGTACCGACATCTCAGATCACCTTTGCTTCGTTCTTGAGTTTTTCGACCAGGGCGGCCACGTCGGCCACCTTGACGCCAGCGCCGCGCTTGGCGGGCTCGCTCACCTTGAGGGTCTTCAGGCGGGGTGCAACGTCCACGCCGAGGTCTTCGGGCTTGATGGTGTCCAGCTGCTTTTTCTTGGCCTTCATGATGTTGGGCAAGGTGACGTAGCGGGGCTCGTTCAGGCGCAGGTCGGTGGTGATGACGGCGGGCAGCGTCAGCGAGAGGGTTTCCAGGCCGCCGTCGATTTCGCGGGTGACGCTGGCTTTGTCTGCGGCCAGTTCGACCTTGCTGGCGTTGGTGGCCTGGGGCAGTTCGGCCAGGGCGGCGAGCATCTGGCCAACCTGGTTGGCGTCGTCGTCGATGGCTTGCTTGCCCAGGATGATGAGCTGGGGCTGCTCTTTGTCCACCACGGCCTTCAGGAGCTTGGCCACGGCCAGGGGCTGCAGGTCCAGCTCGGCCGGGGTTTCCACCAGGATGGCGCGGTCGGCACCAATGGCCATGGCGGTGCGCAGGGTTTCCTGGCACTGGGCCACGCCGCAAGAGACTGCGATGACTTCGGTCACCAGGCCCTTCTCCTTCAGGCGCACGGCCTCTTCGACGGCGATTTCGTCAAAGGGGTTCATGCTCATCTTCACGTTGGCGATGTCCACACCCGTGTTGTCCGACTTCACGCGGACCTTCACGTTGTAGTCCACCACGCGCTTGACAGGGACCAAGACCTTCATTGCAGCGGCTCCTCGATAGAGTTGGTTGAATTGACGTTTACGTAAACTAAAACATTCTATGCCGCACTGCAGCGAAACCGCTACGGAGCCGGGGCACAGACCACACGATTGCAAAAAAGAACGATCGTGCTTTTTCTGAATTATAGGGCAGTGCGTCGCCCCGGTGTCAGGCCGCGCTGTCGCCTGCGGCACCCAGCCGGGCGGGCGCCTGGGCTGGCGCGGCGGCCACCGCCCCGGCCAAGGCGGGCGCAGCGCCGTCGACCTGCACATGCATGACCCGCTGCGGATAAGGGATTTCGATGCGGTGGGCACGCAAGGCCTGGAGGATGGCGCGGTTGATGTCCGAGCGCAGCCCCAGCGACCCGTTTTCGGGGTCCGCGATCCAGAAGCCCACCGTGAACTCCAGCCCATCCGCGCCAAAGGCCGACAGCGACGCGCTGGGAGCGGGGTCGCGCAGGACCCGGGGGCTGGCCAGGGCCGCTTGGGCGAGCAGCTGCGCCACCTGGTCCACATCGCTTTCGTAGGCCACGCTCACGGTGGTGGACATCCACACGCGCGGGTCGGACAGCGACAGGTTTTCCACGCGCTGGGTGATGAGCAGCTCGTTGGGCACGATGGATTCGCGCCCCGCGGGCGAGCGGATCACGGTGTAGCGGGCGTTGATCTGGGTGATGCGGCCTTCAAAGTTGTCCAGCTTCACGTTGTCCCCGATGCGCATGCTGCGCTCGGCCAGGATGACGAAGCCGCTGACGTAGTTGGCCGCCAGCTTCTGCAGGCCGAAGCCGATGCCCACGCCCACCGCGCCGCCCAGCACCGACAGCGCCGTGAGATCAATGCCCGCGGCGGACATGGCCGCGATGAGCCCCACGAAGACCAGCACCGCCCGCAGCGCGTTGCTGATGGCCTTGCGCAGCGACAGCTCGCCCCCCGTGGCCGAGCGCAGCAGCCGGGCCTCGATGGCGGCGGACACCCACAGCGCCACCAGCAGCACCGCGCCGGCAGTGAGCGCGCCTTCGATCATGGTGCGCACCGACAGGGTGGACGCCCCCACCTTCCAGGTGATGCGGTCCAGCTCGTCCAGCACGCGGGGCAGCAGCCCCGTGACCCACAGCACCATGGTCAGCCAGGCCAGCCAGGAGATGGAGCGTTCGATGGGCCGCACCCACGCGGAATGGGGGAACGCCGCCTGCAGCACCTTGGCGCCCAGGCGGATCACCACCAGCGAGGTGAGCACGGGAATGATGACCTTGAAGGCGGCCACGGGCCACCAGGTGAGGATCAGCGTGCGCGCCAGATAGCCCAGGCCCAGCAGCACCAGCGGAAACAGTGCGCCATCCAGCACGCGCTCGCCAAACAGGATGGAGCGCGGGTCCCGCTGGCCCAGGGCGCGGCGCAGCCCGAAGACCGCGCCCCACGCAAGCGCCGCGCACAGCGCCAGCGCGCCCAGCTCGATCAGCACCGAGGGCTGCACAAACGCGGCCAGCCAGCCGCCCACGTCCTCCAGCATGGGCGTGGAATCCATGCGCACCGCCATCAGGTGCGCTTCCAGGCCGGGCTGCGCTTCTCGGCGAAGGCGCGGGCGCCCTCCTGCGCGGTTTCATGGACCATGTTGGCGGCCATGGTCTGGCCCGCCAGCTGGTAGGCGGCATCCAGCCCCAGCTCGCGCTGCTGGTACACCAGGGCCTTGCCCATGGCCACCGCCACGCGCGGCTTCTGCAGGATGGATTGCACCAGCTGCTCCACCTCGGCGTCCAGCGCGGCGGCGGGCACCACGCGGTTCACCAGTCCCTCCTCGCGCGCCGTGGCGGCGTCGATGAAATCGCCGGTGAGCAGCATCTCCATGGCCCGCTTGGCGGGCACGTTGCGCACCAGCGGCACGCTGGGCGTGGCGCAAAACAGGCCGTAGTGGATGCCGCTGGTGGCAAAGCTGGCCGTGTCGGCCGCCACCGCCAGGTCGCACTGCGCCACCAGCTGGCATCCGGCCGCCGTGGCCATGCCGTGCACGCGCGCAATCACGGGCACGCTGAGCTTGTGGATGCTGAGCATCACCCGGCTGCACTGGGCGAACAGCTGCTGGTAGTAGGCCAGTTCCGGGTTCGCGGCCATGTCCTTGAGGTTGTGCCCCGCGCAGAACGCCTTGCCGGCCGCAGCCAGCACCACCACCCGCGCCGTGTCGTCGCGCGCCACCCCGTCCAGCGCCTGCTGCAGCGCCGCCAGCATCTCGGTGCCCAGCGCGTTGAAGCGCGAGGGGTCGTTCAGGGTGAGCGTGACCACGCCACGCGCGTCGCGGGCCACCTGCAGCAGGGAATCGGTGCTTGAACTTGTCATATCTTTCTCTCGTACTTCTGACCTGGGCATGCCCGCAGCCACTGTCGCGGCCACGCGGAGGCCGCCGCGCAAGGGCCGCCCCGCCGCGCTGGCGGCGTCCCCCTTCCGCAGCGCACAGCGATGCAAGAGAAGGGGGAAGCGGCGAAGCCGCTCAGGGGGATGCTCACAAGTCCGCCAGGATCCGCAGATGCGCCTCCACGCTGCGCGACAGCGGCCCCATCACGTAGCCGCCTTCCAGGCACGACACGATGCGCCCCTTGGCAAAGCGCCGCGCCACGTCCTTCACCCGCTGCGTGATCCAGGCATAGTCCTGCTCGGTCATGCCCAGCTGGCCCATGTCGTCCTCACGGTGGCCGTCAAAACCGGCGCTCACAAAGATCATCTCGGGCTTGAAGGCTTCCAGCCGGGGCATCCACATCATCTCGATGATCTCGCGGATGTCCATGCCGCGGGTGTAGGCCGGCACGGGCACGTTCACCATGTTGGGGGCCGGGTTGTGGTCGCCGCTGTAGGGGTAGAACGGGTGCTGGAAGATGCTGACCATCAACGCGCGCTCGTCGTTCGCCAGGATGTCCTCGGTGCCGTTGCCATGGTGCACGTCAAAGTCCACGATCGCCACGCGCTGCAGGTTGTAGCGCTGCAGCGCGTACTTGGCGGCCACGGCCACGTTGTTGAAAAAGCAAAAACCCATGGCCTTGTCGCGGCAGGCGTGGTGGCCGGGCGGGCGCACCGCGCAGAAGGCGTTTTCCACCTCGCCCGCCATCACGGCGTCGGTGGCGGCCAGCGCGGCGCCGGCCGCGCGCAGCGACGCCTTCCAGGTGTGGGCGTTGATGGACGTGTCGGTGTCGATCTGCGCATAGGCGGGGCCGCCCGCCAGCAGCTCTTCGTTGAGCCGGTCGGACAGGCCGCGCAGCGCCGCGATGTGCATGCGGCCGTGGGCCAGTTCGATGTCGGCCAGCGAGGCCTCGGGGGCTTCGTAGCGCTCCAGCGCGTCGGCCACGCCGGTGGCCAGCAAACGGTCTTCAATCGCGTCCAGCCGCTCGGGGCACTCCGGGTGCCCCGGGCCCATCTCGTGCTTCCAACAATCCCGGTGGGTGAAATAGCCCGTTTTGCTCACAGTCTTGCCCCTGCTTGTCCCATTTCTTGGATTTTTTCGGATAACGTCGCGCCATGATGATGAACACACAGCACAAGATCAAATCGCTCCTGGATCAGCTTAACACGGTGATTGTGGGCAAACAGGCCCAGGTCCAGGACTGTGTGGCCTGCCTGCTGGCGGGGGGGCACCTGCTGATCGAGGACGTGCCGGGCGTGGGCAAGACCACGCTGGCGCACGCGCTGTCGCGCACCTTCGGGCTGCAGTTCTCGCGCGTGCAGTTCACCGCCGACCTGATGCCCAGCGACCTTACCGGCGTGTCGGTGTACGAACGCGGCAAGGAGTCCTTCGTGTTCCACCCGGGCCCCGTGTTCGCCCAGGTGCTGCTGGCCGACGAGATCAACCGCGCCAGCCCCAAGACGCAAAGCGCGCTGCTGGAGGCCATGGAGGAAAAGCAGGTGTCGGTGGAGGGCGAAACCCGCGCCCTGCCCCACCCCTTCTTCGTGATCGCCACGCAGAACCCGCACGACCAGCTGGGCACGTTTGCCCTGCCCGAATCGCAGCTGGACCGCTTCCTCATGCGCATCTCCATCGGCTACCCCGACCGTGCGGCCGAGCGCATGCTGCTGGCGGGGGCCGACCGCCGCGACATGGTGGACAGCATGCTGCCGCTGCTGTCGGACGAGGAACTGGCCGAGCTGCAGCGCCAGGTGCAGGCGGTGCACACGGCCGAGCCGCTGCTGAACTATGTGCAGGACCTGATCGCCGCCACGCGTTCGGGCCGCTGGTTCCTGCAGGGCCTGTCGCCGCGCGCGGGCATCGCGCTGGTGCGCGCGGCCAAGGCCCAGGCGCTGATCAGCGGGCGCGACTACGTGGCCCCCGACGACGTGCAGGCCGTGCTGCCCCAGACCATCGCCCACCGCCTGGTGCCCGTGGGCGACGCCGGCCGTGGCGCGGTGGAGCAGGTGCGCGCCATGGTGGACGCCACCCCGCTGCCGTGACCGCGCACTCCGAACCGGCCGTAGCGCCGGCCTGGTCCCGCGCCGCCGCTGCGCTCAATCCGCTGGCGCTGCTGCGGCGGCGTTTTCAGCGCTGGTGGCAGGCCCGGCTGCCCCTGAGCGACACCCTGGTGCTCACGCAGCGCAATGTCTACATCCTGCCCACGGGCGCAGGCTGGATGCTGGCGCTGACCCTGGCGGTGCTGCTGGTCGCCTCGATCAACTTCCAGCTCAACCTGGGCTACCTGCTCACCTTCCTGCTGGCGGGCAGCGCGGTGATCGGCATGCACCTGTGCCATGCCAACCTGCGGGGGCTGACGCTGCACCTGAAGGCCCCGGAACCCCACTTCATGGGCACCAGCACCGCGTTCGAGGTGCAGCTGTCCAGCGACCGCGCCACGCCGCGCTACGGCATTGCGCTGGCCGTGCACGGCACGGGCCGCAAGGAGCCGCACCACTGGGCCTGGACCGACGTGCCCGCCCAGGGCCAGACCAGCGTGCAGGTGGCCTTCCGGCCCGAGCGACGGGGCCTGCACCGCGTGCCCACCCTCACGGCCGAAACCCGCTTTCCGCTGGGCACCTTCCGCGTGTGGACCTACTGGCGCCCGGCCGCCCAGGTGCTGGTGTACCCGGCGCCCGAAACCCCCGGGCCGCCGCTGCCGCCCGGGGAGCCGCGCGCCAGCGGCACGGGCAGCGCGTTATCGCAGGGCATTGGCGAGTTTGACGGCGTGCGGGCCTACCGCCGCGGCGATCCGCTCAAGCTGGTGGTCTGGAAAAAGGCGGCCAAGTCGCTGGCCACGGGCACTGACGACCTGGTGAGCCGCGATGCCCAGCAGGCCCAGCGGCACGAGCTGTGGCTGGACCCGGCCCGCACCGGCCTGACCGACCCCGAGGCCCGCATCTCCCGCCTCACCGCCTGGGTGCTGCAGGCCGACCGCCTGGGCCTGGACTACGGCCTGCGCCTGCCGGGCGCCGAAATCGCGCCCGACAGCGGCGCCGCCCACCGCCGGCGCTGCCTGGAGGCGCTTGCACTGTGCTGATTCGTACCAAAATGCCTTCCAGCGCTTTGTGGATAGGCGCTGGAAGCTATCATTTAGATAGCAAACTTGCTCCAGCCTTCCCCACCCTCACGGCATGACCTTCCCGCAATGACCCTGCGACAGACCCTTGCCTCCCTGCCCCGCGAAGCGCGCGACACGCTGTTCCTGCTGTTCGTGATCGCCTGGGTGATCGCGCCGCAGGTGGCCAACCTGCCGCCCTGGACCAGCCTGCTGGCGGGTGGCCTGCTGCTGTGGCGTGGCGTGCTGGCGTGGCGGGGCCGCCCCCTGCCCGGCCGCTGGACGGTGGCAACCTTGCTGATCGTGGCCGTGGCCGGCACGCTGGTCACGCACCGCACCATCCTCGGGCGCGACGCGGGCGTGACGCTGATCGTGGTGCTGCTCGCCCTCAAGATGCTGGAGCTGCGCGCGCGCCGCGACGCCATGGTCGTGTTCTTCCTGGGCTTCTTCACGATGCTCAGCAATTTCTTCTTCTCGCAGTCGCTGGCCACGGCGGCGGCGATGCTGGTGGCGCTGCTGGGGCTGCTCACGGCGCTGGTCAACGCCCACATGCCGGTGGGGCGGCCGCCGCTGGCCCAGACGTTCCGCATTGCCGGCAGCATGGCGCTGCTGGGCGCGCCCATCATGGTGGCGCTGTTCATGCTGTTCCCCCGCATCGCGCCCCTGTGGGGCATGCCCACCGACAGCATGAAAGGCAGCACCGGCCTGTCGGGGGTGATGAAGGTGGGCTCCATCGCGGAGCTGGCCCTCAACGACGCGGTGGCCCTGCGCGTGCGGTTCGAGGGCCCGGCGCAGGACATTCCGCAGCAGTCGGCCATGTACTTCCGCGGCCCCGTGCTCGCCGGTTTCGACGGGCGGGAATGGCAGGCGGAGCCGTTCCGCGAAGACAGCGCACTGGCCGCGCGGATCGGCCTGCCCGCCAACCTGCAGGTGCAGGGCCCGGCCGTGCGCTACGAAGTGACGATGGAGCCGCAAAAGCGCCCTTGGCTCATGGTGCTGGAGGCCACCCCCAACGCCCCCGAGCTGCCCAACATGCAGGCGTACATGACGCAGGACCTGCAGTGGATGACCAGCCGCCCCATCATGGACGTGATGCGCTACCGCGCCGAGAGCTACCCCACGTTCCGCCACGGCCCCGAGACCGCCGTGCGGCAGCTGCACGTGCACGAGGAACTGCCGCCCGGCTTCAACCCCCGCACCCTGGCGCTGGCCGCGCAGATGCGCGCCGACCCCTCGCTCAGCGCCGGGGGCACGCCGGCGCTGGTCAACGCGGCCCTGCAGCGGCTGCGCACCGGCGGCTACACCTACACGCTGGAGCCCGGCGTCTACGGCGAACACACGGCGGACGAGTTCTGGTTCGACCGCAAGGAGGGTTTTTGCGAGCACATCGCCTCGGCCTTCGTGGTGCTGATGCGCGCCATGGACATCCCGGCACGCATCGTCACCGGCTACCAGGGCGGCGAGATGAACTACTTCGACGGCTACTGGACCGTCCGCCAGAGCGACGCCCACGCCTGGGCCGAAGTCTGGATGGAGGGCCGCGGCTGGGTGCGGGTGGACCCCACCGGCGCCGTCGCACCGGGCCGCGTGGGCCAGTTCCAGCGGCTGCGGGCCCCGCAGGGCGCCTTTGCCGCCGCCATGGGCACCCTCAGCCCCGGCCTGGCGCAGAACCTGCGGGCCGCGTGGGAGGCCGTCAACAACCGCTGGAACCAGTGGGTGCTCAACTACACGCAAACGCGGCAGATGGACCTGCTCAAGGCGCTGGGGTTTGAGTCCCCCAGCTGGCAGGACCTCACCACCGTGATGGGTTTTCTCGTCATTGCCGCCGCCCTGGGCGGCATTGCCTGGAACCTGTGGGAGCGCAGCCAGCACGACCCCTGGCTGCGGCTGCTGGCCCGCACGCGCGAGCGCCTGGCCCGCGCCGGCCTGGAACTGCCCGCCACCATGCCCCCGCGCGCCATGGCCGCCCAGGTGCAGGCCCGGTTTGGCGCCGGGGCCGCCACGCTGGCCGACTGGCTGCTGCGCCTGGAACGGCTGCGCTACGCTCCCCACCCGGACACCGAACTGGCCGCCCTGCGGCGCGAATTCAGCGGGCTGCCCTGGCCGAAGAAATGACACCGTGGCGCGGGCGGGCGGCGCCCTGCCTGCCCGCCCCCGCCACCCATCCCCATGAAGAAGACTGTGGAACTGACCGTGAAAATGCCCGCCCGGCGGGCTGCGATTGCTCTTTTTTTGATAGCTGCTTGCGCAATACCCGCCTTGGCAAACCCCAAAAAAGGCCCAAAATCCGGTGCCGCGCACAACCGGCCGGCGGTGTACTACGCCTCCCGCCCCGAGGCCCTGGAATTTGCCGACGACCTGGCCGCACGCCGCAACCTGGACCGCGAGTGGGTGCGCCAGGCCATCGGCCAGGCCCAGTTTTTGCCGCAGATCCCGCGGCTCATGCTGCCGCCGCCCAAGGGCGCGCCCAAGAACTGGCGGGCCTACCGCAGCCGGTTCGTGGAACCGGTGCGCATCCGCGCGGGCCTGCGGTTCTGGGAAGAGAACCAGGCCGCCCTGGAGCGCGCCGAGCGCGAGTACGGCGTGCCCGCCGAGATCATCGTGGGCATCCTGGGCGTGGAAACCATCTACGGGCAGCAGATGGGCAATTTCCGGGTGATGGACGCGCTGGCCACGCTGGCGTTCGACTTTCCGTCGGCGCACCCGCGGGCCGCCGAGCGGGCCAGTTTTTTCCGGCGCGAGCTGGAGCAGTTCCTGAGCCTGTCCGACCGCAGCAACACCGACCCGTTCGGGCCGCGCGGCAGCTATGCGGGCGCCATGGGGCTGGGGCAGTTCATGCCGTCCAGCTGGATGCGCTACGCCGTGGACTTTGACGGCGACGGCCGCATCGACCTGTTCCGCAGCGCGGCCGATGCCATCGGCTCGGTGGCCCACTATTTCCAGGGCCACGGCTGGGTTCCCGGCATGCCCACGCACTACGCGGTGCAGTTTGACAACGCCCGGCTGCAGCTGGACGCCCTGCTGGCCCCCGACATCCTGCCCACCTTCAGCGCGGCCAGCCTGCAGGCCCAGGGCGTGGTGCTGGACGAGGCCGCCGCCCGCCACACCGGACCGCTGGCGCTGGTGGAGCTGCAAAACGGCGGCGACGCCCCCACCTACGTGGCCGGCACGGAGAACTTCTACGCCATCACGCGCTACAACTGGTCCAGCTACTACGCCATGGCCGTGATCGAGCTGGGCCGCGAGGTGGCGGCAGCCCGCGCACGCTGACGCGCCGGGCGCAGACAGGAGCCCCCCGGCCCCAGTGCCACGGCGGGGATTGGGCCGCACGCCGGCGCGCGGACGCGAGTCACGCCACAATGCAGCGCTTCGGCCGCGTGCGCGGCAGCCCTCTTCCTCCCCCACCCCACCCTTTTGCCCATGCCAGCAGCAGCACCACCGCCCACTGCCACCTCTTCGGACGCCATCGTTCGCGTGCGCGGCGTCAGCAAGACGTACGCGGGCGGGTTCCAGGCGCTCAAGCACATCGACCTGGACATCCGGCGCGGCGAGATCTTTGCCCTGCTCGGCCCCAATGGCGCGGGCAAGACCACGCTGATCAGCGTGATCTGCGGCATGAGCAATGCCACGGCCGGCACCATCACCGCCGACGGCCACGACACCGTGCGCGACTGGCGGGCCGCCCGCGCGGCCATCGGCCTGGTGCCGCAGGAACTGCACACCGACTCGTTCGAGACCGTGTGGGCCACCGTGAGCTTCAGCCGCGGCCTGTTCGGCAAGGCGCCCGACCCGGCGTACATCGAGAAGATCCTCAAGGACCTGTCGCTGTGGGACAAGAAGGACACCAAGATCCTGGCCCTCTCGGGCGGCATGAAGCGCCGCGTGCTGATCGCCAAGGCGCTGTCGCACGAGCCCAGGATCCTGTTCCTGGACGAGCCCAGCGCGGGCGTGGACGTGGAGCTGCGCCACGACATGTGGCGCCTGGTGCGCAAGCTGCGCGACGCCGGCACCACCATCATCCTGACCACGCACTACCTGGAAGAAGCCGAGGACATGGCCGACCGCATCGGCGTGATCCGCAAGGGCGAGCTGATCGTGGTGGAAGACAAGGCGGTGCTGATGCGCAAGCTGGGCAAGAAGCAGCTCGCGATCACGCTGCAGCAGCCGCTGGCGGAGGTGCCCGCCGCGCTGGCCCGCTGGCCGCTAGCGCTAAGCCAGGGCGGCGCCACGCTCACCTACACCTTCGACTCGCAGCAGGACGACACGGGCATTGCCGCGCTGCTGCGCGCCCTGCAGGAGCACGGCATCGACTTCAAGGACCTGCACTCCAGCGAAAGCTCGCTGGAAGACATCTTCGTGAGCCTGGTGCACCAGGCCCCCGCCGAACGAAAGGCAGACCCCGCATGAACGGCCCCAACCTGCATGGCGTGCTCGCCATCTACCGCTTCGAGATGCACCGTGCGTTCCGCACCTGGATGCAGAGCCTCATCGCCCCGGTGCTCACCACGGCGCTGTACTTCATCGTCTTCGGCTCGGCGATCGGCTCGCGCATGGGCGACATCGGCGGCGTGAGCTATGGGGCCTACATCATCCCCGGCCTGCTCATGCTGTCGCTGCTGTCCGAGAGCATCTCCAACTCGGCCTTCGGCATCTACATGCCCAAGTGGTCGGGCACCATCTACGAGCTGCTGAGCGCGCCGGTGAACTGGGTGGAGGCGCTGCTGGGCTACGTGGGTGCAGCGGCCAGCAAGTCGCTGCTGGTGTCGGTGCTCATCCTGGCCACCGCCCGCGTGTTCGTGCCGTACCAGGTGGCCCACCCGGTGTGGATGGTGGGCTTCCTGGTGCTCACCGCCGTCACGTTCTGCCTGTTCGGCTTCATCATCGGCCTGTGGGCCGACAGCTTCCAGAAGCTGCAGGTCATCCCGCTGCTGGTCATCACGCCGCTCACCTTCCTGGGCGGTGCGTTCTACAGCATCAACATGCTGCCGCCGCTGTGGCAGGCGGTGTCGCTGTTCAACCCGGTGGTCTACCTCATCAGCGGCCTGCGCTGGGCGTTCTACGGCCAGGCCGACGTGCACATCGGCGTGAGCACGGGCATGACGCTGGTGTTCATGGCCCTGTGCCTGGCCGTGGTGTGGTGGGTGTTCAAAACCGGGCACCGCATCCGGCGCTGAGTTCCTTCCGAACCATCCGAAACATCCGTTCGGGCTGAGCTTGTCGAAGCCTTGCGCAGCGCTTCGACAAGCTCAGCGTGAACGGTTCAGAGCCGCATCTCGCATCGCCATCACGCATAGGCCGTTCGGGCTGAGCCTGTCGAAGCCTTGCGCAGCGCTTCGACAAGCTCAGCGGCCGAAGGCTCAATACCGCTGCATGTTGCAGCTGTGCGGCTGCTGGGCCTTGGCGGCCGGAATCTGCCGCACCACGCGGAACCCGTAGCCCGAGCCTTCCACGTCGAACTTCACGCCCGGCGTGCCCTTCTTGTCCATCACGCCCACCACCAGCGCCTGCTGGAACTGGTGGTCCGCCGCGCGCATGCTGCCGCCCTGGCCGGAGAGCTGCACGTTTGCGTTCTCCAGCTGCCGCGCCACTGCCGTCGCCTCGGTGCTGCCCGCGCGCTCGATGGACTGGGCCAGCGCCTCCACCATGAGCTGCATGCGCATGTGGACGTAGTCGTCCTGCGGCTTGGGAAAGCGCGTGCGGAAGGACTGGTAGAACGCCTCGCTCTGTGCGCCCGGCACGTTGGGCAGCCAGTCGGCCACGGCCACCACCTTGCCGATGCCCGCGTCGCCCATCGCCGCCGGAGCACCCAGCGCGTTGCCATAGAAGGTGTAGAAGCTGCCCTCGTACCCCACCTCGCGCGCGGCCTTCACCAGCAGCGTGAGGTCGTTGCCCCAGTTGCCGGTGACAACCGCCTGCGCGCCGCTGGTCTTGATCTTCACGGCGTAGGGGGCGAAGTCCTTCACGCGGCCGATGGGGTGCAGCTCTTCCCCGGCGATGGCAACGTCGGGCCGCTGCGCCCCCAGCTGCTTGCGCGCCTCGCGCAGCACGGCCTGGCCGAAGCTGTAGTCCTGGCCGATGAGGTACACGCTCTTGAGGGCCTTGTCCTCGCGCATCACGTCCATGAGCGCGGCCATGCGCATGTCGGCATGCGCGTCGAAGCGGAAGTGCCAGAAGCTGCACTTCTCGTTGGTCAGGATCGGGTCCACCGCCGCGTAGTTCAAAAAGACCACGCGCTTGGCCGGCTCGCGCTCGTTGTGCTTGTTGATGGCCTCGATCAGCACCGCGGCGGTGGCCGAGGAGTTGCCCTGCAGGATGACCTGCGCGCCATCGTCAATCGCGGCGCGCAGGGCCGACAGGGCTTCCTCGTTCTGGCCCTTGCTGTCATAGCGCTCCAGCACCAGCGGGCGCGGGCCGCCAGCCGCTGCGGGCAGCTGCACGCCGCCGCGCGCGTTCACGCGCTCCATGGCCCAGAACACGTTGCGGTAGACGGCCTCGCCGGTGTTCGCAAAGGCGCCCGACAGGCTTTCGATCAGCGCGACCTTGATGGGCTTGCCCTGCACCACCGCGGCCCCGGGCGCAGCGGCCTGGGCCTGGGGGGCGGCCAGCGGCAGCAACGCGCAGGCCAGCGCGGCGGATGCCGCCAAAACGGTGTGACGTAATGCCGCGGCGCTGGTTTTCAAGCCCACGGAACGCAATTTATTCATGCCACTTTTTCCCTTGAAATGCACGGTGGCCGTACACACCTCCTTGGCATGCGGCGACCACGTCGAGAGCCGCGCAGTGTATAGGAGTCCCCATGATCTTCGCCCCCGTGATCCGCCGCGCCGCGTATGCCCAAGCCCCCCGTTCCGCAGACATGGCGCTGCAGCGCTTTCTGATGGGCGCCCTGGCACCAGCCGCCGCAGCACCTGCCGCCGGCTGCACCATCACGCAGGATGAAAAAGCCACCACGCTGCAGCTGGATGTGCCCGGCCTCACCCGCGAGCAGCTCACGATCAGCATCGAAGGTGCCGTGGTGCGCGTGCAAAGCGTGGAAGGCGCACCGCGCCAGGTGCAGCGCGCCTGGGAGCTGGCCACCGAGGTGGACGCCAGCGCCAGCACCGCCAAGCTGGAAAACGGCGTGCTCACGCTGACGCTGGCCCGTGTGGAGCCCGCCAGCAAGGCCGCCACGCTGACGATCCACTGAGCGCCCCGCACGCCCGCGCCGCGGGCACCGAGATAGCTATATTTTCAATAGCTTCCAGCGCCCGCCCCGCAAGGGCTGCGGGCGTTTTTTATAGATATTTCCCTTGCCGCGCCGGGTGCTTTCTCATTCATGCCGCAGCGCATCGATGGGGTCCATGCGCGCCGCGCGGCGGGCGGGAAAATAGCCGAAGACCACCCCGATGCCGGCCGAGAACACAAACGACAGCAGGTTCACGCCCGGGTTGAACAGGTAGGGCACGCCCATCAGGCCCGACAGCGCGAGCGACGCGCCCATGGCCAGCACGATGCCGATGAGCCCGCCCAAGGCGGCCAGCACCACAGCCTCGATCAGGAACTGCAGCAGCACCTCGCGCTCCAGCGCGCCGATGGCCAGGCGCAGGCCGATCTCGCGCGTGCGCTCCGTCACGCTCACCAGCATGATGTTCATGATGCCGATGCCGCCCACCAGCAGGCTCACGGCGGCCACGGCGCCCAGCAGCGTGGTCAGCACCTTGGTGGTGCCCGAGAGCGTATCGGCCAGCTGCTTGGTGTCGAGCACGTTGAAGTTGTCTTCGTCCGAATCGGAAAGTTTGCGCAGCTCGCGCAGCAGCTGGGTGAGGCTCGCCTTCACCCGCTCCGGGTCGCTGCCGTCCTTCATCGACACCAGCAGCGTGTTCACCCGCGTGTTGCCGGTCACCCGCCGCTGCAGCGTCTTGAGCGGCACCAGCACGGTGTCGTCCTGGTCGTTGCCGAACGCGCCCTGGCCCTTGGAGGCGAGCACGCCCACCACCTCGCACGAGAACGCCTTCACGCGCAGCTGGCCGCCCAGGGCGTCCTCGCTGCCAAACAGCTCGCGCCGCACGGTCTCGCCGATCAGGCAGACGGCAGCGCCCGCGCGCAATTCCGCGTCGGTGAAGATGCGGCCGGTGCGCACCGTCCAGTTGCCGGTCTGCAGCCAGGCGTTGGTGCTGCCGATGACGCTGGTGGACCAGTTGCGCCCGCCCACCACCACGGTGGCGCCGGTGCGCGCCTCGGGCGCCACGGCCAGGATGCCGCCGATCTGCTGGGCGATCACGTCGGCATCGGTGTCCTTGAAGGCCGGCGCCCCCGTGCCGCCGCCCGGCCCCAGGCGCTGCCCGGGGCGCACCTGCAGCAGGTTGGTGCCCAGGCCCGAGATCTGGTTCTGGATGGCCAGCGTGGCGCCGTTGCCCAGCGTGACCATGGTGATCACCGCGCTCACGCCGATCACGATGCCCAGGATGGTGAGGAACGACCGCATGAGATTGCGCCGGATGGAGCGCAGCGCCAGGAGCAGGGTGTTGAGCAGCATCAGGCACCTCCCGCGTGCGCTGGCGCTGGCGCCACCGGCGCGTCCGCCGTACCGCTGCGCAGCCCCGCCGGGGACGGGTTGGGCGCATCGCTGTCCACCACGCCGTCCACGAAGCGCACGATGCGCCGCGCGTACTGCGCCATGTCAGGCTCGTGCGTGACCATCAGCACGGTGATGCCCTGGTCGGCATTGAGGTGCCACAGCAGCTCCATGATCTCGTGGCTGCGCTGGGTGTCGAGGTTGCCCGTGGGCTCGTCGGCCAGCAGCACATCGGGCTCGGTGACGATGGCGCGTGCGATGGCCACGCGCTGCTGCTGCCCGCCCGACAGCTCGGCCGGCGTGTGGTGCTCCCAGCCCTTGAGTCCCACCGCCGCCAGCGCACGGGCCGCGGCGGCGTGCCGCACTGCGGCCGACTCGCCCCGGTACAGCAGGGGCAGTTCCACATTCTCCTGGGCGGAGGTGCGCGCCAGCAGGTTGAAGCCCTGGAACACAAAGCCAAAGTAGCGCCGCCGCAGCCGCGCCCGCTCGTCGCGCGAGAGCGACTCCACATGCACGCCCTTGAACAAATACTCGCCCGTGGTGGGCCGGTCCAGGCAGCCCAGCGTGTTCATGGCCGTGGACTTGCCCGAGCCGCTGGGGCCCATGATGGCCACGAAGTCGCCCTGCGCGATGTCCAGGTTCACCCCTTTCAGGGCCTGGAAGGCCAGCGCGCCCTCGCCGTAGACCTTGGTCACGCCGCGCAGGCGGATCAGCGGAACCTCGCCCGGCGCGCTCATGGCTTGGCACCGGCGGTGCGCTGGTCGGTGATCACGGCCATGCCGGGTGCAAGGCCTTCGCCCGTGACCTCGGTGTGGCGGCCGTCGCTGATGCCCACCTGCACCGCCATGGGCCGGGGCGTCCCGTCCTGCAGCACCCAGATCTGGCGCAGCTTGCCCGCGGCGTCGCCCGCCTCGGCCCCGTTGCCCGGCTTGCGCGGCCCCGAGCCTGTGCGCGGCATGCGCGGCATGAGCTGGGACATGATGCCGCCCCCGCTGCCCGACGACGCGGGCGGGCGGGCGCCCCCGGCCGCTGCCGGCGCACCCGTCCCGGCAGCGCCGGAGGGGGTGAAGCGCAGCGCGGTGTTGGGCACCATCAGCACGTCCTTGCGTTCGGTGGAGGTGATGGTGGCCGCGGCCGTCATGCCCGGGCGCAGGCTCAGGTCGGCGTTGTTCACGTCCAGCCAGGTGATGTAGGTAACCACGTTGTCGGTCTTGGTGGAGCCGAACGACACGCGCGTGACGGTGGCCGGGTAGCGGCGCGACGGGTAGGCGCTGACGGTGAAGCTGGCGTTCTGCCCCACCTTGACCGAGCCCACGTCGGCCTCGTCCACGTTCACGTCCAGGCGCAGCCGGGTCAGGTCTTCGGCCACCGTGAGCAGTGTGACGGCCTGCAACGACGCGGCCACGGCGTTGCCCGGCTCCACCGAGCGGGCCAGCACCACGCCATCGATGGGCGAACGGATGGAGGCCTTGGACAGGTTGGTCTCGTCCGTGGACAGGGCGGCGCGGGCGTCCTGCACCGAGGCGCGGGCGCTGGCCTCGTCGGCCCGCGCGCGGTCCAGCGTGGCGCGGCCGGTGTCCAGCTCGGCGGCCGAGGGCACCTTGCCGCCCGACAGCCGGGCCACCTCCTCCAGCCGGCCCAGGTTGGCCTGGGCCTCCTGGGTGGTTGCCGCGGCCTGGGCCAGGCGCGCCTGCGCCGAGGCCAGCGAGGCCCGCGAGCGCAGCACTTGCGCGTCGAGCTTTGCGGTGTCCAGCTCCACCAGCAGCTGGCCCTTGCGGACCTTGTCGTTCACGTCCACCAGCACGTTGCGCACCGTGCCGGACAGCTCGCTGCCGATGGTGACGGAGCGCGTGGGCTGCAGCGTGCCGTTGGCCGCCACCGTCAGCGTGAGGTTGCCCCGGCCCAGCGCCTCGGTCACGTAGCTGGGTGCGGCGTGGGCACTCTGGCGGCTTTGCCAGGCGTACCCGCCCGCCGCGGCCAGCCCGAGCGCGGCCACGCCCAGCCACAGCGACCGGCGCTGCCACCAGCGGCGCGGGCGGTCGGCGCCCAGCAGGGCGTTCAGGTCAGCAGGGGCAGCAGAAGCCGGCGGGGATGCCGGGGACGGATCGGTGTGGGGCATGGCGGTGAATCGGGGTCAATGAAAGGCCGGGCAACGGAAAGGCCGGTGGGACGGCTCAGCGGCGCGCCAGGGCATCTGCGGGCTGCGCCTGCCACCCGCCGCCCAGCGCCTTGTACAGGCGCACGTGGTCGGCCGCGACACTGGTGGCGGTGATGGACTGGCTCTCCTGCGTGGACAGCAGCGTGCGCTGCGTCTCCAGCACGGACTGGAAGTCGATAAGCCCGCTGCGGTAGCGCTGCTGGGCCAGCAGCGCCGCATTGCCGGCGGCCTCTGCGGCGGCCTGCAGCCGGGTGAGCCGGTCGCGGTCCCCCTGCAGCGCGGCCAGGGCGTTTTCCACGTCCTGCAGGGCGGCGAGCACGGTGGCTTCGTACGCCACGCGGGCCTGTTCCAGCGCGGCTTCCTGCACGCGCACCTGGGCCCGCGCGGCGCCGCCATCCAGCAGCGGCACGGACACGCTGCCCAGCAACGCGCTGGTGACCGCACCGCCCCCCGTGAGCGCACCCAGGGTGAGGGCCCGCAGCCCCACCGAGCCGCTGAGGGAGAAGCTGGGGTAGCGCGCAGCGTCGGCCTGCGACACGCGCTGCAGCGCTGCGGCAATGCGCTGCTCGGCCGCACGCACGTCGGGCCGCTGGCGCAGGGTTTCGGCCGGAATCGCCAGCGCCAGCGCGGCGCCGGGCTGGGGCACGGGGGCGGCGGCGGCCAGCGCCGCATCCAGCGCGCCGGGGGGCTGCCCCGTCAGCACCGCCAGGGCATACCGGGACTGCGCAAGGCTCGCTTCGAGCGACGGGATCTGCGCGGCCGTCTGCTCCGCCGCGGCGCGGGCCTGCTCGGACACCAGCGAGGTGGCCAGCCCGGCCTGCAGGCGCCACTGCGCGATCTGCAGTGTTTCCTGCTGGCTGGCCAGGTTGCTGCGCGCAATGGCCAAGCGCTGCTGCAGGCCGCGCAGCTCGATGTAGTTCACGGCCACTTCCGCGGCCAGCGAGACCTGCACGTCGGCAAGGCTGGCCTCGGCGGCGCGCGCGTCGGCTTCGCTGGCGCGCACGCCGCTGCCCAGGCGGCCGAACACGTCGGGCTCCCAGCTGGCATCAAACCCGGCCTGGAAGCTGTTGCCCGTACTGTTGGCCGCGCGGCTGCGCTGCGCCGAGGCGGACGCGCGCACCCCGGGCTGCAGGCCGGCGGCCTGCACGTCCACCTGCGCGCGCGCCTGCTGCAGCGCCGCCTGGGCCGCACGCACGCTGGTGTTGGCCGCCAGCGCCCGCTCCACCAGGGCGGTGAGGTCTGGGTCGCCAAACCCCTGCCACCACTGCGCCAGCGGGGTGGCGGCAGCCCCAGCGGTACCGCCCTGCCCCACCGGGCCGGCAGCTGCCCACGCCGAGGGCACCGCCACGGCAGGCACCCCGCTGCCCGCGGGCGCCAGGCTGGCGCAGCCCGACAACGCGAGGCACAGCCCCACCCCCCAACCCAACCCCAGCGCCGGTCCCCCTCCTTGCGCCAGCGCGGCGGACATCCGCCGCATCAACGCAGCGGCGCGGCCGTCAGGCGGGGCAGGCAAGAGGGAGGCAACCTGGGGAAATGGACGCATGGCGCGGCACGGCTCAAGGAAGGGCATGCCCCGATTGTGAAGAGCCCCGCGGGGACCTGCGTACCCCAACGGTCAAGCCCACGTAAAGAAATGCTGCAGTGCACATGGCGCCAGGGTTGCGGTGCCCGTGCGCGGCCGTCACACCGCGATGGCGTCCAGCGGCCAGCGCGGCTTCACGTCAAACGCGTAGTCGGTGTTGGCCTGCTGCTGCCCGGCTTGCAGGCGCATGGCGGCGGCCATGGCGATCATGGCCCCGTTGTCGGTGCACAGGTGCAGCTCGGGGTAGTGCACACGCACCTTGCGCTGGGCACAGGCCGCATTCAGCTGCGCGCGCAGGTGGCGGTTGGCGCCCACGCCGCCGGCGACGACCACGCGCTTCAAGCCGGTTTGCTGCAGCGCGGCCAGCGTCTTTTTCACCAGCACGTCCACGATGGCCGCTTCGGTGCTGGCGGCCAGGTCGGCCTTGCGCTGCTCCAGCCCGTCGCCCAGCTTCTTCGCCTGGGTGAGGACCGCCGTCTTCAGGCCCGCAAAGGAAAAGTCCAGGTCGCCGCTGTGCAGCAGCGGCCGGGGCAGCTTGAAGGCGGTGGCATCGCCGTGCTCGCCCAGCCGGGACAGCGCCGGCCCTCCGGGGTAGCCCAGGCCCATGAGCTTGGCCGACTTGTCGAACGCCTCGCCGGCGGCGTCGTCAATGGTCTCGCCCAGGATCTCGTAGCGGCCCACGCCGTCCACCCGCATCAGCTGGGTATGCCCGCCCGACACCAGCAGCGCGACAAACGGAAACTCGGGCGGGTCCGCGCTCAGGAACGGCGACAGCAGGTGGCCCTCCAGGTGGTGCACGCCCAGCACCGGCTTGCCCAGCGCGGCGCCCAGCGCGCAGGCCACGCCCGCCCCCACCAGCAGTGCCCCTGCCAGCCCGGGGCCGCGCGTATACGCCACCACGTCCACGGCGGCCAGCGGCTCGCCCGCGTCGCGCAGCACCTGCGTGGCCAGCGGCAGCACGCGGCGGATGTGGTCGCGGCTGGCGAGTTCCGGCACCACGCCGCCGTAGGCCTGGTGCATCTCGATCTGGCTGTGCAGGGCATGCGCCAGCAGTGTCGGCACGGCGCTCCCGGTGGCACGCACCAGGGCCACACCCGTTTCGTCGCAGGACGACTCGATCCCCAGAATCAGCAAGCTCATGGCCCCGAGTGTAAAACCCGGGGCCGGGGCCACGCCTGGCACCGGTCGCGCGGCCCGGCAGCGCGCACGGCCTACCAGCGGTCGGAGCGCATGCGCAGCTCCCAATTGCCGCCGCGCAGTTCGTACACGCCCACCGCGCCGTAGCGCTGCTCGCCCTTGTCGTCCCAGGTCATGGTGCCCGTCACCGGGGCGTAGCCATTGATGCTGTGCAGCACCTTGCCGATCTCCTTGGGGTCGGCGGACTTGGCTTTCTGGATGGCCGCGGACAGCACGTACATGCTGTCGTAGCTGTAGTGCCCGCCATAGGCCGGCGGCTTCTTGTAGGCCTCGATGTACTTTTCCAGGAAGGCCTTGCCGGTGGTGAACTCCTTGGCCTCCAGCACGGGGGACGTGGCGTACATGCCCTCGATGATGCCCGCGCCCTTGGTCATGTCGGTGGTCTTGATGGTGTCGCCCCCGAGCAGGCTGACCTTGGTATGGCCCACCTTGCGCAGCGCCTCCAGCAGGGCCAGCGCCTGGAAGTCGTTGAGGGTGGAGACGATGACCTCCACCTGGGCCGCCTTGAGCTCCGCGGCCAGGGCATCAAAGGCCGTGGTCTTGTCGTCGAACGACTTGCGCACCACCACCTCCTTCTTGTCGGCCCGCAGCTGTGCGGCGGCCCCGTCGGCCAGCCCCTTGCCGTACGGCGTGCCGTCGTCCAGGGCGGCGTAGCGGGAGGCGCCCAGCTGCGCGGCGGCGAACGAGCCCATGGCGCGGGCCTGTAGCGTGTCGTTGGCCACCATGCGGAAGGTGGTGGGCAGGCCCAACTGGGTGAACTTGGGGTTGGTGGAGATGGCCAGCTGCGGAATGTCCTTGGCGGCGTAGATGGGTGCGGCATCGATGCTCACGCCGGAGTTCAGGTGCCCGATGACCGCCACCACGCCGGCGTCCACCAGCTGCTGCGCCACGGTCTTGCCCGTGGCCGCGTCGGCCTTGTCGTCCACCGACACGACCTCCAGCGTCACGCGCTTGCCGTCCACCGTGTAGCCTCCCTTGTTCAGCTCGGCCACCGCCAGATTGACGCCGTTGAGCAAATCGTGCCCCAGCGCACCCAGCGGCCCGCTCAGCGGTTGCGCCACACCGATCTTCACGGTATCCGGCACCTTGCTGCAGCCCGACAGCCCCACGGCCCCCGCCGCGGCCAGGGCGGCGCACGCCAACGCGGTCAAGACAGTCCTCCGACGCACCTGTGTGTTCATGCCAATTTCCTTCTCTCTGTGGATGTGAATGTGACCGGATGTATATGCGAGTCGCCAGGGTGACGGTACCGGGTATGCCCTGTCGTTTCAGACACTATTAGCAACATTCAGGCCCTGCAACGGCGGGGCACAGCGCCCCCGGAAATACCCCGAGCACGTGCCATGCACCAACTTGTGGCGTAAAAATTGCTTGCCTGCAGGGCATGAAAGAGTCCCTGCGTATCGTCGTGGTTGCCCCGGATCTGGCCGTTGCCGACGCCGACGATGAGCACGCCCTGCAACAGGCGGAGCGGTCGCGGGCGCTGCGCATCGGTCTGCTGGAGAACAACTTCAACCTGGTCGCCACGCTGCCGGCCGACGTCTTCCTGAGCGAGCGCATTGCGCAGCTGCAGCCCGACCTCATCATCGTGGACGCCGAAAGCGAAGCGCGTGATGCGCTGGAGCATGTGGTGATGGCGACGCGGGACGCCCGCCGCCCCATCGTGATGTTCACCAACGACGAGGACACCTCGCACGTCCAGGATGCCGTGGCGGCGGGCGTGTCGGCCTACATCGTGGCGGGGCTGGCGCCCCAGCGCATCCGGCCCATCCTGCACGTGGCCGTGGCGCGCTTCCAGCATGAGCAGGCGCTGCGCGCCGAACTGGCCGACGCCCGCAACGAGCTCAAGGACCGCAAGACCATCGACCGGGCCAAGGGCCTGCTCATGGAGCGCCAGGGCCTGAGCGAGCAGGCCGCCTACGAAAAACTGCGCAAGACCGCCATGGACAAGGGACTCAAGCTGGTGGAAGTGGCCCAGCGCATGCTGGACGTGATGGACCTGCTGGGCTGACGGCCCACCCAGGCTCCGCTCAAGCCCCCGCAGCCGGCGATGCACCGTGGTGCAGCGCACAAACACAGTGCATGGGCGGCATGCGGGCCGGTGCCGACCGGTGGCGAGTGCACCCGGCCGATCCCAGCGCCCTATCGCCCCACAGTACAAAAAACGCCCCCAAGCGCCCACTCATGGGCGCAAGCAGCTATCAAAAGAAGAGCGCCTGCCGCCCCGCCATGGTGCTGCGTTTTTCTGGCACGTCGCTTGCATGATCCGGTGCGGGACCAACGACGGTCCCACCCTGCGGCACCGGCCCAACGACGGGCTTGTGCCACCGCAGTCCCCGCAAGGGCCTGCCCCCTGGACAAAGGCGTCCCCCTCCTGCGCCGGCTTGTGCGAGCAAGCGGCCTGGAGGGGACGCCTTTTTTTGTTTTTTGCCGCTACGAGGAAACGCCCCATGACCGATCTGCTCAAGACCCGCCTCCACCGCCGCACCGTGCTGCAGGCCGCCAGTGTGGGCGCCGTCGGCGTCAGCCCAGCTCTGCGCGCGCTGGTGCACGCCCAGGGTTCGGACGCCCCGGAGAAAAAGGAAGTCAAGATCGGCTTCATCCCCCTGACCGACTGCGCCAGCGTGGTGATGGCCTCGGTGCTGGGCTTCGACAAGAAATATGGCGTCACCATCATCCCCACCAAGGAAGCCTCCTGGGCCGGGGTGCGCGACAAGCTGGTCAACGGCGAGCTGGACTTTGCCCATGTGCTGTACGGCCTGGTGTACGGCGTGCACCTGGGCACGGCAGGCCCCAAGAAGGACATGGCCGTGCTCATGGGTCTGAACCACAACGGCCAGGCCATCACGCTGTCGAAGGCGCTGGCCGACAAGGGCGCGGTGGACGGCCCGTCGCTCGCCAAGCTGATGGCCAAGGAAAAGCGCGAATACACCTTTGCCGGCACCTTCCCCACCGGCACCCACGCCATGTGGATGCACTACTGGCTGGCCGCGGCGGGCATCAATCCGCTGTCGGGCGCCAAGCTCATCACCGTGCCGCCCCCGCAGATGGTGGCCAACATGCGCGTGGGCAACATGGACGGCTTCTGCGTGGGCGAGCCCTGGAACCACCGCGCCATCATGGACGGCATCGGCATCACCGCCAACACCACGCAGGATCTCTGGAAGGACCACCCCGAAAAGGTGCTGGGCACCACGGCCGACTTCGTCAAGAAGTACCCCAACACCACGCGCGCCGTGATGATGGCCGTGCTGGAGGCCAGCCAGTGGATCGACGCCAGCCTGTCCAACAAGATGAAGATGGCCGAGACCGTGGCCGGCAAGGCCTACGTGAACACCAGCGTGGACGCCATCAACCAGCGCATCCTGGGCCGCTACCAGAACGGCCTGGGCAAGACCTGGGACGACCCCAACCACATGAAGTTCTTCAACGACGGCGCGGTGAACTTCCCCTACCTGTCCGACGGCATGTGGTTCCTCACCCAGCACAAGCGCTGGGGCCTGCTGAAGGACCACCCCGACTACCTGGGCGTGGCCAAGCAGATCAACCAGGTCGACCTGTACAAGTCGGTGGCCAGCGCGATGAAGATCAACGTGCCCAAGGACCCGATGCGCTCCAGCAAGCTCCTGGACGGCGTGGTGTGGGACGGCAAGGACCCCGCCAAGTACGCCGACGGCTTCAAGATCAAGGCCTGACGCGCCGCACCGAAGCCCCGCCCTTCCCCGCAACGCAAGCCCAGCACTCCGGAGAACACCATGGTCAGTGCCGTCTTTCACGCCCCGTTGGATGCCGCCCCCGCGGCGCAAAATGCTATGAATAATGTAGCTGCCAGCGCTTTATCCACAAGCGCCAGAGCCCAAAACACCTCAAAACAAGCCCCCGCAGCAACGCCGGTCGCCCCCCCGGCGCGCATGCCGCGCGACTGGGCGGCACTGTCGCGCAGCTTCTGGATGGCGGTGCTGCCGCCGCTGTGCGGCCTGGGCCTGCTCATCGGCCTGTGGGCGGCCGTGTCCAGCACCACGGGCGGCAGCATCCCCAGCCCGCTGGAGACCTGGAAGCAGGCGCTCGACGTGTTCAGCAACCCCTTCTACCGCAACGGCCCCAACGACCAGGGCGTGGGCTGGAACGTGCTGATGTCGCTCGAACGCGTGGCGGTGGGCTTTGGCATGGCGGCGCTGGTGGGCATTCCGGCGGGCTTTGTCATCGGGCGCTTTTCGTTCCTCTCGCGCATGTTCAACCCGCTCATCAGCCTGTTGCGGCCGGTGTCGCCCCTGGCCTGGCTGCCCATTGGCCTCTTGGTGTTCAAGGGTGCCAACCCGGCCGCGATCTGGACCATCTTCATCTGCTCCATCTGGCCCATGATCATCAACACCGCCGTGGGCGTGCAGCGCGTGCCGCAGGACTACATGAACGTGGCCCGCGTGCTGAACCTCTCGGAGTGGAAGATCGCCACCAAGATCCTCTTCCCCGCCGTGCTGCCCTACATGCTCACCGGCGTGCGCCTGGCCGTGGGCACGGCCTGGCTGGTGATCGTGGCCGCCGAGATGCTGACCGGGGGCGTGGGTATCGGCTTCTGGGTGTGGGACGAGTGGAACAACCTCAACGTCAAGAACATCATCATCGCGATCTTTGTGATCGGCATCGTCGGCCTGCTGCTGGAGATGGCGCTCATCAAGCTGGCAACCGCATTCACATTCGAAGAGGTCAAGACTTGACCCACCCCTGAGCCGCGCCTGCGGCGCGTCTCCCCCTCAAGGGGGCACCACCGGTGGCCCGGCAAAGCCGGTTCCACGGTGGTCCTCGCGAAAAACCAGGAGTTCCCCATGCACACCTCTCACACCAAGTTCATTGAGATCCACGGCGTCGAGCAGACCTTCAAGACCGCCAAGGGCCTGTTCCCGGCGCTGCGCGACATCCACCTGACCATCGCCAAGGGCGAGTTCGTGGCGCTGATCGGCCACTCAGGCTGCGGCAAGTCCACGCTGCTGAACCTGATCGCGGGCCTGACCACGCCCACCAACGGTTCGCTGCTGTGCGCCAACAAGGAGATCAAGGGCCCCGGCCCCGAGCGCGCCGTGGTGTTCCAGAACCACTCGCTGCTGCCCTGGCTCACCTGCTTCGACAACATCTACCTGGCCGTGGAGCGCGTGTTTGGCGGCAAGGAAAGCAAGGCCCAGCTCCAGGCCCGCACCGATGCCGCGCTGGCCCTGGTGGGCCTGACCCACGCGGGGCAGAAGCGCCCTGGCGAGATCTCCGGTGGCATGAAGCAGCGCGTGGGCATTGCCCGGGCGCTGTCGATGGAGCCGCAGGTGCTGCTGATGGACGAGCCCTTTGGCGCGCTGGACGCCCTCACCCGCGCCAAGCTGCAGGACGAGTTGCTGGAGATCGTGGCGCGCACGCAAAGCACGGTGGTCATGGTCACGCACGACGTGGACGAGGCCGTGCTGCTGTCCGACAAGATCGTGATGATGACCAACGGCCCCGCCGCCACGATTGGCGAGGTGCTGGCCGTCGACCTGCCCCGCCCCCGCAAGCGCGTGGAGCTGGCCGAGGACCCGCGCTATGTGCACTGCCGCAAGGCGGTGATTGACTTCCTGTACACGCGCCAGGGGCACGTGGAAAAAGCGGCTTGAGCGACCGGGCGGGCGGACCCGGCGGGCGGTGCCCCCCCCGCGCACGCCCCGAGAGAGCGAAGTGGCGCAGCCCCGCAGGGGACTGCCCTCAACGGCTGCCGGAGATGTACTGCTCCAGCTGCTCGATGATGAATTTCTGCTCGGAAATGATGTCCTTGACCAGGTCCCCGATGGAGATCATGCCCACGAGCTTGCCGCCCTCGACCACCGGCAGGTGGCGCAGCCGGTTGTTGCTCATGATCTGCATGCACTGCTCGCTGGTCTGGTCGGGGCGCACGAACAGCACCGCCGTGGTCATCACGTCCCGCACCTGCGTGAGCGACGAGGTGCGCCCCATGAGCGCAATCTTGCGGGCGTAGTCGCGCTCCGTGAAGATGCCCACGATGGATTCGCCCTCGGTGACGAGCAAGGCACCGATGCCCTTGTTCGCCATCAGTTGGAGCGCATCGAACACCGAGGCCGCCGGGGCGACGGCGTACACGGTGGCATCGGGCTTGGACTGGAGAATTTTCGAGACGACGGTCATGGGAACCTCCCTCTGAGAGCCTGGACGGATGCAGCGCGCGGCACCGCAGCGCGCTGGAAACATTTCAGCCCATAAGCCCAGGCGGCGCAACCCGCGCAAGCCCCAGGCGGGGCCTTTTGTGGGCGATATGCCGCGCCAGGTGTTTCGCTTCTGTTGCATCGGCCGGTAAGCGAAACAAACTGAAAAGAAGCGAAACCGTGGCGAGACGACGCCGCGTCCGCTGCCGGGCACGATAGCCCCCATGTTCAACAACGCTTTGCAGCCCGCTGCAGCGGCTTCCGGGATGCACCTGCCAGGAAATTGGGGGCGCATTGTTTCCAAAACCGGAACAGTTAGTTTGCGACCAGCCGGTTTTTCTTTGATCCCCTGCGGCGTACAGTTCATCCCATCGATGAGCCGAACCCGCAAAGGCGACTCACCGAACCCGGCGCAAAGCATGGATTGACAGAGTTTCGCACCGGCTTTTTTGAGACGCTTTTTTGACCCAAGGACTTTCATCATGACCAAGAACGCTCGCTACCTGGCCCTTGCCGCTGTTGCAGCCTTTGCCTCGTTTGGCGCCATGGCCGACGAAGCCGACGCTTCGCAGTACGCCGCCCAGTACCAGACCAGCCGCACCCGCGCCGAAGTCGCGGCCGAGGCCGCCGCTGCCGCGCAAACGCGCAGCCAGGAACCCGCTGGTTCGCGCATCGTGACCTATACCTCGACGGTGGACCGCGCGGCCGTCCGTGCCGAAGCCGCTGCACACGCCATGCGCGTCGGCCGCACCGCAACGGCCGAAGGGAGCTGATGCGCAGGCAGGGCCCCGCAACCCTGCCCGCCCACGCTCTCACCTGATTTCCCGCCCCTATTGATTCGTTGATTGATTTACTGGAGTTTCACCATGAACAAGACCGCCCGCATTCTGTCCGTCGCTGCCCTGGCCGCTTTCGCCTCCCTGGGCGCCCACGCTGACGAAGCCGACGCTTCGCAATTCGCCACGCAGTACCAGACCAACCGCACCCGTGCTGAAGTGGCTTCCGAAGCCGCCACGGTGGCCGCCACCCGCAGCCAGGAACCCGCAGGCTCCCGCGTGGTGACCTACAAGAGCACGGCCGACCGCGCTGCCGTGCGCGCCCAGGCTGCCGAAGCCGTGCGCACCGGCAAGATCCCGTTCGGCGAAACCGGTTCGCTGTAATTTCCGCGCCTCTTTAATGCACAAAGCCGAGGCTCCGCAAGGAGCCTCGGCTTTTTCATGCGGGGCATCCTGAGATGCCCAAGGGCCCCGCCAGGGGCCCCGGCTTGTGCGGCACGGGCTTATTTGCCGGCGCGGGCCTGGGCCACGGCGCCCTGCACGTCCTTCCACAGGCCTTCGCCCACGTTCGCTGCAATGCTGGCGTTCACGGCGCTGAGCTTTTCGCGCATGCGGTTGGCCTCGGCGGCGGGCAGCTCGTTCACCTGCATGCCCTTGGCCTTGAGGTCGGCCAGCGCCTTGTCGGCTTCGGCGCGGGTGTCCTGGCGCTCGAAGTCGCGGCTCTTCTTGGCGGCGTCCAGCAGCACCTTCTGCTCGGCCTTGGAAAGGCCGTCCCAGTATTTCTTGCTCACCAGCACGATCCAGGGGCTGTACACGTGGTTCGTCACGGTGAGGTACTTCTGCACCTCGTAGAACTTGCTGGACAGGATGGTGTTGTACGGGTTCTCCTGGCCGTCCACCGTCTTGGTCTCCAGCGCCGTGAACAGCTCCGAGAACGGCAGCGGCACGGCGTTGGCGCCCAGGGTCTTGAAGCTGTCGAGGAACACGGTGTTCTGCATCACGCGCAGCTTCACGCCGTCCATGTCTTCCAGCTTGGTGATCGCGCGCTTGTTGTTGGTGAGGTTGCGGAAGCCGTTCTCCCAGTACACCAGGCCCACCAGACCTTTTTCCTGCAGCTTGTCCATCACCTTCTGGCCCACGGGGCCGTCCAGCACGGCGTCGGCCTCCTTGGCGTTGTTGAACAGGAAGGGCGTGTCCCAGATGGCCATCTCCTTGGTGATGCCCACCAGCGTGGCGGTGGAGCCCACCATCATCTCCTGCGCGCCGCCGATCAGCGCCTGCTGCATCTGCACGTCCGAGCCCAGGGCGGCCGCGCCGATGGCGCGGAGCTTCATCTTGCCGCCGGAGGCCTTCTCCACTTCCTGGGCGAACAGCTTGGTGGCGCGGCCCTGGTTGGAGTCCTCGTTCAGGCCATAGCCGAAGCGGATGATGCGGGGCTTGAAGTCTTGCGCTGCGGCCTGGAACGAGCAGGCGATGGCAGCGACCGACAGGGCGGCCAGCAGGGTACGGCGGAAAGTCTTCATGGTTGTCTCCATTGTGGTGAGGCAGTAAGGAACAGGGGAAAAGGAATCAAAAGACATAGATGGCCCATACCGGCGCGGCCTAGGCCAGGGCCGCGAAGCGACTCAGGGGGTGCGTCATCTCACCTCAGCCATACGACCGGCGCGGTCACGATCTGCGGGAAGACCACCAGAAGCGCCAGGATCAGCACGTAGGTGATGAGGAACGGGTTCACGCCCTTGATGACACTGTGCATCGAGATGCGCCCCACCCCGGCCACCACGTTGAGCACGGTGCCCACGGGCGGCGTGATGAGGCCGATGGCGCCGTTGAGCACGAACATCAGGCCGAAGTACACCGGGTCGATCCCCGCCTTGACGGCGATGGGCAGCATCACGGGCGCGAAGATCAGGATGGTGGGCGTGAGGTCCAGCGCCGTGCCGATGAGCACCAGCACGACCATCATCACCGCCATCAACACGCGCGGGCTTTGCACCAGCGGGCCCAGCCAGCCGGTGAGCACGCTGGGCAGATCGGCCAGCGTGATCATGTAGCTGGCCACCTGGGCGCCCGCGCAAAGGAACATCACGATGGCCGTGGTCTTGGCTGCGCGCACCAGCACGCCATAGATGTCGGCCAGCTTCATCTCCCGGTGCACGAACAGCGCCACCGCCAGCGCATAGAACGCGGCCACCACGGCGGCCTCGGTGGGGGTGAAAACCCCCGTCTTCATGCCGCCGATGATGATGAGCGGCATCAGCATGGCCCAGAAGGCGCGGGCCGTGGCGCGCAGGCGGTCCTTGATGGACAAGGGCTCGCCCTGCGGCAGGTCCATGCCGCGCAACACCCAGCGCCAGGCAAAGATGAGGCCCACGCCCATCATCAGCCCCGGCACGATACCCGACACGAACAGCGCCGAGATGGAGGTGTTGGTCGTCACGCCGTAAATCACGAACGGCATGGACGGTGGAATGATGGGCGCGATGATGCCGCCCGAGGCCAGCAGGCCCGCCGAGGTGTTCATGGGGTAGCCCTGCTGGCGCATCATGGGCAGCAGGATGGTGGCCAGCGCCGCCGTGTCGGCCAGGGCCGATCCGCTCATGCTGGCCATGAGCACGGCCGCGCCGATGGCCACATAGCCCAGCCCGCCGCGGATGTGCCCCACCCAGGCCTGCGCCATGTCGATGATGCGGCGGCTGATGCCGCCCGAGTTCATCAGCTCCCCCGCCAGGATGAAGAACGGCACGGCCAGCAGCGGAAAGCTGTCCACCCCGGCCACCAGGTTCTGGGCCAGCAGCTGGGCGTCCCAGAAATCGAGCACCCAGGCCATGCCGGCGCCCGTGAGCACCAGGGCGAGGCCCATGTTCATGCCGGTGCCCATGAGCACCAGCATGCCCAGCGAGAAGACCACAAAGGCCATGGCTTCAGGCGTCAGTCCGAACATCACTCCACCTCCGCGCCGTGGCCCAGGTCCAAGGGCTTGCGTTGCACCAGCTCAATGGCCGCCATCACGCCAATGGCCACCGCGCACAGAAAGGCCGGCAGCGGCAGCAGCGCCGCCGGGTAGGCCATGACCACCGAACGGCTGCCCATGCCCACCACCACCTGCTGCCACGCCCCCCAGGCCAGCATGGCGCAGGCGGCCATCACCAGCAGCCGGATGAGCACGGTGAGCGCGCCGAAGGCCACCGGGCGCCTGGCCAGCAGGCCCGCCAGGCTGGTGAACGCCATGTGCTCACCGGCCGGGTAGGCCGCTGCCGCGCCGATGAAGACCATCCACACGAACAGCAGGCGCGAGAGTTCCTCGCTCGCCGCCACGCCGCTGCCGAAGCCGTAGCGCAGCACCACATTGGTGAAGACCGCCAGCGCCATCACGCCCAGGCAGGCCGCCATGGCCGCCTGGGCGGCCTGCGTGGCACGGCTGGTTTTTGGGATTGCGCTGTCCTGGGGCGCTGTGTGCGGGGCGTTCATGCGGACTCCTGGGAAGCAGCCAGCCAGGCGGAAGCCTGCTGCTGCAAGGTGGACAAGGGCGCCAAGGCATCCAGCCGCAGCACGCCGGGCTCGCCCACGGGCGGCTCCAGCGTGGCAAATTGGCTGTCTACCAGGGAACTGGAGAAAAAATGCGTGCCGGCCCGTGCCGCCACCCGCAGGCCGGCGCTGGCGCGGTCGATCTCCAGAAAGACGAACCGCAGGCCCGGGCAGGCGCTGCGCAGCCGGTCGCGGTAAACGCGCTTGAGGGCAGAGCAGGTCAGCACCGCGCCTTGCGGCCGCGCCTGCAGCAATTGCCCCAGGGTCGCCAGCCACCCGTCCCGGTCCGCGTCCGTCAGGGCAATGCCCTGGCGCATCTTCTCGCGGCTGGCCGGGCTGTGGTGGTCGTCGCCTTCAATGAGGGGCAGGCCCTCGGCGCCGGCCAGCGCCGCGCCCAGGCTGGACTTGCCGCAGCCGGCCACGCCCATGACCACGATAAAAACGGCGGGAGGGGAAACACCCATGTTGGTAGCGCTGTCCAAACAAACGATAAAAAAGCACCCACCGACGGGTGCGACGAAAATCCGCGACAAGCGGGGGCAAGTTCGTCCAAAATCAGGGGCACTGCGGTGCGCTTTTGTTTGGACAGCGCTATCCTATCCCCAACCCCCTGCATTCCGATAAGGGTTAACCCTTGAACAAGTCCGAGACGAAACCCCGCCGCGCCAGCGGCCGCATCACATTGAACGATGTGGCCAAGGCGGCGGGCGTGAGCCCCATCACCGCCTCCCGCGCCCTGCGCGGCGAGCGCGCCGTGGCGCCCGAACTGGTGCAGCGCGTGAAGGACGCCGCCCAGCAGCTGGGCTACGTGCCGGACCCCGCCGCGCGCGCGCTGGCGTCGCAGCGCAGCGTGCAGGTGCCCGTGCTGGTCCCGCTGCTGTCCAATGCCTTGTTCGTGGACGTGCTGGACGCCGTGCACCGCGTGCTGTTTCCCCAGGGCTACCAGGCCCTGATCGGCGTGACGCACTACGACCCGCAGGAAGAAGAGCAGCTGCTGCGCACCTACCTGGCCCACCGGCCCGCGGGGCTGCTGGTGACGGGCTTTGACCGCACCGAGGCCGCGCGCCAGATGATTGCCGCCAGCGGCGTGCCCTGCGTGCACCTGATGGAGATGACCTCGGCCGCCGGCGTGTACTGCGTGGGCTTTTCGCAGCAGGACGCCGGCCACAGCATGACCGCGCACCTGCTGGCGCGGGGCCGGCGCAAGGTGGCTTTCGTGGCGGCCCAGTTGGACCCGCGCACCATGCAGCGCGCCGAGGGCTACCGCCGCTGCCTGCGCGAGGCCGGCCTGTACGACCCGCGGCTGGAGCTGCTGAGCCCCGAGCCCTCGTCCATCCGGCTGGGGGCCGAGCTGCTGGAAGAGGTGCTGCGCACCCGCCCGGGCGTGGACGCGGTGTTCTTCTGCAACGACGACCTGGCCCAGGGCGGCCTGCTGGCCGCGCAGCGCCTGGGCCTGGCGGTGCCCGGCCAGGTGGCGATCGCGGGCTTCAACGACCTGGCCGGCAGCGACCAGATGCTGCCGCCGCTGACCACCGTGCGCACACCCCGCTCGGCCATCGGCGAGGCGAGCGCGCGCATGCTGCTGGGGCTGATGCGTGGCGACGTGCCGGAGCACAACTCCGTGGACCTGGGGTTCGAGCTGACCGTACGCGGCAGCACCTGAAGGCGCCCGGCCGCGGCCCCGCCGTGGGTTTTAGTGTTTTCGCCTGATTAGCGACCTACCTGACGCTTTCTCTTCCCCACCCGTTCGGGCTGAGCCTGTCGAAGCCTTGCACGCGCGCTACAAGCCCTGGCTTCGACGGGCTCAGCCCAAACGGATGGAGTGGTATCTGAGACAAGTAACTAATCAGGTGTTTTCGGAATCCAGCCCTTGATACACCAGCGAAAGCAGCTACTTTTTTTATAGCAACTGCGCACCGGCGCTATGCCGCCGCTGCTGCGGCGCCTTGCGCGGGGGTGTCCTTCATTTCGCGCCGCAGCGCCACGGCGTCCCGCAGCTGGGCGGGCGCCGATGCATCGATGCGGAACACCTGCACCGTCTCGGCCATGGTCTGGGCCTGCCCGCTGAGCTGCATCGCGGACGCCGCGTTTTCCTCCACCAGCGCAGCGTTCTGCTGGGTGATGGAATCCAGCTGCGTCACCGCGCTGTTGACCTGCGAGATGCCCGAGAGCTGCTCGTTGCTGGCGTGGTGGATCTCGCCGATCAGCGTGTGCACGCGCCGCACCAGGTCCAGCGACTGCGCCATCGTCTTTTGCGCCGCCTCGGTCTTCAGATGGCCCTCGCTCACCTTGGCCGCCGAATCGTCGATGAGCTGGCGGATTTCCTTGGCGGCGGCCAACGTGCGGTGGGACAGGTTGCGAACCTCCGAGGCCACCACCGCAAATCCCCGCCCCTGCTCGCCCGCGCGCGCCGCCTCGACCGCGGCGTTGAGCGCGAGCAGGTTGGTCTGGAAGGCGATGCTGTCGATGAGCTGCGTGATCTCGCTGATGCGGCCCGAGGCCGCCTGGATCTGCTGCATGGTGCTGGCCACGCCGTCCACGGCCTGGCTGCTGCGCTCAGCCACTTCGCTGGCTTGCGTGGCCAGCTGCGTGGCCTGCCGCGCCGATTCGACGGTCTGCTGGACGGTGCCGGTGATCTCGTCCATGGCCGCGGCGGTCTGCTCCAGGTTGCTGGCCTGGGCTTCCGTGCGCAGGGACAGGTCCTGGTTGCCCTGCGCGATCTCGCGGGTGGAGTCCTGCATGTGCTCGCTCTCGTGGCGCGCATCGCGCACGATGGACAACAGGTTCACGTTGAGCTGGGCCAGGGCCTTCTGCAGCTGGCCCACCACCCCCTTGCGGGTGGCCGTGATCTTCTGCGTGAGGTCGCCGGCGGCCATGCGGTTGGCCCAGCGCAGCATTTCCTCCATCGGCGCCACGGTCGACCGGTGCAGGTACACCGCCATGGCCAATGCCAGTACCACCACGCCCAGCCAGGCCGCCCCGGCGATCCAGCCCGGCGCGGCCGCCACCAGCGCAGCGGCGCCCCACGACGCTGCCACCGGCAGCAGGGTGCACAGCACGATCCTGCCCAGCGGGCCCGGGCGCAGGGCGCGGCCTGCGCGGTGCAACGGGTGGTTGTTCACCGGCTGCGCCTCGTGCAGGGCATGCACCCGGCGGCCGGCCTCCTTTTCGGCGCGCATCTGGCGGTACAGCCGCTCTGCGGCGTCGATCTGCTCGCGCGTGGCCTCGGTGCGCACCGACATGTAGCCCGTGGGCTGGTCCCCTTGCATCAGCGGCGTGACGTTGGCCATCACCCAGTAGAAGCTGCCGTCCTTGCGGCGATTCTTGACCGGCGCCGACCAGGGAATGCCGCGCTCGATCGTGTCCCACAGGTCGCGGAACGCTTCCTCGGGCATGTCGGGGTGGCGGATCATGTTGTGGGGCTGGCCCAGCAGCTCTTCCCTGCGGTAGCCGCTCACCTCGATGAAGCTCGGGTTGCAGTACAGGATGCGGCCCTTGAGGTCCGTGGTGGACACCAGCGTGGCACCTTTGGGAAATGCGTACTCTTGCGAGGTCACGGGCAGATTGACGCGCATGGAACACTCCTCCAGGTTGCGGCCGGGCACAGGCCCCGCCACCGAGGGACCTAACAATTGGTTACTTCATTCTAGTGCCAGGTGCACAGCCGTTGCACGGTAAACGTGCGCAACGGCTCCACGTTTCCCCAAAACAGGGCGCCCGGCTTGGCATGCGCATTGCTATCCGATGTCAACGGCCCGGCAGGGCCACGCCCCCCGCAGTGCAACGGCGCACCCCGGGGTGGCAAGGACGAAGGCGTCCGCACATGCGCGCCCGGCACAGCGTCGGCGCCGCACGGTGTGGACGCCTTTTTTTTGTTGCGTGCGCCGCAGGGCGCGCGGCGAACGGGAGCCACGACGATGAACAAGCCCAGGCTGGTAATGGTGGGAAACGGCATGGCCGGTGTGCGCACGCTGGAAGAGCTGCTCAAGATCGCGCCCGACCGGTATGACATCACCGTGTTTGGCGCCGAGCCGCACCCCCACTACAACCGCATCCTGCTGTCGCCGGTGCTGGCCGGCGAGCAGACGCTGCAGGAGATCATCCTCCACGACTGGCAGTGGTATGCCGACCACCACATCACCCTGCACGCCGGCGCCACGGTGACAGACGTGGACCGCGTGCGCCGCGTGGTCCGCGCCACCCGCCCGGACGGCACGGTGGTCACCGCCGAATACGACCGCCTCATCCTTGCCACCGGCTCCAACCCGTTCATCCTGCCCGTCCCCGGCAACACCCTGCCGGGCGTGCTGGGCTACCGCGACATTGCCGACACGCAGGCGATGATCGACGCCGCCGCCACCTACCGGCACGCCGTGGTCATCGGCGGCGGCCTGCTCGGGCTGGAGGCTGCGAACGGCCTGATGAAGCGCGGCATGCAGGTCACGGTGGTGCACGCCGGCGACTGGCTGATGGAACGCCAGCTGGACCGCGCGGCGGCCCGGCTGCTGCAGCAATCGCTGGCCGAGCGCGGAATGCGGTTCGTGATGCGGGCACAGACGCAGGAGCTGGTGGGCAGCGCCGAAGGCCGCGTGGCCGCCGTACGGCTCCAGGACGGCACACAGGTGCCCGCAGACCTGGTGGTGATGGCCGTGGGCATCCGCCCCAACACGCAGCTTGCCGAGAACATGCGCCTGCATGTGCACCGCGGCATCGTGGTGAGCGACACGCTGCAGACCACCACCGACCCGCGCATCTACGCCGTGGGCGAATGCGCCGCGCACCGGGGCGTTGCCTACGGCCTGGTGGCGCCGCTGTTCGAGCAGGGCAAGGTGCTGGCCAACCACCTGGCCGAGATCGGCTGCGGCCGCTACCAGGGCTCGCTCACGTCCACCAAGCTCAAGGTCACGGGCATCGACCTCTTCAGCGCCGGCGACTTCCGGGGCGGGGAGCACGCCGAAGAGATCGTGATGAGCGACCCCTTGGGCGGCGTGTACAAGAAGCTGGTCATCCAGGACGACAAGCTGGTGGGCGCCTGCCTGTACGGCGACACGGCGGACGGCAGCTGGTACCTGGAGCTGCTGCGCGAAGGCCGCAGCGTGAGCGGCATCCGCGACACGCTGATGTTTGGCGAGGCGGCCGGGGCCGCTCGCCAGCCTTCCGCGGCCCTGCCCGCCTGAACCACCTGCCCGGAACCACCTTCCCTGGAGCGCCCCATGCAACGCCGCACCGCCGTCTTCCGCCTCGTCTCCACCGCCGCCGCACTGGGCGCCGCCACGCCCTGGCGCGTGGCCCGCGCACAGGTCACGGACCTCAACGACGCCATCAACAAGGCGGGCCGCCAGCGCATGCTGAGCCAGCGCATGGGCAAGGCCTGGCTGGCCCTGGCCCACCAGGCCGACACGCCCACGGCCCGCCAGGTGCTGGAGCAGTCCATGGCGCTGTTCGAGCGCCAGCTGGCGGAACTCAAGGCCTATGCACCCACGTCCGCCCTGCGCGACACCTACGTGAAGCTGGAGGCCGCGTGGGGCGAGCACAAGGCCACGCTGCAGACCGCCAGCCTCACCGCCGACCGCGCCGCAGCCGTGCTGCAGGCCGACGCCAAGGTGCTGGCCCTGGCCCACCAGGGCACCACGCAGTACGAAGCCGCCTCGGGCAAGCCCGTGGGCCACCTGGTGAACGTGGCGGGCCGCCAGCGCATGCTGAGCCAGCGCATGGCCAAGTTCTACCTGGCCGCCATGCTGCCGGTGGACCCGGCCACCGCCACGGCCGAAATCGCCAAAGCCCGCAGCGAATTCGTCAGCGCCACCGAGCTGCTGCGCAACGCACCCCAGGCCACGCCGCGCGTCCGCCAGGAACTGGCGCTGGCCGACGGCCAGTGGGTGTTCTTCGACGCCGCACTGCAACGCATGCAGGGCGGCGGCAGCACCAACCGCCAGGTGGCCGAGGTGTTCGTGGCCAGCGAAAACCTGCTCTCCAGCATGGACCGCGTGACGGGCCTGTACGCGGCGCTGGCGGCGTGAGCGCCCCTTCCTCCGCAAGCGCCGCCGGGACATTGCCGTGACCACCGCCCTGCGTTCGCCCAACGGCGCGGCCTGCCTTCCCGGCGGGCAGAGACCAAAGCTCCTAAAACAATAGCTGCTTGCGCTTGTCCCATAAGCGCTATAACCCAAAACAACCCGAACATCACCCCGCCATGCAAGAAACAAAATCCACCTGCCCCTACTGCGGCGTAGGCTGCGGCGTGATCATCGAAAGCACCGGCACAGAGATCACCGGCGTGCGCGGCGACCCCACCCACCCGGCCAACTTCGGCCGCCTGTGCACCAAGGGCTCCACCCTGCACCTCACCGCCACCCAGGCGCTGACGCAGCAGACCCGCCTGCTGCAACCCCTGCACCGCGCCCAGCGCAACGCGCCGGCCCAGCCCTTGCCGTGGGACGCCGCGCTGGACCTGGCCGCCAGCCGCCTGGCCCGCACGGTGCGCGAGCACGGCCCCGACGCCGTGGGCTTCTACGTCAGCGGCCAGCTGCTCACCGAGGACTACTACGTCTTCAACAAGCTGGCCAAGGGCCTGATCGGTACCAACAACATCGACACCAACTCGCGCCTGTGCATGAGCAGCGCCGTGGCCGGCTACAAGCAGACACTGGGCGCGGACGCGCCGCCCGCCTGCTACGACGACGTGAACCACGCGCAGTGCCTGTTCATCGTGGGCAGCAACGCGGCCTGGGCGCACCCCATCCTGTTTCGCCGCATCGAGGACGCGCGCGCCGCCAACCCGGGCATGAAGGTCATCGTGGCCGACCCGCGCCGCACCGACACGGCCGGCATGGCCGACCTGTTCCTGCCCCTGCAGCCGGGCAGCGACGTGATGCTGTTCAACGGCATGCTGCACCTGATGCTGCGGGAGGGCTGGCACGACGCCGCCTACATCGCCGCGCACACCACGGGCTTTGACGAGCTGAAGGCCCTGGTGCGCGACTGCACGCCCGAGCGTGTGGCCGAGGTGTGCGGCATCCCGGTGGCCGACCTGGACACGGCCGCGCGGTGGTTTGCGCAGTCCCCGGCCACGCTCAGCCTCTATTGCCAGGGCCTGAACCAGAGCAGCAGCGGCACGGCCAAGAACGCGTCGCTCATCAACCTGCACCTGGCCACGGGCCAGATCGGCAAGCCCGGCGCCGGCCCCTTCAGCCTGACCGGCCAGCCCAACGCCATGGGCGGGCGCGAGGTGGGCGGCCTGGCCAACCTGCTCAGCGCGCACCGCGACCTGGCCAACCCGCAGCACCGTGCCGAAGTGGCCGCGCTGTGGGGCCTGGCCGACGTGCCCGCCAGGCCCGGCAAGACGGCGGTGGAAATGTTCCAGGCCGCGGCCGATGGCGAAATCAAGGCGCTGTGGATTGCCTGCACCAACCCCGCGCAGAGCCTGCCCGACCAGGCCACCGTGCGCCGCGCCTTGCAGCGCGCCGAGTTCGTGGTGGTGCAAGAGGCCTTTGCCACGGCCGCCACCTGCGCCTACGCCGACCTGCTGCTGCCCGCCACCACGTGGGGCGAAAAAACCGGCACCGTGACCAACAGCGAACGCCGCATCTCGCGCGTGCGCGCCGCCGTGCCCGCCCCCGGCCAGACCCGGCACGACTGGGCCATTGCGGTGCAGCTGGCGCACCGGCTGGAGGCGCATCTGCGCCCCGGTGCGCCCACCCTCTTCCCCTACACCACCGACGAAGCCGATGCGGGCGCGCAAGCCGTGTGGAACGAGCACCGCGAAAGCACCCGCGGACGCGACCTGGACATCACCGGGCTGTCGTGGGAGATGCTGGAATCCCAAGGCCCGCAGCAATGGCCGCTGGCCGAAGGTGCTGCGGCCGGAAAGACCCGGTTGTACGAAGACGGCCTCTTCCCCACCGCCGACGGCCGCGCCCGCTTTGCCGCACACGCGTGGCAGCCTCCAGCGGAACAGCGCGGGTCGCGCTACCCCTTCAGCCTGACCACCGGCCGCCTGCGCGACCAGTGGCACGGCATGACGCGCACCGGCCAGCTGGGCCGCCTGTTCGGCCATGTGGCCGAGCCCAGCGTGCAGCTGCACCCGCAGGACATGGAGCGGCTCGGGCTGAAAAGCGGCGACCTGGTGGATGTGGCGAGCCAGCGCGGCTCCATCGTGGTGCCCGCCCAGCCCGACGCCACAGTGGGCCTTTCGCAGGCTTTCATCGCCATGCACTGGGGCAGCGAATTCCTGAGCGGATGCGCGTCCACCGGCGAGCGGCTGGCGGGCGTGAACGCGCTCACCACATCCGCCTACTGCCCCACATCCAAGCAGCCGGAGCTCAAGCACGCGGCCGTAAAAATCGCCAAGGCCGAGCTGCCCTGGACGCTGCTGGCCATGGCCTGGCTGCCGGCCGACAGCGCCCAGGCCACGCGCGCGGCGCTGTCGGGCCTGATGCGGCAACTCCCCTTCGTCAGCTGCGTGCCCTTCAGCAACAACACGCCGCTGGACGAGCCCGCCCGCGAACGCACGGGCGTGCTGCTGCGCGCCGCCGCGCACGAGGCCCCGCCCGAGGCCACCGTGGAGCGCATCGAAGCCCTGCTGGGCCTGGCCGGCGCCGACACCCTGCGCTATGCCGACCCGAAGCGCGGCCAGCGCCGCGCCGCACGCCTGCTGCGCCGGGCCGATGGCGCCACCACGCTCGAAGGCATCGTGCTGGCCGGCGACACCCGCGCCGCAGGCTGGCTCAAGACCCTGCTGCAGGAAGAGTTGCCCGCCCAAGCCTATGGCCGCCTGCTGCTGGCGCCCGCCGCCCAGGCGCCCGTGGCCGTGCAATCCCGCGGCAAGCCGGTGTGTACGTGCTGGAACGTGACGGACGCCGCCATTACCGCCGAGCTGGCCCGCTGCCACGGCACCAACGCCGACCGGCTGGCGCAGTTGCAGGGCCAATTGCGCTGCGGCACCAACTGCGGATCGTGCCTCCCCGAACTCCAGCGCATGGTGCGGGCCACGGGGCCCCTGGCATCCCAGCCGCAGGCCACCATATAACCAAAAGTTTTCTGAGCTAAAGGAAAATAGCGGACACCCCCCACGTATCAGGATGGGTGCAACAGGGCTCCGGCTAGGCATCTCGGCGCAGACAGTACTTGCGTACGGCAAGCCGGGATAACGACGCTGGAGCCCTGTTTCACCCATCCCGCCAAACAAGACCATGGGCAGCATCAGCCACTACATCAAAGAGATCGGCCGCGGCGCGCGCGGCGCCAAGCCCCTCGCGCGCGAGCAGGCCGCGGACCTGTTCGGCCAGGTGCTGGACGGCACCGTGACCGAGCTGGAGATCGGCGCCTTCTGCCTGGCCATGCGCATCAAGGGCGAGACGGCCGAGGAGATGTGCGGCTTTCTGGACGCCACGCACCAGCGCCTGGCCCTGCTGCCCGCCACCGACCGCCCGCTCATCGTGCTGCCCAGCTACAACGGCGCGCGCAAGCTGCCGGTGCTCACGCCCCTGCTGGCGCTGCTGCTGGCGCGCGAAGGGCTGCCGGTGCTGCTGCACGGCATGCGCACCGAGGCGCGGCGGGTCTTGGCATCCGATGTGCTGCTATCGCTGGATGTGCCTGCGCTGGAAGCTCCTGAAAAGATAGCAAACGGCGCGGTGCGCCACATCCACACCCGGCACCTGCACCCGGGCCTGGCGCGCCTTCTCGCCGTGCGCGAAGTGGTGGGGCTGCGCAACCCGGGGCACAGCGTGGTCAAGCTGATGACCCCGTGCGCAGGGCCGTCGGTGGTGGTCACGGCCTACACGCACCCCGAATATTTCGAGATGCTGCAGACCACCTTCCGCACGCTGGGCATGAACGCCCTGCTCTCGCGCGGGCTGGAGGGCGAGGTGGCCACGGACCCGCGCCGCACGCCGCGCTACGACGGCTTTGTGCACGGCGTGCACGAGGTGCTGGAGGCGCAGCAGCCCGGCACGGCCAGCGAGGTGCCCGGCCTGCCCGCCGAGATCGACATCGCCGCCACGGCCGCCTACACCCGCCGCGTGCTCGCCGGTGAACTGCCCGTGCCCGCGGCCATTGCGCGGCAGGTGGAACATATCTTGCGGATCGCCGATCAGACCACCCTGGAGACCTCCCCATGAGCCGCCGCACCCCGCCCGACAGCCGCCCGACCGCCGCCCAGACGCCCGCCGCCACGGCGCACGCACCGCGGGGCCGCTGCACGCTGGTGGGCGCCGGCCCCGGCGACCCGGACCTGCTGACCCTCAAGGCCCTCAAGGCCATCCAGGCCGCCACCGTGCTGCTGGTGGACGACCTGGTGAGCGACGCCATCGTGGCGCACGCGTCGCCCACGGCCCGCATCGTGTACGTGGGCAAGCGCGGCGGCTGCAAGAGCACGCCCCAGGCCTTCATTGAAAAGCTGATGCTCACCGCCGTGAACGAGGGCGAGACCGTGGTGCGCCTCAAGGGGGGCGACCCCTTCATCTTTGGCCGCGGCGGCGAGGAGGTGGAACACCTGCGCGCCGCTGGCGTGCAGGTGGACGTGGTCAACGGCATCACGGCCGGCCTCGCGGGGCTGACGGCGCTGGGCGCGCCGCTGACCCACCGCGAGCACGCGCACGGCGTGGTCTTCGTCACGGGCCATGCCAAGCCCGGCGATGCCGGCACCGACTGGCGCCAGCTGGCCGCCACGGCGCGCGACGCCAAGCTCACGCTGGTGATCTACATGGGCGTGAGCGGCGCCGGCACGATCGAGCAGGAGCTGCTGACCGGCCTGCCCGCCGACACGCCCGTGGCCATCATCCAGCACGCCACCCTGCCGCACCAGCGGCACGCGGTGGCCACGCTGGGCACGCTGCACGCGACCATCACGCGGGAAGGCCTGGCCAGCCCGTCCGTGATCGTGGTGGGCGACGTGGTGCAGGGCATCCTGGCCGCGACCGCCAGCGCTGGTGCCGACACACGCGCGGACGTGGCGGCGCCGGCCCGGCGCGCAGGCTGAGCGGCCCTCGCTCGCCCGGCACCTCGCTCAGCACCTCGACCGGCCGCCACGCGCCGTGCGGTTTCGCGGACAGACCATCCACCCGGTGCGCGATTGGCCCGGGTATTGCTTGAAGGCAGGGACCCGCAGGCCACCCGCACAAGGACGCACCATGTCAGCCTTTTCCCTTGCCCCCCGCTCCAGCACGCCCCCTGCCCCCGCCCAGCGCCCTGCAGCATCGCTGCCGGCCGTGCCCGGCGCGCCCCGCACCGCGCAGGAAGCGGGTGCCGGCATGTCGCTGGTGAACCTGGCGGCGCGCCAGCGCATGCTGTCGCAGCGCATGGTGCTGCAGACCGTGCTGGCCGCACGCGGCAGCGACCTGCACCTGAAGGCTGCGCGCAGTTCGCTGGCGCTGTTCAAGGACAGCCAGGCCCGGCTGGTGGACACGCCGCGCCAGCTGGACGCGGCCAGTGCGGAATGCATCCGCAACGCCTACCACGGTCCTGCGGGCGTGGCCGCCACCATCGACGCGTTTGCCCAGCGGGCAGAAACCGCCCTGGAACACGCCGAGCGCCAGAGCCCGCGCGTGGACGACGCCGTGGCCCGGCTGGTGGAAGCGACCGACGGCGCGCTGGAGGCGCTGAACGCCGCCACCACCGCATTCGATCAGGTGGGCCGCGCCCAGTCCGAGACGCTGATGAAGGAACTGGCCGGCATCGTCGCGTCCATCCAGACCGTGGCGCGCGAGGCCAAGGTGGTGAGCTTCAACGCGCAGGTCATGGCCGCGCGCGCTGGCGAGCACGGGCGCGAATTCGCGGTGGTGGCCAACGTGCTGTCGGGCATCACCCACGAGATCGACGGGCTGTCGCTCCAGGCGGTCTCGCTGGCGGGGCGCAACCGCAGCGCCGCCTGAGCGGCGCTCAGCCGGTGACTTCGCGCACCTGCGCAAAACGCTCGGCCAGCTCCTTGCGCAGGGCCTTGCGCAACTGCGCGGCCTCCCAGCGGCGCTTCTCGTCGGGGGTGGCGGGCGACAGGGGCGGCACCTTCACGGGCTTGCGCGACTCGTCCACCGCCACCATGGTGAAGAAGCAGCTGTTCACGTGCCGCACCACCTGCGAGCGGATGTCCTCGGCCACCACCTTGATGCCGATCTCCATCGACGAGGAGCCCGTGTAGTTCACGCTGGCCAGAAAGGTCACCAGCTCGCCCACATGGATGGGCTGCAGGAACATCACCTGGTCCACGCTCAGCGTGACCACATAGCAGCCCGAGTACCGGCTGGCGCAGGAATACGCCACCTGGTCAAGCAGCTTCAGGATGGCGCCGCCATGGACGTTGCCCGAAAAGTTGGCCATGTCCGGCGACATGAGCACGGTCATGCTCAGCTGGTGCGAGGGAATGTTCATGCGCCGATTCTAGGATTGCCTGCCGGCCCGCGCCGGCCCTGGGGTTCTCGCTACACTCGCGCCTCGCCGCCGCATCCAGGCCGCGCAACCCGCAGGAGGACCCATGCTCGACATCGACAAGCTCAACGAACTCACCGAAGGCCACGGCGCGCTGCGCACGGGGCGCGGCATGGTGTCGGGCGTCATCGCGCTCACCCTGGCCATCCTGTGCTTCCTGGGCGTGCTGGCCTTCCACTTCCCTGAATACCTCACCACGCCGCAGCTGCGCAAGAGCTACGACGTGTCCGTGATCCGCACCATCATGCTGGCGGCCATGGCCATTGCGGGCGGCATCTCGCTGGTCAACATCCTCTTCAACCGCGCGCGCTGGCTGGCCACGTTTGCGTTTGCCATGGTGGCGCTCACCGCGCTCTTGGGCGGGCACAAGGTGGAGGTGGACCCGAACTTCCCGGACAACACGCCCTACATCGGCCTGGACTGGTTCATCCTGGACCTGCTGGGCAGCTCGCTGATCTTCATCTTCATCGAGAAGCTGTTTGCGCTGCGCAAGGACCAGCCCGTGTTCCGCGCCGAGTGGCAGACCGACTTCCACCACTTCATCGTGAACCACATGGTGGTGGGCTTCGTGCTGCTGGCCACCAACCTGGTGGTGCACAAGTTCTTCGGCTGGGCGGCCAACGACGGCATCCGCGGGTGGGTGCAGGGCCTGAATTTCTGGGTGGCGCTGTTCCTCATCATCCTGGTGGCCGACCTGGTGCAGTACTGGACGCACCGCGCCTACCACGAGGTGCCCCTGCTGTGGCGCCTGCATGCGGTGCACCACAGCGTCAAGAGCATGGACTGGATGGCCGGCTCGCGCCAGCACATCCTGGAGCTGCTCATCACCCGCACGCTGGTGCTGGCGCCCATCTACGTGCTGGGCTTTTCCAAGGAAGTGATCGACGCGTACATCGTGGTCGTGGGCTTCCAGGCCGTGTTCAACCACGCCAACGTGAGCGTGCGCCTGGGGCCGCTGCGCTACGTGCTGGTCACGCCCAACTTCCACCACTGGCACCACAGCCAGGACCAGGAGGCGCTCGACAAGAACTACGCGGCGCACTTCGCCTTCCTGGACTACCTGTTCGGCACGGCCGTGAAGAGCACCAAGCTCTGGCCCGAGCACTACGGCGTGCTGGGCGACTACGTGCCCAACGGGTTTGTGAACCAGTTCAAGTTTCCGTTCACCTGGAAGGGGTGAACGGCTCTCTCAGCCACGGCCGGCCGGCCCAGGCGGGGCGGGCCGCCAGCCATGGCCGAGCCCTGCGCCACCCGCGCGCACCGCGCGCACCTGTTGCAGCGCGGCGACACCGCACCCGCCCGATGATTCCAGGGCTTTGAAATTCTTGTGAATCATTCCTATTTGCATTTACAATTTTTAGCATTCCCCAGCCAGCCGTGCTCCCGTAGGAACGGGTTCCCAGAAAAGCGCTGCAAGCCAGCCCGTCATCGCTTTTCTTCAGGAGTCCTCTCATGTCCGCACCCCGCAGGCCCCTCACCTGTGCGCTTCATCCCGTCGCCGTTGCCGCCGCCCTGTCCGCCAGCCTGGCGGGCGCCGCATGGGCCCAGCAGCCCAGCCCGGCGCCCGCGGCCGTAGCGGCAGAGCCGGCCGACGCTTCAGCGGCCATGCCCCCCGACCAGATCACCCCACCCAAGGCACTCGACAGCGTGACCGTCTCGGGTGCGCGTGAAAGTGCTTCCACCCGGCTGCAGCTGACGGCACGCGAAACGCCGCAGTCCGTCAGCACCGTCACACGCGCGCAGATCGAGCGCCAGTCACTCACCAGCATCGACGCGGTGCTGCGCAACGTGACGGGCGTCGCGGTGAGCTTTTATGACACCCAGCGCCCGCTGTACTACGCGCGGGGCTTTCAGATCACCGATTTCCAGACCGACGGCCTGCCCAGCTACAGCAGCAGCACCAACCAGGAGTTCGACACCGCGCTGTACGAGCGCATCGACATCGTGCGCGGCGCCAACGGCGTCCAGACCGGCGTGGGCGTGCCCTCCGCCACCATCAACATGGTGCGCAAGCGGCCGCAGCGCGAATTCGCGGCCTCGGTGGCGCTCACGGCCGGATCCTGGAACCTGTACCGGGGCGAGCTGGACCTGAACGCGCCGCTCAACAGCGACGGCAGCGTGCGCAGCCGCATCGTGCTGGCGCCGCAGAAGAAGGACAGCTTCCGCGACCGCTACTCCGAGGACAAGACCGCCCTGCTGGCGGCCGTGGAGGCCGATATCGGCCAGTCCACCGTAGTGGCGCTGGGCTACCAGCGCCAGTCCAACGACCCCAAGGCGCCGATCTGGGGCACCATCCCGCGCTTTGCCACCACGGGCGCGCCCATCGACCTGCCGGTCTCCACCAGTTTCTCGCCGCCGTGGACGCGCTGGGAGCGTACCTCCGGCACGCTCTACGCCACGCTGGACCACCAGATCAACGACGACTGGAGCCTGAAGGCCGCGCTGAACCACACCGAAGGCGACACCTTCCGCCTGAGCACCTACGGCTATGGCGCCACCACGTCCAAAGCCCCCTTCATCGACCCCGTCACGGGCGCAGGTGCCACGCTGTATGCGGCCGTGGGCGGCGGCAGTGAAAAGCAGGACACGGTGGACGCCTACCTGTCAGGCAAGTTCGAACTGGGCGGCCGCAAGCACGACCTGGTGGTGGGCATGAGCTCCACCCGCAACGCCACGCGCACCGACGGCTACACCTCGGTGGCGGGCTGGAGCTACGTGATTCCCAACCTCTACACCTGGGACGGCAATGCGCCAGCGCCCACCTATTCCAAGACCGGCGCCTGGCGCACGCAGATCACGCAGCAGACGGGACTGTTTGCCTCGGCGCGCTGGCGCGTGTCCGACCCGCTGGCGGTGCTCACCGGTGTGCGCCTGACCGACTGGCACCGCCACTCCGACACCTACGGCACCACGGGCGCCTATGCGGGCCGCTCGGCCGTGCAGGACGAGAACCGCAAGCTCACGCCCTACGTGGGCGCGGTGTACGACATCACGCCCACGCTGTCGGCCTACGCCAGCTATGCGCGCATCTTCAACCCGCAGAACTACAAGGACCGCAACAACACCCCGCTGTCGCCCGTGGTGGGCAGCAATGCCGAAGCCGGCCTGAAGGCCGAGTTGTTCGAGCGCCGCATCCAGGCGCACTTTGCGGTGTTCCAGACGAAGCAGGACAACTTCGGCGTGCGCGACAGCGCCATCACCACGCCGCTGCCCGACGGCACCCTGCCCTACGTGGCCGTGAACGGCACGAAATCCACAGGTTTCGAGATGGAACTGGCCGGCATGGTCAACCACCGCTGGCGCGTGAGCGCGGGCCTGACACGCGCCAAGGTGACGCGCGCCCCCACCGACCTGATCTACGCCAACTTGCCCGAATACCTGCTGCAGCTGGGTACGGACTACCAGCTCTCGGGCGCACTGGCGCCGCTCTCGGTGGGCGGCAGCCTGACCTGGCAAAGCACCATCGAGGGCTTCAACATTCCCCACCCCAGCGGCACCGTCACGGTGAAGGAATCGCCCACGGCCATCCTGAACCTGCGCGCATCCTGGCAGTTCAATCCCAAGCTCAGCGCCACGCTGGCGGTGAACAATGTCACCAACCAGAAGTACTGGGCCAACCTGGACTACGGCAACTATGCCGACCCGCGCAACGTGAGCGTGACGCTGCGCGCGGCGTTTTAAGAACCTGTTCAAGATCTTTTCGGGGTCGCACAAGCACCTTGCCGGGATGGGATGCAAGGCGCGGTGCGCGGCCAATAGCCCGGCTATTGGCAAGCGCCGCAACGCCGCAGACCGCCCGCAAAGACCGCTGCCCGAAGGGTTGGAGCGAAATCGGGCGGTTGCACGCCCCAGCTGCTTGCATGGGCATGAGCCCATGCGGCGCACCCGGAGCATCCACCCATCCCGATGGCACTCCAATGCGATCCCCGAAAAGATATTGACCAGGTTCTCAGAGCGCCCGCAAACCCGGCCGGCGCGGTACCGCCGGGCCGCTGCACTGCCCGCTACAGCGACCTCAGTTCCGCCTCCAGCGCCTTCAGGCGCTCGCGCAGTTCCTCGGTGCGCGCCTCGCAAGCGGCTTGGTCCTGGCCCGCGGCGGCGGCGCGCTCCTGCGCGAACTGGGTGCCGGAGGCCAGGGTGCTGCGCCGCAGGGGGCCGGCATGGGCCACGGCTTCGGCGGGCTGCGCGGCGCACTCGCGCTGCTGGCGCTCCACCGCGGCACGCGCTTCGGGAACGCCCTGGTTCTGCAGGTAGTACTTGCGCTGCCAGGTCGCGCCGAAGGCGCCTTCCCGGGCGGCCGGGGCCGCGGCGGGCGGCGGAGCCACCGGCGTGGCGCCCTGCATCGCGGGGCGCACGTCGATCGCTTCGCCCTCGCCCGGGCAGGGCGCGTCCTGGAACGCGATCTTGCCGTCGGCATCGGTGCATTTGTTGATGGCCCAGGCAGGGGCCAGCGCGCCCAGCAGCAGGGCGCAAGCGGCACAGCGGATCACGGCGGAGTTCATGCGAAGGTCCTTGGCGGGTGGAGCAGCAGCGCACATGCTACCCCGCCCTGGCAAGCCCGGGGCCTACAATCCGCCGCTCCCATGACCACCCCTTTCTTTGACGCCATCATCCTCGGCGCCGGTGCGGCCGGCCTGTTCTGCGCGGGCCAGGCGGGCCAGCGGGGCCTGAAGGTCTTGCTCATCGACCATGCCGACAAGGTGGCCGAGAAGGTCCGCATCTCGGGCGGCGGGCGCTGCAACTTCACCAACCGCGACCTGGACCCGGCCGCGCCGCACAAGCACTTCGTCGGGCAGAACCCGCAGTTCTGCCGCTCGGCGCTGTCGCGCTACACGCCGGCGGACTTCATTGCGCTGGTGCAAAAGCACGGCATCCCGTTCCACGAGAAGCACAAGGGCCAGCTGTTTGCCGACCGCTCGGCCGAGGACATCATCGCCATGCTGCTGGCCGAGTGCGAGGCCGGGGGCGTCACCCGCTGGCAGCCGTGCAGCGTCAAAAATATAGCCTTCTTGGCCTCTAGCATAGATGCAGCAAGCGCTGGCAGCTATCAAATTGATACTGACCGCGGCCCGGTGCAGGCGCGCTCGCTGGTGGTGGCCACGGGCGGCTTGTCCATCCCCAAGATCGGCGCGACGGATTTTGGCTACCGGCTGGCGCAGCAGTTCAACATCCCGCTGGTCGAGCGCCGCCCGGGCCTGGTGCCGCTGACGTTTGATGGCGCGGGCTGGGCGCCCTATGCGCAGCTCGCAGGCCTGGCCTTGCCCGTGCAGATCAGCACCGGTGCCAAGAAAACGCGCATGGCCTTCGACGAAGACCTGCTCTTCACCCACCGCGGCCTGTCGGGCCCGGCGGTGCTGCAGATTTCGAGCTACTGGCAGGAGGGCACGCCCCTGGCCATCAACCTCGCCCCCAGCGTGGACCTGCCGGCCGCGCTGGCGCAGGGCAAGGCCCGCTCGCGCAAGCTGGTTGCCAACGAACTGGCCACCCTGGTGCCCAGCCGCCTGGCCGATGCCTGGGCGGGCCGCGAAGCCGACTGGCAGCGCCCTATCAACGAGGCTTCGGACAAGGCCCTGGCGCGCCTGGCCGAGCAGCTGGCGCGCTGGGAGCTGACGCCCACGGGCACCGAGGGCTACAAGAAGGCCGAGGTCACCCTGGGCGGCGTGGACACCAAGGCCTTGTCGCAACAGACCATGGAGTGCAAGGCGCAGCCGGGGCTGTACTTCATTGGCGAGGTGGTGGACGTGACGGGCTGGCTGGGGGGCTACAACTTCCAGTGGGCCTGGGCCAGCGCGCATGCGTGTGCGCAGGCGCTGGCGGGTCCACCGGGTTGAACGGGAACTGACCGTTCGGGCTGAGCCCGTCGATGCCTCGCGCGGCGCTTCGACCAGCCCAGCATGAGCGGCCCTGGCTGATTCACCCCAGCAATGGCGCAGGCTGCGTGCCCGCTGCATCCAGCCCTCGCAGCGACACCCCCTGCAGCGCCCGGTGCTGCTGCGCCCAGGCCAGCAGGGCGTCGGGCGGCAGCGGGCGGCTGAAGTGGTAGCCCTGCAGCTCCTCGCAGTCCAGTGCATCCAGCACCTGGGCCGTGGCCAGGTCTTCCACGCCTTCGGCGACGATGCCCAGGCCCAGGGTGCGGCCCAGCGCGATGATGGCGCGGGTGATGGCCATGTCGGCGGGGTTGACCAGCATGTCCCGCACGAAGGACTTGTCCACCTTCAGCCGGTCGATGTCGAAGCGCTTGAGGTAGGCCAGGCTGGAGTAGCCGGTGCCGAAGTCGTCGATGGACAGCTGCACGCCCAGCGACTTGAGCGCGGCCAGTTGCTGCTCGGCCGCATGGGCGTTGTCCATGAGCTGCGATTCGGTGATCTCCAGCTCCAGCCGGTGGGCGGGCATGCCGGTGCGCGCCAGCAGCGCCTCGATGTCGGGCACGAGCTGCGGGTCGGCCATCTGCGCGGCCGAGAGGTTGACGGACACGGCCACGTCGCCCAGCGCCGCACGGTGGGCGGGCGACTGCCATTGCACCCACTGCTCGCACGCCTGGCGCAGCACCCAGCTGCCGATGGCGCGGATCAGGCCGCTTTCTTCGGCGATGGGAATGAACTCGCTGGGCGGGATGCTTCCCAGCACCGGGTTGGTCCAGCGCAGCAGCGCCTCCACGCCCAGCAGGCGGCCGCTGCGGGCCGACAGGCGCGGCTGGTAGTGCAGGCGGAACTCCTCGCGTTCCAGCGCGCGGCGCAGGTGCTGCTCCAGCGACTGGCGGGCCAGGGCGCGCTGGTCGGTCTCGGCGGAGTAAAAGCGTGCCATGTCGCGGCCGGTGGTCTTGGCCTCGTACATGGCGGCATCTGCGCGGCGCATCAATTCATCGATCTCACCGCCGTCCTCGGGGTACACGGCAATGCCCACGCTGCACGACACGTTCAGCTCGTGCCCTTCCACCGGGTGGCTCTGGCGAATGAGCGGGATCAGCCGGCGCTCCACCAGCTGCTGCACGTCCTCGCGGCCGGCCACGTCGCGCATCACCACCACGAACTCGTCCCCGCCCAGGCGGCTCACGGTGTCGCGGCTGCGCACGGCCTGCGTGAGGCGCGCGGCCACCGAGCGCAATAGCCCGTCGCCGATGTGGTGGCCCAGCGTGTCGTTGATGGCCTTGAAGCGATCCAGGTCGATGAAGAGCACGGCCACCTTTTCGCCGGTGATGGGCGCCTGCGCCAGCGCGGCCTGCAGGCGCTGCACGCACAGCGACCGGTTGGGCAGCTCGGTGAGCACGTCGTGGTGCGCCAGGAACTGGATGCGCTCCTCGCTGCGCTTGCGGTCGGTGATGTCGATGGCGATGCCGATGTGGTTGGTGACGGCGCCGCCCTTGCTCTCGCGCACGGCCGACACCATGAGCCAGGCCGGGTAGGTCTCGCCCGAGCGGCGCCGAAAGCGCACCTCGCCCTGCCAAGACTCCTTCTCCTGCATGGTGCGCTGGATCTGCAGGGGCAGCGGCTCGCCGGCCGATTCCTGCAGCAGGAAGCCCAGGTTCTCGCCGATCACTTCATAGAAGTCGTAGTGCGTGCTGCGGCAGAAGGCGCGGTTCACGCTCAGGATCTGCTGCTCGGCGTTCATGATGATGATGCCCTCGGACGAGGCCTCGAACACCTTGGCCCACAGCTCCAGGCGCTGCTCCATCACCTTGAGCACGTTGATGGGCGTGAAGGCCGTGAGCACCGAATCGCGCCCCTGGAACTGCAGCCGCCGCGCCGACAGCACGGCCCACGAGGGTTCGGGGCTGGCCTTCCAGCGCACCTCGAACTCATCCACCGAGCCCTGGTCGGCCAGGCGCTGGAAGAAGCGCGCCCGCACGCCCGGCTCCAGCCCCACGGCCCAGGGGTCGCTCTTGCGCCCGCCCAGCCAGTGGGCGGCGGGCGCGTTGGAATGCAGCACCTCGTGCTCGGGCACCGAGGTGACGACCATGGGGATGGGGAAGGCCTCCACCAGCTCGCGCTGGGCCTCGGCTGCGCGGGCGCTGGCCGCCAGCTCCTGCTGCAGCAGCCGCTCGCGGTCCAGCTGGGCCAGCATGTCGTTGAAGGCGGTGACCAGCCGGCCGATCTCGTCGCGGCTGGCCCACTGCGCGCGCAGGCTGTGGTCGCCACTCTTGCGCACCTCGTCGGCCACGCGCGCCAGGTGCTGCAGCGGCTTGGCGATCTGCCGCGCCACCAGCGTGACGAGCGAAAGGATGCAGCCCAGCAGCACCAGCGCGGTGCCCAGGTGCAGCCACATGCGGGCAAACAGGCTGTCGACGCGCTGGTTCAAGAGACGCTCCAGGTCGGCGATGCCCGCCGTCCACGCGCCGCGCAGTGCGCCCAGCACGGCGGCCTGCTGGGCCAGCAGGGCCTCCTGCGTCAGGCGCGACTCGCCGCCGGCGACGCTCTGCAGCTGCGCCTGAAAGTCGTGCAGCGCGGCCTTGAGCGCCTCGCGCTGCGGGGCCAGCGCGGCACGCATCTCGGGCGTGCCGGCAATGAAGGCCTGGTTGTAGTCCGACTCGATGCCCAGCGCCACCGCGTCCAGCCGCCCGGCCAGCGTGAGCAGCTCATACGACCACTGCGGCCCGCGCGCCGTGGGGGGCGCGCTCAGAAAGCTCACGGTGTCGTGCACGGCCTGCAGCAGCTCGGGGTAGCGCAGCACCACCAGGGACATCACGTAGTAGCTGTCCAGGTCCGGGTCCAGGATCAGGTTGGACTGGTTTCCCACGGTGGTGAGCAGTTCGCGCCCCTCGCGCAGCAGCGCCGTGCGCAGGCGTGCCGCCTCGCCGGGCGCCAGCACCGCCGTGGCCGGGGCGGCCGGGGCTTCGGCCGCGATCAGGCGCTGCAAGGCCTCTTCAAACCGCTGCCCGGGCTCGGCCGTGCGCAACAGCGCGTCGTGCCGTTCGCGCACCTGCTGCAGGCGCTGCAGCACCTGCGGCCCCTCGCCGGACGCCGGCGGCGCGGCCTGGGGCAGAAACTGGTCCATGAAGCCGTCGCGCACCACGGCGGCGTAGGTGGTGCCCACGATCTCCTTGCGGGCGAAATCGATGGCCAGGTACTTCTCGTGGATCAGGATGCCCGAGACGTAGATCACGGCCGTCAGGTCCAGCAGGTAGATGAGCATGAGCTTGCGGCCCACACTGAGCCGGCCGAGCCAGCCCGATACGCGGTGCATGAATGCCATGGTGTGTGTGCCTGCCTTGCTGGCTCTGCTCCTGCCTGCCGTGGTGGGGTGCCGGCCGTGCGGCCGGGCGGTTACAGGACGTAGCAATTTCCACGCCATAGGCACCAAACTGGGGCGCGCGCCCCCAGGCAGGGGCTGGCGGGCGCTGCGCCATGGCCGGGCCGCCGGGGCGGCGGCGCTACCCCCTTGCACACAAGCCCGCCAAGGACGCTATAATGTCGCGCTTTGCTGGCACTACCCCGTCGGCCAATACTAGTTACAGTCTCTCGACTGAGACGGGGGCACCCGCCACGCACGGCCTTCAGGCCCGATCTTCCTGAAGGCCCTCTGCGGGCACACTTTGGAAACCATTAGCTAATGACTACGATCCGCGTAAAAGAAAACGAACCCTTTGACGTTGCCCTGCGCCGCTTCAAGCGCACCATTGAAAAGCTCGGCCTGCTGACCGACCTGCGCGCCCGCGAGTTCTACGAGAAGCCCACCGCCGAGCGCAAGCGCAAGAAGGCAGCCGCCGTGAAGCGCCACTACAAGCGCGTTCGCAGCATGCAACTGCCCAAGAAGCTGTACTGATCGCAGCTGGGCGTTTTCCGCAACGCCAAAAAAACCCGCGCTAGGGACGCCAAGCGCGGGTTTTTGTTTTTTGGGTCTGCAAAAAGTCCCTCTGGCGTCGTTGTAGCGCCTTGCCGTAGCGAGACTACTGCCTGCGGCACTACGCCTGGCCAGAGGGGCTTTTTGCAAATCCTAAGTCCATGCCTGACCAACACAAAGGAAAAGCCTCATGAGCCTCAAGGACCAGATCACCGAAGACATGAAGACCGCCATGCGCGCCAAGGACAGCGAGCGCCTGGGCACCATCCGCCTGCTGCAGGCGGCGATGAAGCAAAAGGAAGTGGACGAGCGCATCACGCTGGACGACGCGGCTGTCGTGGCCATCGTGGACAAGCTCATCAAGCAGCGCAAGGACTCGATCACCGCGTTTGAAGGCGCGGGCCGCCAGGACCTGGCCGACAAGGAGAAGGCCGAGATGGCCGTGCTGCAGGCCTACCTGCCCGAGCGCATGTCCGCCGAGGAAGTGACCGCCGCCGTGAAGGCCATCGTGGCCGAAGTGGGTGCCGCCGGCCCCGGCGACATGGGCAAGGTGATGGGCGTGGTCAAGACCCGCCTGGCCGGCAAGGCCGACATGGGCCAGGTGTCGGCCGCGGTGAAGGCCGCGCTGGCCGGCTGAGCAACCTGCTTCCAGGCAGGCGGCCGCGGCCGCTTTGCCTGAAGCTACTAATTTGATAGCTGCTCGCGCTTGCTGCATAAGCGCTGGCAGCTATTTTTTCTTGAAACGGCGCCCCCCCCTCCGACGCAGGCTGCTCAGGAAAAGCGCACTACCACCTTGCCGAAGGCGCCGCGCTCCAGGTGCGCAAACGCGGCGGGCACCTCGCTGGCCGGGTATTCGCCCGCGATCACCGGCTTCAGGCCGGTGGCGTCCACGGCGCGCACCAGTTCCTCCAGCGCACGGCGGTGGCCTCCGCTGATGCCCTGCACCGTGGCGCGGCCCATCAGGACGTCGTAGACCGAGGCGCTGACCGTGTCGCCCGCCAGCGTGCCGATGACCGACACGCATCCTCCCGTGCGCAAGGCCTGCAGGGAGCGGCCCAGATTGGCCCCGCCCACGATCTCCAGCACCTGGTCGACCCCGCGCCCGTCCGTCAGCGCCCGCACCTGGGCCGGCCAGTCGGCATCGCGCGCCAGGGCGTGGGCGGCACCGAGCGCCAGCACCTGCGCGCGCTTGGCGGCGTCGCCCGAGACGACGATGGGCACCGCCCCGTGCAGGTGCGCCAGCTGCACGCCAAACAACGCCACCCCGCCCGTGCCGTGGATGAGCACGGTCTGCCCGGCGCGCAGCCCGCCGGTTTCCACCAGCGCGAACCAGGCCGTGAGCCCGGCGATGGGCAGGGTGCTGGCGGAGGCCGCGTCCAGCGTGCGGGGCGCTGCCACGGCCCAGTCGGCGTCCAGCAGCACGTGCGACGCCAGCACGCCCGGGCCGGGCGCGCCCAGCGCCACGGCGTCGGCAGGCCGTTCGCCGTCCCGCCAGCCGCCCCAGAAGGTGCTCAGCACCCGGTCGCCGGGCTGCCAGCGGGTCACGCCCTCGCCCACCGCCAGCACGGTGCCGGCCAGGTCGGACGCGGGCGTGAACGGAAAGGCCAGGGCCATGCCCATGCCGTCGCGCGCCATGAGCAGATCGCGGTAGTTCAGGGCCACCGCCTCGGTGCGCACCAGGATCTGGTGCGGCGCTGGCAGCGGCATCGGGGCCTGCACCATCTCCAGGTGGGCCAGGCCGAAGCGGGGCAGCTGCCAGCGTTGCAGGGTGGGCGGAAGGGGGCTGTGGGTCATGGTGAAACTCCTGGAAAAAGCAAAACAGAACACGGCCCATGCTATTGGCGCACCAGGCTCTCTGGTGGTTCTTGTTTTTCACCGTAATGGCGACCAAAATTCACCAATGAGCGAACGATTGCAAGGTATCGAGGCCTTTGTCGCCGCCGTGGAGGCGGGCAGCTTTGCCCAGGCGGCCGCGCGCCTGGGGCGCACCCGGTCGGCAGTGGGCAAAAGCATTGCGCGGCTGGAGCAGCGGCTGGCGGTGCGGCTGTTCCAGCGCACCACGCGCAGCCAGAGCCTGACGGACGACGGCCAGGCCTACTACGAGCGCTGCCGCCGCGCGCTGGACGAGCTGGACGCCGCCGATGCCGCCGTGGACGCCGGCCGCCACGCCCCGGCGGGCACGCTGCGCATGAGCATGCCGGCGCTGTTCGGCCGGGTCTGCGTGGCGCCGCTGCTGATGGAACTGGCCCACGAACACGAGGGTCTGCGGCTGGACCTGCAGTTCAACGACCGCCGGGTGGATCTGGTGGAAGAGCGGATGGACCTGGCCCTTCGCAGCGGGCCGCTGGATGACAGCAGCACGCTGGCTGCACGCCCGCTGGGCCACCAGTGGATGGGCGTGTACGCCGCGCCCGCCTACCTAGCGCGGCATGGCCGGCCGACCGGCTGGGAGGCACTGCTGGAGACGGCCGGCAGCCACCGCTTCGCCGGCTACGGGCGCGACGGGCAGCGGCCGTCGGCGTGGCTGTACCGCGACGGCGCCACCGGCGAGCTGCGCGAGTTCCCGGTGCCCGCACGCGTGCGCTGCGACAGCCTGGAGGTGGTGGCCGCCAGCGCCGTGGCAGGGCTGGGCATGGTGCGCATCCCCCAGTGGCTGGCGGCCGGCGCGGTCGCCGGGGGCACCCTGGTGCAGGTGTTTGAGGAAGCTCAGCCGTTCGGCTACGCCCTGCATGCCGTGTGGCCCCGCGCGCGCGCCCTGCCGCGCCGCACGCGCGTGGTGATCGACACCCTGGCCGAGCGGCTGCCGGCGGTGCTGGGCCCGGCGGGCCGCGCCGCGGCAGAGCCCGCACGGCCGGCGTAGAGGCCGCGCGGCCCCTGCCTGGCGCTACGCGCCGGGCACAGGCGGCAGCCCCAGCCCTTCCTGCCGGAACACCTCCTGCAGAAACTCCACGCACACCCGCACCTTGGCCGAGCGCTCCAGGCGCGTGGGGTACACGGCCCAGACGTTGGCCTCCTGCTGCCACTCGGGCAGCACCCGCACCAGCCGCCCGGCCCGCAGGTGCGCGCTCACGTCCCACCACGAGCGCAGCACGATGCCCCGCCCGTCCACCGCCCACTGCACGGCCATCTCGCCGTGGTTGGACGACAGCGGCCCGCGCACCTTGGCCACGGCGTCCACCGCTCCGCTGCGCAGGCGCCACACGCCGAAGGGGTGGTCGCGCTCCTTGATCACCAGGCAGTCGTGGCTGGGCAGGTCGGCCGGCACGCGGGGCGTGCCCTGGCGCGCCAGGTACGCGGGCGCGGCGCACAGCACGCGGTGGTTGTCGGCCAGGCGCCGGGCAATGAGGTGCGGCGCGATCTCGTCGCCCACGCGCACATCCAGGTCGAACCCCTCGCCCGCCACGTCCACCAGCCGGTCGAACACCTCCAGCCGCACCTGCAGGCCGGGGTGCCGCTCCACCAGGCGTGACAGCGCAGGCGCCACCACCTGCCGGCCAAAGCCGAAGCTGCTGCTCACCCGCAGCAGGCCGCGCGGCTCGCGGCGGGTGACGGCTACTTCCTGCAGCAGCTGCTCCATGTCGTCCAGGATGCGCTGCGCCCAGTGGAACACGCGCTCGCCCTCCTCCGTCACGGCCACGCGCCGCGTGGTGCGGTGCAGCAGCTTCACGCCCAGGTCCTGCTCCAGCAGGCGTATGCGCTTGCTCACATACGCCGGCGAGGTGCCCAGCTCGGCCGCCGCGCCGCCAAAGCTGGACTTGCGCACGACCAGGGTGAACACCCGCAGGTCGTCTGGGGCAGGATTTTTATGCACGAAGTGTGAAGAGTGAGGCCACGGACGGCGGATTGTATTTTTGCCAGCAGCGCTGAAGAATACCGGCCATCGTCCCACTCTCCTTTGCTCCAGCCCATGGCCCATTCCAGCCCCCGCCCCTACCAGATCGCCGTCCTGCCGGGTGACGGCATCGGCAAGGAAGTCATGCCCGAAGGCCTGCGCGCCGTGCAGGCCGCCGCCGCGCGGTTCGGGCTGGACCTGCAGTTCCACCCCTTCGAGTGGGCCAGTTGCGACTACTACGCGCAGCACGGAAAAATGATGCCCGACGACTGGAAGGCGCAACTGCAGGGCATGGACGCCCTCTTCTTCGGCGCCGTGGGCTGGCCGGCCGCCGTGCCGGACCACGTCTCGCTGTGGGGCTCGCTGCTCAAGTTCCGCCGCGAGTTCGACCAGTACATCAACCTGCGCCCGGTGCGCCTGTTCGACGGGGTGCCCTGCCCGCTGGCCGGCCGCAAGCCCGGCGACATCGACTACTACGTGGTGCGCGAGAACACCGAGGGCGAATACACGTCGCTGGGCGGCATCATGTACGAGGGCACCGACCGCGAGATCGTCATCCAGGAATCCGTGTACTCCCGCAAGGGGGCCGAACGGCTGCTGAAGTTCGCGTTCGACCTGGCCCAAAGCCGGCCCCGCAAGCACGTGACGCTGGCCACCAAGAGCAACGGCATCGCCATCAGCATGCCCTGGTGGGACCAGCGCGCCGACGCCGTGGCCAGGGACTACCCCGAGGTCACGCTGGACAAGCAGCACATCGACATCCTCACCGCCCGCTTCGTGCTGCAGCCCGGCCGCTTCGACGTGGTGGCGGCCACCAACCTGTTTGGCGACATCCTCTCCGACCTGGGCCCCGCCACCACGGGCACCATTGGCCTCGCGCCCTCGGCCAACCTGAACCCGGAGCGCCACTTCCCCAGCCTGTTCGAGCCCGTGCACGGCTCAGCGCCGGACATCTACGGCCAGAACATCGCCAACCCGATCGCCATGATCTGGTCGGGCGCACTGATGCTGGACTTCCTCACCCAGGGCACGGGCGCAGGCCGGGCGGCGCACGACGCCATCGTCCGGGCCATCGAAGAGGTCATCAAGGCGGGCCCGCGCACGCCGGACCTGGGCGGCACCGCCAGCACCACCCAGGTGGGCGAGGCCATTGCCGCCCGCATCGCCAGCGTGTAGCGGCGCCAGCGGGGCCCGGGAGGCGCTCTGCGCAAATGCGTACGGCGCGGTACGTGTGCAGAGGAATCTCAGCCGCGGTTGCGCGCCACGGCGGCGCGCACCAGCGCCGTGAAGGCGGCCGCGTCCACGCCGTCGCCCTGGCGGAAGTCGATCGCGCGGCGCACCCGGCCCTCCAGGCTGGAATTGAACAGGCCCGCCGGGTCGGGCAGTTCCGCGCCGTGGGCAAACGTCAGCTTCACGACCTGCTTGTAGGTCTCGCCCGTGCAGATGAGCCCCTGAGCCGACCAGGCGGCCGTGCCCCACTTCCACTCTTCCACCACACCGGGGTCGGCGCGCAGGATGAGTTCGCGCAGGCGGGCCAGCACCGGGCCGCGCCAGTCGTCCAGCGCCTGGACCTTGGCGTCGATGTGCGCTGCCGCCGTGCCCGCAGGCAGGGGCGCGCCCGGGGCGCTGGCGCGGCTCATGCGCGGTCTCCCGGCGCCCGCTGGATCATCTTCCAGCCGTTGCCCGCGGGGTCCCGAAAACCGGCATCCACCTGTCCGTAGCGCTCCACCGGGTCCTGCGTGAACTCCACGCCCCGGGCCTGCATTTGCGCGTGCGCCGCGCGGCAGTCTCGCACATGCAGCACCAGCGGCGGCATGGCCCCCTTCGCCACCAGCGCCTGCAAGGCTTGCGCCGTGGCCTCGTCGTGGATGGGCGGGCCCGGGCGGAACAGCCCCAGCTGGAAGCCGGGCTGCTCGGGATGCTGCACCGTCAGCCAGCGGTAGGTGCCGTTGCGCACGTCGGTGTGCACGCGAAAGCCGAGCTTGTCCACATAGAACGCCAGCGCTTCATCCTGGTCGGGCACATACACGCCCGCCACGCCCACGCCGCAGGGCGGCGGGGAGGTCGTACCTTGGTCCATTTGCAATCTCCTTGAGTCACGGGGTCGTCAATGGACGGTTTGTACCCGGCGCCGCCCGCCGGCGCTTCTCCGAAACTGCGGTGGCCAGATCGGGCCGCTGTGCCGCCTTGAGAAAGCACGCGGGCACCCCGGCGAGCACGCTGCGGTCATCCCGCCCGGCCCGGGCCTGCTGCCGCAGGGCGCTGGGGCTGCTGCCCGTGACGTCGCGGAAGGTGCGGCCAAACGTGCCCAGGCTTTCCCACCCTGTGGCAAAGGCGATGTCGGTCACGGACAGGTCGGTCTCTTGCAGCAGGGTGCAGGCCTGCTCAATGCGCCGCGTCAGCAGATACCGGTGCGGCGGAATGCCGAAGGCCTGCCGGAACGAGCGCGCGAAATGCGCCGCCGACACCCCGCTGACCTGGGCCAGGCGCTGCACCGGCCAGGGCTCGTGCGAAGCCGCATCCATGCGGTCCCGGGCCCGCAGCAGGCGGCGCAACAGGGCGGGCGTCTGCTGCAGCCCGCGGGCGGAGCCGGGCGGGTCGGGCAGGGAGGATGGCGAATCAGCGGGCATGGCGCGAGGAGCGGGCAGCATAGCGCCGCGGCACGGGTTCGCAACCTGCGGGGGAATTGCGGCGGCGCCCCGCCGCGCCCCGAACGAGGCCGTGCACTGATGCCCGCCCTGGCCACGGCCCAAGGGCCGACGGCCCATCCGGCCGTTGTGCCGCGCCTGGGCAAAGCCTTCGGCAGCCCGATACACTGTGCCCTTGCACGCCGCTTTTTTTGCAGCGGCTGCGTTCCCCGCTGTCCCCGTTGAGCATGTCCTCCCCTTCCCTGCTGCGGCTGCTGGCCTTCCTGGGCCCGCTGGCCCTCGCCGCGTGCGGCAGCACGCCCTCCTCCACCCCCGCCACGGCCGACGTGCCCACCCAGGCCCCCGTCAAGATCGGCATCGCCCTGGGCGGAGGAGCCGCCAAGGGGTTTGCCCACATCGGCGTGATCAAGATGCTGGAGGCCAACGGCCTGACGCCCACGGTGGTGGCGGGCACCAGCGCCGGCAGCGTGGTGGGTGCGCTGTACGCCAGCGGCATGAATGCCTTTGAACTGCAGGAAAAGGCGGTGGCGCTGGACGAGACGCGCATCCGCGACCTGCAGCTGTCCTCCGGCGGCCTGGTGCTGGGCCAGAAGCTGGAGGACTACGTGAACGAGCAGGTGCGCCGCAAGCCGCTGGAGCAGATGGCCAAGCCCTTCGTGGCCGTGGCCACGCGGCTGGAGGACGGACAGCGCACCGTATTTGCCCGCGGCAACACCGGCCAGGCGGTGCGCGCCTCCAGCAGCGTGCCAGGCGTGTTCCAGCCCGTCACCATCGGCAAGTACCACTTCGTGGACGGCGGCATCGTCAGCCCCGTGCCGGTGGATGCCGCGCGGCAGCTGGGCGCCGACGTGGTGGTAGCGGTGGACATCTCCAACAAGGCCCGCGGCCAGACGCCTGGCAACATGCTGGGCGCGCTGAACCAGTCGATCGCCATCATGGGCCAGAAGCTGGGCGAGGCCGAACTGGCGCGCGCCGATGTGATCGTCCGCCCGCAGGTGCTGGAGATCGGCGCGGCCGACTTCACCCAGCGCGCCAATGCCATCCTGGAAGGCGAGAAGGCCGCCCTGGCGGCCATGCCCCAGATCCGCGAGCGCGTGGCGCAGTGGCAGGCCGAACGCGACAAGACGGTGCGCCAGGCCCAGCAAAAGGCCGCCGAGGCGCAGCGCCAGGCCTGCCTGGACAACCGCTCGCGGCTGCAAAAGCTGGCCGGCATGGCGGGGCTGGACGGCTCCTGCGACAGCCGCTAACCCCCGCTATCCCCCCGCAGCGCCCCCGCACCGGGCGCGCCCCTCACCCCCCGTTCGGCGGCACCCGGAAGCCTTCGGTGACGCGCCGCTCGGCCCGCTGCAGCGCGCCGGCGGCAGCGGGTGGCACGCGCAGCAGGGCGTGGCGGAGCCGCTGAAATACGGAACGCTGCAACACGGAAGGCTGAGGTGCGGCAACATCGCCGGTCGGGGTAGATACGGGCATGGACGGCATGCTCGCCGCTGGCGTACCATCCGTAAAGTTGAATTGAATGAACCATCAATTCAGAAAACCTGATGCGCAACCTGAACCTCGACCAGCTGCAGACCCTGATCGCCATTGCCGACCTGGGCACCTTTGCCGCCGCCGCGCAGGCGCTGCACCTGGCGCCGCCCACGGTCAGCCTGCACATCAAGGAGCTGGAAAGCCGGCTGGACGCCGAGCTGGTGGTGCGCGGCCGCCGCCAGGCCGAGCTGACGCCCGCTGGCGAGGTGCTGGTGCAGCAGGGCCGGCAGCTGCTGCTGGCCGCCGACGACCTGGTGGAGCGCGTGCAACGCCGCGCATCCGGGCGTGAAGGCGTCGTGCGGGTGGGGGTTTCGGCGGGCGTCAGCACCCATCTGCTGCCGCGCATGCTGGAAGCCCTGGCCCAGCGCAGCCCGGGCGTGGAAATCCGGCTGGAGGCCGTGGGCTCCGCCGAGTCCATGCAGCGGCTCAAGGCGGGAACGCTGGACGTGGCCATCGTGGCCAGCCCGCAGCCGCCGGTGGCCGAGCTGCGGCAGACGCCCTGGCGCACCGACCCCATGGTGGCCGTGCTGCCCGCCAGCTGGGAGCCGCCCGACGCCGTGACGCCCGAATGGCTGGCCCCACGCCGCTGGGCATCGTTTGCGCCCGCCACCCAGATGCACGGGCTGATTGCCCACTGGTTTGGCCAGGCCGGCCACACACCCCGCCCGTTCCTAGCGCTGAGCTACCCGGGCGCGCTCAAGAGCCTGGCCGTGGCAGCCCAGTGCGCCGCCCTGCTGCCGCTGGAAGAGGTGGCCGAGCTGCAAGGCGCGGCCGATGTGCAGATCCGCCCGCTGCAGCCGGAGCTCCTGCGCCCCATGGCCGTGGCGCACCGCCACCAGCCGCCGCCCTCGCCCCCCACCGTCGCCGTGCTGCAGGTGCTGGCGGACTTTGCGCAGTGATTGCGCCGGCGCCGGCAGGCGGGAACACCGCACGCATGCCGGCACGCATGCCGGCGCAGATGCCGTGAACAAAGTCACTGCCGGGCACACCGCTGCGCCGGCACGCCGTGGCGCCGGGCGCATTGCGTGAAATCATCACGCCGCTGAATCTCAGAAACTTTTTGCGATCTCCCCATGAAGCGTCTTCTCATCCTTGGAGCCACCGGCTCCCTCGGCCGCCACGTGCTCCAGCAGGCCGTTGCCGCAGGCCACCAGGTGTCCGTGCTGGTGCGCAACCCGGCCAAGCTGCCCGCAGGCATCCAGCCCTGCATCACGGTGCACCAGGTGGACCTGGGGGGCATCTCCATCGCAGCCCTGGCAGACATCGTCCGCGGGCACGACGCCCTGATCAACTGCGCGGGGCTGGTGACCGAAGGACAGGTCTTTGTGGACCTGGTGGACCGCATCGTTGGCAGCGTGGAGTCCCTCGCTCCCGCCGAGCGGCCGGTCTGCTGGTTTCTGGGCGGCGCCGCCGCGCTCGACATCGGGCAGACGGGGCGCCGCGGCGTGGAACTGCCCAAGGTGCGCGACACCTACTGGCCGCACCGCAAGAACTTCGAGCGTCTGAGCGCTTCGCCGCTGGATTGGCGCCTGCTGTGCCCGGGGCCCATGGTGGACCAGCCCGCGCTGGGCGCCGCCAGCCTGCGGGTGGCAACGGACCAGCTCCCGGTCCCCGTCCCTGCCCTGGCCGGCAAGCTGCCGGGCCCGCTGCTGTTGCTGCTGTTCGCGTCGAAGGTGTCGCAGATGATTGTTCCCTATGCCGACGCGGCCGCGGTGATGCTGGCCCACCTGGAGCCCCGGGACGCCTTGTCGCGCCACCGCGTGGGGCTCGCACTGCCCGTGGGAATGCGCGGGAAAAAGGACACCTGGGCCGCCCGGCCCGTCGGCACCCGCTGAAACGGCGCCCGCAAAGAAAAAGGCCCTTGCCATGGCAAGGGCCTTTCGGTCCGCAGGCTTGCAACGCCCTGCCCCTCCGCCGAGGGGTCGGGCCTGCGAAGCATCAGCTCCCGGCCACCTTCATGCGGTTGACCAGGAGGGAGCCCACGGTCTTGGCACCGTAGTTGTAGGCGTCCGCTCCCACGGCTTCGATGCCCTTGAGCATGTCCTTGAGGTTGCCCGCGATGGTGATCTCGTGCACGGGGTAGGCGATGCGGCCGTTCTCCACCCAGAAGCCGCTGGCGCCGCGCGAATAGTCGCCCGTCACGTAGTTCACGCCCTGACCCATCAGCTCCACAACAAAGAGGCCCGTGCCCAGCTTTTGCAGCATGGCGTCCAGGTTGTCGCTGGCCTGCGTGAGGCGCGAGGTCATCACCAGGTTGTGCGATCCGCCAGCGTTGCCCGTGGTCTTCATGCCCAGCTTGCGGGCCGAGTAGCTGGACAGGAAGTACCCCTCCACGCGCCCGCCCTTGACCACCTTGCGCGGCGCCACGCGCACGCCCTCTTCGTCGAACGGCGAGCTGCCCTTGCCGCGCAGAATGAACGGGTCTTCCAGGATGTCGATGTGCTTGGGGAACACCATCTTGCCCAGCGAATCGAGCAGAAAGCTGCTCTTGCGGTACAGCGCGCCCCCGCTCACGGCCTGCACGAAGCCGCCCAGCAGGCCTGCGGCCAGGGTGGACTCGAACAGCACCGGGCACTGCGTGGTCGGAATCTTGCGGCTGCCCAAGCGGCTGAGCGCGCGCTCGGCGGCATAGCGGCCCACGGCCTCGGGCGAGGCCAGCTCGGCGGCGTTGCGCATGGAGCTGAACCAGGCGTCGCGCTGCATCTCGGCGTTCTTGCCGGGCAGCGAGGCAATCGGCGCCACCGAGAAGCTGTGGCGGGAGCTGGCATAGCCGCCGCGGAAGCCGCGCGTGTGCGCGCTGAAGAAATGGCTCTGCTGGGCGGACACGCCCGCGCCTTCGCTGTTGGTGATGCGGCGGTGGGTCTTCAAGGCCGCGGCCTCGCAGCGCTGCGCCATCTCGGCGGCTTCCTCGCTGGTGATGGCCCAGGGGTGGAACAGATCCAGGTCGCGGTGTGTGTCTGCGGGCGCGATGTCGTCGGCATCGGGCAGGCCGGCCACGGGGTCTTCGGCCGTGAAGCGGGCGATGTCGTAGGCGGCCTGCACGGTCTGCTCGATGGCCTTGTCCGAAAAATCGGAGGTGCTGGCGTTGCCCCGGCGGTGGCCGATGTAGACCGTCACGCCCAGGGATTTGTCGCGGTTGCGCTCCACGTTCTCCAGCTCGCCCTTGCGCACGCTGACCGACAGGCCGCAGCCTTCCGACGCCTCAGCCCCCGCGTCGGTGGCGCCGAGCTTCTTGGCGTGGGCCAGGGCGCGGTCGACCAGCTCCTCAAAAAAAGGGCGGCTGTAGCTGAAGCCGCTGTCGGGCGTGCGGGACGTGGCGGTGGCTTGCGCGGTGCGGGAGGAGGGTGTTTTCATATCGGCAGCTATGATACTTGCCGCTGTGGCGCGCTCTGCGCCGCTTCTCTTTTTGCCCCCACCCCATGTCACGCAAACCCAAAAAAGGCTACTTTGTGCGGGGCCAGTTCGTCGCCGAAGGCAGCGAGCTGGACCTGCAGCTCAAGGCCGAACTCAAAGGCACGTCCGAAGCCAGCCGCACCGACCTCAAGCGCGAGAGTGACGAACTGCAGGCGCTGGGCAAGGACCTCCTGACGCTGCGCACCGACTTGTTCGACGCGGTGGGCCTGCCCGACAAGCTGGTCGAGGCCATCAACGAGGCCAAGCGCATCACCAATTTCGAGGGCAAGCGCCGCCAGATGCAGTACGTGGGCAAGCTCATGCGCAAGCTGGAGCCCGAGCTGGTGGAAGCCGCCCGCCAGGCGCTGGAAGAGCAGCACAAGGGCTCGGCCGCCGAAAAGATGCAGCTGCACCTGGCCGAGCACTGGCGCGACCGCCTGATTGCCGACGACGAGGCGCTGGCCGCATGGATGGCCGAGCACCCCACCACCGACACCCAGCAGCTGCGCGCGCTGATCCGCCAGGCCCGCAAGGATGCCCAGCCGGCCGGCAAGGAGGCCAATGTCCAGGTCTCCCAGGGCCTGGCGCCCCGCAAGGGCCGCGCCTACCGCGAGCTGTTCCAGCTGGTGCGCGAGCACCTGGGCGGCACGGGCACGGACGATGCCAACGATACCGACGAGGACCACGGAGATGAGTGAGCCCGCAAGCCTGCACGACCCGGTGAAGATCGGCATCGTCTCCATCAGCGACCGCGCCAGCACCGGCGTCTATGAAGACAAGGGCCTGCCTGCGCTGCAGGACTGGCTGACCCGCGCGCTGCACAACCCCATCACGTTCGAGCCGCGCCTGATCCCCGACGAGCAGGCGGGCATCAGCGCCACGCTCATTGAGCTGGTGGACACCGCCGGCTGCCACCTGGTGCTGACCACCGGCGGCACCGGCCCCGCGCTGCGCGACGTGACGCCCGAGGCCACGCTGGCCGTGGCGCACAAGGAGATGCCGGGCTTTGGCGAGCAGATGCGCCAGATCAGCCTGAAGTTCGTGCCCACCGCCATCCTCTCGCGCCAGGTGGCGGTGATCCGCGGGCAGAGCCTGATCATCAACCTGCCCGGCCAGCCCAAGGCGATTGCCGAGACGCTGGAGGGTTTGAAGGACGTCGAAGGCCAACAGATCGTTCCGGGCATCTTTGCCGCCGTGCCGTACTGCATCGACCTGATCGGCGGGCCGTACCTGGAAACGCGCGACGCGGTGTGCAAGGCCTTCCGGCCCAAGAGCGCCGTGCGACCACCGCGCGCCACCTGACCCGCCGCATTCAAAGCAAAAATAGCTGCTAGCGCTTGTGCACCAAGCGCTGGAAGCTATTTTTTTGATAGCAATCGAACAAGCATCGCTACTTGCCCACCAGCTCGTTGAGCTTGCCGGCCTCGAACTGCTCCTTGAGCGCCGCGTCGCAGGGCACGCAGTCCTTGGCCTGCTGGTTGGCGCTGGAGAGCTTTTCGATGGCCTGCCAGAGCAGCGCGATCTGGTGCTCTTGCGACGAGGCGTTGTCGATCAGCCCGCGCATGGCCTGCGAGAGCGGGTCGTCCTCCTGCGTGATGCCGTAGGCCGTGAACTTGCGCGGCTGCTGCGGCTCGGTGGTCACGTCGGCGCTCTGGCCTTCCTTGGACGGGATGATGCGTGCCGGAATGCCCACCGCCGTGGCGCCCGCGGGCACGGGCTTGATCACCACGGCATTGCTGCCGATCTTGGCCCCATCGCCCACCTCGAAGCCGCCCAGCACCTTGGCGCCCGCGCTGACCACCACGTCGCGGCCCAGCGTGGGGTGGCGCTTGGCGCCCTTGTACAGCGACGTGCCGCCCAGCGTCACGCCCTGGTAGATGGTGCAGCCGTCGCCGATCTCGGCCGTCTCGCCCACCACCACGCCCATGGCGTGGTCGAAGAACACGCGCTGGCCGATCTTGGCGCCCGGGTGGATCTCGATGCCGGTGAGCCAGCGCGAGAAATGCGAGATGAAGCGCCCCAGCCACTTCAGGCCATGGTTCCAGCACCAGTGCGCGGGGCGGTGCAGCCAGATCGCGTGCAGGCCCGGATAACAGGTGATCACCTCCCACGTGCTGCGCGCGGCAGGATCGCGGTCGAGGATGCACTGGATATCGGAGCGCAGGCGGGCAAACATGGTTGTTATGGTTATTTGTAAATTGGCTTGACAGTCTAGCGGCTGGCCTGCGCCGTCTCGATCATGGCTTTGGCGACACCACGCAGGATGTGGATTTCCTCCGGGCTGAGCTGCGCGCGGTTGAAAAGCTGGTTAAGGCGCGGCATGAGCTTTTTGGGGGCGGCGGGGTCCAGAAAACCGATGGCGGCCAGCGCCTGCTCCCAATGGCCCAGCATGCCCGCCACCTGGGCGGCATCGGCCAGCGCACGCGGCGGCGTGGCGTCCTGCACGGCAAAGCCGCCCAGCGCCTGACGCCATTCATAGGCAATCACCTGGATGGCCGCGCCCAGGTTCAGCGAGCCGAAGCCCGGATTCGTGGGAATGGACAGCGCCACATGGCAGCGATAGACGTCTTCGTTGGCCATGCCAAAGCGCTCGGAGCCGAAGAGGAAGGCCACGCCGGCCTGCGCGGCCGGGCCCGCCCCTTCGGCCTTCGGATTTTCAGTGTTTTCGGCCTCCAGCGCTTGTCCAGCAAGCGCGGGCAGCTCATTTTTCAATAGCGACTCAAAGTGCGCCCGGGGCGCCACCGTGGGCGGGCCGAAGTCGCGCGGCGTCATCGCCGTGGCGCACAGGTGGCTCATGCCATCCAGCGCCTCGTCCAGCGTGGCCACGATGCGCGCGTTGTTCAGCACGTCCAGGGCGCCGCTGGCGCGCTGGATGGTTTCCTCGCGCCGCAGCACGTTGGCCCAGCGCGGGGCCACCAGCACCAGGTCGTCAAAACCCATGGTCTTCATGGCACGGGCGGCGGCGCCCACATTGCCGGCGTGGCTGGTGTTGATCAGGATGAAACGGGTCTTCATGGGCGGGCGTTAGGCGAAAAAAGGCTCTGCGGGTAAAATCCCGCCCTCCATTGTCGCCGCCCGCATCGCCGGGACGGGCCCGACCTGACCGCTCATCCTGCCACGCAGCGCCTGCGCCCTCGCCGGCCGCGCTGCCCAACACCACAATTTATGTCGTCCAATCTGCACCCCATGCTCAACGTGGCCATCAAGGCCGCACGCGCCGCCGGCGCCATCATCAACCGCGCGGCCCTGGACGTGGAATCGGTGCGGATCTCGCAAAAGCAGATCAACGACTTCGTGACCGAGATCGACCACGCGTCCGAGAAGACCATCATCGAGACGCTGCTCACGGCCTACCCCGGCCACGGCATCCTGGCCGAAGAAACCGGCCGCGAGTACGGCGCCAAGGACTCTGACTTTGTGTGGGTGATCGACCCGCTGGACGGCACGACCAATTTCATCCACGGCTTTCCCGTGTACTGCGTGAGCATTGCGCTCACCGTCAAGGGCAAGGTCGAGCAGGCCGTGGTGTACGACCCCACGCGCAACGACCTCTTCACCGCCACCAAGGGCCGCGGCGCGTTCCTGAACGAGCGCCGCATCCGCGTTTCCAAGCGCACCCAGCTCAAGGACTGCCTGATCTCCACCGGCTTCCCCTTCCGCCCGGGCGACAACTTCAAGAGCTACATGAACATGATGGGCGAGGTGATGCAGCGCACCGCCGGCCTGCGCCGCCCCGGCGCCGCCGCGCTGGACCTGGCCTACGTGGCCGCAGGCTTCACCGACGGGTTCTTCGAGTCCGGCCTGTCGATCTGGGACGTGGCAGCCGGCTCGCTGCTGGTGACCGAGGCCGGCGGCCTGGTGGGCAACTTCACGGGCGAGGCCGACTTCCTGGAGCAGCGCGAATGCCTGGCCGGCAACCCGCGCATCTACGGCCAGCTGGTGCCCATCCTGGGCAAGTACAGCAAGTTTGCAAGCGCTGGCGACAAGGCGGCCGTGCGCCAGGCGGCTGCGGCCGATGCACCGACCAGCACGGAGTCTGATGTTGCGGCGGATACCGAACCCAGCGCTGCCGAGACCGCTCCCCGGGCGGATTCCGCCAAGGGTGAAGACGCACCGTTCTGACGGCTCGCATCCCCGCAACCGTTCGGGCTGAGCTTGTCGAAGCCCTGCGCGGCGCTTCGACAGGCTCAGCGTGAACGGCCGGTGCAATGCCGGGAAGGCGACATCCGGGCCTGATTGAAAAGCGGGCGCCCTGCGCCCAACGCCATCAAGCCGGATCGGGGTACTTCTGCGCAATGCTGCGGAAGTCTTCCGCAATGTCCACGAACGCATCCACCATGTCCGGGTCGAAATGCGTGCCCTTGCCGCGCACGATGGTGCTGCAGGCCTGGTCGTGCGAGAACGCGGGCTTGTACACCCGCCGGCTGATCAGCGCGTCGTACACGTCCGCCACGGCCATCAGCCGCGCCGAGACGGGAATCTCGTCGCCCTTGAGTCCCTCGGGGTAGCCCGAGCCATCCCACTTCTCCTGGTGGCTGTAGGCGATCTCCTTGGAAACGCTCAGGAAGGCCACGCGCATGCCCAGGCGCCGCTCGGCTTCGTCGATGGCGTTGCGGCCCAGCGTGGTGTGGGTCTTCATGATCTCGAACTCTTCCACCGTCAGCTTGCCGGGCTTGAGCAGGATGCTGTCGGGGATGCCGATCTTGCCGATGTCGTGCAGCGGGGCCGACTTGTAGAGCAGCTCGATCATGCGGTCGTTCAGCACATGCTCGAACCGCGGGTGGTGGCGCAGCCGCTCGGCCAGGGTCTTGACGTACAGCTGCGTGCGGCGGATGTGATTGCCGGTCTCGTTGTCGCGCGTCTCGGCCAGCGAGGTCATGGCCATGATGGTCACGTCCTGGATGGCCTGCACCTCCAGGGTGCGCAAGGCCACCTCGCGCTCCAGGTACGCGCTCTTGTCGCGCAGGAAATCGGCCGTGGCCTTGAGCGCCAGGTGGGTGTTGACGCGGGCCAGCAAAATCGGCGGGCTGATGGGCTTGGTGATGTAGTCCACGGCGCCCAGGCCCAGGCCCATGCGCTCATCGTCCAGGTCGCTGCGGGCGGTCAGGAAGATCACGGGAATGTCGCGGGTGGCAGGCAGCGCCTTGAGCTGGCGGCACACCTCGTAGCCGTCCATGCCCGGCATCATGATGTCCAGCAGGATCAGGTCCGGCTGCGCCTGCGACTGGGCGATCTTGAGCGCTTTCTCCCCATGGTTGGCCACCTTCACGTGGAAGTGCTCGCGCAGCAGGCTGCCCATCAGCGTCAGGTTGTCCGGCGTGTCGTCCACCACCAGCACGGTGGCAATCGGCTTCTCGACCAGGGCGGCCGGTGGAGGGGCGAAGGGCGCGTTGTCCATGGAAGTGCGTTCCTGCGTGTTGTGCCGCTCAGGGCGCGCCGGTGGCAGAGGGCTCGGGCGCCTGCATGCCGGCCAGTGCCTCCAGGGCCTGCTCGAAGTCAAAGTTCAAGGTGTGCGTCTCGGCCGCGGTGAAGGCCGGGCCCAGCACGGGCTTCAGTACCTGCGCATTGTGTTGGAAAAACTCCGCGGCTGCAGGGTCGTCCTGCTCCAGCAGGCCCCGCAGGTGCTGCAAGGCTGCCGCGCCGCCGGGCGCGGGCTCGCCGGCACCAGGCCCCGGCGGCTCAGGCGCCGTGTCGCCCGGCAGGCCCGCCGACTGCAGCTGCCAACCCCGCAGCGCGTGGAGCAGCGGGCCCAGGGCGTCGCCCAGTTCACCCAGCAGACGGCGGTGCAATGCCGCCGCAGCGCCCTCTTGCGGCCCGGCGCCGTGCCGGCCACCCTCGTTCTGCGCCCGCAAGGCCTGCTCCAGCGCGCCGGCCCGGGCTGAAACCTCCTGCGCACCGATGTTGGCCGCCACCGAACGCAGGGTGTGCGCCTGGCGCTCGGCCGCGGCCAGGTCGCCGCCTTCCAGCGCCTGCTCCAGCGTGGGCACGGCACGGGCCTGCCCCTGCAAAAAGCGGTGCAGCAGCTGGGCGTACAGCGCCGGCTTGCCCAGCGCCCGCTGCAGCCCCAGCGCCGTGTCCAGCCCCGCGATGCCGGCAAATGCAGGCCCTGCGCCCTCCGCCGCCGCCGCCGGCGCTTCCCCGCCATCGGGCTGCGCGGCCAGGCCCGGCCGCGGGCGTATCCACCGGCCCAGCGCCGTCCACAGCGCAGCGGGCTCGATCGGCTTGGCCACATGGTCGTTCATGCCCGCGTCGAAGCACCGCTGGCGGTCGGCCTCCATGGCGTTGGCGGTCATGGCGATGATGGGCAAGGCGGCATGGCGGGGGTCGCGGCGCAGCGCGCGCGTGGCGGTTTCGCCGTCCATCACCGGCATCTGCATGTCCATCAGCACCACGTCGTACGATTTCTGCGCAATGCAGTCCAGCGCCACCTGACCGTTCTCCGCAACGTCCACGGCAAAGCCGGCATCGCGCAGCAGTTCCACCGCCACCATCTGGTTGAGTTCGTTGTCCTCCACCAGCAGCACGGACGCTCCGCGGATGGCCAGCGGCAAGGCCTCCGGCGTCGGGGGCGGCGTGCCCACGCGGTCGCGCGCGTCGGTGGAGTGCGCCAGCGGCTGCATCAGGGTGTCGAACAGCAGCGACGCGTTCACCGGCTTGATCAGCACCGTGTCGATGCCCTGCAGGCGCGCGGCGCGCATCACGTCCTCGCGGCCGTAGGCGGTGACCATGAGCATCTTGGGCACCTGTGCCATGCCCAGGCCGCGGATGTGGCCGGCCAGCTCGATGCCATCCATGCCCGGCATGTGCCAGTCGAGCAGCAGGAGGCCGAACGGCCGGTGCTGCGCCATTGCATCGCGCAGGCACTCCAGCGCCTCCAGGCCGGAGTGCGCCTGCTCCACCTCGAATCCCATCGCGTGCAGCATGTCCGCCAGCACGGTGGCCGCGGTGAGGTTGTCGTCGACCACCAGCACGCGGCTGCCCCGCAGGCTGGCCGGCGGCAGGAAGGCCCGCGCCGCAACCCCGCGCTCCAGCGGCACGCTCACCCAGAAGGTGGAGCCCTGCCCCACCACGCTGTGCACGCCCACCGAGCCGCCCATCAGCTCGGCCAGGCTCTTGCAAATGGCCAGGCCCAGCCCCGTGCCGCCGTAGCGGCGCGTGGTGGACGTGTCCGCCTGCTGGAAGCTCTGGAACAGCCGCCCCATTTGCTCCGGCGTGATGCCGATGCCGGTGTCGCGGACCTCGAACCGCAGCGTCACCCGCTCACCGGCGGATTCCACGATTCGCACGGCAATGCTGATCTCGCCGGACTCGGTGAACTTGACCGCGTTGTTGGCGAAGTTGATGAGGATCTGCCCCAGGCGCAGCGAGTCGCCCACCAGGTTGGGCGGCACATCGGGCGCCACGTCGCACACCAGCTCCAGACCCTTGGCGCCGGCCTTGTAGCCCACCACGTCGGACACCGTCTCCAGCATGCGGTCCAGCACGAAGGGCTGCTTTTCCAGGCTGAGCTTGCCTGCCTCGATCTTGGAGAAATCCAGGATGTCATTGATCACGCCCAGCAGGTGCTGGCCGGCCTGCTGGATCTTGCTCACGTACTCGTGCTGGCGTGGCGACAGCCCCGATTTCAGCGCCAGGTGCGACATCCCGATGATGGCGTTCATCGGCGTGCGGATCTCGTGGCTCATGTTGGCCAGGAAATTGGACTTGAGCGCCGTGGACTCCTCAGCCAGCTCCTTGGCCAGGCGCAGCTCCTGCTCGGCGCGCTGCCGGTCCGTGATGTCCACGAACGTGCCGATGGCCCCGCCGGGCGATCCGTCGGCGCGCGAGAAGCCGTGCAGCCAGAACAGCGTGTGGTGCACCTGGCCGTCCGCGTAGGGCAGGTCCACCTCCTTGTGCACGGACTGCAGCCCGCCCAGCGCCTCTTGCGCATCCGCGGCAAACCGCGCGCGCTCGTCCTCGGCCAGGAACGGCAGGTCCAGCACGGTCTTGCCGATCAGGGCCTCCCGCTGCACCCCGAAGGCCTGCTCGTAGGCCCGGTTGAACCCGATGTAGCGGCCGTCGGCCCCCTTGTAGAACAGGGGCACGGGGATGGCGTCGATCAGCGCCTGCTGGAAGTCCAGCTGCTCGGCCACCCGGGCCTCCAGCAGCTTCTGGTCCTGGATGTCCACATTGACGCCCACCACGCGCACGGGCTGGCCGGCTTCGTCGCGGAAGATGCGTGCCGCCGACAGGAACCAGCGCACCTCGCCATCGGGCCGCACGATGCGCCAGGAATCGCGCACATGGGCCTCGTTCCCCGCCAGGGCGCTGGCGAACGCCGCCACTGCACGGTCCCGGTCCTGCGGGTGCAGCCGCTCCTTCCAGTCCTCCTGGGTGCGCGCCTGCGTACCGGGCGGCAGCCCCATCATCGCCAGCAGCTTCTCGCTCCATAGCACCTGGCCGGAGAGCGGGTCGATGTCGAACACGCCGATCTTGCCCGCCTCCTGCGCCAGCTCCAGCCGGTCCTTGGCCTGCTGAACGGCCAGTTCCGCGCGGCGCTGCTCGCTGACATCCTCGATAACCCACAGGGACGCATTCTGGAAGCCCTCCAGCTGCACGCGGCGTCCCGCCATGCGCGCCTCGAAACGGTGGCCGTCCAGCCGGAACAGGGTCGTGATCTGCCGCACCCGCTCCCCGCTCTCCAGCAGCGGGGCCACCTCGGCATGGAAGGCCTTTGCGCGCTCGGCCCCGCCCAGCAGCGTCGCAACACCCAGGCCGAGCAGCTCCGAGGCCGTGCTCCCCATCAGCTCCACAAAGGCCGGGTTGAATTGCCGGAACTTCCCGTCGCCGACCAGGGCGATGGGGGGCGCGTTGTCGAAGATGGCCGTCTGCTGCTCCAGCAACTGGTTCAGCAGCCGCTCGCGCCGCTGCAGTTCCTGCTGGGCCTGGATGCGCGCAGTCACGTCTTCGTGCAGCCCCACGATGGCGATGCGCCGGCCCCGCTCGTCCAGCACCGGCGAGAGCGTGGCCTCGTCGTGGTACAGCGCACCGTCCTTGCGGCGGTTGACGAACTGGCCTTGCCACGAGTGCCCCGACAGCAAGGCGGACCACATCTGCTGGTAGGTGGCCGCAGGAGTCTGGCCGCTGGCCACCACGGCGGGTTTCTTGCCGCGGACCTCCGCCAGGGTGTAGCCGGTGTTGCGCTCGTATTGCGGGTTGACCCAGTCGATGCGCCCGTCGCCGTCGGTGATGACCACCGACACCGGGCTGTTGCCCAGCGCCGTTCCCAGCACCCGGAAGCGCTCCACCGCGGCGCGCATGCGGGCGCGGCTGCGCAGCAGCTCCAGCAGCAGCCAGCCCAGCAGGCACAGAAGCACGAACGCAGCCCCGCCGACCTGCAGCCGCACCGGCAGGGGCACGAGCGCGCTGACGTCGTCCAGCAGCACCAGCTGCCAGGCCCCGCCCGGGTCGCCCCAGTCCACGCGGTGGCGGTCCACGGCATACGGCACGCCATTGAGCAGCACCTCGCCCGCCCCCGGCGCAAAGGGCAGCGCCGAGGCAACGCCGTTGTCGAAATGCCGGCCAAACTGGCGCGATTCCCGGATCGCATCGATGCGCGCCTGGGTCAGTGGCGGCGCCACCGAAAGCAGCCACTCGGGGCGGGTGGAGGCAAACGCCACCCCTTGCGGCGACAACAGCACGGTGGGCATGCCGGTGCGCTTGAGCACCTCGTCGAACAGCTCGAACCCCACCTTGAACATCACCACGCCGATGATGGCGCTGGAAGGCGTTTCGCTTTCGTACAGCGGCGCGGCGTAGTACAGGCCCCTCTCCTGGGTGTTGCGCCCAATGGCGGCGTACACGCTGTTCACGCCCTGGATCGCCTGCTGGAAGTACGGCCGGAACGCCAGGTTGAGCCCGGTGGAGCGGGTGCCCGCCGTCTCGTGCGCCACCACCGTCCCGTCGCGGGACATGACATACACGCCATTGACCAGGAAGCGGCCCCGCGCCACCCCCAGCCGCGCCAGGGCCTCAGGATCGTCCGGCGGAAGCTGCCCCAGGGCCAGGGCCTTGAGCAGCGGCTCGCTCAACCCGAGCAGCGACACCGCGCCCAGCATGCCGGCGCCGGCAATGCGGGCCTGCAGGGTCTCGACCGTCTCCTGCAACAGCCCGGCGCGCTGGTTTGCACGCTCCGTGCTCTTCCAGTGCACCACGCCCAGCACCGCCAGGCATGCCCCCAGCAGCGCGAGCGCCACCACCGCCACCCAGCCCCGCAAGCCCGGGCCGCGGTGGCCCGCCAGGGCGGCGTCCAGCACGGCGCCGTCATCCCCCCGCGCCATGCGCCACCTCTTGAAGAACACACGGCCCGTGGCGCCCGCGCAAGCTCCGGGCACAGCGCAAGCGCGGCGGTGCGTGCAGAGGGCCCCTAGCTTGCCGGGTGCAGCAAGGCATCAATGTCTCCCGCGGGCCCGGGCCGGCCAAACAGATAGCCCTGGAACCCCTCGCAGCCGTGCAGCCGCAAAAAACTCAGCTGCCCCGTGGTCTCCACCCCCTCGGCCACCACCTCCAGGTCCAGGCTCTTGGCCAGCGCCAGGATGGTGCGCACGATCGCCGCGTCGTTGGGATCTGTCAGCACGTCCCGCACGAAGCTCTGGTCGATCTTGACCTGGTCCAGCGGCAGCCGCTTGAGGTACGACAGCGAGGAGTAGCCGGTGCCAAAGTCGTCCAGCGCAAAGCCCACGCCTTCGCTCTTGAGCTGTTCCATGCGCGCGATGGTGTCTTCGATGTCGCCCAGCAGCAGGCTTTCGGTGAGTTCGAGCTTGAGTTTGCCGGGTTCGGCCTGCTGCTCCCGCAGGGTCTGCAGCACTTGGGCGACGAAGCCGCTTTGCCGGAATTGCCGGGCGCTGACGTTGACGGAGAGGGACAGGTGGGCGGTGCTGGGGTGCTGGCTCCAGCGCTGCAGTTGCCGGCAGGCGGTTTGCAGGACGTATTGGCCCAAGGGGAGGATGAGGCCGGTCTGTTCGGCCAGGGGGATGAAGTCGGCGGGGCTGATCATGCCGCGCTGGGGGTGGCGCCAGCGCACGAGGGCTTCTGCGCCCAGGAGGCGGGCGTGGTGGTCGACGACGGGCTGGTAGTGCACGAGGAGTTCGCCCCGGGCCAGGCCCTGGCGCAGGTCGGCTTCGAGGTTGGAGCGGGCGTTGACGGCGGCCTGCATGTCGGGGTCGAAGAAGCGCTGGGTGTTGCGCCCTGCGGCCTTGGCCTGGTACATGGCCAGGTCTGCGCGCTTGAGGAGCTCGTCCACGGTGAGGCGTTCGTCGCCAAAGAGGGTGATGCCGATGCTGGGGGTGCTGTAGTGCTGGGCGCCGTCGAGTTCGAAGGGCTGGTTGAGGCTGGCCAGGAGTTTTTCTGCGACGGTTTCGGCCTGGCTGGCGGCTTCGGGCAGCTGGGGGGCCAGGGCTTCGAGCATGACGACGAATTCGTCGCCGCCAAAGCGCGCGACGGTGTCGGCTTCGCGCACGCTGCCCACCAGGCGGGCGGCGACCTGGGCCAGGAGCTGGTCGCCCATGTCGTGGCCCAGGGTGTCGTTGAGGTCCTTGAAGTTGTCCAGGTCGATGAAGAGCAGCGCCCCGAGGTTCTTGCTGCGCTGGCAGGTGGCCAGGGAGCGCTGCAGCCGGTCCAGCAGCAGCCGGCGGTTGGGCAGCCCGGTGAGCGCGTCGTAGAACGCCAGGCGTTCGATCTCCTGCTCGGCCCGCTTGCGGTCGGTGATGTCCATGGTGAAGCCGTGCGACACCACCGATCCGTCGCTCTCGCGGTGCGGGATCGCATTGGTCATGTGCCAGCGGATGCTGCCGTCGGGCATGCGCACGCGGTACTCGCACTGCCAGGGCACCAGCTTGCGCACCGAGGTGATGGCCGAGCGCTGGACCTGGGGCAGATCTTGCGGGACCACGCGGCGCACCAGCACGCCGTGGTCGGCCGTGACCTCGTCGGGCTCCACCCCCATGAACTCGCGCACCGCGTCGCTGATGTACTGCACGCTGGTTTCGCCGTTGGAGTGCAGCCGGTATTCGTAGATGAAGCCCGGAATGCGGCTGGCGATGCGCTGGATGAACAGCAGCTGCTCGCGCAGCTGCTCGGCCGCGCGGTGCTCCTCCGTCACGTCCTGCACCACGCCCATCACCACCTGCACGCCGTCGCGCGGCAGCGTGCGCTGCACGCGCGAGCGCATCCAGCGCACCTCGCCGTCAGGGCGGCGCCAGCGGTACTCCACATCCAGGCCCTTGCCACGCTCGCGCACGCGCTCGAAGACATGGCGGTCCTCCGGCAGGATGCCGCTGACGGCGCGCTCCGGGTCCACCCACTCCTGCTGCTCGAAGCCGGCGATCTGGCACAGCCCGGGCGACCACAGCAGCACCGTCTCCCCCGGGTCTTCAATGCGGCGCCAGTGCCCCGCGCGGGCCAGGCTTTCCATGGTGTTGAACACGTCGGTCTGCTCGCGCAGCTCGCGGCGCAGGTCCTCCAGGGCGCGCTCGGACGCCGCCAGCGCGCTGCGCAGCGACTCCACCTCGGACACGTCGCGCACGGTGACGACGATGCCGTCGTCCGTCACGCGGCGGGCCGAGATGTCCCAGGCCAGCAGCCGGCGCCCCGGCTCCCGCACCACCTGCCGGCAATCGAGCGGCGCCCCGATGCGGGCCACGCCCAGGAGCTGGTCCATCAGGGGCGTGTCCGCCAGCTGGTCGAACACCTCGCTGGCGCCGGCCCCGGGCTGGCGCACCGCACCCAGCCCGGGCATGCGGCGTGCCGCAGCGTTGGCAGCCACCAGCACCAGGTGGTCGGACTGCAAACGAAACTCCATCCACGCCACCGGCACCGCATCGACCAGGGCCTGCAGGCGCGCCTGCGCGCCGCTTTCCTGGCCGCCAGGGGCGGCGGGGGACAAAAGATCGGCCAACAGTTCGGACGAGATCACGGTCGCTCTGAAACCTTTGAAGCCAGCGGCGGGTACATGGGCCGCTGCAGGCAGCGGCGGGGCCGGCGGTCCCAGCCCATGCGCCAGCATACAGGCAAGAATATGTCAGAACGTAACAAGTGTCGGGAACTGATGGTTTTTCCTTACGCCACTGCTTACGCCACTGCTTACGCCACTGCTTACGCCACTGCTTACGCCACCGGCAAGCCCCTGCCCGGCCTGGCAGGCGGAAGGCGCCCAGCGAACTGCTACAGTCCACGCCTCATTTCACGCCCCCCAGCATGTCCGACGCGTTTGAGAACCACACCCCCATGATGCAGCAGTACCTGGCCCTCAAGGCCGGCTACCCCGAGACGCTGCTGTTCTACCGCATGGGCGATTTCTACGAAGTCTTCTGGGGCGACGCCGAAAAGGCGGCACGCCTGCTGGACATCACCCTCACGCAGCGGGGCCAGTCGGGCGGCCAGCCGGTGCTGATGGCGGGCGTGCCGTTCCACGCGCTGGAGAACTATCTGGCCCGCCTGATCAAGATGGGCGAGTCGGTGGCCATTGCCGAGCAGGTGGGCGAAGTGGGCGCCGCCAAGGGCCCGGTGGAGCGCAAGGTGGTGCGCGTGGTCACCCCCGGCACGGTGACGGACACCGAGCTGCTGTCCGACAAAGCCGAATCGCTGTTGATGGCCGTGCACCAGGCGCCCCGCGCGCGCTGCGGCCTGGCCTGGCTGAGCGTGACGCAAGGCCGCGTCTTCCTGGCCGAATGCGCGCAGGACGAGCTGGGCGGCTGGCTGGCGCGCGTGGCGCCCAGCGAACTGCTCTACAGCGCCGGTGTGACGGACCGCTTTGAGCAACAGCTGCAGATGCTGCGCCAGGGCGGCGCCTTCACCTGCCCGATGACGCTGCGCCCCGACTGGCAGTTCGACAGCGCCCTGGGCGAACGCAAGCTGCTGGAAAACCTGGGCGCTGCCAGCCTGCAGGCCTGGGGTGCGCAAGACCTGGGCGAGGCCCACGCCGCCGCCGCCGGGCTACTGGCCTATGCCGAACACACGCAGGGCCGCACGCTGACCCATGTGCACAGCGTGCAGGTGCAGCGCAATGACGACCTGATCGACCTGCCCGCCACCACGCGCCGCAACCTGGAACTGGTCAAGACCTTGCGCGGCGACGATGCGCCCACACTGTTCTCGCTGCTGGACACCTGCATGACCGGCATGGGCAGCCGCCTGCTCAAGACCTGGCTGCTGGAGCCGCGCCGCGACCGCACCGAGGCGCGCCAGCGCCTGTCGGCCACCACGGCCCTGCGGGGCGCGGGCGGCGCTGGCGGCGGGGCTGGCCCCTGGTCCACGCTGCGCGGCGAGCTCAAGGGCGTGAGCGATGTGGAGCGCATCACCGCGCGCGTCGCGCTGCGCCAGGTGCGCCCGCGCGAACTGGTGGCGCTGTGCAAGACGCTACAAAAATCAGAGCTGCTTGCGCTTTCTGCACAAGCGCCAGAGCCCTATTTGGCCCAAATTTTTGGCAACCTGCACCCGCCCGAAGGCTGCACCACCCTGCTGTGCGCCGCCATTGCCGAAGAGCCCGCCGCCCTGGTGCGCGACGGCGGCGTCATCGCGGGCGGATTCGACACCGAGCTGGACGAGCTGCGCGCCATCCAGACCAACTGCGACGACTTCCTGCTGGAGCTGGAGACCCGCGAGAAGGCGCGCACCGGCATCCCCAACCTGCGCGTGCAGTTCAACAAGGTGCACGGCTTCTACATCGAGGTGACCAGCAGCCACCTGGACCGCGTACCCGACGACTACCGCCGCCGCCAGACGCTGAAGAACGCCGAGCGCTTCATCACGCCCGAGCTCAAGGCCTTCGAGGACAAGGCCCTGTCGGCCAGCGAACGCGCCCTGGCCCGCGAGAAATGGCTGTACGAGCAGATCCTGGACCAGCTGCAGCCCCACGTGCCCGCACTCACCCGCCTGGCCCAGGCCCTGGCCACGCTGGACGTGCTGTGCACGCTGGCCGAGCGCTCGCTCACGCTGAACTGGTGCGCACCGCAGTTTGTGCCCGAGCCCTGCATCGAGATTGAAGGCGGCCGGCATCCGGTCGTGGAGGCGCGCCTGGCGGAAACGTCCAGCGGCAGCTTCATCGCCAACCACACGCGGCTGAACGCCAATACGCGGATGCAGGTCATCACCGGCCCCAACATGGGCGGCAAATCGACCTACATGCGGCAGGTGGCGCTGATCGTTCTGCTGGCCAGCATGGGGAGCCACGTGCCCGCAGCCAGCTGCCGCCTGGGACCCATCGACGCCATCCACACCCGCATCGGCGCGGCCGACGACCTGGCCAACGCGCAGTCCACCTTCATGCTGGAGATGACCGAGGCCGCGCAGATCCTGCACGCGGCCACGCCGCACAGCCTGGTGCTGATGGACGAGATCGGCCGCGGCACCAGCACCTTTGACGGCCTAGCCCTGGCCAGCGGCATCGCCACGCACCTGCACGACAAGACCCGCGCCTTCGTGCTGTTCGCCACGCACTACTTCGAGCTGACCGAGTTGCCGGCCAAGGCGCGCCACGCCATCAACATGCACGTGAGCGCCACCGAGAACGGCGCGGACATCGTCTTCCTGCACGAGATCCAGCCCGGCCCGGCCAGCCGCAGCTACGGCATCCAGGTGGCCAAGCTGGCAGGCATGCCCTCACCCGTGCTGCACCACGCCCGCCACGCACTGGCCGCGCTGGAAGAGCGCGCTGGCGAGGACGACCTGCAGGTGGACCTGTTCGCGGCCCCCGAGGTGGCCGAGAGCGCGGGCGCAAGCCCCGTGGAGGCGGCTTTGTCCGCCATCAACCCCGACGCGCTCAGCCCGCGCGAGGCGCTGGACGCGCTGTACCAGCTCAAGAAGCTGGCCGGGGCGTGAGGCCACATGGCTGCGACCTTCCGCTAGCATTGCCGTGCACTGGTCTTTCAGGAGCCACTGATGAAGCCCTCGACATCCCTCGACAAGCAACGCTGCGCAGTGCGGGAAGCGGTCGCCCGGTTTCGCACCGCGAACCCACGCGTATTTGGGTCGGTACTGCATGGCAATGACGCAGATGGCAGCGATCTGGATTTGCTGGTAGACCCGCTGCCCGGCACCACGCTTTTTGACTTGGGCGGACTGCAAGTCGAGTTGGAGGAGCTGCTAGGCGTGCCAGTGGACCTGCTCACGCCCGGCGATCTGCCCGCCACGTTTCGCGCCCAGGTTCTGGCGGAAGCCCGGCCCGTATGACGCCCGACCGCTTGCCCGACTATCTGGACCACATGCTGGAGGCAACGACCCTCGCATGCGGCTACCTACAAGGCATGGACCGCGCCACCTTCGAGCAAGACAAAAGAACGCAACAGGCCGTCATCCTCAACCTGATCCTGATCGGCGAGGAGGCCACCAATATCCTCAAGGACCACGAAGCCTTCGCGCTGGCACATCCGCAGGTGCCTTGGCGCGCGATGAAGGGCATGCGCAACCGCATTGCGCATGGCTACTTTGAAATTAACCTGGATGTCGTCTGGGACACTGTGCAAACGGCGTTGCCGGCGCTGCGAGAGCAACTGCGTGCTCTTCGTCCGCCCAACGCATAGCCGCAGGCAGTCCGCCAAACCCGCAGGAATCCAGCATGGGGCGCACTCGCCCCCTTCAGCCGATGACACCGCAAGCCGCCAGGACCGCCAGGTGGACCCTGAACAGCCCTGAGCCTCAGCGCCGCACTAAACTCACTGGTTCTCTCGTTCACTGAATCCACTTTGTCACATGACGTATTGCGTCGCCATCAAACTCAATGCCGGACTGGTGTTCCTGTCCGACTCCCGCACCAACGCCGGGCTGGACCAGATCAGCTCCTTCCGCAAGATGATGGTGTACGAGAAGACGGGCGACCGTTTCATGGTGCTGCTGTCGGCGGGCAACCTGTCCATTTCGCAGTCGGTGCGCGAAATCCTGCAGACCGAACAGCTCAAGGACGGCGAATCCGGCGAAACCATCTCGATCTGGAATGCCAAGAGCATGTTCGACGCGGCCCGCGTCCTCGGCTCGGCCGTGCGCCACGTGCATGAGCGCGATGGCGCGGCGCTCAAGCGCTCGGGGGTGGACTTCAATGTGTCCCTGGTGTTCGGCGGCCAGATCAAGGGCGAGGGCATGCGCCTGTTCCAGGTGTACTCGGCGGGCAACTTCATCGAGGCCACCTCGGAGACGCCGTATTTCCAGGTGGGCGAATCCAAGTACGGCAAGCCGGTGCTCGACCGCGTGCTCACCCCCGAGACGCCGCTGGACGAAGCCGCCAAATGCGCCCTGGTGTCCATGGACAGCACGCTCAAGTCCAACCTGTCCGTGGGGCTGCCGCTGGACCTGGTGGTGTACGAGGTCGATCGGTTCTCCACCGAGAAGGTGGTGTGCATCGACGAGAACAACCCCTACTTCCGCATGCTCCACGACAGCTGGGGCCAGAAGCTGCGCCAGGTGTTCGACAGCATCGAAGACCCGGCCTGGGGCGGTGGCGCCACCAGTGTGCCGATCATGGTGAACCCCGCACGCAGCAAGCCGCTCAAGAAGATCACCAACCACCTGGACAAGCTCATCTGAAGAAAGGCTTGCCCGGCATGACCGCCCCCCGCAACGCGCTGCCCATCGTTTTCTCGCACGCCAACAGCTTTCCCGCCAGCACCTACCGCGTGCTCTTCCGGCACCTGAAAGCCCGGGGCTTTGAGGTCAGCGCGGTGGAGCGCTACGGGCACGACCCGCGCTACCCGGTGACCAACAACTGGCCGCACCTGGTGCAGCAGCTGGCCGACTTCGCGGCCGAGCAGGTGCGCCGGCGGGGCGAACGGGTCTTCCTGGTGGGGCATTCGCTAGGCGGCTTTCTGAGCGTGATGGCGGCGGCGCGCCACCCGGAACTTGCGCGCGGCGTGGTGCTGATCGACTCGCCGCTGATCGGCGGCTGGAAAGCCAATGTGGTGGGCGTGGCCAAGAGCGCCCAGGTGGTGGGCTCGATCTCGCCCGGCCGGGTCAGCCGCCAGCGGCGCTTCAGCTGGGCCAGCAACGAGGAAGCGCTCGAACACTTCCGCAAGAAAAAGGCCTTTGCGCGCTGGCACCCCGAGGTGCTGGAAGACTATGTGGCCCACGGCCTGCACGACCAGGACGGCAAGCGCGTGCTGGGCTTTGACCGCGCGGTGGAGACGGCGATCTACAACACCCTGCCGCACAACCTGGGCCGCCTGCTGCGCGCCCACCCGCTGCAGTGCCCGGCGGCCTTCATCGGCGGCCGCGACTCGGACGAAATGAAGCAGGTGGGCATGGCGATGACCCTGCGCGTCACCGAGGGCCGCACCATGATGCTCGACGGAAGCCACCTGTTTCCCATGGAGCAGCCCATGGCCACGGCCGCCGCCATCGAGGCGGCGCTGCTCAACCTGGCGTCGCTGGCACCGCCCGCCAGCGGGGGCTGACACCGGCCCCGGGGCCTGGCCGGACTCCGGGATAACAAGCAGCGCGGCCGACACACGCATCCCCTACACTGGGGATATTGTTACAGCGTGATACGACCTGATGCGTGCACAAACCCTGCTCCAACACCTGCCTGCCGCCAGCTTCCTGCTGCTGGGGGCCTTTGGGCTGGCCACGATCGCACGCGTGTACAACGACACTACCGCGGCGCTCGTCACGGCATCGGTGCTCATGTTTGCGTGCTGCTGGGCCAGCGCGGCCCACCTCCTGGGCGCCCGGCCGGCCTTCAGGTTCGTGCTGCTGGCCGTGGGCATGGGCTGGTTCGCGGAACAGATGGGCACCAGCCACGGGTGGTTCTTCGGCCACTACACGTACACCGACGTGCTCGGCCCCCGGATCGGCGACGTGCCGATCGTCATCCCCCTCATGTGGTTCGCACTGACGTACATGGGCTATGTGATCACCAACCTCATCGTCTGGCAGGCGCCGGTGGACGGCACCACGGGCCTGGGCCACGCGGCGGGGCTGTCGTTCCTGGCGGCCATGGTAGTGACCGCGTTCGACCTGGGCGCCGACCCCTATTTCGTCTACACGCTCAAGGCCTGGATCATGGCCAAGACCGATGGCGCCTGGTTCGGGGAAACCGTGCAGGGCTTCGTGGGCTGGGTGTTCGTCGCCTTTGCCATCCTTTTCACCTTCCGCCTCACCACGGGTCCGCAGGCCGTGCGGCCCGCCACGCCCTTTCTGCCCCGCCACGCTCTGGTGCCGCTGGCCCTGTACGGCGCGGGCATGGTGTTCCAGATGGTGATGGGCGCCCCTGTAGAAATCCGGACCATCGCACCGTTCGCCATGGGCATTCCGCTGCTGTGCTCGCTGGCGGGCTGGCAGCGCTGGAGCAAGGAGACCACCGCATGAACACCCCCTCCGCCACCGCGGCCGCCCCGCGGATTTCCGACGCCGAGCTGGCAGCCATGCAGCGCCGCGCCGACCCGCTGGCCGACCAGACCCTCAGCGACATCCTCGGCGAATGGCCTGCCGGCGACGCGGCCCTGGATGCCGCCCAATGGCGGCGGCTGGAAACCGTCAACCGCCTCATCGGGGAATGGACGGACAACGCCACGTTGCAAGGCTGGCAGGCGCGCGGCGACGGCGTGGACGCATCCCTGGCGCGGGCGCTGGACCACTACGTACAGGCCGCCCAGGCATTGCCCCCCTGGGCCGACGCCCGCAAGATCGAGCGCGCCGAGCATCTGTTCATGGAGCACGGCGCGCTGTCCTGCATCCTGCTGTTTTGCGCCAGCCTGCCCGAGTGCTATGTCATCCCCGACCTGGCCAGCGTGCTGCACACCTCGGGCCAGCTTGAGCAAAACGCCGAATACCGCATCCGCTCCACCGCGGCCATGATCTTCCCCGTGATGCTGCACGGGGGCCTGGGCCCGCGGGGCGCGGGCGTGGCGCAGGTGCTGAAGGTCCGGCTGATCCATGCCACCATCCGCAACCTGATCCTGCACGGCAGCCCGCAAGCCGCCATGCAGCAGCTGCTGGCAGGCGGCGACGGCAAGATCCCTGCGCTGGCCCGCCAGCCCCGGGGGGGCCGCCAGGCGATGTACCAGGCCTTCTTCGCAAGGGGCTGGGACCTGGGCAGCGACGGCCTGCCCTGCAACCAGGAAGAGCAGGCCTACACCCTGCTCACCTTCAGCTATGTGTTCCTGCGCAGTCTCAGGCGCCTGGGCATCGGGCTGCCGCCCGCCGACGAGGAAGCCTACCTGCATGCCTGGAACGTGGTGGGCCATGTGCTGGGCATTGACCGCGCCCTGATGGTCGAAACGATGTCCGAAGGCCACGCGCTCATGGACCGCATGCAGGCCCGCGGCCGCGCCGAGCCCGTCACCCCCGACCCGCGCCCCGGCCTGGGCCGCGCGCTCATGCAGACGATGGAGAACGCGCTGCCCTGGACGATCGTGAAGCCCTTTCCCCAGCTCATGACCCGCACCCTTTGCGGGGCTGCCACGGCGAACGACCTGGGTCTGACCCAGCCCATGCCCTGGCCCTCCGCCCTTCTGTTCCGGGCCGTGCTGCTGCTGGCGCGCGCGCTCGACGCCGTTGCACGGCTGGTGATGCCGCGCTTTTCCATCGTGCGCATGCTGACCCGTGCGCTGGGCTATCACTTCATGAGCCGCGTCCTGATGAGCCAGACGCGCCCGCTGCAACTGCCCACGGAGCTCCTCCACCAGGTGGATGCCGTGGTGCACAGTTGGAGCGACGATCCCCACGCCCCCGCGTGGCTCAACCGCCTGGAAGACCGGCTCACGACCCGCGGCAGCTGGAACCCCAGGCTGGCGAGCCAGGCCCCGGCAGCACCGACGGCCCCGGCGCAGCAAACCGCCTGACCGCCACCGCTAGCCGACCACCGCTCGCCACCCACGCTCCCGCCGCCGATGAAACCCCTGCCACGCGCCCGCCCGATGCTGCCCTGGCCGGGCCGCGCGCGCAGCGGCGTCGCCGGGGCACTGCTGCTCCTGCTGGCATTGCTGGCCTTGCTGGCGCAGCCCCTGCACGCGCGGGCCGCAACGCCTCCGCTGTTGCTGACGCACGACAGGCCGCAGGTCAACCCGTGGGAGGCCATCACGCTCCGGGCCGATCCGACCTACGCGCTTTCGGCAGAGGACATGCTGCGCCAGCTGGACCAGTTCGGGCCGCCCGCCCGGCGCGGCGGCTCGCTGGGCGTGCACAAGGCCGCCATGTGGCTGCACATCCCCCTGCTTGCGCCCGAGGCGCTGCGCACGCCCTGGGTGGTCGACATCGGCTACAGCTCGCTGCAGGCCGACATCTACCTGGCCCGTGGCGGCCAGGTGCTCCAGCAGGTCCGCTCGGGGCAGCCTGGCGCCAGTGACCTGGACATCCGCACCCCGGCGATGGCGTTCCACCTGGAGCCGGGGCAGACCTACGACCTGCTGGTGCGCGTGCGCGCCACCGGGCCGCTGATCCTGCCCATCACCCTGGGCGAGATGCCCCGCCAGATCCACCAGGCCTTGCGCGAACAGATGCTCCAGGGCCTGCTCAACGGGCTGGCGTTCTGCCTGCTGGCGTACAGCCTGGTCCAGTGGGTCACACAGCGCGAGAACCTCTTCGGTTTCTACGCCGTGGTCGTCCTGGGCAGCGCGGGGTTTTCCCTGCAGTTTTTCGGCATTGGCGACCAGTTCCTGTGGCCGGGCAACCTGTGGATGGCGCGGTATGGCGGACTGACCGCAGGCCTGGTGGCGCTGGCGGGGTCGTTCCTCTTTCTGGGCGCGGCCTTGGCCGACGCCACACCCCGCAGCCGGTATGCGCGCACCATGCGCGCGGGCGCCGCCATCACGGCCCTGGTCTGCGCCGGCGTCGTGCTCGGCGGGGTGAGCGTGCCCATCGCCATTGCCTACATGAGCCTGGCAGGCCCACTGCCCTCCCTGCTCAGCGTGCCGGCGGCGCTCGTGCATGTGCGCCGCGGCAACCCCATCGGCTCCACGCTGCTGCTCGCCTGGGTGGCCTACGGCGTGGCCGCCGCGGTCATGGTGTGCCTGGTGCAGGGCTGGGTGCCGGCGAACTTCTGGACGGTGCACTCGTTCCAGTTCGGCGCCACGCTGGACATGCTGCTGTTCCTGCGGGTCATGGGGCTGCGGGCCAAGGCCATCCGCCTGCAGGCGCAAGCGGCCCTGCGCGAGCGCGACCTCATGCATTCGCTGGCCCACAGCGACCCGCTGACGGGCCTCAGCAACCGCCGGGGGCTGCAGCATGCGCTGCGGGCGGCACTCGAGTCCTGCGCGCCAGGCCATCTGGTGGCGGTGTACCTGATGGACCTGGACGGGTTCAAGCCCATCAACGATTCCTACGGGCACGATGTGGGCGACGACCTGCTGGTGGCGGTGGGCCACCGGCTGCAGGCCAACGTGCGCCATGCCACCGACGTCGTGGCGCGGCTGGGGGGCGACGAATTCATCATCATGGCCTGCCAGCTGGAAACGCCCGAGGTGGCCGATGAACTGGGGCGTTCCTTGCTGCACGCGTTTGACCGCCCGTTCCCGCTGGGCCCCTTCCAATTGAAGGTGGGGCTGACCATCGGCTATGCGCTGGCGCCTCTGGACAGCAGCGACCCCCAGGCCCTGATCCGCCTGGCCGACGCCGCGATGTACACAGGCAAGCAGGAAGGAAAGCGCTCCCTGCGGCGCGCTGCGGGCACAGCGCAGATGCTCGCGGCCTAGGCCGGAGGCAAGGCCCAGCTTCGCAAGTTCCGCTCGACCGCATTCCCTGCAACCTCCCGCCGCATCTACACTGCCCCCAACCCACCCCCACCGGCCATGCGCGTCACGCCTCTCTCGAACTTCTGGCACTGGTTGCCGGCGCCCTGGGCACGCTGTGCACTGGGGTGCGCCTGGCTGGCGCTGGCGATGCTCTGGGGCGACAGCCGGGCGGCCGCTCCATTGCCCTTGCGCGACGACACGCCCCGGATCGAAGTGTGGCCGGCCGTGTCCGTGCTGGCCGATCCCTCCGGCACCTGGACGCTGCAGGACGTGCTGCCCCGAGCGGCTGAGTTTGAACATCCGCCCGGCACCGCCAAGACGCTGGGGGTGCAAAGCGGGGCGGTATGGATCCGCACTCCGCTGGACGTCTCGGCAACATCGGATGGGGTCTGGATCCTGGACATCGACTACCCCGTGCTCAACCGGGTGGAGGTGTACCTGACCCAAGACGGCCACGTGATTCAGCAAGCCACCCTGGGCAGCCTGCAGCCCTTTTCGCAGCGCCCGCTGCGAAGCCGCACCCATGCCCTGGTGCTGCCCATGCACGCCGGCCAGCCGTACGAGCTGCTGCTGCGCGTGGAAACCCGGGGCGCCATGGTGCTGCCCATCACGCTGAGCAAGCCGCCCGCGTGGCATGCGGCGGCCTTGAACGAGCAGATGCTGCAGGGCATCCTCGCCGGACTGGCACTGTGCCTGCTGATCTACAGCCTGGCCCAATGGATCAACCTGCGCGATGTGCTGTTCCTGCAGTACGCGCTGCTCATTGCGGGCAGCCTGCTGTTCTCGCTGCACTTCTTCGGCCTGGCCACGCAGTACCTGTGGCAGGACAACCCGTGGTTTGAAGTGCACGCGGCGGGGCTGTCCTCGCTGATGGCCGCCTGCGGCTCCTTCCTCTTCATCAGCCAGGCGCTGGCGGGCCACCGGCCCGGAAACCTGCTGCTGCGCACCATGCGCGGGGGCGCCTTGCTGTGCGTGCTGCTCGCGCTGGTGCACGCGCTGGACGTGCTGAGCACCTCCACCATTGCCGCGGTCGTCAGCGTCCTCGGGCTGGTCCCTGCCCTGATGGGCATTCCAGGCGCGGTGCGGCGGGCTGGGCGCGGCGACCCGGTGGGCGCGAGCCTGTTGCTGGCATGGGTGGTGTACTTCGCGGCCACGGCCACGGTGATCGGCGTCATCCGGGGCTGGGTGCCCGTGAACTTCTGGACGCTGCACTCGTTCCAGTTTGGCGCCACGCTGGACATGCTGCTCTTCATGCGCGTGCTGGGCCTGCGCACCAAGGCGCTGCGCATCGAGGCCCTGCACGCCAGCCGCGAACGCGACGCCATGCGTTCGCTGGCGCATACCGACCCGCTGACCGGCCTGCCCAACCGGCGCGGCTTGAACATTGCACTCACCTCGGCCCTGCACCACTGCGGCCCCGACCGCCTGCTGGCGCTGTATGTGATGGACCTGGACGGATTCAAGCCCGTGAACGACACCCACGGCCACGATGTGGGCGATGAGCTGCTGGTGGCCGTCACCCGGCGCCTGCAAAGCCAGGTCCGGCAGAGCGATGTGGTGGCCCGCCTGGGGGGCGATGAATTCGTGGTCATGACCGGGCAGTTGGGCAGCCCCCAGCAGGCCCACGACCTGGGCAACAAGCTGCTCGAAGCGTTCCGCACGCCGTTCTCGCTGGGCGACCTGAAGATCGAGGTGGGGCTGACCATCGGCTACGCCATCTCCCCGCACGACAGCAACGATGCCGTCGGCCTGCTCAAGCTCGCGGACGCCGCGATGTACAGCGGTAAGCAGGGCGGCAAGTTCTGCCTGCGGCGCAATACGGGCGACCTGGCACTGTCATCGGCCTAGGGATCCTCTTCCCGAATCGTCGCGCCGTGTGCATCTGCGGTTTCGGGAGGGCTGCTGCGTTTTGCGCCTTGCAGCCCCTCCCGATCCGCAGCGCACACTGTCCGCTCGATTCGTGCAGAGCATCCCTGGGTGCGCCGCCGCCCGGCGACGCTTGCGGACCGCTCAGCCCCCTTCGGCGTAGTGCAGGCGGCCCTTGCCGGCCCGCTTGGCTGCGTACATGGCTTGGTCGGCGCGGCTGATGAGTGCACCGATGTCGCTGTCCCGCGGCCGGACCACGGCAACGCCCATGCTGGCACCGACGGTGACCTCCAGGCCGTCCAGCGCCACGGGGCGCCGCAGGGCCTGCAGCAGGCCGTGGCCGACGGTGTCGATCACCTCGCGCGTGACGCCCCGCTCGAGCATGACCAGGAACTCGTCTCCGCCCAGCCGCGCCGCGGTGTCGCCGCCCCGCACGGCGCCAGCGATCCGTTGCGCCATCACCCGCAGCACTTCGTCCCCCGTGCGGTGGCCCAGCGTATCGTTCACCCGCTTGAAGCCGTCCAGGTCGATGAAAAGCACGGCGACCGCCTCCCCCGTGCCGCGGGCTTGCTGCAGCGCGGCCTCCAGCCGGCTCTGGAACGCCCTGCGGTTGTACAGCCCCGTCAGGCTGTCGTGGTGGGCCAGGTAGTGCTGCTGGCGGGCGATCTGGATCTTGGCGGACACGTCCTGCACCAGTGCCATGACGGAGACCACCCGGCCCTCCGCGTCCGTGAGCGCCGAGTTGAACCATTCGCAATGCACCTCGGCGCCATCCTCGCGGAAGAAGCTGGCCTCCGCCCGGTTCTGGGATTCCGCGCCCGACTGCAGGCGGTGCAGGGCCTCCAGCAGTTCACACCCCTCCTGCAGCGCCAGCAGACCGGGCAGCGCGCGCCCCTTGAGCCCCGCCACCGGCGGCCACCCCATCAGTTGTACCGCGCGCTGCGAGCAGTGCAGCAGCCGCAGGCCATGGTCCATCTCCAGAACGGCCAGGGGACTGTTCTCCATGTGGGACGACAGCCGCTGGTTGGCCGCACGCAGCGCGTCCATGGTGACCTGCAGTTCGTGCACATCAAGCGCAGTGGTCATGAAACCTTCGATGGCGCCCTGCTCGCCGTACCAGGGGGTGAGGCAGATGGTGCGCCATTCGTCAAAGCCGTACGGCGTGCGCAGCAGGCGCTGGTACTGGACCCGTTCGCCCCGCAGCACCCGTTCCACAAACGGCATGAAGCGTCGGCAGTCCTCTTCCCCATAGACCTGCACGAGCGACTGGCCCACCAGGCGGTCCGGCACCGTGCCGAACCACCGGGCATATTCGTCGTTCACGTAAATCATGGTCAGGCCGCGGTCCACCACCGCCATGGTGGCGCCAGCGCTGCGGGTGACGATGTCCAGCAGACGGTCCTTGGACGGGCCGGACTGGCCGCCGGGGACGGCGCAGGGTTGCTGCGTCAACTCTGACTCTTCTTGCATCATGCGGCAAAGCCCCGGAGGCTGAACATCGACACGCGAGGGGAAGGAACCGTCCACCGCAGCGCGGCCCCAAGAACCCAAGAAGGGACACGGACCGGCCCGGCGCCTTCAGCTTAACATTGATCCGAGCACTGGCGCGGGCTGTCCCTGCCGTGCTCACGGGCTCCGCCTGTGCGCGGCGGCCGGCCCGCAGGCGGCTATTTGCAGCAGCGGTAGGCCAGCCCGACCGAGACCGAGTACCCCGTGGGCTCCACCGTGAGCGGGCTGCGCCGCGCGTCGCCCTTGAGCTGGGAGACCCGCGCCGCGCCCAGCACCACCCAACGGCGGTTGATGGCAGTCATCACTTCCACGCCGGCGTCCACGCTGTACAGGCCCGCGGCCGGCGAAAACGCGGGCAGCGCCCCCGCGCCCCCTTCCGGCACGCCGAAATGCGCGCGCAGATAGGTGCGGTCGCCAAAGCTGGCGCCCGCGCCGAACGTGACTTTGGTCTGGGCGGTCACCGGCCAGGTGTAGCCGATGCTGGTGGATAGCTGGGCGCCGCCGTCCCGCCCGAGGATGTCCTGCGACAGGCCCGCGCCCACGGCCCAGCGGTCCGTGAAGGCGTAGCCTGCACTCACCCGCGCGCGCAGGGTGGAACGCACGGACGGCAGCCCGACCAGGATGGGGGCATCCGAGCCGTCGCGCCCTTTGTCGACACGCAGCGATGCGCTCAGGTTGAAGCGGTCGCTCTGCGCCAGGGTGGCGCTGGCGCCCCCCGAATCGCGCGGCGCCAGGCCGTGGCCCATGAACGCGCTGCCGCGCGAAGTGCTGATCCGGAAGCGCCCGTATTCAATGGCCCAGGCCGGCCGCAGGCTGTTCTTGCGGCCGTCGCCCCCCGCGTAGTCGGGGCTGGAGCTGACCAGCGCCCCCAGGACGTAGTTGAACCGGGGCTTGGCGGGCTCGTCGCCGTCCCGCGGTGCTTCTTCGGCCGCGCGCGCCGCGGGCCATGCAGCCAGGCAGGCCAGAAGGGCAACGCAGGAGCAACGGCGAAGAGGCAGGCGGGAACGGGTCATGGCAGGATTATCAATCCGCCCACTGCACCCAGCCACCCCAGGCGGTCAACAAAACGACAACGCCAAAGACGATGCGGTAGTAAGCAAACGGCACGAAGCTGTGCGTGCTGATGTAGCGCAGCAGCCAGCGCACGCACAGCCAGGCGCTCACGAACGAAAAGACCAGCCCCACGCCAAACAGGGGCAGGTCCGCTGCCGACAGCAGCGCGCGCTCCTTGTACAGGCTGTAGACGCCCGCACCGATGAGCGTGGGGATCGCCAGGAAGAACGAGAAATCCGTGGCCGCCTTGCGCGACAGCCCCAGCAGCATCCCGCCAATGATGGTGGCGCCGCTGCGGCTGGTGCCGGGCACCATGGCCAGGCACTGCGCCAGGCCTACCTTCAGGGCATCCCAGGGGGTCATGTCGTCCACCGACTGGATGCGGGCCGCCGAGGCCGGCCTCCGCTCCGCCCACAAGATGATGAAGCCCCCCACGATGAAGGTCGTGGCCACCACCATGGGGGTGAACAGGTGCGCCTTGATGGCCTTGCCGAACAGCAGCCCCAGCACCACCGCCGGGAAAAAACCGATCAGCACGTTCACGGCAAAGCGCTGCGCCTGGCGCTCGGTGGGCAGTGCCGCCAGCGTCTCGCGGATCTTCTGCCAGTACACCAGGATCACGGCAAAGATGGCCCCGGTCTGGATGGCGATATCGAACACCTTGGCCTTGGCGTCATCAAACCCCAGCAGCGAACCGGCCAGGATCAGGTGCCCGGTGGAGGAAATCGGCAGGAACTCCGTCAGCCCCTCGACCACGCCCATGACGGCGGCCTTGGCCAGCAATAGAACATCCACGCGCACTCCTTGATAGAAATTTAAGTAAAAGTGGGCTCTAGCGCTTATCTGACAAGCGCAAGCAGCTATCAAAACAGGAGTATATGCCCAGCCGCCCGGGCACCCTCGTCAGGCCGGCGGTTGCCAGGGGGCGTGCCAGCCGCCGCCCAGCGCCTGCACCAGCGCCACCGCCGCCAGCTGGCGGTTCACCTGCAGTTGCAGCAGCGCCCGCTGCGCGGACAGCGCCGCCACCTGTGCAGTGACGACCTCGGTGTAGCTCACCTGCCCTTCGCGGTAGCGGTTGAGCAGCTGCTGTGCGGTGCGCTCGGCGGCCGCCACGGCTTCGCGCCGCAGGGGCTCCTGCGCCTGCAGCGTGCGCAGCACCGTGAGCTGGTCTTCCACGCTCTGGAAGGCTGTGAGCACTGTCTGGCGGTAGGCCGCCACGCGCGCATCGCGGGCCGCCTGGGCGGCGTCCACCCGCGCCGTGGTGGCACCCGCGTCAAACACGGTCTGTGCCACCGACAGGCCCAGCGACCACACCAGCGTGGAGGCCTTGAACAGGTCCGACACGCTCGATCCCCCGCTGCCCAGGGAGCCGCGCAGGCCCAGGTTCGGGAAATAGCCCGCGCGCTGGATGCCGATCTGCGCGTGGGCCGCGGCCACCGCGCGCTCGGCCGCCGCGATGTCGGGGCGGCGCTGCAGCAAGCTGGACGGCACCACCGGCGGCACTTCGGGCACGGCGGCCGACCAGGGCGCGGGCGGCAGCGCAAAATCCGCCGGGGCGCGCCCGGTCAGCACGGCCACCGCGTGCTCGAACCGCGCACGGTTCTGCCGCACCGTGGCCAGGTCGGCCCGGGCATTGGCCAGCTGGGTCTGCGCCTGCAGCACGTCGGTCTGCGCCACCACGCCCGCGCCGTAGCGGTTGCGTGCGATCTGCAGGCTGCGCTCGTAGCCCTCCACCGTGGCCTGCAGCAGCTCGCCCTCGGCATCCGCCTCGCGCAGCTGGAAGTAGGCCGACGCCAGGGCGCCCACGGCCGACAGCCGGGCCGAGGCCAGGTCGGCCTCGCTGGCCTGCGCGCTGGCCTGTGCGGCGCCCACGCCGCCTTGCAGCCGGCCCCACAGGTCGGGCGCCCAGTCCACCCCCAGCGAGGCCGAGGTGGACAGGCCCGTGCGCGCGGCCCCCTCGCCGCCGGTGCGCGTGGCGCCACCGGACAGGCCGACCGACGGGAACAGCCCCGCCCGTTCCTGCCGCACCACGGCCTGCGCCTGCGCGTAGGCCGCCACGGCGGCGGCGATGTTCTGGTTGGACAGCTGCACCTGCGCGGCCAGGCGGTTCAGCTCGGCGTCCTGGAACAGCTCCCACCACGGCCCGCGGTCCAGCGCGTCGGCCGGGGCGGCGGGTGTCCAGGTGGCGCCGGCCTCCTTGAACGCCTGCGGCGCCGGGGCGGCCGGGGCTTCGTAGGGCGGCTGGGTGGCGCACGCCGCCAGCAGCGCCAGCGCCAGCAAGGCGCCTGCGCGCCGTGCGGTGCGTGCCGCGGGTGCACGGAGGGGGGAGGAACGTGTCTTCATGGTGCGCGGTCACGGCGCTGCGCCCGAAGCGGCAGCGCGGCTGAGTTGTTGTTCGTTGGGGGCGGGCCTGCGCAGCTTGTCCAGCAGCACATACACCACCGGCGTGGTCAGCAGGGTGAGCAACTGGCTGGCCACCAGCCCGCCGATGATGGCCACGCCCAGGGGCTGCCGCAGCTCCGAGCCCTGGCCGAAGCCGATGGCCAGCGGCAGCGCGCCCAGCGCCGCCGCCATCGTCGTCATGAGGATGGGCCGGAAACGCAGCAGGCAGGCCTCGCGCACCGCCTCCAGCGCCGTGAGCCCGCGCGCCCGCTCGGCCTCCAGCGCGAAGTCGATGATCATGATGGCGTTCTTCTTGACGATGCCGATCAGCAGGAACACGCCGATGAGCGCGATGATGGTGAACTGCATGCGGAACAGCAGCAGCGCCAGCACCGCGCCCACGCCGGCCGAAGGCAGCGTGGTCAGCACGGTCACCGGGTGGATGAGGCTTTCGTACAGCACGCCCAGCACGATGTAGATGACCACGATGGCGGTGACGATCAGGAACAGCTGCTGCCCCTGCGACTGCTGGGCGCTGAGCGCCGTGCCCTGGAAGCTGCCCCGCACGTTGGTGGGCATGGCGATGTCCGCCTCGGCCTGCTGGATGACCTGGCGCGCCTGCTCCAGCGATGTGCCGGGGTCGATGTTGAACGAGATGGTGGTGGCCAGCTCGCCGTCCTGGTGGCTGATGGAGGTGGGCGAGGCGCGCTCCACCACGCGTGCGATGGCGCTGAGCGGCACCATGATGGAAGGCTGGGTGCTGATGACCTGCCCGGTGGAGGCGCCGCGCTGTCCCGGGTTGGCCGCCGTGCCCGTGGCCCCTGTCGGGTTGGCGGCCACATAGATGTCGGCCAGCGCGGGCGGGCCGCGCGTGTACTCGGGGCCCCACTCCATGATGACCGCGTACTGGTTGAGCTCGTCGTAGATGGTGGCCACGGAGCGCTGGCCAAAGGCGTTGTACAGCGCGTTGTCGATGGCCGAAGCGCTCACGTCCAGGCGCGACGCGCTGGCACGGTCCACCTCCACGTAGGTCTCCACGCCGTTCTCGGCCTGGTCGGTGTCCACATCCTGCAGCAGGGTCTCTTCCTTCAGCCGGTCCGCCAGCTTGCCGGCCCACAGCTTCAGGTCGGCCAGGTTGTCGCTCTTGAGCGTGTACTGGTAGGTGGAGTTGCTGGAGCGCCCGCCCATGCGCAGGTCCTGCACGGGATTCAGGAACACGCGCAGGCCGGTGATCTGGTTGAGCTGCGGGCGCAGGCGGGCGATGACGGCCGGCGTGCTGTCCGCGCGCTGTGCGAGGGGCTTCAAGTTGACGAACATGAAGCCGCCGCCCGCGCGGCTGCCGCCCGAGAAGCCCACCACCGTGTCCACAGCGGGGTCCTTGCGGATGATCTCCACGGCCTCGCGCAGCTTGCGCGCCAGCGCCTCGGAAGAAATGCTCTGGTCGGCGCGCAGGCCCGCGTTGAGCTGGCCGTTGTCCTGCTCCGGAAAGTAGCCCTTGGGGATCTTGGCGAACAGGTAGACGTTGAGCCCGATCACCGCCAGCAGGATGAGCACCACGAGCCCCTTGCTCGCCAGCGCCCAGTCCAGGCTGTGCTCGTAGCCGCGCAGCACCCGCCGGTAGCCGCCTTCCGCCCAGCGCGCCAGGCGCGAGGGAGGCTTGTCATGCGCCGGATCGTGCGCACGCAGCAGCCACGCGCACATCATGGGCGTGGTGGTGAGCGAGATCACCAGCGAGATCATCACCGCCACCGACAGCGTGACGGCAAACTCGCGGAACAGCCGGCCCACCTGCCCATCCATGAACAAGAGCGGGATGAACACCGCCACCAGCGACAGGCTGATGGACAGCACGGTGAAGCCCACCTCGCGCGCGCCTTGCAAGGCCGCCTCCAGCCGCCCCATGCCCGCCTCGATGTGGCGCATGGTGTTCTCCAGCACCACGATGGCGTCGTCCACCACGAAGCCGGTGGCCACCGTCAGCGCCATGAGGCTCAGGTTGTTCAGGCTGAAGCCCAAAAAGTACATGATGCCGAAGGTGCCCAGCAGCGACACCACCGTGGCAACGGCGGGGATCACCGTGGCACGGGCCTTGCGCAAGAAGAGGCCCACCACCAGCACCACGAGCGCGATGGACACCATCAGCGTCAGCTCGATCTCGCGCAGCGACGAACGGATGGAATTGGTGCTGTCCGACGCCACGGCCACCTGGATGTCCTGCGGCAGCTGGGCCTGCAGCTCGGGCAGCAGCGCGCGCACGGCATCAACCGTTTCGATGATGTTGGCGCCGGGCTGGCGGGTGACCAGCACGATGATGGCGGGCTCGCCGTTGAACAGGCCGACCGTGCGGCGGTTCTCCACGCCGTCCACCACCCGCGCCACGTCGCCCAGGCGCACGGCCGCGTTGTTGCGCCAGGCCACGATCAGCGACGCGTACTCCGCCGCCTTGCGGGCGGGCTGCGGGGTGTAGATCTGCAGCCGCCGGCCGTCCCCCTCGATCGCGCCCTTAGGCCGGTTGGCATTCGATGCCTGGATGGCCGCACGCACATCCTCGGTGCTGATGCCGTAGCGGTTGAGCGCAAACGGCAGCAGCTCCACCCGCACGGCGGGCAGCGAGCCGCCGCCGATCTCCACCTCGCCCACGCCGTCCACCTGCGAAAGGCGCTGGCTGACCACGTTGGACACGGCGTCGTAGATCTCGCCCGGCGTGCGCGTCTTGGACGTGAGCGCCAGGATGATGACGGGCGAGGCCGCCGAGTTGCGCTTGCGGTACGTGGGGTTGCTGCGCAAGGTGGCCGGCAGGTCGGCCCGGGCCGCGTTGATGGCGGCCTGCACCTCGCGGGCGGCGGCGTCGATGTTGCGGTTCAGGTCGAACTGCAGGCTGATGCGCGCCGAGCCGTTGGAACTGGACGAGGTCATCTCGTTCACCCCCGCGATCACGCCCAGGCGCCGCTCCAGCGGAGTCGCCACGCTGGTGGCCATGGTCTCGGGGCTGGCCCCGGCCAGGGTGGCCGACACGGAAATGGCCGGGTAGTCCACCTGCGGCAGCGGCGACACCGGCAGCACGAAGAACGCCGCGATGCCCGCCAGCGCCACGCCGATGGTGAGCAGCACCGTGGCCACGGGCCGCTCGACGAAAGGGCGCGACAGGTTCATGCCGCGTCCTCCGGCTGCAGCGGCGCCGCAGCCGTGCCCCGGCCCGTCACACGGCGGCCCAGGCGGTCAAACGCCAGGTAGATCACGGGCGTGGTGAACAGCGTCAGCAATTGGCTCAGGATCAGCCCGCCAAAGATGGCCAGGCCCAGCGGACGGCGCAGCTCCGCCCCGTCGCCCCAGCCCAGCATCAGCGGCAGCGCCGCAAACAGCGCCGCCAGCGTGGTCATGAGGATGGGCCGAAAGCGCAGCAGCGCGGCTTGGTGGATGGCCTGCTGCGGCGCCATGCCCTGGTGGCGCTCGGCGTCGATGGCGAAGTCGATCATCATGATCGCGTTCTTCTTGACGATGCCGATCAAGAGGATGATGCCGATGATGCCGATCACGCCCAGGTCGTTGCCCGTGAGCATCAGGGCCAGCAAGGCGCCCACGCCGGCCGATGGCAGGGTGGAGAGAATCGTCACCGGGTGGATGTAGCTCTCGTACAGCACGCCCAGCACGATGTACACGCACACCATGGCCGCCAGGATCAGCCACAGCTGGCTGGAGAGGGATTTTTCGTACGCCCCGGCGGCGCCCAGGAATTCCATGGACAGGCCCGCAGGCATGCCGATCTCCTTCGCGGCGGCGCGGATCGCATCCACCGCGCTGCCCAGCGACGTGCCGGGCGCCTTGTCAAACCCCAGCGTGGCGGCCGGGTACTGGGCCACGCGCGTGACCTGCAAGGGCGCCAGCTGCTCGCGGATGGTGGCCACCGCCGCCAGCGGCGTGGGTGTGCCGGCACCGGTGCGCAGCGGCAGCGTGCCCAGCGCCTCGGGGCTGCCCAGGCCCTCGGGCTGGGCTTCCAGGATCACGCGGTACTGGTTGGTCTCGGTGAAGATGGTGGACACGATGCGCTGGCCGAAGGCGCTGTACAGCGTGTCGTCGACGGTGCTGGCGGTGACGGACAGGCGCGACGCCGTGTTGCGGTCGATGTCCACAAACGCCGACAGGCCCTGCGCCCCGGCGTCCGTGGTGGCGTTGCGCACCTTGGGCTCGCGCTGCAGGCGTTCCACCAGCTTGCGCGTCCACTCGTTCACCTGGGCCGAATCCACACCGCCGATGGACACGCGGTATTCGGTGGGCCCGGTCTCGGCATCGATGGTCAGGTCCTGCGTGGGCTGCAGGTACAGCGTGACGCCCGCCACGGACTGCACGCGCTCGCGCAGGCGCTGCACGATGGTGTCCTGCGCATCGCGCTGCGGCTTGAGGTTGATGAGCATGCGCCCCGCGTTGAGCATGGTGTTGTTGGCCGCGTCCACGCCCACGAAGGAGCTGAGCGACTCCACATCCGGGTCCTGCAGGATGGCGCGGGCGGCCGCCTGCTGCAGCTCGCTCATGCGGGCATACGACACGTCCTGCGAGGCCTCGATGCGCGCCTGCAGCTGCCCCGTATCCTGCGTCGGGAACAGGCCCTTGGGAATCACGGCATACAGCAGCGCCGTCAGCACCAGCGTGAGCACCGCCACCACCAGCGTCACGCCCTGGTGGCGCAGCACCCACTGCAGCCACCGGTCGTAGCCGCCAATCACACGCTCAAACCCCCGGTTGATGCGGCCGGCCACGCCGTGCGCGCCGCCCACGGGCTCCGCACGCAGCCAGCGCGCCGCCATCATGGGCACGAGCGTGAGCGACACCACCGCCGAGATGAGAATGGTGATGGCCAGCGTGACGGCAAATTCGCGGAACAGCCGGCCCACCACGTCGCTCATGAACAAGAGCGGAATCAGCACCGCGATCAGCGACACCGTGAGCGAGATGATGGTGAAGCCGATCTGCGTCGCCCCCTTGAGCGCGGCCTGGAACGGCGGCTCGCCCTTCTCAAGATAGCGCGCGATGTTCTCGATCATCACGATGGCATCGTCCACCACGAAGCCGGTGGCAATGGTCAGCGCCATCAGGCTCAGGTTGTTCAGGCTGTAGCCCAGCAGGTACATCACGCCGCAGGTGCCGATGAGCGAGATGGGCACGGCCAGGCTGGCGATGACGGTGGCGCGCAGGCTGTGCAGGAAGAAGAAGATCACCAGCACCACCATCAGCACGGCCAGCACCAGCTCCATCTCCACATGCGCCACCGATGCGCGGATGCCCGTGGTGCGGTCGGACAGCACTTGCACCTTGAGCGATGCGGGCAGCCCGGCCTGCAGCTCGGGCAGCAGCTTCTTGATCTGGTCCACTGTGGCGATCACGTTGGCGCCCGGCTGGCGTTGCACATTCAGGATGATGGCTGGAGTGAGTGTGGCCCCCACGCTCCCCACTCCGTGTGGTTCGCTGCCCCCCGAGGGGGCGCTCGCCGCCTTGGGGCGGCCCGGCGGCGGCTCGGTGGCCCCCACGCTCCCTGCGTCGCTGCCACTTGAGCCCACACCCGCCCACGCCCCCAGCCGGTTGTTCTCGGCGCTTTCCACCACGCGGGCCACCTCTGCCATGCGCACGGGTGCGCCGTTGCGCCACGCCACGATGAGGTTCTTGTAGTCGTCCACCGTCACCAGCTGGTCGTTGGCATTGATGGTGTACGAGCGCTGGGGGCCGTCAAAGCTGCCCTTGGCGCTGTTGGCATTGGCGGCGGTGATGGCGGTGCGCAGCGTGTCCAGGCCGATGCCGTAGGTGGCCAGGGCCTTGGTGTCGGCCTGGATGCGCACGGAGGGGCGCTGCCCGCCCCCCAGCGTCACCAGCCCCACGCCGCCCACCTGGCTGATCTTCTGCGCAAGCCGGGTGTTCACCAGGTTCTGCACTTCGGTCAGCGGCAGCGTTTCCGAGCTGATCGCCAGCGTCAGCACCGGCGCGTCGGCCGGGTTGACCTTGGCATACACCGGCGGCGCGGGCAGGTCGGCGGGCAGCAGCGAATTGCCGGCATTGATGGCCGCCTGCACCTCCTGCTCGGCCACGTCCAGCGCCAGGCCCAGGCTGAACTGCAGCGTCACGATGGACACCCCGGCCGCGCTCGTGGAGGCCATGCGCTCCAGGCCCGGCATCTGGCCGAACTGGCGCTCCAGCGGCGCGCTCACCGTGCGGCTCATCACCTCCGGACTGGCGCCGGGGTACAGCGTCTGCACCTGGATCGTGGGGTAGTCCACCTCAGGCAGGGCCGACAGCGGCAGGAAGCGAAAGCCCACCAGCCCCGCCAGCACGATGGCCAGCATGAGCAGCGCGGTGGCAACGGGCCGTTCAATGAAAGGACGCGAAGGACTCATGCTTGCGAACCCGTCCGTTCACGAGGCCGGCCGCTGGCGCCGCCGCCCGCCGCCCTCGCCCGAGGCACCGCCGCGCGGTGCCGACGCACCGTCCCGCGGCCCGCTGGCGCCCGGGCGGGGCGGCCGTGCCCCCGGCAGCTGCACGGCCATGCCGTCCTGCAGGCGGTCGCCGCCCTCCGTCACCACGCGCTCTCCTTCGGCCAAACCTTCGGCGATGGCCATCAGCCCCACCGTGGCCTGGCCCCGCTTCACCTTGCGCAGCGATACCGTCCGGTCCTCGTTGATGACATACACGTAGTCGCCGTTGGCCCCTGTGCGCACGGCCGTGACCGGCACGACCACGGCGGAAATATTGCGCAGCAGCAGCTGCACGTTGACGAACTGGTTGGGAAACAGCGCCCCGGCCGCGTTGTCGAACCGCGCCTTGGCCTTGACCGTGCCGGTGGTGGTGTCCACCTGATTGTCCAGCGTGGAAAAGCGGCCTTGGCCCAGTTCCACCTTGCGCGTACGGTCCCAGGCCGTCACCGCCAGGGCCTCGGACTCGCGCTGGGCGGCCTGGATGTCGCCCACCCGGTCCTGCGGCACGGCAAACTGCACGTCGATGGGCGCCACCTGGGTGATGGTGGCCAGCCCCGCAGTGTCGCCCGAGGTCACGTAGTTGCCCGCATCCACCGTGCGCAAGCCGATGCGCCCGGACGCCGGTGCGGTGATGCGGGTGTAGCCCAGGTTGAGCCGGGCCGTGCCCTCCTGCGCCTTGTCGGTCATTACCGTGCCCTCCAGCTGCTTGACCAGCGCCGCCTGGGTGTCCACGTCCTGGCGCGCGATGGAGTCCTGCGACAGCAGGGTGCGGTAGCGCGCAAGCGTCAGGCGGGCGTTCTCCAGCTGCGCCTCGTCGCGCTGGCGGGTGCCCTGGGCCTGCATCAGGGCCTGCTCGAAGGGCCGCGGGTCGATCTGCGCCAGCAGCTGGCCTTTCTGGACCATCTGCCCCTCCGTGAACAGCACCTGCGTGAGCTGCCCCGACACCTGGGGCCGCAGCGTGACGGTGGCGGCAGGCACCACGGTGCCCAGCGCATCCAGCGCCACCGGCAATTCCGCCTTGCGGGCCACGGCCGCGCCCACGGTGACCAGCGGCCGCCCGCCGCTGGGAAAGCCCGGCCCGCCGCCCGGCTCCTGCCCGGAGCGCTGGACGAGGTACCACGCCCCCCCGCCCATCAGCCCGACCAGGGCCAGCGCCAGCAGGCTGCCCAGCCAACGGCGCCGGCGGGAGGGGCGGGAAGGCGGCGCGGGAGGCGGGGAGGAAGGGATTGGCGCGTTGACTTCTTGCGGGTTCATGGCGGTCCTGGTGCGTTTTCGGGGCTGCACGCCCGGCCCGCATTGTGGGCCGGGGCACACCCCCTGCCGGATCGTAGGGGGACATTTCGCGCTCAGCCTTGAAGGCTGTGCGAAGAAAAGTAAACCTTGGGGGTTCAGAGCCAGTTCCAGGCCCCCGGGCCCTTGCAGCCCGCCTGATTTTGCGGTGCCGGTCCGCCGCCGTTCGCGGCGCCTGCCGCGCATTTGGCGCAGGCCGGCCTGCATTTCGTCGCAGGCCGGTGGCGGGGGGGCGGCCCGGGCGGCACAGTCCGGTCCATCGCAAGAACCCTCCCGGAAGACGACGCCATGCAACTCACCCCCGCCATCGCCATCCACCTCGCCGCCGCCCTGGCGGCCACCGCCATCGGCCCACTGGCCCTGTGGGCCCGCAAGGGCCGGCAGCAGCGCCCCCGGCTGCACCGCGCCGCGGGCTACGCCTGGGTCACGCTGATGGCGGCCACGGCCGTGTCGGCGCTGTTCATCAGCGGCAACGTCGGGCCCCGCCTGGGTGGGTTCGGCGTCATCCACCTGCTGGTGCCCGTCACGCTGTTCGGGCTGTTGGGCTCGTTCATCCACCTGGCGCGGGGCAACGTCGCCGCCCATCGCAAGACCATGCAGGGCCTGTACTTCGGCGCATGCGTCACGGCCGGCGTCTTCACCCTGCTGCCGGGGCGCTACCTGGGCCACGCGCTGTGGTCCGCGCTTGGCGTGGCCTGAGAACCTGTTCAAGATCTTTTCGGGGATCGTATTGGAGTGCCATCGTGATGAAGTGGATGCTTCGGACGCGCCGCATGGGCTCATGCCCATGCAAGCAGCCGGGGCGCCAAAGCTCCCAGTTCATCGGCCCGATTTCACTCCAACCCTTCGGGCAAGCGCCTTGCCGGGCGGTCTGCGGCGTTGCGGCGCTTGCCGATAGCCGGGCTATTGGCCGCGCACCGCGCCTTGCATCCCATCCCGGCAAGGTGCTTGTGCGACCCCGAAAAGATCTTGAACAGGTTCTGCCCCCTCCTCCCCTTTTTGTCCCACCCCATCAGGAGCTTTCCATGCTGATCCAACTGCTCATCCAACAACCCCAGATGCTGGGCCCCATCATCCAACGCACCCCCGCCTCGGTCTGGGCCTTGCTGGCCGGCCTGCTGTGGCTGGGCGCCAGCCAGCTGCGGGTCCGCCAGATGGGCCTGGTGCGCGCGCTGGCCACACCGCTGGCGATGACGGGGCTGTCCGTGTATGGCGTGGCCTCGGCCTTTGGCCCGGCCGGGCAGGCATCCGTGGCGCTGGGCTCCTGGTTCGCGGCGACGGCAACCCTGGCCGCGCTGGCCCTGTGGTTCCAGCCCACGCCGCCCGCCGGCACCCAGTACCTGCCGCAAGCGCGCAGCTTCTGCGTGCCCGGCAGCGCCATGCCCCTGGCGCTGATCCTGGGCATCTTCCTGACCAAGTACTTCGTGGGCGTGGAACTGGCGCTGCAGCCGCTGCTGGCCCGGAGCAGCGAGTTCGCCCTGCAGATCGGCACGCTGTACGGCGTGTTCAACGGCCTGTTCGCCGCCCGGGCGCTGCGCCTGTGGCGCCTGGCCCAGGGGAGCGGTGCGCTGCAGATGACCGCCGTCTGGACCCGCCCCTCTGTCTGATACCGACACCGCCGTCTCTTTTTAGTCTTCGATTCACCAGGACACACACCATGCGCTCTTCGTTGCTTTCCCATCCCACCGCCGACGCCACCGAACGCCTGGCCCGCCGCCGCGCCGGCGCCAAGCTCGGCTGGCTCATCCACGCCAGCGTCTATGTGCTGGTCAACCTGCTGCTGATCGCCTTGTCAGCCGCCAGCGGCCGGGGCTGGGCCGTCTTTCCCTTGCTGGGCTGGGGCCTGGGCCTGGCGGTACATGGCGCGGTGGTGTTCCTGACCACCGGGGGCGCCGGCATCTACGACCGCCTGGTGCAGGCCGAGCGCGAGCGCATGGCCCGGCAGCCAGGCGCCAGCCACTGACCGCCGGGAGCCCTGCCATGCGTTGCGCCCCCCTCTCCCGCTTTCTAACCCGGCTGCTGGCCGCTACCGCCGTCACCTGGGCCGCCGGCGCCACTTGCGCCCATGCCGGCATGGGCCTGGCCGTGCTGCCCGGGCTGCAAGGCGACGGCCCGGTCACCGTGTTCTACCCCACGCCCGAAGCCGACCAGCCGGTGCGCCGCAGCCCCTTCACCGTGCTGGTGGCGCCGCAGGCGGCACCCGTGCAGGGCAATGGCCGGCTGGTGGTGCTGTCGCACGGCTCGGGCGGCGGCCCCTGGGTGCACACCGATCTGGCACGCGCCCTGGTGGACGCCGGCTTCATGGTGGCCCTGCCTGAGCACCGCGGCGACAACGCCCGCGACGCCGCAGAAGCCGGCCCGGTGAGCTGGAAGCGCCGCCCCGAAGAGGTCTCCCGCGCCATCGATGCCGTGGCCGCCGCGCCGCAGTTCGCCCCCTTGCTGTCGCTCGACCGGGTGGGCGTGGTGGGCCAGTCGGCGGGCGGCCACACGGCCCTGAGCCTGGCGGGCGGCGAGTGGTCGCCCAAGCGCTTCCTGGCCCACTGCGAAGCCCATCTGGCCGAGGACTTCAACGCCTGCGTCGGCACCTTCACGCTGCTGACGGGCGGCTGGCTCGACGGCCTCAAGAAAGCCGTCGCCCTGGGGGTGCTGCGCCAGCGCTTTGACGACGCCGAGCCCGTGCGTGCCCACGACCCGCGCATCGCAGTCGCCGTGGCCGGCGTGCCCGCGGCGGCGGACTTCGACCTGGAGTCGCTGCGCAAGCCGCGCATTCCCCTGGGGCTCGTCACAGCAGGCCGCGACATCTGGCTCACGCCCGGCTGGCACGGCGAGGCGGTGGCCGCCGCGTGCACCCCGTGCACGCGCATCGCGCACCTGCCCGAAGCCGGCCACAGCGTGATGCTGTCGCCCGCGCCCCCCGCCGACGTGCTGGGCCGCACCGACCGCCACCTGCTGGCCGACCCCGAGGGCTTTGACCGCGCGGTGCTGCCCGCCCTGGACCAGCGCATCGTCGCCTTCCTGGCGCAACACCTGCAGCCGCTGGCAGCACCCCGCTGACGGCCCGCGGCGGCCCCCTAGAATTCCACGCACCCCCGGGCCCTGCCTGCTCTGCCATCCATACCACCATGCGATCACCCCTGAGCCCCGAAGAACTGGACGCACTGGCCCGCCGGCGCGCCAACGCAAAAATGGGCTGGTACCTGCACGCCCTGGTGTTCGTCCTGGTCAACGCGCTGGTGTTTGCCATGTCGCGCTATGCGTTCGGCACGCGCCCGTGGTCGGTGTACCCGCTGCTGGGCTGGGGGCTGGGGCTGGGGCTGCACGGGGTGTCGGTGTTCCTGCTGGGCAACGGCAGCGGCCTGCGCGAGCGCATGGTGCAGCGCGAACGCGAGGCGCTGCAGCGCGAGCAGGCGCACGCGCGAGACCGGCAACCGCGGCCATGACGCCCCGGCGCTATTTCAACGGCATCAGCAAGCTGCGGCACTACCTGCAGGTGGTGGCCTTTACGCTGGCGGTGGCCACGCTGCAGTACGCCTTCATGCCCGACAAGCCCTACGGGCCGCCGGTGGTGTATTCGGTGCTGATCGGCACCTTCACCTGGGCCATCATCGACCTGGGGCGCGAACTGGTGCCTTCCGCTGCCGAGACCGGCTGGCCGCAAGGCTGGCAAGGCATTGCGCTGGTGGTGGTCGGCATCGCCGTGGGCTACCTGGCCGGCACCGCGGTGGCCGACGCGCTGTGCGTGCACTATTTCCACTTCTATCCGCCGGGCACCTCCACCACGGGGGCGGACCAGCGCACCTCCATCCTCATCACGGCCATTGCCGGGCTGGTGGGCACCTACTACTTCTACGCCATTCACAAGTCGGCCTATCTGGAGGGCAAGATGGCCGAGGCGCGCGTACACGCCACCGAGGCACGCCTGAAGCTGCTGGAAACGCAGCTCGAACCCCACATGCTGTTTAACACGCTGGCCAACCTGCGCGTGCTGATCGGCACCGACCCCGCGCGCGCCCAGCACATGCTGGACCGCATGATCGGCTACCTGCGCGCCACGCTGGCCGCATCGCGCAGCACGCGCCACCCGCTGTCGGCCGAGTTTGCGCGGCTGCAGGACTACCTGGAGCTGATGGCCGTGCGCATGGGCGCCCGCCTGGCCTACACGCTGGAGCTGCCCGAAGCCCTGCAGGACGTGCCCGTGCCGCCGCTGCTGCTGCAGCCGCTGGTGGAAAACGCCATCCGCCACGGCCTGGAGCCCCAGGTACAGGGCGGCCACATCACCGTGCGCGCCAGCACGCGCGCCGGGGCCGACGGGCCGCTGCTGGTCATCGAAGTGAACGACACCGGCGCGGGCCTGCCCGCCACGCTGCCCGCCACCGGACCGGGCCAGAGCTTTGGCCTGGCCCAGGTGCGCGAGCGCCTGGCCACCCTGCACGGCAGCCAAGGCACTCTTGAATTGATAGCTGCCAGCGCAGGCGGGACAAGCGCTAGAGTCACTTTTCCTTTAGAAAACCCCGCCAACCCATGAGTTCCGCCCCGCCCCGCGCCCTGATCGCCGAAGACGAACCCCTGCTGGCGGCCGCCCTGCAGCACGAGCTGGCCCAGGCCTGGCCGGCGCTGCAGATCGTCGCCACGGTGGGCGATGGTCTCTCGGCCGCCCAGCAGGCGCTGGCGCTGCAGCCCGACGTGCTGTTCTTCGACATCCGCATGCCCGGGCAGACGGGGCTGGACGCCGCGGCCGAGCTGGCCGACGCCTGGCCTGCCGGCAAGCCCTTTCCGGCCCTGGTGTTCGTTACGGCCTACGACCAGTACGCCGTGCAGGCGTTCGAGGCCCAGGCCGTGGACTACCTGCTCAAGCCCGTGCAGGCCGCCCGGCTGCAAAAAACAGTGCAAAAACTGCAGCTAGCGCTTACCAGTCAAGCGCCAGCGGCTATCAATTTGGAAGCAAAACTGGAAGCAACGATGGCGCAGCTGCGCCACCTGCTGGCGGCGCCTGGCGTGGCGTCTGCCCCGCCGCCGGCTGCAGCGTCCGCCGCCGGCGCGGCCCCGCTCACCATGATCCAGGCCAGCAGCGGCAGCCAGATCCACATGGTGCCCGTGGCCGATGTGCTGTACTTCGAGGCGGCCGACAAGTACGTGCGCGTGCTCACCGCCGCGCGCGAATTCCTGATCCGCACGCCGCTCAAGGAACTGATCGCCCAGCTGGACCCGCAGGTCTTCTGGCAGGTGCACCGCAGCACGCTGGTGCGCGCGGGCAGCATCACCACCGTGACGCGCGACGAGGCCGGCAAGCTGCATCTGGAGCTGGCCGGCCGGCCCGAAAAGCTGCCCGTGAGCCGCCTGTACGCCCACCTGTTCAAGGCGATGTAGGGCGGCCCGGCGTCCCCAGGGACGTCAGCGGTTGGAGGCCAGGAGCAGGCCGCCCGCCCCCATGAAGAAGCCGCCCGTGGCCTTGTTCAGGCGCACCACCCCGCGCGAGGTGCGGATGAAGCGGCGGATCTGCCGCCCGCCAGCGGCGTACACCGCGGTGGAGACGAATTCCGCCATCAGGTACACGGCGCCCAGCACCAGGAACTGGCGTGCGGCGGGGCGGCCGGGGTCGATGAATTGCGGGAAGATCGCCGCGAAGAGAATGATGGCCTTGGGGTTGGTGATGCCCAGCAGGAACTCCTGGGCGATGAGCGCCTTCAGCGGCACAGGGGTCGGGGAGGCCTGCAGCTCGCCGCCCTCCACCACCTCCAGCCCGCTGAACTCACGGCTGCGCCAGGCGCGCCAGCCCAGCCAGAACAGATAGCAGGCACCGGCCCATTTGACGGCGGTGAACGCCGCTTCGGAGGCCAGCAGCATCGCCCCCAGGCCCACGGCCGAAATCGACAGGAAGATGGCAAACGCCGCCACGCGGCCCAGCGTGGCCACCAGCGCTGCGCCAATGCCGGCGCGGATGCCGTTGTTCAGGCCGCAAAAATTGTTGGGGCCGGGAGTAAGCGCGATGGCCAAGGCCACGGGGGCAAAAAGCAAGGCGTCCATGGGGTTCCTTCAGGGGGCACGGCGGGAGAAGCGCCAGTGTAGCGGCGCAGGCCCGCCCACAACGCCCACGGCTCAGCGCACCAGCGTCACGGCATGGTCCCAGGCCACACCGGGCAGCGCTTCGTAGTGGGCCACCACCACCAGGCGGTCGCCGCGGCCCGCGGCAGCGGCCAGCGCCGACAGCAGATGGTGGATGGAGGGCTTGTCCAGCCCCGCCACGGGCTCGTCGAAGAGCGTGAGCGGCGCGCCGCTGGCCAGCCCGCCGGCCATGAGCACCTTGCGCCGGCTGCCGGTCGAAAGCGCATAGAACGGCTTGTCCAGGTGCGGCTGCAGCGCAAAGCCTTCCACGTGCGAGGCCAGCGCCGCAGCGTCCCACGCCGGGTACCGGGCCGGCAGGCCGTCCAGCCACTGCCGGGCGGTCAGCGTGTCCAGCGCCGCGCTGCGCGGGTCGTGCCAGAACACCCGGGCCTGGTAGGCCTGCAGCGCGCCACGCTGGCGCACGCCCTGCAGGGTGACCTCGCCCGCCTGGGGCGCCAGCTCGCCGGCCAGCATGCGCAACAACGTGGTCTTGCCGGTGCTCTCATCCCCCTGCACCAGCGCCAGCCCACCCGGCCACGCCAGGGACAGCCCGTCCAGCACCGCGCACTCCGGGTAGGCAAAACACAAGCCATCCACCTGCAACATCACGTTCTCGGCCACCGTGCATCCTCGCGTGTCAAAAAAAGAGAGGGGAAAAGCCGAAATTCTAGGGATGCTTTTTTCACGCGCCCGGCGGCACGAATGCGCGCCGCCGCCGCCGCAGCCAGCCCCCGGCCTGATTCACCACCAGGCCGCCCAGCACCGCCACCGCACCGGCCCACTGCAGCGGCGCGGGCGCCTCGCCCAGAAAGGCCCAGGCCGCCCACAGGCCCACCACCGGCACCAGCAGCGAGAACGGCGTGACCCGGGCGGCTGCGTGCCGCTGCAGCAGTTGCGTCCACAGCGTGTAGGCCAGCAAGGTGGCCAGCAGCGCCAGGTACAGCACGGCCAGCACCGAGGCGCCGTTCAGCCCGCGCAGCTGGGCCGCCACGGCGGGCGCCCCGTCGGTTGCCAGCGCCAGCGCGAAGAACGGCACGATGGGCACCAGGCTGCTCCACACGATGAAGGGAAACGGCGCATACGCCCCGGCCTGCGCGGCACGGCGCGCCACAAGGTTGGACACGGCCCACATGAAGGCCGCGCAGAGCGTGAGCACAAAGCCCGCCAGCGTCATCTGGCCCGGGCCCTCGCCGTGGGCCAGGCCAATGGTCATGAGCCCGCCCAGCGCCAGCGTGAGGCCCCACCACTGCCAGGGCTGGGCGCGCTCGCCCAGCAGCGGCGCCGCCAGCAGCAGCGTGAAAAAGGCCTGGGTCTGCATCACCACCGAGGCCATGCCCGCCGTCATGCCCCACTGCAGCCCCAGGAACAAGAACCCGAACTGGCCCAGCCCCTGCGCCAGGCCGTAGCCCACCACATAGCGCCAGGGCAGCGCGGGCCGTGGCACCCACAGCACAAACGGCAGCGACGCCGCCATGAACCGCAGGGCGCCCAGCAGCATGGGGCTGAGGCCCTGCAAGCCCCACTTCATCACCACGAAGTTGAGCCCCCAGATGACCACCACGGCCAGCGCGCGCAGCAGGTCGCCGCGACTCAGTGCCGGGGCCGTCATGCCGAAGCCACCGCAGTGGCGGCAGCCGCCACCGGCCGCCCCTGGCGCGCGCGCGCCGCCACAAAGGCATCAAAAGCCTGGGCACTGGTCTTGGCCGGCCGGTAGCCCAGCACGTCCTTGAGCGCGGTGTTGAGCAGCACAGGGCGGTAGCGCAGAAAGTCCAGCTGCTCGGGGCCGTAGCGGCTCAGCCCCAGGGCCGAGCCCGCGGCCAGCGCCGCCCGCAGCAGGCCGGCGGGCAGCTCCAGCACGGGCTTGCCCAGGCGCCGGGCGATCTCGCGCAGGGGCAGCGCGCCGTCGCCCGCCAGGTTGTAGCAGCCCGGCCGGCGGGTGCGCAGCGCGTGCAGGACGGCGCCGGTCACGTCCTCGTCCCAGATGAACACGAAGGGGCTTGCGCTGCCGCGGATGGCCAGCAGGCGCTTCTTCTCGAACAAGGCCGTGATCTGGTTGTCCACCTGCTCGCCCAGGATGGTGCCGATGCGCAGCACGGTCTGCGCCAGCGCCGGGTGCTGCGCGCGGTACTGGGCCAGCATCTCCTCCACCAGCCGCTTGTGATGGGCATAGGCAAACGCCTCGTTGCCCCGGAGCGCATCCGTCTCGCGCAGCCAGGCGGGGTTGTCGGCGTGGTAGCCGTAGGCCGCGCCGCTGGAGCTGACCACCAGGTGCTGCACGCCCGCGGCCACGCAGGCGTCCAGCACATTGCGGCTGCCCAGCACGTCCACCGAATACTCGAAATCCCGGCTGGAGCCCTTGCCGGGCGTGACGATGGAGGCCAGGTGCACCACGCTGTCGATGGCGTGGGCCGCCAGTGTTTGCGCGAGGGCTGGGTCGCGCACGTCCTGCACCAGGCAGGCCACGCCCGGCAGCCGCCGCTCGGGCGGCACCTCGCGCACGTCGGCCGCAACCAGGGCGGCCGCCCCTTCGCGCGCCAGCGCGGCCACCAGGCTGCGGCCCAGGAAGCCGTCGGCCCCCGTGATGAAGATGCGGCGTCCGCCCAGCGGTGCGGCGCCGCTCATGCGCGCTGCTCCCGTGCGGCCACGGCCGGGGGCACGGGCGCCGGCCGGCGCCCCCACCAGCTGGCCAGCGCCAGGCCCGCGATGATGTCCCAGAAGCCCCACACGCCGGCCACCACGGCCATGCCGCCCAGCCCGCCGAAGAAGCTGAAGATCAGCACCAGGCCCAGGCCCGCGTTGCGGATGCCCACCTCGATGCTGACGGCGCGGCGGTCGTAGTCCGGCAGCCCGCAGGCCCGTGCACACGCATAGCCCGTGCTGAAGGCCAGCGCATCGTGCAGCGCCACGGCCAGCAGCACCAGGCCCACGTAGTCCAGGAAGTAGCGCCAGTTGCCCGCCACGGCGCCGACGATGAAGCCGATCAGGCACACGAAGCTCAGGATGCGTACCGGCTTTTGCACGCGCTGCGTGAGGTGGGGCAGCTTCTCGGCGCACAGGATGCCCAGCACGAAGGGCAGACCGATGATGACCACGATGTGGCCCGCCATCTCCAGCGGGTCCAGCGCAATGCTGCGCAAGAGCGGCGCGGCCGTGGGATGCAGCCCGCCCCAGAACGCGAAGTTGACCGGCATGAGCACGATGGCCAGCGCGTTGGAGATGGCCGTCATCGACACCGACAGCGCCACGTTGCCCCCGGCCCGGTGCGTGAGGATGTTGCTCACGTTGCCCGGCGGGCAGCAAGCCACCAGGATCATGCCCAGGGCGATGCTGGGCCCGGGCTGCAGCAGCAGCGTGAGCGCAAACGTGACGGCCGGCAGCACGATGAACTGCGCCGCAATGCCCACGGCCATGGCGCCGGGCATGCGCAGCACGCGCCGGAAGTCGGCCACGCGCGTGTCCAGCGCGATGCCGAACATCAGGAAGCCCAGCACCACGTTCAGCGCCACCAGCGAGGCAGGGTTGAAGTTGAGGCGTATTTCGTCCACAGGCAGCATGGCGGGCCTTTCAGGCGAGGGCAGCGGCCGCTGCCCGCACCGCGTTGCGGTAGGTGTCCTTGTGCACGTAGTACGCCATGCGCTCGAGCTTCAGGTATTTGAACCCGCCCGAAAGGTCTGGCGGCGGCCCGGCCTTGGCGCGGCGCAGGGCTTCGGCGCGGGGCGATCCTTCGGCCTGGGCCTTGAAGAAGCGGGCAATGAGCTCGGCCTGCTCGTAGCGGCCCTGCCAGCCGATGCCGCTGGCCTCGATCATGCCCATCACGGCCAGGTTGTCGAAGCGGGGGGGAAAGATGTTCAGGTACAGCTGCGGCGCCATGCCCTGCCAGTTGAGCAGCGCCCGGTCGATGAAGGGGTAGTGCAGCTGGTAGCCCGTGGCGCACAGCACCAGGTCGTAGTCCTGCGCGCTGCCGTCCTTGAAGTGCACGGTGTGGCCCTGCAGGCGCGCGATGTCGGGCTTCACGTGGATGTCGCCATGGCCCAGGTGGTGCAGCACCAGCGAGTTCACCACGGGGTGCGACTCGTACATCTTGTACTCAGGCCGGGGCAGGCCAAAGCGCGCGGGGTCGCCGGTGAACCACTGCAGCACCACGCTGTCGATCTTCTGCTTGAGCCACGGCGGCAGCTGGAACTTGCCGCCCAGCGTGTCGGCAGGCTTGCCGAACACGTACTTGGGCACAAAGTAGTAGCCGCGCCGCACCGACAGGTCCACGCTGCGCGCGTGGTGCACCGCGTCCACGGCAATGTCGCAGCCCGAGTTGCCGGCGCCCACCACCAGCACGCGCTTGCCCTTGAACAGCTCGGCGCTCTTGTAGACGCTGGTGTGCAGCAGCTCGCCGTCGAACTGCCCTTCAAACCGCGGCAGGTTGGGCTCGGCCAGCGTGCCGTTGGCAATCACCACGCCGGCGAAGTCAGCCACCTGCTCGGGCCCGCCGCGCTCGGTCCAGGTGATGCGCCACAGCGGCGCGGCGCCCTCCCCCACGGGCTCCACCTTGAGCACCCGGGCGCCGAAGCGGTAGTGCTGGCGCAGCCCGAAGTGATCGGCAAAGTCGAAGAAGTACTGCCGCATGTCGCGGTGGCTGGGGTAGTCGGCCACCTCGGGACGCATGGGGAACTCGGTGAACTCGGTGGTGTGCTTGCTGGAGATGAGGTGCGCCGACTCGTACACCGTGCTGCGCGGGTTGTCGATGTTCCACAGCCCGCCCACGTCGGTGTGGGCCTCGAAGCCCTGGAAGGCCAGGCCGGCCTTTTGCAGGTTGCGCGCGGCGGCCAGGCCGCTGGGGCCCGCGCCGATGAGGGCGATGGGGCGGCGAGCGTCTGGCGGGGTGGGGGTTGTCTCCGGTGTCATAGGTTATTGCTTTGTCGGTCGTGGGTCGGTGTCTCGTCGGGGTGCGGCAGGCCCGGGATAGCGGTGGCGCCGGCCTCGCCCACGCGCGGCTTGCGGGGCTGGGCGAGCAGCAGGCGGTCGTGCAGTGCGCCGGGCAGCACATTGAGCAGCCGCGCCAGCCAGCCGATGCGCGCCGGCAGCACGATGTGCGTACGCCCGCGCGCCACGCCTGCCAACAGGGCCTGGGCGGCGGCTTCGGGCTCCATCAGGCCGGGCATGGCAAAGCGGTTGCCTGCAGTGAGCGCGGTGCGCAGGTAGCCGGGGCTGACCGTGCTCACCAGCACGCCGGCCGGGCGCAGTTCGGCACGCAGGCTCTCCAGGTAGCGGATCAGCCCGCCCTTGCTGGCGCAGTAGGCGCCATTGCCCGGCATGCCGCGCCAGCCCGCGATGCTGGCCACGCCCACCAGCGCGCCATGCTGCTGCGCCCGCAAGGCCTTCACAAAGGGCTGGAACGTGGTGGCCGCACCCAGCAGGTTGATCTCCAGCATGCGGCGCATCACGGCCAGGTCGCTGGCCTCGGCGGTGTCAAAGCCGCCCGCCACGCCCGCGTTGGCGACGACCAGATCGGGCGTGCCGCAGCGCGCCATCCAGTCGGCCGCCATGGCCTGCAGGGCGGCGGTGTCAGCCACGTCGGGTGTGTACACCGCGCACCGCCCGGGGGCCAGGGCGGCCAGCGCCTCCAGCGTGGGACGGTGCATCCCCACCAGGGCCACGGCGGCGCCCTGGTGGATGAGCGCGCGGGCCAGCGCCTGGCCCAGGCCGCCACAGGCGCCCGTGAGTACGGCATTGCGAAAGACGGTGGCGGTCATGAAGGGTGGTGGGCTGCGCGGGAAAAAGGTGTTTGCAGCTTAGCCACGACCTTCAATAATCTCGAAATGATTTATGAATTCGTCTCGAATTCCGGAATAATCGATGAACCCACCGCCCACCCCGCCCAGCCTGCGGCTGTTTGACCTGCTGGAAGTGCTGTGCAACGCGGGCCGGCCCCTCGGGCTGGCCGACGCTGTGGAGGCCACGGGCTGGCCCAAGCCCAGCGTGCACCGCATGCTGGCCCAGCTCGAAGCCGGCGGCCTGCTGGCGCGCGAGCCGGGCGGGCGCCGCTACACGCCCGCGCCCCGCCTGCTGCGGCTGTCCGAAAGCGCCCTGAGCGCGGGCACACAGCAGAGCGTGCGCCACGCCGTGCTGCGCCAGCTGGTGGCCGACATTGGCGAAAGCTGCAACCTCACCGCGCTCAGCGGGGCCGAGGTGATCTACCTGGACCGGGTGGAATCGGCCTTTCCGCTGCGGCTGGAGCTGCGCCCCGGCACCCGCGTGCCCATCCACTGCTCGGCCAGTGGCAAGCTGTTTCTGGCCCACCTGCCGCCCGCGCGCCGCGCCGCCCTGCTGGGCAGCCTGCCGCTGACGCGCCACACCGCCACCACGCTGACGGACCGTGCAGCCCTGGAGGCCGAGCTGGAGCAAATCCGGCGGCAGGGCTTTGCCACCGACGCAGAGGAGTTCGTCGAGGGCCTGGTCTGCGTGGCCGTCCCCGTGCCGGTGGGCGGGCCGCGGCAGGTGCAGTGCGCCGTGGCCCTGCAGGCGCCGGCGGCCCGCATGCCGCTGGTCCAGGCGCTGCAGCAGGTACAGCGCCTGGGCGACGCCGCCCAGGCGCTGGCCCGGACCTGGGGATAGGAACCGGTAGCGATCTTCGGGGGCCGGGGCCTGCAAGAAGCGTCTACCATCGCCATCCCTCGCTGGACGGCCCTGCCCATGACCCTGAACTACCTGGATTTCGACTACAGCGAAGATGCCGATGGCACCGGCACCTTCGACGCCATGGCCAGCGTGGCCCCTGCGCAGGTGGCGGCGCTGCACGCCGAGATTGCGGCCGTGCTGGCCTGGGCGCACCAGCACTGGCCCGGCGCCTGCGGCCCGCTGGACGAAGGCCACCTGTGGCACTACGACCTGCAGGGCGCGCAGGAGGTGAGCACGCCGCTGGCGCTGGAGTTCGACGCCGCCGCGGGCCAACTGCACACGTCCCCGGGCACACCGGCTCCGCCCCGCACCACCCTTGCCGTGACGCTCACCGGCGGGGCGGATTTTTGCGCCGCGCTGCGCGACGCCTTCGGCATCGAATAGCCCGCCACGGCACCGATCGCCGCGCTGGCGTTGCCACGGGCGGTCCGCCTACATCGCCCGCACCGGGGGCCGCCTATCCTCGAAAAGAGCCGCCAGCTCCCCTGGAGCCCGCGCGCCCAGGACAGGACCGCCCCCCATGCACGAAACCTTTGCCGCCTTCCCGGAAGTGCCCGCCGGACCCGCCACGCCACGCCGCGTGTGCCCCGAGGCCGCGCCGCCCTGGCAGCCCCGCGTGCGCATGGAGGTCCAGATCGACCTGGCCTATGACATCGTTGACACCCAGGGCGCGGACTTCGTGTTCAACATCCATGCGGCCCAGACGGCCTGCCAGACCGTCCTGGCCGAACGGCTGGTCTTGAACCAGGACATCGCGACCGAGCTTCACACCGACCCCGCCACGCGCAACCGCACGCTGCGGCTGCATGGCAAGCCGGGCACGCTGGAACTTTCGTACTGCGCCACTGTGGACATCACGCACCACCGCAGCGACCCGGCCGTGCTGGCCGAGGTGCCCGTACGCCACCTGCCGCACGAGGTGCTGGGCTACATCTACCCCAGCCGCTACTGCCAGTCCGACCGCCTGCTGCGCCTGGCCACCAACGCGTTCGGCGCCTTGCCGCAGGGGTATGGCCGGGTACAGGCCATTTGCGACTGGGTGCGGCGACAGGTGGCGTTCACGTCCAACACCTCCAACGTCAACACGGCCGCCGTGGACACGCTGATCGAGCAGGTGGGGGTGTGCCGCGACTTCGCCCACCTGATGATCGCGCTGTGCCGGGCGGTAAACATTCCGGCCCGTTTCACCACCGGCACGGACTACGGCGCCGACCCGGCCCTGGGGCCGCCCGACTTTCACGCCTACGTGGAGGTGTACGTGGGCGGCCGGTGGTACCTGTTCGACCCCTCCGGCACCGCCATCCCCATGGGGCTGATGCGCTTCAGCACGGGCCGCGACGCCGCCGACGTGGCGTTTGCCACCATCTTTGGCGGCGTGCGCGCACAGGCGCCCGTCATCCGCACCCGCGCCCTCGAAGATGCCGAGCGCGGCCTGGTGCTGCCGCAGCATGGCGCGCAGGCGCTGTCCACCGATCCAGGCCCCGGTGCGCAGGCTGCGCGGGCGGCCTGAAGCCTGCACAAAAAGACCCTTCGCCCGGCTGTGGCCTAATATCCTCCTTTTTCTCCACTTTCTCTGAGACCTACCATGGGCAACAAGATCGTCACCGAAGCAGACCGCAAGCGCACTCCCCAACCCCAGCCCCTGCCCGGCTACACCCTGCGCACCCCTGGCCGCGGCCAGCGCGTGAGCCTGGAGCGCGGCGTGGCCACGCGCAGCAAGAAGAACCCCGGCAAGCGCTCCAAGAAGGGCGGCTGATCGCCGAGCCCCGGGCTTGGCGACTGTCGGCCCGCGGACACTCCCGCAAAACAGCCCTCGCAAGAGGGCTTTTTGCTGCGCGCAAGCACCGCGCGCCCGTTGCAGCGGATGGACGGCTGCTGTTCCAATAGCCGCCATGATCACCGTCCACCACCTCGAAACCTCGCGCTCGCAACGTGTCCTCTGGCTGCTGGAGGAACTGGGCGTGTCCTACGAACTCAAGATCTACCCGCGCGACAAGGCCACCAAGCTGGCCCCGCCCGAGCTGAAGAAGGTCCACCCGCTGGGCAAGTCGCCCGTCATCACCGACAACGGCCTGGTCATTGCCGAGTCGGGCGCCATCATCGAATACCTGGTGGAGACCTACGGCGCGCAGGCGGGCGGCGACCTGGCCCACCTGCAGCCCGTGCGCGGCACGCCTGAATACCGGCAGTGCCGCTTCTGGATGCACTACGCCGAGGGCTCGCTCATGAACTGGCTGGTGATGAAGCTGGTGTTCATGACCATCCCCACCCAGCCCATGCCCTTCTTCGTGAAGCCCATTGCCAAGGCCCTGTGCGGCAAGGTGCAGGACAAGGTCATCGACCCGAACGTGAACACCGCGCTGGAATTCATGGAGCAGCACCTGGCCCAGCACACCTGGTTCGCGGGCGAGCACCTGACGATGGCGGACTTCCAGATGAGCTTTGCGGTGGAGGCCGCCGCCTCGCGCACCAGCCGGGCCGCCAGTTGCCCCCACCTGCAGGCCTACCTGCAGCGCATGCAGGCCCGCCCGGCGTACCAGCGCGGCATTGCGAAGGGCGGGCCGGTGGTGATGGGCGCCTGAGGCTCCCCGTGAGCCCGGCCGCCCGTGCGGCTCAGCGCACCCCGCACACCAAGGTCCCGGGGTCGTTGTGCGCCAGCTCGCGCTCGTTCTTGGCCTGGGCCACCGCCATGTCGCGGGGCAACGTGACGCCGTTCTTCACGGCCAGGATCTCGGCCATCACGCTCACCGCGATCTCGGGCGGCGTCTTGCTGCCGATGTAGATGCCAATCGGCCCGCGCAGGCGCGCCAGGCCCGCCTCGGTCTGGTCGAAGTGCTCGATCATGCGGGCGCGGCGCGCCTCGTTGTTGCGCCGCGAGCCGATGCCTCCCACGTAAAAGGCGTCTGTTTCCAGCGCCTCCAGCAGCGCCAGGTCGTCCAGCTTGGGATCGTGCGTGAGGGCCACCACGCAGGTGCGCCGGTCGGGGCGGAAGGCGCGCACCACGTCGTCGGGCATGTCGCTGACCACCGTGGCGCCGGGCACGTTCCACGCACCGCGGTATTCCTCGCGCGGGTCGCACACCGTGACGGCAAAGCCGCTGAACAAGGCCATGGTGGCCAGGTACTCGGCCAGCTGACCGGCGCCGATGAGCAGCATCCGGTATTCGGGGCCAAAGGTGTTGGTGAGCTGCACGGCATCCACCGCCAGCTCGGCCGGCGCGGCGGCGGGCTGCAGGGTCGCGGAGCCGTCGGTCAGGCGCACGGTGCGCTGCACCAGGCGACCGGCCTGCAGGTCGGCAATCAGCGCGGCCAGGCTGGCGGGGTCGGGGTCGTATTCCAGCAGCAGCTCCAGCGTGCCGCCGCAGGGCAGGCCGAAGCGGTGGGCCTCGTCGGCCGTGACGCCGTATTTCACGAAGGACGGCGGCCCGCTGGGAATGCGGTGGTCGTGCCCCGTGGCACCCGCCCGCTCCTGCGCATAGGCGCGCGTGTGACGGTCGATCAGGTCGTCCTCGATGCACCCGCCGGACACCGAGCCCACCACGGAACCGTCCTCGCACAGCGCCATGATGGACCCCACCGGACGCGGCGACGACCCCCACGTGCGCACCACCGTGGCCAAGAGCGCCCGCCGCCCCGCCGCCCGCCAGCCCTGCAGCGTGCGCAACACCATCACATCGAGGTTTTCCATCGTTTCATCCACCCGCTAAAGCTGCTTGACGCCGTTCTCTGGTCATCTTTCCGTTCCGGCCGCACCGCCTGATACTGCCGCCGCGCAAGGGCCGCCTCGCCGCGCTGGCGGCGCCCTCCTTCCCGCGCAGCGGAGCGAGAGAGGGGGTGCACCTCAGTTCAGCCACCACGCTAGCAGGATCAGTGCGACAGCGCCGGCCACCCACACCCATACCGGGATGCCACCGTCAGGAATTTGCGCCTCGGCCGACGCGGACAACGCACTGCTGCCAGGACCGGCAGGCACGGCGCCCCCCGGTGCGCCGCCCGCTTGCTCAGACTCCGCCATCCCCGGCACTGCGGCGGTTGCCTCCGGGCGCGGGTAGCGGCGCTGCATCTCCTCGTCAAAGCGCTTGAAGAAATCCTCGGCCATGCCCTTGGCCGCGCCATCGATCAGACGCTGGCCCAGCTGGGCGATCTTGCCGCCCACGGTGGCGTGCACGGTGTAGTGCAGCTCGCAGCTTTCCAGCCCGGTGCCGTCGGCCGGCAGCGGCACCAGCTTGACTTGCGCACTGCCCTTGCCAAAGCCGGCCACGCCGCCCGAGCCGTCGAAAGCAATGGTGTAGCTCTCGGGCGGCACGATGTCCGACAACGTGATCTTGCCCGCGAACTTGGCCGACACCGGCCCGATCTTGAGCGCCATGGCCACGCTGTACTGGTGCTCGCCCGTGGGCTCGACCTTGTCGCATCCGGGGATGCACAGCTTGAGCACTTCGGGGTCGTTGAGGGCATCCCAGGCCTGCTGCTGGGTCACGGCAAGGGTGCGGCTGGCTTGCATTTCCATGGTGAGTTCCTCTTTTGCTTTGCTGTGTCGTTCTGTGCCCCCTCAGTGCCCACCCCCAGCGGTTCGTGCTGAGCCTGTCGAAGCACTGCGCGGCGCTTCGACAGGCTCAGCGTGAACGGTCGGGGTGGCATGCACGGGGCACTGCATCCGTCTGTGTCCGGTCTATCACTGCCGCAGCAGCGTGGCCAAACTGCCCGCCAAATCCTGCAGCCGGCTCAGGTTGTGCACGGCGAGCATGCCGTGCGCATGGCGGTGCAGCGCCGCGGCGCCGCGGGCCGTGGGCGCATAGCCTTCGTAGCGCAGCAAGGGGTTGAGCCACAGCAGCCGCCGCGTGTGCCGGCGCAGCCAGGCCAACTCGCGCTCCAGCAGCGCGGGCGCACCCGTGTCCAGCCCGTCGCTGATCAGCAGCACCAGCGTGCGCCGTCCCATCAAGCGCCGGGAGTGCTGCTGGCGCAGTGCGGCCAGGCTGTCGCCCATGCGGGTGCCGCCAGCAAAGTCGCTGATGGCGTGGCTGGCCACTTGCAGCATGGCGTCGGTGTCGGCCAGGCGGAAGGCGGGCGTGAGGTCGGTGAGGCCCGTGCCGAACGCGAACACGTCGCGCCGCAGCCCCGGCCCCGCGTGGCGCGGCGCCGTGGCGGCATGCATGAAGGCCAGCAGCAGGCGCGCGTACCGCTCCATGGAGCCCGACACATCCACCAGCACCAGCAGGGGCAACGGCTGCTGGCGGCGCTGCAGGCGCGGCAGGGCCAGCACCTCGCCGCCGGTGCGCGCCGCCTGCTGCAGTGCGCCCGGCCAGTGCGGCCGGCTGCCGCGCACGCCGGGCCGGGTGCGGCGGGCGGCGTAGTGCGGCAAGGGCAGCGCGATGTCGCGGGCCAGGCGCTCCACGAGCTGGTATTCGCTGGCCGAGAGCTGGTTGAAGTCCGCATGGTGCAGGCGCTGGCGGTCGCTGGCCGTCATGGCGGCGTCGAAGTCGATCTTGTCATCCTCGCGCGCAGGCGGCGCATTGCGCGCAGCCCGCAGCGGGGCCAGGGCCTCGCTCACGCGGGGGCGGCGCTTGGCGGGCTCGGCCTTGGCCTCGGCGCTGGGCAGCATCTGGGCCAGCAGCTTCTGCGCGATGTCGGGGTTCCGGAAGTAGGCGTCGAACAGTTCGCGGAAGACCGGGCGGTCCTGCTCGCGGCTCACCAGCACGGCCTCCAGCGCAGCGCTGAAGTCCTCGCGCGCCAAGCCTGCCAGCATGACGGCCTGCTGGGCCAGGGCCATGCGCGCGGCGTCCACGCGCACCCCGGTGCGGCGCAGGGCGCGGCCAAAGCCGGTGAGGTTGTCGGCGAGCTTGCCGGTGCGCGCGTCGCCGAGTTGGGAGATCGTTGCGCCTGCTGCCATGGCTGCGGCCTCACGTCCGTCTACGCATCGGCTGGCTGCAAGAGCTGCGCCGCCATGTCGCGCGTGAGCGCGGCCACGTCCTCGCGCTGCTTGAACAGAATGCCCGCCGTATCGGACACCACCTCCGGGTCCACCACGATGGTGTCCAGCGCCACCAGGGCCTTGGCCCATTCCACGCTCTCGGCAATGCCCGGCGCGCGCTGGAAGGCGTTGGAAAAGGGCTGGCTGCGCAGGCGGCTCACGAAGTCAGCCACCTGCTGCGCCAGCGCCGCGCTGGCGCCCGGCACCTGGGCGCGCACGATGGCCAGCTCGCGGTCGCGGTCCGGGTAGTCGAGCCAGTGGTACAGGCAGCGGCGCTTGACGGCGTCGTGCAGGTCGCGCGTGCGGTTGCTGGTGAGCAAGGTCGCCGGCGTGGCCTGGGCGCGCACGGTGCCGATCTCGGGAATGCTCACCTGGTACTCGCCCAGGTATTCGAGCAGGAAGGCCTCAAAGGGCTCGTCGGCGCGGTCCACCTCGTCGATGAGCAGCACCGCGCCGGGCGCCGGGGCCTGCAGGGCCTGCAGCAGCGGGCGGCGGATGAGGTAGCGGTCCTGGTACACCTCGCGCTCCACCTGCGCCATGTCGGCGGTGCCTTGGCCTTCGGCAGCTCTCATGTGCAGCAGCTGGGCGGCGTAGTTCCACTCGTAAAGCGCCTCGCGCTGCTCCAGGCCGTCGTAGCACTGCAGGCGGATCAGGCCCCGGCTGAGCACCTGGCTGAGCGCCCGCGCCAACGCCGTCTTGCCCACACCGGGCTCACCCTCCAGCAGCAGAGGCCGCTGCAGCTGCAGCGCCAGAAACACCGCCGTGGCCAGCCGCCGGTCGGCAAAGTAGCCCACGGTTTGCAGGGCCTGCAGCAGGGTGTCGACGGAGGCGGGAGAGTTCATTGCTACTCTTCTAATAGCTGCCCGCGCTTATTGGGTAAGCGCTAGAGGCCAATTTGATTCAAAAGTCGTAGGTCAGGCCAACCCGACCCACGACTGCGAGGCTATGAAGCGCCGAGCATCTTCTCCACCGCCCGCTGCGTCTGCACGCTGATCAGGTTCGCGCGATAGGCGGCGCTGGCGTGGATATCGGTGTTCAGGTCGCTCGCATCGATCTTCACGCCGGCTGCGGACTGCGGCGTGAAACTCTGGTTCAGTGCCGCCTCCAGCCCCGCATGCCGGAACACGCAGCTGGCAGCGCCCGTGATGGCGACGCGCACGCCGCTGTCCGTCTGTGCCACGAACACGCCGACCAGCGAGAAGCGCGACGCAGGCTGCTTGAACTTCATGTAGGCCGCACGTTTCGGGATGGGGAAGCGGATGGCGGTGATGATCTCGCCCTCTTCCAGCGCCGTGGTGTACATGCCCACGAAGAAATCGTCGGCCGCGATCTCGCGCCGGTTGGTGACCACCGTGGCGCCCAGGCCCAGCACGGCGCTCGGGTAGCAGGCCGCAGGGTCGTTGTTGGCCACCGACCCGCCCAGCGTGCCACGGGCGCGCACCTGGCGGTCGCCAATGTGCGCGGCCAGGTCGGCCAGGGCGGGGATGGCGGCCTTCACGTCGGCGCTGCTGGCCACGTCCATGTGGCGCGTCATGGCGCCGATGACGAGGGCATTGCCTTCGCGGCGGATGCCCGCCAGTTCGGCCACGCCGTTCAGGTCCACGATCTTCTCGGGGTTGGCCAGGCGCAGGCGCATGGAGGGCAGCAGGCTCTGCCCGCCCGCCAGAAGCTTGCCGCCCTGGGCAATGAGCTGCGCGGCCGCGGCGGTGGAGGATGGCGCTTCAAAGGTGAATGCGTACATGGTCTGTCTCCTTCCTTAGGCCTTGGCGTTTTGAATCGCTTCCCACACGCGGTGCGGCGACGCGGGCATGTCGAAGTCCTTCACGCCCAGCGGGCGCAGCGCGTCCAGCACGGCGTTGATCACCGCCGGGGGCGAGCCAATCGCCCCCGCCTCGCCGCAGCCCTTGGTCCCCAGCGGGTTGTGGGTGCAGGGCGTGCACACATGGCCCAGCTTGAACTCGGGGAAGTCGTCCGCGCGCGGCATGGCGTAGTCCATGAAGCTGCCGGTGAGCAGCTGGCCGGTCTCGCGGTCGTACACACAGTTTTCCAGCAGCGCCTGGCCGATGCCCTGCACCAAGCCGCCGTGCACTTGGCCCTCCACGATCATGGGGTTGATGATGGTGCCGAAGTCGTCCACGGCCGTGAACTTGTCGACGCGCGTGCTGCCCGTGGCCGGGTCCACTTCCACCTCGCAGATGTAGGTGCCTGCGGGGAAGGTGAAGTTGGTCGGGTCATAGAAGGCCGTCTCGTTCAGACCCGGCTCCAGCTTGTCCAGCGGGTAGTTGTGCGGCACGTAGGCCGTGAGCGCCACCTGGCCGAAGGGGATCTTCTTGTCGGTGCCGCGCACGGTGAACTCGCCCCCCGCGAAGTCGATGTCGGCGTCGCTCGCCTCCATCAGGTGCGCGGCGATCTTCTTGGCCTTGGCCTCGATCTTGTCCAGCGCCTTCATGATGGCCGCGCCGCCCACGCTGATGGAGCGCGAGCCATACGTGCCCATGCCGAAGGGCACGCGGCCCGTGTCGCCGTGCACGATGTCCACGTTTTCCACCGGAATACCCAGACGAGCGGCCACCACCTGCGCGAACGTGGTCTCGTGCCCCTGGCCGTGGCTGTGCGAGCCGGTAAACACCGTCACGCTGCCCGTGGGGTGCACCCGTACTTCGCCGCACTCGAACAGGCCGGCGCGCGCGCCCAGGGCGCCGGCAATGTTGGATGGCGCAATGCCGCAGGCCTCGATGTAGCTGCTGTAGCCAATGCCCCGTTTCAACCCCTTGGCCTCGCTGGCCGCCTTGCGTGCGGCAAAGCCCGCCACATCCGCCAGCTGCTGCGCTTGCGTCATGCAGGCGTGGTAGTCGCCCACGTCGTACTGCAGCGCCACGGGCGTCTGGTACGGCCAGCTGGTGATGAAGTTGCGCTTGCGGATCTCGTCCTGGCCCAGGCCCAGCTCCCACCCGCAGCGCGACACCAGCCGCTCCAGCAGGTAGGTGGCCTCGGGCCGCCCGGCGCCACGGTAGGCATCGACCGGCGCGGTGTTGGTGAACCAGGCGTCCACCTCCACATACACCTGCGGCGTGCTGTACTGGCCCGCCAGCAACGTGGCGTACAGGATGGTGGGCACGGCCGTGGAAAAGGTGGAGAGGTAGGCGCCCAGGTTGGCGTCGGTGTGCACGCGCAGGGCCAGGAACTTGCCATCCTTGTCCATGGCCATCTCGGCATGGCTCACGTGGTCGCGGCCGTGCGCGTCGCTCAAGAACGCCTCGCTGCGGTCGGCCACCCACTTGATGTTGCGGTTGAGCTTCTTCGCGGCCCAGGTCAGGCACACGTCCTCGGCGTACAGGAAGATCTTGGAGCCGAAGCCGCCGCCCACGTCGGGTGCGATCACGCGCACCTTGTGCTCGGGCAGGCCCAGCACGAAGGCGGTCATCAAGAGGCGCTCCACGTGCGGGTTCTGGTTGCTGACGTACAGCGTGTACTCGTCGCTGGCCCGGTTGTAGCTGCCGATGGCCGCGCGCGGCTCCATGGCGTTGGGGATCAGGCGGTTGTTGACCAGGTCGAGCTTCGTCACATGCGCGGCGCTGGCAAAGGCCGCATCCACCGCGCCCTTGTCGCCAATGGCCCACTTGTAGCAATGGTTGTCGGGCGCGATATCGTGCAGCGCGGCGCCGGCCACGCTGCCGGCCGCCGCATCGGCCACGCTGACGACGGCGGGCAGCACGTCGTAGTCCACCTCCACCAGCTCGGCCGCGTCGCGCGCCTGCTGCTGCGTGAGGGCCACCACCATGGCCACATGGTCGCCCACGTAGCGCACCTTGCCCTGCGCCAGGATGGGGTGCGGCGGCTCCTTCATGGGCTGGCCGTCGGTGCTGGTGATCAGCCAGCCGCAGGGCAGGCCGTTGATGTTGTCGGCCGCCACATCGGCACCGGTGAACACGCCCAGCACACCCGGCGCGGCCTTGGCGGCATCGGTGTTGATGCGGTTGATCTTGGCGTGTGCGTGCGGCGAACGCACGAACACGGCATGGCTTTGCGCGGCCAGCACCACGTCGTCGGTGTACTGGCCCGCGCCGGTGAGGAAGCGATAGTCTTCCTTGCGCTGGAGCGGCTCGCCGATGTGCGGCAGCTTGGAAAAGTCGGATGCACCCATGGTCGTTTCTCCTTTTTCCTGCTCAGGCCGATGCCATCGCTTTTTGACCCACCTGCACGGCGCGCACGATGTTCTGGTAGCCCGTGCAGCGGCAGATGTTGCCTTCGAGCAGTTCGCGGATCTCACCCTCGCTGGCCTCTGGGTGGCTCTTGCACAGGTCCACGGCGCTCATCACCATGCCGGGGGTGCAGAAGCCGCACTGCAGGCCGTGGCACGCCTTGAAAGCGGCCTGCATGGGGTGCATGGTGCCGTCCGCCGCGGCCAGGCCCTCGATGGTGACGATGTCGGCGCCCTGCGCCTGGGCCGCCAGCATGGAGCACGACTTCACCGCCCGCCCGTTCACATGCACCGTGCAGGCGCCGCACTGGCTGGTGTCGCAGCCCACATGGGTGCCGGTGAGCGCGAGGTGCTCTCGCAGCGCATGGACCAGCAGGGTGTTGGGAGGTACGTCAACACTGGCCGCGCGCCCGTTGACCGTGAACTGGACTTGCATCTGGCTGTCTCCTGTGTGGGTTGGCTGGATTGGCCTGCGCATCTTGTGCCCGCCGCCGGGGCCGGTTCCTAGGGACAACCCTGAAACCCCCGGGCTGCGCCGTGGATATTCTCAAAATGAAACATGTTGCGCCGCACACCGGTGCACCATGGCTCCCTTCCCACGGCCCCTGCAAGGCTCCGCCCGCCTGCAGCCCGTTCACCGCTGGACCGAGCCCACCCCATGCACCGTGCCGCCCTTCCCGCCGACAGCCTGGCCGACCGGCCCGGCCGCATCGCCCAGGCCCGCTACGCACTGCTGCGCCAGGGCTCGCTGCCAGCGCATGCCGAGATCGACCCGTGGATCGCCCGCTCGTGGCAACGCTGCCTGGCCCGCGGCCTGCAGCCCACGCAGCGCGTGGTGTTCGACCTGGTCAGCGCCCAGGCGCTGCGCCGCAGCCAGGACGAGAACCACCATCTGCTGCGAGCGGCGCGCCCCGTGCTGGCGCAGCTGGTCCGCGCCATTGCAGGCATGCGCTACTTTGCCCTGCTGACCGACGCGCACGGCACCGTGGTGGACGTGCAGGGCGCGCTGGACCGCCACGACCCCCGCGCCCGCGCCATCGGCCGCGTGGGCATCGATCTCTCGGAAACCGCCGTGGGCACCACCGCCATCGGCGCCGCGCTCACCGAGCTGCAGCCCGTCTGGCTGCACCGGGGCGAGCATTTCTTTGACGACAACGGCGCCTACAGCTGCGCAGGGGCTCCCTTGTTCGACCCCCACGGCCGGTGCATGGGCATGCTGGACCTGACGGGTGTCGACGTGCCCGAGCGGCCGGAATTGCGCCACCTGGTCGCCCGCTCGGCCCGCGCCATGGAAGATGCCCTGCTGCTGCAGCGCCCCCATGCCCTGCTGCTGCGGCTGAACTGGCCCGGCAGTCCACTGGGTGGCGAGGGCGACGGCCTGCTCGCGCTGGACGCCGACGGCGCCGTGCTGGGCGGCAACAGCGCCGCGCGCCAGTTGCTGCCCCAGCCGCTGTGTCCGCCGGGCGGCCCCGCCCTGCACTGCAGCGACCTGATCGCGCTGCCCTGGACGCAGCTGTTCGACGCGGCCCGCCAGCGCAGCCCGGCGGCCCCGCTGGACCTGCCCTTGTGGTCCGGCCTGCGCCTGCAAGGGCAGGCCTGTTTGCCCGAGCGCGGCGCAGCGGTGCAGCCGCCGCCCCCGGGCGCGCCGCGGCTGCGCGAGACCGAAGCGGCCCTGATCCGGCAGGCGGTGCTGGATGCGCGGGGCAATGTGGCAGAGGCGGCCCGGGCGCTGGGGATCAGCCGGGCGACGGTGTACCGCAAGCTGGGGGGGTACAAGGGGCGTTGAAGCGTGTGGCGGAGCCGTTTTCGCGGCTTTGCGAATGGCAGCTTGCAGGAGCTGGGGCCCTACCCCCGCCGTTCGGGCTCGGCTTGCCGAAGCCGGGCCTCATTCGTTCGTTCGTTCGTAAAAGTCTCCCCAAACGTCGAACCCGCTGCTACCCATCAAGCCATTCCCCCATCCGCCAGCGCCAGCACCACCGCGTTCTCCTCACCACTCAACACCACCGCACTTCCCACCCGCACGCCACTCCCCGCCGCCGCAAAGCCCACCACATGCACCCCGCACGCCAGCGTGGCCGCCACTTCATCCCCCTCCGGCCCGCGAACCACCCGCGAGGCACGTCCGGGCAGGCGGAAGGTGCCTGCGGCCGGCGCCCCGGCCGCGTCGGCCGCGGCCTTGCGCTCCACCCGCAGGGCCGTGGCCTTGCACAGCGCTTGCACGGGCAGCCCGGGCTGCAGGCCCAGCAATTCCGCGCTTTCGCGGGTGATGCGTGCCGCCAGCGCGGGGCGGCTGGCGTCTGCAGCGCCCTCTCCCTCCAGCACCAGATGCACGCGCGCAAGGGGCCCCAGCAGTTCCAGCCGCTGCACTGCGCACGGCCATTGGTTGCGCATGCTGGTGCGCACCGCCAGTCGCGCCAGCGCCGGCCCGGCATGCGGCGTGGCCTGCCAGCGCGACAGCACCGCGCCGCGCGCTTGCTCCATGGCGCCGGCCGCCTGCAGCAGCTGGCGGCCGGCCTCGGTCAGCTGCGCGCCGCCGCCGCCGGCGCCCCCCACGGCCCGCGCCACCAGAGGCGCACCTGCCAGGTTGCTGAGCGTGTCCACGGCCTGCCAGGCGGCCTTGTAGCTCACGCCCACGGCGCGGGCGGCCTGCGAGATGGACCCGCATTCGCCGATGTGGCGCAGGATATCGATGCGCTTGTCGGTGAGCGCATGGCCCAGGGCAGCAGAAAGGGACAGGGGCACGGGGGCAGAAGACATGGTGCCCCGATGATGCCTCGGAACCCGTTCAAGTCTTTTCAGCGCCAGCCCCGCGCCGGGTCGGTGCCTAGGGTTCGCTCAGGAAAACGCCGGGGAGGCATGTCTATACTCTCGCTATTCCAACAATGAATAGCGCTAGCGCTCGACCGCCATGCTCCCATCCGCTCTCCGCACCTTTGCCGTTCTCCTGGGCCTGCCCCTGGCCGCACTGCATGCGGCGCAGGCCGACACCGTGCCGGTTGCGGTGGCTGCCAACTTCACCGCGCCCATGCAGAAGATCGCTGCCGCTTTCGAGGCGGACACGGGCCACAAGGCCGAGCTTTCCTTTGGCGCCACGGGCAAGTTCTACGCGCAGATCACCCATGGCGCGCCGTTCCAGGTGCTGCTGTCCGCCGACGACACCACGCCCGCCCGCCTGGAGCGGGAGGGCCAGGCCGAGCCCAACACCCGGTTCACCTACGCCATTGGCACGCTGGTGCTGTGGAGCGCGCAGCCTGGCTATGTGGACGCCCAGGGCGCCGTGCTCAAGACCGGGGATTTCAAGCACCTGGCCCTGGCCAATCCCAAGCTCGCGCCGTACGGACTCGCGGCCACGCAGGTGCTCGACAAGCTGGGCCTTGCCGCCCGGCTGCAGCCGCGCTTCGTGCAAGGGGAGAACATCGCCCAGACCTTCCAGTTCGTGGCCACGGGCAATGCCCCGCTGGGCTTCGTGGCGCTGTCGCAGGTGATGGAGGACGGCAGGATCGGCAAGGGGTCGGCCTGGCAAGTGCCGGCCAGCCTGCACAACCCCATCCGCCAGGATGCCGTGCTGCTGCTGCCGGGCAAGGACAAGCCGGCGGCCCGCGCCCTGATGAACTACCTGCGCAGCGACAAGGCGCGGGCCATCATTCAGGCGTACGGGTACAGTTTCTAAAAAGGCCGGCGCCCGTTTGCCGGCGGCCAACCCCAGCCTTCACCCCATGCCCCTGTTCTCCGGAGCCGACCTGACGGCCATCGGCCTCACGCTGCGCCTGGCGGCCACCACCATGGTGCTGCTGCTCGTTCTGGGCACGCCGCTGGCCTGGTGGCTTGCGCACACGCCCTCGCGCTGGCGCGGGGCGGTGGCGGCCCTGGTGGCGCTGCCGCTGGTGCTGCCGCCCACGGTGATCGGGTTCTACCTGCTGATCACGTTGGGGCCGCAAGGGCCGGGGGGGCAGCTCACGCAATGGCTGGGGCTGGGCACGCTGCCGTTCACGTTCTGGGGCCTGGTGGCGGGCTCGCTCATCTACTCGCTGCCGTTTGCCGTGCAGCCGCTGCAGCACGCGTTCGAGGCCATGGGCGCGCGCCCGCTGGAGGCCGCGGCCACCCTGGGCGCGGGGCCGCTGGACCGCTTTTTCACGGTGGCACTGCCGCTGGCATGGCCGGGCTTTGTCACGGCCGCCATCCTGAGCTTTGCGCACACGGTGGGCGAGTTTGGCGTCGTGCTCATGCTGGGCGGCAACATCCCCGGCGTCACCCGGGTGGTGTCGGTACAGATCTATGACCACGTGGAGGCGCTGGAGTACGCGCAGGCCCACGGGCTGGCGGCCGCGATGGTGGTCTTTTCCTTTGTGGTGCTGCTGGGGCTGAACCTCACGCGCCGCCGGGCCGCACCGGTGACGCCGTGATGCCCACGTCCATATCCACGCCCACGCAGCAGCAGCCCTTCATCCACGCACAGCTGAACGTGGTGCGCCCGGGCTTCACGCTGGAGGTGGACCTGCGCCTGCCCGGGCGCGGCGTCACCGCCCTTTTCGGCCCGTCGGGCTGCGGCAAGACCACCTGCCTGCGGGCCATTGCCGGGCTCCTGCGCGCCCGCCCCGGCCGGGTGGAGGTGAATGGCGAAGTCTGGCAGGACGACGGCGCCGCCCGGCCCCTGTGGCGCCCCACGCACGAACGCGGGCTGGGCTATGTGTTCCAGGAGGCCAGCCTGTTCGAGCACCTGAGCGTGCGCGGCAACATCCACTACGGCCTTGCGCGCACGCCCGCCGCCCGCCGCACGGTGGCGCTGGAGCAGGTGGTGGACCTGCTGGGCATCGGCCCCTTGATGGACCGCCGGCCCGCCGCGCTGTCTGGCGGAGAACGCCAGCGCGTGGCCATCGCCCGCGCCCTGGCCACCAGCCCGCGCCTGCTGCTGATGGACGAACCCCTGGCCGCGCTGGACGCCGCGCGCAAGGCGGAGGTGCTGCCCTACCTGGAGCGGCTGCACCGCACGCTCGACATCCCCGTGCTGTACGTAAGCCACGCGCTGGACGAAGTGGCCCGCCTGGCCGAGCACCTGGTGCTGATGCAGGCCGGCCGCGTACAGGCCCAAGGCCCCACCCATGCGCTGATTACCCGCCTGGACCTGCCCCTGGCCCATGGCGACGCCGCCGCCACGGTGATCGAAGGCACGGTGCTGCGGCACGACGCGCACGACCACACCACCACGGTCGGCTTTGCGGGAGGCACGCTGCTGCTGGTGAGCCCCACCGCGCGCACGCCGGGCGAGCCGCTGCGCCTGCGCATCCAGGCCCGCGACGTGAGCCTGGCCCTGGCGGCCCCCGCCGGCTCGAGCATTCTCAACGTACTGCCTGCCACCGTGGCCGAGTTGGCCGACGACAGCCCGGGCCAGCAGATGGTGGCGCTGGAGCTGGGCTCCGTGCGGCTGCTGGCGCGCGTCACGCAGCGATCGGCCCAGGCCCTGGGGCTGGCGCCCGGAATGGCGGTGTTTGCGCAGGTCAAGGGCGTTGCCATCGTCAACTGACCAAGGGCGGCGCCCCGGCCCAGCCCCGTATGATTCTGCCCCGATGGCTCTCACCACCCTTGTCCTGGGCGGCTACGGCAACTTCGGCGCGCGCATCTGCCGCGCGCTGGCCGGCAGCTCCGCCACCCCTGACTCCATTCGCCTGCTCGTCGCGGGCCGCGACCTGTCCCGTGCGCAGGCCTTCGCCGCCACGCTGGCGGGCGGAGCCGAGGGCGTGGCGCTCGACCACCAGGCGCCCGGCCTGGCGCAAACGCTGCGCCGCTGGAATGTGGGGCTAGTCATCCACACGGCGGGCCCCTTCCAGGCCCAGGCCTACCGCGTGGCCCAGGCCGCGGCCGAAGCGGGCGCGCACTATATCGACCTGGCCGATGGCCGCCGCTTTGTGTGCGATTTCCCGGCCGTGCTGCAAGCCGCGTTCGCCGCCGCGGGGCGCACCGCCATCAGCGGTGCCAGCACGGTGCCGGCCCTCTCGTCGGCGGTGGTCGACCACTTGTGCGCCGGCTGGCAGCGCATCGACAGCATCGACCTGTGCATTGCCCCGGCCCAACGCGCCCCCCGCGGGGAGGCCACGCTGGCCGCCGTGCTCAGCTACTGCGGCGCGGACATCACCATGTGGGACGGCGGACGCTGGCAGTCCACGCCGGGCTGGGCCCGTCCCACGCGCGTTGACTTCCTCCGCCTGCGGCCCCGCATGGGAGCGGTGTGCGACATCCCCGACCTGGAGATTTTTCCCACGCACTATCAGGTGCGCGACCGGGTGCGCTTTCAAGCCGCCCTGGAAGTGGGCCTGGCGCAGCGCACCTTTGCCGCCATCGCCTCGCTGCGCCGCTGGGGGGCGCTGCCCCGTCCGGAGCGGCTGGCCTGGCTGATGCACCGCACCGGCGGCATGCTGGATTTTCTGGGCACGCCCCTGGGCGGCATGGTCGTGCGCGTGGCAGGCGCCGATGCCCAGGGGCACGCGCGGCGCCGCGCCTGGCACATCGCGGCCGACCATGACCACGGCCCCGAAATCCCGTGCATGGCCGCCATCCTGCTGGCCCGCCAGCTGGCCGCAGGGCAGCCCCTGCCCCATGGCGCGACCACCAGCACCGGCCTGCTGCCGCTGGAGGCGTTCGCCCCGGAGTTCGCACGCTGGGGCATGCAGACGGATGTGGTCGAAGAACCCCTTGCAGAAACGCCAGCCGCTGCGTCCGCCCCATGACCACACCGGCACAGCACAACCTCTTGCGCTACAGCCTGGTCTTCGTCTGGCTCGCCACGGCGGCCGTCAGCGTGTGGGAGCTGCGCGGCCAAAGCCGCGCGCTGCTGGCGGGCCTTCCGGCCGCGTGGACGTCGGGTAGCCTGGCATGGCTGCCCACGGCCGCCATCTTCGCAGGGGCCGGAGCGGATGCCGTGCTGGGGCTCTGGCTGGCCTTTCGCCCCGGCCGGCCGGCCTACCTGGCAGCGTTGGCGCTGATGGGCGCCATGACGTTGCTGGCCACGCTCATCCATCCCGCGTGGTGGCTCCACCCTTTCGGGCCGCTGACCAAGAACCTGCCGATCGCCGCCATCCTGGGGGTGCTGCTGCAATCACCACGGACGCGGGAGCCGCCGCCATGACCCTGTACTTCATGCTCAAGTGGATTCACATCCTCTCCAGCGTGCTGATGGTGGGCACCGGCCTGGGGTCGGCGTTCTACATGTTCTTCACACACCGCAGCGGCAACGTGCAGGCCCAGGCCGTGGTCACGCGTCTGGTGGTGCGGGCGGACTGGTGGTTCACCACGCCCACCGTTTTCATTCAGCCCGCGACCGGGCTGGCCATGGCGTCCCTCGCGGGCCTGCCCCTGTCCACGCCCTGGATTGCGGTGTCGCTGGCGCTGTACGCCCTGGCAGGCGCCTGCTGGTTGCCAGTGGTGTGGCTGCAGCTGCGCATGCGCGACATGGCCGCCGAGGCCGCACGCACCGGCCAGCCCTTGCCGGCCGCCTATGCCCGCTGCGCGCGGTGGTGGGAAGCGCTGGGCTACCCGGCTTTCGCAGCCATGCTGGCCGTGTTCTACCTGATGGTGAACAAGCCGGCGATGGCACTCTGACAAGCGCCGGGAACTATCATCCACGCCATGCTCATCGAGACGCTGGACACCGCGCGCGACCTGGGGCGCCTGAAAGAAATCCTGGGCGTGATGGTGCGCCATGGCTTTGGCGACACCGTGCGCCGGCTTGGCCTGACCGACAAGCTCGAGCGTGCGGGCCAGGCGCTGAATTGGGCGCACGCCGCCGACCTGGCCCGGCTGGAGCCGCCCGTGCAGGTGCGGCTGGCGCTGGAGGAGCTGGGGCCGGCGTTCGTGAAGTTCGGCCAGATCCTGGCGGGCCGGGCCGACCTGTTCGGGCCGGAGTGGATAGCGGAGTTCGAAAAGCTCCACAGCCATGTGCCCGCCGTGCCATTGGAAACGCTGCGGCCCCAGCTGCGCGAAGACCTGGGCGCCGAGCCCGAAGAGGTCTTTGCCTGGTTTGACACCACGCCGCTGGCGGCGGCCTCCATCGCCCAGGTGCACCGCGCCCGGCTGCACGACGGCCGCGAGGTGGTGGTGAAGATCCGCCGCCCCGGCATTGCCGACACCATCCAGGCCGACCTGCGGCTGCTGCAGCGCCTGGCCGCCCTGGCCGAGACGGAGTTGCCCGCGCTCAAGCCCTACCGGCCCCAGCAGCTGGTGCACGAGTTCGCGCGTTCGCTGCGCCGGGAGCTGGACCTGGCCGGCGAGTGCCGTCAGGCCGAACGCATTGCCGCCAACATGGCCGCCCTGCCCTACATCGTGATTCCGCGCGTGGACTGGGAGCACACGCGCGAGCGCATCAATGTGCAGGACTTCATCGACGGCACGCCGGGCGGTGCGCTGGCGGCGCTCACCCCGGAGGCGGGATTCGACCGCACGCTGCTCGCGCAGCGCGGGGCGCGCGCGGTGCTGCAGATGATCGTGCAGGACGGCGTCTTCCACGCCGACCCCCACCCCGGCAACGTGTTCTACCTGCCTGGCAACGCCATTGCCTTCATCGACTTCGGCATGGTGGGACGCCTGTCGCAACGCCGCCGCGACGAGCTGCTGCAGCTGCTGCTGGGCCTGGTGGAACAGCGGCCCCAAGCGGTGGCCGACGTGCTGCTGGACTGGACGGACAACGGGCAGGGCGTGAACATCGGCCAGCTGGAGACGGAGATCGAGGCCTTCGTGGACCAGTACCACGGCGTCCCCCTGGCACAGCTGAGCCTGGGGCAGATGCTGGCCGACGTCACGGCCATCCTGCGGGAGCACCAGCTGGGCCTGCCCTCCGACCTGGCGCTGCTGATCAAGGCCTTCATCTCGCTCGAAGGCATGGGCCGCAACCTGGACCCGGACTTCCACATGGCCTCCGAAGCGCTGCCGCTGCTCAAGGAGGTGGTGCGCAAGCGCTACGAACCCCGCAAGCTGGCCGGCCGCGCCTGGAGCACGCTGCGCCGCGCGCTCACCACCGTGGAGCAGTTGCCCGACGACCTTGGGCGGCTGCTGCGCAACGCACGGCGCGGGCGCCTGCAGGTCAGCATCGACCTGGCCCACCTCAAGCGCGTGGGCGACCAGATCGACCGCTCCGCCAACCGGCTGGCCATGGCGCTGGTGATCGCGGCGCTGATCATCGGTTCGTCCATCGTGATGACCGTGAAGGGCGGCCCCACGCTGTTCGGGCTGCCGGCGTTCGGCTTCCTGGGGTTCACGGGGGCCGTGGTCTGCGGCTTGTGGCTGGTGCGGGCGATCTGGCGCAGCTCTCACCACCGGGATGACGACTGAGCTGCGGGTGTCGGGTTACGCCCTGCCGGGCTAACCCGACCTACCGTGCCGAGGGCCTCGCACCGCCCTCGACACCTGGCAACTGGCGCGAACCAAGCCAGTGCCACCGTGGAACCGGCTTCGCCGGGCCACCGGTGGCGTCCCCCTTGGGGGGAAGGCGCGAAGCGGCTCAGAACCTGTTCAAGATCTTTTCGGGGTCGCACAAGTGCCTTGCCGGGATGGGATGCAAGGCGCGGGGTGCAGTTGATAGCTTGGCTATCAACAAGCACCGCAACGCCGCAGACCGCCCGGCAAGGCACTCGCCCGAAGGGTTGGAGTGAAATCGGGTGATTGGACGCCCCGGCTGCTTGCATGGGCACGAGCCCATGCGGCGCATCCGAAGCATCCACTCCTCCCGATTGCACTTCAATGCGATCCCCGAAAAGATTTTGAACAGGTTCGCAGGGGGCTTACTTGTTCGCGTTGGGGAAGAACAGCCGCTCGCCGCCGATCTTGTAGCTGGCAATGACCTGCTGGCCCGCGGGCGACACGATCCAGTCCACAAACTTCTGCGCATCCTGCACCTTCACGTGGGGGTGCTTCGCGGGGTTCACCACCATCACGCCGTACTGGTTGAAGAGCTTGGTGTCGCCCTCGACCAGGATGGCCAGGTCGGCGCGGTTCTTGAAGTTCAGCCAGGTGCCCCGGTCAGCCAGCACGTAGGCGCCGCTGGAGGCCGCGATGTTGAGCGCCGGGCCCATGCCGCAGCCGCATTCCTTGTAGCCGCTGCCCTTGGCCGACTCCACCCCCGCCAGCTTCCAGTAGCGCAGCTCGGCCGCGTGCGTGCCGCTCTTGTCGCCGCGCGAGACAAAGTTGCCGTTGGCGGCCGCCAGCTTGCGCAGCGCCGCCACGATGTCCTTGCCTTGGGTCCCTACGGGGTCGTTCGTGGGGCCGACCAGGATGAAGTCGTTGTACATCACGGGGTAGCGCTTGACGCCCCAGCCTTCGGCCACGAACTTCTCCTCCGCCGCCTGGTCGTGCACGAACAGCACGTCGGCATCACCGCGGCGCCCCATGTCCAGCGCCTGGCCGGTGCCCAGTGCCACCACCTTGACGTCCAGCCCGCTGGCCTTCTTGAACTCCGGCATCAGATGGCCGAACAGGCCGGATTGCTCGGTGGACGTGGTGGAGGCCATGGTGATGCTCTGCGCCCACACGGCACCAGATGCTACCAAAACAATAGCTGCCAGCGCTTTATGTACAAGCCCTGCAGCCGAAAAACACTTGAAACTCATACCAGTTCTCCTTTGACAAACAGACGGGCGGCCTCCGGCAGGGGGCCGTTGAAGAAGTCGTGCACGGGCAGGTCGGCCACCAGCCGTCCATGCTCCAGATAGATCACACGGCTGGCCAGGCGCTTGACCTGGCCCAGGTTGTGGCTGCTGAACACCATGGTCACGGGGTGGGCGGGCCCTTGCGCACCGTGGCCCGCAGCGAAGTCGGCCATCAGCGCCTCCACCTCGCGCTTGGCATGGGGGTCGAGGCTGGCCGTGGGCTCGTCCAGCAGCAGCACGTCCGGCTGGAGGGCCCAGGCCCGGGCCAGCGCCACCCGCTGCTGCTGCCCGCCGGACAAGGTGCGGGCGTTCTGCGCCGCAATGCCCGCCAGGCCCACCCGTGCCAGGGCGGCCAGCGCCCGTGCGCGGGCCTCGCGCCAGCGCGTGCCGCGCAGCCACAGGGCCAGCGCCACGTTGTTCTGCGCGCTGGTACGCAGCATGTGCGGGCGCTGGAAGAGCATGGCCTGGCCCAGTGCGGACTGGCACTGGAAACCGCCCCCCGTGGCATCGGCCAGGCCGTGGAGCACGCGCAGCAGCGTGCTCTTGCCACTGCCGTTGGCCCCCACCAGGGCCACGCGCTCGCCCGCGGCAATGCGCAGCGTGATCTGGTCCAGCGCGCGCACGGCGCCGTAGCGCACCGACACCTGCTGCAGGTCCACCCAGGCGACGGTCAACGCCGGCGTCATGCCGCCACCCCGACCGGCGTGGCGGAAGCAGCCCCGTCGACCCGCTCGCGCCAGCGGCGCAGCAGACCCACCAGCACGTTGAGCGCCAGCACCACCGCCAGCAGCACCAGGCCCAGCGCCAGCGCCAGCGGCAGGTCGCCCTTGCTGGTTTCCAGCGCGATGGCGGTGGTCATCACCCGCGTGAAGCCGTCGATGTTGCCGCCCACGATCATCACCGCCCCCACCTCGGAAATGGCGCGGCCGAACGCGGCGATCAGCACGGTGAGCAGCGCGTAGCGCTCATCCCAGGCCAGCAGCAGGCTGCGCAGCAGCGGGCCGGCGCCCAGCGAGCGCAGCTGCTCGCCATGCGCCCGCTCGGCGTCTTCCACCACCTGGCGCGTCAGGGCCGTGACGACCGGCAGCACCAGCAGCGCCTGGGCGAGCACCATCGCCTTGAAGCTGAACATCCACCCCAGCGCGCCCAGTGGCCCGCTGCGCGACAGCAGCAGATAAACCACCAGGCCCACCACCACCGACGGCACGGCCAGCAGCGTGTTGAGCACCGCCAGGGCAGCCCCCCGGCCGGCAAACCGGGCCACGGCCAGCCAGGCGCCCAGCACCAGGCCCGCGCCGCACGCCATGAGGCACGCGGTCGCGCTGACCGACAAAGAGCGGCCCACGATGGCCCAGAGGGTGGGGTCGAGCGAGAGGGTGAGTTGCAGCGCTGTGTTCGCGCTTTCGGACAAGGTGGACATCGGCAGGCAGGGGGATGGGCTATCGTAGGCACCCTGCCAATATCCAGCGATATGAACACTTGTGCATAGGGTCCAGCTTCACTACACGCTCAGCCGCGATGCGGGCGACGCACTCATCCGCAATCCACTGCCCGAGATGCTCCAGGCGGTGGCCGAACACGGCTCCATCTCCGGCGCGGCGCGTGCCCTGGGCCTGTCGTACCGCCATGTGTGGGGCGCGCTCAAGCGCTGGGAGGAGCAGCTGGGCGGCGAGCTGATTGTCTGGGGCAAGGGCCAGGCCGCGCAGCTCAGCGCCTTTGGCAGCAAGCTGCTGTGGGCCGAGCGGCAGGCGCAGGCGCGGCTGGCGCCGCAGATCGCTGCGCTGCATGCCGACCTGGAACGCGCCTTTGCGGTGGCATTTGACGAACATGCCCATGTGCTCACCCTGTATGCCAGCCACGACGACGCGCTGGTGGCGCTGCGGGCGCACGCCGCCGCGCAGTCGGATGCCGACGCGCCGCTGCACCTGGACATCCGGTTCACGGGCAGTGTGGATGCCATCCGCGCCCTGAACGAGGGCCGCTGCACCCTGGCCGGCTTTCACACGGTGGAGCAGCCCGCCGCCCCGTCGCTGACCGCGCGCACCTACAAGCCGCTGCTGCAGCCGGGGCTGCACAAGATCATCGGCTTTGCCCGCCGCACGCAAGGCCTGATCGTGGCACCCGGCAACCCGCTGGGGCTGGCCAGCCTGGCCGACGTGGCCCGCACCGGCGCGCGGTTCGTGAACCGGCCCTTGGGCTCGGGCACACGGGTGCTGCTGGACGACCTGCTGGCCCAGGCCGGCCTGGACGTCCAGCATATTGCGGGCTACACGCGCGACGAGCCCTCGCACACGGCCGTGGCGCAGGCCGTGGCCGCGGGCACGGCCGATGTGGGCATGGGCATCGAGCTGGCCGCACGCGCCCGCGGACTGGGTTTCGTGCCGCTGCTGCAGGAGCGCTACCACCTGGCCTGCCTCAAGGCCAGCCTGGACCAGCCGGCAACCCAGGCGCTGCGCACGCTGCTGCAGACGCCGGCGTGGCACGCCCAGATGGCCACCCTGGCCGGCTACACCCCCCTGCACTGCGGCGAAGTGCTGGCCATGAGCCGGGTGCTGCCCTGGTGGCGGTTTGCACGCAAGAAGGACGGTGCCCGCGCCGGGAACACGCCCGGGAGCGCTAGGAACAAACCCTAATTGCTAGCATTTCAATAGCTACAAAACCAATATCTGACAAGGGATAACACCGTCACGCATCCGTCAGGGTCTGCCTACAGTGCTCCGTAGAATCGCGCCGTTGTAAAAGTTTGTCCGGCCCTGCGCCTACCCAGCGCGCGCCGGCCTATCGCATGCACAGCCTTTTTTTGGAGACACCATGCAGGCTCTATTGAAGTTATCAAGAGGGATCGACTGGCTAAACACCCAGGTCGGCAAATACGTGGTCTGGCTGATCCTGGCCTCCACCGTCATCAGCGGCGTGAACGCGGTGGTGCGCAAGGCCTTCAACACCAGTTCCAACGCGTTCCTGGAAGTGCAGTGGTACCTGTTTGCCGCATCGTTCCTGCTGGCGGCGGGCTACACGCTGCTGCAGGGGGAGCACGTGAAGGTGGACGTGGTATCCAGCCGCTTTTCCAAGCGCACGCAAATCTGGATCGACGTTTTCGGCTACATCGTGTTCCTCACGCCCATGTGCGCGGCCGTGCTGTGGTACGGCATCCCCTTCTTCACCCGCGCGCTGGCCTCGGGCGAAATGTCCAACAACGCGGGCGGCCTGATCCGCTGGCCGGTGTACCTGATGATGCCGCTGGGTTTTGCGCTGCTGTGGCTGCAGGGCATCTCGGAGCTCATCAAGCGTTTGGGCTTCCTACAGGGCCTCATCGACGACCCCACGGTCAAGAAAGCCGAAAAGACGGCTGAAGAAGAGCTGGCCGAATCCATCCGCAACCTGGCGGAGGCCGCCAAGGGCAACGGCAAGAACAACAACAAGACCGAAGCCGTCTGAGCGGAGCACACACCATGGAATTCATTGCACACAACCTGGCCCCGATCATGTTCGCGGGGCTCATCTGCTTCTTGCTGATCGGCTTTCCGGTGGCCTTCAGCCTGGGCGCCTGCGGCCTGTTCTTTGCCTTCATCGGCATCGAGCTGGGCGTGCTGCCCGAAGCGCTGCTGCAGGCCGTACCGCTGCGCATCTTCGGCATCATGCAGAACGACACCCTGCTGGCCATTCCGTTCTTCACGCTGATGGGGCTGATCCTGGAGCGAAGCGGCATGGCCGAGGACCTGCTGGACACCATCGGCCAGCTGTTCGGCCCCATCCGCGGCGGGCTGGCCCTGGCGGTGATCTTCGTCGGCGCGCTGCTGGCCGCCACCACGGGCGTGGTCGCCGCCTCGGTGATCTCGATGGGCCTGATCTCTCTGCCCATCATGCTGCGCTACGGCTACGACCGCCGCCTGGCAGCCGGGGTGATCGCCGCCTCGGGCACGCTGGCACAGATCATTCCGCCGTCGCTCGTGCTGATCATCATTGCGGACCAGCTGGGCCGCAGCGTGGGCGACATGTACAAGGGCGCCTTCCTGCCCGGCCTGATGCTGACCGGCTTCTACGCAGGCTACGTGATCCTGCTGGCCATCTTCAAGCCCCAGTGGGTGCCCGCCTTGCCGCCCGAGGCGCGCACGCTCAAGGACGACAACGGCAAGAGCGGCGTGCCGTCGCTGCTGGTCCTGACCGCCATCTGCACGGCCGCTTCCATCTATGTGGCCAAGCACATGGCGGCCCTGCACAGCTGGTGGTCGGGCGAGACCGTGGAAACGGTGGCGCTGGACGAAACCATCGTGGTGTCCATGTGCTTTGGCGTGGCGCTGGCCTTCGTGGCCGCAAGCATCAACAAGATCACCCGCATGGGCCTGCTCTCGCGCGTGGCCGAACGCGTGACCTTCGTGCTGATCCCGCCGCTGCTGCTGATCTTCCTGGTGCTGGGCACCATCTTCCTGGGGGTGGCAACACCCACCGAAGGTGGCGCCATGGGCGCCCTGGGCGCCGGCATCATGGCCATCGCGCGCGGCCGGCTGTCGATGTCGCTGCTCAAGCAGGCGATCACCACCACGACCAAGCTGTCGTGCTTTGTGGTGTTCATTCTGGTGGGCGCCACCATGTTCGGCCTGACCTTCCAGGGCGTGGACGGGCCGCTGTGGGTCGAACACCTGCTGTCGGGCCTGCCCGGCGGCCAGCTGGGCTTCCTGATCGTCGTGAACATCATGGTGTTCTTCCTGGCGTTCTTCCTGGACTTCTTCGAGCTGTCCTTCATCGTGGTGCCGCTGCTGGCCCCGGTGGCAAACAAGCTGGGCATCGACCTGATCTGGTTCGGCGTGCTGCTGGCCGTCAACATGCAGACCTCGTTCATGCACCCGCCGTTCGGCTTTGCGCTGTTCTACCTGCGCAGCGTGGCTCCCACCAAGGAGTACATGGACAAGATCACCAAGAAGATGATCGCGCCCGTCACCACGCCGCAGATCTACTGGGGCGCCATTCCCTTCCTGGTGATCCAGCTGAGCATGGTGGGCCTGATCATTGCGTTCCCTGGCATCGTCTCCAGCGGCCTGGACAAGGCCGAGGTCTATGACCTGGACAAGGTCCGCATGGAGATGGAAGCCACCATGCCGGGCGCCATGCCCGAAACGCCCGATCCCACGGCCGGCATGGACGGTGCCTCCAGCGCAACGCCCGAAGCGGCTCCCGCAGCCGACGACCCGTTGAAGGCCCTGCAGGACTCCATGGCCAACGACAAGAAGTAACCCGCGGCGGTTGTCGCCAGGGTAGGCAAATCCGGCCCAGGCCCTGGTGCCCGGGTCCCAGGACCTCTGCAGCGGATGCTCCGTTGCAGAGGTTTTTTCTTGCCTGTGCGCGAGCGGGGTTGCTCCCGGCAATCCGGCCCAGCCCACTGCAACCTGGAGCAGCAACTGCAAGGCCCGGGCCGAGTCCCGCCTCAACGTCCCCATAATGGGGCCCGGGGACCTCGGCGGTCCCGCCATCCCCCCCATCGCAGCAGGACGCGCCATGAGCTCCTCCCCCTTTCCCTACCGAGGCCCCGAGGCACTGCGGGAGCCCACCCTCCGGGCGCTGCGCCGCGTGGTCGATCCCGAGGTCTCCCTGAACGTGGTCGATGTCGGCCTGGTCTACGGCGTCACGGTGGAAGACGGCACCTTGCACGCGCAGGTGACCATGACCTCGGCAGCCTGCCCGGTGACTGACCTGATCCTGGAAGAGATCGAAAACGAGCTGGACCGCGAGCTTCCCGCCGAACTGCTGATCCGCGTCGAACTCGTGTGGGAGCCCCCGTGGACCACCGAACGCATGAGCGAGAGCGCCCGGCGCTTCATGGGGTGGTGACGCAACAAGGCACGCCGGAGCATCCGCCGCGGCGGCGCCTCCAGCCGCCCGGCCGGGCCAGCGCGCTGGTACCGCTGCTGCTCGCCCTGGTCCTGGCGGCCCTGGTGAGTGCGGTAGCCGGTGGACTTGTGCGCGCGGGCGCCCTGCACCCCGCCCCGGGCTGGGCCGGCGACTGGATGGGCCGCGCAGCGATATCGCACGGCGCGCTGATGATCTGCGGCTTCATGGGCACCGTCATCGGCATGGAACGCGCCGTGGCGGTCAAGCTCAAGCTGGCGTGGCTGGCGCCGCTGGCTTCGTCCATGGCCGCGCTGTGCCTGCTGCAGGGAGCCGTTGCCTGGGCGGGTGCGCTGTTCGCTGTGGCAGCCCTGGCTTTCGTGGGCGTCAACCTGGTGGTGGTGTGGCGCCAGCGCGCACCCCACACGCTGGTGCTGCTGCTCAGCGCGCTGGCCTGGCTGGTGGGCTGCACCACGTTCCTCCTGCGGCCCACCGACCCCGCGAGCGTGCCCTGGTGGTTTGCCTTCCTGGTGATGACCATCGCGGCCGAGCGGCTTGAGATGACGCGGTTGATGCGCCGCCGCCCGGGGGCCCAGGTGGCGCTGGCGCTCGTCCTGGTCCTCATGGCCGCGGGGGCCGCCGCAGGGGCGGCCTACCCACGCGCGGGCGGTGTCGCGTTCGGCCTGTCGTTGCTGCTGCTGGCTGCATGGCTTGGCGTCTTCGACATTGCGCGGCGCACCGTGCGGTCCGACGGGCTGGCCCGCTACATGGCCCTGTGCCTGCTGGGCGGCTATGCCTGGCTGGCCGTTGCCGGTGCGGCCTGGGCGGCCACGGCGCTCGGACTGGCGCTGCGCGACGTGGCACTCCACGCCCTGGGGCTGGGCTTTATCGTGAGCATGATGATGGGGCATGCGCCGGTCATCCTGCCGGCCATTGCCCGCATCAAGCTCCGCTTCGGAAACTGGTTTTATGGGCCCCTGGCGGCGCTGCACCTTTCGCTGGCAGTCCGCCTGGGTTTGGGACTGGAAAGCCCGGCCTGGCGCTCCGCCGGCGCGGTGCTCAACGCGGCATCCATGGCCCTGTTCGGCGCCACGATGGTGGCTGCGGCGCTTGCCTGGCGCCGGCACGCCAGCAACGCCACCCGGCGTTAGCCCCGCCCAAAAAAAGAAAACCCGCCAGTCCAGCGACGGCGGGTTTTGCCATGCGCGGGAGGGCAGCCTGCGCTGCCATCCCGGCTGCCCGATCAGAGCTTCTGCGACGACATGAACGAGTCGTAGCGGGCTTCGGCAAAGCGGAACCAGAGCACCTGGTCGCGCTGGAAAGCACGCATGTCGGCGTAGATCTTCTTCCACTCGGGGCTCTTGGCGTCGTTGGCCGCGAAGACTTCCATCGAAGCCTTGAACGAAGCGTCCATCACGGCCTGCGAGAACGGCAGCACCTTGGTCTTGGCCGCCACCAGCTGCTTCAGGGCCGTGGGGTTCAGGGCGTCGTACTTGGCCAGCATGTCGATGTGGGCCACGTTGGTCGCTGCTTCGATGATGGCCTTGTTCTCGGCCGACAGGCCGTCGAAAGCCTTCTGGTTGATGAAGAAGTCCACCTCGGGGCCGCCTTCCCACCAGCCGGGGTAGTAGTAGAACGGTGCCACCTTGTTGAAGCCCAGCTTCTGGTCGTCGTACGGGCCCACCCACTCGGCAGCGTCCAGCGTGCCCTTTTCGAGGGCCTGGTAGATTTCGCCGCCGGGGATGCTCTGGGGCACCGCACCCAGCTTCTGCATCACTTCGCCGATCAGGCCGCCACCCAGGCGCATCTTCATGCCCTTGAAGTCATCGGGGGACTTGATTTCCTTGCGGAACCAGCCGCCCATCTGGGTGCCGGTGTTGCCGCCCGCGAAGCTGACCATGTTGAAGCCGGCATAGAACTCGTTCATGAGCTTGCGGCCATTGCCGTGCAGCATCCAGGCATTCATCTGGCGGGCATTGAAGCCGAAGGGCACCGCCGAACCCAGGGCGAAAGCGGGGTTCTTGCCGTAGAAGTAGTAAGGCACGGTGTGGGCCATTTCCACGGTGCCTTGCTGCACGCCGTCCACCACGCCGAAGGGAGGCATCAGCTCGCCGCCCGCATGCACCGAAATCTCGAACTTGCCGCCGGACATGGCCTTCACGGCCTTGGAGAACACCTCGGCCCCGCCGTAGATGGTGTCCAGCGACTTGGGGAAGCTGGAGGCCAGGCGCCAGCGGATGGCGGCCTGCGCGTGGACGGCGGGTGCCACACCTGCGGCCAGCACGCCGGCGATGCCAGCCTGCTTGATGATTGAGCGACGATCCATGAGGTTCTCTCCGATATAGTGATTGCGAAACTTGGGAGCACGCGTTGTGCGCGGCGTGCCAAGGACTTTTAAGCCGGCTTCATTGTAGAAACATGCCCCCCTGCGGTTTTGGGGGTTTTCCCGCGAAAGCTCGGGCAAGGCCGCGGGGTTTCAGGCTTCTGCAAGCATGTTGCCCGGCTTGTGGCCCCGGGCGGCAGGGCCACAAGGGAAAGCACGGCGTCTCAGGCCCCCGGCCCAGGCTGCGCAGTTGCCAGAAAGCGCTGCTCGATCGCCCGCTGGATGCCGTCCGCATCCAGCCCCTGCAGCGACAGCAGGCGCGCGGGGTCGCCGTGTTCGATGAACACGTCGGGCAGGCCCAGTTGCAGCACGGGGCGCACGAGGCCCATGGCGTTCAGGGCTTCGGCCACGGCGCTGCCCGCGCCGCCCATCACCGCGCCCTCTTCCACCGTGACCAACGCATCGTGGCGCTCGGCCACGTCGCGCAGCAGGGCCTCGTCCAGCGGCTTGGCCCAGCGCATGTTGGCGACGGTGGCATCGATGCGCTCGGCCGCTTCCAGCGCCGGGTACAGCAGCGTGCCAAACGCCAGGATGGCAATGCGCGGGGCGGCGTTGCCGGCGCCTGCGGCGGCCTTGCGCTCGCGGCGGATTTCACCCCGGCCGTAAGGCAGCCCGTCCAGCGCGGCCAAGGGCGCTACGCCCGCGCCGCTGCCGCGCGGGTAGCGCACGGCCACGGGATGGTCTTGTTCAAAGGCGGTGGTGAGCAGCTGGCGGCATTCGCGTTCGTCCGCCGGGCAGGCCATGGCCATGTTGGGAATGCAGCGCACGAACGGGATGTCGTAGGCCCCCGCATGCGTGGCGCCGTCGGCCCCCACCAGGCCGGCGCGGTCCAGCGCGAAGACCACCGGCAGGTTCTGCAGCGCCACGTCGTGGATGAGCTGGTCGTAGCCGCGCTGCAGGAAGGTGGAATAGATGGCCACCACGGGCTTCACGCCCTCGCAGGCCATGCCCGCGGCGAAGGTGACGGCATGCTGCTCGGCGATGCCGACGTCGTAGTACCGGTCGGGAAAGCGCTTTTCAAACTCCACCATGCCCGAGCCCTCGCGCATGGCGGGGGTGATGCCCACCAGGCGCCCGTCGCGCGCGGCCATGTCGCACAGCCACTGGCCGAAGACCTGGGTGAAGGTCTGCTTGGGCGGCGTGGCGGGCTTGGTCAGGCCGACGCTGGGGTCGAACTTGCCCGGGCCGTGGTAGGCCACCGGGTCGGCCTCGGCCAGCTTGTAGCCCTGCCCTTTCTTCGTGACCACGTGCAGGAACTGCGGCCCCTTGAGGCCCCGGATGTTCTCCAGCGTGGGGATGAGCGAGTCCAGGTCGTGCCCGTCGATGGGGCCGATGTAGTTGAAGCCGAACTTCTCGAACAGCGTGGCGGGCACCACCATGCCCTTGGCCTGCTGCTCCAGGCGCTTGGCCAGCTCCAGCAGCGGGGGCGCGTTCTTCAGCACGCTCTTGCCCACGTCGCGGGCCTTGGCGTAGAACTGGCCGCTCATCAGCTGGGCCAGGTAGCGGTTGAGCGCGCCCACCGGCGGGCTGATGCTCATGTCGTTGTCATTGAGCACCACCAGCAGGTTGGCGTCGGCCACGCCGGCGTTGTTCAGCGCCTCGAAAGCCATCCCCGCCGTCATGGCGCCGTCGCCGATGATGGCGACCGCGTGCCGGTTCTCGCCCTTGCGCTGGGCCGCCAGCGCCATGCCCAGCGCGGCCGAGATGCTGGTGGACGAGTGCGCGGTGCCGAAGGTGTCGTACTCGCTCTCCGCGCGCTGCGGAAAGCCCGAGATGCCCCCCAGCTGCCGCAGGGTGTGCATGCGATCGCGCCGCCCGGTCAGGATCTTGTGCGGGTAGGTCTGGTGGCCCACGTCCCACACCAGCCGGTCGTACGGCGTCTGGAACACGTGGTGCAGCGCGATGGTGAGCTCCACCGTGCCCAGGTTGGAGCTGAGGTGCCCGCCGGTCTGCGAGACGCTCTGCAGCACGAACTCGCGCAGCTCGGTGGCCAGCGCCTTCAGGTCCGGCCGCGAAAGCTTGCGCAGGTCTGCCGGGTCGTTGATGGTCTGCAGCAGGGGATAGGGCGTCGTGGACATTTACTACACTTTTTATAGCTGCCAGCGCTTGTCAATCAAGCGCCAGGGGCCAATTTTTCTTGAACTTCGCCACCGCGGGCGGAACAGGGCATGGGCGGCGCATCAGCAGGTGTGCTCAGTGCGAGCGGGACACCACCATCTCGGCCAGGGCGGCCAGGGCGCGCGTGTCCGCCAGGCCGCTGCGGGCCAGCGCCGCCTGGGCCTGCTCCAGCAATTCCTGGGCATGGGCCTGCGCCCAGGCCAGGCCCAGCAGCGACACGTAGGTGGGCTTGTCGGCCGCGGCATCCTTGCCCGCCGTCTTGCCGAGCGTGGCCGAGTCGGCCACCACGTCCAGGATATCGTCCACCACCTGGAACGCCAGGCCCATGGCCGCACCATAGTCGGACAGGGCATCGCGCGCGGCAGCGGGTGCCTGCCCGCAGGCGGCTCCCATGAGCACGCTGCCCTGCAGCAGTGCCCCGGTCTTGAGCCGGTGCATCTGGCGCAGCTGCTCTTCGTTCAGCGCCACGCCGACACTGGCCAGGTCGATGGCCTGCCCGCCCGCCATGCCCGCAGAGCCCGCAGCGCGGGCCAGCAGCCGGCACAGGGTGGCCTGCGTGGCCGCAGGGATCAAGGTGGCATCGGGGGTGAGCAGCTCGAACGCAAACGCCTGCAGCGCGTCACCGGCCAGCAGGGCCTGCGCCTCGCCAAAGCGCACATGCACCGTGGGCTTGCCGCGGCGCAGGATGTCGTTGTCCATGCACGGCATGTCGTCGTGCACCAGCGAATAGGCGTGGATCAGCTCCACGGCGCACGCGGCCCGCAAGGCCGCCTCGTCCATGGCAGCCCGCAAGGCCGCCGCGTCCATCGCGGCGCTGGAGGACTCCGCAGGGCGCGCGCCTTCGCCAGGCGCCCCGCTGCACACCGCCTCATAGGCCGCCAGCACCAGCAGGGGCCGCAGGCGCTTGCCGCCGTCGAGCACCGCGTAGCGCATCGCGTCGCCCAGCCCGGCGGGGGCATCCACCCCCACCCACTGCGACAGCGCCTGTTCCACGCGCGCCAGGTGGTGCTGGCTCCAAGGGTTCATCTCGAAAGACCCGGCCGCGGCCGTCAGGGGCACAGCGCTCATTCCTGGTTCCATGGTTGCAATTGGCCTTCATCCAGGATCTTGATCTGGTCCTGCACCGCCTCCAGCCGCTGCCGGCAGAACGCCAGCAGCGTGGCGCCGCGCTGGTAGCCCGCCAGCATTTGGTCCAGCGGCAGCTGGCCCGCCTCGATGCGGGCCACAAGCTGCTCCAGCTCTTCCAGGGCCGCCTCGTAGCTGGCTGGTTCGGCGGGCGGTGCTGGCGGGGTGGTGGCCTTGGGCATGGAGAAGAAATGGCGCCGGGGCGCTGGATGAAAACCGCCCATTTTAGGCGCTGCCCCCACTTGCGGCGGGGTGCCCGCCGCGCAATGGAGGCGGCGCTCGAGGCCGGTGCGGACGCGCAAGCCTTGATCTGTGTCCACTACGATGCTTTTCAATACACGTAATCGGGGTGCGGGAATAACCCCACCGCCTATAATCCCATTCCCGTCGAGCCGGCTACCCACCCTAGCCGGTTTTCTTTTTCCAGATGCGTCTTCATCGGCGCACCTCCCGCACTCTCTCTGTGGGGAGTCTTTAGGTCAGGTCACCCATGTCTGATTTAAGTCTTCAACTGCAGCAGGCCGCAAGCCAACTACCAGTTTCGAGCTACTTTGACGAGGCGCTGTTCCAGCGCGAGCTGGAGACCATCTTCCAGCGCGGGCCCCGCTACGTGGGGCACTCCCTGTCGGTTCCGAACGAAGGTGACTATTACGCACTGCCCCAGGAGGGCGAGGGGCGCGCGCTCGTGCGCAACGCGCAAGGCGGCGTGGAGCTGATTTCCAACATCTGCCGGCACCGCCAGGCCGTGATGCTCAAGGGCCGCGGCACGCTGCAGGGGCATGGCAAGGGCCATGCGGGCGGCAACATTGTGTGCCCGCTGCACCGCTGGACGTACAGCCCCAAGGGCGAATTGCTGGGTGCGCCCCACTTTGCGCACGACCCCTGCCTGGACCTGAACAACTACAAGCTGCGCGAGTGGAACGGCCTGCTGTTCGAGGACAACGGCCGCGACATCGCCGCCGACCTGGCCGGCATGGGCCCCCTGGCCGAGTTGTCGTTCGAGGGCTTTTCGCTCGACCGCGTGGAGCTGCACGAGTGCGACTACAACTGGAAGACCTTCATCGAGGTCTACCTGGAGGACTACCACGTCGGGCCGTTCCACCCCGGGCTGGGCAACTTCGTCACCTGCGACGACCTGCGCTGGGAATTCAGCAAGCACTACTCGGTGCAGACGGTGGGCGTGGCCTCCACGTTCGGCAAGCCCGGCTCCGACGTGTACCGCAAGTGGCACGACGTGCTGCTCAAGTACCGCGACGGCAAGCTGCCCGAGCGGGGCGCGATCTGGCTCACCTACTACCCGCACATCATGGTCGAGTGGTACCCGCACGTGCTCACCGTCTCCACGCTGCACCCGATCAGCACCACCAGGACGCTGAACATGGTGGAGTTCTACTACCCCGAGGAAATCACCGCCTTCGAGCGCGAGTTCGTCGAGGCCCAGCAGGCCGCCTACATGGAGACCTGCATCGAGGACGACGAGATCGGCGAGCGCATGGACGCGGGCCGCAAAGCATTGCTGGTGCGCGGTGACAACGAGGTGGGCCCCTACCAGAGCCCCATGGAAGACGGCATGCAGCACTTCCACGAGTGGTACCGCGAGACGATGGGCGGCGCCCTCGTCGACACGCCCGCGCCAAAGCGCTGAATACCGGGGCAAAAGGCCCTCAACTGCAGACCTCGGCGGGTCTGCTCTCATTACAATAGCTGCCAGCGCTCCACCCATGGGCGCTGGCAGCTATTTTTCTTTCAACGTCCGCCAAGCGCCTGCGCGCGCACGGCGGCCCCCTCACGAAAGACCGCAACCCGATGCAAGCCCTGTGGATGGTGTTGGCCGCATTCCTCTTTGCCAGCATGGGGGTGTGCGTCAAGATTGCATCGGCCCACTTCAACTCGGCAGAACTGGTGTGCTACCGCGGCCTGATCGGCATGGCCATCCTGTGGCTGCTGGCGCGCTCGCAGAAGATCACCCTGGCCACGCAGTACCCGGGCATGCACGCCTGGCGCAGCCTGGTGGGCGTGGCGTCGCTGGGGGCGTGGTTCTACGCCATCGCCCACCTGCCGCTGGCCACGGCCATGACCCTCAACTACATGAGCAGCGTGTGGATTGCCGCCTTCCTGGTGGGCGGCACGCTGCTGGCCTGGCGCCCCTCAGCGGCGGCGCCCCGCCCCGCGCTGCAGGGCCCGCTGGTGCTCACGGTGCTGACCGGCTTCGTGGGCGTCGTGCTCATGCTGCGGCCCAGCCTCGACCAGCACCAGGCCTTCGCGGGGATGATCGGGCTCATGTCGGGCCTCACGGCCGCATTTGCCTACATGCAGGTGGTGGCGCTGTCGCGGCTGGGGGAGCCGGAGTCGCGCACCGTTTTCTACTTCGCGGTGGGCTCGGCCGTGGCGGGCGGCGGCGCCCTGCTATTCACGGGGCTGTCGGACTGGCCGGGATGGCCGGCCCTGTGGCTGCTGCCCATCGGCGTGCTGGCCGCGGGCGGCCAGCTGTGCATGACGCGCGCCTACGCCAGCGCCAAGACGCAGCGCGGCACCCTGGTGGTGGCCAACCTGCAGTACTCGGGCATCGTGTTCGCCGCCGTCTACAGCGTGCTGCTGTTCGGCGACCAGCTCCCGCCGATCGCGTGGCTGGGCATGGCGCTCATCGTGGGCAGCGGCATCGTGGCCACCATCCTGCGCGCCCGCGCCGCGCCCGGCACCCCGGCGGAAGAACATTGACACCCTCTTGCGGGCCTGCGCCTACAGCCAAGCCGGCACAAGCGCACACAATGGAGCTCCGCAACACTCTTCACCCCCAGCGCGCACCACGCACCAGGCCCTGACGATGACCACCGCTTACACCACCCTCATTTCCGCCACCGAACTGCAGTCCCTGATGGCCAGCGGCGCGCCGCTGATGGTGTTTGACTGCAGCTGCGACCTGCTGCAGCCATCGCTGGGCGCGCAGCAGTACGCGCAGGCCCATATTCCCGGCGCCGTGTTTGCCGACCTGAACAACGACCTGAGCGCCCGGCACGGCGTCGCGGGCGCCAGCGGCACGCTCGTCGCCCAGGAGGCCGACAAGCCCGCATCGGGCGGACGGCATCCGCTGCCCAGCCGCGAGCGGTTCGCCATGTGGCTGTCCAGCGTGGGGTTTTCCAACGGCATGCAGGCCGTCGTGTACGACCGCCAGGGCGCCAACTACTGCGGGCGCCTGTGGTGGATGCTCAAATGGGCCGGCCACGATGCCGTGGCCGTGCTCGACGGCGGAATGCAGGCCTGGCAGGCCACCGGCGGCGCGGTGCGCAGCGGCGAGGAGCCGGCGCACTTCCAGTCCAACTTCCAGCTGGGCGCGCCCCTGCGGCGGCTCGCCACCGCCCAGGACGTGCTGGCCGGCCTGGGCCAGCCCGGCCAGACCGTGATCGACGCACGCGCCGGCGCCCGCTACCGCGGCGAGGTGGAGCCCATGGACCCGGTGGCGGGCCACATTCCCGGCGCGCTCAACCGCCCCTTCGCCGACAACATTGCGGCCGACGGCCGCTTCAAGCCCGCCCCCGTGCTGCGGGCGGAGTTTGATGCGTTGCTGGCCGGACGCGACCCGGCCACCGTGGTGCACCAGTGCGGCAGCGGCGTGAGCGCGGTGCCCAACCTGCTGGCAATGGAGATCGCCGGGCTGGGCGCCACCGCGCTGTTTGCGGGCAGCTGGAGCGAGTGGTGCTCCGACCCGTCTCGCCCGGTCGAAAAGGGCTGAACCGGCGGGGGGCGCGGCTTCAACGCCCCCCTCCACGCCCTCCAGCACGGCCACCGCGTGGCAAAACCGCAAAAAAGAGGGTTTTGCGGGTGCTATCAAAACCATGAGCAGAAATGGCAGCGCACCCGCCCGCGGCGCAGCACCGGTTTCACAGTGGCATGCGGGACAGCACCTCATCCGCGTGTAAGGCAAATTCCTACAGCGCCCGACAGGAAACCAGACACGCTGCACCGCCAAACCCCGACTTAATTTTCGATTGGGGCGGTTTCACAATCCATTTCAACGGATCACGCAACACCTGCACAGCGCAGGCAACGCAAGACCCGGAACTGGAAACCAAGGAAGCCGCCATGACCAACGAACAAATCCTCGCCGAAATCCGCGAAGCCAACCTCACCTACCTGATGCTGGCCCAGACCCTGATTCGCCAGGACAAGGCGGAAGCCGTGTTCCGTCTGGGCATGAACGAAGAGTCTGCCGACATTCTGGCATCGCTGTCGGCGGCGCAAGTGATGAAACTGGCGTCCCGCAACACCCTTCTTTGCAGCTTCCGCGTGGACGACAACCTGGTGTGGAGCCTGCTCACCAACCATTCCGCCAAGAAGGTGGGCAACGAAGCGACCAACACGCTGCACGCCAACATCCTGATGGCCAGCCGCGTGTCCGAAGTGCTCTGAACCGGCCCCGCCGTACCCCGCAGCCCGCCCGTTTTCTTGCTTCGCCGAAAGCCCGCCATGTCCTCCACCACGACCGCCACCTCCACCCCTGCCGCCAAGGCGCCCGCCAAGAGCGTGCTGAACGAGTCCAAGCAGATCGAGCGCGCCGCCATGCTGATCCAGATGGGCGCCCGCATGCAGGTGCTGGAATCGGAGACCACGCTGTCGTATGAGCGGCTGATCCGGCTGTACAAGGAAATCGCCGGCAAGTCGCCGTCCAAGGGGCAGCTGCCGTTCTCCACCGACTGGTTCCTGACCTGGCAGGAGAACATCCACAGCTCGCTGTTCCTGAACATCTACGAATACCTGTCCAAGGGCGTGGACCTGGATTCGGTGGAGCTGCTGACCAAGGCCTACCGCCTGTACAACGAGCAGGTAACCACCGCCGAGATCGAACCCCTGCTGTCCTTCACCCGCGCCTGGCGCCTGGTCAAGTTCGTGGACGCGGGCATGCTCACGCGCACCAAGTGCAGCCAGTGCAGCGGCCAGTTCGTGACCGAGCTGTACGAGAACCGCCACTACACCTGCGGCCTGTGCAACCCGCCCGCACGCGCCGGCAAGAGCAAGACCGCCGGCGCACTGATGCTGCACTGAGTCCGCTATTAATTTGATAGCTTCTTGCGCCCACCGGATGGGCGCAAGAGACTGTTCCACCCCGACCCCAAAAAATGGACGGGGCCCTGCCAAGGCCGCCGCGCAAGGGCCGCCCCGCCGCGCTGGCGGCGTCCCCCTTCCCGAACTGCGCAGCAGTTCGAGAGAAGGGGCTGAGGGTCGCGGCTCCAAGGCTGCCAGCGCAGCCTTGGACGGCCCGAAGAGTTGTCGCCTCTGGTGACCAGCACCGAGCGGCGAAGCGCCCAGAACGTGTTTGCGATCTCCCAGGGGTCCCCTGCGAGATCGTAAACACGTTCTCAGGGGATGAACCCTACCTCCCCGCCAACAACACCCGCACGTTCTCATCCATGGGCACCGCGTAGTTGTGCGCCGCCACCACGGTGTTGCCCACAGGGTTCACCAGCTTGAGGTTGATGTACACCACCGTGCTCGACACGGCATAGGTGCCCACCACCACGGCCTGCGCGTCCTGCGCCTGGCTTACTTCGCGCACCTCGCGCGAGAGCAGCAGTTCGCCCTGGTCGCGCGCAAGCAGCAGGCTGTCGCGCAGCTTCACCTCGGTCACCCGCAGGCCGCGCTGCACCAGGCGGGCAGCGATCTGCTCCGAGAACATGCGCCCCAGCCGGGACGATTCGGACAGCCGGTCCACCTGGACCAGCGTGGCCACCAGCACCGGCTTGCCGGCGTCCAGCGGCACGGTCTGCAGCAGCGCGTCGGCCGCGCGCTCGTTCACCTCGATGAGGTTGCTGCGCGCTGCCCCCGGGCGGTCACCGTAGTAGTAGCTGTGCATGGGGCTGACGGTTTCGCAGCCCTGCAGGCCGGCGATGGCCAGTGCGGCGCCCATCCAGCAGGCCATGGCACGCAGCGCGCCAGCGCGCCTTGGTTGCTCCACTGCCGTTGTCCTCATGGCGCCACCACCCGCCAGGTCTTGACCGGCGTTGCAGGGGGCGGCGCAGGCGGCAGCGCAGGCTGGTAGAGCACGGCATCGGCGCGCTCGATGTAGTAAAGGTCGGCCGTGCCGGCGAGGTACCGGTCGTGCGACTTGAGCGTGGAGGTGATCAACACCTCGGTGCGCGTGGGCCCGCCCGCGGCGGCGCCCTGGGTGTAGAGCTGGGCCATGTCCAGCGCCACCCCGGCGCCCACACCCAGGGCCGTGGCCACGCCCGGCAGCAGCGTGCGGTCGGAATAATGCACCGCCCAGTCGCGCCACACCCCCACGCCGGTGCCGATGATGGTGCCCGCCATGGGCACGGGCAGGCCGCGCGGGGAGCCGGATTCGTGCTGCACCAGCTGCGTCTGCACTTCCAGCTCCACCGCCGTGGGCACCGTGGACACGGCCACGCCGCGGTTCAGCAGGTGCACCTTGAGCAGCTTGAGAAAGCCCTGGTTGAAGCTGGAGTTGTCCGGCACCGTCACGTACAGCGGGTACTCGCCCTCGGGCCAGGACGCGATCTTTTCCGCCACCCGCCCGGCCACGTCCCCGGCCAGCACATCCCAATGGTGCACGGCACGGGCCTTCTTCTGGCCGGTGGCGGGGTAGTTGTCGGCGCGCGGCACGTCCAGCGTGCCGCAGCCGGACAGCAGCGTCGCGGCGCCCAGCAGGGCTGCAGCAGCGGCGGCGGCGGCCGCATGGCGGTGGAGGATGGATGGCATGTGGGCCATGGTATCGGCGCCCGCTGCGCGTGATCGGTGCAACAGGGCCGTTTTTCCGGCGCAAAGCCGCGCTTTCGGCCCTTGGAAGCGCCGGGGCAAGCCTTCACAATCAGCGCATTTCCATCCCACCTTCCGCGACCACCATGCGCACCACGACCAGCAACCTCCACCTCGCGTCCCTGATGGCCTTGACCGCGGCTCTGGCGGGCTGCGGAGGCACAACCTCCGACAACAACACCAGCGCCCCGCCGCCGCCCCCGCCGGCCACGGCCCCCATTGCCCTGCATTTTGTGCAGCCCACCGAGAACGTGCTGGAGCCCGGCGCCTCCGAGCCGCTGGCGGCCAACGTCGTCGTCAACGGCAGCACGGCCCCCAACGGAACCGTGACCACCTTCAGCGTCAGCCCCTCGGGCGCCGCCGCCTTGTCGCCCGTGGCGCCCACCACCGTGGCGGGCGTGGCCAGCACCACCCTGACCGTCAGCAGCCTGCCGCCCAGCGCCACCTTCCAGGTCGGCGCCACGGCCACCAGCACCTCCAACACGGCGGGCGACAGCCTCACGTACTACGTGCGCCCGGCCCACCAGGCGCTGCAGGTGCTGGTGCCCGCCTACTTCAGCGCCACCGGCACGTCATCGCCCTGGGCCACCCTCACCAGCGGCGCGGCCAGCTACCCGGACGTGAAGATCACCGCCGTGGCCAGTGCCAGCGACGGCGTGCTCACCGCCACCTCCAAGGCCGACGACGACCTGCTCAAGGCCATCAAGGACTTCAAGGCCGTGGCCGGCACCACCAACAAGGTCATCGGCTACGTGGCCACGTCGGGCAGCGGCGGCTCGCGCTCGGTGGCGGACGTGAAAGCCACCATCGACAACTACATCCGCCTGTACCCCGACCAGCTCGACGGCTTCTTCCTGGACGGCATGGCCACCGACAGCGCGCGGCTGGCGTACTTTCAGGACATCTACAACTACATCAAGGCCCTGGCCTCGGGCATGAGCAAGGGCGCCACCCCGCCCAACGCGCCCACCGTGATCGGCAACCCCGGCACCTATCCCGTGGCCGCCTACGCGGGCGTGGCCGACACGCTAGTCACCTACGCCGGCAACGCCGCCGCCTACCAGGCCATCGACCCCCAGCCCGCCAGCACCTGGGTCTACGCCAAGGACAACACCGCCCAGGGCATGCTGGTGCACACCGCCAGCACCTGCACGGACATGCAGGCCGCCGTCAAGCACGCCAACCGCCCCCGCCTGAACACCGGGCTGGTCTACGCCACCAACCTGGCCGTGGGCGCATCGTGGTCGTCGCTGCCCACCTACTGGCAACAACTGCTGGGCACGGTGGACGCGCTCAACAAGCAGCGCCCGCTGCCGCTGTGCTGATGCCGCAGGGCGGGGCCCCGCGGCGCCAGCCGCCCGCCCGGGCTGACGGGCCGGCCCCTCCTTGCACCGACACGCGGCAGGCCCGCCCCGCCTACACACGGCCGGGGGCAAGTCCCATCACAATCGGCGCATGATGTCCGAGCCCACCCCCGCGCCCCAGCCCGCCCGCACCGCCGAGCCGCCCCAGCCCAGCGGGCCGGCGGAGGACACCTGCGCCCAGCCACCCCAGCCGCCTGCCACACCTACTGCGGCTGCTGCGCCCGCGGCCTCCGCACCAGACCCTGCCGCCGAAGCCGCCGCCACCCAGCCCGCCCCGGGCGATCCCGGCAGTTCCGGGGACGCGCCCGCCGCCGCACACCCGCACGGCAGCGCCCCCGCGGCCAACGCGCCTTTCAACGGGCCGCTCATGCTCCACATGCCCGTGGACGTGCGCAACCTCTCCCTGGCGCTGCTGGCCTTGTTCGCGGGCGTGGCCCTGCTGCACTGGGCCAGCGCCGTGTTCATCCCCATCATGCTTAGCCTGCTGCTGACCACCGCCCTGCGCCCCATCGTCGAGCTGCTACGGCGCTGCCATGTGCCGCGCTGGCTGGGCGCGGGCGTGCTGCTCATCGCCATCGTGGTCGGCCTGGCCAGCGCCGCCTGGTCGCTGAGCGACGGGGCATCCCAGCTCGTGGACTCGCTGCCTGTGGCCGCCAAGAAAGTGCGCGACAACCTGCGGGCCCGCTCCGGCGCCGCCAGCCCCCTGGACACCGTGCAGAAGGCCGCCAGCCAGATCGAGCAGGCCGCCAACGAGAACAGCGCCGCCAGCCCCACCCGGCGCGGCGTGCAGCGCGTGGTGGTCGAGCGCCCGCCCTTCAACATCCGCGACTACCTGTGGAGCGGCACCATGGGCCTCATGTCCGCCCTGGGGCAGCTCACGGTGGTGGTGTTCCTGACCTTCTTTGCCCTGGCCTCGGGCAACCTGTTCCGCGACAAGCTGCTGCGCATCGCCGGCACCAGCCTGGAGCGGCGCAAGGTCACCATCCACGTGCTCGAAGACATCACCAACAACATCCAGCGCTACCTGCTGGTGCAGGTGCTCACCAGCGTGCTGGTGGGCGTGGCCACGGGCGCAGCCTACTGGGCCCTGGGCCTGCAGAACGCCGCCGTGTGGGGCGTGGCGGCGGGGGTGCTGAACCTGGCGCCGTACATCGGCTCCGCCATCGTCACCGGCGCCTCGGCCCTGGTGGCCTTCCTGCAATTTGGCACGCTGGACATGGCCCTCGCCGTGGGCGGCGCCTCGCTGGTCATCCACACCCTGGTGGGCAACCTGCTCACCCCCTGGCTCACCAGCCGCACCAGCAGCATGAGCCCCGTGGCCGTGTTCGTCAGCGTGCTCGCCTGGGGCTGGCTGTGGGGCCTGTGGGGCCTGCTGCTGGGCATCCCCGTCATGATGGCCGTAAAGGCCATCTGCGACCGCGTGGAAGACCTGAAGGCCGTGGGCGAGCTGCTGGGGGATTGAGGGGCACCGGTCCAGCGCGGTGCCCATGGGCACCGCAGCGACTGCCTTGCGCCGCCAAAGGCCGCGCCCAACGATCAACCCGTATTCCTCAGCCCCGCAGCAATCCCATTGATAGAAATGTGAATCCCCGTCTGCACCCGCTCATCCCCCTGCCCCGCGCGCCAGCGGCGCACCAGTTCCACCTGCAGGTGGTGCAGCGGGTCGATGTACGGAAACCGGTGCTTGATGGAGCGGGCCAGCGCCGTGTTGTGCGCCAGGCGCTGCTTGTCGCCGGTGATGCGGGTGAGGGCATCGGCCGTGCGGTGCCATTCGGCCTCGATGGCGGTGAAGACCTTCTTGCGCAGGCGGGTGTCCGTCACCAGTTCGCTGTAGCGTGAGGCCAGGGCCAGGTCGCTCTTGGCCAGCACCATGTCCATGTTGGACAGCAGGGTGCGGAAGAACGGCCACTGGCGGTACATCTTCTGCAGCAGGGCCAGCTGGGCCTTGGGGTCCTTGCCCTCGGTGTTGATGAAGGCGTCCACGGCCGCACCGAAGCCGAACCAGCCGGGCAGCGTCAGGCGGCACTGGCCCCAGCTGAAGCCCCAGGGGATGGCGCGCAGGTCTTCGATCTTCTGGCTGGCCTTGCGGCTGGCGGGGCGCGAGCCGATGTTGAGCTCGGCGATCTCGCGGATGGGGGTGGCGCTGAAGAAGTAGTCGGTGAAGCCGGGGGTCTCGTACACCAGCGCGCGGTAGGCGCCCATGCTGGCCTGCGAGAGCTGCGCCGCGGCGTCCAGGAAGGCGCGGGTGGCCGGCTTGGTGGGCTGCAGCAAGGTGGCTTCGAGCGTGGCGGCGACCAGGGTCTCCAGGTTGCGGCGGCCGATCTCGGGGTTGGCGTATTTGGATGCGATGACCTCGCCCTGCTCCGTCAGGCGGATTTGCCCGCGCACGGTGCCCGGCGGCTGGGCCAGGATGGCCTGGTAGCTGGGGCCGCCGCCCCGGCCCACGGTGCCGCCGCGGCCGTGGAACATGCGCAGCTGGATGCCGTGCAGGGTGGCCAGCTCGTCAAACAGCTCCACCAGCGCGATCTCGGCGCGGTACAGCTCCCAGTTGCTGGTGAAGATGCCGCCGTCCTTGTTGCTGTCGCTGTAGCCCAGCATGATGTCCTGCTCGCCGCCGCTGCGCTGGACCAGCGCGGCCACGCCGGGCAGGCTGTAGAACTCGCGCATGATGGGCGCGGCATTGCGCAGGTCTTCGATGGTCTCGAACAGCGGCACCACGATGAGGTGGTTTCTGGACTGGGCGTCCAGCGTGCCCGTGAGCAGCCCCACCTCCTTTTGCAGCAGCAGCACTTCCAGCAGGTCGCTCACCGTTTCGGTGTGGCTGATGATGTAGTGGCGGATGGCGTCGTGGCCGAAGCGTTCGCGCATCACGCGGGCGGTCTCGAAGATGGCCAGCTCGCCCTGCGTGTGGGCGGAGTACTCGGCGCCCACCACGCGCAGGGGGCGCGCGTCGCCCAGCAGCTTGATCAGCAGCGCGCGCTTGGCGGCCTCTTGCAGGCCGGCGTAGTGCGGCTCGATGCGGGCCGTGGCCAGCAGTTCGGCCACCACCTCTTCGTGCTTGTCGGAGCTTTGGCGCAGGTCCACCGTGGCCAGGTGAAAGCCAAACACCTGCACGGCGCGGATGAGGGGGTGCAGGCGCTCTTGCGCCAGCGACTCGCCGTGGTGCGATTTGAGGGAGGCCTCAATCACGCGCAGGTCGGCCAGAAACTCTTCGGCGCTGGCATAGGCGTTTTGCGGGGCCACGGCGTGGCGCGCGGCCTCGCCGCCGGTCAGCTCCTTCAGCGATGCGGCCAGCCGCGCGTAGATGCCGGTGAGGGCGCGGCGGTAGGGCTCGTCCACGCGGTGTTCGCTGGTGTCGGGCGAGCGCTGGGCCAGGGCCTCCATCTCGGCCGACACCTGCACCAGGCGGGCCGACAGCGACAGCTCGCCGCCCAGGTAGTGGACTTCGGTGAGGTAGTGGCGCAGGGCCACCTCGGCCTGGCGGCCCAGGGCGTATTGCAGGGTCTGCGCGGTGACGTTGGGGTTGCCGTCGCGGTCGCCGCCGATCCACTGGCCCATGCGCAGGAAGCTGTGCACGGGGTACTGGCCCAGCTCGGTTTCCAGGTCGGCGTAGATCTTGGGAATTTCGCGCAGGAAGGTGGCTTCGTAGTACGACAGCGCGTTTTCGATCTCGTCGGCCACCGTGAGCTTGCTGTAGCGCAAGAGGCGCGTCTGCCACAGCTGGGCCACGCGGGCGCGCAGCTGGGCCTCGTTGGCGGCCAGCTCGCGCGGTGTGAGCGCGTCCTTGGCGCTGTTGTAGAGCTGGGCGCGCACCTGGATGTCGTCGCGCGCGGCCAGCAGCTGGGCGATGTCGCGCTCGGCGTCCAGAATGCTCTTGCGCTGCACCTCGGTGGGGTGGGCGGTGAGCACGGGCGCCACGTAGCTGCCGGCCAGCGTCTGCGAAATGGTCTTGGGCGCAATGCCGGCCCAGCGCAGGCGCGACAGGGCGACTTCGATGCTGCCCTCCTGCGTGTCGCCCGCGCGCTCGTGCACGGCGCGGCGGCGGATGTGGTGGCGGTCTTCGGCCAGGTTGGCCAGGTGGCTGAAGTAGGTGAAGGCGCGGATCACGCTCACCGTCTGGTCGCCCGACAGGGACTTGAGCAGCTTCTTGAGCGCGCGGTCGGCCTCCTGGTCGGCATCGCGGCGGAAGGCCACGGAGAGCTTGCGCACCTGCTCCACCAGTTCGTAGGCGGCCACCCCCTCCTGCTCGCGGATCACGTCGCCCAGAATGCGCCCCAGCAGGCGGATGTCGTCGATGAGGGGCTGGTCCTTGTCGGATCGTTTCATGGTACGCGGGTCTCCGGAGGTGGGTAAAGTGGCACGGCGCCGCGCGTCCCCTCGCATCCCTCCGGGGCGCACCAACCCCAGTGCGGGCGCATGCTAGCATCGCCCGCCGCTGAAAGATTACAAACAGGTTACGAACTTGACCACCCAAAAAACCGCCCCCCTGCGTATCGTCATCGCCACCCGCGAGAGCCGCCTGGCGCTGTGGCAGGCCGAACATGTGAAAGCGCTGCTGCAAGCGCGTGGCCACACCGTGGAGCTGCTGGGTATGACCACCCAGGGCGACCAGATCCTGGACCGCTCGCTGTCCAAGGTGGGCGGCAAGGGCCTGTTCGTGAAAGAGCTGGAAGTGGCACTGGAAGAAGGCCGCGCCGACATCGCCGTGCATTCGCTCAAGGACGTGCCCATGGAGCTGCCCGAGGGCTTTGCGCTGGCCTGCGTGATGGAGCGCGAGGACCCGCGCGACGCGTTCGTGTCGCCGCGCTACGCCGCGCTGGAGGACCTGCCCCAGGGCGCCGTGGTCGGCACCTCCAGCCTGCGCCGCCAGGTGCTGCTGCAGGCCCTGCGCCCCGACCTGAAGATCGAGCCGCTGCGCGGCAACCTCGACACGCGCCTGCGCAAGCTGGACGAGGGGCAGTACGACGGCATCGTGCTGGCGGCTGCGGGCCTCAAGCGCCTGGGCCTGGGCGCGCGCATCCGCACCACCTTTGAGGCCGGCTCCATGCTGCCGGCGGCGGGCCAGGGCGCCCTGGGCATCGAGGTGCGCAGCGACCGCCAGGACCTGATCGACGCGCTGGCCCCGCTGGCGCACCAGCCCACCTGGCTGACGGTGGCCGCCGAGCGCGCGGTCAGCCGCGCCATGGGCGGCAGCTGCTCCATGCCGCTGGCTGCCCACGGCACGCTGCGCGATGGCGCCCTGCAATTGCACGCCGCCTGGGGAGACCCGCAGGGCCGCCTGCCGCTGGTGCGCGCCCAGGCTGGCGCCACCGTGCAGGACCTGGCGCAGGCGGAGGCCCTGGGCGAAGCCGTGGCCCGGCAGCTGCGGGACGGCGGCGCACAAGGCGTGGATCCAGCCGGGTCCGCGCAACCCTGAATCCGCCCCCCGGGCCCGGCTGCCATGCCCCTGCCCCGCGTGATCGTCACGCGGCCCGAACGCGAGGCCGTCCCCTGGGTGCAGCAGCTGCGCGCGCGCGGCCTGCACGCCGTGGCGCTGCCGCTCATTGCCATCGGCCCCTGCCCCGATCCCGCGGCGCAAGCGGCGCTAGCCCAGGCCCGCGCCCGGCTGGACGGGTACCGGGCAGTGATGTTTGTCAGCGGCAACGCGGCGCTCCATTTTTTTGAAGAAAATCCGGCTCTAGCGCTTACTGGTAAAGCGCAAACAGCTATCAAAACAAGAGCATGGGCACCCGGCCCCGGCACCGCGCGCGCCCTGGAGCAGGCAGGGGTGCCCGCCGACCGCATCGACAGCCCGGCGCCGGACGCGCCGCAGTTCGACTCGGAAGCGCTGTGGCGCCAGGTGGGCGCGCAGGTGCAGCCGGGCGACCGGGTGCTGATCGTGCGCGGCAGCTCCGGCACCGAACCCGGCCCGGCCCAGGGCACCGGCCGCGACTGGCTGGCGCGGCAGATCGAGGCCGCCGGCGGGCAGGCGGAGTTTGTGGCGGCTTACCAACGCGGCGCCCCCCACTGGAATGCGGACGAGGTGGCGCTGGCGCAACAGGCGGCGCGTGATGGATCCGTCTGGCTGCTGAGCAGCTCGGAAGCTGTTGCCCATCTGGCAGAAGCCCTGCCCGGCCAGGACTGGGGGCACGCCCATGCGCTGGCCACGCACCCGCGCATCGCCGAAGCGGCGCGCGCCGCCGGGTTCGGGCACGTGCGGGAATGCCGCCCCGCGCTGGAAGACGTGGTGGCCTCGATAGAATCGGGCGCATGAGTTCTGCGCCTGCCAACGACCTGCCCCCTGCTTCCGCCGCCGCCCCCGAGGCTGCCACCGTGGCAGGCGCAGCGCAGGCCGCGCCCGCAGCACCAGCGGCACGCGGCACCGGCCGCCGCGGCCATGGCCTGACGCTCGTGCTGGGCGCCGTGGCCGCCGCCGCGCTCGCCAGCAGCGGCCTGCTGTGGCAAAAGCTCGGCACCATCCAGGAACAGCTGGCGCGGCAATCGGCCGACACCGGCGCCCAGGCCATCGAGGCCCGCGCCATGGCCCGCCAGGCCGAAGAGTTGGTCCGCGAGACCGCCGCCCGCCTGTCCGTGGCCGAAGCCCGGGTAAGCGAGGTGGCGCTGCAGCGCAGCCAGCTGGAAGAGCTCATGCAAAGCCTGTCGCGCTCGCGCGACGAGAACCTGGTGGTGGACATTGAATCCGCCGTGCGCCTGGCGCAGCAGCAGGCCCAGCTCACCGGCAGCCTGGAGCCGCTGGTGGCAGCCCTCAAGAGCGCCAACCAGCGCATCGAACGCGCAGCCCAGCCCCGTCTGGCACCGGTGCAGCGCGCCATTGGCCGCGACCTGGACCGCCTGACCCGCGCCACGGTCACCGACACCGCCGGGCTGCTGGCCCGCCTGGACGACCTGGTCCGCCAGGTGGACGAGCTGCCTGTGGTGAACGCCGTGGCCCAGGCCGCGGCCACGCGCCGCCTCGCCGCGGCTCCGGCCGCCCAAGGCAGCGCGCCCGCCCCCGCCGAAGGCCTGGCCTGGTGGCAGGCGGCGCTGCAAAGCGGCTGGGAAGTGGTGCGCGACGAAGCCCGCAACCTGGTGCGCGTGAGCCGCATCGACCAGCCCGAGGCCATTCTGCTGGCGCCCGACCAGACCTTCTTCCTGCGCGAGAACCTCAAGCTCAAGCTGCTCAACGCCCGCCTGGGCGTGCTGGCCCGCCAGTTCGAATCGGCCCGCGCCGACCTGGCCGCCGCCACCGCCGCGCTGAACAAGTACTTCGACCCGGCTTCGCGCCGCACCCAGAACGCCGCCAGCATGCTGCAGCAGGCCCAGGCCCACATGAAGACCGCCGAGCTGCCGCGCCTGGACGAAACCTTGTCTGCCCTGGCCACTGCGGCCGCGGGCCGCTGAAGGCCGAGGCACCATGCGCGCTGCACTTTGGCTTCTGGCACTGTTTGGCGTGGCCGTGGCGGCCGCGCTGTTTGCGGGCAACAACCAGGGCACCGTCACCCTCTACTGGCCGCCCTACCGCATTGACCTGTCGCTGAACATGGTGGTGCTGCTGCTGGTGGGCGGCTTCGTCACGCTGCATGCCGCGCTGCGCGCGCTGGCGGCCTTGCTGGAACTGCCGCGCCAGGCGCGCCGGTGGCGCCAGCAGCAAAAGGAGCGCGCCATGCATGCGGCCCTGATGGATGCCCTCACGCACATGCTGGGCGGGCGCTTCATCCGCTCGCGCAAGGCGGCGGAGGCGGCGCTGTCCCAGGAAAAGGCGCTGGAATCCGCCGGCGAGGGCGTGCCCCACGGGCGGCAGCTGCGCGCCCTGTCGCACATGATCGCGGCCGAGGCCTCGCATGCCCTGCAGGACCGCGCCACACGCGAAACCCATCTGAATGAGGCGCTCTCCGAGGCCCCGGCCCGCGGCACCGTCAGCGAACAGGAGCTGCGCGAAGGCGCGCAGATGCGGGCGGCGCGCTGGTCGCTGGACGACCGCGACGCAGCCGCGGCCCTGGACCGCCTGGCGGCCCTGCCGCAAGGAGCCGCCCGGCGCACCCTGGCCCTGCGCATCAAGCTCAAGGCCACCCGTCTGGGCCACCAGACCCAGGAAGCCCTGGACACGGCCCGCCTGCTGGGCAAGCACCGCGCGTTTTCTACGGCAGCCGCCCAAAGCATCGTGCGCGGCCTGGCCACCGAGCTGATCAACAGTGCGCACGACACAGCCCAGCTGCAGCAGATCTGGCTGGCCCTGGAGCCGGCCGAGCGCAACATGCCTGAGCTGGCAATCCACGCGGCCCAGCGGCTGGCGGCCCTGGGAGGCGACGCCACCCAGGTGCGGGCCTGGCTGCTGCCGGTGTGGGAGCGCCTGGTGGACAGCCCCGACCTGCTGGCCGAGCACCACGCGCTGAAGCTGGTGCGCGCCCTCGAAGCCGGGCTGGACGCGCTGGACGCCGCCTGGCTGGCCCGCATTGAATCCGCCCAGCAGGGCAACCCGCGCGACGCGCGCCTGCAGTACCTGGCGGGCATGGCCTGCCTCAAGCGCCAGCTGTGGGGCAAGGCACAACAATTGTTGACGCAGGCAGCCCTGCAGCTGTCCGACACCGGCCTGCGCGCAAGCGCCTGGCGCCACCTGGCCGAACTGGCCGAACAACGCGGCGACGCCCCTACCGCCGCCGACGCCTGGAAGAAGGCCGCCCTCGGGCAGTAACCGCGCACCCGGGCCGGCCTCCCAGCCACCGCCCACCGCCCCCGCCCTCTGCCAACCCCGCAACGGGGTTGCGCACTGCCGTCTGCAAACCGCCCCTCCCGCGCAACACAAAGCCCCAATCGTTGGGGAACTTTGATCGGCACCCCGTTATCGATTCAATTTTTTTGAATCGAAGCATCAATCTGGCTGAAACCCCGGCCGCCAGCCGCTTTCTACACTGCCCTGCAGCCACGGCTGGCGCTCGCTTGGCCTACCCCTGAAGCCCCCTCTGCCCATGACCGTCTCCGCTACTGCTCCTCACGCTACCGCCGGTGCCCCGGCCCGCCGCTACACCCGCACGGCCATGCTGCTGCACTGGGTGCTCGGGCTGGCCCTGGTGGGCATCTTTGCCGTCGGTGTCTACATGGCCGACCTCCCGTTTTCGCCGCAGCGGCTCAAGCTCTACAACTGGCACAAGTGGGCCGGCGTCACGCTGCTCGCCCTGTCCGCGCTGCGCCTGCTGTGGCGCGTCACGCACCGCCCGCCCGCCCTGCCGCCGGCCATCGTGAAGGCCATGCCGGGCTGGCAGAAGCTGGCGCACCACGCCACCCACGCGTTGCTGTACGTACTGTTCTTTGCCGTGCCCCTCATCGGCTGGGCCTACAGCTCGGCGGCCGGGTTTCCCATCGTCTTCCTGGGCCTGTGGCAGCTGCCGGACTTCGTGCCGGTCAGCAAGACGCTGGCCGAGGCCATCAAGCCCTGGCACGAGATCACGGCGTTTGCCATGGCCGCCCTCGTTTTGCTGCACATCGCCGGCGCGCTCAAGCACCAGTGGGTGGACCGCGACGGACTGGTGGCGCACATGCTGCCCGGAGGACGAAGCCCCTCCTGAGCCGCCTGCGCTACGGGGCGGCCCTTGCCCGGCGTCCGCTGGGGGGCCTGCCAGAACAACCGCCGCGCCTGGCGCGCTCGTCCGCTGGCGCCACTTTCACTTGTTGCCTTTTTGAACGGAGTTCCTGCATGCATCTGTCTTCCAGCCTGTCCCGCATTCTGCTGGGTGCAGCCCTCACCCTCGGCGCTCAGGCCGTTCTCGCCCAGCAGGCGCTGGTGCCCGCCCAAAGCGAGGTGCAGTTCACCGCGCGCCAGATGGGCGTGCCGCTGGAGGGGCACTTCACCAAGTTCAACGCCCAGGTGGCGTTCGACCCGGCCAAGCTCGCCACCAGCAAGATCACCTTCACGGTGGATACCGGCAGCGCCACGCTGGGCTCGCGCGAGACCGACGCCGAGCTGCCCAAGCCCGCCTGGTTCAACGTGCCCAAGTTCCCGCAGGCGCAGTTCGAGTCGTCCAGCATCAAGGCGCTGGGCGGCGGCAAATTCGAGGTGGCGGGCAAGCTCACCATCAAGGGCAACGCCCAGAACGTGGTGGTGCCGGTGGCGCTGGCCCAGAGCGGCGCCACCACCACGGCCACGGGCACGCTGCCGATCAAGCGGCTGGCTTTCAAGATCGGCGAGAACGAATGGGCCGACACCTCGATGGTGGCCGACGACGTGACGGTGAAGTTCAAGCTCGCGCTCACCGGGGTTCCGAAGCTCTGACGCGGGCCCCTGATCTTTTTCCCTTTCTTTTCCACAACCAGGAGTTTTCTCCCATGCGCAAGTCCCTGTTCTCCCTGATCGCCGTGGCAGCCGCCGCCACCCTGACCGCGGGCGCCGCCCAGGCTGCCAACTACGCCATCGACCCCACGCACACCTTCGTGACGTTCGAAATCGGCCACTTTGGCACGACCACGAACCGCGCCCGCTTCGACAAGAAGCAAGGCTCCGTGGAGTTCGACCGCGCGGCCAAGACGGGCAAGGTGGAGATCTCCATCGACACGGCCTCGGTGAACTCCGGCACGCCCGCGTTCGACAAGCACCTGCAAAGTGCCGACCTGTTCGACGCCGCCAAGCACCCCACCATCAAGTTCGTCTCGGACAAGTTCGTGTTCAACGGCGACAAGGTGAGCGAAGTGGCCGGCCAGCTCACGCTGCTGGGCAAGACCGCGCCGGTCACGCTGAAAGCCACGCAGTTCAACTGCTACGACAGCCCCATGCTCAAGCGCGAAGTCTGCGGTGGCGATTTCGAGACCACCATCGACCGCACCCAATGGGGCCTGAACTATGGCGTGGAATGGGGCTTCCCCAAGAACGTGCGCCTGGTGGTCCAGGTGGAAGCCGTGAAGCAGTAAGCCCTGCGCCGGCCCGTTGGCGGCGGCCCCTCCGGGGGCGGCCCACGGCACCCAGCCGCCCCTGCCCTGGCGCAGCGGGCGGCTTTGTTTTTTGCCGGGCCGAGCGCGCCAGGCCTCTCCGCCAGGCGGCACAGGCTCATGCCGCGTCCAGCGAGGCACCCAAGTCCCAGCCCGCGGGGCGCCAGGCCCATACCACGGTGGGCTGCACGGCCCGCAAGAAGGCCAGGTCGTGGGACACCACGATCACCGCCCCGGTAAAGGCCGCCAGCGCATCCTGCAAGGCCTGCGTGGCATCACGGTCCAGATGGTTGGTGGGCTCGTCCAGCAGCAGCATTTGCGCGGGCTCCCCGGCCCACAGCGCGCAAGCCAGCGCGGCCTTCATGCGCTCGCCGCCGCTGAGCACACCCGCGGGGCGGCCCACCCTGGCGCTGCCCAGGCCCAGCTGGGCCAGGTGCGTGCGCAAGCGCGCTTGCGGCAAGCGGCAGCCCAGCGCCTGCAAGCGCTCCACGACACTGAGCTGCGCGGGCAGCAGGGCGGGATCCTGCGGGTCCAGCCAGGCCGCCCGCACGCTGCGCCGCACTACCCCCGCCGCGGCCGTCTCGGGTGCCGCGATCAGCCGCAGCAAGGTGCTCTTGCCGCAGCCGTTGGGACCCACCACGGCCACGCGCACCGGCCCGCTCCATACGCCGTCCAGCGGCGCCTGGCCCAACGGAGCGCGGGGGGCACGCACCCGCTCGAAGGCAAGCACTGGCTTGCCCGCCTCGACCCGGCTTTGCGGCAGCACCAGCGCGGCCTCGGGCGGGGGCGCTGTGCGCGATGCGGCGGCACGCACGGCGTCCTCCAGCCGCTCGCGCTCTTGCTGCTGGCGCTCGCGCTCGCGGCCCGCGTGGCCCTCTGCGCTGTTCTTTTGGCGGTCCAGCAGCACGGCCGACTGGTTGGCCGTGCGCCCGGCCTCGCGCCCGCGTGCGGCGCGGCGCAACTGGGCGTCGTGGGCACGCTGCAACGCGCGCAAACCCCGGTCCCGCTCGGTGCGCGCATGCTCCAGCGCCGCCTGCGCGGCCGCGGATTCGGCCGCGCGCTGGCGCTCGTACAACGCCCAGCCGCCGCCGTAGCGCTGCGCGCCCGCCGCCGACAGTTCCACGATGCAGTGCACGCCGGCCAGCAGTTCCCGGTCATGGCTGGCGAGCAGCGCCGCGCCCTTCCACCCGGCCAGCGCCTGCGCCAGGCAACGCCGCCCAGGGCGATCGAGGTGGTTGGTCGGCTCGTCCAGCACCAGCAGGTCCGCGCCCGAAAGAAAGGCCCCCGCCAACGCCACGCGCATGCGCTCGCCCGCGCTCAGCTGCCCCGCCGCATGCCCGGGCGGCAGACCTGCCAGCCCCCAGGCCGATGCCGCCTGCGCCCAGCGCTGCGGCAGGTCCCAGCACCCTTCCGCCAGCACCAGGTCCTCGGGCGATCCGCGCCCGGCCTGCAGCCGCACCAGCGCGCCCCAGGCCGCTCCGTGGCCCGCCAGGTCGGCCACCGTGATTCCGGCGCCCGCACCGGGCTCCTGGCCGACGCGCCAACAGACCCCACGGCGCACCACCACCCCGGCGGAAGCTTGGCGGCTGCCGGCCGCCAGCTGGAGAAAAACACTCTTGCCGCTGCCATTGGCGCCGACCACGCCGGTGATGCCCGGCCCGACGGCCAGGTCCAGCGGCTGAGCCCACAGCGGCGCCGCCCCCGGCGGACTCCAGCCCACGCCGTGGAAGCGCACGAGGGCCGCACCCGCAGAGGGATCGGACGAAGAGAAAGAGGAGGAAGAAGAAAAAGAGGACGCGCCAACACTGCCCTGGGCAGCCGCACGCCGGTGCGCAATCGCCATGCCAATGCACTCCTGACAAGACCCACAGACCTCCCGGCCGGTGAAAGGCTGCAGGAGGAACGGCTTGAAAGGGGCTTACAGGCGCATGGGAGTCGAGCCTCCGAGGGGAAGCGGGCAAAGCGATGAGCGCGCAGTCTACTGCACAACCCCGCGCGGCGCCAAGGCCGGACTGTGGCGCCGCGCCCAGCTCCGCCAGGGGCACTGCGGCAGGGCTTTGGCAGCAGGCGGATAGCGGGCCGGTAAAATCATCCCATCCCGCCTCCAGTCAACCTGACGGCATCCTTCGGGATGCCGTTTTCCTTTGCCATTCCGCCATGAGCGACACCATTGCACAACCGGGCCTCGAAAGCCTGTCCAAGTCCTTTGAACCTGCAGCGCTGGAAGCCCATTGGGGCCCCGAATGGGAGGCGCGCGGGTATGGCAAGGCGGGCCACCGCGGTACCGGCGCCCCGCAAGCGGGCGAGCCGTCCTTCGCCATCCAGCTGCCGCCCCCCAACGTCACGGGCACGCTGCACATGGGCCATGCGTTCAACCAGACGATCATGGACAGCCTCACGCGCTACCACCGCATGCGCGGCTTCAACACCGTGTGGGTGCCCGGCACCGACCACGCGGGCATCGCCACGCAAATCGTGGTGGAGCGCCAGCTGCAAGAGCAAGGCATCAGCCGCTACGACATGGGCCCCACCCCGCCCGAGGCGCGCAAGAACTTTGTGAGCAAGGTGTGGGAGTGGAAGGAAAAGTCCGGCAACACCATCACCACGCAGATGCGCCGCATGGGCGACAGCGTGGACTGGAGCCGCGAATACTTCACCATGGACGACAAGCTGAGCGCAGTCGTCACCGATACCTTCGTGAAGCTGTACGAGCAAGGCCTGATCTACCGCGGCAAGCGCCTGGTGAACTGGGACCCGAAGCTGCAGTCCGCCGTGTCCGACCTGGAAGTCGAGAACGAAGAAAAAGACGGCTCGCTGTGGCACATCGCCTACCCGCTGGCCGATGGCTCCGGCAGCCTGACGGTGGCGACCACCCGGCCCGAAACCATGCTGGGCGACGTGGCGCTGATGGTGCACCCCGAAGACGCACGCTACACGCACCTCATCGGCAAGATGGTGAACCTGCCGCTGTGCGACCGCCAGATCCCGGTGATCGCCGACGAGTACGTGGACAAGGAGTTCGGCACGGGCGTGGTGAAGGTGACGCCTGCGCACGACCAGAACGACTACGCCGTGGGCCAGCGCCACAAGCTGCCCATGATCGTGGTGCTGACGCTGCAGGCCACCATCAACGAGAACGCGCCCGCCAAATACCAGGGCATGGACCGCTTCGTGGCCCGCAAGGCCGTGGTGGCAGACCTCGAAGCCATCGGCGCGCTGGTGGAGGTGAAGAAGCACAAGCTCATGGTGCCCATCTGCACCCGCACCGGCCAGGTGATCGAGCCCATGCTGACCGACCAGTGGTTCGTGGCCATGAGCAAGGTGGGCGAAGGCGACGCCACGGGCAAGAGCATCGCGCAAAAGGCCATCGACGCCGTGGCCAGCGGCGAAGTGACCTTTGTGCCCGAGAACTGGGTGAACACCTACAACCAGTGGATGAACAACATCCAGGACTGGTGCATCAGCCGCCAGCTGTGGTGGGGCCACCAGATCCCGGCCTGGTACGACGAAGACGGCAACGTGATCGTCGCCCGCACCGAAGCCGAGGCGCAGGCCAAGGCCCCGGGCAAAAAGCTGCGCCGCGACGAGGACGTGCTGGACACCTGGTACTCGTCCGCTCTCGTGCCCTTCAGCACCATGGGCTGGCCGAACCAAGGCACCGCCGAAACCGACGACTTCAACCTGTACCTGCCCAGCACCGTGCTGGTCACGGGCTACGACATCATCTTCTTCTGGGTCGCCCGGATGATCATGATGACCACGCACTTCACGGGCCGCGTGCCGTTCAAGCATGTGTACATCCACGGCCTGGTGCGCGACGCGCAGGGCAAGAAGATGTCCAAGTCCGAAGGCAACGTACTCGACCCGGTGGACCTGATCGACGGCATTGCGCTGGAGCCCCTGCTCGACAAGCGCACCACCGGCCTGCGCAAGCCCGAGACCGCGCCCACCGTGCGCAAGAACACGCAAAAGGAATTCCCCGAGGGCATCCCGGCCTATGGCGCCGATGCGCTGCGCTTCACCTTTGCGGCGCTCGCGTCGCTGGGCCGCAGCATCAACTTCGACAGCAAGCGCTGCGAGGGCTACCGCAACTTCTGCAACAAGCTCTGGAACGCCAGCCGCTTCGTGCTGATGAACTGCGAGGGCCAGGACTGCGGCCTGATGGAGCACACCAAGGCCGACTGCCAGCCCGGCGGCAAGGCCCATGGCTACATGGAGTTCAGCCAGGCCGACCGGTGGATCAGCTCGCTGCTGCAGAAGACCGAGGCCGAGGTCGCCAAGGGCTTCGAGGAATACCGCCTGGACAACGTGGCCAACACGATCTACGACTTTGTCTGGAACGAGTACTGCGACTGGTACCTGGAGATCGCCAAGGTGCAGATCCAGAACGGCACCGCAGCGCAGCAGCGCGCCACACGCCGCACGCTGATCCGCACGCTGGAAGCCATCCTGCGCCTGGCGCACCCCATCATCCCGTTCATCACCGAAGCGCTGTGGCAGGTGGTGGCGCCCGTGGCGGGCCTGAAAGGCGAATCGGTCAGCATTGCCCGCTATCCCCAGGCGCAGCCCGAGAAGATTGACGAAGCAGCCATCGCCCACATGGGCCGAGTGAAGGGCCTGGTGGACACCTGCCGGGCGCTGCGCGGCGAGATGAATGTATCGCCCTCCACCCGCCTGCCTTTGTTCGTGGTGGGCGATGCCGACTTCATGCGCGGCGTGGCGCCGGTGCTGCAGGCGCTGGCCAAGCTGAGCGAAGTCAAGGTGTTCGACGACGAAGCCGCCTGGGCGGCCGCAGCCCAGGCCGCGCCCGTGGCCGTGGTGGGCGAAGCGCGCATGTGCCTGTTCATGGAGATCGACGTGGCCGCCGAGAAGGCCCGCCTGGCCAAGGAAATCGCGCGTATCGAGGGCGAAATCGCCAAGGCCAACGGCAAGCTGTCCAACGAGGCCTTTGTGGCGAAGGCGCCGGCCGCGGTGCTGGAGCAGGAGAAAAAGCGGGTGGCCGATTTCACCGCGACCCTCGTCAGATTGCGCGATCAGCTGACACGGCTGGGCTGAAACAGACGCCATACTTTCTGGTAGATGCGGTGCGCCTCGCCCCTCGGTGACCGAGGCCCCGCCCGTTTTGTTCGTCTAGAAAGATCCTCATGACCGTTGCCACCGCCGTCCGCAAAGCCGTGTTCCCCGTTGCGGGCCTGGGTACCCGTTTTCTGCCTGCCACCAAGGCATCTCCCAAGGAAATGCTGCCCGTCGTGGACAAGCCGCTGATCCAGTACGCCGTGGAAGAGGCGTACGAGGCCGGCATCCGCGACATGGTGTTCGTCACGGGCCGCAGCAAGCGCGCCATTGAAGACCACTTCGACACCGCCTACGAGCTGGAAAACGAGCTGGAAAACGCCGGCAAGCAAGAGATGCTGGCGCTGGTGCGCGGCATTGCGCCCGACGACATGAACTGCCTGTTCGTGCGCCAGCCCCGCAGCCTGGGCCTGGGCCATGCCGTGCTGTGCGCCGAGCCGCTGGTGGGCAACGAGCCCTTTGCCGTGCTGCTGGCCGACGACCTGATGGTGGGCAACAACGGCGGCCCGGGCGTGATGGCACAGATGACCGCCGCCTTTGCCAAGCAGGGCCGCTCGCTGCTGGCGGTGCAGGAAGTGCCGCAGGAACACACCCGCCGCTACGGCATCGTGAAGGGCGAGACGGCCAGCGACGGGCTGATCCGCATCGACGAAATCGTGGAAAAGCCCGCGCCCGAGAAAGCCCCCTCGCGCATGGGCGTGGCCGGGCGCTACGTGCTCACGCCCCGCATCTTCCAGGAGATCCGCAACCAGCCCCGCGGCGTGGGCGGCGAGATCCAGCTCACCGACGCCATCGCGCGGCTCATGCAGCACGAGACCGTGTATGCCTTTGAGTACGAGGGCAAGCGCTACGACTGCGGCAGCAAGGAAGGCTTCTTGGAAGCCACGGTGGAGCTGGCGTTGCAGCACCCGCAGGTGGGCGCGCACTTCCGCGAATACCTGAAGACGCTGGCGCTGTAGGCGTCCACTCGCGCGCGAGGGAAGGGCTTGGCGCGCCCTTTGCTTCAATTTGTATAGCTGCTCGCGCTTATCTGGCGCGCGCCAGCAGCCATTTGGATCCGAACATGCTGCTTGCTCACCGCCGCCGGTTGCGCTCTCGGCAGGGGCTGAGGCAGCGCGCCGAGCGGATAGCGCAGCTTATCTGCGCCGCAGCACGTGGATGAACTCATCCCCCACCGTCTGCTGCTCGACCAACTCGTTCCCCGTCTGTTTGGCAAACGCCTGGAAGTCACGCAGCGAGCCGCTGTCGGTAGCCACCACCTTGAGCAGCTGGCCGCTGTCCATGTCGGACAGCGCCTTTTTCGCCTTGAGGATGGGCAATGGGCAGTTCAGGCCCCGGGTGTCGATTTCTTTGTGGATGTCCATGGTGGGTGTCGTCTTCGGTTTCAGTCTTTTGCCTGGGGCGGCAGGTTCAGGCCACGGCGGCGCTCTTCGTTTTCTTCCGCGGTGAAGAACACCGGCTCGTGCCCCCGGGTGCGCAGCCAGTCGGCCAGCGCGTAGCCCGTGCCTGCAGGCCAGCATTTGAGTTCGTGCAGGTCGTACATCCGGTAGTCCACCAGTTCGGGCGACAGGCGCACCTCGCCCGTGGCCACCACATGGTAGGCAATGATGACCTGGTTCATGCGCAGGAATTCGTAGGCGCCCACCAGCGTCGCGGCCTGCACGTCGAGGTTGGTTTCTTCCTTCACCTCGCGGGCAATGCCTTCCTGCGGCGACTCCCCCGCCTCCATGAAGCCGGTGATCAGCGCAAACATCTTCACCGGCCAGGCCGCATTGCGCGCCAGCAGCACCTTGCCATCCACTTCCACGATGGCCGCCAGCACCGGCGTGGGGTTGTTCCAGTGGGTCCAGCCGCAGGCGGGGCAGCGCAGCCGGGCCTTGTCGCCGCCGTCTTCGGCCTGGGTGATCCACTGCAGCGGCGTGCCGCAGTGCGTGCAGAAACGGGTCTCGTAGTGCATGCTGTTGGCGCTCTTATTTTGATAGCTGCCAGCGCTTTTCCATAAAGCGCCTGAGCCTGATTGTTTGCAAGAAAAACCGCGCTCAGGCCGGGAACACGCCGGTGGACAGGTACCGGTCGCCCCGGTCGCACACCACAAAGACGATGGTGGCGTTGCTCTCGCGCGCGGCAATCTGCTGGGCCACCCAGCACGCGCCAGCGGCGGAGATGCCGGCAAAGATGCCCTCTTCGCGCGCCAGGCGGCGGCACATGTCCTCGGCATTGTCCTGGCTCACGTACACCAGCTCGTCCACGGTGCTGGCGTCGTAGATCTTGGGCAGGTATTCCTGCGGCCACTTGCGGATGCCCGGGATGCGCGAGCCTTCCTCGGGCTGCGCGCCAATGATCTGGATGGCCGGGTTCTTCTCCTTGAGGAACCGCGAGACGCCCGTGATGGTGCCGGTGGTGCCCATGGCGCTCACGAAGTGGGTGATGCGCCCGCCCGTCTGCTCCCAGATCTCGGGGCCCGTGGTCTCGTAGTGGATGCGGGGGTTGTCGGGGTTGGCGAACTGGTCCAGCACCTTGCCCTCGCCGCGCTTTTGCATGGCCTCGGCCAGATCGCGGGCGTGCTCCATGCCGCCGCTCTTGGGGGTCAGCACCAGCTCAGCGCCAAAGGCCTTCATGGTCTGCGCGCGCTCGATCGAAAGGTCTTCGGGCATGACCAGCACCATGCGGTAGCCCTTGATGGCGGCGGCCATGGCCAGCGCAATGCCGGTGTTGCCCGACGTGGCCTCGATCAGCGTGTCGCCAGGGCGGATATCGCCACGCTCCTCGGCGCGGCGGATCATCGACAGCGCAGGCCGGTCTTTCACCGAGCCTGCGGGGTTGTTGCCTTCCAGTTTGCCCAGCACCACATTGCCGCGCACAGCGTTGTCCTGAGCGCCGATGCGCTGCAGCGCCACCAGCGGCGTGCGGCCTACGGCGTCTTCAATCGTCGGATAGTTCATGCGCCCTACTGTGCCATAATTCGGGGCTTCACGAATTCCCGCCGGAGTGGTGAAATTGGTAGACGCAGGGGACTCAAAATCCCCCGCCGCAAGGCGTGCCGGTTCGATTCCGGCCTCCGGCACCACAGACCAGGCTGGCAGCTTCCCGCTCCCGGCCTTTTCTTTTTTGTGGACGCTCGCTGCCCGGGCAGGCCCTTTCGCCATGACCACCACCGCACAAGACCTGATCGCATTCGCCACGGTGTGGGCCTACCGGCTCGCAGCCTATGCGCTGGAGAATCTGGCCGAAGACGCGGCGCTGCTGGCAATGGTGTTCTGCTGAGCCGGCCGCACAGGCGGCCGGTGGGCGCCGGGCTCAGTTGTCCTGCCGCCGGATGAGCTGGCGCCCGCTGGGCGTGATGGAGAGCTGGCCGCTGGGGCTCCGCGCGATGTGGCCCCACTCCAGCAAGCGGGCCGAGACGTGTTCCTTGATGGCATGGGGCACGGTCAGGATCTTGCCCATTTCAAGCTGCTTGAGGGTCTCGATCTCGTCAACCGTGGGATCGAAATGCGGAGCGTGGTAGGTCGTCATGGTGCTCTCTCTCGAACGTAGGGTGGATAGTGTCAGACTGACTCGGCCCGGCCCAGAATAGTTCAGCCCCACCCCCTCGCGCAAGCGCATCCCACCGCCCCCCGCCCCTGCCGCCCTCCTCATGCGGACGGCGCCGACTCGGCCGCGGCCGCCTGCAGCCAGCGGGCGAAGGCCGCCAGCACCGGCAGCTGGCCCTGTGCGGGGCTGATGAGGTAGTACGCCCGCTCGCCGCGCAGCGGCCGCGCACAGGCCACCACCAGTTCCCCGTTGGCCAGCTCCGCCTCGATGAGCATGGGGGGAATCAGCGCCACGCCCATGCCCTGCGTGGCGGCCACCGACAGCATGGAGAACAGCTCATAGCGCGGCCCGTCCAGCGCGCGGGGGGCTTCCACCCCCATGGCATCGAACCACTGGCGCCAGCCGTAGGGGCGCGTGCTCTGCTGCAGCAGCGGCAGTCCGGCCAGCGCCTCGGGCGCCACCGGCTGGTGCGCACGGCCGCGGCCGCGGGGCGCTGCTTGCTCCAGCAGGCGCGGGCTGCAAACGGGCACCACCTCTTCGTGCATCAGCAATTGGGCCTGCACACCGGGCCAGTTGCTTACCTGCTCGGGCGTACCCGCATACAGCGCCGCGTCAAACGTGGTGTCAGCAAACAAAAAGGGCCGCGTCTGCGTCTCGATGTGCACCACGATGTCCGGGTGCTGCCGGGCCAGCTGTGGCAGGCGCGGGATGAGCCAGCGCGTGGCAAACGTGGGCACCGCTGCGAGCGCGATGGTGCCGCCCTCGCCCTGGTGGGCCATCACGTCGAGTGTGTCGCGCTCCAGCCCTTGCAGCCAGCGCGCCACCTGGCGGCCATAGTGCGCACCGGCGGGCGTCAGCACCACACCGTGGCGTGTGCGGCGAAACAGCGCCACGCCCAGGAATTCTTCCAGCGCCTGGATCTGGCGCGAGACTGCGCTTTGGGTGAGCGACAACTCCTGCGCGGCGCGGGTGTAGCTCTCGTGGCGAGCGGCGACTTCAAAGCAGGCCAGGGCCTGGGTCGATGGGATGTTGCGACGCATGCTGAACAGGAATTGGAAACCCGGGATAGGGGCGATGAAATCCGGTGAGCCAGTATTCCATACATTCCAAAAACGCATTTCTGGATGAAAACAAGTCGCTTGCCGCCCCAGCTTCAGCGACCTACGATGCACCCCGAATTCCCGTCTTTTTCCTTCCCCTTTTCTTCTTTCGGAGACACCGCCATGGCCCACGCCGCCTTTCAATGGGACGACCCTTTCCTCTTGAGCCAACAGCTGACCGATGACGAGCGCGCCATCCGCGACGCCGCCGCTGCGTATTGCCAAGACAAGCTGGCGCCACGTGTGCTGGAGGCGTTCCGCCACGAAAAGATGGACGTGAGCATCTTCCGCGAGATGGGCGAAGTGGGCCTCTTGGGCCCCACCATCCCCGAGCAATACGGCGGCCCGGGCCTGAACTACGTGGCCTACGGCCTGATTGCCCGCGAGGTGGAACGGGTGGACTCGGGCTACCGATCCATGGCCAGCGTGCAGTCGTCGCTGGTGATGGTGCCGATTCATGAATTCGGCACCGAGGCGCAAAAGCAGAAATACCTGCCCAAGCTGGCCACCGGCGAGTGGATCGGCTGCTTCGGCCTGACCGAGCCCGACCACGGCTCCGACCCCGGCAGCATGGCCACGCGCGCCTACAAGGTCGACGGCGGCTACAAGCTCAAGGGCAGCAAGATGTGGATCACCAACAGCCCCGTGGCCGACGTGTTCGTGGTCTGGGCCAAGGAAGTGTCCGAAGGCGGCGCCGTGGGTCCCATCCGCGGCTTTGTGCTCGAAAAAGGCTGGAAGGGCCTGACGGCCCCCGCCATCCACGGCAAGGTGGGCCTGCGCGCCTCCATCACCGGCGAGATCGTGATGGACGACGTTTTCGTGCCCGAAGAAAACGCCTTCCCTGAAGTGCAGGGCCTGAAGGGCCCCTTCACCTGCCTGAACAGCGCGCGCTACGGCATCGCCTGGGGCGCGCTGGGTGCGGCCGAGTTCTGCTGGCACACCGCCCGCCAGTACACGCTGGACCGCAAGCAGTTTGGCCGCCCCCTGGCCGCCAACCAGCTCATCCAGAAGAAGCTGGCCGACATGCAGACCGAGATCGCCATCGGCCTGCAGGCCTGCCTGCAGTTCGGCCGCATGAAGGACGCGGGCACGGCCAGCGTGGAAGGCACCTCCATCATCAAGCGCAATAGCTGCGGCAAGGCGCTGGACATTGCCCGCCTGGCGCGCGACATGATGGGCGGCAACGGCATCAGCGACGAGTTCGGCGTGGCCCGCCACCTGGTGAACCTGGAAGTGGTGAACACGTATGAAGGCACGCACGATGTGCATGCGCTCATCCTGGGCCGCGCCCAGACGGGCATCGCCGCGTTTGCCAACTGAACCCTGCCCTGACTCCCTTCTCCCCTCTCCCCCCGCGGGAGAGGGGCCGGGGGAGAGGGGCAGCGGCGCACGCGGTGAGCCTGACCGCCCCTCTCCCCAACCCTCTCCCGCGAGGGGAGAGGGAGCGGACAGGGCGCATCGCCGCACATTTCAAGTGTTTTAGGCCGCTAGCGCTTATTGGAAAAGCGCTGGCAGCTATCAAATTCATAGTTCATCAACGCCATGACCACCTCCCCCTCCAACCCAGGCGCCCTCGCGGGCATCAAGGTGCTCGACCTCTCCCGCGTGCTCGCAGGCCCCTGGTGCACGCAGATCCTGGCCGACCTGGGTGCGGACGTGGTCAAGGTGGAGCGCCCCCGCGTGGGCGACGACACGCGCCAGTGGGGCCCGCCCTTCCTGAAGGACGCCGAGGGCAACGACACGAATCAGGCCAGCTACTACACCGCGTGCAACCGCAACAAGCGCTCCGTCACCATCGACATGGCCTCGCCCGAGGGGCAGGCGCTCATCAAACAGATGGCGCTGGAGGCCGACATCGTGGTGGAGAACTTCAAGGTCGGCGGCCTGAAGCAATACGGACTGGACCACGAGAGCCTGCGCGCGCTGAACCCGCGCCTCATCTACTGCTCCGTCACCGGCTTCGGGCAGGACGGGCCGTACGCCGAGCGCGCGGGCTACGACCTGATGGTGCAGGCCATGACGGGCCTGATGAGCATCACCGGCCATGCCGACAGCCAGCCCGGCGGCGGCCCCATGCGCGTGGGCGTGGCCGTGATCGACCTGTTCACCGGCCTGTATGCCAGCAACGCCATCCTGGCCGCGCTGCACGTGCGCGACAACGCGGTGAGCGGCACCGGCCAGGGCCAGCACATCGACATGGCGCTGCTGGATGTGGGCATGGCCGTGCTCGCCAACCAGGCCGCGGGCTTCCTCGCCACCGGCAAGGCCCCCGGCCGCATGGGCAACAGCCATCCCAGCCTCGCGCCCTACCAGGACTTTCCCACGGCCGACGGCAACATGCTGCTGGCCATTGGCAACGACGGGCAGTTCCAGCGCTTTTGCGCGGCCGCCCACCAGCCCCAGTGGGCCACTGACCCGCGCTTTGCCACCAACACGCTGCGTGTGCAGCACCGTGCCGACCTCATACCGGCCATGCAGGCCGTGACGCGCACGCGCACCACCGCCGACTGGATCGCGCTGCTGGAAGACAAGGCCGTTCCCTGCGGCCCCATCAACACCATCGCCCAGGCGTTTGACGACGCGCAAGTGCAGGCTCGCGGCCTGGCCGTATCGCTGCCGCGCTGGAAGGATGGCGAAGCCGGCGACGGCATTGCGCAGATCACCGGCGTCGCCAGCCCGCTGCGGCTGTCGGCCACCCCGCCGGTGCTGCGCAATGCGCCGCCCGCCCTGGGCCAGCACACCGAAGAAGTGCTGCGCGAAATGGGGCTGGACGACGCGCGCATCGCCGCGCTGCGGGCCGCCAAGGCCATCTGACCGGGCCGAACCAACTGGCGCCCTGGTGCCATTTCTTGCTGCGGGGGCGGTAACGACAGCCGCGCCCTGCTTTTTACTATCCCAAGGAGACAAACATGATCCGTCGCACCGCCCTGGCCCTGGGCGTCCTCGCCCTGGCCAGCGCCGCCGCCCAGGCGCAATCCGCCTGGCCCACCAAGCCCATCCGCCTGCTCGTGCCCTTCGCCGCCGGCGGCACCACGGACCTGATTGCCCGCACCATTGCCGAGCCCCTGGGCCGCGAGCTGGGCCAGCCCGTGGTGGTGGAGAACAAGGGCGGTGGCGGTGGCAGCATCGGCGCCTCGGAAACGGCCCGCGCCGTGCCGGACGGCTACAACCTGGGCGTGGCCACGGTGTCCACCACCGCCACCAATCCGGCCATCAACCCCAAGATTCCGTACAACGTGGCCACCGACTTCACGCCCATCGTGAACATTGCGGCCACGCCCAACGTGATCGCGGCGTACCCCAAGCTGCCCTTCCAGGACTACAAGGGCATGCTGGCCGCCGTGAAGAAGGAGCCCGGCAAGTACGCCTATGCCTCGCCGGGCAACGGCAGCATCACCCACCTGATGATGGAGATGTTCAAGCTGGGCACGCAGACCTTCATGGTGCACGTGCCCTACCGCGGCTCCGGCCCGGCGCTGACCGACACCGTGGCCGGCCAGGTGCCGCTGATCTTCGACAACCTGCCCTCGGCCCTGCCCTTCATCAAGGAAAAGCGCCTCACCGCCATCGTGGTGGCAGCCCCCCAGCGCGTCCCCGCGCTGCCGGACGTGCCCACGTTCAAGGAAGTCGGCCTGGAGCCGGTGAACCGCATGGCCTACTACGGCCTGGTGGGCCCCAAGGGGCTGCCCAAGGACGTCGTGGACAAGGTGAACGCCGCCGTGCGCAAGGTGGTGCAGGACCCCACCATCCGCAAGCGCATCGAGGAAACCGGCTCCATCATCATGGCCGACACCCCCGAGGCCTTCGCCAAGCAGATGCGCGAGGAGCTGGCCGTCTACAAGGACGTGGTGGCCAAGCAGAAGCTGACGATGGACTGAGCCCGGCAGTTCAAACCAAATCGGCGGCCAGCGCTTGCGGGACAAGCGCTGGCCGCTATCTTTTTAGAAGCAGCTCAGCAAAGCAAGTGCTTCACGCCAGCGCTTCCGCCTTCGCGGGGCTGGCCTGCTGCGCGGTGGCCAGGGTGGGCGAAGCCAGCTTGCGCAGGTAGGCCATGGTCTGCAGGCAGGCCTGCGCCACCTCGATGCCCTTCTTCACGAAGTGCTCGCGGAAGAAGCGCAGATGGTCCTCGTGGTCGTGGAAGTCGCGCGGCGTGAGCACGGCCGACATCACGGGCACCTCGGTGTCGAGCTGCACGCGCATCAGGCCGTCGATCACGGCGGTGGTGACGAACTCATGGCGGTAGATGCCGCCGTTGACCACCAGCGCGCAGGCCACGATGGCGTCGTAGCGCCCGCTGCGCGCGAGCTTGCGCGCCAGGAGCGGGATCTCGAACGCACCGGGTACGTCGAAGAGCGCCACCTGCGCGGGCAGCAGGCCGTGGCGGTCGAACTCGGCCAGGGCCGCATCACGGGCCTGGTAGACGATGTCCTGGTGCCAGCTGGCGCTGATTATGGCCACGCGGGCGCCGCGGTGGGCGGCGACAGGAGCCAGGGGAGAGACGGAAGAAGAAGCAGAAGACAACTGATTCATGGGGTTCCTCAAGAAAGGTCAGACCAGAATCAGGGCGCGCGCGAACACGTGCCCCTGGCAGGTGGCGCAGCCCGCAGGCGCGCAGCGGCGCGCCCACCAGCCGGCACCCGCCCGGGGCCCGTGGGTTTCGCGATCTCTTTCATCCGGACTGTGACCGTCGGCTCTGGCATCGCACCAGATCTGCTGACCCTGCGGCGCTGCTCCGAAGAACCTCGCCCCAGGCGCTCGCGGGCTCTTGCCGGTCTTTCACAACCCGCAAATACCGCCGGTGGGGAATTCCGCCCCGCCCTGAGAACGCTGCCGGCCCCGAAGGTCATTCGGGGCCGGCAGGTGGATTTTAGAAGCGCCGCGAAGTCAGCGGGGTCACCAAGGCGATTGGGGGGCGGCGGGGCGCTTTGCTTCGGGTGTTCGTCGCGCCTTCGTCCGCAGCGCTCCAACCACCCGTTCGGGCTGAGCTTGTCGAAGCCTTGCGCCGCGCTTCGACAAGCTCAGCGTGAACGGTGTGTTCGATGGTCTGCCGGGCCGCTCAGCGCACGCGCTGGAACCCGCCCTCGGCCCAGGCCGCCGCGCTGGCAGGCGTGAGCTTGAACGTGGGCGGTGCGGATGCGCGGGCCAGCTCTTCGCCCAGTTCGTCCTGCGCGCTCAGCGTGGCCGTGGCGCCCTCTTCATCGGGCACGATGGCCAGCGCCACGCGCAGGCGCTGGCCCTCGGCCGTGGTGATGTGCACGCTCTTGTTCAGCTGCGCGTGCAGCTGCTGCTCGTGGCGGCGCAGCACCTCGCTGGCCGTCTTCACCAGGGTGTGGAAGGCCGACACATCCAGCGGCTTGGGGTTCTTCTTGTCGCGCCCCATGGTCCAGGGGCCCACCAGCGCGGGTTCGGCCTCGCCCTTCAACGTCATGGCCACGGCCCAGCCATCGTCGTCCTCGTTCTTGATGACCTGCGCCGTCCACAGGCCGTCGCTCCAGCAGCGGGGTTCCTGGATGGTGTCGGGCGTGTCGTGGGAGTCGGTCATGGCAGGGCAGGGGCAAAGGGGGCGCAGAGCATAACGGCATGGGCACCACGGCCGGTCTTTCAATAACCGCTGGTTATCGAAGTGCATTACCCCGCCACGCCTGCCGTCTCACGCAGCACCGCCATGAAGGCTTGCGCGGCCGGCGTGGGCGGCTCGCCCAGGCGGGTGATGAGGCCGTAGCCCGGCATGCGGTCGGGCCAGCCCACGGGGATGCGTGCGAGCAGCCCGCGGCGCACATACTTTTCGACCAGCGCCGAGGGCTGCAGTGACAGCATGGGCGTGGTGTTCATCAGCTCCAGCGCGAACAGGAACGACGGCGTTTCCACCACGCCCGCTGTCAGCGACAGGCCCGCACCGCCAAACAGGTCGTCCGACACCTTGCGCACCGCCGTGGAGGGCGGGTACAGAATCCACGGCCAGTGGGCCAGCTCGGTCAGCGACAGGTCGGCCGCGCCGCGCAGCGGGTGGTGCGGCCCGGCCACCACCGACATGGGCTCGGCCGACAGGTGCTCGTAGCGGAACTGGCTGCGCTGGTCCTCGCTGGTAAAGCGACCGATCATCAGGTCGATCCTGCGCTCGGCCAGCCAGGCGATGAGCTGGTCGCTGCTCTGCTCCAGGATCTTGAGCACCAGGAGCGGCCGCAGGCGCTGGATCTCCACCACCGACGCCACCAGCACATGCGCGGCCGAGCCGGTGATGGCGCCCACCGTCACATGGCCGTGGCCGCCCTGCTTGAGCGCGTTGAACTCGTCCACAAACCTGCGCTGCCCATCCAGCGCCGCACTGGCATAGCGCAGCGTGAAAAGCCCCAGCTCGTTGGGCCGCATGCCGCGCGAGAGGCGGTCGAACAGTCGCGCTTCCAGGATCTCCTCGATGTCCATCAGGATCTTGGTGGCCGCAGGCTGCGTGACGTGCATCTGCTCGGCCGTGAGCCGCAGGTTGCGGGTGCGGCCCAGGATGTCCAGAAACTGCAAATGCCGAAAGCGCAGCCGCGCGCAGGCCTGCGCCAAAGACAAGGGTTTACCCGGAAATTCGTCTGGACTCATAAGCGTTTGGAATGGATTTTCGCAAAACATTCAGTGGACCTGTCGGGGCGCGAAACCTAACCTTTGCCCTGCGTTCATGACGGCTGGCCCCAAAAGAGCCGCAGGCGCCGACGGCCTCGCCAACGGGGTCAGCCATTCCAACGGAGACAAGACACCATGCAATTCAAGACCCTCGCCCTGGCCGCCACGCTACTGGCCGCCCTCACCGCACCCCTCGCCCCCGTCGCGGCACAAGTCAAGGAACACACCTTCAAGATCGGCATCGGCCTGAGCGACGACCACCCGCAGGCCCAGGCCGTGCGCCACTTTGCCGAGCGCCTGCAGGCCAAGAGCGGCGGCAAGATGAACGCCAAGCTGTTTGCCAGCGGCGCTTTAGGCAACGACGTGAGCATGACCTCGGCCCTGCGCGGCGGCACGCTGGAGATGACGATTCCGGATTCGTCCACGCTGATGTCGCTGATCAAGCCCTTTGGCGTGCTGAACCTGCCGCTCACCTTCAACAACGAGGCAGAAGCCGACGCAGTGCTGGACGGCCCCTTCGGCCAGAAGCTGCTGGCCATGCTGCCCGACAAGGGCCTGATCGGCCTGGGCTTCTGGGAAAACGGCTTCCGCCACGTGACCAACTCGCGCCGCCCCATCAACACGGCCGACGATCTGGCGGGCCTCAAGCTGCGCGTGATCCAGAGCCCCCTGTTCCTCGATACCTTCAACGCCCTCGGCACCAACGCCACGCCCATGCCGTTCACCGAGCTGTACACCGCCATGGAACAAAAGGCCGTCGACGGCCAGGAGAACCCGCCCGCCACCATCCTGGCCAGCAAGTTCTATGAAGTGCAAAAGCACCTGGTACTGTCGCGCCACATGTACAGCGCGTGGGTGCTGCTCATCTCCAAGAAGACCTGGGACGGCCTCTCGGCCGACGAGAAGAAGATCGTGCAGGAGGCTGCCCGCGAGGCCACGCTGTTCGAACGCAAGACCATCCGCGCCTTCAGCGAAACCGCCCTGGGCGAGCTGAAGAAGGCCGGCATGCAGATCACCGAGCTGCCCGCAGCAGAGCAGGCCAAGCTGCGCACCAAGCTGCAGCCCGTGCTGGCCAAGTACGGCAAGGAGTTTGGTGAAGAGACCACGAGCGAGATGATGGGCGAACTGGCGAAGGCGCGGGGCGGGAAGTAACTCTGCCGCTCCCAGGCCTCCTCTGATTGATTTCAACCCACAACAAGCCGTTCACGCTGAGCCTGTCGAAGCGCCGCGCAAGGTTTCGACAAGCTCAGCCCGAACGGGTAGTGGATGGTCGGCGCAAGTTTCTGTCCTGACATCCAATAAGCCCCTACACCCCTTCGCGCCGCCCCGCCCCGTCTCCCACGGCCTAGCTCCATGACAAAAATACCCCGCCGCCCCTTCCGTTCCCGCGAATGGTTTGCCGCGCCCGAGCGCTCGGACATGACCGCGCTGTACCTGGAGCGGTTCATGAACTACGGGCTCACGCCCGAGGAGCTGCGCTCGGGCCGGCCCATCATCGGCATCGCGCAGACGGGCAGCGACCTGTCGCCGTGCAACCGCATCCACCTGGATCTGGCGCGCCGCGTGCGTGACGGCATCCGCGATGCGGGCGGCATCCCGATGGAGTTCCCCGTCCACCCCATCTTTGAAAACTGCCGCCGCCCCACGGCCGCGCTGGACCGCAACCTGGCCTACCTGGGCTTGGTGGAGATCCTGTACGGCTACCCCATCGACGCGGTGGTGCTGACCACGGGCTGCGACAAGACCACACCAGCGGGCATCATGGCGGCATCCACGGTGGACATTCCGGCCATCGTGCTCTCGGGCGGGCCGATGCTCGACGGCTGGCACGAGGGTCAACTCGTGGGCTCGGGCACCGTCATCTGGCGCAGCCGCCGCCAGCTCGCGGCGGGCGAGATCGACGAGGAAGAATTCTTGCAGCGCGCCTGCAACAGCGCCCCCTCCGCCGGGCACTGCAACACCATGGGCACGGCCTCCACCATGAACGCGGTGGCCGAGGCGCTGGGCCTGTCGCTGCCGGGCTGCGCGGCCATTCCCGCACCGTACCGCGAGCGTGGGCAGATGGCCTACGAGACCGGGCGCCGCATCGTGGAGATGGCGTACGAAGACCTGCGCCCCTCGCGCATCCTGACGCGCGAGAGTTTCCTGAACGCGCTGTCGGTCGTCAGCGTTGCGGGCGGCAGCAGCAACGCGCAGGTGCACATCATGGCCATGGCGCGCCACGCGGGCGTGCAGCTCGATGCACAGGACTGGACCGACCACGCCTACGACCTGCCGCTGCTGCTGAACATGCAGCCAGCAGGCCAGTTCTTGGGTGAGCGCTTCTTCCGCGCTGGTGGCGTGCCCGCGCTGATGTGGGAGCTGCAGCAGGCAGGCAAGCTGCACGCCGACTGCGCCAGCGTGACCGGCAAGACGGTGGGCGAAAACCTGCAAGGCCGCGAGACCCATGACCGCGAGATGATCCGCCCCTTCAGCAACCCGCTGATGGAAAAGGCCGGCTTCATGGTGCTCAGCGGCAACCTGTTCGACTTCGGGATCATGAAGACCTCAGTCATCTCCGAGGCCTTTCGCCAGCGCTACCTCAGCCGCCCGGGGCAGGAGGGCATCTTCGAAGCCCGTGCCGTGGTGTTCGAGGGCGCAGACGACTACCACGCGCGCATCAACGATCCGGCGCTCGATATCGACGAAGGCTGCATCCTGGTGATGCGCGGCGCAGGCCCCATCGGCTGGCCGGGCTCGGCCGAAGTGGTGAACATGCAGCCGCCGGACGCGCTGATCCGGCGCGGCGTCAACACCCTGCCCACGCTGGGCGACGGGCGCCAGTCGGGCACGGCGGACAGCCCGTCCATCCTGAACGCATCGCCCGAAAGCGCCGTGGGCGGAGGGCTGAGTTGGCTGCAAAGCGGCGACACGATCCGCATCGACCTGAACACCGGCCGCTGCGATGCGCTGGTCGCCCCCGAAGAGATCGCACGCCGCAAGCGTGACCTGCCCGCCCCGCCCGTGCCCGCGAGCCAGTCGCCGTGGGAGGCGCTGTACCGCGAGAAAACGGGGCAGCTGGCTGACGGCGCGACGCTGGACTTTGCACTGGAATTTCAGCGCATTTCCGAAAAGACGCCACGCCACAACCACTGACAACAAACGGGGGGCAACCGGTGCCCGCCCAGAATTTTTCGAAGGACTCTCCATGAACGACATGACGGCAGCGGCAGTTGCCGAATGGGCCCGTGCGCCCCACGCCGCATTGCAAGTGCTTCCCGACGACGGCCTGCAGGGCACGCTGGTGGGCCGTGCGTGGGCACCCCAAGGGGCGGTGCCCGGCCCGGCCGTGGTGGCCCTGCGGCCCGACGGTGTGTTCGACCTCAGCGCGCACTACCCCACCATGAGCACGTTGCTGGACACCCTGGCACCTGCCGAGGCTGCACGCACCGCCGCCGGCCAATACCTGTGCAGCGTGGACGACCTGCTGGCCAACAGCCAACCCGGCGCGCGCGACGCCACCCGCCCCTGGCTGCTGGCACCGTGCGATTTGCAGGTGGTCAAGGCGGCGGGCGTGACCTTTGCGGCCAGCCTGATCGAGCGCGTGATCGAAGAACAGGCGCGCGGCGATGCCACCCGCGCGCAGGGCCTGCGCAGCCAGGTCATCGGCCTCATCGGCGAGAACCTGGCCGACATCCGCCCCGGCTCCCCCGAGGCCATGCGCCTGAAGGCGCTGCTGCAGGACAAAGGCCTGTGGTCGCAGTACCTGGAGGTGGGCATCGGCCCCGATGCCGAGGTGTTCACCAAGGCACCGGTGCTGGCCTCGGTGGGCTGCGGCGACGACATCGGCATCCGCTCCGATTCGGCCTGGAACAACCCCGAGCCCGAGGTAGTGCTGGCCGTGAACAGCCGGGGCCAGATCGTGGGCGCAACGCTGGGCAACGACGTGAACCTGCGCGACATCGAGGGCCGCAGCGCCCTGCTGCTGGGCAAGGCCAAAGACAACAATGCGTCGTGCGCCCTGGGCCCGTTCATCCGCCTGTTCGACGCGAGCTTCGGGCTGGAACAGGTGCGCGATGAGACGGTGCACCTGCGCGTGGCGGGCGCGGACGGCTTCGAGCTGCGCGGCATCAACACCATGGCCAGCATCAGCCGCGACCCTGCGGACCTGGTGGCGCAGACGCTGGCCGCGCACCAGTACCCGGACGGCTTCATGCTGTTCCTGGGCACGTTGTTCGCCCCCATCGAGGACCGCGGCGAGCCGGGCGGCGGCTTTACCCACCAGCTGGGCGACCTGGTGTCCATCCACAGCGCCTGGCTGGGCGGCCTGCACAACCGCGTGGCGCACAGCGAGGCCGCGGCGCCGTGGCGCTTTGGCCTGCGCGCCTTCATGGCCAACCTGGCGCAGCGCGGGCTGCTGCAGGGGGCGGCGCTGTAGTGCATGAAACACCCAATTCGCCCAGCCGTTCAGGCTGAGCCTGTCGAAGCCTCGCGCGGCGCTTCGACAGGCTCAGCGTGAACGGATTGAGGTGAGCTGGTACAGACCTATCAAAAAAAGGAGACAACGATGCTCAATGCCCTCATCGACCGCTGCTGCCGCGCCATCAACCTGCTCATCGCCCTGGCGCTGGCCGTGATGGTGGTGATGGTGTTCGGCAACGTGGTGCTGCGCTACGCATTCAACTCCGGCATTGCCATCAGCGAGGAGGTCTCGCGCTGGCTGTTTGTGTGGCTCACCTTCCTGGGCGCCATCGTGGCGGTGCGCGAGCGGGGCCACCTGGGCACGGACTTTCTACTGGCACGCTTGCCGCCGCTGGGCCAGCGCATCTGCCTGGCCCTGAGTTATGCACTGATGATCTGGTGCACCTGGCTGCTGTTCAGCGGCGCGCTGGCACAGGCGCGCATCAACTGGGATGTGGATGCACCGGTCACCGGTGCATCCATGGCCATCTTCTACGCATCCGGCGTGGTGTTTGCGGTGGCGGCAGGCCTCCTGCTGGCGCTGGACCTGTGGCGCATCGTGTCGGGGCAGATGCCGGACAGCGAGCTGGTGCATATCTCCGAGTCCGAAGAACTGGCCGCCGTGGGCAGCCAAGTGCCGCACGAAGCTCCCGCGCCCACGGCAACACGCCCGTGAGCCCCGCACTGCAATGACCTGGAGCGCTCTCCCATGACCGTTTTCATCTTCCTCGGCTCCCTGCTCGCCGCCATGGCCATTGGCGTGCCGATTGCCTACGCGCTGCTGGTGTCCGGCGTCGCCCTCATGTGGCACCTGGACCTGTTTGACGCGCAGATCCTCGCGCAGAACGTCATCAACGGCGCCGACAGCTTTCCGCTGCTGGCGGTGCCCTTCTTCATGCTGGCGGGCGAGATCATGAACGTGGGCGGGCTGTCGCAGCGCATCGTCAAGCTCGCGCTCACGCTGGTGGGGCACCGGCGCGGCGGGCTGGGCTTTGTCGCCATCCTGGCCGCCTGCATGCTGGCAGCGCTGTCGGGCTCGGCCGTGGCCGACACGGCAGCACTGGCGGCGCTGCTGCTGCCCATGATGGTGAAAGCCGGACACGACAAGGCGCGTGCGGGCGGGCTGATTGCCTCGGCCGGCATCATCGCGCCGGTCATTCCGCCCTCCATCGGCTTCGTGGTGTTTGGCGTGGCAGCCAACGTCTCGATCAGCAAGCTGTTCCTGGCGGGCATCGTTCCCGGGCTGCTGATGGGGCTGGCGATTGCGGTCACCTGGTACTGGGTGTCGCAGCGCGAAAACGTCACGCCGCCACCCAAGGCGTCCACCGCCGAGAAGCTGCAGGCGCTCAAGGAATCCACCTGGGCGCTGTTCCTGCCGGTCATCGTGATCGTGGGCTTGAAGATGGGCGTATTCACGCCCACCGAGGCGGCGGCAGTGGCTGCGGTTTACGCCCTGTTCGTGGCAACGGTGGTTTACCGCGAGCTGCACTGGCGCCAACTGGCCGAGGTGTTCACCAGCGCCGCCAAAACTACGGCCGTGATCATGTTCCTGGTGGCGGCAGCCATGGTCAGCGCCTGGCTCATCACCGTGGCCGACATCCCGCGCCAGCTGGTGGGCTTGCTCAAGCCGCTGATGGAACACCCCACGCTGCTGCTCATCGCCATCATGGTGCTGGTGATGGCCGTGGGCACCGCCATGGACATGACGCCCACCATCCTCATCCTGACGCCCGTGCTGATGCCGGTGGTGAAGGCGGCGGGCATCGACCCGGTCTACTTCGGCGTGCTGTTCATCATCAACAATGCCATCGGGCTCATCACCCCGCCGGTCGGCACGGTGCTGAACGTGGTGGCCGGCGTGGGCAAGATGCGCATGGACGACGTCACGCGGGGCGTGATCCCGTTCATGGTGGCGCAGTTTGCGGTGATGTTCCTGATGGTGCTGTTCCCATCGCTGGTGCTGGTGCCCATGCGGTGGTTTGTGGGGTGAGCGCCAAAATTTGAAAGAAATCGGCCTCTAGCGCTTGTGCATCAAGCGCAAGCAGCTATCAAAACAGGAGTCCCCTTGTCGCGCAGGAGGGGACTCCGTAGGGCCGCGATGCCTTAGTTCGCCACCGTAAACCGCTTTTGCACATGGCGCGGCGTTTCCAGCTCGTCCACGATGGCCACGGCCAGGTCGGCCACGCTGATGCTGCCGGGCTGGTCGCCGTTCATCAAGGGTGCCTCGTCGCCCAGCCGGTACTGGCCGGTGCGCTCGCCGGGCTGCAGCAGGATAGGGGGCGAGAGGAAGGTCCAGTCCAGCGCGCTTTCGGTGCGGATCCAGTTCAGCGCCTCGCGGGCGGCGAGAGCGCCTTGCTTCCATTCGGCCGGGAACTGGGGCGTGTCCACCAGCTGCACGCCGGGCGCCACGAACAGGCTGCCCGCGCCGCCCACCATCAGGAAACGGCGCACTCCGGCGGCTTTCGTGCCGTCGATGATGGCGCGCGTGCCTTTGAGGAACTGGTCGTGGATGTCCGGCGCCGTCCAGCCGGGGTTGTAGGCGCTCACCACCGCGTCGTGGCCCGCGGCGGACTTGGCCACCTGGGCGGCGTCCTGCGCGTCGGCAGCCACCACCGCCAGGCCTTCGCGCGCGGCCAGCTTGGCCGGGTTGCGGGCCAGCACCGTCACGCGGTGGCCGCGTTGCAGCAGTTCATTCAGCACGGCCGAGCCGACAAAGCCGGTGGCACCAATCAGGGCGATGTTCATAGGATGTCCTGGAGTCGAAGTTGCGATGCAGTGAGAATAGGAGCTTGTCAAAGCGGCCGGTAGAGGCCCCAGAACGCCTTCTCTTTGAAGTACAGCTTCACAATCCGCCCCATGGACGATCTCAAACGCATGGCCGTGTTTGCCGCCGTGGTGCAGCACGGCTCGATGAGCAGCGCCGCGCGCGCCCTGGGCATGAGCACCTCGGCCGTCAGCCAGCAGGTGCGCCAGCTGGAGCGCGACGGCGGGGTGACGCTGCTGCACCGCTCCACCCGCAAGCTGGCCCTGACCGAGGCGGGCCAGCGCTACCACGCGCGCTGCGCCGCCATGTGGGCGGCGGCCGAACAGGCGCGGGCGGAGCTGGCGGCCTCGCGCGACGCGCCCAGTGGCGAACTGCGCCTGTCCGCCACCGTGGGCTTTGCGCGCCACATCGCCCCCGCGCTAGGGGAGCTGCTGGCGGCCCACCCGGCGCTGCGCCTGCGGCTGCTGGTGGACGATGCCTCCATCGACCTCATCAACGCCCGCATCGACCTGGCCGTGCGCTACGGGCGGCTCTCGGATTCGACCTGGGCCGCGCGGCGGCTGGGCGGCATGCAGTGGTACCTGTGCGCATCGCCCGGCTGGGTGGATGCGCACGGCATGCCCCGCGACCCCGACGCGCTGCTCGCGCACAGCTGGCTGGGCTTTGCGCGCGAGGGCGGCGGCCTGCTCGTCGACCTGCGCAGCCCTGCAGGCGAGCCGCGGGCGCTGCGGGTGGAGCCGCGCATTGCCAGCAACAACCAGCTGTCCATCCAGCAGATGTGCGAGGCCGGCCTGGGACTGGCGCTGGTGGGCAGCATGGATTCGCACGACGCACTGCAGGCCGGGCGGCTGGTACGCCTGCTGCCTGAGTGGTCTTTCGGCACGCTGGACATCTGGGCGGTGACGCCGCAGCGGGATGCACAGCCCGCCAAGGTGCGGCAGGCCATTGCGGCCCTGCAGGGCTATTTGCGCGAGCTGCCGGGCGTGACGGACTGAGCAAACCCTGCGAAACCCGCCCGGCCAGGCTGTGACGACTTCACCACGCCGGGTGTGTTGCAGGGCAGGATTCGGGTATTGCCTGAAAATTTAGCCCCCTGTCCGCGGCGTTCTCAACCTAAAATTTGTAAACACGCGTATCTTTTTTTCAGGCGCGAAGGATTCACCATGAAAGCAGTGCAGCAGGACATCGACGAGCGGACCAATCTCACCAGCACCAACAAGTTCGAGCTGCTGCTGTTTCGCCTGGGCACGGACAACGCCCTGGGCAAGTCCGAGCTGTTTGGCATCAACGTGTTCAAGATCCGCGAGATCGTGGCGATGCCCAGCATCACCCCCATCGCGGGCACCATGCCCCATTCGCTGGGGGTGGTCAACCTGCGCGGGCAGGTGATCCCCGTGCTGGACCTGCCCTCCATCGTGGGCTGCAAGCCCCAGACCGGCCTGAACATCATGCTGGTGACGGAATACGCCCGCACCACGCAGGCTTTCGCGGTGGAATCGGTGGAGGACATCGTGCGGCTGGACTGGAAGCAGGTCCTGTCGGCCGAGACCAGCGGCGCCAAGGGCAAGCTCGTCACCAGCATTGCGCGGCTGGACGGCAATACCGACGAGTCGCGCCTGGCCCAGGTGCTGGACGTGGAAGCCATCCTGCAGATGGTGTCCCCGTCGGACGGCCACGAGGTCACCGAGGAAAAGGTGGGCGCCAAGCTCAAGCTCAAGCCCGGCTGCATCGTGCTGGCGGCCGACGACTCCTTCGTGGCCCGCTCGCTGATCGAGCAGGAACTCAAGGTGCTGAACGCCCCCTACGAGATGGTGAAATCCGGCAAGGAAGCCTGGGACCGCCTCAACGCCATCGCCAAGAGCGCCGAGGCCGAGGGCAAGACGGTGGCCGACCGCGTGGCCATGGTCCTGACCGACCTGGAAATGCCCGAGATGGACGGCTTCACCCTCACCCGCAATATCAAGCAGGACGCCCGCTTCCAGGGGCTGCCGGTGGTCATCCACTCGTCCCTGTCGGGCTCGGCCAACGAGGACCATGTTCGCAGCGTGGGCGCCGACGGCTACGTGGCCAAATTTGTGGCCGAGGACCTGGCGGAGACCATCCGCCGTGTGCTGCCCAAGTAGCCGGCCGCAGGGTTAGGCCAAAAATGCACCCCAGGCCTTACCCAGCAAGCGCAAGCAGCTATCAAATTAGCAGCAACCACCACTGACCCGCCCCTGCGGGCGAGCGGGGTTGGGCACGCTCGCGCGGCGCTGTCCTACCGCGGCCATCGGCCTGCAGGTCAACCAAAACGCGTGGTGGGGCGCTACAGTGAAGACCAGCCAGCGAAAGAGAGATGTAACGCCTGACGGCGTGCTTTTCGCGGGCTTTACGCGCGGGCTGGAACAGCCCGTGCCCTGCCGAGGTCTTACCCGCATGAACACTCTTATCGCCCGCCTTCTCGCCATCGCGGCCCTGGGCACCGCCGTCACAGGTTGCGCCACCGTGCCGGGCGACGCGTATTACGAGCCCGCGCCGTACCAGGTGTACGAGCAGCCGGGCTACATCTACAACGCCCCTCCGGTGTATTCCGCCCCGCCCGTCTACGGCGCGCCGCCGCCGGCCACCATTTACTTTGGGGGCCGCGACCGGGGGGACGACCGCTGGGAACGCGACCGCAACCGCAACGACTGGCGCGAGCGCGAACGCTGGGAGCGGGAACGGGAGCGCCAGGCCCGCGAACGCGAGCGTGAACGGGAAGCCCGTGACCGCGACCGCGCGCGCCGGGACCAGGAGGCGCGCGAGGCCGAGCGGCGACAGCGCGACCGCGCACAGGCACTGCGGGAGCAGGCCGAGCGGGACCGATTCCAGCGCGACAACCGCCCCGGCCGCCTGGCGCCCGACAGCTACACGCCCAGCCCCTACGACTGGCGCTCGCGCCAGCAATCCAACAGCCCGGACAAGCCCTGATCCGGCCCGCCGCCGCAGGAGACGAGGGAGATGCGCACACCATTGCCCCGCCGCTGGCTTGCGCCCGCGTGCCTGCTGGCCAGCACGCTGGCCGCCCTGCCGGCCGCCCACGGGCAGGTGGTGCGCTGCACCGATGCGCGTACGGGCAAGGTGACCTATACCGACGGCCCATGCGCGGCAGGCGCCGCCGCGCACGAGGTGGAAGCCCGCAAGACGCCCGAGGAAGTCCAGCAGGAGCGTGAGCAGGCTGCACAGGCCCTGGAGCGCAAGCAGGAACGGCTGCAGGCCGAGACCGCCGCCGCAGACGCCCAGGCCCGCCGGGACGCCGAACGGGCGCGCGCCGCCGCAGCGCCCGCCGCGCAGGACTACGCCCGCTCGCCGGAGTGCGCCCGGTCGCGGCGCAACCTGGACGTGCTGGCGTCGGACTCGTCACGATCCACCTATGAGCAGCAGCAGCGCCTGGAAGCCGCCCAGCGGCAGATGGACCTGGACTGCCTGGGGCCCCAGGGCTACGCCGAGGTGGAAAAGGCCCGCGCCCTGCAGCCCCGGGTGGTGGTGGTGCCGCCGCCGCGGCGCTCGCCATTGTTTCCCGAGCCGTTTCCGCAGCCGGGACCCCGCCCTGCCCCACCGCGCCTGGTGGAATGCGGCGACTTCCGCTGCACCGACAACCAGGGCAACACCTACCCCCGCACCGGCCCGGGGCGGTTCCCCGGCCCCGGCGGCGTGTGCCGCTCCAACGGCGGGCAAGCGCCCTGCTGAGCGGGCTCAGGCCCGGACAGTGAGGGAGGTGACGGCGTCAGCGCTGCGCAGCCCTTCGGCGACGGACGGGTAGCGCAGCCGCACTCCCAGCTCCTGCAGCATGCGCTGGTTGTCCAGCCGGCGTGATTCGCTCATGAAGCTCAGCAGCATCAGCGACAGCTGGCGGTGCGCCTCGCTGCGCGGCACCCGGGGCGGCCGGGGCAGCCCGTACAGGTCCGCCGCCAGATCGAAATAGTCGCCCATCTTCAGTTCGGTGGCGTCGCTCACGTTGTACGCCCGCTGCGGGCGGCCGCGCCACAGCGCGGCCAGGCAGGCGCGGGCCAGGTCGTCGGCGTGGATGTGGTTGGTGAACACGTCGTCCTCGGCGGCCAGCACGGGCGTGCCGCGGCGCAGGCGGGCCTCGGGCGTGCCGCCTTCGCGGTCGGGCGCATAGATGCCGGGGATGCGCAGCACGCTGGCGCGCACGCCCGCGCGGCCCAGGTGCCGCACGGCGGCCTCGGCATTCACGCGCCGCTGGGCGCGGGCGGTGGCGGGCGCCACGGCCCGGGTTTCGGGCACCCAGGCGCCCTGGCAGTCGCCGTACACGCCGCTGGTGGAGGCGTACGCCAGCGACCGCGGCAGGCTGCGCAGCCGCAGTACCCGGGCCAGCGCCACGGTGCGCGGATCGAGCCACCACGCGCTCCCCCCGGCCCCTTCGCCCGGCGGCGGCGCCAGGTGCAGCACCCGCGTGGCCACGCCCGCGAGCCTGCGCAGCGTGGCCGCATCGTCGAGGTTGCCCACCAGCGGACGTGCGCCCTGGGCGCGCAGTTGCGGCCTGCGCTGCGTGCTGGAGGTCAGCGCCAGCACCTGCAGGCGGCCCGCGCCCGGCCCGGATTGAAGAAGACGCAGTACGCGTTGACCCACGTCACCGCATCCCACGATCAGCAGGCGTTCACGGCGAAAGCGCGCGGGCAGGGCTCCGAGGGGTGTGGCGATTGAAGGCAAAATTGGGTCCGTTTGCTTGTTTTGATAGACGATTCCAAGGATACCCACAACATGACCAGCGCCGAGGCTGCCACCGCCACCACCGCAGCGTTCCAGATCACCGTGCAGCCCAGCGGCCGCTCGTTCAGCGCCGGGGCGGGCGAAGCCCTCCTGGCCGCTGCCATCCGCAACGGCGTGGGCCTTCCTTACGGTTGCAAGGACGGCGCCTGCGGCTCGTGCAAGTGCAAGAAGCTCAGCGGCACCGTGCTGCACACCGCCCACCAGTCCAAGGCCCTGTCCGCGGACGAGGAGGCCGCCGGGCTGGTGCTGACCTGCTGCGCACAGCCGCTTTCCGACGTGGTGCTGGAGTCGCGCCAGGTGACGGACGAAAGCGCCTACCCCGTCAAGAAGATGCCCGTGCGGGTGGCCTCGCTCACCCGCGTCTCGCACGACGTGATGCAGGTGCGCCTGCAACTGCCGGCGGCCGACACCTTCCGCTACCACGCGGGGCAGTATGTGGAGTTCATCCTGCGCGACGGCGCACGCCGCGCCTACTCCATGGCCAACGCACCCCACACCCAGGCCGAGGCGCCGGGGCTGGAGCTGCACATCCGCCACATGCCGGGCGGCAAGTTCACGGACCATGTGTTTGGCGCCATGAAGGAAAAGGAGATCCTGCGGGTGGAGGGACCATTTGGCAGCTTCTTCCTGCGCGAAGACTCCGACAAGCCCATCATCCTGCTGGCCTCCGGCACGGGCTTTGCGCCCATCAAGGCGCTCATCGAGCACATGCAGTTCAAGGGCATCACGCGCCCCACGGTGCTCTACTGGGGTGGACGGCGGCCGGCGGACCTGTACATGCACGGCTGGCTGCAGGCCCGCAGCGCCGACATGCCCCACCTGCGCTACGTGCCGGTGGTGTCCAACGCCCTGCCCGAGGACGGCTGGACCGGCCGCACCGGCTTTGTGCACCAGGCGGTGCTGGACGATTTCCCGGACCTGTCGGGCCACCAGGTGTACGCCTGCGGCGCACCCATCGTGGTGGACTCCGCCCGCGCCGCCTACAGCGCGCAGCGCGGCCTGCCGCCCGAAGAGTTCTACGCGGACTCGTTCACCTCCGAAGCCGACAAGCATGGAACGCCCCCCTGAGGCGGTCCGCGCCTCCATGCCGCCACCAGCGGCGGCAGCTCTTCGGGTCGTCCAGGCCTGGTTCGCGCCAGTTTCCACCGGTGCGGATGACGCGCAGCGCGGCGGAACCCTGACATGACCCGGCTGCGCCAGGCCCTGCGGGGCGCGGGCCCGATGGCTGCGGTGCTGGGCGTGGCCGTGGCGCTGGTGCTCGGCGCGGGCGAATGGGCGGCCCGCAACGAGCTCGACAGCCAGTGGGACAACCTGCGCCGCTCGGGCGAAGTCCAGGCCCTGGCCCTGCGCGGCGTGGCCACCCGCTACAGCTACCTGCCCTTTACCGCCGCCCAGCAGCCGCTCATTGCCACCCTGCTGCACAACCCCAGCGCCGAGCTGCTGCGCAGCGCGGCCAATGCCTATCTGGAAACCGTCAACGCGAACGCGGGCTCGGACACGCTGTATGTCATGGACACGAGCGGGCTCACCGTGGCGTCGAGCAACTGGAACACGCCCGCCAGCTTCGTCCACCAGAATTACCGCAACCGCCCCTACTTCCTTGACGCGATGCAGGGGAAGTCCGGCCGTTTCTACGGCGTGGGCAAGACGACCGGGGAGCCAGGGCTTTTCGCCTCGGCGCCGGTGGTGGAGAACGGCCGGGTCGTGGGCGTGGTGGCGGTGAAGGTGCGGATGCAGCCCATCGTCGACACCTGGACCCAACTGCGCGACCCGATTTTCGTGACCGACGCGCGGGGCATCGTCTTCCTGGGCTCCGTGCCCGCCTGGCTCTACAAGACCACCCGACCCGTGGCCGCCCCGGCGGTGCGCCAGGTTCAGTTTGACGAGCAGTACGGCCCGCAGTGGGCGCCGCAGCCCGTTCCCTGGAAGACCCGCCCGCAGCAGGACGCGCCGGGCGGCGAAATCACCCTGGCAGCCAGTGGCAAGCGCTACCTGGCGCTGGAGGAGCCGCTGCCCGACCTGGGCTGGACGCTGACCCTCACGGCCGACAGCCGGGCCGTCGCGGCCGCCCAGCAGCAAGCCTGGGCGCTGGCCAGCCTGGCCTCGGGGCTGCTGGTGCTCGGCGCGCTCTACTGGCAGCTGCGCGAGCGGCGCCTGCAGGAGAACCGGCAGGCCCGCATCGAGCTGGAGCAGCGCGTGCAGGAGCGCACCCATGCGCTGCAGCAGGCCCACGCCTTCCGGCAGTCGATGGAAGATTCGCTGCTGGTGGGCATGCGCGCGCGCGACCTGGAGGGCCGCATCGTCTACGTGAACCCCGCGATGTGCGACATGGTGGGCTACACGGCAGCCGAACTCATCGGCTGCCTGCCGCCCTACCCCTACTGGCACCCTGACGACCTGGAGCGCCACTGGAGCGATGTGGACACCGTGCAGGCCGGCAAGGCCTCGCCGCAGGGCCGGGAGAACCGGCTGCGGCACCGCAACGGCACGGACGTGTACACGATGTTCTACACCGCCCGCCTCATCGACGGCCACGGCCAGCACATTGGCTGGATGAGTTCGGTGGTGGACATCACCGCGCAAAAGCGCGCCGAGGAGCAGCAGCAGCAGCGCGAGGCCCAGCTGCAGCGGGTGCAGCGGGTGATCACCGTGGGCGAGATGGCCTCCACCCTGGCCCACGAGCTCAACCAGCCCCTGGCCGCGCTGGTCAACTACGCGGCAGCGGCCCGCGCCGTGTCCGTGCAGGGGCAGCCGCAGCTGCTGCAGGACACGCTGGCCGCCCTATCTGCCCAGGCCCTGCGCGCGGCCGACATCGTGGGCCGCATCCGCCACTGGGTGCGCCAGCAGCCCGCATCGCGCGAACCCTGCGACCTGAATGCCGCCGTGGAGCAGTCGCTCAGCCTGCTCCTGCGGGCCGAGGCGCGGCGCCACGGCGTGCCCGTGCGGCTGGCACTGTCGGCCGAACCCGTGCGCGTCAGCGCCGACCGGGTGCTGCTGGAGCAGGTGGTGCTGAACCTGGGGCTCAACGCGCTGCAGGCCATGCAGTCGCAGCAGCCACCGGCCCCGGGGCACGAGCTGCTGCTGCGCACGGCCACCGAGGCCGGCCGCGCGTCCCTGCAGGTGCTGGACCGGGGCCCCGGCCTGCCGCCCGAAATCGCCGAACGCCTCTTCGAGCCGTTTTTCACCACCCGCTCCGATGGCCTGGGCCTGGGCCTGAACATCTGCCGCTCCATCGTCGAGAGCATGGGCGGCGAACTGCTGGCCCGCAACCGGGACGGGGGCGGTGCGGTGTTTGAAATCCGCCTTCCCAGCCTTCCCTCCTTGCCATGACCGACAGCTTGCTGCCCCCTGAACCCCTGCGCGTCTACATCGTCGACGATGACGAGGGCGTGCGCCACTCTCTCGCGGCCCTGCTGCTGGCGGGCGGGCATGACGCCCGTCCGCTGGCCAGCGGCGCGGAGTTCCTCGCGCAAGCCGACCTGGACCGCCCCGGCTGCGTGCTGCTGGACCTGCGCATGGACGGCATGAGCGGCCTGCAGGTGTTTGAAGCCCTGCAGCAGCGCGGCACCGTGCTCAAGACCGTGTTCCTGTCGGCCCACGGCGAGGTCGCCTCCGCCGTGGCCGCCGTGAAACAGGGCGCAGTGGACTGGCTGGAAAAACCCTGCGACGAGGCCACGCTGCTCGCCGCCGTGACCAAGGCCGCCCAGCTGTCGCACGCGCTGGCCGAGCGCACCCAGCGGCACAAGCTGCTGCTGGAGCGCTGGAACAGCCTGAGCCCCCGCCAGCAGGAGGTCGCCAGGGTGCTGGCCACCGGCGTGAGCAGCAAGGAAGCCGCCCGCACGCTGGCGCTGCGCAACCCCGAGCGCCCCATCGACCCCCGCACGGTGGACACACACCGCTCGGCCATCTTCCTGAAGCTGGACATCCGGTCGTCGCACGAGCTGGGCATGCTGGTGGAAGACCTGGGCCTGCCGGATGGCCCCGTGCGCACCCACTGATCCTCCGCAACGAATTCCCCCCATTGCAGGGTTTTCGGGAGAACCTGTTCAAGGTCTTCTTACGATTTTTTTGCACAATGCAGCCATGAACCGCAGAAACCTCCTCCTCCTTGCCGGCGCCGCAGCCACCGCAGCGGCTTTTTCCTCCCCTGCAGCGTTGGCGCAGGAATCGGGGCAGCCGATCCGTCTGATCGTGCCCTACGCTCCGGGCGGCCCCATCGACGTGACGGCCCGCGCGCTGGCCGAGCGGGTGCGGGAGTCTCTGGGCACGGTCATCATCGACAACAAGGGCGGCGCGGGCGGCAACATCGGCGCCGACGCGATTGCCAAGGCCGCCCCGGACGGTCTGACCATCGGCATCGCCGCCACCGCCACGCACGCGGTCAACCCCTGGCTGTACGCCAAGATGCCGTACGACGCGGGCAAGGACTTCGCGGGCATCACGCAGATGGTGCGCGTGCCCAACGTGCTGGTCATGAACGCCGCCAAGGCCGAGCAGCTCAAGATCCACACCGTGGCCGACCTGATCGCCTACGCCAAGGCCAACCCCGCCAAGCTCAACTACGGCAGCGGCGGCAACGGCAGCGCGGGCCACCTGGCGGGCGAGATGTTCAAGCAGCGCGCCGGCATCTTCGCACTGCACATCCCGTACCGCGGCGCCAACCCCGCCCAGCTGGCCCTGCTGGCGGGCGAGGTGGACTTCAACATCGACAACCTGGCCGCCGCAGCCCCCAACATCCGCGCCGGCAAGCTCAAGGCCCTGGCCGTCACCTCGCTCGACGCATCGCCCTCGCTGCCCGGCGTGCCGCCGCTGTCCGCCACGTTCAAGGGCTTTTCCATCGACACCTGGTGGGGCCTGGTGGCGCCGGCCGCCACGCCCAAGCCCGTGATCGAGAAGCTGAACAAGGCCTTCGTCGCGGCACTGAACGCCCCTGAAACCAAGACCCGATTCGCCGCCCTGCTGGCCGAGCCGGTGGCCTCGACACCCGCGCAGTTCGACAGCTTCATGGCGGCCGAGCGCGCCAAGTACCAGCAGGTGGTGAAGGCCTCGGGCGCGAAGGTGGATTAAAAATCCAAGCCCAATCAGCCTCTAGCGCGCTCCCATAAAGCGCTAGAAGCTATATTTTTAATAGCACCCTTTCAACGGGTGCTTGCCGCGCGCGGGCTCTGCGCCCGTGTCCGCAGGCTATTCTTGAGCGGCCAGCCAGGCGCCGTTTTGGCCGGGTGTTGTCCACAAGGTGCGGCGGCAATAGCGGCGCAGCAGGTCGATCACCGTGTCGACCTGATCGAGGGGCAGTTGCAGGTGCAAGGCGCCGCCTCCAGGCCCCTGGGTGAGCAAATTCAGGGTGTAGGCGCCGTTGTATTCGTAGTAGTGCACTTGCGCGACTTCGGCCCCGCAGTCCAGCAGCGGCGCGTGGCACATGGCGATGCCGTACAAGTTGCCGGCTTCGGAGAAGCGCATGGATGCCAGGTCCGCCTCCAGCGCATCGACGATGCGCATGTACTCGGGGCGATAGCTGTGCCAGAGCCGCTGGCTCCACTTCTCTCGGATTTCGGCATAGCCCAGCGTGGCTTTGGGCTCGCCGCCGTACTCGCCTCTCAGATCCACTCCCCGCAGGCGCTGCGCCAGCTCCAGGGGCGATTCGCCGTAGCGGCTGGGCAGCGCGGGAGCTTCGAGCAGCTCATAGGCCGCCATGCATCGGTCCATGTCCGCCCCGGACTTGAGCAGCGCGGTCAGCAGGCTGTCGCCATCGCGGGTGTAGCCCGCCTTCAGCTGCCAGGGCAGGCTCTCCCCCGCCTTGATCAGGTCGCCCTGGGATGCGCCCTCCACCACGAACTGCACCAGCGCCTCGACGCTATCGAACGTGCGCGTCTTCTTCTGGATCTGCGCAACCACCTTGTGCGGCAGGTAGACCTCGGTGGCCCAATCGCTGCCCACGCTCAGGTAGCTGCCGCTAAGGTGCTTCTTGCAGAATTTGCGCAGTTGCTCGTAAAAGCCATCGGCCACCCAGCGGCCTTCCTGCGTGAATTGGAAGCGAATGGCCTGCCCGGCATGCACGAACTCCAGCACCACCTTGCCGCCGGCGCCCCCCTCGGCCCGCGGGCTCTCGGGCACGAACTCCCCCTGGGTGGCCTGCGCGAATTCCTGGAGCACACCCACGTAGTCGGCCGCCTCGGCGATGCACTTCGGGTCGAACTCGCAGATCCGCTCGGGAACCATGTGACGGAAGATCTGGCCCAGGTGGGAGCCATTCCAGTCTTTGGGCAGGGGCCGGAAGGCGATGCCTGCCTTCTTGAGGATGGCCGCAATGGTTTGGGACGTTTGGGTCATTGAAATCAGTGTCCCTGCGCACTTTCGCAAGCGCCTTGGGCTACTTTTGGGGTCTCGTTGAGGGTCCAGGCCATTGCCAGCGGCGCGAGCCGTGCCCGGCTGAAACGCAGGAAGGTCGGCTCCGGGGGTACCAGCCGGGCGTGGCCGTTGCAGATCAGCGCCGCCGATTCTTCGGAGCCAATGAACAACGCATCCCCGCGCTGCTCGAAATGGAAGTTGCCGACGATGCTGATCAGCATGGTGTTCCTTGGGGTGACGTACCTCGTTCCACGGCCGTCAGGGCTTTCGGGTCATTGCCCAGACCTGCTGCAGCAATGCGGGCACCGCGTCGGCCACCAGATCGTCACGCAGCTGGCGCAAAAAATCCTGCCGCAGACCGGGGTCGGTACCCGGCCGGTGCGGCACCTTGCCTTTCTCGGCCATGCGCATCAGTGATTGCAAAGAGCCGAGAAAATTGCGCGGAAAGCGCTCGTAGCACCAGCCGTCCTGCATGGTGGCCATCCAGCGGCCCTGCATCACCAGCGGCGAGGCATCCAGCGTGCGGTAAAGCCATGGCAGGGCATGCGCGTGGCGGCTGTCGTCGGTATCGGCCAGCAGCCAGGGTTCCCGGGGCTTGGCCTCGATCCATCCATGGATGCCGTACATCCAGGCATCCAGTGCCGCAGCCGACGGGGGCGCATCCATCCAGCCCAGCCAATCCAGCAGCGCCAGCTGCTCGGGAACGCCCATGCCACTGTACAGGTGGTCGGAAGCCAGCAGCATGGACAGCGCCTCGGCGCGGTATTCATCGGCCAGCCGGGGCGACGTGTGCACGACGTCCTCATCGTCGACATAGCGCGACCTCAGTTCCACGGTGCGTGCCCATTGGGCGGGTGTCTGCTGGGGATGAAAGAACAGCTCGCGGCATGCCATCCAGGTGGGCGCTGGCCCTGGCGGCCACAACACTCCGTCAAAGAACAGCGCGCGCAACGCGGCGTGTTCCGCCTCCTCGCACGAATCAAAATAATCGACCGCCTCCAGGCGGCTCCACAGCTGCTCCCGGGTCAAGGCATGCGTCAAGATAAGCTCCTTTCCGTTTCGTCCAGGCTGGAATAGACGCACTCCGCGGGCGCGTCGGCACCTGCGCGCCACAGCACGCGCAGGTGCAGCCGTCCTTTGCCATCACCGGCGGTGTAGCCCATGGGTTCGGCTCGCATGCGGCCCAGCAGGGCCTGCAGATGGCGCACCGGCACGCCCTGGGCGTCCATGCGCTCCGGGGTAGTGCACTCCAGCTCGAACACGCCGTTGAACTGCGGGTCGCTGCGCGCGCCACGCTGGATGATGCCGCGCGCCACATGGAAGGCCCAGCGCATGAGGTGGTGCGCGCCATGGCGCGCGGCCTGTTCGGCCGAGGGGGCGGCCACGCGGATGCGGAGGCCATGCCGGCCATCGGCGCCGGGCTGCGGTTCGGGCTCGCTGGCCTGTACGGGTTCTGCCTCGAACAGCGTGGGCAATGCCGCGGAGGCTGGTGGCCAGGTGAGCAGTTGGGCACTTCCCCAATCGCCATGCCGGTCGGAGGGCACCAGCCACACCTGGCTCCAGCCCTCGACAGGCGTGCTCACGCCCATCACACGCCAGCCTTCAGGCAGTGGCTGCGCGGGAGCTGCAGGGCGGCCCTCCGCATCAAAACACAGCAGGTGATGCCCCGCCACCGAGACCAGATACAGGCAGCTGCCGTCGGACCACAGCCAGCGCGTGCCGCCCACGGTGTCCGCAGGCAAGGTGGCCAGCGCAGCGCTGGCCACCAGGTCCTCGGTGTTGGCGCGATAGAGGCGGTGCTCGTCCACAAAGAACCATGTGTTGCCCAACTGGCTCCAGCCACGCGGGTAGCCCCGGGGCCAGGTCAGCATGCCCTGCAACGCGCCGGTGGCGGCGTCGCACCGGGCCCAGAACGATTGTCCTGCCGCGCCGCCGGTGCTCAGGTACACGCTGCCGCCCAGCATGAAGATATTGACCAACTCAAAGGGACTATCGCCGTCAGGCGTGCGTGGCAGCACATGCAGCACCTGCCCTTCGTCGTCGATGACCTGCCAGCCACGCCGATTGCCGGTGTAGAAACACCCGCCCAGGCGATGCACGTGCCGGGACTGCGGCCAGTCGAGCATGCGCCCGCTGGCAGGGTGGAAGGCAAACCCCGACAGGTTGCCGTTTGCGTCCGTGCGGTGGGCGACAAACCAGCCATCGGACCACGAGGCCTTCGCGCAGCGAACGAAATCCCTCGCCCCATCGCCTTCGCCCACGCGATAGTCCATGCTCTCACCCACCGGGCCGGTGCGCCGCACTGGCACGCCATTCCCCCACGCGCCGCCGGTGCCGGGCCACTGCAGAGGGTCTGCGATCTGCAGGCGCCCTTCGGCGAAGGCATGGGCAACGTCGGTCTCTGTGTAGCAGCGAGCGCCGCCCTCATCAACGTGCCACAGCAGCGTGCACAAGCTGGCGAACAGCATGGTTCCCTCCCTGGATATTGCGATTGCCGGCCCGTGATGCGGCGTGTGAAGTCACGCTTTTTTGCCGTCGGCCCAGGCCCCAGGGAATATACGGAGAAATGCGCCCATTCCAGGCCTCTCGCGGTGGACAAGTTGTCAGCCGCCAACCGGCGTTGCGCTTGCAAAATGGCGGCTCTGACAACGCCACAGCCCCCGGTCCTTCCAAGAGCCTGCCCGAAAGGACTGCACATCACCATGAAAAGAAACGAACGCCTGGCCCTCCTCACCTCGCAACGTGCGCTGCAGGCCGCAGTACAGGCCAGAGACTACGCTGCCGTGCGCAGGTGGCTGGCAGACGGCGGGGATGTGAAAGCCCTGTGGCAGGGCGAACGCTGGGAAGACACCTACCCCATGGTCCTGGCCATCGAGGGGAATGATGTGGACATGGTGCACCTGCTGGCCGAAGCGGGCATGCCGCTGTACCACAACGCCCTGGTGGCACAGAAGACCTACGGCGCGGTCGAGCCGCTGACGGTGGCTGCACTGTGGCGGCCCGGCTGCCACGAGGCCGTGATGGCCGCGCTGGACCTGGGCGCGGCCATCCACTCCACCACCAAGGACCACATGCCGGTGCTGCGCCTGACGGATCTACACGAGCGCGAGCTGGATGCGCGCTCCGACGCCCTGTTCCAGCGCATCCTGGACGCTGGCGTGGTCGACGTGGACGCACCCTGGGACGACTCCTTGCGGATACTGCACATCATCTGCATGGGCAACAACCGCTATGTGCCCGCGCTGATCCGCCTGTCACGCGACGTCAACACGCCCGATACCAGCGCGCTGCGCCTCACACCGTTGCGGACGGCTGTCACCTCCGGCAGCGATCTGGCCGTGGGTGCGCTGCTGGCGCGGGGCGCAGCCCCCTCCACGCCGGTGTCTAAAGACAAAACCCTGCTGGATGAGGCCCTCCATATGAAGGAGTTCAGGAGGGAAAAGAACCTGGGCGGCCAGATCGACCGCATCATCACCATGCTGGAGACAGGGCGGACCCTGCCTGAAGCTGCGCCATCCGCCTGAGGAGGGGCATCGGGGAAAACGTGGGAAGCACCATTTTTTTAGCGTTTTTCGCCTCTAGCGCTTATCTGACAAGCGCTAAAAGCTATCATTTAGATAGCATTTCTTCAGCAGAAATCCACGTGCCGCAACACCGCCAGCGCCCCATGGCGCTGACAGCCACGCGCCCATTCCTCACGCAGATTCCACGCGCTCGATGCGCTGGTTCCGCACGGCCTGGAGCCACTCGGCAGGCACGCGCGCGGGTGCGATTTCTGCCAGCGGCAGCAGCACAAAGGCCCGCTCGCGCATGCGGGGGTGGGGCACGGTCAGGGCGGGGGTGTCGATGGACAGGTTGTCGATGAGCAGGATGTCCAGGTCCAGCGTGCGCGGGGCGTTGCGGTAGGGGCGCTCGCGCCCTGCGGCAGCCTCGATGGACTGCAGGGCCGCCAGCAGCTCCTGCGGTGGCAGGGTGGTGCGCAGGGCGGCCACGGCGTTGTAGAAATCGGGTCCGGTGGCGTCCACCGGGGCGCTGCGGTACAGCGCCGAGCACTGCAGCCGCTGCGTGCTTGGCAGCGCTGCCAGGGCCTGCACGGCGGCGCGCAGGGCCGCAGGCGCATCGCCCAGATTGGCCCCCAGGCCGATGTACGCCGTGCGGTTAGGCATCCGCGGTCACGCCGGGCGCGCCGCCGCTGCTGGGCTTGCGGCGACGGCGGCGGCGCTTCTTGGGAGCGCCGCTGTCAGAAGGGAATTCGGCATCGTCTCCGTCTGCGGGGCCGGCCTCGGACCCGGCGTCCGATGCGGAGCCTTCGGCGCGGGGCAACTTGCGCGGATCAGGGGCGGACGCGGCGCGCGGCACGCGCTTGACCACGGGCTGCTGTGCCTTCTGGCGGGAGCGCTGCTCTTCCTTGGCCTGGTCCATCAGGTCCTCGCGGCGCTCGTCGTCGGCGGCCTGGAAGTCCTGCCACCATTCGGCCAGCGCCTCGCTGATCTCGCCCACGTCGGCGCGCAGCCGCAGGAAGTCGAAGCCTGCACGGAAGCGCGGCTGCAGCACCATGCCAAACGGGGTGCTGCCGACACGCTTCTCGAAGCGCGGCTGCATGACCCAGATCTCGCGCATGTCGGCGGCCAGCTTGCCGCGGCCCGACACGTCGCCGATGCGGCGGTCGAACACCTCGTCAATCGCTTCCTGCAGCGCCGGGAACGGGTGCTCGCGCCGCGCCAGGCGCGCCTCCCAGCCCTCGCGCACGTCAGCCCACAGCACGCAGGCCAGCAGGAAGCTGGGGGCCACGGGCTTGCCCTCCTGCACGCGGCGGTCGGTGTCGGCCAGCGCGGCCTTCACGAACGGGGTGTCGGCGCGTTCCACGGCCACGTCCAGCAGCGGGTAGATGCCCTTGGCCAGGCCCAGCTTGCGCAGCTGTTCGATGGTGGCGATGGCGTGGCCCGTCTGCAGCAGCTTGAGCATTTCGTCAAACATGCGGCTTTGCGGCACGTCGGCCAGCAGCGCCTGCGACTGCACCAGGGGCGCGGCCGTCTTGGGCTCCAGGGCAAAGCCCAGGCCGCTGAGCTTGGCGGCAAAGCGCACGGCACGGATGATGCGCACCGGGTCTTCGCGGTAGCGGGTGGCCGGGTCGCCAATCATGCGCAGCACTTTCTTGCGCGCGTCCTGGATGCCCTTGTGGTAGTCCACCACCACCTGGCTGGCCGGGTCGTAGTACATGGCGTTGACGGTGAAGTCGCGGCGCGTGGCGTCCTCGTCCTGCGGGCCCCAGACGTTGTCGCGCAGCACACGGCCGCTAGCGTCCACCGCGTGCTGCATGCCGGCGAGCTGGTGCTTGCTGGTCTTCTCGTTGCCGCTGACCTGCTCGGCCGCGGTGTTGTCCATGTAGGCGCGGAAGGTGGAGACCTCGATCACCTCATGCTCGCGGCCCCGGCCGTGCACCACGTGGACGATGCGAAAGCGCTTGCCGATGATGAAGGCGCGGCGGAACAGCCCCTTGACCTGCTCGGGCGTGGCGTTGGTAGCCACGTCGAAGTCCTTGGGGCGCAGGCCCAGCAGCAGGTCGCGCACGGCGCCGCCCACGATGTAGGCCTCGTAGCCCGCCTGCTGCAGCGTCTGCACCACCTCGACGGCACGGCGGTCCACCAGCTCGGGGTTGATGCCGTGCACCGCCGCGGGCACCTCCTCGCGCTTGCCGAAGCGGGGCTTGCGGCTGCCTGCGCCGGTCGTCTTGGCCAGCAGTTTGTCGATGAACTTCTTGATCATGGGTGGGTGTTGAACAGGTCCAGTATGCGCCAGCCGCGCTCCTGGGCCAGCGCGCGCAGGCGCGGGTCGGGGTTGGTGGCCACGGGGTGGTTGACTTTTTCGAGCAGGGGCACGTCGTTCATGGAGTCGCTGTAGAACGTGCTCTGCACGTCGGCCCAGCTGGACTGGCGCTCGGCCAGCCACTGCTCCATGCGGCGCACCTTGCCCTCGCGCATGGTGGGCACGCCGTCGATCTCGCCGGTGTACCAGCCGGTGTGCGGGTCGCGCACCAGCTGCACGGCCAGCAGCGCTTCATCGCCCACGCCCAGGGCGCGGGCGATGGGGCGGGTGACGAATTCATTGGTGGCGGTAACGATGAGCACCGTGTCGCCCGCGGCCTGGTGGCTGCGCACCAGCTCCAGGGCCTGCGGGCGGATGGCCGGGCCGATCACCTCGCGCATGAACTGCGCATGCGCCGCAGCCGCGGCCTCGGGCCCGCGCTCGCGCACGGCCTCGGTGGCAAAGCGCACGTAGTCGTGCACGTCGAGGGTGCCGGCCTGGTAGTGGGCATAGAACTCGTCGTTGCGCCGCGCGAACTCGACAGGGTCGTTCCAGCCAATGCGGATGGTGAACTCGCCCCATTCGTAGTCGGAGTCCAGGGGCAGCAGCGTGTGGTCGAGGTCGAACAGTGCAAGCCGCAGGGGGCGTGGGTCAGGGGTCATTCAGGCGGTAGGAGCAAAAAATCGGCGGGGGCGGCCAAGCCGGGGCGCCCTGTCATTCTGTTTCCAGCATGGTCTTGAGCAGGGGAATCGTGATGGCCCGCTGGGTGCGCAGCGCAAAGGCGTCCAGCTGGTCCAGCAGCTGCATCAGGCTGCCCAGGTCGCGCGAGAAGCGCTTGAGCATGTAGTCCATCACGTCGTCGCCCAGGAACACCCCGCGTGCGTCGGCCTCCTGGCGCAGCACGGCACGGCGCTCGGGCTCGCCCAGCAGCTGCAGCTGGAACACGTGGCCCCAGCCCAGGCGGCTGCGCAGGTCGTCGCGCAGCGGCAGGTCGGCTGGCGGCACATTGCCGGCGGCCAGCACCCAGCGCTGCGGGCCGGTGGCGGGATTCAGGGCGTTCACGAACCAGTTGAAGGCCGTGGCCTGCTGGGCGGTGCTGTACAGGTGCGTGTCGTCCATGACCACGGCGCCCCAGCGCTCGTCAAACTCGGGCGGCTCGGACACGCCGGGGTCCAGCCAACCCACGGCCGTGCCCTGCTCGCGCAGGGCCTGCCGCACGGCCCGCAGCAGGTGGCTCTTGCCGCTGCCGGGCTCGCCCCACAGGTAGGTGGGCACGGGCGATCGTGGCGCCGCCGCCGGGTCGCCGCTGCCCACGGCCAGGCGCAAATGCTGCAACGCGGCTTCGTTGGGCCCCGCGAAAAATCGCTCCAGCGTGGGACCGGTGGCCAGGCCGATGTCCAGTGCCAGCTGCTTCATGCGCGGCACCCAGGCAGCCGGTGCAGGCCTGCGGCGGACGGTGCGGGAGCGGCGGCAAACAGGAGAGGAAACGGCAGCGGCATCACAAGTGGTTCGAAAGGCGCTGGCCGTAGGTGACTGCGGCGGGCGCGGCGGCAAAGGGGCGGGATGCGTTGCCGCCCCGCAGGAGCGGGAACTGGCAGCAGCGCCCATGATTTTAGTCTGCCGCCGAAGCCCGCCCCGCCACCGCCCGCCGCCCTGCACCGGTGCCCCCGCCCGGCCCGGCCCGGCGCGCCGCCCGCGCGCCGGGGCCGCAGGCCCCTTGCTCAAAGGTAGCTGTTGAGCAGGTTCTCCAGCAGTTCCTGCCGCCCCGAGACCGGCCGCGTGTCCTGGTTGCGCTCCAGCACACGGGCCGCCACCTCGTCCAGTGCTAGCCGGCCGGCCATCACGTCCTGGCCGAAGGGCGCGCCCCAGCCGGCGTAGCGGGCGTCCACGTGGCGCGCCAGGCGCCCGTCCGCGAGCATGCGTTCCGCCACCAGCAGCGCCCGTGCCGACACGTCAATGCCCCCGATATGGCCGTGGAACAGGTCTTCGGCATCCAGGGACTGGCGCCGCACCTTGGCGTCGAAATTGAGCCCGCCGGTGGTGAACCCGCCGGCCTGCAGGACCAGGTACAGGGCCAGCGCGGTGTCCGCAACGCTGTTGGGGAACTGGTCGGTGTCCCACCCACACTGCAGGTCGCCCCGGTTCATGTCGACGGAGCCGAAAATGCCCAGGTCGATGGCGGTGGCGATCTCGTGCTCGAAGCTGTGGCCGGACAGGGTGGCGTGGTTGGCCTCGATGTTGACCTTGATCTCCTTGTCCAGCCCGTAGCGGGCCAGGAAGCCGTAGACGGTGGCCACATCGAAGTCGTACTGGTGCTTGGTCGGCTCGCGGGGCTTGGGCTCGATGAGGAGGGTGCCCTGGAAGCCGATCTTGTGCTTGTACTCCACCACCATGTTCAGAAAGCGCCCCAGCTGGTCCAGCTCCTGGCCCACCCGGGTGTTGAGCAGGGTATCGTAGCCTTCGCGCCCGCCCCAGAGCACGTAGTTCGCCCCGCCCAGGCGGGACGTGGCATCCATCGCCTCCTTCACCTGCAGCGCGGCCAGGGCAAAGATCTCCGGGTCCGGGTTGGTGGCCGCGCCGGCCAGGAAGCGGCGGTGGCTGAACAGGTTGGCCGTGCCCCACAGCAGCTTCACGCCGGTCTGCGCCTGCTTGGCCTGCAGCACGTCGACCATCTCGTGCAGGTGGTTCACGCTCTCGCGCGGCGTGCTGCCCTCGGGGGCCACGTCGCGGTCGTGGAAGCAGTAATACGGCGCGCCCAGGCGCGAAAAAAAATCGAACGCCGCGTCCGCCTTCAGGCGCGCGGCGGCCATCGGGTCGGCCACGCGCTGCCAGGGGCGCTCGAAGGTGCCGTCATAGCCAAAGGGGTCGAAGCCGTTCCAGCAGAAGCTGTGCCAATAGCACACGGCAAAGCGCAGGTGCTCCTCCATGCGCTTGCCCAGCACCAGCCGGTCTTTGTCGTACCACTTGAAGGCCAGCGGATTGGTGGATGCGGGGCCCTCGTAGGCAATCGGGGGGATGTGGGAGAAGTAGGTGCTCATGGTTCTTTCCGGGGCATCAAGGTCTTCAGGGCCTGCGGTACAGGCTGCGGAACAGGGCATGGCGCTGGGCCAGCAGCGCGCGCTCGGCGGGGTCGGGGCGGTACGCGGTGTCCAGCGGTGGCGGCGGGCAGGTGGCCGCCAGCGGGGCCTGCACGCTCAGGGCGCCCAGCCGTGCCGCGCCCAGCGCGCCGCCGACGGCCGATCCGCCGTGGGTGACGATCTCCACCTCCAGCGCGCTGGCCAGCATTTGTGCCCAGAAGGCGCTGCGGGCGCCGCCCCCCACCAGGGACAGCCGCGCCACCTCGCTGCCGGCGGACCGCAGCGCGTCCAGCCCGTCCCGCAACCCGAACGCCACGCCCTCCATCACCGCATAGCCCAGGCGGGCGGCGTCGGTGTCGAAATCCAGGCCGTGGAAGCTGCCGCGCACCCGGGCATCGTTGTGCGGCGTGCGCTCGCCGCTGAGGTAGGGCAGAAACACGGGCGAAGCCTCCCGTTCGCGCAGGCCGAGCCCCGCCGCGCGCACGGCCACGTCGCCTGCGCCCGCGGCGCCCAGCAGGTTCGCCACCCATTGCAGCGCACTGGCGGCCGCCAGCATCACGCTCATCTGGTGCCAGCGCCCCGGCAGGGCATGGCAGAAGGCATGGGTGGCGCTGGCGGCGTTGGGCTGGTAGCCCGGCGTGACCACGAACAGCACGCCGCTGGTGCCCAGCGAGAGAAAGCCCTGCCCCGGCTGCACCGCGCCCATGCCGATGGCGCTGGCCGCGTTGTCGCCCGCGCCCCCCGCCACCACCGTGCCTGGCCGCAGCCCGAGCGATTGCGCCACCTCGGCCCGCAGCTGCCCGCTGGCCTCGCTGCCCTCCACCAGGCGCGGCATGCGCGCCCGCGCCAGGCCGGTGAGCGCCAGCAGGTCGTCCGACCAGTCCCGCCGCCGCACGTCCAGCCACAGCGTGCCGCTGGCGTCCGAGAGATCGCTCACATGCTCGCCCGTCAGCGCCAGGCGCACGTAGTCCTTGGGCAGCAGCACCTTGGCCACGTGCCGGAACACCCCGGGCTCATGCTGCGCCACCCAGCGCAGCTTGGGGGCCGTGAAGCCGGGCATGGCCAGGCTGCCGCCCAGGTCGCTGAGCGCGGGCAGCTCGGCCATCATGGCCGCGCATTCGGCCGCGCTGCGCGTGTCGTTCCACAGGATGGCCGGCCGCAGGACGCGGTCTTGCGCGTCCAGCAGCACCGCGCCATGCATCTGGCCCGACAGGCCGATAGCTTCGGTGGCCGCGTACTCCTGCGGATGGGCGGCGCGCAGCGCCGCCAGCGCCGCCTGGGTGGCGGACCACCAGGCGGCAGGGTCCTGCTCGCTGTGGCCGGGTTGGGGGCGCGACACGGTGAGCGCGGCCCCGGCCGTGCCGATCACGCGCTGGTCAGGCCCCAGCAGCAGGGCCTTGACTTCCGAAGTGCCGATGTCGATGCCGATGTACATGAAAGAAAAGTGCCGTCAGTGAAGGGGATGGGGGGGTACCGTGCCCCGCGCAGTGGCGGCGCCGGGCGCAGCCCCGGTCGGCGGAGCCTGCGGCGCATGCAGGGGACGCAGCTCGTGGTGCAGGACCAGGGCCGCCGCGCCCACGGCCGAGGCCAGCAGCCCATAGCGGGCAGAGCGCACCGCGGGCGCCGGCACGCCCGCGCTGGCGGCATAGCCGGCCAGCGTCTCGCGGGCCACGCGCAGCAGGGCGGGATGGCTTTCGCACGAGGGGCCGCCGACCACCAGGGCGCCCGGGTTGAAGGTGGTCCAGAGGTTTTGCAGGACCACGCCCAGGAACACGCCGCCCCGCGACGGATCGGCGCGGCGCTCCAGCGCCCGCGCGCCAAAGAAGGCTTCGGCACAGCCCCGGCGCCCGCACGAGCAGGGTGGCCCGTCGATCTGCAGAATGCTGTGCCCGATTTCACCGGCCATGCCCTGCAGGCCGGTGAACAGCCGGTCGTTGAGCACGATGCCGGCGCCCACGCCCACGCCGCAAGTCACGAAGATGAGCGAGTCCGTGGCATCGCCGCCGGCAAACTCGTATTCGCTGAGCGCTGCGGTATCGGCCTCGTTCTGCACGTGCACGGCCACCGGCGGGCTGCCCGCCTCGGCCAGGGCCCGTGCGATCAGGGGGGCAAACGCAACGTCGCGCCAGCCCAGGTTGGGGGCAAAGCGGACGGTGCCGCTCGCCTGGTCGAAGGCGCCCGGCAGGCCGATGCCCACGCCCGAGACAGCCACCGGCCGCGCCGCCAGCTCCCGCTGGGCGTGCACCACCAGGCCGGCCACCTGCCGGCACACTGCGGCCGGGGCGCGGTCGGCCAGCGGCTGCTCGGCTGAGCTCAGCACCTCGCCCGTGATCGACACGGCCGCCACGCGCAGCGACTCGACCCCGACCTCCACCCCCACCATGGCACGGCGGGTGCCGTCCAGCCGCAGCGGGGTCGAAGGCCGGCCCAGCCCTTGCGCGGCGGCCAGGCCCGTCTCGGCCATCCAGCCTTCCTCGATCAGTTCCCGCACCAGCAGGCTGACGGTGGACTTGGTGAGGCCGCTTTCGACGGCCAGCTGCGCGCGCGACAGCGGGCCCTGGCGGCGCAGCAGCCTGAGCAGCACGCTGCGGTTGATGCGTTTGACCAGTTGCTGGTCGCCGATGGTTTTCATGGTGCGGGGGCGGCAGGCGCCGGGCCATCCAGGCGATGGGCCTGCGCTTTGCCTTCGGGTTGTTTGCCAGCGATGATCATGCCCAGCACTTCGTCCTCGGTCACGTCCGCCGTGCGGTAGGCGCCCACCAGCCGGCCGTTCTTCATGACCACCAGCCGGTCGCTGAGCGCAAACACATCCGGCATGTCGTGGGTGACGAGGAAGATGCCCACGCCTTCGGCCTTGAGCTGGCGCACCAGGTTGCCGACCATCGCCGTCTCTTCGGGCCCCAGCGCGGCCGTGGGCTCGTCCATGATGAGGATGCGCGCGTTGAAATACAGGGCGCGCGAGATGGCCACCACCTGCCGCTGCCCGCCCGAGAGCCGCCGCACGGGCGTGCGGACGTTGCGGAAGTTCTTGTTCAGGCGCTGGAACACCTTGCGGGCTTGCGCGTCCATGCGGTGGTCGTCCAGCGTGTTCCAGCGCGTGAGCAGCTCGCGGCCCAGGAACAGGTTGGCCACGGCGTCCAGGTTGTCGGCCAGGGCCAGGCTCTGGTAGATCGACTCGATGCCCAGGCGCTGCGCGTCCGCCGGGGTGCGGATGTGGGCCGGCTGGCCCTGCACGCGCACGTCGCCGCTGTCGATCGGGTAGGCGCCCGCCAGCACCTTCATCAGCGTGGACTTGCCCGCGCCGTTGTGCCCCAGCACCGCCACCACCTCGCCCGGGTAGAGGCTGAGGCTCACGCCGTCCACGGCCCGCACCCCGCCGAACGATTTGCCGATGCCGCGCATCTCCACCAGCGGGGTGCTCATGCGGCCTCCCCCGTCCAGCGGCGGTAGATCACGTCGAACACCACGGCGGCAATCAGCACCTGGCCGATGATCACGTAGCGCAGGCCGATGGAGATGTCCAGCAGCAGCAGGCCGCTGTCGATGCTCTGCATGATGAGCGCCCCCAGCACCGACCCCAGGATGGAACCGCTGCCGCCCGCCAGCGACGTGCCCCCGATCACGGCCGCAGCGATCACGAACAGCTCCATGCCCGAGCCCAGCGAATTGGTGCCTGCATTCAGCCGGGCGATCGACACCATGGCGGCAATGGTGATGAGCACACCCATCAGCGCGAACAGCATCAGCGTGACGCGGCGCACCGGAATGCCCACCAGCGCGGCCGCTTCGGGATTGCCCCCCAGGGCAAACACATAGCGTCCGAAGCGCGTGCGGTGCACGATGAACGACAGCGCCACCGCCACCGCGCCCCAGACCAGCACGGGGATGGGCACGCCCTGCGGCGCGTCCTTGGTGGGAATCTGGTACGCGTTCATCGTGGCCACAAAGCCGATGACGATGGCTGCCGGAACGGCGCCCACCAGCGCATCGAGCCACAGCGGCGGGTTGGGCACGCCGTAGGCGGCCTTGGCACGGCGGCGCAGCACGGTCTTGAGGCCCAGCAGCGCCACCACCACGGCCGCCAGGGCCCAGCTGGCCTGCACGCCAATGGCGCCGTCAAAGCCGCCGCCCAGGCGCTGGAAGAACGCATCGCCCACGGGCTGGGTCTTGCCGTCGGCCACCAGAAAGGCCGCGCCGCGAAACGACATCAGCCCGCCCAGCGTGACCACGAACGACGGGACCCCCAGCATCGCCGTGAGGGCGCCCTGGTACAGCGAGACGCCGACCGCCACCGCCAGCCCCGCCAGCGCGGCCTCCACCCAGTGCCAGCCGGCGGTGTACATGAGCGTGGCGATCAGCACGCCCACGAAACCCATCACCGAGCCCACCGACAGATCGATGTGGCGCGCAACGATCACCAGCACCACCACGGTGGACACGATGCCCACCACCGCCGTCTGCTGGGCAATGTTGTAGAGGTTCTCGGGGGCAAGGAATAGGCCGCCCGAGAGCAGGTTGAACACCACGGCCGTGGCCAGCAGCACGGCGCCCATCAGCACCAGCCGCCAGTCGATGGCCAGCTGCCGCAGGGCATGGGAATCAGGGTTCACAAGCACCCTCCCACCGCAACGGTTGCAGGCTTTGCCATGCGCGCCGCCATCTACTGGCAGGCGGCGGGCGCCTTGGCCGCGTCCACGCCCTTGCACAGGTCTTCCTTCCGGATCCAGCCGGCCTTGACGACCAGGTCGAGGTTCCGGGCGGTGACCGGCACGGGCTTCAGGAACTGGGCCTGCAACGCCACCTTCTTCTCGCCGCCATTCCAGGTTTGCGCGCCGGCCACCGGCTGGCCCTTGGCCAGGGCCACGGCGGCGGTGGCGGCGTCCCGGCCCAGATCGCGGGCGTCCTTCCAGACCGACACCGTCTGCGAGCCCTGGGCCACGCGGTTGAGCGCGGCGTGGTCGCCGTCCTGGCCCGACACCGGGATGCCCCGGATGCCCTTGGCCGCCAGGGCCGCCACCGCGCCGCCGGCCGTCCCGTCGTTGGAGGCCACCACGGCATCGATCTTGCCGCCCGTCTTGGTGATGATCTGCTCCATGTTCTTCTGCGCCACCTCCGGCTTCCAGCCCTCGGTGTACTCCTCGCCCACGATCTTGATGTCGCCCTTGGTGATGGCGGCCTCCAGCACCTCCTGCTGGCCGCCGCGCAGGAAGTTGGCGTTGGGGTCGGTGGGCGAACCCTTGATCATCACGTAGTTGCCCTTGGGCCGGGCCTCCAGCACGGCCCGGGCCTGCATGCGGCCGACCTCGACGTTGTCGAAGGTGATGTAGAACACGCCCGGCGCCTCGATCAGCCGGTCGTACGCCACCACCGGGATCTTCTGCTGCCCGGCCTTGCGGACTGCGGGCAGGATGGCATCCTTGTCCATGGCCAGCACGATCAGCACCTTGGCGCCCTTGGCGATCAGCGAGTCCACGTCGGACAGCTGCTTTTCGGGCGAGCCGCCGGCGTCGGCGCTGATGTAGCTGGCCCCCAGCTTGGCCAGCTGGTCCTTGATGGCCTTCTCGTCGGTCTTCCAGCGCTCCTCCTGGAAGTTGGACCAGCTCACACCCACGACCTGGGCCAGCGCACCCGTGCTGGCCACGCCCAGCACCAGGGCGGCGAACGTTGTCTTCAGTTGCATCCTTGTCTCCTGTGAACGGCCTCGCGGCGGGCCTTGGTTGTGTTGAAAGGCGGATGGGACGTTGCCGTGGCGCGGTTCTGCAAACCACATAGTGCGGACGGCGAACTAATTATGGACAGCCCCTGTTGCGCCCCTATCCGGACAAACCCGACATAGTTTGATTAAAAAACTTAATCAACCAAACAGGTCCGCCAGGCCCCGTTGGCCGCCGTAAAAAAGCCGCCACCGCGCAGGGCTGAGCGAAGCCGTGGGAGCGCGGCCCTTAAAATCCCCGGATTACAGCCCGGCACGCGGGCCCACCAGCACTACACCATCCATGAGCTCCTCCTCTGCCTCCACCCCCATTTCCTACAAAGACGCTGGCGTCGACATCGACGCGGGCGACGCACTGGTCGAGCGCATCAAGCCGCTGGCCAAGAAGACGATGCGCGAAGGCGTGCTGGCGGGCATCGGCGGTTTTGGCGCGCTGTTCGAAGTGCCCAAGCGCTACCAGGAACCGGTGCTGGTGTCGGGCACGGACGGCGTGGGCACCAAGCTCAAGCTGGCGTTTGAATGGAACATGCACGACACCGTGGGCATCGACCTGGTGGCCATGAGCGTGAACGACGTGCTGGTGCAGGGCGCCGAGCCGCTGTTCTTCCTGGACTACTTCGCCTGCGGCAAGCTGGACGTGGACACCGCCGCCGCCGTGGTGGGCGGCATCGCCAAGGGGTGCGAGCTGTCGGGCTGCGCCCTGATCGGCGGCGAAACGGCCGAGATGCCCGGCATGTACCCCGCGGGCGAATACGACCTGGCCGGCTTCGCCGTGGGTGCGGTGGAAAAGAGCAAGATCCTGACGGGCAAGGATGTGAAGCCCGGCGACGTGGTGCTGGGCCTGGCCTCGGCCGGCGTGCACTCCAACGGCTTCAGCCTGGTGCGCAAGTGCATCGAGCGCGCGGGCGCCAGCGCCCCCGCCACGCTGGACGGCAAGCCCTTCAAGCAGGCGATCATGGAGCCCACCCGCCTGTACGTGAAGAACGTGCTGGCCGCGCTGGCCCAGCATCCCATCAAGGCCCTGGCCCACATCACCGGCGGCGGCCTGCTGGAAAACATTCCCCGCGTGCTGCCCGAGGGCACGGCCGCCCACCTGAAGAAGGGCAGCTGGCCCCAGACCGAGCTGTTCGCCTGGCTGCAGAAGACCGCCGGCATCGATGACATCGAGATGAACCGCACGTTCAACAACGGCATCGGCATGGTGGTGGTGGTGGACGCCGCCGCCGCCGAAGCCACGGCCGCCACGTTGCGCGCCGCCGGCGAGCAGGTGTACGCCATCGGCACGATTGCGGCGCGCGGCGACGGCGCGGCCGTGGTGGTGGCCTGACCGCCTTGCGCCCACCCCGCCACGCACCGTGCAGCCTGCCGCGCCCCAGCACGGGTCCGCGGCGGCGCGCGGCGGCCTGTCTTGAATGTTGGTGACAGCGCATGGCATCCCCCTCCCCCCTACCCGCCCAGCCGCCCGCGCCCTGCGAGAGCGGCCGGCACCCCGCCGCCCTTGACGGCGGCGCCGTGGACGCGGGGCGCCCCCACCGCGGCGTCGAGATCGCCAGCTACGGCCTGATGGCCGGCACGCTGCTGCTGGTGATGTGGCGCGGCCTGCTGCCCGGCCTGCTGTGCGTGTGCCTGGGTTTTCTGCTGACCCGCGCCCTGACGCGGTGGTTCGCATCGCTGGCAGCCCGGGCGGTGCGCCAGCCGGCCCCGGCGCCGCGCACCCTCCGGCTGGCGCAAATCATGGCCGCCGCCCTCGTCATGCTGCTGCCGCTGGTGCTGCTGGGGCTGGGGCTGACCCATTCCCGGGGCTACCTGGTCGCCGCACCGCACCAATACCAGGAGCTGCTCACCTACATGGCCCGCACGGTGCTCGAACTGCGCCAGAAGCTGCCCGCCGACATGGCCAGCCACCTGCCCGACGGTGCCGCCGAACTGCAGCGCGTGCTGGCCAGCTACCTGGGCGCCAAGGCCGGGGCGCTGGCCATGGCCGGACGCGCCTGGCTGGCCGGGGTGCTGTTCGCGTATGTCGGGCTGCTGATCGGGTCGCTGGCCGCCGTGCGCCCGCTGGGCGGCCCGCTGGGACCCCTGGCAGAGCAGCTGCGGCAGCGCATTCTGCTGTTTGGCGAGGCTTTCCGGCAGATCGTGGCGGCGCAGTTCTGGATCGCCGCCTTCAACACGCTGCTCACCGCCCTCTTCCTGCTGTTCGTGCTGCCGTGGTGGGGGATCGAGCTGCCCTACACGCCGGTGCTGATCACCTTCACCTTTGTGGCAGGGCTGGTGCCCATCGTGGGCAACCTGGTGTGCAACGCAGTGCTGACCATCGTGGGCCTGTCGGTTTCGCCGCTGGCCGCCGCTGCCTGCCTGGGCTTTCTGATCCTGATCCACAAGGCCGAATACGTGATCAACGCCAAGGTCGTCGGCCGCCGCACGCAGATGGGCGTGTGGGAGCTGCTGTCGGTGATGTTCGTGGCCGAGGCGGTGTTCGGGCCGGCCGGCCTGGTGGCCGCGCCGCTGTTCTATGCCTACCTGAAGAAGGAACTGGTGGCGGCACGGCTGGTGTAGGGCCGGCGCACGCCGCCCTGGCGCAGAACGCGGCGCCGGGCCCCATTTGCTACTTTTTTGATAGCTGCTTGCGCCCGCCAGATGGGCGCCGCACCCACATTCAATCCGTTTTTTTGCCCCAGTGGCGTGCGACAAACGCCCACACCAGGGCCGAGGCGTCAGGGCCGGCCGGGTCGCTGTAGGGGCGCCGCGGCGCGCCACCGCTCCAGGCGTGGGCCAGCCCCACGACTTCGCGCACCACCACCACCGCCCGGCCGCGCGCCTTGTACTCCGTGACCCGCGTCGCATAGCGCCGGCCGCGCTGCAGCGTGCGCAGCGCCCCGGGCTGTGCGCCCAGCGCCTGGGCCCACAGCGTGGCGGTGTCGGCCGCGTTGCGCACCGAGACAACGCCGTCGGCATCGCCATGCACCACCAGCAGCGGCGGCAACGCTGCGCCGCCGCTCCCGTTCGCCGCCGCTCCCGCGTCGGCCTTGCGCGGCGCGGCCACCGGATCGGGCAGGTGCGCGGCACGCCGCCCGTTCATCGCGGCAAGGGCCGTGGCGGCAGACTCCGCCGTGCCCGGCGCCACCCCGGAATGCATGGCCACGGCGCAGAAGCGCTGCGGGTACAGCGCGGCCATCAGCACGGCCATGCTGCCGCCCGCGGACAGGCCGGCCACGGCCACGCGGGCCAGGTCCACCGGATGGCGGCGCGCCACCAGGTCCACGGCCGCCAGCAGCGTGGCGGCTTCGGCCTCGGCCTTGCCATTGCGGCGCTCGAACCAGTTCCAGCAGCCGTGGGCATTGGCCACGCGCTCCTGCTCGGGGTAGAGCACCAGAAACCGCTCCCGGGCCGCCAGCCGGTTCATGCGCGTGGCGGTGGCCAGGTCGCGCGCCGTCTGCCCGCAGCCGTGCAGCATGACGAGCAAGGGCAAGGTTTCACCCGCGCGCAGCCCGAGCGCGGGCGGTATGTAGAGCTGGTAGCGCCGCGCCCCGGCCGGCCCGGGCGCAATGCCCGACAGCCATTCCCCGCGCGCCGGGACCGGGCGGCCCGGCCTGCGCCGCGCGCCGACTGCCGCCGCCGATGCGACGGCCGCAGCGCGGCGCGGGGCAGCCACCTTGGCGGGTGCCGGGCGCACGGCCCGGGCGGCCTGGGCAAAGGCCTTGAGGCTGCGCTGGTAGGTGCGGGTCCACGCGGACAAGGAGAAGAGCCGGGAGCGGCGTGGCATGGGCAGGGTGCGGGGAGTGGGTGGTTGGGCAAAAATCAGGGAAAACCCTGATCACCATACCAGCTTCTGGCGGCAGGCGCTCCCGCCGGATTGCAGCACCCTCCAGGGCCTTGCGCACCGCCGCCCCTATCTTGGCGTAAATTGATCGGTATTTGTCCTTCACCAACCGGCTTTAAAGCGGCATCCAAGACACCATCAGCGACATCAACCACCAAATGCCTTGAGGGCTTCCATGAAAACCTGTCTGATAGTGATCGACGTCCAGGAGTCGTTTCGGCACCGCCCCTTTTTCACGGCCCAGGACCTTCCCGCCTACCTGGCGGCACAGAACGCGCTGATCGAGGGCTGCGCGGCTGCGCAGTTGCCCATCGTGCGCGTCTTCCACAGCGACGGGCCCGAGCAGCCGGACAACCCCTTCGCGCAGGCATCCGGCCAGGTGCGCCCACTGGAGGGGCTGGCGCCTTTCGCCGCGGCCGCCACCTTCACCAAGTCGCGCCACAGCGCGCTGGTGGGCACCGGGCTGGACGTGTGGCTCACCCGGCAGGGCATCCAGCGCCTGATCGTGAGCGGCATCCGCACGGAGCAGTGCTGCGAGACCACCACCCGCCACGCCTCGGACCTGGGGTGGACCGTGGACTTCGTGACCGACGCCACCCTGACCTGGGACATGGTGCAGCCGGACGGCCAGCCCCTGCCCGCCGCCGACATCAAGGCCCGCACGGCCACCGTGCTGGCAGGCCGCTTTGCCACGCTCTGCACCGTCGCCCAGGCGCTGCAGCGGGCACAGGCCGCCGCATGAGCGCCGCAGCCGCGCCCCTGCGCGTCGCCATCCTGGTGTTCGACGACGTGGAAGCCCTGGACCTGGGCGGGCCGTACGAAGTCTTCACCACCGCCACCCGCATGCACCGCCGGCTGCAGCCGGCCGTGGCCCACGATCTGTTCAGCGTGCAGTGCGTGGCCCGCGACAGCAGCCCGGTGCGCGCCCGCGCCGGCCTGCGCGTGCTGCCCGACGCCTGTTTTGACAACGCCGCGCCGGCGGACGTGCTCATCGTGCCGGGCGGCGTCGTGGACGCGGCGGCGGCCTGCCCCCGCACGCTGGCCTGGATCGCCCAGGCTGCTGCGGGCGCGCAGATCACCGCATCGGTCTGCACGGGCGCCTTTCTGCTGGCCGCGGCCGGTGTCGTCACCGAAGGGCCTGTCACCACGCACTGGGAAGACGTGGCCGACCTGCGGGCACGCTATCCCGCGCTGAGCGTGCAGGAGAATGTGCGCTGGGTGGACCGGGGCGCATGGGTCACGTCCGCTGGCATCAGCGCAGGTATCGACATGAGCCTGCACCTGGTCGCGCGGCTGGCGGGCACCGCGCTGGCCGAGCGCACCGCCCGGCAGATGGACACCCCTTGGAACCCGCACCCGTAGCCCTTCTGGAGGCCCCCCCAGGACCACGCACGATGACCGCCCCGCCGCCCGCCCCCATCCACGTCTACTTCGCCCTGCTGCCCGGCAGCCTGGTGCTGGACTGGGCCGGCCCGGCGGAGGCGCTGCGCATTGCGAACCAGGCCCTGGCCGCCCAGGGCCTGCCCGAGCGGTTTGTGCAGCACTTCGTCAGCCCCACGCCCCAGTCGGTGACCTCGGTGGGCGCGGTGGTGGCCGGCCTGGAGCCGCTGCCCGCCACCCTGCCGCGGCCCGCCTGGGTGGTGCTGGTGGGGCTGGCCGGGCGCCACATCGCCGTGGACAGCGAGGAAGCACGGGCGCTGCTGCACTGGCTGCGCGGCCTGCGGCCGGTGGCGGACACGCTGGAACTTGTGACCGTGTGCGCCGGCGCCGTGCTGGCCGCCCACGCGGGCCTGCTGACCGGCCGGCGCGCCACCACCCACCACCAGCACCTGGAGGAGCTGGCCGCCGCAGACCCGCGCTGCGACGTGGTGGCCAACCGGGTGTTCGTGTCCGATGGCGCCGTCTACAGCAGCGCCGGCGTCACCACCGGCATCGACCTGGTGCTGCACCGTATCGCGGCCGTCTGCGGCCCGGCGCTGGCCGCCCAGGTGGCCCAGGCCATGGTGGTGGCCCTGCGCCGCGGGCCGGACGCGCCGGAGTTCTCGCCCTTTTTGCAGCACCGCGACCACCTGCACGCCGCCCTGCACCGCGTGCAGGATGCCGTGGGCCAGCAGCCCCAGGCAGACTGGAGCGTGCCCGCCATGGCGCAGGTGGCCCACACCTCGCCCCGGCACCTGACGCGGCTGTTCCTCGAGCATGCCGGCATCGCACCGCTGCAGTACCTGCGCCGCATCCGCCTGGCCACGGCGGAGGCGGCACTGCAATCAGGACGCAACGTGACGCAGGCCGCGCACATGGCCGGGTTCAGCTCCGACACCCAGCTGCGGCGCGCCTGGCACCAGTTCGGCCGCGGGGGCACGCCTTCGCGGCAGGCCCCGGGCCGCCAGCGGGGCATGGCGCAGAACGCAGAATATTCGTAAAATCGGCCTCCAGCGCTTTATGGATAAGCGCAATCAGCTATCATAGTGATAGCAACCAGATGCACACGCTCCGCTCTCAGTACACCTCGGGCACGTACATCGACGCCGGCACGGGCTGGCGCAGGTACTCGGGGTTGCGCACGCGCTCGGGCAGCACCACCGCCGGGTGGGGAACCTCTTGGTACGGCAGCTGCGACAGCAGGTGGGCGATGCAGTTCAGGCGCGCCTTTTTCTTGTCCACGGCCTGCACCACCCACCAGGGCGCCTCGGGGATGTGGGTGCGCTCCAGCATCGTCTCCTTGGCCTTGGTGTAGGCCTCCCAGCGCACGCGGCTTTCCAGGTCCATGGGGCTGAGCTTCCATTGCTTGAGCGGGTCGTGGATGCGGCCCAGAAAGCGCAGGTGCTGCTCTTCGTCGGTGATCGAAAACCAGTACTTGACCAGCGTGATGCCCGAGCGCACCAGCATCTTTTCAAACTCGGGCACGGTGCGGAAGAACTCCTCGTACTCGTCGTCGCTGCAAAAGCCCATCACCCGCTCGACGCCCGCGCGGTTGTACCAGCTGCGGTCGAACAGCACCATCTCGCCCGCCGCCGGCAGGTGCGCCACGTAGCGCTGGAAGTACCACTGCGTGCGCTCGCGGTCGTTCGGCGCGGGCAGCGCCGCCACGCGCACCACGCGCGGGTTCAGCCGCTGGGTGATGCGCTTGATCACGCCGCCCTTGCCCGCCGCGTCGCGCCCCTCGAACAGGATCACCACCTTCTGGCGCGTGTGCTGCACCCAGTCCTGCAGCTTGACCAGCTCGCCCTGCAGGCGGAACAGCTCCGTGAAGTACCGCTGGCGCGCCAGCTTGTCGGTGGGCTGCAGGGCGCCGCTGTCGTCCACGTTGCGGTCCTCGATTTCCAGCTCCAGCTCTTCGTCGTAGCTGTCGATCAGGTCGTTGGCGATGCGTTGCATCAGGTCCTGGGCGTCGAGGTGTTGGGGGTAAAGCATGGCAGCAAGGTTCAAGACAGGAACCGGCATGCTCGCGCCCCGCGATGACAAAGCCGTGACAACGCCATGTCTGTCACGCGCCCGTCACACCCCGGCGCCACCATGCACGGCCGTGCCCCCATCCCCGCCCGACCTTCGCCCCGATCCCGCCGCCCCTGCAGCGCCTGCCGCGCCTGCTGCCAGGCCGGCGCTGCCGCACGCGCCACAGCACTACGGCGGCGACTCGGCCGGGCTGATCTGCGGCTACCTGCTGGGCGGTGGCGCCCCGCCGCAGGAGGTGGACACGGCGCAGGCGGCCGAATGGCTGGCCGCGCCGGTCGCGGGCGACGAGCGCTTCGTGTGGCTGCACTTCAACCTCAGCCACGCTCAGGCCGTGCGCTGGATGGAGCGGCACGCCGGCTTGCCCGAGGCCTTCTTCGACGCGCTGAAGGACCGCTCCGTCTCCACCCGCATCGAGCGCGACGACGACACGCTGATCGCCGTGCTCAACGACGCGCATTTCGACTTTGCCTTCGAGCCGTCGGACATCGCCACGCTGTGGACCGGCGTGGCGCCGCGCCTGATGGTGACGGGCCGCACGCGCGCGCTGCGCTCGGTGGACGCGCTGCGCACCGCCGTGCGCGGCGGCCACGCGCCGCGCTCCAGCGTGGCGCTGCTGGCCGAGCTGATGCGCACGCAGGCCTCGGGCCTGGTGGACATCGTGCGCGGCGTGACCCAGCGCATCGACAGCGTGGAAGACGCGCTGCTGGCGGGCCGCCTGGACCACAAGCGTGCCCGCCTGGGCGTGCTGCGCCGGCTGCTGGTGCGCCTGCAGCGCCTGCTGGCGCCCGAGCCGGCGGCGCTGTTCCGGCTGCTGCAGCACCCGCCGGCCTGGATGCGGCCCGACGACGTGCAGGAGCTGCGCGATTCCACCGAGGAGTTCTCGGTGGTGCTGCGCGACATGCAGGGCCTGCAGGAGCGCATCAAGCTGCTGCAGGAAGAAATCGCCGCGGCCGTGCAGGAGTCCAACAGCCGCAGCCTCTTCGTGCTGACCGTGGTGACCGTGCTGGCCCTGCCCATCAACATCCTGGCAGGCCTGTTCGGCATGAACGTGGGCGGCGTGCCGCTGGCGAACGACCCGCGCGGCTTCTGGATCATCGTGGCCGTGGTGCTGGCCTTCACGGCCGTGGCCGGCTGGCTGGCGCTGCGCAGCCCGCGGGACTGACGCGCGGGCGAAGCGGGCGCTGCGGCCTGTCTACAATGCCGCCCCTTGCCCTGATCCCCCGCGCCGAGCCGCCTGCCCCATGAACATCGTCGTCAACGAAGAACTCAAAGCCTATATCGAACCCCTGACCCCCGACGAGCACGACGCGCTGGAGCGCAGCATCCTGGCCGAAGGCTGCCGGGATGCGCTGGTGCTGTGGGGCGACGTGCTGGTGGACGGGCACAACCGCTACGGCATCTGCCAGAAGCACGGCCTGCCCTTCCAGACGGTGCAGAACCCGCGCTTTCAGTCGCTGGAAGACGTGCACCTGTGGATGATCGACCAGCACCTGGGCCGCCGCAGCGTGTCGGACTTCCAGCGCGGCGTGCTGGCCCTGCGCAAGCGCGAGATCATTGCCGACCGCAAGGCGCGCGCCGCCATGGCGCACGGTGAATCCACCGAGGCCGCCGCCGCGCCGGACACCGAAGCCGCCGTGGCGCCGGAAGCCCTGGCCACCCTGCCGCCGCCCGAGCCGCTCAACAGCCGCGAGGCCATTGCCAAGGCCGCGCGGCTGAGCAGCAGCCAGGTGGTGATGATCGAAAAAATCCAGAAGCAGGCAGCGCCCGAACTGGTGGCGGCGGTGAAGTCCGGCACCATCTCCATCAACGCCGCCGCCGCCGTGGCCACCCTGCCGGCAGAGGAGCAGGTGGCCGCCGTGGCCGCCGGCAAGGACGAGCTCAAGCAGGCGGCCAAGCGGGTGCGCGAGAGCAAGCGCAAGCCGCCGCAGGACGAAGGCAAGGCGGCAGACAAGAGCGACACAGCCTCCACGGCCGCACCCGTCCCTGGCGACGGCGACGAGCTGCAGGCCCTGCGCCAGCGCGTGGCCGAGCTGTCCGCCGAGAACACCGAGCTGCGCCGGCAGCTGGCGCAGCTGCGGGCCGAGCAGCCGGCCGAAGGCGCGCCGTTTTAAGCGCCTGTTGACGATCTCGCAGGCGCGCGGCCGCGAGGGCCCGGGGGCCGTTCAGCGGCCCTTGCCCACGCGGCGCAGCGCGGCCAGGCGGTCGGACACCAGGTCGATGTCCAGCCCCTCCTCGGCGTGGGCCAGGTAGGTCTCCAGGTCGGCCATGGCCTCGGCGGTGTTGCCGCGCTCGGCGTGGGCCAGGCCCCGGTCGCGCCATTCGCCCCAGGCCTGGGGCAGCAGCACGATGAGCCGGTCCTGCACGGCAACCAGGCGCTGCCAGTCGTGCTGTGTGCGGTGCACTTCCTTCAGGTTGCGCAGCATGCGCGCAATGATGTCGCGCGGCGTGGCCGCCTGCAGGTACAGGCCCAGCGGCACGTCGTAGTCGTCCACCAGGCCGCTCTGGCGCTTGTAGGGCTCCAGCCGCTCGGCCAGTTCCTCGCGGCTGAGCGACTGGCCGCTGGTCGGGTCCAGCACCACCTGGCCCTTGGGCAGCAGCACCTTGACCATGAAGTGCCCCGGAAAGGCAATGCCCCGCACATGCAGGCCCAGGCCCTCGGCCAGCTCCATCCACAGCACGGCCAGGCTGATCGGGATGCCGCGGCGCGTGCGCAGCACGGCATTGAGGTAGCTGTTTTCGGGGTCGTAGTAGTTGTTGATGTTGCCGGCAAAACCCAGGTCGGCAAAGAAGAACTGGTTGAGCGTGCGCAGGCGCTGCAGCGCGGGGGCATCGGTGGGGAGCCGGCGCTGCAGGCGCGCGAGCAGCTGGTCCACGTCGCCCAGCAGTTGCTGCACGTCCAGCTCGGGGTATTCGTCCTGCGCCAGGCTGGCCGCAGCCTCCAGCAGGGGAAAGTGGTCATCGCTTTGCACCAGCGATGCAAAGTACTCGAGCGAGGTGGGGACGGAAAGGCTCAGGGGCATGCGCCAGTTGTAAGGGCGGCCCCGGGCTGCGTCAAGCGACAGAAGGTCCTGCTTGGCAGGGCTTTTTGCAGGATGGAAGAAGGGGCGAGTCAGCGGCGCAGCATCTGGCGCAGCTTGAGGCCCGACGCCCACAGCGCGCCGAAGTACAGCACGGCCGCCGCGCCCATCAGCAGGGCCATCAGGCCGATGCGCTGCAGCGTGCGGCCTTTCATCGCCACCCAGTCGAAATGCTCCGCGCCCCACACCAGCAGCACCGCCAGCAGCGCGCTGGCCGCCACCACCTGCAGCGCGAACCGGCCCCAGCCCGGCTGGGGCCGGTAGCTGCCGCGCCGCAGCAGGCCGGCCAGCAGCCAGGCGGCATTGATCAGGGCGCCGATGCCGATGGTCAGCGTCAGCGCCGCATGGTGCAGGTAGGGCACCAGCACCAGGTTCATCAGCTGCGTGAGCACCAGCACCGCCACGGCAATCAGCATGGGCGTGCGCATGTCGTGCTTGGCATAGAAGCCCGGCGCCAGCACCTTGATGGCCACAATGCCCACCAGCCCGGCGCCGTAGCCCGTGAGCGCAAAGGTGGTCTGCCGCACGTCCTGGTCGCCAAAGGCGCCGTAGTGGTACAGCACCGCCACCAGCGGTTCGGAGAACACCAGCAGCGCCACCATGCAGGGCACCGACAGCAGCACCACCAGCCGCAGACCCCAGTCCAGCATGGCCGAGTAGCGCTCGTCGTCGTGCTGCGCGCGGGCGCTGGCCAGCTGCGGCATCAGCACCACGCCCAGGGCCACGCCCAGCAGCGCCGTGGGCAGCTCCATCAGGCGGTCGGCATAGGTGATCCAGCTCACGCTGCCCGTGGCCAGGTGCGAGGCGATCTGCGTATTGATGAGCAGCGAGATCTGCGCCACGCTCACGCCCAGCAGGGCGGGCAGCATCAGGCGGGCCACCTTGCGCGTGGTGGGGTCGGCCCATGCGGCGCGCAGGGCGGCCCAGCGCACGCCGATGCGCGGCACCAGACCCAGGCGCAGCAGCGCCGGCACCTGCACGGCCAGCTGCAGCAGACCGCCCAGCATCACCCCCGCGGCCTGCGCATAGATGGGCTCGATGCCGCGCCGGGCGAACCACGGCGCGCCCAGCGTGATGGACAGGATCAGCGACAGGTTGAGCAGCACGGGCGAAGCCGCCGGCACCGCGAACTTCTTCCAGGTGTTGAGAATGCCGCCCGCCAGCGCCACCAGCGACATGAAGCCGATGTAGGGGAACATCCAGCGCGTCATGGTGATGGCGGCCTCAAACCCCTGGGGCGACTGCTTGAGCCCGCTGGCCATGCCCCAGACCATCCACGGCGCGGCCAGCACGCCGGCCACGCACAGCAGCACCAGCGTCCACGCCAGCAGCGTGCCCACATGGTCGATCAGCGTGCGGGCGCCGTCGTCGCCGTCCTGCGCGCGGGTGGCGGCCAGCACGGGCACGAAGGCCTGGCTGAAGGCGCCCTCGCCCAGCACGCGGCGGAACAGGTTGGGAATGCGGAACGCCACATTGAAGGCGTCGGTCATGGCGCTGACCCCGAACACGGAAGCCATGAGCAACTCGCGCACCAGCCCGGTAATGCGGGAGGCCAGGGTCAGAAGGGAGACGGTGGAGGCGGCTTTGAATAACGACACCGCGGGAAGTGTAGCCCGCCGGCCCGGCGCGCCACCGCGCCCCGCCACCGGCCCGGCGGAGCCCGCTCCAGGGAGGCGCTGGCGATGGCGCTGCACCCGCTGCGGGCGCGGGGCTGGATGCGGCCAGCCCTCTGGGCTATAATCGCGGGCTTTGCTGGCAACATCCACAGACCCTTAGGAATACACCATGGCATCCACCAAGCCCAAGAAAAAGAACCCCCGCCTCGCTTCGGGCCGCAAGCGCGTCCGCCAGGACACCAAGATCAACGCCGCGAACACCTCGCTGCGCTCCAAATACCGTACCGCTGTCAAGAACGTCGAAAAGGCTGTTCTGGCTGGCGATAAGACCAAGGCTGCTGAAGCCTTTGCCAAGATGCAATCGGTGGTCGACACCGTGGCCGACAAGGGCATCTTCCACAAGAACAAGGCTGCCCGCGACAAGAGCCGCCTGTCTTCCAAGGTGAAAGCCCTGGCCCTCGCGGCCGCTTAAACCATCCCGCCTGCTTCGGCAGGCGACCAGCCCGGACGGCTCCGCCGTTCGCCGTTTGTAACGGGTGCGCTGCCAGCAAAAGAAAACGAACCAACCGCCTTCGGGCGGTTTTTTCGTTTCTGGGCGGAATTGGGAGTGTGCGGAGGCGGCCCGGCGGCCCCTCCCCGCCAATCTTTACGGTGAATTATGGAAAAAGCATAATTATGCAAATTTCATAAAAAGGCCTAAACCATGACCTTCCGCCGCACCGCCCTGGCCGGGCAGATGGCTGCGCAGCTGCTCCGGCCTTCATTTCTGGACACCTCGCTGCGCTCGGGCCTGTTCCTGTCGGGCCAGCGGCGCGTGGGCAAGACCACCTTCCTGGCGACCGACCTCATCCCGGCGCTGGAGGCGCTGGGGGCGGTCGTGGTGTACGTGGACCTGTGGAGCCAGCCCCAGGCCAACCCGGCAGAACTGGTGCACGAGGCCATCCGCAGGACGCTTCGGGAGCTGCAGACGCCGGGCTCGGGGCTGCTGCGGCGGCTCCAGCGGGTGACCAGCGTGGACGCAGGCGTGGCGGGCTTCAAGTTCGGCTTCAAGCTGGCGGATGTGGGCAAGGACCAGGGCGCCACCCTGGCCCAGGCGTTCACCGAACTGATCGACCAGGCCCACACGGACGTCGTGCTCATCGTCGACGAAGTACAGCATGCGCTGGGCAGCGCCGATGGCGACCACCTGCTGCATGCGCTGAAGGCGGCGCGCGACGCCATCAACACCCGCCCCGGCACGCCGGGCTACTTTCTCTTCGTAGGCACGGGGTCGCACCGCGCCCGGGTGCAGGAGCTCACGCTCAAGGGCAACCAGGCGTTCAACGGCGCCGTGACCACCGAGTTCCCGGTGCTGGGACGCGATTTCATCGACTATGTGCTGGAGCAGGTGCGCCCCCAGCTGGGCGGCATGCTGCCGTCGGCCGGGGTGGCGGAGGCCGCCTTTCGCAGCATGGGCTGCCGCCCGGAAGAGCTGATGAAGGCCCTCACCATCCTGCGCAGCCTGCCGCCGGACGCGCAGCCCGACGAGCACCTGCCCACCATTGCCCAGTCGCTGGGCGCGGCCGCGGCCGACGTGGAGCTGCAGAAGGTGGAAGCCATGGGCCCGCTGGCCGAGGCGGTGTTCTCGCGCATCTGCAGCATTGGCGGCGACGTGAAGGGCGTATTCACCGGCGAGGCCCTCAAGGCCTATGCCGCCCAGGTCGGCCGCGAAGTGACGGCCCAGGAGGTGCAGGGCATCATCGGCGCCATGACCACGGCCAACCTGCTGATGCGCGTGCGCCACGGCCACTACGGCGTGACCGATCCGTTTGTGGAAAAAGCCTGGCAGGCCAAGCAGCAGGCGGGGCAGCTGCTGCGCTCGGGCTCTGCGCCACCGCTTGCGGGCGCCCCTTCCGGGAGCGATGCCGCGCCCGCTTCAGGCGCGGGGGGGTGACGCAGGCGGGTCTGGCAGCAGGCAGGCTTCGGCCACCTGCAGGTTGTTGTCCCGGGCGAAGTTGATGACGAAATCCCAGGCCATGGGCTCGTGGTCGCGCAGGTCGCTGTGCACCACCACGCACTTCACGCCATTGAGGGTGGTGGGAATGCACCAGGGCGAGTAGCTCAGGTGGCTGCCCGGCCGCGCCCCCCCGGGGCGGAAGCTGCTCATCACCCCCGCCAGACGTTCCGCCCAGTCGCTGGGACGAAAGGTCTTCCCGTCTTGGGTAATGCCCTGGATGAAGACTTCTTTGGAGGAGGGGGAAACCATCGGGGATAGGAGTGGTAGTGAGTGCGCCAGTCGCAGGGTCACTGCATGCTGCAGCGCAGCGCGAGATTCTAACTCTTATATAAGAGCTGGGTCCCTAATCCGCCTGCGGCGGCCGGAATCCCTTGCGCCGCCGTGGTAGCGGGGGCATTGCAGTGATGCGCAATCGTCAACATCCGCGCACCGGGCTCCCCCTAGAATCGTGTTTCGATTTTTCGGGCCACCGGCCCTGGACCCGCGCCAGGCCAGCCCATCACCGCACTGTCTGGAGATCTTGCATGACCGCTTTCATTGAGGCTGCTTCGCCCCACGTGATGAACACCTATGGCCGCGTACCCATCGCGCTGGCCCGTGGTCAGGGCAGCCGCGTGTGGGACGTGAACGGCAAGGAATACCTGGACGGCCTGGGCGGCATTGCCGTCAACACGCTGGGCCACAACCACCCCAAGCTGGTGCCCGCGCTGCAGGACCAGATCACCAAACTGATCCATACCTCCAACTACTACCACGTGCCGCTGCAGGAAACGCTCGCCGCCAAGCTGGTGGAGCTGTCGGGCATGCAGAACGTGTTCTTCTGCAATTCGGGCCTGGAGGCCAATGAGGCCGCCCTCAAGATCGCCCGCAAGTTCGGCGTGGACAAGGGCATCGCCAAGCCCGAGATCGTGGTGTACGAGAAAGCCTTCCACGGCCGGTCGATTGCCACCATGTCGGCCACGGGCAACCCCAAGATCCACAGCGGCTTCGGCCCGCTGGTCGAGGGCTTCATCCGCGTGCCGATGAACGACATCGAGGCCATCCAGAAGGCCACCGAAGGCAACCCCAACGTGGTGGCTGTGTTCTTCGAGACCATTCAGGGCGAAGGCGGCATCAACCCCATGCGCGCCGAATACCTGCAGCAGCTGCGCAAGCTGTGCGACGAGCGCGGCTGGCTGATGATGATCGACGAGGTGCAGTGCGGCGTGGGCCGCACCGGCAAGTGGTTTGCACACCAGTGGGCTGGCATCGTGCCCGACGTGATGCCCCTGGCCAAGGGCCTGGGCTCGGGCGTGCCGATCGGTGCCGTGGTGGCGGGCCCCAAGGCCGCCAACGTGCTGCAGCCCGGCAACCACGGCACCACCTTTGGCGGCAACCCGCTGGCCATGCGGGCCGGCGTGGAGACCCTGCGCATCATGGAAGAAGACGGCCTGCTGCAAAACGCTGCCCAGGTGGGCGCCCACCTGAAGGCCGCGCTGCAGCGCGAACTGGGCAGCCTGCCGGGCGTGAAGGACATCCGCGGCCAGGGCCTGATGCTGGGCATCGAACTGGCCAAGCCCTGCGGCGCCCTGATCGCCCGCGCGGCCGAAGCCGGCCTGCTGCTGTCGGTCACGGCCGACAGTGTGATCCGCCTGGTGCCGCCGCTGATCCTGACCACCGCCGAGGCCGACGAGATCGTCGCCAAGCTGAAGCCGCTGGTGCAAGCCATCCTGGCCGAATGAACAACAATACCCCCATGACGCTGAAACACTACCTGCAGTTCACCGACCTTTCTGCCGACGAATACGCCTACCTGTTCGAGCGCGCCGCCGTCATCAAGAAGAAGTTCAAGGCCTACGAGAAGTACCACCCGCTGGCAGACCGCACGCTGGCCATGATCTTCGAGAAGGCCAGCACCCGCACGCGCGTGAGCTTCGAGGCCGGCATGTACCAGCTGGGCGGCAGCGTGGTGCACCTGACCACCGGCGACAGCCAGCTGGGCCGCGCCGAGCCGATTGAAGACAGCGCCAAGGTCATCAGCCGCATGACGGACCTGGTGATGATCCGCACCTACGAGCAAAGCAAGATCGAACGCTTTGCCGCCAACTCGCGCGTGCCCGTCATCAACGGCCTGACCAACGAATACCACCCCTGCCAGATCCTGGCGGACCTCTTCACCTACATCGAGCACCGCGGCTCGATCAAAGGCAAGACGGTGGCCTGGGTGGGCGACGGCAACAACATGGCCAACACCTGGGTGCAGGCCGCATCGCTCTTGGGCTTCAAGGTGCACGTGAGCACGCCGCGCGGCTACGAGATTGATGAGAAATTGGCCGCCGGGGCTCATGGAATCAGTGCAGGCAGCTATCAATTTTTTAGCGACCCCATGGAGGCCTGCCGGGGCGCCGACCTGGTCACCACCGACGTGTGGACCAGCATGGGCTACGAGGCCGAGAACGAGGCCCGCAAGCAGGCCTTTGCCGACTGGTGCGTGGACGCCGAAATGATGGCCGCCGCCCAGCCCGACGCCCTGTTCATGCACTGCCTGCCCGCCCACCGGGGCGAAGAGGTGGAGGCCGACGTCATCGACGGCCCGCAGTCCGTGGTGTGGGACGAGGCGGAGAACAGGATGCACGTGCAAAAGGCACTCATGGAGTACCTTCTGCTCGGCCGCGTGGCCTGACCAAAACGCGTTCAGCGCCATGGAACCGTTCACGCTGAGCCTGTCGAAGCGCCGCGCGAGGCTTCGACAGGCTCAGCCCGAACGGCTTCGGTCGATTCCACGCGAATCCCTCTAAAACGCCCCATGCCCTGGCGCACCCAGCCCGCCCACAGCGCCGAATTGCAGGCGCACTGGCAGGCCCTGGGCCAGGCGCTGGGGCGCGACACTCCCGCATGGCGCACCGAGGGCCGGCGCCTGCTGCGCAGCTGGGCCCGCTGGCCCCGCGCCTACCACGACACCGCGCATCTGCGGGCCTGCCTGCGGCACCTGCAGGCCGTGCAGGACGAGCACCCCGGCGCGCTCCACAACCCCCATGCCGTGGCGCTGGCCCTGTGGTACCACGACGCGATCTACTGGCCGTGGAGCAAGCACAACGAGGCGCACAGCGCCGACTGGGCGCGCCAGTTCCTGCTAGGCCAAGGGCTGCCCACCGCGCTGGCAGAGACCGTGCACCAGCATGTGATGGACACCCGCCACGCCCCCGGCCCATTCACGGGCGATGCGCTGTGGGTGGCGGACATCGACCTCGCCATCCTGGGCCAGAGCGAGGCGGTGTACCGGCAGTTCGAGCGCAACGTGCGGCGCGAGTATTTCTTTGTGCGCTGGCCGCGCTACGTGGCGGGGCGCAGCGCCGTGCTGCAGGGCTTCCTGGACCGGCCGCAGATCTACGGCACGGCGCACTTTGCCCAGCGCTATGAAGCCACGGCACGCGCCAACCTGCAGCAGGCGCTGGCCGCCCTGCGCCAGGGCCGGCTCTACCCGTAGGCCGGCAGCCCCTCGTGGCGCCGGCGGGGGCGCCTACGCGCAAATTCTAATCAAAATGCACTGCAGCGCTTGTACAGCAAGCGCGATAAGCTATCAAATACATAGCAACCTTACGTCTGTGCACGCCGCCGCGAGGGCGGCAGGGCCACGGGCTTTTCGGCGGCCTGGGGCCCGGGCGGCGCTGCGCAGCTGCCACAGCTGCTGCAGCCGCCATCTCCACCACCGCAGCCCGGCGCCGCGGCCAGCCCCGGGTGCACCCGGCGCAGCCCCAGGCGCCAGCGCCCCGGCAGGTAGCGCCACAGTACATACAGCGCGGCGGCAGCGACGATCAGGCCGACGATGAGTTGCTGGGCCATGCGAACACTCCTTCAACCCCCGCCCAGCGCCAGCGCCACGCGGTAGGTCACAAAGCTGGTGGCATAGGCCAGCGCAAACAGGTAGCCCACCATGAGCAGCGGGTAGCGCCAGCCGTTGGTCTCGCGGCGCACGGCCGCGATGGTGGAGATGCACTGGGGCGCGAACACGTACCACGCCATCAGCGAGAAGGCCGTGGCCAGCGACCAGGAACCTGCGATCAGCGGCCCCAGCTGGTTCGCGGCCTCGTCCCCCGTGGCCGAGAGCGCGTACACCGTGCCCAGTGCGCTCACGGCCACCTCGCGCGCGGCCATGCCGGGCACCAGGGCAATGGCGATCTGCCAGTTGAAGCCGATCGGGGCCACGAGCACTTCCAGCAGCCGGCCCAGCTGGCCCGCAAAGCTGTAGGTGATGGCCGGCTGCGTGGCGCCTTCTGGCGCGCCAGGGTAGGTGGAGAGGAACCACAGCAGCACCGTGACGGCCAGGATGATGCCGCCCACGCGCTTGATGAAGATCATGGCCCGCTCGTACAGGCCGAAGGCCAGGCCGCGCACGCTGGGCCAGCGGTAGGCGGGCAGCTCCATCATCAGCGGCGTGGGCCGCGTGTCGCTGCGCGCCAGCTTGGCCACGGCGGCCACGGCCATGGCGCTGGCGATGCCCGCCACGTACAGGGCGAACAGCACCACCCCTTGCAGGTTGAACACGCCCGCCACCGTGCGCTCGGGGATGAACGCCGCGATCAGCAGCGCATACACCGGCAGGCGCGCCGAGCAGGTCATGAGCGGCGCGATCATGATGGTCACGAGCCGGTCGCGCCAGTGCGTGATGGAGCGCGTGGCCATGACGCCCGGCACCGCGCACGCAAAGCTCGACAGCAGCGGGATGAACGAGCGGCCCGACAGGCCCACCGTGCCCATCACGCGGTCCAGCAGGAAGGCGGCACGCGGCAGGTAGCCCGAGTCTTCCAGCGCCAGGATGAACAAAAAGAGAAACAAAATCTGCGGCAGGAACACCAGCACCCCGCCCGCCCCGGCCAGCACCCCGTCGGTCAGCAGGCTGCGCAGGGGGCCGTCCGCCATGTGGCTGTTGACCAGCGCCGACAGCCCGGCCACGCCGTCTTCGATCCACGACTTGGGCAGCTCGGCCCAGCTGAACACGGCCTGGAACATCAGGAACAGCGTGGCCGCCAGGATCAGCAGCCCCCACACCGGGTGCAGCACCACCGCATCGATGCGGTCGTCGGCGCGCAGGCTCACGGCCGGCACGCGCACGGCCAGGTCCATGATGCGCCGCACTTCCTGGTGCGTGCGGATGACGTCGGCCTGGGCTTCCAGATCCCCCGCGTCCAGGCGCTGCGCCGCGCCAGGCTGCGGCGCGTGCCGCTGCAGGCGCTGGGGCGACACGGTATCCAGCCACTGAACCAGCTCCCGCGCGCCATCGCCGCGCACGCCCACCGTGGCCAGCACCGGCATGCCCAGCTCGCGCGCCAGCGCTTCGCGGTCGATCTCGATGCCCTGGCGCTGGGCCACGTCCATCATGTTGAGCACCAGCACCATGGGCAGGCCCAGGGCGCGGGCCTCCAGCACCAGGCGCAGGTTCAGGCGCAGGTGGGTGGCGTCGGTCACGCACACCAGCAGGTCGGGCACGGGCTCGCCGGCGCGCCGGCCCCGCACGATGTCGCGGGTGATGGCTTCGTCCAGGCTGTGCGCATGCAGGCTGTAGGCGCCCGGCAGGTCCAGCACGCGCACGCGGCGGCCCGCGGCGGTCTGCAGCAGGCCCTCCTTGCGCTCCACGGTCACGCCCGCGTAGTTGGCCACCTTCTGGCGCGCGCCCGTGAGCAGGTTGAACAGCGCGGTCTTGCCGCAATTGGGGTTGCCCAGCAGCGCCACGCGCAGCTGCGCGTCGGCGGTCGGCGCCACCGTGGAGGCCGCTGCGTTCATGCGGCCTCCTGCAAAGAGGCTTGCGCCGCCGGGTCCAGCCGCTGCACCTGCACCATGGACGCCTCCTGCCGGCGCAGCGCAAACGTCACCTGCCCCACGCGCACCGCAACCGGGTCACCCCCCACGCCGCCGCGCGCCACCACGCGCACGGTCTCGCCTGGCAAAAAGCCAATCTCCAGCAGGCGCAGCAGCACGCTGTGTTCTTGCGCATCGCGGGCGGGCAGCAGCCCGGTCACCCGCGCCTGGGCATGCAGCGGCAGTTGTTCCAGCCCAGTGGAAGGGATCGGCCCCGTGCGCGGAGACAACCGCGCCGCAGCGCCATCGTCCATGGTTTTCATGGTGACTGGCCTCGGTATGAATAATAGTGATTCTCATTCTATCAACATCCCGACCATACCATCCACCCCGCCTCCAGGGGCTTGACCTAGCGCAAGCGCTGGCGCTTTGCGCGCCCTGTCGTCAATCGCAAGGCTCGAACCGCCGGCACGCTTCCGTCACGCGGATGCCCGTGAGGGTGTTTTCCCCCGCGATGTGCTGTGCGGTGAACTGCACCCAGCTACCCGGCGCAATGCCCTGCAGCATCTCAGGCTCCAGCACGCGGAAGGTCTGGACCGTGAACGGAATCTTGGACCGGGGAAGCAGCTTGAGGCGCACATAGGCCTTTCCGGTCGCCGCCTCTTTCTGGAAAGACACCAGGCGGCCCCGCGTGTAGACCACGGGCGCGTCAGATGCACGGCCTGCCGACGCCGCAGGCAGTGGCGGCGGCGATGCCTGGGCGTGGCAGCCCTGCCCCGCCAGCGCCAGCACCGCCCCCAGGAGCAAGGCCGACGGATCCCGGTCGCCGGATGACGTACGCATCAGAACGCCCATGCACCCAGCTGGTAGTAGTCAAAGCCACTGGTGCGGCCGCCCAGGCACTGGGCCAGGAAGTCCTCGGTCTTGCGGTACATGGTGAGGTTGTTGGTCCACTTCTGGTTGCCGTGGCCGTCGCCGGTGAAGGTCACGTAGTCCACTGCCTTGCTGGCCTTGCGCAGGGCCGCCACCATCCATTCGGACTGCTCCAGCTTCACGCGCGGGTCGTTCACGCCGTGCATGATGAGGATGGGCTTTTGCGCGTGCCCGGCCCGGTACAGGGGCGACTTCGCGTCCATGCGTGCGCGGTCCTCCGGCACGGCCGGGTTGCCCACGTAGCGGTGCCACCAGGGCAGGCCCAGCTCCCAGTACGGCGGGGCCGCCTCCAGCAGGCGCGCGATGTCCGTCACGCCCACCACGTCCACGGCGCAGGCAAACACCTCGGGGGTGAAGGTGGCGCCCACCAGCGCCGAATACCCGCCATAGCTTGCGCCATAGATCGCCACGCGCTCGGGGTCGGCCACGCCCTGCTCCACAGCCCAGCGCACGCCGTCCACCAGGTCGTCGTGCATGCGGCCTGCGAACTCGCCCCGGGCCATCTCCATATGCTTGCGGCCATAGCCGCTGGAGCCGCGGTAGTTGACCTGCAGCACCGCGTAGCCGCGGTTGGCCAGGAACTGCTGCATGGCGCGGCTGGTGGCGCCGTCGCCCCAGCGGTCGCGTGCCCAGGGGCCGCCATGCACCAGCAGCACGGTGGGCAGGCGCTGTGGCGCTGCGCCCACAGGCAGCGTGAGGTAGCCGTGGATGGTGAGACCATCGCGCGCCGCGTAGGTGATGGGCTGGGTGGGTGCCAGGTCCTTGGCAATCAGGCTCAGGCGGTTTTCGCCCAGAAAGCGCGGCGCCTGCCCATCGCGCAGCAGGTAGTGGCGCGTGCCCCGGTCGGTGGCCACGGCCACCGTGAGCACCTTGTCCGCCCGGTCCAGGCTGGTGACCATGACTTCCGCGGGCTTGTCCGCCGCCAGGGCCGACAGGCGGGCGTCCAGTGCGGCATCGAAGACCTTGCGCGCGGGGTAGCCGGGCATGTAGTGGGCCACCAGCGGCTGGCGCGTGCTGCGGCTGAGCGTCACGCTGTCCAGGTCCACATCGGGGGTTGCAAACCACTCCTCCTCGCCCCCCGTGGTCAGGTCCAGCCGCACCAGCGCCAGCTTGTCGCGCCCCCGGTTGGACAGCGCCCAGGCCCGGCGACCCTCGTCGTGCAGGCCAAAGATGTTCAACGTATCCCACCGGCTGCGCTCTGCCACCGTCACCCAGCGGCCCGGCTCGTCCCCCGGCCGCTCCAGCAACACCTGCTCGCCCTGGATCTGCGCCCGCGCGCGCAGTTGGCCTGCGGTGTCCACGCCCCACCAGTTCACGTTGCCGGGGTTGGTGGCCAGCAGCACCGGCGTGCCCCCGGCCGGGTTCACGCGGTACAGGTCGAACACCTTCTTGTCGCGCTGGTTGGAGGTGACGATGAAATCGGACGCGCCCTCCACCGTCTCGGCAAAATGCGCCACCGAGCGCGGCGCAGGCATCAGCTCGCGCAGCCCGGTGTCCGGGCCATCGACCGCGCCGGCGTAGATGCGGGTGTTCTCGTCGCCCGTGGGATCGGCGGCGATGCCGAGCCAGCGACTGTCGGCACTGAAGCGGATGGCACGCGCCCGGATCCGGAACGCCTTGGCATCGCCGCCGTCGATGGGCTGCACCCAGATCGCAGGCACCACGCCATCGGTGCCAAACCAAGCGATGCGCTTTCCGTCCGGCGACACGCGGTAGCCGCCCGTGGACTGCCGGCTGGCCACAAAGTCCCGCACCGGAACCAGCTCGGGCAGCTGGGCCCCTGCCAGCGCAGGGTGCGTCGGGCCGCTGGCGCAGCCCGCCATGGCCAACAGTGCAACTAGCACCAGAGCGCTCCACCAAGGACGCGCAGTCCGCCTCGAGTACGTTTTTTCCATCTGGTAATCCCTCTGTGAACGTTGCGTTCTGAACACCGGCATTGTGCAAAGCCCAACCTAAATGCCTGCCAAAGGCCATCGCAGCCGCAGCCCCCCTCGCACGCGAAGCGCTCGATACCGCCCGGCACAACACAGCGCGTCACAAAGCCAACACCTTTGGGTACACCGTATCGCGCTTCAACACTTCAAACCCGCAATCCGCATACACCCAGTTGGCACCACTCAAGTTCTCGCCATCCACCTTCAGGGCCGACTCATCCATCCCGGCATCCCCCAGCAGGCGCAGGCTGCAGGCAATCAAAGCGCGGGCCAAGCCCCGCCGGCGCCATGGACGACCCACGCTGATGAACTCGGTATACCCGCGACGACGTGAGAGGCGGTGCGCAGCGCCAGCACACCGTCGGCTGCAAAGCTCGCGCTCGGCACACTTGCCATGGAAGAAAAATCAGCCGCGCCGAGAAAAGGACGCAGGACCACATCGCCCACCCGTGGCGCAGCGATCAGCGAACTGGGGTCAGTCATCATGTGCTGCTCCTACCCTTCTTCAGTGCTTTGCCTTCGCGCCGACGAAACGGGTGCCTAGGGTCGCGCTGCCGCTGCGCCCGCGTCTTGCGATATCTCCGCCAAGTACCTTTCCACATCGGGCTGCCAGAGTGATGGATACACGTGAAGGCTGTGGCCGTCTTGGCCCGATGGCATTGGGTAGCTCACCATTCGACCCCGCCCTCCTGCAGCGCGGAAAGCTTCGAAGTTGGCGCGGCTGTGGTCGAGCGAGTAGTAAGAATCGTGCTCTCCATACAGCCAAAGTGTCGGCTGCGGCATGGTGGCACCTCGGACAAAGGCCGTGCGATTCACCAATGCAGCGTCCTTGCACACCTCGCCAATCCAGCCGCCTACAAAGTTGACGACACCCAGAAACATGCCGGGCCGGGTGCCAGCGTACGTCACCGACAAGATGCCGCCGCGCGATACGCCGCCGATCAGCAGACGTGCCTGGTCCACGTCAGGGCGCTGCTGCAAGTGCACCATGACCGCGTCCAAGTCGGCCAGCGCGCGGTCAAGCCCCGGCAGCGAGCGCTCGGATTGGCAGGAATAGCCCTTCGATCGGTTGGCACCAAAACCTTCGTCATACACGCCGTCGGACTTGCCCCGTCCCCGGCGCTGCGGAAACACCACTTGCCAGCCCTTGGCAGTGAAGTATTGAGCGACCTCAGGGCTCGTCCAGGTGAGGGTGAACCACTCGGGCCGATCCCCACGGCCCGTGGAGCCATGGTTGAAGACCATCGTTGGCAGCGGACCGCTTGCGTTGATAGGGCGGTAAACCACGGCCTCCAGCGTTTGGGCGTGCCCATCTGCATCGGCCCACGGCGTGGGCAGCCGCTCGACCACGCGGGTGTAGGGCGGTGCCGAGAGCTGGGTGCTCAGCACGCCTGCGGCCAAAAGTCGGTTTTCGGGGCGCCACACCGTCATCTCCATCTCGGCCCCGCCCTCGCGCAGGCGCAGCACCAGCCGCGCCCCCGTGTGCAGTCGCGCGTGCAATTCGTCGCCCATGAAGCGTCCTTGCGAGCGGTCCGTTATCTGCGCCTGCTGCTCACTGGCTGCGGCATAGACGAGCGTCGCACCTTCGGCGGTGACGCTTTCGATGGCAATGCGGACATCGCAGGCCCTCGCAATGCATGCCCATCCCCGCCAAAGGCCGCTCCAACGGGCCTTGTCCCGGGGCACGCTGGCGGCGGGCGCCGTTACCGCCACATCCGGCGGCAGGACGGCCGCCACGGGGCTTTCAGAAGGACCAGAAATCTGGTCGGACATGTAGCCGGGCCATGCGGTCGCCCTAGCGGGCAGCGATTCGGACTGCTGCGCAATGGCGGCACTGCACAACAGCCATGGGAGCACCAGCGCTAAGGCGAAGCAAAACAGGTTCTTTCGAAGCATGGCCCCATTGTGCAAACCCTTCCTTAAAGCAAGCCAAAGGACCGAGCCGCGATGCGCATGCATGTCGCTGCGTGCGTGCTGCGGGCGATGTGCTCCCGCTACAGCGCCTCGGTGCGCGCCTCCAGCGCACGCACCACGGCCACCATGTCGGCCTGCCCCAGGCCCATGTCAGCGGTTTGCGCGAACAGCGCGTGGCACGCATCCAGCAGCGGCGACGCCAGCTGCGCACTGCGTGCTGCCTGGGCCACGAGCTGGTTGTTCTTGAGGACGTCGTGGATGGCGGCCTGCACCTCGAAGTCGCGTGACACCAGCTTGGCCAGCTTCACCTGCGAGACGCTGCTGGCCATGGGGCCTGCATCCAGCACCGCCCGGAACAGCTCCATGTCCAGCCCATGGCGGTCGGCAAAGTGCGCGGCCTCGCACAGGCCGGTCACCATGGTGATGAGAAACAGGTTGACCGACAGCTTCATCAGCAGGGCCGAGGGCACCGCGCCGCACACGAAGGTGGTGCGGCACACCGGCGCCAGCAGCGGCTGCACCGCCTGCACGCTGGCCGGGTCGCCCGCCAGCATGCCCACGAGCTGCCCGGCTTCGGCCGGCTTGCGCGAACCCGAGACAGGGGCCTCCACATAGCGCCCGCCGGCGGCCAGGATGTCCTGCTCCAGCGCCCTGGAATATTCCGGCGAGGTGGTGCCCATGTGCACGATGGTGCGGTCCCGCACCTGCGCTGCAAAAGCCGGCGTGCCGCGCTGCAGCGCTTCATCCATGGCCGGTTCGTTGGCCAGCATGAGGATGACGATCTGCGCCTGTGCGCAGACCTCGGCGGGCGTTGCGCCGACCTGTGCGCCAGCGGCGCGCAAAGCCTCGCACTTCTCGGGCGACCGGTTCCACACCCACAGCGGGGTGCCGGCGCGCGCCAGGTTCAGTGCCATGGGAAGGCCCATGACGCCCAGTCCGATAAAGCCAATCTGCATAGGGGACACCTTTCTTTCTGTCAGCGGGGGGTTGTACTGCTGTGCAGCACCAGCCTGAAGCGCTCTGGTGGAGTGGTGAGGGCTGGGGCTGCGCCCACTCTACCGAAAGTGGCGCCGCCCCGTCGGCGGGGTCTTCAGCGCCCGCCCGCTGCATTTGGCATGGCTTAAGACGCCGGCCGCGACAATCCTTCCATGCACATCCTGCTCATCGAAGACGACCTGGACCTGGGCCGCGCGCTGCAGTCCGCGCTGAAGGTGGAGGGCCTGACCAGCGAGTGGCTGCGCCGCGCGGTGGATGCCCCGGCCACGGTCGATGCCACCACCATCGACTGCGTGCTGCTGGACCTGACGCTGCCCGACGGCTGCGGTTTTGACCTGCTGGCGCGCTGGCGGGCACAGGGCGAGAAGGTGCCCATCATCGTGATCACGGCCCGCTCGGCGGTAGAAGACCGGCTGGCGGGCCTGGACGGCGGGGCGGATGACTTTGTGATCAAGCCCTTTGCCACGGCCGAACTGATGTCGCGCATCCGCGCCGTGCTGCGCCGCAGCGCGCGCCAAGCCAGCGAGCGGTGGGTGCTGGGCGACCTCGTGGTCGAGCCCCGACGCCACGCAGCGCAGCGCGACGGCGCGGCGCTGGACTTGTCGCCCCGCGAATTCCAGCTGCTGCTGGAGCTGGCGCGCGAGCCGGGGGTAGTGGTGTCCAAGAGCGTGCTGTCCCAGCGGTTGGACCCGCTGGGCGAACCGGTGGACTTTGCAGCTATCGAGGTGCATGTGTCCAACCTGCGCCGCAAGATCGGGGCGGAGCTGATCCGCACGGTGCGGGGCGTGGGCTATTTGCTGCAGCCATGACGAAGAACTCCGCATTCACCGCGCCTTCCCCTGCACTGATGCGGTCCGTGTGGGCTCGCGTGGCCGAGCCCACGCTGGTGCGCCGCAGCGTGGCATCGGTCGCCGCGGCCTTTGTGCTGGTGTGGGCGGTGCTGCTCGCCTACAACTTCATCAACTACAAGCAGGTCATCACCAACGACCCGGGATTGCTCAAGTACGGCGACGCGCTGCTGGAGTCGCTCACCCCGATCTCCGACCCGGCCCAGGCCGCCGCGGCCGTGGCGTCGACCAACCACTGGACCAACGTCCGCCGCCGCCAGATCGGCCTGCTGCCGGGGGCGTCGATGCATGAGCTGCGCGACAGTGTGTCGGGTGAAGTGGTTTACATGCCCCCGGGTTTGCAGGAGCTGGAGCTTCCGGCCGCGCCGGCGCATGTCGGCTCTTCCGTCTCCGAGGCGGTGGTGCAAGGCCGCCCCTATCGCATCTACGCCGGGCGCAGCGCCCGCTGGAGCCTGCGCATCATCGACAACAAGCGCACAGATTCCCACTTCCTTCAGTACAACGGCCGCGCATTGCTCCCCTACCTGTTGCTGGCCGCGCCCTTTGTGCTGCTGCCGGTGTGGCTCTCCGTGCGCAACGGCCTGCGCCCGCTGCAGCAGCTGGCGCGCCTGATTGCGCAGCGGGGCAAGGACGACCTGCAACCCGTGGGCTTCAATGCCCGCCACCGAGAACTGAAGCCCCTGGAGCAGTCGCTGGACCACCTGCTCGCCCAACTGCGCCAGAAAGTGGAACGCGAGCGCGCCTTTGTGCAGGACGCGGCGCACGAGATCCGCACTCCGCTGGCCGTCATCACGGCCCAGGCCCATGTGATGGCCCGTTCGCAGGTCGAAGAGGAGCGCATGCAGGCGCAGGCCCACCTGGAGCAGGCCATTGCCCGCACCTCGCACCTGGCGCAGCAACTGCTGGACCTGGCTGCGCTGGATGACGCGCAGCGCCCCGCCCCTCGTGAGGTGGACGTGGCCCAGTGGCTGCGTGCTGCGCTGGCACAGGCTGCGGGCGACGCAATGGCGCGGCAGATCGAGTTGTCGCTGGACGCACCGGAGAGCCTGCCCGCGCGGCTGGACCTGCCCGCGCTCGAGTCCATCGCCCACAACCTCATCGACAACGCGGTGCGCTACACCCCGGCCGGCGGCAATGTGGCGGTGGCGCTGCGGCGCGACGGCGCCCTGCTCCACCTGTCGGTGCAGGACGACGGCCCTGGCATCCCCGCAGCCGACCACACGCGCGTGTTCGAGCGGTTTTACCGTGGTGCCGGCCATGCGGCCAACGGGTCGGGACTGGGCCTGGCCATCGTGCGGCAGGCGGTGCTGCGCCTGGGCGGGCAAGTGCGCGTCGGCCCCGGACTGGGCGGCCGGGGCGTGGATTTTTTTGTGGACATTCCGTCCGCACCCGGGGGTTGAGAACTTGGTGAACCGCTAACGGCCGGCCGGTTCCGCAGCGGCAAAAGCAAACATCGTTTAGGCCTCAACTATTTTTTAGATCCTGTTGGAAATAACCGACACCACGGTTTTTTCGGGACATGCAAACTTTGTCCCATGCCAACGCTTTCCACCCCCACCGCCCGCCAGCTCTGGGACATCTCGCCGCCCGTGCATGCGGGCAGCCCGGTGTTTCCCGGCGACACGGCCTACAGCCAGCAGTGGTGCGCCACCATCGGCCCCGGCTGCCCGGTGAACGTGAGCGCCATCACGCTGTCGCCCCACGTGGGCGCGCACGCGGATGCGCCCCTGCATTACGACGAGCACGGCGCAACGATTGGCGACGTGCCGCTGGACGCCTTCCTGGGCCCTTGCCGGGTGATCCACGCCATCCGCTGCGGGCCGCTCATCACCTGGGAGCACGTCGCCCATGCCGTGGACAGCACCCTGCCCCCGCGCGTGCTGGTGCGCACTTACGAACGCATGCCCGTGGACCGCTGGGACGCCCAGCTGGCCGCCTACGCGCCGGGCACCATCGAACGCCTGGCCGACCTGGGCGTGCGGCTGGTGGGCATCGACACCGCCAGCATCGACCCGGCCGACAGCAAGCCGCTGCCCAGCCACCAGGTCATCCGCCGCCGGGGTTTGCGCGTGCTGGAAAACCTGGTGCTCGACGCCGTGCCCGAGGGCGACTACGAACTGATCGCCCTGCCGCTGAAGCTGACCACCGCCGATGCATCCCCCGTGCGGGCCGTGCTGCGCGCCCTGTAGTGCCTGGATTTCAAGCATTTTTGGCCTCTAGCGCTTGCTGGACAAGCGCAAGCAGCTATCAAAACAGAAGCAAAAAAACCATGACCACCACCTTGCAAGACTGCCGGGCGCGCGACGCCCAAGACCCGCTGCGCACCCTGCGCGACCACTTCGCCCTGCCGCCGGGCGTGATCTACCTGGACGGCAATTCGCTGGGCGTGGCGCCCAAGGCTGCCGCCGCGCGCGTAGCCGACGTGGTGAACCGCGAATGGGCCACGGACCTCATCCAATCCTGGAACACCGCCAGCTGGTTCGACCTGCCCCAGCGCCTGGGCAACCAGCTGGCCCCGCTGATCGGCGCAGGGCCGAATGAAGTGGTGTGCACCGACACCACGTCCATCAACCTCTACAAGGTGCTGTGCGCGGCGCTGAACATTGCGCGCGAAGACAGCCCCGGGCGCAAGCGCATCGTGAGCGAGCGCAGCAACTTCCCCACCGACCTCTACATTGCCGAAGGCCTGTGCAAGGAGCGCGGGCTGGAGCTGGTGCTGGTGGAGCCCGAAGAGATCGCCGCATCGCTGACCAGCGACGTGGCCGTGCTGATGCTCACGCACGTGAACTACCGCACCGGCGCCATGCACGACATGGCCGCCGTCACGGCCGCCGCGCACGCCCAGGGCATTCTGTGCGTGTGGGACCTGGCGCACAGCGCGGGCGCGGTGCCGGTCGACTTGAACGGCGCGGGCGCGGACTTCTCGATTGGCTGCGGCTACAAGTACCTCAACGGCGGCCCAGGCGCTCCGGCCTTTGTGTGGGTGCACCCGCGCCATGCCAGCCGCTTCTGGCAACCGCTGTCAGGCTGGTGGGGCCACGCGGCTCCCTTTGCCTTCACGCCCGACTACCAGCCCGCACCCGGCATCACGCGCTACCTGTGCGGCACGCAGCCCATCATCAGCCTGTCGGCCCTGCAATGCGGGCTGGATGTGTTCACCGCCGCACAAAGCCTGGGCGGCATGGCCGCGTTGCGCGCCAAGTCGCTGGCGCTCACCGACCTGTTCATCCAGCTCGTGGAAGAGCGCTGCGCAGGCCACGGCCTGGGCCTGGCCACGCCGCGTGAGCATGCACAGCGCGGCTCGCAGGTGTGCCTGACGCGCGACGAAGGCGCAGGCGTGAACGGCCAGGGCAGCGGCGCCTACGCCATCGTGCAGGCGCTGATCGCGCGCGGCGTGATTGGCGACTTCCGCAAGGGCGACGGCGGCAAGGGGCCGCACAAGGACATCCTGCGCTTTGGCTTCACACCGCTGTACCTGGGCTTTGAAGATGTGTGGAACGCCGTCGAGCACCTGCGGCAGGTGCTGGAAAGCGGCGAGTGGCAAAAGCCCGAGTTCAACCAGACGCACGCCGTCACCTGATCCCGTCTGCATCAACAAATACAAATCCGTTCACGCTGAGCCTGTCGAAGCGCGGCGCGAGGCTTCGACAAGCTCAGCCCGAACGGCCCTGGCGGATCGACCAGGCATCCAGGAGACCAACCATGTGCCCCTTTTCCCAAACCCCCACTCCCGCGAGCGAGGGCCCCGGCAGCGCCCTGCCCGAATCCATCGTGCACGAGGAGCGCGCCCAGCTCGACTTCAGCAAGAGCATGAGCTACGGCGACTACCTGCAGCTGGACGCCATCCTCACCGCGCAGAAGACGCTGTCGCCCGCGCACGACGAGATGCTGTTCATCGTGCAGCACCAGACCAGCGAACTGTGGATGAAGCTGATGCTGCACGAGCTGCGTGCGGCCATCGGCCACATTGCACGCGACGAACTGCCGCCCGCGTTCAAGATGCTGGCGCGCGTCAGCAAGATCATGGAGCAGCTGGTGCACGCCTGGGATGTGCTGGCCACCATGACGCCGCCCGAGTACAGCGCCATGCGCCCGTACCTGGGGCAGTCCAGCGGCTTCCAGAGCTACCAGTACCGCTGCATCGAGTTCTCGATGGGCAACAAGAACCGCGCCATGCTGCGCCCGCACGAGCACCGGGCGGACCTGCTGGCCCAGGTGCAGGCGGCGTATGAAGCGCCGTCGCTCTACGACGAGGCCTTGCGCCTGATGGCGCGGCGCGGCCTGCCCGTGCCCGCGTCGCACCTGGAACGCGACTGGACCCAGCCGTATGCGGAAAGCGATGCGGTGGAGCAGGCCTGGCTCACGGTGTACCGCAACCCCGAGCAGCACTGGGACCTGTACCAGCTGGGCGAAGAGCTGACCGACCTGGAGGATGCCTTCCGGCTCTGGCGCTTCCGCCACGTGACCACGGTGGAGCGCGTGATCGGCTTCAAGCGCGGCACGGGCGGCACCGGCGGCGTCAGCTACCTGCGCAAGATGCTGGACGTGGTGCTGTTCCCGGAGATCTGGCGGCTGCGCACGGACCTGTGAAAGGCCCGGGCCGTGTCCCGGCACCCCTGGAGGGGCCGCGCACGGCCCGCAGGGCAACCGCCACCCCGGAGGATGCGGGGCCGCCCGGGCCGGCGATGGCAGGGCCAGGTTACTGCAGGGGCACCGCGCCCGCCACCATCATGGGGCTGCTGCTGCGGCACCAGATCGGTGCCAGGTGGCCGATCTGGATCGTGAGTTCGTTGCCCTTGCCCACCACGGTGGTCGGGCCGTTGCTGTAGGAATACCCGGTGTCCACGGCGCGCTTGGGCAGGTCCACCGTCCAGCCGCGGCGGCGCAGCACGCCCAGGCCCTGGTCCGGATAGAACTGCATCTCCACCTTTTCGCCATTGCCGCACGCAAACTGCACGCTCGCGCGGTCGGCCGGCTCGGCAAAGGATTGCATTACAGGCGGCTGGCTGGCACAGCCCGTCAACCACAGCGTCGTTGCCACCGCACCGGAAACCAGCCCAAATGTCGTCTTCATCCGTCACTCCTGAGGGCTGCCGCGTGGCGGCCCATCCAATTGCCTAGCAATCACAACCCTCGCCGCCCCGGGGCACCACCCTGGAACAGGGGCTGCGGCCGCCAAGGCTCAAAGCACAAACCTTGCCATCCTGTGGAACACCGGTCGCAGCGGCTGGCAAGGCCCTGTCCGTCAGGGTGCCCCAGGGCCCCCGCTGCGTCGATTGGGGTGATCCCCACGTTGAGAGCTCTCTCTAGATCCTGCCGCCCTCCGGTGGCAGGGTGATGACGGGCCCCTGGCCCCGGCCGGGCGCGTTATTGCACTCGTGGACAGATGGAATCCAAAAGCCTGGCGGCGATTGCGCACAACAAAGCCCACAACAAGGGCCTGCACGGCCGCCCACTGCACCCCATGCGGCACCGTGGGCGTGCAGATCAGGACATACCCTGAGTCCCCACCCATCCGCCGGTGCACTCGCGCGGGGCGGCCGCGCATGCGCCCCGGTTCCGCCCGCCGGCGACAGCCGTGGCGTGCGGCGGCGGTTACCCTTGCCCGTCCGCCCGGCACCCGCCGCAGGCCTTTTCAGGAGTCGCCCGTGCCCGCGCCGCCGTCCACCACCGTTCCGTCCCCCCTGCCGCAGCGCACAGCCTGGGCCATGCTGCTGGCGCTGGTCTCGGGCTTTGCGCTGAGCCAGGCGTTTCGCACCATCACGGCCATCATCGCCACCGGCCTGCAGGCCGAGTTCGCGCTGTCGGCCCAGGCGCTGGGCGTGTTCGCCGGCGCGTTTGCCTTTGCGTTCGGCGCCATGCAGCTGTTCATGGGCGTGGGCATCGACCTGTACGGGGTGCGGCGCACGGTGCTGGCCGTGTTTCCGCTGGCCACGGCCGGCGCGCTGCTCTCGGCGCTGGCGCCGGGGTATGGCGGGGTGCTGCTGGGCCAGGTGCTGATTGGCGTGGGCTGCGCGCCCGCGTTCCTGGTGTGCACGGTGTTCATTGCGCGCCACTTCCCGGCCAGCCGCTTTGCCGTGGTCTCGGGCATCGCCCTGGGGGTGGGCGGGCTGGGCATGCTGTTCACCGGAACGCCGCTGGCCTGGCTGGTGCAGCAAACGTCCTGGCGCGCGGCGTTCGGCGTGCTGGCGGGGCTGGGCGCGCTGGCCTGGCTGCTGATCTTCTGGGCGGTGCGCGAGCCTGCGGCGGCCACCGCGCCCACCGCGCCCGGCGCGGGGGCACCGCCCCCCGAATCCGTTGCCACAGCGGTGCGCGGCTTCGGGGCGCTGTTTCTGCTGCCCCACACGGCCGGCATCCTGCTGCTGGCGCTGATGACCTATGCCTCGTTTCTCACGCTGCGCGGGCTGTGGCTGGGCCCGCTGCTGATCGAACGGCACGGGTACTCGCTGGTGGCCAGCGGCAACGTGGCCATGCTTGCGTCGCTGCTGTCGCTGTTCACGCCGGCGTACTTTGGCCGCATCGACCCGGGGCCTGCGCGGCGCCGGCGCTGGCTGTTCGGCTTCACGCTGCTGCTGGCGGGGCTGTTCACGGCCATCGGCGTGCTGCGTGCCGAGTGGCTGGACGTGGCCGGATCGGTGGGCGTGGGGCTGCTGTCGGGCTACATGGTGCTGCAGTACGCCGATGTGCGCTCGGCCTACCCCGCCGCAATGACCGGGCGCGCCATGGCGGTCTTCACCATGGCGCTGTTCCTGGGCGTGGCGCTGATGCAGTGGGCCACCGGCCTGGCCGCGTCGCTGGCGGCGGCAAGCGGCTTCGACCCCTACGCCACGGTGATGCTCACCATTGCCGGCATGCTGGCCGTGGGGGCCCTGGCCTTCCGGCTGCTGCCAGCGCCGCCTTCGGCGAGGTGAGCCAGCTACCAGCTACCGCCGCAGCGGCAGTAGCCTGCACCGCCGCGTGACCCTGGAAATTTAGTCAAAAAGCTCACCAGAGCTTATCCATCAAGCGCAAGCAGCTATCAAATAAATAGCAAATTTAATGCCATCATGGACGACGCGTCACCACGCCGCAGCAGGCACCTGGTGCAGCAGCACGGGGTGGTTGCCGTTGGCGTCCACCGTCTCGATCTGCACGCCAAAGCCCCACAGGCGTGCCACGTGCCTGAGCACTTCCAGCGTGTCCTCGGCCAGCGGGCGGCCCTGGTACTGGGTGTGGCGCAGGGTCAGGCTGCGGTCGCCGCGCAGGTTCACGTTCCACACCTGGATGTTGGGCTCGCGCGTGCCCAGGTCGTACTGTTGCGACAGGGTCTGGCGCAGGCTGCGGTAGCCGTCTTCGTCGTGGATGGCGCTGACTTGCAGGTCCGGCCGGGCCACGTCGTCGTGGATGGCGAACAGGCGCATGTCGCGCATGAGCTGCGGACTCAGGTACTGGCCGACGAAGCTCTCGTCCTTGAAGTTGCGCATGGCGTGGTCCAGGGTGGGCAGCCAGGGGGCGCCCGCAATCTCCGGGAACCAGCGCCGGTCTTCCGCCGTGGGGTTCTGGCAGATGCGCTGGATGTCGCGGTACATGGCAAAGCCCAGCGCATAGGGGTTGATGCCGCTGTAGGCCCGGTGCCCCGCAGGCGGCTGGTAGATGACGTTGGTGTGGGAGCCCAGCCATTCGATCATGGCGCCATCGCTCAGGTAGCCGTCGTCGTACAGGGTGTTGAGCAGCGTGTAGTGCCAGAAGGTGGCCCAGCCTTCGTTCATCACCTGCGTCTGGCGCTGGGGGTAGAAATACTGGGCGATCTTGCGCACGATGCGCACCACCTCGCGCTGCCACGGCTCCAGCAAGGGCGCGTTCTTCTCGATGAAGTACAGGATGTTTTCCTGCGGCTCCTTCGGAAAGCGCTCCAGCTCCTGTGCCGCGTCTTCCTTGCCCGGGCGGGTGGGCAGCGTGCGCCACAGCTCGTTCACCTGCTGCTGCGCGTAGGCCTCGCGCTGCGCGCGCTCCAGGCGCTCGCGGGCCAGGCTTTTCCTGGCGGGGCGGCGGTAGCGGTCCACGCCAAAGCTGGCCAGCGCGTGGCAGGAGTCGAGCAGCTTTTCCACCTCGGCCAGGCCGTGGCGCTCCTCGCACTGGGCGATGTAGTCCTTGGCATACACCAGGTAGTCAATGATGCTGGAGGCGTCCGTCCACATGCGGAACAGGTAGTTGCCCTTGAAGAAGCTGTTGTGCCCGTAGGCGGCGTGGGCGATCACCAGCGCCTGCATGGCCGTGGTGTTCTCCTCCATCAGGTAGCTGATGCACGGGTTGGCGTTGATGACGATCTCATACGCCAGCCCCATGTGCCCGCGCCGGTAGCGCCGCTCGGTGGCCAGAAACTCCTTGCCGTAGCTCCAGTGCCGGTAGTTCACCGGCATGCCCACGCTGGCGTAGGCGTCCATCATCTGCTCGGCGGTGATGATCTCCAGCTGGTTGGGGTAGGTGTCCAGGCCAAAGCGCTCGGCCGTGGCGGCAATGGCGGCGTGGTAGCGCTCGATCAGCTCGAAGGTCCAGTCGCTGGGGTCGGGCAATGGCGCGTCGGGCCGCTGCCCGGCCGGCAGCGGCTGCACGGGCACGGTGCGGTGGCGGCGCTCGCCTACGGCGGCGGCAGTCCACGGGTTGTCGCGGACGCGGCGCTCCAGCACGGGGTAACGGACCATATCGTGTGCCGTGTCGTGCGCCATGTTGTGGGCCATGGAATCGGTCATGCCGGCACCCCTTCCTTCTTGAACAATTCTCGGAAGACGGGGTAGATGTCGCTGGGCTGCGCCACCTTGCGCATCGCAAAGTGCGGATGCAGCGGCAGCAGCTGGCTGTACTCCTGCCACAGGTTCTGCTCCTCCTCGGCCACCTGCACATAGGCAAAGTGGCGCACCAGCGGCAGGATCTTGTCCACCAGCAGGTTGCGGCAGTTGCCGCTGTCGTTGGAGAAGTTGTCACCGTCGCTGGCCTGGGCGACATAGATGTTCCAGTCGGCCACGGGGTAGCGCGCGCGGATGACCTGGTCCAGCAGCACCAGCGCGCTGCTGACCACCGTGCCTCCGCTTTCGGTGGAGTGGAAGAACTGCTCCTCGCTCACCTCGGCCGCCTGCGTGTGGTGGCGGATGAACACGATGTCGATGGTCTCGTAATGCCGGGTGAGGAACAGGTACAGCAGGATGAAAAAGCGCTTGGCCAGGTCCTTGCGCGCCTCGTCCATGGAGCCCGAGACGTCCATCACGCAGAACATCACCGCCTGGCTGCTGGGCACCGGCACGGCGGTGCGTGCGCGAAAACGCAGATCGATGGGGTCGAGGAACGGGATACGGCCCAGGCGCTCGCGCAACCGGGCGATGCGCCGCTGCAGCTCCGCGATCACCTCGCTGGTGCCGTCGTCCTGCGCCAGCAGCGCATCCAGCTGCGCCTGCAGTGCCTGCAGTTCATGGAACGGCGCCTTGCCCAGCGCGATGCGCCGGCCCAGCGCGCCGCGCATGGTGCGCACCACGGCCAGGTTGTTGGGCGTGCCGTCCTGGCTGTAGCCGGCACGGCGCGACTTCCACTGCGGGTTCTCGCCGATGTGAGTGCGCAGCAGGTGCGGCAACGCCAGGTCCTCAAAGAAGATCTGCATGAACTCTTCCTTGGCCAGCGTGAAGGTGAAGTCGTCCTCCCCCTCGCCGCTGTCGCTGGCCTGCGAGCCGCGCCCCGCCGCCCCGCCCTGGGGCCGCTGGATGCGGTCGCCGCGCACATGGTCCGTGTTGCCCGGGTGCACCGTGTCGCGGACGCCGCCCTGACCGTGGTGGAACGAAGGCTCGCTGATGTCCTTCTTGGGAATGGTGATGTTCTCGGCCTGCTCGATGTTGCGGATGTCGCGCTGCGAGACCGCACGGCGCACCGCGTCCGCGATCTGCTCCTTGTAGCGCCGAACAAAACGCTCGCGGTTGCCCACCGATTTGTTCTTGCCTGCGAGCCGGCGGTCGATGATCTGCAATGCCATCTCCTGGTTCCCCCTGCCCCAGGCGCCGACGTGCGCAGCGCCTGCGGCGTTGTTCAGCTGCTCTTGCGAACGCGCAGGTACCACTCGGAAAGCAGCCGAACCTGCTTGGGCGTGTAGCCCTTGTCCACCATGCGAGTGACGAAGTCCTCGTGCTTGCGCGCCTCCTCGGCGCTGGCCTTGGCGTTGAAGCTGATCACCGGCAGCAGCTCCTCGGTGTTGGAGAACATCTTTTTCTCGATCACCAGGCGCAGCTTTTCGTAGCTCGTCCAGCTCGGGTTCTTGCCGCCGTTGTTGGCGCGCGCCCGCAGCACGAAGTTGACGATCTCGTTGCGGAAGTCCTTGGGGTTGGCAATGCCCGCGGGCTTCTCGATCTTCTCCAGCTCGGCGTTGAGCGCGCTGCGGTCGAACACCTCGCCGGTGTCGGTGTCGCGGTACTCGTTGTCCTGGATCCAGTAGTCCGCATACGTCACGTAGCGGTCGAAGATGTTCTGGCCGTACTCGCTGTAGCTCTCCAGGTAGGCGGTCTGGATCTCTTTGCCGATGAACTCGGCGTAGCGCGGCGACAGGTATTCCTTGATGAAGCTGGTGTACTTGGTCTCCAGCTCGGCGGGGAACTGCTCGCGCTCGATCTGCTGCTCCAGCACGTACATCAGGTGCACCGGGTTGGCGGCCACCTCGGCGCTGTCGAAGTTGAACACCTTCGAGAGGATCTTGAACGCAAAGCGCGTGGAGATACCCGTCATGCCCTCGTCCACGCCCGCGTAGTCGCGGTACTCCTGGTAGCTCTTGGCGCGCGGGTCGGTGTCCTTCAGGCTCTCGCCGTCGTACACCTGCATCTTGCTGAAGATGCTGGAGTTCTCGGGCTCCTTCAGGCGCGTGAGCACCGAGAACTGGGCCATCATCGTGAGCGTGCCGGGCGCGCACTTGGCCGCGCCCAGGGACGATTCGCGGATCAGCTTCTCGTAGATGCGGGTTTCCTCGCTCACGCGCAGGCAGTACGGCACCTTGACGATGTAGATGCGGTCCAGGAACGCCTCGTTGTTCTTGTTGTTGCGAAACGCCTTCCACTCGCTCTCGTTGCTGTGGGCCAGCACCACGCCGTCGAACGGAATCGCGCCGAAGCCTTCGGTGCCCTTGTAGTTGCCCTCCTGCGTGGCCGTGAGCAGCGGGTGCAGCACCTTGATGGGCGCCTTGAACATCTCCACGAATTCCAGCAGCCCCTGGTTGGCCAGGCACAGGCCGCCGCTGTAGCTGTAGGCATCGGTGTCGTCCTGCGCAAAGCTTTCGAGCTTGCGGATGTCCACCTTGCCCACCAGGCTGGAGATGTCCTGGTTGTTCTCGTCGCCCGGCTCGGTCTTGGCAATGCCGACCTGCTTGAGCACGCTGGGATAGCGCTTGACCACCCGGAACTGCCGGATGTCGCCGCCAAACTCGTCCAGGCGCTTCACGGCCCAGGGCGAGAGCACGCGCTGCAGGTAGCGGCGCGGAATGCCGAACTGCTCCTCCAGCACCGGGCCGTCCTCGATGGCGTCGAACAGGCCCAGCGGCGACTCGTTCACCGGCGAGCCCTTGAGCGCATAGAACGGCACCTTCTGCATCAGGTACTTGAGCCGCTCTGCAATGGAGCTCTTGCCGCCGCCCACGGGGCCGAGCAGGTAGAGGATCTGCTTGCGCTCCTCCAGCCCCTGCGCGGCGTGGCGGAAGAAGCTCACCACCTGCTCGATGGAGTCCTCCATGCCGTAGAACTCGGCGAAGGCCGGGTAGCGCTTGATGACCTTGTTGGCAAAGATGCGCGACAGGCGCGGGTCGTTGCGCGTGTCCACCACCTCGGGCTCGCCAATGGCGGCCAGCATGCGCTGGGCGGCCGTGGCGTAGGCCATGGGATCGCGCTTGCACTCGGCGAGGTACTCGTCGATCGACATTTCCTCTTCGCGGCTGCGGGCGTAGCGCGCAGCGAAGTTGCTGATGGCATCCATACCAACCTCCTGTAACGACCCGCCCGGGCGTGCCTGGGACGGGCCGTGGCGTTGCATTCGGAATCGCTACCGGTTCAGCTTTTGTAGCACCACGGACCCGGGTTGAACAGCCCAAATCGCGGGCGCTGCAGAGGCCATTTCAGCGCATTGCACACAAGCAGGTAGAGCGTGGCACACTGCACAAGTTCAAACGCACGGAATCCCCGGCCGCCACGCCGCGATGCTGCACTGCACACGCGCGTGCCACCCACCGCCGGCAGCGGGTGGGCCGCGCAGCCAGTGAAAAGTGCGGCGGCGAAGACAGACGTTGCAGCGGCAGCGCTGCTACAACGCGCTGGCCGCCGCCCCGTCGCCCCGGTACAGCCACGGCACGTCCAGCAGCCGCTCCCCCAGCAGCCGCAGCGACGCGTCGCGGCCCCACCGCACGGGGCCGGTGGCATGGAAGATGCGCCCATTGCGGATGGAGCGCGCCTGCACACGGGCATTGCGCTGCCAGCGGTTGAGGGCATAGCGGCGCAGGCGCAGCGGGACTTCCAGGTCGTGCATGGACAGCGCCCGCTGCAGCTCGGCGGCATCCTCGATGGCCATGCCCGCGCCCTGCGCAAGGTAGGGGCGCATGGGGTGGGCCGCATCGCCCAGCAAGGCCACCAGCCCCTGCGCCATTTCGTCGGCGCTGCGCACCGGTGGACGGTCGCACAGCGGCCACAGCCGCCAGCCCGGCCCGCCGGCCGCGGGGTTCACGGCGCGCACGATGTCCTGCAGCGCCGCACAGGTGCCCTGCAGCGCCCCCTCCAGGTCGGCGGCATTCGCGCTGTGGTCCCAGTTCTGCAGGTCCTGCGGTGCCGGGCCCTGCACGATGACCACCAGGTTCTGCAGCTCGCCCCGCCGCACCGGGTATTGCACCGCGTGCAGGCGCGGACCCAGCCAGGCGGTGACCTGGGTGGTGCGCAGGGCCTGGGGCAGCGTGGCCTGCGGCACCATGGCGCGGTAGGCCAGGTGGCCCGAGACGCGCGGGGGCACCGCGCCCAGCAGCTGGGCGCGCGTGCGGCTCCACAGCCCATCGGCACCGATCAACGCGTCGCCCTCCACCGCTTTGCCCCGGCTGGTGCGCACCGTGACGACACCCTCGCCTTCGGAAAATTCTTCCAGGGTGTGGTCCAGGTGCAACTGAGTCTCCGTGCCCTCACGCACGGCTTGCAGCAGCAGCCCTTGCAGGTCTGCGCGGTGGATGGTGGCGTAGGCCGCGCCGTAGCGCTCGACCGCCGCGGAACCCAGCGGAAGCACGCCCAGCTCGCGGCCGCTGACCGCGTTGCGCACCTGCAGCCGGCCGGGAAATGCCGCCACGGCCTGCAAAGCCTGCTGCAGCCCCCAGGCCTGCAGCCGGCGCACCACGTTCGGCCCGATCTGCACGCCCGCGCCCACTTCGCTGATGACCGCGGCACGTTCGTACAGGCGCACGTCCCACCCCGCCCGCGACGCGCCCAATGCGGCCGCCAGGCCGCCAATGCCGCCGCCCGCAATCAGCACCTGCTTCTTCATCGCCGTCCCCCTGCAGCGCGCAGCGCACGGGCGGGCTGGCTGCGCACCGCAGCCCCAGGCCGCCAGGGCGATCGGGGCAGCACGCACGGGGGAGGGTCAGGCAAGCAGCGGCAGCAGGAAAGCGTCATGCGCCCATTGTGCAGCGCCCGGGTGCCGGGCTTTTTGCCATGGCGCAGCAAGTGCGGCAATTACAGCGCCGGGCGCAGCGCCCGCTCCAGCACCTCGGCCGGCATGGGGCGCCCGAACAGGTAGCCCTGGAACGCCTGGCACCCGTGCCGCTGCAGGAAGTCGAGCTGGCCCGTGGTCTCCACGCCTTCGGCCACCACGGCCAGGTCCAGGCTGTCGGCCAGGGCCAGGATGGTGCGCACGATGGCCGCGTCGTTGGGGTCGGTCTGCAGGTCGCGCACAAAGCTCTGGTCGATCTTGAGCTGGTGCAGCGGCAGGCGCTTGAGGTAGCTCAGCGACGAGTAGCCCGTGCCGAAGTCGTCCAGCGAGAAGCCCACGCCGTAGCGCCCCAGGTGCTCCATGCGCGAGATCACATCCTCCACATCGGCCAGCAGCAGGCTTTCTGTCAGCTCCAGCTTCAGCCGTTCGGGGTTGGCCCCGCTGGCGTGCAGGGTGCCCAGCACCTGCTCCACGAAGTCCGGCTGGCGGAACTGCCGCACGCTCACGTTCACCGACAGGAAGAACTGCCGCGTGAGCGCGCTGCGCGACCAGGCCACCAGTTGCCGGCAGGCGGCCTCCAGCACCCACTGGCCCAGCGGCAGGATCAGCCCCGTCTGCTCGGCCAGCGGGATGAATTCCGCGGGCGACACCATGCCGCGGCGCGGGTGCATCCAGCGCACCAGCGCTTCGGCGCCGAGCAGGCGGCCCTTGCCGTCCACCACGGGCTGGTAGTACAGGGCCAGCTCCTGCTCCTGCAGCCCGCGGCGCAGATCGGCCTCCAGGGCGGAGCGTGCGCTCACGGCGGCCTGCATGTCGGGGTCGAAGAAGCGCTGGGTGTTGCGGCCCGCCGCCTTGGCCTGGTACATGGCCAGATCGGCGTGCTTGAGCAGTTCGTCCACGCTGCACAGCTGCTGGCCAAAGAGCGCGATGCCGATGCTGGGCGTGCTGTGGTGGCTGGCATCGCCCAGGGCATAGGGTTTGCCCAGCATGGTGGCGATGTGGCTGGCCACCAGCGCCGCCTCGGCACTGGCCTGCGCCTCTTCGCCGCTCAGGCCCTCCACCAGCACGACGAACTCGTCGCCGCCGAAACGGGCCACCGTGTCGCTCTCGCGCACGCAGCCCTTCAGGCGCTGGGCTGCCTGCACCAGCAGCTTGTCGCCGGTGTCGTGGCCCAGGGTGTCGTTCAGGTCCTTGAAGTTGTCCAGGTCGATGAACAGCAGGGCGCCCTGGGCCCCCGAGCGCGCCGCAGCCGCCATGGCGTGCTGCAGGCGGTCCACCAGCAGGCGGCGGTTGGGCAGTCCGGTGAGGGCATCGTAGAACGCCAGGCGCTCGATCTGGCTCTCCGCCTGCTTGCGCTCGGTGATGTCCCGGCCGACCCCGCGGTAGCCGCGCAAGGTCCCGTCTGCGGTGATCACGGGCACGCCGCTCACCGAGATCCAGTGCATGCTGCCATCGGGCCGCTGGCGCTGCAGCTCCAGGTCGCGGAACGGCTGGCGCGCTTGCAGCACGGCACGGTGGGCCGCCCAGTCGGCCTCGGTCATGTTCATCGCGCCGATCTCCCAGCGGGTGCGGCCCATCACGTTCGACAGCGGGATGCCGTTGACGCTCAGATCGCCGGCCAGCTGCATGAACCGCCCATCGGCGTCGTGCTCCCAGTACCAGTCGGACGACAGGTCGGAGAGCGACCGGAACCGCGCCTCGCTCTCGCGCAGCTCGTCCTCCACGCGCACGTAGTCGGTGACATCGGTGAAGGTGCGCACCAGCCCGCCCTCGGGCAGCATGGTGGTGCGTACTTCAAACGTGTGGCCCTTCGGCGTGGTGCGCCAGTACACGGGCGGCGCCGGGTCGTGGGCGCCGCCGGCCACGTAGTCGTGCCCGCGCGCATCCACCAGGCGGTAGCCCTCGCCAAAGTCTCCCCGCTCCGCCTGGAAGCGCGTAAGTTCGGCCAGCGTGGGCCGCGTGGCCATCAGCGACTCGGGCAGGTCCAGCAGCTCCAGCACCCGCGGGTTGTACACGGTGACGCGGCCGTCCGGCCCGGTCTTGAAAATCCCCTGGCTCATGCTGGCCAGCGTGGCCTGCAGGGCCGAGCGCTGCTCCTGGAACAGGTGCAGCGCCTCGTGCCAGATCCGCGCATCGACCATGCCCCCCGCGGCGCCCGCGGTGGCGGGCAGGCGGCCCATCAGCGCCTCCAGCCGGTGCAGCAGCTCCCCCAGGTGCGACACGCCATCCGCCGCACGCAGCACGTAGTCGCCCAGGCCGTAGCGAAATGCGCGCGCGGCCAGGGCTTCCTGGGCGGGCTCCAGGCACAGCAGCACGGGGCATCCCGCGCACAGCTCCAGCATGCTGGGCAGCGCCAGCGCACCGGGCCGCAGGCACAGCACCACGGCCTGCCAGGGCTGGGACGCGAGCGGCGCCGCGGCGGCTTCGGACGTGGGGCTGTGCACCACCCGCCAGCCGGGGTGCCGCTGCGCCATCCAATGGCGGGCGGCGCCCGCATGCTGGGTATCGCTGTCCACCCACAACACGGCGGCGGTGCTCATGGCGCCTCGCCTCCTGCCAAGGCCGGGGCACGGCCCGGGGGCGACAGGTCGTGTTCGAAAGCGAAGGCCTCGATCGGCCCGGGCCGGCCAAACAGATACCCCTGGAACCCCTCGCAGCCGTGCAGCCGCAAAAAACTCAGCTGCCCCGTGGTCTCCACCCCCTCGGCCACCACCTCCAGGTCCAGGCTCTTGGCCAGCGCCAGGATGGTGCGCACGATCGCCGCGTCGTTGGGATCTGTCAGCACGTCCCGCACGAAGCTCTGGTCGATCTTGACCTGGTCCAGCGGCAGCCGCTTGAGGTACGACAGCGAGGAGTAGCCGGTGCCAAAGTCGTCCAGCGCAAAGCCCACGCCTTCGCTCTTGAGCTGTTCCATGCGCGCGATGGTGTCTTCGATGTCGCCCAGCAGCAGGCTTTCGGTGAGTTCGAGCTTGAGTTTGCCGGGTTCGGCCTGCTGCTCCCGCAGGGTCTGCAGCACTTGGGCGACGAAGCCGCTTTGCCGGAATTGCCGGGCGCTGACGTTGACGGAGAGGGACAGGTGGGCGGTGCTGGGGTGCTGGCTCCAGCGCTGCAGTTGCCGGCAGGCGGTTTGCAGGACGTATTGGCCCAAGGGGAGGATGAGGCCGGTCTGTTCGGCCAGGGGGATGAAGTCGGCGGGGCTGATCATGCCGCGCTGGGGGTGGCGCCAGCGCACGAGGGCTTCTGCGCCCAGGAGGCGGGCGTGGTGGTCGACGACGGGCTGGTAGTGCACGAGGAGTTCGCCACGGGCCAGGCCCTGGCGCAGGTCGGCTTCGAGGTTGGAGCGGGCGTTGACGGCGGCCTGCATGTCGGGGTCGAAGAAGCGCTGGGTGTTGCGCCCTGCGGCCTTGGCCTGGTACATGGCCAGGTCTGCGCGCTTCAAGAGTTCGTCCACGGTGAGGCGTTCGTCGCCAAAGAGGGTGATGCCGATGCTGGGGGTGCTGTAGTGCTGTGCTCCGTCGAGCTCGAAGGGCTGGTTGAGGCTGGCCAGGAGTTTTTCTGCGACGGTTTCGGCCTGGCTGGCGGCTTCGGGCAGCTGGGGGGCCAGGGCTTCGAGCATGACGACGAATTCGTCGCCGCCAAAGCGCGCGACGGTGTCGGCTTCGCGCACGCTGCCCACCAGGCGGGCGGCGACCTGGGCCAGGAGCTGGTCGCCCATGTCGTGGCCCAGGGTGTCGTTGAGGTCCTTGAAGTTGTCCAGGTCGATGAAGAGCAGCGCCCCGAGGTTCTTGCTGCGCTGGCAGGTGGCCAGGGAGCGCTGCAGCCGGTCCAGCAGCAGCCGGCGGTTGGGCAGCCCAGTGAGCGCGTCGTAGAACGCCAGGCGTTCGATCTCCTGCTCGGCCCGCTTGCGGTCGGTGATGTCGCGGCACACGCCCAGCACGCCGGTCACGCGGCCGTGCAGGTCGCGGATGGGGGTCTTGATGGTCTCGAACTGGCCCTGATAGCCATCCTCGACAAAGGTGAGCGTCTCTTCGTACACCAGCGGCTGCCAGGCCTGCATGGCGCGCTGGTCGTACTTGCGAAAGCGTTCGGCCTGCTCGGGCGCCACCAGGTCGAAGTCGTCCCGGCCCACGATCTCGCGCTCGGGCCGGCCGGCAAACCGCTCGAACACGGGGTTGACCGACAGGTACACGCCTTGCGCGTCCTTGAGGAACACCATGTCGGGCATGGCGTTCACCACGCGCGCCAGGTGGGCCTTCTGGTGGGCCAGCTCTTCCTCGATGCGCTTGAGGTTGGTGAGGTCGTAGGCAAACAGCACCACGGCGGGCACGCCCTGCTCCGTGCGGCTCTCCGGGGCAATGGTGGTGTGGCGGCACTGCGGGCCGTCCGGGCCGTCGACACGGTTTTCAAACACCGCCGTCTCGCCGGCAAACGCCCTGGCGAAGTGCGGCTGCATGCGCGCAAACGCGTCGGGCGGCAGCACCTCCTGCAGCAGCCGGCCCTGCAGCTCGTCCGGCGTGCGGTGGAGCCAGCGCGCCTGCTGCTCGTTGACGTAGAGCACGCGCAGGTCGCTGTCCAGGCGGGCGACGCCGCCGGGCACCTGGCGCAGCAGGTTGGCCAGCAGCGCCTGGTGGGCATGCACGGCTTCCTCCGCCTGGTGGTGTGCGGTGATGTCCGTGTGCACGCCATCCCACATCACCCGCCCGTCCTCGAGCCGGCGCGGGGATGCGCTCAGGTGCATCCAGCGCAGCTGGCCGTCCGGGCGGCGCACGCGAAACAAGGTCTCCATGCTTTCCATGGCCGTAAACGATGCCTCGGCCGCCGCCTTGAGGGCCTCCCGGTCGTCCGCCACCACCTGGCGAAACAGCACCGCAGGATCGCGCAGCACCTCCTGCGCAGACACCCCGTGCAGGCGCTCCACCGATTCGCCGATGTGCACGAATCGCGTCTTCCCGTCGAGCTCCCGGACCACCTGGTACAGCACGCTGTGGGGAAGGTTGCGCCCCAGCAGCGACAGCCGGCCTTCGCTCTCGCGCAGGCGCTTCTCGGCCTCCTGCACGACGGCAAACGGCCGCCGGATCCCTGCATTGAAAACGGCCTGGTACAGCAGCGCGTACGCCACCACCCGCAGGCCGTGGGCGACGCTGCCGCCCCAGGGCGAGCTGCCGCCCAGCAACGCCACGCACAGTTCCCCGCCCAGGAACGCCACGGCGGACCATGCAAACACCCGCTCGCGCCGGTCCGGCCGGCGCAGCAGCACCACGGCCACGGCGCCCAGCGCGGCCACCAGGGTCCAGGCCAGGACCTGGCGCAGGGAACCGCCGGCCGCCTGGGCCCAGGCCCCTGGCAGCGGCCCCAGGGCTGCGGCCACCAGCAGCGCGGACGTGCCGCCGGACACCGCCAGCCAGACCTTGGGCGGGCCCGGCAGCACCCATCGCAGGGCGGTGAACCCCAGCGTCGCCACCTCGGCCACCCGGGCCCAGCTGCTGAACCACAGGGAAATGTGGGCCGTGCCCAGCGGCTCGTGCACCGGCGTGGAATGCGCGAGGGTGCCGTGCAGGAAGTTGCACACGGCCGCGATGCCAAAGCCCACCACCAGCACGTTGGCCGGTGCCTGCTCGGCGGGCTGCAGGGTGTGCAGGGAGACAGAGACCACCAGCAGCCCCAGCAGCACCGCCACCAGTTCCATGAAAGGCTCCAGGCCGTGCTGCCCCACCCCGCCGTCGCCCAGCATCTGGGCCAGCGGCCCCACCACCAGCGCCAGGGCCGCCACCACCAGCACGACGGTGAAGGCCGGCGCATCTGCCAACAGGGGCATGCGCACGACGGGGGCGGTGGCGGGAGGGCGGGGCATGGGACTAGCGGGCGGCAGCAGACAGGCGCGGGTGGGCCAAGCGGGTTTCTACAGGCATCGCCCGCCCACCACAAGTGTAACTACAGGTAAACACCCGGGTGGGCGGCCCGGCCGCCGTCCACCCGGCCTGCGGAGCACGGGCCCGCCCACTCAGCCCTGCAGCAGCTGGCGCAGCACGAAGGGCAGGATGCCGCCGGCGCGGAAGTAGTCCACCTCGATGGGGGTGTCGATGCGCAGGGTGACGGCCACCTCGGCTTGGGTGCCATCCGCGCGGCGCACCACCAGGCGGGCATCGCTCTGAGGGGTGAGCGCCGGGTCGGGGAAGATGTCGATCACCTCGGTGCCCGTGAGGCCCAGGGTTTCCCACGATTCGCCGGCCTTGAACTGCAGCGGCAGCACGCCCATGCCCACCAGGTTGGAGCGGTGGATGCGCTCGAAGCTGCGCGCCACCACCGCCTTGATCCCGAGCAGCTGCGTGCCCTTGGCCGCCCAGTCGCGGCTGGAGCCGGTGCCGTATTCCTCGCCCGCAAAGACCACGGTGGGCGTGCCCTGGGCCATGTACTGCATGGCGGCGTCGAAGATGAACATCTTCTCGCCCTGCAGGGCGCCGCCGTTCTGGAACACCGTGACGCCGCCCTCCTCGCGCGAGCCGTCGGGCAGAGGCGGAATCATCAGATTCTTGATGCGCACGTTGGCAAAGGTGCCGCGCACCATCACGTCGTGGTTGCCGCGGCGGGCGCCGTAGCTGTTGAAGTCCTGCTTCATCACGCCGTGCTGCAGCAGCCACTGGCCGGCGGGCGAGCTTTCCTTGATGGAGCCGGCCGGCGAGATGTGGTCGGTGGTGATGGAGTCGCCAAACAGCGCCATCACCCGCGCGCCGCACACCGACGGCAGTTTGGCATCATTTTGGCCTGCATCGCCCGCCCCATAATCGCCGGCAGCTTCATTTTCGATAGCAAACTGGGCAAAGAACGGCGGCTCTGCAATGTAGGTGCTGGCAGGCCAGGTGTAGGTGGTGCCGTCCACGCCGTGGATCTTCTCCCACAGCTTGCCGGGCTCGGTGCCCACCTTGGCGTAGTTGTCGCGGAAGGCCTTGCCGTTCATCGCGAACTTCATGAGCTGGTGCACTTCCTCGCTGCTGGGCCAGATGTCGCCCAGGTACACGTCGCGGCCACCCTTGCCCTTGCCCACGGGTTCGGTCATCAGGTCCTTGAGCACCGTGCCGGCAATGGCGTAGGCCACCACCAGCGGCGGGCTGGCCAGGAAGTTGGCCTTCAGGTTGGGATGGATGCGGGCCTCGAAGTTGCGGTTGCCCGACAGCACGGCCGCGCACACCAGGTCGTTGCGGGTGATGGCGTCGTTCAGCTCGGGTGCCAGGTCGCCGGCGTTGCCGATGCAGGTGGTGCAGCCGTAGCCGGCCAGGGCAAAGCCCAGCTTTTCCAGGTAGGGCAGCAGGCCGGTCTGCGTGAGGTATTCCGTCACGATGCGCGAGCCGGGCGCCAGCGACGTCTTGATGTGCGGCTGCACCTTGAGCCCCGCCTCCACTGCCTTCTTGGCCAAGAGGCCCGCGGCCAGCAGCACGCTGGGGTTGCTGGTGTTGGTGCAGCTGGTGATGGCGGCAATCAGCACGTCGCCATTGCCGATCGTCACGTCGCCCGTGCGGCTGGCCTGCTGGGCGGTGACCTCGGCGTGGGCGGCGGCCAGCGTGGGCTTGTTCTGCTCCATCTCCACCAAGAAGCGCGGGCCGCCGGCCGGCGCGGGCTTTTCCGCCGCGGGGCGGGGCAAGGGTGCGTCCGCGCTGCGCACATGGTGCCGCGTGTGCAGCAGCTCGGCCGGGCGGTTGAAGCCGTTCTGGGCCACGGGGCGGCTGAACAGGTCGGTGAACTGGCCGCGCACCTTGCCCAGCTCGATGCGGTCCTGCGGGCGCTTGGGGCCAGCCAGGCTGGGGGTGACCTGCCCCAGGTCCAGCGTGACGACCTGGGAGTAGTCCACCTCGCCCGCCCGCGGCACGCCGAACAGGCCCTGGGCCTTGAAGTAGGCCTCGAAGGCCTCGATCTCGGCCTTGGTGCGGCCCGTGCCCTTGAAGTAGTCGATGGTCTTCTCGTCGACCGGGAAGAACCCCATGGTGGCGCCGTATTCGGGCGCCATGTTGCCGATGGTGGCGCGGTCGGGCAGCGCCAGCGTGCGCGTGCCTTCGCCAAAGAACTCCACGAACTTGCCCACCACCTTGTGCTGGCGCAGGATCTCCGTCACCGTGAGCACCAGGTCGGTGGCGGTGACGCCCTCGCGCAACTGGCCCTTGAGCTCGAAGCCCACGACGTCGGGCGTGAGGAAGTACACCGGCTGGCCCAGCATGGCGGCCTCGGCCTCGATGCCGCCCACGCCCCAGCCCACCACGCCGATGCCGTTGATCATGGTGGTGTGGCTGTCGGTGCCCACCAGGGTGTCGGGGTAGTAGACGTTGTCCCGGGTCTTGTGCACGCCGCGCGCCAGGTATTCCAGGTTCACCTGGTGCACGATGCCGAAGCCGGGGGGCACCACGCCGAAGGTGTCGAACGCCTGCATGCCCCACTTCATGAACTCGTAGCGCTCGCGGTTGCGCTGGAATTCAAGCTTCATGTTCAGGTCCAGCGAATTCTTCTTGCCGTAGTGGTCGACCATGATCGAGTGGTCCACCACCAGGTCCACCGGCACCAGCGGCTCGATCTTCTTGGGGTTCTTCCCCAGCCGCGCGGCAGTGCTGCGCATGGCGGCCAGGTCGGCCAGCAGCGGCACACCGGTGAAATCCTGCAGCACCACGCGCGACACCACGAACGGAATCTCGTCCTTGCGCTCGGCCTGGGGCGCCCAGCGGGCCAGCTGCTCCACATGTTCGGGCGTCACCTTGCGGCCGTCGCAGTTGCGCAGCACCGATTCGAGCACGATGCGGATGGACACCGGCAGGCGCTTGATTTCGGGGAACTGCCGGGCCAGCGCGGGCAGCGAGTAGAACTGCCCGGCCTTGCCCGATGCGGTGGTGAAGGTCTGGAGCGTGCTGGCAAACGCGTGGGCGGCGGGCCTGCGCGTTGGCGTGCGGGAGGCGGCGGTCGTTTTGGACGGGGTGGCTAGCGGCGAGGACGGTACGGCCATGGCGAACTCCTGTGAAACGCGACAGGCCTATTCTGTCAGCCCGCGCGGCCCCGGCAAGCCATGGGGGTATGGCGCCGGCGGCACCGGCTGCCCCTGCGGAGCATCGCCATTTGCAAGCAAAAAGGGCTTCTAGCGCTTGTTCAGAAAGCGCTGGAAGCTCCTCTTTTCATAGCAAATGAGCAACCCGCCGGCTACGCCGCGGCGGCCAGCCCGGGCAGACGGCGCACGCCCATCCACTGCACTTCGGCCAGCGCAGCCACCGCCGCCACGTGCACCAGCAGATAGGCCTGGCCCCACACCGTGGGCTGGGAGCCCGAGCCCAGCAGCAGCACCAGGCAGCCGGCAACCCAGGCCCAGTTGCCCAGCACCAGCGCCCACAGCAGCCCCTTGGGCATGTGGGGCGCACGCGCCACCGAAATCGCCAGCGCCGCATAGCCCAGCAGCGCCAGGCCTGCGGCCTGCAGCAGGCCCGCGGGCAGGCCCAGCCAGTCGGCCAGCGGGGACGCGAGCGCCAGGTGCAGCGCCCCCAGCAGCAGGCCGGTCAGCGCATCCAGCCAGCACACGGCACGCAGCACGGGCTGGGAAGAGAGGGTGGACAGGGACAGCATGGCAGGCTCCTTGAGAAAACGGTTGAAAGAAACAACGGTCCCGGACCGGGACACCCGTCCGGCGCACCGGAACAGGACTGCATGGTTGCGCCCGGCCGGCCTGCCGTCGATGACCTGGCAGGTAATGGCCGGCATGCCGTTTGGTCCTAGGATGGAGCGCCATGAGCCCACCCTCCTCCACCCCCGCAGCCCCGTCCGCGGCCATGTCCTTGCCCAGCCACGCGGCCCGGCGCAGCCTGCCGCACCGCCCGGCTGCGGCCAGCGCGCCCCGCTCGTTCGGAGACCACCTGCGCACGTGGCGCCAGCAGCGCCATCTGAGCCAGCTGGAACTGGCCGACGAGGCCGAGATCTCCACCCGCCATGTGAGCTTCATGGAAACCGGCCGCACCAACCCCAGCCGCGACATGGTGCTGCGCCTGTGCGAGCGCCTGTCCATCCCGCTGCGCGAACGCAATGCGCTGCTGGTGGCCGCAGGCTACGCGCCCATGTACCGCGAGCGCACCCTGGACGACCCCGCCCTCGCCGCCGCGCGCCAGGCCGTGGAACTGGTGCTGCAAGGCCATGAACCCTGCCCTGCCGTCGCCCTGGACCGCTGCTGGAACGTGGTGGCCGCCAACCGCGCCGCCCAGGCACTGCTCACCGCGCACGTCGCGCCCGAGCTGCTGGCGCCGCCCCTGAACGTGCTGCGCCTGAGCCTGCACCCCGCGGGCCTGGCCCCGCGCATCGCCAACCTCGCGCAGTGGCGCGAGCACCTGTTCGCCCGGCTGCGCCAGCAGATCCAGGCCACCGCCGACCCCGTGCTGGTGGCCCTGTACGAAGAGTTGCAGCAATATCCGGGGCCGCCCGGGCCGGACGAGCCGCTGGTTTTGCCCGGAGAAATGCTGGGGGTGGTAATGCCGTTCTGCTTTGAAAGCGCCCACGGCATGCTGTCCTTGATCAGCACGACCACGATATTTGGCACCCCGGTGGACGTGACCTTGCAGGAACTGGCGGTGGAATCGTTCTTTCCCGCCGATGCATTCACGGCCCAGGTATTGCGCACCCTGGCACAGGAAAATGAAGACCGCCCTGCCGTGCACGACCCAGCCGCGCCAGCCTCCGCCGGCGGCGGGCTGCCGCCGGAACACCGTTGATTACCCGCGCCAGCCCAGCCGGTGCGGATAAAGCAGCCCGAACGTCCTGCAGGCCTTCCCGCCGGGCGGTTTTCAACAAGCACAAAAAAAGCCCGCTTCTGCGGGCTTTTTGGTGCAACCAGAGGGTAACAGCGGAATTAAATAGCGAACTTCTCGCGGTCTTCGTTCTGAATCCACTTGGGTGCCTTGCCGCGGCCCGTCCAGGTCTCACCCGTGGCGGGGTTGCGGTACTTGGGCGCCACCTTGGTTCCTGCGGTGGAGCTGCGGCCCGTCTTGCCGGCGCCCTTGCCGGCCGGGAACACATCCTGGGCCGTCAGGCCGTATTCCGCCACCAGAGAACGCACCTGATTCACAGCGTCCGACAATTCCCGGCGCCGGGCTTCGTTGATTTGTTGCTCAAGGGCTTCGCGCTGCTTCAATAGTTCTTTGTAGCTGGTCATGGTCTGGAAGGAAATAAGGGTGAGGAAAGCCGCATTATAGGAATGCAATACCCATCGTGCACAAGCCTTTTAGGATTTCTTTGAAAATTCCAGGGAAACGGGCCTGGGCAACATATTTTCCACACTTTTTTGCACTGGACTGGGCCGGAACAAAGCAGCAGGTCGGTTAATGCCAATGCAGCAGGACTGTGAAATCGCGCGGCCCCGCCAATGCAGATCCGAAAGAACCATATTGGTTCCCCAAGATCGAGCGACCAGAGTGCGCTGCGGATCGGGAGGAGGGAGCAAAGCGCAAACGCAAAACCAGCACCCGAACCGCAGCAATAGTTATAGCTATTGCGCGGTGTTGCAATACCTCGGCCAGCGCATCCCTTGCGCCGCCGCCCACGGTGCAGAATCGCCGCTTTGCCTCCATCCCCACCACCATGGCTCTTTATTGCATTGGCGACATCCAGGGCTGCGACAGCGCCCTGGGCCGCCTGCTGGACACCCTGGGTTTTTCTCCCAGCCGCGACACCGTGTACCTGCTGGGGGACCTGGTCAACCGCGGGCCGGATTCGGCCGCCGTGCTGCGCCGCTGCATGCGGCACGACGGCGCGCTGCGCAGCCTGCTGGGCAACCACGACCTGCACCTGCTCGCCGCGGCGCACGGCGCCCGGGCGCCGTCGCGGCGCGACACGCTGCAGCCGGTACTCGACGCGCCGGACCGCAGCGCCCTGCTGGACTGGGTCCGCCAGCAGCCGCTGGCCCGCACGCACGAACATGCCGGGCAGACGCTGCTGATGGTGCATGCCGGCGTGCTGCCGGCCTGGTCCGCCGCAGACACCGTCGCACTGGCGGACGAGGTGCACGGCGTGCTGCGCGGCCGCGATCTGCCGGCATTCCTGCGCAGCATGTACGGCAACACGCCAGCGCGGTGGAGCGATGCGCTGCAGGGCGCCGACCGCCTGCGCGTGATCGTGAATGCCCTCACCCGGCTGCGCTTTTGCTCCCCCGAGGGGGTGATGGACTTTGAAAGCACCGAAAGCGCCAGTGCGGCGCCGCCGGGCCTGCTGCCCTGGTTCGACCTGCCCGGCCGACGCACGGCACACACCCTGGTGGCGTTCGGGCACTGGTCCACCCTGGGCTGGCTGAACCGCCCCCACCTGCTGGGCCTGGACACGGGCTGCGTGTGGGGCGGCTGCCTGAGCGCCGTGCGCTTTGGCGCCACCCTGGCCGACCGCGAGCACATCCAGGTGCACTGCGAGCAGGCCCAGCAGCCGGGCTAAGAACGTGTCTACGATCTAAGGCGCGGTCAGCCCGCCATGGGCCGCAGCAGGGCTGCCATGGCGCCCGACTGCCACAGCGTGCCGTCCGCCCCCGCCATGAGCAGGGCCAGATCGGGCCGGCGCTGCGCCAGGGCCTGCCCCGCAGCGAGGCCCTGGACCATCAGCGCGGTGCCCAGGCCATTGACGGCCGCGACGTCGCGCGCCACCAGGCTCACGCCGTGCACGCCGGTGGCGGGCCGCCCGGTGCGGGGGTTGAGCACGTGGTGCATGCGCTCGCCATCCTGGAAGAAGCAGCGTTCATAGTCCCCTGACGACGCCACCACGGCCGGCCCCTCGACCTCCACGCGGCCCAGCAGGCGCTCGGGCGCGCGCGGGTCGCGTAGCCCCACGCGCCAGGGCCGGCCCTGCCACTGCCCCAGCGTGAGCACGTCGCCGCCGCCGTTGACCAAGGCGTGGTCAACACCGTTGGCGCGCAGCACCTGCATGCCGGCCTCCAGGATCGGCAGCTTGGCCACGCCGCCCAGGTCCAGCGCCATGCCCTGCCGGGCCAGGAACGCCGTGCCGGCCCGCGGGTCCAGCACCAGGCCGCGCGCGCCCACCAGCGGACGCTGGCGCGCCAGCTCCCGGTCCGTGGGCACGGCCGTGGCGCCGGGCGCAAAGCTCCAGCCCTTGAACACGCCCACCGTGGCATCGAACGCCCCGCCCGTGGCGGCCGCCAGCTGCTGCGCGCTGCGCAGCACGGCCATCACCTCCGGGGGAACGCGCACCGGTGCGATGCCCGCTGCATGGTTGATGCGGGCGACCACGCTGTCCGGCCGGTAGCGGCTCATGAGCTGCTCCAGCCGCTGCATCTGCGCAAACGCCAGGTCGGTGGCACGCCGCAGCGCGGCCCCGTCGGCGCCGGCCACCGCCACATCCACCTGCGTACCCATCAGCGCGCGGGACGTGCGCCAGTAGGGCTCTTTCACCTCCGCCGCCGGCGCGGCGGCCCATGTGCCGGCACTCCACACGCCGGCCCCCAGCAAGGGCAACGCCATCGCCAGGCGCCGGCGCTGGGGACTGAAGCCGCGCGACAAGACCTGTGCCATGGGGCCTCCGGCTCAGATCGACTTGTCGACCATGTAGTCGACGGCTGCCTTGACCTCGGCGTCCGACAGGCTGGCGCCGCCGCCGCGGGCCGGCATCATGCCCTTGGCACCGGTGAAGCCTTCGAGCGCGTGCTTGTACAGCGTGTCCTTGCCCTGCGCGATGCGCGGGCCCCAGTCGGCCTTGTCGCCCGGCTTGGGCGCACCCGCCACGCCTGCGGCATGGCACATGGAGCAGGTCTTTCCAAACACGGTCTTGCCCAGTTCGTTTTCCGCTGCGGGCGCCGGTGCTGCGGGCGCTGGCGCGGCGGCGGGTGCCGGGGCGGGCGCCGCGGCGGGGGCGGGCTCGGGCCGCTTGTCGCCACAGCCGGCCAGCAGGGCCGCGAGCACCACGGCGGCAAGGGTCATGGGGGTCTTGTTCATTGCATTCGTCCTAGTCAAAGAGATGGGGAGAGGCGCCAGCAACGCCCGGGGGAGGCAACTGCCTCCCGGGACCTTGCCCGCCGGCACCAACGCGGCAAAAGACCTGTTGATGGGATGGATCGACTGTAGGAGCTGGCCGCCCTTTTGGGCAGGGGGGCACGCCGCTCAAACATGATCCACATCAAATAGATTCATATTGCGTGAATCTATTATCTGACCCATGCAAACCCGTTGGCAAGCCCCCAAAAACCTGCGCCTGTGGATGCTGGCGTGGTTGCTGGCGGCCACCTGCGCGGCGGTTGCCTCGCCCTTCTTGAAGCACCGGCCAGTGCAGCTGGCGTGCTCGGGATCGGGCCATGCCGTGCTGCTGGTGCACACGGCCGAGGGCTTGCTGGCTGCCGACACGCCGGGGATGGACTGCCCCTTGTGCCTGCCGGCCGACATGCCGCCGCCCTGCGGCGCCCCCGGCGCTGCGGCGCCACCCACTGCCCCGCCGGCGCTTGTCTCCGGCCCCGCGCAATGCGCGCTCTCCTGTATGCGGCACCGCCCACCGGCGCGTGCACCACCCCCCGTTTTTTTCACTGAGCCAACCTAAAGAGGTACACCATGAGCGACAAGAGAGACCCACAACTTGCCCCCACCGGACTGGGCCGGCGCAGCTTCATCAATACAGCTGCCCTGGTGGGTCTGACCGCAGGCGTTGCGGCCTGCACGGAAAAGGCCACACCGGCCGCGGCCCCGGCAGCCCCCGCACCTGCAGCCCCCGCGTCCGCGCACGCCGCGGGCAGCATCAACCCGCACCTCAAGCCCGGCGAGCTGGACACGTACTACGGCCTCTGGAGCGGCGGCCACACGGGCGACATGCGCGTGCTGGGCCTGCCCTCGGGCCGCGAGATCACGCGCATCCCCTGCTTCGTACCCGACGCCCTGGTGGGCTGGGGCATCACCAACGAATCCAAGGCCGTGATGGGCACCAAGCCCGACGGCCACCTGGAATACACGGTGGCCGACACCCACCACACCCACGCCTCGTACAAGGACGGCAACTACGACGGCCGCTACGCCTGGATCAACGACAAGATCAATGCCCGCGTGGCGCGCATCCGCCTCGACTATTTCATCTGCGACAAGATCACCAAGCTGCCCAACGTGCAGGGCTTCCACGGCATCTTCCCCGACAAGGCCGACCCGGTGGATCCGGCCATCAACTACACCACGCGCGTGTTCTGCGGCGGCGAGTTCGCCATTCCCCTGCCCAACACCGGCTCGGAAGACTTCACCAAGTACCGCTCCCTGTTCAGCTGCGTGGACGCGGAATCGATGGAAGTGCGCTGGCAGGTGCTGATCGACGGCAACTGCGACCTGGTCGCCACGTCGTACGACGGCAAGCTGGCCGCCACCAACCAGTACAACACCGAGATGGGCGCGAAGTACGAGGACATGATGTCCGCCGAGCGCGACGCCTGCCTGTTCTTCAACGTGGCGCGCATCGAGGCTGCCGTGAAGGCGGGCAAGTTCAAGACCATCGGCAGCAGCAAGGTGCCTGTGGTGGACGGCACGCACGAAGCCAACAAGGACCCCAAGACCGCCCTCACCGCCTACGTGAGCGTGCCCAAGAACCCGCACGGCGTGAACGCCAGCCCCGACGCCAAGTACTTCATCTGCGCTGGCAAGCTCTCGCCCACCGGCACCGTGATCGAGCTGGCCAAGGTGCTGGACTGGTTCGACGGCAAGCTGGAGAAGCTGGACGACGCCATCGTGGCCGAGGTGGAGCTGGGCCTGGGTCCGCTGCACACCGCCTTTGACGGCCGCGGCAATGCGTACACCACGCTCTTCCTGGACAGCCAGGTGGTGAAGTGGAACGTGGAGGCCGCCATCAAGTTCCACGCCGGCGACAAGACCGCCAAGTACGTGGTGGACCGCCTGGACGTGCAGTACCAGCCGGGCCACTTGAACGCCTCGCAGTCCGAAACCAGGGCCGCCGACGGCAAGATCCTGGCGGTGGGCTGCAAGTTCTCCAAGGACCGCTTCCTGCCCGCCGGCCCGCTGCACCCCGAGAACGAACAGCTCATCGACATCTCGGGCGAGAAGATGGTGCTGCTGGCCGACCACCCGGTGCGCGGCGAGCCCCACGACTTCATCATCTTCAAGCGCGACCTGGTGCGCCCCAAGCAGGTCTACACGCTGGATGAGTTCCCGCTGGCCGTCAAGGACCCCAAGGAGTCCGGCGTGTTCCGCAATGGCAAGAAGGTCACGGTGAAGCTGACCTCGCAAGCCCCGGCCTTCAGCCTGCGCGAGTTCAAGCTGAAGAAGGGCGACGAGGTGACGCTGATCCTGACCAACCTGGACAAGGTGGAGGACCTGACGCACGGCTTCGCGATCCCGAACTACAACGTGAACTTCATCGTGAACCCGCTGGAGACCAAGTCGGTGAGCTTTGTGGCCGACAAGCCCGGCGTGTTCTGGTGCTACTGCACGCACTTCTGCCATGCGCTGCACTTGGAAATGCGCACGCGGATGATCGTGGAGGGTTGATTCGGAGCATCCCCCTGAGGCGCGACCGCTCGGTGCTGGTCGCCAGAGGCGACAGCTCTTCGGGACCGTCCAAGCCTGCGCAGGCAGGCTTGGAGCCGCGGCCCTCAGCCCCTTCTCTCTGCGCGCTTCGCGCTCCGGGAAGGGGGACGCAGCCCTCGCTGCGGGGCGGCCCTTGCTCGGCTGCCCTCGCCTGGGCCGCGCCAGTTGCGCAGGCCGCGCTCGTTGCGCATTGCGTTGAAAACCTCCCCAGCCCGTTCAGGCTGAGCCTGTCGAAGCCCTGCACAACGCTCAGTGACGCCCCTTCGCAAAGCCGAGCAGATAGATATTTGAATGAAATTGGCTGCTAGCGCTTGAGGAACAAGCGCTAGCAGCTATCAAAAAGATAGTCCCATGATCTCCCTTCGTCGGCAGTTCGCCACGCTTCTTCTGGTCTTGTTGGCAGCTCTTTGGCTGGCGCCGCGCGCGCATGCTGCGGCGGGGGCCTACGAGGCGGAGCTGCCTGCCGATCTGGCCACGGCCCGCGACCTGTGCGCGCTGGTGCCCTGCAAGGACGTGTTCCCCGGGGCCACGCATTTTTCCGAGCGCAAGGGCCAGCCGCCCTATGTGGAGGCCTACGACAACGACGGTGCCCAGAAGAAGCTGCTGGGCTACGTGATACTGTCCACCGACATCACCGACACACCTGCCTATTCGGGCAAGCCGGTGGTCACGCTGATCGGCATGGACAAGGACGGCCGGTTCGTGGGCGTGAAGGTGCTCAAGCACTCCGAACCCATCCTGCTGCTGGGCATTCCGGAATCGGCGCTGCTCAAGTTCAACGGGCAGTACCTGGGCAAGTCGGTGGCGGACAAGATCGAGGTCGGCCAGTCGCGGCCCGACGAGAACGTGATCGGCCTGGATGCCATCTCGGGCGCCACGGTCACCGTCATCGCGCAGAACCAGGTCATGATGGCCTCGGGCTCGGCCGTGGCGCGGCAGGTGGGCATCCTGGCGCCCACGGTGCGCGAGCCCGCCCGCTATGCCGAGACCGGCAAGCGCCTGACCTGGGCCGAGCTGGTACAGCAAGGCACCGTGCAGCGCCTGCGCGTGCAGCCCGAACAGGTGGGCCTGGACAAGGGCCCCGAGCCGTTCATCGAACTGTGGTTTGGCGACCTGAACCACCCCGACCTGGGCCAAAGCGTGCTGGGCGAGAACGGCTGGCACAACCTGCGCCAGCAGCTCAAGGAGGGTGAGCACGCCTTCTTCATCATCCGCACCGGCGGCAAGGAATCGTTCAAGGGCTCGGGCTTTGTGCGCGGCGGCATCTACGACCGCGTGCAGGTGCACCAGGGCGCCGATGCGTTCACCTTCCGCGACCTGGACGCGCTCAACCTCTACGGCATCGAAGCCGCCGGCGCGCCCAGCTACAACGAGTCGGTCATCTTCATCATCCGCTCGAGTGCGTTCTCCGCCGCGTATCCGTGGAAGCTGAGCTTTCTGGGCAACCGCGTGGACCGCGCCACGGGCACGCGCAGCTTCACCAGCTTTGACGCGCCCTACTGGCTGCCCGCCGCCCTGCTGCAAGGCGGGCGCCCCACCATCGACGAGCCGGACGCACCCTGGGTGCGCGTGTGGAAGACCCGCGCCGTGGAGATTGCACTGTTCGCCGCGCTGCTGGTGGCCGTGACGGTGGTGTACGCGCTGCGCGAAACGCTCACGCGCCGCTCAACCCACAAGAACAAGTGGCCCGTCAACGCCTTCAAGTACAGCTTCTGGGCCATCAGCATCGGCTGTATCGGCTTCAGCCAGATGGCGCAGCCCTCCATCACGCAGGTGCTGACCTGGTTCCATGCGCTGCTGTTCCAGTGGACCTGGTCGCTGTTCCTGTCCGACCCGTTCATCTTCCTGTTCTGGATCTTCATCATCGTCACCGTGTTCCTGTTCGGGCGCGGGCTGTTCTGCGGCTGGATGTGCCCGTTCGGATCGCTGCAGGAGGGCATCTACAAGATCGCGCGCACCCTGGGCCTCAAGCGGTTCCAGACGCAGCTGCCGCAGAAGTGGCACGACCGGCTCAAGTGGGTGAAGTACGGCGTGTTCTTCGGCTTGCTGGCGGTGTCCATGTTCTCCATGGGCACGGCCGAGAAGCTGGCCGAGGTGGAGCCGTTCAAGACCACCTTCCTGGTGGGCGTGCTGAACCGCGCCTGGCCCTACAGCCTGTTCGTGGCCGCCATTTTGGGCGTGTCGATCTTCATCGAGCGGCCCTACTGCAAGTACATCTGCCCGCTGGGCGCGTCGCTGGCCATGCCCAGCACGTTCCGCTGGTTTGGCCTGAAGCGCAAGCAGGACTGCAACAGCTGCAAGGCCTGCGCCACCGGGTGCGGCGCCCAGGCCATCGACGCCGACGGCCGCATCGACCACCGCGAATGCCTGCACTGCCTGGACTGCATGGTGCTCTACACCGACACCAAGGGCTGCCCGCCCCTGGCCAAGGAGCGCAAGCGCCGCGAGAAGGACGGCCTGGAGATCACGCCCATCGGCAAGAACGGCTATTTCATCCCCATCCACCCGGCCACCGTGGCCGACCAGATCTCGGCCAAGGCCGCGCAGGGGCCGGACCCGCGCCTGCCCACCGCGCCGGCGCAGCCTGCGCACAAGGCCGATGCCACCGGCCTGCGCTGGGTGGCCCTGGAGCTGGCGGACCACCTGTGGCCCTGGAGCCGCGCAGGCTGGGCCTCGCGCCGCGGCCTGCAGATCGCGGGCTTCTCGCTGGCCCTCGCGGCCAGCGTGGCCTGGGTGATGGCGGCACTGGGCACGCTGTCGTCGGGCGCCATCATCGGCTGGTGGTTTGGCTGGAGCGTGTACGAGGTGCTGATCCGCCTGTCGGGCAAGCGCTACGTGAAGGACGGCCCGTGGTGGCAGGGCCGCTACCGCGTGGCCGGCGTGATGGACATGCTGAGCTACGTGGGCTTCAAGAACCTGCTCATCGGCGCGGCGCTGTTCCTGGCCCTCAAGGCCGTGGCGGGGCTGGCGTGATGAAGCCTCCCCTGGCCCTCACGGCATTCACCGCGTGCGTGGCACTGGCGGGGTGCCTGCTGGCCCTGCCCGCTGGCGCGGCCACCGTGCGGGTGGCCCCCGGGCAAGACCTGCAGGCGGCCATCCAGGCCGCCAGGCCCGGCGACACCGTGGAGGTGCAGCGCGGCTTCTACCGCGTGGGCACGCTGCGCATCGACAAGCCGCTCACCCTGCGCGGCCTGGACCGCCCCACCTTGAGCGGCGGGCAGCAGGGCGACACCATCCGCGTCATCGCGCCCGACGTGGTGATCGAAGGCCTGATCGTGCGCGACTCGGGCACCAGCCTCAAGGACCAGAACGCGGGCATCTACATCCAGCCCGGCGCCCACCGCGCGGTGGTGCGCTACAACGACCTCACCTACAACCTGTTCGGCCTGTGGATCGAGAAGGCCAACGACGTGCGGGTAGAGCACAACACCATCACCGGCCTGCGCGATGTGGGCTCGTCGCAGCGCGGCAATGGCGTGCAGCTGTACAACACCACGGGCGCCCGCATCGAGGGCAACCAGATCAGCTTCGTGCGCGACGCGCTGTATGTGGACGTGTCGCACCACGCGGTCTTCCGCGGCAACAAGCTGCACCACAGCCGCTACGGCACGCACTACATGAACTCCTACTACAACCTGTGGGAGGACAACGACACGTACCTGAACCGCGGCGGCCTGGCACTGATGGAAGTGCGCGACCAGGTGGTGCGCAACAACCGCGCCTGGGGCAACGCCGACCACGGCATCATGCTGCGCACGCTGCAGGACTCGGTGGTGGAGAACAACGTGGTGGCCGAGAACCAGCGCGGCTTCTTCATCTACGACGTGGAATACGCCACGCTGCGCGGCAACCTCGTCACGCGCAACACCGTGGGCGTGCACCTGTCGGCCGGCTCCACCCGCAACGTGGTGGAGGGCAACGACTTCGTGGGCAACCGCGAGCAGGTGCGCTACGTGGGCGCCCGCGACGAGCGTTGGGGCACCCAGGGCGGCAACTACTGGAGCAACTACCTGGGCTGGGACCGCGACGGCAACGGCGTGGGCGACGTGCCCTACGAAGCCAACGACATGGTGGACCGCCTGACCTGGCGCCACCCCGCCATCAAGCTGCTGCTGGCCAGCCCCGCCGTGCAGGCGCTGCGCCTGGTGGGCCAGCAGTTCCCGGTGCTGCGCGTGCCCACCGTGGTGGATCCCAAGCCCCACATGCAACCTTTTCACCCTGAACGGAGCCATTGGCGTGACCCGCAATCCTCCTCCCATTGACCCGCCCGCGCCCGCCGCCATCGAGGTGCGGGGCGTGCACAAGCGCTACGGCGCGCTGCACGCCGTGGACGGCATCGACCTGCGCATCGAGCGCGGAGAAATCCTCGGCCTCATCGGCCACAACGGCGCGGGCAAGAGCACGCTGTTCAAGATGGTCCTGGGCCTCACGCCCGCCACCGCGGGCGACATCCGCGTGGGCGGCACCAGCGTGCAGGGGCGCGACTTCCGCACCGCACGGCGCCACCTGGGCTACCTGCCCGAGAACGTGGTGCTGTACGACAACCTGAACGGCCTGGAGACGCTGCAGTTCTTCGCGCGCCTCAAGGGTGCGCCGCAGGCCCAGTGCGCCGCGCTGCTGGAGCAGGTGGGCCTGACGCACGCGGGCCGCCGTGCCGTGCGCGAATACTCCAAGGGCATGCGCCAGCGCCTGGGCTTTGCGCAGGCGCTGCTGGGCGACCCGCAGGTGCTGCTGCTGGACGAGCCCACCAACGGCCTGGACCCGCAGGCCATCCGCGATTTCTACGCCACGCTGCGCAGCTTGCAGTCGCGCGGCGTGACCATCGTCATCACCTCGCACATCCTGGCCGAGCTGCAGGAGCGCGTGGACCGCCTGGCGATCCTGGCCGCTGGCAAGCTGCAGGCGCTGGGCAGCGTGCAGGCGCTGCGCGACCAGGCGCACATGCCGCTGACCATCGAACTGGCGCTGGACGACGCGGACATCCCCACCGCCGTGCTCGCCCTCGCGCCGCTGCAAGGTGTCACGGCCACAGCCCACGCCGGCGGCCTCACGGCCATCTGCCCGCGCGACGCCAAGATGGCCGTGCTGGGCGCGCTGGCGCCGCTGGGCACGCGGCTGTTGGATGTGCAGATCCATGAACCGTCGCTGGAAGACGTGTACTTCGGGCTGCGCGACCAATGAACACCGCTTCGCTGATTCAGTACACAAGCCCTTCTCCCCTCGCGGCAGACGGGTTGGGGAGAGAGGGCCTGCGCCCACGCTTCGCCCGCTTCGCCCCCTCTCCCCGGCCCTCTCCCGCAAGGGGAGAGGGAGGCACCGCCGCGCCAGGGAAGGAACCTACCCGCGCGGCGTCACGTGCAGGGAAGCGCGCCCGGCAGCGTGTGCCCACCCAACCGCCGCTGGTCCAGCGCACCAACCCCTCGCCCCTCGCGGGAGAGGGGTTGGGGAGAGGGGGCTTGCGCCCACGCCGCGCCCGCTGCCCCCCCTCTTCCCGGCCCTCTCCCGCAAGGAGAGAGGGAGTGACACCGCCCTCATCCCTCCGCAGGAGCCGCTGACATGGAAATCACCCAAATCCTCACCATCGCGGGCAAGGAGTTCCGCGACCGCATGCGCAACCGCTGGGTGCTGGCCGTGGCGCTGGTGTTCACCGTGTTCTCGCTGGCGATTGCCTACTTTGGCGGCGCGCAGCAGGGCACGGTGGGCTTTCGCTCCATCGAGTTCACCATTGCCAGCCTGGTCAGCCTGGTGATCTACCTGATCCCGCTGATCGCCCTGCTGCTGGGCTTTGACGCCATCGTGGGCGAGCGCGAGCGCGGCTCGCTCGACCTGCTGCTGTCGCTGCCCCTCACGCGGCTGGAGCTGCTGCTGGGCAAATACCTGGGCCTGGCCGCGGCGCTCACGCTGTCCACGCTGGCGGGCTTTGGCCTGGTGGCGGTGCTGCTGGTGCGGCAGTTCAGCGCGGCCGCGCTGTTCCACTTTGGCGGCTTCATGCTCAGCTCGGTGCTGCTGGGCCTGGCGTTCCTGAGCCTGGCGGTGCTGCTGTCGGTGCTCACGCACGAGCGCACGCGCGCCTCGGGCCTGGCGATTGCCGCCTGGTTCTTCTTCGTGCTGGTGTTCGACCTGCTGCTGCTGGGCGCCCTGGTGGCCACGGGCGGCAGCGTGGGCGGCGAGGCCATGGCCTATCTGCTGCTGCTCAACCCCGCGGACGTGTTCCGCATCCTCAACGTGTTCTCGCTGGAAGACGTGCGCACCCTGTACGGCCTGACCAGCATCGTGCCCCCCGCCCTGGCCAAGCCATGGCTGATGGGTGCGGTGATGGCGGGCTGGATCGTGGTGCCCCTGGGTCTGGCGGGCTGGAGATTCAAACCATGACGACCCCTCTTTACCAACCCCGGTGCGGCTGCACCACCCGCCGCCAGCTGCTGGGCTGGGCCGCCCTCGCGTCGCTGGGCGCGCTCACGGGCCTGGGAAGCCTGGCCGGCTGCAGCCAGGCGGACCGCGGCGCGCAGTCGCTGCAGCCCGTGGAATTTGACCGCACCACCAGTTGCGAACTGGACGGCATGCTGCTGGCCGACTACCCCGGCCCCAAGGCCCAGGTGCGCTTTGCCGGGCAGGACAAGCCCTCGTTCTTCTGCGACACGGTGGAGCTGTTCGCCACGCTGCTGGCCGGCGAGCAGGTGCGCGCCGTGCAGGCCGTGTACGTGCAGGACATGGGCCAGGCCGACTGGGACGCGCCCCAAGGCCACTGGATCGACGCCAAGGGCGCCCTCTACGTGGTGGGCGGCAAGCGCCACGGCTCCATGGGCCCCACCATCGGCAGCTTTGCCCAAGAGGCCGATGCGAAAAAGTTTGCGGCCGAATACGGCGGCAAGGTGCTGCGCTTTGCCGAGATCACGCCCGCCATGGTGGACCTGAGCGGCGGCGCGCAGCACGACGCGCGCATGTGACCGCCATGCGCGCCTGTGCCCCCGCTGCACCCCCGCGCCGCCCCACCCGGCGGGCGGCTATCGCTGCGCTGCTGCTGGGCGGCAGCGCCGCCGTGGCGGCCTGGCGCTGGCCGCTGCGCGGCGCGGCCGGGGCGCCGGCGCCCATGGAGGACGACGTGTGCGTGGTCGCGCCGCCCACGCCGTACAACCCCGCCTCCGGACTCCCGCCCGAGGCGGCCCGCGAGGTGCCGGCCGACGCCCGCTGCCCGGTGTGCGGCATGTTCCCCGCACGCGCCCGCGCCTGGGCGGCGCAGGTGATCTTCGCGGACGGGGATGCGCATTTCTTCGATTCGCCGCTGAGCCTGATGCTGTACCTGCGCGACGTGGGGCACTACACGCGCGGGCGCACGGCCGAGGCCATCGTGGCGCGCTACGTGACGGACACGGGCACGGGCGCATGGGTGCCGGCCCTGGAGGCAACGTACGTCGCCGGCTCGTCGGCCCTGGGGCCGATGCGCGCAGGCAATCTGCCAGCGTTCGGGCACCCCGCCGAAGCGGCGCGGTTTGCCCAGGCCCGGGGCGGGCGGTTGTTGCGGTGGGATGGGGTGGATGCCGGCCTGCTGCGGGCGCTGGCCCCTGCGCGGCGGCCGGCCCACGCGGCGCACTGAGCCGATGCGGTGCGCACCCGTTGCGCAGACCGCTACCAAAAATATAGCTGCCCGCGCTTGCTGGACGGCCGCTGGGGGCCTTCAAGGCTCCAAAAAGCCCCGCAATTCCCCGAAAGCCACCCCCAGGCCCCGGGGCGTCTCACCTCACTGCGGAGGCGATTCCGGCTGCACGGCCTTGAACAGGGCCGCCACCTTGCGCTTGGGCTTGATGTTGGCCGAGATGCTGCTGCGCGCCGGGGACTTGGCGGCCGCTTCCCAGGCGGGGGCAGCTGCAGCGGTCGGTGCGGGCTCGTAGGGCTTTTCGAAGAAAGGGTCGCGCGAGGCGACGGCCGGGCGGAAGCCCCGGTGGGGTTCGCGGCCTTCACGGGCTTCGCGCCCTTCACGCCCCTCCCGCGGTTCGCGCTCACGTTCGCGGCGCGGCGCACCGGCGCCATCGCGCCACCCGCGGCTGATGCCCTCGCCACCGCGGGCCGCACCCCGGCGGTCGTCGTCGAGCGGCAGGGTTTCCAGGTCGATCTTCTTCTTGATGAGCTTTTCGATGTCGGCCACCAGCCGCGCATCGCTGCCCGACACCAGCGTGACCGCCAGGCCCGATGCCCCGGCGCGGCCCGTGCGGCCGATGCGGTGCACGTAGTCCTCGGCGTTGAACGGCACGTCGAAGTTGAACACGGCGGGCACGTCCTTGATGTCCAGGCCGCGCGCGGCCACATCGGTACACACCAGCAGGTCGACCTCGCCCTGCTTGAAGGCTTCCAGGGCCTTGAGGCGCTCGTCCTGGCTCTTGTCGCCGTGCAGCGCGGCCGTCTTCAGGCCCTCGCGCTCCAGACTGCGGGCCAGGCGCGCACAGCCGAGCTTGCTGTTCACGAACACGAAGGCCTGCTTGACACCCCGGTCGCGCAGCACCTGGTGGATGACCCGGCGCTTGTCGTCGTCCGAGGCGGAATAAAAGCGCTGCTCCACCGTGGAAGCCGTCTCGTTGGGACGGGCCACTTCGATGGTGATGGGGTTCTGCAGGTAGCTGCCGGCCAGGCGCTTGATCTCGGGCGAGAAGGTGGCGCTGAACAGCAGCGTGGTGCGCTGCTTGGGCAGGTAGCTCAGGATGCGCTGCAGGTCCGGCAGGAAGCCGATGTCCAGCATGCGGTCGGCCTCGTCCAGCACCACGTACTCCACCTGGTTGAGCACCGCGTTCTTGGCTTCGATGTGGTCCAGCAGCCGGCCGGGGGTGGCCACCAGCACCTCGACGCCTTTTTTCAGCTCCAGGGTCTGGGGCTTCATGTCCATGCCGCCGAACACGACGGTGCTGCGCAGCTTGGTGTATTTGGCGTACAGCGCAATCTGCTGAGCCACCTGGTCGGCCAGTTCGCGCGTGGGCAGCAGCACCAGGGCGCGCACGGGGTGCCGCGCGGGGGAGGTGGAGCTGTTCTCGTGCTTGAGCAGGCGCTGCAGCAGGGGCAGCGAGAACGCGGCCGTCTTGCCGGTGCCGGTCTGTGCGGCACCCATCACGTCCTGGCCGGTGAGCACCACCGGAATGGCCTGCGCCTGGATGGGCGTCATGGACTGGTAGCCCATCTCGACCACGGCACGCGCCAAGGGCTCTGCCAGCGATAAATTGGAAAAGGAACTTGTCATTTAGCCCGCTATTGTCGCACCGCCGCCTTGCAAGCGTGTTTCCGGCCGCTCGGCGGCGGGGTGGGCGCCCGCACCGCTGCGCCGGCGGAGCGCATGGAATGCTACTATTTTTATAGCTGCTTGCGCTTTATCCATAAGCGCCAGAGCACTTTTTGATCAAGAATCCTACTCCAGCACCGCGCGCAGCTGGCGTGTGGTGGCGCTCAGACGCCTCGCCCCGATCTGGGCGAGGTTATTCATCACCGTGAGCGCCGGGCCGGGGTAGTCGCGGGCCCAGGCGTCAAAGTCCGCCCGCGACAGGCGCACCAGGTGCGCGGGGCCGCGCTCGGCCCCTGCACAGGCGGTGCGGGCGGCGCCGCTCAGAAACGCCATCTCGCCAAACGCCATGCCCGGCCCCACGGTGGCCAGGCGCAGGCCCTTCTCGGGCGGCCATTGCGTCACCAGGGCGATGTGGCCCGACTTCACCACCAGCAGGTCGCGGTCGGTGTCGCCGTCCAGGAACACCAGCCCATGGGGCGGCACGGCCACGGTGCGCAGGCGCGCGATCAGCGCCTCGGCAGCGGCTTTGGGCAGCCCTTCGCCGGTCTCGCCCAGCGGGTCGCGCTCCGCGCGCACAGGGCGCTGCTCCAGGGGGCGCTGCGCCAGGATGCCCACCTCGGCCCACTCCAGGGCCCGGTCCAGGTCGGCAAAGGCCCGCACGTGCTCGCCCCCGATCTCCGCTGCCACCGGGTCCAGCGCCGCAACGGCGGCGGCAACGCCGCGCTGCTCCAGGTCGCGCACCAGCGCCCGCAGCTGCGCCAGGGCCGTGCTGTCCCAGCTGGGCACCCGGCTGGCGTCCAGAATCACCCAGCGGTGGCGCGGCTGCAGCAGCAGGCGCACCTGCTCGGCCAGGTGCGCCGCCACCCCGAAGGACATCACACCCTGCAGCTCGAACACCGCCACCTGGTTCATGCGCGCCGCGATCCAGCCGTCCGAGCCCGCCCGCCGCAGGCGCCGCGAGCGCAGCTCGCCGTCCAGCCGCACATGGCGCAGCACCTTGGAGGCCGACTCGTGCAGCAGCACAAAGGTGGCCACCACCAGCCCGGCCACCAGGGCGCCCACGCCGCCCGCCACCGCAAACACCAGCGCCACCAGCCAGCTCTGCGCCCACGTCACCCGGGAGCGGCGCGCATAGCGCAGCGACCACATGACGCGGGGCACCTGCATCAGCCCCGCCAGCACCAGCCCGCCCGCCAGGCAGGCCATGGGCACCCAGTGCAGCCACCAGGCGCCCGTGAGCGCCACCCCCAGCATCACACCGGCGTGCCAGCGCGGGGCCTCGCGCGAGGCTCCGGCCTGCGCCAGCACGATGCGCGAGCGCGACGCGCTGGTGGATGCGGGAATCAGCCCCGCCAGCCCGCACAGCGCGCCCACCAGGCTTTCGCGGCGCAGCGCGTGGTTGGCATCGCAGCGCAAGCCATGGTCCAGCTCCAGCTCCTGGTGGAAGACAAGGATTTCCAGGCTGTTGACCAGCGCCATGAGCAGGGCCAGCAGCACCAGGTCCGCGCCGTGCCGCTGCACGAGCACCATCCACGGGATGCCGGTCCAGTCCGGCCACAGCGGCCCGGCAAAGGTGCTGGGCGGCACGGCCGGCGTCAGCACGGCGCCTGCCGCGCTGCTCCAGGTCCCCACCAGCGCTGCGCCGGCCGCAACCACGGCCACGGCCGACAGCAGCCCCGGCATGCGCGGCCAGCGCCGCCGCAGCCCCCAGGCCAGCGCCACCACGGCCAGGGCGGCCAGCGCGTGCCAGCCGGTGCGCGCGTCCCACACGGCAGCGGCGCCGGCTCCGAACCCGTTGCGCGCCTGGCCCAGCACCATGGACAACCCGACCCCGGCGGCGAAGCCGTGGGTCACCGACACCGGCAGGAACCGGGCCATCGACGCCAGCCGCAGCACCCCCAGGAACCACTGGAACACAAAGGCCAGCGCCACCGTCGCGCCCGCCACGGCCAGCACCTGGCGGGCTGTCAGCCCCAGCGCCCCGGCGGCACCGTGCGCCGTGGCCAGCACGGCGGCAAACAGCAGCGCCACCACGGTGGTGGGCGCATACACCACCCCGGCGCGCGGAACCACCGCGGTGAGCACCAGCCCCGGCAAGGCTGCCGACCACAGCGCCAGCGCCGCCAGCGAGTGCTCGCCCGCCAGCGGTGCAAACGCCAGCAGGCCCAGGCCCACCGCGTGCGGCACGGTGACGGCCACGGCCGACCACGCGGCGGTGGCGGCCGAAGCGGGCGGCGCCGACGGCTGCGCCCCGCCGCGGGTCTGGGCCTCAGCCGGCGGCGCGGAAAGCGTGGAGACGGGTTGCCTGGACAAGGGCCTGAATCAAAGGACGGAGCGCCCCGCGCCGCAAGGCCCGGGAGGCGGCGCGTGCTACAGGCCGCGGGCCCCGAAGGTGTCGCAGGCCTTCACGCTGCCGTTCTCCAGGCCGTTGTGGAACCAGCGCTGGCGCTGCGCGCTGGTGCCATGGGTGAAGCTCTCGGGCACCACGGCACCGCCGTTGGCGCGCTGCAGCGCATCGTCGCCGATCTTGGCGGCAGCGTTCATGGCTTCCTCCACGTCGCCCTGCTCCAGAATCTGCCGCGCGTTCTGCGCATGGTGGGCCCACACGCCGGCAAAGCAGTCGGCCTGCAGCTCCAGGCGCACCGACAGCTGGTTGTATTCCGCCTGGCTGACCCGGCCGCGCATCTGGTCGACCTTGCGGCTGATGCCCAGCTGGTTCTGCACATGGTGGCCCACCTCGTGGGCAATCACGTAGGCCTGCGCGAAGTCGCCCGGGGCGCCCAGGCGGCTCTTCAATGTTTCATAGAAGCCCAGGTCGATGTACACCTTCTGGTCTGCCGGGCAGTAGAACGGCCCCATGGCCGCCTGCCCCGTCCCGCAGGCCGTGGGCGTGGCCCCCCGAAACAGCACCAGCCGCGGGTCCTGGTAGCTGCCGCCGCCCTGGCGGAACACGCCTTGCCACACGTCCTCCGTGTCGGCCAGCACGGTGGAGACAAAGCGCGCCATGTTGTCGTCCGCAGGCGGGCGGTGGGCCGGCCCTTGCGTTTGCACCTGGGGCGGCTGGCCGCCGCCGCTGAGCAGCCCGAGCAAGGTGAGCGGGTTGACGCCCAGCACCCAGCCCCCGATCAGCGCAATGACGATGGTGCCGATGCCGATGCTGCGCCCGCCGAAGACCGGCATGCCGCCCCCGCCGCCGCCTTCGTCCCGCCGGTCTTCCACATTGTCCGATTCGCGATTGCCTTCCCATTTCATGCTGCATCTCCAGTGCCGGCCCCGAGCGAGCGGCGTGGGCGCGATATTACGCGTCCCGCGCGCACCCCCGGGGCGGTTCACGATCTCTCACAATGGACGCCTTGGCACCGTCCGCCCCGCCCGCTCCGGCAACCCACCCCATGCCCCACGACCCTCCTTTTTCCACGCACCTGCCGGCCGAGCCGGTGATCCTGCTCACCGGCTTCGACCCCTTTGGCGGCGAGCAGCACAACCCCAGCCTGCTCATTGCGCAGGCCCTGGACGGGCAGCGCATCGCCGGCCACCGCGTGGTCGCGGCCCGGCTGCCCACGGTCTTTGGCGCATCGCTGCAGCAGCTGCAGGCGCTGCTCGCCGCCCACCGCCCGGCGCTGACCGTGTGCCTGGGCCAGGCCGGCGGGCGCGCAGCGCTGTCCCTGGAGCGCATTGGCATCAACCTCAACGACGCGCGCATCCCCGACAACCGGGGCCAGCAACCCATCGACACGGCGGTGGTGCCGGGCGGACCGGCGGCCTATTTCACCAACCTTCCCGTCAAGGCCATGTGGCGCGCGGTGCAGCGCGCGGGCGTGCCGTGCGAGGTGTCGCAGACGGCGGGCACCTTTGTCTGCAACCACGTCCTGTACGGCCTGATGCACCTGCTGAGTGCGCCCGGCAGCGGCCTTGAAGGCGCCCGCGGCGGCTTTGTCCACGTGCCCTGGCTGCCCGAGCAGGGCACGCCCCACCTGCCCTTGCGCAACATGGTCCGCGGCATCCACGCGGCCCTGTGGGCGGCCGTGCTGACTCCGGCGGACATCACCTTGGGGGCCGGCGCCACGCATTGAAGATTTCACGGCCGGGCAACAGGGACTTGCCCGGCCTCGCCGCACGGCATTGCAGGGTAGAGTTGACATTTTTTTGCAATCCCACCCCTTTCAGCCGCCCTCCGGACCATGAACTGGCCCCGCTTTTCGGACTACAGCCTGCGCACGCAGATGGCGCTGGTGTTTGCCGGCCTGGTGGTGGGTGTTTCCGTGGTGCTTTCCCTGGTCTTCGGCGAACTGCTCAAGCGCCGCATCGAGCAGGATGTCGGTGCAGCGCTGAAGGTGGTGGCCGAAAACGCCGCCCAGCTGCTGGCCACCGGACTGCTGGAGCGCAGCCGCGAGGCCGAAGTGCTGGCCGCCGCGGAGGTGGTGTGGAAACAGGGCCTGGACAGCCCTGAAGCGCACCACATGCTGGTGCGCAGCCAGGCCATGCAGCCCCACAGCGCCTGGATCGGCGTGGCGGATGCCCAAGGCGTGGTGCGGACCGCCACGGGCGGCCTGCTGGAGGGGAGCAACGTCGCCTCGCGCCCCTGGTTCCGCGAAGGGCTGCAAGGAACCTACGTTGGAGACGTGCACCCCGCCGTGCTGCTGGAGAGGCTGCTGGCGCCGCTGCCGTCCGGCGAGGGCCACCGCTTTGTCGATTTTGCGGCCCCGGTGCGCCTGGGGCCCACCACCGTCGGGGTGGTTGCCATCCATGGCAGCTGGGAATGGACGCGCGAAGTCATGGAAAGCATGACCCCCCCGCGCACCGACAGCCGCGCGGTGGAACTGTTCGTGTTCGACCGCCAGGGCCAGCTCATCTACGCACCCGGCGGCCGCACCCGGGCGCTGCAGGAAGCGGGGCAGCGCCTTCCGGTGGAGGCCCGCCCTCCGGCGGAAGCGGGGGCGCCCCGCCCCAGCGTTGCGCAGTGGCAGGACGGGCGCCAGTACCTCACCGCCACGGCGGCGCTCAAGCCGCGCAGCCGCGCGAGCGACCTGGGGTGGCGCGTCGTGGCACGCGAGCCGGTGGAGCTGGCTTTTGCCGAGGCGCGGCACACGGTGCGCAAGGCGCTGGCCCTGGGGCTGGCGGCGGCCTTGCTGGCCTCGGGGCTCGCGTGGGTGGTCGCGCGCCGGCTCAGCGAGGATCTGTACGCGCTCGCCGACGCCGCCAGTGCCATTGAAAGCGGCAAGCCCGGCGGGCACATTCCGCAGGCGCGCAGCAGCCGCGAAGTCCGCACCCTGGCCACCGCGCTGGACCGCATGACCAACCGGCTGCTGGCAGCTCGGGAGGCCATGGAAGAAAAAGTGCGCCTGCGCACGCTGGAGCTGGAGAGCGCCAACCGCGCCCTGGACCTGCAGGCCCGCACCGACGCCCTCACCGGCCTGCTCAACCGCCGGGGCTTTGAACCGCAAATGGCGTTTGCCCTGGCGTTGGCCCGCCGCACCCGGCGCCCGCTGAGCGTGGTGGCGGTGGACGTGGACCACTTCAAGCGCGTGAACGACACCTACGGGCACGAGGCCGGCGACGAAGTGCTGCGCCAGCTGGCACGGGCCCTGGAGTTGCGGCTGCGCCATTCGGACGTGGTCGCACGGCTGGGCGGCGAGGAGTTCGTGCTGTTGCTGCCCGACACCGGGCTGGACGGCGCACGGACCATTGCGCAGGCCGTGCTCACAGCCATGGCCGAGCGCGAAGACCCGGTGGTGGGCCGCATTACCGTGAGCGCCGGGGTCGCCACGATGCACGGCGCGGACGACACGGGCATGGACATGCTGCGGCGCAGCGACGCCGCCCTTTACGAGGCCAAGCGGCAGGGCCGCAACCGGGTCTGCACGGAAGCGTGAACCGTGCGCAACGCGACCGTCCTCACGACAGCCGGGTGCCCGCAGGAGCCGCCGCCTGCGCAGCGGCCGCCGCGGGCGGCGCATCAAAGTACGCCTGCAGCTGCGCGGCCAATGCGTTCAAGGCCGGGTCGGGCACCAGCTGCGCCTTGGCGAGCTGCATCTGCGCATAGGGCCGGTGGCCCAGCATCATTGCGGCATTCACGCAGTGGCCGTGGGCGGCCATTTGCAGGATAAAGGCGTCCAGGCGCTCGCAGGGCCAGTAGTGGCACGGCGGCGTGCCCGCAGGTTCAGCGGCATCCCAACGCGGCCCGCCCGGAGCGGCGACGCCTTCCGCCCCCGGGGCGACGCCCGGCGTCTGCTGCCCCGCGCCTGCGGGCTCCGCAGCAGGAGACCAGCGCGCCACCAGCGGACCGGCCAGCGCGCCCATCCAGGCGATAAGCGACGGGTTTCCTGAGGGAGGGGCAAAGGTCAGCATGGCAGGTCCTTCCGAACAATCATTGCCCGAGCATGTTGCCCGAGCGTGACACGGATGCTAAAAAACTTACCTGCGCTTGCACTTCAGCCAAGCGGCCATGGCGGTGTAGGACGCCGGCGCAGCGGGCCGCAGCCCGCACCGAAGCGCTTGCGAAGAGGCTTTCAAGCCTTGGGCAGCGTGACGCCGATCTGGCCCTGGTACTTGCCGCCGCGGTCGCGGTAGCTGACCTCGCAGACGTCGTCCTTGTCGCTCTCGAAGAACAGCACCTGCGCGCAGCCCTCGCCCGCGTAGATGCGCGCGGGCAGCGGCGTGGTGTTGCTGAATTCCAGCGTCACGTAGCCCTCCCATTCGGGCTCGAAGGGGGTCACGTTGACGATGATGCCGCAGCGGGCGTAGGTGCTCTTGCCCAGGCAGATGGTGAGCACGTTGCGCGGGATGCGGAAATACTCCACCGTGCGCGCCAGCGCAAAGCTGTTGGGCGGGATGATGCAGCTGTCGCCTTCAAAATCGACGAAGCTCTTTTCGTCGAAGTGCTTGGGGTCCACCACGGTGCTATGGATATTGGTGAAGACCTTGAATTCCGGAGCGCACCGGATGTCGTAGCCGTAGCTGCTGGTGCCGTAGCTGATGATCTTGCGACCCTCGACCTCGCGCACCTGGCCGGGCTCGAAGGGCTCGATCATGCCGTGCTCGGCCGCCATGCGGCGGATCCATTTGTCGCTCTTGATGCTCATCGGTGCACTCCTGCGCTGCCACCTGCGTCATTGCAGGCATGATGCTATTAAATACGTAGCTATTCGCGCTTGACCATCAAGCGCGGGAGCCGTATTTTGCTTGAGAAATCACCGTTTGTTCCACCACGCGGTCGTCGCCCAGTACGATCAGCGCAAACAACAGCTCCGCCAGGTTGCTTGCCTGGCTTGTCTTGCGCGCCAGCAGCGGCGTGGCCGCCGGGTTGAGCACGAGGAAGTCGGCCTCGCAGCCGGGCTGCAGGTTCCCCACCACCCCGCCCAGCCCCAGGGCCTGGGCGGCACCGGCCGTGTGCAGCCACCACAGGCGCTCGGGCGACAGGCTCAGCCCCTGCTTGGTCTGCCCTTCCCGGCCCACGTAGTAGGCGGCCAGCATGGTGTGGAAGGGGCTGAAGCTCGTGCCGCCGCCCACGTCGCTGGCCAGGCCGTGGCCGAAACCCACGCGGTCGGCGCCAGCGTAGTCGAAGAAGCCGCTGCCCAGGAAGAGATTGCTGGTCGGGCTGACGGCCGCCACCGCGCCGGTGGCGCGCATGAGGGCGCGGTCCTCATCGTCGAAATGGATGCAGTGCGCATACACGGCGCGTTCGCGCATCAGGCCGAAATCGTCGTACACGCCCAGGTAGCTGCGCGACCCGGGAAACAGCTCGCGGGCCCAGCGGATCTCGTCGCGGTTCTCGGCCACGTGGGACTGGATCCACACGTCCGGGTAGCGCGCGGCCAGTTCGCCGGCACCCCGCAGCTGCTCCGGCGTGCTGGTGGGTGCAAAGCGCGGCGTGATCGCATAGCCCAGGCGGTCCACGCCGTGCCAGCGCCGGATCAGGGCCTCCGTGTCGACCAGGCTTTCCTCGGTGCGGTCGCGCACGCCGTCGGGCGAATGGCGGTCCTGCAGTACCTTTCCGGTCACCAGCCGCAGCTGGCGTTGCTGCGCCGCGCCCATCAGCGCGTCCACCGACACCGGGTGCGAGGTGGCGAAGGCCAGGGCGGTCGTCACGCCATTGCGCAGCAGCTCGTCGATGAACACCTGGGCCACCTGCTGCGCGTACGCGGCGTCGGTGAAGCGGGCCTCGTGCGGAAAGGTGTAGTTCTCCAGCCAGGGCAGCAGGCCCTCGGCGGGCGAGCCGATCACATCGGTCTGCGGGAAGTGGACATGCATGTCCACGAAGCCGGGCGCCAGGATGCGGCCGGGCAGGTGCTGCACCGGCACCCCGGCGTACTGCGGCGCCAGCGCCCGCCACGCGCCCGCCGCCAGCACCCGCTGCCGGCCCGCGGCGTCGGGGCCTACGGCCAGCAGGCCGTCTTCGTCATACAGGGCCGTGCCGTCGTCGGCAAAGCGCAAAAGGGCGGAACGGTAGACATGCATGGGCGCTAGCTTAGCGGGCCGCCGCACCGGTGCGCATACCGCGCGGCCAATAGTGGCTATGCCCGCACGGCGCCCGGCCGGTTACCGCAGGCGCGGCACGGCGTGCGCAGCCGTGGCCGGCGCCGAGCCGCCCAGGCGGAACGCGCCCACCACCTCGGACAGGCGCACGGCCTGCTCCTTGAGGCTCTCTGCGGCCGCCGTGGACTCCTCCACCAGCGCGGCGTTCTGCTGCGTCATCTGGTCAAGCTGGCTCACCGCCACGTTCACCTGGCCGATGCCCTGGCTTTGCTCCGAGGCCGCGGCGCTGATCTCGCCGATGATGTCCGTCACGCGGCGCACGGAGCCCACGATCTCGGTCATGGTGGTGCCGGCGTTCTGCACCAGGGCTGCGCCCGTCTCCACCTTCTCCACCGACACGCCGATCAGCGTCTTGATCTCCTTGGCGGCCTCGGCGCTGCGCTGCGCCAGGCCGCGCACTTCGCTGGCCACCACGGCAAAGCCGCGGCCCTGCTCGCCCGCACGGGCGGCCTCCACGGCCGCGTTCAGCGCCAGGATGTTGGTCTGGAAGGCAATGCCGTCGATGGTGCCGATGATGTCGGCAATCTTCTTGCTGCTGGCGTTGATCTCGTCCATGGTGCTCACCACCTGCGCCACCACCTCGCCGCCGCGCTCGGCCACGGCGGCGGCCGACGCGGCCAGCTGGTTGGCCTGCACGGCGGAATCGGCGCTTTGGCGCACGGTGCTGGTCAGCTCCTCCATGGAGCTGGCGGTTTCCTCCAGGCTGCTGGCGGTCTGCTCGGTGCGGGCGCTCAGGTCCTGGTTGCCGGTTGCGATCTGCGTGCTGGCGGTGGAGATGCTGTCCACCACGCCCCGCACCTGCTGCAGCGAGCCCTGCAGCGCGCCGCGCATCAGGTCCAGCGCCCGCAGCAGGCGGCCGGTTTCATCGTTGGCGTAGCTGCTCTGCGGCTGGCCGGTCAGGTCCATGTCGGCAATGGCCTCCGCAATGGCTTCGGCATGGCGCAGCGGCCGGGTGATGCTGGTGGCCAGCAGCCAGGCCAGCAGCGCGCCCAGCAGCAGCGAGATGCCGGTGCACACCTCCAGCAGCAGCGTGGTCTGCGCACGCAGGTTCTCGCTGCGCTTGCCGGCCTCGTCCAGCTGTGCGCGCTGCATGTCCACCAGTTGCTGCACGCCCGCCAGGTAGTCGCGCGAGGTGGGCTCGAACCGCTCGTTGAACACCTTGTTGGCGCTTTCGGCGTCGCCCGCCTGCTTGTGCTTGCTCACTTCTTCGCGCGCGGCCAGGTAGTCCTTGCGCAGCTGGCCCACCTTGTCGAACAGCGCCTTTTCCTCGGGGGTGTCCATCTTGGACTCGATGAGCTTCTGCAGTTCGTTGGTCTGGCTGATGGCCGCCGCCGTCGCGGGCGCGAAGTAGGGAATCAGGCTCGCGTCCGTGCTCTTGGCGATGGCGGCAGCGCGCTGCACGCCGGACGTGGTGTGGCGCAGCCAGTCAGCCCCTGCGCGCTCCGCCCGGATGTTGTCGGCCACCATGGTGTCGATTTCGCGCCCCAGCTGGCCCAGCTTGAACACAGCCGCGACGCTGCTGGCGAAGAACAGGGCGAGAATCACGCCCAGCACCAGGGCCAGGCGTTTGCCGATGGACATTTGATTGAGAAACATGGGTGGAGCGCTCCGTGGTGGCGCAACAAGGCGCCGTGCCGGCCGACAAGCGGCGGCAAGGGTTGGAAATCCGGGGTGGAATGGGCCGGCCGGCCCCGTCGCCCTGCGTGGGGACGCGCCGTGCTTGCCAACAAAAGTTTACATTCTAGGGTTTCCCCGGATTTCGTGCTACCGACGGGTAGCCCCCCCCACGCTCAGTCGTCGTGCTCGACGCAGCGCTCGAAGGCTTCCTTGAGCTTGTGCTCCCACACACGCTTGTCGGCGTTGCTGGCAAAGCTGGCCTCGAAGCTGTTGAACGCCAGCTGGTAGGCGTGCCGGGCGGTGAGGCCGGTGGCCGCAAACACCTGCGTGAAGTTCTCGTTGATGTACCCGCCGAAGTAGGCCGGGTCGTCCGAGTTGACCGTGGCGGCCAGGCCCGCGTCCAGCAGTTGGCCCAGGTTGTGGTCCGCCAGGTTGGGGAAGACGCACAGCTTCTGGTTGGACAACGGGCACACCGTGAGCGCAATGCGCTCCTGCGCTAGGCGCTGCATCAGTGCCGCGTCGTGCACGGCCCGCACGCCGTGGTCGATGCGCTCGACCTTGAGCACATCAAGCGCACTCCAGATGTAGGCCGGCGGCCCCTCCTCGCCTGCATGGGCCACCAGGTGCAGGCCCAGCTCGCGGCAGCGGGCGAACACACGCGCGAACTTCTCGGGCGGGTGGCCGACCTCGCTCGAATCCAGGCCCACGCCCACGATCTTGTCCAGGAGGGGCTGCGCCTGCTCCAGCGTCTCGAAGGCGGACTCCTCGCTCAGGTGGCGCAGGAAGCACAGGATCAGCGTGGCGCTGACGCCCAGCTCGGTGCGTGCATCCGCGCAGGCACGGTGCAGGCCGTTGATCACGGTCTCGATGGGCGCGCCGCGCGCGGTGTGCGTCTGCGGGTCAAAAAAGATCTCGGCGTGCAGCACGTTGTCCTGCGCCGCGCGGCGCAGGTAGGCCTGGGCCATGTCGTAGAAGTCCTGCTCGTGCAGCAGCACGCTGGCGCCGGCGTAGTAGATGTCCAGAAAACTCTGCAGGTTGGTGAAGGCATAGGCGCTGCGCAGCGCTTCCACGCTGGCATAAGGCAGGCTCAGGCCGTTGCGCTGCGCCAGGGCAAAGATCAGCTCGGGCTCCAGCGAGCCTTCGATGTGGATGTGCAGCTCGGCCTTGGGCATGGCGCGCAGCAGCTGCGGCAGGCGCGCGGAGGAAATCGGTGGGACTTTGAACATCAGCAAACTCCAAAGGTGACGCCACGCTGGCGCAGGAAGCGGCGGTACGCCGATGATGCCTTGTCCGCCGCGGTATGCAACTCTGCCCGCAGGTCCAGCGGCAGGCGCTGGGGCGTTTGGGACTCCAGCACCGGTTGGTCCTGCGTGAAGATGGTGTGCTGGAAGGCCTGCAGCTTCTCGTCGGGCGACGTGAAATCGGCCACCGCCAGCCGGAACCACACCCGGCTCTGCACGGGTGTCACGGGGCAGATGTACAGCGCGATCGATTCGCGCCAGCCGTCCACGGCCGTGGTGCCAGCCTCGGGCACCTTGGTGAGCACGGCGGCATACGGCGCAGTGACCTCGTAGGTGTACTCGACCTGCGCAGGGGCGGTGGAATGCAGGTTGGATTGCGGCTGCCAGGCCTTGCAGCCCGTGGCCAGCAAGCCCGTGGGCGTGGGCTCGACACGGTAGTCGTCCACGCCGGGCGCTTCCCGGGTGCCCAGCCAGCCCTCGTGTACGTAGGCAAAGTGGGCCATGTCCAGAAAATTCTCCACAATGCGCGGCGCACTGGCCGCCACGTCGTAGGGCCCGCAAAGCAGCTTGCGCAGGCGCGGGTCGTCCTCGGCCGCAAAGCGCGGCAGGTCGGCCTCGCCCGGGGCCAGGCGCACCCACACCAGCCCGTAGGCCTCGCAGGCTGCGTGGCGGCGGGCACAGTGCGTGGCCGGCGGCGTGAACGCCGGCAGGGCCGGCACGTGCGTGCAGTGGCCGCTTTCCCCCTCGAACTGCCAGCCGTGGTAGGGGCACTCGAGCTGGCCGCCCGCCGTGACCCGCCCCAGTGACAGCTGCGCGCCGCGGTGCGGGCACTGGTCCGTCAGAGCCCGCGGATGCCCGGCGGCGTCGCGCCAGAGCACCAGGGGCTGTTCCAGCAGTTGCACCGGCAGGGGCACGCTGCCGACCTCGCCCGCCCGGGCCACCGGGTGCCAGTGGGTCCATTCCATGATCGTTGCCAGCGTCGACATGACTGCATGCTCCTTTCGCTCGCGGCGGCTCGGGCTGCCCGGCCGCCGCGGGCCATAAAAAAAGGGCCACCGCAGCAGCCCTTGGATTGTGGTGATCCGGCGGCGCCGCGCGCCGCCCGAAGGATCACTTCTTGTCGCCGCCGGGGATCTTGCCTTCCACGCCCTTGACGTAGAAGTTGATGCCGCCCAGGAATTTATCGTCGGCCACGGCGTCCTTCTCCAGCACGGGCTTGCCGTCCTGGCCCAGGATGGGGCCCTTCCAGATCACGAAGCTGCCGTCGGCCAGCCCCTTCTTCACGGCCTCGACCTTGGCCTTGGTTTCAGCCGGCACGTCTTCGGCGATGGAGACGAGGTCGATCGCGCCTTCCTTCACACCCCACCAGCTCTGGCCCGTGCTCCAGGTGCCTTCCAGGGCGTCCTTGGTGGCCTTGATGTAGTACGGCCCCCAGTTGATCACAGCCGAGGCCAGGTGGGCCTTGGGACCGTAGGCGGTCATGTCCGAATCCCAGCCGAAGGCGCGCTTGCCCTTCTCTTGCGCCGTCTTCAGCACGGCGGGGGAGTCGGTGTTCTGGAACAGCACGTCGGCACCTCCGTTGATCAGGCTGGTGGCGGCTTCGGTTTCCTTGGGCGGGCTGAACCATTCGTTCACCCAGACCACCTTGGTCTTGATCTTGGGATTGACCGACTGGGCACCCAGCGTGAAGCTGTTGATGTTGCGGATCACTTCAGGGATCGGCACCGAGCCCACCACGCCCAGAGTGTTGGACTTGGTCATGGCGCCCGCAATCACGCCGGCCATGTAGGCGCCTTCGTAGGTGCGGCTGTCGTAGGTGCGCAGGTTCTCGGCGGTCTTGTAGCCGGTGGCGTGCTCGAACTTCACGCCCTTGTTGTCCTCGGCCACCTTGAGCATGGATTCCATGTAGCCAAAGGTCGTGCCGAAGATCAGCTTGTTGCCCTGGCCGGCCAGGTCGCGCAGCACGCGCTCGGCATCGGCAGACTCGGGCACGCTTTCGACGAAGCTCGTCACGACCTTGTCGCCAAATTCCTTCTCAATGGCCTTGCGGCCGTTGTCGTGGGCAAACGACCAGCCGCCGTCGCCCACGGGGCCCACGTAGGCAAATGCGATCTTCAGCGGCTCGGGCTTGGGTGCGGGGGCCGACGCCACGGGCTCCGGAGCGGGCGCAGCAGGCGCGGCGGGCGCGGCTTCCTCCTTCTTGCCGCAACCCACCAGGGCGGCAGCTGCCACGGCGGAGAGCGCTGCCACCTTGAGCAGGGAGCGTTTCTGCAGATCGGTCATGTCAGTTTCCTTGTCGAAAAGTAAGACTTGCAAAGGTTGAGGGAACGAAAACAGCAATTATGGGGCGATTGACCAACTGGTAAACACCGGATTGGGGCGAACGGGCCGCCTCACGACCCGGGGTAGAACGGCTTGCCCAGCGACGCCGGCATGTTGATGCGGATCCACGCCGGGTTGCGCGAGATCAGCGCCAGCACCACGATGGTCGCCACATACGGCAACATGCTCAGCAACTGACTGGCCACCTGAACGCCGGTGGCCTGCAGGTGGAACTGCAGCATCGTCACGCCGCCGAACAGATAAGCCCCAAGCAACACCCGTGCCGGGCGCCAGGTGGCAAACGTGGTCAGGGCCAGCGCGATCCAGCCGCGCCCGGCCACCATGCCCTCCACCCACAACGGCGTGTACACGGTGGAGATGTAGGCGCCCGCCAGCCCGCACAGCGCGCCGCCCACCACCACCGCGGCCAGCCGGATGCGGCGCACGGGGTAGCCCAGGGCGTGGGCCGACTCGGGCGACTCGCCCACCGAGCGCAGCACCAGGCCCGCCCGCGAGCGGTAGAGAAACCAGATCAGCACGGCCGCCAGGGCCATGGTGAGGTACACCAAGGGGTGCTGGCGGAACAGCGCCGGCCCCACCAGCGGCAGGTCGGCCAGGCCGGGAATGGCGTACTTCGGGGTTTCGGGCAGCTTGGCCTGCACGTAGCTGATGCCTGCAAAGGCGGAGAACCCCACCCCGAACAGCGACAGCGCCAGCCCGGTGGCGTACTGGTTGGTGTTGAGCCAGATCACCAGCACGCCGAAAAGGGCGGCCAGCACGGCGCCCGCGGCCATGCCCGCGGCAAAGCCCAGCCAGGTGTTGCCCGTGTGCACCACGGTGGCAAAGCCCGCAATGGCGGCGCAGAGCATCATGCCCTCCGCCCCCAGGTTGACGATGCCCGCCTTCTCGTTGATGAGCAGGCCCAGGGCCGCAATGGCCAGCACGGTGCCCGCGCTCAACGTGGCGCCAATAAGAAGTGCGTACGATTCCATCACGCCAGTCCTTTGCGCGAGGCCACCCAGCGGATGCGGTAGGCGATCAGGGTGTCGCAGGCCAGCAGCGTGAACAGCAGCAGGCCCTGGAACACGCCGGTGAGCGACTTGGGCAAGCCCAGGCGCGATTGCGCCAGCTCGCCGCCGATGTAGAACATGCTCATCAGCAGGGCCGACAGGATCATGCCCACGGGGTGCAGTCGCCCCACGAAGGCCACGATGATGGCCGCAAAGCCGTAGCCCGCCGGCACGTAGGGCGTGAGCTGGCCGATGGGCCCGGCCACTTCCAGCGCCCCCGCCAGGCCCGCCGCGCCGCCCGAGATCAGCAGCGCCGTCCACAGCGCCCGCCGGGATGAAAAGCCCGCGTAGCGCGCCGCGGCGGGCGCAAGCCCGCCCACCTGCTGGGCAAAGCCCGCGCGGGTGCGGAACAGGAACACCCACAGCGCCCCCGCCCCGGCCAGCGCCAGCAGCAGGCCGATGGACACGCGCGAGCCCTGCATCAGGCGCGGGATCTGCGTGACCTTCTCGAACATCTTGGTTTGCGGGAAGTTGTAGCCCATGGGGTCCTTCCACGGGCCGTACACCAGGTAGCCCAGCACCAGCGTGGCCACGTAGACCAGCATCAGGCTCACCAGGATCTCGTTGGCGTTGAACTTGTCGCGCAGCAGGGCCGTGAGCCCCGCCCACACCATGCCGCCCAGCACGCCGGCCAGCAAAATGGCCGGCACGATCCAGGGGCCGGTGGTCTTGTCGGCCAGCAGCGCCACGCCGCCGGCCGCCACGGCGCCAAGGACGAACTGCCCTTCTGCGCCGATGTTCCACACATTGGAGCGGAAGCACACGGCCAGCCCCAGCGCGATCAGCAGGAGCGGCGTGGCCTTGACCATGAGTTCGCCAATGGCGTACTGCGACTTCACCGGCTCCCAGAAGAACACCTGCAGCCCGCGCACCGGGTCCTTGCCCAGGGCCGCAAACAGGGCAATGCCGATGAGCACCGTGACGGTCAACGCCAGCAGGGGCGATCCATAGGTCCAGAGCCTGGACGCCTGGGGACGGGGTTCGAGCTTAAGCATGCTGCGCCTCCCCGGCCGGTGTTGGTTGTTGCTGCTGGGCCAGGTGGGCTTGCACATCGGCATGCCACAGGCCGCTCATCCATTCGCCAATGCGTTCCACCGTGGCGTCGGCACGCGGCACGGAGGGCGACAGGTGGCCCTTGGCCACCACATGCAGCCGGTCGCAGATTTCAAACAATTCGTCCAGCTCCTCACTCACCACCAGCACGGCGCAGCCCGCATCGCGCAGCGCCAGGATCTCGCCGCGGATCTGCGCGGCGGCGCCCACGTCCACGCCCCAGGTGGGCTGGGAGACGATAAGCAGCTTCGGCGCGGCGTCAATCTCGCGCCCCACGATGAACTTCTGCAGGTTGCCGCCCGACAGCGACTTGGCCGCCGCGTTGGGGCCGCCAGCCTTCACATTGAAGCGGCGGATGATGTCCTCGGCATGCTTTTGCAGTGCGCCCACCTTGATCCACCCGCCGCCGCCCAGCGCGTTGGTGCGCGTGAGCAGCAGGTTGTGCGCCAGGCCCATGGTGGGCACGGCGCCCCGGCCCAGGCGCTCCTCGGGCACAAAGTGAAGGCCCAGCGCGCGCCGCTGGCCCGGCCCCATGCGGCCGGCGTTCTGCCCGGCCACCTGGATACAGGCCGCGTCGGCCCGCGGGTCCTCGCCCGACAGGGCGTACAGCAGCTCCTTTTGCCCGTTGCCCGAGACGCCGGCGATGCCGACCACCTCGCCGGCCCGGACCTCGAACTCCACGTCGATCAGGTCCACCCCGAACTGGTCGGCGCGCGGCAGCGACAGGCCCTGCACCCGCAGCACGGTGGCGCCGGTCTGCACGGCACGGTGTTCCAGCGCCGGCGGCTCGGCGCCGATCATCAGGCGCGAGAGCGAGGCATTGGATTCCTCGCGCGGGTCGCACACGCCGGTGACCTTGCCGCCGCGCATCACCGTGCAAGCGGTGCACAGCGCGCGGATCTCGTGCAGCTTGTGGCTGATGTAGAGGATGCTGCAGCCTTCGCTGGCCAGCTGGCGCAGCACCACGAAGAGCTTTTCCACCGCCTGGGGCGTGAGCACCGAGGTGGGCTCGTCCAGGATCAGCAGCTTGGGATTGGTCAGCAGCGCACGGATGATCTCCACCCGCTGCATCTCGCCCACCGAGAGGGTGTGCACCGGGCGCAGCGGGTCGATGTCCAGGCCATATTCGGCCGCCTTGGCGGTGATGCGCTGGGTGACCTCGGCCAGCTGAAGGCTCTTGTCCAGGCCCAGCCACACGTTCTCGGCCACCGTCAGGGTGTCGAACAGGCTGAAATGCTGGAACACCATGGCAATGCCCAGGGCCCGCGCCTCCTGCGGGTTGCGCACCTGCACGGGCTGGCCGTTGAAGTGCACGCTGCCCTCGTCAGGCTTGACCGAGCCGTAGATGATCTTCATCAGCGTGGACTTGCCCGCGCCGTTTTCGCCCAGCACGGCATGGATCTCGCCCGGCTGCACCGTGAGCGACACGCAGCTGTTGGCCACCACGGCCGGGTAGCGCTTGGTGATGCCCGCCAGCTGCAGCCGGGGAGGAGCCGCGCCCGGAACGGGAGGGGTTGGAGGTGAACTCATGCGGTGATTGTCTCTCAGTTTGCGCGCTTGTTATATGAATGAAAACACCTGTCTGCGCTTGTTCTATGGTCGTTGGTAGCTATTCTTTTCGTAGCGATGCAGCCACGGATTTCACCCCGTCGCGCAGCCAGGCGCCCGCCGCCGAATGGTGTGTGCGCGCATGCCACAGCTGGTAGTACATCAGCCGCGGAAACGGCACGGGGCACGGCAGGATCGCCACCGGCAGCTGCGCCAGGTAGCGTTCGCAGTACTGGCGGCCCGTGGTCAGCACAAGCAAGCTCGATGCCACGATACTGGGGATGAGGCTGAAATGCGCGCACCGCGCCGTGATGTGGCGCTGCATGCCCAGGCTGTCCAGGTGCGCGTCGATCACGCCCCGTGCGCCGGGGTGCGTGGGGGTGGGGGCGATGTGCTCCGCCGCCAGCCAGCTCTCCACGTCCCAGCCGCGGCGCACGGCCGGGTGGTCCTTGCCGACCAGGCACACCACCTCGTCGCCGAACAGGCGGCCCATGTGCAGGTCGTCGGGCGGCTGCGGCCAGTTGCCGATGACCACGTCCACCTCGCCCTGCGCCAGATGGGCGTGGTAGTGCGCATCGGCCGACAGCGGCAGGATCTCGATGGAGCACAGCGGCGCCTGCGCCTTGATGCGCGCGACCAGCTGGGGCAGAAAGAGCGGGTCCAGGTAATCGCTGGCCGCGACCCGGAAGGTGCGCGTGGCCGTGCGCGGGTCGAAGCCGCGCGCATCCGAGAACAGCGCTTCGGCCGCGCGCAGGATGTCGGCCGCGGGCTCCACCATGCGCAGGGCCGCGTCGGTGGGCATCATCGCCGCGCCCGAGCGCACCAGCAGCGGGTCGCCCGCCAGGTCGCGCAGCCGTTTCAGCGCGGCAGAGACGGCCGGCTGGTGCATGCCCAGCCGGACGGCGGCCCTCGATACGCTGCGTTCTGTGAGCACGGTGTGCAAGACCCTGATGAGATGGAGGTCTATCTTGTCGAAAAGCGCGTGGTCTCTCATAGCGGTGGGGGCATGGGTGCCATAAGCTTGCGGTTATGCCGGCTGCGCTGTGGCGCTCTACCCTCTGGCGAAACGACCTGACAAACGACGAGTGGCCCAGTCATGACAACCCGACCCTTGCAATTCCTGCGCCGAGGCCAGCCCGTGGCGCTGGGCAATGTACCACCCGACCGCACGCTGCTCTCGGTGCTGCGCGAAGACCTGGGCTGCACCGGCACCAAGGAAGGCTGCGGCGAAGGCGACTGCGGCGCCTGCACCGTGGTGCTGGGCGAAGCACGCGACGGCCAGCTGCACTACAGCGCCGTGAACAGCTGCATCCGCCTGGCGCATTCCATCGACGGCATGGCGCTGTGGACGGTGGAAGACTTGGCGGAAGACCCGCTGATCCAGCCGGTGGGCGATGCCCCCCCCGTTCTCGCGGCAGGTTTGCACCCCGCGCAAGAGGCGATGGTGCAGTGCCATGGCTCCCAGTGCGGCTTTTGCACGCCCGGCTTTGTGATGAGCCTGTTCGGCATGTACCAAAAGCACGTGGTGCCCGCACTGCCCAAGGCCGACGGCTTGCTGCCCACCGAAGGGGTGCTGGCGCCCATCACCCGCGAACTGGCGCAGGAAGAACTCTCGGGCAACCTGTGCCGCTGCACCGGCTACCGCCCCATCCTGGACGCCGCGCAGCAGATGGCCCAACTGCCGCCCCAGGCTGTCAACGAGGCCGAAGTGCTACAAAAACTAGAGCTGCTTGCGCAATCCAGGCAAGCGCTAGAGGCCAATTCTTCTTATATTGCCCCCATCACCCTGCCCGCCCTGCTGGCCGCGCGCGCCGCGCACCCCGAGGCGCAGGTGGTGGCCGGCTGCACCGATGTGGGTCTGTGGGTGACCAAGCAGCACAAGCAGTACGCCCGCATCCTGGACGTGACGCGCGCGGCCGAGCTGCGCGAGGTGCGGCAGGACGCGCAGCACATCGCCCTGGGCGCCGCCGTCTCGCTGACCGACGCCTTTGCCGCGCTGGTGGCCCAGTGGCCCCAGCTGCGCAGCTTTGCCAGCCGCTTTGCCGGGCTGCCGGTGCGCAACGCGGGCACGCTGGGCGGCAACGTGGCCAACGGCTCGCCCATTGGCGACTCGATGCCGCTGCTCATCGCCCTGCGCGCCCAGGTGGTGCTGGCCAGCAGCGCGCGCGGCGAGCGCACGCTGGCACTGGAAGACCTGTACACCGGCTACCGCCAGAACGTGATGGCGCCCGACGAGCTGCTGGTGCGCATCCTGGTGCCACGCCCGGGGGTGACCGAAGCGTTGCGCGCATACAAGATTTCCAAGCGGTTCGACGACGACATCTCCGCCGTCTGCCTGGCCGTCAACCTCGACATTGAAGGCGGCACCGTGCGCCGCGCCAGCATCGGCGCGGGCGGCGTAGCCGCCACCCCGGCCCGCGCGCGCCAGGCCGAGGCCGCGCTCACCGGCCAGCCCTGGACGGCCGACACCGTGGCCCGCGCCGCAGCGGCGCTGCAGGCCGAATTCAGCCCCATCTCCGACATGCGCGCCAGCGGCGCCTACCGCCGCGCCGTGCTGGCCAGCCTGCTGCAGCGCTTCTGGCTGGAAAGCCAGGGCGAAGCCGCCGTGAGCGTGGAGAACTTCCGCCTGGAGGCCCTGGCATGAACCAACATGACCCCTCCCTGCCCCTGAGCCGCGACGCGGTGGACGACCCCGTAGCCGTCGCGGCCGATGCCCACGCCGCCGATCCCGCCAGTCCTGCGGGCCCCGCCCATCCCAGCGCCCCCGCGGCCCTGCGCGCCATGGGCCAGTCGCACTTCCACGAAAGCGCCCGCGCCCAGGTGGCCGGTGCCGCCCACTACATCGACGACCTGCCCGAGGTGAAGGGCACGCTGTACGCGGCGCCCATCCTCTCCACCGTGGCCCACGGCACGCTGAACGGCGTGGATGCATCGGCCGCCCTGGCCCTGCCGGGCGTGCGCGGCGTGGTGCTGGCGCAGGACGTGCCCGGCGACAAGCTGCTGGCCGCCTTCGCGCACGACGAGCCCGTGTTTGCCACCGGCACCGTGCAGCACGTGGGCCAGGTCATCGGCCTGGTGGTGGCCGACTCGGTGATGCAGGCGCGCCGCGCCGCGCGCGCCGTGCAGCTCGACATCACCCCCCTGCCCGCCATCCTGAGCGTCCACGATGCGCTGAAGGCCCAGAGCTTTGTGCTGCCCCCCGTGTTCGTGCGCCGGGGCGACGCCGCCACCGGCCTCGCGCAATCGGCCCACCGCCTGCAGGGCGCGTTCGAGGTGGGCGGGCAGGAGCACTTCTACCTGGAAGGCCAGATCGCCTACGCGCTGCCGCTGGAGCAAAAGCAGTGGTGGATCTACTCCAGCACCCAGCACCCCGGCGAGGTGCAGCACTGGGTGGCGCACGCCTTGGGCATCGACAACCACGCGGTCAAGGTGGAATGCCGGCGCATGGGCGGCGGCTTTGGCGGCAAGGAGACGCAGGCCGGCCACCTGGCCGTGTGGGCCGCCGTGGCGGCGAACAAGCTGGGCCGCCCCGTCAAGCTGCGGCTGGACCGCGACGACGACTTCATGGTCACCGGCAAGCGCCACCCGTTTGCGTACGAATACGACGTGGGCTTTGACGGCACGGGCCGCATCACGGGCCTGAAGCTGCAGATGGCCGCCAACTGCGGCTTCTCTGCCGATCTGTCGGGCCCCGTGGCAGACCGCGCCGTGTTCCACGCCGACAACGCGTACTACCTGAGCGATGTGGAAATCGCCTCGTACCGCTGCAAGACCAACACCCAGAGCCACACGGCGTTCCGCGGCTTTGGCGGCCCGCAGGGCGTGATCGTGATCGAGGCCATCCTGGGCGACATTGCCCGCGCGCTGGGCCGGGACGCGCAGGACGTGCGCCTGGCCAACCTGTACGGCAAGGACGCCGCCGACGGCCGCAACGTGACGCACTACCAGATGACGGTGGAGGACAACATCCTGCACGCGCTGCTGCCCCAGCTGGAGCGCAATGCCGACTACCGCCGACGCCAGGCCGACATCGCCGCCTGGAACGCGCAGCAGCCCGTGCTCAAGCGCGGCCTGGCCATCACGCCGGTCAAGTTCGGCATCAGCTTCACGGCCACGCTGTTCAACCAGGCGGGCGCGCTGGTGCACGTGTACACCGACGGCAGCGTGCAGGTGAACCACGGCGGCACCGAGATGGGCCAGGGCCTCAACACCAAGGTGGCGCAGATCGTGGCCGACGAACTGGGCGTGCCGCTGCACCGCGTGCTGGTCACCGCCAGCGACACGAGCAAGGTGCCCAACGCCAGCGCCACCGCCGCCAGCAGCGGCACGGACCTGAACGGCCGCGCAGCCCAGTTTGCGGCGCGCAACGTGCGCGACAACCTGGCCTCGTTCGTGTGCGGGCTGGACGGCTGCGGCGCCGGCGCCATCCGCTTTGAAGGCGGTCAGGTGATCTCGCCCAAAACCGTGCGCCCCTTCGACGATGTGGTGAAAGAGGCGTACGCCAACCGCATCCAGCTGTGGAGCGACGGCTTCTACCGCACGCCCAAGATCCACTACGACAAGACCACGCTCACCGGCCGGCCGTTCTACTACTTCGCCTACGGCGCGGCCTGCTCCGAAGTGGTCATCGACACACTGACCGGCGAGAGCCGCGTGCTGCGCGTGGACATCCTGCACGACGTGGGCCACAGCATCAACCCGGCCATCGACATCGGCCAGATCGAGGGCGGCTTCGTGCAGGGCATGGGCTGGCTGACCACCGAGCAGCTGGTGTGGAACGACAAGGGCGGGCTCGCCACCCACGCGCCCAGCACTTACAAGATCCCGGCCACGGGCGACATCCCCGCCCACTTCCAGGTGGCGCTGTGGCCCGAGGCCAACCGCGAGGACAACGTGGGCGGCAGCAAGGCCGTGGGCGAGCCGCCGTTCATGCTGGCCATCAGCGTGTACGAGGCGCTGCGCAATGCCGTGGCGGCCGGGCGGCACCCCGGCGCACCGGGGGCAGCCACCGAACCCGTGGTGCTGACCGCGCCGGCCACGGCGGAGAACGTGCTGCGGGCGCTGGGCCGGCTGTAGTCCCGTTCGCGCCGGCCCGTTCGCACCGGCCCGGGCCGCGGCGCCTACGCCGGCCCGAGCGCCATCCGCCCGGACACCACGGCCTGGCTCGCGTACCGCGTTTCCACCCGGTTGCGCCCGGCCCGCTTGGCGTCGTAGCACGCCATGTCCGCGGCATACAGCACCGAGGGCACATCGTGCAGGCTGGTGTCCAGCACCACCAGGCCGATGCTCACGCCCAGCGTGAAGCTGCGCCCCTGGTACGAAGGCTCCCAGGCCTGCACCGATGCACGCAGCTGCTCCGCCACCGCCAGCCCGCGCGCCAGTGCGCAGCCGGGCAGCACCACCGCGAATTCATCGCCGCCCAGGCGCGCCGCCCAGCCGATCTGGCGCACCTGCGACTCCAGCAGGCGGGCCACGTGGCGCAGCACGTCGTCGCCCGCGTCGTGGCCGGCAATGTCATTGACCACGGTGAAATGGTCCAGATCCAGAAACAGCACCACCCCATCTCCCGGCACCTCGCCGCCTTCAACCTCCGGGGCGCGCGGCCGGGCGGAGCGCTCGGCCAGCAGCAGGCCCAGCCGCTGGTCAAAGGCGGTGCGGTTGTGCAGGTGGGTCAGCGCATCGTGGGTGCGCTCCCATTCCCGCTCCAGTTGCGCCTCGCGGGCCGCGGTGATGTCTTCCAGAATCCACACCGTCCCGCCCCCCGCTTCGTGGGGCCGCACGCTGCGCCCCTGCACGCGGGCCCAGACCGGCGAGCCGTCCTTGCGCGTGAAGCAGACGTCTCCGTCAAACGCGCCATGCGCCGCGAACTCGGCCTGCACCCGCTCGCCCATGCGCACATGCTCGGCGTCGTTGGCGTAGAGGATGCGCGCGGGGCGGCTGTACAACTCGCCTTCGGTGTAGCCCAGCATCTGGCAGGCCTGGCGGTTCACGGCCTCCAGCACGCCGCCGCGCGAGATCACGATGCCCACGGAGGCATGGTCCATCACGGCCCGGAACTGCCCGTCGAGCGTGGCCTGGTGCTGCTCCTGCACGCTGCCCTGCCGCGCCAGGCCCTGGAACGCCTGGACCAGTTCGCCCACCTCGCCGCCCGCGCGCGGCCACTCGACCGCCTGCGCGGGAGCGGTGCGCGGACCGCGGCGCAGCATCTGGCGGGCGCTGTGGGTGAGGTGCGCCAGCGGCTGCGCCAGCCAGGCCATGAGCCCCGCCGCCAGCAGCATGCACAGCGCCATGCCGCCGGCCGCCAGCCACCAAGCGTCGCGCTGGGCCCCGCGCAGCGGCGCCAGCAGGGCCTGCGACGGCGTGACCCGGGCCACGATCCACTGTGGCAGCGGCATGCCCGCCATGCTGACGATGTGCTGAGCCTCCACCTGCGTCGTCCCCCGCCCCACCACGGGCTGGCCCTGCGCCAGCCACCGGGCGTAGACGGGCCCCAGGCCCACTTCGTCGGCCACCTTGCCCAGAATGCGCGCCGGGTCGGAGTGCGAGAGGATGGTGCCGTCCCGCGTGAAGACGATCAGCCGGGAATCATCGCGCACCGGCAGCACCATAGACTGCGGCAGCAGCCCCTGGGACTGCAGCCGCAGCGCGCCCGCCACGGCCCCCTGCACCGAGCCGTCCTCGCGGTGCAGCGGCATCGTGAACATCACCCGCGCCTCGCTGGTGCGCCCCGCGATCAGTTCCGACACCAGGGGCTTGCCGTCGATCAGCGTGCGGCGCAGGGCGTCGCGCTCGGCCGGGTCCAGGTTGGAGGCCTTGTCCGGGCGGCCGGCGCGCAGGTTCAGCCGCAGCTCGCCATCGCCCCGGGCCACCTGCATCGCGTCGAAGAACTGCACCGCCGGCTGGCCCTGCTGCAATTGGCGCTCCAGCGCCGACGGAGTCTCCAGCAGCTCGGGCGTGATGCCTGCCGCCACGGTGCGCAGCACCTTCTGGCTTTGCTCGATCTTGCTGGCCAGCAGGCGGGCCACCACTTCCACCTCGTCGGTCTGCTGGCTCACCACGCGCCGCAGGGCTTCCTGCCCGGACGCACGCGTCACCAGCCATGCCGAGATGCCCCCCGACAGGCCCACCGCCAGCACGGCCACCAGCACCAGGCGCCCGACCAGCGCGCCGGGCGCAAACCAGGCTGGCGCGTCGTGCTGCGACTCGGGGAGAGCCGACGGCTTCATGGGCACTCCGCTGGCGGAGCGCCACGGCAACAGCAGGGCGTGGCGTGGTACATCGGAACGGGCTCACCAGACAGTCCCGATCAATATACGCAGCCACCCACCCCCGGCGCCTGGGTGGAACCCTCAGTAAACCACAAGGAAAAACCCTGAGCCGTGCCGCAGGCGGCCCTGCGCGGACGGGATCAGGGCGGTGCGGCGGAGGACAGAGTGGGAGCGTCAGCAGCCCGCCATGGACTGCAGTGCACGCGGTTGGGGCAGGTTCAGCACGTTCCCGGTGCCATGGATCAGCCCCAGCTCCCGCAGATGGCGCAAAACCCGCGAGAAGGTTTCGGGCGCGATGCCCAGCTGGGCCGCGATCAGGCGCTTGCGCTGGTGCAGGGTCACCTGCATGGTTCCGCTGTGGTCCGGCTCGGCGTGCTTGAGCAGCCACTGCGCGCAGCGCGACTCGGCGTCCTGGGCCAGGCGGCTCACCGCCAATTCCGACTGCTGGCGGTACCCCTGGGCCATGTCCAGCAGCAACCCCCGCGCACCCGCCGGCATTTCCGCCAGACTGCGCCGGAAGTCCTCGATGGGGATGCGCCGCACCTGCAGCCGGGTATCGGCCACCATGTCCACCGGCAGGGGCAGGCCCATCAGGGCGGACGCGGCGTCCAGCCAGAACGGCCCTTCCACCGCCCCCAGCTGGTGGCGCAGGTAGCCATCGTCCAGCACGCCGCGCAGCACGCGGCCGCTTTCCAGGTGCAGCACGGACGTCAGCACCTCGTTGCGCCTGCGCAGCACTTCACCGGCGGCGATGACCTCGGTTTCGGCGGGCAGAGAGAAATAGGTAGAGGGCAGCATGGATGGGACTTTGCCCGGCGGCGGCGACTCCGGCATTGAGCAAGATCAAACCTCAACCATGCGCCAGGCCGCGCCACGCCTCGCTTTGCGCGAAAACAGACGCCACAGCCCCCGGCCGGGCCACCACGGCTGGAGGCCCCGCTGTAAGCAACTGTTGCACGAAGGCATGGAAATTGCGGAGCGGCTGGACTGGTGCCGTAGCACCGGGCCGCCGGACCACCGGCGCATTCCTTTCCCCGAAAACCTGGAGTACCCATGAAGAAAAACCTGATGGCCCTTTCCCTCTCGCTGGGTGGTGCGCTGCTGTGCGCCACCACGGCACATGCCCAGAGCTCCGTCCAACTGATGGGCTTGACCGACGTGTACGTCGGCTCCCTGAAGAACGCTGGCGATGCCGGCCGCAGCACGGTGGTCGGCAGCGGGGGCATGACGACGTCGTGGTTCGGCTTCAAGGGCACGGAAGACCTGGGCGGCGGGCTGCGGGCCAATTTCGCGCTCACGTCCTTCATCAAGGTGGACAGCGGTGTCCAGGGCCGGTTTCCCAACGACACCTTTTTCTCGCGCGATGCGAATGTCGGCCTGTCGGGCAGCTTCGGCAGCGTGACGCTCGGACGGGGCATGGCGCCCAACTTCCTGCCCTCCATCGTGTCCAACCCTCTGGGCGACTCGTTCACCTTTGCCCCGCTGATCCTGCACATGAACGTGCCGCTGTTCAACGCCTCCAGCTGGGGTTCCACGACGCCGTCGGATACCGGCTGGTCCAATCAGATCACCTACAGCACGCCCAACATGGGCGGCCTGACGGCCAACCTGCACTACCAGTTCGGGGAGATCGCGGGCGACAGCGGCAAGAAGAACGTGGGCGTGAACGCCCTGTACTTCAGTGGCCCGGTCACCCTCACGGCCTTCTACGAGCGGGACCAGATGAGCAACCCCGCCGTGCCGAGCACCTACCTGGGCACCACCAAAACGGACTGGATGGTGGGCGGCGCCTACGACTTCGCCGTGGTGAAGGCTTTTGCCAGCTATGGCCAGGCCAAGGCGGACAACAGCCCCAACAAGGCCAAGACCACCCAGCTCGGCGTTTCCGTGCCGGCCGGCGCCACCGGCAAGGTCCTGGCGTCGTGGGCACAGACCAAGATGAGCGCCACGGACGTCTCGCGCAAGACGTTCACGGTCGGCTACGACTACTTCCTGTCCAAGCGGACCGATCTGTACGTGATGGCCATGAACGACCGCATCACGCACCAGACCACCGGCACCAGCTTCGGTGTCGGCGTGCGCCACCGCTTCTGACACCGCTGCCAGCCCGCCCGGTGTAACCGGGCTGTCACAGCGGCCGGGTATGGTCGGCGTCTCACCCAGGGGACCGAAGAGACGCCATGCACACCACCCGACGCAGCCGCCTGGAGGCGATGGCAGCCCTGCTGTCGCCCGCTGCGCGGGAGGGCTCGGGCCCGGTGGCGCGCCTGGTGCGCGGCGGCGGGCTGCATTGCGTCTTTCAGCCGCTGGCGGATCTGCGCGAGGGCTGCGTCTATGCCCACGAAGCCCTCATCCGCGGGCCGCAGGGCAGCGCGCTGCACGCGCCCGACGCGCTGCTGCAGCAGGCGCAGGAAGAGCACATCCTGCAGGACTTCGAACTGGCCTGCGTGCTCACCGCACTGGAGCAATGGGGCCGCCAGGATGCGCCCGGACGGCTGTTCGTGAACATCAGCGCCGACGCGCTGGTGCATGGCGTGGCGCTGGCGGGCGCCCAGCGGCTGGGCGAGATGGTGCGCGGCTTCGGCCTGAGCGCGCGCATGCTGGTGCTGGAGATCACCGAGCACGAGCGGGTCACGGACATGCCGCAGCTGCGCGAGGCCATCAAGTCCGTGCATGCCTGCGGCGCGCGCCTGGCGCTCGACGACTTTGGCGACGGCCGCTCCAGCCTGCGGCTGTGGTCGGAGGTCAAGCCCGACTTCGTCAAGATCGACAAGTACTTCATCCGCGACATCAGCGAACACCCCGAGAACCTGCAGATGGTGCAGGCCATCAAGGGCATTGCCGACGTGTTCGGCACCACGCTCATTGCCGAAGGCATCGAAACCCGGGACGACCTGCGGGCGCTGCGCGACCTGGGCATCCCCTACGGCCAGGGCTGGCTGCTGGGCCGCCCCGCCGCCCAGGCGTGCGAGGCCGTCGAAAGCGCGGCACGCGATGTGCTGCAGGACAGCCGCGTGGCCGTGCTGCCCCACCTGGGCCAGACCGCGCGCCCCGGCATCCTGCGCAGCCTGCTGGTGGTGCAGGCCCCCACGGCGGCGCCGGGCACCAGCAACGACGCGGTTGCGGCGATGTTCCACGAGCGGACCGACCTGCACGCGCTGGCGGTGGTGGACGGCACGCGCCCGGTGGCGCTCATCAACCGCCAGCAGTTCATGAACCACTACGCGACGCTGTATTTCCGGGAGGTGCACGGGCGCAAGCCCTGCATCGCCTTCGCAAACACGGCCCCGCGCGTGGTCGACCTGGACTGCGACGTGGACCAGCTCGTGGGCATCCTCACCTCGCAGGACCAGCGCTACCTGAACGACGGCTACATCGTGACCGACAACGGCCGCTACCTGGGCCTGGGCACGGGCGACCAGCTGGTGCGGGCGGTGACGGAAACGCGCATCGAGGCCGCCCGCCACGCCAACCCGCTGACCTTCCTGCCCGGCAACATCCCCATCAGCCTGCACATGCAGCGCCTGCTGGACCATGGCACCGAGTTCGTGGCCTGCTATGCGGATCTGAACAACTTCAAGCCCTTCAACGACCACTACGGCTACTGGCGGGGCGACCAGATGATCCGCCTGGTGGCCCGGCTGGCCACCGCGCACTGCGACACGCGGCGCGACTTCGTGGGGCATGTGGGGGGCGACGACTTCATGCTGCTGTTCCAGAGCGGCAACTGGCTGCAGCGCTGCAAGAACATCGTGGAAGCCTTCGCCCGCGAGGCGCTGGCCCTGTTCGACGACGCGGCGCGTCTGGCGGGCGGCATCTGCGCCGAAGACCGACACGGCGTGCAGCGGTTCTTTCCATGCACCACGCTGGCCATCGGCGCGGTGCGCATCGCACCGGGGCGCTTCCGCAACGCGGACGAGGTGGCCAACCTGGCCGCCGCCGCCAAGCGCGAGGCCAAGCAGGCCGCCTCGGGCGTGGTGCTGTACGGCGAACTGGCCGAGCCGGCCGGCCCCGACGTGCAGCCGCCGGCCCTGCGGCGCGTGCTGGCCGCCTGACGTGGCCCGCCCCCGCCCGGTCAGGGCGTGGGCGCGCCTGCCTCGAACCAGCGCCCGATGAGCGCCCGTTCGGCGTCCGTGATGCCGGTGGCGTTGTTCATGGGCATCAGCTTCTGCACCACGGCCTGCTGGTAGATGGCTTGGGCCATCTGCTTCACCTGCGCCGCAGAATCCAGCCGCAGGTTCTTCATCTGCACCTGCTCACCGTGGCACATGTAGCAACGCTGGGCCAGAACGGCCTGCAGCGATGCATAGTCAACTGGGCCCGCAGCACTTGCTGCACCTGCGCCAGCAGCTCCTGAAACAGGAGCAACCACCGGCGCCGGGCGCAGCCAGGCAATGACCCCCACGATCACGGCCACACCCACCAGTGCATAAGGCAGCGGGTTGCCATTGCGGCCCAGCTTGTACCCGTGCCGCATGACGAAGAACTGGCGGATGGCGGCGCCCGCGAACATCATGAGGATGAGCACCAGCCAGTTCTGCGGGTGGCTCCAGGTAAAGCTGTAGTGGTTGCTCAGCATGGCGAACAGCACGGGCAGCGTGAAGTAGGTGTTGTGCACGCTGCGCTGCTTGCCGCGCTTGCCATGGATGGGGTCCACGGGCTGGCCGGCCTTGATCTGGCCGATAACGGTGCGCTGGCCGGGGATGATCCAGAAGAACACGTTGGCGCTCATGGTGGTGGCGATCATCGCGCCCACCAGCAAGAAGGCGGCGCGCCCCGCGAACCAGTGGCAGGCCAGCCACGAGGCCACGCACACCAGCCCCAGCACCAGCGCGCCCACGATGGCGTCGCCGTTCTTGCGCTGGCCGAAGATGCGGCAGATGGCGTCGTACAGCAGCCAGAACACCACGAAGAACCCGAGCGCCACCGCAATGGCCGTGGCGGGCGCCCAGTCCATGCGGGACTTGTCGATGAGGTAGGTGCTGGCGCTGTACAGGTACGACACCGTGAACAGCGCAAAGCCGCTGAGCCAGGTGCTGTAGCTTTCCCAGAAGAACCAGTGCAGGTGGCCCGGCAGCTTGGGCGGCGAGACGGCGAACTTGACCGGGTGGTAGAACCCCCCGCCGTGCACGGCCCAGAGCTCGCCCGAGACACCCTGCTTCTTCAGGTCCTCGTCCTCGGGCGGCGTGAGGCTGCTGTCCAGGAAGACGAAGTAGAACGACGAGCCGATCCAGGCGATGGCGGTGATGACGTGGAGCCAGCGCAGCAGCAGGTTGGCCCAGTCGAGAACGTAGCTTTCCATATCTCAACCTTGGCGGCGTGCGGACGCCGCAAACCTGCTCACCACTGCGGGCGCTCTGAGCAGAAGAAAAGGGTCGCGCACCTTGGCAGGGCATCGCTGCTGCTGCCGGGGCACCGCTGCGACCGATGACAGCGAAAAGTGTATGCAGGAATTGTTCCCAACTCCACGCCCTCGCAGCGGGAAATCCCCGGGATTACCCTGAGGGGCCGTTCACAGCCCGATAGGCCCTGGTCCGCCGCGGCCCTGAACGGGTCCGCTCAGGCGCCCGCCCCCAGCGACTGCAGCAGCTGCGCCGCCACGGCTACCGCGATCACCTCGGGCTCCTTGCCCCGGATGCCGGGCACGCCGATAGGGCAGGTGATCCGCGCCAGTTCGTCCGGGGCGAAGCCGCGCTCCCGCAGGCGGTGCGAGAACGTGGCCCATTTGGTCTTGCTGCCGATGAGCCCGATGAACGGCAGGTCCCCCCGCTCGCGCTGGCGCCGCAGGCAGGCGGCCACCACGTCCAGGTCTTCCGCGTGGCTGAAGCTCATGACCAGCACGCGCGTGCCCGGCGCCAGGTCGGGCACGGCGTCCTGCACCGGGTCGGAATGCTCGCACTGCACGCCCTCGGGCACGCTGCTGGGGAAGATGCCGTCGCGGCTGTCCACCCAGGTGAGGGCGAACGGCAGCGGCGCCAGCACCCGAGCCAGCGCATGCCCCACATGCCCGCCGCCAAAAAGCGCCACCGGATGCCGCGGCGGCGCCAGCCGCGCGCGCAGCGCGCTGCCCACCGCCAGGTCGGTGCCGCCGACCACCTGAAAGCCCAGGAACACCACGCCGCCGCAGCACTGCCCCAGGCTGGGGCCCAGCGCATAGCGGCGCTGGGGCGGCCCGCCCGCCCCGCGCAGACGCTGCCGCGCCTCGTCAATGGCCTGCAGCTCCAGGTGCCCGCCGCCGATGGTGCCCACGGTCCGGTCGGCAAACACGGCCATCCACGCCCCGGGTTCCCGTGGCGCGGAGCCTTGGGTAGACTCCACGGTGACCAGGCACGCGGGCGCGGCCTCCAGGCCCTCCAGCAGCAGACGCAAGGGGGTCACGGCCATTCCTTCGCCACACCGGGTGTTTGGTGGTTCATTCAGCGCGTCTTTCGTTCGTTGATCATCTTTTGTCGCCTTCATTTTCTGCCGCCGGAGCCCTTGCCGCATGACGTCCCTGCCGCCCCCCCGCGCCACCGAAAAGCGCAGCCACTGGCTGCTGGCTGGCATCATGGCCATCGGCACTGCCCTGGTCTCGGCCTGCAAATCGCCCCCGGAGCCCGGGCTGGCATCGCCGCCCGACAGCGTGCCCTCCGCCGCCCCGGGCATCGATGGAGTCCGGGGCCCCGTGCCCGCCTCGGCCGGCTCGGCCCGCCCCTCGGCGGCCCCCACGGCCCTGGCGTACCGCAAGGATGCGGCCACGCACCTGTACGGACTGAACCGTGAACGCATCTTCCCGGGCAAGCTGCCGCCGCAGCTGTACGCCATCGGCGTCCTGCAGCTGGACATCGACCGCGGCGGCAAGATCACCCGGCTGCACTGGATGCGCGCCCCCAAGCATGCGCCCGAGGTGGTGGCCGAGATCGAACGCACCGTGCGCTCGGCAGCCCCGTTCCCGGCACCGTCCCGGATGGGGCGCGTCACCTACACCGAGACCTGGCTGTGGGACAAGAGCGGGCGCTTTCAACTGGATACCCTCACCGAAGGGCAGCTTTGAGCGCATCCCCCTTCTCTTGAAGTCGCTGCGCGACTTCGGAGGAGGATGATGCCCTCGCTGCAGGACAGTCCTTGCCTGGCGTCACTGGCCTGGGCCGCCCCCTCTTCGTCGGATGCGCCCCTCACGACCCGCGATAGGTCGAATAGCTCCAGGGGCTGACCAGCAGCGGCACGTGGTAGTGCTGGTCGGCATGGGCGATGCCGAAGTCCAGGCTCACCTGGTTCAAAAAATTGGGCTCGGGCAGCTGCACGCCCCGGGCCTTGAAGTAGCCTGCCACGTCAAAGCGCAGCCGGTAGGTGCCGGCGCGCAGGCTGGCGTTGTCGAACAACGGCGCGTCCGTGCGGCCGTCGTGGTTGAGCACCAGCCGCTTGATGAGCGTGGCGGTCTCGCCCTCGGTGGCATACAGGGCCACCTCCATGCCCGCAGCGGGGCAGCCGTGCATGGTGTCCAGAACATGGGTGCTGAGGCCCATAGGGAATCTCCTGAAGTGGGTAGGCGGGCTTTCGGCGAGGATGGCCGGGTCGCAACGTGTAGACCAAAAGTGTATACACTTTCCCCGTTCTCCAGTACCCTCCCGCCATGGAATCCTCGTCCACCAGCGCCATCGTCGAAGCGCTGACCCGCGCCATCGTAGAACACCGCCTGCAGCCCGGCACCAAGCTGGCCGAGCAGAAGCTGGCGGACCACTTTGGCGTGTCGCGCACGCTGGTGCGCCAGGCGCTGTTCCAGCTGGCGCAAAACCGCCTGGTGACGCTGGAGCCGGCGCGCGGTGCCTTTGTGGCCACCCCCTCGGCCCAGGAGGCCCGCCAGGTGTTTGCCGTGCGCCGCATGCTGGAGACCGAGATGACCCGCGCCTTCGTGCGCCAGGTGACGCCCGCCAAGATCCGGGCGCTGCGCGCCCACGTGGCCGCCGAGAAGGCCGCCGTGGGCAGTGACGACGCCAGCAGCCGCACCGAGCTGCTGGGCGACTTCCACGTGCGCATGGCCGAGCTGATGGGCAACGAGGTGCTGGCGCAGTTGCTGGGCGATCTGATCTCGCGCTGCGCCCTCATCACGCTGATGTACCAGTCGGCCAGCGCTGCCGAACACTCGCACGAAGAGCACGCCGGCATCGTGGCGGCCCTGGCCGCGCGCGACGAGGACCACGCCGTGCAACTGATGCAAAGCCACCTGGAACATGTGGAGGTCAGCCTGGCCTTCGACCGCAAGCGCCCGGCCAGCGACCTGGCCGCCGCGCTGCTCGCTTCCTGAAATCTCCCCCATTTCACCATGACGCTCTACGACGCCACCGCCCCCTACCCCCGCGACCTGATCGGCTACGGCCGCAATCCCCCGCATGCCCAGTGGCCCGGCGGCGCCCGCATTGCGGTGCAGTTCGTGCTGAACTACGAGGAAGGCGGCGAGAACGCCGTGCTGCACGGCGATGCGGGCAGCGAACAGTTCCTCTCGGAAATGTTCAACCCCGCCAGCTACCCCGAGCGGCACATGAGCATGGAGGGCATCTACGAGTACGGCTCGCGTGCGGGCGTGTGGCGCATCCTGCGCGAGTTTGAAAAGCGCGGGCTGCCGCTGACGGTGTTTGGCGTGTCCACCGCGCTGCAACGCCACCCCGAGCTCACGGCCGCCTTCGTGGAGCTGGGCCACGAGATCGCGTGCCATGGCCTCAAGTGGATCCACTACCAGAACGTGCCCGAAGACGTGGAGCGCGCCCACATGCGGGAGGCCATGGACATCCTCCAGCGCATGACGGGCCAAAGAGCCCTGGGCTGGTACACCGGCCGCGACAGCCCCAACACGCACCGGCTGGTGGCCGACTACGGCGGCTTTGAATACGACAGCGACTACTACGGCGACGACCTGCCCTTCTGGATGAAGGTGAAGAAGACCGACGGCAGCGTGGCGCCGCAGCTCATCGTGCCCTACACGCTGGACTGCAACGACATGCGCTTTGCGCTGCCCCAGGGCTACTCGCACGCCGACCCGTTCTTCCAGTACCTGAAGGACACGTTCGACGCGCTGTACGCCGAAGGCGACCCCGACGGCGACAACGCGCCCAAGATGATGAGCATCGGCATGCACTGCCGCCTGCTGGGCCGCCCGGGGCGTATCACGGCGCTGCAGCGCTTTCTGGACCACATCGCGCAACACGACAAGGTGTGGGTGGCCCGGCGCATCGACATTGCGCGCCACTGGGCGCAAGTGCACCCCGCACCGGCTTTATGAACCAAATCGGCCTCCAGCGCTTACCCAGAAAGCGCTGGCAGCTCACTTTTTTGAAGCACCCACCATGCCCCTGACCCTGGAACAACTCAACGCCGCCAGCCCCGGCGATGCACTGGCGCTGCTGGACGGGCTGTACGAGCACTCGCCCTGGATTGCCGAGCAGGCGCTGGCACAGCGGCCCTTCCGCTCGCTGGCGCACCTCAAGCACGCCTTGGCGCTGGCGGTGCGCACGGCCGGCCCCGAGGCGCAGCTCGGCCTGATCCGCGCCCACCCCGAGCTGGCCGGCAAGGCCATGGTGGCGAAAAGCCTCACCGCCGAATCCACCCACGAGCAGAACAAGGCGGGCCTGACCCATTGCACGCCAGAGGAATTCGAGCGCATCCAGCAGCTCAACGCCGCGTACAACGAGCGCTTTGGCTTCCCGTTCATCCTGGCGGTGCGCGGGCCGCGCGGCACGGGCCTGTCCAAGCGCGAGATCATCGACACCTTTGCCCGGCGGCTGGACAACCACCCCGAATTCGAGCGGGCCGAGGCGCTGCGCAACATCCACCGCATTGCCGAGATTCGGCTGGCCGACAAGTTTGCGGCCGAGCCCGCGCTGGGCAACGGCGTGTGGGATTGGCACGAGAAGCTGGCCGAGCACTCCGACCCCGGTTTTGCCGAGAAGGGCCAGCTCACCGTCACCTACCTCACCGACGCGCACCGCGCCTGCGCGCAGCGCATCAGCCACTGGATGCGCGACTGCGGCTTTGACAGCGTGGAGATCGACGCCGTGGGCAATGTGGTCGGCCGCTACCACCCTGCTGCCGAAGGCGCCCGCTACCTCCTCACCGGCTCCCACTACGACACCGTGCGCAACGGCGGCAAGTACGACGGGCGCCTGGGCATCTTCGTGCCCATGGCCTGCGTGCGCGAGCTGCACCGCGCCGGCCAGCGCCTGCCCTTCGGCATCGAGGTGGTGGCGTTTGCCGAAGAAGAGGGCCAGCGCTACAAGGCCACCTTCCTGGGGTCGGGCGCGCTCATCGGCCACTTCAACCCCGCATGGCTCGACCAGAAGGATGCCGACGGCGTGACCCTGCGCGCGGCCATGCAGCACGCGGGCCTGTGCATTGACGACATCGCCAAGCTGCAGCGCGACCCGGCGCAGTACCTGGGCTTCATCGAGGTGCACATCGAACAGGGCCCCGTGCTCAACGAGCTGGACCTGCCACTGGGCGTGGTCACCTCCATCAACGGCGGCGTGCGCTACGTCTGCGAGATGATCGGCACCGCCAGCCACGCGGGCACCACCCCCATGGACCGCCGCCGCGACGCCGCCGTGGCCGTGGCCGAGCTCGCGCTTTTCATTGAACAGCGCGCGGCGCAGGATGGCGACTCGGTGGGCACCATCGGCCTGCTCAACGTGCCCGGCGGCTCCATCAACGTGGTGCCCGGGCGCTGCCAGTTCAGCCTGGACCTGCGCGCCCCCACCGACCCCCAGCGCGACGCCCTGGTGCGCGACGTGCTCGATGCGCTGGACCGCATCGCCCAGCGCCGCGGCCTGCGCTACACGGTGGAGGAATCCATGCGCGCCGCCGCCGCGCCCAGCGCGCCCGCGCTGCAGCACCACTGGGAGCGCGCCGTGGACGCCCTGGGCGTGCCCGTGTTCCGCATGCCCAGCGGCGCCGGGCACGACGCCATGAAGCTGCACGAAATCATGCCCCAGGCCATGCTCTTCGTGCGGGGCCAGAACTCCGGCATCAGCCACAACCCGCTCGAATCCACCACCAACGACGACATGCAGCTGGCCATTGACGCCTTCACCCAGGTGCTGCACCAGCTTGCCGAGGAACAACAACCATGACCACCCACGACCACTACGCCGCGCTCGACGCCTGGATCGACCAGCACTTTGACGAGGAAGTGCGCTTTCTGCAGGCCCTGGTGCGCGTGCCCACCGACACGCCGCCGGGCAACAACGCGCCCCATGCCGAGCGCACGGCCGAGCTGCTGAAGGACTTTGGCTACACGGCCGAGAAGCATGCCGTGCCCGCCGCTCAAGTACAGGCCTACGGCATGGAGTCCATCACCAACCTCATCGTGCGCCGGCCGTATGGAAGCGGCGGCAAGACGATTGCGCTCAACGCCCATGGCGACGTGGTGCCGCCCGGCGAAGGCTGGACGCACGACCCCTACGGCGCCGAGATCGCAGACGGCAAGATGTACGGCCGCGCCACCGCCGTGAGCAAGAGCGACTTTGCATCGTTCACCTTTGCCGTGCGCGCGCTCGAAGCCGTGGCCCGGCCCGCGCAGGGCGCGGTGGAGCTGCACTTCACCTACGACGAAGAGTTTGGCGGCGAGCTCGGCCCCGGCTGGCTGCTGAAAAACGGCCTGACGAAGCCCGACCTCATGATGGCCGCCGGCTTCAGCTACGAGGTGGTCACCGCCCACAACGGCTGCCTGCAGATGGAAGTGACCGTGCACGGCAAGATGGCCCACGCGGCGGTGCCGCACACCGGCGTGGATGCCCTGCAGGGCGCGGTGCACATCCTGAACGCGCTGTACGCGCAGAATGCTGAATACCAGAAGGTCACGTCCAACGTTGCGGGCATCAAGCACCCCTACCTGAACGTGGGCCGCATCGAAGGCGGCACCAACACCAACGTGGTGCCCGGCAAGGTGGTGTTCAAGCTGGACCGCCGCATGATCCCCGAGGAGAACCCGGCCGAGGTGGAAGCCACCATCCGCCGCGTCATCGAGCAGGCGGCAGGCGAGCGCGCCAGCATCACGGTCGACATCAAGCGCCTGCTGCTGGCCAACGCCATGACGCCGCTGCCAGGCAACCGCCCTCTGGTGGAGGCCCTGCAAAAGCACGGCCGCGCCGTGATGGGCGAAGAGCTGCCCGCCGTGGGCACGCCGCTGTACACCGACGTGCGCCTGTACGTGGAGCGCGGTATCCCCGGCGTGATCTACGGCGCAGGGCCGCGCACCGTGCTCGAATCGCATGCCAAACGCGCCGACGAGCGCCTGGAGCTGGAAGACCTGCGCCGCGCCACCAAGGTGATCGCGCGCACGCTCAGCGACCTGCTGTCATAACCACGGCCGGGCCTGGCGGCCCGGACGGCGCCCGCAGAAATCCGGGCCAAAAAGAGCTCTAGCGCTTACTGGATAAGCGCCACCAGCTACAAAATTAGTAGCGCCCGAAAATCATTCACGTTGGTGTGGGTCGGGCCGGTCACCACCAAGTCGCCCAGGGCGGAAAAGAAGCCGTAGGCATCGTTGCGGTCCAGCGCGTCGGTGATGCGCAGCCCTGCCGCGCGGGCGCGCGCCAGGGTATCGGGCGCCACCACGGCGCCGGCGTTGTCTTCCACGCCGTCGATGCCGTCGGTATCCGCCGCCAGCGCCCACACGCCGGGCTGCCCTTGCAGGGCCTGCGCCAGGCCCAGGCAGAACTCCCCGGCACGGCCGCCGCGCCCGCGGGGGCCGTCCGCCGGTGGCCGGCGCACCGTCACCGTCGTCTCTCCGCCCGAGAGGATCACGCACGGCCGCGCAAACGGCTGGCCGTGGCGTGCCACCGCACGGGCCAGCGCCGCGTGCACCTTGCCGACCTCCCGCGATTCGCCCTCCATCTCGTCCGACAGGATATGGGCCTGCACACCCGCGGCGTGCGCCGCCTCGGCCGCGGCCTGCAGCGACTGCCGGGGCGCAGCCACCAAGTGCACGGCATGGCCGTGGAACGCCGCGTCGCCCGGCTTGGGCGTTTCCAGCGCACCGGCCTGGAGCGCGGCGCGCACGCCCTCGGGGACGGCGATGCGGTAGCGGTCCAGGATGCGCAGCGCGTCGGCGCAGGTGGTGGCATCGGGCACGGTGGGGCCGCTGGCGATCACCGACGGATCGTCGCCCGGCACATCGCTGATGGCCAGGGTCACCACCCGCGCCGGCCCGCAGGCGGCCGCCAGGCGCCCCCCCTTGATGCGCGAAAGGTGCTTGCGCACGCAGTTCATCTCATCGATGGCGGCGCCGCTGTCCAGCAGTTCCTGGCTGATGCGCTGCTTGCCGGCCAGCGTGAGCCCCTCGGCCGGCAGCGTCAGCAACGCCGAGCCGCCGCCCGACACCAGGCACAGCACCAGGTCGTTCGCGGTCAGCCCCTGGGTCAGGGCCAGCATGCGGCGTGCGGCTTCCAGGCCCGCCGCGTCGGGCACCGGGTGGGCCGCTTCCACCACCTCGATGCGCTGGGCCAGGCCCGCCGGCCGCGGCGGCGTGTGCCGGTAGCGCGTGACCACCAGCCCGGAAAGCGGCGCGTCCGCCGGCCACAGGGCCTCCACCGCCTGGGCCATTGCACCGGCGGCCTTGCCGGCGCCCAGCACCAGCGTGCGCCCCCCGCTCTCGCGGCGAGGCGGCGGCAGGAACGCCGCAGTGTTGTGCAGGGGCAGCGCACGGTGCACGGCGGCGTGGTACAGGGTTTCCAGGAACTCGCGCGGCTGGCGCTGGGGGTCGGGTGCTGGGGAAGTCATGGCGTGGCAGGGATGTGCCGGGATTGTGCGGCAACCCCCTGTCCGGCGCTGCACCGGAGCGGGCGGGCCGCTGGGGCGGGATAACCCGGTGTTCTGGTGCGCAGGCTTTGTCTACATTTCTTGTATGCAAGTTTGCCAACCCGGCTTCCGTCACACCTGAGGGCTTTCCATGCTTCGCTTTCTCAACTCCTTGTTCGGCCGGGTGCTCCTGGCCCTGGTGGCCGGCGTGGCCGTCGGGCTGCTGTGGCCCGACACGGCCGTGCAGCTCAAGCCGCTGGGCGATGGCTTCATCAAGCTCATCAAGATGCTCATCCCGCTCATCGTGTTCTGCGTGGTGGTGCACGGCATTGCGGGCACGGGCGACCTCCAGCGCGTGGGCCGGGTGGGCATCAAGTCGCTGGTGTACTTTGAAGTGGTCACTTCCATCGCCCTGGTGCTGGGCCTGGTGCTGGCCTTCTGGTTCCAGCCCGGCGTGGGCATGAACGTGGACCCCAGCGCACTGGACCCCAAGGCCATGGGCGCCTATGTAGAAAGCGCCAGCAAGCTCACGGGCGGAGGCCTAAGCGACTTTCTGCTCAAGCTGATCCCCACCACGGCGGTGAGTGCCTTTGCCAGCGGCGACGTGCTGCAGGTGCTGCTGTTCTCCATCGTGTTCGGCTGCGCGCTGGCCCTCATGGGCGAGCGCGGCGCGCGCGTCACCCTGCTCATCGACGACCTGTCGCAGGTGCTGTTCAAGACCATGGGCCTGATCATCAAGCTGGCGCCGCTGGGCGTGCTGGGCGCGATCGCCTTCACGGTGGGCAGATACGGCATCGGCTCGCTCAAACAGCTGGGCCTGCTGGTGGCCCTGTTCTACGCGGCCGTGGCGTTGTTCGTGGTGGTGGTGCTGGGCCTCATCCTGCGCGTGTCGGGCTTCAGCCTGTTCAAGCTGCTGCGCTACTTGCGCGAAGAGCTGGCCGTGGTGTTCGCCACCACGTCGTCGGACAGCGTGCTGCCGCAGATCATGGCCAAGCTCAAGCACCTGGGCATCCGCGAATCGACCGTCGGCCTGGTCATCCCCACGGGCTACTCCTTCAACCTGGACGCGTTCTCCATCTACATCACGCTGGCGGCCGTGTTCATCGCCCAGGCCACCAACACGCCCATCAGCATGGCCGACCTGCTGACCATCCTGGCGATCTCGCTGGTCACCTCCAAGGGGGCGCACGGCGTGCCGGGCTCGGCCATCGTGGTGCTGGCGGCCACGCTGCACGCCATCCCGGCCATTCCGGCCATCGGCCTGGTGCTGGTGCTGTCGGTGGACTGGTTCATGGGCATCGCCCGCGCCCTGGGCAACCTCATCGGCAACTGCGTGGCCACCGTGGTGATTGCCGCCTGGGAAGGCGACATCGACCGCGAACGCGCCCACGCCGTGCTGGACGGCCGCGAGCCGCCAGCGCAGCGCAGCTGACCGGCGCCCCGCCCCGCGGCACGCAGCGACAATCCCCCTCCATGCACAGCACCAACCCGACCCAGATCGCCCAGCAGGTGGTCGAATCCGTCCTGGCACAGAAGCTGGCGCCGGGCGAGCGCCTGGGCGAGCAGGAGCTGGCCGACCTGTTCGGCGTGAGCCGCACCCTGGTGCGCGAGGCGCTGATGCAGCTGCAGGCCCGCGGCTTCGTGGAAGTGCGCCCGCGCCGGGGCTGGTATGTGGTGGAGCCATCGGTGGAAGACGCGCGGGACGCGTTCTCGGCCCGCCGCATCATCGAGTCGGGCATCCTGGCGGACGCCGGCACGCCGCTGCAGGCCGTCACGCGCCGCCTGCGCACCCACATCGCGGACGAGCAGCAGGCCATCGAGGGCGCGGACGCCGCCACGCGGGCGTTCCTGCTGGCCGACTTCCACGTGTGCCTGGCGGAAGCCATGGGCCACCGCAGCCTGAGCGACATCCTGCGCGACCTCACCGCCCGCACCACGCTGGCGGCATCGCTCTACCAGTCGCAGCACGCGGCCAGCCAGTCCTGCGCCGAGCATGCCGCCATCGTCGAAGCCCTGGAGTCTGGCGACACCGCCCTGGCGCGCGAACGGATGCTGGCCCACATCGGCAATGTGGAAGGCGCGCTGAACCCCGCCCCGCCGCCCCTGCGCGACCGGCTGCGCGAATCCCTGGCGCCGCTGGCCGGCAGCCGCCACGCGGCCCCGGCGCAGGACTGATCCCGCAGGCGCCCCGCCCGCCACGCTGCACCGCGGCGGTGCAGCCGCACCACCAGGGCGCAAGCGACCGCGGTGGGCGCAGTCCCCGGAGCGACTCCGGCACGCACCCGGAGGGGCCTCATCGCCGGACCCTAGGGTTTACCGCCATCAACTGGCGCCGCGTTTTGTATACGATTTTTGTATGGATTCCTGTGCACGGAATGTGCATGCGCGTCCGCACACACCTTCGTAGACCCAACAACGCCCAGAGGAATCCTGCCATGCGCCCGCCCGTACACCCTGTCGATGAACACCTGCCGCTGGCCCGGCTCACGGCCCTGGGCCTGCAGCATGTGCTGGTGATGTATGCCGGCGCCGTGGCCGTGCCGCTCATCGTCGGCCGCGCGCTCAACCTCACGCCCGAGCAGGTGGCCAAGCTGATTTCGGCCGACCTGTTCGTCTGCGGCCTGGTCACGCTGATCCAGGCGCTGGGCGCCACGCAGTGGTTCGGCATCCGCCTGCCGGTGATGATGGGCGTGACGTTCGCCTCGGTGGCGCCCATGGTGTCCATGGCGCAGAGCACGGGCGGCACGGCCGGCGCCGGGCTGATCTTCGGCGCGGTGATCGGCGCGGGCGTGATCTCCATCGCCATCGCCCCGCTGGTCAGCCGCATGCTGCGCTTCTTCCCGCCCGTGGTCACCGGCACGATCATCGCGGTCATCGGCATCAGCCTGATGCGCGTGGGCATCAACTGGATCTTCGGCAACCCCGTGGGCCCCACCGCCCCGAACGTGGTGAACCCCGAGCACCTGAAGTGGCTCACCGAGATGCAGGCCGCCGCCGGCGCGCCGGGCTCGTCCCTGCCGCCGGTGCCCAAGGGTTTTGCGGTGGTGCCCACGGTGCCCAACCCCAAGTACGCCGACCTCACGGGCGTGGGCATCTCGGGGCTGGTGCTGCTGTCCATCCTGCTCATCGCCAAATTTGCGAAGGGCTTTGTGGCCAACATCTCCGTGCTGCTGGGCATCGTGATCGGCGCCGTCGCGGCGGTGGCCATGGGCCTCATGAACTTCGACAAGGTGGCCAAGGCCCAGTGGTTCGACCTGGTGCTGCCCTTCGAGATCGCCGCGCCCGTGTTCGACCCCATCCTGGTGCTGACCATGACGCTGGTGATGATCGTCGTGATGATCGAGTCCACGGGCATGTTCCTCGCGCTGGGCGAGATGACCGACCGCAAGGTGGACCAGGCGGCGCTGACCCGCGGGCTGCGCACCGACGGGCTGGGCACCCTGCTGGGCGGTCTCTTCAACACCTTTCCGTACACCAGCTTCTCGCAAAACGTGGGGCTGGTGGCCGTCACCGGCGTCAAGAGCCGCTTTGTCTGCGTGGCCGGCGGCGCCATCCTCATCGTGCTGGGCGTGCTGCCCAAGCTGGCGGCGCTGGTCGAGTCGCTGCCCACCGTGGTGCTGGGCGGCGCGGGGCTGGTGATGTTCGGCATGGTGGCGGCCACCGGCATCCGCATCCTGGGCGGTGTGGATTTCAAGACCAACCGCTTCAACGCGATGATCGTGGCCGTCTCCATCGGCGTGGGCATGATCCCGCTGATCGCCCCCAACTTCCGCCAATGGATGCCGCACGCCATCCACCCGCTCATCGAATCCGGTATCCTGCTGGCCTCGATCACGGCCGTGGCCCTGAACGTTTTCTTCAATGGCGCCAGCCGCGACACCTCCGCCGCTGTGAACGCCGCACGCCAGGCCGACGCCCACTAGCGTCGCGCCCGCGCTGCCGAAGAGCCCCAGCCCCACGACTGCGGGGTTTGCGCCCCATGCCGCATTCGCATAAACCGCCAGGCGCGCCCGCCTCACCATCGGGTACGCTTGTTGTTGGCTTTTTGCCAAGGATTTCCAGGATTCCCGTAATGACCCAGAAACTTTCCGCCGCCGAAGAATCGCTGCGCGACGCCGCACGCGAGTACCACCGCAACCCCAGCCGGGGCAAGATCGCGGTCACCGCGACCAAGCCCCTGTCCAACCAGCGCGACCTGTCGCTGGCCTACTCGCCGGGCGTGGCCTACCCTTGCCTGGACATCCAGGCCGACCCGTCCAAGGCGTTCGACTACACCTCGCGCGGCAACCTGGTGGGCGTGATCACCAACGGCACCGCGGTGCTGGGCCTGGGCGACATCGGCCCGCTGGCCGGCAAGCCGGTGATGGAAGGCAAGGGCTGCCTGTTCAAGAAGTTTGCGGGCGTGGACGTGTTCGACATCGAACTGGACGCGCGCGACCCCGACAAGATCATCGAGATCGTCGCGGCGCTGGAGCCCACGCTGGGCGGCATCAACCTCGAGGACATCAAGGCCCCCGAGTGCTTCTACATCGAGCGCGAACTCAGCAAGCGCATGAACATCCCCGTGTTCCATGACGACCAGCACGGCACGGCCATCATCAGCAGCGCCGCGCTGCTCAACGGCCTGGAGCTGGTGGGCAAGAAGATCAGCGACGTGAAGGTGGCGGTCTCGGGCGCGGGCGCCGCCGCCATTGCCTGCCTGAACGTGATGGTGGGCCTGGGGGTGAAGCGCGAGAACGTCTTCGTGTGCGACTCCAAGGGCGTCATCTACGAAGGCCGCCCCGGCGGCTTCGACGAGTCCAAGGCGCAGTACGCGCAGAAGACCGAGGCCCGCACCCTGGCCGACGCGGTGAACGGCGCCGACGTGTTCCTGGGCTGCTCGGCCCCCGGCGTGCTCACGGCCGAGATGGTCAAGACCATGGCGGCCAAGCCCATCATCCTGGCCCTGGCCAACCCCGAGCCCGAGATCCGCCCCGAGCTGGCCAAGGCCGTGCGGCCGGACTGCATCATCGCCACGGGCCGCTCGGACTACCCCAACCAGGTGAACAACGTCCTGTGCTTCCCGTACATCTTCCGCGGCGCACTGGACTGCGGCGCCACCAAGATCACCGAGGCCATGAAGCTGGCCTGCGTGCGCCAGATCGCCGACCTGGCCAAGGCCGACATCAGCGAGGAAGTTGCCAGCGCCTACGCGGGCAAGGAACTCACCTTCGGGCCCGACTACCTGATCCCCACGCCGTTTGACTCGCGCCTGATCCTCAAGATCGCGCCCGCCGTGGCCAAGGCCGCTGCCGAGTCGGGCGTGGCCACGCGCCCCATCGAGGACATGGAGGCCTACAAGGAATCCCTGTCGCGCTTTGTCTACCAGACCGGCATGCTGATGCGCCCCGTCATCAACGCTGCCAAGGCCCTGCCCGAAGCGCAAAAGCGCGTGGCCTATGCCGACGGCGAGGACGAACGCGCGCTGCGCGCGGCGCAGATGGCCATCGACGACAAGATCGCCCAGCCCATCCTGATCGGCCGCCCCGCGGTGATCGCCGCCCGCATCCAGAAAGCCGGCCTGCGCATGCAGCTGGGCAAGGACGTGGAAGTGTGCAACCCCGAGGACGATCCGCGCTTCCGCCAGTACTGGGAGCACTACCACCAGCTCATGAAGCGCAACGGCGCCACGCCCGAGGTGGCCAAGGCCGCCGTGCGCCGCTCCAACACCATCATCGCCTCGCTGATGGTCAAGCTGGGGGATGCCGACGCCATGATCTGCGGCCTGGTGGGCACCTACGAGACGCACCTGGAGCGCATCCACAACATCCTGGGCCACGCCCCCGGCGCCACCCATTACGCGGCGCTCAACGCGCTGATGACGGACCGCAACGGCACCCTGTTCATCGCGGACACCTACGTGAACGAGGACCCCACGGCGCAGCAGCTGGCCGACATCGCCTGGATGTCGGTGCAAGAGGTGCAGCGCTTCGGGCTGCCGGCCAAGGTGGCGTTCCTGTCGCACTCCAGCTACGGCTCGTCCAAGCGCGCATCGGCCCGCAAGATGCGCGAGGCGCGCGATCTGTTCGTGGCCGCCCACCCGGAGATCGAGTGCGATGGCGAACTGCACGGCGACGCCGCGCTGGAGCCGAACATCCGCAACGCCTACATGGCGGACTCCACGCTGTCCGACTCGGCCAACCTGCTGATCTGCCCGAACATCGACGCGGCCAACATCCTCTACAACGTGCTCAAGACCACGACCAGCGGCGGCGTGACCGTGGGCCCCATCCTGATGGGCGCTGCCGCCACGGCCTACATCCTGACCCCCGCCGCCACCGTGCGCCGGGTGCTCAACATGACGGCGCTGGCCGTCGCCAGCGCAGCGGCACGCCCCAAACAGGGGAACTGACCGCCCCACCGCCCGGGAACGCCCCCCCGGGCGGTGCAAAACCGGCAGGGTGCGCCCCCTTTCGGGAAACTCTGCATCCCCACGCGCACCACTTCAGGGAACAATGGCCCCGTGCCTGGTTCCGTTGCGGCGAAAGCAGGCACCGAATTTGCTGAGTCATGGCCATGTGGCCGTGCAGACGGCATCTCTCCCTTCAGCCTTTCCCCGACAGGAGCCCCCATGAAGAAACGATCGTTCCTGCGATCCACCGCCGTGCTGGCTGCTGCCAGCGCGTTTTCGCTGGCGCAGGCACAGACGCTCACCCCCATCAAGTTCCAGCTGGACTGGCGTTTTGAGGGGCCCTCGGCCCTGTTCCTGCAGCCGGTCGCCAAGGGCACGTTCAAGGCCGCGGGCCTGGACGTGGCCGTGGACGCGGGCAACGGCTCGGGCGGTGCGGTGCAGCGGGTGGCCTCCGGCACGTATGACATGGGCTTTGCCGACCTGGCCGCGGTGATGGAATTCCACGCCAACAACCCCGACGCGCAGAACAAGCCCGTGGCGGTGATGATGGTCTACAACAACACGCCCGCCTCGGTCATGGCGCTCAAGAAGAGCGGCATCACCAAGCCCGCGGACCTGGCGGGCAAGAAGATGGGCGCCCCGGTGTTCGACGCCGGCCGCCGCGCGTTCCCCATCTTCCAGAAGGCCAATGGCATCGGCACCGTGCAGTGGACCGCCATGGACCCGCCGCTGCGCGAGACCATGCTGGTGCGGGGCGATGTGGACGCCATCACGGGCTTCACCTTCACCTCGCTGCTGAACCTGGAGGCCCGCGGCGCCAAGGCCGCCGACGTGGTGGTGCTGCCCTACGCGGACTTCGGCGTGAAGCTCTATGGCAACGTGATCATCGCCAGCCCCAAGCTCATCAAGGAGAACCCGGCGGCCATCAAGGCCTTCCTGTCGGCCTTCGCCAAGGGCGCCAAGGAAGTCATGGCCAACCCCGCCGCGGCCATCGACCATGTGAAGGCCCGCGACGGCATCGTGAACGTGCCGCTGGAAACCCGCCGCCTGCAACTGGCCATCGACACCGTCATCAACAGCCCCGATGCGCGCGCCGAAGGCTTCGGCCAGGCCAAGCCGGGGCGCCTGGCGCTGATGGCCTCGCAGGTGTCCGACGCGTTCAACACCAAGACCCGCGTCAACGCCGACGACGTGTGGAACGGCAGCTTCCTGCCGCCCGCCGCCGAGCTGAACGCGGTGCTGCCCAAGAAATAATTGCTACGTTATTGATAGCTGCTTGCGCTTGTCCATCAAGCGCTGCAGGCCTTTTTTACCCAAAATCTTCCCATGCAGGCTGCCGGCAACTATTTTGTGGATTTCCGCGACGTCTGGCTCGCCTACAACGACGAGCTGCGCGCCAAGAACCAGTTTGCGGTGGAAGCCATCGACCTGAAGGTACACCAGGGCGCCTTCATCGCCATCGTGGGCCCTTCGGGTTGCGGCAAGTCCACCTTCATGAAGCTGGCCACGGGCCTGAAGATGCCGTCGATGGGCAAGATCCTCATCGACGGCCAGCCGGTCACCGGGCCGCTGAAGGTCTCGGGCATGGCCTTCCAGGCCCCGTCGCTGCTGCCCTGGCGCACCACCGTGGACAACGTGCTGCTGCCGCTGGAGATCGTGGAGCCCCACCGCAGCCAGTTCAAGGCCAAGCGCAAGGAGTACGAGGCCCGCGCACGCGCCCTGCTGCAGAAGGTGGGCCTGGCCGGCTACGAGGACAAGTTTCCCTGGCAGCTGTCGGGAGGCATGCAGCAGCGCGCCAGCATCTGCCGCGCCCTGATCCACGAGCCCAAGATGCTGCTGCTGGACGAACCCTTCGGCGCGCTGGACGCCTTCACGCGCGAAGAGCTGTGGTGCATCCTGCGCGACCTGCAGGCCGAGCAGAAATTCAACGTCATCCTCGTCACGCACGACCTGCGCGAGAGCGTGTTCCTGGCCGACACGGTGTACGTGATGAGCAAGAGCCCCGGCCGCTTTGTGGTGCAGCGCCAGATCGACCTGCCCCGCCCGCGCGACCTGGAGATCACCTACACCCGCGAATTCACCGACATCGTGCACGAACTGCGCGGCCACATCGGCGCGCTGCGCCAGGGCGCAGGCCAGGCCGGCGCCCCCCTTCCGCAATAAAACCATCAGCAAACGCCCGCCGGAGTCCTCACCCATGCACAAGAAAACCGTGGAGCGCTGGTCGCCCTGGATCCTGCTGGTGGCCATCGTGCTGCTGTGGCAGATCATTTGCTCGGCGTTCAACGTGTCCGAGTTCATCTTCCCCAGCCCTGCGGCCATCGGCCGGCAGCTGGTCGAATTCGGCGGCGTCATCGCCGGCCACGCCTGGCGCACCTTCTGGGTCACCATGGCGGGCTTTGGCATCGCCATCGCCGTGGGCGTGCTGCTGGGGTTCGTGATCGGCAGCTCGCGCGTGGCCTATGCAGCGGTCTACCCGCTGATGACCGCCTTCAACGCCCTGCCCAAGGCCGCCTTCGTGCCCATCCTGGTGGTGTGGTTCGGCATTGGCGTGGGGCCGGCCATTCTCACGGCGTTTCTCATCAGCTTCTTCCCCATCATGGTCAACATTGCCACGGGCCTGGCGACGCTGGAGCCCGAGCTGGAAGACGTGCTGCGCGTGCTGGGCGCCAAGCGCTGGGACGTGCTGACCAAGGTGGGCCTGCCGCGCTCCATGCCGTACTTCTATGGCTCGCTCAAGGTGGCCATCACGCTGGCCTTCGTGGGCACCACGGTGTCGGAGATGACCGCCGCGAACGAAGGCATCGGCTACCTGCTGATCAGCGCCGGCTCCTCCATGCAGATGGGCCTGGCCTTCGCCGGCCTGATGGTGGTGGGCGCCATGGCCATGGTGATGTACGAGCTGTTCAGCTGGATAGAAAAGCGCACGACCGGGTGGGCGCACCGGGGTTCGCAAGGGGAGTGAGCGCAGCCTGCTGCGGACTGGCCACCGCCCCGCCGCACGGCGCGATCGGCGCCGGTCACGCACTGCAGGACCGCAGTTCCGCCCGCGTAGGCAACCCCTCCGCATCCCCCGGAAACTGCACCACACGCGCCCCGATGGCATTGCCGCGCGCAGCCGCCTGGGCCAATGCCAGACCTTCGAGCAGGCCGCTGACGACGCCCACGGCGAAGCCATCGCCCGCGCCCACGGTGTCCACCACGCGGTCCACACGCAGGCCCGGCGCAATGCCGCAGGTGCCGCCCTGCCGGGCGTAGTACGCACCTTCGGGCCCGAGCTTGACGACCACCTGCTGTGCGCCGCGCTCCAGGTAGAAGGCGGCGATGTCTTCGGCCGAATGCCGCCCCGTGAGCTGGCGGCCCTCGGCCAGACCGGGCAGCACGGTGTCGCTCAGCGCAGCCAGGGCGTTGATGCATTCGGCCATGGCTTCGGGCGAAGGCCACAGGCGCGGGCGCAGGTTGGGGTCGAACGAGACGGAGGCACCGGCCGCGCGCGCCTGCCGGGCCAGGTGGAACACCAGCTCGCGGGCGCTGGGCGACAGCGCGGGGGTAATGCCGGTCAAATGCAGGTGGCGTGCCGGGAACGCGCCCTCAGGTGCATCGGCCAGGCCCAGGTGGCTGGCGGCCGATCCCTGGCGGAAGTATTCGATCTGGGGGTCGCTGCCGTCGTCGGAGCGGGTCTTGAGCATGAAGCCCGTGGGGCGGGCGGCGTCGGCCTGCACGTAGCGCGCATCGATGCCTTCGTGCGCAAGCACGCCCCGCAAGAAGCGGCCAAACGAGTCATTGCCCAGCCGCGTGATGTAGCCGGTGCGCAGGCCCAGGCGGGCCAGGCCCGTGGCCACATTGAGTTCCGCACCGGCGGGCACGCGCCGGAAATCCGCCACCGCGTGCAGTTCTCCCGGCCCAAGCGCCATGAACAGGGCCATGGGCTCCCCCACGGTAAGGACGTCCAAGACGTCCAGGGGCGAAACCGGCGGGGTGGTGGGTGCAAGGGGGGTGTGCATGGCTTTTCTTGAAAGGGGCGCCCGCCGCGGCCGGGCGGCCGCGGCAGCTCTGGCGCCCCGCGCATTGTGCGTGCCCGCGGGGCCGGCTGCACGCACCGCGTGCGATACAGTCGCCGGTACCCGCGGGACGGCCTGCCCTGCGGACCGAAAGCCCGCCATGCCCCGCTTTGCCGCCAACCTGTCCCTGCTCTACAACGACCTGGACTTTCTCGACCGCTTTGCCGCTGCCGCCCGTGACGGTTTCCAGGCGGTGGAGTACCTTTTTCCCTACGCGTACCCGGCCGCCGAACTGGCCGCGCGCCTGCAAGCCAGCGGCCTGCAGCAGGTGCTGTTCAACGCCCCGCCCGGCGACTGGGACGCGGGCGAGCGCGGCCTGGCTTGCCTGCCCGGGCGCGAGGCCGAATTCCGTGACGGCATGGCCAAGGCCATCGGGTACGCCAAGGCGCTGCAATGCCCCCGCATCCACGTGATGGCCGGGCTGGTGCCCCAGGGGGCAGATGCCGCCAGCGTGCGCGCCACCTACCTCGCCAACGTGCGCCACGCCGCCGGGCAGGCGGCGCCGCACGGCATCCAGATCCTGCTGGAGCCCATCAACGGCCGCGACATGCCCGGCTTCTTCTTGAACCGGCAGGACCAGGCCCATGCGCTGGTCGCCGAGATCGGCGCGGCCAACGTGAAGGTGCAGATGGACCTGTACCACTGCCAGATCGTCGAAGGCGACCTGGCCATGAAGATCCGCCAGTACCTGCCCACCGGCCGTGTCGGGCACCTCCAGATCGCGGGCGTGCCGGAGCGGCACGAACCCGATGTGGGCGAGGTGAACTACCCCTACCTCTTCCAGCTGCTGGATGCGCTGGGCTACGACGGCTGGATTGGCTGCGAGTACCGCCCGGCCCGCGGCGCCGCAGCGCACGCCACATCCGACGGGCTGGGCTGGCTCAAACCCTGGCTGTGAGCCCGGCGCGCCGGGAGATGCACCAAGGTCGACAGGACGCTCCTGCCCCTGGTGCGGCACGCACCAGCACACGGCGCACGGCGCGCAGCCGTGCGCTCGCAGCCCCCCTGAGGCGGCCACCCGGCGTGGCACAGATCCTGCACAGAACCGGGCACCAAGAGTAGAAGCGTTCAGCGGCCACCGCCCGGAAATTGCTCTTGAAGCATGCAATGGACACACGCTCATGAGAGCGCGGATTCGCGTGTCTTCACGGTGCCGGCTTTTCGCCGCGCCCGCCTGAGCGCTCGGCCCGCCTGTACGTTGCATGCCCGTTCGGCCGGGCTCGCAGCAACCTGGCCGTGGTTGACCCCATTGCCCAGGAGTGCCCACCATGCAACGCCGTTCCCTTCTCCGCGCCACTGGCGCTGCCGCCCTGCTGTCCGCCACGCCCTTTGTGCGCGCGCAAGGCAATCTGCAGAAATTCAAGTTCAACCTGGGCTGGAAAGTCGAGGCATCGGGTGCAGGCTTTTTGCTGGCCCAGCAGCGCGGCTATTACAAGGATGCAGGGCTCGACGTAGCCATCGACACCGGCAACGGCTCCGCCTCGGCCATCAGCCTGGTGGCGGGCGGCGCTTACGACGTGGCCTCGGCCGACCTGTCGAGCATGATCGAATTCAACACCGCCAACCCGCAGGCCAAGCTCGCCGCCGTCGCCATCCAGTACGACCTGAACCCCAACTCCGTCATGGTGCGCAAGGACGGGGCCATCAAGAAGCCCGCGGATCTGGCGGGCAAGACCATTCTGGGCCAGCCCTTCAACGCATCCCGCAAGCTGTTTCCGGCCTTCGCCAAGGCGCAGGGTTTTGATGGCAGTACGGTGAAATGGGAGAACGTGGCCCCCGACATTGGCGACACGCGATTCGTCAAAGGCGACTTTGACGCGGCGGCGTATTTCTTCTTCACCGGCCTGCTCAACCTGAAGGCGCGGGGCCTGGGGCCTGATCAGATCACCGTGTTCCGTTTCTCGGACTACGGACTCAAGTCGTACGGCAACGGCCTGATCGCCAACGCCAAGAGCATGCACGACAACCCCGAGGCCATGAAGGCGTTCGTAAAAGCCACGACCCGCGGCTGGATCGACGCGATGGCCGACCCCCGCGCCGGGGCCGCCGCCATCAAGGCGCGCGAGCCGCTCGCCAACGAAGAGATCGAATTCGAGCGCCTGCAGCTCATCGTGGACGGCACCATGAGGACCGCGGAGACCCGTGCCAACGGCTGGGGTGCCGCCACCCCCGCGCGGCTGCAAGCAACGATCGATGAAACGGTGTCGGCCTTCGGCCTCAAGTCCAGCCTGGCGGTGGCCGACATCTGGACCGACCGCTTCCTGCCTCCGGCGGCCGAGCGCAAGCTCAAGGCCTGAGGAGGGGGACGCCATGGGCATTCCCCTCATCGACCTTTCCGGGGTCTTGCACGCCAGCTCGCCACGCACCCCACGCGTGGCCGCGGTGGTCTCCCAACTGCGGCAGGCCTGCACGGAGACGGGATTCTTCTACGTGCTGAACCACGGTGTGCCGCAGGAGCTCATCGCGCGGCAATTCACCCTGGCACAGCAGTTCTTCGACCTGCCGCTGGCGGACAAGGAAGCCATCTCGCTGCACCGCTCGCCTTCGATGCGCGGGTACGAGCGCCTGGGCGGGCAGACGCTGGACGCCAACGCCCGCCCCGACCTCAAGGAGAGCTTCTACTGCGGGCTGGACTATGCGGCCGACCATCCGTATGTGCTGCGCGGCTACCACTCGTACGGCAGCAACCAGTGGCCCGCGGGGTTGCCCGAGCTGGCGGCGTACAGCCGCCTGTACATCGCCGCCATGCAACAGCTCGCCCTGCGGCTGATGCAGTTGCTGGCGTTGTCGCTGCAGCTGCGCGAGGACTACTTCGACTCCATGCATGCCAATCCCATGCTCACCCTGCGGATGCTGCGCTACCCGCCGCACCCGGAGGGCGCCGACGCGTCAACCTTCGGCGCGGGCGAGCACACGGACTGGGGCGCCATCACCCTGCTGGCGCAGGATCGCCATGGCGGGCTGGAAGTCAAGCTGCCGGGCGGTGCCTGGGTGGACGCCACGCCTGTGGAGGGTGCGCTGGTCGTGAACCTGGGCGACATGGTTCCGCGCTGGACGAACGGCCTGTACCGCTCCAACCCCCACCGCGTGCGCAACGTGCACAGCGGCGGCGCGCCACGCCACTCGCTGCCGTTCTTCTACACGCCCGACTACGAAGCCCAGGTGGCGCCGGTAGCGACCTGTGTGCCCGCGGGGGAGTCCCCGCGCTTTGAACCCTGCACCGTGGGCGAGCACTTGCAGGCGATGTACCGCAAGACCTATGGCTTGGCTCCTCGTGCGGCCGCGTCCACCACGGCGGCGGTGATGGCATGAGGCTCTGGTTCAACCTGCTGTGCCAGGACATCGATGCCCAGCTGCAGTTCTACCAGGCCCTGCTGGGGTTGCCGGAGGCGCCGGGCACGCGCTCACCCCTGTACCGCGCGGTGGAGACGGAGCACTTCCAGCTCGGCTTCAATGCACCCGGCGCCTATGCCCTGCTGGGCCTGGCAGACCGGCGGCCCGCATCGGCCCGGCAAGGGCCGCGCGACGTCACGGCCTACGCCACCTTCATGCTGGACACGCCCGCCGCCGTGGAGGCGGCCAGCCTGCAAGCGCCCCACCTGGGCGGCAAGATCGTCAAGCCGCCCTATGCCACCTACTACGGGCAATGGCAGGCCGTGCTGGCCGACCCGGAAGACAACGTGTTCCGGGTCAGCGCCCTGGGGCTGCCGGGCCTGACAGCCCCGGCGCCCGGCCCTCATGGCCCACCGGCGCGCGTCAATACGCCTTGAAGTTTGCCGCCACCCGCTGGTTCAGGTAGTCGCCGGCGGCAATCGCCGGGTACTTCCTGCCGGGCCCCTCGATGAGGGCGTCGCGGTTGGCCTGCGCGAAAAAGGCGATGCTGTAGCGCGGCCCCATGTACTCGCCCGGCGCCGGGTTCTTCACGCGGTGGAAGTTGCTGGGGAGCTGGTCGTCGCTCCAGCGCATCAGCATGTCGCCGATGTTGCAGGTGATGGCCTGCTCGTCAGGCTCCACCGGCGTCCAGGCCTGGCTATCCATCTCCTTGCCGGGGCACACCTGCAGCCCGCCCTGGCCGGGCCGCTGAAAGAGCAGCGTGAGGCAGTCAAAGTCGGTATGGGCGCCGGCGCGCCACAGGCCCAGCCCGGCCTGTTGCTCGGGCGGGATGGCGAAGTAGTGCAGCAGGCGCAGGGTGCTCTGGTAGCTGGGCTGTGCAGGGTCGTGCGCGCGGGCAAAAAAACCGTCGTCAAAACCCAGCTTCCAGGCAAAGCACGACAGCACCTGCATGGCCACCTGCCAGCACTGCTGCTCAAAGGCGAGCAGCGTGGACTGAAAGCCCGCCAGCTCGGCCTCGGTGGGCCACAACCCCTGCATGTGGGGACGGGTGATCTGGTAGGACTCTTTCTGGTCGGGCGTGCCGGTGGAGGGCCGCACCTGCGCGCGGCTTTCCCACCCCACGTTGAGCGCCTTCTTGAGCGGGTACTGGGCCTTCACTGCGTCCGGCAGCGCAAAGAAGCGCTCGGTCATGGCAAAGGCCTGGCGCACCTCCACCAGGTCAATACCGTGGTTCACCAGCTGGAAGAATCCCACGTCCACGGCCGCATCCCACAGCTGCTGGGCAATCTCGGGCTTGCGCTGGTCGAAGCGGGAAAGGTCGATACGGCGGATCTCGCGGGTGCCGGTCTCTGAGCCCAGGGCGCCCATGCGGGCTTCCTTTCGCAGTTCGGCAAGGTCGTAGTGGGGGGCGGTGGCAGCGGTCATGGTGGTGCTCCGGAACAAAGGACAACAAGGAACAGAGGAACAACCTCTTCGTCCCACACCAGGAGCTTGCGGCGCGCCGGCCCACAGAGCAGCGCGGTCCTGAAGCCCGCGCAGGCCCTTGGGTGGCAGGCGCGTGGGGAGAAGAGGGCTTCAAGAGCAATTTCCGGCCGGTGCCTTGGGTGGGGCACCGCTGGCGGTGGCCGCTCCGAGGCAGCGCAGTGAACGCTTCTACTCTTGCCTGCACCTTTGCAAGAACGGTGCCCGCCACAGCCCAACGGGGCCGCGGGGATGTCACCGATTGTTCTTGGCATGCCAAATGCAATACGCGCCACAACGCACTCGCACAACCCTTGGAGACACCCATGCATGCCCTGTTGCCCACGCGCACCTCCCACGGTCCAGTCCTGCTGGACGAGCCCACGCCCCTGAACGAAACCGACGGCCTGTACCTGCGCCAGGCGATCGCCTGGTCCTGCACGGCACGGGCGCGAGGCAACCGGCCCTTCGGCGCCGTGGTCATCAGTGCTGACGGCCAGTTGCTGGCCGAGGCCTATTGCAATACGACCGAGACCGGCGACTGCACCGGCCATGCGGAAACCAACGCCGTGCGCCAGCTGAGCCCGCGCGTGGGCCGCGACGCCCTGGCCAAGGCCACGCTGTACTCCTCGGCCGAGCCGTGCGTGATGTGTGCGGGCGCCATCTTCTGGTCCGGCATCGGCCGCGTGGTGTTCGGCATCGATGCGGTGCGGCTGCGCGAGTTTCGCGGGGGCCGCGCGGAGCAGCGCGACGCCGAGCTGTCGTGCCGCGACGTGTTCGATGCCTCCCCCCACGCCATTGAGTGCATCGGCCCCGCACTGATCGACGAAGCCAGCGAGCCGCATGTCGGCTTCTGGCGGTCGTGAAGCGCAGGCACAATCAGGCAGCCCGTCCAGGGCCGCTTCTCCCGCACCATTTGCCATGACTGAACTTGATGCCGAGGCCGCCTCCGGCGCCCTGCTGAACCGTACCAAGCAAGGGCGCGAGCGCATCCTTTGCGCCATCCGCGAGGCCGCCATTGCGGAGTTCAGCCGCCATGGGTTCAAGGGCGCATCCACCAAGGCCATAGCCGAGCGCGCGGGGCTGACCAAGCCCCAGCTGCACTACTACATCAGCAGCAAGGAAGAGCTGTACGAAGAGCTGCTCTACTCGGTCCTCAACGGGTGGTCGGACGCCTTCACCTTCGATGCCGACAGCGACGACCCGAAAACCGTGCTGTCCAACTACGTGCGCAAGAAGCTCGACTACGCGCTGGACAACCCCGGCCTGTCGCGCATCTTCACCACCGAGGTGCTCGGCGGCGGCCGCAGCCTGGGCAAGTACTGGCCCGTGGCGGTCAAGTCCACGCAGCAGAAGGTGGACCTGATCAACCGGTGGATCGCCGAAGGGCGCATGCGCCAGGTCGACGCCAAGCTGCTGCTCATGCAGATCTGGGGCATGACGCAGCACTACGCAGACTACGGCGTGCAGGTGCACATCATGCTCGGCCTGGCGCCCGACGAACCCATCGACCGCGCGCCCATCGTGCGCGAGCTCACCAGCTTTGTGCTGCTGGGCTGCGGCCTCGCACCAGATTAGGGCCGGGCCTCCGCGGCCCAGCACCCAGCGCCGGTCCCGGCGCGCAGACAACCCAGCGGCACCGCCACGCGGCCGCCCCCCCCGGCACGTGCCAGTCGGGCTTGTCGCCCTGTTGATCCACCACAAAGACAACCAACAGGACTTGTGGCTGGCACAGCCTTTGCAAGAGTTTGACCAATCGATCAAATCACCTGGTCAAACGATGCAAACCCTCCCCACGACAGCGCAGGCCGCCCCGGCAGAGCACGGGTTCGATCTGGTCCTGGAGCGCAGCCAGATGCGCCTGCCGGTGGCACCCGGCGAGAGCATCGCCGACGTGCTGCTGCTGGCCGGCGTACCCGTGCAGACGCTGTGCGAACAAGGCGTGTGCGGCACCTGCGTGACGCGGTGGACCGCTGGCGAGCCCGACCACCGCGACAGCTGCCTGAGCGCCGAAGAACAGCGCACCCACGTCGCCGTGTGCTGCGCCCGCTGCCACAGCCCCACGCTCACGCTGGATCTCTGACACCCCCGAAGGACACCCCATGCGCATCCTCGTCATCTATTGCCATCCCGTGGAAACCAGCTACAACGCGGCCCTGCATGCGGAGGTCGTGCAGCAGCTGCGCGGCGCCGGCCATGAAGTCGACGACTGCGACCTGTACGCCGAAGGCTTCAACCCCGTGATGACCCGCGAGGAGCGGCTGGGCTACCACGAGGTGCCCAGCAACCGGCTGCCCGTGCAGGGCTATGTGGACCGGCTGCTCTGGGCCGAAGCGGTGGTGTTCTGCTTTCCCACCTGGTGCTTCGGCATGCCGGCCATGCTCAAGGGATTTTTCGACCGCGTGCTCATGCCCGGCGTGGCGTTCGACATCAGCGATCCGCACAACGTCAAGCCCTCGCTCACGCACATCAAGCGCATTGCCGCCGTAGTGACCTACGGCCGCCCGCGCTGGACGGCCCTGTTCATGGGCGACCCGCCGCGCAAGTCCATCACGCGCTACATGCGCCTGCTCACGGGCGGCAAGGCGCGCGTGGACTACCACGCCTACTACCACATGAACGTGGCCACGCCGCCGCGCCTGGCGGCCTTCAAGGCCCGCGTGGGGCAGGCCATGGCGCGCTTTGCGTAACGGAGCGCGACATGCACGCATCCAACACGCCCGACCACCTCCTGCGCGCCCGCCTGCCGCGCTGGCTGCTGCCCGCACAGTGGCCGCAGCAGGGCCACCAGCCTGCGCTGGCCGACCTGCACCTGGCCCAGGGCCGCGTGGTGCAGGTGCAGCCCCACGGCACCCAGCCCCACCCGCAAGGCGCGGTGTGGGACCTGGCCGGCGCCCTGGTGCTGCCCGGCCTGGTCGATGCGCACACCCACCTGGACAAGGCCTTCACCCTGCCGCGCATGGGCGTGGTCCAACCCGGCCTGCTGGGGGCCATCGACGCCATGATGGCGGACCGCCAGGGCTGGACCGAGGCCGACATCCACGCCCGCGCCAGCCGTGCCCTGCAATGGGCCTGCGATGCGGGCACCGTGCACCTGCGCACCCACTGCGACTGGTGGGAGCCCGACGCCCAGCCGCTGGCCTGGAACGTACTGCGCGACCTGGCGCACGACTGGGCCGACCGCGTCACGCTGGAACGCGTGAGCCTGATTCCCCTGCACCTGTACGCCGACCGCAACACGGCCCTGCGGCTGGCCGCCACGGTGGCCGCCAGCGGCCCCGGCGCGCTGCTGGGTGGCTTCGTGCACTCCACCAACTGGGATCCGCAGGCCCTGCGCCACCTGCTCGAAGCGGCGCAGCACCACGGACTGGACGTGGACCTGCATGTGGACGAAGAGCTGCACCCCGGTGCGCAGGGCCTGGCCACCACGGCCGCGCTGCTGCGCGAACTGCGGTTTGAAGGCCACGTGGTCTGCGGCCACACCTGCGCCCTGGCGGCCCAGGACGAGGCCACCGCCCTCGCCACGCTGGATGCCGTGGCGCAAAGCCCCATCACCCTGGTGACGCTGCCCATCACCAACCTTCTGCTGCAGGATGCCACCACCGGCCGCACGCCGCGCCAGCGGGGCCTCACGCTGGTGAAGGAAGCCCGCGCGCGCGACATTCCGGTGCTGGTGGCCAGCGACAACCTGCAAGACCCGTTCTGCCCCGTGGGCAGCCTGGACCCGCTGGAAGCCCTGGCCGCCGGCGTGCTGGCCGGGCAGCTCGATGCGCCCTTCGACCGCTGGAGCGAATCGCTGTGCCGCGCCGACTGGCTGCGCACCGGCCCCGCCGCCCTGCCCCTGCAGCCCGGCAGCGCTGCCGACCTGCTGGTCTTCACCCAGGCCGACCACTGGGGCTTTCCGTCCCGCACACAAGGCGCGCAAGGCCGCGTGGTGCTGCGCCAGGGCCGCGTGGCCAGCGGCCATGCGCCCGCAGCCTGGCACGTGCCGGCAGCAACCCAACCCGCAAGGAGCCTCGCATGAGCCCGACCTCTGCGCCCGGGATCGCCCAGCCCCTGGCCCGCTACGCCGCCTGGCGCCGCGCCGGCGACTTCATCTTCCTGAGCGGCATCATCGCCGTGGACCCTGCGGCCAGCCGCATCGTGCGCGGCTATGCCGACATCCCGGAGGAAGCCGCCACGCTGATCGGCCGCACCGGCGAGTTCAGCAGCGACATCAAGGAAGGCCCCATCCTCGCGCAGAGCTGGTACGTGCTCGACCGAATCCGCCAGACCGTCGAGGCCGCGGGCGGGCAGATGTCCGACGTGTTCAAGCTGGTGCAGTACTTCAAGCACCTGGACCACTTTCCGCAGTACAGCCGCGTGCGCCGGCTGTTCTTTCCGGGCGAACCACCGGCATCCACCGTGGTGGAAGTGAGCGGCATGCTGCCCACGCCGGACATCCTCATCGAGGTGGAGGCCACGGCCTACCTGCCCCTGCGCTAACACCGCCTTCCTTCACGAAAGAACCCGCCCATGCTGCACGGCTACAACCCGCCCCACCGCTACCTGCCCTACCTGAGCTGGACCGAGATCGCCAGCCTGCCGGACAAGGAGAACACCGTCATCGTGCTGCCCACCGGCGCCACCGAGCAGCACGGCCCGCACCTGCCCTGCGCGGTGGACACCGTGATCAGCGCCGGGGTGGTGGGCCACGCGCTGGCCCGCCTGCCGGCCGACGTGCCCGCGTTTGCCATGGCGCCCATCACCTACGGCAAGTCCGAGGAGCACCTGCACTTCCCGGGCACCGTCACGCTGAGTGGCGAGACCCTGCTGGCCACCATGAACGAGGTGGGCGAGTCGGTCTACCGCGCGGGTTTTCGCAAGCTCTTGTTCGTCAACGGCCACGGCGGCCAGCCGCAGGTGATGGAGATGTGCGCCCGTGAACTGCGCCTGCGCCATGGCGACTTCATCGTGGTGCCCAGCTTCACCTGGCGCGTACCGCACGTGGCGGGCAAATACCTGTCCGACACCGAGAAGAAGCTGGCCATGCACGCAGGCCATGCCGAGACCGCGCTCATGCTGGCCCTGGCGCCCGACACCGTGCACATGGAGCGCGCGGTCGTGAACTACCCGCCCGTGTTCGATTCGCCCCTGCTGTCGCCCGACGGCCGCCCGGCCTGCGCCTGGAGCGCCCGCGACTTCGGCCCCAGCGGAATCATTGGCGACCCCCTGCCCGCCACTGCCGAGCAGGGCCACGCCATCCTGGCGTCGCTGGCCGTGAGCTGGGCCGCCGCCATCACCGAGCTGCACCGCCTTCAGTGGGCCCCGCGCGCCGAGCCCACCTGGGGCCGCGCCCAGCACACCGGGCATGTGGAGCGCTCCGGCGCACTGGCCTGAAACCTGCGAAGGCGCAGCCGCACACCCCATCCCCGTCCCGTCGTTTCCTTCCACACACCCCACGGAGCCCTGCCATGATCCAGAAGACCGCCTCTCGCCTTTTCAAAATTGGTGCAGCTGCACTGCTCGCCGCTGGTGCTGCCGGCACCACGCAGGCGCAGGAAAAGTTCACCTACATGACCAACTGGTATGCGCAGGCCGAGCACGGCGGCTTCTACCAGGCGCTGGCCACCGGGCTGTACAAGAAGCACGGGCTGGACGTGACCATCAAGATGGGCGGCCCCCAGGTCAACATCGTGCAGATGATGGCGGCAGGCCAGGCCGAATGCGTGATGGGCTCCAGCGACCTGCAGATGATCCAGATGCGTGAAGGCGGCGTGCCCGTGGTCAACGTGGCCGCCGTGTTCCAGAAAGACCCGCAGGTGCTGATTGCCCACGAGGACGTGAAGAAGTTCGAAGACCTCAAGGGCAAGACCATCCTGATCGCCTCGTCCGCGCAGCGCGGCTACTGGCCGTGGCTGAAGGCCAAGTACGGCTTCACCGATGCGCAGACGCGCCCCTACACCTTCAACATCCAGCCCTTCGTGGCGGACAAGAATTCCGCCCAGCAGGGCTACCTGACCTCCGAGCCGTTTGCGATTGCCAAGGCCGGGGTGAAGGCCAACACCCTCATGTTCAGCGACCACGGCTACCCGGCCTACGCCACCACCATTTCCTGCATGGACAAGACGGTGAAGGAGCGCAGCGCCGCCGTGGCCGCGTTCGTGAAAGCCTCCATGGAAGGCTGGAAGAGCTACCTGGCCGACCCCGCCCCCGCCAACGCCCTCATCAAGAAGGACAACCCCAACATGACCGACGAGCAGCTCGCCTACAGCGTGGCCAAGCTCAAGGAGATGGGCATGGCAACGGGTGGCGATGCAGCCACCCTGGGCATCGGCATCATCACCGACGCACGCGCCAAGGCCAGCTACGACTTCCTGGCCAGCGCCAAGCTGATCGACCCGGCCAAGGTGAAGCTGGCAGAGACCTACACCACCGCGTTCGTGAAGGACCTCAAGGTCCTTCCCTGATGCGATTCACGGGCTTCCCTCCACCTTTAACCGTTCACGCTGAGCCGTTCAAAGCGCCGCGCAATGCGCAGGCAGGCTCAGCCCGAACGGTGGATGGGGTGAATCCCGGCGGATCACCCGCGCCCCCGCGGCCACACCTGCCCTGACACAGCCGCCGTCCCTGCGGCCGCATCCATCGAAAGGCGACCATGACATCCTCTCCTGATTCCCCGCCGCTGCCGCACGCCACCGCAAAGGCCTTTACTACGCCCGCCGTGGAAGTGCTGTCGGCTGAAAAGACCTATCCCAATGGCACCCAGGCCCTGCTGCCGGTGGACCTGACCATCGAGGAAGGCGAGTTCGTCACGCTGCTGGGCCCCTCGGGCTGCGGCAAGAGCACGCTGCTGAAGATGGTGGCCGGGCTGCTGGAACCCTCCGACGGCCGCCTGCACCTGTGGCGCAAACCCGTGGCGCAGCTGGAGGACAGCGGCAAGAAGATGGCGTTTGTCTTCCAGTCGCCCACGCTCATGCCCTGGGCCAGCGTGCAGACCAATGTGCGCCTGCCGCTGGACCTGGCGGGTGTGCCCCGCGCCGACGCCGATGCCCGCGTGGCCGAGGCCCTGGCGCTGGTAGGGCTGGCGAAATTTGCCAACGCCCTGCCCCGCGCCCTGTCGGGCGGCATGCAGATGCGCGTGTCGATTGCGCGCGGCCTGGTCACCCAGCCCGACCTGCTGCTCATGGACGAGCCCTTCGGCGCGCTCGACGAGATCACGCGCCACAAGCTTGACGCCGACCTGCTCCATCTATGGCGCAAGAAGAAGCTCACCGTGATCTTCGTGACCCATTCGATCCATGAGGCGGTGTTCCTCTCCAGCCGCGTGGTCATGATGGCGGCGCGGCCCGGCCGCGTGGTCGAGGAGTTCCGCATCGACGCCCCCTACCCCCGCACGGCCGACTTCATGGTGTCGGCCGAATTCAGCCGCTACGCCAAGCTGCTGCAGGACAGCCTGCTGCGCGCCAGCGTGGACACCGAGGAGGCCATGGCATGAGCACCCCCTTTCCCTCCGCGCCCATGGCGCCGCCCGCAGCCCCGGCCCGCGCGGTGCCCGTGCCGTCCGCCACGGCCCGGCCCGCCGCCAAGGCCCCGCCAAAGCGTCCGCCCCTGATGGCCCGGCCCCGCGTGCAGCGCGTGGTGTACCCCGTGCTCGTGGGCCTGGTGCTGGTGGCGCTGTGGCAGGGCCTGGTCACGGCGATGGAGCTGCCGCCCTATCTGGTGCCCTCGCCCCTGCTGATGGTGAAGACGCTGTTCACCGACTGGGCCGCCTTGGGCGGGTCGCTGTGGGTCACCGTCAAGATCACGGTGCTGGCTTTTGCGGCGGCCACCGTGGCGGGGGTGCTGATCTCGTTCCTGTTCGTGCAGAGCCAACGCATCGAGACCGCGCTGTTCCCCTACGCGGTGCTGCTGCAGGTGACCCCCATCGTGGCCGTGGCACCGCTCATCATCATCTGGGTGAAGGACCCGACAGCCTCCATGGTGATCTGCGCCGCGCTGGTGGCGCTGTTCCCCATCATCAGCAACACCACGCTGGGCCTGCGCAGCGTGGAGCCTGATCTGCAAAACTACTTCCGCCTCAACCGCGCCACGCGGCTGCAGACCCTGGTGCGCCTGCGCATCCCCAGCGCGCTGCCCTACTTCTTTGGCGGGCTGCGCATCTCCAGCGGCCTCGCGCTCATCGGCGCCGTGGTGGCGGAGTTCGTGGCCGGCACGGGCGGCCAGGGCGCCGGGCTGGCGTACCAGATCCTGCAGGCGGGCTTTCAGCTCAACATCCCGCGCATGTTTGCGGCGCTGCTGCTGATCTCGCTCACGGGCGTCGCGCTCTTCGTGCTGATGGCGTGGCTCACGCGCCTGGCGCTGGGCGGCTGGCACGCCTCCGAGAACTCGCAGGACTGAACCCCACACCTCCGTCACCCCACCGCGCGCGCCCCGGATGGCGCGGTGCAGGCCCCCTTTTGCCCCCAAACGCCCTTCACCGGCCCCCAGGAGATACCCCCATGACGACCGCCACCACCGCCCACCAACTGCCCGACCTGCTGCCCGCACTGGACTGGATCGCCGACCCGCTGCGCGTGGGCCGTCTCTCGCAAGACTTTGCCTGGTTCAGCCCCGTGCTCAAGCGCGAGCTGGCGGGCAAGCGCGGCGACATCGCCGTGCGCCCGCGGACCGAAGAGGAAATCCGCCAGGTGGTGGCCGCATGCGCCACGGCGGGCATCCCCCTCACCGTGCGCGGCAGCGGCACCGGCAACTACGGCCAGAGTACACCGCTGCAAGGCGGCGTGATCCTGGACCTGTCGGGCTACAACGCGTTCGGCGGGGTGCGTGGGGGTGTGGGCCGTGCGCAGGCAGGCATCCGCCTGGCCGACTTTGATGCGCAGGCCCGCGCCCACGGCCAGGAATTGCGCTGGCTGCCCAGCACCTACCGCAGCGCCACGCTGGGCGGGCTGTTTGGCGGCGGCTTTGGCGGGGCAGGTTCCATCAACCACGGCCCGCTGGCCGCGCCCGGCAACGTGCTGGCCGTGCGCGCAATGACCGTGGAGCCCGAGCCGCAAATCATCGAACTGCGCGGCCCCGAGGCCATGCAGCTGCACCACACCTACGGCACCAACGGCATCGTGCTGGAGCTGGAAGTGGCGCTGACCCCCGCGGTGGCCTGGACCGAGTGCATCGCCACTTTCGCGCAGTTCGACGCTGCGCTGGAATTTGCCGACCGCTTTGGCAGCGCCCCCGGGCTGGAGAAGAAGGAGGTGTGCTTCCTGGCAGCGCCCATTCCGCAGTACTTCACCAGCCTGGCCGAGCACCTGCCCACCGGCCACCACGCGGTGCTGATGCTGGTGGCCCCGCACTCCGAGGCCGGCCTGTGCGACATGGTGGCGCAGCACGGCGGCCAGGTCACCTACCGCAAGACCGCCGACGAGGTGGCCAGCAGCCACAAGACGCTGCTGGAGTACACCTGGAACCACACCACCCTGCACGCGCTGAAGGTGGACAAGAACCTCACCTACATCCAGAGCGGCTTCACCCCCCAGCACCGCCTGAAGCAGGTGCGCGCACTGGAAGCCGCCCTCAAGGGCGAAGTGATGATGCACCTGGAATTCCTGCGCACCAAGGAGGGCGCGTTCAACTGCAGCGGGCTGCAGATCATCCGCTACACCACCGAAGAGCGCCTGAACCAGATCATGCAGATCTACCGCGACCACGGTGTGCAGATCAACAACCCGCACGTGTACATCGTGGAAGATGGCAAGCAGAACCACTTGGACCCGGCCGTGGTGGGCATGAAGCGCCGGTTCGACCCGCAGGGCCTGCTCAACCCTGGCAAGCTGCGCAGCTGGTATGCGGCCGAGCCCAAGGCTCCCACACCCACGCCAGTTCTCCGGACTGCCTGACTCGTCGCAGCCACACACCACGCCCCGGTTGTTCCTCCCTCTCCCCTCGCGGGAGAGGGCCGGGGAGAGGGGGCAGCCTCAGCAAGCAGCACCCCAGCCCTTCTCCGGCCCGGCGAAGCGTCCAGCCCAAAAGCCCCCTTGCGCCCATCCACAGGGCATAATCAGCTACTCATTTAATAGCAAACCGCCCACCCCATGCCCTGGCACGCCCGCCTGCAGCTCGACTACACCACCGACAGCCGCAATGCCCGCACGGTGGCCCGCCACGAGCACCACGGCCCGCTGCGCATCCTGCAAAGCCTGTACCCCGAGGGCGACGCGATCTGCCACAACGTGCTGGTGCACCCGCCCGGCGGCCTCGTGGGCGGCGACACGCTGGACATCACCACCACCGTGGGCCCCGGCGCGCACGGCCTGGTCACCACGCCCGGGGCTACGCGTTTCTACCGCTCCACCGGCCCGCTGGCGCTGCAGCGCAGCCACCTCACCCTGGCCGAAGGCGCGCGCCTGGAATGGCTGCCGCTGGAAGCCCTGTGCTACAGCGCCTGCCACGCCGAAAACCACCTCACGCTGAACCTGGCGCCCGGCGCGGAGTGCATCGCCTGGGACGTAACCGCGCTGGGCCTGCCCCACGCGGGCCAGCCGTTTGAACAAGGCCGCTTCACCCAACACCTGGAAGTGCCCGGCCTGTGGCTGGAGCGCGGCGTGATCGACGCCGCCGACGACCGGCTGCTGAGCAGTCCCTTGGGTTTAGCGGGCCACCGTTGCATGGCCAGCATGTTCTTTGCCGCGGGCACGCCACTCGACCGCACACGCCGCGATGCGGCGCTGGACGCCGCCCGCGCAGTGATGGACCAGCACCCTCAAGTGAATGCCACCGCAGGCGTCACCAGCCCCAACGACCGCATGGTGGTGGTGCGCGTGCTGGCACCGCAGGTGGAGCCCGCGATGAAACTGCTCAAGGCGGTGCGGGTGGCGTGGCGGGAGGTGTTGTGGGGGTTGAAGGGGGAAGCGCCGAGGATTTGGGCGATGTAAGGAAGCGGAGGCACGGGAGCGCCAGACCGTAAGCGTGGGAATGGGGCGGCTGCTTCAGGCTGGTTGCGGTCGCATGAGATTCGACACCGAACGTCGGCGCCCACCTAAAGCTGACATTGATGGTTTCCACTGGCAAAAGCCAGGTCCAATCTGAAACATGACATTGACTGATGGTGATCAAATCCCTATGCGTTGCGGTTCTCAATGTCCGCATCTGAAAATCGCGAACTGGAACTGCCGACCCGCCTCGGGCAATGCCAGCGTCGAATCCAGCACTGGCACGCAGTAGTTCAATGCTTGAGTTCAACCGGTTGCAGAGGCCAATCCTCTACGAGTTAGGCCAGCACTAAAGACAACCGACTGCCCCCTGGTAGCAGTCGCGAGGGCGCGCGTCAGCAACGAGGCTAGAGCATGGCCAACAGGCGTACCATCCAGTCTCTGACCTCGCCATTCGGATCTCGCTCGGCGAGTCTGTCGGCGGTCATGCAAGGAAATGCCTTGCTCGCCAATAGCTTTTTGACGGTGCTGTCCTTCATTGGGGCGCCAACCGGGTTCGCTGCGTGCAGTCCCAAAGCGACAGCCTTCGGCACAGCATGCCCGTCGGCATTCAGGTGATCGGCTACGTCAATGACAACCCCGAGCGCGTCTTTGATGGCGTCAGGGTGGAGGTAGCTTTCGATTTCGTGCTTCAACGTTTGGGTAGCCCACGAACCATCTTGGCGGGCGTTAACAGCAGCAACCGCGGCGCCATAGTCTGGAACGTCGCTATCGTAGATGTGCATCTCCTTGCGGCCGAGATCTGCCAGGTAACGCCCGGCAACCCAATGCTGCAGAGTTGACCCGCCGGAGGGTACGAATGCAAAACGACGATCACTCGAAAGATCGGGCAGTTTTGGATCCGCGATATGCAGCGCGCGGCTCAGGCATTTCAGCGCATCGATGTCCGTCGGACCTTCAACGCATATGAGGACTTTCACTCGGCTGTCCGCCACAATGCCGAGTGCGGCAGCAACGTTCTCGAAAACATCGACGCCTGACTCAACGCAAGGCTTCTTCGCCAAGTCACGCGTGACGTAACGAATACTTTCTGTAGGCAGTTCGGCCGCGAAGCCTGGGCTGTGCGTGGTCAGGATGACTTGGCAACCATCATCCCCGGCCAGCGCCTTGAAGGATTCGATCAGAATCTTTTGGTTGTTGGGGTGCTGGGCGGTCTCGGGTTCTTCGATTGCGTAGATGATGCTGCGTGCTTTATCGCCGCTGGCGAGGCGCCGTTCGGCCGCAGCTTTGAAGAAGCTGACGAGGATCAGCCGGCGGATGCCGCTGCCGCGTTTGTTCAGCGGAATGCCGTCGTCGGTTTCCATGTTGACCGAGAAGAGGCCCTTCCACTTTGCCTGCGTGGGCGGGGTGAACTGAGGAGTCAGTTCCTTGGCCAAGTTCGGATCGATGGTCTTCAATGCGTCGTGCGTCAGGCTGGCGATCTCCTCGGTCTTTTGCCGAACCTTGGCCTGGATCGCGTTTATCTCCGCTTGTAGTTCAGCCAGCGCTTGGGTCACGGCGGCCATCATTGGAGCCTGAACTTCGCCGTCAGAGTCCTTGCTGTTGCGGTCGCTCTGAAACAGCGCAAACAACGGCAGGTGCGCTTGCAACTGATCCCAGATCTTCTTGCCGTCCTCCTTACCCTTGCTCAGAGGTACTGCTACCTCAGCAAGCTGCAGGTCGGGTTCGCTGAGCCAAAGAGCCTGCCGCATGCCGGGATTACCCTTCAATGGAACGTCTAGCCCCTTCTTTTTGACGAGGACCTGCAGTTCCCTCTCTTTGAGGTCGAGTAAGTTTTCAACACTAGGCGCCGTGGGATGGTGAGCCAACAGGCTGATCTCCTCTGTCGGCTTTGCGGTCTTGCAGTCGAATACCTTGCGGATCTTGAGGGTGCCAGCGGCCGTCAACAGGTACTCGGCAGCGAGCGTGGTTGCTGCGCCCGAGTCGAGTGTCAAGCTGGGCGGCAATTCGGAAAACTCGCAGGTGATGGACACCTTCGTGTCACCGCTGTAAACGTTTGCGTCGCCCGACTCGATCTTGACGGTCTCGTTGTTGAAGAATATCTCCAGCGCTTCAAGGACAGACGACTTGCCAATGTCGTTCTTGCCGATGAAGGTTGTCAGGTCATTGAACCAGACGGTGACTTCCTGTTGGTAGCACCTAAAGTTCGCAATCGAAACGCTTTCTAGTCGCACGCACAACCTCCCTGAAGCGGCGGTGAGTCCGCCATTTTTTGTAGGTCGCCGGATGATAGGACAGCCAACTACACGAATGGAAGAGGTCGCTGTCTTGTGGGGCCCCGTGCATGAGAAAAACGTTGTCAATGTTTGCGCCCGGGCCAGGCCTTCGCCTCGGCACCTTGGATTTCACGAGCCGAATCGCGGTCAAAATGCTTGGATGAACATCACGCATGACGAACCGCCAGGCAGGCCCAAGAAGACCGCGCTCCAGCAGATTCAGGAGCAGTTCGAGCGTCAGATGCGCCCCCTGCGCCAAATCCAAGAGATGCCGGACCTCGTGAAGCGTTACCAGCTGGAGGGGTTGACGCGACAGTTCGAGCCGCACCGCCAGATTCAGGAAATGCTGGAGCGCTCGGTGGTCCCCAAGCATGTCCAAGAAATCATCGATGGGTCGTCCATCGCTGCGCAGGCGAAGCGCATGATGGAACAGTACTTCCCAAAAGACACGTTCGCCAGCCTCGGTATGTACAACGACACCATTCGGCGAGCGGCTGGCCTGACTATCAAGAACGAGGCAATGCGCAGGGCGGCAGGCCTCGACTCAATCAACGATATCGCCAAGCACTATGCGCGGAACCTGAAGCCGATATCTGAGCATCAAGAGATGCTGGAGAAGCTTCGGCGCCAAGCCTTTGGCGGACTCTCGGCTGTCGACTTTGCGCGCCAACTGGAGGAGGCAAACCCCGCGATACGGGCATTGGAGGAGGCCAAGAAGTCGTTGGACCACTTTTGGCCGACGTTCCGCGAGATCGACTTCAGCCAGTTCGAGGCTAGTGAGATAGACGAGCAGGAGACCAAGCAGGCCGCGGAGTCCATAACTCAGGTGGCCGCTGAGCAGGAGTCGTTCCAGGAGGCGGTCGCGAGCATCGTCCTCGCCATCCAGGCGCAGCAGAAGCCCACAGTGCAGCTTATGCTATGGCTGTTTTTCCGCAAGGTAATGGACTGGTTGATTGCCGGTGCCATAGGGGCGGCCATGGGGCACTACGCGCCGGTGGTGCTGGGCGAGAGCCCGCAGGCAGCCAAGAAGGCGGTGCAGGAGAACGCACGCACCGTAGTGGGGTCACCGCAACTGCTGGTGGAGTACCGCTACGTCTCGGCCAAGGTGCTCATTGTTCGGCAGAACCCTAGAGCCCGCTCGCCGGAGGTCGGCCGCCTGTCTTTCGGCAAGGCGGTGAAACTGCTGAAGAAGGAGAAAGACTTCGCCTTGGTCCTATGGACCGACAAGGAGAGCGGTGCCGAGATTCAAGGCTGGGTGTTCTCCCGCCATCTTTGCAAGTTCAACTGAAACGTCCTGAGCGAGGGGCGTGCGCGTACAGGGTTAGCCCGTCTGTCTGAGGTGAGCAAGACTTGGGCGAGCTGTGCAGCTGTACGTCGAACAGCTGACACCTGAGGCGCTGCCGGCCTCCTGGGCGAGCGTCGGCTTGATGGCGCTTACCGGAAGTTCGTGTGCTGCCGACGACAGACGGCACCCGCTGCTAAGCAGCCCTCACTTCTCCGCCATGGTCGATCCCCCAATCCGGACTCACACCGCAGGCGGCACCTTCAACAGCCCATCCGCCTTAAACATGGCACGGATGCCCCGCACCGCCTGCCGAATCCGCGCCTCGTTCTCGATCAGCGCAAAGCGCACGTACTCGTCCCCCTGGTCGCCAAAGCCGATGCCCGGCGACACGCACACCTTGGCCTTGTCCAGCAGCTGCCGCGCGAACTCCAGCGAGCCCAGGGCGCGATACGGTTCGGGGATGCGGGCCCAGATGTACATGCTGGCCTTGGGGCAGTCCACGGCCCAGCCGGCTTCGGTGAGGCCCTTGTAGAGCACGTCGCGGCGGCGCTGGTACTGGGCGGCGATGTCTTTCACGCACTGCTGGTCGCCCTCCAGCGCGGCAATGGCGGCCACTTGCAGGGGCGTGAAGGTGCCGTAGTCGTGGTAGCTCTTGATGCGCGCCAGGGCCGCCACCAGGTCGGGGTTGCCCACCATGAAGCCGATGCGCCAGCCGGCCATGTTGTAGCTCTTGGAGAGGGTGAAGAACTCCACCGCCACGTCCTTGGCGCCGGGCACTTCCATGATGCTGGGGGCGCGGTAGCCGTCGTACACGATGTCAGCGTAGGCCAGGTCGTGCACCACCAGGATGTCGTGCTTCTTGGCCAGCGCGATCACGCGTTCAAAGAAGCCCAGGTCCACGCACTGCGCCGTGGGGTTGCTGGGGAAGCCGAAGATCATCATCTTGGGCTTGGGGTAGCTGCCGCGGATGGCCTTTTCCAGCTCGGCAAAGAAGTCCACGTCGGGCGCCACGGGCACGCTGCGGATGTCGGCCCCCGCAATCACCGCGCCGTAGATGTGGATGGGGTAGCTCGGGTCGGGCACCAGCACGGTGTCGCCCCGGTCCAGCGTGGCCAGCATCAGGTGGGCCAGGCCTTCCTTGGAGCCGATGGTGACGATGGCCTCGGTGTCGGGGTTGATGTCCACCGCGTAGCGGTTCTTGTACCAGTGGCTGATGGCGCGGCGCAGGCGCGGAATGCCCTTGCTGGCGCTGTAGCCGTGGGTGTCGGGCCGCTGGGCCACTTCGGTGAGCTTGGCGACGATGTGCGGCGGCGTGGCCCCGTCGGGGTTGCCCATGCTCATGTCGATGATGTCTTCGCCGCGGCGGCGGGCGGCGAGCTTGAGCTCGGCCGTGATGTTGAAGACGTAGGGGGGAAGGCGGTCAATGCGCGCAAAACGGCGCTTGCCCTGCGATGCAGCAGACATGCGGTGTGACTTTCACGTAAGCGCCCGGAACCGTCCGAGCGACGTGGCCGGCAGAAAGGCCGGCCCGCAGGCAATGTAACGCACAACGCAGCGCGCATGCCACCCGCGATGAATGCGGGTGTCGCGAAGCTGCGACGTTGCAGCTACGCGGGGCGGCTGCTACGCCGTGGCCGCCGCGCGGGCGGCCGTCGCCCTTTCGCTGCCCAGCGACCACGCAAAGATCGCCACGCCGCCCAGGCCCAGGACCACGCCCACCCAGCCGGTGGAGGTCCAGCCCAACCCTGCCGCGACGCCCACACCGCCCAGCCAAGCGCCCAGCGCGTTGGCGGCATTGAAAGCCGAGTGGTTGAGCGCGGCGGCCAGCGTTTGCGCGTCGCCCGCCACGTCCATCAGGCGGATCTGCAGTGCGGGGCCGATGGCCACCAAGGTGCCCAGGAAGAACGTGGCCAACGCCGCGCTGGCAGGGTGGTGCGCGGCGGGCACAAACAGCGCCAGCACCAGAATGGACCACACCAGCACCTTGCCCACCGCGGGCATGAGCGCCTTGTCGGCCATGCGCGAGCCCACCAGGTTGCCCGCCACCATGCCCAGGCCGAACAGCGACAGCACGAACGGCATGAGCGCGGGCGGCATGCCGGCCACCTCCAGCAACGTCGGCTTGATGTAGCTGAACACGGCAAACATGCCGCCAAAGCCGATGGCGCCAATGCCCAGGGTGAACCACACCTGCTTGCGCGCCAGCGCGCCCAGTTCGCGCAACGGACTGGCGCCGTGCGGCGCGGGCATGTCGGGCACCCACAGCCGCACCATGGCGACCGCGGCCACCGCGATCAAGCCCACGAACACAAAGGCCGCACGCCAGCCAAAAGCCTCGCCCAGCGCGGCGGCGATGGGCACGCCCACCAGCGTGGCGCTGGTCAGCCCCAGCATGACCCACCCCACCGCCCGGGCACGCCGCCCCGGCGGCGCCAGGGCCGCCGCCACCAGCGCGGCCACGCCGAAGTAGGTGCCGTGCGGCAGGCCCGTGAACAAGCGCAGCGCGCTGAGCGATGCGTACCCGGGCGCCAGCGCCGAGGCAAAGTTGCCCAGCGCATACACCGCCATCAGCGCCATCAGCAGCGCGCGCCGCCCCCAGTGCGCGCACAGCACGGCCAGCACGGGCGCGCCGACCACCACGCCCAGGGCATAGGCGCTGATGACGTGGCCGGCCTGCGGAATGCTCACCCCGATATCGCGCGCCACCTCGGGCAGCAGGCCCATGATGACGAACTCCCCCGTGCCGATGGAAAACCCGCCCACGCCCAGGGCCAGGACCGCGCGCACCAGGGTGCGGTCGTCGGCGGGCAGGGTTGCGGTGGGTTGGGACGGGACAGGCGCGGTCATGGCAGCAATGGAATTCGGCAACCCCGCCGCCTGGCGAATGCCCTCCGGCAAGCCGGCAGGGTGGGAGGCGGCGAGGAAAGGAAAAGACGGGGAAGGCGAAGCGGAAAGAAACGCAGTTACAGGGGTAAACCCTGCTTTTGTAACCATACCACGCACCCCGGCGCCTTGCTGGCGCGGGGGTATCGCCGGCCCTGCCGCGCTGCTAAGCTGCCCGGTCTCCCAACAACCCCTCCGCAGGATCCCATGCACCCCACACCACGCACCGACGACACCCTGGCCCCCGCCGTGCAGGTGCTGGCCTTTGACATCTTCGGCACCGTGGTGGACTGGCACGGCAGCATCGTGCGCGAAATGCGGGCGCTGTACCCCGCGGTGGACGGCGACGCGTTCGCCCTGGCCTGGCGCGCGGGCTACCAGCCGGCCATGGCGCGGGTGATGCAGGGCGGCCAGCCCTGGACGCTGATCGACGACCTGCACCGCGCCATCCTGGACGAGATCCTGCCGCGCTTCGGGCTGGCGCACCTCGGCGCAGCCGAGCGCGCGCACCTCAACCGCGTGTGGCACCGCCTGGATGCCTGGCCCGACAGCGTGCAAGGGCTGACGCGCCTGAAAAAGCGCTACACGATCACGAGCCTGTCGAACGGCAACATCGGCCTGCTCACCCACATGGCCAAGCGCGCCGGCCTGCCCTGGGATTGCGTGCTGAGCGCCGAGGTGTTCAAGGCCTACAAGCCCAGTGCGGAGGTGTACCTGGGCGCGGCGCGCATCTTCGACCTGGCGCCGGCCCAGGTGATGCTGGTGGCCGCCCACCACGACGACCTGGCCGGCGCCCGCACCTGCGGCCTGCGCACGGCCTATATCGAGCGGCCGCACGAGTTTGGCGCCGCCCGGCCCAAGGACGTTTCCCCGCAGCCCGGCAACGACCTGCACGCGCGGGACCTGAACCACTTGGCCGACCTGCTGGGCTGTTGAGGTCAATGGGGCGGTGAGACCTGCCCCGCGGGGGAACGGCACCGGGGCTGGAACCACAAATTTTTGGTGTTTTCGCCTGATTAGCGACCTACCTCCAGACGCTTTCTCTCCCCCACCCGTTCGGGCTGAGCCTGTCGAAGCCTTGCACGCGCTGCAAGCCCTGGCTTCGACAGGCTCAGCCCGAACGGATGGAGCGGTATCTGAGACAAGTAACTAATCAGGTGTTTTCGACCTCTTGGGCTCTTGAATAAAGCGCAAGCAGCTATCAATTAGATAGCAATCCGCGCCATCAACCCGTCCCCACAGGCTGCCGCAGCACGCACGTGAATTCGCCGATGGCTGCGTCGTAGTCCCAGCGCGCCGCGGTGCGCGCCTGCCCGCCGGGTGCGGCACCCGTGGTCTCCACGCTCAGCACCACCAGGCTGTTCGGTGCCCCGTGCCGCAGCCGGTGCGAGACCGCCGTGCCCGCGCTGCTGACCCACAGGCCGCCGCCCGCCGACAGCAGCGCCGGGTGGTGGGCATGGCCCGACAGCAGCATCTGCGCGCCCGCCGTGCGCCAGCGTTGCACGGCCTCGTCAGCGCGCTGGGGGCGGTGCGCGCGGTCGAGGGCGTCGCGGGCGACCAGCGGGTGGTGGCTGGCGACGATGCGCCACGCGTCCGGCGGCGCACGCGCCAGCAGCCGGGCCACATGCTCGATCTGGGCGGACGACAGGCTGCCCCGCTCGTGCCGCCACGCGCGGGTGGTGTTGACGCCGACCACGTAGAACGCCCCCATGTGGCGCACGGGCTCCTGGTCCATGCCGAACTGCTCGGCGAAGCGCTCGTACGCGCGGCCCCACCGCATCCACCAGGCAAACAGCGGCAGATCATGGTTGCCCGCCAGCACCAGCGTGGAGCGCGCGTGCAGCCCCTGCACAAAGCGTGCGGCCTGCTCGAACTGCGGCGCCGTGGCGCGCTGCGTGAGATCGCCCGACACCACCGCCATCGCCACCCCCAGGCGCTGGGCCAGCCGCTGGGCCGCAGCGCAGACCGCAGGGTCATGGGCGCCAAAGTGCAGGTCCGACAAATGCATCAGGACGGTCATGGTGGTGCCAGGGTCTGCCGCTCAGGCCGGCAGCAATCCGCCGCCGCCCGCTGGCGAAGGATCCACCGGGACCGGCGCCGGCGGCGCGGTGGCCGTCTCGGCCGCGGCGGGATCCGTGCGGGGCGGCCCGTCGCGCAGCGGCGCGCCCGGCGCGACCAGCCACAAGGGGCGCTCGGCCAGGCGGAAATGCAGGGGCGGCGCCATCCATTCGCGCTCCCCGTCAAACGCCACCTTCACGCGCGGGGGGCGCCAGCTGGCAGGCTCCACGGAGAGCTCCGAACATGCCATGCTGATCACCGCGCTGTCCTTATCCAGCTGGCCCGTGGCCGCGTTCCACACGGTGCGCGCCACGGCCCAGCGGCCCTGGGGCTGCAGCATCACCACTGCGAGCCGGCTCCCGTGGGCCACCAGGTCCGCCTGCGGCAGGCCGATGCGGTCCAGCTGCAAGGGGTTGTTGCCCACGAACAGGGTGGTGACGCGGTGCTCCTCCTGCCGCACCTGGGCGTTCTCGTGCATCTTCATGACCACGCGCCAGCGGCGCCCCCAGGCGGGGCGAAACATGCTCCACACCGCCGCGGCCACTGCCACCAGGCGGGACCGGCCGAAGCGCCGGGACGCCCGCTCGCGCTCGGCCAGCAGCTTGGGGTACAGGCCCACGCTGGCGTTGACGATGAAGAGGCGGCGGTTCACGTACCCGACCTGCACGGGATGCATGTCGCCCGCCTCCAGCGCGCGCATCAGGTCCTGCACGGCGGCCTCGGCGTCCAGCGCCAGGCCCTGCTCGCGGGCGAAGTAGTTGAAGGTGCCCATGGGCACCACGCCCATGGGCAGGCCGGCGGCCAGCACGGCCGCGGCCACGGCGTTGATGGTGCCGTCGCCGCCCGCGGCCACCACCAGCCCGCCGTCCCGGCGGGCAGCAGCCGCGGCATCGTGCGCCAGCTGCACGATGCCGGAGCGCTCGCGCGGCACGTGCCAGACGACATCGCGCGGGTGCAGCGCCAGCACGCCCTCCAGCTTGGCACGCAGCAGGTCCAGGTCCGCGCCGGGCCGCAGCGGTATCACCAGGTGGAGGGGCCCGCGGGGAAACGCGGGGGCTGCGGTCTCGGAAACAGTCATTGCAGGAAGGAGGGGGCAGAAGGCAAACGGGCGCCGCGGGGGCACGGAACAGGGCGAATGGGTTGAGGAACAAGCCGCGGCAGCGCCACCCGCCCATGGTGCGGGCAGCGGCGGCCGGGCGCAGCCGGTGCCCATGCCTTGGCGCTGTCAGCGGGCACCGACAGCGGCACGGCCGCGCCGCCCGCCGGCAGCTTTGGCCCCAGAAGGCCCACGCCCTTGGCGCGCGGGGGCGCCGAACTCCGGTACAAACGAAGGCTCGCCGGCTGCGGCCCCGCCGCCGGCCCCCCTGAGAACCCGCAAGAAAGCACGGAAGAGAATGACCGAGATCGATGCACACGCCCTGGGCACCCTGCTGGCCAGCCACCCGCTGGGATGGTGGCTGGCGGGCGTGGCAGCCGGCGCGCTGGCGGGCGGCGCCTGCCTGGCTGCCCTGCGCGCGCTGCGGCGGGCCAGCCCACCCCTGCGCCGCTTTGTGCCCGCACAGGCGCGCTGGACCATGCTGGCCGCCATGGGCACCGCGGCTTTTGTGCTGGTGCTGGCCGGCGCCACGATGGCGGAGCTGGCCGAAAGCGGGCGCGACGGCGGGGCCTGGGGCGTGCTGGACGATGCCCTGGCCGGCGGGCTGCGGAGCCAGGCGGACACGGCCGTGCTGCGCTGGTTCGCCATGCTCACCCACCTGGGGGATTCCTGGGCGCTGACGGGGCTGACCCTGGTGGTGGCGGTGGCGCTGTGGTCAGCCCGCCACCGGCTGCTGGCAACCACCTGGCTGGTTGCCATGGCCGGCAACGGGGCACTGACCAAGGTGCTCAAGGACGTGTTCGAGCGCGTGCGGCCCGACCACGACCACGGCATTGCGCAGGCCAGCGGCTACAGCTTTCCCAGCGGCCACAGCAGCGCCTCGCTGGTGGCCTACGTGCTGCTGGCCTACCTGGCCACGCGCCTGCTGCCCCGCGCCTGGCACCTGCCGGCAGCCCTGGCAGCGGGCGCCCTGGTCTTCACCACCGGCTGGAGCCGCGTGGTGCTGCATGTGCACTACGCCAGCGACGTGCTGGCCGGCTGGCTGCTGGGCGGCAGCTGGCTGCTGTGCACCGTGCTGATCCTGGAGAGCGTCTCGCACGGGCAGCGCCACCGGCCGGCGACGGAGCCTGTTTGAACCGGCCGCGTGCGGGGTGGCAGGAATCTCAGATCGCCACCAGCTGCCGAATGCCCTTGGCCTCCATCTCGCTGCCCGGCCCGCGGGCGATGACCTCGCCGCGCTCCATCACCAGGTACTCGTCGGCCAGCTCCTGCGCAAAGTCGTAGTACTGCTCGCACAGCAGGATGGCCACCTTCTCCCCGTTCAGGCCCTGGTCGGCCAGCATGCGGATGACGCGGCCAATGTCCTTGATGATGCTGGGCTGGATGCCTTCGGTGGGCTCGTCCAGGATCAGCAGGCGCGGCCCGGGCGCCAGGGCCCGCGCAATCGCCAGCTGCTGCTGCTGCCCGCCCGACAGGTCCCCGCCCCGGCGCTTGAGCATTTGCTTGAGCACGGGGAACAGCTCGTACAGGTGCGCCGGCACGGGCGTGGAGGCACTGCGGTAGGCCAGGCCCATGCGCAGGTTTTCCTCCACCGTGAGGCGGCCGAAGATCTCTCGGCCCTGCGGCACGAAGCCCATGCCCGCGCGGGCGCGGTCGTAGGGCGCGGCCTTGTCGATGGGCTGGCCGTCGAAGGTGATGGACCCGCTCTTGATGGGCACCAGGCCCATCAGGCTCTTGAGCAGCGTGGTCTTTCCCACGCCGTTGCGGCCCAGCAGCACGGTGACCTTGCCGGGTTCGGCGCTAAGGCTCACGTCGCGCAGGATGTGGGAGCCGCCGTAGTACTGGTTGATGTTTTGGACGGTGAGCATAATTTTTGAAGCTTTTTGGCTGCTAGCGCTTTACTGGCAAGCGCCAGCAGCTATCGATTTGATAGTTCTTTGCACGGACTCTCGCCACCCTCACCGCCCCAGATACACCTCGATCACCCGCTCGTCCGCCTGCACCTGGTCCAGCGTGCCCTGGGCCAGCACAGACCCATCGCAGAGCACCGTCACGATGTCCGAAATGGTGCGGATGAACGACATGTCGTGCTCCACCACCATCAGCGAATGCTTGCCCTTGAGCGTCAAAAACAGCTCCGCCGTGCGCGCCGTCTCCTCGTCCGTCATGCCCGCCACCGGCTCGTCCAGCAGCAGCAGCTTGGGGTCCTGCATCAGCAGCATGCCGATCTCCAGCCACTGCTTCTGGCCGTGGCTCAAGTTGCCGGCGCTGCGTGTCACGCTGCCCGCCAGGTGGATGGTGTGCAGCACCTCGGCCAGGCGGTCCGACTGCGCGGAGTCGAGCCGGAAGAACATGCTCGACCGGACGCCCTTGTGCGTCTTGAGCGCCAGCTCCAGGTTTTCGAATACCGTGAGCTGCTCGAACACCGTGGGCTTCTGGAACTTGCGGCCTATCCCCAAGCTCGCGATCTCGGGCTCGTTGTGGCGCAGCAGGTCGATGGTGGAGCCGAAGAACACCGTGCCGCTGTCGGGCCGGGTCTTGCCGGTGATGATGTCCATCATCGTGGTCTTGCCCGCGCCGTTGGGGCCGATGATGCAGCGCAGCTCGCCGGGCGCTATGTCCAGGCTCAGGTGGTTGATGGCCTTGAAGCCATCGAAGCTCACGTTCACGTCTTCCAGGTACAGGATGCGGCCGTGGGTGACGTCCACCTCGCCCGGCACGGCAATGCGCGAGAAGCCCGCGGCGCGCCCGCCCGACTCGGTCTGCCCCGCCGGTGCGGGCGCCTGCGTTTTCGCCAGGCGCCGTGCGCCCTCTTCCATCAGGTCGGGCGTCATTGCGCGGCCCCCTTCTCGTTCTCTTTTTTCGCCATCCACTTCTTCGCCAGCCCCACCACACCGTCGGGCAGGAACAGCGTGACGGCAATGAACAGCGCGCCCAGGAAGTACAGCCAGAACTCCGGCGCCGTCACCGTGAGCCAGCTCTTGGCGCCGTTGACGATGAACGCGCCCGCGATGGGGCCGATCAGCGTGGCGCGCCCGCCCACGGCCGCCCACACCGCGATCTCGATGGAGTTGGCGGCGCTCATCTCGCCCGGGTTGATGATGCCGACCTGCGGCACATACAGCGCGCCCGCCACGCCGCACATCATGGCGCTGATGGTCCAGATGGTGAGCTTGTAGGGCAGCGGTGCATAGCCCGAGAACATGACGCGGCTCTCGGCATCGCGCACGGCCTGGAGCACGCGGCCAAACTTGCTGCGCACCAGCCAGCGCGCCAGCAAAAAGAAGCCCAGCAACGTGACGCCGGTCATCACGAAGAGCAGCATCCGCATGTTCTGCGTGGCGATGGGGGTGCCCAAAATGCGCTTGAAGTCGGTGAACCCGTTGTTGCCGCCAAAGCCCGTCTCATTGCGGAAGAACAGCAGCATGGCCGCATACGTCATGGCCTGGGTGATGATGGAAAAGTACACGCCCTTGATGCGCGAGCGGAAGGCAAAGTAGCCAAACACGAAGGCGATGAGCCCCGGCACCGCCACGACGAGGACCAGCGTGGCGATGAAGCTGTCGGACAGCGCCCAGTGCCAGGGCAGCTCCTTCCAGTCCAGGAACACCATGAAGTCGGGCAGGTCGCTGTGGTAGTTGCCGTCGCGGCCGATCTGGCGCATGAGGTACATGCCCATCACGTAGCCGCCCAGCGCAAAGAACAGGCCATGGCCCAGGCTCAGGATGCCGGTGTAGCCCCAGATCAGGTCCATGGCCAGCGCGCAGATGGCGTAGCACATGATCTTGCCCAGCAGCGCCACGGCGTAGTCGGACAGGTGCAGCGCACTGCCGGCCGGCACCCACAGGTTGAGCACCGGCGCCACGGCGCACACCACGATGAGCGCCACGATGAAGGCCGACCAGCCGCTGCGGGTGAGCAGCGGTGCGGGCGCGGGCAGTTGGATAGGGGTAGGAGATGGAGTCGTCATGATGGTTGTCGCGTGGCCACTCAATCTGCCGTGCGGCCCTTGACCGCGAAGATGCCCTGCGGCCGCTTCTGGATGAAGACGATGATGAACACCAGCACGGTGATCTTGGCCAGCACGGCCCCCGTCCAGCCTTCGAGGAACTTGTTGAGGATCCCCAGGCCCAGCGCGGCATACACGGTGCCTGCCAGCTGGCCCACGCCGCCCAGCACCACCACCATGAACGAGTCCACGATGTAGCCCTGGCCCAGGTCGGGCCCCACGTTGCCCACCTGGCTGAGCGCGCAGCCGGCCAACCCGGCGATGCCCGAGCCCAGCGCAAAGGCATACGTGTCCACCCGGGCCGTGTTCACGCCCATGCACGACGCAATGGGGCGGTTTTGCGTGACGCCGCGCACGAACAAGCCCAGGCGCGTCTTGCCGATGAGGAAGGCCACGCCGCCCAGCACCGCCAGCGCGAAGGCCACGATGACGAGCCGGTTCCAGGGCAGCTGCAGGTTGTCCATCAGCTGCACGCCGCCGCTCATCCACGCGGGGTTTTCCACGCCCACGTTCTGCGCGCCGAACAGGCTGCGCACCAGCTGCTGCAGCACCAGGCTGATGCCCCAGGTGGCCAGCAGGGTCTCCAGCGGCCGGCCGTAGAGGAAGCGGATCACGCCGCGCTCCAGCACCGCGCCCATCAGCGCCGAGGCGAGGAACGCAGCGGGCACGGCGGCCACCAGGTACCAGTCGAACGCGCCTGGAAAGTACTTCTGGAAGACGCCCTGCATGACATAGGTGGCGTAGGCGCCGATCATCATCAGCTCGCCATGCGCCATGTTGATCACGCCCATCAGGCCGTAGGTGATGGCCAGGCCCAGCGCCACCAGCAGCAGGATGGAGCCCAGGCTGATGCCCGAGAAGATGGCGGCCAGGCGCTCGCCCCACCGCAGGCGCTCTTCCACGGTCTTGAGCGCGGCCTGCAAGGCGGCCTTGACCTTGGGGTCTTCTTCATTGCGCAGCTGCTCGAGCAGCACGGTGCGCGTGGCGGGGTTGCCGCTGGCAGCCAGGTGCTGCGCGGCGGAAAGGCGCTTGGCCGCATCGCTGCTGCCGATGAGGATGCGCGCACGGATGCTTTCCAGGCGCGCCTGGAGCGTGGCGTCCTGCTCGGCGGCCAGGGCCTTCTCGATCAGCGGCAGGCGGGCCTCGTCGGTTTCTTCGCGCAGCGCGTCGACGGCCTTGCGGCGCTCTGCGACATCGGCGGCCATGAGCTGCAGCGAGGCCAGCGCGGTGTCGAACTCGCCACGCATGCGGTTGTTGTTGACGATGTCTTCGGCGTCGTCGGGCACGGGCACCTCGGCACCCGTCACGGGGTCCAGGCCCTTGCCGTCCTGGATGACGATGGCCTTGCCGCCCGCGATCTTCACGGCATCGTCGCCCATGGCGCGGATGAAGGCCACGGTGGCAGCGTCGGGCGTGGCGATGGCGGCCTGCAGCGCGGCGATCCGGTCATCGGTATCGCCCGCCGCCATGGCCCGCGCCGCCTCGGCCGTGAGCGCGTGCGCCTGCACGGCCGCGCACAGCAGCAGGCAGGCGATCAGGCGTTGAAAAAGTGTGGCAAACATGAGGGGGAGCCGGTAGGTCAAATGAAAACAGGCCTGTGCAGCGCGCGGGGCCCAGACCAGGGCCCCCGCGCAAGGGCCGCCCCGCCGCGCCGGGGGCGTCCCCCTGCCCGCATCGCTCAGCGATGCGAGAGCGGGGGGAAGGCGCGAAGCGCCTCAGGGGGGTGTCACAGCTTCGACTTACCGTCCGGCTCGTCCTTCTTCTTGTCGTTGCCTTCGATGTACGGGCTCCAGGGCTTGGCCTTGACCGGACCCGGCGTCTTCCACACCACGTTGAACTGGCCATCGGCCTTGATCTCGCCGATGAACACGCTCTTGTGCAGGTGGTGGTTCTTCTCGTCCATCTTGCTGACGATGCCGCTGGGCGCCTTGAAGGTCTGGCCGGCCATGGCGGCGATCACCTTGTCCACGTCGGTGCTCTTGGCCTTCTCCACGGCCTGCTTCCACATGTTGATGCCGATGTAGGTGGCTTCCATCGGGTCGTTGGTGAGCGGCTTGTCCTTGTGGCCCGCGATGTTCTTGGCCTTGGCGTAGTCGCTCCACTTCTTAATGAAGGCGGTGTTTTCGGGGTTCTTGATGGACTGGAAGTAGTTCCAGGCGGCCAGGTGGCCCACCAGCGGCTTGGTGTCCACGCCGCGCAGCTCTTCCTCACCCACCGAGAAGGCCACCACCGGCACGTCCTTGGCCTTCAGGCCCGCATTGCCCAGTTCCTTGTAGAAGGGCACGTTGGAGTCGCCGTTGATGGTCGAGACCACGGCCGTCTTGCCGCCCTGGCTGAACTTCTTGATGTCGGCCACGATGGTCTGGTAGTCGCTGTGGCCAAACGGCGTGTACTTCTCGTCGATGTCCGACTCCTTCACGCCCTTGCTCTTGAGGTAGGCGCGCAGGATCTTGTTGGTGGTGCGGGGGTACACATAGTCGGTGCCCAGCAGCACCCAGCGCTTGGCGCTGCCGCCGTCCTTGCTCATCAGGTAGTCCACCGCGGGGATGGCCTGCTGGTTGGGCGCGGCGCCGGTGTAGAACACGTTCTTGGACAGCTCTTCGCCCTCGTACTGCACGGGGTAGAACAGCAGGCCGTTCATTTCCTCGACGACGGGCAGCACCGACTTGCGGCTCACGCTGGTCCAGCAGCCGAAGATCACCGCGACCTTGTCCTGGCCCAGCAGCTGCTTGGTCTTCTCGGCGAACAGAGGCCAGTTGGAGGCGGGGTCCACCACCACGGGCTCCAGCTTCTTGCCCAGCACGCCACCCTTGGCGTTGATCTCGTCGATGGCCATGAGCACGGTGTCCTTGAGCACCGTTTCCGAGATGGCCATGGTGCCCGACAGGCTGTGCAGGACGCCGACCTTGATGGTGTCCTGCGCATGGGCTGGCAGGGCGGACAGGCCGGCGAGCGTGGCGACGGCCGCAAGGGCCTTGAGGGAATAACGACGTTGCATGAGGTGCTTCTCCAGTGGGGTACAGGTTCCAACCGCTTTGCCCCTGCCGCCCGCTCGGTGCGGGAAAGGCGGGGCATGGGTTGGATTCTGGAGAGCACGGCGCTTGCCGGAAATACGCCGGGTGGCGTACATGTGCCTTCGCCAGGGTTACAGCGGCACCGTCACGGCCTTGCGCACCGGGCTGGAGAGCACCAGCGAGGTGGTCACGGCGCCGTGCACGGCCAGCGCGTCCACCACCCGCTCCAGGTCGGACGGCTGGGCGATGGCGCAGCGCACGATGAAGCAGTCCTCGCCGGTCACGCGGTCGGCCTCCAGCACCTCCGGCATCTGCTGGAACAGCTGCACATACGGCGCGATGCCTGCGTGCGTGGTCTGGATGCGGATGATGGCCTGCAGGCCCACGCCGATGGCGCGCAGGTTGACCCGCGCTCCGTACCCCTCGATCACGCCGGCCGCCTCCAGCTTGCGCACCCGTTCGCTCATGGCCGGCTGGGACAGCCCGATGCGCTTGCCCAGCGCCGCCAGGCTCTGGCGCGCGTCGGCCTGCAGCGCCTGCAGGATCTGCCGGTCCTTCTTGTCCAGTTCCATGCGCCCTCTTCCTTCCTTTCGTGGGTCGTGCAGCACTTCCGCCGGCCGGCAGGCCGATGAACCATCGGCCGGCGGGCCCGATTTCCGATGATTGCCCCTGGCCGCCGCCGTGGCTGCAGGGCTATCGTAGGGCCCTTTCAACACCTGATCTCCTCGCCATGCAACTCATTGGAATGCTCGACTCCCCGTATGTTCGCCGCGTCGCGGTCTCGCTGCACGTGCTGGGGCAGCCCTTTGCGCACCAGCCGCTGTCGGTCTTCAGCACCTTCGGGCAGTTCCAGCAGATCAACCCGGTGGTGAAGGCGCCCACGCTGATCGCGGACGACGGCACGGTGCTGATGGATTCGACGCTGATCCTGCAGTGGATCGAGGCGCAGGCGCCCGGGTCGCGGCTGACCCCTGCCGATGCGGCACAGCACCTGCACGACCTGCGGCTCACCGGCCTGGCGCTGGCGGCCTGCGAGAAGGCCGTGCAGACGGTCTACGAACACCGGCTGCGGCCCGCGGAGAAGCAGCACGCGCCCTGGCTGGACCGCGTGGGCGGCCAGCTGGACGCGGCGTTCGCCGCGCTGGAGGCCGAGCTGGCGCGCGTGCCCCTGGCCGCCGTGCAGGAGGCGCTGACGCACGGCGGCATTGCGACCGCCGTGGCCTGGAGCTTCACGCACCTGCTACTGCCGGGCCGTGTGGATGCGGCCGCCCACCCGTGCCTGGAGGCCTTCACGAAAGCGGCCGAGCAATTGCCCGCCTTTCGGGCCTGCCCCCAGACCTGAGCAGGTGTTCACGATGAGGGGACGGCAGCGCCGCAGCGGCTGCGCGCTGGCAAGGGGGTAGAGTAGCGCCCTGTGCGGCCCGGCCGGTGCGAACAGCCGGATGGGCCTGCCACTTCACCCGACCACGCTCCGCGCCTCTCCCTCCGCTGTTCCCTGTCATGTCCAATCTCATCGTTCACGGCGGCACGCCGCTGCGCGGCCGCATCACGCCGTCTGCCAACAAGAACGCCGTGCTCCCGGTGCTGTGCGCCACGCTGCTCACCCACGAACCGCTGCGCCTGCTGGGCGTGCCCGACATCACCGACGTGCGCAAGATCCTGGAGATCTTCCGCACCCTGGGCAGCGAGGTGCGCATGGACCACGCCAGCGGCACGCTGGAGCTGCACCACCACGCCACCGTCTTCGACGCGGCGCGGCACCGGCTGCCGGAGGAGATGCGCTCCTCCATCATGCTGGTGCCGCCGCTGCTGGCGCGCTTTGGCGTGGCGCGGCTGGAGGACAACGTCAAGGGCTGCACGCTGGGCGTGCGCGAGATCGACCCGCATGTGGAGGTGTTCCGCCGCTTCGGCGCCACGGTGGAGCGCGCCGAGGGCTCGCTGCTGGTACGCCGCGGCGCCGCGGCGCTGCAGGCCAACCAGCACTGGCTGGACTATGCCTCTGTCACCACCACCGAGAACTTCGTGCTCTGCGCCGCCGCGGCCCAGGGCACGTCGGTGCTGACCAATGCGGCCTCGGAGCCGCACGTGCAGGAGTTCTGCCGCTTCATGGGCATGATCGGCGTGGACATCGAAGGCATCGGCACCTCGCGGCTCACGGTGCGCGGCGGTGCGGCGCTCAAGGGCGGCGAGTTCCGCTTTGACGAGGACTTCCACGAGATCACGACCTTCCTCGCGCTGGGCGCGATCACCGGGGGCGACGTGGTGGTGCGCAACAGCGCGCCCGAGAACTTTCCGCTCATCGACCGCACGTTCGCCAAGTTCGGCGTGGCCATCACCCACGAGGACGGCTGGTCGCGCGCACGCTGCGACGGCCCGCTGAAGGTGCAGACGCCCTTCACCAGCAACGTGCTGACCAAGGTGGAGGCCGCGCCCTGGCCGTACTTCCCGGTGGACCTGCTGCCCATCTTCATCGCGCTGGGGGTGCGGGCGCAGGGCAACGCGCTGTTCTGGAACAAGGTGTACGACGGCGCCCTGGGCTGGGCGGGCGAGCTGTCCAAGTTCGGCGCGCACGTGTTCCAGTCCGACCCGCACCGGCTCGTGACCTTTGGCGGCAACCCGCTCACCCCGGCGGTGGTGGAAAGCCCTTACATCATCCGCGTGGCCATTGCGCTGCTGATGGTGGCGGCCAGCACGCCCGGCCGCTCGGAGATCCGCAACGCCACGCCCATCCGGCGCGCGCACCCGCGCTTTGCCGAAAACCTGCGCAGCCTGGGCGTGCAGGTGGAGTGGACCAGCGAGGAGTGAGCCCGGCAGGTGGCGCCGAAGGCTGCGACCGGGCCGGGCGGCGGTGGCTCAGCCTCCGGCCCCGTCCTCTTCCGGGGCGGGCAGCACGTACATGGGCGCGCTCGCAGGCACGGCCTCGGCACAGCACACCACGTTGCGCCCGGCGCCCTTGGCGCGGTACAGCGCCTTGTCCGCCCGGTTGACCAGGGCCTCGAAATCCGGGTCCAGCCCCTGCTGCAGCGTCGCCGCGCCCACGCTCACGGTGACGGAGAGAAACGTGCTGTCCCCGTCAATGACCACCTGCATGGACTGCACTTCGCGGCGCAGCGAATCGGCCATGTGCAGGGCGCTCGGGCTGTCCGTCTCGGGCAGCACCAGGACGAACTCCTCCCCGCCAAAGCGGGCAACGATGTCCACCCCGCTGCGCTTGCGCGCCGCGCACGCCTGCGCCACGGCGCAGATCACCCGGTCGCCTGCCAGGTGGCCCCACACATCGTTGACGTCCTTGAACCGGTCGATGTCCACCACCAGCACCGACAGCGGGTGGCCGAACCGCTGGGTGCGCTTGTACTCGTTGGCCCCCATGGCCATCAGGGTGCGCCGGTTGGCCAGGCCGGTGAGGGAGTCGTTGGCCGCCAGCAGCTCCAGCGTGGCGTTGAACTGCTGCAGCAGGCGGTTTTGCTCCACAAGCTGGCGGTTGATCTGCGCGATCTCGTCCTCGCGCCGCTTGCGGTCGTCGATGTTGAACGTCACGCCGATCAGGCGCTTGCCCGGCGTGTCGCTGCGGCCGTCCATGATGCGGCCGTAGTTGGCGTACCAGACCCATTCGCCGGTCTTGGCGCGCAGGCGGAACTCGCAGCGGTACTGGGGCGTGGCGCCCGACAGGTGGTCCGCCACCGCCTTGCGCACCATGTCCACGTCGTCGGGGTGGAACAGCCCGTAGATGTCCTGCACGCCCGAGACGATCTCCTCCTCGGTGAAGCCCAGCTCCAGGAAGGTCTTGGTGGCCTTGCGGGTGACATTGCCCGTTGCCAGGTCGTTCTCCCACAGGTCCAGCCCCGCGGCTTCCAGGGCCAGCTCCAGCCGCTCCTTGTTCAGATCTGCTTCACCCATGGCGGCGCACCGTCTTGCGGATCGGTTCGGAACACCTCAGCCCGGCGGCATGCCGCCGGCATAGCCCATGTTGCGCAGCAGGCCCGCAAAGGAGGCCACCACGCCCGGGGTGTTGTACAGCTGGGGCGCCGTCTGCACCGAAATCACGCTCACCTGCCGGCCCGTGCTGCGGCCTGCGGCCGCGTCGAAATACACCGCCAGATCGTCGGTGGCGTTGGAGAATCCCCGCCCCGTGCTCTCGGAGTAATAGCAGATCGAGTCCGGCGCGACGATGTCGGGGGAGGTGCTCGACGCCGAATACATGATCAGGTTCTCGTTGAGGTTGTAGAGGTAGTGCGTCTCGGTGCTCTGGCCGGGGTCCTGCGCATTGTCCAGGCGGATGATTCCCGAGTCCAGCGACGAAGCGCTGGAGGTGGACTGGCTGACCGCCGTGATGAAGAAGTTGGTGACCACTGCGCGGGCCGCGCGGCCCGTGAGGGCCTGGATGCTCCCGGCCACCGCCGCGGTGGACAGCGGCGTGACCGCCTGCAGCAGCTGCAAGCCCAGCAGGCGGGCCTGCTCCAGCGTGCCGGGAAGGTAGCCGCCGGACAGGGCGAACTGGTTGCCGGCGTTGGACGGCCACATGGCGATGCCCGAATACCCGCCAAACTCGCCCAGCACCCCGCCCGCCAGGGTCTCGATACCCGCGGCGGTGGCCGCGCCCAGCACGGCATACTGGGCCGCTGCCGGGTTCGCAGCGTCGCTGGCCAGCACCGCCGGGCTGGGGGCGAGCGCCGCCGTGCCGGCAAAGGTGGTCTGCGGCAGCTCGGGCACCGCCCGCCCCGCGCCATCGCCATTCACCACCCAGACCGACCCACCCGACATGGCCGCGCCGATGAGCGGCACCAGCGAGTTGATGGGACCGATCTCCACCGGGATCAGCGCCCCCACCTGCAGGCCGGTATAGGCCTGCTGCACCGCCAAGGTGTTGCTGATGGCGTTCTGAACGGCCGCGAGATCCAGGCTGGAGGCCGCGTCGGGCGACCCCATGATGGCCAGCACGCAGGCGGGCGTGGCGCCGTCGTAGTCCTGCACGGTGACCTGGCCGCTGAAGCCCTGGCCCGCCAACTCCTGCACAAGGGCGCAGGCGTCGGAGTAGCTGCCCCCGCCGCCGCTGGCCAGCACCGCAGCGCCGGTGGCGATGGCCTGGAAGTCGCTCAGTCCGTAGGAATAGACATTGCCCATCTGTGCACCCCTCTCGCCCGTGTTTTTTCCCCCCAGAGCCCCTGGCGGCTCCAAGAATGTGTTCCCAGCCCCGCTGCAGGGCACGATACGCGAGCCGGGTGGGTTGTCAATCAGCGCCTTCCCCCGAGACGCTGGTGCCCCTGTCCTGCAGCCCAGGCGCCAGGGGTCCTCTGGCCTCCTGCCCCGCCATCGCCTATGCTCTGCCCTGCATTCTCCGTATTTGCGGCCGCCGCCTCCTTCACCACCATGAGCCTTCCTGAAAATTCCACCACCTACGGCACCGAAGACCTGCTGATCAGCCTGTGCAACTCCGTCACCCGCGTGCTGGGCGTGGCCACGCACAGCCAGATCCACTACTCCGGCATGGTGCAGCGCATCAGCAAGACCTGCCTCAAGCCCGACATCGGCTGCTTCGTGCTGTTCGACGGGGGCTTCTCGGGGCTGGTGATCATCAACTTCACGGCCCCGGCGGCCATGGAGCTGTATGCCAACTACCTGCTGAACATGGGCATGTCCAAGGACGACCTGGTCAGCTCCTACACCTCGGACGAGGTCAGCAACGTGATGGGCGAGCTGATGAACCAGGTGGTGGGTGACTTCACCGGCAAGGTGCGGCGCGAGCTGCAGACCCACATCACGCAGAATCAGCCCAAGATGCTGGTGCTGAACAAGCAGGTGCAGCTGTCGGTGGACGCCAACCTGGACAAGCCCGAGGCGCGGCGCGTGACCTTCTACACCAGCGCCAACCACATCTTCTACCTGGAGCTGGCCATCGACCGCACCGAGTTCATCAAGCTCTACGACTTCGAGGCCCAGGAAGCCCCCGATCCCGACGCGCTGATGGCCCAGTCGCAGGAAGCCCCCGTGGTGTCCGAAAGCCCGGCGGCAGCGGCAGGCCAGGACGATACGGACGCACTGCTGAAGTCGCTGGGCATGTAATACTTCAAAAATGATAGCTGTTGGCGCTTACTGGGCGGGCGCCAGGCTGGTTTTTGCATCCAGACGCAGCCGCGCTTGTCCTACGTGGGCTGGCGCGCTGCGCCGACCCGCCGGGCGCTGCGGGCGCCTAACCTGACGGCTTGTGATTCCCCTTGAAGGAGCCCCCATGCCCCAGGCCCAATGGAGCGCCAAGCGCGAGCGCCAGTACGAGCACATCAAGTCCAGCCTGAAGCAGCGCGGCAAGAGCACCGGCACGGCCGAGGAGATTGCCGCGCGCACCGTGAACAAGGAACGCGCCCAGCACGGCGAGAGCAAGACCGCCAACCCCAAGACCGTGCGCGACACGCCCGCCCCCGTGCGCGGCGGCCAGCGCTCCCACACGGGCGCCCAGGGGCGCACGCGCGAGCAGCTGTACGAGGAAGCGCGGCGCAAGGGCATTGCCGGACGCTCGAAGATGAACAAGGCGCAGCTGGAGCGGGCGGTGGGGCGCTGAGCAACGGCGCCCCTTTGCTCTCAAAAAAATAGCTGCCCGCGCTTGCTGTGAAAGCGCTACAGGCCGGCTGCGCCAAAACTTCACGTCACGGATCGCCCCACCCCTACCCGCTCACGCTGAGCCTGTCGAAGCGCCGCGCAGGGCTTCGACAGGCTCAGCCTGAACGGGCGGGTGGCATGCACAGACGGCGACTTGCCACGTTGGCGATAGCAGCCATGGCCTTACCCCTCGAACTGCGGGTGCAGCTGCCGGATGCGGTTCATCGCCATGGCCGCGGCGGCGGTGCGCGTCTCCACCCCCAGCTTGGCAAACACCCGCTCCAGGTGCTTCTTCACCGTGGCCGGGCTGGCGCCCAGGATGTCGCCGATGTCGCGGTTGATCTTGCCCTTGACCACCCAGTACAGCACCTCGGCCTCGCGCGCGGTGAGCTTGAACGCCAGGCTCATGGTCTCGATGATCTTGGCGTCGGACACCTCGCGCATCACCACCAGCCAGTCGCCGCCGCCCTCGCTGTCGCCCACCTGCTGGTGCAGGCGGAAGGTGAGGCGCCGAGCGCCCTGCTCCACCGCCAGGCGCGGCGGCTCGGCGCCGCTCTGGGCCAGCGTTTCGGCCGCGTTGTCGGCCAGCACATGGCGGCGCAGCCAGGCCTGCACCGCCGCGGGCGCCCACGGGCCGAAGGCGGCCGGGGTGCCGTCCGGCCCGGCCTCGCCAAAGTAGGCTTGCAGCAGTTCGCGCGCCAGGGGCGTCTGCCACACGATGCGCCCGTCGGACGCGCGCACGGTGATGCTGGCGTAGCCGAACGCATCCAGCGCATTGCGCGCCTCGCGGGCCTGCAGCGCATCCTGCCGGGCCTTGCGGGCCGCACCCAGGTGCACCTGCATGCGCGCCATCACCTCGCGCGGCTTGATGGGCTTGGTCACGTAGTCGATGCCCCCGGCTTCCAGCGCGGCCACCAGGTGCTCGGTCTCCGTCAGGCCCGTCATGAAAATGATGGGGATGTGCGCCGTGGCCGGCGTGGCCTTCAGGCGCCGCGCCACCTCGAAACCGTCCATGCCCGGCATCATGGCGTCGAGCAGCACGATGTCGGGCAGGGCCTGCGCGGCGCGCTGCAGGGCGGCCTCGCCGTGGGTGGCCACCAGCACGGTGTAGCCGGATTCGTCCAGCGCGTCGTGCAGCACGGCCAGGTTGTCGGGCACGTCGTCCACGACCAGCACCACGTCGGTGCTGCCGCGGTCCAGCAGGGCGGCCGCGGGGGGGGCGAAGGGGGCGGCGGGCGGCACAACCGTCATGGCGTGGCTTGCTCCAGGATCTCGCCCATGGCGTCGAAGGCGAACTGCTGCGCCAGCGGCCGCAGGCGCGCCACGAAGGCGGCGTGCTCGGGGTGCTGGCGTTCGATGTCTGCCAGGCTGTTGAGGACGCCGCGGTAGTAGCCCAGCGCCACGGACTGCGCAAGGTCCGCGACGACGGCGGCAGGCGGGCAGCCCCCGGCAGGTGCGGCCGACCCCGTGGCTGCGGTCCGCTGCGGCGCGGTGGAAGGCGGCGGCGCCGCCGCGCCTGCGGCGGCGGGTGCATCGACCCACACCAGCTCCAGCCGCCGCTCCAGCCAGTCCAGCAGCTCGCTGTGGCGCACGGGCTTGACGATGAAGTCCTCGGGGCGGATGCCCGCGTCGTTCTCCAGGGTCTTGTCAAACGCGTTGGCCGACACCACGGCGATGCAGGCGCCGGGCGTGCTGGGTGCCCCTGCCGCACCGCCGCCAGCGTCCTCGCGTGCCGCCCAGCCCTGCGCGCGGATACGGCGGATGGTTTCCCACCCGTCGATGCCGGGCATGGCCAGGTCCATGAAGATGGCGTGGGGGCGGTAGCCGGCGGCCAGCAGGTCCAGCGCATCGTGGCCGCTGGCGGCCTGGCGCAGCTCGAAGCCCAGCGGCTCCAGCAGCTGGCGCAGCAGCTCCCGGTCGGGTTCTTCGTTGTCCACCACGAGGATGCGGCGGCGCTCGCCCGCGTAGCCGGACCGCGCCCGGGCGGGGCGCACGGCGGGCGCGGCGGCGGTCTTGCCCAGCGCCTCGGCGTGCACCTCGGGCAGGAAGAGCTTGACGTGGAACACCGCGCCCGCGCCGGGCGTGCTGGTCACCGTGAGCTCGCCGCCCATCAGCGCCGTGAGCATCTTGGCAATGGTGAGCCCCAGGCCCGCGCCCGGCGCAGCGCTGCCGCCCGTCGCGCTGTGGGCACCCCCGCGGGCAAAGGGCTCGAAGATGCGTTCGATCTCGTCCTGCCGGAGGCCCGGGCCCGTGTCCTGCACGTCGATGCGCGCCATCTCGCGCGCATAGCGCACGCGCAGCGTGACGGTGCCCTGCGCGGTGAACTTGATGGCGTTGCCCAGCAGGTTGATGAGAATCTGCCGCAGCCGCTGCTCGTCGGCGCGCACCACCTCGGGGATCACGCCCTGCACGTCGAACTGGAAGGCCAGGCCCTTGGCGGCGGCCTGCAGCTCGAACAGGCCTGCGATCTCGTGCAGGCCGTCGGCAAAGCGCATGGGCGCCACGTCGAGCGTGAGCTTGCCGGATTCGATGCGGGCGATGTCCAGCGTGCCCTCGATGAGCGAGAGCAGGTGCTCGCCGCCACGGCGGATCACGTGCACGGCCTGCTTGCGGTGGGCGGGGACCTGGGGGTCCTCGCCCATGAGCTGCGCGTAGCCCAGGATGGAGTTCAGCGGCGTGCGGATCTCATGGCTGATGGCGCTGATGTAGCGGCTTTTGGCCTGGTTGGCCTGCTCGGCCGCCTGCTGGGCCTGCTCGGCCACGCGGCGCGCGGTCTGCAGGGCCTCGTCGGTCTGGCGGTGCAGCTCGATCTCGCGCATGAGCAGGCCCGTCTGGCGGTTGGACTCCTCCTGCGCCACCTGGCGGCTCTTGTGCGCCAGCACCAGCCACCAGGCCACGATGCCCGAGATGACCAGAAGCGCCAGGTAGGCCTTGAGCAGGCCCGAGCGCAGCGCCACCTCGGGCGCGGCCAGCACGTCGGTGTCCGTCATCGCCTGGGCGATGGTGTTCAGCTCCTGGTGGTACAGCAGGCCCATCACGGCGGCCAGCAGTGGGGCGATCACCAGCATCAGCAGCAGGAAGTGGCCCAGCCCCGTGTCCAGGTAGCGCCACACCGCCCGCGGCAGCACCCAGCGCAGCGCGGCGGACCACTGCACCGCCATGCTCGCGTGCGGCTTGCACAGGTCGCCGCAGCGGGCGTCCAGCGTGCAGCACAGCGAGCAGATGGCGCCGCGGTAGGCGGGGCACTGGGCCATGTCGGGCGCCTCGTACTCGCGCTCGCAGATCACGCAACGCTGCACGGCCAGGCGCTGGGTGCTGCCCAGGTCGGCCGCGCGCGCGCCGGGCACCGGGCCGTGCATGGGCACCGCCACGGGATCGCTGTGCCGGGCGATGTAGTACTTGCCGCCGGTGGCCCACGCAATCAGCGGCGCGGCCACAAAGGCCACGGCCATCGCAATCACCGCAGAGAACGCCTGCGGCAGCGGCCCGAACAGGCCCAGGTGTGCGCTGATGGAGACGACGGAGGCCAGCGCCATGGCGCCCACGCCCACGGGGTTGATGTCGTACAGGTGCGCGCGCTTGAACTCGATGCCTTTGGGCGACAGGCCCAGCGGCTTGTTGACCACCAGGTCGGCCACCACGGCCATGATCCAGGCGATGGCGATGTTGGAGTACAGCCCCAGAACCTCGCCCATGGCGCGAAAGACGTTCATCTCCATCAGCATGAAGGCGATGAGCGTGTTGAACACCACCCACACCACCCGCCCCGGGTGGCTGTGCGTGAGGCGCGAGAAGAAGTTGGACCACGCCAGCGACCCGGCGTAGGCATTGGTCACGTTGATCTTGAGCTGCGACACCACCACGAACAGCGCCGTGGCCGCCACCGCCCAGCCTACGTTCCGGAAGACGTATTCATACGCCGCCAGGTACATCTGGTTCGGGTCCACCGCCCGCTCCACCGGCACCATGTGGGTGAGCGCCAGCCAGGCCAGCAGCGCCCCGCCCAGCATCTTGAGCACGCCCAGCACCACCCAGCCCGGCCCGCCCGCCAGCACCCCCAGCCACCACCGCGCGGCGTGCCCCGGCGCGGGGGCGGGCATGAAGCGCAGGTAGTCGGCCTGCTCCCCCATTTGGGTGATGAGCGCAATGCCGACGGTGAGCGCCGCACCAAACAAGGGCAATTGAAAGCCCGCCCCGCGCATCGATTCACCGCCGTAGTGCAGCACCCCCGCAAACGCACCAGGATCGTGCGCCAGCACCGTGGCAAACGGCACCAGCAGCATCACCAGCCACAGCGGCTGCGTCCACACCTGCAGCCGGCTGATGGCCGACACCCCGTGCGTGACCAGCGGAATCACCACGAGCGCGCAGACCAGGTAGCCCCAGCGGGGCGGAATGTCCAGCGCCAGCTCCAGCGCATAGGCCATCACGGCGGCTTCGAGCGCGAAGAAGATGAAGGTGAAGCTGGCGTAGATCAGCGAGGTGAGCGTGGAGCCGATGTAGCCAAAGCCCGCCCCGCGCGTGAGCAGGTCCATGTCCACCCCGTAGCGCGCCGCGTACACGCTGATGGGCAGTCCCGCCAGGAAGATGATGAGCCCCGTGGCCACGATGGCCCAGAAGGCGTTGATGAAGCCGTACTGCACCAGCAGCGTGGCGCCCACGGCTTCGAGGATCAGGAAGGATGCGGCGCCGAACGCGGTGTTGGCCACGCGCCATTCAGACCACTTGCGAAAGCGCTGGGGCGTGTAGCGCAGCGCGTAGTCCTCCATGGTCTCGGTGGCCACCCAGCTGTTGTAGTCGCGCCGCACCTTGACGACCTGCTGCGGCGGCTGGGGGTCGCCCGGCGCCGCAGCCGGCAGCGCCGCGGCGTCGGGCAGGACAGGGGCAGCAGCGGCGGTGGGGACGGACATGGGCGGGCGGGTCGGCGGCAAGCCTGTTCAGTGCAGTTTCCATGCCACGGCCCGGCCGGCTGCGCCGTCCGGCGTATGGCGGGCACGGGGCTTGCTGCCTATGATGAATCCGCGTTCACACAGATTTTCCCGACACACCCCGCACATCAAGTGAAACGACATGGAACTGACCCCGCGTGAGAAAGACAAGCTCCTGATCTTCACCGCCGCCCTGCTGGCCGAGCGCCGCAAGGCCCGGGGGCTGAAGCTCAACTACCCCGAGGCCGTGGCCCTGATCAGCGCGGCCGTGATGGAGGGCGCGCGCGACGGCAAGACCGTGGCCCAGCTCATGAGCGAAGGCCGCACGGTGCTCACGCGCGACGACGTGATGGAGGGCATCCCCGAGATGATTCCGGACATCCAGGTCGAAGCGACCTTCCCCGATGGGACCAAGCTCGTCACCGTGCACCAGCCGATCGTCTGACCCCCGTTCTCCCCCCCCCCCCTCTTCTCTTCGTGGAGCCCCCATGCGCATCGCCCTCTCGCACCGCCACACAGCCGCTCTTCTTTTCATAGCTGCCAGCGCAATCAGCACGAGCGCCAGCGCTCACACAGGCGCTGAATCCCACATCCACAACAGCTTTCTGAGCGGCTTGGCCCACCCCTTCTTCGGGCTGGACCACCTGGCCGCCATGGTGGCCGTGGGGCTGTGGAGCGCGTTGGCCGCCCGCAGCGCCGGGCGGGATCTGCTGTGGGGCCCCGTGGGCTTTGCGGCGATGCTGCTGGTGGGCGCGGTGCTGGGCTTGCAGGGCGTGGCGCTGCCGGCGGTGGAGCCGATGATTGCCGCATCGCTGCTCGTCACCGGGCTGCTGGTGGTGTCGCGCCTGCGCGTGCCCGGGCTGCTGGCGGCGCTGGGCGTGGGCGTGTTTGCCGTCTTCCACGGCGTGGCCCATGGCTACGAACTGGCCGGCAGCGCCAGCGCCTGGCAGACCCTGGCAGGCATGCTGGCGGCCACCGTGTTGCTGCACACCGCAGGCCTGGCAACGGGCTGGGCGCTGCGCCACCGCCATGTGTGGCTGGCGCGCGCTGCAGGTGCTGGCGTGGCTGCGTTCGGCGGCGCTCTGCTGGCGCAGATGGCGTGATGGCTACCGCCCGCACCCTGTTTGACACGCACGCAAGCCCCTCTCCCCTCGCGGGAGAGGGGTTGGGGAGAGGGGGCGGCGCAGGCGCAGTGCCCATCCCGATCACCCCTCTCCCCGGCCCTCTCCCGCGAGGGGAGAGGGAGTCCCCCCAACCTGCCAACCGTGGATGACCAACCATGATCCCAGGTGAACTCTTTACCGACCCCGGCGACCACCCGCTCAACACCGGCCGCCGCACCCTCACGCTGGTGGTGCGCAACACGGGCGACCGGCCCATCCAGGTCGGCTCGCACTACCACTTTGCCGAGACCAACAATGCCCTGGGCTTTGACCGCGCCGCCGCGCGCGGCATGCGGCTGAACATCGCCTCGGGCACCGCCGTGCGCTTCGAGCCGGGCCAGGAGCGCACCGTGGAGCTGGTGGACTACGCGGGCGAGCGCCGGGTGTACGGCTTCCAGGGCCTCACCCAGGGCGCGCTGTAGATCGGTTTCTAGATCAAATCGGCTTCTAGCGCTTACTGGGAAGGCGCTAGAAGCTATCAAAACAATAGTACTCAGTTCTTGCGGAGCACCCCACCATGGCAACGATTGGACGACGCGCCTATGCCGAGATGTTCGGCCCCACCGTGGGCGACCGGCTGCGCCTGGCCGACACCGAACTGATCCTTGAAGTCGAGGCCGACCACACGCTGCGCGCAGGCAGCTACGGCGAAGAGGTGAAGTTTGGCGGCGGCAAGACCATCCGCGACGGCATGGCGCAAAGCCAGCGCAGCAATGCGCAAGGGGCCGTGGACACGGTGCTGACCAATGCGCTCGTCGTCGACCACACCGGCATCTTCAAGGCCGACATCGGCCTGCGCGCGGGCCGCATCGCCGCCATCGGCAAAGCAGGCAACCCCGACACGCAGCCGGGCGTGGACATCATCATCGGCCCGGGCACCGAGGTCATCAGCTGCGAAGGCAACATCGTCACCGCGGGCGGCATCGACAGCCACATCCACTTCATCTGCCCCCAGCAAGTGGAAGAGGCCCTGGCCAGCGGCGTGACGACCATGCTGGGCGGCGGCACCGGCCCCGCCACCGGCACGCTGGCCACCACCTGCACTTCGGGCCCCTTCAACCTAGAGCGCATGCTGCAGGCGGCCGATGCCTTCCCCATGAACCTGGGCTTCCTCGGCAAGGGCAACGCCAGCCTGCCCGACGCGCTGCACGAGCAGATCAACGCCGGGGCCATCGGCCTCAAGCTGCACGAAGACTGGGGCACCACGCCTTCGGCCATCAGCAACTGCCTGGACGTGGCGGAAGAGACGGACACGCAGGTCGCCATCCACAGCGACACGCTCAACGAATCGGGCTTTGTGGAGAACACCATCGCCGCCGTGGGCGGGCGCGGCATCTGCGCCTTCCACACCGAAGGCGCGGGCGGCGGGCACGCCCCCGACATCCTGCGCGTGGTGGGCGAGGCCAACTTCCTGCCGTCGTCCACCAACCCTACCATGCCCTACACCCAGAACACGCTGGACGAGCACGTGGACATGCTCATGGTGTGCCACCACCTGGACGCGAGCATTGCCGAAGACCTGGCCTTTGCCGAAAGCCGCATCCGCAAGGAGACCATCGCGGCCGAGGACATCCTGCACGACCTGGGCGCCATCAGCATGATGAGCAGCGACAGCCAGGCCATGGGCCGCGTGGGCGAGGTCATCCTGCGCACCTGGCAGACGGCGCACAAGATGAAGGTGCAGCGCGGCAGCCTGCAAGGTGACAGCGCCCGCAACGACAACACGCGCATCAAGCGCTATGTGGCCAAATACACCATCAACCCCGCCATTGCCCACGGCATCAGCCACGAGGTGGGCTCGCTCGAAGTGGGCAAGTGGGCCGACATCGTGATCTGGAAGCCCGCCTTCTTCGGCGTGAAGCCCGCGCTCATCCTGAAGGGCGGCCTGATCGCCATGGCCGCCATGGGCGACCCCAATGCCTCCATCCCCACGCCCCAGCCCGTGCACTACCGCCCCATGTTCGGCGCGTTCGGCGGGGCCATTGCCAAGACCTCGCTCACCTTTGTGTCGCAAGCGGGCCTGAACGCGGGCATCGGCGAGCGCTTCGGCCTCGCCAAGCAGCTCAGCGCCGTGCGCAACATCCGCGGCGTGCGCAAGCAGCACATGGTGCACAACAGCTACACCCCCAAGATGGAGGTGGACGCGCAGACCTACACCGTGCGCGCCGACGGCCAGCTGCTCACCTGCGAGCCCGCCACCGTGCTGCCGATGGCGCAGCGGTACTTTCTGTTCTGAGCCGCCGCCGATGAGCCCCCTGCTGGACCGCCTGACGATCCGCCTGGACGACCTGAGCGACCCGCGCATTGCCGCTTTCATGGAAGAGCACCTGCAGGACATGCGCGCCACCTCGCCCCCCGAGAGCGTGCACGCGCTGGACATGAGCCAGCTGCGCCGCCCCGAGATCCGCTTCTGGACGGCCTGGCTGCCGGACGAGAAAGAGCCCGCGCCCGGCCGGCTGGTGGGCACGGGCGCCCTCAAGCACCTGAGCGCCGAGCATGCCGAACTGAAATCCATGCGCTCGGCCGAGGCGCTGCGCGGCCTGGGCGTGGGCCGCGCCGTGCTGGAACACATTCTGGGCCAGGCCGTGGACCTGGGCTACCAGCGCGTGAGCCTGGAGACGGGCAGCCAGCCGTTTTTTGAGCCGGCCTACCAGTTGTACCGCCGCTATGGCTTTACCGACTGCGACCCCTTCGGCAGCTATGGGCCCGACCCGAACAGCCGCTTCATGACGCGGGAGCTTTGATCGCTGCGCGAGCCGCTTCGCACCACGGGCGGACAATGCCGCTTTCGCGCCCCGCGGCGCTTCGTCCAAACGCCATTTCCATGATCCAAGTCTCCAAACTCCTCCCCCAAGGCCAGGGCCTGGCCCCCGTGCTGCTCAAGCGCGCCCACACGGTCGAACTCGACTGGGACGTGCGCCAGAAAAGCCGCTTCGCCGCCATCGACTCGGCCGGGCGCGAACTGGGCATCTTTCTGCCGCGCGGCACCCTGGTGCGCGGCGGCGACGTGCTGGTGGCCGAAGACGGCTCGCTGGTGCGCGTGCAGGCCGCCCCGCAGCCCGTGCTGGTCATCACCCCCTGCGCCACGCATGGCAACGCGTTCGACCTGACCCGCGCCGCCTACCACCTGGGCAACCGCCATGTGCCCATCGAGCTGCAGCCCGACCACCTCAAGATCGAGCCCGACCACGTGCTGGCCGACATGCTGCGCGCCATGCACCTCACCGTGACGGAGCAGAACCTACCGTTCGAGCCCGAAGGCGGGGCCTATGCGGCCGGGCATGGCGGCGGGCACCACCACCATGGCGGGCAGGGGCACAGCCACGGCCATGGCCATGACCACGCGCACAATCACGGCCACGATCACAACCACGAACACGGCCACGCGCATGCGCATGCGCCAGCGGCGTCCGCTGCGGCAGCGCCCGCGCGCGGCCGCACCGTCGCCATCCCCGTGGTCGCACAGGGCCACGTGCACGGCCCGCACTGCAACCACGACCACTGAGGCCCCATGTCCACGCCGCAGCGCCCTCCCCATCCGTTCGGGCTGAGCCTGTCGAAGCCAGGGCGCGCAGCATGAACAGCCCATTCCTCTGCCCGGCCCCTACCGCCTGACAACACCCCCCACCGTGCGCAACTCCCACCCCACGCCCCTGCCCGCCGCCAGCTTCTTGCAGCTGATGTGGCTGGCCTCCCCCGCGCTGCCCGTGGGGGGGTTCTCCTATTCCGAGGGGTTGGAAAGCGCCATCGAGAACGCCGGCCTCGCCACCGAGACTGCCGTGGGCGACTGGCTGCTGGACCAGCTGCACATCACCCAGGCCCGCGGCGACATGGCCCTCATCGCCAAGGCCGTGGGCGCCTGGCGCCGTGCCGACTGGGCGCATGTGCGCGAGCTCAACGACTGGGTGCTGCACACCCGCGAGACCAGCGAACTGCGCCTGCAGGCCGAGCAGATGGGCCGCTCGATGGCCGAGTGGCTGCGCAACCAGTACCAGAGCGACGAGGCGCTGCTGCCCGCCGTGCGCCACCTGGCCGCACTGCCGCCCACCTACCCGGTGGCGTTTGCCCTGGCCGCATCCACCACCCAGGCCCCCGTGCGCGACGTGCTGCTGGCCTATGCCTTCGGCTGGGCCGAGAACATGGTGCAGGCCGCGCTCAAGTCCATGCAGCTCGGCCAGAGCGCGGGCCAGCGCATCCTGGCGCGGCTGGCCGACGCCATCCCGGCCGCCGCCGACCATGCCGCCGGCTTGAGGGACAGCGAGCGCCAGGCCTTCTCGCCCATGCTCGCCATCCTGAGCGCCCGGCACGAAGTGCAATATTCAAGACTTTTCCGCTCCTAGCGCCCGCCCCACTTGCGCAAGCAGCTATTAATTTGATAGTAAACAACGCCATGACCAACGCACTGCACCATATCCCCCACCGCACCAAGCCCCTGCCCCCGCTGCGCGTGGGCATCGGCGGCCCCGTCGGCTCCGGCAAGACCACGCTGCTGGAAATGCTGTGCAAGGCCATGCGCGAGGACTACGACCTCGTCGCCATCACCAACGACATCTACACCAAGGAAGACCAGCGCCTGCTGACGGTGAGCGGCGCCCTGCCGCCCGAGCGCATCCTGGGCGTGGAAACCGGCGGCTGCCCCCACACCGCCATCCGCGAGGACTGCTCCATCAACCTCGAAGCCATCGACCGCATGCTGTGCGAGTTCCCCAACGCCGACATCGTCTTCGTGGAAAGCGGCGGCGACAACCTGGCCGCCACCTTCAGCCCCGAACTCAGCGACCTCACCCTCTACGTCATCGACGTGGCCGCGGGCGAGAAGATCCCCCGCAAGGGCGGCCCCGGCATCACCAAGAGCGACCTGTTCGTCATCAACAAGACCGACCTCGCCCCCCACGTGGGCGCCAACCTGGAGGTGATGCACGCCGACACTACCCGCATGCGCACCAACGCCCAGGGCCAGCTCAAGCCGTTCGTGATGACCAACCTGAAGACCCAGAGCGGCCTGGCAGAGGTGATCCGCTTCATCGAGACCCGCGGCATGCTGCAAAAAAAGAGCGCCCCTGCCCTGGGCTAGAATCCGCAGCTTCCGTACCCGGAGACGTGGGTGAGCGGTTTAAACCAGCAGTCTTGAAAACTGCCGACGGGCAACCGTCCGTGAGTTCGAATCTCACCGTCTCCGCCACCTCGGAACTGACGACAGCGCCCTTCAGGGCGCTTTTTTTTGCGCTGCGCGGAGCCTGCGCGAGAGGCAAAAAAAAAAGCCCGCAAGTTGCGGGCTTGAACACTTGCTTGCTGCAAGCGGGAGGGATGTCGATGGGGGGATCGACGGAAGCGATGGTAGGCCCCAGGCGGCCGGGCGGCGTGTAGGACAGCGCCGCATGATCCATAAAAATTACCGGCGGATGGCCGCAGCCCGCGCTGCATCCGGGCCTTCGTGCGCGTCGCGTTCCGGCCCTTGTTACGCACCGACACCCGCCCCCGGCCGGCCTTCCGCTATGGTGCGGGGAGCGTTCGAAAAAGATCCTTCCACACCGCACCACCTTTTTGCAGAGTTGCCCATGAAGACCTCTCCCTTGCTTGTCAGCCTTCCCCTCCTGGCCTCGGCGTTGATGTCGGGCTGCGCCAACCAGGCCACGCCGTCGGCCGGCGCCGCGTCCGCACCGGCCGCGCCCCCGGCGCCGCCCGCCGCCCTGTGCGACGCGGCCCCCGCGCAGTCGGCCGTGGGCCAGATGGCGACGGCTTCGGTCATGGAATCGGCCCGGGTGCGTTCGGGCGCGCAGATGGCGCGGGTGCTGCGGCCGGGGCAGATCATCACCAAGGAGTTCAACGCGCAGCGCCTGAACCTGGAGGTGGACGCGAACGGCCGCATCTTGGCCGTGCGCTGCGGCTGACGGGCGTCGGCCAGGCCGGGCCGCCCCACGCCCCGGTCAGTCGGCCAGGAACAGTTCCTGCAGGTCGCTCAGGAAGTCGAAGCCCCGCTCGGTGGGCCGCACGCGGCCCAGGTCGCGCTCGATCAGGCCTTTGCGCTCGGCCTCTTGCAGGCCGGGCTCGATGGTGGTGAGCGGCAGGCCGGTGCGCACCAGGAAGTCCTGCAGCGCGAAGCCTTCGCGCAGGCGCAGGGCGTTCAGCATGAATTCGAACGGCAAATCGGCGCGGCGCACGTCCGCGTCCTGCGCTACGGCACGCCCGGCCAGGGCCTGGTCCATGTACCGGCCCGGCTCCCGAAAGCGCACCTGCCGCACCACGCGGTGGGCAAAGCTGAGCTTGCTGTGCGCGCCCGCGCCAATGCCGAGGTAGTCGCCAAACTGCCAGTAGTTGGTGTTGTGCACGCACGCGTGGCCCGGCCGCGCGTAGGCCGAGATTTCATAGCGCTGCATGCCGGCCTGCCCGGTGAGCTCGGTGATGCGGTCGAGCATGGCCCAGGCCTGGTCTTCCTCGGGCAGCGCGGGGGGGTACTTGGCGAAGTAGGTGTTCGGCTCGATGGTGAGGTGGTAGATGGAGATGTGCGGCGGCGCAAAGGCCAGCGCGGTCTGCAGGTCCTGCTCGAGCTGCGCCAGGTTCTGGCCGGGCAGCGCGTACATGATGTCCAGGTTGAAGGTGTCGAACGCCTGCGCGGCCTCTTGCACCGCGGCCAGGGCCTGGGCGCGGTCGTGCACGCGGCCCAGGGCCTTCAGGTGCGCGTCGTTGAAGCTCTGCACACCCACCGACAGGCGCGTGACGCCCGCCGCGCGGTACGCCCGGAAGCGGTCTTTTTCAAAGGTGCCGGGGTTGGCTTCGAGCGTGATCTCGCAGTCGGCCTCCAGGCGCAGGCGGGCGCGCAGGTCGCCCAGCAGCCGGTCGATGGCGGCGGGCGAGAACAGGCTGGGCGTGCCGCCGCCGATGAAGATGCTGTGCACGGTGCGCCCCCAGATGAGGGGGAGCGCTGCTTCCAGGTCGGCCATCAGCGCGTCGATGTAGCGCTGCTCGGGAACGCCGCCTCCGCCCGCCCCTTCTCCTGCCCCTGCGCCCGGACGGCTTTCATGCGAATTGAAGTCGCAGTAAGGGCACTTCTTCAGGCACCACGGCAGGTGCACGTACAGCGACAGCGGCGGCAGTGCGCTGAGCTGCAGCGTGCCGGGCCGCATGTAGTGCTGCACGTCGCGCACCGGGGCGGCCGTGCCGTCGGGGGCCGGCGTGGGGTGGATGGGAATGGTCATGCGGGGTGGCGCGGTGCGCTCTCAAAATCCATAGCTGCTGGCGCTTGCTGCGCAAGGATTGCAGTAATAAAACGATCTGGAATCCGCTGGCAGCAAGCGCAAGGCGCTCCTATTTTCATAGCCACCGGCTGCGGATCAGCTCCAGCATCTGCTGGGCGGCACGGCCGCGGTGGCTGTGTGCGTTCTTCACGTCCACGGGCAGCTCGGCAAAGGTCTTTCCGAATTCGGGGATGTACATCACGGGGTCGAAGCCGAAGCCGTTGGTGCCACGGGGTTCGCGCGTGATCTCGCCCACCACCCGGCCCACGGCGATCAGCGGCTCGGGGTCTTGCGGGCTGCGCACGGCCACCAGGGTGCTGACCATGGCGGCGCGGCGCTGGTCCTGGCCCTGCAGCTGTTCCAGCACGGCGCGCACGTTGTTGGCATCGCTTTTTTCGTAGCCGAACTGGGTGCAGTAGTACGCGGTGTCCACGCCCGGCAGGCCGCCAAAGGCGTCCACGCACAGGCCGGCGTCGTCGGCCAGCGCGGGCAGGCCGGTGTGCGCGGCGGCAAAGCGCGCCTTGGCCAGCGCGTTCTCGACAAAGGTGCGGAAGGGCTCTTCCGCCTCGCCCACACCCAGGTCGGCCTGGCGCACCAGCTCGACGCCCAGGGGCGCGAACATGGCTTGCAGCTCGGCCAGCTTGCCGCGGTTGTTGGAAGCCAGAACAATTTTCATGGTCAAAATGGCCTGGAGCGCTTTTCCAGCAAGCGCTGACAGCTATCGATTAGTGAGTGAGTGAGTGAATTCAGCCCGCCGCCAGTGCCTGCTGCTGCAGCGCCACCAGTTCGGCAATGCCTTTTTCGGCCAGGGCGAGCAGTGCGTCCATTTCGGCCCGGGTAAAGGCCACGCCTTCGGCGGTGCCCTGCACTTCCACGTAGTGTCCGGCACCGGTCATCACCACGTTCATGTCGGTGTCGCAATCCACGTCCTCGACATATTCCAGGTCCAGCAGCGGCGTGCCCTGCACGATGCCCACGGAGATGGCGGCCACGGGCTGCAGCAGGGGCGACTGGGTGATCTTTCCGCTGGCCAGCAGCTGGTTCACCGCGTCCTGCGCGGCTACCCAGGCGCCGGTGATGGCGGCGGTGCGGGTGCCGCCGTCGGCCTGGATCACGTCGCAGTCGAGCTGGATGGTGCGCTCGCCCAGCCGCTTCAGGTCGAACACCGCCCGCAGGCTGCGGCCGATGAGGCGCTGGATCTCCTGCGTGCGGCCGCTTTGCTTGCCGCGCGCGGCCTCGCGGTCGCTGCGGGTGTGGGTGGCGCGAGGCAGCATGCCGTATTCGGCCGTCACCCAGCCTTCGCCGCTGCCGCGCTTGTGGGGCGGCACGCGCTCTTCCACGGACGCGGTGCACAGCACCTTGGTGTTGCCAAACTCGATGAGCACCGAGCCTTCGGCGTGCATGGTGTAGTGGCGGGTGATGCGCACGGGGCGCAATTGGTTGGCGGCGCGGTGGCCGGTGCGTTCAAAGGTCATGGTTTCATTTTCCACAGGGGTGGGCGCAGGGCTTGCAACGCACGCGCTCCCGGCCCGGGCCACCGTGCAAGGGCCGTCCCGGCGACATCGCTGTGCGCCTGCTTGCCTGCGCCGCTTGCTGCGCCCGCCCCGGCAAAGCCGAAGAAAGCGGGGAACGCGCGCAGCGGCTCAGGGGGTTGTCACGCCTTCCGCGCGGCGGACCGGCGAATGGCTTCGTTGATCTCGGCAATGGAGCGTTCGATGGCCGCGTCGTCCAGGTCGTCCACCAGCCCGTCGAGCGGCCCGGCCTGGATGGTGGAGGCGAACACGTCGTCGCTGATGCTGTCGGTGGAGACGCCCTGGGTGGATTCGAACGCATCGGGCGTTTCCCACTCCAGCGCCAGCACGGTCACGTTGTCGCTGCCGCTGCCCGCCTGGCGCAGGGCCTCTTCCACCAGCTCGGGCACCGCGTGCGACACGGTGTTGCGGGCCAGCTGCCGGGCAATGTCGTCATCGCCAAGCGTGCCCCACAGGCCGTCCGAGCACAGGAGGATGCGGTCGCCCTGCTCCAGGTACACCGGGCCGGTGATGTCATAGATGGGCTTGGTGGGCGAGCCCAGGCAGGTGAACAGCACGTTGCGGTTGATGCGCTCCAGCCCCGGGGGCGGCGCGTTGCGCAGCTCCATGTACGAATGGTCGCGCGTGCGGGTCAGCAGGCCGCCATCGCGCACCATGTACAGGCGTGAATCGCCGCAGTGGATCCAGGTGGCCGTGCCCGCCTGCAGCACCGCAGCCACCAGCGTGGTGCGCGGCGTGTCCAGCATGCCCTTGTCGGTGGCGTAGCGCAGGATCTGGTGGTGGGCCGCCAGCAGGGCGCCGGAGAGAAACTCCTGAACATCCTTGAGCTGCGGCTTGGCCTGGCGCTGGAACAGCGCCGAGATGGTCTGCAGCGCAATTTGCGCAGCCACCTCGCCCTCGGGGTGGCCGCCCATGCCATCGGCCAGCACGAACAGCCCCGACTCGCGCGTGTAGCAATAGCCCATGCGGTCTTCGTTCTTCTCGCGGCCGCCGCGGCGGCTGATCTGGAATACGGAGAACTTCATGGCAACTCACGCAAAAAGGGCGATGCGTTCATTTGGGCTTGACTCCGATCCCGGTGGCTTCGCCCACCTTCTGCACATTCTTCTTGGTGTCCGACACCAGGGTGTCGAGCTGCAGGCGCATCTTCTCGGCCACCGTGAGCTTGGTGTAGCGGCGCTCGCCTTCTCGGCTGAGCTCCTTTTGCAGCGCAAACACGGACTGCGGGCGCGACAGCGGGTCCAGCGCCATGCACCACTCGACCACCTCGATCAGGTTGTCGGAGTACACGCCGCGCAGCTTGGTCAGCGCCAGCGACAGGCGGTCTTTCTCGATGCGCTGCGGCGCCTCGTTGGGCGGAAAGCCCTGCATGCACGCGTAGATGCAGGCGCCGATGGCGTAAATGTCCGTCCACGGGCCCATCTGCGAATCGCGCCGGTACATCTCGGGCGCGGCAAAGCCGGGCGTGTACATGGGGCGGATGAAGTTGCCCTCCTTGGACAGCACTTCGCGTGCCGCGCCAAAGTCGATCATCACGGCCTTGTTGTCGTCGGTGATGAAAATGTTGGCGGGCTTGATGTCCAGGTGCAGCATCTTGTGCTGGTGCACGATGCGCAGGCCCCGCAGGACCTCGTCGAACAGCGAGCGGATGGTGGACTCGCGGAACACCTTCTGCGTCTTCAGGTCGCGGGCGGTGATGATGAAGTCCTGCAGGGTCGCGCCCTCCAGGTAGTTCATCACCATGTAGACGGTTTCGTTCTCGCGGAAGAAGTTGAGCACGCTCACCACCGACGCGTGCGAGATCTGCGCCAGCGCGCGCCCTTCCTCAAAGAAACTCTTGAGCCCCAGCCGGTACAGCGAGAGCTTCTCGGGCGGCACCTTTGGCAGCAACTCGCCCGGCGCACGGGTGGCCAGCGAGGACGGCAGGTATTCCTTGATGGCGACCTGCTGGCCCTCGGCGTCCAGCGCCAGATAGACCACGCCAAAGCCGCCTGAAGACAACCGGCGCACCACGCGGTAGCCGCCAATCGCGGTATCGGGCGGCAAAGGAGCCGGCTTGATTTTTGACATATTTTGCGAAGATGACTCGGGGGTGGAGCGGAACCCGGATAATCGCCGGATCGCAAGCAACCATCAAAAAGTCCAATGCCAGTTTACAGCATGACCGGATACGCCAGCGTACAGCACGGCGCGTCCGCCACTGGCGCTGAAACCGATGCCCGCGCGCCCCAGACACGCCGGCTGGGGCTGGAAATCCGCTCCGTCAACAGCCGTTTTCTGGACCTTTCCTTTCGCCTGCCCGACGAGCTGCGCGCCACCGAACCGGCCCTGCGCGCCCTGCTCACCGCCCGCCTGAAGCGCGGCAAGGTGGAATTGCGCGCCGCGCTGGACAACGAGGACAGCAGCGCCCTGCAAGACCCGCCCGCGCGGCTCCTGCAGCGGCTGAACTCCCTGCAGGATTCCGTGCGCGCCTGGCTGCCCCAGGCCGCCCCGCTCACCGTGGCCGACGCGCTGCGGCTGTGCGCCAACGCGCCTTCGGGTTCCGAGGACTGGGGCGACGTCCTGCCTGCCCTGGCCGAAGAGGCTCTCACTGCCCTCATGGGCGCCCGCGAACGCGAAGGCAAGCGCCTGGCCGCCATGCTGCTGGACCGTGTGAAGCAACTGCGCGCACTGGCGCAGCAGGCCGGTCCCCTGGTGCCGGCGCTGGTCGAACAGCAGCGCCAGCGGTTCATGGAGCGGTGGAAGGAAGCCATGGCGCTGACGGACGGGAACGCCGCCCTGCCCGAGGCAGCCCGCGACCGCGCCCTGACCGAGGCCACGGCTTTCGCCATCCGCATCGACGTGGCGGAAGAGATCACGCGGCTGGACTCGCACCTGGACGAGATCGAACGCCTGCTCAAGAAGGGGGGCGAAGTCGGCAAGCGGCTGGACTTTCTCATCCAGGAGCTGCACCGCGAAGCCAACACGATGGGCTCCAAATCGGCGGCGCTCGAGCTGACGCGCATCAGCGTGGACATGAAGGTGCTGATCGAACAGATGCGCGAGCAGGTGCAAAATCTCGAATGACACTCATTTTTTGATAGCGCCAGGCGCACATCAACTATGGATTACCCCGGAAATCTCTTCGTAGTGGCGGCGCCCAGCGGCGCCGGCAAGTCCAGCCTGGTCAAGGCCCTGCTGGAACTCGACTCCCACGTTCACCTCTCCATCTCCCACACCACCCGCCCCCCGCGGGGCCAGGAAAAGCACGGCCGCGACTACTATTTCGCCTCGCAGTCCGAGTTCGACGCCATGGTGGAGGCCAACGCCTTCGTGGAATGGGCCCACGTGCACGGCAACCGCTACGGCACCTCCAAGAAGGCCATCGAGGAACGCATCGCCCAGGGCACGGACGTCATCCTGGAAATCGACTTCCAGGGCGCCTTGCAGATCCGGCAGGCGTTTGCCAACGCCATCCTGGTGTTCATCCTGCCCCCCAGTTGGGAAGAACTGCGCTCGCGCCTGGAACGGCGGGGCGAAGACTCGCCGGAAGTCATCGAGGTCCGCCTCAAGAACGCCGCCACGGAGATGGCCCAGGTCAGCAAATTCGACTTCGTTATAATTAACGAATTGTTTGAACGCGCGCTATTCGACCTGAAAGCCGTGGTTCATGCCCAGCGACTGAAGTACGCCGCACAACGACGTGCCCGCGCCGACACGTTCCAGTCGCTCAACATCACCTGAAGAATCCCGGAGTACACCACGATGGCCCGCATCACTGTAGAAGACTGCCTGGAAAAGATCCCCAACCGCTTCCAGCTCGTGCTGGCCGCCACCTACCGCGCCCGCATGCTGAGCCAGGGCCATGCCCCTCGCATCGAAAGCCGCAACAAGCCTGCGGTCACCGCCCTGCGCGAAATCGCCGAAGGCAAGGTCGGCCTGGAGATGCTGAAGAAGGTTCCAGGTTGATATTTCCAAGGGCCCAGGCCCGCAAGAGCACCGCGCCAGCGGTGCTTTTTTTTGCCCTGCCGCTCCCTGGCGCGCTCCCGCGCTACATTTAAGGCATGAACGCGGTGCTTAAATCACCTTCTGCAACGCAACCCACCGGGGGCGACCCGGCCTCGGCAGGCGGCCTCTCGGCCGCTGCGGCGGCGGCCAATGCGGCCGCGGCCAGCTTTGCAGCCCTCACCGACAGTCTCGACTACCTGGACGCCGCAAGCATCGAGCAGGTGCGCCAGGCCTACCGCTTCGCCGATGAGGCCCACCTGGGCCAATTGCGCAACAGCGGCGAGCCTTACATCACCCACCCCATCGCCGTGGCCGCCCAGTGCGCCATGTGGAAGCTGGACGCCCAGGCGCTGATGGCGGCCCTGCTGCACGACGCCATGGAAGACTGCGGCGTGACCAAGGCCGACCTGATCGACCGGTTTGGCGCGCCCGTGGCCGAACTGGTCGACGGGCTGACCAAGCTGGACAAGCTGCAGTTCAACACCCGCGAAGAGAACCAGGCGGAGTCCTTCCGCAAGATGCTGCTGGCCATGGCCCGCGATGTGCGCGTGATCCTGATCAAGCTGGCAGACCGCACGCACAACATGCGCACGCTGTCGGACATGCCGCGCAGCAAGTGGGGGCGCATTGCCTCGGAAACGCTGGACATCTACGCTCCCATCGCGCACCGGCTGGGCCTGAACCAGACATACCGCGAACTGCAGGACCTCGCATTCAGGCATCTGCACCCCTGGCGCTACGCCACGCTGTCCAAAGCGGTCAACAAATCGCGCAACCGCCGGCGCGACCTGGTGCAGAAGGTGCAGAACGAAGTCGACGCGGCGTTCGCCAAGATCGGCATGAAGGTGCGGCTGGCAGGCCGCGAAAAGACGCTGTACGCCATTTACCAGAAGATGCACCTCAAGCACCTGAGCTTTGCCCAGGTGACCGACATCTACGGATTCCGGGTGATTGTCCCCACCGTCACGGACTGCTACACGGCGCTGGGTGTGCTGCACCAGATGTACAAGCCCGTGCCCGGCAAGTTCAAGGACCATATCGCCATCGCCAAGCTCAACGGCTACCAGTCACTGCACACGACGCTGGTGGGCCCCTCGGGCGTGAACATCGAGTTCCAGATGCGCACGGACGAGATGCACGTGATCGCCGAGGCCGGTGTGGCCGCGCACTGGCTCTACAAGGCCCAGGATGGCGAAGGCACCGCCGCTGAACGGCTGGGCACCAAGTGGCTGCAGTCGCTGCTGGACATCCAGAACGAAACCCGCGATGCAGCCGAGTTCTGGGACCACGTCAAGGTCGACCTGTTCCCGGACGCCGTCTATGTGTTCACCCCCAAGAGCCAGATCATGGCACTGCCCCGCGGCGCGACGGTGGTGGACTTTGCGTACGCCATCCACAGCAACGTGGGCGATCGCACGACCGCGGGCAAGATCAACAACGAGCAGGTTCCCCTGCGGACCGAACTCAAGAACGGCGACGTGGTGGAGATCATCACGGAAGCCGCCTCCACGCCCAACCCGGCGTGGCTGGGCTTTGTGCGCACGGGCCGCGCACGCTCCAAGATCCGGCACTACCTGAAAACACTGGCCCAGACGGAATCGGAAGGACTGGGAGAAAAGCTGCTCACCCAGGCCCTGCGTGCCGAAGGCCTGGAGCAGCTGCCGCCCCTGAATGCAGAAACCCAGGCCCTGTGGGACAAGCTGCTGCGCTTTACCGGCAACCGCTCTCGCAGCGAACTGATGACGGACCTGGGCCTGGGCAAGCGTATCGCCAGCATTGTGGCCAAGCGCCTCATGGTGCTGATGTCCGAGCACGGCCACCGGCCGGATGCGCTGCTGATGTCCCGCGAGCGCTACACCTCCCACGAAACCCTGTCCCAGGGCGCCGTGACGCTGGACGGCAGCGAGAACGCCTCGGTGCAGTACGCGCACTGCTGCCGCCCCGTTCCGGGCGACAGCATCGTGGGCTACCTGGGGCGCGGCGAAGGTCTGGTCGTGCACAACGCGCACTGCACCGTGGCCAAGCGGCTGCAGCACAAGGACAGCGAGCGCTTCATCGCCGTGGACTGGGCCGACGAGCCCACGCGCCTGTTTGAAACCGGCGTGGTGGTCACGGTGAACAACGGCAAAGGCGTGCTCGCCCGGGTGGCGGCGGAACTGGCCAATTCCGAGGCGGACATCACGCACGTCGACATGGACGACGACGCCGCACTGGACACCGTCGACCTGAGGTTCGTCGTCGCAGTGCGCGACCAGGCCCACCTGGAATCCGCGCTGCGCAACCTGCGCCGCACCCAGGCCGTCATCCGCGCGGTGCGGATCACCCCGCAAGCCTGAGCCTCCAACGGCCAAGGGCCGGCGCTGCGACAGAAGGCTGGCCGCAGCGCCGCTCAGCCGGCGCTGCGCTGGGGGTATTGCACCTCGACGACTTCCAGGCTTCGCGTTCCGCCCGGTGTGGGCAACTGCACCTCGTCGCCCACGCGCGCCTTGAGCAAGGCGCGGGCCACCGGGGAAACCCAGCTCACCTGCGACTCACGGCTGTCGGCCTCGTCAATGCCCAGGATGGTGATGGTGCGCTCCACATCCTCGTCGTCCACATAGGTCACCGTCGCGCCGAAGAAGACCTGGTCGCTGCCCGCATGCAGGCTGGGATCCACCACTTCGGCAATCTCCAGGCGCTTGGTCAGGAAGCGGATGCGCCGGTCAATTTCACGCAACCGCTTTTTGCCGTACAGGTAGTCGCCGTTTTCCGAACGGTCGCCATTGCTGGCCGCCCAGTGCACCGCATCCACCACCTTGGGGCGCTCGTTGTCCATGAGGTCCAGCAGCTCATCCCGCAAACGGGCATAGCCCGCAGGCGTGATGTAGTTCTTGCCGCCGGCAGGAATGGGCGGCAGCGCCAGTTCCTCGTCGTCCGCCCCGTCGGTTTCCTTGGTAAAAGCCTTGCTCATCGCCAATCTCCCGATCGATAAGCGCAAAGCGCTGAACAAATGAAAAAGCCTGCAATCTTTCGATTGCAGGCTTTCAACATTGGTGCGGCTGGCAGGAATCGAACCCACGACCCCTTGGTTCGTAGCCAAGTACTCTATCCAGCTGAGCTACAGCCGCTAAGCCTTGAATTATAGCATGATTTTTCAGCTGCCTGCAAAATCTTTGTTTTTACTGCTGCGAAGCGGTATCAACAACTGCTCAACTCAACGCAAGCCAGGATTGTAATGCACTTCAGGGCCCTCAAAGGAGAAAAGAGGCCTTAATGCAAAAAAACCTTCCGACGTGCGGCGCCTGAACGGAACCGGTGGTGGTAGGGCGTGGCGGACTTGAACCGACGACCAAAGGATTATGAGCATGGTTACGGCTAATGTTGTTTTTCGCCACTCGTCGCCATCTGCAGACAACGGACGTTAACAACATCAACAGCCCTGCGGGTCGAACGGCAAGTCTCGGTAAACCGTGACCGGCCTCGATCAACGCTCGGCGTAGCAAGCGTGCGATCTATCTCTGCAAAAGGCACGGGGCTCGTAGCCACCGCGTAGCAAGATTTCCCGCATGCACAAAGACCAACCAACCCCCAGCAACCGCCTTAATTTCACCAAGCGAGTCCTCGACAGGCTGACGCTGCCGCGCGAAGGCGTGGCCTACTTCTACGACACGGACACCAAAGGACTCGCGATCAGCGTCGGCAAGACCGGCCGAAAGAGTTTCTTGCTCTACCGACGCATCCAAGGCCGGCCGGAGCGTATCAAGATCGGGCGCTACCCGGATGTGAGCATTGAGCAAGCTCGCAAGACGGTCGCGGCGCTGAATGCAGACATCGCGCAGGACCTCAACCCTGCCGAGTCGATGCGCGAACGACGCAGCGAGATAACGCTGGCCGACTTCTTCAAGGTCTACTACGAGCGGCACTCGTCCGTCCGCAAGGTGTCCCACAAGGAAGACATCGAGAAATTCGACCGCCACATCGACACGAACAGGTACGGCGTCAACCTTGCAAAGCTGCGGCTGTCGGACATAACGCGCGCTCAGCTGATCTCCCATCACGCAAAGATGGGCCACATCCCGACGACGGCCAACCGCGTGATCGCTCTCATCAGCTCGATGTACAGCCGTGCCATCCAGTGGGGCTACTTCGACGGCAATCATCCCTGCCGGGGAATGGACAAGTACAGGGAGAAGTCCCGCTCAAGATTCGTACTCCCCGATGAGATGCCCCGCCTCATGCTGGCCATGGAGCATGAAACGAACGAGCTGGTGCGTGACTTCGTGAAACTCGCTCTGTACACGGGTGCACGCCGCAGCAACGTCATGTCGATGCAATGGCCGGATGTTCACCTTGAACGAAAGGAATGGACCATCGAGAGAACCAAAAATGGCGAGCCACAGACCGTGCTGCTGACTCCCGAGGCCATCGAGGTTCTGGAACGAAGAAAGAAGGCCGCGGAAGGCAGCAAGTCACTTTTCGTGTTCCCTGGTTCCGGCGAATGCGGTCATTTGGTGGAGCCACGAGGGGCTTGGGAGCGCATGCTGGCGCGCGGCACGGCGTTGGGTTTGGTTGAGGCGTTGGCGGAGAAGGCAACGGCCAAGACCTTCGACTACCAACTGGCCTTGGAAGAGGCCATCGACTTCCCGGTCCAGACCATCGAACGCTACACGCCATTGGCGGAGAAGCACGGGCTGCACTTACAGCACTACGAGATGCGTGACCTGCACATTCATGACCTGCGCCGTACGCTGGGCTCTTGGCTTGCCAGCAGCGGCACCAGCCTGCCCATCATCGGCAGGGTTCTGAACCACAAGACCCCGGAAGCCACCAAGGTCTACGCTCGATTGATCGTCGCCCCGGTTCGCAACGCCATGGAAGAAGCCACGGCGGCCATGCGCAAGATCGGCGAGCAGTAGAACCACGGCGCGGGGCTGATTGAATTTCGCATCACTTGAACAAAAGTAGTGCGGATATTAAACTCACTCCTCATGAACCAGTCTGACCACATCCTCGAACTGGCCCGGCACCGACGCGTGCTGCGGGCGGCGGATGTGCGCGAGCACGGCTGGTCACCGCAGATGCTGATCCGGCTGCACCAGGCCGGCAAGCTGCAACGGCTGGGCCGAGGTCTGTATGGACTACCCAATGCTGAAGTCACCGAGCACCAGACGCTGATCGAGGTCTGCCAACGCGTGCCCAAGGCCGTGCTGTGCCTGCTGAGCGCGCTGCAATTCCATGAGATCGGCACGCAGCTGCCACACGAAGTGTGGATCGCGCTGCCGGAAGGCAGTCAGACCCCGGCGCTGAGCTACCCCACGCTGCGCATCACACGCCTACGCGGCACCGCCTACAGCGATGGCATTCAGACCGTGACCGATCACGGCGCACCCATCCGCGTGTACAGCGCCGCCAAGACGGTGACCGACTGCTTCAAATTCCGCAACAAGATTGGCCTGGACGTGGCGCTGGAGGCGCTGAAAGATGCCTGGCGCAGCCGCAAGGTCACCATGGCCGAGCTGAGCCACTTCGCCAAGATCAACCGGGTCGAACATGTCATGCAGCCCTACCTGGAGGCGGTGACGCAATGACCGGCAACCTCTCCGCGTCGATCCTGGCCCGACTGCTGACCCTCGCCAAGCAACGCGGCGACGACTACAACCTGCTGCTCAACCGCTTCGGCATGGAGCGCCTGTTGGCCCGCGTCAGCGCCTCACCGCACTCCGACCGGTTTTTGCTGAAAGGCGCACTGCTCTTTGCACTCTGGTACGACACGCCACACCGACCAACCAAGGACGCCGACTTGCTAGGCTTCGGCCCCGACGATGAGGCGAACCTGATCGCAACCTTCCGCGAAATCGCCGCCATGAACCTGGGCGACGGCATCGTGTTCGACCCCGACTCCGTGCAGGCCGACGCCATTCGCGAGGACAACACCTACGGCGGCACCCGCATCACGCTGGTGGCACGCATCGGCTCCGCACGCTGCGCCCTGCAGATCGACGTGGGCTTCGGTGATGCCGTCACGCCAGGACCACAGACGGTGGCCTACCCCACCTTGCTGGGCGACTTCCCAGCCCCTACGCTGCGGGTCTATCCGGTCTACACCGTGATCGCCGAGAAATACCAGGCCATGGTCATGCTGGGGCAGGCGAACAGCCGCATGAAGGATTTCTTCGACCTGGCGGTGATCGCACGGCGCACGGAACTGGACGGCGCCACGCTGGCCGCAGCCATCGCCGCCACCTTTGCCCGGCGTCAGACCGCCCTGCCCACCGACCGGCCCTTGGCACTGACCACGCAGTTCAGCGAAGACGCCGCAAAGCTACGCCAGTGGCAAGCCTTCCTGAACAAGAACCGCATCGAAGCCGCGAGCCTGGGTGACACCGTGGCGTTGCTGGATGACCTGCTATGGCCACCAACCCAGGTCGCAGCAGCCGGCAGTCAGGCAACGGCCACTTGGCGCCCTGAAGCCCTGCGCTGGGTCTAAGCGCCAAATGGCGGACGCGCCAAGCCGCTCATGACCTCTCGGCGAACAGCCCAGAGAAATCGTCATGCCACAAGCGACTTTCGCGCTTCGGGAAAACGTACGCGGACCCCCCACTGTCAGTCACGCCGCCAGCAGCAGGCCGTAGTCCTCCTTTGCTGATAAACCCAACCCCAACGACATGGTCCCGGCCTTGGCTTGCCAGGAACTCACTCACTCGGACACGAAGGGCCGTGGGTTGCTGATCGCCCGCTCCATCCTGCTGAGCCAGATCCATCAACGATTCCGCTTCCAGCCCGTCGAGCCCCACCAGGAACATCCCGGCTCGTTGTCCAGACAGCTGCCTGTTGGCCGACCTGGACAGGGTGTCAAACGTGTAGGTGAGCAGCGAGTCGTCTTGCGCGCTCTGAAGCACTAGGACGATAGCTCCTCCGCTCTTTCGACCAACGATCAGAGCCTGCCTGTTTGTCGTCCCGGTAATCGCATCCACTCGGTCTCTTGAGATCACGGGCCGCCCGTCGTCTCCGACATCTCCAAGCAGATGGGGATCGAATTCGTGAATTCGCAGATTCGCTCCATCCAACTGGCAGTTGCTAGCACCAGACAGCACATGACGAACCAATGATTCCGCCAACTTCCGGCGTTCCAAGAATCTCCCTGGCATGCGCCCATCAAGGGTCAGCACTGCCGCGACACCAACCCTCAGCCCCTTCCCAAGAGCATCCAGCTTGGGCGCCACAAGTGCGCAGAAATCCAACGCGTCACGCTTTGGGATTTTGCGCCCTTTGTCATCGGAGATAGATTTGCACTCGATTTCAAGCCCTTGTGGTCCGAGAGCCGGGATCAAGAGATCCATCGTGCCTCCCCCGGTCACTTCGGGCCATTGAACTTCGAGACCGCGCCGAAGGAAGTGAGTCGCGGCCGTCAACTCCAGGCGCATCCCGCGCAAGTCATCCGGGTTCTTCAGCGCACCGTGAACACGGCGCACGAGCTGGGCTCGCTGAGGCCCGGCGGAGGATTCAGCAATCGACAGTATCTGAGCGGCAAAGGCCATGCACGGATACAGCGGGCTGATATCCATCTGGTGCACGGGCAACCGGCCATACTTCTTGGTGAGTTCGGTCGCCGCCTGCAGGCCGAAAGCAAACTCATTCTCTTGGAGCAGGTGCTCCCTCAGCAGCTTGTTGCCTTTAATATCGATCTTGAGAAGGTCAACCCGCTTCTTCCAGTGCTGCGCACCGATCAAGTCACTGAACCGCTCGAAAACTGACGGGATATCCCCGGTATATAGCTCGATCTGCAAATTCCCCTCCCTTGTTCGCAGGCTTACATTCTGCGGGCACCTTCAAAGCAGCGACGGAATCTTTCGCTTCTCGACCGGCCGGATGTAGCGGGCCAGCACGGCATCGCTGCGGTGACCGGTCTGTTCCCGGATGAGCCAGGTGGGCAGCGATGCCATCGCCGCTGTGGTCACGTAGCCTGCGCGAAGGCTGTGGCCCGAGAACTCCTCCGGCTCACGCCCCATGGCCTTGGCCGCGCGCTTCACGATCAAGGCCACCGACTGCGCCGTCAGCGGGTCATCTGACACCACACCACCCTTGGTTACCGAGCGGAACAGCCAACCGGTTTCGATGCCTGCCACCGCCAGCCACGCCTTGAGGCTCTGGATGGGGCACCGCTCGCCGCTGGCCTGCGGCAGGAACACAGAACGCCCTTTGCCGAACTGATCGGTCTTGGAAAACCGAAGCAACACCTCGGCATGCGTCTCATGGAAAGTCACGTCTTCCACCCGCAAGGCCACCAGCTCAGCGCGACGAAACGCACCGGCGAAGCCGACCAGCAGCAAGGCCCTGTCACGGGCTGCCTTGGTGGGGTGTGACTTCTGCTGGTCGAGCACGGCCAGCATCTCCAGCAGCACATCGCGGGTGATCGGCTTCACCGCTCGCTGGCGGGTGCCATGCTGGCGGCGGATGCCTTTCATGGTCGCCACAACCACATCGGCCCGCGTCGGTGACTTCAGCCCTTGGTCACGGTGGGCCTGAGCGATGGACACGCAGCGCCGCTCCAGCGTCGCCACTTTCATGATCGGGGCCAACTTCGCCAAGTACTCCGCCACCATGGCCGGAGTTGCCGGTATGGCCCCGCCGTGCTGGATGAAATGGCGCACGTCGCTAGCATAGGCCTGCTTGGTGGCTTTCGAGCTGGCGGAGGCGACATAGGCAGCCACGGAGCCGGTCGGCGGCTTCTCTGCCGTTTTGGCGGCGGTACTGGCGGTGGATTCTTCGCTCGACGCTGGCGATTTGGCGCCAGCCGATGCGTGCGGCTTTTTGGTGGTCATTTTGGTAGTGATAAGTGCGTGCTATCGCTACGAACGCAGCGACAAAAAAGCCGTGCGGCGCGAACGCGGCACGGCGGAATGAAGCGGCCGCAACTTTGCGCTGCGGCCTATGGACGGCGATTTGGGGCTAGTAGCAGCTGGGCAGCAGCACCGTGGTGACCGACCGGTCCCACTCCGTGATGACCCACACGACCGCCGGTGTACCCTCCTTGCCGATGTCAAACGACGAGAAGATGCGTGACTCGCCGGACAAAACGGCCTGCCAGTTGGCATTGCGATCCTCGGCACACATGGCATCCCACTCGCACCGCTGGTGACGGCGCAGCAGGTCGAGTACGTTTGCGCCGCGCTTTTCGATCAACCGCAGCGCGGGCGGCGTGGCGACGACATCGCCCAACTCGAAGAGCACGGGCGGGTGAATGGCGATGGGCAACGGATCGTTGGGCGATGCTGGTCCTGCCTTGGGCGGCATAGTGGGTTCTTGAGACATGGGGGTTTCCTTCGTAAGAGGTCGCGCCAACTTGCCCGCCAGAAACGACAAAGGGCTGAGACAAAACGTCTCAGCCCTTGGTGTTGACCGGCAGCGGTCGGCAGATTTGCTTGTGCGGTGTGGTCAGCCAGTTGATGCCAGCCGCCACCGCCCCATCACAGTAACTCGGGGCAAAACCGGCCGCAATCTCGGTGTGACTTCGCTTCAGACGAACCAGAAATCACCACACATCCCAGCTGCCATCATCGGACGATTTGGCAACAGGGGTCGGCGCGCTGCCATTCGGGACGGCATAGCCCGGGGGACTCGCCCCCGGACGAACCGCCCTCACCAGAATGTCGCCCGAATCGAGCAAACGGATGTAGAGCTCGTCGCCGCATTGCAGACCGGCCCGCTCGGCAATATGGCTCGGTACTCGAACACCGAGCGAATTACCCCATTTCGATAGCTTGCTTGGCATGGTGTTGCACTCACTTCATTGATACACATTGGCTATCGCAAATTGGCAGCAGGTGCCCTTGCCAACCAAGCCTCTGTCTATGTAGTGCCGCGCTGTAAAGGCTCCGGGCGGAATTCACCGCATCAACCAGGAGCAATCCACCATGCAAGCTCAGACCATCGAACGCCGCTTCAAGGCAAACCGGGTCTTCATCAACGGCAAAGTGCGGATGGGCCACTACACCCGCTTTGACCTCTGGTGCGGCCTCATCGTCAACGTCTACGACACCGGAAGCGTGGTCGTTCAAGGCCGCATTCGCGCGTTCCCTAACTCCTACGACCCCCTGCCGGGGATTCGCAAGAGCCTGCCCTTCGACACCGCTTGGCAGTTCTCGCGCGCCAAGAAGTAATGCAGAGGAACCGTGGCGTCCAAAAAGTCGCCACGGTTCTGGCTCCGCCCAATGCAGGGTTTCACGTTAAGGATGGCCGAATTCCTACTAAGCGAAGTACTTTCGCTTCAGCAATCTATCCCTATGACACGAAGAAATGGTATTTCAAACCGACGGAGCTCTTGTAATCGGCGGTGAAGACCGTGTAGCCGTCCAGATCGATGACGACATTCGCGTGAGGATGAGCCCCTTTGCCAGGCGCACAGTGAACAAAGGCAGACGGCGCGAGGCTCTTTGCATTACCGGATACCCACGAATGTTCGGAGCCGTGGTGGGGGACCTGCGTGATACCAATTCGATTCCACCTGATCCCATTGAAGTGAGATTGCATGGTGGAGATAACGTTGGCATCAATTCGCAAATCACCTGTGCAGAGCACAGCTGGACGATCCGAACGGAAAGAGTATCCGGCATCCACGTCAGGCGGGGTGTCGTGCTCCTGAAACAACCCGCACAAGTCGATTTCCTGCGCATCCAATCGAGGTGCCGCATACATGCAAAGCGAAATATTGTTCTTCGCGGCACTGCTGGAGCCGAAATGGCTCTCGTAGCACTTCTTCAAGGCAGCCCTCCACCCCGATGGCCATGACGAAAAAGGCTTATCGAGCCCAAGATTAGATATCTCCGCTTCAATCTTGTCCCGAACCTGCTGCAAAGGCAATCCAGACTTCTTCGAGACTAGGTCACCTGATTCAGTTATATTGATGATGCCCAAATCCTTGCCGCTAACCTCAGCGTTGTAGAACATGAACTCCATCGGAAATCCATCAGGATGAACCGGGGTTCCATGTTGCATGACTTGAACGCCAGGACCACCAGCGAGAGTCGACGCGGCTATGCTTAATTCGCGTTTATCAAGGCTGTCTTCGCGCTGCCTGTCGATGTCCAACTCATCGGGATTGAGGCCAGTAGGTAAGCGCAAAGGATCCCGACCGTCCTGCGGTCCGGAAGATCCGCCACGAACAAGCAGCAGCGTTCCAACTTTTGCCGAAAGATTTTTTGATTGCAACCACATCGCAGGCGAAAGCTGCAACTGCGCAGTCGAGGCGCTGATACCTTTGAGTCCCCCAACGGCGACATCCCGGACACGCTGCTGCCATTCCGAATATGGCAAAACCAAAAAATCAACTTCGCGCTGCTTAAGAAGATCCTCTAGACCATTTACATGGTCGTCGTCAAAGTGTGACAAGACCAGCATATTGATGCGATCTGGCCACACAGACCAAGAAGCGGTACGTGCCAACGCACTACCCATAGCATTCGAGCTTTTAGAGCCGCAGTCGTATACCCAGCTGAATGCATTCTCTTCTTTTCCAATGACTACGCCAGTCATGAACGTACCATGACCGACGGCATGGAAGCACTGGTGAACGTGATAAGGCCTCAAACTAAGATCCTCCGTAGTGGTTAGGCGCAGCAATTCTGCAAGCTCCTTAGGACGACCAACCTAAAGGTCCGATCAAACCGACAGCCCGGTCTGCGGCGGCATCGCGCCACGGTGATAGGTCGCGTCGAACACCGTGTCCGTCAGCCAACGTTTGAAGTTGGGGTTGTCGCTGAACTGTTTGAACAACTCAGTGTGGTCGGACAGCAGTTCCAGCACCACGCGATTCAGCGCCTTGTCATGCTCCATCTTCGCGTTCTGCTTGTCGGAGTTCGCCTGCGCGTTCTGGTAAGCCTTGTCCTGGGCCACCCGTGCCGGGATTTCCTCGGCAATGACCTTGCGAATCTTGTCCTCGTCCTTCCACTCGATGTTGCCGAACAGGTCATTGAAGGTCTTGATGATCGCGGAGAGCTTGTCGATGTCAGCCTCGCCTTTGCCACCACCGCCGCCCGGAGGCACCGGCTCGACCGTGGCATCCGCATCGTCCATCGCCATCTTTAGCGCCGCGTTGGCCTCCACGCGGTAGCTGTCCATGTCAATGGTTTCCAGCACCCCTTTGGACAAATCCTCTTCCTTCGGCGCGGGCAGCTTGGGGATGAGGAAGTTCAGAAAGATCGACAGCTTCTCCCACGTCGGGTGGCCGTAGCTCAGGATCGCAGCAAGGAAGCCGTAGCTGCGCACGAAGGCCTTCGCCGTCCCCTTGAACTTGACCTGATCGTCCTCGCCGAGCTTGTCGGTGTATTCGGCTACGCAAGCATCGAGGATCGGATCAAGTTTGTCCCGATCAGCGCCGCTCAAATACAGCGCCACCAAGTCTTCCACCTGCTGCCAGCTGTACACCTGCTGCCCATCAAGTTCGGCCTTGATGTCGTGCAGCTTGTTGGCGTCGGTTTCGCCGGTCTGGATGGTGGCGCGGTAGTAGTCCTGGAAGGCAGCCTTCACCGCCTCGGCGTTGTCCGCGAAGTCGAGCACGAAGGTGTCGTGCTTTTGCGGATGCGCCCGATTCAGACGCGACAAGGTCTGCACCGCCAGCACACCCGCCAGTTGCTTGTCCACATACATCGTGTGCAGCAAGGGCTCGTCGAAGCCGGTGACGAACTTGTTCGCGACGATCAGGAAACGATATGGGTCTTGCTTGAGATTGGCAGGAATGTCCTTGCTCGGAAAGCCGTTGAGATCGGACTCGGTCTTCTTCTGGCCGCCAATCTCGAAGTCACCCGAGTACGCGACGATGGCCTTGTAGGGGCTCTTAATCTGTGTGAGGTAGTCCGACACCTCACGGTAGTAGTCAATGGCCCGCGCAATGCCGCTACACACGATCATCGCCCGTGCCTTGCCGCCAATCTTCTGCTTGCCCGCCACCTGCGCGGTGAAGTGATCCACCATGATCTCGGCCTTGCGGCGGATGGCCTTGTCGTGTGATTCGACGTAGTGGCGGATTTTCTTCAGCGCCTTCACCTTGTCGAATTCTGGATCGTCCGCCACGGTCTTGGCGACTTGGTAGAAGCTGTCGTAAGGGGTGTAGTTCTCCACCACGTCGAGGATGAACTTCTCTTGGATCGCCTGCTTCGTGGTGTAGGTCAGTTCCTCGGGCGAACGGAACTGCACCTTGTCACCAACCAGCGTCTTCTCGCCGAACAACTCCAGCGTCTTGTTCTTGGGTGTCGCGGTGAACGCAAAGTAGCTGGCGTTGACCAGCAGCTTGCGGGAGCGTGTGGCAGCACCTCACGGGCAAAGAAAGCGTCGATACCGCCTGGCTCCTTCAATGGCACCTGTTCGGTGTCGCGCAACTCGCTGTCGGGTTCGTACTCGACCATGAAGCGATCCTTGCCTACGGTCTCCAGGTACGCGCCATCTAAGCCGGGCTCGAAGTGCTCGCCCGCCTTGACCTTGCTGCGCTTGGCGATGACCGGCGGCGCGGTTTCGTCGCGCCAGCTCACCGCTTTGTAGATGGCCTTCTTCTCGGGTGCGCCGAGCTTGTCACCCTGCGTCTTCAGGGACGCTTCAAAGCGGGCGCGGAACTCATTGTGGTCATCGAACACGACACTGCCGAGCGCCTTTTGCGCCCGCTGTGCCACTTCGATCAGCGCCTTGTCGCGCTGCCAGGTCGATGCGTCGAGCAACTTTTTTCGGCGCTTGGCGGGCACAGCCTTGCGCGCGGCCGGGGCCTCACTGTCATCGCCGCCGTCGCCATCCTCACCGTCGTCATCTTCGTTCTCGTCCTCGCCTTTCAGCCACGCCTCGATAGCGGGCTTTCGCTTGGCGAACTCTGTGTAGATCGCCTCGCCGTGGGCCGCGTAGATTTCGGCGCGAAGCGCCTCGTCGCCTGTGGCAAAGCGCAAGGCCTCGATGCGGTCGTCCGAGAGCTGGCTTTTCAGGCGCAATGGGCGCTCAATGGTGATCTTCCAATAGCCGAAGTCCTGGGTATCGAACCACTTGGATTGGGCCGTTTCCTTTGCATCGCCAAGGTAGAGGTCGACGATTTGCTGGATGTCTCCGTCCGAGAGTTCACAATTCTTTTTGCCAAGGTTGCGGCGCATCGGTTGGGACCAGCCGCTGGCGTCGATCAACTGCACCTTGCCACGGCGTGCTTCGGCCTTCTTGTTGGCCAGCACCCAGATGTAAGTGGCGATGCCGGTGTTATAGAAGATGTTGAGCGGCAGGGCGATGATGGCTTCGAGCCAGTCGTTCTCCAGCACCCAGCGGCGGATGTTGCTCTCGCCCTGGCCCGCGTCGCCGGTGAACAGCGCCGAGCCGTTGTGCACCAGCGCAATGCGACTGCCCAACGACGTGTTGTGTTTCATCTTCTGCAGCTTGTTCACCTGGAACATGAGCTGCCCATCGCTGGAGCGGGTCAGAAGCTTGAACTCAGCGTTACCCCCGTGGCTGACGATGAAGCGCGGGTCGTTGAATTCCTTCTTGCCGCCCATGCGCTCCAAATCGGTCTTCCAACTCTTGCCGTAGGGCGGGTTGGAGATCATGAAGTCGAACTCACGGCTGCGGAACTGGTCGGCAGACAAGGTGGATTTGTCCGCGCCGCCCACAATGTTCTCGGCCTCTTCGCCTTCACCTTTCAGAAGCAGGTCGGCCTTGCAGATGGCGTAGGTTTCGTCACTGATTTCCTGCCCGAACAGGTGGATGGAGACTTCTTTGCCGTGCTGCTCGGCCAGCTCGTGTAGGGCTTCCTCGGCCACGGTGAGCATGCCGCCGGTGCCGCAGGAGCCGTCGTAGAGCGAATAGGTGCTGGACTCGATGCGATCTGCAACCGGCAGGAACAGCAGCTTTGCCATCAGCTGCACTACGTCGCGCGGGGTGAAGTGCTCGCCGGCCTCTTCGTTGTTGTCTTCGTTGAAGCGGCGGATCAGTTCCTCGAACACCGTACCCATGCCGTGGTTGTCCAGTGCGGGCAGCTTGATGCGGCCGTCAGCATCCTTGACGGGCAGCGGCGCGAGGTTGACCTCTGGGTCGAGGAAGTCTTCGATCAGATAACCGAGGACGTGTGAGTCCACCAGCTTCTGAATCTGGTTGCGGAAGTTGAACTTGGTCAGGATTTCCTGCACGTTGGGCGAGAAACCATCGAGGTAGGCGATAAAGTCATCGCGCAGGCGCTGACCTGCCGCACTGGCCTTCAGCTTGGCCAGTGTGAACTCAGAGACGTTGTAGAAGGCCTGCCCCGCTGCCATGCGTAGCGCGCCGTCCTGCTCGGCTACCTTGTGGGTGTCGAGAAACTTCTTGCGCTCCAGCACCGCGTCCTTCGTGGCTTCGAGTACGGCGTCGAGCCGCCGCAGCACGGTGAAGGGCAGGATCACATCGCGGTACTTGCCGCGCACATAGACATCGCGCAGGCGGTCGTCGGCAATGTTCCAGATGAAGTCGGAGATCCACTTGATCTGGCTTTGGTCTTGTTGTTGCTTCTTCTGCATGAATTCGTTCCTCAGCTCGCTGCCGCGCCAGGGGCCATACCCTCGGTGACTGCGAGATTCCAATGACTCTTGAGGACACCCATCAGACGTTGCTGGCGCTCGGCCAGAAGCGCGGGCGTCCATTCGTTTTCTGATCTGACCTCTTGAGTCAGCACAAACGGCGAGGCGGTGCCTTTGCCCTTGAAATACACGTTCTTCTTCTTGGCAAAGTCGTAATTGCTGGCGGAGGAGTTTTTGTTCCGGTCGAGCGGAACCAGGTTGGCCAGCCGGTGCGTCCAGGCTTCACGCTCGCCCTTGTTGGGGAACCACGTCACCCAATCCGAGCCCTCGGGCGGCGTTTGCGGTAAAACGTGTTCCAGCGACACGGCGTTCTGCAATTGCACTCCTGGGGCGCGCACCAACGATTCGAGGCGTAAGACCAACGCCATTCGTGCCTTGGGGAGATCGTCGTAAACGTCTCCATTAAGTGCCGCGACGAACTTGTGCTTTTGCGCGTCCGTCAAAGCCAGCGTGGCAAGCGTAGCCAGCTCCCCTTTGTAGCTCTCGGGTTCGATTTCCTTGGTGAGCGCGGCATAGGTTTCAATGCGCTCGTTGATGCCCACCTTGGTGACCAGCAGGAAATAGGTCAGGCGCTCCAGCGACTGGAAGAACTCGGCCAGCCGCTTAGGCTGCTGCCTGAATCGCTTGAAATAGACCAGCGCAGGAGGCACCCAGTCTTTGAAATCCACGCGGTTCAGCCATGACAGATGCTCGTTGATCGTTTCAGCGTGCTCGGTGGCCTCAAAGTCGGCGTCGCGCACAAAGTCCCACACTTCAGCGTAGGGCTTGATGACCTTATCAACAAGGTCTATGGGAGCCTTGTACTCGGTGACGTATTCCTGAAACTCTTTGACCAACGTGGATCGCTGTTTCTGCTTTGCGTAGATGGTGCGGATGTGCCCGAACAGATCGCCAAAGGCGTCGCGGCCCAATGCACTCTCGACGCGGCTCCACTCCTTGGCGTAGGCCTGGCTCTTGGTTTCGCCAGCTGTGGTTCGGATCAAGCCAAGCACCTGCGCCTTGATGATGTCGATGGGGGCGAGGTCGAGCCCCCGGTTGTTGAGCACGGAGAAGATACGGTACGCGGCTTCGAGGTCGGGCGTGGAAATGACGACCAGCGAGCAGTCGTTGGCAAGGAACTGCCACAAAGCGATCAGGTCCGCAGGCGGCAGCGCCTTGGCTTTGCCCAGCAGCAGTGTGGCGTTTTCGCGGTAGCGCAGGCGGCTATCTTCCAGCTTGTCGGTGCTGGTGACCAACTGCGCAATCCCGCCCGGCTCTTGGATGTTGGTGCGGAAGAAGTCGGCATCTTCCTCGCGAGCGGTCAGGCGGTACTCGTTCTTCTCGCCGAGGCTGACCTTGCCCTTCTTGTAGAGAAAGTCGGTAATGTCGTCTGCCGCGTGGGGCATGGCTTCGCGCAGAACGGCGAAGAGCATCGTCAACGTGGACAGGCGCTGTTGCCCATCGACCACGGACGACTTCGGCTCCCGGTCGTTCTTAATCAGAACGATGCTACCGAGGAAGTATTGGCTGGTGGCGCCGGAGACGCGCGCATCCTGCATGGCGGACATCAAGTCGTCGAACAGCTCGCCCGCCTGTTCGGTTGTCCAGGCGTATGGACGCTGGTAGTCCGGAATCTCGAACTGGTAGCTGCCCTCGAAAATCTCGCGGATCAGTTTGTCGTGGGCTTCAAGTGTCTTGGCCATTGGTTCTGTTCCTCCCTATCGTTTCTTGAAACTGCTCGGAGCCTGATAGCCCGGGGCCAGATGGGCGTTCTCAACGCCGTACAGAGCCAGCGGATCGCTGAGCCATAAGCGGTACTGCTCTTCCTTGAGTCGGTGGTCTGGCGAACAGTCCACACTCCAGCGCAGCAACATGTAGCCCGCGACGGCGGCGCGAACGCGCATCCGGATCGAGCCGTCGCTCATCCCGTAGTCCATCTTGATGATCTCGGGGCGCTCTAGTCGCGGGTGCGGCACGAAGTCCAGCTCCACGATGCGTGTCCACTGGATGTCGCTGTCAGGCCGCTCGTTGACAGGCGGCTCCTCATCAAGCAAGGCGGGGGTTTCGATGCGTGTAAGAACGAAATCGCGGAACTCGCCGCTCTTGCGATCAAACGCCCGGACATGCCAACGTAGACCTGTATCAACAAGCGCAAACGGAACGATGACCCGTTCGGATTCGCCGCTGCTCATCGAGTGGTAGCGGATGGAAACCGGCTGCCTGGCATGGATCGCCCGGCAAATCGGAGCCAGCACGTCCATGCGCGGATTGCACAAGGCGGTGGGTGATTCGCAGGGCAAGAGTGACTGCTTCGCGCCGTCTACCCCGTCACCGAAGCCCAAAGCGAGCGCCGACAGTACGCGCGGGGATGCGTGGTCAAACAGTGGGGAGAAGGCCTGCCCGATGCGGTAGACCTTGTTGCTGCCGTCAAAAGTGATGTTCTGCGGTGCGACCTCACGGTACAGAGCCAAGTCGCGGGTCGCACCGGCAGGAGCTACGCCGAAGCGTTCAATGAGGTCAGGACGGCCAAGCTCGCCGAAGAAGTAGAGCCGGAAGTCGATGTAAGCCAGCCGCTCGCGTTGCCCGTGGCTCAAGCTCTCGACGCGCTGGCCCATGCCGCGGATGACATCAGTCATGAGCAAGACTCTCTATTTGACGGACTATTGATGGGCACATATCGGTCTCAATATATCATCATTTTGATGACATAGACCGACTCATCTCATTCCAGAGCGAGACCAGTGCCGGCTCGTCCGTTCGTTGGAGCTGCCAATGCCCCCCTACATCAACGCCACGACCTCTTCGACCAAGCCTTCCGGCAGGTCAGCAACGGTGACAGGCCAACGCAGGGCCTTGAGACGCTTGCGCAGAGTGTCGTGTTGCGCAAACCGGGCAAGCAAGGCCGCTTTCACGATCCGCCGGTACTCGCTGCCAGTTGGCTGACTTCGCCACGCCCGCGCCAAAGGCCACGGCCAATCTCGCGGATGCGCCGTCCGCCAGTACTGCCCATCCAGAACAAACGGGTATGCACTGGCCGGGTGTAGCCAGCCGAACTCGTCGTCGGGGGACTGCACCACGATGCTGGGCACCTTCACGCGCTGGTTCTCCGGTGAGAACTCAATAGCGCCGTCCAGGTCTGGCCGGTAGCTGACGCTGCACCAGCCCCGATCCAGCAACCGAAGGCGCAAGAAGTAGTCTCTGCCGAGGCAACTCAGGTCAGCCAGCAAGAACACCGATTGCGCCCTTCCGACACGACTGAGGCCTGACCACTGGTCGGGAGTGAGCGACCGCCGGGGTTCGCATGCAGCAAAGAGCCCATCAACATCGTCAGACGGCACAACGTCGAATCGGTAGCCCAACGTTAATGGCGCACCGCTGGACCGAATCCCAACGACTGTGCCGGTTTGGCAGCAGGCAAACCGCAACGGTGACCGGAACACCAGCGCCGAGTCGGCGAAGTGGATGGCCATGGCGCCTGCCAGCAAGCTGTCGGCCACCATGCCGACGTTTTGCCCGGCCACGCGCCACGGCTGGATCAGGTCGATTCGCGTGATCGGCTGAATCAGCAACTGTTCCAGCAGCACGATGTCACTCCGATGCGGCGTTGCCTGTATCACTCTCAGCGGTAGGCACTTCGGCACCGGCCGCGCCTGCAACATCGGAATGCGCTGACACCATCGCTGGCGGCACATCGCCGCTGTCGTCTGGTTCAGCGTGATGCGTCGTTGCCTTCTTCTTTGCCGCTGCCTTAGGCTGCTGCGGCGCCTTTTTCGCCGCCGCCGATTTGGCAGGTTTTGCCTTCGCCTCGTCGTTGGCCTCTTCGGCAGTGCTTGCCAGATCAGCCACGGTCTTCTTCGCTGCCTTCTTGGGCGAGGGCGTCTGCTCACCGAGCAACACCGGCACGAAGGTATCGAGCTTGATGCGGTTCCAGTCTCGCCGCTCCTGCTGCTTCAGCCAAAAGCCGGGGTCGAGCACGCGCTCATCACCATCCGGCAGCCGCTCGAAAACGACAAGGTGCGAATTGCCCGTGCTGGGCATCTTGCGCGTCTCCATGATCGCCAGCGACGGCATGGCAGCCTGGCTCTTGAACGGTGCCTTCTTGCCGTGGCCGATCCCGAAATGGGCCAGCAACTTGAAGAGGTTTTCGTGGGTGGTCGTGTACGGGCCGTCCTTCGGATAGCCCAACTCCTTGATGGCGACCTTGCGCACCGTTGCCAAGGACTGACCACTGACCATGGCGACGCATGCCAGACCGCAGTCCGTCAGCGTCTCTTGGGTAACCAGCTTCACAGCCATTTCATCTCTCCTTTTCCGTTTCGGTTCATCTCTCGTTCCTTTCGAGGTCGTGCACGGCCATGCAGCGGCGTGCCAGTGCAGCCAAGGGCACGGGCTGTCATGTGTGCGGTGGGGGATTTGCAGCGATGCCGCAGTGAGACGCGAGCGCGGCGGCCAGCCTGATCGGTAGCCGTTTCGGCTCGCGCTTTACCGTTTTAGCCGCCTGCGATCAGGTCTGGCAAGCGGTGTGTGACTTCGCCAGACGCAAGTTCTGGAGGCCGGTCACCACAAGACCTAGCACAGTCGGCCGGATCAGAACGTGCGATTTGCAGACTCACAAAAAATACGTTCTGGATTAATCGAAATCTACAGTCATTCCATCGAAACAACGGAGCGATGAATGAAGCAGATTGAGATCAACAACGAGTTGCTGACTGAGGCCCAGGCCGCAGCCTATTTGGGGCTGAAGAACCCCAAAACGCTGGCGGTCTGGCGCTGTACCAAGCGATACCCGCTGACCTACGTGAAGTACGGGCGCACGGTGCGCTATCGCCGCAAGGACCTGGACGTTTTCATCGAGTCGGGCGTGACGCGCATCCAAGCGCCGGAGGTCAGCAAATGATGCCGTAGACCTTGACCATTTTGCGCCGGGTTTCGGCGCGACCACACCGTGTAATACATGAATAGCTGTTCATATTGGTTATGCAGATATGCCATGTATGACTTGACTAGATACACAAGCTTATAGACCCACCACTACCAATATGGGTCTATGACATGAAGAAAGTGAGATTGAGATGTTGACCCCCAAGAAAGTATTTGTAGACACCATCGTGACTCAGCTCTCGCTGCTGAGTTCAGGCGTTCTGACCGAGGCTGAGGAATCCCAAGATGGCCCGCCCCGAGCCAAGCGCATCGTGGTACCTGGCACGTACCAGGATAAAAACTTGCATACCCTGCACTTTCCCGGCAAAGGTATCCTGATGCTCGAAGGTAGCGTGATTGGCTACTGCCAAGGCCATAACGTATTTGGATCTTGTGACGTGCCGAGCCTGGTTCTGGATGCACACAAGGCTATGCATACTAGTGGCGCCTTCACCCTGTCCAAGCAGGACCGACTGCGAGTTCAAGGTGGCGACATTGTGGAATTGAAGCGCCTCGACGTCGGCGTGAATTTCGCTCTGCCGGACGGCGTTTCGGCCACCCGCGCGCTGGTCGAATTGGCGCACGAGATGGTCGACAAAGGCATGAACACCTCGACCTACGGATACGGCGAAACGGTGTACCGCAACCAACACTCGCAAAGCTCCGCCCTGAAGTTCTACGACAAGGCCAAGGAACTTACCGACAACAAGGGGCTGCCTGCGAATCTGCCGAATCGCGAGGTCATCATGGACTTCGCCAAGTCAGTCATCCGGTGCGAGGTCGTGCTGCGTCACCCCAAGCTGAAGGCGATGGAAATGACGAAGCCGAAAGACTGCACGTTCACCTTGCTGAAATCTGAATTGGAGAACGCCATCGGGCGCATGAGTCTCAAGCGTAGTGTGCGAGTGGGGCTGACGGCGCTCGATCTCCGCGACGTGAAGCCGATGTACCACACGACCTATCGCTGCTGGGAGCACGGCGACGATTTGCAGGCTCTGCTGGAGCCCAAGGCCTACAAGCGCCAAGTGGACTACTTCAAGTCCATCGGCTTCGACATCACAACGCAACCGTCCGTAAGCAGCGAGGAGGTACCGTTGGGCGACATCTTCACGCTGTCCAACGCGGTGGAGCCGCCGCCCGAACTGTGGGGCGACGATGACGATGCGGAAGCCGTCGAATGCTGACCAGGTTGGTGATGCGTTTGTCGCGTGGCGCATCACCGCCCTGAAGCCAGGTCAATCTGCCTTCATCGTGAAGGCCATGGCGACGATCTGCCGAAAGGCGTCGTCGCTTTCTTCGATGTACTTCTCGCTGCGCGCCCGCCAATTCGGGACCATGGACGCATTCACGGCATTGCCGATCAAGTGCTTCAGGTACTCGCCATTTCTGTTGGTCTTCGACGTAGTCTGCGCCGAACCGGTAGCCGCCTTTCGGCCATCGTCGTTGAGAAATCGTGCAGCAATGGCCTCTCGATTAAGACGCGGGGTCAACGTGCCTTGCTCCAATCGGGCCTCAGCTTGGGCGTCCCACACGCGCAACCAAAACGGGTGCATCTCTACATGCTTGATGCGTACCCGGCCCGCCTTGCCGGCTGATCTGGCGAAGTCGGATTGGAACGGATCATCTCTCAACGCAGTTTTCCCCGTTTTCCGCCGTGCAGTCATCGGCAAGGGGTCACGCTCCGCTTGTCGTCGCTGCGACGCAAGGTCCCGGGCGGCATCGAATGCGTTTTGAATGGACTCCATCTGAAGCTCCAAGGACGCATCCAGCCGAAGCCGAACCAGGATTTCGTTGGCTCGCACGTAGGTGTTGACGAGCTGTGGCCTATCAGCAGGGGCCGCGTTGGAGATGACGGACACCAAGTGCGACGGCGGGCTGAACAACTCAAGGAGCCGCCGATTCTTCGCCTCACCGAAGGTTGCGCCCGGGCTGGGCAAGAACGCAAGACCCCAAAAATCCATCACCCAGCGGTAGCGATTCATCACAAACCAAGGCTGCCCCGCAGACTCTTGCGCTTCGATGTATGCACCGAGCGTACCGCAGTCCTTTGCAGCGGCTGGCTCACACTTGTGCCCAATCAGTGGGAAATCTCGCCAACCTGGAAACGTGGGATGAGGACGGTCACTAGCGTAGAAGCTGGTGGGACTCTTCTTGTAGAACGATGGGGATTTGATTCCAAATACGTCGAGCTTGTGCATCTGCCAGCGATAACGCGGCGACCGGCGCAAAAGCTCCCATGCAAGCCTCAGGTAGTCTTCGCGTGTGTACTCGTCCAGCGGCTTGACCACTGGATACTGGCTGCTCTTGCGCCAGTCAGCAGCGGGGCCGAATAGGATTTCTGACTCTTCTTCGCCAGCTTCAAAGCGCAGCCACCTGGGGCGATCTGTGGGGCTTGAGGGCGTGCGCGACATCGGTCAATTGTCTTATGAATGGTAGGCCGTGTTGGACTTGAACCAACGACCAAAGGATTCAGGTTGGCGTGAGTTTCCCCACTCCCTGGACTATCTCATCACCCTCGCCGCAGATTGCTCCGCGCGTTAGGGTGCCGGGCGCTCGCGGGGTGCTTATCGGATTGGCTCCTCACACCCTAGTCTCTGCACCTTCTCGCCTACCGGTCCTTCGACCTGCCTTCGGCGAGCTTGGCTCAGGATTGCCGGGCCATTGACTGGCTGACGGTTTCCCTGAGTTCACCCGGTTTTTCCATTGCCGCTTTCACGGCAAGGTCACCATTTCGATGAGTCCTCTGCTCTAACCAACTGAGCTAACGGCCCATTCATAAAACAACTTCAACTCTCTGCGCAGTCAGCGCCCCCGAGGGCCGCCGAAAAACGCCATTTCTCCTTCAGTAGCAAGAACGTAGCAAGCGCCTTCCCGCCAACTTCCTCGGTAGCAATCCGGCGAATTCGCCAGAATGCTGTAAGTGCTTGATTTCAAAGCGTTGGAATCAAGCAACCGGTCCGAAAGAAATCGTCGGTTAATCGCATTGGCCTCTTGATTATGAGTCCTCTGCTCTAACCAACTGAGCTAACGCCCCGGACCATGCTCCAGCGCCATGCAGCGGGGCAAGCGCCGTATTGTAGGGTCTTTACTTGCGGTGGCTGAGGGCGTTGGACACCAGCTTGGAGGTGATGTCGACGATCTGGATCATCCGGTCATAGGGCATGCGCGTCGGACCGATGACCCCCAGCGTACCGACCACCCTCCCGTCAACCTCATACGGTGCGCTGACGACGGACAGCTCTTCAAACGGCACCACTTGGCTCTCGCCGCCGATATAAATGCGCACTCCTTCGGCCTGGCTGGAAATGTCCAGCAGCCGGAGGATCTGGGTCTTTTGTTCAAACAACTCGAAAGCCCGCCGCAGATTGCCCATGTCGCTGGAGAAATCGCTCACGGCCAGCAGATTGCGCTCGCCGGAGATGACGACCTCCTCCTGCGCCGCAGACAGCGCCTCGGAGCCGGCGTTCACTGCGGCGTGCATCAGCGACGCAATCTCGCCCCGCAGCACATCGACTTCGGACCGCAGGCGCTCACGGACCTGTTCCATGGCAAGCCCCGCGTAGTGCGCATTCAGGAAATTGGAGGCCTCGACGAGCTGGGAGGACGAATAGTCCGCGTCCGTAAAGATCACACGGTTCTGGACGTCGCCTTCAGGCGACACGATGATGACCAGAAAGCGCCGCTCGGATAGGCGCAAGAATTCGATGTGGCGGAACACCGAAGTCCGCCGGGGAGCCATCACCACCCCCACAAACTGCGAGAGATTGGACAGCAGTTGCGCGGCGTTGGCGATCACCTTCTGCGGCTGCTCGGGCGCCAGTTGCGGGGCGGTGAGGGGGTCGCGCTGCACGGTCAACATGGTGTCCACGAACAGGCGGTAACCCCTCGCGGTCGGGACCCGCCCGGCCGATGTGTGCGGGCTGGCAATCAGCCCCAGTTCCTCCAGGTCTGCCATCACGTTGCGGATGGTGGCGGGGGAAAGATCCAGCCCCGAAGCACGGGACAACGTGCGCGACCCAACCGGCTGCCCGTCAGCGATGTAGCGCTCGACCAGGGCTTTGAGCAACAACTTGGCACGGTCATCGAGCATGGGATCATTTTAATGATGTAATTTCACGATGACGTCCAAATTCCGCCATGTGGCGCTCATCGGCAAGTACCACGCTTCATCGGCAGGTCCCACAGGAGACAGCTTGCGCCAGGCCCTGGAGGACATTGCGCACCTGCTGGAGCGCCAGGGCTGCGAAGTCGTGCTGGAGGCGGAGACCGCGAGCAACACCGGCATCGCGCACTACCCCGTCCTGACGGCGGATGAGATCGGGTCGCGGTGCGATCTGGGCCTGGTCGTGGGCGGGGACGGCACGATGCTGGGCATCGGCCGGCGGCTCGCGCGCTTCGGCACTCCGCTGATTGGCATCAACCAGGGCCGCCTGGGTTTCATCACAGACATTCCCTTCGATGCCTACCGGACCACCCTGCCGGCCATGCTGCAAGGAGAATACGAGGAAGATCTGCGCCCCCTCATGCACGCCAGGGTTGTGCGGGACGAACGGACCGTGTACGAGGCCCTGGCCATGAACGACGTGGTGGTCAACCGCGGCGCCACCTCTGGCATGGTCGAACTGCGGGTGGAAGTGGGTGGACGCTTTGTGGCCAACCAGCGCGCCGACGGGTTGATCATTTCATCTCCTACGGGCTCGACGGCGTATTCCCTGTCGGCAGGCGGCCCCATGCTCCACCCCTCCATTCCGGGCTGGGTACTGGTGCCCATCGCGCCCCACACCCTGTCCAACCGGCCCATCGTGCTTTCCGATGCCACCGAGGTGGCGGTCGAGGTGGTGAGCGGCCGCGATGTCAGTGCCAATTTCGACATGCAGTCGCTGGCATCCTTGCTGCACGGGGACCGGATCCTGGTCAAGCGCTCCGAGCACTGCGCACGCTTTCTGCACCCTGAAGGCTGGAATTACTTTGCAACACTGCGCAAGAAGCTGCGCTGGAATGAAGGAGGCTCCTGACCATGGCGCTCAGGCGGATCACGCTGCGGGATTTTGTGATCGTCCAGGCCCTGGAACTCGACCTGGCGGCGGGTTTCACGGTGCTGACCGGGGAAACCGGTGCGGGCAAGTCCATTCTGATCGACGCACTGCAGCTCATCCTGGGTTCGCGCGCCGACGCGGGCGTGGTTCGGGACGGTGCCGACAAGGCCGATCTGAGTGCCGAGTTCGACTGCCCGCCCCATGTCCAGCCCTGGCTGGAAGAGGCAGGTTTCGCGCTGGAGGAGGTGCTGCTGTTGCGCCGCACCGTCGACGCCCAGGGGAAAAGCCGCGCATGGATCAACGGCACGCCGGCCACGGCAGGCCAGTTGCGGGCGCTGGGCGACAGCCTGCTGGATATCCACGGCCAGCACGCCTGGCAAAGCCTCACGCGGCCGGAATCGGTGCGCGGACTGCTGGACGCCTTTGCGGGGTTGCAAACGGCCGAAACGACGGCGCGGTGGGCGCAATGGCGTGCAGATCAACAGGCACTGGAACGGGCGCGCATGGCGCAATCCACGCTGCAACAGGAGCGTGAACGTTTGCAGTGGCAGGTCGGCGAAGTGGGCAAGCTTGCGCCCGCAGACGGCGAATGGGACGAACTGGAGGCCCAGCACAAGCGGCTTTCGCACGCACAGGCGCTGCTGGACAGTGCGGAGGGCGCGCTCCAGGTCTTGCAGGACGAGGAGTCGGGTGCGTTAACCGGCCTCACGCGTGCGCATGCGCTGCTGCAAGACCAGGAGCATATCGAGCCGGAGTTCGCCAATCTGGCGGGTATCCTTTCCTCCAGCCTGGCCCAGGCGAACGATGTGGTGCATTCGCTGCAGATGTACCTTCGGCATGCAGAGATCGATCCGCAGCGTATGGCCGAACTCGACAGCCGGATCTCGCTGTGGATGGCCTTGGCACGCCGCTACAAGCGGCCGCCTGCAGAGTTGCCCGCCCTGCTATCCAATTGGAAAAACGAGCTGCTGGCCCTGGATGCCGCCACCGACCTCGAGCAGTTGGAGAGCGCCGAGGCCGCCAGCGCCAAAGCCTACCAGGCTGCCGCGCGCGCACTGTCCCTGGGCCGTGCCAAGGCCGCCCCCAAGCTGTCGGCTGCCATTACAAAGGCGATGCAGGGCTTGGGCATGGAAGGCGGCAAGTTCGAGGTTGCGGTGTCCAAGGCGCCCGAACCAGCCTCTCACGGAATCGACGATGTTGCGTTTCTGGTGGCCGGCCATCCCGGCACGACACCCAAGCCGGTCGGCAAGGTGGCCTCGGGGGGCGAGCTCTCGCGCATTTCACTCGCCATTTCCGTGACGACCAGTGAATTGGGGGTCGCCCCCACCCTCATTTTTGATGAAGTTGATTCCGGCGTGGGCGGCGCGGTGGCGGAAACCGTGGGCCAGCTGATGCAGCGCCTGGGCGTGGACCGGCAGGTGCTCGCTGTCACGCATTTGCCCCAGGTGGCGGCCTGCGCGCACCATCACCTCAAGGTCTCCAAGCAAAAGAGCGACAAAGGCACTACCAGCACGGTGGCGTTGGTGGAAGGCGATGCGCGGGTTGCGGAAGTCGCGCGCATGCTGGGCGGAGGGAAGTCCACCAGCACCACGCTGGCCCACGCACGCGAAATGCTCGATCTGGCGGCAGTGGCGCCTCAAGGGATCCACTGATGGCACTCGAAATCGTGTTGATTACCGGCATGTCCGGTTCCGGAAAATCCGTCGCGCTGCACGCGCTGGAAGATGCCGGCTACTACTGCGTGGACAACCTGCCGCCGGAGCTGCTTCCCGCCTTTGTTGCACTGGAGCACCGCCACCATGGCAACCGCGTGGCCATTGCGATGGACGTGCGCAGCGCAACCTCCTTGCACCAAGTGCCCCAGGAACTGCGGCGCCTGCGCAGCCAGGGGGTTTCGGTGCAATCCATCTTCCTGGATGCCACCATCGACACGCTGGTGCGGCGTTTTTCGGAAACACGGCGGCGCCACCCTCTTTCGAACGATGAGCTCCAGGAGGGACGGCGGGCACTGGTGCAGATCATCGAGCTGGAGCGGGAACTGCTGGCCGAACTGCGGGAACAGGCGCACGTGATCGACACAAGCACGATACGGGCTTCCCAGCTGCAGAGCTACGTCAAGAGCCTGCTGGCCACCACCCACGGGCAGATGACACTGGTGTTCCAGTCTTTTGCGTTCAAGCGGGGCATTCCCATGGACGCTGACTATGTGTTTGACGTGCGCATGCTCCCCAATCCGCACTACGAGCCTTCGCTGCGCGACCTGACCGGGCTGGACGCACCGGTGGCGGAATTCCTGCGCCAGCAGCCCGATGTGTCCTTGATGCAGGCGCACATTGAGCAGTTCCTGACCCATTGGCTGGAGATGCTGGACCGGAATCACCGCAGCTACGTCACGGTCGCCGTGGGCTGCACCGGCGGACAGCACCGCTCGGTCTACCTGGTGGAGCGCCTTTCCGAAGCCATGGGCCACCGCTGGAGCACGCTCAAGAGGCACCGGGAACTGGACGGCAGATAGACGGCGCGATCAGCGCCCGGCTCCCCTCACAGGGGTCTCACCAGAGTGCGGAGCGGGTCGACTCCAGCAGCTTGCGTATCGGCGCCGGCAATCCCATGCCCTGCCATGCCTCGGGGCCAAACCACTCCCCAGGCTCCAGCACAGGCTGTGGCGACGCCCCCGCAGTAACCAGCACGGGGTGCAGGTGCAAATCCCGGTGCGTCAGGGCATGGACGAATGACGGGAGCTCTTCCATTGCCCAGTCGTTGGCTTCGGCCAGGGAGGCCACGCAGTCCTGCAACGCGGCCCTGTCGGCAAACACGGGCACGCAGTGCATACCCGCCCAGATGCCCTCGGAAGGCCTGCGTTGCAACCATACGGCCCCGGCGGCATTGCGAAGGACCAGCAAATACCATGACTCCGCACGGCGGAGCAGCTTGCGCGTCTTGACGGGATAGCGTTCAGGATCGCCCGCGGCAAATGCTGCGCAGCAAGTGACCAGGGGGCAGGCCTGGCAGTTCGGTGAGCGAGGCGTGCACACCGATGCGCCCAGGTCCATGAGCCCTTGGGTATACCGGGGCATGGCGTCCACGAGATCGGTGGTGGGGAGCAGGGACTGGGCAGCCCCCCACAGCGCACGCTCGTTTTTGGCCTGCGCCAGATCCTCTTCAAATCCCAGCACGCGGGTCAGTACCCGCCGGACATTGGCGTCCAGGATGGGGACCCGCTCCGAGAAACAGAATGCGGCAATGGCACCGGCGGTCGAGCGGCCGATCCCCGGCAGTGTCGCCAGTTCCTGTGCCGAGCGAGGAAACTCGCCCCCGTAAGCGTCGACCACGCGCTGCGCGCAACGGTGCAAATTGCGGGCGCGGGTGTAATAGCCCAGGCCGCTCCACAGCCCCATCACCTCGTCCTGGTCAGCCCGCGCCAGGGCAGCGACGTCGGGGAAGCGGGCAAGAAAGCGCGCGTAGTACCCCAGGACCGTGGCCACCTGGGTTTGCTGGAGCATGATTTCCGAGAGCCAGACCCGGTAGGGGTCCCGCGTTTTCTGCCACGGCAGGTGGTTGCGGCCGTGGGAGGCTTGCCATGCAACCACCCGTTCAGCCACGTTCTCCGGTAGCGAGTCCCTCATGCGGGCTGCGCGAGGCCATCCGCTGCGGCCGCGCCTGCAGCGCCAGGCAGCGCCACCAGCCGGCCCGTCAATTCCTGCAGCCGCCGTTCCAGCTGGGCCAGCTCTTCCTCGCTCACCTCAATTTCGGCAATGCGCTCCACGAGGCCGCTGGCCGCTTGCTGAATCCGGTCCACGGCCTCGATGCGGCGCGCAAAACTACGGCGGCGCTCGCGCAGTTGCGCATCCAGCTGGGCTGTCGCCGACTTGCTCCACAACTCCAGGTCGTTGGCCGCAGATTCGTAGACGGTCCGCAGCCGCATCGCCAGTGCGCGCACCAACCGTTCGGCAAACTCTGGCTGCGCAAGCTTCAGCGCATTGCCCACGCCGAGGTACTGCAGGTGGCTCTGCTCAATCTGGTTCAGATCGCCGATGAAATGCTCCAGCTGCGGTGGCGATGGCACCTGCAGGGAAAAGCCGAACTCTGCGTTGAGCTGCCGGAACGTCCCGCCCAGCATGGCCTGGATTTCGGTGCCTGAGGCTTGCGCCTTGTCCAGCGTACCCCGTAGCTTGTCGAACGTCTGGACGTAGATCTTTTTCACCCCCAGCTTCAACCCCTTGTGCTGAAGTGTCTGGGCCAGCTCCGACAGCTCCGCCTTCAGCGATTTCGCACCCAACTGCTGGAATACGTCGCGAAGCAGCTTGAGATGCACCGCCCGCACGGCCTGGATCTTGGCGGTGCTCAGGTCGAACTCGCGCTGCTCCTGTTCGATGCGGTGGCGCATGGACTCGATCACGGAGGCGTTCTTGCCCCGCAGGCTGCGCAACTCGGCCATCTGGTCGTCGAGATCCCGGCGCCGGATATTGATGACACGGGAGGTTTCCGCCCGCAGGCTGGACACCCCGTTGGCCACGGCCGCCCGCAGAATGGACTGGCGCCGACCCATGATGCCCCGCGCCAAAGCGTCCTCCAGGACGGGCAGCCCGCTGCTTTCCAGCAGCAGGTCATCGGCCGAGATCTTGGCGACCAGGCCTTTTTGCGCCGAGACGGGGACCACCCGGTCCAGCGGCACGCCCAGCATCTCCGCCGAAGTGCGGCATTGGCGCTCGATCTGCGCCTGCACCTGCTCTGCGGAGTTGAGGGTGTCCCACAGCGTGTCGATCTTGTTCAGCACCACCAGGCGGGCGTCGATGCTCTCTTCCGACGTGACCAGGTGCTCCCGCCAGATCGAGAGATCGGAGCGGGTCACCCCGGTGTCCGCACCCAGGATGAAAACCACCGCATGGGCCTGCGGAATCAGGTTCACTGTCAGCTCGGGCTCCGCGCCCACGGCGTTCAGTCCGGGAGTGTCCAGAATCACCAGGCCCTGCTTGAGCAAGGGATGCGGGATGTTGATGACCGCGTGGCGCCACATGGGCACCTCGACCAGCCCGTCCGCATCCGGGACCGGGTTTTCCTCGACCAGGTCGTCATGCCAGAAACCCAGGGCGCGCGCGTCGTCCAGGCTGACCTTGCGCACTTCGGACACCTTTTCGAGCGCTGCAGCGATCTGGTCCGCGTTCCCTATTTCCAGAGGGATTTCCTGCCAGCGGTCGGTTTTCATCCGCCACTCCGCCAGGCTCTGCACCTGCAGCCGGGTTTCGATGGGAAGCAGGCGCAGGCACGGAGCCACGCTGGCGTCGTACCCCAGCTCGGTGGGGCACATCGTGGTGCGCCCGGCACTCGCCGGCATGATGCGGCGCCCGTAGTCCGCAAAGAAGATCGCGTTGATCAGCTCCGATTTGCCACGGGAGAACTCTGCAACGAAAGCCACCATGACTTTGTCGCTGCGCACCTGCTCCTCCAAGCGGGCAAGCCGTTCCTGGACTGCTGCGTCCATGAGTTCGTGGGAGGACATCCACTCCGCCAGCCGCTTGAGCTGTAGGGCGAACTCACGCCGCCAGACGCCATGCTGGTCGAACTGCTCGTTAAAGGAAGGGCCCACTTTGCTCCCGGAGGTCTATGAAAACAATGTCCCCGCCAACCCGGCAGGCAGACACAAAATATAGCATCGACCGGCAGGCAGCCACCCCGGCCCCGGGGACCGCACCGAACCACAGATCAGGGACGCTGGCACCCGGGACAGAAGTAACTGGTTCGCTGCCCCTGCCGAATCAGCTGGATGGAGGCACCGCAACGATAGCAGGGCGCGCCGCCGCGTCCATACACGTTTGCCTGGGCCTGGAAGTGACCGGCCGATCCGTCCGCGCTGGAGAAATCCCTCAACGTGCTCCCACCCATCTCCACCGCCCTGGCCAGCACGGAGCGAATCGCAGCGTGCAGCTTTTCAACACGCGCCGGCCCGATGCGGGAAGCCGCCGTGGTGGGACGGACGCCGGCGAGGTACAGCACTTCGGACGCATAGATGTTGCCCACCCCGACCACCAGGCGGCCCGCCAGCAGCAGCTGTTTGATGGGCAGGCGGCTCTTTTTCAGGCCCAGCCGAAACGCGTCCAGCGAAAACCCTTCTGACAGGGGTTCCATCCCCAGCCCGCCCAGCAGCTTGGCGGCCACAGGGTCCTGCTCGTCGGCCGCGTACACCACGGCGCCGAACCGCCGCGGGTCGTGCAGCCGCAAGGTGCCCGAGGTGGTCCCCATGGTGAAGTGGTCGTGGGGTCCGGCCGGCGGCAGACTCTCGGCAAAGCGCAGGCTGCCCGACATGCCCAAATGCACCAGCAGCAACCCTTGGCTCAGATCGAACAACAGGTATTTGCCTCTGCGGCGCACGCCCAGCACCTCCTGCCCAAGCAGGAGCTGCGGCGCACAGCCCAACGGCCAACGCAAGGGCTTGCCCATCTCCACCGTTCGGATGCGAGTGCCTTTGACGGCTTGCGCCACGCTGCGGCGCGTCACTTCCACTTCGGGCAACTCAGGCATAGAAAGACCAGGGCGGCAGGACAGCAGGCATGGATTATTATGGCCCGATGGTGCTATTTCAGAGCTTTCGGACCGCATTGTTGACCGCCGTGGCGGCCGTCGTCGCCCACGGCGCTTGGGCCCAGCCGGCGGACACGCCGAGCCGCCCGGCGGACGAACCGGCCGTGGTTTCCAATCCCGCGCTGGACGCAGAGCTGTTCTACGAGATCTTCCTCGGAGAACTCAGCGCCCGCACCGGCGATCCCGGAGCGGGGTATGCCTTCATGCTGGAGGCGGCGCGGCGCAGCGCCGACGGCCAGCTCTACCAGCGGGCAGCAGACATCGCATTGCAATCCCGTTCGGGCGAATACGCCCTGGCGGCCGCCAAGGCCTGGAAGGAAGCACTGCCGGACTCGCGCGAGGCCAACCGCTACGTGCTGCAGATTCTTGTGGCACTGAACCGCATCGCCGAAACACCGGACTTGCTTCGCCAGGAGCTTGCCCAGTCCTCCCCGCGCGCCAAGGCATCGACCTTGGCCGCGCTGCCCCAGATGTACGGTCGTGCCAGCGACAAGGTGCTGGCGGTAAAAGTCGTGGAGTCCGCGCTGGTGGACGAACTCTCCCACCCGGCGACCGGTCCGGTCGCCTGGGTCTCCCTGGGCCGCCTGCGCCTGGCTGCGGGGGACAAGCCTGGCGCGCTGGAGGCCGCGCGCAAAGCCCAGGCCCTGGACAACGCCAATGAAGGCGCGGCCAGGCTGGCGCTGGAGCTGATGGAAGAGAACGTGCTGGATGCCGAACCCGTGGTGGCCCAGGCGCTTGCGCACCAGCCCGTGCCGGAACTCCGCATGGCCTACGCGAGGGTGCTGCTCGGCTTGCAGCGCTACCCCGATGCAGCCCACCAGCTCGAATCTGCGGCCAAGGAGAAGCCGGACTTGGCCGAGGCGTGGCTGGTGCTTGCCAATCTGCACCTGCAGGACAACCGTTTGCCGGCGGCGGAAGCCGCGCTGCAGCGCTACATGGAGCTGGCCAGCGCCGCGACAGACCCCGAGTTGCGCCAGCGGGGCCTGACCCAGGCATACCTGCTGCATGCGCAGATCGCGGAGAAGAAGAAAGACTATGCGGCGGCCGAGGCCTGGCTGGCCCGCATCGACAACGCAGAAGACCTCTTCAGCGCCCAAAGCCGCCGCGCCTCCCTGCTGGCACGGCAAGGAAAAGTCGCCGAGGCGCGCGCCCTGCTGCGCAATCTGCCTGGCACGTCGCCCGAGCAGCAACGCATGAAGCTGCTGGCGGAAGTGCAGCTGCTGCGCGAACTGCATCTCTACCAGGACGCCTACAAGGTCCAGAGCGAACTCGTGGCGCTGGAACCCGACGACCCCGAACTGGTGTACGACCAGGCGATGCTGGCCGACAAGGCGGGCCGTCCCGAGCTGATGGAGCAACTCCTGCGGCAGGTCATCGCACAAAAGCCGGACTACCACCACGCCTACAACGCGTTGGGCTACTCGCTGGCGGATCGCGGCCAGCGGCTGGAAGAGGCCAAGCAGCTCATCCTCAAGGCCCTGGAATTCGCGCCGTCGGACCCGTTCATCAACGACAGCCTGGGGTGGGTGGAATTCCGCATGGGCAACAAGGCGGAGGCCCGCCGGCTTCTGGAAGCCGCCTACAAGGCACGGGCCGATGTGGAAATCGCCGCCCATCTGGGGGAAGTTCTCTGGAGCCAGGGCGACCGGGATGCCGCCCTGGCCGTCTGGAGAGAGGGCTTTCGCACCAGCCCTGACAACGACACGCTCAAGGAAACCCTCAAGCGCCTGGGGGCGCAGCCTTGATCCACGCCGCCACAGCTGGCAAGGCGGCGCAGCCCGGCGCGATGCCTTGGCCCGCCCCCCTCTGGCGGCGCGCCCGATGGCTCTTCTGGGCCATCTGCGCCTTGGGGCTGCTGGGCTGCGCGCAGCCACCGCTCAAGCCCGCCGGGGAGGAAAACACGTGGTCCGGCCGCCTTGCACTGCAAGTCGAGGGGCAGAGCGCGCAGTCGTTCGCAGCCCTGTTTGAACTGTGGGGCAGCGAGCGCCAGGGCGGCCTGGCACTGACCAGCCCCCTCGGCACCCGGATCGCCCAGGTGGAATGGAACGAAGGCTACGCCCAGTTGACCACGGCCCAGGAAACCCGCCGCTCCGACTCGCTCGACGCACTATTGCAGGAGGTCGCCGGGGCGCCCATCCCCGTGGCCGCGCTGTTCCGCTGGCTCCAGGGCCAGCCGGCGAGCGCACCCGGCTGGAGGGCGGATCTTTCCGCGCTGGAACAAGGCCGGCTGGTGGCCCAGCGCGACGAGCCTGCCCCACAAGCCACCTTGCGCATTGCGCTGACGCGCTAGCCAGACCGAATAGAAATCCAGACGCCACTTCGCTGCTGGCGCCACCCCGCCCCATGCATTCCCTGTACGACGTGCCGGCACCGGCCAAGCTCAACCTGTTCCTTCACATCACGGGCCGCCGGGCCGATGGATACCACTTGCTGCAATCGGTATTCATGCTCATCGACTGGTGCGATACGCTGCATTTCACCCGGCGCACGGATGGCCGGATCACCCGCGAAGACCTCGGCGCGCCCCTGCCCGAAACCGACCTCACCGTGCGAGCCGCCCGGGCGCTGCAGCAGGCCACCGGGTGTACCGATGGTGCGCACATCGGAGTCTTGAAGAGCGTTCCTTCGCAGGCGGGCATGGGCGGCGGTTCTTCCGACGCAGCCTCCACCCTGCTGGCACTCAATCGGCTCTGGGGCCTGGGCCTGTCGCGCGGCGCGCTGCAGAAGATCGGGTTGGCACTGGGCGCAGACATTCCGTTTTTTTTGTGCGGAGGCAACGCTTGGGTGGAGGGAATTGGTGAGACAATAGCGCCGCTTGAGAAAGCGCACCAGTTGCCACAAGCGCGCTTCGCGGTAGTGAAGCCCGCAGCAGGCTTGGAGACAAAAACAATTTTTTCGTCGCCGAGTTTGAAACGTGATTCAGATAGTGCTACAATCTTAGGCTTTGCTGCAGCACACTTTGATTTCGGTCGAAATGACTTGCAGCCAGTTGCCGAAGCCTTGTGCCCGGATGTGACCCAAGCCATCGAATGGCTGGGAAAGCGCGGATTGCAAGGCCGGATGACAGGCTCAGGAAGTGCGGTGTTTGCGCAAATGTCACATGCGGTGGATTTGTCCGGAGCCCCGAAGGGCTGGCAAGTCAAGCCATGTGAAAATCTGATGGTTCATCCTCTGGCAGGGTGGGCATCAGACGAAGATTAGGGTGGGCTGCCTTCGGCAGTCAACCTGTGTAGGGGAGTCGCCAAGCTGGTTAAGGCACCGGATTTTGATTCCGGCATGCGAAGGTTCGAATCCTTCTTCCCCTGCCAAATATCTTCTCGCGTACGGGCCTTTTTTCAGATTGCTGGGACTCTCATGCAAGCCAATCAACCCGACTTCATGGTTTTCACCGGCAATGCCAACCCTGGCATGGCAGCTGAAATTGCCCAACACCTCGGCACCCCTCTGGGCGCAGCCGACGTGGGTCGCTTTTCCGACGGCGAAGTCACCGTCGAAATCAAGCAGAACGTGCGTGCGCGTGATGTGTTCGTGGTGCAGTCCACCTGCGCGCCCACCAACGAAAACCTGATGGAACTGCTGATCATGGTGGATGCGCTCAAGCGCGCATCGGCCGAACGCATCAGCGCCGTGATCCCCTACTTCGGCTACGCCCGCCAGGACCGTCGTCCCCGTTCGACGCGCGTGCCGATCACCGCCAAGGTGGTGGCCAACATGCTGCAAGCCGTGGGTGTGGCCCGCGTGCTGACCATGGACCTGCATGCCGACCAGATCCAGGGGTTCTTCGACATTCCGGTGGACAACATCTATGCATCCCCCGTTCTGCTGGGGGATCTGCGCCAGAAGAATTACGACGACCTGATCGTGGTGTCCCCCGACGTGGGCGGCGTGGTGCGCGCCCGTGCGCTGGCCAAGCAGCTGGGCTGCGATCTGGCCATCATCGACAAGCGCCGCCCCAAGGCCAATGTTTCCGAAGTCATGCACGTAATCGGTGAAATCGAAGGCCGCAACTGCGTGATCATGGACGACATGATCGACACCGCCGGCACGCTGGTGAAGGCTGCCGAGGTGCTCAAGGAGCGCGGCGCCAAGAGCGTGTACGCCTATTGCACCCACCCCATTTTCTCGGGGCCCGCCATTGAACGCATCTCCAAGGGCACGGCCCTGGACGAAGTGGTGGTGACCAACACCATTCCCCTGAGCGACAACGCCAAGGGATGTTCCAAGATTCGCCAGCTTTCCGTGGCCCCGCTGTTCGCCGAGACGATCCAGCGCATTGCCAAGGGGGAGTCGGTGATGAGCCTGTTCTCGGACCAGGAAAACCTGTTCTGATCCTTGCGGCGAAGGCCGCCGGCGGATACGCGCACAAGCCTCCCCTGCGGAGGCTTGTTTCCTGTGCGAGGACAACCAGCAGACCTGAGGCCCACCGGGGTTTCGGGTCTTTTTCAAAACGGAGGACGACTGGTCGCGGTCGCCTCTTTTCAGGAGCTAACTATGAACTTCGTCGCTTTTGAGCGCGCCAAGCAGGGTACGGGTGCGAGCCGCCGTCTGCGCAATTCGGGCAAGACGCCTGGCATCGTGTACGGTGGTGCTGCCGAGCCCCAACTGATCGAGGTGGACCACAACGCCCTGTGGCACGCCCTCAAGAAGGAAGCCTTCCACTCCAGCGTGCTGGACATGGAAGTGGCCGGCAAGACCAGCAAGGTCCTGCTGCGCGACGTGCAATACCACCCCTACAAGCAACTCGTGCTGCACATCGATTTCCAGCGCGTGGACGACAAGACCAAGCTGCACATGAAGGTGCCACTGCACTACAGCGGTGCTGAAGAATCGCCCGCCGTCAAGGTCGACAAGTGCATGGTCAACCCCGTGGTGAACGAACTGGACGTGACCTGCATGCCGTCCGACCTCCCCGAATTCATCGCTGTGGACCTGTCCAAGCTGGAAAAGGGCGCTTCGCTGCACCTGAAGGACATCAAGCTGCCCAAGGGCGTGGCGCCCAAGGTGCGCGGCGGCCAAAGCAACAACCCCGTGCTGGTGTCCGTGGTGCCTCCGGTCGAAGTGGTGGAAGCCCCTGCCGCCGAAGCAGCCCCCGCAGCAGACGCCAAGGGCAAGGGCAAGGGCAAGAAGTAATCCCTCCGCTGCGGTTGCATTGCGGGGCCCCTGCCCCGCAACCTCCTTGGCCAGCCCATCCGGCTGTCCTCCCAAAAAGGTCCACCCAGGTGGGCCTTTTTTTTGGCTCGCAAAGAGGCCCGTTGGCAGTGCGGTGGCGCCGAGAAGAATCCGCACCGTGGGCACGCAGCCGCCGCTCCCGTCTCGGCCGATGGCCGCCCGGGCTGGCCAAAAACGGCACCCGTCCCCGCGATAATTCGCAGATGATCAAGCTGTTTGTGGGCCTGGGCAATCCAGGGCCGGACTACGAAGCCACGCGGCACAACGCGGGTTTTTGGTGGATTGATGCGCTGGCGCGCGAACTCAAGGCCACGCTGGTGCCCGAGCGGGGCTACCACGGCCTGGTGGCCCGTACTTCGGTCCATGGGCACAGCGTGTGGCTGCTGCAGCCGCAGACGTTCATGAACCTTTCGGGCAAGTCCGTCGCGGCGCTGGCGCGCTTCTTCAAGATCCAGCCGGACGAGATCCTGGTGGTGCACGACGAGCTGGACATTCCTCCGGGCCAGGCCAAGCTCAAGCGCGGAGGCAGCCACGCCGGGCACAACGGCCTGCGCGATATCCATGGCCAGCTGGGTTCGCCCGACTACTGGCGCCTGCGCATCGGCATCGGCCACCCCGGCGTCAAGAGCGAAGTCGCCAACTGGGTGCTCAAGAAGCCGTCGCCCGACCAGCGCACGCTGATCGAAGACAGCATCGCGCATTCGCTCAAGGCCTACCCAGCGCTGCTGGCTGGCGAGATGGACAAGGCCACGCTGCTGATCCACACCACCAAGCCGCCCCGCCCCAAGCCGCCCAAGCCCATGGAAGACTGAACCGCGGGCAGGGGCAGAATGCTGTAATTTTTATAGCATCTAGCGCTTGTCGGGCGGTCGCTAGAGCCAAAAATCACTAAAACTCAGCCAGCGGCCGCCGCCTGCAGCCGCTGGTACTTCTGCCACAGGGTTTCGCGGCTTTCCACGTGCTGCGGGTTGACGGGGATGCACGCCACGGGGCACACCTGCACGCACTGCGGCTCGTCAAAGTGGCCCACGCACTCGGTGCATTTGCCGGGGTCGATCTCGTAGATTTCCTGCCCCAGAAAGATGGCCTGGTTGGGGCACTCGGGCTCGCAGACGTCGCAGTTGATGCATTCGTCCGTGATCATCAGCGCCATAGGGCCTCCTCGGGCGGCGGGCCGGCGGCGGCAGCAAGCGGGTGCAGAGCGCAATTCATGCTCCGTATTATCCCGCGGCACTGGCATGTGCTTTGCATGCCACACTGCAACCCACCACGGCTGACAGGGACACATTTACCGTTATGCTGTGTATACACATTAATTTGCAGTCCTCGCTCCCCGCACCCCTTCCTCTTCTGCCGCGTACTCCATGGGTCTGTTTTTTCTCAAACGGTTTGCCACCCTTGCGGCGACACTGATCGGCGCATCCATTGTTGTATTCCTGGTGCTGGAGATCCTGCCCGGCAATGCCGCCCAGATCCTGATGGGTCCGGACGCAGCGCCCGAGGCCGTGGCCGCCCTGGCCACCAAGCTGGGGCTGGACCAGCCCGCCAGTGTGCGCTACTGGCAATGGATCAGCGGCCTGCTGGTGGGGGACATGGGGGACAGCTATGCCTACAGCACCCCGGTGGTGGATCTCGTGCTGGAGCGCCTGGCGCTCACCATCCCGCTGGCGCTCATGGCCATGGTCATCACGACGGTGCTGGCGCTCGCTGCGGGCGTCTATGCCGCGGCGCGGCACAACAAACTCGGTGACGTGGGCGTGATGGCCCTGGCGCAAATCGGCATCGCCATTCCCAATTTCTGGTTCGCCATCCTGCTGATCCTGCTGTTCTCGGTGAAGCTGCAGTGGTTCTCGGCAGGCGGTTTCCCGGGCTGGACGGAAGACGCAGGCGGCAGCCCGCTGGAGGCATTGAAGGCCCTGCTGCTGCCGGCCATCGCGCTGGCCGTGGTGCAGGCGGCCATCCTGGCGCGCATCACCCGCTCGGCCGTGCTGGAGGTGCTGCGCGAAGACTTCGTGCGCACCGCCCGCGCCAAGGGCCTGTCGCAGCGCGCTGCGCTCTGGGGCCACGTGCTGCGCAACGCCCTGATCCCCGTGGTCACCGTGATGGGGCTGCAGTTTGCCAACCTGCTGGCCGGCACCATCGTGGTGGAGAACGTGTTCTACCTGCCAGGGCTCGGACGCCTGATCTTCCAGTCCATCTCCAACCGCGACCTGATCGTGGTGCGCAACTGCGTCATGCTGCTGGCCGCCATGGTGGTGATCGTGAATTTCGTGGTGGACATTCTCTACGCCGTGATCGACCCCCGCGTGAAAGCCTCCGACATCTGAACCCTTCCATGAGCGCCGCCCTTTCCCCCGCTTCCGCAGCTGCCGCCCCCGGCTGGCTGCACCGCGCTGTGCGCCACCGCAGCTTTGCCATTGGCGCCGTGCTGTCGCTGCTGCTGCTGGTGGCCGCGGCCCTCTCGTTCGTGTGGACGCCCTGGTCGCCCTACGAGATGGACCTGGCCAACAAGCTGGCCGAGCCCTCCTTCGCGCACTGGCTGGGCACCGACGCGTTCGGCCGCGACGTGGCTTCGCTGCTGCTGGTGGGGGCACGCAACTCCATCCTGGTCGGCGTGATCGCGGTGGGCATCGGGCTGACCATCGGCACGGCCCTGGGCCTGCTGGCCGCGGCCCGGCGCGGCTGGGTGGAAGAGCTCATCATGCGGCTGGCGGACTTCACCTTTGCCTTCCCGGCCATCCTCTCGGCCATCATGATGACGGCGGTGTTCGGCGCGGGCATCGTCAATTCCATCATCGCCATCGGCATCTTCAACATCCCGACCTTTGCCCGCGTGACCCGTGCCTCGGCCAACGCCGTCTGGTCGCGCGAATACATCATGGCGGCGCGCGCCTGCGGCAAGGGCGGCTGGCGCATCACCCTGGAGCACGTGCTGCCCAACATCCTGTCCGTGCTCATCGTGCAGGCAACCATCCAGTTCGCCATTGCCATCCTGGCCGAAGCCGCCCTGTCCTACCTGGGCCTGGGCACCCAGCCGCCCCAGCCCTCGTGGGGCCGCATGCTCAGCGAGGCGCAGACCCTCATGTTCCAGGCGCCGCTGCTGGCTGTCTGGCCCGGCGTGGCGATTGCGCTGGCCGTGCTGGGGCTGAACCTGCTGGGCGACGGGCTGCGCGACCTGCTGGACCCCCGCCTTGCACGCAAGCGCTGAAGCTGCAACGACCCACGAAGCCCCCTGACAATGCCTCTGCTAGAAGTCTCCAATTTGCGCGTGCGCCTGCAGACCCACCGCGGCCCGGCCGATGCCGTGCGCGGCGTGAGCTTTTCGCTGGAACGCGGCGAGACGCTGGGCCTGATCGGCGAATCGGGCTGCGGCAAGTCCATCACCGCCATGTCGCTCATGGGCCTGCTGCCCGAGAGCGCGCATGTGTCCGGCAGCATCCGCTTTGACGGGCAGGAGCTGGTGGGCCGCACCGACGCGCAGATGTGCAAGATGCGCGGCAACCGCATCGGCATGGTGTTCCAGGAGCCCATGACGGCGCTGAACCCCGTGCACACCATCGGCCGCCAGGTGGCGGAGCCCCTGCGCCTGCACCGCGGCATGGACGCCGCCAGCGCCCGCAAGGAGGCCATCGCGCTGCTGGACCGCGTGGGCATCCCCAACGCCGCGCAGCGCTTTGATGCCTACCCCCACCAGTTTTCCGGCGGACAGCGCCAGCGCATCACCATCGCCATGGCGCTGGCCTGCAGCCCCGACCTGCTGATTGCCGACGAGCCCACCACGGCGCTCGATGTGACGATCCAGCAGCAGATCCTGGACCTGATCAGCGACCTGGTGGCCGAGCGGCACATGGCCATGATCCTCATCTCGCACGACCTGGGCGTCATCTCGCAGAACGTGGACCGCATGATGGTGATGTACGGCGGCACCGTGGTCGAAAGCGGCTCCACGGCGTCGGTGTTCTCCGCCATGGCCCACCCCTACACCCGCGGCCTGTTTGCGGCGCGGCCCCACCTGGGCGCCAGCCATGCCGCGGGCCAGCGCCCGCGCCTGTCCACCATTGCCGGCACGGTGCCCGAGCTGGTGGACCTGCCCGCCGGCTGCCCTTTTGCGGGACGCTGCAGCTACACGGTGCCGGCCTGCCACCAGGAGTCTCCGGCCCCCACGCTGGTCGCCACCGATGCCGACGGTGACCACACCGTGCGCTGCATCCGCCACGAAGCCATCGCCGCGGCGCGCAGCGCCCAGGATGACTTTTCCACCACCGAGGCCGCCACATGAGCACGCCCCCGCCCATTCCCTCTGGCCTGCTGCAGGTGCACGAGCTGGTGCGCGACTACACCTTGCCGCGCGAGAACCTGTTCACGCCCCCCGCCACCGTCCATGCCCTCAAGGGCGTGAGCTTTTCCGTTGCCGCAGGGCGCAGCCTGGGGGTGGTGGGCGAATCCGGTTCGGGCAAGTCCACCCTGGCCCGCCTGGTCATGGCGCTGGACACGCCCACCGCCGGCACCGTGCACCTGCTGGGCCGCAACCTGCACGCCCTGCCCCCGGCCGAGCTGCGCCAGGCACGCCGCGACTTCCAGATGGTGTTCCAGGATCCCTACGGCTCGCTGGACCCGCGCCAGACGGTGGAACGCATCGTCACCGAGCCGCTGCAGGCCCAGGGCCAGACCACGCGCGCCGAGCAGCACGAGCAGGCGGCCCAGGTGCTGGCCCAGGTGGGGCTGCGCACCAACGACCTGGGCAAGTACCCGCACGAGTTCTCGGGCGGCCAGCGCCAGCGCATTGCCATCGCGCGCGCGCTCATCACGCGGCCGCGCCTGATCGTGGCGGACGAGCCCGTGAGCGCGCTCGACGTGTCGGTGCAGGCCCAGGTGCTCAACCTGATGCAGGACCTGCAGCAGCAGTTCGGCATCACCTACATGCTGATCAGCCACGACCTGGCCGTGGTCAACCACCTGTGCGACGAGGTGGTGGTGCTGTACCAGGGCCGCATCGTGGAGCGCGGCTCGCCGGGCGAGCTGTTCCGCAACGCCCAGCACCCCTACACCCAGTCGCTGGTGGGTGCCGTGCCGCAGGTGCAGCCCGGCCGCGCGCGGGCACGCCGCGCAGCGGCAGCAGCGGCCGCCGCTGCGGCTGCAAAAGTCGCATAGCGACATACAGGTTCGATGGTGTAAAAAGCGCTTGTGCGCCCCGGTAACAAATTGCGCCGGGGGTTTTTATGGTTGTTGTCTGGTTTTTTGTCTGGAGAGTCCGAACATGCTGAACCGCCGTACCGTCCTCGCCACTGGCGCCCTGGCCGCCGTGCCCCTGACCACCCCGCTCGGCGCCCTGGCGCAAGGCCGCAAGGACGCGGTGACGCTGGCCATGACGCTGGAGCCCCCGGGCCTGGACCCGACGGCGGGCGCGGCCTCGGCCATTGCCGAGATCGTGCAGTACAACATCTTCGAGACGCTCACCAAGATCAACGCCGACGGCAGCGTCTCGCCCCTGCTGGCCGAGAGCTGGGAAGTCTCGCCCGACCTCAAGACCTACACCTTCAAGCTGCGCCGCGGCGTGAAGTTCAGCAACGGCGAGCCCTTCACCGCCGCGGCCGTGAAATTCTCGTTCGACCGCGCCGGCGCAGAAAAAAGCACCAACAAGGACAAGCGCACCTTCGCCGGGCTGAGCACCCAGGTGGTGGACGACTACACCGTAGTGCTGCTGAACAAGGAGATCGACCCGGACCTGCTGTTCGTGCTGGGCCAGGCCACCTCCATCATCGTGGAGCCCAAGAGCGCCGACACCAACGCCACCAAGCCCGTGGGCACCGGCCCCTACCAGCTGCAGGCCTGGAACAAGGGCTCGTCCGTGGTGCTCACGGCCTGGGACGGCTACCGCGACGCCAAGGCGCTCAAGATCAAGCGCGCCACCTTCCGCTTCATCTCTGACCCCGCCGCCCAGGTCGCCGCCCTGCTGGCCGGCGACGTGGACGCCTTCCCCCGCGTCACGCCGCGCAGCGTGGCGCAGTTCAAGACGAACCCGCGCTTCCAGGTGATCGTGGCGGGCTCGCGCGCCAAGACCATCCTGGCCATCAACAACGGCAAGAAGCCGCTGGACGACGTGCGCGTGCGCCGCGCCATTGCCGCCGCCATTGACCGCAAGGCCGTCATCGAAGGCGCGGGCGACGGCTACGGCGCGCCCATCGGCAGCCACTACGTGCCCGGCGCGTTCGGCTATGTGGACACCACGGGCGTGAACCCCTACGACCCCGAAAAGGCCAAGAAGCTGCTGGCCGAGGCCGGCATCAAGACGCCGCTGGAGCTGACCATGACGCTGCCGCCCACCCCCTACGCCCGCCAGGGCGGCGAGGTGGTCGCAGCCCAGTTGGCCAAGGTCGGCATCATCGCCAAGATCCAGAACGTGGAATGGGCGCAGTGGCTGTCGGGCACCTACGGCAGCAAGAACTACGACCTGACCATCATCAGCCACGTGGAGCCGTTCGACCTGGGCAACTTCGCCAAGCCCGACTACTACTGGGCCTACAACTCGCCCAAGTTCAACGACCTGTTCAACCAGATCAAGAACGCCGCCCGCCCCGCCGACCGCGCCAAGCTGCTGGGCGATGCGCAGCGCCTGCTGGCCGAAGATTCGGTGCACGCCTTCCTGTACTCCAACCAGTGGATCACAGTGGCGAACAAGAACCTCAAGGGGCTGTGGAAAGACATGCCCGTGTTCGTGAACGACCTCTCGGCGCTGTCCTGGAGTTGACGCCACGACAGCAGCAACGGGCGCCATCCTCCGGCGCCAGATTGCTTCCAATTTGATAGCTGCTAGCGCTTGGTAGACAAGCGCCAGCGGCCTTTTTTGCTTGAATTCAATCGGCATCGCCCTATAAAAACCCGTTCCCACTGAGCTTGTCGAAGCGCCGCGCAAGGCGCAGGCAAGCTCAGCCCGAACGGACATGGGGCAGATCAACGCCACCCCGATCCTGACCCCTACCCCAACTCCGCTATCTCCCACCCCGCCATGACCGCCCTGCACGACCTCCCCGCCCACGAATTGCTGGCCGCTTACCGCCAGCGCACGCTCTCGCCCGTGGAGGTCACGCAGGCCGTGCTGGCGCACATCGAGCGGTGGGAGCCGCACATCCACGCCACCTACCTGCTGCGCCCCGAGGCCGCGCTGGCGCAGGCCCGCGCGTCCGAAGCGCGCTGGCTGCGCGGTGCGCCGCTGGGGCTGCTGGACGGCGTGCCCGGCACCATCAAGGAGAACATCGCCACCGAGGGCGACCCGACCCCGCTGGGCACCGCCGCCGTCGAGTTGGCACCTGCCGCGGCCGACGCGCCGCCGGCCGCCCGCATGCGCGCGGCCGGGGCGATCATGGTGTCCAAGACCACCATGCCCGACTACGGCATGCTGTCCTCGGGCCTGTCGTCCTTCCACCCGCTGTCGCGCAACCCGTGGGACGTGAGCAAGGGCCCGGGCGGCTCCAGCGCCGGCGGGGGCGCCGCCGCGGCCGCGGGCTACGGCCCGCTGCACATCGGCACGGACATCGGCGGCTCGCTGCGCCTGCCCGCCAGCTGGTGCGGCATCTTCAGCCTCAAGCCCAGCCTGGGCCGCATCCCCATCGACCCGCCCTACACCGGCCGCGCCGCCGGCCCCATGACGCGCAGCGTGCAGGACGCCGCGCTGATGATGCAGGTGCTGAGCCAGCCCGACGCGCGCGACAGCATGAGCCTGCCCGCACAGGACATCGCCTGGAGCCAGTTCAACCAGGGCGCCGAGCGCCTGCGCGGGCTGCGCATCGGCCTGCTGCTGGATGCCGGCTGCGGCCTGCCGGTGGACCCCGAGGTGACAGCCGCCGTCGAGCAGGCGGCGCGCCTGATGGAAGGCGCGGGCGCCACCATCGTGCCCATGCAGCCCTTCATGACCCAGGCCATGCTCGACGGCATGGACCACTTCTGGCGCATGCGGTCGTACATCGACCTGCAGGCCCTGCCCGCCGACCGGCGCGCCAAGGTGCTGCCCTACATCCGCGCCTGGGCCGACAGCGCCGCCGGCATGAGCGGTACCGAGGTCTTCAACGCCAGCCACCAGTTCCACCTGACGCGGGTAAACACCGTCAAAGCCTGCAGCGCGTTCGACTACGTGATCTCGCCCGTGGCCCCCAACGTCGCCTTCCAGGCCGAGCTGCCCTCGCCCACCGACGACCCGCTGCGGCCGCTGGAGCACATCGGCTTCACCGTGCCGTACAACATGTCCGAGCAGCCGGCCGCATCGGTCAACTGCGGCTACACCGCCGCGGGCCTGCCCATCGGCCTGCAGATTGCGGGGCCGCGCTTTGACGACCTGGGCGTGCTGCAGGTGGCGCATGCGTTCGAGCTGATCCGCGCGCCGCAGCGCCCCTGGCCCCAGCCGCCCGGCGCCTGACCTCGCGGGCCCTGCGGGCCGTTGTTGGTAATCTACGCAGCCACGGCCCGCCCTCCCCCGGCCCCCGGGGCCCCCTTTCCCGCAAAGCACCGCATGGACCTCTTCGTTCTGGCGATCTTCATCGCCACCGGCACCTACCTGCTCAACGCCAAGGAGCAGCGCAAGCGCATCGTGCTGCTCGGCAGCCACCTGGCCCACTACCAGATCGAGAAGCTCATGGAGGCACTCACCGACGGCTACCTGCGGGCCCTGGGCGAAAGCACCGACGAGCGGCGCGACCAGATCTGGCGGCTGCTGGGCACCACCGAGCTGCAGTTGGCCGAGCAGTTCAACCGCTTCGCCGCGGACTTTGCGCGGGTGAGCGAGGCGGACGCGCGCGTCAGCCGCCTGCCCGTGGCATTTCCGTTTGCGGACAAGCTGCTGCCCGCGCTGACCTTCGACATGCGCCAGGCCCTGGCCATCCACGCGCGCGGCATCGCCCACGTGGTGCAGAACACCGGCCACCTCAGCGCCAAGGACCGCGCCTACATGATGACGGCCGAGCTGTTCCTGATGCAGCACACCTGCCACTGGTTCTGCAAGTCCAAGGCCATCGCCACGGCGCGCATGCTCGCGCGGCACCAGACGCCGCACGAGCAGCTGGTCGCGTCCGTGTCGCCGGAGACCCGCAAGGCCTATCTCGCACTCATCCAGGGCGGCTAATGCCTGCTCGCCTTTCCCCCTACCAACCGTTCGCGCTGAGCTTGTCGAAGCGCGGCGCGGGGCTTCGACAAGCTCAGCCCGAACGGTAGGGGGTGATATCAAGCCGATCCACGCCAACCAACTCCACGGCGCCGTCATGCAGCACACACCACTGACCGACAGCCTCGGCAACCCCGTCACCCTGCAGGACCCTGCCAGCCTGCGCGCGCTGAACGACTTCATCGAAGGCTTCATCGCCTGCGAGGCCCGTGCGGTGAACGTGCTGGACGCCGCCGCGGACGAAAGCCCCATCGTGCAGGCCAGCTGCGCGGCGCTGCACCTGTTTGCCGAATCGGCGGACGGCCCGCGCAATGCCCGCCCCTTCATCGACAGGGCCCTGGCCCGCTCCAGCCAGGCCACCGAGCGCGAACAACGCTTCGTGGCCGCCGTCGCCGCCTGGGTTCATGGTGACCTGCCGCGCGCCATTGCGCTGCACGAAGAGCAGGCGCGCCTGCACCCGCGCGACCTGGCGTCGCTCAAGCTCGGCCAGTACCACCTGTTCAACCGCGGCAACTCGCCCGGCATGCTGCGCATCGCCCTGCAGGCCGTGCCCGCCGCGGCCGACGTGCCCTACCTGCACGGCATGCTCGCCTTTGGCTGGGAGCAATGCCACCGCCTGCAAGAGGCCGAAGCCGCCGCCCGCCACGCCATCGCCCTGTGCCGCAAGGAACCCTGGGCCCACCACGCCCTGGCCCATGTGATGCTGACGCAAGGGCGCATCCTGGAAGGCACGGACTTCATGGCCAGCGTGAGCGACACCTGGACTGGCCTGAACTCCTTCATGGTCACGCACAACTGGTGGCACCAGGCGCTGTTCCTGCTCGAACGCGACCGCCACCAGGATGCGCTGGCCCTGTACGACCAGCAGGTCTGGGGCGTTGTCAAGGAGTACACGCAGGACCAGATCAGCGCCGTCTCGCTGCTCGCACGGCTGGAGCTGGCGGGCGTGGATGTGGGCCACCGCTGGGCCGACGTGGCCGGCTACCTGGAACGCCAGCGCCTGGCCGACCAGGTGCTGCCCTTCCTGGACCTGCAATACCTCTACGGCCTGGCCCGCGCCGGCCGCGCGGCGGCGGCCCGCACCCTGCTGCAAAACCTTTGCGAGCACGCCGCCACCCGCACCGAGGCCCACGAGCGCACGGTGTGGCAGCAGGTCTGCGTGCCCGCCGCGCACGGGCTGCTGGCGCACGCCGAAGGCGACTGGGCCGCTGCGGCGGCGCAGCTGGGCACGGCCCTGCCCCGGCTGGTGGAGATTGGCGGCAGCCACGCGCAGCGCGACCTGTTCCACCAGATCTGGCTGGATGCGCTGCAACACCATGGGCAGTGGGCCGCCGTGCAGAACCTGCTGCAGCCGCAGGCCAACGCGCAGCCGCAGTCGCTGCGGCTGGCGCGGCAGGCCGGCGCGGTCAACGCAGCCCTGGGCTTGCCCCACTGAGCGCCGCTGGCGCGGTGCGCCAGCGGGCACGCCGGGAAACCGTGCGGCCTTTCCAATTTTTGGCGTTCTTGGCCTCCAAGGCTTTCCGGGAAAGCGCTGGAAGCTATATTTTTGATAGCGCCATGCACCCCGCTGCGGCACGCCGGGCAAGGTGCCCACGGGCGGCCTGAAGCGCCCCCCTATCGCTCGCCTTCCAGCGGGCCTTCGTCGCCGCGCTCGTCGTCCTGGGGCACAAACACCTTCTGGGTGTGGGGGTTGCAGTCCATCAGCCCCGCGTAGCGGCCCCAGGCGATCATGGTCTGGAAGGTCTTCTCCGGGTTCTCGTACGGTAGCGCGCTGCCGATGTCCTTGATGACCCGGGCGGCATCCACCTCTTCGTATTCCTTGAGCAGCGCGATGATGATGTGGAAGATGCGCAGCTTGAACACCTGCTCGGCAAAGATCGCGCGGCGGCCCTGCCGGTCGGCGGCCACGAAGCGGCGGCCCAGCTCGGTGAAGCGCACCTCGTCCTTCGGGGTCTCGATCAGCTCCAGGATTTCCGCGGCCTTGACCAGGGCGATGGTCTCGCCGAACTCTTTGCCGATCTCGTCCGAGATGTCGTAGATGTTCGACAGTTCCGGCGTGTCGTGCAGGATGCTCAGCAGGCCCAGGATCTGCGCCACCGACACCAGCGGAATCGATTCCATGCGCCCGCGCGCCCGCGAGATGGGGTGGCCCGCCACCGGCACCTCGGCCGGCAGGTCGGGCAGCGTCATGGTGGTGATGGTTTCGTGGATCACCTTCACCAGACGCTGGAACTCCGGGTCGCGGCTGTCGCGCGGGTAGGGCAGCGGGTTGTCCAGCACCAGGCCCAGGCGGCCCGGGTGCGGAAACAGCACCACGATGCGCGTGGCCATCTCCACCGCCTCCTCGATGTTGTGGGTGACCATGAACACCGACTTCGGCCCCGTGCCGTGGCCGCGCCACAGGCTGATCAGCTCCTGGCGCAGGTTCTCGGCCGTCAGAACGTCCAGCGCGCTGAAGGCCTCGTCCAGGCACAAGAGCCGCGGCTGCGACACCAGCGCCCGCGCAATGCCCACGCGCTGGCGCATGCCGCCCGAAAGCTCGCGCGGGTAGGCCGCGTGGTAGTTGCCCAGGCCGATCAGCTCGATGGCGCGCTGCACGGCCGCGTCGCGCTCGGCCCGGCTCACCCGGTGCGCCATCAGCCCCACGGCCACGTTCTGCGCCACCGTGAGCCAGGGGTAGAGCGCAAAGGTCTGGAACACGACCGAGGCATCGGGGTTGACGCCGTGCAGCGGCTGCCCATCGGCCAGCACCCGCCCGGACGTGGGCTCGATCAGCCCGGTCAGGCAGCGCAGGATGGTGGACTTGCCCGAGCCCGACTGCCCCAGCAGCGCCAGCAGCTCGCCCTCGCGGATGTCCAGGTCGATGTTGTCCAGCACCTTCAGCTCGTGCCCGCCCGCCGTGGTGAAGGACTTGGTCACGGCGCACAGCTGCGCGATGGGCGCTGCCGCCGCGGCATCGCTGGCAGGAGCGGTGCCGGAAACAGCGGTGCCGGGAGTCGTCGTTGTCGTCATCGTCATGGCCTTCTTGTCAGTCCAGGCGGAAGCGGCGTTCCGCAAACCCGTACAGGCGCCGCCAGACCAGCTTGTTCATCACCAGCACGAACACCGACATCACCGCGATGCTGGTGATGATGAGCGGCGTGTTGCCCGACTGGGTGGCCTGCGCAATGAAGGCCCCCAGGCCGTCGGCCTGCAGGGTGGCGGTGCCCCAGGTGGCCAGCTCGGCCACGATGCTCGCGTTCCAGGCGCCGCCCGCGGCCGTGCAGGCCCCGGTCACCCAGAAGGGAAAGATGGCCGGCAGGATCAGCGTGCGCCACAGCGCCCAGCGGCGCAGGCCGTAGATGCGCGCGGCCTCCTTCAGGTCGTTGGGGATCGCCATGGCCCCCGCAATGACGTTGAACAGGATGTACCACTGCGTGCCCATGGCGATCAGCAGGATGCTGCCCCAGTTCATCGGGGTGTGCGTGGCCACGAAGAAGCCGACCACCACCGGGAACGTCATGTTCACCGGGAACGACGCACCGATCTGCGCCAGTGGCTGGGCCAGCCGCGCCACGCGCGGCTGCAGCCCGATCCAGACCCCGACGGGCGTCCACACCAGCGTGGCCAGCACCGTCATGGCCAGCACGCGCAGCAGCGTGAGCCCCCCCAGCCCCACGATGTGGGCCACCATGGCGGGCGTGACCGCCCCGTGCACCGCCGCGATGGCGGCGACCAGGCCGCGCAGCACCTCCAGCCCCAGCCACGCCGCGGCGGCCAGGCCCAGGATGCGCAGCGGCCAGCGGCTGGCCGGCCGTGCGGCCGCCCGCGTGGCGGGGCCCTGCGGGCGGCTGGGCCGCAGCGCCTGCAAGGCATCCGCCAGGGGCTGGCCCACGGCGCGGCCGAGCCACTGGAAGACATAGGCGCGGCGCAGCAGGTCGTACACCCACGAGGTCGCGGGCGCGGCGGATTCGGTCAGCTCGATCTTGAACTTGTCGGCCCAGGCCAGTAGCGGGCGCCACACCAGCTGGTCGCTGGCCAGGATGAGCGCCAGCATCGCCAGCACGGCCCACAGCGCGGCCGGCCGGTCGCCCAGCGCGATGGCCTGCGCCATGTACGAGCCCAGGCCGGGCAGCTGGATGTCGCGGTTCATCACGCTGATGGCCTCGCTCTGCGCCACGAAGAACCAGCCGCCGCCAAACGACATCATCGAGTTCCAGATCAGGCTGTGGGCCGACGCGGGCAGCTCCAGCGTGCGAAAGCGCTGCCACGGGCCGAGCCCGTAGGTGGACGCGGCCTCCTGCATGTCCGTCGGGATGGTGACCATGGAGTGGTAGAAGCCGAACGCCATGTTCCACACCTGCCCGGTGAAGATGGCGAAGATGGCCGCGCACTCCACGCCCAGCAGGCTGCCCGGGAACAGCGCCATGAAGCCCGCCACCGTGGCCGACAGGAAGCCCAGCACCGGCACGGACTGCAGCACGTCCAGCGCGGGCAGGATGACGGCCCGGGCCGCGCGGCTCTTGGCCGCCACGTAGCCCACGCCGATGGCAAAGCACAGCGAGAAGGCGAACGCGATCCACATGCGCAGCAGCGTGCGGCCTGCGTAGTAGGGAATCTGGCGGGGCGACACGTCCACCGCCGGTGCGCGGGCCGCGTCGAAATGCACGAGCATGCCCTTGCCAAAGTGCAAGGCGCTCCACAGAAGGCCCAGCAGCGCCAGCAGGACGAGCGCGTCCACCCAGCCGAAGCCGCGGGGCGCCTCGCTGGCGCCCAGCTGGGGCGCGGTGTGTTTCAGTGCGGGGGGCATGGCGGGCTCTTTGCGGCTTGCAGCATTGCGGCCGTGGGGCCCCGCACGAGGCGGCGCGCCCGGCACGGCGATGGGCCAGGAAGTAGGGATCGTGCGTGCGTGGCGCAGCCGGAGGTGTCCGGGCGCCTGGACAGCGCGTGCACCGCACGGGCGTCCTTCACACGGATGGACAACTGGGGCGTACCCCGTGCGGCTCCGAAGTGGTGACGGGGCGGATGGTGCACCGCACCATAACCGGCGTCAAGGCGGCGGCGCCAGTCTTGATGAAATCTTGACACGGCCGGGTGGAGTGGCAGCGGCTTTGGTTGCCACAGCAGGGGCCACCGGCCAAAACCTGCGCTCAGCGCACCAGCAGCTTGCTCTGGTTGTAGACGGGCTGCTCCGGCATGTCGGCCAGGTGGCGGGTGTCGGCCCATTGCAGAATCTCCACCGCGTCGCCGTCCAGGCGCACGCGGTTCAGGCCGGCGTTGGGGATGTCGCTCTGGCGGGGCCCGTCAAGGCCCGTTCCGCGCGCCGTGCGCCACACCATGTCGAGCACGCCGCCGTGGGTGACCACCATCACCGTGCGGCCGGCGTGCTGCTGGGCGATGCGGCGCAGGGCGTCCATCACGCGGGCGTGGAACTGGCGCGTGGTCTCGCCACCGGGCATGCCGTAGTCGGCCTCGAAGCGCAGCCAGCGCTCCCACGCATCGGCGTGGTCGGCCTTGATGTCGTCCACGCGCAGGCCGTCCACGATGCCAAAGCTTTGCTCGCGCAGCGCCGGGTCGGTGAGGGTGTCGATGGCCTGCTCTGGAAAGTACACCTGCAGGCTGGGCGTGGCGGTCTCGCGCGTGCGAATCAGGTCGCTGCAGACCAGGTGGTCCACCGCCAGCCGCTCGGCGGCCAGGCGTTCGGCCAGGCGGCGGGCCTGCTCGTGGCCGGTGGCGTTCAGGGGCACGTCCACGTGGCCCTGGAAGCGCAGTTCGCGGTTCCAGTCGGTCTCGCCGTGGCGGATCAGGATGAGTTCGGTCATGCGCGGGCGGGTCGGTGCGGTCGGTGCGGGTAAAAGGGGCTGGCCTGCATTATCGAATGCATGCACATTATTGCAAGCAAAACATGCCTCCAGCGCTTATGCAACAAGCGCTGTCAGCTACTATTTTTATAGCATCCAAGGCGCCAGCGGGGCTGTCTGCGCCCCACCCTACCGCAGGGGAATGACGAGCACCTTGCGGCGCGGCTGGCAGCCCGGGCCGTCGTAGGCGGCGCTGTCGCGCTCCCAGGCGGGGCCGGGCGAGGTCTGGGCGCACACGCGGGCACCGTCCAGCGTGCTGCGCCAGTAGTACCACGGCGCGGGGCCGGCCTGCGCGGCGGCCGCCACCAGGCACAGGGCGCCCGCGGCGGGCCAAAGGGAGCAGGAAGCGCTGCGCATTCCCTGCATGCTACGCAGCCGGTGGCGGCGCGATCCCCGGAAAAGCCGGGGCATCGGCCCCCACGATCCAGCCCTCCAGCGGGTCCATGGCGGCCGGCAGGCCGTACAGCGCATCGCCCTGGTCGCTGTGCCGCTGCTCGGCCCAGGCGGCCTGCAGCAGGCACAGCACGGCGTCCAGGCGGTCGCCGCTGGCGTCGTCCACCAGCGCGTCGCGCTGCGCGTGGCTGAGCTTCAGGCGCAGGGCCAGCCGCGTCTGGCCGGCCTCCAGCGCGGTGAGCAGGTCCTTGCGGGCGATGAGGCGGTCGGGCGTCTGCTTGGTGCGGTCGTCGCTCTTGTAGCTGCGCCGGCCCAGGATCTCCCGCGCGAGCAGGCCGGGGTAGGCCTCCAGCGCCACGCGGCCCAGGTCGCCGGTGTGCAGGCCGGGCAGGTGCACGCCCGCGTCCAGCAGCAGCGGCACGCCCGCGTGCAGCATGTAGGCCACGGGCGGGTTCACCCATTTCATCGAAGGGCTGGAGCCTGCGGGGCCGTCCGTGGCACGGTGCGCAAACTTGCCGCCCACGGGGCGCGCCGCGCAGAAGGCGGCAAAGGCTTCGCGGATCTGCGCGCGGGTGCGCTGGCGGTAGTGCTGCATGCAGCCCCGCCAGTCGGTGGGCCAGCCCAGGGCCTGCACCAGCTCGCGCGGCAGGCCAAAGGGCAGGTCGAACCCGCCCACCCAATCGCCCGGCTGGCCCAGCCACTGGCCGAAGGCGGCCAGTGAGTCAAAGGTCTGCAGCGCCGCGAGCTGCACGCGCGCGCCCTGGCGCTGGCCCAGCGCCAGCACGATGGGCTTGCGCCGCGTGGGGCTGCTGGAGAAGTCGCAGCCCAGCAGCATCCGGGGCGGGGCAGCGGCGGTCATCCGAGGGCCAGGGCCGTGACGCCCGCCGCAATGCACACCGCGCCCAAGATGCGCGCCGCCCGGTCGCCCTCGCCCAGCAGGTGCCCGCCAATGAGCGCTGCGAACAGCATGGACACCTCGCGCGCCGGGGCCACGTGCGACATGGGCGCCTGCTGCATGGCATAGAGCACCAGCACATAGGCCACGGGGCTGACCACCGCCACCAGCAGCGCAAAGCGCCACTGCGCCCGCCACAGCGTGCGGGCGGTGGGCAGGTCGCGCAGCACCACGGGCGCCAACAAGCCCACGCGCACGAAGTTGCCCATGTAGTCGATGAGGATGGGCGACATCAGCAGCACCTTGACCGCATAGCCGTCCACCACCGTGTAGCTGGCGATGAAGGCGCCGGTGAGCAGGCCGTACAGCAGCCCCGTGTGCACCCGGTCGCGCGCAGCCGGGTCGTGCGCCGCACGCAGCAGGCCCGGCCCGCCCGCGATGAGAAAGACGCCGCCCACCACGCCCGCAATGCCCAGCGCCCCCAGGGCCGAGATGCGCTCGCCCAGCAGCGTGACGGCCACCAGCGACGACAACAGCGGCCCCGAGCCCCGCGCCAGCGGATACACCACCGTGAGGTCCGCCACGCGGTAGCCGCGCAGCAGGATCACGTAGTACGCCACATGCAGCAGCCCGCTGGCCACCACAAAGCCCCACTCCACGGCGCCCCACAGCGGCACCGCATCCCGCCCCAGCCACCAGCCCAGCGGCGCCCAGAACAGCATCATGAGAAACGAGGTGAAGAACGCAAACCGCGCGTCGCCCCCGGCCTTCTTGGCCGCGATGTTCCAGCCCGCGTGGATGAGGCCGGCAAGGATGATGAGGGCGAAGGCGGTGAGGGTCACGGGCGGGAAAAAGAACGGCCTGAACAGAAAAGCCGCAGCGCCTTCTGGGCGGCTGCGGCTGCGATACGTGATTGCTGGCTACGAAGAAAAGTGGGGCGATTTGCGTAGCGAGCCAGCCTAGTCTGGGTCGATGCGCGCAGCCGTACTCTCGTACGGCGAGCACAGCAGGCCCGGAATCGGCTGGCGCAGTAGCAAAGCGCCCCGCTTTTCAGGCCCGGCCAATGATGGAGGCGGTCGCCATCAACTCTTCCAGCAGCGCAAACGACACCTTGCCCGACACCGTGTACGGGTCCAGCTCCGGCCGCTCGGAGTACTTGAGCACGATGGAATGGTTGAGCTTGCTGAGGTTGACCTGCCCCATGGACCAGCCGCCGAAGCGGCGCTCTTCGATCTCTTCGTAGTGCAGCAGCTCCACGTCCTTGTGGCGCTTGTCGCGCTGGATGGCGTTGTACAGCTGGCTGACGGCGGTGCGCCCGCCCTCGATGGCTTGCAAGAAGATGCCGCCGCCGTAGCACAGCACCCCGGTGATGCCGCAGGCCGGGTTGTGCTCGCGCCCTTCGGCGAGGATGGCTTCGATGGCCGACGGCGTGGTGTCCACGGCGCGGCTGACGTAGAGCAGGCGAACGAGCATGGGTCAGGCCTTTCGGGGAATGAGGGAGAGAAATTCGCGGCGCAGAGCCGAATCCTTGAGGAACACGCCGCGCATGACCGAGTTGATCATCTTGCTGTCCATCTCGCGCACGCCGCGCCACGACATGCAGAAGTGGCTGGCTTCCATCACCACCGCCAGGCCGTCGGGCTGGGTCTTTTCCATGATGAGGTCGGCCAGCTGCACCACGGCCTCTTCCTGGATCTGCGGGCGGCCCATCACCCAGTCCACCAGCCGCGCGTACTTGCTCAGGCCGATCACGTTGGTGTGCTCGTTGGGCATCACGCCGATCCAGATCTTGCCGATGACGGGGCAGAAGTGGTGGCTGCACGCGCTGCGCACGGTGATGGGGCCCACGATCATGAGCTCGTTGAGGTGCTCGGCGTTGGGAAACTCGGTGATGGCCGGCGGCGTCACGTAGCGGCCCTTGAACACCTCGTTCAGGTACATCTTGGCCACGCGGCGCGCGGTGTTGTGGGTGTTGTGGTCGCCCGCGGTGTCGATCACCAGGCTGTCGAGCACGCCCTGCATCTTGGTCTCGACCTCGTCCAGCAGCTTTTCCAGCTCGCCGGGCTCGATGAACTCGGCAATGTTGTCGTTGGCATGGAAGCGCTTGCGTGCGGCGGCAAGGCGCTCGCGGATCTTCACGGAGACGGGCGTGCCTTCATCTTCCGGCTGGGTACTGGTCATAGCGGCGGCTTTGGGGCTGGACATGGCAGGAATCGTAACAGCGAATGGCCCGCGGCCGGTTTCAAGGGTTTTTGGCCTGTGGCGCTTGCTGGACAAGCGCAGACAGCTACGATATTCATAGCAATACCCACCGAATGCACGAACCCGGCACTGCGCCCGCTACGCCCGCTGCCTCCACGACCGCGCGGCGCCAACGCCAGTGCCACCGTGGAACCGGCTTCGCCGGGCCACCGGTGGCGTCCCCCCTGAGGGGGGAAGCGGCGCAGCCGCTCAGGGGGGCTCAATAAGTCTTCCCGGTCACCCACAGCGCCAGCCGCATCAGGCCGTAGGCCACGCGGTCCAGCACGCGCTGGCGCAGCGGGCGGCCGGCGTAGCGGGCGGGGTCCATGCGGCGGCCGGCGTGCTGCATGGCGTGCACCAGGCGCTGGCGCAGGTCGGCGGCAAAGGCGGCGTCCTCCACCACCACGTTGGCCTCGCGCGCCAGCAGCAGGCTCAGCGGGTCCAGGTTGGACGAGCCCACGGTGGCCCAGGGGTGGTCGCCCCGCGCGTCGATCACCGCCACCTTGGCGTGCAGGAAGCTGGGCGCGTACTCGTAGATCTCCACGCCGGCCGCCAGCAGCGCGCCGTACACCGGGCGCGCCGCGTGGTACTGCATGAAGTACTCGTAGCGCCCCTGCAGCAGCAGCCGCACGCGCACGCCGCGGCGCGCGGCCATGACCAGCGCGCGGCGCAGCTTGCCGCCGGGCATGAAGTAGGCGTTGGCGATGATGACCTCGTGCCGCGCGGCGCCGATGGCACGGCGGTAGGCCTTTTCGATGCGGCTGCGGTGGCGCACGTTGTCGCGCAGCACCAGGGCGGCGCGCATGGAGGGCGGCGCGGCGTCTTCCGCCGCCCGGGCCGCGTGCTGGGCGGCACTGGCCGCCCGCAGCGCCTGCAGGGCCTCGGGCAGGCGGCGCTCGCGCACGCCCTGCACGGCCTGCATGCGCCACCACAGCTGGTCCATGGTCTCGCTGGCCATCGCCACCAGGCTGCCCGTGGCGCGCACGGCAAAGTCAAAGCGCGGTGCATCGAGCGTGCCACGGTTGGGGTCGTGGAAATCGTCCAGCACGTTGATGCCGCCGCAGAACAGCACGCACCCGTCCACCACGCACAGCTTGCGGTGCAGGCGGCGCCAGCGGTGCGGCAACAGCAGGCCCAGCGTGCCCAGCGGGGAATACACGCGGTACTGCACGCCCGCCGCGCGCAGCCGCTCGGCCCAGGCAGCCGGCAGCGCGCCCGTGCCCACGCCGTCCACCACCAGCTGCGTGCGCACCCCCCGCTGCGCCGCGCGCATCAACGCCACGGCCACGTCGGCGCCAGCGCCGGTGAAGTCAAAGATATAGGTCTCGAACTGGATGTCCGACAGCGCCGCGTCCATGGCCTCGATCAGGGCGGGAAACAGCTCCTGCGCGCCCTGCAGCAGGCGCACCTGGTGGTCGTCCGAAAACTCAGCCCCGTAGGCCCGGAGCAGCGACTTCTTGCTCATCCCGCCCGTCCACAGCGCAGCACATCGCCAGCGACTTTGGAGCCGGGCGCTCCCCACGCCACTGCCACCGTGGAACTGGCTTTGCCAGGCCACAGGTGGCGTCCCCCTGCGGGGCTGAGTGGCCGCGGCTCCAAGCCTGCCAATGCAGGCTTGGACGGCCTCGAAGAGTTGCCGACTCTGGCGGCAACACGGGGCGCGAAGCGACTCAGGGGGGCTTTCACAACCGAAACTCGGCAATCAGCGGCAGATGGTCCGACATGCGCCACCAGATGCGCCCACGCGGCACGTGCAGCGACATCGGCGTGAGGCCGCGCGCATACACGTGGTCCAGCTGCGCCAGCGGCAGCCGCGCGGGGTAGGTGAAGGCGCGCGGCGCATCGAACTCATGCATGCCGAAGCACGCCAGCATGCGCTTGACCTGCAGCCCCCAGTCGTTGAAGTCGCCCGCCACCACCACCGGGGCGCCGCCCGGCACCTCGCGCTCGATAAAGCGCTGCAGCCGCTCGATCTGGCGGATGCGGCTGCCGGGGATGAGCCCCAGGTGCACCACGATCACATGCACCCGGCGCCCCTGGATGTCCACCTCCACATGCAGCAGCCCGCGCTGCTCGAAGCGGTGGTCCGAGATGTCTTCGTGCTGGTGGCCCAGCACCGGCCAGCGCGACAGCAGCGCATTGCCGTGCTCGCCGTGCTTGGTGATGGCATTGGTGCGGTAGACCGCCTCGTAGCCCTCGGGCGCCAGAAAGTCGGCCTGCGGCAGCTCGGGCCAGCGCTGGAAGTACGCCTGCTCGCGCCGGTGCAGCTTGCGCACCTCCTGCAGGCACACCAGATCAGCGTCCAGCTGCTCCACGGCCAGCCCCAGGTTGTGGATCTCCAGCCGCCTCGCGGGGCCGATGCCCTGCACGCCCTTGTGGATGTTGTAGGTGGCCACCCGCAGTATGTCGTCGTGTTCCATGGTCCTAGAAACGGTAGTGGCGGCAAGGGATTCTCTGCACGAATCGTCGCGCCGCGTGCATCTGCGGCCTCGGGGGGTCTGCTGCGTTGCAACGCCTCGCAATAGCACCTGCTATTGCTACGTTTTGCGCCTTGCAGCCCCTCCCGATCCGCAGCGCACACTGTCCGCTCGATTCGTGCAGAGCATCCCAAGCGGCCGAATGCCGCATTCCGCAGCGGCCATTGTCTCGCATGCCGCGCCGGCCCAGGGTTTGCCCGGCCGCGGGGCGCGCGGCCCGGGTTTACACTCTGTTGCACCCACTTCCCGGCCGCCAGGCCGGCAGATCCTTGCATGGCTACCGAGAACGGTTCGTCCGCAGTTCCCGCGGTGCTGGCGCTGGTCGTTGACAGCAACGCCACTTCGCGCAGCATTCTCGTGGCCCAGTTGCGCGAATACGGCGTGACGCGCATCGTGCAGTGCAGCCGCGTGCAGGACGCGCGCAGCCGGCTGGAACACACCGTGTTCGACTACGTGCTGTGCGAGCAGTATTTCGGCGAAGGCGGCTATTCCGGCCAGACGCTGCTGGACGACTTGCGGCGCGCGCAGCTGCTGCCCTTCTCCACCGTGTTCTTCATGGTCACCGCCGAGGCCTCGTACGCCGCCGTGGCGGAAGCCGCGGAGTCGGCCCTGGACGGCTACCTGCTCAAGCCCTTCACCCCCAGTGCGCTGTTCGAACGGCTGAGCCTGGCGCGCCTGCGCAAGGTGCACCTGAAGCCCATCTTCGACGCCATCGAGGCCGAAGACTTCGAGAGCGCCGCCCGGCTGTGCGTGGAGCGCTTCGAGGCGCGCAAGCCCTACTGGCTGTACGCCGCGCGCATCGGCTCGGAGCTGCTGCTGCGCCTGGGCCGGCACGACGAGGCGCGCACCCTGTTCGAGGCCGTGATCGCCGCCCGCGCCCTGCCCTGGGCCAAGCTGGGCGTGGCGCGCGCGCAGATCGAGTCCGGCCAGGCGGCCCGCGCCATCACCACGCTGCAGGAGCTGATCGGCGAGGATGCTTCGTTCGCCGACGCCTACGACGTGCTGGGCCGCGCCCAGGTGGAGCTGGGCAATTTCTCGCAGGCCATCGAGACCTACCGCACCGCAAGCGGCCTCACGCCCGACTCGGTGGTGCGGCTGCAGAAGCTGGGAATGATGTCCTACTACATGGGCGACCGCGAGACCGCCACCAAGGTGCTGGCGCGCGCCGCCATCCTGGGCATCGACTCCAAGCTGTTCGACTTCCAGTCCCTGGTACTGCTCACGTTCTCGTACTTCGCGGACAACGACCGCAAGGGCATCGAACGCTGCATTGCCGATTTCGCGCGCATTCTGGAGCGCCACCACGGCAGCGAGCGCATCCTGCGCTTTGCCGAAGTGGCGCGGGCGCTGCAGCTGATCCAGCAGCGCCAGTTCTCGCAGGCGGTGGAGTCGGTGCGCCAGATGGCGCGCGAGATCAGTTCCGGGGGCTTTGACTTCGAGGCGGCGTGCAACCTGGGCAGCCTGCTGGCGGTGCTGGCGGTCACCTCCATCGACCTGCCCGAAAGCGAAGGCTGGGTGCGCATGCTGGGCCTGCGCTACGCAAACACCCGCGGCCTGACGGAGCTGCTGGCCAACGCCTGCAGCCTGCACCCGCCCTACGGCGACCTGGTGCGGGACTGCCTGCAGCAGATCAACAAGACCGCCGAGATCGCCATGGCCCGCAGCCTGGCCGGCGACCCGGCGGGCGCCGTGCAAAGCCTGCTGCAGCAGTCCGAGCAGACGCTCAACTCCAAGCTGCTCGACCTGTCCCAGCAGATCCTGCTGCGGCACGGCGCGCGCGTCGCCACGGCCGAGCCCTTGCAGCAAGCCGTGGACACGCTGCGCCACCGCGTCGGCAGCGCCCCCGCACGGGCCATCCTGGGGCAGGAGAGCGAACGCCGGCCCGGTGGCGTGGTGCTGCGGGTGCGCAAGGCCGCCGACGAGCCGCGGCGCCTGGACGAGGTTCCGCCGCCCGAAGCCCTGGAACCCGACCTGGCAGAGCCCCCCGACCCGGCCGCCGCCCTGCGCCTGCGGCCCGTGTGAACGCGGCCGCGGCCCGGCGGATCACGCCGGGGGCGCGGTAAAGCGGGGCAGCAGCAGGCAGGCCTCGGCGTTCGATGCAGAAAAGCAGGCATCCGCCGCGGCCCGCCACGGCAGCCACCGGAACGCATCGTGCTCCCGCGCGTGCAGCACCACGGGCGTGCCGGCCGGAACGCACAGCCCGAACACGCGCTCCCGGTTGCGCACGACGCCCGGCGCATAGCGGTGCAGCCACTGGGGCCAGATGTCGTACACGTTCTCCAGCGCCCAGTCGGTCAGCACGCACCCCGGGGCGCCGGTGTCGATGCCCGTTTCCTCGGCCACTTCACGGCGCGCCGTGGCCTCGAAGGATTCGTCCGGCGTGTCCTTGCTGCCGGTGACCGACTGCCAGTGCTCGCCGCCGCCCGTGCGGCGGATCAGCAGCACCTCCAGCGCCGGGGTGTGGATGACCACCAGCACCGACTCCGGCAGCTTGTAGCGCGGCTCCTGCGGCATGCCCGCCATGGCGTGGCCGCCCCGGTCAGCCCCCGCGCGCGCCGGGCGCACCCGGCGCGGTAGCGCCGGTGGAGCGGGAACCGCCGGCCGTGGGCACGGGGGGCGGCAGCTCCTTGGCCTGCAGGGCCCGCACCTGCACCACCAGCTGGTTGTGCGCGTCCAGGAAGGCGGCGGCGATCACCTTGCCTTCGTTGGTGTTGCTCCACCCGGCCCCTGCGCCTCCGCCCAGCTTGCCAAAGACCAGGCCGCCCACACCCAGGTCGGTGCTGCGGGCGGCGCCGGTGGCCGCGGCCACCTGCTCGGTGGTTTCGTTGTCGGACAACAGCAGCGCCGTTTGCGCCTCCTTGAACTTGACCTGCTCCACCAGCCCGGCCAGGCCGGCAATGTCGCGCAGCACCGGGATCATGGCGATCAGCCCCGCCAGGTTCCGCCCCGCGTCCTGCTCGCTGAACGTGAGGCTGGGCGTGAGGGTGTACTGCGCCTCGTAGCCCTTGCCCTTGGCCACGGTGGAGTTGTTCTTGCGCAGAACGCCCGCCTCCTTCAGCTCCTGCTCCTGCACCGTGCCCCGCAGCCCGGCCGCGCGGTCCACCACGCGAAAGCACCCGCTTTGCTGGGCCAGCAGCTTGACCAGCGGCACGGGTGACGAGGGCAGCTGGTAGGCCGAGCCCATCGTGTAGCCGTTCGGGTTCTCGGCCAGCGCGAGCGTGGCCACGGGCGCATCGCAGCGCACCAGTTCCTTGGCCGCGTTCTGCGCCCCTTGCGGGCCGGCGGAGCCGGTGACCACAGAGCCGCCCTGCCCCAGTTCGGTCTTCTTTTCGCCGCAGCCCGCCAGGGCCAGCAGCGCCACCGCGCCCACCAGGGCGTGCTTCGTCAAGGAGCGCATCGGGAGCATCCTTTCAACGCCGGCACCGGCCGGCCACCAAAAGAAAAAGCGGCGCGGGCCTGGGGCCCGTGCCGCTGGTCGTGCGATGCCGCGAAAGCGCAACGCATCTGCCATGGTCGAGAGAAAACCGGGATCAGGCCGTCTTCACGGCGTCCGGGTTGCGCAGGCGGATGTGCAGCTCGCGCAGCTGCTTTTCATCCACGGGGGACGGCGCTTGCGTCAGCAGGTCCTGCGCGCGCTGGGTCTTGGGGAAGGCGATCACGTCGCGGATCGACTCGGCGCCCGTCATCAGCGTGATGAGGCGGTCCAGGCCGAAGGCCAGGCCGCCGTGCGGGGGCGCGCCGTATTGCAGCGCATCCAGCAGGTAGCCGAACTTGGCCTGCGCATCCTCGGGCGTGATCTTGAGCGCGCTGAACACCTTGCTCTGCACGTCGGCGCGGTGGATACGCACCGAGCCACCGCCCAGCTCCCAGCCGTTGAGCACCATGTCGTAGGCCTTGGCCAGGCACTTGCCCGGGTCGGTGTCCATGAGGTCCTCGTGGCCGTCCTTGGGGCTGGTGAAGGGGTGGTGCACGGCCGTCCAGCGGTCTTCTTCCTCGTCGTGCTCGAACATCGGGAAGTCCACCACCCACAGGGGCGCCCAGCGGTTCTCGAACAGGCCGTTCTTCTTGCCGAATTCGCTGTGGCCGATCTTCAGGCGCAGCGCGCCGATGGCGTCGTTGACGATCTTTTCCTTGTCGGCGCCGAAGAAGATCAGGTCGCCGTTCTGCGCACCGGAGCGCTTGAGGACCTCGGCCAGCGCTGCGTCGTGGATGTTCTTGACAATGGGCGACTGCAGACCGTCACGGCCCTTGGACAGGTCGTTGACGCGGATGTACGCCAGGCCCTTGGCGCCGTAGATCTTCACGAACTCGGTGTAGGCGTCGATCTCGCCACGGCTGATGCCGCCGTTCTCGGCCGAGCCGCCGGGCACGCGCAGGGCCACCACGCGGCCGCCCTTCATGTTGGCAGCGCCGGAGAAGACCTTGAACTCGACATCCTTCATCACCTCGGTCAGCTCGGTGAATTCAAGCTTCACGCGCAGGTCGGGCTTGTCGGAGCCGAAGCGGTGGGCCGCTTCCTGGTAGGTCATGATGGGGAATTCGCCGAGCTCAACGCCCAGCTGCTGCTGGAACACCTCGGTGATCATGCGCTGGAAGATGGCGCGGATCTCTTCCTCGTTCAGGAACGAGGTTTCGCAGTCGATCTGCGTGAACTCGGGCTGGCGGTCGGCGCGCAGGTCTTCGTCGCGGAAGCACTTGGTGATCTGGTAGTACCGGTCGTAGCCGGCCACCATCAGCATCTGCTTGTACAGCTGGGGCGATTGCGGCAGCGCGAAGAACTGGCCGTCGTGCACGCGGCTCGGGACCAGGTAGTCGCGCGCGCCTTCGGGCGTGCTCTTGCCCAGCATGGGGGTCTCGATGTCGATGAAGCCTTCCTTGTCCAGGAAGTTGCGCACCTGGATGGCCGTCTTGTAGCGCAGCATCATGTTGCGCTGCATGTAAGGGCGGCGCAGGTCCATCACGCGGTGCGTGAGGCGGGTGGTTTCCGACAGGTTCTCGTCGTCCATCTGGAAGGGCGGCGTGACCGACGGGTTGAGCACGGTCAGCTCATGGCACAGCACCTCGATCTGGCCGCTCTTGAGCTTGTCGTTGGTGGTGCCGGCGGGGCGGGCGCGCACCACCCCCTTGACCTGCACACAGAACTCGTTGCGCACGTCTTCAGCGGTCTTGAACATCTCGGCGCGGTCGGGGTCGCACACCACCTGCACATAGCCTTCGCGGTCGCGCAGGTCGATGAAGATCACGCCGCCATGGTCGCGGCGGCGGTTCACCCAGCCGCACAGGGTAACGGTTTGGCCCATCAGGGCTTCGGTCACGAGACCGCAATAGTGGGAGCGCATGGCCATGGCAGAACTTTCACGCCGCGTGGGCGCATCGATAAAAGACAAACAACGGTTACTGGACGGTGGAGGAAGGCGCGCCGACGGCGGTCAGGTCCGGTGGAGCCACCACCCCCATCGACACGATGTACTTGAGGGCCGCGTCGACGCTCATGTCGAGTTCGACACAGTCGCTCTTGCGCACCATGACGAAATAGCCGCCCGTCGGGTTGGGCGTGGTGGGCACATACACGCTCACGAACTCGTCGCGCAGGTAGGCCGCCACCTCGCCACTGGGCGCGCCCGTCACAAAGGCCACGGTCCAGACGCCCTCGCGGGGCCACTGCACCAGCACCGCCGTGCGGAACGCGTTGCCACTTTCTGAAAACAGCGTGTCCGACACCTGCTTGACGCTGGAATAGATGGAGCGGACCACCGGAATCCGGTGCACCAGCGCGTCACCCCACTGCACCAGCTTGCGCCCGGCGAAATTGCTGGCAATCGCGCCAACGCACAACAGGATCAGCAGCGTGAGCACCACCCCGAAGCCCGGCACGTGAAAACCCAGCAGCTTGTCCGGGTGCCACGCGCCCGGCAGGATCTGCAGGGTCTGGTCGAGGGTGCTCACGATCCAGTGGAGCACCCACGCCGTAATGACCCCCGGCACGATCACCAGGAGGCCCGTCAGCAGCCACTTGCGCAACGCAACCATGAAATACGGCTCAGCTCGCAGACGGGGTTGATGCCGGGGCGGCTGCCGCCCCCGCGCTGCCGGAAGCTTCCTTCTTGGGCGCGTCGCCAGAGCTAGCCGCCTCGGGCTGCGAACCGGTCTTGGCTTCGGTGGCGGGAGCGGAACTGCCGCCGCTGCCGCCCCGGAAGTCGGTCACGTACCAGCCGGAACCCTTGAGCTGGAATCCCGCAGCAGTCACCTGCTTGGAGAAGGCTTCGGCGCCGCAGGCGGGGCAGACGGTCAGGGGTGCGTCGGAGATTTTTTGCAGCACATCCTTGGCATGGCCGCAGGAGCCGCATTTGTAGGCGTAAATAGGCATGTCAGCGTGGGAAGGGAAAGTGCAAAACCCTCAATTATAGGCGGCGCACCCTCCCACCAGCCTCCCACGCCGGCCAAGGTCACCCCGCGCTGCCTTCGTAGTGCGTGACATGGCCCTTGTGGTCCGGCACCCATTGCGGGGCCAGCGAGCCGCCGAGCATGCCCAGCAACGCGGCCAGCACGCCCGCCAGCTGCTGCGGGAACGCTTCCGACAGCATCGGGCTGGCAACAAACAGCAGCCACACGCCCAGGCCCATGGCCACCGAAAGGAGCGCCCCCTGGGTGGTGGCGCGCTTCCAGTACAGGCCGAACACCAGGGGCACGAAAGCGCCCACCAGGGGCACCTGGTAGGCGCCGGAGACCAGTTCATAGATGGAGGTGCCCTGCATGGTGATCGCGTAGGTCAGCACGCAGCCCGTGAATACCAGCACCGAGATGCGCATGGCCTTGAGGGTCTGCTGGTCGGTCATGCCCGGGCGCAGGTTGTGCAGGATGTTCTCCACAAAGGTCGTGGACGGCGCCAGGAGCGTGGCGGATGCGGTGGACATGATGGCCGACAGCAGCGCGCCAAAGAACGCCACCTGCAGGATCAGCGGCATGCGCTCCATGACCAGGGTGGGCAGCACTTTCTGCGGGTCGTCCTTGAGCAGCGCCTGTGCCGTTTCCGGCATGACGAGCACCGCGGCCGTCACGACAAACATGGGGATGAAGGCGAACAGCAGGTACAGCGTGCCGCCGATGACCGGCCCCGTCCGGGCGGTCTCGGGACTGTTGGACGACATGACGCGCTGGAACACGTCCTGCTGCGGGATGGAGCCCAGCATCATGGTGATGGCGGAAGCGGCAAAGAAGGTCCACTCCTTGGCGCCGCCCGTGGGGAAGAACTGGAACTTGCCTTCGCGGGCGGCAAACGCGATCACCTTGTCGGCCCCGCCAGCCAGGCCGGCCGCGAACCAGGCAATGGCCACCAGCCCCACGGCGATGACGATCATCTGCACGAAATCCGTCATCGCCACGGACCACATCCCGCCGTACAGGGTATAGATCAGCACCACGGCCGTGCCGATGACCATGCCCAGCGTGAGCGGCACGGCCCCCTGCGTGAGCAGATTGAACACCAGGCCCAGCGCCGTGATCTGCGCGGCCACCCAGCCCAGGTAGCTGAAGATGATGATCCCGGAGCAGACCACTTCGATGACCCGGCCGTAACGCTGGCGGTAGTAGTCACCCAGGGTGATCAGGTTCTTCTGGTACAGCTTGTAGGCGAAGAACAGCCCCACCAGCACCAGGCACATCGAAGCGCCAAAGGGGTCCTCCACCACGGAGCCCAGGCCGCCGTCGACGAAGCGCGCGGACACGCCCAGCACGGTTTCGGACCCGAACCAGGTGGCAAACGTGGTGGCAATCACCACGGCCAGCGGCAGGCTGCGCCCTGCCACCGCATAGTCGGCCGTGTTGTGCACGCGCTTCGCGGCGTACAGGCCCACCCCAATGGAAACCAGCAGGTACAGAACAATGAATGACAACAGCATGGCGCCGCTCCGAAGCTCCGAGGATGGTTGCGGAAATACACCGCGCAAGCCCCGGTCATGCCGGGCCTGCGCGGTCCCTGGGGCAGTAAACCCCGCGTTTCAGAAAACTCGTAACAAAATTCGCAGCGGATTATGAAGGCAACTTCCATGCCTTCCACACCGGGCAGGCGCCCGGGAGGGCCAAGCGCTAGAAAACCCTGATGCGCAGGAACAACTGCATGGCCAGCAGGCCGAGCACGAAACCCGCGCCGCCGTAGATCAGCGACTGCAGCAGCCGGTTGGTGCGCTTCTGGGCCTCCAGCAGTTCGCGCAGCGCGGCCTGCGACTCGGTGTTGGGCCGCTGCTGCAGGTACCCGTACAGCAGCCGTGGCAGCTCCGGCACCAGCTTGGCGTAGTGCGGCGCCTCGGCCCGCAGTTCGCGCCACAGGCGCTGCGGCCCCATCTGCTCGAGCATCCACTTCTCAAGGAACGGCTTGGCGGTGCTCCACAGGTCCAGCTCCGGGTCCAGTTCGCGGCCGAGGCCTTCGATGTTGAGCAGGGTCTTTTGCAGCAGCACCAGCTGGGGCTGGATCTCCACATGGAAGCGCCGCGAGGTCTGGAACAGGCGCATGAGCACCATGCCCAGCGAGATCTCCTTGAGCGGGCGGTCGAAATACGGCTCGCACACCGCGCGGATGGCCGACTCCAGGTCGTTCACGCGCGTGCCGGGCGGCACCCAGCCGCTTTCGATGTGCAACTCGGCCACGCGCTTGTAGTCGCGCCGGAAGAAGGCCACGAAGTTCTGCGCCAGGTATTCCTTGTCGACCTCCGTGAGCGTGCCCACGATGCCGAAGTCCAGCGAGATATAGCGGCCGAACGTCGCGGGGTCCAGGCTCACCTGGATGTTGCCCGGGTGCATGTCGGCATGGAAGAAACCGTCGCGGAACACCTGGGTGAAGAAGATCGTCACGCCATCGCGGGCAAGCTGAGGGATGTCCACCCCCGCCTCGCGCAGGCGCTCGACCTGGCTGATGGGCACGCCGGTCATGCGCTGCATCACCATGACTTCGGGGTGGCAGAAGTCCCAGAAGATCTCGGGGATCAGCACCAGGTCCAGCCCCTGCATGTTGCGGCGCAGCTGCGCGGCGTTGGCGGCCTCGCGCACCAGGTCCAGCTCGTCGTGCAGGTAGTTGTCGAACTCGGCCACCACCTCGCGCGGCTTGAGGCGCTTGCCGTCGGCCGACAGGCTTTCCACCCAGCCAGCCATCATGCGCATGAGGCTCAGGTCCTTCTCGATCACCGGCAGCATGCCGGGCCGCAGGACCTTGACGGCGACTTCGCGCTCCTGCCCGTTGCGGTCGCGCAGCGTGGCGAAGTGCACCTGCGCAATCGATGCGCTGGCCACGGGCACGCGGTCAAAGGATGTGAAGACTTCCTCCACCGGCCTGCGGAACGCCCGCTCGATGGTGGCTATGGCGACGTCGGGATCGAAGGGAGGCACGCGGTCTTGCAGCCGGGCCAGCTCGTCGGCCATGTCGGGCGGCAGCAGGTCGCGCCGGGTGGACAGCACCTGGCCGAACTTCACGAAGATGGGGCCCAGCTGCTCCAGGGCCTCGCGCAGGCGCTGGCCGCGCGGCGCGTCGAGCTTGCGCCCCACCGACAGCACGCGGGACAGGGCCCGCAGCCAGGGCTTCTGGAAGCTGTCGAGCAGCAGGCTGTCGAGCCCGTACCGGAACACCACCCACAAGATGGTGCCGCCCCGCAGGAACTGCTTCATGCGCCGGGCCGGTCAGCAGGATTCGGGGGGGCGCCTGCAGCAGCGGGCGCGGGAACGACGGCCGCTGCGGGCTGCGCCGCCGGGGCGCGGGAGCCGACGAACTGGCGCAACGCCTGGGCCGCGCGGCGCGCCACCTGCGCCACGGTGTGGGCGGCAGCGTCGCCGATGAGGCGCGCCAGGTCCTCCTCCACATCCCAGCGCACATGGTCGACCAGCCAGTTGATCTCGGCCGCCAGCTGCACATCGCCCTCGATGCGGATGGCCGGCTTGTCGCCGCGTAGGGCGGTCTGCGCCAGCGCGACGGGCGACGCCTCGGTCACTTCCAGCCGCAGGTCGGGCACGGCGGATTCCGGGGCCAGGTTGAACAGCCCTGCGGGCGTGACCACCAGCGCCATCGAATAGGCCCGCCACTGCACGCGGGCCACGCGGCCCTTCTGGCGCACCAGGCGGTCCATGGCTTCGCGCTCCTGCATCAGCACGTGGTTCAGGAACAGCACGGTGCGCTGCTGAACCTCGTGCACCAGCCATTGCGGGGGTTGCGGGCCAGCGGCGACCCGCTCGAAAAGGCCGTCCAGAAACGAAAAAGGGGACTGTGGTGTTGCCATAGTCCCCGATTATCGGGCATCCCCTCGTGGGGAGAGCCTTGTCCCTTCGGCCCCGTGGCACATGCCCGGGGCGCTAGCAGGCCCAGGTCATTGCAGCGCCTGGACCCCCGCGACCAGCCATCCGCTGCCGCCGTCCTTGGGCTTGGTCATGTTCCAGACCTCGCGGAAGGGGCTGGGGCCCGCCGAGGGTTCCTCGCGAATCATGCCGGAGAACTCGACGCTGGCCATGTAGCCGTCGCCCAGGTCCTCGATACCCAGCAGCTGGGCCTCGATCATGACCACGTCCGTGAGGTTGGGCTGCGCGCCGCGGTGCGCCTCGCGCTCAGCCAGCTGGGCGCGGATTTCATCGAGCATGCCGTCCGTCATCATCGAACGCAGCGTGGCCATGTCGGAGCGGTCCCAGGCCGCCTGCAGGGTGACGAAATTCCGCTTGGCGGCTGCCAGGAAGCCTTCCGTGTCGAAGCCTGCGGGAATGCCCCAGTTCTGCGAACCGGAAAGGGCCGAGCCGATCACGACACCGCTGCCGCCGGGCGCAGGGCGCGGCGCTTCAAACGCCATGCTGCTGCGCTCCCACGGGCGGGCAGACGCGTCGTTGCCCACATTGTTGGGGCTGTACTGGGGCGGCACCTGCGCCGCGGCGGGCGACGAGGCACCCGCGCCCTGCAGTGCGAAGGGCGCACCGCCGGCCACCGGATTGCCGCCACCGCTGCGCGAGCGCATCACCATACGGATGATGACGACGGCCGCCAGGGCCAGCAGCGCCACCATGAGGAAGTTGGCAAAGCCCGCGCCCAGGCCCAGCGAATGCGCAAGCCACGCCAGGCCCAGGCCGGCGGCCAGGCCGCCGAGCATGGCGCCCCAGGGCTTCTTGGCAGGCGCAGCGGCAGCGGGGGCCGCTGCCGGTGCGGCCGGCTTGGCCGCCGACGTGGCCGCGGCGTTCTGCGCGGGCGCGCCCGGCGTTGCGGGGGGCGGCGTGGCCGACTCCCGCTGCGTCACATTGCTCGACTGCTTGCCCAGGGATTTGCCGCCGCCCAGTCGCCGGGCGTCGGCATCCGCGTGGGCGAACGCCAGCATCGCCACCAACACCACAGACCATAGTTTCATCATGAATTCTCCGTCTCCGTCATCGTCCGAGCTCGCTGCTCAGCACTTGATTCCAACATGCAAGGCCACGATTCCGCCAGTCATGTTGTGATAGTCCACATGCCCAAAGCCACTTTGCTGCATGAGGCCTTTGAGCTCTTCCTGCCCCGGATGCATGCGGATGGACTCGGCCAAATAGCGGTAGCTGGCGTCGTCGCCCGCCACCAGCCTGCCCAGGCGCGGGAGCACCTTGAACGAATACCAGTCGTAGGCTTTTTCCAGCGGCTTGGCCACCTTGGAAAACTCCAGCACCAGCAGCCGGCCGCCGGGCTTGAGCACACGGCACATCTCGGCGAGCGCGCGGTCCTTGTGCGTCATGTTGCGCAGGCCGAAGGCCACGCTCACCACGTCGAAATGCGCGTCCGGAAACGGCAGCTTCTCGGCATCGCAGACCAGGGTGGGCAGCACCACGCCGGCGTTGATGAGCCGGTCGCGGCCCACGCGCAGCATGGCCTCGTTGATGTCGGTGTGGACCACGCGGCCGGAGGTGCCCACCTTCTTGGCAAAGGCCAGCGCCAGGTCGCCCGTGCCGCCGGCGATGTCCAGCACCTGGCTGCCTTCGCGCAGGTTGGCCACCATCACGGTGTAGGCCTTCCACGCGCGGTGCAGGCCGCCGGACATGAGGTCGTTCATCACGTCGTACTTGTTGGCGACCGAGTCGAAGACGCCGCGCACCTTCTGCGCTTTTTCCTGCTCATCGACCGACTGGAATCCGAAATGGGTGGTGCTCATACAAATCATGCTAGGCGCGCAAGCGCCCAAGGTACAGCGACAACCCCGCACGGGCCTGGGGCATGCATCGCCAGTGGAACAAGGAATATCCGTGAAAAGTGGCTCTTGCGCCCTGCAGTATTGCGCAATCAGCTATTATTTTTATAGCAATCCAGTGCCATGGGAGCCGCTTCAGCCGCAGCCGCCGTGCCCGCCCGAGCGCGCCGGGGGCGGCATGGGGGCATCGCGGTCGGCGCCGGCGGCGGCCAAGCGCTCGGCATACCGGGCCCACAGCGCCTCCTGCTGCTGGCCCAGTTCGTACAGGTAGTCCCAGCTGAAAATGCCGCTGTCGTGCCCGTCCGAGAAGGTGGGCTGGACCGCGTAGTTGCCCACCGGCTCCAGGTGGACCAGCGTCACGTCGCGCTTGCCGGTCTGCAGCACCTCCTGCCCGGGGCCGTGGCCCTGCACCTCGGCCGAAGGGGAGTACACGCGCATCAGCTCGAACGGAATGCGAAAGCGCGCGCCGTCCGAGAACGCAACCTCCAGCACGCGCGAGGTCTCGTGCACCGTGAGCGCCTCGGGGGTGGGGGCGCCTGATTTCAAGCCTGCCATGGCAAAGGTTCCTTGGATCGGGTTGACGAAGAAAAATCGGACAAGTCAAAGGGCCGCACGCCACCGCCCGGGTCAGGGCGAGAGCGCCGCCAGCCGCTGGCGCAGCGCCTCTTCCAGCGCGGGCAGGCGCGCGCGCACGGCGTCTTCCTGCGCCTGCGGGCCGGGCCGCTGGGCGCTGGCCCACACGGGCGACGGAAAGTGGCTGTCCCAGCCAAACCGCGCAATCACATGCCAGTGCAGATGGGGCACCATGTTGCCCAGCGCGGCAATGTTGACCTTGGTGGGCGACAGGTGCTCGCGCAGGGCCTGCTCCACCGCCACGACTGCGTCCATGCAATGGGCACGGTCGGACGCGGGCAGATCCGAGAACTCTGCCACGTGCGCGTTCCACACCACGCGGTAGAACGCCGGAAAGCCGGCCTCGTTCGCGCGGATGACCCGCAGGCGCTCGCCGCGCCAGACCAGTTCGCCGCCGTCTTCAGCGCACAGGGGGCAGGCGGTGCTCACAGCAACCATCTAGACCAACACCCGCTCGATGCCACCGCCGTTGGCGCGCTGCACGTACTCGGGCATCCAGTTCTCGCCCAGGATCTCGCGGGCCATCTCGATGACGATGTAGTCGGCTTCGAGCAGGCCGTTTTGCAAGTCGTCCTGGTAGCGGTTCAGGCCCTGCAGGCAGCTGGGGCAGCTGGTGAGGATCTTCACGTTGTCTTTCTCGCCCACGGCGCCGCTGGCGCGCAGCGTGGCCTCGCCCTTGCGGATCTCTTCTTCCTTGCGGAAGCGCACCTGCGTGGACACGTCCGGCCGCGTCACGCCCAGCGTTCCGGATTCGCCGCAGCAGCGGTCGCTCTTCAAGACCTGCTCGCCCACCAGCGCCTTCACGGTCTTCAGCGAATCCTGCTGCTTCATGGGGTTGTGGCAGGGCTCGTGGTACAGGTAGGCGCCCTTGCCCTGCAGGGTGATGCCCTTCTCCAGCAGGTATTCGTGGATGTCGATGATGCGGCAGCCGGGGAAGATCTTGTCGAACTGGTAGCCCTGCAGCTGGTCGTAGCAGGTGCCGCAGCTCACCACCACGGTCTTGATGTCCAGGTAGTTGAGCGTGTTGGCCACGCGGTGGAAGAGCACGCGGTTGTCCGTGATCATCTTCTCGGCCTTGTCGAACTGGCCGCTGCCGCGCTGCGGGTAGCCGCAGCACAGGTAGCCCGGCGGCAGCACCGTCTGCACGCCCGCGTGCCAGAGCATGGCCTGGGTGGCCAGGCCGACTTGCGAGAACAGGCGCTCGGACCCGCAGCCGGGGAAGTAAAACACCGCCTCCGTCTCGGCCGTGGTGGTGGCCGGGTTGCGGATGATCGGGACGTAGTCCTTGTTTTCGATGTCCAGCAGCGCGCGCGCGGTCTTCTTGGGCAGGCCGCCGGGCAGCTTCTTGTTCACGAAGTGGATCACCTGCTCCTTGATCGGCGCGGTGCCCACCGTGGCCGGCGGCTTGGCCGTCTGCCTGCGGCCCACCGTGCGCAGCAGGTCCACGGCCATGCGCTGGGCCTTGAAGCCCACGTCCACCATGGCGGTGCGCAGCAGCTTGATGGTGTCGGGGCTGGTGGCGTTGAGCATGGTCATGGCCAGCGCGTTGCCGGGCCTGAAGCTCTTCTTGCCCATCTTGCGCAGCAGGTTGCGCATGTTCATGGTCACGTCGCCAAAGTCGATCTTGACCGGGCACGGCGTGTAGCACTTGTGGCAGACGGTGCAGTGGTCGGCCACGTCTTCAAACTCCTGCCAGTGCTTGATGGACACGCCGCGGCGCGTCTGCTCCTCGTACAGGAAGGCCTCGACCAGCAGCGAGGTGGCCAGGATCTTGTTGCGCGGGCTGTACAGCAGGCTGGCGCGCGGCACGTGCGTGGAGCACACGGGCTTGCACTTGCCGCAGCGCAGGCAGTCCTTCACGCTGTCGGCAATCGCGCCGATGTCGCTTTGCTGCATGATCAGCGACTCGTGCCCCATCAGCCCGAAGCTGGGGGTGTAGGCATTTGTCAGGTCGGCATGCAGGACGGCCGCATTCGAGGCATTTTTGGCCTCCAGCGCTTGTCCAGCAAGCGCTGGCAGCTCCTGATTTCGTAGCAACTTACCCTTGTTGAACCGGCCTTCCGGGTCCACCTTGCGCTTGTATTCGGCAAAGGGCCGCAGCTCGTCGTCGGTCAGGAACTCCAGCTTGGTGATGCCGATGCCGTGCTCGCCCGAGATCACGCCGTCCAGGCCGCGCGCCAGCACCATGATGCGGCCCACCGCTTCGTGCGCGGTCTGCAGCATCTCGTAGTCGTCGCTGTTGACGGGGATGTTGGTGTGCACGTTGCCGTCGCCCGCGTGCATGTGCAGGGCCACCCACACGCGGCCCTTGAGCACGCGCTGGTGGATGGCCACGGCCTCGTCCAGGATGGGCTGGAACGCCGCGCCGGTGAAGATGCCTTGCAGCGGCGCCCGCAGCTGCGTCTTCCAGCTGGCGCGCAGGCTGTGGTCCTGCAGCTGCGGGAACAGCGCTTCCACGTTGTCCAGCCAGCCTTGCCACAGCGCGCGCACCTCGGCCAACAGGGCAATGGCCTGCGCCACGCGGTCTTCCAGCAGCTCGGCGGCGGGCACGTCGTCGGCCGCGTCCTGCTTGCCCAGCGGCAGGTTGCCGCGCGCAAAGAAATCGGTGAGCGCGTCGCACAGCTTGAGCTTGTTGCGCAGGGAGAGTTCGATGTTGATGCGCTCGATGCCGTCGGTGTACTCGGCCATGCGCGGCAGCGGGATCACCACGTCTTCGTTGATCTTGAAGGCGTTGGTGTGGCGGCTGATGGCGGCCGTCTTCTTGCGGTCGGCCCAGAACTTCTTGCGGGCGTCGGCGCTGATGGCGATGAAGCCTTCGCCGCTGCGGGTGTTGGCCAGGCGCACGACCTCGCTGGTCACGCGGGCCACCTCGTCGGCGTTGTCGCCGGCAATGTCGCCGATCAGCACCATCTTGGGCAGGCCGCCATTGCCCTTCTTGCTCTTGGTGGCGTAGCCCACGGCCTTGAGGTAGCGGTCGTCCAGGTGTTCCAGCCCGGCCAGCACCACGCCGCTGCGCTTTTGCTCGGCGAACATGTGGTCCTTGATGTCCACGATGCTGGGCACGGCGTCCTTGGCATTGCCGAAGAACTCCAGGCACACGGTGCGCGTGTGCTCGGGCATGCGGTGCACCACCCAGCGGGCGCTGGTGATGAGGCCGTCGCAGCCCTCCTTCTGGATGCCGGGCAGGCCGGCGAGGAACTTGTCCGTCACGTCCTTGCCCAGGCCTTCCTTTCGGAAGGTGCAGCCCGGGATCTGCAGGCGCTCGGTGCGCACAGGCGTCTTGCCGTCGGCCTCGAAGTACTGCAGCTCGAAGGTGGCCACGTCCACGTCATGGATCTTGCCCATGTTGTGGTCCAGGCGCGTCACCTCCAGCCATTGGGCCTCGGGCGTCACCATGCGCCAGCTGGCCAGGTTGTCCAGCGCCGTGCCCCACAGCACGGCCTTCTTGCCGCCCGCGTTCATGGCGATGTTGCCGCCGATGCACGATGCCTCGGCGCTGGTCGGGTCCACGGCAAAGACGAAGCCCGCGCGCTCGGCCGCATCGGCCACGCGCTGCGTGACCACGCCGGCCTCGGTCCAGATGGTGCCCACGTCACGGTCCAGGCCCGGCAGGCGGCGCAGCTCCACCTCCGTCATGGCCTCGAGCTTTTCGGTGTTGATGACCACGCTCTTCCACGTGAGCGGGATCGCGCCGCCGGTGTAGCCGGTGCCGCCCCCGCGCGGGATGATGGTCAGGCCGAGCTCGATGCATCCCTTGACCAGGCCGGCCATCTCGGCCTCGGTGTCGGGCGTGAGCACGACGAACGGGTACTCCACGCGCCAGTCGGTGGCGTCCGTCACGTGGCTGACGCGCGAGAGACCGTCGAACTTGATGTTGTCCTTGGCCGTGAGGCGGCCCAGGGTTTTCTGAATCTGGCGGCGCAGCTGTGCGGCCTGCTCGAACGTGGCGTTGAACTCGGCCACCGCGCGGCGCGCGGCGACGACCAGCTCGCCCACCAGGCGGTCACGCTCAGCGTCATCGGCCGGCGTGCGGCGTTTTTCGATCTCGCTCAGGCGGTGGTTCAGGGCGTCGACCAGCAGCTTGCGGCGGTCGGGGTTGTCCAGCAGGTCGTCCTGCAGGTAGGGGTTGCGCTGCACCACCCAGATGTCGCCCAGCACTTCGTACAGCATGCGGGCGGAGCGGCCCGTGCGGCGTTCCTTGCGCAGCTGGTCCAGCACGTCCCAGGAGGCGGAGCCCAGCAGGCGGATCACGATCTCGCGGTCGGAGAACGAGGTGTAGTTGTACGGAATCTCGCGCAGACGCACAGGCTCGGCAGCCTGCGCCTGCAGGGCAGCCAACGCTATCGGAACATTCATGGGGGATCTACCTGGGGTGGGGGCGTGATTTTATGTCAGGCCCTCCGGACGCGCCGGGCGGAGCCCCGCGCCAGGAGGCCCTGCAAAGCGCCGGCCCCGGAGTTTCCAGCCAAATCGGCCTGCAGCGCTTGTCCAGCAAGCGCAAACAGCTATTATTTTAGGAGCAACAATCTCAGAAGAGCACCCGGCTGCGCAGCGTGCCCGGCACCTGGGCCAGCCGGTCCAGCGCCAGATGGGACGAGGCCGCGTCGGTGTCGATCACCACGTAGCCGATGGCCTCGTTGGTCTGCAGGTACTGCGCTGCGATGTTGATCTGCAGGTCCGAAAAGACGCGGTTGATCTCGGACAGCACGCCCGGCACGTTGCGGTGGATGTGCAGGATGCGGTGCTTGCCCGGGTGGGCCGGCAGCGCCACTTCGGGGAAGTTGACCGACGAGGTGCTGGTGCCGTTGTCGCTGTACTTGACCAGCTTCTCGGCCACTTCCAGGCCGATGTTGGCCTGCGCCTCCATGGTGGAGCCGCCGATGTGGGGCGTGAGGATCACGTTGTCCAGCCCGCGCAGGGGCGAGAGGAACTCGTCCTTGTTGGTGCGCGGCTCCACCGGGAACACGTCCACGGCCGCGCCCAGCAGCTTGCCGGCCTTGATCGCTTCGGCCAGCGGCTCGATCTCCACCACCGTGCCGCGCGACGCATTGATGAGGATGCCGCCCGGCTTCATGGCGGCGATCTCGGCCGCGCCAATCATCCACTGCGTGGAGGGCAGCTCGGGCACGTGCAGGCTCACGATGTCGCTTTGCGCCAGCAGCTCGTGCAGGTTGTGCACCTGGCGGGCGTTGCCCAGGGGCAGCTTGCTGACCACGTCGTAGAACGCCACGTGCATGCCCAGGGCCTCGGCCAGCACCGACAGCTGCGTGCCGATGGAGCCGTAGCCCACGATGCCCAGCGTCTTGCCGCGGATCTCGTAGGCGTTTTCGGCGCTCTTGAGCCAGCCGCCGCGGTGCGCCACGGCATTCTTTTCCGGCACGCCGCGCAGCAGCAGGATGGCCTCGGCCAGCACCAGCTCGGCCACGGAGCGGGTGTTGGAATACGGCGCATTGAACACCGCGATGCCGCGTTCGCGCGCGGCGTTCAGGTCCACCTGGTTGGTGCCGATGCAAAAGCAGCCCACGGCCACGAGCTTGTGCGCCTGGGCGAACACCGCCTCGGTGAGCTGCGTGCGCGAGCGGATGCCCAGGAAGTGCACGTCCGCGATCTTGCGCTGGAGTTCATCGTCCGGGAGCGCGCCGGAAACGGTCTCGACCTGCGTGTAGCCCGCGGACCGGATCACGTCCACGGCAGAAGCGTGGATGCCCTCGAGCAGGAGGAATTTGATCTTGTTCTTGTCCAGCGAATTGGTGGCCATGGCAAATGAGGTCCGTAGAAAGAAGACAGCGCGCGGCGGCGCGAACGAACCGGCGCGGCAGCCACCGCCCCGGGCCCGCCAGCATGGTGCATTGCACAAAACCTTGCAAGCCGGGGCAAATCAACAACTGCCTGTCACAAAAGAGTCAAAATCTGTCCCCCACAGGGCAGCCCAAGGGGTTTCCCGGTTGTTGGTGGCCGCCGGGCCATGCGACAACGACATATCCTTGTCACATCGGCTGCATACCCTGCGGCCTTTGTGCTTTTGTCATTCCTGGAGGAAGATTCATGCAATTCAAGCATCTGGCGCTCTCTGCCGCCATCGCGCTGTCCGTCGCCGCACCCGTGCACGCGCAGCCGGTGGAAATTCAATGGTGGCATTCGATGAGCGCGGCACTGGGCGACTGGGTCAACGACCTGGCCAAGCAGTACAACGCCAGCCAGACCCAGTACAAAGTCGTGCCCACCTACAAGGGCACGTATGACGAATCCATGACAGGCGCCATCGCCGCCTTCCGCGCCGGCAACGCGCCGCACATCCTGCAGGTGTTTGAAGTGGGCACCGCTACCATGATGGCCAGCAAGGGCGCCATCGTGCCGGCCGGCAAGGTGCTGACCGACGCAGGCTTCAAGTTCGAGCCCACCGACTACGTGTCCGCCGTGGCCGGCTACTACACGGCCCCCAACGGCCAGATGCTGAGCTACCCGCTCAACAGCTCCACCACCGTGTTCTACTACAACAAGGACGCCTTCAAGAAGGCGGGCCTGGACCCGAACAAGGCCCCCAAGACCTGGCCCGAGGTCTTTGAAGCCGCCTCCAAGCTCAAGGCCAGCGGCCACAGCTGCCCGTTCACCACCAGCTGGATCAGCTGGACGCAGCTGGAGAGCTTCTCGCTGTGGCACAACACGCTGTTCGCCTCCAAGAACAACGGCTTTGACGGCAACGACGCCCAGCTGCAGATCAACACCCCGCTGCATGTGCGCCACTTCGAGAACCTGGCCAAGGCCTCCAAGGACGGCAGCTTTGTCTACAAGGGCCGCGGCAACGTGCCCGACGCCTCCTTCCCCTCTGGCGAGTGCGCCATGATGACGGGCTCCTCCGGCCTGTACGCCCGCGTGGCCAAGGAAGCCAAGTTTGCCTACGGCATCTCCGCCCTGCCCTACTACCCCGACGTGAAGGGTGCCCCGCAGAACACCGCCATCGGCGGCGCCAGCCTGTGGGTGATGTCCGGCAAGAAGGCCGAGGAATACAAGGGCGTGGCCAGCTTCCTGAACTTCCTGAACGACACCAAGGTGCAGGCCGCCAGCCACCAGCGCACGGGCTACCTGCCCGTGACCATGGGCGCCTACAAGCTGACCGAGGCTTCGGGCTTCTATGACAAGAACCCTGGCACCGACGTGGCCGTGACGCAGATGATCCGCAAGGCCACCGACAAGTCGCGCGGCATCCGCCTGGGCAACTTCGTGCAGATCCGCACCATCATCGACGAGGAAACCGAACAGATCTGGTCGGGCAAGAAGTCGCCCAAGGAGGCGCTGGACGCCGCCGTGGCCCGCGGCAACGAACAGCTGGTGCGCTTCGCACGCGCCAACAAGTAAGCACGCCGCGCCTGCCGGTCACCTGTCGATGCCGGCCGGCCCTGCGCCGGCCGCATCGAGAGCCCGCCGCCCCGTCAACCATGGAGGTTCACGGGGCGGCGGGGTTTTGTTTTTGAGAGTTCCGACATGGAAAAACGCGTTCTTTTCCGCTCTGCATGGCTGCCCTGGGTGCTGCTCGCACCCCAGCTGGTCATCATCAGCGTGTTCTTTTTCTGGCCTGCGGGCCAGGCCCTGGTGCAGTCGTTCCAGATGCAGGACTCCTTCGGCTTTTCGAAGGAATGGGTGGGGTTCGACAACTTCCGGGACCTGTTCCAGGACCCCGGCTACCTGGCCTCGTTCAAGACCACGGCCTTCTTCTCGATCCTGGTGGCGGTCAGCGGCATCACGCTGTCGCTCGTCCTGGCGATCTTTGCCGACCGCATCGTCCGGGGCGCCATGGTGTACAAGACCGCCCTGCTGCTGCCCTACGCCGTCGCCCCTGCCGTGGCCGGCGTGCTGTGGATGTTCATGTTCTCGCCCTCGCTGGGCGTAGTGGCGTACCTGCTGCGCCAAAGCGGGTTCGACTGGAACCACATGCTCAACTCCGACCACGCCATGGCGCTGATCGTGATTGCCGCGGTGTGGAAGCAGATCTCCTACAACTTCCTATTCTTCCTGGCCGGGCTGCAGTCCATTCCCAAGTCGCTGATCGAGGCGGCCGCCATCGACGGCGCCGGCCCGTGGCGCCGGTTCTGGAGCATCCAGTTCCCGCTGCTGTCGCCCACCACGTTCTTCCTGCTGGTCATCAACGTGGTGTATGCCTTCTTCGACACCTTCGCCATCGTGGACGCCACCACCCAGGGCGGCCCGGGCCGCGACACCGCCATCCTGGTCTACAAGGTGTACCACGACGGCTTCAAGGCCATGGACATGGGCGGCTCGGCCGCGCAGTCGGTGGTGCTGATGGCGATCGTCGTCGTGCTGACGGTGATCCAGTTCCGCTACGTCGAAAAGAAAGTCCAATACTGATATGGTTGAACGTAGCCCTTATCTCACCGCGTTCTCGCACCTCGTCATGGTGCTGGGCGTGATCATCGTCGGCTTTCCGCTGTACCTGGCGTTCGTCGCCTCCACCCACACGGCCCAGGAGATCGTGCAGGTGCCCATGCCCATGGTGCCCGGCAGCAATTTCTGGAACACCTACCACGACGCACTGTTTGGCGGCGGCACGGGCGCGGGCTCGACCGCGCCGGTGGCCCGCATGATGTGGGTGAGCTTCGTCACCGCCATGGTCATCACCGTGGGCAAGATCGCGATCTCGCTGCTGTCGGCGTTCGCCATCGTGTACTTCCGCTTCCCGTTCAAGGGCATCTGCTTCTGGCTGATCTTCATCACGCTGATGCTGCCGGTGGAAGTGCGCATCGGCCCCACGTACCAGGTGGTGTCGGACCTCGGCATGCTCAACAGCTATGCGGGCCTCACGGTGCCGCTGATCGCGTCGGCCACGGCCACCTTCCTGTTCCGGCAGTTCTTCCTCACGGTGCCCGACGAACTGGTGGAAGCCGCGCGCGTGGACGGCGCCGGCCCCATGCGCTTCTTCAAGGACATCCTGGTGCCGCTGTCGCGCACTTCGATTGCCGCGCTGTTCGTGATCCAGTTCATCTATGGCTGGAACCAGTACCTGTGGCCGCTGCTCGTGACCACCTCGGAAGACATGTACCCGGTGGTCATCGGCATCAAGCGCATGCTGGCCGGCGGCGATGCCGGCAACGAGTGGAACATCGTGATGGCCACCGCCCTCCTGGCCATGCTGCCGCCCGCCGTGGTGGTGGTGCTGATGCAGCGCTGGTTCGTCAAGGGGCTGGTGGACACCGAGAAATAAGCGCATTCGAATAAAAACCTGCCCCAGCGCCCTACCCACAAGCGCGAGCAGCTACCAAATCAATAGCAAAATGGCATCCCTTTCCTTTCGCAACATCATCAAGCGCTACGGCCACGGGCCCAAGGCCAACCAGGTCATCCATGGCGTGAACGCCGAGGTGAAGGATGGCGAATTCATCGTCATCGTCGGCCCGTCGGGCTGCGGCAAATCCACGCTGCTGCGCATGGTCGCGGGCCTGGAGGAAATCTCCGGCGGCGAGCTGCGCATCGGCGACCGCGTGGTGAACGACCTGGAGCCCGCGCGCCGCGACATCGCCATGGTGTTCCAGAACTACGCGCTCTACCCGCACATGACGAACTTCGAGAACATGGCCTACGGCCTGAAGATCGCCAAGGTGCCCAAGGACGAGATCAAGGCGCGCGTGGACAAGGCCGCCAAGATCCTGGAGCTCGGCCACCTGCTGGAGCGCAAGCCGCGCGAACTGTCGGGCGGCCAGCGCCAGCGCGTGGCCATGGGCCGCGCCATCGTGCGCCAGCCCCAGGTCTTCCTGTTCGACGAGCCGCTGTCCAACCTGGACGCCAAGCTGCGCGCGCAGACGCGCCTGGAGATCCAGAAGCTGCACCGCGAGCTGGGCATCACCAGCCTGTTCGTCACGCACGACCAGGTGGAGGCCATGACGCTGGCGCAGCGCATGATCGTGATGAACGCCGGCAACATGGAGCAGTTCGGCACGCCCGAGGAGGTCTACCACACGCCCGCCTCCACGTTTGTGGCCAGCTTCATCGGATCGCCGCCCATGAACCTGCTCAAGAACGCGCCCGGCGTGCAGCCCGGCACCATCCTGGGCATCCGCCCCGAGCACCTGGACGTGACCACCGGCGACGGCTGGGCCGTGACGGTGGAGACCGTGGAGCTGCTGGGCGCCGAACGCCTGATCTACGGCCGCCTGAACGGCGAGTCCATCATCGTGCGCGTCGAGGAAGGGGCCTACGCCCCCGCCCCGGACACCGTCATCCACGTGCAGCCCCGCGCCGACCGCCTGCACGCGTTCGACGCGTCCAACGGCAAGCGGATCGCCGCCTGAGGCCATGCCCGCCGCGGCTGCCGCCACCACCCCGCAGCGCATCCACGCCACGGTGCCGGTGCTGGCGTCGCTGGATCTGGCCGAGACGCTGCTGTTCTACCGTGACCGGATGGGCTTTGCGCCCGTGCTGGAGATGGACAACTACCTCATCGTGGCACGCGACGGCTGCGAGCTGCACTTCTGGGCCTGCGCCGAACGCCACATCGCCGAGAACACCTCGTGCTATGTGCGTGCAGATACCGAAGCGCTGCATGCCGACTTCGCGGCGCGCGGCCTGCCGCTGGCGCCCCCGGCCGTCCAGCCCTGGGGCATGAAAGAGATGGCGGTCATCGACCCCCATGGCAACCTGCTGAAATTTGGTGAACCCGCATGAGCACACCCGCATCGCCCCTGCCCCACTGGCCCTACCCGCGCTGGATTGCCCACCGGGGCGCCGGCAAGCTGGCGCCTGAAAACACCCTGGCCGCGTTCCGCCTGGGCGCGCAACACGGCTACCGCATGTTCGAGTGCGACGCCAAGCTCAGCAGCGACGGCGTGCCCTTTTTGATGCACGACGCCACGCTGGAGCGCACCACGAACGGCCGCGGCACCGGCGGCGACCAGCCGTGGAGCGCACTGGCCCAGCTCGACGCCGGCGGCTGGCACTCGCGCCAGCATGCGGGCGAGCCGCTGCCCACGCTGGAGAACCTGGCGCGCTTTTGCATCGCCAACGGCTACTTCCTCAACATCGAGATCAAGCCCACGCCAGGACTCGAAGAAACCACCGGGCAGGTGGTGGGCGAACTGTGCGCCCGCCTGTGGAAGAACGAGACCGTGCCGCCGCTGTTCTCGTCCTTCCGGCCCGAGGCGCTGGCCGGCGCCCGCGCCACCGCGCCCCACCTGCCCCGCGCGCTGCTGCTGGACACGCTGTGGGACGGCTGCCTTGATGTGGCCCGCGAACTCGGCTGCGTGGCCATCGTCTGCAACCACGCGCTGTGGGACCGCGCGCTGGTGGCGCAGGTGCAGGGCTGGGGCCTGCGCGCGCTCAGCTACACGGTGAACGACGAGTGGGCCGCGCAGCGCCTCATCGACCTGGGCACCGACGGCATCATCACCGACCGCGTGGACCTGTTCAGCCCGGCCCTGCGGCCGTAAGGTTGGCGTCGGGTCGGGCGCCGTTGCGCACCTGCCCGACGCAACGGCAAGGCGTTGGCCTACAGCGCGTCCGGCCCATCCGGCGCTGGGCGCCCGACAATGGGCGGATGCGACTGCCTTGCCTGTGCCGCGCGTGGCCCTCTTCACACGCGCTGTTTTCCTTCTTCTCGTTGCGCTCCCCTGGCACCCATTCCCTTCCGCTCCCGGCGTGCGCCGTGCGGCCTGCGCCTGCCGTGGCGCCGCGTCGCGGGATTCCGCCGTGGGCGGCGGCCTGCCTGGTCGTCACGCTGCTGTGCCTGCTGCTGGGCGCACCCGCGCAGGCCCAGGGCCCGCAGCAGCCGGCCAAGGGAGCTTCTGCGCCCAGCGCGGCCTCCAGCGGCGCTTCCGCATCGACGGCGGCAGGGGCTGCCACCGCGCCCGGCAGCAAGCCGGCGGCCCCGGACCCCGAGTTGCCGGGCGTGGACGTGCTGCGCCAGCAGCTGGACGCCATCCCGCTCAAGCTCAGTGAGGCCGACGACGGGCGCAAGCTGCTGGCCGACGTCAACGCCATCGGCAAGGCGGCCGAACAGCTGGCGGCGCGCCGCACGGAGGCGCTGGCCGACATCGACTCGCGCCTGGCGGGCCTGGGCCCGGCCCCCGCCAAGGGCGCCCCGCCCGACACGCGCGACGTGGCCGAGCAGCGCGCCGGCCTGGCCAAGCAGCGTGCGGCCATCGACGCAGAACTCAAGCTCGCCCGCCTGATCAGTGTGGACGCCGAGCAGCGCGGCACCGAGCTCATCCGCCAACGGCGTGAACAGTTCCAGGCCGCCCTGACCACGCGCACCGACTCGCCCCTGGGTGCCACCTTCTGGCGCGCCCTGCGCAACGCCGCGCCCGGCGACCTGGAACGGCTGGGCGCGCTGGGCCAGGAACTGCGCCAGGCGGCGCGGGCCGCCCTGGCCTCCGGCCACCGCACCGCCTTCCTGTCCAGCCTGGTGGGCGCGCTGCTGCTGGCCGTGGCCGGCACCTGGCTGGCGGAGCGGCTGCTGGTGCGCCTGGCGCCAGCACGCCTGCCGGCCGGGCGGCTGCGGCGGTCGCTGCTGGCGTCGGTGTCGGTGCTGGCCTATGTGCTGCTGATCGGCATGGCCGTGCAGCTGGCCTGGACCGGCCTGGCCGCGGAGGAGGGCCTGAGCGAGCGCCTGCAGGCGCTGTCCCGGGCCACCCTGCGGCTGGCCGTGTTTGCCGCGTTCATCGTCGGCCTGGGCCATGCCCTGCTGTCACGCAAGCGCAGCTCCTGGCGCCTGCCGGGTATTTCGGACACGCTGGCCCAGCGCCTGAGCCCCTACCCCTGGTGGGTGGCCCTGCTGGCCGCGTTCAGCGGGCTGGCGACCGAGGTGAACAGCCTGGTGGACGCCAGCCTGGCGGCCGAGGTGAGCGTCCACGCGGCCACGGCGCTGCTGCTGGCCGCCACGGTCGCACTGGCGCTGCGGCACCTGCGCGCGCCGGCCTCGGGCGACGCCGGTGCGCCTGCGCAAGCGCCTGCGCCCGGGCCGGGGACGGACCCCGCCGCGGACGGCAGCGCAGCGCCAAGGCCGCTGTGGGTCGGCCTGCTGGTGGCCGCAGCGGGCGCGGCCGTGGTCGCCACGGTGCTGATGGTCGCGCTGGGGTACATCGCCCTGGCGGGCACGCTCACCCGCCAGATGCTCTGGACCGGCGTGGTGTTCGCCACCACCTACCTGCTGTTCGAGCTGGTGGACGACCTGTGCGAGGCCCTGCTCTCGTCCAAGGGCGGATTCGGCCAGCGGCTGCACACCGGCCTGGGGCTGGACGCGAAGCTGCTGGACCAGGCCGCCGTGCTGGCCTCGGGGGTGCTGCGCATCGTGCTGCTGTTCTACATGGCGGTGGCACTCATGGCGCCTTTTGGCACGGGGCCGGACGAGGTCTTCCGCCGGGGCACCACGGTGGACCACCGCCTGAAGGTGGGCGACATCACGCTGGCCCCCCAGGCGCTGCTGACGGCGCTGGCGGTGGTGGTGGCGGGCCTCTTGATGATCCGCATGCTCAAGCGCTGGCTGAGCGAGCGCTACTTCCCCAACACGTCGCTCGAGCCCGGCATGCGCAGCTCCATCGTCACGCTGCTGGGCTATGTGGGCGGCGTGCTGGTGGTGGCCGTGGCGCTGGCGGGCCTGGGCATCAGCGTCGAGCGCATCGCCTGGGTGGCGAGCGCGCTGTCGGTGGGCATCGGCTTTGGCCTGCAGGCCATCGTGCAGAACTTCATCTCGGGCCTGATCCTGCTGGCCGAGCGGCCCGTGAAGGTGGGCGACTGGGTGGTGCTGGGCGACACCGAGGGCGACGTGCGCCGCGTGAACGTGCGCGCCACCGAGATCCAGCTGGGCGACCGCTCCACCGTGATCGTGCCCAACTCGGAATTCATCACCAAGACCGTGCGCAACATGACGCTCACCGGCGCCCCGGGCCGCGTGCTGCTGCGCCTGCCCGCGCCCCTGGACACAGACGCCCAGCGCATGCGGGACCTGATCCTGCAGGCGTTCCAGGACCACGAGGGCGTGCTGGAGACCCCTGAACCCATCGTGCAGCTGGAAGGCATCGTGAGCGGCACGCTCACCTTCCTGGCCATTGGCTACGTGAGCAATCCGCGCAATGCGGGCAGCGTGCGCAGCGACCTGCTGTTCAGCATCCTCGGCGCGCTGCGCGAAGCGGGCCTGGCGCTCTCGCCACCGGCCACCACGGCCGTGGCGCCCTATGTACCTTCGGCGGCGCAGGCACCGTTGACAACCGTCAGCGTGCCGCAGCCACAGCAGGGTGCGACCGGTTGAAAGCTACAAAAATCATAGCTTTCGGCGCTTGATAGACGGGCAGTGGCGCATTTTTTTGCTCCGTTTTCACACACCCGTTCGGGCTGAGCCTGTCGAAGCCTCGCGCGGCGCTTCGACAGGCTCAGCGTGAACGGGTGGAGGATGGGTACGGATCGACAGGAACGAGCCGGCGGCCTCTCTCTAATCCAGCTTCGCTCCCGACTTCTTCACCGCATCCGCCCAGCGTGGCATCTCCGACGCCAGGAACTTGGCAAAGTCGTCGGCGCCCAGGAAGGCCGGGTCGGCGCCCTGGCTCACCATGCGGTTCTTCACCTCGGGCGACTGCATCACCTGGCCGAACGCATCGCTGAGCTTGGCCACCACGTCCTTGGGCGTTCCGGCGGGCGCGAGGAAGCCATAGAAGCCCACCACCTCAAAGCCCTTGATGCCGCTTTCGATGACGGTGGGCACGTCCGGCAGCGCGGGGTTGCGCTCGCGGCTGGTCACGGCCAGCGCGCGGACCTTGCCCTGCTTGTGGTACGAGGCGGCCTGCGGAATGCTCTCGGCCATGAACTGCACCTGCCCGCCCATCAGGTCGGTAAAGGCCGGCGCGCTGCCCCGGTAGGGAATGTGCACCATGTACAGCCCCGTGGCCGTCTTGAACATCTCGGGGACCAGGTGGCTGATGCCGCCGTTGCCCGCCGAGCCAAAGTTGACCTGGCCCGGCCGCGCCTTGGCATAGGCCATGAACTCCTGCAGGTTCTTGGCCGGCACGCCCGTGTTCACCAGCAGCGCCAGGGGCTGCATGGCGGTGCGCGCCACCGGGGTGAAGTCCTTGAGGGTGGCGTACGGCAGGCGGCTGTAAAGCGCCGGGTTGATCACCATCACGCCCGTGTTGGCCAGCATCAGCGTGTGGCCGTCGGCGGGCGCCTTCATCACCTCCTGCGCCCCCACGGTGCCGCCAGCGCCAGCCTTGTAGTCCACCACCACCGGCTGGCCCAGCACGGCCTGCAGCTTGTCGGAAAGCAGGCGGGCATGCTGGTCCAGCGGGCCACCGGCCGGAAAGCCGACCACGATGCGGATGGGCTTGGTGGGGAAACTGGCAGCGCCTTGTGCGTGAACCGCCGCGCACAGCAGCAGCCCGCCAGCCAGGGCGGCGCAGGCGTGCAACAGGCGTTTGGTTGTTTTCATGGATGCGTCTCCAATGCGTTGTGGAAAAAGGGGCGTGAAAAAGCTCCGGACCGGGCCCACCGGGCAGGCCGCCGAAACGCTTTGATTCTCACCGGCCTGGGGCGTCGACCAGCGAGCGGCCAGCGAGCGGCCCACGAGAGGCCGCCGGGTGGCCGGCGGGCGCCGCTCAGCCCTTCCACCCGCGCGACAGACTCCACTGGCAGGTCGCGGCAGCCACCACCAGGGCGGCGTAGGTCAGCATCTTGCCGTCGCGCCCCCACAGTACGAGCCCCCCTGCCAGCACCACCAGTCCCACCACAAAAACCACGGCGAACTGGCGCCATGCGCCCAGCGAGCCTGACTTGGCGCCCCCCAGGCGCGCGCAAACCACCAGCACGGCGGCCACGGCAGCGGCCGGGGCCATGAAGTTCAGTGCGTGGTTGAGAAGGGCGAGCGGACCCATGCGATTGACCCAAATCAAGTGTTGGGCAAGCAGGAATGCTCGCCAGAGCCAACAATTTTATAATCCGGGACCATGGCAGTCTGGGCCCTCGGCATCAACCACACGACCGCGCCGCTCGACCTGCGCGGCCGCTTTGCGTTTGCGCTCGACCAGATTGCGCCCACCCTCCAGGGCCTGCGCCAGTCGCTGGCGGGCAGCGCCGCCCGCCACCCCGGCGTCGAGACCGCCATCATCTCCACCTGCAACCGCACCGAAATCTATTGCGCCGGCGACCAGCCCGCGCTGGACCACACGCTGGGCTGGCTGGCGCAAAGCGGCGGCGTGAGCCCCGCGCTGCTGCGCTCGCACTCCTACACGCTGGAAGACAGCCTGGTCGCGCGCCACGCCTTCCGCGTGGCCAGCGGGCTGGATTCCATGGTGCTGGGCGAGGCCCAGATCCTGGGCCAGATGAAGGACGCCGTGCGCGCCGCCGAAACCGCCGGCGCCCTGGGCACCACGCTCAACCAGCTCTTCCAGCGCAGCTTTGCCGTGGCCAAGGAGGTGCGCACCAGCACCGACATCGGCGCCCACAGCATCAGCATGGCAGCGGCCGCCGTGCGCCTGGCGGGCCAGCTGTTTGAAGACCTCTCGCAGATCAAGGTGCTGTTTGTCGGCGCGGGCGAGATGATCGAGCTGTGCACCACGCACTTCGCCGCCAAGAACCCCAAGCAGATTGCCATTGCCAACCGCACGCTGGAGCGCGGCGAAAAGCTCGCCACCCGCTTTGGCGGCGAGGTGATGCGCCTGGCCGACCTGCCCGAGCGCCTGCACGAATTTGACGCCGTCATCAGCTGCACCGCCAGCAGCCTGCCCATCATCGGCCTGGGTGCCGTGGAGCGCGCGCTCAAGAAGCGCCGCCACCGCCCCATGTTCATGGTCGATCTGGCCGTGCCGCGCGACATCGAGCCCGAGGTCAAGGCCCTGGGCGACGTGTACCTGTACACCGTGGACGACCTGGCCACCGTGGTGCAGACGGCCCAGGCCAACCGCCAGGCCGCCGTGGCCCAGGCCGAGGCCATCATCGACGCGGGCGTGCAGAGCTTCATGCACTGGATGGAGCTGCGCAGCCCCACCGCCGCCGAAGGCGGCGTGGTGCCGCTGATCCAGCAGCTCAACGCCCAGACCGACGCCTGGCGCGCCGCCGAGATCGCCCGCGCCAAGAAACTGCTGGCCAAGGGCGAGGACATGGACGCCGTGCTCGAAGCCCTCTCGCGCGGCCTCACGCAGAAGATGCTGCACGGCACCCTGGCCGAGCTGCGCGCGGGCGATGCCGAGACGCGCGCCCAGACGGCGCAGACCGTCTCGCGCCTGTTCCTGCGCTCGCAAAGCAAGACTGCCGGCAACGGGCTGTAGCGGCGCTCGCCCGCTCCGCAGTCCGCCCCGATTTCAAGCCAAATCGGCCTCTAGCGCTTGATGGACAAGCGCAAGCAGCTACAAATATCGTAGCAAACCTTTTTTCTCCCGACCCCATGAAACCCTTTCTCCGCAGCCAGCTGGAGCGCTACGCACAGCGCCTGGGCGAACTCGACTTCCTGCTCTCGCGCGAAGACATCATGAGCGACATGGCGCAGTACCGGCGCATCTCCGTCGAGCATGCCGAGGTCACGCAGATCGCCGGCCGCTACGCGCGCTACCAGCAGCGCGAGGCCGACCTGGCCGGCGCGCGCGAGATGCTGGCCGACCCCGACATGGCCGAAATGGCGCAGGAGGAAATCACCGCTGCCTCCGCCGAGCTGCTGCAGCTGGAGGACGAGCTGCAGCGCCTGCTGCTGCCCAAGGACCCCGACGACGCCCGCAACGCCTTCGTGGAAATCCGCGCCGGCACGGGCGGCGATGAATCCGCCCTGTTCGCCGCCGACCTGACCCGCATGTACACCCGCTACGCCGCCACCCAGGGCTGGAAGGTGGAGATCATGAGCGCCAACGAAAGCGAGCTGGGCGGCTACAAGGAAATCGTGCTGCGCGTGGAAGGCGACCATGTGTACGGCGCGCTCAAGTTCGAATCCGGCGGCCACCGCGTGCAGCGCGTGCCCGCCACCGAAACGCAGGGCCGCATCCACACCAGCGCCTGCACCGTGGCCGTGATGCCCGAGCCCGACGAGCACCAGGCCATCACGCTGAACCCGGCGGACTTGCGCATCGACACCTTCCGCGCCAGCGGCGCAGGCGGCCAACACATCAACAAGACCGACTCCGCCGTGCGCGTGGTGCACTTGCCCACCGGCATCGTCGCCGAGTGCCAGGACGGCCGCAGCCAGCACAGCAACAAGGCCAAAGCGCTGCAGGTGCTGCAGGCGCGCATCCAGGAGAAGGAACGCAGCGAACGTGCCGCCAAGGAAGCCGCGCTGCGCAAGGGCCTGATCGGCAGCGGCGACCGCAGCGACCGCATCCGCACCTACAACTTCCCGCAGGGGCGCCTCACGGACCACCGCATCAACCTCACGCTGTACAAGCTGCTGCAGGTGATGGAAGGCGACTTGGGCGACGTGCTGCAGGCGCTGCAGCATGCCCGCGAGGCCGAGCAGCTGGAAGAGCTGGAACTGAGCGCCGCCTGACAGAAATTTAGATCAAATCAGCCTCCAGCGCTTATCCAATAAGCGCGAGCAGCTATTAAAAACATAGTGAACACCCCCACCCTGGCCCAAGCCCTGGCGCAGGCCCACACCCTGGGCCTGGCGCGCATCGACGCCCAGCTGCTGCTGCTGCACACCGTGGGCCGCACGGGCAGCGACCGCGCCTGGCTGCTGGCGCACGACACCGACGTGCTGGCACCCGCGCCGCACGCGCAGTTCCTGGCCCTGTGCCAGCGCCGCGCGGCCGGCGAGCCGGTGGCCTACCTGACGGGGCACAAGGAGTTCTACGGCCTGCCGCTGCAGGTGGACGCCCGCGTGCTGGACCCGCGCCCCGACACCGAAACCCTGGTGGACTGGGCGCTGGAAGTGATGGCCCCCCTGCCCGCCCCGCGCGTGGCCGACCTGGGCACCGGCAGCGGCGCCATCGCCCTGGCCCTGCAAAGCCAGCGCCCCACGGCCCAGGTGCTGGCCGTGGACGCCAGCAGCGACGCCCTGGCCGTGGCCCGGGCGAACGGAGAGCGGCTGGGCCTGCCCGTGCAGTGCGTGCAGTCGGACTGGCTGGCGGGCGTGGACGGCGTGTTCGACGCCATCGTCTCCAACCCGCCCTACATCCCCAGCGGCGACCCGCACCTGGCCGCCCTCACCCACGAACCCCTGCAGGCCCTGGCCAGCGGCGCCGACGGGCTGGCGGACCTGCGCACCATCGTGGCGCAGGCGCCTGCCCACCTGGCGCCCGGCGGCTGGCTGCTGCTGGAGCACGGCTACGACCAGGCCGAAGCGGTGCGCGCACTGCTCACGCAGCGGGGTTTCGTGCAGGTACAAAGCCACAACGACCTTGCGGGTATTGCGCGCTGCACCGGGGGCCAGTGGGCCGCGGGTGCCCCCGCAGGCCACAGCCCGGGGCAGACAGTGAAATAATCCCGGCCAGCGCATCTTTTCCGGGCCACCGCGCCCCACCTTTTTGAGGAGCCTTCCCATGAGCGACACCCAGCAACGCATCGACGCCCTCGTCAAATCCAGCGACATCCTGCTGTTCATGAAGGGCAGCGCCAGCTTCCCCATGTGCGGCTTCTCGGGCCGCGCCATCCAGATCCTGAAAGCCTGCGGCGTGGACCCCAAGAGCGTGGTGACCGTGAACGTGCTGGAAGACGACGCCATCCGCCAGGGAATCAAGGAATACAGCAACTGGCCCACCATCCCGCAGCTGTACATCAAGGGCGAATTCATCGGCGGCTCCGACATCATGATGGAGATGTACGAGTCCGGCGAGCTCAAGCAGGCGCTGGGCACCGAGGGCTGAGCCCCCTTCTCGCCACTTCTCGGCCCATTTCCGCCCCGCCAGCACAGGCCGCCCTTCGAGGCGGCCTTTTCTTCGGGATGGCGCGCGGCGGACCTTTTGCATTGCTGCAACAGACGCCCCGGAACGCGGATTTTTCCGATATTGCAGCCGGCACGTTGTGTGCTTGAATGGTTGCGTGACGACCTCACGCGAAAGGAGAGCATGCAATGACCCGCCATAGCCTTGTTCCCCAACCTGGCGCCCTGCGCCTGCCCGTGGCCCAGATGCGCAGCGTGTTCCACCCCGGTGATGTGGAACGCAAGCTGGCCCGCCTGCAGGAGGCCGGCAGCCAGCGCGAATACGAGAACCTGCGCGCGGTCTACGAACGCATGCTGGAGCGCGGCCCCGAGCGCTTCCAGGTCAAGCCCTCGGGCGTGCCGGACATGGCCAGCCTGTACGAGCAGTTGCCCAACTTCACCGAAGTGCTGGACGACGTGAAGCGCCATGTGGCCCTGGCCCAGGACAGCAGCGACGGGCTGGAGGTCACGCCCATGCTGCTGCTGGGCCCGCCCGGCATCGGCAAGACGCACTTTGCGCGCCACCTGGCCGAACTGCTGGGCACGGGCATGAACCTGCTGCCCATGAGCTCCATGACCGCCGGCTGGCTGCTGTCGGGCTCGTCCGCGCAGTGGAAGGGCGCGCGCCCGGGCAAGGTGTTCGAGGCGCTGGTCGACGGCGAATACGCCAACCCCGTCATCGTGGTGGACGAGATCGACAAGGCCAGCTCCGACGCGCAGTACGACCCGCTGGGCGCGCTGTACAGCTTGCTGGAGCACGACACGGCGCAAAGCTTTACCGACGAGTTCGCCGAGGTGGCCATCGACGCCAGCCAGGTGATCTGGATCACCACGGCCAACGACAGCCGCGGCATTCCCGACCCCATCCTGAACCGCATGAACGTGTTCGAGGTGGAGGCCCCCACGCTGGACCAGGCCCGCGCCATCGCGCGCAACCTGTACCAGGGCATCCGCGCCGGGCACGACTGGGGCCGGCTGCTGGACCCCGAGCCGCTTTCCGACGTGCTGGACCACCTGGCGCAGATGCCGCCGCGCGAAATGCGGCGTGCGCTGATGACCGGCTTTGGCAATGCGCGGCTGGACCGCCGCTCCACGGTGGAGGTGGCCGACCTGCCCAAGGCAGCCTCGGGACGCAGCCGCATCGGCTTCGTGCAGTAGAAGCCGCCGCTCCGGGGCGGCTCGGCGGACGCCGGCCCTGCCACGGCGGGGCCGGCCGCCCGGGGCCGCCCACCTGCCGGACGCCGCTGCGCCCGGCCCCCGGGCACCACCCGGGGCTCGCGACGCAGGGGCACAGATACACTTGCCAACACTGTGTGCCATGGCGCCACGCTCTGACACCCTCCATGACCCTTTCGCAAAGCCTCTTCGTCATCGGGCTGCTGATTGCAGCCAGCGCCGTTTTTTCCATGGCCGAGATTTCGCTGGCTGCCGCGCGCCGCCTGCGCCTGCGCCAGATGGCGGACGAAGGGGACGCCCGGGCCGACCGGGTGATGCGCGTGCAGGAGCAGCCGGGCGACTATTTCACGGTGGTGCAGGTCGGCCAGAACGCGGTGGCCATCCTGGGAGGTATCGTGGGCGAAGGGGCGCTCAGCCCGCACTTCACCGCCTTGCTGGAGCTGTGGCTGGCCGAGGCCACTGCCCAGACGGTGGGTTTTCTCGCGTCGTTCACCATCGTCACGTCGCTGTTCATCCTGTTTGCCGACCTGTTCCCCAAGCGCCTGGGCATGGCCGAGCCGGAACGCATCGCGGTGGGCCTGGTACGGCCCATGGCCTTTCTCATGGCGCTGCTGCGGCCGGTGGTGTGGTTCTACAGCCGGGGGGCCGATGCGCTGTTCCGCGTGCTGGGCCTGTCGTCCCTGCGCGACGACCGCATCACCTCCGACGACATCCTGGCCATGATGGAAGCCGGTGCCCGCGCCGGCGTGCTGGCCGCGCGCGAGCAGCAGGTGATCACCAACGTGTTCGAGCTGGACACGCGCACCGTCTCCAGCGCCATGTCGCCGCGCGACCGGGTGGCCTTCTTCCTGCGCGACGAGCCCGACGAGGTGATCCGCCTGCGCATTGCCGCCGAGCCGTTTTCCACCTACCCGGTGTGCGAGGGCGACATCGACCACGTGGTGGGCTATGTGGACGCCAAGGACCTGTTCCAGCGCGTGCTGAACAACCAGCCCATTTCACTGGCGGACGACAGCCTGGTGCGCAAGGTGCTCATCGTGCCCGACCGGCTGACCTTGTCCGAGGTGCTGGAGCAGTTCCGCCAGGTACACGAGGATTTCGCCGTCATCGTCAACGAGTACAGCCTGGTGGTCGGCGTGGTCACCCTCAACGACGTGATGAGCACGGTGATGGGCGACCTGGTGGGGCCCGCGGACGAGGAGCAGATCGTGCGCCGGGACGAGAACTCCTGGCTCATCGACGGCGTGACGCCCATTGCCGACGTGCTGCACGCCCTGTCGCTGGACGAGCTGCCCCACGCCGAGGAGTACGAGACCCTGGCCGGCTTCCTGATGGTGATGCTGCGCCGCGTGCCGCGCCGCACCGACAGCGTGACCTGGGGCGGCTACAAGTTCGAGGTGCTGGACGTGGACAGCTACCGCATCGACCAGGTGATGGTGTCGCGGGCAGGCACGGAAGCCGGCGAGACCGATCCCCCGGCCCGCACCCAGCCCGAAGAAAAGGCGGCAAACCCGCTGGCGGCGCGGTAGCCAGAAAACACAGAGCCCCGCGGCGCCCTGCTGCGCGCCGCCGGCGCCGGGCTCTATGCCGCCGGCACAGGCGGCTTCTCGCCGAACAGCCAGTTGCGCTGCGCGCCAAACACGGCGTCCGGGTAGGGGGAGCGCCCGCGGCTACCGTTGTAGCGCCCCAGGGCCATGAACAGGTCACCGCGCTCGCGGTCGACATAGTGGCGCAGGATCACGCAGCCGAAGCGCAGGTTGGTCTGCATGTGGAACAGCTTGCCGGCATCGCCATCGCCGATGACGCGGGTCCAGAACGGCATCACCTGCATGTAGCCGCGCGCCCCAACACTGGAGACGGCGAACTTGCGGAATGCGCTCTCGACCTGGATGAGCCCCAGCACCAGCGACACGTCCAGGCCCGCCCGCTTGGCCTCGTACCACACGGTCTGCAGGAACTCCCGGCGCACGTCCAGGTCGGGCTTGCGCCGGCGCAGCCGGTCGCTCATGGCGCTGAGCCAGCGCAGGTAGTGGATGCGCGCTTCGGTGGAGCGGAACTCCGGCTCCGGCGGCGCGCTGAAGGCGACGGCAGATGCCAGGGCGGTGCGCACGGAGTCCGCCAGGGGCTCTTCCAGCTGGCCTCCGGCGTGTGCTGCCTGGGGCGCCAGGGCCAGCCACGCGGCGGGGCCTGCGGCCCCGGCAGCACCCAGCAAGGCCCGCCGGCTCAGCCCGGCTCCGCCCGGCTGAGAGGCGCCGCCGCGGCCGGTCATGCCGCCAGCCGGCCCTTCACGTGGGCCAGGATGTCGGCCACGGCCACCTTGGTGGCGGCCGCGTCGCGGCGGTGCTGGTACTCGACCACGCCGTCCTTGAGGCTCTTGTCGCCAATCGTCACGCGGTGCGGCACGCCGATCAGCTCCCAGTCGGCAAACATGGCGCCCGGGCGCTCGCCGCGGTCGTCCAGGATCACGTCCACGCCGGCCGCCAGCAGGTCGGCATACAGCTGCTCGGCCGTGGCCTTGACGGCGTCGCTGCGGTCCATGCCCACGGGGCACACCACCACGGTAAAGGGTGCAATGGCGTCGGGCCAGATGATGCCGCGCTCGTCATGGTTCTGCTCGATGGCGGCGGCCGGCAGGCGCGTGACGCCAATGCCGTAGCAGCCCATCTCGAAAGGCTGGGGCTTGCCGTTCTCGTCCAGGAACGTGGCGTTCATGGCCTTGGAATACTTGGTGCCCAGGTAGAACACGTGGCCCACTTCAATGCCGCGCTCGATGGCCAGCTCGCCCTTGCCGTCCGGCGAGCGGTCGCCCGCCACCACGTTGCGCAGGTCGGCCACGGCGTCGGGCTCGGGCAGGTCGCGGCCCCAGTTCACACCGGTGACGTGGAAGTCGGGTTCGTTGGCCCCGCAGATCCAGTCGGCCATCACCGCCACCTCGCGGTCCACCACCAGCTTCACCGGCTGCTTCAGGCCGATGGGGCCCAGGTAGCCGGGCTTGCAGCCGAAGTGGTCTTCGATCTCGGCCAGCGTGGCAAAGCGGAAGCCCGCGTCGAGCCCGGGCACCTTGGAGACCTTGATCTCGTTCATGTCATGGTCGCCGCGCAGGAGCAGCAGCCAGACTTGACTCTTGACGATATCGCCCGCCTCGTTGACTTGGTCCGTGGCCAGCACCAGCGACTTGACCGTGCTGGCCAGGGGCACGCCCAGCAGCTCGGCCACGTCGGCGCAGGTGCTCTTGCCCGGCGTGGCGGTCTTGGCCAGGGCCTGGGTGGCCGCGCCGCGCGGGCCGGCGGGCGCCAGGGCCTCGGCCTTTTCCATGTTGGCGGCGTAGTCGCTCTGGGGGCAGTAGACGATGGCGTCCTCGCCCGTGGCGGCAATCACCTGGAACTCTTCAGAAAGGTCACCACCGATGGCGCCGCTATCAGCTGCGACGGCGCGGTAGGTAAGCCCGAAGCGGTCGAAGATGCGGCGGTAGGCCTGCGCCATGACTTGGTAGCTGGCCTTGGCGGCCGACTGGTCCTTGTCGAAGCTGTAGGCGTCCTTCATGACGAACTCACGCCCGCGCATCAGGCCGAAACGGGGGCGGCGCTCGTCGCGGAACTTGGTCTGGATCTGGTAGAAGTTCTTGGGCAGCTGCTTGTAGCTCTTGAGCTCCTGCCGGGCGATGTCCGTGACCACTTCCTCGCTGGTGGGCTGCACGACGAAATCGCGCCCGTGGCGGTCGTGGATGCGCAGCAGTTCGGGGCCCATCTTGTCGAAACGGCCGGTCTCCTGCCAGAGTTCGGCCGGCTGCACCACGGGCATGGTCAGCTCCACGGCGCCCGCGCGGTTCATTTCCTCGCGCACGATGGCCTCCACCTTGCGGATGACGCGCAGCCCCATGGGCATGTAGTTGTAGATGCCGGCGCCCAGCTTCTTGATCAGCCCTGCCCGCGTCATGAGTTTGTGGCTGACGACTTCAGCGTCTGCCGGGGCTTCCTTGAGGGTGGAAATGAAGAATTGGGAGGCTTTCATCGGATCGGTTTCGCGCAGAAAAAACCGGTCCACTTGCCGCCCACGGGGGGCCGTGCATAATGGACACAGTTTACAAATTTGGGGTTTGATTATGCTTGACCGGGACGGCTTTCGGCCGAACGTCGGCATCATCCTGCTCAACCAGAGAAACCAGGTGTTCTGGGGCAAGCGCATCCGCACCCACAGCTGGCAGTTTCCGCAAGGTGGCATTGACCGGGGCGAAACCCCCGAACAGGCCATGTTCCGCGAGCTGCACGAGGAGGTGGGGCTCTTGCCCAGCCACGTGCGCGTGGTCGCCCGCACCCGGGACTGGTTGCGCTATGAGGTGCCTGACCGGTACATCCGCCGCGACGCCCGCGGCCATTACAAGGGCCAGAAACAGATCTGGTATCTGCTCCAACTGCTGGGCCACGACTGGGACCTGAACCTTCGCGCGACCAACCATCCGGAGTTTGATGCCTGGCGCTGGAATGACTACTGGGTTCCGCTGGACGTGGTCGTGGAGTTCAAGCGCGGCGTCTATGAAATGGCGTTGACGGAACTGGCGCGCTACCTGCCGCGGCACGAACAACGCAACCGCTATCTGCGCAGCGGCATGCGCACGCGCGAAGGCGAGCACCCGGGAGCCATGTTCCGCACCGGCTCGATGCTGCTCAACCCCGGCATGGAACTGCCGCCCGGCGCCAGCTTCGACCCGGACCCGCAAAACAGCGTACCGGGTGAGCTCGACGGGTTGCCCGCGAGCCCACCGGCACCGTAAGCCGGGGGCAAAAAAAAGCCTGCGTCCCGCGCAGGCTTTTTTCTGGGTGCCGGTTTTTGGCGGCAGCGCCGGTCCGGCGTCCGGTACCGCCCCCAGGGCCGGCGGCCGGGTCAGTTCGCGGCCAGGATCAGGTTGTCGCGGTGCACCATTTCAGGCTCCGCCATGTAGCCGAGCAGCTTTTCAAACTCGGCAGAGGGCTTGCGGCACAACAAGCGCGCCTCGGCCGCGGCGTAGTTGGCCAGGCCCCGCGCGATTTCCAGACCCGAGGCGTCGCGCACGGCAATCACGTCGCCGCGCGAGAAATCGCCCTCCACGGCCGTCATGCCGATGGGCAACAGGCTCTTGCCCTCGTCCCGCACCTTGGCCGCCGCGCCGGCGTCCACCACCACGGCGCCGCGCAGCTGCAGATGGTCGGCCATCCACTGCTTGCGGGCCTGCTTCTTCTGCGTCTGGGCGACCAGCAGCGTGCCCAGCGCTTCGCCGCGCGCCAGCCGCATCAGCACGTCCGGCTCACGGCCCCAGGCAATCACGGTGGACGCACCCGAGCCGGCAGCCCGCTTGGCCGCCAGGATCTTGGTGATCATGCCGCCCTTGCCGACGCTGGAGCCCGCGCCACCGGCCATCGCCTCCAGGGCCGGGTCGCCCGCATGGGCTTCGTGCACGAACTGCGCGGACGGGTCGCGGCGGGGGTCTGCGGTGTAGAGCCCTTTTTGGTCCGTGAGGATCACCAGCGCGTCGGCCTCGACCAGGTTGGCGACCAGTGCGCCCAGCGTGTCGTTGTCGCCAAACTTGATTTCGTCGTTGACAACCGTGTCGTTCTCATTGATGACCGGCACCACGCCCAGGCGCAGCAGGGTCAGCAGCGTCGAGCGCGCATTCAGATAGCGCTCGCGGTCGGCCAGGTCGGCGTGGGTGAGCAGCACCTGCGCACTGCCCATGCCCTGCTCGCGCAACTTGGTCTCGTACATTTGCGCCAGCCCCATCTGGCCGACGGCGGCAGCGGCCTGGAGTTCGTGCACCTCCTTGGGCCGGGCGCTCCAGCCCAGGCGCTTCATTCCCTCGGCGATGGCGCCGCTGGAGACCATCACCACCTCGCGCCGCTCCCCGCCGTCTCCGCGCACCAGGGCCGCCAGCTGGCGGCTCCATTCGCCAATGGCGGTCTCGTCCAGGCCGCGGCCTTCGTTGGTCACAAGACTGGAGCCCACCTTGACCACAATGCGGCGGGCATCTCGCAATACGCTGGAAACCATTTTTGTATGTTTTATGCCGCTAGCGCTTATCTAGCAAGCGCATGCAGCTATCAATAATATTGCAATCTATGCGCACATCGCCCGGGCGTCAGGCAGGTGCGTCGCCGGCAAAGCGGGGGTCCACCTCCACCGGCTCGTTCTCGGCGCGCCGCTCGGACTGGATATGCCGGAAGACGGCATGGATCAACGGCTCACACCCCTCGCGCGTAAGGGCAGAGATCTCGAACACCGGCCCTTTCCACTTGAAACGCTTGACGAAATCCTTCACGCGCTCGGCGCGCTCCTCGGCCGGCACCATGTCCAGCTTGTTGAGCACCAGCCAGCGCGGCTTGTCGTACAGCTGCTGGTCGTACTTCTTCAGCTCATTCACGATCGCCTTGGCCTGGGCCACGGGGTCCACCGCCTCGTCGAACGGCGCCAGATCCACGATATGCAGCAGCAGACGGGTGCGCTGCAGGTGCCGCAGGAATTGGTGCCCCAGGCCCGCGCCCTCCGACGCGCCCTCGATCAGCCCGGGAATATCGGCCACCACAAAGCTCTGCTCCGGTCCCACCCGCACCACGCCAAGGTTGGGATGCAGCGTGGTGAAGGGATAGTCGGCAATCTTGGGGCGGGCGTTGGACACCGCGGCAATGAAGGTGGACTTGCCCGCGTTGGGCATGCCCAGCAGACCCACATCCGCCAGCACCTTCAGCTCCAGCTTCAGATTTTTCCGCTCCCCGGGCCAGCCCGGCGTCTTCTGGCGCGGCGCCCGGTTGATGGCACTCTTGAACCGCAGGTTGCCGAAGCCGCCGTCCCCGCCCTTGGCGATGGTGATCACCTCGCCCGGATTGAGCAGTTCGTACAGAACTTCGCCCGTTTCCGCATCGGTGATGATGGTGCCCACCGGCATCTTCAAGGTGATGTCGGCCCCGGCCGCGCCGAACATGTCCGAGCCCATGCCGTGTTCGCCCCGCTTGGCCTCGTAGCGGCGGGAGTAGCGGTAATCCACCAGGGTGTTCAGGTTGGGGTCCGCCACAGCGAACACATGCCCGCCGCGCCCGCCATCGCCCCCGTTGGGCCCGCCGAATTCCTTGTATTTTTCGTGCCGGAACGACACGCAGCCATTGCCCCCATCACCAGCGGCAATGTCAATAAAGGCTTCGTCGACGAACTTCATGGGATATCCAGTTTACAAAAGAGCGGCCTTGGCGCACACCGGGGGCCGCGCCCCACGGCGGCGGCGCGGCGCTGCCAGCGGAAGCCGGGGCGCCATCGTACCGCCCAAACAACAAAGCCCCGGCATAGCGGGGCTTCGTGGGTACCGGAGGTTGGAGCCTCAGGCGGGAGTCACATTGACCGTCTGTTTGGACAATGCGCCCTTGGAACCGAACGACACGTGGCCGTCCACCAGGGCAAACAAGGTGTGGTCCTTGCCCACGCCGACATTGGTGCCGGGGTGGAAACGCGTGCCGCGCTGGCGCACGATGATCGAGCCAGCACTGATCAGTTCACCACCGAACGCCTTGACACCCAGCATCTTTGGCTTGGAGTCGCGCCCGTTTCGCGTAGAGCCGCCGCCTTTTTTCTGTGCCATGACTAGCTCCTTCGATTAAGCAGCAATCGCACCGATTTGCAGCTCGGTGAACTGCTGGCGATGGCCTTGGCGTTTTTGATAGTGCTTGCGACGGCGCATCTTGAAGATGTGCACTTTGTCGTGCTTGCCGTGGGCCACGACAGTGGCTTTCACGGTTGCGCCGGACACCAGGGGCGTACCCACCTTCAGTTCAGCGCCGTTGCCGACAGCCAGAACCTGGTCGATCACAATTTCCTGGCCTACGTCCGCAGCAATCTGTTCTACTTTGATTTTTTCGCCGGAAGCAACGCGATACTGCTTGCCGCCGGTTTTTATGACCGCGTACATGTTGACCTCTTGATTTGAGTTCTGCAGACGGATTTCCGCAGAGCCCGCGAGTATAGCGCATGGCAGCGCCCGGCGCCAGCCCTCCCCAGCCCCATGCCACACTGCCCCCGCGAAAGGCCCGGGGCGCCCCGCAGGATTCCTATAATCCGGGCTCTTTCTACGCCCACCATCTTGACCGACCACACCGCTTCCGCTGCCTCGCCACTGCTGCTCGTTGCACAAGACATGCACGAGGTCGACAAGGTCATTGGTCAGCGCCTGACTTCCAGCGTCCCTCTGGTAGCCCAGATATCGCAATACATCATCGCAGCGGGCGGCAAGCGCCTGCGGCCCGCCCTCCTGCTCATGGTCTGCGGAGCGTTGGGGTACCGCGGCGCACACCGCCACAGCCTGGCAGCCGTTGTGGAGCTGATCCACACCGCCACGCTGCTGCACGATGATGTGGTCGACGCCTCCACCTTGCGCCGCGGGCGGCCCACCGCCAACGAAACCTTCGGCAATCCCGCCAGCGTGCTGGTGGGGGACTTTCTGCACACCCGCTCCTTCCAGATGATGGTGGAAACCGGCAGCATGCGCGTGATGGAGATCCTCTCCGAAGCCACGAACGTGATTGCCGAGGGCGAAGTGTTGCAGTTGATGAACATGCACGATGCCTCGCTCGACGAGGCGGGCTACCTTCGCGTGATCCGCTCCAAGACCGCCAAGCTGTTCGAAGCCAGCGCGCGCCTGGGTGCAGTCCTGGCCGAAAGCCCGGCTGAGGTGGAAGAAGCCTGCGCCACCTACGGCCAGGCCCTGGGCACGGCATTCCAGATCATTGACGACGTGCTCGACTACGACGGCAACGCCGCCGAAATGGGCAAGAACCTGGGCGACGACCTGCGGGAAGGCAAATCCACGCTGCCGCTGATCGCAGCCATGCAGCGCGGCACCGCCAGCCAGGCCCAGACCGTGCGCCAAGCCATCGAGCAAGGCTCCACCGACCAATTGACGGAGATCGTGCAAATCGTCCGCGAAACCGGTGCCCTTGAGGTCACGCGCGCCGCAGCCATCGAAGAGGCCCGCCGGGCGATGGCGGCCGCAGAATGCCTGCCAGCAAATCCGCACTCCGCAGGTTTGCTAGAATTAGCAGCTCAATTGCTTTCACGACGCAATTGAGCCAATCGTTGCAGGCACCACACAGGTGCCAATCGCGACACTCGGGGTGTAGCTTAGCCTGGTAGAGCGCTACGTTCGGGACGTAGAGGCCGGAGGTTCGAATCCTCTCACCCCGACCACCATCACAGCGCAGTGAATGGTTGGTTTTTTTGTCATAGGCGCCAACGCACGGCAACGGGTACTGTGGTACGGCTGCCGACAGCAGTGCCTGTACAGTCCAATGGCGATCGGTGATGATAGGATGGTTTCTTTTCCACACCTAACAACATTACCGGTTACATGGCCGCTGTCGATACCGCCCCCAAAGAAGCCTCTGCCGTTGCCCTCCCAGGGCTCGGGCGGGCTTTGATGTCCGCCGGGAAGCTGACCCAAAAGGCCGCAGAAGACATTTACAAGAAATCGCAGGTCGGCCGCACCAGTTTTATTGCGGAGCTCACCGGCTCTGGCGCAGTGTCCGCCGCCGACCTGGCCCACACCGTATCCGCAGTGTTTGGCGCCCCCTTGCTCGACCTGGACGCCATTGACCCCCTGCGGCTGCCCAAAGACCTGCTGGACGGCAAGATCTGCCAAGCCTACCGGGTTGTCGTCCTGAGCAAGCGCAACAACCGCCTGATTGTTGCCACGGCCGACCCGACCGACCAGGAAGCGGCGGAGAAGATCAAGTTCACCACCCAGATGGGGGTGGACTGGATCATTGCGGAATACGACAAGCTGAGCCGTCTGGTCGAGGCCACGACAAAGTCCGCCGGCGAAACCATGGACACCCTGGTGAGCGGTGGTGGCGACTTCGATTTCGACGATGTTGCGGTCGAAGAAGCGCCCGAGACCAACGACACCGGAGCGGGGGACGTAGAAGACGCCCCTATCGTCAAATTCCTGCACAAGATGCTGCTGGACGCCTTCAACATGCGAGCCTCCGACCTGCATTTTGAGCCCTACGAGCACCAGTACCGCGTCCGGTTCCGCATTGACGGCGAACTGCGCGAAATCGCCTCGCCGCCCATCGCCATCAAGGACAAGCTGGCCTCGCGCATCAAGGTCATTTCCCGGCTGGACATTTCCGAAAAGCGGGTGCCCCAGGACGGCCGGATGAAGCTGAAGGTGGGGCCGGACCGCGTGATCGACTTCCGGGTCAGCACCTTGCCAACGCTGTTTGGCGAGAAGATCGTGATCCGTATTCTGGACCCCAGCAGCGCCAAGCTCGGCATTGACGCGCTGGGCTACGAGCCCGAGGAAAAGGAACGCCTGCTGGCGGCCATCGGGCGGCCCTATGGAATGATTCTGGTCACCGGGCCCACGGGCTCCGGCAAGACCGTGTCCTTGTACACCTGCCTGAACCTGCTGAACAAGCCCGGGGTCAACATCGCCACGGCCGAAGACCCGTCAGAAATCAACCTCCCTGGCGTCAACCAGGTGAACGTGAACGAAAAAGCGGGGCTGACATTCGCGGTCGCCCTGAAGTCGTTTCTGCGCCAGGATCCGGACATCATCATGGTGGGTGAAATCCGCGACCTGGAAACGGCCGACATTTCGATCAAGGCAGCGCAAACGGGGCACTTGGTCCTGTCCACGCTCCACACCAATGACGCGCCGACCACACTGACCCGGATGCGCAACATGGGCATTGCGCCCTTCAACATCGCCTCCAGCGTCATTCTGATCACGGCCCAGCGCCTGGCCCGGCGGCTTTGCCCTGTCTGCAAGGCGCCTGCAGACATTCCACTGGAGGCGCTCATCGATGCCGGCTACAAGGAAGAGGAGATTGACGGCAGCTGGGTCACCTACCGCCCGGTCGGCTGCTCGGCCTGCAACAACGGCTACAAGGGCCGGGTGGGAATCTACCAAGTGATGCCGATCTCCGAAGAGATCCAGCGCATCATCCTGCGGGACGGCAGCGCCCTGGAAATTGCAGAACAGGCGCGCGCCGAAGGCGTTCGTTCGCTGCGCGAATCGGGCCTCTACAAAGCCAAGCTGGGTTTGACTTCGCTGGAAGAAGTTCTTGCCGTCACCAACGAATAACGGAATTACGCGCTAGAGGGACCAACATGGCAACCGCAGCATCCAGGGACATCAAGGATTTTGTTTTTGAATGGGAAGGCAAGGACCGCAACGGCAAGATTGTGCGCGGCGAGGTCCGCGCCGTGGGCGAGAACCAGGTGCAGGCCACGCTCCGCCGCCAGGGAGTGTTTCCCACCAAGATCAAGAAGCGCCGGATGCGTTCCGGCAAGAAGATCAAGCCCAAGGACATTGCCCTGTTCACCCGGCAGCTGGCCACGATGATGAAGGCCGGCGTGCCCCTGCTGCAGTCCTTCGACATCGTCGGCCGCGGCAACACCAATGCCAGCGTGACCAAGCTTCTCAACGACATTCGCTCGGATGTGGAAACCGGGACATCGCTCAATGCGGCGTTCCGCAAGCACCCCATGTATTTCGACAGCCTCTACTGCAACCTGGTCGAGGCGGGCGAAGCGGCGGGTATTCTGGAAGCGCTGCTCGACCGACTGGCCACCTACATGGAAAAAACGGAGGCCATCAAGTCCAAGATCAGATCTGCCTTGATGTACCCGATTTCTGTGATCATCGTGGCGTTCGTAGTCGTCGCAGTGATCATGATTTTCGTGATTCCGGCCTTCAAGCAGGTTTTTTCTTCGTTCGGAGCCGACCTTCCCGCGCCCACCCTGTTCGTCATGGCCATTAGCGAAGTCTTTGTGAAATGGTGGTGGCTGATTTTCGGCCTGATCGGCGGCGGCGTCTTTTTCTTCATGCAGGCCTGGAAGCGCAACGAGAAGATGCAGATGTTCATGGACCGGGTGCTGCTGCGTGTCCCGATTTTTGGCGTGCTGGTGGAAAAGTCCTGTGTCGCCCGATGGACGCGCACGCTGTCGACCATGTTCGCCGCGGGTGTGCCATTGGTGGAGGCCCTGGACTCGGTTGGCGGCGCGTCCGGAAATTCCGTGTACTCGATGGCGACGGAGAAGATCCAGCAGGAGGTTTCGACTGGCACGAGCCTGACCGCCGCCATGGGCAACGCCAACGTCTTTCCCTCCATGGTGCTGCAGATGTGCGCGATTGGCGAGGAATCCGGCTCCATTGACCACATGCTGGGCAAAGCCGCCGACTTCTACGAGGCCGAAGTGGACGAAATGGTGGCTGGTTTGTCGAGCCTGATGGAGCCCATCATCATTGTGTTCCTGGGAACCCTGATCGGCGGCATCGTCGTGTCCATGTACCTGCCCATCTTCAAGCTGGGCCAGGTCGTCTGATGGAGATGGCAGCGTGGGGCAACGCGGGGCTGGGCGGCGTTCTGGGGCTTCTGATCGGCAGTTTCCTGAATGTCGTCATCTACCGGCTGCCAAAAATGCTGGAGCGGCAGTGGGCGCAAGAACTCCAGGCCGCCCAGGCGTCTTCCAACGACGGTAGCGGGGCGCCAGCCGACGCCGTAGCGCAAGAGCCCTTCAACCTCATGGTGCCCCGCTCCCGGTGTCCGTCCTGCGGCCACCAGGTGCAGTGGTACGAGAACATCCCCGTCCTCAGCTACCTCTTCCTGCGGGGGCGCTGCTCGGCCTGCAAGGCCCCGATCGGAATCCGCTATCCGCTGGTTGAGCTGGCGACAGGCGCGCTGTTTTTCTTCTGTGTCCAGCGCTGGGGGCTGACACCTACCGCCGCGGCTTGGTGCGGCTTTTCGGCAGCCCTGGTGGCGTTGGCGTTGATCGATTGGGATACCACGCTGCTGCCGGACGATATCACCCTGCCCCTGCTGTGGGCCGGCCTGCTGGCGTCTGCCCTGCAATGGACGCACGTGCCGCTGCAGGACTCGGTGCTCGGCGCCGCCGCCGGGTACCTGTCGCTCTGGCTGGTCTACTGGGGATTCAAGCTGGCCACCGGCAAGGAAGGCATGGGCTATGGAGACTTCAAGCTCTTTGCCGCGCTGGGGGCGTGGTTTGGCTGGCCGGCGCTGGTGCCGATCATCCTCATGTCGTCGGTCATCGGCGCGGTCATCGGGATCGCCATGAAGCTCCGCAGCAGCTTGCGCGAAGGCGGCTACGTCCCGTTCGGGCCTTTCCTGGTGGGCGCGGGGTTCACGGCCATGGTCTTCGGGCCCAACGCGATCCTGGGCACCGTGCTGGGCCTGCTGGGGCTTTGAGCCATGGACGGTGTGCGCAAGCGGCCCGTGCTGCTGGGCCTCACCGGAGGCATCGGCAGCGGCAAGAGCACCGTGGGCAGCCAGTTGGCGGGTCTGGGAGCGGCCCTGATCGACGCAGACCAGATCGCCCGCGACGCGACCGGCCCCGGCGGTAGCGCCATGGAAGCCATCCGCGCCAGCTTCGGGCCGGACTTCGTGGACGCACGGGGTGCCCTGGACCGCGCCCGCATGCGCGACTGGGTCTTCAGCCGCCCTGAGGCCCGGGCACAGCTGGAAGCCATCGTGCATCCGCTGGTGACGCTGCAGTCCGATCTTCTGGCCCGGCGGGCTGCCGAGGAAGGCCGGGCCGTGGTGGTGTTCGACATCCCCCTGCTGGCCGAGTCGGGCCGGTGGGCCCGCCGGCTCGATGCCGTGCTGGTGGTGGACTGCCCCGAGGAAACGCAGGTCGAGCGTGTCATACGGCGCAGCGGGCTTGCGCGCGAGGCGGTGCTGGGAATCATCGCGTCACAAGCCAGCCGCCCGGCGCGCCGGGCCATCGCGGACGCCATCATTGCCAACGGCGGGAACTGCACCCTGGCAGCACTGCACGCACAGACCCGGCAGGTGGCCGCGCTGTTCGGGCTATGATGGGCGGCACGAAACTGTTTGTGCTTTTCCGCCTTGCCGCGCGCCAGCGGCGCCAGAATGCCCCCTGAGCCCCCAGGAACCCGCCAGCGTGATCCTTTACGAATATCCCTTTAACGAACGCCTGAGAACCTACCTGCGGCTGGAGCAGTTGTTCCGCAGGCTGGGGGAATTGGTCCCTCGCTCACATGCGCTGGACCACCACTTCGCGCTCGTTACGATTTTCGAAATCATGGACGTGGCCGCGCGGGCGGACCTGAAGGCCGATGTGCTCAAGGATATCGAAAAGCACAAGCACCAGCTCGACAGCTACCGCGGCAACCCCTCCATCTCGGAGGCCGCACTGGACGCCGTCATTGCGCAGCTGGACCGCTGCTTTACGGCGCTGAACACCCAGGCCGGAAAGGCAGGCCACGCGCTGACCGAAAACGACTGGCTGATGAGCATTCGCAGCCGCGTGGGCATTCCGGGCGGCACCTGCGGGTTTGACCTCCCGGCCTACTACGCCTGGCAGCACGATGCGCCCGCGGTTCGCCAGCAGGCGCTGGAGGGGTGGGCGTCCACGCTCGCACCGCTGGCCGAGGCCATCTATGTGCTGCTCAAGCTACTGCGGGATTCGGGCGTGCCGCAAAAGGTGGCGGCAGAACGCGGCCAGTTCCAGCAAAATTTGCCGCAGGGCCGCACCTTCCAGCTGCTGCGCCTGCGCATTGATCCCGGCCTGAACCTCGTGCCCGAAATCAGCGGCAACCGGCTGATTGTCTCCGTGCGCCTCATGCGCCGCGAGGACGACGGCCGCCTGCAGCCGTGCACCGAGGACACGGCCTTTGAATTGACCCTGTGCGCCTGATCCGCACGCGTGCCCACACTGCCTGCGGCGGTTTTCCTTTTTCTTGCACGAAGCCATGGCCCATCCGGTGCAATCCCCCTCGCAACCGCCCCGCACGGTGATTTGCCCGTGCTGCGGCGGCAACAGCCTCTACAGCCCCGCCAACGCCTACCGGCCGTTCTGCAGCGAACGCTGCAAGCAGATCGACCTGGGCGCCTGGGCCAACGAGGATTTCCGCATGCCGGCGGGGTCGCCCCCCGCCGATGCCCAGTACGGAGATCCGCGCACGGAACACTGAGACATCCCCGCCGCGGGCGCGCCGCCCCGGGCGAGGTGCTACCAAATAAATAGCACTATTCTGCAGCGCCCGGGCTGAACTGCAGTCCCCGCTCTGCCGCCAGCCATTCCAGCACCGGGTACGCCCCCGGCAGGACGGGCGCCACCGTGAGTGGCATTTGCTGCCAGGCCATGGACTGGCCTTCGCGCATTTCAAAGTCCCCCGTCCATTCGCGGACCTTGCACCAGTGCAGGCGCACCAGGGCATGGGGATAGTCGTGCTCGGTGACCTTCCACACGGCGGCCGGGCCGATGGTCACGCCCAGCTCTTCGATGAGTTCGCGGCGCAGCGCCTGCTCCACCGTTTCGCCGGCTTCGAGCTTCCCCCCCGGAAACTCCCAGTAGCCGGCGTAGGGCTTGCCCGGCGGGCGGGTGGACAGCAGCATGGCGCCGTCGTCCCGCAGCAGGATGCCCACCGCCACCTCGGTGTGCTTGCGCGGCGCTTCCGGCGTCATATCCGCCCCGCGTAGTCGCGCGCAAACTGGTAGGCCACCCGGCCGCTGCGCGAGCCGCGTTCCAGGGCCCAGACCAGGGCCTCGGGGCGGGCCGCCGCGATGGCCGCAGCGGGCACACCCAGGGAGCCCAGCCACTGCGCCACAATGGTGAGGTATTCCTCCTGGCTGAAGGGGTAGAAGCTCACCCAGAGCCCGAAGCGCTCCGACAGGGAGATCTTCTCCTCCACCACCTCGCCGGGATGGACTTCGCCATCCTCCGTGTGCGTGTAGGAAAGGTTTTCCTTCATGTACTCGGGCAGCAGGTGGCGCCGGTTGCTCGTGGCATAGACCAGCACATTGGGGGTGGCTGCGGCCACCGATCCGTCCAGGATGGATTTGAGCGCCTTGTAGCCCGCCTCGCCCTCTTCAAAGCTCAGGTCGTCGCAGAAGACGATGAATTTCTCCGGCCGCCCGGACACCACTTCCACGATGTCGGGCAAATCGGTCAGGTCGGCCTTGTCCACCTCGATCAGGCGCAGTCCCTGCGGCGCGTAGGCATTCAGGCAGGCCTTGATGAGCGACGATTTGCCCGTGCCGCGCGCGCCCGTCAGCAGCACGTTGTTGGCGGGCTTGCCTTGCACGAACTGCTGCGTGTTGCGCTCGATCTTTTCCTTCTGGCCGTCGATCTCCTTGAGCTCCGACAGCTGCAGGGCCGCCACATGGCGCACCGGCTCCAGGGTGCCATGCCCGCTGCTGCGCTTGCGGTAGCGCCACGCAATGGCCGCAGACCAATCGGGGGCGCCCAGCGGCTGCGGCAGCACGGACTCGATGCGCGCCATGAGCTGCTCGGCGCGCGCGATCAAACGTTCAAAATTCTGATTCATTTTGGCCTGTAGCGCCCATCCAGCAAGCGCAAGCAGCTACAAAAAAGTGAGTATTTCAGGACCGGTAGTCCGCGTTGATCGTGACGTAGTCGTGGCTGAAGTCGCAGGTCCACACCGTATCCGCGGCAGCGCCGCGGCCCAGTACCACGCGCACCGTGATCTCGCTTTGCTTCATCACGCGCTGGCCATCCTCCTCGCGGTAGGCCGGGTTGCGGCCGCCCTGCAGGGCCACATGCACATCGTCCAGGTACAGGTCGATGCCCGTCTGGTCCAGGTCTTCGATGCCGGCATACCCCACGGCGGCCAGGATCCGCCCCAGGTTGGGGTCGCTGGCGTAGAACGCCGTCTTGACCAGGGGCGAGTGGGCAATGGCGTAGGCCACCTTGCGGCATTCTTCCGCCGTCTTGCCGCCTTCCACCTGCACGGTGATGAACTTGGTGGCGCCTTCGCCGTCGCGCACGATGGCCTGGGCCAGCTTTTGCGACACCGCCAGCAGGGCTGCCTTGAGCGCCTGGCCGTCGGCACTGTCCAGGGCCGTGATGGGCGCATGCGCAGCCTTGTGGGTGGCCACGAGCACGAACGAGTCATTGGTCGAGGTATCGCCGTCGATGGTGACCCGGTTGAAAGACCCCTCGGCCAGTTCGCGCACCAGCTGCTGCAGCACGGCGGGCGCCACGCACGCGTCCGTGGCCAGGAAGCCGAGCATGGTCGCCATGTTGGGACGGATCATGCCGGCCCCCTTGCTGATGCCGGTGATGGACACCGTCGCGCCACCAATCTGGACCTGCGCGGAAAACGCCTTGGGCAAGGTGTCCGTGGTCATGATGCCTTCGGCCGCGCGCGCCCAATGGCCGGGTTGCGCATCGGCGATGGCGGCCGGCAGGCCTGCCTCGATGCGGTCGTTGGGCAGGGGCTCCATGATCACGCCGGTCGAGAACGGCAACACCTGCTGCGGCGCCACGCCCAGGTGGCGCGCAAGCGCGGCACAGGTGGAGCGTGCGCGCGCCAGGCCGTCAGCGCCGGTGCCGGCATTGGCGTTGCCGGTGTTGATCACCATGGCGCGGATGGGCTGGCCGCTGGCCAGGTGTTCGCGGCCGATCTGCACGGGGGCGGCGCAAAAGCGGTTCTGCGTGAAGACGCCGGCCACGCAGGCCCCTTCGTCCAGCAGGAACACCGTGAGGTCCTTGCGGTGGGCCTTGCGGACACCGGCTTCGGCAACGCCAATGCGGACGCCGGCGATGGGACGCAGGTCGGCGGCGACGGGGGCCAGGAGATTCACAGGCATGGGAATGGGCCTTTCTCTTTCTCTTTGCTATCCGGGGGAAGACAACGGACGGGCGGTCGGCCAGGCAGGCACACACCCGTTCCATGAAGACTGCGCGATTATCCGGAAAACCGTGCCGCGCCAATGAAAACACGGGCCGAAGCCCGTGTGATTAGGACCATCCGTCAGTCCTTCGTCATGCCAGTTTGCCGTGGCATTGCTTGTACTTCTTGCCGCTGCCACAGGGGCAAGGGTCGTTGCGCCCGATGCGCATGCCCTGGAACTCCTGGGGCAAGGCCGAAGCAGCCTCTGCCGGGCCACCGGCCAGGGTCTCCACCTCGCCGGTTTCCGTCGGCGCCGTGTACGTCACGTTGGCAATGGCTTCGCCACGGCTTTCCATGGCCTGCGCGGCCTGGTCGAGCTGCTCTTGCGACTGCACCTGGACCGTCATCAGGATCTTGGTGACCTCGTTCTTCACCTGGTCGATCAGCTGGCGGAACAGCTCGAAGGCTTCGCGCTTGTACTCCTGCTTGGGCTGCTTTTGCGCATAGCCGCGCAGGTGGATGCCCTGGCGCAGGTAGTCCAGCGCGGAAAGGTGATCGCGCCAGTTCGAGTCAAAGCTCTGCAGCAGCACCATGCGCTCGAACTGCGTGAAGTTCTCACGGCCGACCTGCTCCACCTTGGCGCCAAACGCGGCATGAGCGGCCGCCACTACCTTCTCCAGGATCTCGTCGTCGGTGATGGCGCTGGAGCCCTGCACGAGCTGCTGCAGGTCGATGGCCACCTGCCATTCCTCGGCCAGGGCCTTCTCCAGGCCCGGCAGGTCCCACTGCTCTTCCACCGATTCAGCCGGCACGTACTGGCGCACCAGATCGGTCGCGCAATCCTCGCGCATGGCCGCGATCACGTCGGACAGGTCGGCCGCGTCCAGGATGTCGTTGCGCTGCTGGTAGATCACCTTGCGCTGGTCGTTGGCCACATCGTCGTATTCCAGCAGCTGCTTGCGGATGTCGAAGTTGCGGGCCTCCACCTTGCGCTGGGCCGACTCGATGCTGCGGGTCACAATGCCCGCCTCGATGGCCTCGCCGTCGGGCATCTTCAGGCGGTCCATGATCGCCTTGACGCGGTCGCCCGCGAAGATGCGCATCAGCGAATCGTCCAGGCTCAGGTAGAAGCGCGAAGAGCCGGGGTCGCCCTGGCGGCCCGAACGCCCGCGCAGCTGGTTGTCGATGCGGCGCGACTCGTGGCGCTCGGTGGCAATGATGCGCAGGCCGCCCAGGGCCTTGACCTTCTCGTGGTCGGCCTTCCACTGCTCGCGCAGCGCCGCCACCTTGGCAGCGCGCTCGGATTCGGAGAGGGATTCGTCGGCCTCGATGGCCACCACATCCTTCTCGATGTTGCCGCCCAGCACGATGTCGGTGCCGCGGCCAGCCATATTGGTGGCGATGGTGATCATGCCTTCGCGGCCGGCCTGGGCCACGATGTCGGCTTCACGCGCATGCTGCTTGGCGTTGAGGACCTGGTGCGGCAGGCCTTCCTTGTTCAGCAGCTGGTCGATGATCTCGGAGTTCTCGATCGACGTGGTACCCACCAGCACGGGCTGACCGCGTTCATGGCATTCGCGGATGTCCTTGATCGCCGCCTCGTACTTCTCGCGCGTTGTCTTGTAGACGCGGTCGAGCTGGTCGTCGCGCTTGCTCGGGCGGTTGGGCGGGATGACCACGGTTTCCAGGCCGTAGATTTCCTGGAACTCATAGGCCTCGGTATCGGCCGTGCCGGTCATGCCAGCCAGCTTGTTGTACAGGCGGAAATAGTTCTGGAAGGTGATCGAGGCCAGGGTCTGGTTTTCGGCCTGGATGTTCACGCCTTCCTTGGCCTCGACGGCCTGGTGCAGGCCCTCGCTCCAGCGGCGGCCCGACATCAGGCGGCCGGTGAACTCGTCCACGATCACGATCTCGCCGTTCTGCACCACGTAATGCTGGTCGCGGTGGTACAGGTGGTTGGCCCGGAGCGCCGCATACAGGTGGTGCATCAGCGTGATGTTGGCCGGGTCGTACACCGACGCGCCTTCGGCGATCAGACCGTGGGCCGCCAGGATGCGCTCGGCGTTCTCGTGGCCCTGCTCGGTCAGGAAGACCTGGTGCGTCTTCTCGTCCACCGTGAAGTCGCCCGGCTTGGTCACACCCTCGCCGGTGCGCGGGTCGGCCTCGCCTTCCTGGCGAACGAGCAGCGGCACCACCTTGTTCATCGCGATGTACATCGCGGTGTGGTCCTCGGCCTGGCCGCTGATGATCAGCGGGGTGCGGGCCTCGTCGATGAGGATGGAGTCCACCTCGTCCACGATCGCGAAGTTCAGGCCGCGCTGCACGCGGTCCTGCGACTCGTACACCATGTTGTCGCGCAGGTAGTCGAAGCCGTACTCGTTGTTCGTGCCGTAGGTGATGTCGGCGCGGTAGGCCTCCTGCTTCTGCTCGCGCGGCATCTGCGGCAGGTTGACCCCGACGGTGAGCCCCAGAAAGTTGTACAGGCGGCCCATCCATTGGGCGTCGCGGTTGGCCAGGTAATCGTTGACCGTCACCACGTGCACGCCCTTGTCCGACAGGGCGTTGAGGTACACCGGGAGCGTCGCGGTCAGGGTCTTGCCCTCCCCCGTGCGCATTTCGGAGATCTTGCCGAAGTGCAGGGCCATGCCGCCCAGCAGCTGCACATCGAAGTGCCGCATCTTCATGATGCGCTTGGAGCCTTCGCGCACCACCGCGAACGCCTCGGGCAGGATGTCGTCCAGCGACTCGCCCTTGGCCACGCGCTCCTTGAACTCCTGCGTCTTGGCGCGCAGCTGTTCATCGGACAGTTTCTCGTAGTCGGGCTCCATCGCATTGATGCGGGACACCGTCTTGCGGTACTGCTTGAGCAACCGGTCATTGCGGCTGCCGAATAGTTTGGTGAGGAAGTTGGTGGCCATGCGAACAGGACCGCCCGGCCGCTGCAATCAGCGCGCCAGGCGACCGAAATCCCTAAGATGAATTGAGTTCAGGTGGGTTCACCACCCGGGAATGCAAGCCTGCAAACCCGGCCGCGAACGCCGGACCCGCGATTTTACCTGCGCACCGTAGGCGCTGCGGAAGCGTCCGGCGAGGCCCGTGGCTGGATGGATGCCACCTGCGGGCCCGGGGCATTGGAGCGTGCGGAGGCTCCTGCGCTCAGGAACTTCTGCGGGTCCTGGAATACGCCCTGCACCAGCACCTCGAAGTGCAGATGCGGACCGGTGGAACGCCCGGTGTTGCCGACCTCGGCAATCTTCTGCCCGCGCTTGACGATGTCGCCCTGCTTCACCAGCGTACGCGACGCATGGGCGTAGCGCGTCACGAGCTGGTTGCCGTGGTCCACCTCGATCATGTTGCCGTAGGCGGGGTGGTATTCCTGCGTCACGACCACGCCGCCGGCGGCTGCCAGGATGGGCGTGCCCGGGTCCGCCTGGAAGTCCAGCCCCGTGTGCAGCGCGGACTGCCCCGTGATCGGGTCCACGCGCCAGCCAAAGGCCGAGCCAGGGGCCCGCCCCGTCACGGGCGCGTGCGTGGGCACCATCTTCTTGCGGATGTGCTGGTCGAACAGGCGGGACTCCAGCACCGTCATCAGGTCCACCCGCTGGTTGGTCAGCCGCTCCAGCTCATCCAGCGTGGATTGCAGTTCCTCCATCGACAGGTTGCGCGCACTGACCAGCACGCCGCCACGGCCGTCGGCCTTGGGCAGATCCGCTGGCGCCACGCCCGCCAGGCCCATGACCCGCTCTCCCAGCGACTCCAGCTGCACCATGCGGGCCTGCATCTCGCCCACGCGGCGCGCCATGGCATCCAGGTTGGCACGCATGAAGCGGTCACGTTCGGCAAACTCGTCCTTGACCACGAGGCGCACCAGCGAGCCGACAATGGGCCACCCCTCGCGTGCGCCCTTGAGGAACACCCAGTGATACAGCGCCGCGGCAATCAGCATCAGGCACAGCGACACCGCAAACCCTGCCAGCAGCAAGCGGGTGCCTGACAAGTGAATGGCCCGGCTGCGTGCCAACCGGGCGTCCGTGATAATCAGATGCACTGCAAACTCTCCACGCCGCGAAGACGCACACCATGACCCGCCGCCACTACGCCGTCTCCCTGCAGCAGGCCAGCGAAGAATCTCCCACGCTGGCACGGCTCACAGCGCTGACGCGCGATTCGAGCGATCGGCTCAAGGCCATTGAAAAGCTGATTCCCGTCGGACTGCGCCCCGCGATTCAGGCAGGCCCGATTGACGGGGATTCCTGGTGCCTGCTGGTCAAGAGCAATGCCGCCGCGGCCAAGGTACGCCAGTTGGTACCTGCGTTGCAGGCCCACTTGCGCAGCCGGGGGTGGGAGGTTAACGCGATTCGCCTGAAAGTTCAAACCTGAAGCTCAACGCCAGGTCGAGGCAATGCAGGCAAGCAAGGCAGAAACGCAAAGAGGTGTGGTGCCGGTTGTCGGAATCGAACTGACGACCTACCGCTTACAAGGCGGGTGCTCTACCAACTGAGCTAAACCGGCGAAGCGCGCATTCTATCGCGTAAAAACGGCGCCCATCGGCCGCTGGCCGCTATTTGACCCGCTTGAGAGACGGCCGTGCGCCGCCTGCGGAGGGTGGCGGCCGGGGGGCATCGCCGCCGCCGTCCGGATCCTTGGCGTTTTCCTCGGTGGACACCAGTTGCACCACGCGGTCCTCGGGTGCCGCCGCAGCGCCGCTGGCGGCTGCACCGGAAGGCGTCGCGGCCAGATCCGCCACGCCAGGCGCGGCACTGACGGCATCTCCGCCGCCGCTGCTGCCGGTTCCCGCCAGCACATCCACCGGCGGGGGGAACGCCATGCCCAGCCCGTTTTCGCGGGCATAGATGGCAATCACCCGCCCCACCGGCACAAGGATCTCCCGGGGCTTGCCGCCGAAGCGCGCTTTGAACTCGATGAAGTCGTTGCCCAGTTGCAGGGCGCTGGTCGCATCGAAGCTGATGTTCAGCACGATCTCGCCGTCCTTCACGTACTCCCGAGGCACCTGCACGGAATCGTCCACGCGCACGGCGACATAGGGTGTCAGGCCATTGTCCGTGCACCATTCATACAGGGCACGGATGAGGTACGGGCGCGTGGAGGTGGATTCCTGTGCGGTCATGGGCAGTGCGGGGCAACGACGGAGAGGGCGATTGGAGCACGCCGCAAGTTACTTGCGCATGACCTTTTCGGACGGCGTCAGCGCTTCGATGTAGGCCGGGCGCGAGAAGATGCGCTCGGCGTACTTCAGCAGAGGCGCCGCGTTCTTGCTCAGGTCGATGCCGTAGTAGTCCAAGCGCCACAGCAGCGGAGCAATGGCCACGTCAAGCATCGAGAAGTTGTCGCCCAGCATGTACTTGTTCTTGAGGAACACGGGGGCCAGCTGCGTGAGACGGTCGCGGATGTGGGCGCGAGCTTTCTCCAACGCCTTCTCGTTGCCCTTGGTCGCACGCGACTCCAGCGTGTTCACGTGCACGAACAGTTCCTTTTCGAAGTTCAGCAGGAACAGGCGCACGCGGGCGCGGTCCACCGGGTCGCCGGGCATCAGCTGGGGATGCGGGAAGCGCTCGTCGATGTACTCGTTGATGATGTTCGACTCGTACAGGATGAGGTCGCGCTCTACCAGGATGGGCACCTGGCCGTACGGGTTCATCACGCTGATGTCTTCGGGCTTGTTGTACAGGTCCACATCGCGGATTTCAAAGTCCATGCCCTTTTCGAACAGCACGAAACGGCAGCGGTGGGAGAAGGGACAGGTCGTACCCGAATAAAGCACCATCATGGCGGGAGGCTCCTAAAAATCAAAAGAGTGGGACGCTGAAAAGCGCCCACTCTGCAAAAAACCACAAGCACCCCGAAGGGTGCTTTTACGACGGAGACAGATCGCGTCGCCGTGCGGCGGATTACTTCACGTCCTTCCAGAAGGCCGCGTTGAGCCTCCAGGCGATCACGGTGAACAGGCCCAGGAAAATCAGGACCCAGACGCCCACGCGGCGGCGGGTGTTCTGCGCGGGTTCTGCCATCCACTGCATGTAGTTCACCAGATCTCCGACGGTCTCGTCAAACTGCAGCGGTGTCATCGTGCCCGGCTTGACTTGCTCCCAGCCCTTGAGGACATGGGTCGTCTGGCCGTGGCTCACCTGCTCATCGAACACGGGGCGGCGCTCGCCCTGCAGTTCCCACAGCACGTGGGGCATGCCCACGTTGGGGAACACGAGGTTGTTCCAGCCCGTGGGCTTGGTTTCGTCGCGGTAGTACGTGCGCAGGTAGGTGTACAGATAGTCCGCACCCGAACCCGCCGCACTGGCCCGCGACCGGGCGATCACCGTCAGGTCCGGCGGATTGGCGCCGAACCAGGCCTTGGCCTGCTTGGGGTCGATGGCCGACTTCATCGTCTCGCCCACCTTTTCTGTGGTGAACAGCAGGTTGTCCTTGATCTGCTGGTCGGTCAGGCCGATGTCCTTCAGGCGGTTGAAGCGCATGAACGCGGCCGAGTGGCAGTTCAGGCAGTAGTTGACGAAGATCTTGGCGCCGTTTTGCAGCGAAGCCAGATCGTTGGTCTTGACCGGCGCCTTGTCCAGGGGAATGCCGCCGCCGGCGGCAAATGCGGACCCCGCGGCCATCCCGAGGGCGGCCACCAGCGTGAGGATGATTTTCTTCATTGTTGTTCTCTCCTGGACTCAGTGCGCCACGAAGGTCACGCGGTCGGGCACGGGCTTGGGTTCGCCAATGCGGCTCCACCACGGCATCAACAGGAAGAAGCCGAAATAGAACAGCGTGCCCACCTGGGAAACACGTTCGCCCACCGGCGACGGCGGCTGCACGCCCAGGTAGCCCAGGATCAGGAAGATGACCACGAACACGCCGTACAGGTACTTGTGCCAGCTCGGGCGGTACCGGATCGACTTGACCGGGCTCTGGTCCAGCCAGGGCAGGAAGAACAGGATGATCACGGCGCCGCCCATGGCGACCACGCCCCAGAACTTGGCATCGATGGCCAGCAGCAGGGCCACCGCCACCAGTGCGGCCACGCCGACGCCCGCCTTCGCGAAGCTGGGCAGCTTGGCCTTGAACACGCCAAACGCAGCGGCCGCCAGCACGCACAGCACCAGCACGTACACCATCTCGGTCGTAATGGCGCGCAGCATGGAATAGAACGGCGTGAAGTACCAGACCGGCGCGATGTGCAGCGGCGTCACCAGCGGGTCGGCCGGGATGAAGTTGTTGTACTCCAGGAAGTAGCCGCCGAACTCGGGCGCAAAGAACACCACGGCCGAGAACGCTACCAGGAACATGCTCAGCGCGAAGATGTCATGCACCGTGTAGTAGGGGTGGAAAGGAACGCCGTCCAGCGGCTTGCCGTTGGCATCCTTGGGGGCCTTGGGACCCTTGATTTCCACGCCGTCGGGGTTGTTGGAGCCGACATCGTGCAGGGCCAGCAAGTGGGCCACGACCAGACCCAGCAGCACCAGGGGCACGGCGATCACGTGGAAGCTGAAGAAGCGGTTGAGCGTGGCGTCGCCCACCACGAAGTCGCCGCGGATCAGCAGGGCCAGATCGGGGCCGATGAACGGAATGGCTGCGAACAGGTTCACGATCACCTGGGCGCCCCAGTACGACATCTGGCCCCAGGGCAGCAGGTAGCCCATGAAGGCTTCGGCCATCAGGCACAGGAAGATGGCGCAGCCGAAGATCCACACCAGCTCACGCGGCTTGCGGTAGCTGCCGTACAGGAGGCCGCGGAACATGTGCAGGTACACCACCACGAAGAACGCCGAGGCACCGGTGGAGTGCATGTAGCGGATCAGCCATCCCCAGGGCACGTCGCGCATGATGTACTCGACCGACGCGAACGCGAGGTTGGCGTCGGGCTTGTAGTGCATGACCAGGAAGATGCCGGTCACGATCTGGATCACCAGCACCACCAGGGCCAGCGAGCCGAAGATGTACCAGAAGTTGAAGTTCTTCGGAGCGTAGTACTCCGACATGTGCACCTTGTAGGCGTCGAACGCGGTCGGGAACCGGTTTTCAAACCAGTTGGTGACCTTGGCGCCCATCGGGGCGTTGGGGGAAATTTCCTTGAATTCAGCCATGTCCATTCACCTCAGGCCTTCTTGTCTTCACCGATCAGCAGCACGGTGTCGGACAGGTACATGTGGGGCGGCACTTCCAGGTTGTCCGGCGCGGGCTTGTTCTTGAAGACGCGACCCGCCAGGTCGAACGTGGAGCCATGGCAGGCGCACAGGAAGCCGCCGTGCCAGTCGTCGGGCAGGGACGGCTGCGGGCCGGTCTGGAACTTGTCGCCGGGCGAGCAACCCAGATGGGTGCAGATGCCCACGCCCACGAAGACCTCGGGCTTGATGGAGCGGTGGCGGTTCTTGGCGTACTCGGGCGTGGGGTACGTCTTGCGGTCCGAATTGGGGTCGACCAACTGGGGCTCTGTCTCTTCGAGGGACTTGAGCTGCTCGGGCGTGCGCTTGAGGATCCACACGGGTTTGCCGCGCCACTCGACGGTCCGCTTCTCGCCGGGCTGCAGGGTGGAGATATCCACCTCCACAGCGGCACCAGCTGCTCTGGCTCTTTCCGAAGGCTGAAAGCTGCTGACGAAGGGCACGGCTACGGCCACTCCGCCTGCGGCACCGGCACATCCGGACGCAATCAGCCACGTCCTTTTACTGGTGTCGACTGGTGTGTCACTCATGGGGATCCTCGGTAAACATCGCTGTTGTTGGGTCAACCGCGAATTGTAGCGGAGTGAAAATGGGTATTTCAAAGCCAGGGACAGCCTTGACAGCCCCCTCGGCCGGGCAATACTCGGCCCTCAACGTTTCGCACAGGAGTACTACATGGGAATGATGCAGGAGTTCAGGGAGTTCGCCGTCAAGGGTAACGTCATCGACCTTGCGGTGGGCGTGATCATCGGCGGGGCGTTCGGAAAGATCGTGGATTCGGTGGTGGCCGACCTGATCATGCCGGTGGTGGCGCTGGTGTTCGGAAAGCTGGATTTCTCCAGCCTTTTCGTGGTGTTGGGCACGGTTCCGCCCGGCACGGCGATGACGCTGGACGCCCTCAAGAAGGCCGGCGTTCCCGTGTTTGCCTACGGCAACTTTCTTACCGTGGCCGTCAACTTTCTGATCTTGGCCTTCATCATTTTCATGATGGTCAAGCAGATCAACCGCCTCAAGCGCGAGGCCCCCGCGGCAGAACCTGCCGCCCCGGCCGCCCCGCCCGAAGACATCGTTTTGTTGCGCGAGATCAGGGATAGCTTGAAAAAATAGCCGCGGCAGGCGCACGACTCGCCACGGCCAGGCACCGGCCGCGGTCCGCCGGTCAGGCCGCCAGGGCGCGGGCCATGCGCACGGCCTCGACCAGGCTGGCGGCGTCGGCCACCCCTTGGCCCGCAATGTCAAAGGCGGTCCCGTGGTCGGGGCTGGTGCGCACCAGGGGCAGGCCCAGCGTCACGTTCACGCCTTTGTCCACGCCCAGGTACTTCACGGGGATCAACCCCTGGTCGTGGTACATGGCCACCACCACATCGAACTCCCCCGGGTGCCCGGGCGCATGCCGGGCGCGCATGAACACCGTGTCGGGCGCGAATGGCCCCTGGGCGTCCATCCCCTCGGCGCGCGCTGCCGCGATGGCCGGCGCAATGGCGCCGATCTCCTCGCGCCCGAACAAGCCGCCCTCCCCTGCGTGGGGGTTGAGGCCGGCCACGGCCATGCGGGGCGCGCGACCCAGGCTGCGGGACAGGGCCGCATGCGTGATGCGCAGCGTCTGCAAGACGTTCTCCGTGGTGACGGCGGCAATGGCGTCGCGCAGCGCCACGTGGATGCTCACCAGCACGGTGCGCAGCTCGTCGCTGGCCAGCATCATGCGCACCGGCATGGCGGCCAGGGGCACGCCCTGGTGGGCGGCGGCCTCGGCCTGCAGCAGCTCGGTGTGGCCGGGGAATGCGACGCCGGCCGCCGACAGCGCTTCCTTGTGCAGCGGCGCGGTGACCAGCCCGGCCACCTCGCCCCGCAGCGCCGCGCGGGCTGCCCAGACGACGCTGTCCGCCGCCGCACGGCCCGCCTCGGCGCTGATCCGGCCCCAGGGCTGCGGGCCCGGAATGCCCGGAAGCTGGAGCACGGGAATGCAGCGCGGGGGCGCCTGCAGCGCCTCGGCAGGCGCCGCCAGCTGGGCCACCGGCACCTGCGGCTGGCCGGGCCGGGCAATGGCCTGGGCTGCGCGCCGCAGGGTGGCGACATCGCCCACCACAAAGCATCCCTTCAGCTGCGCCGGGGCATCGCGGAACGCCTTGGCAACGATTTCGGGGCCGATGCCGGCGGGATCGCCCTGGGTGATGGCCAGCGCCTGGGTGTACATGGTGTGCCGCTTTCAGAAAGAAAATGGCCTCCAGCGCTCGTGCATAAAGCGCAAGAAGCTATAAAATTAATAGCAAAATCCCAGCTCAGGCGGGATTGGGGATCTCGATGAACTGGTGCTCCAGCCCGAACTGCGCCGCCACCTGCGCGGCCACGGCGGGGGCACCGTAGCGTTCCGTGGCGTGGTGGCCGGCGGCGATGAAGCCCACTCCGGTCTCGCGGGCCAGGTGCGCCTGCGGCTCGGAGATCTCGCCGGTGATGAACGCATCCGCCCCCGCCGCGATGGCCGATTCAAAGTACCCCTGCGCGCCGCCGGTGCACCAGGCCACGCGGCGCACGGGGCGCAGGTCCGGCCCCTCGGGTGCCACCCAGGTGGCCGGCCGCCCCAGCCGCTGCGACACGTGCTCGGCCAGCGCCGGCACCCCGGAAAACGCCGCAGCCCCGATGCAGCCCAGCGCCTGCTCGCCAAACTGCGCGTCTGCCGAGAAGCCCAGCACCCGGCCCAGCTGGGCGTTGTTGCCCCACTGCGGGTGTGCGTCCAGCGGCAGGTGGTAGGCAAACAGGTTGATGTCGTGCGCCAGCAGCCGCTGCAGCCGCTGCTTCATCCACCCCGTCACGCGGCCGTCCTGCCCGCGCCAGAACAGCCCGTGGTGCACGAAGACGGCGTCGGCGCCCACGGCGATGGCGGCGTCGATCAGCGCAAGGCTGGCCGTCACCCCGCTGACGATGCGGGTGACCTCTGCCTTGCCTTCCACCTGCAGGCCGTTGGGGCCGTAATCCTTGAAGCGCTCAGGTTGCAGCAGGCCGTCGAATGCCTGCAGGAGTTCGGTGCGTGAAATGCTCATGCAGGTATTGTCGCGCGCCCCGCCGCCCGCACATTCGGGGACAATGGCCTCATCCAGCGGGCGCCGCGGCCCGGCCGCAGCCCGCCCACCCCCACTTCGGTACGCGCAGAACCTTCCATGAAACGCATCTGGCTGTTGTTTTCGCAGGCCGTGACGGTATTCGTCGCCGCCTATTTTGTTGTTGCCACCCTGCAGCCCGACTGGCTGGGCCGCGGGTCCGCCACGCGCTCCAGCGCGGGCATTTCCCTGCTGGAAGCGCCGGCCTCCACCAGCAGCGCGCAGCCGGCGGCGGGCAGCTTCAGCGCGGCCGCGCGCACGGCCTCGCCCGCCGTGGTCAGCATCAACACCAGCAAGGCCGTCCGGCACCCGCGCAGCAACGACCCGTGGTTCCAGTTTTTCTTCGGCGACCAGAGCAGCCAGACCCAGGCCGGTCTGGGCAGCGGCGTGATCGTGAGCCCCGACGGCTACATCCTCACGAACAACCACGTGGTGGAAGGCGCCGACGAGATCGAGGTCACGCTCACCGACAGCCGGCGCGCGCGCGCCCGGGTGATCGGCACCGACCCGGACACCGACCTGGCCATCCTCAAGATCGAACTCGACAAGCTGCCCGTCATCGTGCTGGGCAACTCCGACACGCTGGCCGTGGGCGACCAGGTGCTGGCCATCGGCAACCCCTTCGGCGTGGGCCAGACGGTCACCAGCGGCATCGTGAGCGCGCTGGGCCGCACGCAGCTGGGCATCAACACCTTTGAGAACTTCATCCAGACGGACGCGGCCATCAACCCCGGCAACTCGGGCGGCGCGCTGGTGGACGTGAACGGCAACCTCATGGGCATCAACACCGCGATCTACTCGCGCTCGGGCGGCAGCATGGGCATCGGCTTTGCCATCCCCGTCTCCACGGCCCGGCAGGTGCTGGACGGCATCGTGAAGGACGGGCAGGTCACCCGCGGCTGGATCGGCGTGGAGCCCAACGAACTGTCCCCGGAGCTGGCCGAGACCTTTGGCGTGAAGGCCACCGAGGGCGTCATCATCACGGGCGTGCTGCAGGACGGCCCGGCCGCCCAGGCCGGCATGCGCCCCGGCGACGTGATCGTGCGCGTGGACGGCAAGAACGTGGGCCATGTGTCGGAGCTGCTGACCGCCGTGGCCGGCCTCAAGCCCGGGACGCCAGCACCCTTCAACGTGCAGCGCGGCGACAAGATGGTGGAGCTGAGCATCAACCCCGGCCTGCGCCCCCGCCCGCAGCGCAATGTGAGGCAATAGGAGGCATTAGGAGCCTGCCCGCAACGGGGCGGCCCCCAGAAGCCAGCGCCGCACCGCCTCCCGTCTAGCCGCTCAGGCTGGGCAAGCAACGACGGCGTGGCCGGTGGCGCATTCAGCGGGAGCGGTGCACCCGCGTGGGCGGTGAATGGCTGCGGGACGGCCGGCGCCGACCGCCGGCGAAGGTGCGGCCAGCGCAGGCATGCTTGACGGACCTGACGGACCTGGCTGGCGGGTCAGGACGCCGAAGCGGATTCCTCGGAGTCTTCCGGCGCCTTGGTGTGCTTGATGAACAGCTGGGCGGCCCAGATGCCCACCTCGTACAGCAGGCACATGGGTACGGCCAGGGACAGCTGCGAGACCACGTCCGGCGGCGTGACGATGGCCGACACAACGAAGGCCAGCACGATGAAGTAGCCACGGAATTCCCGCAGCTTCTCGACACTGACCACCCCCATGCGGGCCAGCACCACCACGGCAATGGGCACCTCGAAGGCCAGGCCGAACGCCAGGAACATGGACAGCACGAAGCTCAGGTACGCCTCGATGTCCGGCGCGGCCGTGATGCTCTTGGGGGCAAAGCTCTGGATGAACGAAAACACCTGGCCGAACACCAGGAAGTAGCAAAACGCCACGCCGATGAAGAACAGGACGGTGCTGGAGACCACCAGCGGCAGCACCAGCTTCTTCTCGTGCGAATACAGCCCGGGCGCGACAAAGGCCCACACCTGCCACAGCACGAACGGCAGCGCCAGCAGGAACGCCGACATCAGCAGGATCTTGAGCGGCACCATGAAGGGCGAGATCACCGACGTGGCGATCAGCGTCGCCCCCTTGGGCAGGTGGGCCACCAGGGGCGCCGCCAGAAAGTCGTACAGCGCGCCAGGGCCAGGGAAGAAGAACAGGAGGGCCGCGGCGATGCCAATGGCAATCAGCGCCTTGACCAGACGGTCGCGCAGCTCCATCAGGTGCTGCACGAACGGCTGCTCGGTACCTGCGAGCTCGTCTTCGGGGGAGGGGGTTTCGGACATGTTGGGTTATCGCGTGCGCCTCGGCCGCCCCTGCCGTGCGCGAGGGAGCGTCCCAGACGGCTGCTGGCGCATCAATGGAACTTACGGGGGCGGAAACGCGCCACGCGGGCTGCGCCGGACTGGGCCTTGGTGCGCACGCCGGTGCGGGCCTTGTACCACTGGGGGACGGCTCCGCGCTTGAGGCGCCAGTTCTTGCCGGGGTGCTTGTACGCCGGCACGACGGCCGACTGCTCCTGCAACGCCGCGCTGGCGGTGCCGGTGGCTTCGGCCCAGTCCTTCTCGAACTCGTTGGCGCTGGTCTGGATGGTGTTGTGCACGTCGCGGGCGGCACTCTCCACCGAGTCCTTCATCTTCTTGAGCTCATCGAGCTCCATCGATCGGTTGACCTCCGCCTTCACGTCGGCCACATAGCGCTGGGCCTTGCCCAGCAGCGTTCCCACCGTGCGGGCAACGCGGGGCAGCTTCTCCGGCCCGATGACCACCAGGGCCACCGCGCCGATCAGCGCCATCTTGGACAGGCCGATATCAATCATGCTTCACACAGGGGCGATGCAAGCGTCAGCTTTTCTGCTTGGCTTCGACGTCGATCGTCGTCTTGTCGCTGGCCGGGTTGTTGGCAACTTGGCCTGGGGGCGGCGTCACCGTGCCGCCGGCCGCTGGCGTGTCCGACGAACCGTCGCGCATGCCATCCTTGAAGCCCTTGACGGCGCTTCCCAGGTCGGAGCCCATGTTCTTGAGCTTCTTGGTGCCGAACACCATGACGACGATCAGCAGCACGATCAGCCAGTGCCAGATGGAAAAAGAGCCCATGGAATATCTCCTAACGAATTGCAATCATTTTAGACGGCAGGGATGGCCGGCGTGCACACCGGCCCGCCGCCCGCCCGGTCGTCAGCTTGGGTCAGCCTTTGAGCCAGGGACGCGGGCCGCCCATCACGTGGATGTGCAGGTGGTGGATTTCCTGGCCGCCTTCGGCCCCCGTATTTACCACGACGCGAAAGCCACCCTGGGGATACGGGTTGCACCCCTGCTCCAGCGCCAGGCGCGGCGCCAGCGCCATCATGCGCCCCAGCACGCCGGCATGTTCCGCAGTGACCTGGGCCATCGAAGGGATATGCAACTTGGGCACCATCAGGAAATGCACGGGGGCCCAGGGGTGGATGTCGTGGAAGGCGAAGATTTCCTCGTCCTCGTACACCTTCTTCGAAGGAATCTGGCCCGCGATGATCTTGCAGAAAAGGCAGTTCGGATCGTGCATGGGAAAAATATCGAAACGGGTTGGCGGTTAGCGAGGCCCCGGATGGCGCCCCCGGGTGGGGAAGGCGGCACGGGGGCCGTCACGCATTGTCCGCGATCTTGATCGTCGGACGCACCCCGACGTCCTTGCGGTGGGCCTGCAGCCAGGCCTGCCCGGCCGAGCGGCCCAGCGCAAACAGCTTGCGCACGAAGGCCAGGTCCGCGCGCATCTTGCTGTCCGCGCCGAAGGGGGCCAGCACGGAGCCGCCGTCGATGCGGTGCATGCGCACGCTCTTGTAGCGGCGCGGGTCCAGCTTGCCCTCGGCCAGCAGCCGGCGCACGAATTCGATGGCGCGCAGCTCGGCCAGCAGGCTCGCGTTGAAGGTCACCTCGTTCATGCGCTCCATGATCTCGGGGCCGGAGTTGGGCAGGTCCAGGTGCTCGATGGGATTGATCTGCACCAGCAGGATGTCCGACGTCTCGGTCTGGTAGATCAGCGGATGCAGGGCCGGGTTGCCGGAGTAGCCACCGTCCCAGTAGTACTCGCCGTCGATCTCCACGGCCTTGAACAGGAGCGGCAGGCAGGCGGAGGCCATCACGGCGTCAGCGCTGAGCTTGGGGCCGGAGAAGATCTCCCCACGCCCCGTACGCACGTTGGTGGCGCACACAAACACTTGGGGCCCGCCCGCCGCGCTGATGGCGCGCCGCTCGGTGCACAGCAGGTCGAAGTCCACCACGCGCTCGAGCAGGCGGCGCAGCGGGTTGATGTCCAGCGGGTTGGTCTGGTAGGGCGACAGCCACTGCCGCACCAGGCCCAGCATGGGGTTGGCGGCCGAGAGCGGCGAGCCCCCCACCAGGCTGCCCAGCGTGCCCACGCCCTCCCACAGCCGCGTCAGCGTCTCGCGCGCCAGCTGGCAGCCGGCCGCATGGGCTTCGTGGGGGTCCTTGTGCGCGTGGGCGGCCTGCGCAAAGCCGTGGGCCAGCGCCACGGCATTCATGGCGCCGGCGCTGGTGCCGCTCACGCCGTCAAAGTGCCATTGCCCGTCTTCGAGCAGGGCGTCCAGCACGCCCCAGGTCAGCGCCCCGTGCGATCCCCCGCCCTGCAGGGCCAGGTTCAGGCGCGGCAGGGGCGCTGCGGCGGCGGCTTCAGGCATCCACCGCCTGGCTCTTGTTCATGGCCACCATGCCGCGCACGATGCGGTACAGGAACCACAGGGAGATCAGGCCCCACGCGATCCAGCCCGGCAGCAGGAACAGCAGCCACAAGGGCGCCGTGATGATGTACAGCACGCCGGCCCAGAGCACGGTGCGAATGCGCCACGAGAAGTGGCTGGCCTGCCAGGTCCCTTCGGCATCGCCCTTCTTCACGAGGTCGATGACCAGCGCGATGAGGAGCAGCGCCGCCCCCGGCTGCGCGCCCGGGATGACGGCCCCCACCGCCACGATCAGGTGCAGGATGTAGCTGACCCAGCCGACGGCCTTGAGGTCCTCGGCCTTCTGGTCGTTGGTCTGCACGTCGACGATATCGCTCATGAACCGCCCTCCTCCGTGGCACGCGCAGCCGCCTTGCGCAAGGCTTTTTCCTCGATGCCGCTGGTGCCCTCGCGGCGCTCCAGCTCGGCCAGCACATCGGCGGGGGTGAGGCCGTAGTGGGCCAGCGCCACCATCGAGTGGAACCACAGGTCGGCCACTTCGTAGACCAGCTTGGACTTGTCCGCGCCGTGGTCCACATCCTTGGCCGCCATGACGACTTCGGTGGCCTCTTCTCCGATCTTTTTCAGGAACGCATCCGGCCCCTTGTGCAGCAGGCGCGAGACATAGCTCTTTTCGGGATCGCCGCCGCGGGCCGGCTTGCGGCTTTCAATCACGTCGGCAAGGCGGGCCAGGGAATCGTTGGAGCGCATGGTCTTATTTGTAGATGGATTCGGGGTCTTTCAAGACCGGATCAACGGGCTGCCACGCGCCGTCCCGCAGGACGCTGAAGAAGCAGCTGTGGCGGCCGGTGTGGCAGGCAATGCCGGGCTCGTGGCCCAGCTGGGTGACCTTGAGCAGCACGACATCGTTGTCGCAGTCCAGGCGGATCTCGTGCACGGTCTGCACGTGGCCCGATTCCTCGCCCTTGAACCACAGCTTGTTGCGCGAGCGGCTGAAATACACCGCGCGGCCCAGCTCGGCCGTCTTGGCCAGGGCCTCGCGGTTCATCCAGGCAAACATCAGCACGTCGCCCGTGCCCTGCTCCTGCGCAATCACGGGCACCAGGCCCTGCGCATCCCACTTCACTTCGTTGAGCCAGTTCATGGGCGGAATTGTCGGCGATTTGCGCGGCCGGACGCCGCAACGGGCCGGCAACTTGAAGTCTTTTTGGCCTCCAGCGCCCGTCCATCAAGCGCAAGAAGCTATCAAAAAAGGAGCAATTTGTGCAGTTTCCGTGCGGCCAGCGGCTACTTAGCGACGGTCAGCAGCACCCACTTGCGATCCCAGTTCTTGCGGCCCAGGTACTTGATGGCAAAGGCATAGCGCCCCGGGGGCAGGAAATCCTGCGTGAGGGTTTCCTGCCGCGTCACCACGGGCTGGCCGTTGATGCGCACGCTGGGGTTGTCCACCAGCTCGGGTTCGCTGTCCAGATCCTGCCCGTCCAGGGCGTAGACGGTCACGTCGGGCTCTTCCTTCTCATCGCCGACGTGGGGCAGGCCCTGCGCGTTGGCACGGGTTACCACGTCCAGCGCCTGCGTGCCCGCCACGGGTTGCCTCACGATCCAGTGCACGTCGCGCACGTTGGGGTTCAGCGTCCGCAGCTGCGCCTTGAGCTGCTCGAATTCGGCCTGCTCGGCAATCACCTCCACCGGCATGCCGCCGATGGTGGCGTCAAAACACCGGCCTATGCGGTGCACGCACGGCAGGCGGTCCGAGAAGCTGGCATAGGACGGCGGCGGCACCTGGGCCGCAGCCGGCAGCACGCCAGCGGCACAGGCGAAGGCCCAGGCCAGGGCCCAGCGCGCGCCGGCTCTTCGCGCCATCACAGCCGCACCGGAATGCCGCGCTCGGCCATGCGCTGCTTGGCCTGGGCGACGGTGTATTCGCCGTAGTGGAAGATGCTGGCGGCCAGCACCGCGTCGGCGCCGCCCTGCTGGATGCCGTCGGCCAGGTGGTCGAGGTTGCCCACGCCGCCCGAGGCGATCACCGGCACGCTCACGGCATCGCTCACGGCGCGCGTCAGCGCGAGGTCGAACCCGGCCTTGGTGCCGTCGCGGTCCATGCTGGTCAGCAGGATCTCGCCCGCGCCGCGGCGCGCCATCTCGGTGGCCCACTGCACGGCGTCCAGGCCGGTGTTCTTGCGTCCGCCGTGGCTGTACACGTCCCAGCCTTCGCCGCGCGCGGCCACCTCGTCGCCGTGGCGCCGCTTGGCGTCGATGGCCACCACGATGCACTGCGCACCGTAGCGGGCCGATGCAGCGCTGATCACGTCGGGGTTGGCGATGGCGGCCGAGTTGAAGCTGGTCTTGTCAGCGCCGGCGTTGAGCAGGCGGCGCACGTCTTCCACGGTGCGCACGCCCCCGCCCACCGTCAGCGGAATGAACACCTGGCTGGCCACGGCCTCGATGATGTGCAGGATCAGGTCGCGCCCGTCGCTGGTGGCCGTGATGTCCAGGAAGGTCAGCTCGTCGGCGCCCTGGGCGTTGTAGCGCGCGGCGATCTCGACCGGGTCGCCCGCGTCGCGCAGCTCCACGAAGTTGACGCCCTTGACCACGCGGCCGCCGGTCACGTCGAGGCAGGGGATGATGCGTTTGGCCAGCATGGGATGCTCCAGAAAATACGGGAAATGCGAAAAGGGCCGGGCGGGCCTAGGACAGCACGCGCAGCGCTTGCCAGCCCTGCCACTGGGTCTGCGGCGCCAGGGTGACGGGCTGGTCGATCTGGGCCGCCTCCACGCAGAGCATGGCGCGGTAGCCATCCGCCGGCATGTCGGGCAGGCGCGCGCACAGGGCAGCGCCCGGGTTCCAGACCACGGTGTTGGCGAGGCTGGCGCTCTGGGTGATCTCCAGGGCGTGGGCGCCATCGCGCAGGTGCAGCGGCCCGGCCGGCGCGCCGAAGACGCGGTCGTACTCGCCGGCGAACGCCACGGGGCCCTGTTGCCGGGCGCGGGCGTCGGTGAGGGCGTCCCAGCGGTCACAGCCGTCCAGGCCCTCCAGCCGCACCTGCTCGACATCGTCCACGCGCAGGTAGGTGTGCAGCGCGCCGGTGAAATCCCAGGCGTCCGCCGCTGCCGCGCCGGTATTGCGCACCTGCAGCGCCACGCGCAGGCTGCCAGGGCCCAGGGTCACCGTGAGCTGCGCGGCAAAGCCCGCCGGCCACTGGGCCCGGGTGCCGGCGTCGTCGGCCAGCTGCAGGCGCACCATGGCGGGCAGCGCGGCGCCCTCCGGGCGGTCGCCCGGCTGCTCCGGCAGGGGTTGCCAGGGAAGGTTGCGCGCAAAGCCATGCTTGGGCAGCGGGCCGCGCTGGTTGAACTGGGGCCAGCACACGGGAATGCCGCCGCGGATGGCCGTGTGGCCGTCCAGCGCGGCGCGGGGGCTGAGGTACAGGCGCTCGCGCCCGCCGGCCACCCAGGACAGCACCTGAGCGCCCTGCAGCGCCACCAGGGCGCTGTCGCCCTGCGCGTTGGCGAGCCGCAGGCCGGGCGTGCCTTGCAGGGCCGGCTGCGGCAGCCCGGCGGCGGCCGCCGCGGTGTCAGGCTGCATTGCCCAGCGCGTCGGCGCGGGCCTGGGCCGCGGCAAAGTCCAGGTCGCCGCTGTAGATGGCGCGGCCGCAGATCACGCCTTCGACGCCCTCGTCCTCCACCGCGCACAGGTTCTCGATGTCGGCCATGTTGGACAGGCCGCCGGAGGCGATCACGGGGATGCTGAGCGCCTGCGCGAGTTTGACGGTGGCCTCGATGTTGATGCCCGAGAGCATGCCGTCGCGGCCGATGTCGGTGTAGATGATGGATTCGACGCCCCAGTCCTCGAACTTCTTGGCCAAGTCCACCACCTCGTGGCCGGTGAGCTTGCTCCAGCCGTCCGTGGCCACCTTGCCGTCCTTGGCGTCCAGGCCCACGATGATGTGGCCGCCGAAGGCGCTGCACGCGTCCTTCAGGAAGCCGGGGTTCTTGACGGCCGCCGTGCCGATGATGACGTAGCGCAGGCCGCCGTCGATGTACTTCTCGATGGTGTCCAGGTCGCGGATGCCGCCGCCCAGCTGCACGGGAATGTCGTCGCCCACTTCTTTCAGGATGGACTTGATGGCGCTGTAGTTCTTGGGCACGCCCGCAAACGCACCATTCAGGTCCACCAGGTGCAGGCGCCGCGCGCCGGCGTCCACCCACTTGCGCGCCATGGCCGCCGGGTCTTCGCCGAAGGTGGTGGATTGGTCCATATCGCCTTGCTTGAGGCGAACGCAGTGGCCGTCTTTGAGGTCAATGGCGGGGATGAGCAGCATGGTGATGGAAGTTCGGGGAAAAAGGGCGAGTCAGGGCTCGGCCCGAACAGGTTGACGGGGGGTCTCAGGGATTCCAGTGCAGAAAATTGCGGTACAGGGCCAGGCCGTGCTCCGCACTCTTTTCGGGGTGGAACTGGGTCGCAAAAATATTATCGCGTGCAACGGCGGCTGCGAACAAACCGCCGTAGTCCGTCTGGCCCGCGCAATGGGCGGGGTCTTGCGGCACGGCATAAAAGCTGTGCACGAAGTAGAAGTAGCTCTGGTCGGGCACGCCCGCCCACACCGGGTGGACCTGTCCGCCGTGGGGCACCTGGTGCACGCGGTTCCAGCCCATCTGCGGCACCTTGTAGCGGCTGCCGTCGGGCTGGGTCTTGCCGGCCAAGTCGAACTTGCGCACGTCGCCGGGGATCAGGCCCAGGCCCGGGGTGTCGCCCTCGGCGCTGTGGTCCAGCAGCATCTGCATGCCCACGCACACGCCGAACAGCGGCTTGCTGGCGGCGGCCTCCAGCACCGATTCCTGCAGGCCCGACTCGCGCAGCTCGCGCATGCAGTCGGGCATGGCCCCCTGGCCGGGCAGCACGATGCGTGCGGCGGCGCGCACGTCTTCGGGCCGCTGGGTGACCACCACGGTCCAGCCGCTGCCGGCCGCGGCGGCCTGCACGGCCTGCGAGACCGAGCGCAGGTTTCCCATGCCGTAGTCGACGACGGCGACGGTTTTTGCTTGCATATTCATAGCTGCTAGCGCTTGCCAGATAAGCGTTGGAGGCCGATTTGGCTTGAAATTCGGACGAAAACTACAGGGAGCCCTTGGTGGACGGGATGACGCCGGCCGAGCGCGGGTCGCGTTCCAGGGCGGCGCGCAGCGTGCGGCCGAACGCCTTGAAGATGGTCTCGCACTGGTGATGGGCGTTGAAGCCCTTGAGGTTGTCGATGTGCAACGTCACGCCCGCGTGGTTCACGAAGCCCTGGAAGAACTCGTAGACCAGTTGCGTGTCCAGCTGGCCGATGCTGCCGGCGGTGAACTTCACGTCCATGTGCAGGCCGGGACGGCCCGAGAAGTCGACCACCACGCGCGATAGGGCTTCGTCAAGGGGCACGTAGGCGTGCCCGTAGCGGCGGATGCCCTTCTTGTCGCCCACGGCGCGCGCGAACGCCTGGCCCAGGGTGATGCCCACGTCTTCCACCGTGTGGTGGCCGTCGATGTGCAGGTCGCCTTCGCAGTCGATGTCGAGGTCGATCATCCCGTGGCGGGCGATCTGGTCCAGCATGTGGTCGAAGAAGCCGATGCCGGTGTGCAGCTTGGCCTGGCCGGTGCCGTCGAGGTTGATGCGCACGGCAATGCGCGTCTCGGCGGTGTTGCGGCTGACCTCGGCGGTGCGGTCGGCCAGAGGGTCCGGCGCTGCCGAGGAGGGAACGAGTGCGGAGGAGGTCATAGGGAGGCTTGGAGTGCGGCCAGCATCTGCGCGTTGTCTTCGGCGGCGCCCACCGTGAGGCGCAGGCAGTTGGCCAGCAATGGGTGCATTGTAGAAACGTTCTTGATGAGCACCTTGCGGTTTTTCATGCCGTCATACACCTTGGCGGCGTCCGCCACACGGATCAGCACCATGTTGGCCTCGCTGTCCCAGCATTTTTCAATGCCGGGCATCTGCCGCAGCGCCGCGATCACGGTGCTGCGTTCGGCACGGATCTCGGCGGCCTGGGCGGCAAACACGTCGGCGTGCTCCAGCGCGAACAGCGCGGCTTCGCAGTTGAGCACGCTCACGTTGTAGGGCGGGCGCACCTTGTCGATCTCGCCCGCCAGCGCCGCGGGGCCGATGAGGTAGCCCAGGCGCACGCCCGCCAGACCGAACTTGCTGAGGGTGCGCATGAGCAGCACGTGCGCGTTGCGCGCGGGCTCGGCCCGCATGCGGTCGATCCAGGTGCGGCTGGCAAAGGGCTGGTAGGCCTCGTCCATCACCACCAGCCCGCCCTGGGCGCCCGCGGCGTCGATGATGCGCTGCACGGCGCCTTCGTCCCACAGCGTGGCGGTGGGGTTGTTGGGGTAGGCGATGTAGGTGATGGCGGGCCGGTGCTGGGCGATGGCGGCCAGCATGGCGGGTTCATCCAGCTCGAAGTCGGGCGTGAGCGGCACGCCCACGAAATCCAGGCCCTGCAGCTGCGCGGACAGCGGGTACATCACAAAGCCCGGCATGGGCGCGAGCATGGTGGCGCGCTCGCCCGTGCCGGGGCGCGCGCAGGCCAGGGCCAGCAGGGTGATGAGCTCGTCCGACCCGTTGCCCAGCACGACGCCGTAGCCTTCGGGCATGCCGGCGTACCGGGCCAGCGCCGCCTTGAGGTCCTGCACCCGGTCGCCGGGGTAGCGGTTGAGCGCCACGCCGCCCAGGCGCTGGCCCAGCGCGGCCTGCAGGTGCGCGGGCAGGCGGAAGGGGTTCTCCATGGCGTCCATCTTGAGCATGCCGACGGAAGGCTGCACGGCATAGGCGTGCATGGCGCGCACGTCGGGACGGATGCGGTCCAGGGCTTGGAGGGGAGAGGACGCAGGAGTGGTCATTCGGTCGTGTCCAGTTCGTTGGGGGAGGTGAGAAACGGGTTGATGGGCATCACGGCATCCATCGATTCGCCGTGCGGCAGCGCCTCGGTGAGCAGGTAGCGGCAGCCCTGCTGGTGGGCCGACGAGAGGATGAGCGCGTCCCAGTAGCCCAGGCGGTAGCGGTCCTGCAGGTCCCAGGCGCCGTCCACGGTGTAGGAATCCAGGTGCGGCGGCAGCCACACGCGCAGGCGGCGCACCTGGGCGCGCACCTGCTGCACCACGCGCGGGCCGTCAAAGCGCTGGATGGCCTGGTTGTACAGCTCGTTGAGGACCTGCGAGCTGATGCGGCCGCTGCGCGTCTGCCAGCAAAAGCTGATCCATTCGCGGGCGCGCGCCTGGCGGGCGGGGTCGCGGTCGTCCACGCTGGCGAGCAGGACCTCGGTGTCGACAAAGATGGGGGCGGTGCTCATCGGGGCATCAGCGCAGGAACAGGGTGTCGCGCGGAACATACGGGCCGCTGGAGGCGCCCCAGCTCTCAAAGCTCAGCGCCTCGCGCATGGCCTGGGCGTAGGCGTCTTCCTGGCGCATCTTTTCGGCCAGCCATTCGCCCAGCAGCCGCGACACGCTGCTGCCGCGCCTGGCGGCTTCCACGCGCACCCATTCGGCAACGGCGTCGTCCATGGTGACCGTGATGTTTTTCATGGCGCTCATGGTACACGAACCACACGAACTTCGTGCTCCACGAACTTCGTGTACACATAACGTTCTCTGTTGCCGGGACGCTACGCCGCCTTCGCCTGCGGGGGCTGCTGCAGCATGTGCGTGGCCATCTCTCCCACGGTGCGCAGGGCCTGCAGGTGGGCGGGGGACCAATCGCCCCCCACGCCCATGCGCAGGCAGTTGCGGAACCGCCCGCTGGTGCTGAACACCGTGCCGGGCGCGATGAGGATCTTCTGCTCCAGGCAGGCCTGGTGCAGCTGCACGGCGTCCAGCGGGCGGGGCAGCTCCAGCCACATCAGCAGGCCGCCGGGCGGGTCGCTGACCCGCGTGCCCGGCGGGAAGTGCGCTGCAATCACGCGCCGCGCCTCGTCCACGCGCGCCGCCACGGCGGCCCGCAGCTGGCGCATGGCGGCGGCATGGCCGGCCTGGGTGATGAGGTCGGCCAGCGCCAGCTCCAGCACCGCCGACTGCCCGCCCTCCTGCAGCTCCTTGATGCCGCGCAGCGCCTCGGTCCAGCGCCCGGCCTCCAGCCAGCCCAGGCGCAGGCCGGGCGCCAGCGTCTTGGAAAACGAGTCGCACAGCATGACGTGCCCCGTGGTGTCGTACGACTTCACGGTGCGGCGCATGTCGTCGCCCTCGGCCAGGTCGTTGTAGATGGCGTCTTCGATCACCGCCAGCCCATGGCGCGACGCCATCTGCGCCAGGCGCTTGCGCTCGGCCTGCGGCATGCAGCTGCCCAGCGGGTTGCTCAGCGTGGGCACCACCATCACCGCCTTGACGGGCTGGGTGTCCAGCGCGAGTTGCAGCGCGTCGAGCGACAGCCCGTTGCGCGGATGGGTGGGAATCTCCAGCGCCTTCAGGTGCAGGCCCTGCAGCACCTCCAGAAACGAGAAGTGCGTGGGCGACTCCAGCGCCACCACGTCGCCCGGCTGCGTGGCGGCGCGCAGGCACAGCGCAACGCTGTCCATGCAGCCGCCGGTGATCACGATGTTCTCGGGGTTCAGGCTGCAGCCCAGGCCGACCGCGTAGCGGGCGAGCGCGCGGCGCGCATCCTCGTGCCCCGTCGTGGTGGGATAGGTGCACAGCAGGTGCCGGTGCCGCTGGGCGGCGCGCACCACGGCGCGGCGCACCCGGTCGGGGTTGAACAGCTCGGGGCCCGGCGTGCCGCTGCTGAAGGAAACCATGTCCTGCGGCTGCGCGCGCCCCAGGACGCGCTGGCCCAGCCAGTCCACCGACACCTCGCGCGGGCGCCGCAGCGGGCGCGGCGTGCTGGGTTCGGGCAGGCTGACCGGCCGCGCGGCCACAAAGAAACCGGAGCGCGGGCGCGGCGTGATCAGCCGCGCATCCTCCAGCCAGTGGTAGGCCTGCACCACGGTGGTCTGCGCGACGCCGTGCTGGCGCGCCATCTCGCGCACGGAGGGCAGCTTTTCGCCACGGGCCAGGGTGCCGTTGCGGATCAGTTGCGCCAGCTGCTCGGCAATCTGCAGGTACAGCGGCGGCGCATCGTCAAGGGAGTTCATGGCGGCATTCTGTACTGGCCGAGCGGGCGGCAACCAGTACAGAGCAGGTGCGGCCCGTACAGTACAGAGCGCTGGTACAGAGGCTCTGTACTGGCCCAGTTCCTGCGCGCCTGTCCGTGGCGCTTCGCGCGCCTGCGCCGCACAGTGGGGGCATGAACTCGCTGCACGCCACCACCACTCCGCCCTCGCCCACCCTGCCCTGCCAGACGGCCGAGCCCCTGAGCCTGCAATGGAACCGCCAGCCGCTGCCGCCGCTGCAGGCCGTCCAGGTGCTGGATTTCCGCGCGGGCGACATCGCCCTGCTGGAGGTCGAGCACGGCCGCGTCTGGGTGACCTGCGACGGTCTGCTGGAAGACTATTTCCTGGACGCCGGCCAGCGCCTGTCGTTCACCGGGCCCGTGCGGCTGCGCGTGAGCGCCGAAGGCCGCCGCCCCGCGCGGCTGAGCTGGGCCCGGCACCCGGCTGTGCCCGGCGCGGCCTACCCACCAGCGCCCGCGGCGGCCCCCCAGGTCTTGGCGGGCCTCCCGAACGCCAGCAGCTCGGCGGGCGGCACCCTGCCCCGGGGCGCTGCCAGCCCAGCCTGCGCCGTCAGCGCGGCGTGATGCCGGACTTGAGCCGCATCTCGGCCGCCTGCGCGTGGGCCTGCAGGCCCTCGCCGTAGGCCAGCTCGGCGGCGATGGCGCCCAGCACCTGGGCACCGGCCTCGCTCACCTCGATGAGGCTGCTGCGCTTCTGGAAGTCGTACACCCCCAGCGGGGAGGAGAAACGCGCCGTGCCGCTGGTGGGCAGCACGTGGTTGGGCCCGGCGCAGTAGTCGCCCAGGGACTCGCTGGTGTAGGCCCCCAGGAAGATCGCCCCGGCGTGGCGCAGCAGCGGCTCCCAGCGGTGCGGGTCGGTACTGCTCACCTCCAGGTGTTCGGGGGCAATGCGGTTGCTGATGGCGCAGGCCTCCTCCATGTCCCGGGTCAGGATCAACGCACCACGGCCCGTGAGGCTCTTGGCGATGATCTCGGCGCGCGGCATGGTGGGCAGCAGGCGGTCGATGGCGGCCTGCACGGCGTCGAGGTAGGCGGCGTCCGGGCACAGCAAAATGGACTGCGCCAGCTCGTCGTGCTCGGCCTGGCTGAACAGGTCCATGGCCACCCAGTCGGGCGGCGTGGTGCCGTCGGCCAGCACCAGGATCTCGCTCGGGCCCGCGATCATGTCGATGCCCACCGTGCCGAACACGCGCTTCTTGGCGCTGGCCACGTAGGCGTTGCCGGGGCCGGTGATCTTGTCCACCTTGGGCACGGTGGCCGTGCCGTAGGCCAGCGCGGCCACGGCCTGTGCGCCGCCGATGGTGAAGGCCCGCGTCACGCCGGCCACATAGGCGGCGGCCAGCACCAGCGCGTTCTTTTCGCCCTTGGGCGTCGGCACCACCATGATGATCTCGCCCACGCCCGCCACATGGGCCGGGATGGCGTTCATCAACACGCTGGAGGGGTACGCCGCCTTGCCGCCGGGCACGTAGATGCCCACGCGGTCCAGGGGCGTCACCTTCTGCCCCAGCAGCGTGCCGTCTTCGTCGCGGTAGCTCCAGCTTTCGCCGCTGGCCTTCTTCTGCGCCTGGTGGTAGCTGCGCACGCGGGCAGCGGCGGCCTGCAGGGCCTTGCGCTGCGCGGCCGGCAGGGCATCGAACGCCGCCTGCAGTTCCGCCTGGGTCAGCTCCAGCGCGGACAACCCCGGTGCGCTCAGGCCGTCAAACCGCGCTGTGTACTCCAGCACCGCCGCGTCACCCCGCTGCTGCACATCCGCCAGGATGTCGGCCACGCGCTGCTCGATGGCCGCGTCGGTGTCGGCCGACCAGTGCAGGCGGGCTGCAAAATCAGCCTCAAAAGTGGCCGCAGCGGTGGCCAGGCGGGCGGGAGCAGCTACCAAAGTCATAGTGTCACTCGGTGGAGAAGAGGATCAGTTTTTCGCGGCCGGAATGGCCGACGCAAACGCATCGATGATGCGCCGCAGCGGCGCCTGCTTGAGCTTGAGTGCGGCCTGGTTCACGACCAGGTAGGAGCTGATGTCCATGATGCGCTCGACCTCAACGAGGTTGTTGGCCTTGAGGGTGTTGCCCGTGGAAACCAGGTCCACGATGGCGTCGGCCAGGCCCGTGAGCGGCGCCAGCTCCATGCTGCCATACAGCTTGATCATGTCCACGTGCACGCCCTTGGCCGCAAAGAAATCGCGGGCAATGCTGGTGTACTTGGTGGCCACTTTCAGGCGCGAGCCCTGGCGCACGGCCTGGGCGTAGTCGAAATCGCTGCGCACGGCCACGCTCACGCGGCACTTGGCGATGCGCAGGTCCAGCGGCTGGTACAGGCCCTGCCCGCCGTGCTCGATCAGGGTGTCCTTGCCCGTCACGCCGATGTCTGCGCCGCCGTACTCCACGTAGGTGGGCACGTCGGTGGCGCGCACCAGCACCACGCGCACATCGGGGCGGTTGGTGGGCAGGATGAGCTTGCGGGACTTTTCGGGGTCTTCCAGCACCTCGATGCCGGCAGCGGCCAGCAGCGGCAGGGTTTCATCAAAGATGCGGCCTTTGGAAAGCGCCAGGGTGATCATGTTGGTGCTCATGCTTTTACTCGCTCGATGTCGGCACCGATGCCGCGCAGTTTGGCTTCCATGCAGTCGTAGCCACGGTCCAGGTGGTAGATGCGGTCCACCACGGTTTCGCCGTCGGCCACCAGGCCGGCAATGACCAGGCTGGCCGAGGCGCGCAGGTCGGTGGCCATCACGGTGGCGCCGGACAGGCGCGGCACGCCTTCCAGCACTGCGACCTTGCCGTCGACCTGGATCTTCGCGCCCAGGCGAAGCAGCTCGTTGACGTGCATGAAGCGGTTTTCAAAGATCGTCTCGGTCACGGTGGCCGTGCCCTGGGCGATGCAGTTGAGCGCCATGAACTGGGCCTGCATGTCGGTCGGAAAGCCCGGGTACTCCGTGGTGCGGAAGCCCTGGGCCTTGAGTGCACCGCCGCCGGGGCTTTGCACGCGGATGCCGCCGTCCACGGCCTGCACGGTGGCACCGGCCTCGCGCAGCTTTTCAATCACGGCGTCCAGGTGGTCGGCCCGGCCGTGGCGCAGCAGGACGTCGCCGCCCGTGGCCGCCACGGCGCACAGGAAGGTGCCGGCCTCGATGCGGTCGGCCACCACGCGGTGGGTGCAGCCGTGCAGCCGGTCCACCCCCTGGATGCGGATGCGGCTGGTGCCGTGGCCTTCGATCTGCGCGCCCATGGCGATCAGCATCTCGGCCAGGTCGACGATCTCGGGCTCCTGCGCGGCGTTCTCCAGCACGGTCTCGCCCTCGGCCAGCGCGGCGGCCATGAGGAAGTTCTCGGTGCCCGTCACGGTGACCATGTCGGTGGTGATGCGCGCGCCCTTCAGGCGCTTTTGGCCCGCGGGCAGCTTGGCGATCATGTAGCCGTGCTCGACCACGATGTCGGCGCCCATGGCGGCCAGGCCCTTGATGTGCTGGTCCACCGGCCGCGAGCCGATGGCGCAGCCGCCCGGCAGCGACACCGTGGCTTCGCCAAAACGCGCCAGCAGCGGCCCCAGGGCCAGCACGGAGGCGCGCATGGTCTTCACCAGCTCGTACGGTGCCTCGGGCGTGCTGAGCGCGCTCGCGTCGATGCGCACCGTGCCGCTGTCGCCCTCGGCGCGCTCGGCCGTCACGCCCATGTTGCGGATCAGCTTGAGCATGGTGCTCACGTCCTGCAAGCGGGGCACGTTGAGCAGCGTCACCGGCTCGGCCGTGAGCAGCGCGGCGCACAACTCCGGCAGGGCGGCGTTCTTGGCGCCAGACACCGGCACCTCGCCCTGCAAGGTGCGGCCGCCGCGGATCAGGAGTTTGTCCATGTCAACCCAAAAATATGAATAAAAACAGGCTCCAGCGCTTATGCATCAAGCGCCGAAAGCTATCAATAAATGAGCAAGCCCCGCTTACCGGGCCTGCGCCGCCCATTCGGCGGGGGTGAAGGTCTTCATCGACAGCGCATGCACCTCGTCGGTGTGCATCTTGGCGCCCAGCGTGGCGTACACCCGCTGGTGCCGCTGGATGGGGCGCTTGCCTTCGAACTCGGCCGAGACGATGGTGGCGTACCAGTGGCGCCCGTCACCTTCCAGCGTGATGTGCTCGCAGGCCAAGCCGGCGGCGATGAGGTTCTGGAGTTCTTCTGCAGTCATGTCAATGGTCCATTGCTGAGGGGCGCCCCCGCGCCGCGACAAGAAAAACGCACGGGGAAGGCGCGAAACGGCTCAGGGGGATGCACGCTAGTTCCGAATTTTGTAGCCCGTGCGCAGCAGGTTCACCGCCAGCGCGCTCACGGCCAGCCAGGCGGTGCCCACGATGGCCAGGCTGAGCCAGGGCGAGGTGTCGCTCTGGCCGAAGAAGCCGTAGCGGAAGCCGTCGATCATGTAGAAAAACGGGTTGAGGTGGCTCACCGTCTGCCAGAAAGGCGGCAGCGACTGGATGGAATAGAACACGCCCGAGAGGAACGTCATGGGCACGACCACGAAGTTCTGGAAGGCGGCAAGCTGGTCGAACTTGTCGGCCCAGAGCCCGGCAATCACCCCCAGGGTGGCCAGCAGCGCCGCGCCCAGCAGGGCAAACGCCAGCACCCACGCGGGTGCGGCGAACTCCGGGCGCGCGAAGGCCAGCGTGACCACGAACACGCCCAGGCCCACCACCAGCCCCCGCACGATGGACGAGCCCACATACGCCACGAACCAGGCCCAGTGCGACAGCGGCGTGAGCAGCACGAACACGAGGCTGCCCATGATCTTGCTCTGGATCAGGCTGGAGGAGCTGTTGGCAAAGGCGTTCTGCAGCACGCTCATCATCACCAGCCCCGGCACCAGGAAGGCCGTGTAGCTGATGCGGTCGTACACCTTCACATGGTCTTCCAGCACATGGCCGAAGATCAGCAGGTACAGCACGGCCGTGAGCACCGGCGCCGCCACGGTCTGGAAGCTCACCTTCCAAAAGCGCAGCACCTCCTTGTAGAACAGCGTCTGCCAGCCCGTCATGCCTCGGCCTCCACGCGCGGCGCCACCGCGTCCGCACGCTCGCCCGCGAGGGCCGGGCCCGGCCGGGGCGAAGCCGTTGCAGCGGTGGCCGGCGCGCCCGACATCACCTGCAGGAACACGTCTTCCAGGTCCGGCCGGCGGATCTCCATGTCGTGCACGTCCACGCCCGCCAGGCGCAGCGCGGCCAGGTGGCTTTCGATCTCGGCCGCGTCCCGCGCGGGCAGCTGCACGACGCGGCCGGTCACGCGCGCCGCGGCGGCCAGGCCCTGCGGAAGCACGGCATCGGTCTTGAACTGCAGCACGCTGCCCGACGCGGACTGCAGCAGCTCGGAGGTCGCATTCAGCGCCACAATCTGGCCGGACTTGAGCATGGCGATGCGGCCGCACAGCGCCTCGGCCTCTTCAAGGTAGTGGGTGGTGAGCAGCACCGTATGGCCTTGCTTGTTCAGGCGGGCCACGAAGTGCCACAAGGTCTGGCGCAGCTCCACGTCCACGCCGGCGGTGGGCTCGTCCAGCACGATGATGGGCGGCTTGTGCACCAGCGCCTGGGCCACGAGCACGCGGCGCTTCATGCCCCCCGAGAGCTGGCGCATGTTGGCGTTCGCCTTGTCGGCCAGGCCCAGGTTTTCCAGCAGCTCGTCGATCCAGGCATCGTTGTTCTTCACGCCAAAGTAGCCCGACTGGATGCGCAGCGATTCGCGCACGTTGAAGAACGGGTCGAACACCAGCTCCTGCGGCACCACGCCCAGCTTGCGGCGCGCCGCGGCGAAGTCGGCCTGCACGTCGCTGCCCTGCACGAGCACGCGGCCGCTGGTGGCGCGCGCCAGCCCGGCCAGGATGCTGATGAGGGTGGTCTTGCCCGCGCCATTGGGGCCCAGCAGGCCAAAGAACTCGCCCTCCTCAATGTCCAGGCTGACGTTGTTCAGCGCCTGGAAAGGGCCCTTGGGCGTGGCGAAGGTCTTGGAAACGGCTTGGAAGGAGACTGCGGGCATGAAGCCCCCGATTTTACGGCCTGGGCGCGGAACGCGCCGCAAGGCTCCGGAGGACGCAGGGCTCAGGACGCAGGCGCCAGCAGCGTCCCCACCCCATACAGCCCCGCCATGCCCCGCAGGGCCGTGGGCAGGCCCTGCACGGCAAAGGTCCTGCCGGCCGCCAGGGCCTCGCGCCGGCACTCCAGCAGCACGGCCAGGGCCGCAGTGTCGAACACGGCCAGCGCGCTCGCGTCCACCACCACCCCGGGCTCGCGCTGCATGCGCAGGCCCTGCAGCAGCATGCGCAGGCACGCCGTGGCCTGGCGGTGGGTCAGTTCAGCGGGAAGGACCAGCATGGTCATCAAGGCGGCACTCAGGGGAAAAGCTCAGGGGAACGGCCAACAGAAGGTGCGCGGGCAGCGGGCGGGGGGCGCACTCAACCCTTGGCGCCGGCGTTGGCCTTGTTGCGGGCCACCAGGGTGTCGATCAGGCCGTCGATGCCCTTGGCGTTGATCTCCTGGGCAAACTGGCCCCGGTAGGTTTCCACCAGCCACACGCCCAGCACGTTCAGGTTGTAGATCTTCCAGCCCGCGCCATCGCCAGGGGTCTTCTCCAGCCGGTAGTCGAGCTGGATGGGGTCGCCCCGCCCCACGATCTCGGTGCGCACCAGCACGTCCTTGTCCTCGGGCGCCGCACGCAGCGGCTTGACCTGGATGGTCTGGTCGTTGACCTGGGCCAGCGCCCCGGCATAGGTGCGCACGAGCAGCACCTTGAATTCATCCTGCAGACGCTTTTGCTGCTCGGGCGTGGCCTGGCGCCAGCCCGGCCCCACGGCCGCCGCCGTCATGCGGCGGAAGTTCACGTTGGGCATCACCGTCTTGTCGACCAGCGCAATGATCTTGCCCAGGTCGCCGCCCTGGATGGCCTTGTCGCCCTTCACGGCATTGAGCACTTCGGTAGACAGGCGCCTGATCAGCGCGTCCGGGGCTTCGTCCGCCGCCAGCGCGTGCAGCGGCAGGCCCAGGGATGCCACGGCGGCCGCGCACAGGGCCGCACGGCCCAGGGTACGTCGATTCATCATGTTGTCTTCTCTGCTTTCTCTTTCATGCCGGCGCGGATGCGGCGCCAGTGCCCGGCCGGTCCGGCGTTGCGGCAGGGGTTCGTTCATTCTGCGGCCCTGCGGGGCGGGCCATGCGTCGCGCGGGTTGCGGGTTGCAAGCAAGTGCAACCACCTCGCGCCACCGAAGACGCACCATGCCGATGGCTCAGCGGGGGGGCTCTTCGGGCAGCACGCCATCGTTGCCGCTGGCGCCATCCGCCGCGCCGTTGCCGTTCTGCGCCTCGCCGGCCTGGCTGCGCACCTGCAGGTACACGTCGCGCGTGAAGCTGTACTTGTCCAGCGCCGCGCTGTCCAGCACGGAGCCTGCCCGCAGCAGGTTGGCGCGGGTGTCCACCACCCGCAGCGCGTACAGCGAATTGCGGCTCGACACCGGGTCTACGTAGCTCACCACGTTGCCCTTCATGTCGACCGGCAGCGCAAAGGTGTCGCGCACCGTGGAAGGCCCCAGGATGGGCAGCACCAGGTACGGCCCCGTGCCCACGCCCCAGCGGCCCAGGGTCAGGCCGAAATCCTGTTTGTACCGGTCGATGCCCAGTTCGCTGGCGATGTCCAGCACCCCGCCCAGCCCCATGAAGGTGTTGACATTGACCCGCATGAACGACGAAGCCGCGGCCTCCATGCGCAGCTGCAGCACATTGTTCACGAAGGACCAGACGTCGCCGATGTTGGCGAAGAAGTTGCTCACGCCGGTGCGCACGGGCGCGGGCGTGATGTCCCGGTAGGCCACGGCCACGGGCCGGAGCACCATGGCGTCCACCTCGTCGTTGAAGCGGGTCATGCTCCGGTTGTACGACTCCAGCGGGTCCCGCGGGTCGGGGTTGGCCACGGTGGCGCAGCCCGAGAGCCACGCCGCGCCGGCCAGCGCCAGAACGCCCAGGCGCCGCGCGCCGGGCCGTCCCGGCGCCCGTGCCGTGCGCCCTGCCGCCAAGGGGGTGTTGTGCGTGTTGTTCATTTCTTGTCACCTGCCCCTGCGGGCTTGCCGCCGTCTTCGGCCTTGCTGTAGAGGAATTGTCCGATCAGGTTTTCCAGCACCACGGCCGACTGGGTCGCCGTGACCGTGTCGCCCGCCGCGAGGTTCTTCTCGTCGGCGCCGGCCTCGATCCCGATGTACTGCTCGCCCAGCAGGCCGCTGGTGAGGATCTTGAGCGAGCTGTCCTTGGGGAAGGCGTAGCGGCTTTCCATGGCCAGCGTCACGCGGGCCTGGAAGGTCTTGTCGTCGAACGCAATGGATTCCACCCGCCCCACCACCACGCCGGCACTGCGCACGGCGGCCTGGCGCTTGAGCCCTCCAATGTTGTCGAAGCGTGCCGTGATGCGGTAGCCGGACTGGAAGTTCAGGCTCAGCAGGTTGGCCGACTGCAGCGCCAGGAACACCAGTGCCGCCGCTCCGAGCATCACGAACAGCCCGACCCACACATCATTTTTGGAGCGTTGCATTGCTTGTTATTCCTCGTCACGCCGGCTGTGCCGGCCTCAGATACTGAACATCATGGCCGTGAGGACGAAGTCCAGCCCCAGCACGGCCAGGCAGGCCATCACCACCGTGCGGGTGGTGGCCAGCGACACGCCTTCGGGCGTGGGCTTGGCGGTGTAGCCTTGCAGCAGGGCCACGAAGGTCACGGCAAAGCCGAACACCACGCTCTTGAGCACGCCGTTGCCCAGATCCTTCCACACGTCCACGCCGCCTTGCGTCTGGCTCCAGAAAGCCCCTGGATCAATGCCGATCATGAGCACGCCCACGCCCCAGCCGCCAATCACGCCCACCGCGCTGAACACGGCCGCCAGCAGGGGCATGGCGATCACGCCACCCCAGAAACGCGGCGCCAGGATGCGCTGAACCGGGTCCACCGCCATCATTTCCATCGCACTGAGCTGCTCGCCCGCACGCATCAGGCCGATCTCGGCCGTGAGCGACGTGCCCGCCCGCCCGGCAAACAGCAAGGCGGTGACCACCGGGCCCAGCTCGCGCACCAGGGACAGCGTCACCAGCAGGCCCAGCGCTTCCGACGAGCCGTACCGCTGCAGCGTGTAGTACCCCTGCAGCCCCAGCACCAGGCCCACGAACAGGCCCGACACCGCAATGATGGCCAGCGAGTAGTTGCCCAGGAAATGCACCTGGTCGCGCACCAGCGCGGGCCGCAGGAAGGCCGGCCCGAACAGCCGCACCAGCCGCACGAACAGGCGCGCGCCCATGCCGATATCGGCCAGCTTCTGGCGCACGGCATAGCCCACATCGGCGGGTTTGTACCAGCTCATGGCCGTCCTCCCAGAGGTCCGAAATCCTCCGCCGCGTCCGGGCCGGGGTGGTGAAACGGCACCGGCCCCGTGGGCAAGGCGTTGACGAACTGGTGCACCAGCGGGTCGGTGCTGGCGCGGACTTCGTCGGGCGTGCCCTGCGCCGCCACCACGCCCGCGCCCAGGATGACCACATGGTCCGCCAGCCGGAAGGTCTCTTCCAGGTCGTGCGACACGATGATGCTGGTCAGCCCCATGGCATCGTTGAGCTGGCGGATCAGCTGCGCCGCCGTGCCCAGGGAAATCGGGTCCAGCCCCGCAAACGGCTCGTCGTACATGACGAGTTCGGGGTCCAGCGCGATGGCTCGCGCCAGCGCCACGCGGCGCGCCATGCCGCCCGACACCTCGCTGGGCATCAGGTCGCGCGCCCCGCGCAGGCCGACGGCGTGCAGCTTCATGAGGACCACATCCCGGACCAGGGCCTCGGACAGATCCGTGTGTTCGCGCAGCGGAAAGGCCACGTTGTCGAACACGCTCAGGTCCGTGAACAAAGCGCCGAACTGGAACAGCATGCCCATGCGCCGCCGCGCGGCATACAGGCCGGCGGTGTCCAGCTGCCCGACGTCCTGGCCGTCAAACAGCACCTGCCCGCCGTCCGCGCGCTGCTGGCCGCCAATGAGGCGCAGCACGGTGGTCTTGCCGCCGCCGGAGGCGCCCATCAGCGCGGTGACCTTGCCCCGCGGCACCTTCAGCGACACGTCGCGCAGGATGCTGCGCTCTCCATAGGAGAACGTGACATTGCGCAGCTCGACGAGGCAGGAGGTCTCAGGCATTCAAAAGGACAGGCATTGCGGGTGCGAAGACCCACGGCGTTCGGGCAAAGCCGGGCGCGCGCAGGGAGCAGCGATGGTAGCCGAAGAAGTAAACATACATACATGTATGTTTGCAAACAATAACATCCGGACCGCAGGGCTTCGAGGCCACCGAGGCCTTCAAGGAAATTCCCAGGCAATTCCCGGCTTGACCAAAACCTTCGATTGTGCCAACAAACCGCGAGGGGTGCGAAACCACCGCCACCGCCACCGCCGCACGGCTGCCCCGCTCCGCCAAGGCCGGGCCCATGAACAAAACGGCGCCGGGCGCTGCGCAAACGCAAGGCGAGGCAGCCCGCAATCAGCGGGGCAGGCCCTCTTCTGCCAGCGCAACCCTGCGATTCAAAAACAATAGCACCTTGCGCCTGCTGGACAAGCGCTACAGCCCATTTTGTTCCATCTAGAGCATATGCTGCAGAAACGCCCGCGCCCGCTCGTGGCCCGGGTCGGCAAAGAACTCCGCGGCGGGCCGGGCAGCCACCAGCTCGCCCTGGTCCATGAAGGCCACCGTGTTCGCCACCTCGCGTGCAAAGCCCATTTCGTGGGTGACGACCAGCATGGTCATGTGCTCCTCGGCCAGTTCGCGCATCGTGCGGAGCACCTCGCCCGTGAGCTCGGGGTCCAGCGCCGAGGTGGGCTCGTCGAACAGCATGATGTCAGGCTCCATGCACAGCGCACGCGCAATCGCCACCCGCTGCTTTTGGCCGCCGGACAGGCGCGACGGATAGTTGTCGCGCTTGGCCGACAGGCCCACCTTGGCCAGCAGGACCTCGGCCCGGGCCACCGCCGCGTCGCGCGCGAGGCCTCGCACCACCATGGGCGCCTCGATCAGGTTTTCCAGCACCGTGAGGTGGGGAAACAGGTTGAAGTGCTGGAACACCATGCCGGTCTTGGCGCAGATGCGGCGCACCTCGGCATCGGTGACATAAGTGCAACGGCCCTGCGCGTCGGTGGCGGCCAGCGCCTCGCCCTCGATGGCGACGTGGCCGCTGTCGATGGTCTCCAGGTGGTTCAGGCAGCGCAGGAAGGTGCTCTTGCCCGAGCCCGAGGGGCCGATGATGGCCACCACCTCGCCGCGCGCGACCTGCAGCGACACGCCCCGCAACACCTGCGTCGGGCCGAAGGCCTTGTGCACATCGCGCGCCACCATCATCGGCGTGGCATCACTGGTCCAACTTGGCATAGCGTTTCTCCAGGCGCTGGAAGCCCCAGGTGAGCACCAGGGTCATGACGAGATAGAAGGCCGCGGCAACGATGAAGGGCGTGGTGGTGAAGTCGCGCTGCACGATGCCGCGCGCGGCGCGCAGCAGATCGTTCAGGGCCAGCACGTAGATCAGGGACGTGTCCTTGACCAGGGTGATGGTCTCGTTGCTCATGGGCGGCAGGATGCTGCGCACCATCTGCGGCAGCACGATGCGGCGCATGGTCTGGCCGTAGCCCATGCCCAGCACCTTGGCGGCCTCATACTGGCCGCGGTCCACCGACTGGATGCCGGCGCGAAAGATTTCGGCGAAGTACGCCGCGTAGTTCAGCGCGAACGCCACCACAGCGGCCGGAAAGTCGGGCAGGCGCACACCGATCACGGGAACGAAGGGCAGCGCGAAATAGATGAACAGCATCTGCAGCATGAGCGGCGTGCCCCGCATGAGCCAGATGTAGCCATTGACCGCCCCCGACAGCGGCTTGAAACGCGACAGCCGGGCCAGCGCCAGCGTCAGGCCCAGCGGCACGGCGAGCACGAGCGTGATCGCGAAGAGCTTCAGCGTGACCGTCGCGCCCTGCGCCAGCGGCCCCAGAAGTGAAAGAACGTAATCCATGCAGTCAGAACAGTTCGGCAATTGCACGACGCGCGGCGTGTGCAACTGGCGCGGCCCAGATCAGCGGACGCCGCGCAAGGGCCGCCCCGCCGCGCTGGCGTTGCCCCCCTTCTGTCGCATCGCGCAGCGATGCGACAGAAGGGGGAAGCGGCAAGGCCGCTCAGGGGGTTGTACCTTTATTACTTGATGATGTTCTTGCCGAACCACTGCTCGGCAATCTTGGCGGCGGCGCCGTCGGCCTTCATGTCCGCCAGGGCCTTTTCAAGCTTGCCGTGCAGTTCAGTGTCGTCCTTGCGCAGGCCCACGCCATATTCCTCGGTACCGAAGTTGTCGCCCAGCACGGCATAGGCGTCAGGCTTCTTGGCCACGTAGTAGCGGCCCACCACCTCGTCTACCACCACCGCTTCGAGCCGACCGGTGGTCAGGTCCATCAGGGCGGTCACGTTGTCACCGAAGGTCTTGAATTCCTTGAACGACTTGAAGACGGCGTCTTCCTTCTTGATGGCGTCCACGGCGCTGGAGCCTTCCTGCGCGCCGACCACCTTGCCGGCCAGATCGGCCTTGGTCTTGATGGCCGAACCGGCGGGCACCACGATGATCTGGTGGTTTTCCATGTAGGGCGCGGTGAAGGCGATGTTCTGCTTGCGCTCTTCGGTGATGGTCAGGCCATTCCACAGCGCGTCCACGCGCTTGCCCGACAGTTCGGCTTCCTTGGCACTCCAGTCGATGGGCTTGAACTCCACTTCCAGGCCCAGGCGCTTGGCGGCTTCCTTGGCCATGTCGATGTCAAAGCCGACCAGCTGGTTCTTGTCGTCGCGGAAACCCATGGGCGGGAAGTTGTCGTCCAGGCCGACAACGATCTTCGTGGCGGCGGCAGGTGCTGGCGCGGGCGCAGCGGCGGGAGCGCTCTCCTGCTTGGAGCATGCGGCCAGCAGGACACCCAGCGACAGCAGGGCAACGGCGGCGATCTTCTTCATGGTGGCGGTTCTCGAAAGTTGAAAAGGCGGGGCGGGGCGCCCCAGGGAAAACCCTTGATTTTCCCACCGAAGCCCGTGCTTTCACCCCATTCGCACCGAACGGGCGTGCAAAGACAGGGCGGCCAGCGCAAAAAAAGAACTTTTCAATAGCAAAGAACGACCACCAAGCAAAGACGCAGGCAGCTTTTTAGGGACCCTCAACCTTTGCGTCGAAGCGCGCCAAGCCCCCACAGCCCCAGCAGGGAGGTGAGCCCCAGCAAGCCCCACGCCCCCAACGACGGAACGGCCGCAGGCGCCGCGACCACCCCAATGGAAAAATTGACGGCCGCAGACGCCGCCGAGGCGTTGCCTGCGGCATCCGTGGCGGTGGCATGCACGGTGTGGGAACCCGCCGCCAACGGTGCTGGCGGTGTCCACGACCATGCGCCCGCCCCGGAGGCGGTCACGGTTCCCACGGGCGCTCCGTCAATGAACACGGCGACCATGCTGCCCGCTTCTGCACTGCCCGAAACCGCCGCGAGGGCCGCCATCGAACTCCCCGCAGCAGGCGCGCTGATGACCGGTGGCGCCGGGGCCACCACATCCACCGTCCAGGCATGGGAGGCCGGGGTGGCATCGACATTGCCGGCACCATCCGTGGCACGCACGGCCAAAGTGTGCGCCCCGCTCGCAAGCCCCGCGAAGGTGGCAGGCGTGCTGCACGGCGCAAACGCCGCGCCGTCGAGGCTGCACGCGTAGCTCACGCCGCCCTCGTTGCTGCTGAACGTAAAAGTGGCACTGGAACTGTTCGCCAGCACGGGAGGCGCCGTGGCGATCGTGGTGTCCGGCGCAGTGGTGTCCACCGCCCAGGCGTAAGTGGCCGGGGTCGGGTCCGCATTGCCGGCGCCGTCCGTGGCACGCACCGCCAGCGTATGGGACCCATCCGAGAGCCCGGCGATGTTGCTTGGCGTGCTGCAGGGCAGGAACGCCGAGCCGTCCAGGCTGCACGCGTAACTCACGCCCCCCTCATTGCTGCTGAACGAAAAACTGGCGCTGGAACTGTTCGCCAGCGCTGGAGGCGCTGTGACGATCGCTGTGTCCGGCGCAGCGGTGTCCACCGTCCAGGTGTAAGTGGCCGAGGTCGGGTCCAGATTGCCGGCACCGTCTATGGCGCGTACCGCCAGCGTATGGGTCCCATCCGAAAGCCCGGTGATGCTGGTCGGCGTGCCGCAGGCCAGGAACGCCGAGCCGTCCAGGCTGCACTCGTAGCTCACACCCCCCTCGTTGCTGCTGAACGCAAAAGTGGCGCTGGAACTGCTCGTCAAAGCGGGAGGAACAGAAGTGAGCGAAGTGTCCGGCGCCAGGGTGTCGACAATGAAGGTATTGATGCTGGAATTGGGAGATGTCTCACCACCAAGTTCCACGGTCGCAAACACCGTGTGGGACCCTTCCGCCAGAGGCACCACAGGTGTGAAGGACCAGTTACCGGCCGCGTCGACGGTCACCGCCCCCGTCGGCGCGCCGTCCAGGTACACCGTCACGGAACCAGAGGCCACGGCCGTGCCGGTGGCAGGGGGTTGAGGATTGGAAGTCCGGAGGCCATTCGCCGGTGTGAGGACCACCGGGGCGGGCGGAGGGGCCGCAAGCGCGGGCAAGGCGCCCAGCGCCAGCACCATCCCCAGCGTGGCAGCAAAAAAAGCCCTCGGCGGAGCCGGCAGGCGTGCCCACATCCACACACCCGGTTTCCCGGCGTTAATTCCAGTTCGCATCGGTTCCCTCTCTTGATGAATTCATTGGCCCGTGGCAACGGGGGCGACTCTGCCGTGGAAGGCGCCGAACATCAAGACTTATTTTGGGCACCCGGCGCGATTCAGCCCGCAAGCAGGAACGCACGGACAAAGCAAAACGGCGCCCCAGGGCGCCGTTTGCAGATGCCGACGTGGGTCAGCGGGGCAGGTCCGAATAGCCCATGAGGAACTCGTCCACGGCCCGCGCAGCCTGTCGGCCTTCGCGGATGGCCCAGACCACCAGGCTCTGGCCGCGCCGCATGTCGCCGGCGGCGAACACCTTGGGCACGTTGGTGGCGTAGCCGCCGTCAAAGTCGGTCGTTGCGCGGGCGTTGCCGCGGGCATCCTTGTCCACGCCAAAGGCCTCCAGCACGGCGGCCACCGGGCTCACGAAACCCATGGCCAGCAGCACCAGGTCAGCCTTGAGGACTTGCTCGCTGCCGGGCACTTCCACCATCTTGCCGTCCTTCCATTCGACGCGCACCGTCTTGAGCCCGGTGACCTTGCCCTTCTCGCCCAGGAATTCCTTGGTCGAGATGGCAAATTCGCGCTCGCAGCCTTCTTCGTGGCTGGAGCTGGTGCGCAGCTTGATGGGCCAGTAGGGCCAGGTCAGCGGGCGGTTTTCTTCGGCGGGCGGCTGGGGCATCAGTTCGAACTGCGTCACGCTGGCAGCGCCGTGGCGGTTGCTGGTACCCACGCAGTCGCTGCCGGTGTCGCCGCCGCCGATCACGATGACGTGCTTGCCATCGGCGCGCAGCTGGCCCTTGAGCTTGTCGCCGGCGTTGACCTTGTTCTGCTGCGGCAGGAACTCCATGGCGAAGTGGATGCCGTCCAGGTCGCGCCCAGGCACGGGCAGATCACGCGACTGCTCGGCGCCGCCGGTCAGCAGCACGGCGTCGAACTCCTTGTGCAGCTGCTCGGGCGTCACGGTTTCCTTGGCCCAGTTGGTCACCTTGGAGCCCTTGCCCAGGCCGTCCTTGGCCGCGCCCACGAACACGCCCGTGCGGAACACCACGCCTTCGGCCTCCATCTGATTCACGCGGCGGTCGATGTGCGACTTCTCCATCTTGAAGTCGGGAATGCCGTAGCGCAGCAGGCCGCCGACACGGTCGTTCTTCTCGAACAGGGTCACGCTGTGGCCGGCGCGCGCCAGCTGCTGGGCTGCGGCCAGGCCGGCCGGCCCGCCGCCCACCACCGCGACCTTCTTGCCGGTCTGGTGCTTGGCGGGACGCGGCTGCACCCAGCCGTGCTCCCAGGCGCGGTCGATGATGGCGTGCTCGATGGACTTGATGCCCACCGGGTCGTTGTTCACGTTGAGCACGCAAGCCGCCTCGCAGGGGGCGGGGCAGATGCGGCCGGTGAACTCGGGGAAGTTGTTGGTGGAGTCCAGCACGGCCCACGCACTCTTCCAGTCCTGGTGGTACACCAGGTCGTTGAAATCCGGAATGATGTTGTTGACCGGGCAGCCGTTGTTGCAGAACGGCGTGCCGCAGTCCATGCAGCGGGCGCCCTGCAGCTTGGCCTGCCCGTCATCGAGGCCGATGACGAATTCCTTGTAGTGCTTCAGGCGCTCCGCGACGGGCTTGTAGCCCTCTTCGATGCGCTCGTACTCCATGAAGCCCGTGGTTTTTCCCATGACGATGTCCTTGTCTATGAATGCTGTGCGAAGGGGAGCGGCGTGGCCTTACTTGGCAGGAACCGCTGCATTTTTGGTAGCAGCTACCGCTGGTGTAGCGGACTCCTCCAGCACTTTTCGTTCATAAATCTCGGCCAGCGCGCGCTTGTACTCGGTCGGGAAGACCTTGACGAACTTGCTGCGCGAGGCGGCCCAGTTGTCCAGCAGTTCGCGCGCGCGCTTGCTGCCGGTCCAGCGGTTGTGGTCTTCCAGCAGCTTCTTGAGCTGGGCCTCGTCGGTCTGGCCGTTGTGCCAGATGGAACGCGGTACCGTGGCCTCCTGTTCGGTGGCGGGCAGGATGCGCTCCAGCGTCACCATCGCCATGTTGCAACGGGTGTCGAACTGGCCGTCCTCGTCGTAGACGTAGGCCACGCCGCCGCTCATGCCGGCCGCGAAGTTGCGCCCGGTCTTGCCCAGCACCACCACGGTGCCGCCCGTCATGTATTCGCAGCCATGGTCGCCCGTGCCTTCCACCACCGCCGTGGCGCCCGACAGGCGCACTGCGAAGCGCTCGCCGGCCACGCCGCTGAAGAACGCCTCGCCCGTAGTGGCGCCGTACATCACCGTGTTGCCCACGATGGTGTTGCGCACCGCGTCACCGCGGAAGTCGATGCTGGGGCGCACGATCACGCGGCCGCCCGACAGGCCCTTGCCGGTGTAGTCGTTGGCGTCGCCGATCAGGTACAGCGTGATGCCGCGGGTGAGGAACGCGCCGAACGACTGGCCGCCCGTGCCTTCCAGCTGGATGCGGATGGTGTCGTCGGGCAGGCCTTCGGGGTGCACGCGGGTGACCGCGCCGGACAGCATCGCGCCGACCGAGCGGTTCACGTTGCGCGCCACTTCGATGAACTGCACGCGCTCGCCCTTTTCGATGGCGGGCTTGCTGCGCTCGATGAGCTTGCGGTCCAGCGTGTGGTCGATGTTGTGGTCCTGCTTTTCCACATGGAAGCGGGGCACGTCCGCAGGCACGGCGGGCTGGGCGAACAGGCGGCTGAAATCCAGGCCGCGGGCCTTCCAGTGCTCCACGCCGGCGCGCACGTCCAGCAGGTCGGTGCGGCCGATCAGGTCGTCGAACTTGCGGATGCCCAGCTGGGCCATGATCTGGCGCACTTCTTCGGCAATGAAGAAGAAGTAGTTCACCACGTGCTCGGGCTTGCCCGAGAACTTCTTGCGCAGCTCCGGGTCTTGCGTGGCCACGCCCACGGGGCAGGTGTTCAGGTGGCACTTGCGCATCATGATGCAGCCCTCGACCACCAGCGGGGCCGTGGCAAAGCCGAACTCGTCGGCGCCCAGCAGCGCGCCGATGGCGACGTCGCGGCCGGTCTTCATCTGCCCGTCGGCCTGCACGCGGATGCGGCCGCGCAGGCGGTTCAGCACCAGGGTCTGCTGGGTCTCGGCCAGGCCGATTTCCCAGGGGCCGCCCGCATGCTTGATGGACGACCAGGGAGAAGCGCCCGTGCCACCGTCATGGCCGGCGATCACGACGTGGTCGCTCTTGCACTTGGCCACGCCTGCGGCAATGGTGCCCACGCCCACTTCGGACACCAGCTTGACGCTGATATCGGCGTGTGGAGCCACATTCTTCAGGTCGTGGATCAGCTGCGCCAGGTCTTCGATGGAGTAGATATCGTGGTGCGGCGGGGGCGAGATCAGGCCCACGCCCGGCACGCTGTGGCGCAGCTTGCCGATGTAGTTGGAGACCTTGCCGCCAGGCAGCTGGCCGCCTTCGCCGGGCTTGGCGCCCTGGGCCATCTTGATCTGGATCTGGTCGGCCGACGACAGATATTCCGCCGTCACGCCAAAGCGGCCCGAGGCCACCTGCTTGATGCGGCTGCGCAGCGAGTCACCGTCCAGCAGGGGCAGGTCGACCTCGACGTTCTCGGCGCCGATCACGCTCTTCAAGGTGTCGCCCTTCTTGATCGGGATGCCCTTGAGTTCGTTGCGGTAGCGGCGCTGGTCTTCGCCGCCTTCGCCGGTGTTGCTCTTGCCGCCAATGCGGTTCATGGCCACGGCCAGGGTGGCATGGGCTTCGGTCGAGATGGAGCCCAGCGACATGGCGCCGGTGGCAAAGCGCTTGACGATCTCCTTGGCGGGCTCGACTTCGTCGATCGAGATCGCCTTGGACGGGTCGATCTTGAACTCGAACAGGCCGCGCAGCGTCATGTGCCGCTTGCTCTGGTCGTTGATGATCTGGGCGTATTCCTTGTACGTGTTCCAGTTGTTGGCGCGCGTGCTGTGCTGCAGCTTGGCGATCGCATCGGGCGTCCACATGTGGTCTTCACCACGGGCGCGCCAGGCGTATTCGCCACCGGCGTCCAGCATGGTTTCGAGCACGGGGTCGTCACCAAACGCAGCCTTGTGCATGCGGATGGCTTCTTCGGCGATCTCGAACACGCCGATGCCTTCCACGCGGCTGGCGGTGCCGGTGAAGTACTTGCCGACGGTCTCGGAGTTCAGGCCGATGGCCTCGAACAGCTGGGCGCCGCAGTAGCTCATGTACGTGCTCACGCCCATCTTGGACATGATCTTGGACAGGCCCTTGCCGATGGCCTTCACGTAGTTGTAGATGGCCTTTTCAGCCGACAGATCGCCGCCCAGCTCCTTGTGCATCTCGGCCAGGGTTTCCATGGCCAGGTAGGGGTGAACGGCCTCGGCGCCGTAGCCCGCCAGCACCGCAAAGTGGTGCACTTCGCGGGCCGTGCCGGTCTCGACCACCAGGCCGGCTGTGGTGCGCAGGCCTGCGCCCACCAGGTGCTGGTGGATGGCGGACAGCGCCAGCAGCGCGGGGATGGCCACCTGCGTGGCGCTCACGGCGCGGTCGCTGATGATCAGGATGTTGGCACCGCCCTTGATGGCATCCACGGCCTGCGCGCACAGCGACGCCAGCTTGGCTTCCACGCCCTCACGCCCCCAGCCCAGCGGGTAGGTGATGTCGATGGTCACGCTCTTGAACTTGCCTTGCGTGTGCTTCTCGATGTGGCGCAGCTTGGCCATGTCGGCGAAGTCGAGCACGGGCTGGCTCACTTCGAGCCGCATGGGCGGGTTGACCTGGTTGATGTCCAGCAGGTTGGGCTTGGGGCCGATGAAGCTGTTGAGCGACATCACGATGGCCTCGCGGATCGGGTCGATCGGCGGGTTCGTCACCTGGGCGAACAGCTGCTTGAAATAGTTGTACAGCGGCTTGTTCTTGCCCGAGAGCACGGCCAGCGGGCTGTCGTTGCCCATGGAGCCGATGCCTTCCTCGCCGTTCCTGGCCATGGGGGCCATCAGGAACTTGATGTCTTCCTGCGTGTAGCCAAAGGCCTGCTGGCGGTCCAGCAGGGGCAGCGCGGCGGCTTGAGGCGTGGACGCCTCGGCACCCGCCTTAATGCTGTCGAGCTTGATGCGCAGATTCTCGATCCACTGCTTGTAGGGCTTGGTGTTGACGATGTTGGCCTTGAGCTCGTCATCGTCGATCATGCGGCCCTGCTCCAGGTCGATCAGGAACATCTTGCCGGGCTGCAGGCGCCACTTGCGCACGATCTTGTTCTCGGGCACGGGCAGCACGCCCGATTCGGAACCCATGATGACCAGATCGTCGTCGGTGATGCAGTAGCGCGAGGGGCGCAGGCCGTTGCGGTCCAGCGTGGCGCCGATCTGGCGGCCGTCGGTGAACACGATGGAAGCCGGGCCGTCCCAGGGCTCCAGCATGGCGGCGTGGTATTCATAGAAGGCGCGGCGGCGCTCGTCCATGGTGGTGTGCTGCTCCCAGGGCTCGGGGATCATCATCATCACGGCCTGGCTGATGGGGTAGCCGGCCATGGTCAGCAGCTCCAGGCAGTTGTCGAACGTGGCCGTGTCGGACTGGTCGGCAAAGCTGATGGGGTAGAGCTTTTGCAGGTCGGACGCCAGCACGGGCGAGGCCATCACGCCTTCGCGCGCCTTCATCCAGTTGTAGTTGCCCTTGACGGTGTTGATCTCACCGTTGTGCGCCACATAGCGGTAGGGGTGGGCCAGCGGCCACTCGGGGAAGGTGTTGGTGGAGAAGCGCTGGTGCACCAGGCCGATGGCCGAGACGCAGCGCTCGTCCTGCAGGTCCAGGTAGTAGGTGCCCACTTGGTCCGCCAGCAGCAGGCCCTTGTAGACCACGGTGCGGCTGGACATGGAGGGAACGTAGTATTCCTTGCTGTGCTTGAGCTTGAGGGCCTGGATGTTGGCGCTGGCGGTCTTGCGGATGACGTACAGCTTGCGCTCCAGCGCGTCCTGCACGATCACGTCGTTGCCGCGGCCGATGAACACCTGGCGCAGGATGGGCTCCTTCTTGCGCACGGTGGGCGACATGGGCATGTCGCGGTTCACGGGCACATCGCGCCAGCCCAGCAGCACCTGACCTTCGGCCTTGATGGCGCGCTCCATCTCCTGCTCGCAGGCCAGGCGGGAGGCGTGCTCCTTGGGCAGGAAGATCATGCCCACGCCATATTCGCCGGCGGCGGGCAGGGTCACGCCCTGCTTGGCCATCTCTTCACGGTACAGGGCATCCGGAATCTGGATCAGGATGCCGGCGCCGTCGCCCATGAGCTTGTCGGCCCCCACGGCACCACGGTGATCGATGTTCTCCAGGATCTTGAGCGCCTGCGTCACGATGTCGTGGCGCTTGATGCCCTTGATGTGGGCCACGAAGCCCAGCCCGCAGGCGTCGTGCTCGTTGCCCGATGAATACAAACCGTGTTGTTGCAGATGCTGGATCTCGGCAGCCGTGGTCATGGCGCACTCCTCATATTTTTCGCAGGGAGTGGGAGATTAGTGCATTGCAACATGCTTTGGCAAGCGAATTAATTGGGGTCGGATCTCAATTAAGCCCAACAAGGATTGTCAGAAATATTTATTGGGGACACATTAAAAAGAGCCGCAGAGCGCCCCGAGACCGCGCGCGGCCCGGCCCTATTCCGATGGCCGGGCCGCCGGGGGACGCCCCGCCCGGCCGCGCGCCACCCGGCGGGGCGTGCGCTGCTGCAGGGCCTCCACAAATTCCGGCGTGCCCAGCGCCCAGCCACCGAGCGCTGAATCCGTGAGCGCCTGCTGCTCGGCCGTGCCGATGCCGGCCTGCACCCGCTGGGCGTAGGCGGCCTCGCGCGCAAAGGGGGTGTTGCCCAGGGCCCAGTACTGCGCATGGGGCGTCAGCAGCCGGTCGTTGCGCAGCCCCACCCAGTGGGCGTGGCTGGACCAGGGGTAGTCTGCAGGCTGGGCTACCAGAGCAGCCCGCACGGGGTTCCAGTCCAGGTACACCATGGCGGGCAGCAGGTAGCGCTCCGGCTCCAGGATGGCGCAGCGGTAGCGGCCTTCCCAGAGGGTGCCTGTACGGCCATGGCGGCGGTTGAAGTACTGCACGTAGCGCCGCCCCACGGCCTGCATCCATTGCGGCAACCCCTCGGCGGTGGACGGCGTGGCCAGCAAGTGGAAATGGTTGCCCATGAGCACATAGGCGTGAACGGCGATGCCATGCCGGGGCGCGTTGTCCGCCAGCAGGGCCAGCATGGTTTCATAGTCTTCGCGGTCCGCGAAGATGGGCTGCCGGTTGTTGCCCCGCTGGAGGATGTGGTGCAGATGGCCCGGCAGGGTCAGTCGGGGCAGTCGGGCCATGGATCAGCCCGCCGTGGCAACCCCGGCAGCAGCCGTCCCGTCCCCAAGGTGCAGGCCGAAACGCGCTGCCAGCGATGTCTCCAGGCCAAACTCTGCCAGGATGGCCCGCAGTCGCTCCGCGGCGCTGCGCTTCTTCTGCCCCGTGAACCGCGCGATGATGAGTTCGTTCTTGAGGCTGTGCTCCCAGCCCACGAGTTCAGTCACCGTCACCTGGTAGCCGCTGGCTTCCAGGTGCAGGCACCGCAGCACGTTGGTGATCTGGCTGCCCAGTTCGCGGGTGTGCAGCGGGTGGCGCCACAGCTCGGCCAGGGGCGTGCGGGCCAGTTGCAGCGCTTTGCCCTGGCGCAGGCACGCGGCGACTTCCGCCTGGCAGCATGGCACCAGCACCATGGCGCGGGCCTTCTTTTGCAGGCCGAACGCGATGGCGTCATCGGTGGCGGTGTCGCACGCGTGCAGCGCGGTGACCACGTCGATCTGGGCAGGCAGCTCGTTCATGTCCGCCGACTCGGCCACCGAGGCGGCCAGGAACGACATCCGGTCAAAGCCCAGGTGCCGCGCCAGCTGGCGCGACCGCTGCACCAGCTCAAGCCGGGTTTCCACCCCGTAGATGTGCCCCCGCCCGAGGGCCCGGAAGTACAGGTCGTACAAGATGAAGCCCAGGTAGGACTTGCCTGCGCCGTGGTCCGCCAGCGTTGGCGCATGGTCGTCCGAGGACAGCTCTGCCAGCAGGGGCTCGATGAAATTGAACAGGTGGTAGACCTGCTTGAGCTTGCGCCGGGAATCCTGGTTGAGGCGCCCCTCGCGCGTGAGGATGTGCAGCTCCTTGAGCAATTCCACCGACTGTCCGGGGCGCAGCTCCAAAAGCTGCGGCGCATCGGCCGGGGCGGGCTTGGCCTGCGGATTGCCACGGGCAGCCGTGTGGGGGGACTTGGTGCGGCTCATCAAACTTTCCCCTGGGACGGCCCGGACGCAGGAAGCTCCGGCGGGGTGGGCCCCACATCCAGGGCCGTCCACCCGGACATGCCCAAGGACTGCAGCACCTCGATGTTGCGCTCGTAAATCATCTCCGCGTCCGGAAAGACGGCCACCGCCCGGTCAATGCTGTCTTCGCGCAGCAGATGCAGCGTGGGGTACGGCGCGCGGTTGGTGCAGTTGGACACATCGTCCACCGCCGTGCCGGCAAATTGGAATTGCGGATGAAAGCTGGCAATCTGCAGGGTTCCATCGAGCTCCAGGTCGTCCAGCTGTGCCTCGGCCACCTCCAGAAAATCATTGAAGTCCAGAAAATCCTGCAGGCAGTTGGGCAGCACCAGCAAGGTGGTGTCCCGGACCTCCGCCGGTGCAGCCGCCAGTGCGCTCAGCTCGCTGCGCAGCAGCGCCAGGACTTCGGCCGGGTCGTCGCTCAGCGTCACGGCGTAGTGAACCTGCCCTTTGGTATGAACCCCCTTTGCGAAAGGACACAGGTTGAGCCCAATCACAGCGCGCTCCAGCCACCGAACGGTATCGCGGACAAACGGCGCAGCGGCTTCGCCCGGGGCGGCCTGCGCTGCAGGGAGAGTGGTGGTCATGAGGGGGAGTTGCAGAGGGGGAAGCGGCCGATTTTACGGCGCCCTCCCCCTCTGGGGTGGCGGCTCAGTCGAGAAGCCGGCGCCCTGTCAGCCGCTCGTGCTCGCGCGCGGCGAAGCGGTCCGTCATGCCCGCGATGAAATCCGCCACCGCCCGCGCCCTCAGGGGACCGTCGTCTGCGCACGCACGCTGCGCGAACGCGGGCTTCATTTCCTGCGGGGCCGCCGTGTAGGCCGCAAACAGGTCCCGCACCACCTCCCGCGCACGGGCCGTGGTTTCGGTAACCCGCGGGTGGCGGTACAGGTTCTTGAAGAGAAACCGCTTGAGCTCCAGCGACCGCGCGCGCATGGCGTCGCTGAACATCACCAGCGGCGGAGACTCGCGCACCGCCTGCACGCTGCGCGGACGGTGCGCTTCGAGCGCTGCCTGCGTGGCGCTGATCACGTCGTACACCTGCTCGCTGAGCATCCGCCGTATCGCTTCGTACAGCAGCCTGCGCTGGCGCGCCGGACTCGCCAGATCCGGGTGTTCGGCAAGCGCTGCGGCACGGTAGCGGTCGAACAGAGCCACCTCCTGCAATTGCCCCAGCGTGATCAGCCCGGACCGGACCCCGTCGTCGATATCGTGCGCGTTGTACGCAATCTCGTCGGCAAGATTGCACAGCTGCGCTTCCAGGCTCGGCTGTTCGCGGCGCAGAAAGCGCGCCCCGACGCCGCCGGGCTCCGCCTCTTCCAGTTGCTGGGCGTGCGCCCGCGAGCAGTGCTTGAGGATGCCTTCGCGCGTCTCGAACGTAAGGTTCAGGCCGTCATAGTGGGGGTAGCGCTCTTCCAGCGTGTCCACAACGCGCAGACTCTGCAGGTTGTGCTCGAAGCCGCCGTGGTCCGCCATGCAGGCATGCAGCGCATCCTGCCCCGCGTGCCCGAAAGGGGTGTGGCCCAGATCGTGCGCGAGCGAGACCGCTTCCACCAGATCCTCATTGATCTGCAGCGACCGTGCAATCGAACGCCCCAGCTGCGCGACCTCCAGCGAATGGGTCAGCCGCGTGCGGAACAGGTCTCCCTCATGGTTGAGAAAGACCTGCGTCTTGTAGACCAGGCGCCGGAACGCCGTGGAGTGCACGATCCGGTCCCGGTCCCGCTGGTACTCGGTGCGCGTGGGTGCGGGCACTTCGGCATACCGCCGGCCCCGCGAGGCCCCGGGGTGGCACGCACACGCCGCCAGATCGGAATCAATGCTCAAATTTGCCTCTAGCGCTTATGCACCAAGCGCAAACAGCTATTATTTTAATAGCATCCAATTGGAAATTAGTTGCCGCCGCAACAGGTGTCGATCACCGCCCGTACGTCAGCGTCGGGCGCGGACCGGACGACCGCCTGGCCCGGCCCGTCGATCAGCACAAAACGGATCTCCCCGGCCTCGGACTTCTTGTCCACGCGCATCAGTTGCAGGTAGCGACCTGCGTTGTCCGCGCCATCGAGCACCGGCGCCCGGGTGGGCAACCCCGCCCGGCGGATCAGTGCCGTGAGGCGGGCGACAAAGGCCGGGTCCACCAACTTGAGCCTGCACGACAGCTCCGCGGCCATCACCATCCCGGCCCCCACCCCTTCGCCATGCAGCCACGCGCCGTACCCCATGCCCGCTTCGATGGCATGGCCAAATGTGTGGCCAAAGTTCAGGATCGCGCGCAGGCCGGACTCCCGTTCATCCTGCCCGACCACTGCCGCCTTGATTTCGCAGCTGCGCCGCACGGCATGCGCCAGTGCACCGGACTGCTGGGCCATCAGCGCATCCATGTTCTGCTCCAGCCACTCGAAGAACTGCATGTCGGCAATCGGGCCGTACTTGATGACCTCGGCCAGCCCGGCACTGAACTCGCGCGCCGGCAACGTGCGCAGCACATCCAGATCACACACCACCCGCTGCGGTTGGTAAAACGCGCCGACCATGTTCTTGCCCAGCGGATGGTTGATACCGGTTTTCCCCCCCACCGATGAGTCCACCTGCGACAGCAGCGTGGTCGGCACCTGCACAAACGGCACGCCCCGCATGTAGCAGGCCGCGGCAAACCCCGTCATATCGCCCACCACCCCACCGCCCAGCGCAAACAGCACCGTCTTGCGATCGCATTCGCGTTCCAGCAGCGTGTCGAAGATCGCTTGCAGAGTCTGCCAGGTCTTGTGCTCTTCGCCATCGGGTAGCAGAACTTCATGCACCGCCGCGTAATGCGGAGCCAGCGCGTCCCGCAGTCCCTGCGCGTACAGCGGCGCCACCGTGGTGTTGCTCACGATGAGCGCAGCACTCGCCTTGGGCAGTCCGCCGTAAGAGGTCGGGTCGGCCAGCAAACCGCCGCCAATAGCAATGGTGTAACTGCGCTCGCCGAGGGAAATGGAAACTTCTTGGACTGCTGATGGCATGGTGCGTGGGAGATTTCTTTTGGGCATCGGGCGGGCTGCCCGCCGCGCTTGCTCATTGTGCCTGGAACCTGTGGTGTGGCCGCGGAGCAACCGTTCGGACACTGCAAACGCAGTGGGCCGCCCTGACCAGGAACCAGGCTCAAGGCGCGCACCGTTCACGTCAATGAACGCCGGCCCCTCGCTTGGCTGCGCTGCGGCCCAGCGCCAGGATTGGTCGTGGTATCGCTTCGCCCGGGTACGGAAAGCAATTTCACGCAGGCCTCAGCGGTGCGAATCCACAATAAAAAAAGTCCCTGGCACGCCAGGGACTTTTGGTGTGACGTGGTGGCCGCGCTTATCGGCAGCCACCGCGGCAGACCCCTTTACGGGCAGAGCAACTCTGGAGTGCTCCCGCTTACCACCGTGATGCTAAACCGGCGGGTCACGGTAGCGGCCCCCTTGGTTGCCGTAACAATGAACTGCTGCGGGCCGCAGTTCGCCACCTTGGGCACACCGTTGATAACCCCTGCTGAGCCCGTCGTACCACTCGTCAGCCAAGCCGGCAAGCTCGTAAATTTCCAAGTCACGTCACTGACAGAGGACACGAAGGAGTACGTGAAGTTCACGCCAACAGGCGCAGAACCCAGCGAGCACACCGTATTGGAGTTGCAATCGCCGATCGCAAAGTCTTCTGGAAGGCCGCCCACCAACTTCAACCGCACAGTCGCCGTTGCCGCCAATTTGTTCCGGTCGACGACTGTGACGGTTGCACGGTACTCTCGTTCCTGAGCATCCTTGCTGGCCTTGCCACTGATCATCCCAGAACTGGAGTCAATCGAAAGGCCGGCCGGCAGGCCAGTCACAGACCAGGAATACGGTGGCAACCCACCCGTAACAGTCAACAACGCGGTAAAGGGAACTTCCTTCGTTACGTCACCCAAGTCCACGTCCGCCAAAACCATCGGGCTGGTCAACGCTTCCAATACCGATACTGCCCGGATAGTAGTGATAGGGTCGGTAATGCCATTGCTCACGTTGTTGTCAAAACGATCCGAGGTCAGCTCCAAAAAGATCCGGCCCGTTTCAGTTCCGCTCAACAGCGTAAAAGTTGCAACGCCGCCAATAGAGGGCAACTGCAGCACGCTACCGCTTTGCGCACCAGCCACCAGGCGGGCGCTATCCCCGGCATCCGTTCCCGACAGAATACGGACCTGCACATTGGCGCCCGAAGAGCTCGCAGTGGGCTGGTTGGCGTCATCCATGACAAACGCCTGAATTCCCATCTGGTTGCGAAGGTCCGGGTCGGTACTGTTTTTCGTCCCGAGGTAACCCGGAGTTGCCGCCTCGATCACGACGCTCGCAGGTTTACCAGTCGTCCCCCCCACAGAAATCGTCACGCTAGCCGACTTTTGCTGGTTGTCGCGCGGATCGTTCACAGAGCAGGTAATACGCGCAGTTCCAGCCTGGTCGCCAGCGTGGAAGTGAAAGGAATTTCCGCCAGCGTTAGAGCCTAGCGTAATGTTCCGATATGCAGCGGGGACTTTAATCTTGGTGCCGTTCGGGCCATCTACTTCGACCTCATGCTCCGGCTTTCCATCCAAATAATAAAGCGCACCCGAATCCAAGCCACCCGCAAGATTGCAACCAAAAATATTCTCCCCCCCCGGTATCGGCAGGCTTCCTTTGCGGGCCTCAACATACAAGGTGGTGGTGTAAGGACGGTATGCCCCCATACCAGCCCCCACCATTGCTATATTCAGAGGAAGCTGGCTCTTCTCTGAACGGAGGGTAATAGTGTAGTTTTCCTGGGTATCACCCGCACTGCCACCACCACCGCCACAGGCAGACAAAACGCCCGCCAGCACGAAGGGTAAAAATTTAGCAATCTTCAGCATTTGTCATCCCAATCAAAAATTAACTATCGCGCCACCGTGCGATCGACGATTATTTTAGGCGTAATAAATATCAACATTTCTTGCTTATTTGCCTGCTTCGTTCTAGTTTTAAACAGATTTCCGACACCCGGAATATCCCCCAAAAAGGGCACCTTAGCTTCCGCATCGTCCTCGAAGAGCTCAAAAATTCCACCAATCACCACCGTACCACCATTTTCAACCAAAACCTGCGTCTTAACATGCTTCGTATTAATAGCGCGCACGTTCTGCAGAATCTCCCCCGGACTATCCTTATTGACATCCAAATCAAGAATAATATTGCCCTCTGGAGTAATCTGAGGCAAAACCTCGAGCCTTAAAACAGCCTTCTTGAAGGCTATCACGGTCCCCCCGTTCGGAGCTGTAACAGGATAAGGAAACTCCGTGCCTTGTTCAATGGAAGCTTTGGTCTGATCCGCTGTCACAACCCGAGGACTCGACACAATCTTACCCTTCCCATCAGCCTCCATTGCCGAAATCTCGAGGTTCAGAAATCTATTAGCGGCAGAATTAAAAATGGAGATCGCAAAACTCGCAGGATCAAAACCACCCTGTGCCTGAGCCGGCAAATTGACGAAGCTGCCAGTTGTATTGGTAGCTCCGCCAGCGCCCGAAGAGGCCACAGCGTTTCCATAACTTGTCCCAAAAACGACACTATTACTGCCTCCAAGGCTGTAACCACCCGTACCTCCGCGATTGGCGCGCAAATCCGTGCCCCCCAGCCTGACACCCAATGACCTGCCAAACGTATCGGAAGCTTCAACAATTCGGGCCTCAATCATGACCTGCCTGACCGCCACGTCTAATGTCGCGAGCAACTTGCGCACTTCTTCCAGCTTGCTCGGCGTATCGGTTACAAATAGTTGATTGGTCCGAGATTCTGCGATCGCGCTACCCCGTTCAGAAAGGAATTTGTTTCCTCCACCTCCACCACCACCTCCCCCGGAAGAGGTGAGCTGCGTTACCATATCCACAGCCTTGGCATAGTTCATCTGGAACGCTTGAGTCTTTAATGGCTCCAACTTTTGAATAGCAAGAGCAGCTTCATAGTCTTTCTTGGTACGATCGTCTATTTCGTCCTTAGGAGCGATCCACAAAACAGTACCGGTTTTTCTCATGCCCAAGCCCTTGGCCTCCATGATGATCTGGAGGGCTTGATCCCAAGGAACATCCTTGAGTCGCAAGGTCAGCGAACCTGTAACAGTATCAGACGTGACGATATTGAAATTCGTAAAATCTGCAATCACTTGCAGAAGTGAGCGAACTTCAATATTTTGAAAATTGAGAGAGAGCTTCTCCCCACTGTACCCGGGGCCTTGGGTAAGCTTGCTCAAATCGACTTTTTTCTGTCGAACTTCCACGACAAATTGGTTATCGCTCTGATAGGCGCTGTGCTCCCACTCTCCGATAGGATCAATGGTCATACGGACCCGATCACCTTGCTGGACCGTTGTGACGGCTTGAACCGGTGTTCCAAAATCACCCACGTCCAAGCGCCGACGAAGCCCCTCAGGCAATGCAGACTTCAAAAAGTCAACAACCAATCCCTTGCCTTGTTGGCGAATATCCACGCCCACCTGACTTGACGGCAGCATCACAACAACACGCCCGGACCCATCAGCCCCCCTGCGGAAATCCACGTCTTTCAACGTCTGAGTATCTGCACTGCCCGGATCCGCAAAAACCTGGGACTGTGCGGGGGCCGGCGCAGCCCCAGCCGTCGCCACGGTTCCCAGCGAGATCAACAAGGAATTTCCCTGAATGTCGGCCTGGTAAGAAGTGGATTGCTTGAGGTTGAGAACCACGCGAGACCGGTCACCGGCCTGAACCACGTTGACAGAACGAATATTTCCCTGGTTCATCTCGAAGCTGTTCCTGCCACTGCCATTGGTGGCATTTGGGAAGTCCAAGGCTATCCGGGGAGGAGATTGGATGGCAAAACCGGTCGGAATCCCTTGCAAAGGCTCCTTGAACTCAATGCGCAACACATCGACACCGTTTTGCGTGCTGCTAGAGACGGACTGAATCAGGGCCTCGGCCATCGCATGCAGCGGCGCAAGGACCGCGAGAGACATTCCCACTGCAATTCGACAAATTTTGGTCATATGCTTTTTTGAATATTTCATTTTTTGCCCTCTTGCAGATCTAGGGATGCAGTACGCTCAATCCAGTCGCCGGTCGCATCCTGCACAATCTCCCGCAATTGAATCGAGTTTTCGGTAATTTTTGTTATTTTCCCGTAGTTCTGACCGATATAGTTACCAACTCGAACTTGATAAAGCAGCTTATCAACCCGGAGAAGTGCAGTGGGAATACCTTTTTTATCCAAACTACCCACCATGGCCATGGTGTCAAGCGGGTATGCCTCCAGGGGCTCTTTGCGGCGAGCCATCTCGGGGGCTATCAGTGCAGCATTAGACGCAGATTGCGTGGACTCTCGACGCAATACCTGAGTCAACTTCAGTGGATTGAAAGGCTCTACTCCGCCCTCCATCTGGTAACTCTGAGGTTTGAACTGCTTAGGCTCTGTCAGTGGCGTGACGCGCGGCTTGGTTGTTTGCCGTAGATCCGCCATCCACTGTCGCAACTCCTCGTCACCTGAAGGGCTACAGCCCGCCAAAGCTGCGGAAATGAGCCCCCACGAAATCAATTTGTATGAAATCATTTTTTGGCGCCTTTCACCGCTTGCTTCTGCGCCTGGATCTCTTCAGGATCAAGGTATCGGAAAGTCCGCGCCGTGGCCTCCATCGTCAACGTGGCGCCATCCTTTTCCTTCCCTTGCGGGGCTATGGAGATATTATTCAGAGTCACAATACGAGAGAGATTAGCAACATCTGCCGCAAAATACCCCATATCGTGGTATTTGCCAGTCACCTTGATTTGGATCGGAAGCTCTGCGTAGTACTCTCGCACGACCACCTGCCCCGGACGGAACAGGTCAAATTGCAGGCTGCGCCCAAGACCAGCTTGGTTGATATCGGAAAGCAAGGCGGCCATCTCTGCCTTGCTGGGGAGTTGCTTTTCCAGCTGAATCACGTACTGCTGGACCTGCTCGCGCTGCCTTTTCAGCGCCTCCAAGCTGACGGCTTTGGTCAGCTTGGTTTGGTAGTCCTGGCGCAGCGTTTGCTCTTTAGCAACTTCCGCAGCAAGTTCATCCTCGTATTCACTGATCTTGGCAAACCAAGCCACGGCCGCTACTGCCACTGCGATAAAAACACACAGGAGCACCTTGGGAAGGACAGGCCACAGGGATGGGTCCTTGGGATCCAGATTTCGAAATTGCCTGGAAAGGTTGTCCTGCAAGGCAACGAAATCAATTTGCTTTGTTGATTTTTTTGCCATGTTATTTCCCGGTCGATGCGCTGGCCGCATCCTTGTTTTTCTGGGCTTCCCCGGTACGCATCAATCTGAATCGCAAATTGAAATTAAACACCCTGCGCTGGTCCTTGGCCGCCAAGGCGATATTGCCGGCAACGATTTCAACCAACTCGGGCTTTGAGAGCCATGGGGTGTTATCCGAAAGGTTGCGAAGCATTTCGGACACGCGCTCGTTGGATTGCGCCGAGCCTTGCATCGCAATCACCTGATCGGTCTGCTTGATGCTGGTCACGTAGACACCTTCAGGAATCTGCCGCACCAATTCGTTGAGCAGGTGAACTGGCAAGTTGCGATCCGCTTGCAGGTCTTCCACGGCTTTCTGGCGCGCCCGCAAAGCGGTGATCTCATCCTCAATGTTTGCAATTTCCTTGATCTGCTCTTCCAGGACCTTGATCTCGGACTGAAGGTACCGGTTGCGGTCTTGCTGGGCTGTGATCATCACCTGGAACCACCAGTAGATCAGGCCGGCAATGGCGAGGCCGACCAGGAACGAGGCAAACATGGTTGCCTGAAAAGCTTCCTTCCGGCGCTTGCGGGCAGCCTCCCGGTGGGGAAGTAAGTTAATCAGAATCACTGCAGGAACCTCCGCATGGCCAGACCGCATGAGGTGAGATAGGACGGCGCCTCACGCACCATTTTTTTCAGACGAACGGAACTTCCGATTTCCATGCCATCAAAAGGATTGACCGCACTGCAAGCGAAGCCGGTTTGCTGGGTGACTGCTTCCGTCAAGCCTGGAAGGGGCGCGGAGCCGCCGGCAAGCATGATGTGATCGACCCGGTTGTGCGGGGTGCTGGTAAAGAAGAACTGCAATGCTCTGCCGATTTCCTGCGCCATGCTGTCCACGAACGGACGGAGAACTGCCGATTGGTAGTCTTCCGGGAGGTCGCCGCTTCGCTTCTTGCTTTCGGCCTCTTCCACCGAAAACCCGTACTGCCGAACAATCAACTGGGTGAGTTGGGCGCCGCCAAACGCTTGGTCCCGGTCGTATAGCACCTCGTCATTTTTGATGACCTGCATGCTCGTCGTCAGGGCGCCCACCTCGAATAGCGCGACCATCGCATCGACGCCCTTTTTTGGCAACGCTTCGATAAGACGCCCTGCGGCCAGCCGGGAGGCGTGGGACTCGATGTCCACGATAACGGGCTTCAGCCCGGCGGCCTCTGCCAGCCCCTGGCGGTCTTGCACCTTTTCGCGGCGCGAGGCCGCAATGAGGACATCCACGTCGCCCGGCGAATTCTTGCTGGGGCCGATGACGCAGAAGTCCAGGCTCACCTCGTCGAGGGAGAACGGGATGTACTGGTTGGCCTCCGACTCGACTTGCACTTCAAGCTCTTGCTCGCTCATCCCTCCCGGAAGGGTGATCCGCTTGGTAATGACGGCCGAGGGCGGCAAGGCCAGCGCGACGTTCTTGGTCCGTGCGCCGGTCTTCTTGACGAGCCGGCGCAGGGCGTCAGCGACCTCGTCGAACTTTTCAATGTTGCCGTCCGTGATCCAACCCCGCTCCAGCGGCTCGATTCCGCAACGCTCCAGCACCAGCCCTCCCGCCTTGTCGCGGCCAAGCTCTACCAACTTGACGCTGGACGAGCTGATATCGATTCCGAGCAACGGCGGAGACTGCCGGCCGAACAATGACCCCATTGAGCTCAAGATTGGTCCCCTGTAACTTGCCAAAATGAGGCAACAAAACTTAACACTTCACATGAATGCTATCAGTAAGATAGTTCTCCAGCAAAGATTTTTCCCCAAGTAACAGGCGGGGAGCGTTGCCAAAAGCAGACGAAACTTGGCCCCTTTGCAACCCCGTTCAGTGGCAAGCCAAGGCCGCCGAGCGATGTATTCGGCTACCCAAAATGCTCCCCGAGCGGGAGGCGGTCCGCGCATTTTTATAATGAGGGTTCCTTGCCCTCCCGGAGCGCTATGCCGTCCTCTCCCTCGAAGTCCGCAGACAAGCCGGACGCGTCCACCGCTCCCTCTCCTCGCCGACGTTCCTGGCTCTACTGGGTCGGCCGCATCCTGCTCTGGATCACCGGGCTGGCCGTGGCGGGCGCGCTCGGGCTGGCGCTGTCCATCGCCCTCGCGCTTGCGGTGGCCTACCCCAATCTGCCTGACATCTCAGACCTTGCCGACTACCGCCCCAAGCTCCCGCTAAGGGTCTATTCCTCGGAAGGCGCCCTGCTGGGCGAGTTTGGTGAAGAGCGGCGCAACCTCACGCCGATCGACGAAATTCCCAAGGTGATGAAGGACGCCGTGCTGGCGATCGAGGACGCGCGCTTCTTCCAACACGGGGGGGTCGACTACAAAGGGGTGATCCGCGCCGGGCTGGCGAATCTGGGCCGGGTCAAAAGCCAGGGCGCATCCACCATCACGATGCAGGTTGCGCGAAATGTTTATCTGTCGTCCGAAAAAACATTTACTCGCAAAATTTACGAAATCTTACTTACATTCAAACTCGAGCATTTACTGACCAAGGACCAGATCCTCGAGATTTACATGAACCAGATTTATCTGGGAAACCGCGCCTACGGTTTTGCGGCCGCTTCGGAGGCGTATTTCGGCAAGCCGCTGAAATCAGTTTCGATTGCCGAGGCGGCCATGCTGGCCGGCCTGCCCAAGGCGCCCTCCGCCTACAACCCCATCAGCAACCCCAAGCGCGCACGCGTGCGGCAGTTGTACATCATTGACCGCATGGAAGAAAACGGCTTCATCACGCCGGACCAGGCGGCGCAAGCCAAGAAGGAAGACCTGAAGATCCGGTCCGGCCCGGACAGCACGCGTGTCCATGCCGAGTACGTGGCCGAAATGGTCCGCCAGCTGATCTTCACGCAGTATGGCAACGAGGCCTACACGCGGGGACTCAACGTCTACACGACCCTCAATGCGGCGGAGCAGGAAGCCGCCTATGGCGCCCTGCGCCGCGGCATCATGGACTACGAGCGCCGCCAGCAGTACCGCGGCCCCGAAAAGTTCGTGACCCTGCCCACGGCCCCGCAGGAGGTCGAAGACGCGATTGATGACGCGCTGGCCAACCATCCTGACAACGGCGATGTGCTGTCGGCCGTGGTGCTGGAGGCTTCTGCCCGCAAGATCACCGCCGCGCGTGCCAATGGCGACGCCGTGGAAATCACGGGCGATGGCCTGAAGCCTGCCCAGTCCGGCCTCAGCGACAAGGCGCCGCCCAACATCAAGATCCGCCGCGGCGCCGTGATCCGGGTGGTGAAGACCCCCAAGGGCACCTGGGAGATCACCCAGCTGCCCGAGGTGGAGGGTGCGTTCGTCGCGCTGGATCCGCGCAGCGGCGCCATCCGCGCGCTGGTGGGAGGCTTTGACTTTGACAAGAACAAGTTCAACCACGCAGCGCAGGCGTGGCGCCAGCCCGGCTCCAGCTTCAAGCCCTTCATCTATTCCGCCGCGCTGGAAAAAGGGTTCACCCCCGCCACCGTCATCAACGACGCGCCGCTGTTCTTTGATGCCGGCGTGACGGGCGGGCAGCCGTGGGAACCCAAGAACTACGACGGCAAATATGACGGGCCAATGAGCATGCGCACGGGCCTGGCCAAGTCAAAGAACATGATCTCCATCCGCATTCTGCAGGCCGTGGGCCCCAAGACCGCGCAGGAATGGGTGACACGCTTTGGCTTCGACGCGGAAAAGCACCCCGCCTACCTCACGATGGCGCTGGGCGCCGGATCGGTGACCCCGCTGCAGATGGCGACGGCGTACTCCGTGTTCGCCAATGGCGGCTACCGCGTCAATCCCTGGCTGATTGCCAAGGTGACGGACCACAAGGGCCGCGTGATCTCCGAGACTACGCCCCCCACCACCGCCACGCTGCCGCGGGCCATTGATGCACGCAACGCTTTCATCATGAACAGCCTGCTGCAGGAAGTGACGCGAACCGGCACCGCGGCACGGGCACAAGCCACGCTCAAGCGCCCCGATCTGTATGGGAAGACCGGCACCACCAATGACTCGGTGGACGCGTGGTTCGCCGGGTACCAGCCGACAATCGCCGCGGTCACGTGGATCGGCTACGACACACCGCGCAACCTGGGCAGCCGCGAGACCGGCGGCGGCCTCAGCCTGCCTGTGTGGATCAGCTTCATGGAGCGCGCGCTCAAAGGCGTCCCGGTCATGGAGCCGACCGTGCCGCCGGGCGTGGTGAATGTGGGGGGCGAGTGGTTCTACGAGGAATACGCCCGCAACAGCGGGGTGGGCAGCGTCGGCCTGGAGGCGGGCCGCTCTGCCGCGCCGGCAGCCGGGGCACCCCAGGCGCCCCCTGCGGCGGAAGAGCGCAACCGCATTCTCGACCTCTTCCGCAACTGATGCTCGCCAACGGGCGAGTTCATGGAATGGCGGGCGCGCGACACCCTGCGCGCGCCCTTCGCTGAGAGATCACTCGGAGAATTTCAGGGAGACGCCCGCTTGCTGGCTGGCGTCGCGGCTCAAGCACTCAAAGAACTCGCCCGCTCCCTTGGTGTCCTGCCAGCGCCCGTCCTGAAAGCGGTAGTGGTAGCCCCCCGAGCGGGCGGCCATCCAGACTTCCTGCAGCGGCTTTTGCAGATTGACCACGATCTGCGAGCGATTGGGAAAAGACAGCGTCACCATGCCCCCCGAGCGCTGGGCATCCACATCGGCGTCCGTGGTGTCGTTGATGCGGTCGCAACTGCGCTCAACCGCCAGTAGCAGCTTTTCGGCGCGGTCCATGAATTCAAGGTCGGTCATTACAATTTGCGCATGTTGATGAAGGCTTCTCAAATTCTAGTCAGGACTGTTGTCCTTGCAGCCTGTGCGGCGGCCTTCGCGGGTTGCGGGCAGCGCGGTCCCCTCTACTTGCCCAGCGCCCCCCAGGCGGCCCAGCGGGCGACCCTGCCCCAGACCCTGACACCGGGTTCCGGCGCCGCGCCCACCCCGCAGCCCCCGGCCAGCGCCGCTTCGGCCGCACCCTGAGGCATTGCGGGGCCTGCCGCCAACTCCGGCGACGCTTGATTTCTATCAAGGATCAATTGCAGGGGTAATCGTACAGTTCGGGCTTTATTGCACCGTAGGATGGCTATGGCCCTGGAACTCTACCGCGACAAGAACCATGCTTGTCTGATGTTCACCGATCTGATTGAGGAAGACGGTCAGGCCGTGCAGGCCAACCAGTTCCTGATCGTGGACGACGACACCGGCGCCATCATCGACCCGGGCGGCAACCTGGCCTTCAATGAGCTGTTCATGGGGATGACCAAACACTTCCCCCCGCACAAGCTGTCCTACCTGATCGCCTCGCATGCGGACCCGGACATCATTGCTTCGCTGGACCGCTGGATGACCAGCACCAAGGCCAACCTGGTGATCTCGCGCATCTGGGAGCGTTTTGCGCCCCACTTCACCAAGGTGGGCAAGACGGAGAACCGGGTGATCGGCGTGCCCGACAGCGGTGGACACCTGCCGCTGGGCCGCCACGAGCTGGTGCTGCTGCCCGCCCACTTCATGCACTCCGAAGGCAATTTCCACTTTTACGACCCGGTCAGCCGCATCCTGTTCACCGGCGACCTGGGCGTGTCCTTGATGTCGGGCGCGGAAGCCCGCGTGCCCGTGACCGACTTGCGGGCCCACATCCCGCGCATGGAGGCCTTCCACCGGCGGTACATGGTCTCGAACAAGATCCTGCGCCTGTGGGCCCGTATGGCCCGCCAGCTGGACATCTCGATGATCGTGCCGCAGCACGGTGCCCCCATCATGGGCAAGCCGGCCATCCAGGATTTCTTCCTGTGGATCGAAAACCTCATGTGCGGCATTGACCTCTTCGACGACCGCGCCTACCAGATACCGACGGGCTACATTGATCCGGTGACGCGCCAGATGCGCCCCGGAAGCCCACGGTAATATTTGGGGCAAAAAGAGCCGCCAGCGCTTTCTGAACCTGCGCAATTAGCTATCAATAACATAGCAAAAGAGATGAGGCCATCAAGGGCTGGTCGACGGTTTGGCGCGAGATGCCAACCAGCCCCGCTCATCCCTTGCGCCAGCGGCGGGCCACCCGCCAGCCCAGCAGCAGCGCCACCACCACCGCATAGACGGCCACTTCGCCGAAGTCGTTCTTGCCGGCCCGCATCCAGAAGAAATGCAACAGCGCCAACAGCGCCGCGGCATACACGCTGCGGTGCAGCGCCTGCCACCGCCGGGCTCCCAGGCGCTTGATGGCACGGTTGAACGATGTAGCAGCCAGCAGCAGCAGCAGCACCAGCGCCGCGAAGCCCACCAGGATGAACGGGCGCTTGAAAATATCACGCACGATCTCGGGCACGTCAAAGCCCATGTCGAACCACGCGTAACTCAGCAGGTGCAGCACCCCGTAGAAGAACACGAACAGCCCCAGCATGCGCCGAAACCGTGCCAGCTGCGGCGTGGCGCTGATGACGCGCAGCGGGGTCACGGCGAGCACCAGGCACAGGCTGCGCAGTGTCCAGTCGCCCGTGGCACGCACCAGTGCTTCGGCCGGGTTGGCCCCCAGCCGATCCGCCCACGCGGCGTAGACCAGCCACGCCAGCGGCAGCAGACACAGCAGGAACAGCGCGGGTTTGGCGGCCGGGCCGGCCAGCAGTTTTCGCATGCGGTGAAAGAAATAGAGGCGAAGCCCGCCGGGACCACCCGCCGGGAAATCCCGGCGGTGGACGGCAGGCCCCAGGCGGTCAGTCGTCAGTAGAACTTCTTGAGGTCCATGCCCGCGTACAACTGGCCGACCTGGGCGCCGTAGCCGTTGAACATCAGCGTCTTGCGCTTCTTGGCGAACAGGCCGTCTTCGCCGATGCGCCGCTCCGTCGCCTGACTCCACCGCGGGTGGTCGACCTCCGGATTCACGTTGGAATAGAACCCGTATTCCTGCTTGGCCGCCTTGTTCCAGGCCGTCCCCGGCTCCCGCTCGACAAAACGGATCTTCACAATGCTCTTGGCACTCTTGAAGCCGTACTTCCACGGCACCACCAGCCGCACAGGCGCGCCGTTCTGGTTGGGCAGCACCTCGCCATACATGCCGAACGCCAGCAGCGTGAGCGGGTGCATGGCTTCATCCAGCCGCAGGCCTTCCACATAGGGCCAGTCGAGCACGCGCGACCCCACATACGGCATGGTGGCCTTGTCGGCGAGGGTGACGAACTCCACATATTTGGCGCTGCCCTGGGGCTCCACGCGCTTGATCAGCTCCGACAGCGAGTAGCCCACCCACGGGATGACCATGGACCACCCTTCCACGCAGCGCAGCCGGTAGATGCGCTCTTCTTGCGCGCTGAGCTTGAGCAGGTCCTCGATGCCGTACTTGCCCGGCTTCTTGACGAGCCCTTCCACCTCCACCGTCCAGGGGCGGGTCTTCAACGTGGGGGCGTTGCGGGCAGGGTCGGCCTTGTCGGTGCCGAATTCGTAGAAGTTGTTGTACGTGCTCGCGTCCTTGTAGTCCGTGAGCTTTTCCATGGTGGCGGCGCCGTCCACGGCCGAGCGCCTGGCCGGCAAAGCCGCCAGCTTGCCCGGGCGGGGCACACCGCTCTCCTGGCCCAGCGCGTCACGCGCCGCCCACGCCGCCACGGCAGCGCCGGCTGCGCCGCCGGCCATGAGCTGCAGGAGGCGCCGGCGGTCCTGGTACACCGCCTGGGGCGTGATTTCTGAAGCAAACGGGTGCACGAAACCCGTATCTCGGCGGGGGATCAACATGGGGAGTCTCCGGAAGGCAACGCTGGGCAGTAGAGCAGAACAGGGGTTAGTTCGTTCCACCTGCCGCCCAGGTTACACCGAAGGCCTCGCAGCTGCAGTGCGGCTCACAACAGCCCTACGGGCCGGGTTCCGCTTGCCCGGCCTGCCCCGCGCAGCCGCCGGCTACAGCGTGCCGTAGCTGTGCAGTCCGCTCAGGAACATGTTCACGCCGAGGAAGGCGAAGGTCGTGACCACCAGGCCAACCAGGGCCCACCAGGCGGACACGGTGCCGCGCAGGCCCTTCATCAGGCGCATGTGCAGCCAGGCTGCGTAGTTGAGCCAGACGATCAGCGCCCAGGTCTCCTTGGGGTCCCAGCTCCAGTAGCCGCCCCAGGCTTCCGCGGCCCACAGGGCGCCCAGCACGGTGGCGATGGTGAAGAACGCAAAGCCGACCGCAATGGACTTGTACATCACGTCGTCCAGCACCTCAAAGGACGGCAGGCGCTCGGCAATGCGCTTACGGCCCAGCAGGATGCTCGCCACGATGAAGGCGGAAATGCCGAAATACACCATCCAGTAGCTGCCGCCGTTGTCCGTGACACCTTGCCGGAACACGATGGGCTCAAAGCACAGCACCACGCCCAGCAGCCACAGGGGAGCCAGCTTGTACCAGCGCGTCTCGGCGGCCTGCTGCTTGATCAGGTAGGCAAAGGCCACCATGGCGGACAAGGCAAACGTACCGTAGCCGATGAAGTTGGCCGGCACGTGCAGCTTCATCCACCAGCTCTTGAGCGCTGGCACCAGCGGCTGGATTTCATGCGCCTCGCGCACCACGGTGTACCAGAGCAGAAAACCCACGGCGGCGCTGACCACCAGCATCACAAAGCCGCCCAGGGCGCGCGTGCCGTACTGCTGTTCGTAGTACAGGTAGAACACGGCCGTCATCCAGCAGAACAGCACGAACACCTCGTACAGGTTGCTGACGGGGATGTGGCCGATGTCCGGCCCGATCAGGTAGCTCTCGTACCAGCGCACCAGCGTGCCGATCAACGCCATCGCCACCGCCAGCCAGGCCACGCGCGAGCCCAGCATGCCCATGGTCTTGCCTTCGCCCTTGGAGAACATGCCCAGCCAGTAGAACACCGTGCTGATGAAAAACAGCATGCTCATCCACAGGATGGCGGACTGGCTGGAAAGAAAGTACTTGAGGCCGAACACCGTATCGGCCCGCGCCAGGCTGCCGGCCCCATCCTGCTGGTACAGGCCGATGGCCAGAAGGGCCACCGCCGCCACGGCGAGCATCAGCGTCCGCAGGGGCCGCCAGAACCAGCCCAGCCAGACGGCACAGGGGATGGCGCTGAGCAGAATGCCCTTCTCATACCCATCCATGTAGGCGCCGTAGCGCTGCAAGGCATACAGCCCGCCCGCCGCCACGATGGCGGCGAACAGCCAGTCCAACCAGTTGCGGCGGGCGAAGAATCCCTCGTTCAGGGTGATGGTGGCGGTGTTCATGCGGTGCCTTCCGGGGCCGTGCCGGCTCCAATCAATTTCTGCGCAAGCTGTACGAATTCCTTGTCACCGTCCAGCGTCTTGCGGTTCGCCGACAAGGCCATGGTGGCGTGGGTGCGGCCATCCTGCGGCGCCACCCACACCCAGACCCGCCGCTCGCGGACGTAGAGCATGGCAAAAACGCCCAGGATCAGCAAGGCGCATCCCAGATAGACAATGTTTTTTCCGGGGGCTCGCGCCACCTGGAACACGCTGGCCTGCACCTGGGTGAAGTCCGTCAGTTCCAGCGCGACGGGCGCGGGATAGACCTGCGCATCGGACAGCGACAGCACCGCCTGCGTCATGAAGCCCCGCGTAGCATCGTCCTGCGGCAGGGGGGGCAGGCCCGCCCGCTGGCGCGAGAGCTGGGCCAGCTCGAACAGCGTGCCATTGAGAATGCGCACCAGCACTTCACCGGCCCGCGTGCGCTCGGCCTCGGGTACGTTGGCTTCCATGAAATCGGACACGGCCTGCAGCCCGCCCGTGGGCTTGCCGTCCACCATGCCGCGGCCCGCGAACAGCGCCAGCGCTCGCGACGCGGACTGCTGCAGCTGCTCGGCCAGGTCGCGGCGAGAGGTATCGATGGCCTGCCCGACGTAGCGGCGCACCGCCTCTTCCCGCGCCGCGGGGTCCGCCAAGGCTTCCCGCATGCGCAGGAAGCCCTCCATGCCGCCCTTGTCATCGGCCGGCACGCGCAGGTAGCGGAACGGCTCGGCGGGCGATTCGCGCACGCCCAGCAGGAACACCGGCACGCCGTCGCCGGTGTCCACGGGCAGCATGTAGTTGTGGAATTCCCGCGCCTGGCCCGCCGCGTCGCGCAGCTTGTAGCTGACGCTGGGGCCGACATTGCGAAGCTCTTTCTTGGTAACCGTCTTGTTGGCAGCGCCCAGGCGCGATTCCACCGACTCGCGCAGGTCCACCTTGCGCACGTCCGCCCCGCTGCCGCCCGCCCGCCCCGCCGCGCCGAAGTTCTCGACATTGATGGTGCGCAGCGCCGTGAACTCCAGCGTCAGCGTGTCGGCACCGGCCGCCGCTCCCTGGGCGGAGAGCTGCGTGGAGCCGCCCACGGTGCCCTCGATATCGAAGGGCTTGCCGCCGGGCGCCATGGGCAGCGCACGCAGCTTCAGGTGCGAGCCGCCGTCATCGAAGCTCGACTGGTAGATCTCGATGCCCCGGTAGCTGGCCGGATGGTTGACCTCCACGCGGGCAGGCGTCTTCTCGCCGGTCACCTTGTCGTGGATGACGATCTCGCTGGCGAACAGCTTGGGCATGCCGGTGGAGTAGTGCTCCACGATGAACTTCTTGAGTTCCACCGCGAAGGGCAGCTCCTGCAGCAGCACGCCATCGGACTGGTTCAGGATCGCGGTGCTGGACTGGGTGCCCTCGGCCACCAGCAGATTGCCCCGGAAGGTGGGGTTGCGCTCGGAGAGCCGGTGCTCGGGCTTCACATCCGCGATCAGCCCGCCGCCCTGGTACGGCGTCTTGCCGCCCAGCAGCATCTGGGCGCGCACGATCAGGTCCCCGTCGAGCAGGCCGCCCACGCACACCAGCACGATGGCGCTGTGGGCCGCGATGTAGCCCAGCTTGTTGGCCGCACCCGCCTTGGCCGCGACCATCCAGCCCGAACCCGGGCCCGCGGCCGTGTCGCGCTGCTGCAGGCGCACCTTCCAGCCGCCGCCGGCCAGCAGGGAGCCGATGCGGTGCGCTTCAGCCTCGGCCGTGCCGGGCAGTGCGGCCTCGGCCTTGTGGTGGAAGGCCTTGAGGCTTTGCTCCCGGATGTTTTCCTTGTAGGCCTTGAGGTCGCTGAGGATCTTGGGCGTGTTGCGCGCGATGCACAGCGAGGTGCTCACCACCAGGAAGGCCAGAATGAGCAGGAACCACCAGGCGCTGTACACGGCGTTGAGCTGGATGGCGCCGAACAGTTCGGCCCAGAACGGCCCGAACTGGTTGACATAGTTGACCGCCGGTTCGTGCTGCTTGAGCACGGTGCCGATCACCGACGCGATGCAGATCACCGTCAGCAGCGAGATGGCGAACCGCATGGAGGACAGCAGTTCGATCCCCGCACGCAGGGCCCGGGAACCGGACTGGATATGCAGGCCTTGCGTGTTGTCGGACATGGATGAAACAGGGCTGGGAGCGCGGGAAAGAAAAAATGGGCGGGGCCATCGTTGCGATGGACCCGCCCATTTTGGGTTTTTTATTGGCGGTCGGTTCCGTGAAGACCCGCGGTGCGGGCCACAAACTTGACGGAAATCAAATCAGGCCGTGACAGCCCTCAGCGCAGGCCGGCAATGTAGTCGGCCACCGCCTTGATTTCCTTGTCGTTGAGCTTGGCAGCCACTTGCGTCATCTGGACGCTGTTGGCGCGTGTGCCGTCGCGGAAGGTGTTGAGCTGCGCCACGGTGTAGTCGGCGTGCTGGCCGGACAGGCGGGGGTACTGTGCGGGGATGCCTGCGCCATTCGGGCTGTGGCAGCCGGCACAGGCGGCAATGTTGCGGTCGGGCACACCGCCGCGGTAGATGCGTTCGCCCATGGCGACCAGATCCTTGTCCTTCGCGAAGCCCGTCTTGGCGGGCTTGGAGGCGACCCAGTACGCAATGTTCTTCATGTCCTCGTCGGACAGCATGGCGGCGAAGCCCTTCATGACGGCGTTGTTGCGCTTGCCGGACTTGAACTCCTGCAGCTGCTTGACGAGGTATTCGGGGTGTTGCTGCGCCAGCTTGGGGTTGACGGTGATGGTCGAATTGCCATCCGCCGCGTGGCATGCCGCGCAGACGGCGGCAAAGCTGGCCTCGCCCTTGACGAGATCCGGCTTGGCCGCCGGGGGTGCTTCACCCGCTGCAACAGCCGAGAAAACAGGTGCTGCCAGCGCGGCAGCCGTCAACAAAGAGGCGAGCAACTTCATATCGAGGGGTGTGGGTTTATGTGCGCAAACCCCGCGATTCTACAATGACGCACCTTTGCATCCTAGGAACCTGTTCCCTTCCCATGACGATATCTTCCCCCACGCCAGTTGCTGGCCCACTTCCGCCCGCACCTGACGCCAAGACCGCCATGGGGTGGATGCACACGGCCCGGTTCCTCACCACGGCAGCGCAGCTGCACCACCTGCCGCCTATCGATGTGCCCGAGATTGCCTTCGTGGGGCGCTCCAACGCGGGCAAATCCACCTGCATCAACACCCTGACGCAGCAAAAGCAGCTGGCCTTCGCCTCCAAGAAGCCCGGCCGCACGCAGCACATCAACCTGTTTGCCCTGGGCAAGCAGGGCGTGACGGACGCCGTACTGGCCGACCTGCCGGGCTATGGCTATGCGGCCGTGTCGCGCACCGACAAGCAGCGCTGGCAGCAGGTGATGGTGAACTACCTGATCAGCCGCACCAGCCTCTCCGGCATCGTGCTGCTGTGCGACCCCCGCCTGGGCCTGACCGAGCTGGACGAAGCCCTGCTGGAGGTAGTGCGCCCGCGCGTGGAGGAAGGCCTCAAGTTCCTGGTGCTGCTGACCAAGGCCGACAAGCTCACGCGTTCCGAGCAGGCCAAGGTGCTGTCCATTACGCGACTGCAGGCCGGCGGTGGCGAGGTGAAGATGTTCTCGGCCCTCAAGAAGCAGGGTGTCGACGAGGTGGCGCAGCTGCTGTGGCGGTGGGCCCACCCGGAGCGCCCCGCGCCCCAGGCGCAGGCCGAGGCACCGGACGGTCCGGAGGCAGGCCCGGAGGCCAGTGCCCCGGACATTTCAGATAAAAACAGCCTCTAGCGCTTATGCAGCAAGCGCTAGCAGCTATTTAATTCATAGCATAGCGCCATGATCCAGACCCGCGACGTCGCCCTGCCCCAAGGCATCACCCTGCACTGCCGCACCAGCGGCGTAGCCGGCCGCCCCACGCTGCTGTTCCTGCATGGGTTTCCCGAGGGCGCCTTCATCTGGGACGAGCTGCTGCTGCATTTTTCGCGGCCGGAGAACGGCGGCTACCGCTGCGTTGCACCCTACCTGCGGGGCTTCGGCCGCTCCAGCAGCCCGGCGGAAGTTGAGGCCTACCGTGCCAAGCACCTGGTGCAGGACTTGGCGGCGCTGATTGCGGCCGAGGCCCCGGGCGGCGTGCTGGAATGCCTGGTGGCCCACGACTGGGGCGGCGCCGTGGCGTGGAACCTGGCCAACCAGCAGCCGCAGTTGATGCGGCGGCTGGCCATCATCAACTCGCCGCACCCCGGCGCCTTTGTGCGCGAGCTTTCGCACAGCGCGGCGCAGCAGGCGGCCAGCCAGTACATGCACTTCCTGTGCCGCCCGGACGCCGAGGCGCTGCTGGCCGAAGACGACTTTCGGCGCCTGTTCGCGTTCTTCGACGATCCCCAGGGCCGCCCGCCCGCCTGGCTCACCGGGCCGGTGCGCGCGCAGTACCGCGCGCTGTGGCTGCAGGGGCTGACCGGCGCGTGCAACTACTACCGCGCCAGCCCCATCCGCCCGCCGCGGGACGGAGACCCTGGCGCCCAGGCCATCACGCTGCCCGAATCCATGCTCAGGGTGGCGGTGCCCACACTGGTGCTGTGGGCCCTGGACGATCCGGCCCTGCTGCCCGGCTTGCTGGACGGCCTGCAGGCCTGGATCCCGCAGCTGCAGGTGCAAAAGATAGAGCAGGCATCGCACTGGGTGGTGCACGAGCACCCCGAGCGCGTGGCGATGGAACTGCGGCGGTTCCTGCAATCCAATTGATAGCTGCTCGCGCTTGCTGGATAAGGGCAAGCGGCCGCGTGAGCATCTGAAATCTGGACAACCGGCGCGCACCAGGCCAGAGCCACCATGGAACCGGCTCCGCCGGGCCACGGGTGGCGTCCCCCTCGGGGGAAGCCGCTGCAGGCGGCTCAGGGGGGAATCAATACACGCCCGGCTCGCCCTCGGGCCGCGTCTTGAAGCGCTTGTGCACCCAGTAGTACTGCTCGGGCATGGTGTCGATCACGGCCTCCAGCTCGCGGTTCATGCGCGCGGTGTCGGCCTCGGCGTCGTCCGTGGGGTAGTCGGCCCAGGCGGGCGACACCTCGGCCACGTAGCCCGTGGGCGTCATGCGCGAATACACGCCCACCACCTTCGCGCGCCCCAGCCGCGCAAAGCGCGACAGCGAGGGGATGGTGGCGGCCGTGACGCCATAGAACGGCACGAACAGGGAATCGTTGCGGCCGTAGTCCATGTCGGGCAGCAGGTACAGCAGGCCGCCCTTGCGCAGGTTGGCGATGATGGGCTTGACGCCGTCCGAGCGGTTGAGCATGCGCACGTCGCCAAAGCGCTGGCGCCCGGCCATGAACCAGGCGTCCACGGCCGGGTCCGGGTGGGTGGCAAAGATGGAGGTGAAGGCGCGCGTGGAATGCAGCGGCAGCGCCAGGCCGCCCGCGTCCATGCCGTAGAAATGCGGCGCGAACAGGATGGTGGGCGTGTCGCCGTCCAGCTCGTGGATGGCGCCGGTGAGGCGCACGCGCTGCTCCACCACTTCGCGCGGCGCGGACCAGAGCCAGCTGCGGTCCAGCCAGGTCTGGCAGAAGGCCACAAAGTTGGCCCGCGCCACCGCCCGGCGGCGCGCCTCGGGCCAGTCCGGGAAGCACAGCGCCAGGTTGCGCAGCGCCACCTTGCGCCGCCGCACCACCAGCACGTAGGCCACATGCCCCAGCAGCCAGCCCATGCCGCGCAGCACCGGCAGCGGCAGCCGCGCCAGCACGCCCATGAACCACACGCCCAGGCGGCCCGTCATGCCGCGCCCCCCGCGGCCGGCGCGGCGGCTTCGGCGCGCGGCTGCTTGTAGCGGGCGTAGCCCCACAGGTACTGCTCGGGGCTCTGGCGGATGAGGTGTTCCATGGCTTGGTTGATCTGCAGCACCGCCTGGTCCATCTGGTCGGACAGTGGCGCGGGCAAGGTTTCAAAGTGGGTGACGTAGCCGCGCCCCCAGGACAGGCGCTCGCAGCGCGCCAGCACCACGGCCGCGCCGGTCTGCTGCGCCAGGCGGGCAGCCAGCGTCATGGTGTAGGCGTCGCGGCCAAAAAACGGGGCCCACAGGCCCTGGCCTTCGGGCGGCACCTGGTCGGGCAGCAGGCCCACGGCTTCTCCGCGGCGCAGGGCCTTGATCATCTGGCGCACGCCGGACAGCGTGGTGGGCACGGCCAGCATGCCGGGGCGGTTGCGCGCGGTCTCCATCACCTTGGCCAGCCAAGGCTGGCGGGCGGGGCGGTACAGCACGGTGATGGGGCCGCGCTCGGCGCTCCAGCGCCGTGCCGCCACCTGGGCCGACAGCTCGAAGCACCCCTGGTGCGGCGTGAGGAAGACGATGCCGCGCCCGGCCGCGTAGGCCGCGTTCACGCAGGCCTCGTTCACCAGGCTGCAGGGCAGCGGCGCGCCCAGCCACAGGCGCGGCAGCTCCGCCACCATGCGGCCCGCGTGGGCTACGGCCCCGCGCACCTGGGCAAACGAATAGCCGGCCAGCGCCGCATTGGCCAGGAAGCGGCGCCGGTACGTGGGCGAGGCGGCAAACGCCACCCAGCCCATGGCCGCGCCCATGACGTGCAGCAACCACAGCGGAAATACGGAAAAGAATCGGAACACAACAGGCATTAAAATGGCCGGGTCGCTGAGTTAAATGAGCAACTTGCAGGGCGACGTAAAACAATTCTGCTAAAGCGTTCGCCAGCTCCTACGGGGTGAGGGCAACGCCCCAAATGCCGGAACACAGGAGTTTATTCAAATGGCGAACGACTTTCTCTTTACCTCGGAATCCGTCTCCGAAGGCCATCCCGACAAGGTGGCCGACCAGATCTCGGACGCGATTCTCGACGCAATCTTCAAGCAAGACCCCCGCAGCCGCGTCGCCGCTGAAACGCTGACCAACACCGGCCTGGTCGTGCTGGCCGGCGAGATCACCACCAACGCCCATGTGGACTACATCCAGGTGGCGCGCGACACCATCAAGCGCATCGGCTACGACAACACCGACTACGGCATCGACTACAAAGGCTGCGCCGTGCTCGTGGCCTATGACAAGCAGTCCAACGACATCGCCCAGGGCGTGGACCATGCGTCCGACGACCACCTGAACACCGGCGCCGGCGACCAGGGCCTGATGTTCGGCTACGCCTGCGACGAAACGCCTGAGCTGATGCCCGCGCCCATCTACTACGCCCACCGCCTGGTGGAGCGCCAGGCCCAGCTGCGCAAGGACGGCCGCCTGCCCTTCCTGCGCCCCGACGCCAAGTCGCAAGTGACCATGCGCTACGTGGACGGCAAGCCCCACAGCATCGACACCGTGGTGCTCTCCACCCAGCACCACCCCGACCAGAGCGAGTCGCAGACCAAGATGAAGGCTTCGTTCACCGAAGCCGTCATCGAAGAGATCATCAAGCCCGTGCTGCCCAAGGAATGGCTGCAGGACACGCGCTACCTGATCAACCCCACCGGCCGTTTCGTCATCGGCGGCCCGCAAGGCGACTGTGGGCTGACCGGCCGCAAGATCATCGTGGACACCTACGGCGGTGCCTGCCCCCACGGCGGCGGCGCGTTCAGCGGCAAGGACCCAACGAAAGTGGACCGCTCGGCCGCCTACGCCGCGCGCTACGTGGCCAAGAACATCGTGGCCGCGGGCCTGGCGCGCCAGTGCCAGATCCAGGTGGCCTACGCGATCGGCGTGGCCGAGCCGATGAACATCACGGTCTACACCGAAGGCACGGGCGTGATCCCCGACGACCAGATCGCCCAGCTGGTGCGCGCGCACTTCGACCTGCGGCCCAAGGGCATCATCCAGATGCTGGACCTGCTGCGCCCCATCTACGAAAAGACCGCCGCCTACGGCCACTTCGGCCGCGAAGAACCCGAGTTCAGCTGGGAACGTACGGACAAAGCCCAAGCGCTGCGCGCAGCGGCCGGGCTGTAAAGCCCGGTGTTTGCGCAGCAAACCTTGGGCTTTGGGGCGGAGTTCATATCGCGCAGCGATGTGAACGCAGACCACAAGGCTGCCGCACTGCGTGCGGCAGCAGGGCTGTAAGCCCTCCGCGCGGAACGCGGGGCTTTCCGTACGTGGGCGAAGCTCATATCGCGCAGCGATGTGGGCGTAGGCCAGAAGACCGATAAAGCTGCTGCGCTTCGCGCACACCACCCCCCAGCCGCAGCGCCTCCCGCGCTGCGGCTTTTTTTTATCCCCGCGCCCACCGCGCGGCGGCCCTCTCCTACACCGGGACCCCGCCCCTGCTGACGCCCCGTGCGCGGCGGCGCCGGTATCGTCTGCGCACACCTTTCGCAGCGCCGTCTGCCCCTTTCCCGTAGGAGATCCCCATGCTGAAGTACGCCATCATTTTTGCCCTGATCTCGTTGGTTGCCGGTGCGCTGGGCTTCACCGGCGTGGCCGCAGGCGCCGCCGGCATTGCCAAGGTGCTGTTCATCATCTTCCTCATCATTGCGATTGTTTTCGTCGTGCTCGCCATCCTCGGCGTGGGCGCGGCCCGCAAGGTGCTCAAGTGATGGGCAAGCTGCCCTCCACGCTTCATCCCCCACACGATCCCGTCGATCCCCCTTCCCATGGCCACAACGAACATCTTTGAAGCCCTGCGCGAAAGCCACGAGCGGCAACGCGCGCTCTACCGCCAGCTCGTCGGCACGAGCGGCAACACACCGGAGCGGCAGGAGCTGTTCGAGCAGTTCAAGACCGAGCTCACGGCGCACGAGCTGGCGGAAGAGCGGCACTTCTACATTCCGCTGATGGCGCACGACGCGGGCGTGGACCTGTCCCGCCATGCGATCTCCGAGCACCATCAGATCGACGAACTGGTGGAGTCTCTGGAGGCAGCCGACCCGGCCACCCCCGCATGGCTGCCCCTGGCCAAGAAGCTGGCCGAGAAGGTGGAACACCACCTCACTGAAGAAGAACACCGCTTCTTCCAGATGGCCGGCAAGCTGCTCACCGAGCAGCAGAAGACCGCACTCGCCACCGACTACCTCGCGGTGTACGAGGAAACCAAGGCGGCCACCGCGTAGCCTGGCCCGGGGAGAACGGGCCCCGATGCGCTACCCGTTCGAGCTGTTCGACGACGGCCTGCGCAGGCGCTACCGCGGCGCCTGGCAGCGCGAAGCAGTGCAGACCTTTGCACGCGAAACGCCGCGGTGATTCAATGCACCATGGTGCGGGCCCTTTCGGAGATCGAACGTTCAGGAGGATTGACCATGCTGCGCGTCACCCTTGCCCAACTCAACTTCACCGTCGGCGACATCGAGGGCAATGTCGCCCGCATGGTGGCCGCGGCCCGGCAGGCCGCGCGTGACCAGTCACAGATCGTCGTGTTCAGCGAACTGGCGGTGTGCGGCTATTACCCCGCCGATCTGCTGGACGAGCCCGACTTCCAGCAGCGCATCGTGGCCGGGATCGAGGCCTTGCAGCAGGCCTCCGCCGAGCTGCCCCAGTTGCACTGGGTGGTGGGCGCGCCCACGCCCGCCACCGGCCCGGGCAAGAAGCTGCACAACAGCCTGCTGGTGCTGCAGGGCGGCGCCGTGCGCCTGCAGTACGCCAAGCAGCTGCTGCCCACCTACAACATCTTCGACGAGCGCCGCCACTTCGAGCCCGGCCCGGACGTGGCCAAGGTGCTGCGCGTGGGCAGCGCGCAGGTGGGCCTGCTGGTGTGCGAAGACGGCTGGAACGACCACGGCGCCGACTACGTCGTCAACCCGTTCAAGCGCCTGCGCGACGCATCGCCGGACCTCGTCATCAGCATCAACGCCAGCCCCAGCCACGTGGGCAAGCGCGAGCAGCGGCACACGCTGTTTGGCGGCTCTGCGCGGCGCCACGGGCTGCCCATCCTGTACGTGAACCAGGTGGGCGGGCACGACCAGCTGGTGTTCGACGGCGGCTCGTTCGCCGCCGAGCCCGAGGCGGGCATCGTGTTCGAGGCGCCGCGTTTCGTGGAGGATGTGCGCACGCTGCATTTCGACGGCGGGCGGTTCCTGACGGCCGAGGGCGAACGCCCCGCACCCGTGCCCGCGCAGGGCCTGCCGACGATGGAGTTCTACCGCCAGCAGATCGCGCTGGGCCTTACGGACTATGCGCGGCGCTGCGGCTTCAGGCAGGTGGTGGTGGGCAGCTCGGGCGGCATCGACAGCGCCCTCACACTGGCGCTGGCTGCGCAGGCGCTGGGGCCCGAGAACGTGGTGGGCGTGACCATGCCTTCGCGCTACTCCAGCAGCGGCTCGGTGGATGACTCCGTCACCCTCTGCCAGAACCTGGGCGTTCAGCTGCACACCCACCCTATCGCCGACCTGGTGGCGGGGTATGCGCAGCAGTTTGAAAGCAGCTTTGGCCAGCCGCTCGCCGGGCTGCCGCTGGAAAACCTGCAGGCCCGCATCCGCGGCACGGTGCTGATGGAATACTCCAACGCCTTCGGCCACCTGCTGCTCACCACCGGCAACAAGAGCGAAATCTCGGTGGGCTACTGCACGCTGTACGGCGACACCAACGGCGGCCTGGGGCTGATTGGCGACCTGTACAAGACCGAGGTGTTCGCGCTGGCCCGCCACGTCAACGAACACGCCGGGCGCGAACTGATCCCGCAGGCCATCATCGACAAGGAACCCTCGGCCGAGCTAGCCCCCGGGCAGCGCGACACGGACAGCCTGCCGCCCTACCCGGTGCTGGACGAAATCCTCAAGCTGCTGATCGAGGGCGACCGACTGTCCACCGCCGAGCACACCCAGGCCGAGGCCATCGTCGCGCAACTGCAAGAGACCGATGCCGGCGCCGCGCTGGTGCAGCGCATCCACGCCATGGTGGCGCGCAACGAGTACAAGCGGCGCCAGGCCCCGCCTATCCTGCGCGTGCGGGCCCGGGCGTTTGGCAGCGGGCGGCAGATGCCGATTGCGGCAAAGTATTTGTGACACCCCCTGGGCCGCTTCGCGGCTTCCCCCTTCTCTCGCGCCGCGCGTGGGAAGGGGGACGACGCCAGCGCGGCGGGGCGGCCCTTGCGCAGCGTCCGCGGGCGGGCCGCGCCGGTACCATGCGGCACTCCCGACTCACCCAATCCATCACTACTAAAATCGTAGCTGTAAGCGCTTGGTGGATAAGCGCTAGAGGCCCAAAACATCAAAAAAATCCAGGAGACCCATGCACGACACCGCCCTCCTCATCGGCCGCTTTGAACCCGTGCACAGCGGTCACATCGCCCTGCTGCAGGAAGCCCTGCGCCAGGCGCCCCAGGTCATCGTGGTGGTGGGCTCGGCCTGGCAGGCGCGCTCTCCCAAGAACCCCTTCACCTGGCAGGAGCGCGAGGCCATGCTCCAGGGCGCCCTGCCCGATGCCGACCGCGCCCGCGTGCAGGTGCTGCCTGTGCGCGACTACTACAACGAAGCCGTGTGGGTGCAGGCCGTGCGCCGGGGTGTGACCCAATGCACGGCGCCCGGCGCGCGCATCGCGCTGGTGGGCCACTTCAAGGACGCGACCAGCAGCTACCTGCGCGCTTTCCCGGGCTGGACGCTGATCGACCTGCCGCGCCAGGGCCGCATGGACGCCACCACCGTCCGCGACGCGTACTTTGGCGCCACGCCCGCCACCGTGGGCGCAGCGCTGGCGCCGCTGGCGGGCGAGATCCCGGCCAGCACCCTCGCGATGCTGGAGCAGTTTGCGCAGACTCCGCACTACCCTGCGCTGCAGGAGGAATGGCGCATGCTGCGCGGCTACCGCGAGTCCTGGGCCGCCGCGCCCTACCCGCCCGTGTTCGTCACGGTGGACGCCGTGCTGCGCTGCCAGGACCAGGTGCTGCTGATCCGCCGCGCGCACGCGCCCGGCAAGGGCCAGCTGGCCGTGCCGGGGGGCTTCATCGAGCAGCGGGAGACGGTGTGGCAGTCGTGCCTGCGCGAGCTGCTGGAGGAAACCCACTGCCACCTGCCCGAGGCCACCATGCGGGCCGCACTGCAATCGGTGGCCGTGTTCGACCACCCCGACCGCAGCCAGCGCGGGCGCACCATCACCCATGCGCACTACTTCGACCTGGGCGATGCGCCCTTCCCCGTGGTGCAGGCCGACGACGATGCGGCGCAGGTGCAGTGGACGCCCATCGACCAGCTGGCAGGCATGGAAGAGGAGTTCTTCGAAGACCACTTCCACATGCTGGACCACTTCCTGGGGCTGACGGAGCTGCGCTGAACGCGCGGTGGCGGGCCCAAAGGCCAGCCCCAGCCCGAACGGCAGGGGCGATTCAAATGAAAACAGGCCGCAGCGCTTGTCCAGCAAGCGCCAGCAGCTCTGCTTTTAATAGCATCAGATCCCCGCACGCTCCAGCATGGCGTGCAGCAGCACGTTGCACCCGGCCTCGATATGCTCGGGCTTGGCGTCCTCGATCTCGTTGTGGCTGATGCCGTCCTTGCAGGGGATGAAGATCATGCCGCTGGGTGCGAGCTTGGCCATGTAGACGGCGTCGTGCCCTGCACCTGAGACGGCGGGCATGTGGCTGTAGCCCAGCTTGGCCACGGCGCGGCCCACGGCCTCCACGCACTCGGGCTGGAACAATTGCGCGGGGTAGCTGGACACCATCTCGATGTGCACCTGCACGCCATGTTCCTTGGCTACCTGGTCGGCAAAGGCCTTGACCTCGGCGGCCATGGCGTCCACCAGTGCATCGGTGCTGTTGCGCAGGTCGATGCTGAACTTGACCCGGCCCGGAATCACGTTGCGACTGTTGGGAAACACCTGCACCATGCCCACAGTGCCCCGGCCATGCGGCGGGTGGCGGTGGGCTGCGGCCACCACGTCTTGCATGATGCGCGTGGCGGCCAGCATCGCGTCCTTGCGCAGGGCCATGGGCGTGGGGCCTGCGTGGGCCTCCATGCCGGTGACGGTGCAGTCAAACCAGCGGATGCCCAGCACGCCGCTGACCACGCCGATGGTCTTGTCGTTGTCCTCCAGCACCGGGCCTTGTTCGATGTGGGTCTCGAAGTACGCGCCGATGGGGTGGTCGCCGGGCTCCTGGTCACCGATGTAGCCGATGCGCTCCAGCTCGCCCTTCACCGTCTTGCCTTCCGTGTCGGTGGCGGCGTAGGCGTGCTCCAGGGTGAAGGCCTTGGCGAACACACCCGAGCCCATCATCACGGGCACAAAGCGGCTGCCCTCTTCGTTGGTCCAGAACGCCACCTCGATGGGCGCCTCGGTCTCGATGCCGTGGTCGTTCAGCGTGCGCACCACCTCGATGCCCGCCAGCACACCGTAGTTGCCGTCGAACTTGCCGCCCGTGGGCTGGGTGTCGATGTGGCTGCCGGTCATGATGGGCGGCAGGCTGTTGTTGCGGCCGGGGCGGCGCATGAAGCCGTTGCCGATCTTGTCGATGGTCACCGTCATGCCCGCCTCGCGTGCCCAGCGGGTGACCAAGTCACGGCCCTGCTTGTCCAGGTCGGTGAGGGTGAGGCGGCACACGCCCCCCTTGGGCGTGGCGCCGATCTGCGCCAGCTCCATGAGCGAATCCCACAGGCGCTGGCCGTTGATGCGCAGGTTTTCGATATCGGGCTTGAGTTTCGTGTCCATGGTGTTCTCCAGATGCATTACAGCGGTTAGCGCGCCACCGCCGTGGGGGCCAGGTCCTGCGCGCGCTTTTGCACGGCCTGGAAGTTGGCGCCAAACGCCGGGCGCTTGATGTAGCGGCCCTTGCCCTGCTCGGCCCGCAGGTCGCCGTTGGCGTACACCACGCGGCCCTGGCTCACGGTGTGGCTGGGGATGCCACGCACGGTGCGGCCTTCAAAGATGTTGAAGTCGCCCTTGCTGAACTGGGTCTTGGCCGAGAAGGTTTTGGTGCCTTGCGGGTCCCACAGCACCAGGTCGGCGTCGGCACCTTCGCCGATGAAACCCTTGCGCGGATAGATGTTGAACAGCTTGGCCGCGTTGGCCGAGGTGATGGCCACAAACTCGCTGGGCGTGAGGCGCCCCGTGTTCACGCCGCCATCCCACAGCGCGGCCATGCGCTCTTCCACGCCGCCCGTGCCATTGGGAATCTTGGCGAAGTTTTCTTTGCCCATGGCCTTCTGCGCGGCGCAGAAGGTGCAGTGGTCCGTCGCCGTGGTGTGTAGCTGGCCCGACTGCAGGCCGCGCCACAGCGCCTCCTGGTGGCCCTTGGGGCGGAAAGGCGGGCTCATCACGTAGGCGGCGGCCTTGGCAAAGTCGGGGTCGCGGTACACGCTGTCGTCCACCAGCAGGTGACCGGCCAGCACCTCGCCATACACGCGCTGGCCGCGGGCGCGGGCGCGGGCAATGGCGTCGGCGGACTCCATGCAGCTCACATGCACCACATAGATGGGCACGCCCAGCACGTCGGCAATGGCAATGGCGCGGTTGGCGGCTTCGGCCTCGACCATGGGGGGGCGCGAGAGCGGGTGGCCCTCGGGGCCGGTGATGCCCATCTTGGCGACCTCCTGCTGCAGCAGGTAGACCAGCTCGCCGTTTTCGGCATGCACGGTGGGCATGGCCCCGAGTTCGAGCGCGCGCTTGAAGCTGTTCACCAGGGTTTCGTCGTCGCACATGATGGCGTTCTTGTAGGCCATGAAGTGCTTGAAACTGTTCACGCCCTCCTGCTGCACCAGCGTGCCCATGTCGGCACGCACCTGCTCGCTCCACCAGGTGACGGCGACGTGGAACGAATAGTCAGCCGCCGACTTCTCCGCCCAGCCACGCCACTTGCGGTAGGCGTCCATCAGCGGCTCCTGCGGATCGGGGATCACGAAGTCGATGATGCTGGTGGTGCCACCGGCCAGCGCAGCCGCCGTGCCGGAGAAGAAGTCGTCCATGGTGACGGTGCCCATGAACGGCAGCTGCATGTGGGTGTGCGGGTCGATGCCGCCGGGCAGCACGTACTGGCCGCTGGCATCGAGCGTCTCTGCGCCCGCCGGGGCCTGCGCCGCAGCGTCCTCCCCCACGGCCACGATGCGGCCATCGACGCACAACACATCGGCGCGCTGTTCGCGGTCGGCGTTGACCACGGTGCCACCGCGGATCACAAGGGCTTGGGTCATGGGGGTCTCCTTCAGGAATGCGGTTCAATTCAAAAAAAAGGGACCCCGCACTGGCACCAGGCCCAGGCGGGGTCCGAGGGTCATTGCTTCTTGGCCGTCAGGTAGTAGTAGGTGCCCGCCACTGCCAGGCTGAAGAACCAGCCCGAGTCGAACAGCGTGAGCCAGATGGCGGGCATGCCCGCCTTGTCCACCACGCCCGAAACGGCCAGGTAGCCTGGCAGGCAGGGCAGCACGCCCAGCAGGAAGGCGATGAGCGCCTGCAGGTTCCAGCCGTTGCTGTACTCGTATTCGCCGCCACGGCGGTACAGGTCTTCCACCTTCAGCTCGCTCTTGCGCACCAGGTAGTAGTCGACCAGCAGGATGCCCGCGATGGCCCCCAGCAGCGTGCCGTAGCCGCCCAGCCAGGTGAAGAGGTAGCCGCCCGAGGTGGCCAGCAGCTTCCAGGGCATGAACAGCAGGCCGATACCCGCAGCGATCAGGCCGCCCATGCGGAAACTGATCTTGGAGGGAGCGCACTGGCTGAAGTCATACGACGGCGACACGAGGTTGGCGGCCACGTTGGTCGTCAGGTTGGCCAGCAAAATCACCAGCAGGCCCAGGCCCGCGGCCACGCTGCCCATCTGGGTGAGCAGGCCGTCAGGGAACAGCTGGGCCTTGCCATACAGGATGGCCGAGGCCGAGAAGCCGATCACGCCCACCATGGAGAACAGCGCCATGGGAATGGGCAACCCGATGGCCTGGCCCACAACCTGGTCCTTCTGCGACTTGGCGAAGCGCGTGAAATCCGGGATGTTGAGCGCGAGCGTGGCCCAGAAGCCGACCAGGCCCGTCAGCGCCGCCCAGGTCTTGGGGCCACCCTCGACCACCTTGGCGGGCAGGTTGAAGAGCTGGCCCGAAGGCACCTTCATCATCAGCACCACCACCAGCAGCACCGAGGCGCCGATCATCAGCGGCGCCGCAATCACCTCCAGCAGGCGAATGGACTCCGGCCCCTTCCAGATGAACCAGATGTGCACCGCCCAGAACGCCAGGAAGCACATGAACTGCGAGGTGCTGATGGTCTGCCCTTCGGCCGGACCGGCGAGGTTCATGCCCAGGATGTTGAGAAAGCCATGCAGCGCCAGCGCGCCGAAGTAGCAGTTGATGGAAAACCACCCGCACGCCACCAGCCCGCGCAGCACGGCGGGCAGGTTGGCCCCCTTCACGCCAAACGATGCCCGTGCCAGCACGGGAAAAGGCACGCCGTAGCGGGGCCCCACGCGGCCGATGAGCACCATGGGCACCAGCACGATGCAATTGGCCAGGAACACCAGCCACACTGCCATCTGCCAGGTGAAGCCCTGGTCCAGCATGGAGCTGGCCATGGTGTAGGTGGGCACGCACACCACCATGCCCACCCAGAGCGCGGCAAAGTCCTTCCAGGTCCAGTGTCGCTGCGCGGCGGTGGTGGGGAGCAAATCTTCGTTGGCGAGCGTGTTGGACGCCGCGCCGGACATGGGCCCCGCCATATGGGCAGCGCTGCCGGTACTGTTGGTCATGCCTGTACTCCTGTCAAAAGACTTGGTTGGGGTTGCACACGGCCCGCTGTCGGCTCCGGCCTCCTCAGGCTGGCAGACAGCGGGAAAGGGAAGCGAGCGATGCTATCGGTCACGCAAGAACTGCACCAGACGCACTGCAGCACGCACCGCGGCCACGGCCTGCACGCCCCATGCGCCCGGCGCCATCACGCCGCCACCCGCTGCGGGTTGTTCGGGTGCGTGGTCCAGTTGGCGTAGACGCCGGAAACCGGCTGGCCCGTGCGCTGGTCCACCTCGCCCGGCGCGAGCGCCCGCATGGTGATGCACTCGGGCACGGGGCAGATGGACACGCACAGGTTGCAGCCCACGCACTCGGCCTCGTTGATCTCGAACTTGCGCACGCCACCGTCCTTGGTGAAGGTGATGGCCTGGTGCGAGGTGTCCTCGCACACCACATGGCAGCGGCCGCACTGGATGCAGGCATCCTGGTTGATGACGGCTTTCTCGACGTGGTTGAGGTTGAGGTTCTTCCAGTCCTTCACCGTGGGCACGGCCTGGCCCTTGAAGTCGTCCAGCGTGGCGTAGCCGTGCTCATCCATGAAGTTGGAAAGCCCATCGCACATGTCCTGCACGATCTTGAAGCCGTACACCATGGCGGCGGTGCACACCTGCACGGTGCCGCAGCCCAGCGCGATGTATTCGGCCGCGTCGCGCCAGGTGGTCACCCCGCCAATGCCGCTGATGGGCAGGCCGGCAGTCTGCGCATCACGCGCAATCTCGGCCACCATGTTGAGCGCAATGGGCTTGACGGCCGGGCCGCAGTAGCCGCCGTGCGAGCCCCAGCCGTCGGTGCTGGGGTTCATCACCATGCGGTCCAGGTCCACGCCCATCACCGAGTTGATGGTGTTGATGAGCGACACCGCGTCCGCCCCGCCCGCCTTGGCCGCGCGGGCCGGGTGGCGCACGTCGGTGATGTTGGGCGTGAGCTTCACAATCACGGGCAGCCGGCTGTACTGCTTGCACCAGGCTGTGACCATCTGGATGTATTCGGGCACCTGGCCCACGGCGGCGCCCATGCCGCGCTCGCTCATGCCGTGCGGGCAGCCGAAGTTCAGCTCGATACCGTCCGCGCCGGTGTCCTCCACCATGGGCAGGATGCGCTTCCAGCTGTCCTCCACGCAGGGCACCATGAGCGAGACGATCATGGCGCGGTCGGGCCAGTTGCGCTTGACGCGGCGGATCTCTTCCAGGTTGGTCTGCAGGGGGCGGTCGGTGATGAGCTCGATGTTGTTCAGGCCGATCACGCGGCGGTCCTGCGACATCAGCGTGGAATAGCGGGGGCCGCTGACGTTGACCACCGGCGGGTCTTCGCCCAGCGTCTTCCACACCACGCCGCCCCAGCCGGCTTCAAAGGCGCGGGTGACGTTGATCTCTTTGTCGGTGGGCGGCGCGGAGGCGAGCCAGAAGGGGTTGGGGCTTTGGATGCCCAGGAAATTGCTGCGGATGTCTGCCATGGGGTGCTCCCGTGAATTGAGTTGACGACGTCAGGCCACGCGTGCCACGGGCGTGCTCAGCGATTCATGGATGGAGACGGCGGCGACCTTGCCGTGCTCCACCGCCTCGACCGTCAGGTCGCGCCCACCGGCACGGCAGTCGCCGCCCGCCCACACGCGCGCCACGCTGGTACGGCCCGCCGCATCGGTGCGGATGCGCCCGCCCTCCAGCGCGACGGCTGCGCCCGCGGGCTGCGCCACATAGGTCTGGCCGATGGCCTTGAGCACCATGTCGGCGGCCAGCGTGAAGGTCTCGCCCGTGGTCACCAGCTTGCCGCTGGCATCGAGCGCCGTGGCGGCAAAGCGCACGCCGGTGACGGCACCGTTCTCGCACAGCACCTCTTGCGGCGCGGCCCAGTGGCGGATGGTGACGCCGTTCGTTTGCGCCCACTGCTGTTCCACCACCGAGGCCGACATGCCGTCCGCCCCGCGGCGGTAGACGATGGTCACTTCTTCGGCGCCCAGCTTGCGTGACTGCACGGCGGCATCCACGGCCGTCATGCCGCCGCCGATCACCACCACGCGTCGGCCCACGGGCAGCGTGGAAAGGTCGCTGCTCTGGCGCAGCTCGGCGATGAAGTCCACCGCGTTGCGCAGCCCTGCGGCCGTGGGCTCGGCAATGCCCAGCGCGTTGACGCCCTGCAGACCCAGGCCCAGAAAGACCGCGTCATGGCTGGCCAGCAGGCTGTCGAGCGTGAAGTCGCGGCCCAGCTGCTGCTGGGTGCGCACCGCAATACCACCGATGGACAGCAGCCACTCCACTTCTTTCTGGGCAAAGTTGCCGGCCGTCTTGTAGCTGGCCAGGCCGTATTCGTTGAGGCCGCCCAACTTGGGCCGCGCATCCAGCAGCGTCACGTCATGCCCGCGCACGGCCAGGCCATGTGCGCAGGCCAGGCCCGCCGGGCCCGCGCCCACCACCGCCACGCGCTTGCCCGTGGGCGCGGCGCGCTGGAAGAGCGGCGCACCCGGCTGGGCAAAGAACGCATCGGTGGCGTAACGCTGCAGCGCGCCGATCTCCACGGGCTTGTCCTCGTTGGTGTTGCGCACGCAGGCCTGTTCGCACAGCACTTCGGTGGGGCACACGCGGGCGCACATGCCGCCCAGCGGGTTGGCCGTGAGGATGGCGCGCGCCGCGCCCCGGTTGTTGTCCTGCGCGATGCGGTGGATGAACGAGGGGATGTCGATGCCCGTGGGGCATGCCGTGGCGCAGGGCGCATCGTGGCAGTAGTAGCAGCGCTCGGCCTCGATCAGCGCCTGCGGCCGGGTGAGCGGCGGGTGCGCGTCGCCAAAGTTGGCGGCGTAGTCGGCCAGGTTCAGGCGTGCGGCGTGGATGCCGCAGGCGCGGCTTGCGGGAGTGTTCATTTAGAAATCCTCCGGTGGGTGCAGCGGACGCGGGAGTCGCGTGGTGGTGGAAACGGGGCGCACCGGCGGCGCGTGGCGCAGGGCCACCGGCGGGCGGGTCGCGGTGCGGCCTGCGCATCCGGCGCGGGGGCATGGGCCCGCGCCGGCAGACTTCGGAGGGTTCATCGTGGTCCTCGCTGTAAGGGGCAGGTGCCCGCGACCTCCTGGGGTTGCGGTGCCCTGCATTGCGGTTCAATTTACCAACGCGTAAAAATTTACCAATTGGTAAAATCCCTACAGCAAGCGCCATGCCAGGGCTGGCGGCGCAAACCGGTATCTGTTTGTTCCACAATGGTGCGATGACCGACGCAGCCCGCCCTTCGAGTTCCCCCCGCGCGCACCGCCCCCGCACCGCCTCCGCATCCTCCGTTGAACGCAGCGCGCCCCCTGAGAAAGCCCCCACCTCCCGCACCCCCACAGCTTCGCGCCTGCTCAAGGAGAGCAGCATCCTCGCCGAGGCGGAAAACCACTTTGCGCAGTTCGGCTTCGAGGGCGCGTCGCTGGAGAACATCGCCGCGGCCGCGGGCATCAGCCGGCACAACCTGCTGTACTACTTTCCCAGCAAGGAAGCGCTGTACCAGCGCGTTCTGGACGATGTGCTCACCGAGTGGCTGGAGGGGATGGAGGCGCTGTCGCACAGCGACGACCCCCAGCAGGCCCTGCGCCGCTACATCCGCGCCAAGCTGCAGTACTCGCGCCTGCGCCCCCAGGGGGCCAAGGTATTCACCAAAGAGGTGATTGCCGGTGCACCACGGTATGGCAAGGCCATCATCGAACGCGTGGCGCCCCTGCTCAAGACGGAGGTACGCACCTTCGAACGCTGGGCGCGCGAGGGCCGGATCGCCCGGGTCCACTTCACGCACCTGATGTTCATCATCTGGTCGGTGACCCAGGCCTACGCCGAGCAGGAAGCCCAGTTCGCCTTGCTGCTGGGCAAGCCCGCCCTCACCGAGCGTGACTACGCCAGCGCCGAGGACCTGATCGTGCGCATGGTGCTGAGCGCCCTGGCCCCTGCCGGCAACGCGTGATCGAGGCGCCGAATTCGTTACATTGATTTACGGGTGCGGGGACACCCGCCATGACGGCCGGACGCCCACCCTGGGGTGTGACGTTTTTCACAGTCCGCGCGTGATTTTTGCTCTGCTAAACTGCCGCCGCCTCAACGCCCCGGTCCGCGGCGCGCGATTAACAGTTGGCAAACATTCCAGAAATGCCCCTAAATGGCTGAATCCGGCAAAAAAGCACCCATTATTTTCGCGCTCGTTGTGCTGCTGGCCGTGCTGGCGGTCTATCTGCCCGGATTGAGCAACGAACTGCTGTTCGATGACCAGCGGCTGGTCGAAGGCTCGGTGTTCAGCGCCTACGGAAGCCTGCTGGAGCTCAAGCAGCGCATGATCTCCTATGGCAGCTTTGTCTGGGTCGATCATCTGGTGGGCAGCGGGTGGTGGAAGCAGCGCATCGTCAACATCGCGCTGCACCTGGGCGTGGTGGCTGCGGTGTATGCCTTCTTCAAGGCTTTGCTGGCCAGCACCCGGTTTCCGGAAGACATGGAGGAGCAAGCCCATTTTGGCGCGTCGCGCACCGCCGCCCTGCGCGTGGGTGTGGCGCTGTTTGCCTTGCACCCCATGGCCGTCTACGCCGTGGGGTACCTGGTGCAGCGCTCCATCCTCATGGCCACACTGTTCGCCGTGCTGGCCTGCTGGGGCTTTGTGCGGGGGCTGCAAACCCGGCGGGCGGGCTGGTATGCCGGCGCTTTCCTGAGCTACGTGCTGGCCGTGCTCTCCAAGGAGCATGTGGTGATGACCGCCGCCGCGGCCGTGCCCCTGTACATCTACGTCCGCCGCCCGAGCGCCAAACAGGCCAGCCTGGTGGTGCTGGGGGCGCTCGCCGTGCTGGCCCTGGCAGGCGGCACGCTGTTTCACTTTTATGGGAACGTGCTGGGCAAGGCTTTCGACCCCCAATCCCTTGCCTTCGCGCAGCAACTGGAAGCCATCCGCCCTGGCGCTGCCGCGCAGGTGTATCCGCTGAGCATTCTGAACGAGGCCGCACTGTTCTTCGCCTATGGCCTGCTGTGGGTGCTGCCGAATATCGGCTGGATGTCCATCGACCTGCGCCCGGCGTTCCCCGTCGGCTTTGCGTCCTCATGGCACATCATCGGCGCGGTAGGGTATCTCGCCCTGTTGGCTGTGGCCGCGTGGCTGGTGCTGCGGCGCACGGGGGCCGTTGCCCTGGCCGGACTGTGCCTCCTGCTGCCGGCCCTGTGGTTCATGACGGAATTTGTGACCGTGTGGATCCAGGACCCCTTCGTCCTGTACCGTAGCTATCTGTGGGCAGTGGCACTGCCCGGCCTGCTGGCGTTGGCCCTGACGGGGTTCCGGCCGCGCACCATCTATGTACTGGGCGCGGTCCTGGGCCTGGGCCTCGGGGCCTTGGCGCTGGAACGCAACCTTTCCTTGCGCGACGAAAACACGGCGTGGGCCGATGCCGCCGAGAAGATCAACCTCCAGGCGGATGCCAGCGCCGTGGGGCGCAGCCGCCCCTTCATGAACCTCGGCGCGTACTACCTGCGCCGGGGCTTCACCGACCAGGCAGAGCGCGCCTTTGCCACTGCCGCCGGGTTGGGCGATGGCGGGGAACTGGGGCGCAGCACGCGTTTCAACATCGGCGTCGTGCTGCAGCAGCAAAAGAAGCACGCCGAGGCACTCAAGGCCTTCGCCGCGGCCGAAGCACTGGGGTACTCGGACCTGCCGCTTTACTACCACCGGGGCGAGTCGCAGTTCGCGCTCAACCAGTTTGGTCCGGCGTACGAGAGCTTTTCCATCGCCCTGCAGAAGGTCGCGCAGGACAAGGCCAACCGCAGCACCGAGCCCACTATCCGCCTGCGCAAGGCAGAGTCCGCCGTGGCCGTCCAGCGCTTTGACGAGGCCGAGCGCGAGTTCCATACCCTGCTCAAGACAGACGCCCACAACCCGCGCTTCGTGCAGGGGCTGGCCATGGCCCTCTTGGGCAAGGGCGACAACAAGCAGGCCGCGGCGGTGGTCGAAGACCTGGTGGCCGCCAAGCCAACAGCGGCCGCCTACTACGCACGCGCCATGGTGTTCTACAGCACCGGCCGCCCTGCGGAGGCCATGAAGGACCTCGACCAAGCGATCCAGATGGACCCGCGGAACCCGCAATACCAGCAGGTGCGTGCCAAGGTTGCTGCAGACGCTGCCAAGCCCTGACGAGCCCAGTTCATGGCGCTGCGGGTTCTGCACATCGGCAAATTTTTCCCCCCGTACCACGGCGGGATGGAAGTCTTCCTGGCCGACCTCATAGAAGCCCAGCGCCAGCAAGGGCTGGACGCCCATGCGCTGGTGCACGGCGACCCGTTGCCGGACGATCCGCACTGGCTGACCCGGGTGCCCGTGCAGGTCAGCCTGGTCTACGCCCCGATCGCCCTGGGCTTTCGAAGGGCGATGAAGGACGCCATCGCCCGCGTGCAGCCCGACGTTTTGCACCTGCACATGCCCAACAACGCCGTGTTCTGGGCGCTGACGCTGGCGTCTGCGCGGGACATTCCCTGGGTGGTGCACTGGCAGTCCGATGTGGTCGTGTCGCGCATTCGCCGGGCCGTTGCACTGGCCTACCGGCTGTACCGGCCGTTCGAGCAGGCGGTGCTAAACACGGCAGCGCGCATCATCGTCTCCTCCCCCCCGTATCTGGAAGCCAGCGAGCCGCTGCAGAGATGGCACGACAAATGCGCGGTCATTCCCCTGGGCATCACGCCCCCCGCGCCCGCACTGCCCACGGATGCCCCACCCCGGGCCCACACTGAAGGATGGCCCGCAGGCCAGCCGCTGCGGGTCTTGTCCATAGGGCGGCTGACCTACTACAAGGGCTTCCCTACCCTGGTCCGGGCACTTTCCGGAATGGCGGGGGTGGAACTGGTCATCGTGGGGGACGGCGAACTGCGCCCGGAACTGGAAGCGCTGATTGCCTCCACGACGCCCCAGGGTGTTCGCCCCAACGTGCGGCTTGCTGGCCGTGCCACGGCCGACGAGAAGAATGCGCTGCTGGAAAGTTGCGACGTCTTTTGCCTCGCCTCCAACGAGCGGACCGAGGCCTTTGGCATGGTCTTGCTGGAAGCCATGGCCCACGGCAAGCCCTGTGTGGTGTCGGCCCTGCCCGGCTCTGGCATGCCGTGGGTGGTGGCCCACGCCGGCGCGGGGTTGCAGGTACCGCCGGACGACCTGGAGGGCTGGCGCGCAGCCATCCGCCAACTCGGGGATGATCCCGCCTTGCGTACACGGTATGGTGCAGCAGGCCAAAAGGCCTTGCACTCCACCTTTTCCATCACCACCTGCGAGCGCTCCGTGTTCCAACAGTATGAACTTGCCATGCCCGAGGCTTGGAGCGGCAAGCCTCGCGACGGCGTGCTGATCGTCATCCCCGCGCGCAACGAAGCGACCACCATTGGCGCGCTGCTCGAGCGGCTGCACGCGCAAGGCTGGCGGGATGTACTGGTCATTGACGACCACAGCACGGACGGCACCGGCGCCATCGCGCGCGCCGCAGGCGCCCACGTACTGCACCCCGTCCTTCCCATGGGCGCGTGGGGCGGCATGCAGGCAGGTATTTGCTATGCGCTGGCACAGGGGTACCAGGCCGTGATCACCATGGATGCGGACGGACAGCACGAGGTCGAAGAGATTCCGGCGCTGCTGGCGGCACAAAGCGGCTCCGACCTGGTGATTGGCGCCTTCCCGGAACGGGCAAGCCGGCTGCGGCACCTCGCATGGCAATGGTTCCGTCGCATTGCAGGCTTTGATTTGCGGGACCTGACTTCCGGGTTCAGGCTGTACAACCTGAGCGCGATGCGCGTGCTCGCTTCACGCGAAGCCACCCTGCTGGACTACCAGGATCTCGGCGCCCTGCTCCTGGTTCGAAGGGCGGGCCTCACCATCTCGGAAGTGCCGGTGTCCATGAACATGCGCGTTGCCGGCACGTCGCGCATCTTCAACTCGTGGGTGAGCGTGGGCAAGTACATGATCGCCACCACCCTGCTGTGCCTCGCCCGCTGGGACGTACGGCAACGCAGGGCGCCCTGACCCGGCAAGCCCCGCTCCGCCCGGCGGCGGAAAAAACCCATCGAAACCCCACAAGCATGCGCTTGCTATTGGCGCTGGTTTCGATTAGATTTTGCGCGGTTATCATTTTTTTACATTGTCACGGCCTTGCTGCCGCCGCGGCAGGCCGCAGCACGGAAGTTATTCTCTCTCTTATCGAAGCATAAAAAACAATGAGGCTCGCCAGTTCATTTAGAAAATGGGTTGAATCAGCGCTGATCCTCATTTTTCTCGCTACGGCAGAGACGGGGCTCGCACAGCAAACGCTGCAACTCATTCCGGGAAAACCCCACTCGGAACAGATGGCAACGACAGCACTGAACACCCGGGTGGGCGAAACCCTGCGCATTGAGAGCCTTCAGATTGACGACGCCCATCCCAAAGTTGTCAATCTTGCGCTGCGCCGCTCAGAGGTTACCAGTGCCGACACTCAGTACATTGTTATTGACCAAAAAGGGAGCCGCACATTTCCTCTTGCGGCCTCCGCTCATTTCAGTGGAGCCGTTGAGGGTTCGCCCGATGGCTATGCGTTTGTATCGGTCAGTCCCGACGGCGAAATTCGTACCATTATCCACCAGGATGATGAAACCATCCTCAACGAACTGATTCCCGAGCGTATAAAAACTGGGGGCCATGCAGCTTCGCGTGTGGTCGACCAACAGAAAGACTTTACCAGCAGGGAGTTTTCCTGCGGGGTGACGCCAACCTTTCTTCAAAAGGATCCAGCCCAACGAAGTGTTCGGCTGGAGTCCTTGCGGAAACAAGGGCAGCTAAATGCCAGCAGCATCGGTGCAGAAAAGGCCGGGAGCCTTCGTCGCGCAGATATCATCATTGACAGCGACTACGAATTTTTTCAGAAATTTGGCACGGAAGCTGCAACATTCACTTATATAACCAACCTGCTGGCATATGTTAGCAGCAGATACCAAACTGAAGTAGCCACACGGTTTAACCTCAAGCAGATACTCATCCGGACAACGCCATCGGATCCGTGGACCCAGACTACCACCAGCGGAATGCTCAACGAGTTGCAGGCTTACTGGAATGCAGGGGCCAATGCTTCAGTTCCGCGCCACCATGTGCATCTGTTGAGTGGGAAACCCATAGGGGGCGGCATTGCGTATGTAGGTAGTCTTTCCAATCCCGGCATTGCCTACGGCGTGAGCGCGGGCCTTTCCGGCAGTTTCAACCCATCGAGTCCCCAGGTCATCTGGGATTCCGTCGTGGTGGCCCATGAAATCGGGCATGCCTTTGGGAGTTCCCACACGCATGACTATGACAACCCTTTCATTGCGCCCTCTCCCAACACGGGAGGGGCGATTGACTGCTGCTACTCTGGCAACGCTACCGGGCAATGCGGCCTGTCCCTGGGCGGTGCAGGGCTGACCGGCTATTTGCCCGGGCTGTCCTCCATTACTGGCGGGGGTGCTGGCCAACGCAACGGCACCATCATGAGCTACTGCCACCTGGTCTTTGGAGGCATGGCCAATCTTAGTTGGACGTTCGGAACGAACCATCCCTACGGCGTGAATCCCGGCCGCGTGCCCTCGGTCATGTCCAGCCAGGCCCAAGCCAAACTCCCGCTGGACACCTCCGGGACTTCCGACTTGATGGTCACCAAGGCTGGCAACGGCACCGTTACCAGTTCCCCCGCGGGCATCAACTGCGGCCTGGACTGCACGGAGTCCTTTCCCGACGGAACGGCTGTGACCCTGACTCCGACCCCGGGTGTGGGTTATGTCTTTTCGGGTTGGTCGGGTGACTGCACGGGGAGTGGTGCCTGTTCAGTGACGGTCAATGCCCTCAAAAGCGTGACGGCAACCTTCACCCCCGTGCCGGTAGGCCTGCTCTCCATCGCAAAAATCGGCACGGGTACGGGCACGGTCACACGGGCCGGCGGAGCAATTAATTGCGGCGCGACCTGCACCGAATCACTGCCCCCTGGATCCACGGTGACTTTGTCAGCCAGCCCCACGCCAGGGAGCACATTTGCCGGCTGGAGCGGTGGTGTCTGTAGCGGTTCAAGCACCTGCGCATTCACCATCAATGCAAACACCACCGTCAATGCGCAGTTCAATTTGAACGCAGGGGGCGCCACCTTCACGCCACTCGTGCAAAGCAATCTGGCAGGTGCCGCAGGTTCCACACAGTATTTCACCGTCACGGTTCCGGCAGGAGCTACGAATCTGGTGATTCAGATCAGCGGTGGCACGGGAGACGCTGATTTGTATGTCAATTTTGGTGCAGTGCCGACACTAAGCACTTATATCTGCAGACCGTATCTCACGGGAAACAACGAATCGTGCCCCCCCATTGCGAACCCGTCAGCAGGCACATACCACATTATGATCACTGGCTACGAGCCGTTTAGCGGTCTAACGCTGGCTGCCAGCTATCAGTTGGCCAATGCAGGCAACCCTGCAGATATTGGCACAATCATTAACCTCCTGCTACTAAACTAAGCCGACTCGATGAGGATGCCATGAAGATAAAAAAGTACCTACCCCTTGCCGCGCTAGCAATGGGAGCGTTTTTTACGAGTTTCGCGCAAGCACAAAATTCCTATGTTGAAGAGGATCCGATTTACATCCGGTTTGAACAATATACCGGAGCAGGGGGCACCATAGCATTTTGGAGACTGCCTACACCCGGAGGGTCTGTATTCCCTGGGAGCACATGCACCAGCCTCCAAATACCCAACGATAGGCCGGAGCATGCATCCAGATTCATGGCACTCTATCTTTTTGCAAAAACAAATAACAAAAAGATTTTTTATATCTTCAACACCAGCACGTGCATTATTACAAGCTTCGGAACGAATGGATAAATTCACATAAAACACCTCAGCTGGCATTAAACATCCAGTCAAGGGTCTCTTCCAGCGGCGGCGTGTTCCATTCCCCAACAAGTTGTCGCAGGAAGTCATTGCTTCCGCAGAGGGAACGCACATCACTTGCACGAACGTACGCGGGATTTACCTGCACATCCATCGAATATCCGGAAATCCTGTTCATAATATTCAGGATTTCCCCAATCGACCGGGCATGGCCCGAGCAAACGTTCACCGTGGCCCCGACCGGGCAGACCTCCAGCAGGCGGCGGTAAGCCTGCGCCAGCGCACGGACATCAGAAAAATCCCGCCACACATCAATGTTGCCCAGTTCAATCGTTGACGCACGCCGACGGTAATGCGCAACGATCTTCGGTAACAGGAAGCTCTCTGATTGCCCCACCCCGGTGTAGTTGAAGGGGCGAGCAATGACGATCGGCAGCCGGTCCAGCCACAACCGCGCCATGTGCTCCATCGCCAATTTGCTGACGGCGTAGTCATTTGCCGGGTGGGCCGGGGCAGCCTCTGTCAGCACGCCTTCTGTCGAATTGCCGTACACGTTCGCGCTGCTCGCGAGGAGCACGCACTGCGGCGCGTGTCCCGCCTGGGCCAGCGCCGCCAACAGGTTGCGCGTTCCCACCAGATTTACCCGATAAAAGGCATCGGCGTCCCCGTGCCCCACAAAGGCAATGCCAGCGAGATGGACCACCGCGTCGGGTCGTACTTGCGCCACCACAGTGCGCAAAGACGCCGCATCCAACAGATCAGCGCAGTAATAGCCGGGGACGCTCCCATTCTCCGGCTGTGAGCCTAGGCCCATCACGTCCCACCCGTGAGCTTGCAACTCAGCAGCCACATACTGCCCGGTAAATCCATTGACACCGGTAATCAACGCGCGCGGCTTTTCCATCACATTCCTGCAGCCATCAGAACGAAAAACCGCGCTGATTGCGCCCCAGGTCGGCATCCACCATCATCTGGCACAACTCTTCCAGGGTGGTCTTGGGCTCCCAGCCGAGCTTGGCCTTCGCCTTCGCCGGATCACCAATGAGCAGTTCCACCTCGGCGGGACGATAGAACTTGGGATTCACGCGCATCACCACCTTGCCGGTTGCAGTATCGACCGCTGTTTCATTATCCGCGGTGCCCTTGAACTCAAGCACCATCCCGGCACCTTTGAAGGCCATGCGCACAAAATCCCGCACCGTTTCCGTCCGGTTAGTCGCCAGCACAAACGTATCAGGCTCATCAGCTTGCAGCATCCGCCACATCCCCTCGACATATTCCTTGGCAAAGCCCCAGTCCCTCTTTGCATCCAGATTGCCAAGTTCCAGAACGTCCAACTTTCCCAACTTGATCTTCGCCACTGAGTCGGTAATTTTGCGCGTGACAAATTCGCGCCCCCGCAGCGGGCTTTCGTGATTGAAAAGAATGCCGCTGGAGCCAAAAATTCCATAGCTCTCGCGATAGTTCACTGTCATCCAATGGGCATACAGCTTGGCAACGCCGTAGGGACTGCGGGGATAAAAAGGCGTGGACTCCACCTGCGGCACCGCTTGGACCTTGCCGAACATCTCTGATGTACTGGCTTGATAGTACCGAACCTTGGGGTTAACGATACGAATAGCTTCCAACAGATTTACGGCACCCATGCCGGTAATCTCAGCCGTAGTGATTGGCTGTTCAAAGGAGACACCTACAAAACTCTGTGCCGCCAAATTGTAGACTTCGGTCGCCTCAGTGGTTTGCAGCAAACGTATGCTGGCAGATAGATCAGTTAGATCATATTCCACCAAATGCAGATTGGGGTGACTGGCAATGCCAAGCTCTTCGATGCGCCAAAAATTGACAGAACTGGTTCTGCGGTACGTTCCGTACACATGGTAGCCCTTCTCCAGAAGCAGCTGCGCAAGGTACGCCCCATCCTGACCTGTAATACCCGTAACGATAGCTCTTGTCATCGCCCTATTCCTCAAAAACGAACAAAACACTTAACCAGTTGCGCATATACACCACAACGATCTCAAATATCACATCGCCCACATTCTTGCTGGAGCATAACCCACCGGACACTGGCCGACAGTGCGAAATTTCCATCACAAAATTATCAAAAGACCGCCTCACTAGAATCTGCTGAACAACTGGCGCGCACTATCACTCCACGTCAACCAAGCCATGGAAGTTGAAACTGGGTGAGCCTCGCTTTCATACAGATCAAGCCATGCGTTCAGCGCTTCCGCCAAGGCGGCCGGCTCTTCCCCTTTGAAATAATATGCACTTGCGCCTGCAACTTCCCGGAAGACGGGAATGTCGCGCGCAATAATTGGAAGACTCTTTTGAGCAGCCTCAATCAAGGGCAAGCCGAACCCCTCTCCCTTAGAGGCCACCAACAAAACGTCCGAGCAATGGTATATGGCATCCAAATACTCATCGCTGATTCCCTGCAACCAGAACAGACGCTCACCATGAAACGGATGCGTCTCGATGCGCCTGCCCAGTTCCTCAGTTTTCCAGCCTGCTTTGCCCACGATAACCAGATGGGCGTTCACGCCTGAAGCCCACAAGGACTCCATGGCTTGCAATGCCTGATCGTGTCCTTTGCGTGGCTCCAGCGTCCCGACCATCAAGAAAGTCGGAGCCCGCTTGATCTGAGCCAACACACTAGCGGCGTCGGGCGGCATCCCCTTGGAGGGAGACGACTCTTCGATATCCGCCCCCAAATGGAACCATTCGATGCGAAAACTAGGATGAGGCGGGCGTGGCTGGGCCTGCAAATAGGCGCGCAGTTCTTCTGCCACAGCCTGAGAAATGCACATGGCGCCATCGGTGCGCGCTACCGTGGCAAGCCAACGCGCATGCCCCGCAGCCGAACCGTCGGGAAAGCACTCTGGTAATTGCACGGGCAGCAAGTCATACACCACAAAATAAACACTGACACCCCAAACACGCATCTGCTCGAAAAATCCCGCGCGCACCGTCACATCATCAGATTGCAGGTCCAGCCCTATAAATACATCACCGTTGTAGAAGGCAACAGGGCTGTCCTCTTCCGAGTCATCCAATTGACCCAAAAAGGCATTCTTAAATCGATGAGCTGTGTGGTAACCAGCACCATCATTGCTGGCACGTACCGGCACAACAGAAAATCCCTCCGGGGGATTTCGCAGCCATTGCCCCAGAATACTGCGCACGACCCGCTGGATACCTGTTCGGGCATCGCCGCGGGCCAATTCAGTAACGTCCACAAATAATTGGCGCGAGGATGCCGTTGGTGGAAAGTTACGGTCGAGCATTTGGGCAAGCGCCAGCCGGTACGCGTCCTGCGGCGGATGCTGAGGCAGGGCCTGAAGACGCCCCATCAGTGCGGGCAAAGATTCAGGGCCACCCGTTGCTTCACCTGGTAAATAGCGCCCCAGGGCCGCAAAGGCCCGTTGCGCCGTGATGTCCCAAGAAAAATTGCGGCGATGCAGCAGCGCATGCGTCTCCAAACGGGAGCGAAAAGCATCGTCGCTCAACGCCTGCTTCATTTTGCTTGCAATAGACTTTGGATTGTGCGGATCGAAGAGTGCTTCCGGCGTACCGGCCACTTCAGGCATGGCCGACACATTGCCGGCCAAGGCCGCCCTCCCGCAACTCATTGCCTCCAGTAGCGGAAGGCCGAAGCCCTCGTGCCAGGACGGGAAAACGAACAGCTTGCACAAGCGGTACAAGGTGAGCAGGTCTGCATCAGAGACAAAACCTGTCAACACCACGGCATCGCTCTCGAGCCCGAGTTTTTGGACTAGCTGATGAATATCATTGAGCTGCCCGGGAGACAGCCTGCAAACAATGGCCAATTGATGCTGGGCCCTGATCAGCGGCGGAAGCGCCGCATAAGCATGCACCAAGCCAAGCACATTTTTGCGGTGGTCCATCCCGCCTGTGTACATGACAAAAGGGCGATGGAGGCCAAGCCGAGCCCGGACATCTTCCGCAACGTCTGGCCTAATCGTGCCAGGAGTGAACTCGGCGCCAACTGCAGAGGAAATGTTGGTTATTCTGTCTGCAGGCCAGTGCAAATACTCCATTGCCTCCACACGGGAAGACTCTGAAATCGCCAGAAGATGGTCGCAGCGCTTGAGCTGCTTCAAGTGGTATGCATACCATGTTTCAACCGCCGGATTCCGGTTGAGATAGATTTCCGGATGGATCAGTGGAATCAGGTCGTACAGGACCGCAAATGTCGCGTAGCCACAGCGCTCATCTTCTTCCACCGTCACCACGGAGTCTTCGTCAATGGCCTCGAAGATGGCACCATTAATCACCACGGCGGGCTCCAGGGACCGCAGGAACGCCAAGCGCACTTGCTCCGCGATGCTCCGGCGGCCATCCACATCAGGGCGAAGGTGGTTGAGCGGACCAGGCGCTCGCCAAACGCGGATGTTCTCTTGGGGAATCAGTCCTTTGAATTCATCACGGATATGGATGGTGGAGTCCGCATAGGCACCGTTCAGGGCGAGCAGAATTTCATGCTCTCCGCGGTTGCGGCACATGGCCTTGGCAAACTCAAAAACATAGCGACCGATGCCCCGATGGCGGTTGCCATCGGACTGCGCGCCCTGCATGTCTATGACGATACGCATCAGTGCGATCCTCCCAGCGCACCTTGGATGTGCGCATAAATCTGCCGAGCGCGTATCGACAGGCTGTCGAATGCCACTGCTGCATCGGTGTCTGCCGTCACGGGCGCGACAGCGTGTTCCGGTACCAGCCCCGCTCGGGCAGCCAAGGAGCGCAACTGGCCATGCAGCGCCGGAAAGTGGGCCACCAGCCAGTCATTGATCCGGGCGCTGCGTTCAGCATTGCGCAACACCCGCGACATCAGACCGGCAAGAGGACGATGGAACGTTTCGATACCGCGAGAAATTACCAGGTTGGCCGATTGGCGTGCCGTCTTCTGCACCTGCAGTCCCAGGCCAGCCACGGCACGCAGGGGCGCAGTAATCCGCCAAGACCAGCTCTGCCGCAAGGCTTGGCTGTCTGCCTCCAGGGCTCGCAAACGCTCCTGCAGGGCCTGCATAGCCTGCAGGGTTTCGGGATCTTGCGGTGGGCGAGCTTGCGCAACGCGTTCAACAGCGCGCAGCCGTTCCTGGGTCTGGAAGGCCTGCAGGTCCAGACGCTCTTGCATTTGACCAGCCAGCACCTCCAAGCGCTCCTGAACCTGGGCGGCAGAGGCTTCCAGGCGCTGCTCCAGGGCACTGAACCGCAGGTCGACGTTATCGAACCGCAGATCGGTGCGATGGTCGTAGCGCGCCGCAAGTTCATGCAGGGTGATACCCGAGGGTGCAGCAAATGCAGCGTCCAATGGCTGCATGAACTCGGCGGAACCAGACTTTTGTGCCACGACCGCATAGTCAGGACTTGCGCCTTCCAGCACGGTCATCAGGCTGACATCGGCGCCCTTGTGCAACTCTGGGGCTTCCTGCAGCCGCTGCACCTGCACGCGGCCAAATCCCAAATGGTCCACAAGAAAAGACAACAGCAATGGCGGAATGGGGCGATGGTGGGTAGGGTCGAGATAAAAGCTATGGGCGCCAACCACCAAGTTTTCCGGATTGGGCGTTTCCAGAATCAGCAATCCCCCAGGCTTTAGAACACGCAAGGCCTCGGCCACCAGCGTTCGCAGCACCTCAAACGGAATATGCTCGACAAAATGAAATGCAGAAACGATGGACTGCGAGGCCTCGTCCAACTTCCGCAAATAGGTTGGCGCGTCTTCCAGCGATACCGACAGTCCACGTTCGGTGCAGGATGCAAGCATGCCGGCGTCCATGTCCACGCCGTGCGCTTGGAACCCTGCGTCACGCAGCAGTTCCAACCATTCTCCTCGGCCACAGCCCAGATCAATGGCGGTGGCCGGCTGGTGAAGTGCAAGCAGCGGAGTGATGAAGGGCCGGTAGGCCTCCAGGCGTCCACGGATCAATTCACGGGAGCCGCGATAACGATCCTCAAATGCACGGTAAAAACTGACAACACTCACCGCTGGTACTCCACTTGGGGTGGAATCCAATTGACACCCACAAAATAATCACGATTGACATTGACCACGTTGAAAACCAGAGCCAAGTCCTTCCATTCAAAATTGGACGCCAGATGCGTGTCAGCCACATGCAATGCGGTAGAGACAGCGTACGAACCCAGGCCGAGATTGGCGGGGAAAGAAAATGCGAGCGTCAATTGCTCGCCCTTCTTGAGCGAACTCAAATCCACCTTGAGATGGTGGGTATTGGTACCGAACACGGGTTGGCCCAGCCGATCCTTGATCATGTAACCGAAGACAAGGTCCGGTAGATCAGCGTACAGGTTAATCTTTACCTTGAGCTGAATATATTCGCCCACGTTAATGTATTCGGCAGGCTCGCCATTTTCGTTGAGTAGCACTATGGAATCCACCCGGGCCTCCCCCGTCCCAGAGGTCGTCTGAGCACGGCCATCTTCCAGCCGCGTCACCTCCACCGTGGCGTTTTCACGCTGGGCAATCAGAGCGTTGTAGTAATCCATGACCTCTTCAGGGGCGCCATCTTTAATCACCGTCCCTTTCTCGAGGAGTAGCGCCCGGCTGCACAAGCTCTGAATAGCGCCACGATCGTGCGACACGATAAGCAATGACGTGCCCTGCTCACGGAACTCGCGAATCTTGTTAAAACTCTTGTGCTGGAAATAGGCATCGCCCACCGAAAGTGCCTCGTCCACGATCAGCACATCCGGGCGGACGGCCGTGGCCACACTGAAGGCCAGGCGCATCTGCATGCCGCTGGAGTACATGCGCACCGGTCGGTCAATGTAATCACCGATTTCGGCAAAGGCTTCGATCGCCGGCATGCACGCCGCAATCTCGTCCTGCCGCAGCCCGAGCAGCTGCCCAGCCATGAAAACATTTTGCCGGCCGGTGAAGTCGGGATGGAAGCCCATCCCCAGTTCCAGCAGTGCCGCCACGCGGCCCTGGCTGGAGACGTGCCCGTGGGTGGGTTGCGTCGTGCCCGTGATGATTTTGAGCAACGTGCTCTTGCCTGCACCGTTCACCCCGACGATGCCAACGGCCTCACCAGGCTGCACGGTAAAGGTGATGTCACGCAGCACCCAGTTTTTTTCATGGGTAACGCGGCGGGTTATCCACTCCCAGGCCCGGGCCCATTTGCTCGGATACCGCTTGTAGGCCTTTCCGACGTTGGCGACAGTCAGTGCGCTCATCACAATTCATCCACCAATTCACCCACCCGCGCCAAGAAAAAGCCTGCGCCCAGCAGCAAGAAAACCACCGTCAAGACGACCAAAGGCAGCAGAGGGCCAAAGGCGGGCAGGGTCTTGTCCAGGAGAATCTGCTGGTAGGCAGCCATCAGCGGCTGCATCGGGTTCAGCGCCACCCATCCCCGCGCCGGCTCCGGCAAGGCGGGCAGCGTGTAGACAATGGGAGTGAGCCAGAACCAGAACTGCAGCACGACGCCGGTGAGCTGGGCCACATCACGGAAGAACACATTGAGCGTGCCCAGAAAGATGCCCAAGCCCAGCGTGAACAAGATCTGCAAGGCAAGCAGGGGAATCAGCGCCAGCAAAGCGATGCCGGGCCAGTGGCCAATGATGGCAAGAAATGCGAGGTAGAGGGCAAAAACAATGCCGAAGTTGATCAGCGCAGAGACCGTGACGATGGCGGGCAGACAGATGCGCGGAAAATTCGACTTTTTGATCAAGTTGCCCTGCTCCAGAAAAATACTGTTCAGGCGGCCCAGCATTTCAGCAAACAGGCCCCAGGTAATCACGCCAGCACACAAGTAGATGCTGAAGGCAAACGGCGTGTTTTCATGGCCAGGCAGGGTGGACCGCATCAACTGCCCGAACACAACCGTGTAGATAACGATCATGGTCAGCGGGTTGGCAACAGACCAGAACGCGCCCAGCAGGGACTCGCGGTATTTGCCGTGAAACTCGCGCAGCACGCTGCTCCACACAAAGCCCCGGTAAGCCCACAGGGCGCGAAGCATGGGTACTCCAGGGATGGCGTTCACTGGGCGTTTTCCGTTGCCGGCACACGGCCGTAGGTGTCTTCAAAGCGGACGATGTCGTCTTCCCCCAGGTAGCTGCCGGACTGCACTTCGATGATCTCGAGCGGTACCTTGCCCGGATTGGCCAGCCGGTGGGTATGGCCGAGGGGGATAAACGTTGATTCGTTTTCCCCGAGCAGGAACGTCCGGTCGCCATTGGTAACCTGCGCCGTTCCCTTCACCACCACCCAGTGCTCTGCACGGTGGTGGTGCATCTGCAAGCTCAGCTGAGCCCCGGGCTTGACCACGATGCGCTTGACCTGGAAACGCTCGCCGCCATCGATGCTGTCGTACCAGCCCCACGGGCGGTGCACCTTGCGGTGGGTCGAGGCGAGGCTGCGTCCTTGGGCCTTCAGCTCTGCAACGATCTTTTTGACATCTTGCGTGCGACGCTTGTCCACCACCAGGATGGCATCGGGCGTTTCCACCACGACGACGTTGTCGAGCCCCACGGCGGCCACCAGGCAAGACTCTGAAAACAGCAGACTGTTGCGGGTATCGATGGCCAGAGTCTGGCCGGCATGGGCATTGCCGTCGGCGTCGCGTGGCAACACATCCCACAGCGCGTCCCAGGCGCCCAGATCAGACCAGCCGGCATCCAGCGGTACGACACGCGCACCCATGCCCTGCACGACGTTGCGCGGCAGGTGCTCCATCACGGCGTAGTCGATGGAATCGGATGGGCAGGCGGCAAAGGCGTCGCTGTTGGGACGGACAAAGTCCATGTCGCGCGCGCATCCTTCAATGGACAGCTGGCAGGCGCGGAGCATCTGGGGTTGCAGGGCCTCCATGGCTCGCAGCCATTGGTCGGCGCGCACCATGAAGAGGCCGCTGTTCCACAGGTAGCTGCCGCTGGCGACGTACTCCTGGGCAAGTTGCAGGCTGGGCTTTTCTTCAAAGCTTTCCACGGCAAAGGCACGGCCCTCGCCCACAGCGCTTCCCTTGCGGATGTAGCCGTAGCCGGTCTCGGGGCGGCTCGCGACAATGCCAAAGGTCACCATATGGCCTTGCTGGGCCAGGTCCCAGGCGGTTTCCACAGCCTGGTGAAGCGGCTCCAGTTTCGTCATCACATGGTCTGCAGGCATCGCCAGCAAAATGGCGTCCGGCGGTGCCACCAAGGCTGCGAGCGTCAATGCCGGGGCCGTGTTGCGGCCTATAGGCTCCAGCACGAGCGTGGCCCCCGCAAAACCAGCCTCTTGCAGTTGCTGCGCAGCCAGAAAGCGGTGGTCCTGGTTGCACACCACCACCGGCGCATTGCGCGGGATACGGGAAGCCAGCCCATCCAGGCGCCGGGCCGTGTCCTGCAGCATGGAGACGCCGTCTCCGTTGAGCGCCAGGAATTGCTTGGGGTAGGTTTCACGCGACAGCGGCCACAGGCGAGTGCCCGAGCCGCCACACAAGATGACGGGAAGCAGGGAATGGGTCATGTTCAGGGGGTATCGGAGGGAGGCACCTGGTCCCGCAAGCGGCGGATTTCAGCCTCCAGGATCGCGAGCCTTTGGTTGAGACGGCGCATGTCGCGCTCAACCCGGGTGTTGACCATATCAACGTGCAAGGCCTTCAAAAGAAGAACAATGCAAACAAAAAGTAACAGCAGCGCTGGCGAGTAGCTGATGCGGAACAGGACAGCCAGATGGTCAATCAGGCCGGGCCATGCCCCCAGCAACGCTGCGGCGGCAGCCACGGCCACCCAGAACAGGCCCAGCATCAAGTACAAGTGGTCGCGGCGCACAAGAAACAGGATCAGCACGGCAAGGCTGATTCCCATCAGTGCAGTAGTCGCCTGCAAGGACGCCATGTAGGGGTTCCCCTCCTTAAGTTAGAGCAGCACGAAGAAGAGGCAGGCTTGCGCAGGAATCGGAGTCCCACACGAGCGAGGGCGGGCAGCCACGTCAAGAACAACGCGCCCCTTTGAAAAAGGCAGAGCTATGGTTTTGGCGCGCATTGTAAAACCGCGCTATGGGGCGACCGACGCGCCCGCCCCACAAACGTTGGAACATTGTCAACTGCGGAGCCCTCGCTCAGCCGATGTCCAACGAGGTTGCAGAGCAGCGGGCGCGCGCCTTTGGCACGCCTCAGGCTCAGAAAATGAACGCGGCTGCTCCCGAGCCGGCGTACGCCTCTCGCCAGACGAAAAGCACGAGGTCGCGCAGGTTCAGCGCGCAAGCCTCAGGAGCAGGTCACCGGCCCAGTCCGCGCTTCAATTCCTTGAGCAGCAGCACCACCTGGTTCGACGCGTGGCGGCAGCTGCCCTTGAGGAGCGCCTGGGCTTTGGGCCCGTCACCCGCACGGTAGGCCGCCACCACTTCTGCGGCTTGCAAGTGAAAGTAGCGATGCCTTGCCACCAGCATCCCGAAGGCAGGATAGCTCCCGAGCCGCACCCGTCCGGTGCCGTACAACCAGCGGCCCAGGTCGCAGCGGTCGTCCAGGCAGACGCGCTCGGGCCGCATGACCTCCTGGGACCTGCCGCTCACCATGTCCTGCAGGCGCAGGGTCCAGCGCTCATGGCTGGCGATGGCCGCGTCGATGTCCAGTTCGGTCATGAGCAGCGCCGCGTCTTCCGGATCCAGCACCAGTTCGCTGCCGTTGTCCTCCACAGCCCAGGTGGTTTCCGGGCTGGCGGGGTCCTGCTCGCGGAGCTTGAACAGACGGCTGAAAAATCCCATGCGTCATCCCCAAGACGGGGTTCCGTTTGCGCTCGGCGCGACCGTTGTGCCCCATGAATTAATTTTGAAACATTTTGTTTGCACCCGGGTTTTTTGGCTACCACTATTTGACGCAGGGGTGGGCTCGTCCCCGAAACAGGCCCTCATGCCACTGCCGGATCTGGCAGCTCGCCGCGACGGGCACAGAAGGGCTGCCAGACAATAGACGCCATGACGCCTCCTACCCCCCGCCCCCAGTTGTCCCTGCTCGACCTCGTTGCCGTCCGCGAGGGCGGAACCGTGGCCGATGCGTTGCAGATTGCGCTGCGCACGGCCCAGCATGCGGAAACGCTGGGGTTTGTACGCTACTGGCTGGCGGAGCACCACAACATGGCGGGGATCGCCAGTTCGGCCACGGCCGTGCTGGTGGGCCATATCGCAGGGGGCACGTCACGCATCCGCGTGGGGTCGGGCGGCATCATGCTGCCCAACCACGCGCCGCTGGTTGTTGCCGAGGCGTTCGGCACGTTGGCGGAGCTGTACCCCGGGCGCATCGACCTCGGACTGGGCCGCGCCCCGGGAACGGACCCCACCACCATGCGCGCGCTGCGCCGCAACCGGGTGGAAACCGAAGAAGACTTTCCGCACGACGTGGCCGAGCTGCAGCACTTGCTTGCCGCGCCCGAGCCCGGCCAGCGCCTGATCGCCATGCCGGGCGCCGGCACCAACGTGCCGGTCTGGCTGCTGGGCTCGAGCCTGTTCTCGGCGCAGCTGGCGGCCGAGCGCGGGTTGCCGTACGCGTTCGCGTCGCATTTCGCACCCCGCATGCTGCACCAAGCGATCGCGCTGTACCGCAGCCTGTTCCGGCCGTCTGCCGCCTGGCCCCGGCCGTACGTGACCATCGGCGTGCCGCTGATTGCCGCCCCGACGGACGATGAAGCCGAGTACCTTGCCAGCAGTACCTACCAGCGGGTGCTGGGCATCCTGACGGGGGACCGCCGCCGACTGCTGCCGCCGGTTGCAAACTACGCCGCCCAGCTGCAGCCCCAGGAACGCGCCGCCATCGGCGACTTCCTCGCGGCCGCCGTCATCGGCGGCTCGGACACGGTGCGCGCCGGCCTGCTGCGCCTGGCCGAGGCCACGCAAGCCGACGAGTTCATGCTGGTGAGCGATGTCTACGACCCGGCACTGCGCCTGCGGTCGCTGGAGATTGCGGCGCAGGCCCACGCGCAGGCCTGGCCCCGCAGCTGAGCACGGCGGGCTGCGCGAGCTTCACGCGCCTGCCCGGAGGCTGCCCCCCAAGGCCGACGCGGCGCTGGCGGGCTTCCCGGGATCAGGTCTTCTGGCCCGTGTAGACGTAGGTTTGCGCCTTGCTCGCGCTCTGCCCCATGATCACCACGGTCTGGGTCCAGTTGTTGTAGAGCACCACGCTTTGCACGACCACGCCGTCACCCACCGGGCAGGTCGCACCGGAGAAGGTCAGGGGCAGGTCGAACACATTGCGGCCGCTGGCGCGCGGCACCACCGTGCCGCGAACCGAGCAGCCGGGGTACGAAGGAACGGACACCAGCCCGGCGTCCGAGATCGACAGCGATACCAGCGGCTCGCGGACCTGGTTGCCAAAGCCGGTGCCTGCGTAGGTGCCGGGCAGTTCGCTCACCACGGCCGGCTGCTCGTACAGCACACCGTAGCTGCCCGCAAACTTCACGCCGTTGGCGGCCGTGACCTGGACCGAGTCGCGCACCACGTATTTGCCGGAGTAGCTGACCGGGGTCGACTTCCGGTCGGTGATGTGGGCCTCGTCCACGAAATTCAGGTAGCGTGCGCTACCGGACACGGCGTCGGCACCGGTCGTTTGCACCGAGCCCTGGGACAGCCCCACCGCAGCGCCCGTCTTGTCGCTCAGCAGGCTCCACGTCTCGCCGTTTTCAAGCACCACGCCGAACACATCCAGCGAGTCGGTGGTGGCGCCGTTCCACAGGCCTTCCACGCCTTGCACCACGGTCGCGGGAGGCTTTGGCGCGGGCGGCGGCGCGGGATCATCGCTGCCTCCGCCGCATGCGGACAGCACCAGAGCCGCAAGCAGCCCTCCCCAGGCAATCGTCTTGTTCACTGTTCTTCTCCTCTTTTGTTGAATCCCATGCGGGGCCCTCGGCCTTTGCGGCGACCCTCTGCTCGCAGGAAGGCGCGGCGCGGCACGGCCCCACCCGCCGCATCTTAAGGGCACGCACGCGCACCGCAGAAGGTCCCGCCGGCCGGCCGGGGACATGCCGTCTCGCCCACGCCACACGCCGGCAGCCGGGCCCTGCAGCCCCGGATCACCGGGCCAGATAGCCGCCGTCGACGGGGTAATAGGCGCCGGTGACAAACGACGCCTTGTCGGACGCCAGCCAGGTCACCAGCTCGGCCACCTCTTCCGGCTGGCCCAGGCGGCCGACGGGGTGGGCCCCCACCAACAGCGCCTGGACGCCCGCGTCCTGCTCCAGGCCGCTGATCATGGGCGTGTGGATGAAGCCGGGCCCCACCGCGTTGATGCGCACGCCCCGCGCGCTGTATTCCAGGGCGGCGGCCTTCGTCAACCCGACGACGCCGTGCTTGGCGGCCGTGTAGGCCGGCGCGGTGGCAAACCCCACGGAGCCCAGGATGGAAGCCATGTTGATGATGGAGCCGCCGCCGTTGCCCAGCATGGCCGCGATCTGGTACTTCATGCCATAGAAGACGCCGGAAAGATTGATGTTGATGACCTGGGCCCAGCCGTCGAGCGGGTAGTCGGCCGTGGGCGCCTGCGGGCCGCCGATCCCTGCGTTGTTGCAGGCCACGTCCAGCCGCCCGTACTGCGCCACGGCGCGGCGCACCAGCGCCTCCACGTCGGCAGCGCGGCCCACGTCCGCCGCCACGAACAAGGCGTCGCCACCGGTGGCACGGACCAGGGCCGCGGTCTCTTCGCCGCCCTCCGCATTAACGTCCGAGACCACCACCTTCGCGCCTTCGCGGGCCCACGCCAGCGCGACGGCCCGGCCGATACCGGACGAGGCGCCCGTGACCAATGCCACCTTGTTTTTCAGCATGAAAGACTCCTTTGTCGTGAACGCCTGCGACCCCGCGCCACAGATCGGCAACAATTCTGCGCCTCCTCCGCGGCAATGCCTTGACTTTTGTCATGCCCCACCCGGCCCCCACCCGGCCCCCTCCGGCGCGGCAGGCGATTGGTGAGCGCTGGCGAGCAGCTACCATTCACCGCAGCGGCAGGCGCACCGGTCCCTCCGCATCTCCCCCAACTGCCGCCCGCCACACCGCATGCCTGCTTTTTCCTTTGAAGCCCTGGACGCCCAGGGCCAGACCCGCAAGGGCCTCCTGGAGGCCGACACGGCCAAGGCCGCGCGCAGCCTGCTGCGGGCCCAGGCGCTGGTGCCGCTGGCCGTGGAACTGGTGCAGACCGGCCGCTCGATGGACGGCAGTTCTGCCGGTGCGGGCCAGCGGTGGTTCACCCGGCCCGTGTTCGGCGCGACGGCGCTGGCCATCTGGACCCGGCAGATCGCCGGGCTGGTGTCCTCCGGCCTGCCCCTGGAGCGTGCGCTCGCGGCGCTTTCCGAAGAAGCGGACGACGAGCGCCAGCGCCACCTGGTCGCGGCGCTGCGGGCCGAGGTGAATGCCGGCGCGACGTTTGCGCGGGCCTTGTCGCAGCACCCGCGCGAGTTCTCGGATATCTACTGCGCCGTGATCGGCGCGGGCGAGCACAGCGGCAACCTGGGGCTGGTGCTCGAGCGCCTGGCTGACGACCTGGAAGAGCGCCAGGCCCTCAAGGCCAAGCTGGTGGGCGCGGCGCTGTACCCGGCCATCGTCACCGTGGTGGCCATCGTGATCGTGCTGTTCCTGGTGGGCTATGTGGTGCCCCAGGTGGCGAGCGTGTTTGCCGGCACCAAGCGCGCCCTGCCCTTCCTCACCGTCGCCATGATGGGCATCAGCGGGTTTGTGCGCAGCTATGGCTGGGTGCTGCTGATTGCTATTATTTTGATAGCTGCTTGCGCCCGCTGGGCGCTGACTTTCGAGCATTTTCGTCAAAAATTCGACGCCGCATGGCTGCGTCTGCCGCTGGTGGGCAAGCTGGCGCGCGGCTACAACGCGGCGCGTTTTGCGGGCACCCTGGCCATGCTGGCGGGTGCGGGCGTGCCCATCCTGAAGGCGCTGCAGGCCGCCGCCGAAACCCTGAACAACCGCGCCTTGCGCGCCGACGCGCTGGACGCGCTGGTGCTGGTGCGCGAGGGCGCCCCGCTGGCTTCCGCGCTGGCGCAGAAGAAGCGCTTTCCCGGCCTGCTGTCGATGTTCGCGCGCCTGGGCGAGCAAACGGGCCAGCTGCCCGTGATGCTGCAGCGCGCCGCGCGCCAGCTGTCCACCGAAGTGCAGCGCCGCGCCATGCAGCTGGCCACCATCCTGGAGCCGCTGCTCATCGTGGCCATGGGCGGCATCGTGATGCTGATCGTGCTGGCGGTGCTGCTGCCGATCATTCAGCTGAACCAATTCGTGAAGTAACCCTGCCATGCCTGTAACGCTGGACGACAAGCTGGTGGTGGCGATCTCCTCGCGCGCCCTGTTCAATTTTGAAGAAGAGAACCAGCTCTTCGAAGCGGGCGACGAAGAGGCCTACATGCGCCACCAGCTGGCCCTGGTGCACCAGCCCGCACGGCCCGGCGTGGCGTTTTCGCTGGTGCGCAAGCTGCTCGCCTTCAACACGCCGGACGTGCAGCGGGTGGAGGTGGTGATGCTCTCGCGCAACGACCCGGCCAGCGGCATGCGCGTGTTCGCCTCGGCCCAGGCGGCGGGCATGCGCATCGAGCGCGGGGTGTTCACGCGCGGACGCGATCCGTTTGCCTACCTCCGGCCGCTGGGCGCCCACCTGTTCCTGTCGGCCAACGAGACGGACGTGCGCCAGGCGCTGTCCATCGGTTTTCCGGCCGCGCGGGTGATGACCGACTCCACCCCCGCGGGCGACCGGTTTCCGGGCGAAGTGCGCATTGCCTTTGACGGCGACGCCGTGCTGTTCTCGGACGAAGCCGAGCGCGTGTACCAGGAGGGCGGCCTGCCCGCCTTCCAGCTCAACGAGGTGGACAAGGCCAACCAGCCGCTGGCCGGCGGGCCGTTCAAGCCGCTGCTGGCCGCGCTGCACCGGCTGCAGCAGCAGGCGCAGGCCTCGCACACCATGCGCATCCGCACGGCGCTGGTCACAGCGCGCAGCGCCCCCGCGCACGAGCGGGCGGTGCGCACGCTGCTGGACTGGGGCATCAGCGTGGACGAGGCGATGTTCCTGGGCGGGCTGGAAAAAGGCCCGTTCCTGCGCGAGTTCGAGCCCGACTTCTTCTTTGACGACCAGACCGGCCACGTCACCTCGGCCGCGCGGCACGTTCCGGCGGGGCATGTGTCCAGCGGCATTTCCAACACCGAAAGAACCGCCGGCGCGTAGGCCACTGTTCAAAGACGACGCAAATTCTTGCAACGCTGGGTGAAAGCTTGCAAAGACGCCGTTGCATTCACCCTGCAACAAGCCGCATGTGCCACCATGCGTGCCTAGCGTTTCCGGGAGCTGCTCTTGCACCACCGACTTTTCTCCGCCGCTGCCCGCACCGCCGCCTGGGCTGCCGCCTTGGCCATGGCGGGGGCCGCCACCGTCTGCATGGCCGGGGAGGCATCCGCCACAGCCCCCGGCACGCCCGAAGCCCCGCAGGCCGGGCTGACCAAGGGCGAAGTCAAGGCCATGCGCGAATTCAAGATGCTGGACTTTGACGGCAATGGCAAGCTCAGCCGCACGGAGGTCAAGCTCTTTCCCCGGCTTTCTGCCGCCTTTGACGACGCGGATACCGACAAGGACGGCTACGTGTCGTATGAGGAAGTGCGCGCGTTTGCCGCCAAATACCGGGCGGAACGTGAACGCAACAAGGCGGCGCAGGCGGCCGGCGATACCGCAGCGCCCGCAGCGCGCTGAAACATTTCAGATCAAAAAAGGCCTCTAGCGCTTGTGCAGAAAGCGGTAGCAGCTATATTTTTAATAGCATTTAGGCCGCGAGACGCCGGCCGGGCCGCTCACAGGCCGCCCGTGCGCTTGACCTTGGGATCGGAATAGGTCAGCGGCTCGTTCTTGACCTGCTGGGCCAGCCGCTCCTGCAAGGTCATCTTGTTGATGTCCTGGGCCACCTCCACCGCGCTGCCGCTGGCCCGCCACATGGACTGGATCAACTCCAGCAGCTGCTTGTAGATGGGCTCCTTCGGCGGCTCGGGCGGCTCCTCCACGGTCTCCTTCTTCTTCACTTCCGTCCAGTCGCGGTTGGCAACATCCGGGGCGGAGGGCTTGTCGGGCTCCCGCACGATGGCGCCTTCTCCGAGCCGGTCCATGGACTCCACCGGATTGGAGGGGTTGATAGGCCGCACGGGCGGCGCGCCGGAAGCGCCCGTGGAATACAAATCAGCGCCCTGAGGACGCCAGCTCGGCGATCGGTCGACAGGTGGCATTTGCATGGCAGTGGCCCGGTAGTTGTGACAAATGGAGAAGAAGGTGCGGAGGCTTTTCCGGCCTCTTCGTACATTCATTTCGGTAAAAAGAAGGGGAAATTTAGGCCTTTTTCACCGATTGACACAAAACTAGGGTTTACCCCTAAAAATGACCGCAGAACGAGCCCCCGCTTGCCAGGAACACCAGGAACACCAGGAACTCGCAGCGCGCAGAGAGGCTGGCGCAGCGCTGCGTCCACCCTCAGTCGGAATGGGGGCTATGGGGGCGACAGCCACCCGGCGCCACATCCGGCCGGCCGGGTAGCGCCCCCTCCGTCAGAGAAAGCGCTCGAGCAAACGGCGCGAGTGCCGGTCCAGGGCCGTGGTGTCGCGCACCCGGAACTGGACGCCATCGCCACCGGCGATGAGCAGATGGGTGCGGCCGCCCAGGCGGCGGATGTCCTCTTCCCCCTTGAGGACCAAGCTTGCCGGCCCCCGATCGGTTTCCACCTGCCAGGTACTTGGGGTGGAAAAGCTCGAAACGGCGAGGATTTTTTCGATAGTGGGCACAAACTCGCGCGCTTGCAGCTCCGCCTCGATCAGTTGCCGCACGGCGGGGTCCAGGGTGTCCAACCGGTCCACCCAGCAGAGCTCGTGGCCGTCCGCCCCCATCAGGGACAGCCCTTCGCCCGGCGCCGCGATGGGAAAGGCCCGCACCGGCAGCACGCCCTCGTGCACCGTGCCGTCCGGCAGCGTGAGAACCAGCCGGCCATGGGCGTTGCGGGCCAGCGCAAAGGCCGGCTGCAAGGGCATTGCGGCGGGAGACGGGGTGTTCATGGCGATTTCCTGCGAAAAAACGGTCACGGCTGGCCCGCCGGGTGGGCGGAATGCAACAGGCTGCTGTCAATAAGGACACCCGCCGCCTGCGCGTCTTCCTCGGCGCGGCGGGCCTGGGCTTCGTACAGGCGCCAGTAGGCGCCCTGCTTTTCCATGAGCTCGTCGTGCGGCCCCACTTCCACCACCTCGCCGCGGTCCATCACCACCAGGCGGTCGGCCTTGCGCAGGGTGGACAGGCGGTGGGCAATGGCAATCGTCGTGCGGCCCTGCACCAGGTTGTCCAGCGCGCGCTGGATTTCCTTTTCGGTCTCGGTGTCCACGGCCGAGGTGGCCTCGTCCAGGATCAGGATGCGCGGGTCGATCAGCAGCGCGCGGGCAATGCTGATGCGCTGGCGCTCGCCGCCCGACAGGCCCTGGCCGCGCTCGCCCACCAGCGAGTCATAGCCGTGCGGCAGGCGCAGGATGAACTCGTGCGCGTGCGCGGCGCGGGCCGCCGCCACGATCTCTTCGCGCGTGGCCTCGGGCTTGCCGTAGGCGATGTTCTCGGCAATGGTGCCGAAGAACAGGAAGGGCTCCTGCAGCACCAGCCCGATGTGGCGGCGGTAGTCGGCCACGGCAAAGCGGCGGATGTCGATGCCGTCCACCTGGATGGAGCCGTCGCTCACGTCGTAGAAACGGCTGATCAGGTTGACCAGCGTGCTCTTGCCCGAGCCGCTGTGGCCCACCAGGCCGATCATCTCGCCGGGGCGGATGTCCAGGTCCAGGCCCTTGATGACCGCGCGGCTGCCGTAGCGAAAGCCCACGCCCTGCATGCTGATGGCGCCTTGCACCTTGTCCACCTTCACAGGCTGGGCCGGGTCGGGCACGTTGCTCACGTGGTCCAGGATGTCGAAGATGCGCTTGGCGCCGGCAGCCGCCTTCTGCGTGACGGAGACGATGCGGCTCATCGAATCCAGCCGGCCGTAGAACCGGCCGATGTACGCGATGAAGGCGGTCAGCACCCCCACAGTGATCTGGCTGCGCGACACCAGCCAGATGCCGAAGGCCCACACCACCAGCAGGCCGACTTCGGTGAGCAGCGACACGGTGGGCGTGAACAGGCTCCAGGTCTTGTTGAGCTTGTCGTTCACCTCCAGGTTGTGCTGGTTGGCGTCGCGAAAGCGCTGGGCTTCGCGCTTTTCCTGGGCAAAGGCCTTGACCACGCGGATGCCGGGAATGGTGTCGGCCAGCACGTTGGTCACTTCAGACCAGACCCGGTCGATCTTTTCAAACCCCGTGCGCAGGCGGTCGCGCACGGTGTGGATCATCCAGCCGATGAAGGGCAGCGGCACCAGCGTGACCAGCGCCAGCCACGGGTTGATGGAGAAGAGGATCGCCGCCGTCATCACGATCATGAGCACGTCGGTGACGAAATCCAGCGCGTGCAGCGACAGGAACACGTTGATGCGGTCCGTCTCCGAGCCGATGCGCGCCATCAGGTCGCCCGTGCGCTTGCCGCCAAAGTAGTCCAGCGACAGGCGCAGCAGGTGCTCGTAGGTGGTGGTGCGCAGGTCGGCGCCAATGCGCTCGGACACCAGCGCCAGGATGTAGGTGCGCGCCCAGGAGAGGCACCAGGCCAGCAGGGCCGACAGCAGCAGCCCGCCCAGGTACAGCAGCACCAGCTTCGGGTCGATCTTCTGCCCGTTCTGGAACGGGATCAGGATGTCGTCCATCAGCGGGATGGTCAGGTACGGCGGCACCAGCGTGGCGGCCGTGGATGCCAGCGTGAGACCCAGGCCGGCCGCCAGCTGCTTGCGGTAGGGGTGGGCAAAGCGCCACAGGCGCAGCAGCACCCAGGTGGACGTCTGCGGCGGCTGCGCGCGGGCACAGGCCGGGCATTCATCGGTGTCGGGCGGCAGCGGGGTGTGGCAGATGGGGCAGCTGGGCTCGTCGTCGTCCGCCGCGTGGTTGCCGGCACCGCGGGCCATCTGCTGCTCAAAACGCTGCACCAGGCGCAGGGCCTGCGGGTGGTGCGCCAGCGTGAAGCGCCACAACGCCTCGCGCACGGCGGGGCTGTGCAGCTCCAGCGTGCCCACGCCGCCGTGGTCGTGGAGCTTCAGCGCCACGCCGTCCCGCAGCGGCCAGCCGCGCCAGGCCGTGCCGGCGGGATCCCACGCCAGAAGCCGCTCGGAAGTCACCACCACCCAGCCGGCCGCAAAACGCAGCTCGGCGCTCAGGTCAACCTGCAGCGCGGCCAGCACGTTTTCTTCGGGAGCGAGCATGGCCCGCAAATCGGCCCCTTGCGGGCCGGCAAAGACACCCGAGGCGTCCACAGAATGGTGATGTTGCATTTTTGGTTGGTTTTTCCGCCCCCGGCGGCCTGGGGCGACCCATCTCGCGAAAGCGAGAATTCTCCCCGATACTGCACGCCACGGCGCGACGGCATCCTTCCATAACGCCCGGGAAGCCCCGTCGGCTGACAGCCGCGCGGCGTCTCCGGACTGGAGCACAATTCCCGTCTCGAAAGTCACTTTTTCAAGGACAGCCCTTATCCGGCTGGACAACCCCACCCGCTGCACTCCATGGCGAAACTCAACGACATCCAACTGCTTCGCATCAACTACCTGCGCGGCCCCAACATCTGGACGTACCGGCCCGTGCTGGAGGTCTGGCTGGACCTGGGGGAACTGGAGGACTACCCTTCCAACACCCTTCCCGGCTTCAACAGCCGGCTCACCGCCTGGTTGCCGGCGCTGATCGAGCACCACTGCGGCGTGGGCGAGCGCGGCGGGTTCCTCCAGCGCCTGGAAGAAGGCACCTGGTGCGGCCACGTGCTGGAACACATCGTGATCGAATTGCTGAACCTGGCGGGCATGCCCACCGGCTTTGGCCAGACACGCTCCACCTCGCAGCGCGGCGTGTACCGCATGGTATTCCGCGCCCGCGACGAGAGCGTGGCCCGCGTGGCGCTGGCCCAGGGCCATGCGCTCATCATGGCCGCCATCAACGACGAGCCGTTTGACGTGCAGGCCGCCGTGGCGCGCGTGCGCACCGAGGTGGACGACCAGTACCTCGGCCCCAGCACCGCGTGCATCGTCACCGCCGCCACCGACCGCGGCATTCCGCACATCCGCCTGAACGACGGCAACCTGGTGCAACTGGGGTACGGCGCCAGCCAGCGCCGCATCTGGACAGCCGAAACCGAGTTCACCAGCGCCATTGCCGAAGGCATTGCCAGCGACAAGGACCTGACCAAGACCCTGCTCAAGTCCTGCGGCGTGCCCATCCCCGAAGGCCAGGTGGTCAACAGCCCCGAGGAGGCCTGGGAAGCCGCGCAGGACATCGGCCTGCCCGTGGTGGTCAAGCCGTCGGACGGCAACCACGGCCGGGGCGTGACGCTGGACCTGCGCAAGAAGGAAGACATCGAGGCGGCCTACCACGTGGCCTACCCCGAAGGCAGCGACGTGATGGTGGAGCGCTTCATCCCCGGCGACGAGCACCGCCTGCTGGTGGTGGGCGGCAAGGTGGTGGCCGCGGCGCGCGGCGAGGTGGTCACCATCACCGGGAACGGCCGCAACACCGTCAAGGAGCTGATCGACACGCAGCTCAACTCCGACCCCCGGCGCGGCTACGAAGAAGAGTACCCGCTCGAAATCATCGACCTGGCCACCGACACCAAGGTGCAGCTGGAACTCAAGCGCCAGGACCTGGAGGCCGACTCCGTGCCCGCCGCCGGCCGCCAGGTGGTGGTGCAGCGCAACGGCAACGTGGCCGTGGACTGCACCGACGACGTGCACCCCGAGGTGGCCTACATCGCTCAGCTTGCCGCCAAGGTGGTGGGCCTGGACATTGCCGGCATCGACCTGGTGGCCCGGGACATCGGCAAGCCCCTGCACGCCCAGGGCGGTGCCATCGTCGAAGTGAATGCCGGCCCCGGCCTGCTGATGCACCTCAAGCCCGCCGAAGGCGCCCCCCGCCCCGTGGGGCAGGCCATCGCCGAGCACCTGTTCCCCTCGGAAGACAGCGACGCCGCGGCCCCTGCCGGACGCATCCCGCTGGTGGGCGTGGCCGGCACCCGGGGCACCGCCACCATCGCCCGCGTGGTGGCCTGGCTGATGCACCTGGGCGGCTACCACACCGGCCTGGCCTGCCGTGAGGGCCTGTTCCTCGACCGCCGCCGCGTCGAATCCACCGACTGCGCCCATTGGGAAGCCGCGCACCGCCTGCTCATGAACAAGATGGTGCAGGCCGCCGTGATCGAGAGCGACGCGCGCACCATCCTGCGCGACGGGCTGGCCTACGACCGCTGCCAGGTGGGTGTGGTCACGGACATGGACGGCGTGGAAACCCTGGCCGAATTCGACGTGCACGAGCAGGACCAGATGACCAAGGTGATGCGTACCCAGGTGGACGTGGTGCTGTCCGAAGGCGCCGCGGTGCTCAACGCCGCCATCCCGCAGGTGGCCGACCTGGCGCCGCTGTCGGACGGGGCCGTGGTGCTGTACGCGCAAGACGCCAACCTGCCCGTGATCGTGGAGCACCGCGCCAAGGACAACGGCCGTGCCGTGGTCGTGAAGAACGGCCGCGTGGTGCTGGCCACGGGCAGCGCGGAGCATGTGCTGGGCTCGCTGGCGGACCTGACCTTCGGCCGCAACGCCGTGGTGCCCGACACCGACGCCCTGCTGGCTGCCATCGGCGCGGCCTGGGCCCTGGACATCGCACCCGACCTGATCGGTGCGGGCATCAAGACCTTCGAACCCGACCTGCCCGCGCCGGTGGGGCTGCCCACCTGATGGCCCCAGGCACGCCCACGGGCAACTGCTCCGCCGGCCCGGGCCCCGCCCGCGGCCTGCGCCGCGATGGCGCCCGGTGCATGCCGCCGCTGCAATAACGCACCCTGAACGAACACCACCAAGACGAGACTCCCCATGGATGTATCCCGCACCCGGGCCCTGCGCGGCCCCAATCTCTGGAGCCGCCACATGGCCATCGAGGCCGTGGTGGCCTGCTCGGACACCGAGCGCGCCGTAGGCCAGATGCCCGGGTTTGAAGCCCGGCTGCGCGCCCTCTTCCCGGCCATCGGTGCGCTGCACCCCGAGACAGGCGGCGGCGACGTCTCGCTGGCCCATGTGCTGCAGACGGCCGCCCTGGCGCTGCAGGCGCAGGCGGGTTGCCCCGTGACCTTTGCGCGCACTACCCCCACCACCGATGCGGGGGTGTACCAGGTGGTGGTGGAATACAGCGAAGAGGCCGTGGGCCGCAAGGCGTTTGAATACGCGCAGCAGCTCATTGAAGCGGCGCTGGGCAACGGCAGCTTCGACGCGGATGCGGTCATCGCCGAGCTGCGCGAGCTGGACGAGGACGAGCGCCTGGGCCCCAGCACCGGCTCCATCGTGGCCGCCGCCGTGGCGCGGGGCATCCCGTACCGCCGCCTCACGCGGGGCAGCCTGGTGCAGTTCGGCTGGGGCTCCAAGCAGCGCCGCATCCAGGCCGCCGAGGTGGACTCCACCAGCGCCGTGGCCGAGTCCATCGGCCAGGACAAGGACCTCACCAAGCGCCTGCTGCACGCGGCCGGCGTGCCGGTGCCGCTGGGCAAGCCGGTCGACACGGTCGACGAGGCCTGGGAAGTGGCCCTGAAGGTGGGCCTGCCCGTGGTGGTCAAGCCCCAGGACGGCAACCAGGGCAAGGGCGTGACGGTCAACATCACCGACCGCGCCCAGCTGGAAGAAGCCTTCCGCACCGCGGCCGAGTACGGCACGGTGATGGTCGAGCGCTTCCTGCCCGGCCACGACTTCCGCCTGCTGGTGGTGGGGGACCAGCTCGTGGCGGCCGCCCGCCGCGAACCGCCCCAGGTGCTGGGGGACGGCCAGCACACGGTGCGCGAACTGGTGGACCAGGTGAACCAGGACCCGCGCCGCGGCGAGGGCCACGCCACCTCCCTCACCAAGATCCGCCTGGATGACATCGCCGTGGCGCGCCTGGCCCTGCAAGGCCTGACACCGGACGCGGTGCCCGCCAAGGGCCAGCGTGTCATCCTGCGCAACAACGCCAACCTGTCCACCGGCGGCACCGCCACCGACGTGACCGACGACGTGCATCCCGAAGTTGCCGCGCGCGCCGTGGCTGCCGCCCAGATGGTGGGCCTGCACATCTGCGGCGTGGACATGGTGGCCGAGACGGTGCTGCGCCCGCTGGAAGAGCAAGGCGGCGGCTTTGTGGAAGTGAACGCGGCGCCCGGCCTGCGCATGCACCTGGCCCCCAGCTACGGCAAGCCCCGCAACGTGGGGCAGGCCATGGTGGACAAGCTGTTTGCCCACGGCGATGACGGCCGCATTCCCACCGTGGCCGTGACCGGCACCAACGGCAAGACCACCACGGCGCGCCTCATTGCGCACCTGTTCACGGCCCAAGGCCTGCGCGTGGGCATGACCAACACCGACGGCGTATACGTGAACGGCCGCCAGATCGACAGCGGCGACTGCAGCGGCCCCAAGAGCGCCCGCAACGTGCTGCTGCACCCCGAAGTGGACGCCGCCGTGTTCGAGACGGCCCGTGGCGGCATCCTGCGCGAAGGCCTGGGCTTTGACCGCTGCTCGGTCGCCGTGGTCACCAACATCGGCGCCGGCGATCACCTGGGGCTGAACTACATCACCACGGTGGAAGACCTGGCCGTGCTCAAGCGCGTGATCGTGCAGAACGTGGCGCCCACGGGCTACGGCGTGCTGAATGCGGCCGACCCCATCGTGGCGGCCATGGCGCCCGCCTGCCCCGGCAAGATCATCTTCTTTGCGCTGGACCGCCACCACCCCGTGATGGCCACGCACCGCGCCCAGGGCCACCGCACCGTGTACGTGGACGGCGACTCCATCGTGGCCTCCGAAGGCTCTTGGCGCGAGACCATCCACCTGCGCGACGTGCCCATCACGCGCAACGGCAAGATCGGCTTCCAGGTCGAGAACGTGATGGCCGCCGTCGCCGCCGCCTGGGGCGTGGGCATGCCGTGGCAGACCATCCGCCGCGGCCTGTCGGGCTTTGTGAACGACAGCGACAACGCGCCCGGCCGCTTCAACATCATGGACTACCGCGGCGCCACCGTGATTGCCGACTACGGCCACAACCCTGACGCCATGCGGGCCCTGGTGCAGGCCGTGGACGCCCTGCCCGCCCAGCGGCGCAGCGTGGTCATCAGCGGCGCGGGCGACCGCCGGGATGAAGACATCCGCGAGCAGACGGTGATCCTGGGCGCGGCATTCGACGACGTGATCCTGTACCAGGACGCCGCCCAGCGCGGCCGCGCCGACGGCGAGGTGATGGCGCTGCTGCGCGAGGGCCTGGCCGGCGCGCCCCGCACCAAGCACGTGGAGGAAATCCGCGGCGAATTCATTGCCATCGACGCTGCGCTGGCACGGCTTGCGCCGGGCGACCTGTGCCTGGTGCTGGTGGACCAGGTGGAAGAAGCCCTGGCGCACCTGGCGCAGCGCTGCACCGAAGCAGGAGCCGCGGCGTGATGAAGACCCGGCTTGCCACGGCAGCGGCCCTTTTGCTGCTGCCGTTGCTGCTGCTGCCGGCCGGCGCCGCGATGGCCGCCGCGGGCGAGAAGATCGGCACGGTGGACACCGCCTTCCAGTGGATCGGCCGCGACCACGACATCATCGTGGAGGCCTATGACGACCCCGGCGTGCAGGGCGTGACGTGCTACGTGTCGCGCGCCCGCATCGGCGGCATCAAGGGCACGCTGGGCCTGGCCGAGGACCGGGCGGAGGCCTCCATCGCCTGCCGGCAGGTGGGGCCCATCAGCTTTCCCGAGCCGCTGAAGAAGCAGGAGGAAGTCTTCACCGAGCGCATGTCCATCCTGTTCAAGCGCCTGCGCATCGTGCGCATGGTGGACCCGGCGCGCAACGCACTGGTGTACCTCACGTACTCCGACAAGCTCATCGACGGCTCGCCCCAGAACAGCGTGACCGCCGTGCCCGTGGACCGGGCCACGGCCATTCCCTTGCGCAAGTAGGCGGCGCACGCAGCGCCGTCCCACACGGCAAAGGGCCCCGGCGGGGCCCTTTTGCGTTTATGCATAAAAAATGGCCCCAGCGCTTATCCAGCAAGCGCAAGAAGCTATTAAAACAATAGCAATCCGATCAGGACTGGCCCGCAATCTGCCGCAGGGCTTGCTCGAACACCTCCACCGGCTGCCCGCCCTGGATCAGGTGGCGATCGTTGACGATGATGGCCGGCACGGAATGGATGCCGCTGCGCAGGTAGAGCTGCTCGCGCTCGCGCACCTCGTCGGCATAGCGGCCCGAGGCCAGCACCTCGCGCGCCTCGGCGGCGTCCAGCCCCACCTCGCCGGCCACGCGCACCAGCACCTCGTGGTCGCCGGGGCTTTGGCCGTCTGTGAAATAGGCCTTGAACAGCGCGTGCTTGAGCTGCGTCTGCAGGCCCTTGTCCTCGGCCCAGTGCAGCAGGCGATGCGCATCAAAGGTGTTGTAGATGCGGCTGCGCTTGTCCAGGTTGAAGGTGAAGCCCAGCGCCGCGCCGCGCGCCGCAATGGCCTCGCGGTTCTTCTGGCTTTGCTCGGGCGTGGCGCCGTACTTTTCGTGCAGGTGCTCGCCGATGTCCTGGCCTTCCGGCGCCATCTGGGGGTTCAGCTCGAAGGGCTGGAAGTGCAGGTCCAGCGCCACCTCGCCTTTCAAGCGGTCCGCCGCCTGCTCCAGCGCCTTGAGGCCGATGATGCACCAGGGGCAGGACACGTCGGACACGAAATCGATCTTGAGGGAGGTGGGGGCAGCAGGGGCGGACATAGCGGTGTGCGGAAAGGCAAAGCCTGAATGGTAGAGCGGCGGCAATGCCCTTGCCAGCCGGGCGTTGGAACGGGCGTTGGAACGGGCGTTGGGGCGGGCGTTGGTGCGGCCCCGGCACCAGCCCCCCTGCCGCCGCTTGACCCTCAAGCGGCTTCAAGGTTTCCAATGGCCGTATGACCCAGGAACACACCCCGTCCACCCTGTGCTGCGGCAGCGCCTGCAGCAGCATCAGCAGCCCCCCGCCCCCCGCCCCCCACAGCCATGCCGCGCACAGCCATGCCGCGCACAGCCATGCCGAGCACAGCCACGGCGCCCACGGCCCCGATTGCTGTGCACCCGCAGCCGCCGCCCAGCCGGGCGCAACCGCCTCGCCGCAGCCAGGCACGCGCTTTCGCATCACGGCCATGGACTGCGCGGCCGAGGAAAGCGAGATCCGCCATGCGCTGGCCAGCGTGCCCGGCATCCGCGGGCTGGGCTTCCAGCTGGGTGCCCGCACGCTGGCCATCGACGCGCCCGCCGACGTGCTGCCGGCTGCCCTGGCCGCGATCCGCAAGGCGGGTTTTGACCCCGAGCCGCTGGACGCGGCCTCGGTGGCGGCCGCGACGCCCGCCGACGGCCTGCTGCGCCTGGGCGCGGCGCTGGCCCTGGCCGTGGGCGCCGAGGTGGTGGCGTTCTTCGCGCCCGACACGCAGGCCTTTCGCGCCCTGGGCATGGGCGTGGCCGCCACGGCCATTGGCCTGGCGGGCTTTTCCACCTACCGCAAGGGCCTGGCCGCCCTGCGCCAGGGGCGGCTGAACATCAATGCGCTGATGACGGTGGCCGTCACCGGTGCCTTCCTGATCGGCCAGTGGCCCGAAGCCGCCATGGTGATGGCGCTGTACGCCGTGGCCGAGCTGATCGAGGCGCGCGCGGTGGACCGGGCGCGCAATGCCATCCAGGGCCTGCTGGCCCTGGCGCCCGACACGGCGGAAGTGCGCCAGGCCGACGGCCGCTGGGCCGTGGTGCCGTGTGCCGACGTGCCGCTGGGCGCAACGGTGCGCGTGAAGCCGGGCGCCCGCATTCCGCTGGACGGCACCGTGGCGGCCGGCACCAGTGCCGTGAACCAGGCGCCCGTCACCGGCGAGAGCATCCCGGTGGACAAGGGCGTGGGGGACGCCGTGTTCGCAGGCACCATCAACGACACCGGCCTGCTGGAGGTGACCGTGACCGCCGCCGCCAGCAACACCACGCTGGCGCGCATCATCCACGCCGTGGAGCAGGCCCAGGGCGCGCGAGCCCCCACGCAGCAGTTTGTGGACCGGTTTGCCGCCGTCTACACGCCCGCCGTGTTCGCGGCCGCGCTGCTGGTGGCGGTGCTGGCGCCCTGGGCGCTGGGCTGGGGATGGATGGAGGCGCTGTACAAGGCGCTGGTGCTGCTGGTCATCGCCTGCCCCTGCGCGCTGGTGATTGCCACGCCCGTCACCGTGGTCAGCGCGCTGGCGTCGGCCGCGCGGCGCGGCATCCTCATCAAGGGCGGCGTGCACCTGGAGGGCGCGCACCGGCTGCGCGCCGTGGCGCTAGACAAGACCGGCACCATCACCGAAGGCCGCCCCCGCCTGGTGGCGCAGGAGGTGCTGGCGACCACGGCCCCCACGGCCCAGGTGCTGGGCTGGGCGGCCGCGCTGGCCGGGCACTCGGACCACCCGGTGTCGCGCGCCATCGCGCAGGGCCTGCACGACACGGCCGGCACGGCAGCCGCGCAGGCCGGCCCGGCGGTACAAGGCTTTACCGCCCTGGCGGGCCGGGGCGTGCAGGGCCAGGTGGACGGGCGCACGCTGGTGCTGGGCAACCACCGGCTGATCGAAGAACGCGGCCTGTGCAGCCCTGCCCTGGAAGCGCGCCTGGCGGCCCACGAGCAGCAGGGCCGCACCGTGACGCTGCTGGCCGACGGCACCGAAGTGCTGGCCGTGCTGGCCGTGGCCGACACCATCAAGCCCAGCTCGCGCGAGGCCGTTGCGCAGCTGCGCGCGCTGGGCGTGGCCACCGTGATGCTGACGGGCGACAACGCCACCACGGCCCGCACGATTGCGCACGAGGCCGGTCTTGACGAGGCCCGCGGCAACCTGCTGCCCGAAGACAAGCTGGCCGCCATCGAAGCCCTGCAGGCGCGGCACGGCGCCCACGTGGCCATGGTAGGCGACGGCATCAACGACGCGCCCGCCCTGGCCCGCGCCGACATCGGCTTTGCCATGGGAGGCGCGGGCACCGACACGGCCATGGAGGCCGCCGACGTGGTCATCATGAACGACGACCTGCGCCGGATCCCCGAGGTGATCCGGCTGTCGCGCCACACGCGCGGCGTGCTGGTGCAGAACATTGCCATCGCGCTGGGCATCAAGGCCGTGTTCCTGGTGCTGGCCGTGGCGGGCAACGCCTCGATGTGGATGGCCGTGTTTGCCGACATGGGCGCCAGCCTGATCGTGGTGGCCAACGGGCTGCGCCTGCTGCGCGGCGCGCGGGCCTGACGGGAAAAGTCAAAATTTGAATCAAAACTGCCTCCAGCGCTTATGCAGCAAGCGCAAGCAGCTCTTCTATTGATAGCAAATTGCACCAGCCGCTGCATCCCACACCCCGGGTAGGCCGGCGCGCACACCGGCCGCCACCGCCCGGGCGCCCCGGCCCGCTGCGCCAATGCCGCCCGCAGGGCGTTGCGCGGCCGCGCCAGCGGCTGTAACACACAGCCCCGCGCGTGACAGAATCGGTCCATGCTCGACCACACGGATCCCGTCGCGTCCATCATCCCGGCCCAGGGGCTGGAGTCGCCGTCGGACAACGCCATGACGGCCCTGTCCCGGCTGGCGCTGGGGCCGGTGAACACCGACTACTACATCGCGGTGTTCGAGCGTTTTGACGCCACCGGCCGCACGACCACCACCTGGAACTGGGCCGCTTGCCTGGCCACCATCAGCTGGATGGTGTTCCGGCAGCTCTGGACGCCGGCACTGGTCTACGTGGCCGCCGCCGAAGGCCTGGCGCTGGGCGCGTTCGCCCTGGGGCGCGCCGTGCTCCACTGGCCGATGGGCGTGGAGCTGGGCGTGCTGGGGGCCGTGGCGGTGCTGGCCTTTGCGGTGCCAGGCCTGTACGGCAACGCACTGCTGTACGCCGACATCCGCAAGCGCGTGGCGCGCGCACTGGCGGCATCGCGCACCCTGCCCGAAGCCTGCCGGCTGCTGGAGCGGCAGGCCAGCTCGCGCAAGCGGCTGCAAGCGGTGGTGCTGGCCACGGGGGCGCTGGCAGCGGCCGCCGTACTGGCCTTCCTGCTCTGGCCGGCATCGCAGACGCGCCCGCTGGCGCTGGAGCCCGACGTGACCGTGGCCCAGGCAACGGCGGCCCACACCCCGCCGTCCGCCCCCCCCAAAACCCTGCCGGTGGGCGAACTGCCGCCCCCGGCCCAGCCCCCCGTGGAGGCAGGATCGGACGAAGCGGCACCGCCCGCCGCCACGCCGGCTGCCTCCACCCCTGCATCCGCGGCGCCCCCTGCACCTGCACCTGCACCTGCACCTGCACCTGCACCTGCACCTGCACCTGCACCGGCGGCAGCTGCGGCACCGGCACCAACTCCTGCAGCAGCGGTCACCTCTGCACCGGCCAAGCCGGCCACCAAGGCCGAGCCGAAGAAGGCAAGTGCTTCCGACAACCACGGGCGCCGGCCCGTCGCCTCTGCTACCTCTGCCGCGCAGGCCGCCCCCGCCACCAAGCCTGCCAAGCCGGCTGCGTCAGCCGCCACGGCACCCGCACCGGCCCCTGTCGGCTCTGCGCCGGGCTACTACATCAACGTGGGGCTGTTTGCGGAGGAAGCCAATGCCCGCAAGGCCCAGGCGCGGCTGCTCAACGAAGGCCTGCCCGCCTTCCGCCAGGAACTGCAGGGCGCCAAGGGCCGGCGCATTCGCGTGCGTGTGGGGCCTTACGCCAGCCGCGCGCAAGCCAACGCCGCGGCCGAATCGATCCGCGCCATGGCCCTGGAGGCCGTGGTATTCAAGCAGTCTTAGCCTCCCCTCGAAACGCGTCTCAGAGGCCCACGGGCCATCTCAAGCGCAGCGCAGCCAGGCCGCCACCTGCTCCACCACCCATGCCGGGTCGTCCAGCGGCAGGTCGTGCCCGGCCCACGGGTGCAGCACCAGCGGCACGCCCCAGGCGGCGGCAATGGCGTGCGAGCAGGCGCAGTCCACCAGGCCGTCCTGGCGGCTTGCCAGCAGCAGCATGCGCGGCACCGGCGCACTCGGGGGGGCGCGGTAGCGGACGGCCGCCAGCAGCTGGCGCAGCGTGTTGCCGGCCGGCACGGGCCGCTGGGCGCGCACGGCAGCCCACTGGCGCACCACGTCGTCCACGCCGTCGTCCGTGCGGCGGCTGGTCATGCGCAAGACGGTGCGCTCCACCGCCTGTGCCGACCCGCCGGCCAGCAGCAGGCGCAGCAGCGCGCCATAGTTGCGCGGCCGCAGCCGCTGGTAGAAGGGGCTGAAGGGCCGCAGGCTGGTGTTCACCAGCACGCAGCCGGCCACCTCCGCGGGCGCCTCCCGGGCCCACTGCGTGGCCACCATGGCGCCCAGCGACAGGGCCAGCAGGTGGTACGGCGGCGCCACGCCGCGCGCGGCCAGCGCAGCGCGGCACGCCTGCGCCATGCCCGGCACCGACGCGGGCGATGCCTGGCGGTGCAATTCCCCATGGCCCGGCAGGTCCAGCGCCAGCACGCGGTCCTGCGGCAATGCGCGGGCCAGGCGGTCCCCAAAGTCCCCCCAGTGCGCGGTCTCGCGGGCCAGGCCCCGCAGCAAGATCCATTGGCGCACGGCGCCGCCTCCTTCTCGCATCAGTACCACGCCGCCAGGGCCTGCGCGCGCCGCTGCGCCCGCTGCGCGGGAGCGGGCGTCCACCGGTCGTGGCTGCAGGCAGCGCGTGCCAGAAAGTCCAGCAGCGACACGTGGCGCCGCAGCACGCGCTGCTGGCGGTGGCTGATGAGCGGGTTGAAGATGCCGTTGCGCGAGAACAGCTGGCGCGGGTTCTTCTTGATCCACAGCCACGAGCCCATCTCCAGCGTGAGCGGCAGGAAGGTGTGCTCCGGGCGTTCGCGGCAGGCCTGCAGGTACAGGTGGTCCCACAGGTCGCCGTGCGCCAGGTACTGCGCGCTTTGCGGCTCGATGGTGTACGGGTGGTGGCTGTGGGCCTGCAGGAAGATCTCCTGCAGCGCGTGCATCTCCGCCAGGTGCTCAATGGGTTTGCGCGTGTGGGCGAACGGGAACCACAGCCGGTCCTTCACGCCAAAGCCCGAGTGGCAGTCCAGCGCCATGCTGAACGGGCGCGCCAGCAGCTCCTGCTGCACCACGCTGCACAAGGCGGCGCTTTCCACCTCCAGCGGGTCCCCCAGGCGCCCGCGGTACCAGGGCAGCCCGGCGCTCACCCGCTGCCCGCCAATCCACAACGGCACCCGGTCGGTGGCGTCGACCGGGGCGTTGCGCATCAGATCCACGCCGCGGGGATTGGCGCGCGTGGCCGTCCACATGCCGCCGGGGTTCACCACCGGCATGAACACCAGGCGCATGCGCTCCAGCTGGCGGTGCAGCAGGGTGTCCCACTGCAGCCGCATCACGAGGCTCTGCAGGTAGGCGATGACCACCTCGGCGCCGATGCGCTCCAGCCCGTGCACCCCGCCAAAGAAACCGATCACGGGCACGTCCAGCGCCGCATTGCCCAGGGCCATGGCGTGGATGGGAAAACAGGTGCCTGAGGCCACCGTCACCTCCGCCACCACGCGCACCTGCAGGTGCGGCGCGCCCATTTCCATGATCTTCTCCAGCGCCAGCAGCTCGGGCAGGGTGTTCATGGCAGTGTCAGGGCAGGCGCAGCGGAGGGTGGACGGCAGGGATTGGCGCAGAGCATAGCCCCGGCCCAGGCCCCTGTGCTGCCCGCGTGCCGGGGTGTGGGATTTCGGCAAAACGACGCGCAGCTGTCACACAAGCGCGTTACCTTGCCAGGCAACTCAACCTGTCGAAGAGGCGCACGATCATGCTCTGGAGATGGCTCGGACTGCAGCGGCTGCTGGATGAACTCTTTGATGCGCCCGGGGGGTTGAGCTTCGACCTGCCGCGCACCCATGAATGGTCCGTGTTCGACGACGCCGCCGTGCCGTCGTCGCCCGACTGAAGCACCATGGCCCGCCAGGCATTGCGCTGGTGCACGCTGGGGTGCGTTCTGGCCTGGGGGCTGGTGGAGCTCCTGGCCCTGCAGCGCCAGCGCCTGCACGTGTGGCGCTTGCGCCACCAGGACGCACAGCCTCGTTGACGGCACCTGCGCCGCAGCGCGCACCGCCAGCCGCCCGTGACTTCCCGCGCAGCGCGCCTTGCCAAGGCGCGTTGATGGGGCTTAGGTTTTGCGCCGCAACCGCGCCGCACCTAGAATTGCGCACCTCCCTGCAAAGCAGGGGAGGCATCGTGCAACTCTGAACCTACAAGAAATCACCATCATGGCAACTGCAAAGAAGACCGCCGCACCGGCAAAGAAGGCCGTCAAGGCCGCAGCGCCCGCTGCCGCCAAGAAGGCACCCGCTGCTGCAAAGAAGGCTGCTGCTCCCGCAGCCAAGAAGGCCGCTGCGCCCGCAGCCGCCGCAGGCGTCAAGCCCATCAAGGCCGCATTCAACAAGACCTCGCTGCTCGCCCACCTGGCTGAACAGGCCGGCGTGGAGCTGAAGGCTGCCAAGGCCGTGCTGTCCGCGCTGGAAGCCGCGATCCTGGGTTCCGTGCACAAGAAGGGCTCGGGCGAGTTCACGCTGCCCGGCCTGATGAAGATCGGCCTGCAGCAGATCCCTGCGAAGAAGAAGCGCTTCGGCAAGGACCCGTTCACGGGCGAAGAGCGCTGGTTCCCCGCCAAGCCCGCGTCGGTCAAGATCAAGACCCGCGCGCTGAAGAAGCTCAAGGACGCCACGGCCTGAGCGCCTGAGCGCCTGCCCCCCCGGCAGTTCCCCTGCCACCGCGGCGGCCCGGTTTCCACCGGCCGCCGCACCCCCAAGACCCGTCGCCTCGCGGCCGCGGGTCTTTTCTTTCTTGCGGCCCGGCCCGCGCAGCAGCGCAACCCGCAGCTCAGGCCGGGCCGACCGCTGTTCGGGCGCGCGGGTCGGCCGCCTGCACGAAGGCCACCGCCTCGCGCACCACCGCCAGGGGCTGGTCGCGGTGGGGCGAATGGCCGCAATCGGCCAGCTCCAGCAGCTGCGTGCCGCGCACGCGGGCCGCGATGCCCCGGATCTGCGCCAGCGTGCCGTACTCGTCCGCAAGGCCTTGCACCGCCAGCACGGGGGCGCGCACCGACGCCAGGTCGGCTTCGATGTTCCAGCGGCGAAAGGCCGGGTCCAGCCAGATGCGGTTCCACCCCCAGAAGGCGGAATCGGGGTCCTCGTGGTACGGGGCCAGGCGGTCCCGCAGATCGGTGGTCTGGTAGGCCTGCCGGGCCTTTTCGATGTTCTGCACGGTGATGTCTTCCACGAAGATGTGGGGCGCCAGCACCACCAGTCCCTGCACACGGTGCGCACAGGCCGCGGCGTGCAGCAGCGCGATGGACGCGCCATCGCTGTGCCCGAAGAGCCACACCGGCCCATGCACACCCAGCGCGTCGAGGAGCGCGGGCAGCACCTGCTGCGCCTGCTGGTGCATGAAGTCCACGCCCCACGCCTCCTGCGGCGCCCGGGGCGTGGAACGCCCATAGCCGGGCCGCGAAAAGACCAGCCCGCGGAACCCGCCTGCCGCGCACAGCTGGTGCGGGAAGCTTTTCCACATCGCCAGCGATCCCAGCCCTTCGTGCAGGAACACCAGCAGCGGCGCGCCCTCGCGCTCCGGCGCGATCCATTGGTACTCCAGGCGCACCACGCGCTCGCCCCAGGGCACGGCGGCAAAGGCGCTGGCCGTTGTTTCGCCGTTCATGCCCGCGCCTCCCGTTCGCGCAGCCGAAAGCGCTGGATCTTGCCGGTGGCGGTCTTGGGCAATTCGGATAGGAACTCGATGAAGCGGGGATATTTATAGGGCGCCAGGCGCTCCTTCACGAACGCCTGCAGCGCCTCTTGCGTGGCGGCCTGCCCATCCTTGAGCACCACGAAGGCCTTGGCCTTGGTCAGGCCCTGGGCGTCCTGCGTGCCGATCACCGCCGCCTCCAGCACGGCGGGGTGCTGCATCAGCGTGGACTCCACCTCGAACGGCGACACGTAGATGCCGCTGACCTTGAGCATGTCGTCGCTGCGGCCGGCATAGGTGTAGTAGCCCTCGGCGTCGCGCACGTACTTGTCGCCGCTCTTGGTCCAGCCGCCCTGGAAGGTCTCGCGCGTCTTGTCGCGCTGGCCCCAGTACAGGAGCGCGGCGCTGGGGCCGCGGATGTACAGGTCGCCCACCTCGCCGTCGGGCACGGGCTGCCCGTCTTCGCCCCGCAACGCGACCTCGTAGCCCGGCACCGGCTTGCCGGTCGTGCCGTAGCGGATGTCGCCAGGCCGGTTGGAGAGGAAGATGTGCAGCATCTCCGTGGAGCCGATGCCGTCGATGATGTCGCAGCCGAAGTGCGCCTTGAAACGCTGGGCGATCTCGGCCGGCAGCGCCTCCCCGGCCGAGGAGCACATGCGCAGGGCCACCGCCGCGCGCTCCGGCAGCCGCGGCGAGGCCAGCATGCCCGCAAAGCCCGTGGGCGCGCCAAAGAACACCGTGGGCCGGTGCTCCACCCAGCGCCGGAAGGTGGCATCGGGCGTAGGACGCTCGGCCATCAGCACCACCGTGGCCCCTACGGACAGCGGGAAGGTGAGCGCGTTGCCCAGGCCGTAGGCAAAGTACAGCTTGGCGGCTGAGAAGCACACGTCCTCGGGGGTCAGGCCCAGCACGGGCTTGCCGTACAGCTCGGCCGTCCACCACAGGTTGCCGTGGGTGTGCACCGTGCCCTTGGGCTTGCCGGTGGAGCCGGAGGAATACAGCCAGAAGCCGGGTTCGTCCGCCCCCGTGGGCGCCGCGGCGGGCAGGGGCTGCTCGGCGCCGATCGCCGCTTCGAGATCGCGCGCCCCGGCGTGCAGCCTGCCCACGGGCTGGGACACCAGCAGCGTTCCCACCTCGTGCGGGCCTTGCGCCAGGGCCTGCGACAACACGGGCAGCAGCGCGCCAGACACCAGCGCGGCCTGTGCGCGGCTGTGGGCCAGCATGTAGGCATAGTCGGCCGCCGTGAGCAGCGTGTTCACCGCCACCGGCACCACGCCGGCGTACAGGCACCCCAGAAAGCACACCGGCCAGTCGCTGGTGTCATGCATCAGCAGCAACACGCGCTCCTCACGCCGCACGCCAGCGTCCAGCAGCACGGCGGCCAGCCGCCGCGCGCGGTCTTCCAGCGCGCCATACGCCAGGCGGCCGCGGTCGTCGATGTAGGCCGTGCGGCCCGCGTGCCCCCGGTTGAGCTCGAACAGATGCGCCGCGAAGTTGAACCGTTCCGGCAGGCTGGTCATGGGAGGGCCTCCAAGTTCCTGGGGGGCGCCGGCGCGTTGGCGAGGGAAAGAAAAATGGTGCGCCGGCGGGCGGGGACAATCAGCACAGTGCACGCCATTGATGTGCGTGCTTGCGGAACCGGAAGATGTGCAGTATTTTGCCTCCGCATGAACCATAAGTAATGCTTGACGCAGTGTCAAGCACTATAGTGCATAAAACCACCCTGTGCCGCCGCGCTTGCTGGCGCAGCAGACCGGCCCACCTCCATGGACACTCCTGACACCGCCGAACTCCCGCAGACCGCCGACGAGGCCCGCAACCCGCTGCTGACGGCACTGGGCGAACGCGTGCGCAACCTGCGCGCGCAGCGCGGGCTGACCCGCAAGGCCGCGGCCCAGGCCGCCGGGGTCTCGGAGCGCCACCTTGCCAACCTGGAGTACGGCACCGGCAACGCATCCATCCTCGTGCTGCACCAGGTGGCCGGCGCCCTGCACTGCCCGCTGGCCGAGCTGCTGGGCGACTTCACCACCCGCTCGCCGGAGTGGCTGCTGATCCGCGAACTGCTGGAACACCGCAGCGAGGCCGACCTGCGGCGGGCGCGGCTGGCGCTGCACGCGCTGCTCAACAGCGGCGCGAGCGACACGGCGCGGCACGGCCGCATTGCCCTGATCGGGCTGCGCGGCGCGGGCAAGTCGACGCTGGGCCCGCTGCTGGCGCGCGATCTGGACGTGCCGTTCATCGAGCTGAGCCGCGAGATCGAAGCCCTGGCCGGCTGCAGCGTGCGCGAGATCCACGACCTGTATGGCGCCACCGCCTACCGCCGCTACGAGCGCCGCGCGCTGGAGGAGGTGGTGCAGATCCACGCCGACGTCGTGATTGCCACGCCGGGCGGCATCGTCTCGGACCCCGCCACGTTCAACGAATTGCTCGCGCATTGCACCACCGTGTGGCTGCGCGCCGCGCCCGAGGAGCACATGGGCCGTGTCCTTGCACAGGGCGACATGCGCCCGATGGCCGCCAGCCGGGAAGCCATGGACGACCTGCGCCGCATCCTGGAGGGCCGCGCGGCCTTCTACTCGAAAGCCGACCTGACCGTGGACACCTCCGGCCGCACGCTGGAAGAGAGCTTGCGGCAGCTGCGCACGGGCGTGCGGCAGCTGATGGACCGCCCCGCCACCTAAGACCCCTTAGCGTTCACAGACCAGGCTGCCGATGCGCCGGCAGCGGCAGGCATTGACTTTGCCGAAAACATGCATGATGATGCATGTCGACACGGTTGATTTGCATTATTTTGCAGCATTGTTCAGGGAGATGCCCATGACCGCCGAACCCCGGCCACCCGCACGCGTGGACTACCGCACCGACCCCTCGCAGTACCGCCACTGGAAGCTGTCGGTGGATGGCCCGGTGGCGCGCCTGACTATGGACATTGCCGAAGACGGGGGCATTCGCCCCGGCTACAAGCTCAAGCTCAACAGCTACGACCTCGGGGTGGACATCGAACTGCACGACGCACTCAACCGCATCCGCTTCGAGCACCCCACCGTGCGCACCGTGGTGGTCACCAGCGCCCGCGACCGCGTCTTCTGCTCGGGCGCCAACATCTTCATGCTGGGCGTCTCCAGCCACGCGTGGAAGGTGAACTTCTGCAAGTTCACCAACGAGACGCGCAACGGCATCGAGGATTCCTCGCGGCACTCGGGCATCAAGTTCGTGGCGGCCGTGAACGGCGCCTGCGCGGGCGGCGGCTACGAGCTGGCCCTGGCCTGCGACGAGATCGTGCTGGTGGACGACCGCTCGTCCGCCGTGTCGCTGCCCGAGGTGCCGCTGCTGGGCGTGCTGCCCGGCACCGGCGGACTGACCCGCGTGACGGACAAGCGCCACGTGCGCCACGACCTGGCCGACATCTTCTGCACCAGCGTGGAGGGCGCGCGCGGCCAGCGCGCGGTGGACTGGCGCCTGGTGGACCGCATTGCCAAGCCGGCGCAGTTCGCCGCCGCGGTCCAGGAGGCCGCCGCCCGCCTGGCCGAGGGCAGCCCGCGCCCAACGGAGGCCCGCGGCATTGCGCTCGCACGCATCGAGCGCGAAGAGGCGGCCGACCGCCTGCGCTACGCGCATGTCCACGTCGACATCGACCGCACGCGCCGCACCGCCACCCTGACGCTGCACGCCCCCGCCGGACCGCAGCCGGCAGACGCTGCGGGCATCGAGGCCGCAGGCGCCGCGTGGTGGCCGCTGGCGCTGGCGCGCGAGCTGGACGATGCCATCCTGCACCTGCGCACCAACGAGCTGCAGATCGGCACCTGGCTGCTGCAAACCGCGGGCGATGCGCAGGCCGTGCTGGCCAGCGACGCCACGCTGCTGGCCCACCAGCACCACTGGCTGGCGCGCGAGACGCTGGGCGCGCTGCGCCGCACTTTCGCGCGGCTGGACGTGTCCTCGCGCAGCCTGTTTGCGCTGGTGGAGCCGGGCTCGGCCTTTGCGGGATCGCTGGCCGAGCTGGCCTTCGCGGCCGACCGCACCTACATGCTGGCCCTGCCGGACGACGCGGCGCGCGCGCCCCGGCTCACGCTCAACGAATTCAACTTCGGCCTGCTGCCCATGGTGAATGGACAAAGCCGCCTGCAGCGCCGCTTCTACGAGGAAAGCGCGCCGCTCGAGGCCGCCCGCGCCGCGGCGGGCCGGCCGCTGGACGCCGATGCCGCGCTGGCCCTGGGCCTGGTCACCGCCGCACCCGACGACATCGACTGGGACGACGAGATCCGCATCGCCATCGAAGAGCGCGCCGCCATGTCGCCCGACGCGCTGACCGGGCTGGAGGCCAACCTGCGCTTTGCGGGCCGGGAGAACATGGCCACGCGCATCTTCGGCCGCCTGACAGCGTGGCAGAACTGGATCTTCAACCGCCCCAACGCCGTGGGGGACAAGGGCGCGCTCAAGGTCTACGGCACGGGCGAAAAGGCCGGCTTCGACTGGAACCGCGTCTAGCCATCCACCACCACCCCGGCCGTTCTGGCGCAGGCCGAACGGGTCGCCGACTTCCCATCCTGCAGGAGACAACCATGAGCGCCATCAACTACAGCGAGAAGATCCCCAACAACGTGAACCTGAGCGAGGACCGCACGCTGCAGCGCGCACTCGAGGGCTGGCAGCCCAACTTCATCCAGTGGTGGGACGACGTGGGCCCCGAGGGCTCGACGAACCACGAGGTCTACCTGCGCACCGCCGTCAGCGTGGACCCGGGCGGATGGGCCCAGTTCGGCCACGTGAAGATGCGCGACTACCGCTGGGGCATCTTCCTGAACCCCGGCGACGCCGAGCGCCAGATCCACTTCGGCGACCACAAGGGCGAGAAGGCCTGGCAGGACGTGCCCGGCGAGCACCGCGCCAACCTGCGCCGCATCATCGTGACGCAGGGCGACACCGAGCCCGCGTCGGTGGAGCAGCAGCGGCACCTGGGCCTGACGGCGCCCAGCCTGTACGACCTGCGCAACCTCTTCCAGATCAACGTGGAGGAAGGCCGCCACCTGTGGGCCATGGTGTACCTGCTGCACAAGCACTTCGGCCGCGACGGCCGCGAGGAGGCCGAGGCGCTGCTGCAGCGCCAGTCGGGCGACGTGGACAACCCGCGCATCCTGGGCGCATTCAACGAGAAGACGCCAGACTGGCTGGCGTTCTTCATGTTCACCTACTTCACCGACCGCGACGGCAAGTTCCAGCTCTCGGCGCTGGCCGAGAGCGCGTTCGACCCGCTGGCGCGCACCACCAGGTTCATGCTGACCGAGGAAGCGCACCACATGTTCGTGGGCGAGAGCGGCATCTCGCGCGTACTGGCACGCACCGCGCAGGTGATGAACGAGCTCAAGAGCGACGACCCCGCCCGGGTGCGCGCGGCCGGCGCCATCGACCTGGCCACCATCCAGCGCTACCTGAACTTCCACTACAGCGTGACCATCGACCTGTTCGGCGCCGACCAGTCGAGCAACGCCGCCACGTTCTACAGCTCGGGCCTCAAGGGCCGGTACGAAGAAGGCAAACGCGAGGACGACCACATCCTCAAGGGCCACGCCTACCGCGTGCTGGAGGTCCAAAGCGGCCAGCTGGTTGAAAAGGAAGTGCCCATGCTCAACGCGCTGAACGAAGTGCTGCGCGACGACTTCATCAAGGACTCGATGGCGGGCGTGGCGCGCTGGAACAAGGTGCTGGAAAAGGCGGGCATCGCCACCCGGCTGGCGGTGCCGCACAAGGCCTTCAACCGCCAGATCGGCGCACTGGCGGGCATCCGCATGTCGCCCGACGGCCGCGTGGTGAGCGAGGCCGAATGGGCCGCGCGCAAGGGCGAATGGCTGCCCACCGGCGAGGACTTCGCCTTCGTGGCTTCGCTCATGGGCCGCGTGGCGGAGCCCGGCAAGTTCGCGGGCTGGATCGCTCCGCCGGTGATGGGCATCAACCGCCAGCCCGTCGATTTTGACTACGTCCGTTTTAACTGAGCCCCCGGAGCCCCCGGAGCCCCATGAGCCCCCTCCTGAGCCTTTGGCGGCGCTGGCGTGGGCCATGCCGGCGCCAAAGCCTGCTCCAGCAGCCGCCTGCCGGGGTGCCGGAAGACTTGTTGGAAGAAGCACATGGATAGCACCCCGCTGATCGACAACGGCATCCTGAGGCAGCACCTGATCGACCCCGAGATCTGCATCCGCTGCAACACCTGCGAGGCCACCTGCCCGGTGAACGCCATCACGCACGACGACCGCAACTACGTGGTGCGGGCCGACGTGTGCAACGGCTGCATGGCCTGCATCGGGCCTTGCCCCACGGGCTCCATCGACAACTGGCGCAGGGTGCCGGTGGCGCGCGCCTACAGCATCGAGGAGCAGCTGGGCTGGGACGCGCTGCCGGCCGAGCAGCCCCCCGGCTCATGGGCCGCCGAAGACGCGCCGCAGGACGCGCCGGCAGCGCCAGCCACCACACCAGCGGCGCCGTGCGCCGAGCCCGGCGCGCAGCCGTTCCACGCGGCCCGCTACGGCGCGAGCGTGCCGCCCTGGTCGGCCGCCCACCCCTACACCAACCTGTTTGCGCCCAAGAGCCCCGCCACCGCCATCGTGGTGGGCAACGCCAACTGCACCGAGGCCGGTTTCGCCAGCGAGACGCACCATGTGGTGCTGGACTTCGGCAGCCTGCCGTTTCCGGTGCTGGAGGGGCAGTCCATTGGCATCATCCCGCCCGGCACGGACGCGCAGGGCCGGCCGCACCACGCGCGGCAATATTCGGTGGCCAGCCCGCGCAACGGCGAGCGGCCGGGGTACAACAACCTGGCGCTCACGGTCAAGCGTGTCACCGTGGACCACCAGGGCAACGCCCTGCGGGGCGTGGCTTCCAACTACGTGTGCGACTTGCAAGTGGGCGACACGGTGCAGGTGGTGGGGCCGTTCGGCAGCTCGTTCCTGATGCCCAACCACCCGCGCTCGCACATCGTGATGGTGTGCACCGGCACCGGCAGCGCCCCCATGCGGGCCATGACCGAATGGCGCCGCCGCCTGCGCAGCAGCGGCAAGTTCGAGGGCGGCAGGCTGCTGCTGTTCTTCGGCGCCCGCACGCAGCAGGAACTGCCCTACTTCGGCCCGCTGCAAAACCTGCCCAGGGACTTCATCGATATCCACCTGGCGTTCTCGCGCACGCCGGGCCAGCCGCGGCGCTACGTGCAGGACCTGATGCGCGAGCGCGCCGCCGACCTGGCCGCGCTGCTGCGCGACGACCACACGCACTTTTACGTGTGCGGCCTCAAGAGCATGGAAGAAGGCGTGGTGCTGGCCCTGCGCGACATTACCGAGGACAGCGGGCTCGACTGGGAACCGCTGGGGGCCGCCCTGCAGCGCGAAGGGCGCCTGCACCTGGAAACCTATTGAACAGGGACCGGCGCAGCCATAGTGGATCAAATTTTGATCAAAATATGGCCGCAGCGCTTGATGGACAAGCGCAAGAAGCTATAAAAATAATAGCAAATTGTTCTGCGTGGCGGCCGCCTGCGCAAGCGCCGCCACGCCGGTGGCGCCCCACACCGTGGTGCCCGGGATAACGCTCGCTCACGGCAGGGACAGCAGCCAGCAGCAATACCTGGCGCGGGCACACGCCATCGCAGCGCTGGGCTGCATGTGCCTGACCTTCGACTTGCGGGGCCATGCGCGCGACAAGGCACACCGCGACACCGTCACGCGCGAGGGCAACCTCAACGGCACGCTGGCCGCGTGCGACCTGCTCACCGGCCACCCTGCGGCCGACGCCGACGCCGTGGCCTGACCGTGGCGAGAAGCAGCTACGGCGGGTACCTGGCCGCCGTAGCTGCTGCGGCCCATCCGCTGGATGGCACTGCGCACCACGGCGCTGCACAAGGACGAGGACCGGCTGGTGCCCAAGCAGCACCTGGGCCGGCAGGAGATCGCACCCGCCCTGGCCGCCACCGCCATCTTCGAAGGGAGCGTGCCCGCTGATGGCCTTGATCAACCTTGTCCGACATCCGCGCTGCGTGCCGGGTGGACCAATGGGACGACCCCGACAACGTTCTGGAGGCCCCCATGTCAAAGACCCATCGCTCCGGTTTGGACTCCTACCACCTCAAGCCCCGCGCGCTCAAGCGCTTGCGCCAGTGGGAAGCCATGGCCCGCCCCCGTCCGGTCCCGCTGCGGTTTCCCGAGCCCGAACCCCCGGTGTGGAAGCCCCTGGGCTGAACCCGCCGGCCCACCCCCATCCACCCCCATCCACCCCCATCCCCCCCCATCCACCCCCCCCATCCATCCCTCTTTCGCCATCACCATGCCGCCACCCTCCACCTCCGCACCGCCTACTTCCGCACCGTCCAGCGACGCAACCACCCAGAAGCAGCAGCGCATCCAGTCCGCGCAAGACCAGAAGGACCAGCGCTCCCAACAGGCGTCGCAGGCCTCGCCCGAAGCGCAGCCCGCGCCCGGCCCCGGCCGCAGCGAGCCCGCGCCACCGCTGCCGCGGCAGCACTTGGCCAAACCCGGCCACGAGGCCGACATGCAGCTGGCCCCCAAGTACCAGGCGCCCCACTACCGCGGCAGCGGCAAGCTGGAAGGGTTTTCGGCCCTCATCACCGGCGGCGACTCGGGCATCGGCCGGGCGGTGGCGGTGCTGTTTGCACGCGAAGGAGCGGACGTGGCCATCGCCTACCTCTGCGAACACGACGACGCGGAGCAAACGCGCAAGCTGGTGGAGGCCGAGGGCCGCCGCTGCATCACGCTCTCAGGCGACGTGAAAGATGCGTCGTTCTGCGTCGACGCCGTGCGCCAGGTGGTGAAGGCCTTTGGCAAGCTCAACGTGCTGGTGAACAACGCGGCCTTCCAGGAGCATGCAGCGTCGCTCGAAGACCTGACCGAAGAGCGGTTTGACGAAACCTTCCGCACCAACATCTACGGCTATTTCCACATGGCCAAGGCGGCTCTGCCCCACCTGCAGCGGGGCGACTCCATCATCAACACGGGCTCGGTCACGGGGCTCAAGGGCAGCAAGGAGCTGCTGGACTACTCGGCCACCAAGGGGGCCATCCACGCCTTCACCAAGGCGCTGGCGCACAACCTGGCCGACCAGGGCATCCGCGTGAACGCGGTGGCGCCGGGCCCCGTCTGGACGCCGCTGAACCCGGCCGACAAATCGCCCGAGGACATTGCAAAGTTCGGGCAGCAGACGCACCTGGGCCGCCCGGCCCAGCCGGAGGAGATCTCGCCCGCCTACGTGTTTTTGGCGGCGCCGTGCTGCTCCAGCTACATCACGGGCACGGTGCTGCCGATCACCGGCACGGCGGGCGACGGCGCCTAGCGGCGGGTGCGGAGCGCGCCAGGGCGGTCCGCGCCGCCCGCAGCGTCAAGCCAGGTCCCGGGCCACCGTGGCCTCAAGGGCTGCCCATTCCGCATCGGTAAACAGCCGCGACCGCGTGTGGAAGGCCTTGCCCGTGCTGCCTTCGAGCGAGAACGTGCCGCCCTGCCCTTCCACCACGTCCAGGATGAGCTGGGTGTGCTGCCAGTACGCGTACTGCGACTTGCCGATGTAGAACGGCACGCCGCCCACCTCCCCCAGCAGCACGTCCTGGGCGCCGATGGTGAGGTCGCTGGGCAGGTAGCAGTTGGCGGCGCTGTTGTCGCAGCACCCGCCACTTTGGTGAAACAGCAGGTCCCGGCCATGCCGGGCCTGCAGCAAGGCCAGCAGTTCCAGGGCGGCCGGCGTGGCCACCACGCGGGGTGGCAGCGGGGGCGGCGGGGTGGTCATGGCCGGGGTTGCGCAACTGCGGCGCTCAGGCCGTCATGGCACCGCGGAAGATGCCTTCGATGTCGGCCTGCGTGGCACGGCGCGGGTTGGTGAGCCCGCAGGCGTCCTTGAGCGCATTGGCGGCCAGCAGCGGGATGTCGCCTTCCTTCACCCCCAGATCTGCCAGGCATTTGGGGATGCCGATGTCCAGCGCCAGCTGGCGGATGGCGGCCAGGCAGGCCTGGGCGCCCGCTTCGGCGTCCAGCCCCGCCACGTCCACCCCCATGGCGTGGGCCACGTCGCGCAGGCGCGCGGCCGACGTGGACACGTTGAACGCCTCCACATGCGGCAGCAGCAGGGCATTGCACACACCGTGGGGCAGGTCGTAGAAACCGCCTAGCTGGTGCGCCATGGCATGCACGTAGCCCAGCGATGCGTTGTTGAACGCCATGCCCGCCAGGAACTGCGCATACGCCATCTGCTCGCGGGCGTTCAGGTCGCCGCCATGGGCCACGGCAGTGCGCAGGTGGCGGGCGATCAGCTCCACCGCCTTCAGCGCGCAGGCATCCGTGATGGGGGTGGCGGCGGTGGACACGTAGGCCTCCACTGCGTGGGTCAGTGCATCCATGCCGGTGGCCGCCGTCAGGCCCTTGGGCTTGGCAAGCATCAGCTCGGGGTCATTGACGGACAGGAGGGGCGTGACGTTGCGGTCCACGATGGCCATCTTGATGTGCCGCGTCTCGTCGGTGATGATGCAAAAGCGCGTCATCTCGCTGGCCGTGCCGGCGGTGGTGTTGATGGCCACCAGCGGCAGTTGCGGCTTGGCGGAGCGGTCCACGCCTTCATAGTCGGCAATCTCGCCGCCATTGGTGGCGCACAGGGCGATGCCCTTGGCGCAGTCGTGGGGCGAGCCGCCGCCTAGCGAGATCACGAAGTCGCACTGCTCGGCCCGCAGCTGCGCCAGACCGGCGCGCACATTGCCCACCGTGGGGTTGGGCTGGGTGCCGTCAAACACCACCGATGCAATCTGCTCCGCGGCCAGCTGGGCCTGGATGCGGGCCGCCACGCCCAGCTTGCTGAGCACGGCATCGGTCACGATCAGTGCCTTGTGAAAGCCGTGGCCCTTCAGGGCCGTGATCGCCTCCTGCAGGCACCCTGCGCCCATGATGTTGACACTGGGCATGAAAAACGTACTGCTGCTCATCGCGAACCTCCTGGATGGATCGAACCGACGGCCCATGCGCCAGCCGCGCTGGCTGGCACGCCCCCGGCGATGTACTCCCGGGGCAGGCCACTTCGCCAAAAAATCGTACGCCCGCATGGGCAGGCGCACCGGGGCGGGCAAGCCGCCCCAGCCTGTCAGAAGAAGCCCAGCTTGTTTTCGCTGTAGCTCACGAGCAGGTTCTTGGTCTGCTGGTAGTGGTCGAGCATCATCTTGTGGGTCTCGCGGCCGATGCCCGACTCCTTGTAGCCACCGAATGCAGCGTGCGCGGGATAGGCGTGGTAGCAGTTGGTCCACACGCGGCCCGCCTTGATCGCACGGCCCATGCGATAGGCCACGTTGCCGTTGCGGCTCCACACGCCGGCGCCCAGGCCGTACAGCGTGTCGTTGGCAATGGCCAGCGCCTCGGCCTCGTCCTTGAAGGTGGTCACGGCCAGCACGGGGCCGAAGATTTCCTCCTGGAAGATGCGCATCTTGTTGTGGCCCTTGAACAGCGTGGGCTGCACGTAGTAGCCGCCTTCCAGGTCGCCGCCCAGGTGGGCCTGGCCGCCGCCGGCCAGCACCTCGGCACCTTCCTGCTTGCCCAGGTCGAGGTACGAGAGGATCTTGGTGAGCTGCTCCTTGGAAGCCTGCGCACCCATCATGCTGTCGGTGTCCAGCGGGTTCTGGTGCTTGATGGCGGCCACGCGCTTCAGGACACGTTCCATGAACTTGTCGTAAATGCTTTCCTGGATCAACGCGCGGCTGGGGCAGGTGCAGACCTCGCCCTGGTTGAAGGCGAACAGCACCAGGCCTTCAATGGCCTTGTCCAGGAACGCATCGTCCTTGTCCATGACGTCGGCAAAGAAGATGTTGGGGCTCTTGCCGCCCAGTTCCAGCGTGGCCGGAATCAGGTTGTTGGCAGCGGCCTGGGCGATGACGCGGCCGGTGCTGGTGGAGCCTGTGAACGCAATCTTGGCGATGCGCTTGCTGGTGGCCAGCGGCATGCCCGCTTCGCGCCCGAAGCCGTTGACGATGTTGAGCACGCCCGGCGGCAGCAGGTCGGCAATCAGCTCGACCAGCACCAGGATGGAAATGGGCGTGGACTCGGCAGGCTTGAGCACCACGCAGTTGCCCGCGCCCAGTGCGGGAGCCAGCTTCCACGCGGCCATCAGGATGGGGAAGTTCCAGGGAATGATCTGGCCCACCACGCCCAGCGGCTCCTGGATGTGGTACGCCACGGTGTTCTCGTCGATGTTGCTCAATGCGCCTTCTTGCGCCCGCACGCAGCCCGCGAAGTAGCGGAAGTGGTCCACCGTCAGGGGGATGTCGGCGTTCAGCGTCTCGCGGATGGCCTTGCCGTTGTCCACGGTTTCGGCATAGGCCAGCAGTTCCAGGTTCTGCTCGATGCGGTCGGCAATCTTGAGCAGGATGTTGGCGCGCGTGGCGGCGTCGGTCTTGCCCCACTGGTCGGCCGCGGCATGTGCGGCGTCCAGCGCCAGCTCGATGTCTTCGGCGGTGGAGCGGGCGGCCTGCGTGTAGACCTTGCCGTTGACCGGCGAGATCACGTCGAAGTACTGGCCCTTGACCGGGGCCACGAATTTGCCGCCGATGAAGTTGTCGTAGCGGGGCTTGTAGACGATCTTGGCGCCAGCGGCGCCGGGGGCTGCATACACGGTCATGGTGGTTGTCTCCGATGGTTTTGTGGACATCTGGCAGCACAAGCGCCTGCCAGATGCGAGCCACCCATCAAAACCCGTGCCAGCGCGCTGCACCCTGCCAAGTCATTGATTTTTAAGGAATTCCCCGCAAAGCACCGGGTTGCACGCGTGACACGGTGTCCGCTCCAGAACGCGACAGCTGTCTCGAAATGGAACAGTTGACCGAGCCAGGGGGTTGTGGCGCTTGCCGGGGAACCGGGGGGCCGCCATACTGGACCGACCCCAGTGAAACGGCGCGACGACGCCCGGGGCGGAGACAAACCCGATGCGTTCAACATCCACATCCGTGGCGCTGCGGCAAGCTCGGCAGCATCTGCTGGAAACCGGCCAGTGCCCCAGCGGCCTGGTGGACGACCGCCTGGCGCGGTCCTGGCGGCGCAGCCTGGACAACGGCCTGGCCCCCACCGGGCGCCTGGGATGCCACGACAACCTGGAGCATCCGGCCCTGCGGCAACTGCGCAGCCTGCACCAGGAGCTACTGGCCCATTCGCGCCCCGTCATGGAATACCTGTTCGAGCAGGTGCGTGACAGCCAGAGCGTGGTGGTGCTGGCCAGCCCGTGTGGGACGCTGGTGGACACCTGCGGCGACCCCTACTTCCTGGGCAAGGCCGAACGGGTGGCGCTGACCAGCGGCGCCTCCTGGCACGAAGCACAGCGGGGCACCAATGCCATCGGCACGGCGCTGGCCGAGATGGCTCCCGTGGAAGTCCATGGCGCGGAGCATTTCCTGGAGCGCAACGGCTTTCTGACCTGTGCCGCGGCGCCCATCCTCTCGGGCACCGGGCAGCTGCTGGGCATTCTGGACATCTCCAGCGAGCACAGCCGGGGCAATCCGCACACGCTGGGGCTGGTGAGCACGGCCGCCCACATGATCGAGAACCGGCTGCTGGTGTCCGGCAGCCAGCGGCACGTCCGCCTGCACCTGCACCCCCACCCCGAAGGGATCGGCACGGTGGCTGAAGGCATCGTGCTGGTCTCGGAGGACGGGTGGGTGGTCGGCGCCAACCGCAGTGCACTGGCGATGTTGCGCCTGCCGGCGGGGCAGCTCGGCAGCGTCCCTCTCGACCAGGTGCTGGACGCCCGCCTGGAAGATCTGATGCTGCGGCACCAGCGCCGCCCGGAGGCCCCCCTATCCCTGCGGCGGCACGATGGATCGGCCCTGTTCGGCCAGCTGGTGCCCGACCGGCGTACCGTCCGTGCCACGCCCGTGCAACCGCCCGCTCCGCTGGCGCCGGACGACGCCCTCGCACGGCTGGACACCGGAGACGCGCGCTGGCGCGCCGCGGCCGCCAAGACGCGGCGGGTTCTGGACAAGCCGATTCCCCTGCTCATCCAGGGCGAATCGGGCGTGGGCAAGGAGTGGTTCGCGCGCAGCGCCCACCAGAGCGGCCCGCGCCGCAACGGCCCGTTTGTGGCCGTCAACTGTGCCGCGTTGCCCGAATCGCTGATCGAATCCGAGCTGTTTGGCTACGCCGCAGGTGCGTTCACCGGCGGGCGGCGCGAGGGGCGTGCGGGCTTGCTGCGCGAAGCCCATGGCGGCACGCTGTTTCTGGACGAAATCGGCGACATGCCGCTCGCGCTGCAAACCCGGCTGCTGCGCGTCCTGCAGGAGCGCCAGGTGGTGCCGCTGGGCAGTGCGCAGCCGGTGGCCGTGGATTTCGCCCTGGTGTGCGCATCCCACCGCAATCTGCGTGAGGAGGCGGAGCAGGGCCGGTTCCGCTCCGACCTGTACTACCGGATCAACGGGCTTGCCATTGAGTTGCCGCCGTTGCGCGAGCGCACCGATTTCGAGGCGCTGAGCCTGCAGCTGCTGCAGAGCATCGAACCGGGCCGCACGCTGCGCCTGGCGCCCTCCGTCATGGCGGCCCTGCAGAACTACCGCTGGCCCGGCAACCTGCGCCAGTGCGCCAGTGTGCTGCGCACGGCCTGCGCCATGCTGGACGCGCACGAAGACCGGGTGGAATGGCACCACCTGCCCGACGACTTCCAGCACGAGCTCCAGCGCGCGGAACGGTTTGCCGCCGAACCACCGCCGGCGCGCGCCCCGCAGAATCTGGACGAGCTGTCGCAGTCCGCCATCCAGCAAGCGCTGGAGAGTTGCCGCGGCAACATGAGCCATGCGGCCCGCACCCTGGGCATCAGCCGCCAGACGCTGTACCGCAAGCTCGCCCAGCGTAAGCAGCGCGCGGCACGCTGAGGGCGGGCCACCTGCCCGGACCTACCGGCGGTCGCCCCGGGCATAGGCCCGCACTGCGTCCACCGCCTGTTCGCGCGAAGGCCATACGGCATCGCTGACCGGGATGTTGTGGCCGTCCACCAGCAGGCTCCGCACGGTGAACTGGCCCTGGCGGGTCCGCCCCAGCACGGCGGAATACGACGTGCCGTCGGATTCGCCAAAGATATTCTCTTCCTGCTCGCTTGGATCCGGCATGTCAGCTCCCATCATTCGGTGGCTGTCGATTGTGGGCACACCAACGCGCCGGCGGTGTAGGCCAACCGCCCTTGGGCCCGTTGGCGATTTCGCAGGAAAACCCCGTTGCAGCGGCAGCGGGCTGCCACCGGCCCGGGGGGGGGACTCCCGCGCGCGTGGGATGATGCAGCGCATGACACCGCGCAAGACCCTGCTGATCGTCTACCACTCGATGACGGACGGGACCCGCCAGATGGCCCAGGCTGCGTGCGACGGAGCCTCGGCCGACCCGGATTCCCCTGTGCAGGTGCGGCTGCTGCATGCAGCGCAGGCCGGCGCATCGGAGGTGCTGGGTGCCGACGGCTACGTGTTTGCCACGCCCGAGAATCTCGCAGCCATCAGCGGGCAGCTCAAGGACTTCTTTGATCGCAGCTACTATGCGGTGCTCGACCACGTGAACGGCCGCCCGTATGCCAGCCTGGTCTGCGCTGGCTCCGACGGACGCGGTGCCGCCAGACAGATCGAGCGGATCGCCACCGGCTGGCGCCTGAAACCTGTTGCCGAACCCCTGATCGTGTGCACCCATGCCCAGACTCCGCAAGCCATCCTGGCGCCCAAGCGCATTTCCGACGACGCACTCCTGCGCTGCAGGACGCTGGGCGAAGCCTTTGCGCAAGGCCTGGCGCTGGGTGTCTTCTGAGCCTGTTCAGCCCAGCACCGCCCCCATGGCCAACAACCGCCGCCCTGCCTGGACCGTCCGCCTGCGTGCCGCTGCTGCGGCGCTGGTGTGCGCTGCTGCGGCGTGCAGCGCCCAGGCGGCGGAGTCCATGTGGCTCACAGTGGTGGGTGACTCCGGGGATGCTGCCGTGGACACGGTGGAGGTGGACGCCACCAGCGCCGTCGCATTCGAGTCGATGCGTCTGGTCAAGCTGCGGGTCAACCGGGCGAGGCCGCGGACGGGGTTTGACGGGCAGCCCTACCGGTCTTACTACTCCACCGCCGTAATGGACTGCAACGGACTCAAGGCCTGGCACCGCACCTTGTCACTGTACGAGCAGCCGCTGTGGCGCGGAAAGCTCCGCATCATGGAATACACCGAGAGCGACGGGCGGGAAGTGGCCTTTGCCGACATGGAAGCCAATCCCAGGGACCGGCTGATCAAGGCCGCCTGCGCCATCGCCCTGCGGGGCGGCTAGCCCCCGCCTTGAGGGCGCGCTGCCGCGGTTGCCGTCAGCGCCCCAGCTGGAATGCTGCCCGTGCTGCGGCGTCGCGCTCCAGCCGCCGTGCAATGTTGCCGCACACCAGGTCGCACAGCGCGTCCACCGACGCGTCGGTCAACCGGTAGTACACGCTCGTCCCACGCCCTTCCCGGCTCACCAGGCCGTTCTTGGTCATCAGTGACAGGTGCCGGGAAATGTTGGCCGCCGTGTAGCCGCATTCCTGCGCCAGCTCCCCGACGTTCTTTTCCCCGCCCCGGAGCAGGTTGAGGATGCGTAGCCGCGTGGGTTCGGCCAGCACCTGGAAGTAAGCAGCCACCTGCGCAAGGGCTTCGGGGGGCATGTTCATCATGGTTGATCTCCAGCATTCGGGTATAGGATACATTATTGACTAATTAGCTGATTAGTTAAATAATTAACAGAACACCGATTCCTGGAGCCTTCATGAGATCCCTGAGCATCTGGACCGCCGCACTCTCGCTGGCCTGGGCGCCCCTGGCCGCGTCCGCCGGTGAAGCCCCCCTGACCAGCTTTACAGTGCAGCCGGCGGCCACGCAGCTGTCCAGCAGCGTGGATGCCCAGGTCGAGGCCGTGCGCGACGCCACGGTGGCAGCCCAGGTGCCGGGCGCCATCGTCCGGCTGGCGGTGCGTGCGGGAGAACAGGTGACGGCCGGCCAGGAACTGGTGCGCATTGACGCGCGGGCCGCGCAGCTCAACGCGGCGGCCAGCACGGCCCAGGTGGACGCTGCACGGGCCACCCTGCGCGTGGCGGCGCAGGAATACGAACGCCAGAAGCAGTTGTTCCAGAAGCAGTACATCAGCCAGTCTGCCCTGGACCGGGCCGAGGCGCAGTGGCGCGCCAGCCAGGCGCAGGTTCAAGCCCTCCAGGCCCAGGCCGGGGCAGCGTCTACGCAGTCCGATTTCTACGCCCTGAAAGCGCCTTTCACGGGCGTGGTCGGCACCGTCCCCGCCACGGTGGGCGACATGGCCCTGCCGGGCAAGCCGCTGCTGACGGTGTACGACCCCTCGGCCATGCGCGTCACCGCGGCCGTGGGGCAGCAACAGGCGGCAGCGCTGCGCAACGCCAGCGGACCGGTGCAGATCGAGATTCCCGGCCTCACCCCCGAGCGCGTGGCCGTGCCTGCCGGCAAGGTTCAGGTGTTGCCCACCGTGGACAGCCTGAGCCACACCGTGCAGGTGCGGGTAGACCTGCCGCCCGGCACGGCCGGCGCAGCACCAGGCATGTTTGCGCGGCTGTGGCTGCCGACGGCCCCACCGCAGAGTGCGGCGGCGGGCGCTGCGCAAGCAGGCCCCCTGCTGGTGCCCGCCAGTGCGGTGGTGCGCCGTGCGGAAATGACGGGCCTGTATGTGCTGGACGCACAAGACCGGCCCCTGCTGCGCCAGGTCCGGCTGGGCCGGGCGGTCGGCGACCAGGTGGAAGTGCTCAGCGGCATCCGCGCCGGGGAGCGGGTCGCGCTCCAGCCCCAAGCGGCTGCAAAGGTGCGCTGACATGGCCCATCCAAACAATCCTTCGCCGCTGGGCATCTCGGGGCGCATTGCCGCCTTGTTCCAGGGTGCGCAGATCACGCCGCTGCTGGCGCTTGTCGCATTCCTGCTGGGCGTGTTTGCCGTGCTGGTCACCCCCCGGGAGGAAGAGCCCCAGATCGACGTGACCATGGCCAACGTCATCGTGCCCTTCCCTGGCGCTGCGGTGGCCGACGTGGAGCAGATGATCGCCATCCCGGCGGAACAGGTGCTGTCGCAAATGCAGGGCACCGAGCACGTGACCTCGGTGTCGCGTCCCGGCGTGGCCGTGATGACGGTGCAGTTCAAGGTGGGCGTGCCCCGCACGGAAGCCCTGGTCCGGCTGCACGACACCCTGCGGAGCAACGCGGACTGGCTGCCCAAGGGGCTTGGCGCGATGGACCCCGTGATCAAGCCCAAGGGCATTGACGATGTGCCGGTGGTGACGCTCACCCTGCACAGCCACGACGAGGCGTCGGGCGCGTTCGCCCTGGAGCGCGTGGCGCACAGCGTCGAGGCCGAAATCAAGCGCGTTCCCGGCACCCGCGAAGTCCAGACCCTGGGCGGTCCGGGGCGCGCCGTGCTGGTGCGCATGGACACGGACCGCATGGCCGCCACCGGCACCACGGTGGACGACCTGCGCCGGGCTTTGCAATCGGCCAACATGGGCCTGCCGGTAGGGGAGCTGCTGGGCGAGGACCGCACCGTGCAGGTGGACAGCGGCCCGCTGCTGGCGGGCGCAGACGAGGTGGCGGACCTGATGGTCGGCGTCCGGTCTGGCAAACCCGTTTTCCTCAAGGATGTGGCGCAAGTGCAGGACGCCGCGCCCCCCTCCACCCAGTACGTGTGGCACGGGGTCCCGCGGCGCGCCGAGGCTGGCGCTGACGCAGCACCGTCCGGCGGCGTGGATGAATTCCCCGCAGTAACCCTCACCGTGACCAAGAAGGCCGGCGAGAACGCCATCGACGTGGCCAACGCCGTGGTGCAGCGCGTGGACCAGCTGCGCAACACCGTGATTCCGGCAGGCGTGGAAGTGACCGAAACGCGCAACTACGGCGTCACCGCCAACGACAAGGCCCAGAAGCTCATCCAGAAACTGCTGTTTGCCACCGCCTCGGTGGTGGCCCTGGTGTTTCTGGCGCTGGGCCGGCGCGAGGCGGCCATCGTGGGCGTGGCGGTCGTGCTCACGCTCACCGTGACGCTGTTTGCCTCCTGGGCCTGGGGCTTCACGCTCAACCGCGTGTCGCTGTTTGCGCTGATCTTTTCCATCGGCATCCTGGTGGACGACGCCATCGTGGTGGTGGAGAACATCCACCGCCACCAGCAGCTGCACCCGGGGCGTAGCCTGCGGGAGATCATTCCCCATGCGGTGGACGAGGTCGGCGGGCCCACCATCCTGGCCACCTTGACGGTGATCGCCGCGCTGCTGCCGATGGCTTTCGTCAGCGGACTCATGGGCCCCTACATGGCCCCCATCCCCATCAACGCGAGCATGGGCATGCTGCTGTCGCTGGCCGTGGCCTTTGTCATCACGCCCTGGCTGGCGCGGCTGTGGATGAAGGAACAATCGGCCCACCACGCACCCGGCACGGCCACGGCCCAGCACAGCGGCCTGAGTGCCCGCATCGCTCCTTGGTTCGAGCGTGTGTTCACGCCGTTGCTGGACGAACAGCGGGGCCGGCGCAACCGCCGCTGGCTGGCCGCCGGGGTGGCGGTGCTGATCGCCGTGTCGGTGGCGCTGCCCGTGGTCGGCTGGGTGCAGCTGAAGATGCTGCCCTTCGACAACAAGTCCGAGTTCCAGGTGGTGGTCGACATGCCTGCGGGCACCCCGGTGGAGCGGACTGCTGCGGTGCTGCATGAACTGGGGGCGCACCTCGCCACCGTGCCGGAGGTCGTCCACTACCAGGCCTATGCGGGCTTGTCCGGGCCCATCAACTTCAACGGCCTGGTACGCCAGTACTACCTGCGGGCCGGCGGCGAAGTCGGCGATATCCAGGTCAACCTGGCCGACAAGCACCACCGCAAGGACCAAAGCCATGCCATTGCCACGCGGGTGCGTCCGGCTCTGCAAGAGATCGGAAAGCGCCACGGTGCCAATGTGAAGGTGGTCGAGGTGCCCCCGGGCCCCCCCGTGCTCTCACCCATCGTTGCCGAGGTGTACGGCCCCAGCGCCGAAGGTCGGCGCGCGGTGGCGCGTGCGGTACGCACCGCACTGTCCGGCACCGAAGGCATCGTGGACGCAGATGACAGCAGCATTGCGGACGCACCGCGCACGCTGCTGATCGTCGACCGGCGCAAGGCCGCGCTGCTGGGTATTCCGCAGCAGGCCATCGTGAGCACGCTCCACGCGGGCCTCAGCGGCGAGGCCGCCACTTGGCTGCGCGATGCCAGCAAGTACCCGGCCCCCGTGCTGCTGCAGCTGCCCGCGGAAAGCCAGGGCGACCTGCAAGGCCTGTTGCGCCTCACGGTACGGGGAGCCCAGGGACAGCTGGTCCCCATCCGCGAGCTGGTCACGCTGAGCGACACCCTGCGCGAGCAACCGGTCTACCACAAGGACCTGCTGCCGGTGAATTTCGTCGTGGCCGACATGGCGGGCCGGGTGGACAGCCCCCTGTACGGCATGTTCCAGAACCGCGCCGAGATCGGCCGCATCGTCGCCCCCGACGGTGGCGCAGTAGAGGAGTATTTCGTGCGCCAGCCCTCGGACCCGCTGCGCGGCTACGCCGTGAAGTGGGACGGCGAATGGCAGATCACCTACGAAACCTTCCGCGACATGGGGGCTGCCTACGCCGTGGGCCTGGTACTGATCTATCTGCTGGTCGTGGCGCAGTTCGGCTCCTACCTCACGCCGCTGATCATCATGGCGCCCATTCCGCTGACCATCATCGGCGTGATGCCTGGCCACGCCCTGCTGGGAGCGCAGTACACCGCGACCAGCATGATCGGGATGATCGCGCTGGCGGGCATCATCGTGCGCAACTCCATCCTGCTGGTGGACTTCATCCGCCTGCAGGTGGGCGAAGGCGTGCCGCTGAAGACCGCCATCGTGCACTCGGCCATCACCCGCGCGCAGCCCATCGTGCTCACCGGGCTGGCCGCCATGATCGGTGCGTTCTTCATCCTGGACGACCCGATCTTCAACGGCCTGGCTATCTCGCTCATCTTTGGCATTTTTGTCTCCACCGTCCTGACGCTGGTGGTGATCCCCACCCTGTACTACGCGGCGTACCGCCCGCGCGGTACGGCCCCGGGACCGGAAGGTTCCGGCCCCGCAACCCCGCCTGCCGACAACAGTCCGCCAGAGACTGTGGCCCGCCCCTGAAAGGACCGGGCGCAGGCACCCCATCCGTCCACCACAGGAGACAAGCATGGCACACGTAGTGATTATTGGAGCGGGCATCGGCGGCATGCCGGCCGCGTACGAGATGCGCGCCCGACTGCCCCGCGAGCACCGGGTGACCGTCATCAGTGCGGTCGACTATTTCCAGTTCGTTCCGTCCAACCCCTGGATCGCCGTGGGCTGGCGCCAGCGTGACGACGTGGTCCTGCAGATCCGCCCCTTGCTGGAGCGCAAGGGCATTGATTTCATTGCCCAGCCCGTCCAGGCGATCAACGCCCAGGCCAACACGCTGGCGTTGCAGGACGGCAGCACGGTGGCCTACGACTACCTGGTCATCACCACCGGACCTCGGCTGGCTTTCGAGGAAGTGCCGGGTTCGGGGCCAGTCAACGGCCACACCCATTCGGTGTGCTCGGTGGATCATGCGGAACATTTCTGGAAGGACTACCAGAAGTTCCTCGAAGCACCCGGCCCCATCGTCATCGGTGCCATGCCCGGCGCCAGCTGCTTCGGGCCTGCGTACGAATTCGCTTTCATCGTTGCGGCGGACTTGCGCAAGCGCAAGCTGCGCCACAAGGTGCCCATCACCTTCGTGACCAGCGAGCCTTACATCGGGCATCTGGGGCTGGGCGGCGTGGGCGACAGCAAGAGCATGCTGGAAAGCGAACTGCGCAGCCAGGACATCAAGTGGATCACCAATGCGCGCACGACACGGGTCGACGAGGGCAAGATGGTGGTCGAGCAACTGGACGGCAAAGGCCAGGTGGACTCCGTGCACGAGCTGGGCTTCAAGCTGTCGATGATGCTTCCCGCCTTCAAGGGCGTGGACGCGGTAGCGTCCGTCGCCGGACTGTGCAACCCGCGCGGTTTCGTGCTCATCGACGAGCACCAGCGCAGCAAGGCCTACCCCAATATCTTTGCCGCCGGGGTGTGCGTGGCCATTCCGCCGGTGGAAGCCACCCCTGTGCCCACCGGCGCCCCCAAGACGGGTTACATGATCGAGACCATGGTGTCTGCGATCGTGCACAACATCGCGGCCGACATTGCCGGCCAGCCGGCCGACGCCACGGCCACCTGGAACGCCATCTGCCTGGCCGACATGGGCGATACCGGCGCGGCCTTCGTGGCCCTGCCCCAGATTCCGCCCCGCAACGTGAACTGGTTCAAGAAGGGCAAGTGGGTCCACCTGGGCAAGATCGCGTTCGAGAAATACTTCCTCAACAAGATGAAGTCGGGCAACTCGGAGCCGATCTACGAGAAGTATGTGCTCAAGCTGCTGGGCATTGCCCGGCTGCACGACCACAAGCCCCATTGAGGCCTGCTCTGCCCGCACGCTCGCCCGTTTTTTTCTCTCATCTTTCCGTGCTTTTTTTACAAGGAGTTTTCATATGACAAGCTGGCAAATCGTGCGCGTGGTCGCAGGCGCATTCATTCTGCTGTCCCTGGCGCTGGGCATCCCGGGCAGCCCGGTGTTCATGAGTTCCTGGTGGCTGGCGTTCACAGCCTTCGTGGGCGTCAACCTGCTGCAAAGCGGCATCACGAAGTGGTGCCTGATGGAATCCATCCTGCGCAAGCTGGGCGCACGCCCCGGCTGCTGACAAGGAGCCACCATGCGCAAACTTCTCCTGTGCGCGGCCGCCCTGCTGGCCTGCGGCGTGGGCCCGGCCCAGGCGGCGGATTTGCGCGACGCCTGGCTGGCAGCCAGACAACAGCACCCGGGCATGGCGGCGGCGGCCGCAGAACGTGCGGCAGGCGACGCCCGCCGCCTGCAGGCCGAACGAATCTGGAACCCGACCGTCGCAGCCCAGGCCAGCGCCGGCGCCATGGGGTCTCGCACCTCCGCCCAGGGCGCTGCGTTTTCGCTGCCGGGGTCCGCACCGGTGGCGGGCGTGGGCTTTGAAACATCCGTGCACAGCGGACCCGGCACACGCTGGGGCGTCGAGGCCCGGATGCCTTTGTACAGCCCGGAACGGTCTGCCCAGGAGCGCCAGCTGCGGCTCTCGGCCGATCTGTCGGAGTTGCAGGCGGCTTCCTTGCAGCAGCAGCTGATGCTGCAGACCGCCGAGCGGTATTTCGCGGCCGTACTGGCCGAGCAGCAGCACGCCCTGCTGGTGCGCCAGCAGCAGGCCACCGACCGGGCCTTGCAAGAGGCGCGCGACCGGTTCACCGCCGGCGACACGCCGATCACCGATGTGCGCGAAGCGGAAGCCCAAGCACTGGCGACGGCCGCACAGGCCGAGGCCGCCAGTGTCGACCTGCAGATAGCACGCCGTGCGCTGGCGCAGACCACGGGCTGGGACCCGGCGGCCCCGCAAACCCTTCGCCCCCCCGCCGCTGTCAGTGCCCTCGCTGAAACCATGGGCGCAGCCTCCGCCCTCGGACCCGTCACCTCCTGGCTTGATGGCGCCGCACATGAGAACCTCCAGCTGCGCACCCAGGCCCAGTTGGTTGCCGTGGCTGCACAGGAAGCCGCCAAGGCCGCCCAAGGCGCCAGCACCAAGGTGGACCTGGTCGGACAGGCCGGGGCCGAGCACCTGTCCGGCTCAGGCCGCTGGGGATCAGCGAGTAACGCGGCCCGCCAGTTCATGGTGGGGGTGCAGATTCAGGTGCCCCTGTACACCGGCGGACAGCAGGATGCCCGCGCACAGGAATTGCTGCGCCTGCAGGACAAGGCCCAGGCGAACCTGGACAGCGCGCGGCTGGAGGTAGCGCAGCAGGTCCACGCGACCTGGCTGCAGTTGCAGGCCGGTGTCGCGCGCGCTCACGCGCTGGAGGCCGCGCTGAAGGCTGCGCAAGCACGGCTGGACGCCACCCAGCTGGGCCGCCAGGTGGGGGACCGGACCACGCTTGAACTGCTGCGCGCCACCAACGATGCACTGCAGGCGGAATCCCAGTTGCTGGCCCACCGGGCGCGGATGGCACAGGCGCGACTGCAGCTGCTGGCACTGGCCGGCCGGCTGGACGAATCGGCCCTGCAAGCTGCCACCGATGCCGGCACGCCGGTCTCACCATCTCTTCCACCGTCTTCCTGAACCATGCCGCTCGAAACCCCTACCGCAAAGCCGCTCCTCATCGTCGACGTGCGCTCTCCCGGCGAATTCGCCGCAGGCCACGTTGCCGGCTCCGTCAACCTGCCGCTGGACCAGTTGGCCCTGCGCGCCAGCACCGTGCTGCCCGACCAGCACCAGCCCCTGGTGCTGTGCTGCCTGTCCGGCGCGCGCTCCGGAATGGCAGCACAATGGCTCAAGGCGCAGGGCTACAGCCAGGTGGTCAATGGGGGAAGCGTGGGCACCGTGGCGCTGCAACTCGGCCGCCGCATCGAGGCCGACTAAAGCGGAGGGTCCTCCGCCTGCCCGTGCCCGCCGGTCAGCAGGTGCGCCGGGCCGTGGCCTGGGCCAGGCCCGGCTCGCAAAACTGCTCGAACAGAACCTTCATCACGGCCAACGCCTCAGGGCTCGCGATGTCGTAGTAAATGCTCTTGCCCTCGCGGCGGGTATTGACCAGGCCTTCTTCGCGCAGCACGGCCAGCTGCTGCGACAACGTGGGTTGTGCAATGCCTGCAAGCGCTTCCAGCTCGCCCACTCTCTTCTCTCCCTGGGTGAGTTGGCACAGGAGCAGCAAGCGGTCGGGGTTGGACAGAACCTTCAGAAGGCGGCAGGCGTTTTCGGCCAGCTGGCGCAAACTTTCGAGATCAACGGGGGTGTCGGCGAGCATGGTGACGTTCCTCAATTTCGCTTCTCATATTCTATTGACAGACAAAATATAAAAACATAGATTATTTGTATCACCGCACTTCTGGTCACCGATGACGCCCCAGATCCAAGCCTTCTTCGACGACGCCACATGGACCGTCAGCTACGTGGTCTTCGACGAGCCCGGCGGCCACTGTGCCGTGATTGATTCCGTGCTGGACTACGACCCCAAGTCCGGCCGCACCCGCACGCAATCGGCCGACCGCCTGCTTTCGTTCATCGAAAGCCAGCGCCTGACGCTGCAGTGGATTCTGGAAACCCACGCCCATGCCGACCACCTGTCGGCTGCGCACTACCTGCGCAGTCGGCTGGGCGGCCGCATCGCGATTGGCGCAGCCATTACCCAGGTGCAGGAGGTCTTCAAGGCGGTCTTTCATCTGGAGGCAAGCTTCTCCACACAAGGCCGCCAGTTTGACCATCTGCTGCACGACAAAGAGGTCTTCTCGATCGGGCGGCTGCAGGCCCAGGCGTTCGCCGTGCCGGGCCACACGCCGGCCTGCGTGGCCTACCAGGTGGACGACGCGGTGTGGGTGGGGGACACGCTTTTCATGCCCGACGTCGGCACCGCACGCTGCGATTTTCCGGGCGGCAACGCGCACACGCTGTATCAGTCCATCCAACGGCTGCTGAGCCTTCCGCCGCAAACCCGGCTTTTCATGTGCCACGACTATCCTCCGCAGGGTCGGCCCCCTGCGTGGCAGACCACCGTGGCGGCACAACGGGAGCACAACATCCACGTGCGCGACGGCACCACGGAGGAGGCTTTCGTGCAACTGCGCGCCGCGCGCGACGCGACCCTGGAGATGCCGGTGCTCATCCTGCCTGCAGTCCAGGTCAACATCCGGGCGGGCGCCCTGCCCCCAGCCGAAGACAACGGTATCTCGTACCTCAAGATTCCGGTCAACGGGCTGTGAGGCGCACTTCCCCATCCTGTTCCTCTCGAGGCCCCCATGAGCAATGAACAAATCACCGTCGAACTCTTCCAGCAAGAAAACTACCGCTTTGGCGTGCGCTTCGGCGCCAGCGTGCCCGACCTGGTCGCCGACGAACCGGCACCGCTGGGCGCGGGCAGCGGCCCCTCGCCGGTGCAATTGCTGTGTGCGGCCGTGGGCAACTGCCTGAGCGACTCGCTCCTGTTTGCGCTGCGCAAGTTCAAGCAGGCACCGGAGCCGCTGCAGGCCACGGTGGCTGCGGAGGTCGGCCGAAACACCGAAGGCCGGCTGCGCGTGCTGGGCATGAAGGCCACGCTGCGCCTGGGCGTGAGCGCTGCCCGCCTGGAGCATCTGGACCGCGTGCTGGGACAGTTCGAAGCCTTCTGCACGGTCACGCAGAGCGTGGGCCAAGGCATTCCCATCACGGTGAAGGTCATCGACGCCGACGGCCTGGTGCTCCAGTAACCCCTCCTTCCATTCTTCAGGAAACGCCATGAAAAACGCCCACGATCTGGTGGCCGAAGCAAAAGCCCAGGTGCCCGAGATCCCGCTGGAGCAGGCCGAAGAGGCCCTGCGCAAGGCCGACGTGCTCATCGATGTCCGCGAAGCCGACGAATACCTGGCGGGCCATATTCCCGGTGCCATCCACATGTCGCGCGGCGTGCTGGAATTCAAATTGAGCGGCGCCCCGGCCCTTGCCGCACGCGATCTCAAGATCGTCCTGTACTGCAAGACCAGCGGGCGCGCCGCGCTGGCCGCCCGGTCGCTGCAAGCCATGGGTTACCTGGACGTGCAGTCTCTCGCCGGGGGATTCGACGCCTGGTCGGCAGCCGGCAAACCGGTGGCCTCTCCCCAGGCACCCACGTTCGACTGACGCAGGCGCCCCACCAGCCACCCGCTTTTTTTTTGCGCCATCCCAGCCCCGCAGGGGCCTTCAACCCGAAAAGGAAAACACCATGAAAGCCAACGTTGGAACCATTGACCGCGTGCTGCGCATCGTTGCAGGCCTGGTGCTCATCGCCCTGGCAGCCACCGGCACCGTCGGATGGTGGGGCTGGCTCGGCGTCGTCCCGCTGGCCACGGGCCTGTTTCGCTTTTGCCCAGCCTACACCTTGCTGGGTATCACCACCTGCCCCATGAAGCAATAAGCCTCAACACTACAACCCGCGAAGGGGCGCTTGGCCGGATGCGCAGCTGCAGTGCGCCCGCGCCTTGGCTTGGCTGCGCCACCGGCCCCTCCCTCCGTTCCCCCTATCGCTGCGCCACCGCTGCGCCGCGGGGCTCCATCGCTGCACTGACGCCCGCCATGGGCGTCCGCCTACACGGCCCGGCAGTGGGTTTCCAGAAGATGAGGTCGCTTTCATAACCCTCTTAAGGAGTTCCCATGCCCTCCAGCCAACGCCAGAAAGACGTGTGCGACCTGCTTGACGCCGACCACAAGGCCGTCAAGAAAATGTTCAAGGATTTTGACGCCCTGTGCGAGTCCCGGGCGCGCAATGCCCCCCAGATGCGGCTGGACCTGGCCCGCGAGATCTGCATCGAATTGACCGTGCATGCCCAGCTGGAAGAAGAGCTGTTCTACCCGGCGCTGCGCGGCGCCATCAAGGAAACCGACCTGATCGCCGAAGCCGAGGTGGAGCACCAGACCGCCAAGGACCTGATCGCGCAAATCCAGGCGGCAGAAGCCGCCGATGAAACCTTCGACGCAAAGGTGAAGGTCCTGGGCGAATACATCGACCACCACGTCAAGGAAGAGCGCAACGAAATCTTCCCCAAGGCCCGCGCGGCCCGAAAACTCGACCTTGTCGCCCTGCGCGACGAAGTGGCGGCGCGCAAGCAGGAACTGATGGACGAACAACTGGCCGTGGCCTGATGGCCCGCCCCCCTCCGGCCCGCGGTGAGCCGGCCTGCGCTGGTTCTTGCGGGGTGAATGCATGTGGCAACTGACGCTGCCGTGGTGGGAACTGGTGCTGCGCGCCACCCTGGTGTATGCAGCCCTGCTGTTGCTGATCCGGATTTCGGGCCGGCGCACCGTGGGCCAGTTCACCCCGTTCGACCTGCTCGTGGTCATGCTGCTCAGTGAGTCTGTGTCCAACGCCCTGTCGGGCGGCGACGAATCCGCTGTGGCCGGCCTCATCGGTGCCAGCACCCTCATCGGGCTCAATTTGGTGGTGGCCGTGGTCACTGCGCGCAGCGCTACCTTGCAAACAATTTTGCAAGGCGAACCTGTTCTTGTGGGCAAGGACGGCTACATCTTCCGCGACGCCCTGCGAAGGCAGCACGTTCCCGAATCTGATCTCCGCCAGGCCCTGCGGGAGGCGGAGTGCGAACTGGAATCCATGCAGTGCGCTTTCCTGGAAGCCGACGGGCGCATCAGCATCCTCAAGAAGCCCGAAACCGGGTGAAAGAACCCGGCGGTACCCCACGAACGGGAACGGCCTTGTGCCGCCCCCCCTCAGTCCAACCCTTCCGCGAGAGGACCTTCCATGCCCAGATCCAAGAATCCCGCAGCCGCCACCGCAACCACCTCAGCCGCGGCGGCAAGAAACACCGACAGCGCTCCGGCCAAGGCCGGGCCCGCCGTGGATGCGGCGTCCGCCAAGGCGGCAGAGAGCGATGCCCTGGCTGCTGCGATGCCGTTCAACACGTCCAAAGCCGCCGAACATGGGTTCCAGAACGGCACAAGCCCCGTGGCGGGCGCCACGGTCCAGCCCGGTTCGCGGCTGGCTACGGCCAGCACGCTGTCCGAGAACCAGAACACCGGGAAAACGGGAGGCATCGCTCCCCAGGGCCTGAATGCCACCCTCCAGCCCCTGGACCGGGTGCGCGTGGACTCTTCCGGCCAGAGCCTCACCACGAACCAGGGGGTCCGCGTTGGCGACAACCAGAACTCCCTGAAGTACGGTGAGCGCGGCCCAGTGCTGCTGGAAGACTTCATCCTGCGCGAAAAAATCACGCACTTCGACCACGAGCGGATTCCCGAACGCATCGTGCATGCACGGGGATCAGGTGCGCATGGCTTTTTTGAATGCTACGAGCCCTTGACCGACATCACACGCGCCGCGCCCTTCCAGGCCGCAGGAAAGCGCACGCCCGTATTCGTGCGGTTTTCCACGGTGCAAGGAGAACGGGGTTCCAAGGACACGGCGCGCGATGTGCGCGGTTTCGCCGTCAAGTTCTATACCGACGAAGGCAACTGGGACCTGGTGGGCAACAACATGCCAGTGTTCTTCATCCAGGACGCGATGAAGTTCCCCGACCTGGTGCACGCGGTCAAGCCCGAGCCCCACCACCAGATGCCCCAGGCCGCCAGCGCCCACGACACGTTCTGGGACTTCGTTTCGCTGATGCCAGAGTCCACCCACATGCTGCTGTGGGTCATGTCCGACCGTGCGCTGCCGCGCAGCTACGCCACCATGCAGGGCTTTGGCGTGCACACCTTCCGTTTCGTCAACGCCGCTGGCGAAGCCGTGTTTGTCAAGTTCCACTGGAGCCCACAGGCGGGTACCCATTCGCTGGTGTGGGACGAGGCCGTGAAGATTTCGGGCGCCGATCCCGACTACCACCGCCGCGACCTGTGGGAACGCATTGAGGCCGGGGCCTACCCGGAGTACGAACTGGGCGTGCAGGTGTTTACCGAGGAACAGGCCGAGGCTTTCAGCTTCGACATCCTGGATGCCACCAAGATCGTGCCGGAAGAGCTGGTGCCCATACGCCCCGTGGGCCGGATGGTGCTCAACCGCAACCCGGACAATTTCTTCGCCGAAACCGAACAAGTCGCCTTCTGCGCGGCGCATGTCATCCCGGGGATCGATTTTTCCAACGACCCGCTGCTGGCCGGGCGCATTCATTCCTATGTGGATACGCAGATATCCCGGTTGGGAGGACCCAATTTTCATGAGCTGCCCATCAACGCCCCGCTCGCACAGGTTCACAACAACCAGCGCGATGGCATGCACCGCCAGGCCATTCCCCGAGGACGGGTGGCCTATGAGCCCAATTCGCTCGCAGGGGGGTGTCCCTTCCAGGCCGGTGCAGCGCAAGGCTTTGTGTCGGTGCCGGCACGCATCCAGGCGCAGGAGGCCCAAGGCAAGTTGCGCGCCAAACCGGAGAAGTTTGCCGACCACTACACGCAGGCCCGGCTTTTCTATGCGAGCCAGAGCCCCGTGGAGCAAGCCCACATCGCGGCGGCATTCCGCTTCGAGCTGAGCAAGGTCACGGTCCCCGCCGTCCGCGAACGCATGGTGGCATCCTTGCGCAATGTCTCCGACGCGCTGGCCCAGCAGGTGGCCGCTGGCCTGGGCATGGAGGCGCTGCCGCCCGCCATGCCCCGTGCGCTGGAAAAGCCCGTGTCGCCAGAGGTCACTGCCTCGGCCGCCCTGTCGCTGTTTGCGCGGCCAGGAGATGGGCGCCTGCTGGGCCGCAAGGTCGCCATCCTGGTGGCGGACGGTATCGTGGGCCAAAGTGCCATGGAGTTGCACGCAGCCCTGCTGGAGCGCGGCGCTGTTCCGCGGCTAGTGGGGCCGCGCATCGGCCCGGTGAAGACGGCCGACCATGTGCCGATGCAAGCCGACGCCTCGCTGGAAAACGAGCCCGGTTTCCTGTTTGACGCGCTGGCACTTCCCGACGGCGATGCGGGGGTGCAGGCGCTGGCAGCTATCGGCCACACGGTGGAGTTCCTGAAGGACCAGTACCGGCACGGCAAAGCGATCCTGACCATGCCCTCCTCGTCGGCCCTGCTGCTGAAAGCCCAGATTCCCTCGGCACTGCCCTCCGGCGACATGGACCCGGGCATGGTCTTCGGGGCATCTGCCGCGGACTTCGAACGCTTCCTGCTAGGCATTGCACGGCACCGGCACCCGGAACGGGAAACCGATCCGCCAGCGGTCTGAAGGACCGCACCGCCGCACGCACTGTTCCATGAAACACACCCACCCATGGTTGCTGGAGCGGGCCCGCCGACGGCTACGGAAGCGACGGCCCAGCCCAAGCAGCGGCTCGCGCGCCGGGACGTGGTGGCGACCTGCGCGAACGACAACTACGGCGTTGGGCATTCAGTCTTCAAGGAACTGGTAGCGGCGTGCCAGAAGTTCCCCTGCCGGCCCCAGCTAAAAATGATCTGACCGAGCTCAAGCCGCGCCATTCCGCGTTCCACGCCAGGCCTCTGGACCATCTGCTGCAGCACGATGTCATCGTCAGCGGTGATCACCGGATCGGGCATGGTCTCTGCCGCACGTCCTTGGCGCCTTGGTAGTTCAGAGCTCTCACAGGGGGCCCTTTTGATCTCAGAGATGGTTCAAAGCAGGGGAGGGTTACCGCCCACTCTGGCCACCGCCTGCCGCAGGGCCCGCAGGACAGTGCCGCGCCAGCGCCACCGCGCGAGGGCGGCCGATTCTTTTGAGAAAGTTGAAGGCCGAGGTAGTCCGCTGCCTACACCACCTTCCTGCCGAGTCCCGCAATCCCGCCCGTCCCGTCCGCAGACGATGGGCTTTTTTGAGCCCACGCCATGCCCGCGCCCACGCCTTTCCTCGCTTCGCCTCTCCGCCCGGCAGGCCGCGCCCTGCGCACCCCATGAACACCCCCATCTTCGACTCCCAGGGCACCGAAGCACCACTGCATGTAGCGCAGGCAAGACGCCACCGCGCCACGCGCCATCGGGTGGAGCCCGGCCGCCCCTGCCCGCTGGGCGCCACGGCGGAGCGCCAAGGCGTGAACTTTGCGGTGTACTCACGCGTGGCAGACCGGGTAGAGCTGTGCCTCTTCACCGCGGACGGACAGGAAACCCAACGCATTGCCTTGCCCACACTCACCGACGATGTGTGGCACGGCTTCGTTCCCGGCTTGCGCCCCGGTCAACACTACGGATTTCGCGTCCACGGGCCGTACGAGCCAGAGCGAGGCCAGCGCTGCAACCCATCGGTGCTGCTGATGGACCCCTATGCCCGAGCCCTTGCGGCACCAGTGCACGGCGCCCCCGACCAGTTCAGCTATGTGCTGGGGCACGCCGACGAGGACCTGGCTCCGTGGCAGGGGGACAACGGCGCCACGGCCCCCAAGTCGCTGGTCGTACGCTCCCGCTTTGACTGGGGCGACGACAAGCCGCCCCGTATACCCGCACAAGACACCGTGTTCTACGAGGTCCACGCCAAGGGCTTCACGCAAACCATGCCCGGTGTCCCCGAGGCGTTGCGTGGCACCTATGCCGGCCTGGCCAGCGACGCCGCCCTGCAGCATTTGCGCAGCCTGGGCGTGACCAGCGTGGAGCTGCTGCCGGTGCAGGCCTTCATCGACGACCTGCGGCTAGTAGAGCAGGGTCTCGCAAACTACTGGGGCTACAACACCATCGCATTCCTGGCCCCCGAGCCCCGTTACGCCACACCCGGGGAGCGGGCGCGGGACGGCGGAGTGGACGAATTCAAGGCCATGGTCAAGGCCTTGCACGCCGCAGGGCTGGAAGTGATTCTGGACGTTGTCTACAACCACACGGGAGAAGGCAGCCATCTGGGCCCCACCCTCAGCCTGAAAGGCCTGGACCACGCCGCGTACTACCGGCTCACGGAGGATCCGCGCTTCTGCCTGGACTTCAGCGGCACGGGCAACACCCTGGACACCAGCAGCCCGCCGGCGTTGCGGCTGGTGCTCGACAGTCTGCGCTACTGGGTGCAGGAAATGCATGTCGATGGCTTTCGCTTCGACCTCGCGAGCGCCCTCGGGCGCGATGCAGCCGGCGACTTCACCTGGCGCGCACCGTTCTTTGCCGCCCTGGTGCAAGACCCGGTGTTGGCCCAGGTGAAGCTGGTGGCCGAGCCCTGGGACCTGGGTCCCAACGGCTACCAGTTGGGCGGGTTTCCAACCGGGTGGATGGAGTGGAATGGGCGGTACCGCGATGCAGTACGGGACTACTGGGCGAACGCCGACGGCAGCCTGCCCGCGTTCGCAGCCTGCCTCTGCGGGTCTGCCGACCTGCTGGAACCCCGCCGCCGGCGCCCTACCGCCAGCGTCAACCTGGTGACGGTCCATGACGGATTCACGCTGGCGGACCTCGTGAGCTACAACGGCAAGCACAACGAGGCCAATGGCGAAGACAACCGCGACGGTGAGAACCACAACCGCAGCTGGAACTGCGGTGCCGAGGGCGAAACCGAGGACACCGAAGTCCAGGCGCTGCGCGCGCGCCAGGTACGCAACTTTCTGGCCACGCTGTTTCTTTCGCACGGCACGCCCCTGCTGCTGGGGGGCGACGAACTGGGGCGCACCCAGCAGGGCAACAACAACGCCTACTGCCAGGACAACGCCCTCTCATGGTTCGACTGGGAGCGCGCCGCGACGTACACCGGCCTGCAGGCGTTCACCCGGGATCTCATCGCGCTGCGCCGTGAACTGTCGGTGGTGCGGCTCGCCCGGTGGCCTCACCACAGCGCTGGCGCTACGCCATCCGTCACGGTCCAGTGGCACAGCGTGTGGGGGATGGCCATGACGGCCGAAGAGTGGGGCGACCCGGCCGTGCGCTGCATTGCCGCCCTGATGGAGAGCACGCAAGCCGGGGAAGACGCGCTGCTCATGCTGTTCAACGCCTCCGGCGAAGAAGCGGTGTTCACCCTGCCCGCAGCGACGCCCACCCGGGAATGGACCCTGCGGCTGGACACCCGCACGGCACAGGTGGTCCCATCAAGCCCTTCGCCAGAGCACCCCGCCGCGGGGTCCGTGGCCTCCGGAGAGCACTACACGCTGCTGCCCCACTCCATGGCTGCCTTCGCTGCGCCTTCCATCGCACCTGCATCAACGGACGGCCCGTCGCCCCCGCCATGAGCCAGACCGAAAGCCCTTCCACCGCCCCGGCCGCGGCCCACGCCATGCCTTTCGGTGCCCGCCTGCACACCGCAGGGGGTGTCGACTTCACCCTCTGGGCTCCCGCAGCGCGCCATGCGCAGGTGCTGCTGGCCGACGGTCCCCAGGTCGAGCCCCAGGCGCTCGCCGCTACTGCTGCGCCCGGCGGCTGGTGGCGCGTGCACGCAGCACACGCCGCTGCGTCGAGCCGGTACCAATGGCAAATCGACGGGAAGTTGAAAGTGCCCGACCCCGCTGCGCGGTATGCCCCCGGGGGACCTCACGGGCTTTGCCAGGTGGGCGATCCGTCCGCCTATTCGTGGCATATCCGCCACTGGGGCGGGCGGCCCTGGCACGAACTGGTGTTCTACGAACTGCACGTGGGCACCTTCACCCCCCAGGGTAGCTACACGGCCGCAGCCGCGGAACTGCCCCGCCTCGCCGACCTCGGATTCACCGCCATCGAGCTCATGCCGCTGGCGACCTTCGGGGGGACATGGGGCTGGGGCTACGATGGCGTGCTGCCTTTTGCCCCCCATCCCGCGTACGGCACGCCGGAGGATCTCAAGCACTTTGTGGATGCCGCGCATGCGCTCGGGCTGTGCGTGTTTCTGGACGTGGTTTACAACCACTTCGGCCCGGACGGCAACTACCTGCACACCTATGCGCCGGCCTTCTTTTCGCAGACCCACCAAAGTCCGTGGGGGGCGGCCATCAATTTCGATGCGGCAGACAGCGACGTGGTGCGCTCGTTCTTCGTCCACAACGCGCTGTACTGGATTGAAGAGTTCCAGATGGACGGATTGCGGCTGGACGCCGTCCACGCCATCGTGGACACCAGCCGCCCGCACATCCTGGAGGCGATCAGCACATCCGTGCGCGCGCTGGCCAGCACCACCGGCCGGCATGTCCATCTGGTGCTGGAAAACGAAAAGAACCAGCCCCGGTGGCTGGCTGCGCCGGACGGCGAACGCGCTGCCTACGATGCGCAGTGGAATGACGACTTCCACCACGCTCTGCATGTGAGCCTGACCGGGGAGTCCCACACCTACTATGCGAAGTTCGCGCGCGACCCGGTCGCGTTGCTGGCGCGGGTGCTGACCCAGGGATTCGCCTTCCCCGACGGCGTTGCGGCCACCGACAACGTTGCGCCCATGGCCCTCACCCGCCTGATCCACTTTCTGGGCAACCACGACCAGATCGGCAACCGGGCCTTTGGCGAGCGGCTCGCTGCGCTGGTGCCGGAGCCCGCTGCCGAACTGGCCCTGCTGCTGACGCTCCTGGCCCCCGCAACGCCGCTGGTGTTCATGGGCGACGAGTTTGGCGCCACCACGCCATTCCTTTACTTTGCGGGGTGGGAAGGGGAACTGCGCGGGGCGGTGCGGGCCGGCCGGCAAAAGGAATTCAGCCACGACGTGCCGGAGGGCCGCACGCTGCCCGACCCCTGCGATCCCGCCACCAGGGCCGCCAGCCGCCTGGACTGGACCGAGTCCGAACTCCCGCCCGGCCGTGAGCGCAGCCTACTGTTGCAGCAAGCGTTGGCGGTGCGGCGGCAGTGGATCACGCCCCGCGCCGCCCAATGGCGCACGGGCGGCCACATTGCCGAACGGGTGGGCTCCCACGGGCTCCGCGTCGGCTGGGGCTGGGGGCCAGGCGCCCAGCGCTGGTGGATGGAAGTCAACCTGGGCCCGCACGAAATTCCGTCGCCCCCACCAAGCCCCCGCGGCACCGTCGCGTGGGAGCACCGCTGGACCACGGACACACCCGGCGGTGCCTGGGCGCCTTGGTCCGCCCGCTGGATCTGCTCAGACTACCTTCCATGACCGCACCTGCATCCCTCTCCACACCGCCAAACGCGGGACACGACGACCTGCTGCGGCGTGCAGAACAGGCCGGCATTGCCCCCACCTACTCGGGCTTTTGGGGGGAGACCGTGGAAGTGGGCGACGAAGTGCTGGCGCGCGCCTTGGCCTCGCTGGGCTCCTGGCGCGATGCCGCTGCCGCGCCGGCCAGCCTGGTCATCCCCGTGGGCCAGCCCCACTCCGTGGAGTTCACGCAAGCCACTGGCTGGACACTGCACCGCGTGGAGAGCGCCGACGCCCCACCGCTTGCCAGCGGCTATGGCACCAGCGCGTCGCTGCCGCCCACGCTGGCAATGGGCATCTACCGCCTGGAAGCGGGCAGCAGCGTACAGACCGTACTGGTCGCACCTCCGCAGTGCTGGCTGCCGGAGGGCTTGCGCCACGGCGAGCGCTGGTGGGGCATCACGGCCCAGATGTATGCCCTGCGCTCCGAACGCAGCTGGGGCATTGGCGACTTCAGCGATCTGGCCCAATGCATCCGCCTGGCCGCCGCACAAGGGGCCGCGTTTGTGGGCGTCAGCCCGCTGCACGCCCTGCGTCCGGGCCAGCCCGATGCCGCCAGCCCCTACAGCCCGAGCAGCCGGTTGGCCCTGAACGTCCTGCACATTGACGTCACCGCCGTGCCCGAGTTCCTTCACTGCGACGCCCTGCACGCACTGTGCGCGGAGCCCGGCTTTCGCGCACGGCTACAGGCTGCGCAGGAAAGCGCCACCGTGGACTACCCCGCCGTGGCGGCACTGAAGGACGCGGCGCTGGCCTGCCTCTGGCAAACCTTCCGGCAGACCGCGTGGGAGGGCGAAGGCACGCGCGGCGCGGCATTCGACGCATTTCGCACCCGCTGTGCGCCGACACTGGGGCCGCACGCACGCTTTGAAGCCATTCAGTGCACGCTGCAGGCCAGCGACCCCGGCATCTGGGGCTGGCCCGCATGGCCGGAGGCGCTTCGCGATCCCCACAGCCCCGCCGTGCAGGCTTTCCTCGACGAGCACGCCGATGCCGTGGACTACCGCTTCTGGCTGCAGTGGCTTGCCCACGACCAGCTTGCGCAGGCGAGTGCGACTGCGCACGCCCTGATGCCCATCGGGCTGTACTGCGATCTCGCCGTCGGCGCGGCCGATGGCGGCACGGACACCTGGGCCGCCCAGGGGCTGTATGCCCGCGGCATGAACGCGGGCGCGCCGCCCGACCCCCTCAGCCCCCACGGGCAGGACTGGGGCCTGCCGCCGATGAACCCCGTGGCACTGGCCGCCGCGCACTACCTGCCACTGCAACGCATGCTCGCTGCGGTCATGGAGCCCGCCGGTGCCGTGCGCATGGACCATGTGATGGCGCTGATGCGACTGTTCTGGACCTGCGAAGCGGGCGGCACCTATGTGGGGTACCCGCTGGAGGCCATGCTCGCGGTGCTCGCCATCGAAAGCCATCGCCACCACTGCATGGTGATTGGAGAAGACCTGGGCAACGTGGCGCCGCGCATGCGCGAGGCGATGGCCGAGCATGCCCTGCTGTCCTACCGACCCCTCATTTTCGAGCGTCTGGACGGTGGCGCCTTCCGGCCGCCAGCGCAATGGCCGGTGCAGGCGCTGGCCGTGGTGACCACGCACGATCTCCCGACCCTGGCGGGCTTCTGGGCCGCGGATGACGTGGCGCTGCACGACGCGCTGGGCTGGCTGGACGGCGACGCGCGGCTGCGAGCCCAGCTTGACCGGGCGCAGGACCGCACGCACCTGCTTGCAGCACTGGAAGCCGAAGGGCTGTTGCCTGAGGGCGCCACGCTCGATGCGCAGTCGGTCCCCGAGATGACGCCAACGCTCGCCGCCGCCGTGCACCGCTATCTCGCCCGCACACCGTGCCACCTGGTAGGCGTGCAGCTGGAAGACCTGCTGGGGCAGCGCGAGCAACCCAACGTACCCGGCACCACCGACAACGTGCACCCCAATTGGCGGCGCCGCATGGCGGTACCGCTGGAACAACTGGCCGCCGCCCCCTTCTTCACCGCCATCACGGCGGCTGTGCATGCCGAGCGCGACAGCAGCTGGCCACTCGCAAGCCCCATCCCGCCACTGCACACGGCAGACATTCCGCGCGCCACCTACCGGGTGCAGCTGAACGCGCAGTTCAACTTTGACCAGGCGCGCGCCGCCGTTCCCTACCTGCAAGCGCTGGGCATCAGCCACCTCTACACGTCGCCGTACCTCAAGGCAGGCGCGGGCAGCAGCCACGGCTATGACATGGTGGACCCTACCCAGATCAATCCGGAAATCGGTACGCCCGAACAACACGGCGCCTTGTGCGCAGCGCTTGCGGACCACGGCATGGGGCATTTGCTGGATACGGTGCCCAACCACATGGGTGTGGAAGATGCGGGCAACCGCTGGTGGAACGACGTGCTCGAGCACGGGCGCGCATCGCCCCACGCCGCCACATTCGACATCGAATGGAACCCGGAAGACCCGCAAACCGGGGAGCGGGTGCTGCTTCCCGTTCTGGGAGACCACTATGGCAAGGTGCTGGACGCGGGTGAACTGCAGGTGCGTTTTGACAGCGGTACGGGACAATTCAAGGTGGACTACTGGGAGCGCTCTTTCCCGCTGGACCCCCGCAGCTACGCCGCACTGCTGTCCCACGCGCCCCTGCCGGTGACGGTAGCGCCAGGGGCGGGACCGGACGACCTGGCGGCCCTGCAGTCCCTCGTCGACGCATGGGCCCAGCTGCCCCCGCAGGACACCCCGGATCCCGCCGCCCGGGCGGCCCGCCTGCGCGACACCGCCCTGCACCAGCAGCGGCTGGCAGAGCTGGCCGCACGCCACCCCTGGGTTCTCGAATGGATTGAGGCCAACCTTCGCCAGGTGAATGGCTCGCCGGGCATCGCCTCCAGCTTTGACGCGCTGGACCAGTTGCTCCAATGCCAGGCCTACCGGCTGGCGGACTGGCGGGTCGCCGGCGATGACATCAACTACCGCCGGTTTTTCAACATCAATGCGCTGGCCGCCATTCGCATGGAAGAACCGGCCGTGTTTGATGCGGTGCATGCACTCACCTTCCGCTGGCTCGCCGAGGGCAAGGTCAGCGGCCTGCGGATTGACCACCCGGACGGGCTGGCCGACCCCGCGCAGTACTTCATGCGCCTGCAGCAGCGCTACCAGCAAATGCGCAATGCGCAGGGCCTGCCGCCCCGTTCGCTGTATGTGGTGGTCGAGAAGATCATGGCCGATCACGAGCCCTTGCCCGCGGATTGGGCCGTGCACGGCGGCACGGGCTACCGCTTTGCCACCCTGGTCAACGGTCTCTTCATCGAAAGCGAAGCGCAGGAACGTTTTGACGCGGTCTACACCGCATTCACGGGCGACACCTTGCCCCTGGACGAGGCTGCATGGGCTTGCAAGCGACTCGTCATCGAAACGGCACTGTTCAGCGACCTGGCATGGCTTGTGGCCACGCTGAGCCGCATCACGCGTGCGGACCGGCGCTTTTGCGACTTCACGCGCAACCAGCTGCGCGTGGTCCTGACCGAGGTGGCGGCCCAGTTCCCTGTCTACCGCACGTATGTCGTTCCGGCAGGCGCCCCGCCGAGCGTGTTCGACGTGCAGCACCTCGACCGTGCGCTTGCCGCCGCAGGGCGGAGCCTGGGCACGGCCGAAGGTGGCGTGCTGGCCTTTCTGCGCGGAGTGTTGCTGGGCGAGGACGGCCCGGAGCCCGCCCTGCGGGCAAGCTTTGTGCGCCGGTGGCAGCAATTCACCGCGCCGGTCATGGCGAAGGCGGTGGAGGATACGCTGTTCTACCGCTGCGTGCGCCTGGTTTCGCTCAACGATGTGGGTGCAGAACCGCGCCGCTTTGGTCTGCCCGTCGCCGCGTTCCACCAGGGCACCCTGCAGCGCGCACGCCACGTGCCCCACGGCCTCCTCGCCACCTCCACGCACGACAGCAAACGGTCCGAGGATGTCCGGGCCCGCCTGAACGTGCTCTCGGAACTGGTGGACGAATGGCACGCAACGGTGCTGGCCTTGCAGAGCGCTGGGGAAACCTACCAGGGAACGGTGGACGAAGCCCCCGCGCCCAGCGCCCATGACCGCTGGGCATTGTTCCAGGCGCTGGCGGGCATCTGGCCGGCGGAAGGCGCCGACGCCACCAGCCGCGCAGCGCTGGGCGAACGCATCCAGAACTACATGGTCAAGGCCATGCGCGAGGCCAAGCAGCAAACCAACTGGCTGTTTCCCCACCAGGCTTACGAAGAGGCCGTAGGTCGCTACATCGACAAGGTGCTTCACTGCGAGCAGTTCCGCAAGCCGCTGCAGGCCTGGGTGGAGCGCATTGCCCCGTACGGCTTTCGCAACAGCCTGTGCCAGCTCGCCATCAAGCTGCTGGCGCCCGGGGTGCCCGACATCTATCAGGGCTGCGAGCACTGGAACTTCTCGCTGGTGGACCCGGACAATCGGCGGCCCGTGGACTTTGCTGCGTTGGCCGCATCGCTCGCCCCCGTGCAGGCCTTGTACGCGGGCGGCAAATACCCATCTGCCGGCGCGTGGGACACATTGCTGGGCCGGACCAGCAAAGCCATGCCCGCGGCCGCCAAGCAACTGGTGACATGGCGGCTTTTGCAGCTGCGGTCCCGCTGGCCCCACCTCTTTCGCGACGCCCTGTACTTGCCATTGACGGTGGAAGGGCCGGCCGCATCCCATGCCGTCGCGTTTGCGCGCATCCATGAAGGCCGTGCCGTGGTCCTGGTTTGCGGGCGGCTTCTGGCCCAGAGGGACGCACGCTTCGCCAACGACGTCGCGGGCTGGACGGCGACCCAGGTCGCCTTGGCCGAAGCGCACCCTGCACTGGCCAAGCCGCAGCGCTGGGCCAACCTGTTCACCGGGGAAACTGTGCCCAACGGTCCACAACTGCCGCTGGCCACCGTGCTCGGCGCGATCGGTGCAAGCGATGCCCGCCTGCCCTTCGCCGTACTCGGCGAGCCGGACCTGTTGCGGTGAGCGGGCGCGACAAACGCCCACCCAGGCACGGGCGGTACGCCTACTCTGCGGCCCGTGACCCGGCCCGACACTGGCGGCCGGCCCCAAAGCCCACTGTGAGGAGACCCCGTGTCGAAGGTGAATGAAACCGTTGAGCGTGTCACGGCACAAAACATCGAAAGCATCCTGTGTGCCGAAGATGAACGACGCACCCGCGTGCCCGCCATCTACCGCGCGATCTCCGCCGTCACCGCGGCGTGCGGCACCCCAGTCTTCCTTGCAGCCAATGCCGCCGTTTTTGCCGCGTGGGTGGCCTTCAACCAATGGGTGTATGCCTTTGATCCCTACCCGTTCACGCTGCTGCTGTTCGCGGTATCGCTCGAAGCCATCTTTCTGTCCATCCTCATCCTGATCAGTCAGAACATGGCGGCGGCAGAGAGCGAGCGCCGCCACCACCTGGATCTGCAGATGAACCTCCTGGCCGAGCGCGAACTCACGGCCCTGATGCGGCTTGTCGTGGACATGGCTGATCGCGCGGGCTTGCCGGCGCAAAACACCGCTGAAGTCCGGTCGTTTGCGCATGAGACCGACCCCTCCGGCGTACTGGCCCAGATCGTTCGCGCAGAGCACCGCCACCGGGTGCCCAACCAGAGTAGGGAAATCCGCATGCACAGCGGCAGGGAAGACGCCAAGACTGCAACCGCGGCCCAACTGCGGGCTATATCTGGCGCGCAGCATTGACGGACAACCCACGGTTGACGCAACGCCGTGGTCCTACAGAGAGCCTTGCACAGAGAGATTCAAAGCAGAGTGCCTGGCCTTCTTCTGCTCGCGCTCTACCGCCACCACGCCTTGGTGTCCGGCTCCGTCGCAAGCCTCTTGTCCGCAGCTGCCCTCACCGGCAGACGCGAGACGCACAGCGCCGCGGCGCCTTCGAACGCCGTGGGCCACTGGTATTGGAGCCACCGGGCGCTGTGGCAGCAGCAGGTAGACGCAAGCACACGCTGGCGGGGTACGCCCCCAACGGCACCTCGGTGTTCCGAGCCACCTTGTTTTCGGAGCTTCTGGAGCGGCTCACGCCCGGGTTTGAGCACCGACGCGCTCGCCCAGCCCTCGCCGCGACCTACATGGCTGTTGCCGCAGGCATGGGGCTGGGAGCCCTGGCCACATCCGCCCCCCTGGGCTTCCTCACCCCGAGAACCGGAAATGGCCAACCTCCGTCAAAGCGTCAGCCTTTTCCACCTCCCGCTGCCATGGTCAAAGACGTCCTTGAGCTTCTGCCACAGGGAATGCGGGCGCTTGGCAGCCGGTGCTTCCGCCAGCCAATGCAGATCGGGAGGGGCGCCAGGTCCTGACCGTGAGCTGCCGCGCCGTATCCCCCGCTCAGGAAGCACTTTCGGTTGGGAGCTTCGGGGCCGGCAGCCAGAGCAGCGCGCTCAGCGTGGCCGCTGCAACGCTGCTCCACACCGCCACCCAACTGCCTTGCCGCAGCACCGCAGCTACCAGCAAGGGCGTCAGAAAATAGGAGCCGAAGGCAAACGTGTTGCCCAGGCCCAGCGCGGCCCCCACGCGCGACGGCCCAGCCAGCACGGCCAGTTCGGTGAACGCCACCCCGTGCCAGCAGGACGCGATGACGCCTGCGGCCACGGCAATGCCCCAGAGCGCTACAGGCGCCTGGATCCATCCGGAGCCCCCTGCCACCCAGGTGACTGCCGCCAGTGAGACCAGGCTCAGGACCGACAGAACCGCGCAACCGCGCAGAAACGCGCGCCGGTTCCTGCGGCGGTCGGTCCAATACCCGGACCACACGCGCAGGGCCGCAGCCCCGCACTGGTAGGCCACCATGGCGGCCGAGGTCCAGGCCAGGTCCATTGCCGCCACGTCGTGCAGGAACACCGCGATGAAGCTGAGGATGGCGATCTGCGGCACGCATAACACACCGATGCCCAGAACGAATCGCCAGACCGTGCCGTCGCGCAGCAGCGGACCACGGGCGCTGGCGGAAGTCGGCCGGGTGAGCGCCGCGTGGACGGCTGGCGCTTCGTGCAGCCATGCCCAGGCCAACCCGGCGGCGGCCAGGCACATCAGCGCCAGCAAACCGTAGGCTGGCGCAAACCCCTGGCGCTCCACGACCGCAGGCAGCACCAGTGCCCCCACGGCGCCGCCGACTGGCAGTGCGGTCTGGCGGATGCTCATGGCCAATCCACGGTCTGCCTCGGTGAACCATCCCATGACCGCACGACCGCTCGATCCATTGAGGCTGCCACCGGCGAGGCCGAGCAGCGCCATCCCGGCCACCAACGCCGGATAGCTGGGCACGGGGCCACGGCCCGGCGAAACCTGCCAAGCCAGCACGGAGAGCACCAGGCAGGTCATTGCGAGGCCCGACAACAGCACGCGGCGGTCGCCCAGGCGGTCGGTGACGATGCCCCACGGCAGCTCGCTCAGCGCAATGCCCAGCCCAATGGCGCTGAGCACCACCCCCAGTTGCACCATGCTCAGCTGGTAGCCCTGCCGCACCAGCGCAGCGGCGGCTGGCAGGCCGGAGATCGCGGCGGAAAACACGGCATTCGCCGCAAATCCCACCCCCAGCACCCGCCACCGGTGGGACGGGCCAAGCGGCCGCGTTGTCTGCAAAGGTTGGCCGGCAGGGACTTCAGTTGGCATCGCATGCTCCTTAGAAGCAGCTGTTTATAGGCAACGCCGACCATTCCAACAATTGAATAAAATCTGTCAACCATTCGATTTTTCGGAACTGTTGTGGCGGCTTCTTTCGACCTGGATATCCTGCGGGGATTTGTGGTGGGCATAGAACTGGGCAGCTATGCCCGGGCCGCGGAACAGCTCGGCCGGTCCACATCGGCCCTGAGCACGCAGCTGCGCCGACTGGAGGCTGCGGCCGGCACAGTGCTGTTGCGCAAGGACGGGCGGGGCCTTGCGCTCACCCCGGCAGGGCAAGTGCTTTTCGACTACGCGAAGCGGCTGCTGGCGCTGCACGACGAGGCCCTGGGAGCTGTGCAAGGCCTGTGTGCAGAAGGCTCCGTGCGGGTCGGCATCCAGCACGATTTCTGCGACGACCTCCTGCCACGCGCCCTGGGCCGGTTCGCCCGTGCCCATCCCCGCGTGCAGTTGCAGACACGTGTGGGCCGCAACACCGAGCTTCTGCAGGCGCTTGCCGACGGCGTGCTGGACTTTGCGCTCGCATGGGGAGAGGCCGTTCCCGGGTTGCGCAAGGACGTCATCGCCAAAGTCCCCATGGTCTGGATTGGTCCGGCCGTGCCAGAGGCGCTGCCGCAACTCGGCTCCGAAATTCCACTGGTGGCCTACGAAGACGCCTGCAGGTTCCGCACCGCTGCGACCGCTGCGCTCGACAGGGCGCACATTCCCTGGCGTGTGGCGCTGACCAGCCCGAGCCTGAGCGGCTTGTGGGCTGGCGTCTCTGCAGGACTGGGACTTAGCGTGCGCACACCGCTAGGCCTTCCGCCGTCGGTGCTCTGCATGGACCGCAAGGCCTGGAAGCTCCCCGCGCTCCCGTCACTGCCCCTGGCGCTGTACCGCCGGGCGCCTCCGCTCAGTGATGTGCAAGCCCGGTTGCAGGAGATCATCCGGGAAGAAATCCAAAAGGCGCTCGTGGCTGCGAATGCAAGAAGCCCCGAGTAGCCCCGCTTCGCAGCGCCACACGCAAGGCGCCTGGCGCCCGGTTGACGCACCACAACAAAAAGGCTCCCCAAGGGGAGCCCGTATGCTTCAGTCAGTGCGGAGCGTGCTTAAAAACACTTGCCCATGGCAGCGGCACCTGCGACATGCCACCGATGTCGCCACCATGGGCAAGGCCCGCAACCGTTGCAATTACATGCTGAATTCGCCCGAAGGGATCTTGCCGGTGCGCAGGGCTTCGGCAGCCTGGGCGCGCACGGCAGCGCGGTCGGCCGTGCTCTTGTAGGTCACCACGCGGGAGCCTGCGGGCTCTTGGCTGCGGGTAGCAGCCACCGTGGCGGCTTCGGAAGCCACTTCAGCGCGGGTGCGGTTGGTCTGGAACTGCGTGGCGAATTGCGAAGCGTCGGCTTCGTCGGCCTGGGCGCCGAAGGAAGCGAAAGCGGCCACGGCAGCGATGGAGAGGATACGTGCGGTCTTGTTCATGATGGATTCCTAGTTAAGCGTCTCAGAAAAGCCGGTGCAAGAACCATTCTTGAACCGGGTTCGGTGAGTCGCCTTGCGGGTTCGGCTCATCGATGGGATGAACTGTACGCCGAGGGGGTTCAGGGAAAAACCACTGGGTCACGAACTAACTGTTCCAGTATTGAAAACAATCGCCACATTTGGCTCTGAGGAACCCGGCGGCAGACGGTTACCGGCCAACGCAAGCCGCAAGGCCTTACAGGGCCTTGACCAGTTCCGGCACGGCCGTGAACAGGTCGGCTTCCAGGCCGTAGTCGGCCACGCTGAAGATCGGGGCCTCCGGGTCCTTGTTGATCGCCACGATCACCTTGGAGTCCTTCATGCCCGCCAAGTGCTGGATGGCGCCCGAGATGCCCGCGGCGATGTACAGCTGCGGCGCCACGATCTTGCCGGTCTGGCCCACTTGCAGGTCGTTGGGGGCGTAGCCCGCATCCACCGCAGCGCGGCTGGCGCCGATGGCGGCGCCCAGCTTGTCGGCCAGCGGGGTGATGACTTCGTCGAACTTTTCCTTGCTGCCCAGCGCCCGGCCGCCGGAGACGATGATCTTGGCGGCGGTGAGTTCGGGGCGGTCGCTCTTGGCGATTTCGCTGCCCACGTAGCTGCTCTTGCCAGAGTCCTGCGCTGCTGCGGCGGTTTCGACTTGTGCGCTGCCGCCGCTGGCGGCTGCGGCGTCAAAGCCGGTGGTGCGCACGGTGATGACTTTCACGGCGTCGCCCGATTGCACGGTGGCGATGGCGTTGCCGGCGTAGATGGGGCGCTCGAAGGTGTCGGCACTCACGACCTTGGTGATGTCGCTGATCTGGGCGACATCGAGCTTGGCGGCCACGCGGGGGGCGACGTTCTTGCCGCCGGCGGTGGCGGGGAAGACGATGTGGCTGTAGTTGCCCGCGATGGCGAGCACCTGGGCTGCGACGTTCTCGGCCAGGCCGTGGGCCAGGCCGGGGGCGTCGGCGTGGATGACTTTGGCCACGCCGGCGATCTGGGCGGCGGCTTGCGCTGCGGCGCCCGCGTTGTGGCCGGCCACCAGCACGTGCACGTCGCCGCCGCAGGCGGCGGCAGCGGTGACGGTGTTGAGGGTTGCGCCCTTGATGGTGGCGTTGTCGTGTTCAGCAATAACGAGTACCGACATCTCAGATCACCTTTGCTTCGTTCTTGAGTTTTTCGACCAGGGCGGCCACGTCGGCCACCTTGACGCCAGCGCCGCGCTTGGCGGGCTCGCTCACCTTGAGGGTCTTCAGGCGGGGTGCAACGTCCACGCCGAGGTCTTCGGGCTTGATGGTGTCCAGCTGCTTTTTCTTGGCCTTCATGATGTTGGGCAAGGTGACGTAGCGGGGCTCGTTCAGGCGCAGGTCGGTGGTGATGACGGCGGGCAGCGTCAGCGAGAGGGTTTCCAGGCCGCCGTCGATTTCGCGGGTGACGCTGGCTTTGTCTGCGGCCAGTTCGACCTTGCTGGCGTTGGTGGCCTGGGGCAGTTCGGCCAGGGCGGCGAGCATCTGGCCAACCTGGTTGGCGTCGTCGTCGATGGCTTGCTTGCCCAGGATGATGAGCTGGGGCTGCTCTTTGTCCACCACGGCCTTCAGGAGCTTGGCCACGGCCAGGGGCTGCAGGTCCAGCTCGGCCGGGGTTTCCACCAGGATGGCGCGGTCGGCACCAATGGCCATGGCGGTGCGCAGGGTTTCCTGGCACTGGGCCACGCCGCAAGAGACTGCGATGACTTCGGTCACCAGGCCCTTCTCCTTCAGGCGCACGGCCTCTTCGACGGCGATTTCGTCAAAGGGGTTCATGCTCATCTTCACGTTGGCGATGTCCACACCCGTGTTGTCCGACTTCACGCGGACCTTCACGTTGTAGTCCACCACGCGCTTGACGGGAACGAGGATCTTCAGCATGTTGGATTGGCAAAAAAGTGAATGCGCTGCTCGGTGAAGCAGCCATGAGAAAGCGGCAATGCCCATCAGGATGGGCATTGCCGCAAACAAAGGCGCTGCGTCAGGGATTGACGTACGCCGTCTTGACCGTGGTGAAAAACTCAGCCGCGTAGCGCCCTTGCTCTCTGGGGCCGTAGCTGGACCCTTTGCGGCCGCCAAACGGCACGTGGGGGTCGACCCCAGCCGTGGGCGCATTGACCATGACCATGCCGGCCTGCAACTCGCGCTTGAAACGCGCGGCGCTTTTCAGGGATTGCGTCATGACCCCGGCGGACAATCCATAAGGGGTTTCATTCGCCACCTTCAGTGCTTCGTCCGCGTCTTTCACGCGAATGACGCTGGCGACCGGCCCGAAAATCTCTTCACGGTTGATGACCATGGAAGGGGTCGTTTCGGTGAACAGTGCCGGCTGAAGATAGAAGCCAGGCTGTCCATTCCATTGCTCCATGGCGTTGCCGCCGAACGCCAGTTTCGCCCCTTCCTGCGTGCCCAGGCCGATGTAGCGCAGGTCCTGCTCCAGCTGGCTTTGATCAACGACGGGACCAATGACCGTGCCTGAAGCGCGGGCGTCCCCCACCACGAGGCGCTTCATCGCGTCGGCCATGCCCGCCACGAAGCGATCATGGATGGCGTCCGTCACGATCAAGCGGGACGAAGCGGTGCAGCGCTGCCCCGTGGAATAGAACGCGCCGTTGATGGCGCACGCCACGGCTTGCTCGATGTCCGCATCGTCCAGCACCACGAGCGGATTCTTGCCGCCCATCTCCAGCTGGAACTTGGCCATGGCACCGGGCCGGCCCACCGCGCTCTGTGCGACTTTGCGACCGGTCGCCTCCGACCCCGTGAAGGTGATGGCCTGAACGCCTGGATCCTCCAAAAGAACTTCGCCAAGCTCCCGGCCCCGCCCCATCACCAGATTGAAGGTGCCTGCGGGCAGTCCCGCCCGCGAGATGATGTCCGCCAGGGCCCAGGCACAGCCGGGAACCAGCTCCGCAGGCTTGAACACCACCGCGTTGCCGTAAGCCAGTGCGGGCGCGATCTTCCAGGCCGGAATCGCCAGCGGGAAGTTCCACGGCGTGATGATGGTGACCACGCCAAGGGGCTCGCGCGAAATCTCCACGGTCATGTTGGCGCGGGTGGATCCCAAGAGCTCGCCGCCCACGCGCAGCGCTTCGCCGGCAAAGAACTTGAAGATGTGCGCAGCGCGCAGCACTTCGCCCGCTGCGTCTGGCAGGGCTTTGCCTTCCTCGCGCGCCAACAGGTCGGCCAGTTCGCCCTGCCGTGCCAGCAGCTCGCTGCCAATGCGGTCCAGCGCTTCGGATCTCTGCATGGGCGTCAGCGCCGCCCAGCGCGGTTGCGCCGCCGCCGCAGCGGCCACGGCCGTGCGTGCCTGCGCCTGGCTGGCGCGCGCATACAGACCAATGACATCCCGGGTGTCGGACGGGTTGATGTTGGCCGCTGCGTCCGTGCCAGCGACCCAATCGCCCGCAATGAAATTGTGGTGGATGGTGTTACTCATTCGGATAGAGACCCTTGGTTTGAGCGAATAGTCGGCAGATCCCGAACAACGCGTCCACATTCGGCGTGGGGACCTGCATCCGTTGCGCAATGTCCCGCACGGCACCGACGATGGCGTCGAGCTCCAGCGTTCGGCCTGCCTCGGCGTCCTGCAACATGGACGTCTTGAAAGCCCCCAGCTTTTCCGTGATGCGATGCCGGTCTTCGGGGCTTTGATCGATGGGGCAGCGGATTTTTGCGCCCAGGGCGGCGACTTCATTCATGGCGGCAGAGCAGAACGCCCGCACTTGCGCACCCGACAAGATGCGGTCCACGGTAGCGCCTGTAATCGCAGATAAAGGGTTCATGGTCAGGTTTCCCCAGAGCTTGAACCAGATGTCTCGCCGGATGTCGTCACTCACCGTGACCTCGAACCCTGCAGTTCGCAAAAGCTCACCCACGGCCACCGCCCGTGGCGAGCTGGCCCCTTGGGGCTCGCCAATGATGAGGTGCCGGCCCTTCACGTGCTTGACCAGGCCCGGCCCGCGCATCAGGCTGCTGGCGTGCACCACAGCCCCGAGCACGTGGTCAAAGGGGATGTTCGCGGCAATTTCCCCGCGAGGATCCATGCGGGGCAGGCCGGCCTCGAAACCTGGCAACCCTTGGCAGAACCACCAGGGCACCCCGTTCATGGCGGGCAGCACCACCGTGTCGGGACCGATGAGCGGCCGGATGGAAGCGGCCACCGCCGCAAGCGCCGGGCCTTTGACCGCAATCACAACCAGGTCCTGGGGCCCCAAGTCCTCGGCGCGGTCACTCGCGATGGCTGGCGCCTGGATGCGGCTGCCATCCTCCCGCTCCATGCGCCACCCGAAAGTGCGCAAGGCCTTCAGGTTGTCGCCACGAGCGAGCGCCGATACCCGGACAGTCCCCGTCGCGGCGATGGATGCCCCAATGAGACTGCCGATAGCTCCCGCCCCTGCGATGCAAACCGTTTGCAGCGTCGGGGCGTCGAGACTGGCGGCAAGGCGCGGTGGCGACTCAAGCATCGGCCGTGAAACCGATGGACTTGACGATAGGCCCCCAACGCTCCAGATCGGCCTTCAAAGCTGCCGCGAGTTCTTCAGGCGAAGAGGCGCGAACTTCCAGGCCCATGGCCGCGAGCCCCTCCACCACGTCTTTTGCGCCAAGCGCCTTGCGGATTTCTGCGTTGGCACTACTCACTACGGCGGCGCTGGCCTTGCCGGGCAGGAAGAAGCCGTGCCACTCACCGTACACCAGCGACTTGTACCCTTGCTCTGCCAACGTGGCTACCTGCGGCACGAACTTGCTGCGCGTTGCGCCGCTGGTGGCAAGGACTCGCAACTTGCCGCCGGGCAGATGGGGCAGAAACTCTCCCACGGGCGCGGACACGGCTGCAATCTGCCCGCCCACCAGGTCCATGATGGCCGGCTGCGTGCCGCGGAAACCCACGTGCCGCAGATCCACCTTGCCCGCCCGCCCGATAAGCACCCCGACAAAGTGGGGAACAGAGCCGGGCGCGGGGGAGCCGAAGTTCGCCAGCGTCGGGTTGGCATTGCACCAGGCAAGAAACTCGGGAATGGTGGTGACCGAGGCGGGAACCAGGGGACCCACGGCAAAACCCATGTCCACCTGCACGGCCGTTGACACCGGCGTCAGGTCGGCCAGCGGGTCATAAGGCAGCTTCTTGTACGTATGGGGGTAGATGCCGAGCATCGACATCGGTGTCACCAGCAGGGTGCTGCCATCGGCGGCCGACGCCTTCAGTGCGGAAATGGCGATTTGCCCACCTGCCCCCGGGCGGTTGTCAACGACGACCGACTTGGCATAGGTGCCGGTCAGGCGGGCAGCAACGCGGCGGGCTTCCGTATCGATCGTTCCCCCTGGCGCGAAGCCGGCAATGATCTTGGCGTTCTCTACCGTGTTCGCCCGGGCTGCAAAAGGTACGGCGGTGGCGGCCAATCCCCATGCCATCTGCGATATGAGTTGTCGACGTGTTTGCATTGATGTGTCTCCTTTGTGAGTCGTTGAGTGGGTGGAAGGGCTCAGCCCCTCTTGTTCTTTCTTGCCTCGGCGAGGTTTTGCTTGAAGCGGTCAGGGACGCGCTCGTCGAATCCGAGCGCTACGCGCCGCACCTCTGCGGTATCAGTGGGCTGGTGGCCCACACCCAGGGCACTGGCGCGGGGAGCCGCGATCTCCACCACCGTTCCGGCCACGCGGCCGATACCAGTGATCTCGCACTCGACGACATCGCCGGGGTCTACGGACCGCGAATGGCACGGGGTGCCCATCAGGATCACGTCGCCCGCCACCAGCGTGATGTGGCGCGCCAGATCGGCGATGACATAGTGGGGTCCCCAGATGGTCTCTTCGCCGATGTGGGCTTCCTGCACCACCAAGCCGTTCACATAGGTCCGAAGAGTCTGCTCAAACAGGTTGACGCCGCGCACCAATCCTGGCCCGATGGGCAGCAACGTGTCCGCCCCCTTCACGCGCAGCATCGAGCCCTGGTCGGTGTCGCGAAAGTTCTGCAAGCCCATGTCGAGTGCGGGGCAGAAACCTTCGATGTAGTCCCACGCCTCGTCGGGCGTGACATTGCGGCAGGTCTTGCCGATCACCACGGCATATTCGCCCTCGTAGTTCAGATACTGGCAATCGGCGGGCTTGAGGATTTGCCCACCGTGCCCGTTGAGCGACGTGGGCGGCTTGGTGAAATACGTCGGCGACTCTGTCGGCTTGGGCTTTTGGCGCGTCTCGTAGCTGCGCGAGCTGTACGAGATGTGCACGGCAATGATCTTGCTGGGGTTGACGGGCGGCAGGTAGCTCAGCGCCTGGGCGTCCAGCACCCGGCCGTCGTCCAGCTGCAAGCGGCCAGCGTCGGCCCCCTCCTCGATCAGGGTTCCCCAGAATGCGCTGCCGCCGACCAAGGCGCGACGGCGCTCCACCCGGGGGCCGCGCATGACGGCGGGGAGCTCAGAGATGGGAAACTCGAAATTCATGGTGCTCAATCTGTTGGAGGTGTTGAAGGGGCGCGACGCATCAGGCGGCAGCAAGCTGGCCCGCTGCGCCGGTGTTGCCCTGGCTTGCTGCCTCGGAAACATCGAACCAGATGTGGATATTTCCGGTGCCGCGGGCGTTTTCGTAGGCCGACAGCGGCTCGCCTTTGGCGCGGCAGGCAGCGCCGCCCATGGCTCCGAGCATCTGCAGGTAGTGCGCCCCAAACGCTTCCCACGGCTTGCGGCGGTAGTCGTCGTCCCAGCGCGCGAGGATCTCGTCATGGCGCCCCTGGCGCATGAGTTCGATGGCGGCCTTGTCGCTGGCAATGTTCTCGGGGCGGGACACATTGCTTTCGTGGAAGATGCGCGGATGGTTCGGGCGCCAATCAATGCCGTTGAACTTGTGGCTCAGCGCCCCTGAGGCGAGCAACACCACGTTGAGATCACTGCGGCGGATGGCCTCGCCAATGTCTTCACCCGACTGAAGGAACTGAGGCCACTCGCAGTTCTGGCAGGAGCTGACGGTCAGCACCGGGGTCTGGCTCAATTCCAGTTGCAGGTGCTTGACCAGGTTGATCGTCGCGTACTGCTTTCCCAAATCGGGATGGCGGATGTTGCGCACATAACCTTTGCGTTCCCGCGAAACGGCCTCCGCCTGAACGGCGAGTTCTGGGCAGCCCAGGTAGCTGTAGGGAACGCCGTGGAGATACCAGGGCATTTCGTCCGAGATGTAGCTGCCTTCGAACTTCTCGCCCCCGTCCACCAGGTGGTAGCCGGTGGTGAACCAGTGCGAATCGAAGATCAGCACGGCATCTGGCCTGACGGCCTTGATCCGCTCCCGCAACCGGGCATAGCCCGAGATCAGGTCAGAGTCTGCCCCCGCACCTTGCAACACGCGAAACTCTTCACACTGCATCAAGCCGGGGTGGTGCGACACCACGGCCGCGCCAACGATTTTTCCCATCGGGAATCTCCTATAGGCTGCCGAACGGGCAGCAGATCAGTTGAATTTCTTGCCCGCCCACAGCTGCCGCCGGTCCGCCAAGGGGTCGGCAACCACGGCAGATCGCGTGTCAAAGCGCATCGTCGGGCGGGTGGCAAGGTCGTACCGCGCCCATCCGGGATCGCCGGTTTTGACGAATCGCAGCCAGTGCCCAAACATGGTGTCCGCGAGCGGCTGGTGGCCCGGACCGCCCAGGAAGGGACCTGCTTGCGGGCTGGTCAAGGTGTTGAAGACGTAAGGCACGTCCACCACGTGGGCCGCACCCAGCCGGCCTCCAAACCCCGGCGATTGCCACGCAAACTGGTAGCTCCACGTCGGAGCGCCCGCTGCCACCCGGTTTTCTGCGTAGCGCAGCGCAGGCATCCGGAACGTGCTGTCGGACTCCAGCGCCGCCAGCATGTCGCCAGGTGTTGCGTTGGGACGCACTTGGGCGTAGACATTTGGCGCGTCGGCGGTCAGGCCCGCCCCTCCGAGCGCAGCCGCGAATGCCGGTGCGGAGATTCGATCAATGGCGCCGGCGGGCACCAGGTACAAGCGGGCTTCGTCGTCGGTGCTGCCAACCAGCAGGGGCACTTCTTTGGGCGCATGCCGGGTCAGCGAGGCCAACGGAGGATCCGTGAGCACCGCGCCGTCCACTACAGGCAGATAAGGCGGCTGGCCGCCGACGCTGCCCCACTTGGCCCGATCGCGCAAGTCGGCCACCATGCGTTCCGTGCCCGCGACGAGCGCGGGCAGTGGTACACCGGCCAGCGCCTTGGCAGTCGGCTCTACCCCCAGCGTTGCGGCAGTCGCCACCGCGATGCGGCGGGCTTGCTCAGGGGTCAAGTGGTTCTGTGGTGGGCTCTGTGCAATGGCCTTGTGGAATAGCCCCTTGGCCGCAGGCATGCCCATCAGGGCCATCACGCTCTGGGCTCCGGCAGACTGGCCGGCCAGCGTCACGTTGGTAGCGTCGCCCCCAAAGGCCGCGATGTTCTGCCGCACCCACTGGAGGGCTGCCACCTGGTCCAGAAAGCCCCGGTTGGGCGGCATGCCCTCTACCCACATGAATCCATCGATGCCCACGCGGTAGTTCACGGTCACCACCACCACCCCTTCGCGGGCGTAGGCACTGCCGTCGTACCACGACTCGGCGGCATCCACACGATAGAAGGCGCCGCCCGGCAACCAGACCAGGACCGGAGCCCTCTGGGCATTGGCGGGGGCCCAGATATTCAATGTCAGGTCGTCAGCGCCGCCCGACATTCCCCCATCGCCGCTGCGGGAAGGCTGCGGCGGCATGGGCCCCGCGGTGGACGCATCGCGAACACCGGCCCATGCGGGCGCTGGCTGGGGCGCCTTGAAGCGGTTGGATTCCAGGTACGGGTTGGCTGCGTACGGTATGCGCTGGAAGGAGAGCACCTGCCCCTGTCTTTGGCCCATCAGTTTTCCCTGTGCCACCGTCGCGATGGGGGCATCGCCCATGGCATGGGCCATCGCCGTGGCCGCCGATGACGCGCATCCACCGAGCGACATGCTGCCCAGGCCCAGCGCTGCGCACCCCATCAGAAGCTGGCGCCGGGATGTGTTCTCGTTGTTCATCGTTGTCTCCTTGTTCCGCGCCCATCCAGGCAGAAACTCAACGGTGGCTGAAGCTGGCCTTGAAAGGCTTCTTGGGAACGACCACGTCCTTCACATCACAGAAGAACTCGAAGCTCCACTCCCCGCCTTCCCGGCCGACTCCCGAACGCTTGATGCCGCCAAACGGCGCTGCCAGATCACGGATGCCGAAGCTGTTCACCCAGATAAATCCGGTGCGGACCTGCTCGGCCACAGCCACTGCGTGTTCCTGCGCGCCGTAGCACACGCCACCGAGGCCGTAGTCGGTGCCGTTCGCCATCTCGATGGCTTCGTCGTCGGAGCTGAAGGTCTGCAGCGTGAGCACGGGACCGAACACCTCGTTCTGTACGATCTCGTCGTCCTGGCGCAGGTTGGTCACCATGGTGGGCTGGTAGTACTGCGCGCCGAATGGATGGCGAGCCCCGCCCCATAGCACACGAGCCCCACCAGCCACGGCACGGTCCACAAACGCGGCGACACGGTCCAGCTGCCGGGGATGAATCAGCGGCCCCACTTCTGTCGACTCGTCGCGCGGGTCGCCAATGTTGAGCTTCTCCACGTAGCCGCGCAGCGCCGCGATGTAGCGGTCGGCGATCTTCTCGTGCACCAGGAAGCGGGTGCCGGCCAGGCACACCTGGCCGGCGTTTCGGTACATGAGTGCCCCTGTGGCCGCAGCGCTGTCGATATCAGCGTCTTCCAGCACGATGAAGGCGCTCTTACCGCCCAGCTCCAGGCTGCACGGCACCAGGTTGGCGCCTGCGGCCCCGGCGATCCACTTGGCGGTAGGGACCGAGCCGGTGAACGAGATCCGGGCAAGGCGCGGGTCGCTGACCAGCTTGGCGCCGGTCTTTGCGCCGCTGCCTTGCACCACGTTGAACACGCCGGGGGGCAAGCCCGCAGCGTGGGCCGCATCGGCCAGCAGCGAACAGGTCAAGGGCGCCCACTCTGGCGGCTTGAGCACACAGGTGTTGCCCGACGCCAATGCGGGACCCAACTTCCAGGTGGACAGCATGAGCGGTGCGTTCCACGGGGTGATGATGGCGACTACCCCCGCAGGGTCATGCCGAACCAGGTGGGTGGCTTGCTCCGTTTCCAGCGTGCGGTCCTGCAGCCCCAGCGCATGTTCCGCAAACCACTTGATGTTGAGCATGGCCCGCGGCACCACGCCGTGGCGCATGCGCGAGAGGAGAACCCCCGCATCGTTGCTTTCCAGTTGGCATAAGGCGTCTGCGCATTTGCCGATCTCGTCAGCAAACCGGTCCAGATAGGGCTTGCGGCCCTCTGCCCCTAGCGCGGCCCAGGCCGGAAACGCACGTTGCGCCGCCTGGATCGCCTGGTCCACATGCTCGGCAAGGCCTTCCGACACACGGCCCAGCAGGTGTTGGTCAATGGGGCAATGCAGTTCGAAGGTTTCGGTGGAACCTATTCTTTGGCCGTCGATATAGTGGTCTGGCGACACAGAGATGCCGGCCACGACCAGGGGTGCGTTATTCATGGGGATTCCCGTCCAGGTTGGAAACAGAAGAAAACGATCGATCAGGGCAGCAACTTGCCGGGGTTGAGCAAGCCATGCGGATCGAGCGCGGCCTTGATGCGACGCATCAGGTCAAGCTCTACGGGCGACTTGTAGCGGGCCGACTCGTCGCGCCGGAGCACGCCCAGCCCATGCTCTGCAGAGATCGAGCCACCACGCGCGTGCACTGCGTCATGAACCAGGCGATTCATCGCTGGCTCCAGTGCCAGAAATTCGGCGGGGGAGGCGCCCTCGGCAGGCGACAGGTTGTAGTGCAGGTTGCCGTCGCCCAAATGGCCGAAGACCACAAGACGGACCATGTCGGACTGTGCCCGGATGGCCGTATCGGTGGATTCGATGAACTCGGCAATGCGCGACGCAGGCAGCGAAATGTCGTGCTTGATGGTCTTGCCTTCGGCACCTTGCGCTTCGGAGATGTTCTCGCGCAGCGCCCACAGGGCCTGCAGCTGCGACAGGCTGGAAGACAGCGCTGCGTCGGTGATCAGGGACTGCTCGAACGCAGCCTCCAGCAGCGACTCCATGCTGGACGTGGCCTGCGCGTCGTCCAGCTCTCCGGACAACTCCATCAGCACATACCACGGGCTGCGTTCTCCAAAAGGAATGCGGCTACCCGGCACATGTTTCTCGACCAGTTGCAAGCAGGTGTCGCTCATCAACTCAAAGGCGGTGAGCGCAGCGCCCAGGCGTGCCTGCGCGAAGGTCAGTAGCTCGACCGCTTCGCCGGGTGCGGGCACCGCCACGCATGCGACGACCTGGGACCTGGGCTGGGGGAAGAGCTTCAGGGTCGCGCCCGTGATGATGCCGAGCGTGCCTTCGCTGCCGATGTACAGGTCGCGCAGGTCATAGCCGGTGTTGTCTTTGCGCAGCCCCCGCAGGCCATTCCACAGCCCGCCTTCGGCCGTCACCACCTCCAGCCCCAGACAAAGCTCGCGCGCGTTGCCGTAGCGGAGCACCTGCACACCCCCGGCGTTGCTGGCCAGGTTGCCGCCAATGGTGCAGCTCCCTTCGGCGGCCAGGCTCAACGGAAACATCCGGCCCTGTGCCTGCGCGGCTTCCTGGAGCGCCAGCAGCGTGACACCCGCATCCACGGTGATGGTGTTGTTCTGGAGATCCACCGAGCGGACGCTCTGGAGCCGGGACAGCGACAGAACGACGGAGCGGCCCGACGCGTCGGGTGTGGCCCCTCCGGACAATCCGGTGTTGCCCCCTTGGGGTACCACCGGAATGCGCCGCTCATGGCACCACCGCATGACGCTCGCAACGTCCTGGGGGCTTTCGGGTTGCACCACCGCCAACGCAGTCCCCGTCCACTTGCCGCGCCAATCCGTCAGGAACGGCGCCATCTCATCAGCCTCAGTGAAGAGGCGGCCGGCAAATGCAGCACGGAGCGACGTGTGCAGCTCAGTACCCATTGCGCACCTCGGGGCTGGGGGAGGCAACGTCGTTGCGATAGCGTTGCAGCAAGGCCCGGGCCGCCTGCGAAAGCAGCGTCGTATCGACCCCGATAGCAACAAACTGCGCACCCACCGAGGTGTAGTGACGCGCCAGGGCTTCGTCGGTGCACAGGATGCCCGCCGCCTTGCCGTGCGAGCGGATGGTCTGGATGGCCTTCTCGATGGCCGCCTTGACCTCGGGGTGCGAGGGCTGCCCCAGGTAGCCCATGGAAGCCGACAGATCGGCCGGGCCGATGAAAACGCCATCCACCCCTTCGACCTGCGCAATGGCATCCAGCTGCGCGAGCGCGTCCGCCGTCTCGACCTGGACCAGCAGGCAGACCCGGTCGTTGGCCTCGTGCAGATAGTTGGGATACCGGCTCCAGCGGGAGGACCGCGCCAGGCCGCTGCCCACGCCGCGAATGCCCTGCGGTGGATAGCGCATCGCGGAGGCCAGCGCGCTGGCGGCTTCCGCAGTCTCCACCATCGGGACGAGCAGGGTCCGTGCACCGATCTCCAGCACTTGCTTGATGAGGGCGGCATCGCCGTGCGGTATGCGCACCACCGCTTCCGTGTCGTAGGGGGCTGCCGCCTGCAGCGCGCCCAGCATGGAACGCAGATCGTTCGGGCCGTGCTCTCCGTCGATCAGCAGCCAGTCATAGCCGAGCCCTGCGCACACCTCCGTCGCATAGGGATCCGCCAGTCCCAACCACAGGCCTGCAAGCTGACGCCCGCCCTTGAGAGCGTCCTTGAACGTATTGCGAGGCGTCTGGGTCATACAAACCTCGCAGAGATCGAGCCCAGAGGGCCGTAGTCCGCATGGAACACATCGCCCACGGCACAAGCGACAGGTCGCGTGAAGGAACCACCCAGAACGATTTCACCGGCGGCAAGCGATTGCCGGTAGGGCGCGAGCCGGTTGGCCAGCCAGGCGACGCCGTTGCCGGGGTGGTTGAGCACAGCGGCCCCGAGGCCCGACTCTTCGATCACGCCGTTCTTGAACAGCAGGGCACCAGCCCAACGCCAGTCCACCTCGTTCGGGCGCATGGGGCGGCCGCCCAGAATGATGGCGCCATTGGCCGCGTTGTCCGCAATCGTGTCCAGCACCTTGCGCGGCGCACGCGTGTTTCTGTCGAACTGCTCGATGCGCGCGTCGATGAGTTCCAGCGCCGGGACGACATAGTCGGTCGCGTTGAGCACATCGAACAACGTAATGCCCGGCCCCTGGAGGGGCTTGGACAGGATGAACGCAAATTCCACCTCCAGACGCGGCAGGATGAAGCGGTCGGTCCGAATTTCCGATCCGTCGGGGATCAGCATGTCGTCGAGCAGCGTCCCGTAGTCAGGCTCCGTGATCTGGGACGAGATCTGCATGGCCCGGGACGTCAACCCGATCTTGTGACCGATGACTCTGCGGCCCTCCTGCTTGCACAGCTCCATCCAGGCGCTCTGGATGGCATAGCTGTCTTCGATATTCATGGCGGGATGAAGACGGGAAAAGTGTTCAAGCTGGATGCGCGTGCGCTGCGACTCGTGCAGCTGACGCGCCAGCGAAGCATGCAATTCAGGGCTGAGATTCACGGTATGGGCCTGGTCGGTGCTGATGGCAGGCCCGGAGTATCTTTGCGCGGATTACGATTGACAAACGACAAATAATGTTGAATTGATAAGCAGAAGTTGCCAATTGATTTGACCTGGTGCAAGGCGCAAGTTGCAAAATCCGCACATGGCTCTTACCCGGTTCACCCTGAGACAATTCGAGGCGTTCGCCAGCGTGGCGGACATGCGCAGCTTTGCGGGCGCCAGCGAACAGATGGGCTTGTCGGCCTCTGCCGTGAGCCAGCTCGTTGCCGAGCTGGAGTCCACGCTCGGCTTCCGTGTGTTTGACCGGAGCACCCGGCGTGTCGAACTCTCCAGCGCCGGGCGGGACTTCCTCGGCTCCGTCAAGTCAGTGCTCAGGCACCTTCACATGGCGGAGTCCGCGGCGTCCGACGTCCGGAACCGGGCCTCGGGGGTGGTGCGCATCGGCGCGCCGATGGTGCTCGCGGGCGCCATTCTTCCTGCAGCGATCAAGGCCTTCTGCGAAACCCGCCCCAAGGTGGTGATCCGCATCCGGGACACCCCCGTCGATGACCTCCTGGACCGGGTGGCCAGCGGTGATCTGGACCTGGCGGTCGGGCCGGACCGCAGCGGCATCGAGCACGTGGAGGCGGTTCCTGTTTTTGACAGCCCGTGGGTGCTGTGGTGTTCCCCCGCGCATCCGTTCGCGCAGCGCAAGACCCTGAAGTGGGCAGACCTGCGCAGTGCGCACATCGTCGCCGCCGGGCGCGACCATGAGCGCAGCGTCGCGCAGATGCGCCTCAACGCGCCGGAAGGCTCTCGCGTGTTGCCGGTGGATGTGGTGGACAACGTCTCCACCGCGCTGGGCATCGCGGCCCAAGGGCTGGCGGCAACCTTGGCACCGGCCTACATCTCCGTCATGGCCATGCCGCTGGGCCTGGTCATGCGGCGGGTCAAAGATCCGGAGGCGATCCGGCAGGTCTGCATATACCGGTCCACGGTGCGCGCAGCGCCTCCGGCGGCGGAGGCGTTTGCCGAGTTTCTCAGAGAGTGGCTTCAGCAGTGGCAAGCTGATCAAGCTCGGCGGACACGGGCTCCACGGGCAGCTGCGCGATAACCTGCCCCGTTCCCGACGCCACGAAATACGGCGTCACCAGATTGGCGTGCGCCTTGTAGTTTTTCCAGCCCAGCGCACCCAGGAGCATCGCCGTGTCGTGCATCCACCCTTCGCCGGTGCATGCCTTGGCATAGCTCGGGAGCATCGCCGCAAACTCAGCCCAGCGGCCCTCCTGCCACAACTCCAAGGTGCGCAGGTCGCACTGCCGGTTGAATTCGTCGCTGATCTCGTACGGCCGGTCCAGAACGTCCTGGTTGTCGTGAATCCGATGGGAGAGCGAGCCGCTGGCGATCAGGGCGACGCGGCTGCCCGACGCTTCGATGGCTCTACGGAACGCAGCCCCCACCCGGCGGCTTTCGTCGATCGTCGCAAACGCGCACCAGCCGGACACCGACACCACCCGGATGCTCTTGTCGAGCTGCATGAAGTGCAGCGGCACGAGCGTTCCGTATTCCAGCCCGAGGTGGGATTTTTGGTGCGCAATCGTCTTGACGCCCGCCGCACTGGCGTACTGCGCCATGGCGAATGCCAGCTCCGGGTTGCCCAGGTAAGAATAAGGCAGTTCGCTCAGCTGCGTCGGGAATTCGCTGCTCGTGAAGACCCCGTCAAACTGCGCCGCTCCGTTGATGTGGTAGGCGGCATTGCTCAGCCAGTGCGTGTCCAAGATCACGACGGTGTCGGCCCCGGCCTCGGTGATTTGCCGGCCCACCTCCAGCAGTCCGTCCGTGGCATCACGCCGGCAACCGTGCAATGGCCCGGGCTGCTCCGACATGATGAGGCGGGGAATGTGCGTGACTTTGGCGGCGCAGACAAGTTGGCCCATGGATGATCTCCTGTGGTTTGAATTCCGCCGCAGTGTGGTTCAGGCAGATCACAAATCACAAGCAATGAATACTTGCCAACTCATCAGAATTCCTCAGCAAACGGGGCTCGAACCATTGCGCTTTGTCAAAACCATGCGCACTTGCGCATGGCAGAGCGGCGGTCACGGGGAAGCGCCTCCGTAAGCCGCATTTGGCGCCGCGACCGTGCGTGATACGGCAACCAGCGCCGAACGCAACGGCTTGGTGCGCCCTCCAAAGCCGCGGAGGCTGCATGAAGGCGCTACCAGGAAATAGCCTGTAGTAGGGCGGCCAACGCCATCACGAACGTGCAGCCTGTGACCCAGGCGACTTCCCAGCGAGGAGCACCAGGACGCCGACGCCTCAGTTGCTCGCCTCTTCGCTGGGCGACGGACAGCAGGATGATGGCCGCCGCGCACAGTGCGGCACAACCCACCCACGATACCGCCCCGGCCTGGAGCAACGGCGTACGCACCAGCAGGGCGGCGTTGACGATCAATGCCAAGACCGCGCGAGTCCATGCCAGGGCCGTGCGCTCGGGTTGCAGACCGGGGTCCGGAATCATTGCAGCCCGAACACGGCCGTCGCCAAGACCGAGAGGACCACGACGCTGCCAGCCAGGAGTGGCAGGAGCCAGGTCCGCGGTAGCGGGCGCTGGTTGCGCAGGGCGATCTCGTTGCCCCTCCAGCGGACATACGCGCCCACCCCCAGCAAACCCGACAGCACCGCCAGCAGCGCAGCAGCCAAGTCAAACGCCCACTGCGGCCGACCATGAAGCGCGAGCTGGTGCAGCGCAACCCCTCCTGCCAACAACGCCAGGGCCGTTCGGCTCCACGCAAGGAAGGTGCGCTCGTTTGCCAACGAAAAACGGTAGTCTGGCTCTTCGCCTTCTTCATGCCACTTCATGCTTGAGCGCTCTCCTGCAAGCGGATCGGAGGGATGGCGGTGACGGGGCTGAAGCGGTATCCAGCGCTTCAGCACACGCAGCACCGAAATTTATGGCCCTGATCAATGGTTTATCTAATCAACTACCCTCGGGGTTTACGCTCAGGAGCAATGGAGGTGCCTGTGGATGGCTCGAAGGAGTTCTTCTTGTTTCGCTTGAACAGGCTCGCTGCCATGGCAGGCCAACCGCTGGTTCGGCTGTGCGAGGGAAAGTTCGGGATCACGCGACGCGAGTGGCGACTGATCGTTGTGCTGTCCCAGAGCGGGCCGTTGCTCTCCTCTGACCTGGCAAGCCGGGCTCTTGTCGAACCCGCCCGCACTTCCAAGGCCGTCAGCCAGTTGGTCGAGAAAGGACTGGCGGAGCGCGTCCCTCGCCCGAACGACCGGCGCTGCGTGGAGATTCACCTGACGGAGCGCGCAAGGCAGATTTACGCAGAGCTGTACCCCGTCCTCAAAGACATCAACGGCGCGCTGCTGTCCTCGCTCCCGGTGGCGGACCAGCAGCACCTGGAACGGATCTTCCAGGCCCTGGAGCACAAAGCCGCCGACTTGCTGGAAACCGGGGGATTTCCCAAGATGGACCGCAGCAGGCAGCGGAGGGAGCGCCCGGCCCGATAGCGCAACTCATCGTGATGCCGCGGACCTGGGGAAACCTAGCGTAATCCCTGAAAAAGCTTGATTTCATGAACTATTGGTGGGGACCTTAGAGTTTGCCAATGACCCGCGTCAAGGCACGCAGGGCATTCAACACACCGGAGACACCATGAACGTTCATCGCTTTGCGCGGCAACCCTTCTCGCGCTGGGCTTTTGGCCTGGCAGCAGTTGTAGTCACGGCCCTTCACACCCCCAACGCCACCGCACAAGGGTGGCCCAGCAAGCCCGTCACCATCGTTGCTGGGGTACCCGCAGGGGGTGCGCTTGATCCGTTTGCGCGGGCGCTGGCGGACCAGTTGCAAAAAGAGACCGGGGGCACCTTCGTTGTCGACAACAAGCCCGGGGCGAACGGCAACCTGAGCGCGGAGCTGGTTTTGAAGGCGCCCGCCGATGGCCATACGCTGTGGATCGGAACACAGTCGATGATGACCATCAACCCCGCTGCGTTCGCAGCGTTGCGATGGAAGCCGAGTGACTTCACCCCCATCATCAAGTCGGTGGAAGCGCCGCTGGTGCTGGTGACCCATCCATCGGTACCTGCCAACGACTTTGCCGGGCTCTCCAAGTGGATCAAGGATCCTGCCAACAAGGCCGCCTACGCCTCTTTCAGCCCCGGAACACCTTCGCACTTTCTCGGCTTCCAGCTCAACGAGCGGCTGCGCGCGTCCATGGTCCACATCCCGTACAGAGGATCGCCTCCACAGGTCACCGACATCCTGGGCGGGCAAGTGCCTCTGGGGTTCACGCAACTCGCCACCGCCATTCCCCATGTCAAGGAGGGCAAGCTGAAAGCCCTCGCAGTGACGAGTCCGCAGCGCTCGCGCTATCTGCCCGACGTTCCCACGCTCGCAGAACTGGGCTACAAGGACCTGAGCACCACCATCTGGTTTGGCGTCTTTGCCTCGGCAGCGACACCGCCCGCCGTGCTCAAGGCGATCCGCGCGGCCGCCGACAAGGTGCACAGCGACCCGGGCTACCGGGCTCGGCTGGAAGCGCTCAATTTCGATATGGCTACCGAGAACATTCCCGCGTTCGAAGCCACCATTGCCACCGAAACGCAGCGCTGGGCCGCCTTGGTCAAAGCCACGGGCTTCCGCGCGGCGGACTGACCTACCCGTCTCAACATTTGGGTCCGGCATGAGCCTTCACTGAAGGCTTTTGCCACGCCCGCGAACCGTCCATGCAACCCAACATCATCTTCATCGTCGCCGACGACCTCGGCTTTGCCGACCTCGGCTGCTACGGCGGGCGCAACGCCCAGTTCGGCCCCGTCTCCCCGGTGCTGGATTCCCTGGCGGCCAATGGCATTCGCTTCACGGACGGTTATTCCAACTCTCCCGTGTGTTCACCCACGCGCTTCGCCCTCATCACCGGGCGCTACCAGTACCGGCTGCGCGGCGCGGCCGAAGAGCCGATCAGTGCGAGTTCCCGGGGCAGCACAACCTTGGGCATGCCGCCCGCTCACCCGACCATCCCGTCGCTGTTGCGCGATGCGGGGTACCACACGGCATTGATCGGGAAGTGGCATCTGGGCTACCCGCCGCATTTCAGCCCCATCAAGTCGGGCTACGGGGAGTTCTTTGGCCCCATGTCCGGCGGCGTGGACTATTTCACCCACTGCGGCGCCAACGGTTCCAAGGACCTCTTCTTCAACGAGGACGAAGCGCAGGACGACGGCTACCTGACGGACCTCCTTTCCCACCGTGCGGTGGAGTACATCGACCGCGTGGCGCCCGAAGGCAAGCCGTTTTTCCTGAGCCTGCACTACACCGCGCCCCACTGGCCGTGGGAGACGCGCGACGACGCGCAGGTTGCCGACGGAATCAAGGGCAATCTCTTCCATCTTCACGGCGGGAATATCCACACCTACCAGCGCATGATCCACCACATGGACGAAGGCATTGGCTGGGTCATGGACGCGCTGCGGCGCAATGGGGTGGACGGCAACACCCTGGTCATTTTCACCAGCGACAACGGCGGTGAGCGCTTTTCTGACAACTGGCCTCTCGTCGGAGGCAAGATGGATCTGACAGAGGGAGGCATCCGCGTGCCATGGATCGCGCACTGGCCGGGCGTCATCCCCCCGGGCAGCGTGAGCCGCCAGCACTGCATGACGATGGACTGGTCTGCAACGGTACTGGATGTCGCAAGCGTCGCTCCGCACCCCGACTTTCCCTTGGACGGAATGTCGGTATCGAGCACCCTGCGCGGCCCGGCGTCGCACTTTGAACGTCCGCTTTTTTGGCGAATGAAGCACCGGGACCAACGTGCCTTCCGCCTGGGGGACTGGAAGTACCTGCAGGTCGATGGAAACGACTATCTTTTCAACGTTGCCGAAGACGCCCGTGAACGGGCCAATCGGGCCAAACTCGAGCCCGACCGCCTGGCCACAATGAAGCAGGCTTGGCAGGCATGGAATGACGGCATGCCTGCCATTCCAGCGGACGCGGAGGTGAAGCTGGGGTACAGCACCAAGGACATGCCGCAGCGCTGATCGCTAGAAAGCCAAGGCCGCCGCCATCGCGCGCGGATGCGCGGCTTGACGAAGGGCTCAGGCCGAACGCGCCGCAATCCAGCGGATCTCCTCAAGCAGTTCCTGCAGGCCTGCCTGGATGATGTCCAGCGTGGGCTTGTCCACCAGCTGGCCGTCCTGCACGCGCGTGGCCACGCTGGCGATGGCAATGTGCTGGCGCACCAGCGGGCGGGCCAGGGTGGCCGTCAACGCATCGCGAATCTGGGCCTGCGCACGGACGCCGCCGGCCGTGCCCGGCGATGCGGTCATGATGAGCGCAGGCTTGCCCTTGAGGGGCGATGCGAAGCCCGGGCGCGATGCCCAGTCGATGGCATTCTTGAGCACGCCCGGTATGCCGTAGTTGTATTCTGGCGAGCAGAAAACCAGGCCGTCAGCGCTCTCGATCGCCCGCTTGAACTGAGCCACGGCAGCGGGCGGCTGGTCCCCATCCAGGTCGGCGTTGTACAAGGGGATCTCGCCCAGAGGGAACAACACCAGCGTCGCCCCCGATGGCAGCAGCGGCGGCAGGCTGCGCAGCACGGCGGTGCAGTGCGAGGCGCGGCGGATGCTGCCCGAGATGGCCAGGAGGCGCGCGGGACGGGAAATCGGGTCGGTGGTCACTGGGGTTTTCTCCTTCTTTCAACGCGCCGAGTTTATGCATAAAATTAAAAACATGTATAAAAATGACACATCGCAGCGCACCCCGCCCCTGGTGGATCAAGCCTTTGCGCAACTGCGCAGGGATGTGTTGAACGGCACCTACAGCCCCGGGGCCAAGCTCAAGCTCGATGAGCTGCAAGCTGCCTATGGCTTTTCCAGCAGCCCCCTGCGGGAAGCGCTGAGCCGCCTGTCTCAGGAAGGGCTGATCCGCGCCGACGAGCGCCGGGGGTTTCGGGTCACCGCAATCTCTGCGGACGATCTGATGGACATCACCCGCATGCGGGTCATGCTGGATGTGCAGGCGCTGCGCGAATCCATCGAGCACGGGGATGACGCATGGGAGGCCCAGGTGGTGGCGGCCTTCCACCGCCTGGAAAAGGTGGAAGGCCGGCTCAGCGACGGGCCGGTCGTGCTGGACCAGGGGTGGACCGACGTGCACACGGCCTTTCACATGGCCCTGATCTCGGCAAGTCCCTCGGAGCGCCTGCGCACCTGGAGCGCCAGCCTCTTTGACCAGGCGGAACGCTACCGGCGCTTTTCTGCACGGCACCGGAAGACCTTCAAGAACAAATCCAGCGAGCACCGCAAACTCATGGATGCCACCTTGCGGCGCGATGCCGACACGGCCTGTGCGCTGCTGCGAGAGCACATCCTGGGCACGGAGCGCAATGTGCTGGCCGTGCTGAGCAAGGTCGAACCCGATCGCGGAGGCTGAGCGCCGCCGCACTGTAAGCCCTCACCAGGGCGCTGCCCGTGGAGGCCGTCATCCCACAGAGGATCACCAGACCCGTCAACGCACGCCGCTCTCGCGGCACACAGCCCGCCGGCCTCGCACCCGCGGGCTTTTTTGCTTCTGGGCGCTGCTCCTTCTGAAGTGGAGCTGCGCCGTCAGCGGCAGCCCGCTCCACATAGGTTCCCGGAATTTTCTCCGTAGAAACCACTATGCATGAAACCATTTTTATGCATAAAAATTACGTCATGCATTTAAAGGGACGGCGGGCTGTCAGCCCTCCTCTCTCAACACCTCCTTTCCATCCCTCTTTAAGGAAACCCATGAAACTGATGTCCTACTCGATCGGCGGCCGTGAAACCTGGGGCGTCGTCCTGGGCGATGGCGTGGCCGAACTGGCCAGCCGCACGGGCCACGCCACGCTGGCCGACTTCATCGCCAGCCCGGATTTCAAGCGCCGCGACGCGCTGGTGGCTGGGCTCAAGGCCGATGCAAAACTGGCCGAAGTGACCTTCCTGCCCGTGATTCCCCGCCCCGAAAAGATCGTCTGTGCGGTGCGCAACTACATGGACCACCACCAGGAGGTGCTCGCCGCCGGCATGCAGCGCGAGCTGTCCGAGCAGCCCCCGATCTTCTTGCGCGTGTGGCGTTCGCAGACGCCCCATCAAGGCCCCATCGTCCGCCCCCATGTTTCGGAATCGCTGGACTGGGAAGGCGAGCTGGCCGTGGTGATCGGCAAGGAAGGCCGCGACATCAGCGAGGCGGACGCCTGGTCGCACATTGCCGGCTACAGCTGCTACAACGACGCCAGCGTGCGCGAATGGCAGTTCCACGCCAAGCAGATCGCCTCGGGGAAGAACTTTGAATCCACCGGCGCCTTCGGCCCCTGGATGGTGACGGCCGACGAGATCGCGCCGGGCCGGGAACTCAAGCTGGAGACGCGCCTGAATGGTGCCGTGGTGCAGTCCAGCCACACGGGGCACATGATCTTCTCCATCCCCCGGCTGATCGCCTACGCCTCCACCATCTTCACGCTGGTGCCCGGCGACGTGATCATCACCGGCACCCCGGCAGGCGTGGGCTGGAGCAAGAAGCCCCCGCAGTTCATGAAGCCGGGTGACGTGGTGGAAGTGGAAATCGAAGCCATCGGCGTGCTGCGCAACCCGGTGGTCGCGCAGAACTGACCCGCCCGCCGTCATTTCTCGATCTTCATCCCCCCCTGCACGGGTAGAGCCAGGCCCCACGCGGCCGCCGCCCACGGAGACAAACACCATGCACAGAAGACACGTCCTGGCCGCCTGTGGCGCGGCCGCGCTTGGATGGACGGCCCTGCCCGCCTGGGCCCAGGCGTACCCCGAGCGAGCCATCAAGCTCTACCAGGGCTTCGCCCCCGGCGGGAACGCCGATGCCATCGCCCGCGCAGTTGGAACGGAAATGGCCAAGGCCTTGGGCCAGCCGGTGGTGGTGGAAGCCCAGTCGGGCGCAGGGGGAACCATCGCCGCCACCACCGTGGCACGCGCCAAGCCCGACGGGTACACGCTGCTGCTGGCCACAGGGGGCCACGCCGTGGCCGGCGCCTTGTACAACACGCTGCCGTACAAATCGGTGGCGGACTTCGAGATGGTGTCCACCATCACCTTCTTTCCCTTCCTGGTGGTGGTCAACGCCAGCTCCAAGGTGCAGGGCCTGCGCGAGATGATCGCAAACGCCCAGGCAGCACCCGGAACGGTGGGGTTCGGCACTGCGGGGGTGGGCTCCACCCACCATCTGGCAGGCGAGCTGCTGGCCAAGATGGCCCGCGTGAGCCTGCTGCACGTGCCCTACCGGGGCGATGCCGCATCGATCACCGCCCTGCTGGCGGGCGATGTGCCTTTCATCATCGCGCCCCCCACGGCGGTGCTGACCAACATCCAGGCCGGCAAGCTGCGGGCCATCGCCACCACCGGGCCGCAGCGCTGGCCGGGCCTGCCCAGCGTTCCCACCGTGGCAGAGCAAGGCGTGGCGGGGTACGACGTGCGGTCGTGGGCCGGGTTGATGGCGCCGGCCGGCACGCCCCGCCCCGTCGTGGAGCGGCTCCATGCTGAGGTTCTGCGCGCACTGCAAGCGCCTGCCGTGCGCCAGCGCCTGGAAGACATGGGCGGCGAGGCACGCGGCAGCACGCCCGAGGAGATGAAGACCCTGGTGAGCCACGAAATCGAGAAATGGCAGCAGGTGGTGGCCGACGCCAAGATTCCCAAACAATGAATACCCCTCATTTCGCCGAAGGACCTATTGCATGACTTTGATCGCTATCCGCAAACGCAGCCTGACCATCGAAACGGTGTACCACGAAGGCGGACCGCCGCCACAAACCCCGCTGCGTGTCGCTTCCGCCTGCGCGGTGATTCGCAACCCGTACGCCGGCCGGTATGAGCCGGACCTCCTGCCCTTCATGGCCGAGCTGCGCAGCCTGGGCACGACGCTCGCCGAAGAGCTGGTGGGCGTGCTGGGCAAGGACAACGTGCAGGCCTACAGCAAGGCCGCCATCGTGGGTGTGAACGGCGAGCTGGAGCACGGCGCCGTCTGGCACGAGGCCGGAGGCTGGGCGATGCGCCAGGTGCTGGGCGAGCCCAAAGCCATCGTGCCGTCGGCCAAGGTGGTTGCGGCGACGGGCTACCGCTTGGTGGTGCCGCTGCACTACATCCACGCCGCCTATGTCCGCAGCCATTTCAACAGTGCCGAGGTCGGCATCCAGGACGCGCCGCGCCCCGACGAAATCCTCTTCGCGCTGGTGATGGCCGATGGCGGCCGCATCCATGCGCGCCTGGGCGGGCTCACGCGCGAGCAGGTTTCCGTCCACGATGGCCAGCGCTGAGGGCGGCGATGGCGACCGCTTCTGAAGGCACGATGAAAGCCGTGCAACTGCAGGTACCGGGCGGGCCGGACGTGCTGTCCTGGGTCGATCTGCCCCTGCCCCGGCCCGGGCCGGGCCAGGTGCGCGTGCGAGCGCAGGCCATTGGCGCGGGCGGCCCCGACGTGCTGATCCGCAACGGCACCTACAAATGGATGCCGCCGTTGCCCGCCATCCCCGGCAACGAGCTGGCCGGCGTCGTGGACGCCGTAGGGCCGGGCGTGGCGCGGCTGCAGGTGGGGGACCGGGTGCTGGTGAGCGCGCGCGAGCTGCCCCAGCGCGGCGGCTGCTACGTGCAGGCCATTTGCGTGCCCGAAGCGGTGCCCTTTGTGCTGCCCGACAGCATCGCTTGGGAAGACGCGGTGAGCCTGGGCAACTTCCAGCTCGCCCTGGCGCTGCTGGCCAGCAACGGCAACCTGCCGGCCCAGGCGATCCTGGTGCCGGGCGCAGCCGGTGGCGTGGCCACGGCGCTTGCACAGGTGGCGCGCTCGCGCGGCCTGCGGGTGATCGGCACCGCCTCCACGCCCGAAAAGCGCGCGTTCGCGCTGGAAAACGGCGTGACGGACCTGGTGGACGGCGACGTGCAGGCGCTGCCGCAGCGAGTGATGGAACTTACGGGCGGCCGCGGCGTGGACCTGGCGTTCGACCACGTGGGCGCCGCGCTCTTCGTTGCCTGCCTGCGCTCGCTCGCGCCGTCGGGCATGGCCGTGTCGTACAACATCCTGGCCGGTCCGCCCTCGGCCGACGTGTTCGACGAGTTGCGCAAGCTGCTCGCCAGGAGCCTGGCCATCCGCACCTTCTCCATCCACGCGGTGGACGCCGATGTGGCACAACGCCGCGGGTTGATGGAGCAGGCCATCGCCCTCATGGCCAGCGGCCAGGTGCGCGCGCCACGCGCCATGCGCATGCCGCTGGCGGAGGCCCGCCGCGCCCACGAGCTTCTCGACAGCGGCGGCACGCTCGGCAAGCTGGTGCTCATCCCCTGAACCCCTGAAGTCCGACACCATGAACCCACCCTACACCGCCAACCTGTCCCACTGCGGCATCTTCTGCCGCGACCTGGACGTGATGAAAACCTTCTACACCGGCGTGTTCGACATGCAGGAGACCGACCGGGGCGAGGGCGTGACCTTCCGGTTCGAGATCGTGTTCCTCAGCGGGCGCGGCGACCAGCACCACCAGCTGGCGCTGGCAGGGGGCCGCGCAGCGGACGCGCCCAGCACGGTGATGCAGCTGTCCTTCAAGGTCCAGACGCTCGACCACCTGCGCGAGGCCCGCCGCCGCGCGCTGGCCCTGGGGGCGACGAAGATGCGCGGCCTCAACCACGGCAACGCGATTTCCATCTACTGCATGGACCCCGAGGACAACACGGTGGAGGTCTATCTGGACACGCCCTGGTACGTGAGCCAGCCGCACGGAGACCCGCTGGACCTGGACCAGGACGACGATGCCATCTGGGCCCAGACAGAGCGCGTGGTGCGCACGGACCCGAGCTTCATGCCCATGGCGGAATGGACTGCGCGGTTTGCGGCAAGACAGGCCGGCCCGAACAATGCGCTTGCGTAGCGGTGCGCGAAGTGAGCGGCGTCCAAGCCGCGCAACCTGGGCGCTGCGCGCGGCGGCGCTGCCGCCCCAAGCCCGTGCCGGTCATTCGACCGTCACGGACTTGGCCAGGTACTTTTTCTCTTGTGCCGCCGCATAACTTCCCTGCGCGAAGTGAGCGGCGTCCAAGCCGCGCAACCTGGGCGCTGCGCGCGGCGGCGCTGCCGCCCCAAGCCCGTGCCGGTCATTCGACCGTCACGGACTTGGCCAGGTTGCGCGGCTTGTCCACATCCGTCCCCCGCGCGCAGGCGGTGTGGTACGCGAGCAGCTGCAGCGGCACCACGTGCAGCAGCGGGCTCAGCGGGCCGTAGTGCTCGGGCATGCGGATGACGTGGATGCCTTCGCTGCTTTCGATGCGGGTGTCGGCGTCGGCCAGCACGTAGAGCACGCCGGCACGGGCGCGCACCTCCTGCATGTTGCTCTTGAGCTTTTCCAGCAGCGCGTCGTTGGGGGCCACGGTCACCACCGGCATGGCGCTGGTGACCAGGGCCAGCGGGCCGTGCTTGAGCTCGCCGGCGGGGTAGGCCTCGGCGTGGATGTAGCTGATTTCCTTGAGCTTCAGCGCCCCTTCCAGGGCAATGGGGTAGTGCAGGCCCCGGCCCAGGAAGAGCGCGTTTTCCATGCGGGCAAAGTCCTCGGCCCAGCTGATGATCTGCGGCTCCAGGGCCAGCACGGCCTGCAGGGCCACGGGCAGGTGGCGCATGGCCTTGAGGTGGGCGGCTTCCTGCTCCTCGCTCAGGCGGCCCTTGCTTTGCGCGAGCGCCAGCGTCAGCAGGAACAGGCCCGCCAGCTGCGTGGTGAAGGCCTTGGTGCTGGCCACGCCGATCTCCACGCCCGCGCGGGTGATGTAGGCCAGCTTGCATTCGCGCACCATGGCGCTGGTGGCCACGTTGCAGATGGTCAGCGTGTGCTGCATGCCCAGCGACTGCGCGTGGCGCAGCGCGGCCAGGGTGTCGGCGGTCTCGCCGCTCTGGCTGATGGTGACGACCAGGGTGCGCGGGTTGGGCACGCTGGTGCGGTAGCGGTACTCGCTGGCCACCTCCACCTGCGTGGGGATGCCGGCAAGGGCCTCCAGCCAGTACTTGGCGGTGCAGCCGCTGTAGTAGCTGGTGCCGCACGCCAGGATGAGGACGTTGTCGATCTCCTGGAACACGCGCCAGGCGGCGGCCCCGGGCTGGCCGTGCAGGGGAGCGCCGTCGAACAGCTCGGGCACGATGCCCTGCAGGCCTTCCAGCGTGTCCGCGATGGCGCGGGGCTGCTCGAAGATTTCCTTTTGCATGTAGTGGCGGTACGGGCCCAGCTCGGCGGCGCCGCTGTGGGCCAGCACGGTGCGCACGGGGCGCTGGGCGGGCGTGAGCGCGGCGCGGTCCTTGCCCACGATCCAGTAGCGGCCCAGCTGCAGGTCCACCAGGTCGCCTTCTTCCAGGTAGACGATCTGGTCGGTGACGCCGGCCAGGGCCATGGCGTCGCTGGCCAGGAAGTGCTCCGCGCCGTCTTGCCCCACGCCCAGCACCAGGGGCGAGCCCGCCCGGGCGCCCACCACGCGGTGGGGTTCGTCCTTGTGCAGGACGGCGATGGCATAGGCGCCGTGGAGTTGCGCCACCGCGGCCTGCACGGCCTCGAACAGGTCGCCGCTGTAGAGGCTGTCCACCAGGTGGGCGACGACCTCGGTGTCCGTCTGGCTCGCAAACACGTAGCCCCGCGCCTGCAGGGCCGCGCGCAGCTCCTCGTGGTTTTCGATGATGCCGTTGTGCACCAGCGCCACGCGGCCCGCGGATGCGGCGGCGGCGTCGCTGCCCGTGCCGTGGCTGAAGTGGGGATGGGCGTTGTGCACGGCCGGCGCGCCGTGGGTGGCCCAGCGGGTGTGGGCAATGCCGGTGGCGCCCTCGATGTGCTCGGTGGTCACCTGCTCCAGCAGCTCGGCCACGCGGGCGGTGCTGCGGGCACGCTGCAGCCCGCTGGGCCGCGAGGCATCCAGGCTGGCGGCATGCACGGCCACGCCGCAGGAGTCATAGCCCCGGTACTCCAGCCGCTGCAGGCCCTGGACGAGGATGGGGACGATGTTGCGCGTGGAGACCGCGCCGACGATGCCGCACATGGTGTTGCCTTGCTGTGTCAAACGAAGATGGGCGGATGGTAGACAGGGCGCAGCGAAATTTGCAGTTGATCTTTTAATGAAAATGAAATTCAATTTCTCATTTCTCCCCGAGAGAAATTTAGTTTCAAAATATTGAAAAAAATGGAATCCCTCACACTCGACGCCACCGACCTTCAGTTGCTGAACCTGCTGCAGCACGATGCCGCCCAGAGCAACCAGGCGCTGGCGGAGCAGGTGCACGTATCGCCCCCCACCTGCCTGCGCCGCGTGAGGCGGCTGCACGAGGCCGGGCTGATTGAGCGCCAGGTGGCGTTGCTGCAGCCCGACAAGCTGGCCGCAGTGCAGGGCCACGGGCTGGCGTGCATCGTGGAAGTCACGCTGGACCGGCAGGGCGCCGAGGCGCTGGATGCCTTTGAAGCCCGCGCGGTGGCGGAAGCGGCCGTGCAGCAGTGCTGGCGCGTGTCGCCCGGGCCGGACTTCGTGCTGGTGGCGCACACCCGCGACATGCCGGGCTACCTGGCCCTGTCGCAACGGCTGTTCACCGCCGACGCCAACGTGCGCAACGTGAAAGCCTTCTTCAGCACCAAGCGCGCAAAATTTGAGACAAAAGTGCCTCTAGCCCTTTTCTAGCAAGCGCAAGCAGCTATAAATTCAATAGCAAATCAATCGCCACCAGCGGCCGCAGGCCATTCCACCCGCACCGTGCAGCCCTGGCCCGGCGCCGCCGTGGCGCTGATGTGCGCCCCGTGGCGCTGGGCAATGGCGCGGCACACGGCCAGGCCTGCGCCCACGCCGTCGAATTCGGTCTCGCGGTGCAGACGGTGGAACACGCCGAACAGCCCGGCGGCGCGGGCCGGGTCGAACCCCGCGCCCTGGTCCTGCACCTCCCAGGCAGCCCAGCCTGCGCCCCGCTCGGCCGGCACCGCGCGCACGGTGATGTGCGGCGCCGGGGCCGCCGGTCGCTGGCTGAACTTGAGCGCGTTGCCCAGCACCTGCACCAGCAATTCGTGCAGCAGCGCCGGGTCGGCCTGGACGGCGGGCAGCCCGCCGGGCAGCGTCCATTGCACCGCGGCCGCCTGGCTGGCCTGCGCGGCGGGCAGCGCCGCACGGGCCTGGTCCACCGCCGCGGCCAGGTCCACCAGCTGCGGGTGCAGCGGGGCGCGCCCTGCGCGCGAGAGCGCCAGCAATCCGTCGAGCATCAGCGCCATGCGGCGGGCAGACTGCTCCATGGTGCCCAGGAAATCGCGGGCTTCCCGCAGCGGCTCGGCGGCCTGCACCTCGGCGGGCAGGTCGCCCAGCACCTCGCGCACCAGCTTGCCGTACGAGGTGATGTGCCGCAGCGGCGCGCGCAGGTCGTGCGACACGGCGCGCAGGAACTCCTCTTGCGCAGCCGCCATGTCGGCCACCTGCTGCTGGCTGCGGGCCAGTTCGGCGCGCAGTTGCTGCAGTTCGTGCTCGGCGGCGGTGGCGTCAGGCGCGCTCATGGCTTGGGTTGTTTGGCGGGACGCGACCAGTTGGCGATGCTCACCTGCTTGCCGCGCGCCACGCTCAAGGCGCCGGGCGCGGTGCTCTTGGTGATGGTGCTGCCGCCGCCCACCGTGCCGCCCGCGCCGAGGGTGACGGGCGCCACCAGCACGCAGTTGCTGCCCACATGCACGTCGGCCTCGATCACCGTGCGGTGCTTGTTCGCACCGTCGTAGTTGGCGGTGATGCTGCCGGCGCCGTAGTTCACGCGCTCGCCCACGGTGGCGTCGCCCAGGTAGGCCAGGTGGTTGGCCTTGGCGCCGTCGGCCAGGGTGCTGTTCTTCACTTCCACAAAGTTGCCGATGTGTACCTCGCGGCCCAGCTGCGCACCGGGGCGCAGGCGGGCAAAGGGGCCGACCAGCGCGCCCTCGCCCACGGTGGCGCCGGCCTTCTCGCCGTCGATGTGGGTGTAGGGGTGGATCACGGCGCCTGCCGCAATGCGCGCATTGGCGATGCAGCAGTGGGCACCGATCGATACGCCCTCGCCCAGCTCGACGCGGCCGGTGAAGATGCAGTTCACGTCGATCTCCACGTCCTGCCCGCACACCAGCTCGCCGCGCACGCCGGTGCGCGCGTCGTCGCGCACATCGAACCGTGCGGGGTCGGCCAGGCGCACGCCCTGCTCCATCAGGGCGCGGGCCTGGCGCAGCTGGTGGGCGCGCTCCAGCTCGGCCAGCTGCAGGGGGCTGTTCACGCCCGCCACCTGCAGCGCGTCGGTGATGCGGTGGGCCACCACGGGCACGCCGTCGGCCACGGCCATGGCGACGATGTCGGTGAGGTAGTACTCGCCCTGGGCGTTGTCGTTGGTCAGGCGCGCCAGCCACGGCGCCAGCAGCCGCGCGGGCACGGCCAGGATGCCGCTGTAGATTTCGGTGATGGCGCGCTGTGCCTCGGTAGCGTCCTTGTGCTCCACGATGGCCTGCACGGCGCCGTCGGCTCCGCGCACGATGCGGCCGTAGCCGGTGGGGTCGGGCAGGGTCACGGTCAGCAGCGCCAGGCGCTCGCCCGCGCTGGCCGCCACCAGGGCGCGCAGGGTGTCCGCCTGGGTCAGCGGCACGTCGCCGGACAGCACCACCACCGTGCCGTCGCCGGGCAGGTGGGGCACGGCCTGCTGCACGGCGTGGCCGGTACCCAGCTGCGGCTCCTGCCGCACGAACTTCAGGTCAAATCCGGCTGCAGCGCTTGCCACGCCTGCGGTGGCTGCTTCTACTTCGGTAGCACCGTGGCCGGTGATGACGATGGCGCTGCGTGCCTGCAGGTGCGTGGCCTGGTCCAGCACATGGTGCAGCAGGGGCCGGCCGGCCAGGCGCTGCAGCACTTTGGGGAGGCGGCTTTTCATGCGCGTGCCTTTGCCGGCCGCCATGATGAGGATGTCGAGTGGGGTCATGAACGCGGGGAAGCCTGTGGGGAGTGCTGCGATTATCGGCGCCCTGCCGCGCGGCCCGGTTACTTCACTTTTGATAGCTGCCTGCGCTTTCCCACAAAGCGCTAGAGGCCGTTTTCCCTTGAAACCCCGGGCCGGCCTACAGCATGGGCATCAGGCGCGGCGGCGTATCGAAATAGTCGGCAATGCGCGCCAGCGCGCGGGTGTTGAGCAGCCGCAGCCGCCCGTTGCGGATCTCGTGCAGGCCCAGCAGGGCCAGGCGCCGCAGCGTCTTGTTGGTGTGCACCAGCGACAGCCCCAGCGCATCGGCAATGTGCTGCTGCGTGAGCGGAAACTCCACCGTGCCGCCTTCGGCCAGGCCGATGCGGTCCAGGCGGCGGTACAGGTGCATGAGCAGCATGGCCACGCGCTCGGTGGCGTTGCGCCGGCCCGCGGTGAGCAGGTTGTCGTCCACGTGTCCCTCCTCGTGGGCCGCGAGCCAGGTCACGTCGTAGCCCAGGCGGGGATGCTCGCGGAACACGGCCCAGAGGCTGTCGTTCTGGAACACGCACAAGGTGCACTCCGTGAGCGCCTCGACCCCGTGGGCGGAGGCGTCGCCAAACTCCTGCTGCAGGCCCACCAGGTCCCCCGGCAGCAGGAAGTTCAGGATCTGCCGGCGCCCGTCGCTCAGCGTCTTGTAGCGAAACGCCCAGCCCGCATACAGCGTGAACAGCTTGGCGTTGGTCTGGTTCTCGCGGATCAGGGCCTGGCCGGGCTCCACCACCTCCGTGCCGGCCCGCAAGCCCCGGATGAATTCCAGCACATCGGGTCCCAGCGGGGTGAAGGCCCCCGTCTTGCGCAGTCTGCAGTCATGGCAATCGGCCGTGCAGGGACCGGCGGGCGAGGCGATGTTCATGGCGGCATTCTAGGGACCGGCACATCCCTCCGGCGTGCAGTACGGCCTGGGCCGCGGACGGGCGGCATACATTTGGCAACAATTGGGCCGATCTTTGGGCGTCGCTTGTGTCTTTTGACGTAGGAAACGGGCCGTGCGAACGCTTACATTCGTTCGCAACATGATGATCCATCCAGGCCTTTACGAGGTGCTCTACGTGAGCATCCTCGCCCCCGACCAGCCGCCCGGCGTGGTTGCCGAGATTGCCGGCCGCGCGCGCGTGGTCAATGCGGAACTGGATGTCACCGGCCTGCTCATCTTCGACGGCCAGCGCTTTTGCCAGCAGCTGGAGGGGCCGCAGAAAGCGGTGCTCAAGCTGATCGAACGCATCCGCAACGACCCGCGCCACGTCCAGGTCGAGGTGCTGCACCACGGCCCGCTGGCGGCGCGGCGGTTCCAGAAGTTCAGCCTCGCCTTCAGCACGCTGGAAGACGCCGACGCGCTGCCGCGCATGGAGCAGCTGGACGGGGCGGCCGCGCTGGCCGCCTTTGAAGCGGTGCGCGGCGAACTCGTTCTCTGAGCCCGTCCGAGCCCGTTTGAGCACATCGGCGATCACGCCCCCGCCCAGCGCCGCAGCACCAGGCTGGCGTTGACGCCCCCGAACCCGAAGCCGTTGACCATGGCGTGCGTGAGCGCCATGGGCCGCGCGCGCAAGGCCACCAGGTCCAGGCCGTCGGCCAGCGGGTCGGGCGTGTGCAGGTTGAGCGTGCCGGGCACCACCTGGTCCCGCAGCGCCAGCGTGGTGAAGATGGCCGCCACCGCCCCGGCGGCGCCCAGCAGGTGGCCGGTGGCCGACTTGGTCGACGCAATGGCCACCCCTGCCCCCGGGCCGAACACGCTGCGGATCGCCGCCAGCTCCCCACGGTCGCCCACCGGGGTGGAGGTCGCATGGGCGTTGAGGTGCTGCACGTCGTGCGGCGCAAGGCCCGCCTGCGCCAGCGCCGCGGCCATGCTGCGCGCCGCGCCGCTGCCGTCCTCGGGACCCGAGGTGATGTGGTACGCGTCGGCCGAGGTGCCGTAGCCGACGATCTCGGCCAGCGGCGTTGCGCCGCGCGCCAGCGCGTGCTCCAGCGCCTCGATCACCAGCAGGCCGGCCCCCTCGCCCATGACAAAGCCGTCGCGCTGCGCGTCAAACGGGCGCGAGGCCTGCTCGGGCGTGTCGTTGAAGTCCGTGCTCAGCGTCTTGGCCGCCGCGAAGGCGCCCAGGCTCACGCGGTCGATGGCGGCCTCGCTGCCGCCGCACACGGCCATGTCGGCCTCGCCGCAGCGGATGAGGCGGGCCGCATCGCCAATGGCCTGCACGCCAGCGGCGCAGGCCGTGACGGGCGCGCCGATGGGGCCTTGCAGCCCATGGCGGATCGACACCTGCCCCGCCGCCAGGTTGACCAGGAACGAAGGCACGGTGAAGGGCGACAGCCGCTGCGGGCCGCGCGTTTCGGTGGTACGCACCGCATCGGCAATGGCGCCAAACCCGCCGATGCCGGAGGCGATCACGGTGGCCGCGCGGGCGCGCTGGCGCTCGTCCGCCGGGGGCCAGCCCGCCTGGGCCAGCGCCTGGTCGGCGGCGCCCAGCGCAAAGGGGATGAAGCGGTCCATCTTGCGCTGGTCCTTGGCGGACACCACGGCGTCCACATTCCACCCGCCTTCGGGGTCCTCCTCGGGCGGCAGCACCCGCCCGGCCACCTTGGCCGGCACCCCCTCGGTCACGGCCTCGGGCAGGCGCGTGAGGCCCGAGCGGCCCGCCAGCAGCCGCTGCCAGGCCAGCTCCACCTGGCATCCCAGGGGCGACACCAAGCCCATGCCGGTGATGACGACGCGGCGCATCAAAGGGCTACCCTTCGCGCAGCGCAGGACGCTGGGCCGGTGGCCCGGGCGGGCAAACGCCGCGGTGGGTGGAAGGAATGGGGATGCATGAAGTCACCTCGCTGGTTGACGCCCGGCGTCCACGGACACCACCGGTCCGCAGTCTGCGCCCACCGGTGGACAACCGGGCGTTTATGATTGGGGCCATCATCATAAGCACAAAAGTGCGGTTTGCTGACGATCGCAATCAATAGAAAATCTGGCCATGAAAGTCTCGAAAGCGCAGGCGGCTGAAAACCGCCAAGGCATCCTCGACGCCGCGGCGCGGCTGTACCGCGAGCGCGGCCTCACCGGCGTGGGCGTGGCCGACATCACGCGCGACGCCGGGCTCACGCACGGCGGGCTGTACCGGCATTTCGAGTCCAAGGACGCCCTGGTGCGCGAGGCCTGCGCGCGCGCGTTCGACTGGTCCATTGCGCCGCTCGACGGCCACACGCCCAACGCGAACGTCGCGGACCGTATCCGCAGCTACCTCTCGCCCCAGCACCGCGACGCGCCGGGCAGCGGCTGCCCGGCCGCTGCCCTGGCCGTGGACGCGGCACGGGCCGGGCCCGAGCTGTCGGAGGTGTTTGCCGCGGGCATCGAGCGCAACATCCAGCGGTTCACGCAGTTGCTGGTCGATGCCGACCCGCCCACCGCCCCGGCGGACACCGGCGCCGCCACGGAGACCGGGTCCACGCCACCGGCCGCGGCCGCCCAGCGGGCGCGCGCCATCGAGGTGCTGGCCACCATGGTCGGGGGGCTGGTGCTGGCACGCGCCACCGCGGCGGCGCAGCCCGCGCTGTCGCAGGAGCTGCTGACCACGCTGCAGGGGCAGCTGATCGGGCTGCTGGAAGACCCCGGGCGGCGCGGCTGATCTATCGCTACAAAAAAGAGAGCTTGCAGCGCTTGTGGGACAGGCGCTGCAAGCTCTTTTTGCTCATATCACCAACTGGGCCTCGGCCGCAGTCCGGCCAGGCCGGCGGTATCAGGCGCAGCAGGTGCCGCCCGCCACGCGCTGGTCCACGGCCGCGGCGCTGCCGAAGGCCGCCCGGCGCCACCACGGCGCCACGCTGGCGACGGCCTCCACCGGCCGGCTGGCCCAGCGATACTTGAGCCGCTCGGCGCCCACGGGCTCCACCACCGCGCGCCGGCCGGCGTCTACCCACAGCGTCTGGCCGGGGTGCAGAAAGACATCCCCCGATTCGGTGCCCGCACCGAAGGGGCCAGCGTCCAGCGTCACCCAGGCGCAGCCCTCGGCCACGCGCAGGGCCATGGGCGCGCGCGGCGTCAGGCTGACGGCATGGCCGGGCGGCAAGGTGTTGACGCCATGGCCGGCCGCGTTGGATCGGGAAGTGAAAGTGTGCGAGAGGGTCATACAAATCTCCGGGTTAACCCTTGGTTAACGCAATGGTGTGCTGTGCTAGGCAAATCGTCCAATGAAAAGGAGTGGCGCTATTGATGCGCTTTGTGCATGCCGTGCTCACACCGGCCTGCGCTGGCGGGGCGTAGCTATCCAAAAGAGAGCAAACCGGGCCAGGCCCGCCACCAGCCGCCCGGTGGCGCCCAGCGCCTGGGCGCCGGCCCACCCCACGGCCCGGCCGCCCTGCCCCAGGGCGCGGCCCAGATCCCGCAGCGGCTGCGCCACGCTGCCCTCCCACTGCGCGCGGAGCGCGGCACTGCGCCAGCCCGCCGCCGGGGCGGCCTCGGCCTCCGGCTCCGCCCACCAGTCGAAGGCGGCACCGACCGGCGCCTCCACGGGGCTCCAGGCTTCCAGCACGGCGTGCTGGCCGGCCGCAATGGCCAGGCGGTCCCCGGCCTGCAGCACCACATCGGCCGCACGGCCCGGCTGCCCGGCGCCCGGCGCTGCCCGCAGGGTGAGCCACACCCGGCCGTCCACCACCTCGACCACGCCGCGCTCCAGCGGGTGCAGGGACAACGCGCGGCCGGCCGCCAGCTTCCAGCAGCCGGCACCCCGTGGCCGAAGGTCGGCGGCGTGCAGGGATTGTTGCGATTCCAGAACGTGACTGGCGGACATGGCAGGCTCCTTGGAGAGGCGGAAACAACGACTTTCGAGCCCCGATGGTGCGCCGCAGGGCCTGCACAGTCCAATGAAAACGCGGTACCCTATTCATTCCACTCACGCATGAATCCACGCGCTATGACCGCTGCCGAATATGCTCCTGCCGTGCTTCGCACGCGCCCCGTCGCCGTCGGCCACTGGCGCGCCTTCCTGGCCGTGGCAAAGCACCTGAACTTCCGCGCTGCCGCCGACGAGCTGGCCCTGACCCAGTCGGCCGTCAGCCGCCAGATCCAGGCACTGGAGGACGAGGTGGGCGTGGCGCTGTTCCTGCGCCACACGCGCGCGGTGGAACTGACCAGCGCGGGCGCCCAGCTGCAGCGCGCCGTGGCGCCGGCGCTTGAGCGCATGGACGCCGCCGTGCGGCTGGTGCGCCAGACCGCCGGGCGCCGCAGCGTGGCCATCACCACCTGGGCCAGCTTCGCGTCCATGTGGCTGATCCCGCGCATGGAAGAGTTCCAGCGCGACAACCCGGGCATCGACATCCGCATCGACGCGAGCGACGTGTCGGTGGACCTGGACACCTCCGACGTGGATCTCGCGCTGCGCTACAGCCTGCCGGGGCCGCCCGCGCAAGGCGGCGTGCGCCTGTTCGGCGAGCAGCTGGCGGTGGTGGCGAGCCCCTGGCTGCTCAAGAGCGGCAAGCCGCTGCGCACGCCGGCCGACGTGGCCCAGTTCACCCTGATCGAAGCGGGAGACGCCCACCGCAGCCAGCACCTGGAGTGGCTGAGCTGGCGGCGCTGGCTGGATGCACGCGACCTGACCAAGCTGCAGCCCCAGCGCTGGCTTTACTTCAACTACGCGCACCAGATCGTGCAGGCGGCGCTCAGCGGCCAGGGGCTGGCGCTCGCGCGCATGCCGCTGATTGCCGACGCCCTGGCCGCGGGCGACCTGGTGGAGGTGCTGCCCGGCTACCGCATCGATTCGCCGCTGGCGTACTGGCTGATCGTGGGCCCGCGCAGCAGCCAGCGGCCGGAGATCAAGGCGTTCTGCGCCTGGCTGCAGATCCAGGCCCAGGCCACGCGCGAAGCCATCGGCGATGTGCCCGATCCGGACCTGAACGACAACCTCGACTGAGCCGGGGCCCGGGGCCTTTTCGGGGTGCCGCGGCGCCCCTCGCGACGCCCACTTGACAGCGCTCAAGGCGCGCCGTTGATGCATATCAACGGGCAGTGATTTGGGTCGCGCCGATGCGCAATGACCATCTTCCGCAGCCCGCCCGGGCCGGGCATTCTGGCGCGCCTAGATACAGGAGAGCGCCCCTCATGACCTTCATGCCATGGACCACCGAGCTGGAACTGGGTTTTGACGAAATCGATCGCCAGCACCAGGAACTGGTGCGGTTGACCAACCTGCTGTACGAGGAACTGTGCTGCCCGATTCCGCGGCGCGAGGCCATCGGCGCGGTGCTGGAAGGACTGGTGGCCTACACGCACGACCACTTCATCGTGGAGGAAGTCCTGTTCCAGCGCCACGGCTACCCCGAGACGCCCGCGCACCAGGCCGAGCACAACGGTTTCACCGCCCGGGCCATGGACCTGCTGATGCGCTTCGAGGACGGGGAGGAGGTCTCCATCGAGGCCATGGAGTTCCTCAAGCACTGGCTGGTGCACCACATCTGCAAGGTGGACCGCGCCTACATGCCCTACCTGCGCGAGGCGCTGGCGCGGGAGGCCGCGTAGCCGGCGGCGCTGCAGCGTCCCCGCCGCGCCGCCGGCTCAGGCCAGCGTCACGCGCGCAAACTTGCGCTTGCCCACCTGCACGACATAGGTGCCGGCTTCCAGCTTCAGCCCCTTGTCGCTGACCACGCCGCCATCCACGCGCACGCCGCCTCCGTCGATCAGGCGGTTGGCCTCGCTGGTCGAGGGGGCCAGGTTGGCCTGCTTGAGCAGCGCGCCAATCCCCAGCGGCGCGCCGGACAGTGCCAGCTCCGGGATCTCGTCGGGCACGCCGCCCTTGCTGCGGTTGATGAAGTCCTGCTCGGCCGCGTCCGCCGCCGCCGCGCTGTGAAAGCGCGTGGTGATCTCCTTGGCCAGCATCACCTTGGCATCCTTGGGGTTGCGCCCACCGGCCACCTCGGCCTTGAGCGCGGCGATCTCGTCCAGGCTCTTGAACGACAGCAGCAGGTACCAGTCCCACATCAGCGTGTCGCTGATCGACAGCACCTTGGCGAACATGGTGTTCGCGTCTTCGGTAATGCCGATGTAGTTGTTCTTGGACTTGGACATCTTGTCCACGCCGTCCAGCCCCACCAGCAGCGGCATGGTGAGCACGCACTGCGGCTCCTGGCCGTATTCCTGCTGCAGATGGCGGCCCATGAGCAGGTTGAACTTCTGGTCGGTGCCGCCCAGTTCCAGGTCGCTCTTGAGCGCCACGGAGTCGTAGCCCTGCATCAGCGGGTACAGGAACTCGTGCACGCTGATGGACTGGCCGGACGTAAAGCGCTTGTGGAAGTCGTCGCGCTCCATCATGCGCGCCACGGTGTACTTGGCGGCCAGCTGGATCATGCCGCTGGCGCCCAGGGGCTCGCTCCACTCGCTGTTGTAGCGGATCTCCGTCTTCGCCGGGTCCAGCACCAGGCTGGCCTGCTTGTAGTAGGTCTCGGCGTTGGCCTGGATCTGCTCCTTGGTCAGCGGCGGGCGGGTGCTGTTGCGGCCCGAGGGATCGCCGATCAGGCTGGTGAAATCCCCGATCAGGAAGATCACCTGGTGGCCCAGATCTTGCAACTGCCGCATCTTGTTGAGCACCACGGTGTGGCCGATATGGATGTCGGGGGCCGTGGGGTCCAGCCCGAGCTTGATGCGCAGGGGCTGGCCGGTGGCTTCGGAGCGCGCGAGCTTCTTGACCCACTCGTCCCGGGGCAGCAGTTCGTCCACGCCGCGCAGCGAAATTTCGAGGGCCCGGCCTACACCATCAGACACCGGTTCGGTTGTAACAGCAGATTGATTCATAAGGGTTTTTTGCGATGTCTATACAGCATGCGCCGCTATACTCCAGCCCACGTTGCGTGAGGCGATTCTAGTGGGCTCGCTGTTTCGACCTGTTTTTCCACCCTGTCGACGCGCTACAGCCTGACAGCCTCGGCTCCCGGCCCTCGTCTCCCCGCCAGCGTTGCGCGAGAGGGGGCTGCGGATCCACCTTCACCCTGGGGATAGACCTTTGATTCACGGCTTGACCACCGCCAGCTCGGCTTTGCTTGACCGGCTGTCCCAAACGATCCAGAAACACCCCCGCCGCATCACCGCCGCCGTCGCAGCCCTGCTGCTCACGGGCGGCGGTGGCGCATTTGCCGTGGCCTCGTTCGCGCCCGATCCGGCCGAGCTGCCGGTGCGCACCGTGAGCTACCCGGTCGAATCGCTGGCCGAGAACCTGGAACTGGGCCAGCTGGAAACGCCCGGTTTCTCGCTCTACCGCTCCGAGCAGGTGCGCAGCAGCGACACCCCCGAGTCCCTGCTGCAGCGCATGGGCGTGGCCGACCCGGCCGCAGCGGCGTTCATGCGCGGCGACACGCCCGTGCGCCAGAACGTGCTGGGCCGCACTGGCCGCGTGGTGTCGGCCGAGACCACGGACGACCACCGCCTGGTCCGCCTGACGGTGCGCTGGGTGCCCGACGACAGCGGCAATTTCCGCCGCCTGGTCGTGGAGCGCCAGGGCGACAAGTTCACCTCCCGCGTGGAAACCGCCAAGCTCGCCAGCGGCAGCCGCCTGGCGGGCGGGATCATCCACAGCTCGCTGTTCGCCGCCACGGATGCCTCCAACATCCCCGACGGCGTGGCCGTGCAGATGGCCGAGCTGTTCTCGGGCAACATCGACTTCCGCCGCTCGCTGCGCAAGGGCGACCGCTTCTCGGTGGTGTACGAAACACTCGAAGCCGACGGCGAGCCCCTGTCCAGCGGGCGCGTGCTGAGCGCCGAGTTCGTGAACAACGGCAAGACCCACCAGGCCGTCTGGTTCCAGGAGCGCGGCGCGGCCAAGGGCTCCTACTACACGCTGGACGGTGAAAGCATGCGCCGTGCGTACCTGACCTCGCCCGTCGAGTTCTCGCGCGTCACCAGCGGCTTCAAGATGCGCCTGCACCCCATCCTGCAAACCTGGCGCGCCCACCTGGGCACCGACTTTGCGGCCCCCACCGGGACCGCCGTGCGCACGGTGGGCGACGGCGTGGTCGAGTTTGCCGGCGTGCAGAACGGCTTTGGCAACGTGGTGTTCGTGAAGCACCGCAACCAGCACGTCACCGTGTACGCCCACCTGAGCCGCATCGACGTGCGCCAGGGTCAGTCGGTGGAACAGGGGCAGACGCTGGGCGCTGTCGGCCAGACCGGCTGGGCTACCGGGCCGCACCTGCACTTTGAATTCCGCGTGAACGGCGTGCACCAGGACCCGCAAACCATCGTGGCCCAGAGCGAAGCCGCCGCACCGATCTCCGCGGCGTCCCGCCCGGCCTTTGACCGATTGGCCGCCAACATGCGCGTGCAGCTGTCCGCTGCGGCGCTGATCGAACAAGCCAGCGCAGAATGATGTGATCCCCCCTGAGTCGCCTGCGGCGCCTTCCCCCCAAGGGGACGACGCCAGCGGCCTGGCAAAGCCAGTTCCGCGGCGTCCCAGGCTCGGGCAGCGCCCGTAGCAAACGCCCTGGCCTGTTTGCATTGTTTCCCATGAACACCCCCACCGAGCTGTACATCGGCCTCATGTCGGGCACGTCGCTCGATGGTATCGACGGCGTGCTGGCCGACTTCTCCGGGCCGCGCATGGTGGTCACGCACCATGCGAGCGCTCCCTTCGAGCCCGGCCTGCGGGCCGAGCTGCTGGCCCTGAACACCCCTGGCGACAATGAACTGCACCGCGCGGCGTTGGCGGGCAATGCGCTCTCGTTGGCCTACGCCGAGGTGGTGGAGACGCTGCTGCAGCAAAGCCGCCAGTCCAGCTCAGCCATCCGGGCCATCGGCGCCCACGGGCAGACCGTGCGCCACCGCCCGCAGGAATTTGACGGCACGGGCTACACCCTGCAGCTGGGCAACCCCGCCTTGCTGGCAGAACGCACCGGCATCGCCGTGGTGGCCGACTTCCGCAGCCGCGACGTGGCAGGGGGCGGCCAGGGCGCGCCGCTTGTACCGGCGTTCCACCAGGGCGTGTTCGGCCGGGCGGACGAGACGGTGCTGGTGCTCAACATCGGCGGCATCTCCAACCTCAGCGTGCTGCATGCGGACGGCCGCGTGGCCGGGTTCGACTGCGGGCCGGGCAACGCGCTGATGGACTTCTGGTGCCACCAGCACACCGGCCAGGCCTATGACGCCGGCGGCACCTGGGCGGCCAGCGGCCAGGTGGTGCCCGCGCTGCTGGACGCACTGCTGGACGAGCCCTTCCTGCACAAGGCGCCCCCCAAGAGCACGGGCCGCGACCTGTTCAATCCCCAGTGGCTGGCGCAGCGCCTGGCGCCCTTTGCCTCCGCACGCCCGCAGGATGTCCAGGCAACACTAACGGAATACACCGCCCGCGCTTGTGCAATCAGCGCAAGCAGCTATCAAAACAATAGCAAATGCCTGGCCGTCTGCGGCGGCGGGGCCCACAACCGCCACCTGATGGAACGGCTGCAGGCGGCCTGCCCCACCCTGCAGGTGGTGGCCACGGACGCCCTGGGACTTCCGGCCCTGCAGGTGGAAGCGGCAGCGTTTGCCTGGCTGGCCCGGCAAGCGCTGGACGGCAAGCCCGGCAATCTGGCCAGCGTGACCGGTGCCGCCGGGCCGCGGGTGCTGGGCGCCATCTACCCCCGCTGAGCCCCGCCGGCGCGCTCAGCTCCCTTCGGCGGCGTCGGCCGCAGCGGCCACCCGCACACCGGCCCGGTCTTCCGGCGAAAGCTGCCAGAAGATGGCGGCCGAGGCGACCGTGATCAGGCCCATGCACGCAAAAGTCGCCTGGAATGCCAGCAGGGTCTGGTGGTCCGGGGCCGCCTGGTAAAAGTCGGTGAAAGCCGCCAGCACGCCACCCGCGGCCGCCACCCCCATGCCCATGGCCAGCATCTGCACCATCGACAGCAGGCTGTTGCCGCTGCTCGCCATGCCGTGCTCCAGGTCCTTCAGGGTGACGGTGTTCATCGCCGTGAACTGCAGGGAGTTCACCGCCCCGAAGACGGCGAGCTGCAGGCCGTGCACCCACAACGGCTGGGAGGGCGCCGCCAGCGCAAAGCTGGCCATGGCCAACCCCACCAGCAGGGTGTTGGTCACCAGCACCCGGCGGTAGCCGAAGCGGGTGATCAGGGGCGTGGTAAACCGCTTCATCGACATGCCAGCCACCGCCACGGGCAGCATCATCAGGCCCGCATGCAGCGGCGAGTAGCCCATGGTCACCTGCAGCAGCAGCGGCACCAGGAATGGCATGCAGGAACTGCCCAGGCGCGAAAACAGATTGCCCAGCAGGCCGATGCGCAGCGTGGGCACCGAAAAAAGGTGGGGCGAAAACAAGGGATCGGGCCGCCGCGCCGCGTGCAGCCAGTACGCCGCCAGCGCGGCCAGGCCGAAGATCATCAGCACCAGCACGCTCGCCTGCCGCAAGCCCAGGCTGGCCAGGCCGTCCAGCGCCAGCGACAGCGCCACCATGCCAAACGCCAGCATCAGATACCCCGCCAGGTCGAGGCGGGCCACCTGCGCCGCCGGCTGGCCGGGCATGTAGCGCAGGGTGGCCAGGCACCCCGCCATGCCCACCGGCACGTTGATCAGGAAGATCCAGTGCCAGGAGGCCGCCTCCACCAGCCAGCCGCCCAGCGTGGGCCCGATCAGCGGGCCGATCAGGCCGGGAATGGCCACAAAGCTCATGGCCTGCAGGAACTGCTCGCGCGGAAAGGTGCGCAGCACCACCAGCCGCCCCACGGGCAGCAGCAGCGCCCCGCCCAGGCCCTGCACCACCCGCGCCGCGACGAGCTGGCCCAGCTGCTGGGCCAGCGCGCAGCACACCGATCCCACCACGAAGAGCGTGATCGCCGCCAGGTACACCCGCCGGGGGCCGAAGCGGTCCGCCAGCCACCCGGAGGCCGGAATCAGCATCGCCATGGCCAGGGAGTAGGCCACCACCACCGACTGCATGCGCAACGGGCTTTCGCCCAGGCTGCGCGCCATGGCAGGCAGCGCGGTGTTGACGATGGTCGCGTCCAGCGTCTGCATGAAGAAGCCGATGGCGACCAGCCACAGAAGCACTTTGAGGGAGGTATCGCGGTTTCGCTGCATGGGCTCAGGGAAGGAGTTTTCTAGCGTGCGGCCCCGGGCACCCGGCAGGGCGCGGTCCCGGCGGCCCATGAAGAAAGCCGCCCGAGGGCGGCTTTCAGCGAAGGGTTGGCGCCCGGCGCACGGTCATACGGAGAAGCTCGAACCGCAGCCACAGGTCGTGGTGGCGTTGGGGTTCTTGATGACGAACTGGGCGCCCTGCAGGTCTTCCTTGTAGTCGATCTCGGCGCCCAGCAGGTACTGGTAGCTCATGGCGTCGATGAGCAGCGACACGCCGTTCTTGGTCATCGTCGTGTCGTCCTCGTTGGTGATCTCGTCAAAGGTGAAGCCGTACTGGAAACCCGAGCAGCCGCCGCCTTGCACGAACACCCGCAGCTTCAGGTCAGGATTGCCCTCTTCGGCAATCAGGTCCGCCACCTTGGCCGCCGCACTGTCGGTGAACAGGATGGGCTCGGGCATATCGGTGGGGGCGTCGTTGTGGGCCACTGCGCTGCTCATGGGGTACTCCGGGGTCTGTAGGAGCGAAATGGTACTGCACCCCGCGGGGGAATTCAGGTCACTGCCCGTTTGACGCTAATTTGAGTGGGGGTTTTTCCTCGACCAGCACGGCCACGGGGCACAGCTGCCCCGCAATCACGGCCCCCTGGTGCATTTCGAGGGCCTTGTAGTGCACGTTGCCGGTGATCTTGGCGCGGGGCTGCAGCTCCAGCAGCTCTGCGGCGTGCACGGGCCCCACGACCTGGCCGTTGACGATGACATGGTCGGCATGGATGGCGCCCTCCACCTGCGCCGTCTCCGAGATGACCAGGATGCTGGGCTGCTCCGCCGCCGCCCGGATATCCCCCACCACGTGGCCGTCGATGCGCATGCCTTCGGCAAACAGCACATCGCCCTCGATCCGGGTGCCCTGCGCAATCAGGCTCTTGATCGGCGGCTGCTTCTTGCGGGAAAACATGGGGTAGAGCTCCTCAGTGGGGGGATGCGCGGCGCAGCACGCGGAACAGCAAGAAAGACGCCAGGGCTGCGGACACCCTGCCGCAAGGGGGGAAGCGCCCGCTATCCGTCGACGGCCATGGCCTGCACGGCGCGCACCGCCGTGCCCTCCAGCACGCGCGCCGTCACGGTTTTTACCACGGCGTTGGGCGGCAGATCGACCACGCCCTCCACGCGGCGGTATTGCCGCACCTGCAGGGGCTGCGACGAAGTCGGCTGCGACTGCGTCCAGGGCTTGCCGTCCAGGGTCCCCGCCAGCACCAGCTCCAGCCGGCCGTTGAACTCGGGCGCATTGCGCGCGGCCTGGATCACCAGCACCTGCCAGCGCAACTGCATGCCGCCCAGCACCTCGGCCTGCAGGCTGCGGATCGCCAGCCCTTCGCTCTTGGCGGCGGGAATCAGCTTTTCAAAGAACCCCAGGTCCTCCCGCAGCGTGCGGTTGTCCGCCTCCAGCTGGCGTACCTGGGCCACCAGGCTCTCCTTGGCTGCGCGTTCCGCCGCCAGCAGGCTCCCGGCGGTGTGGGCCACCGTCTGCTGCTCCTGGCCTTCCGAGCGCAGGCGGGCCACTTCTGCCCGCAGCTGCACCAGCTCATCCCGGGAAACCCGGTCCAGGCCGGCAATGGACTTGCCGAACTCGAACGCCCACAGCGCCACGGCGCCGCACAGGCCCAGCATCACGGCCAGCACCATCCACCGGACGGGCCAGGGCATGGCGCTGCGGATGGCCACGCGCGGGGCGCTGATCGTCAACCGGCGGCGCAGGAGGCGAAAGCGCATGGTGCTGCAGACAGGTGGTTCATCGGAAGGGGGGGGTGCGGGACGAAAAGAGCGCACCATAAACGAAAAAACCGCCCGAAGGCGGTTTTTTGTCTTGCAGGCAGGGCCCGGAAGCGTTGCGGGGAGCAAACAGCGCCGCCCGGGGGCAGGCCGTCCGGTCCGTGGATCAGCGCTTGGAGAACTGCTTGGCGCGGCGTGCGGAGTGCAGACCGACCTTCTTACGCTCGACTTCACGGGCATCGCGGGTCACGAAGCCGGCTTGGCTCAGTGCGGACTTCAGCGTTGCGTCGTAGTCGATCAGGGCGCGGGTGATGCCGTGGCGGGTGGCGCCGGCCTGGCCGGATTCACCGCCGCCGTGCACGTTGACCTGGATGTCGAAGGTTTCGACATGGTTGGTCAGCACCAGCGGCTGCTTGGCAATCATGATGGAGGTTTCGCGGCCGAAATACTGCTGAATGTCTTTGCCATTCACAGTGATCTTGCCGGAACCCTTCTTCAGAAACACGCGGGCGACGCTGGACTTGCGACGGCCGGTGCCATTGTTCCATTCACCAATCATCTCAAGGCTCCTTAGATTTCCAGCACTTTGGGCTGCTGGGCGGTGTGGGGATGCTCAGCACCGCCATACACCTTGAGTTTCTTGATCATTGCGTAGCCGAGGGGGCCCTTGGGCAGCATGCCCTTGACGGCCTTCTCCAGCGCGCGGCCGGGGTGCTTGGCTTGCAGGTCGCGGAAGTTCGTGGCCGTGATGCCGCCGGGGTAACCCGAATGGCGGTAGTACACCTTGTCCAGGGACTTGGTGCCGGTGACCTTGAGCTTGGCTGCGTTGATGATGACGATGAAGTCACCGGTATCGACGTGAGGCGTGTAGATGGCCTTGTGTTTGCCGCGCAAACGGAGAGCAACTTCGCTGGCTACTCGTCCGAGGACCTTGTCGGTCGCGTCAATCACAAACCACTCGTGCACGACCTCAGCGGGCTTGGCGCTGAAAGTGGTAGTCATGAGTCTTCTCTTTTGAAAGAAAGATGGTTTGGCGGGCCCTTTTCCACGGTCGGTGCTTCTCTTTCGGAAGCCTCTTAGGTGGCATGTCCTCTTCGCCGCGGGGCCACAAAGGCGCTGCGAAGCCTTCCATTATACGAATTTGCCTGCGCAGTGCGCAAGGCCGGCATGAGGGACCGCCCGAGACCGCGGTTGCACGCGGCGCGACGATTCGTGCAGAGCGCCCCTAGTTCGGGGTCTGGCGGCGGCGCTGTTCCTCGGCCTCGTAGCGTCGGCGGTTTTCCACGCAGATGGGCTGATTGACCTGCGAGGGCTTCTGGCATTCCTGGTGAATGCACATGGGCCGCGCCAGGAAACCCGAGTCCGCACAGGCCTCCTGGGGGCTGGGCACCCGGGGCGGCGCGGGGCGGGGCTTGGGTTCGGCCACCACCGGCGCGGGCGCGGGCACGGGCTCTTCGCGCACCACCACGGCCGGTGGCGGGGGCTCCGCCGGGGCGCGCTTGGCCGTGCGGGCAGCCGCCCGCGGCGCCACCGCGGGCGCCGCCGGGGCGGCGACGGGCGCAGGGGCGGGTGCGCTGGCCTGCGCGTCCGTGGACGCCACGGCGATGGCGGCAGACGCTGCGGCGGCCACCGAAGGATCGGCCGCAGCGACGTCCACCGAGGCAGGGGTGGCCGCTGCGGCCGGCTCCGCCATCTCGGTGATGATCTCGGTCTGGCGCACCTTGCCGCCGCTGCCCTGCACCCACCGCAGCCCTGCCGCCGATGCCACCACGGCAAACGCGCCGATGCCGAGCCAGAGCAGCAGGTGCGGGCGCCGCCGGGACCTGGGCGCCTTGTGGGCCGAGCGCACCAGTTCCCGCTCCAGCGGCAGGGGACGGGCGTCGGCCGCATGCCGCGCGCTGCCCGCCCCGCCGTCCGGGTACGCCGCCGCGCCGTCGTAGCGGGAGTCGTCGGCCGCCACGGTATCGCGCGGGTCGAAGAACACGGTATCGCCGCCGTCTGCAGCCAGGGTGTCCGGCCCGGCCAGCATCACGGTGTCTCCGCCGGCCAGCGGCTCCACAAAATTGTCAACTTCTGTGCCCGAATCCGCCACTTTTGTCAGGGGCCGATGGGGCTGGACCGTTGTTTCGGCCCCGGCGCGGGGCGCGGAGGTGATGTCCACCGTGGGCGACACCAGGCCGGGCCCGGGCTGGTCGGCCGGCTCGACCCAGATATCCCCCAGCTCAGCGCGGAAGTCGAAATGGTCGATCCCCTCGGGCGGCGCAGTCATCTCCATGGTCCGCAGGAACTCGTCGATGCTCTGCGGCCGGTCCTGCGGCTGCAGGGCCAGGGATTGCGCAATCGCAGCCACGAACGGCGCGGAATACTCCACGCCGAACTGCCGCTTGACGGTGCGGGCCACCCGCGAGAACGACACCATGCGGTCGCGGATGGAGCGCAGGGTGGCCGGCAGCGGCGTGTCGTTGCACAGGCAGCCGTGCACCACGGCCGCCAGGGAGTACAGGTCGCTCCAGGGGCCCTGGCGCAGGTCCTGGTCGCCGTCCGCATACTGCTCGATCGGGGCGTAGTTGACCTTGAGAACCGCCGTGTGCTTGCGGTCCTGGTCGTTGATGGCGTGGCGCGCGGCGCCCAGGTCCAGCAGCACCGGCGGGCCGGCGTCCTGCAGGAAGATGTTGTCGGGCGAGATGTCGCGGTGCAGCGTGTTGTCTTCGTGGAGCACCCGCAGCGCGCCCAGCACGGACCACAGCACCTTGCGCAGCCAGATCTCGGGCGGCGGCGTGCGCATCTGGGCACGGGCCTGCTTGAAGGTCATGCCGCTGTACAGGGGCATGACCATGTAGGCGGTGTTGTTGGCCTCCCAGAAGCGAAACACCTTGACCAGCGACGGATGGTCGAACTGGGCCAGCAGCCGCGCCTCGCCCACGAAGGAGGCCAGCCCGGCGTTGAACGTCTGCAGATCCGCCGGGGAGCGCACCCACAGCGACGGGCCCTGCGCCCGGCCCGCCAGCGCGGAGGGCATGTATTCCTTGATCGCCACGGCGCGGTGCAGGGAATGGTCGAACGCCTTGTAGACCATGCCGAAGCCGCCCACGCCCAGCAGCGCCAGGATCTCGAACTCCGCCAGCCGGGTGCCGGGCGGGAGCGCATCCGTATGGCTGACACCGCTGGCGGGGGCTGGGCTGGAACTTGCGATCATGGTGGAAAAGGCGTGGCGTTCGGGCAGGCATCAACGGGGGAGTGCACCCGATCAGAGGTCAACAGGTTCTCGGCCGCGGCAAAACACAATCAGGAAGCATGCCAGCTCGCACCGCGAAAGCCAGGAATTTTGCGCCGGCCGGAACCGCCCCACCCCATCGGACAAGCCCGGATTGTGCCCGGCGGCGGCGCGCCTGCCGCGGCACTTGATCACGAAACCGCGGCTTCCTTGACGCGCGTCCAGTTTCCGCACAGCGCCCGGCGCTGCCAGGCCCACTCGTTACCATAGCGCCATGTTCAGTTACCGCCACGCCTTCCACGCAGGCAACCATGCCGATGTGCTCAAGCACACCGTCCTGATCGCCGCCTTGCAACACCTTACGGAGAAAGACGCGGCACTGACCGTGCTGGACACGCACGCAGGCGCGGGCCTGTACCGGCTCGATGGCGACTACGCCAGCACCAGCGGCGAGGCCGCCGATGGCGTGGCGCGCCTGTTTGCCCCCACCGCGCCCCCGCTGGCGCCGGCGCTGCAGGCCTATGTGGACATGGTCCGCGCGTTCAACCAGGGCAGCGCGCCGCGGGTCTATCCCGGCTCGCCGTTCATTGCGCAGCGCCTGCTGCGCGCACACGACAAGCTCAAGCTGTTTGAGCTGCACCCCACCGACCTGCGCGCGCTGGCCGGCAACGTGGCCCAGCTGGAGGCCGGCCGGCAGGTGGCCGTGCTGCACGAAGACGGGTTCGAGGGCATCAAGAAGTTTCTGCCCCCGCCGGCCCGCCGCGCTTTGGTGCTGTGCGACCCCAGCTATGAAATCAAGAGCGACTACGCCAAGGTGCTGGACATGGCGGCCGATTCGCTCAAGCGCTTTGCCACCGGCACCTACGCGTTCTGGTACCCGATCATCCCGCGCCCCGAAGCGCACGACCTGCCCCGGCGCCTCAAGACACTGGCCACCAAGGCCGGCAAGAGCTGGCTGCATGCCACGCTCACGGTCAAGTCCAGCAAGCGCACCGAAGCCCCCACGGGCGAGGCCAAGCGGCCCGGGCTGCCGGCCAGCGGCATGTTCCTGATCAACCCGCCCTACACGCTCAAGGACGCGCTAAAGAACGCCCTGCCGCAGATGGCCGAGCTGCTGGCGCAGGACCGCAACGCCGCCCACACGCTGGAATCCGGCGGCTGACGGCGCCTTCTTGCGCAGCCCCGCTGCGCGCCGGGGCGGCGTCACGGCGCGTCACGGCGCCGCGGGGCAGTCGCTTTCGCCGTCGTCCAGCGCGAACAGCTCCACGGGCTTGAGCCCCAGCCCCACCATGCCCAGCGCCTCCGCTGCGCCCCGGCTCAGGTCGATGATGCGGTTGGCGGAGTGCGGCCCGCGGTCGTTGATGCGCACGATCACCGTGCGCCCGGTGGCCTGGCTGCGCACGCACACGCGCGAGCCGAACGGCAGCGTGGGGTGCGCGGCGGTCAGCGCCTTCATGTCGAACAGCTCGCCGCTGGCGGTGCGGCGCTTGTGGAACTTGGCTCCGTACCAGGACGCAAGCCCCACTTCGTCAGCGGAAAGGCCCACCTCCGGCGCCACGGAGAGCCCGGTCTCGCCCGGCCTGGGGCCGGGCGGCGCGGGCGGGTCGATGAGCATGGCCTCGCCCGGCACGCTCAGGAGGTGGGGGGCCAGGGCATCCGCCTCGGCCGACAGCCCCTGGGCGTGCGCGGGCAGCAACCCGGCAGTGGCCAGGCCGACCAGGCAGGCGGCGGCCAGCCGCAGCAGCCGCACCAGCACCCGCTGCCGCCAGGCGCGCTGGCGCATCAGATGCCCAGCCGGCGGCAAATCTCCAGCGTGGCCGCGCTCTGGTTCATGGTGTAGAAGTGCAGGGCCGGCACCCCGGCGCTGCGCAGGCGGTCGCACAGGTCCGTCACCACGTCCAGGCCAAAGGCCTTGATGCTGGCCGTGTCGTCGCCGAACGCTTGCAGGCGCAGGCGGATCCAGCGCGGAATCTCGGCGCCGCAGGCGTCCGAGAAGCGCATGAGCTGCGTGGAGCTGCCGATGGGCATGATGCCGGGCACCACGGGCACGTGCGCCCCCAGGCGCTCGGTGTCCTCCACGAAGCGGAAGTAGGCGTCGCTGTTGTAGAAATACTGCGTGATGGCCGAGTCCGCACCGGCCTGCACCTTGGCCAGGTAGGCCTTGAGGTCGGCCTCGGGCGAGCGCGCCTGCGGATGCACCTCGGGGTAGGCCGCCACCTCGATGTGGAAGTCGCGCCCGGTCTCCGCGCGGATGAAGGCCACCAGGTCGCTGGCGTACTGGAATTCGCCGCCCGCGCCGTAGCCGCTGGGCAGGTCGCCGCGCAGGGCCACCAGGCGCTTGACGCCCATGGCCTTGAGCTGGGCCAGCTGCTCGCGCACTGACTGCCGCGTGGCGCCGATGCACGAGAAGTGCGAGGCCGCGCTCACGCCCTCGGCCAGGATCTCACGCACCGTGCCAAAGGTACCGTCCTGCGTGGAGCCCCCGGCGCCATAGGTCACGGAGCAGAAGTCGGGGTGCAGCTTGTACAGCTGCTGCCGCGCCGCGCGCAGCTTGTCGGCCCCCTCGGGCGTCTTGGGCGGGAAAAACTCGAAACTCACCGGGAAACCGGTGCCCTGGGCATTGGCGGCTGCGTTCATGCGGCCCTCCTCGCAAAGACAAAAAATTCCTGGTTGCCGTCGCCGCCCTGGATGGGGCTGTCCAGCCATGCCAGCACGGCCAGGCCATTGGCGGCGCAGCAGTCGCGGATGCGTTGCTCCACCACAGGGTACAGCGCCGCGTCGCGCACCACGCCGCCCTTGCCCACCTGGCCCGGCTGCAGTTCGAACTGCGGTTTGACCAGCATCAGCAGGTGGCCCTGCGGCGCCAGCAGCGGCACCAGGGCCGGCAGCACAAGGGTGAGGGAGATGAACGACAGGTCGCCCGTGACCAGATCGAACACGGGGCGGATGTCCACGTCCTCGCGGCCCGGCTTGCGGCGGCGCTCGGTGGGCAGCGTGCCTTCGGCGCGGGCGCGGGCCTTGGCGGCGCGCTCGGCCTTGAAGGCCTCCACGTCCTGCTCCTTGGCGTCGTCGCTGTCGTCGTAGGCCTCGTCCACCTGGCCGCCGTTGCGCATCCAGGCGTAGGGTGCCACGGGCTGGGTGTCGTTGTCCTCGTCGTCCTGCACGATCTCCTCGGACAGGGCGTCGTCGCAGCCCTGCTGCAGCGATTCGGCGGTGAGCGCGCGGGCGTTGAGCCCTTCCACGCACACCACGCGCGGGTCGCTCTTCAGCCGCTCGTGCAACTGGCCGTGGCCCACGTCGACCCCGATCACCTGCGCTGCGCCCTGCTGCAGCAGGCAGTCGGTGAAGCCACCCGTGCTCTGGCCCACGTCCAGGCAGCGCAGGCCGGCCACGGCCAGGCCGGTGTGCTGCAGGGCGCCTTCGAGCTTGAGGCCGCCGCGCGAAAGGTATTTGGCCTCGGCGCCGTCCAGCAGCTTGACCTCGGCCACGGAGGGGATGTCATCCCCGTTCTTGGCGACCTTGTTCCAGGGCGCCAGCGGCGACAGGCGCCACTCGACCCCCGCAGCAATCAGCCGCTGCGCCTGCGAGCGCGTGGCCGCGTGGCCCGCTTCCACCAAAAAAACGTCTGCGCGCATGCGCTCCTCTTGCTCTCAAGATACTTAGAACAAAATGGGGCTCCAGCGCTTATGCAGCAAGCGCTGGCAGCTCCAATTTTCATAGCAGCAGCCGACCACCGCCGGCCTGCCGCGCCCTCAGTAGCGGTAGGTGTCCGGCTTGTACGGGCCTTGCTTGGGCACGCCGATGTAGGCGGCCTGCTCGTCGGTCAGCTCGGTCAGCATCGCGCCCACCTTCTTCAGGTGCAGGCGGGCCACCTTCTCGTCCAGGTGCTTGGGCAGCACGTAGACCTTGCCGTTTTCGTAGTAGTCGCTGTGGGTGAACAGCTCGATCTGGGCGATGGTCTGGTTGGCGAACGAGTTGGACATCACGAAGCTGGGGTGGCCCGTGCCGCAGCCCAGGTTCACCAGCCGGCCCTTGGCCAGCAGGATGATGCGCTTGCCGTCGGGGAAGATCACGTGGTCCACCTGGGGCTTGATCTCTTCCCACTGGCAGTGCTCTTCGAGCTTGGCGACCTGGATCTCGTTGTCGAAGTGGCCGATGTTGCAGACGATTGCCTGGTCCTTCATCGCAGCCATGTGCTCGAAGGTGATGACGTCGCGGTTGCCGGTGGTGGTCACGAAGATGTCGGCCTTGTCGGCGGCCCACTCCATGGTCACGACCTTGAAGCCTTCCATGGCGGCCTGCAGGGCGTTGATGGGGTCGATCTCGGTCACCCACACCTGGGCGGAGAGCGCGCGCAGGGCCTGGGCGCTGCCCTTGCCCACGTCGCCGTAGCCTGCCACCACGGCCACCTTGCCGGCAATCATCACGTCGGTGGCGCGCTTGATGCCGTCCACCAGGCTTTCGCGGCAGCCGTACAGGTTGTCGAACTTGCTCTTGGTGACGGAGTCGTTCACGTTGATGGCGCGGAACATCAGCGTGCCCTTGGCCGACATTTCCTTCAGGCGGTGCACGCCGGTGGTGGTCTCTTCGGTCACGCCGATGATCTCGGCGCTCTTGCGGCTGTACCAGGTGCTGTCCTCGGCCAGCTTGGCCTTGATGGCGGCAAACAGGATGCGTTCTTCCTCGCTGCCGGGGTTGGCCAGCACGGAGGCGTCCTTCTCGGCGCGCTTGCCCAGGTGCATGAGCAAGGTGGCGTCGCCGCCGTCGTCCAGGATCAGGTTGGGGCCTTCGCCTTCGCTGCCCTTGGGGCCGAAGTCGAAGATGCGGTGCGTGTAGTCCCAGTACTCGGCCAGCGTCTCGCCCTTGACGGCGAACACCGGCGTGCCGGTGGCGGCAATGGCGGCGGCGGCGTGGTCCTGCGTGGAGAAGATGTTGCAAGACGCCCAGCGCACCTGCGCGCCCAGGGCCTGCAGGGTTTCGATCAGCACCGCCGTCTGGATGGTCATGTGCAGGCTGCCGGTGATGCGCGCGCCCTTGAGCGACTGCTTGGCCGCGAATTCCTCGCGGATGGCCATCAGGCCGGGCATCTCGGTTTCGGCGATCTTGATTTCTTTGCGGCCCCAGTCGGCCAGGCCGATGTCGGCAATGATGCAATCGGTGTTGACGGGGGCGTTGACGCGTGCGTTCATGATGGTTTCGTGCTCCAAAGCATGTTTGAAAAACCACTGGTCGCGGGAGAGAGCAAGCTCACCACACGAGAAGTGGATGAGCGTCGTTGCGGGGTGACTCCGAGCCTCACGCCCCGCCGGTGCTGGGGACGCTGCAACGCTCCTCGGATCGGCGGATTATAAAAGCAAGCGGCCGGCACCCCGCGCCGCGGCGGGCACCCCGGGCGCGCAACAGTAAAATCCGGGCTCTGCCTACCTGCGGGATCACCACGCAGGCATCGGACGACGACCCGCGCGGGCCCATCAGCCCTGCGCCCCTCCCCATTCAGGAATCCCGTGTCTTACGCCACCGAAACCCGGCGCCGCCGCACCTTTGCCATCATTTCCCACCCCGACGCCGGTAAAACGACGCTCACGGAAAAACTGCTGCTGTTCTCGGGCGCCATCCAGATCGCCGGGGCCGTGAAGGGCCGCAAGGCCAGCCGGCACGCCACGTCGGACTGGATGGAGATCGAAAAGCAGCGCGGCATCTCGGTGGCCTCCTCCGTCATGCAGATGCTGTACCGCGAGCACGTCATCAACCTGCTCGACACGCCAGGCCACAAGGACTTCTCTGAAGACACCTACCGCGTGCTCACCGCCGTCGATTCGGCGCTGATGGTGATCGACGCCGCCAACGGCGTGGAAGCGCAGACGCGCCGCCTGATCGAGGTCTGCCGCCAGCGCGACACGCCCATCATCACCTTCGTCAACAAGATGGACCGCGAGGTGCGCGACCCGCTGGACATCCTGGACGAGGTGGAGCGCGAACTGGGCATGCCCTGCTGCCCCATGACCTGGCCCGTGGGCCAGGGCAAGAGCTTTGGCGGCATCATCAACCTGCGCACCAAGACCATGACCGTGTTCGAGTCCGGCAGCGAACGCCGCCCGCAGGACTTTGAATCCATCCCGCTCACCGACGTGGACACGCTGCGCGCCCGCTTCGGTGCCGAATTCGACGCCGCCATGGACAGCATGGAGCTGGCCACCGGCGCATCGCCCGAATGGAACCACGAGGCCTTCCTGGCCGGCAAGCTGACCCCCGTGTTCTTCGGCTCCGGCGTGAACAACTTCGGGGTGATGGAGGTACTGGACGCGCTGGTGGACATGGCCCCGCCGCCCGGCCCGCGCGTGAGCACGCTCGAAGTGAACAAGCAGCCCGTGGTGAAGACCATCCAGCCCGAGGACGAGGGTTTCTCCGGCGTGGTGTTCAAGGTGCAGGCCAACATGGATGCCAACCACCGCGACCGCATCGCCTTCGTGCGCGTGGCGTCAGGCAAGTACACGCCGGGCATGAAGCTCAAGGTGCAGCGCACCGGCAAGGAGCTGCGGCCCACCTCGGTCGTGACCTTCATGTCCCAGCGCCGCGAGGCCGTCGAGGAAGCGTATGCGGGCGACATCATCGGCTTCACCACGCACGGCGGCGTGCAGCTGGGCGACACCATCACCGACGGCGCCAACCTGCAGTTCACCGGCCTGCCCTTCTTCGCGCCCGAGATGTTCATGACCGTGGTGCTCAAGAACCCGCTGCGCACCAAGCAGCTGCAGCAGGGCCTGGCCCAGCTGGGCGAGGAAGGCGCCATCCAGGTCTTCAAGCCCGATGCCGGCGGCAACATGCTGCTGGGTGCCGTGGGCCAGCTGCAGTTTGAAGTGGTGCAGCACCGCCTGAAGGCCGAATACGACGCCGACGTGCGCCTGGAGGGCAGCCAGTACACCGGCGCGCGCTGGATCACCGCCGACAACGCGGCCGACCTGCGCGCCTTCACCGACGCCTACCCGCTGCGCCTGGCGCACGACGCGGCCGACACGCTGGCCTACCTGTGCACCAGCCCCTACGACGTGCGGCTGGCGCAGGAGCGGTTTCCCAAGATCCACTTCCACCCGCTGCGCGAGCACGCGGGGCTGGCGCTGCAAAAGGCAGGCTGACGCCGCATGCTGCCCCTCACCCGCTGGCCGCTGCCGGCCCGCCGCGGCGTGGCGGGCGTGTTCACGGACATCGACGACACGCTGACCACCGAAGGCGCCATCACGCCCGACGCGCTGCAGGCCCTGGCCGGCCTGAAGGCGGCGGGGCTGCACGTCATCCCCATCACCGGGCGGCCCATCGGCTGGTGCGCGCCCTTCATGGCCGGGGCTGCCGGCACGGCCTGGCCGGTCGACGCCATGGTGGCGGAAAACGGCGCCGTGGCGTTTGTCCAGGGCCCGGGGGGGCAGCCGGGGCCCACCAAGCTCTACCAGCAGGACGCCGCCACGCGCCACGCCAACCAGGCCCGCATGCGCGCGGTGGCCGCCCAGGTGGCGGCCGAAGTGCCCGGCGTGGCGCTGAGCCGCGACAGCGGCGGGCGCGAAACCGACATCGCCTTTGACTACGCCGAGTTCGACCGGCACCCGCCAGAGACCGTGCAGCAGGTGCTGGCCGTGCTGCAGCGCGCGGGCCTGCAGACCACGGTGAGCAGCATCCACATCCACGGCTGCTTTGGCGACTTCAACAAATGGCAGGGCGCGTGCTGGATCGTGCGCGAGCTGCTGGGCCGCGACCTGGCGCAGGAGCTGGACCGCTGGGTGTTCGTGGGCGATTCGGGCAACGACCAGGCCATGTTCGCGCACTTCACCCACAGCGTGGGCGTGGCCAACATCGCGCGGTTCGTGCCGCAGCTCACGCACCTGCCGCGGTACGTGGCGCAGGGCGAACGCGGGACCGGCTTTGCCGAAGTGGCGCAGGCGCTGCTGGCAGCCCGGGCCGAAGGCGGTGCCGGGCGCTGACGCAAACTCAGACGCCTGGCAGAAAATTTGGATAAAAACGGGCCGCAGCGCTTTATACACAAGCGCAAGCAGCTATCATTTCAGTAGCAAACCAATCCCCTGCGAGGCGGCCGCGCCTCAGGCCTTCAGGAACAGTTCCGTATCCGGCGCAAAGCAGGCGTGCAGCGGCAGCAGCGCCCCACCCAGTGCGCGCGCGTCCGAGCCGATGCCGCCCAGCTCCAGCCGCGGCGGGGCGTGCAGGCCTTCCCAGCTGTAGGTGCGCAGGGCTGCGCGCACCCCGTCGGCCAGCGCCTGCAGCACACCGGGGTCGGCCGCGCCGTCCAGCACCACCGCGTCCAGATCCAGGAAGGCCGTGGCCGACACGATGCAATGCGCCAGGGCAGCGGCGGCGCTGGCAATCCATGCGCGGCTGTGCGGGGCCCAAGGCTCCTGCAGCGCACGCTGGTCGTACGCGGCCATCGGCTCCAGGCCGTGCTCGCGCAGGCGCTGCTCCAGGTCCCACAGCGACGCCTGACTGATGAGCTGCGCGGGGGCGGCGCCGGCCTGCGCCACCGCCAGCGGCAGCGACGCCACCGCGCCCGCATTGCCGTGCAGCCCGCGGTGCAGGTGCGAGTTGATGACCAGCCCCCCGCCGATGAAGGTGTCCAGGAACAGGTACAGGAAGCTCGGAATGTCGTGCCCGCGCCCGTACAGCAGCTCGGCCACGCAGGCGGCCGAGGTGTCCTTGGCAAAGCTCACGGGCAGCTCGGTCATCTGCTGCACCTGTTCGGCCAGGTCGATGTGGTTCCAGGCCTCGGATTGCGCTTCCGTCAGCCCCAGCATCCGGTGCCAGCCGCCCAGCTGGAACGGCGCGGCCACGCCCACGCCCACCACGCGCGCGCGCAGCGGACCCAGCCCGTCCAGCAGCTGGTGCAGGTGCCGGCGGATGGCGGGCAGCAGCACGTCGATGTCGGGAAAGGCGTAGTCCAGCACGATGCGCTCGCGCACCTGGCCGGTGAAATCCACCAGCAGCCAGTCCGCGCTGCGCCGGCCGATCTTGATGCCGATGGCAAAGGCACCGTCCGGGTTGAGCCCCAGCGGCACCGAGGGCTGCCCCACGCGGCCGCGCACGGGGGCCTCGCGGCGCAGCAGGTGGTCTTCGTCCAGCCGCGCGGTGATGAGCCCGATGGTCTGCGCCGTGAGCCCGGTGACGCGCGCGATCTCGGCCTTGGCCAGGCTGCCATGCGTGCGCAGCGCCTGCAGCACCACGCGCTCGTTGAACTGGCGCATGCCCACATGGTTGGAGCCGCGCTGGCGCAGCCGCACCGGCCCGGCGCTGGCGGGGTCGCCGGCGTCGGCAGGGGGTGGGGAGGGGGCGTCGGTTTCCAGCATGGCAGGCGCGGAGTTCATTCCAAGTTGCCTTCGAGAATACAAAACCGTTCACGCTGAGCCTGTCGAAGCGCCGCGCAGGGCTTCGACAGGCTCAGCCCGAACGGTTCTCAAAGTTTGAACAAGCGTCCGGTCAATCCCGCAGAGTTTCGCCGATCACGCCCTTGCGCAGCAGGAAATTGCCCCAGGGCTGCGGCTCGCCCGTCACCACGATGGCGTAGGCCTTCTTTACCCGCTCGTAGAACGCGAAGCGCTCCACGCCCTCGGCCTGCGTGCTGGCCACGCCCTCGCGCGCCAGCACGGCCAGAGTCTCGCGCTGCAGGGCCGAGCGGTACGGCGGCTCGGTGCCGCCCACCTGCATGTAGGCCACGGGGTGCGGCACGTCCTGCGCCAGCGGCAGCACGCTGGCCACGGCCTGCACGGCGCGCGCCATGCCGATGCCGGGCATGCGCAGCACGGGCTTGCCGGCGCCCAGGCTCATGGCGGTGAAGTTGGCGTCGGCCAGCACGATGGCATCGTCGTGGCCCATCTCAGCCAGCACCTTGAGCAGGTCGGGGGTCAGCAGGGGATCAATGTTCTTCAGCATGGCAGCGTGTCGTCTTCAAGCGAGGCATTCGGCAGGCAGCTCGGAGGCCGCCTTGGCCCCGGTCATCACGGCCACGGTGTCGCTCATGCTGATCTTCTTGGGGTTGACCACGGCCGCGCGCTTGCCCAGGCGGGCGATGTGGATGCGGTCGGCAATCTCGAACACATGGGGCATGTTGTGGCTGATGAGGATCACGGGCAGGCCCTTGTCGCGCACGCGGCGGATCAGCTCCAGCACCATGTTGCCCTCCTTCACGCCCAGGGCGGCGGTGGGCTCGTCCATGATGACCACGTGCCGCGCAAACGCGGCCGCACGCGCCACGGCCACGCACTGGCGCTGGCCGCCCGAGAGCGTCTCCACCGCCTGCGTCATGGAGCGGATGCCCACCTTCAGCTCGGCCATGCGGGCCACGCTTTCTTCCAGCATCTTCTTCTTGTCGAGCATGCGCAGCGCGCTGCCCAGGAGGCCGGGGCGGCGCAGCTCGCGGCCCAGGAACAGGTTCTCGGCAATGGTCATGGCCGGGGCCACGGCCAGGTCCTGGTAGACGGTTTCGATGCCGGCGCGGCGCGCGTCGATAGGGCTCTTGAACTGGATGCGCTGGCCGTCGAGGAGAATCTCGCCGTCGTCCGGCACGGTGGCGCCGGACAGCGCCTTGATGAGGCTGGACTTGCCCGCGCCGTTGTCGCCGATCACGGCCAGGATCTCGCCGGCGCGCAATTCAAAGTCGGCACCGTCGAGCGCGGTGACCTGCCCGTAGCGCTTGACCAGGCCCTTGGCCTGCATCACCAGCGGGGCGTTGGCAGTCTGTGGGGTGGTGCTCATGGTCAACGCACTCCTTTGCGCGAGAGTTGGTCGGTGGCCACGGCCAGGATCACGAGGATGCCGGTCACCAGGATCTGGTACACCGACGACACGCCCATCAGCGTGAGGCCGTTGCGGAACACGCCCACGATGAGCGCCCCCACCAGCGTGCCCAGCACCACGCCGCGCCCGCCAAACAGGCTGGTGCCGCCCAGCACCACGGCGCTGATGGCGTCCAGGTTCTCGGTCTGGCCTGCATTGGGGTCGCCCGCGCCGGTGCGCGCCACCGACAGCAGCGATGCGATACCGTAGAACAGGCCCGCCAGCACATACACGCCCAGCAGCACCTTGTCGGTGGCAATGCCGGTGAGGCGCGTGGCCTCGGGGCTGTTGCCCACGGCGTACACGTGGCGGCCGGGGGTGGTCTCGCGCAGCGCAAACCAGGTGACGAGGTACAGCGCCAGCATGAGCACGGCGCCCCAGACGATGGCCGTCTCGCCCACCTGGAAGGTGCTGCCCAAGAGCGTCATGCCGTCGGGAATGTCGGTGATGGTCTGCGCGCCCGAGTACAGCTGCGTGGCGGCAAACGCGATGTTGAGCGTGCCCAGCGTGACGATGAAGGGCGGCAGCTTGATCTTGGTGACCAGGAGGCCGTTGACCAGCCCGAACAGCATGGTCACCGCCATGCCGCAGGCAATGGCCACGGGGGCCGACAGGCCGTAGTCCGCCGCCATCTTGGTCATGACGATGCCGCCCAGCGCCATCACCATGCCGCACGACAGGTCGATGCCCGCGGTGAGGATGACCAGCGTCTGGCCGATGGCGATCACGGCCACGACCATGACCTGCTGCAGGATGAGCGCGAAGTTCTGCGCGGACAGAAAACGCTCGCTCTGCGTGGCAAAGAAGGCGCACGCCAGGATCAGCGCGATGAACGGCCCGAGCGTGGCCAGGGGCGGTAGTTTGGAAGCGGGGGAGGACATGGCGGCTCCGGGCGGATGGACGGGTCGGCGGCGCCCGGGCAGGCCCAGCGTGGGCTGCCCGGCGCCAGGTCAGGAGGAGCGGCTTACTTGGCGCCCCAGCACAGGTCCGTGCCCGTCTTCACGTCCTTGCTCTCCACGCCCGCCAGGGGCTTGCCGGCGATCAGGGTCACGCCGGTGTCGGTGTAGCCGCTGACCTTCTTGCCGGTCTTGGCGTAGTCCACGCCGGCCGCCACGCCCATGGCCGCCATGCGCAGCGGGTACTGCTGGCTGGTGGCCGCGATCACGCCACGCCCCACATCGGCCACGCCCGCGCAGCCGCCGTCCACCGAGACGATGAGCGCGTTCTTGTCCTTGCCCGCGGCCTTGAGGGCCTTGTACGCACCGGCCGCGGCCGGCTCGTTGATGGTGTAGACGAGGTTGATGTCGGGGTTCTTCTGCAGGCAGTTTTCCATGCCGGTCTGGCCCTTGGCGCGGTCGCCGAAGCTGTCGGCCATGCACACCACCTCGGCTGGACGCGAGAGCTCGTTGCTCTTGGCGTCGTTGGCCTGCAGCCCAAAGCCCTTGAGGAAGCCGTTGTGCCGCTGCGCGCCCACGGGGTGGCCGGGGTGCAGGTCCAGCATGGCAATCACGGGCTTCTTGCCGGCAAGCGCCGCCTTGGCGTACTGGCCGATCAGCTCGCCGGCCTTGTAGTTGTCGGTGGCAAACAGTGCGTCGGTGGCGTCGGACGGGTCGGTGGGGCTGTCCAGCGCAATCACCATCACGCCCTTGGCCTGGGCCTTCTTGATGGCCGGGACGATGGCCTTGGCGTCGCTGGGGGTGATGAGGATGGTCTTGGCGCCGGCGGCGATCAGGTTCTCCATGGCCGTGACCTGGCCGGCGTTGTCGCCGTCGGTCTTGCCGGCGGCGGACACCACCTTGGCGCCCAGCTTCTTGGCCTCGGCCGTGGCGCCCTCCTTCATCTTCACGAAGAACGGGTTGGTTTCGGTCTTGGTGATGAGGCCGATCACCGGCTCCGACGCCTGGGCCTGAGCCTGGGCCAGGCCGCAGGCCAGGGCGCCCGACAGGGCCAGGGCGGAAATCACGAAAGCAGGGGCACGAGAGGTCACGGTTGTCTCCTGGAATGGAACGGCGGGCCCCGGGGGCGAAGGCCCCGGGGTTTGCCACCCTTGCGGGGTGGATGGGAGCGAACTATAGTCCGCGGCATTTTAATAAATCAAGCGGATTTATTTATGGTTTTCCCTACCCAGCCCGATCCAGCCGCTAGCGCCGGCCAGCCTTTTCCCACCGCCCCGGTACCGGCGGACGGGCCGCCGCTGCCGAGCGACACGGTGCCCGCGGCCGCGGTGCGCGTGGCCACGGCAGGCGAGGCGCTGTTCGACCTGATCGAGGAAGCGGACGGGCGGCTGCGCCCCTGTGCCGGCGGCGCGGTCTACAACCTGACCCGCGCCCTGGGCCTGCAGGGCGTGGGCACCGCGTACCTGAACCCGCTGTCGTCCGACCTGCTGGGGCGGCGCCTGGCGGAGGGCCTGCGCGGCGCGGGCGTGCGGCTGGCCGACCCGGTGCCCGTGCGGGCGCCGAGCGCCCTGGCGCTGGCCACGCTGGACGCCGAGGCCAAGGCCAGCTACAGCTTCTACCGCGACGGCGTGGCCGACCGGCAGGTGGACGCGGCCCGCTTGAACGCGGCGTGCGCCGCCCTGCCCGGCCTGCAGGTAGTGGCCACCGGCTGCCTGGCGCTGGTGGCGCAGGACGCCGGGATTTACCAGCCCTGGCTGGCCGCGCAGCGCGCCGCGGGCCGCATGGTGGTGGTGGACGCGAACCTGCGCCTGTCGGCCGTGGACGACGCGCCGGCCTACCGCGCCAACGTGATGGCGGCGCTGCAGCAGGCCGACCTCATCAAGGTCAGCGACGACGATCTGGAAGCTCTGGCGATGCCGGGCGCCAGCGCGCTGGAGCGTGCCCGCACCCTGCTGCAGCACACGTCCGCCCAGTGGCTGGCCCTGACGCTGGGCCCCGGCGGCGCCTGGCTGCTGCAGCGCGACGGCGTGGCGCTGCACGCGCAGGAGGCCACGCCCCTGGCCGTGGTGGACACGGTGGGCGCGGGCGACTGCTTTCTGGCCGGGCTGGTCACCGCGCTGCTGGCGGGCCCCGGGCGCGGCGAGGACGCCCTGGCGCCCCGCCCCGGCGGACTGGCCACCCCGCTGGCGCAAGACCGGCTGCGCCGCGTGCTGCAGCATGCGCTGGCCAGCGCCAGCCACTGCGTGGAGCAAGCCGGCTGCACCCCGCCCCGCTACGAGGACGTGGCCCGGCGGCTGGCCTCGCGCCCCCTGGCGGCCGCGCCGCAAAGCTGAACGGCCCCACCCGCCCCACCCCGCCCTGCGCGGGCGCGGGACGGCGCCGTGGCGAGTCCCGTTACTCGGCGGCGGGCTTGCGGGCCCGGCTGCGGGAGCGTGCAGGCGCCTTGGCGGGCGCAGCGCCGTCGGCGTCCGGGCTGACGGCTGGCGCCGCGGGCGTGGAGCCCTCCACCTTCACGGCTTCCGCTGCATCTGCATCCGCTGGTGCCCGCCCGCCGCGCGCCCGGGGCGTGGCGGCCTTGCGGCTGGCGCCCCTCGGTGCGGCCGCACCGGCCGAAGCGCCTTCCGCCGCGCGTGCTCGGCCGCGGCGGGGGGCGGGCGCCTCAGCCGCCGGGTCACCCGCCACATCGCCAGCCGCCACGGTGGCGGCGTGCTCCGGGGCCGGGGCCTCGGGCTCGGCGGTGTTGCCCAGGTCCGGCTCCGGCGGCGTGGCGCTGACCGGCTCCACCAGCTCGGCCGGCTGGGCCTGGGGCGCGGCGGCCTGGCTGAAGTACCGGCTTGGCGTGCGCTCTGCGGGGGCATCGGCTCCATCCTGCTCTGGCGTCTCGCTGCGATGGGCCTGGCGCGGCTCCGGGCGGTCGGCGCGGTCGGCGCTGTCGCCGCCGCGGCGGCCGCGGTGGCGCCCGCCGGGGGCCGCGCCCTCGCCGGGCCCTTGGGGCAGGTCGGGGGCGGTTGCCACCGCATGGAAGTCGTGCCGCGTGGACGCGCCGGCCTGCCCGCCGCGATCGGGCGGTGCCTCGCCGCGCGCAGGCGCCGCAGCGCCGCCCGCCGGGCCGTGGCTGCGGTACACGTACGCGCCCGATTTTTCATCGCGTCCAAACTCCAGCAGCCCGCGCGCCTGCGCCTCTTCCAGCAGGTTGCCAAAGGTGCGGAAGCCATAGCGGCCCTCGCTGAAATCGGGCTTGCGGCGCTTGATGGCCTCCTTGAGCACCGACGCCCAGATCTTGCCGCTGTCGCCCCGCTCGGCCATGAGGGCGTCGAACGTTTCGGCCGCCAATTCCACGCCCTGGGTGCGGCGCGCGTCCTGGCTTTCCTTGCGGCTGCGCTCCTCTTCCGGGCTGCGGCGCTGCGCGGGAGCGGGGTTGCTGCCCGGGGCCTGCCGGCGGGCCTGGGCGCGCTGGTTCTCGCGCACCAGGTCGTCGTAGAAGATGAATTCGTCGCAATTGGCGATCAAGAGGTCGGACGTGGACTGCTTCACGCCCACGCCGATCACCTGCTTGGCGTTCTCGCGCAGCTTGGAGACCAGCGGCGAGAAGTCCGAATCGCCGCTGATGATGACGAAGGTGTTGACGTGCGACTTGGTGTAGCAGAGGTCCAGCGCGTCCACCACCAGCCGGATGTCGGCCGAGTTCTTGCCCGACTGGCGCACGTGGGGGATCTCGATCAGCTCGAAGTTCGCCTCGTGCATGGTGGCCTTGAAACCCTTGTAGCGTTCCCAGTCGCAATAGGCCTTCTTGACCACGATGGAGCCCTTGAGCAGCAGGCGCTCCAGCACGGGCTTGATGTCGAACTTTTCGTACTGCGCATCGCGCACGCCCAGGGCGACGTTTTCAAAGTCGCAGAACAGGGCCATGCTGATGCTGTCGGAGGGGGATGCCATAGTTTTTCGCGGTGTTCCGTTCAATGTCGGGACGGATCATCACACGGAACGGCTTCGGCCCCTCCAAAGCACCTGTTCTCAGGACGGCCGTGCCAGCCCGAGCTTCTCCACCAGCGCTTTCTCGCGCGTGAACGTGTCCTGCGCAAACTTCTTGTAGGCCGCAGTGCCCATGTACATCGGCACCATGTCGTAGCGCGCCAGTGCCGTCTTGTAGCTGTCCTGCTCCATCGCCTGCTTGAAGGCGTCGTGCAGGCGCTTGACCACTGCGTCGGGCGTGCCCTTGGGCGCGCCGATGCCGAACGGCGAGTTCTGCACCAGGTTCAGGCCCAGTTCCTTGAGGGTGGGCGCCTCGGGGAACTTGGCCAGGCGCTCGGCGCCCCATGTGTTGAGCACGCGGAGCTTGCCGGCCTCGACCTGCGGGGCAAAGCCGGTGGAGTCGGCCGCCGCCATGAGCTGCCCGCCCAGGATGGCCTGCATCAGGTCGGCGCTGCCCTTGTAGGGCACGTGCAGCAACTCGATGCCCAGCTGCTGCGCAATCAGCTCCATGGTCAGGTGCGGGCTGGTCATGGTGCCGGTGGAGCCGTAGCTGAGCTTGCCGGGGTTGGCCTTGGCCCAGGCCACGAAGTGCGTCCAGGTCTTGAGCGGGGAATCGGCCGGCACCACCACGCCGAAGGCATAGCCCGTGACGTTGAGCACGTAGCTGATGTCCTTGACCGGGTCCCAGTTGATCTTGGTGGTGTAGGGCAGGCGGAACACGCCCAGCGGGATCTGCGCGATGGTGTAGCCGTCGGCCGGGGCGCTTTGCAGCGCCTGCGCGGGCAGCGTGCCGCCGGCGCCGGGCTTGTTCTCCACGATGACCGGCTGGCCCAGCACCTTGCCGGCGTTGTCGGCGAGCGCCCGCATGGTGATGTCGGTGGGGCCACCGGCCGGGAAGGCGATGACCAGCTTGACGGGCTTGCTGGGAAAGCTCTGGGCCTGTGCCAGGAAGGCAGGCGCGGCGAGGCCGGCGGCTCCCCATTGAAGGATCTGGCGACGTTGCATGGCGGGGCTCCTCAAAACGAAAGGCAAACGATCCGTCCATTGGACTGCAGCCCCACGCCCCGGGGCATGCAGGAAACTCCCTACCCCCTGTCGCCAATGCAGCACAACCCCCTGAGTCGCTTCGCGCCCGGTGCCACCGCCACAGGCGGCGGCTCTTTGGGCACGTCCAAGCCTGCGCAGGCAGGCTTGGAGCCGCGGCCCTCAGCCCCTTCTCTCGAATGGCTGCGCCATTCGGAAAGGGGGACACCGCCAGCGCGGCGGGGCGGCCCTTGCGCGGCGGTCGCAACACTACGCCGCGCCAGTTTTCCGACCCGGGGACGCTGAACGCCCCCTCTCGCCAGAGGGACTTCACGCCTTGTACGTGGACAGCAGCAGGCTGGTTTCGGTGTTGGCGATGCCCGGGGTGAGGCGGATGCGGGTGAGGGCCGCGTCGAAGGCCTCCAGGCTTTCAGCGCGCACCTCGGCCACGATGTCCCAGCGGCCGTTGGTGGTGTGCAGCGTGCCCACGGTGGGCTCGCCGCGCAGGGCGCGGATCACCTCGGGCGCGGCGTTGCCCTCCACCGCAATGCTCATCCAGGCGCGGATGCGCTGGGGCTCCACGTCGGGCCGCAGGCGCAGGGTGTAGCCGACGATCACACCGCCCTCCTCCATCTTGCGCAGGCGGTTCTGCACCGTGCCGCGCGACACGCGCAGCTTGTGCGCCAGCGTGGCCACCGGCGTGCGTGCGTCGTCGCGCAGGATGCTGAGGATTTCGCGGTCGGTGTCGTCGAGCTTGGGCGTCATGGCGGCTTCGCAATCAGGTGGAGGGCGGCACCCCGGGTATCATACGCAAAATGGCCGCCAGCGCCCTGCTGTAAAGCGCAGGCAGCTATTCTTTATATAGCATTCACGGCGCACCATCATGGGGCGGCTGCACCGACTGCACGTCCAGCCGCGCATCGCAGCCCACGCCCGACGCGATCCAGCGCCTGGCCAGGGCGGACAGGGCCCGCACGGCCCAGGGGCGCGTCCAGCCGGTCACGTCCGCCGGGTCGGACACGGCGCCGCACCAGTAGCGCTGGTCGGGCTCGCTCCAGCGCAGCGCCGCGCACGCGCCGGTGCGCCGGCGCGACAGCAGCATGCCCAGGGGACAGGGCTGCGCCAGGCAGCACAGCCCGCAGCCGTTGCACGGCGCGCCCTCGGCCGGCTTGGGCGGCGCGCCGGCCGGGCGCCAGAAAACGGCCACGTGGTCCGGAGCGGTGGAAAGAGACGGCGGAGCGGGTGAAGGCATGGGCACGAAAGCGGGAAGGCCGCTGGCACGCATTGTGTGTCCAGGGGCGCGCGGGGGCGCCGCATGCCGCAAAAAAGCCCTCCACCAGCCAGGCCGGTGGAGGGCAGAACCGGCCGTTGCGGCCGGAGGAGGGAGTCAAGCAATGAAGAGAGGGGCGCGCGTCAGCAGCCCAGCGGCCGGTTCGGGCGCATGGGGACGATGCCGCTCACGCGCAAGGTGTTGTTGGAGCCGTCGGTGGCGGTGAGCGTCTTGTTGGTAAAACGCACCTGGTCGCTCTCGCGCACCACCGCGGTGTCGGCGGGCTCGCCGCTGGCGTATTCCTTGCCGTCGAACGTCAGGAACACCTGGTGCAGGCTGGTGGCGTCGGGGCGGTAGCGGATGTCGCCAAACGCGGTGGCGGGCGAGCCCACCTTGTTGGCACCGTCGAACTTGAAGGTGCACAGCTCGGGCGTGGAGCCGATGGGGTTCTTCTTGTCCACGTCCGTCAGGTTCAGCGCACCGTTGCCATACACGCCGTTGAGGCCTTCCAGGCTGGCGCCGGTCACGGTCAGCACGCCGGGCTCGTTGCTGGGCGAGGGGTCGTCATCGTTGCCGCCGCCGCAGGCGACCAGCAATACGGAAGTGGCGGCCAGCGCGGCGCAGGTCTTGAAAAGGGTTTTCATGGTGATGGACATCCGTTAAGTGGTAATCGGTGGCTCATCGTAGAAAGCCCTTTTTTGCGGCCGCGTGCGCCATGTTCCGCGCTGCGCGTAGGACATTGGCGGACAGTGGCGTGCGCCGCGATGCGGCCCATCTCTTGGGCTCCCGGCGCCCCTGCTGCGGGCCGACGCCGGGCGCTGGCGAAGCGTGCTGCATTTCACGCACCCGAAGAGCGCTGGTCCATCGCAGACACAGGCCTGGTATGTAATGGCTGGCCTCGCCGATCCACAGCGCCATGCCTGCATCCTCCCGCCCCCACGCCTCCCCACCCCGGCCCCCGGCCTTAGCACAGCAGCGGCTGTGGCAGGAGCTCGATCTGCTGTGCCGCCTGGGACTGGGGCTCGCGCCCATCGCGCCGGATATCTGTGCGGTGCTGCGCGCACTCGTCGGCGCAGACGCGGCAGCCGTGTTCTGGCTGGACGAGCACGGCTTGCCCGAAGGCTTTTTCCACGAGGACTCGCCCGCGTCTGCGCAGGACCTGTTCCTCAACGAATTCGAGCGCCTGTTCGTCGGCGAGGGCGAGACCAACGTGGTGGCACTCGCCAGGGCCAACGGCCCCGCCGTGGGCCGCCTCCTCGCGCCCGATGCGCAGTACTTTCGCTCCAACACCTACAACCTGCTCATCCGCGCCGGCGGCCACCACCACACGCTGGACCTGCGCGTGGAGGTGCAGGGCCGCACGCGCGCCGTGCTGCTGCTGTTTCGCGCCCGGGGCGAGGGGTTTGGCGCTGCGGACGCGGCCGTGCTGGAGCGCGCATCGGCCAGCCTGCAACGCGCCTTCGGCCCGGGCCCCGTCGCCGCGCACATGCTGCCTCCGCGGCCCGAAGGCGCCACCGGCCACATCGTGCTGGACGCCATCGGCCAGCGCCCGGTGCTGGCCGATGGCGCCGCGCTGGCGCTGCTGCAAGGCGCGCGCCTGCGCGGCCTGGGTGTGCTGGGGGCCAACGCGACGCTGCCCCCCGACCTGGCTCTTCGCCTGGGGGTACGTCCCGGTTGCGCCAGCCACCTCCCCGTGCCCCACGGCCTGCTGCTGGTACAGGCCCACGAGCTGCTGCCGCCTGCGGGCGGCACGGCGCAATGGCTGATCACGCTGCAGTTGCAGCGCCCGCGCCAGATCGACGTGGTGCGCCGCGTGCTGCAACTGCCGCTGTCGCCCCTGCAGCGCGAAATCGCCGCCCTGGCGGGCCTGGGCCATGCGCGTGCCCATGCCGGTCCCCTCACCGGCGTGGGCGATGCGGCCCTGAAAAAGCACATGCGCAGCATCCTGGAGGCGGCGGGCGCGAGCGATTGGAACGAACTGGGCATGCACCTGCGCGGCTGACATCGCGCCCCTGCAACAAAAGCCCCCAGCGCCCTTCCAGCGGGCGCGAATAGCTATCAACCCTATAGCATCAACAAGACCGTACCCCTGGGGGGAATGGCGCACACACCGCATTCTTTGAACAATCGCGCGGCTTCCACATGGCCCCCTGAAGACCGCACATGCCCTCTCGCTCCGACCTCTCGCTCCGCCCCCGCCTGGCCACCCTGCTGGCGCTGGCGGCCACCCTGACCGCTCCCGCCGCCATGGCAGCCCCCCTGACCTTTCCCGGCTGTGGCGCCACGCTGCAAGCCTGCGTGGACGCCGCCGCCAGCGGTGGCACCGTGGAGCTGGCCACCGACAGCTGGATCAACGAAACGGTCACCGTCACCAAGAGCCTTACCGTGCAAGCGGCGGCGGGCAGGCGCCCCGGCGTGCGCTCGCTCGTGGCCGTGGCCAGCGTGGCCGACGTGCGCGTGGAGTTCGCCGGCCTGTACGGCAACACGTCGCTGGCCGGCATCGTGGGGCCCGGCGGCGGCAGCCTGGACTTCACGGCCACACGCAACCAGCTGGAAACCAGCGCCAACGCCGCCATCGAAGCGCGCCACAGCACCCAGCCCGGTACCTATGGCGCGCTGGCCGCGCACATCACCGACAACACCATCATCCACCGCCGCAACGGCAGCTGGTGCGGCACTCCCATGAGGATCCTTGCGTCCAACGCCGGCCCCATCTCCGCCACCATCGCCCGCAATAGCATCGCAGCGGTGGACCTGGCGGAGTGCGCGCTGATCGAGCTGTACGCCACCACCGGCCCGTTCCAGGTGCTGGCCCAGCACAACACCCTTCGCGGCACTGGAGGCTTCAACAACGGCATCTCCCTGCGCAGCCAGGGCAGCGCGGTGACGGCGGCCCTTCTCAACAACGTCATCAGCGGCCAGAGGAATTTTGCAGGCGGCCCCGCCGCCATCACGCTGTACGCCGAGGCCGACAACGCCCACATTGATGCCCAGGTGCTGCACAACACCATCGTGGACAACGACGTCGGCCTGAACGCCAGCGCCCGCACGGACCTGGGCGCGCTCCTGACGGGCCGGCTGGCCAACAACATCTTCGCCCACCACAGCCGCCACGCCTTCTGGCTGGACGGCGAAGAAGTGCCCGGCTTCCTGGACAGCCACAACCTGGTCTTCGACGCGCCGCCGCTACCGTCCGCGGGCGGCCCGCGCCCCTACGGGCCGGGAACGCGCACCGGCGACCCCCAATTCGGCGATCCCGCGCCCGGCGATTTTTCCTTGCGGCCGGGCTCCGACGCCATCGACTACGGCAGCGACGCCCTGGCCGACGCCCGCGTCACGCAGGACCTCCTGGGCCAGCCGCGCCGGGTGCGCACCGTGGACATGGGGGCCTATGAATTCCAGGGCACGCCCCTGCCCCAGGTGCGCATCGCCCCGGCATCCACCATCGAGGGACCGGCAGGCGGTGCCCCGCAGCTGCGCTTCACCGTCACCCTCTCGGCCACGCCCACTGCGCCCGTCAGCCTGCAATGGCGCACCGCGGACGGCACCGCCAACGCGCCCGCCGACTACACCAGCGGCCTGGGCACGCTCACCTGGCCCGCGGGCGACAACAGCGCCCGCACCATCAGCATCAGCGTGCGAGGCGACGACGACGCCGAGTCCGGCGAGACCCTGCTCTTGCTCCTGGACAACGTCACCGGCGCCACCGCCGCCACGGCGCAGGCCCTCGGCACCATCGTCAGTGACGACGCAGCGCCCGGCCCCGTGGACGGCGGCGCGCACCCCGTCCCCGCGCTCGGCCCGGCAGCCCTGGCCGCCTGCGGTGCGCTGCTGGGGGCTTGCGGCGCAAGGTCCGCACGGCGCAGGCGCAAAGGCCGGCCACAGGCCTGACGCCATGCCGGTGCGCCAACGGCTTTGGCAAGAGCTGGACATGCTGTGCCGCCTGGGGCTTGGGCTGGCGCCCATCGCACCCGACGTCTGCGCACTGCTGCGCGCGCTTGTCGGCGCCGATGCGGCAGCGCTGTTCTGGATGGACGGCAATGGCCAGCCCGCGGGCTTTCACCATGAAGACTCGCCCGCCAGCGTCAGGAACCTGTTCCTCAACGAACCCCACCTCTTCACGGGCGCTGGAGAGACCAACATCCAGGCCCTTGCCCAGCCGGACGGTCCGCGCACAGGCCGACTGCTGTCGCCCGGGGCCCAGTACTTCCGCTCGAACAGCTACAACCTGCTGGTGCGCGCCAACGGCCACCACCACACCCTGGACCTGCGTGTGGAAGCGCTGGGCCGCACACGTGCGGTGGTGGGCCTGTTTCGCCCGCCGGGCCCCGGCTTCAGCGACGCGCAGGCCGCCCTGCTGGAACGCGCCGGTGCCAGCCTGGCGCGCGCCTTCCTGCCCGGGGCGGCCGCACCGGGCAGGAAGGCGGCCCAGGCCACCGGCCATGTGCTGCTGGACGCGGACGGCCTGCGCCCCGCACTGGCCGACGCCACGGCACTGCAGCTACTGCAGGACGCCCACCTGCCGGGCCTGGGCCTGTACGGGGCATCCACCGCCGATCTGCCCGCAGACCTGCTGCACCGCCTGCGCCTTGAGGCGGACGGGCAGCGGCACATTCCCGTGCCCGACGGCATGCTGCACGTCCAGGCACATCCGCTGCACCCGGTGGCGGGCGGGGCACCGCAGTGGCTGGTCACGCTGCACCTGCAGCACCTCCCGCAAATCGACGTGGTCCGCCGCGTGCAACAGCTGCCGCTGACGCCGCTGCAGCGCGAGATCGCCGTCACGGCCGGCCTGGGCCACGCACGCACGGACTGCGCCGCCCTCACCGGCATTGGCAATGCCCTTCTCAAAAAGCAGCTGCGCACCATCCTGGCAGTGGCCGGCGCGAGCGACTGGGAGGAACTGGCTGCCCACCTGCAAGGGAGGGACACGGCTCATTCGGCCCACAGCGCCCATCCATCAAGCGCAAGCAGCTATTAAATCAATAGCAATCAAGCGCTCCCCATAACCCTTGGGGGAATGGCGCAGCCTGGGTCAAGACCCAAAAATCCAGGCACCTTGCAACCGGAAGAACTCCCGACGATGAAACGATGGATGCTGGCCGCGCCCGCGGCCTTGGCACTGGCCCTTGGATCTGGCGCCCGTGCGGATGTGACGTACTACTTCTCCTCACCGCTCTACCAAACCGTCACCAGCTACACCCCGCCCTGCAGCACGGGCACCTGCACCAACCTGCCCACCGGGGCGGGCATCAACGGCTGGTTCCGCACGGCCTCGCCGCTGCCCCCCAACCACCTTCTGAGCGACGACATCACTCCGCTGGTCACGGGCTGGTCGTTCAGCAACGGCGCGATCGGGATCTCGGGCCAGCCCGCGCGTCCCGACATCCGGGTCCACGGCTTCAAGGCCGCCACCGACGCGCAGGGCAACATCGTCCAGTCGGTCATCACGGTCAGCCGCTGGGTGGACGGTGCCGCCGGCCCACACGCCACCGACGCCCTGGTGGACACCATCAGCGCCAACACCCATGGCAGCGGAAGCACCCTGCTCAACGCCCTGTGCAAGGGAACGGCCACCGTCGGCGGCGTGGGCGATACCTGCATCCTGTTCGCCCCCCATGCCAACATCACCTCGCAAGCCGCCTACCCTGCCGGCGGCACCTGGACGCTGGACGCGCCGCGTCCGGCCTTCCGTGCCGCAGCCGTCAGCGCCACCGAAGGCTTCGCGGGCACCCGGGTGCTGGTGTTCACCGTCACGCCCGACAAACCCTCGGCCACCATGCCCATGAGCCTGGACTGGCGCACCGTGGCCGGCACGGCCAGCGCCGGCAGCGACTACACGGCGGCCAGCGGCACGCTGACCTGGCCCCCCGGCAACCGGGACCCGCAGCACATCGAAATCACCCTCCACGGCGACACCGCGCCCGAGGCGGACGAGAGTTTCACCGTCGAGCTGTCTCACTTCGTCGGCATGGCGCCCGGCGCAACCACCCAGGCCACCGGCACCATCCTCAACGACGATGCGCCTGGGCCTGGGCCCGCGCCCCCACCCACCGTCACCCTCGGCAACGCCACCCTCGCAGAAGGCCACGCGGGCACGTCGCTGATGACATTCACCGCCACCCTCTCATCCACCCCCACCGCCGCCGTCACCCTGCAGTGGAGCACCGCCAACGGCACGGCCACCGCCGGCAGCGACTACACCGCAGCGACGGGCACGCTGCAATGGGACGCGGGGGACGACGTGGCCAAAACGTTCACGGTCGCCATCCACGGCGACACCACGGCCGAGGCGGACGAAGCCTTCACCGTGGCGCTGTCCCACCTGGCCGGCGCCACCGCAGGCGCCTCCACCACGGGCACGGGCACCATCGCCAACGACGACGGCACACCGCCGCCCGCCCCCGGCGGCGTGCAGCCCGTGCCCACCTTGTCGGGATGGGCGGTGATCGCCCTGTCTGCGGCCCTCGCCCTTGCCGCGGCGCTGCTGCGCAGGCGACCGGCCTGACGGCCGGTTGCCCACACCCCAACCGCCTTTCTCTGGAGAACTGCAAATGCTTCGTCCTTTCCTCTGCGCCTTGGTCCTGGGGGCCGCAAGCGCAAGCCTCTGGGCAGCCCCGCCCACCCCGGCGGAACGGTTCAGGCTCACGCCGGCGCTGCTGGACCGCATGGAAGCCGTGCAGGCGGCATCACAGGCCATCGCGCACGACAGCGAAGACCAGGATGTGGATGCGCAATCCGAGGAGGAGCTTGCGCGCGCGCTGGAGGCCGACCCGCGCATCCGGTCGCTGCTGGCCCAGCACAAGATCACCAGCACCGACTATGCGTCTGCGGTGTTCGCCGCCATCCACGCAGGCACCTTTCTGGCCATGGAATCTGCCGCGCGCAAGAAGGACCTGGCCGCCGCCCTGGCGTCCTTCACGCCGGAGCAGCGCGCCAACATCGAGGTGCTGCGCAGCCGCAAGAAGTAGCCCCGGCGCACCGGGGGCAGGCGGCGCGGGTCAGCTCCGCGCCAGCACCGGCGCCAGCGCCCGGCCCGTGTGCGTGCCTGCCGCCACCACCTGCTCGGGCGTGGCGGCGGCCACGATGCGGCCCCCGCCGCTGCCGCCCTCGGGGCCCAGGTCGATGATCCAGTCGGCCTCGGCGATCACATCCAGGTCGTGCTCGATCACGACCACGCTGTGGCCGCCGTCCACCAGGCGGTGCAGCACGCGGATGAGCTTGTCCACATCGGCCATGTGCAGGCCCACGGTGGGTTCGTCCAGCACGTACAGCGTGTGCGGCGCCTTCTGGCCGCGGCGGCCCACCTCGTCGCGCACCTTGGTGAGCTCGGTCACCAGCTTGATGCGCTGCGCCTCTCCACCGGACAGCGTGGGCGAGGGCTGGCCCAGCGTGAGGTAGCCCAGGCCCACGTCCTTCAAGAGCTGCAGCGGGTGCGCGATGCTCGGCATGGTGGCGAAGAAGTCCACGGCCTCGTCCACCTCCATCTGCAGCACATCACCAATGCTCTTGCCGCGCCAGGTCACGGCCAGCGTTTCGGGGTTGAAACGGGCGCCGTGGCAGGTTTCGCAGGGCACCTTCACGTCGGGCAGGAAGCTCATCTCGATGGTGCGCACGCCCGCGCCTTCGCAGCTGGGGCAGCGGCCTTCGCCGGTGTTGAAAGAAAAGCGCCCGGCCGCATAGCCGCGTGCCTTGGCCTCCAGCGTCTCCGCAAACAGCTTGCGGATGGTGTCCCAGAAGCCGATGTAGGTGGCGGGGCAACTGCGCGGCGTCTTGCCGATGGGCGTCTGGTCCACTTCCAGCACGCGGTCGATGCTCTCGAAGCCCGACAAGCCCGTGCAGCCGACCAGCGGTGGCGCCTTGCCGGCGTCCATCGCATCGCGCCCGGCCTTGGTGCTGCGTTGCTGCACCCAGGCCTGCACGTTGGCCAGCAGCACATCGCGCGCCAGGGTGGACTTGCCCGAGCCGCTCACGCCCGTCACCGCCACCAGGCGGTGCAGCGGCACGGTGGCCGTCACGTTCTGCAGGTTGTGCAGCTGCGCGCCGTGCACCGTCAGCCAGCGCATGGCAGCACGTTCCTTGGCTTCGGCGAGGGCATCGGCGGCCAGCGCGGCGGCCTGGGCGGCACGTTTCTTCACGGCCGCGCTCTGGCGGCCGGTGGGTGCGGACGCCTCGGCCTGGGCGAAGGCGGCCTGGGCCTCGGCGCTCACCTCGCCGGCCACCATGCTGCGGCGCAGCTGCAGCGGGTGCTTCATCGCGTGCAGCAGGTAGCGGCCGGTTTGCGAATCTTCTGCGGCCGTGAGGTCGCTCACCGAACCCTGCGCCACCAGGCGCCCGCCGCGTTTGCCGGCGCTGGGGCCGATGTCGATGATGTGGTCGGCGCGGCGGATGGTATCTTCGTCATGCTCCACCACCACCAGCGTGTTGCCCTTGTCGCCGAGCTTGTGCAGGGCGTTGAGCAGAATCTGGTTGTCGCGCGCGTGCAGGCCGATGGTGGGCTCGTCCAGCACGTAGCACACGCCCTGCAGGTTGCTGCCCAGCTGGGCAGCCAGGCGAATGCGCTGGGCCTCGCCGCCCGAGAGCGTCGGCGCGCCCCGGTCCAGCGTGAGGTAGCCCAGGCCCACTTCTTCGAGGAATTCGAGGCGGCTCTGGATCTCGGGCACCAGGTCGCGGGCGATGTCGGCCTCGCGCTGGGTCATGCCGCCTTCGGTGCGCAGGGTTTCCACCCAGCGGCGCACGTCCAGCACGGACAGCGCAGCGATGTCGGTAATGCCCACGCCCGCAAACTTCACGGCGCGGGCCGTGGCGTTCAGGCGCGTGCCGCTGCAGGTGGGGCAGGCCGTGTCGGCCAGGTCTTCCACCTCGGGCTCGGCAAAGGTCTGTTCGCGGCCTTTTTCGTTGGCGTCCTGCACCGAGTCGTCAAACACCTTGCGCTGGTCCCGGGTGAGCTTGACGCCCGTGCCCACGCAGTCGGGGCACCAGCCGTGCTTGCTGTTGTAGCTGAACAGGCGCGGGTCCAGCTCGGCATAGCTGGTGGCGCACACGGGGCAGGCGCGCTTGGTGGAAAACGCCTGCAGCGTGCCGATGCCCGCCGTGGGCTGGCCGCCCTCCATCGCCTCACGCAAACCATCGATACCGCTGAGCACATGCACCACGCCCTTGCCGTGCGTGAGCGCGTCGGCCAGCGCCGTGCGCAGCTGCGCCTCGTTCTCGGGCGACACGTCCAGGCTGGCCACGGGCAGCTCGACGGTGTGCTCCTTGAAGCGGTCGATGCGCGGGAAGCCCGTGGTCGGCAGGAAGTTGCCGTCCACGCGCAGGTGCGTGTAGCCGCGCGGGCGGGCCCAGTCGGCCAGTTCGGTGTACACGCCCTTGCGGTTCATCACCAGCGGCGCCAGCAAGCCGATGTGCTGGCCGCGGAACTGCGTGAGCAGCTGGGCGGCAATGCTCTCGGGCGTCTGCGGCTGCACGGCCGCGCCGTCCTTCACGCAGTGCTGCGTGCCGAGCTTGACGTACAAGAGGCGCAAAAAGTGCCACACCTCGGTGGTCGTGCCCACGGTGGACTTGCGCCCGCCGCGCGACAGGCGCTGCTCGATGGCCACGGTCGGCGGAATGCCGTACACCGCGTCCACCTCGGGCCGGCCGGCCGGCTGCACGATGGAGCGGGCGTAGGCGTTGAGCGATTCCAGGTAGCGGCGCTGGCCTTCGTTGAACAAAATGTCGAACGCCAGCGTGGACTTGCCCGAGCCGCTCACGCCCGTGACCACGTTGAACTTGCCGCGCGGAATGTCCACGCTCAGGTTCTTGAGGTTGTGCTCCTTGGCGTTGACGATTTCAATGGCATTTTTGGCCTCTAGCGCCCGTCCTTCTTGCGCAAGCAGCTCCTCTTTTCGCAGCAGAGCAGCCTTTTCGTGCACCGAATGGCCGCCCGCGCCCAGCGCCAGCTCGTAGTCGCGCAGGGCCTGGCCGGTGTGCGAGGTGGCGTGCTGGCGCACGTCCTCGGGCGTGCCCTCGGCCACGACCAGGCCGCCGCCGTCGCCGCCCTCGGGCCCCAGGTCGATGAGCCAGTCGCTGGCGCGGATCACATCCAGGTTGTGCTCGATGACGATCAGCGAATGCCCGGCGTCGATGAGCTTGCGCAGCGCCCGCATGAGCTTGGCGATGTCGTCGAAGTGCAGGCCCGTGGTGGGCTCGTCGAACAGGAACAGCGTGCCCTTGCGCGCCACGGCCTGGCGCGATTTGGTGGCGCTCTTCGCCGCCTCGGCCAGGAAGCCTGCCAGCTTCAGGCGCTGCGCCTCGCCGCCCGACAGCGTGGGCACGGGCTGGCCCAGCGCCACGTATTCCAGGCCCACGTCCACGATGGGCTGCAGCGCGCGGATCACGTCGCGGTCGTTCGCGAACACGGCAGCCGCCTCGGCCACGGTAAGCGCCAGCACGTCGGCCACGTTCAGCGCCCGTCCGCCGCGCTCGATGGTGATCTCCAGGATCTCGGGCCGGTAGCGCTTGCCGTCGCAGTCGGGGCAGCGCAGGTACACGTCACTCAGGAACTGCATCTCCACGTGCTCGAAGCCCGAGCCCCCGCAGGTCGGGCAGCGCCCGTCGCCGCTGTTGAAGCTGAACTTGGCCGCGGTGTAGCTGCGCTGTTTGGACAGCGGCGCCACGGCGAAGAGCTCGCGGATGCTGTCCCACGCGCCCACGTAGCTCACGGGGTTGGACCGGGCCGTCTTGCCGATGGGCGACTGGTCCACGAACACCACGTCCGACAAGTGGTCGGCGCCCAGCATGCGGTCGTGCGCGCCCGGCGCGTCCGTGGCCTTGCCGAAGTGGCGCAGCAGCGCCGGGGCCAGCACGTCCTGGATCAGGCTGGACTTGCCCGAGCCGCTGACGCCCGTCACCGTGACCAGGCGCTGCAGCGGAAACTCCACCGTCACGTCCTTCAGGTTGTGCTCGCGCGCGCCCTCCAGGATCAGCCGCGGCGTGGATTCGGTCACCATGCGCTTGAAGCCGAAGCCCACGTGCTTGCGCCCGCCCAGGTAGGCGCCGGTGAGCGTGTCGGCGCGCCGCAGGTCGGCCGTGGTGCCGTCAAACACGATCTGTCCGCCCTGGCGGCCGGGGCCGGGGCCCATGTCGATCATGCGGTCGGCCGCCAGCATCACGGCCGGGTCGTGCTCCACCACCACCAGGGTGTTGCCCGCATCGCGCAGGCGCAGCATGGCCTCGGTGATGCGGTGCATGTCGCGCGGGTGCAGGCCGATGCTGGGCTCGTCCAGCACGAACAAGGTGTTGACCAGCGACGTGCCCAGGGCGGTGGTGAGGTTGATGCGCTGGACCTCGCCGCCGCTGAGCGTGCGGCTTTGCCGGTCCAGCGTGAGGTAGCCGATGCCCACGTCGCACAGGTACTTCAGGCGCGAGGTGATCTCCTCGTGCAGCAGCTTCAGCGCTTGCGCGTCGCCGCCTTTGGCGTCATCTCCCACCGGCAGCTGCATGCGCGCAAAGAACTGGCGCAGGCGGCCGATGGGCAGCAGCATCAGGTCGTGCAGGCACAGGCCCGGCAGGGCCTCCAGTTGCTCCCGCGACCATTGCACGCCTTCGGGCAGGAAGCGCTTGCCGGGCTCCAGCACGGCATCGGCGTCTTCCTTGCGGCCGATGCGCCAGAGCAGGCTCTCCGTCTTGAGCCGCGCGCCCCCGCAGGTGGGGCACGGCGTGTAGCTGCGGTACTTGGACAGCAGCACGCGGATGTGCATCTTGTAGGCCTTGCTCTCCAGGTATTCGAAGAACCGGCGGATGCCGTACCACTGCTTGTTCCAGTTGCCTTCCTTGTAGCCGGGCGTGCCGTCGATCACCCACTTCTTCTGCTCGTCCGTGAGCTTGTACCAGGGCGTGTCGCGCGGAATGCCGGCCGCCTCGGCGTGGCGCATGAGGTCGTCCTGCGCCTCCCTCCAGGCGGGGGTCTGGATGGTCTTGATCGCACCCGCCCGCAGGGTGAGCTTGTCGTTGGGGATGACCAGGCCGTAGTCCACGCCGATCACGCGGCCAAAGCCCCGGCAGCTCTCGCAGGCGCCCACGGCGGAGTTGAACGAGAACATCGAGGGGATGGGGTCGCTGTAGCGCAGGTCGCTGTCGGGGCAATGCAGGCCGGTCGAAAACCTCCACAGCACGGGCTCGCCGTCATCCACCAGCCGATACACATTCAGCCGCCCTGTTCCGCGCTTGAGTGCCACCTCGATCGCCTCGATCACCCGCGCCTTCTCGGCGTTGCCCAGCCGGAAACGGTCCGCCACCACGTCCAGCACTTTGCGTGGTCCGGTCGGCGTGGCCACCTCGCGCTCGGCCTGCACCTTGGTGAAGCCGCTGGCGGACAGCCATTGCTCCACCTGCTCGGCCGACGTGCCGCCCGGCAGCTCGACCGGGAAGGTCAGCACCACGCGAGGGTCGCCGGCTTCACTGCTGCGCCGCTGCAGCTCGGCATAAATCGTCTCAGGGGTGTCGTGCCGCACCGGCTGCGCTGTCTGCTGGTCGAACAGCTGGCCCGCACGGGCGAACAGCAGCTTCAAATGGTCGTTCAGCTCCGTCATCGTGCCCACGGTGGAGCGGCTGGAGCGCACGGGGTTGGTCTGGTCGATGGCAATGGCCGGGGGCACGCCCTCCACCTTGTCCACGGCAGGCTTGTCCATGCGGTCGAGGAACTGGCGCGCGTAGGCGCTGAACGTCTCCACGTAGCGCCGCTGGCCCTCGGCGTACAGGGTGTCGAACACCAGGCTGGACTTGCCCGAGCCGCTGGGGCCCGTGACCACGGTCAGCTCGCCGGTGCGGATGTCCAGATCAAGGTTGCGAAGGTTGTGCTGGCGTGCACCACGGATGCGGATGGTTCCCTGGGTCATGGGTGGCTTTGCGGAGCGTTGGAGGGGTGAGGCCGAACATTCTAGGAACGCCCTGCTGACAGCCGCTGTCAGCAGGGGTTTGACCCCACGGCGTACTGCGGCACCTTGTCCGGTTGCGGACACGACCGGATTGATGCAGCGCAAGCCGCGTGATAGCGTCGCGGGCTTTCCAGTCGCTAGACTGGGGGAATCCACCACGAGGAGATTTCACATGAAGAAGAAAAAGGCATGGTCCGCCCTCTGCGCGGGCCTCATCCTGGCATGGGGCATGGGGTCGGCCCAGGCCCAGCTGCTCATCGGGCAGACGGCCGGGTTCTCGGGCCAGGTGGCCTCCGGGGTGCAGGAAACCTCGGACGGCGCCAAGCTCTACATTGACATGGTCAATGCCCGGGGCGGCGTCAACGGCCAGAAGATCGAGGTGATCTCGCTGGACGACAAGTTCGACCCCAAGACCGCGGCCGAGAACGCCCGCCAGCTCATCGAGGAAAAGAACGTGCTGGCCATGTTCCTCACCCGGGGCACGCCCCACACCGAGGGCATCATCCCGCTGCTGGACAAGCACGGCGTGGCGCTGGTGGCGCCCTCCACCGGGGCCATGGTCTTGCACCAGCCGGTGCGCAAGAACATTTTCAACGTGCGCGCCACCTACCAGCGCGAAGCCGAAAAGGCCATGACCCACCTGGCGTCCATGGGCATCACCCGCGTGGCCGTGTTCTATTCGGACGACAGCTTTGGCGCCGACGGCGTGCAGGGGGCGCAAAAGGGCCTTGCCGCCGCCAAGCTGCAGCCCGTGGTGCTGGAGAAATTCGACCGTGCCAAGCCCGACTTCGCCCCCCTGGCTGGCAAGGCCGCCAAGGCGGATGCCCAGGCCGTGCTGATGATCGCCTCGGGCACCTCGGTGGTGGAAGGCGTGAACGCCCTGCGGGCCGCGGGCTCCGCTGCCCAGATCGTGACGCTGTCGAACAACGCCTCCAGCGGCTTCATCAAGAGCCTGGGGGCGAACGCGCGCGGCGTGATCGTGACCCAGGTGTTCCCCAATGAGCGGGGCGCCAACTACCCCATGGTGAAGGAGGCCCAGGAGCTCGCCAAGGCCAAGGGCACCGAGGTGAGCCCCGCCATGCTGGAAGGCTTTGCAGCGGCCAAGGTGCTGGTCGAAGGACTCAAGCGCGCCGGCCCCAAGCCCGACCGCGCCAAGATCCACGCGGCGCTGGAGAGCATCCGCAAGTTCGACATCGGCGGCCTGGAGGTGTCGTTCACGCCCGAGGACCACACGGGCCTCGACTTTGCCGACCTGTCCATCATCGGCACGGACGGGCGGTTCCGGCGCTGAGCACGGGCCTGCCCCAGCGGGGGACCTGAAGAGTCCTCCCAAAAAGAAAGCCCAGGGCATCCCCCTGGGCTTTCTTTTTGCAGGCGGGCCGCCGGGGCCCCGGCGCGGGCGCTCAGCCTGTCACGGCGCGCTGGCCGCCGAGGCGGGCGCGGACGCGGCTGGCGCCGCGGGCGTGCTGGCGGCCGGCTCGGGGGCATGCACGGCATCGGCGCCATGCTTTTCACCGCCCATGTCGGCCTTGTCGCCCGCCTTGATGATCACAAACATCGCCAGCGCGGCAAACGCGATGAAGCCAACAACAATCTTCCACATGCTCTCAATCTCCTTGGATGGGTTTGTTCGATCAAAGGGCCTGGCGCCGCCGCTGCAGCCGTGCTGCCCGGCCCGTCAAGCCCCTTGATGGAACCCAGGGCCCGCCCTTCGGACGGGCCCTGCGCACCGCTGCGGCGGATCAGTCGTTGGCGTAGATGTCCACGTCCTTGGTCTCACGGATGAACAGGCCGCCAATCACCACCGTGGCGCCGGCGATGATGATGGGGTACCACAGGCCGTTGTACATGTTGCCGGTCTGCGCCACGATGGCGAATGCCGTGGTGGGCAGCAGGCCGCCGAACCAGCCGTTGCCGATGTGGTACGGCAGGGACATGGAGGTGTAGCGGATGCGCGTGGGGAACATTTCCACCAGCATGGCGGCGATGGGCCCGTACACCATGGTCACCAGCAGCACCAGGTAGGTCAGGATCACCGTGACCATGACCTTGTCGATGCGGGCAGGGTCGGCCTTGGTGGGGTAGCCCGCAGCCTTCAGGTCGTTGGCCACAAGCTTCTTGAACTCGGCGTCCTTCTTCTTGGCTTCTTCGGCGCTCAGGCCCTTGCTGGAGTACGAGGGGATGGCCGTTTCGCCGATCTTGATGGTGGCCACCGTGCCCGCGGGGGCCGCAACGTTTTCATAGCTCACCGAAGCGCCGGCAAGCACCTGCTTGGCGATGTCGCACGAGCTGGTGAACTTGCTGGTGCCGGTGGGGTTGAACTGGAACGAGCACTCGTTCGGATCGGCCGTGATCACCACCTTGTTCTTGGCCTGGGCTTCGGCCAGCGCGGGGTTGGCCGCCTTGGTCAGCGCGCCGAACACGGGGAAATACGTGAGCGCGGCCAGCAGGCAGCCCGCCAGGATGATGGGCTTGCGGCCGATCTTGTCGGACAGCGCGCCGAACACGATGAAGAAGGGCGTGCCGATCAGCAGCGAGACGGCCACGAAGATGTTGGCGGTAGCACCGTCGACCTTGAGGGCCTGCGTCAGGAAGAACAGCGCATAGAACTGGCCCGAATACCACACCACGGCCTGGCCGGCCGTCAGGCCGATGAGCGCCAGGATCACGATCTTGAGGTTCTTCCACTGGCCGAACGATTCGGTCAGCGGCGCCTTGGAGGTCTTGCCCTCGGCCTTCATCTTCTGGAAGGCCGGCGATTCGTTCATCGACAGCCGGATCCAGACCGAGATGGCCAGCAGCAGGATGGACACGATGAACGGCACGCGCCAGCCCCAGTCGGCAAACGCTTCCTCGCCCAGCACCGTGCGGGTGCCCAGGATCACCATCAGCGACAGGAACAGGCCCAGCGTGGCGGTGGTCTGGATCCAGGCGGTGTAGGCGCCGCGCTTGCCATGCGGGGCATGCTCGGCCACGTAGGTGGCCGCGCCGCCGTACTCGCCGCCCAGCGCCAGGCCCTGCAGCAGCCGCAGGGCGATGAGGATGACGGGAGCCGCCACGCCAATGGACGCGTACGCGGGCAGGATCCCCACGATGAACGTGGACAGGCCCATGATCAGGATGGTCACCAGGAAGGTGTACTTGCGCCCGATCATGTCGCCCAGCCGGCCGAAGAACACGGCGCCGAACGGGCGCACGATGAAGCCCGCGGCAAACGCCAGCAGCGCGAAGATGAACGCCGACCCGGCATCCAGCCCGCTGAAGAACTGCTTGGCGATGATGGCGGCGAGCGAGCCGTAGAGGTAGAAGTCGTACCACTCAAAAACGGTGCCGAGCGATGACGCGAAGATGACTTTCCTCTCTTCGGGCGTCATGGGCCGCGGTGCGGGATGGTTGGCCATGGTGCTTGTCTCCAGTGTTGTTGATCATTCCCGGCAGCGGGATCCGCCGGCTGAGCACACTGCGGTGCTGGGGCGGAATATCCGGTGGGCGTCTGACCGAAAACTGACACGAAAGCTCAGCTATTCCGGCCCGCGCACCGTCACTTTTTTTTGCTCAGGACAAACCCGGGGGCGTTTTTTCTTGATGCGGAAAATCCCGCGGCAGGCGCCCCCCCGCGGCGCGGCTGCCGCCCCTTTTCCCAGGGTTAACACCAAGCAAAGTCCCTAGGGAAATCCAGCACAGGACAAACCCTGACCGGTTCATGTTGCACTGCCGTAAGAAGGCGGTCAGCGCGCATTTCCAGAATCGGCCCCGTCAGAACCTGTTCTCAGTGCACTACCCCGGCCGGGCTCGCGCAGACGCATTCCGATCACTCAAGGAGACCACCATGACGGATCCCGTGGCAACACGCATCCAGAGCCATCCGCGCTATCTCGAACTCCGGCAGGAACGCAACCGCTTCGGCTGGACGCTCACCGCGCTGATGATGTTCGTCTACTACGGCTACATCGCGCTCATCGCGTTCAACAAGCCGTTCCTGGCCCAGCCCATCGGCGGCGGGGTCACCACCCTGGGCATCCCCCTGGGCCTGTTCGTGATCATCTTCACCATCGTGATCACCGGCATCTACGTGCGCCGCGCCAACGGCCGCTACGACGCACTCACCCAAGACATCCTGCGGGACGCCCAGAAATGAAAGCCAAGAACCTTGCAAGCCGCGCCCGCTGGGGTCTCGCGGCAGCCGCCTGCTGCGCGGCCGCCTCTGCCTACGCCGCCGGCGGCGACGTGGGCCAGGCCGCCAAGCAGGCCACCAACTGGACCGCTATCGTGATGTTCGCCGTGTTCGTGGCGGGCACCCTGTGGATCACCAAGTGGGCTGCGGCCAAGACGCGATCGGCCGCGGACTTCTACACCGCCGGCGGCGGCATCACGGGCTTCCAGAACGGCCTGGCGATCGCGGGCGACTACATGTCGGCGGCCTCGTTCCTGGGCATCTCGGCCGCGGTGATGGCCACGGGGTATGACGGGCTGATCTACTCCATCGGCTTCCTCGTGGGCTGGCCCATCATCACCTTCCTGATGGCCGAGCGCCTGCGCAACCTGGGCAAGTTCACCTTCGCCGACGTGGCGGGCTACCGCTTCAAGCAGGGCCCCATCCGCGCCTTTGCAGCGAGCGGCACGCTGGTGGTGGTGGCCTTCTACCTGATCGCCCAGATGGTGGGTGCGGGCCAGCTGATCAAGCTGCTGTTCGGCCTGGAGTACTGGATGGCCGTGGTCATCGTGGGCGTGCTCATGATGGTGTACGTGCTGTTCGGCGGCATGACGGCCACCACCTGGGTGCAGATCATCAAGGCCATCATGCTGCTGGCCGGCGTGAGCTTCATGGCCTTCATGGTGCTGGCCAAGTTCGGCTTCAGCCCCGAGGCCCTGTTCGCCGAAGGTGTGAAGGTCAAGACCGCCATCGCCGCCAACGCGGGCAAGGACCCGGTGGCCGCCGCCAAGGAAGGCCTGTCGCTGATGGGCCCGGGCGGCTTCATCAAGGACCCGATTTCCGCCATCTCCTTTGGCATGGCGCTGATGTTCGGCACGGCCGGCCTGCCCCACATCCTGATGCGCTTCTTCACGGTGCCCGACGCCAAGGAAGCCCGCAAGTCCGTGCTGTGGGCCACCACCTGGATCGGCTACTTCTACGTGCTGATCTTCATCATCGGCTTTGGAGCCACCACGCTGGTGCTGACCAACCCCGAAATGGCCGACGTGGCCAAGGGCGTGATCAAGGGCGGCGCGGGCACGGCCAACATGGCCGCCGTGCTGGTGGCCAAGACGGTGGGCGGCGACGTGTTCTACGGCTTCATCTCGGCCGTGGCCTTTGCCACCATCCTGGCCGTGGTCGCGGGCCTGACCCTGTCGGGCGCCTCGGCCGTGTCGCACGACCTGTACGCCACCGTGCTCAAGAAGGGCAAGGCCGACAGCGCCTCCGAGCTGAAGGTCTCGCGCATGACCACCATCGCCCTGGGCGTGATTGCCGTGCTGCTGGGCATTGCCTTCGAGAAGCAGAACATCGCCTTCATGGTGTCGCTGGCCTTCGCGATTGCCGCCTCGGCCAACTTCCCGGTGCTGTTCCTGTCCGTGCTGTGGAAGGACTGCACCACCAAGGGCGCCGTGATCGGCGGCTTCCTGGGCCTGATCTCGTCGGTGGCCCTCACCGTGGTGTCGCCCTCGGTGTGGGAAGCCACGCTGGGCAACCCCAAGGGCTCGGCCTGGTTCCCGTACTCCTCGCCCGCGCTGTTCTCCATGGCCATCGGCTTCTTCGGCGTGTGGCTGTTCTCGGTGCTCGACAAGAGCGCCCAGGCAGCCAAGGAACGCGAAGCCTTCCCCGCGCAGCAGGTGCGCTCGGAAACCGGCCTGGGCGCATCCGGCGCGTCGGGGCACTGAGCCCCGCCGCCCGCCCCGCGTGCCCCCTGCGGGCACGCGCCGCCAACCCGCCGGGCCTTGCGCCCGGCTTTTTTTTGCCCGGGTCCCTGTTGACCCATATCAAGACCCTCGCGCCGCCCCCGCCTACAGTGGAGTCCCCTGCAGGCCCCCGGGCAGCCCCTACCCTGGACCACCGCCATGCTGTCTGCCTACATTTCCCACCCGGACTGCCTCCAGCACGACATGGGCCCCGGCCACCCCGAGTGCCCTGAACGCCTTCACGCCATCGCCGACATGCTGCTCAGCAAGGGATACAGCGACTTCATGGTGCCGTACGACGCGCCGCTGGCCAGCGTGGAGCAGCTGACGCGCGCGCACTCGGCGCTGTATGTCAGCGAACTCATGGGCAGGTCCCCCGCCGAAGGCTACGAGCGCCTGGACCCGGACACGCTGATGAACCCCCACACCGTGCCCGCCGCGCTGCGCTCCGCGGGGGCGGCCGTGCTGGCCACCGACCTGGTGCTGAAAGGCGAGGTGAGCACCGCGTTCTGCAACATCCGCCCGCCAGGCCACCATGCCGAACGCGGCGCCTGCATGGGCTTTTGCTTTTTCAACAACGTGGCCGTGGGCATCCGCCACGCGCTGGACGTGCACGGCCTGGAACGGGTGGCGCTGATCGACTTCGACGTGCACCACGGCAACGGCAGTGCCGACATCCTGGCCGGCGACGAGCGGGTGCTGATGTGCTCCCTCTATGAAAAAGGCCTGTACCCTCTGGGCAAGGACGAGCAGCCCGGCGGCAGCAACATGGTGCACGTGGGCATGGACAGCCGCACCGGCAGCGCCGAGTTCCGCGCGCTGGTGGACGCCGCCTGGATGCCCGCGCTCGAAGCCTTCCGCCCCCAGCTGGTCTACATTTCCGCCGGCTTTGACGCGCACCGCGAGGACGACATGGGCAACCTGGGCCTGGTGGAGGCCGACTACGAATGGGTCACGCAGCGCCTGCTGGACCTGGCGCGGCGGCATGCGCAGGGGCGCATCGTCTCGTGCCTGGAGGGCGGCTACGTGATGAGTCCCCTGGCCCGCAGCGCGGCCGCCCACGTCAAGGTGCTGATTGGCGCAGACTAGCGAAGGCCGCCGCCCCTATCCAAAAAAGAGAACCTCCTACCATGGACAAGCACTTCCTCCAACCCCTGTTCAACCCCGCCTCCATCGTCGTGTTCGCGGGCGGCCTCGACCCCGACACGCTGGAACCCGGCCTGGCGCGCACCCTGGCCGACCAGCTGCGCGGCTGCGGATACACGGGCGAGCTGCGCTTCGTGGACATCCGCATGAGCGGCACGCTGGCCGACCTGGCCCGCTCGCGCGCCGAGCTGGCGGTGATCGCGCTGCCCACGGTGGAGGAGATGGACAACGCGCTGGAAGTGGCCGGCCGCATCCGCTGCCGCGCGGCACTGGTGGTCTCCTCGGGCCTGAACGCGCAGGACGCGACCCGGCTGCACGCCACGGCCCAGCGCCACCAGCTGCACCTGCTGGGGCCCAACTGCAACGGCTTTCAGCGGCCCCACCACCATCTCAACGCCAGCGTCATCGGCGCGCTGGCCAAGCCCGGGCCGCTGGGGCTGCTGTCGCAGTCCGGCGCGCTCACAGCGTCCACGCTGGACTGGGCGCAGCGCAGCGGCGTGGGCTTTTCGGCCGTGGTGTCCCTGGGGCCCAACACCGCGCTCGACCTGGCGGATGCGCTCGATTTTCTGGCCGCGGACCCGCACACGCACAGCATCGTGATCTACATGGAGGGCATCCGCAACGCGCGCCGCTTCATGAGCGCGCTGCGCGCCGCCGCCAGCGCCAAGCCGGTGATCGTGCTCAAGGCCGGCCGCAAGCCCGCGGGCAACGAGGCGGCGCTTACGCACTCGGGCGCCATCGTGGGCAGCGACGACGTGTTCGACGCCGCGCTGCGCCGCGCGGGCGCGGTGCGCGTGCGCACGTTCTCGCAGCTGTTCTCGGCCGTGCGCTGCCTGGCCTCGCGCTACCAGCCCTCGGGCCGGCACCTGGCCGTCATCACCAACGGCGGCGGGCCCGGCGTGCTGGCGGCCGACTGGGCCAACGAGCTGCGGCTGCAGCTGGGCAAGCTGGACCACGCCACGGCCACCGCGCTGGCGCCCCGGCTGTCGCCGCAGGCCTCGCTCAAGGACCTGATCGACCTGTCGGAAGACGCCACGCCGGAGCACTTCACCGCCGCCATCGAGGCGGCCAGCGCCACGCGCGGCATCGACGGCATCCTGGTGATCTACTCGCCCAAGCTCGGCTCGGACCCCACCCGCGTGGCCCAGGCGCTGGTGCAGACGCAGCTGTCGGTCAGCAAGCCGCTGTTCACCTGCTGGATGGGCGACTCCACGGTGAACGAGGCGCGGGCCGTGCTGAACGCGGCCTCCATTCCCACCTTCCGCACGCCGGAGGCGGGCGTGGACGCGTTCTCCAACATCGCCAACCACCACGAGAACCAGCTGCTGCTGCAGCAGACGCCGCCCCCGCTGGCACACGACCTGGCCAAGCCCGACGTGGAAGGCGCGCGCCTGCTCATCGAGAGCGTGCTGGCCGAGCGCCGCAACGTGCTCACCGAGCTGGAGTCGAAAGCGCTGCTGGCGGCGTTCCACATTCCGGTCACCAAGACCATCCTGGCCCGCAGCGCCCACGAGGCCATGATGATCGCCACGCAGCTGGGCTACCCCGCCGCGCTCAAGATCGACTCGCCCGACATCGCCCACAAGTCCGACGTGCAGGGCGTGGCGCTGAACCTGGTCAACGCCACGCAGGTGCGCGACACCTACAACGACATGGTCAAGCGCGTAGCCCAGCTGCGGCCCGACGCGCACATCAACGGCGCGACGGTGCAGAACATGTCCGCGCAGCGGCGCGGGCGCGAGCTGTACATCGGCCTGGTGACGGACGAGCTGTTCGGCCCGGTGATCACGTTTGGCGCGGGCGGCACGATGATCGAGCTGATCGGCGACCGCAGCATGGAGATGCCGCCGCTCAACCAGTTCCTGGCGCGCGGCCTGGTGCAGCGTGCCCGCGTAGCCGCCACGCTGGGCGAGTGGCGCGGCGCCCCGCCCATCGACATGGCGGCGCTGGAACACGTGCTGCTGCGCGTGTCCGAAATGGTGTGCGAGCTGCCCCAGCTGCGCGAGATGGACATCAACCCCATCATCCTGGACGAATCCGGCGCGCTGGCGGTGGACGCGCGCATCGTGGTGCAGCCCATGCCCGCGCACGGCCAGCACTACGGGCACCTGGCGATCCTGCCCTACCCCTCGCACTTCGAGCAGGAATGGCCCATGCGCGGCGGCGGCATCTACACCGTGCGCCCCGTGCGGCCGGACGATGCCTCGATGCTGCAGGCGCTGGTCAAGGGCCTGTCGTCCGAGAGCCGCTACTTCCGGTTCGCCTCGTCCATGCCCGAGCTGCCCTCGCGCATGCTGGCGCGCTTCACCCTGATCGACTACGACCGCGAGATGGCCCTGGTGGCCGTGCACCGCGAGCGCAAGCTGGGGGCCGACGGCGAGTTCATCGACACCGAACGCATCATCGGCGTGTCGCGCTACGTGACCAATCCGGACCTCCGAACCTGCGAGTTCTCGCTGCTGGTGGCCGACGAGTTCGCGGGCCAGGGCCTGGGCTCGCGGCTCATGGCGGCCATCACCGAATTTGCCCGCAACAAGGGGCTGGCGCAGATCGAGGGGCTGGTGCTGGCGCACAACAGCAACATGCTCAAGCTCATGCGCCACCTGGGCTTCCAGATCAAGCACTTTGACGAGGACCCGGACTTCAAGCTGGCGGTGAAGGTGCTGTGAGCGGGGCTGGACGCCGTTCGCGCTGGACGTGTGCGCCCCTCCCCCCGTTCGCCCTGAGCTTGTCGAAGGGCTGCTCAAACTCCGCGCCCCGGCTTCGACAGGCTCAGCCCGAACGGGCGGGGAAGCGACTTCCCAAACCTGTTCGCCCTCCCCTCGTTCGCCCTGAGCTTGTCGAAGGGCTGCTCAGACTCCGCGCCCCGGCTTCGACAGGCTCAGCCCGAACGGGCGGGGGCCGGAGGGCTCGGTCCCAAAGGGTGAGAGCTGATGATGCAGGACATTCCGCATTGAGAAGAAAATCGACCTCCAGCGCTTGATGGACAAGCGCAAACAGCTACCATTTCAATAGCAACCTGAGACACACAGGCCGCCGCGCGGCGTCAAACGGCGCCCAGCAAGCGCCGCAGCTTGATGAACGCCAGCGCCGCCGTCACGGCATCGTTGACCGCGTCGTGCGCCTCGCGCGCGGGCAGGTCCAGTTCGCGCACCAGGGTGGCCAGGCGCAGGTCGATGTCGGCGTTGGCATGCTGCTGGTAGGGCGGCAGCTGGCGGAAGCGGTAGTCGTAGTACAGCGCCGAGACCTCGATGCACGGCTGCGGCAGGCCGATGCCCAGCCAGGGGCGCACGGCGCGGTTGAGCATGGCCACGTCGAACTCCAGGTAGTAGCCCACCAGCGGCCGCCCGTCAATGAAGTGCAGCAGCTGGGGCAGCAACTCTGGCAGCGGCCGGGCCTGCGCCACGTCCTGCGCGCGCAGGCGGTGGATGCGCACGCTCTCTGCCGACACTGGTCCGGCGGGGCGCACCAGCAGCTCCAGCCGCTCGCTGGCCACGATGCGCTGGCCGCACACGCGCACCGCGCCAATGGAGACGACCTCGTCCGTGCGCACGTCAAGCCCCGTGGTCTCGCAGTCGATGGCCACCCACTCGCCGGGCGGGCCGGGCTCCAGCACGAACGCGTATTCGGGCCGGCGCAGCCGGTGCTGCAGCCAGCGGCGGCGCGCGGCGGCCCAGGGGCTGTGCAGCGGCATCAGAGCACCCCCAGGTGAAAGCGCGTGCGCAGCATCTGCTGAAAGCGCTTGACCACGCCCAGCGCATCCTTGAGCAGGTCGCGGTCCAGGCTGCCCAGCTGGTCGGGCGCCACCGTGCCGGAGATGGGGCGCTGCTGCTCGCGCTCGGCCAGCCCCGCCTTCAGCCGCAGGGCCATCAGCACCTGCAGGGCCTCGGCCAGGTCCTCGCCTTCGCCGGGGCTCAAGGCGCCCAGGGCCACCAGCGCCTCAATGCGGTCGGTGGTGGCGGTGGCGGTCACCCGGTGGGCCAGCGCCAGGCTGCGCACGCCGTGCACCAGCGGAAACAGCCCTTCCTTCTTGATGTGCCAGGGCTCGGGCGCGGCGCCGGGGGTGAGCAAGCGGCTCCACCAGCTGGGGCCGGCGTGGCCGAAGGCGTCGATGGCGGCGGCAAAGCGGCTCTGCAGCCCTTCATGGTCGGTGGCCAGCGTCATCAGATGGGCCCGCGCCGCGTCCAGCAGCGCGGCGTCGCCCGCCACGGCGTGGGCGTCCAGGAAGATCGCCAGGTGCATCAGCGCCTCGCCCTCGGGCCGCCACACCCAGTCCTGCAGCTGGCGCGCCCATTCGCTGCTGCTGCGCCGCCACAGGGGCTGGCTGAGCATGATGCCGCCGGGGCACGGCGGGTAGCCAAAGCGGCCCAGTGCCTGCGAGAAGCGGTCGCAGAGGTCCGCCAGGTCGGGCGGCGGCGCGTAGCCGTCGCGCAGGATCAGGCCGTTGTCCTGGTCGGTCTTGAGCAGCTGCTCGCCCCGGCCCTCGCTGCCCATCACGAACAGGCAGCTGTTCGCCACCAGCTCCGGCGGCGCGATGAGCTGCCAGGCGCGCAGGAAGAGGCGCGCGTTGAGCTGCTGCACCAGGTGCGCCACCAGCCCCACGCGCGTGCCGCTGCGAAACAGCACGGACACCACGCGGTCGATCTGCGCCGCGGCGTCAGCCAGCGCGTCGAGCGAGCTGGCGTTGTCGATCTGCAGCGCCACCAGGTGCGAGGGGTTGGACACGTAGCTCAGCAGGTCCAGCGACTCCAGCATGCCCAGCGTGCGCTCGCCGTCCACCACCACCAGGCGGTGGATGCGGTGGCGCAGCATCAGCGCCATGGCGTCGCCGACCGAATCGCCCGCCCGCACCTCCACCACCGGGAACCGCGCCCAGTCGCCCACGGGCATCTGGTCCAGGGGCCGGCCCGACAGGATGGCGCGCTCCAGCAGCGTGCGGCTGAAGATGCCGCGGCGCGGCGGCGTGGCGGCGTCGTCCCGCACCAGCACGCTGGCCGTGCGCTCGGCGTGCATGCGGCGCACGGCGCTGAGCACGTCCAGCGCGGCGGGCACCTCGTGCACCGGCCGCAGGAAGGCGTCGCCCACGCGCGACAGGCTGAGCGAGGGCAGGTCGCGCGGGTGCTGGCGCTGCGCCAGCACGCTGAGCTTGTGCCCCAGGTCGGAAAAAAGCAGCGCGCCAAAGGTGGCGTTGCGCGCGATCAGCTCCAGCACCGTGGCGCGGGCCAGCTCGTAGGTGATGACCTCCTCGGTGGCCACGAAGCGGCTGCTGGCGCGGCCGGCCACCAGGCTGCGGCCGTCAAAGCAGTCCTCGGGGCCGTAGGTGACCACCGTGTCGCCCTGGTCCTCTTGCGCCACATGGCCCTTGACGACGACAAACAGGTGCGTGGGCGCAGCGCCACGCTCCAGCAGCACCTGGCCGGGCGCGTAGTAGCCGATGTCGACATGGTCGCGCACCATGCGCTGCTCTTCGGGCTCCAGGCAGTCGAACGGCGAATGGGCAAAGGAAAAGGCGTTGGGCATGCAGACCTCGCTCGCTGCCGGGCAGCGTCGAAGCCATTGCACCACCGGCCCCTTGCGGGGCGCTTGCAGCACGGGGCGCCGTGTTTGCGCGAACGCAACACCGGCACGGGCGCGCCAAGCCTTAACCGAGCCCTAGTTTGGCGAAACGCCTCCACCCGTTCGGGCTGAGCTTGTCGAAGCCTCGCGCGGCGCTCCGGCAGGCCCAGCGTGAACAGCTTTGGAGGGCCTGACCGAACGCATCAACGCGCCACGGGAGCCAGCCCCGAGGGGGTGCGCTGCGCCACGTCCCAGCCGGGCCCATCGAACCAGGCGTCGCCGTCCAGGTAGGCGCGCAGCATGGGCAGGGCATCCAGGCCCCAGAAAATCTTGCCGTCCACCCCGAAGGCCGGCACGCCAAACACCCCGGCCGCCTGGGCCGCCTCGGTGTTGGCGCGCAGCAGGGCCTTGGGCTCTGCGCTGTTCACGTCGTGCCCGGGACGGATCTGTTCGGCCAGCGCGGCCGAGAGCGCGGCCAGGCGCTCGGGGTCCAGTGCGTCCTGCCCGCCCACCCACACGTGGCGCAGCACCGCGCCGGCCACGTAGCGGTTGATGCGGCCGTCGTCGCTGCAGGCCAGGGCCTGGCGCAGCAGCGGCAGCGGGTTGAAGGGGTGGCGGGCGGGCATCTGCAGCGGCGTGCCCTGCGCGTGGCCCAGCCAGCACACGTGGCGGTAGGTCCAGTCGCGCTTGGGGGCAATGCCGGCGGGCCCGGGGTTGGCATGCTGCTGCAACAGCGCGCCCAGCAGCACCGGGCGGTATTCCACGTGGTAGCTCAGGCCCGCCAGGGCTTCGGGCAGGCGCTCGAAGGCCAGCCAGGCGTAGGGCGAGACAAAGTCCAGATAAAAGGTGATGTGCTTCATGCCTGAGGCTCCTTCACGCCGCGCTCGGCAGCGGCCAGGGACGGCGGCACGGCCGCGCCGGCACGCTGCAGCAGCCGCACCCAGATGGCCCGCCGCTGGGCGCCGTCCGCCCCGGACCAGGCGCGGATCTCGTCGATGGTGCGAAAGCACCCTTCGCAGCGGCTGCGGTCTTCCGTCATGCGGCACACCGAAATGCAGGGCGACGGCACGACCTCGTCCGAATCAAGATCAAAATAGCCCGCATCGCCCATCAGGCGGGCGCGAGCAGCTATCGAATCAGTAGCATCACTCATGCCGCAGCCGCTCCGGTGGCCGCCCCGGCGTCGGGCGCCGGCACCTGCACCACGTCCACCACGGGCGCGCCGGTCAGGCGCTGCAGGTCGCCCGGGTGCAGCGCAAACACGCCGTGCGGGTGCCCGGCCGCGGCCCACACCACATCAAAACGCAGCAGGTCCTGGTCGATCAGCGTGACGGGCGGCGTGGCATGGGCCACGGGCGAGACGCCGCCGATGGAAAAGCCGGTGCGGCTTTTCACGAATTCCGCGTCGGCACGGCCGATCTTGCCGCCCACGTGGGCTTCCACCTTTTTCTCGTCCACCCGCCGGTCGCCCGACGTGACCACCAGCACGGCCGCGTCATCGCTCTTGCGGCGGAAGATGATGCTCTTGGCGATCTGCCCCACGGCGATGCCCAGCGCATCGGCCGCCTGCTGCGCCGTGCGGGCGGCGTCGTCCAGCATCTGCGGGCGGTGGGGGTGGCCCAGGGATTCCAGGGCCGCAGCCACGCGCTGCACGCCCTCGGGCAGGTTTTTCAGTTCGGCTCCACACATGCGGCTTGGTCTCCAGCGTCTCACAGGAAAGGGTTGAGGGGTCGGATCTCCCCCCATTTTGCCGCGCGCTGCGCGACCGGGCGCGGCATGCCAATATCGGGGGCTGCTTTACAAACAGGAAATGTGCGGACCCCACAATGGGCCGTCCCCTCCGAACCCCCCGCCTTCACACCCATGAACGTTGCCGCGCTGCCCCCGCTGGGCCCAAGCCTGCCTGCGCCCACCCCCGCCCACCCTGCCTTGCGCCGCGCCGCCCGCCCGGCGCCGGGGGCCTTGCCGTACCGGGGAGCGCTGCTGGGGCTGCTGCTGATCGCCGGCATCCTGGCGGGCTGCGGCAAGACGGGCGAAGCGCCCCCACCGGCCAAGCCCGCCCCCGAGGTGGGCGTGGTCACCCTCAAGCAGCAAAGCCAGCAGCTCGAAGCCACCCTGCCCGGCCGCACCCGCGCCTCGCTCACGGCCGAAGTGCGGCCCCAGGTGTCGGGCATCCTGCAAAAGCGCCTGTTCACCGAAGGGATGCTGGTGCGCCAGGGCCAGCCGCTGTACCAGATCGACGACGCCGCGCTGCGGGCCACCGAGGCCAGCGCCCTGGCGGCCCTGGCCAAGGCCGAGGCCACCGCACGCACCCAGGAAGCCACGGCCAAGCGCAATGCCGAGCTGGTGAAGATCGACGCCATCAGCCAGCAGGCGTTTGAAGAAAGCCAGGCCGCCGCCGCCCAGTCGCGCTCCGACGTGGCCGTGGCCCAGGCCAACCTGGCCACGGCGCGCATCAACCTCAAATACAGCCGCATCGAAGCCCCGATCAGCGGCCGCATCAGCCTGTCCAGCGTCACGCCGGGGGCGCTGGTCACGGCCAACCAGGCCGACGCGCTGACCTCCATCGTCCAGCTCGACCCGATGTACGTGGACTTCACCCAGTCCGCCACCGAGCTGATGCAGCTGCAGCGGGACTGGGACGCAGGCCGCTTCCAGAAGGTCGAGGGCGACAAGATCCCCGTGCGCATCCGCCTGGACGACGGCACCGAGTACCCGCAGCGCGGCCAGCTGCAGTTTGCGGGCGTGATCGTCAACGCCACCACCGGCACCGTCACGCTGCGGGCCGTGGTGCCCAACCCCAAGGGCACGCTGATGCCCGGCATGTACGTGCAGGCGCTGCTGCCCACCGGGCTGGCGCCCGAAGCCCTGCTGGTGCCCCAGCAGGCCGTGGCCCGCGACCTTGCCGGCAAGCCCAGCGTGCTGGTGGTCAAGGACGGCGACGTGCTGGAGAAGCGCCCGATCAGCATCGACCGCGCGGTGGGCAACCAGTGGCTGCTGCAAAGCGGGCTGGCTGCAGGCGAACGCGTGGTCGTCGAGGGCTTCCAGCGCGTCAAGCACGGCGACAAGGTCAAGCCGGTGGAGGTGGACCCGCGCGCGAGCGCCAAGGACGGCGGCAAGCCTTCGCCGGGGGCCGGCGCACCGCCCGCCAGCGCGCCCGCACCTGCCGCAGCAGCCTCGCGCTGAGCACGAAGGACGCGGCACATGGCTCAGTTCTTCATCAACCGGCCCATCTTTGCGTGGGTCATCGCCATCATCATCATGCTGGGCGGCGCGCTGTCCATCGTCACGCTGCCACTGGAGCAGTACCCCGACATCGCTCCGCCGCGCGTGACCATCGGCTCGCAATACACCGGCGCCTCGGCCGAGACGGTCGAGAACTCGGTGACGCAGATCATCGAGCAGCAGCTCAAGGGCATCGACAACATGCTCTACATGAGCTCGACCTCGGACGCCGCGGGCCGCTCGCGCACCACGTTGACCTTCGCGCCCGGCACCAACATCGACGTGGCGCAGGTGCAGGTGCAGAACAAGCTGCAGGCCGCCACCAACCGCCTGCCCGACGCCGTCAAGAGCCGGGGCGTGTTCGTGAACAAGGGCGGGCAGGACTACCTGGTCATCTACAGCTTCTTCTCCAAGGACCCATCGATGAGCGCCGTGGACATCGGCGACTTCCTGACCAGCAGCCTGGCGGACGTGATCGGCCGGATCGACGGGGTCGGCGACGTGACGGTGTTCGGCACCAACTACGCCATGCGCATCTGGATGGACCCGGCCAAGATGGAGAAGTACGCGCTGATGCCATCGGACCTGGTCAACGCGCTCAACGCCCAGAACGCGCAGGTGTCCGCCGGCCAGCTGGGCGCCCTGCCCGCGGTGTCTGACCAGCAGCTCAATGCCACCATCACGGCCCGCACCAAGCTCAAGACCGTGGAGCAGTTCGAGCGCATCGTGCTCAAGTCCGCGCTGGACGGCTCGGTCGTCACCATCAAGGACGTGGCCCGCGTGGAGCTGGGCGCCGAGAACCTGACCGTGAAGGCCAAGCTCAACGGCATGCCCGGCGCGGGCATGGGCATCGTGCTGGCCGACGGCGCCAACGCCATGCAGGTGGCCGACGCCATCGCCGCCAAGCTGGCCGAGCTCAAGCCCTACTTCCCCAACCAGATCGACTACTTCGTGAGCTCGGACTCCACGCCCTTCGTGCGCGCCTCCATCAAGGAAGTGGTGAGCGCGCTGGGCGAGGCCATGCTCCTGGTGGTGATCGTGATGTTCGTGTTCCTGCAGAACTTCCGCGCCACCCTCATCCCCGCCATAGCCGTGCCGGTGGTGCTGCTGGGCACCTTCGGCGTACTGTCGCTGGCGGGGTATTCGATCAACACGCTGACCATGTTTGCCATGGTGCTGGCCATCGGCCTGCTGGTGGACGACGCGATCGTGGTGGTCGAGAACGTCGAGAGGGTGATGCACGAGACCGGCCAGTCGGCCAAGGACGCCACGCGCCAGTCCATGCGCGAGATCACGCCCGCCCTGGTGGGCATCGGGGTCACGCTGTCGGCGGTGTTCGTGCCCATGGCGTTCTTCGGCGGCTCCACCGGCGTGATCTACCGGCAGTTCTCCATCACCATCGTGGCGGCCATGGCACTGTCGGTGTTCGTGGCGCTGACCCTCACCCCCGCGCTGTGCGCCACGCTGCTCAAGCCTGCCGCCGCGGCGGCCGGGCACGACCGGCCGATCCGCCGCGGCCTGCTGGGCCTGAACGACCGGTTCTTCCGCTGGTTCAACCACCATTTCGACGCCACAGCCTCGCGCTACCAGGGCACGGTGGCCTACACCCTGCGCCGCACCAAGCGCATGGCGCTGATCTTCCTGGCCGTGTGCGGCGTGGTGTGGCTGCTCATGGCGCGCCTGCCCACCTCGTTCCTGCCCGACGAAGACCAGGGCTTCCTGTACGTGAACGTGAACCTGCCCTCGGGCGCCGCCGATGCGCGGCTGCAGAGCGTGCTGGACCAGGTGCGCGAGTACTTTGCGCAGCAGCCCGACGTGCTGAGCTTCTACCAGGTCTCGGGCATCAACGGCGACCAGGCCTCGGCCCGCGGCTTTGTGCGCCTCAAGCCCTGGGCCGACCGCCCGTTGCCCAGCCAGGCGGCCGCGCAGATCGCCTTCAAGGCCACGCGCGACCTGGCCTCCATCCGCGATGCGCGGGTGCTGGTCGTCATGCCGCCGGCCGTGCGGGGCCTGGGCTCCAGCTCGGGCTTCAACTTCGTGATCAAGGACATGAACGGCCTGGGCCACCAGGCGCTGCTGGCGGCCACCAACACCTTCCTGAGCGAGGCGCGCAAGCGGCCGGAGCTGACCAACCTGCGCATGACCAATCTGGAGGACGCCAGCGAGCTGCGCCTGAACATCGACGACCGCAAGGCCGCCGCGCTCGGGCTGTCCTACAACGACATCAACAACGTGCTCTCCAGCGCCATCGGCGGCACCTACGTGAACGACTTCCTGAACAACGAACGGGTCAAGCGCGTGTACATCCAGGGCGACGCCCCGGCGCGCATGCTGCCGCAGGACGTGGCCCGCTGGAGCGTGCGCAACAGCAAGGGCGAGATGGTGCCGTTCGGCGCGTTCTCGTCCAGCTACTGGGCCTACGGCTCGCCGCAGCTGATGCGCTACAACGGCAACCCGGCCTACGAACTGGAAGGCCGCGCCGCGCCGGGCGTGAGCTCGGGCGCGGCCATGAAGATCGCAGAGGACATCCTGCGCACCCTGCCCCCGGGCATCGGCTACGAATGGACGGGCGCCTCGCTGCAGGAACGCCAGTCGGGCGCGCAGGCCCCCATGCTGTACGCGATCTCGATCCTGTTCGTGTTCCTGTGCCTGGCCGCCCTGTACGAGAGCTGGACCGTGCCGCTGTCCGTCATCCTGGCCGTGCCGCTGGGCGTGGTGGGCGCCCTCGCCTCCACGTATACGCGCGGCCTGACCAACGACGTGTACTTCCAGGTGGGGCTGCTGACCACGGTGGGGCTGGCGTCGAAGAACGCGATCCTGATCGTCGAGTTCGCCGTGCAGCTGCAGGAGCAGGGCAAGAACCTGTTCGACGCCATCGTGGCCGCCGTGCGCCTGCGCCTGCGGCCCATCCTGATGACCTCGCTGGCCTTCGGCTTCGGCGTGATCCCGCTGGCCATCGGCACCGGCGCGGGCGCGGGCGGGCGGGTTGCCATCGGCACCGCCGTGCTGGGGGGCATGCTGGCGTCCACGGTGCTGGGCATCTTCCTGGTGCCGGTGTTCTTCCTGCTCATCCGCCGCTGGTTCAAGAGCCGGTCGCGCAGCGCAGACGACACGCCGCAACACCCTGCCACGACCCCGCCGCACCCCACTCAGGAGAGCGCAGCATGAAGCGCCCACCCTTGACCGCCGCCCTGGCAGCCGCGGCGCTGCTCGCAGGCTGCAACCTGGCCCCCGTCCACCAGACGCCCGCCCTGCCCGTGCCGGACACCGTCGGCACCCGGGGCGAGCAGCCCGCCGAGGCCACCGAGGCCGGCCTGCAGGCGGCCGCCGCGCTGGGCTGGGTGCAGGCCCAGCCGCTGCGTGATGTCATTGCCCTGGCGCTGTCCAACAACCGCGACCTGCGCGTGGCCGTCGAGGCCATCGAGCGGGCGCGCGCCCAGTACGGCATCACCCGGGCCGACCTGTTGCCCAGCGTCACCGCGCAGGCGCAAGCCAGCCGCGCACGCACCGCCGCCGGCATGAGCAGCGCCACCGCGCCAGCGCAGGTGGCCACGCAGTACACGGCCCAGCTGGGGTTTGCCAGCTACGAGATCGACTTCTGGGGCCGCGTGCGCAACCTCAACGAGGCGGCGCTGCAGCAGTTTCTGCAGAGCCAGCAGAACCAGCGCAACATCCAGACGGGCCTGGTGGCCGACGTGGCGAACGCGTGGCTCACCCTGGCCGCCGACGAAGCCCGGCTGCAACTGGCACGCGACACCCTGGCCAGCCGCGAGAAGGCCTATGCGCTGACCGAACGCATCCACGCCATCGGCTCGACCTCAGGGCTGGTGCTGGCGCAGGCGCAGACCACGGTGGACGCCGCACGCGGCGATGTGGCGGCCTACCTGGCCCAGGTAGAGCGCGACCGCAACGCGCTGCAATTGCTGGTGGGCGGCCCGGTGCCTGCGGCCCTTTGGCCCACTGCCAGCACGCTGCGCGCGGACGCGCAGGCGCCGGCGGCGTTGCAGCCCGTGCCGGTGCCGCTGGCGTCCAGCGTGCTGCTGGCCCGGCCCGATGTGCAGGCCGCCGAAGCCGCCCTGCGCGCCACCGAGGCGAACATCGGCGCTGCGCGGGCGGCCCTGTTCCCCACCATCAGCCTCACGGCCAACGTGGGCACCGGCAGCCGCGAGCTGGACGGCCTGTTTGGCGCGGGCAGCGGCACCTGGAGCTTTGTGCCGCTGGTCCGCCTGCCGATCTTCGACGCGGGCCGCAACCGCGCCAACGTGCAGGTGGCCGAGGCCAACCAGCGCATCGCCGTGGCCCAGTACGAGAAGGCCGTGCAGACCGCGTTCCGCGAGACTGCCGATGTGCTGGCCGACCGCGCGCAATGGGACGAGCGCATTGCCGCGCAGACGCGGCTGGTGGCCTCCACCCAGAAGGCGTTCGACCTGTCGGAAGCGCGCTTCAAGGCCGGGGTGGACAACTACCTCACGGTGCTGGATGCACAGCGCAGCCTGTATGCGGCGCAGCAGGCCCTGATCGGCCTGCGCCTGGCCGAGCAGGTCAACCGCGTGACGCTCTGGAAGGTGCTGGGAGGCACCCCGGACGCCGGATCCCCGGACGCCGGTTGACGGCGGCCGGGGGGAGTTGGACCAGCGGGGGTCAGTCCGCGCGCTTGGTCAGCAGGGCGTTGGCTGCGCGTGAGTTGGGTTTGCGGTCCAGAAAACCGCTGATGTAGGCGCCTGCGTCGATGAGAAGGTCGAGGTCGATGCCGGTCTCGATGCCCATCCCCTGCAGCATGTAGACCACATCTTCGGTGGCCACGTTGCCGGTCGCACCCTTGGCATAAGGGCAGCCGCCCAGCCCAGCCACGGACGACTGGAAATTCCACACACCCAGCTCCAGCGCGGCCAGCGTGTTGGACAGCGCCTGGCCGTAGGTGTCGTGGAAGTGGCCGGAGACTTCGTCGATGCCAAAGTGCTGCAAGGCCGCCTCGATGGCGCGCTGCACCTTGCGCGGCGTGCCCACGCCAATGGTGTCGGCCACGTCCACGCGCTGCACGCCAATGCCCTTGAGCAGGCCGGCCAGGTAGGCCACGCGCTCGGGGGCGATGTCGCCCTCGTACGGGCAGCCCACGGTGCAGCTCATGGCACCGCGCACGCGGATGCCCGCAGCCAGCGCCGCCTGCACCACGGGCGCAAAGCGTTCGATGCTCTCGGCAATGCTGCAGTTGATGTTGCGCTGGCTGAAGGCCTCGCTGGCGGAGCCGAAGACGACGATCTCGTCGGGTTTGTCCAGCACGGCGGCCTCAAAGCCCTTGAGGTTGGGCGTGAGCACCGAATACGCCACGCCGCCCTGGCGGGTGATGCCGCTCATCACCTCGTGGTTGTCGGCCATCTGCGGCACCCATTTGGGGCTGACGTAGCTGGTGACTTCGATCTCTTTCAGGCCCGCCTGCTGCAGGCGGTGCACCAGCTCGATCTTGACGGCGGCGGGCACCGGGGTCTTTTCGTTCTGCAGGCCGTCGCGGGGGCCAACGTCGATGAGGCGGACGCGGGAGGGAATGCTCATGGGGCTACCAAGGGTGGACAAGGAATCTCGCCATTGTCTCGCCAGCGCCGACGCAGGGCCACCTCATATCGTGCCAGACCACTCGCCGGACGCGCCATCAGCCACTCTGCGCGTCGGCGCCCTCCACCTCCTGCCGCAGCAAGGCCACCATGGCCTGCGCCGCCAGCGACAGCGGCCGCCCGCGCAGCGTGATCAGCCCGATGGGCCGGTGCAGCACGGGCGCCTTGAGCGCTCGCGTCACCACCTCGGGCCGGCGCACCACCTGGGCGGCCAGCTCGGGCAGCGCGCTCACCCCCAGACCCGCCGCCACCATGGCCGCAATGGTGGCCAGGTGCTCCACCTCGTAGCGGGGTTCAAAGCGGATGCGGTGCGTCAGCAGGGCCTCTTGCGCGTACTGCCGCACGCTGGTGCCCGCGGGCATGGAGATGTGGGGCAGCTCGGCCACATCGGCCCAGGCAACGGCGCCCCGCCCACGGGCCAAGGGGTGCGTGCGCGGCAGCAGCAGTACAAACCGGTCGGACACCAGCGGGGTGTAGTCCAGGTCCGCATAGGCAGGGTTGGCGGCGGTGAGGGCAAAGTCCACCCGTCCGGCGCGCACCATGTCAAACGCCGGGCCCGCCAGGCTGTCAATCAGCTCCATCTGCACGCCCGGGTGCTGCGCGGCAAACCGGGCAAACGCGCGGGGCACGGCCCCAGCGGCCAGCGACGGCAGCGCTGCCAGCGCCACGCGGCCCACCTGCAGCTGCGCCACCTCCTGCACGCGGCGCACGGTCTCCTCCATCTGGTGGCGCAGGAACCGCGCCTGCTCGGCAAACACCTCGCCCGCCAGCGTCAGCTGCACGGTGCGCGTGGTGCGCTCGAACAGGCGCACATCCAGCATCTCCTCCAGCCGCGCCACCGTGCCGGACACCGCCGACTGGGACAGGTGCATCTGCAAGGCCGTGCGCCGAAAGCTCAGCGTCTCGGCCAGCGACAGGAACACATCCACCTCGCGGGCGGACCAATTGATCTTCATAGCCGATCAGTCTATCGAAAAAGACGTCTGGACCGTGCAATGCAGGCTCCCTAGACTGCATTGCACGCAAGCACGCTCAGCAAGAAACAGGAGACACGATGGAAACAAGTTCGCCTCGCAACGCACGCACCGTGGTGGTGGGCGGAGGCACCATGGGGGCCGATGTGGCCGTGGTCCTGGCGCGCGGGGGCGCCCACGTCACGGTGGTAGACCCGCACACCGACCGCCGCAACCGGCTCCTGCCCCACATCGCCCAGGAACTGGCCGCCGCAGGCCAGGCCGACCACGCAGGCCCGGTGCAGGTGTGCGCTGCGCTGCAGGAGGTGGACTGGACCGGCGTGGTGCTGGTGGTCGAATGCATCACCGAGCAGCTGGCCGCCAAGCAGCACCTGTTTGCGGAGCTGGAAGCCGTGGCGCCCCCCAGCGCTGTGCTGGCCAGCAACAGCTCGGGCTTTCCCATCAGTGCCATTGCCCAGGGGCTGGCTACGGCGCAGCGCATGCTGGGGCTGCACTTCTTCATGCCCGCCCACCTGGTGCCCCTGGTGGAAGTGGTGATGGGCGAGCGCAGCGACCCGGCCCTGGGTGCCTGGCTGCATGCCTTCATGCGGGGCTGCGGCAGCGTGCCGGTGCTGGTCAAAAAGGACAAGCCCGGCTTTCTGGCCAACCGCATGCAGCATGCGCTCTCGCGCGAGGCCTTTGCCCTCATCGACGAAGGCATTGCCTCGCCCGAAGACGTGGACGCTGCCGTGCGCTTTGGCTTCGGCTTCCGCTTTCTGGCGGCCGGGCCGGTGCTGCAGCGCGACCATGCAGGCATCGAGGTGCACACCGCCGCCGCGGCCACCATGTACCCAACCCTCTCCAACACCGACATACCCGCCCAGGCCCTGCGCGACAAGGTGGCCCAGGGCCAGCTCGGCATGAAGACCGGCAAAGGCTTCTTTGACTGGCCGGAAGACCGCAAGCGGGCCGAGCGCGAGCGCTACGACACGCTGCTGCGCCAGGGCCTGGCGCTGCTGGCGAGCGAGCTGCCCGCCATCGAGCCCCCTGCCGACGCTGCCTCCAAGACCGGAGATCGTTCATGACCGCATTGCCCACATCACCTGCCATGGCCAGCCCGTGGGCCGACCCACTGATCGTGACCGTGGCCCCCAACGGCGCGTACAAACAGCCCGCCGACCACCCCGCCGTGCCCATCACCCCCGCCACGCTGGCGACCACGGCCAAGGCCTGCCTGGATGCGGGCGCGGCCATGCTGCACATGCACATCCGCGACGCACAAGGCCGCCACAGCCTGGACGTGGAGGGCTACCGCGAGGCCCAGCGCGTGGTGCGCCAGGCTGTGGGCGATGCCATGGTCCTCCAGATCACCAGCGAAGCCGCAGGCGTCTACCAGGCCCCGGCGCAGATCGCGATGGTGGAGGCTTTGCAGCCCGAAGCCGTCTCCATCGGCCTGCGCGAGGTGGACAAGCCCGAGATCGGCGACGCGGGACTGCAGCGCTTCTTCACCGGCCTGGCCCAGCGCCGCACCATGGTGCAGGTCATCCTGTACGACGTGGCCGACCTGCGCCGCTGGCAGGCCTTGCGGGCCAGCGGCGTGGTGCCGGATGCGCCCTGGTTCCTGCTGTTTGTGCTGGGCCGCTACAGCGCGGGCCAGACCTCCAGCCCGCGCGACCTGCTGCCGTTTTTGAACGCCCACGACAGCAACGAGCCCTGGGCCGTGTGCGCCTTCGGTGCCGCAGAAAACGCCTGCGTGGCGGCCGCCGCCGCATTGGGCGGCCACGCCCGCGTGGGGTTTGAGAACAACCTGCTGTGCAAGGACGGCAGCACGGCCCCCGACAACGCCGCGCTGGTGCGCCAGGCGGTGCAAGCCGCGCAAGCGCTGGGCCGCCCGCTGGCCACCGCCGCCGACATCCGCCAGCGCTTTGGCGCGGGCTGAAAACACCCACCGTTCACCGACAACAACCCGCGCCAGACGGGACGGATCCATCCCCACAGGAGACAACATGCAACACCATCCCACGCTTTCCCCCGCGCTGCGCACCACCCGGCGCGCCCTGCTGCACGCCGCCTGCGCCGTGCCGCTGGCCCTGGGCTTGGCAGGCCAGGCCGCCGCGCAAACTGCCGCTAGCAGCTGGCCCAGCAAGACCATCCGCTTCGTGGTGCCCTACCCGCCCGGTGGCCCCACCGACCTGATGGCGCGCATGCTGCAGCCCGAGCTGCAAAGCCGCCTGGGCGTGACCGTGATCGTGGACAACAAGGGGGGTGCAGGCGGCAACACCGGCAGCGCCGAGGTTGCCAAGCAAGCCCCCACCGACGGCCACACGCTGCTGCTGGCGGCCAGCGGCCCCATGGCGGTGAACGCATCACTGTACAGCAGCATGCCGTTCAACCCGCTGACCGACCTGGCCCCGGTGGTGCAACTGTCCGCCTTTCCGCTGGTGCTGGAAGTGCACCCTTCCCTGGGAGTCAAGACCCTGGCCGAGTTCCTGGCCCTGGCCAAGGCCGGCAAGCCGGTGCTGAGCTATGCCTCTGCCGGCAACGGCACGCCCCAGCATCTGGCGGGCGAACTGTTCAACAGCACGCTGGGGGTGAAGCTGGCGCACATCCCGTACCGGGGCGCAGGGCCGGCGCTCAACGATCTGATCGGCGGCCAGGTCAATGTGATGTTCGACATCGTGGGCAGCTCGCTGCCCCACATCCAGGCGGGCAAGCTGGTTCCGCTGGCCGTGACGTCCAGCGAACGCACCAAGGTGCTGCCCAATGTACCCACCCTGGCCGAGGCCGGCGTGCCCGGCTACCAGATCACCGGCTGGCACGGCATCGCGGTGCGGGCCGGCACGCCGCAGCCCGTCGTCGACAAGCTCAACGCCACGGTGAATGCCATCTTCAAGGAGCCCGCCTTCCGTGCCAAATGGGAGGCCATCGGCACGCCGGTGGTGGCAGGCAGCGCCGCCGACTTTGGCGCCCTGATCAAGGCCGACGCGCAGCGCCTGGGCAAGCTGGTGCGCGACGCGGGCGTGACGATGGACTGACCGCCACACCGCCCCACACCGCGCTGGCGCAGCTCAGCGCCGCTCTCAGTAGCCGCGCCCGGGGTTCACCACACCGGCCACGGCCTCGCCCCGCTCCAGCGCCGCCATCTTGCGCGCGATCTGGGCAATGCTCTCGTCGCGCAAGGTGCGCGCCGAGGTGTGGGGCGTGACGGTGATGCGCGGGTGCGTCCAGAACGCGTGGCCGGCGGGCAGCGGCTCGGTGCGGAACACATCGAGCGTGGCGCCCGCCACATGGCCGCTGTCGAGGGCGGCGAGCAGGTCCTCGTCCACCAGATGGGCGCCGCGCGCCACGTTGATGACGTAGGCGCCGGGCAACAAACGGCCCAGGGTGTCCTGGTTGATGATGTCAGCGGTGTCGGGCGTGAGGGGCAGCAGGTTCACCAGCACGCGGCTGGCCGCCAGAAAATCGTTGAACTGTTCCGCCCCTGTGAACGCACGCACCCCCTCGATGGCCTTGGCGCTGCGGCTCCAGCCGTTGATCGGAAAGTCAAATTGCGCCAGCGCACGGGCCACGCGCTCGCCCAGCACGCCCAGGCCCATCACGCCGACGGGATAGTCGCTGCGCAGGCGCGGCTTGCGGTAACCCCAGCGGCCGGCCAGGGTGTCGGCCTCGTAGCCATCGAATTCACGGAAGTGGCGGATGACCGCGTGGCACACGTATTCGGCCATCTGCACGGCCATGCCCGCATCGTCCAGCCGCACCACCAGGGCCTGGGGCGGCAGGCGCAGCCTGAGCAGGGCATCCACGCCTGCGCCGATGTTGAACAAGGCCTTGAGCGCCGGCTGCTCGTCCATGAACTGCTGGGGCGGCGCCCAGACCACGGCGTAATCGGCTGGGGGCGCGCCCGGTTGCCACACGGAAATCTCGGCGCCGGGCAAAGCGGCAGACAGGCCCTGAAGCCAGGGCTCGGCCTTGGTGTCGGTACAGCAAAAGGTGATTTTCATGGGCCCCGAGCGTAGCCGCATTGGCCCCTTGATGCTGTCGCCTGCAGGGCGAGGCTGGGCGGCTCACGCCTTCTCGGCCACCCCCAGATTGAGCAGCTCGGCCCCTTCGGCCACCTGGTCGCCGGGGGCGTAGAGCAGTTCCTGCACCACGCCATCGGCCGGGGCGGCAATGGTGTGCTCCATCTTCATGGCCTCCATCACCGCCAGCGGCTGGCCCTTGGTCACGGCATCGCCCGCCTTCACGGCAAACGACACCACCTTGCCGGGCATGGGAGCCGTCAGGCGCCCGCCTTCGGCAGCAGACTCGCCGGAATGTGCCAGCAGGTCGATTGCGGTGATCTGCGTGGCGCCCAGCGGGGTGAAGATGTGGTCCACCTCGCCCTGGGCATAGACCGCGGCGCGCGTGCGCTGGCCGGCAAACTGCACCTCGATGCCGCCGGGAACGGATGCAAACACGAGTGGCCCGGCCACGGCGGCGCCTTCGCCGACGGCCAGGTGCAGGCTGCCTCCACGCTCGTAGGTCAGCAGCGCCTTGGCGTGCTCGCCGCCAAAGTCAAACTCAAAGCGGCGCTGCACCACGCCATGCGTGTGGAAGCCGTCGCGGCGGCTGAACGGGTCTGTGCCTTCGCTGGCGCGCTCGCGCAGCAGCGTCTGGGCCACGGCCGCCGCCGCGGCCAGGGGCAAGCCGACGGGCTCCTGGTGGAACAGCACGGCCTGTTCGCGCGGGATGAGCGCGGTGTCAAGCTGGGCTTGCGCGAACGCACCCGTCTTCGCCACGCGGCGCAGAAACTGCACGTTGGTCGCCAGGCCCACGATGTGGGTCTGCGCCAGGGCGTCGTCCAGCCGCGCCAGCGCCTGCTCGCGCGTGTCGCCGTGCACGATGAGCTTGGCCACCATGGAGTCGTAGAACGGGCTGATCGCATCGCCCTGGCGCACGCCGGAATCGACGCGCACCGCGACACCTGTGTCGCTCACATTCGCGCGCTCGAACGCCACATGCTGCGGCAGCGCATACACGTTGAGCGCGCCGGTGGCGGGCAGGAAGTTGTTGTCCGGGTTTTCGGCGCAGATGCGCGCCTCGATGGCATGGCCGTGGATGCGCAGGTCTGCCTGCCTCAAAGGCAAGGGCTCACCCGACGCCACACGCAATTGCCACTCCACCAGGTCCAGCCCGGTGATGGCCTCGGTCACGGGATGCTCCACCTGCAGGCGGGTGTTCATCTCCATGAAGTAGAACTTCATCTGGTCGGGCCGCTCGTAGCCGCCCGGCTGCTCCACGATGAATTCCACCGTGCCCGCGCCCACGTAGTTCACGGCCTTGGCGGCGGCCACGGCGGCCTCGCCCATCTGTGCGCGCAACGCGGGCGTCATGCCGGGGGCGGGGGCTTCTTCCAGCACCTTCTGGTGGCGGCGCTGCACCGAGCAGTCACGCTCGAACAGGTACACGCAATTGCCGTGCGTGTCGCCAAACACCTGGATCTCGATGTGGCGCGGGCGCTGCACGTATTTTTCGACCAGCACCGCGTCGTCGCCAAAGCTGTTGATGGCCTCGCGCTTGCAGGATTCGAGCGCGGCGGCGAAGTCCTCGCGCTTGTCCACCGCACGCATGCCCTTGCCGCCGCCGCCCGCGCTCGCCTTGATGAGCACGGGGTAGCCGATGCGGTCGGCCTCGCGCTGCAGCAGCGCCGGGTCCTGGTCGCGGCCGTGGTAGCCGGGCACCAGCGGCACGCCGGCCTTTTCCATGAGCTGCTTGGACTCGGCCTTGAGCCCCATGTCCTTGATGGCCGAGGCGGGCGGGCCGATGAAGACCAGGCCCGCCTCCGCGCAGGCCTGGGCGAAGTCTTCGTTCTCGCTCAGGAAGCCATAGCCGGGGTGGATGGCCTGCGCCCCGGTGGACTTGGCGGCTTCGATGATGCGCTCCCAGCGCAGGTAGCTGTCCTTGGGCGCGCTGCCGCCGATGTGCACGGCCTCGTCGCAGACGGCCACGTGCTTGGCGTTGGCGTCGGCGTCCGAGTAGACAGCGACGGTTTTCACGCCCAGGCGCTTGGCCGTTGCAGCAACACGGCAGGCGATCTCGCCGCGGTTGGCGATCAGGATTTTTTTAAACATTGCGCCCTCCTGCGGCGAAATCGCCTGCGCACGCTACGCGTGCCATGCGATTTGTCGAAGCGGTTGCAAAGCGACCGCTTTCACCACGATTGGCAATCAGAATCTTGTTGAACATGTTTAAGCCACCTTGGCAGAACCAGAAAAGAAGGAAGACAGGCGCCGTACCACGGCGCGCAGAAACTTGAACAGCACCACCAGCAGCAGCACCGACACGATCACCATCACCACCAACGCGATGCCGAAGGCCACCGGGTGCTGCGTGGACAGCCACACCACGGCCACGACCAGGCCGTCTTCAAAGAACGACAGGCCCCAGTTGGAAAACGGCTCGGGCGAGGTGTTCACGGCCGCGCGGGTGGTCATCTTGGTGGCCAGCGCCGTAGCCGACAGCGAGCCGCCCAGCAGCCCGGCCACCACGGCCATGGTGGCGTTGTCGGCACCGAACACCCCCGCCGCCAGCAGGGCGCCGGCCGGCACGCGGATGAAGGCATGCACGGCGTCCCACGCGCTGTCCACCCACGGGACCTTGTCGGCAAAGAACTCCACCAGCAGCATGCAGCCGCTGACCATCAGCACCAGCGGGTGCTGCAGCATGGCCAGGCCGGGCGGCAGCGGCATCCAGCCCAGCACGCCCATCATGCCGACCAGGAACACCACGGCATACAGCCGGAAGCCGCTGGCCCAGCCCAGGGCCGCCGCCAGCGCCAGCAGGCTGGGCATGTCCAGCCGCGCCGTGGCGTTGGCCGCCGCCTCGCCCACGGCCCGCGCCGTGCCGCCGTCCACATGCAGCCCCAGCGTGTGGAGCCACTGCACTATGTTGAACCAGAGGGTGTCCATAGCGTTGTCTGAGCTGATCGATCAGCTCAGCCAGCCGGGCTTGCGCTTGTTGAGGAAAGATTGCACGCCTTCCTTGCCCTCGTCGCTGGCGCGGATGTCGGCGATGCCCTGCACGGTGGCGGCAATCAGGCCGGCGTTGATCTCGCGCTCGGCCACATCGATGACCAGCTTCTTGCACACGCGGACGGCGTTGGGGCTGGCGCTGGTGAGGTGCTTGAGCAGCTCATCCACCTTGGCGTCGAGCTGGTCGGCCGCCACCACGCTGTGAACAAAGCCGATGCGCAGCGCCTCGGCCGCGTCGAACCGCTCGGCCGTGAGGAAATAGCGGTGCGCCGCCCGTGCACCCAGGGCGCGGATCACATAGGGGCTGATGGTGGCGGGGATGAGGCCCAGCTTCACCTCGCTCAGGCAAAAGCCCGCCGTGTCCACGGCCACGGCCATGTCGCACGCGGCCACCAGGCCCATGCCGCCAGCGTACACGTCGCCCTGCACGCGGGCGATGGTGGGCTTGGGGCATTCGTAGATCACGCGCAGCATCTCGGCCAGCTTGCCGGCGTCTGCGACGTTCTCATCGCGCGTGTAGTCGGCCATGCGGCGCATCCAGTTCAGGTTGGCGCCAGCGCAAAAGGCCGGGCCTTCAGCGGCCAGCACCACGGCACGCACGTCGGCGCGGCAGCCCACGTCGGCAAAGGCCGCCGTGATCTCGGCGATGACCTCGTCGCTGAAGGCGTTGCGCACCTCGGGCTGCGTGAGCGTGATGCGCGCCACGGCGCCGGACTGGGTGATGGAAAGGTTCTTGCTGCTCATGGCTTGGAAGGGTTTTGCAGAAAGTAGACGAGGTCCAGCTCCGGGCAGGGCTGGCCCAGCGCGGTCAAGGCCGCGGTGATCTGGCCCCGGTGGTGCGTGCCGTGGTTGAACACGTGCGCCAGCGTGGCCGCAAAGGGCAGCGATGCCGCCGTGCCGCGCATGGTGATGTAGTCCAGCGTACCCTCCCAGCGCGCGGCGGGCCAGCCGGCGATCAAGGGCTCCCAGCGCGCCGCGCCGTCGCGCAGGCGCCGGGCCAGCGCGGAGCGGTCGGGCTCGGCCTCGGCATCCAACGCCATGCGCGGCGAGGTGCCTTCGGAAAACCGCACGAACCACAGCAGATGCTCGCCCACCAGCAGGTGGTTGAGCGTGCCGTGGATGCTTTGGAAGAACAGGCCCGCATCGCGCCGGTAATCCTCCTCGGGCAGCGCCTGCACGGCATCAAGCAGGCGCGCCGTGGCCCACACGTTGTAGCGTGCAAGCTGGGTGAAATGGGCCACGGCGTCCATGGGCGACCTCATCACATGCGGAAGATGCCGAACTTGGTGTCTTCGATCGGTGCATTGCGCGTGGCCGAGAGGCCCAGCGCCAGCACGCGGCGCGTGTCGGCGGGGTCGATCACGCCGTCGTCCCACAGGCGGGCGGTGGCGTAGTAGGGGTGGCCCTGCTCTTCATACTGGCGGCGGATGGGGGCCTTGAAGGCTTCTTCTTCCTCCATGCTCCACTGGCCGCCCTTGGCTTCGATGCCGTCGCGCTTGACGGTGGCCAGCACGCTCGCGGCCTGCTCGCCGCCCATCACGCTGATGCGCGCGTTGGGCCACATCCAGAGGAAGCGGGGCGAGTACGCCCGGCCGCACATGCCATAGTTGCCTGCGCCAAAGCTGCCGCCGATGATGATGGTGAACTTGGGCACGCTGGCCGTGGCCACGGCCGTGACCAGCTTGGCGCCGTGGCGGGCGATGCCTTCGTTCTCATACTTGCGGCCCACCATGAAGCCGGTGATGTTCTGCAGGAACACCAGCGGAATCTTGCGCTGGCAGCACAGCTCGATGAAGTGCGCGCCCTTTTGCGCGCTCTCGGAAAACAGGATGCCGTTGTTGGCGATGATGCCCACGGCCATGCCTTCGATGCGCGCAAAGCCGCAGACCAGGGTACTGCCGAAGCGGGCTTTGAACTCGTCGAACTCGCTGCCGTCCACGACGCGGGCAATGATCTCGCGCACGTCAAACGGCTTGCGCGTGTCCACGGGGATCACGCCATACAGCTCTTCCGCTGCAAATTTAGGAGCTGCCGGCGCTTGATCAGCAGGCCCTGGAGCCTTGTTTTTATTCAAATTGCGCACGGCGGTGCGTGCCAGCTGCAGGGCATGCAGGTCGTTTTGCGCCAGGTGGTCGGCCACGCCGGACAGGCGCGTGTGCACGTCGCCACCCCCTAAGTCTTCGGCGCTCACCACCTCGCCCGTGGCGGCCTTCACCAGCGGCGGACCGCCCAGGAAGATGGTGCCCTGGTTCTTGACGATGATGGACTCGTCGCTCATCGCCGGCACATACGCGCCGCCCGCCGTGCAGCTGCCCATCACCACTGCGATCTGCGCGATGCCCTGGGCGCTCATGTTGGCCTGGTTGTAGAAGATGCGGCCGAAGTGGTCGCGGTCGGGGAACACGTCGTCCTGGTTGGGCAGGTTGGCGCCGCCGGAGTCCACCAGGTAGATGCAGGGCAGGCGGTTCTGCGCGGCCACCTCCTGCGCGCGCAGGTGCTTCTTCACCGTCATGGGGTAGTAGGTGCCGCCCTTCACCGTGGCGTCGTTGCACACGATCATGCAGTCCACCCCGCTCACCCGGCCGATGCCTGCGATCAGGCCCGCGCCCGGCGCATCGTTGTTGTACATGTTCAGCGCCGCCAGCGGGGCCAGCTCCAGGAAGGGCGTGCCCGGGTCCAGCAGGTTGGCCACGCGCTCGCGCGGCAGCAGCTTGCCGCGCGCCGTGTGCTTGGCGCGGGCCGCTTCGCCGCCGCCCTGGGCGACCTTCTCCAGCTGGGCGCGCAGGTCCTCCACCACGGTGCGCATGGCGGTGGCATTGGCCTGGAAGTCCGCGGAGCGGGGGTTGAGTTGGGTGTCGAGGATGGTCATACGTTCTAGCTCTTCAAGCGGTTTTTGCTTCGACCAGCCCCAGCTGGTCTTTCATCTCGTCGCGGATCTTGAACTTCTGGATCTTGCCGGTCACCGTCATCGGGAAGCTGGTGACGAAGCGGATGTAGCGCGGCACCTTGTAGTGCGCGATCTGGCCCTTGCAGAAGGCGCGGATGTCGTCCTCGGTGGGCGCGGTGCCGGGCTTGGCGATGATCCAGGCACACAGCTCCTCGCCGTATTTCAGATCGGGCACGCCCACCACCTGCACGTCCTGCACCATGGGGTGGCGGTACAGGAATTCTTCGATCTCGCGCGGGTAGATGTTCTCGCCGCCGCGGATCACCATGTCCTTGATGCGGCCCACGATGTTCACGTAGCCCTCGGCGTCCATGGTGGCCAGGTCGCCGGTGTGCATCCAGCCGCTTTCGTCAATCGCCTCGCGGGTCTTGGCCTCGTCGCCCCAGTAACCGTGCATCACGGAATAGCCCTTGGTGCACAGCTCGCCGCGCTGGCCGATGGGCACGATGGCGCCGGTGTCCGGGTCCACGATCTTCACCTCCAGGTGCGGCTGCACCTGGCCCACGGTGGACACGCGTTTTTCCAGCGGTGTGTCGGTGCTGCTCTGGCAGCTCACGGGGCTGGTCTCGGTCATGCCGTAGGCGATGGTGACCTCGCGCAGGTGCATCTGCTCCACCACGCGCTTCATCACCTCGGTGGGGCACGGCGAGCCGGCCATGATGCCGGTGCGCAGCGTGCTCAGGTTGAACTCCGCAAAGCGCGGGTGGTCCAGCTCGGCAATGAACATGGTGGGCACGCCGTGCAGGCCGGTGCACTTTTCATCCTGCACCGTCTGCAGCACGGTGAGCGGATCAAACCCGTCATTGGGGTACACGATGGTCGCGCCGTGCGTGAAGCACGCCAGGTTGCCCAGCACCATGCCAAAGCAGTGGTACAGCGGCACAGGGATGCACAGCCGGTCTGCAGGCGTGAGCTTCATGCACTCGCCGATGAAGAAGCCGTTGTTCAGGATGTTGCGGTGCGTGAGCGTGGCGCCCTTGGGAAAGCCCGTGGTGCCGCTGGTGAACTGGATGTTGATGGGGTCGGTGGCTTTGAGCGTTGCCGCCACCTGCGCCAGGTACGGGTCGGCCGCGTTGCCGCGCGCGATCAGGTCGCTAAAGCGCAGCAAACCCGGCTCGTCGGCGCCCTGCCCGGGCTCGTCGATCCACACCACGGTGTGCAGGTGCGGCAGCTTGACGGAGCCCAGCTGCCCCGGCTGCTGGTGCTGCCACTCGGGCGCCAGCTCACGCAGCATGCCCAGGTAGTCGCTGGTCTTGAAGCGCGCCATGCTCACCAGCAGCTTGCAGCCCACCTTGTTCAGCGCGTATTCCACCTCGGCCATGCGGTAGGCCGGGTTGATGTTGACCAGCACCAGGCCCACCTGCGCCGTGGCCAGCTGCATCAGCACCCATTCGGCGTTGTTGTGCGACCAGATGCCCACGCGGTCGCCGGGCGCCAGGCCCTGGGCCAGCAGCGCGCTGGCCAGGCGGTGCGCTTCGGTCTGCAGTTGGGCATAGGTGAAGCGGCGGCCCTGGTGCACGCTCACCAGCGCCTCACGGTCGGGCTGGCGGGCCACCATGTCGGCAAAGAAGGCGCCGATGGTCTGCTCGATGAGCGGCACGCCGGTCGCGCCCCGGGCGTAGCTCTCCACCAGCGGTGCGGAAGGGTTTGCGGCTGCACTCGTCATGGGTGTTGTCTCCTTGGCTTGGTCGTCCGCCCCGGCCCCGGGCGGAACCCGCGGGCGGCAATCCCGTAAGGATAGAAGCCTGTACCCCGGCCAGGTTGCCACAATGGTTGCAAATCGTGCCACGGCTGGCACACTCGGGTGCGTGACGCCGCCCGCCCCTTCTGCCCCCCTCCCGTCCCCGCCCGCTGCGGCCCCCGCGGCTGCGCCCATCGCACCTGCGGCCACGCCGATCGCATTCGTGCGCGCCATTGCCCGGGCCTACGAACGGCGCGGCATGAGCCCCGAACGCGCCCTGGCCCAGGCACAGATTGCGCCGCAGCTGTTGCAGGACGACAGCGCCCGCATCACCGCCTGGCAAATGGAGCAGATCTCCGATGCCGCCATGCAGGAACTGGACGACGAGGCCCTGGGCTGGTTCAGCCGCCGCCTGCCCTGGGGCAGCTACGGCATGCTGGCGCGCGCCTCCATCAGCTCGCCCACGCTGCAGGTGGCCCTGGCCCGGTGGTGCCGCCACCATGGCCTGCTGGCAGACGACATTGCGCTGCACCTCACCACCCAGGGCGACACCGCCACCCTGGCCATCACCGAGGCCCGCGACCTGGGCGCGCTGCGCGAGTTCTGCCTGGTGTCGGTGCTGCGCAATGCCCACGGCCTGGCCTGCTGGATGGTGGACTCGCGCATCCCCCTCATCGCCGCCGAGTTCGCCTTCGATGCGCCCCCGCACGCCGATGCATACGCCGTGCTGTTCCGCGGCCCCGCCACCTTCCACGCCCCGCGCACCGCCATCCACTTCGACGCCCGCTACCTGCACCTGCCCCTGCGCCGCGACGAACAGGCCCTGCGCCAGATGCTGCAGCACGCCCTGCCCCTGACGGTGCTGCACTACCGCCGCGACCGCCTGCTGGTGCAGCGCGTGCGCCAGTTGCTGGCCGCCCCCCTGCCGGGCCAGCCCGTGCACGCCCTGCCCCAGCACAGCGCCGAATCCCTGGCCGCGCTGCTGCACGTGTCGCCGCGCACGCTGCACCGGCAGTTGAAGGAGGAAGGCGCCACGCTGCAGGGCCTGAAAGACGAGGTGCGCCGCACCCGCGCAGTGGAGCTGCTGCACCGCACGCAGCGGCCGATCAAGCAGGTGGCCGAGGCGGCGGGGTTTGAGAACGAGAAGAGTTTTATCCGGGCGTTTCGGGGGTGGACGGGGCAGTCGCCGGCGGAGTTTCGGAAAGCATTGACCTGAGGAGGCATTTCGACTCTACCTCTGGCCGAGACACACTCCTGTGCCAGTCCAAGGGTCAGACCTCGACCGGTAAGATGACCCGAATATTCACTTTAAGACTCGGGGGGAAGTTTTGAGTTTCGACAGCTGCTGCTCCTGTGCTTCGCTCTTGCCTTAGTCCAGTTCATCGTGCTTGTCTTGAAAACGAAGAAGCATCAACCGTTTCTCAACCAGTTCAAGGCGCACTCCTACACGCACGCACTGAAGCAACTCGCGCAAACTCATGCGAACGACGTGCGGACAATTCGTGTGTGCTATGCGCTGTTCGTGGTGGACGTGCTTGTTTTATCAATCGTCAAGCATCTCTTCTATTAGTTCTTTTTTCAAACGGCGGGCGCGCACTGAACAGATTACGAATCACTGATAGGAAACGCAATTCGTAAGACGAAATCGCAGCAATCCACACCGTGCCAGTAAGGCTCATCGGCCCATGCTCCACCTCCACCTCCACCACTGCATCAGCGCCCGCTCCTTCCGCCCCCTGTGGATACTCGAAGAGCTGCAACTGCCCTACCAGCTCCACATGCTGCCCTTCCCGCCGCGCGCCAAGGCGCGGTGGTTTCTGGACGAGAACCCGCTGGGCACGGTGCCGCTGCTGGTGCAAGGCGATGTGCGCATGACGGAATCCGCCGCCATGTGCCAGTACCTCGCGGCCACGCACCCCGGCGCAGGGCTGGACGTGGCGCCCACGCACCCGGCGTATGGCGCCTACCTGAACTGGCTGCACATGAGCGATGCGACGCTGACCTTTCCGCAGACACTGGTGCTGCGCTATGGGCGCTTTGAGCCTGCAGGGCGCCAGCAGCCGCAGGTGGTGGAGGATTACACGCGCTGGTTCCTGGCGCGGCTGCGGGCGGTGGAGGCCACCGTGGCGCACGGCGAGCATCTGTGCGCGGGGCGCTTCACGGCGGCGGATGTGGCGGTGGGGTATGCGCTGCTGCTGGCGCAGCACCTGGGGCTGGTGCCGCAGTTCGGGCCGGCCACGCAAGCCTATTGGCAGCGGCTGCAAGCGCGGCCGGGCTACCAGCGGGCGATGGCCGCGCAACTGCGGGCGGCGCAAGAGCAGGACGTGCCCACCACCCCGGCGCCCGACACGCAGCCCTGAAGGGATGCCCGGGCCCCCGCACGCACTCAGCAGCCCAGCAACGCCGGCAGCTCGGCCATGCTCGCAAAGACGTGGGCGGCACCGGCAGCGCGCAGGGCTTGTACGCTGTCGCCCAGGGGCGCATAGGCGAACACGGTGGCGCCGGCCGCCACGCCGGCCATCACGCCCGTAACGGTGTCTTCCACCACGGCGCAGCGCGGCGCTGGCGTCTGCAGTGCGGCGGCTGCGGCCAGGTACACGTCCGGCGCGGGCTTGGTGCGCGGCATCTCATGGCCGCTGAAGACGCGGCCGGCAAAGAACGGCGCCAGGCCCACCTTGGCCAGCTGCATCTCCACCTTGTAGCGGTCGGCGCCGGAGGCGCAGGCGATGCGCCCGCCGTGGTGGGCATGCACGCGTTCGATGGTGGGGTGGATGTGCTCGATGGCGGTGAGGCGCGCCTCCAGCTCGGCGTTGCGGCGTGCGTAGAAGTCGGCCATCCACGCATCGGTGAGCGGGCGGCCGGTGTGGGCCTCGATGCGGGCGGCTTCGCTGCGCACCGTCTTGCCGACAAAGAGGCGCATGCAGTCGTCAGCGGTCAGGGCCCAGCCGGCCTCTTCCAGCATGTCGCGCAGCACGCCGTTGGTAATGGGTTCGCTGTCGACCAGAACGCCGTCGCAGTCAAACAGGATTGCTTCAAATTTCATAGCTGCTCGCGCTTATCCAGCAAGCGCTGGAGGTCAATTTTATTAAAAAACTACGCACCCAGGTCGCCATCCACATAGAACCAGCGCCCGCCTTCGCGCACGAAGCGGCTGGTCTCTTGCAGGCGCACGGCGCGGCCGCCCACGCGGTAGCGTGCGACAAACGCCACCTCGGCCCGGTCGGGCCCGGTGCTGCGGTGGCTGCGCACGTCCAGGCCCAGCCACTTGGCGCCGGCGTCGAACTCCAGCGTGGCCGGCCGGGTGCTGGCGTGCCAGGTGGCCTGCAGGTAGTCGGCACGCTCGGCCACGAAGGCGGTGTAGCGCGAGCGCATGAGGCTTTCGGCGTCGGGCGCGGGGGTGGCGTCCCAGTGGTCCAGGTAGCGGCCGCAGCAGTCCGCGTAGGCCAGGGGTTTGTGGCGTGCATTGAGCCGGCCGCAGGGGCAGGCGCCGGTGGGTTCAGGGGATGCCATGGGGTGGAGCGGGCTGTATCAAGGGACGGGGTGGCGCCGCCGCCGGGGCGCCAGAGCGCACGGTGGCGCGGCGGCTCGAGGGGCGCGCCATCTACCGCAACGCGCCAAACACCTTGCGGGCAATGGCGCTGCCGGCGCCGGCCGGGTTCTGGCGGATGCGGCGCTCTTCCTCGCCGATCATGAAGTACAGGCCGTCCAGCGTCTTGCCGGTGACGTAGTGGCCCAGGTCGGCCTCTTCGGGGCGCAGCAGGCCAAAGCCGGCCGCCTTGCTGGCGAAGGTGTTGTACTTCTGCGCCAGGCCGACCTTCTCGATGGACTGGTTCACCACGGGCCGGAAGCGCTCGGACAGCGGGGTGCGCGTCTTGTCGGCAAAGAAGGAGGTCACGGAGGTGTTGCCGCCGGTGAGGATGTTCTTGGCGTCCGTCACCGTCATGGTCTGCACGGCGCGCACCAGCAGGTCCTTGCCCAGGGGCACTGCCGCTTCGGCGGCGCGGTTGATGGCGGTGACCAGCTCATCCACGCGCCGGCCCTGGCCCAGCGACTTCATGACCTTGGCGGCATCGTCCAGGGCGCCCGGCAGGCCGATGCGCACCTGCGGATTGCCCAGAAAGCCGTCGGGCCGCCCCAGCAGCGCCACGGCCGCCTGCGCCCCCTGGCCCAGCGCCGCCTTGACGCCACTGGCCGCGTCGGCATTGGAGAGGTCGCCCAGCGACAGCGCCAGCGCCCGCTGGTGGGTAAGCAGCAGCAGGGCGCCCAGCGAGAGGGCGGCGCTGGCCTGGTGGAACTGGCGACGCAGCATGGGGGGAGAGTCCTTGTGGTGAGGGTGGCGGGAGAACGGTCCAACAACTGAACCCGCGGGCGTGCCCGCTTGGAACCGCTGATTTTCGCCCACGCCAGCCAGGCCCTCCCCAAACCGGCAGGCCCTACGGCAGCGCGCGCAGGAATTCCGCCAGCGCGGCGTTGACGGGCTCGGGGTGCGTGAGGTTGCTGGCGTGCCCGCCGCCGGGGATCTCCACCATCCGCGCGTGGGGCAAGGCATCGGCCATGGCCTGCGCCCGCGACAGGTCGATGGCGTGGTCCAGCGTGCCATGCACCACCAGGGCAGGCACCGTGATCGCGCCCAGGCGGTCGCTGATGTCGTCGCGGCTACCCAGGGTGGTGAAGCACTGCACCAGGTTGGGCACGGTGAGCTGGCGCCACTTGGCCTGCCACGCCGGCGTGCCGGCCCAGCCGTCGCCCAGGATGGTGTGGGCCACCACGGCGGCAATCTCGTCCGACAGGCCGCCCTCCAGCCAGGCTTTCATCAGCGCCTCGTGGCCCACCATCTTGGCCGGGTCTTCCTGCAGGGCCTGGGTGTCGATGAGCACCAGCGCGCGCACGATCTCCGGATGGGTCAGCGCGCAGCGCAGCGACAGGTACCCGCCCTGCGACATGCCGGCCAGCACCGCCTGCCGGACGCCCAGGTGCGCCAGCAAGGCGGCCAGATCGTTGGCCGAGTCGTAGTAGCTGAAGGGTTCGCACCGCGCCGGATCGGCCGTCTGGCCGTGGCCGCGCTCGTCCCAGGCAATGCAGCGCCAGGAGCCGCGCAGGGCTTCGACCTGCGGCGCAAACATGCTGCTGTCCATGAGCAACCCGTGCGAAAAAACGATCACCGGGCCGTCGCCGCCGGTGTCTTCGTAGTACAGCTTCTGTTGGTTGACGTGCGCAAAAGGCATGCAGGGCTCCTTGCTGGAATGAAGCGGCCATCTTGCACGCCGGGCAACGCCAGGCGCAACCTGCACAACCCGCAACGGGGCGCCGCACAGTCGCCTTGGCGTCAACGGACGGCGCTGGGTACCATGGTGCTTGCAGCCCAACAGAAGGAGTCAGGCAATGTGGACAACAAGCGTGCCGTGGTGGGAGTTCATCCTGCGCGGCGTGGTGGTGTATGTGTTTCTGCTGGTCTTCTTGCGCCTGACGGGCAAGCGGCAGACGGGGCAGTTCGCGCCCTTCGACCTGGTGCTGCTGCTGATCCTGTCCAACGCCGTGCAGAACTCGATGAACGCGGGCGACAACTCGCTTGTCGGCGGCCTCATTTCGGCGTCGACACTCATCATGTGCCACATGGTGCTGGCCTGGCTCACCTTCCGCCACGCCTGGCTGGAGCGGCTGGTGGACGGCAGGCCGCAAGTGCTGGTGCAGCACGGGCAGCTGGACACCGCGCTCATGCGCAGCGAGCTGCTGTCCACCCGCGACCTGCAGGCCGCGCTGCGGGCCGGCGGCTGCCTGGACCTGCACGAGGTGGAGCGCGCGACCATCGAGACCAACGGCCAGATCACCGTGGTGCTGAAGCGGCGGGACAGCGCGGCGGGCTGAGCGCCCCCGCTCCCGCCGCCGGGCTCACCCCCGCGCCGGGAACACCGGCCATTGGCCCACGATGCGCCCGCCCTCGTACACGGCGATATCGCCCAGCTGCTGCAGCACGGCTTCGCTCTGCCGGGGGCGGAAGAACACCACGTCGTCCGGCTGCAGGGCCTGCGCGCCGGAGCCGACCAGCAGCTGCTGGTTGGACGACAGCCCCATGAGCATGCTGATGCCCAGGCCCGGCGGAGAGACGGGGTCGGCCAGCCAGTTGCCGCCGTGGATGAAATACGCCGTGCGCTCGTTGGCATCCCACGCGCGCGCCAGGCGGCCCAGGGCGCCCACGCCGTCGGGCGCCGCGAATGCGCCCACCTTGAGGACAGGCGTGGCGATCCACGCGGCGGGCTCCAGGTCGGCCAGCAGGGGCGTGTCGAAGTCCGAGGGCAGCACCATGGCGGAGCCCACCGCCACCTCGTTGGCCGCGCCGCTGCCGTCGTGCAGGCGGAAGGTGGGCGAGCCGGCGGTGTTGAAGGTCCACGGCCCGGACGGCGATGGCAGCGGGCTCGCGCGCAGCACATCCACAAAGCCCTGGTAGGCCGCCAGCGCGTCATGGTGCGCGCGGGCGCGCGCTCCGGCGATGTCAGGGATTTTCTGCGTGTGCGCGTCGTAGCCCATGAAGCCCGCGAAGCGCAGCAGCGGCTCCTGGTGCACCATCTGCAGCATGGCGCGCAGCGTGTCGGCGTCTGCCACGCCGCCGCGGTGCAGGCCCACGTCGATCTCGATATTGATGCGCATCGGCTGCCCCCGCCCGCGCGCAATCTCGCGGTACTGCGCCAGGCGCCGGGGCGTGTCCACCAGCCACTGCAGCTGGCGCGCCGGGTCAAAGCCGGAGGCTGGCGGCGCGGCCAGGAAGGCCGCGGCGGCGGCGGCTGGCAGCGGCTTGCCCAGCAGCACGTCCGTGTGGGGCCGCTCTTGGGCGATCAGGGCCAGATACGGCAGGCTGAACACCATCTGGCGGGTGCTGCCGGTGGCGGCGCCCACCTCGTCAAGCAGGCCCAGGCAGGGCAGGGATTTGTTCACCAGCCGCAGCGCGAGCGGGCGGCCCTGCACGTGCGCGCGCACCTTTGCCGCGTTGGCGCGCAGCCGCGCCCGGTCCACGACCAGCGTGGGCTGCAGGGCCAGGCCGGCAGCCTTCAACGCCTGGGCCATGGCGGCGAAGTCACCGGTGTGGGGCGCGCCCCGGTCGGCCGGGCGTGCGGCCAGCAGCACGGCGCCCGTGGCGGCGAGCGCACCAGCCGCCACCACGCGGCGACGGGTGAGTCCTTGACGCTTCATGGGGTCCCCTAGGCGATGCCAAACACCGACCGCAGGTGCGCATTGAGCATGCGGCCCTGCGGGTCGAACGACGCGCGCAGCGCCTGGAAGTCGCGCCAGCGCGGGTACAGCGGCGCCAGCGCGGCGGCCGTCAGCGGGTGCATCTTGCCCCAGTGCGGGCGGCCGCCGTGGGCCCGGCAAATGGTGGCGCCGATCTGCACGATGTAGTCGTACGCCTCGCCCGCCGCGGCGTGCAGGGCGATGGAACAGCTGTCGCGCCCATGGAACGGGCTGAGCCACGCCCCGTCGCCGCGCACCCAGCGGAACTCGATGGGGTAGAACGCTTCGTTGTGCTGATGGATGGCGTCGATCACCTGGCGCAGGCAGGCGATGCCGTTCTCCGCCGGCACATGCCACTCGGTCTCGTTGAAGCGCGACGCGCGCACGGTAGACAGCAGCCGGTGGGCGCGCTCGCGGGCTTCCTCGGTCTGCTGCGGGTCGATGAAGCGTTGCGCCGCCCAGGTGCGCAGTGCGGGAAACCGCCCCAGCCAGTCGCGCAGGCGTTGCAGGTCGGCCAGCATGGCATCTTCGGCCGAGCTGGGCAGCAGCAGGTCGTTGCCCTGGTACACCTCGTGGGCCACGCCGGCCGCATAGCCGGTGAAGGGCAGCACGAACATCTCGAAGTGGCGGTGCCTGGCGGCCAGGGCCGGTGCATCGCGCAGCAGGTCCTGCACGGGCTGCAGCCACACCTTGCGCTGCAGGTTGAATGCGGGCACCACGCGCAGCGTGAGCTGCGACACCACGCCCAGGCTGCCCAGCGAGACGCGGAGCGCCGCCAGCGCATCCGCGTCGCGCGGCCCGGCCAGCTCCACCACCTGCCCTGCGGGGGTGACCAGTCGCGCGCCCACCACGCCGTCGTGCACGGCGGGCAGCGCAGCGCCCGTGCCATGTGTGCCGGTGGCAATGGCGCCGGCGAGGGTCTGCGCGTCGATGTCCGGCAGGTTGGGCAGCGCCAGGCCTTCGGCGTCCAGCAGGCGCGCCAGGGCGCCCAGGCGCGTGCCCGCGTACACCGTGGCGGTCATCGCCGCCTTGTCGATGCGCACGATGCCGGACAGGCGGTCCAGCGACACCAGCGTGCCCGCGGTGGGCACCAGGGCCGAGAACGAGTGCCCCGCCCCCGCCACCCGCACCTCGCCGCTGGAGCGCGCCAGCAGCGCGGCCAGTTCGGCCTCATCGGCCGGCAGGGGGCGCGCCCGGGGCTGCGCGCGCTGCACGCCCGACCAGTTCTGCCAGGGCTGGGGTGGCGCGCCTGCGGCGGGCAGCCCGCCGCTGACTGCCGCAGGCCCGGCCTGCGCCCGGGCGCGGTCCGCCAGCAGCGGCTGGGCCAGCAGGCCCGCCACCACGGCGGAGGCGCTCGCGGCCAGGGCGCGGCGGCGGTTGAGCGGCGCGGGCGCCGAGGGGTGGATTGGCATGGTCATTCATTGCCCCTGGATCAGGAAGTGGATGAGCTGGCGCAGCTCGGTGTCGCTGCAGTCGGTGCACAGACCCATGGCGGGCATGGCGTTGAAACCCTCGCGCACATGGGCCAGCAAGGCCCCCTCGCCCTGCGCCGCGCGGCCTTTCCACGCCGGGGCAAACCCCACCAGCGGGGCGCCGCTGCGCACGCCATGGCACAGCAGGCACGAGCGCTCGTACTTGGCGGCCAGCTGCGCATCGCGCGGGCGCAGGGCTTCGGCCCGGCGCACGTCGGCATCCGTGGGCGGCGCAGGGTTGGGGCCGCAGCCCGCCAGCAGCGCCACCCAGCCCGCGCCACAGAGGGCGAGCACCCGGCCGCAGAGGCGCGTGCGCAACGCCGCCCACCGGCCACGACGGCCCGGCCCTCGCCAGGCGCGAGCCGGGGGAAATTTCGCTTCGGATGGCATTGGTGCGTCTCCTGGTTCCCGGGCTGGCCGTCACACCCAGCGCAAGGCATTCACCAAGGCCGTGCTGAGCCGGTGCCGCAGCGCGGTGTAGGGCGCAAAGAACAGTCGCACCACCGTGAACGGCCCCGCGGCCAGGCAGGCGCGCTCGTGCGAAAACGCCTTGAAGCCATAGACCCCGTGCGCGTTGCCAATGCCCGAATGGTTGACCCCGCCAAACGGCAGCCCGCCGTGGGCGTACTGCTGCACGCAGTGGTTCAGGCAGAGGCCGCCCGAGCTGGTCTGCGCCGTGACCAGCGCCTGGGTGGGCCGGTGGCGGCTGAAGAGGTACAGCGCCAGCGGCTTGGGCTGCGCGTTGATGCGGCCGATCACGTCCTGCAGCGCGTCATACGGCTCGATGGGCAGCACGGGGCCAAAAATCTCTTCGCCGCTGATGCGGGCGTCGCCCGGCACATTGCCCAGCAGCGTGGGCGCCACGTAGCGCTGTGCGGCGTCGTGCCCGCCGCCTGCCAGCAGCGTGGCGCCGCGCGCCAGGGCATCGTCGATCAGGCCACCCACACGCTCGGCATGGCGGCGGGTGACCATGCGCGCCAGGTCGGGGCTGGCCTGCACGGCCGCATCGGTGCGGCCGTAGCGCGCGGCCAGGGTCTCCTGGCACAGCTGCACAAAGCGGGCGTGCACGCTGCGGTGCACGTACACGTGGTCGGGCGCCACGCAGGTCTGGCCGGCGTTGGTGAACTTGCCCCACAGCACCAGCTCGGCCGCGCGGCGCAGGTCTGCCGATGCGTCCACGATCACGGGCGACTTGCCGCCCAGCTCCAGCGTGACGGAAGCGAGGTGCTGCGCGGCCGCGCCCATCACCACCTTGCCCACCGCGGGCGAGCCGGTGAAGAACACGTGGTCGAACGGCAGCGCGAGCAGGTGCTGGGCCGTGGCCACGCCGCCGTGCACCAGCGCGACCTCGGCGGAATCGAACAGCGCCGCCACCAGCTCGGCCACCACGGCGTTGACGTGGGGCGTGAACTCCGAGGGCTTGAGGATCACCGCATTGCCCGCCGCAATGGCGGACACCAGCGGGCCCAGCAAGGTGTTCACCGGGTAGTTCCAGGGCCCGATGATGAGGCAGCGCCCCCGGGGCTGGTAGAGCACCCGGGCGCGCGTGCCCAGCGTGGTGAGCGTGGGCCGCACGCGGCGGGGCCGCATCCAGCGCGCCAGGTGGGCGATGGCGTGGCGCGCCTCGTCCGCCACGGGCAGCAGCTCGGTCAGCTCCACCTCCAGCGGGGGCTTGCGCAGGTCGGCGGCGAAGGCCTGGTACAGCGCCTCGCGGCGCTCCAACAGGCCGTCGCGCAGCCGCCGCAGCTTGGCCGCGCGCTCGCGGGCGGTGGAGCTGCGCAGGGCCAGGGCGGTGAGCGCCTGGCGGTCAAACAGGTGCTGCAGCAGCTGCGGGTCCGTGTCGCCAGTGGGGTCCATGGGGGCTTTCGGTGGCGTGGCGGGTGGGCTGGTCACGGCAGGGCTCCGGCGGGAGCTGTGGCACGCGGTGCGCGGCCCAGCAGCGCCAGCACCGCGGCGGCCAGGGCAAAGCCCGCGCTGAGCAGCGGCACCGCGCTGGCGTTGTCACCCTCCACGATGAACGACGCCATGAGCGGCCCGAACGCGCTGCCCAGCAACTGCGCGGCGGGCACCAGGCCGGCCAGGCGGCCGCTGGGGTCGGCGCGAAAGGCCAGCCCGATGTGGAACGGCAGCATGAAGAGCCATACAAAGCCGAACAGCAGGCAGGCCAGCGCAAAGTCACGCGTGTGGCCGGCAGGCAGCTGGTGCACGGTGGCGGTGACGCCCGCCAGCGCCAGGGAGCAGGCCACGAGCGTGGGGACCACGGGCAGGCGGCGCACGGCCAGCGTCGCCACGCTGCCGGCCACCACCTGCGTGGCCAGCACGGCGGCAATCAGGGTTTGCGCGCCGCGCCCATCAAACCCTGCGGCCTTGCCCAAGGGCTCCAGGTAGGCCCAGAAGGCGCCCAGCGTGGCCAGCTGCAGGAAGGCCACGGCCAGCGGCTGCAGCGTGCGCGCCGACCAGCGGAAGCCCGATACCGCGGGCGGCGCCAGGGGTACCAGGCGCGCCGGCTGCGCGAAGGCCAGCAGGCAGCACGACAGCGCCAGCGCGGCCAGTGCCGCAAAGCCGCCCTGCCACCCCCAGCGCGGGATGACGGCGTGGGCCAGCACCAGGCCCAGCAGGGCTTGCGCCAGGGTCTGCAGCACAAAGAAGATGCCGCCCACGCGCGCCGGGTTGGCCGTGCGCACGATGACGCCCGTGGTGCCCCACACCAGCACACCCTCCGCCAGCCCTGCGGCAGCGCGCACCGCCGTCATGGCGCCGTCGCCCGTGGCCCGCAGGGTCAGCGCGTCCAGGCCCCCGGCGGCCAGCGCGGCGGCGATGGTGATCCAGCGCAGCTGGCCCACGGGCAGCAGGGCATCGCCCAGCACCACGCCCAGGCCCAGCAGGATGATCTCGGCCATGGCCACGATGCCCACGCCCTCCAGGCTGACCTGGTGCGCGTCCACCAGCTCGCCCAGCACGATGGGCTGCACGCCCACCATGAGCACGGCGATGGTGCCGATGGCCAGCGCGGCGACCACCTGAAAGGCCGGGAGGGGCGTGTTGTCGTGCGCGGTCATGGAGCCTCCTGTTGCTTTTTTCGGATGTTGGGGGTCAGTAGCCCTTGCTTTCCTCGGGCAGCAAGCCCTGCTGAAAGCGTGCTGCGGCGCGCTGCTGGTCCTTGGCCAGGCGCCGGTTGGCCACCCAGCGCACGATCCACGGCAAGGGCCGCACGCGCCCGCCGCCGGCCACTGCCAGCACGTAGGCCTTGGCGCATTTTTCAAACAGTTCGGCGTTGAGCGCAAGCCGTAGCGCCGTCGTGCCCAGGCAGACGGGCCGCCCCGCCACCAGCGCCACGTTGCCCCGCCCGTGCAGGGCCGGCGAAGCACCGGCTGCCGGGTGCATGGGCCCCAGGTGGCGCGCCTGCTCGTCAAACACCTGGGGCATGGCGCCGCCAAAGTCCGCCAGGCACGGGCCGAACGCCCCGCCGCCCACGGCCACGGCGCCCGCGTCGGCGCGCTGCGCGTAGGCCTGGCGGTGCACCGCGGCCTGCGGCAGCGGCGTGTGCAGGGGCACGCGCTGCGGCTGCTCGTCCGCGACCAAGCCGAACCACATGGCATCGCTGCCGGGGATGCGCAGCGACAGGCTGGAGCCCTCGCCCTGCAGCAGGTGCCTGGCCTGCAGGCGGTCGCGCAGCGCGGACCACTCCTGGCGCAGTGGGTCTTCGGTGTTCATGGGGTGATGCCTCCTGCGAATCCGTGTTCGATCATTCACGCCCGTTCGGGCTGAGCTTGTCGAAGCCTTGCGCAGCGCTTCGACAAGCTCAGCGTGAACGGTTGGTGCATGGAAGAAAACAGCACGCGTCACACCAGCTTGAAGACGTCTTCAAAACGGTTCAGCGCATCGTCGATCACCGCGTCGGTGTCGGCCAGGCTGGTGTAGATGCGGCTGCCAGCCAGGGTGATGAGGCCGTGGGCGGTGTAGGCCGCGCCCATCTCTTCCATCATGTGCTTGCGGCGCTTGGCCTCGTCCTTGGCCTTGAACAGCTTCCAGAGGCTGCCGGTGTCCAGCAGCAGCACGCCCGAGGTCTGCAGGTGCACGATGGAGCCCATGTTGTAGGTCACATAGGGCAGGCCCAGGCGGTTGATGATGCCGTCGAGCCCCTGGCGCAGCCGGTCGCCGGCGCGCCCGGCCACGCCGGCCGCGTCGGTGCGCTGCGCCTCCAGCAGCGCGTAGTAGCCGGCCACGCACGACAGCGGGTTGGCCGACAGCGTGCCGCCCACGAAGGCGCGCTTGGCGGTGGTGCCGATGCCGCCCACCAGCATCATCATGATGTCGCGGCGCCCGCCGATGGCCCCGGCCATGGGGTAGCCGCCCGTGAGGCATTTGCCCAGCACGGTGAGGTCGGGCGTGACGCCGAAGTAGGCCTGCGCGCCGCCCATGCCGATGCGAAAGCCCGTGACCACCTCGTCAAAGATCAGCAGCGCGCCAAACTCATCGCACAGTGCCCGCACCTGCCGGTTGTAGTCGGGGTGCACGGGGCGCGTGCCGCTCTCGGGGCCCAGGGGTTCCAGCAGCACGGCTGCGGTGCCGCCGCGCAGGCGGTTCCAGCGCAGCTGGCTGCGCAGGGCATCCAGGTCGTTGGGGTTGCACTCCTGCGTGTTGCCGGTGGCGCCGTGCGGGATACCCACGGCCTCCATGCGGCCGGTCTTGGGCAGGCGCATGCCGTAGACCAGCTGGTCGCTCCAGCCGTGGTAGGCGCCACCCACCTTGATGATGCGCTTCTTGCCCGTGTAGGCGCGCGCCAGGCGCACCGCGCCCATCACGGCCTCGGTGCCCGAGCCCAGCAGGCGCACCATGTCCACGCCGGGCATGCTCTGGCACACCAGCTCGGCGAGCTTGACCTCGTACTCGTGCAGCAGGCCGGTGACGGGGCCGCACGAATCCAGCACCTCGTTCACCTTCTGCCGCACCGCCGGATGGTTGGAGCCCAGCAGCGTGGGGCCGCCCGCCTGCAGGAAGTCGATGTAGCGGTTGCCGTCCACGTCGGTCATGTGGGCGCCATCGGCCTGGGCGATGGCCAGCGGGAACGGGTGGTTGAAGGCCAGGTTGTGCTGCACGCCGCCGGGGATCACGGCCTTGGCGCGCTCGGACAGGCGCCGGGAGCCCTGGCAGCGCTCGTCGAAGTAGCGCATCACCTGCGGCATCTTGTCGGCGCGGATGGGGCGCATGGGCTGCTTCACCAGCTCGGCAAAGCGGCGGTACAGAGTGTCCACGTCGGGCCAGGCGGAGATGGCGGGGCGCGGAGCCAAGGCACTGGGTGTGGCGGCCGATGCGGCGGTGTGGAAGGGGGCGAGATTGCTCATGGTGGACGGGTGCGAAGGTGAAAGGGAGAAGAAGGCCGGTCAGGCCGCCAGCGCATCGGCCACGCGGCGCAGCGCGGCCTGGCGGGCGGGCTCGCGCCGGGCGCGCTCGGACAGGGCCTGCAAGAGCTGGCCGCGGCACAGCGCCTCCAGGTCTTCCACGGCCTGCACGGCGGCCCCGGTGGTGGGGCCGCAGCACAGCACGCCGTGGTTGCGCATCAGGTAGGCATGGGTGTCCGCCCGCAGCGCGCGCGCCAGCCTGGACGACAGCCAGCCGCTGCCCGAAGGCGCGTAGCCCACCACCGGGATGGAGGGCCCCAGCGTCGCCTGCAGCGGCCCCGGCGGCACGGCCAGCGGCAGCCCCAGCAACGCACAGGCGCTGGCCACGGGCTGGTGGGTGTGGATGCTGGCCTGCACATCGGGGCGGGCGCGCAGCACCTTGGCGTGCAGGCCGCTTTCCACCGAGGGGGCGCGCTCACCCGCGACCTGCTGCAGGTCGGACAGGCGCAGCACGCAGATGTCGTCGGCCACCATGGTGAGGTAGTCGGTGGCCGAAGGCGTGACGGCGATGTGCGCGGCGTCGATGCGCAGCGCGATGTTGCCGCCGGTGCCCGAGAAATGGCCGCGGCGCGACAGCTCCACGCACAGTGCGACGGCGCTCTGGCGGATGCTCAGCGTGGCGGGGGTGTGCTGGCGGCTCATGCGGCGGCTCCTTGCGCGCGGTCTGGGGCGTTGATGCGGTGGTACAGCGGCGCCAGCCGGGTGCGCACTTCCTTGAAGGTCTCGAACTGGTCGCCGTACAGGCGGCGCAGCGCGCGGCTGGGCTCGTAGACGGCGCGGGTGCGCCGCCGGTGGGCCAGGTCGGCAAAGGTGCAGGCGCCCAGGCCCACCCCGGCAATGAAGGTGGCGCCGATGGCGTTGGTCTGGATGGGGTTCTCCAGCTGCCGCACGGGCTGGCCCGTGACGTCGGCCATGATCTGGCACCACACGTCCGACTGGGCGCCGCCGCCCACGGCATTGATGGCGCCGGCGTCGCGGCCCAGCAGGCGCGCAAAGGGCTCCAGCATCCAGCGGGTGTTGAGCGCCACGCCCTCCAGGAAGGCGCGGAAGATGTCCTCGCGCGTGTGCTCCAGCGACAGGTTGAGCAGGCCGGCGCGCAGGCGCGGGTCGTCCACCGGCGTGCGCTCGCCCAGCAGCCAAGGCGTGTAGATCAGCCCCCGGGCGCCCGGCGGCACCCGGGCGGCGATGCGGTTGAGCACCTCGTAGACGGCGGGATGCTCCTCGTCGCTGGCCAGCTCGTCGGGGTGGTAGAGGATGCGGTCGCGCAGGAACGAGAGGTTGGCCCCGGCCGTGGACTGCAGCGCCATGGCCAGGTAGCGGCCATCGACGGCGCTGGGGATGGCGGCGATCTTGTGGCGCACGTCGGTCTTCATGAAGGGCACATGCGCGCCCAGCCAGGAGGAGGTGCCCAGGTACAGGTGGGTCTCGAAATCGGCCACCGCCGCGCCCACGGCCACGGCCGAGGTGTCCACCGCGCCCGCGACCACCACGGTGTGCGGGCTGAGCCCCAACGCCTGCGCCACCGGCGGCAGCAGCGGGCCCAGCACGTCGGTGGAGTGCACGATGTCGGGCAGCTTGGCGGCATCCAGGCCCAGCAGGCGGATGAGGCCCGCGTCGTAGCGCACGCGGTGGGGGTTGCGGTTGTCGGTGATCCACGAGGTGACGGCGGAGTCCTGCGTGGCGCAGAAGCGGCCGGACAGCCGCAGGTTCAGGTAGTCGAGCACGTTGAGGAACTTGTGCGTGCGCGCATAGCGCGCAGGCTCCTCGTCATGCAGGTAGGCCATGTGCCCGGCCGAGTCGCGCCCCGACAGCGACGGTGCCCCGCCGGTCAGCCGCAGCCAGCGCCAGAGCCTGAGCGGTGCATAGCCCTCGATGTTCAGCGACCTGCCGCGCACCCGCCGCGCGATGGCGGCTGCGCCGCGGGCGTCCAGCCACGTCAGGGCGTTGCCGAGGGCCTGGCCGTCGCGGTCCACGCACACGGTGCCCTCGGTCTGGGAGGAACAGCACACCGCCGCCACGCGGCGGCGCAGCGCGGCGTCCGCCCCCAGGATTTCCCCGGCGCTGTGGAGGAAGGCGTCCCACCACGCCTGCGGAGATTGCTCGGCCAGCGCGCCCTGCACGTGCAGGGGCACCGGGCGGAAGGCCCAGGCGTGCACGCTGCCGTCCAGCGCGACCAGGGCGCATTTGCAACCCGAGGTGCCCAGGTCCACCGCCAGCACCAGCTGCGTTTCGTCCATCAACCAGTCCTGTCAGAAGCTGCGCGAGACCGAGAGGACCACGCGGCTGTTGTCCATCGCACGGGGGCGGGTGCCGTCCATGGCGATGTACAGCTCGCGCACCCGGGTGCGGGTGGTCATCCATTCGGCGGTCCAGTTGAAGCCCCAGCGCTTGTGCGTGATGCCGATGGCGTAGTCCGAGAAGTTCGCTTCCTTGAAGTGGGCGATGCGCTGGTAGCCCGCGTGCAGGTTGAGCGTGGTGGTCGGGTTGAGCGGGTGCTTGTAGCCCAGGTCGAACAGCCAGCTGCCGCGCGAGTTGTGGTCGCCCCGGGCATAGCATTCCAGCGCCGGGGTGGGGTCCGCCATCAGCGACAGCATGGCGCCGCAGACCCCGCCGGTGCTGATGCCGCGGTAGGTCTTGGAGATCACGTTCATCACGCGGGCCTCCAGGTTGCCATAGCCGATCTCGGCCACGGCAAACGCGCTGTTGTAGCGGGTGCTGCGCAAGTCCGTGGGCTCACCCGTCTCCATGTTGAAGCCGTAGGGCGCCTGGAACTTGGCGCCGGGAAACATTTCAGCGGCCAGGCCCAGGCCGTAGTGCCAGCCGTCCGGGTCTCCGAACCGGTAGCCGCCGCCCAGCGTGACGCCTACGCCCGCGCCTTCGGGAAACTGCTTGCGGCTCACGGTGGCGAACTCGGCCAGGCCGACCCAGCCGCTTTCGTGGGCGAGCTGCACGCTGAGCTTGGCCCCCGGGCCCCGCAGCGAGTCCGACACGCCGCGGCTGCGCTGGTCGGTGGTGAGCTTCACATCGGTGGTGACCGCGTAGCTGGCGGTTTCCTGCGCGGACGCCGGCAGGGCCACGCTGGCGCAAAGGGCCACGGCAAGCGCGGCGGACGGGACACGGATCAGGCTCATGGGAGGCTCCTTGGTGGGGTGGACGGAGGAAAACGCAACGGTCTGGAAAGCGGCTGCAGGACGGGTCAGGAGCCGGGCGCGCACGACGGTGCCGCCGGCACGGCCGCCACGCGCTGGAGCTGCTCGGTCTGCCCCAGGACCTCCACCCCCACGAAGGCGCGGATGCGCAGCTCGTCCCCCTTGGCGCGCACGGCGCCCTTGTATTTCTTCTGGTCGCGCGGGTCGAACACCCAGCCATCGCGCCAGGCATCCCCGGCATAGCGGGACAGTTGGGCGATGCGCACGTTGCAGGTGCTGGGGGGCGTGCCGGCGTCCTTGTCCCACACGATGGTTCCGCACAGCGCGGCCGGCGCGTCATCGCAGGCGGCGAAGCGGATCACCGCGTCGCGCTCGGCGGTCATCCACAGGCCGTGGGCATCGTCGGGCCCGGCCGCGCGGGCCGTGGCTCCCAGAAGGCAGCCCGCCAGGGCCAGCCAGCAGATCGAAGTCTTCATCGCGCGCTCCTTTCTTGAGCCAGAGCAAAACCATTTGGGTAGTGATAACTAGTATATAGTTATGACTACTGTTTGCGTAAACTGCGGATACTGGGACAATCCCTGATATCCCGGACGCTCCTCCTGATGCCCGCCACCCGCCACCACCCGCCTTCTCTCGCCACCAAGAAACAGCCTGCGCAGCAGCGCGCCGCAGAGACGTATGAACGCATCCTGGAGGTGACGGCCCTGACGCTGGCCGATGTGGGCATCGAGCGGCTGTCGACCAACCTGGTGTGCGAACGCGCGGGGCTGACGCCGCCCGCGCTTTACCGCTACTTCCCCAACAAGTACGCCCTGCTGTCCGAGCTGGGCAAGCGCCTGATGCAGGCGCAGAACGCGCGCGTGGACCGCTGGATCACGCTAGACGCGCTGGCAGGGGGCGTGGAGAGCCTGGAGCGCGCCGTGGAGGGGCTGATCCTCGACACCTACGAAGCCACGGTGCAGACCGTGGGCGGGGTGTGGATCATGCGGGCGCTGCGCGCGGTGCCCGCGTTGCAGGAAGTGCGCCTGGCCTCGCATGCCACCGTCACGCAGGAGCAGGCGCGCCTGCTGTCCCAGGCGCTGCCGGAGGCGGACGCAGCCGAACTGCAGCTGGTCAGCCGCATCGTGGTGGAGCTGATCTATGCCACCGTCGAGATGATCTTCGACGAGCCGCTGGATGTGAATGCGGTGGCCCGCACCGTGGCGGGCATGGTGGCCAGCCACCTCACCAAGGTGCAGCCCCCCGCCGGCCGTGGGCCCGCGCCCCGCAACAAGCCGGCCAAGCCGCGGGCGGCCCGGCGCAGCGCCGACTGACGGACGCTGGCGGGCGATGGCAGGCACTTTCGGGCGCCTGGCCCGCCCTTGCCGCCTTGTTGGCGGCCTGGCCTTGAAGGGACTTCAAGCCAAATCGCCTGATTAGCGACCTACCTCAGACGCTTTCTCTTCCCCACCTGTTCGGGCTGAGCCTGTCGAAGCCTTGCACGCGCGCTGCAAGCCCTGGCTTCGACAGGCTCAGCCCGAACGGATGGAGTGGTATCTGAGACATGCAAAGAATCAAGCAAAATCGGCCTCTAGCGCTTATCCAGCAAGCGCTAGCAGCTATTTTTTCAATAGCAACTGGCAGCTCACGCCAGCGCGCGCTGGATGAGGATTTTTTGCACGTCGCTGGTGCCCTCGTAGATCTGGCACACGCGCACGTCGCGGTAGATGCGCTCCACCGGGAAGTCGTTCACCACGCCGTAGCCGCCCAGGGTCTGGATGGCGGCGCTGCACACGCGCTCGGCCATCTCGCTGGCAAACAGCTTGGCCATGGCGGCCTCCTTCAGGCAGGGGCGGCCCGCATCGCGCAGCGCCGCGGCGTGCCAGATGAGCTGGCGCGCGGCCTCGATCTGCGTGGCGCACTCGGCCAGGCGAAAGCCCACGGCCTGGTGGTTGAAGATGGCGGTGCCAAAGCTCTCGCGCTCTTTGGCGTACTGCACGGCGAAGTCGAACGCGCTGCGCGCCATGCCCACGCTTTGCGCCGCGATGCCGATGCGCCCGCCTTCGAGCGCACCGAGGGCGATCTTGTAGCCCTCGCCTTCCGCGCCGATCAGGTTTTCGGCGGGGATGCGGCAGTTGTCAAAGTTGATCTGCGCGGTGTCGCTGCTGTGCTGGCCGAGCTTGTCTTCGAGCCGAGCGACCACGTAGCCGGGCGTGCTGGTGGGCACCAGGAAGGCGCTCATGCCCTTCTTGCCCGCGCCCTTGTCGGTGACGGCGATGACGATGGCCACGTGGCCGTTCTTGCCGCTGGTGATGAACTGCTTGACACCGTTGATCACGTACTCATCGCCCTGCTTCACGGCCGTGGTGCGCAGCGCAGACGCATCGGACCCCACGTGCGGCTCGGTCAGGCAGAAGGCGCCCAGCATCTCCCCGCGCGCCAGGGGCGTGAGCCAGTCGCGCTGTTGCTGCGCGTTGCCGTAGCGCATGAGGATGGCGTTGACGGGGCAGTTGGTCACGCTGATGGCGGTGCTGGTGCCGCCGTCGCCGGCGGCGATTTCCTCCAGCACCAGCGCCAGCGTGACGTAGTCGAGCTGGGCACCGCCCAGCTCCTCGGGCACGCAGATGCCGTAGGCGCCCAGGGCGGCCAGGCCCTGGTGGGCGTCTTGGGGAAAGTGGTGCTCCTTGTCCCAGCGGGCGGCGTTGGGCCACAGCTCGGTCTGTGCGAAATCGCGCACCGCGTCGCGGATCATTTCCTGGTCTTGGGTCAGCAGCATGTTGTCTCCTTTTTTTGGAATGGTCGTGCCGGGCGGTGTGCCGAACCACCTGCCCGCAAGCCAACATGCGATTTTGCCCGCGCTGGCGCCGGATCTCTCCCCGGCATCGCAGCCTACGTGCTCTTGCGTACCCGCGCGGCAGCACCGTGGCGGCCGCGCGGCAGCATCAGCACCGCTACACCAGCGAGACCTTCCCGCTCGCCAGGTCGTACACCCCGCCGACCGCGCGCACGGCGCCGCTGCCCATGCGCCCGGCCAGGATCGGCTCGGCCGTGGTCAGCCGGGCAACGTTGAGGCGCACGTTCTGCTCAGTGGCCGCCGTCAGCAAGTTGGCGGGCTGGCGGCGCGATGCGGCCTCGACGGCGGGACGGATGGCGTTGACCAGGCCCGGCAGGTGGCCGGGCAGCTGCGTGCCCTCCTGCACCACCTTGATGGCGGCCGACACGGCGCCGCAGTTGCTGTGGCCCAGCACCAGGATGAGGGGCACCTCCAGAAACTGGATCGCGTATTCCATGCTGGCCAGTGCGTCGTCGTTGACGAAGTTGCCCGCCAGCCGCACCACGAACAGGTCGCCCGGCCCCTGGTCAAACGCCAGCTCGGGCGCGATGCGCGAATCCGCGCAGCTCAGGATGGCCGCAAACGGCTTCTGGCCGGTGGTGCGGGCCACGCGCCCGACCGAAAAGTCGCGCTGCGTGGACCGGCCCGCCACGTAGCGTGCGTTGCCCTGCACCAGCCGCGCCAGTGCGGCATCGGGGCCGATGCGGTTGTCGGGCAGAGGGGTGTCGGCGGCCAGCACGCGCGCGCTGGAAGCAAGGGCCGCCAAGGCGGCGGCTCCGCCCAGCAGGCGGCGGCGGGACGGCGCAGGCGCCGCGGGGGTAGCAAGACAGTCACACATTGGAAGGCTCCCGGTGGGTTGAAAGGCAGGCACGGCGCTCTCTCCTTCGCCAAGCCGCGCGCGCCCCACCTCGGCGACTGGGGAGCCCGCGCAGCGCCATTCTGGGAGCGCAGGCCCCGGGTCGCAAGTCCAAATGTTGCACGCATCGGGGCGTGCGGCCACGCCTCTCGCATCCAGCCAGCCCGGGAACACGGCTGGCGGTGGCCGTGGCGGGGAGCTACCCGGCTACCAATGCGCGGCCCGGCTGCCGTCGTGGTGCAGCAGGCGGCCCTTGTCGGCCGGCGTGAGGCCTGCCACGGTGTTGCGCAGGCCCCGCACGCTGTCGGCCACCGTCAGCGGGGCGCCGCCGCCGCCCATGTCGGTCTGCACCCAGCCCGGGTCGATGGTGACCAGCGTGGCGCCGGGGTAGCTGTGCTGCGCGGCGGCCACCGCCATGTTCAGCGCCGCCTTGCTGGTGCGGTACAGCCAGGCATCGCTGCCTGGCACGCTGCCGATCTGCGACATGGACGAGGACAGGAACGCAAACACGCCGCCCGCATCGGCCACCAGGGGCGCCACCTGCGGAATGGCCTGCATGGCCCCGAGCACGTTCGTGTGCATGACGGCGTCGAAGTCCTGCTGCGTGGGCGGGGTGCGGGCGTCGGGCCGGCGGATCACGCCCGCCACGTACCAGGCGGTGTCGATCTTCTCGCCGTCCAGCTGCCAGGCCAGGCCGCTCACGCTGGCCGGGTTGGCCACGTCCACCGTCAGCACCTCGGCGCCCAGGGCCTGCACGCGCGCACGGCCGGCCTCGTCGCGCACGGTGGCGATCACGCGGCAGCCGGCCTCGGTGGACTGGCGCACCAGCTCCAGGCCAATGCCGCGCGAGGCGCCCAGGATGAGTACGGTGTTCATGGTTTCATGCAAAAAAGGCTTCTAGCGCTTATGCAACAAGCGCCAGCAGCTATCATTTCAATAGCGCAAGCGGCGCAACGCGTCGCACCGCCGACGCACGGGTTCACACCAGTTCCAGCGCCACGGCCGTGGCCTCGCCGCCGCCGATGCACAGCGTGGCCAGGCCCTTGGTCAGGCCCCGCGCCTTCAGCGCGTACATCAGCGTGACCATGATGCGCGCGCCGCTGGCGCCGATGGGGTGGCCCAGCGCGCAGGCGCCGCCATTCACATTGACCTTGTCGTGCGGCAGGTCCAGTTCCTTCATGAGCGCCATGGGCACCACGGCGAAGGCTTCGTTGACCTCCCACAGCTGCACGTCGCCCACCTGCCAGCCGGCCTTGGCCAGCGCCTTTTGCGTGGCGCCCAGCGGCGCGGTGGCGAACCACTCGGGCTCCTGCGCGTGGGTGGCGTGGCTCACGATGCGCGCCAGGGGCTTGCAGCCGAGCTTTTTGGCGGTGGACTCGCGCATCAGCACCAGCGCGGCGGCGCCGTCGTTGATGCTGGAGCTGGACGCGGCGGTGATGGTGCCGTCCTTCTTGAACGCGGGCTTGAGGGTGGCGATCTTTTCGAGCTTGACCTTGCCAGGGCCTTCGTCCACCGACACCACGGTTTCGCCCGTGCGGGTCTTGACGGTGACGGGCACGATCTCGGCCGCAAACGCGCCGGACTCGGTGGCGGCCTTGGCGCGCTGCACGCTGGCGGTGGCAAAGGCGTCCTGCTGCGCGCGCGTGAAGCTGTACTTGGCGGCGCAGTCTTCGCCAAACGTGCCCATGCTGCGGCCGGGCTCGTAGGCGTCTTCCAGGCCATCCAGCATCATGTGGTCGAAGATGCGGTCATGGCCCAGGCGGTAGCCGCCGCGGCCTTTCTGCAGCAGGTACGGGGCGTTGGTCATGCTCTCCATGCCGCCGGCCACCATCACGTCGTGCGTGCCGGCCAGCAGCATGTCGTGCGCCATCATGGCGGCCTTCATGCCGGAGCCGCACATCTTGCTGAGCGTCACCGCGCCCGCCTCCTTGGGCAGGCCGCCCTTGAACGCGGCCTGGCGCGCGGGCGCCTGGCCCTGGCCCGCCATCAGGCAGTTGCCGAACAGCACTTCGCCCACGGCGCTGGGCGACACGCCCGCGCGCTCGATGGCGGCCCGGATGGCGGCGCCACCCAGGTCGTGCGCCGCCAGGCTGGAGAAGTCGCCCTGCAGCGAGCCCATGGGCGTGCGCGCGGCGCCGACGATGACAACGGGGTCTTGAACGGTGGTGGACATGGGAGGTCTCCTCAAAAGGTTTGGGAACAAAGGTTGAGAAACGAACGCGCGCAGCGGGGGCGGCGCGAGAGGGCTTGGGCGCCTACCCGCTGCCCACGGCATGGGGCGCGGCCGCGTGCTCGAAGCGCCGGTCGGCGTCGTAGGGAAACACGTCAAACAGATGGCCGGCCTGGATGCGCTCCTTGTGCGTCTGCCAGAAGCCGGGGTCCAGCAGGTCGGCGTGGTGGCGCAGGAACACCTCCCGCACGGCATCGTTGCCCAGCAGGAAGGGGCCGAAGGTCTCCGGAAACACGTCGTGCGGGCCCACGCTGTACCAGACCTCGCCGCTCATCTCTTCCTCCTCGTTGCGCGGCGCGGGCACGCGGCGGAAGTTGCAGTCGGTGAGGTACTCGATCTCGTCGTAGTCGTAGAACACGACCTTGCCGTTGCGGGTGATGCCGAAGTTCTTCCACAGCATGTCGCCCGGGAAGATGTTGGCCGCCACCAGGTCCTTGATGGCGTTGCCGTATTCGATGACGCTGTGCTCCATCTGCTGGCGCGCGCGCGGGTCCGACAGGCCGGTGTCGAAGGCCTCCTGCAGGTAGATGTTCAGCGGGATCATGCGGCGCTCGATGTACAGGTGCTTGATGATCACTTCGGTCTGGCCGTCGCCGTCGCGGTCGCTGATCTCCAGCTGGCTGGGCGCGAACTTCTCGATTTCGGCTATCAGCGCGTCGTCAAAGCGCTCGCGGGGAAACGCCACCTCGCTGTACTCCAGCGTGTCGGCCATGCGGCCCACGCGGTCGTGCTGCTTGACCAGCAGGTACTTGGCCTTGATCTGCTCGCGCGTGGTTTCCTTCTGCAGCGGAAAGTAGTCCTTGATGAGCTTGAAGACGAAAGGAAAGCTCGGCAGGTCGAACACCAGCATCACCATGCCCTTGATGCCGGGCGCAATGCGGAACTGGTCGGTGGAGTGCCTGAGGTGGTAGAGGAAGTCGCGGTAGAACAGCGTCTTGCCCTGCTTGGCCAGGCCCAGGGCGTTGTAGATCTCGGCACGCGGCTTGCGGGGCATGAGGCTGCGCAGGAACTGCACGTAGGCGCTGGGGATCTCCATGTCCACCATGAAGTAGGCGCGGGCAAAGCTGAAGAGCACCTGCAGGTCGTCCTCGCCGAACAGCGCCGCGTCGATCAGCAGCTTGCCGTCCTGCCCGTGCAGGATGGGCAGGGCAAACGGTATCTCGGTGAAGCCGTTGATGATCTTGCCCACCAGGTACGCGCCCTTGTTGCGGAAGAACAGGCTGGTGAGCACCTGGATCTGGAAGTTGGCCCGCAGCCGCACCTTGTCCAGCCGCGCCCGCATGGCCGCCCCCACCAGGGCGCTGTCGCGGGCCAGGTCGGAGAATTCGCGCTGGAGTTCGCAGTGCTCGACCATCTGCCGCAGCGTCTGCGCCAGGTTGTCGCGCGACGGGTAGTAGGCGCGGTAGGTGGGCCGGGCCGCGGGCTCGTCGTTCTCGATGTACTCCGTGCTCACGGCCGGGCGCACGAAGATGAAGTCGTTGTGGAAGTGCGTGCGGTGCAGGATCTTGGTCGTCACCGAGTTGAAGAACGTCTCGGCCAGCTCGGGCTGGTAGTGGTTCACCAGCAGGCCGATGTAGTGCAGCTTCACCTGGTGCCACACCTCCATGGGCTGCGAGCCCGCGCCAAACTCCTTCTCCAGCCGGCGCACGCACTCTTTTACGCGCAGGTCATAGAACTCGATGCGCTCGCGCTGCGCGCGCTGCTGGCCGGCCCAGTCGGCGGTTTCAAAGCGGTGCTTGGCCCGCGCCGACTCCGTGCGGAACAGGCGGTAGTGGCGGTTGAACCCGTCCATCATGGCCTTGGCAATGCCGTAGGCCTGGGGCGCGTCAAGCCGTGGCGGGAACATGGCGGGCTCTCAACCGTCGCACCGTGGTACCAGCGGCAGGCGCCTATTGGCGCTGCACGGCCGCCACCCCGGCAATGGCGGCCTTGTAGAGAGACTCCAGCCCTTCGGTGCTGTCGACCGTCATGTGCAGGTTGTTGATGAGGCCGTCCTTGAGGCCGTAGCACCAGCCGTGCAGCGTGACCTTCTGGCCGCGGCCCCAGGCGTCCAGCATCACGGTGGTCTGCGCCACGTTCACCACCTGCTCGATGGCGTTGAGTTCGCACAGCACGTCGTGGCGCCACTGGGGCGCGATGGAGGCGATCAGGTCGCGGTGGCGGTCGCGCACATCGGTCACGTGGCGGATCCAGTTGTCGGCCAGGCCTACCCGGGTGCCCTCCAGCGCGGCCAGCACGCCGCCGCAGCCGTAGTGGCCCACCACCATGAGGTGCTCCACCCGCAACTGGTCCACCGCATACTGGATGGTCGACAGGCAGTTGAGGTCGGTGGGCACCACCACATTGGCCACATTGCGGTGCACGAACACTTCACCGGGTTCCAGGCCGGTGATCTGGTTGGCGGGCACGCGGCTGTCGGAGCAGCCGATCCACATGTACTTGGGCTTTTGCTGCGCCAGCAGGGCCGTGAAGAAGCCCGGCCGCTCGCGCTCCATCTCGGCCGCCCAGGCGCGGTTGTGGACAAACAGGTCGTCGATGGAGGTAGACATGGGGTTTGGCAGTGCAACGGTGGAGGGTTGAGGGTGAATGCTGTCAGCAGGTTTCGGCAAACAGTTCGCGGCCGATCAGCATGCGGCGGATTTCGCTGGTGCCGGCGCCGATCTCGTAGAGTTTCGCATCACGCCACAAACGGCCCAAGGGGTATTCGTTGATATAGCCGTTGCCGCCGTAGATCTGCACCCCTTCGCCCGCCATCCAGGTGGCCTTCTCGGCACACCACAGGATGACGCTGGCGCAGTCCTTGCGCACCTGGCGCACATGCTCGGTGCCCAGCATATCGAGGTTCTTTGCCACCGTGTAGGCAAACGAGCGCCCCGCCTGCAGCACGGTGTACATGTCGGCCACCTTGCCCTGGATGAGCTGGAATTCGCCGATGCTCTGGCCGAACTGCTTGCGGTCGTGAATGTAGGGGACCACGTTGTCCATCACGGCCTGCATGATGCCCAGGGGCCCGCCCGTGAGCACGGCGCGCTCGTAGTCCAGTCCGGACATGAGCACCTTGGCGCCGCCGTTGACGGTGCCCAGCACGTTTTCAGCGGGCACTTCCACGTCCTGGAACACCAGCTCGCCCGTGTGCGACCCGCGCATGCCGAGCTTGTCGAGCTTTTGCGCAATGGAGAAGCCCTTCATCCCTTTCTCGATCAGGAAGGCCGTCACGCCGCGGGCGCCCAGTTCGGGTTCCGTCTTGGCGTAGACCACCAGGGTGTCGGCATCCGGCCCGTTGGTGATCCACATCTTGCTGCCGTTGAGCAGGTAGTAGCCGCCCTTGTCCTCGGCCTTGAGCTTCATGCTGATGACGTCGGAGCCGGCGCCAGGCTCGCTCATGGCCAGCGCGCCTACGTGCTCGCCGCTGATCAGCTTGGGCAGGTACTTCTGCTTTTGCGCGTCGCTGCCGTTGCGGTTGATCTGGTTCACGCACAGGTTGCTGTGGGCGCCGTAGGACAGGCCCACCGAGGCGCTGGCGCGCGAGATCTCTTCCATGGCAACCATGTGGGCCAGGTAGCCCATGTTGGCACCGCCGTACTGCTCGGGCACGGTGATGCCCAGCACGCCCAGGTCACCCATCTTGCGCCACACGTCCATGGGGAACTGGTCGGTGCGGTCGATCTCGCCGGCGCGCGGTGCGATCTCCGCCTGCGCAAAGTCCCGCACGGCGTCGCGCAGCGCGTCAATGTCGTCGCCCAGCTGGAAGTTGAGGCCGGGCAGGTGGGAGGAAAGGCTCATGGGTTGTCTCCTTGGAAGTAGGTAGTCGAAAGGCTGGAAGCCGCGTGTTCAGCCCTGGACGGCGTCTCGCCCGGTGACCGCCATGAGGGTGCACCCCATGGTGGCGACGAGCTTCTCGCGGTCGCCGTCCAGGGCAAAGGCGCGGCCTTCGCAGACGGTGATGGTCCGGCCGGGCTTGAGGACGCGGCCTTCCATCCGGAACCGCTCGCCCTGCGCAGGGGCGAGCAGGTTGATCTTGAATTCCACCGTGAGCACGGCGGCTTCCTCTGCCATCAGCGTGAAGCCCGCATAGCCGCAGGCCGAATCCAGCGCGGTGGCCACCATGCCGGCATGCAGAAACCCGTGCTGCTGCGTCAATGCCGTGGCCCAGGGCAGTTCGATGGTGACCACGCCGGGCGCGATCCCGGCCAGTGCCGCCCCCAGCGTCTGCATGGCGCCCTGGCGGGCAAAGCTGTCACGTACCCGCTCGGCGTAGTGGGCGCACCGGGGCTCGAAAGAAGGGAGGGTCACGGTTTTTTGATTTACGTTTACGTAAACGTCAATTATGGATCATTTTTCCGATTCCACCTTGCGCAGCAGGGCCCGGGCTTCTTCCTCATGCTCCTGGACCTCCTCCAGGTTCGCGCGCAGGTCGGCCATCTGCTCTTCCAGTTGCTTGCGGTGAACCACCAGCACGTCCAGGAATTTGCGCAGCTGCACCCCGGTGTCGCGGGGGCTGTCGTACAGATCGATGATCTCCTTGGCCTCTGTCAGCGACAGGCCAAGGCGCTTGGCCCGCAAGGTCAGCCGCAGCCGGGTGCGATCACGGGCGCTATAGACGCGGTTGCGGCCGGCAGGCCCCGTGCGCGCCGGCTGCAGCAGGCCCATGTCCTCGTAGAAGCGGATGGCCCGCGTGGTGAGATCAAACTCTTTGGCGAGATCGCTGATGGTGTAGGTAATGGCCATGGTGTGCTGGAGCGGAGCCCGGTGCCATTTCGCACAAGAGACAGCCCCGCGGCCATCGCTGCCTACAATGGTGCACCGGATTCGTGACGTTTACGTTAACGTCAATCCTACCGCATGCGATCGGCCGCCATGAACCCCCAAGAACACCAGATCCACTACCCCCACGGCGATGCGCTGCCGGCCCCGGGTACCGCCCTCACGGTGGCGGCCGGCGTCAAGTGGATCCGGATCGGGCTGCCGTTTGCACTCGACCACATCAACCTGTGGCTGCTGCGGGACCGGCAACCCGATGCCCGCGGGACACCGGTGGATGGCTGGACCGTGGTGGACTGCTGCATCGACAGCGCCGGCGCACGTGCGCAATGGGAGCAAGTATTTGCCAGTGCCCTGGAGGGGCTGCCGATCCTGCGCGTCATCGTGACCCACATGCACCCCGACCACATCGGCCTGGCGCATTGGCTGTGCGAGCGCTGGAACGTGCGCCTGTGGATCAGCGCCACGGACTACCACGTGGCCCGCACCGCGGTCTACGACCGCGACGGCTTTGGCGGCGAGGCCGGGGCGGACTTCTACACCCAGCACGGCATGCAGGACCCCGCGTTTCTGCAGCACGTGCGGGGCCGCGCCTCGTACTTCCCCACGCTGGTGCCCGCCATTCCCAGCCGCTACCACCGCCTCATGGACGGGGACGCCGTACAGATCGGCGACCACACCTGGGAATGCATCAGCGGCTATGGCCACGCGCCCGAGCACATCGCGCTGTACTGCGCGCAGCTGGGGGTGCTCATCAGCGGCGACATGGTGTTGCCGCGCATCTCCACCAACGTGAGCGTCCATGCCACCGAGCCGGAGTCGAACCCCCTGCGTCTCTTCTTGGCATCCTTGCTCCGCTATCTGCCGCTCCCGCCGACAACGCTGGTGCTGCCCTCCCACGGCAAGCCCTTCCTGGGCCTGCAGGAGCGCATTCAGCAATTGCAACACCACCACGAGGCGCGGCTGGGCGAGATTCTAGGGGCCGCGGAAAACGGCCCTTTATCCGCGGCCGACGCAATGCACCTGATGTTCCGGCGCAAGCTCGACGCCCACCAGATGACCTTTGCCATGGGCGAGGCCCTCGCACACCTGCACTGGCTGTGGCGGGAAGGACAGCTGCAGCGCGTGCTGGACGCCAACGGCGTGTACCGGTTTCACCCGGCCAGCGCAGGTCTGAGCCAACTTGCATCCCGAGGCCTGCCGCCTGCAGGCGGGGCTGAACCCAAGACCACGAGCAACCCGCCAGGTGGCGCGAGCCATTAACGGACCTTGCCAGGCCCATCGGGCCAATGGCGGCCTGTTTATCACGGGGCTCTGGAAGCGGGGTTGGCGGGATTTTGTTTGCGCATGTGCAAAGCAAAACGCCCTTCTGCTCGGTGGAGCAGAAGGGCGGTTTGGGGCTGTAAGAGCCTGACGATGACCTACTTTCACACGGGTATCCGCACTATCATCGGCGCAAAGTCGTTTCACTGTCCTGTTCGGGATGGGAAGGAGTGGTACCAACTTGCTATGGTCATCAGGCATAACTTGGTGCTGGGCAGTGGTTGAGGACTGCCTGGCGAATTCATAGAGTTTGGAATCAGTTTTAGTTTTGACTGCGTCTAACTTGGCATAACAGACTTTGAGCTTTTGCACAGATGTGCGTTGGCTATCAAAGTTATAGGGTCAAGCCGCACGAGCAATTAGTATCAGTTAGCTTAACGCATTACTGCGCTTCCACACCTGACCTATCAACGTCCTGGTCTTGAACGACTCTTTAGGGGGCTCAAGGCCCCGGCAGATCTCATCTTGAAACGAGTTTCCCGCTTAGATGCTTTCAGCGGTTATCTCTTCCACACTTAGCTACTCGGCAATGCCACTGGCGTGACAACCGATACACCAGAGGTGTGTCCACTCCGGTCCTCTCGTACTAGGAGCAGGCTTCCTCAAATCTGCAGCGCCCACGGAAGATAGGGACCAAACTGTCTCACGACGTTTTAAACCCAGCTCACGTACCTCTTTAAATGGCGAACAGCCATACCCTTGGGACCGGCTACAGCCCCAGGATGAGATGAGCCGACATCGAGGTGCCAAACACCGCCGTCGATATGAACTCTTGGGCGGTATCAGCCTGTTATCCCCAGAGTACCTTTTATCCGTTGAGCGATGGCCCTTCCATACAGAACCACCGGATCACTATGTCCTGCTTTCGCATCTGCTCGACTTGTCAGTCTCGCAGTTAAGCACGCTTATGCCATTGCACTATCGTCACGATGTCCGACCGTAACTAGCGTACCTTCGAACTCCTCCGTTACGCTTTGGGAGGAGACCGCCCCAGTCAAACTGCCTACCATGCACTGTCCCCGATCCAGATGATGGACCTAGGTTAGAACCTCAAACACACCAGGGTGGTATTTCAACGTTGGCTCCATGAGATCTAGCGACCTCACTTCAAAGCCTCCCACCTATCCTACACAGATCTGTTCAAAGTCCAATACAAAGCTACAGTAAAGGTTCATGGGGTCTTTCCGTCTTTCCGCGGGGAGATTGCATCATCACAAACATTTCAACTTCGCTGAGTCTCAGGAGGAGACAGTGTGGCCATCGTTACGCCATTCGTGCAGGTCGGAACTTACCCGACAAGGAATTTCGCTACCTTAGGACCGTTATAGTTACGGCCGCCGTTTACTGGGACTTCAATCAAGAGCTTGCACCCCATCATTTAATCTTCCAGCACCGGGCAGGCGTCACACCCTATACGTCCACTTTCGTGTTTGCAGAGTGCTGTGTTTTTATTAAACAGTCGCAGCCACCGATTTTTTGCAACCGCGTTGGGCTCCCTTTGTACAAGATCACCTACTTGCGGCATACCTTCTCCCGAAGTTACGGTATCAATTTGCCGAGTTCCTTCTCCTGAGTTCTCTCAAGCGCCTTAGAATACTCATCTCGCGCACCAGTGTCGGTTTGCGGTACGGTCGTCAATAGCTGAAGCTTAGTGGCTTTTCCTGGAAGCAGGGTATCACTCACTTCGGCTGCAAGCAGCCTCGTTATCACCCCTCATCTAAGCCCGGCGGATTTGCCTACCAGGCACGACTACAGGCTTGAACCAACATATCCAACAGTTGGCTGAGCTAACCTTCTCCGTCCCCACATCGCACTATTGATCGGTACAGGAATATTGACCTGTTTCCCATCAGCTACGCATCTCTGCCTCGCCTTAGGGGCCGACTCACTCTACGCCGATGAACGTTGCGTAGAAAACCTTGCGCTTACGGCGAGGGGGCTTTTCACCCCCTTTAACGCTACTCATGTCAGCATTCGCACTTCTGATACCTCCAGCATCCGTTACCAGACACCTTCACAGGCCTACAGAACGCTCTCCTACCACGTGCAATAAATTGCACATCCGCAGCTTCGGTAACTGGCTTAGCCCCGTTACATCTTCCGCGCAGGACGACTCGATCAGTGAGCTATTACGCTTTCTTTAAATGATGGCTGCTTCTAAGCCAACATCCTGACTGTTTTAGCCTTCCCACTTCGTTTCCCACTTAGCCAATTTTAGGGACCTTAGCTGGCGGTCTGGGTTGTTTCCCTCTTGAGTCCGGACGTTAGCACCCGGTGCTCTGTCTCCCAAGCTGTACTCTTCGGTATTCGGAGTTTGCATAGGTTTGGTAAGTCGCCATGACCCCCTAGCCTAAACAGTGCTCTACCCCCGAAGGTAATACTTGAGGCACTACCTAAATAGTTTTCGGAGAGAACCAGCTATTTCCAAGTTTGTTTAGCCTTTCACCCCTATCCACAGCTCATCCGCTAGTTTTGCAACACTAGTCGGTTCGGACCTCCAGTACCTGTTACGGCACCTTCATCCTGGCCATGGATAGATCACTTGGTTTCGGGTCTACACCCAGCGACTGATTCGCCCTATTCGGACTCGATTTCTCTACGGCTTCCCTATTCGGTTAACCTTGCCACTGAATGTAAGTCGCTGACCCATTATACAAAAGGTACGCCGTCACCCTTGCGGGCTCCGACTTTTTGTAAGCATGCGGTTTCAGGATCTATTTCACTCCCCTCCCGGGGTTCTTTTCGCCTTTCCCTCACGGTACTGGTTCACTATCGGTCGATTACGAGTATTTAGCCTTGGAGGATGGTCCCCCCATATTCAGACAGGGTTTCTCGTGCCCCGCCCTACTTTTCTCTAACTTAGTACCACACGTCTGCTTTCGCATACAGGGCTATCACCTACTATGGCCGGGCTTTCCATCCCGTTTTGCTAACAGTCGTGCTATCACTAGAAGGCTCTTCCAATTTCGCTCGCCACTACTTTCGGAATCTCGGTTGATGTCTTTTCCTCGAGCTACTGAGATGTTTCAGTTCACCCGGTTCGCCTCGCATGACTATGTATTCATCATGCGATACCTCTTGCGAGGTGGGTTTCCCCATTCAGAAATCTCCGGATCAATGCTTATTTGCCAGCTCCCCGAAGCTTATCGCAGGCTATCACGTCTTTCTTCGCCTGTAATCGCCAAGGCATCCACCACATGCTCTTAGTCACTTGACCCTATAACTTTGACATCTCTTTCAAGATATCGCCATCATCTTCAAGGACTTGCCAGGTCTTTCACCTGGCGCGTTATGCCGTAATGTGAATATTTCCTCGATATCACTATCAAAGAACATTCGTCATTACTGAATTTCAATCAGCTTTCGCTTATTGAATATTCGTTTTGACGCAATCAAAAAATTGTCATCAGAGGCACGGTCTGCACTAAACCTTTACGAATGTGCAGTTTCCTCTGACAACGCTGATTCGACTCTATGAATTTTTAAAGAACAGCCGATTGATCAATCGATATTGATCAACAACAAAGTAGCCTCTTGCAAAGCCACTTTGGTGTTGAATTACCAGTGCGTTGGTGGTGGAGGATGACGGGATCGAACCGACGACCCCCTGCTTGCAAAGCAGGTGCTCTCCCAGCTGAGCTAATCCCCCAGTGTCCTCTCACGTATCTTGCCATCGGAATTTGGTGGGTCTAGTTGGGCTCGAACCAACGACCCCCGCCTTATCAAGACGGTGCTCTAACCAGCTGAGCTACAGACCCATTCCACATCCAAGCGAATCCCTTCGCTGGTCTGCGGCTTCTTCCAACAACCGATAAGTGTGGGCGTTCAATCTTGAATGCTGTTTTCCAGAAAGGAGGTGATCCAGCCGCACCTTCCGATACGGCTACCTTGTTACGACTTCACCCCAGTCACGAACCCTGCCGTGGTAATCGCCCTCCTTGCGGTTAGGCTAACTACTTCTGGCAGAACCCGCTCCCATGGTGTGACGGGCGGTGTGTACAAGACCCGGGAACGTATTCACCGCGACATTCTGATCCGCGATTACTAGCGATTCCGACTTCACGCAGTCGAGTTGCAGACTGCGATCCGGACTACGACTGGCTTTATGGGATTGGCTCCCCCTCGCGGGTTGGCAACCCTCTGTACCAGCCATTGTATGACGTGTGTAGCCCCACCTATAAGGGCCATGAGGACTTGACGTCATCCCCACCTTCCTCCGGTTTGTCACCGGCAGTCCCATTAGAGTGCCCTTTCGTAGCAACTAATGGCAAGGGTTGCGCTCGTTGCGGGACTTAACCCAACATCTCACGACACGAGCTGACGACAGCCATGCAGCACCTGTGTTACGGCTCTCTTTCGAGCACTCCTCTATCTCTAAAGGATTCCGTACATGTCAAAGGTGGGTAAGGTTTTTCGCGTTGCATCGAATTAAACCACATCATCCACCGCTTGTGCGGGTCCCCGTCAATTCCTTTGAGTTTCAACCTTGCGGCCGTACTCCCCAGGCGGTCAACTTCACGCGTTAGCTTCGTTACTGAGTCAGTGAAGACCCAACAACCAGTTGACATCGTTTAGGGCGTGGACTACCAGGGTATCTAATCCTGTTTGCTCCCCACGCTTTCGTGCATGAGCGTCAGTGCAGGCCCAGGGGATTGCCTTCGCCATCGGTGTTCCTCCGCATATCTACGCATTTCACTGCTACACGCGGAATTCCATCCCCCTCTGCCGCACTCCAGCGATGCAGTCACAAATGCAGTTCCCAGGTTGAGCCCGGGGATTTCACATCTGTCTTACATCACCGCCTGCGCACGCTTTACGCCCAGTAATTCCGATTAACGCTCGCACCCTACGTATTACCGCGGCTGCTGGCACGTAGTTAGCCGGTGCTTATTCTTACGGTACCGTCATGAACCCCCTTTATTAGAAGGAGTCTTTTCGTTCCGTACAAAAGCAGTTTACAACCCGAAGGCCTTCATCCTGCACGCGGCATGGCTGGATCAGGCTTGCGCCCATTGTCCAAAATTCCCCACTGCTGCCTCCCGTAGGAGTCTGGGCCGTGTCTCAGTCCCAGTGTGGCTGGTCGTCCTCTCAGACCAGCTACAGATCGTAGGCTTGGTAAGCCTTTACCCCACCAACTACCTAATCTGCCATCGGCCGCTCCGTTCGCGCAAGGCCTTGCGGTCCCCTGCTTTCATCCTTAGATCTTATGCGGTATTAGCAAAGCTTTCGCTCCGTTATCCCCCACGATCGGGCACGTTCCGATGTATTACTCACCCGTTCGCCACTCGTCAGCATCCGAAGACCTGTTACCGTTCGACTTGCATGTGTAAGGCATGCCGCCAGCGTTCAATCTGAGCCAGGATCAAACTCTACAGTTCGATCTTGATTTTTTCGCTCTTTCGAGCAACTCATAAAAAGAATTGAAGTGAACTTCACTTCTATCTCATGAGCGTTTAAGTGCTATGCACTCGGTTACTAGAACCTTGGCACTCGCCATCAAACGCCCACGCTTATCGGCTGTATGTTTTTAATGAACCAGACAACAAATCAGACCGAAGTCTTCTCTCTTATCTCGACCTAGCTGCGATCAGCTGAGCCTTGAATTCTAGCACGGTTTTTAAAGAACCGTCAAACTTTTTGAAAACTTTTTTGTTTTCATCACCGATCAGATTCAGCACCTTGCAGCACCACCTTCGATCAGCGAAGCCTTGAATTATATACCGGTTTTTACGCCGCTTGCAACCCAAGACCAAACTTTTTTTCTTCTTTACCTCCGCAGCATCTGTCCCCTAAAGAACTAGCAGCGCGGGTAGCGAAGCCCTCTACTATAACACTGGTCTGGGGGGCTGGGAAAAGTTTTCTCAATTTTTTGCCCACGGAGGCCTTGACCTCACAAGCTGCGGGAGCAGGCTGCGGGCAAAGAGAGGTGTACTCCAGGCGGCCCCCCGCCCACCGCCTACGCCCTAGGCAGCCGCACCGCCGCCACAACGGCCTCATGGACAGGCCTCCATCAGCCCTCCACCGATAATTCCCAGGCTATGGCTCTTATTACCTTACTGAACGCGCAGCTTGCCTTTGGGCACGTTGCCCTGCTGGACCACGCCGCCTTCTCCCTGGAGCCTGCAGAGCGGGTCGGGCTGATCGGCCGCAACGGCGCTGGCAAGTCTTCCTTGCTCAAGATCCTTGGGGGGCTGGCGAAGCCGGACGATGGGACGCTCCATGTACAGCAAGGCGTCCGGATCGCCTTTGTCGCCCAGGAGCCATCGCTGGATCCAGCGGCCACGGTTTTCAAGGCCGCGTCGGAAGGATTGCAACGCGCCATCCAGTTGCGCGATCAGTATCTGGCGGGAGCCGAAGGCGTGGACCTGGATGCCCTGCAGTCGGAGATCGAGGCGTACGACGCGTGGAACTGGGAGCAGCGGGTTGCGGAAACCCTACAGCGCCTTCACCTGGACCCCGAAGCGGTGGTGGGAACGCTGTCGGGCGGAACCAAGAAGCGGGTGGCGTTGGCCCAGGCCCTGGTGGCCCGTCCCGATGTGTTGTTGCTGGACGAGCCGACCAACCACCTGGACCTGGACTCGATCGAGTGGCTTGAAGATCTGCTCCTCGACTTTCCCGGCAGCGTGGTCACGGTGACCCATGACCGGTCCTTTCTGGACCGGGTCGCCACGCGCATCGTGGAACTCGACCGGGGGCAGCTGCGGTCCTTCCCCGGCAACTTCGCGCAGTACGTGGCACAGAAGGAGGAGCAACTGGCGCAGGAGGCGGTCGTTGCCGCAAAGGCCGACAAGCTGCTGGCGCAGGAGGAAGTCTGGATACGCCGCGGCGTGGAGGCCCGGCGCACGCGCAGCCAGAGCCGCATTGCCCGCCTGGAGCTCTTGCGCCAGCGCCGCGACGCGCGCCGGGAGGCCGTGGGAAGCGTTCGCATGGAGGTGGCCACGGGTGCTTCGGGCAACTACCAGGGCAAGATCGTGGCCGAGCTGACGGGGGTGAGCAAGTCCTTCGGGGACCGGTGCATCGTCCGCAACTTCACGGGCACGGTGCTGCGCGGCGACAAGGTGGGGCTGATTGGCCCCAACGGCGCCGGCAAGACCACGCTCCTGAAGATGATCCTGGGGGAACTGGCCCCGGACACCGGAACGATCCGCCAGGGGGCCAATCTGCAAGTGGCGTATTTCGACCAGATGCGCCAGGCTATCAACTTGGACGCAACGCTGGAGGACTTCATCAGCCCCGGCAGCGAATGGATCGAGATCGGCTCCCAGCGCAAGCACGTCAAGAGCTATCTGAGCGATTTCCTTTTTTCCCCGGCGCGGGCGCACTCGCCGGTCCGCTCGCTCTCCGGCGGCGAGCGCAACAGGCTGTTGCTGGCCCGCCTGTTTGCCCGCCCCGCCAATGTGCTGGTGCTGGACGAACCCACGAACGATCTGGACATCGACACCCTGGACCTGCTGGAGGAACTGCTGGGCGCCTACGAAGGCACCGTCTTCCTGGTCAGCCACGACCGCACCTTTCTGGACAACGTCGTCACCAGCACCATCGCCTTTGAAGGCGATGGCCTGTGGCGCGAGTACGAAGGCGGCGTGCGCGACTGGCTGGCGCAATCGCAGCGCAGCCGCGCGGTGCTCGGCGCTGCCGCGCCATCGGCAAAGAAGAGCACGGAAGAAAAAAAGAGTGAAAATGCATCTCAGGGAACGTCCAGCAAGCGCGAGCAGCTATCAAAAAAGAAGCTGAGCTACAAGGAGCAGCGGGAACTGGAGCAGCTCCCTGCGCAGATCGCGGCGCTGGAGGCGGAACAGCAGACACTGCAGGACGCATTGGCCGACGGCAGCCTCTACGGCACGGACCCCGCCCGGGCGACCACGATGGCGACACGGGTCAGCGCGATCGAGGACGAATTGATGGCGGCCTTGGAGCGCTGGACCGCGCTCTCCGCATAGTCCGCCGCGCACCCCGCCGTTCCAGCGGACCGGCGGTGCGACCGGCCATCCGCGGCGACCACGGCGCGCGGGGGCCGGGCAGCGTCAGATGCGGTGGTGGAGCCGGTCTGTGGTGCCCCGCAGGCGCGCCACCAACGCCGGCGCGATCTGCCCCAGCGGCAGCACCTCGTCTGCGGCACCGTGGGCAATGGCCTCGCGCGGCATGCCGAAGACAATGCAGGTGGCCTCGTCCTGCACATAGTTGTAGCTGCCCGCGTCCTTCATCTCGCGCATGGCGGCGGCCCCGTCGTTGCCCATGCCGGTGAGCATGATGGCAAATGCGTTGCGGCCCACCACGGCGGCCGCGGACTTGAACAGCACCTCCACCGACGGCTTGTGCCGGTTCACGGGCGGGCCATCGTCCACCACGGCCACGTAGTTCGCACCGCTGCGCGCGAGGTGAAACTGCGTGCCCCCCGGGGCGATGTAGGCATGTCCCGGCAGGATGCGCTCGCCGTTCACGGCTTCCTTCACCGTGATCTGGCAGAGACCGTTCAGGCGCGCGGCGAAACTGGTCGTGAAACCGGCCGGCATGTGCTGGGTGATGACGATGGCCGGGGAATCGGCGGGCATTTGCACCAGCACTTCCTTGATCGCCTCCGTGCCACCCGTGGAGGCGCCGATGCAGATCACCTTCTCGGTGGACAGGCGCCCCAGCAGTGCCGACGCGGGCGGCGGTGCTGTGCCCGCGGCTGCGGCGGCCCCGGGCGCCGCGGCATCACGCGCGGGCGGCGCCCGGCGCACATGGGCCACGGCCGCCACGCGGATCTTGTCCACGATCTGCGACGCCAGTTCGTTGAGGCCGCTGGCCAACCCTACGCGCGGCTTGGCCACGAAATCGACGGCGCCCAGTTCCAGCGCCCGCATGGTCACCTCGGCGCCCCGCTCCGTCAGCGTGGAAATCATGACCACAGGCATCGGGCGCAGGCGCATCAGGCGCCCGAGAAAGTCGATGCCGTCCATGCGCGGCATTTCCACATCCAGGGTAATGACATCGGGATTGAGCTCGCGGATCATCTCGCGGGCCACCAAGGGGTCATTGGCCGTCCCGATGCACTCCATGTCGCGCTGCCGGTTGATGATCTCGGACAGCAGACTGCGGACCAATGCCGAATCGTCCACCACGATCACCCGGATTTTGCTGCTCATTCACTCGCGCCTTTTCTTCTCTACTTAAAACAGATCGACAGAACCGCCCGAGGTGGCCTTGGCCACCACGGCGGCATTGCCCCGCACTTCCTGGGCCGCCAGCGCTTCGGGGTGGGCGTGAGCCAACCGCTTGACCATGGCCTTCCCCGTTACGGGAAAGAACACCACCTTGCGCGGGTAGATGTCCAGCACGTCCTCGGAGACGATGGGGATGCGCTCGGTGTGCAGGTAGTTCAGGACAAAGTTGGTGTTGCGCTCGCCCACGTTCATGGTCGTGAAGTTGTGCATGACCTGCGCACCGCCAAAAATCTTGGCCTGCATGGTTTCGCGCCGCGCACCCAGCTTGAGCATTTCGTTGATGAGCAATTCCATCGCATACGAGCCATAGCGGCCCGAGGCGTCGGCCACGTCGCCATCGGGCAGCATGAAATGGTTCATGCCGCCCACCAGCGCACGGCTGTCCCACAGGCAGGCCGCGATGCAGGAGCCCAGCACGGTCATGATGATCATGTTCTCGTCGGCGACGAAATACTCGCCCGGAAGAACCTTCACCGCGTTGTGCTGGAAATGGTGGTCCAGATAGAAAAACGAGGCCTCACCCGGCTTGCGGCTGCGCGCCTTGAGTTCCTGCAGCGATGATTCCCGCACGGTTCTTCCGCCCGCGGCGTAGACATCCGCACTCAAGGGCGCAATACGGGGCGCACGGCGCCGCTCCGGCACGCCGGGCATTGCGGCCGGTGCAGAGGATGGAGATCCAGTAGGGAGTGTGGTCATGGTGCTAGGTGCGCAGCAGCAAGCAGATCATCGGCGCTCGTACACCGTTTTTCCGCGCAGCGTGAACAGGTCTCTGGATTCGCTGAAATTCTCGGCATGCCCGACGAACAGCATGCCGCCCGGCTTCAGGACGCGGTGGATGCGCTCCAGCACACGCCGCTGCGTGGGAGCGTCAAAGTAAATCATCACGTTGCGGCAAAAGACCACATCGAAAGGCTCCTTGAAAGGCCAGTCGTCACGGATGAGGTTGACGCTCATGAAGTCAATCATCCGGCGCAGCTCGGGCTTGGCGCGCACCATCCCGGCATTGGTGCCTTTGCCTCGGAGGAAGAACTTCTGCAGGCGCTCGGGGCTGAGGCCCTTGAGGCTGTCGAGCCGGTACACCCCTTGCGCGGCCGTGGCCAGCACGCGGGAATCGATGTCGCTGGCCACGAGCTTGAAAGAAGCATGGGCCCCCAGCGCTTCCAGCGCCGTGATGACGATGGAATAGGGTTCCTCGCCTGTGGAGGCGGCATTGCACCAGACCCGCCAGTTGGCACCGGGCTTGCTCCGCAGGTGCGAGGCCAGGATCTCGAAGTGGTGCTGCTCGCGGAAGAAGGCCGTGAGGTTCGTGGTGAGCGCGTTGATGAACTCCTGCCACTCCGGGCCATCGTGCGTTTCCAGCCAGCCCAGGTAGTCATGGAAGCTGCTGTGCCCGGTCTCCCGCAGCCTGCGCGACAGGCGGCTGTACACCATGGCGTGCTTGCCGTCGTGCAGGCTGATGCCCGCACGCTGGTAAATCAGCGCCTGCACCCGCGCAAAGTCCGCATTGGTCCAGACGAACTCCCGCCCCTGCGCCAGCGGCCCTGCCGGAGGGGCTGCCGAGGCAGTCACGGAATCCAGCCTGCCGCTGGAGGGGCGGGCTATCGATGGGGCGCTGGAGGGTTGGGCCATAGTGATCGTCCGACGGAAATCCTGTTCGCTCCTGAAGAAGATCTGCAAGCCACGCCTGTCCTGGTGCCAGCGGCGGCCGAGCCACCGCCAAGGCGAAGACGAGGGCCTATTCGTTGGCCGTCACGAGCCCCATGTCCACACTGGACATGAGCTTTTCAATGTCCAGCAGGATCAGCATGCGCTCACCCACCGAGCCGAGACCCAGGATGCAGCTGTTGTCGATCGCGCTTTCAATATCGGGGGCCGAACGGATGCTGTCGGGCGTGAGCTCCATCACATCGCTCACGGAATCCACCACAATGCCCACCACGCGGCTGCGCAGGTTCAGGATGATGACCACCGTGAAGCTGTTGTAGTCCGCCTGCGCGCAATTGAACTTCAGGCGCATGTCCACGATGGGAACGATCGTGCCGCGAAGGTTCACCACGCCCTTGATGAAAGCCGGCGCATTGGCGATGCGGGTGGGCGGCTCGTAGCCGCGGATCTCCTGCACTTTCAGGATGTCGATCCCGTACTCTTCCTGGTCGAGACGAAAGGTCAGGTACTCGCGGGCGCCCGTGGACACCGCCTCTGAAGTCTTAGCCATCACACTCATCGTGCGTTCTCCTTGCATGACGGCGGCGCACACACGCGGGTGCGTCCGCACAGTTCCATCTCTTTAGTGGCGGGCGCGGCGCACCAGGGCTCCGGTGTCCAGGATCAGGGCCACGGTGCCATCGCCCAGAATCGTGGCGCCCGACACATTGGGGACCTTGCGGTAGTTCGACTCCAGGTTCTTCACCACGACCTGGTGCTGGCCCAGCAGCTCGTCCACCAGCAGGGCCACGCGGCTGCCGTCGGCCTCCACCACCACCATGATGTTGCTGGACTTGTTGAGGTCAAACCGCGGCACCTGGAAGATCTTCTCCAGCGCGATCACCGGCATGTATTCGTCGCGGACCTTCACCAGCTGCGAGCCCTGCGCCACCGTGCTCACGTCATCGGCATTGACCTGGAAGGACTCCACCACGGAGGACAGGGGCAGGATGTAGACCTCGTCGCCCACGCCCACCGACATTCCGTCCATGATGGCCAGCGTCAACGGCAGGCGCACCGAAACCCGCATGCCATACCCTTCGGCGGAATCGATCTCGACGGAACCGTTGAGCGCCGCGATGTTCCGCTTGACCACGTCCATGCCGACGCCGCGGCCGGAAACGTCCGTGACTTCTTCGGCCGTGGAAAAGCCCGGCGCAAAGATCAGCTGCCAGACGTCTGTGTCGCTCATCTGGTCGGAAACGTCGAGGCCGCGCTCGCGCGCCTTGCCCAGAATCTTCTCCCGCGACAGGCCACGGCCGTCGTCACGCACTTCGATCACGATCGATCCCCCCTGGTGGGACGCCGACAGCGTGATGGTGCCGTGTTCCGGCTTGCCCTTGGCAAGGCGGTCTGCCGGCATCTCGATGCCGTGGTCGCAGCTGTTGCGCACCAGGTGGGTCAGCGGGTCGGTGATCTTCTCGACCAGGCCCTTGTCCAGCTCGGTGGCTTCGCCCAGCGTGACCAGGTCCACCTTCTTGCCCAGCTTGTTGGCCAGGTCGCGCAGCATGCGCGGGAAACGGCTGAAGACGATGGACATCGGGATCATGCGGATCGACATGACCGATTCCTGAAGATCGCGCGTGTTGCGGTCCAGGTCCGCCAGGCCGGCGAGCAACTGCTGGTAGGCCCCCGAATCCAGGCCCCGGCTGTTCTGGGCCAGCATGGCTTGGGTGATGACGAGTTCACCCACCAGATTGATCAGCTGGTCCACCTTCTTGACATCCACCCGGATGGTGGTGGACTCCATCTGTGCCTGCATGGCCGCCTTGGGCTCGCCCGCCTTGACCGCGACGGCGGCAGCGGCGGGCTTGGGCGCCTGCACGGGCGCCGATGCGGCCGGGGTTGCCTCCGCATGCGGCGCACCCGGCGCCTCGTGGAAGAAGCCGTAGGCCTCACCAGAATCCGCCGTAGCGGCAACCGCATCCCCGGACTCCGCCGCCTGCGACGCACCGGCGGCAGCAGCAGCATCGCGGATCTGCACCTGCTCCTTGGCCACATGGAACGCAAAGAGGTCCAGCAGATCGTCGTCGGTGGACGTGGTTTCCACCGCAAACAGGCGTGTGTTGGGCTGGGCGCACTCCAGGTCGCTGATGGTGCCCAGGCCCGGGATGTCGCGGAACAGTTCCTTGAGGGCATCCGCCTGGGCCACGCGCTCCAGCGGTCCCACTTGGATCTGAAGCTGGCGCTTCTGGCCGGGCACGGCGGGTGCCGCGGGCGCCGGCGTGGCGGGCGCTGCAGCCTGCACCGCAGGCGCCGGGGCCGGCGCCACGGCGGGCGGAGGCGCCACCGGCGCAGACGCGTCGGGCACCAGTCCGGCTGCGAGGTCACTGATGCGCCGAACCAGCGACGCGGTGGACACGGCCTCGCCCTGCCCCCCGGCCTGGTGGCGCGCGAGAAGGCTGCGGGAGGCGTCGGCCGACTCCAGCAGCACGTCCACCATCTGGGGGATCGGCTGCAACTCGTGGCGGCGCAGGCGGTCCAGCAGGGACTCCATCTGGTGGGTCAGTTCCGCCACATCGGAGAACCCGAACGTGGCCGAGCCGCCCTTGATGGAATGGGCGCACCGGAAGATGCCGTTCAGCTCTTCGTCATTGGCGGCGCTCAGGTCCAGATCGAGCAGCATCTGCTCCATCTGGTCCAGGTTCTCGCCGGCTTCCTCGAAAAAGATCTGATAGAACTGGCTCAGATCGAAGTCGGCGCCCGCGCCCGATCCTTCTTGGTAGGTTTCCGCCATATGGGCTCCTGTGTACGTGGTGTCCCCGGACCGTCCGGCTCAGCGGATCACTTTCTGAATAACCTCGATCAGACGGTTGGGGTCAAAAGGCTTGACCAGCCAACCTGTCGCGCCCGCGGAGCGACCTGCCTGCTTCATCTGATCGCTGGACTCGGTCGTCAGGATCAGGATGGGAATCGTCTTGAACTTGGGGTTCTCGCGCAGCTTGCGGGTGAGCCCGATGCCGTCGAGCCGGGGCATGTTCTGGTCCGCCAGCACCAAGTCAATGTCGTGGCTTTCGGCCTTTTCCAGCGCGTCCTGTCCGTCGACCGCCTCCACCACGTTGTAGCCGGCACCTGTCAGAGTGAACGACACCATTTTTCGCATAGAAGGTGAATCATCTACGGCAAGGATCGATTGCATGTAAGGCTCCAACTGGCTGAATATATAGATTTACCGGCGGTGTGAAGGTCAGAACAGGTCCACAGAACCCGCGTCCATTTCGCTTTGGGTCACGGGGTTGGGGCGGTCGGGCGCCATCTCCGCAAACGGGGCAGCCTCCTCGCCTTCCTCATGGCCCATGGCTTCCGATGCCAGGCGAAACGCGCACCCCTGCAGCACTTTGGTCGTATGGAAGATCAGCTGGGAGGCCATGTCCTGGAATTGCAATTCCGTCACGGCACTGCGCAACGCCGCCCGCGCGGCCAGAAGCTCCGGCGAATCGCCCACCACGGCATCCGTGAGCAGGGCATTGGCTTCGCCAAAACGCTCCAGCAGGTTGTCCGTGGCATGGTTGAGCAACCCTTCCAGCCGGTGCAGGTCATGCATGACCACCAACAATGAGTCCTGCAGTTCCGCCGCCACCATGACGGGAACCTGGACTGCAGGTCCTCCAGACGTCGTTAGCGTAGATTGCATCGTCTCTCCATCGCGGCACGTAGCAGCAAAGCACGCAAAAAGCACGGAAACTCGGCACCGTCCGCGGGTCGGAATGGCGCGCGCACTGTGGCGTCAACACCCCCTCAACCCAGCCTCCAATGCCACCGCTGAAACAATTCCCACAGGACAAGCCCCCAAGTTTGTTCCAATTTGTATCCTATGATAGCGCCCCTATGGTCCCCATGGCATCAGACCGGGCTCTCAGCATCCTGCATCTTGAAGATTCATTGGCAGATCATGAATTGGCCGTATTGACGTTGCGGCGCTCGGGCAGGGTGTGCCAATTCCTCCAGGTGGACTCGCTCCCAGAGTTCCAGCGGCTCACCGACAGCCAGCCGTTCGACGTCATCCTGGCAGACTACCGGCTGCCCGGATTCACCGCACTGGACGCATGGGCACATGTGGCGCAAAAGCCGCACCATCCCCCTTTCATCCTGCTTTCGGGCGCCATTGGCGAGGCCGCTGCCGTGGACGCCATCCGGCTGGGAATTGCGGACTACCTGCTGAAAGACGATCTCCAGCGGCTGCCCCACGTGATTGCGCGGGCGCTGGAGGTCCACGAGGCGCGCCAGGCCCGCGAACAGGCCGTCGCCCAGCTGGAGGCGTCGGAGCGCCAGCTGGCGAACCTGGCGGAGCACCTGCAGACCTCCATCGAACAGGAGCGTGCCGCCATTGCCCGGGAAATCCACGACGATATCGGCGGGGCGCTGACGGCGGTCCGCTTCGATGTGGCGTGGATCGGACGCCACAGCGCCGATCCGCAGATGCAGGAGCATGCCGCCTCGGCCGCTGAAATGCTGCAGCACGCCATCGGCGCGAGCCAGCGCATCATGATGAACCTGCGCCCACCCGTGCTGGAGCAGGGCTTGGTGGCCGCCATCCAGTGGCTCGCCGCAGGATTCGAGCGCCGCTCGGGCACCCCGGCGCGGGTGGTCAGCAGCAGCGAAACCATCCACGCCGCGGCCGACATCCAGCTGGCCGCCTACCGCACGGCGCAGGAAGCCCTGACCAACATCAGCAAATACGCCCAGGCCAGCACGGTCCACATCGACCTTTCCGACAAGGAAGAGGTGTTGACCCTGGAAATCACGGACGACGGCGTGGGTATCGACCCCGCCCTGCTGAACAAGCCCAAGGCTTTTGGATTGAAAGGCCTGCGCGAGCGCGCCCGCACGGTGGGAGGATGGCTGGACATCAGCAGCCGGCCAGGCCACGGCACGTCCGTCATCCTGTCCGTGCCGCTAACATCCGCCTCGTCGTCACCACCAGCCCAAGGAGATGCGCAGTGATTCATGTGGTCCTGTGCGATGACCACGCCGTCCTGCGGCGCGGCATACGCGACACATTGGCCGAGGCGCCCGACATCCGGGTGACCGGCGAGGCGGGTGGCTATGCCGAGCTGCGGGACGTGCTGCGCTCCGCCCCCTGCGACGTGCTGCTCCTGGACCTGAACATGCCGGGCCGCAGCGGCCTGGAGGTGCTCGCCAGCCTGCGCGAAACCCATTCCGCCATCAAGGTGCTGGTGGTCTCCATGTACCCCGAGGACCAATACGCCCTGCGGTGCCTGAAGGCCGGGGCGCAGGGGTATGCCAACAAGGCGGGCGACCCCGTGGAGCTGATTTCCGCGGTGCGCACCGTCATGCAGGGCCGCAAGTACCTGACGGCCGAAGTGGCGCAGATGCTTGCCGACAGCCTCGCGCAACCCACCCCGGAGGCCCCGCATGCGGCCTTGTCGGAGCGCGAGCTGCAAACCCTGGTCAAGATTGCGTCGGGCCGCCGGCTCTCGGACATCGCGGAGGAACTGATGCTCAGCCCGAAGACCGTGAGCGTCTACCGCTCCCGGGTGCTTGAAAAGCTCAAGCTCTCCAACAACGCGGAACTCACGGTGTACGCCATCCGCAACCAGCTGGTGTAAGAACGTGCCCACGGACTGGGAGCCGCCCTACCGCTGCGCCGCAAACAGGTCGATGGCCTGCTGCATCAGGGCCAGCACCGGCTGCTCCAGCAGCGGCAGCGTGGCCACGATGCCCAGCATCCCGACCGTCAGCGTGACCGGGAAGCCCACGGCATAGATGTTCATTTGCGGTGCCACGCGGGAAATGATGCCCAGCGTGAGGTTGACGAACAGCAGCAGCGCAATCATCGGCAGGGCGATCCACAGGGCGCTGGAAAAGAGCGATGCGCCCAGCTCGTGCAGCCGCATCTGCCCGAGGGCCTGCAGAAAATTGCCGTCCACCGGGAAGCGGTCGAAGCTCTTGACCACCGCCATCAGAATCAGCAAGTGTCCATTGATGACCACGAAGAGCAGGATGGACATGTGCCCGAAAAAGCGCGCGACAGCACTGATCTGGGCGTTGGACGAGGGGTCGAAGAAGGACGCGAAATTGAGCCCCATCTGCAAGCCGATGACTTCTCCCGCCAGCTCCACCGCGGCGAAGACGAGCCGGGCCGCGAACCCGATGGCCAGTCCCACCGCCACCTGCTGCGCCACCGCCCCGAGGGCGGCACGGTCGTTCACGCTGATGACGGGCTGGTCGCCCAGGACCGCCTGCGCGCACACGGCCACGAGAAACGCCAGCCCGATCTTCACGCGCATGGGAACCACGCGCATGGAAAACACCGGAGCAACCGAAAAGACGGCGAGCACGCGCAGGAAGGGCCACAGGACGGGCGAAAGCCACGCCATCAGCTGGGCTTCGGAGAACGTGATCACGTCCGCCCCTGCAACCGGCCTGCGCGCCCCAGGACCGACCTCATGCGCTACCCGACCATGGACGGGATGGACTCGATCGTGCGGCGCAGAAAGTCCACCAGGGTGCTGAGCATCCAGGGGCCCGCGATGGCAAACACCACCATGGCCGCGATGAGCTTGGGCACGAAGGCCAGCGTGGCCTCGTGGATTTGTGTCACGGCTTGGAAGATGCTGACCAGCAGCCCCACCGCCATGACCACGGCCAGCACGGGCATGGAGATCATCAACAGCAGGGTGAGGGCATCGCGCCCGATGGTGAGAACCACTTGGGGAGTCACGGGACCATCCTTCAGGTGACAAAACTGGCCGCCAGCGAGCCGATCAGCAGATTCCAGCCGTCCGCCAGCACGAACAGCATCAGCTTGAACGGCAGCGCCACCAGCACGGGAGACAGCATCATCATCCCCAGCGACATGAGAATGCTCGACACGACCATGTCGATCACCAGGAACGGGATGAAGATCATGAAGCCGATCTGGAACGCCGACTTCAACTCGCTGGTGACAAAGGCCGGCACCAGCACCCGCAGGGGCGCCGTTTCGGCCGTGACCGAGGCGTCCAGCTTGGCCAGGCGAGAAAACAGGGCGAAGTCGGACTGCCGCGTCTGCTTGAGCATGAAGCTGCGCATGGGGGCCTCGGCCTTTTCCAGCGCCTGCTCAAAGCTGATGGTGTTCTTGGTGTAGGGAAGGTAGGCGTCCTGGTACACGCGGTCCAGGGTCGGCCCCATGACGAAGAGGGTCAGGAACATCGACAACCCGATGATGACCTGGTTGGGCGGGGCCGATTGCGTCCCCAGCGCCTGGCGCAGCAGCGACAGGACAATCACGATGCGCGTGAAGCCGGTCATCATCAGCAGCACGGCCGGCAGGAACGACAGCGCGGTGAAGAACAGCAGCGTCTGGATGGGCACCGAATAGCTGTTGCCCGACGGGCCGCTGCCCACCACCAACGGCAGAGCGCCCGCCGATGCTTGCGCGAACGCGGCGCCGTGCGATGCCAGGGCGACCGCGGCCAGGGCCCCGGGCAGCAGCCAGCGGTGAACCGTGGAGACCTCAGCCATGGGACACCGCCCCCGCAGCGCCTGCTGCAGATGCCGCGGATGCCATCTCTTGCGCAAAGGAAGGGCTGGCCGTACGGGATGCGGACGCCGGTTGCGCGCCCCCGCCCACCGGCAGCACATGCAGGCAGCTGACCTGCTGGGCCGTCACGCCCAGCACCAGCCAGGTCCGGGCATGCTCCGGTCCGACTTCCACAGTCACCACGCGCTGGTGGGGCCCCACGGTCACGGCCGACAGCACCTTGGAGGCAGCGACTGCCGCCGTGCCGCCTGCCGCGTGGCGCTGCTGCATCCGCCGGACCAGCCACGGCAGCAACGCCATGGCACCGACGAAGAGCACGACCACCACCAGGGTCGAGGTCATGTTGCCGCTATCCACGGCTGACCCGCCGCAAGCGCTCCGAAGGCGTCACCACGTCCGTGAGGCGGATACCGAACTTGTCGTTCACCACCACCACCTCGCCTTGAGCGATGAGGTAGCCATTGACGAGCACGTCCATGGGCTCGCCCGCGAGAGCGTCGAGCTCCACCACCGAGCCCTGCGCGAGCTGGAGGATGTACTTGATCGGCACCTTGGTGCGGCCCAGCTCCACCGACAGCTGGACGGGAATGTCCAGCACCATGTTGATGTCGTTGACCGGCGCATCGCTGCCACCGGACAAGGGGCGCACCGGCTCGCCGGACAACGGTCCGCCTTGCTCGGCGTCCGCGGGCTTTTCGTCGGTGCGCTTTTGCTCTTCCAGCGCCTCGGCCCAACCCGCAAACGGATCTTCCGCTGCGGCGTCCTTGTTTTCGTCTTCAGTTGACATCTTTTTCTCCCAACCAGCTCATGTCCGAGCTGCGCAGGCATTCTTCAATGCGAATGGCGTACCGGGAATTGTGGGTTCCGTACTGGCATTCAAAAATGGGAACCCCGCCGATCGACGCGCGAATGCGGGGCTCCCGGTCCAACTCGATGAAATCGCCCGGCTTCATGGCCAGCAATTGCTCCACCGTGGCGTCGGCACGGGCCAGCTCGGCCACCAGCGTTACCTCGGCCGCCTGGATTTCCCGCGTCAGCACCCGCACCCAGCGGCGGTCCACCTCGATCGAGTCGCCTTGCGTGGACGAGTACAGCACGTCACGGATCGGCTCCAGCGTGGCATAGGGCATGCACACGTGGATCGCCCCCGACAGGTCACCGATCTCCAGCTGAAAGGCGGTGGACACCACGATTTCGCTGGGGGTGGCGATGTTGGCAAACTGCGGCTGCATCTCCGAGCGCTGGTACTCCAGCTCCAGGGGGTAGATGCCCTGCCAGGCCTTCTTGTACTCGGCGCAGATCACGTCGACCAGGCGGTTGATGACGCGCTGTTCCGTGGGGGAGAAGTCCCGGCCTTCGATACGGGTCTGGAACTTGCCGACGCCGCCGTACAGCGTGTCGATGATGCCGAACACCAGCGACGGCTCGCAAACGATCAGCCCGCTGCCCCGCAGGGGCCGGATAGCCACGATGTTGAAGTTGGTGGGAACCGCCAGCTCCCGCAGGAACGCGCTGTACCGCTGCACCGACACCGTACCCACCGAGATTTCAGGGCTGCGGCGGATGAAATTGAACAGGCCGATGCGGAAATTGCGCGCAAACCGCTCGTTGACAATTTCCATCGTCGGCATGCGGCCGCGAACGATGCGCTCCTGGCTGGAGATGTCGTACGTGCGGACCGAGCCCGCCTCGGCGACTTCCTCCACCTGCTTCTGGCTCTCGCCGGTGACGCCCTCCAGAAGGGCATCAACTTCTTCCTGCGAAAGAAATGAATCACTCATGACAGGTCCTTGCCAAGGTCACTGGATGATGAAGCTGGAGAAAAGCACCCGCCGCACCGGATTGCGCTCCACCCGCCGGCGCGGCCGCTCTTCTGGATCCTCTTCCTTGTCCGCGGCAGCGGCGCGTGCGCGCTCGCGCTCCGTGGGCACGGAGAAGCCCAGGGGCCGGGACACTTCGCGCAGGATGTCGTTGGCCAGCTTCTCCTTGCCCTCGCGCTGCAGGAGTTCGCTGGAGGTGCGCTGCGAGATCAGCATGAGGATGCCGCTGCGGATGGCGGGCAGGTACTGCTTGACCTGCTCCGCCGTCTTGGCATCGTCCAGCTCCAGGGTGATGCCCACCTGGGCAAAGCGGTCGCCACCCGGGTCGGCCAGGTTGACCACCATGTTTTCCAAGGGCAGAAACGTGGGGGCGACCTTCGGAGCCTCCTTGTGCGCAGGGGCCGCGCTCCCCTCTTCATCGTCCGCATGGGACCGGCTCATCAGGAACCACGCGGCCGCCCCGCCGCCGATCACGAGCACGGCCACCACCCCCAGAATGATGATGAGCATCTTCTTGCTCTTGGCCGGGGCTGCTGCTGCGGGGGTATTTGCTGACACGGTGCGGGTTCCTTGGAATAGGAGGAGGCAAGCTGCGCCCGCGCAGTCCATGAGCGAGCAATGCCGATGGCCCATTATTGGGCGGGGGAGCGACCAATAATAGCCAGAATAAAAGCCCAAAACCATGGCATTCGCCGGGCTACACCGGCGGGCGGCGCCGCGCGGGATGCGGCATTCCCGGCACCCTGTACCACCGGCCCGCGAGGGAGTAGCCCACCGCGCCAGAGCGCGGCAGCTCAGCCCGTCGCGCCCAACGAGGCACGCACTCCTGCGCCCCGATCCGGGCGCCTGGTTACACGAAGATGTCGACGGCCCGGTCCGGGGCACCGCCCCGCGACAGGGGCGCCGTGCCGGCCGGTGCCGGCGCCACCACGCGGGCCTGCCGTGCCCCGTCACGGCGGTCCTGCCCTTCCGCCTGCCCCCCTGCGTTGTCGCGGTAGCCTGCCGACGTGCCCACCGACATGCCGGACAGCACCAGCCCTTCGCCACGCAGCAGTTCGCTCAACTGCGCCATGCTCCGGTCCAGCACCTCGCGGGTGTGCGCCTGGTCGCTGCGGAATGACACATGGGCCTCGTTGCCCGACAGCGTGACCGACACCTCCACCGGCTGGCCATCCGAGTTGAGCGTGAGTTCCGCGTTCTGGGTTTTCTGGTTGACCCAGTAGGCCACCTGTTCAGCAACCTGCTCCTCGGCGCCGACCTGCGAGGGATCGGCAAAGGACGGCGCACCGTCCACCGCCCCGGGCTCCGCCGGCGCGGGGCCCGCGGCCGCGGCGTCCAGCCACGCCCCGCCCTCGGTGCCGCCGTCGCCGCGGCGGTTGCCGCCCGCGGCGCTCTCGCCATTGCCTGCGGCGCCCAGCGCAGCCGCCAGCCCCTCCTGCAGCGGCGCCGACAGGGCGGATCCGGCTACGGGGTCCGCCGCACGGCCCACCCCACGGTCCTGCGGCCCGGCGCCCCCCCCAGCCGCCGCGACAGATTCGGCCGCTGCATGCAGCGCCGAGAGCAAGGGTGCCTGGAGGCCTTGCGCCGCGGTGGCGGCGCCTCCGGCAGCCTGCAGACGCCCAGCCCCGGTGTCGGGCACGTCCGGCCGGCCACCCAGAGGGCCTTGCCACCGGAAGGACGGCCGGCCATGCGCCGTGCCGCCGGCCAGCGCAATGCCATCCTTGCGGTCCGCAGCACCATCGAGCATCGCTGTTTCCGCCACCATGCCCTGCAGGCGCGCATCCGCCCCGGTGGCCAGTCCGGCTGCGGCGGCGCCCCCCGGGCCGGCCAGGCCCTGCGCCCCCGGCAGGCCTGCGGCAGCGGAGTCGATACCAGCGACCCCGCCAGACGCGCTGCCGGCGGTGCCTCGGCCTGCAGCAGCGTCCTGCCCGGCCGCCGCAGCCGGCACCAGCAGGCCTTGCCAGGCCGCCAGCACGGAAGCATCTGCAGCGCCATGGGGAGCCGCCGCCCCATCTGCCGGGACATCGGCCGCCCCCGCCGGGGCGTCCAGCAGTTCGGTGCCGGCCGCGGTGGCGTCGCCCAGTGCCGCCAGCAAGGCCAGGAACCCGCCAGCACCCGAGGGGACGGTTTCGTCCACGTTGCCAGCATGGCCTGCGGCCGTCGAGGCTGCGGTCCGGGGCCGCACGGCCTGTGGTGACGAAGTGCCCTGAGAAGAAGAAATTTTGGTGGGTTCCATGGTGTTTACTCCGGGACCGATGCGCCCAGGGCCGGGCCGCGGTACTGCAGCGCCGCGCGCTCGTCGGTCTGTTTCTGATCTCGCCGCACGCCCGCCAGCTCCAGGTCCCGGCGCCGCTTGTCGATGACTTTTTGCAGGCTGGCCAGCCGCAGTTCCGCCTCCAGCAAGGCGCGGCGCGCGTTCTCGACGCGGGCTGCATGGTCTTCCACCACGTTGCCCTGGATGCCTGCCGCGTGGCCGAGCCGGTCCATTAACTGGTAGTGGTGGTACATCACCTCGGGCTTGACCGTTGCGTCGGCTTTCATGCCCCAGCGCGCCTGGGTCTCGTTCGCATAGTCTTGCAGCTGCTGCAGCTGCGCGCGGGCCGCCTGCTGCGCGGCCAGCGCATCCTGCAGCACCTTGCGGGCCTCGTCGCGCTTGCGGGAGGCCACTTCGACGGCAACGGAAAGGGCGTTGAGGCTGCTGGACATGGCGGGCTGGCTGTAGTCGGTCTGCGATGGTTCACTGGCCCAGCACCGCGGCCATGTCGGCCACGCTGCCGTCCAGGGTGGAGGCCTCGAACATGTCCTGCTGCAAGAAGGCCGCCATCTGGGGCTGCAGGCGGATGGCCTCGTCCAGGGCGGGGTCCGAGCCGCTCATGTACGCGCCCACCTGCACGAGATCGCGGCTCTTCTGGTAGCGCGAGTACACGGCCCGGAAGCGCCGGGCCAGGTCGAAGTGCCCGCGCGACACCACGTTGTGCATGACCCGGGAGGCCGACTGCTCGATGTCGATGGCCGGGAAGTGGCCGGTCTCCGCCAGCGCGCGGGACAGCACGATGTGGCCGTCGAGAATCGCGCGCGCCGCGTCGGCAATGGGGTCCTGCTGGTCGTCGCCTTCGGACAGCACGGTGTAGAAGGCCGTGATCGAACCCACCCCGTGCAGGCCGTTGCCGCTGCGCTCCACCAGCTGGGGCAGCTTGGCAAAACACGACGGCGGATAGCCCTTGGTGGCGGGCGGCTCGCCAATGGCCAGCGCGATTTCCCGCTGGGCCATCGCGTAGCGGGTGAGGGAATCCATGAGCAGCAGCACGTGCTTGCCCCTGTCGCGGAAATGTTCGGCCACGGCCGTGGCGTAGGCGGCGCCCTGCATGCGCAGCAGCGGCGGAGCATCGGCCGGCGCGGCCACCACCACCGAGCGCGCGCGGCCTTCTTCGCCCAGGATGTCCTCCACGAACTCCTTGACTTCGCGGCCCCGTTCGCCGATGAGCCCCACCACGATGACATCCGCCCGCGTGTAGCGGGCCATCATGCCCAGCAGCACGCTCTTGCCCACGCCCGAGCCGGCGAACAGCCCGAGCCGCTGGCCGCGTCCCACCGTCAGCAGCGCGTTGATGGCGCGCACGCCGGTATCCAGCGACTCGCGCACCGGATCGCGGTCCATGGCGTTGATCTGGCGGCGGCCCATGGGCTCGGACACCACGTCCTGCACGGGTCCGCCATGGTCCAGCGGCAGGCCCTGCGCATCCACCACGCGCCCCAGCAGACCTTCGCCCATGGGCAGGCGCAGCACGCCGGCGCGCTGGATGGCCCGCGACGGCTCGCCCAGGCGGGGGATGGGAATGTAGGGCGCGGCCGGGACCACGCTGGCCCCGCTGGACAGGCCGTGGATGTCGCCCGCGGGCATCAGGAACGCCCGGTCCGCCGAGAAGCCGACCACTTCCGCGAGCACGGGCGCCTGGCCCGGCATCTGGACCATGCACTGCGAGCCCACCGGCACGCGGATGCCCACGGCCTCCAGCACCAAGCCGGTCAGCCGCGTGAGCGTGCCGCGTGTCTCCAGGGGCGTGCCCTCCGCCACGCGTGCGCGGGCGTCGTCGACCAGGCGCGCCCAGGCTGCCGAGGTTTCAACGGCCATCGGCGTGCTCCGGCCCGTCCCACGGCGACTGCAGGCCCAGCGCCGCAATGGCCCGCTGCCAGCGCTTGTCGAGGCTGCCGTCCACCACCGTGCCGGCCGACTCGACCAGGCAGCCTCCGGGCGGCACGGCGGCATCGGCCATCCATTGCACGCCGGGCGCACCGGACTCCTCACGCAAGGGCTCGGCCAGGGACTCCATGTCCGCGGGGTTCAGGCGCACCGTGGCAGGGCGCCCCTCGGACACCAGCATGCCCACGGCCTCGCGCACCACGGGCTGCAGCGCGTTGGGGTTGACCGACAGTTCCTGGCGCACCACCTGGCGCGCGATGTCGCATGCCAGCTCCAGCAACTGCTGGGCCATCTGCTGCTGCATGTCGATGAGGCTTGCATCCAGGGTCTGCATCACCTGCTGCAGGCGCTGGGCAGCCTCCTGGCCCTGCTGGGCCACATAGCCGTCCAGGCGCTGCTGCCATTCCAGCGCGGTCTGCGCCTGTCCCTGGGCAAAGCCCTGGGCATAGGCGTCGTCACAGGCCTGCTGCAATTCCGCCTGCCGGGCGGCCTCGTCAATCTCCACGGGAATTTCCGGCACGGGCTCGGGTTCGGGCTCGACCAGGTCGGAGCCGTCCACCGCGCCGAACTTCCACTGCGTGAAGTCCCCCAGCTCCTCGCTGGGGATGAAGCGCGTGTACGCGCGGTGGCTAGACGAAGGCATCATCACCACCACCACCGATCATGATCTGGCCTTCGTCGGCCAGGCGGCGCACCGTCTTGAGGATTTCCTTCTGCTGGGCCTCGACTTCGGACAGCCGCATCGGGCCGCGCGACTCCAGGTCTTCGCGCAGCGCTTCCGCGGCGCGCGAGGACATGTTGGACAGGAACTTGTCGCGCAGCTCGGGAACGGCGCCCTTGAGTGCGACGATAAGGGTCTCGGACGCCACTTCCTTGAGCACTGTCTGGATGGCCTTGTCGTCGAGCTTGAGCACGTCCTCGAACACGAACATCTTGTCCATGATCTTCTGGGCCAGGTCGGGGTCGTAGCTGCGGATGGACTCCAGCACCACGGCATCCATGTTGCCGCCCAGCAGGTTGATGATCTCGGCGGCCGCCTTGACGCCGCCCAGCGAGCTCTTGCGGATCTTGTCGCCGCCGGCGAGCACCTTGAACAGCACCTCGTTCAGGTCCTTGAGGGCCGTGGGCTGGATGCCTTCGAGGGTGGCCACGCGCAGCAGGATCTCGCTGCGCTGGCGGTCGGTCAGGTGCATCAGGATGCCTGAGGCCTGGTCCGAGTCCAAGTGCACGAGGATGGCGGCCACGATCTGCGGATGCTCGTTGCGCAGCAGCTCCGCCACGGACAGCGGGTCCATCCACTTGAGGCTTTCAATGCCCGAGACGTCCCCGCCCTGCAGGATGCGGTCGATGAGCAGCCCCGCCTTGTCGTCGCCCAGCGCGCGCTTGAGCACGGCGCGCACGTAGTTGCCGGTGTCGGACACCAGCAGGCTCTGCGCCGCGGCGGCGTTGGAGAACTTGTTGATGACCTCGTCCACCTTGTCGCGGGAGACCGAGCGCATGCGCGCGATGGTCTCGCCCAGCTTCTGCACCTCTTTGGGCGAGAAATGCTTGAAGACCTCGGCCGCCTCCTCTTCGCCAAGGGACATCAGCATGATGGCGGCGTCGTTGAGTCCTTGCTCGTCCATGGTCGTTGTCGTCCTGCGTTGGGGGCGTCAGACCGGCTCGCCGTTCAGCCAGGTCTTCAAGATATTGGCCACAGCCATCGGGTTTTCCTTGGCCAGCACCCGCGCCTCTTCCAGGCGCAGTTGCTCCGGCGTGGCGGGAAGCACTTCGTTCTTGGCACTGGGCGCGGGCAGCGCGGGCCGCTCGGGCGTCTCGGACTCCAGCGCGTCCAGCTGGCCGCCCGCCAGGGGGGTGGCCCGTGCCTTGGCGGCCTCGGGGCTGGCGCCCTTGAGGGCCGGGCGCACCAGGCCCATCAGCACCAGGGCGGCAAACAGCACGGCACCCACCGGCCAGGCGAAGGTCTTGGCCAGTTCGATCATCTCCGGCTGCTTCCACAGCGGAATATCGGTGGTCGGCGTGGCCTCCACCTGGAACGGCGTGTTCATGAGGTTGACGGAGTCGCCCCGGTCGCGGTTGAAGCCGATCGTCTCGCGCACCAGCGCCGTCATCTGCTCCAGCTGCTCGGGCGTGAGCGCCTTGGTCACCGTCTTGCCCTTGTCTTCCACCGACTGGTAGTTCACCACCACCGCCGCGCTGACCCGCTTGAGCGCGCCGCTGCCGCCGCGGGTCACGCGCACGGTCTTGTCGACCTCGTAGTTGGTGATGGATTCGCGCTTGCTGGGCGCCGTCTGGGCGCCCTGGGCCTGCTGGCCGGCGGCCGTCGGCGCCGGGTTGGCGCCGTTGATGGGCGCCGTGGCCGGTGCGGGCGGCTGGTTGCTGGTGGCGCCCGGCACGCCCGTGGGCAGCGGGTTGCCCTGGGGACCGGTGCTTTCCACGATCTGCTGGCTGCGGATGGCGCTGGCATCGGTGGCCAGGTTGGGGCGGTGCTGCTCCGACGTGGACTCCGTCTGGCTGAAGTCCACCTCGGCCGTCACCTGCGCCTTGACATTGTTGCGGCCCACCACCGGCTCCAGGATGTCCAGAATGCGCCGGGTGTACTGCTGCTCGATCTGCTGCACGTACAGCAGCTGCTGCGCATCGGCGCCCGTGCCGGCCGCCGTATCGGGCGACTGCGACAACAGCTTGCCCGAGTCATCGAGCACGCTGACCGCCGAGGGCGCCAGCTCGGGCACGCTGGACGCAACCAGGTGCACGATGCCCGCCAGCTGCGCCCGGTCCAGGATGCGGCCGGGGTACAGGCTCACCAGCACCGAGGCGGAAGGCTTTTGCTGCTCGCGGAAAAAGCCGTTCTGGTTGGGCAGCGCCAGGTGCACGCGCGCACTCTGCACCGACGACAGCGCCTGGATGGAGCGGGTGAGCTCGCCCTCCAGGCCGCGCTGGAAGTTCAGCCGCTCCTGGAACTGCGTCATGCCGAACTTGCTGGACTCCATCAGCTCGAAACCCGCCACCGAGCCCTTGGGCAGGCCCTGGGTGGCCAGGCGCAGCCGCACGTCGTGCACGCGGTCCGAAGGGATCAGGATGGCCCCGCCGCCGTCCGCGTACTTGTAAGGCACGTTCATCTGCGACAGCTGCGCCACGATGGCGCCGCCGTCCTTGTCGCTCAGGTTGGCAAACAGCACCCGGTAGTCAGGCTGGCGCCCCATGACGATGGCGGCGATGGCCACGGCCACCAGGAGCGCTGCGCCCACACCCAGCCGCATGCGCTGCGCCCGGTCGAGGGCGGACAGCCGCTGCAGCCAGTTGGGCGCGGGGCTGACAGGGGGAGTGAGAGGGACTTCAGCAACTGCAGACATCTTGCATTCCAGTAGGGCGGGCCCGGCAAACGGACCTCAGCGTGGGCTCGATTATTCGGGCAGGCCCCCAAAATGTTCGCTGAATAAGCCGCGCGTTTGGCCATCATTTCCGCAGGATGGGCCGGGGCGCCATGGCTAGGATACGCAGCATACCGCCATTCCCCCGGACACTGCCATGGACCTTCGCATCTCAAGCTCGACCGCCCCGCTCACGGGCGCTGGCCTGGCGCGCCGTGCCGCGGCGCCGCAAGCCGCGGGCGGCAACAACGAAGTGGGCTTCTCCGGCGCCCTCAAGGGTGCGCTGCAGTCCGTGAGCGCCGCCCAGAACCGCGCGACCGACCTGCAGACCGAGGTGCAGATGGAAAACCCCTCCGTCAGCCTGGAAGAAACCATGGTGGCGATCCAGAAGGCCCAGATCGGGTTCCAGGCCACACTGCATGTGCGCAACCGGATGGTGCAGGCCTATACCGACATCATGAACATGCAGGTGTAGCTAGGAGCCCCCTCTGAGGCGCTGCGCGCCTTCCCCCCGCTCTCACAGCGCTGCGCGCTGTGGGCTGGGGGACGCAGCCCTCGCTGCGGGGCGGCCCCTTGCTTGGCTGCACTGGCCTGGGACGCGCCAGTATCGACGTGCAGTGGCGGTAGCAACTCCTGATTCTGTAGCTGCTGGCGCTTGCTGGATGGGCGCTGGGGGCGTTTTTCGCCATAGCAGAGGAAGAGGCTGCCTGTCCGCACGACCCCTCACTCCGCCTGTACACCCGCGGCGGCGGTGCAGGCAATCACCAGCGCCCCATGAAATTGCTACTAATTTGATAGCTATTCGCGCTTGATGAATAAGCGCCAGAGCCCGATTTAACCCATAAAAAAGCCGACCCCCAGGGGTCGGCTTGGGCCGGCTTTGTTCTGGCCGGGTCTTCGCCAGGCCTCAATGCATCATCTGCGGCTGGCCTTCGAACAGGTGCTCGAACTGCGCAAGCCAGGGCTCGGCCAGGCAGCGGATCTGGGCGTCGTTGCGCAAGATGCGCTGCATGATCCGGGTCTTTTCGCGGCGGTGCTCGGGCAGCAGCTCGTGCTCCTGCGACTTGTAGCGCAGCTGCTCGATCAGCACGGCACAGGCGCCTTCGTAGCGCACCACGCCGTCCCAGTCCTTCAGTTTGGCGGCCTCCAGCATCTTGGCGCTGCTGTCCTCGATCGCCTTGTAGTAGTCAATAAGCATGTGGGACATGGTTCAGGCCTCCGCCAGCACGGGCTGGCCAGCGGTGGCGGGCGCACTGGCCGAAGCCGTGCCGCCGGTTTTCTTGATTTCGTTCCAGCCCTGGGCCACCGGCTCGATGAGGCGCATGACCTCTTGCATCATCGCGTCGTCGTTGCGGGCGTTGGCCAGGATGAGGCGGCGCATGCAGTAGTCGTACAGCGCGCCCAGGTTCTGGGCCAGTTCGCCGCCGTCGACCTTGTCCAGTGAGGTGCTCAGGCCTTCTTCGAGGATGCGCACGGCCTTGGAGATGGCGTTGACCTTGCCCAGGACGTCGCCGCGCGCCATGGCGCCGCGCGCCGTGGCGATGGAGTTGAGGATCCCTTCATACAGCAGGCTGACCAGCTGGTGCTGGTCGATCGTGTGCATGCTGGTTTCCACGTTGATGCGTTGGTATGCGTTGGCTGCACGGGGGCTGTAGGCGCTGAACATGCTGACAATCCTTCCGAGGTATTACTTGAGTTATCGGCCTGCGCCAGAAAAACTGAAGCCCCTCGTTCACCCCGACTGCTTGTTCCAGGACGTGACCTGCTGCGCGATATAGGCGTTCAGCGCGTTCAGGCTGGACATCTTGGTGTCCAGGGCGGTGTAGCGCGCCGTCAGGCTCTTCTCCAGCCGGTCCGCACGGTCATTGATGGTCTCGACATCCTTGGCGTTGAGCTTGAGCGCCTGCTCGTACACCTTGGTCTTGGTGGCAAAGAACCCATCCGATGCCAGCAGCTTGGTGGTGATGGCGCCGAACTTGCCGGCAAAGCCATCTGCCACGTTCCCGCCATCCGGCCCGCGGAAGAAGGCCTTGACCTCGTCGGGGGTTTCCATGGCCTTGTTGAACTTGGTCACGTCAAGCGTCAGGTTGCCCGTGGGCGAAACATTGCCCAAGCCGCCTTCGGTGACCACGCCCACGGCAGACAGGTTGCGCAAGGCCCCCGAGCTGTTCACGGACTGCAGCGCAGACCGCAAGGTGTTTTGCAGGTTCACCGCGCCGCTGTCGCCCTGCAGCAGGCCGGCCGTTTTCGTTTCCTTGTCGTACTTCGTCACATCGTTCAACGCCTGGTTGATGGCGTTGTAGGCGCTGATGAAGGCTTCAATGTTCTTCTTGACCGCGGAGTTGTCCTTGGCCACGGTGACCGCCACGTCGCTGGAGCTCACCTGCAACGCGGTGAAGGTGACGCCCGAGACCGTATTGGCAAAGGTATTCGTGCCCGACGTGACCGCCACGCCGTTGACGGTCGCGTTGGCATTCATCGCGTACTCCGTCGTTCCCCCCGTCACCAGCCGCGACAGACCGGCGCCGTCGGCCAGGTTGCCGTCGGCATCCGTCGCGCTCATCCGGTAGCCCGCGTCCTCGCCCGTCGTGCTGCTGCGCAGCATCAGGCGCTCGCCGGTGGCATCGCTCAGCACGGTGGCGGTCACGCCCGCCTTGGATCCATTGATCTTGCTCGCGATATCGCCCAGAGTGTCCGTGGCGCTGACCTCGACATTGACGGCCCCGGCATTGCCCATCGTGAAGACCTTGGGCTCGCCCGACCACTTGCCGACCTCCAGCGTCAGGGTCCCGGCGCCCACCGCCTGGCTCACGGGCGACAAGGCCACGGAGATGGTGGTCTGGGCCTTGGCCAGGTTCTGCACCTGCACATTGAAGGCCGTGGGGGCGGTGCCGCCCACGGCAGACACCGAGACGACGTCCGGCTTTGCCGACGTGGCACTCACGCCGTTCCATCCCGTGACGCTGCCCAGCTTGCTGGCCGCGTCGGCCAAGGTGGACACCAGGGATTTGAATTGCCCGAACGCAGACACCTTGGCGTTGGTCAGTGCGGCCTGCTGGTTGAGCCCGTTGGTCCGGGTGATCGGGGCCTTCACTGCATCGACCGACGCTTTGATCAGGCCATTGACGTCCACATTGCCGCCCAGGCCGATACCTATCGATGAAAAGCTAGCCATGTCCCACCTCCTGGATCCATATCGGGTTGATTCCGCCCGAAATTATCAAGGCCTTCGGCTGCTTGCGTCCAGCCGATAAGCACCCGAGAAGGCCGCCAATCCGCCGCGCTGCAACGCGGCCGGAAAGGAAGAAAGCGGCGGCGATTCAATCGCCTCCGCTTTTTTGGCGGGCGCGGGCCTGTGCACCAGGCCCGCCTCCCGCTATGTCAACCCCGCGCTACGGCGATCAGCGCAGCAGGGCCAGCACGCCCTGGGGCAGCTGGTTGGCCTGGGCCACCATCGCGGTGCCGGCCTGCTGCAGGATCTGGGCGCGCGACAGGTTGGCCGTTTCTGCCGCAAAGTCCGCGTCCTGGATGCGGCTGCGCGATGCCGACATGTTTTCCGCCGTGCCTTGCAGGTTGTTCACCGTGGTCTCAAAGCGCGACTGCAGGGCACCGAAGCTGGCACGCTGGCCGTTGACGGCGGCCAGGGCCGAGTCAATGATCTTCAGCGCCTTGGTGGAGCCGTCCACCGTGGACACGTCGATGGTGTTCACGGCCTTCAGCGAAGAAGCTGCCGTGGTGGATGCCAGTGCAGACGTGCCGGTGATCGAGTAGCCCTTGTCGGATGCGAACTCCAGCGTGCCACGCGACACCACGGTACCGCCGGCGGCAGCAGCAGCCGTGGCCGCGCCAAAGGTCGGCGTCGTTGCGGCTTCGGCGTTTTGCGCTGCCAGCGTGATGCCGACGGTGGCGCTGTTGTTGGTCAGGTCGATATTGGCGCCAGCCTCGTTGGTGAGGATGATGCCGTCCGCTGCGGAGTTCAGCTTGGCGGTGACGCCCGTTTGCGACGCCACATCGTTGAAGGCCTTGACAGCTTCGGCCAGGCCAGCAGCCGTGTTGCCCGACACGTTGAAGGTGACGTTGGCGGCGGTGGAGTTGTCGCCCTTGACTGCCAGAGACACGGCGCCGGTGGCCGCAAACTTGAGTTCGGACACGTTGCGGGCCGATGCGGTCACGCCGGTGGCGTCGGACAGCGCGTTGATGGCGGCAGCCGCGGTGGCGGCGGTGTCGGTGGCGCCCAGCGTCGCGGTCTTGGTTTGCAGGCCGGCGATCACGATCGTACCCGTCAGGGCCGTGGCGGTCGCAGCGGCGTCCACCAGCTTGCTGTTGTTGATCTGCGCACCGTAGGTGGTGGTGCGGAAATTGCCGGTGGTGGCCGTGATGGTCTGGTTGGCGTTGGCGCCCACCTGGAAGGTGGCCGAACCGAAGGAGCCGTCCAGCAGCTTCTGGCCATTGAATTCGGTGGTGGTGGAGATGCGGTCCAGCTCGGACAGCAGCTGGCCCACTTCGGCCTGGATGGCCTTGCGGTCCGAAGCGCTGTTGGTGGCGTTGGCCGACTGCACGGACAGTTCACGCACCCGCTGCAGGATGTCGCCCGAAGCCTTGAGCGCGCCTTCAGCGGTTTGCGCCAGCGAGATGCCGTCATTGGCATTGCGCACCGCCTGGTTCAGGCCGCGGATCTGGCTGGTGAAGCGCTCCGAGATCGCCAGGCCGGCGGCGTCGTCCTTGGCGCTGTTGATGCGCAGGCCCGACGACAGGCGCTGGATGGAGGTGCCCAGCGAAGCCTGGCTCATGCCCAAATTGCGCTGAGCGGTCAAAGAACTGATGTTGGTATTGATGGTGGAAGCCATTACAAATCTCCTGAAAAGTACCGACTGAATCTGGCGTTGCCGCCAATCTGCGCCAGGCAAGGGACCTGGCCCAACAGTTCACAGCGCCGGGATGGCCTTCTGTAGAACGGCGGGGCAATAACGTCCCGTTGCAATTGTTTTCGGTACCCGCTGGGGAAACTTTAGGGCGGAACCCACAAGTTGCGGGGTTTTTTTGCGCCTTATCGCACCACTGCGCCGGGCGCTCCACTTTCACAATCCACCCATCGTTCCCGTCTCGTCTGCCGGACGGTGGAGCTTCTACCGGCGCAGATTTGGTTTTTCAAGCCTTCAAGGAGCATATCCATGGCAGCTACTATCAACACCAACATCAGCTCTCTGACCGCCCAGCGCAACCTGGGCATGAGCCAGGCCTCGCTCAGCACCTCCATCCAGCGCCTGTCGTCGGGCCTGCGCATCAACAGCGCCAAGGACGACGCCGCCGGCCTGGCGATCTCGGAGCGCTTCACCACTCAGATCCGCGGCCTGAACCAGGCCGTGCGCAACGCCAACGACGGGATTTCCCTGGCCCAGGTGGCGGAAGGCGCCCTGGCGGGCGCCAGCAGCATTCTCCAGCGGGTGCGCGAACTGTCCGTGCAGTCGGCCAACGCCTCCAACTCCGCCGGCGACCGCAAGGCCATCCAGGCCGAAGTGGGCCAGCTGCTGTCCGAACTGGACCGCATCTCCGTAACCACCGAATTCAACGGCCAGAAGCTGCTGGACGGCTCCTTCGGCTCGGCCACCTTCCAGGTGGGCGCCAACGCCAACCAGACCATCACGGCCACCACCGGCAATTTCCGCACCACCACTTATGGCGCGCAGCTGTACGGCTCCAAACTGGTGGAGGCTGCCGCGACGGCCACGCCGCTGACCGGCACGCTGGTGATCAACGGGATCCAGTCCAAAACCGTCACGCTGACCGCGGCGGACACCGCTGCGTCGGCCGCCGCAGCCGTCAACGCGGCCTCGGACGCCACCGGCGTCACCGCGATTGCCCGCAACGTGTCCGAGTTCAAGGTCACAGGGGCCAACGCGTCCTATTCCCTGGCCGTGAAGGGCGACAACTCCACGGCCGCCAACGTGACCTTCAGCGTCGGCGCCATCAATACGGCGGCCGGCCTGGCCGAGGCCGTGAAGGCCTTCAACGACGTGTCCTCGCAGACCGGCGTCACGGCCAAGCTCAACAGCACCGCGGACGGCCTGATCCTGACCAGCGAGTCAGGCGCCAACATCGACATCACGAACAACTCCGCCGCGGGTTCGAACGTCACCCTGGCAGCGGGCAATGCGGCCACCACCCTGAGCAGCGGCACGCAGAGCTTTGGCGCGGCCTTCACCGCGGCAGCCGCCGGCGGTACCGCCGTGTCCGTGGGCACGCTGGAGTTCAAGTCCGACAAGGGCTTCTCGTTCGACGCCACGTCCACCTCCGCCCTTTTCGACACGGCAGCCCCCTCGTCGACGCTGGCCGCCGTCAACACCATCGACGTGTCCACGGTGGACGGCTCCACCAAGGCGCTGAAGATCATTGACTCGGCCCTGGCCGCCGTCAACGGCCAGCGCGCCAGCTTCGGCGCTCTGCAGTCGCGCTTCGAAACCACGATCTCGAACCTGCAGCTGTCGTCGGAAAACATGTCGGCATCGCGCAGCCGCATCCAGGATGCGGACTTCGCCGCAGAAACGGCCAACCTGTCGCGCGCCCAGATCCTGCAGCAGGCCGGCACCGCGATGGTGGCCCAGGCCAACCAGCTGCCCCAGGGCGTGCTGGCCCTGCTCAAGGGCTAAATCCCCGGCCCGCAGCGAGCGATTGCCCCCAACCCGGCGCAGCCCATGGCCATCGCATGAGAATCAGAGGCCTGCGGGCCTCTTTTTTCCATCCCGGCGCGCGCCAGGGCGCCGGCACGTGGGCAAGAACGCGACGTTTCGCGCCGGCGCTTTTGCCCCTCGCCCCCGCAATCCGATACATTTAGGAACAATGCGACCCGCCGGGCGGCTCCCGAACCTTTCGGCGGGCCGCGAAGTTTCCCCCTCGCTGCACTCCTTCGCTTAAAGCATGTTCGTCCTCATCGGTTACATCGTCTGCCTCGGCTGCATCTTCGGCGTGTACATCGTGCACGGGGGCAATATCAGCGTGATCCTGAAGGCGCTGCCTTTCGAGATCATCACCATCCTGGGCGGCGCGCTGGGGGCCTTCGTGGTGAACAACCAGCCCAAGGTGATCAAGGCCACGCTGGCGGCACTGCCCATGGCGCTCAAGGGCTCCAAGTACACCAAGGAGCGGTACATGGAGCTCATGGCCATGCTCTACGACATCCTGCAAAAGGCCCGCAAGGAGGGCCTGATGGCCATCGAGAAGGATGTCGAGGCGCCCCACGAGTCCGAAATCTTCAAGAAATACCCCACCGTGGGCAGCGACCACCACGTGATCGAGTTCACCACCGACTACCTGCGCATGATGGTGTCGGGCAACCTGAATTCGCACGAGATCGAGGCGCTGATGGACAGCGAGATCGAAACCCACCACCAGGAAGCCCATGCCCCGGTGGCCGCCCTGGCGCGGCTGGCCGGCGCCCTGCCCGCCTTCGGGATCGTGGCCGCCGTGCTGGGCGTGGTCAACACCATGGGCTCGGTGGGGCAGCCGCCCTCGGTGCTGGGCGGCATGATCGGCTCGGCGCTGGTGGGGACCTTCCTGGGCATTCTGCTGGCCTATGGCGTGGTGGAGCCGCTGGGCGGGCTGGTCGAGCAAAAGACCGAGGACGCCGCCAAGGAACTGCAGTGCATCAAGTCCACGCTGCTGGCCAGCATGCAGGGCTACAACCCGGCCACGGCCATCGAGTTTGGCCGCAAGGTGCTGTTCTCCACCGTGCGCCCCAGCTTCACCGAGCTGGAAGGCCACGTGCGGGGCAAGAAGTAGCCGCGCCGCCGTTGCAGCCGCAGCGCCCCTGAGCCGGTAGGACCCCCATGGCAGAAAAGAAGCTCCAGCCCATCATCGTCAAGCGCATCAAGAAAGGCGGCCACGCGGTGCACGGCGGTGCCTGGAAGATCGCCTACGCCGACTTCGTGACGGCCATGATGGCGTTCTTCCTGCTGATGTGGCTCCTCGGCTCGACCGCCAAGGGCGAGCTGCAGGGGATTGCTGCCTATTTCGCGTCGCCCCTCAAGGTGGCGATGACCGGGGGCGACGGCGCGGGCAACAGCTCCAGCGTGATCCCGGGCGGGGGCAACGACCTGTCCAAGGTGCACGGCCAGGTGCGGCGCTCCGACGACGAGGCGGCCAAGCAGCGCCGCATGAGCATCGACGCCGCGCGCGCGGAGCGGGCGCGGCAGGACCATGAGCGCATCAAGGCGCTGGAAGCGAAGATCGATGCGCTCATCACCGAAAACCCGCGCCTGAACGAGTACAAGTCCCAGATCCGCATCGACATCACGCCCGACGGCCTGCAGATCCAGATCGTGGACGACCAGAACCGCCCCATGTTCGACAGCGGCAGTGCGTTGGTAAAACCCTACATGCGCGACATCCTGCGGGAGATCGGTGCCGCGCTCGGCGGGGTGGAGAACCGCATCAGCCTGGCCGGGCACACCGACGCCACCCCCTATGGCAACGGCGAGCGCGGCTACAGCAATTGGGAACTCTCGGCCGACCGGGCCAACGCCTCGCGGCGCGAACTGGTCGCCGCCGGCATGCCGGACGCTAAACTGGGGCGCGTGGTGGGCCTGGCGGCCAGCGATCTGCTGGACCCCGCCAACCCCCGCTCCCCCGCCAACCGGCGCATCACCATCACGGTGCTGACCCGCGAAGCCGAAGAACGCCTCATGGGCAAAGGGGTTCCCGAAATCACCTCCACAGAATTGTTGGATGAAAAGCGGGAAAATCCCCCCCCGGGCAGGTGAACGTAACGACTTGTCACCAAACCTGCCGCCCATGAAAATACTTACAGCCATTTCCGACCGAAAGGGTCCCACGTGACCACAGCCCTTCGTTTTTTGATCGTTGACGACTTCTCCACCATGCGGCGCATCGTGCGCAACCTGCTCAAGGAAAGCGGTTTTGCCGATGCCGATGAGGCCGAAGACGGCGTGGCCGCGCTCAACAAGCTGCGCAACAGCAAGTTCGACTTCGTGGTGACCGACATCAACATGCCCAACATGAACGGCTTCCAGTTGCTGGCGGAAATCAAGAAGGACGAGAAGCTCAAGCACCTGCCCGTCCTGATGGTGACGGCCGAAGCGCGCAAGGAAGACATCGTGGCGGCCGCCCAGGGCGGCGCTGCGGGCTACATCGTCAAACCCTTCACCAAGGCCACGCTGGAAGAGAAAGTGACCTTGATCCTGAAGAAGATGGGGCTATGACACCATGGACGCCACACCGGACAACAGCCCGCCGCCCGGCGACGCCGACGTACACCACAAGATCGGCCTGCTGACGCGCCAGCTGCACGACTCGCTCAACGAGCTGGGCTATGCCGAGAAGCTGCGCGGCTCCATGGGCGAACTGCCCGACGCGCAAAGCCGCCTGTCCTATATCGCCCGCCTGACGGGCGAGGCCGCGGAAAAGGTGCTCAACCGCGTCGAGCAGGCCAAGGCCCAGCACGACTTCATCGCGGCAGAGACCCGCCGGGTGGTGGCCTCGCTGGTCAAGGACCCCGTGGCGGCGGTGGCCAAGGGGGAAATCATGAATTTCCTCCACGATGTGGAACGCGTGACCAAGGAAGCCGACACGCACCTCACCGAGATCATGATGGCGCAGGACTTCCACGACCTCACCGGGCAGGTGATCGCCCGCGTGGTGAACCTGGCCGCCACCATCGAGGAGCAGCTGGTGCAACTGCTGATCCAGACCGCCCCGCCGAGCGCGCAGATGCCTGCCGAACCGGCCCGGCCCGTGCACCTGCAAGGGCCGGTGGTGGACCCCGAGAACACCCCCGACGTGGTCACCGACCAGTCGCAAGTGGACGACTTGCTGGCCAGCCTGGGCTTCTGACCGCCCAGGTTTTTTAGCTCAAATCGAACGCTAGCGCTTACCCAGCAAGCGCTGGCAGCTATATTTTTTGAAGCACCGACGGGCGCTCGCACACCGCCCGCAGCGTGCGCACCCGCAAGCGGATGCGGCCCCGGCCGCACGGAAAAGCAGGGGCCGCCGCCGCTTTATCCGCCTTTAGATTTCCAGGCCGCTCACGACAATGGCATGACCCGATCCGTCATGCCGCCATGGAATCCAGCCAAGAAAAAAGCCTACCCGCGACCGAGCGCAAGCTGCAAAAAGCGCGCGAGGACGGCCAGGGCGCCCGCTCCCGCGACCTGTCCCACCTGGCGGTCCTGGGCGCCGGCGCGGCCTGCGTGCTGGTGCTGGCGCCGCACCTGATGGAACACTTGCAGCGGGCCCTCAGCCAGCAGCTGGCTTTTGATGCCGCCACCGTCATGGCGCCCGGCACCATGCTGCAGCGCCTGCAGACCATGGCCGGCATCGGGCTGGTGGCCAGCACGGTGTTCGCGGTGCTCACCAGCGCCGCGGCGCTGATCAGCGCCATTGGCGCGGGCGGCTGGATCTTCAGCTTCAAGCCGATCACCCCCCAGTTCAACCGCCTCAACCCGATCTCGGGGCTGGCCAACCTGTTTTCCAAGCAGCAGATGGCCAACGTGGCCAAGATGGTGCTGATGACGGGCATCCTGAGCTACGTGGCCTGGAAGTTCATGGGCACCAGTATCGACTCGGTGGCCATGCTGGTGCTGCAGCCCTCGCCGCTGGCCATCCGGCAGATCGCGGACTGGCTGACCTCGGGCATGAGCCTGCTGCTGCTGATCGTCTTCCTGGCGGCGCTGGTGGACGTGCCGCTGCAGGCCTATTTCTTCAAGACGCGGCTGAAGATGTCGCACGAGGAAGTCAAGCAGGAGCACAAGGAGTCGGACGGCAACCCGCACACCAAGGGCCGCATCCGCCAGCGCCAGCGCGAGATCGCGGACCGCGCCAGCATCGGCGCCGTGCCCAAGGCCGACTTCGTGGTGATGAACCCCACCCACTATGCGGTGGCGCTCAAGTACGACGAAAAGACCATGAGCGCCCCGCAGGTCATCGCGCGCGGCACCGACCTGCTGGCCTTCCGCATCCGCGACCTGGCCAAGGAGCACAGCGTGCCCGTGCTGCAGGCCCCCATGCTGGCCCGGGCGCTGTACGCCCACGCCGAACTGGACCAGGCCATCCCCGCCACGCTTTACACGGCCGTCGCGCAGGTGCTGGCCTATGTGTACCGCCTGAAGGCCGCGCTGCGCGGCGAAGGCCGCATGCCCGACAGCCTGGTCGAGCCCTATGTGCCGCCCGAACTCGATCCGCTCAACCGCACGCCCGTGCAAGGTGATGCCGCATGAACACGTCCGTAAAGTCTCTCCAGCAATGGGCCGGTAACAACGCCAATGCGCTGCAGGGCCTGTCGGCCCCGCTGCTGGTGGTGGCCATACTGGCCCTCATGGTGCTGCCCATCCCGTCGTGGATGCTGGACGCCTTCTTCACGCTGAACATCGCTGTGGCGCTGATGGTGATGATGGTGGCGGCGTACATGCTGCGCCCGCTGGATTTCGCGGCGTTCCCCTCGGTGCTGCTGCTCACCACGCTGATGCGCCTGTCGCTGAACGTGGCGTCCACCCGCGTGGTGCTGCTCGAAGGCCACACCGGCCCCGGCGCGGCCGGCGCGGTGATCGAGGCCTTCGGCCACTTCCTGATCGGCGGCAACTTCGCCGTGGGCCTGATCGTGTTCGCCATCCTGGTGGTGATCAACTTCGTGGTGATCACCAAGGGCGCCGAGCGCATTGCCGAGGTGTCGGCCCGCTTCACGCTGGACGCCATGCCCGGCAAGCAGATGGCGGTGGACGCCGACCTGAACGCCGGCCTGATCGACGAGAAGGAAGCCAAGCGCCGCCGCGCCGAGGTGGCGGAGGAAGCCAACTTCTTCGGCTCCATGGACGGTGCCTCCAAGTTCGTGCGCGGCGACGCCATTGCCGGCATCCTGATCCTGCTCATCAACATCGTGGGCGGCTTCGCCATCGGCATGCTGCAGCACGGCCTGTCGGCCGGGCAGGCCGCCGACAGCTACATCCTGCTGGCCATCGGCGATGCGCTGGTGGCGCAGATTCCCGGCCTCTTGATCTCGGTGGCCGCGGCCATGGTGATCTCGCGCGTGGGCAAGGACCACGACATGGGCCGCCAGATCGTGCAGCAGCTGTTCATGTCGCCGCGCGTGCTGGCCGTCACGGCCAGCATCCTGGTGCTGCTGGGCCTCATCCCCGGCATGCCCCATGTGGTGTTCCTCACCATGGGCGGACTGCTGGGCTATGGCGCCTGGGTGCTGTACGAGCGGCAGAAGGTGCCGCCCCCGGTAGAGGCGCCGCCCGCGCCGGTCACCGATGGCGAGGCCACCTGGGACGACCTGCAGCCGGTGGACCTGCTGGGCCTGGAGCTGGGCTACCGCCTCATCAGCCTGGTGGACAAGAGCCGCCAGGGCGACTTGCTCACGCGCATCAAGGGTGTGCGCCGCAAGTTCGCGCAGGAAGTCGGCTTCCTGCCCCCGGCCGTGCACGTGCGCGACAACCTCGAATTGAAGCCCAGCGCCTACCGCATCACGCTGCGCGGCGTGGTGGTGGGCGAAGGCGAGGCCTTCCCCGGCATGTTCCTGGCGATCAACCCCGGCGGCATCACCACGCCGCTGATCGGCACGCCCACCACCGACCCGGCCTTCGGCCTGCCGGCGCACTGGATCGACGAACGCCAGAAGGAAGCCGCACAAATGGCAGGTTTTACCGTGGTTGATTCCGAAACCGTGATGGCCACCCATTTGTCACACTTGATGCAAGTGCAAGCCGCCAAGCTCCTCAGCCGCACGGAAACCCAGCAGCTGGTGGAACACGTGGCCAAGCTGGCCCCCAAGCTCATCGAAGAAGTCGTCCCGAAAATGGTCTCCATCGCAACGTTCCAGAAGGTCCTCCAGCTGCTGCTGGAAGAGTCTGTGCACATCCGCGATATCCGCACCATCATCGAGACGCTGGCCGAATACGCCGGCAGCATCGCCGACCCGGTGGAGCTGGCCCGCCGCGTGCGCATCGCCCTGTCGCCCGCCATCGTCCAGCAGATCTACGGGCCCACCCGCGAGCTCAACGTCATCGCCATCGAACCCGGCCTGGAACGCCTGCTGGTGCAGGCCCTGGGCAACACGGCCGGCCCCGCGCTCGACCCGGGCGTGGCCGACATCCTGACCCAGAAGGCTGCCGAGGTGGCCCTCAAGCAGGAAGAAATGGGCCTGCCCGCCTGCCTGCTCGTTCCCGACCAGATCCGCAATGCCATCTCCCGCCTGGTGCGCCGCGTCGCGCCCCGCCTGCAGGTGCTTGCGCACAGTGAAATTCCCGAGACCCACACCATCCGGATTGGGCCCATTCTCAAAGGTGCATCAGCATGAACATCAAACGCTTTACCGCCCCCACCTCCCGCGAGGCACTGGCCAAGGCGCGCATGGCCTTTGGCGAGGGCACACTGATCCTGTCCAACCGCCCCACGGCCAACGGCGTGGAAGTGGTGGCCACGGCGGAAGACACGCTGTCGGCACTGGACGGCGGCACCGACCACGGCGCAGCCAGCGCCCCGCTGCTGGCCCCGGCGCCGTCGCGCAATGCCGCCCCGCGCGCCAGCCAGGCACCCGCCGCCTCCGGCCTGGGCCGCAACCCGGTGGAAGAAGACACCGAGCAGCTGGCCATGAGCACGCTGTCGTTCCAGGACTATGTGCGCGAGCGCATGCTGCGCCGCCGGCACGAGGCGCTGCACGGCGCCTCGCCCGCACCCGCAACGCTGTCCGAACGGGCCCGCGACCAGGAGCCGGAGCGAGAACGCGAACGCGAACGCGAGCGGATGCCTGCGCCCGCCGTGGCCCGCCACAACCCGCTGCGCACCATTCCCATGGACATCCCGCCCGAGCCGCCGCGCCGCCGCCAGGAGGCCTCTGCCGCCCACCTGGCCCAGGCCAGCAACCAGCAAAGCGTGATGAACGAGCTCCATGCGATGAAGGAGCTGATCGAGGACCGCTTCAACACCCTGGCCTGGCTGGGGCAGGCGCGCCAGAACCCCATCCAGTCCAACCTCATGCTCAAGATGATCCGTGCCGGCTACTCCCCCTCCCTGGCCCGCGCCGTGCTCGAACGCATGCCGGAAGAGCTGTCGGCCGCGGAGTCGGTGCGCTGGCTGATGGACGTGCTGGAGCGCAACCTCAAGACCGACCAGGCCGAGGCCCCGCTGTACGAGCAAGGCGGCATCTTCGCCCTGGTGGGCTCCACCGGCGTGGGCAAGACCACCACCACCGCCAAGCTGGCCGCGCTGTGCGCACGCATCCACGGCCCGGGCAGCGTGGGCCTGATCACCCTGGACACCTACCGCGTGGGCGCGCACGAGCAGCTGCGCACCTACGGCCGCATGCTGGGCATCGTGGCGCACCTGGCGCACGACCGCGCGGCGCTGCAGGACTTGCTGGGCCTGCTCAGCGGCAAGAAGATGGTGCTCATCGACACCACGGGCGTGGCCCCGCGCGATCCGCGCAAGCGCGACATGCTGGACGTGCTGGACCTGCCGCACGTCAACCGCCTGCTGGTGCTCAACGCCGGCTGCCACGGCGACACACTGGACGACGTGCTCACCGCGTTCAAGACCGACGGCTCGCAGCAGGCCATCCTCTCCAAGGTGGACGAGGCCGTGAAGCTGGGCCCCGCCATCGACGCGCTGATCCGCCACCAGATGGTGCTGCGCGGCGTGACCAACGGCCAGCGCGTGCCGGAAGACTGGGAGCGCGCCGACGCGCACAAGCTCATCAGCACCTCCATGCGCGCGCCGGCCAAGTCGGCCTTCGACCCCAAGGCCACCGACCTGAACTTCTTCTTCTCGCACGCGCCCGAGAGCCTGGCCGAACGGGGGCTGGTCGATGCTTGATATCGGCTTTCACCAGGCGGCCGGCCTGCACAGCTTCACCCCGCAGGCCGAACTGCGGGTGGTGGCGGTTGCCAGCCAGGGCGACCCCGCCGGCCTGGAAACCCTGTGGCAGATCTGCGCGAGCCTGCAGCGCCTGGGTTACCCGGTGGTGGTGCTGGACGGCACGGCGCAGGAGTCCGACGACAGCCCCGGCCTGCTGCACCTGCTGCAACAGGCGCCCTGGAACGAGGGCGCCGACCTGAACATGGGCGCCATGGCCTCGTCGCTGGCCGTGATCCCGGCGGGCAAAGGCCTGCTGCGCCTCGCCCGCGTCGCCAGCCGCGAGGAGACGGCCCCGCTGGCCGGACTGCTGCCGTATTTCAGAACCTACGGCATCCTGGTGCTGCACGCGCCCGCCGCCACGCTGGGCCCGCTGCTGACCCACACCGCCACCGTGCCCCTGGTGGTGATGGGCGAAGGCTCGGCCGGCGTGCTCGCCAGCTACAAGAGCCTCAAGCAGATTGCGGTGCACACCGGCCTGCCCTGCATGGTGGCCGCCCTGCTGCGCGGCAGCGCTGCGGCCGAACGGCGCCGGGCGCAGCACGCGCTGCTGACGCTGCAGGACTGCGCCGGACGCCACCTGGGCGGCCCCGTGCGCACGACCACCATCGCCACGCAAAGCCCGCAAGACCTTCAGCGCCTGGCCTTGCAACTGCTGGAGAATGCGGGCACTATCAATGAGTCGCTGACTGCGCTGCCCCCGGGCAACCTGGCAGGCTTGCCGGCCCCGTTTGCCCGGAGCCACTGACGAGAGCGTGTGATGCCCCTGTACGTACCCGCGTTGACCCCCGAGGCCGGTGCCCAGCCACCGCAGTGCGCTGCCCGGGTCCGCGTACGCCCCCAACCGCATCGCCGCTCCCCCGCCACCGCGCACTTCTCGCAACCACGCTCTCAACGTGCATAACACGCTTTGTATGTACACCGCCAAAGGCCAGCTTGATCGTGACGCGATGATCCGCCAGCATGTGCCGCTGGTGCGGCGCATTGCACACCACATGATCGCCAAGCTGCCGCCCAATGTGGAGCTGGACGACCTGATCCAGGTCGGCATGATCGGCCTGGCCGATGCCCTGTCGCGCTACGAGGCGGCGCAGGGCGTGCAGTTCGAAACCTTCGCCACGCAGCGCATCCGCGGCGCCATGCTTGACGAGCTGCGCGAGGGCGACTGGATGAGCCGCAGCTCGCGCAAGAGCCAGAAGGACATCGAGCACGCCGTGCAACGCCTGGAGCAAAAGCTCGGGCGCAGCCCGCTGGAGTCGGAGATCGCGGCCGAGATGGGCATGGGCCTGGCCGAGTACCAGAACCTGCTGGGCAAGGTGCGCGGCACGCAGCTCGTGTACCTGGAAGACATGACGCACGGCAACGAGGACGAGGAAGGCTTTCTCGACCGCCACGTGGCCGACAGCGATGCCGACCCCATGGAGCTGCTGCGCGACCAACGGCTGAAGATGTCGCTCGTCAATGCCATCAAGACGCTGCCCGAACGGGAACAGCACATCATGGGCATGTACTACGAGCACGACATGAACCTCAAGGAAATCGCCGCCGTGCTGGGCGTCACCGAGTCGCGGGTGTGCCAGCTACACAGCCAGTCCATCGCGCGCCTGCGCGCCAAGATGCGCGCGCACTGACGGCCGCGCGCCCTGCTGCCCGCCCACCGCCCGCCCGCAGCGGCGGCGCCGGCTTCCTCTTCAGCGGGAAGCACTATCAAATCAATAGCTGCTTGCACTTTCCCCGCAAGGCATTCAGGCGGTTTTACCTCTGCAATGCCCGCGGGCCTTGCACTGGCCGCTATCTTTTTTGATGCCCTGGGTCAGCCCGCCGACTTGTAGATGCGGGCCACGCCCGGCTTGCCGACGGGTGCGCCCCGTCCGTCGCCATACGTGGCCGGCGCACCAGCTTGCGGAACCAGGCCGGCGACCTGCCAGTCGGCGTTGGCGGACAGCCGCGCCAGGCTTTCGCGGTGGACGGCCAGCATGTTGCGGATGCCGTCCATGCGCTTTTGCAGCGGCGCCGGCAGCGGGCGGCCCCGTTGCCCCGACTGCTCCACGGCTTGCGCAAACCGGGCGGCTGCGTCGCGCAGGGCGGCGCTGTTCTGTTCCAGGGACTGGGGATCTGCCGCCAGGAGCGCGGCGGAGACTTTTTCGATCAGCTGCTCAACAGCCAGGAGGGATTCTTCCAGCGACATGGCCCATTGTGCGTTGAAGGGCGCCTGCCTGCCAAGCCGAAAGGGAGGAGGAAGCGAAGAGAGATGAAGCGGGAGGCGAGAGGAAGGAGGCGGGAGGCGAAGGCGAAAACAGGGAGGCCGGGCATCAGCCGCGCGAGCGGGACAGGATTTCCTGGGCGTTGGACAGCAGCTTGTCGGCAATGGCCTCGGCGTCCACCGAGAACGTGCCCTTTTCAATCGCGGTGCGCACGGCCTTGACCTTGCTGGCGTCGAAATCGGCGGTGGAGCGCTGGGTCTGGTCCAGCGCACGGGCGGCCAGGGACACCGTCACGGGCACACCGGCGGGAGACGCTGCGGCCACCGCAGCGTCCTTGGCAGCTCCTTCAGCAGCGCTGGGCGGACTTTTGGCTTGCTTGGCAAGCCCCGTCTGCGCCAAGGCGCCCGGGAGTTCCGGTTTTTGACCAATCTTCATCGCTCTCTCCACCACCCCGTGTGATGTGGGGCACAGTAGCAATGTTTTCGACCCTTTTCGCCCGGACTTTAGTCATTTCTTGCCGCAGCGTCATCACAAAGCCACGACAACTGTTCCATTCTCATTGACAGTTCCACTGACGATGCGCCCATTGTCCATGCGGATGCGCACGATCTGCCCGACCCCGCCCGGCGACAGGGCCTGCCCTGCCGAACTGATGGCGTAGCCGGGGCCCTGGGCCACCACCTTGACCTGGGCCCCGGCACGGAACAGCTGGGGCGGGCGGACCATGGCCTGGCGCAGCGCCTGGCCGGCCATGAGCTGGCGGGCCGCGACCTGGCCCACCCACATCTCGGGCTGGGCCATCACCGGCGCGGACTCTTCCGCCCAGTCCACTTCCGCCTGGGTGGCGTCGTCGGCGGTGAGCACCGCGCCGGGCGCCACCGGGCCGGTGAGCACCCAGGCCGGGCCGAAGGCCTTGACCGTGACCGGCAGGTACACGTTCCAGGCCGTGGGGCCCTCCACGCAGCGCAGCCCCAGGCGGGTGCGCCCCCACAGGCGCGAACCGGCGGGCAGATAGGGCTCCACCCGTGCGCAGGGCGCCAGGCGCAGCCGCGGATCGAGCGAGCCCACGCTCACTTCCATGCGCAGCGCCGTGCCGGCGGGCTGGTTGCGGGCCATGGCGTCGTTCAGCCAGCGCTGGGTCAGCGGCGCCAGGTCCACCCCGGGCTCGGCGGCCGAAGGGGCTTGCGCCTGCGCGCCCCCGGCGCCGGCCAGCAGCAAGACGGCGGCTACCGCCGCCCAGGCGGCGCGCGGCATGGCGGGCCTGGAGCGGCGTTGCGCGGGCGCGTGGGCGCGGGCGGGGATGGTTGCAAAGGGTGATGGCATGGGGCCTCCGGGGCATGGGCGCCTTCGCGGCCCCGCGCGGGGCCCGAAGGCTATTTCACCGCTGCAACTATAGGCAGCCGCACCGGCCGCAAAACGGGGAACTGCGCAGCCATTGCCGCGTTCTTCGCGCTTTAGAAAAACGTGCCGGTTTTCATAATCAAGCCACGCCGGAAAGCCCCCCGCCCGGCGCCTGTGAAACCCTGGTGTGAGGCGAACATGCTTGACAAGATGACGAACCGGCTGGACTTCCTCGGCAACGCGCTGGTGCTGCGGGCCGAGCGCCAGCGCGCCATCGCCAGCAACATTGCCAACGCCGACACGCCCGGCTACGTGGCCCGCGACATCAGCTTTGCCGATGCCATGCGCGAGGCCTCGGGCTCGGGCGTCACCCGCCTGGCCACGGGCGGCTCCGTGGGCACCGCTGGCGCCACGGACCCGCGCCACATTCCCCTGCCCGCCGCAGCCTCCGGCAGCAGCACGCCCGGCGCGCTGGGCTATTCCGTGCAGTCGCAGCCCAGCCTGGACAACAACACGGTGGACCTGGACCGGGAGCGCGCCAACTTCGTGGACAACGCCGTGCGCTACGAGACCACCCTGCGCTTCATCAACGGCAACGCCAAGACCATGCTCAGCGCGATCCAGGGCCAGTAACCCCGCATTGCAGCGCAGAAAGCGAGTTTTTCCATGTCCATGTTCTCCATCTTCAGCGTCTCTGGCAGCGCGGTGAGCGCCCAGTCCCAGCGGCTCAACGTGGTGGCCAGCAACCTGGCGAACGTCGACGCGGTGGCCGGGCCGGACGGCCAGGCCTACAAGGCCCGCCAGGTGGTGTTCCAGACCGCGCCGATGGGCGCGGACAGCTCCGCCGGCGTGCGCGTGAGCGCCATCAGCGAAAGCAACACCCCCGGGCGCCGCGTGCACGACCCCAGCCACCCCTCGGCGGACGCCGAAGGGTATGTGACGCATTCCAACGTCAACGCCGTGGAGGAGATGGTCAACATGATTTCCGCCTCGCGCTCGTACCAGAACAACGTCGAGGTCATGAACACGGCCAAGTCGCTGCTTCTCAAGACCCTGCAGATGGGCCAGTAACCAACGCTCGCCGTTCCAAGGAAGCCCCACCATGATCCTCAGCGCCACCAACGCCCCTTCGGTGACCGACGCCACCGGCACCAAGGCCAATGCCGCCACCGACCCCGCCGCCGCGCAGGACCGCTTCCTGAAGCTGCTGGTCGCGCAGCTGAACAACCAGGACCCGATGAACCCGCTGGACAACGCCCAGATGACCTCGCAGATTGCGCAGATCAACACGGTGACGGGCATCCAGCAGCTCAACCAGACCATGCAGAGCATGGCGGCGCAGTTCAACTCGCTGCAGGTGATGCAGGGCACCTCGCTGGTGGGCCGCAGCGTGATGACCGAAGGCTCCACGCTGTCCATGACCGACAAGACCGGCAAGGGCGGCTTCGAGCTGGCCTCGCCCGCCACCAACGTGAAGGTCGAGGTGCTCAACGCCAGCGGCCAGGTGATCGAATCCGTGGACCTGGGCGCCAAGGCCGTGGGCCGCCACACCTTCGAGTGGGACGGCAGCCAGTACAGCGGGCCCACCGAAGGCCTGAAGTTCCGCGTGAGCGCCGTCAACGGCTCCACCAAGCTGGACAGCACGCCCCTGGCGCTGTCCAAGGTCACGGCCGCCGGCGCCGAGGACGGCCAGCTCATGCTGACCCTCGCCAACGGCCAGACCATCAACTACAGCCAGATCAAGGCGCTGGTCTGATCCCTCGCCGGGCCACCGATCCAATCCCCGTCTCAACCAGGAGAACACCATGAGTTTTCAGCAAGGCCTGTCGGGCCTGAACGCCGCCAGCCGGAACCTCGACGTCATCGGGCACAACATTGCCAACTCCAACACCGTCGGGTTCAAGGCCTCGCGGGCCGAGTTCGCTGAAATGGTGGCGTCCGCCATCGGCTCGGCCGGCGGCTCCAACGCCGGGATCGGCGTGGAGGTGGGTGCGGTCTCGCAGCAGTTCACGCAAGGCAACCTGACCATCACCGGCAACAGCCTGGACGTGGCCATCAACGGCAACGGCTTCTTCACCCTGACGCTGCCCGACGGCACGCCTGCCTACACCCGCTCCGGCAACTTCAAGCTGGACAAGGAAGGCAACATGATCACCAACGACAACGCGAAGGTGATGGGCTACCCGGTGGACCCGCTCACCGGCCTGCGCTCGGGCACGGACCCGGTGCCGATGGTGTTCCCCACGTCCGAGCCCATTCCGGCCAAGCAGACCTCCACCATCACGGCCGCCTTCAACCTGCCTGCCACCGCCAAGGACGCCGCGGGCGACCCGACCGCCACGCCGCCCGTCCCTGCCACGCCGCGCGCCACCTATGGCACGTCCATCAACGTGTTCGACAGCCAGGGCGTGGCCAAGCCGGTGAACCTGTACTTCCAGAAGACCGCCACCGCCAACACCTGGGACGTGTACGACCAGCTGGACGACCCCACCGCCACGCCCCCGGTCGTGGCCTCCCCCATCGGCCAGATCACGTTCGACAACAACGGCGCCATCACCGGCCCGGCGGCCACGCCCCCGGCCACGGGCTTTGCGCTGCCGCTCACCATCAACCCGACGCCGCCCAACCCCAACAACCTGCCCGCCTTCCCGGTGTCGGTCAGCCTGGACAAGGTCTCGCAAAGCGGCAGCAAGTTCTCGGTCTCCACCCTGAGCCAGGACGGCTACACCACCGGCGAGCTCACGGGCATCAACATCGAGAACAACGGGATGATCATGACCCGCTACTCCAACGGCGTGACCCGTGCCGAAGGCCAGCTGGCGCTGTCGAGCTTCCGCAACACACAGGGCCTGGCGTCCGTGGGCGGCAACAACTGGGTGGCCACGTTCGAGTCGGGCCAGCCCGTGGCCGGCACGGCCACCGACGGCAATTTCGGCTCGCTGCGCTCGGGTGCACTGGAAGACTCCAACGTGGACCTCACGGCCGAGCTGGTGAACATGATGACCGCCCAGCGCTCCTACCAGGCCAACGCCCAGACCATCAAGACGCAGGACCAGGTGATGTCCACCCTGGTCAACCTGCGCTGACGAGGGCGCTATTTCAAGCCAAAACAGCCTCTAGCGCTTATCCATAAAGCGCAAGCAGCTATCAAAACAGAAGCAACCGGAAACCCCTGCCATGGACCGCATCATCTACACCTCGATGACGGGCGCGAACGCCGCCGCCCACCGTCAGGCCGTGTTGTCCAACAACCTGGCCAACGCCTCGACGCAGGGCTTCCGGGCCGAGATGTCCACGTTCCGCTCGGTGCCGGTGCAGGGCGATGGCTCCAAGACCCGCGTGTTCGCGCTGGAGGCCACGTCGGGCTACGTGAACACCCCCGGCCCGGTGCAGCGCACCGGCCGCAACCTGGATGCCATGGCGGCCGGCAACGCGTGGTTTGCCGTGCAGGGCCTGGACGGCACCGAGGCGTACACCCGCGCCGGCACGTTCGAGGTGTCGGCCACCGGCCAGCTGGTCACCCCCACCGGCCTGCCCGTGCTGTCGGACGGCGGCGCCCCGATTGACGTGCCGCCCGGCGCCGAGGTGACGCTGGGCAGCGACGGCACCATCACGGCCAAGGCGGCGGGCCAGCCCGCGCAGGCCATCGGCCGGCTCAAGCTGGCCACCCCCACGGCCGAGGATCCGCTCAAGCGCGGCGACGACGGCCTGTTCCGCGCCGCCTCGGGCGACCCCCTGCCCAACGACGCCAACGCCCGCATGCTGGCGGGCGCCCTGGAAGGCTCCAACGTGAACCCGGTGGAGGCCATGGTGGGGATGATCGCCGCGTCGCGCCAGTTCGAGCAGCAGATGCGCCTTCTGCAGACCGCCGAGACCAACGACAAGACCGCCAGCCAGCTGCTGAGCATGAACGGCTGAGGCCGCCTCCCGCGCCGCCACGCCACAAGGAAGCACCACCATGATCAACTCCCTCTGGATCGCCAAGACCGGCATGTCCGCCCAGCAGACGCAGCTGGACGTCATCTCGCACAACCTGGCCAACGTCTCCACCACGGGCTACAAGCGCAACAACGCGGTGTTCGAAGACCTGATCTACCAGAACCTGCGCCAGGTGGGCGCCAACACCACCGAGCAGAACCAGCTGCCCACCGGCCTGCACCTGGGCCTGGGCGTGCGCACGGTGGCCACCAGCCGCAACTTCGTGCAGGGCAGCCTGCAGGAGTCCAAGAACAGCCTGGACGTGGCCATCAACGGCAACGGCTTCTTTGAAGTGACCATGCCGGACGGCACGCTCGGCTACACCCGCGACGGCTCGTTCCAGGTGGACTCCCAGGGCCGCCTGGTCACCTCCAGCGGCCTGCCCGTGGCCAACGGCATCACCATCCCCAACAACGCGACCAGCGTGACGATCAGCGCCGACGGCGTGGTCTCCGCCACGGTGCCGGGCAACACCCAGCCCCAGCCGCTGGGCAACCTGGCCATGTCGGCCTTCGTGAACCCGGCGGGCCTGGAGCCCATCGGCCAGAACCTGTTCAAGGAATCGGCGGCTTCGGGCCAGCCCCAGCAGGGCACCCCCGGGACCAACGGCCTGGGCGTGCTCAAGCAGGGCTTCCTGGAGGCCTCCAACGTGAACGTGGTGGAAGAGCTGGTGAGCATGATCCAGACCCAGCGCGCCTATGAAATGAATTCCAAGGCCATCCAGACTTCGGACCAGATGCTGGCCAAGCTGGCCCAGCTGTGAGCCCGATGACGACGACAGGAGCGATTGCCATGATGCTGCAGTTCACCCGCCTCTTTGCCCTGCCCGCCGCCCTGGGCGCGCTGCTGCTCACCGGCTGCGCGACGCTGTCGCCGCCGCCGCCGGTGGACATCCTGCCCACCACGCCGCCGCCGCTGGCCGCCGCGCCGCGCACCCCGCCGCCCGTGACGGGCAGCCTGTTCCAGCAGGCCAGCTACCGCCCGGCGTTCGAGGACCGGCGCGCCCGCATGGTGGGCGACAACGTGACGGTCATGATCGTCGAGAACGTGACGGCCAGCCAGAAATCCTCGTCCACGGTGGACCGCGACTCCAAGACGTCCGCAGGCGTGACGGCACTGCCGTTCACCGGCACGGCCTTCACCGACAAGCTGAGCGTGGGCGCCACCTCGGGCAACACGTTCTCCGGCAAGGGCGGCACCGAAAGCGCCAATACCTTCACCGGCTCCATCACCGCCACGGTGGTGGATGTGCTGCCCAACGGCCACCTGGTGGTGACGGGCGAAAAGCAGATCGGCGTGAACCAGAACGTGGACGTGCTGCGCTTCTCGGGCACCGTGGACCCGCGCGCCCTGCAGCCGGGCAGCATCGTCAACTCCACGCAGGTGGCCAACGTGCGCGTGGAGTCGCGTGGCCGCGGCGCCCAGAGCGAGGCCCAGGCCATGGGCTGGATGGGGCGGTTCTTCAACACCATCACGCCGTTCTAGAGAGGCACCCCCTGAGGCGCTGCGCGCCTTCCCCCTCTCTCGCTGCGCGGGAGGGGGACGCCGCCAGCGCGGCGGGGCGGCCCTTGCGCGGCGGCCCGCGCTGGGGCCGCGCCGATGCAGCGGCAGCGGCAGCGGCAGCGGCAGCGGCAGCGGCAGCGGCAGCGGCAGCGGCAGCGGCAGCGGCAGCGGCAGCGGCAGCGGCAGCGGCAGCGGCAGCGGCAGCGGCAGCGGCAGCGGCAGCGGCAGCGGCAGCGGCAGCGGCATTGCGTTATTCAAAAATGATAGCTTTCAGCGCTTGTCCAGCAAGCGCTGGAGGCCGTTTTTATTCATAACTCTCACCCGGAACCGGCACCCTGCACGAGTGCCGCAATAAGCCGGTGAACCCGCTTCTTTTTGGGTTTTAGTTCCCGGCCGCGCCGACCACAATCGGTGCCATGAAAGCCTTGTCCCATCCCCCGTTTTCGCGCGCCGCGCGCCTGCTGTGGCTGGTGCTCGCCCTGGCGGCCGCCAGCCTGGCGCTGCCGGCCCAGGCCCTGCGCATCAAGGAAGTGGCCGCGGTGCAGGGCGTGCGCAGCAACCAGTTGACAGGCTACGGCCTGGTGGTGGGCCTGGACGGCACCGGCGACCAGACCACGCAGATGCCCTACACCACGCAGGCCATGTCCAACTACCTGCAGCAGATGGGCATCAGCCTGCCGCCCAACGCGGCCTCGCAGCTGCAGCTCAAGAACGTGGCGGCCGTGATCGTCACGGCGCAACTGCCTGCGTTTGCCCAGCCCGGCCAGCTGATCGACGTGAACGTCTCGTCCATGGGCAACGCCAAGTCGCTCAAGGGCGGCACCCTCATCGTGACCCCCCTGCGCGGCGCGGATGGCGAGATTTACGCCCTGGCCCAGGGCAATCTGGTCGTGGGCGGCGCGGGCGCGTCGGCCGGCGGCAGCAAGGTGCAGATCAACCACCTGAGCGCAGGCCGCATCCCCCAGGGGGCGCAGGTGGAACGCTCGGTGCCCACGCCGCTCAACGAGGGCGACACGATCAACCTGGGCCTGAACGCCTCGGACTTCCAGACCGCCCGCCGCGTGGCGCAGGCCATCAACGCCAAGCTGGGCAGCGGCCTGGCCACCGCGCTGGACGGCCGCACGGTGCAGGTGCGCGCCCCGCTGGACCCCGGCGCCCGCGTGGGCTTCATTGCCGACCTGGAAGAGCTGCCGCTGGAATCGTCCGCGCCGTCGGCCAAGGTGGTCATCAACGCGCGCACGGGTTCCGTCGTGCTGAACCAGGCCGTGACGCTGGGGCCCTGCGCCATCGCGCACGGCAACCTGTCCATCACCATCAGTTCCACCCCCGTCATCAGCCAGCCGGCACCGCTGTCGCAAGGACAGACCGTGGTGGCGCAGCAAAGCGACATCCGCATCAACCAGGAGCCGGGCAACATCATCCAGATGCCGCCGTCGCCCCAGCTAGCCGACGTGGTGAAGGCCCTGAACACGCTGGGCGCCACGCCGCAAGACCTGCTGGCCATCCTGCAGGCCATCAAGGCCGCAGGCGCGCTCAACGCGGAACTGGAGGTCATATGACCCCCCTGAGCCGCTTTGCGTCTTCCCCACAGGGGGACACCGCCAGCAGCCTGGCAAAGCCCGTTCTGCGGCGGTCGCTGGCGTGCGCCACGCCTGCGCGACGCGCAATGAGCACGAGACACTGAGCCAGGAGCTTGACCATGGCCCTCACCCTGCCCTCCTCCGGTAGCACCGCCAGCCCGTCCAACGCGCTGGCGGTGGACATCCGCTCGCTCAACACGCTCAAGTACGACGCCGGCACCGCCAACAACGCGCAGACCACGCGCGAGGTGGCCAAGCAGTTCGAGTCGCTGTTCATGCGCGAGCTGATCAAGAGCATGCGCGATGCCACCATGAAGTCGGGGCTGATGGAGGGCGAGCAGGCCAACCTGGGCCAGGACATGCTGGACCAGCAGCTGTCGGTGAACATGTCGGGCCAGCCAGGGGGCTTGTCGGAGGCCATCGCGCGCCAGCTCTCGCGCCAGATGGGCGGGGCCGATGCCAACTTTTCGGTCCCCTCCACGCTGAGCCTGCAACAAAGCCTGCGCCGCGCGCCGGCGGCCCCGTCCGGCGCGGAGACCACGGCTCCCGCCCCCAAGGGCCGCGATGCCTTTGTGCAGCACCTGTCGGGCACGGCCGAGCGCGTGTCGCAGGAAAGCGGCATCCCGGCCACCTTCATGCTGGGCCAGGCCGGCCACGAGACGGGCTGGGGCAAGAGCGAGATCCGCAACAAGGACGGCTCCACCTCGTTCAACCTGTTCGGCATCAAGGCCGGCAAGGGCTGGACGGGCAAGGTGGCCGAGATCACCACCACCGAATACATCAACGGCAAGGCCCAGAAGGTGACGGCCAAGTTCCGGGCGTACGACTCGTACGAGGACTCGTTCCGCGACTACGCCCGCCTCATCAAGGAAAGCCCGCGCTACGAGAAGGCCGAATCCGTCGCCCAGACCGGCTCGGCCACGGCCTATGCCTCCGCGCTGCAGAAGGCGGGCTATGCCACCGACCCCGCGTACGCCAAAAAGCTCAGCGGGGCCATCAACAGCGTGCAGCGGACCCTGCGGGAACAGGCTTGAGATGAAGCACCCCCTGAGTCGCTTCGCGCCTCGGTGCCGCCACCAGAGGTGGCAGCCCTTCGGGAGGGGTGCGCACCCGGTGGCCTGGCAAAGCCCGTTCCACGGGTGCACTGGCCTGGCGCGCGCCAGTTCGAAGGCCGGAGATATCGAAATGCGAGGTAAGCCATGAGCCTGCTCAACGTCGGCGCCCGCGCGCTGCTGGCCAACCAGGTGGCGCTGCAGACGGCGGGCCACAACATTGCCAACGTCAACACCGCGGGGTACTCGCGGCAGACCGTGGTGCTGCAGACCGTGCAGGGGCAGTTCACCGGTGGCGGCTACATCGGGCAGGGCGTGGACGTGCAGACCATCCTGCGCAACCAGAGCGAGCTGCTCACGCGCCAGTCGGCCACGGCGGGTTCGGTGCAGTCCGCCGACATCGTGCGCGCGGAGCGCCTGCGCCAGCTGCAGGAGGTCTTCAGCGGCGGCACGGGCGGGCTGGGGGCGGCCATCAACGACATGATGAACGCGTTCACGGACGTGGTAGGCGCCCCCACCGACATCACCGCCCGCACGGTGGCGCTCACCCGCATGGACGAAACCGCCGCGCGCATGCGCTCTGCGGCCGACCGCATCAACGAGATCCAGTACACCGTCTCGGAGCAGCTGCAAAGCAGCATCACCGCGGTGAACAGCCTGGCCGAGCAGATGGCCAACGTGAACGAGCAGATCGCGCGCGCCCAGGGCAACGGGCAGACGCCCAACGACCTGCTGGACCGGCGCGACCAGATCATCCGCGAGATCAACCAGTACGTGCAGACCACGCAGATCCCCGCCGATGACGGCACGGTGGGCCTGTTCGTGGCCGGCAGCCAGCCGCTGGTGCTGGGCACCACCGCCACCAGCCTGTCGGTAGGCGACGCCACGGCCTTCCCCGGCAGCGGCCAGACCAAGCTGTTCTTCAACCGGCCCGGCGCCTCGCCCATCGAGATGGACGAGAACGTGCTGGGCGGCGGCTCCATGTCCGGGCTGCTGCGCTTCAGCAACAACGACCTGGCCGAGGGCCGCAACCTGCTCGGGCGCATGGCCATGGCCATCGGCATGTCCATGAACGAGCAGCACAACCTGGGCCTCACGCTCGACGGTGCCATGGGCAAGGACCTGTTCGCCCTGCCCACCAGCATGCCGGGCCACACCAACGGCGCCGGCGTGGGCACCGTGTCGTTCACCGGCCCCACGCAGTTCGCCGCGTCGGACTACGAGATCCGCTTCACCACCGGCACGGCCGGCCAGGTGGTGCGGCTGTCCGACGGCAAGTCCACGCCGTTCACCGACGCCGCGAACCTGGCCACCCTGCAGATCGACGGGCTCAACTTCAACCTGACGACGCCGGGCAACCCGGGCGAGCGCATGCTGTTCAAGCCGTTCAGCACGGCCGCAGCCAGCATGCAGGCCCTGGTGTATTCGCCGCGCGACCTGGCCGTGGCCAACCCCGTCAACGCGGCCATGGGCACGTCCAACAGCGGCACCCTGCAGCTGGCGGGCCTGAAGGCCACGGGCCTGCCCAACCCGCCCGGGCTGGTGCTGCCGCCCAACGCCAACCCTGCGGCGGTGCCCCCCATCCTGGGCGGCATCCAGCTGCGGTTCACCGCCGGCCCGCCGACGACCTACGACGTGCTCGACCGCGGCACGTCGCCGCCCACCACGGTGGCCGCCGCCCAGCCCTACACCCCGGGCACGCCGATTTCCATCAACGGCTGGGAGATCAAGCTGCAGGGCTCGCCCAACACCGGCGACACGGTGGTCGTCGGCAACGCCATGGACCCGCAGTACGGGGACATGTACACCCGCAACTCCGGCAACGCCAGCGCGCTCATGGGGCTGCGCGACGTGAAGATGTTCGACGAATCCACGTTGTCCGACGGGTTCGCGGGCGCCATTGCCCAGGTGGGCACGCGCACGCAAAGCGCGCTGTACGCCGCGGACCTGTCCACCACCATCGCCGCGAACCTGGAGCGCGACCGCACGGCGATCTCGGGCGTCAATCTGGACGAGGAGGCCGCCAAGCTGATCCAATACCAGCAGGCCTACCAGGCATCCTCCAAGATGATCCAGATCGCGCAGAACATCTTTGACTCGCTGATCCAGGGCATGGGCCGGTAACGGCCGAACCAATGGGAGCTAGGACATGAGCAACACCATCTACCGCCTTGGCACGGCCAACATGTACGACAACGCGCTGCGCAATCTGGGCGCGCGGCAGACATCCCTGTCCAACCTGCAGGAGAACCTGACCTCCGGCAAGCGGGTGGTGCGCGCCAGCGACGATCCGGTGTCGGCGGCGCAGGCCGAACGCGCCATCAACCGGCTCTCGCGCATCCAGACCGAGCAGCGCGCGCTGGAAACCCAGCGCAACGCCATCGCCCAGGCCGAATCCTCGCTGGGCGACGCGGTGGACCTGATCCAGAAGTTCCGCGAGCTCGTGGTCAACGCCGGCGACGGCACCCTCACGCCCAACGACCGCACCACCATTGCCAACCAGTTGCAGGGCCTGCGCGAGCAGCTGGTGGAAGTGGCCAACCGCAAGGACACCAACGGCATTCCGCTGCTGGGCGCACTGGGCAGCGCCCTGGCACCGTTCCTCGGGCCCATGAGCTCCTCGCCGGACTACAGCTTCGCCGGGCTGCCGGGCCAGGGCGCCAGCAGCGGCGTGACCATTCCGGGCACGCTGGACGGCGATGCCACCTTCATGTTCGATCCCCAGCGCGACGGCGTCTACACGGCCGGCGTCAGCACCATCCCCACCGGCCGCGCCCTCAACACCTCCGCCATCAAGCCCGTGGACACGAGCCTGGTCACGGGGGACAACTACACCATCACCTTCAGTGCGGTGGGCCCGGGCGCCACGCCCGGCACCACCACCGCCACCTACACGATCACCAACACCACCACCGGGGCGGTGTCCCCGCCCGTGGTGGTGCCGGACTTCCCGTCGGACAAGCCGATGTCGGTCTCCGTGACGGGCATTCCCGGGCTGCAGTTCGACATCAAGGGCACGCCCGCCAACGGCGACACCATCACGCTCAAGCCCAGCCCCAGCATGTTCAGCACCATGGACGCCGCCATCAACGGACTGCGCTTTTCCCCCGACAGCAACGCCGCGGCCCAGGTGGTCGGGCAGGCGCTGGGCAACATGGACATCGGCCTGGAGCGCATCCACAACATGCGGGGCTACGCAGGCGAGCTGCTCAACCGGGCGGACCGCATCACCGGCGACCAGGACAAGCGCTCCATCCAGCTGGAGGGAGACCGCTCGCGCGCCGAGGATCTCGATATGATCAAGGGCATTTCGGACTTCCAGAACCAGCAGGTGGGCTACGAGGCTGCGCTCAAGTCCTATGCGCAGGTTCAGAAGCTGTCCCTGTTCAACTTCATCGGTTGAGTGTGTCGATTCCCGGGCGGGCCACCCGCGGCGGCAGATGCCGCGCGGCAGGCCCCGCCCGCTACTTGCCTGAGAGCACATGGTCCAATCTGTCCTTGGCCGCCTGATCCTGGGCTACCGCCCCCTGTGGAGCCGCGCGCGCAAGCTCGCCGGCATCCAGCTGTACGTGCACAGCGATGCCTCGGCCATGGTGGACACCGCCCACCTGCTGCGCACGCTGCAGGAGCTGTGGACGGCCAGTTCGCCGCCCGTGCTGCTGTCCCCCCAGAACCACCAGCTCCTGTGCGACATGCTGGACAACGCCCCGCGCGGCGCGCCGTGGATCGAGGTGCGCGACCGCTGGCTGTCCGACTCCACCCTGTTTGCGCGGGTGAAGGCCGCGCACCAGCGGGGCCTGAAGCTGGTGTGGCGCGGCGAGTTGGGCCGCCTGCCCGAGCCCGAGGTGGCCCAGTGCTTTGACAACAGCCTGCTCAGCCTGCGCCCCGAAGACGCCGTGGCGGCCCTCAAGCCCCCGCCCGTGCGCACGGGCGGCAGCCCCGCGCAGCCGCCGCGCGCGGCCAACCCGCTGCTGGCGGGGCAGATGTACGAGAACATCGAGAGCCGGGCGCTCATGGAGCAGTGCCTGGACCATGCCGGTGCCCTGGCGCTGGCCGGCTGGCCCGCGGAAGACGTGCTATACAGTCTGCGCCACCAGCCGCAGCAGCCGTCGCACGCGGTGATCTTCAGGCTGATGAAGGCCATCGACGCCGAGCAGTCGCTGGAGACGTTCGAGGACATCCTGGGGCAGGACCCCATCCTGGCGTACCGTTTCATGGTCTACACCAACTCCGCAGCCCTGGGCCTGCGCACGGGCATCGATTCGCTGCGCCGCGGCCTGGTGATGATGGGCTACGGCTCCATCGGCCGCTGGCTGTCCGACCAGCTGCCCCATGCCAGCAACGACCCCAACATGCAGCCCGTGCGCGAGTCCATGGTGATGCGCGCGCGGCTCATGGCGCAGTTGCTCGACGCGGGCATCGAGAACGACCTGCGCCGCGAGATCTACCTGTGCGGCCTGCTGTCGCAGCTGGACGAGCTGCTGGGCGAGCCGCTGGGCGCCATCCTGCGGCGGCTGCCGCTGTCCGAGCGCATCTACGACGCCACGGTGCTGCGCACCGGCCCCTACGCCGGCGGCCTGCAGATGGCCGCCGCGCTGGAGACCGACGACGCCAGCGCCATCCGCCACCTGTGCGAAACCCACGAGATGGACCGGGAAGAAGTCAACCGCGCCCTGCTGCGGGTGCTGTCCGATCTGGACGTCGACCGGAAGTGAATTCCCCCTGAGCCGCTTCGCGTCTTCCCCCGAAGGGGGACGCCACCAGCGGCCTGGCAAAGCCAGTTCCGCGGTGGCACGGGCGGGGGCTGAGCCCCTTGCACAAGTCCGCCGGCTAGTGGCGCGCCCGCTCACGCCCGCTCGGACTCCGGCGCGGCGCTCAGAACGTTCTCAGGGCCTACCGGCCCTGCTCGGCCCGCACGCGCTCGAAGGTTCTCCAGAACGCGGCGTCCTGCGTGGTGGCGAAGTTGATGCGCATGAGCGTGCTGGGCTGGCGCTCGGCATGGAACAGCGCGCCGGGGGCCAGCAGGTAGCCCTCGTCCAGCATGCGCTGCGCCAGCGCGTCCGTGTCCACGCCGGTTTCCACCCAGCCAAACAGCCCCACCGGCTCCGCCGCGAACGTGCAGCCGGCTCCCAGCGCCAGCTTCACGCTGCGGGCCCGGGCTGCGTCCAGGCGCGTGCGGATGCGTTCGGCATGGCGGCGCAGCTGGCCCTGCTCGATGCACAGGGCCAGGGCTTTTTCCAGCAGCGCGGGGGTGGTCAGCGTCGCCAGCAGCTTGGTGTCCAGCATCTGCTCCACCAGGGCCGTGGGCGCGGCCATGAAGCCGATGCGCCAGTTGGGCGCCAGGATCTTGGCGAACCCGCTCACGTAGATGGTGCGCTGCAAGCCGTCCAGCGCGGTCAGCCGCGTGGCGTGCTCGGGCGCGATGTGGCTGTAGGTGTCGTCCTCCACCACATGGAAGTTGTACTGGTTGGCCAGCTGCAGGATGCGGTGCGCGCTGCCCGGCGAGAGGCAGTAGCTTGTGGGGTTGTGGAACACGCTCACGCTCACGTAGAGCTTGGGCTGGTGCGCCTCGCAGTACTTGGCCATCACCTCCAGGTCCGGGCCGTCAGCGCGGCGGGGCACCGGCAGGATGCGCATGCCCAGGGCCGCCAGCCGCGCAAACTCCACGGCCCAGCCGGGCTCCTCCACCATCACCGGGTCGCCGGGGCGCAGCAGGGTGCGGCTCACGATGTCGAGCGCATGCGTGGCCCCCACCGTGGTGATGATCTGCTCGGGCGCCGCCTGGACGTTGAGCGTGGCCAGCTTCTTGGCCAGCACGCGGCGCAGCCCCGTGTCGCCCAGCGGCTCGCCGTACTGCAGCGAAAAGTCCTGCAGCGACCGCGTGCTGGTCACCTTGCGCACCGCGGCGGGCATGAAGGTGGACTCCAGCCAGGCGGGCGGAAACACGCCCATGCCGGGCTGCGGCTTGTCGCTGACCTTGTGGAACATGCCCCGGATCAGCGCGGTGGCATTCACCGGCGGCGCCCCGCGCGACGGCCCCCGGCCCGCGCCGCGCGCGGCAAACCAGTGGGCCGTTGTCCAGTTGCCCAGGGCGCCCTCGGCCTCGGGCGGGAGGGCATCGTCCGGGGCCGCGCGCTCCGCCAGCCCCGCCGTCATCTCGCGCACGAAGAACCCGCGGTTCTTGCGCGCCTCCACCAGGCCCTGCGCCAGCAGCTGGTCGTAGGCGGCCACCACGGTGGAAGGACTCACGCCGTGCTGCTCGGCACACTGGCGCACGGACGGCAGCCGCGCGCCGGGCGCCAGCAGCCGGTTGCGGATACGCTCGCCAAAGCGCGCCGAAAGCTGCTCGGTCAGCGACTGGGTGGGGGTTTTCATCAACATTGCGCGCCTTTGTGTACTGTCATTTCGAGCAATACAGATGACAAACTGCGTTGCTTAACTGTACTGGTCGTGTACTGGGATCGAAGATTACATTGAAGCCAGGACGCTGACAAGTTCGCCCGCAGCGCCCGCCCCCGACCTACGCTGATGACCGCACCTGAACTGACCGCACTGCTGCTGTTTTGCACCGCGATGAGCTTCTCGCCGGGGCCCAACACCACGCTGTCCACCGCGCTGGCAGCCAACCTGGGCCTGCGGCGGGCCCTGCGCTTTTGCGTGGCCGTGCCCACGGGCTGGACGCTGCTCATGCTGGCCAGCGGGCTGGGCCTGGGGGCGCTCATCACCGGCGTGCCCGCCCTGCGCTGGGGCGTGACGCTGCTGGGCGTGGCCTACATGCTGTGGCTGGCCTGGAAGCTGGCCCGCGCAGCACAGCTCACCGAGGTGGACAGCAGCCGCCTGAACGTGACGTTCTGGCAGGGCGTGGGCCTGCAGTTCGTGAACATCAAGGCCTGGATGCTGGCCCTCACGCTCAGCGCGGGCTGGGTGGTCAACGCCGCGGGCCAGCCGGCCGCCAACCCGGGCGAGCGCCTGGCGATCATCTGCGCGGTGATGATGGCGTTTGCCTTTTGCAGCAACTTCGTCTATGCCCTGGTGGGCTCGCTGCTGCGCCAATGGCTGGCGCAAGGGCGCCGCCTGCTGTGGTTCAACCGCGCGCTGGCGGCCGTGCTGGTGGCCACCGCCGCCTGGATGGTGACGCTATGAGCCCCACGCACGAGCGCGAAGCGCTGTTCTGGGGCCTGGTGGGCGTGACGCTTTTCGCGGCCACGCTGCCCATGACGCGGCTGGCCGTGGGCCCGGCGGAGGCCCCCCAGCTGTCCCCCTGGTTCGTCACCTTCGGGCGGGCCGCGGCCGCAGGCCTGCTGTCCGTGGCGTACCTGCGCTGGCAGCACGTGCGTGGGCGGCTGAACGTGCCGGTGCGCGCGCAGTGGCCCCTGCTCGGCACCACGGCGTTCGGCGTGATCGTCGGGTTTCCGCTGTTTCTTGCGCTGGCGCTGCGCACCGTGCCCAGCACCCACGGCGCGGTGGTCACGGCGCTGCTGCCGCTGTCCACGGCCGTGCTGGGAGCGCTGTGGTACCGGCAGCGGCCGTCTGCCGGCTTCTGGGCCTGCGCGCTGGCGGGCAGCGGGCTGGTGCTGGGCTTCATGGCCTGGCGCGCGGGCGGCCTGTACCTGGGCGCGGCCAACCTCTACCTGCTGGTGGCGATGACCACCGGCGCCTTCGGCTACATCGGCGGCGCACGCCTCACGCCCAGCCTGGGAGCCGAACAGGCCATCTGCTGGGTGCTGGCCTGCAGCCTGCCGCTGACGCTGCCCGTGGCGTGGTGGTTTGCGCCGGCTGCGCCCGGCGCGGTCAGCGCCATGGCCTGGACCGGCTTTGCCTACGTGGCGCTGTTCTCGATGTGGATCGGTTTCTTCGCGTGGTACCGCGCACTGGCGCTGGGCGCCGTGCGTGTGAGCCAGATCCAGCTGGTGCAGCCCTTCTTGAGCCTGCTGTTCGCCGTGCCCCTGGTGGGCGAGCGGCTGGACGCCACCACACTGGTGTTTGCCCTGGCCGTGATCGCCACCGTGTACCTGGGCAAGAAAATGCCCATCCAACCCGCCCGGAACCCCGCATGAGGTGGCAGACAATGCGGAACCCCTCCGCTTCGCGGCACCCCGGGGCGCCACCCTGTCCGTGGTGGACTGACGCACCACCCGCCCCGGCACCGCCTTGCGTTTATTGTTTTGTGATGAGCCCCTTGCAGTACTGTGCGGCCCGCTGCAGCCCTTAGGAGAACGAGAGTGAAGATGAACGACCTGCCCCACACCGCCACCAGCGCCTGGACTCTGGCGCGCCGCGCCGAGCGCATGAACCCCTCGGTCATCCGCGAGATCCTCAAGGTCACCGAGAAGCCCGGCATCATCAGCCTGGCGGGGGGCCTGCCCTCGCCCAAGACCTTTCCGGTCTCCGCCTTTGCCGAGGCGTCGGCCGCCGTGCTGGCCAACGACGGCCCTGCGGCGCTGCAGTACGCCGCCAGCGAAGGCTATGGCCCGCTGCGCCAGGCGATTGCCGACTTCCTGCCCTGGGACGTGAACCCCGACCAGGTGCTCATCACCACCGGCTCGCAGCAGGCGCTGGACCTGATCGCCAAAGTGCTCATCGACACGGACAGCCGCGTGCTGGTGGAAACGCCCACCTACCTGGGCGCGCTGCAGGCCTTCACGCCCATGGAGCCCGCCGTGGTGTCCGTGGACAGCGACGATGAAGGCGTGCTCATCGACGACCTGCGTGCCAAGGTGGGCACAGGCGCCGACAAGGCGCGCTTCCTGTACGTGCTGCCCAACTTCCAGAACCCCACCGGACGCACCATGAGCGATGCCCGCCGCGCCGCGCTGGTGAAGGCCGCGGCCGAGCTGAACCTGCCCCTGGTGGAAGACAACCCCTATGGCGACCTGTGGTTCGACAACCCGCCGCCCGCGCCGCTCACGGCCCGCAACCCCGAGGGCTGCATCTACATGGGCTCGTTCTCCAAGGTGCTGGCCCCCGGCCTGCGCCTGGGCTTCATCGTGGCGCCCCGGGCCGTGTACCCCAAGCTGCTGCAGGCCAAGCAGGCGGCCGACCTGCACACTCCCGGCTACAACCAGCGCCTGGTGGCCGAGGTGATGAAGGGCAACTTCCTGGACCGGCACGTGCCCACCATCCGCGCGCTGTACAAGGAGCAGTGCGAGGCCATGCTGGCCGCGCTGACGAAGGAAATGGCGGGCCTGGACGTGCAATGGAACCGCCCCGACGGCGGCATGTTCCTGTGGGTGCGCCTGCCCGATGGCATGAGCGCGATCGACCTGCTGCCCAAGGCGGTGGAGCGCAACGTGGCCTTCGTGCCCGGCGCGGCCTTCTACGCCGACCATGCGGACCAGCGCACGCTGCGCCTGTCCTTCGTCACCTCCACGAAGGAGCAGATCGCCGCCGGCATTGCCGCCCTGGCTTCTGCCGTGCGCGACAGCCTGCAAGGCCGCTAAGCCATGCTGAGGGTCTGGGGGCGGCTGTCGTCCATCAACGTGCGCAAGGTGGTCTGGGCCGTGCAGGAGCTGGGCCTGCCGTCGGTGCAGCGCACCGACGCGGGCGGCCAGTTCGGCATCGTGCGCGAGCCGCGCTACCTGGCCCTCAACCCCAACGGCCTGGTGCCGCTGATCGAGGACGACGAGACCGGCGCCGTGCTGTGGGAGTCCAACGCCATCGTGCGCTACCTGTGCGCGCGCCATGCGCCGGGCGATCTGTACCCGGAAGCCCTGCCTGCGCGCTTCGTGGCCGAGCAGTGGATGGACTGGCAGCAGACCACGCTCAACCCCGCGGGGCGCGACGCTTTCATCCAGTGGATCCGCACGCCCGCCGCGCAGCGCAGCGATGCGCTCATCGCCGCCTCCGTGGCGGCCACCGAGCCGCTGATGGCGCTGCTGGACGACCACCTGGCGCGCCAGCCCTTCATGGCAGGCGACCACTTCACCATGGCCGACATTCCGGTGGGCTGCGAGATCCACCGCTGGTGGGGCCTGCCGCAGGAACGGCCCGCGCGGCCGCACCTGGAGCGCTGGTACCACGCGGTCAGCGCCCGCCCCGGCGCTCGGGGCGTTCTGGACCTGCCCCTTTCCTGACCCCCGTTTGCCATGCACCAGCGCCCCTTCAAGCAGATCGACGTGTTCAGCCACCGCCCGGGCTACGGCAACCCCGTGGCCGTGGTGCTGGACGCCGAGGGCCTGGGCGATGCCGACATGCTGCGCTTTGCCGCCTGGACCAACCTGTCGGAAACCACCTTCCTGCTGCCGCCCACGGAGGCTGGCCGCGCCGCGGGCGCCGACTACCGCGTGCGCATCTTCAGCCCCAACGGCGAACTGCCCTTTGCAGGCCATCCCACGCTGGGCACCTGCCACGCCTGGCTGCAGGCGGGCCACGCGCCGCGCCAGCGTGGCCTGGTGGTGCAGGAGTGTTCACTGGGCCTGGTGCGCGTGGAGCACACCGGCGACACACTGGCCTTTGCCGCGCCACCGCTGCAGCGCAGCGCCCCCAGCCCGGCGCTGGTGCCGCTGATCGCCAGCGCCCTGGGGCTGCGCCCGCACCAGATCCTGGGCGCGCAGTTGCTGGACAACGGCCCCGTGTGGCTGGGCCTGCTGCTGGACAGCGCCGACACCGTGCTGGGCCTGCGCCCCGACCATGCGCGCCTCAAGGACCTGGGCCAGGATGTGGGCGTGGTCCATGTCCGCCCCACCGCCGCCGATACGCGCGAGCCCGGCGCGGTGGTACGCGCCTTTGCCGCCCCCATGGGCAACCCCGAAGACCCCGTGACCGGCTCCCTCAACGCCAGCCTGGCCGAATGGCTGATCGCCGACGGCCTGGCGCCCCGGCAGTACCTGGTGGCCCAGGGCGAATGCCTGGGCCGCGCCGGGCGCGTGCACGTGCGCCAGGACGACCAGCACCAGATCTGGGTGGGGGGGCAGGCAGTGACCTGTATCGAGGGGAAGGTGCTGCTGTGAGCCGTTCCGCCACCACCACGACCGCGCCGCCCAGCGGCTGACCCGCCCCCGGCCGGCACGCTGCGCGGCCCAAAAAAAGGCTTGCAAAAGGCACCGTTCAGGCTCCGGTCTGGCCGCCGGTGTGCGCCCACCCATCACCACTTCAGTTCATTTGCCAACCCAAGGACCTCATCACCATGCACCAGCGCCCCTTTCAGCAAGTCGACGTCTTCACCGCCACGCCGTACCGCGGCAACCCGCTGGCCGTGGTGCTGGACGGCACCGGCCTTTCCACCGAAGCCATGCAGGAGTTCACGAACTGGACCAACCTGTCGGAAGCCACGTTCCTGCTGCCGCCCAGCTCGCAAGGCCGCGCGGCCGGCGCCGACTACCGCGTGCGCATCTTCTGCCCGGGGCGGGAGCTGCCCTTCGCGGGCCACCCCACGCTGGGCAGCTGCCACGCATGGCTCAAGGCCGGCGGCCAGCCCCAGGTGGCGGGCAAGGTGGTGCAGGAATGCGGCGTGGGCCTGGTCACGCTGCGCCAGGACGGCGAGCGCCTGGCCTTTGCCGCGCCGCCGCTCCTCAAGAGCGGCCCGCTGGCCGAAGAGGACGTGGCCCTGATCGCCCGCGGCCTGGGCGTGGCGCGCGGCGACATCCTGCACCACGCCTGGTGCGACAACGGGCCCAACTGGCGCGGCGTGATGCTGCGCTCGGCCGAGCAGGTGCGCTCGCTCAAGCCCGACGCCAGCATCCTGGGCCAGCTGGATGTGGGCGTGGTCGGCCCGCGTGGCAAGGTCGGCGTCATCGGCAGCACCGATGCCGACGGCATCGCGTTTGAAGTGCGCGCCTTCTTCCCCGGCAACAACGGGCTGGCCGAAGACCCCGTGACCGGCAGCCTGAACGCCGCGCTGGCGCAGTGGCTCATCGGCGCCGGCCTGGCCCCCGCGCAGTACGTGGCGGCGCAGGGCACGTGCCTGGGCCGCGCGGGACGGGTGTACGTCCAGCAGGACGGCGACACGATCTGGGTGGGCGGCAGCAGCGTGACCTGCGTGGCGGGCGAGGTGCTGCTGTGACGGCCCCTGCGACCGCCCCCTGCGTGGACCACCTCGTCGTGCTGGCGGCCGACCTGGCCAGCGGCGTGGCCTGGTGCGAGCGCACGCTGGGCGTCACGCCCGCCGCCGGCGGCGAACACCCGCTGATGGGCACGCACAACCGCATCCTCAACATCAGCAGCCCGGCGCACCCGCGCGCCTATCTGGAGGTGATTGCTATCAATCCAGGAGCTTCCAGCGCCCGCCCCACGGGCGCCAGACGCTGGTTTGATATGGATGATGCGGCCCTGCAGGCCCAGGTGGCGGCGCACGGCCCGCAGCTGATCCACTGGGTGGCCAGCGTGCCCGACGTGGCCGGGCGCTGCGCGGCCCTGGCTGCGCTGGACATCGACCGCGGCACGGTGCTGACGGCCAGCCGCCCCACGCCCAGCGGCCTGCTGCAATGGCAGATCACCGTGCGGGACGATGGCCTGCGCCTGATGGACGGCTGCCTTCCCACGCTCATCCAGTGGGGCGCGGTGCACCCGTGCGACAGCCTGCCCGCCAGCGGCGTGCAGCTGCGGCAGCTCACGTTGCAGCACCTGCAGGCCGCCACCCTGCGCGCGGCGTGCGACGCCATCGGTGTGGCCGGTTGCGTCGGCGTTTCCGCCAGCGGAACGGCCCGCCTCACCGCACAGCTGGCCACGCCGCGCGGTCCCCTCACCCTTGCCTCCTTCTTCACCGAAACGCAATCCGCCCCATGAACACCCGGCTCGACCCCACCGCCCTGCTGCCCACCCTGGCCGACATCGAAGCCGCTGCCCAGGTGGTGTACCGCGATTTCGCACCCACGCCGCAGTACCGCTGGGCGCTGCTCAGCGAGCGCCTGGGCACCGCCTGCTGGCTCAAGCACGAGAACCACACGCCCGTGGGCGCCTTCAAGATCCGCGGCGGCCTGACCTACTTCAACCAGCTGGCGCAGCGCGGCACCTTGCCCGGGGAAGTGATCAGCGCCACGCGCGGCAACCACGGCCAGAGCATGGGCTGGGCCGCGCGCCGCCACGGCGTGGCCTGCACCATCGTCGTGCCGCGCGGCAACTCGGTGGAAAAGAACGCGGCCATGCGCGCCCTGGGCGTCACGCTCATCGAGCATGGCGACGATTTCCAGGAAGCGCGCGAGCACGCCATGCAGCTTGCGGCCGAGCGCGGGGCGCACATGGTGCCCAGCTTCCACCCCGACCTGCTGCGCGGCGTGGCCACCTACTGGTGGGAATTCTTGCGCGCCGTGCCGCAGCTGGACGTGGTGTACGTGCCCATCGGCCAGGGCTCGGGCGCATGCTCGGCTATTGCGGCCAAGCTGGCGCTGCAGCACCCCGTGCGCGTGGTGGGCGTGGTCAGCAGCCACGCCACCACCTATGCCGACTCGCTGGCCGCCGGCCGCGTGGTGGAGGCGCCCGTCACCACCCAGCTGGCCGACGGCATGGCCTGCCGCGTGGCCGATGCCGAAGCCCTGGCCGTGCTGGCCCCGCACATCGACCACATCGTGCAGGTGAGCGACGCCGAGGTGGCCGCCGCCATGCGCGCACTCTTCACCGACACGCACAACGTGGCCGAAGGCGCCGGGGCCGCTGCGCTGGCGGCGGCGCTGCAGGAGCGCGCCATGCTGCAAGGCCAGAACGTCGGCCTGGCGCTGACGGGCGGCAATGTGGACGCCCCCGCGTTTGCGAAGGTGCTGCAGGCCGGCTGATCCGCCGCAGCCCCAGGTGCAGGACAATGCCCGCGGGCACGGCCGCCGCCAGCGGCCGGCGCGGCGCCCACCACAACAAGAGCACCCGAGGGACTGTCCATGCCACCTACGCCACCGTCGGCTTACCGCTGGGGCCTGCGCGCCGTCATCGCGCTGCAATGCCTGCTGATTGGCGCCTTCCTCTACACCAACCTGGCTGCGCCCGCCCCCAGCGGGCCGCGCCTGCCCGCCGTGCAAGGGGACATGCTGTGGCTGGAGAGCCATGGCGCCTTGCACCAGTTCAACGCAGCGGGCCAGCGGCTGCGCCGCGTGGAGCTGGCCCGGCTCAAGCTGTCGCCCAACCCCTCCAGCCTGCAGTTCACGCAAGAGAACGTGTTCTGGGTGCACGACGCCAGCCGCGTGCACCGCTGCAACCTGTCGCAAATGCAGTGCACGGCGCTGGACCTGCCCGGCCTGTCGGGCCGGTCGGACTACCGCTGGGTGCGCGTGCGCGGCGACGAGGCGGAAATCGTGGTGTCGGACACCTCCGCCCACCAGGTGCTGGTGTATGGCCGCGCCGCGGCCAGCGGGCCCTACGCACTGCGGCACACCTACGCCGACGGCCTGCGGTTTCCCAACCAGACGCTGCCGGCGCCGCACGGGATGTGGGTGGCCAACACCAACCAGCACCAGATCGAGCGGCTGGACGACAGCGCGCCGGGCACGGCCGGGACGGCCCGGCAGGCGTACCCCATCGCCCACCCCGGCCTGCGCGCCACGCGGCGCTTTCCGTTTGCCATGGAACGCGATCCCGAAGGCCGGCTGTGGGTGCTGGTGGCCAACGGCGCCATGCGCGACGCCGACGTGCTGCGCATGAACCCGCAGCTGCAGCCCGAGCGCGTGGTCCCCATCTCCGCCGGGCAGGACCCCAACGCCATCGTGCTGTTCGGCCAGCACCTGCTGCTGACCGACCTGCGCAACTACGTGGTGCACCGGCTCGACCTGCAAGGCCAGGTGCTGGCGCCCTTTGGCGACGCGGCCTTTCGTGCCGAGCTGAATGCCGCCCAGCAGCGGGCGCGGTGGCTGGGGCGGCTTCCCAGGCTGCTGATCGGCAGCATCGGCGTGCTGCTGCTGGCAGCCCTGTGGCTGGCCTGGAAGGCCGGCGAGCTGGGACAGCTGCGGGGCGCGGCCTGGCGGCAGACCCCGGCCACCCGCCCGGAAGCCGCGGCACCCGCGGCAGCCCCCGCGCCGGAGCCCCCCAGTGCGCTGCCCGGGTTCCCCGCCCCGGCGCAGCCCCTGCCGGGCGGCACCGCCGCACCCAGCCCGGTCCGCATCACCCGCGTCCAGGCCCTGCCCGGCAGCACCCGCACGGCCCGCCGCATCGTGGTGGGGGCATCGGTGCTGACGGGTGCCGTGCTGGCCTGGGCAGGCTACGAGGTCTGGCCCTACCTGACCCAGTACGGCTGCACGCACGCCATGGGCTGCGCCGGCCCGAGGACCCTGCTGGCGGGCTTTGGCACCCTGCCCTTGCTGGCCATGGCGATGAGCTGGCGGCAGCTCAAGGCCATGGAGTCCATCCGCATCGGCACCGATGGCGCGCAGGTCCAGGCCCGGTTCGGCGGCCGCCGCTACCAGGCACCCGCCGAGCAGGTGACCTGCACGCGCCAGCACCTGCTGATCGGCACCGGCATGATTCCCCTGCGGCTGCGCACCACGCCGCTGTTTGACGAAGACGCGTTGCGCCACAACATCATCGACCGGCTTCCCCAGCTGAACATGCATGACAGCGTCTGGCACAACGGCCTGGTGACGCACTACTGGCGGTACGGCGGCTGGCGCGGCCGCGCCATCGTGGTCGGCATGGGGCTGCTGCTGTGCCTGGCGGCCACCCTGCGCTGGGTGTTGCGCTGAGCGGCGCCCCGGCTGCTGCAGCGCAGCATCCAAAACTACAAAATTGATAGCATCCGTCGCCCTAGCGACAAGCGCCACCCGGCTTTGTGGTCACAATCCGCCGCATGGGAACCCTCTACCTCGTGCGCCATGGCCAGGCCTCGTTTGGCGCGGATGACTACGACGTGCTCAGCCCCCGCGGCCGGCAGCAGGCGGTGCGCCTGGGCGAGTACTGGCGCGCGCGCGGGCTGGCGTTCGATGCGGTGATGACGGGCACGCTGCGCCGCCACACCGAAACGCTGGACGGCATTGCCGAGGGGCTGCAGGCCCTGCCCGAGGTGACGCGCTGGCCGGGCCTCAACGAGTACGACAGCCATGCGCTGATTGCCGCCATCCACCCGCAGCCCCTGGGGCCGGCGGACACGCCCGAGCGGTTCCGCCAGCACTTCCGCATCCTGTGCGACGCGCTGGCGCAGTGGATGGCCGGCGTCATCAGCCCGCAGGGCATGCCCAGCTGGAACGAGTTTTCCGGCGGCGTGCGCGCGGTGCTGGACCATGTGCGCCACCACCACGCGGGCCAGAACGTGCTGCTGGTGAGCAGCGGCGGCCCCATTTCGGCCGCGGTGGGCGAGGTGCTGGGCACGGCGCCGGAGGTGACGATTGCGCTGAACATGCGCATCCGCAACAGCGCGGTGACGGAGTTTTCCATCTCGCCCAAGCGGCTGATGCTGCAGACCTTCAACACGCTGCCACACCTCAACGAAGGCCCGCACCTGGACTGGATCACCCACGCCTGAGCCGCCTTCAGCCGCCCCCGCTGCTGCCGCTGCGCCCGCCCCGCATGCGGTACGTGCGCGGCAGGTGGGCATGTTCGGCCAGCAGTGCATCGGCATTGGCCTGCAGCAGGCCCAGGGCGTGGTCCAGCAGCTCCACGGTTTGCGCGGGCAGGCCGCGCAGCAACGCCTGGTTGAGCTGCTTCACCTGCGGGAACAAGGCCTCGTACACCGCCATCCCCTCGGGCGTGAGCCGCAGCCGCGCCTGGCGCTTGTCGCCGGGCAGGGGTTCGCGGGTGAGGAGCTTCTTGGCCTGCAGCGACGTGATGGCCCGTGACGTGCGCGCCCGGTCCAGACCCACCCGGCGGGCCAGCTCGGTGGGCGGCAGGTCCGGGTGCTGCGCCAGCCATATCAGCAGCCCCCATTCGCGGCGGGTGATGCCGTAGCCGCCCTCGCACAGGCGGATCACGAGGCTGCCCGACACCCCGATCAGCTTGTTCAGCCGGTACATCAGCAGGTCGCTGGCGGCCTGCGGATCGCGCAGTCGGGAGGCGTCGGTCATCGGTGCAAACCCGGAAGGTAATTGATTTGAACAATCGATTGTCGGGCCCCTAGAGTGCCATGGAACGTGGCTTGACTTCCATCATCCCGGCCACACCCCAGGAGCCGACACCATGACCCACCCCCACACGCCTACGCACAAGCACCCACACAAGCCATCGCGGACACGGCGCCCCCTGCTGGCCGCAGCCCTCGGCCTGGCCGCCGCCATGGTGCTGGGCACGCCCGGCGCCCAGGCCCAGTCCGCCGGCACCGGCGCCGACACGCCCCTGCGCATCGTGGTGGGCTACCCGCCCGGCGGCTCCAGCGACCGCGTGGCCCGCATCGTGGCCGACAAGCTGCAGGCCAAGCTGGGCAGCCCCGTCATCGTCGAGAACAAGACGGGCGCGGGCGGCCGCCTTTCGGCCCAGTACGTGAAGGCGGCCCCCGCCAACCAGCCTGCGCTGCTGCTGGCCAACCCCGCCGTGATGGTGGTGGCGCCGCTGGTGTTCCCCGATGCGGGCTACGACGCCGAGCGCGACTTCCGCGCCGTGAGCCATGTGAACAGCTATGAGTTTGGCGTGGCCGTGGGCGCCGCCGTGCCCGTGAAGGAGCTGCGCCACCTGCTGGCCTGGCTGCGCGCCAACCCCGAGCAGGCCAACTTCGGCGTGCCCGCCACCGGCAGCCTGCCGCACTTCTTCGGCCTGATGGTGGGCGACGCCGCCAAGGTGCGGGCCGAAGTGGTGGGCTACCGCGGCTCCGCCCCGCTGACCACCGACCTGATCGGCGGCCAGGTGCCCGTGGCCTTCGACACCTTCGACAGCCTGCTGGCCCAGCACGAAGCCGGCAAGGTGCGCGTGCTGGCCGTCTCCGGCGCCCAGCGCAGCCCGCTGGCGCCCAGCGTGCCCACGTTCAAGGAGGCCGGGCTGGACCTGGCTGCCACGGGCTGGAACACCTTCTTCGCCCCCGCCAGCATGCCCGCTGCCCAGGTGGAGCGGCTGTCGCAGCTCATTGTGGAAGTGATGAAGGACCCCGATACGCGCCGCAAGTTCGAGGCCGCCAAGATGGAGCCCGTGGCCGCCACCCGCGCGCAGACCGAGGCCATGCTCAAGGCCTACAGGGCGCAGTGGGCGCCGGTGGTGCAGCGCTCCGGCTTCAAACCTTGAGGACGCGGACGGTATGACACAACTCACCCGCCCGAACATCGTCTTCATCGTGGCCGATGACCTGGGCTATGCCGACCTGGGCTGCTACGGCGGCCGCGACGCCAGCTTTGGCCCCGTCTCGCCCGTGCTCGATGGCCTGGCCGCCCGGGGCCTCAAGCTCACCCAGGGTTATTCCAACTCGCCCGTGTGCTCGCCCACCCGCTTTGCGCTGATGACGGGCCGCTACCAGTACCGCCTGCGCGGCGCGGCCGAGGAGCCCATCAACAGCAAGAGCCGGGGCAGCACCACGCTGGGCCTGCCGCCGGAGCACCCCACGCTGCCCTCGCTGCTGCGCGATGCGGGCTACCGCACGGCGCTCATGGGCAAGTGGCACCTGGGCTACCCGCCGGCGTTCAGCCCGCTGCGCTCGGGCTATGACGAGTTCTTCGGCCCCATGTCGGGCGGGGTGGACTACTTCACCCACTGCAGCTCCACCGGCCAGCACGACCTGTACCTGGGCGACGCCGAGCAGCAGGAGGACGGCTACCTCACCGACCTCATCACCGGCCACGGCCTGGACTTTGTGCGCCGCATGGCCGGTGGTGCGCGCAGCGGCACGCCGTTCTTCTTGAGCCTGCACTACACCGCGCCCCACTGGCCATGGGAAACGCGTGACGACGAAGCGCTGGCGCAGGAGGTGAAGGGCAACCTGTTCCACCTGCACGGCGGCAACATCGACACCTACCGCCGCATGATCCACCACATGGACGAAGGCATTGGCCGCCTGATGGACCTGCTGCGCGCCGAGGGGCTGGAGCGCGACACGCTGGTGGTGTTCACCAGCGACAACGGCGGCGAGCGCTTCTCGGACAACTGGCCCCTGGTGGGCGGCAAGATGGACCTGACCGAAGGCGGCATCCGCGTGCCCTGGATTGCGCACTGGCCCGCCGTGATTGCCCCCGGCGGCACCAGCACCCAGACCTGCATGACCATGGACTGGACCGCCACCGTGCTCGACGCCGCGGGCGCCCCCGCCGCCGCCACCCACCCGCTGGATGGCCGATCACTCATGCCGCTGCTGCGCGACGCCACCTGGCACGACGACCAGCCCCTGTTCTGGCGCATGAACCACCGGGGCCAGCGCGCCCTGCGCCACGGCCCCTGGAAGTACCTGCGCGTGGACGGACACGACTACCTCTTCAACCTGGAAGGCGACGAACGCGAACGCGCCAACCTGGGCCCCATCGCCCCCGAGCGGCTGGCGGCCATGGTGCAGGCCTGGGAGGCGTGGGAAGCCACCATGCCCCCCATTCCCGCCGATGCCACGGTGAGCCTGGGCTATGGGGCCAAGGACATGCCGCAGCGCTGAGCCCGGCAAAGCCACGCCGCGGGCGGCCCCGCCGGGTGTACAACCGGGGCATGCGCTACGACCTGCCCCCGCCTTCCATCGAACTTCGCCTGGAGCCCGGCCACCTGGCGCTCCACTGGGTGCCCGCGGCTGCTCCAGCGGCCGACAGCCCCGCGCCGTACCGCGCGGCCCTGGGCTGGCAGACCGTGGCCCAGGCATTTGGCCTGCGCATGCCCACGCCGCTGTCGCTGGAGAACGCCATCGCCACGGTGGAAGACGCCGTCATGCCCGCCACCCGCTGGCTGGCTGCGCCCCCGGCCGGCACGGCCCCGCCGTTCACCCTGCACACGCGCAGCCCGCTGCTGCGCGAGGTGGCCGAGGCCGCGGGCGTGGCCCTGTCCGCGCCGCCCGCCCGCCTGTCCCGGCAGGCCGTGGAGAACCTGTTCAACCGCCTGGCCGACCAGATTCACCGGCCCGGTGCCCCCGACCCCGGCCTGCCCCAGCGCGCCGAGTGGGCGGCCGCGCTGCTGATCCTGCGGGAAGGGCTGCACCACTGGGGCGTGGAATGGGTGGAGCTGGGCTGAATCCCTGGCGTTGGGCGCGGCGTCTGCCGGCCCAGGCGGTCCGCCCAGCAGCCACGGCGCGGGCCAGCAACTACCAATTTGATAGCTGCTTGCGCTTACCCCATAAGCCTCAGAGGCCAAAAATACCTCAAACCTTGCGCCCCCACCCCACCACGCCAGCATCCACCGCAGCCAGCACCAGCATCGACACGCCCACCAGCGGAAACACCACCCCGCCCACCGCCAGCACCGCCGCAACGCCCACCAATGCGCGGCGCTGCGCAGGCAACGGCGGCACCCCCACACCGCCCGCAGGCCGGCGCTTGAACCACATCACCACGCCGGACACGCACAGCAGCACGATGCCGGCGCACACGGCCACCAGCAGCAGCTGGTTGGCCACGCCCCATTCCTGCCCCAGGTGGATGTTGATGCCCCACTCCAGCCAGCGGCCCAGCGGGCCGTAGTCCGCATAGGACATGTCGAGCAGCGGCTGGCCGGTGTACTGGTCCAGGTGCACCACGCGCTGGCGGGCCAGCTCGTGCGGGTAGACGGAGGCGGTGAACACGCCCTGCGCACCCTGGGGCGGGTTGACGGTGTAGCCCGGGGCCAGTTGCAGGCGCTGCACCTCAGCCATCACGGTGTCGATGTCCAGCGCAACGCGTGCATCGCCGGACATTGCGGGTTCGGGCTGCGCAGCCGCCCCGCCGCCATGCAGGGCGTGCGGGTTGTCTTCGGCCTGGGCATGGCCTGCATGGTCGGCACTGCCCGGCTGCTGCGCCTGCTGCAGCGTCCACGGCAGGTGGGCCACATCGGACACGGACTGGCCGGACAGGGGCAGCGTCACGCGCACGCCTGCCGGGTAGCCAAAGTTGTGCCCGTTCGCCCATTCGTTCGCCTTCGCGCCCCACAGCACCGACCAGGGCATGCCGGTGATGGCGAGGAACAGCAGCCCCGCGCCCACCACCAGCCCGGTCACGGCATGCAGATCGCGCCAGTACACGCGCTGGCCTGGGGTGCCGCGCACGCTGACTACGCCGCCCTGCCCCGTTTTGTTTGGCCCCCGCGGCCACCACAGGTACACGCCGGTGAGCACCAGCAGAATGGCCCAGCCCGCCGCCATCTCGATGAAGCCGCGTTGCACGGGCCCAAAGTACTTGAGGCTGTGCAGCTGGCGAATCGTCCAGCCCAACGTGCCGCGGTCGCTCAGCGTGCCCAGCACCTGGGCCCGGTATGGGTCCACGTACACGGCCACCTTGGCGCCGTCGGCGGTGCGCACGCCCACCTCGGCCGATCGGTCGGGCGCGGCCGGGGGCGTGTACTTGAACCACGCACCCGGCTGCGCTGCCAGGGCGGCGGCCAGCACCGCGCTGTGCGGGGCGGGGCTGGCCGCAGGCGCAGCAGGCACGGGCACCGTGAGCAGGCCGGCATGCACGCGCTGGTCGATGCCGTCGTGGTACACGTACAGCGCGCCCGTCACCGCCAGCCAGATCAGCAGGGGCAGCACCAGCAGCCCGGCATAGAAGTGCCAGCGCCACACGGCGCGGTACAGGCTGCTGCGGGTGAGCACGGTGCCGGGCTCCGCCTGCCCACCGGGCGCGGAAGTGAGTGCGCGCGCCATGGTCAGAACGTCCAGTTCAGGCTGGCGTAGGCGCTGCGGCCATCGCCCGGCGCGTAGCCGGACGAGCCGCTGTCGTACCACGCGTAGACGTACCTGCGGTTCGTCACGTTCTTGAGCTGCACGCCCACCTCCAGCGCGGGGGACAGCCGCCAGGCGGCCCCCAGGTTGAGCAGCGCGTAGCCGCCGGTGCGGCCCAGGGTGTTGGTGCGCTCCAGGTAGTAGTTGCCCTGGGCATTGGCCCAGGCGCTGAGCTTGAGCTGCGTGCTGGCCTGGTAGTCCACGCCCAGCGTGGCCAGGTAGTGCGGCACGTTCTCGATCTCCTTGCCGCGCGTGGCGGGCGCGCCGGGGTCGGGCTCCACAATGCGCGCGATTTGCGACGAGTAGCCCACCCAGCCGCTCCACTGCGCGTTCAGGCGCGCGTTGAGCTGCAGGTCCACGCCCTTGCGCAGGGTGCGGCCCACATTGCCCTGGCCGCCGGGATCGGGCAGGCCGTTCACGCCCAGCACGCGGGCCACCTCGCCGCTGGCGCGCTGCTCCCAGTAGGCCGCGCGGGTCTCGATGCCTGCGGCGGGCTGCCACTTCACGCCGGCCTCCCAGCCGTCATTGAGCGACGGTTCCAGGTTGCGGCTTTGCGAAGGCGTGCGGTAGCTGTCGATGCCCGCGCCGATCTGGAAGCTGCGGCCCCAGTTGGCATACACGCTGGTGTCGGGACGCACGGCGTAGGCCACGCTGATCTTGGGCTGCGTGATGGTGCCGTAGTCGTGCATGGGCGAGGTGATTTGGGTGAGCCCGTCGGTGAAACGGCCGCTGATCCGGTCCACCCGCAGCGCGGGGATGATCTTGAGCGCGGGCACGGGCTGCACCACGGCCTGCACGTAGGCGCCGCGGGTGTTCAGGTCAAAGTTCCAGTCGCGGATCTGAGAAGTGCGCACCTGCTGCACGGTGCGGTAGCGCTGGGCCGCGTTGTCCTGCCACTGGGCATCGAGGCCGCCTTCCAGCGTGAAGGCATGGGCCCACGCCACCTTGGGGCGCCAGGTCAGGGTGGTGATCAGGCCTTTGTGGGTTTCGTCGTTGTCCCGCTCCTGCTGCACGCCCGCTTCCGAAAAGCGCACAAAGCGCTGGTTCTCGTAGTGCTGGGTGTAGGCCTTGGCGGTCCAGCTCAGGTCATCGGCCAGCTGCCCGTCCAGGTGCGCGCTCAGCTGCGTGGTCTCGCGTTCGCTGCGGTCCCACGCGGCATAGGCGGGCGAGCTGCGCGGAGCGCGGGCGGCCTGCTCGGCCGTGAGGTAACCGGATTCGAGTGCCTTGTTCTGGTAATAGCGGGCGATGACGCCTGCGCGCCACCGGCCGCCGTCGCTGGTGTAGAACCACTTGCCCGCCAGCGCCTTCTTGTCGGCGTCGGCATGGTCGCGGTAGCCATCCGATTCGCGGGTGGCCACGAAGTAGTTCTGGCTCCAGTTGCCGCTTTCAAAGCCCTTGGCGATTTGCAGTTCGCGCGTGCCAAAGCTGCCCAGCGTCACGCTGGCCTGGCCGTCGTTGCCGCCCTGGCGGGTGATGACGTTGGCATTGCCCGCGATGTTGTTCAGGCCGTAGCGCGGGTCGTTGGTGCCGCGCACGATCTCGATGGCCTCGATGTCCAGCGGGAACACGGCGTCCAGAAACGGCATGCCGCCCGCGTTGTCGTTGCTGGGGATGCCGTCGATCAGCAGCTTGACGGCATTGACGCGGCCTTCGCCGTTGAAGCCGCGCATCGAGAAACGCCCGGCGTCCGTGCCCTGCTTGAACTGCGTGACCTGCACGCCGGGGGCGCGGGTGAGCAGCTCCCAGCTGTAGTCCACATGCTGGTCCTGGAGCACGCTGGCGCCCAGGATGTCCACCGAGCTGAACACCTGCCGGGCCGGCAGCGCGCCCGAGGGCGCCGACTGCACGGTGACGGTGCCCAGGGTGAGGGCGGCATCGGCGACAGGCCCTGGGGCCTCGGGGGACGGCGATGGCGCCTGGGCGCCGGCCGGACCGGCCAGCGCGGCCAGGGCTGCGGCCAGGGCGGCCGCGAGGAGGGAGCGTGCCGGCGGCACGCCTTGGGAAGACAAGAGAGTCATGGTGAAAATGGCAAGGGTTCGCTGCGCAGCCCCGCGTGCAGGGCATGGCCCGCCAGCAACAACGCGCTGCAGGCGCAGGCCGCCCGCAGCCCTGGGGATGCGGCACCGGGAATCAGCGCAACGAGAAAACGGGATTCAGGACGGCGGCCGCCACCCGCACCCAAGCCGGGTGGCCGCGCCCAAAGATCAGACCAGGGCGCCCACCCGGGGCGGCCCGCGCGGCGGCAGCGCCGCCCCCTGCCAGGACGCACCCCGTACCGCGACCCGCGGCGGCACCGGCACCGGGGCCTGCGCAGCGGGCACAACCGCCACCCCCAACGGAGCAGGCGGGGGCGCATGCAGCGGCAGGCACAGGGTGCAATCGAGGCCGTGCGAACCCAGCGCCTGCGGCAGCGGCGCCGATTCGCCGCCGCCCGCGCCGCTGCTGACCACCACCAGCTTGACGGCGCCCGAGGCGCCACACACCAGCTCCAGCGACTGCGGATGGATGAGCGGCGCCGCGCCCGCCCCGCCCACCACCGCGATGAACCACGCCAGCACCAGCCGGGCGAGGAAGGGAGCGGTGCGCAAGCGTTGCATTGCCGGAATTATCGCGGCGGACACCCGGAGCACGGCGAATTTTCAATAAAAATGGCCTGCAGCGCTTACCCAGAAAGCGCAAGCAGCTATTAATTCAATAGCAATTCTTCGCAGCGTTCTCCTCCGCGATGGCGGAAGGGGCAGTTTGTGCCACCATGGCCCGCCCGCCGGCAGCGGCATTATTTTTTTGCGCCGCTGTCGAAACGCCTGCCGCTGTGCCGTCATGGGGGCAGAGTCCGGCGGGTGCCGGGCTCGTTCACCCGACCCCAAGGATTGGCCCATGCAATACACCCTCCTCATCCACGAAGACCCCCAGGGCTTTGCGGCCCGCACCGACCCGGCCCGGCAGCAGGCGTACTGGAGCGGCACCATGCACTACCTGCAGGCGCTCAAGGACGCCGGCGTGTTTGTGGGCGGCGCCGGCCTGCAGCCGCCCGAGACGTCGACCACGCTGCGCTACCGGGACGGCAAGCCGTGGGTGCAGGACGGCCCCTTCGCCGAGACCAAGGAGCAGCTCGGCGGCCTCTTCATCGTCGAACTGCCGCACCTGGACGCCGCGCTCGAATGGGCCGCCCGGTTCCCGCAGCGCCCGGGCATGGTGGTGGAAGTGCGCCCCAACCTGCCCAACGAGTGATGCCCGGCGGCCCGGACGCCCATGCAGCGGTGGCCCATGCAACGGCGGCCCGTGCGGTGCGCGAGTCCGGCCGCCGGCTGCTGGCCTTCCTGGCCGCCCGCTGCCGCGACATGGCCGCCGCCGAAGACGCCCTGGCTGACGCCCTGCACGCCGCGCTGCACACCTGGGCCGAGACCGGCGTGCCCGACAACCCGTCCGCCTGGCTGCTGACGGCGGCGCGCCGCCGCCTGATCGATGCGCAGCGGCACGCGGCCGTGCAGGCGCAGGCCCAGCCCCTGCTGCTGGCCGCTGCGGAGGAAGCGATGGAGCTGGCCGAAGGGGCCGCCGGCTTCCCGGACGAGCGCCTGAAGCTCATGTTCGTGTGCGCGCACCCGGCCATCGACGCCGAGGCCCGCACGCCGCTCATGCTGCAGGTGGTGTGGGGCATGGCGGCTGCCGACATCGCCTCGGCCTTCGTCGTGAAGCCCGCCACCATGGGGCAGCGGCTCTCGCGGGCCAAGGCCAAGATCCGCGACGCGGGCATCCCGTACGAGGTTCCCCCGGCGCATGCGCTGCCCGACCGGCTGGACGCCGTGCTGCAGGCGCTCTACGGCGCCTACAGCTGCGGCTGTGCCGACGCCTCGGAGGTGGCCGGCGCGGCAGGCCCGCAGGGCGGCCTGGCGCAGCAGGCGCTGGAACTGGGCCGCCTGCTGCACCAGTGCCTGCCCGACGAGCCCGAACCCCTGGGCCTGCTGGCACTGATGCTGCATGTGGAGGCCCGCCGCGGCGCCGGCCGCGATGCCGAGGGCCGCTACGTGCCCCTGTCGGAGCAAGACCCCCGGCAGTGGCACGCGGCAGGGGTGGCCGAGGCCGACGCACTGCTCGCCCAGGCCGCGCGGCGGCGGCGCCTGGGGCGCTTTCAGCTCGAGGCGGCCATCCACTCGGTGCACAACCGCCGCGCCGTCACCGGCCGCACCGACTGGCCCGCGATCGCCTTGCTGTACGAAGGCCTGGCCCGCCTGGCCCCCACGCTGGGCACCGAGGTGGCCCGGGCCGCGGCGCTGTCGCACGTCCACGGCGCGCCGGCGGGCTGGCAGCTGCTGAGCGCCCTGCCCGCGGACGCGGTGGCCACCTACCAGCCCTACTGGGCCCTGGCGGCCCAACTGCTGCGCGACCTGGGCCGCGAGGCCGAGGCCGCTAGCGCGTGGGGCCGCGCCATCGGCCTGTGCAACAACGCGGCCGCACGGCAGTTTCTGATGGAGCAAGCTGCGCGCAGCGGCAGGACGTGAACGAAGGCGGTTGCAGCCGCCAAGCATCCTCTGCACAAATCACCGCGCCGTGTGCCTCTGCGGTCTCGGGCGGTCTTCAGCGCCCGCTTGCCGAGCGATCAGTGCAGAGCCTAACGCGGCGATATCTCCACCGCCAAAGCCTGCGCTCGCGCCTGCCACAGCGCCGCCGGATGTGCCGCGGTGTGCTGCAGTGCTTGCGCCACGCTCTGCCGCGCCGCGTCGCAGGCGCCCGACTGCTGCAGCGCCTGGGCGCGCAAACGGTACAGATCAGGAAGGTGAAACCCGTCGCCCACCCGCAGGCACATGGCCAGGGCCTCCTCGGTGGTCTGCAATACGCCCGGCCCGTCCGACAGGTGCAGCTGGGCTTCGGCCAGCGAGTGTAAAAAGGCGCCCAGCGCGCTGGGCATGGCCTGGCGCGCCGCCGCCGCGCTGCGCTGCAGCCGCGCCAATCCTTCAGGCTGCCCCGACATCACCATGGCCCACCCGGCATGCATGCCCGCCACGGCCTGCCACAAGGGCAGGCCATGCCGTTCGGACAACGCCGCGATGTCGCCGGCCAGCCGCGACACGGGTGCGGTCCTGCCCAGCATGCGCTGCACCACGGCGAGATGGGTCATAGCAAAGCACAAGGACTCGGGCTGGTTCAGGCCACGCGCCAGCGTACAGGCGCGCCCCCCGGCCTGCATGGCGGCGAGGCCGTTTCCTTGCAGCAGCCGCACCCAGGCCCGGTTGCCCAGAGCAGCCACCCGCGGGTCATGCCCCCCCAGATTGAACTCGGTGTCCGGCAGCCCCTGGGCATGGCGCAAGGTCTGTTGGACGTGGTACTCGGCCCGCTCCAGGTGGCCCTGCCACACCGCGTCGTTGGCCCAGGCGGCATGGGCGTAGGTCCGCTGCACCGCGCTGCCGGAGCGCGTGGCGATGGCCAGCATCTCGCCCGCGCAGGCGTCCGCCGCCGCGAAACTGGCGTCGGGACGCGAACTCGACACCAGCCACTGCCCCCACAGGATGGCAAAACGGCGCTCATCATCGGCTGGGCACAGTGCCAATGCGCGGTCGTACGCGGCAATGGCCTCGGGCGAGCCATAGCCCGTTACCGCGACCAGCGACGGCCCGAGCGGCAGCAGCAGTTCCAGCTCGCGCGCCTGCCTCCCCGGGCCTGGCGGCAACTGGTCCAACAGGGACACGCCCCGGCGCAGATGATCGACCGCTTCGGCAAACGCCGCGCTGCGCCAGGCCTTGGTTCCGGCGATCTGCCACCAGGTGACAGCCTCCTGGGCCATGCCAGCTTCGGTGTAATGGCGCGCCAGCTCTTCCGATCCTTCCTGGGCCTGCTGGGGGAAATGGGCCACCAGCGCCTGCGCCACCCGCTGGTGCACGGCGCGCCGGCCGCCGCGGGTCTGCGCGGCCAGCGCAGCCTGCTGAATGAGCGCGTGGCGAAAGCCGTACCGCACCTGCCCCGTGCCGGTGTCGCAGGGCTCGATCAACCGGGCCTGCTGCAGGGCGTGCAGGCCGTGCGCCAGCGCGGTGTCGTCGGCATCCACCACCCGGCGCAGCAGTGCCAGGTCAAACTCGCGCCCGATCACCGCCGCGGCCTGGGCCAGCGGCATCGCATCGGTGGCCTCCAGCTGCGCTGTCAGCAAATCGTGCAATGTGCCTGGCAACGCCCCGCCGGGCAGGGGGGCATGCGCCAGAGAGCGGGCCAGAGTTTCGGCAAACAGCGGAATCCCTTCGGCACGCGCCAGGACCGCGGCCACCGATTCGGCGGACAGACCCGGAGCGGCCTGCCGCACCAGGGCCGCCGTGGTATCGGTATCCAGGGGCGCCAGGTCCAGCACCGCGGCGTACGACGCCAGGCCTTCGGGCACGGCATGGGCACTGCGCACGGTCAGCACCAACAGAAGCGGGCTGACCGGCGGGTGGAGGCAGATGTGCGAGAGCAGCGCCAGGGTGGACGGGTCCGCCCAATGCACGTCCTCTACCGTCAGCATGGCAGGCTGGCCGCCCTCTGCCGCCAGAAACCTGCGCGCCAGCGCCGCCATGGCTTGGCCGCGGTCCACCTCCGACATGGCCTGCATGTCCCCGCTGCCCAGGCCCAGCAAGGCCTCCACCCGCTCGTCGGGCGAATGCGCCGCAGCGCTGCCGGGCCAGGCCGCGGACGTCGCTGGCCCCTGGGGGGTTTGCATTCCAAGCTCTGGCACACGCTGCCGCAGCCGCCAGTTCGCCACGACTGGGTGCAGGGGAGTGTGCTGCGCCTCGGCCCGGCAAAACAGGGCGTGCACGACCCAGGACAACTGGGCCAGCTGCTCGGCAAACGACCGCAACAAGCGCGACTTTCCCATGCCGGCCTCGCCCCGCACCACCACCACGCGCAACCCGTGGCGCAGCGCCTCAGACCCCCAGGCGGCCAGCCGCGACAGCTCGCGCCGCCGCCCGACCAGGGGAGTCCGCAAGGCCTGGGGAGCGTCCCAGCTCACCCGCACGCCCCGGTCGCCAACGATGCGGTACAGCGTCCCGTCCTGCCCCAGCGCAGCGTCCTGGGAAGGCCCGTGCACACAGTCATCAAAGCACGCAGCCACCATCTGCCGGGTGGCTGCACTGACCAGCACGCCCTCCGGGGGCGCCTGCTCGGCCATGCGGGCCACCACCTGCGTGGCGTGGCCCAGCGCATCCGGCATGTCGGGATTGCTGCCCGTGACCACCCACGCCGTGTGCACGCCCACCCGCACGGACAATGCCGGATCCTCCGGCGTGCCGCACAGCGCCAGGGCGGCGCGCACCGCCCGCTGCGCCGAATCCTCCTGGGCCCTGGGGTGGCCAAAGCAGGCCAACAGCACATTGCCCGGCGCTATGCACAGGTGTCCGCCGCGCGACTTGACCTGTTCGCCGGCCCGCCGGTGCCAGGCCGCCAGGCGCTCCAGCAGGAATTCGGCATCGGCGTCCGCGGGCACACGCAAGGCCGCATGCACAAACGTGATCTGCCGCCGTCCGCTGGTGCGCGGGCCGGGCGAGGAGACGCCGGCCACCGCGGCCCAAAGCCCGCGCTGCGTTGCGTCATCCCGCGGCGCCCAGCGGGCGCGGGCCTGGGCCCATGCCTTGGCGTGGTCCGGGCGACCCTGCCGTAACCATCCCCTGCACAGGGTTTCCAGCAGGTCCAGATGGCGCTGGAGCAGCGTGCTCCGCCAGTGGTCACGCCACACCATGAAGTCGGGAGCGTCCGGCAGGTCCAGCCCGTCCAGGAATGCACCCCGAAACAATGCCACCACCTGCTCCAGCCGTGCCAGATCGGCTCCGAGGAGTCCTGGGTCCAGCACGTCCAGCCCATCGACCTGACGCACCTTGCCGGGCAGCCAGCGCACCACCTCGCGGTCGGCCTGGATGGGCATGTGCCGCGCCAGCACCCGCTTGAGGTTGAAAAACGCCTGCCGCAAGTTGGCCCGCGCCGCATCGGGCGGCAATTGCGGCCAGAACGTTCTGGCCAGGTGATCGCGGGGATGCACCCGCGTCGGCTCCAACGCCAAATACGCCAGCAGCCCCTGCAACTTGTCATACAGGGGCCCCACGGCCCCCCCCTGTACCGTCGCTTCAAACGGGCCCAGCACCAGGATCTTCAAGGAAGGTAACGAGAACGGCATCGGAATTTCACAAACAGGCGGGGCGAACGTTAGCACCCTGCGTGCCAACCGTTAACGGAGTGTTGACGGTGCGTTGCTGTAATGCCTCGCGTCGCCCGCCACGCCCCGCTTACGCCGCATGAAATCCACCCTCGTCTCCCTGGCCCTGCTGGCCCTGCTGGCCGCCGCCCTGCCCAGCTGGGCGGGCAACCTGGACGCCCCCGCCGCCCCCTCCACAGGCAGCGGCATGCCGACCACCACCGCCATTTACAACCGGCTCGACACCGGCGCCGCAATCAGCGTGACCGGCACCTTCCTGGAACCTGCCGCCGGCCCGACCGCTGGTACCGGCAAAACCCTGGCCGACATTTCCACCAAGCTGCCCGTGCCGGACAACACCCAGGGCGCGACAGCGGGCGATGTAGCCAACGGCAAAACCTTCTGGGGCCTGCGCACCGATGGCACCTGGGGTTTGACCAGCGGCAGCGCAGCCGTCACGCCCGCCATCGGCAACGCCACCGCCGCCGATGTGAGGACGGGCAAAACCTTCTCCAACGGCAGCGCCACCGGGCTGAGCGGCAGCATGGCCGACAACGGGGCCATCAACATCACACCAGGTACCAGCGCCCAGGCCATTGCGGCGGGCTACCACAACGGTGTGGGCAGCGTGGCCGGCGATGTGAACCTGGTGAGCGGCAACATCAAAAGCGGTGTAAGCATTTTTGGAGTGAACGGATCCAGTTCCGTGGTTGACACGGCAGGGGCCACCGCCGTGAGCGCCGACATCGCTGCGGGCAAAACGGCCTATGTGAACGGCGCGATGGTGACGGGGACCGGGACCCTCGCAAACGGTGCCTATTACCCGATTCAACTTCCAGCCATATGCACCCAGGGCTGGGGAGGTAGCGGTTGCCGAACGCCCTGTGCAAACGGACTGATGGGCACCAACTGCGATATCTTGAGCGAGCCCTATGCCGGGACACTCCCCGCCTATGCGAGCACGCCCTGGAAATGCGTGCACGACACATCTACCGGCTTGGTGTGGGAAGTCAAGCTGCCGGACACCGGGGCAGGAACGGTCTTCCGCGGCCTGAATGAAACTTTTTCCTGGTACAGCAACGATAGTTACCCGCCAGGGTCCGCCAACGGTGGGACTTGCAAAAAGACGGGTCGTTGCGACACCGAAAAATACACCGCAGACGTCAACGCTACTCAGCTATGCGGGTTCACGGACTGGCGCATGCCAACGCCATCCGAGTTGGTCGCAGTCCAGTCAAACCTCTTCAACAATCCAGACTACTTCCCGAACACGCTGCAATACGGGACTTTCTGGACCGGCGTACCGGTCATCGTGAACCCAGCGAATGCTTGGAGCGTCTTCGGAAGCGGCGTCACGGGTGAGGCCACAAGCAACACCTATTCCATCAGACTGGTCCGAGGCAGGCCGTGACGTTGCCTCTGGGGCGCTGTCTCCCGGTGCTGCAACCGCAATCGTGCCGCACCCCATTCCAAGCCATTGACGGAGTGTTGACGGGGCGTTGCTGTAATGCCTCGCGTCGCCGCTATCCACGACCCTGCCGCATGAAAATCCGCCTCGCTACGCTGGCTTTACTGGCCGCCGCCCTGCCCGCGCTCGCGGGCAACCTGGACGCCCCAGCTCCCCCCGCATCAGGCAGCGGCATGCCCACGACCGCCGCCATCTACAACCGGCTCAGCAGCGGTGCGGCCATCAGTGTCCCCGGCACGTTTCAAGAACCAGGCGCCGGCCCCACGGGCGGCACTGGCCAGACCCTGAGCGACATTGCCGCCCGACTGCCGTCCCCTGACAACACCCGAGGCGCTCAAGCCACTGACGTGGCTGACGGTAAAACATTCTGGGGTTTGCGTACCGACGGGACCTGGGGTCTGACCAGCGGGAACGCTGCGGCTGGGGGCAACGTCATCGGAGCCAACGGAATGCTGACGTTCTCTATCCCCGATGGGATTTACAGCGGCGGCAAAACGGCGACCGCTGCGGACAACAACTTGCAGCCCGGGAACATCAAGAGCGGTGTCAGTATTTTCGGCGTGAATGGAACTCTGGCTGCGGCCACTGCAGCGACTCCCCCGATAGCCAACGCAGGCGCTTCGCGTGCAGTCAGAACGGGCACGACGGTTCTTTTGGATGGTGGCGCCAGCAGCGACCCCAACGGCGACCCGCTCACGTACCAATGGACGCTGGTTTACAAGCCCGGGAGCAGCAACACCATGCTCAGCCGCACCGATGTCGCCGCCCCCAGCATCGTCATGGACGCGTCTGGTCCCTATGCGCTGGTACTTGTGGTGAACAACGGCAAAGCGAGCAGCGGTCCTGCGCCACTTGTTCTGCAGGCGTCTGCATTTCCGGTCGTCACCTCAACTTCGCCGCCGAACGGGGCTTCCAACATCGGATTTGACAGCGCCATCACCGCCACATTCGACTCGGCGCTCGTGCCGGCCACGGTAAACGCCGGAACCTTCACGGTTTCTGACGGCGCAAGCAATATCGCGGGCTCCGTGAGCTACAGCAGCAACACGGCGACTTTCGTTCCGGCGAGCAAGCTGCTTGCGGACAAGACCTATACGGCCACCCTCACCACCGGGATGACAGGCAGCAATGGGGACGCCCTGGTAAGCGACTACCGCTGGAGCTTCAGCACCGCCGCTCGCTACTCCGCCGTTGACGGCGGGTGTGTGTACGACAACACCACTGGGCTGACATGGGAAGTCAAAACCAATGACAGCGGACTCCGGCACTTCAGCTGGACATACACCAATTTCGATACCCCACAGTCAGGCAGCACATGGAACGGGTCCGCATGGGTTGACCTGACACCAGCGGAAATCTATGCAGGCTCCAATTCGCTAGGGTTTGCCGCGGCCGTCAATGCCACGGGCCTGTGCGGGTACACCGATTGGCGCCTGCCGACGGGAACCGAACTGCTGACGCTCGTGAAGAGGTCCGGCTCAAATCCGATGATCGATACATCCTGGTTCCCCAACACCCAGGCTGACGTGTATTGGACGTCCACGCGTTATGACGGCGATCCAAAGTCCTCTTGGTACGTGTGGTTCCATGACACCGATATCCCGCTTTGGTACCTCAACCGGGAATGGAAGGGGAAAGTGCGTCTGGTCCGCACGGGCCGCTAGCCGGTAGGTCTTCGCCAGCGCAATCCCCTATCAAGGCCGACAGATGAAAACCCTCGCTTTTCTCGCAGGCGCGATGACAGTCCTGCTGCCTGTTGTTGCGATCGCCGCGCCCAACATCAGTTCCACCGACAAATCCGCCTGGTCCGACACCAGCGGCTGGGTCAACTTTGCGCCCACGGGAGCTGGCGCGGCCGTGTTCGATGACCACCTGGAGGGCTTTGCATGGGCCGAGAACGTAGGCTGGATCAAGCTGGGCAGCCACAGCGGCGGGGGCTACCACCGCTACGCCAACAGCACAGCCACCGACTGGGGCGTCAACCTCAACGGCGGGGCGTTGTCGGGCTACGCCTGGAGCGACACCGCAGGCTGGGTGCGCTTTGATCCCACGGGCGGAGGCGTCACGCTCAACCCATCCAACGGCGTGTTAGACGGCTGGGCCTGGGCCGAGAACCTGGGCTGGATTCACTTCAAGGGCAGCAGCCCCGCATACAGCGTGGTGTTCACCCCGCCCAAGGAGCTCACCGCCGTGCTGCTGAGTGCCACCAACCCGCAGCAACTGCGCGCCGCAGTGGCAGGCTCGGGCATACACCTGTCGAGCGACGGCGGCGCCACGTGGAGCGCCGCCGCCACCCAGCCCACCGACCGCCGCCTGAAGGCCGCCGTGGTCCACCCCACCATACCCAGCACCCTGTTTGCCGCCACCCATGGCAGCGGTGTTTTCAAGAGCACCGATGGGGGTGCCAACTGGTCTGCCTGCGCCAACACGGGCCTGAATTTGAGTGCCTACGCACTCGTGGTGGATGGCAGCGCCATGCTGTACGCCGCCACCCGAGGCGGGGTGTTTGCCAGCGCCGACTGCGCCACCTGGAGCGCCCGAAACACGGGCTTGCCCCACACCGCGGGTGTCTACAGCCCCGCCGTGCTGGCGGTGGACCCCGCCACCCCGGGCACGGTGTACGCCGGCGTGAATGGTGCGGGCGTCTACCGCAGCAGCAACGGCGGCGGCAGCTGGAGCGCGGCCAGCACCCAGCCCGCCAGCACGGCGCTGCGGGCCCTTCAGATCAAGCCCGGAAACGCCAGCATCCTGTTTGCCGCCAGTCAGGGGGCGGGGGCATTCAAGAGCACCGATGGCGGGGCCACCTGGGCCACCTGTGCGGGACAACCCGCCAACCCGACCCTGCTGTCGCTGGCCATGGACGCCACCGGCCGGCTGTATGCCGGGTCCGAAGCGGGGGTGTTTGTCAGCACCGACGACTGCACGAGCTGGACCGCCCAAAACACCGGGCTCCCCAACTGAACCGGACACCCCCGATGAGAACCTTCATGCTTCGATGCGCGGCCCTGGGTGCGACCCTGTGTGCGGGCAGCACGCTGGCACACGCCGCGCCGGTATACGACCAATGGGCAGGCACCGGCCCCTTCGCCACAGGCCAGGGCAACCGGGCCATCACGGCGCTGGCGGTGCGGCCCGACGGCACCCAGGCCTTTGCCGGGACCGGCAGTGGCACGGTGCTGGCTTACGCGTTTTCCGACACTGCGCCCAGCACGTTCAGCTTCACGCCGCAGGTCAACGTGGCTTTGAACACAGCCGTCACCTCCAACAGCGTCACCGTGTCCGGTATCAACACCGGTGCTGCCATCAACGTCACAGGGGGGCAATACGCCATCAACAGCGGGGCCTACACCGCCACGGCGGGCACCGTGAACAATGGCGACACGGTGACGGTGCGGCTGACCTCGTCGTCCAGCTTCAGCACCACGAGCGTGGCCACCCTCGCTATCGGAGCCCAGTCGGCAGACTTTCGGGTGACAACGCAGGACCGTTTGACCAGCTACACCGGACCGTCCGGCACCGGCAGGGGCGACATCACCGCCAGCTTCACCGGAGGCGGCCCCCATTGCAGCCTGGCCGCAGCCAGCTACGCGGCGGCCACTTCCACACCCAAAGGCATCTCACTGCCCTATGGCACGTTCAGCTTCACCACCACCGAGTGCGACGCGGGCGCCACGCTGACCTTCACCCTCACCTACCCCCAAGCCTTGCCCGCCGGGGCCAAGTACTACAAGTTCGGCCCCGAGTTCGGCGGCAGCGCCATGCCCCACTGGTACGAACTGCCAGGGGCCGTGGTCCATGGCAACCAGGTCACGTTCAGCATCACAGACAACGGCGTGGGTGACAGCAACCCAGCCATTGGCTACATCACCGACCCAGGCGGCCTGGGGATGCCGATGGACAGCGTGACCGCCGTTCCCACGCTGGGCGCATGGACGCTGGCGCTACTCGCTGCGGTGATGGGCGGGCTGGCCTTCTGGCAGCGCAGACACTCAAAAACGATAGCTACCAGCGCTTTCAGCTAAAGCGGTACAGGGGAAAACATGAAAATTTCACACCCCGTGGCACGCGCGCTGGCAGTGCTGGCGGCCGTCGCCAGCGCGTTCTCCGCATCCGCCCAGACCGGCCTGCTCAACGACACGGGGCAGACCAGCTGTTACGACACCGGCAACAACCCCGTTGCGTGCGACGCCGCCAGCGCCGGCAACAACAGTGCGCTGCCCCACCAGGACGGACGCTACGGACGCGACGCGGCGAACGCCGCGGGGACACTGGCCAAAACCGGCGGGGGTGACGCAGGGTTTGATTTTTCGTGCGTGCTGTGGAATGGCATGGTGGTCAACAGCCCCAGTTGCACCGGCACGCTGGTTCCCAACACCACAGGCGCTGCCAGCAGCACGCCATCCACCGACTGGGCCTGCACCAAGGACAACGTCACAGGCCTGGTGTGGAGCTTTCAAACGCCCTATGTCACGGGCGACGCTCTCGACAGCCCCTTCCTGGCCAACCCCGGGCACAACAGCGACGGACGCTGCGGGTACAGCAGCGGCTGGCGGCTTCCCTCGCGCACGGAGCTGGCCGGTATTGCCCACCGCGGCAGAACCGGCCCCTCCATCGACACGAACTACTTCCCTGGCGCCGTCAGCAGTTTCTACTGGGCCGGGGAGCCGGTGGCGGGGGACACCTTCAGGCGCTGGGCGGTGGAGTTTCTGAACGGCACCCACGCGATGACCGACAAGAGCGACAAAGGCTATGTGCGCTTTGTGCGGAGCGCCCCATGAACATGCTGCGCCGTCCCTTCTTGTGGCTCAAGCTGGCCGCACCCTGCTTGGCGCTGGCGCTGGCGCTGTTTTCCCACCCCGCGCACGCGGCTTACACCCTGAATGCCGACGGTACCGTCACCGACACCGTCACGCACCTGGTTTGGGACCGTTGCGTGCTGGGTCGATCCAGCGACGGCCTGGCCTGCGGAAGCGGCATGGCCCAGACGTTCACCTGGCCCCAGGCGCTGGCTGAAGTGCAGGCGCGCAACGCCGCCAACCACCTTGGCCACCGGGACTGGCGCCTGCCCAGCGCCACGGAGCTGCTCAGCCTGGTGGACATCCATGCCGATGCCAGTGCCACCTCCGCGATCGACGCCACGGCATTTCCGCGCACACCCTCGTACGGAGACACCTGGAGTGACGGCAGGCACTGGACCTCGACGACCTTGGCGAGCAATTCCAGTTTCGCGTGGACGACGGGGTTCAGAAAAGGCTACCTCGGCGTCTCCAACAAGACGCTGTACCAGGGCTTCGTGCGCATGGTGCGCGGCGGCACCTTCGACTCGCTGGGCGACACAGCACCGCCCCTAACGACTGCCGGACCGGCGATCAGCAGTGGCCCTACCCACAGCAGCGCCACCGTGAGCGTCACGCTCAATGAGGCCAGCACCGGCCACTGGTTGCTGGTGCCCGGCACAGCCGCCCCGGCCCCCACCTCCGCCCAGGTGATGGCGGGCGGCTCGTATGGCAGCGTGACGGTGGTCGCCGCCGATCAGGTGGCCTTGGCCGCCAACAGCCCGGGCTTGATCTACCTGTTTGGCTTGGGTCCGGGAACCACCTACACGCTGTACTTCGCGGCCATTGACGAGAGCTTCAACCTGCAAGCCGCTCCCAGCAGCCTAGTGTTCACCACGGCGACTCCCGTGGACGGGGCGTGCGGTAGTGCGCACCACAGCCCCCTCCCCGTCGCCGTCGCTCCCAGCACCGCGTTGTGCGCTGCGGGAGAGCCCAGCAGCGTGACCGCAGGCAGCGGCGCGTACTCCTGGCATTGCACCGGCACCAACGGCGGCGCGGACTCCGGCATGTGCAGCACCAGCCGCGGCTACATCGTCACGCCCAGCGCAGGGCTCCATGGAAGCATCAGCCCGAGCACGCCCCAGGTGGTGGCCTTCAATCAGGCGGTCAGCTTCAACGTGCTGCCGGATGGTGGCTACGGGGCCATCGCCAGCGGCTGCGCGGGCAGCCTGAGCGGCAACACCTACACCACCGGTGCCATCGTCGCCGACTGCCCGGTATCCGCCTCATTTACGCTCAACACCTATCCCGTCGGCGCCGCGGCCAGCCCCGCCGTGGGCGGCACCGTGATCTGCACGCCCAACCCTGTCAGCCACGGCAGCACCGCCACCTGCATCGCCACACCGAACGCGGGCTATACCTTCAGCGGCTGGAGCGGTGACTGCGCGGGCTCTGGCACCTGCAGCCTGGGCGCCGTGTCCAGCGCCAAGGCGGTGACCGCGCAATTCACCCTCAACACGTATCCCCTCACCTCCACCGCCAGTCCGTCGACCGGTGGCTCGGCGAGCTGCACGCCCAACCCCGTGGGCCACGGTGGAACCAGCATCTGCACCGCCACACCCAGTGCCGGCCACACCTTCACCGGCTGGAGCGGCGACTGCTCGGGCACCGGTGCGTGCAGCCTCAGCGACGTTACGGCGCCCAGAAGCGTGACTGCCGGCTTCGCCCTCAACAGCTACACCGTGACCGCCACCGCCCACCCGACCGCGGGCGGCAGCGTCCACTGCACGCCCAACCCCGTCAGCCACGGCAGCTCCAGCACCTGCACCGCCACTCCCAACGCTGGCGCCACCTTCAACGGCTGGAGCGGCGACTGCTCGGGCACCGGTGCGTGCGATCTGGGCAACGTCACCAGCGCCAAGAACGTGACTGCCGACTTCACCCTCGACAGCTACACCGTGACCACAACGGCCAACCCGGCAGCGGGCGGCAGCGTCCACTGCACACCCAACCCCGTCACCCACGGCAGCTCCAGCACCTGCACCGCCACTCCCAGCGCCGGATTCACCTTCAGCGGCTGGAGCGGCGACTGCTCGGGCACAGGGGCGTGCGATCTGGGCAACGTCACCAGCGCCAAAAACGTGACGGCCGGCTTCACCCTCAACCGCTACACCGTGACCACCACCGCCAGCCCGGCAGCAGGCGGCAGCGTCAGCTGCACGCCCAGCCCGGTCACGCACGGTGGCAGCAGCACCTGCACGGCCACGCCCAACGGGGGCTACACCTTCAGCGGCTGGAGCGGCGACTGCTCGGGCACAGGGGCAGGGTCAGGGTCAGGGGCGGGGATATGCAGCCTGAGCGACATCACGTCGGCCAAAAGCGTGAGCGCCGATTTCACCCTCATCACCAGCTACTCGGCAGCGTCGCCTGCGGGCGGGGGCGACATCACCACCACCGTGTCGGGGGGCGGCGGCGCCTGCGGCCTGGTCACCATTGGCTACCAAAGCGCCAGCTCGGTGGGCCCCGCCTTGCCCGCTGGCGTGGCCTTCCCGCACGGCGTGGTGCACTTCACCACCACGGCCACCTGCGCGGTGGGGGGCACGATCAACGTCACGCTGGCCTATCCTGGCGTGCTGCCTCCCAACACCAGGTTCTACAAGTACGGCCCGGCCACCGCAGGCGCCAGCCCCACATGGCATGAATACCCAGCCACGGTCAGCGGCAACACCATCACCTACAGCGTGATCGACAACGGAGCGGGAGACAGCAACGCCAACCCGGGGCAAATCACCGATCCGGCCGGGCCGGGCATCGCGGAGGCCCCTGCCGCCGCCGTAGGCATCCCCACCCTGCACGAGTGGGTGCTGGTACTGCTGGCCGTGTGGATGGCTGCTACAGCGGTCTTCTGGCAGCGCACCAGCTCGGGAGCGGCAGGCCACCGCGCTGGCCACAAGCACGCGCAAGGCTGAAAGCACGGGGACGCCGCGGCTCTGCGGTGCCCCCCGCTGCACTGGCCCGGACCGCGCCCCTCAACGGTTCGGGGCGGGTTCGCAGCGCCATCCGGGCGCGCTCCACGCACCCACCATCGCCGCGCATGGGGTTGCGCCCGGGGTCAGATCCACGACCCGGCTTGCCATCTCATACCCGGACATCACAGCGCAGCGTGCTCAAGGGCAGCGCATGCAACTCCTGCAGCAGCGCCACCAGCTGCGTGGCCGCGGCCTCCACCACCGCGCGCCCCTTGTCGGCCGTGGCCGCCGCGGCGTGGCCCACGGCGCCCGCGGGGTGGTAGTCCTGCATCTGCCAGCCCAGCTTGGCGCTCCTGCCATTGCCCAGGATGGCGTAGCGCTCGGCCCGGTCCTGCGAGGTGGACCGGAACGCCTGCGCATGCGCCATGTGCACCGTGCCGGGCGACAGGTGCAGCATCATCGAGGTCTCGATCTCGCCCGCATGGATGCCAAAGCGATGCTCCTCGGCGCTGAACTGGCCGGCCACCGCATCGGGCAGCGGCAGGCTGAACCAGCTGGCGCTGTAGACGAGGAGGTCGCAGCGCGTGCGCAGCTCGCGCGCCACGATGTCCATCACGCTCACCTGGCCGCCGTGGCCGTTGAAGAGCAGCAGCTTCTTGACGCCCGCACGGGCCACGCACTCGCCGATCTCGGTCCACAGCGCGATCACCGTGGCCGGCGACAGCGTGAGCGTGCCGGGAAAGCGCAGGTGCTCCGGGCTCAGGCCCACGTTCTGCGGCGGCAAAAACAGCGCGGGCAGGCCGGCGGGCAGCTGCGGCAGCGCGGCGTCGATCACGCCCTGCAGCAACGTGGCGTCCACCGACAGCGGCAGGTGCGGGCCGTGCTGCTCCACAGCCGCCACGGGCAGCACGGCCACCACCTGCTCCGCCTGGCCGCTGGCTTGCAGCGCGGCGAAGTCGCGGGTGGACAGGTCGGCCCAGAACCGGGAGGGAAGCGCGGGGGGCGCGGACGAAGGGGGAGGTACAGCGGCGGCGGTCATGCCCGCGATGGTAGCGGCGCAGGGGCCCGCGCTACCATCACCGCATGACCACCGACCTCTTCCGCCAAGACGCCTACCTGCGCGAGTGCAGCGCCCACATCACCGCCGTCACCGACACGGGCATCGTGCTGGACCAGACCGTGTTCTACCCCCTGGGCGGCGGCCAGGCGGGCGACAGCGGCGTGCTGGCCCTGGCGGACGGCACCGAAATCGCCATTGCCGACACCCGCAAGGGCAAGGACGCGGACGGCAACCCCACCAGCGACATCGTGCACCTCCCCGCGCCGGGCCAGGAGGACCGCCTGGCCCGGCTCACGCCCGGCACCGCCGTCACGGCCCGCATCGACTGGGAGCGCCGCCACCGCATGATGCGGCTGCACACCACCAGCCACCTGCTGTGCCATGTGGTGCCCCAGCTGGTCAACGGCTGCTCCATCACGCCCGACTATGCCCGGCTGGACTTCGCCATGACCGACCCGCTGGACAAGGACCAGCTCACGGCAGGCATCGCCGCCCTGGTGGCCGCCGCCCACCCGATCACGGTGGCGTCGATCAGTGACGATGAGCTGGACGCCAACCCCGGCCTGGTCAAGAGCATGAGCGTGCAGCCCCCGCGCGGCACCGGCCGCATCCGCACCATCCGCATCGGCGGCGAGGCCGGCGCACCGCTGGTGGACCTGCAGCCCTGCGGCGGCACCCACGTGGCCAACACGGCCGAGATCGGCGCCATCGTGGTCACCAAAATCGAGAAGAAAAGCGCTGCGACCCGTCGGGTGGTGCTGGGCTTTGCCCAGTGAGCGAAGCGAAAGCGCTTTTTTTTGGGGAGCACTCATTTGCGCGCAGCGCTAGTGGGTGCGCACCAAAAGACGGGACCCCGAGCCACCACACGAAGGGTGGTGCTGGGCTTTGCCCCCTGAACTCCCAATGTCAACAATATTGAACTGACGCAACGCGCCCGTTGCAATGGTTTACGCGGCCAGACGGCCGCCGGGGACAATAGCGGCCGCGCGCCTTGGCGCTCCGGTGCCCCGCGCCCCGGGGCCCCTGCCAGCACGCAACGCCGCCACCACAGCCTTCCGCCATGCCGATCTCCCTGCGTTCCGCTCCTGCGTCCCTTGCCACCCTGCGCCAGCACCGCTGGTTCCGCCCTGCCCTGCGCGCCGTCGCCGGACTGGGTGCGTTGTGGCTGCTGGCCTGGCTGGCCGTCCCGCCCCTGGCCAAGGGGCCGCTGGAGCGTGCGGCCTCCGAGCAGCTGGGCCGCCAGGTGACGATCGGTGCGCTGGACTTCCGGCCGTGGAGCCTGGAGCTCGCGCTGCGCGACGTGACCGTGGCCGGCGCCGAGGGCGCGCCACCGCAGCTGACCATCGGCCGCATTTATGCCGACGGCGAGCTGCAATCGCTGCTGCGCCTGGCGCCGGTGGTGGACGCCTTCACCATCGAGAACCCGGTGCTGCGCCTCACGCACCTGGGCGACGGGCACTACGACGTGGACGACATCCTGGCCAAGGTCACCGCGCGCCCCAGCGAACCCGAGCCCGATCCCGACAAGGGCCCCGCGCGGCTGGCGCTCTACAACCTGGCGCTCACCGGCGGCAGCATCGACTTCACCGACCGCACCGTGGGCAGCACGCACCAGGTCCGCGCGCTCACCCTCAACGTGCCGTTCATCAGCACCCTGCCGTCGCAGCGCGAAATCAAGGTGGAGCCGCGCCTTGCGTTCACGCTCGATGGCAGTGCCTTCGACTCGTCGGCCGAAGGCACCCCGTTTGCGCAGACCGGCCACACGGACGCCCACCTGCGCCTGGACGGGCTGAACCTCGCCTCCTACCTGGGCTACCTGCCCGCGAGCCTGCCGGTCAAGGTGCAGGGCGCCACGCTGGATGCCGATGTGAAGGTGGCCTTCGAGCAGCACCCGCGCATGGCCGTGAAGCTCAGCGGCACGGTGGCCGCCCGCGGCGTGCGCGTGGCCGACCGGCAGGGCGCCGACCTGCTGAGCTATGAGCGCCTGGCCATCGACATGGCCGACGTGCGCCCGCTGGAACAGGTGGTGCGCCTGAAACACGTCGAACTGACGGGGCCGGTGCTCACGGCCACGCGCGACGCGGCGGGGCAGATCAACCTGGCGCAGCTGGCGGCGTCCCCGGCCGCCCGGGGCCCGGCGACGGACGCGGCCGCCCCGCCGCCGGCCGGCGAATCCCAGGCCTCGGCCCCCGTGCCGGCGCCCCAGCCCCGCAGCAAGGCATCCAAGGCATCCGCCGCCGCGCCCAAGCCGGCCGCACCCGCCTGGACGGTGGAAGTGGCCACCGCCGCCGTGCGCGGCGGCACCGTGCGCTGGGCGGACCAGTCCACGCGCCCCGCGGCCGCACTGCAGGCCACGGACTTCACGCTGGACGCGTCCGGCCTGGCCCTGCCCTGGACCAAGCCGCTCACCTTCCAGGGCAGCCTGAACCTGCAGGGCAGCCCGCTGCAGTTCGCGGGCGAAGCCACCGACCAGAAGGCCCGCGTCACCACCACGCTGAAGGCGCTGCCGCTGCAGCTGGCCGCCCCCTACTTGGCCCAGGTGCTGGAGCCTGCCGTCTCCGGCCAGCTCACTGGCGACGTGGGCGTGCAGTGGGAGGCACCGGCCCAGCCCGCGCAGGCCGGCGCCACGGGCGTCACCCTGACGGCCGGCCCGCTGGTGCTGGAACAGCTGGCGCTGCGGCAGGGCAAGTCCACGCTCGCGGGCCTGGGCCAGCTGGAGCTGGCGGGCGCCCAGGTGCCGCTGGATGCGCACACCGCCACGCTGGAGCGCCTGGCGCTCAGCCGCCCGCAGATCGCCGTGGAGCGCGGCGCCGACGGGCGCTGGATGTTCGAGCGCTGGCTCAAGGCCGCCCCCGCGCAAGGCGCCGCGCAGGCCGCCGGGCCTGGGGGCCGCCAGAGCCCCGCCACGCCCTGGAAGCTGCGCGTGGCCGAACTCTCGGTGCAGGACGGCACCGTCAGCCTGGCCGACAACGCCCAGCCCCGCCCGGTGGCGCTGGAGCTGACGGCCCTGGGCCTCTCGGCCCGCGATCTGGCCACCGACGGCAGCAAGCCCGAGCCCGTTCAGCTGACGGCCCGCGCGGCGGTGCCCGGCCGGGGCAGCAAGGCTGCCGCCGCCGGCAAGCTCGACTACCAGGGCACGCTGGCGCTGCAGCCGCTGGCCACGCAGGGCAAGCTGGAGGCCACGCGGCTGCCGCTGCATGCGCTGGACGGCTACCTGGCCGGCCAGCTGGCGGTGGAACTGCTGCGCGCCGATGTGGGCTACCGGGGGCAGGTCAGCGCATCGCAGTCCGACAAGGGGCTGAGCCTGCGCCTGGCGGGCGACGCGGTGGTGGAAGACCTCAAGGCCAACAGCACCGCCGCCTCCACGCCCAAGACCGAGGCCCAGGTGGGCGAGGAGCTGCTGGCCTGGAAGAGCCTGAACCTGCGTGGCCTGGCCGTGGCCACCGCGCCCGGCTCCGCGCCGCGCGTGGAGGTCAAGGAGACCAGCCTGGTCGACTTCTTCGCGCGCATCACGGTGAACGAGGCCGGGCGCATCAACCTGAGCGACATCGCCAAGACGCCCGAAGAGGCCCGCGCCGCCAATGCCGCAGCCAGCGCTGCCGGCCCGGCCGCGGCACCGGCGTCCGCGCCCGCAGCCTCCGCCCCGGTTGCTGCCGTGGCCGCCGCGCCGGCCTCTGCCGCATCGGCCCCCGCCGCCGTGGCGCAGGCCAACCCGCTGGCGCCCGTGGTGCAGTTCGGGCCCGTGAGCCTGGTCAACGGCCGCGTGGCGTTTTCCGACTTCTTCATCAAGCCCAACTACTCCGCCGACCTGTCGGAGCTGACGGGCCGGCTCAGCGCTTTCTCTTCCCAGGCGCCGGGGGGAGAGCCCGTGCTGGCCGATCTGGAGCTGCGCGGCCGGGCCGAGGGTTCGGCCTCGCTGGAAGTCACGGGCAAGCTGAACCCGCTGGCCAAGCCGCTGGCGCTGGACATCGTGGGCGCGGTGCGGGGCTTGGAACTGCCGCCGCTGAGCCCCTATGCGGTGAAGTACGCGGGCCACGGCATCGAGCGCGGCAAGCTCAGCATGGACGTAACCTACAAGGTGCTCCCCAACGGCCAGCTCACGGCCAGCAACCGGCTCGTCCTGAACCAGCTGACCTTCGGCGAGCCCGTGCAGGGCGCCCCCGCCAGCCTGCCCGTGAAGCTGGCCGTGGCGCTGCTGGCCGACCGCAACGGCGTGATCGACCTGGACCTGCCCATCAGCGGCTCGCTGAACGACCCGCAGTTCCGCCTGGGCCCGGTGATCGGCCGCATCATCCTCAACCTGATCGGCAAGGCCCTGACGGCGCCGTTCGCGCTGCTGGCCAACGCCTTCGGCGGCGGCGAGGAAATGAGCAACGTGGCCTTCGCCCCGGGCAGCGCCACGCTCGCCCCCGAGGCGCAGCGGGGCCTGGACAAGGTGGCCAAGGCCCTGGCGGACCGCCCCGCGCTCAAGCTCACCGTGACCGGCCTGGCCAGCCTGCAGGACGAGCGCGAGGGCCTGCAGCGCGAGCGCCTGCGCCAGCGCGTGCTGGCCGAAAAGCGCCGCGCCAGCCCGGACGACACCTCCCCCGTGTCGGACGCCGAGTACCCCGACTTGCTCAAGGCGGTGTACCGCCGTGCCGACATTCCCAAGCCGCGCAACCTGGTGGGCCTGGCCAAGGACCTCACGGTGCCGGAGATGGAGGCCCTGCTCATCGCCAGCCAGCCCGCCACGCAGGCCATGTCTGCCGAGCTGGCGCAAGCCCGCGGCGAAGCCGTGCGCGACTACCTGGCGGCGCAGAAGGTGCCGGCGGATCGGCTGTTCATCGCCGCCCCCAAGGCCGACCCCAAGCCGGCGGACAAGTGGCAGCCGCACGCGGAGCTGTCGCTGGGGACGCAGTAAGCCGGCGCTCCGGCGCTCCGGCGCGCCTGCGGCCAGCGGGCGGCCGGGCGGGACGACAATGCGGTCTGGGCTGGGGTGGCGCTCCGGAGCGCCGGAACCAAACCCACCCGCCCCGCTCCCACACTGCAACCATGCCGCACCGCCCGCTCCGACACGCCGTTGTCACTCTTTTTTTGATAGCTGCCAGCGCTTTATGGACAAGCGCTAGCGCCCAATTTCCTACCAAATCCTCAGGCCAGGGCACCAGCGGGGTTTCCACGCCCCATGTGCGCGCCGACCTGGTCGCCCATGCGCCGCAGGGCGTGGCGCCCGGCCAGCCGCTGTGGCTGGGCCTGCAGATCACGCACCAGCCGGGCTGGCACACCTACTGGCGCAACCCGGGCGATTCCGGCCTGCCCACCGAGCTGACCTGGCAGCTGCCGCCGGGGCTGGACGCGGGCGAGATCAGCTGGCCGCTGCCCCGCAAGATTCCCATCGGCACGCTGGCCAACTACGGCTACGAAGGCACGGTGCTGCTGCCGGTGCCGGTCACGGTGGCCAGCACCTTTGCGCCGGGCCCGCTGGCGCAGGACGTCACCGTCAAGCTCCACGCCACCTGGCTGGTGTGCCGCAAGGAGTGCATCCCGGAAGAAGGCGACTTCAGCCTGCAGCTGCCCCTCAAGAGCACCACGGCGCTGAACGCCGCCGCGTTCGAGGCCGCGGCCCAGGCCCAGCCCCGGCCCCTGCTGGCCGACACCCAGGGCGTGCTGCCCGACAGCCAGGCCCGCATCACCGACGACAACGCCCTGCAGATCAGCGTGCACGGCCTGCCCGTGGCCTTGCGCGGGCGGGTGCTGGACCTGTTCCCCGAGGCCGGCGGCCTCATCGACAACGCCGCGCACTGGGGCCAGGCGTGGAACGGCAGCGTGTGGACGGCCAAGGTGCCCCTGTCGGACCAGCGCAGCGCCAGCCCGAACCGCATCTCCGTGGTGCTGGCCGAGCAGGCCGGCCCGGCCCATGGCGACGGGCCCGACACGCGCACCGGCTACCGTGCCGAGCTGCTGGTGCTCGGCACGTGGCCGCCCGTGGCGGCTGCGGGCGGCGCATCGTCCGCCCTTTCGCCTGCACTGGAGGCCGCGCTCAGGGCGAACGCCGCGCAGGCCGCTGGCGGCGCGGGCGCGGCCGGGGGAGCCTCCGCGCTCACGTTGTCGGCCGCGCTGCTCGGGGCCCTGCTGGGCGGGCTCATCCTGAACCTCATGCCCTGCGTGTTTCCGGTGCTGGCCATCAAGGTGGTGGGCTTCACCCGGCACGCGCAGGACCGCCGCGCCCACCGCCTGAGCGGCATGGCCTACACGGCCGGGGTGGTGCTGTCCTTCCTGCTGCTGGGGGGCCTCATGCTGGGCCTGCGTGCGGCGGGTGAAGCCATCGGCTGGGGGTTCCAGCTGCAGTCGCCCGCGGTGGTGGCGTCGCTGGCCGCGCTGTTCACGCTGATCGGGCTGAACCTGGCGGGGGTGTTCGAGTTCGGGCGCTTCCTGCCGTCCTCCGTGGCCAGCCTGCAGGCGCGCCACCCGGTGGCCGACAGCTTCCTCACGGGCGTGCTGGCGGTGGCCGTGGCCTCGCCCTGCACCGCGCCGTTCATGGGCGCGTCCGTCGGCCTCACGGCCACGCTGCCCGCGCCCCAGGCGCTGGCGGTGTTTGCGGCGCTGGGCCTGGGCCTGGCGCTGCCCTACCTGGCGGCGAGCCTGGTGCCCGCGGTGGCGCGCGCCCTGCCGCGCCCCGGCGCGTGGATGGACACCTTCCGCAAGTTCATGGCCTTCCCCATGTTTGCCACCGTGGTGTGGCTGGTGTGGGTGCTGGGCCAGCAAAGCGGCATCGACGGCGCAGGGGCGCTGCTGATCCTGCTGGTGGGCCTGGGCTGGCTGGCCTGGGCGCTGTCGCTGGCCGGCCGCGCACGGCTGTGGATGGGCAGCGTGGCCGTGGCGGCGCTGGCCCTGCTGGCCTGGGCCTTTGGCCCCCACATCACCCACATCGCGGCGGAACCGGTGGCCGCCACCGCATCCACCGCGTCCGCCACGCCGGGCGCTGGCTGGCAGCTCTGGAGCCCGGGCGCTGCCGAGCAGATCGTGTCCGGCGGACGCCCGGTGTTCGTGGACTTCACCGCCGCCTGGTGCGTGACCTGCCAGTACAACAAGAAAACCACGCTGGCAAACGCCGAGGTGCTGGCCGACCTGCAGGCCAAGAACGTCGCCCTGCTGCGCGCCGACTGGACGCGCCGGGACCCCGCGATCACCGCCGCGCTGGCCTCGCTGGGGCGCAACGGCGTGCCGGTGTACGTGTTCTACCGCCCCGGCAAGCCCCCCGTGGTGCTGACCGAGGTGCTGAGCGTGGACGAGGTGCGCAGCACCATCGCCCAGCTGTAGGAACCTGCTCTCAGCAGCGTGTTCTGAGCGCCGGACTCAGCGCGCCACGCAGTTCACACGCAGGGCGCGCGGCGCCTGGAAGTACATCGTGTTGCCCTTGCCACGGATGTAGGTGCCGCCGTCACCGTAGCCGAAGCCGGACGCCACGCGCTCGGGCTGCAGCGCGACGGTGCGGCCGTTCATTTCCAGCAGGGCCGGGCCTTCGGGGTTGGCAGGCCAGTGCACCACCAGCATGGGGCCGCGGTCGCAGGCATAGGTGGTCACGCGCTGCACCTGGGGCGCATCGGGCGCGCGGGGCGGGGTGCAGGCGCCGAGCACGGCGACCGACAGGGCGGCGGCGGCCAGCGCCGGCAGGCGGCGGGCCAGGGAAGGGGTGTTCTTTTGCATGGGATCTCCTCGAATCGGGGGTGGGCGCGGGCTGCGGCGGCCGGTGGCGGCACGCTGCGGGTCCCTCGGCGCGGCCCGCACCGTGGCCGGTATTCTGACGCACGCACACGGGCTTTGCGGCAGCGGCACCGAGGTGTCTGCGGGGCACAACGCCCGGTTTGCGCTGCGCCGCTCGCACAGCCCATCGTGCCGCGCGCACCAGAAATGCTATTAAAACAGTAGCTACTTGCGCTTTCTACACAAGCGTTGGAGGCTCATTTGATGCTAAGCGCCTGCCGCCTGCGCCCCCAGGCGCCGCGACAGGTGGCGGGCGGCCTCGCGCAGCTGCTGCGCGGCCGGGCTGTGCGGGCCGGCCTGCAGCGTGGCGCTGGGGCCGATCACGGCCAGGCACAGCACCAGCTGCCCGAACCCGTCGAACACCGGCGTGGCCAGCGCGCTGATGCCGGGCAGCAGCTGGTCCGTCACCTGCGCCACCTGGTGGGTGCGCACGGCCTCCAGCTCGGCGGCAAACGCGGGATCCTGCAGTGCCCCCGCAAACCCTTCGGCGGCGAGGGCAGCGGCGGCGCGCTCGCGCGGGCCGAACGCCGCAAACACCTTGCCGGTGGCCGTGTGCCGCACCGAGGCCGTGGTGCCGTGGCGCATGGCCACGTACACGGCCGTGGGGCCTTCCTCGACCCGGATGATGGTGGGACCGTTGTCGCCCCAGACCGAGGCCGACACGGTGTAGCCGATGCGCTGCGCCAGCGCGGGCAGCTCGGCAATCGCCAGGCGCACCGGGTCTACCTGCTGCAGGCTGATCAGCCCCAGCTGCATGGCCAGCGGGCCCAGGCCGTAGTGGCCGCTCACTGCGTCCTGCTCGATCAGGCCCAGCTTGCCAAAGCTGACCAGATAGGGGTGCGCCTTGGCCGCCGTCATGCCCGCGGCGCCGGCCAGGTCCTTGAGCGCCATGCGGCGCCCCGTGCGGGCCAGCACCTTCAGCAGCTGCCCACCCACCTCCACGCTCTGGATGCCGCGCGGGCTGCGGGGCGTGATGTCTTCGTCGTCGGCGGAGGGCAGGTCGGGGGGCATCGCGGTCATGCGCCGATTGTCCACGCGCAGCGGCACGCCCGCGGCGTTCGGGTTTTCACTTAAACAAATGCATTAGACATGGATGAATTTGTTGCCTAATATCAAAGCATTCGATTTAGATAAACGAATTCATCATTAACAAACAAACCCCATGAGCACCGTCAAAACCTTTGCCTCCGCCGCCGACCTCGAAGTGAAGAAGGTGAGCTTCGACAAGCTCTCCGAGCACGCCTATGCGTACACGGCCGAGGGCGACCCCAACACCGGCATCATCATTGGCGACGACGCGGTGATGGTCATCGACACCCAGGCCACGCCCGTGATGGCGCAAGACGTGATCCGCCGCATCCGCGAGGTGACGGACAAGCCCATCAAGTACGTACTGCTCTCGCACTACCACGCAGTCCGGGTGCTCGGTGCGAGCGCCTACGGCGCCGAGCACATCATTGCCAGCGAGGACACGCGCGACCTGATCGTGGAGCGCGGCCAGTTCGACAAGGACAGCGAGATCGGCCGCTTCCCGCGGCTGTTCCAGAACGTGGAGAGCGTGCCGGACGGCCTGACCTGGCCCACCATGACCTTCAACCGGAAGATGACGCTGTGGCTGGGCCGCGTGGAAGTGCAGATCCTGCAGCTGGGCCGGGGCCACACCAAGGGCGACACGGTGGCCTGGCTGCCGCAGGAAAAGATCCTCTTCAGCGGCGACCTGGTGGAGTACGACGCCACGCCGTATGCGGGCGATGCCTACTTCCAGGACTGGCCGCAGACCCTGGACAACATCGCGGCCCTCAAGCCCGAAAAGCTCGTGCCCGGCCGGGGCGCCGCGCTGCAGACGCCCGAGCAGGTGCAGGCAGGCCTGGCGGGCACCCGCGCCTTCATCAGCGACCTGTACGACAGCGTGAAGGCCCGCGCGGCAAAGGGCGAAGACCTGCGCAAGGTGTACGAAGCCACGTTCGCCAAGCTGCAGCCCAAGTACGAGCACTGGGTGATCTTCAACCACTGCATGCCGTTTGACGTGACCCGCGCGTACGACGAGGCCACGCAGTACCCGGACCCGCGCATCTGGACGGCCGAACGCGACATCCAGATGTGGAAAGCCCTGGAAGGCTAGGCAGAGAACAACCCCCTGAGGCGCTGCGCGCCTTCCCCCTTCTCTCGAACCGCTGCGCGATTCGGGAAGGGGGACGACGCCCTCGCTGCGGGGCGGCCCTTGCCTGGCGTCCCTCGCTCGGGGCGCGTCGGTTGCAAAGGTCAGCTCTCGACATCAGGCAATCGATCAAACACGAAGGTCGTAGAACATGAACCCCAGAGACATTCCCGCCGAGGTCTTCCACGCCAGTGGCGCCGAGGTGCAGGCCCTCGAATTCGGCTACGTGCGCTCGCCCGACCAGGACCGCGCCACGCCTGCGCAGCATCCCATCGTGGTCATCGGCGCGGGCCCCGTGGGCCTGTCGCTTGCCATTGACCTGGCCCAGCGCGGGCAGCGCGTGGTGGTGCTGGACAACGACCACAAGCTCTCGATCGGCTCGCGCGCCATCTGTTTTGCCAAGCGCACGCTGGAGATCTGGGACCGCCTGGGCGTAGGCCAGCCCATGGTGGACAAGGGCGTGTCGTGGAAACTGGGCAAGGTGTTTTTGCAGGACGAGCAGCTGTATGAATTCAACCTGCTGCCCGAAAAAGGCCACGAGCGCCCCGCCTTCATCAACCTGCAGCAGTACTACGCCGAGGCCTACCTGGTGGAACGTGCGCTGCAGCTGCCGGGCATCGACATCCGCTGGCACAACAAGATGACGGCGGTGCAAAGCCGCGCGGACGGCGCGCTGCTCACCATCGACACGCCCGAAGGCGCCTACGCAATCGACGCGCAGTGGCTCGTGGCCTGCGACGGCGCACGCTCGCCCACGCGGCAGATGCTGGGGCTGGAGAGCAAGGGGCGGATTTTTCAGGACCGCTTCCTGATCGCCGATGTGAAGCTGGCGGATGAGGCGAACTTCCCCACCGAGCGCTGGTTCTGGTTCGACCCGCCCTTTCACCCCAACCAGAGCGTGCTGCTGCACCGCCAGCCCGACAATGTGTGGCGCATCGACTTCCAGCTGGGCTGGGACGCCGACCCCGAGGAAGAAAAGAAGCCCGAGAACATCATCCCGCGCGTGCAGGCGCTGCTGGGTGCCGATGCGCAGTTCACGCTGGACTGGGCCAGCGTCTACACCTTTGCCTGCCTGCGCATGGACCAGTTCGTGCACGGCCGCGTCATCTTCGCGGGCGACAGTGCGCACGGCGTGTCGCCCTTCGGCGCGCGCGGCGCGAACAGCGGCGTGCAGGACGCCGAGAACCTGGCCTGGAAGCTGGACTGGGTGCTCCAGGGCCGCGCCGGCCCGGCGCTGGTGAATACGTACGGGCCGGAGCGCGAGTACGCGGCCGACGAGAACCTGTGCAACTCCACGCGCGCCACGGACTTCATCACGCCCAAGAGCGAGGTGAGCCGCCTGTTCCGCGACGCCGCCCTGCACCTGGCGCGCGAGCATGCATTTGCGCGGCGCATCGTCAACAGCGGGCGCCTGTCGGTGCCGGCCACGCTGCACCAGTCACCACTGAACACGCCCGATACCGATGCGTTTGTGGGCACGCAGGTGCCCGGCGCCGTGCTGCTGGATGCGCCCTTGACGAAGCAGGGCCAGCCCACCTGGCTGCTGCGCGAACTGGGGCCGGACTTCACGCTGCTGGTGTTTGGCCCGGCCCCCACCTGGGCGCGTGACCTGCCCGGTGTGAAGGTGCTGCAGATCGGCATCGAGGTGATCGACCCCCAGGCGCTGGCCGCCCAGCGGCTGGACGCCCAGCCCGGTACCGCCTACCTGGTGCGCCCCGACCAGCATGTGTGCGCACGCTGGCGCGTCCCGACCGAAGCGGCCGTGCGCGGCGCACTGGCCCGGGCCACGGCCACTGCCCTCTGACAAGGAACATGCCCATGCTGAACACCCAACCGAACCTGCAGGCCTGCGACGACTTTTACGAAGCGCTGATCGCGGCGCACCAGGGCCTGTCCACCCCCGAAAGCCACGCCATGAACGCACGCCTGGTGCTGCTGCTGGCCAACCACATCGGCGAGCAGGCCACGCTGCAGCACGCGCTGCAACTGGCGCGCGGCGCGGCCGTCCCCACGGCAGACCGGCGCGGCCACCCGGCCATCACGCCAGTGGTGCCCAGCCACGCCGCGACGGCCTGATCACCGCCCTTTTCCACCCCAGGCTTCAGCGCCGCGCAGACGGTGCAAGGCCCGGCTTTGCCTTGAATTTTTTGACAACACCACGGAGACAACCCATGCAGCGCAAACACTTCCTGGCCACCCTTGCGGGCCTGGCCCTGGCCGCCACCCTGCCCCTGGCCCACGCCCAGGACCCCAAGCCGCTCGAGTGGGTGGTGGGCTATGCCGCGGGCGGCGGCTCGGACATCGTGGCGCGCACGATTGCCGAATCCATGTCGGCCACGCTGGGCCGGCCCATCGTCATCAACAACAAGCCGGGCGCGGGCACCAACATTGCTGCCGAGTACAGCGCGCGCAACAAGGACTACGGCAACCTGATGTTCTCGGCCGACTTCGCCACGCTGGCAGCCAACCCTTTCTTGTTCAGCAAGCTGAGCTACAACGCCGAGAAGGACTTCCAGCCCGTGGGCCTGCTGGTGCGCTTTCCGATGTTCCTGGTGGTGTCCCCCAGCGTGCCGGCCAAGAACCTCAAGGAGTTCATGGCCTGGGCCAAGGGCATGCCTGATGGAGTGAACTGGGCATCGGCCGGCCCGGGCAGCCCGCACCATCTGGTGGGCGAGCTGTTCCGTGAGCAAAGCGGCCTCAAGCTGACGCACGTGCCCTACCGCGGTGCGGCCCCCGCCATCCAGGACGTGATCGGCGGCCAGGTGCCCGCCATGTGGATCGACAGTGCCACCGTCTATCCCTTCCTCGCAGGCAACAAGGTGCGCGCCATCGGCGTGGCCAGTCCGCAGCGGGTGGCGACCATGCCCGATGTGCCCACGATTTCCGAACAAGGTCTGCAGGGGTTTGAAGGCTTTGCATGGCAGGGTCTGGTGGTGCCCACGGGCGCGCCGGCCGATGTGGTGGCCAGCTTCAGCAAGGCGCTGCAGACGGCCCTGGCCGACACGCGCACCAAGGCCCGCCTGCAGGCCCTGGGCGTGGAGCCCATGCCCGGCACGGCCGCCCAGATGGGCAGCTTTGCCCGCGCGGAACGCGAGAAGTGGGGCCGCGTGATCACCAAGGTGGGGGTAAGGCTTGACTGACCCCCTGAGCGGCTACGCCGCTTCCCCCCTGGAGGGGGACGCCACCGGTGGCCTGGCGAACCCGGGCTTCCCCCTGTGTCGCCTGCGGCGCCTTCCCCCGGAGGGGGACGCCACCCGTGGCCTGGCAAAGCCAGTTCCACGGTGGCGCTGGCCTGACGCAGCGCCAGTTTTAGGCATGGGGCCGCTCAGCGGCTGCGCGCGAGCCGCCGCTTGCGCTGCAGGGCGGGCGCCAGCCACAGCAGTTGCACCGTGGCATAGCCCAGCAGCGCCATCACCAAGCCCAGTGTGGGCAAACCCACCAGCAACGGCGTGCCCAGCGCCTGAACCCAAGCGCCCAAGGCCTGCACCGTGAACTCGCCGCCCGGTGCCACGCTGGTCCAGGCGGGCAGCGTTTGCTCCCCCGGCATCACCAGCGCCCCCAGGTAAAAGGCCAGCGCATACAGCGGAAGGGTTGTGAGCGGGTTGGTATAGAACGTGGCGATACCGCCCGCCACCACGTTGCCGCGCAGCCAGGTGCACACCAGCAGCGTGCCCGGGATCTGCAACGGGCCGGGGATGAGCCCACAGAACATGCCTGCGGCCACCCCACGCGCCAGTGGCTGGCGCTGAAACCGGAACAGGGCCCGCTGCTCCAGCCAGGGCTGGAACTGCGCCAGCCAGCTTCGGTCCAGCATCTGACGGGCCCTGGGCTCCAGCCCACGCAGCCAGCGGCGCAGAGAGCACAACCTCTGACCCACCACGAACTCAGTCCTTGTGCGGCAGGGCGGGCCGGGCACCGTGGGCGCTCTCGCCCGAGTTGCGCAGCGACAGGAAGATGGACCCTGCAATCAGCGTGGCCGTCACCAGCAGCGCATAGCCGATCGGGATCTTCACCAGGTCGATGAGCAGCATCTTGCCGCCGATGAACACCAGCACCAGCGCCAGGCCGTAGGCCAGCAGGTGGAAGCGGTTGGCCAGGTCGGCCAGCAGGAAGTACAGCGCCCGCAGGCCCAGGATGGCGAAGATGTTGGCCGTGAGCACGATGAACGGGTCGCTCGTGATAGCGAAGATGGCCGGGATGCTGTCCACCGCGAAGATGATGTCCGTGGTGCCGATCAGCACCAGCACCACGAACAGGGGCGTGAAGTGCTTGACGCCATTGATCATGGTCGAGAGCTTTTCGCCGTCGAACTGGTCGGTGATGCGGATGCGCTGCTTCAGGAACCGGAGCACCGGGTTGGTGGCGATATCGGGCTCCTGACCCGCAGCAAACCACATCTTCACGCCCGTGACGACCAGGAAGGCGCCGAACACATACAGCAGCCAGTGGAAGGTCGCCAGCAGCCAGGCGCCTGCCAGGATGAGCAAGGTGCGCAGCACGATGGCGCCGATGATGCCGATGATGAGCGCGCGCTTCTGGTACTGCGGCGGCACGGCAAAGTAGCTGAACAGCATCAGGAACACGAAGATGTTGTCCACCGACAGGCTCTTTTCCACCAGGTAGCCGGTGATGAACTGCATGGACACGGTGTTGGCCACCTCGCGCCCCTGGCTGTCGTCCAGGTACCACCACAGGATGGCCACGAACACGAAGGCCAGCGAGAACCACAGCAGGCTCCAGCGCACGGCCTCTTTCATGGTGACCTTGTGGGCGCCCTGGCGCTCCATCACCAGCAGGTCGATGGCAATGGCCACGACCACAAAGACGGCGAATCCCGTCCACATCCACCAGGTGCCTATGGTTTCCATCGTGCAGCGCCTCCAGAGCAAGTCATTCAACGAAGGCCCGAATGTAGAAGCGCAAGAACTTCCTTAAAACCTGCAATATCGGTACGATGACTTCGGTTTTTACGAACCACCAATGCAAGCGCACCATGAGCCAGAGCTTCAATTACCGGCATCTGTTCTATTTCTGGGTGGTGGCCAAGGAGGGCGGCATCGCCCGCGCCGCCGAGCGCCTGGACATGGCGGTGCAGACCATCAGCGCCCAGGTGCGGGAACTGGAAAAGTCGCTGGGGGTCGCGCTGCTGCGCAACGAGGGGCGCAGCCTGGTGCTCACGGACGCAGGCGTGGCCGCGCTGCACGAGGCAGACCACATCTTTGCGCTGGGCGAACAACTGCCGCACCGGGTGCGCGAGGCCGCCAGCGGCCAGACGGTGCGGCTGAACCTGGGCATCTCGGACGGCATCGCCAAGCTGGCCATGCACCGCCTGCTGACCCCGGTGCTGGACGAGCCGCACCTGCGCCTGCTCTGCCATGAGGGGGAGTTCCAGCCGCTGCTGGCCGAGCTGGCGCTGCACAAGCTGGACGCCGTGCTGGCCGACCGCCCCGCGCCGCCGAACCCGGCGCTCAAGACCACCAGCCAGCTGCTGGGCACCAGCGCCGTGGCCTGGTACGCGCCGCCCGAGTGGGCCGAGGCGGCGGCACACGAATTTCCGCGCAGCCTGGCGGTGGTGCCGGTGCTGCTGCCCACCGAGCACGCCGCCATGCGCGCACGCATCGACCACTGGCTGGAACGCGAGCGCATCCGCCCGCGGGTTGCGGGCGAATTTGAAGACAGCGCGCTGCTGAGCACCTTTGCCGCCACGGGCATGGGCGTCATGCCCGCGCCGGCGTCCCTGGGCGCGCACCTGGGCCGCACGCACGGCCTGGTCCCGGTGGGCACCAGCCCCGACGTGCAGGAGCAGTTCCACCTGATCTACAACGCCCGCAAGGTGATGCATCCGCTGCTCACCCGGCTGCTGGCGGCAGGCCAGAGCGGGACGCTACTGAATCAGTAGCGCGCCGCGTCCGCCGCGCCCCCAGCATCCGCAGCGCGCCTGATGGGCCCGCGGGCCCGGCGCGTCACTACTGGGCCGCGCTCGACTGCCGCTGCAGGTACTGGTCCAGCACGGCACGCCCGGCCCCGGTCGGGTCGAGCACCTCGCCGGTGCGGGCCGACCGGATGCCGGCCGCGGTGATGGCGGCAGTGCGGTCGGTGATGGAAATCACCGCCTGGTACAGGCCGTCGTCGCCCGCGCGCTCGTTGGTGTACACGCACAGGGGCTCGCCAGGCCGGGCAAAGTAGATCACGCCCGCATCGGTGGGCAGGTTGGGCACGCGCAGGAATTGCGTGTACAGGATGGTGGGCACCGGGTCCTGCACCGCGCCGTTGATGTAGTAGGGCTTTTGCCAGTCATCGTTGGACACCACCAGGTTGTACGCCAGCGAGCGAACCTGGAGCGTGGGGTTGCGGCCGTTGCCCACCGATTCCGCCAGCACGTACAGGATCTTGGTGCCCCGGTACAGCGGGCCGTCCGTCCCGACCACGGTGCAGGCCACGCCTTGCAGGCTGGATGCCGTGTGCACGGCCGCCGTGCTGATGTTCAGCAAGTCGGCGTGGGCCAGCCCAGCCGCCACAACCATCCCCATCGAAATTGCAAATTTTTTCATATCCCTCTTCTCCATTGGCAAATGCGGCGGGCATGCTCGCAGGCGCCGGGCCGCCGGCGGTTGCCGGCACCGCGCACGCTCAGGGCGCGCCGCCGCAGCCAGTCTACCCCCGCAAACCCGCAATGGCGCGCGCCAGCACGGGTGCGGCGGAGCGTCTACCATGCAGTCGGTCTCTCCTGGTCAACCACTTTACTTTTTATTGCACCGCATCCCCATGGCCGCACCGTCCCCCACCTCGTTATGGAGCCCCTTGCGCCAGCCGGCCTTCCGGGGGCTGTGGCTCTGCGGCGGGGTGTTCTTCATCGGCAACGGCATGCAGTCCATGGCGGCTGCCTGGCTGATGGTGGAACTGTCGGGCTCGTCCTTTCTGGCGGCCCTGGTGCAGACGGCCGTGTTCATGCCCATGTTCCTGCTGGCGCTGCCAGCGGGGGTGCTGGCGGACACCACCGACCGGCGGCGCCTGATTTCCGGGGCCTTGCTGGCCCAGGCCGGCGCCTGCGCGCTGCTCACGCTGCTGGTGCTGCTCGGTTGGGGCGGGCCCGCGTCCGTGCTGCTGCTGGTGTTCGTATGCGGGTGCTGCACGGCCGTGCTCACGCCGGCGTGGAACTCCTCGGTCATCGACCCGGTGCCGCGCGACGAATGGCCCCAGGCCATCACGGCCGTGAGCATTGCCTACAACGCGGCACGGGCCGTGGGGCCGACGCTGGCCGGGCTGGTCTTTGCCCGGCTCGGAGCCGGCTGGGTGTTTGCCGTCACGGTGGCCTCCACGCTGGTGATGTGGGACGCCATCCGCCGCTGGCCGCCCCGGGCGCACCCGCCGTCCAAGCTGCCGGCCGAGCGCCTGTGGGGCGGCACGCTCAGCGGGCTGCGCTTTGCCTGGCATTCGCGCCTGATCCTGGCGCAGCTGGTGCGGGTGATGGCCTTCAGCGCGGCCGGATCGGCCCTGTGGGCGCTGCTGCCGGTGATCGCGCAGCGCCAGCTGGGCACGGGCGCGCAAGGGTTTGGCCTGCTGATGGGCTGCCTGGGCACGGGTGCCGTGGGGGTGGGGCTGATCCTGGGCCGCCTGCGGGCGCGCTTCGGCCTGGAAAAAATCGTGGGCGTGGCCGGGGTCGTGTTTGCCGCGGCCATGCTGGTGGCGGCGCTCACCCATGTGGCGGACGTGGTCTACGTGGCCATGCTGTTTGCGGGGGCGGCGTGGATGTCCGCGATGTCCACCTTCAACACCGCCACGCAGGCCAGTGCACCCCAGTGGGTGCGCTCGCGCGCCGTGGCGATGCACATGGTGGCCGCCCTGGGCGCGTTCGCGCTGGGCTCGGCCTTCTGGGGCGCGGCCTCCGACATCCTGGGCCTGGCGCCCACGCTGATCGCGGCCGCGGCGCTCATGGGCGCGGGCCTGCTGCTGGCACGGCCCATGCCCCTGCGCATGGGCGCGCTGCACGAGGTGACCCAGGCCACGCCCTGGGACGAGCTGTTCATCGAGGCCGAGCCCCTGCCCGAGGCGGGCCCGGTGGCGGTGGAAGTCGGCTACCGCATCGTGCCAGGCACGGATGCCGCCTTCCTGGACACCATCAGCCGCATGAAGGCCCCGCGGCGGCGCGACGGCGCCACCTTCTGGCGTGTGTACAAGGACCTGGGTGAGCCCTCGCGCTATGTGGAGCGCTTCATTGTCGAGTCCTGGGCCGACTACCTGCACCAGCGCGCCCGCGCCACCATGGCCGACCAGGCGCTGGAGACGGAAGTTCGCGCCTTTCTCGCCCCGGGCGAAACAGCCAGCATGTCGCACTACATCGCCGAGAGGTAGCCCCCTGAGCCGCTTCGCGCCCTCCTCCTGAGGGGGGTCGCCCAGCGGCCTGGCAAAGCCCGTCCCGCGGGCGCACCGACTTGATGCGCGTCAAATTTCTGCCGTCACATCGGGTGCCGGGGGCGGGGGCCGGCCTGCGACAATCGCGGGATGACCTTCGCGCCCCTCTCCAACGACACCTTCCTGCGCGCCTGCCGCCGCCAAGCCACCGACTACACGCCCCTGTGGCTCATGCGCCAGGCGGGCCGCTACCTGCCCGAGTACAAGGCCACCCGCGCCCAGGCGGGCAGCTTCATGGGCCTGGCCACCAACGTGGACTACGCCACCGAAGTCACGCTGCAGCCCCTGGAGCGTTTCCCGCTGGATGCCGCCATCCTGTTCAGCGACATCCTCACCGTGCCGGACGCCATGGGCCTGGGCCTGTCGTTTGCCGAAGGCGAAGGCCCGCGCTTTGCCAAGGCGGTGCGCGACGAAGCCGCCGTGGCCGAACTGGCCGTGCCCGACCTGGACAAGCTGCGCTATGTGTTCGATGCCGTCACCAGCATCCGCAAGGCCCTGAATGGGCGCGTGCCGCTCATCGGCTTCTCGGGCAGCCCCTGGACGCTGGCCTGCTACATGGTCGAGGGCAAGGGCAGCGACGACTACCGCCTGGTCAAGACCCTGATGTACAGCCGCCCCGACCTGATGCACCGCATCCTGGCCGTGAACGCCGACGCCGTGGCCGCCTACCTGAACGCCCAGATTGACGCGGGTGCCCAGGCCGTGATGGTGTTCGACAGCTGGGGCGGCGTGCTGGCCGACGGCGCATTCCAGGAGTTCAGCCTGGCCTATACCGCGCGCGTGCTGGCGCAACTCAAACGCACCGGCGTGGACGGCCAGGACGTGCCGCGCATCGTCTTCACCAAGGGCGGCGGCATCTGGCTGGAAGACATGAAGGACATCGACTGCGAAGTGCTGGGCCTGGACTGGACGGCCAACCTCGGCAAGGCGCGCACCATCGTCGGCGGCCGGGTGGGCGGCCCGGGCAAGGCGCTGCAGGGCAACATCGACCCCAACGTGCTGTTTGCGCCGCCCGCGCAGATCGTCACCCAGGTGCACGCCGTGCTCGACAGCTTCGGCAAGCCGCACACCGACAAGTCCACCACCGGGCCCACGCACATCTTCAACCTGGGCCACGGCATCAGCCAGTTCACGCCGCCGGAGCATGTGGCGGCCCTGGTCGAGGCGGTGCACAGCCACTCCCGCGCGCTGCGCGCGAAGGCTGCCTGAGCGGCGCGGCCGTCGGCCAAGGGCGCAGGCCGCGATGCCGGCAGACACGATCCACAGCGCTTCGGCCGTGCAGGCTCCCGGCTCGCCCCTGTCCGGCTGCGTGCGCGCCTACATCTGGCGCGACCTGGCGGCGCTGCCCGCCGGCACGCCCCGCGACACCCGCGTGCCGGCCAGCCCCTACCCCGGCCTCCTGTGGCTCGTGCGCGGGGCCGTGCACCTGCACGAATGCGCCGGGCAGCCCGCCGACCAGTGGCTGCCCCGCACGGCCCTGTCGGGCGCGCACCGGCACGCCTACCATTCCACGTCCGAGGCCGGCGGCAACTTCTTTTGCCTGGCCTTCCAGCCCGGCGCCCTGGCCCTGCTGACCGGGCGCGACCTGCAGCCGCTGACCGACCGGGTGGAGGACGCGCACGGCTGGCTGCCTGCCGGCCCCGAACGCGCACCCTGGCAGGACTGGCTGCACGCCATGCACAGTGCGCCCGACCATGGCGCCCGCGTGGCGCTGTGCGAAACCTTCCTGGCGCCGCGCTGGGCCGCCGCCGCGCACGAGCACGCGGCCTGGCTGCGCGTGCACGCCGCCCGCTGGGAACGCCCCGCCCGCCAGGCCCTGGCCCAGGAGCTGGGCTGGACGCCCCGCCACCTGCAGCGGCGCGTGCGCCAGCTCACCGGCCTGCGCCCCGGCGAGGTGGAACGCATGCTGCGGGCCGAAACCGCCCTGCTGGCCATGCGCGATGCCAACGCCAGCGCCCTCGATGCCGCCCTGCACCACGGCTACGCGGACCAGGCGCACTTCAGCCGCGAAACGCGCGCGCTGTACGAGCGCCCGCCCGCAGCGCTCAAGGTGCACACGCTGCGGCCCGCCACCGACGCCGACTGGATGCTGCGGCGCGGCTGAGAACGTGTTTACGATCTCGCAGGGGATCGCGTTGGAGCGCAATCGGGAGGAGTGGATGCTTCGGTTGCGCCGCATGGGCTCATGCCCATGCAAGCAGCCGGGGTGTCCAATCGCCCGATTTCGCTCCAACCCTTCGGGCAGCGGCCTTTGCGGGCTGCCTGCGGCGTTGCGGCGTTTGCCAATAGCCGAGCTATCCACGGCCCACCGCGCCTTGCATCCCATCCCGCAAAGACCGTTGCGCGACCCCTGGGCGATCGTAAACACGTTCTGAGGGCGAAGGCAGGCTGGCTACCGGGCGATCACCCGCGGCCGCCGGATCTTGGCCTGCAACTGCAGGATGCCGTAGAGCAGCGCCTCGGCCGTGGGCGGACAGCCGGGCACGTAGACGTCCACCGGCACGATGCGGTCGCAGCCGCGCACCACCGAGTAGCTGTAGTGGTAGTAGCCCCCGCCGTTGGCGCACGACCCCATGGAAATCACATACCGCGGTTCGGGCATCTGGTCGTAGACCTTGCGGATGGCGGGCGCCATCTTGTTGGTCAGCGTGCCCGCCACGATCATCAGGTCGCTGTGCCGGGGGCTGGAGCGGGGGATGATGCCGAAGCGGTCCAGGTCGTACCGGGCCATGGCGGCGTGCATCATCTCCACGGCGCAGCAGGCCAGCCCGAAGGTCATGAACCACAGGCTGTCGGTGCGCGCAGCCTGGACAACGTCGTCCAGCCGGGCCAGCACGAATCCGTCGCGCTCCAGGGACGGCGCGAGCGTGGGAGAAGGAGAGGTTTCTTGGGAACTTGCCATGCCGGCATCTTGGGCACGTCGCGCCCGCATGTCTTGAAGCAAAACGACATGGCGGCAGGCCCGCAACGCCGCCGCCGGCACGCAGCGGGGCCCTGCGACAATCCCTGCGCGGCGCAAACCTCCGCAGGGCCGCTGCCCGCGCTACTTATGCACAAAACTGGAGCACGGACCGCAGTTCGATCAAAAAAGTCCACTTGCCGTAATAAGACGTTACAAGCCATCTAAGTGATTGATTTGCAAGGAAATTCGAACCCTGCCGTTTTGACAGGCAAGCCAGCCGGAGCACGGATTTTCAAGCACTTGCGAGCCATACCCCATGGATATCAACAAAGTTATCCACAGAAATTCTGGATTTCTCTGTTTTGCCTTTCCAAATCAAGCACTTGCAGCACAAACCTAACAATTGGATGAACATCAAGCCCTGTGGCTAGCACAAAAACGGGCCTCGACAGGCTCTTGACGCGGCCCCGCTGTATGACTTATGCACACCAAGCATCGTGCACCGCAACATGCGCCCGCGCCGTGGGCCTAGCACAAAAAAAAGCTTGCAAAACCGTCAGAGGGTTGATTTATAACGATTTTTCAAGGCTGCCGCATTTCCAGGCAATCTGTTCGGAGCCAGTCTTCATGCGGCTTGCGCGGCGGTGAGGGCAGGATGTCAACAAAGTTATCCACAGAAATCCGGGATTACCCGTCCGCCCCTGCCAAATCAAGCACTTGGCGCTGATATCTCCACGCCACCTGCACAAACCGCTCCAACCATCGTTCCAACCACCACTCCAGCCGCTTTTCCAGCCGTGCCCGCCCCTGCCTCGTTCCTTGTCCACGTCGCCCTGCAGACGCCCGCGCACAGTGGCGTCGGAGACCTGCTCAGCTATGCGTGCGACCGGCCACTGCCCGCCGGCACCCTGGTGCGCGTGCCCCTGGGCCACCGCGACGTGCTGGGAGTGGTGTGGGACGCCGAGGACGCTCCGGGCGAGCTGCCGGAGGGCGCCACCCTGCGCGCCATTGCGGGCGTGCTGGACGGCGTGGCCCCGCTGGACCGGGCCTGGCGCCGCCTAGTGGCCTTTGCCGCCCGCTACTACCAGCGCGCCGTGGGCGAGGTGGCCCTGGCCGCCCTGCCACCGCAGCTGCGCGACCTGCAACCCGGGCAGCTCGCCCGCCGCCTGCGGCGCCCGGCCAAAGCCGGCGCCACCGAAGCGGGCACGGACGCTACCAAAAACATAGCGCTTAGCGCAGAACAGGAAAGCGCCAGAGCCCGAATTTCCTCAGAACCTGGCCCCTTCCTGCTGTTTGGGAGCACCGGCAGCGGCAAGACGGAGGTGTACCTGCGCTGCGTGCAGGAGGCGCTGGATGCCGATCCGGCCGCCCAGGCCTTGGTGATGGTGCCCGAGATCAATCTCACACCCCAGCTGGAAGAGCGCTTCACCGCCCGCTTTGCGCCGCGCTTCGGCGGTCAGGCCGTGGTGTCGATGCACAGCGGCATGACACCCCCGCAGCGCCTCAAGAGCTGGCTCGCGGCGCACAGCGGCGCCGCCCGCATCGTGCTGGGCACGCGCATGGCCGTGTTTGCCAGCCTGCCGGGGCTCCGGCTCATCGTCGTGGACGAAGAGCACGACCCCAGCTACAAGCAGCAAGAGGGCGCGCGCTACTCGGCCCGCGACCTGGCCCTCTGGCGCGGGCGCGAGCAGGGCGCCAAGGTGCTGCTGGGCTCGGCCACGCCCTCGCTGGAGAGCTGGCACGCCAGCCGCCCGCCCACGCCCGAAGACCCCGAGGGCGGGCGCTACCTGCGCCTGCACATGCCCAGCCGCATCGGCGCCGGCGCCCTGGCCCGCGTGCGCCGGGTGGACATGAACCAGCAGCCCCGGCGCACCGTGTTCAGCGCGCCGCTGCTGCAGGCCATTACCGAACGCGTGGTGCGCGGGGAGCAGAGCATGGTGCTGCTCAACCGCCGCGGCTACGCACCGGTGCTGCACTGCACGGACTGCGGCTGGAAGAGCGACTGCCCGCACTGCAGCGCCCACCAGGTCTTCCACAAGACCGACCGCACCCTGCGCTGCCACCATTGCGGCTACACCGTGCGCGTGCCGCTGCACTGCCCCGCCTGCGGCAGCCCCGACATCCATTCCATGGGCCGGGGCACGGAGCAGTTGGAGGAACAGCTGGCGGCCCTGCTGCGCAACGTGCAGCGCCCGGACGGGAACCCCGCCCGCGTGGCGCGCATCGACGCCGACACCACCAAGGCCAAGGGCGCCCTGGAGGCCCAGCTGGCCCAGGTGCACGCGGGCGAGGTGGACGTGCTGGTGGGCACGCAGATGATTGCCAAGGGCCACGACTTCCGCCGCATCACCCTGGTGGCGGCCGTGCAGCCCGACGGCGCGCTGTTCAGCAGCGACTTCCGCGCGCCCGAGCGGCTGTTTGCGCTGCTGATGCAGGCGGCCGGCCGCGCCGGGCGCGACGCCGCCTACGTGGCCGCGCAAGGCACGCAAAGCGAGATGTGGGTGCAGACGTACCACCCGCAGCATGCCGTCTATGAGGCGCTGCGCAAGCACGACTACGAAGCGTTTGCCGCCCAGCAGCTCCAGGAGCGCGCCGAGGCGGCCATGCCCCCGTTTGCCTACCAGGCCCTGGTGCGGGCCGACGCGCGCACGCAGGAGGTGGCGCAGGGTTTCCTGTCCGCCGCCACCGCCGCGGCGCATGCGGCCGGCTTGCCCGGCCTGGACGTGGTGACGCTGTTCCCGCCCGTGCCGCTCACCATCCAGCGCGTGGCCAACATGGAGCGCGCACAAATGCTGATGGAAAGCCCCAGCCGCGCCGCGCTGCAGCGCTTTCTGGCCGCGTGGCAGCCCGTGCTGCAGGCCACGCGCGCCCAGCCCGCGCACAAGGGGCTGGTGCGGTGGCTGGTGGATGTGGATCCGCTGACGATCTAGGTGCCCTGGTCTGGATCAGCCGGGGATACCGTCGTTGTGCACGCTCACGTAGCACATTTCATTGGGCTGCAGCACCAGGCCGACCGTGCACTCCGGGGTGAAGCCCGTGGGCTCGATCAGCATCAGGCCCGTGTTCACGCTCACACTGGTGATGCGCTGGGGGCGGTCCGTCAGGTTCTGGGCGGTGTACACATGGAACCGGTCGCCGACGAACAGGTCGACGCTGTGCGGAATGCTGGCCAGGCCACCCGTGGGCTGGTCCATCACGATTTCAACCGGCGCCATGCCGGCCACGGCCGGGCGGTTCCATAGGGCCGCAGACAGGCTCGCACACGCCAGCAGGCCGGCCGCCAAGACCTTGAGCGTGCGACCGCCCTGCGACCGCAGCGCGTAGTAGGCCACCACAGCCAGCAGGCCCGCCATGCCGATCAGCGCCCACTCCGACGCCGTCGGCACATTCGAGGCCGCCAGCGGGGCATATCCCAAGCTGCCCATGGACTGCGCGGCTGCGCCCTGCGCCACCAGGAGCCCCACCATTGCGGTGGCGGACCACCGTGCCCTACGCGACATCACTTGCTTCATGTTCGAGAGTCCTCCGAGAAAAACCGGAATTGTTACAAGGGATTGCAAACTGCAGCAAGCAAAGAATTGCCGCGGCGGCCACAGTGCAGGACCGCTGCCCGCGCCCCGTTCACCCCGCCGCCCATGACCCCCGAACAGTTCACCCTCACCCTCGCCCAGGAGGGCTTTGCCGCGCCGGTGCGCGTGGCCCGCGAAGCGCACGGCGCCTGGGAGCTTCACACCCACCCGTTCGAGGCCAGGGCGCTGGTGCTGCACGGCGCCATCCGCATCCGCACGGACTCGGGGGGCGAGCGCACCTACACGGCCGGCGAAGTGTTCCACCTGGCCCACGAGGAGCCCCATGCCGAGTGGTACGGCCCCGAAGGCGTGGTCTACCTCGTGGGGCGCCGCCCCGCGGCCGCGTCCGGGGGCTGAGAACCTACGGACTCCCGGGGTCCGGCGCGCCGTGCGGGATCCTGTGGATCTCGATGGTGGAATGGACCACCTCCTCGTGCACGCCCAGCCGCTGGCGCAGCAGGTCGGGGGTGATGCCTGCATCGCGCGTGACCACCGTCAGGGCGCAGGCGTACAGGCCCTTGCCCACCCGCCAGACATGCAGGTCGGTGACGCGGGTCCACCCCGGCGCGTCCGCCTGCTCGATCACCTCGCGGATCTCCTCGACCACGGGGTGGTCCATTTCCCGGTCCAGCAGCACCTTGGCCGTGTCCACCACCAGGCCCTTGGCCCACCAGCCCACCAGCGCGGCGCCGACGATGCCCATCACGGGGTCCAGCCAGGACCAGCCGTAGGCCCAGCCCCCGGCCAGCGCCACGATGGCCAGCACCGATGTGGCGGCATCGGCCACCACGTGGAGGTAGGCGGACTTGAGGTTCAGGTCCTCTCCATGACCGTGCCCATGCCCATGACCGTGGTCCGGCTCATGACGGTGACCCTCTTCGTGCCCGTGGCCGGCATGCCCGCCGTGGTGGTGCGCGTGCCCCAGGATCCAGGCGCACACCGCATTCACCAGCAGGCCCGCCACGGCCACGGCGATGGCCTGGCGGTACTGGATGGGTTGGGGCGAGAACAGGCGCTCGACCGAGCCCGCCACCATCAGCACCGCCACCCCCAGCAGGAAGATGGCGCTCGCAAAGCCCGCGAGCACCTCGATCTTCCAGGTGCCAAAGGCAAAGCGGGGGTCGCTGGCGTAGCGGCGCGCCGCCGCATACGCGGCCGCCGACAGCCCGATGGCCACGGCGTGCGAACTCATGTGCCAGCCGTCGGCCATGAGCGCCATGGAGTTGAACCACCACCCGGCGGTGATCTCGACGCCCATGGCCGCCAGGGTGATCCACATCACCACGCGGGTGCTGCGTTCGGCATGGTGCGTTCCGTGTTCAGCGGCAAAGCGGTGGTCGTGCGCCCAGGGGGCGGCAAAGTCATCGGCGTGCATGGCGCCACTGTACGCCAGCCCCCACGGCGCAAGCGCCGGGCTGCTGCTCCGCCGGCGGTCAGGTCAGCAGTGCCACGGCGGCGGAGAAGCTGAGGAACGCCAGCGCCGTGGAGACCAGGATGATGCGCGCCACGCGCCCGTTGTTGGCGCCGAACTTCTCGGCCAGCAGCGAGACGTTGCTGGCGCTGGGCAGCGCCGCCAGCAACACCATCACCGTCAGCGCGAACGGCGCGAGCGGCACCCCCAGCGCGATGGCGGCCGTGCCCGCGGCCCACACCAGCAGGGGGTGCACCAGCAGCTTGGCCAGGGCCACGGGCACGTACAGGCGCGCGGGCACCTGCTCGTGCTGGTTCATCTGCGAGCGGGCCAGCACCGCGCCAATGGTGAACAGCGCCACCGGCGACGCCGCGTCGGCCAGCATGGCGATGGTCTTGTCCACCGGGCCGGGCAGGTGCAACTGCAGCGCGGAGGCCAGCGCGCCCAGCGCAATCGACCAGGGCATGGGATTGGTGGCCATGCCCCGGAAGGCGTTGCGCAGCGCCACGCCCACGCCGTGCGTGCCCGCGCCGTCCAGCCGGGACAGGGCGATACACAGCGAGCTGGTGATGACCATGTCCACCACGATGGTGACGATGGCCGGCCCGGCGCTTTGCGCGCCCAGCAGCGCCACCAGCAGCGGCACGCCCATGAAGCCCGTGTTGGGGAAGGCTGCCACCAGCGCGCCAAAGGCGGCATCGTTCCAGCCGATGTGCGCGCTGCGCGTCAGGGCCACCGTGCCGCCCACCATGGCCAGGGCGCACAGCAGGTACACGCCGGCCACGGCCGGGTCCAGCAGCTGGGCGATGGGCGTGCTGGCGCCAAAGCGGTACAGCATGCACGGCAGCGCGAAATACAGCACGAAGGCGTTGAGCCCCGGGATGGCGGGCTGCGGCAGCACGCCGCGCCGCGCGGCCAGGTAGCCGCACAGCACGAGGGCAAAGAACGGAAAGGTGATGAGCAGGACGGACAGCACGGGCCTATTGTCCCGTGGCGGGCCGCCGCGCCGGGGCCTTGCGGCCCGCGGTGGTCAGCGCAAAGTCAGGCGGCTGCCGTCGCCAACGGCGGGTACTGCGGGTACGGCGTGCGGCGGCGCTCACTGCTTGCGCTGCACGATCAGGTTGCGCTTGGCATCCTCCGGGTAGGCAAAGGTGATGGCGCCGTTCCTGACCTGGCCGATGACCAGCATGTTGCGCGTGATGGCATCCTTGTCCTGCGGGCTGAACGGCTTGTCGTAGGTGGAGACCACGCCGTAGTAGGTCTTCATGCGGCCTTCCAGCGATTCCTTGATGGCGCGTCCCGTCAGGTTGCCGTCGCGCACCCCCAGGAAGGAGTACATCAGCAGGTAGGTGGCGTCGTAGGCGTTTGCCGCAGCCATGGGCACGGCGACCTTGCCGTGGTATTTGCGGGTGTAGCTTGACAGGAACGCAGCCCGGCGCTCGTTGCTCGGCTCGGCAATGAAGGTCTGCACCATGAGGGCGCCTTCCGCCGCGTCCTTGGCGCCGTCCAGGAAGAACGGGAACGACAGCGGCCATGCCCCCACCTGCGGCACCTTCCAGCCCAGGGCCTTGCGGCCGTTGGCGATGACCGCGTTCTCGGGGCCGACGGTGTAGCTGTAGACCACGTTGGCGCCGGCGCTGCGCGCGGCCGCCAGCTCGGCAGAAAGGTCCTTCACCCCCAGGTCGAAGCGCGCCACGTGCACGGGCTTGAGGTTCTTGGCCGCCAGCGCGGCCACCACGTCGTTGTAGCCGCCTTCGCCATAGCCGGTCTTGTCGGCGAAGAGGGCCACCTTGTCCCAGCCGCGCTTGACGATGTCGTCCACCATGAAGGGGGCCTGCAGCGCGTCCCGGGCCTGCACGCGGAAGATGTAGCTCTCGGGCGCGGGGTAGGTGCTGGTGAGGGCCGTGCCGGTGGCGCAGGGGATGAGCAGCGGGCTGCTGCTGCCCTGGAACAGGTCGACGGCTTTGAGCGCCACCCCGGTGTTGCAAAAGCCGATGGTGGCGACCACCTTCTCGGCCAGCAGTTCCCGCGAGGCCTTGCGGCCCTGGTCCGGGCTGGCGCCGTCGTCCTTCACCACCAGCTCCAGGGGCCGGCCCAGGTAGCCGCCCACGGCATTGATCTCGTCCACCGCCAGCTTGATGCCATTGAGCATGGGCACGCCGAAGTCCGCCGAGGCGCCGGTGAACGGCCCCACCACGCCGATGCGCACCGGCCCGGCACTGCTGCTCTGCGCCTGGGCAGGCGCCTGCAGCACGAAAAAAGCGGCCAGCAGGACGGAGCCCGCCACATGGCGGGACCAGGAACGGGGGTGGGGGCGGGGGCGGGAAGAGGCGGCAGCGGGCATGGTGTGATCGTCGGGACAACGGGGCCCGGGACGGGTCCCCCACGCCGGAAGTATCAGATTGTGACAATCAGGACCGCCAGCGGGGTTTCCCGCAGCGCAACCGGCCGCCGCGGGCGTGGGGAGGCGCCACCACCCCGGTATCATTGCGCGCTCTCCGCCCTGCCGCCTTCGGCCGGCGCGTCGGCCCCACGGCCCTGTCCCGCAGTTCCTTTCCGCTCCCACCGCTTTCCCATGTCCGCCGGCCTCAATCTCGCTCAGCTCCAGGCTGTCCACTACACCGACGGTGCCTGCCTGGTGCTGGCCGGCGCGGGCTCGGGCAAGACGCGGGTGATCACCATGAAGATCGCCCACATGATCGAAAAGGGCCTGGCGCCCAAGCGCATCGCGGCCATCACCTTCACCAACAAGGCGGCGGCGGAAATGCGCGAGCGGGCCCAGGGCCTCATCGGCAAGCGGGCCAAGGACGTGCTGGTGTGCACCTTCCACGCCCTGGGCGTACGCATGGTGCGCGAGGACGGCCAAGTGCTGGGCCTCAAGCCGCAGTTCAGCATCCTGGACGCCGACGACGTGACCGGCATCCTGAAGGACGCCGCCGGCGGCACCGTGGACATGGCCACCGCCCGCCAGTGGCAGTGGGTGATCAGCAAGTGGAAGAACATGGGCCTGACCTCCGAGCAGGCCCTGGCCCAGGCGGCGGACGACAACGAGCGCAGCATCGCCGTGCTGATGGCGCGCTACGAGGAGCGGCTGACGGCCTACCAGAGCGTGGACTTCGACGACCTGATCGGCATGCCCCTGCGCCTGCTGCGCGACTTCCCCGAGGTGCGCGCCAAGTGGCAGGCCTCGCTGGGCCATGTGCTGGTGGACGAGTACCAGGACACCAACGCCACGCAGTACGAGCTGCTCAAGCTGCTCGTGGGCGAAAACGGCCACTTCACCGCCGTGGGCGACGACGACCAGAGCATCTACGGCTGGCGCGGCGCGACGCTGGACAACCTGAAGAAGCTGCCGGTGGACTTTCCCCACCTCAAGGTCATCAAGCTGGAGCAGAACTACCGCTCCACCAGCGCCATCCTGCGCGCGGCCAACAACGTGATCGGCCCCAACCCCAAGCTGTTCCCCAAGACGCTGTTCAGCGAACTGGGCGAGGGCGAGCCCGTGCGCGTGGTGGATGCCGACAACGAGGAGCACGAGGCCGAGCGCGCCGTGGCCCGCATCCAGAGCCTGCGCGCGGCCAGCAACCCGCCGCCGGACTGGAAGAGCTTTGCCATCCTGTACCGCGCCAACCACCAGGCCAAGCCGTTTGAAAAGGCGCTGCGCAAGGCCAACATCCCGTACAAGGTCTCGGGCGGCACCAGCTTCTTCGACCGCGCGGAAATCAAGGACCTGTGCGCCTGGTTCCGCCTGTGGATCAACAACGACGACGACCCCGCGTTCCTGCGCTGCATCACCAGCCCCAAGCGCGGCATCGGCCACACCACGCTGGCGGCGCTGGGCGCGTTTGCCACGCAGCACAAGCAGAGCATGTTCGGTGCGCTGTTCAACGGCATGCTGCCAGCCGCCATCCCCAAGCGGGCGATGGACGGCCTGCACGAGTTCGGCCGCTACATCAACTACCTGGAGTACAGCGCCCGCCGCACGGTCGGCGCCGAAGACGCCCGCGCCTTTCTGAACGAATGGCTCAAGGAAATCGGCTACGAGCAGCACCTCTACGACAACGAGGACAGCGAGAAGGTGGCCGCCGCCCGCTGGAGCAACGTGATGGAGTTCTGCGACTGGATGGCCCAGCGCGCAGGCGGGCAGATCGACGACACCGCCGGTGCCGTGGTGGCCAAGGAGACCAAGAGCCTGCTGGAGGTCTCGCAGACCATCGCCCTGCTCTCCACCATCAGCGAACGCGAGCAGGAGCAGGACATGGTCACGCTCTCCACCCTGCACGCCAGCAAGGGGCTGGAGTGGCCGCACGTGGTGCTGGTGGGCGTGACCGAGGGCATGCTGCCCTTCAAGCTGGACGACGACGAAGGCCGCCAGCAGAAGGTGACCGACGACGTGCTGCAGCGCCTGCAGGAAGAGCGCCGTCTGATGTACGTGGGCATCACTCGCGCCCAGCGCACCCTGGCCGTGAGCTGGACCAAGAAGCGCAAGAAGGGCCGCGAAATGGTGGCGGCCCAGCCCAGCCGCTTCATCGCCGAGATGGGCCTGGACAAGACCACCGCCCGCGAAGACCCGCGCGAGAAGCTCAAGGCCCTGCGCGCCGAATTTGCCGCCCGCAAGGCCCAGGCGGGCGCGCCCCAACCCAGCTTGTGAAACCCGTGCCGTCCTCCTTGATGTTCTCTTCCTGGGTTTGCCCGGCGCCAGCGGAGCGCAGCAAGCATGCGCTGCCGATCTTGTGCGCTTTTATTTTCATAGCGGCCAGCGCTTGTCCTACAAGCGCCAGAGCCCAGAACCATCCACAATCCACGGCGGCGTGCCCGGCCGCCGAGGCGATGGACCACCAGCACCTGCAAGGCCGCTGGCAGGCCGAGCTGCTGGCGCCGGGGGAGGACAGCCCCGTTGCCGCCACGCTGCAGCTGGGCCCCCACCCGGAGCTGGCCGAGAGCGTGCGGGGCACCGTGCAGCGCGAGGGTGCCGAGGCGCTGGTCAGCGGCGATGTGGACGCCGGCGAGCTCACCCTGGAAGAATCAACCAACGGCACCAACATCAGCGCCACCTGGATCGGCCGGGTGGTGGATGGCAGTTGCGGCAAGGAAATACGCGGAACATGGAACAACGCCCACCCCACCCCCTCCGCCCCGTCAGCGGACTTCGTGCTGCGCAAGCAGCCAGCTTGGCAGTGACCCACGGCCCGCACCGGCTGGCCGTCGTGGCGCTGGCCGCCCTGGCCGTCCTGGCACCGGGGGGCGCGGCGCTGGCCCAGGCCTCTGCGGCGGCACCGGCCATCCCGCCCCGGGCCGACGCCGGAGACGCGTGGCGCCGCTGCACCCAGCTTTCCAGCGACCCGCAGGCCCGGCTGGCCTGCTTTGACCAGTGGGCGGCCGCCCAGAAGTGGGTGGCGCCCGCGGCGTCAGCCGCGGCGTCCGGCGCCGCAGGCACGGCCGGGGCGCCTGCAGAGGCCGCCGCCGCGTCTTCCGAGGTGCCGCCGCCCGTGGACGCCACGCTACCGGCCACCCGCATCATCGACGTGGCCCGCGTGGAGGGATGCCGCGACGCGCAGTACAGCGACCTCTCGCGCTTCTGGGAGCTGGAGGCGGGCAGCGACTGCGGCACATTCAGCTTCCGAGGGTACCGCCCCATCACGGTTTCGGTGGTGGCCTCCGACTCCGTCAACCGCCAGCCCACGTCGCCCTCGCCCAACCACTCCGCCACGGAAAGCACGCCCTACCGCACCACGGAAAACCGCATCCAGCTGTCGGTGCGCACCAAGCTGGCCCAGGGCCTGCTGACCCAGGGGCACCCCACGCTCAAGGACTCGGTGTGGTTCGGCTACACGCAGCAGTCGTACTGGCAGCTGTTCTCGCCCGCCATCTCGCGCCCCTTCCGCGCCACCGACCACGAGCCCGAGGTGATGTACGTCTACCCCACCACCGCCCAGCTGCCTTTCGGCTGGAAGTGGCGCTACAGCGGCGTGGGGCTGGTGCACCAGTCCAACGGCCAGAGCGAGCCTCTCTCGCGCAGCTGGAACCGCGTGTACCTGATGACCGGGATGGAGCTGGACAACCGCTGGACCGTCAACGCCAAGATATGGAAGCGCCTGTCGGAGAGCGCTGGCAGCGACGACAACCCCGGCATCAGCGACTACGTCGGCCGCGGCGAACTGTCGGTGTTCTGGAACATGAACAAGGACAACACCCTGGGCGCCACCCTGCGCCACTCGCTGTCCAGCAGCGACCGCGGCTCCGTGCGGCTCGAATGGATGCAGACCCTGGGCAGCGGCCTGTGGGGCGGCAAGAGCAACCTGCGCCTGCACACGGCCCTGTTCAGCGGCTACGGCGACAGCATGATCGACTACAACCGCAAGCGCACCGTGTTCAGCCTCGGGCTGAGCCTGGTGGATTTCTAGGAATCCTGTGCGCGAATCGCGCGGTCCGCGTGCGCAGCGGCCCGAGGCTTGCCTTCGCCGTTGACGCAGCGCAAACGGCGAACAACTCGTAACGACATCGCCCTCAAGTTTTGCGCCATTGTGCCGACGCGCCGCCACAATGGCACGCGCACCGGCACACCCGCATGGCGCGGCCGCCACCCCCCGATAAGCGCGGCTTTTTGGCCGTTTTCCCTGCCATCGCCGCTGCGTGCGCCCTCGAAAATCCCGACAGAGAGGAACACCATGGACATGCAATACCAGCTCAAGGCGGGCAGCTATTACCTGTATGACATGCGGGAGGCGCCCAGCGCCGTCACAGGCGAGCGGAGGTTCAAGCTGAAGACCGACACGGTGGCCATTGCGTTCGACCGGCACACCGGCGAGGTGCACCAGCACGGCAGCCCCACGCGCATCCAGTCCTGGGCCAACAACACCCGCCGGCGCCTGCGCGCGGCCGGTGCGCAGGACGTGGCCAACGACATCGTGGTGGTGTCCGGCCCCCTGCCCGTGGACGAACTCAACAAGTGCCTCTGGGTGCACGGCTACGTGCGGCGCATGTTCTCGCGCCTGGCCACGCTGCCGCATGGCAAGCTGCAGCGCGCGGCCGGCGAGCCCTTCCGCAAGGCCGCCTGACCGCCCTGCCCCCCGCAGCGGCCGCCTACCCGCCGGCCGCGCCCGCGAACAGCGCGAGCCCCAGCCCCAAAGCTCCCAGGATTCCCAGCAGCACCACCGCCCCGATCTTGTGCTGCAGGTGGTCGGCCCGTTCAAACGCCGGCCAGTCGCCCCGCAGCGCATGGCGGTGGCGATGGAACACCAGAGAGACACAGTAGATATTGGCCGCGATGGCCAGCAGCAGCGCCCCGGTGGCCAGCACCAGGGCAAAGGCGGGGATCTCGATGAAAACGTCCACGCGCTTGTGCAGCGCCGCCAGGATCAGCTCCTTGTCGCGCCCCTGGCCCAGCAAGGCCCGCTCAAACAGCGCCTCCGTGACCACACAGCCCAGCCACAGGCCGACAAAGGTGAGATGCAGGGGTAGCAGCAATGCGCGCATAAGAACCTATTCAAGATTTTTTCGGGGTCGCACAAGCACCTTGCCGGGATGGGATGCAAGGCGCGGTGCGCCGTGGATAGTCCGGCTATCCACAAGCGCCGCAACGCCGCAGACCGCCCGGCAAGGCGCTTGCCGAAGGGTTGGAGTGAAATCGGGCGGTTGCACGCCCCGGTTGCTTGCATGGGCATAAGCCCATGCGGCGCATCCGGAGCATCCACCTCATCACGATGGCGCTCCAATGCGATCCCCGAAAGGACCTTGAACAGGTTCTGAGAACCTCGGTGAAAAAGCCCATGTCCGGAAGCGCGGCGCGGCCGGTGCCGCAACCTCACTCCCGGTAGGGTTATACACCGCCCTACAGCGCCAGCACGATGCGCTGCCCCGCAGCCCGCGAGCAGCAGGCCAGCATGCGCTTGCCCGTCGCGCGCTCGCTGTGCGTCAGCACCTTGTCGCGGTGGTCAATGTCGCCGTCCAGCACGGCCACCTCGCAGGTGCCGCACAGGCCTTCGTTGCAATCGCAGGGCACGTCCACGCCGGCGGCCTGCAGGGCCTGCAGCAGGGTGCGGTCGGGCGGCACCTGCACCTGCAGTTGCGAGTCGCGCAGCTCGGCCACGAAGGCGTGCTCCTTGGCCGGGTCCAGCGCCGCGCCTTCGCCACTGAAGTGCTCGAAGTGCAGCACGCCCTCAGGCCAGCCGGCACCCAGGGTTTCGAGTTCGTCGATCAGCCGGTCCGGCCCGCAGGCGTAGACCCGGTCTTGCGCGCCGATACCGGCCAGCAGCGCGGGCAAATCCATGCGCCGGCCTTCTGCCTTGACGTAGAGCTGCACGTTGGCGGCATGGTCGCGCTCGGCGCGCGCCAGCAGCGCCATCTGGGCGCGCGAGCGGCCCGCGTAGTGCAGCGTGTAGGGCTTGCCCAGGCGCTTCAGACGGTCCGCCATGGCCAGCATGGGCGTGATGCCGATGCCGGCCGCGATCAGCACGTAGCGCGCGGCATCCTCCTGGAGGCGGAAGAGGTTCTTGGGGCCGGCCAGCTGCAGGGGTTCGCCCACCCGCAGCGCATCGCAGAAGTGGCGCGAGCCGCCGCGGCCCGCGGCCTCGCGCTGCACCACCACCTGCAGGTGCTGGCGGTGGTCCGGGTCGCCGCACAGCGAGTACTTGCGGCGGAACCCGCCGGCCACCAGGTCCACGTGCGCGCCGGCCGACCACGCCGGCAGCGCGCTGCCGTCCGGGGAGGCAAACACCAGGCGCCACAGGCCGTCGCCTTCAGGCTCCTTGGCGTGCAGCACCACGGTGCGGGTGATGCTTTCCTTGGGCGGGGGGCCGATGGTGAAGGCGGCCGGTGCGGGTGCGGGTGCGGCCGCCGCTGCGGCGTTCGCGGCCAGGCGCTCGGGGTTGCACGCCGGGTCCCATTCCACCCACAGCGTGGACGGGCCGCGGAACGAGGTGTTGGAGAGGTAGTCGATCTGCTGGCCTTGCACCAGCCGCATGTGCGGCAGGCGGCGCACGAACTCTTCGATGAACACGCGCATCTGCAGGCGGCCGATGTTCTTGCCCATGCACTGGTGCGCGCCGTAGCCGAAGGTCAGGTGCTCGACCGCGCTTTCGCGGTACACGTCCACCTCGTCGGGGTTCTCGAAATGGCGCGGGTCGAAATTGGCCGAGGCCTGCACCAGCAGGAGCTTGCCGCCTCTGGGAATGGGCACGCCCCCCACCACCGCATCGGCCGTGGCCACGCGGCGCCACGCGATGATGGAGCCGGCCACGCGCAGGCACTCTTCCACCGCGTTGGGGATGAGCGCCGGGTTGGCGCACAGGTCGTCCCAGGCCTTGCGGTGCGACAGCAGCGTGAGGAAGGCGTTGGCCGTGGCGTTGGACGTGGTCTCGTGCGCGGCGGCCAGGATGGCCATCATCATCGAGCGCAGGTACGACTCGGGCACCACGTCGGGGTGGGCCAGGTGCTGGCGGATGGTCTCGTACATCCAGCCTTCGCCGTCGGGCTGGGCGCGCATGGCGTCCAGGATGCGCTGCGCGGTCTGCCAGAAGCGGCCCACGTTGTGCGCGATCTCCACCTGCTCCTCGGGCGTGGGCCGGCCCCAGGTGTTGAGCGTGTGGGCCACCGCAAACTGCCGCAGCTGCTCGGCCCCGTCGTCGGGCACGCCCAGGAACTTGAGCGCGATGGTCAGCGGGATCTCGTAGAACATCTCCGCCACCAGATCGGCGCGGCCCTGGTCGATGAAGCGGTCCATGGTCTGGCGCGCCAGCTGCCGCACCATGGGCTCCAGCGTGATGAGGCGCTCGGGCAAAAAGGCGTCCATCAGCAGGCGGCGGCGCGCCATGTGGTCGGGCTCGTCCTCGTTGACCATGGTGCGGTTCATGGCAAAGCCGTAGCCCTGCAGCACCTGCAGCACCTCGGGCGAGGCAGGGGTGATCTTCTCCAGCGCCACCGCGGGCGAAAACAGCAGGTTGTCGCGGAACACGGCCTTCACGTCGTCGTAGCGCGTGACCACCCAGTAACCGAGCTGCGGGCTGAAAAACACGGGTTCCTCCTCGCGCGCCCAGCGCAGGTAGTCGCCTGGGGCCTGCATGTAGGCGGGCTCGAAGGGGTTGAACGCGGCGGCGCGGGCGCTGACCGGGCAGCCTGAGGGCGCCTGGCCCGCTGCGGCCACGGCGGCATGGTCAATCGGGCAGCGCCCGGTAGGGGTGGCAGTGGAGATGGTCATGGCGGGGTCGTGAATTTTGCGCAATGCTATTACGCAATGCGTAAATTCACAAACACCCGACTAAGCCTGCGCGGCTTGAGGGGGATCAATCCGAAGCCGGCGCAAACCCCATCGCGGCGCTGATCCCCCGCGCTTCCTGCACGACGCTGGGGCAGACCTTGCCGCCCGGCCGCGTGTCGAACCCGTTGCTGGCCCCCAGCGCCGTGAGCACCGCCACCACGTGGCCCCGCGCGTCATGGATGGGCGCCGCAATGGCGCTGATGCCGGCCAGCAGCGTGTCGCGCACGATGGCGCAGCCCTGCGCGCGCACCTGCTGGCGCAGCATGGCCACGGGGTCCGGCCCGGCCATCAGCGAGCGCTGCTCGGCGCTGGCCGCCGCCAACTCGGCCTCGGCCTGGGCGTGCAGCGGCGCATCGTCGGAAAACGCCAGGAACGCCTGCCCGCTGGCCGACCAGACCACCGGCAGCACCGAGCCGGGGCGGATGTTGACCGTGACGGGCAGCGAAGGCTCTTCCATGCGCATCACCGTAGGGCCCATGTTGCCCATCACGGCAATGAAGCAGGTGACCTGCAGCGATTCGCGCAGGCGCAGCAGCGCCGCCTCGCCCAGGCGCACCGGGTCGCACTGGCGCAGGGCCGCCAGGCCGATGCGCACGGCCTCGGGCCCCAGGTGGTAGTGCTGGGTGGCGGGGTGCTGCGCCACCAGGCCCTCGCTGGCCAAGCTGGACAGATAGCGGTGGACCTTGGCGGCGCTCTCGGCCGACTCGGCGGCAATGGCCGTGAGGCTGGCCGCGCCGCCCAGGCGCGCCAGGGCCTTGAGGATGGTCATGCCGGTTTCGGCCGACTGCACGCGCTGGCGCCGCTTGGAGGAAAGGTCAGGGGAGGATTCGGAAGCAGGCATGGCGGCAGTGTCGAACAAAAGGCAGGGTAATTGCGGTGAACTGATTACGCATTGCGTAATATCATTGCAAAATATAAAACGTTTGATCTATTTCTCAGGAGACACCATGTTGAATCGACGCTCTGCCACCGGCCTGCTGGCCGCCCTTGCGGTGCTGGCCGCCCCGGTGGCGTTCGCCCAGGGCTATCCGGCCAAGCCCATCCGCTGGGTGGTGCCCTACCCGGCCGGCGGCGGCTCGGACTTTCTGGCGCGCACCATCGGCCAGCAGCTTGCCACGCAAACCAGCCAGACGGTGACGGTAGACAACAAGCCCGGCGCCAACACGGCCATCGCGGCGGTGGATGTGGCCCGCTCCGCGCCCGACGGCTACACCATCCTGTCGGCCGACAACGGCACCATGGTGTTCAACTCGGCGCTCTACAGCAAGCTCTCCTACAACCCGGACAAGGACCTGGTGCCCGTCACGCTCATGGGGCGCTTCCCCATGATCCTGGTGGTCGGCCCCAATTCGGACATCCGCGACGCCAAGGATTTCGTGGCCAAGGCCAAGGCCGCGCCTGGCAAGCTCAGCTACGGCTCGGCCGGCGCGGGCAGCCCGCACCACCTGGCCATGGAGCTGCTCAAGGTCAACACGGGCGCGCACATGGTGCACATCCCCTACCGCGGCGCCGCCCCGGCGCTGACCGACCTGGCCGGCGGCCAGCTGAACGCGATGATGGTGGACCTGGCCGCAGGCGCCGGCTTCATCAAGGGCGGCAAGGTGCGCCCGCTGGCGGTGGCCCACCCCGCGCGCCTGCCCCAGTTGCCCGACGTGCCCACGTTTGCGGAACTGGGCTTCAAGGGCGTGGAAGCCTCGGCCCAGGTGGGCGTGGTGGCCCCGGCCGGCACGCCGCCCGAGGTGGTGGCCACGCTGCAAAAGCAGGTGGCTGCCGCCATCAACCAGCCCGCCATCCGGCAGAAGCTGGTGGACTTTGGCATTGAGCCCGTGGGCAACACACCCCAGCAGTACGGCGACCTGATCCGCAGCGAAGTGCAGCGCTGGCACAAGCTGATCCGCGAGCAGAAGATCTCGCTGGACTGATCGCAGGCCGCTCCCCACCCTGTACTGCCGCCCCTCGCCGGGGCGGCTTTTTTTGGTGGCGCGGTAGCCGTCAGGCGCCGCCGGGCTCGTCGCCCGCCAGATCGTCGGCCTCCTCCTCCACGGGGTCGGCATGCTTGACCACCGTGACCGGCACGCGGCTGGCGCGCACCACCTCTTGCGATACCGAGCCCAGGAGCACGCTGGAGAGCGCGCCGTGCCCCTGCGCGCCCAGCACGGCCAGGTCGCAGCCCGAGCGCTCGATCATCTCCAGCAGCGTGTGGGCCGGGTCACCCACGCCCACGTCGGTCTCGTAGGGCACGCCCGCGGCGTCCAGCAGCGCGCAGGCCGACGCCATGAGGTGCTGGCCGGCCTCCAGGCTGGCGGCGGCGATCAGCGCAGGGTCGCGCACGGTGACCATTTCGTACAGCGTGGCAGGCTCCTGCACATGGCCCAGCACCACCGTGGCCTGAAGCCCCTGGCGTACCAGGGCCAGCACATGGTGCACGCCATCGAGCGAGAGTTCCGAGCCATCGACTGCGATCAGGATCTTGAGCATGGGGGCCTCCTTGTAGGGTTGTTCAGGCCAGTTTAGCCACGGCCAGGGCCGCTGCCACGCGATGCCCTTGAGCCAGGTCAGGGTAGTGCGTCTGGGACAATGCCGCCCATGCTGCAGTTCGACCTCCTGAAAACCGACCCCACCAGCCACGCCCGCCGTGGCACGCTCACGCTCAACCACGGCGTGGTGCAGACCCCCATCTTCATGCCCGTGGGCACCTACGGCACCGTCAAGGGCGTGATGCCGCAAAGCCTGCACGACATGGGCGCGCAGATCATCCTGGGCAACACCTTCCACCTGTGGATGCGACCGGGCCTCGATGTGATGCAGAGCTTTGGCGGGCTGCACGGCTTCGAGCAGTGGAACAAGCCCATCCTCACCGACTCGGGGGGCTTCCAGGTGTGGAGCCTGGGCGCCATGCGCAAGATCACCGAGGAAGGCGTGCACTTTGCCAGCCCCGTGAACGGCGACAAGCTGTTCATGTCGCCCGAGGTCAGCATGCAGATCCAGACGATCCTGAACTCCGACATCGTCATGCAGCTGGACGAATGCACGCCCTACGAGACCAAGGGCCACCTCACCACCGAGGCCGAGGCGCGCAAGTCCATGGAGATGAGCCGCCGCTGGGCCCTGCGTTCCAAGGCCGAGTTCGAGCGCCTGGAGAACCCCAACGCGCTCTTCGGCATCGTGCAGGGGGGCATGTACAAGAACCTGCGGCAGGAATCGCTGGAAGCGCTGGTGGAGATGGACTTCCCCGGCTACGCCATCGGCGGCGTGAGCGTGGGCGAGCCCAAGGACGAGATGCTGGACATCATGGCCCACACGCCCCACCGCCTGCCCGCCCACAAGCCGCGCTACCTGATGGGCGTGGGCACGCCCGAGGACCTGGTGGAAGGCGTGGCCCAGGGCGTGGACATGTTCGACTGCGTGATGCCCACGCGCAATGCCCGCAACGGCACGATCTTCACCCGCTTTGGCGACCTGAAGATCCGCAACGCGCGCCACAAGGCCGACCACCAGCCGCTGGACACCACCTGCACCTGCACCGCCTGCGCGGGCAGCACCGGCGTGCCGTGGGACGAGGGCGGGCGCGGCGGCTTCAGCCGCGCCTACCTGCACCACCTGGACCGCTGCGGCGAGATGCTGGGCCCCATGCTGACCACCGTGCACAACCTGCACTACTACCTGAACCTGATGCGCGAAGTGCGCGAGGCGCTGGACGCCGGCAGCTTCGCGCAGTTCCGGGCGCGCTTCCGCACGGAACGGGCGCGCGGCGTGTGACGACCTTGCACAAGCGATCCGACGGCTATTATTTTGATAGCTGTCTGTGATTGCTGGACGGGCGCTAGAGGCAAAAATCATTCAAAACCTATTGCACCAACTGCTGCGCTGGCCCGCCCGCGCCCTGTCGGGCCTGGCGAGCGGCGTGCTGGCCCTGCTCATCCTGTTCGAGGAATGGGGCTGGGTGCCGCTGCAGCAGCTGCTGGCGCGCATCGGCCGCTGGCCCGGCCTGCGGTGGATCGAAGGCTGGGTGCGCTCGCTGCCCCCCTGGGGGGCGGTGGGCCTTTTCGCCCTGCCCACCGCGCTGCTGCTGCCCGTGAAGCTGCTGGCCCTGTGGGCCATGGGCCACGGGCACGTGGTGCTGGGCCTGGCGGTGATCGCCCTGGCCAAGGTGGGCGGCACGGCCGTGGTGGCCCGGCTGTTCACCCTCACGCAACCGGCGCTGATGCAGCTGCGCTGGTTTGCCTGGACCATGGCGCACTGGATGCGCTTCAAGAATGCCGTGCTGGAGCGCGCCCACGCCACCTGGGCCTGGCGCATGGCGCGCGTGCTGCGCCGCCACTGGGTGCAGCGCTGGCGGCGGCGGTGAGCACGCCTGCGCCCCGCCTTGCCACCATCCCCACCGCCCCCTCTCCGGCACCATGGACCTTCAGCTGGACCTGCCCACGGTTCTCGTTCTCTACAAGACGGCCCTGATCGCGGGGGCGCTGAGCATCTTTCACATCAGCCGGCACGCTTGCCAGCCGCGGGGCATGCGCGCCATGGCGGCGGCCTACGTGCTACTGGCGGCCGGGGCCGAGCTGGCCGGCCAGGGTGAGCATTCCGCACTACCGGCATGGTTCTGGACCCATGCAAGCCTGCTGCTGGGCACCGTGGGCTACCCGCTTTTCTGGGCGGGCACGCGGGGGCTGAGCAGCCGCCGCAGGGTGGCCTGGGGCTGGCTGCTCCTGGTGCCCCTGGGCTGGCTGGCGCTGGGGCTGGCCACGCAGTTCCCGCTGAACAACCTGCTGCGCGCCGGCGCCTTTCACATCACCGCCACGGTGGCCGTGGCCGCGTCGGCCTGGGAGGTGTGGAGGGACCGCCACGTCGAGCCCCTGCCGTCGCGCCCCCTGCTGGCCGCGCTGATGCTCACCAGCGCCAGCCTGTTCGCGGTGCGGCTGGTCTACATCGCCACCGAGACCGTGAGTTCCACCGGTTTCGCGGGGGCCTTCTACGTGCAGATGTTCTGCCACTTCGGCATCGCCCTCATGGTGTCGGAGCTGTCCAGCGAACGCGCAGAGGCCCGGCTGGAGCGCATGGCGCAGACCGACCCGCTGACCGGCGTGGGCAACCGGCGCTGGCTCCTGGCCAAGCTGCCGGCACAGTTGCCGGCGGGCAGCGCCGTGCTGCAGATGGACCTGGACCGCTTCAAGCAGATCAACGACCGCTTCGGCCACGCGGCCGGCGACCGCGCGCTCGAGGCGTTCGCCGAATGCGCGCGCCGCCAGCTGCGCGGCACCGACCTGCTGGCCCGCATGGGCGGCGAGGAGTTTGCCGTCTACCTGCCCGGCGTGGACCCCGCGGGGGCCGAGTCCATCGCGCAGCGCCTGTGCCAGGCAGCCGCCGCGCTGCGGCTGCAAGCCGACGGGCAGGACGTGCCGGTGACCGTCAGCATCGGTCTCGCCTGCGTCACGTCGCCGGGCACGGCCTGGTCCACGTGGATGGCCCGCGCCGACCAGGCGCTCTACGAGGCCAAGCGCGCCGGCCGCGACCGCGTGGCCGTGTACCGGCCTTAGAAGAACGCGTTCAAGATCCCAGCGGGCTCACGGCGCAGCCTGCCCATGCGGGGGGGATGCTCGGGGTGCGCGCGGGGCGACGCGGACAGTTACTTATTGTTGGAAGATGTCAACAAAAGTTTCTCGCACTGCGGCATTTGAAGCGACTGCAGAGGACAATCGGGAGCCGCACAGCCCGCCCCACCCGCCGCCCCCACCCCATGCCCCGCCTTCCTGCACTTCACCGGCTGCCGCCGGTGTCCGCCTGGCTCGGCCTGGGGCTTGTGGTCTTTGCCGCGTGCCTTGTGGGCATCTTTGCGCGGCCCATCGGCTTTCTGTCGGCCTTCTGGCCGGCCAATGCGCTGCTGCTGGGGTTGCTGGCGCGCTATCCGGCGCTGGCCCGCCCGCCGGCCTGGGCGGCAGCCGCCGTGGGATATGTGGCGGCGGATGTCGTCACAGGCAGCCCCTGGGGCCAGGCCTTGTGGCTCAATGCCGCCAACCTGCTGGGCGTGACGGCCGGCTGGCTGGTGCTGCGCCCGTTGGACGCACCGGTGCTGCGCCTGCAAAGCACCGCGTCGGCCCTGCAGGTGCTGCTGGCCGCGCTCGCCGCCAGCGGCGTCGGTGCGCTGGCGGCCTGCGGTGCCGCGCCCGTGTACTTCGACACCCCCTGGACCGACTTGCTCGCGCTGTGGTTCAGCACCGAGCTCATGAACTGCGTGCTGATCGTGCCCGTGGTGCTGGCCGCCCCGCGCGCGGACGATCCACCGCCGGCCTGCGCCCTCCTTGGCAACCAAGGCACCCCAGGCAGCCAGGGCTCCCCTGGCGCTTCGCGGCTGTGGCGCGCGGCGCCCGTCAGCTCGCTGCTGCTGGCCGAGGGCGTGCGCGCCGTGGCCGGCGGTCCCGGCGCGCTGGCCCTGGCCGTGCCCGGGCTGCTGTGGTGCGCGCTGAGCTACAGCCCGTTCACGGCCTGCCTGCTGACCTTGCTGGTGTGCCTGTGGACCATGGCGGACGTGGCCACGGGGGTGCTCAACTTCACCCCCGCCCACGCGAGCGAGGTGTTCTCGCTGCGCGTGGGCGTGACGCTGCTCGCGCTGGGCCCGCTGGCCGTGACCTGTGCCAGCGCCGCCCGTGCCGAGGCCCTGCGGCGGCTGGGCGAAGCGGGCCGCCTGCCAGAGCTGCCGGGCGTGCTGTCGCGCACGGCGCTGCTGGAGCAAGGCGGCCAGCTGCTGGCGCGGCACGAGCGGGAGTCCGCCGGGCTGGCAGTGCTGGTGCTGCATGTGGACCACTTCCAGGACCTGCAGGCCGAGCATGGGCACGGCGCCAGCAGCGACCTGCTGGTGGGCATCGTCCGCACGCTGCGGCAGATGCTGCGCACGCAGGACCTGCTGGGCCGCATGGGCACGGTGAAGTTCGCCGTGGTGCTGCCCGGCGTGTCGCCGGCCGACGCACAGGCCCTGGCCGAACGGCTGCGCAGCGCCGTGCAGGCGTACACAGCCTCGCCCTACGGCGCGCCGGACCTGCGCACCACGGTCAGCATCGGCATGGTGCACAGCTCGGCCCTCGGCGGCGACGTGGACATGGACGTGCTGCTGCTGGCGGCCAACGCGGCGCTGTACCGCGCCAAGGCCCAGGGGCGCAACTGCGTGGCCAGCTGACAGCCGCGTTCCCGGCGGCCGGCCGCGCGGCGGCTCATTCGCGCGCCAGCTTCACCCCGGCGCTCGCGCCACAGGCGTGGCAGAACCGGGCAAAGGCGCTCTTGCGGGTGTTGCACTGGCCGCAGTGGTCGAACAGGCCGATGCCGCAGTGGGGGCAAAAGTCGATGGATTCGTTCTTCAGGTCCACCGGCCGCTCGCAGCCGGGGCACACGTTCTTCGCGAGCCGTCCCAGGGCCACGTCGTAGCCCAGTTCCTTGCGCCGCTCCTGGTCGGGCAGCGCCTCGGCCTGCTTCTGGCGCTCGAGGTAGCGGTTGAGGGCCAGGATGGCGTAGCGGCCCACCAGCGCCGTCACGGCAATGCCCACCACGTAGCGCACATAGCCGCCGTAGCTGGGCAGGTAGGGCACCAGCTCCACGAAGAACGCGAACAGCGCGAAGAAGATGAAGCCCCACACGAAAGGCCAGTACGTGCCCTTGCGCTTCCTGGCAAACAGCCAGCCGGCCACCACCAGCAGCGGCAGGGTGAGCGCCAGGCGGTACAGGAACACGCGCAGCTCGACCTTGCGGCGCTCGGCCGCCATCTTTTCGTAGCCCTGGGCCTCCATCTCGCTCAGGCGCGCCTGCGTGGCCGCGGCCGCCTGGCGGGCGTCCAGCGCGGCCTGCTGCTGGGCCTCCACGGCTTGCTGGGCGCGGCGCTCGGCAAGCTTGAGCTGGTCCAGCGCCTGGGTGCGCGCCAGCACTTCCGGGTCGTGCTCGGAGCGCTGCGTCACGCTGCGCGCGGCCAGCCAGTTGTTGAAGGTTTCGCGCTCGGCCTGGCTCTCGCTGCGGGCCTTGCTGCGCTGCAGCTGGGCCTGCTCCAGCGCGGTCTGCGCGTCCTGCTCGGCCTGGCGCAAGTCCTTGGCCTGGGCGCGCAGTTGGGTGGCCGCCGCCGCGTCCAGGAAGTCGTCCAGGCGCAGCGGCGTCTCCACCTTGGGAAGGTCGCCCACGATGGTGCCCCCGAGCCCGATCAGGAAACTCGCGAACACCACCGCCACCAGCCACAGGCCGCGGCGGAACCATTTTTCGGAAAGTCGCAGGGATTTGCTCATGGCGCCGCCTCTCGGAAAATGCTATACATTTAATAGCTTCCAGCGCTTATCCATCAAGCGCCAGAGGCCATTTTTTCTCAATTTTTCGGCACCAATACGGGGGCCGCCGCCATCTGCACGCGCTGCATCCACGCCAGCACGGAGTCCACGGTCACGGTCTCGATGCGGTCCGAAAAGCGTTTCTCGTTGGGATGGTCGTCGAACGCGATGTTGGCCGCGCTCACCCGCCCGCCCATGCGCGTGAGCGGCCCGAGCTTGAGCGTGGTCGGCTCGTACCCCTTGAACTGCAGCCACGCCTGGGCCCGTTCGCGCGTGCGCACGGTGGCGGGCTCCATGGCCAGGGCCAGGGTTTCCAGCGCCCACTGGTTGGACTGCTGGTACTTGCCTCCCCAGGCATAGCTGACCATGCTGTACGGCGCGTGCTGCAGCGTCCGCGTGCGGTCCTTGTCCTGCAACACGGCCAGCAGGCGCTGCTGCACCTCGGGCGCGGGCACGGCGTACACGGCCTCGTAGCGCCACAGGTCGTCCAGGAAGAACTCGCCCAACCCCTGCCGGTACAGGTAGCCCACGGCGGTGCCGCATTCGTTGAGCTTGTGCGCCACACGCCACGGGCCCTCGGGCGTCTTGTAGGCCCAGCCGAAGTGCGAGTAGCGCAGGCCGTACTTGGAGAGGTCCTGCCCCGCGCGGGCCAGCGCCACCACTTGCGCGCCCGATTTCGCGTGCTCCGCATCCAGCGCCGCCGAGGTCTGCGCGGCCAACGCCATGCCGCGCTCGATGACCTGGGGCGTGGGCTTTTTCGCATCGCACGATCGGCCCGCGTGGGCGGGGGCCGGTGCCAACACTGCGGCGACCGCCAGCGCCGCAAGCCCGCAGCCCATCCAAGGGGCGCGAACCCAGCGAGGGATACCAAGCAAGGGCCGCCCCGCAGCGAGGGCATCGTCGCCCTTGCCGCAGCGCGCAGCGCGTGGAGAAAAGGGGAAAGCCGCGCAGCGGCTCAGAGGGATGTACTTCATCATTACAGACGTTCGTTGTGCAGCAGCGCGCGGCCGATGGCGTTGGGGATGAAGGCAATCGCCTCGCCCGCCACGGACAGCACCACGCCCGTGCCGATCACGCTGCAGGTCACGACCGTCCCCACGGCGTAGGCCGAAGCGCCCACCCCGCGGCCGACCACCTCCACGCTGGCCTGCGCGCCATCGGACGCGCGCTCCAGCAGGTACACCGTGCCCACGGCCGAGGCCTCGACCGCCTTGACCGTCAGCGCCGCACCGCCCACCGACAGCGCCACCGGCACGGTCGCCACGGCACCCGCAGCAGCGCCCGCCGCCGACGCCGCGCCCACCACCGAGGCCACAGGCAGCATGGACACCGCGGCCGAGGCCTCGCTCTGCGCACGTGCGGGCAGGGCGGCCCCGGCGCACAGCAGGCCGGCGGCCAGGGCCAGGCCCAGGATCTTGGGAATTTTTACGAGATTCTTCATGGTTCACTCCTCTGGGGCGCCGGGCGCGGTGGCACGGCGCAGTTCTTGTTTTCCAGGCAACCTGCGAGCATCCACCATCGCGCGGAGCTGCCGGCCGGAATCTCACAGGCCGTTGTTACCAGACGTAGCGCCTGCACTCACCGCTGCTTCGCGCCGCCCTTGCAGACGGGCTTCCAGCAGGTCGGCCTCGTGGCGGTCGCGCAGCATCTTGGCCAGCGTGAACGCGGTGGTGATCAGGTACAGCCAGCACACGCCCAGGAAGGCCTTGTAGGTCACGTTGATCTCCATGCCCAGCAGGCCCCAGCCCGTCAGGCCCATGGCCACGGCAAAGCCGCCCCACACCACCAGCTTCCACAGGGGCGTGTCGCCGCCTCCGCGCCGTGCCGCGCTGGCGCTGTCGCGCACGAACTTGGCCAGCACGAAGGCCGCCGAGAGGCAGAACACATAGCCCATCACCATGAACGCCTGCTCCAGCTGCGCCCCCGGCAGCCAGGCCAGGCCCACGGCGCACAGAAACACCGCCATGCCGAACGAAATCCAGACCTGCCATTGCCAGGCGCGGGTGTCACGCTGCACGAGGAAGGGAGCGGGGTGGGACATACCAGTGGGGCCGCGAGGCCGTTGTTGAACACGGAGCACATGGTGCCGGCTCCCCCGCCGCCGCAGGCCCTCCAGCAGCACCAGTGGCCGCCACCTGGCTCCTTGGTATCACCTGGCGATACTTTTCTGCCATGGGCCTGCTGCGCTTTGGTGACACGCAGGCCCCCGCTTGTCTTCCACAATCCAACGCTTTTCCCCTGATGTTTTGCCCGGAGACCGCCGCCATGAACCCCTCCAAACCCTTTGACCTCGTCGTCCACGGCGCCACCGGCTTCACCGGCCGGCTGGTGGTGGAATACCTGCTGCAGCGCTACCCCGCCGGCAGCGGCGTGCGCTGGGCCATGGGCGGGCGCAACGCCGACAAGCTGGCCGCCGTGCGCGACGAGCTGGGCGCCCCGGCCGACACGCCGCTGGTGGTCACCTACACCAGCAGCCCCGCCAGCCTGCAGGCGTTGATGAACGCCACGCGCCTGGTGCTGACCACCGTGGGCCCCTACCAGCTCTACGGCAACGAACTGGTGGCCGCCTGCGCCGAGGCCGGTGTGGACTATGTGGACCTGTGCGGCGAGCCCGCCTGGATGCGCCAGATGATCGACGCGCACGAAGCCGCGGCAAAGGCCAGCGGCGCGCGCATCGTGTTCTCGTGCGGGTTCGACTCCATCCCCTTCGACCTGGGCGTGTTCCTGCTGCAAAAGGAGTTCCGCCACCGCTTCGGCCACCCCGCCCCGCGCGTGCGCGGCCGGGTGCGGAAGATGAAGGGCACCTTCTCCGGCGGCACGGCCGCGAGCCTGAAGGCCACCATGGCCGCGGCCGCCAGCCAGCCCGGCGTGCTGGACCTGCTGAAGAACCCGTTCTCGCTCACGCCAGGCTTCGAGGGGCCGCGCCAGCCGTCAGGCAACAAGCCCATGGTGGAGGAAGCCCTGGGCGAAGGCGTGTGGGTGGCCCCGTTTGTCATGGCCGCCATCAACACGCGCAACGTGCACCGCTCCAACTTCCTGCTGCAGCACGCCTACGGGGCGGACTTCGTGTACGACGAGATGCTGATCACCGGCACGGGCGAAAAAGGCGAGGCCATGGCCAATGCCGTGGCGGGCGACAAGTCCCTGGGCTCGGACAAAGGCCCCAAGCCCGGCGAAGGCCCATCCCGCGAAGAGCGCGAGGCCGGCTTCTACGACGTGCTCTTCCTGGGCACGGACGCCGACGGCCACACGCTGCGCGTGGGCGTGAAGGGCGACCGCGACCCCGGCTATGGCTCCACCTCCAAGATGATCACCGAGGCCGCCCTGTGCCTGCTGCTGGAAGCCACGGACACCCCCGGCGGCATCTGGACCACGGCGCCCGCCATGGGCGACCGGCTGATTGCGCGGCTGCAGGCCAATGCCGGCTTGGACTTCGCGGTAGAGACGCCTTGAACCCACCACCGGCCGGTGCCAGCATCGGCTGAAGGCGAGGTGCTCGGCGCGTCACGGGCGCGCTGCAGCGCACGGCGCCGCCCACCAGTCCGGCGCCTGCCCCGCAGCGCGTCCCGTGGCGGGCTCTTTTTTGTCGCTCCCTACTTCGCACTGCCGTCGCCCTGCCGCCCACCCAGCACGCGGGTGACCAGGGACTGCAGCGAGCCATCGCTCTGAAAGCCGGCAGCCTCCGCGCGCGGCGTATGCAAGGCGGGCTGGCGGCCGAACAGCGTTTCGATGGAGGTATCGGGCGCGTACCGGATCCACTCGGCGGGATCGGCGTCGACCGCGTGGGCAATGGCCTGCACCACCTCCTGCACCGACGCGCGCAGCACCGGGGGTTGCCAGCACCGTTCGGCCGACATGCCCTCTGGGGGCAAGCGTGCGGCATGCACCAGGTTGTCCAGGCAGCACTCCAGCGACATCCACCATGCCGTGGCCTGCGCCGACACGGGGCAGGTGTACGCCCGCCGCGCGTGCAGCGCATGGAAGATCTGACTCATGAACGCGGAGCCGTGGCCCGTCTCTGCCGGCGGCCGCGCCACGATGCCGGGCAGCCGCAGGCTGCAGCCATCGATGTCGCCGCGCCGGCTGTAGTCCGCTACCAGCAGTTCCACCATCCACTTGTGCACCCCGTAGCTGAGTGCGGGCTGCGGCCACTGGCCCTCATCGACCGCCTGGGTGCCCAGCGTGCCATACACCGCCACCGAGCTGGCAAACACCAGCCGGGGGACGGGAGCCCGCCCCGCGCGCACCGGGCGCGCAAGCCCTTCGCACAAGGCCACGGTGTCCAGCAGATTCGCCTGCACGCCCAGCGCAGGTTCACGCTCGGCCAGGGATCCCGGGACACTGGCCAGGTGGAAGATGCAGTCGGGCGGATGGTCTTCCAGGGCCTCGAACAATGCGCGGTCGGCAAAGCTACCGACATGCCAGTGCACGCCGGGTGCGCAAGCTGCACGGGGCCCGACGCGGTCCACCAGCGTCAGGCGCAAGGGCGCGCCGGGCGCGAGCGGGGCGGACTGCAACCGCTCGGCCAGGGCGGCACCAATGAACCCGCCAGCGCCGGTGACGAGCACATGCATCAGCGTGCCTCCATGCGTGCAGCCACCACGCGCTGGTGCACCACACCAAAAGGCCCCTCACGGCCATCGTGCCAGCGTGCCTGCATGCGCACGGTGTCACCGTAGCGCATGAAGGGCGTCTTGGCGGCGCCCTCGTCCAGGATCTCGATGACACGCCGCTCGGCCAAGCACGCGGAGCCTGCATCGCGCGCCTGGTTGGAAACGGTGCCCGAACCAATGATGGTGCCTGCCGTCAGCCGCCGTGTGCGGGCCGCGTGGGCAATCAGCTGGCCAAAGCTGAAATTCATTTCGCCGCCATGGGGGTGGCCAAACCACTGGCCGTTGGAGTCCACATGCAGCCGCAGATGCACCCGCCCGTCCCGCCAGGCGTCGCCCAGCTCATCGGGGGTCACGGCCAGCGGGGCAAAGCTGGTGGACGGCTTGGCCTGCAGAAAGCCAAAACCCGTCTTCATTTCATGCGGGCCGAGCGCGCGCAGGCTCCAGTCGTTGATCTGCACGATCAGCCGCACGTTGGCCAAGGCTGCTTCCGGCGTCACGCCCATAGGCACCGGGCCACAGACGACGCCGAACTCGCCCTCGAAGTCGATGCCGTCAGCCTCGCTGGGCAAGGGCACGTCGTCCTGCGGGCCCAGAAAGTCGTCGCTGGCGCCCTGGTACATGACCGGGATGGTGTCGAAATGCGGAATGGGGGGCGTGTTGAAAGCACGCTCCATCAAGCAGCCATGATTGAGAAACGCCGAGGCATCCAGCCACTGCGGGCTGCGCGGCAGGGGGGCGCTGCAGGCCGCGGGGTCGAACGCGAAGATACCGGTTGCCGTGCCTGCCTCCAGCGCTGCAGCGCGCTCGCGCAGGGCGGGCTCTGCAGCCTCCCAGTTCTGCAAGGCTGCCAGCAAGCTGGTGGCTATCGGGGCGGCATCGACGGCACGCTGGCCATCGGACGCAACGAGAACCAGACGCCCATCGAGCGTGCCATTCTCATTCTTTAAGGTCGCAAATCGCATCAGAGAGTCCGTTCAGAAATTCAAGGCTGTGTCGAAGCCGCGGTAGGCAGGGCAGCATCGAACCGCCCGTCCACCAGCACAAACAACATGCGGCACGGCGCGCCTGAGCGGTTGGCCCAGGCGTGGTTGGTACCGCGTTGCACCACCACACTGCCGGGTCGCAGCTGCACATCACCCTCGTCCAGCACCAGCGTCAGCTCGCCCTCGATCACCACGCCGTAATCCACCGATTCGGTGCGGTGCATGAGCGGGTGCGGCGAGTTGGCCTTTACGGTGGAGGCCGCAGCGTCACCGATCTGGCTGAACGCGTCGTGCATGCGCTCCGCACCCCGTGCGAGGAACTCGGGCGTATCCGGCGGAATGTCCACGAACCGAATGCGCGTGCCCCCCTGCGGGGGCGGCAGCACCAGCGGGCCAAGCGTCGGGTCCGGGCCGTTGTCCACGACAGCGGGCGACTGTGCGGTGCTCCAGACCTCGTGGAACACCGTACCGGGGATGGCGGCGATCTCGACCACGGTGGGCAACGGCCCCTGGCTGGTGACCACGGCCCGGCCTTGGGCGTTGTGGCCGGTGACCACACGGTGGATGGATGAAAAACCCATGAACGAACTCCTCAGTCTTCAAAAATGGCGACCGCCCGCGTCCAGCCCGCCGAGGCGCCGCGGATCTTGTGGGGAAAGCAGCTGATGGTGAAACCCGTGGGCGGCAGCGCCTCCAGGTTGTGCAGCTTTTCCAGGTGGCAGTAGCCGATGTCGCGGCCCGCCTTGTGGCCCTCCCAGATCAGGGCCTTGTTGCCCGTTTCGGCCACGCGCTGGGCGGTGTACGAGAACGGTGCATCCCAGCTCCAGGCGTCGGTGCCGGTCAGCCGCACACCGCGCTCCAGCAGGTACATGGTGGCCTCGTGGCCCATGCCGCACCCTGCGCCCAGGTAGTCCTTGTGCCCGTAGCGCGAACCTGCGCGGGTGTTGACCACCACGATGTCGAGCGGCTGCAGCGTGTGGCCGATGCGGGCCAGTTCGGCCTCGACGTCGGCAGCGGTGGCGACGTAGCCATCGGCGAAATGCCGAAAGTCCAGCTTCACGCCCGGCTGAAAGCACCAGTCCAGCGGCACCTCGTCAATGGTGATGGAGGGACGGGCGCCGCCGTTCTTCGCATCCTGCGTGGAGTGAAAGTGCCAGGGCGCGTCCAGGTGCGTGCCGTTGTGCGTGGTCAGCGTGACCCACTCGGCGGCGGCGGCTTCGCCGTCGGGGTAGTCCTCGGCACGGGTGCCGGGGATCATGGCCATGAACTCCGGCAGCGTGTCGGCGTGCTTCTGGTAGGTGATCTTGGGCGCCAGCGGCGGTGGGTCGGAGAGCACATCGTTCTCCAGGTAGATCGACAGGTCTACAAAGCGGCGTTGGGGTTTGGTCATACAGGCATAAAGGGGTGGTTCGGCGCCCAGCCGCAGCAGGGCGCGCCGAAGAATGCAAGGCAGATAAAAAGGCGGGGCCAGACCCGTTCAGGCCACGCCCGCCAACGGCCCGGCCCTGCCGGGCGCGCGGTGGACGCGTGCAAACGCATACATCGCCAGCCCGTCGATCACCAGGGCTGCCACGCCCAGGCTGCCGTAGCCCCAGGCCTTCACCAGCGTGCCACCCAGGATGGGACCAATGGCCGCGCCAAACATCAGCATGGCCGGGGTGGCGGCCAGCGCGCGGCCGCTGGGGTCCAGGCGGGCCAGCACGCCGAAGGCAAAGGTGTGCGTGAAGATCATCACGGCCGCAAACACGGCGGCGGCTGCGGCGTAGGGCGCGAACACGGGCGAGTTCATGATCACCACCACCAGCAAGGCCTGCAGCGCAGGCCCCGCCAGCAGCACTTTGCGGGCCTGCCAGCGCCGCTCCAGCACCGCAGCCAGGGCTGCGGGGAAGAGATTGACCACCCCCAGGGCAATGAGCACGCCCGTAACCGCCTGCAGCCCGTAGCCCCGGTCGCTGCCCACGCGCTCCAGAAAGCTGAAGGTCATGGATTGCACCAGCCCGAGGGCCGCGATGCCCGCCACGCCCCACCAGACGGCGGCGGGCAGCGGCGCTGCATGCGCCCGCGAGAGCTCCGCGCCCGCGCTGTCAGGCACGGGAAACGCCACTGCCGCCGCCAAAGCCCCCACCGCCATGACACCGGCAAATACCTGGAACAGCACCGGCCCGCCCTGCTGCGCCACCAGCACCGGCGTGCCGCCGAGGAACACGATGGCAAACACCCCCAGCGCCATGCCCACCAGCGCGAACATGCGGTGAGGGTTCTGGCTGCGGGCGATGGTGCCGTGCGTCACGCTCAGGGCCGCACCCGCTGCCACCCCGGCAACGCCGTGCAACAGGGCCAGCAAGGCGAACTGGTGCGTGGTGGATGCCACCGCAAACGCCAAGGCGGCGCCTGAAAAGCCCCATGCAGCCACGGTGCGCCCCCGCAGCACCTGAAAGAACGGCGCCAACACCAGGCTGGCCGCGACCGCCCCGGCCAGAAACAATGTGGCCAGCAGGCCCGCCTGCTGCGGATCGAAGCGGTACACCGAGATCAGCGTGCCCACCCACACCGGCAACGCAACCAGGTCGACCATGCCCGCGCAATGGCCCACCATCAGGGCCACGCGGCCCCGCAGCGAATTGGTTGTGATCATGGCGGCCTCGCTTCAGATGGGCTGGGCCAACGCCATGAGGGACTCCCGCATGATGCGCGAGTGCTCGTCCTTGTCGCCGCCGTCGATCTCGATTTCGCCCAGGCGTGCCGAGTTCTCCACCACCATGCGGCAGCGCTCCCAGCGGCGACTTTCAAAGGCCGCCAACGCGGCCGGCACGTTGCCCGCAGCCTGCGCCAGCTCGTCGGCCAGCACCAGCGCGTCCTCGATGCCGATGCAGGCGCCCGATGCCAGGTGGGGCGTGGTGGCGTGCACCGTGTCGCCAATCAGCACCACGCGGCCGCGTGACCAGGGGCGGGGCATGAGCAAGCCTTCCAGGGGCCGGTACACGATCTGCGAGTCTGGGCCGATCTGGCTGCGGATGGCCTGCAGCGCGGGCGCGGTGAATCCATCGAGCAGACCTCGCAAGGTGTCGACAAAGGTGGCCGGATCGACATGGTCGTTGGTGGGGCGCGGCTCGGTGACGAAGAGGTACATCTCGGTCTTGGAGACTGGGTTCACGCCGGGCTTGATCTTCGGACCGAGCCACATCGTGGCCGTCTCGATCTCTGGCGGCCGGGGCAGCACGGCGCGCCACACCGCCTGGCCGCTGTAGCGCGGCCGGGGGGCGTTTTCAAACACGGTGTCGCGCACCTTGGAGTACAGCCCGTCCGCGCCGATCACCAGGTCATAGCGCTGACGCTGGCCGTCGGTGAGGGTCACCTGCACCCCATCGGCCTCTTGGTCGATGGCAGAGAAGGTGCAGCCCAGGCGCACGTTGGCACCCGCCGCGCGGGTGGCCTCGGCCAGGATGCGGGCCAGTACGGGGCGCAGGATGGCGCCGCCGCCCGGCACGTCGTCCCCCGCGATGCGGGGCGTGGGCAGCGTGGCCACCAGGGGGCCATGGGGCAGGTGCAGGTTGACGCCGTCCGAGGCGTTGCCCTGGGCCAGAAAGGCCTCCAGAACGCCCAGGCGCCGCAGCGCCCGCAACGTGGCGCCGCCCAGGCTGATGCCGGCGCCATAGCTGCGCCAGCCGGGGTCGATCTCGACCACGTCCACCTGCGCGCCCTGCTTGCGCAGCTCAATGGCCGCAGCCATGCCGGAAAAGCCGCCGCCGATGACCAGGATGCGTTGGGAAGAAAGGCTCATGGGTTTGTCTCCTTATTCATTTTTTGGGTTCGCCAGATGGACGTCGCCATTGGCTTGCAGGACCAGGGGTACAGGGGTGAGCGCTTCGCCCAGGCACGGCCCCAAGGTGCACTCCCCGGTGGCGATGTCAAACAGTGCGCCATGGGCCGCGCAGACGATGCGGTCACCGGCTGCGTTCAGATACCGGTCCTTGCGCCATGCCATCGGGACGCCATCGTGGGGGCAGACGTTGGCATAGGCATGCAAAAACGCCCCCCGCCGCACGACGATGACCGTGTCCTGGCCGTGGCCTGCGGGGTCAAAGCCCCGCGATGCGCCGTCGGGCAGGTCGCTCCAGTGGCACAGCTTCATGGTGCCGGCTCAATGGTGCGCCTGCGCTGGCGGCGGGCCCGAAGGCGCCCACTTCTCGCGGTGCTGGAACAGGAACAGCTGCGAGGCATCGGCGCTCATCGGCACCTCGCGCGGCGCCCAGGTGTCGTCATGCTTGTCCATGTCGGCGTCGTATTCCACATGGCAGCCCAGGGGCGAGTTGAAGTACCAGAACCAGTTGCTTCCGAACCGGTGGCGCCCGGGGCCCCAGAAGCTCTGGTAGCCCTTCTCCACAAAGCGTGTGCCGGCCAGCAACAACTCGGTGGGGCCGCCCATGTGGAAGGTGAAGTGCTCGCAGCCCTTCATGAACGGAGGCGTCTGGATCATGAACAGCGTGTGGTGGTCTTGCGTGCCCGCAGGGCGCAGGAAGGGGCCGACGCCCGTGAACCGGTCTGTGCAGACAAAACCCAGGCGGGCATAAAACGCCTCGGCCTTTGCCGCGTCCGGCACGAAGTACACGACATGCGACAGCGAGCGGGGGCGCGGCACCAGGTCTGGCGGCAGCCCCAATGCGTTGGGGGCCCGCTGCGGCGCGGCCCCGGGGGCGTTGACGGACTCGGCGGGCAACGACAGCGGCTTGCGCACGGTGACCTGGAACGCAAGGGCAAAGCCCAGGTCGTCCGTGGTGCGCAGCACGCCGCCCTGGCGCACCACCACGCGGTCGCGGGCAAGTTCGACCTCGATGGCGTCGAGCGTGGCCGTGTCGGCCACGCCGTAGACGGTTTCGCGCAGCAGGCTGGCTGTACCCAGCGAAGGCGGCAACGCCGGGTCGTCCTGAGCGCGTATCTCCACGGCCGTCCCGTCCAGGGCCTCGAAGCGCCCGCCCTGTGCCGTCACCCCGACCGGGGTGAGGCCGTAGTCCGTCAGGTACTGCGCGCAGGCGGCGATGTCGTCCACGCCAAATACCAGCGCGTCGGGTCCAATGATCTTCATCTCTTGATCCTTTGTGGTGTCGGTGGTGCGGTCCTTCAGGCGGTGTGTCCGCCCAGGACTTCTGCCACCCAGTCCGCGATGTAGTGGCCCGCATTGATGCTGTTGTCGAAGCTCGCGTGCTGCGAGCCGCCTTCGCGGTCGGTGAAGACCTTGAGTTCTCTCCGGGGGCTGTTGACCAGCTGCTCGTAGGTGCGGTGCGCCCACTTCAGCGGAATCTGCGAATCACGCTCGCCGTGCGTGACCAGGAAGGGCACACGGATCTTCTCGACCACGCCATCCAGGTGCACGTTCTGCGCGATCCGCATGAAGTCGTCGATGTCCTTGGCACCCCACACCCAGCACACGTGGGCCCAGTAGTGCGGCACCGGGAAGTCGCCTTCTTTCTGCAAGCGGCGTTCTTGCACGTCGCGCCAGTCGTGGTTCGCGCCCCAGGCCACGCCGCAGGCAAAGCGCGGCTCCATCGCCACGCTGCGCGGGCAGTAGTAGCCGCCCAGGGATACGCCCTCGCAGCCGATGCGTTTTGGGTCCACGGCGGGGTGTTGCTCCAGCCAGTCCACCACGCGGCTGGCCCAGTGCTCGGTGTCGTACCGCGCCGTGAGCCCGTGCAGGCGCAACGCCTCGCCGGTCCCTGGCTGGTCCACCACCAGGGAGGACACGCCACGCTGGGCCAGCCATGCGGGCAAGCCGACCAGGTGCTTCATTTCCTTGGTCGAGTCCAGCCCGTTGAGCTGCACCAGAATCGGCGCCCGCTGGCCCGGCTGAAGCCCCTTGGCCGGGTAATAGAGGGCAGAGAGGTGGGTTCCCTCGTACGGGATTTCCACGCGCTCCACCGGATCGCCCAGCAGGGCAGAACCCTTGAGGAACAGTTCCAGTTCGCGGCGGTAGATGGCCAGACGTCCCGGCGCGTTGTGCACCTGCAGCCGCTCGGCGGTGATCAGGTAGCCCGAGGCGCGCCGGTATTTCTCACCGGCCGAGAGCATGCGACCCCGGGCTTCGTCTTCTTCGGCCAGCCCGCAGAGCTTGTCGGCCATGCGCACCCAGGTCTCGCGAAAGGCCTGCGTGCCCGCAGCATCCGGGGCCTTGGCGGCCTCTTGCAGCGGGGCGCACATCTCCTCGATTTCGCCGATGCGAGCGCCCATTTCAATGGCGAGATCGACGGACAGGTTCCAGACGTAGTTGGTGGGGAAATACTTGAACATCTATTTCAAACTCAGGGTTGGGAACTGCGGGGGCGCGGCGTGATGCCGATGCTGGCGAAGAAGCGGGCCGTGGCGGGGTCTGCGAAGTCCGGCACAAAGCGGAAGGCCCGGATCTGGCCGCCCTCGCTGCGCAGCACATCGCTGCCGACGATGCGCTCCACGCCCGCCTTCTCGTACAGCGGGCTGCGCACCTCCAGCCGCGCGGTCAACTCGCTGGCATGCACCTCGACCGCAAGCACCGTGAGCCGGGCGCGCGGCTGCACCACGGTCTGGTCGATGTAGAACGCCAGGCAGGTCGCGTTGTCCATTGGCGCAGTGCAAGCCGGGTAGTCCGATCGCTCGACATCCGGGGCGATCAACGCACGCACTGCATCCATGTCGGCCGCGTGCACGGCCTGCACGTAGCGGTCGAAAACCGCCTGCGGCTCAGCGGGCGCGGCGGCATGGGCCAGCGCGCAGGCAGCAAGCAGGGGCAACGCCATCAGAGATTTCTTGGTCATGGTGTGCAATGGGAATGCGCGAGGTCAGTGCTTGATCCACAGCGGAATGGTGATCCCGATGCCCAAGATGTTGTTCTTGGTGGTATTGGCGGCGTAGAGGCCCCGCTGGTAGCTCACGCTCACGCTGAAGGGGCCGGCGTTGTAGTTGAGCGAGGGCCCCAGCGCAAAGCTGCGTGCGCGGTTGTCCTGGATGGTGGTGCCGCCTTGCTTGTCGTCCGTGAACTGGTGAAGGTACGAACCCACCATGCCGAACTTCCAGGGGCCGGTATTCCAGCCGGCGGTGAACTCGCCCACATAGCCGCTGCCCGAGCGGTAATGGGTGGTGCTGTTTTCACGGTTCACCATCAGGCGGTTGATGAGGCCAATATCCAGGCCGCTCGGATCGGTGTGGCGAATCCCGAGCACCGGCTGGACCGAGGTGTAGCCGGTGGACACGCTGGGCCGGTGCGGGTCGTAGGAGCCATTGGGCAGCGCGATGTCCAGCCCCGCCACGGCATAGGTCTTGTCTGTCAGGCTCCAGCGCAGCACGGCAGGCGAGACGGTGATGTTGGCCACCCCGCTGTGCCGCTCGCTGTGGCCCGCAACTTCGGTGCGCAGCGACACCACCGGAAGCACCAACTGCGAGTACAGCCGAGCGCCCAGCACCGTCGTGTCGTAAGCCGCCAGCAGCCGGGTAGTGGCCGAGGTCGCGCTCATCTTGAAAGGGATGGGGCGCTTGTCGCCGTGGTTGTCATAGAGGCCGCTGGAGGTGGTGTAGTGCACCTGCTCCAGCAAGAACAACCCGGGAATGGGCGGCAAACCGGCCACGTATTCCCCGGTGGAACCGACCGGAAAGGGCGACACGCCCCCTTCAAAAGCCTGGGCGCCGGGGGCGCCCAGCAGGCTCAGCAACATGCAGCCCGCTGCCTGCCCGGCGCGGGAACGTACCGTCTTCATCGTTGTCTCCTTTTTCCACGCATCCAGTCCAAGCTGGGCGTTTTTTCGTGTTGCTCGACAGGGCCTCGGGCATCTCCGTCGGGGCCCCATCGGGTCTGCCAAGTGGCAGGACGGGATCAAGATTAAGATCGGCCTTAACTTAGATCAAATGGATTGATTCCATTTGCAATATTGATTTCATGAATGGATGAACAGGCTTCGCTGCTGTCCACTTGCGCTTGGCAAGGGTTCGCCGAACGAGCTACAAGCCTCCAATACGCCGACCGCCCATGCGCTTTAACAAACTGGACCTGAACCTCCTGGTGGCCCTGGACGCCCTGCTCACCGAGCGCAGCATCAGCCGCGCAGGGGAGCGCCTGCATTTGAGCCAGCCGGCCACCAGCAACGCGCTAGCGCGTTTGCGTGCCTATTTCGGCGATGAACTGCTGGTGCAGCAAGGCCGCAGCATGGTGATGACGCCGCGCGCCGAAGGGCTGCTGGACCCCGTGCGCGAGGTCCTGATGCGCATCGACAGCACCATCGCCGAGAAGCCCAGGTTCGACCCCTCCACGTCCACCCGCAGCTTCACCCTGCTGGTGTCCGATTTCACGACCACGGTGCTCATGCAACCGCTGATCGAGCAGCTGTTCCAGGAAGCGCCCGGCGTGCAGCTGCACCTGCGCGCGCAGAACAATCGCCCGGTGGAGCAACTGGAGGAATACGGAGCCGACATCCTCATCATTCCGGAGCAGTACGCCTCGCCCAAGCACCCGAGCGTCACGCTGTTCGAGGAAACCTACCTGTGCGTCACCTGGGAGGGGAACCCCCATGTCACCGAAGCCCTGAGCTTTGACGACTACCTGGCCGCCGGCCATGTGGTGGCCGACTATTCGGGCGCACGGCACATCCCGGCGTTCGACGGCTGGTTTCTGGAACGCTTTGGCGTGAAGCGCCGCATCGAGATCTCGGCGCCCACCATGGCCGCGCTGCCCAGCCTGGTCATTGGCACCCACCGCGTGGCCACAGTGCACAAACGCATTGCCTTGCGCGCCGTTCAACTGGGCTTGCCTGTGCGCATCTGGGAGCCTCCCCTGGAGATTCCGTCCATGCGCCAGAAGCTGCAATGGCACCGGCACCGCGACAAGGACCCTGGGCTGGAGTGGCTGCGCGAACGGGCGATGCTCGTGGCAGCGCGCATCTAGCCCGCGCATGCCGCGCAGCCGCAGTGCGCAAAATGTCCCTTTTTGATCGGAAACCTGGCCCAAAGCCACCGGTACGGCCGGGATGCGCAAGCCACAATCGGAACCCGTCCACGGCCCCTTCTGCAACACCATGCCCTCTGCCTTGCGCCCCCGCGACCTCGCCCTGGCCCTGCTCGTCATCCTCGTCTGGGGCGTGAATTTCGCCGTCATCAAGGTGGGCGTGGCCGACGTCCCGCCCATGCTGCTGGGGGCCCTGCGCTACCTGCTGGCGGCCTTTCCGGCGCTGCTGTTCGTGCGGCCCCCCAAGGTGCCGCTGCGCCTGTACCTGCTCTACGGCATGACCATGGCCGTGGGCCAGTTCGCGCTGCTGTTCACCGCCATCCACATTGGCATGCCCTCGGGCCTGGCCTCGCTGGTGCTGCAGGCGCAATCGTTCTTCACGCTGCTGCTGGCGGCCTGGTGGCTGCGCGAGCCCTGGCACGGCAACCAGGTGGCCGGCCTGGTGCTGGCAGCCGCTGGACTGGTGCTGATCGGCAGCGCACACGGGGCCTCCATGCCGCTGGCGGGCTTTGCGCTCACGGTGGCAGCGGCGGCGATGTGGGGCTGCGGCAATATCGTGACGCGCGCCGTGGGCCGGCACGGGCCCATGAACCAGTTTGCGTTCATCGTGTGGTCGAGCCTCGTCGCACCCCTGCCCTTCGTGGCACTTTCGCTGTGGATCGACGGGCCGGGTGCCGTGCTCTCCGCCGTGCAGCACCTGTCGCTGAAGTCCATGGCCGCGGTGGCGTACATCGCATGGATCTCCACGCTGCTGGGCTTTGGCCTGTGGACCTATCTCATGTCGCGCTACCCCGTAAACCGCGTGGCGCCCTTCACGCTGCTGGTGCCGGTGGTCGGGCTGACGACGGGGTGGCTGGTGTTTGGCGAAGCGCTGCAGCCAGTGCACTTTGCCGGCGCCGGGCTGCTGATGGCAGGGCTGGGGGTGAATGTATTCGGCGGGCCGGTGTGGTCGCGGCTCAAGGGGCGGGTGCGCCCTGCCGCTTGAAGGTCACACTGCCAGCGGCAGCTCCGTCGTGGACAGCACGTTGCGCAGCACCATGAACGAGCGCACCTGGCGCACGCCGGGCAGGTACAGCAGTTGCTCGGCGTGCAGGCGGTTGAAGCTGTCGTTGTCGCGCGTGCGCACCAGCATGAAGTAGTCGAACTCGCCGGTGACCACGTGGCATTCCATGCAGCCGGACACCTTGGCCGCGGCCTTCTCGAAGGCCGCGAAGGACTCCGGCGTGGACCGGTCCAGCACCACGCCAATCATCACCAGCATGCCGGCGCCCACCGCGCGCGGGTTCAGCAGGGCCACCACCTTGTCGATGAGCCCCAGGCGGTTCAGGCGTTCCACACGCCGCAGGCAGGCGGGCGGGCTCAGGTGCACCTTGGCGGCCAGTGCCACATTGGACAGCGAGGCGTCGCGCTGCAGCAGGCGCAGGATGGCCTTGTCGGTGCGGTCCAGCGCCCTGAGCAGTTCATCGGCAGCTTCCACATTCTTTGCACGAACTTTTGTTGCGAACATTTTTGAATCTTCAAAATTTATTCTTCACATTATTCCTCTCTGAGCACCATATCTTCATATACCACGCGCAGTTCACAACCACGTTAACCGCGCGTTTTCCTACGATGCATGCACGGCAGACGCACCGTTTGCGCTGCACCACCGCTTGAGGAAAACCGCCATGAACCTGCAGAAATTTGCCCGCCACCCGCTCACCTTCGGCCCGTCGCCGATCACGCCCCTCAACCGCCTGTCGGCCCACCTGGGCGGCAAGGTGCACCTGTACGCCAAGCGCGAGGACTGCAACAGCGGCCTGGCCTTCGGCGGCAACAAGACGCGCAAGCTCGAATACCTGATCCCCGAAGCCATCGCCGGCGGCTACGACACGCTAGTCTCCATCGGCGGCATCCAGTCCAACCAGACACGCCAGGTCGCCGCCGTGGCAGCGCACCTGGGCATGAAGTGTGTGCTGGTGCAGGAGAACTGGGTGAACTACTCCGACGCGGTGTACGACCGCGTGGGCAACATCGAGATGAGCCGCATCATGGGCGCCGACGTGCGCCTGGACTCGGCAGGCTTCGACATCGGCATCCGCCCCAGCTGGGAGCAGGCCATGGAAGACGTGAAGAAGGCGGGCGGCAAGCCCTTCCCCATTCCCGCCGGTTGCTCCGAGCACCCCTACGGAGGCCTGGGCTTCGTGGGCTTTGCCGAGGAAGTGCGCCAGCAGGAGAAAGAACTGGGCTTCCAGTTTGACTACATCGTCGTGTGCTCGGTCACGGGCAGCACGCAAGCGGGCATGGTGGTGGGCTTTGCGGCCGACGGCCGGGCGCGCAAGGTGATCGGCATCGACGCCTCGGCCAAGCCCGAGAAGACGCACGCGCAGATCCTGCGCATCGCGCAAAACACCGCACAGCTGGTGGAACTGGGCCAGGAGATCACGGCCGAGGACGTGGTGCTGGACACGCGCTACGGCGGCCCCGAGTACGGCCTGCCCAACGAGGGAACGCTGGAAGCCATCCGCCTGTGTGCGCGCCAGGAAGGCATGCTCACCGACCCGGTGTATGAAGGCAAGTCCATGCACGGGATGATCGACATGGTGCGCAACGGCGAATTCCCCGAAGGCTCCCGCGTGCTGTATGCCCACCTGGGAGGGGTGCCGGCGCTCAACGCCTACAGCTTTCTTTTTCGCAACGGCTGAAGCACCTGGCGAGCTGCAGCAACGGCTGGCCCGGCTGGCCGGGCTGTCGGTGATCTGAAAACTCGCCGTTGCCGGTGCTCGCCATCACCCCTGCAACGACCCAGTCAGTCCCGCAGCCAGGCCAGCATGTGCGGATAGGCTGGCGGCCCGCCGGCCACCACCTGCGCCGGCAACAGGGCGAGTCCCGCAGCAGCCAAGCCGGAGGCACCCAGGTACACCCCGAGCTCGAACGTGGTGCGCAGCCCAGCGGACCGCCCGTGGTAGCCGCCGTCGTGGAAGAGCACGGCCGAATCCAGCCCCAGGTGGCGCAGCGCGGCCCAGGCCCAGGCCGTGGCTTCGATCTCGCCGCCGTGCGGCACCGGCGGCAGCTCGGCAAGGTCATCGTCCATGCCCGAACGCAGGGCCGTGGGCACGACCGCCAGGTGGCCAGCCTCGTGCAGCAGATCGCCGGGCCAGCGCAGCCGCGCGCGGTCCACGCGCAGGCCGCCGCGCTCGATGCGGATGCCGGGCAGGAAGCTGCCCTCGGGCACCTCGGCCTCGCAAACGGCCATGCCGATGCCGCGCAGGAATTCGAGGATGCGGTCCGTCAATGCCGCGTGGGCTGCTCCCGCCGCGGCGGCAGATGGGTCGTCGCGGTCCATCATGCTTGCAGCAAGTCGGCCACGTGGCTGCGCAGCAGCGCGGGCTGCACCTGGGCGGGCGCCACCGGGCGGCCCACATTCAGGCCCACGCGGTTGAAGAAGCCACGCCGGAAGGGCCGGACCATGGCACCGCCCTGCTCGATGCGGCTGAAGTACGAGCCCCACAGGTTGGTCAGCGCCATGGGGATCACCGGGGCCTCGACGCCCTCGGCCTTTGCGCGCTCGATGATCTTCATGATGCCGCCCTTGAACTCCTGCAGCTGCCCGTCACGGGTGATGCCGCCTTCGGGGAAGATGGCCAGCAGGTCGCCCTCGCGCAGCACCTGGGCCGCGCGGTCGAACGCCGCCTCGTAGGTGGCGGGGTCTTCCTTGTAGGGCGCGATCGGAATGGCCTTGGCCAGGCGGAACAGCCAGCCCAGCACCGGCACGCGGAAGATGCGGTGGTCCATCACGAAGTAGATGGGCCGGGGGCTGGCGGCCATGAGCAGCACGGCGTCCACAAAGCTCACGTGGTTGCATGCCAGGATGGCCGCGCCCGCCGTGGGCAGGTGCTCATCGCCCTGCACCTTGAATCGGTACACAAAGCGCGACGACACCCAGGCCACGAAGCGCAGCAGGTACTCGGGCACCAGCAGGAAGATGTAGGCCGCCACCACCGCATTGGCGATGCCGGTGAACAGGAAGATCTGCGGCACGGTGAAGCCCGCGCCCAGCAGCGCGCCGGCGATGAGCGAGCTGGCGATCATGAACAGCGCGTTCAGGATGTTGTTGGCCGCGATGATGCGCGCGCGGTGCGTGGGCTGGCTGCGCATCTGGATGAGGGCGTACATGGGCACGCTGTACAGGCCCGCAAACAGGCTGAGCAGCGCCAGGTCCAGCATCACGCGCCAGTGCGCGCCCTGGGCCAGGAAGGCGCCCAGGGCCATCACCTCGGCCGCCGGCAGGCTGCGCGAGGCGAAATACAGGTCGATGGAAAAAACGCTCATCCCGATGGCGCCCAGCGGCACCAGGCCGATCTCCACATGCCGGCGCGAGAGCACCTCGCACAGCAGCGAGCCGATGCCGATGCCGATGGAGAACACCACCAGCAGCAGCGACGCCACCTGCTCGTTGCCATGCAGCACGTTCTTGGCCAGGCTGGGGAACTGGCTCAGGAACACGGCGCCGAAGAACCACATCCAGCTGATGCCCAGCAGCGAGCGGAAGACCACCACGTTGCCGTGGGCCAGCTTCAGGTTGCGCCAGGTTTCAGAGAACGGGTTCCAGTTGATGGTGAGGCCGGGGTCGGTGGCTGGCACGGAGGGAATGAACTGCGCCACGGCGCGCCCCACGAGCGCCGCCGCCACGCAGGCGACGGCCACGGTGTTGTGGCCGATGCCCGGCAGGGCCACCAGCAGCCCGCCTGCCACGTTGCCCAGCAGGATGGCGACGAACGTCCCCATCTCGACCATGCCATTGCCGCCCGTCAGCTCGCGCTCGTTGAGCACCTGGGGCATGTAGGCGAACTTCACCGGCCCGAACAGCGTGGAATGCACGCCCATGAGAAAGGTGCACAGCAGCAGCACCGGCACATTGCCCCGCACGAAGCCGAACGCCGCCACCAGCATGATGGCGATCTCCAGGTTCTTCACGAAGCGGATCATCTTCGTCTTGTCGTACTTGTCGGTGAGCTGGCCCGACGTGGCCGAGAACAGCAGGAACGGCAGGATGAACAGCGCCCCGATCACCAGCCCCGCCATCGAGGGCGGCATCCAGTCCACGCTGAGCTGGTAGGTCACCATCACCGTGAAGGCGAACTTGAACAGGTTGTCATTGGCCGCGCCCGAGAACTGCGTCCAGAAAAACGGCGCAAACCGGCGCTGCCGCAGCAACGCGAACTGGTTGGGCTCACCGTGCGCCGATGGCTCGGTGGCGGGGCGCCCTGGCTGGGGTTTCATGGAGTGCTTCTCCTCATGTCTTGTTGTGCGGTGGGGGTGCTGCATTACCGGCGCGCCCCACGGTGCCCGCCATTCTGCATGCGGCCATGCGCCTGTGGCGTGGCAACGTAGCGGCTGTGGTGCAGACGCGCCATGGCCCGCAGCAGGGGCCAGGCCGCACCGGCGGCTACCAGGTGCTTGAGCGTGTGGCCCGACACCCAGTGGCCTGTGGCCTCGAACACGACGTGGTCCGCTCCCTCCAGCACCTTGGCGGCCGCGTACCAGGCGATCACGGCACCCAGCGGCAAGGCCAGCGCGCCATGGCGGTGGGGCCGCCACGCCAGCGCCAATACCACGGCCATGCCACCCATCTGCACCACGGCCCAGGGCAGCAGATTGCCGGTGTGGGCCCACACCCCCACGGCCGCGGGACCTGCCACCAGCAGGCCCAGCGCCATCGGCACGCCAGCGCGAGGGCTGATGCGCCCCACCGCCGCCCAGCCCAGCAGCCCCGCAAAGGCAACCGCCATGCCCACGCGATCCCACAGCAAGCCGGCGTCCGAAGGCTTCCAGTGGTACACCGTGGAGCCCAGGGCCGCAAGCAGCAGCCCACCAAAGAACAGGCCCGCCGTGGCCCGCGTGGCTCCGCACAGGCGCAGCGTTCCCAGGCGGTGCAGCCACACCAGCCCCGCCACGCCCGCCGCGGCAAACGGCAGGTTGCTGAGCACGTCCAGCGCGCACGGCAGGCCCCACCACGTGCGCTGGTCCGCAAAGTCATGCTGGTGCGGGCTGGGCGCCAGCGCGGGGCCCCACACGGCCAGTGCGAGCAACACCGCCAGAGCGGCCACCAGACCCCATTCGGCGCGCTGGAGCGCCGCGCCATGGCGCGCAGCGGGGGACAAAGGACGGACAACAGTGGGCATGGCGAGCCTCCGAGGGCAACGAAAAGAAGATGCCGCGCAGTGTGCAAACGGGCCGCCCTGCCGGGGCCAAAAAGTCGCATACAGAGCTACCACAGACACCAGAGGTATCCATAATCGATACCCATGAGCACCACCGCCGACCTTGTTGCCGCCCTGAAAAAAGAACTGAAAACAGCCCAGATGACCTACGCCGATCTGGCTCAGGCGCTGGGCATGGCCGAATCCAGCGTCAAGCGCATGCTGGCCAAGGGTGACATGCCGCTGTCGCGCATCGACGCCATCTGCCGCGCGCTGGCGCTGGACTTTGCCGACCTGGCCCGCCGCGTGGCCGACAGCCAGCCGCTGCTCAAGGAACTGACGCACGAGCAGGAAAAAGCCGTGGTGGCGGACAAGAAACTGCTGCTCATGGCCATCTGCGTGCTCAGCCAATGGACGCTGGAGCAGGTGACCGGCTACTACCGGCTGACCGAGGCGGAAGGCATCAAGTACCTGGCCCAGCTGGACCGCATTGGCATCATCGAGCTGCGCCCGCTCAACCGCTACCGGCTCAAGCTGGCCAAAACCTTCCGCTGGCGCCCGCACGGGCCGGTGATGAACTACTTCCGCGACCACGCCCTGCTGGACTACTTCGCGGGCGGCTTCGACGGCCCTGGCGAGGGCGTGCTGCTGGTGCACGGCAACATCAGCCGCGGCCTGGCGCCCGCCTTCATGGAGCGTATGCAGCGCGTGGCGCAGGACTTTGCGCAGCAGCACCTGGCCGACCAGAAGCTGCCCGACCGCGAGCGCGAGGGCTACACGCTGCTACTGGCCATGCGCAGCTGGGAGTTTGAAGCGTTTGCGCAGATGCGCCGGTAGCACTGCCCGCGAGCCCCCAAACCTGCGGGTTGCGGCGGAGGCTACAGTTGTGGCGGCGAAGGGGCGATACCGCGCGCCTGAAACCGGCGCAGGCGCCGCTCAGGTCACTTCGCTGTCGACATGCACCACGCGGCCGATCAGCAGCGCATCGGGCGCCACCAGGCGCTTGCGCGGAAAGCGCAGGTGGTTGTCCGCCACCAGCCACCAGGCACCGTGGTCGCGCACCACGCGGCGGACCAGGCACACGCCTTCGTAATTGACGGCAAAGACCATCCCGTCCACAGGCTCCACCTGGCGGGCGTTCACCGTCAGCACGTCCGTCTCGTGCAGCGACGGCTCCATGCTGTCGTCGGGCATCTTCAGGCCCAGAAGGCTTTCGGCAGCGTAGTTCCGCTGGCGCAGCCAGTCGGCGGAGAACAAGGCGCGCGGCACCTCGTCCGCCCCTTCGGGCTCCCGGATGGCATACCCCGGCACCCCCGCACGCAAGGACACCGCCACCAACGGCACCGTCACCGCCGCGCCGGCCCGGCCGGTGGCGGGCACCTCGTAGCGCGCCACCGGCTCCGCCACCTCGGCGGGCACCGGCGCGGCAGAGGCCGGACCGGCGAACCAGCCCTGCATGCCGCGCAACGCCTCGATAGCACGCACCGTCTTGTCGGACACCGCGCGGTTGCCGGACAGCATCTGCCGCACGAAAGCTCCGTCGCGATAACCCAGCAAGCGGCCCAGCGCCGTCACGTTGCCCCCGGTGAGGTGCGTGGCGGCCAACTCAAGCCTGTGGCGTCGGTGGAGCTGAAGCACGGTTTCGTCCATACCCAAACAGTAGCACACGCTACAGTTGCATTTGCTACTGTTTAAACGTACATTGAGTAGCTATTGCTACCAATTTCGGAATGACCCTCGACGAGTACCTACAACTGGACGGCGCGCTCAGCGTCGGCGAGCTGCGCAGGCGCATGGCGGATTTCGGCTCGCCCATCAAGAGCGATGCGCAGATCCGCCAATGGCAGCACCACTATGCGGACCGCATTCCCTCGCCGGTGAACTGCGTTGCGATCGAGCACGCCACGGAAGGAAAGGTCACGCGCAAGGACCTGCGCCCGCACGACTGGGCCTCGATCTGGCCGGAACTGGCGGCCCCCCAGCAAGGGCCCAGCACAGTGCCCTCCCTGCCGGCCTTCGCCCCCACGGGGCGAACGGACGCGCCATGAGTCTGCCCCCTTCGTACTCACCGGCCCGCGCGCTCACCCGGCCCTGGCGGTCGCGGTTCCGGTCCAGAAAGTCCGCTGCGCAGGGCCCCGGCCCCCTCGTTCCCACGCATTCATGAATCTGCCCATAAAAACTCTTGCACGGGGTCTCCCCAAACCCTTCTGGTGGCTGGTGGTCGCACCAGTGCTCGCCAGCGTGGTCTATTTCGGGGCCGTGGCCCGGGACGTCTTCCTGTCCGAGTCGCGTTTTGTCGTGCGCTCGTCCGAGCAGCCTTCCACGCCCGGCCTGGGCGGCTTGCTCCGAGGCATCGCACCTTCGGTCGGGTCGGAAAACGCGATGGTGGTCCGCGACTACCTTCTGGCACGCGAAAGCATCTCGGAACTCGACCGCCGGCTCGGGCTGCGGGAGCACTACCGCCGAGGCGATGCCCTGCAGGCTTTTCCGGCCTGGTTTGAAGACGCCACGCTGGAACAGTTCTACGAATACCTGCCCAAAATGGCCACCGTCAGCGTCGATGCGCAATCGGGGGTGGCGTCGTTGCGGGTCAAGGCCTTCTCGCCCGAGGTGGCCCAGAAAATGAACGAAGCCATGCTGGTGATGGCGCGTGAACGGATCAAGACCCTCAACGAGCAGATCCGCAAAGACACCCTGGGGATTGCAGGCGCTGAACTCACCCTGGCGCGGCAGCGCCAGGCCAAGGCGGAAGAAGCCATCTACAAGTTCCGCAAGAACGAAGGCGTGATGGACCCGGAGCGCCAGGCCACCCTGGAGCTGCAAGCCGGGCAGGAAATGCGGGCGAAGGTGGCCGCGGCCGAGGCCAGGCTCCAGCAAGCCCAGTCCGTGGCGCCGCTCAGCCCCATGGTCCGGGCGCTCCAGGCCGAGATCACCAGCCTGCGAGCATCGGTGGCCAGCAGTTCGGGCCAGGTCGTGGGCGCCAAAACGTCCCGCGCCGCCGGAGCCGAGCGTTACACCGCGCTGGCGATGGAGCGCGAAGTGTCTGCGCGGGCCGTTGCCGCTGCCGAGGACGCCGTGATCCGCGCGCGCATCGAAAACGAGCGCCGGCATCTGTACCTCGAAGAAATCTCCAGCCCCCTGCAGGCGGACGGCCCGTTTGAGCCCCGCCGTGCGCGCGGCATCCTGGCGGTGGTCTTGATCTCTTTGCTGCTCTGGGGCGTGGCATCGCTTCTGGGCCTGGGTTCGCAGGAGCACCGCCGTGGAAACGCTTGAGGCCTTTCACCGCCGCGCGCGCGTCTTCTGGGCGATAGTCGGCCGCGAAATGATCACCCGCTACGGACGGCACAACATCGGCTTTCTCTGGGTGCTGCTGGAGCCGCTGCTGTTCTCGCTGGCCATCGTTGCACTGTGGAGCGTCATCAAAGCGCCCACCAACCCGGGCATGTCCGTGGCAGGCTTTGCCCTCACAGGCTACGCGACGGTGCTGCTGTGGCGGTACCCCACCCAGCGGTGCACCAATGCCCTGCAAACCAATTGGGCCCTGCTGTACCACCGGGTTGTCAGGCCCCTGGATATTTACGCGGCGCGTATTTTCATGGAGGTGATCGCCGCGACGGGCGGCTGTCTGGCGCTGGCCATCGTGCTCGTCTGCCTGGGCCAGATGCGGGCCCCGAGCGATCCGTTGGGCGTGGTGGTGGCGTGGTACCTGCTCATCCTCTTCGCGGTCGGGTTCGCGCTCACCGTGGGCGCCCTCAGCGTTCGCAGCGAGAGCCTTGAGCGGATGTGGCACATGCTGGCCTATCTGCTGTTTCCGGTGTCGGGCCCCGCGTTCATGGTCGACTGGTTGCCCGATATGGCACGCGACGCGGTGCTCACCCTTCCCATGGTCCACGGTGTGGAGATGCTCAGGGGCGCCTGGTTTGGCGATGCCGTGGTGACCCATGGCAACCCGATGTACCTGCTGGTCACGTCGCTGCTTCTGGTGGCGACCGGGCTGGCCCTGGTGCGCAAGAACGGGCGCATGGTGGAGGCACCGGCATGATTGCGCTGTCGAACCTGGGCAAGGGCTACCCCACGCGCCACGGATGGAAATGGGTGGTCAGGGACGCCAACCTTCAACTGGAAGCCGGCCAACGCTGGGCCATCCTGGGCCGCAACGGGTCGGGCAAGTCCACGCTCGTGCGGCTGATTGGCGGGGCTGAAGACCCTACGGAAGGCTTTGTGCGTGCACGCTGCTCCATTTCCTGGCCCCTGGCTTTCGGCGGGGGTTTCCAGGGGGGCCTGACCGGTGCGGACAACATCGCTTTCGTCGCCCGCATCTATGGCGTTGACGAAGACGATGCCCTGGCACGCGTACAGGACTTCGCGGAGCTGGGCCGCGAGATCCACGAGCCGGTGATGAACTATTCCAACGGCATGCGCGCGCGCCTGGCGTTTGGGCTTTCCCTTGCGGTGGACTTCGATTACCTGCTGATCGACGAGATCGTGTCCGTGGGAGACCAACGGTTTCGCGACAAATGCCATGTAGAACTGCACGACAAGCGCAAGGACCGCGGGTTCGTGCTGGTGTCGCACGATGTGGATTACATCCGCCAGCATTGCACGCATGCGGCCCTTCTCCAGAACGGCCGGTTGATCGTCATGCCCAGCGTCCAGGCAGCCGTCGACGCCTACTGCGCCCCATGATGACGAAAAAGGCCATCCACGCCCGGCAACTGTCCATCGTTGTCCAGGGAGAACTCAGCGACCTCTCGGCCCAGGCGCTGCGCACCTATCGTTCGCTGGCGCCCCAGGCCCAGCTGATCGTGTCCACCTACGAGCACGGCGCCCCTTTCGCACACCGGCTGCAACGGCAGGGGCTGGCGGACGATGTGGTGCTCAGCCCCGACCCGGGCCCATTACCCCCCACCGTAAAAAGCCCCACGGCCGGCGAGAACAACCTCAACCGCATGCTGGTGACGACCCAGGCCGGCCTGGCGGTGGCAAGCCGCGCCCTGGCTCTGAAGGTTCGCAGCGACGCCCGAGTCGACCCCTGCCGCGTGATGGCCCGATGGGCCGCAGAAGGCGATAACCACCGGCTCCTGTTTGCGAGCCGGTACACGCGCCACCCCTTCGGCATCAACGGCTACCTGTTCCACGTCTCGGACTGGATCTCCTTCGGTAGAACCGAGAGGACGCGCCGGTACTGGCAGGCGCCGATGATGGACCTGCGCAGCGCCACCCACTTTGAGCACGCCCCGATGCCCGCCGAGGGCACCGCCGTGGCGCGGCGCTTTCGAGCGCGCCTGAGCCAGGAGCAGTGGGTTTGTGTCCATTACGCGAAGTCGCTGGGCTATTCCGTGCCCAGCCGGCTGGCCCAACGCGACCCCCAGCTGGTGCAGCAGTACATCCGGTTCCTGGCCACCGAGTGCATCGTCTGCGACCCGGAAACCCTGGGGCTTGAACTGGTCAAGCACCGGCACAGCTTCACCTCGCTGTTTCAGCGCATCGATTGCCTGAGCGAAGGGGATTGGCGCCGCCTGCGGGCCGGCTGGGCCGCCGCCCAAACCCCGGCGGCCGGCTGGCGCAGGCCCCTCTTTGAACTGCGGGGGCCGATCTCCCGCCTGGTGCTTGCGCGCAAGCACCTGCTGCCCCAAAAAACAGCGCCGACCGCACCCCCGTTGGCCGCCCGCCGATGACCGGCAGGCACCCCACCACGGGCGGTCGGCAATTTCGCGCCTGAAAGCCGCTGACCGAACGCCTCCAGTAGTTCTTGAATGACCAGAAAGGATTCTCTTCCGTGCTGAATATCGTTGTCCCCATGGCGGGAGCAGGTAGCCGTTTTGCGAAGGCCGGCTTCCAGACGCCCAAACCGCTGATCCCCGTGCGCGGCGTTCCCATGATCCGGCTGGTCATCGAAAACGTCCGACCCCAGCGCGAGCACCGGTTCATCTTCGTCGTGCAGGAAGCGCATGACCTGGAATACGGGCTGGCGCAGCAGCTGGCGGCCTGGGCAGGCAGCAACACCGCCATCGTGCGCGTCAATGGGCTCACGGAGGGCGCGGCCTGCACCGTGCTGGCGGGCGCGCAGTGGTTCGACTCCAGTGATCCGCTGATGATCGTCAACAGTGACCAGTGGGTGGACGCCTCCATCGACGACTACCTCCGCCGCGCCGATGGCTTCCAGGATGGCCTGATCATGACCATGCAGGCCGACGACCCCAAATGGTCGTTTGTAGGGCTCACCCCGGACGGCCGCGTGACCCGCGTGGTGGAGAAAGAGGTCATATCGGACATGGCCACGGTAGGGATCTACAACTTCGCCCGCGGCGCTGACTTCGTTGCCGGCGCCAGGGACATGATCGCCGCAAACGAGCGTGTGAACGGAGAGTTCTACGTCGCCCCCGTCTACAACCGCCTGATCCGCAAGGGCGCAGAGATCGGCAGCTTCTCCATCGGCCGCGAAGCGGACGGCATGTACGGCCTTGGCATCCCCGCGGACCTTGAACTGTTCCTGAGCCTCCCCGTCTCCGACAAGGCGCTGGCGCCATTTCTTGAACAGGAGGCCGCCTGATGGAGATCCTTTCGCACCGCGGCTATTGGAAAACGGCTGGCGAAAAGAACACGCAGACGGCATTCGCACGCAGCTTTGCACTGGGTTTTGGCACGGAAACGGACGTGCGCGACCTCCAGGGCCGGCTGGTCATCAGCCATGACATGCCGGCGGAGCCGGCGATGGGCCTCGATAGCTATCTGGCCGATCTTGCGCAGCACACGGGGGGCCGGCTCACCCAGGCCCTCAACATCAAATCCGATGGCCTCGCCGTTCCGCTGGCGCGCCACATGCGAGAGTGCGACCACCCCTGGTTCGTGTTCGACATGTCCGTACCGGACATGGTCCAGCACCTTCGCGCCGGAAACCCCTGCTTCGCGCGCATGAGTGAATACGAGGCCTTCCCACAAGCCTTTGCCGGCCAGATCCAGGGCATCTGGCTCGATGCGTTCCAGTCCACCTGGTATTCGGCCAGCTTGATCGAGTCGCTTCTCGGGCAGGGTTTGCGCGTGTGCGTCGTCTCACCCGAACTGCACGGCCGATCCGACGCCGAGGATCTCTGGCGCGCGTTGCGCCCCCTGCGCGAACACCCCGACCTGCTTCTTTGCACCGACCTGCCAGAAGCCGCCCGTGCGCTCCTGAGGCACGCATGAGCATGAATCACCCACTTGCAAGGCCACCGCAATGATCAAGGCTGTTTTGTTCGACATGGATGGCGTACTCATCGAGGCCAAGGATTGGCACTATGAATCGCTGAACCGGGCACTCGCCCACTTTGGCATGGAGATCTCTCGCCACGAGCACGAGACGACCTTCGATGGCCTGCCCACGAAAAAGAAGCTGGAGATGCTGAGCGTGGAAAAAGGCCTGCCGCGCGCGTTGCACCCATTCCTGAACGACCTGAAGCAGCAGTACACGGTGGAGATCGTCCATACGCTCTGCCGTCCGCGGTTCCTGCAGGAGCAAGCGCTGTCGCAGCTGCAGCGCAATGGGTTCAAGCTCGCCGTCTGCTCCAACTCCATCCGGGCAACGGTCGAACTGATGATGGAGAAGGCCGCCCTCGCCCCCTATCTGCACCTGATGCTGTCCAACCAGGATGTTGCCAAGTCCAAGCCGGCGCCGGACATCTACCTCAAGGCCATGGAGCGCTTCGCGCTGCAGCCCGAAGAATGCCTGGTGGTGGAGGACAACGAAAACGGCATCAAGGCGGCCATGGCCTCCGGCGCCCACGTGCTCGTTGTCGAGGACGTGGCGGACACGAACATCACCAACATCATGGCCCGCATCAACGAGATCAACGTCCTGAGCACGGCGCAGATCGCCGCGTGACGGCACAGGAGGAGTTCCCATGCACACCACCCATGTTCTCATCCTGGCCGCCAGCAACAAGGGCCGAGACCAGCGCGAATACCCCGGCTTTCTGAGTGAAATGGACGGCGAATGCCTGCTGGAAAAGCTCTGCCAGAAGGTCCACGAGATCCCGGACCGGAAGGTCTGTTTCGCGTTTCTCGCGCAGGACGTCAAGAAGTACCGGCTCGCAAGCATTGCCGACCTGATCAGCCCGGGAGCCGCGTTGGTCAAGGTGCCCAGCAACACCAAGGGCGCAGCCTGCACGGCCCTCTTGGCTGCAGCCGAGCTGGACGCCAATGACGAGCTGGTTATCGTAAGCGCCAACGAGTTCATCGACGAGCCCCTGGGGGCCCTGGTCGCCGGCTTCCGCGCAAAGCAGTACGACGCAGCAACCCTGGTTTTCCCCTCCGTCCATCCCCGCTACTCCTACGTCAAGGTGCAGGACGGTCTGGTCAGCGAGGCTGCGCAGTGCATGCCCATCAGCCGCAACGCCACCACCGGCTTCTTCTGGTTTCGCAGGGTTGGCGACTTCATTGACGCCATCGAGTCGGCCATCCGCAAGGACGCGCACCACGAAGGCCGGTACTACGTGGCCCCGCTGCTCAACGAGCTGCTGCTCAAGGGTCGCAAGGTGGGGGCGCTGCCCATCGAGTCGCGCCACTACCTGCCCCTCAAGTCCGAGCGGCAGATCGCGGCTTTCGAAGACGCACACATGCAGCAGGTCGCGGCGTGAAAGTCCATCACCTCTCCCAGATGGTCAAAGGCTGGTTCGTGGGCAGCTTCACCCCCAGCGTGGTCCAGACCCACGCGGTCGAAGTGGCGGTGAAAACGTACAAGGCGGGCGACAGGGAGGCCCAGCATTTCCACAAGCTGGCCACTGAAGTCACCGTGGTCGTCAGCGGCCGCATCCGCATGTCAGGAAGGGAGTTCGGCGCCGGCGACATCGTGACCCTGAAGCCGCTGGAGCCGACCGACTTTGAAGCGCTGACCGACGCGGTCAATGTCGTGGTGAAGCTGCCCGGCGCGGCGGATGACAAGTACCCCGGCACGCCCTGAACGCCCACTCCATTTCCATGAAATCCATTGCCTTCGCCCTGTGTGTCGGCGCCGCCGTAGCAGGCTGCGCCTCCGATGCCTCCTTTCTGCCCCGCTCGGGCCCGGCGGCTGATCAGCTGCAGTCGTCCGTGCCGGGCGTGAATCTGGTTCGTCTCGATCTGCCGGAGTCGCAGCGGCTTGCGTCCCTGGCCGACCAGCGCAAGACCAGCTTCACCCAGCTCGGCGCTGCGGCCGCCTACCGCGACACCATCGCCGTGGGCGAGGTGGTGCAGGTGACGCTCCTGGAGGCGGCGCCGGCCATGCTGCTGGCCGGGGCCGCCGACAACCTCGGCGGCGCCCGGTCCCTGCAACTGCCGGATCAGATCGTGCAAACGGACGGGTCCATCAACGTCCCGTTTGCGGGGCGCCTCCAGGTCGTGGGCAAGACGCCCCAGCGGGTCGAAGCACAGATTGGCGAAGCGCTCAAGGGCCGGGCCAACCTGCCGCAGGCCCTTGTGCGGGTCAACGGCGTGGCCCAGGAGGTCACGATCGTGGGCGAAGTGCGCGCGGCCCGACGCCATCCGCTGTCGCAAAAGCACGAACGGCTCCTGGACGTGATTGCCGCTGCCGGCGGGGCTTCAGCGCCTGTTGAAAAGGTCAGTGTCTCGCTGTCGCGGGCCGGCACCACGGTGGAGCTGCCTCTGCAGCGTGTGATTCGCGAGCACCGGGAAAACGTCGTGATGGCCGCCGGCGACGTCGTGACCCTCTACCACCAGCCCCAGCATTTCGTGGCCTTGGGCGCCGTCAACAAGCAGGGCGAGGTGCCCTACGAGGCCACCGGCATCACGCTGGCCCAAGCGGTGGCGCGCGCGGGAGGTCTGGTCGACAGCCGGGCCGCGCCCACCGAGGTGTTCCTGGCACGCCAGAGCAACGGCGAGGCCACCGTCTACCGCCTGGACCTGAGCCGCCCGGAGGCCCTGTTCGTGATGCGCAACACGCCGGTGAGCAGCGGCGACATCGTGTACGTGGCCAATGCACAGGCGGCCGAACTGCAGAAGTTCCTGCTGCTGGTGGGCTCGCTGGTGTCGCCGGCGGCGGCAGTGAACACGATGAACAACTGAGCCGCGGCCATGGACTTCTGCTTCGGCTTCAGCCCCCTCAAGCGCAAGCGTCTGGAAGCGTTTACCCGCGCGCGCGTGACCCCCATCCGGGCCTGGTCGAGGCAGTTGCCGGACGGCGCACGCGTTTTCGTGTGGGGCGCTGGGGTTCTGCCGGCGCGGTTCCATGCCCGCAGCCCGACCGTTGTGCGCGTGGAAGACGGCTTTCTGCGGTCAGTGGGCCTGGGTGCTGCATTTGCACCCCCCATTTCCTGGACCTTTGACACGCAGGGCCTGCACCACTGGGGCCACAGCCCGACCGACCTGGAAGCGCTGCTGGAAACGCGGCCCTTCAGCGACGCACAGCGGGCCATGGGCCTGCGTCTCATCCGCGCGCTGCGCCTGCACAAGCTCAGCAAGTACAACCTGCCCGCAGGCAAGGCGTGGAGCAGCCTGGACCGCTGCCAAGCCCACCCCGGCCGCAAGGTCCTGGTGATCGGGCAAGTTGCCGACGACGCGGCGCTGCTGGGGATTCGCACGCCCGTACGGACCAACCGGGACCTTCTGGCGCAGGTGCGCGCCAGGCACCCTGCGGCGTTCATCGCCTACAAGCGCCATCCCGATGTCATTGCAGGGCTGCGCCAGGGCGCCGACGACGACGCCGGTCAGTGGGCCGACGCCGTGATGGAAGGCGTCAGCCTGCAGGACGCACTCCCATGGTTTGACGAAGTGCACGTGCTGAACTCCCTGTCCGGCTTTGAAGCCTTGGTCGCCGGGAAGCCGGTGGTCTGCCATGCCCAGCCGTTTTACGCGGGATGGGGCCTGACCGAAGACTTGCAGCCCTGCCCCCGGCGCTCGCGCCAGCTCGAGCTGAGCGAGCTGGTCTACGGCGCATTGGGTCTCTACCCCACCTACGTGCATCCCGACACCGGCCTGGCCATGGATGTGTTCACGGCCATGGACTACCTCGCACGGCTGCAGATGCGGCCTGCGGCTGCGATGGGCCGCGCCGGCCTGCAGGTGGGTCGCCTGCGGGGCTGGCTTCTCCGGCGGAGGTCCGCGGCATGAAGCACCCGCTGTTCCAGGAAAACTGGCACGGGCGCCGGGTCGTGCTTCTCCAGGGTCCGGTGGGACCCTTCTTCTGGAGGGCCGCAAAGTGGCTGCGTGCGCAAGGCGCCACGGTTCGCAAGCTCAATTTCAATGGCGGGGATGTCGCGTTCTTTCCCACGGGGCGCCTGTTCACCCGCCGTGCGGACAAGCTGCAAGGCGCGCTGCGCTCGCTGCTGGAGGCCCACGGGATCACCGATGTATGGCTTTTCGGGGACTGCCGCCCGATCCACCGCGTGGCCATCGAACTGGCGAAGGCGCTGGGGGTGGCGGTCTGGGTGTTTGAAGAGGGCTACTTCCGGCCGGCCTTCATCACCTGCGAACGCGGCGGCGTGAACGGCCACAGCGCGCTGCCCACCGTGGCCACCGCGTACGCGGACTGGCCCCTCGGGGACGGGGAGCCGGGCCTTCTGCCCGCCCGCCCGGGGACGTTCCGGGCCATGGCCGTGCAGGCCTGCACCTACTGGCTGATGGCAGCGCTGCTATGGCCTTTGACCCCCTTCTACCGGCACCACCGCAGCCTCAACGTGCCCGCAGAGGCCGGCCGCTGGCTGCGCGGATACGCACGCAAGCTGTACTTCCTGTCCCGGGAACGAGGGCTGCAAGAACTGCTGGTCGGCCCATTCAGCGGCAAGTTTGTCCTGGTGCCGCTGCAGGTCCACAACGACGCCCAGGTAACGGTCCATAGCGGCTATGCTGACGTGCGCGAATTCATAGTGCAGACCCTGGAGGCGTTCGCCCAGCATGCCCCTCAGGACCACGTGCTGGCCTTCAAGCACCACCCGCTAGACCGGGCGTACCGTGAGTATGGCCGCTGGATCCGCAAGCAGGCCGCCGGCCTGGGGCTGGCGGACCGGGTCTACGTGCTGCACGACCAGCACCTGCCCACCTTGCTGGACCACGCCGCCGGCGCCGTGGTCATCAACTCGACCGTGGGGCTGTCCGCCATCCACCAGGGCGTGGCAACCCATGTGATGGGCAAGGCCTTTTACGGATTCGCAGGCTTGACGCACCAGGGCTCCTTGTCGGACTTCCTGGCCAGCCCCGCAGCCCACAAGCCGGACGCAGAGCTGTACCGCCGGTTTCGCGCGGCCGTGATATCGACCACCCAGATCAACGACAACTTCTACAAACCCATCCGGGGCTTTGCCGTGGCCCGCGCCCCGCAGGGCGGCCCGGCGCCCAGCCGGTTGTCCGTCTAGCCACCAACCATGCTTGCGGCAATTGCCGGGAAAGGCCCGCGCCATCACGCACGCGCTCCCGGCGAGCGCCGCAGTTGCGCGGGCCGTCCCGGCCCCATCCAGCACCTTCACCCCATGCCCATCATTCAATTGCGCCACATGTCCAAGGTGGCTTCTTTCAGGCCCGCCCACAGCGCGGCGGTGCCCCGCGCCGTATGCAAGGCACTCGCCCAGACGGCGGCACTCGTCACTTTCCGCAACCTGGAGTCGGGCAAGCCCGACCTGCGGATCCGGCACGTGAATGCCACTTCGCGGTTCTTGCAGTTCCAGGCAGACTGTCTGCTCTTCTACGGCGTCGAGGGCGACTCGCCGCTGGCACCGCTCATCCTCTGGGACGCTGCGCACGCCCTGCCGGTGGGTGGGCGCATCGGCATGGCGGCGGATTTCGTGGACACCCCGTTTCTTGCACGGGACTACTTCGCGGGGGCACTGCAGAGCGAGGCAGCGACCGACGACGGCATCCGCTGGTTCACCAAGACGGCCCTGCTGCCCGCCGAGCAGGATGCGGGCCTGGATGCCTGGACCTTCGGCATTCCCGTGGGGCCCGAGGACGCCACGCCGCTGAACAAGACGGTGGAGCGGATCCTGGAACTGGACGTGCCCACGGCCGAGATCCTGCTGTGCGGGCGCCCCGGCGCCAATTTCAAATACTTCGACAAGGTCCGCATCGTGGGAGAAGACATTCCCGCGCCGCCGCTGCGCATTGGTGAAAAGAAGAACCGCCTGGCCCAGGAGGCGCGGCATCCAAATCTTTGCATCATTCACGACCGGGTATTTCTCCCCAGGAACTTCCACGAGGCCGTGAAGCGGTTTGGGGACTTCTTTCCCCTCACCACCATGCAGAGCTTGTGGTTCGACGACTATCACAACTGCGTGCCGTCGCGCTACTCCGACACAGGCGTGACGTTCAGCCTGAAGACCATGCCCGTGGCCGGGCTGATGCGCGACAACAATGTCGAAGCCCCCTCGGTCCTCTCCCCCTCGGTGTTTCCGCTGTCCGATCAAAGCGGCTTCTATACCGCCAATTCGCTCAAGTACAGCGAAGCTGCGTACCCCACCGGCAGCATGTACCTGTGCAAGCGCTCCGTGTGGAACCTTGTCCCGCAGACGCATCTGCTCCATTGGAACGAGTTCGAGGACCTCGAGCAGGCGTACCGTGCCGTCGCGGCCGGAGTGCCCCGCAAGGTCAATCCCTTTGCCCTGACCCAGACCCTCATGACCCGGGCCCTGCTCAACAGCGCCAAAAGCGGTGTGCTTGTCGAGCAGTTGAAGGGAGCACCGACCTTGCGCAGGGCCTGGACGGCCGTGCTCCCCCTCCGGCGCAAACCCGCGCTCAAGGTGAGCCAGGAGTCCGCGCTGCGCGCCATGCAGCGCTTCGTTTCCAAGTACTCCGCTGACCGCGAGCAGTTCCAGCTGCCGTCCCAGGCGGTGGTTGATTCGGCCTCGCGGTTCGAAGCCATCATCCGGATCCTCCAGCGCGCCAAGGTACCCGTCCAGCAGGGCCCCCTGCGCCAGTTCGTCGCGGACTTCGAAAAGCTCGTGATGTTTGACCAGGTGCCGTATTCGATGGTGGACGACATTTGCCGGGACATCGTGTTCCACAAGATGTCGGCGGTGGACGCTCTGCTCATCAAGAACCCGTTGCTGCGCCGGCACCTCACGCTGCGCCCGTCCAAAGGCATGTTCTACCAGTCGCTGGAAGACTATTTCACCAAGCCCTCCCTGGCGCTGCGGCTGGGCACCCTGCTCTCGGCCCTCTACCTGTACCGCTCGCGCAAGGACCTCGTTTTCCTGGAAGGCGGGGTGCTCGCCTACTACCGGGCGATCCTGCAGACAACGCCCTTCCATTCGCGGGGCAGCGCTCAGAAGGAAGGCGCATGATGCATGTGTTCATTGCTTCCACGTCGGCGTGGACGAATCATGGCCCTGCATGCACGGCCATCGCCCACCGGATGCTGGCCTCCACGGTCGCATCGCCGCAGACCCTGGTCATTGACCTGCCCACCGCGCAGCGGGAGCCCCAGACGGCCGATGGGACGGCACTGGCTGCAGCGCCCACGCCGGTGTCCATGCGCTCCTGGATCGATCACTTCTTTCGCGACCAGCCCATGCTGGACGTGGAACGCGTGCATCGCGCCGCGCGCGAGCTGTGCACGGAAGGGACCCTGATCGCAGCCATTGATGCGTCCGCCCTGGATGCGGGCCTCATCGACCGCACCATGAACCAGCTGCGCATCGCCTTCTATGGCTGCGCGCATTGGCCTGGCGTGCTGGTGCTGGTCGTGGACGACGCCATCCTGCACGACGTGGCCGGCTTCGCGGGCCATGTGTTCTATGTCCAGCCCCAGGTGACGGGCCAATCCAAGATCAACGCCCAGCTGCGCCACCTGGTCCGCTTTGCGCGCATGGAAGGCCTCTTCGGCCTGCGCCACAGCGTGGTGAACAGGTTGAACAATTGGCTCGACCGCCTCCGCCGCGGCCTGAGCGTCACCGAAGAACACTGACCGCGAGGCCGCCCCGGGGCGCTGCAACAGCGCGCCGGGGCAGCGGCCCCTTTCCCTTGCCGGCCCCGCGGCGGCTTCCCCCTTGCACCAACCTCTGACGCCGGCCCTCGGCAGGGACGGCCGTGCGCGTCCCTGCCGGCCGCAGAACAACGCGCTTGACGCTTTAAACAAAAATAACTATTCTTTAATCAACTTAAAACTTCATTTTTATGAAATGAAAACCACCCGCCAGCAGCAAGAGGCCACGCGCCGCCAGATCCTGGCCAGCGCGGTGGACCTGATGACCCGCCAGGGCTTTGACGGCACGACGATGAAGGACATCGCACGCGCCGCCGGCATTGGCGACGCCACGATCTACAAGTACTTTCCCACCAAGGACCGCATCGTGGTGGGCTACCTGGACGACGCGGTGCAGCAGGCGCTGGACGCCGCGTTGCAGACCCCGGGCTTCGCTGGCTACCAGCTGCAGGAAAAGCTGCAGCGCCTGACGGACGCGGTGCTCGAGCACCTGCTGGCCGACCGGGAATTCGTGGCGCAGGTGCGCACGCTGGCCCAGCGCTCGCCCCTGTCCATGCTGGCCGAGCCGCTGGCCGCGCGCCAGCGCTTGCGCGAAGCGGTGGCCAGCTTTCTGGAGGCCGCCGAGGCCAGCGGCGAGATCGAGCCCTGCGACTTCAAGGGCGTGGCGGGCAGCCTGTACACCGACTACCTCGCCGGTGTGGTCACGTACTGGCTGGGCGACACCTCCGACGAGTTTGCCGACACCGCGCAGCTGGTGGACCTCTCGCTGGGCGTGCTGGTGCAGACGCTGCGCAGCGGCCTGGTCAACCGGGTGCTGCAGCTGGGCGGCTTTGTGTTGCGCAGCCAGATGGCCCGCATGGCCCAGCACCGCAGCGGGCTGCTAGGGCTGCTGCAGCTGGCCCGGCAGACGGTGGGCAGCGCACCGCGGCGGGAGCAGGCCGGGGAGGACGCGCCGCCCGCGCCCGCCCGCAAACCCCGTGCAGCACGGCCTTCAGCAGCCTCCGCCAGCAAAAAGAGGAAGGGCACCCCATGACCGCCACCTCGCCCCCCCAGGCTGTACCCACCGTGCGCGCCACGCAGGTGCCGCCCGGCACCGCCATCCACGCCACGCTGCCCGGCGCCCACTTTTTCGATGCCTATGAGGTGGCCGACCGGCACCCGGAGCGCCCGTCGCTGCAGGCGTGGCTGGACGTGGCCGCGCGCACCCCGGCGTGGACACGCGCGCTCATGGCCGTGCGCAACCAGGCCGTGCGGCTCGTCGGTCTGAAGGACCTGGGCCAGCTGCACGACGGCCACCCGCCCGCCAGCGGCCGCGCGCTGAACGACGCGCGCAGCTACCGGGTGGGCGACCGCGTGGGCATCTTCCGCATCCGGCACCTGAGCGACACGGAAGTGGTGATGGGCCAGGACGACCGGCACCTGGACGTGCAGGTCTCCATCTGCAAGCGCGCCGCAGCCCCGGGCGCCGCGCCCACCGTGGTGCTGAGCACCGTGGTGCACATCCACAACCTGCTGGGCCACGCCTACATGGCGGTGGTCACGCCCTTCCACCGCGTCATCGCCCGCGACACGGCGCAGCGCCTGGCACAGCATGGTTAGCGACCGCGCCCCGCGCACCAGCAAACTGGCCCGCAGCGCCATCACCGGGCTGGCCGCCGCACGCATCGGCATGGCCGAGGTGGGGCACCGCACCCGCCGCCGCACACCCGCGGCCCAGGCCGAGCATGAAGCCGCCGTGGGCCGCATCCTGTTTGGCGCGCTGGGGCAGTTGCGCGGCTCGGCGCTGAAGGTGTCGCAGCTGCTCAGCATGCACCCGCAGCTGCTGCCCGAGGGCGTGCGGCGCGAGCTGGCCCGCGCGCACTGCCAGGCCCTGCCGCTGAACCGCGCGCTGGTGGGCCGCGTGTTCCGCCAGGCGTTCGGCCAGGAGCCGGAGGCGCTGTTCGATCACTTCGAGCCCACCGCGTTTGCCGCCGCCAGCCTGGGCCAGGTGCACCGCGCCCAGCTGGCGGGCCACGGCACGGTGGCCGTGAAGGTGCAGTACCCCGGCATCGCCAGCACCATCGCCAGCGACATGCAGCTGGTGCGCGGCGTGCTGCGCACCCTGGCCCACACCGACCTGCCCCTGCCGGAAGCACCCGTTGTGCAGGCGGTGATGGACGAGATCGAGGCCACCTTGCTGCGCGAGGTGGACTACCTGCAGGAGGCGGCGCAGCTGCAGTGGTTTGCGCAGCACGCGGCACAGCCCGGTGTGGTGATCGCGCGGCCCGTGCTGTCGCACACCCGGGCGCAGGTGCTCACGCAGCAGTTCCTGCCCGGCCAGCCGCTGCAGGCCTGGCTGGCCACGCGGCCCCGCCAGGCGCTGCGCGACCAGGCGGGGCAGCGCCTGTGGGACTGGTTCCTGCACTGCACCTTCGTGCTCGGCAGGGTGCATGCCGATCCGCACCCCGGCAACTTCGTGTTCACGCCGGACGGCGCGGTGGGGGTACTGGACTTCGGCTGTACCCGCGAGCTGTCCGCGCCGTTCCGGCACCACGTGGCCAGCGCCTGGTCGGCCCTGCTGCGGCCGGCGGGCGATCCGCAGCGCGATGCGCAGGTGCTGCAGGCTTACCAGGCCCTGGGGCTGGCCCGCCCGGACCTGGCCGTGCCCACCTATGCGCGCGACATTGCCCCCGTGCTGGCAGAGATGCAGGCCTGGCAGGTGGAGCCGTTCACCCGGCCGGTGTTCGACTTCGGCACCAAGGCCCCCGTGCCCCTCACCCCGCCAGCGCACCAGCGCGTGCTGGGGGAACATCTGGTGCAGGTGCCGCGCGAGATGCCCGTTTTCGAACGCATGTGGATGGGCCTCATGCACCTGCTCACCCTGCTGGGCGCGCGCGTGCACACGCACCACCCCCAGATCCACGGCAGCGGGCCGCATTCGCCGGCATGAACACCGCACTGGTCCTGGCGGCGGTGGGCCTCGCGGTGGTGGGTGCGGCCCACTCGGTGGTCGGGGAACTGCGGGTCTTCCGCCCGCTGCGCACGCGCGGCGTGGTGCCCACCGCGGGGCAGCCGGTGCTGCGCGAACGGCAGGTGCGCATCCTGTGGGGCACCTGGCACTTGGCCACCGTGCTGGGCTGGGCCTTGAGCGCGCTGCTGTGGCGCCTGGGCACCGTGCCTGCGGACCCCGACCTGGACGCCTGGGTGGCCGATGTGGCGGGCGCCGCCACGCTCGCCAGCGGGCTGCTGGTGTTCTTTGCAACGGACGGCCGGCACCCCGCCTGGGTGGCGCTGCTCACGGTGGCCGCCCTCGTCTGGTGGCGCTGACCCGGCGGGCGGCGGCAGCGTGAAAAACATCACGGAATTGCGGCCTTTCGCACGGTCGGGAAACACTACGTCACAAGTCTTCGCCAAACGCCTACACCGGCTTGACAACCCGCACGCACCATGAAGGCTCCGGTTCCGCAAGGAATCACTTGTCAGACGCCTCGGACATGTCCTCCAGAACCCGCGTGAGAACGTTGAACAGGCGCCAAGGAGACCACCATGCACCGCAATGCACTCGCCGCTGTTTCCGTCGCCCTGCTGTCCGCCCTGGGCACCGCCACCGTGGCGCAGGCACAGACCAGCGCCACTGTCGTGATCCAGTCGGGTCCGCCCCCGCAATACCGCCCGGCCGCGCCCGTCGTTGTCCAGTACGGCCCGCCGCCGCCGCCCCGCCACGAAGTCATGCCCCATGCCCGCCGTGGCATGGTGTGGGTGCCCGGCCACTGGGAATGGCGCGGACACCGCTATGTGTGGCTGCAGGGCTACTGGGTGAAGGCCCGCCCGGGCTACTACTACCGCGAGCCTCGCTGGGTGGAGCACGGCGGCCGCTGGGAGATGCGCCCCGGCGGGTGGGACCGCGATGGCGACGGCATTCCCAACCGGTATGACCGGGACCGCGACGGTGACGGCATCCCGAATCGCTACGAGCGGCCCCGCGACCACGACCGCGACGGCGTGCCCAACCGCTACGACCGCCGCCCCGACAACCCGTACCGCCACTGACGCACGGCGGGTGGCCGGCGCGTGAACGCCTCAGTCCACGCGCAGCACGGCGGACCCGAGCCCCGGAAAGTCTGCGACCACCTCGGTGCCGGGTGCGACCAGCACCGTCCCCGTGCAGGAGCCGGTAGTCACCCACTGGCCTGCGCGCAATCCACCCAGGCTGGCGGCGCCGCCGCTGGCCAGCCATGCCAGCAGGCGCAAGGGGTCGCCCGCAGGGTTGCCGCCTGCAGCGTGCCGCACCGCCGCTTCGCCATTCACCCACAGGCAGACCGGCTGCTGCAGGGGCCGCACCGCCGCCACGTCGGCGGAGCCGGAGCCCACCACCAGGGCGCCATGGCAGGCCTGGTCGGCCAGCCGGCTCCACTCGCCTTGTCGCGCCCAGGCGGCAAAGCGGGTGTCGCACACCTCGATAGCGGCGCGCACCGAAACCACGGCAGCCAGCACCTCTTCGGGGCCGTACGGTGTGCTTCGGGGAGGCAGGTCGGCGCCCAGCTCATAGACCAGTTCGGCCTCCACGCCAACCACCGCAAAATCCGCGGCCGCGAGCCGGACGGTCGGCGGCTCTCCGGCAGCCACCCACACGGAATCGCGGGTGAGGGCCGCACGCGCGGGCTGGGCCTGCGGGCTTGCGGCCCCAACCTTCCAGCCGGCCACCTCCGCGCGCTCGCGCACCACCGCGTCCTGCACCGCATAGGCCTGCGCGGCGTCCCGCGGCCGCAGCCCCGCGGGCAAGTCCAGCGGCCGGGGCATGCGCCCCTGGCGCGCCATGGTCAGGACGGCAGCGGCGGCAAAGGCATCAAAAGCGGTGTCGGGCATGGAAGGCATCCTGGCGTGCGGGGCGCAGGCCGTTGGTTGGGTGGAGGGAAACAGCAGTGCGACGGATTATGGCCACCCGGCCCTGCTCGCATCAGCAACGATTGCCGGCCATTAGCACGGCAAGATGCCGGTGGGCGCCGCAGTGCTTCCTAGAATCAGCCCCGCAGGAGAGCACGCGGCACCGCCCGCGTCACCGAAGGCGCAAACTCCCATGCACGCTCAGGTTCCGTACTGCATCTTTTTTCAAAAGCCGTCTGGAGAGACGCCACCGCCCCGGACACCACGGGGCTGCGTAGCGCACCGAAGGAGCAAGCCGCAGCCCGGGTGGGTGCGCGGTGAATCTCTCAGGTACCAAGGACAGGGGGAGCGGCAGCTTGGCGGAAGCGCGCCAGCTGCATGCTATTAAATTTATAGCTGTCTGCGCACATCCATCAAGCGCCAGAGCCCAGAAAGGCTTTGAAAATCATGCGCGTGATCGTTTTGGGTGCCGGCTTGCTCGGCGTGACTTCGGCGTATTTCCTTGCACAGCGCGGCCACGAGGTGACCGTCATCGACCGCCAGGCCACACCCGGCGCCGAGACCAGCTTTGCCAACGGGGGACAGATCTCGGTGAGTCATGCCGAGCCCTGGGCCAACCCCAGCGCGCCGCTGAAGGTGCTGCAGTGGCTGGGCAAGGAAGATGCACCGCTGCTGTTCCGCCTGCGCGCGGACATGCGGCAGTGGCTGTGGGGCCTGTCCTTCCTGCGCAACTGCACGCCCGCGCGCACGCGCCACAACATCGAGCAGATCGTCAACCTGGGCACCTACAGCCGCAGCGTGCTGCAGCAGCTGCGCGCGGCCACGGGCCTCCAATACGACCAGCGCACGCAGGGCATCCTGCACTTCTATACCAACGCCCAGGAATTCGAGGGCGCGCTCGCCCCCGCGGAGCAGATGCGTGCGCTGGGCTGCGAGCGCCAGGTCATCAGCGCCGACGAGGCCGTGCGCATTGAGCCGGCCCTCGCCCACATCCGCCCGCAGCTGGCCGGCGCCACCTACACGGCCGAGGACGAATCCGGCGACGCCAACCAGTTCACCCGCGAACTGGCCAGGTTGTGCGAGGCGGCAGGCGTGCAATTCCGCCTGGGCCACCACATCACCGCGCTGCGCGAGGTGGCCGGCCGCATCGACCATGTGGAAGTGACCAATGCCGAAGGCCGCTTCGAGCGCGTGCGCGGCGATGCCTTCGTGCTGGCGCTGGGCTCGTTCAGCCCGCTGCTGGCCCAGCCACTGGGCATTGAATTGCCCATCTACCCGGCCAAGGGCTATTCGGTGACCATGCCCGTCAAGGACGCGCGCTTGGCGCACCAGGTGAGCCTGACGGACGATGAGTTCAAGCTCGTGTTCTCGCGCTACACAAGCGAACGCGGCGGTGACCGCCTGCGCATTGCCGGCACGGCGGAGCTGAACGGCTACGACCGCCACCTGAACCCCGTGCGCTGCGAGGCCATCGTGCGCCGCGTGGAGCAGCTCTTCCCCGGCGCGGGCGACACCGCGCAGGCCCAGTTCTGGACGGGCCTGCGCCCCGCCACGCCCAGCAACGTGCCGCTGATCGGCGCCACGCGCCTGGGCAACCTGTTCCTCAACACCGGCCACGGCACGCTGGGCTGGACGCACGCTTGCGGCTCGGGCCAGGCCCTGGCCGACATCGTGAGCGGCCGGGTGCCGGAGGTGGACTTTGCCTTCCAGGGCGTGCAGGGGCGTCGCCCCGGCGCGGCCCTGGTGCCGTCGCGCACGGCGGCTTGAGCGGCTTGAGCCGCCTGCCCGCCGGCGGCGCCCACCTCGCGCGCAATGCCCAGGCACCGCGCGGGGCGCCGGGCGGCGCTACTCGGCCGCGCCCGTGGCCTGCGCTATGAAGCGCTCCACGGCCTGCATGTCCGCCCCGGCATACAAAGGCATCACGCCACCGCTGCCGACCCCGCGGAGCTGGCGCGCGGCAAAGCGCTGTTCACCACCCTCCAGCCCGCCTGTGCCGCATGAGCGCCAAGGAAGCGGACGGCCTGCTGGCGCGCGGCGCGGTGCTGGTGGATACCCGCACCGAAATGGAATACAAGGCAAACGCATCCGCGAGGATGACTTCCAGTCGCTGGACAAGCCTGGCCCGCTCGACAAGGCCAGGCCCGTGATCTTTGCCTGCAACGGGGCCAAGTGCTGGAAGTGCTGGACGTCCTGCATACAAGGCCGCCAAGGTTGCGGCATCGCGCGGCTTCACGTCGGTGTACTGGCTGCGCGGCGGCTTGCCGGGGTGCGATGCGCAGGGGCTGCCCACCGAAGGCGGCTGACCGGGCCACCACCCCATTGGTCCCGGCGCGCCGGGCTCCCGCCCCCAGTTCCCTACAATCAGCGGCTTCTCAACACGCAAGGGCACGTTCGGTGCCCTTTGTATGGAAATCGCAATACTGTTCGCCCTCATCCTGCTCAACGGCCTGTTCGCCATGTCCGAGATTGCCCTGGTCACGGCACGCAAGGCGCGGCTGCAAAAGCTGATTGATGAGGGCGACAGCAGCGCCGCCGCGGCCGTCAAGCTCGGCGAAGACCCCACCCGCTTCCTGTCCACGATCCAGATCGGCATCACCTCGATCGGCGTGCTCAACGGTATCGTCGGCGAAGCCGCGCTGGCCGCGCCGCTGGCCGGCCTGCTGGAGCGCCTGGGCGTGCCGCAGCCGTATGGCGGCTACGCGGCCACGGCACTGGTGGTGGTGCTGATCACCTATTTCTCCATCGTGGTGGGAGAGCTGGTGCCCAAGCGCATCGGCCAGTCCTACCCGGAAACCTTTGCACGCCTGGTGGCGCGGCCCATCAACTTTCTGGCGGTGGCCACCAAGCCGTTTGTGCTGCTGCTGTCCACTTCCACGCGCACGCTGCTGCGTCTGCTGGGGGTCAAGGAAACCAGCGGCAGCCCCGTGACAGAGGAAGAGATCCACGCCATGCTGGTGGAAGGCACCACCGCCGGCGTGATCGAGTCGCACGAGCACACCATGGTGCGCAACGTGTTCCGCCTGGACGACCGGCAGATCGGCTCGCTGATGGTGCCGCGCGGCGACGTGGTGTGCCTGGACGTGGACGCCCCGTTTGAAGAAAACCTGCGCTGCATTGAAGAATCCGACCATGCGCGCTTTCCCGTGGTGCGCGGCGGCATGGACAACATCCTGGGGGTGGTCAACGCGCGCCAATGGCTTTCGCGCGCCCTCCTCGACGAGTCCCGCAAGCTGGCGGACCAGCCGCTGCAGGCGGCGCTGTACGTGCCCGAGACCATCACCGGCATGGAACTGCTGGACAACTTCCGCCTGTCGGATGTGCACATGGCCTTTGTCATCGACGAGTACGGCGAGGTGCAGGGCATCGTGACGCTGCAGGACCTGATCGAGGCGATCACCGGGGAATTCCAGCCCCGCGACCCCGAGACCTCCTGGGCCTTGCAGCGCGAGGACGGCAGCTGGCTGCTGGACGGCCACATCCCCGTGCCCGAACTGAAAGACCGGCTGGAACTGGACTCCGTGCCCGAAGAGGAGCGCGGCCGCTACCACACCCTGAGCGGCATGATCATGCTGCTGACGGGCCGATTGCCCAAGGTGACCGACACCGTGCAGTGGGAAGGCTGGAAGCTGGAGGTGGTGGACATGGACGGCAAGACCATCGACAAGATCCTGGCCACCCGGCTGACTGAAGCGGAAAAGGCGCAGGCAGAGGGCGACACGCCGGTCCCTTGACCGGCTACTGCGGAGGCCCTGCCAGCGCGCCCGGTTTCAGGGGGCTACCGGGCTTCAGGACCTCCAGGCCTCAGCGGCCTGCAGGGTCTGGCGCAGCATCCACGAACACGGTGAGCACGCCGGTGTAGCCGTACAGGTGGTGGTGCGCAATCTCGCCGCCGGCGAAGAACCCCACCAGAGGCACGTCGCCCAGCGCGTGGCGCACGATCTGCAGCTCGGCGCTGGGGCCGCCAAAGTGCGGGCCGCCGCGGCCTGAACAGCTCACGTACACCGCTCCACAGATCTGCCGCGCCGCAGGGCGCTCGCCGGGCGTGCGCTGAGGCATACGGGCCAGCGCAGCCCGCGACGCGGCTGCGCCGCCGAGCGCTGCGGACGCCAGGGGCGCGGACTCCGGCTCCTCCGGCGCAAGCTCTTCCCGGATCTCGGCGCAGATGCGCATCAGGTCGGCCCGCGCCGCCGACACGTTGCGCTGGCAGAACGCGAGGTGCATGCCGGCCTCCACCGGTTCGGCAAGCGCCACGCCGTGCCGGGCACCGTCCAGCCCGATGATGTGGCGCACGCGCGTGTCGGCGCCAAAATGGCCCGTGCGGCGCTGGCCCTGGGGCTGCGGGCCCGCGTCCACCAGGCCGGCCAGCGTGGCGCGGACCTTGCGCAGGGCCGGCTGGGGGTCGCCCTCCAGCGTCACCTGCAGCGTGTCCAGCAGCACGTCCAGAGCCGGCTCGCCGTCCAGCTCCAGCACCAGGTTGTCCTGCGCCTGGGTGATGGTGTGCAGCGGCCCCACCGGCTGGCAGCCCTGCGTGACCCGGGACAGCAGCGACACACCGGCCCCGAACGCCACGCCCGACAAGCCGCCGCCGAACACGCCACTGGCCGCGCCCTGCCCGGCGATGTTGCCGTTTCCCCCCACCGCAAACTGCACGCTGGCGCCCCGGCTGGCGCTGACGCCGCCAAACAGGTACCCCGTTTCGGTGCGCGCCGCCATTTCCGTGAGCAGGCCGGCCAGATCCGGCGTCGTCCCGTCGGCATGCACCAGTGCCGTGTGGGCGGTGAATGCGCCGGGGTCCCGGTGCGGCGGGTGCGCGGGCAGCGGGGCCACCCCCGAGAACACGCGGTACTGGTCGGCCGGCACGTCCAGCAGCATCACCGACAGGGCGGGCTCGTCGAAGTACTCGGCGTTGCAGGCCGAGACGCCCACGCCTACGGTCCCGCTCCAGTCGGTCACCTCGGGCAGCTCGCTGCTGAGGTAGTCGAGCAGCTCGCGGGCTTCGCCGGCGTAGTGGTCGGTGATGTACACCAGGCCCAGCGTGGGCGCTGCGGCGTAGCCAGGCAAGGCCATCTGGGCACGCAACTGCGCCAGCACCAGCGCCGCGGCCATGCGCCATTGCGGGTGCGTGGCGTGGCCCGTAGGAAAGAGTTTCATCCGGGTCTCCCGAAATCAGGCAGGCTGGCGGGCAGCACCCGGGGGTGCTTGCCGCAGGCCGCTTCAGCCGGTGCGCTTGCGCGCCGTGCCGCGCGCGGCGGTGGATTTCTTGGCCGCGGCGCTGCGGGCCGGCTTGGCGCCGGCAGCCTTGCGCGGCGCTGCAGCGCGCTTGGGCGCAGCGGTCCGGCCGGCGGGCGGAGCCTTCTTGCCCGCGCCGGGCTGCAGGGTCTGCAGGCCCTTGGCCGCGAACTGGCTGGCCATGCCGGAGGCGGTCTTCAGCGCCTCCTTGGCGAGGCCGGTGGCCATGTTCTTGGTGGTGTCGATGGCCGTCTGCTTTGCCGCGTCCGTCATGGCGTTGGCGGCAATCTGCTGGAACTGGCTGGTGAGGGCGCCCCACCATTGCATCGGGTCCACCACGGGGGCGGCGGCCGTCTCGGCGGCCTTGCCCGTGCGGGATTTGCCCTTGGCCTTGGGAGCTGCGGCCGGCGCCTCGGCTTCGGCCTCCGCGGGCTCGTCGCTGGCTTCTTGCGCTGCCGCGCTGGTGCGCGCAGCGGCGCGGGCGGCGGCGCCGGCCACGGCGTCGGCGGCGCCGCTCACCGTGTCGGCGGCCTTCTGCACACCGCTCATCACGGTATCGGCCGTCTTGAGCTTGAAGGCGTTGGCCACGTCGCCCATGCTGAAGTTCATGCCCTTGAGCGTGGCCAACGTCATCTTCTGCACTTCCAGCGCCTGGATGGTGGCGGCCAGCGCCCGCGAGTTCTGCTCCAGCCAGAACTGCACGGCCTTGAGTTCCTCGATGCGTTTTTCCAGCTCTTCGACGTTGATCGTCGGCGCCACCCAGTTGGAGAGATTGGGCAACTGCGGGATGCTGCTGGTCGCCCCCTTGGCCAGGTTTTGCAGAAAGTCGAACCCGGGGACGAACTTGCCGAAACCGAAGGCGCTGGATGTGTTGTCACTCATGGCCGCTCCAGGAGGTGGTCTGTGGTGGGGGCACAGCTTACTCCAACCCGCGCGGCCACGGCAGGTGGCGTCAGCCTTTGCACGGGCGGTTGGCGCCCCTGCGCGAGACTTTTTTCAGTGCTTGTGGCCGTTCATCATCATGCCGCCGGGCGCGGGGGAACCTGCCGGCGGCGTGGCCGCCACGGGCACCGCCAGGCTCAGGCTGCTTTCGCTGCCCTTGGCGTCCTGGAACACCAGCGTCAGCGGCACGGTGGTGCCGCCGGCCAGCGGGGCCTTGAGGTCCATCAGCATGACGTGATAGCCGCCGGGCTTGAGCTCCACCGCCTTCCCGGCGGGCAGCTCCAGCGACGGCACGGCGCGCATCTTCATCACGTCGCCTTCCATTTTCATTTCATGCACTTCGGTCACGCCGGCCGCAGGCGATTCGGCACGCACCAGGCGCGCCCCGTCCTTGGCGGTCAGGCGCATGAACGCGCCGGTGGCCTTCTGGCCCTGCACGCTGGCGCGGGCCCAGGCGCCGTCGACGGTGACCGGGGCGGCGGTCTGGGCCTGCACGGGCAGGGCCGCCAGGGCCGTCACAAAGGCGCAGGCAAGGGTGGCGGAGTGGATCAGTTTTTTCATGGTGAAGGGTCCTTTGGGTCGAGGAGGTATGTCGCAAGAATGGGAGCGAAGCGCCATATCGGTAATATTCGGCGCTAGCGCTTATGTAGAAAGCGCAAACAGCTATAAATTTTATAGCATTTTACAAAGCCGGCGAGGCGGTCTTTTCCGTTTTGGGTGCTCAAGGCTCCTGGGGGCACGGGCCGCGCAGAGCTCCAGAAGCCCCGCCGGGCAGCCTGCAGCGCCGCCAGGAAGGGCGCCTCAGACGGCCCGCGGCGGCCCGCGGGGCGGCAGTGGCGCAGCGGCACGGACCGCAAAGGGGGCCGCGGGAAACGGGCGCACAGCGTGCGCAGCAGGGCGCACGCCGGACTCCAGCGCCCGCGCCGCCGGCGGCGGCGCGCCGACCGAGGCACACAGCGGACAGTCCAGCGTATGGCCCGGCACCTGCTGGGCGCCCTCTTCCGCCTTCACCACCAGCTTGAACGCCCCTGCGCCGGAGCAGATCAGCTCCAGGGCCTGCGGACGGACCATCGGCGACGCCACGGCCGCCCCCAGGGTCAGCACAAACCACGCTAGCACCAGCCGGGTGAACCAGCGGCAGCTGCGAAGGGTTTGCGCAAGAGGGGCGGCCATGGGCTGTTGATTGTAGGCGGCGGCCTTCGCCAGGGCGCCCCCGCCCGCCCACTCCATGACGCAGGTCATGTGCGCGACGCCCGGTGCGGTGCCCGCCGCCTACGATGGCGCCCTTCCCCCACCTTCCAACCAAGAGCCTTCAGGAGACACCATGCTGACGCTTTGCGGATTTTCAGCCAGCAACTACTACAACAAGGTCAAGCTCGCCCTGCTCGAAAAGGGCGTGCCTTTTACCGAAGAGCTTGCCTGGGTCGGCGAGACCGATCGCTCGGCCAGCCCCTTGGGCAAGGTGCCTTACCTGCGCACGCCGCAGGGGCCGCTGTGCGAATCGGCCGTGATGGCCGACTACCTGGAGGCCGCCTACCCCGCGCAGCCGCTGGTGCCCGCCGACCCCTTTGCCGCCGCCAAGGTCCGCGAGCTGGTCACGTTCCTGGAACTGCACCTGGAGCTGGTCGCCCGCAATCTCTATCCCCAGGCCTTCTTTGGCGGCAGCGTGAGCGAATCCGCCCGCGAGAAGGTCGGCCGGCAGCTTGAGAAGAACATCGCGGCATTTGCCCAGCTGGCCCGGTTCAGCCCCTTTGTGGCCGGCAACAGCTTCACCCTGGCCGACTGCGCCGCCATCGTGCACCTGCCGCTGGTCAGCTCGGCTACCAAGATCGTCTACGGACGCGACTTCCTGGCCGACCTGCCCGTGCGCGACTACCTGGCCCGGATGGGCGAGCGCCCCCACGTGCAGCGCGTGAACGCCGACCGCAAGACCAACACCGCCGAAATGCTGTCCCGCCCGCCCAAGCACTGAACGGCCTGCCCCGGCCGCGACGGGCGTGCGGCGGCAAGAAGGCTTGACTTCCGTCAACGCCCGGCAGCACCCACGGGCGCACCATAGGCCTATTGCACCTTTGGAGACACCCATGGATTCCACCCAAGCCGCCCCGTTCCGCCAACAACTCCTCGCGCAGCGCGCTGCGCTGCTTGCCCAGTTGGCCGAACAGCGTGGAGGCGCCATCGGGCGCGCCGAGGCGGCCGCCAACCATTTCGCGCCCTCCGGGGATCCCCGGGCGCAGCAGGCCACCGAACGGGAACTGGAGTTCGCCATCGACGAGCATGAAACGGCGCACCTGACCGCCGTCGTGGCTGCGCTGGAGCGCATCGAAGCCGGCACCTACGGCGAGTGCGTCGACTGCGGCGCAGACATCCCGGCCGCCCGGCTGCAGGCCACGCCGGAAGCCGCACGCTGCGTGCCGTGCCAGCAGCAGACGGAACAGCACCACCGCGCCGCCTGAGCCCGCGCCGCGCACACCCAGCCCTTGCGCCGCCGCGGCGCTGGGCGCCGGGCACCGGCAGCGGGCGCGGGCCGCGGGCCCTGGCGCCGCAACGGGGCTGCTATCCTCGGCAGCCTATGCGCAGCCTTTTTCACTTGGCCTTTCATGTGACCGACCTGGACGCCGCCCGGCGCTTCTATGGCGGCGTGCTCGGGTGCCGCGAAGGCCGCAGCACCGACACCTGGGTGGATTTCGATTTTTTCGGCCACCAGATCTCGCTGCACCTGGGCCGGCCGTTTGAAACCACCCTGACCGGCCGCGTGGGCGACCACCTGGTCCCGATGCCGCACCTGGGCGCCATCCTGGAACTGCCGGACTGGCAAGCCCTGGCGGCGCGTCTGCAGGCTGCGGGCACGGCCTTCGTGATGGAACCGCAGGTGCGCTTCGCCGGGCAACCCGGGGAGCAGTGGACGATGTTCTTCCGCGACCCGAGCGGCAACCCGCTGGAAATCAAGGGCTTCCGCTCGCTGGACACGGTCTACGCCCGATGAGCTACACCTTCGCGTCGGCGACGATCCTGCTGCTGCTCATCACCGATCCGCTGGGCAACATTCCCATCTTTGCCAACGCCTTGCGCGGCGTGGCGCCGGAGCGGCGGGCCCGCGTCATCGTGCGCGAGGTGCTCATCGCCTTCGCGCTGCTCCTGGCGTTCCTGTTCTTTGGCGCCCAGTTCCTGCAGGTCATGAACCTGAGCGACCTCTCGCTGCAGATTGCGGGCGCCGTGGTACTGTTCCTGATCGCGCTGCGGATGATCTTTCCGGCCGCCGCCGGCCCCGAGACGGAGCCGCCCGGCGAACCGCTCATCGTGCCGCTGGCCATCCCGGCCCTGGCCGGTCCTTCCGCCCTGGCCACCGTGATGCTGCTCGTGGCGCAGGCGCCCGAACGGCGCCTGGAATGGGTGGGGGCGCTGTGCGTCACCATGGCCGTGTGCGCCGTGGTCCTGCTGCTGGCCGAGCGCATCCAGCGGCTCGTCGGCGAGCGCGTGGTCATGGCGTTTGAGCGCCTGATGGGACTGATCCTGGTGGCCATCGCGGTGGAGATGCTGATCCGCGGCATCAAGCAACTGGCCCACCAGCTGTAGCGAACGCCTGGCCGCTTCCGGCCACAGGCGCGCGCTCAGCGCCGCTGCAGCAGCGGCACCGCTCCCAGGGCAAAGACGGAGTTTGGCACTCCCACCCGCGCCATCAGCGGCCGGGGCTTCGCCGGGAGCTTCTTGGAGGCGGCGGCCGGTGCAGCGGGAATCTCCTCCACCGCTACCCCTTTGGACAGCTGCTGCTCCACCAGGCTCTGGAGCGTGACCGACTGCAGGTACTCCATCACGCGCGCGTTGAAGCTGGTCCACAGCTCTCCGGTCATCGAGCGCACACGCGCCGCCTGGCCGGATTCCAGGCTCTGCAAGTCATCGGCCTTGAGGCTCTCGACGGCCAGGATGATGTCCGCCACCGAAATCTGCTCCGGGCTGCGGGCCAGCGTGTAGCCGCCGCCGGGGCCGCGCGTGCTGTCCACCAGCCCGGCGCGGCGCAGGCCGCTGAACAGCTGCTCCAGGTAGGACAGCGAGGTGCCCTGGCGCGTGCTGATGGTCGACAAGGCCACGGGCCGCGCCTTCTGGCGCAGCGCCAGATCGGTCATGGCCGACACGGCCAGTTGTCCTCGGGTCGTAATCCGCATGGTGCTACTCCTTATGGCAATGGCGGCCCGTTCCCGGTGCAGGCCGCATCGGCGGGCCGCCATGGACCAATGTAGAGCGTTTGACACTTCGCGTATATTCGCTTTATCGTTCTCAATACCCCTATTTTTCTCGAAGTATTACTGTGTGAACTTCAAGCACCTGCGCTACTTCTGGACCGTGGCCAAGGCCGGTGGCGTCATGCGCGCCAGCGAGCAGCTGCACACCACACCCCAGACGCTGTCCGGCCAGATCCGCCAGCTGGAGGAGTGGCTGGGCCACGATCTTTTTCGCAAGCGCGGGCGGGGGCTGGAGCTCACCAGCGAGGGCCGCATCGCGCTGGGCTATGCCGACCAGATCTTCGCCCTGGGGGATGAGCTGGAGGGCGCCATCCGCCTGGCCCGCAGCCAGGAGCGGCCGCTGGAGTTCCGGGTCGGTGTCGCGGACTCCCTTGCGAAGTCCGTCGTGTACCACTTGCTGGAGCCGGCGCTCGGCATGCCGCAGCAGGTGCACATGACCTGCCAGGAAGGCAAGTTTCCGGAGCTGATCGCCCAGCTGAGCCTGCACCGGCTGGACCTGGTGCTGGCCGACGAGCCCGTCTCCCGGAAGATCGGCGTCAAGGCCTTCAACCACCCCCTGGGCACCAGCAGCCTGAGCTTCCTGTGCGCCCCGGCCTTGAAAGCCCAGCTCCAGGGCACGTTCCCGGAATGCCTGCACGCGGCCCCCATGCTCATCCAGGGCCCCATGTCGTCCGTGCGGCAGCAGCTCGACCATTGGCTCAACCGGTACCGCCTGCAGCCGCGCATCGTGGGAGAGTTTGACGACAGCGCGCTGATGAACGCCTTCGGCCGGGAAGGCCGGGGCGTCTTCACGGCCCCTACCGTGCTGGAAGCCGAAACCACCGCCCAGTTCGGCGTTGAAGTCATTGGCCGCACGGCGGAACTGGTGGAAGAGTTCTTCGCCATATCCGTGGAACGCAGGATCACCCACCCCTGCGTGGCCGCCATCACCCGGGCCGCCCGCGGAGCGCTGTTTGCCGCGGAGTAGCAGGCACAGCACGCCCCCAGCACAGCGCACCGGCCCGCTGCGCGCAAAAACAAAAAAGCCCACTGAAAAGTGGGCTCCTTGCGCAGCGCTTGCTGCGGGTATTTGGTTGCGCGAGAAGGATTTGAACCTCCGACCTTTGGGTTATGAGCCCAACGAGCTACCAGACTGCTCCATCGCGCGGCAAGAAATAAATTATACCCTATTATTCTGCGGCTGCCGAATTATTTTCACCTTCGGCACGGTCCACCAGTTCCACCAGGGCCATGGGCGCATTGTCACCCACGCGGAAGCCCATCTTCAGGATGCGGGTGTAGCCGCCGGGACGGGTCTTGAAACGGGGGCCCAGGTCGCTGAACAGCTTGGTCACGCTGTCACGGTCGCGCAGGCGGTTGAAGGCCAGGCGGCGGTTTGCCAGGGAGTCTTCCTTGGCCAGGGTGATCATGGGCTCGATCACGCGGCGCAGTTCCTTGGCCTTGGGAACAGTGGTCTTGATGACTTCGTGCTCGATGAGCGAGTTCATCATGTTCTGCAGCATCGCGAGGCGGTGCGAGCTGGTGCGGTTGAGTTTGCGGAGGCCGTGTCCGTGGCGCATGGTGCTTTCCTTCTACTGTCTATGTAATTAAATCGGGCAGCCGTATCAGGTACTTCCCGACGCACGGTTCCCTTGGGCATCGCGCCCCGGGGAACAAAAAGTCCCCCTTGCGGGGGACTTGGAAACCGGACTCCCCATTTCTGGGAAGCCCGCGATTATAGAGCGCGCGCTTAGCGCTTGTCCAGGCCGGCGGGCGGCCAGTTCTCGAGCTTCATGCCCAGCGTGAGGCCACGCGAAGCGAGCACTTCCTTGATTTCGTTGAGCGACTTGCGGCCCAGGTTGGGGGTCTTGAGCAGCTCGTTCTCGGTGCGCTGGATCAGGTCGCCGATATAGTAGATGTTCTCGGCCTTCAGGCAGTTGGCGGAACGCACGGTCAGTTCCAGCTCGTCCACAGGACGCAGCAGGATCGGATCGAACGTGGGGCTGCCGCGCGGGCCGGCCGGCGCGTCGAAGGCGGCCAGCTCGCCGCCTTCCAGCTGGGCGAACACCGCCAGCTGCTCCACCAGGATCTTGGCGGAAGCACGCACGGCGTCTTCTGCCGTGATGGCACCGTTGGTCTCGATTTCAACTACGAGCTTGTCCAGGTCGGTGCGCTGCTCCACGCGGGCACTTTCCACCGTGTAGCTCACGCGCTTGACGGGCGAGAACGAGGCGTCCAGAACGATGCGGCCAATCGACTTGGTCGATTCGTCCGCGTAGCGGCGCATGCTGCCCGGCACATAGCCACGGCCCTTCTCCACCTTGATCTGCATGTCCAGCTTGCCACCAGCGGACAGGTTGGCAATCACATGGTCCGGGTTGACGATTTCCACGTCGTGGGGAGTCTGGATGTCCCGGGCGGTGACCACGCCCTCGCCGTCCTTTCGCAGGCTCAGGGTGACTTCGTCGCGGTTGTGCAGCTTGAACACCACACCCTTGAGATTCAGCAGGATGTTGACCACATCTTCCTGAACGCCGTCGATGGACGAGTACTCGTGGAGGACCCCTGCGATGGTGACTTCCGTCGCTGCGTAACCCACCATGGACGAGAGCAGGACGCGCCGAATGGCATTGCCCAGCGTGTGGCCGTAACCACGCTCGAACGGCTCCAGTGCGACCTTGGCCCGGTTGTGGCCAAGCTGTTCGACATTGATCGCCTTGGGTTTCAGCAAATTGGTTTGCATTCAGACTTCCTCTCAATACCCCCAGCTCGTTACACCGGTAAGGCTGGTGAAGCGCCTAAACCGCGATGCCTCGCGGTTCAGGGACGGTTTGCTTGAAATACTTGCGTACTCTACGGATTAGCGCGAGTACAACTCAACGATCAGCGATTCGTTGATGTCGGCACCGAACTCATCACGGTCCGGAACCTTCTTGAACACGCCTTCGGCCTTGTCTGCGTTCACTTCCACCCATGCAGGCATGCCAACCTGGGCTGCCAGTTGCAGGGCTTCCACCACGCGGGCTTGCTTCTTGGACTTTTCGCGCACAGCCACCACGTCGCCGGCCTTGACCAGGTACGAAGCGATGTTCACCGACTTGCCGTTCACCGTGATCGCCTTGTGCGACACCAGCTGACGGGCTTCCGCGCGGGTAGAACCAAAACCCATGCGGTACACCACGTTGTCCAGACGGGACTCGAGCAGGAACAGCAGGTTGGCGCCGGTGTTGCCCTTCTTGCTGTCGGCCGCTTCGAAGTAACGGCGGAATTGCTTTTCCAGCACGCCGTACATGCGCTTGACCTTTTGCTTTTCGCGCAGTTGCAGACCGTAGTCGGAGGTGCGTGCGCCCGAGGTGCGGCCATGCTGGCCGGGCTTGGAGTCGAACTTCGACTTGTCGGCGATCGAGCGGCGGGCGCTCTTCAGGAACAGGTCGGTGCCTTCACGGCGGGAGAGTTTGGCCTTGGGGCCGAGGTAACGTGCCACTTGAGCTTCCTTTGTGTCATCTGCCGCAAACCATTGCGGGAGCCGCCTGGAGCGCTTGCGCGTACCCAGGCGGCGGTGGGCTTAGAGAAAAATTAGATACGGCGGCGCTTTTGGGGGCGGCAACCGTTGTGGGGCACGGGCGTCACGTCCGAGATGGAAGTGATGCGGATGCCCAGAGCTCCCAGGGCGCGAACCGAGGATTCACGGCCGGGACCGGGACCCTTGATTTCGACGTCGAGGTTCTTGATGCCTTGTTCAATGGCAGCGCGGCCGGCCACTTCCGAAGCTACCTGCGCGGCGAACGGAGTGGACTTGCGCGAGCCCTTGAAACCCTGGCCACCCGACGAGGCCCACGACAGTGCATTGCCCTGGCGGTCCGTGATCGTGATGATGGTGTTATTGAACGAAGCGTGCACGTGGGCGATGCCGTCCGAAACGTTCTTGCGAACCTTCTTGCGGACGCGCTGGGCTGCGTTGTTGGCAGGAGACTTGGCCATGTTGATCTTTCAATCTCTTTATTTCTTCAGTGCAGCAGCACCCTTGCGCGGACCCTTGCGGGTGCGGGCATTGGTACGGGTGCGCTGACCACGCATGGGCAGACCGCGGCGATGGCGGAAGCCACGATAGCAGCCGATGTCCATCAAACGCTTGATGTTCATCGTGGTTTCGCGGCGCAGGTCACCCTCGATGGTGAACTGCTCGATTTGCTCGCGAATTTTTTCCAGGTCGCCGTCCGTCAGATCCTTGATCTTCTTGGAATAAGCGATGCCCGTTGCTTCGCAGATCTTGCGAGCGCGGGTGCGACCGATGCCATAAATGGCGGTCAAACCGATTTCCGCGTGCTTGTGCGGCGGAATGTTAATGCCAGCGATACGTGCCATATGCGTCCTCTAATACTTTCCAATCAACCTTGGCGCTGCTTGTGACGCAGATCCGTGCAGATCACGCGCACCACACCCTTGCGGCGGATGATCTTGCAGTTGCGGCAGATTTTTTTGACCGAAGCCGAAACTCTCATTGCATTCTCCTAAAACTTTTCCATCGTCCCGGCTGCTTCGCACGGAACACACACTGTGCCCGCGAAACGTGGGGCCTTCACTTAACCGATATCTAGCCTGCAGGCAGTGCCGCCACCGCGACGCCTGCCTTGTCCTATGCATCAACCGCCCGCGCCGCCTTTGAAGTTGGCTTTCTTGAGCAGCGATTCATACTGCTGCGACATCATGTAGTTCTGCACCTGGGCCATGAAGTCCATGGTCACCACCACGATGATCAGCAGCGATGTTCCACCAAAGTAGAACGGTACGTTGTACTTCAAGATCAGGAACTCCGGCAGCAGGCACACGAAGGTGATGTACACCGCGCCTGCCAGCGTCAAACGAACCAAGATCTTGTCGATATAGCGAGCAGTCTGCTCACCGGGACGAATCCCGGGAATGAACGCGCCGCTCTTCTTCAGGTTGTCCGCCGTCTCACGGCTGTTGAACACCAGCGCCGTGTAGAAGAAGCAGAAGAAGACAATGGCCGCCGCGTAGAACATCACATAGATGGGCTGACCAGGCGTCAGCGCACCGGAAATGTCCTTCAGCCAGCGCATCGACTCGCCCGCACTGAACCAGTTCACCACCGTGGCCGGCAGCAGGATGATCGACGAAGCAAAGATCGGCGGAATCACCCCGGCCATGTTCAGCTTGAGCGGCAGGTGCGACGACTGGCCGCCGTACACCTTGTTGCCCACCTGACGCCGCGCATAGTTCACCAGGATCTTGCGCTGTCCCCGCTCCACGAACACCACGAAGTAGGTCACCAGGGCCACGACGAGGACGATGAAGATGGCGGCCAGGATGCTCATCGCACCCGTGCGGACCAGCTCAAGAAGGCCCCCGATGGAACTGGGCAGGCCTGCCGCGATCCCCGCGAAGATCAGGATCGAGATCCCGTTGCCCAGGCCCCGTTCGGTGATCTGCTCGCCGAGCCACATCAGGAACATGGTGCCTGCCGTGAGGCTGACCACCGCCGTCAGGCGAAAGCCAAAGCCCGGGCTCAGCACCAGACCTGCGGAGCTTTCCAGCGCCACCGCAATCCCCAGCGACTGGAACAAGGCCAGGGCCAGCGTTCCATAGCGGGTGTACTGCGTGATCTTGCGACGGCCGGCTTCGCCCTCCTTCTTCAACTGCTCAAAGGTCGGCACCACGTAGGTCATCAGCTGCATGATGATCGATGCCGAGATGTACGGCATGATCCCCAGCGCAAACACCGTGAAGCGCGAAAGCGCCCCGCCCGAGAACATGTTGAACAGGTTCAGGATCCCGCCTTGCTGGCCACTGAACAGCTGCTGAAGTTGGGCTGGATCGATGCCGGGCACGGGGATATGCGCCCCGATGCGGTATACGACCAGCGCCAGCAACAGAAAAACCAGTCGGCGACGCAGATCGCCGAATTTGCCGGTCTTTGCGATTTGAGCCGCGCTAGTAGCCACAGATGCCTTCCTTCGGAGTCACACTCAGGCGACGCTGCCGCCAGCGGCTTCGATCGCAGCCTTGGCACCCGCTGTGGCGCCCACGCCGCTCAGCTTGACAGCCTTGGTGAGGGAACCACTCTTGATGACCTTGACGACCTTGGCCAGCTCGCCCACCAGGCCGGCTTGCTTCAGCGCCAGCACGTCCACTTCGGCCAGGCCGAGCTGTTCCAGCGCGGACAAGGTGATTTCGGCGTTGAACTTGAGCAGGTGCGACTTGAAGCCGCGCTTGGGCAGACGGCGCTGCAGAGGCATTTGACCGCCTTCGAAGCCCACCTTGTGGTAGCCGCCTGCGCGAGACTTCTGACCCTTGTGACCACGGCCAGCGGTCTTGCCCAGGCCGGAGCCGATACCACGGCCTACGCGGCGCTTGGCATGCTTGGCGCCGTCGGCGGGCTTGATGCTATTGAGTTCCATGATCGATCTCTCAGACGATTTTGACCAGATAGCTGATCTTGTTAATCATGCCGCGCACTTCGGGCGTGTCCTTCAGCTCGCTCACGCTATTGAGCTTGCGCAGGCCCAGGCCACGGACGGTGGCGCGGTGCGATTCCTTGGTGCCAATCGGGCTGCGCACCAGTTGAATCTTGACGGTTTGTTGCGTAGTCATACCAGCTCCGATCAGGCGAAGATGTCTTCGACCGTTTTGCCGCGCTTGGCTGCCACCTGGGCAGGCGTGGTGGAATTCACCAGCGCGTCGAACGTGGCGCGGACCATGTTGTAGGGATTGGAAGAACCGTGGCTCTTGGCCACGATGTCCGTCACACCCAGCACTTCAAAGACTGCGCGCATCGGGCCGCCGGCGATGATGCCGGTACCCTTGGGAGCGGGAGCCATCATCACGACGGCCGCGCCATGGTGGCCGGTCACGTTGTGGTGGATGGTGCCGTTCTTCAGCGAGACCTTGACCATGTTGCGGCGGGCTTCTTCCATTGCCTTTTGCACGGCAGCAGGCACTTCCTTGGACTTGCCCTTGCCCATGCCCACGCGGCCGTCACCGTCGCCAACCACCGTCAGTGCGGCGAAACCGAGAATACGGCCACCCTTCACGACTTTGGTCACGCGGTTGACCGCGATCATTTTTTCGCGCAGACCGTCGTCACGACCTTCGTCTTGCACCTTGGGTTGAAATTTAGCCATTTTGTATTCCGCTCCGCTTAGAACTGCAGGCCTGCTTCACGGGCTGCGTCGGCCAGGGCCTTGACGCGACCGTGGTAGGCGAAGCCTGCGCGATCAAATGCAACCTTCTCGACACCGGCGGCCTTCGCTTTTTCAGCGATGCGCTTGCCGATGACCTGGGCTGCAGCGGCGTTGCCACCCTTGCCCGAGCCACCCAGCGACTTGCGCACTTCGGCTTCTGCCGTGGAGGCGCTGGCCAGAACCTTGCTGCCGTCGCCGGAAATCACACTGGCGTAGATATGGAGGTTCGTACGGTTCACGGTGAGACGCGCCACGCCTTGCTGCGCAATGCGGATGCGGGTCTGGCGTGCACGACGAAGACGCTGCTCTTTCTTGGTCAACATGTTGCAGCTCCTTATTTCTTCTTGGTCTCTTTGATCGTGACCTTTTCATCCGCATAGCGGATGCCCTTGCCCTTGTAAGGCTCGGGAGGACGAACAGCACGGATCTCGGCGGCGATCTGCCCCACGCGCTGGCGGTCGGCACCCTTGATCACCACTTCCGTGGGCGTGGGGGTAGCCACCGTGATGCCGGCGGGCATTTCGATGTTGACCGGGTGCGAGTAGCCCACGGCCAGGTTCAGCTTGGAACCGGATGCCGCAGCCTTGTAACCCACGCCGATCAGGCTGAGCTTCTTCTCGAAGCCCTTGCTGACGCCGACCACCATGTTGTTGACCAACTGGCGAATCGTGCCGCTCATGGCATTGGCTTCGCGGGAATCGTTGGCCGGCTCAAAGCTGAGCTTGCCATCCTTGTTCGACACGTTCACCAGCACGTTTTGTGCAAGCGACAGGGTGCCGCCAGAACCCTTGACGGAGATCTGGTCATCTTTGATGGACACATCCACGCCAGCGGGGATGGTCACGGGCATTTTTCCTACTCGGGACATTTCAGTTCTCTCCTCAATGCCGCGGGTTAGGCCACGTAGCACAGCACTTCGCCACCAACACCGGTAGCGCGCGCCTTGCGGTCGGTCATCACGCCCTTGGGCGTCGTGACGATTGCCACACCCAGACCGTTCATGACTTGTGGAATGGAATCACGGCCTTTGTAGACACGCAGACCAGGGCGGCTGACGCGCTCGATGCGCTCAATCACGGGACGGCCTGCGTAGTACTTCAGGGCAATTTCGAGTTCCGACTTGCCGGCTTCGGTCTTCACCTGGAAGCCGTCGATATAGCCTTCGTCCTTCAGCACCTGGGCAATGGCAATCTTCACTTTGGAAGAAGGCACCTGCACGGTGGCCTTGGAGACCAATTGTGCATTGCGGATGCGGGTCAGCAAGTCAGCGATGGGATCACTCATGCTCATGTTGTATCTCTCCTGCCTGCTTACCAGCTGGCCTTGGTGACACCGGGGATGTCGCCTGCAAAAGCCAGTTCACGGATCTTGGCGCGAGCCAGACCGAATTGACGGAACGTGCCACGGGGGCGGCCGGTGATTTCGCAACGGTTGCGCTGGCGCGTGGGGTTGGCGTTGCGAGGGAGCTTCTGCAGGCCCAGGCGGGCGGCATCACGCTCTTCGTCGCTGCGCTTGGCATCGCCAGCGATAGCCTTCAGTTCCGCATACTTTGCTGCGTACTTGGCTGCCAGTTTTTCGCGCTTCAGTTCGCGCTGGATCAAAGCTACTTTAGCCATGCTTCGCCTCAGTTCTTGAACGGGAAACGGAAACCTGCGAGGAGCGCCTTGGCTTCTTCGTCGGTCTTGGCCGTCGTGGTGATGCTGATGTTCAGACCGCGCAGTGCGTCGACCTTGTCGTACTCGATTTCAGGGAAAATGATCTGTTCCTTGACACCGATGTTGTAGTTGCCACGGCCGTCGAAAGCGCGGCCGGAGATACCACGGAAGTCGCGCACGCGGGGCAGAGCCACCGTCACGAAGCGGTCCAGGAATTCATACATCTGGACGCCGCGCAGTGTGACCATGCAGCCGATGGCCTGGCCTTCGCGGATCTTGAAGCCGGCGATAGCTTTCTTGGCCTTGGTCACCACGGGCTTCTGGCCGGCGATCTTGGTCAGGTCAGCCACGGCGTTGTCCATGACCTTCTTGTCCGAAACGGCTTCGCTCACACCCATGTTCAGGGTGATCTTGGTCAGACGGGGCACCTGCATGGGCGAGGTGTAACCGAACTGCTTGGTCAGCTCGGGGGCGATCTTGTCGCGGTAAATTTCTTGGAGTCGTGCCATGTTTACCCCTTAGGCCGCCTTGATTTCAGCGCCGCTGGACTTGAACACGCGAACGCGCGTGCCGTCAGCCTGCACCTTGATGCCCACGCGATCAGCCTTGCCGGTGGCGGCATTGAAGATGGCCACGTTGGACTGGTGGATCGGCATGGCCTTCTCGACGATGCCGCCGGTCGTACCCTTCATGGGGTTCGGCTTGGCGTGCTTCTTCACGAGGTTGATGCCTTCGATGACCAGATGGGAGTCATCCTTGCGCAGCGTGACGGTGCCACGCTTGCCCTTGTCACGGCCGGTCAGCACGATGACTTCGTCGCCCTTGCGAATCTTGTTCATGGCGCGTCCTCAGAGAACTTCAGGAGCCAGGGACACGATCTTCATGAACTTCTCGGTACGCAGTTCGCGCGTCACGGGTCCAAAGATGCGGGTGCCGATAGGCTCCAACTTTGCATTCAGCAACACGGCTGCGTTGCCATCGAATTTGACGAGCGAGCCATCGCCACGGCGAATGCCCTTCGCCGTACGGACCACCACTGCGCTGTAGACCTCGCCCTTCTTGACGCGGCCGCGCGGAGCAGCTTCCTTGATGCTCACCTTGATGATGTCGCCAACGCTTGCATAGCGACGCTTCGAGCCACCCAGCACCTTGATGCAAAGGACGGACTTGGCGCCGGTGTTGTCGGCAACCTCTAACCGAGATTCTGTCTGGATCATTTCAATATTCCCAACTTGCACCAGAAGACAACAGCCCCAGAGAACTTCTCAAGGGCTGCAAATCAGCCAGTCAGTCTTGGGCCCGTCGTCCGCACCGCAAACCATTTGCGGCACTTCCCGCTGGGCAGAAACCTCGCGCTTTGAACGCGAAGCCCACGAGTATTGCAAAAGGCGCGTGGAATGTCAAGCACCCCTCACGCGGGGGCGTGCAGGTACTGTTGCGCCAGCGCCAGGAACGCTTCGAGATGGGGGTCGGTGCCCAGCTCCTCGCGCAGGATGCCTGCCACGGCCGGCGCCAGCGCGATGGCCTGGCGGGCGTCGAGGAACAGCAGCCGGCAGCGGCGCGCCAGCACGTCTTCCACCGTGCAGGCGTATTCATGGCGGGCGGCAAACCGCACCATGGCGGCCGTGAGGCCGGCACCCAGGGCGGCATCCGCACCGGGCAGCTGCTGCACGGCCTGCGCCTCGGCGCCGTAGGAATGCAGCCCCTGGGCATCGCTGATGCGGTGGCGCACAGCCCCGTCCTGCGGCGTGCCGACCAGGCGCAGGTCGTTGGTCACGCCGGCCGGGCGGGACGGCAGCAGGCCCTGGGTGAAGCATTTTTGCAACACATCCTCGGCCATGGCCCGGTAGGTCGTCCACTTGCCGCCGGTGACCGTGACCAGGCCGCTGCGGCTGGCCAGCACGGTGTGCTCGCGGCTCAGGCTCTTGGTGTTGTCCCCCTCGTCGTCCTGCGGCTTGACCAGGGGGCGCAGGCCCACCCAGATGCTGCGGATGTCCTCGGCCTTGGGGGCGCGGGTGAGGTAGCGGGCCGACTCCTCCAGGATGAACCGCACCTCGTCGCGGAAAGGTTCCGGCTCGCGCACGATGTCCTGGCGGGGGCTGTCGGTGGTGCCCAGGATGAGCTTACCCAGCCACGGCACGGCAAACAGCACCCGGCCGTCGGCGGTCTTGGGCACCATGAGGGCATGGTCGGACGGGAGGAATTCGCGGTCCACCACGATGTGCACGCCCTGGCTGGGCGCGACCATGGGCTTGACGGGTCGGCCGATGGCTTCGCCGTCCATCTGCCGCAGGGTGTCCACCCAGACGCCCGTGGCGTTGACCACGGCCCGGGCCCGCACGGTGAACTGCCGGCCGGTGTCGGCGTCCTCGCACACCAGGCCCGCCACCTTGCCGGCCTCGTGGATCAACGAACGCGCAGGGCAGTAGTTGACCACCAGCGCGCCCAGGCTGGCGGCGGTGCGCGCCAGGGCCAGGGCCAGGCGCGCGTCGTCAAACTGGCCGTCCCAGTACTTGACGCCGCCCTTGAGGCCTTCGGTGCGGGCCGTGGGCAGGCATTCCAGCGTGCGGCTGCGGCCCAGGAACTGGGTGGCACCCAGCCCGGCCTTGCCGGCCAGGGCGTCATACATCATGAGCCCCATGCCGTAGAACGGCGTTTCCCAGAAGCGGTACGACGGCATCACGAAGGGCAGCGGCTGCGCCAGGTGGGGGGCGTTGTGCAGCAGGGTGGTGCGCTCGTGCAGCGCCTCGCGCACCAGGGCGATGTTGCCCTGGGCGAGGTAGCGCACCCCGCCATGCACCAGCTTGGTCGCGCGCGAGGAGGTGCCCTTGGCAAAGTCGTGCGAGTCGACCAGCACCACGCTGAACCCCCGTGCCGCAGCGTCCAGCGCCACGCCCAGCCCGGTCGCGCCGCCCCCGATCACAGCAAGGTCGTAGACATGCGGCTGGGCCAGCCGGGCCAGCAGGTCGGCACGGCGCGTGGGCAGGGGGGCGGTGGCAGTGTTCATGGGGGTGAATTGTCCCTGCACAGGGCACTAAATTAAGGGTTTACCCTTAAATTCTCCGCGCTTCCCCGGGGAAGCGGAAGAAAGAATCAAAGGGCGGCCGGCCGCCTTTGCGGGCTCCGGCCGCCGGGGAGCAGGCCGCCGCGTGGCGGCGGCCCGGCGTTCCCTGAACGCGCTCGGCGCGATCAGCGCACCTTGCCGTCCTTCCAGGCTTGCAGGAGCTTGTTGTAGTCAATGGTCTCGCCCTTGGGCTTTTCATTGGCCAGCTTCTTCCAGGGAGCCTGCTTGTCGCTCAGCCACTTGTTGGGATCTTCCTTCTTGTTGAGCTTGGGCGCGCAGTGGGCCATGCCGGCGCGCTCCAGGCGGGCCATCACCTGGTCCATCTCGTCGGCCAGTGTGTCCATGGCGCCCTGGGGCGTCTTTTCACCCGTGACGGCCTGGGCCACGTTCTTCCACCACAGCTGGGCCAGCTTGGGGTAGTCGGGCACGTTGGTGCCGGTGGGCGACCAGGCCACGCGGGCGGGGCTGCGGTAGAACTCGACCAGGCCGCCGAGCTTGGGCGCCATGTCGGTCATGGCCTTGCTCTGGATGTCGGACTCGCGGATCGGCGTGAGGCCGGTCAGGGTCTTCTTGAGCGAGGTGGTCTTGGCCGTCACGAACTGCGCGTAGAGCCAGGCGGCGGCGGTCTTGTTGGCGTCGTGGTCCTTGAAGAAGGTCCAGCTGCCCACGTCCTGGTAGCCGTTCTGCATGCCCTGCTTCCAGTACGGGCCGTTGGGGCCGGGGGCCATGCGCCACTTGGGCGTGCCGTCGGCGTTCACCACGGGCAGGCCGGGCTTGGTCATGTCGGCCGTGAAGGCGGTGTACCAGAAGATCTGCTGCGCGATCTGGCCCTGGGCGGGCACGGGGCCGGCTTCGCCGAAGGTCATGCCGGTGGCTTCCTTGGGCGCGTACTTCTTCATCCAGTCCACGTACTTGGTGAGGGCGTAGACGGCGGCCGGCGAGTTGGTCGCGCCGCCACGGGCCACGCTGGCACCCACGGGGGTGCACTTGTCGTCGGCCACGCGGATGCCCCATTCGTCGATGGGCAGGCCGTTGGGGGCGCCGATGTCAGCGGTTCCGGCCATGGAGAGCCACGCGTCGGTGAAGCGCCAGCCCAGCGACGGGTCCTTCTTGCCGTAGTCCATGTGGCCGTAGATGGGCTTGCCGTCGATGGTCTTCACGTCGTTGGTGAAGAACTCGGCGATGTCTTCGTAGGCGGACCAGTTCAGCGGCACGCCCAGGTCGTAGCCGTACTTGGCCTTGAACTTGTCCTTCAGGTCCTTGCGCTCGAACAGGTCGGCACGGAACCAGTACAGGTTGGCGAACTGCTGGTCGGGCAACTGGTAGAGCTTGCCGTCGGGCGCGGTGGTGAACTTGGTGCCGATGTAGTCCTTGAGGTCGATGCCGGGGTTGGTCCATTCCTTGCCCGCGCCGCCCATGTAGTCGGTCAGGTTCAGGATCTTGCCGTAGCGGTAGTGCGTGCCGATCAGGTCGGAGTCAGAGATCCAGCCGTCGTAGATGGATTTGCCGGACTGCATGGAGGTCTGCAGCTTCTCGACCACGTCGCCTTCCTGGATCAGGTCGTGCTTGACGGTGATGCCGGTGATTTCAGAGAACGCCTTGGCCAGCGTCTTGGATTCGTATTCGTGGGTGGTGATGGTTTCGGAGACGACCGAGATTTCCTTCACGCCCTTGGCCTGCAGCTTCTTGGCGGCGTCGATGAACCACTTCATCTCGGCCATCTGCTGGTCTTTGCTCAGCGTGGAAGGCTGAAACTCACTGTCGATCCACTTCTTGGCCTCGGCCTCGCCGGCCCAGGCGGCCTGCCCCAACGCCAGGGCGGCGGCGGCGAAAGCGATCGCCTTGAACTGCATCTTCATTGCTGTCTCCTCAGAAGGAACCCCCGTGGTGAATCCGCACCGGCCCCGGGGGAAATCGGGCGGGCGGTTTTTTTAAACCATCAGAAACAATAGCTGCCTGCGCTTGTCCAGCTTGGATTTCAAAGCATTTATGCAATGAAAATGGCGCCGATCAATCGCAAACAGCTATGCATTTCATAGCACCGTCCACTACCCCTTGCGCAGGATGAGCGCCAGCAGCGCCATCGACAGCACAAAGCTGATCCAGACGGACGGATCGGACTCCAGGCTGAACCACTGGGCCAGCTTGCCGCTGATGCCCACAAAAATCAGGTTCACATACGCGGCAGACAGCAGCCCGATGAACAACCGGTCGCCGCGCGTGGTCGCCAGCGGCAAGAATCCCTTGCGCAGCGTGGTGGGCGACTTGATCTCCCACACCGTCATGCCCACCAGCATCAGCACGATGCATACAAAGAACACCGCCACGGGCGTGGTCCAGGCCATCCAATCAAACATGGGTACCCCCCTGAGCGCCTGCGGCGCTTCCCCCCAGGGGGACGCAGCCGGTGGCCGGGCGAAGCCCGTTCCACGGCTGCCGCTGGTTTTGGACGCATCGCGCGCGCCGCTGCGAGTTGCTGTGGTTCATGTGTTTGCTTCCCTTCCCGTCAAACGCGACCCATCGCAAAGCCTTTGGCGATGTAGTGCCGCACAAACCAGATCACGATGGCGCCGGGCACGATGGTCAGCACGCCGGCTGCGGCGAGCGTGGCCCAGTCCATGCCGCTGGCGCTCACGGTGCGCGTCATGGTGGCCACGATGGGCTTGGCGTTCACGCTGGTCAGCGTGCGCGCCAGCAGCAGCTCCACCCAGCTGAACATGAAGCAGAAGAACGCCGCCACGCCCACACCCGCCTTGATGAGCGGCAGGAAGATGGTGAGAAAGAAGCGCGGGAAGCTGTAGCCGTCGATGTAGGCCGTCTCGTCGATCTCGCGCGGGATACCGCTCATGAAGCCTTCCAGGATCCACACCGCCAGCGGCACGTTGAACAGCAGGTGCGCCAGCGCCACGGCGATGTGCGTGTCCATCAGCCCCACGGTGGTGTAGAGCTGGAAGAACGGCAGCAAAAACACGGCCGGCGGCGTCATGCGGTTGGTCAGCAGCCAGAAGAACACGTGCTTGTCGCCCAGGAACTGGTAGCGGCTGAACGCGTAGGCCGCCGGCAGCGCCACCGTGAGCGAGATGGCCGTGTTGATGGCCACGTAGATCAGGCTGTTGATGTAGCCCGAATACCAGGACTCGTCGGTGAAGATGGTCTTGTAGTTGTCCCAGGTGAAGTGCTGGGGGAAGAACGAGAACGTCGAGAGAATCTCCGCGTTCGTTTTGAAGCTCATGTTGACCATCCAGTAGATGGGCAACACCGCGAACACCAGGTAGACGAAGAGGAAGATCGACCGCTTCTGAAAGCGCTTTTCATTCATGGCCGGCCCCCTCGTTGCTGGCGGTGCCCACGCGCTGCATCCAGTTGTAGAGGATGAAGCACAGCAGCAGGATGATGAAGAAATAGATCAGCGAGAACGCCGCCGCAGGCCCCAGGTCGAACTGGCCCACGGCCTTGGTGGTGAGGTACTGGCTGAGGAAGGTGGTGGCATTGCCCGGCCCGCCGCCCGTGAGCACGAAGGGCTCCGTGTAGATCATGAAAGAGTCCATGAAGCGCAGCAGCACGGCAATCATCAGCACGCCGCGCATCTTGGGCAGCTGGATGTAGCGGAACACCGCGAACTTGCTCGCGCCGTCGATGCGCGCGGCTTGGTAGTACGCATCCGGGATGGAGCGCAGGCCCGCAAAGGCCAGCAGGGCCACCAGCGGCGTCCAGTGCCACACGTCCATCAGCAGCACCGTGAGCCAGGCCTGCGTGGCGTTGCCGGTGTAGCTGTACTCGATGCCCATCTCCTGCAGCAGCCGGCCCATGAGGCCGATGTCGGCGCGCCCGTAGATCTGCCAGATGGTGCCCACCACGTTCCACGGAATCAGCAGCGACAGCGCCACCACCACCAGCACGGCGGAAGACTTCCAGCCCTGCGCGGGCATGGACAGCGCCAGCAGGATACCGAGCGGAATCTCCACCGCCAGCACGGCCAGCGAGAAGGTGAGCTGGCGCAGCAGCGCGGCGTGCAGCTCCTCGTCGCGCATCACCTGCACGAACCACTCGGTGCCCACGAACACGCGGCGTTCGGGGCTGATGATGTCCTGCACCGAATAGTTCACCACCGTCATCAACGGCAGGATGGCCGAGAAGGCCACGCACAGGATCACGGGCAGGATCAGGAACCAGGCTTTCTGGTTCACGGGTTTGGTGGTCGCGCTCATGCCACGAGCTCCTCATTCAGATAGAAGCAGGTGTGCTCCCCCAGCACCTGCAGCCAGACCGTTTCGCCCACCGAGGGCACCGCTTGCGCGTCCGGGCTGAAGCGCGCCTTGAGCGTGTGCTCGCCCACCTTGGCGGTGAGCATCAGGTAGGTGCCGATGTCCTGCACCTGCACCACCGCGCAGGGCAGCGCGCCCGGCTGCTGCGGCTGGGCCAGGGCCAGGTATTCGGGCCGGATGCCCACCTTGAGCGCGCCATCGGGCAGCGCTTGGCCGACCGGGCTGGCCAGCCGGTGGCCCGCCACCTCCAGCGCCCCGCCCCGCGCCTGCGCGGGCAGGAAGTTCATGCCCGGCGAGCCGATGAAGTGGCCCACGAAGGTGTGCGCCGGGCGCTCGAACAGCGCGTCGGCCGAGCCCACCTGCACGGCCTTGCCGCGCGTCATCACCACCACCTGGTCGGCAAAGGTGAGCGCCTCGACCTGGTCGTGCGTCACGTAGATCAGCGTGAGCTTCAGCTCGTGGTGGATCTGCTTGAGCTTGCGCCGCAGCTGCCACTTGAGGTGCGGGTCGATCACGGTGAGCGGCTCGTCGAACAGCACGGCCGCCACGTCTGAGCGCACCAGGCCCCGGCCGAGCGAGATCTTCTGCTTCTGGTCCGCCGACAGGCCCGCAGCGCGCATGTTCAGCTGGTGGCTCATCTCCAGCATCTCGGCGATGGCGCCCACGCGCGCCTTGATCTGCGCCTCGGGCACCTTGCGGTTCTTCAGCGGAAACGCCAGGTTCTCGGCCACCGTCATGGTGTCGTAGATCACCGGGAACTGGAACACCTGGGCGATGTTGCGCTCCTGCGGGCTGGCGCGCGTCACGTCGCGGCCGTCGAACAGCACCTTGCCGTGCGAGGGCACGAGCAGGCCCGACATGATGTTGAGCATGGTGGTCTTGCCGCAGCCCGAGGGGCCCAGCAGCGCATAGGCGCCGCCGTCCTCGAACTCCATCTTCAGCGGCAGCAGCGCGTAGTCGCCGTCCTGCTGCGGGTTGGGCTTGTACGAATGCGCCAGATCCAGGCTGATGCGCGCCATCTCAACGTCCTCCCGGGCGCGCGGGCGCCCATGCCAATGCGCCATCCGCGCCGAACACATAGGCCTGCGACGGGTCCAGGTGCAGCGTGAGGGCCGTGCCCAGCTCGAAGTAGTGCACGCCCGTGAGCTGCGCCACCACCTCGCCCCAGGGCGTGGCCGCGTGCACGAAGGTGTCGGAGCCGGAGATTTCCGCCAGCTCCACCACACCGGCCACGCTCACGTCACCCGGGCGGGCCTGCACGCGCAGCGCGCTGGCGCGCACGCCCACGGTCACGGCACCGGCGCCCGCCACCACGGGTGGCAGCGGCACCGCCAGTTCCAGCCCACCCGGCAGGCGCACGCCCCCCGCCACGGCCGTGGCCGGCAGCAGGTTCATCGGCGGGTCGCTGAAGGCCCGGGCCACGCGCAGCGAGTTGGGCGCGTGGAAGACCTCGGCCGTGGGGCCGTACTGCAGCAGCCGGCCCTCGTCCAGCACGGCGGTATAGCCGCCCAGCAGCAGCGCCTCGCCGGGCTCGGTGGTGGCGTACACCACGGTCGACTGGCCGGCGGCAAACAGCTGGGTCAGCTCTTCGCGCAGCTCCTCACGCAGCTTGTAGTCCAGGTTCACCAGGGGTTCGTCCAGCAGCATCAGCGGCGCGCCCTTGGCCAGGGCGCGGGCCAGCGCCACGCGCTGCTGCTGGCCGCCGGACAGCTCGGCCGGGTAGCGGTCCAGGAACATGTCGATGTGCAGCCGCTGCGCAATCTCGCGCACCCGGGCCTCGATGTTCTTCTCGCCCCGCAGCTTGAGCGGCGAGGCAATGTTGGCCGCCACCTTCATGGACGGGTAATTGATGAACTGCTGGTACACCATGGCCACGTTGCGCTCGCGCACCGGCATGCCGGTCACGTCCACGCCGTCCACGGTCACCCGGCCGGCGGTGGGTGCGTCCAGCCCGGCCATGATGCGCATCAGGCTCGTCTTGCCCGCCTGGGTGGCGCCCAGCAGCACCGTGACGGCGCCGCTGTGCAGCGCCAGGCTCATGTCGTACAGCCAGGTTTGCGGCCCGACCTTCTTGCTGATGCTGTCCAATGCCAGCTGCATCGCGCTTGCCTTTCTTGCGCCCCGCGCCGGGGCCATGGAGCGGCCCGCGCACAACGGGGCACCGCGTTTTCGATTGCGATGATTTTTGTTCGTTTTTGATCATGTCGAATCAAGGTTTACCCTTAATAGGTTCCTTTTTGTTCGATTTAAAGTAACCGCACCCTTCCAACCCGAGCATTCGCGTGAATACGAACCCCCGGCAACTGCTGCTTCTTGAAGAGGTCCGCGCGCGCAAGTCCGCCACCGTGGAACAACTGGCCGACACGCTGGGCGTGACGCTGCAAACCGTGCGCCGCGACGTGCAGCGCCTGGCCGAGGCCGGGCTGCTCACCCGCTTTCACGGCGGCGTGCGCGTGCCCAGCTCCACGGTGGAGAACCTGGCCCACACCCAGCGCGAAACGCTCAATGCCGAAGGCAAGGCGCGCATCGCCCGCGCGGTGGCGCAGCAGGTGCCCAACGACTGCTCGCTGATCCTGAACATCGGCACCACCACCGAGGCCATCGCCAAGGCGCTGCTGCACCACCGCGGCCTGCGCGTGATCACCAACAACCTGAACGTGGCCGCCATCCTGAGCAGCAACCCGGAGTGCGAGGTCATCGTGGCCGGCGGCGTGGTGCGTGCGCGCGACCGGGGGATCGTGGGCGAGGCGGCGGTGGACTTCATCCGCCAGTTCAAGGTGGACATCGCACTCATCGGCATCTCGGGCATCGAGCCCGACGGCTCGCTGCGCGACTTCGACTACCGCGAGGTGAAGGTGGCCCAGACCATCATCGCCCACGCCCGCGAGGTCTGGCTGGCGGCCGACCACAGCAAGTTCAACCGCCCGGCGATGGTGCAGCTGGCGACGCTCGATCAGATCGGGCGGCTGTTCACGGACGCGCCGCCGCCGGAGCCTTTTCCCGCGCTGTTGCAAGATGCCGGTGTGATCTGTACCGTCGCTGCATGACCCGCCCGCCCATGAATCTCCACCCAGCAATCCACCGTTCACGCTGAGCCTGTCGAAGCGCTGCGCAGGGCTTCGACAAGCTCAGCCCGAACGGTTGTGATGCACTGCACGCGAGTTCCGTGGCTCCTCTTTGCGGCAGTGCGCCGCTCACTTATCCTTGCCCGCCATGACCTACCTGCTCGCCCTCGACCAAGGCACCTCCAGCTCCCGCAGCATCGTGTTCGACGAACGCGGCCACATCGTGGCGCAGGCGCAGCGGGAGCTGCCGCAGATCTACCCCCAGCCCGGCTGGGTGGAGCATGACCCGCTGGAGATCTGGTGCACCCAGCTGGCCACCGCGCGCGATGCGCTGGCCCAGGCCGGGATTGCTGCCAGCGCCGTGCGCGCCGTGGGCATCACCAACCAGCGCGAGACCACGGTGCTGTGGAACCGCAAGACCGGCCAGCCCGTGCACCACGCCATCGTGTGGCAGGACCGGCGCGCCGAGCCCGCCTGCGCCCAGCTGCGCGAGCAGGGCCACGCGGGCACCATCCAGGCCAAGACGGGGCTGCTGATCGACGCCTACTTCTCGGGCACCAAGCTGCAGTGGCTGCTGGACCACGTGCCCGGCGCCCGCGATGCGGCCGAGCGCGGCGAGCTGGCGTTTGGCACGGTGGACAGCTGGCTGATATGGCAGCTCACCCACGGCCAGCGGCATGTGACGGACGTGAGCAACGCCTCGCGCACCATGCTGTTCAACGTGCACACCAACCAGTGGGACGAGGACCTGCTGGCGCTGCTGCGCATCCCCAAGGCGCTGATGCCCGAGGTGCTGCCGTCCAGCGCCCACTTTGGCGACACGGCAGCGGACCTGCTGGGCCACACCGTCCGCATCGGCGGCGTGGCGGGCGACCAGCAAAGCGCGCTGTTCGGCCAGGCCTGCTTCACGGCCGGCATGGCCAAGAACACGTATGGCACCGGCTGCTTCATGCTGATGCACACGGGCGGCACCTTCCAGACCAGCCAGAACGGCCTGCTCACCACCAGCGCGGCACAAGCCTCGGCTCAGCCCGAATTCGCCATGGAAGGCAGCGTGTTTGTGGGCGGCGCCGTGGTGCAGTGGCTGCGCGACGGGCTGCGCGCCATCACCAACAGCAGCGAGGTCGAGTCGCTGGCGCAAAGCGTGCCCGACTCGGGCGGCGTGATGATGGTGCCCGCCTTCACCGGCCTGGGCGCGCCGTACTGGAAGCCTGATTCGCGCGGCACCATCACGGGCCTCACGCGCGGCACCACCATCGCCCACATCGCCCGCGCCGCGCTGGAGAGCATTGCCTACCAGAGCGCCGCCCTGCTGCAGGCCATGGGCCGCGACGCCGTGGCCGCTGGCGGCGCCCCGGTGAGCGAGTTGCGCGTGGACGGCGGCGCGTGCGTGAACGACCTGCTGATGCAGTTCCAGGCCGACCTGCTGGGCATTCCCGTGGTGCGGCCGGCAGTGATCGAAACCACCGCCCTGGGCGCCGCCTACCTGGCCGGCCTGTCCAGCGGCGTGTATGCCAGCACCGGCGAACTTGCCCAGCTGTGGCGTGCCGACCGGCGCTTCGTGCCCACGCTGGGCAATGCGCGGGCGCAGGAGCTGATGGCCCAATGGGAGCATGCGGTGCGCCAAACAACCGCTGAATGAGCGCGGGAACATTGCCTCCGGGCAGAATTACTACAAAATCAATAGCAAACAATGAAGCAAAACAGGCGGTAACGCCCAATTTCGCCTCATCATTGGTCCGGCACCCATCCACTTGAACCGTTCGGGCTGAGCTAGTCGAAGCGCCGCGCAAGGCTTCGGCAAGCTCAGCCCGAACGGATGAGGGGACGCGAAGTCTGAGACGTGTCGTCCATCGGGCACTTGGGTCACGGCATCTACGCCCAGCCGGGCGGCGCTACCATCAGCGCCCCAGTTGTCGCCACCTTGCAGCCCACACCATGAGCCTGAATACCGCCGCGTCCTCCCCCTCCCTCCCCACCATCGCCTTCATCGGCGGCGGCAACATGGCCAGCGCCATCATTGGCGGGCTGATCCACCAGGGCCACCCGGCCGGCCAGATCGAGGTGGTGGAGCCCTATGCCCCCACGCGCGAGGCGCTGCTCAAGAACTTTGGCATCGCGGCGCAGCCCGAGGCCGGCCCGGCGCTGCAGCGCGCCAGCATCGTGGTCTGGGCCGTCAAGCCCCAGACCTTCAAGGACGCTGCCGCGCAGGCCAGGGCCCACACCGCCAACGCCCTGCACCTGAGCGTGGCCGCAGGCATCCGCTCGGACAGCATCGCGCAGTGGCTGGGCAGCGAGCGCATCGTGCGCACCATGCCCAACACGCCCGCGCTGGTGGGCAAGGGCATGAGCGCGCTCTATGCCCGCCCGGCCGTGGACGCCCAGGAGCGCGCGCAGGTCGAGGCCATCCTGGCGAGCACGGGCGAGTTCCTGTGGGTCGAGACGGAAAAGCAGCTCGACGCCGTGACGGCACTGTCGGGCTCGGGCCCGGCGTATGTCTTTTACTTCCTGGAAGCCATGACCCGCGCCGGCGTGGACATGGGCCTGAGCGCGCAGCAGGCGCACCGGCTGGCCGTGGGCACCTTCGTGGGCGCCTCCGAGCTGGCCCGCCGCTCGGACGAGCCGCCGGCCGTGCTGCGCGAGCGCGTCACGTCCAAGGGCGGCACGACCTATGCGGCGCTGCAGTCCATGAAAGCCAGCGGCGTGGCGGCGGCATTTGAAGCCGCCATGCGCGCGGCGGAGCAACGCGCCCACGAGCTGGGCAATGAATTCGGGGCTTGAAGCCTTTTTGGCCTCCAGCACCTATCCATAAAGCGCCAGCAGCTATCAATTAGTGAGCACCCAGCGCACCAGGTAGCTGCCCGCAATGCCCGCAAACACCGTGGCGCCCAGCCAGTGGTTGATGCGGAAGGCGCGGAAGCAGCCCTCGCGCGTGCGGGTGCGGATCAGCGTGAAATGCCACGCCGCCTGGGCCAGGGCGGCGGCAAGCGCTACGTAAAAGATAGCGCCCAGCGCATACGGGGCAAGCGCTACCGCCCAGATCCCCAAAAAGAGCAGGTAGAACAGCACGATGCCCGCCACGTCGAAGCGCCCCAGCGTGATGGCCGAGGTCTTGATGCCGATCTTCAGGTCGTCGTCGCGGTCCACCATGGCGTACTCGGTGTCGTAGGCCAGCACCCAGAACAGGTTGCCCAGCCACATCCACCACGCCACCGCGGGCACACGGCCCTGCACGGCGGCAAAGGCAATGACGATGCCGAAGTTGAACGCGATGCCCAGCACCGCCTGCGGCATGGCGATGAGGCGCTTGGTGAACGGGTAGGCAATGGCCACCAGCAGCGCGGGCACGGACCAGGCGACGGCCGCCGCGTTGGTGGTGAGCACCAGCCCCAGCGCGAGCAGCGCCAGCACCGCGCCCACGCCCAGCGCCTCCTTCACGCCCACGGCGCCGGTGGTCACGGGCCGCTGCGCGGTGCGCTTGACGTGCTTGTCGAAGTCGCGGTCGGCCACGTCGTTCACGCAGCAGCCCGCGCTGCGCATGAGGATGGTGCCCAGCACGAACACCGTCAGCAGGTGCCAGCCCGGAAAGCCCTCTGCCGCGATCCACAGCGCGCTGAGCGTGGGCCACAGGCACACCAGCCAGCCGGCGGGGCGGTCCCAGCGGATGAGGTCCAGGTACAGGGCAAGGCGGCTGCGGGCAGGGGCGGCAACAGGGGCGGACATGGCGGGCAACAGGCAAAAAGAAGCGGACAAGGGCGGGCCCCCCCGGGCGGTGCCGGCGGGCGCACCGAATGTAGCAGCCACGCCCGCCGCACCGCGGCGCGCGGATGCCCCGGCGCTGGCGCGGGGCGTCCCGCATGCAAAACGGGGAAAACCGGTAAAGTCGCGCGTTCCCCACCACCCAACGCTCTCCCCCGGAGCCGTGCCGCATGTCCCGTACTACGACGTCTCAGGTTGCCGCTTCGCGTTTTGTTGTGCCCCGGGGCATGCTGGCGGGCTTTGTGGTGGCGGTGCTGGCCACCATCGTGATCGCGCTGGTGAACTACCGCACCGCCGAAGTGCGCTCCCGCACCGTGGAGGCCATGGACCAGACCACCGTGGCCATGCGCCAGCTCAACCTGTTCATGTCGTCGCTCAAGGACGCCGAGACCGGCCAGCGCGGCTACCTGCTGACCGGCGACGAAGCCTATCTGCAGCCCTACCACCTCGCGCAGGGCGCGTTGCAGCGCTACATGGCCCAGCTCAAGGAGCTCACGGACGGCAACGCCGTGCAGCGCCGCCTGGTGCAGCAGATCGACGACCTGCACCGGGAGAAGCTGCGCGAGCTGAGCGACACGATCGAGACGCGCCGCCAGCGCGGCGACGAGGCGGCCCTGGCCCTGATCCGCACCGACAGCGGGCGCGCCGTCATGGACCGCATCCGCGACCAGGCCTCGGACCTGTCCACCCTGCTCAACCAGCAGCTGGTGGAGGACCGCAAGCAGTGGGTGGATGCGGCAGCCAGCTCCACCTACTACTCGTGGGGCGGGTCGCTGCTGCTGCTGGTGCTGATCTGCCTCTCGGCCGCCGCCACCGCGCGCGAATACCGGCTGAAGGCGCAGCAGTCGTGGGTGTCGGCCGGCCTGTCGGGGCTGGGCCAGCGCCTGCAGGGCGACCACCGGCTCGAGGACCTGGGCCCGCTGGCCCTGGAATACCTGGCCCAGTACCTGCGCGCGGCCGTGGGCGCCGGCTACGTGGCGGAGCCGGACGGCGGCCTGACCCTGTTTGGCGGCTACGCCCTGCCCCGCGAACGGCTGGCACAGCGCCTGCTGCCCCAGGAAGGCCTGGTCGGCCAGGCCGCCCGCTCGCGCCAGCTGCTGCACGTGCGCGATGTGCCGGCCGGGCACTTGCCCGTCTCCTCCAGCACGGGCCAGTCCGCGCCCACCGAACTGCTGCTGGCGCCCGCCATCGAGAAGGGCCAGGTGTACGCGGTGATCGAGCTGGGCTTCCAGCGTCCGGTGACCGACGCGGAGCGCACGCTGATGGAGCGCGCCTCGGAGATGCTGGCCGTGGCCATCCGCGGCGGCATCGACCGCTCCCGCCTGGAAGCGCTGCTGGAGGAAACGCAGCGCCAGTCCGAAGAACTGCAGACCCAGCAGGAAGAGCTGCGCGTGAGCAATGAGGAGCTGGAGCAGCAAAGCCGCATCCTGCAGGAGTCGCAGACGCAAATGGAGCTGCAGCAGACCGAGCTGGAGCAGACCAACGCCCACCTCGAAGAACAGACCCAGCAGCTGGAATACCAGCGCGAGCAGCTGCTGCGCGCGCAAAGCGCCCTGACCGACAAGGCCCGCGAGCTGGAGCTGGCCAGCCAGTACAAGAGCGAGTTCCTGGCCAACATGAGCCATGAGCTGCGCACGCCGCTGAACTCCACGCTGATCCTGGCCAAGCTGCTGGCCGACAACAAGCCGGGCAACCTGAGCGCCGACCAGGTGAAATACGCGCACACCATCTACGCGGCCGGCAACGACCTGCTGGCGCTGATCAACGACATCCTGGACCTGTCCAAGATCGAGGCCGGCCAGGCCACCGTCGCGCCCGAGCCGGTGAATCTGGCCAAGGCCGTGCAGGCGCTCATCGACCCGCTGCGCCCCCTGGCCCAGGAAAAGGGCCTGGCGCTGGCCGCGACGCTGGCGCCCGGCCTGCCCGCGGCGATCGAGACGGACCCGCTGCGCCTGGGCCAGGTGCTCAAGAACCTGCTGTCCAACGCGCTGAAGTTCACCGAACAGGGCGCGGTGTCGCTCACCGTCACGCCCGGGGCCGGGGACGACACCGTGGCGTTTGCCGTGAAGGACACGGGCATCGGCATCCCAGCCCACCAGCAGGAGATGATCTTCGAGGCCTTCCGCCAGGCCGACGGCAGCACGCACCGCAAGTACGGCGGCACGGGGCTGGGGCTGTCGATCTCGCGCGACCTGGCGCGCCTGCTGGGCGGCCACATCAGCGTGCAAAGCGCGCCCGGCGAAGGCAGCGTGTTCACGCTGGTGGTGCCGCGAACCCTCGCGGCCCCTGCCGCCTCACAGCCCCCGGCGCCGCCCGCTCCGCTGCCCCCGGCGGCTGCCGCGCAGCCCGCCGCACCGGCGCCAGCCGACCGCCCAATGGCAGCGCCTGCACAGCCCCCCGCCGCGGCGCCGCAGGGGGCCACGGCGGCCAGCAGCCGCAGCATCCTGGTCATCGAGGACGACGAGCGCTTTGCGCACATCCTGCGCGACCTGGCCGCCGAGATGCATTTCGACTGCCATGTCGCGCTGAATGCCGCGGACGGCCTGGCCCTGGCCGCACAGGTCCTGCCCAGCGCCATCGTGCTGGACGTGAACCTGCCCGACTTCTCCGGCCTGGGCGTGCTGGACCAGCTCAAGCGCAACCCCGCCACGCGCCACATCCCCGTGCACGTGGTGTCGGTGGCCGACTATGCGCAGGAGGCGCTGGGCCGCGGCGCGGTGGGCTATGCGCTCAAGCCCGTCAAGCGCGACGAACTGGTGCAGGCGCTGCAGCGGCTGGAAGCCAAGTTCACGCAGGCGCTGCGCCGGGTGCTGGTGGTGGAAGACGACGAGCGCCAGCGCGACAGCGTGCAGCAGCTGCTCAGCCGCGAGGACGTGGAGATCGTCTGCGCGGGCACGGCGGCCGCGGCGCTGGCGCACCTGCGCGGCTCCACGTTCGACTGCATGGTGATGGACCTGAACCTGCCCGACCTGAGCGGCTACGAGCTGCTGCAGCAGATGACGGAGCAGGACGGCGTCTCCTTCCCGCCCGTGATCGTGTACACCGGCCGTGCGCTCTCGCGCGACGAGGAGCAGCAGCTGCGCCGCTTCTCCAAGTCCATCATCATCAAGGACGCCCGCTCGCCCGAGCGGCTGCTGGACGAGGTGACGCTGTTCCTGCACCAGGTGGAGTCCGAACTGCCCGCCGAGCACCGGCAGATGCTGCAGGCCGCGCGCAGCCGCGAATCGGCGCTGGAAGGGCGCACCGTGCTGGTGGTGGAGGACGATGTGCGCAACGTGTTTGCCCTCTCCAGCATCCTGGAGCCCACGGGCATCCGCGTGGAGATCGCGCGCAATGGCCGCGAGGCGCTGCAGGCCCTGGAGCGCGCCGATGCCGGCCAGGCGCCCGCGGTGGACCTGGTGCTGATGGACATCATGATGCCGGAGATGGACGGCTACACCGCCATGCGCGAGATCCGCCTGCGCCCCGGCTGGCGCCGCCTGCCCATCATCGCCCTCACGGCCAAGGCCATGAAGGACGACCAGGAGAAGTGCCTGGCCGCCGGGGCCAACGACTACATCGCCAAGCCGCTGGACGTGGAAAAGCTCCTGTCGCTGGTGCGCGTGTGGATGCCCCAGTGAGCCCCGGCGCCACGGCCCGAGCCCTACACCCATGCCCCACCGCAAAGCGCGCACCGCGGACATCGAACAGCGCCTGCTGATCGATGCCATCTACCACCGCTACCACTACGACTTCCGCGGCTACGCGCAGGCCTCGCTCAAGCGGCGCCTGAACACGGCGCTGATCCAGTTCGGCTGCGACACGCTATCGCAGCTGCAGGACCGCGTGCTGCACGACCCGGCGGTGTTCCCCGCGCTGCTGGAATACCTCACCGTGCAGGTGAGCGAGATGTTCCGCGACCCCGGCTACTACCAGTCGCTGCGCCGCGAGGTGGTGCCGCTGCTGCGCACCTACCCGTCGCTCAAGATCTGGGTGGCCGGCTGCAGCGCGGGCGAGGAGGTGTATTCGCTGGCCATCCTGCTGCAGGAGGAGGGCCTGCTGGACCGCTCGTTGATCTACGCCACCGACATCAACACCCAGGCGCTGCGCTCGGCCGAGGCCGGCGTGTTCGACCAGGCAAGGGTGCCCCTGTTCACCGAGAACCATGCGCGCTCGGGGGCCCGCAGTTCGCTGTCGGACTACTACACGGCGCGCTACGGGCGCGTGGTGTTCGACAAGGCGCTGCGCGAGCGCATGGTGTTCTCGGACCACAGCCTGGCCACCGACAGCGTGTTTGCCGAGATGCACTTCGTGTCCTGCCGCAACGTGCTGATCTACTTCGACCGGGAACTGCAGAACCGGGCCCTGGGCCTGTTCCGCGAGGCGCTGTGCCACCGCGGCTTCCTGGGCCTGGGCTCCAAGGAGTCGCTGCGCTTCTCGGCCCACAGCGATGCTTTCGAGGACTTCGTGCTCGAAGACCGCATCTACCGCAAGCGGGCCGGCCTGTGACGGCGCAGCACGCCCCCATCGCAGCGCCCGGGCCCGCCCCGGCGGCCGCGCAGCGCCCGGCCTTCGACGCCGTGGTGGTCGGCGGCTCGTCCGGGGGGCTGGAGGCGCTGATGCAGCTGCTGCCCGCCCTGCCCTCCACGCTGCGGGCCTGCGTGCTGGTGGTGCTGCACCTGCCGCGCGACCGGCGCAGCCTGCTGCCGGAGATCTTCAGCCCGCGCTGCCCGCTGCCCGTGCACGAGGCCCAGGACAAGGAGCTGCCGCAGCCCGGCCACGTGTACTTTGCCCCGCCCGACTACCACCTGCTGGCGGACCAGGGGCCGCGGCTGGCGCTGTCGGTGGACCCGCCCGTGAACTATTCGCGCCCGTCCATCAACGTGCTGATGGAATCCGCCGCCGACCTGTGGGGCGAGCGGCTGCTGGGCATCCTGCTGTCGGGCGCCAACGAGGACGGCGCCCAAGGCATGGCCGCCATCCATGCGGCCGGGGGCCTGACCGTGGTGCAAGCCCCCGGCAGCGCGCCCATGCCCGCAATGCCGCTGGCCGCGCTGGCCCGCGCTCCCATGCACCACATCCTGGCGCCCGCGGACATGCCCGCGCTGCTGCAACAGTTGCACACGCAACACCTGCTGTGAAATGAGACCTGCCATGTGCTCCCACACGCCCCTGCCCCCTGCCAACGCCGTGCCCGCCCCGGTGGCCGCCCCTGCCGCCGACCGCATCAAATGCCTGCTGGTGGACGATGTCGAGGAGAACCTCATCGCCCTGGAGGCACTGCTGCAGCGCCCCGACGTGCAGATCCTCAAGGCCTCCTCCGGCGCCGCGGCGCTGGAGCTGCTGCTGGCCCATGAGGACGTGGCCCTGGCGCTGCTGGACGTGCAGATGCCCGAGATGAACGGCTTCGAGCTGGCCGAGCTGGTCCGCGGCAGCGAGCGCACGCGGCACATCCCGCTGATCTTCATGACCGCCGGGACGCGCGAGCAGAACTGGCAGTTCCGGGGCTACGAAAGCGGCGCGGTGGACTTTCTGTACAAGCCCATCGACCCGCACATGCTCACCAGCAAGGCCCAGGTGTTCTTCGAGCTGCACCGCCGCAAGCAGGCGCTGGCGCACGAGCTGCGCGAACGCACCGAGGCCCTGCGCATCAACGAGATGTTCATGGCCGTGCTCAGCCACGACCTGCGCACGCCGCTGATGTCCATTACCGCCGCTGCCACGGTGCTCAAGCGCCAGCCCGCGCCCGACAAGGCGGCGGCCATGGCCGAACGCGTGCTCAGCAGCAGCCAGCGCATGGGCAGCATGATCGAGGACTTGCTGGACGTCACCCGCATCCGCCAGGCCGGCGGCCTGGCCCTGAACCTGGGGCCGGCGGACCTGCAGCGGCTGGTGCAGCGCACGCTGGAGGAGGTGCGATCCGCCTTCCCCGACCGCGCCGTGGAAGTGCACTCGCACGGCGACACCCAGGGCGTCTGGGATGGAGAGCGGCTGTGCCAGGTGCTGAGCAACCTGGTGGGCAACGCCATGCACCATGGCGACACGGACGTGCCCGTGCGCTGCGAGATCGACGGGACGCACAGCGGCTGCGTGGCGGTGACGGTGGCCAACGGCGGCACGATTCCGCCTGCGCTGCTGCCCCGGCTGTTCGACCCTTTCCGCGGGCGCGACCGCGAGCCCGGCCGCCACCAGGGCCTGGGCCTGGGGCTGTTCATCGCCCAGCAGATCGTGCGCTCGCACCAGGGGCACATTGCCGTGGAGTCCACCGGGGGCCACACGCGCTTTCGCGTGAGCCTGCCGCGGGTTGCCGTGCCTGCCGGCGGCCCTGCGGGCGCGGGGCGCTGACACGTGGGCGCCACGGCCGACCCGGGCGCGGGAGGGCGCTGGGCAGTGGCCCCGCAGGCTACGGCGACGCCGGTTACGCGGCGGCGCGGCCTTGCACCGATGCGCGGATGGAGCCGAGCAGGGACTCCAGCTCCTCCACGTCGAAAGGCTTGAGCAGGGCCCGCACATTGGGGCCCCAGGCGCCGGGGTAGTGCCCCAGCTCGTAGCCCGAGCACAGCACCACCCAGCGGTGGGGATCGTTGGCAAGCACCTTGCGGGCGAGATCCGTGCCCGACAGGCCGGGCAGGCTGACGTCGGACACCAGCACGTCAAAAGGCTGCCGTGCCTCCAGCTCCAGCGCCTCTTCGGCGGAGGCCACCGCGGTCACGGTCTGGCCTTCGCCTTCCATGAGCGCGCCGATGGTCTCACGCAGCTCGGGATTGTCTTCCACGTACAGGATTCGCATACATCACCGCAGATTGTCCCCACCATGCCCCGCCAGGGGGCATGCCCAAGGCAGCGATCTTTGCCCAGCCGGGCGGCGCGGGCATGTAGGACAACGCGCAGTTCGGTCACATTTTTTTGCATCCGCTGCGCCGGGCGCCTGCCGCGCAGGCCGGCCCGGCGGCCGGGGGCGTCACTCTTCGAGCAGCGAGCGCAGCATCCACGCCGTCTGCTCGTGCACCGTGAGGCGCTGGGTCAGCAGGTCGGCCGTGGGTTCGTCGCTGGCCTTGTCGGCCAGGGGGAAGAGGTTGCGCGCGGTGCGGGCCACGGCCTCGTGGCCCTCCACCAGCACGCGCACCATGTCCATCGCCTTGGGCGGCTTGGCGGGCGCGTCGGGCACGGTGGCCAGCTTGCCGAATTCGGCGTACGAGCCGGGGGCCACATGGCCCAGCGAGCGGATGCGCTCGGCGATCGGGTCCACCGCATTCCACAGTTCGGTGTACTGCACCATGAACATGGTGTGCAGCGTGTTGAACATGGGGCCGGTCACGTTCCAGTGGAAGTTGTGGGTGGTCAGGTACAGGGTGTAGGTGTCGGCCAGCAGGCGCGACAGGCCCTGGGCAATGGCAGCACGGTCCTTGTCGCTGATGCCGATGTTGATGGAGGGGGCGGAGATGTTCTTGGGGGCTTTTGCCATGGAGTGCTCCTGAGGTGAAGTGAATGAAGAAGGCGAAGAAGTAAAGGCCAAAGACAACGGGGCGCCCGGCAGGGCGCAACGCCGGCCGCCGAGATCCCGGCGGTGCACCGGACCACTGTAGCCCAAGCCCGCAGCGCCGCGCCGCGTTTCGCCGCAAGCCGTAGTGCGGCACCCGGACTTGCGGGCCCGGCCGCGCGGGCGCGGTGCCGGATCAGGACAGCCGCGTGACTCCGGGCAGCTCGCACGCATAGATGGCATTGCGCAGCGCGGCGATGGCTTCATAGCGCGTGAAGCTGCGCCGCCAGGCCAGCACCACCCGGCGCATGGGCGGCGCGCCGCCGTCCGCCTCGCGGATGGGGAGATAGCGCACATAGGTCTCGTCGCTCTTGCGGCGGCGGGACACGGTGAGCAGCGCATCGCGCGGCACCGACAGGCGCGGCACCAGGGTCACGCCCATGCCGGCCGCCACCATGTGCTTGATGGTTTCCAGCGACGAGCCCTCGAACGATTTGCGGATGCCCTCCGCATTGCTGGAAAAGCGCGCGAACTCGGGGCAGACCTCCAGCACATGGTCGCGAAAGCAGTGGCCCGCACCCAGCAGCAGCATGGTTTCGCTCTTGAGCTCCTCGGCGCTCACCGACTTGCGGGATGCCAGCGGATGCGCGCTGGGAACGGCCGCCATGAACGGCTCGTCGTACAGCGGCGCCACGGCCAGACCGGTGTCGGGAAAGGGCTCGGCCAGGATGGCGCAGTCGATCTCGCCGGTGCGCAGCATCTCCAGCAGCTTGACGGTGAAGTTCTCCTGCAGCATCAGCGGCATCTGCGGCGTGCGGGCGATGGAGTGGCGCACCAGCTCGGGCAGCAGGTACGGGCCGATGGTGTAGATCACGCCCAGCGTGAGAGGGCCGGCCAGCGGGTCCTTGCCGCGCTTGGCGATTTCCTTGATGGCGGCGGCCTGCTCCAGCACGCTCTGCGCCTGCCGCACGATCTCCTCGCCCAGGGGGGTGACGGTGACCTCGCCCGCGCTGCGCTCGAAGAGCTTCACGTCCAGTTCTTCTTCCAGCTTCTTGATCGCGACCGACAGCGTGGGCTGCGACACGTAGCACGCATCGGCCGCGTGGCCGAAGTGCTTTTCGCGGGCCACGGCGACGATGTATTTGAGTTCGGTGAGGGTCATGTCGAGGAGGGTCCTGGCACGTCATTGTGCAACGCAACCTGCCGCGCTGCCCAGGGCGCCGCGAAGGCCCGGTGCACCACAAAGCCCGTGAGCAGCACGAACACCGCCACCACCAGCACGGGCCCGGGCACGGCAAACGTGCTGCGCGCCAGCGCGTCGTCGAACACCAGGCCCCGCAGCGCCTGCAGGCCCGCCAGCAGCAGGGCGCCCCAGCACAGCGCCAGGGCCAGGTGCGGCAGCAGCAGCGGCAGGTCCCGCTGCGGCGCGCTGCGCACCTGCTGGCGCGCCAGCAGCAGGTGCAGCGCGACCACCGCCATCGCACATGGCACGGCCGCCCACCAGAAGGTGTCCACCCCCGAGAAGAACAGCGCCGACACGCGCCCCCACCGCAGATGCGGCAGCGCCGCCACCATGGCGGCGTGCACCAGGGCCAGGCCGACCAGCAGGCTGGCGCTGGCCACCATGCCCAGCAGGCCCGCGGTGTCCCGCGCAGGCAGCTGGCGCACCGTCAGCCCGGCCTCGCGCGCCCAGGCCACCAACGCCTGCTGCGCCCACACAGGCTCCTGGCCCGGCTGGGCCAGCGCCGTGGCGGGGACGAAGTACGACTCCACGGTGCCCCGCCGGTACAGCCGCAGGCCCGTGCGGTCCACGGCCACGGCGCGAAACCAGTTCCATTGGGACGAGGCCGCGTGGCGCAGCGTGCCGTCGGGCGCCTCCATCCGGTAGGCGAGCCCCGCGGCCGAGAACTCCCAGCGCGTGGTGTCGCCCGCAAACGCGTAGTGGCGGGCGGTGGCGCGCCGCTGCGCATGGAAGGTCTGCACGCCGCCCAGGCCCAGCAGCAGGCCGGCCAGCACGACGGCGGGCCAGCGCAATGCCAGAGGTTCGCCGCCGTACAGGATGCCCAAGGCGCCCCAGGGCGAGAACACCAGCACAACGCCCAGCCCCAGCCACAGCGGCGCCAGGAACCGCGCCCAGGCCGGACGGTCGATGAGGCCCAGGCGCACGGCGCGGTCGCGGTAGGCCGCGTCGCGCACCCAGGCTGCGCGCACCGCCCGGGGCGGCGTGCTGGTCGTGGGCAGGGCTGCGGTCGAAGGGGCAAGGGGGTTCACAGGACTTCCGTTCACGGGGGGATGGGGGCCGGCGGCGGGCGCATGCACCGCTCTCACGCCTTGAGGTAATCGGACTTGCCGCCCAGCCACCGCGCCACGTGCCTGGCGGCCAGGTCCGGGTGGCGGTCCAGCATCTGCGGCGCCAGCGCGCGCGCCCATTCCAGCAAGAGCGTGTCGGTGGCCAGGTCGGCAAAGCGCAGCAGCGCGTCGCCCGACTGGCGCGCACCCAAAAATTCGCCGGGGCCGCGGATCTCCAGGTCGCGCCGGGCGATCTCGAAACCGTCGTTGGTCTCGGCCATGGCGCGCAGGCGCTCCTTGGCGGTCTCGCCCACGCGGCCGCTGTCGTTGGTGGCGTACAGCAGCACGCAGGCCGACGCCGCCGCGCCCCGCCCCACCCGGCCGCGCAGCTGGTGCAGCTGCGACAGGCCGAAGCGCTCGGCATGCTCGATCACCATGAGGGAGGCGTTGGGCACGTCCACGCCCACCTCGATCACGGTGGTGGAAACCAGCACGCCCATCTGGCCGCTGGTGAAGAGCGCCATCACGGCCTTCTTCTCGGCGGCGGGCATGCGCGAGTGCAGCAGGCCGACCATCACGCCCTGCAAGGCCTCGCTCAGATCGGCGTGCGTGGCGGTGGCATTGGAGAGGTCCAGCGCCTCGCTTTCTTCGATCAGCGGGCACACCCAGTACACCTGCCGCCCGGCCGCCACCTGCGCGCCGATGCGCTCGATGACTTCGTCCTTGCGGCTGTCGGCAATCAGCTTGGTGACGATGGGCGTACGGCCGGGGGGCAGCTCGTCGATGACGGACACATCCAGGTCGGCGTAATAGCTCATGGCCAGGGTGCGCGGAATGGGCGTCGCGCTCATCATCAGCATGTGCGGCTCCATGCCGTGCGCTGCGAGCTTCTTGCGCAAGGCCAGCCGCTGCGCCACGCCAAAGCGGTGCTGCTCGTCGATGATGGCCAGGGCCAGGTTCTTGAAGCGCACCTGCTCCTGGATGACGGCATGGGTGCCCACCACCAGCGCGGCCTCGCCGCTTTCCACCAGGGCGAGCATGGCGGTGCGCTCCTTTTTCTTCTGCCCGCCCACGAGCCAGGCCACCTTGCGCCCGCGCGCGGGCAGCAGCGGCTCCAGCCAGCCGATCATCTTGGCGAAGTGCTGCTCGGCCAGGATCTCGGTGGGTGCCATCAGCGCGCACTGCCAGCCCGCGTCCATGGCCACGCAGGCGGCCAGGGCCGAGACCACCGTCTTGCCCGAGCCCACGTCGCCCTGCAGCAGCCGGTGCATGGGCACGGGGCGCGCCAGGTCGGCCGCGATCTCCTCGCCCACGCGGCGCTGCGCGGCGGTGAGGCCAAAGGGCAGCACGGCCAGCAGCTGCTCGTGCAGGGGCAGCGCCGTGCCCTGCACAGGCTGCGGGCGCAGCACCGGCGCACGCAGGCGGTCGCGCTCGCGGCGCGATTGGTGCTGCGAGAGCTGCTGGGCCAGCAGTTCCTCGGCCTTCAGGCGCTGCCAGGCCGGGTGGCTGTGGTCTTCCAGCGTGGACAGGGCCACGTCGGGCGTGGGATGGTGCAAAAAAGTGAGCGCCTCGCGCAGGCTGCACAAGCGCTGGAGGCCGTTTTTGCCATAAAAACTAGCCACCGGCGGCTCCACGCCGGGCGGCAGCGTGTCCGACAGGTCGGCCCGCGCCAGCGCGCTCACCACGGCGCGCCGCAGGTAGGGCTGGGGCAGGCCGGCCGTGGTGGGGTAGACCGGGGTGAGCGCGGCGGGCAGCTCGCCCCCGGCCTGGCGAAAGGCCGGGTGCAGCATCTGCCGCCCCCAGAAGCCGCCCTTGACCTCGCCGCGGATGCGCAGACGCGCGCCCACGGCCAGGGTCTTCTGGTGCGAGGGGTAGAAGCTGAAGAAGCGCAGCTCGCAAGTGGCCGAGCCGTCGTCCACCTGCACCACCAGCTGGCGGCGCGGGCGCAGCTGCACGTCGCTGGCCGTGACGGTGGCCTCGATCTGCACGGTCTGCCCGTCGCGGGCGCTGGCCAGGGGGGTGATGCGGGTTTCGTCCTCGTAGCGCAGCGGCAGGTGCAGGGCCAGGTCGATGTCGCGCACCAGGCCCAGCTTGTGCAGGGCCTTCTGGGCCACCGACACCCCGGCCGCGCCGGCGGCTACCGGGCGCCGCGCCGCACGCGGTGCAGCCTGGGGCGCGGGGGACGGTGGATTCGTGGGCATGAAAGAGGAAAGTGGGGCTGCGCGGACCGGGCGGAGCCAAAAAGGCTACCATGGTTACCATTGCTCACAATCAGGTGTCTCGGCACGCGGCAGGTTTTCGGGTTTCGGTTTTTCCATGCTCAAGCGCATTCATATCCAACATCTCACCCTGGGCATGTACCTCCATGAGTTCTGCGGGTCGTGGATGGACCATCCCTTCTGGCGGGCCAAGTTCCTGCTGAAGGACCCCAAGGATCTCGAGCGCATCCAGGCCACGGCGATCCAGGAGTGCTGGATCGACACGTCCAAGGGACTGGACGTGGCGGCCGGCACCGCATCGCGGTCCCGCGAGGAGGTGGACGCCCAGATCGAGACCGACTTCAGCCGCCTGGAGGACCTGCCGCCCCTGCAGGTGACGCTGCCGCCCCCGCCCGCCCCGCCTGCGCGCGACCAGGCGCCCAAGGACATGCACAGCGAGCTCAAGCGCGCCGCCGCCATCTGCGTGCGCTCCAAGACCGCCGTGGTGTCCATGTTCAACGAGGCGCGCATGGGCCGCGCCGTGGACTCGGCCGGCGCCCAGAGCCTGGTGCAGGAGATCTCCGACTCCGTGACGCGCAACCCCGGCGCGCTCATCAGCCTGGCGCGCCTGAAGACGGCAGACGACTACACCTACATGCACTCGGTGGCCGTGTGCGCGCTGATGGTGGCGCTGGCCAAGCAGCTCAAGCTCAACGACGAGCAGACCCGCCTGGCCGGCCTGGCCGGGCTGCTGCACGACCTGGGCAAGGCCGCCATTCCGCTGGCGGTGCTGAACAAGCCCGGCAAGCTCACCGACAACGAGTTCAGCGTGGTCCGCAGCCACCCGGTGGAGGGCTACCACATGCTCAAGGAAGGCGGGAACGTGCCCGACGCGGTGCTGGACGCCTGCCTGCACCACCACGAGAAGATCGACGGATCGGGCTACCCCGACAAGCTCAAGGGCGACGCGATCAGCGTGATCGCCCGCATGGCGGCCATCTGCGACGTGTACGACGCCATCACGTCCGACCGCCCCTACAAGCGGGGCTGGGATCCTTCCGAATCGCTGCGCCGCATGGCCGAGTGGACCAACGACCATTTTGACCAGCGGCTGTTCCAGGCCTTCGTCAAGAGCATCGGCATCTACCCCGTGGGCTCGCTCGTGCGGCTGGCGTCCGGGCGCATTGGCGTCGTGACCGAGCAGGCGCCCACCGCGCTCACCACGCCCAAGGTCAAGGTGTTCTATTCCACCAAGTCGGACCTGCGCATCCCGCCCGAGCTGGTGGACCTGGCCGCGCCGGGCTGCACCGAGAAGATCGTGGCGCGCGAAGACCCGGAAAAATGGCGCTTTCCCGACCTGAACGAGCTGTGGTCCGGCTTCGCGGAAAAGGCCTGGTAGCGCGCTACGCCCCGCCCGCACAGTGGTAGGCTGCGCCGCCATGGCCGCACTCATCACCCTCACGCCCAACCCGGCGCTCGACCTCGCCACCACCACCGACCGCCTGCAGCCCACGCACAAGCTGCGCTGCGGCCCCGTGCAGCGGTTCGCCGGCGGGGGCGGCATCAACGTGGCCCGGGTGCTGCACCGCCTGGGGGCCGACGTGCAGGCCTGGGCGCTGGCCGGTGGCGCCGCGGGCGCCCAGATCGTCCAGCTGCTCGCCGGCGAGGGCGTGGCGGTGCAGCCGTGGCCGCTGGCCGGCGACACGCGCGAGAACTTCTCGGTGCTGGAAACGGCCACGGCGCAGGAGTACCGCTTCGTGCTGCCCGGCCCCACCGTGCAGCCGCCCGAATGGCAGGCGGTGCTGGACGGCCTGGCCGTCCTGCCGCAGGCCGCCCTGCCGCGCTGGCTGGTGGCCAGCGGCAGCCTGCCGCCGGGCGTGCCGGACGATTTCTATGCCCGCGTGGCCCGCGCCCTGGCGGCGCGGGGCGTGCGCGTGGCACTGGACACCTCGGGCGCGGCCCTGTCGGCCGCGCTGCAGGCCGGCGTCGCGCTGGTCAAGCCCAGCCTGCGCGAGCTGCGCGAACTGGTGCAGCAGCCGCTGGCCGAGCCCGTGGCCTGGTGCCAGGCCGCACGGTCACTGGTGCGCAGCGGCGCGGCCGAGGCTGTGGCCTTGTCCGCGGGGGAACAGGGGGCGGTGCTGGCCACCCGGGACGGGGTGTGGCAGGCGCCCGCCCTGCCCGTGCCCGCCGCCAGCGGCACCACCGGCGCGGGCGACTGCTTTCTGGCCGTGCTGCTGTGGTCGCTGGACCGCGGCCTGCCGCCGCCCGACGCCCTGCGCTGGGGCACGGCGGCGGGCGCTGCGGCGCTGCTGGCACCAGGCACGTCGCTGGCGCAGGCGGCCGACGTGCAGCGCCTGGTGGCCCAGGTGCCGCCACCCACGCTGGTGCCGCTGAACGGCTGACGCCCGCCCCCCGGTCAGGTCCACCGCCAGCGCGGCGATGGAGCGCGTGGGACAATCGCGCGCTTCGTTTTTCCGTTTCTTTGTTGTCTGCCGCTCCCTTGGCACGGGCCTGTCCGGCCCTCAAGCACCATGACCGATCTCTCTTTGGCCGCAGCGCCACACGCCTTCACCCTCAGCGACTTCGACTTCTCGCTGCCTCCTGAACTCATAGCCCAGCACCCTGCCGCCGAGCGCAGCGCCTCGCGCCTGCTGGACGGCCGGGCGCAGCAGCCGGTGGACCGCATCTTCCGCGACCTGCCCGGCCTGCTGCGCGAAGGCGACCTGCTGGTCTTCAACGACACCCGCGTGGTCAAGGCGCGCGTCTTTGGCGAGAAGGCCAGCGGCGGCAAGCTGGAGCTGCTGATCGAGCGCGTGCTGACCGGCAACGAAGTGGTCGCCCACATGAAGGTCAGCAAGAAGCCCCTGCCCGGCAGCACCGTGCACCTGGCCGGCGGCCGCCAGGCGGGCGGCTTTGACGCCACGCTGCTGTCGCGCTGGCCCACGGAAGACGGCCCGCTGTTCCGCTTTGCGCTGCACGGCCCCGCAGGCGAGTCGCCCTGGGAGCTGATGGAGCGCCACGGCCACCTGCCGCTGCCGCCCTATATCGAGCGCCAGCAGAACGCCGACCACGACCCGGACGAAGCCGAAGACAGCGAGCGTTACCAGACCGTGTTTGCGCGCGCTCCCGGTGCCGTGGCCGCACCCACGGCCGCGCTGCACTTTGACGACGGGGTGCTGGCCGGGCTGGCCGCGCGCGGCATCGAGCGCGCCAGCGTCACGCTGCACGTGGGCGCGGGCACCTTCCAGCCCGTGAAGACCGAGAACCTGGCCGAGCACCAGATGCACAGCGAGTGGTACGAGGTGCCGCTGGCCACCCTGGCCGCGCTGGAGCGCTGCCGCCAGCGCGGCGGACGCGTGGTGGCCGTGGGCACCACGACCGTGCGCACGCTCGAGTCCTGGGCGCGCTCCGGGCAGACCACGGGCGACACCGACATCTTCATCACGCCGGGCTTCGCCTTCCAGGTGGTGGACCTGCTCATCACCAACTTCCACCTGCCCAAGAGCACGCTGATGATGCTGGTGAGCGCCTTCGCGGGCTATGCGCACGCCATGGGGCTGTACCGCCACGCGATTGCGCAGCAGTACCGCTTCTTCAGCTACGGCGACGCGATGCTGCTGGAGCGCACCCCGGGCGGCTGACGCACTAGTCCGCTGAATCCGAGAAATCGGCAGTGCGAACGCCCCGTCAGGGGCAGTTGGTCACGGGCGCCACGCGCGGTGCGGCGCCCAGCTCGGGCAGGCGGTTGGCCGAAGGTACGCGCACGCAGTAGGTGCTGCCGCCCAGGCCCTGCCCCTGCGCCACGCGGGCACCGTCGCCGCCGCGCCATTCGCGGGGGGCCAGCGGGCCGCCCGGCGAAGGGGTTCCCGCGCTGCCCGCCCCGGCCGCAAGCTGCGCCGCCGGAGTGGCGCCATGGCGCCGCTGCCAGGCGCGCTCCTGCCGGTCCGCGCGGCCTACGGCCTCCGCGCTCCACTGCACCGGCCTGTCGGGCACCGCGCTGTCGGAGGCGGCACGCTGCGGCGGTGGTGCTGCAGCGGTCATGGCATCGGCCACTGCGTCAGCGCGCGGCCCCGGCGCGGCCGGCAAGGCGGCTTCAGGGGGCGCGGCGGCGGCAGGCCCGGGCGGCGGGGGGCGGGACGGGCGCAAGGACGCCACCGGCGTCTTGGCGGCGGCCTGGGCTTGCAACAACGCTGAAGGCCGCGCCACGGGCTGCGGCGCGGGCGGGGCCGTGGCCGCGGGCGCCGCGGCGATCCACAGTACCTCCATCGCCTGGCGCGGCACTGGCAACGCGGGCGCGCCGTGCGGGCGCTGCCCATGCCATGCCGTGAACACGGCCCCGTGCAGCAGCAGGGAGGCCAGCACCGCGCACGCCACGCGCCCGGGGCGCACGCGCCCCCACGCGGCGCCATGGCGGGTGGACCGCACTCAGCCGCCTTCGCCGGCCGCGCCCTCCGGGGCGCCCCCATCGTCCACCCACGCCAGCAGGTCGCCGGGCTGGCACTGCAGGTATTCGCAGATGGCCGACAGGGTTTCAAAGCGCACGCCCTTGACCTTGCCGCTCTTGAGCAGGGACAGATTGGCTTCGGTGATGCCGACATGGGCCGCCAGGTCACGCGACTTGACCTTGCGGCGCACGAGCATTTCATCCAGGGTGACAACAATGGGCATGGCGTGCTCAGACAAATGCATCCGCTTCGGCCTGGAGGCGGCGCCCCTCGGCCAGCACATGGGCCAGCAGCAGCATCATCAGCCCCACCACCAGGGTGCTGACCTCAAACGGCCCCACCCCCAGCGCGATCATTCCGCCGTTCTGCCCCGAGGCCAGCCACGACAGCAGCGCGGTGACCCCGACCTGGTAGAGCAGCGAGGTCACGAACATCGCCAGAAACCCCCGGCCCACGCCGTGAAACCCCGCCACGACGGTGGCGCCAAACACCTCGCCCGCCAGGAAGGCGCGGCAGATGCGGTGCACGCACAGCACGGTGTAGAACATGGCCGCCGCGGGAATGCACTCCAGCGCCACGCCCACCCAGCGCCAGGGCGTGTCCATGGACGCGGGCGGGGTCAGCCCCGCCAGCTGCGCCTGCGCGGGCACCAGCCCCACGGGCATCCAGCCGCCCCAGCCCTCGGCGTGCCCGATGGCTGCCCACCGCAGCAGCGACAGCGCGAACGACGCCCCCGCACAGGTCCAGCTGAGCGCCAGCAACCCCCAGGCCAAGCGCCGAAACGACGGGCTCTGCACGGGGGACCCTGCGGTGCGTGAAGAAGAAGAAGACATGACACGGTTCCGTAAAAATTACTGTAAAACAATAATAATATACCGTCGCACAGAAATTCAAGCCCCCCCCTCAACCACCACCATGTTCCAACAGCCTGCCTCCACCGCCCACCCCAGGCGCTCCGCCTTGCGGACTGCGCGTACCACCACCGCCGCCGCGCTGGCCACGCTGGCGCTGGCCGCCTGCGGCAGCATCCCGGTGTCGTCGTTGTGGCAACTGCGCCGCCTGAACCTGGAGACGCTGGACCCGGCCGCATTGCGCGCGGCGGTGGTGCATGCCCCGGCGCTGCAGCTCGACGGCCATGCGCTGGTGCTCACGGTCAGCGTGTCGCGCAAGGTGCGCCAGCCCAATGGCGGCGCGGCCACCGAGCGATTGGAAGAGAAGCTCCCGCTGCAGGAGCTGCGCAGCGCGGCCGAGCGCAGCCCGCTGGCCGCGTACGACGGCCCGCAGGCCATGGTGCAGGTCTGGCGCATCGACCCGGCCGCCCTGCCCCGGCTGCAGGCGCTGCGCGCCACCGCCCTGGCCTGGAAGGGCACCGACGACGGGAAACGCGAACTGGCCCTGGGGCTGGAGCTGGCCGGTTGCCAGCACAGCGGCCTGCGCAACCGGGAGGTGAGCACACTGATCCGCTTTACCGCGCCGGGCGACTACCTCCCCATCGTGCGCAACCGGGACGTGGCGGAACTCCTGCCGGCAGAGGAGCTGAAGAAGCGGTTTCCGGACTGCGCGGCGGGCTGACCGCCGCGCACCGTTGCGTGCACCGTCAGAACGCGACGGCGTGCCCGTCCTTGCGCGGGTCGGACCCGGCGATGTAGCTGGCGCCATTTTTCAGCACCAGCTGCGCGCCGCCAAAGGCGAATACGCCGTTGCCATGTTCCACCGTCACCTCGTGGCCGCGCGCGCGCAGCGCTTCGATCACGGCGGGGTCAAAGCCCGGCTCCACGGCCACGCCCTTGCCGCCCGTCACGCGCCAGCGGGGTGCATCGGCGGCGGCCTGCGGGTTCTGGCCGTAGCGCAGCACGCGCAGCGCCATCTGGGTGTGGCCCTGGCTCTGCATGGGGCCGCCCATCACGCCAAAGGCCATCTGCGGCGTGCCGTCGGCATGCATGGCAAAGGCCGGGATGATGGTGTGCGAGGGGCGCTTGCGCGGCGCCACCTGGTTGGCGTGGCCCGGGATCAGGTTGAAGCCGTGGCCCCGGTTCTGCAGGCTGATGCCCGTGCCCGGGACCACCACGCCCGAGCCAAAGCCCATGTAGTTGGACTGGATGAACGAGACCATCATGCCGGACGCGTCGGCCGCTGCCAGGTACACCGTGCCGCCGGGGCGTGGCGCGCCGTAGCCAGGGTCGCCAGCACGCGTGGTGTCGATCAGCGCGGCGCGGCTGCGCAGGTAGTCGGGGTTCAGCAGCGCATCGGGCTTCACCGGCATGGCGTCGATGTCCGCGTTGTACTGGTGCAGGTCGGCAAACGCGAGCTTCATGGCTTCGATGCTGGCGTGCACGGTCTCCACGTCGTCCACCGGGTGGGCCCCGACGCCATGGGCGTCGAGCATGCCCAGCGCCATCAGCGCCGCAATGCCCTGGCCGTTGGGCGGAATCTCGTGGATGACCGAATCGCCAAAACGCTGCTGGATGGTGCCCACCCAGTCGGCCCGGTGCGCGGCCAGGTCGGCCATCGTCATGGCGCCGCCGTTGGCTTGCGCATGGGCGGCGATGCGCTCGGCAATCACGCCGCGGTAGAACGCCTCGCCCTCGGTTTCGGCGATCAGCTCCAGCGTGCGCGCATGGGCTTCGCTGCGGAAGATCTCGCCCGCCTGGGGCACACGACCATTCGGCATGAAGCACTCGGCAAACCCGGGCTGCGTGCCCAGCTTGGCCGCGCCCAGCGCCCACAGGCGGGCGATGGTGGGCGACACCGGAAAGCCGTTGCGCGCGTAGTCGATGGCGGGCTGCGCCAGCTGCGCAAACGGCAGCTTGCCCAGGCGCTTGGACAGCGCCACCCAGGCCGACACCGCGCCGGGCACGGTGACGGCGTTCCACCCCGTCTCGGGAATGCCGCCCAGCTTTTCAAAATACTCCGGCGTCCACGCCGCAGGCGAGCGGCCCGAAGCATTGAGGCCGTGCAGCTCCTTGCCGTCCCACACGATGGCAAAGCCGTCGCTGCCCAGGCCGCAGCCCGTGGGCTCCACCACCGTGAGCGCCATGGCGGCGGCAAGGGCAGCGTCCACCGCATTGCCACCGGCCAGCAGCATGCGCAGGCCCGCCTGCGCCGCCAGCGGCTGCGAACTGGAGACCACGTTGCGCCCCATGACCGCGCTGCGGTGGGACGCGTAGGGAAGGGACCAGTCGAGGGAATTGGAATTCATAAAGCGTGTGTCTCCAGGGCCTGTGTCCGGTGAGCCAGACACGGGTAAATCGAGCAAGGCGCAGGCGAGGGACGCCGAGGAAGGGCCGCCCCGCACCGAAGGCGTCGTCCCCCTTGGGGGAAGGCGCCGAAGGCGACTCAGGGGGATTATTCAATGCTTATCTTGTGCTGCCGAATGACGGTGGCCCAGCGGTTGCTGTCGGCCTGCACCATGGCGCCAAACTGCGCGGGCGTGCTGGGGGCGGCGGGCTCCACGCCCAGCTTGGCCAGGCTGGCCGCTACGTCGGGCGCCTGCACGGCCTTGGCAAACGCCTTGTGCACCTTGTCCACCAGGGCGGGCGGCGCGCCTGCGGGCAGGTACACGCCAAACCACGTCACCGACGAATAGCCGGGCAGGCCGGATTCGGCCAGCGTGGGCAGCTCGGGCGCCAGGGTGCTGCGTTTTTCGCTGGTCACGGCCAGGGCGCGCAGGCGGCCGGCCTTGGCGTGGGGCATGCCGGTGGGCAGGGAGTCGAACAGCACATGCGTCTGGCCGGCGATCAGGTCCGGAATGGCCAGCGCCGTGCCTTTGTAGGGGATGTGGGTCATTTCCACACCCGCCTGCGCGCTGAAGGCGGCGGTGTTCAGGTGCACGATGGTGCCGTTGCCGCTGGTGGCGTAGTTGAGCTTGCCGGGATGCGCCTTGGCATAGGCAATGAGCTCCCCCACGGTCTTGACCGGCAGCGAATTGGTTACCAGCAGCACACTGGGCGCATCGGCCACGTGGGCCACGGGCGTGAAGTCCTTGCGTGGGTCGTAGGCCAGCTTGGGCATGAGGTGGGGCGAGATGGCGTGCGTGCTGCTGGTGGTCAACAGCAGGGTGTAGCCGTCGGGCGCAGCCTTGGCCGCCTCGGCCGTGCCCAGCGTGCCGCCCGCGCCGGGCTTGTTGTCCACCACCAGCTGCTGGCCCAGGTCGGCCGCCACGCGCTGGGCGACGACACGGGCCACCAGATCGGTTGCGCCGCTGGCCGGAAAGGGCACGATGACCCGTACCGGCCGGTCCGGCCAGTTGGCTTGCGCCTGCGCGGCCGAGGCCAGCACGAGCAGGCCGGCCAGGCCCCAGACACCACGGCCCCAGGAAATCAGACGCATACCAGCCCTCCAGCAAAGTAGTCGAGAACAACACACACCCAGAATTGAGACAGCCATCTTAGGAAGCCGTGCCTTGCTTGACTACCAGCATTTCGGCAAGCGGCTTTGCCGCAGCGGCAAACCGGCGCATACTGCGCGCCTCCACCCTCCCGCCCCGGCCCATGCGCGCCCATCTGCTGCAAGACACCACGCTGCGCTACTTTTTAGAAGTGGCCGAAAGCGGTTCGCTCACCGAGGCCTCGGCCCGCCTGCACGTGGCCGCCTCGGCCCTGAGCCGCCAGATTGCGGGGCTGGAGGCCCAGCTGGGCACGCCGCTGTTCGAGCGCCACCCGCGCGGCATGGTGCTGACGGCGGCGGGCGAAATCCTGGCCCTGCATGCGCGGCGCAGCGCGCTGGACGCTGAACGCGCGCTGGGCGAGATCGGCGCGCTGCAGGGGTTGCGCGCAGGCCAGGTGCGCCTGGCCACCTCCGACGCGTTTGCCAACGAGCTGGTGCCGCGCCTGTGCGTGGAGTTCCAGCGCACCCACGCGGGCATCCAGTTCAGCGTGATATCGCTGCCCACGGCCCAGGTGCCCGACGCGGTGCGCAGCGGCGCGGCCGACATCGGCCTGTGCTTCAGCCGCGCGCCGCACCAGGACATCGCGGTGGCCTACCGCCAGAGCGCCCCGGTGCTGGCCCTGCTGCCGCCCGGCCACCGGCTGGCACGCGCGCGCCAGGTGACGCTGGCACAGATGGCCGCGTACCCGCTGGCCCTGCCCCCGGCCGAAACCACGGTGCGCCAGATGATCGACATCGTCTGCAGCCGCCAGGGCCTGCAGCTGGCGCCCGTGCTCATCAGCAACCACGCCAAGACGGTGCTGAACTTCGTCGCCAGCGGCGGCGGGCTGTCGGTGGCCAGCGAGATCGCGGCGCGGCACCTGGTGGCCGAGCGCGCCCTCGTGGCGCGGCCCATCAGCGACCCCGGGATGGACCTGCGCGACATCGAGATCCAGACCCTGGCGGGGCGCAGCCTGCCGGTGGCGGCGCAGGCGTTTCTGGAACTTCTGCGGGAGCAGCTGCCGGCACGCGGGTTTTAGAACGCCCGCTTGCCCCCTGCTCAGTACCCGTGCTGCTGGCGGAAGTCGCGCGCCTTGCCAAAGTGGCCGTTGCCGATGAAGGGCACGGGAGGACGCAGCGCGGACAAGGGCGACGGGTGGTTGGACATCAGCAGCAGATGCCCCCGGTCCTGCGGAATGAGCGCGCGCTTGGACTGCGCGTGCGAGCCCCACAGCATGAACACCACCGGGCGCGGGCCTTCGGCCACATGGCGGATCACGGCGTCGGTGAGCACCTCCCAGCCCTTGCCGGCGTGGCTGGCGGCCTGGCCTTCTTCCACCGTCAGGCAGGTGTTGAGCAGCAGCACGCCGTTTTTCGCCCACTTCACCAGGCTGCCGCCAGGGTCGGGGAACGGCGGAAACGGCGTGCCCAGGTCGCGCTGCATTTCCTTGAAGATGTTCTGCAGCGAGGGCGGCAGGCGCACGCCGGGCGCCACCGAGAAGGCCAGCCCCTCGGCCTGGCCGCGGCCGTGGTACGGGTCCTGCCCCAGGATGACCACGCGCACGGCCTCGGGCGGGGTCAGCTCCAGCGCGCGCAGCGGGCGGGGCGGGAAGATGCTGGCCCCCGCGTCCACCCGGCTTTGCAGGAACGCCAGCAGCTTGTGCCCCACCGGGCTCTCGAAGAACCCCTGCACCACCGGCTGCCAGCCCGGGGCCACAGGCCAGTGGGCAGGGTTGGCGTCGGGCAACTGGTTTGGCAGTTGGTCGGGTGCGTTGCCGTGGGAATCCGTACTCATGGTCAAAATGGCCTCCAGCGCTTTCCAGTCAAGCGCAAGCAGCTATATTTTCAATAGCAATTGAAATCAGGCCGCAAACAGCTTGGCCAGCGCCAGGCCCGGGTCGTCGGCGCGCATGAAGGCCTCGCCCACCAGGAAGGCGTGCACGCCCGCGTCGCGCATCGTCTTCACGTCGGCAGGCTTCAGGATGCCGGACTCGGTGACCAGCAGGCGGTCGGCGGGCACGTCCTTGAGCATGCCCAAAGTCGTTTCGAGCGTGACCTCGAACGTACGCAGGTTGCGGTTGTTGATGCCTACCAGCGGGGTCTTGAGCTTCAGGGCCCGCTCCAGTTCGGGCCGGTCGTGCACCTCCACCAGCACCGCCATGTCCAGGCTGCGGGCGATGGCTTCAAAGTCGGCCATCTGCGCATCGTCCAGGCAGGCCGCGATCAGCAGGATGGCGTCGGCGCCCATGGCACGCGATTCGTAGATCTGGTACGCATCCACCATGAAGTCCTTGCGCAGCACGGGGAGCGTGGTGCTGGCGCGGGCCTGCTTCAGGTAGTCGGGCTGGCCCTGGAAGAACTGGCGGTCGGTCAGCACCGACAGGCAGGCTGCGCTGACCTTGCCGTCGCCTTCCATGTAGCTCTGGGCGATGTCGGCGGGCTCGAAGTCGGCGCGCAGCACGCCCTTGCTGGGGCTGGCCTTCTTGACTTCGGCAATCACGGCGGCCTGGCCCTTGGCGATCTTGGCGCGCAGCGCGCCCTCGAAGTCGCGTGTGAGCACGCGGCTCTCGGCATCGGCGCGCATGGCGGGCAGCGGCACGCGCTTTTTGGCGGCAGCCACTTCTTCGTGTTTGACGGCGACGATTTTGTTGAGGATGTCACTGCTCATGGTGCGTGGCCTTGGGGTTGTCGGGTGGGGTGCCAGGATCGGCGTCAGCGGGCCCGGGCGAGCCCTGTTTCAGGATGCGGACGAACACGCGGTGCATCACGAACCCGGCCACGATGAACAGGGCCGAGATGCCCAGTGCGATCCAGGTGCCGGGGTCGCGCCACATGGCGGTGTCAGGCGGCCGCGGCCAGCGCGTGCGTGCGCGTGACCACCTGCTCCAGCTTGGCCAGCGCGGCGCCCGACGCAATGGCGGCGCGGGCCTTGGCAATGCCGCCCGGGATGGAATCGACCACGTTGGCCGCGTACAGCGCCACGCCCGCGTTCAGGCAGACGATGTCCTGCGCGGCGCCGGGCTCGCCCTTGAGCACGCCGATCAGCATCTCGCGCGACTGTTCGGGCGTTTCGACCTTGAGGGCCCGGTTGCTGGCCATGGCCAGGCCGAAATCCTCGGGGTGGATCTCGTACTCGGTAATCTGGCCGTTCTTCAGCTCGCCGACCAGCGTGGCGGCGCCCAGGCTCACTTCGTCCATGCCGTCGCGGCCGTAGACCACCAGCGCGTGCTCGGCGCCCAGGCGCTGCAGCGCACGCACCTGGATGCCGACGAGGTCGGGGTGGAACACGCCCATCAGGATGTTGGGCGCGCCGGCCGGGTTGGTCAGCGGGCCCAGGATGTTGAAGATGGTGCGCACGCCCAGCTCCTTGCGCACCGGGGCCACGTTCTTCATGGCCGGGTGGTGGTTGGGCGCGAACATGAAGCCGATGCCGACCTCGGCAATGCACTGGGCGATCTGCTCGGGCTTCAGGTTGATGTGGATGCCCAGGGCTTCCATCACATCGGCGCTGCCGCTTTTGCTCGACACGCCGCGCCCGCCATGTTTGCTGACCTTGGCGCCCGCGGCGGCGGCCACGAACATGGAGCAGGTGGAGATGTTGAAGGTATTGGCGCCGTCGCCGCCCGTGCCGACGATGTCCACCATGTGGGCGGCATCCTTGACGTGCACCTTGGTGCTGAACTCGCGCATCACCTGCGCGGCGGCGGTGATCTCGCCAATGGTTTCCTTCTTCACGCGCAGGCCGGTGATGATGGCGGCCGTCATGACGGGCGACAGCTCGCCCTGCATGATGAGCCGCATCAGGTGCAGCATCTCGTCGTGGAAGATCTCGCGGTGTTCAATCGTGCGCTGCAGCGCTTCCTGGGGGGTAATGGGCATGGAATATCTCCTGGTATTTATGCAGAGGGCTGGTCTGTGAAAGCCAGCTTGAGCCCGAAGCCAATGAACATGGCGCCCGCCACGCGGTCCAGCCAGTGCATGCCAGGCACAAGGCCCCCACGCTCGTCACTGCGTGTACTCGCTGCCCCCCGAGTGGGCTGGCCCGCCTTGGGAGCGGCCCGGCGGCGGGCCATCACCCCGGCGCGCCGCGCCATCCACGACGCCGCCAGCGCCCAGCCCACGTTGACGGGGATGGCGTTGAGGTTGAACAGCACGCCCAGCAACACGAAGGCCAGCGCCTTGTGGTCCGCGCCTGGCGCGATGAACTGCGGCACGAAGGCCAGGAAGAAGATGGCGACCTTGGGGTTGAGCACATTGGTCCAGAAGCCGCCCAGGAACACCTTGGAGAGCGGCGTGGGCTGCGCAGGGGCCGCCTGGGCGGCCGCCAGTGCAGCCGTGTTGCCGTTGCCGGCCCCGGGCTTGGACAGCAGCATGCGCACGCCCATCCACATCAGGTACGCCGCGCCGATCCACTTGAGCACGGTGAACGCCGTGGCCGACGCGGCCAGCAGCGCGCCCACGCCCACGGCGGCGGCAAGGATGTGCACAAAGCAACCCGCCGTGATGCCCAGCCCCGCCACGATGCCTGCGCGGGTACCGGACTTGAGTGCGTTGGTCACGATGTAGAGCACGTCAGGGCCCGGCGTGAGGTTCAGCAGCCAGCCGGCCGCGATGAACATCACCAGCTGGTGGGCGTCAATGAAGTTCATGCGCGCTGCTCCAGGAAGTTCTTGAGCATGGCGTGGCCGTGTTCGGTGAGGATGCTCTCGGGGTGGAACTGCACGCCTTCGATCGGCAGCGTCTTGTGCCGCACGCCCATGATCTCGCCGTCCTCCGTCCAGGCCGTCACCTCCAGCACGTCCGGGCAGGTGGCGCGCTCGATGGCCAGCGAGTGGTAGCGGTTGACGGTGAACTTCTCGGGCAGGCCGGCGAACACGCCCTTTTGCGTGGTGGTGATGACGCTGGTCTTGCCGTGCATCAGCTCCTGCGCGCGGACGATGGTGCCGCCAAACGCCGCGCCAATGCTCTGGTGGCCCAGGCACACGCCCAGGATGGGCAGCTTGCCCGCAAAGTGCTGGATGGCCGCCACCGAGATGCCCGCCTCGGCCGGCGAGCACGGGCCGGGCGAGATGACCAGGCGGTCGAGCTGCCCGGCATTCAGGCGCGCCTCGATGTCGGCCACGGTGATCTCGTCGTTGCGGAACACCGCCACCTCTGCGCCCAGCTCCCCGAAGTACTGCACGATGTTGTAGGTGAAGCTGTCGTAGTTGTCGATCATGAGCAGTTTCATGGCGTTCACCCTTTCTGTGCCGTGCCGGGGGCGGCCGCGCGCAAGCGCGCGAACTCGCGGTGTTCGTAGTCGATGTAAGCCTCCATCAGGCTGCGGTAGATGGCCTCGATCACGTCGGGCGGGCCGCCTTCGGCTGCAGCGCGTGCGCGGACGCGGTCCACGATGGCCTGGATGCGGCCCTCGTCGCGCACCTGCGCCGCATCCTGCTTGATGCGCGCGGCCTGCGTCATGTAGCCGCCGCGCTGCACGAGCAGCGGCACGAGGATGTCATCCAGCGCGTCGATATAGGCGCGCACGTCGTCCATGGTGGTGCAGTGCTGCACGGTGTCGATGGCGCGTGAGGTCTCGCGGCTCATTCCAGGCCCTCCTCGACGAGTTCGGCGGCGCGCAGCAGCGCGCGGGCCTTGTGCTCGGTTTCCTTCCACTCCAGCTCGGGCACCGAATCCGCCACCACGCCCGCGGCGGCCTGCACGTACAGCGTGCCGTTCTTGATGATGCCGGTGCGGATGGCGATGGCCACGTCCATGTCGCCCGCGTAGCTGAGGTAGCCGCAGGCGCCGCCGTACAGGCCGCGCTTGGTGGGTTCGAGCTGGTCGATCAGCTCCATCGCATGCACCTTGGGCGCGCCGGTGAGCGTGCCGGCCGGGAAGGTGGCCTTGAGCACGTCCATGCTGGTCATGCCGTCGTGCAGGATGCCCTCCACGTTGCTCACGATGTGCATCACGTGGCTGTAGCGCTCCACGGCGAAGGCCTCGGTCACCTTCACGGTGCCCGTCTTGGCGATGCGGCCGATGTCGTTGCGCGCCAGGTCGATCAGCATCACGTGCTCGGCGCGCTCCTTGGGGTCGTTGATGAGTTCCACCTCGGTCGCCTTGTCCTTCTCGGGCGTGGCGCCGCGCGGGCGGGTGCCGGCCAGCGGGCGGATGGTGATCTTGGCGCCCTCTTCGGTCTTCTCCTGGCGCACCAGGATCTCGGGGCTGGCGCCCACCACGTGGAAGTCGCCGAAGTCGTAGAAGTACATGTACGGCGACGGGTTCAGCGACCGCAGCGCGCGGTACAGGGAGAGGGGGCTTTCGGTGTAGCGCTTGTGGATGCGCTGGCCCACCTGCACCTGCATGAAGTCGCCGGCGGCGATCAGCTCCTTGGCGCGCTCCACGGCGGCCAGGTAGTCGGCCTTGGCGAAGTCGCGCTGGGCGGGATGGCTTTCGGTGGCCTTCACCACGGGCGCGCTCACCGAGTACTTGAGCTGTTCCTTCAGCTCGCGCAGGCGCTTCTTGGCGCGGGTGTAGGCCTCGGGCTGGGCGGGGTCGGCGTACACGATGAGGTACAGCTTGCCCGAGAGGTTGTCGATGACGGCCAGCTCCTCGCACTGCAGCAGCAGGATGTCGGGGCAGCCCAGCGTGTCGGGCGGGCAGGTGGACTCCAGCTTCTTCTCGATGTAGCGCACCGCGTCGTAGCCGAAGTAGCCGGCCAAGCCGCCGCAAAAACGCGGCAGGCCGGGCCGCAGCGCCACCTTGAAGCGCTTTTGGTACTCCGCAATGAAGTCCAGCGGATTGCCGGCCGCGGTCTCGACCACCTGCCCGTCGGTGACGACTTCGGTGCGCGCCTGGGCGCCGAAGCCGCTGGCGCGCAGCAGCGTGCGTGCGGGCAGCCCGATGAAGCTGTAGCGCCCGAAGCGCTCGCCGCCCACCACGGATTCGAGCAGGAAGCTGTGCTTGCCGCCGTCCTTGGTGTGCGCAAGCTTCAGGTACAGGGAAAGCGGTGTTTCCAGGTCCGCAAACGCCTCGACCATGAGCGGAATGCGGTTGTAGCCTTCGCCGGCCAGGCTTTTGAATTCAAGTTCAGTGATCACGGGGAGAACTCCCAGCTGTGGCAGCGCGTAGGCCCTGTGCGATGAAAAGGGGCGCTGCGGTCCATTCAAACGGCCCCGCCGCTGCAGGCGGGCGCCACGGGTGCACGCTGGGGCGTCGGCCCAGGTGCCATCAGGCGTTCAATGCGGCAGGCTGACGCCAGGGCCAGGCTCCCCGGTCGCTGCAACCTGTGATGAACACGTGATGAATGAACATGCCGCAAAGTGTAGCAAAGCTTTTTTGCAGGCCCCGCCGCGCCCGGCATGCGACATCGCACAACCCATCGAAAACCCTGTTGCACGGCAGCCGGAAGAGGCCAACAATGGCACCAGAAACGAACGATCGTTCTTTTTTTGGAGGAGCCGCGCATGAAGTTCTTGCACCAATGCGCCGTCGTGGCCGGGGCCTGCCTGCTGGTGGCAGCAAGCGCCACGGCCCAGCCCGTGACCGTGGCGGACGTGAAATACGAGGACACCGCCCAGCTCAATGCCAGCACCCTCCACCTCAACGGTGCGGGCGTGCGCTACAAGGCGGTCTTCAAGGTCTACACCGCGGGGCTGTACCTGGAGAAGAAGGCCACCACGCCCGCCGAGGTGATGGCCCTCAAGGGGCCCAAGCGCATCAGCATCACCATGCTGCGGGAGATCGACTCGTCCGAACTGGGCAAGCTGTTTTCGCGCGGCATGGAGGACAACCTGGACAAGGCGGCGTTCTCCAAGCTGATCCCGGGCGTGCTGCGCATGAGCCAGATCTTTTCAGACCACAAGAAGCTGCAGGCCGGCGACCAGTTCATGGTCGACTGGATCCCCGGCACGGGCACGGTGATCACGGTCAAGGGCAAGCCCCAGGGCGAGCCCTTCAAGGAGCCGGAGTTCTTCAACGCGCTGCTGGGGATCTGGCTGGGCAATGTGCCCGCCGACTGGAAGCTCAAGGACGCCTTGCTGGGCAAGCCGGCCTGACCCCTCGGACAAACCCTCACGAAATCAGGCCCCTGCGTGTCGCACGGCCGACAAGCGCGGCGCGGGCCCGCACGTAACCTTGTGTAAGCGACGCGGTGCCCGCTTCGCCGGCCCTGCCTGGGCCTTTGCCTTTCCAACCCTTGGGCGCTCATCAGCATGAAACTCAGCCATTTTCCCGTCGGACTGCGCCTGGGCGCCTCGTTCGGAGCCATCCTGCTCATCACCGCGCTGATTGCGGCCACGGGCATGTGGCGCATCGCCAGCCTGCAGCGCGCCAGCGAGCAGGTGGCAACGCAGGAGATCGAGCAGCAGATGCTGGTGGAGGACTGGGCGGCGGAGGTCCGGCTGAACTGGGTGCGCACGGAGGCCTTCCTCAAGGCCATTGACCGCGACTACATGGACAAGCTGGCGGCCGACACCCAGGCCGCCGCCCAAGGGGTGGACGCCAAGGTGCGGCGCATCGAAGCGCTGGTGCAGGGCGAGCCGGGCCGCGCGCTGCTGGCGGCCATTGCCACCGCGCGCAATGCCTACAACGGCAAGCAGTCCGAGATCCGCGAACTCCACCGGGGCGGCGAGCCCAACGTGCCGGCCATGGTGGACAAGGATCTGCGCCCGCTGGCCGACCAGTACCTGAAGGCGCTGGACGATCTGCGCAAGGCCATGGCCCGGCAGCTGGCGGAAAGCCAGTCCGACACGGCCACGCTGGCCCAGGCCAGCCAGGCGTTGCTGGGGGTGGGCACGCTGGTGGCCGTGGCGCTGGGCGCGCTGCTGGCATGGACCGTGACGCGCTCCATCATCCGGCCCCTGCAGCAGGGCAAAGAGGCCGCCGAGAGCATCGCCAACGGCGACCTGACGCACCCTGTGGACGCCGCCGGCCGCGATGAGACCGCGCAGCTGCTGCAGGCCCTGGCCGCCATGCAGGCGCGGCTGGCCACCATCGTGGGCAACGTGCGCCACAACGCGGAAGGCGTGGCCACGGCCAGCGTGGAAATCGCCACCGGCAACAACGACTTGTCCGCCCGCACCGAGCAGCAGGCCTCGGCCCTGCAGCAGACGGCGGCCTCGATGGAGCAACTGGGCTCCACCGTGCGCCAGAACGCCGACAACGCGCGCACGGCCAACCAGCTGGCGGTGAGCGCCAGCACGGTGGCCCAGCAGGGCGGCGCGGTGGTGGCCGAGGTGGTGGACACCATGAAGGGCATCAACGACAGCAGCAAGAAGATCGCCGACATCATCAGCGTGATCGACGGCATCGCCTTCCAGACCAACATCCTGGCGCTCAACGCCGCCGTGGAAGCCGCCCGCGCCGGCGAGCAGGGCCGCGGCTTTGCCGTGGTGGCGGGCGAGGTGCGCAGCCTGGCACAGCGCAGCGCCGAAGCCGCCAAGGAGATCAAGGGCCTGATCGGCACCAGCGTGGAGCGCGTGGAGCGCGGCACGGCCCTGGTGGACAAGGCCGGCACGACCATGGCCGAGGTGGTGGCCGCCATCCGCCGCGTGACCGACATCATGGGCGAGATCAGCGCCGCCAGCAGCGAGCAGAGCCAGGGCGTGAGCCAGGTGGGCGAGGCCATCACCCAGATGGACCAGACCACCCAGCAGAACGCCGCCCTGGTGGAGCAAAGCGCCGCCGCGGCCGACAGCCTCAAGACGCAGGCCGGCCAGCTGGTGCAGGCCGTGGCGGTGTTCCGCGTGCCGGGCGCCCACCAGGCTTCCGCAGGGCTGCAGGCACTCTCAAAAAGAGAGCTGCCAGCGCTTGCCAGCTCTTGATTCCAAGCATCTTTCTCATTGGAATCGAGAACTGGAAAGCGCTAGCAGCTCCTATTTTTAGAGCAACTCTCCCAGCGAATCCACAAACCCGTCCGCATCCACGGCCCGCACCGGCTGGCCGTGGTTGTAGCCGTAGGTGACCAGCACCACCGGGCAGCCCGCAGCGCGCGCCGCTTGCGCGTCGTTGCTGGAGTCCCCCACCATCAGCGTGCGCGCCGGCGCCGTGCCCAGGGCTTCGCAGGTCTTGGTGAGCGGCAGCGGGTCGGGCTTCTTGCGCTCAAAGGCATCGCCGCCGAACACCTGGGCGAAGTACCCCCGCAGGCCCTTGGCCTCCAGCAGCGGCAGCGCAAACGCGGTGGGCTTGTTGGTCAGGCACGCCAGGCGCACGCCCGCCGCGCGCAACGCGGCCAGCCCCGCCTCCACCCCCGGGTACACCGCGGCGTACCGGCCGTTGATGGCCAGGTAGTGCCGCTGGTAGCTGGCCCAGGCCTGCGGATACAGCGCTTCAATTTCGATAGCGGCTTGCGCTTTATCCACGGGCGCCAGCACATGGTGGAGCACTGAACGCAGCAAGTGCTCGGAGCCCTTGCCGACCATGGATTCGATCTGGGCCGCCGCGATGGCGGGCAGGCGCAGGTCCTGCAGCATGCGGTTGAGCGCTTCGCTGAAATCGCCCAACGTGTCCACCATGGTGCCGTCCAGGTCGATGATGGCGGCGTCCACGCGGGACGGAGTTACCGGAATGAGGTTCACAACAGCCGATGAGGGAAAGCTTGGAATGCCGGGAATGGTAGCGGCCCGTGCAAGCCGCCCCGCCGCTGCCGCCCTCGCCCCGCCGGCGTCAACCCCGCCGGACGGCCTCCGCCTGGTAGATGTCCATCTGCGGGCGGCCCTCGCAAAGCCCGGCCATGGCCTGCGCAAACGCGCGCGAGGCCTCCACCTGGAAATGCGCCTGCAGCGCGGCCATGTCGCTCCAGCGCTCGGTGAACACGAAGCGCAGCGGCTGCTGCACGTCGCGGCTGACCTCGTGGGACACGCACCCCGGCTCCGCCCGGGAGCGCAGCACGTGCTCCACGGCCAGGCGCTCCACCTCGGCCTCCGTGCCTGGGCGTGCGATGACATGGCCTGTGACGATGATCATGGGGAGGGTTCCTCTTCGCGTTGTGGTGGAACGAATGAATGAACGGACGAATGAACGGACGAATGGACGGTTGGCCCCACGCTCAACGCGCGCTGGCGCCGCCGTCGATGGGGATGATGGCGCCTGTCATGTAGCTCGACGCCCGTGACGCCAGCAGCAGCGCCAGCCCCTGGATCTCGCGCGGCTCGGCGATGCGGCCCAGCGGAATGTAGGTGCGCATGCGTTCGGCGCTCTCCGGCAGGCGCAGGCGGCCTCCGTTGATGCCGGTGGCAAAGGGGCCGGGGGCCATGGCGTTGACCAGGACGTTGAACGGCGCCAGCTCGATGGCCGCCTGGCGCACAAGGTTGTTCACCGCGGCCTTGGAGGCCACGTAGGCATAGCCGGAGTTCGCCTCCGAGCGCAGCCCGGCGATGGACGAGGTCACGATGATCCGCCCCTGCTGCCGGGGCTTCATGTGGCGCGCGGCTGCGCGCAGCGTGGCCAGCACGCCGCTGAGGTTCACCTGCAGCACCCGTTCCCACGATGCGGGGTCCACGTTCTCCAGGCGCCCCTGCTCCACCAGGAAGCCGCGCCCGGCGCTCATGCCCGCGTTGGCAAAGACGCAATCGATGGGCCCCTCGGCCGCCAGGGCGTCGATGTGGCGGTCCACCTCGGCGCCATCGCTCACATCGATCACCCGCTGCTGCACCTTGGCGTGCGTCAGGCGCAGGCGCTGCACTTCGGCGTCCAGCGCCGGGGCGTTGCTGTCGGACAGCACGACTTGCGCGCCGGCGTCCAGGAGGGCTTCTGCGATGGCCAGCCCGAGGCCGCTGGCGGCTCCGGTCACCAGCGCCCGCTGGCCGGTCAGATCAAACAAGGAAGGCAACGAGGCCATGGTTTCAGCAGTGCGCATCAACGGGCTCCTTGCAGCGGAATCAGGTGGTCCCAGCGCTCGGCGGCCTCGATCATGTAGTGCACGCTCAAGGTGACACGCTGGAAGAACCACTGCCCGTCCAGGCGGATGTATTCGTCGTCAAAGCGGCCCACCACATAAAAGCTCTTGCCGTCGCGCACGGGCCGGCCGTCCAGGTAGCTGGACCCCGTGCCCCGGTCGCCCTGCACCTGCACGGCATGGCTGTGGATGAACTGCCGGGCCGTTTGCACCGGAAACGCAGCGAAGAACGCACGGATGTTGTCGCGGCCCCGCACTTCGGGGCGCCCGCCGTAGGCCACGCAGGCGTCGGGGGCGAACAGTTCGTACAGGCGGTGGCCCGCGTCCTCGTTCACGAGCTCGTGGTAGCGGGCGCGCAGCGCGCGGATGGCTTCGATGCTCTCCATCCGTTCCACGCGCTCCGTGAGCGCCTGGATGGGGTCCTGAAGGGCCGCAAGCCCGGCCGGTGGGTGGGTTGCCGTCATGGAAAAGTCTCCTAGTGAATGTCGTGGAAATCGCCCATGATTTTTTGGGCGCGCTCCCTCACGGACGCGCCCGTGTGGGCGTGGGGAATGGCGTAGAAGCGGCGCGCGTGAATCGCCTCGACGGCGGCACGCGCGACATCCTCGGCGCTGACGGCGGAGGCGGCCATGCCGGCGCGCACCCGCTCTTCATAGGCTGCGGCCGTGGGGCCGGCCTCTGGCAACGCGGCGGGCCGGTTGCGCCGTGACTCATTGATGCGCGTGGCCACCAGGGAGGGGCACAGCACGGACACGCCAATGGGCGAGCCCGCCTGCTCCAGGTCCTTGGCCAGGCATTCCGAGAAGGCGACGACCGCGTGCTTGCTGGCGCAGTACACCGCAGAGCCCCCGACGGTGGCGAGGCCGGCGGCCGACGCGGTGTTGACGATGTGGGCCGGCGTGCCTCGGGCGCGCATGCGCGGCACGAAGCTGCGCACGCCATGCACCACGCCCATCAGGTTCACGCCCAGCACCCACCGCCAGTCGTCGTCCGTGGCGTCCCAGGCCGTGCCGAGCACGGCCACGCCGGCGTTGTTGAAAAGCCAGTCCACGCCACCTCGCCAGCGCCAGCTGGCCTCGGCCAGCCGCTCCACGTCCGCGGCGTCGGACACGTCGCAGCGCTGCACCAGGCAAGCAGCGCCGGCCGCCTCCACCAGCGCCTGGGTGGTCGCCAGGGCCTCAGCCTCGATGTCGGCGGCCACCACCGCCATGCCCTGGCCGGCGCAAGCCAGGGCCAGCGCGCGGCCGATGCCGCTGCCCGCGCCGGTGACCACGGCAACGCGGGGGCCGGGCATCACAGGCTTGCTCCGGACTTGCGGATCACCTCGCCCCACTTGGCGGCCTCGGCCGCCACGAAGGGCGCAAACTCCTCGTGCGGCATGCCCATCTTGACGCTCGAGACCGCGTCCAGCGACGCCGTGACCTCGGGGGATTTCAGCGCCTGCCCCACCGCGTCGGACAAGCGCTTGACGATGGGCGCGGGCGTGTGGGCCGGGGCAAAGACGCCGCCCCAGTTCATGGCCACCACGCTGGGGATTCCGGCCTCGGCCATGGTGGGCACCTGGGGCAGCACGGCGAGGCGGCCAGGGCTGGTGACGGCCAGCGCGGTGATTTTCCCGTCGCGGATCTGCGCCCGCGAGGTCTGCACGTAGTCGAACATCACGTCCAGGTTGCCGGCGATCAGGTCGACCATGGCCGCCGTGCTGGCCTTGTAGGGGATGTGGTTGAAGCGCGCACCCGTCTCGGTCTGCAGCAGTTCCAGGCACAGGTGCGCCGACGTGCCGTTGCCGCCGGAGCCAAAGTTGAGCTTGCCAGGATTGCGCTTGCCAAAGGCAATCACATCGGCCACGGTGCTGAACTTCATGCCGGGGTGGGCCACCAGCACGTTCGCGTTCCCGGTGAGCCCGTGGATGGCTACGAAGTCCTTGACCGGGTCGTACCGGATGTTCTTGAAGAGGGCCGTGTTCGTGCCCTGCGTTCCCTGCGTGCCGATCAGAAGGGTGTACCCGTCGGGCGCGGCGCGGGACACGAACTCGGCGCCGATGGAGCCGCTCACGCCCACCCGGTTGTCGATGACGATGGGCTGGCCCAGGTTGTCGCTCAGCGCCCGCGCGATCAGGCGCGCTTGCACATCCACCACGCTGCCCGCGGAGAACGGCACGACGAGGGTGATGGGGCGCTGCGGGTAGCTGCCCTGCGCGAAGGCCGATGGCGAGAGGGCCAGAGCCCCCAGGGAGGCCGAGAAATGGCGGCGGTTCATCATGGACTTGTCTCCTTCATCTTTTTTTTGGACATGCGGTGCCGCAGCGTGGGGTGCAGCCCGCGGCGGGCGCCGGGGCGCTCCGCCTTGCCTCACACCATGGCGAAACCGCCCGAGGCGCCGATGGTCTGCCCCGTGATGAACAGCGCCCGGTCCGAGGCCAGGAACGCCACGATGCCCGACACATCGGCCGGCCGCGACAGGCGCCCGACGCCCTTGGAGATGGGGTAGGCATTGAGCATCTTGCCCAGCAGCTCGTTGTTCTCCACCGTGGCGTGGATGTTCAGCGGGCCGTCCTTGATGCCCTCGTGCGACACGGCGCCCAGGGCCACCGAGTTGACGGTGACGGCGTGGCGGCCGTGCTCCCGCGCGAGGGCCTTGGCAAAGCCGGCAATGGCTGCCTTGGCGCCGGAATACACGGCCATGTTGGCCTCGCCGATGCGGCCCGCCTCGGAGATGATGTTGATGATGCGGCCCGTCTTGCGCCCGACCATGCCCGGCAGCACGGCGCGGCAGCAGTGCAGCGTGCCGTAGACGTTGAGGTTCACGATCTTGGCCCAGTCCGCCACGGGCGTATCGACAAAGGGGGGCGTGCGGCCGCCTTTCTCGCGGCGCTCGGGGATGATGCCCGCGTTGTTCACGAGCACCGTGATGGGCGCGCCGAAGTGCCGGGCGGCATCGGCCACCATGGCATCGACCGCCTCCAGCTGGGTGATGTCTGCGGGCGCGGCGTAAGCCTGGCCGCCGCTGGCGTTGATTTCATCGGCCACGGCCTGGGCGCGCTCGGCAAACAGGTCGTTCACCACGACGCGCGCGCCTTCCGCCGCCAGTTCGATGCAGATCTGCCGACCCACCCCTTGGCCGCCGCCGGTGACCAGCGCGACCTGTCCGTTCAATCCGAGTTGCATGGGATTCCTTTCGTGTTTGCTGTCTGAATGGGGGAACGCGTGCGGTACCGCACTACTGTCCCTTGAATTGGGGTTCGCGCTTCTCGACGAAGGCGCGCATGCCCTCGAGGCGGTCTTCGCTGTCGACGATCATGGAAGCCGCATAGCGCTCGTACTCCAGACCGGAGTCCAGGTCGGTCTGCATGCCGCGGTTGATGGCGCGCTTGGCAAAGCGCACGGCCAGCGGGGGATGGCGGGCGATGCGCTGGCTCAGCTCCATCGCGGCGGCCATCAGCCCGGCCTGCGGCAGCACGCGGCTGACCAGCCCGTAGCGCAGCGCGGTTTCGGCATCCACCAGATCGGCGGTGAGGATCAATTCCTTGGCGCGGGCCTCGCCAATCACGCGGGGCAGGCGTTGCGTGCCGCCGGCCGCGGGGATCACGCCCAGCTTGAGCTCCGGAAGGCCGAAGCGGGCGTGGTCGGCGGCGATGCGCAGGTCGCAGCACAGCGCGATCTCCAGCCCGCCGCCCAGGGCCACGCCATTGATGGCGGCAACGACGGGCTTCTCGAACTCCTCGATGTTGCGGAATAGCTCGTGGGTGGCCTTCTGGCGCACGAAGTATTCCGTGCCGCGCACCACGTCGGTGGCGCGCTCCTTGATGTCGGCACCAGCGCAGAACGCCTTGTCTCCGCTGCCGGTGACGAGGACCGCCCTCACCTGGTCATCGTTTCTCGCCAGTTCAAAGAAGGCGCGGGCGAGGTCGGTCTTCATCGTGCCGCCCAGCGTGTTCATCCGGTCGGGCCGGTTCAGCGTGATCACGGCCACGCGGTCACGCACTTCATAGAGCAGCGTGCCCAGGTCCTGGATGTCAGGGGTCGTCATTGGCTTGCTTTCAAAGAATGGGCAGGGGGCGCTTCAGGCGGATGCCGAGAGCACATGGGCGACGGAGACGGAGCCGAGCCCGATCATGTGGGCCATGCCCCAGCGGGCGTGGGCATGCTGGCGGCCTTCGGCCTCGCCACGCAGCTGGCGGGTGATTTCCGCCAACTGGCCGATGCCGGTGGGGCCCAGCGGATGCCCCATGCCGATGAGGCCGCCCGAGGCGTTGATGGCGCAGCGGCCGCCGATCTGCGAATCTCCGCGCGCCAGGTAGCGCGCGCCCTCGCCGGGGTCGCACACGCCAATGGCCTCGCTGTACAGCAGCTCCTCCACCGAAAAGGCGTCGTGCAGTTCCAGCAGGTCGAGCTCCTGGGGCGCGATGCCGGCTTGCTCAAAAGCCGCCTGCGCGCTGCTGCGCACCAGTTCCACGGCGCTGTCGCCGTAGTGCGTCTCGGGGCGCTCGCTGCCCGCCACCGACGCCCGCACGCGCACGCAGCGGCGCGCATCCAGCCCCATCTTGCGGATCGCGTGGCCGGACACCACCATCACGGCGGCCGCACCTTCGCCCCGGGGGCAGCACTGCTGCACGGTGAGGTCGCCCACCACGCGGGGCGACGCCAGCACCTGCTCCAGCGTGCGCGGCTTGCGGAACTGCGCGAACGGATTGCGCGCAGCGTTGGCGTGGTTCTTCACCGCCACGCCGGCCATTTCCTCCACCGAGGCGCCGCGTTCGCGCAGGTAGGTGCGCGCCATCATGGCGAACTTCACCGCCGGGATCGTGGCCGTCTCGCTCAGCCGCTCCAGGCCGTCCTTGTTGGCGGCGCGGCGGCCATCGCCGTGCTTGTCCACGCCCACGGCCAGCACCACATCGCTCATGCCGGTGGCCACTTCCATGCAGGCCTGGCGGAAGGCGAACGAGCCGGAGGCCGAAGCGTTCTCCACCTGCGTCACCGCCAGGCCGGAGGAGCCGAGGTGGCGCAGCATCACGCGGCCCGCGGCCATGCCGATGGAGGTCGTGCCCACATAGGCGCTTTGCACGCGGTCCCAGGGCAGCCCTGCGTCGGCCAGCGCGGCGCGCACCGCCGTGAGGCCCAGCACCGTGTAGGGCGTCTCGGTGGGGAACTGGTACGGGTGCAGGCCGATGCCGGCAATGAACACGCCGCCGTTGGCGTCGAGCCAGCCACCGGCCTGGGTTTCAGCGCTGCGGCTCATTGCACGGCCTCCGCGTTGGCGGGGACGAAGCGGCAGGCGTACACGCCGTCGGCTTCATTCACCGCAGCCACCGCCTGCAGGGCCATGCCGGGCCGCAGCAGCGCTTCATCGGCCACGGCAATCACCCCCTCCTCAATGATTCCGGGCGCAATGCGGATGTCGCCGGCAATGCTGGGCGCGGCCATGCCCGGCAGCAGCGGCACGTGCAGGGTGACGAATTCCAGCAGTTCCCCGCCGCCGGGGCGGGTGACTTGCGCGGCACCCTCCAGCGGCTGCCCGCAATGCATGCAGCCCGGCACATTCGCCGGAAAGCTTAAGCCCCCGCAGGCGCTGCATTGCGTGAAGAGGAAATGGAGGGAGCGGCCGTCTTCAGCCAGCGCGTAGAGCGTGGGCTGCGCCGGCTTCAAGGAAGCCTGGGTATCAGTCATGGGCAGGATGGGGGTCAAGGAACAAAGGGGAACGTGGGCGGCCGTGCGGGCGCCGCCCGGCCTATCAATCGAGCTTGGCGCCGGACTGCTGGACCACGGCGCGCCAGCGGGTCATCTCCGACTTCACGAAGGCGCCCAGCTTGGCGTCGCGCAGGCCGACAAGCGGAACGCTGCCGAACTTCTCGGTGGCCTGCAGCATTTCGGGGTTCACGATGGCCTTGGCGATCTCGTCGCCCAGGCGCTTGACGATGTCCGGCGGCGTCTTGGCCGGCACAAATACCGCGCCCCAGGCCGTGGACTCGGCTTCCGGAACGCCCAGTTCCCCCACGGTGGGCACGTCGGGCGAACTCGGCAGCCGCGCCTTGGAGGTGACGGCCAGCGCCTTGAGCTTTTGCGCCTGCACCTGGGGCAGCACCACGGCCGGGTAGTCGAACATCAGGTCGATGCTGCCGGCCATGAGGTCAGTGAGCGCGGGGGCGCTGCCGCGGTACGGCACGTGGGTCATCTTGATGCCTGCCGCGCTCTGGAACAGCTCGGCCGTCAGGTGGGTGCCGGTGCCCGGCCCCGCGGAGCCGTAGTTGAGCTTGCCGGGGTTGGCCTTGGCGTAGGCAATCAGCTCGGGCACCGTCTTGAACGGGCGCGAGGGATTGATGACCAGCATCAGCGGCGTCTCGGACATGGCGTGCACGGGCACGAAGTCCGCCACCGGGTCATAGCGCACGTTCTTGTACAGCGCCAGGTTGGCGCCATGCGTTCCCTGCGTGCCGTAAATGAGGGTGTAGCCGTCCGGCGGCTGGCGCGAAGCCGACTCGACCCCGATGGAGCCGCCGGCGCCCGGGCGGTTGTCCACCACCACCGACTGCCCTAGCTGCGTGCTGAGCAGCTTGGCCAGAAGCCGCGACGTGTTGTCCGTGATGCCCCCGGGCGGGAACGGCACCACAAAGGTGATCGGCTTGCTGGGCCAGGCATCGCCCGCCGCATGAAGGACGCCGAAGGCCAGCGAGGCCACACCAAAAACGACCAGTTTTCGCAAGGTTCTACGCATGCTTGTCTCCGTTTTTTTGTTGCCACTTGATTGCGGCTGGTCGTAGAATACTTCAATATTTCGTAGACATGCAATACCTCGAGTCGCGCGATTGACAAAGGAATCCCGGGAAAATGGCCTGCCAAAGCTATCGTTTCATTGGTATCCACGGACTATGATTCGTTGATATCTACGAAATACCGGAGTAAGAAATGCCCACCATCGTCCCCGCCGCCTCGCGCACCATGGCCCTGCTGGAGGTCTTCGCCCGCGAGCGCCGTGAACTCTCCAATTCCGACCTCGCACGCCTGATGGACCTGCCGGAGAGCAGTTGCTCCGACCTGCTGCACACGCTGCACGAGCTGGGGTACCTGATGCGCACCGCGCGCACGCGGCGCTTCTATCCCACGGCCCGGCTGCTCACCATCGCCAAAGGCATTGCCGCGGGGGACTCGCTCTACGCAGTGGCGTCGGAGGCCTGCGAACTGCTGCGCGACAAGACCGGCGAGACGGGCATGTGCGGCCGGGTCGAGGCCGGCGTGGTGAAGGTGCTGGCCTTTGCGGAAGGCACGCACCCGCTGCGCTACGTGGAAAACGTGGGCAACAAGATCGCGCTGCACGTCTCTGCCCTGGGCAAGGCCGTCCTGTCGCTGGGCACGCCCGAGGAGGCCGCGCGCCAGCTGCGGCTCAAGCCGCTCAAGCAGATTGCCCCCGGCTCCATCACCGACCTCGCGGTGCTGGAGGCCCAGGTGGAGCAGGCCCGCCAGCAAGGCTGGATGTGGGTGGAAAACGAAGGCTTTGACGGCCTGGCCGCCATCGCCGTGGCCGGCTACCTGGGCGACGAACCGCTCGCCCTGTCGATTGCCGGCCCCACGGAGCGGCTGCGCCGCACGCAGGAGGCCTGCCTGCAGGCCCTCAAGGAGGTGCAGGCCCTCGTATTCCACGCACCCAACGCCCCGCCGCCACTGCGGGCCCCCACGGGGCGGCGCAGCGCCGGCACCAAAGACACCAGCCCCGCCTAGCGGCGGGGCCCACGCATTCACTACCAGGAGACCGTTCCATGTTTGCCGCCATGAATTCCGAACAAGAGATGCTGCGCGACAGCGTGCGCCGCTTCATGAAAAGCGAAGTCGCGCCCCACGTCGCCCAGCACGACAAGGGCAAGACCTTCCCGTTCGAACTGCTCCAGGAGCTGTCCCAGTTCGGGTACATCGGCGGCCGGCTGCCCGAGGCCCAGGGCGGCATGGACATGGACCAGATGACCTGGGCCATGCTCATGGAGGAAGCCGGCTACACCTGGCTGTCGCTGCGGACCATGGTCAACATCACCAACGCCGCCATCAACAAGCTGGCGGCAGAGGCCAACGAGGAGCAGCGCGAGCGCTTCCTCAAGCCCTTGCTGGCGTCGAAGCGCCGCGTGTTCAACGCCATCAGCGAGCCGGGCACGGGCTCCAACATCGCCCAGGTGCAGACGCGTGCGGACTTGCAGGGCGACCACTACGTGCTCAACGGCCGCAAGCTGTGGATCACCAACGGCGCCTTTGGGGACTTCGGCATCGTGGTCGCCCGCACGTTCAGCCCGGATTGCCAGGGCGGACTCTCCACCTTCCTGGTGGAGCGCGACGTTTCCCCCTACGAGATGCGGCCTGTGGACACGATGGTCCTGCGCAGCACCGGCACGGCGGAGCTCTCGTTCGACAACGTCAAGGTGCCGCGCGAGAACCTGCTGGGCGAAGAAGGCAACGCGCTCAAGAAGATGCTGATGGGGCTGGACAGCGCCCGCGTCAACATCGCCATGGGCGCGGTCGGCGCCGCGCAGGCAGCGCTCGACCTGTCCATCGACTACGCGCGCACCCGCACGCAGTTCGGCAAGCCCATCGGCAGCTTCCAGCTGGTGCAAAAGCTCATCGTGGACATGACGATCCGCGTGGAAGCCGCGCGTGCGCTGGGCCTGCGCGCCGCCGCGGCGCTGGATGCCAATGCCGATGCGCGCACTGCCTGCTCCATTGCCAAGCTCTACGCCACCGAGGCCGCGCACGAGGTGGCCAGCATGGCCCTGCAAGTACATGGCGGCCTGGGCTATGCCACCGAGTACCCCATCGAGCGCATCTTCCGCGACACGCGCGGCGGCACGATCCCCGAAGGCACCACCGAAGTGCAGACCCTGATCGCCGGCCGCGAAATCCTGGGCATCTCGGCGATTGCCTGAGCCTCCATGCCAGAGAACAACCAGGAGACAAGATTGACCGACCTTTCACGACTGATCCGCCCCCGCTCGATTGCCCTTGTCGGCGCCTCGGACCGCCCGCAGAGCATTGGCGAGCGCACGCTGACCAACTTGCTGGACCATTCGGAGTTCGACGGAGACATCTACCTCGTCAACCCGACCAAGGCGGAGATCCGCGGCCGCCGCTGCTGGCCCAGCATCGCGTCGCTGCCCGCCACGCCGGACGTGGCGGTGATCGTGGTGCCCGCCTCCGGCGTGCTGGCGGTGGCCGAGGAGTGTGCAGCCCGGGGCGTACCCTTCGCCATCGTGCTCACCTCGGGCTTTGGCGAGGCGGGCGAAGAAGGCGAGCGCGCCCAGGCGCGGCTCAAGGAGATTGCCGACGCGGGCGGGATGCGCCTGTACGGTCCCAACTGCCCCGGCCTCACCAACGTCAACCACCGCCTGGGCCTGACCTTCTCGCCTTCCTTCCCGCACGACCTGGTGAAGGGACCGATCGGCCTGGCCACACAGGGCGGCGGCCTGGGGCGCAACGTGATGCAGGCCATGGACCGGGGCATCGGCATCGGCCTGTGGGCCTCCACCGGCAACGAGGTGGATCTGCAGGTGGCGGACTTCATCCACTACATGGCCGACGCCCCCGACATCAAGGTGATCGTGACCCTGCTGGAGGGCATCAAGGACGGCGCAAAGTTCGTGGCCGCCGTGAACCGCGCCGCGGCCAACGGCAAGCCCGTGATTGCACTCAAGGTGGGCAAGTCGGCCTACGGGCAAAAGGCGGCGCAATCCCACACCGCGTCCCTGACAGGGTCGGCCGAGGTGAACAGTGCCGTGTTCCAGCAGTGCGGCGTGATCGAGGTGGACGACATCGACGAGCTGGTCGATACCGCCTGGCTGTTTGCACGCGGCGAGCCGGCGCCCAGCGAAGGGGTGGCCATCTACACCTCGTCGGGCGGCACGGCGGCCTTGACGGCAGACGCCGTGGGCACGGCAGGCCTGACCCTGGCGCAGTTTGCTCCGCACACGCGGGAAGTCCTGGCCGCGCTGCTGCCCGACTTCGCCGCGCTGGACAACCCGGTGGACACCACCGCCGCCGTGCTGAGCGATGCGGCGCTGATCGAAAAGTCGCTGAGCGCCGTGGCGGCGGACCCGAACCTGGGCTGCGTGATCGTTCCCATCGCGCTGGACTACGGCGAGACCACCATCCAGCTGGCGCGCACCATCATCGCGGCGCAGAAGGGGTGCGCCACACCCATCCTGCCCATCTGGATGAGCGACCGCATGGGCGAGGGCTACCGCATGCTCGTCGAAGCCGGATTCGCGCCGCCGCGGTCGGTGGGCAAGGCCATCAAAGCTATCCAGCGCTGGATCGACTATGGCCGCTGGAAGCGCACCCGCGGCACGCACACGCAGCTGAACCCCGTGGCGGCGCTGCCGCCCGCCCGCGCCACGCGCAGCCTGTCCGAGGCCGAGGCCAAGTCCCAGCTGCTGGCGGCCGGCATCCCGCTGCTGCCCAACGCCCTGGCCCGCTCGGTAGAGGAAGCCGTCGCAGCGGCCGACGCCATGGGCTACCCGGTAGTCGCCAAGATCGCCAGCGAGCAGATCGTGCACAAGTCCGACATCGGCGGCGTCATCGTGGGGCTGCAGAACGCCGACGAACTGAGCCAAGCGTGGGAGGACATCATGGCGGCTGCGAAGCACCACCGTCCCGACGCGCACATCGACGGCCTGCTGATCGAGAAGATGGCGCCGCGTGGCGGCATGGAGCTGATGGTCGGCGTCACGCGCGACCCGGTGTTCGGCCCTGTGATGACCTTCGGCCTGGGCGGCATCTACGTGGAGATCTTGCGCGACGTCACCCGGCGCATGCTGCCGCTTTCTGCCAGCGAGGCTGCCGCGATGGTCCGCGAGATGCGGTGCTTCCCCCTGCTGGAGGGCGCACGCGGCCGGCCACCGGCGGACCTGGAGGCGCTGCAAACGCTGCTGCTGCGCCTCTCGGACTTCGTGATGCGCAACGCAGGCCGCATCGAGGAAATGGACCTCAACCCCGTGTGGATTGGCGCGCAAGGCGAGGGCGTGCTGCCGCTCGACGCCGTGATCATCGAAAGAACCGCCGCATGACCGCCACCACAGCCCGGCCGCCGCTGCAGGGCATCACGGTGGTCGATTTCAGCGAGCTGCTGCCAGGGCCCTTCCTGACGCAGAACCTGGCGGAGATGGGCGCGCGCATCCTCAAGATCGAGCGCCCTCCGCACGGCGACAACGCGCGCCACCTGGGCCAGGGTGCCTTCGCGGCTGTGAACCGGGGCAAGCAGAGCCTGCTGGTGGACCTCAAGGACGAAACCCAGCGCGCCCAGGTTCGCGAGTTGATCGCGTCGGCCGACGTGGTGGTCGAGTCCTACCGCCCGGGCGTGATGGCGCGCCTGGGCCTGGATGCCGCCGCACTCTGCCAGGCCTACCCGCGCCTCATCTATGTGTCCCTCAGTGGCTACGGCCAGACGGGGCCCTGGGCCGACCTGCCGGGGCATGACATCAACTACCTGGCCGCCGCCGGGGTGCTGGCCGTCTCGGGCCCGTCGGACGGCGCCCCCGCGCAGAGCTTCGGGCTGCCGGTGGCCGATCTGTGCGGGACCATGTACGCACTGTCCGCCACGCTCGCCGCGCTGTTCCAGCGCGAGACCACGGGCCGGGGGCAGTACCTGGACGTGGCGCTGGCGGATTGCGCCTTGCACTGGATGAACCCACGGCTGGGCGCCTACCGGTCGGCCGGTGCCCGCACGGTGCAGGCGCAGCGCGAGGCCACGCTGGTCAAGGCCGCCTACGGCGCGTTCCGGTGCAAGGATGGGCGCTACGTGTCGATTGCCGCGCTGGAAGACCATTTCTGGAAGCGCCTGTGCACTGCCCTGCCGCTCGCGCCCTTCGATGGGCCGGAGTACGCCGCGCACAAGGCACGCAAGGCAGTCGCTGATGCGATCAACCGGCGCATTGCGCAGGCCTTGGAGCCCCTGGATTCGCGGGAAGCCTTCGGGCTGCTGTGCCGTCACGACGTTCCCGCCGCGCCGGTGGTGCACCCCGCCGAACTGTCGGCCCAGGCGCACTTTGCCTCGCGTGGTAAGTTTGCCACGGGGGATGACATGCCCTGGGTCCGCTTTCCGGTGGCCCTGGAGGGGATGGGCGGCACCGACCTGGCGGGCGCGCCGCCGCTGGGCGCGGGGATCGACTGAGCCATGGCCGCCGTCCTGCGCACGCGCATCACCCAGCTGCTGGGGATCGACCACCCCATTCTGGGAGGCGGCCTGATGTGGCTGTCCGACGCCCGGTATGTGGCGGCGCTGGTGAATGCGGGCTGCATGGGTTTCATCACGCCCCGGTCGTATGCCAGCGAAGCGGATTTCCGGGATGCCCTCGCGCTATGCGCGGAGCTGACCCACGGCAAGCCCTTTGGCGTGAACCTCACGCTCTCGCACCGGCCTGAAGCCAACGCCATGGTTCCGCGCTGGATGGATGCCGCCCTGGCGCAGGGCGTGAGGATCTTTGAGACCGCGGGGCATGCGCCGGCGGAACTCATCGCCGCGCTGCACCGGGCCAACGCCATCGTGGTCCACAAGGCCTCCAGCATCCGCCACGCGCTGTCCGCAGAACGCGCTGGCGCCGATGCCATCGCGCTCGTCGGCATGGAGGAAGGCGGGCACCCCGGCACAAACGAGCTGCCCACCATGCTGATGGGTGCGCTCGCCCAGGGCCAGTTCAGCGTGCCCGTGGTACTGGGGGGCGGCATCGGGCGCGGCAGGCAGCTGGCGGCGGCACTGGCCCAAGGACTCGATGGCGTGCTCATCGGCAGCCGCTTTCTGGTGTGCGAAGAAATCCGCACGCACCCCCGCTACAAGGAGCACCTGCTGACCTGCGACGAGCACTCCACGGTGCGCCTGCTGCAGTCGCTGGGCAGCACCTGGCGCGTGCTGCGCAACGAGACCGCACGTCAGGTGCAGGCCATCGAGCAGGCCGGCGCCCGGGACCACGCGGCCTTCGGCGACCTCATCAGCGGCACCACCACGCGCGACCGTTGCTACGCGCAGGGCGACTGGCAGCAGGGCATGGCCTCGCTCGGGCCCTCGATCGCGTTCGCCCGGCGGATCGAGCCGCTGCAGGCGATCGTGGACGGCCTGGTGGCGGAGGCGGTGCAGGCCATCGCCGCCCTGCGCGCCATCACGGCCACCGACGCATTGGATGCAATGAATTCGATGGAGCAAAAACGATGAACCGATTGCCTTTCATGGACCGGCTGGTGGTGCCGGTCATTGCAGCGCCCATGCTGCGCGTCTCGGGGATTGAATTGGTGTCGGCGGCCTGTGCTGCGGGCGTCATTGGCGCCTTCCCGACGGCCAACTGCGCATCGCTGGACGAGTTTGAGGCCTGGCTGCAGCGCCTGAACCGCGAGGCTGCCGAACAGCCGCAGCGGGCCCCGTACTGTCCAAATCTCATCATGCGCCGCAGCCCCGAGCGGCTCAAGGCCGAGGTGGATCTGATCGTGCGGCACCGCACCGAGCTGGTGATCACCAGCGTGGGCTCGCCGGCCTCGGTGATTCCCACGCTGCACGACGGCGGCTGCCGGGTGTTGGCCGACGTGGCATCGCTGCACCACGCGGAGCGCGCACTAGAGGCGGGCGTCGACGGCCTGGTGCTGCTGTCCTCGGGGGCAGGCGGACACACCGGCTGGGCCAACCCGTTCGCCTTCGTGCGCGCCGTGCGCCAGCTGTTCAACGGCCCCATCGTGCTGTCGGGCGGCTTGTCGGACGGCGTTGCCCTGCGCGCCGCCACGGTCCTGGGCTGCGACCTGGGGTGCGTGGGCACGCGCTTCATCGCCACCCAGGAGAGCCTGGCCTCGGACCCATACAAGCAGATGCTGCTGCACAGCTCCATGGACGATGTGCTGGCCACGCGCGCCTTCACGGGGCTGCCCGCCAACTTCCTGAAGCCCTCCATCGTCCGGGTCGGCCTGGACCCCGACGACCTGGACGAAACCGTGTCGGTGCAGGCGGCCCGCGAGAAGTTTGGCGGCGGTTCGGAAAGCGCCGTCATCCAGCGCTGGGCAGACCTCTGGAGCGCGGGGCATTCCGTGTCGGGCGTGAATGCCTTGCCGCCGGTCGCCGAGCTGGTGCAGTCGATGCACGCGGAGTTCAACGCGGCCGGCTGACGGCGGCACCGCCCTGCCCCGGCCTGCTGCCTCACCGCAGGCTCAGCGTCTGCCGCTTCCACCCCGCGTCCTGCCAGCGCTGGAACAGGGGCAGCGCGGCCACGTCGCCGGTAACGCGCTCCGTGGTCAGTCCGTCCAGGCGCACCACCTCGAAGCTCTTGCGGTAGCGGCCCTGGCCCCGGGCTTCGCGGGCCACCAGCATCTGTTGGCCGCCGGGCACCCAGCCGGCCCACTCGGCCACGCCGGTCTCGGGCGTGGCGGGTGCGGGGGGCAGCACATCGGCCACCCAGCCGCCTTCGCTCTTGCGCAGCACCCACAGCTCGCGCCAGCCTTCCAGGGGCTGCACGGCCAGCGCCACGGCCGTGCCCTCGCGGTTGGTGCTGGCCGATGCCATCCACACCACGCCATAGGTGCAGCGGCGCAGCAGCGCGGCCTGGGCGGTGTGCTGGGCATCCACCAGCAGCACGCAGGTTTCGCCGGGGGCGCCGGGCTCGGTGCGCAATGCGGGGCGCGAACCGGCGGGCGCCACGGCCGCCACGCTGGGCACAAGGGCCCAGCGCACGGCGCTCACGCGCATGGCGGCGTCGTTGTAGGCGCTCTGGTCTTCGTCCGTCAGATCGGCCCGGCTCACGCCCGCGAACTCCGCCAGGGCGCGCGCCGCGGCGGCGGCCACGGCCGGGTCGGCGGTGTTCTTGCGGGCCTGCTGGAAGGCCGTCGCGCCCCACACGCTGGCGCGGCGCATCTGCACCCGGTTGCGCAGGTAGCCGGGCAGGCCGGCCACGTCCGCGCGCTCCAGCACGTCGGCCTGCCAGGCGATGACTTTGGCGCGCTCATGTGCCGGCAGGTCGGGGTTGATGCACTCGGGGCGGGTCAGCGCCAGGGCGGCGCGGGCGCGCTGCCCGGCATCGGCCGCGGGCATGGCCAGCAGGCGGCGAAAAGCCTCGCCGTCGTAGCAGACCTGCATGCGGCCTTCGACCTCGTAGGTGGCAAAGCGCACGCCGTAGCCGCTGGCCACGTCCAGGTGTGCCGACAGCGTGGCGCCCGAGGCCTTGCCCGGCACAGCCGCCGAGGCGCGGCGCGCCAGCCGGTCGGCAAAGGCACCCAGCGCATCGAAGGCCTGCGCACCCTCCGCGCCCGCCAATGTCTGGGCCGGCGCGGCCTGCAGGTAGGCGGCGATGAGGCCGATGCCCAGCGCCTCGGCGCCCGGCGTGTCCTGCACAAAGCGCGCCACGGCCAGCAGCGCGGGCCCTTCGGCCTCGGTGAGCGCCATGCGGCGCACGTCGCTGGCGCGGACGAAGCCGCCGCGCTCGCGCTTGTGGTCCCACACCTGCAGGTAGTCCAGGCGCTCGCCGCGCACTTCCAGCACTTCACCCTGCCAGAGCACGGTCTGCTGCTGGGCGCCATCGCGCGGTGCGGCGCGCAAGCTGGCCTGGTCCTGCACCACGATGGCGGTGCCGAGGGTGCCAGGCACGGGGGCGGGGGACGTGGGTGCAGCTTCAGCGGCCACGGTGGCGGCGGCGCTGGCCACGGCCACCACCAGGGTTGCGAGGGTGGCGTTCATGTTATTGCTCCGTGGTGGTTGCGGTGGCGTCGTCGGCGGGTGCCGCGGCCTGCGCAGCCCCGGCCTGGGCGTTGCGCTGGCCACCCAGCAGCGCGGCGCCAATGAAGTCGCCGTTGGTGGGCGGGGGCGCGATGATGACCTGGATCTTGTCCGACAGCTTGTCCGCCAGCGTCTTCTGGATGAGCAGCGGGTGCTTGGTGACGAGGGCGCCTTCGCGCGCCATCTGCTCGGCGTTCACCTTGCCGATGCGGTCCGTGCGGTAGGCCTCGGCCTCGGCCAGCTTCTGGCGGGCTTCGGCCTCGCCCGCGGCTTCGATGCGGCGGGCCTGGGCCGCGCCTTCGGCGGCCTTCACGCGGGCCACGCGCTCGGCTTCGGCCTCCAGCTGGCGCTGCTCGATCTGGCGCTGCTTGAAGGGCAGCACATGCTTCATGGCTTCTTCCTGGGCCTTGGCGGCAATGACCTGCTCGCGGGCGGCGGCCTCGGCGGCGACCTCGCGGCGCACCTTCTCGGCGGTGGCGTCCAGCTCGTTTTCCTTCACGCGCTTGTCTTTCAGCTCCAGCGTGTAACGCATCTTCTCGGACGCCAGCTCTTCGGCCAGCAGGCTGTCCATGCCGCGCCGGTATTCGGCGGGCAGGTCCACCTTGCCGATCTGCACGCTGCGCAGCGTGACACCATCGGCCGCCAGGCGGGCGCGCAGTTCCGTTTCAATGGTTTGCGCAATCTCGGCGCGCTTGGACGAGAAGATCTCGCGCACCGTGTAGCGGGCAAACACCTTGTAGACCAGGCCCTGCACCGCCGGCTCCACGATGTCGGCGCCCACGTTGTCGGGCAGGTTGCCGGCCTTGACGGCGGGCGAGCTGGGGTCCAGCGCGTAGCGCACGCTCAGGTCCAGGCCCAGGGAGAGGCCCTCCACCGACTGCAGCGGCGCGCTGCCGTTGGCCTGGCGCATGGTCTCGGGGCGATAGCTCTGGTCGCGCAGCGAAAACACACGCAGGGTGTGCAGCCCCGGCACCACCCACACGCCGCCGTCGCGCCACAGGCTGACGTCGCCGGTGAACTGGTTCAGTCGCACCCCCAGCTCGCCCTGCGCCAGATGCTGCACCGGCGGGTTGCGAACCACCATGAGGCCCGCTGCGGCCACCACGGCGCCTGCGGCCAGCCAGCGCACGGTGCGGGCGGTGGGCAGCAGGTAGGCCCAGTTCAGGGGCGCGGCCGGTGCGGCGCCCACTGCGGCGGGGTCGCCTTGCAGGCCGGCATCCAGGACGGGCTCGGTGCCCGCCTCGGGCAAGGAGGTGGAAGAGCGGCCCTTCAGGGTCTGCACGATGCGGTACCAGGTGGCTTTCATGGTGTTTTCTCTCTCTCGGGTGGGTTTGGTGTTGTTGTCGGTCTCTGGGCCGCCGCCGTGGCAGGCTCATTGAGGACCGATTGTTCGAATCCACCCCGGAAGCAACAACGCGGCGCGCCGCCCAAACCCGTCACACCACCCGCGCGAATGCTCCGGCTCCGGAAGAAAAACTCACGCCGGTGCCGCCGGGCGGCCGGGATAATCCGCCCACCCCCACTGACCCGCCCTGCCCATGACCCGCATTGCCGTGATCGAAGACGACCTGCCCACCAGCAACCAGCTGGCCGGCTGGATTGCCAGCGCCCGAAGCGGCATCGTGATCGACCAATGGTTCACCCGCGACGACGCCGAGGCCGCCCTGGCCCGCGAGCACTACGACGCCGTGGTGCTGGACATCGAGCTGGGCCGCGAGCGCCATGCGGGCGTGGCGCTCATCAACGCCATCAACAAGCGCCGCCAGGGCACACCCGTGCTGGTGGTGTCGGCCATGCCGGCGGCCATCTACCGCAGCATCATGAAGGCGCTGGACGCGTGGGACTACCTGCAGAAGACCACGTTCGAGGAGTCCGACTTCATCGAGACCTTCCTGGACATCCTGCGCACGGCCAGCCCGGCCGCCGCCGCGCCCGCAGCCCCGGCGGGCGACGCGCTGGTGCTGGACCCGCTGTGGCAGCGCAGCCCTACCTGGCGCGGCGAGCGCATCAACCTGCCGCTGACGGCCCAGCGCATCCTGGCCACGCTGCACCAGCGCAGCGGCGAAGTGGTGTCGTACGACGAACTGTTCGAGGTGGTGAAAAGCGGCCGCAGCCGTGACAACGTGCGCAAGCATGTGAGCACGATCCGCGAGGCGTTGCGCGAAGTGGACCCTTCGTTTGAAGGCATTGAAAACGTGCCGATGCGGGGTTTCCGCTGGGTGGGCCTGCCCGCCGCATCGGGCAGCAAGCGCCCATGAAACGCCTGCTGCGCCCGGCCCTTGAAATCCCCCGCCTGGAGATGCCCCGGCTGGGCCTTCCAGCCTTCCGGCTGCGCATCCTCGTGCGCGGGGTGTTCCTGCTGCTGGCCGTGGCCACGCTGGCGTTGAGCGTGGTGCTGCTCAAGGAAGAGAAGGAACGCGCCTGGCAGGGCTACCAGCACGGCTTCGAGCGCAGCCAGGCCGAGGTGATGGCCCGGCTGCGCCACCCTGCGGGCCAGTTGGCCCTGCTCAATGCCCATCTGCAGGGCCAGGCCGCCACCCCGCTCGCGCCCGTGCTGCTGCCCTACGCAGCCATTGACTTCGACGACCAGAACAAGGCCCAGCAGGCGGTGGAGATGGCGGGCTGCGCGGTGCAATACCCTGACGGCGCCACGGCCTGCGCGGCGATCGGCAACAACCCCTACGCGGGCGGCTTCATCTACCTGGTGGGCAGCTTCTACGCGGGCGAGCTGGTACCGCGCGAGCGCGGCGCGCTGGAGCTGGCCGGCGTGCACCGCGCGCGCATCACGCTGGACATGCGCGGCGCCACCTACCGCTGGGTGGCGCCCTTCGAGGCCCTGCCGCCGCAGGGCAGCCTCCAGACGCGCGGACGGCTCACCGGTTTTGTGGACAACAGCAATGGCGAGGACAGCGAGGGCGCCGACCAGCTGGACGCCCGCGCCCGCCCGGTGCGCGACTTCCGCGGCTGGCTGTGGCAGAACAACCTGTGCCGCGACCTGGCCGGCACGCCGCCCGGCTGCCAGCGCCGCACCTTCTATTCCGTGCGCCTGCCGGTGGAGCTGTTCCGCGAGGCGCTGTTCAACCACAAGCAGCGCGTGGTATGGCCGCCCGAAGACCTGGGCAGCATGCGCGTGCGCATTGAGATGCTCGGGCCCGGCTCCGCGCCCGTGCTGTTTGACAGCAACACGCCCGGCGCGCAGCCCGCGGCCTCGCTGGCCGAGGTGGCGCGCTCGCTGCTGCCCGGCGAGAAGGCTCAGGTCCGCAAGCTGGGCAGCAGCGCGCAGGAGGCGATCATGCTGCACGGCTCGGCAGTGGAGGCGGGCCCGTCGGCCCCCTGGCTGATGCGCCTGATCAGCTGGCTGCCGCTGGATGGCACATGGACGCGCCCCAGCCAGCGCCCGCAGCCCGCGGTGCCCGCCGGCCTGGACATCCTGGACACCCCCGTGGGCAACTACGCCGTCACCTTCACCGGCGACCTGCGGGGCGTGGAGCAGGGCCTGGCGGTGGTGGCCACGCGCATGGCGTGGTACCTGGGCGCCATGCTGGCCGCCATCGGGCTGGCCTGGCTGGTGGTGGAAGTGGGCCTGCTGCGCCGCGTGACCGCCCTCACCCGCCGCGCCGCCGCCGTGTCGTACAACGTGCAGGACGGCCACATCGGCCCGCGCCTGGGCGACCTGGAGGTGTCCGACCTGCGCGGATCGGACGAGCTGGGCATCCTGGCCGGCGGCCTGGCCGACCTGCTGCAGCGCGTGAAGGACGACCTGGCGCGCGAGCGCCTGCGCGCCCAGCAGGAGCGCGACATGTGGCACGCCGTGGGGCACGAGATCATGTCGCCCCTGCAGTCGCTGATGGTGCTGCACGGCGGCGCCGAGGACCCCGGCCACCGCTACGTGCAGCGCATGCAGCAGGCGGTACACGTGCTCTACGGCACGGCCTCACCCGCCGAGGCGCTGCAGGCGGCCGACGTGCCCCAGGGCCGGCTGGACCTGGACGCCTTCCTGCACCATGTGGCCGACAACGCGCACTTTGCGGGCATCGCCAACGTGGTGTACCAAGGCAGCCCCGGGCCGGTGATCGTGCGGGCGGATGAGTTTGCGCTGGAGGACGTGGTCACCCACATCCTGGGCAACGCCGACCGCTACCGCCCCGCCGGCTCGCCCATCACGCTGACGCTGGCTGCGTCCGAATCCACCGCCAGCGCCACCTTGCACAACCAGGGCTCGACCATCGAGGAAAACCTGCTGGAACGCATCTTCGAACTGGGCGTGTCGGACCCCGGCCTGCCCGCGCCCATGGGCGAAACCGAGCACCGGGGGCAGGGGCTCTTTGTGGCCAAGACCTACATGGCAAAGATGGGCGGCACCATCAACGCGCGCAACGCGGAAGGCGGCGTGGCCTTCACGCTCACCTTCCAGCGCCTGGGCTGAAGAGCGGCTTGCGCGATCGTCTGCGCAGGACCGCGGCGCCGCTGCGGACGGCGGCGTCTGGCGGTGTCTGACAGACAGCCGCCGCGCCCGGGCGTACGCTGCCCTTCCATGGGTAGGCCGCTGCCTGCCCGCGTTCGAAAAAGGAGTTGTCCCATGCGATACCGTGATGCCGTCAAGCCGCTTTTCACCGCCACCCTGCTGCTGGCCTGCGCCGCCGCCAGCGCCCAGACCCCGCCGCAAGATGCACGGGCGCGCTACGAGCAGGAACGCCAGCGGTGCCAGACGAACAACACCCAGGACAGCCTGGCCACCTGCCTGCGTGAAGCCACCAACGCCTACGACGCAGCCCGCAAGGGCCAGCTGAGCGACCCCGGCCCGATTGCCATCGCCAACGCAACCCAGCGCTGCGAAGCGTTCCAGAACACGGCGGACCGAGCGGAATGCGTGCGCCGGATCGAAAGCGACCCCGCCAGCGGCTCCGTGTCCGGGGGCGGCGTGCTGCGCGAATCGGTCACGACCACGGTGATTCCCCAGTAAGCCCGAGGCGGCAGAATATTAATAGAAATGGCCTCTAGCGCTTATCCATCAAGCGCTGATAGCTATTAATTTAATAGCAATTGCAGCAGGCTGCCGCTGCGGGGCACGTACCAGCGGCAGGCCCCGAAGGCTCAGGCTGCGGCGAGTGCGCCGCGCATTGCGTCCACGACCGCCTTGTAGTCCGGCTTGCCGAAAATGGCGCTGCCGGCCACGAAGGTGTCTGCACCGGCGTCGGCCACGCGGCGGATGTTGTCGGCCTTGATGCCGCCATCCACTTCCAGGCGGATGTCCTTGCCCGAGGCGTCGATGCGCTTGCGCACGGCCTCGATCTTGCGCAGGGCAGAGTCGATGAAGCTCTGGCCGCCAAAGCCGGGGTTCACGCTCATGATGAGGATGAGGTCGATGTCGTCGATCACCCAGTCCAGCACGTCCAGCGGCTCGGCGGGGTTGAACACCAGGCCCGGCTTCACGCCCTTGGCGCGGATGGCCTGGATGCTGCGGTGCACGTGGCCCGCAGCGTCCGGGTGGAAGCTGATGTAGTCGGCACCTGCCTCGGCGAAGGCGGCTGCCAGCGCGTCCACGGGCTGGATCATCAGATGCACGTCGATGGGCACGGCCGCGCCGGCAGGCGTCTTGGCGTAGGGCTTCAAGGCCTGGCACACCATGGGGCCAAAGGTGAGGTTGGGGACGTAGTGGTTGTCCATCACGTCGAAATGGATCCAGTCGGCGCCGGCGGCGATGACGCTCTGCACTTCTGCGCCCAGGCGGGCGAAATCGGCAGACAGAATGGAAGGGGCAATGCGGTAGGTGGGGCTGCTCATGCCCGGATTGTCGCAAAGCCCGCGGCCCCGCGGTTTTTTGCCGGCCACGGTTACCATTCCGCCATGCCCAAGTACCAGTTCGATGTGGCGGTGGTCCCCGAGTACCTGCCCGAGCAGTCGTCGCCCGAGAGCGCGGTGTTCAGCTTCGCCTACACGATCACCATCACCAATGCCGGCGACGCGCCGGGACAGCTGATTTCACGCCACTGGGTCATCAGTGATGCGCAGGGCCACACCGAAGAGGTCAAGGGCCTCGGCGTGGTGGGCCACCAGCCGCTGCTCAAGCCCGGCGAATCCTTCCAGTACACCAGCGGCTGCCGGCTGCGCACCTCCAGCGGCACCATGCACGGCACCTTCCATTGCGTGGCGGAAGACGGCGAGCCGTTTGACGCCCCGGTGCCCCTTTTTGTGCTGGAAGCCGTGCACCAGGGCCCGGGCGGCGGGCCCATCAGCGGCCGGGTGCTGCATTGACGGCGAAGAACCAGGGCTTGCCCCTCCCCGCCCCGGCCGACCTCCCCAGCCTGCTGGCCGCGCTGGACCCCGAGGCCGGCCTGGCCGTCCGCCATCTGTGGCTGATCCAGCTGCTGGACTGGGTGCGTGGCGGCGGCGACTCCGTACCGGCCGCCGTGGGGCGGGTCCAGCTGTTCCTGGATGCGGTGGAAGCCCGGCCCGAGGCCGCGGCCCGCCTGCGGGCCTGGTGGACCACGCTGGTGGAGCACGTGGACATCACCACGCTGCTGGCGGATTTCGGCTTCGCGCCCCGCACCGCGCTGGTCAGCGAGATGGCCGAGCGCCTGCGCACCAAGCTGCTGCCGCACAGCCCCGAGACCATCGACGCGTCGGAGCTGTTCATGCTGGCCCTGCCGGGCGAATTCGACGCGCAATGGCTGGCGGCGCTGGAGGAAACCCAGCTGCAGCGCCTGATCGCGCTGCTGGCCCCGCCCCCGGCGGACGAGGCCCGGGGCGGCGCCTCGCGCTGGCAGAAGGCGCTGCTGGACGCCATCACCTACTGCGCGGGGCAGATCCTTTCCACCGGCTTTGCGCCCGAGTTGCGCCTGCGCATGAGCGAGGCGGCGCGCGATGCGCAGCCCTTTCACGCGCTGATCCGTGATGTGGAGAGCCTGCGGGTGGAGGTGCTGCACGCGCTGCGCACGCCCGACCGCCTGAACGAGGCCGCGCAGCGCCTGCGCGAGCGGCTGGAAGCCTGCCGCGCGGCCGCGGCCACCGTGTACACCCACTTTGAAGACAACGGCATCTCCGTGGGGCTGGTGTTCCGGCTGCGGCAGCTGCGCGAGCGCATCCTGCGGGTGCGCGAGCTGCTGGACTGCCTGCTCTCCCCCACGCCCGCCGCCACCGCCGCGCGCCTGATGGCGCATCTGGTCATGGTGGGGCAGGACCGCCGCAGCCTGCGCGCGCTGCTGGCCTCCAACTCATCGCTGCTGGCCGCCAAGGTGGCCGAGCGCAGCGCCGAGACCGGCGAGCACTACATCACCCGCACCGGCGCCGAGTACCGCGCCATGGTCCGCAAGGCGGCCGGGGGCGGGGCGCTGATGGCCTTCACCACGCTCGCCAAGTTCGGGCTGTACGCGCTGGCCCTGTCGGCCTTCTGGGGCGGCTTCTGGGCCGGCGTGAACTACGCCGTGAGCTTTGTGCTCATCCAGCTGCTGCACCTGACCGTGGCCACGAAGCAGCCCGCCATGACAGCGCCGGCGATGGCGGCCAAGCTCAAGGAACTGGGCACGGGCGGCGGCACCGAAGCCTTTGTGGACGAGATCACGCACCTGGTGCGCTCGCAGGTGGCGGCGGTGCTGGGCAACGTGCTGGTGGTGTTTCCCGCCGTGCTGGCCCTGGCCGCGCTGATTGCCTGGGGCACCGGCGCTCCTGCCATCAGCCACGGCCAGGCCGGGCATGTGCTGGAGTCGCTGCACCTGCTGGGTCCGTCCGTGCTGTTCGCGGCCTTCACGGGGGTCTTGCTGTTCGCGTCGAGCATCGTCGCGGGCTGGACGGAAAACTGGTTCGTGCTGCACCGGCTGGACTCGGCCATCCACTACAACCCGCGCATCACCCGCTGGCTGGGCGCCGCGCGCGCGGCCCGCTGGGCGCGCTTCCTGCGCGAGAACATCTCGGGCTTTGCGGCCAACATTTCCCTGGGCTTCATGCTCGGCCTGGTGCCGGCGTTCGCGGGGTTTTTCGGGCTGGCGCTGGATGTCCGGCATGTCACCCTGTCCACCGGCCAGGTGGCCGCGGCCATGGCGTCGCTGGGGCTGCCGGCGCTGCACTCGCCCGCCTTCTGGTGGGCGGCGGCCACGCTGCCGCTGCTGGGCGCCCTCAACGTGTCGGTGAGCTTCTACCTCGCGTTCCGCCTTGCGTTGCAGGCGCAGAACGTGAGCGGCGTGGAACGCTCGCGCATCTACGCGGCCGTGCGGTCCCGGCTGCGCAGCGCGCCGCTGAGCTTCTTCCTGCCACGGCGCTAAGAACCTGCGGCTTGTCGGGCCGCCAGCGCCAATCGGCGCCCGTGTCCTACATCGGCCGCCTGTTTCAGCCTGTAAATTCAAGCCCGCACGGGGGCGCAACCCCGCAGGGCCCGCCAGGTCCCTGCCGTCAACAACAACAGCACCGCGGGGGGCTCCTGCGGTGACACGGAGGTTCCATGACATGAATGAAATCCTGAGCTTCTGGGCGCAATGGCTGCGCCCCTCGGCCGGGTTGCCCACGGTGCAATGGTCGCTGCTGCTGGCCGTGGCCGCGATGGCAGGCTATCTGACGCAGCGCCACACGGGCCTGCCCAAGGTGCTAGGCTATTCGCTGGTGGGCACGGCCGCCGGGCTGGCGGGGTTCAGCGGGGCCGTGTGGCCGCTGCAGGGCATCGGCCTGTTCCTGCTGGAACTGGGCCTGGCCATCGTGCTGTTCGAATGCGGCGGGCGTATCCCGCTGCGCTGGTTCCGGCACAACCCCATGGTGCTGGTGCAGAGTATTGCCGAATCGGTGCTGACCTACTTTGCCGTGTACTGGGTGCTGGTGTGGCTGAACCTGCCCACGCAGGTGGCGGGGCCCCTCGCCCTGGTGGCGCTGGCCGCATCGCCCGCCGTGCTGACCCGGGTGGTGGCGGACACCCGCGCCGCCGGCCCGGTGACGGAGCGCGCCATCGTGCTTACCACCCTGTCGTCGCTGTACGCGCTGACCCTGGGCAGCGCGCGTGCCGAATTGCTCAACCGCCAGAGCGTGACGGTGCTGGAGACCATCTCGCCCGTGGTGGTGGTGCTGGGGGTTTCCATCATCGTGGCCGCCGTGCTGGCCCTGGTGCTGCGCATGGCGCTGCGCGTGATGAGCCCCACCAGCGAGAACACGTCCATGCTGTTCCTGGCCCTGGTGGCCGCCGGCACCGCCGTGGCCGCGCACATGGGCGGATCGGCGCCGCTGGCCGCGCTGCTGGCGGGCATGCTGCTCAAGCAGCTCAACCCCCGGCCCTGGGCCTGGCCGCGGCAGCTGGGCAATGCGTCTTCGCTGCTGACCATGCTGATGTTCGTGCTGGTCTCCACCGTGGCGGCACAGGCCGACTGGAGCGCGCACGTGGCGGGCGTGGTGCTGGCGCTGATCACGGTGCGCCTGCTGGCCAAGGCCGTGGGCGTGGCACTGGGCAACGTGGGCAGCGGCGCCAGCTGGAAGCAGGCGCTGTGGGTGGGCTGCGCGATGACGCCCATGTCCTCCATCGCGCTGCTGATCGCCTCGCAGTTCGTGCTGGCGTCGCCGTCCACCGGCCACGTCATCGCGGGCGTGGCGCTGCCCGCCATCCTGCTGATGGAGGTGCTGGGCTCGGTGATCGCCACCGTCGCCATCTACCGGGCGGGCGAAAGCTCCAAGCCCTGGGCCGCGCTGACCACCCCTGGCAACCACAACGGAGATACCGGCCGTGAGTCTTGAAGCCTTCAACCATTCCGAACCGCTGACGCTGGGCGTGGAGCTGGAGCTTCAGCTCGTCAACACCAACGACTACGACCTGGCGCCCTACGCCGAGGACATGCTGCGCCTCATGAAGAAAACCCCGCTGCCCGGCAGCGTGGTGCCGGAGATGACGAACAGCATGATCGAGATCTCCACCGGCATCTGCCATTCGGCCAGCGAGGTGCTGGGGCAGCTCACGCCCATCCGCGATGCGCTGGTGCGCAGTGCCGACAAGCTCAACATCGCGGTGGTGGGCGGCGGCACGCACCCCTTCCAGCAGTGGCACGAGCGCCGCATCTACGACAAGCCGCGCTTTCGCGAGCTGTCGGAGCTGTACGGCTACCTGTCCAAGCAGTTCACCATCTTCGGGCAGCACGTGCACATCGGCTGCCCCGATGCGAACGCCGCGCTGCTGATGCTGCACCGCATGAGCCGCTACATCCCGCACTTCATCGCGCTGTCCGCCTCCAGCCCCTATGTGCAGGGGCAGGACACGGCGTTCGATTCGGCGCGGCTGAACTCGGTGTTCGCCTTCCCGCTGTCGGGGCGCGCGCCCATGGCCCTGACCTGGGACGACTTCACGGTCTACTTCAACAAGATGACCCGCACGGGCGTGGTGCGCAGCATGAAGGACTTCTACTGGGACATCCGCCCCAAGCCCGAGTTCGGAACCATCGAGATCCGCGTGTTCGACACGCCGCTGACCATCGAGCGCGCCGCCGCGCTCGCGGGCTATGTGCAGGCCCTGGGGGCCTGGTTCCTGGCCGACCAGCCGTTCATGCCCGAGGAGGACGATTACCTGGTCTACACCTACAACCGCTTCCAGGCCTGCCGCTTTGGCATGGACGCGGTGTACGTGGACCCGGCCACCGGCGACCACATGCCGCTGCGCGAGCACATCCTGCGCACCATGGACACTGTGGCCAGCCACGCCGCCCGGCAAGGGGCGGCGAGCGCCATGCACATGCTGCGCACCGAAGTGGAAGCGGGCCAGAACGACGCCCGCTGGCTGCGCCAGCGCCAGAGCGAGGAGCAGCTGCTGGCCGAGGTGAGCCGCCAGGCGGCGCTGCGTTTCCGCGGCGCGCTTGGGTGAGCGCTCCACGCCGCCCGCCCGGCGGCGGGCTCAGGCAGCCAGGGCCGCCTTGCGGGCCTGCTGGGTGCGCCCGCCATAGCCCCAGTCGCCCGCTGGCAGCTCGCGCACGATGACGTAGCTGGCCTCGGCCAACGGCCCGTCGCCCGCCAGTTGCTGGCGCAGCTCGGCAAAGGCCGCCTGCACGAAAGCGGCTTTCTCCGCCGGCGTGTCGGTGCCCTGCGTGATGTCGCGAGGGTTATGCAGGACATCCCAAGGGGCCGATCTTCAGAACGAGGGTGGGCATGGTGCGGTGGTCTCCTGGGGTGGTGGCATGAAGGCGGTGGCGCAGGCCCGGGGGCGCGCACCCGCGCGGCGCAGGGCCTTGCGAACCCACCGCAGCAGGGTACGGGCAAGCCAGACCTGCGCGTCGCGGACCGCCTCGCGGCGCAGCTCCATCGCGTGGCGCTTGGCCTGCTCGCGCAGGCGGTGGTATTCGTCGGGGGACAGGGGTTGCATGGCGCGCTCCTCGTCGGGGGTTGGCTGGGGTGAACGGGACTGTAGGCACCGCGCACCGCCCGCGAAACAGCGTGCCGCGCAAGGGCGTTTTGCAGCGGGTGCAAGGCCTGGCGCACCCGGGGCCCCGTTACCATTGCCCGATGCGCGACCTCCGTTTCGAAGACCTGCACCTGTTCGTGCGCGTGGCCGAACTGGGCTCGCTCTCGGCCGTGGCGCGCGAGCGCAACGCGCCCGTGAGCCAGGTGTCGCGCACGCTGGCGCGGCTGGAGCAGTCGTGCGGCGCCCGGCTGGTGCACCGCAGCACCCACGGGCTTGCGCTCACGGCCGAAGGGCTCACCTTCCTGGACTACTGCCGGCGCATCACCGGTTCGCTGGACGAGCTGGAAGGCGAGTTCGCCAGCCACAGCGGCCAGCCCAGCGGCTGGGTGCGCGTGGCCTCCAGCTCGGTGGTGGCTGAACACCTGCTGATCCCCAGCTTTGACAGCCTGCAGCAGCGCCACCCGCAGCTGCGCGTGGAACTGGTGGTGGACGACCGCATGGCCGACATGGCGCAGGGCGGCATCGACATTGCCATCCGCACCGGGCCGCCGCCCACTGACACCGTGGTGGCGCGCCCGCTGGGCACGCTGGCGCGCGGGCTGTACGCAACGCCCGGCTATCTGCAGGCCCACGGCGCGCCGCAGCGGCCGGCCGATCTGCGCCAGCACCGGCTCATCACGAACAGCGCGGTGGCTTTCTTGAACCACTGGCCCTTCCAGGTCGATGGCGAGGCGCAGGTGCTGGTGGCCGACGGCCACTGGCGCTCCGGCAGCACCGCCATCACGGCGCGCATGGCGCTGCAGGGCCTGGGCATTGCGCGGCTGGCCACCGTGGTGGCCACGCCGCTGGTGCGCCGGGGCGTGCTTGCGCCTGTGCTGGCGGACTGCGTGGACCTGCAGCCCACCCCCATCCATGCCGTGACCCTGACGCGCCGCCACCGCCTGCCCAAGGTCCAGGCCTGCATCGACCACTGGGCCGTGTGGTTTGCCGCGCAGGAGCGCGGCGGCGCGTAGCGCCCTCCTTCACAGTTTCTTTGCACACACCATGGGTGAATTCGACCTGATCGCACGCTATTTCACGCGCCCCGTGCGCCACGCCGCCCTGGGCGTGGGCGACGACTGCGCGCTGCTGGCGCCCGCAGCCGGCATGCAGCTGGCCGTCTCCAGCGACATGCTGGTGGAGGGGCGGCACTTCTTTGCCGGCGTGGACCCGGAGGCCCTGGGCCACAAGGCGCTGGCCGTGAACCTGTCGGACCTGGCGGCCTGCGGCGCGCGGCCGCTGGCCTTCACCCTGGCGCTGGCGCTGCCGCGGGTGGACGAACCGTGGCTGGCCGGCTTCTCGCGCGGCCTGCTGGCGCTGGCCGATGCGCACGGCTGCGAGCTGGTGGGGGGCGACACCACCCAGGGCCCGCTCAACCTGTGCATCACGGTGTTCGGCGAGGTGCCTGCGGGCCAGGCCTTGCTGCGCAGCGGCGCACGGGCCGGCGATGACATCTACGTGAGCGGCACGCTGGGCGACGCGCGCCTTGCCCTGGAAGCGCTGCTGGGCCATATCGACCTGCCGGCCCCCGTGCTGGAGCGCGCGCGCCAGCGGCTGGAGCGCCCCACGCCACGCGTGGCGCTGGGCCAGGCCCTGCGCGGCGTGGCCAGCAGCGCCATGGACGTGAGCGACGGATTGCTGGGCGACCTGGCCCACCTGCTGAAGGCGTCCCGCGTGGGCGCCCGCATTGACACCCACGCTACTTCAAATTTGATAGCTGCCAGCGCTTACGTACCAAGCGCCGCAGGCCCATTTGATGCAGAAATGGTACGCCAGTGCACCCTGGCCGGTGGCGACGACTATGAGTTGCTGTTCACCGCCCCGCCCGCGCGCAGCGCGGCCGTGGCGGCCGCGGCCCACGCCAGCGCAACCCCCGTGACCCGCATCGGCACGGTGCAGGCGGAGGCCGGCCTGCGGCTGGTGGACGCGCAAGGGCGGCCGGTGGACCACCGCTACGCCTCGTTCGACCACTTCGGGAGCCAATCGGCCGCCCCAGGCGTTCCGTCCCCGCCTGCGCCCCGGCCGCAGCCGGAAGGCCCGGCTGCGCAATAGTTCACGCCCCGGGCCGCCGGCTTGCGGGCGCTAGGTGCAACCAGGTGCAACATCCGGCCCATGGCCTACACCTACCTGTTCTTCCAACCCACGCGCTTGCCGCTGACCACCGAGGAGCTCTCGCCCGACACGGTACAGGTGCTGCGCGACATCGACCACATCAAGGCTTCGCTGGCCCGGGTGCTGCCCGGCCTGCAGTGGGCCCTGCCCACCTGGGGCCACGCCACGGTGCTCGGCCATCCGGTGGAATTCCACCTGCCCGAAGCGGCTGCCGACGGCCCCCTGGCGATGCACTGCACCCTGCGCACCGACTACACCGCCTGGGTGCAGTCGCTGTGCGACACGCTGGGCTGGCTGGCCTTTGACGAGCGGCCCATGTGCCTGCAGCCGCACGGACCGGCCGTGCCGGCCTGAGGCCCTGAACGCGGCCCACGGCCCCCAGCCGCCACCTCACTGCGGCATCGTGGGCAGCTCGTGGGGGCGCAGGTCGAACACCAGCACCTCGGCGCCCTCTCCCTGGCCGAAGCGCAGCGCGCCGGCGTTGCGGATGCGCGCGCCATCGCCTTCGGACAGGCGCTCGCCGTTCACCTCCAGGCTGCCGCGGGCCACGTGCACGTACACATGGCGGTCCGGGCCCACGTCCAGCGTGGCCGTCTCCGCGCTGCCGTCAAACAGGCCGGCATACACGCGGGCGTCCTGGTGCACGGCCAGCGATCCGCCCTCGCCCCCGGGCGAGATGATCTGGCGCAGGCGGCCGCGCTTTTCGGCCGCGCTGAAATGCACCTGCTGGTAGCGGGGCTGCACCCCGCGCGCCCCGGGCACGAGCCAGATCTGCAGAAAGTGCACCGGCTCCTCGTGGGAGTGGTTGAACTCGCTGTGGCGCACGCCCGTGCCGGCGCTCATCATCTGCACATCGCCGGGGCGGATGACCGAACCGGTGCCCATGGAGTCCTTGTGCTCCAGCGCGCCCTCGAGCACGTACGAGAAGATCTCCATGTCCCGGTGCGGGTGCGTGCCGAAACCCTGGCCCGGGGCCACGCGGTCGTCGTTGATGACCAGCAGGTCCGAGAACCCTTGCTGGTTCGCATCGTGGTAGTGGCCGAAGGAAAAGGTGTGGTTCGATTGCAGCCAGCCGTGGTTGGCCTTGCCGCGGTGTTGGGCCTTGCGGATGTCGAGCATGGTGTCTTCCTTTCAGTAGCTGTCGATAAATTTCACACTGGACGCTGTCTTGCAAATCAGCGCAAACTCATTGGCGTTCAGTGCTGCGATGAAGGAAGTATCGGGCGCATGGCCGGTGCTTTGGTTGAAAGGTTTGGCCTTTCATCATCGATAATTTCGATGATTCATATCAAGGCGGTGTGCCCATGCTGAAACTCACCCTCGAAGCCATTGAACTGGTGGATGCCATTGCCCGGCACGGCTCGTTCGCGGGCGCCTCGGAACGGCTGCACAAGGTGCCTTCCACCATCTCCTATGCGGTGGGCAAGCTCGAAGAGCAGCTGGGCCTGGCGCTTTTCACGCGCAACGGGCCGCGCGTGGCGCTTACCCCGGCGGGCCAGGAGCTGCTCAAGGAGGGCCGGTGGCTGCTGGCGTCGGCACGGCAGCTCGAGTCCCGCCTGCGTCAGATCGCCACGGGCTTCGAGTCCGAGCTGCGGCTGGTGCACGATTCGCTCATCCCCACCAGCGCGTTCAGCGACGACATTGCCGCGTTCGAGGCCCTGAACTGCGGCACGCGCCTGCGCATCGGCTGCGAGACGCTGACCGGCACCTGGGAGGCGCTGCGCGAGGGCCGCGCGGACCTCATCGTGGCCGCCGGGGAAGGCCCGGCCGGCGGCGGCTACAAGGCCGTGGCGGTGGGCAGCCTGGACTTTGTGTTCTGCGTGACGGCCACGCACCCCCTCGCCCGGCTGGGCCGGCCGCTCACCCCGGCGGACCTGCTGGAGCACACGGCGGTGGTGGTGGGCGACGGGGCGCGCACGCTGTCGGACCGCACGGTGGGGCTGCTATCGGGCCAACGCCGCATCACGGTGCCCTCCATGCAGGCCAAGATCGCGTGCCAGGCGGCCGGGCTGGGCCATGGCTTTGTGCCGCGGGCCTGCGTGCGCGTGGAGCTGCACAACGGCATCCTCGTGGAACTGCCGGTGCAGGAACCCCGCCCCGACGAGACCTTCTGGCTGGCCTGGAAGCCGGAGCACCGGGGCGAGGCCCTCAAATGGTGGTGCCAGCGCCTGAACCGGCCGCTGCTGCCGGGGATCCTGCCGTACTGACGACGCATGCGGCGCCAGCGCGGCGAGAACCCCGGGGCGAAGGGGGCGCTGGCCTACAACGCCGCTTCGAGAATGCGGCGGCTCACGGCCGGCGTGATCTCGCGCTGCTCGCCCAGCTTGACCATGCCGTGGGCCTCGAGCTGGGCCACGGCCTTGTCGATGACGTCGGCGCCCAGGCCGTAGCCCGACAGCCGGGTGCGGATGCCCATGCTTTCAAAGAAGTCGCGCGTGCGCTCGATGGCGGCGGTGATGCGCTCGTCGTCGGTGCCGGCGGTGATGCCCCACACGCGCTCGCCGTACTGCAGCAGCTTGGCGCGCTTGGCGGCCCGGCGCTCGTTCAGCAGCGCGGGCAGCACGATGGCCAGCGTGCGCGCATGGTCGATGCCGTGCAGCGCCGTCAGCTCGTGGCCGATCATGTGCGTGGCCCAGTCCTGCGGCACGCCGGCGCCGATCAGGCCGTTGAGCGCCATGGTGGCCGCCCACATGAGGTTGGCGCGGTCGTCGTACACCGGCTCGGGGGCGGTGAGCAGGCGCGGGCCGACCTCGATCAGCGTCTGCAGGATGCCTTCGGCAAAGCGGTCCTGCACGGGCGCGTTGACCGGGTAGGTCAGGTACTGCTCCACCGTGTGCACAAAGGCATCCACCACGCCGTTGGCCAGCTGCTGGGGCGGCAGGGTGTAGGTCTTGGTGGGGTCCAGCACCGAGAACACGGGGAAGGTGTGGTTGCTGCCGAACGACAGCTTGGCGCCCTGGGCGCGGTGGGTGATGACACCGCCGTTGTTCATCTCCGAGCCCGTGGCGGGCAGCGTGAGCACGGCGCCGAACGGCAGGGCGCCCGTGACGTTGCGGCCGTGCTTTTCCAGGATGGCCCAGGGGTCGCCGCCCTCAAACTTCACCGCGGCCGCGATGAACTTGGTGGCATCGATCACCGAGCCGCCGCCCACGGCCAGCAGAAAGTCGAACCCGCCTTCGCGGATCTGCGCCACGGCCTTCATGGAGGTCTCGTAGCTGGGGTTCGGCTCGATGCCGCTGAAGGTGGCGTGCTGGCGGCCGCCCAGCGCGGCGCGCACCTCGGCCAGGGTGCCGGTCTTCTCGGCGCTGGCGCCGCCCGCCAGGATCAAGACCTTGGCGGCGGCTGGCACCAGCTGGTTGAGGTCTGCGATGCGGCCCTGGCCGAAGGCGATGTGGGTGGGGTTGTGGAAGTCGAAGTTCAGCATGGCGTGGAGGAAGTGTGGTGGGGGAAGGGGCGCACGGACTGCCCGCGCGCGCAGCAGGCCATTGTGCGACCGGCGCGCGAGGCCTGCACGTCGCCCGCCGGACAACCCCCATCCTTCCGCTCAGGCGCCCCCCGGCGCACCGTCGGCCAGCGCCTGCAGCCGCCCGGCCACGAAGTCGCGCAGCGCCCGCAGCAGCGGCGTGAGCTGGCGCCGGCTCGGGGCCACCAGGAACAGGGGCACGGCCTCCGTCACCCAGCCGGTGCACAGCGGCACCAGGCGGCCAGCGGCCAAGTCGTGGGCCACGTCAAAGAACGACTTGTAGGCAATGCCCCGGCCCCGCAGCGCCCAGCGGCGCACCACGTCGCCGTCGTTGGACACGTTGCGGCTGCGCACGCGCACCTGCACCTCCTGCCCTGCCGCATCCCAGAAGCGCCAGCGGTCGTGCACATCCTCGCCCAGCATGAAGCACAGGCCGTCATGGTCCGCCAGCGCGTGCGGGGTGGCGGGCGCGCCGCGTGCGGCCAGGTAGGCCGGCGCGGCGCAGAGCACGCGGCGGTGCGCGGCCGACAGCGGCAGCGCCACGAGGCTGGAGTCCTGCGGCTTGCCGTAGCGAAAGGCCGCGTCCACCGGCTCGCTGTAGACGTTGGCCATGCGGTCCGACAGCTGCAGGCGCAGGTCGATGCCCGGGTGCTCGGCCTGGAAGTCATCCAGCCACGGCAGCAGCACGTTGCGCCCCAGGTCCGAAGGGGCGGCCAGCTGCAGCGTGCCGCGCAGCCCGCCGGCGCGCCCGCCCTGCAACTGCCCGTGCACCTGCTGCAGCGCGGCCAGGGCGGGGCGGCAGTGCTCCAGGAACAGCGCGCCCTCCTGCGTGAGGCGCAGGCTGCGGGTGGAGCGCACGAACAGCGCCACGCCCAGCTCGGCCTCCAGCCGCTTGAGCGCGGCGCTGGCGGCGGCGGGCGTGAGGTCCAGCGCGCGGGCGGTGGCGGACAGGCTGCCGCTGTCCACCGTGCGCACAAAGATGTCGAGGTCTTGCAGGCTTTTCATGGGAGAGGCCGGGCGTCGTGGCGGTTATTTTCAAATTTTCATTGAATATTTCTTCAACAGCCATCCCATTTAAAGAAATACGCACCGCAATCACCATCACGGCATGTTCCACCCCCTGGCGTCCCGCCTTGACCTCATGACCACGTCCCTCACCACCACCGCCGCCGCCACGCCCCTCTTCCGCCCCCTGCAGCTGGGCCCGCTGCAGCTGCCCAACCGCATGGTGATGGCCCCCATGACCCGCGCCCGCAGCAGCCAGCCCGGCGACGTGCCCAACGCACTCATGGCCGCCTACTACGCGCAGCGCGCCAGCGCGGGCCTGATCGTCAGCGAGGCCAGCCAGGTCTCGCGCCAGGGCCAGGGCTACAGCTTCACCCCGGGCATCTACAGCGAGGCCCAGGTGCAGGGCTGGCGCCGCGTGACGGAGGCCGTGCACGCGGCCGGCGGGCGCATGGTGCTGCAGCTGTGGCACGTGGGCCGCATGTCGCACCCCAGCTTCCATGCCGACGGCCGGCCCGTGGCGCCCTCGGCCCTGACGCCCGCCGCCCGGGTGTGGGTGGCGGGTGACGACGGCGTGGGCCGCCTGCTCGACTGCCCCGTGCCCCGCGCGCTGGAAGCCGCCGAGATTCCCGGCGTGGTGGACGACTTCCGCCGCGCCGCCGCCAACGCCATGCGCGCCGACTTCGACGGCGTGGAGATCCACGGCGCCAACGGCTACCTGATCGACCAGTTCCTGCGCACCACGTCCAACCACCGCACGGACGCCTACGGCGGCCCGGTGGACCACCGCACCCGCTTTGCCCGCGAGGTGGCCGCAGCCGTGGCCAGCGAGGCCGGCGCCGAGCGCACGGGCATGCGCCTGGCCCCGTTCATCACCCAGCGCGGCATGGACTGCCCCGAGATCATCCCCACCATCCTGCACCTGGCACGCGAGCTGGACGCGCTGGGCCTGGCCTACATCCACCTGGCCGAGGCCGACTGGGACGACGCGCCCGCCGTGCCGGACAGCTTCCGCCACGCGCTGCGCGCCGCCTTCAGCGGCCGCGTGATCGTGGCGGGCCAGTACACCCCCGAGCGCGCCCGGCAGATCCTGGCCTCCGGCCTGGCCGACCTGGTGGCGTTTGGCCGGCCGTTCATCGCCAACCCCGACCTGCCCGCGCGCTATGCGGCCGGGCTGCCGCTGGCGGCCTTCGATCCGGCCCAGCTGTTTGGCGGCGGCGCACGCGGCTACACCGACTACGCGCCGGCCAGCAGCGCCCAGGCAGTGGCCGATGCGACGGTGGCCTGAGCGCCAACGCCGTCCCCCTTTTTCTTGCAACACCCAGGAGCCCCTCATGAAAGCCGTTGGCTACCAGACCGCCCATCCCATCGACCACCCCGAGTCGCTGCTCGACATCACCCTGCCCGACCCGGCGGCCACCGGCCGCGACCTGCTGGTGGAGGTGCGCGCCGTGTCCGTGAACCCCGTGGACACCAAGGTGCGCGCCAGCAGTTCACGCAGCGGCGACGGGCCCGGCTACAAGGTGCTGGGCTGGGACGCCAGCGGCATCGTGCGCGCGGTGGGTCCCGAGGCCACGCTCTTCAAGCCCGGCGACCGCGTGTGGTACGCCGGCTCCATTGCCCGACCCGGCACGAACAGCGAACTGCACCTGGTGGACGAACGCATCGTGGGCCATGCACCCACGTCGCTGGACTTTGCCGAAGCCGCCGCGCTGCCGCTCACGGCGATCACCGCGTGGGAGTTGCTGTTCGACCGGCTGAAGGTAACGCCCGGCAAGCAGCCCAGCCACAAGACCTTGCTGATCATCGGCGCCGCGGGCGGCGTGGGCTCCATCCTCACGCAGCTGGCCGCACGGCTCACCAGCCTGACGGTGATCGGCACCGCATCACGCCCCACTACGCAGCAGTGGGTGCGCGCGCTGGGCGCGCACCACGTCATCGACCACAGCCTGCCGCTCACGCAGGAGCTGGCGCGCATCGGCCACCCCACGGTGGACACCATCGTGAGCCTCACGCAGACCGACGCCCACTTCGACCAGATCGTGGAAGCCATTGCGCCGCAGGGCCAGTTCGCGCTGATCGATGACCCGGTGTCGCTCGACGTGACGAAGTTCAAGCGCAAGTCGGTGTCGGTGCACTGGGAGCTGATGTTCACGCGCGCGCTGTTCGGCACCGCCGACATGGTCGGCCAGCACCGCCTGCTGAGCGAGGTGGCGCAGCTGGTGGACGCGGGCCTGCTGCGCACCACGCTGGACCAGCGCATGGGGCCGATCAACGCCGCCAACCTGAAGCGCGCGCATGCGCTGGTCGAAAGCGGCTCGGCGCGGGGCAAGCTGGTGCTGGAGGGGTGGGGCTGAAGCCGGCCGCGTTGCCCTGCAGCCATCGGCGGGGATGAGCCGCAGGGCCCAAAAAATACTGTGATTAAAACCAGTCTTTGGGATATAAAGCAGGGCACCACAACCAAGGAGTTCTTCCATGCTGGACCACATGACTTTCCGCGTGACCGACATCGGCCGGGCCAAGGCGTTCTACAGCGCCGCCCTGGCACCGCTGGGCTACAGCCTGTCCTTTGAGGGCAACTACGGCATGAACATCCTGGGCTTTGCCTACCCCGATGCGTCCGAGCCCGACGGCAAGAAGGCCGATGTGTGGTTCATCGACGGCCCCTCGCCCTACGGCGGCCCCCCGGCCACCACGGGGTGCCACCTGGCGTGGCGCGCGCAAAACCGCGCCCAGGTCGATGCGTTCTACGCCGCGGCCATCGCCGCCGGCGGCAAGGACAACGGAGCCCCGGGCCTGCGGGCCGAGTACCACGCCCACTATTACGGCGCTTTCGTGATTGATCCGGAAGGCAACAACGTGGAAGCGGTGTGCCACACGCCCGCGTGACAGGCGCGCCGCGGCGCCGGCCGGTGCCAGCGCCAAATCGCTATTAAATTAATAGCTTCTTGCGCTTGCTGGACGGGCGCCAGAGGCCAAAAATACCAAAATCCCCGTCACGCGGCGGGCGCCGCGATGGTCTGGTCGATCGCGCCAAACACGCTGGCGCCGTCCTGGCCCTTGACCTCGATGCGGATGGTGTCGCCGTACTTCATGAAGTCGGTGCTGGGCTTGCCGTCCTGGAGGGTTTCGATGCAGCGCTTTTCCGCGATGCAGCTGTAGCCCTTGGGCCATTCCATGCGGCCGTTCTGCTTCACGCCCTTGTTGCTGACGGTACCGCTGCCCACGATGGAGCCTGCGCGCACGTTGCGGGTCTTGGCGATGTGGGCGATCAGCTGGCCAAAGTGGAAGGTCATCTCGGGGCCGGCGTCGCACATGCCGACCTTGCGGCCGTTCCAGGTGGACTGCACCGTGAGGTGCAGGCGGCCCTGCTCCCACGCATCGCCCAGCTCGTCCAGCGTCACGGCCACCGGGCCGAACGCCGTGGCGGGCTTGCTCTGGAAAAAGCCAAAACCCTTGGCCAGCTCGGCCGGGATCAGGTTGCGCAGGCTCACGTCGTTGGCAATCGTCACCAGCCGGATGCCGTCGAGCGCCTGCTCGGGCGTGGCGCCCATCTTCACGTCGCCGGTGATAACGGCGATCTCGGCCTCAAAGTCGATGCCCATGGCCTCGCTGGGCACCACCACGTCGTCGCAAGGGCCCAGGAAGTCGTCGCTGCCACCCTGGTACATCAGCGGATCGGTGTAGAAGCTCTCGGGCACCTCGGCGTTGCGCGCCTTGCGCACCAGCTCCACGTGGTTGATGTAGGCCGAGCCGTCGGCCCACTGGTAGGCGCGCGGCAGCGGCGCCATGCATTGCGCGGGGTCGAACGGAAAAGCGTGGCGCGCCCGGCCGCTGTTGAGCTGGTCGTACAAGTCCTGCAGCTGGGGCGACAGAAAGCCCCAGTCATCCAGCACCTGCTGGAGCCTGGCGGCAATGCCGGTCGCATAATGGGCCGTGCCCAGGTCGCGCGAGACGACCACCAGCTGGCCGTCGCGCGAACCGTCTTTGTAGGTAGCGAGTTTCATGGGAGCGAGGCCGGTGCGTCACCCAACACGAATTACGATTGGGTGAATTGATTTAACCAAACAAAACTCGCAAATTTTAGTGCACATGGACAAAGGCCGTGCGGGCATTCAATCGGTGGAGGTGGGGTTTGCGCTGCTGGACGGGCTGACGCGCTCGCGCGGGCCGCTGATGCTCAAGGACGTGGCCGCTGCCGCCGGCATGAGCGCTGCCAAGGCCCACCGGTACCTGGTGAGCTTTCAACGCCTGGGCCTGGTCACGCAGGACCCGCGCACCACACGCTACGACCTGGGCCCCGCAGCGCTCAAGCTGGGCTTGGCCTCCCTGGCCCGGCTGGACGCGGTGCGCCTGGCGCGCGATCGCATGCCCGCGCTGATGGAAAGCATCGGCCACACCCTGGCCCTGGCGGTGTGGGGCAACCACGGCCCGACCATCGTGCACTGGGAGGAGTCGCCCCAGGCCGTGACCGCCAACCTGCGGCTGGGCGATGTCATGCCGCTGCTGTCGTCGGCCACGGGACGGTGCTTTGCGGCCTACCTGCCGCCCGAAGTGGTCGCCCCGCTGCTCCGGGAGGAACTGGCGCGGGCGGCCGCATTGCACCGCACCGACCTGCCCGCCAGCCCTGCCGCGGTGGAGGCCCTGCTGGCGGAGGTGCGCGCGCAGGGCGCCGCCCGCGTCGTGGACACGCTGCTGCCCGGGATCGTGGCGTTCTGCGCCCCCGTGTTCGACGCCGGCGGCCACCTGGCGCTGGGCATCACGACCCTCGGATCGGTGGCCACCTTCGATCCCCAATGGAACGGCGCCATCGACACCCCGTTGCGGGCGGCCGCCGCCCAGCTGTCGCGCGACCTGGGCGCGGAAGGCTTCTGACACCGCCGCCGCACCGGCCCGCACCCCGCCCGCATGCCCCGTCGCACCCTCGTCTTCATCACCGCGCTGGTGCTCGCCCTGCACTGGCTGGCCCTGCGCGGGGTGCCGCTGGCGTGGGAGCCCCCCTCCCCCGCGCCGGCCGGCCCGGTGTTCAGCACCCGCAGCATTGCCCCGCCTCCGCTCCCTGCAGCCGCGCCAAATGCCCCCACCGAGGCCAGGGCCGCCGCACCCGCGCCCCGGCCCCAGCCTGCGCCGCGCCCCAAACCGCCGGCGCGCAAGCCCGCGGCAACCCCCGAGGCCGCACCGCCAGCCCCCGCGCCCCCCGGTGGCGAAGCGCTTGCAACGGCCGACCCGGGGGCTGCCCCGTTGCCAGATTTCCCCGTCCCGCCAGCCCCCGCGGCGGAAGATCCGGTCACGGTGGCCGCTGCTCCGCAGCCCCCTCCCGCCGCCGAACCTCCCGCGCCCCCCCCAGCCGCGGCCGCCTCCGCCCCGCCGCTGCCCGACACCGCCGGGGGCGTGGACATCACGCCCCCCGGCGGCCGCGCCCAGCCCGCCCCTGGGGCCCCGGCCCCGCCCGTGCGCATACCGCCGCCCACGCGCCTGAGCTTTGACGTGAGCGGGCAGGCCAAGAAGTTCTCCTACAGCGCCCGCGCCGAACTGCTGTGGCAGCACGACGGCAGCCGCTACGAGGCACGGCAGGAAATCAGCGCGTTCCTGGTGGGCACGCGCGCACAACGCAGCGTGGGCACCATCACCGCCGAGGGGCTGCAGCCCGAACGGTTCTCGGACCGGTCCCGCAGCGAGCAGGCCGCCCATTTCGATGCCGCCAAGGGACGCGTCACCTTCAGCGCCAACACCCCGGACGCCGCCGTGGGCCCGGGCGCCCAGGACCGCCTGAGCGTCTTTCTCCAGCTGGGCGCGCTGCTGGCCGCAGACCCGGGACGCTTTGTGCCGGGGACCCAGGTCAGCCTCACCACGGTGAGCGCGCGCAGCGCCGACCGCTGGACGTTCAACATCGAGGGGCCGGACACGCTGGACCTGCCCTCCGGCACCACCGCCACGCTCAAGCTGCAGCGGCTGCCCCGCAAGGACTACGACCAGAAGGCGGAACTGTGGCTCGCGCCCAGCCTGGGCTACCTGCCCGTGCGCATCCGCATCACGCAGGCCAACGGCGACTTTGCCGACCTGCTGCTGCGCGCCGCCAGCCCCCCATAGCCCCTATAGCGCCCGGCAGACGCCCGCGCTTCACCTGTTGCACGCACACGCCAGTGCGCCAAAAAAGCCGCACCGGCCCGCCAGCCCGGCCGTTTCATGAAATACTGCACCGCAGCAGGGAAGAAAGAAAAGCGGCGGTGCGCCCCGGGACCGGCGCTCTTGAACTCTGCACCCACGCTGTCATCTAAGGTCTATATCGACAAGGGGAACACGATGCACATGCTCTACGACTCAGAATCCTTCGTGGTAGTCCACATGCTGCCCGACGCCCCCGGAAAGCAGAGCAGCAGCCAGCCGCTCAACGACACCGCCCCCGCCGCTCCCCAATTGGCCCGCCACGGCTTCGAAATCGTGGACAAACGCTCCGGCAAGGAGGTGTACCTGGATGGCTCCTGGGCCGAGATGTTCCAGCAGCAGATCCTGGCATGGCAGCGTGAAACCCCCACGCAGGAAGAGGTGGAAGACACCCTGGACCGCTACGCGGGGCTGGCGCAGAACCCGGTGGTGGTGCACTGAGGCGCTGAGCCGCCCTGGCGTCCCGCCGTCCTAAGCCGCCTAGATTTCGATCACATCGGGCGGCAGCCCCTGGAGGTATCGCCCGTGCATGGCCACATACGCGGCCTCCAGGTCCCTCGCGAACTGCCGGCCATTGAAGAGGGGGGACTGCTCCTTCTGCGCCTTGAGCTTGTCCCGCAGCGACGAAAGTTGGGCGGGGTTCGTTGCGAGCTGGATTGCCAGGGCCTCGTACTCGGCGCAGGAGCGCGTCACCAGCTCCGGCAAGCCCACCGCCTGCAGCAGGCTGGCCGCGACACGCGCCGCAAACGACTCCCCCAGCCGGGTGAGCACCGGCAGCCCCGCCCACAAGGCGTCGCTGGCGGTGGTGTGGGCGTTGTAGGGCAAGGTGTCGAGGAACAGATCCGCCAAACGATGCCGTGCCAAGTGCAAGTCGGAGGACATGCGCGGCGCAAAGACCAGCCTGTCGCGAGCGATCCCCCGCGCCTGCGCTTCACGCCGCAGGTTTTCCGGCACGCCAGCGTTGTCCTCGAAGAGCCAAAGCACACTGCCCGGCACGGCCTGCAGAATGCGCATCCAGCTGTCAAAGACCGCCGGCATGATCTTGTAGTTGTTATTGAAGCAGCAAAACACGAAGGCTGATTCGGGGAGCCCCAGCTCACTGCGCGTGAACACGCGCTCGCTGATCACCCGTTGTGAGTCATTCACTTGGTAGCTATGGGGCATGTACACCAGCTTTTCGGTGAAGTGCACCTGCGCCTCGGGCGGCACCACGATTTTGTCCGCAATCACATAGTCCATGTAATCGGCCCCGGTGGTGCCAGGGTAGCCCAGATAACTCACCTGGATGGGCGCACAACGGTGGGAAAAAATGCGAAAGCGGTTGTCCAAGGTAAACCCCTTGAGGTCTACCCCGATGTCGATGCCAAGGTCGCGCGACATGCGGGCGATCTCGGCGCCCCCGAGTTCGCGCACGTCAATGAACCGGTCAAAGCTCGCTGCAACCCGGTCTCGCATCGCGTCGGCCGCCGGGGGGCCAAAAGAAAATGCAATCCACTCAAAACGATGGCGATCGTGGCACTCGAAGAGTTCCGCCATGAGGTGCGCGGTAGCATGGCTGTGCAAATCTGCCGAGTAGTAGCCCACCCGAATCTTGTCGCCGGGCGCACGCGGCTTGAGGGCGCCGAGTGCAGGCGATGCGGGGTACTCCGCCTCCACTTCTTTTTTCGCTACCTGCAACTGCAACGCCGGGTCATCGAACAAGGACAACGCGATGAATGGAGAAACCCGCATCTCGCCCTCTCGGAGGCTGCGCTCACAGGCTTTCAGCAAATCGCCGAGCCCCTCCCAGGCACAGCTTTTCATCTTGCCATGCACCAGAGCGCCCAACAAATACCGGATTTCCGGCTTTATACGATAGGCTGCCTCGTAATCTGCGGTGGCGGCATGGTGCTTATTAAAGCGTGCGTGCAACCCGGCGCGATTCAAAAGAGAATCCGGCACATCGAGCTCTAGCCGGGCTGCCTGGCCATAAACAGCCAGGGCCTCTTGGTGTTTATTCGCATCCAATAACGAAAGAGCAAGAAGCGACAGAGTATCTGCGTCTGCGGGCGACAGCTGCGCCGCCTGCTGGAAGGCCCGGACGGCATCGTCATACTGGAACAGTGCGCGGTATGCTGATCCGAGATTCTTGTGCGCGTTGGGCAGCTTGCCGTCGGACTGGATCGCCGCCCGAAAGTGCGAGATCGCCTGCTCCCACTGTTCCCGCTCCGCCAGAATGGCCCCTTTGGCGTTGTGCGCCTCGGCATGTTGGGGCCGCAGTTGGATGACCTGATCAAAGCAGCGCAATGCATCGTCAGGCCGCTCTGCATTGGCAAGGAGCACGCCCATGTTCTGGCAGGCATCCACATCCTGCGGGTCCACGGCAAAGGCCTGGCGGTAGCATTCCAGCGCCTCGTCCGCGCGTCCCAGCTGGCGCAAGGCGTTGCCCTTGTTGTTGAACGCCGCAGCCAGCTGCGGCTCCAGCGCAATGGCCTGGTCGTAGCTGGCGATCGCCTCGTGGGCGCGTCCCAATTCCTTGAGGGTGATGCCCCGGTTGACATAAGCGGCCGCAAAATCCGGGCGCAGGGCGATGGCGCGCTCACAATGCGCCAGGGCCTCTCCGTGGCGCTGCATGGCCCCCAATGCGAGCGCGCGGTTGACCTGGGGCGCAGGGTCGTCCGGGCCGTGCTTGATCGCCTGGCCGATGAGATCCACCGCCATCTGCAGATGGCCCGCCTGGTAGGCCAGAACGCCCTGCATGTGCAGCGCGCCCACATTCCGGGGGTCGTTTTTCAGGATGGTGTTGTAGAGCTGGTTGGCCCGGGCGAGCTGCCCTTGTTGATGGGCCTGCATGGCCTCTTCCAGCCACGCGGCCAGCTGGGCCTGGGAGGCCTGGGCAGGGCGAAAACCCAAGTTGTAGTGAATGCTCATGGTCCGAAGGGTGGCGCGGATGAAACAGGGTAGAACGCAACCACGGCCCCCCGTCAGGCGGGCCGGTGCAAGCTGTCGATTGTGCCGCGCCCCCCGGACCGGGTTCAGTGCCCCCCAGCGGGATACAGACGGTGGTACAGCGGCCCCACCAGCATCAGCACGGCGATCAGCCTGCACACCTGCAGCGCCGTGACCACCGGTACGCCCAGCTGCAGCACCTTGGCGGTGATGGCCATCTCGGTAATGCCGCCCGGAGAAGTGCCCAGCAGCAGCGTCACCCAGGGCAAGCCCGTCGCCCAGGCCAGCCCGCCGGCAAACAGCGCGCACGCCCCCATCAGCACCAGGGTGCCCAGCGCCACGGAAGCAAGCCAGCGGGGCGCGGTGCGAAGGAAATCCGCACGAAAGCGCACGCCCAGGCTCACGCCGATGACCAACTGGGCCGCGTTGACCAGGGGCTGGGGCACCGCGGACAGGCCGACGCCCGCCATGGTCAGCCCCATCGACACCAGCAGGGCCCCCATGAACCAGGGATTTGCGCGCCCCAGCCGGTCCATCAGCAGCGCGCCCACGCCGGTCAGCACGGCCATCAGCGCCAGGCCTGGCGCGCTGACCAAGCGCACCGTGGGCGGCAGGATGTCCAGGCCGTGCAGCCCGCTCCACTGCAGGGCAAACGGGATGGTCACGGTCACGATGAGGAGCCGGAGGCTGTGGCTGGCGGCCACCAGGTCGGTGCGGGCGTTCTCGCGTTCCGACAGCAGCGTCATCTCCGACGCCGCGCCAATGGCGCCGGCGAAATAGCTGGTGGCCCGCAGCATGGACGCGGGCACCCCGTGCATGCGCGGGGCGTGCACGCGGTACAGCCAGGCCCCGAACAGCCAGCCCAGCGCCAGCGCCCACGCGACGCTCAGCAGGATGGCCCACCAAAGCCCGCCGATCAGCGCCACCACCTCGGGGGTGAAATACAGCCCCAGGGCTGCGCCAATGGTCCACTGGCCCGCATTGCGCAGCGGGCCCCAGCTTTCCGTGGGACCTCCACCCATCGATACGAGGGAGGTGGCCAGCAAGGGGCCGATCATCCACGGCAGCGGCGTGTGCAGCGCGACGCAGGCCGCCGCAGCCGCCCAGGCCACCAGCAGCGTGACGACGATGCGCAAGGGGGAACGTGCGGACACCAGGGCCATGGAAGCTCGGTCAGGCAGAAACAAGAGGGCAGCGGGGCTGCGGCTTCAGCCGCCGAGCCGAAGCAGCGGGCCAGGCGGCCGCGCGGTGCGCAGGGGCGGCGGCTTCACGCCTCCGGTGGCCGCAGGTCACGCACCGCCAGTCTGCTGGAAAAAGGCGATGGTCCGGCGCAGTCCGGCATCCAGGTTCACGGTGGGTTCCCAGCCGCCCAGCACGGCGCGCGCCAGGGTGATGTCGGGTTGCCGCTGCCGCGGGTCGTCGCCCGGCAGGGGCCGGTGAACAATACGGGCGCTGGACCCGGTGAGGGCCAGTACCCGCTCGGCCAGTTCCAGGATCGTGAATTCGCCCGGGTTGCCCACGTTCACGGGGCCGGCGATGTCGTCAGGCGTGGCCATCAGGCGCACCAGGGCCTCCACCAGGTCGTCCACATAGCAGAAGCTGCGGGTTTGCGTTCCGTTTCCATACACCGTCAGGTCCGCGCCTTGCAAGGCCTGGACGATGAAGTTCGACACCACCCGGCCGTCGTCGGGCCGCATGCGGGGCCCGTAGGTATTGAACAGCCGGGCCACCTTGGTGCGCACGCCGTGCTGGCGCCGGTAGTCAAAGAACAGCGTCTCCGCGCAGCGTTTGCCCTCGTCGTAGCAGGCCCGCACCCCGATGGGATTGACATGGCCCCAGTAGGATTCCGGCTGGGGATGCACCGAAGGGTCGCCATACACCTCGCTGGTGGAAGCCTGCAGGATCACGGCGCCCCGGCGGCGGGCCAGCTCCAGCAGGTTCATCGCGCCGAGCACGCTGGTGCGCAGCGTTTTCACCGGGTCGGCCTGGTAGTGGACCGGCGACGCCGGGCAGGCCAGGTTGTAGATGCAGTCCACCTCGGCGTCCAGAGGCTGGGTGACATCGTGGCGCAACCAGCGGAAACCCGGCAGGTGCTCAAGGTGGGCAATGTTGCGCTCCAGCCCCGTCGAAAAATCGTCCACGCACAGCACGGCGTGGCCGTCTGCCAGCAGCCGCTCGCACAGATGGGAGCCCAGGAAGCCCGCGCCTCCCGTCACCAGCACTCGTTTTTTTTCAGCGGACCCGGCCGACGTCATGCTGCACCTCCGGCGGCCGTGCCGGGCACGTTGCGCCCCACGGTCACATAGTCAAAACCCTGCGCCCGCAAGGTTTCGGGCTCGTAGAGATTGCGCCCGTCCAGGACCAGGGGCCGGCGCAAGGCCGCCCGCAGGGCCGTGAAGTTGGGGCTGCGGAAAACCTGCCACTCGGTCACGATCAGCAAGGCGTCGGCCCCGCTCGCTGCGCCCAGGGGGTCCTGCGCATAGTGGATGTTCGACAGCAGCGCGGGCTGGTCGCGCAGGTCTTCCGCGAAGCACCGGCGCGCCTCGTGCATGGCCACGGGGTCAAATACCTGCACCTTCGCGCCGCGCTCCAGCAACTCGCGCACCAGCACACGGCTGCAGGCCTCGCGCATGTCGTCGGTGTTGGGCTTGAAGGCCAGACCCCACAGTGCAATGCAGCGCCCGGACAGGTCTGCTCCCAGCCGCTGCACCAGACGCTCTGCCAGCAGCTGCTTTTGCGCTTCGTTGACGCGGGCCACCGCCGCCAGCACGTGCATGGGCAGGCCGGCCTGTCCGCCCATGTGCTGCAGTGCCGCCACATCCTTGGGAAAGCAGCTTCCGCCGTAACCCACGCCAGGGTACAGGAAGCTGTCGCCGATGCGCGGATCGGCGCCGATACCCACCCGCACGGGCTCGATATCGGCCCCCAACGCATCGGCCAGGCGCGCCATCTCGTTCATGAAGCTGATGCGCGTGGCCAGCATGGCGTTGGCCGCGTACTTGGTGAACTCGGCGCTTCGGCGGTCCATGCAGATCACGCGGTCATGGCCGTGGGCGAAAGGCCGGTACAGCTCGCGCAACACCGCGCCCGCCCGCTGCTCGGCCGGGGTGTCGCCAAAGCCGACAATGATGCGGTCAGGCCGCATGAAGTCGTCAATGGCGCTGCCTTCCTTGAGGAACTCGGGGTTGGAGACCACGGCGAATTCCGCCGCGGCCTCGGCACCCGCCGGCCGGCCGCGCTCGGCCAGGGCGGCAGCCACGGCTGCGTGCACCGCGTCACCCGCCCCCACCGGCACGGTGGACTTGTTGACGATGACCTTGAAGCCTGTCATGTGGGAACCGATGGCCCGTGCCACCTGGAACACGTACCGCAGGTCGGCGCTGCCATCCTCGGCGGAGGGCGTGCCCACCGCGATGAACTGGACCTCGCCATGCGCCACGCCCTGCGCCACGTCCGCCGAGAAAGCCAGGCGCCCCGCGCGGGCATTGCTGTCGACCAGCTCCGCCAGGCCAGGCTCATAGATAGGCACCTCGCCACGCTGCAGGGCGGCGACCTTGGCCGCATCCGTGTCAACGCACAGCACATCATTGCCCAGCTGCGCAAGGCACACGCCCGTGACGAGCCCTACATAACCGGTTCCGAAGACAGTGAGATTCATGGAAAAACAAAAAAAGAACGCAGGGCGGTGCGGGGCGGGTGCCGGGGGCACCCTGGCCATCACACCTCGATCACTTCGGGAGGCAACCCTTTTTGCCGGCGATCCTGCATGGTCGCAAACGCGGACTCGATATCCCGCGCAAAGCGCGGCGTGTCGAACAGGGGCGACTGCGGCCCCTGGCGGCGCAACCGCTCACACAGGCCTGCGAGTTGCGCAGGGTCGTTCGCCAGCGCGATCGCGCGGGCCTCGAAGGCTGCCTGCGTCGAGGTGACCAGTTCCGGCAGGCCCACCGCGTACAGCAGGCTGGCGGCCACCCGGCTGGCAAAGGACGCGCCCATGCAGGTGAGCACCGGCAGTCCGGCCCACAAGGCGTCGCTGGCGGTGGTGTGGGCGTTGTAGGGCAAGGTGTCCAGGAACAGGTCGGCCAAGCGATGGCGCGCCAGGTGCTCGTCCCGCGGCATGCGCGCAGCAAAAACCAGCCGGTCCGCAGAAACGCCCCGGGCCTGCGCCTGCTGGCGCAGGTTGGCCGCAGCGAGGGGGTTGTCCTCGAACAGCCACAGCACGCTGCCCTCCACGGCCCGCAAGATGCGCATCCAGCCGTCAAAGGTGGGCGGCAGGATCTTGAAGTTGTTGTTAAAGCAGCAAAACACAAAGCCGGTGGCCGGCAGGCCCAGTTCCTCGCGCGCAAAGCTGCGGTTCGATATCTCGCGGTGCGAATCGTTAACCTGGTAGCAGTGGGGCATGTAGACCACCTTCTCGGCAAAGTAGTCCCGGGCCTCAGGGGGAATGACCACCCGGTCGGCCACCACGTAGTCCATGTAGCCGGCGCCGGTCGTCCCCGGATAGCCCAGGTAGCTGACCTGCACTGGCGCACACCGGTAGGCGAAGCAGCCCAGGCGGCTGTCCTGCGTGAAGCCCATCAGGTCCACGGCGATATCGATGCCCAGATCCCGGGAGAGCTGGGCAATCTCCTGGTCACTGCGTTCGCGCACGTCGATGAAGTGGTCCAGTGCCGCCTCCACACGCGCACGCAGGGGGTCCTGCACGTCCGGCCCCACATAAAACCCGAACCACTCGAACCGTTCTCGGTCGTGGAGTTCGAACAGTTCCACGATGAGCTGCGCGACGGGATGGTTGCGAAAGTCGGCCGAGTAGTAGCCCACGCGGATCTTGCCGGCCGGGCGGCTTTCACCGATGGGGCCCAGGGCATCGGAGGCGGACCGCAGGTGATTTTCGACCTGCCGCCGGGCAGCCGTTTGGTGCAGGGCTGGCTCGTCCCACAACGACAAGGCGACGAAGGGCTCCACCTCCGCCGAGCCCGCTTTCAGCGCCTGCTCCAGCTGCGCGGCCTCGCTGTCCAGGTTTTCCCACTGGCAGCTGTGCATCTTGGCCGCAACGATCCCGCATGCCAGCATGGGGCTCTGAGCGCGCAGACGCCGCGCTTCGTAGAACTGTTCCAGCGCCAAGTCGTAGCGTTTCATTTCCCGGTAGATCCTGCCCAGCAGGAAGCGGAAAGCCCCCTGGTCGGGGCGCAACCGTACCGCCTGGCGCAGGTCCTCCATCGCCAGGTCCCAACGCCGCAACTTCAAATGGGCTTCGCCGCGGTTGTTCAACGCCTCGGCATACTGCGGCCGCAAGTCCAGCGCCCGGCTGAAGCTGACCTCTGCCTCAGCATACCGCCCCAGCCTCAGCTGGGCGGTTCCCAGGTTGTTGTGCACCTCGGGGACCTGGGAGGCCTGGTCGGCCAACGGGTGCAAGCAGGCAAACGCATCCTCGAACTGCTGGTTGTCCAGGAACCAGGTTCCCAGGTTGAAGCGCGCCTGCACATGCCCCGGGTCCATCGCCACGACGGTGCGGTAGCCTTCCAGCGCCTCGGGCATGCGGCCCAGCGCCTGCAGCACGGTGGCGCGGTTGTAGTGCGCCAGCACCAGGCTGGGCGACAGCGCAATGGCCCGGTCGTAGGCTTCCAGCGCCTCATCACGGCGCTGCAGGCGCAGCAACGCATTGCCGCGGTTGAAGTGCGGATCGACATAGTCGGGGCGCAAGGCAATCGCGCGGTCGTAGGCCCGCAGCGCATCCTGGGGCCGATTGGCAAGCAGCCAATCGTTGCCGCGGGTATTGCAGGCGACCGCATCGTCCGGAAGTTCCGCCGCAGCGGGCGCGCTCGCCACCTGCGGTGTCCAGGAGGTCGCCGGCAGCGAGAACTTGAAACTGGGCAGGCCGGTCGGCGCACGGCTGGCCGCAGGGGTCTGACCGAAATAGGGCTTTTTTGCTTCCGTCAAGAGAGTGACTCCACCGCGGCGCCTGGCAACCGGCCACACCGCGGCGCTCGCGCAATCTGCCAGCCGCCGCATTGCAGCGACCCGGCTTGAGGTCGGCGGCGGTCGTCAGAAGGAACGGCTACGCCAGCCGGCAGGGGCGGACGAGTGTATCAGCCAGCTCCGCGCCGCCGGGCCATTTCGCGCCCCATGCTCGCCAGCGCGGCGGGCTCGGCGCGGGAGAGCGCCGCCGGGTAGGCCTGGTCTTCCTCCGTTCGGATATGGTCGGCATAGCGCCCCGCGAACCGGTCCAGCACCGCGCCATCCCCTTCCGAGAAGGACTGCGCATGGCCCTCGGCCAGGGCCAGCAACGGGCGGCGCGCAGCGGCCCAGTCGGCAGCCATGGCCACATGGTCCTGCTGCAGCCGCTCCACCAGCGCCCTCATCCCGGGCGTTGCCTGCGCCAGCAGGGCCGGGAACACGTGCCGCTCCTCGTCCTCGTGGTGCAGCGGGGCGGCGATGTCAAAGTAGCGCAGCACGTCGCGGGCCGCCTGGCGCGCATTGCCGTCTGCTCCGTGCTGGCGGACGTGGTCGCGCAAGCGCTCCAGCAAGGCCAGCGTGCGTTGCACGCGTTCGTGGCACGCTTCCAGCATGGCAAAGGGCTCTTCAAATCCGACGGCGGGTGCGCTGAAACCGGGGAGGTGCCTGGTCGGCACGGCAGGTGGCGGGGACATCACGGCCTCATTCACCCAGGTGCACGGGCCGGCCCTGGCGGTCGAACGGGATCAAGGTGCCATGCGCGCCCCGTTTGATCGCGTCCACCATGCGCTGCAATGGCGCTTCGGCATCGGCACTGGTGGGCGCCTTGTCCAAGGTTCCCGACAGGGCCGCCGCAAACACCATTGCCCAATCGTGGCCCGGCGCCGTGAACTGGCGCGCCTCCTCCACCAGCGCGCCGAACGACGCGAGTTCGTCCGGCGTCTTGTCGACACACATCAACGGCACCAAGGCCCCGCCCTCCCCGGCCTGGAAGCGCGCGCGCTGGGCAGGCGTCGCGTCGTCCGGCAACTCGACTGCTGCGAACACAAACAGCAGGCGCTGGGGTTCGGGCTGCAACCGCGCCGCGTGCAAAAGGTCGTCAAAGCTGGAAATCTGCATGGCAAGGTTCTCGTGCAACTCAGGCAAAAAAGGAATCAAGGGGCCGCCGGCTCAGAACCCGGGCACCACCCCCCGGTGGGGGTCCAGGGTGCTGACATAGGCGGTGGCCGCAGGGCGCGCGCGCGCCGCCTTGCGCGACGCCACGGTGCCGATGCTGATGAAGCAAACGGCCTGCTCACTGGGCGCCAGCTGGAACAGCGCACGCAGGCTGCTCGCTTTCAGGGCTTTGCCGCTGGTCAGCGCCGAGCCATAGCCCAGCGCGGTGGCCATCAACAGCATGTTTTGCACTGCGCAACCGGCGGAGACCAGGCGCTCGGCGGCATCCACCTCGGTATCGCCGCGCTGCGCGTCGACCACCACCAGGAGGAGCACCGGGGACCGGTACGCTTTTTCCCGCGCCTGCCCGGCCTGCTCGGTGGTAGCGGACGCATCGCGCTCCTGCAAGGCCTGGGCAAACACGTCCGCCAACGCTGGCCGCGCAGCCGCTGGCACCAGCACAAAGCGCCACGGGGTCAATTGGCCGTGATCGGGCGCATGGGCCGCGGCGCAGAGGATCTGCGCGAGCTCCTCGGCCGTAGGCCCCGGCGCGGCCAGCCGCTTGGGCAGGATGGTCTGGCGCGACTGGATCAGCGCCGACGCCAGGGCCCCGGCGTCCTCCGGGCCCGAGGCGCCGGGTGCGGCCGCCGCGCCATGCCGCGGCGCGTTCTTCAAGGGCCAGGGAATGACAGCCATTGCAAATTCCTTCCAGTACCGGCGCTCAACCCGGCCGGCCGTCTGCCCGCAGGCAGCCGTACCAGCGGCCCAGGCGTGCGCCCCACAGGCCCATCGTGACCGCCCACAGGCAGGCGGCGGCCGGAAGCACCCAGGCCCAGGCCACGCCGAAGAGGCCCGGCAATTCGGCCGCGATGCGCAGTGCCACGGCCAGCTGCAGCATCCAGAACAGCCCCCAGGCGATGCGGTCGGCGACGAGCGCCCGCCCGCTGTGGCCGCAGGACACCCGCGTGACCATAGCAAGCATCAGCGAGGCCAGGCACCCCATGGTGAGCGCATGCAAGGGCGCCAGGCCCAGCACGGCCATGCCGTAGCGCCATGCCAGCCAGTGGGAACTGCCCGCCAGCAGGAACGACAGCCCCAGCCACAAGAAACCGATGTGCAGCATGGCCAGCAAGCGGTTCTTGAGGCTCTGCACCAGGCCCCAGACCCCGGCCAGCCACACCAGGACACCGCCCACCACCAGCTGCAGGGTTCCCAGCACCAGCGTCCACGGCGGCCCCCAGCCCTGCAAGGGCACGTTCGCCCATTCGATCCAGGCCGCAGCAGCCTGCATCAGCGCCGCCGCCAGCATGAACCACAACACCCACGAAGGCCGCCAGACCTGTACCAGCGGCAAAGCGCTGGAGGTAAAAAACGGGATCATGCGGTGCGCTACGGTCACGTACACCGCGACCACGAAGCCCCACAGGCCGGTGTAGACAAATGCACGGGCCAACGCTTGCGTTCCAAAGGCCAGGCTCAGCCACAAGCCGGCCAGGCACAGACAACCCACCAGGCTGGCGGCGGCAATCACCCGGGCATGCAACTGGTCTTCCACCCGGCTGATGCGCAGGCGGCCGGCAAACAGCGCGGTCATCCATGCCAGCCCGGCGCCCGCCAGCGCGAGCCCGGCCAACGCGGCACCGATGCGCCAATGCGCTCCCCCCAGCCACAGCAGCCACCCCACCGCCTGTGCGGCCAGCGGCGCCAGCAGGGTCCGGGGCGGCAGCGGTTCCACACCCAGCCACTTGGGCCCAGCCGTGAACAGGAAACCGGCAAAGAACAGCGGGATGAACCCCATCACCATCACCGCGGCGTGCACCGTGGTGGGCGACAGGGCGTAGTAGACCCCGTCCCATCCGGTGGACCGCGCCAGCTGCACCAGCGCCCACCAGGCCCCCGAGGCCACGAGCACCACCATGGCGAGGAAAAATCCCAGCCGGTGGGGCGCCAGCATCAGGTAGCGCCAGCGCCAGCGCTTGTCCATCCGCGCCAGTGCCTCGGGCGAAGGCTTGCCCGCAACGGGGCGCAGCGGGATGGACGAAGGCAATGTCACCCGCATGTCCCCAGATGGCCGCACTGCGTGCAGTAGTCGCAGCCGTCCTTGCGGATGACGGCATGGGCGCCGCATTCGCTGCACTTCTTGCCCACCATGGCCTGCGGCACCGCTGCAGGCGGCGGCGCGGGCTCGTCCAGCGGAAGCTGCTGCTGGACGGGATCGGCCACCCGGCGCGCCAGGATGTTCTGGATGGCGTACGCCATGGCCGCCACTTCGGAGTCGTGCCACATGGGCACCAGGGTACCGTCATCCTTGCGGTGCTGCCCCAGGCGCACCGGCCCCCGGTCCCAGGCTACCTTGCGCATGTCGGAGAGCGCGCGCTCCAGGAAGCCGCCGCGGGCTGCCAGCGACAGCAGACGCATGCTGGAGGTGATCCACTGCTGCGATTCGCCGCTTTGCCCCACCGGCATGAAAAACTCGATGGCCCGGTCCACCGTGCGGTTACCCACGCCCGTGGGCACAGGCAGGAACGAAACAATCAGGTACAGCGTCTTGTGGCCCTCCTGCGTCCAGTACTCCAGCTTTTCCGCCACGGCCGACAAGCCGCCCTGCGGCCGGCTCTCGATGACGGTGCGCATCGGGTCCACGGGCGGCGCTGCGGGCGCGGGGGGGGCCGGCGGCTCGGCATGGGTCTCCAGCACCGACCCCAGGATCGCGTTCGGCCGGTAGGTGGCCAAGCCCTTGAGCCGCGCGCGCCACGCCTGCAGGTACAGGTCCTTGAAATCTTCGTACGGGTAGTCCGCCGGAATGTTCACGGTCTTGGAGATGGCCGTGTCCACAAAGGGCTGCACCGCTTCCATCATCGCAATGTGGTCCTGCGCGGACATGGCCAGCGCCGACACGAAGTAGTCGGGCAGCGCATTCACGTCGCCGCCCAGCTCACGGTACAGGCGCCAGGCATGGTCTTCCACCGCGTACTCGGTGGTGCTGCCGTCGGACTCGCGCTTCTTGCGCTTGTACATCCACGAGAACGGAGGTTCGATACCGTTGGACGCGTTGTCGGCAAAGGCCAGGCTCACCGTGCCGGTGGGTGCGATGGACAGCAGGTGGCTGTTGCGGATGCCGTGCTCGCGGATGGCGGCCTGCAGGGCTTCGGGCAGCCGGCTGGCAAAGGTGCCCTTCGCCAGGTACCCGTCGGCGTTGAATCTGGGGAACGCACCTTTCTCGCGCGCCAGCTCCACCGATGCAGCGTATGCGGCATCGCGCATGCACTCGGCAATGCGTGCCGCCATGGCGCGGCCCTCGGGCAGGTCGTAGCGCAGGCACAGCATGGCCAGCGTATTGCCCATGCCGGTAAAGCCCACGCCGATGCGCCGCTTCGCCATGGCCTCGTCGCGTTGCTGCGGCAGCGGCCAGAAGGTCACGTCCAGCACGTTGTCCAAGGCCCGCACCTGCAGGGCAACGGCCTGGCGGAACGCGTCGAAGTCAAATGCGGCCACGCCGCCAAAGCCGAAGGGGTGGCGGACAAAGCGGGTCAGGATGATGGGCCCGAGGTCGCAGCAGCCATACGAGGGCAGCGGCTGCTCGCCGCAGGGGTTGGTCGCCGCGATCTGCTCGCAATAGTGCAGGTTGTTGTCTTCGTTGATGCGCCCCAGGAACAGGATGCCGGGCTCGGCGAAGTCGTACGCGGACTTCATGATCGTGTCCCACAGCGCGCGCGCCTGCACGGTGGCATACACCCACTGGCCGTCGGCGCGCTGGTGCGCGCCCTGGGCCCGCAGGACGGCGCCGGGTGCGGCCTTGTGCACCAGCTCCCAGGGGGCGTCGCTCTGCACGGCGTCGATGAACGCATCGGACACGCCGACCGACACATTGAAATTGTTCCAGCGGCCCGGCGTGCGCTTGGCCGTGATGAACTCCTGCACATCGGGGTGGTCGATGCGCAGCACGCCCATTTGCGCGCCCCGGCGGGCACCCGCGCTTTCGACCGTGGAGCAGGACTGGTCGAACACATTCATGTAGCTGCACGGGCCGGAGGCCATGGAGGCCGTGCCTTTCACGTGCGCACCCTTGGGGCGGATGCGCGAAAAGTCATACCCCACGCCGCCGCCGCGGCGCATGGTTTCCGCCGCTTCGCGCAGCGCTTCGTAGATGCCGGGGTAGCCTTCGTCATCCACGCCCTGGATGCAATCGCCCACGGGCTGCACAAAGCAGTTGATCAGCGTGGCCTGGATGTCGGTGCCGGCCGCGCTCATGATGCGGCCCGCGCCGATGGCGCCGGCCTTCAGGTTGGCCAGAAACAATGTTTCATATTTGTCGCGCAGGTTTTCGGCTTCGGCGGATGCGAGGGAGCGGGCCACGCGCCGGTACAGCTCGTCGGCGGAGGTCTCGCCGGGCTTGAGGTACTTCTCGCGCAGCACGTCCAGGCTGATGGGCTGCAGGGTGGTCACGGGGCTGAGGGGGGGCTGGGGTTCGCGTTTCATGGGCCGATGATTTGGGTTTCACCTGGAGACGGTGTTGAGGTCCGTCAAGGAGCGCTCATTCCACTCCGAATGCAGGCGCATGGCAAGCCGCCGCCCCAGGGCTACTCATCCACCAGCACCTGGCCGTCGTGCTCCACATAGGGATGGTACGGCCCGGTCCCGCTGTTGTCCGCGCGCGAGGCCGGCACAAAGCCGCCGGTGCTGACGTCAAAGACATGGACCTCTCCTTCCTCGATCACGTAGTGCCAGCCGTGCAGGCTGATCTGGCCCGATTGAACGCGGCCGCGCACCATCGGGTATTCCATGAGGCGCTCCAGCTGCAGCACCACGGCACGCTGCTCGGTGCGGCGCAGCACCTCCGGGCCCGGCGACATGGGCAGCAACGCCTCGCGCCCCAGGTCCAGCCAGCGGTCCAGGTTGGGGGCCTCGGGCGAGACCTCACCATACATGGCCTTGATAGCCCCACAGTGACTGTGGCCGCACACCACGATCCGGCGCACCTGCAGGTTGAGCACCGCAAACTCGATGGCCGCCGTGGTGCCATGGTGGCCATGCGAGCCGTCGTACGGCGGCACAAACGCACCAACGTTACGCACCAGAAACAACTCGCCCGGCCCGGCGCCCGTCAGCAGGTACGGCACCAGGCGCGAATCCGAGCACCCGATGAACAGTGTCGTGGGGTGCTGCCCCTCATCCACCAGGGCCTGGAACTGCTCGCGGTACTGGGGAAAGGCGTCGTTGTGGAATCGGCGCAGGCGGTCTAGGAGCTCGTCGGGCATGTGGCGCGGTCCGTAGGCAGAGCGGTCGCTACTGGACCAGCGGGGAGCTGGCAGCGTCCAGCGCCACGCCTTCCACCTGGGCGGCGCCGGCGAGCAGCTGCAGGTATTGGCGCAGCGCATTCACCCAGGCCTGCTGCCGCAGGGTGAGCGCAACCGCCTGGCGCACCTCTTCGAACGCGGGTTGGCGGCCGGGATCGCGCGCCACCACCTCCACCACATGCAGGCCAAAGCGGCTGTGCACCAGCCGGGCCAGCACGCCGATCTCGTTGCCGCCGAAGACCTCGCGGGCAAACTCCGGCGCGCAGTCGGCACGGGTCAGCCAGCCCAGCTCACCGCCCTGCTGGCCGCTCGGGCAGTTGGACCACTGGGCCGCCGCCCGCGCAAACTGGGCTCCGCCATCGTCTGCGCAGCGCAGCTCGATCAGCAAGGCCTCGGCCCGCAGGCGCAGCTGTTTCACATCCACACCGGGTGTCACGGCAAACAGCACATGGCGCAGTTGTGCGCGCTCGCCCTGGGCATGGGCCACCGGGTGCGCCTCGTGGTAACGGCGGCAGGCGTCTTCCGATGGGTCGGGAACGGACAGCTCACGCTCCAGCAGGCGCTCGATGGCGTCGGAGGCCTCCACGCTGACGGCACCTTCCGCACCCGGCACATCGCTGGCCGGCAGCAGTCCGGCCTGCTGCGCCGCCTGGCGCAGCAGCTCGGTGCAGGCGCGCTGGCGCAGCGCTTCCTCCTCCAGCCGTTCGTGGGGGCCGTTCAACGCCACGCCATTGACACGGGCGATCTCCACCGCCGGGCCGCCGCCTTTGGCAAGCTCCGCCGCACCGCCGGCGGGCGCCGGGGCTTGCGCCATGGCCGCGGCCAGGGCTTCGTAGGCCGCCGCCTGGGCGGGCGTCAGTGTGCTGGCAGGCACGGGGCTTCTGATCTCAGGGGCGGTGCTGCAGCCGCAGCCTCCGGTTCCACATCCGCTCATGGTGTACTCCTGGCAAAAGGTTGGGGGTCAGGCGCGGCGGTCTTGCGGCTGCATGTGGCCGGCAGGCAGGTTCAGGCGGCGCGCGCGCACCACCTGGTAGGGGCGCAGCACATAAGCCAGCGTGCCGAAGCCGCTCCACACATGCACCAGGCGGGTGAAGGGGAACACCAGGAAAATCGTCATGCCCAGGAACATGTGGGCCTTGAAGATCCAGCCCGCCTCGGCCAGCAGCTCCACACCGCCGCTGCGGAAGGTCACCACGCGCTGGCCCCATTCGGCCAGCTTCATCATCATGGAGCCGTCCAGGTGCTGCGCCGACAGGGGGATGGTGGCCAGCCCCAGGGCCAACTGCAGCCACAGCAGCACCAGGATCAGGATGTCGCTGGTCTTGGACGTGGCGCGGATGCGCGCGTCCGACAGGCGGCGGTGCAGCAGGATGGACAGGCCCACGAAGCCCAGCAGGCCGGCGACACCACCGGTCACCATGGCCATGAGCTGTTTGGCACCCGCGCTGATGAAGTGCTCATACAAAAAGTGGGGCGTGAGCATGCCCACGGTGTGGCCAAAGAACAGGAACAGCACGCCGATGTGGAACAGGTTGCTGCCCCAGCGCAGGCTGCCGGTGCGCAGCAGCTGCGAGGAGTCGCTCTTCCAGGTGTACTGGTCGCGGTCGAACCGGGCCCAGCTGCCAATGAAGAAAACGGCGAGGCAGATGTAGGGATAGATGCCAAACAACAGGGTATCGAGCCAGGTGGTCATGCTGAGACTCCTTCTGGTGCCCGCTCGGCGCGGGGGGTACGAACAAAATGCATGGGTTGCGGCTGACCGGGCTTGGACTGGCCCTGGGTGCTGCAACCTCCAAACGCTTCGGGCTCGGCCCACACCTCGTCCATCTCGGGCTCTGGGGTGAGTGCCACCGACTGCACACGCTGGCCAGACACTTCGAGCACGGCCGCGATCACGCTGGCGTAAGGGCTGTTGCGTGCCACCAGCGCGCTGAACAGCGCGTTGAGGATGTGGGCCATTTCGCCCAGGAACTCCTTAGCCACTTCGGGCGGCTGGGTGGAGGCGAACTCCAGCACCACCGGCAGGTGGTCGGGCAACTCGTCTGCCTCGAATTGCAGGCCAGCCTTTTCGTAGGTCTGCATCAAGTCGATGAGGGCCGGCCCCCGGTCGCGCGAGTCGCCGTGCACATGCTCAAACAAGTGCAGTGAGGTCTGGCGGCCCCGGTCGAAGTTGTCTACATAGCGTGCTTCGGCTTCCAGGGGGTCGAGGGCCGCGAGGTGTCGGCACACGGCTTCGAGCTCAGCCATGCGCTCGGTGCTCAGCGCTTGCTCCACCTGCAGCGCGTCGATGAGCTGCGGCATCACGCTGCGCAGCTGCGCATCGGGATAGCTCAGCAGGTAGCCCAGGGCGCGCAGGGTCAGGCGCACGGAGGTCGGGTTCTTCTTGAACATGGTGATTTCCTTCCCTGCGATCAGACCGTCGCCTTGATCGGGATGGTGCGGGGCTTCTTGCCACCGAACATGCTGACCTCGCTGGCGCCATCAGAGCAGCCGTTGCCGAACGAGAAGCCACAGCCGCCGCGGATGTCGAACGCGTTCTCGGCGTATTCGCGGTGGGCCGACGGGATCACGAAGCGGTCCTCATAGTTGGCAATCGCCATCACCTGGTACATCTCCTCCACCTCGGCCATCGACAGGCCCGCCTGCTTGAGCACCGACAGGTTCTGGCGCTGCTCTACATGCTTGTCGCGCTGGTAGGTGCGCATGGCCAGCATGCGCTCCAGCGCCCGCACCACGGGGCCGGTGTCGCCAGCGGTGAGCAGGTTGGCCAGGTACTGCACGGGGATGCGCAGCTGTGACACGTCCGGAATCTCGCCGTTCACGCCCACATGGCCCGCGTTGGCCGCAGCCGTGATGGGCGACAGGGGCGGCACGTACCAGACCATGGGCAGCGTGCGGTACTCGGGGTGCAGCGGCAGGGCCACCTTCCAGTCCACGGCCATCTTGTAGACGGGGCTGTTGCGGGCGGCTTCCATCCAGCTGTCGGGGATGCCGTCGATGCGCGCCTGCTTGATCACGTCCGGATCGTTCGGGTTCAGGAAGATGTCGAGCTGCGCCTGGTACAGGTCGCGGTCACGCTCCACGCTGGCGGCTTCCTGGATGCGGTCTGCGTCATACAACAGCACGCCCAGATACCGGATGCGGCCCACGCAGGTCTCGGAGCACACCGTGGGCTGGCCGGCCTCGATGCGGGGGTAGCAGAAGATGCACTTCTCGGCCTTGCCCGACTGCCAGTTGTAGTAGATCTTCTTGTAGGGGCAGCCGCTCACGCACATGCGCCAGCCGCGGCACTTGTCCTGGTCGATCAGCACGATGCCGTCTTCCTCACGCTTGTAGATCGAGCCCGAGGGGCACGATGCCACGCACGCAGGGTTCAGGCAGTGCTCGCACAGGCGCGGCAGGTACATCATGAAGGTGTTCTCGAACTGGCCGTAGATGTCCTTTTGCACCTCGTCGAAGTTCTTGTCCTTGCTGCGGCGGCTGAATTCACCGCCCAGGATTTCTTCCCAGTTCGGGCCCCATTCGATCTTCTCCATGCGCTGGCCGGTGATCAGGCTGCGCGGGCGGGCCGTGGGCGCGGCCTTGCTCTCGGGCGCGGCCTGCAGGTGGTCGTAGTCGAACGTGAAGGGCTCGTAGTAGTCGTCGATCTGCGGCAGGTTGGGGTTGGCGAAGATGCGCATGAGCAGCTTCCACTTGCCGCCCTGGCGGGGGGCGATGGAACCGTCGGGGTTGCGCACCCAGCCACCGTTCCAGCGGTCCTGGTTTTCCCATTCCTTGGGGTAGCCGATGCCGGGCTTGGTCTCGACGTTGTTGAACCAGGCGTATTCCACGCCGGGGCGGCTGGTCCAGACGTTCTTGCAGGTCACGGAGCAGGTGTGGCAGCCGATGCACTTGTCCAGGTTGAGCACCATGCCGATTTGTGCGCGAATTTTCATCGTGTTTCTCCTTGTCCTCGGCTTCAGGCGTGCGCGGCCGCGCTGGCGGCGGGCTCGTCCTCGAGCCAGTCCACGCGGTTCATCTTGCGCACCAGCACGAACTCGTCGCGGTTGGTGCCGATGGTTCCGTAGTAGTTGAAGCCGTAGCTGTACTGCGCGTAGCCACCGATCATGTGGGTGGGCTTGAGCACGATGCGCGTGACCGAGTTGTGGATGCCACCGCGGGTGCCGGTGATCTCGGAACCGGGGGTGTTGATGATCTTCTCTTGCGAGTGGTACATCATCACCATGCCGGGATTCACGCGCTGGCTCACCACCGCGCGGGCCGCAATGGCGCCGTTGGCGTTGAAGAGTTCGACCCAGTCGTTGTCCACGATGCCGGCGCTCCTGGCGTCGTCTTCGCTCAGCCACACCACCGAGCCGCCCCGGTTCAGCGTGAGCATCATCAGGTTGTCGCTGTACGTGCTGTGGATGCCCCACTTCTGGTGCGGCGTGATGAAGTTCAGCTGGATTTCCTTGTGGCCGTTGGGCTTCCTGCCTTCGACTTCTTCCAGCGTCTTCAGGTGCACCGGCGGGCGGTAGCTCACAAAGCCCTCGCCGAAGTCGCGCATCCAGGGGTGGTCCTGGTAGAACTGCTGGCGGCCCGTGAGGGTGCGCCATGGGATCAGCTCGTGCACGTTGGTGTAGCCGGCGTTGTAGCTGACCTTCTCGCTTTCCAGGCCCGACCAGGTGGGCGAGCTGATGATCTTGCGCGGCTGCGCCTGGATGTCGCGGAAGCGAATCTTCTCGTCCTCGCGGTGCAGCGCCAGGTGCACGTGGTCGCGGCCCGTCTGCTTGCCCAGGGCTTCCCAGGCCTTGCAGGCCACGTGGCCGTTGGTTTCAGGGGCCAGCATCATCACCACTTCGGTGGCGTCGATGTCGCTCACGATGCGGGGCATGCCCTGCGTCACGCCCTCTTCCTTCACACGGCCGTTCAGGTCGCCCAGCTGGCCCACCTCGGTCTGCGTGTTCCAGCCGATGCCCTTGCCGCCGTTGCCGGCCTTGTCCATCAACGGGCCCAGGGCGGTGAAGCGCTTGTACAGGTTGGGGTAGTCGCGCTCGACCACCGTGACCTGCGGCGCGGTCTTGCCGGGGACGAGTTCGCACTCACCGCGCTTCCAGTCGCGCACGCCATAGGGCTGGGCCATTTCGGCAGCCGTGTCGTGCATGATGGGGGTGAGCACCACGTCTTTCTCGACGCCCAGGTGGCCTGCGCTGACCTCGCTCACGGCCTTGGCGAAGCCCTTGTAGATCTCCCAGTCGCTCTTGGCCTGCCAGGCAGGGTCCACCGCCGTGGACAGCGGGTGGATGAAGGGGTGCATGTCGCTGGTGTTGAGGTCGTTCTTCTCGTACCAGGTGGCCGTGGGCAGCACGATGTCGGAGTACAGGCAGGTCGTGCTCATGCGGAAGTCGAGCGTGACCAGCAGGTCCAACTTGCCTTCGGGCGCTTTGGCGTGCCACTGCACTTCCTCGGGCTTGGCTTCGTCCTGGCCCAGGTCCTTGCCCTGCACGCCGTGGGTGGTGCCCAGCAGGTGCTTGAGGAAGTACTCATGGCCCTTGCCCGATGACCCGAGGATGTTGGAGCGCCACACGAACATGTTGCGCGGCCAGTTGTCGGGGTGGTCCGGGTCCTCGCAGCTCATCTGCAGGCTGCCATTCTTGAGCGACTGCACCACGTAGTCCTTGGCGTCCATGCCTTTCGCAGCGGCGTCCTTGGCCACTTGCAGCGGGCTGGTCTTGAGCTGGGGCGCGGACGGCAGCCAGCCCATGCGCTCGGCACGCACGTTGTAGTCGATCTGGGCGCCGTGGTAGGCGCGCGCATCGGCCAGGGGCGAGAGGATTTCCTCCATGCCCAGCTTCTCGTAGCGCCACTGGTCGGTGTGGGCGTAGAAAAAGCTGGTGCTGTTCATCTGGCGGGGTGGACGGATCCAGTCCAGCGCAAAGGCCAGGGCCGTCCAGCCGGTTTGCGGGCGCAGCTTTTCCTGGCCCACATAGTGCGCCCAGCCGCCGCCGCTTTGGCCGATGCAGCCGCACAGCATCAGCATGTTGATGATGCCGCGGTAGTTCATGTCACTGTGGTACCAGTGGTTCATGGCCGCGCCGATGATGACCATGGACTTGCCGCGGGTCTTGTCGGCGTTGTCGGCGAACTGGCGCGCCACGGTGATGATCTGGTCGCGCGGCACGCCGGTGATCTTCTCTTGCCAGGCGGGCGTGAACGGACGGTCTGCGTCATAGCTGCCGCCAGGTTCTTCACCGGGCAGGCCGCGGTCGATGCCGTAGTTGCCAGCCAGCAGGTCGAACACGGTGGCCACGGCCACGCGGCCTTCGATGCCATCGCCGTGCAGGTCCAGGTGGGTCACGGGCACACGGCGCACCATCACGTCACCGCCCTGATCGTTGGCGGTGAAGTTGGGTGCGTGCACGCCGCCAAAGTACGGGAAGGCCACATCCGCCACGTCGTAAGCCTGGGCGCCGTCTTCCATCACTGACAGCTTGAGCTTGACGGTGTTGCCGGTGCGTGCGTCCTTGTTCTCCAGGTTCCACAGGCCCTGGTCGGCGCGGCCGTCCGCGCCCCAGCGGAAGCCGATGGAGCCGTTGGGCAGCGTGACCTGGCCCAGCTCGTCATAGCCCACGGTCTTCCAGTCGGGGTTGTTCGACTGGTCGAGCTTGTTCGGGAAGTCGCTGGCGCGCACGTAGCGGTCCGGCACCATGGCCTTGCGGCCGTCGGGCAGCGTCTTTTCCTTGAGCACCACCAAGAGCGGCAGGTCGGTGTAGCGGCGCGCGTAGTCGTCAAAGTAGGCGCTGCGCCCCTTGCCGCCGTCCTTGAAGTAGAACTCCTTCAGGATCACATGGCCCATGGCCATCGCGGCGGCGGCGTCGGTGCCCTGCTTGGGGTGCATCCACAGGTCGGCCAGCTTGGCCACCTCGGAGTAGTCGGGCGTGACGGCCACGACCTTGGTGCCCTTGTAGCGCACCTCGGTCAAGAAGTGCGCATCGGGCGTGCGCGTTTGCGGCACGTTGGAGCCCCAGGCAATGATGTACGAGCTGTTGTACCAGTCGGCAGATTCGGGCACGTCGGTCTGCTCGCCCCAGGTTTGCGGGCTGCTGGGGGGCAGGTCGCAGTACCAGTCGTAGAAGCTCATGCACACGCCGCCGATCAGGCTCAGGTAGCGCGAGCCGGCGGCGTACGAGATCATCGACATCGCCGGGATGGGCGAGAAGCCGATGATGCGGTCGGGCCCGTGCTTCTTGATGGTGTAGACGTTGGCCGCGGCGATCATCTGGTTCACTTCGTCCCAGGTGCTGCGCACGAAGCCGCCCAGGCCGCGCTGCTTTTGCCATTCGCGGCGGGCCGTTTCGTTCTCTACGATGCTGGCCCAGGCGTCGACGGGACTCTTGGCAATGGCCAGGGCCGCGCGCCAGTGCTTGAGGAGGCGGCCGCGCACCATGGGGTACTTCACGCGGTTGGCGCTGTACAAGTACCAGCTGTAGCTGGCGCCGCGGGCGCAGCCACGGGGCTCGTGGTTGGGCAGGTCCGGACGGGTGCGGGGGTAGTCGGTCTGCTGGGTTTCCCAGGTGACGATGCCGCCCTTGACGTAGATCTTCCACGAGCAAGAGCCCGTGCAGTTCACGCCGTGGGTGCTGCGCACGATCTTGTCGTGCGCCCAGCGGTCGCGGTAGGCGTCTTCCCAGGTGCGGTCTTCACCGTTGGTTTCGCCATGGCCTTGGGCGAAGGTTTCGCGGGGCTGCGAAAAGTGGGTGAGTCGGTCCAAAAAGTGGCTCATCGGGGGCTCCTTGTTCTGTAGGGGGTGCTGAGGGCGCGGGCGTCCGTCAGCAAGGCATCTCGGCGTTCTTGCGGGCGTAGTACCACCACGTCACGACGATGCAGACCGCATAGAAGGCGGCAAAGCACCACAGGGCGGCGTTGGGCGCACCCGTCAGCGCAATCGAGCTGCCATAGCTCTTGGGAATGAAGAACCCGCCATAGGCGGCCATGGCGGCCGTGAAGCCCAGCGTGGCGGCGCCCAGGGTGTTGCCTTCCTTGTTGGCGCTGGCCACGGCGGCGGGGTCATTGCGGTCCACGCCGCGCATGGCCTCGGTCAGGAAGATCACGGGGATCATGCGGAAGGTGGAGCCGTTGCCGATGCCGGTGGTCAGGAACAGCACTAGGAAGCACACGAAGAAGCCGGCAAACTGGCCTTCATGGCCGCCCGCGGGCAAGAACACGGTGACGCCCATCACGGCCACGGCCATGACGATGAAGTTCCACAGCGTGACGCGGGCGCCGCCGAGCTTGTCGGCCAGCCAGCCGCCAAAGGGCCGCACCACGGCGCCCACCAGCGGGCCCAGCCAGGCGTAGGCCAGGGGATTCACGCCCGGGAACTGGCTCTTGATGAGCAGCGGAAAGCCTGCGGCGTACCCGATGAAGGAGCCGAAGGTGCCCAGGTACAGCACGCACATGAGCCAGTTGTGCTTGCGCCGGAAGATGGCGGCCTGCGCGGCAAAGGAGGCCTTGGCGTCGGCGATGTCGTTCATGCCGAACCACGCGGCCAGCGCGGTGATGGCGATCCAGGGCACCCAGATGAAGGCGGCGTTCTGCGTCCACACCTGCACGTTCTGGCCGTTCTTGACGATGGTCTGGGCGTCGCCGCCAAAGACGCCGAAGATGCCGGCGGTGACGACCAGGGGGCTCAGAAACTGCACCACGGACACGCCCAGGTTCCCGAGGCCCGCATTCACGCCCAGGGCCGAGCCCTTGCGCTCCTTGGGGAAGAAGAAGCTGATGTTGGCCATGCTGGAGCTGAAGTTGCCCCCGCCCAGGCCGCACAGCAGGGCCAGGATGAGCATGGTGGGGTAGGCGGTGGTGTTGTCCTGCACGGCAAAGCCGATGCCGATGGCCGGGATCAGCAAGCTGGCGGTGGAGATCGCCGTCCAGCGGCGCCCGCCCACCAGGGGGACCATGAAGGAGTAGAAGATGCGCAGCGTGGCGCCCGAGAGGGCGGGGGCGGCGGCCAGCCAGAACAGCTGGTTGGTGGAGTACTTGAAGCCCAGGCCGGGCAGGCTCACGGCCACGACGCTCCAGACCTGCCAGATGGCAAAGGCCAGGAACAGGGCGGGCACGGAGATCCAGAGGTTGAGCTTGGCGACGGCTTCGCCTTCGCGCTCCCAGAACGACTTGTCCTCCGGCGTCCAGAGGGTGAGCAGGCGCCCCGGGCGCCCGCTGGTGGTGATGGCAGACATGGTGAGGGTCCTTTGAAGAAGAGATCAGCGGGCAGCGGCCGCAACGGCGCCTTGCGCGCCCATGACACGGGTGCGGCGCACCTCCGTGAAGTACATCCAGATGAGCGACACCCACACCACGCCGTACATCAGCATGAAGGCGCTGGAGCGGATGCCGGTCAGGTCCATCAGCGCGCCGAACAGGATGGGCAGGATGAAGCCGCCCATGCCGCCGGCCAGGCCGACGATGCCGCTGATGGTGCCGATGTTCTTGGGGTAGTCATCGCTGATGTACTTGAACACGCTGGCCTTGCCGAAGGCCCAGCAGATGCCCAGCAGGAACATCAGGCCAGTGAAGGCATACACGTTCAGGCCGATGTGAAAGGTCTTTGCGCCGTTGACGGTGGCGATGGTGAAATCGGTCTGCGGGTAGGACAGCAGGAACAGGCAGATCCAGCTCACCCACATCACCCACCAGGTCACGCTGTGCGCGCCGTACTTGTCAGACAGCACACCGCCGATGGCACGCAACACACCGCCGGGCAGCGAGAAGCAGGCCGCGAGCAACGCCGCCACGCGGATGTCCAGGCCGTATTCGCCCACGTAGTACTGCACCATCCACAGCGACAGCGCCACGTAGCCGCCAAACACGATGCTGTAGTACTGGCAGTACTTGAGCACCTTGGGGTCCTTCAGCGCCTTGAGCTGGTCGGTGAACTTGACGTTGCTGGGCACCAGATGGGACGGGTCGCTGTGGCTGAACAGCCAGAACAGCACCAGCGTGCCGAGCATGATGGCGGCATACACCTGCGGCACCATGGTCCACCCGAAGGCCACCAGGATGACGGGCGCCACGAACTTGTTCACGGCTGCGCCCGAGTTGCCGGCGCCGTACACGCCCATGGCCGTGCCCTGGCGCTCCTTCGGAAACCAGCGCGCCACGTACGGCGTGCCCACCGAGAACGAGCCCCCCGCCAGGCCCACGAACAGGCCGATGGTGAGGAAGTGCCAGTACTCGGTGGCGTAGCTCATCAGCCAGATGGCGGGGATGGTGGTGGCCATGACGGCGGCCATCACGATGCGGCCGCCGAACTTGTCGGTCCAGATGCCCAGCGGCACCCGCACCAGCGAGCCCGTGAGCACGGGCATGGACATCAGCAACCCGAACTGCGTGGAGTTCAGGTTGAGCATTTTCTTGATCGGGATGCCGATGACGCCGAACATCATCCAGACCATGAAACAGACGGTGAAAGCGAACGTGCTGACGATCAGCACGGACCAGGCTTGGCGGGTGCGCTGAGGGCTGGAGACCTCGGGCTGGGCAGGATGTGCCATGCGCTATTCCTCTTTTCTTGCGTGTGAGGAATGGTCGCTCCCGGGGCTGCTTTTGCCCATCCTTCGCTAGACCAGCCGGGGCGCGGCAGAAGGACTAGTCCTTGCGCGGCGCGCATCGTCCGAAAGAACTATGCGGCGTGCAGGCCCGCGCGCAGCCCCGGGGCGTACAGGCGGCCAGGGCGCGGCCCGCCCAGGGCTGCAGCCTGCGCGTGCTGGTGCAAGATTCAGAGAAAATGGCCTCTAGCGCTTGGCGGCCTCAATTCTGAAGTGCAACACCCTTCAGAATTGAGACGTCTATGAGCAAAAGAACCTACGAGCAGGTCACAGAATCAGAACGCCACGCTATAGCGCTGGGGCTGCAGCAAAAGCAAAGCATCCGGGCTATCGCCAGAGCCTTGGGACGCAGCGCCAGCACAATCAGCAGGGAGGTTCGCCGCAACTCGGGGGGCAACGGCTACGCAAGCCGGTTCGCCCATCAGCGCTGTTGTAGGCGCCGCATTTTTAGTCGCCCTCAATCCAAACTGAGCCGGCCAGGGGCCTTGTTCAAGCAGGTGTGCGAGTATTTGCACCTGCATTGGTCGCCCCAGCAGATTGCAGGGCACCTGAAAAAACTCCACCCCAACGACCGGCGCCAACGAGTGTCACACGAGAGCATCTACACCTGCATTTACGCCCAGCCGCGCGGCGAGCTAAAGAAAGAGCTGGTGTCTTGCCTGCGCCTGGCCCATGCCAAGCGTTGGCCTCGCTCCAAGGGCAATGACCGGCGTGGGGAGATCAAGGATCTGCTGAGCATCCATGTGCGCCCTCCAGAGGTTGAGGACCGTCAGCTGCCAGGCCACTGGGAGGGGGATCTCATCAAGGGCGCCAACAATGCCAGCGCCATCGGCACCTTGGTCGAGCGCACCACGCGCCTGGTGCTGCTGGTCAAGCTGCCACACCCCAACCCGGCCACGGCTGCGCACGTGCTACAGGCGTTCAGCGACAAGCTCAATGCAATAGCCAGCCCCATGCGCCAGAGCCTGACCTACGACCGTGGCAGCGAGATGGCCGAGCATGCCAGGCTCACCGAGAAAACGGGCATGAAGGTGTACTTCTGTGATCCCTACAGTCCCTGGCAGCGGGGCAGCAACGAGAACACCAATGGGCTGCTGCGCCAGTACTTCCCCAAGGGCACCGACCTCAGTGGCTACACCCAGCAGCAACTTGATGCGGTGGCTGACGAGCTCAATGGGCGCCCCAGGATGACCTTGGGGTACAGCACCCCTCTTGAGATTTATGCGCAGCACTTACAGCGGTTGACTCAACAGCCTGGTTCGATGCACTGAGCGAATAAGTGTTGCACTTGGACTTGAATCCGCCCCCTACCGCAAAGCGCAGGAAGCTACAAATACAATAGCAAACTTGGCAAGCACCCACGGCGCTGAGCCGAGGGGCTTGGGCCAGCGCCCGTTCACGCTACTCCGCCCGTTGGCGGTCGGACGCATACACGGCCGCCTGCACCCGCGAGCTGAGGCCCAGCTTGCGCAGGATGTGCTGGACGTGGATCTTCACGGTGGTTTCCGCGATGTCCAGCGTGCGTGCGATTTCCTTGTTGCTCAGGCCGCGCGCGATCTCGCGCAGCACTTCCTCCTCCCGGGGCGACAGGGGGGAGAAGCTGCCCTCCGCCGTGGCGGCGGCCGGCTCGGGCACGTCCGCAGCCGGCGCCGCCATGGCGGGCGCCGGCGCGCCCTGGGACTGGAAGGCCGCCACCAGCTTGCCCATCAGCTCTGGGCTGACGACGGGCTCGCCGCGCGCTGCGCGGCGGATGGCTTCGGCCAGCAGTTCGCCGTCGATGGTCTTGAGCAGATAGCCCTGCGCGCCGTTGCGCAGGGCGGTGGCCAGGTCCTGCGCGTCTTCGCTGACGGTGAGCATGAGCACGCGCGAGGTGGGCGAGACCTCGCGCAGCCCGCGGATGGCGTCCACGCCCATCACGCCGGGCAAGTGGTTGTCCAGCAGGATGACCTGGGGCCGCAGCTGCGGGGCCAGGCGCAGGGCCTGGGCCGCGTCGCCGGCCTCGCCCACCACCTGCAGCCCGCCGTCCAGCGAGAGCAGGGCAATCAGGCCCCGGCGGAACAGGGTGTGGTCGTCCACCACCAGCAGGGTGACGGGGGGCTGCGCGGCCGAGGTCGTGACCGTCATGGTGCGACGGCCTCCCGGGCCGTACTGGCGGCAGCGGTCGTGCCAGAATTTCCAGACGTGCCGGAGGCGCTTGGCGTGCCGGATGCGCCCGCAGGCTCCTGCGGCCGCGCCGCCGCCGGCAGCGGCGCCGTCACGCCGGAGGGCAGCTCGATGCTGACGCGCGTGCCCCGGCCCGGGGCGGAGTCCACCTGGACCACCGCGCCAATGCGCTGCGCGCGCTCGCGCATGATGCCCAGGCCCACATGGGTCGAGTCCGGCGGCACCGCGGCCACGTTGAAGCCGCGGCCGTTGTCCAGCACCTCGAACTTCCAGCGCGGATGCCGGTGGACCAGCACCTCGACCCGGGTGGCGCCGGCGTGCTTGCGCACGTTGGACAGCGCTTCCTGCACCATGTGCAGCACCTGGATCTGCACGTCGGGCGCCAGCGGCAGGCCGTGGCCCGACATGCCCAGGGTGGTGGCCATGCCCGTCTGGTGCTCGAACTTGGAGAGCGTGGCGCGCAGCGCCGATTCGATGTCCTCTTCGCTCGTGCGGGTGCGAAAGTGCACCAGCAGCTCGCGCACGTCGGCATAGCACTCGCGCACGCCCACGTCGAGTTCGGCCATGCTGCGGTCGCGCTTGGCCTCGTCGCCACGCGCCACCGCATCGCGCAGCAGCTGCGTCTGGATCTTGAGGAAGGCCAGCGACTGGGCGATGGAGTCGTGCAGCTCGCGCGCCAGCAGGCTGCGCTCCTCGGCCACCGCGGCCTCGCGCTCCAGCGCCGTGGCGCGCAGGCCTTCCATGGCGCTGGCCAGGTGGCGCGTCATGGCCTCCAGCAAATCGCGCAGCTCGTCGGTCAGCTCCACGTGCGTGCGGAAGAACAGGTCCACTTCGCCCAGCAGCTTTTGCTGCATCTCCACCGGGATGGTGACCATGGTCTCGAAGCCCGCGTTATGGCAGTGCGGCAGCGACACGCCCGTGGACGCCGCGATCGGAATGACGCGCATGCGCGCCTGCATCTGGGGCTGGCCGCACAGGCATGCCCCGGTGGGCAGGCAGTGCTCGCCGTCGGCCATGCTGCGCGGCAGGCCGTCGCCGGCCAGCAGCACATAGCGCTCGTTGGCCTCGTTGGACCAGCGCACCGCGGCGGCATCCGCCCCTGCAACGCGGCGGATCTGCTGCACGAAGCCCTGGGCCAGCGCTTCCAGGCTGTCGGCCGTGGAGGCCAGCGCGCTCACTTCGTAGAGGGCGCCCAGGCGCTGGTTCTGCACGGCGATGCTGGCCGTCTTCTTGCGCACCTTTTCCTCCAGCTCGTCGTGGGAGGCCTGCAGGGCGTGCGCCATCAGGTTGAAGCCTGCGGAGAGCTGGCCGAACTCGTCATCGGTGTCCACGGTCAGCCGGGTGCCCAGCTCGCCCTGGCGCAGGCGGGCCTGGGCGGCCTGCAGGCGCGCCACGGGGTTGATGACCAGCAGGTAGCTCACCGCCATGAACGTCACGGCCGCAACGATGGCCAGCGCCATCATGAACAGCTGGAACAGGTGCAATGCGGCCGTCCAGCCGGCAATCTGGATCTCGATGGCTTCGACAAAGCCGTCCACCTGGCGCACGAAGTCGTCGGCCTGCGCCAGGGCGCCCGCCCGGTCTTGCGCACGGCCGCTGGTGAACCCGGCCCGGGCGCCAGCCCACTGGTTGCGGACGGCGTCAAAGCGCGTGCGCGTCTCGGCGCTCCACGGCACGAACAGCGGCCGGGACGGATCGCCCGTGCGCAGCAGCTCCAGGCTGGCATCGAACTGGCGCGCACGCTCCAGCACGGCTTCGGGGGTTTCGGTTTGCAGCACCAGCACCATGCGCAGCATGTTCATCCGCAGCCGGCCGGCCTCGTTGACCGCGGCTGCGCCGCCCTCGAGCTTCCAGGTCACCCACAGGGTCAGGCCGATGGAGGCGAGCGCCACCATCAGGAACCCCGCGCCCACGGCGAGAAGTTTGGCGGTCAGGGTGGGCTTGGTGCGCATCGGCGCAGTGTAGGGAGGGCGGGGGGCAGAACTCTTGACGTGTGTCAATTTTCGCCAGGGTAGCATGGCGCCATGAGGATGACGAGTTCCCGCCCCTTTCCCCTGGCGCTCCCGTGGGCGGCGGCGCGGCGGCGGCTGGCCAGCGCGGCCGTCGCCGGCACGGCGGTGCTGGCCGCGGGCTGCGCCACGCCCCCCACGGCCGCGCCGCCCGCCGCACCCTGGCCCGACCGGCTGCAGGCCCTGCTGCCCGCCGATGTGCTGCTGCTGGGTGAGCAGCACGATGCGCCGGAGCACCAGCGCCTGCAGCGCGAGGCCGTGCAGTGGCTTGCCGCGCGCGGGCGGCTGGCGGCCGTGGTGCTGGAGATGGCCGAGAGCAGCCACGGCACGCGCGGCCTGCCGCGCGATGCCACCGAAGCGCAGGCGCAGGCCGCCCTGCAGTGGAACGATGCAGCCTGGCCCTGGAAGGCCTACGGCCCCGTTGTCATGGCCGCGGTAGCGGCCGGGGTGCCGGTGCTGGGGGGCAACCTGCCCCGCTCCGCGCTGCGCGCCACCCTGGCGGAGGAGGCCTGGGACCAGCACCTGCCGGGCCCTGCCCTTCAGCGCCAGTACCAGGCGCTGCGCGACGGCCATTGCGGGCTGCTGCCCGAGGCGCAGATCGCCCCCATGGCCCGGGTGCAGATCGCACGCGACGCCCGCATGGCGCGCACGGCGCAAGAGGCGCTGCGGCCCGGGCAGACGGTGCTGCTGATTGCCGGCGCGGGGCATGTGCTGCGCAGCCTGGGCGTGCCCACGCACTGGCCGGAGAGTTTGCAGTCAAAAGTACTTCTGGCGCGGGCGGGACCTGCGCAAGCAGCTATCAAAACAGAAGCAAATTCCGTGGTGGAGACGCCGCCGCTGCCGCCCGGGGACCCCTGCGAGGCCCTGCGGCAGCCCCGGTAGCGGCCGGGGCGTGCCGCCCGCTCAGGCGGGTGAAGGCGCTGCGGCCGGGGCGTTGCGCTCTTTCAGCAGCGCGGCAAAGGCCTCGGCCGGGACGGGGCGGCTGCACAGGTAGCCCTGGTACGAATCGCACCCGCGCTCCTGCAGGAACGCCAGCTGGCCGGACGTTTCCACCCCCTCGGCCAGCACCGACAGGCCCATGCTGTGGCCCATGGCGATGATGGCCGCGCTGATGGCCATGTCGTCTTCGCTTTGCGGAATGTCGCGGATGAAGCCCTGGTCGATCTTGAGCACGTCGATGGGAAAGCGCTTGAGCTGGGCCAGCGAGGAATAGCCGGTGCCGAAGTCGTCCACGGCAATGCGCAGCCCCAGGCCCCGCAGGCGCATCAGCACCTGGCGGGCCTCCTCGGTGCGCTCGGCCAGGGCGGTTTCGGTGATCTCCAGCTCCAGCAGCTCGGGCGGGAAGCCCGACTGCTCCAGCGCGCCCGAGGCGCAGCCCGCCAGGTCCGTCAGGTGGAACTGGCGCGGCGACACGTTGACGGCCAGCGTCAGGTCCGGCAGGCCGGCCTGGCGCCAGGCCTGGCCCTGCCGGCACACCTCGCGCAGCACCCATTCGCCCAGCGGGCCGATGACGCCCGAGGTCTCGGCCACCGGGATGAACCGCGTGGGGGAGATCAGGCCCTCGTCCGGGTCGTTCCAGCGCACCAGCGCCTCGGCCCCCACGATGCGACCGGTGGCGATCTCGACCTGCGGCTGGTAGTACATCTGCAGGTGCCCCTGGGCCAGCGCCAGCCGCAGGCGCGACTCCAGCGCCAGCCGCTCGCGCGCGGCCTGCGTCATGGCCTCGTGGAAGAAGCACCATGCGCCGCGCCCGCGCGCCTTGGCGCCGTACACCGCCGCGTGCGCGCCCTGCAGCAGCAGCTCGCTGGTGTCGGCATGTTCCGGGAACATACAGATGCCCACACTCACGCCGGCCACCACCTCGAAGCCGTCGGGCGAGCGCCACGGCTCGGCCACCGCCCGGATCAGGTGCCGCGCCACGGCGGCCGCCCCGTCGGCATGGCGCAGGTGGCGCGCCACCACGGCCAGCTCGTCGCCCGCCAGCCGCCCCATCACGTCGCCCGGACGCAGCGCGGACTGCACCTGCCGCGCGATGTGCTTGAGCACCTCGTCGCCGGTGGCGTGGCCATAGCTGTCGTTGACGTCCTTGAAACGGTCGAGGTTGAGCAGCAGCACCGCAATGTGCTCGCCGCTGGCGCGCGCCTCCACCACCGCCTGCTCCAGCTGGAAGCCGAACCAGGAGCGGTTGGACAGCCCCGTGAGCGCATCGTTGTGCGCCAGGAACTCCAGCCGCTGCTGCTGCAGCTTCTCCTCGGAGATATCGGTGAACATGCACACGTAGTGCGTGGTCTGCCCGGCCGGGTCGCGCACCGCCGACAGCGACATGTGCTCCGGAAAGATCTCGCCGTTCTTGCGGCGGTTCCAGATCTCCCCCTGCCAGTGCCCCGTCTGGCGCAGGGTGGCCCACATGGCATCGTAGAACGCCTTGTCGTGCCGCCCCGACTTGAAGATGCGCGGCGTCTGGCCCAGCAGTTCCTCCTCGGCATACCCCAGCAGCCGCGTGACCGCTGCGTTGGCCGAGAGGATGCGGCCTTGCGCATCGGTCACCACCACGCCTTCGATGGTGTTGTCCACCACCGTGGCCGCCAGGCGCTGATGCGTCTCGCTCTTCTTGAGCGCCGCGCGGGCGGCCTTGATCTCGTCCAGGTCCTGCACCACGCACACCAGGTGGGCCGGCTCGTCTTCCGTCTCCGGCACCAGCGTCACGGTGCACAGCACCGGCACCATGCGGCCGTCGCTGATCCGCTGGCACTCGCGTTCGCTCACGTAGTGGTCAATGTCGCCGGACAGCAGGCGCGCCAGCTGCGCCTGCGCCTCCTGGGGGTTCGCCGCCTGCATCACGTCGCGGAAGTTCAGCGCACACAACCGGGCCGGGGTCGCGCCCAGCAGCTCGCACAGCCGGTCGTTGGCCCACAGGAAACGCCCGTCCGCCGCCAGCCGGGCGAACCCCGCGGGCGCGTGGCGCACGATCTGGGCCAACTCCTTGGCCATGGTCATGCGCACCTTCTCGGCGCGGCGCATGTCGCGCAGCAGCCACCAGGCCACACCGCTGGTCAGCAGCACGTACGCCCAGCCCTTCCAGGTCTGCAGGTGCGTGAGCACCACCGGATCGGTCACCCACCGCACCAGCAACTCGTCGCCCAGGTACACCCAGGCCGCCCCCAGCACCAGGTACAGCAGCATGCCCCGCCAGGGGGCGATACGCGCGGCGTCGTCGCCCGGATTGGTCATCAAAATCCTTGTTCCAACGGCGCCCGGCCATGCTGCGACAATTGCACAGCTATGAACAACGCCTACATCCTCACCCTGTCCTGCCCCGACCGCCTGGGGCTGGTGCACGCTGTCTCGGGCTTCCTGATGGAGCACGGCGGCAACATCGAAGAAGCCGCACAGTACAACGACCACGATACCGGCCTGTTTTTCATGCGTGTGCAGTTTGCCTGCGACCAGCACGACCACGCCACGCTCAAAACCCGCCTCGCCAGCTTTGCCGAACCCTTCCAGATGCACTGGCGCCTGCACGCCACGGCCACGCCGATGAAAACGGTTCTCATGGTAAGCAAGGAAGGCCACTGCCTCAATGACCTACTTTTCCGGTGGAAAAGCGGGCTGCTGCCCATCGACATCCGCGCCATCGTCAGCAACCACCGCGACTTCTACCAGCTGGCGGCCAGCTACAACGTGCCCTTCCATCACATTCCGGTCACCGCAGCCACCAAGGCGCAGGCCGAAGCAAAACAGTTCGAGATTATCGAGGCCGAAGGGGCCGACCTGGTGGTCCTGGCCCGGTACATGCAGATCCTATCGCTTGACCTATGTCAAAAACTGGCCGGCCGGGCGATCAACATCCACCACAGCTTCCTGCCCAGCTTCAAGGGGGCCAAGCCGTACTACCAGGCCCATGACCGCGGCGTGAAGCTGATCGGCGCCACCGCCCACTACGTGACGGCCGACCTGGACGAAGGCCCCATCATCGAGCAGGACGTGGCCCGCGCCGACCACACCGACACCGTGGAAGACCTGACCGCCCGCGGCCGCGACACCGAAAGCCTGGTGCTGGCCCGCGCCGTGAAATGGCACAGCGAGCACCGGGTGCTGATCAACGGCCACAAGACAGTGGTCTTCCGCTAAATATGGAACACCGCCCTGAGGCGCTGCGCGCCGTCCCCCCGCTCTCGCATCGCTGCGCGCTGCGGGCAGGGGAACGCCGCCAGTGCAGCGGGGCGGCCCTTGCACGGCGGCCCCGGCTTAGGCCGCGGCAGTTTCATGCGCTGCGCATATTGCACAGCGCAGAGGTTTACTGAGTGTCCACGGCACTCGCATCGTCCTTCCTCAGCAGCGCGGCCCGGCGCATCCCGCCCATCCAGTGCCTGCTCACGTTCGAGGCGCTGGCCCGGCTGCGCAGCGTGACGCAGACGGCCGACGAGCTGTGCGTGACGCCCAGCGCCGTGAGCCACCGCGTCAAGCAGCTCGAGCAGATCCTGGGCGTGCAGTTGTTCGGCCGGGCGGATTTTTCGCTGACCACCGAGGGCAGCGCCTACCTGGCCCATGTGCGCGAAGGCCTGGGCGCGCTGCAGCGCTTTCCCGGCCAGGCCGCCGCGCCGGGGCGCCGGCGCCTCAAGCTGGCCGTGACGCCCACGTTCGCACGCACCATCCTCATCCCGCGCCTGCGGCAGTTCACCGAGGCGTACCCCGAGATCGATCTGGCGCTGCAGGTGTCCATCCCGCTGCTGGACGTGGTGGCCGAGGACGCCGACCTGATGGTGCGCTTCGGCCCCGGCCACTATGCCGACGTGGAGCATGTGGAACTGGCCCGCGACGTGGTCACGCCCCTGGCCTCGCCCGCCTTCGTGCGCGAGCACGGCCCGTTTGACCGCCCGGAGGACCTCGAAGGCGTGCCCCTGCTGCGCAGCCCGCTGGAGCCCTGGCGCACCTGGTTTGCCGCCGCCGGCCTGGACTGGGCCGAGCCCAGCGAAGGCTCGCAGTTCAACGACATCGGCCTGATGTGCGACGCCGCTGCCGCCGGCATGGGCGTGGCCCTGGTGCGCCTCAAGCTCGGCGCGCCCTGGCTGGAGAACGGCACCCTGGTGCGGCTGTCGTCGCAGGACGCACCCAGCCCCCACGCCCATTACCTGTGCTGGCGCACCGGCACCATGGACCGGTGGGAGTGCGCGGCGTTTGCCGAATGGTTGCGCAAAACTATGGTGTAACGGCGCATCTGATCTGCAACGCCTCCGCCCGTTCGGGCTGAGCCGGTCGAAGCCAGGGCGCAAAGTCACCGAGAATTTCAAGCCAAATCAGCCTCCAGCGCTTAACCATCAGGCGCAAGCAGCTATCAATTCATGAGCACACAGGTATTTTTCACAAACATCTGCAGAAAACCTCACGCCCCGCCCGCCGCCATCCCCTACAGTGGCGGCCATGAACACCGCCACTTCTCCCGCCACGCGCCCGACCTCTGCCGAGCGCGCCGCCCGCCAGGCCGACGTCGTGCAGGCCCTGGGCCGTGTGGTGCCTGCGCACGCGCTGCTCTGGAATGCCGAAGACACCACGCCGTACGAATGCGACGGCCTCACCGCCTACCGCCAGCGCCCGCTGGTGGTCTGCCTGCCCGAAACCTACGACCAGGTGCAGGCCGTTCTGCGCACCTGCCACCAGCTGCAGGTGCCCGTGGTCGCACGCGGCGCGGGCACGGGCCTTTCGGGCGGCGCCATGCCGCACGCGATGGGCGTGACGCTGTCGCTGGCCAAGTTCAACCGCATCCTGGACCTGGACCCGGTGAGCCGCACCGCCCGCGTGCAATGCGGCGTGCGCAATCTGGCCATCAGCGAGGCGGCAGCGCCCTACAACCTGTACTACGCGCCCGACCCCAGCAGCCAGATCGCCTGCACCATCGGCGGCAACGTGGCCGAGAACTCCGGCGGCGTGCATTGTTTGAAGTACGGCCTCACGGTGCACAACGTGCTCAAGGTGAAGGGCTTCACGGTGGAAGGCGAACCCGTAGAGTTCGGCAGCGAGGCCCTGGACACCCCCGGCTACGACCTGCTGGCCGCCGTGATCGGCAGCGAGGGCATGCTGGCCGTGGCCACCGAAGTGACCGTGCGCCTGATTCCCAAGCCGCAGCTGGCGCGCTGCATCATGGCCAGCTTTGACGACGTGCGCAAAGCCGGCGACGCCGTGGCGGCGGTGATTGCGGCCGGCATCATCCCCGCAGGTCTGGAAATGATGGACAAGCCCATGACGGCGGCCGTGGAAGATTTTGTGAAGGCCGGCTACGACCTCACGGCCGAGGCCATCCTGCTGTGCGAGAGCGACGGCACGCCCGATGAAGTGGAGGAAGAAATCGCCCGCATGAGCGAGGTGCTGCGCGCGGCAGGCGCCACCGCCATCTCGGTCAGCCAAGACGAGGCCGAGCGCCTGCGCTTCTGGAGCGGCCGCAAAAACGCCTTCCCCGCCAGCGGCCGCATCAGCCCCGACTACATGTGCATGGACTCCACCATCCCGCGCAAGCGATTGGCGGACATCCTGCTGGCCATCCAGGAAATGGAAAAGAAGTACGGCCTGCGCTGCGCGAACGTGTTCCACGCGGGCGACGGCAATTTGCACCCGCTGATCCTGTTCGATGCGAACGATGCGGACCAGCTGCACCGCTGCGAATTGTTTGGCGCGGACATCCTGGAGACCAGCGTGGCCATGGGCGGCACGGTGACGGGCGAGCATGGCGTGGGCGTGGAGAAGCTCTCCAGCATGTGCGTGCAGTTCACGGCCGAGGAGATTGCGCAGATGCACGGGCTCAAAAGCGCGTTCGACCCTGCGGGGTTGCTCAATCCGGGCAAGGCGGTGCCGACGCTGAACCGTTGTGCGGAGTACGGGAAGATGCTGGTGCGGGGGGGAAAGATCAGCCATCCGGAGTTGCCGCGGTTTTGATGGTTTGGGGATGTAGCCCTTTTCGGATAAGCGCTGGCAGCTATTGATTTCGTAGTACAGGACTGTTCCACCCGTTCAGGCTGAGCTTGTCGAAGCCGGGGCGCCATTCCACCCGTTCGGGCTGAGCTTGTCGAAGCTGGGGCGCGCTCGCAGGCTCGCTGATTGGCTGTATGCCTCGGCTCAGGGCGGGAGCCGGGATGTCGCCCCGGCGGGCGAGTTCCTTTCTTTCGCGTCGCCAAAAGAAAGGAACCAAAGAAAGGGCGACCCTACAGGCTGCGTCCCTCCGCTTCGCTGCGGGCAACCTGCGGTGCTCGGTCAGGGGGCGCCACCGCAGAACTCACTGCGCTGCTTCGCAGCTCCGTTCGGACAACTGCGGTGAGTCGGAGCACGAAGTGCGTGTGTCCTGCGGCACACGCACGCGCCCCCTGCCCTGCGCTCCTCGGCGCATCCTGAAGGGAACCCGGGGAGCCCATCCGGGCCATCGCTGCTGGCTGCGCCTGCGGCGGGGCGGTTGCGGGGTGAGCATGCGCGTCGGAGCGCGCATGCCTCGTGAACTGACTCGCCGTGGTTGTCCGAGCGGCGCTGCGCAGCAGCAAAGCGAGTTCCACGGCGCACCCCGCAACCGCCCCGCCGCAGGTTTGCCCCGGAGCGCAGCGCAGGGGTCGCAGACTGGGGGTCGCCTTTCTTTTGGGTACTTTTCTTTGACGAAGCAAAGAACAAGTACCTCGGCCGCCGGGCCGAGACCCGGCCTCCGACCTCAACACCAGCATGCCTTTCAAACCAGCACGCCTTGGCTTCGACAGGCTCAGCCCGAACGGTTGGGGTGGAGCGCACCAGCTTCGACAAGCTCAGCCCGAACGAGTGGTCAGCCCCCCGCCACCGCCCGCCAAATCCCCCCCGCGTTCGACACAGCAAACAGCACCAGCCCGATGAGCCCCCCCACCACCGTCCCATTGATCCGGATGTACTGCAAATCCTTGCCGATATTCAGCTCGATCAGCTGGGTCATCTCCTCCGCATCCCACCGCCGCACCGTGTCCTCGATGTGCTGCGCAATGAACGCCGACACATCCGGCGCCAGCCCTTCGGCCCACCGCTCCAGCCGGTCGTTGAACGACTGCCGCAGCGCCGCGTCCCCCGCCAGCGACTCGCCCAGCCACGCCCCCAGCTTGCCCACCTGCCGCGCCAGCACGGAGTCGGCATCGGCCAGGTCACGCTGCAAAGCACCACGCAGGTCCAGCCACAAGGTCTGCACATAGCCGCCCACGGTGGCGTCGGTCTGCAGCCAGGTGCGGATCTCCTCGCCCTTGCGCGCCCATTCCGGGTCGCTGCGCAGGCGCTCGATAAAGCGCTGCAGCGCCGCATCGAACTGCGCGCGCAGCGCGTGCTGCGGGTTGGCGGCCACGTCGGCCATCAGGCTTTCCAGCGCGCGGGCCAGCAGGGCCGAACCCTTGTCGCCCAGCCAGTCGCTGGGTAGCAGCTTTTCAGTGCGCGGGTGGTCCTTCTTGAGCCAGGCCACGATGGACTGCGCGACCCAGGCGCGGGTCTCGGTGGTCTGCAGCAGCTCGATCAGCTGGGCCAGCACGTCGTCCAGCAGGGCCTGGTGGCGGCCGTTGTGGGTCAGGGTGTCCAGCACCGCCGCCAGCGCGCGGGACAGGTCCACCTGCCCGATCAAGGTGCGCGCGGCTTTTTGCATGAAGCGCTCCACCTGCGCGTCCTGCGCCATCTCCAGCGCGGCGGACGCCAGGCGCTTGGCCTGGTGGCCCAGCAGCGCAGCGTTGCCGGGGGCGGTGAGCCATTGCGCGAGCCGCTCGGCGGGGTCGTGCCTGCGGATGAGCGACACGAGCGAGGGCACGTCCAGGAACTTGTCGCGCACAAAGGTGGCCAGGTTGCGGCCGATGCGGGCCTGGTTGCGCGCGATGACCGCGGTGTGCGGAATGGGCAGGCCCAGCGGGCGGCGGAACAGCGCCACCACGGCAAACCAATCCGCCAGCGCGCCCACCATGGCGGCCTCGGCCATGGCCTTTATGGCGTTGAGCCCCAGGCCACGCTCCACCACGCTGGTGGCCACAAACACCGCTGTCACCAGCAGCAGCAGGCCCAGGGCCTGCCGCTTGGCCCGGCGCAGGGCGAGGGCTGCGGCATCGGTGTCTGGCTTCATGCGGGCAAGCCTGCCAACCTCGACCGCAACCGCTCAGGCTGCTGCGGCAATCTGATCCAGCGCCTTGACCAAGTGGCCCACCGTGCGGTCCACGTTGTGCCACTTCTCCAGGCCGAACAGGCCGATGCGGAAGGTCTTGAAATCCGCTCCTTCATCGCACTGCAGGGGCACGCCGGCGGCCGTCTGCAGGCCCACGTCCAGGAACTTCTTGCCGTTCTGGATGCCGGGGTCGGTGGTGTAGCTCACCACCACGCCCGGGGCCTTCCAGCCCTCGGCGGCCACGCTGGGGAAGCCGCGCGATTCAAGCAGCGCGCGCACCTTGGCGCCCAGCTCCATCTGCTCGGCGCGCACTTTGGCAAAGCCGTAGGCGCGGGTCTCCAGCATCACGTCGCGCAGGCGCACCAGCGCGTCGGTGGGCATGGTGGTGTGGTAGGCGTGCTGGCCCTTTTCGTAGCCTTCCGCGATCTGCATCCACTTCTTGAGGTCGCACGAGAAGCTGGAGCTTTGCGTGCCGTCAATCGCCTGGCGGGCACGTTCGCTCAGCATCACCATGGCGCAGCAGGGCGAGCTGCTCCAGCCCTTTTGCGGGGCCGAGATCAGGATGTCGACGCCCGTGGCCTGCATGTCCACCCACATCGCGCCGGAGGCAATGCAATCCAGCACGAAGAGCGCGCCCACCTCGTGCGCGGCGGCGCTCACGGTGCGGATGTAGTCGTCAGAGAGGATGATGCCGCTGGCCGTCTCGACGTGCGGCGCAAACACCACCTTGGGCTTTTCGGCGCGGATGGTGGCGGCCACTTCCTCGGCAGGGCACGGCGCCCAGGGGGCTTGCGCGCCGTCGCCCTGCTTGCGGGCCTTGCACACCACGGCGCCGCCGCCGAGGCCGGTGTCGGCGTCAAAGATCTGGCTCCAGCGGTAGCTGAACCAGCCGTTGCGCACGATGAGCACTTTTTCCTGGTTGGCAAACTGGCGTGCCACGGCCTCCATGCCGAAGGTGCCGCTGCCGGGCACCAGCACGGCGGTGTGGGCGTGGTAGACCTCTTTGAGCGTGGCGAGGATGTCCTGCATCACGCCGGTGAAGCGCTTGGACATGTGGTTGAGCGCGCGGTCGGTGTAGACCACCGAGAATTCGAGCAGGCCGTCGGGATCGATATCGGGCAGCAGTCCGGGCATGGGGTCTCCGTGAACAACAGGCAGTCCGCGGGGCACGCGCCGGCGCGTGGTGATGCCGGCCCGACCCCACGCATTGGTAGGGCCGGCCAGCTTAGCACGCCCTACCAGGTGTCCACCGGGTGTGCGGTCAAAGGCGCGATGCGCGACGAGGCCAGCCCACGCGCCAACCAGCTGCGGGTGTCGGCCGGGTCGATCACCGCGTCGATCTCCAGCGTGGCCGCCATGTGCATGGCCTCGCCATTGGCATATGACTTGGCCACCAGCTTCCGGAACAGCGCGTCGCGCTCGGGCCCTTCGGGCAGCGCCTCCAGCTCCTTGCGGAAGCCCAGGCGCACCGCGCCTTCGAGCCCCATGGCGCCGAACTCGCCCGTGGGCCAGGCAATGGTGAACACCGGGGCGTGAAAGCCCCCGGCCGCCATGCCCATGGCGCCCAGGCCGTAGCCCTTGCGCAGCACCACGCTGAAGAAGGGCACGCGCAGGTGCGCGGCCGCGACGAACAGGCGGCTCACGTGCCGCACCTGGGCCGTGGTCTCCACGTCGGGCCCGACCATGAAGCCGGGCGTGTCCACCAGGCTCACCAGGGGCAGGCCGTGCGCGTTGCACAGCTGCATGAAGCGCGCGGCCTTGTCGGCGGCGGGCGCGTCGATGGCGCCGCCCAGGTGCAGCGGGTTGTTGGCCATCAGCCCCACGGGGCGGCCTTCGATGCGGGCCAGCGCCGTGTGGATGCCGACGCCAAAGCCGGTACGCAGCATCAGCAGGCTGCCGGTGTCGGCAATGCCTTCCAGGGCGCGGCGGGTGTCGTACACGCGCAGGCGGTTTTCGGGCACCACGCTGCGCAGGCCGCGCGGGTCGGCGGCGGACCAGTCCGTGGTGCGGCCCTGGAAGTAGCCCAGGTACTGGCGCGCGGCGCGCACGGCGTCGGCCTCGGTGTCCACCAGCACGTCGATCACGCCGCTGGCATGCTGCACGGTGCTGGGGCCGATCTGCTCGGGCCGGAACACGCCCAGGCCGCCGCCCTCGATCATGGCGGGGCCGCCCATGCCGATGTTGCTGGCGCGAGTGGCAATGATCACGTCGCTGCAGCCCAGCAGCGCGGCGTTACCCGCAAAGCAGCGGCCGTGCACCACGCCCACCACCGGCACCTGGCCGGAGAGCGCGGCGTAGCTGGCAAACGTCTCCACATGCAGGCCGGCCACCACGGGCACGTCGGTGTCGCCGGGGCGGCCGCCGCCGCCTTCGGCAAACAGCACCACGGGCAGCTGCTGCGCCAGCGCAATGCCGAGCATGCGGTCGGTCTTGGCGTGGTTGCGCGCGCCCTGCGTGCCGGCCAGCACCGTGGCGTCGTAGGCCATGACCACGGTGCGCGCCTTCTCGGGGCCGAACTGCGCGCCGTTGACGCCGCCGATGCCGGTGACCATGCCGTCGGCGGGCGTGTTGGCGATGAGGTCTTCACGGGTGCGGCGGCGCGTTTGCGCGGCAATGGCGAGCGCGCCGTATTCGAGGAAGCTGCCTTCGTCGCACAGGTCGGCAATGTTCTCGCGGGCGCTGCGGCCGCCCTGGGCGTGGCGCTTGGCCATGGCCTCGGGGCGGGCGGCGTCCAGCGTGAAGGCGTGGCGGTCGATGACGCGCTGCAGGTCGGCGCGGATGTGGTCCGCACCGTGCGCCGCCGCTTCGGCCTGCGCGGCAGCGTCGCCTGCGGCGTCCACGGGCTCCAGCACCAGCAGGGGCTGGCCGGGCTGCAGGTAACTGCCGGGCTCGGCCAGCCACTGGCGCACGCGGCCGGCGTGCGGGGCACTCAGCACATGCTCCATTTTCATGGATTCGAGCACGGCCAGCTCGGCACCGGTGGCCACCACGTCGCCTTCGGCCACGCTGCGCTGCACCAGGCGGGCGGGCATGGGGGCGCAGACGGCGCCCTCGGGCACTGCAGACTGTTGGGCCGCGGAGGGATCTGAAAGAAATTGGCCTCCAGCGCTTTCTGGATAAGCGCGGGCAGCTATTGTTTTGGAAGCATCCAGCAGCGCCGGCAGCACCGATTCGAGCCAGCGCGTGTGCACCTGCTGCTGCGCCATCTCCGGGCGGGCGGCCAGGGCCTGCAGCAGCGCCAGGTTGGTGGCCACGCCTTCGATGCGGCATTCGGCCAGCGCGCGCTGGCTGCGGCGCATCACGTCGGCAAAGTCGCTGCTGGGGCTGTGCACGATGAGCTTGGCCAGCAGCGTGTCGTAGTGCGGCGAGGGTGCGGTGCCCGCCACGCCATGGCTGTCCACGCGCACGCCGGGGCCGGAGGGCATGTCAAAGCGCGCCAGCGTGCCGCTGCCGGGCGTGGCCTGGCCTTGCGCGTCCAGCGTTTCGGCGTTGATGCGCCACTGCACGGCGTAGCCCCGGGGGCGCTGTGCCTGCGCCGGGTCCAGGCCCAGCGCGCGCAGCGGCCGGCCGGCAGCCAGGGCGATCTGCGTCTGCACCAGGTCCACGCCCATCACTTCCTCGGTGATGGTGTGCTCGACCTGCAGGCGCGGGTTGGCCTCGATGAACACCCAGGGGAGATCCGTCGAGTGCAGGTCCACCAGGAACTCGAAGGTGCCCAGGCCCTCGTAGCGCACCTCACGCGCCATGGCCAGCGCGGCGGCGGTGATCTGCGCGCGCAAGCTTTCGGGCAGGCTGGGGCTGGGGGCGATCTCCACCAGCTTCTGGAAGCGCCGCTGCAGCGAGCATTCGCGCTCGCCCAGGGCCAGCACGTCCTGCCCGTCGCCCAGCACCTGGATCTCGATGTGCCGCGCATGCGCCATGAGGCGTTCCACATACACGCCGTCCACGCCGAAGGCGGCCTGGGCCTCGCTGCGGCAGCGCGCGTAGGCGGCGGTCAGGTCGTCCCCGGCTTGCACGGCGCGCATGCCGCGCCCGCCGCCGCCGCCAATGGCCTTGATGACGATGCCGGCCGTTGCGTGCTGTTGCCAGAAGGCCTGGGCCTCGGCCAGCGTGACGGCGTGCTCCGTGCCCGGCATCAGCGGCACGCCGCAGCGCTGCGCCAGCGCACGCGCCTGGGCCTTGTCGCCAAACAAGGCCAGCTGCGCGGGCGTGGGGCCGATGAAGCGCACGCCCGCTTCGGCGCAGGCGGCGGCAAAGTCCGCGCGCTCGCTCAGGAAGCCGTAGCCGGGGTGCAGGGCATCGCAGCCGTGCTCGCGGGCAATGGCGAGCAGCCGCACGCCGTCGAGGTAGGCGGCCGGGCCGGTGGCGCCCAGGGCGACGGCGCTGTCCGCAGCATGCACGTGGGGGGCCTGGGCGTCGTCCTCGGCGTAGACGGCCAGGCTGGCGATGCCCAGGTCGGCCAGTGCGCGCACGGTGCGCAGCGCCACCTCGCCGCGGTTGGCGATCAGGACTTTGGAAAAGAGGGGCGGGGTCATTGCGGTGCTTTTGTTTTGATAGCTGCTGGCGCTTGTTCCTCAGGCACCAGAGGCCAATGGGGCTTGAAGGTTTTGGCCGGGCAGCTCAGTCCTGGTCTTTCAGGAGCCGGCGCAGCACCTTGCCCGCGCCCGTGGCGGGCAGCGCGTCGATGAAGCGCACCTCGCGCGGGGCCTTGTAGGGCGCCATGTTCTCGCGGCACCAGGCCACCAGGGCGAGGGCGTCCACGTCCTGGCCGGGCTTCTTGACGATGAAGGCGCGCACCACCTCGCCCTTTTCCGCATCGGGCACGCCGATCACGGCCGCCTGCGCCACGGCGGTGTGCTTGATGAGGATGGTCTCCACTTCTTCAGGGAACACGCTGTAGCCCGAGACCTTGATCATTTCCTTGAAGCGGCCGATGAAGGTGAGGTAGCCGTCCGCATCGATCTTGCCCATGTCGCCGGTGAAGACCCAGCCGTCCCGCAGCGTCTTGGCGGTGGCCTCGGGCTTGTTCCAGTAGCCCTTGAAGTTGCCGGGGCCGTGGATGGTGATCTCGCCCACTTGGTCGGCAGGCAGCGGCGCGCCGGTGTCCGGGTCCACGATGCGAATCGTGTTGCCCGGCACGGGCTTGCCCTGGGTGCCCCAGCGGATGGCATCGGCGGGCATGGCGGTGTCCACGGTGTGGGTTTCCGACAGGCCATAGGCCGCCTCGTGCGCGATGCAGTTCGGCGCGAACTGCTGCCACTGCTGGGCCAGCGCCTCGGTGAAGGTGATGCCGAAGCTGGTGACCGGGTTGCGCCGCAGCGCGCTCCAGTCCATGGCGCGCGCGCCGGGCACCTGCATCAGGGCGCCGTTCATGGGCGCGATGCTGTACCACCAGGTCACGCGGTGGCGCTCCAGCGCCTGGGCCACGCCCAGCGGGTCGAAGCGGTACAGCAGCACGGCGGTGGCGCCGGTGTACACGGGCAGGTTCACACCCATCACCATGCCGGCAATGTGGTACAGCGGGGCCACGGCCAGCAGCACTTCCTGGGGTGTCATGCCATTGCAGTCGGCCGATGCGGCGGTCTTGAAGCTGGCGTTGCCGTAGCTCAGCATGGCGCCCTTGGGCAGGCCGGTGGTGCCCGAGGTGTAGGTCATCAGCGAGATGTCATCCATCGACAGCGCCACAGGCGCGGGCCGCGCGCCGGTGCGCGTGGCGGCCAGGAAGTCTTCGCAGCCTGCGGGCACCGGGGCCATGGCCGTGCGCATGGCCTGCAGCTCGGCGGGCACGTCGATGCTGGGTTCGCCCTCGGGCAGCAGCTCGGCATAGCGCACCACGAACACGTGCTCCAGTGCCGTCTGGGCGCGCACCTTGTCCACCACGGGCAGCAGCACGTCGGCCGCCACGATCACGCGCGCCTGCAGGTCGGTGAGCTGGTACTCCAGCTCGTGTTCCTTGTTCAGCGGCCCGCAGGGGCAGACGATGGCGCCGATCTTCTGGATGCCGTAGTGCGCCATCACGTACTGCGGGCAGTTGTTCATGAACAGCGCCACGGGCTCGCCCTTTTGCACGCCCAGTGCCTGCAGGCGCGCCGCGAACGCGTCGCTGGCGGCATCGAGCTCGGCCCAGGTGATGGGCGTGCCGTACCAAAGGTAGGCCGTTTGACCGGGAATGGTGCGGGCGTGGCGGCGAAGGTGTTCGTGCAGCGGCAGCTGCGGTGCGGTCTGTGGCATGGCGTTGTCTCCGAGGTGTCTGGAATCGCTGGTTCTTGGCACCTACCCAGGGTTTTTGCTGAGTGCTCGCACCCGCCAGCGTCTTGCCAATATATACCGGCGGGTAGAACAATGCTACCCATGGGTATAACCAAAGCGACACCAACGCCCGCCACGCTGGCCGTGGAGCCCCCGCCCGTGAAGGCGCGCGGCCGGCAGAAGGCCTGGACGGCCAGCACGGACGAGAAGCGCGAGCGCATCCTGCAGGCGGCCGAGGCGCTGTTCGACGCGCAGGGCTATGCGCAGACCACCATGGAGCAGATCGTCCAGCAGCTGGGCGTGACCAAGCCCTACGTGTACTACTACTTCCACAACAAGCAGGAGATCTACGAGACCCTGTGCTGGCGCCCGGCCGTGGCCTGCTTCACGGCCATGGACTTCCCGGAGGACGACACCCGCCCCGCCCATGCGAAGGTGGCGGAGGGCATCGAGCGGCTGATCCGCGCCACCATCGAGCACCACCCGGCAGCGTTCTTCCCCTACCGCGAGCCGCAGGTCTTCCGCCCCGAATACCTGGCCATGCAGAAGAAGCTGGCCAACCACTTCTACGACCGCATGTGCGCGCTGATGGAAGAGGCCCGCGCGGACGGCATGCTGGACTTCAAGGAAACCCGGCTCACTGCCCTGGCGGCCTGCAGCCTGCCGGGCTTTCTGTACCACTGGTACCGGCCGGACGGGCGCCTGTCGCCGGCGGAGGTGGTGCGCGAGCTTTCCCAATTGGCCTGGCGCGTGCTGGGCCTGCGCACGGCCCGTCGGCGGCCGGCGCGTGCATCCGCCGACGAAAAACCACCACCACCGGAGACATCTTCATGAAAGCCTTGTTGTTCACGCCCCTGGCCGCCGCAGCCTTGCTCTGCGCCGGCGCCGCATCGGCCCAGGAGACCTTCAAGATCGCGTACATCGACCCGCTGTCGGGCCCGTTCGCCAACGTGGGCGAGCTGATGCTCACGCACACGCAGTACGCGGTGGAGGACATCAACGCCAAGGGCGGCGTGCTCAAGGGCACCAAGCTGCAGCTGCTGCAGTTCGACAGCAAGCTGTCGGCGCAGGAGAGCCAGAGCGCGCTGCAGGCCGCCATCGACCAGGGGGCCAAGGCCATCGTGACCGGCGGCTCGGGCTCGTCGGTGGTCACGGCACTGGTGCAGGCGGCGGCGCGCCACAACCAGCGCAACCCGGGCAAGGAGGTGATCGTGCTGAACCACTCCTCCATCGACCCCGAGCTGACGGGCAAGGCCTGCAACTTCTGGCACTTCCAGTTCGAGGCCAACACGGCCATGAAGATGAAGGCCATCGCCAACTACATCAAGAAGCAGCCGGACATCAGGAAGGTTTACCTGCTGAACCAGGACTACGCGCACGGCAAGCAGTGGGCGCACTACGGGCGCGAGATGGTGGGTCTGGCGCGGCCGGACATCCAGTTTGTGGGCGAGGCGCTGCACCCCATTGGCCGCGTGAAGGACTTTGCGCCCTACCTCGCCAAGGTCAAGAGCAGCGAGGCCGATTCGGTCATCACCGGCAACTGGGGGCAGGACATGACGCTCTTGCTCAAGGCCGCGGGCGACGCGGGCTACAACCTGCGCTACTTCAACCACAGCGCGGGCTCCATCCCCGGCACGGTGCTGGCGGTGTCGCAGGCCAAGCAGGGCCAACTGACCTGGGTGGCCGAATGGCACCCCGGCCAGGCCGACACCCCCAAGGTGGACGCGCTGGCCAAGGCCTACAAGGCCAAGACGGGCAAGGACTTCCTCGCGCCGCGCATCGAGATGACGCCGCGCTTCCTGGCCGCGGCCATCAACAAGGCCCAGTCCACCGACGCGGTGAAGGTGGCGCGCGCCCTGGAAGACCTGACGCTGGAATCGGTGGTGGGCCCCGTGCGCATGCGCGGCGAGGACCACCAGTTGCTGCTGCCCCAGGTGGTCAACACCATTGCGCCGGTGGACGGCAAGACCGTGAAGGTCGGCTGGGAAGGCACGAACTACGGCTTCCGCACCGATGCGGCCTACACCGGCAACGAACTGGCGCAGGGCACCGACTGCAAGATGGCGCGGCCTTGACGCCACGGCGCGACGATTCTTGAAGAGGATCCCTAAGAACAGGTTCTAAGCGCCGTTATCCCCACGGCGGCAGCTCCCACGGGCCGCCGCTACCATGGCCGGTCTCGCCTTCAATGACCCGCCCCACAAGGACCGCGCCCATGCCTGACTTTCGCAGCGACACCGTCACCCAGCCCACGCCCGCCATGCGCGAGGCCATGTTCAATGCTCCGCTGGGCGACGATGTGTTTGCCGACGACCCCTCGGTGAACGCGCTGCAGGAGCATGCGGCGCAGTTGCTGGGCTTCGAGGCCGCGCTGTTCGCCCCCTCGGGCACGCAGACCAACCTGATTTCGTTGTGGGGCCACTGCCAGCGCGGCGACGAGGCCATCGTGGGCCAGAGCTGGCACACCTACCGCTGGGAGGCGGGCGGCATGGCCGTACTGGGCTCCATCCAGCCCCAGCCGGTGGAAACGCAGCCCGACGGCACGCTGCGCCTGGCCGACATCGCCGCCGCCATCAAGCCCGACGACCCGCACTTCGCCCGCACCCGCCTCATCGTGCTGGAGAACACCACCGGAGGCCAGGTGCTGCCACCCGCCTATGTGGCCGAGGTGGCGCAGCTGGCGCGCCAGCGCGGCCTGGCGCTGCACCTGGACGGCGCGCGGCTGTTCAATGCCGCCACGGCCAACGCGGCCCGCCACGGCACGGATGTGTACGACGAGGCGCGCACGCTGTGCGGGCATTTTGATTCGGTGTCGCTGTGCCTGAGCAAGGGCCTGGGCGCGCCCGTGGGCTCGCTGGTGCTGGGCACGCGCGACTTCATCCGCCAGGCGCGGCGCACCCGCAAGATCCTGGGCGGCGGCATGCGCCAGGCAGGGGTGCTGGCGGCGGCCGGGCGGTACGCCCTGGAGCACCATGTGCGCCGGCTGGCCGACGACCATGCCCACCTGGACCGGCTGGCCCAGGGCCTGGCCGAAGCCAACCGCAGTCACCCCGTGCTGCAGGGCAAGCTCACCGTGCAGCCCTGGCAGACCAACATCCTCTTCACCGACCTGCGCGCGGACGTGGCCCCCGCCTTCACCGCCTGGCTGGCGCAAAACGGCGTGCGGGTGACCAGCAGCCTGTATGGCGGCGCGACCCGGCTGCGCTGGGTGACGCATCTGGATGTGAGCGCGGCAGATGTGGATGCTGCGCTGGATTGCGTGGGGCGGTTTCAGCTGCCGGGCTGATACGCCCGCCAGAGCCTTTTTGCGATCTCAGGCGGCGGGGTAGCTCCGCCCGCCGAAGATGCCGGTGCCCACGCGCACCATGGTGCTGCCCGCCTGAATGGCGGCTTCCAGGTCGGCCGTCATCCCCAGCGAAAGCGTGTCGAACGACTCCAGCCCCGGCTCCCGCAGGGCGGCAATCTCGTCAAACAGCCTTCTGGCGCTGGTGTGGACGGCCAGTTGCGCTTCCAATTCAGGCGTATGGTCCGGGATGGCCATGAGCCCGCGCACGGCCAGCCGTGGCAGTTTCGCCACAGCGCGCGCCAGCGCCAGCGCCTCGGCCGGCGCCACGCCCGACTTGGTGGGCCCGCCATCGATGTTGACCTGGATGCACACCTGCAGGGGCGGCAGGTCCGCAGGCCGCTGGGCGGACAGCCGTTCGGCGATCTTCAGGCGGTCCACGGTGTGGACCCAATCGAAGTGCTCGGCCACCAGGCGCGTCTTGTTGCTCTGGATGGGGCCGATGCAGTGCCACTGCAGCGACGCACCCGGCAGCGCTTCGCGCACGGCGGCGATCTTCTCCACCCCTTCCTGGATGTAGTTCTCCCCGAAAGCCTGCTGGCCCGCGGCGGCGGCCTGCACCACTGCGTCCGGGCCGAAGGTCTTGGAAACGGCCAGCAGGGACACCGCGCCGGGGCTGCGTCCGGCGGCCTGGCACGCCTGCGCAATCCGGCCCAGAACCTGTTGGAGGTTGTTTGCAATCGTGGTCATAATGTTTGGTCAAGCGTACCAAACGATAGAGGGACTTTCGTGGACATCACCCAACTGCTCGCGTTCAGCGTCAAGAACAAGGCCTCCGACCTGCACCTCTCGGCCGGTTTGCCGCCCATGATCCGCGTGCACGGCGATGTGCGCCGCATCAATGTGGACGCGCTGGACCACAAGACGGTGCACGCCATGGTCTACGACATCATGAGCGATGCGCAGCGCAAGACGTATGAAGAGTTCCTGGAAGTCGACTTCTCCTTCGAGATCGAAGGCCTGGCGCGCTTTCGCGTCAACGCGTTCAACCAGAACCGCGGCGCGGCCGCCGTGTTCCGGACGATTCCGAGCAAGATCCTGACGCTGGAGCAGCTCAACGCCCCCAAGATCTTCGGCGATCTGGCGCTCAAGCCGCGCGGCCTGGTGCTGGTGACCGGCCCCACGGGCTCGGGCAAGTCCACCACGCTGGCGGCCATGGTCAACTACCTGAACGAAACCGAATACGGCCACATCCTCACGGTGGAGGACCCGATCGAGTTCGTGCACGAATCCAAGAAGTGCCTGATCAACCAGCGCGAAGTGGGACCGATGACGTTGTCGTTCGCCGCCGCGCTGAAGTCCGCGCTGCGCGAAGACCCGGACGCCATCCTGGTGGGCGAAATGCGCGACCTCGAAACCATCCGCCTGGCCATGACGGCCGCCGAAACGGGCCACTTGGTGTTCGGCACGCTGCACACCTCCAGCGCCGCCAAGACCATCGACCGGATCATCGACGTGTTCCCCGCCGAAGAAAAGGAAATGGTGCGCGCGATGCTGTCCGAATCGCTGCAGGCCGTGATCTCGCAGACGCTGTGCAAGACCAAGGACGGCTCGGGCCGCGTGGCCGCCCACGAGATCATGCTGGGCACCAGCGCCATCCGCAACCTGATCCGCGAGGCCAAGGTGGCGCAGATGTATTCGACCATCCAGACCAGCAACAGCGTGGGCATGCAAACGCTGGACCAGAACCTCACCGATCTCGTGCGGCGCAACATCATCAGCCCGGCCGAAGCGCGCAGCAAGGCCAAGATTCCCGAGAACTTCCCCGGCTGATGGCGGCTGCGCCGCCTCCCTGACCCCTGCATTTCGCGGCCCTGCGGGGCCGCCGCACACCGGAGCACTGTATGAAAGGCATCCTGGGCCTTCTGAAAATGAAAACCCGCGGCGGGAAACCCGCCGACGAGGGAACGGATTCTGTTTTCTTCTCCACCGCATTCGCCGGCCAGGGCGTGGACGACTCCATGCTCGTGCCCTGGGAGGCGCGGGCGGTCGAGATCGGCGCCAAGCGCCTGCCCACCAGCCGCGGCGGCAAGCTGCTGCAGGGGCTGTGGGCCAAGGACAAGTACATGGCGCACCTGGACAAGAACGCCGTGGAGCGCATGGAGCGCTTTTTCGAGTTTGCCGCCGTGCCGTCCAACCGCGACGTGATCCGCCAGGACGAGTATGGCAACTTCATGGTGGTGCTGCTCACCGGCACCATCGCGGTGGACCGTGTGCAGCCCTGGGGCGAGCACCTGCGGCTGGCCGAAACCCGGCCCGGGGACATCCTGGGCGAGATGTCGCTGCTGGACAGCGGCATCCGCTTTTCGGCCTGCACGACCCTGACGGACTGCGAGATCGCCGTGCTGAGCGCCGAGGCCATGGACGACATGATGACCCAGGACCCGCAGCTGGCGGCCAGCCTGATTGCGCTGCTGGCCCGCAAGTTGTCGCTGCGCCTGCGGGTTGTGAGCGCCCGCCTGAGCGACAACCAGAAATAACAACCAGCGGGCCGCCCATGTTGTTGTCCACGCACCTGCGCAAGACGTGCCGCCGGCCGGCCCACCATAAAACCGGGGAGAGAATCTGATGGAACGCGATCAGGCCAGTAAATTCATCAACGACCTGCTCAAGCTGATGGTGAGCCGCAACGGCAGCGACTTGTTCATCACGGCCGACTTTCCTCCGGCGATCAAGGTCGACGGCAAGGTGACCAAGGTCTCCCCGCAGCCGCTCACCCCGAACCACACCCTCACGCTGGCCCGCGCCATCATGAGCGACAAGCAGGTGGCCGACTTCGAACGCACCAAGGAGTGCAATTTCGCCATCTCGCCGGCCGGCATCGGGCGCTTTCGCGTCAACGCCTTCATCCAGCAGGGCCACGTGGGCATGGTGATGCGGACCATCCCGCTCACGCTGCCCACCATCGACGGCCTGGGCGTGCCGCAGGTGCTCAAGGAAGTGACCATGACCAAGCGCGGCCTGTGCATCCTGGTGGGTGCCACGGGCTCGGGCAAGTCGACCACGCTGGCCGCCATGGTGGACTGGCGCAACGAGAACTCGTTCGGCCACATCATCACGGTGGAAGACCCGGTTGAATTCGTGCACCCGCACAAGAACTGCGTGGTGACGCAGCGCGAGGTGGGCCTGGACACCGACACCTGGGAAGCCGCGCTCAAGAACACGCTGCGCCAGGCGCCGGACGTGATCCTGATGGGGGAGATCCGCGACCGCGAAACCATGGAACACGCCGTGGCGTTTGCCGAAACCGGCCACTTGTGCCTGGCCACGCTGCACGCCAACAGCGCCAACCAGGCGCTGGACCGGATCATCAACTTCTTCCCCGAAGAGCGCCGCGCACAGCTGCTGATGGACCTCTCGCTGAACCTGCGCGCCATGATCTCGCAGCGGCTGATTCCCAAGCAGGACGGCAAGGGCCGCGCCGCCGCCGTGGAGGTGATGCTCAACACCCCGCTGATCTCCGACCTGATCTTCAAGGGCGAAGTCTCCGAGATCAAGGAGATCATGAAGAAGAGCCGCAACCTGGGCATGCAGACGTTCGACCAGGCGCTGTTCGACCTCTACGAGGCCAACGTGATCAGCTACGAGGACGCGCTGCGCAATGCCGACTCGCTCAACGACCTGCGCCTGCAAATCAAGCTCAACAGCCAGCGTGCCAAGTCGCCCGACCTGGCGTCGGGCACCGAGCATTTCGCTATTGTTTGACCCCCCTGAGTCGCCTGCGGCGCCTTCCCCCCCAGGGGGACGACGCCGGTGGCCTGGCGCAGCCAGTTCCACGGCGTCTGCTGGCCTGGGCGGCGCCAGTTTCAAACGCCGCCGTCGTGGCGGCCTTTTTTTGCAAGAACCACTTCCATGCCAAGCACCAACCCTCGCAACTACGACGCAACGCCTTCCCGCAAGGTCGCCTTTCTGGGCCTGGGGGTGATGGGCTATCCGATGGCGGGGCACCTCGCACTGGCGGGGCATGAGGTCACGGTGTACAACCGGACTGCTACCAAATCGGTAGCTTGGTGCGCAGAGTACGCAAGCGCCAAGAACCCAAAACATGCTGCAACGCCGCACGAGGCGGCAGCGGGTGCCGATTTCGTTTTTTGCTGCGTGGGGAACGACGACGACCTGCGCTCGGTCACGCTGGGGGCCGATGGCGCCTTTGCGGGCATGAAGCCGGGCGCGGTGTTTGTGGACCACACCACGGCTTCGGCCGAGGTGGCACGCGAGCTGTATGCCGCAGCCAAGGCGCAGGGCCTGCAGTTCGTGGACGCGCCCGTCTCGGGCGGGCAGGCCGGGGCGCAGAACGGCCAGCTCACGGTGATGTGCGGCGGCGACGCCGCGGCATTCGAGGCCGCCCAGCCGGTGGCCATGGCGTTCTCGCGGGCGTTCACCCTGCTGGGTGCCAGCGGCGCGGGCCAGTTGGCCAAGATGGTCAACCAGATCTGCATCGCCGGGCTGGTGCAGGCCCTGTCCGAGGCCGTGGCCTTTGGCCAGAATGCCGGGCTGGACATGAAGCAGGTGCTGGATGTGATCGGCAAGGGCGCCGCCCAGAGCTGGCAGATGGACAACCGCGGCAAGACCATGGTGGACGGCAAGTTCGACTTTGGCTTTGCCGTGGACTGGATGCGCAAGGACCTGGGGCTGGTGCTCGACGAGGCCAAGCGCAACGGCTCGCGCGTGCCGGTGACCGCCCTGGTGGACCAGTTCTACGCCGATGTGCAGAAGATGGGCGGCAACCGCTGGGATACGTCCAGCCTGATCCAGCGGTTGAAATAAGGAAAAAGAACAACCCCCTGAGCGGCTTCGCCGCTTCCCCCTTCTCTCGCCTTGCTACGCAATGCGGGAAGGGGGACGCCCCCCAGCGCGGCGGGGCGGCCCTTGCGCGGGGGCACCGGTAGAGGCCGCGCCCGTGTCGGCGGCAGCGTGCCATGTTCGCCTCGAAGAAAAAATCCCGGCCGCATTGGTGCGAACCGGGATTCTTCTTTCAGCCGTCGTGAGGACTCATGGGTCCGAGAAAGGACCGCCGCTTAGCCGCCGGAAGGCTTGGTGTTGTCCGTGGTGACGGGCGCGGGTTGCGGTGCGATGCGGCGCAGTTCTTCTTCAGAGACGATCTCGAACACGCGCACCACCTTGCTCACGTCGCTCACGCCGCGTGCGATCTCGGTGGCGCGGTTGGCCTCGCGCTGGGTGACGCGGCCCATCAGGTACACGGTGTTGCGCTCGGTCACCACCTTGAAGGAGTTGGCCGAGATGTCCTGCGCATCCACCAGGCTGGCGCGCACCTTGCCCGTGATGAAGGTGTCGCTGGAGCGCTGGCTCAGCGTGCTCACCGGCATCACGGCCAGGTCGTTGACGACGGAGCGCGTGTTCTCCACCTGCGCCACGATCTGTTCGGCCGTCTGGCGGTCCTGGGCGCTGGCCACTTCGCCGGTCAGCAGGGCCTGGCGGTTGTAGCTGGTGACGTTCACGTGGGCCCGGTCGCCCAGGGTTTCGCGGATGCGGTTGACGGCACGCAGCTCGATGCCTTCGTCCTCGATCTGCGTGCCCGCGGTACGGCGGTCCACCGCCATCACGCCGCCAACGACGGCACCGCCGACGATCAGCGGGGCGCAGGCCGACAGGCCCGCCGCGAAAGCGCCCGCAGCGAGCACGGCACAGACCGCGCGCTGGGCACGGTGCAAGGATGTTGGTTTCATAGTGGAATCTCCTGTTCACCAAGTAACTGGGTGTCCACGCCGTCGCTCAGGCAGTGCAGCACCAGGGCGTGGACTTCCCGCACCCGCGCGGGGCGGTCGTGCGGCACACTGATCAACACATCGGTTTCGCGCAGCAGCGCGGCCAGCTTGCCGCCCGTGCGGCCGGTGAGCACCACCACGGTCATGTCGCGCTCGTGGGCCGCTTCGGTGGCGGCCAGCAGGTTGGGCTCGTTGCCGGTGACGGACAGCGCCAGCAGCACATCGCCCGCCTGGCCCAGGGCGCGCACTTGGCGCGCGAAATGCTGCGTTGCGTCCAGGCTGCCCGGCCCCGTGGAGGTGAGCAGCGTGCTGTCGGCGGTGAGGGCCAGGGCCGCCAGTTCGGGTCGGTCGCGCTCGAAACCCGCCACGCAAAACGCCGCGAACTGCTGCGCTTCGGCGGCCGAGGGCCCGTTGCCGCACGCCAGCACCTTGCCGCCGCTGGTCACGCAAGCAAGGATGGCTTGCACGGCATCGGCGATCGGGTGGCTCAGGACCTGCGCTGCCTGGTATTTCAGGTCGGCGCTGTCGATGAAATGCTGTTGGATGCGTTGCTCAAGCATGAGAGCCAGATGATACCCGCGGCGTGTTACAGCTTTTGTAGCAATGCGTAGAGAGTGCCCTTGCGCCGGCGCGCCCTGCGGGCAGCGGTCAGGAGGCGTCGAACGCGCCCCGGATCCACTCCAGCGACGCCTCCACCAGCACCACGTCAAACCGGCAGGGCGGCGGCGAAGGCAGCCGCAGAAGATAGTGCCGTGCCGCCAGCACGATGCGCTGCTGCTTGGTCGCGCCGATGCTGGCGCCAGCGCCCCCGAAGGCGCTGCCCCCGCGGCTGCGCACCTCCACGAACACCAGCGTGCCATCGCGCTCGCGCATCACCAGGTCGATCTCGCCGCCGCCGCGGCCCGGCGTCCGATAATTGCGCTCGACCAGGCGCAGGCCGGCGGCCTGGAGGTAGGCCAGCGCCTGGTCCTCCGCCGCATTGCCGCGATCGCGCGTGGTGGGAGCCCGGGGCGGGGCGTCCTGTCCCGGCGGAACCGACGGCTTTCTCTTCGCAAGGAATCTCATTGAGCGCATCTTTCGCTTCAGCCCTGGGCGCCGCGCGCGACGCGGCGGCATCGCAGCATTATCCGGGGGGCACCCTGTACGTGGTGGCCACGCCCATCGGCAACCTGGCCGACATCACGCTGCGCGCGCTGCATGTGCTGCAGCTGGCCGATGCCGTGGCGTGCGAGGACACGCGCCACACCCAGTCCTTGCTGCGCGCCTACGGCGTCGACAAAACCCCGGCGCAGCTGCTGGCCGTGCACCAGCACAACGAGGCCGAGGCTGCGCAGGCGGTGGTGGCGCAGTTGCACCAGGGCCTGCGCGTGGCGTATGTCAGCGATGCCGGAACCCCGGGCGTAAGCGACCCCGGCGCCCGCCTGGTAGCGGCCGTGCAGGCCGCCGGACTGCGCGCGATGCCCCTGCCGGGCGCCAGCAGCGTCACCACGGCGCTCAGCGTGGCGGGGGCCGTGAGCCACGGTGGCGAGACCGGGGGGTTTGTCTTTGCGGGCTTTCTGCCGACCAAGAGCGCGGAGCGCGCCACGGCGATCGAACAGCACTGGGCGCGCGAGCCCCGCTGCGTGGTCTTGCTGGAGGCGCCGCACCGCATCCAGGACCTGGCCCGGGCCCTGGCCGTGCTGGGGGAGCGCCCGGTCACGCTGGCGCGCGAGCTGACCAAGCAGTTCGAGGAAGTGACCACCCTGCCCGCCCGCGACCTGGCCGCCTGGCTGGACGCCGCCCCCCAGCGCTCGCGCGGCGAATTCGTGGTGCTGCTGCACCCGCTGGCGCGCACGGACGACGATGGTGGCGACAGCCTGCGGGTGCTGCGCCTGCTGCTGCAGGAGCTGCCCCTGAAAACCGCCGTCCGCATCGCAGCCGAGATCACGGGGGCCTCGCGCAACGTGCTGTACGACACGGCCCTGCAGTGGAAGCGCGATGCGCCGGGCGACGCCGATTAAGAATCAGGATTTAAGGCAAAATGGCCTGTAGCGCTTGTCCAGAAAGCGCCAACAGCTATCAATAATATAGCACCCCAAACCACCTTGCCACCGGGCTATCGGGAGACCGCCAGCCCGGCGGCCACCCCGCCGAACAGGTCGCCTTCCACCTGCGGCGTTGCCGGGAACGCCGCCGCCAGCGCGTGGCGCAGCGGGCGCAGGGCGGAGGAACCGCCGGTCAGGTAGATCGCTTCCACCCCCCGTGTGCCCAGCCCGGCCTGCGCCACGCAGTCCTGCGCGCACGCCACCACCTGCTCCAGCAAGGGTCCCAGGCCTGCCGCCAATCCGCCCGGCGAGAGCGTGGCCCCCAGGCCCGGCTCGATCCAGTCCAGGGGCATGGCCGTCGATGCCGCCTCCGGCGCGGAGGAGGCCGCAATCTTGGTGCGCTCCACCGTGTCCGCCAGCCGATGGCCCCAGCGTTCGTGCAGCACCCGCATCAGCCGGCCGTGCAAACGCACGTCCGCATAATCATTGCGCAGGTTTTCGGCGTCGCGCAGGGCGCGGGGCGAATACAGCCACTGGATCAGGTGCCAGGTGGAGAGGTCGAAAAACACCCGGCTCGGCACCTCCCGCCCGGAGGGGCCGCGGTGGCGCAGCCCCAGCAACGGCATGGCGAGGTCCAGGCTCAGGCGGCGGTCGAAGTCCGTGCCGCCCACATGCATGCCGGTGGTGGCCAGGACGTCGCGGGAGCGGTCCGCCTGCCCTGCGCGGTCCGGCCCCAGCCGCACCACCGTGAAGTCCGACGTACCGCCGCCAATGTCCACCACCAGCACCAGCGCCTCGTGCGCGAGCCGCTGCTCGTAGTCGAGCGCCGCGGCAATCGGCTCCAGCTGGAACGACACCTCGGCAAAGCCCGCCCCCGCGGCTGCCAGCCGCAGCGCCTCCTCCGCCTGCCGGTCACGCACCGGGTCGTCGTCCACGAAATGCACCGGCCGGCCCATGACCACCCGCGCCGGCAGGCCGCCCAACTCGGCCTGGGCGGTGTCGGCCAACCGGCGCAGAAACAGGCCAATGATGTCCTGGTAGCTCACCAACGTGTTGTGAACCGCCGTCTTCTCCTGCAGCAAGGCGCTGCCCAGCAGGCTCTTGAGCGAACGCATCAGCCGCCCCTCGGTGCCCGACAGGTACTGCGCCACGGCGTCCCGCCCGAAGTGCGTGCGCTGCTCTTCGGCATTGAAGAACAGGGCCGAGGGAAGCGTGGACGCGCCCCCCTCCAGCGGGATCATGCGCGCCGCATCCCGGCCCTGGCGCACGGCCACGGCGGAATTGGAGGTGCCAAAGTCGATACCAAGGGTGGTGTCCTGCAGAAGGGGCATGGGGAATGCTTTGAAACAAACGGGGAACAGACGGGAAGCGACAGACAGCGCCCTGGCGGCGAGACGCCCGCAAGGCAGGCGACCGGGCTGGCGACATGGCTGGCATCCCATGGGCTGCACAACGCGTCAGTGCCGCGGTTGCAGCGGCAACGCGTGGACACCGGCAAAAGGAAAAAGCCCTTGATTTTCCAAAATCAAGGGCTCCTTTTGAGGGCCGGGAATGCACCCGCCCACAGCAGAATGAAAACCAAACGGCCCCACGTGCTGGCGCGAGAGCTTCAACCGGCCCGCATCCTACCGCAAAACCCTGGGCCGCTCCTCCTCGCCGAGCCCAGTGCTGGGTACCAGCCCTACCTTTCCGGAGCTACGAAGCACAGACAGGCCTTCACGACAGGAACCGTCCCGAACCCCGGTGGAAAACGCCGCCCATGCGTTCTCCACTGCGCAACTCCGCAAAGCCCGCAGGGTGCAGGAGTCAGGGCTCTAAACGCAGGCGCACAAAACCGATTCCAAGTTTACGTGGATCCCCGTTCACCCCCAATTGTTGAGGTGAAACAGGATTCTCGGGAATGAATTCAATCGCATCGGCGGAACTGTCGCCCAAGACAATCGGCAGACGGGTTTCTGACGTTTCACCCCGAAGCACCACGCGGTGAGTTTGGCCGCCAATACGGACCGCAACCGCTTGCTCTCCATCCCGGCCAAAGGGCCGAGCAGACAGAACCAAGGTGAATTTGGCGGGAAGCGCGGAAAGGAAATCGAACCGGACAACCCTGTCAATATTTGCATCGGACCAGCGCCCCCACGGCTCGGGAGCAGAAATACCCCGGGCATCGCGGATGAATTCGGGCCACGTACTCCGCGTAAAGTCGATTCCCTCCGCAAGGCTGGCCTGGTGGCGTTGACCCAGCCGGTCCGCCCGATAACCTGCCTTGCGCATGATCTCGTCAGCACTGAGCCCCTCGAGCTGCACCTTCGCGCTTTCGTTAAGCGGAAAAAAAACCAGCTTATGCGCGGCATGCTCCAGCGAGGGACCGTAACCAAGCGCAGCCGTCAGTTGCGCAACGATTTCTTCCCCCTTGTCGGCATAGCCACGCCGGTCAATGTAGATTCCCGAGAAACCGAGCCTCCGGATGACCTCAATTTGACGCTCTATCGGCTCCTGCGCCAATCCGCGGAAAAAAAGGTCGCCGGGTCGGCCTTTCATTCCACCATAACTCCAACGCAGTGCTTTTGAATGCACGAATCCTGCCGTCAATCCATATTCTGGCAGTTGATGCTGAGAGGGTGCCTCCGGGAAAGGCATGTAGGGTAGCTGGTAAACCGCCGCTCCCGCTGCTAACTGCCCTTCGATGGCTTGAACGAAAGCGCGGTCGTTTTCAAAGTCACGCTGGGTTTGTGCGTTGCACGAGGGACATGCGGGAGTGGTCTGATCGTAATACACCAGCACCGCAAGAAGCATCGCGACAGCGGCAAAAACCATCCTGCTGCGTTGCGGAGTCAAATAACGCTGCAAAAGGCTCTGCAACAGGATCAGAAACCCTGCAATAGCACCGAAGGCAATGAATACACTTATCCGATTCCAGCCACGGATTGCCGGGGAAACGATATTAGCGAAAAGAGATCCAAGACCACCCACCGTGCCAAACAGGAACAGAACCAGCACCACAAGCGCAAGCAAAGAAATTCTGTCGTCAACCCTGCCGCCTGCAACGCGAACTACCAAAGCAGCGAAAAGGACCAGCAGACCGATCGCGCCGATCATGCCCAGGGTCGCAGTAACATTCTCGTTACTAAGAGGGGTCCCTCGGTTGTATCTGCTGGTGATCTCTGCCAAATGCTCGTTGCGATGCGCCAGGCGGGGAATAATGAGTTGGGTCAATTTCAGACCGTAGATTTCCGCCTCCGCCGGAGAGCGCTGTGCAACTTCTGGGTTTGCTCCATCCACACTCCGGTGAGCAATATTTGGCAGAACATTCAACAGCACGCCGACAGCGACTATCGCTCCACAAGCGGACGCCCACCACAAGGGCCTCAAACTCCTGCGCGCTATCGCACCGGCCGCGCCAGCAACAGCAAGCACGATCACGCCAAACAAGGCGTTGTACACGCCGAAAGATGCAACAGCTATTAATCCTATGATCAACAGAACTATCTTCCTCGTCGACGGTCTTGGAGTCGACTCTGTCGCATCGAAGCAGCGGAAGCCCAAATAGAAAAAAACCGGCACAACAAAGTACCAAGTATAAAAAAGGTGCCTCAGACGAAGAAAATGAAACGGAAGAAAATCAAACGCAAAAGCCCCTACCAAAGCCAGCGCAATCGAGAGCCCGAGCTTTCTTAGTACCAGGTACGAAGCCGCGAATGCAACAGCAAACCCCAGCAGAAAATACAGGTTCATGGCAGCGGGGAATCCCCCACCTGCCATGCCAAGAATTTTCAAAAGCAAGTGGCTTGCAGCATCAGACCCGGGATAATCCAGAAAAAGAGAGCCAAAAGGGTAGCCACTTCGGGGATTATCGAAGAGCCAGCCTTCGATGACACGCTGGGCCATCCAGGAGTGGAAAAGACCGTCACCCGCATAAGAAAAAGGCGTCGACAGTATCGGCAGCCCACCGCCCGACATCAGCAAATAGGCGACGGCGAATGCAAAGAGTGCTCCGCCAGCCCAGTACACCCACTCTGAACGCAAGACCTCCCCTGTCGCCGTGGCCAGGAGGTCATTTGGCTTTTGTTTTACATCACTCACTATCGGCGCCGTTCTTTATTTCACCCAATTCAATACACTTATCCGACTCAATCTTCTCAAAAGAAATTACCATCCGAGCAGAGAAGCACGCATCTCCAATCTCTTGAACGGTACTTCAATCAAAGTTGACTCTTTCCGCCTCGATGACGAGGGGCATATTGCGCACTTTCGTATGTATCGATCCAATATACTCGCCAAGCAGCCCCATGAAAAAGGTTTGCACGGCAGCAAAAAAGAAGATTCCAATGATGATTGGAGCGATCCCCAGCTGGAAAGAATTCCAAAAAATAAATTTAGCCAGCAAAAAGCCGATCGCCACCAAGAGGCTCAAAAAAGACAGCACAAAACCGCCCATCGTCATCACTCTAAGAGGAATCTTGGAGTGATTTGTAATTCCCAACATCGCAATATCAAAAAGCGTGTAGAAATTATTGCTAGTGATGCCTCGCTTGCGCCTGGGCTGCTTGAATGGAACCGTTGCTATTGGAAAGCCTATTTCGCACAAAAGGCCGCGAAAATACGGATACGGGTCGTTCAACGTTTTCAAGACGTCCAACACAACTCGGTCAAAAAGCCCCGCGCCCGTCGCATTTTTCACCTGCGGGACCTCAGAAATTTTACTTATTGTATTGTAGTACAGCTTTCGCACAAAAAACATTCCAGGCGACTCTTCGCTCTCTGGTTTTACAGCCAATACCGTTTTAAACCCCTTCTCCCATTTTTCAATGAACTCCGGGATCATTTCTGGAGGGTCTTGGAGATCGGACGCAATCAAAATCGCAGCATCCCCCTTGGCTTGCAGCAGCGCATGAAAGGGCGATCGAATGTGCCCAAAATTGCGAGCATTGACTATTATCTTTACCCGCTTATCAGCGGACGATATTTTCCGCAATTTTGCTACAGTATCGTCTTGCGAGCAATTATCTATGCAAATATGCTCGTATTCATAAGGCAATTTTGCCATGACAGCAGACACCCGCTGGCACAGCTCTTCAATATTTTCACCCTCATTGTAGCAAGGCGTGACAATACTTATCAGTTTATTCATGATTAAATACAAACTTTTTTTGGAGCACAAAAGCCAACAGCGCACAGGGAAGCAGCATCACCGCCCCACCCCAAAACGGACTTATCTGAATTCTGGCGAGCAACGCGATTCCGGCAACATTTATTGAATAAACAACGACGTACACCAGGATAAATCGAAATATCCTCTTGTTGTCATGCGACCTGAAGACAAGGGTCCCAAAGGTCTTAAAGTTGAACAAAACCCCCAGAACCGTTGCCAAGGCAAGTGCAAGGCTGTAGTGAAGATTGATCGCCAGGAATATTGCAAACAACCCATAGCCGAACGCAGTATTCAGCACACCAACAGCCAAGAATCGCAAAAACTGGTTTTGCATTTCGATGCCCTACGGCTCAAAAGCACGAGGGCCGTGGCTGAAGAACATGAGCAGCCTCGTCCAGCACGGTTTGCAATGAACTTTTCGAAGGCACATAGCCGAAAGCTTCTGCACGTCGATTGCGCGAAAAATAGTTCATCTTCAGCCCTGTGGCATTAATACCTGCCGGCGCCTGCGAGACCTCATAATGCAGGCCAAATCGGTCTTTCATGGATTCAAGCAGCGTGAATTTATCCACCGGATCCTGGGTATAACAATCCACCACATCATTGGCGGCAGGCGCCGCAAGGCTTCTGGATATCAACTGAAAGAAATCATCGGGCCCGATGTAGTCGCGAACAATATTGTCCGGCGATGTCACCAATATTTCTCCAGACTGAATAGCACGAAGCACATCAGTGATGAAAAATCTTGCCGACATATCTTGCGTGCGACTGAAATAGTTGAATACCCGGACATCCACAATAGGAAGATGTGTCAACGCTCGGTGGCGACACTCGGCATGCAACTTGGCTACGGCATACCAATCTTGTGACTTGAGGTGGTTAATGGCAATACTTGCACAACTGCTGGCGTCGACAGGATGCTCAAAGTTTGAGCCATAAGCCGCACCGCTGCTCAAGAAAACGTATCGGCAATGGGGATGCGCGTGAAGATAGTTGAGCGCGATCTGGTCAAATTGAAGGGTGACATCCAGGATATCTGCCCCCATCTTGGCGGCTGCCGCAGGATTTCCGACGCCGACAAAGTTGATCAAGGCGTCGAATTCTTGCTCTGCACTAAAGGACGCGTAATCCCCGACGTGGGCCACTGCGGCATCTGCACGGTCCCCCAGCAATATCGGGAGTGCCACCGGACGCCGTGCATACAAGAACAGTTGGTAGCGCCCCGATTCGGCCATCCGCCTGATCAAGTCTTTCGCGATTTGGCTGGTCGCGCCGAGAATAGCAACACGCATGGTCAATCTTTGGGCTGACCACAGAAGGCTGCCACTCGGGCCTGGACGGCGGGCGCATCCAAACTGAACTCACGCAATAAATAGGCGTGGGTACCGCAATGTTCCGTGAATTTGTCCGGTACCCCGATGCGCAGCACGCGGACTGGCTGATGTTCGCTGGTGATTTCCACCACGGCAGCGCCCAGGCCGCCCAACACTGAATGCTCCTCCAGGGTGACCAAGCCTCGGCATTCGCGAGCTGCGGCGCACACGTCGTCAGGCAGCAAGGGTTTGAGCACTGGCGCGCTCCACACGGCGAGGTCGAGCGTCTGCGCAATGTCCAGGGCGGTCCGCGTCATTGATCCCGTTGCAATAAGTCCGGGTTGGTCTGCCCGGCCATCGCGCACCTTGAGCAGGCGCCCAGCCCCCAGCGCACCCACAGGCCCTGCGTGGACGTCGCCACGGTCCGATTTGCCCATGCGCAGATAGACGGGGCCGTTGTCCGCGTAGGCGTAATCCATGCACGCCGTCATCTCAAAACGATCGGAGGGTGACAGCACGGTCAAGCCGGGAATCGAACGGGTGCATGCAATGTCTTCGGTGGACTGGTGGCTTGTACCCAGGTGGCTGTACACGAGCCCAGCACCGTCGCCCAGTAGTACGACGGGCAGATCGTCATGGGCAATGTCGAGTTTGATCTGCTCAACCGTACGGACGGGCACAAATGCCGCAAGACCGTAAACAAAAGGCCGAAAGCCCACCCGGGCCAAGCCCGCAGCCATGCCGACCATGTTTTGTTCGGCGATGCCAGCATTGATGTATTGCTGAGGGCATTGCTTGCGAAATTCATCAAACAGCGCATAACCGTGGTCCCCGGTCAGCAACAGCACTTTCGGGTCTGCGAGCGCCAGTCGTACCAAGGCACTGGAGAAGGCCTCTCTCATGGGCGCACTCCTGAAAAGCCGAGTGCATCCATGGCCTCGGCAAATGTTTTTTCGGTCAACCGGGTGTAATGCCAGCGGTTGTCTGACTCCATGAAGGGCACGCCTTTGCCTTTGACCGTGCGCGCAATCAGTGCCTTGGGTTTGCCGGTGCCGGTTTGCCACAGCTGGCGGATGGCCGCGTCAATGGCGGCTTCGTCGTGGCCATCCACCTCGAGTGTTTCAAATCCAAAGCTCAGGAACTTGGCCGACAGATCCCCCAACGACAAAACGTCATCGGTAGTGCCCATGGCCTGAAAGCCGTTTTTGTCAACGATCAGCATCAGGTTGTCCAGGCCGTGGTGCGCTGCCACCAGCGCCCCTTCCCAGATGGGTCCTTCATTGAGTTCACCGTCCCCCACGATGGCAAAGACTTTTTGGTCGGTACCCTTGCGCTGCAAGCCCATGGCAATGCCAACCCCCACGGAAAAGCCATGGCCCAGTGATCCCGACGTGACTTCCAGGCCCGGCACGCGAGAGTCCGACAAGCCCTTCAATGCGCTGCCATCCTTGAAGTAGCCTTGGATATGGGCATCGTCAAGCCACCCCAGTTCGTGCATGCAGGCGTATTGCGCCATGACGCCGTGCCCCTTGCTGAGCACGAGATAGTCGCGCCCTTCTGCTCGTGGATTGTTTCCTGGGTAGCGCAGGTGGCTGCGGTAGAGCACCGTCAGAAGTTCAATGATCGAAAATGCACAAGCGATGTGCACCGTCGATCCTGCGTACGCCATGTTCAGCACCGTCTGGCGCATGCGGCCGGGCGCAAACCGCTGATCGCATGCTTGTGGGATGGGCATCGTCACGGGGCCGTCCTCAAAAGTTGACGCCGAAAAACTCTTCCAGCTTTTCGGCGATGTAGTCCAGCTGTTCTTCACCCAGCCCCGGGAACGTGCCAAGCCAGAAGGTCTGGTTCATGACGATATCGGTGTTGGTCAGCTCACCGCTGACCCGGAAGTTGCGGCCCGCCATATAGGGTTGCTTGGTCAGATTGCCCGCAAACAAGAGGCGCGTGCCAATCTTGTTTTGTTCGAGGAAATTGATCAAATCGGTTCGCTTGACCCCCGCGGTCTTCTTGAGCACCAGCGGGAAGCCGAACCATGAGGGCTCGGAGTTCGGAGTCGCTTCTGGCAGGTGCAGAAACTGCTCGACACTGGCCAGACGGTTCTTGAGGTAGGTGAAGTTGGCCCGCCGCTTGGCGATAAATTCGTCTACGCGGTCCATCTGCGCCAATGCGCAGGCAGCCTGCATGTCGGTGATCTTCAGGTTGTAGCCGAGGTGGCTGTAGGTGTACTTGTGGTCGTAGCCGTCCGGCAGATCGCCACCCAGTTCTTTCTTGGTCCAGCAAAACCGCTTGTCGCAGGTGTTGTCCTTGCCGGGTGGGCAGTAGCAATCACGTCCCCAATCGCGGAACGATTCAGCGATCAGCTTGAGCTCCGCATTGTTGGTGAACACTGCGCCGCCTTCGCCCATGGTGATGTGGTGCGCGGGATAGAAGCTCAATGTGGCGATGTCGCCAAAGGTGCCCACCAGCTGGCCGTTATAGGTCGCACCCAGCGCGTCGCAGCAGTCTTCCACCAGCCACAGGTTGTGCTGCTTGCACAACGTGGTGACCACTTCAAGATTAAAGGGATTGCCCAGGCTGTGGGCCAGCATGATGGCCTTGGTCTTGGGCGTGATTGCGGCCTCCAGCTTGGTCACGTCAATGTTGTGCGTGGCCAGGTCCACATCGACAAACACCGGCACAGCGCCAAATTGAATGATCGGGTTGACCGTGGTGGGGAAGCCGGCGGCCACGCCAATCACCTCGTCTCCTTGCTTGATGGCACGGTCCCCCAACTTGGGGCTGGTCAGCGTAGAGAACGCCACCAAGTTGGCGGACGAGCCTGAGTTCACAGTGATTGCGTACTTGACGCCCAGGAACTGCGCCAAGCGCTGCTCGAACATTGCGTTGAAGCGGCCGGTGGTCAGCCATCCGTCCAACGAGGCCTCAACCATGAGCTGCAGTTCCTTGGCACCGATCACCTTGCCAGACACAGGTATTGCGCTCTCCCCGGGCACAAACGCCTTGGGCGTGTAGGCGATGTCGGCGTATTGCTGCACCAGGTCGCTGATCTGGCTGCGCAGCTTGTCAAGCTGCGGTTGAAAATTGATGGTTGTCGCGTTCATAGTACGGATTCGTATTGATTAATCTGGGTCAGACAAACGGTGCGCATATCCTGTCCTTGCAACCAGGCCTGATGCCACTCGGCAATGCGTTCGAGCGCGAGCTCCAAGGACCAGCGGGGGACCCATTGCAGGCGCTGCCGTGCTTTGGAAATATCCAGCTTCAAAAAGCTGGCCTCATGGGGATGGTCGCCAGGCTGCAAGGTCCAAGTTGCACCACGACCCCAGTTGTTGCACAGGTGTTCGACAATCCATTGCACGGGGCGCGCATCTTCGTCACGCGGGCCAAAATTCCAGCCCTCTGCATCGAGTTGCCCAAGCAGGTACAAGCGCTCTGCCAACAGCAGGTAGCCCGACAGAGGCTCCAGCACATGCTGCCACGGGCGAATGGCGTGTGGATTTCGGATCAGCACAGGTTCACGCGCTTCCAGGGCACGGAGTATGTCCGGAACAAGCCGGTCCAGCGCCCAATCGCCTCCTCCGATCACGTTGCCCGCGCGGACGGTTGCCACCGCAATGCCCGCATCCTTGAGAAAAGACCTGCGGTAGGCGGAGGTCACCAGTTCCGCGCACCCCTTGCTGTTGGAGTACGGATCGTGGCCGCCCATGGGCTCATCTTCACGATAGCCCCAAACCCATTCACGGTTTTCATAGCACTTGTCCGTCGTGATGTTGACGATGGCTTTGACGGAACCCGCATGACGAGCCGCCTCCAGGACGTGAACCGTACCCATGACGTTGGTGGCATAGGTCTCGACAGGTTGGTTATAAGACAGCCGGACCAGCGGTTGCGCAGCCATGTGGATAACGATCTCCGGCTGGAACTCGTCCATTTGTGACTTCACGGCACCAAGATCACGGATGTCGACGATACGGTGCTCCATGCCGTCTGCAACACGTGCCACGTCAAACAGCGCGGGATTGGTCGGCGGCTCCAGCGCAATTCCACGCAACGTCGCCCCCATGGATTGCAGCCACAGGCTCAACCAGCTGCCTTTGAATCCGGTGTGACCGGTCAGCAGGACGCGTTTGCCGCGCCAAAAATCGGGATTGGTTTGTTCCGCCACGTGCTTCAGTTCCATTTTTTCCAGGGAGCCGCCCCGCTCGCCCACAGCTTTTCCAGGGTGTTCTTGTCATGCAAGGTGTCCATGGGCTGCCAAAAACCGTAATGCGGATGCGCCATCAATTCGCCGTCTGCAGCAAGTTGCATCAAGGGGTCTTGCTCCCAAATGGTGCTGTCATCCTTGAGGTACGAAAGTACCTGCGGGGACAAGACAAAAAATCCCCCGTTGATCAGCGCTCCATCACCCCGAGGCTTTTCCTTGAAGCTCTTGACCTGGCCGTTGTCAATGTCGAGCGCACCAAAACGGCCGGGGGGATAGGTGGCCGTGAGTGTTGCGGCCTTACCGTGCTTGTGGTGGAACGCGATCGTGGCCGCGATATCGTTGTCCCCCACGCCATCGCCGTAAGTCAAGCAAAACGCATCGTCGTTCTTAACATAATCGGCAACACGGCGAAGGCGTCCGCCGGTCATGGTGTTTTCCCCCGTATCCACCAAAGTCACCTTCCAAGGCTCGGCACGCTTTTGATGCACCTCCATCTGGTTGACCTGCATATCAAAGGTGATATCGGACATGTGAAGGAAGTAGTTGGCGAAGTACTCTTTAATCAAATATCCTTTGAAGCCACAGCAGATGATAAAGTCATTCACTCCATGGTGCGAGTACATCTTCATGATGTGCCAGAGAATTGGCTTGCCACCAATTTCTACCATCGGCTTTGGACGCACCGATGTTTCCTCGCTCAAACGTGTACCGAGCCCCCCGGCAAGAATGACTGCTTTCATAGCTTAATCCACTGTAAATTAATTGGTTGCCGAACACACAAAGGCATCGGAGTAAAAGCGGTTTTCCGGCAAGCCCGCTTGCTTCAGCAAATGCCCTGCATCACGGATCATGGGATCGGATCCGCAAGCATATACAACAGCATTTTTCAAATCGGGCTGCAATGACAACAGCACCTGCTGGACATGCCCTCGCGCACCCTCCCAATCAGCCCCGGCGCGAGACAAGACAGGTATGTATCGATGCTTTACAGAGACAGCCGTCAGATCAATATACAAGTCTTGGCGCATGCGACCGCCCCACAAGACGGTTACCGACTTGGGCTGCTTTTCAGCGGGCAAGTCAGCAATGGACTCAAGCATGGCTTTGACAGGTGCAATACCGGTGCCCGTCGCCAGAAAGATCAGATCCACTCCGGCAAACTCTCGTAGGAAAAACGTCCCCAAGGGCCCATGGAGGCGAAGCAGATCATTCACCTTGGCTTCGCCAAACCAATAGCGGGACATCACACCGCCGTCGACACGCCGTACATGAAGCTCCAATACCTGCTGTTCGGAACGACAACTGGCAAGCGAATAGCTGCGCCGAACGCCATTCGGACCAATAACATCAACATATTGGCCCGGAACAAAGTTAAAACCACTTGTCGGGGGCAGCCGCAACTTTATCAATGCCACGTCGGGGGCCAAAAGTCTGATTTCGGCGATCTTGCATGGCAGTGTTCTGGCCGCGGGTAACTTGATATCTCCGAGATCATCGATATTCAAGAGAACATCCGACTGGGCCGCCCGAACGCAACTCAGAATCCATCCCTCATCTCTTTCTTCATCTGTCAGACCTGATTCTGGATGAAGTGCCACGGTTGAACCCTGCAGAACCTTGCACTTGCAAGTACTGCAACGCCCCGTTTTACAACTATATGGCAAAGAAAAACCGGCCGACATCGCCGAATCAAGGATAGAGCCGCCCTCTTTCGCCAAAAAACTGATACCAGAATGAAGCGCAATCGTCGTCAACTTATTTACCTTCGCCGTGAATAATATTTTTTTCAAAGCGCATTCAAAAATTTTCGGGAATTTTGAGGGATGGCTTGGCGTTCACACCTGCATTTTTGCTGCGTTACCAATGCATGGCGCATCAGCATCATGGGCGCTTTTTTTTTCATTGGAATTGATGCCTTGGTCATCGCAACAGCAAAGATCATCCTGGCGACTTGCATCACGACCGATTCCCATTACCCCTCTTGTCAAATTGTTACCAATCTTTTCCCCGCCACGGACCCCACTGTATTTCTGATCCTCTTTTATCATTCTAAACGGGAGGGTGGACAGACCTAATCGCCGCAGGCCCCCTTCATCCTCGTTTGCCAGCGAGGGCGAAGATAAAAAGAGGTTGCGCATCGCGCGAGCCCGTTCGGGGAGGAAGGCTCGATCACCGAAAAACGCATCCGCGACAAGCTTGCGGCTAGGCAACAAGAGTGCGCGAAGGCGCAGCTCCCGCTCAATGCCCTCACCCCACAGCAGTGGCAGGGCGGGACGGATCATCCGGAACACGGTCAAGCAGAGCAGCTAGTGCCACAGCAACACTGCGTCGTGATGCCGCCCGGGAACCGCCGAGGTTTTTTGCCCTGGAGGTCCGTGCCAGCTGCCGAGCTGGCAGACAACCCGCCGACGAAGACCGCAAAGTTGTCCGGCGCCCCAAGGGGATAGTTGAAGCCAGCCGGGAACACAAAAGAAAAAACCCCAACCGGGAATGGTTGGGGTTTCAATAGTGGTGGCTGGGGCTCTACCGAAAGAACGCCGTAACCTGTTGTCGCAATTGAATTTGCGACTTTCATGGAACGGGAGTTGCCCCCAGAGTTGCCCCCAGCCCTGCTTTGTAAGCGCCCTGATTGGGAGGCGCGATTCTACATACAGGCGCGCGCTTGGACGGTCCGCAAACCCCTCAAAGCCTACAAACCCCACCAGTCGGCCCCGGCGCGCAGGCCACAAAACCGGGCCTCTGTCCTTTTCACTTGCTCGCGCTTCGACGGTCGGTAAACCCTCCAAAGCCTACAAACCCCACCAGCCAGCCCGGCCTGCTGGTCTGCGAGTTGCCCCGCTGCTTTTTCACTTGCTCGCGTTTCGTCGGAAAAAAACCCTTCAAAACCCACCAAACCCTACCAGGCGCCCCCGGTCGGATGGCACACTGATACTGTGTTTAATCACAGTTCCCTGGCAATGGCCAGCAGGCTGCACGGTATCCATGCCCAAACGAATCCTCGAAAAAACCTCTCTGGAAGTCTCCCGCCTGCGCAGCGATGGCTCTTACGCCGTGGGTGGCGTGTCGGGTCTGTATCTCAAGATCGAAGGCGGCTCACGCGCCTGGGTGTTGCGCTATGTGCACGATGGCCACCGCCGCCGCATGGGCCTGGGCAGCTATCCGCTGGTCGGCCTGGCTGAAGCGCGCGAAGCCGCCCGCAACGCCCTCAAACTGCGCCTGGGCGGTGTTGACCCGCTGCAGGCCCGCCAGGCCCAGCGCGAAGCGGCCCGGCAAGCCATAGCGCGGCAGGTGCGCTTTGATGACGCGGCCGAAGCGTTCATTGCCGAACACGAAGGCACATGGCGCAGCCTCAAGCATGCGAAGCAATGGCGCAGCACCCTGGCCACCTATGCATTCCCCCATATCGGGCACCTGCAGGTGGCAGACATCGGGCAGGCCCACGTGCTGCAGGTGCTGGCGCCCATCTGGAAGACCAAGACAGAAACCGCCTCGCGGCTGCGCGGCCGTATCGAGCAGGTGTTGGACTGGGCCACGGCCCATGGCCACCGCACTGGCCCCAACCCTGCCCGCTGGCGCAGCCAGCTCGAACACATCCTGGCGGACCCGAACAAGCTGGCGCCCGTCAAACACCACGCGGCCGTGCCCGTGGCCATGCTGCCCGACACCTACCAGCGGCTGCTGGCCATGGATGACCAGAGCGCCCGCGCGCTGCGCTTCTTGATCCTCACGGCCGCACGCTCGGGCGAAGTGCGGGGCATGGTCTGGAGCGAGGTCGATCTAGAGGCAGGTCTGTGGACGGTGCCCGCCGAACGGATGAAGTCCAACAGGGAACACCGCGTGCCCCTGTCACGCCAAGCGCTGGAACTGCTCAGGGCACAGCCGCGCATCCCCTCGGTCGAGCATGTGTTCCCCTCCAACCGAAAAGGCCCGCTGTCCGATATGACCCTTACGGCCTTGATGCGGCGGCACGGACTGGCAGCGGTGCCGCATGGCTTTCGCTCAACGTTCAGGGACTGGGCCGGGGAGATGACGCGCCACGCGCGCGATGCCGTGGAGCTGTGTCTGGCCCACGCCATCGACACCCGGACCGAAGCCGCTTACCGGCGCGGGGACATGCTGGAAAAGCGCGCCGCCATCATGCAGGACTGGGCGGACTATGCTGTGTCGGGATGCCCTCTGCATGCGGAGGTGGCGTCATGAAAATGCCCTGCCTCCATTGCAAATCGAAAACAAAGGTTCATTCCGGCGTGCAGGTTGATCGCTATGCCTGGGAGCACATCTTTTGCTGCTCGAATCCCTATTGCGGCTGCACATTCGTTGTGCGCAGCGAGGCTCAACGGATCTTGCGTCAATCAAAAATTCCGGACCCCACTGTGACCATCCCCGTATCCACACGCGCCGCCAAGCGTCAGGAGAACAAAGCAAAACGCGAAGCGGCCGCAGCAGCTTTAAGCAGCCCAACCGCGGACACTGAGGCTAACGCGAGTCGGGAGTGCAGGCGTTGCTAACATGGCCGCAATCGGCCACAACGGACGTACATATGACTCTCGCCGTGGCCGAAGTAACGGAGAGCGGGTTCGCAGTGGCATAACCCTGTGCTCAACCTCGCTCTGTTCAGTCGATGAACGCAGCGCGATAGAGCCACATGGGATAGCTCTACGAAGTTAGGAGACACAACTCATGCACTCGCTTCAACAGTACGCACAGGCCGAATTCGGTGCCACGCGGGTCGAACTCCGACGCTCACCAGCTCAACATGCCGTGGTCAGTTTTTATGCGCGCCAGGACGCAGCCATACGAATCGCAGCGAGCAAAGCCTCGGTCGCGCCCGCATGCAAGGCTGGCTGCGCCTACTGCTGCTACTACAAGGTTGAAGCGCGAGCAGCCGAGGTACTCGCAATTAAGAACTTTGCACTCTCACGGTTCTCCCCTGCTCAGCTTCAAGCAGTCATTGAACAGGCTCAACGCAACGTCTCCCAGGCCAAAGGTCTAACACACGCTGAGCACTTGGCTACGAACCAGCGTTGTCCCTTTCTTCAAGAAACCCGATGCTCGATTTACGAAGTCCGGCCGTCAAAGTGCCGCGCCTTCCATGCTGCAGACGTAGAAGGCTGCAGAGCTTCTTATGAGCATCCAACGGATATGACCATACAAAATAGCTTCATTCCGGAGATCTTCGACGCGGCGAATGGAGTGGCCGAGGGTTTTTATGCAGCTCTGGAACATGCCGGCATCGATTCCACGGTGTACGACTTGAACTCAGCCTTCGTAGAAGCGATCCAGAACGCCGCAGTGTCGAAGCGGCTCAACTCCGGCAAGAAGGCGTTTCTCAGTGCAACCGTCGTCACAGTGAGGGAAGACGGTGCCGCGCACTAACCGTTCATGGCAGTTTGCAGCCACATATTCGCAGCCCAGCCACGCAAACTCCTGGCCATTTTCCCAACAAAAAAGCGCGAAGCAGCCACCGCCACTTCGCGCTTTCTCTCGCTGACCCTTCGCCCTACAGCACCATCTCCCCCCCACACTGCACCTTGTGAATCTGCGCAGGCGTCAGCACATCCTGCGCCGTCAGCGCCCCCAGGTCGAACACCCCCAGCGCCTCCACCTGCGGCCGCGTGCCGTACTCCGGCAGCCCTTCGGCCATGGCCTTGAGCCCATCGAGAATGAACGCCCACCGCGCCGCCACCATTTCCTCGCGCATGGCCGCAGAGCTGGGCGGGCGCCCCATCGAATCCTCATGCACGCTGGTGCTGCAGGGCGCATGCGCCGCCAGCGCCATGGCCCTGGCCACCGCTTCCCCGGCCTCCTGCAGCACCTTGTAGCCCTCGGCCCGCGCGTGCGCCGCGTAGGCCCGCTCGTACGCGGCCGCATAGGTGTGCGCCTGCCTGCTGGCCTCGGCCGCGAGCGCCTGCAGCTCCTTCGCTCCCTTGGCCTGCGCCACCCGCATCACCTCGGCCATGGCCTGCGCATCGTTCTTGCGGTTGAGCGCACTGCGCGTGGCTGCATCGCTGCTCTCAAACCCAGCTTCAGAGAACGCCTTGTGGAACGCATCCGAAGCCGCGTCGGCTTCCGCTTCCGCCGCCTCGATCTTGCTGCCCAGCAGCTCCTGCGCCGCCTTGGCCTGGGCAAACCTGGGGCCTGCATCGTTGTCGTAGGCCGTGCGTGCGCGGGCCAGCTCGGCCAGCGCTTCGTGCAGCGCAGCCTGGGCGCTGCGGGCGTGTTGTTGAACATCGAACGTCATGAATCACTCCTTGTGGACTGGGGTTAAAAAAACACGCGGGAAGAAAGGGTGGAAGGCGGCGCGGCCGCAGGCTGTGGCGGTTCCTCGGGTGCAAGCCACTGCGCAGCGCCGCAGCCCTCCAGATGCCTGCGGACCACCTGCTGCGCGGCCGGGGTCAGCTTCGGAATCAAGGCGCGCACGGCCTCGCGCAACTGCTGCAGATCGCCCTGCTCCAACTGCATCGCATCAATGCGCGCCTGCAGCGCCGCAGCCGTGCGCGTGGCCTTGTCGAGCTGGGCCGCGAGGCGCTGCACCTGGGCCACGCTCTCGCGCTCCTGCGGGGTGGCGGGCACCACCGCGCGCAGTGCCTGCAGCTCGCGCTGGCGCTTCTGCCGGTGCTTCCGTTGCCGCTCCGCCTCGGTCATGGGTGTGGGTTTGCTGGTGTGCATGGCCTGTCAGTACGGCAAGGCGCAGAACCGATGGCAGCGCTGCAGCACATCCTTGTGCGGCGTGTACCACTCGGGCACACCCGGCAAGCGTCCTTGCGCGGCCATGGCGCAATTGCCCTTGCGCTGCAGGTGGTAGCAATCGCGGCAGCGGTGGCGGTCGTCTTCCAGCACATCCACGGCCGCAGCCGACAGCAGCGCCAGCAGGCCGCTCTTGTGCTGCCGGATCAATTCGCTGGCGGCTTCGTCGAGCCACACGGCGGGCCACACCTGCAGGTTGCCCTCGGCCGTGGCCGACAGGTGCAGGCCCTTGTGGCGCAGGCGTTCCAGCAGCGCGGCGGCGTTCTTGGTATCGCTCATGCTGCGGCCCTCAGAACGTGACCACATCGTCGGCCGCAGGCATCGGCCGCAGCGCTGCCGACTGATGCACCGCCCAATGCAACAGCCCTGCCCGGTGCCCGATGCGCACAAACCGTTTGCCATCCACGATGCGCCCCTGCATGCGCTCGATCCAGCGGCCCAGCATGCGCGAATTGATCTTGCCCGCCTGCCCTGCTATGTCATCCATGGCCATGGCCAGCAGGGCATCGGTGTCGCTGCGCCGGATGGCCCCGCCCACCGTGGTCTGGTCGGGCCCGAAGGCCGCAAACCACGCCTCCACCAGCGCGCGCAGCTTGGTGGTTTCGGGGTCTTGCTCGAAGGCGCGTGCAGCGGCCTCCATGGGGTCGGCCAGCATTGGCAAGCCCTGTGCTTCGGGTGTTCCTGCCAGGGTGGCCACCTGCTGCGCCAGCCAGCAGATGGGCTGTCTCACCAGATCGTCCCAATGCTCAAAGCTGGCCGTGCGCCCTTTGGCCATCTTCGGGCGCCCTGCGGTGATGTAGGCCCGCACGATGGTCAGCGCCGCCACCACGTAGGCCAGCCGGTCGGTCTGCACCATCTGCGCGGGGTCAAACGAGAAGTCCCGCGTGTAGGGCGTCTCGCTCTGCGCGTCGATGCGCGCCGTCAGCACGCGGCGGCAGGTGTCCGAAGTCATGCGCAGGTTGTTGCCCGTGGCGATGAACAAGGCCCGGTTGGGCAAGGTGATGGTTTCGCTACTGCCCAGCACCCGGTCGGCAAACGTGGGGGCCGTCAGGAAGGCATCGAGCGATGCAGAGCCCAAGGGCTCGCGCACGTTGTCCCACAGCACCACGCGCTGGCCTTCGCGCAGCACCGCAAACAGGCGCTTGCGGGTTTCTTCGTCGGTGTCAGCCGGGGGCAATATCGAAGGTTCAGAGCCCATGGCCAGGATGCCGATACAGCGGGCCAGCAGGGTCTTGCCGCTGCCTGCGGCCGGGGCATCGAACCCCACGCCGGGCGCAGTGGGCAGGCTGGCGCGCAGTGCGGCCGACAGCAGGCCATGCAGGGCCACGCCGTTGGCCACGGCATCCACCAGGGGGAACAGGGCCAAAGGCGCCCAAAGGAAGCGAAGCGCTGCCAGGGCATCCTGCACGCTCGGTTTGACCGGCACACGCGGCGGGTTCGGGTGTTCGCAATAGAACAGCAGGCCGGAGTTTTCATCATGGCCAGGGCGGTCCAGAATGCTGCCGTCGATGCGCAAGGTGGGCGCCGTCACCACCGCCACCAGCTTCTTGAACCCGCGCTCGCCATGCTTGGCCAGGATGGCGCGGGCCACCGACAGAGGTGCATCCTCGGGTCCTTCCTCGGGCGCTTCCTCACCATCGGCTTTTCTGCGGTGGCGCATGGAGTAGAACTCGCACACCCGGCCCATGTGGTCCGTGAGCCAGTCGGGCGTGACGGGCCGCGCCTTGCCGTCGCTCACATACGCCACCGCCCCTTCGCCATAGTCGAACAGCTCGCCCCTTTCCTGCAGCACGGCCAGCACCGCATCGGTCGTGGCCACGCGCATGCCGCGCCCCACCTGAATGCGCGCACTCTGGCGCAGCAGCTCGAAGCGCATGCCGCCATGGCGGTGCGTGAACAGATAAGGGCGCTGGCCGCTCTTGAGGTTGACCACGGCCACCCGCGTATCCGTGTCCGGGTCCAGCGGGTCGGCAAACTGGGCGTTGTGCCAGCGCTCGGGGCGGTCGAGGATTTCTCCGACGGAGACGGGCTTGCCCTGCTCTGCCATCAGCACGAAGTCGCCCATCAGCACCCGCTGGGCGCTGGCGCGCTGCAGCACGTCGCGGGCCTTGTCCACGGGGATGCCCCGGCGCTTGGCCAGGGCCGGGGCGTTCGTCGCCACCCAGCGTTCGCGCTGCGCTGCGCACTGGCCTGCGAGCTGGGTGCGGGCCGCTTTCTTGAGCGCCTGGGCTTGCTTGTGGGTGTCGGCGTCGTGCGGGATCAGCGCGAGGTCGAACAGCGCCAGAGGGTCGCCAAAGATGCGCGGCGCGGCGTGCGGCCGCTGCAGGCTCTTGCCCAGCAACGGGGGCGCGCAGAAGTCCAGCCGCTCGGGCTGCCACACGCTGGCGTCGATCAGGGTGCGCTCCAGTGCCTGCCCTGCCCGGCCTACGTCGAACCAGCCATGGCCTGCAGCCCAGAGCAATTGCACCAGGGCGCGCCCGGCCTCGGGGATGCGCGAGGCGTCGCGCACGGGGATATACAAACGATGCCGCGTGAGCGCCGACAGCTCGCGGCCATCAGCAGTGCACACGCCTGCGGAACAGCTCGGGCGCCACAGCATGGGCGCATCGGCCAGAGCTGGGCAGGCTTCTATCAGGCGCTGGCGGAACACGTCCGCACTCAGCTCGCCATCGGGTGCGCCGTCATGGTCGAGCATCATCACGCCGGGGCCTACGGGGTAGGCAAAGTGCTTGCGGGTGCGGGAGATGGCGCCCGGTGTCTCTGCCACTTCGCGCTCGGGGACGATGGGCACGGGCTTGCCCACGCTGCCATCGCACACGCCCCAGCTAGTGGCCTGCGCGGGGTCGAGCTTTTCCAGCATATCTGCCAGTTCCTGCAGGCCGTGCGCCACGGCACGCGATGCCGTGCCGCGCATCATGTTGGCGGCGCTTTCCTTGTGCAGCGTGCCATCGGGGGCCAGGGTCAGAACCTTGGTCAGGCGGTCGGGGACTGTGGCGGTGTAAACGGTGAATTGCAGGGCGCCAGCGGGTGGCACGGATGGGGTGGGTTTTGCCGCGCCCGTGCTTGGTGCGCTGGCCTTCTTTGTAGCCATGGTGGGGTCGTTTTCTAAAGCCGGGTGGCGGTGAATTGGGGGACGGTGTGGACGCCTTCGGCGTGGGCCATGTCGGCCCCCATCGGGAAGACGTGCAGGCCGCAGGCGCTGGCCTTGCGGGCCAGCTCGGCGGCGCTGCGCCATTGGCCGGGGTCGCGGGTATCGATGAACACATGCAGGTGTCGCAGGCCACGGGGCCAGCGCGCATGCGCCAGTAGTGATGCCTCGGGCACGGCCCAGACGGGCATGCGTGCGGCCTGGGCGATGCGCAGCGCGGTGGCGATGCCCACGGCCATGCCCATCACGCGGCTGGTGCTGTCTGCCAGGGCCAGCCGCGCGCAGGCACCCAGCGCGGGGCCAGCCTTGCCGGTCAGCTTGATGGGCGCGGGCACTGGGGCCAGCGCTCCATCGGCCGCAAGGTAGATGCGCTGCAGCGCCACCGCATGGGGCACCGGTGCGCCGTGCAAGCCGCGCGGGTAGGTGTCCACCTCGAACAAGGCCAGCAGCGCTGGGAAGCGGCCCAGGCACACCGGCTTGCGGTCGGCCTGCATGTGCCAGCAGTCGAGCGCGGGATGCAGGCGCAAGGCTGCCGGCCATGTACCTTGCGCGGCACCGCTGCGGGCGAGGTAGCGGCCGGCCGCATCGTCGACCGACACCGGCCGCGCCTCTGCCCACAGGCTGGCGATGCGCGCCCGGTTCACTTCGTAGGCGTGCCTTGCTCCTGCTGCGCTCATGCTGGCTGGCCTTCCTGCACCAGCACGGCGTGCAGCGCATCGAGCATGTCGTCCATGGCTGCGGTGCGCTCGGCCATCGCATCGGCCAGCACGCGCAGCGCGGCGGCGAGGTTTTCTCCGGTGAGGGTGTCGGCCGCGCAGGGCGCCATGTCGGCCACGGCCTCGAACGCGAGCTGGGCTTGGCGCATGTGGGTGTGCTGGTCGGTGGCGTCCATGGCGAGATGCCTTGCGCGGTCGTCTGTGTGGCGTACCCCGGTGGCCGTGCGCAGTGCGTCGATCCGCACGCCAATGGCGTCCAGACGCTGCTCCATGGCGTCGCTGTGCAGATGCAGCAGTTCGCCCAGGCCGTCCATGTTGACGGCGGCGTGTGGGTTCGTGGCGCCAGCGGCCAGCGATGCAATGGCATGGCAGGCGCGCAGCACGGTGCGCAGGGATTCGGTGAAGTCCTGGGCTTCAAGCACCAGTTGCGACAGGCAAAGCTCCGCCTGCGCTGCCGGATGGGCAGCGTTGTGGGTGGTCGTGTGCATGGTTACCCCTCCAGGCTCAGGGCCACGTCCAGGCCGCGCAATGCGGCCAGGGCCTGCATCACCTTGCGGCGTGCGCGGGCGGCGTCCACATGCGGCTGGCGCAGGTGGTGCAGTGCGGTGCCCAGCGCGTTGTGCGCAGTGGCGTGCAGCTGGATGGGGTCGGGGGTGCCCGGTGCGGGCGAGGATGTACGCGCGGCGATTGCGCGTGCGTGAGTACGGTCAGCCATGGTGGCCTCCAAGCGGTCGATTTGCAACAACCACCGCACCCAACGCCAATTGAGGGCGGCAGCTCGAACAGGTTGGCGTACCGGGACCGCTTGCGCTGACCGGCGAGCCTTGCGGCTCCCTGCCCGAGCCGCCAAAAAAATGGGGCACGAACGAACAAGCCGCAGGTACTCTGCGGGAGTGACTGCGGCTTGCGTCGCAGCGGTCTTCGGGACGCCAATCCCGATCACGCCTTTTTTTGACGTGACGGGGCAGTGTAGCGTGCGAGGGGGCTGTGGGACAAGGGCTTGCATCGTGAAGTTCCTCACGGTTGGGCGCTCAATTGCCCGGCGCCGCTGCGCTGGTGTTCCGTTGATCGCGCATGCGCATTCACCAGCGCCTGCGGGGACTGCGGCAGGTTGATGGATGGGTCGGGCTTGCCGGAGGGTGACAGCGTGCGCACGGCTTCGGCCTGCACGACGAAGCTGTAACTGCATTCCGGGTCTTCACATTGGTAGATCAGCTCGCGCAGCGTAGGCGACAGGCCCCGGCTGGTGCGGGTCTTGGTCTTGCCCTTGCAGTGGGGGCACAGGAACATCATGCGCGTGGCCATCAGAGCACCCCCATGGCAGATGCCAGTGCGGCCCGGCCTGGCTTGGCGGACTGGGCTGGTGGAACTGGTGGTGTAGCACCCACCGCAGGACGCGCGGCGATCCAGGCGTCCACCTCTGTTTCGCGCCACGCCACGCTGGTGCCGTGCAGTTGCACAGCGCTGGGGAAGTCTCCGGCCTTGACCTTGGCGTAGATGGTGCTGCGGCCGAGGCCCGTCATAAAGCACACATCGTCAATACGTAGCAAGCGCTCGCGGTACGGGCGCACATCGGACGGGCCGGGACCGGCCTGGATGGGTGTGGTTTGCGTGGCTGTTTTCTGCATGTCCCTATGGTCTTGTGTGGACTGCTGAAAGCCAAGAAACCTATGCTGTGGCTGCGCTCCCCACAGTTAGTGGCGGGGGAAATGGGCGGAAAAACGACGCGCGCCGTGGCTCCGCGTGGTGCGGTGCAATTCAAAAAATCAGGGGACGTGAGAGTGCGCGCCGCGGCGCGCTATGTGCGCATCAGCGCGCCGATGACCACGCCTCGGCCCGTCGCTGGGCATCGCGGGCCATGCGCTGCGAGGTGGTCACTAGGGTGTCGATTTCTGCGAGGTGTTCGGGAGACAGCAGTTCGTCCACCTCACAGGCCGCTTGGCCGGATTCGACCTGAAACACCAAGGCCAGTGCGCGACCAGTGGCCATGGCGCAAAGGTACGTGAACGCAACCAAGCCGCCCACCAGGGCGAGCAGTCCAAGCGCGGCCACTATGACGATGAAGGCAGTCATGACGGGATGGTAGCGCAGGGCTGACTTGGTGGGTTTTCTGCCGAAATGCGGACGGTTGGCCTGTGAAAATCATTGATATTTTCAGAATGCAAAGCACTCACTACAAATTTTGCAATTGACTCCACCTCATTCCTTTCTTCCCTGGCGATCCTTTTCCAAAATTAGAAATTCAAAATAGAACAAAATTTTAATCAGATGATGCAAATTATGCATTTCCCTAAAGAGCACGAGAATCATTCTCATAAAATCCAAAAAATACATCGTCTCCCCAGCCGTTTGGGAAATTCCCCCACCATTGGGATAATACCTTATTAGCTGCGTCACCTCATCATAGTGAACATTGTTGTGCGCAATTGAATTTCGAACACCAGCATCAACCGCATCTTTGTCTATATTATAAAAACAATCATCGAGATACTTAAACTTATCCGAGAGCGTTTTGGCAGCAAACTTCTCCAAAGAACTTAGAGCCCCTCCATCCACCTTTTTAAAATCTTCAAAATCACCACGCTTAATAATATTATTAATCCCAGCAATAAGTATCAACTGACGCCCAAAGACTTCGACAATATCTTTATACAAATCCTTATAAGATTGAAAATCTTTTGTTGAAATTCTTGCGGCAGTCTTCGCCTTCTCATAGTCGCCTTTTAAGTCGAGAAATAGAGCTGGCCGAAGCGCCATCTCAGCATGATAGATTTCAGGATAAATCTTTAAGCAGTCCTTCTGAAGATTAGCCAAAAATCCTGCTTTAACAATCGCGTCAACGAACCTCCCCAGCGCAGGCTTGGGAAGTTTTACACTGAGATCACTAAAACCATCAACTACGTCCTTCACCTCGCCAAAATTCACAAATGGCAGAAAAACAAAACTCAGAAACTGATAAAGCGTTGCATTTAAATCTTGTGGCTTCAATGATGGCCCTTGATCTCTTTCAAGAAAATCGCTGACGCGCTTTTTAAATAGCTGCTTATTGTTTCCGCCGTATAGGCGAATTATTGTTTTTATTTCATCAGCCTTGTTGTGAAAGTAATTTAATTGATTTAATCTCTCATTATGAAACTGCATCTTTAAAACCCCCATCATGGGATTTTCATCATCATGCAATTCCTGCGATGCATACATAAATGGAGTAAGTCCTGGAACGTACTCTCCAAATCTGACAGGAAAATCCAGATGCAAATCAACAAATGGATTCGATCCATCAAACATCCTTCTAGGCTGGTTATCAGAAGGCCGACATGATTCAAATGAAAATTTCGATTCTGGCGCATCAGAAATATCCAGCGTTATTCTCATCAGCGATCCGCAATGTGGGCATGCAAAGCTCAACGGTTGGATTTCTCGATTTGAATAACCAATGCGGCAATCTGTATCTTCATTGCACACCTTGCAAGTCATCGTCATATTTGTATTCATTACAGAAATTCCTGTCGAAATAGTTGAAAATAAACAGTGCTAGGTGGCATTTTATGCAACCGATGGTATCCATCTACTCTCGAAAACACAGCACTGATTCTCTAAAGTTTGCAAAGCCAACGCCACTCTGCGCCAGTGGAGTTTGTAGGCTTAGAAGGGTTTGCCCGCCCTCGCAGCGTAAGCCCAGGTTTTGACCAATCCGCAGACCGGCATGCTGCAGAGGTCTCCATGCAGGGTCAAGTTTTAGGTGCAGCGCCGTCTTCTTCGAGGTCTCAGGCCGCGCTCCTTGGTGGGGTTTGTAGGCTTTGAAGGGTTTACCGACCGTCGAAGCGCGAGCAAGTGTTTTGCCCAAGGCACCGGCCTGCACCCTGCAGGAACCAGCAACAAATCAAATTCCATACACCGGGAGATGCCATCTGCAAAACCTTCCGGATGGTCGCCGCTTGGTGGGGTTTGTAGGCTTTGAAGGGTTTACCGACCGTCGAAGCGCGAGCAAGCGTTTTGCCCAAGTCGCCGGACTGCACCCCACTGGAACCCATATCAATTCAAATTTGAGATACCCGAAAAGAACTACCTACAAAGCCTACAAACTGGTCTTCATTGGTGTGTTTGTAGGTAGTTGATTCCAAGTATTTCTAGTTTGAAGAAAGGTTCTTCCCGTTACGTCACAGGCTCCGGCGCCACCCGGCCCACGGCCTCAATAGTCCGTCGATTCCCGACAGTGAAAGCGGCCCTGCAGCGCCCCGCAAGCCCTCGTCAGGCTTGGCGATGCACCCAGGCGGCACCCCCGGCGAAATCAACGCACGAAGCGAGCGGGCGCGGCGGGGTCTCGACAGCGCGCCAAGGGTCGAACCCGCTCCGCCCTGCCTGCGGCTTGGCTCGCCCTCCCCCCGGCTGTCCAGTCAGTGCGCTGGCACCTCGGCGCGTAGTTGGTCGAGGTAGTCGGCCCAGAGCTGCATCATGGCCACGCGCTCCGCGATGAACTCGGTGCGGTTGTAGGCCCGGCCCAGACTGTCTTTCACCGAATGGGCGAGCTGCGCTTCCACCACTGACTCAGCCACGCCCAGGCGCTCTACCAGCATGGTGCGTGCGGTCGCCCGGAAGCCATGGCCGGTCACCTCGTCGGCACTGAACCCCAGGGCGCGCAAGGCGGCATTGATGGCCGCGTCGCTCATGGGGCGCGAGTGGGTGCGCTCGCCACGGAACACCATCACGCCGTTGCCGGTGATGGGCTGCAGTTCTTCCAGGATGGCCACGGCCTGCCGCGCCAGGGGCACCAGATGCGGTTTGCCGTACAGCTTCCCGGCTTTCTCGCGCTTCATCCGGGCTGCAGGCACTGCCCAGGTTGCGGCCGCCAGATTGATTTCAGGCCATTCACCTTGCCGCAGCTCCCCAGGGCGCAGCAGCAGCATCGGCAGCAGCTTGAGCGCGGCGTTCACCACGGGAGTGCCACGGTAGGAGTAAATGGCACGCAGCAGCGTGCCCAGGCGCTCTGGCGAGGTGATGGCCGGGAAGTGCTTCACCATCGGCCGACGGAGCGCGTCTTTCAGGTCGCGGGCCGGGTCGCTGACGATGCGCCCCGTGGCCACGGCGTACCGGAACACCTGCCCGCAGTTCTCCAGCGCCCGATGGGCCGTTTCAACCACTCCCCGCCCTTCCACGCGGCGCAGCACTGCCAGGACCATCGGCGGGGTGATGGAGGTGATGGGCTTGGCGCCCAGCCACGGGAAAACATCGACCTCCAGCCGACGCATGATCTTCTGGCCATACGACGCGGACCAGTCCTCTTTGCGGGTTTCGTACCACTCCCGGGCGATTTGCTCGAAGCTGTCAGGCGGGGGCAGCCCTGCAGCCTCGCGCGCCGCGTCGGCTTCGTCGGCCTGGGTCTGCACCTTGGACGCCTTGCGCACGTCGCTGGGGTCTATGCCCTGGGCGATCAGGGCGCGGGCTTCGTCCCGCTTGTCGCGGGCGGCTTTCAGCGATGTGTCGGGGTAGGTGCCCAGCGACAGGCGCTTCTCGACACCCGCAATCCGGTACTTCAGGCGCCACCACTTCCCGCCGCTGGGGGCAACTTCCAGGTACATGCCCTGGCCATCGGTCAATTTCTGGGTTTTGGGGCCGGGAATAACGCGGCGAATTGCGGTGTCTGTCAGAGGCATTGGGGGCAACTTTTGGGGGCAGCTGACCCAAATTTAGCAGTTGCCCCCAAAGTTGCCCCCAGAAGGTGCTGGCTTGGCATGGACAGCCGTGGACGCGTATGGACAAAAAAAATCCCTAAGCGCTTGATTTGCTTAGGGATTTTGTCATCTGCTGGACGCCTGTGGACGTCTGCGGATAGGTGATTGGTGGCCTGGGGCGGAATCGAACCACCGACACAAGGATTTTCAATCCTCTGCTCTACCGACTGAGCTACCGGGCCTGAGCCTCAAATTATAACCAGAAAAAAGGCGCTTTCCGCAAAAGCTAGAGAATTTGTTGGCCGGTCAGCCGCGCTTGCCCCGGCCCAGGTCCACGCCCAGCTGGCGCAGCTTGCGGTACAGGTGCGTGCGCTCCAGCCCGGTCTTCTCTGCCACGCGGGTCATGGAGCCACCTTCGCGGGCCAGGTGGAACTCGAAATAGGCTTTCTCAAACCCATCGCGCGCTTCGCGCAGGGGGCGGTCCAGATCGAAGCCCTGGTGGGCATGGGGGCCGGGCTCCACGCTGGCGACGGCGGAAGGCGCCGCGGGCAGGTGGGAGAAGCCCGGTTCGGCCGGTGCATGGGCTGGGGGCGCCGCGGCTGGCGCGGGGGCCGCCTGGTGGGCTGCGTTGCGGGCCAGGCCTTGCTCCACGGCCTTGAGCAGCTTTTGCAGGGTGATGGGCTTTTCCAGGAACGAGAAGGCGCCGATCCGCGTGGCCTCCACGGCCGTGTCGATGGTGGCGTGGCCGCTCATCATGATCACCGGCATGGTGAGCACGCCGGCCGTCGCCCATTCCTTGAGCAGGGACACCCCGTCGGTGTCGGGCATCCAGATGTCGAGCAAGACCAGGTCATAGGTATTGCCGGCCCGCGCGGTGCGTGCCTGGGTCGCGTTCTCCGCCAGGTCCACGCTGTGACCTTCGTCGTTCAGGATTTCCGACAACAGGTCACGAATGCCGAGCTCGTCGTCGACCACCAGAATGTTTGCCATGGGTATTGAAGCGCCTTCGGATACTGCGAGGCGGTGTTGTTATCACGCCACCGCGGGTTCAGGGGCGAATGATAACGAGACTTGGGCCCCGCGCACCACGCCATCTTCGGTGCGGTTGGACAGGTCGATGCGCGCTCCATGCTCATCGGCGATCTTTTTGACGACGGCCAGGCCGAGGCCGGTGCCCCGGGGCTTGGTGGTGACATAGGGCTCGAATGCGCGCTGCAGGATGTGTGCGGGGAAGCCCGCGCCGCTGTCCGCCACCACGAGCCGGACACGCCGCGACGACTCGCTCCAGCGGGTGCTGATGCGCACCGGCGGTGGGGGCTCGGAGCCCGCGGCGCGCGCCTGCTCGGTGGCATCCTGCGCGTTCTGCAGCAGGTTGTGCACCACTTGGCGCAGCTGCTGGGCATCGCCCGCGATACGAGGGCAGCGCGGGTCCAGCTCGGCCTCCACGCGCACGGTGGCGTTTTCTTCGCCGTACAGGTGGAGCACGTCCGCCACCAGGGCGTTGAGGTCCAGCGGATGCAGTTCGGCGGCGGGCAGGCGCGCGTAGTCGCGGAACTCGTTGACGAGGCGTTTCATCGCGTCCACCTGGTCCACGATGGTCTTGACGGACTTGGCCAGGATGGCCTGCTCGGGCGCGGGAAGCTTGCCCGACAGCTTGAGTTCCAGCCGCTCGGCGGACAGCTGGATGGGCGTCAGCGGGTTCTTGATTTCGTGGGCCAGGCGCCGCGCGACCTCGCCCCAGGCCTGCGCGCGCTGGGCTGAAACAATTTCTGAAATGTCGTCAAAAACCAACAGTCTATCGGCTCCGGGCAGCTCTGCCCCGCGGGCGACGAGGCTGGTGGCGTGCTGGCCGGCCCCCCCAGCCGATGCGTGCAGCTCAAAGGGTTGCTGCCAGTGGTCCAGCCCGTGGCGCTCGTGGTCCCCTAAAAAGGCATCGAAGTGCGCCTGCACCGACGCGGCAAACTCGGCCAGGCCGGGGACGTCGGCCAGCGAGCGTCCCTCGTAGGCGGCCATCGGCGCGCGCAGGATGCGGGTGGCGCCGGGGTTGGAGGAGCGGACCACGCCCTGCGCGTCCAGCACGATGACGCCGGCCGTCAGGTTGTCCAGGATGGTCTGCAGATTGGCGCGGGCAGCATCCACCTCGCCCATGCTTTGCTCCACGGCATGCCGGGCATCGGCCAGCTGCTGGGTCATCAGCGCGAACGAGCGGGTGAGCCCGCCGAGTTCGTCCTTGCCTTGCAGCACGGCCTTGGGGCTGAGGTTGCCAGCGGCCACTTCGCGCACCCCTTCGGCCAGGACCAGCAGGGGCCGCGCCAGCTGGTTGCCCAGCAGCACCGCCAGCAGCACCGCCCCGAACACCGCCAGGAAGAGGCTGAGCGTGAGCGTGCCGACGTACATGCGCCGCAGCCCGCCGCGCGCCAGAGCCCGCTCCTGGTATTCCCGGTTGGCCTCCTGCACGGCAACGGCGTTGGCCACCAGCGCGGGCGGCAACGGCAGTGTGGCCTGCAGGTAGCGCGGCTCCGCCAGCAAGCCAAAGCTGGAACTGGTGACCAGCGCAATGACCTTGACGCGCGCGTTCTGGGCGGCGGCCGGATCGGATACATCGTCCAGCCCCTCGATCTGCGCGGCAGCGCGCTGCTCCCGCACCGTGCGCAACAGGGACGCACCGGGGCGCTCGGGGTTCAGGCTGTAGCGTGACTGCCCCGCGCTGGCCACGGCCTGGCCGGCAGCGCTCCACAGGACGACATCGCTCGCGCCCAGCTGGTCGCGGATGCGTTCCAGCACCAGCCCCGCGGCGGCGTCGGGCACCTGGGCCACCTGGGCGCTGGCATTGCGCGTCTTGGCCGCCATGTCGGCCGCCAGGGAGTCCAGCGACACGCGGGCCAGGTTGACGCCCGCAGACAGGGCTCCCTCCACCTTCACGTCGAACCAGCTCTCGATGGAGCGGGTGACGAACTGGTAGGACACCACATAGATCAGCAGCCCGGGCATCAGGCCCACCAGCGCGAAGATGGCGGCCAGCTTGACGAGCAGCCGGCTGCCAAAGCGCCCCCGGCGCAGCCGCATGCCCAGGCGCACGGCCACCCACGCCAGCACCGCCAGCAGCAGCACCGCCACCAGCACATTGACGCCGAAGAGCCAGGCGTAATTGCGCTCGTACAGCGCACGGTTGTTGGTGGCCAGCGTCAGCAAAAACATCAGCACGAGGCCGATGGCGGACATGACGGCCGCCCCCACGCCAACGGCCCAGCGCACGGCGCGGGACTGGGGTGCCCCCGCAGGGCTCGGCGCGGCAGCCGGGGCAGCAGCGCTGGAAGCACTGGAGGCGCTGTTGGGGCGGCTCACTTGGCGGCCTCCGCGGCGAGACGCTGGCTGCGCGAAACCAGCAGGTTCCACCCCGACCGCCCCACAGCCCCGATCTGCAGGGGCCGCGGAAGCTGGGACATGTCCAGCCGGAAGCGGAAATTCACGGTGTGGGCCGCATCGGGTTCGATCGCGTCACTGTCCGCAATCTTCCAGCGCGAAATGCGCTGCACGGCGGACAGCGCGTCGCTGTAGTCCTCGAAATTCTGGCCCAGCACCACGCCCAGACCGCTGTTGGTGATGGGCACGGGTGACACGTTCAGGCGCCACCGGCGGGTCAGCGGCTGGTAGCTCAGGCGCAGGTAGCGGGTGGTTTCGGCCACCTGGCGGTCTGACCAGTACCAGCGATCCCGCAGCACCTGGGCTTCCGCCACGAAGAAGATGGGAATGCCCTTGTACAGCGCGTCCTCGGCCAGCTCGGGCAGCGCGAATTGCAGCGCGGTGCTGAGGTACAGGCCGTCCGCGGCATGCTCCAGCTGCAACTCGGCCACCTCGGCCGCGGCGGTGGAAGCCGCCACGGCAGGCGGCCCCCCCCCGGCGCCTGCCGCCCCCCACAAGAGCACACAGGCCAGCAGCCAGCGGGCCACCCACCCGCTATTGCGGCGATTTTTGCAACAGTGCGTAAAAAAACCCGTCGTGATCACCCGGCCGATTGTCCGGGACCGGCCCGCCCTTGTCCCGGTTGCCGGGAATTAAATGGCCGGGCGATGGCAGCAATTGCGCGTCGGTGTTGTGCGCAACAAACGTTTGCACCTGAGCCTCGCCTTCGGCCCGGAACACCGAACAAGTGCAATACAGCAGGCGCCCGCCCGGGCGCACCAGGGGCCAGAGCGCCGCCAGAAGCCGGGCTTGCACGCCCGCCAGCTGGGCGATATCGCTCTCACGGCGCAGCCAGCGCACGTCGGGGTGGCGCCGCACGATGCCGGAGGCCGAGCACGGGGCGTCCAGCAGCACGGCGTCGAACAGCGCGCCCCCACAGTGCTGTGGCCACCACTGCTGCGGCTGGCCGGCGTCGGCCACCACCACCTGGGCCGCCACGCCCAGGCGCCGCAGGTTGTCGTGGATGCGGGCACTGCGGGCCGGATCAATCTCCAGCGCGGTGACCTGCAGCGCAGCGCCGGCGCCCGCCCGCTCCAGCAGGTGGGCGGTTTTCCCGCCCGGGGCTGCGCAGGCATCGAGCACGCGCAGCGGCTGCGTGAGGTCCAGCCCTTCCAGCAGCAAGGGCGCCGCCAGCTGGGCCGCTGCGTCCTGCACCGACACCCAGCCGGCCTCGAACCCCGGCAGCTCCGTGACGGGCACGGGATGCCGTAGCACCAGGCCGGCCTCGCCCACGGGAGAAGAATCAATGTTGATAGCAGCTAGCGCTTGCTGGTAAAGGGCTAGAGTGGTTTTTTGCACATTGACCCGCAAGGTCATGGGTGCGTGGTCGTTGTTGGCCTGCAGAATCTGTTGCCAGGCCTGGGGGTAGTCCTTGCGCAGCCGCTCGATCCACCACCGCGGGTGATTCCAGCGGGCGACCGGATCGGCCTCCGTGGCGGCCACCAGCGCCTCCCGTTCGCGCAGAAAGCGACGCAGGCAGGCGTTCAGGAACGAGGCCTGTGCGCGAACGGCCGGGCTCCGTTTGGCCGCCTCGACGGTCTGGTTGACGAGCGTGAACGCCTCGTAGGGTGCGTCCTCGGGGTTCCAGCACAGCGCCAGCGCGCAGCACAGCAGCGCATCGGCCGCCGGCGGCGGCGTGCGCGCCACCATCTGGCGGCGCAGTGCCTGTGCACGGCCGGTATGGCGCAAAACCCGGAACAGCAGGGCCTGAACGCCCGGCCGCAGCCCTGCGTCCACAGCCGCCAGCGCGGCCGTGCCCGACTGCCCGCCGCGGATGGCCTGCAGTGCGCCCGCCACGGCCTGCAGTTGCCGCCACAGAGGCTCGGGCGCTGCAGCAGCCCCGGTGCTTTTGGCCCGGCGTTCCGGCGGGGCAGGAGGTGTGGTTGTAGTCATGGCAAAGGGGTTACAGGCTGCGGGCGGCCTTGAAACCGAACACGCGCGCCAGCAGGCTGGCGGGAAACTGGGCGATCGCGGCGTTGTACTGCACCACCGCGCCGTTGAACACGCGCGCCGCCTGGTCGGCCTGCTGCGCATGGTCGTCCCACCGCGCACGCCACTGCTCCAGCCGTTGCACGGGCGGCTGCGCACCTTCGCAGGCAGACCCGGCGTCTTCGGCCGCTTTTCCGGCCTTTTCGATCTTTTGGGCGTCTTCGCCTTCTTCCTCAGCCTGGTGCGCAGCGAGGGCTTGCATCCCCTTGTGCCAGCAGGCCAGGAGCACGTCACGGGCGGCGATCAGAGCGGCCACGGCCTCCGGCTGCAGCGGCCGCGCCCGCGCCATGGCCAGCGACGCGCTCAGCTGCGTGGCAGCACCTCGCAGCGCGGCCATTTCGGGGACGCTGGCGGCTGGCGTAGCAGGCACCCGGACCTCCTGCGCCGCTGCGAACTCTCCCAGCAGTGCCAGCCAGCGCACCATATGGGCATCAAAACTGCCGAAGGTCTGCACTACGGCGGAGCGCAGGCGCATCAGGCGGTTGTAGGCACCCAGTGCCCAGAACATGGCCAAAGAGAAAGCTATCCAGAAAAGAGGCGAGGACCACATGCGTTGTTGCCATGGGCGCTGCAGTGCGCGCGACGGCCCCAAGAAGAAAGACAAAGAAAAAAAGGATAGGGGGAAGCAGCGGCGACCGGTCCCGGCGGACCCTGCAAAAAAGCTCCCGGCCTGTCACGACAGGGCGGGAGCTTTTGAGGACGCGGCCGGTACTGCAAGGGACGCTGGTGGCACCTGCCCACGCACCGGCGTGGACAGGCTCAGCGGCGCCTTGCTCAGTCGGCAGCCGCGTCGGTCGCTGCGGAAGCGGCGCTGCCTTCGTCTTCCGTTGCGTCGGCCTGGGCAGCCATCTCGGCGGCTTCGGCTTCAGCAATGGCGCGGCGCTCGGCGTCGTCCATGGCGTCCTTGGCCTTGCGTGCCTGGTGGTAGGCCAGGCCGGTACCGGCAGGGATCAGGCGACCCACAATGACGTTTTCCTTCAGGCCACGCAGCTCGTCGCGCTTGCCCATGATGGCAGCCTCGGTGAGCACGCGGGTCGTTTCCTGGAAGGAAGCAGCCGAGATGAACGAATCGGTCGACAGCGAAGCCTTGGTGATCCCCAGCAGCAGGTTGCTGTAGGTCGCGGGGATCTTGCCTTCGGCCTGGAGCTGCTCGTTGGTGTTGAGGATCTCCGAACGCTCCACCTGTTCGCCAGCGATGTAGCTCGACTCGCCAGGGTTCTCGACCACGACGCGGCGCAGCATCTGGCGAACGATCACCTCGATGTGCTTGTCGTTGATCTTCACGCCCTGCAAGCGGTACACGTCCTGCACTTCGTCCACGATGTAGCGCGACAGTTCCTCGATGCCCAGCAGGCGCAGGATGTCCTGCGGATCGGCCGGGCCGTCCACGATCAGCTCGCCCTTGTTGACCACCTGGCCTTCGTGCACCAGGATGTTCTTTTCCTTGGGGATGAGCTCTTCCCAGACCTTGCCGTCCGGATCGGTGATCTGCAGGCGAATCTTGCCCTTGGTCTCCTTGCCGAACGAGATCGTGCCGGTCATCTCGGCCAGCGTGCCCTTGTCCTTGGGTGTGCGGGCTTCGAACAGCTCGGCCACGCGTGGCAGACCGCCGGTAATGTCGCGGGTCTTCTGGCCTTCCACGGGGATACGGGCCAGCACTTCGCCGGGGCCCACGTCCTGGCCGTCGCGCACCTGGATCAGCGCGCCCACCTGGAAGCCGATGGTCACCGAGTGGTCGGTGCCGGGGATCTTCACTTCCTGGCCTTGCGCGTCGATCAGCTTCACCTGCGGACGGACCACCTTGGCAGCGCCGCGGCGCTTGGGGTCGATCACCACCAGCGTGGACAGACCGGTCACTTCGTCGACCTGCTTGGCAACGGTGAGACCTTCTTCGACGTTTTCGAACTTGGTCTGGCCAGCGAACTCGGTAATGATCGGTCGCGTCAGCGGATCCCAGTTGGCCAGAATCGTGCCGGCCTTGATGGTCTGGTCGGCCTTCACCGTCAGCGTCGCACCGTAAGGCACCTTGTGACGCTCACGCTCGCGGCCGTGCTCGTCGTGGATGATGATCTCACCCGAACGCGCAATCACCACCAGTTCGCCCTTGGTGTTGCTCACGTAGCGCATCGTGGCGTTGAAGCCGATCACGCCGTTGGACTTGGCCTCCACGCTCGACGCGATGGCCGCGCGCGAAGCCGCACCACCGATGTGGAAAGTCCGCATGGTCAGCTGCGTGCCGGGTTCGCCGATGGACTGGGCGGCAATCACACCCACGGCTTCGCCGAGGTTGATCAGGCCGCCGCGGCCCAGGTCGCGGCCATAGCACTTGGAGCACAGGCCGTAGCGGGTTTCGCAGGTCAGCGCCGTGCGCACCTTCACCTCGTCCACTCCCACCGCCTCGATCTCTTCGATGAGGTCTTCTTCCAGCATGGTGCCGGCAGGCACCAGCACCGAGCGGTTTTCGGGGTGCAGGATGTCTTCGGCAGCCGTGCGGCCCAGGATACGCTCGCGCAGCGATTCGATCACTTCACCGCCTTCCACAATGGCGCGCATCAGCGAACCATTGGCGGTGCCGCAGTCGTCTTCGGTCACGACCAGATCCTGCGTCACGTCCACCAGACGGCGGGTGAGGTAGCCGGAGTTCGCAGTCTTCAGCGCCGTGTCGGCCAGACCCTTACGGGCACCGTGGGTGGAGATGAAGTACTCCAGCACGTTCAGACCTTCGCGGAAGTTCGCGGTAATAGGCGTCTCGATGATCGAGCCGTCGGGCTTGGCCATCAGCCCCCGCATACCGGCCACCTGGCGGATCTGGGCGGCAGAGCCGCGGGCACCGGAGTCGGCCATCATGTAGATGGAGTTGAAGGACTCCTGGTCCACTTCCTTGCCGTGGCGGTCCACCACCTTCTGCTTGGACAGCTGGGCCATCATCACCTTGGACACTTCGTCGCCGGCCTTGCCCCAGATGTCCACCACCTTGTTGTAGCGCTCGCCGGCCGTAACCAGACCGGACACGTACTGCTGCTCGATCTCCTTCACTTCCTTCTCGGAGCGCTCGATGATGCCGGCCTTCTGGGGTGGCACCAGCATGTCGTCGATGGCGATGGAGATACCGGCGCGCGTGGCCAGACGGAAGCCGTTTTGCAGCAGCTTGTCGGCGAACACCACGGTTTCCTTCAGGCCGCACTTGCGGAAGGACACGTTGATCAGGCGCGAGATTTCCTTCTTCTTGAGCGCCTTGTTCATGTTGGAGAACGGCAGGCCCTTGGGCAGGATCTCGGACAGCAGCGCACGGCCCACGGTGGTTTCCACCAGCGAGGTCGAGGGCACGAACTCGCCCGTGGCCTTGTCCTTGGTCCACTCGGTCATGCGCACCGTGATCTTGGCAGCCAGTTCGACCTGGCCAGCGTCCAGCGCGCGCTGCACTTCACCGGTGTCAGCGAACACCAGGCCTTCGCCCTTGCCGTTGATGCGGTCGCGGGTGGCGTAGTACAAGCCCAGCACCACGTCCTGCGAAGGCACGATGGAGGGTTCGCCCGAGGCGGGGAACAGCACGTTGTTGGAGGCCAGCATCAGCGTGCGGGCTTCCATCTGCGCTTCTACCGACAGCGGCACGTGCACAGCCATCTGGTCACCGTCGAAGTCGGCGTTGAAGGCCGCGCAAACGAGGGGGTGCAGCTGGATGGCCTTGCCTTCGATCAGGATGGGCTCAAAGGCCTGGATACCCAAACGGTGCAGCGTAGGCGCACGGTTGAGCATCACGGGGTGTTCCTTGATGACCTCTTCCAGGATGTCCCACACCACGGGGGTGCCGGATTCCACTTCCTTCTTGGCGGCCTTGATCGTCGTCGCGATGCCCATGGCTTCGAGGCGCGAGAAGATGAACGGCTTGAACAGCTCCAGCGCCATCAGCTTGGGCAGGCCGCACTGGTGCAGCTTGAGCGTCGGGCCCACGGTAATCACGGAACGACCGGAGTAGTCCACGCGCTTGCCCAGCAAGTTCTGGCGGAAACGGCCGGACTTGCCCTTGATCATGTCGGCCAAGGACTTCAGCGCGCGCTTGTTGGCGCCCGTCATGGCCTTGCCACGGCGGCCGTTGTCCAGCAGGCTGTCCACGGCCTCTTGCAGCATCCGCTTTTCGTTGCGGGCGATGATTTCCGGCGCCTTCAGTTCCAGCAGGCGGCGCAGTCGCGAGTTGCGGTTGATGACGCGGCGGTACAGGTCGTTCAGGTCGGACGTGGCAAAGCGGCCGCCGTCCAGCGGCACCAGCGGACGCAGGTCCGGGGGCAGCACGGGCAGCACGTCCAGCACCATCCACTCGGGCTTGATGCCCGACTTCTTGAACGCTTCCAGCACCTTCAGGCGCTTGGCGTTCTTCTTGACCTTGACTTCGGAGCCGGTCAGGTCGCCGCGCAGCTTCTCGATCGACAGGTCGATGTCGATGGATTCCAGCAGATCCTTGATACCTTCCGCACCCATCTTGGCGACGAACTCGTCGCCGTATTCCTTGCGCTTGGCGTCGTAGTCGTCCTCGGACATGATGCTGAACTTCTTCAGCGGGGTCATGCCGGGGTCGGTCACCACGTAGGCTTCAAAGTACAGCACGCGCTCGATGTCGCGCAGCGTCATGTCCAGCACCAGGCCCAGGCGCGAAGGCAGGGACTTCAGGAACCAGATGTGGGCACAAGGCGCGGCCAGGTCGATGTGGCCCATGCGTTCGCGGCGCACCTTGGTCTGTGTGACCTCAACGCCGCACTTCTCGCAGATCACGCCGCGGTGCTTCAGGCGCTTGTACTTGCCGCACAGGCATTCGTAGTCCTTGATGGGACCAAAAATCTTGGCGCAGAACAGGCCGTCACGCTCGGGCTTGAACGTGCGGTAGTTGATGGTTTCGGGCTTCTTCACTTCGCCGAAAGACCACGAACGGATCTTCTCGGGCGAAGCCATGCCGATGCGGATGGCATCGAAATGCTCGTCCGGCGTGAATTGCTTGAACAGGTCGAGTAGCGATTTCATAGTGACTCTTTCCTTTTCTGCTTAGGAGCGTTCCAGCTCGATGTCCAGGCCCAGCGAACGGATTTCCTTGACCAGCACGTTGAACGATTCCGGCATGCCGGCTTCGATGGCGTGTTCGCCCTTGACGATGGATTCGTACACCTTGGTACGGCCCACCACGTCGTCGGACTTCACCGTCAGCATTTCCTGCAGCACGTAGGCGGCGCCGTACGCTTCCAGCGCCCACACTTCCATTTCCCCGAAACGCTGGCCGCCGAACTGGGCCTTGCCGCCCAGCGGCTGCTGCGTGACGAGCGAGTACGGGCCGGTCGAGCGGGCGTGCATCTTGTCGTCCACCAAGTGGTGCAGCTTCAGGTAGTGCATGTAGCCGATCGTCGTCGGGCGCTCAAAGCGCTCGCCCGTGCGGCCGTCGTATAGGTACGCCTGGGTGCGCGAATCGGTCAGGCCCTTGCGCTCCTTGATGTCGTCCGGGTAGGCGATCTTGAGCATGTCCTTGATTTCTTCTTCCGAAGCACCATCGAACACGGGGGTGGCATACGGCACGCCGTTGGTCAGGTTCTCGGCCATGGCCATCAGTTCGTCATCGCTGAGCTGCGACAGGTCTTCCTTGCGGCCACGCGAGTTGTAGACCTCTTCCAGGAACGTGCGCAGTTCCGAGGCCTTGGCCTGCTCCTGCAGCATGTTGCCGATGCGCTGGCCAATACCCTTGCCGGCCCAGCCCAGGTGGACTTCCAGCACCTGACCGATGTTCATCCGCGAGGGCACGCCCAGCGGGTTCAGCACGATGTCGGCAGGGGTGCCGTCGGCCATGTAGGGCATGTCTTCGACCGGAACGATCTTGGACACCACACCCTTGTTGCCGTGGCGGCCGGCCATCTTGTCGCCAGGCTGCAGGCGGCGCTTGACGGCCAGGTAGACCTTGACCATCTTCAGCACGCCTGCCGGCAGCTCATCGCCTTGCGTGAGCTTCTTGCGCTTTTCTTCGAAAGCCAGGTCGAAGCTGTGGCGCGTCTGCTCCATCGCATTCTTCATGGATTCGAGCTGCGCGGCCACGGCCTCGTCGGCGGGACGGATGTCGAACCAGTGGAACTTCTCCACGCCGTCGAGGTACGCCTTGTCGATCTTCGTGCCCTTGGCCAGCTTCTGCGGGCCACCGTTGGCGGTCTTGCCGACCAGCAGTTTCTCGATACGGTCGAACGCGTCGGCCTCCACGATGCGCAGCTGGTCGTTCAAGTCCAGGCGGAAGCGCTTGAGTTCATCGTCGATGATTTGCTGGGCGCGCTTGTCGCGCTGGATGCCTTCGCGGGTGAACACCTGCACGTCGATCACGGTGCCGGACGAACCCTGATCCACGCGCAGCGAAGTATCCTTCACGTCCGAAGCCTTCTCGCCGAAGATGGCGCGCAACAGCTTTTCTTCAGGCGTGAGGGTGGTTTCGCCCTTGGGCGTGACCTTGCCGACCAGTGTGTCGCCGGGCTGCACTTCGGCACCCACGTAGATGATGCCGGACTCGTCCAGGCGGTTCAGCTGCTGCTCCGACAGGTTCGGAATGTCGCGCGTGATTTCCTCGGCGCCCAGCTTCGTGTCGCGGGCCATCACCACCAGTTCCTCAATGTGGATCGAGGTGTAGCGGTCTTCGGCCACCACGCGTTCGGAGATCAGGATCGAGTCTTCGAAGTTGTAGCCGTTCCAGGGCATGAAGGCGATCAGCATGTTCTGGCCAATGGCGATTTCGCCAAAGTCGGTCGACGCGCCGTCGGCAACCACATCGCCCTTGACCAGCATGTCGCCCTTCTTGACGATGGGACGCTGGTGGATGTTGGTGTTCTGGTTGGAACGCTGGTACTTGATGAGGTTGTAGATGTCCACGCCCACTTCACCGGCCACGGCTTCGGCGTCGTTCACGCGCACCACGATGCGGGTGGCGTCGACATAGTCCACCACGCCGCCGCGCTTGGCGGTGACCACGGTGCCCGAGTCCACGGCAGCCACGCGCTCGATGCCCGTGCCCACCAGGGGCTTCTCGGGACGCAGCACGGGCACGGCCTGGCGCGACATGTTGGCGCCCATCAGTGCGCGGTTCGCATCGTCGTGCTCCAGGAAGGGCACCAGCGACGCCGCCACCGAAACGATCTGGGCAGGCGACACGTCCATGTACTGCACGCGGTCGGCGCCGCACAGGATGGATTCACCCTTCTCACGGGCCGACACCAGTTCGCCCGTCAGGCGGCCATCCTTGTCCAAGGTGGCGTTGGCCTGCGCGATCACGTACTTGCCTTCCTCGATGGCCGACAGGTAGTCGATCTCGTTCGTGACCTTGCCGTCCACGACGCGGCGGTACGGCGTTTCGATGAAACCGTACTCGTTCAGTCGGGCGTACAGGGCCAGCGAGTTGATCAGGCCAATGTTCGGGCCTTCCGGCGTTTCGATAGGGCACACGCGGCCGTAGTGGGTCACGTGCACGTCACGCACTTCGAAGCCGGCACGTTCGCGGGTCAGACCGCCCGGGCCCAGGGCCGACACGCGGCGCTTGTGGGTGATTTCGGCCAGCGGGTTCGTTTGGTCCATGAACTGCGACAGCTGGGACGCGCCGAAGAACTCCTTGAGCGCCGCGGAAATCGGCTTGGAGTTGATCAGGTCGTGCGGCATCAGCGGCTCTTGCTCGGCCTGGCCCAGGCGCTCCTTCACGGCCTTCTCGATCCGTGCCAGACCGGTGCGGTACTGGTTCTCGGCCAGTTCGCCCACGCAACGCACGCGGCGGTTGCCCAGGTGGTCGATATCGTCCACTTCGCCGCGGCCATTGCGCAGATCCACCAGGATCTTCACCACGGCCAGGATGTCCTCGTTGGACAGCACCATGGGGCCAGTGGATTCGTCGCGGCCGATCTTGGCGTTGAACTTCATGCGGCCCACGCGCGACAGGTCGTACGTGTCGGGGTTGTAGAACAGGCGCTGGAACAGGGCCTGCACGGCGTCTTCCGTGGGCGGCTCGCCAGGGCGCATCATGCGGTAGATGGCCACGCGCGCAGCGAATTCGTCCACGGTTTCGTCGATGCGCAGGGTTTGCGAGATGTACGCGCCCTGGTCGAGTTCGTTCGTGTAGATGCACTGCAGCTCTTGCACGCCGGCCGAGCGCAGCTTCTTGAGCAGCGCTTCGGTTAGTTCGTCATTGGCCTTGGCAATGATCTCGCCCGTGTCGGCGTCCACGATGTTGCGCGCGACCACACGGCCGATCAGGAAGTCTTCGGGCACGCTGATGTGCGTGGTGCCGGACTGCTCCAGCTCGCGCGTGTGGCGGGCGGTGATGCGCTTGTCCTTGGCGACGATGACCTTGCCGCTCTTGTCGGTGATGTCGAAGCGGGCCACTTCGCCCTTCAGGCGTTCGGGCACGAATTCCATCTGCGCACCGCTGTCCATCAGGCGGAAGTTGTCGTTGACGAAGAAGTTCGCCAGGATGGACTCGGGGTTCAGGCCGATGGCCTTGAGCAGGATGGTGACCGGCATCTTGCGGCGACGGTCGACGCGGAAGTACAGGATGTCCTTCGGATCGAATTCGAAGTCCAGCCACGAGCCGCGGTAGGGAATGATGCGCGCGCTGAACAGCAGCTTGCCCGAGCTGTGCGTCTTGCCCTTGTCGTGTTCGAAGAACACGCCGGGAGAACGGTGCAACTGCGACACGATCACGCGCTCGGTGCCGTTGATGATGAACGAGCCCTTGTCGGTCATCAGGGGCACCTCGCCCATGTAGACCTCCTGCTCCTTCACTTCCTTGACCACCTTGGACTGCGAGGTCGACGACTCACGGTCGTAGATGATCAGCTGCACCTTGGCGCGCACGGCGGAGGCGAAAGTCAGGCCCCGGGTCTGGCATTCGCGCACGTCGAAGGCCGGCTTGGCCAGGTTGTATTCGACGAACTTCATCTCCACAAAACCGTTGTGCGAGACGATCGGGAAGGCGGCATCGAAAGCGGCTTGCAGGCCTTCGATGGTTCGTTTTTGCGGGGGGGTGTCGGCCTGCAGGAAAGCGGTGTAGGCGTCCTTCTGCATCTGCAGCAGGTAGGGAACTTCGAGCACGCTGTCGCGGGTGCCGAAACTTTTGCGGATTCGCTTGCGTTCGGTATAGGAATAGGCCATGAGATCTCCGGGCAAAGACATGAGTCCTGGGTCTTCGACGACTGACCTGCAGGGCAGTGGAGAACCTGCAGGCTTGGCGGTTGGCCACTACCAACCATGGCGGACGGCGATGCGTTGCACATCGCCCGAACCAAGGCGTCTTCTGCTGTCGGGTTGGACAGAAGACACTCGCAAACCTGCACCGGGTGCGGGCTTGCGGGTGCGCTCTGAAAGCGCCAAAGGCTGGAGGCCCTTTGGGAGCCTCCAGCCCTTGCGCAAAACCGAATTACTTGAGTTCGGCCTTGGCGCCAGCTTCCACCAGCTTCTTGACGGCAGCTTCGGCGTCGGCCTTGGCAATGCCTTCCTTGACGTTCTTGGGAGCGCCGTCCACCAGGTCCTTGGCTTCCTTCAGGCCCAGGCCGGTGATTTCGCGCACTGCCTTGATGACGGCAACCTTGTTGGCGCCAGCGTCGGCCAGCACCACGTTGAATTCCGTCTTTTCTTCGGCAGCAGCAGCGCCACCGCCGGCAGCACCGCCAGCAGCGGGAGCAGCCATTGCAGCTGCGCTCACGCCAAACTTCTCTTCAATGGCCTTCACCAGGTCATTGAGTTCCAGGACCGTCATGCTGTCCAGAGCGGTCAAGAATGCGTCTTTATCGAATGCCATTTTGATTTCCTAACAATTGGTTCAGAGGGGGGGACGTCTGCAAGACCGCCTCAGGCAGCAGCAGGTTCGCCTTCGCCTTTTTTGGCCGCCAGGGCACCCAGCACCACGGCGGTGCGGGAGATCGGCGACATCAGCAAGCCACACAGCTGGGCCAGCAGCACTTCCTTCGAAGGAATGTTGGCCAGTTGCTTCACGCCGTTCACGTCCAGGGCCTTGCCACCGAAAGCGCCACCGCGAATGACCAGCTTGTCGTTGGTCTTCGCAAAATCGGCCACCACCTTGGCGGCGGCCACAGCGTCTTCGGAGAAGCCATAGATCAGAGGACCGGTCATCTGGTCGGCCACCACGTCAAACGGGCTGCCAGCCACAGCACGGCGGGCCAGGGTGTTCTTCAGAACACTCAGGCTCACGCCCTTGCTGCGGGCGTCAACGCGCAGTTTGGTCATGTCGGCCACCGTGATGCCACGGTATTCCGCGATCACGAGCGTTTGAGCTTTAGCGGCGAGGCTGGTCACTTCATTGATGACCGCTTCTTTCTCACTGCGATTAAGACTCAAGGTCTACTCCTTAAATTGTGCTCTCGGGCTACCGCCCTCCAGCACGCTCTTGTTGCAGCGACCAACTGTTTTGGAACGAACCATTCCATCTGCAGCGGGATCGCCATCTGCGTTGGCCCCGGGGGATTAAGTGCAGCAGACAGGCTGCAGCACACCAACGGTCTTGGATGGCCTGAGCGCGAAGGTTGCCCCCCTGCCCTCAGCCCACCACATCAGGCCCCTTGCGAAGCCTGAAGATTTCTTCTCTCGTTGCTAATGCGATTACGCCGAGATGGTCTGGGTGTCCACGCGCACGCCCACACCCATCGTCGAGGAAACCGCCACCTTGCGCAGGTACAGGCCCTTGCTGGAAGCCGGCTTGGCCTTGTTCAACGCATCGATCAGCGCGGCCAGGTTGCCCTGGAGCTTTTCGTTGTCGAACGAACGGCGACCGATGGTGCTGTGCACGATACCGGCCTTGTCCACGCGGAATTGCACCTGACCGGCCTTGGCGTTCTTCACTGCCGTGGCCACATCGGGCGTCACCGTACCCACCTTGGGGTTGGGCATCAGGCCGCGCGGGCCAAGGATCTGGCCCAGCGTACCCACCACGCGCATGGCGTCGGGGGCAGCAATCACCACGTCAAACGGCATGTCGCCGGCCTTGACCTGGGCAGCCAGGTCGTCCATGCCGACCACGTCTGCACCGGCAGCCTTGGCTTCTTCGGCCTTGGCACCTTGCGCGAACACAGCCACGCGGGTGGTCTTGCCGGTGCCATTGGGCAGCACCACGGCGCCACGCACCACTTGGTCCGACTTCTTGGCATCGATGCCCAGCTGCACAGCCACGTCGATGGATTCATCGAACTTGGCGGTTGCGGCTTCCTTCACGAGGGCGACAGCGTCGGCGAAAGCGTACAGCTTGGTGCTGTCAACCTTGCCTTGCAGGGCTTTTTGCTTCTTCGTCAGTTTTGCCATGATCAGAGGCCCTCCACCGTCACGCCCATGGAACGGGCGGAGCCAGCCAGCGTGCGCACGGCAGCGTCCACGTCAGCAGCGTTCATGTCCTTCAGCTTGGTCTTGGCGATTTCTTCCAGCTGAGCGCGGGTGATCTTGCCGACCTTGGTCTTCAGCGCATTGGACGAACCCTTTTCCAGCTTGATGGCCTTCTTGATCAGGGTGGTCGCCGGAGGCGTCTTGATGATGAAGGTGAAGCTCTTATCCGCAAACGCCGTGATCACCACGGGCAGCGGCAGGCCGGGCTCCACACCTTGGGTCTGCGCGTTGAACGCCTTGCAGAACTCCATGATGTTGAGACCACGTTGGCCCAGTGCGGGACCGATTGGTGGGGATGGGTTGGCTTTACCGGCTGGAACTTGCAGCTTGATAAAACCGACGATCTTCTTCGCCATGTCTTACTCCTTGCGGGTACATACGCCGGCCGCTGCACCCTGCAGCGCCGGCTCCCCGGGGGTTAAGGCTCTGAGTGACGATCGCCGCACCGAGCCGAAAAGTGCGGGATCCGAATTTCTGCGCAGCCGCGTGCCGCGCGCTGTGCCGTCAGGTCTTTTCGACCTGGCCGAACTCCAGTTCCACCGGGGTCGAGCGGCCAAAAATCATGACCGACACCCGCAGACGGTTCTTTTCGTAGTTGACCTCTTCCACCGAGCCATTGAAGTCGGTGAAAGGGCCTTCCTTGACACGAACCAGCTCGCCGACCAGGAACTCGATCTTGTGGCGGGGCTTGTCCGTGCCTTCCTGCATCTGGCTGACGATCTTCTGCACCTCGTCTTCCGAGATGGGCGCAGGACGGTTCTTGGCACCGCCCACAAAACCGGTCACCTTGCTCGTGTGCTTCACCAAGTGCCAGGTGTCGTCGTCCATGACCATCTCGACGAACACATAACCAGGGAACAGGCGGCGCTCGGTGGTCTTGCGCTGGCCGTTCTTCATCTCGACCACTTCTTCCGTGGGCACCAGAATCCGGCCAAATTTGCCCTGCATGCCCGAACGCGCGATGCGTTCCTGGATGTTCCGCTCCACAGCCTTCTCCATGCCGGAGTAGGCGTGCACGATGTACCAGCGCAGGTCCGGATTTGCCGAGGCAGAAGCGCTTTCAGGAGCTTGCGCTCCAGTGATTTCCGCAGCGGTGGTCATCATTTTCTCCAGCCCAGAATCAAGTCATACAAGACCCATTCCAGGGTTTTGTCGGTAAACCAAAGAAACAGCGCCATGACGACCACAAAGGCAAACACATAGGCCGTCATCTGAAGCGTCTCTTTGCGAGTAGGCCAGACGACTTTCTTGACCTCGCGCCATGCATCCTTCGCAAAGACAATGAATTGGCGGCCCGACTCCGACACCAGAAATACACCCGCGGCAGCAGCCAAGCCTACGACCAGGGCGGCCCACTGGACCAACGCCCCTTGCTTGCCCAGCAAATAAAAACCCGCAACCGATGCGATGACCAGGGCCACCACCGCTGCGAGCTTGGCCTTGTCCGCGCCTGTATTGACAGTTTCAACCTGTGAAGTGGCCATCTTTGAGTCTTTTCCTGCTTCGAACCACGGCATCACTTAAGACACCGAAGCCCGCCAGGGTCTGGCGGGCTTGTGTTGGGCCACTTTCAAGTGGCAGGGGCAGTAGGAATCGAACCTACAACCTTCGGTTTTGGAGACCGACGCTCTGCCAATTGAGCTATACCCCTGTGTGAACCTTGCTACTTAAGCAATGATCTTGGCCACGACGCCAGCGCCCACGGTACGGCCGCCTTCGCGGATAGCGAAGCGCAGGCCTTCTTCCATGGCGATGGGGTTGATCAGCTTCACCGTGATGGACACGTTGTCGCCAGGCATCACCATTTCCTTGTCGGCCGGCAGCTCGATGGCACCCGTCACGTCGGTCGTGCGGAAGTAGAACTGGGGACGGTAGTTGTTGAAGAAGGGCGTGTGGCGGCCGCCTTCGTCCTTGCTCAGCACGTACACCTCAGCCGTGAAGTGGGTGTGGGGCTTGATGGAGCCGGGCTTGCACAGCACTTGGCCGCGCTCGACTTCTTCGCGCTTGGTGCCGCGCAGCAGCAGGCCCACGTTGTCGCCAGCCTGGCCTTGGTCCAGCAGCTTGCGGAACATTTCCACGCCGGTGCAGGTGGTCTTTTGCGTGTCGCGGATACCGACGATTTCAATTTCTTCGCCGACCTTGATGATGCCGCGTTCCACACGGCCCGTCACCACGGTGCCGCGGCCGGAGATGGAGAACACGTCTTCCACGGGCATCAGGAAGGCGCCGTCCACAGCGCGCTCGGGCGTGGGGATGTAGGTGTCCAGGGCTTCAGCCAGCTTCATGATGGCTTCTTCGCCCAGCTTGCCCTTGTCGCCTTCCAGGGCGAGCTTGGCGGAGCCGCGGATGATGGGGGTGGCGTCGCCAGGGAAGTCGTACTTGTCCAGCAGTTCGCGCACTTCCATTTCGACGAGTTCCAGCAGTTCTTCGTCGTCCACCATGTCGCACTTGTTCAGGAACACGATGATGTAGGGCACGCCCACTTGGCGGGCCAGCAGGATGTGCTCGCGGGTCTGGGGCATGGGGCCGTCAGCGGCGGAGCAGACCAGGATAGCGCCGTCCATCTGGGCAGCGCCGGTGATCATGTTCTTCACATAGTCGGCGTGGCCGGGGCAGTCCACGTGGGCGTAGTGGCGGTTTTGCGTTTCGTACTCGACGTGGGCGGTGTTGATGGTGATACCGCGGGCCTTTTCTTCAGGGGCCGCATCGATTTCGTCGTACTTCTTGGCTTCGCCGCCGAACTTGGCGGACAGCACCGTGGCGATCGCTGCCGTCAGCGTCGTCTTGCCATGGTCCACGTGGCCGATCGTGCCCACGTTCACGTGGGGCTTGGTACGTTCGAACTTACCTTTTGCCATTTTTCCGACTCCGAAAAAAATCTATACCAACACAACAGGATCTTGGCGCAACCAGAATCGGACGCACCCTATAAAGTGGTGCCCATGGCGGGAATCGGACCCGCGACCTCTCCCTTACCAAGGGAGTGCTCTACCACTGAGCCACATGGGCAAATTGATGCCACTCACACAGCACCAACATTTATAACTTCCACAACCAGCACACGAGCATTGGAGCGGGAGACGGGAATCGAACCCGCGTCATTAGCTTGGAAGGCTAGGGTTCTACCATTGAACTACTCCCGCATCGGCACCAGCCTTTGCGCGCCAGCCCCACGACACTCCGGGACCAAGCCTCTTGCTCTCAACTCACTCACTGGTGGAGGGGACTGGATTCGAACCAGTGTAGGCGTAAGCCAACAGATTTACAGTCTGCCCCCTTTAGCCACTCGGGCACCCCTCCGGAGAATTTCGAATTATAGCACCAGTTTTTGACCGAACGAAGAAAGTTGCAAATTCACCCCTCCACAGTCAGGCACTGGTGATGGTTGGCGCGGCTGGCGGGGATCGAACCCACGACCCTTGGCTTCGGAGGCCAATACTCTATCCACTGAGCTACAGCCGCACTTCCAAAAACTGGCACAGCATTGCATTATCGCATGCAACACGCACCGCCAGCCAAGATCCCGGCACAGACGGCCCGCCCGAACACCCCGAAGCCTCAACCCTGGCGCGCCGGCACGGACACCGACAGACCCAACCCCTGCAGGAACGCATCGACACCCACCACTCCGACGCGCACCAGGTCAAAGGCGCCGTCACCCAGAATCCAGTTTCTGATCAAGCCATCAAACAAGGCATGCAAACCCACCGCCGCTTCGGACGGCGCCATGGGCAGCACCACCCCCTGCCCCCGTGCCGCCAGATCAAAGTCCCGGGCCAGCCGCTGCGTAAAGGCCTCGGAGGCGGCTACATGCCGGTCGCGAACCCCCGCGAGTTCACTCACGTACTCCACCTTGTAGAGCGCAATCTCAAAGACCCTGCGAGTGCGGTCTTCCTGTGCAACGCTGCGCAGCACAAGCTCCATCACCGCACGCAGCCGCTGCACCGGATCCAGGCAAGTGCTGGTTTCAAATTCGCCACACCCCTGCTCCAGCGGCAGCGTGACCCGGTCCATCATGGCGTTGAAGAGATCCACCTTGTCCTTGAAGTGCCAGTAGATCGCACCCCGGGTGGCGCCTGCAGCCTGGGCGATGTCACAAAGGGAAGCGCGCGACACCCCCTTTTCGCAGAAGACCTGCTCGGCCGCATCTATCAGGCCGTTGCGGGTGGCAATCGCATCCTCTTTCGTTCGGCGCGCCATGGCGGCTGTCTCCTTGTATTCATTTCGCTAGAGCACGCTGCACAAGCGGTGCGCGGCACCCGATCTTTTAATTATACATTCATGTTTGTATGTATAATCGCACACCTGTTTTGTCGGGATCTACTCTGCCAGCCCCCTGCGCCGGCAGGGCATCCCCTACAACCCCCATTCCTTGACGCCAATCAAAAGGACTCCCATGCCCGCCTCGCGTGACGCATCTGCCCTCCTCCCCATGCGGCCCCTTCTCCGCCACCCTTCTGCGGTTGTGCTGGCAACGGCAGCGGCCGCCCTGGTGCTGGCCTCCTGCGGCAAGACCGAGGCGCCCCCCGGCAGTGGCGGCGGGCCCAAGATGCCCCCGGTGGAAGTGGGTGTGGTCACGGCAACGCCCGGCGACGTGGGCCTGATCACTGAACTCCCCGGACGCGTGGAAGCCTCGCGCGTGGCCCAGGTCCGGGCCCGCGCGGCCGGCATCCTCCAGCAGCGGCTGTTCAAGGAAGGCAGCGACGTGAAGGCCGGACAGCCGCTGTTTCGCATCGACCCTGCGCCGTACGCTGCGGCCGCCGAGAGTGCCCGGGCGAGCCTTGCGAAGGCCCAGGCCAACCTGGCCCAGGCGTCGGCCCTGGTGGAACGGTACCGGCCGCTGGTGACCGCCAACGCCATCAGCCGGCAGGACTTCGTCAATGCCGAAGCGGCCGAGAAGCAGGCGCAGGCGGACGTGGCCGCCGGCAAGGCCGCGGTGCGCACCGCCGACATCAACCTGGGCTACGCCAGCGTGACCTCACCCATCTCGGGCCGCATCGGCCGCGCTCTGGTGACCGAGGGTGCGCTGGTGGGACAGGGCGAAGCCACGCCCCTGGCCGTGGTGCAGCAGATCAATCCGGTGTACGTGAACTTCACCCAGTCGGCCAGCGACGTGTTCCAGCTGCGCCGCGCGATGGAAAGCGGGCAATTCAAGCGTGCCGGCAGCGCGGAGGCCGCCAGCGTCAAGCTGGTGCTGGGGGACGGCTCGGAATACGCCGAGCCCGGCAAGCTGCTGTTCACCGACCTGTCGGTGGACTCCACCACCGGCCAGGTCACGCTGCGCGCGGAAGTGCCCAACCCCAAGGGCGACTTGCTGCCCGGCCTGTATGTGCGGGTGCGCATCGAGCAGGCCCAGGCCAGCAACGCCATCACCCTGCCCCAGCAGGCGGTCACGCGCACGCAGCAGGGCGACACCGTGAGCGTCGTGGCCGACGACGGGAAGGTGTCCCAGCGCTCCATCAAGGTGAGTGCCGCACAGAACAACCGGTGGGTGGTTCTGGACGGTCTGAAGGCGGGCGAGAAGGTCATGGTCGACGGCTTCCAGAAAGTGCAGATGCTGCCCCCCGGCACGCCGGTCAAGCCCGTTCCATGGCAGGCCTCCGCGGCACCGGCCGCAGCCTCGCCAGCGTCAGCGCCGCAAGCGCCGGCATCCGCCGCCTCTACAGCCAAGCCCTGAGAAAGCTCCAGCATGGCCAAGTTCTTTATTGACCGCCCGATCTTTGCGTGGGTGATCGCGCTGTTCATCATGGTGGTGGGCGGCGTGGCGATCACGCAATTGCCCATCGCGCAATACCCTCCGGTGGCGCCTCCGTCCATCGTCATCAACGCCGCCTACCCGGGCGCCTCCGCGCAAACGCTGGAAGACAGCGTGCTGTCGGTCATCGAACGCGAGATGAACGGCTCGCCGGGCCTGATCTACATGGAATCGGTGGCGCAAGCCGACGGATCCGGCAGCATCACCCTGAGCTTCCAGCCGGGCACCAACGCCGACCTGGCCCAGGTCGATGTGCAAAACCGCCTGTCGCGGGCCACGCCCCGGCTCCCCTCCGCCGTGACGCAACAAGGCGTGCGCGTGGACAAGTCGCGCTCGAACTTCCTGCTGTTCACCATGCTCTCGTCCACCAACCCGGCCACCGACACCGTGGCGCTGGGGGACTACGCTTCGCGCAATGTGGTGCCTGAGCTGCAACGCCTCCAGGGCATCGGGCAAGCCCAGCTGTTCGGCACGGAGCGCGCCATGCGCATCTGGATCGACCCGGCCAAGATGGTGAGCTTCAACCTCTCTGCCGCCGAGATCACGGCCGCCATCCGGGCGCAGAACGCCCAGGTCGCCAGCGGCACCATCGGCGACCTGCCCAATGTGGCCGGCCAGAGCATTGCCGCGACGGTCGTCGTGAACGGCCAGCTCTCCACGGTGGAGCAGTTCGGCAACGTGGTCCTGCGCGCCAATACCGATGGCTCCACCGTGCGCATCAAGGACGTGGCCCGCGTGGAGCTCGGCGGCCAAGGCTATGCCACCGCCGCCCGCCTGAACGGGAAGCCTGCCGTGGGCATCGGCGTGCAGCTGTCGCCCACCGGCAATGCCCTCGAGGCCGCCAAGGCCGTGCGCGCCAAGATGGACGAGCTCTCGCGCTACTTCCCGGAAGGCATGAGCTGGAGCATTCCGTACGACAGCTCGCGGTTTGTGGACATCTCCATCACCCAGGTGGCCGAGACGCTGCTGGAGGCCGTGGCCCTGGTTTTCCTCGTGATGTTCCTGTTCCTGCAGAACTGGCGCTACACCATCATCCCGACCATCGTGGTGCCTATCGCGCTGCTGGGTACGTTCGCCACCCTGATGGCGCTGGGCTTCTCGATCAACGTGCTCACCATGTTCGGCATGGTGCTCGTGATCGGCATCGTGGTGGACGATGCCATCGTGGTCGTGGAGAACGTCGAGCGCATCATGAGCGAGGAAGGCCTGTCGCCGCTGGAGGCCACCCGCAAGGCCATGCGCCAGATCTCGGGCGCCATCATCGGCGTGACAGTGGTGCTGATCTCGGTGTTCGTGCCGCTGGCCTTCTTCGCAGGCTCGACGGGCAACATCTACCGCCAGTTCTCCGCGGTGATGGTGGCGTCTATCGGCTTTTCGGCCTTCATGGCGCTGTCGCTGACGCCGGCGCTGTGCGCCACCTTGCTCAAGCCCGTGGAAGCCGGCCACCACCATGAAAAGCGAGGCTTCTTCGGCTGGTTCAACCGGGGCTTTTCGCGCACGGCCAAGGGATACGAAGGGCTGGTGGCCCGCATCCTCAAGCGTGCGGCGCGCTACCTCGTGATCTACGCCGCCATCGTGGCTGCGGTGGCCGTCGTGTACCTGCGCTTGCCCACCTCGTTCCTGCCCGGCGAAGACCAGGGCAACATCATCGTCAACGTGCAGCTTCCCCCGGGCGCGACGCAGGAGCGCACGCTGGCCGTGATGGAGCAGGTGGAAGCCTTCATCCTCAAGCAGCCCGAAGTGCAGAGCATGGTGGGCGTATTGGGCTTCAGCTTCTCGGGCCAGGGGCAGAATGCAGCGCTTGCGTTCGTCACGCTCAAGGACTGGAGCGAGCGCCACGGCCCCGGCCAGTCGGCGCAGGACGTGGCCAACCGGGCGTTCGGTGGCCTGATGGGGATCCGCGACGCGTTCATCTTCCCCCTGAGCCCGCCGCCCATCCCCGAGCTGGGCAACGCCAGCGGCTTCACCTTCCGCCTGCAAGACCGCGGCGGCGCGGGGCACGAGGCGCTGGTGAAGGCCCGCAACCAGCTGCTGGGCATGGCATCGCAAAGCAAGGTGCTCACGCAGGTGCGGCCCGACGGCCTGGAGGATGCGCCGCAGCTGCAGATCGACATCGACCGCGACAAGGCCAACGCCCTCGGAGTCCCGTTCGACGCGATCAATTCGGCCTTGTCGACGGCCCTGGGCTCCAGCTATGTGAACGACTTCCCCAACCAGGGACGTTTGCAGCGCGTGGTGGTGCAGGCCGATGCGCCGGCGCGCATGCAGCCGGATGACCTGCTGCAGATCAATGCCGCCAACAGCCAGGGCAAGCCGGTGCCGCTGTCAGCCTTCGCCACGACCCGCTGGGTGAACGGCGCGCAGCAGACGGTGCGCTACAACGGCTATCCGGCGATGCGCATTTCGGGCTCGCCCGCACCGGGCTTCAGCACCGGCGCCGCCATGGCCGAGATGGAAAAGCTCGCAGCGCAGCTGCCCCCCGGCTTCGGCTTTGAATGGACCGGGCAATCGCGCGAGGAGAAGCTGGCAGGCTCGCAATCGCTGATCCTGTACAGCTTCGCCATCCTGGCCGTGTTCCTGTGCCTGGCCGCGCTGTACGAGAGCTGGTCCATCCCGCTGGCGGTGATCCTGGTCGTGCCCCTGGGCGTGCTCGGGGTGCTGCTGGCCACGCTGTTGCGCGGCTATGCGAACGACGTGTACTTCCAGGTGGGCCTGATCACCATCATCGGTCTGTCCGCGAAAAACGCCATTCTGATCATCGAGTTCGCCAAGGACCTGCAGGCGCAGGGCAAGGGAGTGATCGAATCCGCGCTGGCGGCCGCCCACCTGCGGTTCCGGCCGATCGTGATGACCTCGATGGCCTTCGGCCTGGGGGTGCTGCCGCTGGCCATCGCCTCGGGCGCCGGGTCGGCCAGCCAGCGGGCCATCGGTACCGGCGTGCTGGGCGGCATGGTCACGGGCACGGCGCTGGCCGTTTTCTTCGTGCCCGTGTTCTTCGTGGTGGTGCGCAGCCTGTTCAAGGGAAGCGCCCGCCAGCAGGAAATGAACCGCCGCCACGCAGAAGAAGCAGGAGTTGGAACCCATGATTGATACTTCGCGCGCCACCACGGCCACTGCGCTGGCGGCAGCCCTGCTGCTGGGCGGCTGCTCGTTCATCCCCACGTACGAACGCCCCACGGCACCCGTTCCTGCCACCTTTGCGGGCGCCGGTGCCGAGGCCGGGGCGGCAGAGCAGGCAGCCTCCGCCGTGCCCTGGCAGGACTACTTTGCCGAGCCCCGGCTGCGGCAGTTGATCGAGACAGCCCTGGCCAACAACCGCGACCTGCGCATCGCCGCGCTCAACATCGACCAGGCGCGCGCCACCTTCCAGGTGCGCCGTGCGGACCTGTACCCTGGCGTCGGCCTGGCCGCCAACGCCAGCCGTGCGCCTGCCGCGGGCTCGGGCGACCTGACCAACTCCTTCAGCGTGGGGCTGGCCGTGTCGGCCTGGGAGATCGACTTTTTCGGCCGCATTGCGAGCCTCAAGGAACAGGCCCTGGCGCAGTACCTCGCCACCGAGGAAGGCCGCAACGCCGCGCAGGTCAGCCTGGTGGCGGCAGTGGCCAACGGTTGGCTGAACCTGCTGGCGGACGAAGAACTGCTGGAGCTGTCGCGCCAGACGCTGGCCTCGCGCGAAGAGTCCGTGCGCCTGACCAAGATGCGGCTGGACTCGGGCGTGGCGTCTGAACTGGATTTCCGCCAGGCTGAATCGCTGGCCCACGCGGCGCGCGCGACGCTGGCCCAGCAGCAGCGCCAGCGGGCCCTGGACGAAAACGCCCTGGCGCTGCTGCTGGGGCAGCCGCTGCCTGACGATGTTCGCACCAGCCTCGCAGGCAGTCGCCTGGGCGCAGCCCCGGTGATGGCGCCTTTGCCCGCCGGGTTGCCTTCGCAGTTGCTCACCCGCCGGCCGGATGTCCGCCAGGCGGAGCAGCAGCTGATCGCGGCCAACGCCAACATCGGGGCAGCGCGGGCCGCGTTCTTCCCGCGCATCTCGCTCACGGCCCAGGCCGGCACGGCCAGCGGCGAGCTGTCGGGGCTGTTCAAGAACGGGTCCTGGGGCTTCACCATTGCGCCGTCCCTGCTGCTGCCCATCTTCGATGCGGGCCGCAACCAAGCCAACCTGGAAAGCGCCCAGGCAGGCCGCAGCATTGCCGTCGCCCAGTACGAGAAGGCCATCCAGACCGCCTTCCGCGAGGTGTCGGATGCGCTCGCCGGCCAGGCAACGCTGGGGGAACAGGCCCAGGCGCAACAGCAGCAGGCCCAGGCAGAATCCGCGCGGCTGCAGCTGGCTGACCTGCGCTACCGCAACGGCGTGGCCAGCTACCTGGACCTGCTAGACGCCCAGCGCTCGCTCTTCGCGGCACAGCAGGCCGTGGTGCAGGTCCAGCTTGCGCGGCTGCAGAACCAGGTGGCGCTGTACAAGGCGCTGGGCGGCGGTGCGGGCAACTCCGCCGCGGCCGCCGACACCCCTTCGTGAAGCACCGGCGCTCTTGCGCCGCCGCCCCGCTCCGCCCCCACCCCGCCCTTCCTGCGGCGGGCGGAGCGTGCCTGCGCGCAGCGGCCTGGGAGTCGGCGGGGCCGTCAAGCCCCCCGGATATAATTTAAGGTTGATTTCTCACCCTGCCCCCGATATACCCTGAGGACGTCATGAGCGCCAACCACGAAGAAGCACATACCGGACCGATCAAGAGCCCCAAGCAGCTGCTGGTCGCGGTACTTTTCTCGTTTGTGATCCCGGTCTTTGCCATCATCGGCCTGGTCCTGTACGTCACCTCGGCCGACAAGCCGGCGGCAGGCGCCGCGAATCCTGAAAAGGCCATTGCCGAGCGGATCCAGAAGGTGGGCATGGTGGAGATCCGCGACGCCAACCGGCCGCTGCGCACCGGCGAGGAAGTGTTCAAGGCCCAGTGCTCCGCCTGCCACGCCACTGGCGCCGCAGGCGCGCCCAAGCTCGGCGACGCCGCAGCCTGGGCGCCCCGCATTGCCACCGGCTTTGAAACCCTGGTGCAGTCTGCTTTGAAGGGCAAGAACGCCATGGCGCCCCAAGGCGGCGGCGACTTCAACGATACCGAGATTGCGCGCGCGGTGGCCTTCATGGCCAACGCCGCAGGGGCCAAGTTTGCCGAGCCCGCAGCGCCTGCCGGTGCCGCCCCTGCTGCGGCCGATGCAGCCCCCGCCGCCGCTCCCGCGGCAGCCCCGGCTCCCGCAGCAGCAGCGGCCCCTGCGCAGGCCGCGCCCGCTGCTGCCGCAACGGCCAACGCCGGCGAAGCGCTGTACAACCAGACCTGCCAGGCCTGCCACGCCGCGGGCGTTGCAGGGGCCCCCAAGTTTGGCGACAAGGCCGCGTGGGCCAGCCGCCTGCCCGCCGGGATCGACGCGCTGTACAAGAGCGTGCTCAATGGCAAGAACGCCATGCCGCCCCGTGGCAGCGCAGCCAGCGCATCGGATGCCGACCTGCGCGCTGCCGTCGAATTCATGGCGGCCGCCGCCAAGTAACTCAACGCAGTCCACGCAACAGGCTGCACGCCCTGCGCGTGCGGCGCTTTCCACGGCCCGGACGGGCGGTGGCCACAAGCCGGCTCCAGGAGCCGGCTTTTTTGTTTGTGCCGGCCGTGCTAAGACGGTGAAGGGTGCCGGTGCGGCGGCCGGCCGGAGGCCTCCCACCGCGCGTGCGGGCTCCGCACGAAACCGTAGCGGGTTGGCAGCTGCGCTGCCTCCACCTCTTGGGGCAGCCACCGGCCCGCTTCCACAGCCTCGGCGGCCACCAGGACATCCAGCGTGTGGACCAGTCCGACGCCGAGCGGCGAGACCAGGTAGACCCGCCCTTCCCCGTCGACCAGGCAGTCCGTCACCGTGGTGCTGCGCCCTGTGTGGGAGACGACGGAGAAGTCAGGCTGGATGCGCCACACCCACGGCGTGTTCTCCAGCTCCACGTACACGCGCTGCGGGCCGTTCTGGAAGAACCACTGCCCCTCGCTGTCGGGCTCGTAGTTGCGGCCAATGAACTCCAGGAGCTTTTCGTGGCGCAGCAAGGAGCCCCTGCTCTGCACAAGGGGGCCGGCGGCCTGCACCGCCTCGTCCCGCAGGTACCAGTGGCCGCGCGCATCCAGGCCCAGCCAGCCGTAGCAGTAGGGCACATGCGGCCACTTGGCCAGGGCCTGCTTGACGATGTCATCCATGGGCGAATTGTGCCCCTGCCTGCAAAGCCCCGCCGACGTGGCCGGCCAGCCAGCCGGCCACGGCATCGGGCATGGCCCGCACGTGGCCCGGCAGACGGCCCTGGGCAAAGCCGACATGGCCTCCGTGCGCGGGCTGCCACAGCTCCACCCAGGGGTTGGCCACCTCCGCGGCCTGGGGCAGGCTGGCGGCCGGCACGAACGGGTCATTGCGGGCGTTGACCACCAGCGCGGGCAGGCGAATGCGATGCAGCAGCGGCTTGGCGGAGGCGCGCTGCCAGTAGTCGTCGGTGTTGCGAAAGCCGTGCAGCGGGGCCGTGAACACGTTGTCGAACGCGTACAGGTCCCGCGCCGCCAGGAGTGCCTGCCGGTCGAACAGCCCCGGGTGCTGGGCCAGTTTCTGCAGGGCCTTGGGCACCAGGGTGCGCATGAACATGCGCGTGTAGACCTGCCGGTTGAAGCCGCGCCCGATGGCATGACCGCCCGCGGCCAGGTCGAGCGGCGAACACACGGCGGCCACGGCGTCAGCGCTGCGGCGGGCGTCCTCGCCCACCTCGCCCGCCCAGCGCAGCAGCGCATTGCCGCCCAGGGATACGCCCACGGCCATCAGCGGCCCCCGGTGGACCGCCCGAAACCGCGCAAGCATCCAGCCGATCTCGGCATGGTCGCCCGAGTGGTAGGCGCGGGGCGCCCGGTTGATCTCGCCGCTGCAGCCGCGAAAGTGGGGCAGCGCGCAGGCCCATCCGCGCTCGCGCGCCAGGTCGGCAAAGGCTTCGCTGTAGTGGCTGCGGGACGAGCCCTCCAGGCCGTGAAATACGACCAGCAGCGGCCGGACGGCGGGAGGTGCGCCGCCCTCCCGTTCGCTGCGCAGGAAGTCCACGTCCACGAAATCCCCGTCCGGCGTCTCCCAGCGCTCGCGGCGGTACGCGGGCCGGGGGCCCAAGACCCGGCGGGAGTACAGGGCGGGCCAGATGGTCTGCAGCTGCCCGCCCGGCAGCCAGCGAGGCGCTACATAATTCATAGCTTCTTGCGCTTGCTGGTCGAGCGTTGGAGCCGGATTTTGCTGAGACATGCCCTGGCCCCACCCGCTCAGTGGAGCACGGGTCGGTGGGCCGGGTCCACCGGGGCCTGGGGTGCTGCGCCGGGGCTGGCGTGGTGGGCCACCATCCGCCAGCCTTCGGGGGTCTTGTGGTAGACGTTGGTGGCCAGCACCATGGCCTGGTGCAGGCCGTCGGGCAGCATCACCTCGATCTGCTCGGCCACGCTGTGCACGGCGCTGGTCAGTGCCACCACCCGGTGCACCTGCACCGGCCGCGCCCGCACGCTGCCCTGGGCAAAAAAGGCTTCGAACGCCGCGCGGATGGCGCCGGCGCCCAGCAGGCGGGAGCCGCCCGGGTGAACGCAGACGATCTCGTCCTCCTCGGCCCAGCAGGACATCAGCAGTTCGATGTCGCCACGCTGCAGGGCCTCGTAGAACGCGGCTTCGGTTTCGTCGGGAGATCCTCCGAAAAGGACGGCGCTGGAAGGGCGGCGGGGCATGGCGGTAATGGCGTGTGGACTCGGTCGGGGGCTGGCGCGGGCGCTGCCAGCGCTGGGGCGGCGGAGCAGAAACCACGCACCGGCAGCAACCCCCTATTGTGCGACGATCACGGCCGGCACGGCCCTGCGCCGGCCGGGTGGCGACAGGCGTACAGTTGCTGCAGAATCGTCCGGGGCGGGCTGCCCTTGCCGCCCTGCCCTGTTTTCCCGACCCTCCTGGGCACGCATGACCATGATTTCACGCATTTTTCTTCTTCTGACCACCGTGCTGGCATTGACCGGCTGCGGCTACAACAACTTCCAGCGCCTGGACGAAGAGACCAAGGCCGCGTGGAGCGAGGTGCTCAACCAGTACCAGCGCCGGGCCGACCTGGTGCCCAACATCGTCGCCACCGTGCAGGGCGAGGCCAACTTCGAGCAGGACACGCTCACCCGCGTGGTCGAGGCCCGCGCCAAGGCCACGTCGCTGCAGGTCAGCCCCGAGACCCTGAACAACCCCGAAGCCTTTGCCAAATTCCAGCAGGCGCAGGGGGAACTGTCGGGCGCGTTGTCGCGGCTGATGGTGGTGTCCGAGCGCTACCCGACCCTGCAGGCCAACCAGGGCTTCCGGGACCTGCGGGTGACGCTGGAAGGCACCGAGAACCGCATCACCGTGGCACGCAACCGCTACATCCAGACGGTGCAGGAGTACAACGTGCTGGCGCGCAGCTTCCCGACCAACCTCACGGCCATGGCCTTCAGCTACGCGCCCAAGCCCACCTTCACGGTGGCCAATGAAGCCCAGATCGCCACGCCGCCGAAGGTGGACTTCTCCGCATCCCGCGCCAAGCCCTGAACGGGGCTGCCGTTGTCCAGAAATACTACTCAAATATGCCTCTAGCGCTTATCTACCAAGCGCTTGCAGCTATATTTTTTATAGCTTTTTGCGTGCCACCGGCCCAGGCGCAGGCCGTGCTGCGGCCCGTGCCCCCGCTGGTGCGCGCCGTGATCGACGAGACGGGAACGCTCAGCCCCGCCGACCAAAGTGCGCTGGAGGCGCAACTGCACGCCCTGGAGCAATCCCGGGGTGCGCAGGTGGTGGTGCTGATGGTGCCCAGCACGGCGCCGGAAGACATCGCCGCCTTCGCGAACCGCGTGGGCAACGCCTGGAAGATCGGTCGGCGGGAGGTGGGAGACGGCATCCTGGTGGTCGTGGCCAAGAACGACCGCCGGATGCGGATCGAGGTCGCCAAGGCGCTGGAAGGCGCCGTCCCCGACATTGCGGCCGCGCGCATCATCGACAGCGCCATGAAGCCCCGCTTTCAGCAAAACGATTACGCGGGCGGCCTGAAAGCCGGGATCACCGAGCTGGAAGCCCGCATCGCTGGCGAAGCGCTGCCCGCGCCCGCCGCGGCGCAGGGCCACAACGCACCTGATCGGGAAGGGCTGGACTGGAAGGACCTCGCCATCTTCCTGTTCTTCGGCGTGATGGTGGCCGGCCCGCTGGCGCGCGCCGTGTTCGGCGGAAGGCTGGGCGGCCTCCTCATGGGCGGCGGCGTGGGGTTTCTCGCATTTGTCTTCACGGCCAGCCTGCTCGCCGCCGGGGTGGCCGGCCTGCTGGCCCTGCTCTACACCTGGATCTTCGCGGGCACCGGCTCCGGCTTTCGCTCCGGCCGCGGGGGCCCGCCCTTCGGGGGCTGGGGATCGGGGGGCGGCGGTAGCTGGGGGCGCGGAAGCAGCGGAGGCTCGGGCGGATTCAGCTCCGGCGGCGGGGGTGATTTTGGGGGCGGCGGCGCCTCGGGAGACTGGTGAAATGCAGCCCGACCTCGCCAAAAACCAGCCCTTGGCCCCGCCACCTGGCGGGCTCGCCAGCGCCCTCTGGCGCATGGTGCGGCAACGCTGGCACGAGCCGGCAGCGCGCCGCGCGCTCTCCAGCGCCGCACTTCACCGCCTGGAGGGGCGGATCGGCGCCAGCGAGCGGCGCCACACGGGCCAGATCCGCGTGGTGGTGGAAACCAGCCTGCCCTGGAGCTACGTGCGCCGCCACGCACCGGTGCGCGAGCGCGCACTGACCCTGTTCGGCAAATACCGGGTGTGGGACACCGAGCACAACAACGGGGTGCTGATCTACCTGCTGATGCCCGAACGCGCCATCGAGATCGTGGCGGACCGGGGTCTTGCCCGCCACATCGGCACCACCGATTGGGAAGCGGTGGTCGCACGCATGGCCGCCCGCTTCCAGTCCGGGGCGTTCGAGGACGGCCTGGCGGATGCCGTGGACGCAGTGTCCCAGCAACTGGCCCATTGGTTTCCCCGCCCCGACGGGGTGGAAGCGCCCAACGAATTGCCGGACCGCCCCGTGGTGCGTTGAGCCCCCCTTTCTCCCCCAGTGCGTCGGGGGGCACCACGGAGCGCATCGGGACGTCATGGGGCTTGGCGCGCTTCCTCCTGCGGCTCACCGCCAAGCACCGGGAAGCACGGCAAGGCGCCGGCGATTGTTCTGCCTTTTGCCCCGGGTTTACCCGGAAATATCTCCGTGAAAGCCCTTCCCCGTGGCTTATCGCCACACTCACGCCCAAAGTTCCGCGTTAATTATTTCCATTACTGGAACAGTTAGTTGGCGACTGGTGGGTTTTTCTGCGAACTCTACCGGCGTACAGTTCACCCCATCGATGAGCCGAATGTGCAAGACGACTCACCGAACCGGACCGAAGCCTCCCGCTGTACGGGGGCATTCACCCGGACCCGGACGTTTGTACCGCTCACTCTATTTGTTGGAAGGACTTTTGATCATGAACACCACCGCCCGCATTCTGTCGATCGCCGCTGTTGCCGCCTTTGCTTCCTTTGGCGCCCACGCTGACGAAGCCGATGCTTCGCAATTTGCAACCCAATTCCAAACCAACCGCACCCGCGCAGAAGTGAACGCTGAAGCCGTGGTGGAAGCCCGCACCCACAACATGGAACCCGAAGGCTCCCGCATTGCCACCTACAAGAGCACCGCCGACCGCGCCGTCGTGCGCGCACAGGCCGCTGAAGCGCTGCGCCTGGGCCTGCTGTCGGCCGGCGAAACCGGCATGTAATGCCACGGGCGGGATGGGGCACGAAGCGCCGCAAGGCCGCCGTCCCCTGGCACTCCTCCCACCGCACGCACTGCCGCACTGCCGCACCGCCAAGTGCAGCCACCAAGGGCCCCTTCCGGGGCCCTTTTTTCATGGGCGGCGGGTTCGCTCCTCATCCCGACCCCGCCGCTCCCATCCCCTAGGCCGCACGTTCCGTCGCGGCACCCGGGTGCTGCAACGCAGGGGCGAAAAAAAACCCGGCAGTGCCGGGTTCTTGCAGATCCGCCAGGGTGAGCGGAATGCTTGCTTGCGGGCCAGCGCTTCTTGGGGCGCTGATGCCCTTTTGCTCACTTCTTCTGGCGGAACTTGCGCAACGCGGCGATCTGTGCCGCCATGACAGCCAGTTCCGACTGGGCCTTGGCCAGATCGATCTCGCTCTTGGCGTTCTTGAGCGCTTCTTCGGCGGCAGCCTTGGCAGCGTTGGCCTTTTCGTCGTCCAGGTCCTTGCCACGGATGGCGGTGTCCGACAGCACGGTCACGCGGTTGGGCTGCACTTCCAGAATGCCACCGGCCACGAAAACAAACTCTTCGCCACCGTCGGCCATCTCGATGCGCACCGAGCCCGGCTTGATGCGGGTGATCAGCGGGGTGTGGCGGGGGTAGATACCCAGTTCGCCGGCCTCGCCCGGCAGCGCGACAAAACGCGCTTCACCGGAAAAGATCGACTCTTCGGCACTGACCACATCAACGTGGATGGTGTTCATCATTGCTCCTCAGACAAGGTGGGTTGCTCGATTGCATGCGGGAAGCTGAGCCGCCAGCGGCAGGCTCAGCCGCCGGGCGCAATCAGGCGACCTTCTTGGCCTTTTCGATGGCTTCGTCGATGGTGCCCACCATGTAGAAGGCCTGCTCGGGCAGGTGATCGCACTCACCGTTCACGATCATCTTGAAGCCGCGGATGGTTTCGGACAGCGGCACGTACTTGCCGGGCGAGCCGGTGAACACTTCGGCCACGTGGAACGGCTGCGACAGGAAACGCTGGATCTTCCGGGCGCGGGCCACGGCCAGCTTGTCCTCGGGGGCCAGTTCGTCCATGCCCAGAATGGCGATGATGTCGCGCAGTTCCTTGTAGCGCTGCAGCGTGCCCTGCACGGCGCGGGCCGTGTTGTAGTGCTCTTCGCCGACCACGTTCGGGTCCAGTTGGCGGCTGGTGGAGTCCAGCGGGTCCACGGCGGGGTAGATACCCAGCGAAGCGATGTCACGCGACAGCACCACGGTGGAATCCAAGTGGGCGAAGGTCGTAGCAGGCGAGGGGTCGGTCAAGTCATCGGCAGGCACGTACACGGCCTGGATGGAGGTGATCGAGCCCACCTTGGTGGAGGTAATACGCTCTTGCAGGCGGCCCATTTCCTCGGCCAGCGTCGGCTGGTAGCCCACGGCGGAAGGCATACGGCCCAGCAGAGCGGACACTTCGGTACCGGCCAGCGTGTAGCGGTAGATGTTGTCCACGAAGAACAGCACGTCACGGCCTTCGTCGCGGAACGACTCGGCGATGGTCAGGCCGGTCAGCGCCACGCGCAGACGGTTGCCTGGAGGCTCGTTCATCTGGCCGTACACCATGGCCACTTTGGACTCGCCCAGGTTCTCCAGGTTCACCACGCCGGAATCGGCCATTTCGTGATAGAAGTCGTTCCCTTCACGGGTACGCTCGCCCACACCCGCAAACACCGACAGACCGCTGTGGGCCTTGGCGATGTTGTTGATGAGTTCCATCATGTTCACGGTCTTGCCCACACCGGCGCCACCGAACAGACCCACCTTGCCGCCCTTGGCAAACGGGCAGACCAGGTCGATCACCTTGATGCCGGTTTCCAGCAGCTCCTGCGAAGGCGACAGTTCGTCGTACGCAGGCGCCTTGCGGTGAATGGAGGCCGTCAGTTCCTGGCCCACGGGACCACGTTCGTCGATGGGGTTTCCCAGCACGTCCATGATGCGGCCCAGGGTGGCCTTGCCCACGGGCACGGTGATGGGGGCGTCCGTGTTGGACACCACCAGGCCGCGGCGCAGGCCGTCGGAAGAACCCAGCGCGATGGTACGCACCACGCCGTCACCCAGCTGCTGCTGCACTTCCAGCGTCAGGGCTGAGCCCTCCAGCTTCAGGGCGTCGTAAACCTTGGGCATCTGGTCGCGCGGGAACTCCACGTCCACCACGGCGCCGATACATTGAACAATCTTGCCTTGCACTTGAGCCATTTTTCGCTCCAATAATGTTGTCTGTCGGGCTGCTTAAACCGCAGCGGCGCCTGCCACGATTTCGGACAGTTCCTTCGTGATCGCTGCCTGACGTGTCTTGTTGTAGACCAGCTTGAGTTCGCTGATCACGTTGCCGGCGTTGTCGGTGGCGGCCTTCATGGCCACCATGCGCGCCGATTGCTCGGACGCCATGTTTTCCGCAACCGCCTGGTAGATCAGCGATTCCACGTAGCGGACCAGAAGCTCGTCGATCACGCTTTGCGCATCTGGCTCGTAGATGTAATCCCAGCCGTGCTCCGTCTTGTCGGCCTGCATCTGCGCGGAAGACAGGGGGAGCAGTTGCTCCACCACCGATTCCTGCTTCATGGTGTTGATGAACTTGGTGTAGCTCAGGTACACCGCGTTGATCTTGCCTTCAGCATACGCATCGAGAAGCACCTTGACGGGGCCGATCAGCTTGTCCAGATGGGGCGTATCGCCCAGGCCCGTCACGTGCGAAACCACCTTGGCACCCACTCGGTTCAGGAAACCCAGGCCCTTGTTGCCAATGGCCACGGCTTCGGTCGCCACGCCAGCACCTTGCAGCTCCCGCAGCTTGGCGGTGACGGCACGCAACACGTTGGTGTTCATGCCGCCGCACAGGCCCTTGTCCGTCGTGATGACGATCACGCCCGCCGTCTTGGCATCGTTCACTTTCATGAACGGATGCACGTACTCCGGGTTGGCCTGGCCGAGGTTGGCTGCAATGTTGCGGATCTTCTCGCTGTAGGGGCGGGCAGCGCGCATCCGGTCCTGCGCCTTGCGCATTTTGGATGCAGCCACCATCTCCATGGCCTTGGTGATCTTCTTGGTGTTTTCCACCGATTTGATCTTGCCGCGTATTTCCTTGCCTGCTGCCATGATGGCTCCTCGTCCGGTTTAAGCGAACGACTTCTTGAACGCGGCGATTGCTGCGGTCAACTCGGCTTCAGCGTCCTTGTCCATGGCCTTGGCCTGTTCCAGCTTGGCCAGCAAAGCGGCGTGGCTGGTCTTCAGGAACTGGTGCAGGCCGTGCTCGAAGGACAGCACCTTCTTGACGTCGATGTCGTCCATGAAGCCCTTGTTCACAGCGAACAGCGTGGCGGCCATCAGCGAGATGGGCAGCGGGCTGTACTGGGCCTGCTTGAGCAGTTCGGTCACGCGGGCACCGCGGTCCAGCTGCTTGCGGGTGGCTTCGTCCAGGTCGGAAGCGAACTGCGCAAACGCAGCCAGTTCACGGTACTGGGCCAGGTCGGTACGGATACCGCCGGACAGGTTCTTCACCAGCTTGGTCTGGGCAGCCCCCCCCACGCGCGACACCGAGATACCGGCGTTGATGGCGGGGCGGATACCGGCGTTGAACAGGCTGGTTTCCAGGAAGATCTGGCCGTCGGTGATCGAGATCACGTTGGTGGGCACGAAGGCGGACACGTCGCCGGCTTGCGTTTCGATGATGGGCAGTGCCGTCAGCGAACCCGTCTGGCCCTTGACTTCACCCTTGGTGAAGGCTTCGACGTAGTCGGCGTTCACACGGGCAGCACGTTCCAGCAGGCGGCTGTGCAGATAGAACACGTCGCCGGGGTAGGCTTCGCGGCCTGGCGGGCGGCGCAGCAGCAGCGAGACCTGGCGGTAGGCCACGGCTTGCTTGGACAGATCGTCGTACACAATCAAGGCGTCCTGGCCGCGGTCACGGAAGTATTCGCCCATCGTGCAGCCGGAGTAGGCCGACACGTACTGCATGGCCGCCGATTCGGACGCCGATGCAGCCACGACGATCGTGTAGTCCATGGCGCCGGCTTGTTCCAGCGCGCGCACCACGTTCTTGATCGAGGAAGCCTTCTGGCCGATAGCGACGTAGATACACGTCACGCCCTGGCCCTTCTGGGCGATGATGGCGTCGATGGCCACGGCCGTCTTGCCGGTCTGGCGGTCGCCAATGATCAGCTCGCGCTGGCCACGGCCCACGGGCACCATGGAGTCGATGGACTTCAGGCCGGTCTGCAGAGGCTGGTCCACGGACTTGCGGGCGATCACGCCCGGAGCGACCTTTTCGATCACGTCGGTGAGCTTGGCGTTGATGGGACCCTTGCCGTCGATGGGCTGGCCCAGGGCGTTCACCACGCGGCCGATGAGTTCGGGGCCCACGGGCACTTCCAGAATGCGACCCGTGCACTTGACGGTGTCGCCTTCGGAGATGTGCTCGTACTCGCCCAGAATCACGGCGCCGACCGAATCACGCTCCAGGTTCAGTGCCAGGCCGTAGGAGGGCTGGCCGTCGGCGGTGGCGGGGAACTCCAGCATTTCGCCTTGCATCACGTCGGACAGGCCGTGCACGCGCACGATACCGTCCGACACGGACACCACGGTGCCCTGGTTGCGGATGTCGCTGCTGGCAGCCAGACCTTCGATGCGGCTCTTGATGAGTTCAGAAATTTCTGCGGGATTGAGTTGCATGACTCTTTCCTTCTTTCTTTGGTTCGCGAAAACCCCGGCGCCTTAGGCGACGAGGGCCGCTTTCATTTGTTCAAGACGGGCCTTGACCGAAGTGTCCAGCACCTCGTCACCCACCACTACGCGAATGCCACCGATCAGGGATTCATCCACCTGAACGGAGAGGTTGAGCTTGCGGCCAAAGCGCTTTTCCAGCGCTTCGCTGACCGAAGCCAGCGCCGCCCCGTCCATGGGGAAGGCACTGTGCACCACGGCATCCGAGGAGCCGTTGCGGCGATTCACGAGGGTTCGGAACTGCGTCGCCACTTCCGGAAGCGCGTTGACGCGACCGTTGTCGATGACTGTGCGCAGAAAATTCTTTGCCGTGTCCGGCAGCGCCGAGCGGGCCACTCCGGTGAACACGGTAAACACCTGCTCGGCCGTCACCTTGGGGTTGTCGGCCAACTGGCGCATTTGCGGGTTGGCGGCAATCGCCGCCAGTTCGTCCACCCAGGCAGCGGTGCTGCCCAGGTCAACGCCCGCACCCGAGGTGGCGGCCTTGAACAAGGCCTCGGCGTAAGGACGGGCAATGGTGGCGAGTTCAGCCATGTGTGCCCCCTTACAGCTCGGTCTTCAGGCGGTTGAGCAGCTCGGCATGGACGCCGGCGTTGACCTCCTTGCGGAGAATCTGCTCGGCCCCCTTGACGGCCAGCGCAGCCACCTGCTCGCGCAGGGCTTCGCGGGCTTGCACCGTTTGCTGCTCGGCTTCGGCACGGGCAGCGGCAACGATCTTGTTGCCTTCTTCGGTGGCGCGGGCCTTGGCCTCTTCGATGATGGCCTGGGCACGGCGGTCGGCGTCCGCAAGACGCGAGGCCGTTTCGTTGCGTGCCTGTGACAGTTCTTTCTCGACGCGCTGGTTGGCAGCGGTCAGTTCGGACTTGGCACGGTCGGCAGCAGCGAGGCCATCGGCGATTTTCTGGGCTCGTTCATCCAACGCCTTCGCGATCGGAGGCCACACGAATTTCATCGTGAACCACACGAGGATCAGGAAGACGATGGCCTGAATGAACAGGGTCGCGTTGATACTCACGGCAACACCTTTCTAGAGTGGCGTTGGGTGGAATTACTTGGGCAGGTTGGCCAAGAGCGTGGAAACGAAGGGGTTGGCGAAGGCGAACAGCAGGGCGATAGCCACGCCGATCAGGAAGGCGGCGTCGATCAGACCGGCCAAGATGAACATCTTGGTTTGGAGTTCGTTCATCAGCTCAGGCTGGCGAGCCGACGACTCGAGGTACTTGCCGCCCATCAGCGCGATACCGATGGAAGCGCCGATAGCGCCGAGGCCAACGATCAGACCACAAGCCAGAGCGACGAGACCGAGAATGTTTTCCATGATGACTCCTGAGTTAAAAAAGAAAGGTTGAAAAGGAAAGAGAACGAAAGAAAAGAACCCTAGTGCGCGTTGTGCGCCTGACCGAGGTAGATCAGCGCAAGCATCATGAAGATGAAGGCTTGCAGCGAGATCACCAAAATGTGGAACAGCGTCCAGATGGTGCCAGCAATGACGTGGCCCACAGGCAGCAGCACACCCGACAGCGACAGCGCAGCCGCACCACCCATCAGGGCGATCAGCATGAACACCAGTTCACCGGCGTACATGTTGCCGAACAACCGCATGCCGTGCGACACCGTGTTGGCAACATATTCAATGACCTGCATGAGCAGGTTCACCACGCCCAGGATCAGGGCGAAGATGGGATTCTTGCTGGTGCCGAAGGGGGCGGACACGAGCTCGTGCGCCCAGCCGCCGGCACCCTTGATCTTGATGCTGTACCAGAAACGCAGCAGCAGCACGGCGAACGCCAGGCCCAGCGTGGTCGACAGGTCGGCCGTGGGCACGACGCGCAGATAGGCGTGAGACGGATCGTGCCCGGCGGCGGCATAGGCCTTGCCCCACAGGGCGGGCAGCAGGTCCACCGGCAGCATGTCCATGAAGTTCATGAAGAAGATCCACACGAACACCGTCAGGCCCAGGGGCGCGATGAACTTGCGGCTTTCCGCGTTGTGAATGTTGGCCTTGGCCTGGTTGTCCACCATCTCCACCAGCATTTCCACCGCGGCCTGGAAGCGGCCGGGCACGCCGGAGGTTGCCTTACGGGCAGCTGACCACAAGACCAAAAGCGCGAGCAGCCCGAGAACCAACCCGATCACAATCGAGTCGTAGTTGATGACACTGAAGTCAACAATCTTGGTTTGCTTGACGTTTTGAAGATGCTGCAGGTGGTGAACGATGTATTCACTTGCAGTCGGAGCGTGCGCTTCTGCGGCCATCGGACAACTCTTCTCTCTATCAATCGGTTTTTCGGACACCGGGCCGCACCAACAGCGCCACCCAGTACGTTTTCATCGTGACCACCATGCCTGCCAGCAGGGCGATCCAGTTCAGGCCCGGCACCAGCCTGGGTGCCGCCGCGAGCAGCGCCACCGTCAGCACAATCTTGGCAACCTCCCAGCCAAAGAACCCCACCAGCGCAGCCCGGGCGTGCGGCGTTGCCTTTTGGCGCAACACACCCCGCGCAAACAGGCTCGCCGGAGCCACGACCGCCAGTGCGCCGTAGGCTGCCGACCAGCCCGCCGCCGCCTGACCCGTCACTGCCCAGGCCACCAGGGCCACCAGCACTCCCACCACCGCCTGGCCCACCACCAACTTCCGGATGGAGAGCGGGGGATTGCGGCGGCGCCACTGTTCAGCCTCTTGGGCCGTCAGGGGCTTGAAGTCAGATTCTTCAGCCTCAGTTTCAGTCTCTGGCGGGATTGTTTTCATCGTTGAAGGACGCCCGCGTTACAGACCGCAACTTTCACAAAGCCTCTAATTATAAGTAAAAACCCGCGACGCTCGACAAAGACCCGGAAGGGCGGCCCGAAACCGGTGCACGCGCATGCGCTGTTGTGGTGACAGGCCAACGTCCTCCCGCGTGCCGGACGCCGGCCGCGCACTGCCTTGGCGCAGGCACAAAACCGTACTTCCCGCACCGCCCAGGCCGGGTCGCGGCACGGTGGCGCACAATGAATGCCCCCTGCTTCGCGTGCAGCCCGCGCCGCCCAACACCGCTTTTCTTTGCCATGACTTCTCCTGCTTCGCCCCCCGCCAATGGCCTGGACACCCAGGCTGTCCAGGATCCCCGCAAGGACTCCCTGATCGAGTACCCCAGCCGCTTTCCCATCAAGGTCATGGGCGCGAAGGTGGACGGGTTCGTGCATGCCGTGACGGCGCTGGCCCGCCAGTTCGACCCCACCTTCGATGCCAGCACCATTGAACTGCGCGACAGCCGCGCCGGCAATTACCTGGGAATAACCATCACGGTCACGGCCACCAGCCGGCAGCAGCTGGACGACCTGTACCGCGCGCTCTCGTCCCACCCCATGGTCAAGTTCGTCTTGTAGCCGCGCGCGGCCACGCCACGCCATGACCCTCGACGTCCGCAGACTCGGCCAGGTGGACTACGCGGCCACCGTGCAGGCCATGCAGGAGTTCACCGCCCAGCGCGGCGCAGGCACGCCCGACGCGCTGTGGCTGTGCGAACACGCGCCCTTGTACACGCAAGGCCTTGCCGGCAAGAGCGACCACGTGCTGGCGCCCGGCGGCATCCCCGTGGTGGCCACCAACCGGGGCGGGCAGGTCACCTACCACGGCCCCGGCCAGGTGGTGGCCTATCCGCTGATCGACCTGCAGCGCGCGGGCTACTACGTGAAGGAGTACGTCTACCGCGTGGAGGAGGCCGTCATCCGCACCCTGGCGCATTTCGGCGTCACGGGCCACCGCGTGGGCGGCGCGCCCGGCATCTATGTGCGGCTGGACGACCCGCGCGGCCACGCCCTGCTGCCCCAGCGCCCGCAAAAGCGCACGGATGCCGCAGCACCGCCCGCCCCCGACTTCGAGGGCCTGGGCAAGATCGCCGCGCTGGGCATCAAGGTCAGCCGCCACTGCACGTACCACGGCGTGGCGCTCAACGTGGCGATGGACCTGGAACCCTACTCCCGCATCAACCCTTGCGGCTACGCAGGCTTGCGCACGGTGGACCTTTCTACAATCGGGGTCCATACCACCTGGGACGAAGCCGCGCAGGTGCTGGGCCAGCAGCTCAGCATTCGCCTGGCGCCGTGACCCCTTTCTCCTCCTCGCCGCCACCACGCCATGAGCACCCCTGAAGTCGTCCGCGAAGCGCAATCCACCGAAGCCTACAACCCGCTGGCCAAGCAAAAAGCGGCCGCCAAGCTCTCGCGCATTCCCATCAAGGTGGAGCAGGGCGAAGTGCTCAAGAAGCCCGAATGGATCCGCGTGAAGGCCGGCAGCCCGACCACGCGCTTCTACGAAATCAAGGACGTGCTGCGCGAGCACAAGCTGCACACGGTGTGCGAGGAAGCTTCCTGTCCCAACATCGGTGAGTGCTTCGGCAAGGGCACGGCCACCTTCATGATCATGGGCGACAAGTGCACGCGCCGCTGCCCCTTCTGCGACGTGGGCCATGGCCGCCCCGACCCGCTGGACAAGGACGAGCCGCTGAACCTGGCCAAGACCATTGCCGCGCTCAAGCTCAAGTACGTGGTGATCACCAGCGTGGACCGCGACGACCTGCGCGATGGCGGCAGCGGCCACTTCGTGGAGTGCATCCAGCGCATCCGCGAGCTCTCGCCCAGCACGCAGATCGAGATCCTCACGCCCGACTTCCGCGGCCGCGACGACCGCGCGCTCGAGATCCTGAAGGCCGCGCCGCCCGACGTGATGAACCACAACCTGGAAACCGCGCCGCGCCTGTACAAGGAGGCGCGCCCCGGCTCCGACTACCAGTTCAGCCTGAACCTGCTGAAAAAGTTCAAGGAACTGCACCCCAACGTGCCCACCAAGAGCGGCATCATGGTGGGCCTGGGCGAGACGGACGAAGAGATCCTGCAGGTGATGCGCGACATGCGCGCGCACAGCATCGACATGCTGACCATCGGCCAGTACCTGGCGCCCAGCAACAGCCACCTGCCGGTGCGCCGCTACGTGCACCCCGACACGTTCAAGATGTTCGAGGAAGAAGCCTACAAGATGGGCTTCAGCCACGCGGCCGTGGGCGCGATGGTGCGCTCCAGCTACCACGCCGACCAGCAGGCGCACGCCGCGGGCGTCTGAGCCGCACCGCACCCGCGGCACGCCCTCCACACGCCCCAGCCCCCCCCGATGGACGCGCAGGCCGGATCGCTCTCGCTGCGGCAGTATGGCGCCTCGCCGGGCAGCCACAGCCATGCGCACTTCCAGATCCTGCTGGGCCTCACCGGCGCGCTGGAGCTGGAGGTCGAAGGCCGCGGCCTGCGTGTGGGCCCCGGCGGCGGCTGCGTGATTGCGCCGGGTGACCGGCACGACTTCGCGTCGGCGCGCGGCAGCCTGTGCCTGGTGCTGGACAGCAGCCACCCCGACTGGGCGCGCTGTGCACCGCAGCGCACGCACCCCGCCGCACCGCCCGCACCCGCCTTGCAGCTGGCGCGCTACCTGGCCGCCGCCGTGCGGCAGGGCCAGCCGCTGGCACAGGCCCATGGTCCTGTGCTGCTGCGCGAAGCCTGGCTGGCCGCCGGCCACCCCGACGCGCCCCCCACGGCCGCCGCCAGCGCCGCACGCCGCCGGCCCATCGACTGGGCGGCGCTCGAACACTGGGCCGCCCAGCAGTGGCACAAACCCCTCACCGTCGCTGACCTGGCGCAGCGCGTGCACCTGAGCGAGAGCCAGTTCGCCGCGCGCTGCCGCGACGACCGGGGCGTGAGCGCCATGGCCTGGCTGCGCGGCCTGCGGCTGGAACAGGCACGGCTGCTGCGGGGCAGCGGCCTGGCCGTGGCCGATGTGGCCCGGCGCACGGGCTACCGCTCGCCGTCGGCGCTGACGGCGGCGCTGCGGCGCGCGGGCCGCTGATTCCGCGTTCACGGTACCGCGTTTTCGCGACGACGGACCGTCGCCCCGCGATGGCCCGCCCGCGTATCCTCGGCGGGATGAAAGCCAACCTCTACGCCCTGGGCGCCATCGCGCTGTGGGCCTCGCTGGCCTCGCTAGGCGTGTCGCTCACGCACGTGCCGCCGTTCCTGCTCACGGGCATTGCGCTGGTCATCGGCAGCGTGCCGGCCTGGCCGCTGGTGGTGCGCGACCCGGCCCAGTGGCGCGTGCCGCTGCCCACGCTGGCGCTGGGCGTGTACGGGCTGTTTGCCTACCACTTCCTGCTGTTCATTGCGCTGCGGCATGCGCCGGCGGTGGAGGCCAACCTGGTCAACTACCTGTGGCCGCTGCTGATCGTGGTGCTGTCGCCGGTGCTGCTGCCGGGCGTGCGGCTGCGGCCGGCGCATGTGCTGGCGGCGCTGCTGGGCTTTGGGGGCGCGGCCCTGGCCATCGCGGGCGGGCGCGAGCTGAGCGGCGAGCTGGCCTGGGGCTATGTGCCGGCGCTGGCAGCGGCGTTCATCTGGGCCAGCTATTCGCTGCTGACCAAGCGCGTGGCGGCGTTCCCGACCACGGCCATCGGGCTGTTCGGGCTGGTGTCGGGCGTGCTGTCGCTGCTGTGCCATGCGGCGCTGGAGCCCGCCACCGCGCTGCAGTGGCGCGACTGGGGCCTGCTGGCACTGTTGGGGCTGGGGCCGCTGGGCGCGTCTTTTTTCATGTGGGACAAGGCGCTGAAGCTTGGTGATGCGCGGCAGATCGGCATCCTGAGCTACATCACCCCGCTGGCCTCCACCACCCTGCTGGTGCTGGTCAGCGGCCGCCCGTTCAGCGGCAGCATCGTGCTGGCCACGGCCCTCATCCTGGGTGCCGCGGTGCTGGGCGTGCGCGCACGCTGAACACCTCTTTCACGGCACATGTCCGACCCACGCCCCGCCCCGCTCGCACTGGCCGCGCCCGGCGCGTTCGTGCTGATCTGGTCCACCGGCTTTCTGGTGGGCCGGGGCGTGGCCGCGCACGCCGACCCGTTCTGGTTCCTGGCCGCGCGCTTTGCCTGCGTGGCGCTGGCGTTCTGCGCCGCGGCGGCCTGGGCGCGCGCCGCCTGGCCGCAGGGCGTGCGGCGCAATGCCCTGCACCTGCTGGCCGGCGCGCTGATGAGCGGCATCTACCTGGGCCCGAGCTGGTGGGCGATGGCGCGCGGCATGCCGGCCGGGGTGATGGCGCTGATCGGCTCGCTGCAGCCCTTGTTCACCGCGCTGGTGGCCGTGCTGTGGCTGCGCCAGCATCTGCCGGCACGCACCTGGGCGGGACTGGCGCTGGGCTTTGGCGGGGTGGCGCTGGTGCTGGCGCCCCGGCTGGCCGCGGCCGATGCGGCCGCCCTGCAATGGCCGGTGGTGCTGGCGGCGGTGGGCAGCATATTCTCGCTCACGCTGGGGTCGATGGTGCAAAAGTCGCGCTGGCTGGCGCACGACGATCTGCGCAGTGCCAGCGCGGTGCAGAATCTGGGCGCCGTGGCGGTGCTGCTGGCCATGGCCTGGGCCGTGGGCACGCCGCGCTGGGACGGATCGCCCGCGCTGTGGGGCTACCTGGCGTTTGCCGTGGGCGTGCTGTCGCTGGGCGGGGCCACGCTGCTGATCTGGCTGATGCGCCGCGGCGAGGCCACGCGCACGGCGGCGCTGCTGCTGGCGGTGCCGCCGCTGGCCGCGCTGGAGGCCTGGGTGATCTTTGGCGAGACGCTGGCGCCGGTGCAACTGCTCGGCTTTGTGCTGGCCATGGCGGGGGTGGCGCTGGCGCGGCGTTGAAGCGAAATTTATAGAAAAGTGCCCCCAGCGCTTTACCAGCAAGCGCAAGCAGCTGCAAAATTAATAGCAAACCAACCCCACTGCCTCAGTGGGCTGTGCCCCGGGCCAGGGTGGCCTCGCCCTCCAGCACCTGCTGCGCCCAGGGGGCCAGCTTGCGCGTGTCGGCGCGCAGCACCTCCTGCTTGATGGCCAGGATCTGTGCCGGGTGCATGGAGAAGCTGCGCAGCCCCAGGCCCAGCAGCAGGCGCGTCATGGCCACATCGCCGGCGGTTTCACCGCACACGGACACGCTCTTGCCCTGGCGATGGCCTTCGGCAATGACATCGGCCACCAGGCGCAGCACGGCGGGGTGCTGCGGGTCGTACAGGTGGGCCACGGCCTCGTCGGCGCGGTCGATGGCCAAGGTGTACTGGATGAGGTCGTTGGTGCCGATGGACAGGAAGTCGAAGTACTTGAGGAAGGTGCGCACCATCAGCGCCGCCGCGGGCACCTCGATCATCGCGCCCAGCTGCACGGGGCCGTAGGGCTCGCCCCGGGCGTCCAGCTCGCCGCGGGCCAGGTCCACCTGGGCCAGCGTCTGCTGGATCTCGTGCGTGTGCGCCAGCATGGGGAACAGCAGGTTGACCTTGCCGTGCGCCGCCGCGCGCAGCACCGCACGCAGCTGGGTGCGGAACATGGCCGGGTCGGCCAGGCTCCAGCGGATGGCGCGCAGGCCCAGCGCGGGGTTCAGGTAGTTGTCCTTGTGGCTCTTGTGGTCCAGCGGCTTGTCGGCGCCCACGTCGATGGTGCGGATGGTGACGGGCAGGCCCTGCATGCCCTCCAGCGCCTCGCGGTAGGCGCGGTATTGCTCGTCTTCGCCGGGCAGGTTGCCGCTCTTGCCCATGAACAGGAATTCGCTGCGGAACAGCCCCACGCCCACAGCCCCCGCGCGCACGGCGGCCGCCGCGTCGCCGGGCTGCTCGATGTTGGCCAGCAGCTCGATCTTGTGGCCGTCCAGCGTGATGGCCGGCGTGTGGCGCAGCCGGGCGAGGCGCTCGCGCTCCAGCTCGACCTGGCGCTGGCGAAAGCCGTACTCGGCCAGGATGATGGGCGAAGGATCGACGATCACCACACCTGCGTCGCCGTCGATGATGACCCAGTCGTCCTGCCGCACCAGCTGGCTGGCAGCGCGCGCGCCCACCACGGCCGGGATGTCCATGCTGCGCGCAACGATGGCCGTGTGGCTGGTCTTGCCGCCCACGTCGGTCACGAAGCCCGCAAACACGCTCTGCTTGAACTGCAGCATGTCCGCCGGCGACAGGTCGTGCGCCACCAGCACCAGGGGCACGTCCACCGTCTCGTCCAGCAGCAGGTCTTGCTGCAGGCCCAGCTGCTGGTGGCGGCGCGGGCTGCTGGCCGGCGGCGCCACCGGGCTGGCCACGCCCTTCATGTAGCGCAGGATGCGTTCGACCACCTGTTCGAGGTCGGCCTTGCGCTCGCGCAGGTAGTCGTCCTCCATCTCGTCGAACTGCCGCGCGATCACTTCCAGCTGCGTGGTCAGGGCCCACTCCGCGTTGTAGAGGCGGTCGGTGATCCAGTGCTTCACGCCGCCAGTCAGGGCCTCGTCCTGCAGCAGCATCAGGTGCACGTCCAGCAGCGCGCCCAGCTCGTGCGGCGCGTCCGCGGGCATGTCGGCCTGCAGGCGCTGCAGCTCCTCCACCACCGTATTGCGGCCCTTGCGCACCCGCTCGATCTCGGCCTCGACCTGGTCGGGCTGGATGAAGTAGTGCGCCACGTCCATGCGGCTGGACGCCACCAGCACCGCCCGCCCGATGGCAATGCCGCGCGCAACCGCAAGACCGTGGACGGAAAAAGTCATGGCTTCGCCACCTGAACAGGACGCAACACGCAGCGCGCGACCGTGGGGGCCATCGCAGCCCGCCGCCCGGCCGCCCGAAGGCGGGCTGGGCCCCCCTGGGGGGCAGGGAGCGACACGCAGTGCGCGACCGTGGGGGCCATCGCAACCCGCCGCCCGACCGCCCGAAGGCGGGCTGGGCCCCCTTGGGGGGCAGGGAGCGACACGCAGTGCGCGACCGTGGGGGCCATCACCTCATTCACCCTCGCCAAACTTGTCGGCGATCAGCGCCAGCAGCGCGTCCATCGCCTCCTGCTCGCGGTCGCCGTTCGTTTCCAGCTCCACTTCGGTGCCCATGCCGGCGGCCAGCATCATCACGCCCATGATGCTCTTGGCGTTGATGCGGCGGTCGCCGCGGCTCATGTAAACATCGCAGGGGAAACTGCCGGCCAGCTTGGTGAGCTTGGCCGATGCGCGGGCGTGCAGGCCCAGCTTATTGCTGATGGTGGTACGCGTCTTGATCATGTCGTTTGCGGGTGTTCTGGTTCTGCGGTGCGGAGATGGCCACCTGCATGACGCCCTGGGTGCCTCCCACCACGGCGCGCGTGACGACGGCATCGAGCGCTTCGTGCCGGTAGCTCACCGCCCGCAGCAGCATGGGCAGGTTGGCTCCGGTCACCAGGCGCGAGCGGACGTTCTCGATCACGCGCTGCGCGACGTTGCAGGGAGTGGCGCCAAACACGTCGGTCAGCACCAGGGTGGAATCCTCGCCCAGCTGCTGCAGCAGGATGCGGGCCTGCGCCAGGGACTCTTCGGGCGGCTGGTTGGGTTGCACGTCCAGCGCCGCCACGCTGTCCCCGCAGTCGGGGAACACATGCAGCGCGCACGCGCGCAGCGCATGGGCCAGCGGCGCGTGGGCGATGATGAGAATGTGAGTGGTGGTGCTGGTGCTCATGGGGTGGCGGTTTGCGGGACATTATGGCTCCGCCCCCGCAGCACGAACCACGCATAGGCGCTGGCGTTGCACGCCAGGTACACCGCCATGGCCGCCTGGAAGGACTGCGTGGCCGAGAAGCCGGCGGCCGCAAAGGCGTCCACGGCCAGCCCGATGCCCCACTGCACGACAAACACCCCGGCGAAGATGACCAGGTTGTAGGCCGACAGCGCGCGCCCCGCGAGCGCCTGGGGAAAGGCCATCGCCACTGCGGGCTGCGAGAGCGAGACAAAGGTGCACGACACGCAAAACAGCGCCCAGGCACCGCCGCCCGCGCCGGGCCCGGCCACGATGATGCCCAGCAGCAGCACCAGGCATGCGGGCAGGCCGGCCGCCATGAGCCGGTCGGCCCCCAGGCCGCGGCGCTGCAGCCAGGGATTGACCAGTCCCCAGGTCCAGAACGCACAGAGCATGGACACATTGATCCAGAACAGCCCGGTGGCCGCCTGCAGCGGCGTGTAGCCTGCCACGCGCTGCATCCACGGCCCGGCCCACAGGGTCTGCATGGCCACCATGCCGCCGTACACAAAGAAGCCGAGTGGCGCCAGCCGCTGGAAGTAGGGGTGGCGCCACACCACGGAATACCCCTGGGGCACCTCGCCGGCCGGCCGGGAGCGCCCCGTGGGGGTAGCGCCTTGCGCAGTTGCGGCCCAGCCGGGAACCCACACCGCGATCACCCCCATGGACACCGCGATCAAGGCCGCCAGCCCCCAGAACAGCGGCCGCCAGCCCACCAGCGGCAGGGCCCACTGCACGGGCAAGGTGGACGCCACCATGCCCAGCGAGCCGGTCATCAGCATCCACGAGTTGGCCCGCATCTGGACGGTGGGCTCGAACCAGCGCCGGTAGCCGGTGAGCGGGGCCATCAGGCAGGCGCTCACGCCCGCCCCGCAGAGCACCCGCCCCGCGAGCAGGCCCGAGAAGCCGGTGGCCACCGAGAACACCAGGCTGCCTGCCACCGCCACGCCCAGAAAGCCCAGCGCCACCTTGCGCGGCCCATGCTGGTCCAGCCACGCGCCCAGCGGCAGCTGCGTGGCCGCAAAGCCCAGGAAATACCCGCCCGCCAGCAGCCCCAGGTCGCTGGCCTGCAGCGAAAACTCCTGTGCCAGCGTGGGCGCCAGCGTGGCCGTGACGGCACGCACCAGCGCCGACAGAAAGTACGCAAAGGCGAACGCCAGAAAGACCACCACGGCCGCGCGGCGCGGCAGCACGGCGTGCACGGCCGCGCTCATCGCGCCAGCTCCAGGCCCGCGAAGAACGGGTCCGCAAGCTCCGGCCGGGGCGTGCGGGTGTAGACCACTGCGTGGTACAGGCGCAGCTGCGCGCCGGCGGTGCGGGCAAACCACACGCCCTGCAGGAACACCGGCTTGCCGTCCGGGTGCGGCCCCTGGGCCACCGTGCGCACGGCCTCGGGCAGCACCAGCGTACCGGGCGGTGCATAGGGCGTGTCGGTGGCGGCCGCGGCCGCGCTGGCGCCCAGGTGGTCGAGCACGGCCGCGCGCCAGTGCCGCAGCGCCTGCCCCGCCCGCGCCGGGTCGGCCAGCGCGGCGTGCGAGACGGCGAACGTGGCGCCGTCGGCCTCGCAGCCGGCCATCGCCAGCTCGGCGGGCATCCCCGCCAGTTCGACCGTGCGCGTTGCATGGTCGGGCTTGCAGGGCAGGGTCACGGAGAGGTCCGCCCCGGGCAGGGGCACGGTTCGCCAGTTCAGCGCAGGGCTGCACCCCGCCAGCCACAGCAGCAGGGCCAGCGCCCCGGTGAAGGTCCAGTTCATCGGGCCATTATCGGCACAGCGGCGCTCCCGCCGTCGCGGGGGGCCGGGCCGTGCAGGCGGGCGTGGCCGCCCTCATCCGCCCTGCGGGCCTACTTTTGCGGCGAACTTTTGCGCCGCTGCCGAGTCCACCCTGCTGCAGCCTGGGCTGGCTTGCCCCAGGTCAAGACGCAACGCCCCCGCTCCGGCACAATGTCCGGCGGGGTGCAAGCTCCGGTTTCAGGACCTTTCTCGGATCAGTAGTCATGGCAATCAAACATTGGGCAGCGGGTGTGGCAGTGGCGGCTTTTGCGGCCGTGGGCGCCTACGTGTACCTGGGCACGGGCCGCTCCACAGCGCCTGAATCCACCTTCGTGCTGCTGGACGGCTCCAGCAAGACCACCGCCGACCTGCGGGGCAAGGTGACCCTGGTGAACTTCTGGGCTACCAGCTGCACCACCTGCGTGGCGGAGATGCCGGAGATCATCGCCACGTACAAGAAGTACCAGGGCAAGGGCTTTGACACCCTGGCCGTGGCCATGAGCTACGACCCGCCCAGCTACGTCGTCAACTTCGCCCAGACGCGCCAGCTGCCGTTCCAGGTGGCCATCGACAACACCGGCAACGTCGCCAAGGCCTGGGGCGACGTGCGCCTCACGCCCTCGACCTTCATCGTGAACAAGCGTGGCGAGATCGTGAAGAGCTACGTGGGCGCGCCCGACTTCCCCGAGCTGCACCAGCTCATCGAAAAGCTGCTGGCCGAGACCTGAGCCACCGCAACGCCACCCAAAAACAAAAGGCCGATTTCGTAAGAAGTCGGCCTTTTGCGTAGATGGGGCAAGCGCTGGCAGCTATGAAATTTGCAGATCCGCCAGGGCCACCGCGGCGGCCCTGATCGGCGGCGCAGCGCTGACGCTGCCCCAGCCCAGCCCAGCCCAGCCCGGGCTGGGCTGGGCGCCCCTTATTTGGCGCGGAAGTCGTCGTGGCAGGCCTTGCAGGAGCTTGCCGCGGCGCCGAAGGCGGTCTTCAGGTTGTCCAGGCTGCCGGTCTTGGCGGCGGCCGCCAGCTTCACCGACTCGGCCTCCAGCTTGTCCGCGTGGGCCTTGAACTTGGCCTGCTCCGTCCAGATGGCCGGCTGGGCCTTCGTGGGCGCGCCCTTGTCGGTGCCGGCGCCGAAGCCCGCCCAGGGCAGCTTGGCCATGGCGGCCACGATGTCTGCGTTCTCCTGCGCGGCCTTGGCGTCGAACGGGACGCGGCCGTTGGCCATGGCGCCGATGCGGCCGAAGTGCTGGCCCATCACGAACAGGGTGCTCTGGCGGTACTTGATGGCGTCTTCGGGCTTGGCAAACTGGGCCGAAGCCGGAGCTGCGGCGGCAAGGGTCAGGGCCGCGAGGGCGAATGTGGCAAGTGCTTTCATGGCGTGGTTCCTTCCTTCTTTCTCTTAGAACGTGTTGACGATCTTGGGCGAACGGTCACCGGACAGGACGGTGCCGGGCCGGCCGGGTGTCCGCCACGGGCGCGGCGGCCACGGCCGCGCTGCGGCCGGCTGCGCGCAAGTATGCCCGTTTGTCTTTGGGCCCGCCGGACCGCTGTGCCGCGCTCCCACCCGCCCCACACCCGCCGGCAGCGCCCCGGTGCTGGCGGGCGGGCACCGCGTGCCGCACAATGGCGCCCACCCTTTCACCCACCGTTTAGTCCACCCGCCCGGCACCGGCAAGGTGCCGGGCGGTGTGGGATTCCCCCCGTTCATTCCACGCCCCGTTTGCCATGACCTCCGCTCCCACACCCTCGCAACCGCAGCAGCTCGTCCGCGTCTGGGACCTGCCCACCCGCCTGTTCCACTGGACGCTCGCCGCCAGCGTGGTGGGCCTGGTGGTCACGGCCAAGGTGGGCGGCAATGCCATGGTCTGGCACTTCCGCCTGGGCTACGTGGTGCTGGCGCTGCTGGTGTTCCGGCTGGTGTGGGGGCTGGTGGGCGGGCGCTGGTCGCGCTTTGGCGCCTTCCTGTACTCGCCCGCCCGGCTGCTGCGCTACCTGCGCGGCACGGGAACGCCCGAGGACGCCGTCGGCCACAGCCCCCTGGGCGCGCTGTCGGTCTTCGGCCTCCTGGCCGTGCTGCTGGCGCAAGTGGGCACCGGCCTGCTCAGCGACGACGAAATCGCCTTTGCCGGCCCCCTCACCCGCTTTGTCTCCAATGCCGTGGTCAGCACCGCCACCACGTACCACAAGGACCTGGGCCAGTTCCTGGTCCTGGGCCTGGTGGCCCTGCACGTGCTGGCCATCATGTTCTACGCTGTGGCCCGCAAGCAGCGCCTGGTTCCCGCGATGTGGCATGGCCACAAGCCCGCCGCGCCCGGCACGCCCGCGGCTCGCGACGACATCGCCACACGGCTCGCTGCCCTGGGGGTGGGGCTGCTGTGCGGCGCGCTGGCCTGGTGGGTGTCCACGCTGGGCGCGCCAGCGTTCTGACGCGGGCAGGCGCTCAGGGCAGGCCACGGCCTTCGGCGCCGCACCGCACCGCACCGCATTTCACAGTCGCTACACTCCGGCTTCCGCGACGCCCCTCTGGAATCTTTCTTTTGGACAAGCCCTCTGTCACCCTGCGCTCGCCCTCGTCGTCCGACGAGATGCATGCGGTGCGCGACATCTTCCGCGAATATGCCGAGACGCTCGGCATCGACCTGTGCTTTCAGAACTTTGAAGCCGAGCTGGCCGGCCTGCCGGGCGAATACGCCCCGCCGCGCGGCGCCCTGCTGCTGGCCGAGGTGGAGGGCGCCGTGGCCGGCTGCTGTGCGCTGCGGCCCCTGGACAGCGCCGACTACCCCAACGCCAGCGAGATGAAGCGCCTGTACGTGCGCAAGGCGTTCCGCGGCTTCGGGCTGGGCCGCGAGCTGGCCGAAGCCATGCTCGACCGCGCCCGCCAGGCCGGCTATGCCTGCGTGCTGCTGGACACACTGGACGACATGGAGTCCGCCCGCGCCCTGTACACGGACCTCGGGTTCGAGGAAATCCCGCCCTACTACCACAACCCCATTGCGGGGGCGCACTACCTCAAGGTGGATATTTCTTGAGGCTTTTTGGGCTGCGGCGCCCGCCGGGCCAGCGCAAGCAGCTCCTTTTTTTATAGCAAATCAGAGACGCAGCCGGCGGCACCGGCTGCGGGAAGGTCTCAGCGCTCTCAGAACGTGCTTATGCCTTCTGCGCCTGTTGCAGCAGCGTGTCCGCGTCGCTCACTTCGAACTTGCCGGGGGCCTCGACGTTGAGGGTGACCACCTTGCCGTCCTTGACGAGCATCGAATAGCGGTTGCTGCGCAGGCCCATGCCCTTGCCGGTGAGGTCCAGGGTCAGGCCCGTGGCCTTGGCGAACGCCGCATCGCCGTCGGCCAGCATGCGCACCTTGCCATCGGTCTTCTGGTCGCGCGCCCAGGCGCCCATCACGAAAGCGTCGTTCACGCTCAGGCACCAGATCTCGTCAACGCCCGCGGCCTGGAAAGCCTCGGCCTGGTCGCGAAAGCCCGGCACGTGCTTGGCCGAGCAGGTGGGCGTGAAAGCGCCCGGCAGGGCAAACAGGGCAATCGTCTTGCCGGCAGCGGCCTTCTCCACAGGCACCGGGTTGGGGCCGATGCTGCAGCCCCCGCCCTCCACTTCCGAATATTCCATCAGGGTGGTGGCGGGCAGGGTATCTCCAACTTTGATCATGGCGGTGGCTCCTCAGGTCATGGTGAAAAAGAACAGGCCGGAAACCGCAGCGCAGGCACTCTGCCTGCACGGGGGGGTTTCCGGCCTACGTTGTCTTGGGGGGCGTTCCGCCCGCTTCCCGGTGCGGCGGTCCCGGGTTCTGCACGCAGCCCAGGGGCCGCTCCGCACGGCCTGCGGTCCAGGAACCGGCGCCGCGGCGGCGGAAACACCGCCCCAAAAACAAAAACGACCCACATTGTGGGTCGTTTTGAATGGGCCTTGCAGCCCAGGGGCTTGGCGGCCCGGCAGGCCGGCGCGGGTGCCGCACCGGATCGCCGAACCGGGCCGGTGCATCAGACCAGGCTGGCCTTTTGCACCAGGCGGGTCGCCACCCAGTTCTTGGTCTTGGACAGCGGACGGCTTTCCGTGATCTCGACCACGTCGCCCAGCTTGTACTCGCCGTTCTCATCGTGGGCGTGGTACTTGCTCGACTTGGCAACGATCTTGCCGTAGAGCTCGTGCTTCACACGGCGCTCGACCAGCACGGTCACAGTCTTGGCACGCTTGTCGCTGACCACCTTGCCAATCAAGGTGCGCTTGAGGGATTTTTTAGGTTCCGTCATGTGGGCTCCTTACTTGGCGGCTTGCTTTTCAGCAAGAATGGTCTTGGCACGGGCGATATCGCGGCGGGTGGTGCGCAGCGTGTTGGTGTTAGCCAGTTGCTGCGTAGCCTTCTGCATGCGCAGGCCGAAGTGGGCCTTTTGCAGAGCCTTGATTTCGGCTTGAATGCCGGCGACGTCTTTTTGGCGCAGTTCAGTAGTCTTCATTGCTTGTTCTCCTGAATTACGAGCCAAGGTGACGGCTGACGAACGTGGTGCGCAGCGGCAGCTTGGCGGCAGCCAGGCGGAACGCTTCACGGGCCAGTTCTTCGGGCACGCCGACGATTTCGAACACGATCTTGCCGGGCTGGATTTCGGCCACGTAGTACTCGGGGTTGCCCTTACCGTTACCCATACGCACTTCTGCGGGCTTGGTAGAGATTGGCTTGTCCGGGAACACGCGGATCCAGATACGGCCACCACGCTTGACGTGGCGCGAGATCGCACGGCGGGCAGCTTCGATCTGACGGGCAGTCAGGCGGCCACGGTCCGTGCACTTCAGGCCGAAGTCACCGAACGCAACGGAGGCACCCCGCGTTGCGACGCCGGTGTTACGGCCCTTTTGCTCCTTGCGGTATTTGCGGCGAGCAGGTTGCAGCATAGTTATTCTCCTTTACCGTCCGCTGCTGTAGCGGGCGCGGCGACCTTGCGTACGCGCTTAACGGCGGTGTTATCGGCGCCACCGGCTTCGGCGGGCTTGTCGCTGCCATCGGCCGGAGCGGCATTGCCACCCATCGGACGGCGGGCGCCACGGCCTGCACCGGCACGGTCGCCACCCGGGCGGCCGTCACGGCGAGGACCGCGAGGACGGCGCTCTTCGTCCGGGCGGGGGGTTTCCACGGCGGGCAGGTCATTGCGGCCCAGCGTGTCGCCCTTGTAGACCCACACCTTCACGCCGATCACACCGTAGGTGGTCTTGGCTTCGGAGGTGCCGTAGTCGATGTCGGCGCGCAGGGTGTGCAGGGGCACACGGCCTTCGCGGTACCACTCGGTACGTGCGATTTCGATGCCGTTCAGGCGGCCGGACGACATGATCTTGATGCCCTGGGCACCCAGACGCATGGCGTTCTGCATGGCGCGCTTCATGGCACGGCGGAACATGATCCGCTTTTCGAGCTGCTGCGTGATGCTGTCGGCGATCAGCTTGGCATCGATTTCGGGCTTGCGCACTTCTTCGATGTTCACTGCGACGGGCACGCCCAGGCGCGACGCGAGTTCCTTCTTCAGGTTCTCGATGTCCTCGCCCTTCTTGCCGATCACGACACCAGGACGTGCCGAGAAGATCGTGATGCGGGCGTTCTTGGCAGGACGCTCGATCAGGATGCGCGACACGGCGGCGTTCTTGAGCTTGGCCTTCAGGTACTCGCGCACCTTGATGTCTTCGGCCAGCATGCCGGCGAAGTCACGGTTGCTCGCGTACCAGCGGCTGGACCAGTTGCGGCTCACGGCCAGGCGGAAGCCGGTAGGATGGATTTTCTGTCCCATATTCTTCCCTATTGGCCTCAGTTGCCCACCGTCACGTACACATGGCACGTGGGCTTGCTGATGCGGTTGCCGCGGCCTTTGGCGCGCGCGGTGAAGCGCTTGAGCGTGGTGCCTTGCTCAACGTAGATGGTCTTGACGCGGAGTTCGTCAATGTCGGCACCGTCGTTGTGCTCGGCGTTGGCAATGGCCGACTCCAGCACCTTCTTGACGATACCGGCAGCTTTTTTCTGCGTGAACGTCAGGATGTTCAGGGCTTGGTCCACTTTCTTGCCGCGGATCAGATCGGCGACCAGACGGCCCTTGTCGACCGACAGACGAACGCCCCGGAGGACTGCACGTGTTTCAGACATGGTCGTTCCTTACTTCTTCGCTTTTTTGTCAGCGGGGTGACCCTTGAAGGTGCGCGTCAGGGCGAATTCGCCCAGCTTGTGGCCCACCATCTGGTCGGTAACGTAGACCGGCACGTGCTGCTTGCCGTTGTGCACGGCGATGGTCAGACCGATGAACTCGGGCAGAACCATGGAACGGCGCGACCAGGTCTTGACTGGCTTCTTGTCCTTGGTGGCGATGGCCTTCTCGACCTTGGCCAGCAAGTGATGGTCAACAAACGGACCCTTTTTGAGAGAACGAGTCATTTGCTACCCCTTACTTCTTGCGACGCGACACGATCATCGTCTGTGTGCGCTTGTTGTTACGGGTACGGTAGCCCTTCGTCAGGTTGCCCCATGGGTCAACAGCATGACGACCTTCACCGGTACGACCTTCACCACCACCGTGCGGGTGGTCGATCGGGTTCATGGCAACGCCGCGAACGGTCGGGCGGATACCCATCCAGCGCTTCACACCGGCCTTGCCCAGTTGGCGCAGGCTGTGTTCTTCGTTGGCGACTTCACCAATGGTGGCGCGGCACTCGATGTGGATCTTGCGCACTTCGCCGGAGCGCATACGCACCTGGGCGTACGTGCCTTCGCGGGCCAGCAGCGTGGCCGACGTGCCAGCGGAACGGGCGATCTGGGCACCGGCACCGGGCTTGAGCTCGATGCAGTGGATCGTCGAACCCACGGGAATGTTGCGGATCGGCAGCGTGTTGCCAGCGCGGATCGGGGCTTCCGAACCGGACAGCAGCGTTGCGCCGACTTCCAGGCCACGGGGAGCGATGATGTAGCGGCGCTCGCCGTCGGCATAGCACACCAGGGCGATGTGGGCCGTACGGTTCGGGTCGTACTCGATGCGCTCGACTTTCGCGGGGATGCCGTCCTTGTTGCGACGGAAATCCACCACGCGGTAGTGGTGCTTGTGGCCACCGCCCTTGTGGCGGGTGGTGATGTGACCGTTGTTGTTGCGGCCAGACTTCTGGTGCTGGGGTTCCAGCAGCGCAGCGTAGGCTTCGCCCTTGTACAGGTGGTCACGGGTAACCTTCACCACGGCACGTTGGCCGGGCGAGGTCGGTTTCATCTTGATAACGGCCATGATTAAGCAGCCTCCCCGGACAGGTTCAGCTCTTGACCTTCCTTCAGCGTCACATAGGCCTTGCGCACGTTGTCGCGGCGGCCCATGGTCTTGCCAAAGCGCTTGGTCTTGCCTTTGGTGTTCACCACAGAAACGCCCTTGACCTCAACCTTGAACATCAATTCCACGGCGGCCTTGATTTCGGGCTTGGTTGCGTTCTGCAGCACCTTGAACGTCACAGCATTGGACTTTTCGGCAACCATGGTGGCCTTTTCGGACACGATGGGAGCGACCAGCACTTGCATCAGACGGCCTTCGTCAAACTTGAGCGTGCTCATGCGAACATCTCCTTGAGTTTGTCGATCGCGCCCTTGGTGACGAGCACTTTCTTGTAACGCACCAGCGACACGGGATCGGCGTAACGCGGCTCGACGACGAGCACGTTCACCAGATTGCGCGAGGCCAGGTACAGGTTTTCGTCCACTTCATCGGCAATCACCATCACCGATTGCAGGTTCATCGCCTTGAACTTGTCGGCGAGCACCTTGGTCTTGGGCGAGTCGACCTTCAGGGAATCCACCACGGCCAGACGGCCTTCGCGGGCCAGCTGCGACAGGATCGCAGACATGCCGGCGCGGTACATCTTCTTGTTGATCTTCTGGCTGAAGTTTTCGTCAGGCAGGTTCGGGAAGATGCGGCCGCCCCCACGCCACAGCGGGGAGGACGTCATACCGGCACGTGCGTTACCCGTACCCTTTTGCTTGAAAGGCTTCTTGGTCGAGTGACGGACTTGCTCGCGGTCCTTCTGGGCGCGAGTGCCTTGGCGGGCGTTGGCCTGGTAGGCCACCACGATCTGGTGCACCAGATCTTCGTTGTATTCACGACCGAACACGGTCTCAGGAACATCCAGCTTGGACGCGCCCTGGCCCTGGTCATTCAGGAGTTCGAGCTGCATTAGTTCGCTCCCTTGGAAGCTTTGGCCTTGACGGCGGGACGCACGGTCACGAACCCACCCTTGGAGCCCGGAATCGCGCCCTTGATCAAGAGCAGTTGACGCGCTTCGTCGACGCGGATCACGTCGAGGTTTTGCGTGGTCTTGGTAACGTCGCCCAGGTGGCCCGTCATGCGCTTGCCGGGGAACACGCGACCGGGGTCTTGTGCCATACCAATCGAGCCGGGGACATTGTGCGAACGGCTGTTACCGTGCGATGCGCGCTGCGAGGACATGTTGTGGCGCTTGATCGTGCCGGCGTAGCCTTTACCGATCGAGGTACCTTGCACGTCGACCTTCTGGCCCACGGCGAACACGTCTGCCACGGGCACGGCGCTACCAGCGGCGTACTTGCCGGCGGTTTCAGCAGTGACGCGGAATTCCTGGATGATTTCACCGGCTTCCACACCTGCCTTGGCAAGGTGGCCGGCCTCGGGCTTGGTCACGCGCGATGCCTTGCGCGAACCGAACGTGACCTGCAGGGCCACGTAGCCATCGTTCTCTTGGGTTTTGACCTGGGTAACGCGGTTGTTGGACACATCCACCACCGTGACGGGCACTGCGTCCCCGTCATCGGTGAACAGACGCATCATGCCCACCTTGCGACCCAGCAACCCGAGGGAGTTGCTCAGACTCATTGGTTTTCTCCAAAACTCCCACCGCTGCGACTTCAATTGGCCTCAGCGTTTGCGCGCCAGCGCGTGAGAGAAGGTTGATATAAAACTCCACCCTCCGGTGTGCCTGCAGGCAGGCGCAAAGAAGGCGAAGCCCTAAAGTATAACGCGGACTGCTTTTTCAAGCAAGTCCGCGTTATGAACCCTGAAGGCGACCCTGGCGAGCCGGTCTTCAGGGGGTTGCCACAGAATTACTGCAGCTTGATTTCCACGTCGACGCCGGCGGGCAGGTCGAGCTTCATCAGGGCGTCCACCGTCTTGTCGGTAGGGTCCACGATGTCCATCAGGCGCTGGTGCGTGCGGATTTCGAACTGGTCGCGGCTGGTCTTGTTGACGTGCGGCGAACGCAGGATGTCGAAACGCTTCATGCGCGTGGGCAGGGGCACGGGGCCCTTGACGATGGCGCCGGTGCGCTTGGCGGTGTCGACGATCTCGGCAGCGGACTGGTCGATCAGCTTGTAGTCAAACGCCTTCAGGCGGATGCGGATTTTTTGCTTGGACATGGCGAGTTCCTTTTCTGCTTAAGAATTAAGCAATGATCTTGGCCACGACGCCAGCGCCCACGGTACGGCCGCCTTCGCGGATAGCGAAGCGCAGGCCTTCTTCCATGGCGATGGGGTTGATCAGCTTCACCGTGATGGACACGTTGTCGCCAGGCATCACCATTTCCTTGTCGGCCGGCAGCTCGATGGCACCCGTCACGTCGGTCGTGCGGAAGTAGAACTGGGGACGGTAGTTGTTGAAGAAGGGCGTGTGGCGGCCGCCTTCGTCCTTGCTCAGCACGTACACCTCAGCCGTGAAGTGGGTGTGGGGCTTGATGGAGCCGGGCTTGCACAGCACTTGGCCGCGCTCGACTTCTTCGCGCTTGGTGCCGCGCAGCAGCAGGCCCACGTTGTCGCCAGCCTGGCCTTGGTCCAGCAGCTTGCGGAACATTTCCACGCCGGTGCAGGTGGTCTTTTGCGTGTCGCGGATACCGACGATTTCAATTTCTTCGCCGACCTTGATGATGCCGCGTTCCACACGGCCCGTCACCACGGTGCCGCGGCCGGAGATGGAGAACACGTCTTCCACGGGCATCAGGAAGGCGCCGTCCACAGCGCGCTCGGGCGTGGGGATGTAGGTGTCCAGGGCTTCAGCCAGCTTCATGATGGCTTCTTCGCCCAGCTTGCCCTTGTCGCCTTCCAGGGCGAGCTTGGCGGAGCCGCGGATGATGGGGGTGGCGTCGCCAGGGAAGTCGTACTTGTCCAGCAGTTCGCGCACTTCCATTTCGACGAGTTCCAGCAGTTCTTCGTCGTCCACCATGTCGCACTTGTTCAGGAACACGATGATGTAGGGCACGCCCACTTGGCGGGCCAGCAGGATGTGCTCGCGGGTCTGGGGCATGGGGCCGTCAGCGGCGGAGCAGACCAGGATAGCGCCGTCCATCTGGGCAGCGCCGGTGATCATGTTCTTCACATAGTCGGCGTGGCCGGGGCAGTCCACGTGGGCGTAGTGGCGGTTTTGCGTTTCGTACTCGACGTGGGCGGTGTTGATGGTGATACCGCGGGCCTTTTCTTCAGGGGCCGCATCGATTTCGTCGTACTTCTTGGCTTCGCCGCCGAACTTGGCGGACAGCACCGTGGCGATCGCTGCCGTCAGCGTCGTCTTGCCATGGTCCACGTGGCCGATCGTGCCCACGTTCACGTGGGGCTTGGTACGTTCGAACTTACCTTTTGCCATTTCAATTCTCCAAAGAGCAATGCCTGTGTAGTGGTTTTACGTCTGCATCTGGTTGCTGATTCACTCCGCACAGGGAACAGAGTGGCACCGGATCGCAGACAAAACAAAGCCCGGGCCGCGAGGACCCGGGCAGAGCGTCAGCTTACTTGGCGCGGGCCGCCACGATGGCTTCGGCCACGTTCCGGGGAGCTTCGGCGTAGTGCTTGAACTCCATCGTGTACGTGGCACGGCCTTGCGACATGGAGCGCAGCGTGGTCGAGTAGCCAAACATTTCCGACAGCGGAACTTCAGCCTTGATGACCTTGCCGCCGCCGACCATGTCGTCCATGCCCTGCACCATGCCGCGACGGCTCGACAGGTCGCCCATCACGTTGCCGGCGTAGTCTTCGGGCGTTTCCACTTCCACGGCCATCATGGGCTCCAGGATCACGGGGTTCGCCTTGCGGGCGGCTTCCTTGAAACCGAAGATGGCGGCCATCTTGAACGCCTGTTCGGAAGAGTCCACATCGTGGTACGAACCGAAGGTCAGCGCGACCTTCACATCCACCACAGGGTAGCCGGCCAGCACGCCGCTGTTCAGCGCTTCTTCCACACCCTTTTGCACGGCAGGGATGTACTCGCGGGGCACCACCCCACCCTTGATTTCGTCCAGGAACTCGAAGCCCTTGCCGGCTTCGTTGGGCTCCAGGCGGAACACCACGTGACCGTACTGACCCTTACCACCGGACTGGCGCACGAACTTGCCGTCCACATCGGACACCGACTTGCGCACGGTTTCGCGGTACGCCACCTGGGGCTTGCCCACGTTGGCTTCCACGCCGAACTCGCGCTTCATGCGGTCCACGATGATTTCCAGGTGCAGCTCGCCCATGCCGGCGATGATGGTCTGGCCCGATTCTTCGTCGGTGTTCACGCGGAACGACGGATCTTCCGAAGCCAGGCGCTGCAGGGCGATGCCCATCTTTTCCTGGTCGGCCTTGGTCTTGGGCTCCACGGCCTGACGGATCACGGGCTCAGGGAACACCATGCGCTCCAGCGTCACGATGGCATCGGGATCGCACAGGGTTTCACCCGTGGTCACTTCCTTCAGACCCACGCAGGCGGCGATGTCGCCGGCGCGGATTTCGTCCACTTCCTGGCGCTCGTTGGCGTGCATCTGCACGATACGGCCGATACGCTCCTTCTTGCCCTTCACCGGGTTGTACACGGTGTCGCCCTTGGAGAGCACGCCGGAGTACACACGCACGAAGGTCAGCTGGCCCACGAACGGGTCGGTCATCAGCTTGAACGCGAGGGCGGAGAACTTCTCGTTGTCGTCGGCCTTGCGGCTGGTTTCCTTCTCGTCTTCGTCCGTGCCGGCCACGGGAGGAATGTCCACGGGCGAAGGCAGGTAGTCGATCACCGCGTCCAGCATGCGCTGTACACCCTTGTTCTTGAACGCCGTACCGCACAGCATGGGCTGGATTTCGGTGGCGATGGTGCGCGTACGCAGGCCGAGCTTGATCTCTTCCTCGGAGAGGTCGCCCTCTTCCAGGTACTTGTTCATCAGCTCTTCAGAGGCTTCAGCCGCAGCTTCCACCATCTTTTCGCGCCATTCCTTGGCCGATTCCACCAGGTCTGCAGGGATGTCCTGGTAGTCGAACTTCATGCCTTGCGAGGCTTCGTCCCAGATGATGGCCTTCATCTTGAGCAGGTCGACCACGCCCTTGAAGTTGTCTTCGGCACCGATAGGGATCACCACGGGCACGGGATTGGCCTTCAGGCGCAGCTTCATCTGGTCCACGACCTTGAAGAAGTTGGCACCGGTACGGTCCATCTTGTTCACGAAGGCCAGGCGGGGCACCTTGTACTTGTTGGCTTGGCGCCAGACGGTTTCCGATTGGGGCTGCACGCCACCCACGGCGCAGTACACCATGCAGGCGCCGTCCAGCACGCGCATGGAACGCTCCACTTCAATGGTGAAGTCCACGTGGCCGGGGGTGTCGATGATGTTGAAGCGGTGCTCGGGGTAGGACATGTCCATGCCCTTCCAGAAGCAGGTCGTGGCAGCCGACGTGATCGTGATGCCGCGCTCTTGCTCTTGCTCCATCCAGTCCATGGTGGCGGCGCCATCGTGCACTTCACCGATCTTGTGGTTCACACCGGTGTAGAACAGGATACGCTCGGTCGTCGTGGTCTTGCCGGCGTCAATGTGGGCCGAGATACCGATGTTGCGGTAGCGCTCGATGGGGGTCTTGCGAGCCATGGTGAGTCCTTGATGGGTCGTGTGATTCGGGGGACGGGGCGGCCATTGTGGGGCTGCCGTCCGTCAATTTTGTGACCGCCTCAATCGCCACAAGGCTGCAGGCACATGGGGCCGGCAGCCTTGCGCTTGGCGACGAAAACGATCGTCGATTTGCCGTGCTTAGAAGCGGAAGTGGCTGAACGCCTTGTTGGCTTCGGCCATGCGGTGCACTTCGTCACGCTTCTTCATGGCGCCGCCACGGCCTTCGGTGGCTTCCAGCAGCTCGTTGGCCAGGCGTTGGGCCATGGACTTCTCGCCGCGCTTGCGGGCGGCTTCCTTGATCCAGCGCATCGACAGGGCCAGGCGGCGCACGGGGCGCACTTCCACGGGCACCTGGTAGTTGGCACCGCCGACGCGGCGGGACTTCACTTCCACCATGGGCTTCACGTTGTTGATGGCAACGGTGAAGGCTTCCAGGGGGTCCTTGTCGGGGTGCTTCTTCTCGATCAGTTCCAGAGCGCCGTAAATGATGCGCTCGGCAACTGCCTTCTTGCCGCCTTCCATGATCACGTTCATGAATTTGGACAGCTCTACATTGCCGAACTTGGGATCCGGCAGGATTTCACGTTTGGGGACTTCGCGACGACGTGGCATTTTTTACCTCTATCTTTGCTTCAGTTGGCACCGTTTCCGGCACCGCGAGAGCCAATCCAGGACTCCCACTTACTCGACCCGCGCAGAACACCTGCGTTTGGGGTCACTACGCTGAACACCGCGCCACGCGGGGAACAGCACCGAAAAATTCTCAGACCGGCAGAAGATCCAGGGCTTACTTGGCCTTGGGCTTCTTCGCGCCGTACTTGGAGCGGGCCTGCTTGCGATCCTTCACGCCTTGCAGGTCCAGCGAACCGCGCACGATGTGGTAACGCACACCGGGCAAGTCCTTCACACGACCGCCGCGAACCAGCACCACGCTGTGTTCCTGCAGGTTGTGGCCTTCACCGCCGATGTAGGAGATCACCTCAAAACCGTTGGTCAGGCGCACCTTGGCAACCTTGCGCAGAGCGGAGTTAGGCTTCTTGGGCGTCGTGGTGTACACACGGGTGCACACGCCACGGCGCTGGGGAGAGTTTTCCATCGCGGGGCTCTTCGACTTGGTCTTTTCGACCTCGCGCCCCTGACGGACCAGTTGATTGATGGTTGGCATGAATACGTCCCTAAACGTGAATATGCTTCGTGAAAGCGAAAACGTGAAACCCTTCGGAAATTCCGAAAAGCCTTCTAATGTAGCAGCAAGGAGGTAAAGAGGCAAGCCGTGCGGCTTCGCCCCCTGGGAACCCTTGGTGCAAAGCAGAGCGCGCCCTGCGAAAGCGCGCGGTCAGTGCCCGGAGGACCGCCGCGCAAGGGCCGCGGCTCCCAGCCTGCCTGCGCAGGCGGTGGCGAGGTGCAGCCGCTTCTGGGGGATGCCCCTCACTTAATCCACAGCCGGATCGCGTCCCAGGCGCGGCCCAGGATGCCGGCCTGCGGCACTTCTTCAAGCGCCACCAGGGGCACTTCGGCCAGCGCTTGGTCGCCCAGCACCACTTTCAGCGAACCCACGGACTGGCCCTTGGTGAAGGGCGCAACCAGGGGATCCGGGCGCACGATCTGCGTGCTGATCTTGCCCGCGCTGCCGGAAGGAACCGCCACCACGATGGCATCGTCGCGGCCAATCTTGAGCACGCTTTCCGTGCCCTTCCAGACGGCGGGGGTGGCCACGGGCTTGCCGGCGTCGAAAAGCTTGACGGCCTCGAACGCGGTGTAGCCCCAGTTCAGCAGCTTCTGGCTTTCGTTGGCGCGGGCATTTTCGCTGGCGGCGCCCAGCACGATGGACAGCAGGCGGCGCGGACCCACGCCCGGGAACTCGCGCTTGGCCGTGGCCACCAGGCAATAGCCGGCGGCGGCGGTGTGGCCGGTCTTGAGGCCGTCCACGGTGGGGTCGCGGAACAGCAGGGTGTTGCGGTTGCTGCCGTTGGAGGCGGGCGTGCCGGGGTAGCTGTACTGCTTGGTGGCGTAGTAGTGCATGTACTCCGGGAAGTCCTTCATCAGCCGCGTGGCCAGCACGCTCAGGTCACGCGCCGTGGTGGTGTGGCCGGCTTCGGTCAGGCCTTCGGGATTCTTGTAGCTCGTGCCGTTCATGCCCAGGGCCTTGGCCTGGTCGTTCATGAGCTTGACGAAGTTCTCGGCCGTGCCGCCCACGCCCTCGGCCAGCGCCATGGTGGCGTCGTTGCCGGACTGGATGATCATGCCCTTGATGAGGTCTTCCACCGGCACCTGCATCTTGGGGTCGATGAACATGCGCGAGCCGGGCATCTTCCAGGCGCGCACGCTCACCGGCAGCTTCTGCTCCAGCGAGATCTTCTTGGCGCGCAGCGCGTCGAACACCAGATAGCCCGTCATGAGCTTGGTCAGCGAGGCCGGCTCCACCGGCGCGTCAATGTCCTTGGCGGCCAGCACCTGGCCAGCGGTCACATCCACCAGCATGTAGGTGCGCGCGGCGATTTCGGGGGGCTGGGGCGCCTGGGCATGGGCGCCAAAGGCCGCGGGGGCCACGGCAGCAAAGACGGCCAGGGTTCGCAGCACGGACAGGATTCGTTTCATGGGCAGGTGAAGGCAGCGGGGAGCCGTAGAGAAAGAAAAAAAGGAGGAGGGCGACGAGGGCAAAAAGGAACCCGCAAAGGCTGCAGGCGGGCCGGCGCAGCGCCGGGACTCGCCCGCTGGCGCGGTCCCGATCAGCCGCCGGGCTGCAGGTGGCGGACCACCAAGTTTTTCAGGAGCGGCAATTGTCCGTGAAAGAAATGCCCCCCTGCGGGGATAACGGTGACAGGCAGTATCTGGGGACGGGCCCAGTCCATGACGGCGGCCAGCGGCACGGTGTCGTCCTGCTCGCCATGGATCACCAGCGTACGCAGGTGGGCCTCTGCCGGCACGGGCGCCACGGTGAAGCGGCTGGCCGCGGTGCCGACCAGGACGGCGCGCTCTACACGGCCCTGGGGCCAGAGCGCCGCCAGCGCATGGCTGGTGACAAAGGCGCCGAAGGAAAAGCCGGCCAGCGCAATGCGCGGACCGGCAGCACCGCCCGGGGCCACCTGGTCCACGACGGCCAGCAGATCCCGCAGTTCCCCCCGGCCCTCATCGTGGGTGCCCGCCGTGCCGCCCACGCCCCGGAAGTTGAAGCGCACGGCCGTCCAGCCGCACTGCACAAAGGCGCGCGCCAGGGTCTGCACGACCTTGTTGTCCATGGTGCCACCAAACAGCGGATGGGGATGGGCGATGACGGCCACGCCGCGCGGGGCAGCGCCCTCGGCCAGCGCGGCGGCGTCACGCACGGCCTCGATGGCGCCTGCAGGGCCGGACAGGGTCAGGCGTTCGGTCTGGGCGTTCACGGAATTACTACCAAATCAATAGCTGCCAACACTTGATAGACAAGCGCCAGACGCCAAAAACACGAAAAACGCAAAAAAGCGAAAGAACTCGATGGAGCCGCTTTCAGCGCCCAAGTTCCGGCGGGGTGAGCAGCCGCTCCACCACCTGGCCGTTTTTCAGATGGGATTCGACGATTTCGTCGATGTCGGAGCTGTCCACGTAGGTGTACCAGACCGCCTCCGGGTACACCACGGCCACCGGCCCGCCGGCGCAGCGGTCCAGGCAGCCGGCCTTGTTCACGCGGACCTTGCCCGGTCCCGCCAGGCCGGCGGCCTTGACCTGGGCCTTGCAACGCTCGAAGCCTGCCTGGGCATTGTGGTGGGCGCAGCTGTCCTCGCCGTTGGTGCGCTCGTTCAGGCAGAAGAAGATGTGGCGCTGGTAGTAACCTGGCGCTTGGGAGGTATCGCTCATGCCGGCATTCTACGAACCCGGCCGGGCCGGCCCGGGCCACGCGCAGGCGCGGCGGCGGATTTTTCAGGCCGCGCGGTCGCGCCGGGATACCCGCAGCAGCACGTAGAGCAGCGCCGCATAGGGCCACAGCCAGCCCAGCCACTGGCCCAGCCCGTAGAAGCGAATAAAGCGGCCCTGCTCCCAGATCTGCAGGGTCTGGGCAAAATAGGCACTGGTCGGTGCCTGGTTAAGCAGCGCCAGGTGCCACGCCAGTGTGAGCAGCAGCACGGCCGCGCTGGCCCGCCGTGGCAGCGGCAGCAGCAGCAGCGCCAGGCCCAGCGCCGCCCACACGCCCACGCGGGTGGCAGGGCCCATCCACTCCCACGCGTGCACCGGCCCCCAGCTCAGCGCCGCCGACAGCGCCGTGAGCGTGACCCCCACGGCCACCACCGCCACGGCAAACAGGGCCCGGCGCCCCACCGACCGGATCACGCAGTACCCGAGCAGGCAGGGGGCCAGCAAGCCCAGCAGGACGCACAGCAACTCGCCGCTGGGCGACAGGGGATCGAAGGCGGTGTCCTGCAGGGGCAGCCACTCCAAGAACGGGGTGTCGGCCAGCACCTCGGTAAGCGCGGCCTCCAGCCGCTCCAGCACCTGCCCCAGGCCGAACGGCACCGCCGCCGGAAACAGCAGCGCCAGCGGCCACAGCGCCAGCAGCACGATGGCGCCGCTGGCGTCCTGCACGAACCACCGCCCGCGGAAATCGCTCCAGCGGTCGATGGCGCCCAGGCGTTCCAGCAGGGCCGCCGCCAGGGCGCCCAGCAGGGTGCCCGCGGTGTTCAGCAGCAGATCGAGGTTGGACGGCACGCGCCGGGGCAGGTAGATCTGCAGAAACTCCATGGACAGCGACAGCAGCATGCCCGCCAGCGTGGCCAGCAGCACCACGCCCCGCCCGCCGCCGGAGCGCAGCACGGCCAGCACCAGCAGGAAACCCAGGGGGGCATAGCCCGCCACGTTGACGGTGATATCGAACCCCGTCCAGTACGGGGGCGGCAGCGGTGCCAGCAGAAACACCAGCGGATCGATGCCCTGCGCCCGCCACCCGTCAAAGGGAAACAGGCTGGCAAAGACAATGAGCGCCGCGTAGATCAGCGCGAGGGGCCAGGCGGAGGTGCGGTGCATGGCTGGGTCACCTGCCCCCGCAGCGGCGGCCCCGCGGGCTGCGCCGCCAGATCACCGGACGCTGCGACACCACAGGCCCCCTTTTCGTTCAGAACGGCTTGACCACCACCAGGACCACGGCCGCCAGCAGCAGCAGCACCGGCACCTCGTTGAACCAGCGGAACCAGCCATGGGTGCGGCGGCTGGTGCCGTCGGCCAGCTTGCGCAGCATCACGCTGCACGCATGGTGGTAGCCGATCACCAGCACCACCACCGCCAGCTTGGCGTGCAGCCAGCCGTTGCCCGGGCCGCGGCCGATGCCATAGCCCAGCCACAGCCACAGGCCCAGCGCCACGGCGGGCACGGCCAGCAGCGTGGAGAACCGCAGGAGCTTGCGCGCCATCAGCAGCAGCCGGTCGCGTTCCGCGGCCGAGCCGGGCGCCACCATCGCCAGGTTGACAAAGATGCGCGGCAAATAGAACAGGCCGGCAAACCAACTGGCCACGAAAACAATGTGAAAGGCTTTTACCCAGAGCATGGGGCGCAGTTTAAGTGTCCCTGCCGCACGCTACGGCCGCGCCCAAAAAAAAGCCCGGCAAGACCGCCGGGCCGGGAAAGCCTGTTTTGCATCGCTGCAACCCGAGGCCCCGCTCAGGGAGGGAAAGCGGGGGGCGGCAGACCGCCCGCTGCCAATTTAGCACCGGCGCCAAAGTGTTACAAGCGGCATTGCCCGGGGGGCCGCGCAGTGCGTCCGGCCCCTGTCCAGCGCCCCTCCGGCACGTTCCGCCCCAGGGCGGCGCGCCCGCGCGGCCAGTGGCGCGCAGGGGGATAATCTTTGGCACCATGCATCTCCAAAGCCCCGCTCCTTTCCCCCAGAACCGCCCGCGCCGCCTGCGCCGCGATGCCTTCACTCGCAACCTGGTGCGCGAGCACGCCCTGTCGCCGCACGACCTGATCTACCCCGTGTTCGTGCACGAAGGCACGGGTCGGCGCGAGGCCGTGCCGTCCATGCCCGGCGTGGACCGCCTGAGCCTGGACCTGCTGCTGCCCGTGGCCGAGGACTGCGTGCAGCTGGGCATTCCGGTGCTGGCACTGTTCCCCTCGATCGAGACCGAACTCAAGGCGCCCGACGGCAAGGAAGCGCTGAACCCCGACGGCCTGATTCCGCGCGTGGTGCGCGCGCTCAAGAAGGAATTCCCCGACCTGGGCGTGCTGACCGACGTGGCGCTGGACCCCTACACCAGCCACGGCCAGGATGGCGTGCTGGACGCCACGGGCTACATCCTCAACGACGAGACCGTGGAAATCCTCACGGGCCAGGCGATGACGCACGCCGAGGCGGGCGTGGACATCGTCGCGCCCAGCGACATGATGGACGGCCGCATCGGCGCCATCCGCGAAGCGCTGGAGGTGCAGGGCCACATCCACACCCGCATCATGGCCTACAGCGCCAAGTACGCCAGCGCCTTCTACGGCCCCTTCCGCGACGCGGTGGGCACGCGCGGCGCCCTGGGCAAGGCCGACAAGAACGTCTACCAGATGGACCCGGGCAACAGCGACGAAGCCCTGCGCGAGGTGGCCATCGACATCGCCGAAGGCGCGGACATGGTCATGGTCAAGCCCGGCATGCCCTACCTGGACATCGTGCGGCGCGTGAAGGACGAGTTCAAGGTGCCGACCTTCGCCTACCAGGTGAGCGGCGAGTACGCCATGCTGAAGGCCGCTGCCGCCAACGGCTGGCTCGACCACGATGCCGTGATGATGGAAGCCCTGCTGGCCTTCAAGCGCGCGGGCGCCGACGGCGTGCTGACCTACTTCGCCCGCGACGCCGCACGCCTGCTCCTGAAACGATAGCCTCCAGCGCTTACCCCGTAAGCGCTAGAGGCACTTTTCATGCAAAACTGAGCGGCATGCGCATCTTCCACATCCACAGCGGCGGCGTCCAGGAACTCCACGCCCTGCCCCATCCGCTGCCGGCGCAGGGCTTCCTGTGGCTGGCGTGTGCGCGGCCGGCCTTTCAGTTGCGGCTGCCCGAGATCCAGCAGCACCTTCAGGCGTGGCTGGGGCTGCAGCTGGTGGATCTGCATGTGTCCGACCTGCTCAACGCCCACCTGCCGTCGCACTACGACTACACCTCGCAGTACGACCTGCTGGTCTTCCGCAGGCTGGGCGCCGGCGGCGGGGGCGGCCCAGGTGACGGCGGGGGCGCGGCCAGCCCGGCGGAGGGCGCTCCCGCCCCCGAAGGGCCCGCGCGGCGCAGCGGCCCGCCGGTGCTGCGCCGCATCGACACCAGCCCGGTCGGCTTCGCCGTGTTCGACAAGGTGCTGCTCACCGTGCACCCCACCGACTGCCTGGTGCGCGACGCCTACGCAGCGCGGCTGCTCGCCGCCCTGCCGGCCGCGCAGGGCGACGTGCGCGAGGGCCGCGCAAGCCCGGTGGCGGGCAGCCGGATCCCCACCAGCCCGGCGGACCTGATGCTGCGCATGGTCAACCTGATGGTGGACGGCTACCTGGACCTGCGCCGCGAACTCACCCGCCAGCTCGACCACTGGCAGACGGAGCTGCTCAAGCCCCGCGCCCGCTATGTGAACTGGACGTCGCTGCTGGAAGCCCGCCTGTCCCTGCACGGCCTGGACGAAACCTGCGAAGACCAGCGCAGCGCGGTGCAGGACTGGATCGACGCGCTGGAAACCTGGGACACCCCCGACACCCCGGCCGCGCTGCGCGAGCTGGACCTGCTCAAGGTGCGCAGCCGCGACGTGCTCGAACACATCGAACGCGTGGTGCACCACGTGCGCCGGCTGGAGCAAAGCACCGAAACCGCGGTGCAGATGCATTTCAGCGTGCAGAGCAACCGCACCAACGACATCATGCGCACGCTCACGGCGCTCACCGCCGTGTTCCTGCCGCTGAACCTCATCGCCGGCATCTTCGGCATGAATTTCGAGTTCCTGCCGCTCATCCACAAGTCCGACGGCTTCTGGTGGGCGCTGGGGTCCATGGGCCTGATTGCGCTGGCCCTGGTGCTGCTGTTCTGGCGCAAGCGCTACCTGGCGCGCACGGCGCGCTGAGGGCGCAGCGCTGGTCCAGGATGGGCAGCGCTGCCGACCGTGGCGAAGGCGGCACGGCGCCGGTGGCCGACAGCAGCACTGCAGCGCGTTGGTTGCTCAGGATCGCTTTCCACTCCTGCGCCTGCGGGCCAAAAAAGCCCCGGAGCCCAGAATGCCTGCGGCGGCAGCGCCAACACCCCCAAGCCCCACCGGCACTGCCACCGGTTTAGCCACAGGAGCAGGAGCAGGAGCAGGAGCAGGAGCAGGTGGCGGTGGCGGTGGCGGTGGCGGTGGCGGTGGCGGTGGCGGTGGCGGTGGCGGTGGCGGTGGCGGTGGCGGTGGCGGAGGCGGAGGCGGAGGCGGCGATACTGGAGCCGTGTCATCAAGACAAACCCTGGCTACTGCACTGCCCTGCAGGGTCAGTGTCAGCGAGCTGATCCACTGGCTTGCCGATATTTTCACTTTGCCAGAGCTACTTAGGTCCGGCGCGGAGATAATCGCACCGCCTTGCTGCTCCAGCTGGCCTGAACCAAATACAGTACTCGTTGGCAGCAATGGGGTTTGCACGATATCGGCATTTGTGAAGGGATACGGATTGCCGTCCAACGCCGCCGAGAAAGTATCACGAACAGGGTAGCTCCACGCTGGTTCCATCGAAGTCAAGTCCACCGTGATTGAACTCGCGAGAACTGGATGGTCGAAGGTATAGGTGCAGGAGCTCATCGAAATATCGGGCATCGATCCAAGCGCAACACCGTTAAAGCCATCCGGGAAAATACCAGGGAGAATCGCAGATCCCATCGGATTGTTAATGCCCGTGCTTGGATCATTATCACAGCCCGACACCGTGACTGCACCGTAAGCACCCGGGAGCGCAAGGCACTGCTGGGCTGCCATGGCTGCTTGCATTGCTGGCAGCACTAAACTCACCCAAACGGCGCATTTCGCTGGACGCAAACTCAATTTCATTTTCCCTGCCTATTTTTACAAACACCTAAAATATTGACAGAATATTTGCAAGGCGTTTGCAAACTAATGCAAATCAACGGCTAGCTTCTTGCGCACTTAATCAAACGCAGCTGTCTGGCGAACCCCGCCGGACAGCTGCTGGGTCGTGGCTGAGGCGCCGGTTGCACCGTGTTTTCCAGATGGGGGACAAGAGTTCGTCAATGCGGCGGGCGCGCGGCCGGCCTTTCGGCTGCGGCGGTGCGGAGTCTTTCCCACCCCGCCGGGGTGGGGCATCCCCGCGGGCGCGCGCCTAGGATGGCCGCACGAGAGCCCCATTCCCTAGGGATCCTCTTCACGAATCGTCGCGCCGTGTGCATCTGCGGCCTCGGGCGGTCTGTTGCGTTGCAAACGCCTCGCAATAGCACGGGCTATTGCTGCGTTTTGCGCCTTGCAGCCCCTCCCGATCCGCAGCACACACTTTCCGCTCGATTCGTGCAAAGCATCCCAAGGGGTCCGCGGCTTTGCCGCGCCCCCGCAGCCCCGCCCGCAAGCGCCATGCCCCACCCAGCCCGCATCCTTCTCGCCCTTGTTCTGGCGGTGTTCACCTGCCTGCCCGCCGCCGTGCTCGCCGCCACGGATCCCGAGGACGGGCCGGGCCTGGTGGAGCACCCGTCCATTGCGCGCTTTCCGGGGTTCTTCCTCTACAACGCCCAGCACCACGACTTCAACGAATTCCGCTTTGCCAGCCAGGGGTACGGCCCGGACGGCGAAAGCAGGGGCGACACCCGGGGCGGCGTGTTCTGGTACATGGATTTCTACCTGAAGGAGGGCGCGCGCCCACCCAGCGCCGTGGAGCTGCAGCGCAACTTCGACACGGCCTTTGTCCGGGCTGGTGCGGAGATCGTCCGCCGCAACCAGTCCGCGGAGGCGCCGCACAGCACCATCTACCGCCAGCCCCTGGCCGCCGGGTCCGAGCGCTGGATCCAGCTGACCCTGCACAACGCGGGGCAGCGCTACGAAATGCACGTCGTCGAGACGGCCGCCATGGCGCAGAAGCTGGAGTTCTCTGCCCGCGACATGGCGGACCGGCTCAAAGGCCAGGGGCGCCTGGCACTCCACGGCATCCAGTTTGAAACCGGCAAGGCGGTGATCCAGCCCGCGTCGCAGCCCCTGCTGCAGGAAGTGCGGCAGTTGCTACTGCAGGAGCCGCAGTGGCGGCTGTCCATCGAAGGGCACACGGACAACGTCGGCAGCGCCAGCGCCAATGCAGAGCTCTCGACCCGGCGTGCGCAAGCGGTGCTGGCCTACCTGGTCAGCCAGGGCATTGCCGCGCAGCGCCTGCAGGCCCGCGGCAAAGGCGACACGGCGCCGGTGGCCGACAACGGCACCGAAGCGGGCCGCGCCCGCAACCGCCGGGTGGAGCTGGTGCGTCTGCCCTGAAACCCCGCCCCGCCGCGCAGGCAGGCACACAGCGCGAAGTGCCTCTCAGCCCTGCCCCGCTTGACCGCAGCCCCCTGCACACCCGGCTGGGCAAGGCTTGAGGCATGTCAATGCGCCAGAAGTTGCAATTCGTAACATGCATTTCGCCGACCGCCACAAGCGGCGGCTGCGGCACCGGCCGCACCCTCAAAAATTCACGTGTTATGAATCAACTTGCCATTGGAAAACGCCTGTCCCTGGGTTTTGGATTGCTCCTGGCGCTGTCGCTGCTGGGTACCTTGCTGGGGGTCTGGCAGCTGCAGACGGCTTCCGCCTCCACCCAGGCCGTCATCGAACAACCGCTCGCCAAGGAGCGGCTCATCACCGACTGGTACCGCCTGATCCATACGGCCGTGCGCCGCACCACGGCCATCGCCAAGAGCAGCGACGCCGCGCTGGCCACCTATTTCGCTGACGAGCAGAAGCAATCGGCCGGCGCCACGACCGAGATCCAGAAAAAGGTGGAAGGCCTGATGCAGACCGACGCGGAGCATGTGCTGTTCAAGGAGATCAGCAGCCTGCGCAGCGACTACACCCAGGCGCGCGACGAGGTGATCCGCCTGCGCCGCGACGGCCAGGCCGACCAGGCGGACGCGCTGCTGGAGTCGCGCTTTGTTCCGGCCGCCAAGCAGTACATGTCGCGCGTGGAATCCCTGATGGAAATGCAGCGCAAGGCGCTGGACGAGTCCGCCACGCCCATCAAGGCCGCCAACGACAAGGCCCGCTACTGGCTGATCGCGCTGGGCGCCATCACCTGCGGGCTGGGCATGGTGCTGGCGGTGGCCATCACGCGCAGCATCACCCGCCCGCTGGGCGACTCGGTGGCGGTGGCCGGCACCATCGCCCAGGGCGACCTCACGGCGACCGTGGCCAGCACCAGCAATGACGAAACCGGCCAGCTGCTGCGCGCGCTGGGGGACATGCAGCACGCCCTGGGCACGGTGATCGGCCAGATCCGCGACGCGGGCGACGAGATTGCCAGCGCCAGCGACCAGATCGCCGGCGGCACGCAGGACCTGTCGTCCCGCACCGAGCACACCGCCGCCAACCTGCAGCAGACGGCATCGTCCATGGAGCAGTTCACGGCCACGGTGCAGCAGTCGGCCGAGGCCGCGCGCACGGCCAGCTCGCTGGCATCGTCCGCAGCGCAGGTGGCGTCGCAGGGCGGCCACCTGGTGGCGCAGGTGGTGGACACCATGGAAGACATCCACACCAGCTCGCGCCGCATTGCGGACATCATCGGCACCATTGACGGCATTGCCTTCCAGACCAACATCCTGGCGCTGAACGCGGCCGTGGAAGCCGCCCGCGCGGGCGAGCAGGGCCGGGGCTTTGCGGTGGTCGCGGGCGAAGTGCGCAGTCTCGCGCAGCGCAGTGCCGAAGCGGCCAAGGAGATCAAGGGCCTGATCTCCACCAGCGTCGAGAAGGTGGGCGCCGGCACGCAGCTGGTGCAGGACGCCGGCGCCGCCATGCAGAACATCGTGACCTCGGTGGAACGCGTGACGGAAGTGGTCGCCCAGATCGCGGCGAGTGCCCGCGAGCAGTCCGACGGCATCGCCATGGTCAACGGCGCCATCGCCCAGCTGGACCAGGCCACCCAGCAGAACGCAGCGCTGGTGGAGGAATCCGCGGCCGCCGCCCAGAGCCTGCGCGAGCAGGCTCACCGGCTGGCCCAGGCGGCCTCCAGCTTCAAGGTGCGCGACGGCCTGCAGCGGCGCCCCGCCGCCACCACGTCCGCGCGCGCCTTGCTTGCAGCCCCCTGACCCTCTCCGCCCGCCGCCCCGGGCGGTTGTGGCGCGCAAGGGTTATCGCTACAATTTGTAACTTCATCCCCAGCAAGGAACCGGACCATGATCTTTTTTCAGCGCTTTCTGCGAGCCGGTGCGCTCGCGACCCTGGCCGGCGCTCCCGTGCTGTCCTTCGCCCAGTCATCGAACGTCGTCGTGAGCTATGCGCCCCTGGCCACCAGCGTGCCTACCCTGGGCGAATGGGCCGCACTGGGCCTGGCGGCCCTCGTGGCCGCCGCAGCCCTGCGTGCGCTGCGCAAGCAGCAGGGCAGCCGCGTGGTGATGGGCCTGGCGCTGACCGCCGCCGGGCTGTTCGCGGCGATGCAAGGCAGCAGCCTGGTGGGCAACGCCGTGGCGTCCATCGCGTTCGAGATGGACAACCCCGCTGGCGGCACCGTGCAGCTGCCCATCGGCTACGGTGTGCAGCCCGTGACCAACACGTCGGGCGTGCCGCTGCGCGTCCTGTCGGTCACCCCCGACATGTCCCGCGATGACCCGGCCACCACCTGCCAGGCCAGCACGGTGCTGCCGCCCGGGGCCAGCTGCAACGTGCAGACCTTCGAACTCTGACGCAGCGGCCCCGGGAGGGGGGCTGCGCAACAGGGCACGCGGCGCTCAGGCCGCCAGCGCCAGCGCCAGGGGCTGACGGGCGCGAAACGCCCACTTGGGCCCGAGGCGAAAGGCCTCCAGCCTCCGCGACGAGGCGGTCGCGAAAAACAGGTCCTCCGACAGGCCCAAGCGCTCGAACACACGGCGCTGGCGCACCGAGCGGCGGCGCAAGTCCCCCTCGAAGGCGCTGCCATCGCCACGCGATTGCTCAAAAAAGGCGGCCGCGCGCGCCAGGTTCTGCAGAACCTGCGCGGTCAGCGCCGGCACCGCACGGGGAGCCGACAGGCGGGCCTGCGCGATGAACGGGTTCTGCCCCACGAGCAAGCCCCAGGGCCTTCGTCCCTCCACGGGATCCACGCTCAGGGCTTCGAGCTTGGTCAACCCGAAGTCGCGCGCCAGGGTCAGCCGCACGGCCAGCCACGGATCACTCTGGCGCACCTGCTCAATGGCCGCGCGCGCCGCGGACTCATCCCCCTCCAGAGGCAACACCAGCGAGCCCAGCAGGCGCTGCGCATGCGCGTCGCCCTGCCCTGCGGCCGCATGCAGCCACGCAATGGCCTGCTCCGACTCCGCCACTGAACCTGAGGAACGCAGCATCAGCGCTCCCAGCTTGCGCTGCGCCTGCGCCTGCCCCGCCACGGCCGCCTTCTCCAGGAAGAAGCGGGCCATCTGGGGGTTGGACACGGAGGAGCGGTGGTCTGCATGGGTCGCGTACAGAGCGAGCCATGCGTCGTCGCGGCCCGCATCGGCAGCGCGCAGCAACAGGGCCACTCCGTTGCGCAGGTTCAGCGAGGTGCTCAGGCGGGCGGGTGCCAGCGTGCCGCTGTCAATGCCGCACCGCGCGCGGCCGAGCAAGCTCGCTGCATCCCGGTCACCGCGCACGACGGCCAGCTCCAGGCTGGCCTCGATCTGCTCGGGTGCCAGCCCGCGCAGGGAATGGTTTTCCCGCTCCGCCCGCAGCACCGCGGCAACCACCAGGTCGGACAACGCATGCGTCAGCCGGGGAGCCACCATCAGCGCGACACGCAGGCAATCGACCAGCAGGTCCAGCCCCCCGTCGTCCTGCGCGTGGCGGGCTGCCGCCACGGCCACCTGCACCACGTCCAGCGCGGCGCTGGAGCGGATGGCATCCACCACGGCCTCCAGCGCGCCATCCGAACGCGCCTTGCGCAGGGCCGCCATGACCTGGCACGCCTCCACATGGCCGTCCGCGGCAGCCATCTCCAGCCAGGCCTGCCCAGCCGCAACACGGCTTTGCCGCAGTGCCATCCACACGCCCAGCTTGAACTGCGCAGCAGGGCTGCCCGCGGCGGCGGCCCGGTTGAGCGCGTCTTCCTGCTTGAGTTTCAACAGCTCCTGCAGCGGCAGGCTCTCGGCGATGACGCGGGCCGTTTCCGGAAGGTCGCGGACGCTGGGATGCGAGAGGTACTCGATGCCCGTGGCCACATGGCGCGGGAATCCGTCGCCCCCCACCAGATAGCGCCGTCCGGCCTTGCTGCGGGCGACGGGATCGCCCTGCCGGGCCAGGGTCAGCAACTGAATGTCTTGTCTGCGCATGCTCGCTCTCTTGCATCTGTTGCGGGGGCGGCACACAAAGGCGGCCTTGGTGGCCCAACCCGGTCCGCACCCCTGCGATATCGATGGATGGAAAGGATAGAAATGCACGCATGACGGCAGGCTTGCGGGAACATGACATTCCTGTAATGCGCGAATGCAGGAGGCCGGAACGAAAAAAGGCCCGCTCCCCTGGAGGGGGCGGGCCAAATGTTTAACCTTGGAAAAAATGCTGCCCATCCCTTGGGCAGCGGCGCGACGTCCCTTAGAAGGAGTGGCGCAGGCCGACGTCCAAGCCCTTGGAGTTGTCGCCCAGGCCGGTCTTCGCGCCGTTCAACGCCAGCGCGGCGCCGTTCTTGTTCTTCAAGTAGGCAAAGGTGGTGTACAGCGCGGTGCGCTTGGACAGGTTGTGCACGTAGCCCACGGCGAACTTGTTGGCCTGGACGTTGGTGTCCTGCACGGAGACGCGGGACCAGGACGCGCGGACCATGCCCACGCCGGCCACGGGGGCGGTCGCACCGATCATGTAGTAGCGGGCGTTCTCGTCGCGGCCCTTGGACCGGTCTTGGCCAGCCTCCACCAGCAGCCGGGCCACGCCGAAATCGTACGAGCCGCCCACGTTGGCATGCGTCACGTCGCCATAGGCACCCAGGCTGGACACCGAGCCATAGCTCACGCCCAGGTTGAGGGGGCCGTTCTCATAGCCGCCGCGCAGGCCGTAGCCGTTGCCGTCGCTGGCGCCGTTGGCGGCCTCGCCACGGTAGTACTGGACCTGGCCAAAGAACCCGCCCAGGTTCTTCGGCGTGAAGTACGACACCGCATTGTTGGTGCGGGTCTGCATCGCGTAGCCGTAGTTGGAACCCAGGGAGGTGGTCTTCAGCAGGGCGCCCACGCCGTTGTCGCCAAAGGCGTCGTAGATGTTGTTGTAGGTGGCGGTGAAATCCCGGCCCAGGCGGACTTCGCCCCAGTTGCTGCCCATCAGGCTGACCGTCGAGCGGCGGTTGAAGTTGAAGGTGTTGGAGACACCCGTACCGTCGTCGATGTTGTAGCCGGCTTCGAGCCAGAAGCCTGCGGCCAAGCCGCCGCCAAGGTCTTCGACGCCGCGGAAACCGATGCGGTTGGACGCCAGGCCGCCGCTGCCCACGCTGGTTCGGTTGGTTTCGCTACCGCGGCCGCTTTGCAACACCACGTCGGCCACGCCAAACAGCGTGACGGACGATTGTGCGTAAGAGGTGGCACCAGCTGCTGCGAGTACAGCCAGTGTGGCAAATTTTTTCATGGTCATCCTTCTAAAAGTGGGTTCAATCGGAATTCATGTCCCACGCCTTCATGGCAGGACATGGAGCAAGCGTAGGCACTGGCTCCCGCACTCCACAGGCCGGATGACGCAAGCACGGGGGGGACGCATGTACGCCCCCCGCGGTTTGAGCCCACACCGTTTTACACGTGCCACAACCCCGCACGGATTTGGGGCTATTCGGAGCCATTGGGTGCAATTTGCGGCGCATCCCCCCGCCGCAGCCGCTGCGTACTGCGCCGCCGTGGCAATTGCAGCGACCGCCGCGCCCGCGTGAGAAACCTCACAGACCCGTCCGTCCCCGCCGCGCAAGAATTTCCCCGGAACAACCAGCCCAACGGTGCGCACAAAGCGGGCCCGTGCCGGGCGCCATCTCCTCAACCGCTGCCACTGCCACTACCACTGCCATTCCAGCGTTCAAGCCCGCCGGGATTCCGCCACATGCGTCTCTTGTCCATTGAAGACGAACCTTCGACCTCGGCCTACCTGCACAAGGGATTGACGGAGCACGGCCATGTCGTGGACTCCGCATCCGACGGCGTGGAGGGCCTGCACCTGGCCAGTTCGGGCCACTATGACCTGATCCTGCTCGACGTGGGGCTGCCGGGCGCCAGTGGCTGGGAGGTGCTGCGCGGCATTCGCGCCCGGCGCCAGACCCCGGTGTTTTTCCTGTCGGGCCGCGACGACGTGGAAGACCGCGTCAAGGGGCTGCTGCTCGGTGCCGACGATTACCTGGTCAAGCCATTTGCCTTTTCCGAGCTGCTCGCGCGCATCCAGGTGGTCGCGCGCCGCAGCGTCCCGATGTCCGTTCCCGACGGGGTGCTGCGCGTGGGCGACCTGGAGGTCGATACCACCCGCCGGCGCGTGCGGCGTGCCACGCAGCGCATCGACCTCACCACCCAGGAGTTCGTTCTGCTGGACTACCTGGTGCGCCACGCGGGCGAGGTCATGTCACGCACCTTGATCGCGCAGAACGTGTGGGACATGCACTTTGACAGTGATACCAATGTCGTCGACGTCGCGGTGCGCCGCCTGCGGGCCAAGGTCGATGACCCCTTCACGGACAAGCTCATCCACACGGTCCGAGGGGTCGGCTATGTCCTCGAGCACCCGGGCGCCTGAGCCGGGGGCGGCACTCCCGCCAGCTGCGCCGGCCGCAGGGGGCCCGGCGCCCTGGCGCCTGGCGGCCCGCCTGCGCGGCTCCCTGGTGCTGAGAGCAGCGCTGGCGAACTCGCTGGTGGCGGCACTGGTCACCGCCATGGGCCTCTGGACGGCAGGGTTCCTCCTGGAGCAGGACCTGGAGGACCTGCGCCCGCTGCTGCTCAATACGGGCGACATGCTCGGGATTCCCGCGGCGGACCTGAGCGCGTGGCAGCACAGTTTCGCGGAACGCTTCTGGCGCATCGTCGCCATCACGCTCGGCGTGGCGGCACTGGCGGCCGGTGGGCTGGCATGGTGCACCTTGCAGCTCGTGCTGGCCCCGGCCTACCGGCTGGCCCACACGGCCAATCGCATCAGCGCCCGGGCCCTGGACGAACGGCTTCCGTCCCAGGGCCACCCGATCGAGCTGGAACCCGTGGCGCGGGCGTTCAACCACATGCTGGACCGGCTGGAGGACTCCTTCACCCGCCTCTCGGGCTTTTCGTCCGACGTGGCGCATGACCTGCGCGAGCCGATCCACCGCCTTCTGATCGCCGCCGAGGTCACGCTGTCCCGTCCGCGCAGCGCCGGCGAGTACCGCGCTGCGATCGAGGCCAGCATGCCGGTGTACGAGCGCATGGGCCGCCTGATCGAAAACATCCTGTTCCTGGCGCGCGCCGACAGCCAGCAGTCGGCCCTGCACGCCGCCCCGGTGCCGCTGGCGCAGCGGCTGCAAGCCATCGCGGCCTTCTTCGAGCTGCTGGCGCAGGAGCAAGGGGTGCAGCTGGCGCTGCAGGTTGCGCCCGGCGCCGTGGTCTGGGCCGATGACGCCCTGCTCACCCGCGCCACCGGCAATCTGCTGACCAACGCCATCCACCATGCGCGCAAGGGAAGCACCGTCGTGGTCTCTGCCGAAGTCTCCCCGGCAGGGGCCGGCTGCATCTCGGTCGCCAACGAGGGCGATCCGATCGCGCCCGAGCACCAGGCGCGGATCTTTGAACGCACGTACCGCGTCGGAAGCCCCTCTGCGGAAGCCGCGGCGGGTGCCGGCCTGGGCCTGGCCATTGTGAAGAGCGCCATGGAACTGCACGGAGGGTCCGCCACCGTGCGCAGCGCGCCCGGCCAGCCCACGGTGTTCACCCTGGCGTTTCCCGCCCCGCCGGCGCGCCACTCGCCGCCGCCTGCCGCCCCGGCCCCCGGCGATCCCACGGGCGGATAGGGGGCCGTGCTGCGGCCCGGAGCGGTGCGCGGAAGGCTGGCTCCAGATCAGGGCCGGGGCACGCCGAACAGCGCCGCAGCGTTGGCCCACGCAACCTTGTCCGCCACACCCGGGGGCAGGCTGCCCAGCCAGGTGCGGTAGCCCTGCATCAGGGTTTCGTAGTGCTGCCAGCGCTGGTTCACCCAGGTGTCCGATCCGATCACGAAGCGCGTGGGGTACTTGAGCAGCAAGGCGCGCCACGCAGGGCAGAGCTGGCCGTCGTCGCACACCAGGCCGGGACGGTACGAAAGTTCGCCCACCAGGCCGGGGTAGCGCGCCATCAGCGCGTCCACCCGCTCCACCGGCGCGCCGCCGATGCCGGTGTGGGCCCAGATGAGCCGCAGCTTCCGGCCCTGGGAGGGCGTGTGAGCCATCAGCAAATCGATAGCCGCATCGTCCACATGGGCCAGCACCACCAGGTCGCGCTCTTCGGCCAGGGTCATCAGCTTCTTGGCCACCGGGCCGTTGGCATTTGCGCTGTCGTACAGGTGGAATTCGCCAAGGCCCCGGTAGGGGCCGGAGCCCGTGCCGCGCGCCAGCTCGGCCAGCACCATCTCGTAGATGGTCTCGTCGGCAAACCAGCCCGTGTAGTCGGCGCGATTGCGGTACAGCCGCACAAAAGGCACCACGGCCACGCCCGCCGCGCGCACCTCGGGCAATGCGGCCAGCGCCAGCGATCCGGTGTTGGGCCGCGAATTGGCCACGATGGCGCGCACCCCCGATGCCTTCATGCGGGCCAGCACATCCGACGGCGGGTGCGGGCCCGCCTGGCCATCCCATGCCTCCTCGTTGTAGTGCAGGTGGGCATCGAACAGCGGGCCGGCATAGCCAGCAGCAAAGGCCTGCACCGCAAAAGCTATCAAAACAATAGCTGTCAGCGCTTTCCCCATAAGCGCTGCAGGCCAAAAACGCTGCGGACGAGCCATGACCGCCTGCGCCGCGTCAGCCGAGGTGCTTGTCGAAGAACGCCAGCGTGCGGTCCCGCGCCGCCATGGCGGCCGGCTCGTCGTAGCTGCCCCGCTGGTCGCAGTTGAAGCCGTGGTCGGCGTCGTAGAGATGGACTTCCACCTCGGGGTGGGCGCGGGCAAAGGCCTGCACGCTGTCCACCGGGATGAAGTGGTCGCGCTGGCCGAAGTGGGCCAGCACCGGCACGGTGGGGTGGCGCGCAGTCTCCTCGGGCGTGGTCATGCCGCCGCCGTAGTACGGCACGGCGGCCGACAGGCCCGTGAGCGTGCAGGCCGCGCGCCAGGTCAGCAGGCCGCCCCAGCAAAAGCCCACGATGCCCACCTTGCGGCCGCTTTGCGCGGCTGCGTAGTCGATGGCGGCCTGGATGTCGGCCATCACGCCCGGTGCCGGCAGCGCCTCGACCGCCGACTTGAGCGCCATGCCCGCCTTCATGTCCTCGGCGCTGTAGCCCCTCTCCACGCCGGGCTGCACGCGGTGGAAGGTGGACGGCGCCACGGCCAGATAGCCGCGCGCGGCAAAGCGGTCGGCCACGGCGCGGATGTGCGAGTTCACGCCGAAGATCTCCTGCAGCACCACCACGGCGCCGCGCGGTGCCGTGTCGGGCTTTGCCACCCAGGCAGGAAAGGTGAAACCATCGCGAGATTGCAGATCGACAAACTGACCCATGGTGCGGCTCCTTGGTGAATGGGGACAACGGACGGTCTGGGCGGTTGCCATAACCTGTTCCAATGCGGCATTCTTGCAGGAGACCGCATTCCATGAAGAACAAGATCGCGTTAATCACCGGCGCCAGCCGTGGCATTGGCGCCGCCACCGCCGTGCGGGCCGCGCGCCAGGGCTGGGCGGTGGCCGTGAACTACCAGGGCAACCAGGCCGCCGCCGATGCGGTGGTGCAGCAGATCCGCGCGGGCGGCGGCACCGCCCTGGCCGTGCAGGCCGACGTGGCCGACGAGGCCCAGGTGCTGGCGATGTTCGCCACGGTGGACGCGCAGCTCGGCCGCATCACCGCGCTGGTGAACAACGCGGGCGTAGTGGACGTGCCCGCCCGCGTGGAGGACATGAGCACCGCACGGCTGCGCCGCATGTTCGACATCAACGTGATCGGCAGCATCGTCTGCGCCCGCGAGGCCGTGCGCCGCATGAGCACCCGGCACGGCGGCGCGGGCGGCAGCATCGTCAACGTCTCCAGCGCCGCCGCGCGGCTGGGCGCGGCAGGCCAGTACGTGGACTACGCCGCAGCCAAGGGCGCCATCGACACCTTCACCGTGGGCCTGGCGCGCGAGGTGGCGGCCGAGGGCATCCGCGTGAACGCCGTGCGCCCGGGCCTGATCGAGACCGACATCCACGCCAGCGGCGGCCTGCCCGACCGCGTGCGCGACCTGGCCCCCCAGGTGCCCATGCAGCGCGGCGGCACGGCCGAGGAAGTGGCCGAGGCCATCGTCTGGCTGATGTCGGATGCGTCGCCGTACACCACCATGTCCCTGCTCGACGTATCCGGAGGAAGGTAATGAAACACCCCCTGAGTCGCTTCGCGCCTCCGTGCGTCCGCCGGAGACGGCCGCTCTTCGGCCGCGTCCAAGCCTGCGCAGGCAGGCTCGGAGCCGCGGCCCTCAGCCCCTCTCTCGCTTCGCGGGAGGGGAACGACGCCCTCACTGCGGGGCGGCCCTTGCTCGGCGTCACTGGCTGCTGGCAGCGCCGGTTTCAAAGTCTGGGGGTCGTGGTCAACGCCATGGAGAATTGATATGGATCTGAAACCCCTCATCACCCTGCTGGCCATCGTGAACCCGCTGGCCATCGTACCGTTCTTCATCCACTACACCCAGGGCTTTTCGTACGCGCAGCGCCGGCGCACCATCCAGGTGGCCAGCTTCAGCGTGTTCTGCGTGATCGCGGCCTGCGCGCTGCTGGGCCTGCAGATCCTGGACTTCTTCAACATCTCGCTGCAAAGCTTCCAGGTGGGCGGCGGCATGCTGCTGCTCATCAGCGCGATGAACATGCTCAACGCCCAGCCCGCCGAGGCCAAGCCCACCACCAACGAGTACGAGGAAGGCGCCGAGAAAGCCGCCGCCGGCAGCAGCATTGCCGTGGTGCCGCTCACCATTCCCTTGCTCACCGGCCCCGCCAGCATGTCCACCGTGGTGATCTATGCCGACCGGGCGCAGACCTTCTGGCAGCACGCCGCGCTGGTGGGTTACGGCGTGGTCATCGCGCTGGCCACCGCCGTGTGCTTTGCCCTGGCCGACCCGATCGCCCGGGTGCTGGGCAAGACCGGCATCAACGTGATGACCCGGCTCATGGGCCTGATCCTGGCCGCGCTGGCGGTGGAGGTGATGGCGGACGGGCTGGGCAAGCTGTTCCCCATCCTCGTCGCGCGCTGACCGCCCATGTCCGCCCGCCTGTTGCTGCTCGAAGACGACCCCGCCATCGCCCGCACGGTGGCCTATGCGCTGGAGCGCGACGGCCTGGCCGTGACGCACAGCCTGCTGGTGCATGACGCGCGCCAGCAGCTGCGGCGCACGCGCTTTGACCTGCTGGTGCTGGACGTGGGACTGCCCGACGGCAGCGGGCTCGACCTGCTGCGCGACGTGCGCGGCGCGGCGCAGACCGTGGCGATCCCGGTGCTCATGCTCAGCGCCCACGGCGAAGAGATCGACCGCGTGCTGGGCCTGGAGCTGGGCGCCGACGACTACCTGACCAAGCCCTTCAGCCCGCGCGAGCTGGCCGCGCGCGTGAAGGCGCTGCTGCGCCGCACGGGCCACGGCAACGGCCACGCCAGCCCGGCGCCCGCTGCCGCGCCGCTGTTCCACGACGACGAGCCCGGCCAGCGCATCAGCCTGCGCGGCCAGGCCCTGCCGCTGACGCGGCGCGAATACCGCCTGCTGTCCCACCTGCTGCGCGGCGCAGGCCGCATCCATTCGCGCGAGGCCCTGCTCGCTGCCGCGTGGGGCGACGACAGCGAGAGCACCGACCGTACGGTGGACACCCACATCAAGACCCTGCGCGCCAAGTTGCGCGAGGTGGACCCGGAGCGCGAGTACATCAGCACGCACCGGGGCATGGGGTATTGCCTGGATGTGTAAGAACCTGTCTACGGCCCTTTGACGGGGGCCGTTGCCCCGCCCTGGGAGCCGTCAGAACCGATGGCGGATCGACAGCGACAGGCTGTTGACGTCCTTGCCGGGCGATGCCGCCACACCCCCCAGGAAACCGTTGCCGCCCAGCATGTCCTGCGACGTGTTCTTGTTGTTCAGGTGGGTGAGCACGGCGTTCAGGTCGGTCCGCCTGGAAAGGGTGTACGTATAGGCCACGCCGTACGACGAGCGGTCGGCGTTGAACGGGCGTTTGTCGTTCATGCTGTTGTAGGCCACGGCCACCGTGTGCACGCCCCGGGTGAGGCGGTAGCCGATCTGGAACAGGCGCGCATCTTGCCGGAAGCCCTGGACAAAGGCGTTTTGCACCAGACCGGCAAATGGCGCCGTGGCCGGATTGGCCGAGAGGCCGGCGGCGATGCCGGACAGGTCGGTCGGGTGGTTGTCCTTGATGGTGCTGAATTGGCCCGCCAGCGTGCCGGGACCGATGTCCACCGTGGCCCCCAGGACGGCGGTCGTCAGCGACTTCTCGCCCAGCTCATTGTTGCGGGTGTTGTAGCCGCCGCCGAACGCGTAGCCGTCGCCCTGGTACGTGGCCATGACGCCCCACAGCCGCCGCGCGCTCGCACGTCCGGCGACCTCGCCTGCGGCGTACATCGCCGTGGCGGTCACTCCGCCCTGCTGCAGCCCGTACTGCAGCGAGTTGCTCACGCGAATGTCGAACGAAGCCGGGATGGCCACCAACTGCCCCAGCGCCAGGCTGGACTCGGTCTTCATCACGTCGAAGTAGGCCGTGGCCAGGTAGCCGGGTGTGTATTGCCGGCCGAACGTGAAGGCGCCGTACGGCGTGACCAGGCCCGTGAAGATCTGCCTGTCAAAGAAGTTGTTGCCCAAATTCACGCCCACGGAATTGCCGATTTGCGAGGCCACGGCGGCCACCGCGGGCTGCAGCGCTGCTGGCAGCCCCAGGTAGCTGGCGTTGCTGAGCCGGTCGGGCAGCTTGCCCTGGGAAATGGGGCGGCTGCCGAGCGCCCCGGTGTCCGCTTCCAGGCGAGACTCCAGCGTGAAGACGGCGCGGTAGCCGCCACCCAGGTCTTCATTTCCCTTGAACCCGAGGCGCGAGCCTTGCATGTTGCCGCTGGTCAGGCGGGTTGCAGAGCCGCCAGGGGCTCCGGTGACGTGCTGAATACCCACGTCGACAATGCCGTACATCGTGACGCTGCTGGTGCCGGTCGCGCTTTGCGCCATGCCCAACGACGAAAAGCAGCCGAGCACGGCTGCCGATAAGAGGCGCGTTTTCCGCATATCTTGTCTCCTGTTGTTGCTTGCAGTGGGAAATGAATGCCCACGCCACTTCGCGGGCAGTTCGGAACCGAGACTAGGCGGCAGGCCCCCCATAGCCACAGGGCCAGGCGCGGACCGCGGGCCCCTTGCGGGCGCCCCGGCCTGTTTCCGGGAGAAACCGTTGCACCGTTCCAACTTCCGGCGGCCCCCGCCGCAGGGCCGCACCGGACGGGGTTGCACCTGCGTGCGCACCAAGGCCCGACGCGCACGCCGCCCCTGGGGCTGCTGCGGCTATATTGCTGAAGAGAGTCCCCAGCCCCATGCGCCTCGGTATCCGCCTGCTGTTCGCCTTCTTCCTCATCAACGGCATCGCCGCGTTCTTTGTGCTGCGCGTGTTCATGGCCGAGATCAAGCCCAGCGTGCGCGAGGTGATGGAGGACATGATGGTGGACACCGCCAACATCCTGGCCGAGCTGGCCAGCGAGGACCTGGCCAGCGGGCGGCTGGCGGCGGATGCCGGCAACAGCAGCGCCAGCCCGTTTGCGCAGCATGTGCGCCGCTATGCCACGCGGCCCATCGATGCCGCCATCTGGGGGGTTTCCAAGCAGTCCCTCGACTATCGGATCTACGTGACCGACACCACCGGGCGCGTGCTGTTCGACTCCGAAAACCGCGCCGTGGGCGCCGACTATTCGCGCTGGCGCGACGTGGCGCGCACGCTGCGCGGCGAGTACGGCGCGCGCTCCACCCGCGATGTGCAGGAGGACGACACCAGCGGCGTGATGCACGTGGCCGCGCCCATCTATGTGCAGGACCGGATCGCGGGCGTGCTCACGGTGGCCAAGCCCACGCGCACGGTGCAGCGCTTCATCGACCGCGCCGAGCGCAAGGTGTTCATGGGCGGGCTGCTGCTGCTGGCACTGTCGGCCGCCGTGGGCGTGGCCGTGACGCTGTGGATGGTATGGAACGTGCGGCGCCTGCGCGACTACGCCCTGAGCGTGCAGGGCCCGGCCGACGGCGAGGCGCTCGACCCTGCCTCGCCGCCCGCGCCAGCCCTGGCCGTGCCGCAGGTGCCCGGTGAACTGGGCGACCTGGCCCGCGCCATGGACCGCATGCGCGCGCGGCTGGAGGGGCGCGACTACATCGAGGGCTACGTGCGCGCCCTCACGCACGAGCTCAAGAGCCCCGTGGCCGCCATCCGCGGCGCGGGCGAGCTGCTGCAGGACGACCTGCCCGCCACCGACCGCGCCGAGTTCGCCCACCAGGTAGTGCAGCAAAGCGAGCGGCTGCAGCGCATCATCGACCGGCTGCTGGAGCTGTCCAAGCTGGAGCAGCGCCACCATGCCGAGGGCCGCGCCCCCGTGGCGCTGCAGGACTGCGCCGCGGCAGCCCTCGCCCAGACGCGCGCCCGCGCCGCCCAGCGCGGCATCACGCTGGCGTTGTCAGGCGCAGGCGCCAGCGGCCCGTGGGAGGCCGAGCTGGTCACGCTGGCCCTGACCAACCTGCTGGACAACGCCATCGACTTCGCCCCCGAAGGCAGCACCGTTCGGGTGGAGCTGGCCGGCACCACCGTGGCCGTGCAGGACGGCGGCCCCGGCGTGCCCGACTACGCGCTGCCGCGCCTGGGCGAGCGCTTCTTCACCACGGCGCGGCCGGGCGGCGAACGCAGCGGATCGGGCCTGGGGCTGGCCATCGTCCGGCGCGTGATGGCGCTGCATGGCGGCCAGATGGCGGTGCGCAACACGGCGCCCGGCCTGCGGGTGGAGCTGGCGTTTCCCGGCTGAGCCCCCGGACGGCCTCAGACCTGCCCGCCCGGCGCCACTTCACGCCCGCCTCACAAACTTCATAGCGCCCTCACACCCGGGGCCAACACTCGCCTCCCCAACATGCACTTGTGGAGGATCTCTTGTTCAAACACCCCCTGTTCACCAAGCTGGCCGCGCTGGGCGCGGTCGTCCTGCTCCTGATGGTCGGCCTGTCGATGATCGAGGGCGTCGTGCGCGACCGGCAGCGCTACCGCAGCCTCACCGCCCAGAGCGTGGCCGACAGCCTGGCCGGCCCGCAGACCCTGATGGGCCCCCTGATCCACAGCGCCTGCGTGGAAAGCTGGGACGAAGAGACCGGCAAGGGCGACGAGCGCCGCATGGTGGAGCGCCGCCGCGAGTTCCGCCTGACGGCCATGCCCGAGCAGCTCAAGATCAGCACCGGCGCAGCCATGGAGGAGCGCGCACGCGGCCTGCACAAGGTGAACACCTACACCCTCAAGGCCCAGGTCGCGGCGCAGTGGGGCTCGCTGGCCGGGCTGGTGCCCCAAAGCACCCTGAAGAATTCGCGCATGCACTGCGGTGCCCCCATCGTGATGATGGCCGTGGGGGACGCTCGCGGCATCCGCACGGCGCAGTTCACGCTGGGTCCGCAGGCGCTGGCGCTCAAGCCCGGCACCTTCCACCCGGCCTACAGCCGGGGCCTGCACGCCGTGCTGCCCGAGTCGGTGCGCGGCAAGGCCGACGGCCTGGCCGCCACGCTGGACCTGGAGCTGGTGGGCACCGAGCGCCTGGCCATCGTGCCGCTGGGCGGCAACACCGAGGTGCTGATGACCAGCGGCTGGCCCCACCCCTCGTTTGCGGGGCGCTTCCTGCCGTCCGAGCGCGAGGTCAAGAAGACCGGGTTTGCGGCCACCTGGCGCCTGTCGTCGCTGGCCACCACGGCGCAGGCAGACATTGCCGAGGGCAAGCCCGTCTGCGCGGGCGGCCTGGACAACGATCCGCGGAGCCCCGAATACGGCACGGGCAGCGCCTCGCAAGGCGGCCCCTGCGCCGACAGCTTCAGCGTGGCGTTTGTGGACCCGGTGAACCCCTATTCGCTCAGCGACCGCGCCACCAAGTACGGAGTGCTGTTCATTGCGCTCACCTTCGTGGCCGTGGGCCTCTTCGAGTTGATGAAGAAACTCCGCGTCCACCCCGTGCAGTACCTGCTGGTGGGCAGCGCGCTGTGCAGCTTCTTCCTGCTGCTGGTGAGCCTGTCGGAGCACCTGCCGTTCGGCACCTCGTACGCCGTGGCCGCCAGCGCCTGCGTGCTGCTGCTGGCCTACTACGCCAGCCACATGCTGGGCGGCCTGACACGCGGCATTCCGCTGGGCGCGGGCATCGCGGTGCTGTACGGCCTGCTGTACCTGCTGCTGCAGCTGGAGCAGACGGCGCTGGTGGTCGGCTCCATCGCACTCTTCCTGGTGCTCGCCGCCGTCATGGTGCTCACGCGCAATGTGAACTGGTACGGGGTGTCGTCCCAGGGCGGCACGCCCCGGCGGCCGGGCGCGCCCGCCACGCCGCCCGCCGCCCGCCCGGAGGCCGCATGAGCGCCGCCGAGGCTCCATCGCTGGGGGCCCAGGCCTGGGCCCGGCACCTGGCAGGCCCCGCCCCGCAGCCGTCCGCGGCGGGCCTGACGGTGGCGGAAGCCGCACGGGTGCAACGCTACCGCGACCAGTTGGCGGCCGCCCTGCAGCGGCGGGACCGGGGCGCGCTGCACAGCGCCAAGCAGCAGGTGCTGGACGCGGCGTTCCGCCCCCGTGATCCGCACGCCGAGCCCGGCCCCGACTCGCCCGCCCTGCGCCGCGCGCTGCGCGACCTGTGCTGGCGCATGGCGGCCCTGCTGCTGCCACGCCGCCCGCTGGGCGACTGACGGCCACAGGCAACGACCATAAAAATACCTGATTAGTTACTTGTCTCAGATGCCACTCCATCCGTTCGGGCTGAGCCCGTCGAAGCCAGGGCTTGCAGCGTGCGTGCAAGGCTTCGACAGGCTCAGCCCGAACGGGTGGGGAAGAGGAAGCGTCTGAGGTAGGTTGCTAATCAGATAAAAATTGCACCCTGCGCTTGCTGGACAAGCGCAGGGTGCTATTAATAATCTAGCAAACCCGGGATGCTGCCCCGGCAGGCAAGCCGGTGACAGTGCCCCGGCCGCGCGGGCCAGCTCAGGCCGCCGCGGCTTCCTCGCGGGCCACGCTGGCGGGTCGGTCCTCGTCGGAGCAGCTGGCGCCGCCGCAGCCGTGGATCAGCTCGCCGGGCAGGGCATCGGGCGCATGCACGATGCCCGTGGCAGGATCAAAGCCCACGCGGCGCACGTGCAGGGCGAGGGCGGCGTCCATGCTCTGGGCGTGCTGGGGAAACCACAGGGCCAGTTCGCTGGCCATGATGCGCAGCGGCTTCAGGTCGCCCTGCTCGGCCCGCGCCGTGCCTTCGCGCATGACCTGCAGCACCACCTTGTGCTGCATGCTGTGGCAGTTGCCCGAGGCAAAGCGGGTGGAGGCCATCCACGCATCCTCCTGCGCGAAGTGGTGGTCCGTGTGGTCCACCAGGGCGCGCCAGGCGGGCAGCAGGGCGGCGTCATCCGCACGGTCCACCGCGGCCAGCAGGTCCACGAATTCCTGGTGGATGTCGTCCATCACCGGCAGGTCCAGGGCCAGTGCATCCGACCATTCGAGTTGAGCCATGGGCATCCCTTCGCGACAGCGAGACAAAAAACAGGGGGCGAGCTTAGGGCGGACGTTCTTCGCGCGTATTGACCCAGGTCAGCTCCCGCCGTGGCGGCGCGCCTGAGGGCGGGCGCAAAAAAGCCCCGCACGGGGCGGGGCGTGGCAGTTGCCGGGGCCGCACTGCGGCCGGGATCAGCTCTTGCCGTACATGCGCTTCATGTCGTCCACGCACTTGGACTTGGCGTCGCCCGACATGGCGTCGCAACGCTCCTTGGCGGCCTTGTAGGCGGCGTCGTTCTTCTCGGCGCTGGCGTCCTTGCGGGCCTCTGCCACGTCGGCGCTCTTGGCGGCGGCGCTGTCGGCGGGCTTGGCCTGGGCCTCGGCCACCTTGGCGTCTTCCTTGGCCTTCACGCGGGCAGCCTTGGCGTCCTTCACGCAGACGTCCTTGTCATTGCCCTTGAGGTCGTCGCACTTTTCCTTGGCCACGTCATAGGCGGCGTCGGCCTTGGCGTCTGCCACCTTGCGGGTGGCCTTGGCGCTGGGCTTGTGCTGGGCATCCAGCTCGGCCTTGGCCACGTCTTCGGCGCCCTTGGCCTCCTTCATGCAGACGTCCTTGGCGTTGTCCTTCAGGCCATCGCATTTTTGCTTGGCGGCCTTGTAGTCGGCGGAAATGCGGTCCTTGCCCGCCTTGTAGTCGGCATCGGTCATGGCCAGAGCAGAGGTGGCCAGCAGGCCGGCGGCGACAGAAGCCATCAGGGTGCGTGTGAATTGCATGGTGTTCTCCTCGGTGTACGAAATTACGAGTCCATCAGGGGTCCGCGCGGGCGGCGGGATCGCTGCGCCCGGCGGGGCCGCGTCTCAGTCGTTGAAGCGGAAGTCGGGGTGGCGGGCCTGCCAGTCGCGGAGCTGCTTTTCCGCTTCGTCGCGTGCAATGCCCTGGCGCTCTTGCAGCTTGCCCAGGAACTGTTCGCGCTTGCCGTCGATGACATCAAGGTCGTCGTTGGTGAGCTTGCCCCACTGCTCGATCATTTTTCCTTTGAACTGCTTCCAGTTGCCTTGGATGGTGTCTTCATTCATGGTGTGCATCCTCGAAAGTTTTCGCGCCAGCCATCCACCCGGAATGCGTGGAACAGGTGCTTGATGCGATGGGATGAACTCTAGAAACGGAGGGCGGCGCGGGCCGTAGTCCGGCCTGCGTTGCGCACGTCAGCACACGCCTACGGCGCGTGCCAGACAGACCGGCGCCCCCCTTTTCTCCCTGCCCAGTCCACAAATGTTGCAATTCCCCATCACCCCGCCAGCGTTACACCTGGCCTCTCCCTGAGAGTGGTTTCATTTGGTAACGTTTGTATTTCCGTAGGGGGATTTGCTGTGGTGAAGTGCGAAACGCGCCTCCCGACGGCGCCCTTTTTTCGATTCCCACGAGCCATGCAAACTACCCACGAGGAACCGCTCGCCGCGCCCGCGGCAGCCGCGGAATCTCCCGCCCCATCGTCTCCTTCCCAGCACGGGGCCATGCGCCCGGCCCCTGCCATCGTGCGCCCGGTGGCAGCCGGGGTGGCCGCCGCTGTCTCGCTGGCGGCCTGCGGCGGCGGGGGCGGCGACAGCCCTTCCACCGGCCCGGGCACGGGCGTCTCCCAGTCCGGCGCAGTGGGCACCTACCCGGCGCCCCAGACGGACCAGGAAGCGGCCCGCTTCCTGCTGCAGGCGCAGTTCTCCGCCTCGCCGGCCGAGATTGCGGCGCTGCGCTCCACCACGTATGCCGACTGGCTGGAAGCCCAGTTCAATGCGCCCCTGTCCCAGAGCGGATGGCAGTGGCTCAACGAGCATGGCTATGCCGACGTCAACAAGGACACCGGGTTCTACGACAACAGCTACCCCGGCGACTACATGATCTGGCACCAGCTGCTGCAGTCGCCGGACGGCCTGCGCAAGCGGGTGGCGCTGGCGCTGTCGGAGATCTGCGTGGTGTCGCTCTCGGGGCTGGACTTCAACTGGCGCAGCCACGCCATCGCCTGGTACTGGGACCAGCTCGTGTTCCAGGCCTTCGGCAACTACCGCAACCTGCTGCAGGACGTGACGCTGAACGCGGCCATGGGGTTCTACCTGAACACCCGCGGCAACCAGAAGGAAAACCCCGCCACCGGGCGCCAGCCCGATGAGAACTACGCGCGGGAGATCATGCAGCTCATGTCCATCGGGCTGGTGCTGCTCAACCCCGACGGCACGCCCCAGCGCGACGGGTCGGGCAAGCCCATCGACAGCTACAGCCAGAGCGACGTGACCAACCTCGCGCGGGTGTTCACCGGCTACGACTACGACCAGTCGCAGAACACGCCCACCACCGTGCCGGGCACGAACCGCACGGTCTCCAGCACCACGTTCACCCGGCTGCCCATGGTGCTGACCGAGTCGCGCCACTCCGCGCTGGCCGCCAGCTTCCTGGGCACCACCATCCCGGCGGGCACGCCAGGCGCAGAGGCCCTGCGCATCGCGCTGGACACGCTGTTCAACCACCCCAACGTGGGGCCGTTCATCGGCAAGCAGCTCATCCAGCGCCTGGTCACCAGCAACCCGTCGCCCGGCTATGTGGCGCGGGTGTCGGCCGCCTTTGCCAACAACGGCGCGGGGGTGCGCGGCGACCTGCGCGCGGTGGTCCGCGCCATCCTGCTCGACGACGAGGCCCGCTCGCCGGCGGGCCTCACGCAGCCGGGCTTCGGCAAGCTGCGCGAGCCCATGCTGCGCTTCGTGCAATGGGGCCGCACCTTCGGCCTGAACTCGACCTTCGGCACCTGGAAGATCGGCAACCTCAGCGACCCGGGGTCGCGCCTGGGCCAGAGCCCGCTGCGCTCGCCCTCGGTGTTCAACTTCTTCCGGCCCGGCTATGTGCCGCCGTCCACCGCGCTGGCGGCCACGGGCGCCGTGGCGCCGGAGTTCCAGCTGGTCAACGAGAGCAGCGTGGGCGGCTACCTGAACTTCATGCAGGGCGCCATCCGCAACGGCCTCTGGGTGAATGGCCCCGAGGTGCCCCACAACGCCAGCACGCCCAACAACGGCTTCGACATCAAGGCCGCCTACACGCAGGAGCTGGCCCTGGTGGCCGATGCGGACGCGCTGGTGGCCCGCATCAACCTGCTGATGTGCGCCGGCCAGCTCTCGGCCGCCACCGTCAAGCTCATCGCCGACGCGCTCAAGACCATCAACATCACCGCGGCCAGCACCGACAACGCCAAGCGCGACCGGGTGGCCGCCGCCGTGTTCCTGGTCATGGCCAGCGCCGAGTACCTCGTCCAGAAATGAACCCGGCCGGCAGCCCCGCCGGCCCGACCGCCCCCGAGAAGCCCCGCCATGCACTTGCTTCAACCCGAACTCCACTCCCGCCGCGCCTTCCTGCGGCGCTCCGCGCAGCTGGGCCTGGCAGGCACCGCCCTGCCCTTTGCCCTGAACCTGGCCGCCATGGGCGAAGCCGCCGCCTTTGCCGCGGACGACTACAAGGCCCTGGTCTGCGTGTTCCTCTACGGCGGCAACGACTACGCCAACACCGTGGTCACCTATGACGACGCCAGCTGGAGCCGCTACAGCGCCATCCGCGGCAGCATCGCCCTGCCCAAGGCGTCGCTCACGCCCACGCTGCTCAACCCCGCCACGCCGCTGCCCGGAGGCCGCCAGTACGCGCTGCACCCGGCCATGACGGGGCTCGCAGGCCTGTTCAACGCCGGCAAGGCCGCCGTGCAGCTCAACGTGGGGCCGCTGGTGGTGCCGCTCACGCGCGCCCAGTACAACAGCCCCGACCGCAAGGCCTTTCCGCTGCCGCCCAAGCTCTTCTCGCACAACGACCAGCAGTCGGTGTGGCAGTCGTCCTCGCCCGAGGGCTCCACCGTGGGCTGGGGCGGCAACATCGGCGACCTGGCGCTGTCGTCCAACGGCAACTCGCTGTTCACCTGCATCTCGGTCACGGGCAACGCGGTGTTCCTGTCGGGCGACTCGGCCCTGCAGTACCAGGTGAGCCCCTCGGGCGCCGTGGCGATCAACGGGGTGAAGAACAACGTGTACGGCTCCAGCGCCGTGCGGGGGGCCCTGACGGCGCTGATCCAGCAGCCCAGCGGCCACCTGCTGGAAAACGAATACACCCGCGTGACCGCGCGGGCCGTGGCCTCCGAAGGGCAGATCACCAGCGCGCTGGCCAGCACCACCCTGTCCACCGCCTTTCCCGCCAACAACCCGCTGGCGGACCAGCTCAAGATGGTGGCCCGCCTCATCGGGGCGCGCAACGGCCTGGGCAGCAAGCGCCAGGTGTTCATGGTGTCGCTGGGCGGGTTCGACCTGCACGACAACCTGATTGCCCAGCAGCCGGGCCTGCTGCAGCGCCTGAGCGACGCCCTGACCGCCTTCTACAGCGCCACGGTGGAACTGGGCGTGGCGGACAAGGTGACGGCCTTCACCGCGTCGGACTTCGGCCGCACGCTCAGCTCCAACGGCGACGGCTCCGACCACGGCTGGGGCAGCCACCACTTCGTGGTGGGCGGCGCCGTCAAGGGCAAGGCCTTCTACGGCAGTGCGCCGCCGGTCAGCGTGGGCAACACCGCCGCGCCGGAAGACCAGTGGCACGTGGGCCAGGGCCGGCTGCTGCCGTCCACCTCGGTGGACCAGTACGCCGCCACCCTGGCCAAGTGGTTCGGCGTGGCCGACGGCGAAATGGCCAGCGTGCTGCCTAACATCGGGCACTTCGGCGCCGCCGCCGGCCGGCCGGACTATCCGACCGACCTGGGGTTTCTGTAAAACCTGACACGCCCGCCGCCCGCCGGGCCCCAATAATCGGCGCATGAGCACATCCCCAGCCCCCACGGGGCGCCGCCCCCGGGTGGTCATCATCGGCTGCGGCTTCGGCGGCCTGGAGGCCGCGCGGGCCCTGCGCCCTGCGGCGGTGGACGTGACGGTGGTCGACAAGGCCAACCACCACCTGTTCCAGCCGCTGCTGTACCAGGTGGCCACGGCCGGCCTGTCCGCCCCCGCCATCGCGGCCCCCATCCGCCACCTGTTCCGCCACCAGCCCAACGCCACCGCGCTGCTCGGGGAGGTCGCGCGCGTGGACGTGGCCGCACGCACGGTGCACCTGCGGGACGGGCTCGCCCTTCCGTACGACCATCTCATCGTGGCGGCAGGCGCCACGCACAGCTACTTCGGCCGCGACGACTGGGCCGCCTGGGCGCCCGGTCTCAAGACGTTAGAGGACGCGTTCGAGATCCGCCGCCGCATCCTGCTGGCGTTCGAGGCCGCCGAGAAGGAGCCCGACCCCCAGCGGCGCGCGGACTGGCTCAACTTCGTGGTGGTGGGCGGCGGGCCGACCGGGGTCGAGATGGCGGGCACGCTGGCCGAGATCGCACGCCACACCCTGCCGGGCGAGTTCCGCCACATCGACCCGGCCAGCGCCAAGATCATCCTGCTGGAGGGCAGCCCGCGGGTGCTGCAGTCCATGCCCGAAACGCTGAGCCAGCGCGCCCGCGAGCAGCTGGAAAAGCTGGGCGTGGACGTGCGGGTGCAGGCCCGCGTCACCGCCATCGACGCAGAGGGTTTGATGGTCCAACCGCCCTCTGGCGCAGATGGGTCGGGCGCAATCAGCTATCAAATCAAGAGCAAATGCATCATCTGGGCGGCGGGCGTGGCGGCCTCGCCGCTGGGCCGCCAGTTGGCCGAGGCCACGGGCTGCACCACCGACCGTGCCGGCCGCGTCGTGGTCGAGCCCGACCTGGCACTGCCCGGCCACCCGGAGATCAGCGTCATCGGCGACCTGGCCGCCGCGCAGAGCCACATGCCGGGCCAGCCGCCCCGGCCCGTGCCCGGCGTGTCACCGGGCGCCAAGCAGATGGGCCGCGCGGCGGCGGCCAACCTTTTGCGGCGCCTGCAGGGCCAGCCCACGCAGCCGCTGCGCTACCGCGACTACGGCAACCTGGCCACCATCGGCCGCAATTCGGCGGTGGTGGACCTCACCTCGCCCGCCGGGCCGGTGCGGTTCTCAGGCTACTTTGCGTGGCTGTTCTGGCTGTTCGCGCACGTGTACTTTTTGATCGGCTTTCGCAACCGGCTGGTGGTGCTGATGGACTGGGCCTGGGCGTACTGGAGCTTTGCGCGCTCGGCCCGGGTGGTGGCGGGCATGGACGCGCCTGCCACGGCCCGCTCTGCCACCGGCACCGCCACCGCCACCAGCACCGGCACAGGGCCGCAGCGCTCCTGACGGGCCCGCGCCGGGCTGGCCTGGGCTGGGCTGCTACCCGCCCAGCTGCTCCAGCCAGGCCGCCAGCTCTTGCGCCACCTGGCCGGTGGCGTCGGCCAGCGCGGCCACGCCGCCGGCCGCGTCCGCCGTGCGCGCCGGGGTGCGGACGGTAAAGACGCGCTGGCCGCGCAGGGCCTCGCCGGCCGGCGTCAGGTCCACCACAGTGGCCCGCAGGCGCACCACGCCCGCGCTCTCGGTGGCGCTGGTGAACAGGTGGCTGAACTCCTCCAGCTCCACGCGCAGCACCAGCGGCAGCTTGCCGCCCCGGGCCGCGTCGCGCGCCTGCGCCGCGCCGTCGTCGGCCTTGAGCACGGCCCGGCGCTGGCCCAGGTGCTCGCGCAGGCGCTGCTGCACCAGCTGCGCGGGCGGCTGGCTCCAGCGGGCCTGGCTGTAGGGGCGCAGCTGCTGGGCGTCGGAATAGGCCAGCCGGTACAGCACGGCGTTGCTGCCCTCGGGCAGGCCGGGGGCGTCCACATCGGCCAGCGCCAGCGGCGGCAAGGGGGCGCGGCGGTCGGTGGGCGCGGGGGCCACCACGCCGGGGCCGAAGTCGTACAGCACCGGCCGCGTGGGCGGGCTGGGCAGGGCCGAGCAGCCCGCCAGGAGCAGCAATGCACCAAAAATGGCTGCAGCGCTTGATGGATAAGCGCGAGCAGCTATTCTTTTGATAGTTTTCATACAACTCCTCAAGGCCTCAAGGTGCAAAACCGGCTTCACCGGGGCCGGGGGGAATGCGGCCCGAGCCGTAGATGAACAGCTGCGGGTTGTCGGACACGCCGCCGGCGGTACGGCTGAGCTGCCGGGCCGCGCGCGAGGTGTCGTCGGCCGCACGGTTCATGCGGGGCAGCGTGGTGGTGCTGAACTGGTCGGCCGCGCGCGCCAGCGACTGCGTGCCCAGCGTGATCTGGTCGATGGCGCCGCCCTCGGCGTTCAGGCGCTGCGTGGTCTTGCCCAGGTCGGCCGCCAGGGTGGACACGTTGGTGCCCGCCTGCTGCAGAGTCTGCAGGGTCTTGCGCGCATCGCCGGCCAGCGGCGGCAGCGCGGCCAGGGCCGGGTCCAGCCGCTGGGCCACGGTGGCGTCCAGGCGCTGCGTCAGCGCGTTCACGCTGCCTGCGGCCTGGGCGATGTTGCCGAGCGCTTCGGAGAGCTTTTGCTGGTTGCCGTCGCCCAGCACCTGGTTGATGCGCCGCGTGGCCTCCTCCACCTGCGTGAGGATGGCCGGCGCCTGCTCGGCCAGCTTGCCAAAGGGCGAGGGCTTGAGCGGCAGGCGCGGCAAGCCGCTGGGGCCGGGGGGCAGCTCGGGGTAGGGCTTCTCGGCATCGTCCAGCAGGATGTGGGCAAGCCCGGTGACGCCCTGGTAGCCCAGCACGGCAAAGGTGGTGGCGCTGATGGGCGCCTGCTCGTTGACGGCGATGCGGATGAGCACGTTGCCGTTGACCTGCGGGTCGAAGCCGATGCGCGTGACCTTGCCCACGGCCACGCCCTTGTAGCGCACGGCGGCCTGGGGCTGCAGGCCGCCCACGCCGTCCTTGGTGGACAGCTCGTACAGCTCGTAGTTGGCGTCGTCGCGCGTGAGCCAGATGGCCAGCCCGGCGAGCATGGCGGCCACCACCAGCACGAAGATGCCTGCGGCCAGCGCGTGGGATTTGTTTTCCATCAGGGGGTTTCCTTGTCAGGCGGTGCCGCCGGTGCGGGCGCCATGGCCCGCTGGCCGCGTTCGCCCAGGAAGAAGTGTTCGATGAACGGATGCTGGAAATGCGCCACCTCGTGCGGCGCGCCGGTGACGATGACCTTCTTGTCGGCCAGCACGGCCACGCGCGTGCTCAGGGCGAACAGGGTGTCCAGGTCGTGCGTGACCATGACCACCGTGAGGCCCAGCGATGCGCGCAGCTCGCGCAGCAGGGCGCAGAAGTCGTCGGAGCTGCTCGGGTCCAGCCCGGCGGTGGGCTCGTCCAGCAGCAGCAGGGGCGGGTCCATGATGAGCGCCCGCGCCAGGGCCACGCGCTTGACCATGCCGCCCGACAGGTCGGCGGGCATGCGGGTGGCGTGCTCGGGCTTGAGCCCCACCATCTGCAGCTTGACCAGGGCCGCATCGCGCACCAGGTCGGGCGGCAGGGTGCCCTGCTCGCGCAGCGCAAAGGCCACGTTGTCCAGCACGTTGAAGGCCGAGAACAGCGCGCCGTGCTGGAACAGCATGCCCACGCGGCTGGCCGCGCCCTCGCGCCCCATCTCGGACGCCGGGCGCCCCAGCACCGTCACCGTGCCGCGCGCCGGCTTGGCCAGCCCCAGGATCTGCCGCAGCAGCACCGTCTTGCCCGTGCCCGAGCCCCCCACCAGCGACAGCATCTCGCCCCGCTGCACGCTGAAGTTCAGGTCCTGGTGCACGGTAAAAATTTCGTCGCCCTTGCCGAACTGCGTCCACAGCCCGCGCACATCCACGATGGGCGGCTCGCCCGGCGCCACGGCGATGTGCTCGGGCTTGGCGATGCGCTCAGCCATGGCTGGCTCCTCGTAGCCCAGATGCGTACACGGCCGTCGATACGGGCGCGCCCCAGCCCAGCGGCCGCCGCGCAAGGGCCGCCGCGCTGCGAAGGCAGCGCTGCGCTTGCGGGCGCTGGCGGCGTCCCCCTTCCCGAATCACGCAGTGATTCGAGAGAAGGGGGAAGGCGCGAAGCGCCACAGGGGGATGCCTCATATGCCTATATTCTTGAACGCGATCGCAAACAGCGCGTCCACGATGATGACCATGGTGATGGACGTGACCACCGACGCCGTGGTGCCCTCCCCCAGGCTTTGCGTGTTGGGCTTGACGCGCAGCCCCCAGTGGCAGCCGATGAGCGCGATGAAGGCGCCGAACACCACCGACTTGGCCATGGCCAGGCCCAGGTTGCCCACCTTGACGGCCGCCGGCAGGGCCTGCACGAAGTACGCGGGCGAGATGTCCATGGTGAGGTCGGCCGCCAGCATGCCGCCGGCCAGCGCGGCCAGCGTGGTCCACACGCTGATGAGCGGCATGGCCAGCGCCAGGGCCAGCGTGCGCGGCAGCACCAGGCGGAAGCTGTGCGGGATGCCCATGACGCGCATGGCGTCCAGCTCTTCCGTCACCCGCATCACCCCGATCTGCGCCGTGATGGCCGAGCCCGAGCGCCCCGCCACCAGGATGGCCGCCAGCATGGGCCCCAGCTCGCGGATGAGCGAGATGCCCAGGATGTTGACGATAAACGATTCGGCCCCGAACTGGCGCAGCTGCAGGCTCATCAGGTAGGCCAGCACCACGCCGATGAGGAACCCCACCAGCGCCGTGATGGGCAGCGCCGTGGCGCCCATGCGGTACAGGTGGCCCGACACGTCGCGCCACGGCCCCCGCCGCGGCTTGCGCGCCAGGCGGCCCAGGTCCAGCACCAGCTGGCCCACCATTTCGAGCACGTGGCGCGCGTGGTCCAGCCCGTGCAGCACCAGCACCCCCAGGTGGTCCGCCTGCTCGCCCAGCCGCCAGGGCTCGGTGGGCGGCGCCGCGCAGGTGAACTGGGCCACCCGCTCCAGCATGGTGCGCTGGGCCTCAGTGCAGGCCAGCTGGGCGGGCCAGGCGTGCTGCCAGTGGTTCCACAGCAGCTGCGCGCCCACATGGTCCAGCCACTGCAGCTCGCGCAGGTCCCACGCCAGCGCGGGGCCGGCCGGGTGGCCGCGCAGCTGGCCGACCACGGCCTTCCAGTGGACCTCGGTCCCCAGCTCGGCCGCGCCCCAGCGCCCACGCAGCTGCGCGCACGGCCCCTGGGGCGTGTCGGTGCGAACAATGCTGGGAGCGAGGTCGGTCATGGGCTGGGCGGCGCAGCACCCCGCCAGGCAGGACAAGGCAGGCGGGCAATGCGAGCGTGCATGGTAACGGAGCGCAACGGCTGCGGGCCGTCAGACAGCAGCCCGCCAAGCACAGCCGCAACGCCGCCGCGTGCAATTATTATCAAAATGGCCACTGGCGCAACACTGGCAAGCGCAAACAGCTATTAAAATTATAGCAACCAGGGGACTCCCTCTCGACAGGGCCGGCCCAACCCGCACAATGGCCCGCGACCGCGGCACAGCCCTTCGTCCCTTTTCCCCTTTCCTTCCCGGCCCATGAGCGACACCACGTTTGACACCATCATCATCGGCGGCGGCACGGCAGGCGCCCTGCTGGCCAACCGCCTGAGCGCCGACAGCGGCCACCGCGTGCTGCTCATCGAGGCCGGGCGCAAGGACGACTACCACTGGATCCACATCCCCGTGGGCTACCTGTACTGCATCGGCAACCCGCGCACCGACTGGCTCTACCACACCGAGCCCGACGCCGGCCTCAACGGCCGCCAGCTGCGCTACCCGCGCGGCAAGACGCTGGGCGGCTGCAGCAGCATCAACGGCATGATCTACATGCGCGGACAGGCCCGCGACTACGACCAGTGGGCCGAGCTGACCGGCGACGCCACCTGGCGCTGGGACAACACGCTGCCCTACTTCCGCCGCCACGAGGACCACTGGCGCCTGGACCGGCCCGAGGGCGCGAGCGAACACTTCAAGCGCCTGCACGGCAACAAGGCCACGGGCAGCACCGGCGAGTGGCGCGTGGAGAAGCAGCGCCTGCGCTGGGACGTGCTGGACGCCTTCGCCCAGGCCGCGCAGCAGGCGGGCATCCCCGCCACCGACGACTTCAACAGCGGCAGCAACGAGGGCGTGGGCTACTTCGAGGTGAACCAGAAAAGCGGCTGGCGCTGGAACACGGCCAAGGCCTTCCTGCGGCCCACCTGCTACGGCCGCCCCAACTTCGAGCTGTGGACCAGCGCGCACGCCACCAAGCTGGTGCTCGAAAAGCAGCCCGACGGCAGCACGCGCTGCACCGGCGTGCAGGTGTGGGACGGCCGCGAGATGGTCACGGCGCACGCCGCGGGCGAGGTCCTCCTGAGCGCAGGCGCCGTCAACTCGCCGCAGCTGCTGCAGCTCTCGGGCATCGGCCCCGCTGCGCTGCTGCGCCAGCACGGCATCAACGTGGCGGTGGACCTGCCGGGCGTGGGCGCCAACCTGCAGGACCACCTGCAGATCCGCGCGGTGTTCAAGGTGCAGGGCGTGACCACGCTCAACGCGCTGGCCAGCTCGCTCTGGGGCAAGGCCAAGATCGGGCTTGAATACGCGATGAAGCGCAGCGGCCCCATGAGCATGGCGCCGTCCCAACTGGGCGCCTTCACCCGCAGCAGCCCCGACCAGCCGTACCCGAACATCGAGTACCACGTGCAGCCGCTGTCGCTCGACGCCTTTGGCGACCCGCTGCACAGCTTTGCGGCGTTTACCGCCAGCGTGTGCAACCTCAACCCCACGAGCCGCGGCACGGTGCACATCAAGAGCGCCGACTTCCAGGCCGCGCCCGCCATCGCCCCCAACTACCTCAGCACGCCCGAGGACCGCCAGGTGGCCGCCGACAGCCTGCGCGTGACGCGCCGCATCGTGGCCCAGCCCGCGCTGGCCAAGTACCAGCCGCAGGAATGGAAGCCCGGCACGCAATTCCAGAGCGACGAGGACCTGGCGCGCCTGGCGGGCGACATCGCCACCACCATCTTCCACCCCGTGGGCACCACCAAGATGGGGCGCGACGACGACCCCATGGCCGTGCTGGACGCGCAGCTGCGGCTGCGCGACGGGCGCGGCGGCGTGGTGCGCGGCCTGCGGGTGGTGGACGCAGGGGCCATGCCCAGCATCACCAGCGGCAACACCAACTCCCCCACCCTGATGATTGCGGAGAAGGCGGCGGAGTGGATCCTGGCGGCGCGGCGCAGCGCAGCCTGAGCAGCGCCCGTGGCGGCATCCGCTGACGGGCCCGGCCGCACCCGTCAGCGGATGCCGCCCACGTAGCGCGGCGCCTCGGGCGCCGGCGTGGCCGCGGGGGCCGCAGGTGCTGCGCGCTGGCGCACCGCCTGCGCGGCGGCGTCCAGCAAGGGCCGGCGGGGCGCGGCCGCGGGCGTGGCCAGCAGCGCGTGCTCCAGCCGGTCGGCCCATTCCGCCAGCTCGGGGGCGTTGTCCTCGCGCGCACGCTGGCGCGCGAAGCGCACCACCTCCTGCGCGTATTCGGCGTTGGCCGCCATCCATTCGGTGTCGGTCACACGGCCGGTCTTGCGGCGCAGCAGCACGTGCAGATGGGCCGCAATGGCGAGCTTGTCGGGGTCGGACATGGTGAGCTCCTTGTCGCTGTGGGACAGACGCATCTGGCAAAACAAGCGTGCGGGCTAGCCACCCAGGCGCTCCCGGTGCTGCGCGATATCGAGGCCGGTCTGCTCGCTCTGCTCGTCCACGCGCAGGCCCATGGCGAAGTTGACCCCCCACAGCAGCACCGCCGTGACGGCCAGGCTGTACAAGGCCACGGCGCCGGTGCCCAGCGCCTGGGTCAGCAGGTCGCCCTGCACGCCGCCCACCGTGCGGCTGGCCAGCACGCCCGTGAGCAGCGAGCCCACGATGCCGCCGATGCCGTGCACGCCAAACACGTCCAGGGAATCGTCCACGCGCAGCAGCCGCTTGAGCCCCGTGGCGCCCCAGTAGCAGGCCAGCCCGGCCGCCACGCCGATCACCACGGCCGAGCGCAGCGTGACAAACCCCGCCGCCGGCGTGATGGCGACCAGCCCCGCCACAAGGCCCGAGCACAGCCCGAGCAGCGAGGGGCGGCCGCGGACGATCCATTCGCCCACCATCCACGACAGGGCCCCCGCCGCCGCCGCGACGTGCGTGACGGCCATGGCCAGGCCGGCGCGCCCGTCGGCCGCCACGGCCGAGCCGGCGTTGAAGCCGAACCACCCCACCCAGAGCATGCCCGCCCCCGCCATGGTGAGGCCCAGGCTGTAGGGCTCGAAGGCTTCGCGCCCGTAGCCCGAGCGCCGGCCCAGGAACGCCGCGCACACCAGCCCCGCCACCCCCGCGTTCACGTGCACCACCGAGCCCCCGGCAAAATCCAGCGCACCCAGGCGCGCCAGCCAGCCGCCGGGCTCCCACACCCAGTGCGCCACCGGCGCATAGACCAGCAGCGTCCACAGGCCGACGAACATCAGCATGGCGGAAAAGCGCATGCGCTCGACCAGCGCGCCTACCAGCAGCGCGGCCGTGATCACCGCGAAGCTGAGCTGGAACATGGCGTACACGGACTCGGGAATGCGCGGCGCCACATGGCTTACCGCCACCTTGCCGCCCGCCAGGTCGAAGTCCAGCCCGGCAAAGCCCGCCCGGTCCCACCCGCCCAGCCAGGCGCTGCCCGGCGTGAACGCCAGCGAGTAGCCCGCGCCGAACCACAGCAGGCTGACCAGCGCGGCAATGGCGACCACGCTGGCCATGGTGTTGAGCACGTTCTTGCGGCGCACCATGCCCGCGTAGAACAGGGCGATGCCCGGCAGCGTCATGAGCAGCACCAGCGCCGTGGAGGTCATCATCCACGCCGTGTCGGCGGCACTGAGCGCCGCCTGCTCCACCACGGCCGGACGGCTCGGGGCCGCTGCCGCCAACGCCCCTTCGGGCACGGCCTGCGCAAACGCACTGGCGCCAACGCACCCCCACAGCCAGACGGCCGCCATCCACCGGCTTGTTGCCCGCATGAAGTCTCCCCTCGGCGAAATAGGCAGCGCTTTGCACGAGACGTGCCAGCCCCAAACCCCGCCTGGGCCCCCTGGACGTCCCCCGCGGCGCCCCACACGGGGGCGGGAAACCCCCAATGCACCACCGCAGTGCAGCCGTTACAGTGGCGTCACTCGAAAGCGCGCTTCGGTGTGCCAAGCGAGGGGCCGAGGAGACAACCTTTCTACCAATAAACCCAATATTCCAAGCATCCAACGAGATGCACACCTTTCAGGCGCTGGCGATCCCAGCGCCTTTTTTCTTTTGGGGCCGCGCCAGCGGCCTGCCCACCCGCCCGGTCCTGAATCGATAGCAACCGGGGTGCGAGAATGCTGCGATGGAATGGATTTTGATGACCCTTGCGTCGCTGCTGGCGGGCTTCGTGGACGCCATCGTCGGCGGCGGCGGGCTGGTGATGGTGCCGGCCCTGTTCGCGGCGTTTCCCAGTGCCCCGCCGGCCACCCTGCTCGGCACGAACAAGGCGGCGTCGGTGTGGGGCACGGCCATGGCCACCTGGCAGTACAGCCGCAGGGTGCAGATCCGCTGGCCGGCCCTGCTGCCGGCCGCGCTGGCGGGGTTTGCGGGCGCATTTGCCGGGGCCTGGGCGGTCACGGTGCTGTCGGGGGAGTTCCTGCGCAAGCTGCTGCCGCTGGTGCTGCTGGCCGTGCTGCTCTACACCCTGGCCAAGAAGGACCTGGGGCGCCACCACACCCCGCGCTTCGCGGGCCGGGCCGAGGTGCTGGCGGCCAGCCTCATCGGCGTGCTGATCGGCTTCTACGACGGCTTTTTCGGGCCCGGCACGGGCAGCTTCTTCGTCTTCCTGTTCGTGCGGCTGCTGGGGTACGACTTTCTCAATGCCTCGGCCTCCGCAAAGCTGCTGAACTGCGCCACCAACGTGGCGGCCATCGTGCTGTTTGCGGCCAAGGGCCATGTGTGGTGGCATTTCGCGGTGACGCTGGCGGTGGCGAACGTGGTGGGCAGCCTGCTGGGCACCCACCTGGCGCTCAAGCACGGCACGGGCTTCGTGCGCGCCATCTTCATCGGGGTGGTGGGCACGCTGATCCTCAAGACCGGCTATGACGCGTTCCTGCGCTGACCGGGGCCGCACGCGGTGGCACTGTCCTTGCAAGCTGGCCAGGGGCCATGGCCTACCACCGCTGGCGGTGCAAGGTCATCGGGGTTGCCCTGCATGGCTCCCGGTCGAACGTGCGTCCTATAATTTCTGCGCATTTCCGTTTGATGACGCGACCCATCGCTGATGGCGATGTCTGACTCACCGCTCCGGCTTGCCTACCCCGCATGCCGGTTTTTTTGTACCTGAACCACCCCCGCAGGAACCTGCCATGAAGCTTTTCAAGTCCGCCGTTGTTACCGCCGTGGCGCTGTGCGCCGCCCTCGCCGTCCAGGCCCGTACGCTGGATGAGATCAAGAAGGACGGCAAGATCATCGTGGCCACCGAAGGCCAGTTTGCCCCGTTCAACTTCTTCGAAGGCACCAAGCTGACCGGCTTCGAGGTGGAAGTGGCCGAGCTGGTGGTCAAGAAGATGGGCCTGAAGCTGGAGTGGAAGACCCTGGGCTTCGACGCGCTGCTCACCGGCCTGGGCCAGAACCGCTGGGATGCCGTGATCGCCTCGCACGGCGTGACGGAAGAGCGCTCCAAGGCGGTGACGTTTGCCAACCCCCACTACTGCTCGGGCGGCATCATCGTGGCCATGGACGACAAGATCCGCAACGCCAAGGACCTGACCGGCAAGGTCGTGGCCGTGCAGACCGGCACCAGCTACCTGGAGCAGGTGAAAAAGGTCAGCGGCGTGAAGGAAGTGAAGAACTTCCCGCAGGACACCGACGCCCAGCGCGCCCTGATCTCCAAGCGCGTGGACGCCTGGGTGAGCGACAAGTTCGTGGCCAAGGAGGCCGCTGCCAAGAACGCGAAGGCGGGCTTCAAGCTGGGCGACATGCTGTTCATCGAGCGTATCGCGCCCGCCATGGCCAAGGGCAACACCGGCCTGGCCGACGCCTGGAACAAGGCCTTTGCCGAAGTGCTGGCCGATGGCAGCTACACCGCTGTTTCCAAGAAGTACTTCAACGAAGACGTGCGTTGCAACTGACCTGATATAAAACGGTTCCACGGGGTGCGCACAGGCGAAGGCTGAATGCGCACCCTTTGCTGTTTATGGTGGTGGCGGATGCTGGTCCTGCCGCCGAGCCGATTTTTCAACAAGACCTCTTTGGTCGTCTGATCCATGCTTCTCGCTCTTTGGCCACAAAGCTGGTCCCGGCAGCAGCGCAGCAATGCCACGCTGGTGGCGGCCCTGGTGCTGATGGTGCTGGCCCTGGCGCTGCTGGGCCACCTGCTGTCGTACTTCCCCGACCCCATCGGCCCCAACGCCCAGGCGTTCTCGGAAGGGGCGCGCACCACGCTGTGGCTCACGCTGGTCAGCGGCGCCGTGGGGCTGGTGCTGGGCACCGCCGCTGCCCTCGCGCGCACGGCCCGCTGGGTGCCCCTGCGCTGGGTGGCCGGCGTGTACATCTGGGCCATCCGCGGCACGCCGCTTTTGGTGCAGATCCTGTTTGTGTACTTTGCCCTGCCCGTGCTGGTGCCGGGGCTGAACCTGCCCGACTTCGCCGCCGCCGTGGTGGCGCTGGGTCTGAATGTGGGCGCCTACAACGCCGAGGCGCTGCGCGCCGGCCTGCTGGCCGTGCCCCGCGGGCAGACCGAGGCCGCCAAGGCGCTGGGCCTGGGCCGCATGCATGTGTTCCTGGACGTGGTGTTTCCACAGGCGTTCAAGATCTCGCTGCCGCCGCTGGTGAGCAACTTCGTGGCGCTGCTCAAGGACTCCTCGCTGGCCTACGCCATCGGCGTGGTGGAGCTGACCAATGTGGGCAACCGCATCCAGTCGGCCACCTTCCAGCCCATTGCCACGCTGACGACGGTGGCCATCACCTACCTGCTGCTGACGACCTTGGTGACCCAGATCTCCAACGCGGTCGAGTACCGCTTCGACGTGGAGGGCCGCAACCGATGAACCCCCACGTTCCCCCCAAGCCCTACATCGTGGCCGAGCATGTGTGCAAGTCGTTCGGCACGCACCAGGTGCTCAAGGATGTCTCCACCGTGTTCCACACGGGCGAGGTCACGGTGATCATCGGCGCGTCCGGCTCGGGCAAGAGCACGCTGCTGCGCGCCATCAACCGCCTGGAGCCCCACGACAGCGGGCGCATCACCATCGACGGCGTGGAAGTGAGCGACGACCACGCCACGCTGCAGCGCCAGCGCTGCGAGGTGGGCATGGTGTTCCAGCAGTTCAACCTGTTCGGCCACATGAGCGTGCTGGACAACGTGACCCTGGCGCCGCGCCGCATCCGCCACACGCCGCGCCCGCAGGCCAACGAAGAAGCCATGCAGCTGCTGCGCCGCGTGGGCATGCAGGACCACGCGCACAAGTACCCGTGGCAGCTGTCGGGCGGGCAGCAGCAGCGCGTGGCCATTGCGCGGGCACTGGCCATGCAGCCCAAGGTGATGCTGTTTGACGAGCCCACCTCGGCGCTGGACCCGGAGATGGTCAAGGAGGTGCTGGACGTGATGCGCAGCCTGGCGCGCGGCGGCATGACCATGATCGTGGTCACCCACGAAATGGGCTTTGCGCGCGAGGTGGCCGACCGGGTGATGTTCTTCGACCAGGGCCGCATCGCGCACGATGCACCGCCGCAGGAGTTCTTCGGCAACCCGGCCAGCGACCGCATCCGGGCGTTCCTGGGCCAGGTCAGCCACTGAAGCGGCGCGCAGGGCACTGCACCGCAGAGGCCGCCGGGCAACCGGCGGCCCTTTTTCTTTGAACAGGTTCTTATTGGTTTGGGGGAATTTTTCCGATGCGTACTGAACGCTGGGGCCTGGCAGCCCTGCTGGCCGTGACCGTGGTGTGGGGCACCACCTTCCCGGCCATGAAACTGCTGTCGGCCCACCTCGATGCGCTGCAGATCATCTGGCTGCGCTTCGTGATCGCGCTGGCGGTGCTGGCGCCGCTGTGGCGCGGCATGCTGCCGCACGAGCGCCGCTGGGGCTGCGCGCTCGGCCTGCTGCTGTTCCTGGCGTTCTGGCTGCAGATCGAGGGGCTGGCGCGCACCAGCAGCAACCGCAATGCGTTCGTCACCGGGCTGAACGTGCTGGTGGTGCCGCTGATCGCCATGGCCGCGCTGGGCCGGCGCTACGGATGGCGCCTGTGGGCGGCCTGCGCCATGGCCTGCGCCGGCATGGCGCTGATGTTCCACGAGAACGAGCCCTGGAACCTGGGCGATACGCTGACGCTGGCCAGCACGGTGTTTTACGCGCTGTACATCCTGGCGCTGGAAGAATGCGCGCGCCGCACGGTGGCGCAGCCGCTGCGGGCCACGCGCATGGCCGCCGCGCAGGCCACGGTGATGGCGCTGGCGTCCACCGCCCTGCTGGTGGCGCGCGACGGCGGCATGGACTGGCTGCGCACGGCAGGCGATCTGCCCACGGACGCGCTGCTGGCGCTGCTCTACCTGGGCCTGCTGGCCAGCGTGGTGGTGGTGACGCTGCAGGCCTGGGGCCAGCAGCGGGTGGACGCGCTGCGCAGCGCCATCGTGTTCGGCCTGGAGCCGGTGTTCGCCGCGCTCACGGCCTGGGTGCTGCTGGGCGAACAGCTGGGCTGGGCCGGGGTCGGTGGCGCGTCGTTGATCGTCGCGGCCCTGGTGTTCAGCCAGCTCCAGCCGGCACCGCGCGCCGGCAGAAATATTTAAACAAAATATCCTGATTAGCTACCTACCTGAGACGCTTTCTCTTCCCCATCCGTTCGGGCTGAGCCTGTCGAAGCCTTGCACGCGCGCTGCAAGCCCTGGCTTCGACGGGCTCAGCCCGAACGGATGGAGTGGTATCTGAGACCAGCAACTAATCAGGCAAAATACGGCACCAGCGCTTATACAGCAAGCGCAAACAGCTATTATTTTTATAGCAATCTCAGGGCACCGCCAGCGGCACCTCGCTGACCTTGCGGGGCTTGCCGATGGGGGCTGAGGCCTGGCCTTTCTGCACGGCCGCCAGGTCTTCCTCGCTGGGGTACTCGCCCAGCAGCCAGTAGTCGAACACCCGGCGGGCGATGGGCGCGGCGTGGGCGGCGCCAAAGCCGGCGTTCTCGACAATGGCGGCCAGGGCGATGGTGGGGTTCTCGGCCGGGGCGAACGCCGCGAACAGCGAGTGGTCGCGCTGGTGCTCCTCCAGCAGCTTGGCGTTGTACTTGACGTTCTGCCCCAGGCTCACCGCCTGGGCGGTGCCGGTCTTGCCCGCCGAGGTGTAGGGCGCGCCGGCAAACACGCGCGTGCCCGTTCCGCCCTTGTTCACCGCCACGAGCGCGTTGCGCACGATCTCGACGTTGCGCGCCAGGTAGCCCAGGTTCTCGCCCGGGGGCTGCTGGATTTCGGTCACCGCCCCGGTCACGGCATTTCGCACGGCCTTGGCCAGGTGCGGGCGGTAGCGGGTGCCGCCGTTGGCCAGAGTGGCTTCGGCCAGCGCGAGCTGCAGCATGGTGAAGTTGTTGTAGCCCTGGCCAATGCCCAGCGACACGGTTTCGCCCGGAAACCACCGCTTCATGTCGGCGCGCTTGTAGGTGTTGCGCTTCCATTCCGTGCTGGGCAGCACGCCGCGCACCTCGCCGTTGAGATCGATGCCGGTGGACTGCCCGAAGCCCAGCGGCTTCATGAAGTCGTGGATGGCGTCCACGCCCATGTCCACCGCCAGCGAATAGAAATACGTGTTGCTCGAAAACTGGATGGCGCGGTGCATGTCCACCGCCCCCAGGCCCCCTTCGTGGCTGCGGAAGGTGTGCCCGCCGAACGTGTAGAAGCCGGGGTCGTTCACCACCAGGCTGGGGGAGCGCTTGCCCAGCTGCAGCGCCGCCAGCGCCATGAACGGCTTGTAGGTGGAGCCCGGCGGGTAGGTGCCGCGCAGCGCGCGGTTGAGCAGCGGCTTGTCGATGGACTCGTTGAGCGCCGTCCAGTTCTCCACGTCGATGCCTTCCACGAACAGGTTGGGGTCGAAGGTGGGCTTGCTCACCAGGGCCAGGATTTCGCCGTTGCGCGGGTCGATGGCCACCAGCGCGCCGCGGCGGTTGCCGTACATGTCCTCGATGAGCTTTTGCAGCTTGATGTCGATGGACAGCATCACGCTGTCGCCCGGCGTGGCCGCGTGGCTGGAGAGCTTGCGCACCGCGCGCCCGCCCGCCGAGGTCTCCATCTGCTCCACGCCGGTGGTGCCGTGCAGGGCGCCCTCGAAGCTCTGCTCGACGCCCAGCTTGCCGATGTACTCCGTGCCCCGGTAGTTGGCCTCGTCCTCCGAGTCCTGGATGCGGGCCTTCTCGGCCTGGTTGATGCGGCCGATGTAGCCGATGGCATGGCTGGCCACCTCGCCTAGCGGATAGTTGCGAAAGAGCCGGGCCTTGATGTCCACGCCCGGGAAGCGGTAGCGCTGGGCCGTAAAGCGCGCCACCTCCTGGTCGGTCAGGCGCGTGCGGATGGGCAGCGACTCGAAGTTGCGCGATTCCTCCATGAGCCGCTTGAAGCGGCGGCGGTCGCGGGCCTGGATCTCGACCACCTTGGACAGCTCGTCGATCGTCTCGTCCAGCGTGCCGGCCCGCGACGGCGTGATCTCCAGCGTGTAGGCCGAGTAGTTGGTGGCCAGCACCACCCCGTTGCGGTCCAGGATGAGCCCCCGGTTGGGCACGATGGGAACCACCGCCGTGCGGTTGCTTTCGGCCTGCGCAGCCAGGTCTTCGTGGCGCACCACCTGCAGGTAGACCAGCCGCGAGGCCAGCAGGCAGAACGCCAGGAACACCAGGGCGCCGACCACCAGCGCCCGGGTGCGAAAGCGCGACGCGTCCGCCTCGCTGCTGCGCAGCTCCGTCATGCGCCCGCTCCCTGGCGGCAAATCCGCTCGAACACGCGTTTCATGGCCGGACCTACAGGGGGCGGTTCTGGTCGGCGTCCGGCGGACGGCGCTGCGGCGCCAGCAGCACCCAGCTGGCCAGCGGCCACATCAGCGCTTCCAGCACCGGCGCCAGAAAGCTCCACAGCCCCGGGAAGATGCCGCCGAACGCCATGCGCAGCAGCAGCTCGATGGCATGGGCCAGCGCGAACAGCGGCAGCACCTGCAGCGCCTGCGCCGGGCCGCTGAACCACAGCAGCCGGCGGTGGATGGCAATGGCGCCAAACGACACCACCGTGTAGGCCAGCGCGTGCTGGCCGAGCAACGCGGAATCGCTCACGTCCATGCACAGGCCCAGCATGAACGCCACGCCCATGCCAACGCGCAGCGGCTGGTGCACGCTCCAGAACACCAGCAGCACCATCAGGATGTCGGGCGTCCAGACGATGCGGCCCAGCGGGAGCATGTTGAGCGCCAGCCCCGCCACGAGGCTGGCCACGATGAAGACCGGATTGGCCGGGAGCAGCAGGGGCTCGCCGCGCGGCATGATCATCGCCGGCCCCCCTGGCGTGCGTGTTCGCGCCGCAGCGCGCGGCGATGGGGTTGTGCAGCAGCCATCATCATCCCTTGCGCCCTCCCCGCTTGGCGGCCGGCGGGTGCACGGGCTCGGGCCGGGGCAGCGCGTTCTCGGCCAGGGGCTGCAGCACCACCACGTGGCGCGCGCCCTGCACCTGCGCCAGCGGCGCGCAGTAGATACGCGCAAAGGCCGAATCGGCGCGGCGCTCCACGCGCACCACCCGCGCCACCGGCAGGCCGGACGGGTACAGCCCGTCGACGCCGCTGGTGGTCAGCAGGTCGTCCTCGCGCACGTCGGCGTTGGCGGGCATGAAGCGCAGCTCCATCCCGCCGCCATGGCCCGCCACCGGGTCGCCATAGGCCACGCCGCGCACGCCGGTGCGGATGTTCAGCACCGGGATGGCCTGGTCGCGGTCGACCAGCAACGTCACCTCGCTCACCAGCGGAAACACCCGCGTGACCTGGCCCAGCACGCCCGCCTCATCCATGACGGGCGAGCCCGGCTCCACGCCGGCCATCTGGCCGCGGTCGATCACCACGCGCCGCGTGTAGGGGTCGGCCGTGTCGTAGATCACTTCCGAGGCCTGCGCCGGGGTCTCCAGGCGGTCGCGCAGCGCCAGCAGCTGGCGCAGGCGGCTGTTCTCCAGGGCCAGCTGCTCGGCCTGGTGCGCGCGCTGCCCCATCACGACCATGCTCTTGCGCGCCGTGTCCAGCTCCTGCTGCGCCGCCTGCAGCGACTGGAAATAGCCCGAGCCATGGCGCGCCATCTCCACGGGCTGCAGCATGAGCCACTGCACCGGGTACAGCACGGCAGCCACGGCCTGGCGCAAGGGGCCGGTGATGTGGAACCGCGCATCCGCCACCATGAGAAACAGCGCCAGAGCGCTGTAGACGGCCAAACGCGACAGGGCCGAAGGGCCCTGTTTGAAGAAAGGAGGAGCGCTGCGCTCTAGCGTACCCAGCGGCATTTCAGTGATTCATAGCGCGGTGCGCTAGCCCCCTGGCCTAGAAACCTGGCGCGGTCAAAGCCGGTGCACCCCTGGAACTGGCTTTGCCAGGCCACCGGGTGCGTCCCCCTGCCCGCAGCGCAGGGCGCTGCGAGAGCGGGGAGAAGCCGCGCAGCGGCTCAGGGGGGCGGCGCATCACTCGCTCGTGAAGATGCTGCCCATGCGGTCCATGCGTTCCAGCGCAATGCCACAGCCGCGCACCACGCAGGTCAGCGGGTCTTCGGCCACCAGCACCGGCAGGCCGGTTTCCTCGGCCAGCAGGCGGTCCAGGTCGCGCAGCAGCGCGCCGCCGCCCGTGAGCATCATGCCGCGCTCGGCAATGTCGGCGCCCAGCTCGGGCGGGGTCTGTTCCAGCGCGTTCTTGACGGCGGAGACGATCTGGTTGAGCGGGTCGGTCAGCGCTTCCAGCACTTCGTTGCTGGAAATGGTGAAGCTGCGGGGCACGCCTTCGCTGAGGTTGCGGCCCTTGACTTCCATCTCGCGCACTTCGGAGCCGGGGAACGCCGAGCCGATGTTCTTCTTGATGGCCTCGGCCGTGGGCTCGCCGATCAGCATGCCGTAGTTGCGGCGGATGTAGTTGATGATGGCTTCGTCGAACTTGTCGCCACCCACGCGCACGCTGCCCTTGTAAACCATGCCGCCCAGCGAGATCACGCCCACTTCGGTGGTGCCGCCGCCGATGTCCACGACCATGGAGCCCGACGCTTCCGAAACCGGCAGGCCCGCGCCGATGCCGGCGGCCATGGGTTCCTCGATCAGGTAGACCGCCGTGGCACCGGCTGCCTCGGCCGCGTCCTTGATGGCGCGGCGCTCCACCTGGGTGGAGCCGCAGGGCACGCAGATGATGATGCGCGGGCTGGGCGTGAACAGCGTGCGCGGGTGCACCATCTTGATGAACTGCTTGATCATCTGCTCGGTGATCACGAAGTCGGCGATCACGCCGTCCTTCATCGGGCGGATGGCTTCGATGTTGCCGGGCACCTTGCCCAGCATGGCCTTGGCTTCGTGGCCGACGGCCTGGATCACTTTCTTGCCGTGGGGACCGCCTTCGTGGCGGATGGCGACGACGGAAGGCTCGTCGAGGACGATGCCCTTGTCGCGGGCGAAGATGAGGGTGTTGGCTGTGCCAAGGTCAATGGCAAGGTCGGTGGAGAAGTACCGACGGAAGGCTCCGAACATTCAAAAATCCTCTCGGGCACGGCATGCGCGTCGGCCTGCCGTCGCCAAGTTTAGGGGGTGTTTATTGGATTTTTTCGCACAACGACCGGCAGTTGGGAGGCTATTGCGGCAAAGCCGGGATAATACCGCATCCCCTGTGAATAACTCGGCCCGGCGCGGCCTGGAACACAGCTTTACTTCTGGTTTCTCTAGATTTTCCTCCCTATGGCACTGACCCCCCAGGACATCGGCCGCATCGCCAACTTGGCACGGCTTGAGCTGACTCCATCAGAAAGTGAGCGCATGCTCACGCAGCTCAACGGTTTCTTCGACATCGTCGAAAAGATGCGGGCTGTGGATACCTCGGGCCTCACGCCCCTGGCGCACCCGGTGGCCGCCATCCAGGACGTGGCCCTGCGCCTGCGCGACGATGTCGCCAGCGAGCCCAACCAGCGCGAAGCCAACCAGCAGAGCGCTCCCGCTGTCGAGCGAGGCCTGTTCCTCGTGCCCAAAGTGATCGAGTAAGCAAGAACTGACTTTCGCCGCATGACTTCCACCGCATTGCATGACCTGGGCGTGGCCCAGCTGGCCGCCGAACTGCGCGAGCGCCGCGTCTCGGCCGTCGAAGCCGCCCAGCATTTCCTGGATCGCGCGCAGGCGCACCAGAACCTGGGCGCCTACGTGGCCCTGAACCCCGACATCACCCTGGCCCAGGCCCAGGCCCAGGATGCCGCGATCGCGGCCGGCACCGCAGGCCCGCTGGCGGGCGTGCCGATTGCCCACAAGGACATCTTTGTCACCCAGGGCTTCCCCAGCACCGCCGGCTCCAAGATGCTGGCCGGCTACCGGTCGCCCTTTGACGCCACCGTGGTCACCAAGCTGGCCGGGGCCGGCGCGGTGACCCTGGGCAAGCTCAACTGCGACGAGTTCGCCATGGGCTCGGCCAACGAGAACTCGGCCGTCGCCCCCGTGGGCTTCGAGGCCCCTGCCCCGGTGCGCAACCCCTGGGACCAGGGCCGCGTCCCCGGCGGCTCGTCCGGCGGCAGCGCCGTGGCCGTGGCCGCGCGCCTGGCCCCGGCCGTCACCGGCACCGACACGGGCGGCTCCATCCGCCAGCCCGCGTCGTTCTGCGGCATCACCGGCATCAAGCCCACCTATGGCCGCGCCAGCCGCTACGGCATGATCGCGTTTGCCTCCAGCCTCGACCAGGCCGGCCCCATGGCCCGCAGCGCCGAGGACTGCGCGCTGCTGCTGTCGGCCATGTGCGGCCCCGACCTGGACCGCGACTCCACCAGCCTGGACATGCCGGCCGAGAACTTCAGCGCCCGGCTGAATGACAGCATCGAGGGCCTGCGCATCGGCATCCCCGCCGAGTTCTTCGGCGAAGGCCTGGCGCCCGACGTGCGCGCGGCCGTGGACGGCGCGCTCAAGGAATACGAGAAGCTGGGCGCCAAGCTCGTGCCCATCAGCCTGCCGCGCACCGAGCTCTCGATCCCCGTGTACTACATCATCGCGCCCGCCGAGGCCTCGTCCAACCTCAGCCGCTTCGACGGCGTGAAGTTCGGCCACCGCGCCAAGGACTACACGGACCTGGTGGACATGTACAAGAAGACCCGCGCCGAAGGCTTTGGCGACGAGGTCAAGCGCCGCATCATGATCGGCACCTACGTGCTGTCCCACGGCTACTACGACGCCTACTACCTGCAGGCCCAGAAGATCCGCCGCATGATCGCGGACGACTTCCAGAACGCGTTCAAGAGCTGCGACCTGATCGCCGGCCCGGTGGCGCCCACCGTGGCCTGGAAGCTGGGCGACCACGGCAACGACCCGCTGGCCGACTACCTGGCCGACATCTTCACCCTGCCCGCCTCGCTGGCCGGCCTGCCGGGCATGAGCGTGCCCGCCGGGTTCGGCGAAGGCGGCCTGCCCGTGGGCCTGCAGCTGATCGGCAACTATTTCCAGGAAAGCCGGCTGCTCAACGCCGCGCACCGCCTGCAACAGGCCACCGACTTCCACCTGCGCAGCCCGCTCTGAAATCCATAGCGGCTTGCGCTTGTTCCGCACCATTCTTGGCGGCATATGCACTTGAATCGGCCATGAAAAAAGCGCAAGCAGCTCATTTATTGATAGCAAGGACAGATCCATGTCTGCCAAACTGATCCATGGTTACGAAGTCGTCATCGGCTTCGAGACCCACACCCAGCTCGCCACGCAAAGCAAGATCTTCAGCCGCGCCAGCACCGCGTTCGGCGCCGAGCCCAACACCCAGGCCTGCGCCGTGGACCTGGCCCTGCCGGGCACCCTGCCCGTGATGAACCGCGAGGCCGTCGCCTGCGCCATCCGGCTGGGGCTGGCCCTGGGCTCGCACATCGCGCCCGTGAGCGTTTTTGCGCGCAAGAACTACTTCTACCCCGACCTGCCCAAGGGCTACCAGATCAGCCAGTTCGAGATCCCGGTGGTGCAAGGCGGCGAGGTGTCGTTCTACCTGGGCGACGAGAAGAAGACCGTGCGCCTGGTGCGCGCCCACCTGGAAGAAGACGCGGGCAAGTCGCTGCACGAGGACTTCATCGGCCAGTCGGGCATCGACCTGAACCGCGCCGGCACGCCGCTGCTGGAGATCGTGACCGAGCCCGACATCCGCTCCAGCGAAGAGGCCGTGGCCTACGCCAAGGAACTGCACAAGATCGTGACCTGGATCGGCATCTGCGACGGCAACATGCAGGAAGGCAGCTTCCGCTGCGACGCCAACGTGTCCGTGCGCAAGCCCGGGGCGCCGCTGGGCATCCGCCGCGAGATCAAGAACCTGAACTCGTTCAAGTTCATGCAGCAGGCCATCGACTACGAGATCCGCTGGCAGATCGAGCAGATCGAGGACGGCCACGCCATCCAGCAGGCCACCGTGCTGTTCGATCCCGACACGGGCGAAACCCGCGCCATGCGCACCAAGGAGGACGCGGCCGACTACCGCTATTTCCCCGACCCGGACCTGCCGCCGCTGGTGGTGGCGGCCGACTGGATCGAGCGCGAGCGCGCGCAGATGGCCGAGCTGCCCCGCACCATGGCGGCACGCTTTGTGGCGGACTACGGGCTGCCCGAGTACGACGCGACCACGCTCACGCAGAGCAAGGCCATGGCCGCCTACTTTGAAGCGGCCGCCAAGGCCTGCGGCCAGGCCAAGCTGGCCAGCAACTGGATCATGGGCGAGGTCTCGCGCCGCCTGAACATGGCCGAGATCGGCATCGAGCAAGCACCGGTCTCCTCGGCCCAGCTGGCCGCCCTGATTGCGCGCATTGCCGACGGCACCATCTCCAACAACGCGGCCAAGCAGGTGTTCGACGCGCTGTGGACGGGCGAGTCCGCCGAGGTGGACGCGGTCATCGAAGCCAAGGGCCTCAAGCAGATGAACGACTCCGGCGCGCTGGAGAAGATCCTTGACGAAGTGATTGCCGCCAACCCCGACAACGTGGCCCAGTTCAAGGCCGGCAAGGACAAGGCGTTCAACGCCCTGGTGGGCCAGGCCATGAAGGCCAGCAAGGGCAAGGCCAACCCCCAGCAGGTCAATGATCTGCTGCGGGCCAAGCTCTCCGGCGGCTGACCCGGCGGCTCCCCCGGCCCTCCGGGCCCAAAACAAGAAACCCAGGTGCCGCAAGGCCCCTGGGTTTCTTGTTGAGCGGATGGGCAGGTGTGTGCGGGCTGTTGCAGCGCCGCTTGCGGAACTTGCGCCGCCGGGAGCCGCCTACCGCGCCGCCGGGCCGCCCGCCGAGGCTGCAGCCGCCCCCGCGGACGCAGGTGCGGGCACCGGGGGCACGCGCTGCGCGTCCCACAGCTTGCGCAGCTGGGCCAGTTCGGCGTCAAAGCGCTGGTGCACCCGGCGCTTTTCCTGCTCCTGCCCGGCGATGAAGCGCTGCTGCTCCGCAATGCTTTCTTCGTTCTCGCCAATCTTGCGGCGCAAGGCCATGGGCGCCTTGTTGGGGTCCTTCTTGTAGAACTCCATCTCGCTGTCGAAGGTCTTGCGTTGCTGCTTGAGCTCGACGATGCGCTTTTCCGCGATGGCGGTCACGTCATCGACCAGCTGGATGGCCGCGGCGCGCTCCACGTCGTGGGCGGCCTTGTCCGGGTAGCGGGCCACCAGCGCGCGCTCGCGGCGGCGTTCCTCCACCACGCGGGCGCGCTCCTCCGCTTCCTTGCGCTGCTGCGCTTCCAGCGCGGCGCGCTCCAGCTCCGTCAGCGAAGGCCCGATCTGGCGGCGCGTGGTGCCCGACGGGCTGAGCTCACGCTGCTCGCGGTCCAGGCACTCCGGAATCGGGCGGTCCGCCGTCAGCCGGCGTCCGTTGCGGTCCACGCAGGTGTAGATGCCGCCCGTCGACGGGGCCTGGGATTGCGCCCAGGCCGTCTCAGCGCTGAGACAGACCAGCAGTACGCCACCCAAGATCCACGCCGACTTGCTCAAAGCATCTACCCTTCGTTGACGCCATACCGCTGGCGGTAGGCCAGCACTTTCTCATGGTGGGAGCGCATCCCCTCTTCCCCGTTTTGGGAGAGATACAGCAATAAGTCTGCCAGCCGGGCGATGGTGCACACCTGCATGCCCAGCTGCTGGCGCACATACTGCACTGCGCTGTACTCCACGTCGTGGCCATTCTCGGTGGCTTTTTCCTGGCGGTCCAGCGCAATGGCCACCGCCTGCGGCGTGGCGCCCGCGGCCTTGATGAGGGCGATGGACTCGCGCGCGGCGGTGCCCGCCGACATCACGTCGTCCACGATCAGCACGCGGCCCTGGAGCGGCGCGCCCACCAGGGTGCCGCCTTCGCCGTGGGCCTTGGCCTCCTTGCGGTTGTAGGCAAACGGCACGTTGCGGCCCTGGCGCGCCAGCTCCACGGCCACCGTGGCGGCCAGCGGAATGCCCTTGTAGGCGGGGCCGAACACCATGTCGAATTCGATGCCGCTGGCGAGGATGGCTTTTGCATAGAATTCCGCGAGCCGCCCCATCTTGCGGCCGTCATCGAACAGCCCTGCATTGAAGAAGTACGGGCTCAGGCGCCCCGCCTTGGTCTTGAATTCACCGAACCGCAGCACGCCGACCTCGACGGCAAACCTTACGAAATCCTGCGCCAGCCGGCCCTGCTCCGAGGGTTGCGCGCCAACATCCACCATGGGAAATCCTTTGTGTTCAAGTTAACCAGCCTCAATCTCAACGGCATCCGCTCGGCTACCAGCAAAGGCGTGGAAAGCTGGATGGCAGCCACGCGGCCGGATTGTATTTGCGTGCAGGAGATCAAGGCCCAGGCACCGGACATGGCCAACCGGTTCGAGCGCATGGCCGGCCTGCAGGGGCACTTCCACTTTGCCCAGAAGAAGGGCTACTCGGGCGTGGGCATCTACACCCGCCACGAGCCTTCGGACGTCCTCGTGGGCTATGGCTCGCCCGAGTTCGACCTGGAAGGCCGCTACGTGGAGCTGCGCTTTGACACGCCCGCCCGCAAGCTGTCGATCATCAGCGCGTACTTCCCCAGCGGCTCCTCCGGCGAAGAGCGCCAGCAGGCCAAGTTCCGCTTTCTGGCCGAATTCCACCCCCACCTGATGAAGACCAAGCGCGAGCGGGAGTTCATCCTGTGCGGCGACATCAACATCGCGCACCAGAACATCGACCTCAAGAACTGGCGCAGCAACCAGAAAAACAGTGGTTTTTTACCCGAAGAACGGGCCTGGATGACAAAGTTGTTGCACACAACTGATGAAGGAGGCGGCATCATAGACGTTTACCGTCAGTTACAACCTGCCGCCACCGACACCGCCTACACCTGGTGGAGCAACCGCGGGCAGGCCTACGCCAACAACGTGGGATGGCGGCTGGACTACCACCTGGCCACCCCTGCGCTCGCGGCGCTGGCACGCACCGAATCCATTTACAAGGGCGAGAAGTTTTCCGACCACGCACCCATCACCGTGGAGTACGACCTGAACTTGTAACGCCGCCCCGCCGCCTTCCATGTCCGACGCTGCCGCCTTTTCCTCTCCCCCGCCCACCCACAGCTTTCGCCCCCCCAACGCGGAGTCGTTGTGGCAGCAGCTCTCCACCCCCCATCCCACCGTCGGGAAGGCGCGCCACCTGGGCGAGGCGCTGGTCCAGGCGGGCCTGCTGTCGGCGTCGGCCCTGGAGCAGGGCCTGACCGCGCAGCAGCAGGAGCGCAACCACGGCCTGCACCGGCAGATCGGCCAGATCCTGGTGGACAGCGGCATGCTGACCCAGGAGCAGCTGCGCCAGGTGATCGCCACCTGGCTGGGGGAATACACCGTGCACCCCGGCGACATTGCCCCCGAGCCCACAGCCCTGGCCCTGGTGCCCCTGGCGGTGGCCGAGCGGGAGTCCGTGCTGCCGCTGATGGCGCGCGAAGACGCGCTGGTGGTGCTGATGGCCGACCCTTCGGACCGCGTGCTGCTGGACGAGCTGCGCTTCCTGACCCAGCGCCGGGTGATCCCGCTGCAGGCCGCGCCCGGCACGCTGATGCCCGCCATCCACCGCGCCTACCGGCCCCAGTCCGGCGGCCGCAGCGAGGCCCCGGCCGCCGCCCGCGCCACGGCCCGCGAGCTGGCCGCCAACCTGGGCAGCGCCACCGCGGCGGAAGGCGACGCCGAACAGGCCGACGTGATCAGCGAGTCGGACAACACCCTGGTGCGGCTCATCAACTCGGTAATCGACGAGGCCATCCACCACCGCGCCTCCGACATCCACATCGAGACCGAACCCGCGCCCCACAACGTGCGCGTGCGCCTGCGCATCGACGGCGACCTCACGCCCTACCTGGAGCTGCCGGCCCGCTACCGCTTCGCCATGGTGGCGCGCATCAAGATCATGGCGGGCATGGACATCTCGGAGCACCGCAAGCCCCAGGACGGCAAGATCGACTTCGCCCGCTTCGGCGGCCCGCCCGTGGAACTGCGCGTGGTCACCGTGCCCACCTCGCGCGGCCTGGAGGACGTGGTGCTGCGCCTGCTGGCAGGCGCCAAGCCGCTGCCCCTGGAGAAGATCGGCCTGAGCCCCCCCAACCTGCAGGCGCTGCGGGCCGTGGTGCGCAAGAGCTACGGCCTGGTGCTGGTGTGCGGCCCCACGGGCTGCGGCAAGACGACCACGCTGCACTCGGTGGTGCGCGACATCAACACCGCCGGCCGCAAGATCTGGACGGCCGAGGACCCCATCGAGATCACCCAGGAGGGCCTGCGCCAGGTGCAGGTGAACCCGCGCATCGGCTGGACCTTTGCCGCCGCCATGCGCACCTTTCTGCGCGCCGATCCGGACGTGATCATGATCGGCGAGATGCGCGACGAGGAAACCGCGCGCATCGCCATTGAAGCCTCGCTCACAGGGCACCTGGTGCTGTCCACGCTGCACACCAACTCAGCGCCCGAGAGCATCGCGCGGCTGCTCGAAATCGGGCTGGACCCGTTCAACTTCTCCGACTCCCTGCTGGCCATCCTGGCGCAGCGGCTCGTACGCCGCCTGTGCCCCGCGTGCCGCCAGGCCCAGGTGGCCAGCCCCGACGCGCTCACGGCCCTGGCATCGCAGTACCTGGAAAGCGGCACCGGCAACCACCCCGAGGCCCGCCAGGCCCAGGTAGCACGCTGGCGCCAGCAGTACGGCACGCCCGAGGGCGAGTTGCGCCTGTGGCGCGCCGTGGGCTGCAGCCAGTGCGACGGCCACGGCTACCACGGGCGCCTGGGCATCCACGAGCTGATGATGAGCGACGACACCATCCGCCAGCACATCCGCCACCGCGCCCCCGCCTCGGACATCCGCCACTCGGCGCTGGCCGCCGGCATGCTCACCCTGCGCCAGGACGGCATCGAAAAGATGCTGCAGGGGCTGACCGACATGACGGAAGTGGTGGCCGCCACGAACCTGTAGGCAGCGCCCGGTCCTCGGCGCCCGGTGTTGGCACTATGCTGAGCCCTTTGTGCCGCGCCCACAGACCCTCGCGACCCATCCCATGCTCCACTACCTCACCATCCCCGTCACGCCCTTCCAGCAGAACTGCTCCCTCGTGTGGTGTGACGCCACCCGGCAAGCGGCCGTGATCGATCCCGGCGGCGACCTGGACGTGCTGCTGGCCGAGGTGCGGCGGCTGGACCTGACGCTCTCGCAGATCTGGCTCACGCACGCCCACATCGACCATGCGGGCGGCACGGGCGAGCTGGCCGCGCGCCTGTCCCTGCCCATCGTGGGGCCGCACCCGGGCGACCAGTTCTGGATCGACGGGCTGCCGCAGCAAAGCGCCATGTTCGGCTTTCCGCCCGCACAGCATTTCACGCCCACGCGCTGGCTGCACGATGGCGACACGGTGCAGATCGGCCACGAAACCCTGAACGTGCGGCACTGCCCCGGCCACACCCCAGGCCATGTGGTGTTCCACGCCCCGCAGATCGACCGGGCCTTTGTGGGCGACGTGCTGTTTGCCGGCAGCATTGGCCGCACGGACTTCCCGCAGGGCAACCACCAGCAGCTCATCGACAGCATCACGCAGCGGCTGTGGCCCATGGGCGACCAGACGGTGTTCATTCCCGGCCACGGGCCGGAAAGCACCTTCGGGCGCGAGCGCCGGACCAACCCCTACGTGGGCAACTCCTGAGCCCCCGCCCCGCCGCCAGCGGGGCCGCGCCTGGGCGCCGGGCTGCGGCGCAAAGCTATCAAAAAAATAGCTGCTTGCGCTTACCCGCAAAGCGCCCAGGCCGCTTTTTTCCTGCAAATCCGGCCTACGGGCAAATCTTGATTCGCATCAATGCGCCGCCGCGCAGCGGGCGCATGCTGGCACACAGGGCGGCGCCCCGTCGGCGATGCCGCCCGCCGCGACCAACGACAAGAAAGAGAGGGCTTGCCCATGCCATCCGTTCACGCACCGCTGCCATCCGGCCGTAATTCCACGCTTGCTCCCCCACCGGCGCCGGGGGTCCCCCCAGGGCCGCAGATCACCTCGCAACCCGAGCCCAGCTCCAACCGCAAGTTCGCGCTCCTGCTGCTGGCAGTGGCGCTGTACGGCCTGGTGTTGCTGCTGCCCACGCCGGCCGGCCTCACACCCGCGGGGCAGGTGGCCCTGGCGCTGCTGGCGCTGGTCATCACGCTGTGGATCAGCGAGTGCGTGTCGCCGGCCAACAGCGCGGTGCTGCTGATCGGCATGGCGGTGCTCGGGCTCACGGGCAAGCCGCTCACGCCGGGCGCCAAGCCCATGGGATCGGCCGACGCGCTGACCACCATGCTGGGCGGCTTTTCGTCCACCGCCGTGCTGCTGGTGGCGGCCGCGCTGTTCCTGGCCGTGGCGCTCAAGCACACCGGGCTGGACAGGCGCGTGGCCCTGCTCGTGATGAGCCGGGTGGGCATCTCGCCCGCGCGGCTCACGGTGGGCGCGATGCTGGTGGGCTTCGTGCTGGCGCTGTTCATTCCCTCGGCCACGGCCCGCGTGGGCGCGGTGATCCCGATCATGGTGGGCATCACGGCCGCCCTGGGCCTGCCGGTGGGCAGCAGCCTGGGCGCGGCGCTGATGATCGTCACCGCGCAGGCCTGTTCCATCTTCAACATGGCCATCAAGACCGGTGCGGCGCAGAACCTGATCAGCCTGAACTTCATGCAGGCCACGTTCGGCCACACCGTGACCTGGAGCCAGTGGTTCCTGACGGCTCTGCCCTTTACCCTGGGCATGAGCGTGGTGCTGTTCTTCGTGTCGCTGTGGATCCTGAAGCCGTCGGTGGAGTCCAGCGAGAACGCCACGGAAAAGCTGCGCGAACAGCTGCAGGCCCTGGGCCCCGTCACCGCCCCCGAGAAGCGCCTGATCGCCGTGGCCCTGCTGCTGCTGGTGATGTGGTCCACCGAAGGCCTGCTGCACCCGCTGGACACCACCACCACCACGCAGCTGGGCATTGCCCTGCTGCTCATGCCCAAGATCGGCGTCATGCACTGGTCGCAGGCCGAGAAGCTCGTGCCCTGGGGCACCGTGGTGCTGTTCGCCGCGTCCATCTCGCTGGGCACCCTGCTGTCCAAGACCGGCGCCGCGGCCTGGCTGGCGCAGCAGACGCTGGGGCAGATGGGCCTGTCGGCCCTGCCGGTGGTGGCGGTGATCGGGGCGCTGTCGCTCTTCAGCATCGTGCTGCACCTGGGCTTTGCCTCGGCCACGGGGCTGGCCAGCACGCTCATTCCCATCTTCATCGCGTTTGCGCAGTCGCTGCCCGTGTCCAAGGAGACGGCTTTCGGCATCGTCATGGTCCAGAGCTTCGTCGTCTCGTTCGGCTTCATCCTGCCCACCAATGCGCCGCAGAACATGCTGTGCTACGGCACCGGGGCCTTTGGCACCAGCCAGTTCGCCAAGGTGGGGCTGCTCCTCACCCTGGCGGGGCTGGGCCTCATCCTGCTGCTGTCGGCCACGCTGTGGCCCCTGATGGGCGTGCTGTAGCCCGGGCGCGCCGGGGCAGGGCGCGGGGCGGGTTACCCCGGGCGGGTCCGGTCCCCGCGGGCGGGCCAGACTGGTTACGATGTATCACTTTGTAGCCACTCCCTGTCACCCCGTTCCTGCGGACCGCGCTCCGCAGGAACGGGGCCTGCACCATGTCCTACCCGCCGTCCGTGCTGCCGTCGCCTCCGCCCCCGCCCCAGCGCGGCTCCAGCCTGGCGGGCAAGGCGTACTGGGCGATGGTGCAGCGGGTGGCGCTGACAGCGGCCTGCATTGACCTGGGGTACATCGCCCTGTTTCTGTGGCTGGGCTCGTGGCCGCTGGCGCTGGTGAACCTGGCCAGCATCGCGCTGTATCTGGGGGCGTATGCGCTGATCCAGCGGCGGCGCAACGCCCTGGCGCTGGTGCTGATCTGGACGGAGGTCATCGGCCACTCGGCCCTGGGATCGCTGCTCATCGGCTGGGACAGCGGCTTTCACTACTACCTGCTGCTGTTCATCCCGGCCATCGTGATTGCCAATGCCGGGCGGTATGCCGCCCCCATCGTGCTGGCGCTGCTGGCCTACTACATCGGCCTGCGGCTGCTGTGCGACTCCACCGGGCCGCTGGACCCGCTGCCCGGCCGCGGCATGCAGCTGGTCAACTGGATCCACATCTGCATCGCCTTTGCCCTCTCCGCGGCGCTGGCGGCGTTCTACCGACGCACCATCCTGATTGCGGAGCGGCGGCTGCTGAAGCTGGCGACGCTGGACGGGCTCACGGGCCTGTACAACCGCAGCCACTTCCAGGAACAGGCCAGCGCCGCCCTGGCCCGCTGCGCAGAGCTGGGCGCGCCGGCCGCCCTGTGGCTGTGCGATGTGGACCACTTCAAGCAGGTGAACGACACGCACGGCCACGCGGTGGGCGACAAGGTGCTGCAGGCCGTGGCGCGCACCCTGGGCGCCCACCTGCGCGAAGGGGACCTGCTCGCGCGCTGGGGCGGCGAGGAGTTTCTGGCCCTGCTGCCCCAGACGGATGCCGACACCGCGCAGCAGGTGGCCGAGCGCGTGCGCCGGGCGGTGCAGGACAGCAGCGTGCCGCTGGAGGGCAGCGGACGGGAGCCGCCCGCCCTGCGCGTGACGCTGTCGTTTGGCGTGACGCCCGTGCGCGATGCGCAGGACCTGAAGGCGGCCACGGCCCGGGCCGACCGGGCGCTGTATGCCAGCAAGCGCGCCGGGCGCAACTGCGTGAGCGTGGGCTGACGCCGCCCCGCCGCTTCAGCCCGGCTTGCGCGCGGCCTCGTACAGCCCCTGCACCTTGGGCACGTTCATCTCCAGCTCCTTGATGCGCGCGGGCCCCGAGGGGTGGGTGGACAGAAAGGCCAGCCCGCCCTGCTTGCTGCCGCTGGCGTTGCCCATCTTCTGCCACAGGCTCACGGCGGCTTGGGGCTGGTAGCCCGCGCGGGCGGCCAGCTCCAGGCCCACCAGGTCGGCCTCGCTCTCGTCCGAGCGGCTGAACTGCAGCGTGAGCAGCTGCCCGCCCAGGCTGGCGGCGGCCTGGCCCAGGTCGCCCAGCCCCAGCAGCTGCGAGCCCAGGCGCAGGGCCAGGTTGGTGCCCTGGGTCTTGGCGATGCGCTCGCGGGCGTGCTCGCGCAGGGCGTGGGCCATCTCGTGGCCCATGACCATCGCGGTCTCGTCGTCGGTGAGCTTGAGCTGGTCGAGGATGCCGGTGTAGAACGCGATCTTGCCGCCCGGCATGCAGAACGCGTTGATCTGCGTGCTGCCGATCAGGTTGACCTCCCAGCGCCACTGCCGGGCGCGGTCGTTCCACGCGGCGGCGAACGGGATCAGGCGCTTGGCGATGGCGTGCAGCCGCTGCAGCTGCGGGTGCCCCTCGGGCGCCAGCGCGCGCTTGGCGCGGGCCTGCTCCAGCATCTGGCGGTACTGCTGCGCGGCGGAACTCTCCAGCGTTTCGGCCGGCACCAGCTTGCGCAGGCTGGACGACGACCCGACCTCCACCTGCGCCAGCACGGGCGCCGCCGCGGTGGCGCCGGCCGCCAGCAGAAACGCCCGGCGCGCGGACCAGGGCGACGAGGGAGCCACGGGGGGCGTGGGGCACAGAAAGCACATACGGGACGACCAATCACCAGAGGGAATAATAGGCGCCGCTGACGCGGGCAGGCATGCGCCCTTCCGCAGCCCACCCGGCACCAGGACTCTCGCCCCACATGGAGGCCGGCAGGCCTGCTGCAAGAGGGGGTCAGCGATGATAGACACAACCTCCGGGCGCCCATGCCAGACACCTCCGCCAACACCTCCCCCCGCGCCGACGCGCCCGCCAGCCCCGCCGCGCCCACCTCCTGGCTGCAGACCCTGCGCGTATACCTGGAACCGGCCAGCCTGCGCATGCTCACCCTGGGCTTTGCCGCGGGGCTGCCGCTGCTGCTGGTGCTGGGCACGCTGAGCTTCCGGCTGCGCGAGGCGGGCATCGACCGCAGCACCATCGGCTACCTCAGCTGGGTGGGCCTGGCCTATGGCTTCAAGTGGGTGTGGGCGCCGCTGGTGGACCGCATGCCCATCCCCGGGCTCACGCCCCTGCTGGGGCGGCGGCGCAGCTGGCTGCTGCTGGCGCAGCTGGTGGTGGTGGCCGGGCTGGTGGGCATGGCCCTGGCCGACCCGCGGCTCACGCTGGGGCCTATCGTGTGGTGCGCGCTGGCCGTGGCGTTCGGCTCGGCCACGCAGGACATCGCGCTGGACGCCTTCCGCATCGAATCGGCCGACGCCAACCACCAGGCGGCGCTGGCGGCGTCGTACCAGACGGGCTACCGCCTGGCCATGATCTGGGCCGGTGCCGGCGTGCTGTGGATCGCGGCGCGCTCGGAAGTGGCGCCCGCCGCGGGCGCGCTGGCGGCGCAGGGCGCGGCCGCTTACCAGAACGGCGCCTGGCAAACCGCCTACCTGGCCATGGCCGCGTCGATGGCCGTGGGCATCGTCACCGTGCTGTTCTCGCGCGAGCCCGCGCCCGTGCTGCTGCCCCCCGCCAAGAACGCCGCGGAGTGGATCCGTGGCGCGATGGTGGAGCCGTTTGCGGACTTTCTGCGGCGCTACGGCTGGCATGCGGCGCTGATCCTGGCGCTGATCGCCGTCTACCGCATCAGCGACGTGGTGATGGGCATCATGGCCAACCCGTTCTATGTGGACATGGGCTTCACCAAGGACGAGGTGGCCGCCGTCACCAAGGTCTACGGCGTCATCATGACGCTGGGCGGGGCGTTCGTGGGCGGCTCGCTGTCCATGCGCTTTGGCGTGATGCGCATCCTGATGCTGGGCGCCATCCTGAGCGCGGCCAGCAATCTGCTGTTTGCCTGGCTCGCGGGCCACGGGCACGACGTGACCGCACTGATCGCCGTGGTGTCGGCCGACAACCTGGCCGGGGGCATCGCGTCGGCGGCGTTCATCGCCTACCTGTCGAGCCTGACCAACGTGAGCTACTCGGCCACGCAGTACGCGCTGTTCAGCTCCATGATGCTGCTGCTGCCCAAGTTCGTCGCGGGCTTCTCGGGCGACTACGTCAACGCCTTCGGCTACGCGCATTTCTTCCTGTCCACCGCGCTGCTGGGGCTGCCGGTGCTGGTGCTCGTGTGGCTGGCATCACGCATCCAAACATCCCCTAGGGCTTGATGGGCAAGTGCAAGCAGCTATATAAAACATAGCAATCATCCACGACAGCTGCCGCCACCACGGCCGCCGGTTTACCGGAACTTTACGGGGGCGACAACACGGCGAGACGCCTGGCCGGGAGCATGGGAGCCAGGTTCCCCGCACTACACTGCCCTCCATGAGCTCCCAACTGCTGATGATCGAAGACGATGCCCGCCTCGCGCAGATGGTGGGCGAGTACCTGGGCCAGTCGGGCCTGCAGGTCACCCATTGCGCGGACGGCAAGAGCGGCCTGGCCCAGCTGCAGGGCGAGGCCGGCGCACCGCTGCCCGACCTGGTGATCCTGGACCTCATGCTGCCCGACATGGACGGGCTGGAAGTGTGCCGCCGCATCCGTTCGCTGCAGGGCAGCGCGGCCCAGGTGCCGGTGCTGATGCTCACGGCCAAGGGCGATCCCATGGACCGCATCATCGGCCTGGAGCTGGGTGCCGACGACTATCTGCCCAAGCCGTTCGAGCCCCGCGAGCTGCTGGCGCGCATCCGCGCCATCCTGCGCCGGCGCACCGACGGCGCCACCGCGGCCGCGGCCACGCAGTCGCTGCGTTTTGGCTCGCTGGAGATCGACCGCGACGCGCGCACCGTGACGGTGGGCGGCCAGCCGGCCGACCTCACCTCCTACCAGTTCGACCTGCTGGTGGCGCTGGCCGAGCGCGCGGGCCGGGTGCTCACACGCGACCAGATCATGGAAGCCGTGCGCGGCCGCGAGCTGGAAGCCTTCGACCGCAGCATCGACGTGCACATGGGCCGCATCCGCGCCGCCATCGAGTCCGACCCCAAGAACCCGCGCCGCATCCTGACCGTGCGCGGCGTGGGCTACGTCTTCGCCAAGCAGCAAGACTGAGCCCCGCGCCCGCAGGCGTGCTGCCGCGCCGTCCGCTTCTTCCTTCGTCCCTTTTCCGCCGCCGCATGTCCCTCTCCACCCCCTTTTCCCGCCGCCTGTACCTGCGCATCTGGCTGGCCGTGGTGGGCGGCATCGCGGTGCTGACCCTCACGGTGGGCTGGGCCTGGCGCATCGCCGAAGAGCAGAAGGCGCAGAACGCCCAGCCCTTCGTGCCCCCTTCGCGCGAAATGGTGCTGCGCGATCCCGCCGGCAACGTGGTGATGCACGGCCTGGGCACACGCCAGCCGAGCGAACCGGGCGAGGGCACCGAGTTCCACATCGAGACCTCCGCCGGGCAGACCTTCGTGCTGCAACTGGCGCCGCGCCAGCCCCGGGGCGAACGCGCCGCGGGACGCCCCGGCGGCCCCGGAGGCCCCAACCCGGGCGCCGTCGCCGCGTTCTGGACACGTCCGCCCTTCGGCTTTCTGTGGCTGCTGGGCATCGTGGGCCTGGCCGTGGCCGTGGGCGTGTACCCCATCATCCGCCGGCTCACCCTGCGGCTCGAAGCCCTGCAGCGCAGCGTGCAGCGCTTTGGCGAGGGCGACCTCTCCGTGCGCGTGCCCGACGAAGGCCATGACGAGGTGGCCGACCTGGCGCGCCAGTTCAACGCGGCCGCGGCGCGGGTCGAGGCACTGGTGAAGTCGCACAAGTCCTTGCTGGCCAACGCCTCGCACGAGCTGCGCTCGCCGCTGACCCGCATCCGCATGGGGCTGGAGCTGATGGGCGGGCAGCAGCCCTCGCCCGCCTTCCGCGAAGAGATCCTGCGCAACATCGCCGAGCTGGACCAGCTGGTGGACGAAATCCTGCTGGCCAGCCGCCTGGACGCCCGCGAGGCCGACGTGGGCACGGTGGAGCTGGTAGACCTGATCGGCCTGGCCGCCGAGGAATGCGCACGCGTGGACGCCGACCTGGACGTGAGTTCGGATTCGGTGGATGTGCGCGGCGTCTCCAAGCTGCTGCGCCGCGCCATCCGCAACCTGCTGGAAAACGCCCGGCGCTACAGCACCGGCGAGATCACGCTGTCCGTCGAGCGCCGCCAGGGCCACGCCGAGGTGCGCGTGTGCGACCGCGGCCCGGGCGTTCCCGCCAGCCAGCGCGAACGCATCTTCGAGCCCTTCTACCGCCTGCCGGGTGCCAGCGAGCGCGCGGGTGGCGTGGGGCTGGGCCTGGCGCTGGTGCGCTCGATTGCGGGGCGGCACAACGGGACGGTGCATTGCGAGGACCGGCCGGATGGGGCGGGTGGGGCGTGCTTTGTGTTGCGGCTGCCGTTGTCGCAGTGAGGGCGCGGGGCTGACAGTCCGTTCGGCTGAGCCCGTCGAAACCAGGGCACGCAGGCTCGTTCTCTGATCTGTGCAACATGCCTTCGATGAGGGCGGAGGCCGGGATGTCGCCCCGGCGGGCGAGTCCCTTTCTTTCGCGTCGCCGAAAGAAAGGAACCAAAGAAAGGGCGACCCTACAGGCTGCGTCCCTTCGCTTCGCTACGGGCAACCTGCGGTGCTCGCGGGCGGGGTGCGCTGCGGAACTCGCTTTGCGCTGCGCGCGCCGCTCGGACAACCGCAGCGAGTCAGTTCACGAAGCCTGTGTGTCCTTCGGCACACAGGCCACCCCGCCCACTGCGCTCCTCGGCGCATCCTGAAGGGAACCCGGGGAGCCCATCCGGGCCATCGCTGCGCTCGGCCCGAACGCGCAGCGCATGGCGCTTGCGCCCGCGAAAGCGGGGCCGAGCGCAGCGATGGCCCGTGTGGCTGTTCGGCTGTCCCACCCCTGCTGGCTGAGCCTGCGGCGGGGCGGTTGCGGGGTGAGCATGCGCGTCGGAGCGCGCATGCCTCGTGAACTGACTCGCCGTGGTTGTCCGAGCGGCGCTGCGCAGCAGCAAAGCGAGTTCCACGGCGCACCCCGCGACCGACACGCCGCAGGTTTGCCCTGTAGCGAAGCGAAGGGACGCAGCCTGGGGGTCGCCTTCTCTTTGGTGACTTTCTCTTGGCGAAACAAGAGAAAGTCACCGCGCCGCCGGGCGCGCATCCCGGCTCCCGCCCTCGGCACAAGCATGCCGCTCAGAACAGCGAACGAACGTACCTGCCCCTGGCTCCAACCAGCTCAACCCGTCCGTCTGGGAAGACGCCACCGCCACGCCATGAAAACATACACCCCCGCCCCCAGCACCAACGCCCCTCCCGCCACCCCCAACGCCCACCCAAACCCCTGCCCCTGCGAAGGCGCCCGCGCCAGCATCGCCGCCGCCATCGGCGGCCCCACGATCTGGCCGATGCCGTACAGCGCGGTGAGAAGGCCCGTGAAGCCCGCGCCCGCCTGCGGCCACTGGTGGCGGGCCTCCTGCAGGGCGAAGAATGTGATGGCGGTGAACGGCAGGCCCAGCAGCAGGCTGCCCAGCGCAAAGCCGGCGCGCCCGGGCCACAGCAGCGGCAAGGCGATGGCCGCGGCCTGCAGCAGGTAGGCGCCCGCCAGCAGCTTGCGGCGGTCGCGCGTGGGTGCGATGCGGGTGGACAGCAGCGCGCCCACGGCCACGCCCGCGCCGAACACGGGCCAGAACAGGTCGGGCCACACCGAGCCGGCCGGCAGCGCGGCCCGGGCGATCACGGGCAGGAAGGTGGCGGTGACGATGTAGCCCAGGCCTGCCAAGCCGTAGGCCAGGGCCAGCAGGGCACGTTCTCCGGCCGGATGCGGCGCGGCGGGCCCGCCCGGCACCCTGGCAGCGGCGGCCGGGCGGGCGCCCAGGGGCGCTAGCGACGGCGCCTCGGCCCCGCGCACCACCGGCCACACCAGCGCGCACAGCAGGGCGGCCAGCGCGGCAAACGCCGCCCAGCCGGCTGCGGCGCTCCAGCCTGCGGCCACCATGGCGCTGGTGGGCAGGCCAGTAGCGACGATGCCCAGGCCCGGCCCGCAGAAGATCAAGCCGCCCAACGCCGGCTGCCCCAGGTGGCCCAGCCGCCCCATGCACCAGTTGGCCGTGCCCAGGAACACCAGGGCGCTGGCCACGCCGGCCAGCAAGCGCATCAGCGGCCACAGCCCGGGCCAGGGCAGGGCCAGCGCGGCGGTGAGCAGCGCCGTGGCGACCAGGCCACCGCGCACCAGGGCCGCATTGCCGGGGGCCGCGCCCAGACGCCGGCCCAGCCAGGGCAGCGCCATGTAGAGCAGCGCCCCGGCCAGGTAGCCGGCGTAGTTGGCCGTGGCCAGCCAGCTGCCGGTGGCGATGTCCACCACGCCGTCGTGCAGCATCATGGGCAGCAGGGGGGTGAAGGCAAAGCGCCCGATGCCCATGGCCGCCGCCAGCGCGGCCATGCCGGCCCACGCCACGGAAAGGGGCGAAACGCCGGTGCGGGCGCCTGGGGGCACCGGCGCTGCGGGTGCGGGGGACGATGCAGAAGAAACCTGGGTCACGGTCAAGGCCAAGTTGCCGCGCAGATGCGCTGGGCTTATGATCTTAGCAAGAGATTGAATTTTTGAAGTTCATACTTTTTCAAGATGGATAATTCCCCTCCCCCGCTCGATCTGGCCACGCTGGACATCTTTCGCACCGTGGCGGCGGAAGGCAGCGTGACGCGCGCGGCCGAGCGCCTGCAGCGTGTGCAGTCCAACGTGACGACGCGGGTGCGCCAGCTGGAGGCCGACCTGGGCACGGCGCTGTTCCTGCGCGAAGGCAAGCGCATGGCGCTGACGCCCGAGGGCGAGGTGCTGCGGGGCTACGCCGACCGGCTGCTGGCCCTGGCCGAGGAGGCGCGCCAGGCGGTGCGGCCCGGCCAGCCCACGGGGCGGCTGCGCCTGGGCTCGATGGAAAGCACCGCCGCCAGCCGCCTGCCCGCCCCGCTGGCGCAGCTGCACCGGCAGTGGCCGGAGGTGGCGCTGGAGCTTACGACCGGGCCCACGCGCGAGTTGCTGGAGCGGCTGCGCGCCCATGCGCTCGACGCGGTGCTGGTGGCCTGGCCGCCGGGCCAGCCCGCCGATCCGGCGCTGGAGACCCAGCCTGTGTTCACCGAAGAGCTGCTGCTGGTGCTGCCGCCCGGCCACCCGCCTGCGGCCGGCCCAGAGGACGTGCAGCCGGGCACGCTCGCCGTCTTCGAGCCCGGCTGCACCTACCGGCGCGTTGCGCAGGACTGGTTTGCGCCGCGCCCGCAGCCCATGCAGTGCCTGGAGCTGGGCTCCTACCACGCCATCCTGGCCAGCGTGGCGGGGGGCGGCAGCGTGGGCATCGTGCCGCGCTCCGTGCTGCAGCTCTCGCCCCATGCCGCCCTGCTGGCCCAGCAGCCGCTGGCCCGCCTCGACACCCTGCTCATTTGGCGCCAGGGCTACCGCTCGGCCGCGCTGGACGCGTTGCGGCAAGTCCTCCTGGCCGGCTGACCGCCCTCCTTGCTCTTCTTGTTCTTGCCCTTGCCTTGATCGGAACGCCCCCATGCCCCAACGCAGCCTTCGCACCACCCTCGGCCTTCGCCTGCCCATCATCCAGGGCCCCATGACCGGCTCCGACACGCCCGCGCTGGCGGCCGCCGTGTCGGCTGCGGGCGGCCTGGGCATGCTGGGCTGCGGCATGCGCTCTCCCGCCGCCATGGCCGAGGCGGCCGCCGAGGTGCGCCGGCGCACCGACCGGCCCTTCGGCCTGAACCTGTTCGTGCAGGACACGCCGGCGCCCGACGCCGCCACGGTGCAGGCCGCCATGGCGCGCCTGGCCCCGCTGTACGCGGAGTTCGGCCTGCAGGCCGCCGTGCCCGCGCGCTGGTGCGAGGATTTCAGCGCGCAGTTCGAGGCGCTGATCGAGGCCCGCCCCGCCGTGGCCAGCTTCACCTTTGGCATCCTCGACGCCGCGCAGGTGGAGCGCCTGCACCAGGCCGGCTGCACCGTGATCGGCACGGCCACGACGGTGGCGGAGGCCGTGGCCTGGGCCGACGTGGGCGCGGACGCTGTGGTTGCCTCCGGCATGGAGGCCGGCGGCCACCGGGGCACCTTCCTGGCCTCGCAGCCCGGGGCCGGCGCGCCTTCGCTGGCCGACTTCGCCGCCGCCATGGTGGGCACGCTGCCGCTGGTGGCGCAGTGCGTGGACGCGCTCGCCCCGCGGGGCCTGCCGGTGATCGCGGCGGGCGGCATCATGGACGGGCGCGGCATTGCCGCCGCGCAGGCGCTGGGCGCCGAGGCGGTGCAGATGGGCACGGCCTTCCTGGCCGCCGACGAATCGGGCATCGGCCGCGCCTACCGCGACGCGCTGGCCACGGCCACCGCCACGGACACGCGCACCACCCGCGTCTTCTCCGGCCGCCCGGCGCGCGGCATCGTCAACACCATGATGGACCGCCTGCAGGCCGATGAAGCCACCGTGCCCGCCTACCCGGTGCAGAACGCCCTCACCGGCGCGCTGCGCCGCGCATCCGCCGAAGCCGGGCGCGCAGACCACCTCTCCCTGTGGGCCGGCCAGGGCGTGGCAGCCGTGCGCCCCATGCCGGCGGCGGACCTGGTGGCCGCGCTGGAAGCGGAATGGCGGGCGGCGCTGGCAAGGCAGTCGGCGCTGCTGGAAACAAGGTAATGCTATTGATTTAGTAGCTTTTAGCGCTTTATGGATAAGCGCTACAGGCCTTTTTCATTCAAAATTTCTAGCTCCCAGGCCACCTGGGTGCAGGGAAAGCGCCCTGGCTTCGACAAGCTCAGCCCGAACGGGTGGGCGGAAATCCAGGGAACCGGAAATCGAATGAACGCGGAGGCGCTCCCGGAATTCACGCCCGACCAGCGCGCGGCCTCCAACACCGGCGCGGCCACCACCAGGGCCACCGTGGAACTGGCTTTGCCAGGCCACCGGTGGCGTCCCCCTCCCGCAGGAGAGGGGCTGAATGCCGCGGCTCCAAGCCTGCCTGCGCAGGTTTGGACGGCCATGAAGAGCGGTCGCCTCTGGCGAGCGCACCGAGGCGCGCAGCGCCTCAGGGGGAGCCGTCACTGCCTCCAGGGCAGCTCCCGCGCCGGCCCCTGGATCACCGGCGGCTGGGCATTGATCTGCTCGCCCGCCAGCACGCGCTCGTACATGCGCAGGTAGTTGCGCGCCATGCGCTCGGCGCCAAAGTGCTCCACCACATGCTGGTGGCAGGCGCGGGCGTCAAAGCGGTTGCCGCGCACCGCCTCGGCCAGCACGCTGGCTTCGGCCGACAGCACGCCGCAGTGCAGGGGCACCAGCTCGGGCAGCGCGCCGTAGGGCGTGGCAAACACCGGGCAGCCGAAGTACAGGCTTTCGATGACGGCCAGGCCAAAAGGCTCGTGCCAGCGCACCGGAAAGATCAGCCCGCGCGAGGCGTTGAGCAGCCCCGTCTTCTGCGTGCCGCCCACCATGCCGTGGAAATGAATCTTGCGCGACAAGGTCCAGCGGAAGCCGCGCTTGAAGTTGATGCGGTCGCCGCCCAGCACGTCCAGCTCCACGCCCGCCATCTTGGCCACCTTGATGGCGCCGCGCACGTTCTTCACGCCCCAGGCCGCCTTGCCCAGGAAGTGGTAATGCGAGCGCGGCGACTGGAAGTCCACCGGGCCGTAGCTGCTCCAGTCCAGGCCGTTGTAGACGAACTCGGTGGAGCCATAGCGCGCCGCGTGGTCGCGCGAGAGGAACACCGTGTTGCGCGGCAGCGGCTTGGGCTTGCGCGCATTGCCATGCTCCGTCACCAGGTACGGCCGGGCCAGCTCGGTGCGCGGGTTGAACTGGAAGTGGGTGATGTCCACATCGGCCGGGATCTGCCCGTCCCAGGGATCGTCCGGCCGGATGGGCAGCACCTGCCCGAAGTCGCAGGTGGAGCCCTCGGGCACCAGGTAGCTCACGCGGTGGCCCAGCTGCACCAGCGTCTTGCCCAGGTCCCAGATGACGCGCTCGGTGCCACCATAGCCGTAGACCGGGATAGGGGAGTTGTTGACCAGCAGGATGTGCATGAGGAATGCCTCTCGATTCAGTAGCCCATGGCGCCGGGCATAGCCCGCAACGACGGATACCGGCGCAGCCCAGACCAAGGCAGCCGAGCAAGGGCCGCCCCGCAGCGAGGGCTGCGTCCCCCTGCCCGCATGGCGCAGCCATGCGAGAGCGGGGGGAAGGCGCGAAGCGCCTCAGGGGGGTGTTCCATCTACCTCCCGCAGCCGATGCGCGCCCGCCGCTCGTGCAGCGCCGCCAGCAGCAGCGGGCACATGAACAGGTAGAACATGTTGCCACTGTTGTGGGCCAGGAACACCTGCGTCAGGCCGAAGCCGATGTACGACAGCGGCAGCAGCACGCCCATGAGGCACAGCGACAGCGACTCGCGGTCCATCTTGCCCGCGCCGTCGCGGATGCGCTCGGCCGTGGGCCAGAACATCACCAGCGGAATGCCGTAGAACACCAGTAGCAGCAGCACGCCGGGGAGCCCGCGCTTGGCGAACAGGTCCAGCGCCTCGTTGTGGGCGTGGCCGAATTCAAGCACCACCGGGTTGGCGAGCCCCGCCGCCACCCGGCGCGCCTTCTCGGCCTCGTACCCCGCACGGCCCCAGCCGGTGAGCGGCCGGTCCCAGCCCATCTGCCAGGCCAGGTGCCAGTGGGCCAGCCGCTGGCCCACCGAAGTGCGGCTGTCGCCGCGCTCCTGGTAGGTCTGTACCTCGAGCCGCGCTTCGTCCACCCGCTGTTCCACAAAGGGCACCTGCGACAGGGCGGCTGCCGCCACCGCCAGCACGCACAGGCTCCAGTACACCCGCCGCTGCCCGGTGGTGCGCACCAGCAGCCAGGCGCAGACGGGCACCAGCAGCACCAGCGCCAGCCAGCCGCCACGCGACTGCGAAAGCACCGAGCCCACCGCGCCCAGCACGATGGCCGCCGCCAGCAGCAGCCGTTGCCATAGCACCCAGCGGGTCCACTGGACCACCAGCAGCAACCCGCTCATCACGGCCAGCAGCATGCTCAGGTTGCCGTACTGGATGGCATTGGTGAACCCGTTGGCGCGCGGCAGGGCCAGGACGAAGGTCTGGTACAGCGCCACCAGCCCGCTGCCCACAGCGCCCACCGCAACCCCCATCCACAGCCAGGAGGCGCGGGGCTCGAAGGTCATCAGGTAGAAGATGCAGGGCAGCGCCAGCAGGTACTTGGCCGGGCGGTCCATACTGCCCCAGCCCCAGGTGGCCCCCACGTCCAGCAGCCACAGCGCGCCCATGCACGAGAACGCCGCCATGAGCCACCACGCCGCCCGCGGCGCGGGCCGCCGCCACCACACCGGCGCGCTGGCCAGCGCGGCCAGCAGCAGCAGCGCCGCGCCATACGAATAGCCCGAGGGCAGCCACAGCGCCAGGCCCGGCACCATGAAAGCACCGGCGCTGGCGCAGCGCCCGAACCAGCGGTAGGCCTTCATCCGCGGATCACCCGGCCGGTGAGGCTGTCCTGGTCGTAGTGCAGCGCCGCATAGCGGAAGAAGCCCTCCAGCGCCACAAACAGACAGTACAGGAAGCCGGCGCCGCCGCACAGGAAACCCAGGCGGAAGATGTACAGCCGCACGAACATCGAGGTGCCCGAGGCCAGCCCGCGCAGCACGCCGCCGCGCTGGCCTTTTTCGGCACGCTTGGCGGCGCCCAGCATCACGTATTGCGTGAGCTTTTCCAGGCTGCCGCGGACGGTGGTGCGCGAATAGTGCAGCAGCCGCGCCCGGATCAGCCGGCGCGCCACGGGCTCGCCACCGGGCTGCGGGTGCAGCTGGGCCTGCTCGTGCACCACGCCCGTGTACTCGCGGACCATGCTGCGCACGAACAGCCGCTCGATCTGCGACTGCGAGCGGAAATACGTGAGCTCGTGCCCGAATGCCACCATGCGCCAGCGGATCTTCCAGACTGCCCGCTCTCCCGAGCGCACGATGGCCTGCAGCTCCTGCGCAAACGCCGGTGTCATCACTTCGTCAGCGTCCAGGAAGAAGATGTAGTCGCCGCGCGCATGGGCCAGCAGCCGGTTGCGCTGCACGGCAAAGCCCTGCCAGTCCGGGTGGCTGTGCACCTCGGCCCCCAGGGCGCGGGCCAGGGCCACGGTGTCGTCCGTGCTGCCGCTGTCCACCACCAGCAACTGGTCAGCAAAGGCGGCGCTCTTCAGGCAGGCTTCAATGCGGTGCGCCTCGTTATGGGTCAGCACCGCAACGGTCAACGTGGGCGGCGCCACTGCGCCGCCAGTCACAACCGGCATCAACCAATCAATCCGTCAGTCGGTCAATGACCGGCGTGGACGTGTTCGCCGGCCTTGAGCCGATAGACGGTGCCGCAATAAGGGCACTTGGCCTCGCCGGTGCGGGCCACGTCCAGGTACACCTTGGGGTGGCTGTTCCACAGCTTCATGTCGGCCTTGGGGCTGGGGCAGAAGACGCCGCCCTGGGCGTTCAGGTCCTTGGCCAGCAGTTCAACGGTAGCTTGTGACATCGGTATCTTTCTCCTTGGCGCATCCCGCGCAGGCAATGTTGGAAACTGGCAGCGCCCCACGGCCAGAAGGCGCCGTGGAACGGGCTTCGCCCGGCCACCGCCGTCGTCCCCCTTCCCGGCGCAGCCGAGCAAAGGGGGAAGCCGCGCAGCGGCTCAGGGGGTGGGTCACACCTTGGTCAGCCAGTGGGCGTACTTCGGATTGCGGCCGTTCACGATGTCGAAGAAGGCGTTCTGGATCTTCTCGGTGATGGGGCCGCGGCTGCCTGCGCCGATCTCGATGCGGTCCAGCTCGCGGATGGGCGTCACTTCGGCGGCCGTGCCGGTGAAAAAGGCCTCGTCGGCGATGTACACCTCGTCGCGCGTGATGCGCTTTTGCACGATCTCCAGGCCCAGGTCCTTGGCGATGTGGAACACCGTGTTGCGGGTGATGCCGTTGAGCGCGCCGGCCGACAGGTCGGGCGTGTAGATCACGCCGTTCTTGACGACGAAGATGTTTTCGCCCGCGCCCTCGGACACGAAGCCCGAGCTGTCCAGCAGCAGGGCTTCATCGTAGCCCTCGTCCGTGGCTTCCATGTTGGCCAGGATGGAGTTGGTGTAGTTGCTCACCGCCTTGGCCTGCGTCATGGTGATGTTGACGTGGTGGCGCGTGTAGCTGCTGGTCTTCACGCGGATGCCGCGCTTCATGCCCTCTTCGCCCAGGTAGGCGCCCCAGGCCCAGGCGGCCACCATCAGGTGGATCTGGTTGCCCTTGGGGGACACGCCCAGCTTTTGCGAGCCGATCCAGGTCAGGGGCCGCAGGTAGCACGACTCCAGCTTGTTCTCGCGCACCACGGCCTTCTGCGCCTCGTTCACTTCTTCCTTGGTGAACGGGATCTTCATGCGCAGGATCTTGGCGCTGTTGAAGAGGCGGTCGGTGTGCTCTTCCAGGCGGAAGATGGCCGTGCCCTGGGCCGTGTTGTAGGCGCGCACGCCTTCGAAGGCGCCGCAGCCGTAGTGCAGGGTGTGGGTCAGCACGTGGATCTTGGCGTCGCGCCAATCGACCATCTGGCCGTCCATCCAGATCTTGCCGTCACGGTCGGCCATCGAGGGTACTACGGGGCTCATGGGAATCCTTTGGTTGCTGTGATCGCAAAACCGGGATTTTACGGGGCCGCAGCGGGCTGCCGGGCGGCGGCGTCAGGTGCAGTGCAGCAAACGCGCAGGTCCGGCGCGGGGCCTCACGCGCCCTGGGGCGGGGTGGCTTCGTCGGGCTCGGGCCGCACCAGCGCCCACTTCACCAGCTTGCCCTGGTGAAATTCACAGGTGACATGGGATTGCGTGCCGTCCGTCCAGCGGTAGACCTCCGGCTGCGCGTCCTGGGCCGAAAGCTGCTCGCCCAGCGACTGGGTCATCGCCACCACGTGCATCAGGTTCACGCCCGGGCTCAGCCGCGCATTCAGCATGACGGCGCTGCCCACGTAGCCGATGGGCCGCTTGGCGGCCTTGTCCATCACCTTCATGAGCCGGGTGAAGTGCAGCAGGGCCCACATCACCAGGCCGCCAGCCACCGCCGCCACGCCGGCCCAGCCGTAAGCGAAAAAACCGAAGACGATCAAGCCGATGGCGCCCAGCGGCACGAGGAGGTTGCGCAAATTCATGCCGGTATTGTCTTAGAACCTGTTCAAGATCTTTTCGGGGATCGCATTGGAGTGCCATCGGGATGGAGGGGATGCTCCGGGAGCGCCGCATGGGCTCATGCCCATGCAAGCAACCGCCCCGCAGAAACTGTTTCGTTGTGTAAGTACTACATTAATGAAAAAACATTGGGACACATTCTCGCTGGGGCGCGGGAAGGGTTTACGGCAGGCGCCGAAGCATCCAAGAATGCTGCCTCGACCTTCTGGAGAATCGTGAATGAAACTGGACAACGTGCGGCTGGCGCCCAAGCTGTGGGGTTCTATCGTGGGGCTGCTGGGAGCCATGCTGCTGGTGTCGGTGTGGGCCCAGCACCAGGCCGCGCAGGTGATGGACAGCACCCTGGCATCGATGGATTCGTTCGACCAGCGCATCACCCTGGCCCTGCAGTGGAAGGGGGCCATCGAGACCACGGGCGAGCGCGTGCTGGCCAGCAACTCGACCCCCGACGCGGAACTGACCGCCTTGTTTGACGGCCGCGTCAAGCAGGGCATCACCGGCATCTCGGCGCTCCAGGCCAAGGTGATCGAGCTGGCCACGACGCCGGCCGACAAGAAGGCCCTGGAACGCGTGGCCAGCGAGCGCACGCAGGTGCTGGCCCTCAACAAGCAGGCGCGCGAGGCCAAGCAGACGAGCGACGGCCCAGCGTTCAAGGCGTTCATCGAAACGAAGTACCTGCCAGCCATCGGCAGCTATGTGGACAGCCTGGAAGCCTTCGTGCAGCTGCAGCAGAGCCAGCGCGACGCCGCCCGCGTGGAGGCGCAGGCCGCGCGCACCCGGGCGACGGCGCTGGCCTGGGCGGTCCAGGGCATCGTGTTCGCGCTGGGCCTGGTCCTGTCCTTCGTGCTGGTGCGCTCCATCACGCGGCCGCTGCACCGCGCGGTGCAGCTGTCGGACGCCATCGCCGGTGGCGACCTCACGGTGTCGGTGCGCGAGGAGCGCCAGGACGAGTTCGGCCACCTGCTGCGCTCCGTATCGCAGATGGCGGGGCGCCTGCGCGCCCTGGTGGCCGAGGTGCGCAGCGGCGTGGAGTCCATGTCCACGGCCTCGGTGGAGATTGCCACGGGCAACCACGACCTGTCGGCCCGTACCGAGCAGACCGCCGCCAACCTGCAGCAGACCGCCGCCAGCATGGAAGAGCTGACAGCCACGGTCACCCAGTCCGCCGACACGGCGCGCCAGGCCAACCAGCTGGCCACCACGGCCGCGCAGGCCGCCACCCACGGCGGCGACGTGGTGTCGCAAGTGGTGCAGAGCATGCAGCACATCACCGACAGCTCGCGCAAGATCGCCGACATCATCGGCGTGATCGACGGCATTGCCTTCCAGACCAACATCCTGGCGCTGAACGCCGCCGTGGAAGCCGCCCGCGCCGGCGAGCAGGGCCGCGGCTTTGCCGTGGTGGCCGGCGAGGTACGCAGCCTGGCCGGACGCAGCGCCGAGGCGGCCAAGGAAATCAAGCACCTGATCAATGCCTCCGTGGAGACGGTAGAAACCGGCTCGGGCCAGGTGGCGCAAGCCGGCCGCTCCATGGAAGAGATCGTCGCCAGCGTGCGCCGCGTGTCGGACCTGATCGGCGAAATCACCGCCTCCTCCACCGAGCAGCGCGAGGGCATCGGCCAGGTGAACCAGGCCATGGGCAACCTGGACCAGATGACCCAGCAGAACGCCGCGCTGGTGGAAGAATCGGCCGCCGCCGCCGCCTCGCTGCGCGACCAGGCCCAGCGCCTGGCGGAGGTGGTGTCGGTATTCAACGTGGGGCACACGCCGGCCAGCCCCGCAGCAGCCGTCGCGCCCCGTCCGGCACCGGCCGCGCCCGCGCGGGCGCCCGCCGCACCACCGGCCCGGGTGGGGAGTGCAGCCCCGGCGGCCGCCGCCGCACGCAAGCTGCAGGCCCCGGCCGCCACCGCACCGGCCCCCACACCGAAGGCCGCCAAAGGCTCCGACGACGACTGGGAATCTTTCTGACGCCCTGCGCGGGACTGGGGCGGTCCTCAGAACGTGTCGACGTTCTCAGCCCATCTCCCGCACCACGGCCATCGCCTCTTCCACCCGCTCCACGGCGTGGAGGGTGAGGCCTTCAATGGGCTTCTTGGGCGCGTTGGCCTTGGGCACCACGGCCACGGTGAAGCCCAGCTTGGCGGCCTCCTTCAGCCGCTCCTGGCCGCGGGGCGCGGGGCGCACCTCGCCGGCCAGGCCCACTTCGCCAAACGCGATGAAGCCCCGGGGCAAGGGCTTGCCGCGCAGGCTGGAGGTGATGGCCAGCATCACGGCCAGGTCGGCCGCGGGCTCGCTGATGCGCACGCCGCCGACCGCATTCACGAACACGTCCTGGTCCATGCAGGCCACGCCCGCATGGCGGTGCAGCACCGCCAGCAGCATGGCCAGGCGGTCGCGGTCCAGGCCCACCGACAGGCGCCGGGGGCTGGGGCCGGCACTGTCCACCAGCGCCTGGATCTCCACCAGCATGGGCCGCGTGCCTTCCAGCGTCACCATCACGCAGCTGCCGGGCACGGGCTCGCTGTGCTGGCTCAGAAAGATGGCGCTCGGGTTGCTCACGCCCTTGAGGCCCTTCTCGGTCATGGCGAACACGCCGATCTCGTTGACGGCGCCAAAGCGGTTCTTGATAGCGCGCACCAGGCGGAACTGGCTGTGCGTGTCGCCCTCGAAATACAGCACCGTGTCCACCATGTGCTCCAGCACGCGCGGGCCGGCCAGCGCGCCCTCCTTGGTCACGTGGCCCACCAGCACCATGGACACGCCCGTGGCCTTGGCCGCGCGCGTGAGGTGGGCCGCGCACTCGCGCACCTGCGCCACCGAGCCGGGGGCGGAGGTGAGCTGGTCGGAATACACGGTCTGGATGGAGTCGATCACCGCCACCGCGGGCTGCGTGGCCTCCACGGTGGCCAGGATCTTCTCCAGCTGGATCTCGGCCAGCACGCTGACCTGGCTGTGGTCCAGCCCCAGCCGGCGCGATCGCAGCGCCACCTGGGCGCCGCTTTCCTCGCCCGTGACGTACAGCGTGGGCAGCCCGGCGCGCTGCAGCGCATCCAGCGCCTGCAGCAGCAGCGTGGACTTGCCGATGCCGGGGTCGCCGCCGATGAGCACCACGCCGCCTTCGACGATGCCGCCGCCCAGCACGCGGTCCAGCTCGCCAATGCCGCTGGGCGTGCGCGCCACGTCGCTGGCCTCGATGGCGGACAGCGGCATCACGGGCTGCGCCTGCGCCAGGCCCGCAAACTGCGGGGTGCTCATGCGGTTCTTGCCCGCGCTTTCGGCCACGGTCTCCACCAGGGTGTTCCAGGCGCCGCAGGACGGGCATTTGCCCAGCCAGCGGGGGCTGGTGCCTCCGCATTCGGTGCAGGTGAACGTGGTTTTCTCTTTGGCCATGGCGGGTCTCGGTCCAGCAGTGCGCGGTCAGGGCAGCCGACTATAGCGGCCGCGCCAGCGGCCGCCGGCAACTGCACGTACGATGGCGGGCCTGGCACGACATCCCGGAGACGTTTTCCCTTGCAAACCCCTACCAACCGCTTCAAGCAGGCCCTGGCCCAGGGCCCGGCGCAGATCGGCCTGTGGCTGGGCCTGGCCGACGCCTACAGCGCCGAGATCCTGGCCGGCACGGGCTACGACTGGCTGCTGGTCGATGGCGAACATGCGCCCAACGACCTGCGCTCGATGCTGCACCAGCTGCAGGCCATTGCCAGCGCGGCCAGCGCCCTGCCGCCGCACGCCCGCGCGCCCCAGCCCATCGTGCGGGTCCCTGTGGGCGACACGGCGCTGATCAAGCAGGTGCTGGACCTGGGCGTGCAGACCCTGCTGGTGCCCATGGTGGACACCCCCGCCCAGGCGCAGCAGCTGGTGCGCGCCACACGCTACCCGCCCGAGGGCGTGCGCGGCATGGGCAGCGCCCTGGCCCGCTCGTCGCGCTGGCAGGCCTACTCCGAATACGTGCACGAGGCCAACGCCCAGATCTGCCTGCTGGTGCAGGCCGAGACCGTGGAAGCCCTGGCCCATCTGGACGCGATTGCGGCCACGCCCGGCGTGGACGGCGTGTTCATCGGGCCGGCCGACCTCTCGGCCTCGATGGGGCACCCGGGCAACCCGGGGCACCCCGACGTGCAGGCGGCCATTCATGACGGCATTGCACGCATCCTGCGCGCGGGCAAGGCGCCGGGCATCCTGGCCACCACCGAATCGCAGGCGCGCCAGTGGCTGGCGGCGGGCGCGCTGTTCGTGGCCGTGGGCGTGGACACCCAGCTGCTGGCCGGCGCTGCGCAGGACCTGCTGGCGCGCTACCGCACCGCGGCGGACGCCGCCGCTCCCGCGCGCCCCGCCGGGTACTGAGCCCCGGCCTCCGAGGCCCCCGCCCCCCCCAACACACACGCAAGTCCACCAAGGAACGATCTCCATGAAAGCATGTATCTACGGCGCAGGCGCCATCGGCGGCTGGATGGGCATGGCCCTGGCGCAGGCCGGCTGCGCGCTGAGCCTGGTGGCGCGCGGCGCCACGCTGGCGGCCCTGCAGGCCGACGGCCTGCGCCTGCGGCGCCCGGATGGCTCGGTGGCCCAGGTGGCGGTGGCCGCCGCAGCCGACCCCGCCGCGCTGGGCGTGCAAGACCTGGTGGTGCTGGCCGTCAAGGCGCCGGGGCTGCCCGAGGTGGCCCGCGCCCTGGCGCCGCTGGTCGGCCCGCACACCACCGTGCTCACGGCCATGAACGGCGTGCCGTGGTGGTTCCTGGACGGCTTTGGCGGCGCGGCCGAGGGGCATGCGCTGGAATCCGTGGACGCGGGCGGCGTCATCGCCCGCGCCATCCCCGCCGGCCAGGTGGTGGGCAGCGTGGTGCACACCAGCTGCTCGCTGGAGGCGCCGGGCTTTGTGCGGCAGCACTTCGGCAACCGGCTCATCGTGGGCGAGCCGGACGGCAGCCACAGCGCCCGCCTGCAGTCGCTGGCGGACACGCTGCAGCGCGGCGGCATCGACGTGGAGGTGAGCGACTGCATCCAGAAGGACATCTGGTTCAAGCTGTGGGGCAACCTCACCATGAACCCCATCAGCGCCCTCACCGGCGCCACCACCGACCGCATCCTGGACGACGACCTGGTGCGCGGCTTCGTGAGCGCGGTGATGCTTGAAGCCAAGGCCATCGGCGAAAAACTGGGCCTGCCCATCGACCAGCAGCCCGAAGACCGCCACGCCGTCACCCGCAAGCTGGGCGCGTTCAAGACCTCGATGCTGCAGGACGTGGAGGCGAACAAGCCGATGGAGATCGACGCCCTCGTGGGCGCCGTGCGCGAGCTGGGCCAGATCACCGGCACGCCTACGCCCCACACCGACGCGCTGCTGGGCCTCACGCGGCTGATGGCGCGCACCCGGGGCCTGTACTGAAAATTTCAAGCAAAATGGCCTGCAGCGCTTATCCAGAAAGCGCTAACAGCTATTAATTACATAGCAAACTCTCATGACCACGCCCACGCCCGCCCTCACGCTCTACTACACCCCCGGCACCTGCGCGCAGGCCGTGCGCATCGCGCTGGAAGAAGCCGGCGCCTCCTACGAACTGGTCCGCGTGGACTTCGCCGCCGGCCAGCAGCGCACGCCCGAGTACCTGGCGGTGAACCCCAAGGGCCGCGTGCCCGCGCTGGCCACGCCGCACGGCACCCTGACCGAAACGCCCGCGCTGCTGGCCTACGTGGCGCAGAGCTTTCCCGAAGCGCGCCTAGCGCCCGCCGACGCCCACGGCTTTGCGCGCCTGCAGGAATTCCACAGCTACCTCGCGTCCACCGCGCACATCGCCCATGCCCACCGCCCCCGTGCCAGCCGCTGGGCCGACGAGCCCGAGGCCCAGGCGGCGATGCAGCGCAAGGTGCCGCAGAACATGACGGAGTGCTTCCACCTCATCGAAACCCACTACCTGCCGCCAGCGGACCAGGGCCCCTGGGTGATGGGCGCGCAGTACACGGTGGCCGACGGCTACCTGTTCACCATCGGCACCTGGCTGAAAAGCGACGGCGTGGACATTGCCCAGTTCCCGAAAGTGTTCGCGCACACGCAGCGCATGCTGCAGCGCCCTGCCGTGCAGCGCGCACTGGCCTGAAGCCCGCCAGCGCTACCCGCAAATCAAAAGCCCCGCAGCGGCTGTGCGGGGCTTTTCTTCTTGGGTCGGTGGGCAGCCCTTGCCGACTCACCACCCGTTCACGCTGAGCTTGTCGAAGCGCCGCGCGGGGCTTCGACAAGCTCAGCCCGAACGGATGGAGTGGATGAAACACCCGGGCCAGACGGTCGCTGAAGCGCCGCCCGCCACAGTCAATTCACCTTCAAATAGCGCCAGTCGATGCGGTTGTCCGCCCGGTGGATGATCTCCACCTTCTTCGTCCCCGCCCACGGAATCACCTGGTTGTACAGCGGGATGTGCGACACCAGCTCATGCTCCTTGATCAGCGCCTGCTCGATCAAGGCATTGCGCGTGGGGGCATCCGTTTCCTTCTTCACGCGCTCGATCAGCGCGTCCATCTGCGGGTCGGAGAAGCGGCCCAGGTTGAAGTTGCCATCGCCCCCCGCACCGGGCGAGCGCACCAGCGACTGCAGGCTGTAGAACGCATCGAACGTCGGCACGCCCCAGCCCAGCAGGTAGATGCTGGCCTCGTTGCGCTGGATCATCGGGAAGTAGGTGGCAAACGGCAGCGAGCGCAGCTTGGCCTTCACGCCCACCTTGGCCCAGTGCGAGGTGATGGCCTGGCACAGCTGCTCGTCGTTGATGTAGCGGCCCGCGCTGCAGGCAAAGTCCACCTCGAACCCGTTGGGGTAGCCCGCATCGGCCAGCAGCTTCTGCGCGGCCTTGGGGTCGTAGGGCCAGCGCACATCGGCCTTCTTGGTCCAGCCGTTGACCTGGTTGGCGATCAGCGTGCCCGTGGGCTGGGCCAGGCCACGCAGCACCACGCGCTGGATGGACTGGATGTCGATGGCCTGGTACAGCGCCTTGCGCACGCGCAGGTCCTTCAGCGGGTTCTTGCCCTTCACGTCCGAGCCGGGCAGCTCGTCGCGGAACTGGTCCAGGCCGAGGAAGATGGTGCGGTACTCGGGCCCTTCCAGCACCTGCAGGCTGGGCGTCTGCTTGATGCGCGCCAGGTCCTGCAGGCTGGGGTCGATCACGAAATCGATCTCGCCCGACAGCAGCGCCGCCGTGCGCGTGGCATCGGCCTTGATGGGGGTGTAAACGATCTCGGTCAGGTTGGTGGGGTACTTGCCCTTGCCCCACCAGTGCGGGTTGGGCACCAGCACCACGCGCTGGTCGGGGGACCACTGCTTGAGCTGGAACGGGCCCGTGCCCAGCGCGTTGCGGTGGGCGTACGTCTCGTCCTTGTTCTTGATGTCCTTGGGCTCCACCGACTTGTTCTTTTCGGCCCAAGCCTTGCTCATGATGCGCAGCTCGGTGAGCTGGTTCACCAGCACGGGGTTGGGCAGGTCGGAGTGGATGTCGAGGGTGTAGGCGTCCACCTTCTCCACACGGTCGATGCCCTGGGTGTAGACGGCAAAGTTGGAGGTCTTGGCCTTGGCGCGCTCCAGCGAGAACTTGGCGTCGTCGGCCGTGAACTCGCTGCCGTCGCTGAACTTCACGCCGCGGCGCAAGGTCAGGCGCAGCTGCGTGGGCTTGATGAACTTCCACTCGGTGGCCAGCGATGGTTCGGGCTTGAAGGTCTTGCTGTTGTACTCGACCAGCGTGTCGTACACCGCGCCGTGCATGGTGTTGTTCACGCCCACGTTCTGGGTGTGGATGTCCCACGTGGAAATGTCCACCGAGCGGGACCAGCGGAAGGTGGCGGACTGGGCGGCCAGGGGCAGTGCAGCCGCCACGGCGGCCGCGAGCAGGAGGGGTTGGATACGCATGGGAGCAACGGGCGGCCGGCAGGCCAAGTTCTGAATGGCGCCACTATCGCCCAAACCGCCGCCCGGCGGAACGAATTTTTTGTTGTTAACTTAGAGCCATCGCGCCCGCCAGCACCAGCATGGTGGCGGCCGTCACCGCGTCCAGCACGCGCCAGGCCCGCGGCGCGGCAAACAGCGGCGCCAGCCAGCGCGCCCCCAGCCCCAGCCCCAGGAACCACAGCGCGCTCGCCACGGAGCCGCCCGCGGCGAACAGCGCACGCCCCCACGGCGGGTACGGGGTGGCCATGGTGCCCAGGAGCACCACGGTGTCCAGGTAGACGTGCGGGTTGAGCCAGGTGAGCGCCCCCACGGTGGCCAGCGTGGCGCGCAGGCTGGCGCCGGGGCCGCCCGCAGCCACCACCAGCTGGCCGGGGCGCAAGGCGCGCGCGGCGGTCTGCGCGGCATAGGCCAGCAGAAACAGCGCCCCCGCCCAGCGCATGGCCTGCGCCCATTCAGGCCGGGCCAGCAGCACGCCGCCCATGCCCCACACGCCCACCTGCAGCAGCACCGCGTCCGACAGCGCGCACACCAGCACCACGGGCAGCACATGCTCGCGCCGCAGGCCCTGGCGCAGCACGAAGGCGTTTTGCGCGCCGATGGCCATGATGAGCATGGCGGTGGAGGTGAAGCCGTGAACGAAGGCAGTGGAGACCATGGGCGCCGATTCTCGCCAGGGGCCATCGTTGACGCCAGCTATACTTTTTAACGATCCGTCAGAATCGCTAACCCTCCATGCAACTCGACTCCGCCCAGCTCAAGGCCTTTGCCACGGTGATCGACGAGGGCAGCTTCGAGCGCGCGGCGGCCGTGCTGCATGTCACGCGATCGGCGGTCTCCCAGCGCATCAAGCTGCTGGAGGAGCGCGTGGGCCAGGTGCTGGTGCGCCGCGCCACGCCCTGCACGCCCACCGAGGCCGGCCAGGCGCTGTACCGCCATGCGCGCGAGGTGGCGCTGAGCGAGGCCGACGCGCTGGCCGCCATCGGCGGCGGGCAGCGCAGCGCCACGCGGCTGGCGATCGGGGTGAATGCCGATTCGCTGGCCACCTGGTTCCCCCACGCCATGGCGCAGGCGGCCGAGGGGCAGGCCATCACCTTCGACATCCATGTGGAAGACCAGGACCACTCGGCCAACCTGCTGCGCGAGGGCCGCGTGATGGCTGCCGTGACGGCCGACCCCCAGCCCGTGCAGGGCTGCCAGGTGCTGCCGCTGGGCACCTTGCGCTACCGCGCGCTCGCCAGTCCTGCGTTCATGGAGCGCCACTTTGCCCAAGGGGTGAACGCGACCACGCTGGCGCAGGCGCCCATGCTGGTGTTCAACCGCAAGGATGCGCTGCAGGCACGTTTTGTGGGCCGCATCACGCGCCGCAAGCTGGCGCCACCCGTGCACTGGCTGCCCGAGGCGCACGCCTTCGTCAAAGCCACGCGCGCCAGCCTGGGCTGGGGCATGACGCCCGACCCGCTGGTGGAGGACGACCTGACAACCGGTGCCCTGGTCGAGCTGATTGCAAACAAGCCGGTGGATGTGCCGCTGTACTGGCAGTGCTGGCGCTTGAATGTGCAGGCGCTGCAGCACGTCACCCAGGCGGTACAGCGGGCGGCGGCGCTTACCCTGCTGCGCTGACCAGGTCCTCGTGGTGGGCCGCCGCCCCGCGCTTCCAGTAGGCGGAGATGCGCATGCGTTTCGGGTCCACGCCCGGCTTGGCCAGCACGGCGCGGCGCACGGCGGCCATGTCGCTGTGTTCGCCAGCGGCCCAGACAAAGCCCGCGCCGGGCGGCAGCGCCAGGGCTTCGACGGCGGCAGGCAGCGCGCTCATCCATTGCAGATCCACCTGCGCCGCACTCGCCAACACCCGCTGGTCGGCCGGGTTGCTCAGCCGGATGCGCACGGTGGCCACCGCGCTGGCGGGCAGTTCGGCCAGGCGGCGGGCGATGGCGGGCAGCGCGGTTTCGTCGCCCAGCAGCCAGTGCCAGTCAAAGCCCGTGGGCACCACCATGCTGCCGCGCGGCCCGGCAATGCCCACCCACTGGCCCACGGATGCGCTGGCGGCCCAGTCGGTGGCGGGGCCGGCGTCGTGCAGGGCCACCTCGATGTCCAGCTCGCCTGCGGCGGCATCAAAGCGCGCGGGGGTGTAGTCGCGCAGCGTGGGGCGCGGGCCGTCGAACACGGGGCGGCCGTCCTGCAGCGTGGGCAAGGTGGGGCGGTCCTGCCCGGGCGATGGAAGGATGAGCTTGAGGTGGTCGTCAAACCCGGCGCTCACAAACCCCGCGAGCTCGGGGCCGGCCAAGGTCAGCCGCACAAAGCCGGGGCTGACCTGGGTGCGGCGCACCACCTGAAGGTGGCGGGCCTGCAAGGGGTGGCGAATGCGCTCAATGGCGAGGGAGGGGGCCGTGGCGGCCAGGGGCAGAGGTGCGTTCATGGCGTACAATGTTGATTTAATCAACCAAATCATCCACCATTCAGTTGACTTTGTCAACCGATGGCCACGCCATGCCCCCACGCGCCCGCCCTGATGTGTTTGAAGCCCTGCACGACCTGATGCACGCCTACCGGGCGCGCATGGTGCGTGCGATGACCTCCGTGCACCCGGACCTGACCTTCAACGAAGTGCGCGCGCTGAACTTCATTGGCCGCCACCCCGGCGCCACGCAGAAAGAGCTGGTGCGCCACAGCGGCGCCGACAAGGCCCAGGTGGCGCGCATGCTGGGCCTGTTGCAGGACAAGGGCTGGCTGGAGCGCCAGCCGCACGCCGAGGACCGGCGCAGCCTGTGCCTCACGCTGAGCGCCGAGGGCGAGGCGCTGTACCAGGCCCTGCAGGCCGCGCGGCAGACCCTGTCAGCCCAGGTGCTGGCGGGCTGCGACGACGACACCCAGGCGCAGCTGCTGGCCCTGCTGGCGCGGGTGCGGACCAACCTGGACGCGCTGCCGCCCCTGGAGACTGGCGAGGACTGCGGCCACGGCAAGGGCAGGGCCTCTCGTTAGGGGCCCCACAGGGGGTTTCAAGCGCTTTTGAAGGGATTTTTGCCCCAAGCGCCAGTGCAAAATGCCCTGGCAGCTATCAAATAGAGAGCAAATCAGTGCCCCTGGATGACGCGCAACGCCTCGGGCAGCGAATGCACATGGGGCAGGAAGTGGTCGATGGTGGCGCCCAGCAGCACGGCGCAGACCAGCGCGCCCAGCAGCGGCTTCCAGGTCAGGCGCACAGCGGCGCCGAGCCAGCCCTCGCGCTCCACCCCCACGGCGGCGCGGGCCGTGGCCACCGAGAAGGCGATCTCCACCGCCACCGTGAGCAGCACATCCCAGCCAAAGAACAGCATGGCAAGCGAGCCCGCGCCCAGGATCAGCGCTGCGCCGATGAGAAAGATGGCCACCACGGGCACGACCACCACCGCGCCCTCGTCGGCGCTGCCCAGTGCATCGGCCGCGCCCCCGGCAATGTCGCCCAGCACGTCAGAGTCGCTGCCGGAGCCCCCGCTGGACAGGCCTTGTGTCCACCCACCGCCAAAATCGCCAGATGCACCACCGCCGCCAAAGTCGCCCCCGCCAGTGCGCGGCAGGGCCACCTGGCCGCCACCCGAGGGGCCGTTGCCGCTGGGCCAGGAAATATCGGGCAACTCCACACTGCTGCCGTCACCCGACGACCCATCCCGACGTACCAGCCGTGCCGCCCAGGCGCGCAGCACCAGCAGATAGCCGACGTAGCCCACCGACAGCGTGATCAGGTACCGCAGCGCCAGCGAATCCACACCCAGCACCATCTGCAGGTGCGAGGTGGCCCACATCAGCAGCAGCGTGAAGCTGCCGATCAGCAACCCATGCCAGCGCAGGCTGTAGCGCTGCTGCAGGGTGCGCGCCACCGCGCCGTGGTGCGGCATGCGCACCGAGCGCCAGGTGGAACTGCCTTTTTTCTTGGAGCCAGAGGCGTTGCTGCGGGGTGGGGCCATGGAAGGATCGCGCTGCGCGCGGTGGCAAACAGACGGCGCCATTTCACACCAGTTTGCGGCCGCCCCGCGCGCAGCCCGCCCCCTGCGGCGTGAACTTCTGCGCGAAGCGCAGGGGCATGCAAAGAGGAAGGGAGGACGTCAGGCCGCGCCGTCCACTACCACCGGCACACGCTGGGCCACGGCGCACATGAGCTCGTACCCCACGGTGCCCGCGGCCTGCGCCACCTCGTCGATGGGCAGAACCGCGCCGTGGCTGGAGCTGCCCCACAGCGTCACTTCGCTGCCAAAGCCGAAGTCGGTGCCCAGCTGCATGCCGCGATCCAGCAGCGGGGTGAGGTCCACGGTGACCATGTCCATGCTCACGCGGCCCACCAGGCGGGTGCGCACGCCGTTCACCAGCACGGGCGTGCCGGTGTCGCAGTGGCGCGGGTAGCCGTCGGCATAGCCGCAGGCGGCCACGCCGATGAGCAGCGGCCCGTCGGCCGTGAAGCGCGAGCCATAGCCCACCGTGTCGCCCGCCTGCAGGTGCTGCACGGCCAGCAGCTTGGTGGACAGCGTCATGGTGGGCCGCACCTGCCAGTGGGCGGCGTTGTGCTCGGGGAAATCCGGCGCGCTGCCGTAGAGCACGATGCCGGCGCGCACCCAGTCCGAGCGCAGCCGGGCGTCGCCCAGGTGGCGCAGGGTGGCGGCGCTGTTGGCCACGCTGCGCTCGCCGGGCAGGTCCTGCGTCACTTCGTTGAACGTCTCGATCTGGTGGGCAATGCCGCGGGGGCCGTCGGCGTCGCTGAAGTGGGTCATGAACGAGATCTCGTCCACCTGCGGCAGCGCGTTCAGGCGCGCCCAGGCGGCGCGGTAGCGCTGGGGCGTGAAGCCCAGCCGGTTCATGCCTGAATTCATCTTGAGGAACACGCGGTGCGGCACCTGGGTCTTGTGCGCGGCCAGCATGTCGATCTGCTCGTCGCAGTGCACCGCATGCCACAGCGACAGGCGCGAGCACAGCTCCAGGTCGCGCGGCTCGAACACGCCCTCGAGCAGCAGGATGGGGCCGCGCCAGCCCAGGTGGCGCACCCGCTCGGCCTCGGCCAGGTCCAGCAGCGCGAAGCCGTCCGCGCCGCGCAGGCCTTCGTACACGCGCTCGATGCCGTGGCCGTAGGCGTTGGCCTTGACGACGGCCCAGACCTTGGCATCGGGCGCCGCGCGGCGCACGCGCTCCAGGTTGTGGTGCAGTGCGGCAGTGTGGATGGTGGCGTGAATGGGACGGGGCATGGGGGGGCCAGTGGAAAAGATGCGAAGGATTTACCGGGGAATACGCGCAGGATTCTGGCACTGCCGCCGTTTATCCGCGTGATATAACCGTCCGTCCTCGGCCCACGGTCCCCACATTTAACAGGGCATCAGCCCAACTGATGCTCCTACCAGCCATTCGATGAAGCGCGGTTTCTACACCATCATGTCGGCGCAGTTTTTCAGCTCGCTGGCCGACAACGCACTTTTTGTGGCCGCCGTGGAACTCCTGCGCACCGGGGGCGCCCCCGAATGGCAGCGCGCCGCGCTGGTGCCGATGTTCGCGCTGTTCTATGTGGTGCTGGCGCCGTTCGTGGGCGCCTTTGCCGACGCGCTGCCCAAGGGCAAGGTCATGTTCATCAGCAATGCCATCAAGGTGGTGGGCTGCCTGATGATGCTGTTCGGCTCGCACCCGCTCATGGCGTACGCGGTGGTGGGCCTGGGCGCCGCGGCCTATTCGCCGGCCAAGTACGGCATCCTCACCGAATTGCTGCCGGCCTCGCAGCTGGTCAAGGCCAACGGCTGGATCGAGGGGCTGACCATTGCGTCCATCATCCTGGGCGTGCTGTTTGGCGGGCAGCTGGTGGGGCAGCACCTGTCGGGCATGCTGCTGGGCTTTGACTTTCCCATGATCGACACCGGCGTGGACACGCCGGCAGAGGCCGCCATTGCCGCGCTGATCGCCGTGTACGCGCTGGCCGCCTGGTTCAACACCCGCATCCCGCACACCGGCGTGGAGATGCGCCCGCTGCGCACCGACCCGTCGCACGGCGTGCTGTCGAACGCCCTCGGCCTGTTGCCCGACTTCTGGGCCTGCAACGCTCGCCTGTGGCGCGACAAACTCGGCCAGATCTCGCTGGCCACGACCACGCTGTTCTGGGGGGCTGCAGCTAACCTCAAGTTGATTGTGCTGACCTGGGCCGGAGCGGCACTGGCTTACGACACCACGCAGGCCTCGGCCCTGACGGGCGTGGTGGCTATCGGCACGGCAGTGGGCGCCGTCGTGGCCTCGATGCGCATGCGGCTCGATCTGGCGACCCGCGTGATCCCGCTGGGCATCGCCATGGGCCTGCTGCTGATCCTGATGGTGTTCATCCACAACATCTGGCTGGCGATTCCGTTCCTGATCGTGCTGGGCGGCCTGGGCGGCTACCTGGTGGTGCCCATGAACGCACTGCTGCAGCACCGGGGCCACAACCTGATGGGCGCGGGCCGCTCCATTGCCGTGCAGAACTTCAACGAGCAGGCCTGCATCCTGGGCCTGGGCGCGTTCTACAGCCTGTCGCTCAAGCTCGGCCTGTCGGTGTTCGGCGCCATCGTCACCTTCGGGCTGGTCGTGGCCGGCATCATGTGGGTCATCCGCCGCTGGCACCAGCGCAACTGCGTGAACTACCGCGAGGAAGTGAACCACCTGCTGGACATTGCGCGGCACGATACGCACCATTGACTCCCCCTGAGTCGCCTTCGGCGCCTTCCCCCTGAGGGGGACGCACCCGGTGGCCTGGCAAAGCCAGTTCCACGGGTGCACTGACCGGTGAGCGTGCCAGTTTCAACCGCTTGGCCCACAGTGCCGCGTCTGGATTTTTGCTACACAGTTGATAGCTATCTGCGCTTATCCATCAAGCGCCAGAGCCCATTTTTTTCTTGAAATGCACTCCCCCCTGCCCTTCGCCGCCCTGCTGTTCAACGCCTTTGTCTGGGGCCTGGCATGGTGGCCGTTCCAGCGCATGCACCAGGCGGGGCTGCATCCGCTGTGGGCGACAGCGTTCATGTATGCGTTGGTGCTGCTGGCGCTGCTGGCCTGGCGCCCGGGCATCGTGCGGCAGGTGCGCGCACACCCGCAGCTGTGGCTGCTGGCGCTGGCCTCGGGACTGAACAACGTGGCGTTCAACTGGGCCGTGACCATTGGCGACGTGGTGCGCGTGATCCTGCTGTTCTACCTGATGCCCGCCTGGGCCGTGCTGCTGGCCTGGAAGGTGCTGGGCGAGCGCCCCACCGCGCCGGCCCTGCTGCGGCTGGCCCTTGCCTTCGCCGGGGTGGTGCTGGTGCTGTGGCCGGAGGACGCCGGCGCATCGCGGCTGCTGCAGAGCCTCTCGCTGGCCGACGGCCTGGCCCTGTTCGGCGGCTTCATGTTCGCGGTGACCAACGTCACGCTGCGCCGCCTGCACGCCGTGCCCGGGCCGGCGCGCATGGTGGCCATGTTCGGCGGCTGCATGCTCATGGCGCTGGCGGTGGCCCTGGCCGGCGGGCAGGCGGGCGTGGTCGAGGCGTTCCCGGCCTTCAACGCCACCTGGGCCGTCACGGGGCTGCTGCTGGCGGGGCTGCTGCTGCTGGGCAACTGGGCCCTGCAGTTCGGGGCGGCGCGCCTGGCGGCGGGCACCACGGCATTGGTCATGCTGTCGGAAGTGGTGTTCGCCAGCGCCTCGTCGGCCCTGCTGGGCGCGGCCACGCTCACCCCGCGCACGGTGGTGGGCGGCGCGCTGATCCTGCTGGCCTCGCTGCTGGCGGCGCTGCAGTTCCGGGGACGGGCAAGCGCCTCCTGAGATGGCGGAGACGCCTGCGGCGGCTGCGGCACGCCGTGCGCCCCGGCGCCGCCAGCGCTACCATGCTGCGCCTCAGCCTCTCCAGGAGCCCGCACCATGCCCGGCAGCGTCTACGACTTTGAAGCCCAGCAGATGAACGGCCAGACCGTGTCCCTGTCGCAGTACCGCGGCAAGGTGCTGCTGATCGTGAACACCGCCAGCGCCTGCGGCTTCACGCCCCAGTTCGGCGGGCTCGAAGAACTGCACCAGGAATATGCCGACAAAGGCCTGGTGGTGCTGGGTTTCCCGTGCAACCAGTTCGGCAGCCAGGACCCCGGCAGCAACGAAGAGATCGCGAGCTTCTGCCAGCTGAACTACGGCGTGAGCTTTCCGATGATGGCCAAGATCGACGTAAACGGCGCCGCCGCCGCACCCCTGTACCAGTGGCTCACCGCCGAGGCCCCCGGCCTGCTGGGCAGCAAGGCCATCAAGTGGAACTTCACCAAGTTCCTGGTGGGCCGCGACGGCCGCGTGCTCCGCCGCTATGCGCCCCAGGATGCGCCCGCCAAGCTGGCGGGGGATATCGAGGCGGCGCTAGCGCAGCCCTGAGAGCGCCGCCCGCACAGGACGCGCTCAGGCATTGAGCCCCGGCGTCTGGGCCGGCCCCCACTCGGGCGGGCACGACCCCATCTCCGCCTCCACCTTGCGCAGCATGTCGGCCAGGGTCTTGCCGGGCTCCTGCCGGAACTGCTCGTCCAGCACCACCAGGTCCACGATGCGGTCGATGCGAAAGCCCCGGAAGTCGCCGCGCAGCTCGCACCAGGCCGACAGCGTCCAGACCTTGCCCCAGTAGAAGCAGCCCAGCGGGCGCAGGCGGCGTTCGCTGGGGCGGCCCTGCACGTCGGCGTAGCGGATCTGCACGACATGGCGGCTGTGCACGGCTTCGCGCAGGGACTGCAGCGTGGCCTGCACGCGCGGCTCCAGCCCGACCGATGGCGCGTACAGCGCCTGCGCCTCGGCCGCCACGCGCGCCGCGGGCGGGAGCACGGACAGGATCTTGCCCAGCGCCCCTTCCACTTCGCGCGCCAGCCCGGCGTCGAGCCAGGCCTGCGCCAGCCGCGCGGCGGCCACCAGGGAGTTGGCCTCGCCCTGGCTGAACATCAGCGGCGGCAGCTCGAAGCCCGCGCCCAGGCGGTAGCCCACACCGGCTTCGCCCTCAATGGGCACGCCCTGGTGCTGGAGGTCCGCCACGTCGCGGTAGATGGTGCGCTGCGAGACTTCGAGCCGCTCGGCCAAAAAGGCGGCAGTGGACAGGCGCCGCCCACGGATGAGCTGGACGATCTGGAACAGGCGGTCGGCGCGGCGCATGCGGTTCTTGCAGTGTTTTTGGCAGCTGGCGCTTTTTCAGCAAGCGCTGATAGCTATTGAATTCATAGCACCACACCCACATGGATGGCCACCTGGTCCGGGCCCTCGTAGGCCTCGAAGTCGGTGGCAAAGCGGCGCCGCAGCTGGGGATTTTCGGCAAAGTAGCGCCACACGCGCAGCCAGGTGTCGACCACCATCTGCGGCATGTCGCCTTCGCCATGGAACACCAGGTAGCCGCCGGGCTGGATGTCGACCCGGCGCGCGTCCGGCTCCGCCTCCAGGGTGCTGCAGGGTTCGGCCACGGCCACGCCGGCGGTGACGTCGAACGCGCCCTGTTCGTCGGACTCATAGGCGCTGTACACGCCGAAGATGCGGCCGTCGCCGCCGCGCGCGGGCAGCTGGCGCTCCCAGCTCTGGCTGAAAAAGCGGTTCCACAGGCCGCCCAGGCGGGCGATGGCAGGGTTGCTCTCGTCGCTGTTGCGCGTGCGCACGGCAATGCCGGCCACGCTGAACGCGGGAATCTGGACGAGGACGGGGGACGGGGTCAAGGGCGGCTCCTCTCTCTCTGGACGGTGGTGGACGCCGGCCTGCGGGCCGGCCGAACGTGTGCGAGAAAAGGATGGTGCCGCCCGGCTGCTGACAACGGCATGTCAGCAGCCTGGCGCCCGTTCAGTCCGGCTGCGGGACCGCTCGCGCGGCCGCCAGGCGGCGCGCCCGTTCGATCTGCTGGCCCACCGTGCGCGGCGCCAGGCCGTACATGTCGGCGAAGGCCTCCAGCGTCTGGCCGCTGGCTTCAAAGGCGCGCAGCAGGGCCTCGTCCTTGGCGTTGCGGGCGGCCCACTCGGCAAAGGCGTCTTCCAGAAGGGCGTTGGCGGCCTCGTCGCGGCTGTGCACCCGCTCGGCATAGGCCTCGCGCGTGAGGCCCGAGGCCTCGAACGCGGCGATCATGCGGTGGCGCAGCCGGGGCAGCAGGTCTTCGGTGGCGCGCGCCTTCTTGCGGCGGTAGACCTCCAGCAGCGCGTGGTGCACATGCTCGGGCGCCATGGCCTCCACGGGCTGGCCCGCAAGGTCGTGCCGCTTTTCGCCGGCCGCCACGCTCTGCAGGTAGCGGGTGGACCGGGTGTGCAGGCCCAGGGCCACCTTCAGCGCCTCGCGGTCGAACAGCTCGGGGTGGGCAGCCAGCAGGTCCTGGAAGATGCCGCGCTTGAGCGGGCGGAACACCGCGCCAAACAGGTGAGGGTACAGGTCGGCCAGCTGCTCCAGCACCGGGTGCGTGCGCGCTGCGGGGCGCGGCGTCGCGGCGGGCGCACCGGCGCTGCCGCCCGCGGCGTCCGGCGCTGCGGGGCGCCCGCCCGGCTTGCGGCGGTTGCGGCCACCACGGCGCGCGCCCGCTGCGGGCTGCGGGCGCGCAGCGGCGTCTGCCGGCACGGCGGCAGCGGGCGCGGCGGCAGGGGCACTTTCGGCCGGAGCCGGCACGGGCGCGGCCGGGGTGGTTTCTTGGGCGGACACGGAGTCGGTCATGGGCAATGCAGGAGCAACAAAACCCTCAATCATGCCAGCGCTTCGTCCAGCACCTCGATCCAGTGCCGCACTGGCGTGGCCGTGCCGCTTTGCAGGTGGGTGATGCAGCCGATGTTGGCCGACAGGATCACGTCGGGCGGCTGCTCGCCAAACGCCTCGCCGAGCACGCCCAGCTTGCGGTCGCGCAGCGGGGTGGCCAGCCCGGGGTGGAGGACCGAATAGGTGCCCGCGGAGCCGCAGCACAGGTGCGCTTCGTTGGGCGCGGTGCGCAGGCGAAAGCCCAGCTGGTTCAAATGCAGCTCCACGCCGCCGCGCAGCTTCTGGCCGTGCTGCAGCGTGCAGGGCGGGTGGTAGGCGTAGAGCGTGTCCGGCCGCTGCACGCGGCCGTGCAGCCGGGCGGCGAGCTCGGGCAGCAGGTCCGGCAGCAGCTCCGACAGGTCGCGCGTGAGGGCGCTGATGCGCGCGGCCCGCTCGGCGTACTGCGCGTCGTCCTTCAGGATGTGGCCGTACTCCTTGACGGTGACGCCGCAGCCCGAGGCGTTCATGACGATGGCCTCCACGCCCCCGGCCTCCACCAGCGGCCACCAGGCGTCGATGTTCGCCCGCATCTGGGCCATGGCGCCGTCCTGGTCGTTGAGGTGGAACTTCATGGCCCCGCAGCAGCCCGACTGGGGCGCGACAACGGTCTCTATGCCCACGGCGTCCAGCACGCGGGCGGTGGCGGTGTTGATGTTGGGCATCATGGCCGGCTGCACGCAGCCCGCCAGCATCAGCACCTTGCGCGCATGCGGGCGCACGGGCCAGGCGCCGGCCGCACGGGGCGCGGGCACCTTGGCCTGGAGCGAGACGGGCAGCAGGCCGCGCACGGCCTGGCCGGCCTTCATGGCGGGGGCGAACAGGGGCGAGGGCAGGCCTTCCTTGAGCGCCCAGCGCAGGGCTTTTTCGCCCAGCGGGCGCGGCACCTTCTCGTCGACGATCTTGCGGCCGATGTCCACCAGGTGGCCGTACTGCACGCCGCTCGGGCAGGTGCTCTCGCAGTTGCGGCAGGTCAGGCACCGGTCCAGGTGCAACTGCGTGGCACGCGTGGGCTCGGCACCCTCGAGCACCTGCTTGATGAGGTAGATGCGGCCGCGCGGGCCGTCCAGCTCGTCGCCCAGCAACTGGTAGGTGGGGCAGGTGGCGGTGCAAAAGCCGCAGTGCACGCACTTGCGCAGGATGGCTTCGGCCTCACGGCCTTCGGGGCGCGCGGCGTATTCAGGGGCGAGTTGGGTCTGCATGGTGCGTGGAGGATCGAAACAGGGGAAGGCAGCCGGAGGCCGGGCCACAGGTTCAATGGGGCGCTTGCGCGTCCGTCCCGCGCTCCGCAGGGGCGGCCGGCGGCGGCGGCACCGGCGCGGTCGCCGGGGAGCCCCGCTGCAACAGCAGCAGGCGCAGGCGTTCGCGGTCGGTCCACAGCGGCGGCAGGGACAAGCCCAGCAGCACCAGCGCCAGCGGCACCACAAACACGAAGCCGACGTGCTTGAAGCCCGCAGCCCCCACCAGGCCGCCGGCAAAGAACATCCCCACCAGCCCCGCGAACAGGCGCAGGCGCTCGCGGTTGGCGCGCACCTGCTGCTCGGGCGCGATGCCCTGGCGGTTCCAGTACAGCATCTTGCCCATCTCGATGCCCAGGTCGGTGACCACGCCCGTCATGTGCGTGGTGCGGATCTGCGCCGACGACATCTTGGTCACCACGGCGTTCTGCAGCCCCATCAGGTAGGCCAGCACCAGCACCGTGAGCGGCACCGAGAACGGCGTGCGCCAGCCCAGGGTGATGGCGCCCATGAGCCCGAAGAGCAGCATCAGCGCGGCCTCGATCAGCAGCGGCAGGGCATAGGTGCTGCGCAGGTGGTGGTGGCGCGCCCAGTTGACCAGGATGGCCGTGCTGCCCGCACCCGACATGAACGCCCACAGCGCCCCGACCGCGCCGAGCGCGAGCTTCATGTTGCCCAGCACCAGGTTGTCGGCCAGCGACGAGAGGAACCCCGTCATGTGCGAGGTGTACATGTGCACCACCAGAAAGCCCCCCGCGTTCACCGCGCCGGCGTTGAAGGCCAGCAGCAGGCCCAACGTGCGGTTGCCGGCGATGGTCCGGCGGTGTCCGGTGAGGTGCAGGAGGCGTCGCATGCGAAACGGTTCAGAAACGGGAGGGACAGGAGACGGAGAACGGCCGGGCGTGCCTACCAGCCCGTCGCCATGCGGCCGGGATTGAAGATCCCGGCGGGGTCGAAACGCTGCCGGAGGCGGGCGTGGATCTGCTCCAGTGCCCGGGAAGGCAGGGCCCAGGGGCTGTGCGCGTCGCGCGCACCCTCGTCCGCCGCCCTGAAAATCGTAGCGCTTCCGCCGGCCGCACGCGCGGCGTCGCGCAGGGCGTCGCCCGCGCCCTCCGGGGCCTGCACCCAGCGCAGCGCGCCGTGCCACTCCACCAGCGGCTGCGCGCCGCCGGGCAGCGCCAGCACCGGCGCCGCGGCCGGCACGGACAGGCGCCACAGCGCGTGGCCCGGCTGCTCGGCGCGGGCCAGGAACCAGGGCAGGGTCTGTTCGCGGCAGGCGGCCCAGTCGGCCTGCACGCTGGCTTGGTCCGCCATGCGCGTGCCGCCCAGGGTGCGGCAGGCAGCTTCCACCGCCGCGGCGGCCCCGCGCAGCCGCACATACAAGGTGCCCAGCCCGGTGCCGGGCACCCAGCAGCTGGCATTGAGCGGCAGCGGGCGGCCGCCCCACGCCTGCAGGCTGCGCAGGGCCTCGGCCTGGGGCATGTCGTCAAACCGCAGCGTGGCTTCGCCCGGCGCCACGGGCAGGACCTTGAGGCTCACCTCGGCCAGCAGGCCCAGCGTGCCCCAGGCCCCGGCCATGAGGCGCGACACGTCGTAGCCGGCCACGTTCTTCATGACCTGCCCGCCAAACTGCAGCACCTCGCCGCGGCCGTTGACCAGCGTGGTGCCCAATACGTAGTCGCGCACCGCGCCCACGCTGGCCCGCGCAGGGCCCGACAGGCCCGCCGCGACCATGCCGCCCACGGTGGCCTGGCCGCCGTCCTCGCGGGCGAAGTGGGGCGGCTCGAACGGCAGGCACTGCCCGCGCTCGGCCAGTGCGGCCTCCAGGTCGGCCAGCGGCGTGCCGGCGCGCGCGGTGACGACCAGCTCGCTGGGCTCGTAGGCCACGATGCCCTGCAGGGCGCGGGTGTCGAGCACCTCGCCGCGCAGCGCCCGCCCGTGGAAATCCTTGGTGCCCCCGCCCCGGATGCGCAACGGGGTCTGGTCGGCGGCGGCGGCGCGCACGCGCTCGGCAATCTGGGCAAGGGCGAGATCCATCCGTGCATCGTACCGGCAGCCGCGGCCCGTGCCGCCGGCGGCAAGCGTGAATTTTTTAAACAAGGTGCGTGAAGCGCGGCCCGGCCGGAGCCTGCACCCGCCGGGGCAGCACCCGCCAGACGGAAAAAAACCCGCCCTGGGGGGGCGGGTTGGGGAACCTTGGAGTAACTCTCGCTTGTTCTTGTTGCGACGCTGCGGCGCCACCAGACACCGCAGCGCGTGGGGTGCCGGCAGGTCAGCGGTTGTACGCCGTCTCGCCGTGCGAAGTGATGTCCAGGCCTTCGCGCTCGTCTTCTTCCGACACGCGCAAGCCGACCGTGAGGTCCACGATCTTGTAGGCGACGAACGAAACCACCCCCGACCACACGATGGTCAGCAGCACGGCCTTGGCCTGCGTCCACACCTGGGCGGCGATGGAGTAGTCGGCCGCAGTCACCATGGAAGCAGTCACCCAGTCGGCCACGTAGCCGGGGCCGCCCAGGCCGGGCGCGTTGAACACGCCGGTGAGCAGCGCACCCACGATGCCGCCGATGCCGTGCACGCCGAACACGTCCAGCGAGTCGTCGGCGCCCAGCAGGCGCTTGAGGCCATTGACACCCCACAGGCAGGCGAAGCCGCCCACCAGGCCGATCACCAGCGCGCCGCCGATGCCGACGTTGCCGGCCGCAGGCGTGATGGCCACCAGGCCCGCCACGGCGCCGGACGCAGCACCCAGCATGGAGGCCTTGCCGCGCATGAGCGCTTCGCCCACGCACCAGGCCAGCACGGCAGCGGCCGTGGCCACCAGCGTGTTGATGAAGGCCAGGGCGGCGAAGCCGTTGGCTTCCAGGGCGGAGCCGGCGTTGAAGCCGAACCAGCCCACCCACAGCAGCGAAGCACCCACCATGGTCAGCGTCAGGCTGTGGGGCGCCATGGCTTCCTTGCCGTAGCCGATGCGCTTGCCCACCATGAAGGCGCCCACCAGGCCCGCCACGGCGGCGTTGATGTGCACCACGGTGCCGCCGGCGAAGTCCAGCGCGCCCCATTGCCAGATCTGGCCGGCCTTGCCGGTCATGGCATCGGCCACTTCCTTGGAGGCATAGGCGTCCGGGCCCATCCAGAACCACACCATGTGGGCGATGGGCAGGTAGCTGAAGGTGAACCACAGCACCATGAACAGCATGACGGCGCCAAACTTGATGCGCTCGGCGAACGCACCGACGATCAGCGCACAGGTGATGCCGGCAAACGTGGCCTGGAAGGCGGCGAACACCACTTCCGGGATCACCACGCCCTTGCTGAACGTGGCCGCGTTGGCGAAGGTGCCGGCGGCGTTGTCCCAGATGCCTTTCATGAACAGCCGGTCAAAGCCGCCGACGAAGGCGCCGCCCTCGGTGAAGGCCAGGCTGTAGCCGTAGATGAACCACAGCACCACGATCAGCGAGAACGTCACCATCACCTGCATCAGCACGGACAGCATGTTCTTGCTGCGCACCAGGCCGCCGTAGAACAGGGCCAGGCCGGGCAGCACCATCAGGATGACGAGCAGCGTGGAGGTCATCATCCACGCGGTGTCGCCCTTGTTGGGCACGGGTGCGGGGGCTTCGGCGGCCGCCGGTGCGGCAGCGGCCGGGGCCGGTGCGGCGGCAGGAGCCGCGGCCGCAGCGGGAGCTTCGGCTGCAGGGGCCGCAGCGGCAGGCGCTGCAGCGGCCGGCTCCGAAGCCGCCGGTGCCTGGGCCAGGGAAAGATTGCCCAGGGTCAGCAGGCCCAGCCCCAGGATGAAGGAAGCAAGCAGTTTTTTCATGGCGTTTCTCTTCTTGGATGCAATGCGGCCGGCCCTTACAGGGCTTCCTTGCCGGTTTCGCCAGTGCGGATGCGCACCACCTGCTCCAGGTGGGTCACGAAAATCTTGCCGTCGCCGATCTTGCCGGTGCGGGCAGCGCTTTCAATCGACTCGATCACGCGGTCCACCAGGTCGTCGGCCACGGCGGCCTCGATCTTCACCTTGGGCAGGAAGTCGACCACGTATTCCGCGCCGCGGTACAGCTCGGTGTGGCCCTTTTGCCGGCCAAAGCCCTTGACCTCGGTCACCGTGATGCCTTGCACGCCGATGTCGGACAGGGCTTCGCGCACCTCGTCCAGCTTGAAGGGCTTGATGATGGCTGTCACCATTTTCATTGGAAGGTCCTCCTATGCGGGCGCCCTGGGCGCCCACTGCGATTTACAGGGTTTTCGTGAGCGTGACGATCAGGCGCGACTTGTTGACGGGGCCGTAGTACGCCTTCTTGGTGGCGCCCACCACGGCCGCGCCCAGGGACACGCCCGAGCCGAAGTCATAGGCACCGCCCAGGCTGTAGTCCATGAAGTTCGGCGCCGTGATGTCGCCGCCGAAGCGCGTGAAGCCGACCGATGCCTTGAGCGTGATGCTGGGGGCCACTTCCTGGGCGAACGCCAGGTTCAGGTAGCCGGTATTGCGGCCCTTCAGGCCGGGGCCGGCGTAGGCGAAGTAGTCCTTGGACAGGGTGTGCGAGTACTTGGCGGTGACCGGGCCGAAGGTGGCGGCGCCATACACCTCGGTGGTGTTGCCGGCGCTGTTGCCGGGGTAGATGTAGGTCAGCAGGCCCACGTCCAGGTCGGCGCCGCCGGCCTTGAACTTGTAGCCGCCGTACAGGTCGGACTCCAGCGAATTGCCGGAGAGCCAGTCCACGCTGGAGTTCCAGTTGCCCACATAGAAACCGCTGTCGCCGAAGGCGTAGTCAAAACCGCCCTGCAGCGCCGGCTTCACGGCCTTGACCTTGGAGATGTCCTGGTCCTGGCCGCGAAACTTGTAGTTCGTGGTCAGGCTGACGTTGCCGGTGAGCTGGGCACTGGCCAGCACGGGAAGGGTTGCAACGAGGGCGACGCCCAGGGTCTTGATGATGGCGCGGTTCATATGTTTCCTCCGGTGGGACAAAGTAGGGACATGCGGCTCTAAGCACGGACCGTGCCACGCGCCGGTGCACCGCACCCCGGGCTGTTGCGCCGCGTTACAACGATCCCCGGTACAGTGACAGGCACACGCCTGCCGCCACGCACACTCTTGGTGCAATACGCAGGCCCCCCGCACTAAAACAACAGAGATCGCACCCAACTGGGGAGAAACCGTTTCATGAGTCTTGCTTTGGTGCAAAGCCGCGCCCTTCTGGGGCTGCAGGCACCAGCCGTCACCGTCGAAGTGCACCTGGCCAACGGCCTGCCCAGCTTCACGCTGGTCGGCCTGGCCGAGGTGGAGGTGAAGGAGGCGCGCGAGCGGGTGCGCTCGGCGCTGCAGAACGCGGGGCTGGAGTTCCCCCACAACAAGCGCATCACCGTCAACCTGGCCCCGGCCGACCTGCCCAAGGACTCCGGCCGGTTTGACCTGCCCATCGCCCTGGGCATCCTGGCGGCCAGCGGCCAGGTGGACGCCGCCCGGCTGGCAGGCTACGAATTTGCGGGCGAGCTGTCGCTGTCGGGCGAGCTGCGCCCCGTGCGCGGCGCCCTGGCCACCAGCCTGGCCCTGCAAAGCCAGCAGGTGGACGTGGCCCTGGTGCTGCCCCCGGGCAGCGCCGAGGAAGCCGCCCTGGTGCCCAGCGCCCGGGTGGTGCGGGCGCGGCACCTGCTGGACGTGGTGCGCGCCTTCCTGCCGCCCGGCAGCCAGGCCGTGCCGGACGCAGGCGGCCCCGCGGCCGACGCCGACGGTGGCGACGGCTGGACGCGCCTGCAGCCCACGCCCCTGGCCGCCGCCGGCACCGGCCCCGACATGGCCGACGTGAAGGGCCAGGCCACGGCCAAGCGCGCGCTGGAGATCGCGGCGGCCGGCGCCCACAGCGTGCTGATGGCGGGGCCGCCCGGCTCGGGCAAGTCGATGCTGGCGCTGCGCTTTGCCGGGCTGCTGCCGGCCATGACGGTGGACGAGGCCCTGCAGAGCGCGGCCGTGGCCAGCCTGGCCGGGCGCTTCCAGCCCGCGGCCTTTGGCGTGCGCCCGACCGGGGCGCCGCACCACACGGCCAGCGCGGTGGCCCTGGTGGGGGGCGGCTCGCCGCCCCGGCCCGGCGAGATCTCGCTGGCCCACAACGGGGTACTGTTCCTGGACGAGCTGCCCGAGTTCCCCCGTGCCGCGCTGGAGGCGCTGCGCGAGCCGCTGGAGACGGGCCACATCACCATTGCCCGGGCGGCCCAGCGCGCGGACTTTCCGGCGCGCTTTCAGCTGGTGGCCGCGATGAACCCCTGCCCCTGCGGCTTTCTGGGCTCCAGCCAGCGCGCCTGCCGCTGCACGCCCGACCAGATCCACCGCTACCAGGCCAAGCTCAGCGGCCCGCTGCTGGACCGCATCGACCTGCATGTGGAAGTGCCCGCCCTGCCGGCCGAACAGCTGGTGCAGGCGCCCGCCGGCGAGGCCACGGCCGCCATCCGCACCCGGGTGGAGGCGGCCCGCGCCCGCGCCGTGCAGCGCCAGGGCAAGGCCAACCAGGCGCTGCAGGGCCAGGAGATCGACGCCCACCTGCACCTGGAAGACGCGGCCGCCAAATTCCTCAACACCGCCGCCGCGCGCCTGGGCTGGTCGGCCCGCAGCACGCACCGGGCGCTGAAGGTGGCCCGCACCATTGCCGACCTGGCCGCCAGCGACACCACCCAGGTGGCCCACGTGGCGGAAGCCGTGCAGTACCGCCGCGTGCTGCGGCAATCCCCGTGACCTGCAAACTATAAAAATGATAGCTGCCTGCGCTTGCTGCACAAGCGCCAGGGGCTGATTTTCATCAAACCCCACGCAACGCGCTGCCGCAACCCGCAGGCGGCCCGGCACAATCGGCCCATGTCTTCCACCAGCGTCCGCACCCGCAAGAAACCCCAAGGCACCGCAGCCCCTGTCAGCGAGCCCCCCGCCCAGGGCGTGGAGACGGTGGACACCGGCTTCCTGCGCACGCTGGTGGGCTACAACACGCGCCGTGCCGCGCTGGCCATCATCGAAGTCTTCATGGAGCGCATGGCCGTGTACGACCTGAAGGTGGTGGACTTCTCGGTGCTGTCGCTGGTGGCGCACAACCCGGGCGTCACCTCGCGCCAGCTGTGCGCCACGCTGGGCGTGCTGCCGCCCAACCTGGTGGGCCTGATCGCTGGGCTGGAAAAGCGCGGCCTGATCGAGCGTCGCCCCCACCCCAGCGACGGCCGCGCCATGGGCGTGCACCTGACGCCCGCGGGCGCCGACCTGACGGCCCAGGCCGAATACACCGCCGCGCAGCTGGAGGTGGACGCCACCGCGCGCCTGACGGCCACGGAGCGCAAGACGCTGATCCGGCTGCTGCAAAAAATCTATCTGCCCGCAGGGGCGTAAGCGCACGCTGCACGTCCACGGCGCTGCTGCGCTTCGCCAGCGCCCACGCCGCTTGCGCTGAGCTTGCTATTGATTCGGCTCCCTTGAAGTTACCCCCCCGTTCGGGCTGAGCTTGCCGAAGCCTCGCGCGGCGCTTCGACTGCGCCCAGTGAACGGTTTCAAGTTCGTTGATGCCGACTGGATAAAGGGCTTTGGCGGGGCGCCCAGGCTTCGACAGGCTCAGCCCGAACGGATGGTGAGGGCAAAGGGCAAAACAAAGGGCAAAAAAATGGGGCGCATGTCGCGTGCCTCAGGCCGCGTGTGCCGCCGCCTTGGCCGCCAGCGCCGCGGCCAGCCCGCCCCACTGCTCCTGGAACAGGCCCGGGTCCATGGTCTTCACATCGCGCAGGATGGGCTTGAAGCCCATGTGGGCCAGCACGTCGCGCTCCAAGTCGATGCCGGGCGCGATCTCGATCAGCTCCAGCCCTTCGGTGGTCAGGTGGAACACCGCGCGCTCGGTGACAAAGAGCACGTTCTGCTCGCGCTTCGCGGCATCCAGCCCGTTGAAGGTGATCTGCTCAACCTTCTCGATGAACTTGCGCGAGCGGCCTTCTTTCACAATTTCAAGGCGCCCATCGCCCACCTTCACCTCCAGGCCGCCTGCGGTGAACGTGCCGCAGAACACCAGGTTCTTGGTGGAGCGCGTGATGTTGACAAACCCACCGCAGCCCACGGGCCGGCCGTTGAACTTGCTCACGTTCACGTTGCCGTGGTTGTCGGCCTGCGCCAGGCCCAGGAAGCTCGCGTCCAGGCCGCCGCCGTCGTAGAAGTCGAACTGCAGCGACTGCTCGATGATCGCGTCGGCGTTGTAGGCCGTGCCGAAGTCGCCCAGCTGCGCCGGGATGCCGCCGGTGATGCCGCTTTCCACGCTCAGCGTGAACTGGTCGGACACGCCCTCTTCCGCCGCCACCGAGGGCACGCCGGCCGGGATGCCGATGCCCAGGTTGGTGATGGCGCCGCGCTTGAGCTCCATGGCCGTGCGGCGCGCGATCACCTTGCGCTCGTCCAGCGGCATGGGCTCCAGCGTGTGCAGCGGCACGCGCACGTCGCCGGCCAGCGCCGGGTTGAACTGCGTGGCGATGGTCTGCATGTGGTTCTCGGGCTGGCTGACCACCACGTAGTCCACCGACACGCCGGGCACCTTGACCGACTTGGGGTGCAGGGTGCCGGCCTTGACGATGCGCTCCACCTGCGCGATCACGATGCCGCCGCAGGCCTTGGCCGCGTGGGCGATGTTGATCTGCTCCAGCAGCACGCCTTCCTTGTCCAGCGTGAGGTTGCCGTTCTCGTCGGCCAGCGTGCCGCGGATGATGGCCACGTCGATCTTGGGCGAGGGGTAGAACAGCCATTCCTCGCCGTTGAACTCCACCAGCTTGACCAGGTCTTCGGTGGACTTGCTGTTGAGCTTGCCGCCTTCGATGCGCGGGTCCACAAACGTGCCCAGGCCCACCTTGGTCAAGAGCCCCGGGCTGCGGCTGGCGATGTGGCGCGTGAGGTGCGACAGGCTGCCCTGCGGGAAGTTGTAGGCCTCCACCTCGCCGTCGAACACCATCTTCATCATCTCGGCGCCGGTCTGGCCGAAGTGGCCCGCCACGGTGCGCTTGATCATGCCGGGGTGCGCAAAGTGCACCATGCCCGCGTCCTTGCTGTTGCCGATGGCGCCGCAGGCCCAGGTGGTCACGTTGCGCGGGTGGCCTTTTTCCAGGAAGTTTTTCTCGACGCCCTTGAGTACTTCCTCGGGCAGGCTGGAGACGGCCAGGCCGCCCAGGAAGATGGTGGCGTTGTCGGGGATCAGGGCCCCGGCCTGGGCTGCGGTGATGATTTTCATGGTGCTGTGCTCTGCAAGAAGATGGGGAGACTGGGTTTACGCGTCGGTGTTTTCAATGAGCAGCGCAATGCCCTGCCCGCCGCCCACGCAGGCGCTGGAGATGCCGTAGCGCAGGCCACGGCGGCGCAGCTCGCGCGCCAGCGTCACCGTCAGCCGCACGCCGGTGGCTGCCAGCGGGTGGCCCAGCGCAATCGCACCGCCGTTCACGTTGAGCTTGTTCAGGTCCAGGCCCAGTTCGCGGCCCACGGCCAGGGTCTGCGCGCCCTGGGCTTCGTTGATTTCAAAGAGGCCGATGTCCTCCAGCGTGAGCCCAGTGCGCGCCAGCAGCGCGCGGATGGCCGGGGCCGGTCCGATGCCCATGTACTCGGGCGCCACGCCCACGGCCGCCACGCCGCGCAGGCGAGCCAGGGGCTTGAGGCCCCGCTGCTGCACATAGGCGTCGCTCGCCACCACGGCGCCGGCTGCGCCATCGACCAGGGCCGAGCTGTTGCCGGCCGTCTGCACCCCGCCGGGGTACACGGTGCGCAGGCCTGCCAGGGCCTCGACGGGCGAGGGGCGCGGGTGCGTGTCGCGGTCCAGCTGCGCCACCTTGCGCGGCAGCGTGATGCCGCGCGTGGCGTAGCCTTCCAGTTCGAACTTTTCGCTCGCCACGGGCACGATCTCGCCGGCCAGGAAGCCGTCTTCCTGCGCCTTGAGCGCGCGGGCGAAGGACTGCGAGGCGTAGGCGTCCACGTCCTCGCGGGTGATGCCGTACTTCTTGGCCAGGTTCTCGGCCGTCTCGATCATCGTCACCGGGCCGGCGGTGTCGATCAGCGCTTCCATCAGGAAGTCCTTGAACTCCACGGGCGCGCCCAGCTTGAAGCCCGTGCGGTGCGTGTAGGCCGCAATCGGGTTGCGCGTCATCGATTCCGTGCCCACGACCAGCGCCACATCGGTGTAGCCCAGCGCGATCTGGTCGGCCGCCTGGCGGAACAGCTCGAAGCCCGTGCCGCAGATGCGCGCCACCAGGATGGCCGGCACCGCTTGCGGCACGCCCGCGTACAGGCCGATGTGGCGCGGCAGCACGTAGGCGTCAAAGTCGGCCTGCGCCATGGAGCCGGTGATGACCGAGCCCACGTCCGCCGCGGGCACGCCGCTGCGTTCGAGCACGGCGCGGGCCACCTTGATGCCCAGGTCGGTGGGCGACACGTGGCCCAGCGCGCCGCAGTAGTCCACCATGGGCGTGCGCACGCCGTCCACCAGCCAGGCGTTCAACGGTGCAGAAAAGGAAGAGGTTGCAGTGGTCATGGGGATCAGGCCTTGGAAGTCACTTTGCTGTCGGTCACGCGGATCACCGTGGCATAGCCCGTGTCGCCGGCCGCGCAGCCGGTGAACAGGCCCACGCCGCCGCCGCGCAGCACCAGCTCTTCGATCAGTTCGATGATGGCGCGCATGCCGGTGGGCGCCTGCGGGTGGCCCCAGATGATGGAGCTGCCGTAGTTGTTCATGCGCTCCCAGGCAAAGCCGGTGTCGCGGGCCAGGGCGATGTCGTTCACGGCAAACGGGTTGTGCGTCTTGATGGCGGCCACGTCGCCAATGGACAGGCCCGCGTTCTTGAGCGCGTTGAACGCGGCAGGCGACGGCGCCATGGGCATGTAGCCGGCTTCCACGCGCGACATGCCAAAGCCCAGGATCTCGACTTCGATGCCGGGGTCCGTGGCCACGGCGCGGGCGCGCTCGCGGGTGGTGACGATGGCGCCCGCATTGCCGTCGGCCGGGTGCGTCTGGCCGCCGAAGGTGACGGTGCCGCCTTCCTTGACCGGCTTGAGCTTGGCCAGACCTTCGGCCGTGGTGGGGAAGATGCCTTCGTCGGCGCTCAGCGTGCCGGTCTGCTTGCGGAACTTGGAGTCGGTGACGGGCACCTCGGCCATGTAGCGCTTCTGGAAGGCGCGGTCGCCCGCCAGTGCCTCCTGGTACTGGTGGTAGCGGTGCAGCTTGAGCGCGTGCTGCTCTTCGGTGCTGATGCCATAGCGCGCGGCCACGTTCTCGCCGGTCTGCAGCATGGGGTTCTTGGCGTAGGGGTCGTGGCCCATGTTGTCGGGCACCCAGTGCTCGGTGATGCCGTAGCCGCCGGTGCCGCTCGAATCGGGGTAGTACACCACCGGCCCGTTGGATTGGCGGTCGGCCATCACCAGGAGCGCGCTGGTGGCCGTGCCGCAGGCCACCTCTTGCGCGGCCATCTGCAGCGCGCGCACGCTGGTGGCGCAGGCCTGCTGCACCGTGGGGCCGGCCACGCGGTCGATGCCCATCATGCCGGTCACCCAGGGCAGGCCATAGAAGCTGCCCTTTTGCGGGTTGGTGATGCCCAGGATGGCCAGGTCCACGGCCGAGAGGTCGTAGCCGCGCGCGGTGAGCGCCTGCTTGCCCACGGCGGCAGCCAGCGGCAGCGCGTTGAGGTTGGCCAAGGTGCCCTGCCACTTGGCAAAGGGCGACGACCAGTAGATACCGTAGGGAATGAAGGCGTTCATGGCAGGTCCTTGGTGGCGGTTGCGCTGTATTTTAGTTATTTATCATAACCAAATGTGCACGCACGAAAGCTAGGGAAACCACCTACCAAAGAGCGCGCCTGCGGCCTTGTTTTAGTTATTTTCGATAACCATAATTTGAGCAACCTCAATGCCACACACCATGACCCAATCCCCCGACATTTCCCTGGAAATCCGCGGCGAACGCGAGGAAATCGCGGTCATCCGCCTCACCCGTCCCGCCAAGCGCAACGCGCTGAACGACGGCCTGATCCTCGCCCTGCGCGATGTGATGGAGCGCCTGCCGGCCAGCGTGGGCGCGGCCGTGATCGACGGCGAGGGCGAGCACTTCTGCTCGGGCCTGGACCTGTCGGAGCTGAAGGAGCGCGATGCCGGCCAGGGCCTGCACCACTCGCGCATGTGGCATGCCGCGCTGGACCGCGTGCAGTTCGGCCCCGTGCCCGTGGTGGCCGCGCTGCACGGCGCCGTGGTGGGCGGCGGGCTGGAGCTGGCCAGCGCCTGCCACATCCGCGTGGCGGACGAGACCACCTTCTACGCGCTGCCCGAAGGCTCGCGCGGCATCTTCGTGGGCGGCGGCGGCGCGGTGCGCATTCCGCGCCTGATCGGCACGGCCCGCATGACCGACATGATGATGACCGGCCGCGTCTACAACGCGCAGGACGGCGAGCGCGTGGGCTTTGCGCAGTACCTGGTGCCCACCGGCACGGCCTTCGACAAGGCCTTCGAGCTGGCCCAGCGCATCGCGCAGAACGCGCCGCTCACCAACTACGCGCTGATGCACGCCCTGCCGCGCATCGCCGAGCAGCCCGCCGACCAGGGCCTGATGGCCGAAGCCATGATGGCCGCCATCGCCCAGAGCGCGCCCGAGGCCAAGGCCCGCGTGCGCGCGTTCCTGGACGGCAAGGCCGCCAAGGTCAAGAAGGCCTGACCATGCGAGCCCCCAACCGCGCCAGTGAGTTCCTGAAAGCACCCATGATGGCAACCGACTCCACCCCCCGCTTCCGGCCGCTGCGCTTCGGCGTGACCGAGGTCACCACCCGCCCGGGCGCCAACGGCGTGCTCTACGTGCGTGCCACGCAGGACCTGCAGCCCCACCCCGTGCGGCTGACCGACCGCCTCGCGCATTGGGCCGAAACCACGCCCGACCGCACCTGGATGGCGCAGCGCGTGCGCAACGCCGACGGCAGCCTGGGTGACTGGCGCCACATCAGCTACCGCGAGGCGTGGGCATCGGCGCGCCGCATTGCCCAGGCGCTGCTGGACCGCAAGCTGAGCGCCGACCGCCCCGTGGTCATGCTCAGCGAGAACGACCTGGAGCACGCGCTGCTGTCGCTGGGCTGCCTGGTGGCGGGCGTGCCGCAGTGCACGGTGTCGGCCGCCTACTCCACCGTGAGCAAGGACTACGACAAGCTGCGCCATGCCGTGAACACGCTCACGCCCGGCCTGGTGTTTGCCAGCAGCGCCGAGCGCTTTGGCCCCGCCATCGAGGCCACGGTGGGCGCCGACGTGGAGGTGGCGCTGATCGAAGGCACGCTGCCCGGCCGCAGCGCCACGCCGTTCAGCGCACTGCTGGCGGCCGAGCCCACGCCCGCCGTGGACGCCGCACACGCCGCCATCACGCGGGACAGCATCGCCAAGTTCATGTTCACCTCGGGCTCCACCAAGTCGCCCAAGGCCGTGATCATCACGCACGGCATGTGGACGGCCAACATGCAGCAGATGAACCAGTCCATGCCGGTGCTGACCGAGGAAGACCTGGTGCTGGTGGACTGGCTGCCCTGGAACCACACCTTTGGCGGCAACCACAACTTCGGCATCGTCATCTACAACGGCGGCACGCTGTACCTGGACGAAGGCCGCCCCACGCCCGCCGGCATGGCAGAAACCATCCGCAACCTGCGCGAGATCGCGCCCACGGTGTACTTCAACGTGCCCACGGGCTTCGAGGTGATCGCGCACACCATGAAGACAGACGCCCAGCTGCGCAAGAACCTGCTCAGCCGCGTGAAGATGTTCTTCTTTGCCGCCGCCGCGCTGTCGCAGCCCATCTGGGACGCGCTGTTCGAGGTGGCCGAGCAGGAGGTGGGCGAGCGCATCGTGATGAACACCGGCCTGGGCATGACGGAAGGCTGCCCCTTCTGCCTGGCCGTGAACAGCCCCTTTGTGCAGGCTGGCGACATCGGCGTGCCCACGCCGGGGCTGGAGCTGAAGCTGGTGCCCATCGACGGCAAGACCGAGGTGCGCTACCGCGGCCCCAACATCACGCAAGGCTACTGGCGCAATGCCGAAGCCACGCAAGAGGCGTTTGACGAGGAAGGCTTCTACTGCTCGGGCGATGCCGTGAAGTGGATCGACGAGGCCGACCACAACCGGGGCCTGAAGTTCGACGGCCGCATTGCCGAGGACTTCAAGCTCTCCACCGGCACCTTCGTGAGCGTGGGGCCCATGCGCGCCAAGATCATCGCCGCCTGCGCACCCTATGTGCAGGACGCGGTCATCACCGGCATCAACCTCAAGGAAGTGGGCGCGCTCCTGATCCCCACGCCGCACGTGCGCACCCTGGCGGGCCTGCCGGAGGACGCCAGCCTGCAGCAGGTGCTGGAGAGCGCCCCCGTGCAGCAGCATTTCCAGAACCTGCTCAACCAGCTGGCCGCCCAGGCCACCGGCAGCGCCACCCGCGTGGCCCGCATGCACCTGATGGCCGCGCCCCCGTCGCTGGACAAGGGCGAGATCACCGACAAGGGCTCCATCAACCAGCGCGCCGTGCTCAAGCACCGCGCCAGCCTGGTGGAAGCCATGCACGACGGCAAGCTGCCATTCACCCTCGTGCCCCAGCAATGAACTGACCTGAACTGAACGACTACCCAAGGAAAAGCACCATGCAGATTCAAGGACAAGCCGCCCTCGTGACCGGCGGCGCATCGGGCCTCGGCGAAGCCACCGCGCGCGCACTGGCAGCCCAGGGCGCCAAGGTGGCGGTGCTGGACCGCAATGCCGAGCTGGCCGAAAAAGTCGCTGCCGACATCGGCGGCGTGGCCTGCCCCTGCGACATCACCGACCCGGCCAGCGTGCAGGCCGCCATCGACAAGGCGGCGGCCGCCCACGGCCCCGCGCGCATCCTGATGAACGTGGCCGGCATCGGCAGCGCCAAGCGCGTGGTGCAGCGCGACGGCAGCGCCGCGCCGCTGGAAGACTTCGTGCGCGTGGTCAACATCAACCTGATCGGCACCTACAACGTGAGCCGCCTGTTTGCCGCGGCCTGCAGCAAGCTGCCCGTGCTGGACAACGGCGAGCGCGGCGTGATGCTGTTCACCGCGTCCGTCGCCGCCTTTGACGGCCAGGTGGGCCAGCAGGCCTACAGCGCGTCCAAGGCGGGCCTGGCCGGCATGACGCTGCCCATGGCACGCGACCTGGCCCAGCACGCGATCCGCGTGTGCACCGTGGCGCCGGGCCTGTTTGCCACGCCGCTGATGAAGGAGCTGCCCGAGGCCGTGCAGCAGTCGCTTGCCGCGAGCATCCCGTTTCCGCCACGCCTGGGCAAACCCGAAGAGTTTGCCGAGCTGGCCTGCCATATCGTGACGAACGGGCACCTGAATGGCGAGGTGATTCGCCTGGACGGCGCCCTGCGCATGGCACCACGGTAATGCACCCCCTGAGTCGCTTCGCGCCTTCCCCCTCTCCTGCGGGAGGGGGACGCCACCCGTGGCCTGGCAAAGCCAGTTCCACGGTGGCACTGGCTTGCGCAGCGCCCGTTTGAAGCGCCTCAGGAAATGAGTCGCCATTCGCCAGATAACAAGAGAGCGTGCAAGCGCCCCCGTTTTAGTTCTTGAGAGTTCCGTCAGACACAACCAGGAGACACACCATGACCATCACCCGCCGTCAACTCGTAAAAGCCTTGGGCGCCAGCGCCGCGCTGGGCGCCCTGCATCCCTTTGCCGCCCATGCCCAGGTGGACCAGGTGAAAGTGCTGTTCGGCTTCCCGGCCGGCAGCTCGGGCGACACGGTGGCGCGCCGCGTGGCCGAGAAGTGGGCCGGCAGCGCGTTCAGCAAGAACGCCGGCGTGGTGGAGAACAAGCCCGGCGCGGGCGGGCGCATTGCGCTGGAAACGCTCAAGGCCGCCCCGGCCGACGGCTCCGTGCTGGCGCTGGCGCAGGTGTCGGCCATTGCCAACTACCCGCACATCTACAGCAAGATGAACTACACCGACAAGGACTTCGCGCCCGTGTCGATCGCGGCCATCATGCACCACGGCCTGGCCGTGGGCCCCATGGTGCCCGCCAGCGTGAAGACGGTGAAGGACTTCCTGGCCTGGGCCAAGGCCAACCCCAAGGACGCCAGCTACGGCTCGCCCGGCGCGGGTTCCACCCCCCACTTCCTGGGCGCGCTCCTGGGCATCAACAGCGGCGTGGAGCTGCGCCATGTGCCCTACCGCGGCTCCATCCCCGGCGTGACGGACGTGGTGGGCGGGCAGATCGCCGCCATGGTCACGCCGCACGGTGACTTCATCGCCAATTACAAGGCCGGCAAGCTGCGCATCCTGGCCACCTCGGGCCCCAAGCGCTCCATCTACGTGCCCGACGTGCCCACGTTTGCCGAGCAGGGCTTCCCCGAGCTGACCACGGAAGAATGGTTCGGCTTCTACGCCCCGGCCGCCACGCCCAAGCCGGTGATTGCTGCCGCCAACGCCGCCATCAATGCCGCGCTGAAGGAAAAGTCCGTCATCGACAGCCTGGCCATCGTGGGCCTGATGCCCCACGGCTCCACGCCCGAAGAGCAGGCGCGCTGGCAGAAGGCCGAGTACGACACCTGGGGCCCGCTGATCAAGAAGATCGGGTTCACGGCAGAGTCCTAGAGAGCCCCCCCTGAGGCGCGTCGCGCCTTCACCCCCTCTCTCACGCTGGCGCGTGGGAGGGGGGACGCCGCCAGCGCGGCGGCCCTCGCCTGGGGCGCGCCGGTATCGGCGGGTGGAGGGGAAGCGCGACGGTTGCAGTGCGCCGCCGCCCACCTCGCCCCGAACCGTTCGGGCTGAGCCTGTCGAAGCCGTGGCGCGCCTACCCCCACCGTTCGGGCTGAGCCTGTCGAAGCCAAGGCACGCCGCGGTGACAGCCCTTCGACAGGCTCAGGGTGAACGGTTTCGTGTCACTTCAAACCAAAACAGCCTCCAGCGCTTACCCATCAAGCGCAAGCAGCTATCAAAACAAGAGCATCCCATGCCCGCACGCGACTCCCTTGCCGACATCCAGTTCCTGCTGACCGAGGTGCTCTGCGCCCCAGCGCAGTGGCAGGCGCTTGCGCCGTTTGCCGACACCGATGGCGGGCTTGCGGCGCAGGTGCTGGACGAGGCGGCCAAGTTTGTCGACACCGCCGTGGCCCCGCTACAGCGCACGGGCGACGAGGTGGGTTGCCGGTTTGAGGCAGGCACCGTGACCACGCCCCCCGGCTTCCGCGACGCCTACCAGGCCTTCTGGCAAGGCGGCTGGCCGTCGCTGTCTTGCGCGCCAGACGATGGCGGCCAGGGCCTGCCAGCAGTGCTGGAGTGTGTGCTGTTTGAATGGCTGGCCGGTGCCAACCACGGCTGGACCATGGCCCCCGGCCTGCTGCACGGCGCGTACGAGTGCATCAAACACCACGCCAGCGACGCGCTGAAAGCGCAGTACCTGGAGAAGGTGGCCACCGGCGAATGGCTGGCCACCATGTGCCTGACCGAAGCCCACGCGGGCAGCGACCTGGGAATGGTGCGCACGCGGGGCACCCCGCAGCCGGACGGCAGCGCGCGGGTGAACGGCAGCAAGATCTTCATCTCCGGCGGCGAGCACGACCTCACGGACAACATCGTGCACCTGGTGCTGGCGCGCCTGCCCGATGCGCCGGCGGGGCCCAAGGGCCTGTCGCTGTTCCTGGTGCCTAAGGTGCTCCAGGATGGCAGCCGCAACGCCGTGGTCTGCGAACGCATCGAAGAAAAAATGGGCCTGCACGGCAGCCCCACCTGCGTGATGCGCTTTGACGACGCCACCGGCTGGCTGGTGGGCGAGCCGAACAAGGGCCTCGCCGCCATGTTCGTGATGATGAACGCCGCCCGCCTCCATGTGGGCCTGCAAGGCATCGGCCTGCTGGAGGCCGCGTGGCAAAAGGCCAGCGCCTACGCCGCCGAGCGCCGCCAGATGCGCGCGCCCGGTGCCAAGGACACCAGCCTCATTCAAGACCACCCCGCCATCCGCCGCATCCTGCACACGCAGCGCGCGTGGATCGACGGCGGCCGCGTGCTGGCCTACCACACCGCCCTGCAGCTGGATGTGGCCAAGCACCACCCCGACGCGGCCGAGCGCGCCGCCGCGCAGCGCTGGTGCGCGCTGGTCACGCCCGTGCTCAAGGCCGCGCTCACCGACCAGGGCTTCCACGGCGCCAGCGCCTGCCTGCAGGTGTTTGGCGGCCACGGCTACGTGAGCGAATGGGGCATCGAGCAGATCGTGCGCGATGTGCGCGTGGCCATGATCTACGAGGGCACCAACGAGATCCAGGCCATCGACCTGCTGGTGCGCAAGGTGCTGGCCGATGGCGGCCAGGGTTTGGCGGCGCTGCTGGCCGCGCTGCCCGGCAAGGCCCCCACGGCCGCAGCCAGCGCCCGCCGCCACGCCCTGGTCGAGATCACGCAGACCCTGGCCATTGCCGCGCAGACCGACCCCGAGCTGCCCTACTGGGTGGCCGACGACTACCTGCGCGCCGTGGCGCTGGTGCTGCTGGAATGGGCCTGGGGCCAGATCGGCGCCGCCCGCGACGCGACCGCCGCGCCAGACCGCTGGAGCGCGCCCGCCCAGGCCTTTGCGCAGTGGGTGCTGCCCGAGTTCGACCTGCGCGCCGGCATCCTGCGCCAGCGCATCGCCCAGGCCTTTGAGGTACGCCCCAAAGAGGCCGCCAGCGCTTGATGCGCAAGCGCTAGCAGCTCCTGATTCAGTAGCAAATCCATCTTCCGCCGTTCTCCCACCCACAGCGTGTAGAGGCCGCGCTGCGGGCTGTCCTGCGCCTCGATAAACCACAGGAGACAACGCCATGCGCTTGAAGATGATGAGAAGACACCGGATGCGTGCCCACCACCCCCTGGCCGTATCGGCCGCGGCGGCCGCGCTGCTCATGGGCTGCGGCGGCTCGTCCGATGCCGCCCTGCCCCAGCTCTCGGCCGCCACGCCGGCCACGCTGCAGTCCTGCGCCACGCTGGCCACCAGCCTGGCCCTGCCCGACACGCGCATCACCTCGGCAGAGCAAGTGCCCGCCGGCCCGCTCACGCTGCAGGGCGCGACCACCCAGGCGCCCGCGCACTGCCTCGTCAAGGGCAAGATGAAAGAGCGCACCAGCCCCGTGGACGGCGCCAGCTACGCCATCGGCTTTGAGATGCGCCTGCCCGTGGAGTGGAACGGCCGCTTTCTGCACCAGGCCAACGGCGGCCTGGACGGCAGCGTGGTCACCGCGCTGGGCTCGGTGAGCGGCGGCGCCCCCGTGGCGCCCGGCCTGGTGCAAGGCTTTGCCGTGCTCAGCTCCGACGCCGGCCACGGCGCGCCCACCCCCTTCTTTGGCGTGGACCCGCAGGCCCGGCTGGACTACGGCTACCAGGCCGTGGGCACCCTCACCCCCATGGCCAAGAACCTCATCAAGAGCGCCTACGGCAAGGCCCCCGACCGCTCGTACCTGGCCGGCTGCTCCAACGGCGGCCGCCACGCCATGGTGGGCGCATCGCGCTATGCCGACCAGTACGACGGCATCCTGGCGGGCAACCCCGGCTTCCACCTGCCCAAGGCCGCCACCACGCAGCTGTGGAAGGCCCAGCAGTACGCCCAGGTATCCACCAAGGACGCCACCACCGGCCTGCCCGACCTGACCACCGCCGTCACGCCCGCCGAGTTCAAGCTCATCAGCAGCAAGATCCTGGCGAAGTGCGACGCGCTGGACGGCGTGGCCGACGGCCAGGTCAACGACGTGGCCGCCTGCCAGGCCGCCTTCAACCTGCAAACCGACGTGCCCACCTGCACCGGCGCACGCGACGGCAGCTGCATCACCAGCGCGCAAAAGAGCGTGCTGGCCAGCATCTTCGCCGGCCCCAAGAACAGCAAGGGCGAAGCGCTGTACGCCGGCACCTGGTGGGACCCCGGCATTGCCGGCGCCAACTTTGCGTCCTGGCACTTCGGCTCCCCCGCCACGCGGGACGCGGGGGCCGTGGCCTTCATCTTCACCTCGCCCCCCTCCACCGTGCCGGCGTTCACCGCCATCCCCGGCATGCAGTACGCGCTGGGTTTCAGCATGGAGACGGACTATCCCAAGATGTTCGCCACCACGGCGCAATACGCCGAGTCGCCCTGGTCCTATATGACCCCGCCCGATGAGGCGGACCTGAGCCCGCTGAAGAACCGGGGCGCCAAGATGATCGTCTTCCACGGCGTGGCCGACGGCGTGTTCTCGCCCATGGACACCGCCCACTGGATGGACCGCCTGCAGGCGAATCACAACGGCAAGGCCGCCGACTTTGCCCGCCTGTTCCTGGTGCCCGGCATGAACCACTGCTCCGGCGGCCCCGCCACCGACCAGTTCGACATGCTGGCCCCGCTGGTGGCCTGGGTGGAGCAAGGCAAGGCGCCCGACAGCGTGACGGCGAAAGCACGCGGCGCAGGCGCCAACGTGGTCAACACCGAGCTGCCCGCCAGCTGGTCCGCCCACCGCACCCGGCCGTTGTGCGTGTACCCGAAGGTGGCGCGCTACAACGGGACGGGGGATGTGGAGAGTGCGAGCAGCTTCACCTGCAAGTGATCCGTGCTTGAAAAGCGGGAAGTCCGGCGCAAGCCGGGCTTCCCTTTTCTTTTTATGCCTTGGCGCGGGGCTTCATGCGGAAACTGACGCCCATGCGGTTGATGGCGTTCATGGTGGCAATCGTGAGCGTCAGGTCCACCAGGTCCTTCTCGCCAAACACGGCCAGTGCGGCCGCATAGGCTGCATCGGAGGCATGGGTCTCGCTCACGCGGGTCACTTCCTCGGCCCAGGCCAGCGCAGCGCGCTCCTGCTCGGAGAACAAATACGCCGCCTCATGCCACACAGGCACAAGCACCACCTTCTCCACCGACATGCCTTGGGCCAGCAGGTCGCGCGTGTGGATGTCGATGCAGTGCGCGCACCCGTTGATCTGCGACACGCGCAGGAAGATCAGGTGCGTCAGCAAGCTGGGCAGGCCCGTGCCCTGGGTGGCGAAGTGGTGCAGCGTCCCGATGGCCTTGGCCCCCTCGGGCGACACGTTGAACCAGACAGCGCGATTCATACAGCAGTTCCTTTACGTTGAATGTTGGGCGGGGGCGATATCGGCCTCCTGCTCTCAAGACGTGTGAAGTGAAGCGCTGTGACAGATGCGGGGAAATGGCGGCGGACCTCTTTCGTGGTTGCCTGGGAAGAACACGGCAAGGCACCTGACAACGTGACGGCGAAGACACGCGATGCAGGCGCCAATGTGGTCAACAACGAGCTGCCCGCCAACTCGGCCGCTGTGTGCACCCGAAGCTGACACCTACAACGGGCCGTGGACCTGTCCGGAAGTATCAGAGGGGTTTTATTAAAAGTGTAAACTTGACAAAATTCCTCTGGAGATAGAAACAAATGGGCAAGCCGCTGAAGAATCCGCCGGTGTATTTCACGGTGGTTCAGGTCCGCTTCAACGCCGTTCTTAACCTCAAGGAGAAATACCTTCCGCTGATTCAGGACGGCCTGCGCAAGATGGGCTATCCGGTCTATCTGCAAAAACAGGCGTTTGCCCTTCACCTGGAGGGTGGACAGGGTGCCCCCAAGATGGTGCCTATCGAACAGTACTTCTTCAGCAATCCGGCGCAGACCCACGTGTTTGTGCTCGGCAATGATGTGCTGACCTTCCAGTCCACTGACTATGGGAACTTCGAGAGCTTCTCCGAAGCGTTTCTGAAAGGGCTCGCGCTGGTGCATGACGTTGTCGAGCTGGCGTTCACCCAGCGCATCGGCCTGCGCTATCTCGACTTCGTTCTACCCAAAGAGGGCGAGCCGCTGGAGCTCTATCTGCATGCCGGGGTGTTCGGTCTGAGTGCGGAACTCGGAGGTGCGTCGATACACGCGTACACCGAGTCACTGACCCAGCACGGTCAGGTACAACTGCGCTCGCGCATCGTGCTGCAGGATGGCGGTGTGGCGTTTCCACCGGACGTCGCTCCCGACGACATGAAACTGCAGCCTCGCTTCCTAGAAGGAAAGGGGCGACATGCAATTCTGGACAGCGACGGGTTCGTGGAGGAGCGGCATGACTACTCCCTGGATAATGTGAAGAGTCGGCTTGTTGACATCCACAAGGTCATTGGTGAAGCCTTCAAGAAGGCCACCACCGAGCACGCACACCAATTCTGGGAGGAATGATGGTCGCTTTCGTGGCAGATTTGCCCTCTTGGCAGGCAGGGTCGTTCGGATATCAGAGCCCGGCGGCGTTGTATGCGCGTGCTCCGGTGCAACAGCGGCCACTGCCGGCGCTCCAGCCCGGCACCGGCGGCTTCGCATCGGCTGAACTGCTGCGTCAGCCCTGGGGCTACGCCATGGTCTCCGTCGAGTACGAGGAACCGGCTTCGCCCTACGCGTCGATGATGGAGCAGGTACGCACCGGCTTTGGCCGCAACATGTCGCGACTGCCCGAGGTGTTCGGCGTCTCTCGTCAGGCACTCTACAACTGGCTCAACGGGGATACGCCCGCCGCGTCCCAGCACGCCCGCATCAGAAGCCTTGCGGAGGCCGCAGCCGTGTTCCAGGCGAGGGACTTCAAGCCGACCGCTGTTTCACTGGACCGGGTTCTGAGCGGCGGGAAATCGTTTCTCCAGCTGATGTCCGAAGGCGCAGATGGACGAGCCACGGCTGAAAAGCTGGTCAGGGTCATGGAGCGTTCCGCGCAGGCCAAGGGGCGGCTGACCAGTCTCTTGGTAGACGAAAAGCCAGTTGCCCTGTCGGCGTCGGACCTTGGGTCGGCCGCGCGTGACGAACTCTGATTGGCAGGAAGACCGATGGAAAGCTGGTCGCGCGAGACCTCTTGGCGACAGGGCTGTGTCCTGAAGGAGTCGACTGCGAGCGCACTTGGACTGGCGCATGAGAGTGACCCCGCATGCACCTGTGTGATGGTCGTCTCGCACGACTGCGACCTTGCCAACGACAACCTTATGATTGAACCGGACGTCGAGGTCATCGTCGGCCGCACGGTCGACAAAGAGGATGGGAACTACGCCTGGGCCAAGGCGCCCAGGACCCTGCATTTGCGCCTCCAGGAAGATGGAGCCGACCAGGTGGTCGAACTGGTGTCCACCCGCAAGCGCACGATCCCCAAGTCAGCCTTGGCCGCACACGAGCCGGATGCGGCTTACGCTCTGGATGCACGGGGCCTTAGTGTGCTGCGCGAGTGGCTGTCATCGCGCTACCAGCGAGCAGCGTTCCCGGATGCGTTTGTGGAGCGGATGAAGAGCACCGAAGCCGACCGGAGGCTGGCCAGGGCTCTGAAGGGATATGGCGCACACATCTCGTTCGTGTTCTTCAAGCTTCAGGGCGGTATTGTGGAGCGCGCCGCCGGGGACCCCTATGTGTTAGACGTGGTCCTTGTCCACCCAGAAGGGGACGATGCCGAGGAGGCCATGGACGCAGCCGAACAGGCCGCATCAAAGGTTGAATCGGTGCTGCGCACAAGGCTCACCGACCCATCGGTTATCCAGCTACGCAGCTGCATCACTCTGTGCGAGAGTGAAATCACCATCGCCCAGTCACGCCTGCTGATCCAGTGGCGCTTGGAGTACATGACGCTATCTGCCGACGACGAACAGCTCGGCATGCCATTGCATTGACCGGACCGGAGCGCCGATCAGCGAAGTCAGCAGCGCCCTGGTGTCATCGGCGTCCTGCGGTTGCCTGTGTGCAGGCGACACACAGCGATGCATCCAAGGGGCATATATGACATCTGTCGGTCAACGCACTTGACTGCAAATAGCCGCTTTCCGCGTCATTCAATCCGTCGATCCTCAGACTTGAACGACCGAGTCCCGCCTCAAGCAGCCAGTCCATAGCGCTGACGTTCCGCAAAATCATGGCCTGGGCAGGATTGAACTCCCGAGCTGGGGTGGTTTGCACTTAGTTGGATTGATGCAGCCAAGACCTTCGCAGCAATCAGCGCCTATTCCGACGCGTCCAGTGCCCGTCCGGGCAAGCCTTGACGCTTGCTGGCTTCCTCTTTCGCCTTCTTCCCTTGGTCGTAATGCCACTTGATGGCAAAGAACATGCCGGTGCCAAACACGGCCACCTTGAACACAATGAAGACTATCGGGACCCAATCCATCTTTGAGATTTTCCTGGCTGTTGATGGGCACTGTCGGATGTGAAGTGCACTGCCTCAAAACGCTGCATCGGCAGCTTCATCGTGTTCAAGCCATCGTCGAATCGCACATCGACAGCACCGGGCAAATGATCTGAAAACTAGGTGCGATGCTATCCAGCCTGCGTTGCGGGCGTAAGCATCAGTTCTGTTTAAATTTACCGTAGCAGATAGTGAGTAGCGTGCAAGGCGGTTACCGGTGGATCAGCGCACCAGGTGGAGCGTGTCGAAGGGGCGTGAAGGGAAGTAAACGAATAGCTCGTTTCGATTGCACCGCGATAACGAGTTGCAGAGCCGGAAACGAAGCAAGCGTTTCTATTTCAGCTCATGCTTCCGCCGGACCACCCGGAAGGGACGGCACGCCGGCGCCACGATCCGCGCAAGTGAAAAAGGCTTGCCAGGGGAATCCCTGCGCAAGCCTTTCGTTGGTTGCTGCACTCTCTCTATTGGGTCGGCGTCAACGCACTTGAAACCGTTCGCACTGAGCTCATCGAAGCGCCGCGCGAGGCTTCGACAGGCTCAGCCCGAACGGGTGTTGTAAGTTCAAAGGCGTCCACTTTCAGATGGACGCTCAACACCGCCCCCTCCGGCAACCAGCGCGCCAATGCGCGCTACCAGATGCTCAGAACGGCAACCCCACGTAGTTCTCCGCCAGCGAGCCCAGCGCCTTCTCCGACGAGAACAGGTACGCCAAATCCGTGTCCTGCAGCTTCTGGTCGTAGGCCAGCGAGTCGGGGAAGGTGTGCAGCATGGTCGTCATCCACCACGAGAAGCGCTGGGCCTTCCACACGCGGGCCAGGGCCTTTTCGGAGTACTTGTCCAGGCCGGTGCTGTCGCCGTTCTTGTAGTGGGCGACCATGGCGTGGTACAGGTAGTAGATGTCGGATGCGGCGCTGTTCAGGCCCCGGGCGCCGGTGGGCGGCACGATGTGGGCGGCGTCGCCCGCCAGGAACAGGTTGCCGTAGCGCATGGGCTCGGCCACGAAGGAGCGCAGCGGGGCGATGGACTTTTCGATGGAGGGGCCGGTGATCAGGCGCTCGGCCACCTCGGCGGGCAGGCGGCGCTTGAGTTCGGCCCAGAAGGCCTCGTCGGACCAGTCTTCGACGTTGTCGGACAGCGGCACCTGGATGTAGTAGCGGCTCAGCACCTGCGAGCGCAGCGAGCACAGCGCAAAGCCGCGTTCGTGCTTGGCGTAGATCAGCTCGGGCGAGACGGGCTTGGTGCGCGAGAGCACGCCCAGCCAGCCGAAGGGATACACCTTTTCGTATTCCTTGAGCACGTCGCGCGGGATGGACTTGCGGCTCACGCCATGGAAGCCGTCGGCGCCGATGACGAAGTCGCAGTCGATGCGCACCACCTCGTCGCCCTTGCGGTAGGTCACGTAGGGGTTGGCGCTCTTGAGGTCGTGCGGCTGCACGTCTTCGGCGTTGTGGATGACGATGCCCTTCATGCGGTCGCGCGCTTCGTACAGGTCGCGCGTCAGCTCGGTCTGGCCGTAGACGACCACGGAGCTGCCGCCGCTGTACTTGTGCAAATCGACCCGGTCCATCTTGCCGTCGTGGGCGATCATGAAGCCGTCGTGGATCTCGCCTTCCTTGTCCATGCGCTCGCCGCACTGGGCTTCGCGCATCAGCGCGGCAAAGCCGTGCTCCAGCACGCCGGCGCGGATGCGGCCCAGCACGTATTCGCGGCTTTGGCGCTCCAGCACCACGGTTTCAATGCCCTTGAGGTGCAAGAGTTGCGACAGCATCAGGCCCGAGGGGCCTCCGCCGATGATGCAAACCTGGGTTTTCATGGATGTCTCCTTCGGATGGTGGTTCATGACATTGATCAAAACGACCACCCAAAGATACGTGTCACAGTCGCCGGCATGAATGGACGGATGGAGCCAGAACATGCACTTTTCGAACATTGAGGGTATACGCTCATACAGCCTGTTCGGCGAGTCGCAACACCTCCCCGACGTGCTGCACTGCGAGACGATTGCCGAGCGCTCGGTGCTGCACGACTGGGAACTGGCGCCCCACCGGCACGCGCGGCTGCACCAGGTGCTGCTCATTACCTCGGGCGGGGGCGTGGCGCACCTGGACGGCGAACGGCACCCTCTGTTTGCGGGCGCGCTCATCAATGTGCCGCAGGGGCATGTGCACGCGTTCCGCTTCACGCAGCACACCGAGGGTTGGGTGGCCACGCTGGCCGATGAGCTGATGGACGAGATCCTGGTGCGCGTGGGCGATGTGCGGCGCGACCTGGCCCGCCCGGCCGTGGCGCCCGCGCCCCCGGAGCTGCACCAGGCCATGGCCCAGGTGTGGGCCGAGTTCTCGGGCCGTGGCAAGGCGCGGGCACTGGTGCTGCGCGGCCTGGGCGCCACGCTGCTGGGCTGGGTGGCGCGCGCCATCGACGAGCACGACCCCGCCGACGCGCCGGCGCCGGAGTCCGGCCTGGTGCAGCGGCTGGAGGCGCTGATCGAAGCGCATTTTCTGGAGCATTGGCAGGTGGCCGACTACGCGCGGGCGCTGGCCGTGTCGCCCACGCACCTGAGCCGCGTGGCCCGCGCCGCAACGGGCGTCTCGGCCCAGCGGCTGATCGAGGCGCGCCTGATGCGTGAAGCGCGGCGCAACCTGGCCTACACGCACCTGGGCATTGCCACCATTGCCTACACGCTGGGCTATGCCGACCCGGCCTACTTCACCCGGGCCTTCACCCGCGACGCGGGTTTGTCGCCGCGCAGCTTCCGGGCGCAGGTGGCGGCTTCGGTGGCAGCGCACGCCGGGCCGTGACGGCCTGCTGACACGCCGCTGTCAGCAGGCCCCGCACACCATCAGGGCTTCGGTCATTCATCTTCCCCAACGACAAGGAGCCCCTCATGAAAAACGCCATCGCCTGGTTTGAAATCCCCACCACCCAGCTGGACCGTGCCCAGGCCTTCTACGAGGCTGTGCTGGGCCAGCCCATGCGCCGCGAGGCCATGGGCCCGAGCGAAGGCGCGGTGTTTGCCTACGACCCCGCCGCCGATGGCGCGGGCGGCGCGCTGATGATGGGCCCAACGGCGCCGCGGGTATCGGACAGCGGCACACTGGTCTATCTGGACGCATCGCCCTCGCTGGATGCGGCGCTGGAGCGCGCGGTGGCCCACGGCGGCCGCGTCGCCCTGCCCCGCCAGGCGCTGCCGCCGGGCATGGGCTACTTTGCCCACATCCACGACCTGGACGGCAACCGCGTCGGGCTGCATGCGCCCCAGTGACGACTCTCTTCTCATCGCACAAGGAGACTTCCCATGGAAACACAGGAACTGCACCGCGGCCGGCTGATCGACCACATCCAGCTGGTGGTGCGCGACCTTGCGGCCAGCCGCCGGTTCTACGGAGCGGTGCTTGACGCACTGCATGTGCCGATGGGCGGCACGGCCGAGGATTACTTCTGGGCGGACGAGCTGTTCGTCTCCACCGCCGACAGCGTGGCCGCGCAAGGCCACCTCACCGGGCGCCACCACCTAGCCTTCCAGGCGCGGGACCGGGCGATGGTGGACGCCTTCTACCAGGCCGCCCTGGCCCACGGCGGCAAGGACAACGGCGCGCCGGGCGAGCGGCCCTACCACCCCGGCTACTACGCCGCCTTTGTGCTGGACCCGGACGGCAACAACATCGAGGCCGTGTTCCACGGCGAGGCGCAGCGCAGCGCGCCGTCGGTGAAGATCACGTTCTGATGCGCGATCTGCGGCGCGGCGGACGCACCGCAGGTCAATCAGTCAGCCCGCCTCCGGCCGGGCCAGGCCGCGCAGCGGGATGGGCGTGGAGAACACGATGGACGTGCGGGTTTCTCCATAGCCATTGATGTCGCCCAGGAAGCGCTCCAGATCGGGCAGGTCGCGCGCAACGACCTGCATCACATACGAGTCGTTGCCGCTGACATGGTGGCATTCCAGCACGCGGGGCGACTGGCGCAGCTTGTCGATCAGCGCCTTCTTGCCGGGCTGCGGCACGTTGATGCCCACCACCGCCCGCACACCGTAGCCGACCTTGGCGGGGTCGATGTCGGCATGCACGCCGCGCACCACGCCCGCCTCCTGCAAACGCCGCAGGCGCTCCAGCGTGGCGGGCACTGAGAGGCCCACGGCCTCGGCCAGCTCCTTGAGCGAGGCGCGGCCATCGGCCTGCAGCGCACTGATCAAGCGCCAGGCTTTTTCATCGACTTCCATGCAAGCCTTTCCCAACGAACGCAGAAAAAGAAGAAACCCAATTCTGGATTCACCGAATTTTCCGCATTCTCCACCGCCAGCCGCCCCCCTAGCATCGGTGCATGGACTTGACGACCTCACTCACGGTATTTCTGCAGGCCGCCGTGATCGGCGTGCTCATCGCGGCCCCCGTGGGCCCCATCGGCCTGCTGACCATGCAACGCACCCTGGAACGGGGCCTTGCGGCCGGGCTGGCCACGGGCTTAGGCGCGGCTGCGGCCGATGCGGTGTATGGCGCCGTGGGCGCCTTCAGCGTGCGCTGGCTCATCGACGGGCTGACCAGCGCCAAGACCCCGCTGGCGCTGGGCGGTGGCGCGCTGCTGCTGGTGCTGGCCTGGCGCACCTGGCACGCGCCCGTGGCCCACACCGCCGCGCCGGCACGCGATGCGCGGGGGCTACTGGGCCTGGCGGCCGGCACCTTTGCGCTGACGCTGGCGAACCCGGCCACCATCGTGTCGTTCATTGCGGTGTTTGGCTCGCTAGGGGCAGGCCGGCCCAGCCTGCCGTCGCCGTGGTGGATGGTGGCCGGCGTGCTGGCGGGCTCGGCCGCGTGGTGGCTGCTGCTGACCAGCGCCATCGCCCACCAGCGGCAACGCTTTACGCCGGCCTGGCGCCAGCGCATCAATCGGGCATCGGCCCTGCTGCTGGGCGGGTTTGCGCTGTGGCAGTGGGGGCAGCTGGTCTGAGCCAGCGCCCTGAGCAAGGCGGCTCCACCAAGGTACTGACACTGCGCTGTCAGCAGCGCGCCCGCACCATCGGCGGCTTGTTTCCCCAGGAGGCTTTCATGACGCATGCATTGCTGCAACACACCCTTTGGCCGGACGCCGAGCCCGCGCGCAGGTCCGTGCCGGCGGCAATCTCTGCCGGCCCCACGCACCGCAACTGGATCGCGGTGGCCAGTGCCCAGCATGCCCGCAGAGGCTGCGCCACGCCGGGCGCGGGCTTCATGCAGGTGTGCCACGGCAAGGCCGCGCCGCTGCGCCGCGTGCAAGCGGGGGACCGGGTGGCCTACTACGCGCCCACCGTCACGATGGGCGGCAAAGAGAAATTGCAGGCATTCGTCTCCATCGGCATCGCGCAGCCCGGCGATCCGTATGCGTTCGACATGGGCGGCGGGTTCGTGCCCTTCCGCAAGGATGTGGCCTATGTGACGGCGCAGGAGGCGCCCATCGCCCCGCTGCTGGACCGCTTTGAATTTGTGGAAGACCGCACGCGGTGGGGCGCCAAGTTCCGCTTCGGGCTGTTCGCGGTCAGCGACCACGACATGCGCCTGATTGCGCAGGCCATGCAGGCGGACGTGCGGCTGCTGGGTCTTGCATGACGCGGGCTCTCGCGCGCAGGCCGCGCGCAGAGCCGGGCGCCGTCAGCACACGGCCATGAGCCTTTCCACCACCCGGCGCTGGGCCAGGGTGAGGGCGCGGTAGCCATGGCGCAGCCAGCGCTGCACGATGGCGTGGATTTCGCGTTCGCCAGCGGACATGGTGTTCTCCTTGTGGATGGTGCAACGGCATCGGCAGGGCGCCTGCCGCAACGGGCGGCGAACGCCCCGGCCGTTCGCCAAGGCCCCCGCCCCGGTGCCACTGTGCCCATGTGCGCCGAAGCTGGTGGCGCAATGAAGGGGCGGGATTGGGGCTTTTTCCGCCGCTGGCCACGGGCGCTCAGGGCGCCGTGGCGCCCGGCACCTAGGCGTCGACCACGGCATGGGGCGGATCGGTCGTTTCGGCCCGATTGTGCTGCGGAACGCTTCGCCGGAAAAGCTATTAATTTGATAGCTTCCAGCGCTTACCCCATAAGCGCTGGAGGCCAAAAACGCCTTGAAACAAGCGCTCAGGGGTGCGCCGGACCTGCCCGCACGCGTGCCAGCGCCGCGGGCACGTCGCCCCATGCGGGCCTGCCGGGTGCATAGCGCTGGCGCAGGTAGTACGCCAGCTCGGTGATCTGCGCATCGCTGAGCGCGTGGCCGAACGCGGGCATGAAGCCGATGTCGCGCGCGGCGGGTTCGCGGATGCCGTGCACGATCACCTGCAGCAGGTTGTCGGGCCGGTCGCTGTGCAGGTTGGTGTTGAGCGCCAAGGGAATGTTCACGCCCAGCAGCTGGGGCCCGTCGCCATCGTGGTGGCAGGCGGCGCAGGCGCCGTTGAACAGGCGCTGGGCGGCGCCGGGCAGTGGCGCCTGTGCGGCCGCCTGGGCCACCAGCGCGGGGGCGGTGACCTGCGCGACAGGCTCCGCAGGAACCGCCTGGAACGAAGCCAGGTACGTGGCCATGGCGCGGATGTCGCTGTCGGGCAGCTGGGCCAGCTCGCGCACCACCGGGGCCATGGGACCGGAGGCGCTGCCGTGCTCGGGGCTGTGGCCGTGGCGCAGGTAACGGTAGAGCGCATCGGCGCTCCACGGCACGGGGGCTTTGGACAGCGCGGTGAGCGCGGGAGCCTCCCAGCCGTCGATGAGCGTGCCCGACAGGAAGGCCGCGCCGCCCTGCTCTGCGCCCAGCGCATTGCGGGGCGTGTGGCACGCGCCGCAGTGGCCCACGCCCTGCACCAGGTAGGCGCCGCGGTTCCATTCGGGCGGGCGGTTCGGGTCCGCCTGGTACGGCGTGGCGTCGTGGAACAGCGCGTTCCAGCCGGCCATGAGCGGGCGCACGCTGAACGGGAAGGCCAGCTCGGTCTTGGGCACCTCGGCGCGCACGGCGGGCTGGGCCATCAGGTAGGCGTACAGCGCGGTGAGGTCGTCGTCGCTCATCTTGGCAAACGCGGTGTACGGAAACGCCGGGTACAGGTGGCGGCCATCGCGCGAGATGCCTTCGCGCAGGGCGCGCTGGAAGGCGCTGAAGGACCACTGGCCGATGCCCGTCTCGGCATCGGGCGTGAGGTTGGTGGTGTAGACCTTGCCAAAGGGGGTGTCCATGGCGCGCCCGCCCGCGTTGGTCGTGCCACCGGGCGCGGTATGGCACACGGCGCAGTCGCCCGCCGCAGCCAGGATGCGGCCGCGCTCGATGGTGGCGGCGTTGTAGACCGCTGCGCCGCTGGCGGTCTGCGCCACGGGCGCGATGGACGGGCGCCAGCCCAGCAGCGCGGCACCCACGGCCAAGAGGCCCGCCGCCAGCGCGCCCGCACGCGCCCACACGCTGCGGCGGCGCGGCCAGGGCGCGTTGGCAGGCAAGGTGGGTGCGGGCAGTTCCAGCGTGGGCAGCACGTCGGCGGGCTGCATGGGCGTTGCGCTGCCTTCCGCACCGGCGCCGGCGGCGGCGGCCTCGGCAGCGGCGGTCAGCGGGTTGAGCCCGGCGCGCACCACCTCAGGGGTGAACGGCGGCGCGCGAAAGCGCACGCCCGTAGCGTCGAAGATCGCGTTGGCAATGGCCGCCGTGCCGGGCACCGAGGACGATTCGCCCGCGCCCAGTGGCGCTTCGTCCTGCCGGGGCATGTGCATGACCTCGATGACAGGCACCTCGCGGAAGCTCAGGATGGGGTAGCTGCCCCATTCGCGGGTGTCCACGGCCTGCTTCACGGGCTCGAAACGCACCTGCTCCTTGAGCGCGCGGCTGGTGGTCTGCAGCACGTTGCCGTGCACCTGCTGCTCCACGCCAGCAGGGTTGACCATGAGGCCCGCGTCGTGCCCCACGACCACGCGGCGCACGTGGACCTCGCCGGTGCGCTGGTTCACGTCCACATCGGCCACCCAGGCAGCCCAGGCCGCGCCAAAGCCGGGCCATTTGCTGTGGATGTAGCGCGCGTACGCAAAGCCCTGGCCCTGCACCCAGTCGCCGCCCGCATCCACCTGGCGCGGGCTGGTGCGCGGCTGCCAGCCGGCCTTGGCAGCGGTGGCGCGCACCAGCTCGGCCGCGCGCGGGTCGTTCAGCAGTTGCAGACGGAATTCGACCGGGTCCACGCCTGCCGCCGTGGCCAGCTCGTCCACATACGACTCGTGCGCGAAGGAGTTGGGCAGCGCCGACACGCCGCGCAGCCACGACGCGCGCACGATGGGCGGCATGTCGTTGACGGCGACGCGCAGGTTTTCATAGCCGTACGGAGGGCGGGCGGTGCGGTCGCCCATTTCGTAGGCCTGGGCGGTGGGCTCGATGGTGCGCGTGAGCAGCAGGGCCAGCGTCGGCGCGCCGTTGGAGGGGTAGGACGTCTCGAAGTCGTACGCCGCCACGGTGCCATCGGCGTTGAGCCCGCCGCGCACCTGCATGAGCTGGGCCGTGCCCTTGGGCTCCCACAGGTGCTCCTGCTCGCGCGTGAGCTGCACGCGCACCGGCGCGCCCACGGCACGCGAGAGCAGCGCGGCATCGGCCGCCACGTCGTCGGCGCCGTTGCGGCCGTAGCAGCCCGCGGCCTCCATGCGGATGAGGTCGATGTCCACATCGGCCATGCCCATCAGGCGGGCCAGGTCGGCGCGCAGCACGTGCGGGTTCTGCGTGCCGGCCCACACGGTCATGCGCGGGCGGCCGGTGCCGTCCTCCTGCGCCCGCCACTCGGCCACGGCGCACGAGGGACCGATGGACGCGTGCATCTGGTACGGCCACACATAGGTGCGCGGCATGGGCTGGTCGGCGGCGGCCAGGGCCGCATCCACATCGCCCTCGTCCACCAGGCGGCGCTGCGTGGCGGGGTTGGCGCGGATGGCCTGGGCAATGGCCTCCGGGCTGTCCTGGCGCGGAAAGCCGGGCCAGTCCTTCCAGCGCACCTTCAGGTCGCGCAGGGCTTGCTCGGCCTGTTCTTCGCGCTCGGCGACGATGCCCACGAAGTCGCGGACCACCACCACGGCGCGGATGCCGGGGATGTGGGCGATGGACTGCTGGTCCACCGATTCCAGCGTGTTGCCGATGAAGTCGCCATGGTCAGCCCCCGCATACGGCGGGCGCACCACGCGGCCGTGCAGCATGCCGGGCACGCGCATGTCGTGCACGAAGACGAGTTCGCCACTGACCTTGGCGGGAATGTCCACACGCGGGACCGACTGGCCGACGAGGCGATAGTCGGCTGCGGCTTTCGTGGGGGTGGCGTCGGCAAGTTCCAGGGTGGTGCGTTGGCCGGCCAGCAGGTCGGCATAGCGCACGTGCACGCTGGGGTCGACGGCAGACTGGACCACGCCGTGGTGCACGCGCAAGGTGTCCGCCGGCACATGCAAGCGCTCGGCCGCGCGGGCCAGAAGCCAGTGGCGGGCCTGGGCCGCCGCAATGCGCAGCGGCTTGGCGTGGATCTGGAGGGACGCGCTGGCAATGGTGGCGCCCTGGTTGGGCGCGCGCGTGGTGTCGCCCAGCACCATGTGCACGCAGGGCAGCGGCACGTCCAGCTCTTCGGCCACGATTTGCGCGAGCGCGGTGCGGATGCCGGTGCCCAGGTCCACGTGGCCGTTGAGCGCGGTGACGCTGCCGTCGTCCCACACGGCGATGAGGATCTCCACGCCCTCGGCCGGGTTGCCGGCCACCAGCGCGGGCTGGCCCTTGACCGGCGGCGGCGCGGGCGGCGGGTTGCGCACCACCAGCAGCACGCCGTCGGCGGCATGGAAGTCGGCGCGGGAGCGCGGTGCCTGCGCGCGCGGCTGCGGCGTGGAGGGGGGCCCGCTCATGCCTGGGCCTCGCGCAGCAGCACCGCCGCGCGCTGCACGGCGCGAACGATCTCGACATGCGTGCCGCAGCGGCACAGGTTGGACGACAGCGCGCGGCGGATGGCCGCCTCGTTGGGGTCGGGGTTGCGCTCCAGCAGGGCCACGGCCATCATCACCATGCCATTCAGGCAGTAGCCGCACTGCGCGGCCTGCTCTTCTACAAAGGCCTGCTGCACGGGGTGCAACGCATCCGCACGCCCGCAGCGTGCGGGCAGGCCTTCGAGCGTGGTCACCTCGCGCCCCGCCACGCCCTGCGCAGGTATCACGCAGGCCCGCGCGGCGACCCCGTCCACCAGCACCGTGCATGCGCCGCACTGGCCCAGGCCGCAGCCGTACTTGGGGCCGTTGAGCGCGAGGTCGTTGCGCAGCACGTGCAGCAGCGTGGCGCTGGCGGCCGTGGGGGTGGGCAAGGCGCAGGGCTGGCCGTTGACGAAAGTGACTGGTTGCATGTCTTGGATGGCCCTACGCTTGGGCCACAGATGGCGTGGTGACACCGACAGCGTATGAAGAGCGCACTGCCCAGACCAGTGGCCGCCGCGCAAGGGCCGCCCCGCCGCGCTGGCGGCGTCCCCCTTCCCGCATTGCGCAGCAATGCGAGAGAAGGGGGAAGGCGCGAAGCGCCACAGGGGGTAGCGCCATATCCTCAGCGCTTCAAGGTTCCCGTGCGCGTGTACATCTCCAGGTCCACGAAGTTCGAGCCGTTGTGGTTGTTCGGCCCGTACTGCAGCGGAAAATCGCCCAGCTTCGTCGTGCCCATGTCTTCCATCGCCTTGATGAAGCCCTCGCGCGTGAGGTTGCGGCCCGCGCGCTTGAGCCCTTCCACGAACACGCGCGCGGCGATGTAGCCCTCCAGCATGGTGTAGCTGTCGATCTTTTCGCCCGCGTCGGCACGGTCCTTGCGGTAGTCGGCCACGATGGGCAGGCGGCTGGCCTGGGGCGACGGCACGATGCTGGCCGTGACCAGCCCCTCGATGCCGCCGTTCAGGCGCTGCGCCGAACCGGGCGCATCGGTGATGCCCACCGAGATGGTGTACAGCGGCGACGCAGCGCCCGCCGCGCGGTAGTCGCGCAGGAACACCTCCACCATCTTGCCGGCCATGATCATCACCACCGCACCCGGCTGGGCCTTGGTGAGCTGGGCCACCTGGGGCTTGGCGTCGGTGGCGGCAATCTCCATGGGCACGGAGTCCACCACCTTCACCTTCAGGCCCTGGGCAATCTGCAGGCAGGTGTCGAGGTTGGATTTGCCGAACGCGCTGTTCTGGTAGATGACGGCGATGTTGTTGATGCCCAGCGTGGCCAGGTGCCCCACGATCTTGCGCAGCTCGGCCTCGTAGCTGGCGCGCACATGGAAGAGATAGCGGTTGTGCGCGGTGCGGAAGGACGTGGTGCCCACCAGGGGCGCAAACATGGGCACGCCGGCCTTTTCGGCCAGGGGCATGGCGGCAATCAGGTTGCCCGTGGCCACATAGCCGATGAGGGCGAAGACCTTGTCTTCGTCGATGAGCTTGGCGGTGTTCTCGGCCGTCTTCTTGGGGTCGTAGACATCGTCGTAGGAGACCAGCTCCAGCGTGCGGCCCTGCACGCCGCCGGTCTTGTTCACCTTGTCGAAGACCAGGGCGATGCCCGCCTTGTAGTCCACGCCGAAGTCCTTGGCCGGGCCGGTGAACACGGCCGACTGGCCCACCTTGATGCGGGTGTCGGTAACCCCCGTTTCTGCGGCCGCTGCCCCTGACCACGCCACACCGGCCGCCGCCAGGCCCACCATGGCAGTCCGGCGGTCGATGCATCCATCCTCCACTCCTCGACACTTCATGTAGCGCTCCTTACATAAAGGCGCAAGTTTCAGGGTTGGCATGGCCGGTGCGCAAGCACCGGGCCGTGTGATATTTTGTAACCGTCGGAAGGCGTGGGCTGCGCACCACACGCCGGTTTTCACACGCTCAGGTAGGCGCGCCGCACCTCGTCGTTGGCCGTCAGCTCAGCCATGCTGGCCTGGTAGCGGATCTGGCCCTTCTCCAGCACATAGGCCCGGTCGGACACCAGCTCGGCAAAGTGCATGTTCTGCTCGGACAGCAGGATGCTCACGCCCTGCTCCTTGAGCTCCAGGATCATGTGCGCCATCTGCTCGACGATCACCGGCGCCACGCCTTCGGAGGGCTCGTCCAGCAGCACCAGGAACGGGTTGCCCATGAGCGTGCGGGCCACGGTGAGCATCTGCTGCTCGCCGCCGCTCATGCGGCCGCCCGGGCGCTCGCGCATCTCGCCCAGGTTGGGGAACAGCTGGAACAGGCGCTCGGGCGTCCACACCGGCGCCGCCGAGCCGTCGGGCCAGGTGCGCGCGGGCTGGCGGCCCACCTCGAGGTTCTCCATCACCGTGAGGTCGGTGAACACGCGGCGGTCTTCCGGCACGAAGCCCAGGCCCAGGCGCGCAGCCTCGTGCGGGTCGCCGCGCGAGAGATCGTGGCCCATGAAGCGGATGCTGCCCTTGCGCTTGGACAGCAGCCCCATCAGCGTCTTGAGCGTGGTGGACTTGCCCGCGCCGTTGCGGCCCATCAGCGCCACGACCTCGCCCCGGCGCACCTCGAGATCCACGTCGTACAGGATCTGCGCCGCGCCGTACCAGGCCTGCAGGCCCTGGGCCTGCAGCAGCACTTCTTTGTTGTTGTCGCTCGTCGTCATGGTCATGCCGGGGTGGCCGCAGCAGCTGCGGGCTTCTTTTCAAACGTCTTGCCGGTGCCGAAGTACACCTCCTGCACCTTGGGGTGGTCGCGCAGCTCCAGGGGCTTGCCTTCGGCGATGAGGCGCCCGCGCGCCAGCACGATCATGCGGTCGGCATAGGCGAACACCACATCCATGCTGTGCTCGGTGAAGAGCACCGCCATGTTGCGGTCGATCACGAGCTGCTTGGTCAGCGCCATCAGCTCGTTGCGTTCCTTGGGCGCCATGCCGGCCGTGGGTTCGTCCATGAGCAGCAGCTTGGGGCTGTTGGCCATGGCAATCGCCAGCTCCACGCGCTTGACGTCGCCGTAGGCCAGCACGCTGCAGGGGCGGTCGGCCTGGGCCTTCATACCCACCTGGTCGAGCAAGGACAGCGCCTCGCTGCGCTTGTGGTCCGAGGCCTTGCGCCACATCGAGAACAGCCGGTGGTCGTGCGAGATGAGCGCCATCTGCACGTTCTCGACCACGGTGAGCGAGGCGAACGTCTCGGCAATCTGGAACGTGCGGCCCACACCCAGGCGCCAGATGTCCCGCGGCCGGCGCCCCACCAGTTCCTGGCCGTCCAGCAGGATGGAGCCCGCGTCGGCCGCGAGCTGGCCGTTGACCATGTTGAAGGTGGTGGACTTGCCGGCGCCGTTGGGGCCGATCAACGCCAGCAGCTCGCCCGCGGCCAGTTCGAAATGGATGCCATCCACGGCCTTGACGCCCCCGAAGGATTTGCCCAGGCCGGCGACTTTGAGCAGGCTCATGCCTGGCCCTCCTTTGCTTCACGCCGGTTGTCGAAGACCTGCCGGATGGCGCCCGCGATGCCCTGCGGGAAGAGCAGCACCAGGATCAGGATGATGGCGCCCAGCATGGCGCGCCAGTAGTCGGTGTTGCGGGCCACGGTGTCGTGCAGCCAGGTGAAAGTGACGGCCCCCACCACCGGGCCGGCCAGCGTCTGGATGCCGCCCAGCAGCACCATGACCAGCCCATCCACCGACTTGCCCACGTGCAGCGCCTCGGGGGAAATGCTGCCCTTGGAAAACGCGAACAGCGCCCCGCCCAGGCCGGCGAACACGCCGGCGATGACGAACGCCGTCCACTGCATGCGCTTCACGTCGATGCCGATGGCATCGGCCCGCAGCACGGAATCCCGCCCCGCCCGCAGCGCGTAGCCAAACGGCGAGAACAGCACCCGGCGCAGCAGCAGCACGCCGCCCACGACCAGGGCCAGGGTGAGGAAGTAGTAGTTGCGCTTGTCCGACAGCCACTCGGCCGGCCACACGCCGGTCAGGCCGTTGCTGCCGCCCGTGAAGCCGTCCCACTGGTAGCAGATGGCCCAGGTTATCTGTGCAAAGGCCAGCGTGAGCATGGCCAGGTACACGCCCGACAACCGCACGCAGAACCATCCGTAGAGCAGCGCCCCCGCGCCCGCCGCCAGCGGCGCCAGCACCAGCGCCAGCTCCATCGGCATGCCGGCCGCGCGCACCAGCAGCGCGGCGGCATAGGCCCCTAGCCCGAAGTACGCCGCATGCCCGAACGAGTGCATGCCCGCCGGCCCCATGATGAAGTGCAGGCTGGCCGCGAACAGGGCGGCGATGAGCAGGTCGATCATCAGCACCGTGAAATACGGCGAGCCGGCCGTGAGGAACGGCAACGCCACCAGCACGGCCACCAGCGCCACGCCGCCCGCCCGGTACCACGGCGGCGAGGCGCGCAGCGGCGCTTCTGGCAGGCCGGCGTTGCGGCTCACGCCCTGCGGGCGGCCCATCAGGCCCCACGGCCGCCAGACCAGCACCACCGCCATCACGAGGAACTCGACCACCAGCGTGAGCTTGGAGAACGAGACGCTGATGCCGAAGATCTCCACCACCCCCAGCCAGATGCACACCGCCTTGATTTCGGCAATCAGCAGCGCCGCCACGTACGCGCCGGGAATGGACCCCATGCCGCCCACGACCACCACCACAAAGGCGGCGCCGATGGTGTTGAGGTCCATCTCCAGTGTGGCCGGCTCGCGCGGCAGCTGCAGCGCGCCGCCCAGGCCCGCCAGCAGCGCGCCCAGGGCGAACACGGCGGTGAACAGCCAGGCCTGGTTCACGCCCAGGGCGCCCACCATCTCGCGGTCCTGCGTGGCGGCGCGCACCAGCGTGCCCCAGCGGGTGCGGGTCAGCAGCAGCCACAAGAGGCCCAGCACCACGGGGCCGACGACGATCAGGAACAAATCGTACGAAGGGAACTGCCGCCCCAGGATGTTCACCGAGCCCGACAGCCCCGGCGCGCGCGGGCCCAGCAGCTCTTCAGGGCCCCAGATCCACAGCGCAGCGTCCTTGATGACCAGCACCAGCGCGAAGGTGGCCAGCAGCTGGAACAGCTCGGGCGCCTTGTAGATGCGGCGCAGCAGCAGCACCTCCACCGCCGCCCCCAGCAGGCCGACGGCCACGGCCGACAGCAGCAGTGCGGGCCAGAAGCCCAGGCCCGTGCCCAGCTTGGCCACCAGCGAGTAGGCGATGTAGATGCCGACCATGAAGAACGAGCCGTGCGCAAAATTCACGATGCGCGTGACCCCGAAGATCAGCGACAGCCCAGCCCCCACCAGGAACAGCGAGGATGCCCCCGCCAGCCCGTTGAGCAGCTGAACGACAAAACTCGAAAAACTCATCGAAGTCTCCGCGATGCAATATGCGCACCGCCCACAGCCTATGAAACCGGCGCACTCCCCACCAGGGCAGCCGGGCAAGGGCCACCCCGCAGCGAGGGCCGCGTCCCCCTTCCCGCGCGTGGCGCGAGAAGGGGCTGAGAGGCGCGGCTCCACGCCTGCAAGTGCAGGCATGCGCGTCCTCGAAGAGCGAACGTTTCGCGCGTTCGCACCGAGCGGCGAAGCCGCTCAGGGGGATGCTCCTTATTCAGGACGCATCTTCTTGACTTCGTCGTTCGACGGCTGCACCTTCGCGCCGTCGACGTAGCGGTAGTTCACCATCACGCCCTTGCCGCCTTCGTTCTTGGTGCGGCCCACGAAGCCGCCCATGGTGGACTGGTTGTCTTCCGGGCGGTAGACGATGGTGCCGAACGGCGTGGGCACCTGCAGGCCCTTGAAGGCGGCCACGAGCTTTTCCGCATCGGTGGAGCCGGCCTTCTTCATGCCTTCGGCCAGCGACTTGATGGCGCTGTAGCCCACGATGGAACCCAGGCGCGGGTAGTCATTGAACTTGGCCTGGTAGGCCGTTTGAAAGGCCTTGTGCTCCGGCGTCTGGATGCCGTACCAGGGGTAGCCGGTGACGATCCAGCCGTTGGGTGCCTCGTCCTTGAGCGGGTCCATGTACTCGGGCTCGCCGGTCAGCAGGCTGACCACTTCGCGGCCCTGGAACAGGCTGCGGGTGTTGCCCTCGCGCACGAACTTCGACAGATCGGCGCCGAAGAGCACGTTGAAGATCGCGTCGGGCTTGGCGTCGGCCAGCGCCTGCACCACGCTGCCCGCGTCCACCTTGCCCAGGGGCGGGGCCTGCTCGGCCACGAACTCCACGTCCGGCTGCGCGGCCTTGAGCAGCTGCTTGAACGTGGCCACGGCCGACTGCCCGTACTCATAGTTGGGGTACACCAGGGCCCAGCGCTTCTTCTTGAGGGCTGCAGCCTCCGGCACCATCATCGACACCTGCATGTAGGTGGAGGGCCGCAGCCGGTAGGTGTAGCGGTTGCCGTTCTGCCAGACGATCTTGTCGGTCAGCGGTTCGCCCGCCAGGAAGAAGAATTTCTTTTGCTTGGCGAAATCGGTGAGCGCCAGGCCGACGTGCGAGAGGAACGAACCAGTCAGCACGTCCACCTTCTCGCGCGAGACCAGTTCCTCCGCCGCGCGCACCGCGTCGCCCGGATTGCCGTTGTCGTCGCGGATGACCAGCTGGACCTTCTTGCCCAGCACGCCCCCGGCGGCGTTGATCTCGTCCACCGCCAGCTCCATGCCCTTCTTGTAGGGCTCCAGGAAGGCGGGCTGGGCCTTGTAGCTGTTGATCTCGCCAATCTTGATGGCATCCTGTGCATGCACGGGGGCCAGCGTGAGAGCCAGCGCGGCAGCCGCCGTGGCACGCATGAGGGTTTGTCGCATCGTCATGGGAAACACTCCTGAAAGGTGGGGTTGGAGGGAAAGGTCCGTGGGAAAGCGCCGTGCGCGATGGTAGTGCGGCCAGGGCGCTCAGCGCAGGCCGTCAACACCCTGGATGTCGGAAACCTGCAGGCCGCCGATGCGGGCCAGGGGCCGGCCGCTGGCCGTGACGGCGACCGCGACCACGATTTCGTTGGCGCGCGGCGCATCGGCCACGCGGGCTTCCATGGCATCGAAATGGCTGCGCACGTAGGCGGCATCCTTGTGGCCCAGGGGCACATCGATGGCCGTGCCCAGGCCGCCCACCTTCTTGCTGGAGGGCACCAGGGCCGCGCCCTTTTCCACCGCCGCGCGCAGCGGCGCGCCGAGCTTGGGATGCAGGAGGGCGGCTGCGTGCTCCAGCTCCCCGGCCTCGCCGACGATGGCCGCCTTGCCGTAGCTCTGGGCCTGGCCGGGTTCGATGCCCAGGGCCTGCACGCAGCGCTGGCCCAGCAGGCCGCCCAGTTCTTCGCCCATGGCGATCAGCGCATCCAGGTTGTCGGCATAGCGGCCGGCATACGGGTTTTCAATCACGGCCATGGCGAGGGCGCGGCGCGCGGGCGGCTGCACCTCGCGCCCCATTTCGATGCGCACTTCGTCGGTCTGAACAATGATCTTCCGGATCTTGGCGGTCATGTCTCATGCTCCTTCGGTCTAGGGGTTGAGCGGGGGGCTTGCCCGCTCAGCGCAGGCCATTCCACTGGCTGATGTCTTGCGCCTTCAGGCCGCCGACGCGCGCGTGGATGCGGGCACCGGTGCTCATGGCCAGGATGAAGACAATTTCATCGGACGCGGGTGCTCCCGGCACACGCACCTCGATGGCGTCGAAGTGGCTGCGCACATAGCTCGCGTTGATATGGGTCAGCGGCACATCCAGCGCCGCGCCCGGCCCGCCCACTTTCTTGGTGGAGGGCACGATGGCCAGGGCATTGGCCTTCTGCCCGGTCTTGGCTTCGGCCTGGCCCTGCGCATAGGCGTTGCGGTCGCCCTTCCAGCCCAGCAGCTCGCGCATGGCGTAGCCGCCCGGCACATGCCACAAGGCGCCATGCTCCAGCTCGCCCGCGGCCCCCACGATGGCGCCCTTGCCGTAGGTCTCGATGCGCTCTGCCGGCACGGCCATGGCCCCCAGCAGCCGGCGCGCCATGTCCAGGCCCACGTCCTGCAGCGCGTCCATCATGGGCAGGATGTCGGGTTCGTACCGGCCCGCGTACGGATTGGTCAGCACCGCACCGATGGCGCCCCGCAACAGCGGCACATCGGCCTGCGGCCCGAATTCGTGCCGGACTTCCTCCACATGGGTGAAAACGCGTCGTATCTGGATCATTGTGAAAGCCTGTGGTTTTCGTTAAGCAAATACCGAACCAACTACCGATTCCTCAACCCCCTCGCGCGGCCCTGGCGCAGCCAGCACCGCCTGCGCCGACGCCGTGGCCATGGACCGGCCTTGGCACACCAGCAAGGCGCCCCACAGCAAGCCGTCGGCCTGCAATTCTTGCGCCTTTTGCCAGCCGGCGCGCAGCGCAGCATGCACGATGTCCGAAGGCAGGGCCGGCACATCCACCGTGACCAGCAGGTCGCCCAGGTCGCTGTCATCCCGCACCTGCCACGCGGGAGCGCGGCGAACCCGCACGTCCTGCACGTTGACGGCATTGGCAACGACGGTGGCAGCCGCATCGGCCTGCGCCGCCGTGGCGGCCAGCACGGTCACGCTGTCGGCAATGCCCAGCGACTGGCTGCGCCCGCGCCATCCACTGGTGGCCACGCCCCGCACCGGCAAGGTGCTGGCAATGCGCACGGTTCCATCCAGCGCTATGCCGCGCGCCCACGCCGCCGCATTCAGCGCGGACAGGTCAGCGTACACGCCCACGGTGACAGAGCGGCCGGGCGCCAGGTACAGGGCGATGTCTCCGCCGTTGTTCACCCATGCCCGGTCGATGCCCTCGCCCCCGCAGGCGTCCAGGATCTCTTGCGCCACAGCCCCCGCCACCGCCGCCATGGGCGTTATGAAGCCGGCACGGTACGGCGCGCAGGCGGCCCACATGCGGCGCGCGACGGCACCGCGCAGGGGACAGTCGGCCCCCACGGGCGCGCGCAGCGCCGCCAGCTCGGCCACCAGCTCCTGCAAGAGCCCATCAAAGCGCTGCCAGGCGCGCTCATGCGCCCGGGCCACCGCCAGTGGCGCCCCGTCGACCTGCAGGACGAGGTCGATGGGACCATGCTGGAAGTGCCAGCGGCCACCCGGCAGGAGCTTTCGGCAGGCATTCATGGCGAACGGCGGCGTTCAGCCCAGCAAGGGCGGCTGCCCGAGCGGCCAGGGGTTGGAGGCCGGCAGCGCCTGCCACTGGCGCGCCTGGGGCGCGCCATCGTTGTGCCACGCACCGTGCGCCAGCACCTCGCGCAGGCTGCGGATCTGCTCGACATGCCCGCCCAGCGCGGCATAGTCTGCCCGCCGCATGCTGAACTCGATGGGCGCAACGATGGCCGGCGTGGGCACGGTGCCAAAGCTGTTGTCCGGCATGCGCAGCACGTCGGCCATGACGGTGATGCCGCCGCCCGGCCACACGTAGGCCGGCGCGCCGCCACACGTGACGTTGACCAGCGCCTGCTTGATGGACCGCGTGAGCAGCACGGGGTTTTCGGTGACGCCCGCGCGCAGGCTGCCGCCGGCCCCGCCCAGGAACAGCACGGAAGCCAGCGACGGCTCGCAGTTTTCGCCAATGCGGTCCACGATGCGCCGCACACCCTGGGGCATGGACGCCTCGACCGGGCGCAGCGCCTCGTCCAGCACATACCAGGATGCGTGCTCGCCGGTGGTCGACGTCATCAGCAGGCGCAGCCCGGGCCACGCGACAGCGGGATCCCAGCCTTCGATGATGGACAGCGGGTCCGCGATGTCGGTGCCGCCCCAGCCCGTGCCGGGGTTCGCGACCTGGAAGTAGCGGCCCGGCGTGGATTTGCGCCCGCGCATCTGGATGCCGGACGGCCTCATGTCCAGGCAGCGGCCGGCCTGGTGCTCGGTGAGCACCCCGGTGATGTGGTCATCCACCACGACCACCTCGTCCACATGCCCGTAGAACTGGCGCGCAAAGATGCCGATGGCCGCCGAGCCGCAGCCCACGCGCATGCGCTGCTCGGCCACGCCGTTGACGATGGGCGCCTGCCCGGCCTGGATGACGAGCTGCGATCCGCCGTCGATGGTGAGCTCCACCGCCTGCTTGTTGCCCAGCAGCTGCATCATTTCGGCGGTGATGCGGCCTTCCTTCTTGGTGCCGCCGGTCAGGTGGTGCACACCGCCCAGCGAAAGCATCTGGGAACCATATTCCGCCGTGGTCACATGGCCCACGACCTCGCCCTTGCAGCGCACATTGGCCTGCTCCGGGCCGAGAAAACGGTCGGTGTCGATCTTCACCTTGAAGCTGCAGTAGCTGAAGATGCCTTCGGTGACCACCGTGACCATGTCCACGCCCTCGACCTGGGAGCCCACGATGAAGGGCGCGGGCTTGTAGTCTGGGTAGGTGGTGGACGAGCCCACGCCCGTCACGAAGACCTCCTCGGAGAGCAGCAGGTCTCCCGACCACGGCGGCGGCACCTGGGGGGCGCCCGCTGCGCCTTCGCCACCCGCCGGCCCTTGGGTCCCTGGGACTCCTTGGCCCCCCTCTGCCGGCGCTGCCGGGCGTGCCGCAAACGGCACCAGCGCGGGCTCGTCCGCTTCCAGGGTCTTGCGCAGCAGCACCACCGGGTCCAGCCGCACCAGCACGCCGGCCTGGTTGGCGTAGCGGTCGCAGGCGCCCGCGCGGCCTTCCGAGATCTGGCAGAGCACCGGGCAGGCGTTGCATTCCACCTTGGCGCCGCTCATGCGGTCGTTGCGCGGCCGCGCGCGCTCGAGCACCTGCGGCAGGTCTGGCGTGTCCATGCCGGGAAGCCCGTCGGTCTTGGTGTGTTCTGTCATCGTGCGGCCCATCCATTGCATTGATGCAAGTGCTTGTACGCGCTTGGCGTTTTGTGTAGCATTCACTTAACTTAAATGTTGTGAACGCTACATTGATCGCGAATGTAGCGGAATCGCCAAGGGTCCGCAATGGTGTTTTTGCGGCCCCAAAAACGGTGCATGAGGAGCCCCAAAATGACGCACGTTGTGACGGATGCCTGCATTCGGTGCAAGTACACCGACTGCGTCGACGTCTGCCCGGTCGACTGCTTCCGCGAAGGTCCCGAGTTTCTGGTGATCGACCCGGACGAATGCATCGACTGTGCGGTGTGCATTCCGGAGTGTCCGGCCAATGCGATCTACGCCGAAGACGACTTACCGCAAGGCCTGGAGAACTTCCTCGCGTTCAACAAAAAACTGGCGCCCACCTTGCCCACAATCACCAAAAGAAAGCCGGCTTTGCCAGATGCGGAACAATGGAGGGTTGTGAGCCACAAGCTTTCCGGCCTGGATATCGCGTGGTAGAGCCTTTCCGGGGCCCCGGCTTCAGCCAGCTTTCCTTATTAGCTACCAACTTTTCCTTCTAACGCACCATGAGCGCTTTTCTTGACGAACGCGTCCTGACGGTTCACCACTGGACCGACCGCCTGTTCTCCTTCACCACCACGCGCGACACCGCGCTGCGCTTTTCCAACGGCCATTTCACGATGATTGGCCTGCGCGGCGAGAACGGCAAGCCGCTGCTGCGGGCCTACAGCATCGTGAGCCCCAACTACGAGGAGCACCTGGAATTCCTGTCCATCAAGGTGCCCGACGGCCCGCTGACCTCGCGCCTGCAGCACATCAAGGTGGGCGACACCATCGTGGTGGGCAAGAAGCCCACCGGCACGCTGCTCATCGACTACCTGCTTCCGGGCAAGCGCCTGTACATGCTGTCCACCGGCACGGGCGTGGCTCCGTTCCTGAGCCTGATCCGCGACCCGGAGACGTACGAGAAGTTTGAGGAAGTCATCCTGGTGCACGGCGTGCGCGAAGTGAAGGAGCTTGCTTACCACGACTACATCACGCAGGAGCTGCCCCAGCACGAATTCCTGGGCGAGATGGTCACGAAGCAGCTCAAGTACTACCCGACGGTGACACGCGAGCCCTTCAAGCACCAGGGCCGCGTCACCACCATCATTGAAAACGGCCAGCTCGCCCGCGACCTGGGACTGCCCGCACTGAATCCCGCGGAAGACCGCGTGATGATCTGCGGCAGCCCGGAGATGCTGCGCGACCTCAAGCACATGATGGAAGAGCGCGGCTTCAACGAAGGCAACACCACGAAGCCGGGCGACTTCGTGATCGAACGCGCCTTCGCAGAGCAGTGATCCCACGGCGGGTCCCCCGGGAAAGCCCCGGGAGGCCGGCCCCACTCCTTCAGGACCCGCCATGTCTGCCACTCCCACCAAGGCCCGCACCGCGTCCAGCCGAGCCCACTCCGCGCGCAAACCCGGGGTCCGCGAGCAGGCCGCCCAGACCACGCGCGACAACATCCTGAAAGCGGCGATCAAGGTATTTGCCCGCTATGGGTACGAAGGCGGCAGCGTGGAGAAGATCTCCAAGGCGGCCAAGTCCTTCGACCGGATGATCTATTACTACTTCGGCAGCAAGGAAGGCCTTTTCATCGAGGTCCTGGAAGAAACCTACCGCCGCATGAACGATGCCGAGTCCAAGCTGGATCTCGACACGGCCCAGCCCCTGGAGGCCCTGCAGGACGTGATCCGGTTTGTGGTGGGCTACTACCGCAAGAACCCGGAGTTCATCACGCTGCTCAATACGGAGAACCTGCACAAGGGCAAGCACATCTCCAAGTCGATGCGCGCCCGTGAATACTCGTCGCCGGCCATCGAAGTCATCCGCAGCGTGCTGGACAGCGGCCAGGCGCAGGGCCTGTTCCGCAAGGACGTGTCGGCGCGCGATGTGTACCTGCTGATTGCGGCCACCGGCTACTTCTACATGTCCAACCGGCACACGCTGTCTGCCTTCCTGGGCGAAGACCTGGAAACGCCCGATGCGCTGGCGCACTGGGAAGCCTTCGTCATCGATACGGTGCTGCGCGCCGTGGCGCCGGGCCCGGTGCGCCCCAAGGGCAAGGCCGCCGCCTGAGCCCGCCGATTTTCGTTGCGCGGGCGCCCTGCCCGCATTCCCCACCCCCACCAGGAGAATCCATGGCAGAAGCAGCGGCCGGCGGCAAATCCGGCAAAGTCGTCATCAAGAATATCGGTCTGTTGTTGTCGGGAGACCTGGACCGCCCCATCCTCGACGCCGACACCCTCGTCGTCCATGACGGCCTGATCGTGGCCGTGGGCCGCGAAAAGGACTGCGACACCGAGCACGCGCAGACGGTGATCGACGCACGCAAGACGTGCGTGGCCCCGGGCCTGATCGACAGCCACGTGCACCCCGTGTTCGGCGACTGGACGCCGCGCCAGAACCAGCTGGGCTGGATCGACTCCACGATGAATGGCGGCGTGACCACCATGGTCTCGGCCGGCGAAGTCCACCTGCCGGGCCGGCCCAAGGACATCGTGGGCCTGAAGGCGCTGGCGATCACCGCCCAGCGCGCGTTCGACAACTTCCGCCCTGGCGGCGTGAAGGTGCTTGCCGGCGCGCCGGTGATCGAGAAGGGCATGACCGAGCAGGACTTCAAGGACCTGGCCGATGCGGGCGTGAAGCTGCTGGGCGAGGTCGGCCTGGGCTCGGTCAAGGCCGGCTACGAGGCCAAGGACATGGTGGCCTGGGCCCGCAAGCACGGCATCCAGAGCACCATCCACACGGGCGGCCCGTCGATTCCCGGCTCAGGCCTGATCGACAAGGACGTGGTGCTGGAGGCCGATGCCGACGTGATCGGCCACATCAACGGCGGCCACACAGCCCTGCCCTGGAAGCATGTGTGCGAGCTGTGCGAGAAGTCCTCCCGGGCCATCGAACTGGTGCACAACGGCAACGAGAAGATTGCCATCCAGGCCGCGCGCGCGGCCATGGAGCTCAAGTGCCCGCACCGCGTCATCCTGGGCACCGACGGACCCGCGGGCTCGGGCGTTCAGCCGCTGGGCATGCTGCGCATGATTGCGCTGCTGTCCAGCCTGGCGGACATTCCTGCCGAACTGGTGTTCTGCTTTGCCACCGGCAACACCGCGCGCCTGCGGGGCCTGAACTGCGGCCTCATCGAGGTGGGCCGCGCTGCGGACTTCGTCTTCATGGACCGTGCCCAGCACACGGCCGGCGCTTCGCTGCTGGAGAGCGTTCAGCTGGGGGACATCCCCGGCATCGGCATGGTGATGATCGACGGCATCGTGCGCTGCGGCCGCAGCCGCAACACGCCGCCCGCCGCCGAAATCCCGGTGGTGCTGTAGGCCGCCGCACGCGGCGGCCCGCAGCGTCAATACGTGTCGGCGACGCGAACGGTTCCCGGCTGCGCGGGGCCGTAGGGCTCGGCGGCCCGGGTCGGTGCGCCGTCGTCCACGCGGAAGCCCTTGCCCTGGAGCACCACGGGGGTTCCCACGGCCGTGGGCTGCGCGCGCGTGAAACGCCGCACCGAGCCGTCGTCCATGCGCACGGCGATCTGGTACACCGTCTGGGTGCGGGTGCGCTCCTCGACCTTGTGGCCCACGTAGCCTCCGCCCACGGCTCCCAGCACCGTGGCGGCCGTGCGGCCCGACCCCTTGCCGATCTGGTTGCCGACCACCGCGCCCAGCACGCCGCCCGCGACGGCCCCCACGCCGGTGGCCGGGGCAGCCTGCTGCACGGCGTCCACCGATTCCACCCGGCCGCAGACGGCGCAAGCTGGCGCTGGCGCCACGGTGCGCACCGGTTGCGGGCGCGGGTGCGCGGCAGGCTGCTGGGCGGCATACGCCGGGGTGGCCGGCGGCGCGGCGGCGGCGGCCCGCACGGCGCCCAGGCCCCGGGGCAGGTTGCTCTGACTCTGGGCGCCCTGAGCTGCGGGCGGGTTGGGCGCAGCGGCAGCGCCGGGTGGCGGGACCGGGGCCGCAGCCAGCTCGGCCGGGGCGCTTGCGGTGGACTGTGGGGCGCGACTTTGCACGACCAGCGTGGTGCCCAACGCCACCACGCTCACGCCCAGCACGCCGACAGCGGCCCACAGCCATTTGATGGAGGGCCCGGCGGCGGCAGCCACGCCCGCCGGCGGCGCCGGGTGCTGCTCTGGTGAAACGACAAGGCTCATGAGGATTCTCCGAAGAAGGTCTTGAGGTTCCAGACACAACGCTGGAACAAGGCCCGCAGCCTACCGGCCCGCACCCCAAAAGCGCACGAAGGCGCTGTAAGGGACGTAAGAAGCTGTTTGCAGAGCATCCTCTTGCACCCAGGCCGTGTTCCCATGCCTTTTGGCCGCTCGCGCCCGGCTCCAAGCCCGGCGCGCGAGCGGGGTACGGAACGAAAAGGAGCCCCCATGGCCGGCCAGCCCGCCGCACAGATCCGCATTGGAATTTCAGGGTGGCGCTACGCACCCTGGCGTGGCGCGTTCTACCCGCCCGGCCTGCCCCAGGCCCAGGAGCTGGCCTTTGCCGCGCGCCAGTTTCCGGCGATTGAGCTCAACGGCTCGTTCTATTCGCTGCAACGCCCGTTTAGCTACCAACGCTGGGCGGAGCAGACGCCGCAAGGCTTTGTATTTGCCGTCAAGGGCCCGCGCTACATCACCCACATCCTCCGGCTTCGGGACATCCGCCCGGCGCTGGCCAACTTCTTTGCCTCGGGCGTGCTGGCGCTCGGGCCCAAGCTGGGGCCCCTGCTGTGGCAGCTGCCACCCGGCCTGGCTTACGAAGCGGGCTTGCTGGACGAGTTTCTGGCCCAGTTGCCCCACGATGGCGAGGCCGCGCTGCGGCTTGCCGGCGAGCGGGAGGCGCGGATGCACGGAAAGGAGTGGCTGGGCCCGGTTGCGCCCTTGCGCCTGCAGCACGCCCTGGAAGTGCGCGACCCCAGCTTCTGCCAACCCGCGGCGGCCGCCCTGCTGCAGCGCCACGGCGTGGCCCTGGTGGTGGCGGACACGGGCGGGCGCTGGCCCGAACTGGGCGATGCCACGGCAGACTTCGTTTACATCCGCCTGCACGGCGCGCCGAAGCTGTACGCCAGCAACTACGGGCAGGCGGAGCTGGCAACCTGGGCCGAGCGCCTGCGCGCCTGGGCCGGTGGAGGCATGCCGGCCGGCATGGCGCGGCTGGCAGCGGCGCCCCCGCCGGCGCGGCCGCGCAATGTGTTCTGCTTCTTCGACAACACCATGAAACCCTTCGCGGCAGAGAATGCGCTGGCACTGGCCCGGATGCTGCAGCTACACGACCAGTTGCAGCTGCCGCGTTGAACCCGCCCAAGCCCGGCTCAGGGATGCGCTGCACGGCCGGCCCCGGCATCTGCCTGCCGGAGCGCTGGCGCCGCGCCTTCCTGAAACGCCCGGGCGCAGCTGGCAGAGAACAGCAGTACGGCCGACGAGAAGTAGATCCACATCAGCAGCACCACCAGCGAGCCCGCAGCGCCGTAGGCCGACACGATGGCGGCGGTCGACAGGTACCAGACCAGGATCTGCTTGCCCACCGTGAACAGCGTGGCGCCCACCACGGCGCCCGCCACCAGGCAGCGCAATGGGGGTTTGGAGCCCACGCCGATGCGCATCAGGCCCACAAACAGGGCCACGGCAAAGCCGAAGGCCACCGCTTCGTTCACCAGCTGCAATACCGGGGCCAGCGGCAGCAGCGACAGGTGCGCGCCTGCCCAGTGGGCCAGCACATTGATCAACGTGGACAACACCAGGGAGACCAGCAGCAAAAAGCCCAGGGCGAGCACGTAAGCCAGGCCGCGCAATCGCAGCGATGCCATGTGCCACCAGGCGGCGCGCGGCTGGGCCGGTGCTCCGCCCCGCCACAGGTGACTCAGGGCCGACTGCAGCTCCACGAACACGCCGGTGGCCCCCGACAGCAAGACGGCAAACCCCAGTAGCGAGGCAATGCGCCCTTCTGACGGCGCCTGCGCGCTGGCCAGCGCCTGGCGCACCACTTCGGCGACCTGGCGTCCCATCACACCCTGCACCTGGGCAATCAGACTGCTTTCCAGGTAGCTGCGGTCCACCCACCAGCCCAGCACGCCCACCAGCAGCAACAGCAAGGGCGCCAGGCTGAGCATGCCGTAGAACGACATGGCGGCGCTCATGCGCAGGCCGTCTGCGTCCAGCCACAGCGTGGTGGCGCGCCAGAAGGGCTGCAAGGGCCTCCACACCGGCTGGGCCAGGTGCAGTGCGCGTTCTTTGAGGGGGACAGCGGTCATGCGGCAAGCCTAAACCCCGGGGCAGTCCGCGTCCAGCCGGGGACTCCGGCAGCCGGGGTAGGCGCTGTCCCACACGCGCGCGAGCGCCGGCGGCGGGGCCGATATCCTTGCGGCTCCACTACCTGCCTGCCGGAGATGCCCCTGATGGATTCCCGCTCCCTTGAACGCCTGCGCGCCACCCTCCAACGCCACGTGGACGACGGCCTGCTGCCCGGTGCGGTCGCGCTGGTCCACCACCAGGGCCGCACGGTGCTGCGGGAGGCGGTGGGCTGCCTGCGGCCCGGCGGGCCTGCCATGGCCGCCGACAGCCTGTTTCGCATCTACTCGATGACCAAGCCCATCGCGTCGCTCGTGGCCCTGATGCTGATGGAAGAAGGCCGGCTGCCGCTGTCCCGGCCCGTGGCGCACTATCTGCCCGCGTTTGCCGGCCAGCGGGTGTACGACGCGGCCACGGACACCACGGTGCCTGCCGCCCGCGAGGCCACCGTGCAGGACCTGCTGCGGCATACCGCCGGCTTGAGCTATGCCTGGGAGCCGGGCGCCGTGCCCGACCTGTACCGGGCGGCGCGGGTGGGTTCGCGCCACCGCACCAATGCGGAGCTGGCCGCGGCGCTGGGCCCCCTGCCCCTCGTGCACCCGCCCGGCAGCCGCTGGGAGTACAGCCGCGCCACCGATGTGCTCGGCGCCGTGCTGGAGGTGGTGGAGGGCGACACCCTTGGCGCCATCCTGCGGCGGCGCGTGCTGGAGCCGCTGGGCATGCGCGACACCGGCTTTCACGTGGCGGCTGCGGAACAGCACCGGCTGGCCGAGCCGTTTGCGCGGGACCCGCAGACCGGCGCCGGGGTGACGCTGAACGATGTCTCGGCCCCGCCGGCCTTTGAGTCGGCGGGCGGGGGCCTGGTCTCCACGGCCGATGACTACGCGCGGTTTTTGCGGGTGATGCTGGGGCGCGGCACCGGCCCAGGCGCCGACGACCATCCCGTGCGCCTGGTAGGGCGCGCCACCGTGGACTTCATGACGGCCAACCACCTGGGCGACATCCCGGTGGTCGGGGACATTCTGGCCCCCGGCTACGGGTTCGGATTGGGCGTGGCCGTGCGCACGGCCGCCGGGCAGACGGCCTGGCCTGGCACGCCGGGGTCGTACAGCTGGAGCGGCATGGCCGGCACGGTCTTTTTCGTGGACCCGGCGGAAGACCTCTTTGCCATTTTGCTGACCCAGGCGCCGGGGCAACTGCGCTACCTTGGGGAGCTCTACCCCGCCCTGGTTTACGCAGCGCTCTGACCCCGGGGCGCCCGGGGGGCCTATACACTCCCTCCCATCACCGGCGGCACGGGAGTGCGGGCTGGGCGGCTCATCACCAGGCCGGGCGCAAGCCGCCCGCTGGGAACGGATCAAAACACTTCTATGCAGATTCGCTGCGCACTGGTCGGGATGCCCGGCTCGGGCAAAACCACCATCGGGCGCCAGCTGGCGGCCCGCGCGGGCGTACCCTTCGTGGACCTGGACCACCGGCTGGAACAGATGCTGGGCACCAGCATCCGGCAGTTCTTTGAAGCCGAAGGCGAGGCCGCCTTTCGGGACCGCGAGGCCCAGGTGCTGGCCGAGGTGGCCCGGCAGCCCGGCGGCATGGTGCTTTCCACCGGCGGGGGGGCGGTGCTCCGGCCGGAAAACCGCAAGGTGCTGCAGGAGTTCGGCAATGTCCTCTACCTGCGCGCGTCGCCCGAAGACATCTACAAGCGCGTCAAGCACGACAAGACGCGCCCCTTGCTGCAGGGCGGGAACCCGCTGGACAAGCTGCGTGACCTGTACGCGCAACGCGACCATTTGTACCGGGAAGCCGCCCACTACGTGATCGAGACCGGGCGCCCGACGGTCCACACGCTGGTGAACATGATCATGATGCAGCTGGAGATGGCGGGGAGCGCGCAAACCACCGCGGCCGGCGGATTGGCGTGAAGGGACACCCCGGGCCTCGGTTCGGCGCCAGTACCGGCCCCCGCCCTGGCGCAACCGCTCTATTCAAGGCAAAAATGGGCTCTAGCGCCCGCGAATAAAGCGCAAACAGCTATTGTTTTGATAGCGTTTTCCGCCCTGGCGGCCGCTGCCTTACTGCAGCTTGCTCCCGGGGTTACCGGCACGCGCCGCAGGGGCGGTCGGAGCGGCCGCGTACACTTTTTTGGCACCGGCCCGTTGCCCGGTTTCTCTTGTCTGGTCATCCACCATGTCCACCCCAGCCCTGCCCCTGGATCCCGCCGTCTGTCCGCTGTGCGGCGGGCCCAATGCATGCGCCATGGCGCAAGGCCAGCCGGCCGAGCGTTGCTGGTGCATGCAGGCGACCCTGAACCCTGCGGCGCTGGCCGCGGTACCGGAAGCGCTTCGGCGCAAGGCCTGCATCTGCGCACGCTGCGGCATGCATTTGGCAACACCCAGCCCCGGAGAGGCGCCGCCAGCGCCGATATGATCGAACGCTTTGCACGCACAAGGATCCGATATGCCCACGTACCACATTGAAATGATGGAAGGCCGCACGGTCGAACAGAAGAAGAAGCTGGTGGAAGAAATCACCCGCGTTTCCGTGGAAATCCTCGGCGGCTCCCCCGAGTCGGTGGACATTCTCATCACCGACGTAAAGCGCGAAAACTGGGCGACCGGCGGCAAGCTCTGGACCGAGCGCTCCTGACCCCCGGCGCCCCGGCGGCTGCCCGGCACAGCCAGAACGGCCACGGCCTGACAATGACTTCTTCCAGCTCCCCCTCGGTGCTTCAGGCGCGGTACGGCGAGCGCTACCGCTGGCTGCTGCTGTTCTCGGTGATGGTCGGCACCATGGCCTCCATCATGTCTTCGACCATCGTCAACGTGGCGATTCCGGACATGAGCCACTACTTCACGCTGGGCCAGGCCCGGGCGCAGTGGGTGACCTCGGGCTTCATGGTGGCCACCACCGTCTCCATGCTGACCACTCCGTGGCTGTTGTCCCGCTACGGGTACCGGGCCACCTACGTGGGTTCGATGGTGCTTCTCCTGGCCGGCGGCATCGCCGGGGGCCTGTCGCAGAGCTTCGGGCTGGTGCTGGCGGCCCGGGTGGCCGAGGGGCTGGCAGCCGGGGTGGTTCAGCCCATTCCGGCGGTCATCATCCTGTACGCCTTCCGGCCCCACGAGCAGGGGCGTGCCAGCGGCGTCTTCGGCATGAGCGTGGTGCTGGCACCGGCGCTGGGCCCCAGCATTGGCGGCCTGCTGGTCGACTGGTTCGGCTGGCGCTCGATCTTCTTCATGGTCGTGCCGCTGTGCCTGGCATCGCTGGTGCTGGCCTACAAGTTTGTGCCCGTCACCGCCCCCGGCGGTGTCGAGGCCAACCGGCGCGGCGAACCCCTGGACTGGCGTGGCCTGTTGTTAGGCGCGGGCGGCACTTTGTGCCTGCTCAATGGCCTGGTGTCGCTGCACGGTGGCTCGATGGCACCGGCCCTGGCCCTGCTCGGCGCAGCCGGGGCCTGCGTGGCCGCCTTCGTGGTCTGGCAACGCCGCCTTGCCCGCCTGGGCCGCAGGCCGCTGATGGACTTGCGGCTGTTCCAGTCCCGCCAGTTCGCCATGGGCAGCATCGTGGCCTTCATCTACGGGACCGCCTTGTTCGGCTCTACCTACCTGCTGCCCGTGTTCCTGCAGCTGGGGCTGCAATTGTCCGCTTCCCATGTCGGCACCCTGATGCTCCCCGCGGGGCTGGTGCTCGCCGTCACGATTGCGATGGTGGGCCGGCTGGCCGACCAGCATCCGACGCATTGGCTGGTCGGCACAGGGCTGGCCTTGCTGGCAGCCTCTTTTGGATTGATGGCGCTGGTCAGCAGCCATACCTCGCTGTGGATTCTCGTGGCCCTGGCCATCCTGGGCCGGGTGGGGCTGGGGTTCATCCTGCCTTCGCTGAACCTCGGCTCCATGCGTTCGCTCGACAAGACCCTGATCTCGCAGGGCTCCAGCGCCATCGGCTTCGTGCGCATGCTGGGCGGGGCGGCGGGGGTGAGTCTCTGCGGTATCGTGCTGGAATGGCGGTTGAAGGTGCACGGCGTGTCCTTGGCGCCGGGGCTGGGAGACAGTGCGCGCATGGCCGCCTTCGGCGAGACCTTTCTCATGCTGACCGGGCTGTGCCTGGTGGCGCTGGTCGCCGCTTGGCAGCTCAACGAACGCCGCCCAGGCGACGAAACCATCGCCTCGTGAGGTGCTCCGTGCTGCCCGGATGCTCCGCAGCAACCACCCTTCGAAGGCCGGGCGCGCCCCGGGCCTCCGCGAAGATTTCCAGGCCCTCCGGCCCATTACCCCCATCGTCAAGTGCAAGGACGTGAGCCACCATGTGCCAACTCCTGGGAATGAATTGCAACACGCCGACCGACATCACGTTCAGCTTTTCCGGCTTCGCGCAGCGGGGCGGCAAGACGGACCACCACGCGGATGGCTGGGGAATCGCTTTTTTTGAAGGCCGGGGATTGCGGCACTACGTGGACCACCTGCCCGCGGCCGAGTCGCCGGTGGCCGACCTGATCCGGCACTACCCGATCAAGAGCGAAAACGTCATTGCGCACATCCGCAAGGCCACCCAGGGCCGGGTGAATCTCGAGAACTGCCACCCCTTCGTGCGCGAACTGTGGGGGCGCTACTGGGTGTTTGCCCACAACGGCGATCTCAAGGACTTCCGTCCCCGCCTCCACGCCCATTTTCGGCCGGTCGGCCAGACGGACAGCGAACACGCCTTCTGCTGGATCATGCAAGAGTTGGCCAAATCGCACGCCAGCGTTCCGTCAATCCGGGAACTCACGCTGACGCTGGCCGAACTGGCCTCCCGCATCACGCCCCACGGGACCTTCAATTTCCTGCTGTCACAGGGCGACGCGCTCTGGGCCCATGCCACCAGCAGCCTGTACTACCTGGAACGCCGGGCACCGTTTGGCCCGGCCCAGTTGAGCGATGACGAACTGGAGCTGGATTTTTCGCAAGAAGCGTCCGCAACCGACGAAGTGGCTGTCATCGCCACCAGTCCCTTGACGCGGAACGAGGCATGGACCGCTCTGGCCCGCGGCGAAATGGCGGTGTTTGAGAAGGGCCGCAGGTTGGCGATCTCGCCCGCCCAGTGAAGGCAAGGCGTCTGTATTGGGCCTGCCTGAAATGGAGTGCGAGAGCGTGTGGCGCGGCGCATTGCGCGCCCTGGGCATGCCCGCCCGCGAACCTATGGGGTGGCGATGTGCGCCCGCCAAAGCGGGCTTGAACTCCGTCCTTGCTCCCGTTCCTGCGGGTTTTCGGATCGGAGATGTCTGAACTTTTTGCGCAACTGCAAAGCAAAACGCCCTTCTACTCATAGAGCAGAAGGGCGGTTTGGGGCTGTAAGAGCCTGACGATGACCTACTTTCACACGGGTATCCGCACTATCATCGGCGCAAAGTCGTTTCACTGTCCTGTTCGGGATGGGAAGGAGTGGTACCAACTTGCTATGGTCATCAGGCATAACTTGGTGCTGGGCAGTGGTTGAGGACTGCCTGGCGAATTCATAGAGTTTGGAATCAGTTTTAGTTTTGACTGCGTCTAACTTGGCATAACAGACTTTGAGCTTTTGCACAGATGTGCGTTGGCTATCAAAGTTATAGGGTCAAGCCGCACGAGCAATTAGTATCAGTTAGCTTAACGCATTACTGCGCTTCCACACCTGACCTATCAACGTCCTGGTCTTGAACGACTCTTTAGGGGGCTCAAGGCCCCGGCAGATCTCATCTTGAAACGAGTTTCCCGCTTAGATGCTTTCAGCGGTTATCTCTTCCACACTTAGCTACTCGGCAATGCCACTGGCGTGACAACCGATACACCAGAGGTGTGTCCACTCCGGTCCTCTCGTACTAGGAGCAGGCTTCCTCAAATCTGCAGCGCCCACGGAAGATAGGGACCAAACTGTCTCACGACGTTTTAAACCCAGCTCACGTACCTCTTTAAATGGCGAACAGCCATACCCTTGGGACCGGCTACAGCCCCAGGATGAGATGAGCCGACATCGAGGTGCCAAACACCGCCGTCGATATGAACTCTTGGGCGGTATCAGCCTGTTATCCCCAGAGTACCTTTTATCCGTTGAGCGATGGCCCTTCCATACAGAACCACCGGATCACTATGTCCTGCTTTCGCATCTGCTCGACTTGTCAGTCTCGCAGTTAAGCACGCTTATGCCATTGCACTATCGTCACGATGTCCGACCGTAACTAGCGTACCTTCGAACTCCTCCGTTACGCTTTGGGAGGAGACCGCCCCAGTCAAACTGCCTACCATGCACTGTCCCCGATCCAGATGATGGACCTAGGTTAGAACCTCAAACACACCAGGGTGGTATTTCAACGTTGGCTCCATGAGATCTAGCGACCTCACTTCAAAGCCTCCCACCTATCCTACACAGATCTGTTCAAAGTCCAATACAAAGCTACAGTAAAGGTTCATGGGGTCTTTCCGTCTTTCCGCGGGGAGATTGCATCATCACAAACATTTCAACTTCGCTGAGTCTCAGGAGGAGACAGTGTGGCCATCGTTACGCCATTCGTGCAGGTCGGAACTTACCCGACAAGGAATTTCGCTACCTTAGGACCGTTATAGTTACGGCCGCCGTTTACTGGGACTTCAATCAAGAGCTTGCACCCCATCATTTAATCTTCCAGCACCGGGCAGGCGTCACACCCTATACGTCCACTTTCGTGTTTGCAGAGTGCTGTGTTTTTATTAAACAGTCGCAGCCACCGATTTTTTGCAACCGCGTTGGGCTCCCTTTGTACAAGATCACCTACTTGCGGCATACCTTCTCCCGAAGTTACGGTATCAATTTGCCGAGTTCCTTCTCCTGAGTTCTCTCAAGCGCCTTAGAATACTCATCTCGCGCACCAGTGTCGGTTTGCGGTACGGTCGTCAATAGCTGAAGCTTAGTGGCTTTTCCTGGAAGCAGGGTATCACTCACTTCGGCTGCAAGCAGCCTCGTTATCACCCCTCATCTAAGCCCGGCGGATTTGCCTACCAGGCACGACTACAGGCTTGAACCAACATATCCAACAGTTGGCTGAGCTAACCTTCTCCGTCCCCACATCGCACTATTGATCGGTACAGGAATATTGACCTGTTTCCCATCAGCTACGCATCTCTGCCTCGCCTTAGGGGCCGACTCACTCTACGCCGATGAACGTTGCGTAGAAAACCTTGCGCTTACGGCGAGGGGGCTTTTCACCCCCTTTAACGCTACTCATGTCAGCATTCGCACTTCTGATACCTCCAGCATCCGTTACCAGACACCTTCACAGGCCTACAGAACGCTCTCCTACCACGTGCAATAAATTGCACATCCGCAGCTTCGGTAACTGGCTTAGCCCCGTTACATCTTCCGCGCAGGACGACTCGATCAGTGAGCTATTACGCTTTCTTTAAATGATGGCTGCTTCTAAGCCAACATCCTGACTGTTTTAGCCTTCCCACTTCGTTTCCCACTTAGCCAATTTTAGGGACCTTAGCTGGCGGTCTGGGTTGTTTCCCTCTTGAGTCCGGACGTTAGCACCCGGTGCTCTGTCTCCCAAGCTGTACTCTTCGGTATTCGGAGTTTGCATAGGTTTGGTAAGTCGCCATGACCCCCTAGCCTAAACAGTGCTCTACCCCCGAAGGTAATACTTGAGGCACTACCTAAATAGTTTTCGGAGAGAACCAGCTATTTCCAAGTTTGTTTAGCCTTTCACCCCTATCCACAGCTCATCCGCTAGTTTTGCAACACTAGTCGGTTCGGACCTCCAGTACCTGTTACGGCACCTTCATCCTGGCCATGGATAGATCACTTGGTTTCGGGTCTACACCCAGCGACTGATTCGCCCTATTCGGACTCGATTTCTCTACGGCTTCCCTATTCGGTTAACCTTGCCACTGAATGTAAGTCGCTGACCCATTATACAAAAGGTACGCCGTCACCCTTGCGGGCTCCGACTTTTTGTAAGCATGCGGTTTCAGGATCTATTTCACTCCCCTCCCGGGGTTCTTTTCGCCTTTCCCTCACGGTACTGGTTCACTATCGGTCGATTACGAGTATTTAGCCTTGGAGGATGGTCCCCCCATATTCAGACAGGGTTTCTCGTGCCCCGCCCTACTTTTCTCTAACTTAGTACCACACGTCTGCTTTCGCATACAGGGCTATCACCTACTATGGCCGGGCTTTCCATCCCGTTTTGCTAACAGTCGTGCTATCACTAGAAGGCTCTTCCAATTTCGCTCGCCACTACTTTCGGAATCTCGGTTGATGTCTTTTCCTCGAGCTACTGAGATGTTTCAGTTCACCCGGTTCGCCTCGCATGACTATGTATTCATCATGCGATACCTCTTGCGAGGTGGGTTTCCCCATTCAGAAATCTCCGGATCAATGCTTATTTGCCAGCTCCCCGAAGCTTATCGCAGGCTATCACGTCTTTCTTCGCCTGTAATCGCCAAGGCATCCACCACATGCTCTTAGTCACTTGACCCTATAACTTTGACATCTCTTTCAAGATATCGCCATCATCTTCAAGGACTTGCCAGGTCTTTCACCTGGCGCGTTATGCCGTAATGTGAATATTTCCTCGATATCACTATCAAAGAACATTCGTCATTACTGAATTTCAATCAGCTTTCGCTTATTGAATATTCGTTTTGACGCAATCAAAAAATTGTCATCAGAGGCACGGTCTGCACTAAACCTTTACGAATGTGCAGTTTCCTCTGACAACGCTGATTCGACTCTATGAATTTTTAAAGAACAGCCGATTGATCAATCGATATTGATCAACAACAAAGTAGCCTCTTGCAAAGCCACTTTGGTGTTGAATTACCAGTGCGTTGGTGGTGGAGGATGACGGGATCGAACCGACGACCCCCTGCTTGCAAAGCAGGTGCTCTCCCAGCTGAGCTAATCCCCCAGTGTCCTCTCACGTATCTTGCCATCGGAATTTGGTGGGTCTAGTTGGGCTCGAACCAACGACCCCCGCCTTATCAAGACGGTGCTCTAACCAGCTGAGCTACAGACCCATTCCACATCCAAGCGAATCCCTTCGCTGGTCTGCGGCTTCTTCCAACAACCGATAAGTGTGGGCGTTCAATCTTGAATGCTGTTTTCCAGAAAGGAGGTGATCCAGCCGCACCTTCCGATACGGCTACCTTGTTACGACTTCACCCCAGTCACGAACCCTGCCGTGGTAATCGCCCTCCTTGCGGTTAGGCTAACTACTTCTGGCAGAACCCGCTCCCATGGTGTGACGGGCGGTGTGTACAAGACCCGGGAACGTATTCACCGCGACATTCTGATCCGCGATTACTAGCGATTCCGACTTCACGCAGTCGAGTTGCAGACTGCGATCCGGACTACGACTGGCTTTATGGGATTGGCTCCCCCTCGCGGGTTGGCAACCCTCTGTACCAGCCATTGTATGACGTGTGTAGCCCCACCTATAAGGGCCATGAGGACTTGACGTCATCCCCACCTTCCTCCGGTTTGTCACCGGCAGTCCCATTAGAGTGCCCTTTCGTAGCAACTAATGGCAAGGGTTGCGCTCGTTGCGGGACTTAACCCAACATCTCACGACACGAGCTGACGACAGCCATGCAGCACCTGTGTTACGGCTCTCTTTCGAGCACTCCTCTATCTCTAAAGGATTCCGTACATGTCAAAGGTGGGTAAGGTTTTTCGCGTTGCATCGAATTAAACCACATCATCCACCGCTTGTGCGGGTCCCCGTCAATTCCTTTGAGTTTCAACCTTGCGGCCGTACTCCCCAGGCGGTCAACTTCACGCGTTAGCTTCGTTACTGAGTCAGTGAAGACCCAACAACCAGTTGACATCGTTTAGGGCGTGGACTACCAGGGTATCTAATCCTGTTTGCTCCCCACGCTTTCGTGCATGAGCGTCAGTGCAGGCCCAGGGGATTGCCTTCGCCATCGGTGTTCCTCCGCATATCTACGCATTTCACTGCTACACGCGGAATTCCATCCCCCTCTGCCGCACTCCAGCGATGCAGTCACAAATGCAGTTCCCAGGTTGAGCCCGGGGATTTCACATCTGTCTTACATCACCGCCTGCGCACGCTTTACGCCCAGTAATTCCGATTAACGCTCGCACCCTACGTATTACCGCGGCTGCTGGCACGTAGTTAGCCGGTGCTTATTCTTACGGTACCGTCATGAACCCCCTTTATTAGAAGGAGTCTTTTCGTTCCGTACAAAAGCAGTTTACAACCCGAAGGCCTTCATCCTGCACGCGGCATGGCTGGATCAGGCTTGCGCCCATTGTCCAAAATTCCCCACTGCTGCCTCCCGTAGGAGTCTGGGCCGTGTCTCAGTCCCAGTGTGGCTGGTCGTCCTCTCAGACCAGCTACAGATCGTAGGCTTGGTAAGCCTTTACCCCACCAACTACCTAATCTGCCATCGGCCGCTCCGTTCGCGCAAGGCCTTGCGGTCCCCTGCTTTCATCCTTAGATCTTATGCGGTATTAGCAAAGCTTTCGCTCCGTTATCCCCCACGATCGGGCACGTTCCGATGTATTACTCACCCGTTCGCCACTCGTCAGCATCCGAAGACCTGTTACCGTTCGACTTGCATGTGTAAGGCATGCCGCCAGCGTTCAATCTGAGCCAGGATCAAACTCTACAGTTCGATCTTGATTTTTTCGCTCTTTCGAGCAACTCATAAAAAGAATTGAAGTGAACTTCACTTCTATCTCATGAGCGTTTAAGTGCTATGCACTCGGTTACTAGAACCTTGGCACTCGCCATCAAACGCCCACGCTTATCGGCTGTATGTTTTTAATGAACCAGACAACAAATCAGACCGAAGTCTTCTCTCTTATCTCGACCTAGCTGCGATCAGCTGAGCCTTGAATTCTAGCACGGTTTTTAAAGAACCGTCAAACTTTTTGAAAACTTTTTTGTTTTCATCACCGATCAGATTCAGCACCTTGCAGCACCACCTTCGATCAGCGAAGCCTTGAATTATATACCGGTTTTTACGCCGCTTGCAACCCAAGACCAAACTTTTTTTCTTCTTTACCTCCGCAGCATCTGTCCCCTAAAGAACTAGCAGCGCGGGTAGCGAAGCCCTCTACTATAGCACTGGTTTGGGGGGCTGGGGAATTCCCTGGAAGATTTTTTCCGTTCTGACCCAGACGAACGCGCCCTCAGGCGGCAGCCGCCTCCAAGGCACCCACAAACGCCGCAGCGACGTCGTACCCCGTCTGGTCGAAGATCTCCTGGAAGCAGGTGGGGCTGGTGACGTTGATCTCGGTCACGCAATCCCCGATCACATCCACCCCGGCCAGCAGCAGTCCCCGCTCCTGCAGCACCGGCCCCAGGGCGTTGCCGATCTCCCAGTCGCGCGGCGACAGCGGCCTGGCGACGCCTTTGCCGCCCGCAGCCAGGTTGCCGCGCACTTCGCTGCCCTGGGGGATGCGCGCCAGACAGAAGGGAACAGGCTTGCCTCCAATGATGAGCACCCGCTTGTCGCCGTCGATGATCTCGGGCAGAAACTTCTGCACCATCACGCTCTGCGCACCGTGGCGGTTCAGCGTCTCAGTGATGCTGCCCAGGTTGAGCCCGTCGGGCCCGACGCGGAAGATGCCCATGCCCCCCATGCCGTCCAGCGGCTTGAGGATGATGTCCTGGTGCTCGCCATGGAAGCGCCGGATATCGCCCGGGTCGCGCGTCACCAGGGTGGGCCCGATGAATTCGGGGAATTCCATGATGGCGAGCTTTTCCGGGTGGTCGCGCAGGGCGCGGGGCTTGTTGAACACCCGTGCGCCGTCGCGCTCCGCCTGCTCCAGCAGGTGCGTCGCATAGAAGTACTCGCTGTCGAAGGGCGGGTCCTTGCGCATGAGCACGGCATCGAACTCCACCAGCGGGGCGGTGCGCTCCGGCTGCGCGCTGTACCACTGCGCGGGGTCCCCGGTCAGCTGGATATCGCACACACGGGCGGCCACCTTGCTGCCGCGCTGCCACACCAGGTGCTGGGGTTCGCACACCGCCAGGGTGTGGCCGCGGCGCTGGGCCTCGCGCATCATGGCGAAGGTGGTGTCCTTGTAGATCTTGAAGCTGGGCAGCGGGTCGGCAATAAAGAGCAGTTTCATGGTGCTTGGAATCACTAAATAAGAACACTGGAGCGCACCGGGCCTTGCGCCTGGAGCAACCCGTGGCTCACGCGGGCCCCGCGGGCCGACGCCCGTACTGTTGCACAAATAGCGCAAGGCTGCCGGCCACCACGCCCCAGAAGGCCGAGCCCACCCCGGCCACCACCACGCCGCTGAGCGTGACCAGGAACGTAATCACCGCCGCCTCGCGGTGCAGTTCGCTGCGCACCGCCATGGCCAGGCCGTTGCCGATGGTGCCGAGCAGTGCCAGCCCGGCGATGGCCACCACCAGCTCCTTGGGAAAGGCCGTCAGCAGGCCGGTGATCACCGCGCCCACCAGGCCGATGGCGACGTACAGGGCGCCGCAGCTCACGGCCGCCGTGTAGCGCCGGTCGCGGTCCTCATGGGCTTCGGGCCCCATGCACATGGCGGCCGTGATGGCGCTGAAGTTCAGCGCAAACGCTCCGAACGGCGCCAGGACCAGCGTGGCGAGTCCGGTCAGCGTGATCAGCCGGGACACGGGCAGGTCATAGCCCGAGGCACGGATCACGGCCACTCCCGGCAGGTTCTGCGAGGCCATGGTGACCACGAAGAGCGGAATTGCCAGGCTGATGGTGGCGGCCAGGCTGAATTGCGGCGCGGTGAAGACCGGCAGGGCCATCTCCAGCTGGACGGCAGACCACGCCATCTGCCCCTGCAACGCCGCAAACGCCACGCCCACCGCCAGCGTGATGACCACGGCGTAGCGCGCAGCCAGCCGGCGCGCAAGCAGGTAGGCGGCCCCCATGCAAAGCACCAGCGGCAGAGCCGTCTGCGCCGCCGCAAACGCCTGCAGGCCAAAGCGCGCGAGCACCCCGGCGAGCAGCGCCGCCGCGATTTCCATGGGAATGCGGTCCATCACCCGTTCAAACCACCGCGTGGCGCCCGCCACGGTGATCAGCAGGGCGCTGACCATGAAGGCGCCCACGGCCTGCGCCATGGTGAAGCCGCCCGCCAGCCCGGCCGTGGCCAGCACCGCCGCGCCGGGGGTCGACCACGCCACCATGACCGGCTTGCGCAGAATGAGCGAGGGCACCAGCGAGCACAGGCCCATGCCGAGCCCCAGCGCCCACATCCAGGACGTGACCTGCACCGGGGTGGCGCCGAAGGCCTGGGCGGCTTGGAACACGATGGCAACGGAACTGGTGAACCCCACCAGAACGGCCACAAACCCCGCGGTGAACGCGGACAGGCTCAGGTCTTTGAAAAACTGCATGGGGCGCGATTCTGGCACTGCGCACCGGGCGCCGCGGCGCGGCGGGCCGTCTGCAAGGGGCGCAGGCACGACGGGGGCGCAACCAGCCGCTAGATAGCCAAATTGCCCTCTAGCGCTTTACCATAAAGCGCTAGCAGCTATAACTAATATAGCAACACTCGCTCCACTGCCTCGGCTGGCGTGCCGCCCCTCCGCGCGGGCGGCGCCGGTTCACGCGCCAGCGCTGCCCGGGTGGGGAATGCCGTCCACGGGGCATTCCTCGGTGCCCACCATGGGCCGGGTCAGGGCCTCGACAGCTGCGCGGGTTCCTTCGGGGTCGGACACCCAGCGCTGGTAGAAGGCGTAGGGGCAGGCCGCCACGCCGCTGGCGCCTTCGCCCGAGTGGATCAGGCCGCTGTAGCCGCGGTGCAGCAGCTTGAAGAGGTGGTTCTCGCTCTGCCCGTGCTTGCGGAAGTCCCGGATCAGGCGCTTGGACAGCGCCGCGTACTGCACGCCCATGGATTCCTCGCCGCACTCGCCCAGGGTGCGGCCATCAAAGCCGATGAGGGCGCTGTGGCCGAAGTAGCTGTACACGCCGTCAAAGCCGGCCGCGTTCGCAACGGCCACGTAGCTGTTGTTGGCAAAGGCCATGGCCTTGCTCATCAGGATCTGCTGCTCCTTGGCGGGGTACATATAGCCCTGGCAGCGCACGATCAGTTCGGCCCCCTGCATGGCGCAGTCGCGCCAGATCTCAGGGTAGTTGCCGTCATCGCAGATGATGAGACTGATCTTCAGGCCCTTGGGGCCGTTGGTGACGTAGGTGCGGTCGCCGGGGTACCAGCCCTCGATGGGGGTCCACGGCATGATCTTGCGGTACTTCTGCACGATCTCGCCCTGGTCGTTCATCAGGATGAGCGTGTTGTAGGGCACCTTGTGCGGGTGCTCCTCATGCCGCTCGCCGGTGAGCGAGAAAACGCCCCAGACCTTGGCCTGGCGGCAGGCGGCCGCGAAGATCTCGGTCTCCTCGCCCGGGATGGTGGCGGCGGTGTCCATCATCTCCTGGCGGTCGTACAGGATGCCGTGGGTGCTGTACTCGGGAAAGATCACCAGGTCCATGCCCGGCAGTCCCGTCTTCATGCCGATCAGCATGTCGGCAATCTTGCGGGCGTTGTCCAGCACCTCGGCCTTGGTGTGCAGGCGGGGCATCTGGTAGTTGACGACCGCCACACCGACGGTGTCCATGCTGCTTGAAATGTCGCCGTGGATCATGGCGTGGGCTCCTGCAAATCAGATCAAGGGAAAGCGCGGCCTCAGTGGCTGATCATCCAGGGCCGCTTGGAGGGAAAGGCCTTGGCGCCATCGGGTGCCGTCACGGTGCTGCTGCGCCTGCCGCCTCCGCCCGCGCTGCAGCAGCCGCACCCGGCGGGATGGCGCAGCCGGCCGTAGCTGCCCGCGTCGCCGTCGCGCGAGGAGCGCGGCGCGTGCCGGGCGCGCTCGTTGGTGTCGAACGCGCGCCGCTGCTCCGGGCTCACGCAGGCCAGGTGGGGCGCGTGCGCGAACACGCGCGCGGCCGGCGCGCCGCAGCCGGGGCAATCGCAGGGCTCGTTGCGCTGCGCGATGCTGCGCAGTGCGTCGAAGGGGCCGCAGGAGGCGCAGGCATAGTCGTAGGTGGGCATGGGCGTTGGGGGTGAAGTGAGGGAGCGGCGGGTGCAAGGCCAGGCGGCGCAGCCGGCCTACTTGTCCTGCGAGATCGGCATGTCGACACTGCCGTCCAGCACCTTCACGGGGCCTGCCGACGTGGGGTTGATGTCAAAGTCGAAGATCTCCGTCGGCAGCCACAGCGTGGCGCAGGCGTTGGGCACGTCCACCACGCCGCTCACATGGCCCTGCACCGGCGCGGTGCCCAGGATGGAATACGCCTGCGCACCGCTGTAGCCGAACTTCTTCAAGTACTCGATGGCGTTGAGGCAGGCCTGGCGGTAGGCGATGGTGACGTCCAGGTAATGCTGCTTGCCTTGCTCATCCACCGAGATACCCTCGAAGATGAGGTAGTCCTTGTAGTTGGGCGTGATGGGGCTGGGCTTGAAGACCGGGTTCTTGATGCCGTACTTGGCCATGCCGCCCTTGATGAGGTTCACGCGCATGTGCACCCAGCCCGCCATTTCGATGGCGCCGCAGAAGGTGATCTCGCCGTCGCCCTGGCTGAAGTGCAGGTCGCCCACCGACAGTCCGCCGCCTTCCACGTACACGGGGAAATACACCTTGGAGCCGCGTGAGAGGTCCTTGATGTCGCAATTGCCGCCGTGCTCGCGCGGGGGCACGGTGCGCGCGCCCTCGGCCGCAGCCTTGGCGCGGGCCTCGCCCTGCAGCTTGCCCATGTGCGCGGTGGCCGGCGCCGGTGGGTTGGCCAGGCCGGGCACGCGGGTGGGGTTGGTGGCAATCAGTGCCGCCTCGCGCTCGTTCCAGGTGTCCAGCATCTTCTGGTCGGGCAGGCAGCCGATGAGGCCGGGGTGGATCAGCCCCGCGAAGTTGACGCCGGGAATGTGGCGGCTGCGGGTGAACAGGCCGTGGAAGTCCCAGATGGACTTCTGCGCCAGCGGGAAGTGCTCGTCCAGAAAGCCGCCGCCGTTCTTCTTGGAGAAAAAGCCGTTGAAGCCCCACAGGCTGTCGTCCCGCGCGCCGATGTCCAGCAGGTCCACCACCAGCAGGTCGCCGGGCTCGGCGCCCTTGACGCCCACGGGGCCCGAGAGAAAGTGCACCGTGGAGAGGTCGACGTCGCGCACGTCGTCCGCGCTGTCGTCGTTCTTGATGGCGCCGCCGGTCCAGTCATAGGTTTCCAGCTTGAACTCGGCGCCCGGCTCCACCCAGACGGCCATGGGGATGTCGGGATGCCAGCGGTTGTGCACCTGCGGGTTGTCATACGGCGATTGGTTGAGGTCAACCTTGATGAGGGTCTCGGCCATGGTGTGCTCCTTGGAGTGACGAAAAAGGGTGAGGCTGGGGCTGCGGGGCTGCCGCGCGGCGCGCCCTCAGACGGAGAGGTACGCCTTGATGTGCTGCTGGTCGGTGTCGGCGCGGGCGGTCTCGTGCACCAGGCGCCCGCCCTCGATGACGAACAGGCGGTCCGCCACGTCCATGGCAAACGAAAGCACCTGCTCGCTGACCACGATGGTGATGCGGCGCAGCTTGCGGATCTCGTTGAGGGCCTTGGCGATGTCCTTGATGATCGAAGGCTGGATGCCCTCGGTGGGCTCGTCCAGCAGCAGGACCTTGGGGTCGGTGACCAGCGCGCGGGCAATGGCCAGCTGCTGCTGCTGCCCGCCCGAAAGATTGCCGCCCTTGCGACGGCGCATGTCCCACAGCACGGGAAAGAGCGCGTAGATCTCGTCGGGAATGCGCTTGTCCTTCGCGTTCTCCAGGCCGGTCTGGATGTTCTCTTCCACCGTGAGGGTCGGGAAGATCATGCGCCCCTGCGGCACGTAGGCAATGCCCTTGGCCACGCGGCGGAAGCTCTCGTCGCGCGTCACGTCCTGGCCCGCCACGCAGATGCTGCCGCTCTTGGCGGGCAGCACGCCCATCAGGCTCTTGAACAGCGTGGTCTTGCCCATGCCGTTGCGGCCCATGATGGCCACGGTTTCGTTCTCGCGGCCCTCGAACGAGATGCCGTGCAGCGCTTCGCTCTGGCCGTAGGCGACAAACAGGTCTTCGACTTTCAGCATGGTTGTGCTCCAGAGAGTTCCGGCCGGTGGCCATCGAATGTGGCGCCCGCACTGCGCGGTCCAGGCCAGCGGCCGCCGCGCAAGGGCCGCCCCGCCGCGCTGGCGGTGTCCCCCTTCCCGCAGTGCGCAGCAATGCGAGAGAAGGGGGAAGCTGCGCAGCCGCTCAGGGGGATGTGTTGCATCTCAGTGACCCAGGTACACGTCGATGACCTTGGGATCGGCCTGCACCTTCTCCATCGGGCCTTCGGCCAGGATCTTTCCCTGGTGCATCACCGTGACCTTGTGGGCAATGCGCTTGACGAAATCCATGTCGTGCTCGATCACGATCACCGACCGGTTCTGGCAGATGCGCTGCAGCAGCTCGGCCGTCAGCTCGCGCTCGCGGGCGCTCATGCCGGCGATGGGCTCGTCCAGCATCAGCAGCTCCGGCTCCTGCATCAGCAGCATGCCGATCTCCAGCCACTGCTTCTGTCCGTGGCTGAGCAGGCCGGCCTCGGTGCCGAGTTTGTCGCCCAGGCCGATGTCTTCGGCCACCACCTGCACGCGGGCGCGCACCGCGTCCGTGCAGCGGAAGGCCAGCGCGCCCAGCACCGAGCGGCCGGCGGGGTAGGAGACCTCCAGGTTCTTGAACACCGAGAGGTTCTCGTAGATGGAAGGCGTCTGGAACTTGCGGCCGATGCCCAGGCGCACCCGCTGGTGCTCGGGCATGCGGTTGAGCTCCTCGTTCTTGAACTTGATGCTGCCGCCGGTGGCGCGCGTCTTGCCGCAGATGAGATCCAGCAGCGTGGTCTTGCCGGCGCCGTTGGGGCCGATGATCACGCGCAGCTCGTTCTTGTCCACGTACAGCGTGAGGGCGTCGATGGCCTTGAAGCCGTCGAACGACACGCTGAGGTCTTCCACGGCCAGGGTGAAGTCGGTGTTGCTCATGGCGTGCTCCGGGGGAAAATCAGGCGCCCTGCCCGGTCGCGCCGGTCGGTGCGGTGGCGGGGGCTGCGGCGGCGTTGCCGGCGGCTGCCGCGGGCGGCGCCGGTGGCCGCACCGCTGCGCGTCGCAGCGCTTCGCGCCGCCCCTGCCACCACGGCACGATGTGGCTTTCCCATAGCCCGGCCAGGCCCATGGGGAACGCCATGGTCACGCCGATGAACAGCGCCGCCATCAGGAACAGCCACAGGTCGGGAAAGCTCTCCGAGAAGAACGTCTTGCCCGCGTTGACCAGCAGCGTGCCGTACACCGCGCCCACCAGGCTCATGCGCCCCCCCACGGCGGCATAGATCACCATCTCGATGGAGGGCACGATGCCCACGAAGCTGGGCGACATGAACCCCACCTGCAGCGTGAACAGCGCGCCGCCGACGCCAGACAGTGCCGCGGCAAGGCAGAACGTGAAGATCTTGAAGTCAGCCACGTCGTAGCCCGAGAAGCGCACGCGGTCTTCCTTGTCGCGCATGGCCAGCAGCAGCGTGCCCACCTTGCCCGTCTGGATCCACCGGCACAGCACGATGGCGCCCAGCAGCAGTGCCACACACACGTAGTAGAGGATGACCTTGGCGCTGTCGGTGCGCGTGTCCCAGCCCCAGAGGGTCTTCAGGTCCGTCATGCCGTTGACGCCGCCGGTGTAGCCCTGCTGGCCGATGATGAGCACCGTGAGGATCAGCGCGACCGCCTGGGTGATGATGGCGAAGTACACCCCGCCCACGCGGCGCTTGAACATGGCAAAGCTGATGAGCCAGGCCAGCAGCGTGGGCACCGCCACCACGGCCGCCAGGGCGAACGGCAGGCTCTTGAAAGGCACCCAGAACGACGGCAGGGCCGTGAGCTGGTTCCAGTCCATGAAGTCCGGGATGCCGGGGGTGGACTGGATCTGCGTGCTGACCGGATCCGACGCCTCGAGCTTGAGGAACATGGCCATGGCATAGCCGCCCAGCCCGAAGAACACGCCCTGCCCCAGGCTGAGCACGCCACCGTAGCCCCATACCATCACCAGGCCGATGGCCACAAAGGCATAGGTCAGGTATTTACCGACCAGGTTCAGGCGGAAGACGTCCAGCGCAAGCGGTAGCACCACGGCGAGCAGCGCGGCCAGCAGCACCAGGCTGGCGAGCTGGTACCTCTGGATCCAGGCTTTGAGGGCATTCATTGGGTAACTCCGTTGAGAACGTGGGGCATCAGCGCCGGACCTTCGAAGCGAACAGCCCCTGCGGCCGCACCATGAGGATCAGCACGATGAGCGAGAGCGTGATCACCTTGGCCATGGATCCGGCCAGGAAGAACTCGGTGATGGACTGCGTCTGCGCGATGCCGAACGCCGAGACCACCGTGCCCAGCAGGCTGGCCGCGCCACCGAAGGTGACCACCAGGAATGCATCGACGATGTAGAGCGATCCCGATGTGGGGCCCGTGGAGCCGATGGTGGTGAAGGCCGCCCCTGCCACGCCCGCAATGCCGCAGCCGATGGCAAAGGTGAGGCGGTCGGTCCGTTGGGTGTCGATGCCGATGGCATTGGCCATCACGCGGTTGCTCACCGTGGCGCGCACCCGCAGGCCCCAGCGGCTCTTGTGCAATGCCAGCAGCACGCCCGCCGTGACCACCGCCGTCAGCGCCAGCACGAACAGGCCGTTGATGGGGATGTCCAGACCCTCGGCCGGGGCCCAGGAGCCCATCAGCCAGTCCGGCAGCGTGGGGCTGACCTCCTTGGGGCCGATGAAGGTGCGAAAGCACTGCTGCAACGCCAGGCTGATGCCCCAGGTGGCCAGCAGCGTGTCCAGCGGGCGCTTGTACAGATGGCGTATCAGGCCCCACTCCACCAGCCAGCCCGCCATGAAGGCGAACCCGAAGGCGGCCACGATGGCCACCGGGAAGTAAAACGGCATGAAGCCCGGCGCATACTGCCCCGTCAGCACCGAGCCGAGGTAGATGGTGTAGGCGCCGATGGTCATGAACTCGCCATGCGCCATGTTGATCACGCCCATCTGGCCGAAGATGATCGCCAGCCCGAGGCCCATGAGGAGCAGCACCGCGAACAGGCTCAACCCCGCGAAGCCCTGCATCAGGCCGATGTTCATCATTTCGGAGAAAGTCATGGTGCAGCTCCTGCGTGCAAGCCCAGCGGAAGACATGGCGATCCGGGGCGCAGCGAGGGAGGGCTGGCCTTGCCGGACGCACGGAGGCGCGGCGCGCCTCGGCGGGTGATTACTGGTAGCCCTTGGGGAAGGGATCGGGCTTGATCAGCTCGGGCGATTCGGACACCACCTTGAACGTGCCGTCCGGCTGCCCCACCGCGATGCGCGACTTGCTCCACAGGTGGTGGTTGGCATCCACCTTCACGTAGCCTTCGGGGGCGGTCTTGAGCTCGATGCCGGGCGATGCGGCCACCACCTTGTCCACGTCGAAGCTCTTGGCCTTCTCGACCGCGGCCTTCCACAGCCAGGGGCCCAGGTAGCCGGCCTGCGTCACGTCGCCGATCACCGCGTTGGGGCCGTACTTGGCCTTGAAGGCGGCCACGAACTTCTTGTTGTTCTCGTTGTCCAGGGTCTGGAAGTACTTCATCGACGAGAAGAAGCCGGTGAAGTTCTCGCCGCCCACGCCGGTCATCTCGTCCTCGGTGACCGACAAGGTCACCAGCAGCTGCTTGTCGCCCGTGATGCCCGCGGCCTTGAGGGCCTTGTAGAAGGCAACGTTGGAGCCGCCCACCACGGCCACGAACAGGCAGTCGGGCTTTTGCACCTTGATCTTGTTCATCAGCGAGCCGAAGTTCGTGCTGCCCAGGGGGTAGTACTCCTCGCCAACGACCTTGCCCTTCTGGAAATTCTCGATGTGCTTGCGCGCGATCTTCATCGAGGTGCGCGGCCAGATGTAGTCCGATCCGATCAGGAAGAAGGTCTTGGCCTTCTTCTCCTTCTGCGCCCAGTCCAGGCTGTAGAGGATCTGCTGCGTGGCCTCCTGCCCGGTGTAGATCACATTCTTCGACTGCTCCAGGCCCTCGTAGAACGTGGGGTAGTACAGCAGGCCGTTTTCCTTCTCGAAGACCGGCAGCACGGCCTTGCGCGAGGCGCTGGTCCAGCAGCCGAAAACGGCGGCGCAGCGGTCGTTGATGAGCAGCTTCTTGGACTTCTCGGCGAAGGTGGGCCAATCGGAGGCCCCGTCTTCCTTGATGACCTTGATCTTGCGGCCCAGCACGCCGCCCATGGCGTTGATCTGGTCGATGGCCAGCTGCTCGGCCTGGATGGAGCCGGTCTCCGAGATGGCCATGGTGCCCGTGGCGGAGTGCAGCTGGCCCACCGTCACCTCGGTGTCGGTCACCGCCAGCTTGGTGGTATTGACCTGGGCCGTGGGCTGGGCCAGCGACCAGGCCGGGAATCCCGCCACGGAGGCAGCGCCCAGCGCCTGCAGCACGCGGCGGCGACCGGTGTCCGTGGCGGCGGTGCCGATGGCGTGGGGGTCGAATGGAAGCTTCTTCATGGAGACACTCCTTGCGGGAACAGGGTTGGTGAAAAGGCGTTGGTGGAAGCGGGTTCCGCCATGGCCTGAAGATTAGGGACAACCCTGCTGCCGGCCCATACGTCAATTAACGTAGCCGTGTGCGCACCCCGGTGGGGCGCGCGGCCAGAGAACGCTTCTTGCTTGGCCCGTGCATGCCCTCACCAGACCCCAGCGTGGCCGCGGCGACACCGCAGACGCAGACCATCTTCCGCTTCCGCCGCGAATACAACGCGTGGGTGGCCGACGAGACCATGGAGGACTACGCGCTGCGCTACACGCCCAAGAGCTTTCGGCGCTGGAGCGAATTCCGCGTGGCAAACACCGCCTTCGGCTCGCTGTCGTTCCTGGCCCTCGAAGCCATCGGCGGGGCCATCGCGCTCAACTACGGCTTCTCGAATGCGCTGTGGGCCATCCTGGCCGTGGGGGTGCTGATCTTCTGCACGGGCCTGCCCATCGCCTACTACGCAGCGCGCTACGGGCTGGACATGGACCTGCTCACCCGCGGCGCGGGCTTCGGCTACCTCGGGTCGACCATCACTTCGCTGATCTACGCGGTGTTCACGTTCATCTTCTTCGCGCTGGAGGCGGCCATCATGGCGCTGGCCCTGCAGCTGGTGGTGGACTGGCCGCTGCAGTGGTGCTATGTGCTGTCGTCGCTGGTCATCCTGCCCCTGGCGATGCGCGGCATCACGCTGATCTCGCGCCTGCAGGCCTGGACGCAACCGCTGTGGCTGTTCCTGCTGTTGCTGCCTTTCGTGTGGATCGCCCTGGACCAGCCCCAGCTCTACCGCGACTTCGCCGGACTCTCGGGCCTGCGCAGCGGCAGCAGCCAGTTCAACCCGCTCATGTTCGGCGCGGCCTGCGCGGTGATCTTCTCGCTGGTGGTGCAGATCGGCGAGCAGGTGGACTTCCTGCGCTTCCTGCCCGAACGCACCGCCGCCAACCGCTGGCGCTGGTGGGGCGCCGTCCTGGTGGCGGGGCCGGGCTGGATCGTCATGGGCATGCTCAAGATGGCGGGCGGCGCCTTCCTCGCGTTCGCGGCCCTGCAGTTCGAGGTGGGCGCCCACCGCGCTGCCGAACCCACCCAGATGTTCCTCGCGGGCTTTCAGCAGGTGATGCAGGCCCTGGGCCTGCCCGGCCTGGCGGTGGCGGTCACGGTGCTCTTCGTCGTGGTCTCGCAGACCAAGATCAACCTGACCAACGCCTACGCGGGCTCGCTGGCCTGGTCCAACTTCTTTGCCCGCATCACCCGCAGCCACCCGGGGCGCGTGGTGTGGCTGGTGTTCAACGTGGGCATTGCCACGCTGCTGATGACGCTGGGCGTGTTCGGCGCGCTGGAGAAAGTGCTGGCCGTCTACAGCAACGTGGCCATCGCCTGGGTGGGCGCGCTGGTGGCGGACCTGGTCATCAACAAGCCGCTGGGCCTGTCGCCGCGGGGCATCGAGTTTCGCCGGGCGCACCTGTACGACTTCAACCCCGTCGGCCTGGGGGCCATGGTGGTGGCCGCCGCCGTGGCCTGCTGCGCCTACGCCGGGCTGCTGGGCGAGACTGCCGCGGCTTTCTCGCCGTTCATTGCCCTGGCCCTGTCGATGGCGCTGGCCCCGCTGTTCGCGTGGTGGACGGGCGGGCGCTACTACCTGGCCCGCCCGCCGGCGGCCGGCTGGGCGCCCGGCGAGCTGGTGCGCTGCACGGTGTGCGAGAACCGCTTCGAGTCCGAGGACATGGCCCGCTGCCCGGTCTACGGTGCCGCCATCTGCTCGCTGTGCTGCTCGCTCGAGTCACGCTGCCACGACCGCTGCAAGACGGGCTCGCGCGCGGCCGAGCAACTGCGCTCACTGGCCGCCCTGCTGCTGCCGCGCACCTGGGCGGCCAAGGTGAACTTTCGCCTGGGCCAGTACCTGATGGTGTGGATATCGCTCTGCGCGGTGATCGCCTTCGTGGTGGGCGTGGTGTATGTGCAGGAAGGCCTGGAGACCCCCGCGCAGTTCCTGCGCATGCCGTTCCTCAAGGTGTATGCCCTGCTGGCGCTGCTGGCCGCGGTGTGTGCCTGGTGGGTGGTGCTGAGCACCGACAGCCGGCGCATGGCGCAGGACGAGTCGGAACGCCAGACGCAGCTGCTGCTGCACGAGATCGAAGCGCACAAGCGCACCGACGCCGAGCTGCAAGCCGCCAAGGACCACGCCGAGCAGGCCAGCCAGGCCAAGACGCGGTATGTCGCCGGCATGACACACGAGCTGCGCTCACCGCTCAACAGCATCCTGGGCTACACGCAGATTCTGCTCAAGCACCCGCAGACCGAGGGCTGGCTGCGCGAGACCCTGTCGACGATGCAGCACAGCGGGCAGCACATGCACGCGCTGATCGACGGATCGCTCGAACTCGCTCGCATCGAGGCGGGACGCCTGCGGCTGGACCTCACGCCGGTGCCGCTGCCCGACCTGATGGCAAGCATCGAGGCCATGCTGCGGCCGCAGGCCGAGGCCAAGGGCCTGCGCTTCCGGGTGGAGACACTGGGCAGCATGCCTTCCTGGATCCGCGCCGACGCCAAGCGCCTGCGCCAGATCCTCATCAACCTGCTGTCCAACGCCGTGCGTTTCACGGAGCGCGGCGAGGTGCGGCTGCGCATGGACTTTCGCGCCCATGTGTCGCGCCTCGAGGTGATCGACACCGGCATCGGCATCGAGCCGCAGGACATGGAGCGCATCTTCCTGCCTTTCGAGCGCGGCAGCGCGGGCCGGCGCGCCAGCGTGGCCGGCACCGGCCTGGGGCTGACCATCACGCATCTGCTGACCGAGCTGATGGGCGGGCAGCTCACCGTCAGCAGCCAGCCGGGGCGGGGAAGCACGTTCACCGTGCGGCTGTACCTGCCGGACATCCCCGTGGACCCGTCCTGGCCCACGCCCAGCACCGTGACGCTGCGCCCCGTCATCGGCTACCTGCCGCCGCAGCGCACGCTGCTGGTAGTGGACGACCAGCCCCTGCAACGCCAGCTGCTGGCCGGCTTGCTGGTACCCCTGGGTTTCGTGGTGCGCGAAGCCGCCAGCGGCCGCGAATGCCTGGAGATCGTGCGCCAGACGCCGCCCGACCTGGTGCTGCTGGACATCACCATGGACGACCTGGACGGCTGGCAGACCGCGGCCCTGCTGCGCTCCCAGTACTCCGCCGGGGAACTGCCGATTGTGTTCGTCTCGGCCAACCTGTTCGAGCAAGAGGCGCAGCGCATCCGTGCAGCGCAATGCCAGGGCTTCGTGGGCAAGCCGGTGGTGGAGTCGGAACTGCTGCAGGCGCTGGAGCAGGCGCTGCAGATCGAATGGCTGCGCGACAACACGCCGCACCTGCCGGCCCCCGTGCCCCTGGTGTCCCCGGTGTCCCCGACGCCGTCTGCAGCAGGCCCCGCCGCCGCCGGGGAGCCGCTGCCGGAGGCGGTGCGCCTGGAGCTCGTCCGGCTCGCGCGCTCCGGCCAGGCCAGCGCGCTGCGTGAACGGCTGCGGCGCGCCCGGGCGGAGCTGCCAGCCCACGCCGATCTGCTGGCAGCGCTGCAAGCCCATGCCGACCAGTTCGACTTCGAAACCGTGGCCCGGCAGTTGCGCGAGCCCGACCCCGCGCCCCCTTCCGGAGTGACTCCATGAACGAACCCGCGCCCCAACGCGTCATCCTGGTGGTGGACGATGCCCTGGACACCCTGCGCATGCTCTGCGACGCGCTAGCCGCCGAAGGCTACGCCGTCCTGGCCGCCCGCGACGCCCCGGAGGCTCTGCAGCGCTTCGACGCCACCGTGCCGGACGCCGTGCTGCTGGATGCGGTGATGCCGGGCGTCGACGGCTTCGCGCTGTGCCGGCAGATCAAGGCCACGCCCGCGTGGTCGCATGTGCCCATCGTTTTCATGACCGGGCTGTCCGACACCGAGCAGATCGTGCGCGGCTTCGCCAGCGGCGGCGTGGACTACGTGGTCAAGCCGCTGCGCATCCCGGAAGTGCTGGCCCGCCTGGCCACCCACGTACGCAACGCACAGGCCACGCGGCTGGCGCGGGACGCCGTGGACGTCGCCGGCCTGGGGGTGGTGATGCTGGACGGCCAGGGCCGCGCGGCCTGGCGCTCCCCCCAGGCCTCCCGCTGGCTGGAGGCCGCGTTCGCCCAGTCCGAAACACCCGCGGAAGCGGCCGCCGCCTGGCTGGTGCAGGCGCGCCGCGCCGGCTCGCAGACGCTGGCCCTGAGCGACGGCCGGCTGCTCCTGGCACGCCACATGGGCGAGAGCGGGCTCGGAGAATCGATGCTGCTTCTCAGCCAGGCAGCGCCGGAGGCCGCCGCGCCCCGCGGTCTGCAGCAGGCCGCACTGACGCCCCGCGAGACCGAAGTCCTCTCATGGCTGAGCAAGGGCAAGACCAACCGCGACATCGGCGACATCCTCGGCATGAGCCCGCGCACGGTGAACAAGCACCTGGAGCACATCTTCGAGAAGCTGGGCGTGGAAACCCGCACGGCCGCCGCCGCCGTGGCCGGCCAGCTGCTGAACAGCTGACGCCCAGGCACCCCGGCGGGTGCACCACTGGATTTGAATGAGAATGGCCTGCAGCTCTTGTCCAGCAAGCGCCTACAGCTATAAAATCAATAGCATCACAAGTTCGGCGCCAGCAGCCGCGCCAGCACCTTCTCGTCCATGCCGCGGCGCTTTGCCATGTCCTGCAGCTGGTCCTCGCCGATCTTGCCGACGTTGAAGTACACGGCCTGTGGGTGGCCGATGTAGAAGCCGCTCACGCTGGCCGCGGGGGTCATGGCCAGGCTTTCGGTCAGGGCCATGCCGATGTCTTCGGCGTTGAGCACGCGGAACAAGTCGGTCTTGGCGCTGTGGTCCGGGCAGGCGGGGTAGCCGGGGGCGGGGCGGATGCCCTGGTACTTTTCGCCAATCAGCTCCTCGTTGGAGAGGTGCTCGCCCGCTGCGTAGCCCCACAGATCCTTGCGCACGCGCTCGTGCAGGCATTCGGCAAAGGCTTCGGCCAAGCGGTCGGCCAGGCTCTTGAGCATGATGGCGGAGTAGTCGTCCAGCGCGTCGACAAAGGCCTGCTCTTTTTTCTCCACGCCCAGGCCGGCTGTCACGGCGAACAGGCCGGCGTAGTCGGCAATGCCGCTGTCCTTGGGGGCCACAAAGTCGGCCAGGCAGCGGCTGGGGCGCATCACGCCGTCGATCATCTGCTTTTCGGTTTGCTGGCGCATGCCGTACCAGGTCATGGCGACTTCGGTGCGCGTCTCGTCGGTGTAGAACTCGATGTCGTCGCCCACGCTGTTGGCGGGCAGCAGGGCCATCACGCCACTGGCGCTGAGCCAGCGGCCTTCGATGATCTTCTTGAGCATGGCCTGGCCGTCGGCCATCACCTTGCGGGCCTGCTCGCCGACGATCTCGTCCTCCAGGATGGCGGGGTACGGCCCGGCCAGGTCCCAGGTCTGGAAGAACGGGCCCCAGTCGATGTACCGGGCCAGCTCGGCCAGGTCAAAGTTTTTGAACACGCGGCGGCCCAGCGCACGGGGCACCGCAGGCTGGTAACCGGCCCAGGCGATGGGCGTGCGGTTGGCGCGGGCTTTTTCCAGCGACCACATGGGGGTCTGCTTTTTGTTGGCGTGCTGGGTGCGGACCTTTTCATAGTCGGCGTTCAGCTCGTTCACGTAGTTGTGCACGCCATCGCCCAGCAGGCTCTGGGCCACGCTCACGCTGCGCGAGGCGTCCGGCACGTAGACCACGGGGCCTTCGTAGTGCGGGGCGATCTTCACCGCCGTGTGCACGCGGCTGGTGGTGGCGCCGCCAATGAGCAGCGGGATCTTCTTCATGCGGAAGTAGTCGTCCTTCTGCATCTCGCCAGCCACGTACTGCATCTCTTCCAGGCTGGGGGTGATGAGGCCGGAGAGGCCCACGATGTCCGCGCCCTCGACCTTGGCCTTGGCCAGGATCTCGTGGCAGGGCACCATCACGCCCATGTTCACCACCTCGAAGTTGTTGCACTGGAGCACGACGGTGACGATGTTCTTGCCGATGTCGTGCACATCGCCCTTGACGGTGGCGATGACGATCTTGCCCTTGCTGCGCACGTCGCGCCCGGCCAGCTCGTCCTGGCGCTTTTCTTCCTCGATGTAGGGGATGAGGTGGGCCACGGCGCTCTTCATCACGCGCGCGCTCTTCACCACCTGGGGCAGGAACATCTTGCCCGCGCCGAACAGGTCGCCCACCACGTTCATGCCGTCCATGAGCGGGCCTTCGATCACGTGCAGCGGGCGGCCGCCCTTGGCCAGGACCTCGCGGTAGGCCTCTTCGGTGTCTTCCACGATGAAGTCGGTGATGCCGTGCACCAGCGCGTGGGACAGGCGCTCGCCCACGGTCTTGGGGTGCTCGGGCGTGCCACGCCATTCGAGCTTCTTGCTCTCGTCCTTGGCGCCGCTCTTGGCGGTTTCGGCGATCTCCACCAGGCGTTCGCCGGCGTCGGGGCGACGGTTGAGCACCACGTCTTCCACGCGCTCGCGCAAGGTGGGTTCGAGCTCGTCGTACACGCCCACCATGCCCGCGTTGACGATGCCCATGTCCATGCCGGCCTGGATGGCGTGGTACAGGAACACGGTGTGGATGGCCTCGCGCACCGGGTCGTTGCCGCGGAAGCTGAAACTGACGTTGGACACGCCGCCCGACACCTTGGCGCCGGGCAGGTGCTGCTTGATCCAGCGCGTGGCCTCGATGAAATCGACCGCGTAGTTGTTGTGCTCTTCGATGCCGGTGGCCACGGCAAAGATGTTGGGGTCGAAGATGATGTCCTCGGGCGGAAAACCCACCTCATCCACCAGGATGCGGTAGGCGCGCTCGCAGATCTCGATCTTGCGGGCGTAGGTGTCGGCCTGGCCCACATCGTCAAACGCCATCACCACCGCGGCCGCACCATAGCGGCGGATGAGCTTGGCCTGGCGCTTGAACTCCTCCACGCCTTCTTTCATGCTGATGGAGTTGACGATGCCCTTGCCCTGGATGCAGCGCAGCCCGGCCTCGATCACCTCCCACTTGGAGGAGTCGATCATGATGGGCACGCGGGCGATGTCGGGCTCGGACGCGATCAGATTCAGAAAGCGCACCATGGCGGCCTTGCTGTCGAGCATGGCTTCGTCCATGTTGATGTCGATGACCTGCGCGCCGTTTTCCACCTGCTGGCGGGCCACGGCCAGGGCCTCTTCGTACTGGCCGTTCAGGATCATGCGCGCGAACGCCTTGGAGCCGGTGACGTTGGTGCGCTCGCCCACGTTGACGAACAGGGTGCCCTGGCCGATGGAGACGGGCTCCAGGCCGGAGAGTTTCAGGGGGGGGACGGACAGATCGGACATAGGCTCACCTGCGGGGCACGGGGTTCAGGTGAGCGTCGTTGGAAGGGAAAACCGCTGCACCCAAGCCTGACGGCTGTTCCTGGTGAGGCCGCTGCAACGCTCCTTGGGCGAGCAGGGGATTTTACTGAGAACCCGCCCGGGCGTTCAGCGCACCGGCAGGAACTGCAGGAAGGTGCCGCCCACAAGGTTCTGCACGTAGCTGATGGCCGCGCGGCGGTACTTCTCGGTGGTGAAGGCGGCCAGCAGGTCCAGGCGGGCGATGATCTTGCCAAACTCCCGCTCGAAGCTCAGGTTGCGCCCCCGGGCGCCGATCTCGTCGGCCAGCAGCAGGGGCTGGCCCTGGGCGTTGCGGCGCTGGGCCAGCAGCCACACGGCCGTCTCCACGTTGCGGGCGGCGTTGTAGAGGTGCTGGGCGTCCACGCCGTCCAGCAAGAAGAACTCGGTCTTGCCGCCATGGGCGGTGATGATCATGTCGGCCGTGGCGTGGACAAACGCCGCCACGCGGTCTCCGGGGAACTCCGGGGCCAGCGCCAGGGCCATGGCGGCAATGTCCCGCCGCCCCTGCAGCGGCGCCCAGGCCTCGCGCTGCAGGACGGCGGTGCGCACCTGCTCCAGCGCCTGCTCGCGGCTGGCGGCGCCCCCCTTGCGCCATTCGGCCGGGTTGCGGCGGTAGAGCTTGTCGGCAATGCGGAACAGCCCTTCCAGGTTCTCCTGCATGGCCAGCGTGGCCATGCGGTTGGCGTCGGACTGGGCCAGTTCGCCCGCCCCGGCCGCGGCCCCTTTCACCTCGCCGCGCGGCGTGGGGGCCGTGCTGGCGCAGCCCGCCAGTGCCAGGCCCAGCCACACGCAGGCCAGCCGCCGCGGCGCGGACGCGGCGGCCATCAGCGGGGAAGTGGTAGGGAGCCCGTGCATGGGCGCGGATTATCGGGCGCCGGCTTCCGGCCGGGCAGGACCGCCACAGGGTTCACATTGTTTGACGATGGTCCGGCGGCGCAGCGCCACTGGCCGCTCACGCGGGCGTGAGGGCCGAGGCCGGCAGGCCGAACAGGTGGTCGAACACCCAGTTGAAGACAAACGTGTAGCACAGGAAGAAAACGATCAGCCCCAGGTCCATGACAAAGGCCTGCCACAGGCTGATGCCGAACCACCACGCAAACAGTGGAACCAGCGTGAAGACCAGGCCGCCCTCAAACCCGATGGCGTGCGCCACCCGCCGGCCCACGCTGCGGCCCCGCACCGCCTGGCGCGACTCCCAACGCTCGAAGGCCCAGTTGAAAACGATGTTCCACACGATGGCGATGGCCGACGCGGCCACAGCCACCACGCCCGAGTGCCCGGCGCCCTGGCCCGTGAGCAGCGACAACCCGGCCGTGGCCGCCCCGATGGCAACCAGCTCGTACAGGCTCACGTACAGCAGGCGCCGCCGGGGGCCCTGCAATCCAAAAAGAACGGGTTTGGGGATGTTCATGGGCCGCACTTTATATTTGTGCGCCTGACATATAAAGTCAGCTTATTTCAGATTTTTTGATAGGTTGGAGCCCATGGCTTTCCACTCCGACAGCGTGCAGGTGTTTCTGGCCGTGCTGGACCACGGCTCCTTTTCGGCCGCCGCGCGGGCCCTCTCGCGCGTGCCCTCGGCCGTGAGCATGACCATGGCGCACCTGGAGGCCGAGCTGAGCGTGCAGCTGTTCGACCGCAGCGGCCGCGAGCCCCGCCCCACCGCGGCTGCAAGGGCGCTGGAGCCGCAGGCCCGGCTGCTGGCGGGGCAGCTGCAGCAGCTCAACGCCCAGGCGCTGGCGCTCACGCAGGGGCTGGAAGAACGCCTGACGCTGGCCATCGCCCCGGAGCTGCTGGCCGCCCGCTGGACGGGGCCCCTGGCCGCGCTGGCGCAGGAATACCCGCTGCTGCAGGTGGAGGTGCTGGCCGCCCCGCAGGGCGACGCGCTGGCGCTGCTGCACAGCGGCCGAGCCCAGCTGGCACTGGTGTTCGAGCGGCCCAGCATCGACGGCCGCGAGGGCTTTCAGGAAGTGGGCACCGAGACCCTGGTGGCCGTGATGGCCCCGCAGCACCCCGTGCTGGCCGCCGCACGCGCCGCCGCCCAGGCGCGCGGCGAGCCGCCCGGGCACGCCCGCCTGCGCGAGGAGCACCTGACCACCACGCGCCAGATCGTGGTGGCCAGCCGCGACCTGGGGCACACCGACCCCCGCTTCGTGTTCGCCCGCCACCACTGGCGCACCGACAACCACCTGGCCGCCCTGGGCCTGATCGAGGCCGGCCTGGGCTGGGGCTGGCAGCCGCGCGCCCTGGTGCAGCCGCGCATCGCGGCGGGCACGCTGGTGGAAATGCCGTTCGAGAACCTGAGCAACGGCACGGCGCTGTGGGTGGATGTGGTGTGGTCCCGGGAACGGCCGCTGGGCCTGGGCGCGGCCCGCTTCGTGGCGCTCATGCGCGAAGGCGCCGGCGGCCGGCCAGGCCCGGGCGCGTGCAGCCCCAAGGCCCCGTGACCACCGGCCGCGGCGGGACCAACGGTGTTCCAATGGAGGCAACGGGCGGCGACCGCCCGCACTTCCGAAGAGCCACCACCATGCCCGCACCCCTGGATACCAGCCGCTCCTCCGACTTCCTGCACCGCCTGCGGCCTTGGCAGCCCGCCGGCAAATCCGCCGTGTCGCTCGACGACTTCGACCCCGGCGCCAAGCCGTTCTCGCTGGGCGACAAGGTCCGGGACAAGGCGGCGGTGGAAGACCTGGCCGTGGAGCTGGACGCGCTGCAAAACCTGTTCTACGCCGACAAGCGCTACAAGCTGCTGGTGGTGCTGCAGGGCACCGACACCTCGGGCAAGGACGGCACCATCCGCGGCGTGTTCGGCCGAATGAGCGCCCTGGGCGTGCACGCCGTGGGCTGGAAGGCCCCCACCGAGACCGAGCGCGCACACGACTACCTGTGGCGCATCCACCAGCAGGTGCCGCAGGCCGGCGACATCACCGTGTTCAACCGCAGCCACTACGAGGACGTGCTGGTGCCCGTGGTCAACGGCTGGATCACGCCGGCGCAGCACCGCCAGCGGCTGGCCCACCTCAACGACTTCGAGCGCATGCTCAGCGAGACGGGGACCATCGTGCTGAAGTTCCTGCTGCACATCAGCTTTGACGAGCAGCGCGAGCGCCTGCAGCAGCGCCTGGACGACCCGGCCAAGCACTGGAAGTTCAGCATGGACGACATCACCGTGCGCAAGCAGTGGGCCGACTACCGCCGCGCCTACGGCGAGCTGCTGAGCGCCACCCACACCCCCTGGGCGCCCTGGACCATCGTGCCGGCCGACTCCAAGACGCACCGCAACCTGATGATCGCCACCGTGCTGCGCGAGGTGCTGCGGACCCTGGACCTGCGCTATCCCACCGGCGACCCATCGCTGACCCACTTCACCGTGGAGTAGCCCGCGCAAGCGCGCCAAGGCCGGGGCGCGCAATGCCGCGCTGCAGCATGGACGCGGCTTTCGCAGGGTTATGCACAAAATGCATTAGCCACAAACACTCCGGCCTTGGACACTGCGAGGGGCGCGGACATAAGCTTCGCGGCCTGAACCGATCCCACAAGGAAATTCACCATGTCGCACCCCGTCGGCGCCCCTGCCGCGCACCCGCACCCCCTGCCCTCCTACCTGCAGGCCGACAACCTCGGCCCCTGGGGCATCTACCTGCAGCAGGTGGACCGCGTCACCCCGTACCTGGGCCACCTGGCCCGCTGGGTGGAAACGCTCAAGCGCCCCAAGCGCGCGCTGATCGTGGACGTGCCGATCGAGCTGGACAACGGCACCATCGCCCACTTCGAGGGCTACCGCGTGCAGCACAACACCAGCCGCGGCCCGGGCAAGGGCGGCGTGCGCTTCCACCAGGACGTGACGCTGTCGGAAGTGATGGCCCTGTCGGCCTGGATGAGCATCAAGAACGCGGCCGTGAACGTGCCCTACGGCGGCGCCAAGGGCGGTATCCGCGTGGACCCGAAGAAGCTGTCGCTGGGTGAACTGGAGCGCCTGACCCGCCGCTACACCAGCGAGATCGGCATCATCATCGGCCCCAGCAAGGACATCCCCGCCCCGGACGTGAACACCAACGGCCAGATCATGGCCTGGATGATGGACACCTACTCCATGAACACCGGCGCCACCGCCACCGGCGTGGTCACCGGCAAGCCCGTGGACCTGGGGGGGTCGCTGGGCCGCGTCGAGGCCACCGGCCGCGGCGTGTTCACGGTGGGCGTGGAGGCCGCCAAACTCACGGGCCTGACCTTGCAAGGCGCCCGCGTGGCCGTGCAGGGCTTTGGCAACGTGGGCGGCATTGCCGCCAAGCTGTTTGCCGAAGCCGGCGCCAAGGTGGTGGCCGTGCAGGACCACACCGGCTCCATCTTCAAGGGCGACGGCCTGGACGTGCCCGCCCTGCTGGCGCATGTGAAAGCCCGCGGCGGCGTGGGCGGCTTTGCCGGCGCCGACGTGATGAAGCCGGAAGAGTTCTGGGGCGTGGATTGCGAAATCCTCATCCCCGCCGCGCTGGAAGGCCAGATCACCAAGGACAACGCCGGCCAGATCAAGGCCAAGCTGGTGATCGAAGGCGCCAACGGCCCCACCACCCCCGAAGCCGACGACATCCTGAACGACAAGGGCGTGCTGGTGCTGCCCGACGTGATCGCCAACGCCGGCGGCGTGACGGTGAGCTACTTCGAATGGGTGCAGGACTTCTCCAGCTTCTTCTGGAGCGAGGACGAGATCAACGCCCGCCTGGTGCGCATCATGCAAGAGGCGTTTGCCGGCGTGTGGCAGGTGGCCCAAGAGCACAAGGTGAGCCTGCGCACCGCCACCTTCATCGTGGCCTGCCAGCGCATCCTGCATGCGCGCGAGATGCGCGGGCTGTATCCATAAGCCCCCCCCTGAGCGGCTGCGCCGCTTCCCCCCGAGGGGGGACGCACCCGGTGGCCTGGCGAAGCCAGTTCCACGGGCTGTATTGGAAGCCCCCCTGAGCCGCCTTTCGGCGCCTTCCCCCCGGGGGGGACGCACCCAGTGGCCTGGCGAAGCCAGTTCCACGGGTGCACTGGTCTGGGGGCGCGCCCTTCGGCACCGACGGTCGTCACCCGTCAGCCCGCCCCCGGCTGTTCACGCTGAGCCTGTCGAAGCGCCGCGCAGAGGTGGGCAGACTTGGGTACTGCGAGCAGGTACGCAGGCCCCCGCAAACCACCGCCAGCCGCCGCGATCCGGCCCTGGCGGTTTCTTTTTGCTTCCGCAGCGGTGCAGGCGGATCAAGCCAGCGGTGCGGGCCCCACGGGCTCCGGCGGCAGCACGCCGCGCATCGCCAGGCAAAACGGCTGCACACAGGCGGCCCGCGCGGCGTAGGGGCAGCCCGCCGTCTCGCACAGGCCCGACGCGCCGTTGCGGGCCTTGTCCTCTTCGCGCGGCACCTGGCCGCTGGCTTGCAGCACGGCCATCTGCGTCCAGGGGTCGAGGCGGCCCGACGTGGCTTGCTGCAGCAGGTCGCGCCCGTACACCGTGGCGGCCAGCTGCGGCTGGAAATCGAGCACCAGCAGCGCGCTGGTGCGCGGAGCGGAGGGTTCCATGCCCTGCAGCACCAGCGCCACCACGCCCGACTGCAGTGCCTTCCCGCTGCCCGCCAGCGGCACCTGCAGCGGCGCGGGGGCTGCGACGGCGATGGTTGCCGCTGCCGCACCGGAGGGCGCGGACGCCGCGGTGGGCGCCGCCTGTGCGGCCAGCCAGGGCACCGGCACCCGCAGCGTGAGCGCAAAGCCGCGCGGGCCCTCGGGCGTCTGGGCCGTGCCCTGACCCACCAGCCAGGTCTGCAGCGGCGGCTGCCCGGCATCCAGCGAACCATTCTCCAGCGCCTGGGCCAGTTCCATGGGCCAGGGCTGGGCGGACACGACGCGCTGCGGCGCACCGCTGCCGGCCGTGGCCTGTTCCACCAAGGCGCTCACCATGCGCATCAGCGGCGCGCCGAGGCCCGACGCGGGCCAGGCCGCCGCGCCGCTCACGGCCGGCGCCGCCCCGGCGGGAACAGGCACAGGCAGGGGCGCCGGCACCGCGGATGCGGACCCGGCACCGCGCTGCGCACCGGCGGCGCGCCCCGCCGCATCTGGCGGGAACGGACCCGGCACCGCCGCCCGCCGCGGGTCAAACCCCGCGCCCAGCTGCTCGCGCGCCTGGGCCGAGATGCTGGCCTTGTCCGACGGCGCAGGCGTTGGCAGCGGCGGCGCCCCGGTGGGCGGCGATGTGGGCGTTGGCTGCGGCGCGGCAGGGTCCGCACCGGGCCGCGCCGGCACCGGCGCCGGCTTGTCGAGCCCTAGCAGGGACGCCTGCCGCTGCAGCGCCGCCTCGGCCAGGAACTGGGCCACGGGCGGCAGGGCAGCGCTGCGGGAAGGGTCGATGGGGGCAGCCATTCGGAGCAAGGCGAGGGGATGCCAGATTCTGGAACGATTGGGCCGCTGTGAACAGGCCGGGTGCCGCGCCTCAACCGCGCAAGTCGATGTCTTCGAACGCTTGCAGCACGTCGACCTGCTTTTTCAGCCAATCCGCGGAGGCCGAGCTGGTGCCCCAATGATGAAGCCGCCCAGCGGCTTCCCCAAGATTCCACAGGTGCCGGAGCTGCAGGAACAAGGGCAACGCGGCGAGGTCGTCCGCGTGCACCTGGCCGCCCGCGGCTCGGTAGCCGCCCAGGTAGCCGGCCCAGCGCTCCTGCAGCGTGTCATCCGGCGCCTTCAAGCCTTTGCGGACCAGATAGGACCAGGGCATCACGCTCAGGTCATAGGCGAGGAAGCCGGGGCCTGCATCGTCAAAATCAAAGAACACCGCCCGCCGCACGCCGCCTGCGTCCGTGCTCACATGGTTGTTGAAGCCGTGCGTGTCGCCGTGGCACAGCACGCGCGTCAGCCGCTCTTCGGCCGCAGCCAGCGCCTGCAGCAAGCGGTGTATCCGCAGAGTGTACGTGTCCAGCAGCTCGGCCCCCAACTCCGGGTGGTCCTGGAGGTAGCCGAGCGTGCGGCCGGCGAGGTGGTGCCCGTCCAGCAGGTAGCGGCTCGGCGGGCCGGCGTATTCGCGCGCCGCGCCGTGGATGAGGGCCAGCGTACGGCCGGTCAGCTCAAAGTCTTCCAGCGTGTCGGGCACCACGCCGTGGGCATGGCAAAACAGCGCCAAGGCGCGCGGCCCTTCGGGAAATTGCAGCGGGACGTGCGTGCGCCCATCCGCCAGCCACACGGGCCCCGCTGCCCCGACGCCGTTCGCTTGCAGGTGGGACAGCAGTGCGACCTCAAACTCGATATTGAAGGGGCCGCGTGGCCGGATGGAATACAGCCGCGCCACATAGCGCCTGCCGTCCGCCGCGTGCACCGCGTAGTTGTCATTCAAGCCGCGCCGAATCAGGTGGCACTGCTGCACGGCCATGCCGTAGTACTGCTCCACCCAGCGGGCGACGGAAGCCGCTGCGGCCGTGGTGTGGGTGGGGATGAGGTCGGGATCGGAAGGGAGGCATTGGGCCATGGCCCATTGTCGGGCCTGCATGGCCGCCCTCCATCGTTGGGCGGCCGGACGCCGGCCTCCGCAGAAGCCGCAGTGCAGGGCGCGTTCCAATGCACTTGATAGCTATCAAATAAATAGCAGCCAGCGGTTACCAAATAAGCCCTGGAGGCCGATTTTCCTCAAATACTCCGCCACCGGAGGCCGGCTGGCGGGGAATCCGGCACACTGGCGCCATCCGTCCCATCCGCCTCGCGCACTGAACTTTGAAGGAGATCTTTCCATGCTCCCCAGCGTCGCCGTCTTCGGCATTCTCCGGTTTCCGCCCGAGCGCATGTCCGAAGTCCGCCCCCACCTGAAGGCCTTGGTCGAGGCGACCTACCGGCATGACGGGTGCCTGGCCTACGATGTTGCCGAAGACCTGTTGGATCCCGGGCTGGTTCGTTTCTCCGAACTGTGGCCCGACCACGCAAGCCTGGCGCGGCACCTGCAGGCGCCCCACATCGAACCCTGGCGCACGGCCGCCCGCGACTGCGGCTTGTCCGAGCGCAAGTTCACTGCGTACGACGTTGCGGGCTCCCGCAGCGTCTGACACCTGCGCCGCCGCTGAGGGCGAAGCGGCGGCCCGCCGCTGCTGTCACACGGCCAGTGCCGGCTCGGGCGCTGCCGCAGGCGGCTGCGCTTCGATCACCCGCGCCAGCAGCGCGCCGCTGTAGCGCGCGGGCAGCGGAATCCACACGCGCACGGGGCTGCCCTGCGCCACCTGCACGGGCTGGCCTTCGACATTGCGCATTTCGTGCAGGCGCACGGTGGTGTTGCCGCTGGGGTGCACCACCTCGATCAGGTCGCCCACGGCAAAGTGGTTCTTGGTTTCCACCAGCACCCAGTCACCGTTCAGGCCCGCATCGGCCAGGCCCTCAATGCCCAGCACCTCGCCCACGTACTGGCTGCGCTGGGTGACGGAGTGGCCGCTGAGGTAGTTCTGGTAGTCGTTGCTGGGGCGGCGCTCCAGCAGGCCGCCGGTGTAGCCGCGGTTGGAGAGGCCTTCCAGCTCGATCAGCAGCTCGGGGTTGAAGGGGCGGCCGGCCACGGCGTCGTCAATGGCGCGGCGGTACACCTGCGCGGTGCGGGCCACGTAGTACAGGCTCTTGGTGCGGCCTTCGATCTTGAGCGAATCGACGCCGATCTGCGTGAGGCGCGCCACATGCTCCACCGCGCGCAGGTCCTTGCTGTTCATGATGTAGGTGCCGTGCTCGTCTTCCATGATGGGCATGAGCTGGCCGGGGCGGCCGGCCTCTTCGATCAGGTAGACCTTGTCGGCCTTGGGGTGGCGCTGTCCGCTGCCGGTGGTGGAGGCGAAGGCTTGCTCGGCCTTTTGCTGCGCGGCCTCGAAGTTGAAGTCGCCTTCCATCTTCTGCGCGATGGCTTCGCCGGTGGTGGGGTCGATGTCGGCGTCGTGCGTGGCGTAGTTCCAGCGGCAGGCGTTGGTGCAGGTGCCCTGGTTGGGGTCGCGGTGGTTGAAGTAGCCGCTGAGCAGACACCGGCCCGAGTACGCAATGCACAACGCGCCGTGCACGAACACTTCCAGCTCCATGTCGGGGCATTCCTGGCGGATTTTTTCGATCTCGTCCAGGGCGAGCTCGCGCGAGAGGATGATGCGCGACACACCCATCTTCTGCCAGAACTTCACCGTGGCCCAGTTGGTGGTGTTGGCCTGCACGGACAGGTGAATCTCCGTCTCCGGCCACTTCTCCTTCACCATCATGATGAGGCCGGGGTCGGCCATGATGAGCGCATCCGGCTTGCAGTCAATCACCGGCTCGATGTCGCGCAGGTAGGTGCGGATCTTGTCGTTGTGCGCAATCAGGTTGCTGGTGACGAAGAACTTCTTGCCGCGCGCGTGGGCCTCATCAATGCCTTGCTTGATCTGCTCCAGGCGGAACTCGTTGTTGCGGGCGCGCAGGCTGTAGCGCGGCTGGCCGGCGTACACCGCGTCGGCACCAAAGTCGTAGGCGGCGCGCATCTTGTCGAGCGAGCCGGCGGGCAGGAGGAGTTCGGGGGCTTTGAGGGTGGTCATGGAATACCTCTGAATCTGAATGAGGGCAGCATCAATCCACCCATATCCGTTCGGCCTGAGCCTGCCGAAGGCTGGCACCGGGCTTCGACAGGCTCAGCCTGAACGGTAGGGGGAATGCGGCCAGTGAAACCATGGCAGTCGGGGCGCGAAAACCTCAGCGCTGCATCAGCGGCAGGCCCGCGAGGGAACCCACGGCCTGCGGAAAGTCTTCGGCATCAAAAGCCTTGTCGCCCTCCGCATCGGCCACGCCATTGGGCACCAGGCCCTTGAAGTCAAACTGGCGCGGGTCCATGAAGTGCGAGGGCACCAGGTTGCGCAGCGCCACGGCCATGTTCTCGATGCGGCCGGGGTAGCGCTGCTGCCAGTCGCGCAGCATCTGGCCGATCTGCTTGCGCTGCAGGTTCTCCTGGCTGCCGCACAGGGTGCACGGAATGATGGGGAAGTTGCGAATCTCCGCCCAGCGCGCCAGGTCGTCCTCGGCCACATAGGCCAGCGGGCGGATGATGAGGTGGTCGCCCCGGTCGCTTTGCACCTTGGGCGGCATGCCCTTGAGCTTGCCGCCGAAGAACATGTTCAGGAAGAACGTTTGCAGCATGTCGTCGCGGTGGTGGCCCAGCGCGATCTTGGTGGCACCCAGCTCGTCCGCCACGCGGTAGAGGATGCCCCGGCGCAGGCGGCTGCAGAGGCTGCACATCGTCTTGCCCTCGGGGATGTGCTGCTTGACGACGCTGTAGGTGTCCTGCGTCTCGATGTGGAAGGGCACACCCACCTGGGCCAGATAGTCGGGCAGCACATGGGCCGGAAAGCCGGGCTGCTTCTGGTCGAGGTTGACGGCCACCAGCTCGAAGCGGTTGCCGTTGCGCTCCTGCAGCATCCGCAGCACGTCGAGCAGGCCGTAGCTGTCCTTGCCGCCCGACACGCACACCATCACCTTGTCGCCGTCTTCGATCAGGCCGAAGTCGGCGATGGCCTGGGCCACCTGGCGCACCAGGCGCTTTTCGAGCTTGGTGGCCTCGTGCGTTGATTTGCTATCTTTTGAATAGCTTTCAGCGCTTGCTACATCAGCGCTGGAGGCCAGTTTCATTCAAACCTCTGCGGGGTAGAACATCTGGCGCGTGGGCACGCCCTCCACCGCCTTGGCAATGGCGCCAATGTGGTCCGGCGTGGTGCCGCAGCAGCCGCCCACGATGTTGACCAGGCCCTCGGCGGCAAATTCGTGCACCAGGCGGCTGGTGACCTCGGGCGTTTCGTCGAAGCCGGTGTCGCTCATGGGGTTGGGCAGGCCGGCGTTGGGGTAGCAGCTGATGAAGGTGTCCTCGGCCACGCGGTTCAGCTCCTGGATGTAAGGGCGCATCAGCGTGGCGCCCAGGGCGCAATTGAGGCCGATGGCCAGCGGCCGCGCGTGGCGCACGCTGTGCCAGAAGGCGGTCACCGTCTGCCCGCTCAGGATGCGGCCGGAGGCATCCGTGACGGTGCCGCTGATGATGATGGGCAGGCGCTCGCCGCTCTTTTCAAAGAACTCGTCGATGGCGAACAGCGCGGCCTTGGCGTTCAAGGTGTCGAAGATGGTTTCGACCAGCAGCACGTCGGCGCCACCTTCGACCAGCGCCTCGGTCTGCTCGTAGTAGGCGGCGCGCAGGGTTTCAAAGTCGATGTTGCGCGCGCCGGGGTCGTTCACATCGGGGCTGATGCTGGCCGTCTTGGGCGTGGGGCCCAGGGCGCCGGCCACAAAGCGGGGGTGGTCGGGCGTGCTGAACTTGTCGCAGGCGGCGCGGGCCAGCTGGGCGGATTTCAGGTTCATCTCGCGCGCCAGATCGGCCATGCCGTAGTCCTCTTGCGCCACGGTGGTGGCGCCGAAGGTGTTGGTCTCGATCAGGTCGGCGCCGGCCGCCAGGTAGCGCTCGTGGATGTCGCGGATCACGTCGGGACGGGTGATGGACAGCAGCTCGTTGTTGCCCTTCACGTCGCGCGGAAAGTCCTTGAACCGATCGCCCGCGCCGTCGGGGCCGTCGTAGCCCTCGCCCCGGTACTGCGCCTCGCCCAGCTTGAAGCGCTGGATCATGGTGCCCATGGCGCCGTCGAGGATGACGATGCGACGGGCGAGGATGTCCGGGAGCTGCGCGGCGCGCGTGTAGTGGAGGGGTTGCATAGCCCGCTATTGTAGAAAGCCGGGCTGCGCGGGCGGGCCGGGCCACGGCGTGCCCGGCAGAGGCCTGGGGCTATCGCAGCTGCCGCAGGTAGTTCCACTCGAACGCGCGCTTGGCCCAGTGCAGCGCCTTCATGGGCGGCAGCATGAGATGCCGCGTGGGCGTGCGGTAGACCAGCGTGCCGCTGTCCAGCGCGTCCACGATGCAGGCCAGCTCGGCGCCGAAGGTGGCCTGGCCGGGTTCGCCGCGCAGGTCGGCCAGCAGGTTGGGCGCGGCGGCGCGGGCCTGCAGCTCGGCCATGTGGGCCTGCTTGGGCATCCATTCGGGGCCGGGGAAGCTGCCTGCGTCGCCCACCACGTACACGCGCGAGAGGCCCGGCACGCGGCAGTGCGCGTCGGCCTGCACCAGCCCGCCCGGCGAGCGCGGCAGGGGCGCATTGTCGAACCACAGGTTGCCGGTGAGGCCGGGCATGAACAGCGTGAGGTCGCTGGCGATCTCGCCGCCCTGGGTGACGACCTTGCCGGCTTCGAACCGGACCAGCGGATGCCCCAGGTGGGTGTGGATGCCGCGCCGGCCCATCTCGGCCAGCAGGTGCTGCACCACGCCCGGCCCCAGGCGCGCGCCGGGCTCCGCGGCCGGGCTGAAGAAGGTGAGCGTGAACCGCTCGCGCCGGCCCTCGCGCCGCAGCAGGGTGTCGATGCCGAACAGGAACTCGAAGATGGGCCCGCCGCGCATGGACTGCGGCTCCTGCGGGTTGCCCGCAAAACCCAGCGCCAGGGCGCCGCCGCCCAGGGCGCGCAGCCGGTCGCGGATCTGCTCGGCCGCGGCAATGCCTTCGCACGGCGTGCTCGCATGCTCGATGCCGGGCAGCTTGCGCAAAAAGCGGCCGCCCGTGGCGATGACCAGCGCGCTGTTGGGCACCGGGCCCGCGCTGGTCAGCACGGTGCGGCCGCCGTCGGCCAGGCCGGTGACCTCGGCCTGGACGTACTGCACGCCCATGCGCTCAAAGAACGGGGCGAGCGGCACCACCAGATCCGGCCCACGCCGCAGGCCCGCGGGAATCCAGATGATGCTGGGCAGGTAGTGGAATTCCGGCCGCGCGGCGATGACGGTGATGGCCGCATGGCGGTCGCGCTGGCGCAGCGCGCGCACGGTGGCCACGGCGCCAAAGCCGGTGCCGAGCACGCAGATGGGGTGGGATGCGGTCATGGCAGGCAACTCCAGGGGGTTGATCACGCGGTGGGGCGGCGCAAGGCCATGGCGTGCAGGGCTTCGTCGCGGCTGGCAGTGCCCAGCCAGGGGTGGTGCATGCGCTGGGTGAGCAGGTTGCTCACCGTCCACCCACCGCAGGAGTGGCCGGGGAACAGCAGCGTTTCGGGCGGATGGGGCAGCACGCGGGCCATGAGGCTTTCCCACAGCTGCGCGGGCGCTTCCACGCCGGGGGCTTCGGGGCACTGCAGCGGGCTGAGCACGCCGCCGCAAAACAGGCGGTCGCGCCACAGATAGCTGCGCCCGTGGTGCGTGTGGCCGGGCGTGGCCAGGCAGCGCAGGTGCTGCGCGCCAAACGGGAGCAGGTCGCCGTCGCGCAGCAGTGCCGGCGCGGGCCACGGCGCTGCGCGGTGCGGCTGGGGCCCGGCGGCGGCGTGGTGGGCATCTGTCTCGACGGTGGCCACGGCCCGCAGGCCGTGCTCGGCCAGCATGGCGTGGATCACGCTGGCATCGGCGGGCCGGGGGTCGATCAGCACCGCCTCGCGGGCCTCGAGGTCGGCCAGCAGGTAGGTCAGCAGGCCGCTGGAGTCGTCGTGGAGCATGCGGAAGTACATGGCGCAGCCTCAGAACGTGTGGACGATCTCAGCCCCACCAGCGGACGGCGGCGGCCAGCGCCAGGGCCAGCACGCAGGTCCAGCCGGAGAACAGTGCGCGCCACAGCCGGGCGCGGGGCACAAAGCCCACGCCGCGCACGAAGGCGGCCGACATGGCCAGGAACACGAGGCCGGCCAGCCGGTGGTCAGCGCCGCCGCCGGCCTGCGCCAGCAGGCGCGGGTCCAGCGTGGCCAGCACCATGATGGCCACGGCCGCCAGCAGGCAGGGCCAGTGGGTGGAGGCGGCGGGCGCCGCCGCAGCAGCGCCGGCAGCGGCGGGCGAATCGTGGGGTGGCCGCATGGCTTCAGCCCCCCTCGCGCTGCGCCAGCGACTGCTGGCGCGCGGCCTCGGTCTCGCCCCACATCGCGTTGAGGATGGCCAGCAGCACCGCAAAGCCGACGCCCAGAACCCATGCGAAATACCACATCGTGCAACTCCTTGAGGAAGGCCGTTTCGTTTGTTTTTCAGTAGGCCGCGTGATCGTGCTCGCGGATGTACGACTCGGTCACCTTGCCGCGCATGACGCGGTAGGCCCAGCTGGTGTACGTGACGATGAGCGGCATGAAGATCAGCGTGGCCCAGAACATGATGCCCAGCGTGAGGTGGCTGGAGACGCTGTCCCACACCGTGAGGCTGGAGGCCAGGTGCGTGCTGGAAGGCATGACGAACGGGAACATGCTGGCGCCGGCCGTGCCGATGACGCCCACCACCGCCAGCGACGACGCCACGAAGGCGCACAGCGTGCGGCGCGCGGCCAGCAAGGCCGCCGCGGCCAGCGCGCCGGCCACGCCCAGGGCCGGCAGCAGCCACAGGGCGGGCGCGGCGGCGTAGTTGGCCATCCACGCGCCGGCCTCGCGCACCACGGTCTTGGCCAGCGGGTCGGGCAGCGCCGCCGCCTGCACGGCCGACGTGATGCGGTAGCCCTCGATACCCTGCAGCCAGACGCCCGCGCCCACGAAGCCCAGCACCAGCACCAGGGCGGCGCCGATGCCGGCGGCCACCGTTCGGCGCTGGATCTGCGCCTCGGTGCGGTGGGCCAGGTAGGTGGCGCCCTGCAGGGTGATCATGGCGCTGCTGACCACGCCCGCCAGCAGCGCAAACGGGTTGAGCAGCGCCCAGAACGAGCCGCTGTAGGTGGGCATGAGGTAGTCGTCAAACAGGAAGGGCACGCCCTGCAGCAGGTTGCCAAAGGCCACGCCGAAGATCAGCGGAGGCACGGCGCCGCCGATGAACAGGCCCCAGTCCCAGGTGGAGCGCCACAGCGGGTGGTGGATCTTGCTGCGGTAGTCAAAGCCCACGGGCCGGAAGAACAGCGCCCACAGCACCGCCAGCATGGCCCAGTAGAAGCCGCTGAAGGCCGTGGCATACACCAGCGGCCAGGCGGCAAAGATGGCGCCGCCGCCGGTGATGAACCAGACCTGGTTGCCGTCCCAGTGCGGGCCCACGGTGTTGATGACCACGCGGCGCTCCACGTCGCTGCGGCCCACGAAGGGCAGCAGGGTGCCGACGCCCATGTCATGCCCGTCCATGATGGCGAAGCCGACGAGCAGCACGCCCACCAGCAGCCACCAGATCACCTTGAGGGTGGGGTAGTCCAACATTCTCGTTACTCCTCGGCAGGTTTCAGTGGGCGATGGCGGGGGCGGGTTCGTTGGCGTAGCGGCCGGTGCCCAGGCTGCCCGGGCCCATGCGCGCAAACTTGACCATCAGGAACATCTCCACCCCCAGCAGCACGGTGTAGAAGCCCACGAAGCCGGCCAGCGACCCATACAGGCTTTGCACGCTGAGGCTGGAGACGCTCAGGTGCGTGGGCAGCACGCCGTAGATCGTCCAGGGCTGGCGGCCGTACTCGGCCACGAACCAGCCCAGCTCGCACGCGAGCCAGGGCGCCGGCAGCATGGCGAGCGCCCAGCGCAGGAGCCAGCGCTTTTGCATGCAGGCGCCGCGCAGGGTGGACCAGAAGCTCAGCGCAAACAGCGCCAGCATCAGGAACCCCAGCCCCACCATCACGCGGAACGACCAGAACATGGGCGTGACGCGCGGCACGGTGCTGTCCACGGCCTGCTGGATCATCGCGGGCGTGGCCTGGCTGACATCGTTGGTGTACTTGCGCAGCAGCAGCCCGAAGCCCAGGTCGGCCTTGAGCGCATCGAAACGTTCCCGGGCCGCCACGTCGTCGCGGTGGGCGCGCAGCGTTTCCAGCGCCTTCACGGCGTCGATGCCGCGCACGATGCGCTCGCGGTTCTTGGCCTTGATGTCGTGGATGCCGGGGATCTGCTTGTCGACCGACCGCGTGCCGATGAGGCCCATCACATAGGGAATCTCGACCTCCCAGTCGTTCTTCTGCGCGGCCTCGTTGATGCCGGCGACGAGCTTGAGCCCCGCGGGCGCGGGCTCGGTCTCCCACATGGCCTCCAGGGCGGCCATCTTGGTCTGCTGGGCCTCGCCCACCGTGTAGCCCGATTCGTCGCCCAGCACGATCACGCTGAGCACCGAGGCCAGGCCAAAGGCCGACGCCACGCGGAAGCTGCGCTTGGCGAACTCCACGTCGCGGCCCTTGAGCAGGTACCACGCCGACACGCTGAGCACGAACATGGCGCCCGTCACATACCCGGCCGACACGGTGTGCACGAACTTGGCCTGGGCGTCCGGGTTGAACACCACGGCCCAGAAGTCCACCATCTCCATGCGCATGGTCTGGTAACTGAACTCCGCGCCCACGGGGTTCTGCATCCAGCCGTTGGCCACCAAAATCCACAGCGCCGACAGGTTGGTGCCGATGGCCATGAACACGGTCACCATCAGGTGCTGCGTGCGGCTGAGACGGTCCCAGCCGAAGAAGAACAGGCCGATGAAGGTGGACTCCAGGAAGAACGCCATCAGCCCTTCGATGGCCAGAGGCGCGCCGAAGATGTCGCCCACGTAGTGCGAGTAGTACGCCCAGTTGGTGCCGAACTGGAACTCCAGCGTGATGCCGGTGGTGACGCCCAGCGCAAAGTTGATGCCGAAGAGCTTGCCCCAGAAGCGGGTCATGTCCTTCCAGACGGTCTGGCCGGTCATCACGAACACGCTCTCCATGATGACCAGCAGCCAGACCATGCCCAGCGTGAGCGGCACAAACAGGAAGTGGTACATCGCCGTGGCCGCGAACTGCAGGCGCGACAGGTCCACCAGATTGTCGGAAATCACTGGGAAGCTCCTTCGGTAGAGACGACCGCCGCCGCGCCCGCCTGGCGTGCGGCGGCATCGGCGTCCACGGGCACCCGGGCATCGCGGACGAACACCCACCACAGCAGCACCAGCACCGCCAGCTTGATGAGCACGGCATGCATGAGGTAGCGCCAAAGGCGGCGGTCAATCGGGTTCATGGCCGGTGCTTTCCAAGTTCCGTGCCAGCGCACTGCCTGAGAAAAATCAAGGACTTAGCGGGGTGCCGGATGGCAGAGCTGCCATAATGGCAGTCATTCGCCGCCAAATTGGCAGCACCGTCTGCCAGGGAGTTGCCCCATGTCCGCCCCGCCGCCCGAGCTCGTTTCCTACCTGGAGAGCCTGCCGGTACCGCACATCCTCATCGACCCGCGCTACCGCATCCTGGCCGCCAACGCGGCCTACCGCCGCCAGTTCGGCACCGGCAGCTCCGTCATCGGGCGCACCTGCCACGAGGTCTCGCACCACTTCCAGCGGCCCTGCGACCAGTCGGGCGAGAGCTGCCCGATGGCGCTGGCCCGCCAGTCCGGGCAGCGCGAACGGGTGCTGCACCTGCACCACACGCCCGGCGGCGAGGCCTATGTGAACATCGAGCTCGTGCCCCTGGCCAATGCGCAGGGCGAGCAGGCGTTCTTCGTGGAGAAGATGGAGGAACTGCCGGGCGCCGAGGGCACGCACAGCCGCCCGGGCCTGGTGGGGCGCGCACCGCCCTTTCGCAAGATGCTGGAGCTGATCAGCCGCGTGGGGCCGTCCCGCGCCGCGGTGCTGCTGGTGGGCGAGTCGGGCACGGGCAAGGAGCTGGTGGCGCGCGCGATCCACGAGGCCAGCCCGCGCGCGCGGGGGCCGCTGGTGGTGGTGGAGTGCTCGTCGCTCACCGAGACGCTGTTCGAGAGCGAGCTGTTCGGCCACGAGAAAGGCGCCTTCACCGGCGCCACCAGCAGCAAGCCGGGGCTGGTGGAGTCGGCCAGCGGCGGCACGCTGTTCCTGGACGAGGTGGGCGACATCCCCCTGCCCATGCAGGTCAAGCTGCTGCGCCTGCTCGAAACCGGCACCTACCGCCGCGTGGGCAGCACCGCGCTGCGCCAGGCGGACATCCGCGTCGTGTCCGCCACCCACCGCGACCTGGCCGCGCTGGTGGCGGCCGGCCTGTTCCGCGAAGACCTGCTGCACCGGCTGGGCGTGTTTCCGCTGCGGCTGCCCCCGCTGCGCGAGCGGCTGGAGGATTTGCCCCTGCTCGTGCAGGCGCTGCTCGGCCGCGTGGCGCCCGACCGCGCGCTGGCCCTCAGCACCGAGGGCATGGCACTGCTGGCACGCCACCCGTTCACGGGCAACATCCGCGAACTGCGCAACGTGCTGGAACGGCTGACGCTGCTGTGCGAGGGCGATGTGGCCCCGGCCGCGCAGGTGGAGACGGCGCTGGCGGCCTCGCTGGTGCTGCGCGCGGGCTCCAGGGCCCCGGCTGCGTCCCCGGCGCTGCCGCCGGCCGCCGCACCCCGCACCCTGCACGCGGCCGAGACCGAGGCCTTCCTGGCCGCCGTGGCCCGCCACCAGGGCAGCAAGGCGGCGCTGGCCGCGCAGCTGGGCATCAGCGAGCGGTCGCTGTACCGGCGGCTCAAGGCGCTGCGGCTGGGCGGCGGCTCCAGCGCACAATAGGCGCTTTGCCAGCGTGCGGGCCCGGCCCCGCAGTTTTAAGCAAAAATGGCCTCCAGCGCCTTATAGACAAGCGCTGACAGCTATCAATTTCAGAGCATCCGTTTGTCCGCCCGTCCGTCCTCCTCCCCTTCGCCCGCCCACGCCGTCCTGCAGGACGTCTTTGGCTACGAGCAGTTCCGTGGCCCGCAGCAGGCCATCGTCGAGCACGTGATCGCAGGCGGCGATGCGCTGGTGCTCATGCCCACGGGGGGCGGCAAGTCGCTGTGCTACCAGGTGCCGGCCATCGTGCGCCAGCAGCAAGGGCGCGGCGTGGCGATCGTGGTGTCGCCGCTGATCGCGCTGATGCACGACCAGGTGGGCGCGCTGCACGAGGCGGGGGTGGAGGCGGCGTTTCTCAACTCCACGCTGAGCTACGACGAGGCGCGCGACGTGGAGCTGCGCCTGCAGACGGGCGGCATCACGCTGCTGTACGCGGCCCCCGAGCGGCTGAACACCCCGCGCTTCCTGGGCCTGCTGGACGACCTGTACCAGCAGGGCGTGCTCAGCCTCTTTGCCATCGACGAGGCGCATTGCGTGAGCCAGTGGGGCCACGACTTCCGGCCCGAGTACCGCGCGCTCACCGTGCTGCACGAGCGCTACCCCGGCGTGCCGCGCATCGCGCTCACGGCCACGGCCGATGCGCTGACGCGCGCCGACATCGTGGAGCGGCTGCAGCTGGAGGGCGCGCAGCACTTCGTGAGCAGCTTCGACCGGCCCAACATCCGCTACCGCATCGAAGAGAAGAAGGAGCCGCTGGCGCAGCTGCTGCGCTTCATCGAGCGCGAGCACCCGGACGACGCGGGCGTGGTGTACTGCCAGTCGCGCAAGCGCGTGGAGGAGATGTCAGCCGCGCTGGTGGACGCGGGCCTCAAGTCCCTGCCCTACCACGCGGGCCTGCCTGCCGAGGTGCGCCAGCAGAACCAGGACCGCTTCCTGCGCGAGGAAGGCATCGTGATGGTGGCGACCATCGCGTTCGGCATGGGCATCGACAAGCCCGACGTGCGCTTTGTGGCCCACGTGGACATGCCCAAGAACATCGAGGGCTACTACCAGGAGACGGGCCGCGCGGGCCGCGACGGGCTGAACGCCGACGCCTGGATGGCCTACGGCCTGCAGGACGTGGTGAACCAGCGCCGCATGATCGACGAGAGCCCTGCCAGCGAAGAGTTCAAGCAGGTGATGCGCGGCAAGCTCGATGCGCTGCTGGCCCTGGCCGAAGCCACGGACTGCCGGCGCGTGCGGCTGCTGGGCTACTTTGGCGAGCACTCCACGCCCTGCGGCAACTGCGACAACTGCCTGAATCCACCTGCCGTGTGGGACGGCACCGATGCCGCGCGCAAGCTGCTGTCCACCATCTACCGCGTGCAGCAGGCCAGCGGCCTGACCTTCGGCACCGGCCACATCATGGACATCGTGCGCGGCAAGGACACCGAGAAGGTGAAGCAGTTCGGGCACGACAAGCTGTCCACCTTCGGCGTGGGCAAGGATTATTCAGAACCCCAGCTGCGCGGCGTGCTGCGCCAGCTGCTGGCCACCGGGGCCGTGGGCTTGCAGAAGGTCATGCTGGAGAGCGGGCACAGCTTTGACACGCTGAGCCTGACCGAAGGCTCGCGCCCCGTGCTGCGCGGCGAGGTGCCGGTGCAGCTGCGCGAAGCCACCGCGGCCGCGCCGGCCAAGCGCAGCAGCACGCGCACCCGCAAGGGCAGCGCACCGCCCGCCGCCGCCAACCTGGGCCCGGACGCGCAGGTGCGCTTCATCAACCTCAAGGCCTGGCGCGCCGAGGTGGCACGCGAGCACAACCTGCCGGCCTACGTGATCTTCCACGACGCCACGCTGGCCGCCATTGCGGAGCGCGCGCCCACCACGCTGGACGACCTGCAGGGCATCAGCGGCATGGGGGCGAAGAAGCTGGAGGCCTACGGCGCCGACGTGCTGCGGGTGGTGCAGGGGTAACCGCCGGGGCGGCCGGCGGCGAAGGGGCCCGGCGCCGTGCCGGGCCGGGGTGCGGTCAGCACGGTCAACTCGGTCGCAAGGTCAGGGGGCCGTGCCCATCACCGCCAGCGCATAGCCGAAGTACTCGGGCACGCAGGCGGTGTGGCCGCTGGGCACCACGCTATTGCATTCGCGCAAGCTGACCGGCGCGCCGCCGCTGGCGCGCAGGGTGTCGTAGGCCGACACGGAGGCGGCAAACGGCACGGTGGCGTCGTCGCGGCCGTGGAACAGGTACACCGGCACGCTCGGCGTCCAGCCCCAGTGCACGCTGTTCTGCTCGCGCAGCGTCTCCTTGTCGTCGGCCAGGTAGGTGTCCAGGAAGCGCGCGTCGTAGCGCACGTCGGCATCGGCCGGCACCAGGGCGCGCAGCAGCAGGCGGCGCACTTCGTCACGCACGGTGGAGCCCAGGTGGCTTAGCGCGCCGGGGCTGAGCATCCAGCCCACGGCGGGGTACTCGTCGCGCACGCGCTCCAGCTGGGTGTCCAGGGTCACCTGCATGTCGAACGGGCCGGCCGCGGGCAGCGTGGCACGCAGCTGCGGCAGCAGCGGGCTGTGGGAGCGCTCCATCTCGCGGTGCGCGGCCATGGTGGCATAGCCGCCTTCGGAGTAGCCCAGCAGGTACAGCTGGCCGTTGTCGGCCACCTGCGCGGCGCGGCGCCACTGCTGGGCGGCATCCAGCATGTCGAGCACGGCGCGGGCCGTGGCCTGCGACTGCAGGTAGGGGTGGGCCGAGGCGTTGCTGTGCGCAAAGCCCACATAGTCCGCCGCGACGACGATGTAGCCCAGCGAGGCCAGCACCAGCGGCGGCTCGCTGGGCGCCAGGTTGAGCGAGGGCGCTTCCGCATTGGTGAACGTGGTGGCGTGCTGGTAGCCCAGCACCGGGCTGGCGGCGGCGCCTGCGGCCTTCTTGGGCACGGCCACGAGGCCGGAGGCTTCCACCAGGGCGCCGTCGGCGTCGCGCGTGAGGTAGGTCAGGCGGTAGGTGGCAACGCTGTAGCGCGGCTGCAGGGGCGGAATGCGGCCCGTGCCCGCGGCCACCGCGGCGGTGAAGGAGTCGACACCGATCTCGGACAGGCTCTGGGCCGACAGCAACTGCCCCTGCTGGCGGGGCGGCGTGGATGGCACGGACGGCCCGGATGGCGTGGAGGGTGTGGACGGCTCTGAAGGCACGGGCGTGGTCCCGCCACCCCCGTCGCTGCTGCTATCGCTGTCTCCGCCACCCCCGCCGCAGCCGGTCAGGGCCAACGCCAGCATCCCCAGGGCCAGGGGCATCGCGCGCCATTGCATGTGTTTTCTCCTTCACTCGACAGTGCGATGAGGATAAGGGCGCGCCCGCGCCGCGCAGGGCCTGGAAAAGATCGTTGACAGACAGCGGCTCACACCGCCGGTCCGCCGCGCACCACGGCCCCTGCCAGCCCGGGCAGGGCCTGGGCCACGCCCTGCTGCAGCGCCTGCCGGGCGGCGGGGGCGCTGCCGGGCAGGCGCGGGTCGGCACAGGGCTGCAGCACCCAGTCGCGCAGGCCCAGGTGGCGCAGCTCCGTGCCCAGGGCCTGCAGTTCCTCTTGCGGGAACAGGCCCGGGTGCCAGGTGGTGCGGCACTCGTGCGCCACGCCGCTGGCCAGCAGCAGCGCCAGCGACGCGCGCACCCGCTCACCGCTGCCGGGCGCGCCGGTGACGGCGGCCATGCGCGCCCAGGGCGCCTTCACGTCCAGCCCGACCCAGTCCAGCAGCGGCAGCGCCGCGGCCAGGCGCTCGGGGTACATGCCCCCGGTATGCAGCGCGGTGGCGAAGCCCAGGGCGCGCACCTGCGCCAGCGCATCGGGCAGGCCGGCCTGGGCCAGCGGCTCGCCGCCCGAGAAGACCACGCCGTCCAGCAGGCCGCGCCGCTGGCGCAGCAAGGCCAGCACGTCGCCCCAGCCCAGCGCGCCGGGCTGCGCGGCGTCCAGCAGGCCGGGGTTGTGGCAGTAGCCGCAGCGCCAGGGGCAGCCCTGGCAGAACACCACGGCCGCCAGCTTGCCGGGAAAGTCGATGGTGGTGAGCGGCGTCAGCCCGCCGATGCGCAAGGCCTCGGCCGGGGCGGAGCGTGCCATGCCCTAGCGGCCGCGCGCGGGCTCGGTGAAGAACTGGCGTTCGTGGTGCTCGCCCTGCTTGCCGGTGTTGAAGCTGGCCACGGGGCGGTGGTAGCCCATCACGCGGGTCCAGACTTCGCAGGGCTGGCGCTCGGCGTCGGTGAGCTGCACGGCGGCCAGGTCCGCGGACTCGGGAGTGGAAAGAGGACGCATGGAAAAACTCCTTGGGGTTGAAAATGCTTTTGTTTTGATAGCTTTCGGCGCTTGCCACGCAAGCGCCGAAAGCCTTTTTTGCTTAAAGACTTGTGTCAGGCCGCCAGGCGCCGCCGCTTGGCCTGCAGCCGCTCCTCGTCGCAGCGCGGGCAGAACTTGTGCTCGCCGGCCAAATAGCCGTGCGTGGGGCAGATGGAGAACGTGGGCGTGACGGTGATGTAGGGCAGGCGGAAGTTCGTGAGCGCCCGTTTCACCAGCTCGCGGCAGGCGGCGCCGCTGGAGATGCGCTCGCCCATGTACAGGTGCAGCACGGTGCCGCCGGTGTACTTGCCCTGCAGGGCCTCCTGCCGTTGCAGCGCCTCGAACGGGTCGTCGGTGAAGCCCACGGGCAGCTGCGACGAATTGGTGTAGTACGGCTGCTCGGCCGTGCCCGCCTGCAGGATGGCAGGCCAGCGCTTCTTGTCTTCCTTGGCGAAGCGGTAGGTGGTGCCTTCGGCGGGCGTGGCCTCCAGGTTGTAGAGGTGGCCGGTTTCTTCCTGGAACTGCGCCATGCGCTCGCGCACATGGTCCAGCAGCCGCAGCGCGAAGGCATGGCCCCAGTCGCTGGTGATGTCCTGCGCGCCGCCCGTGAAGTTGCGCACCATTTCGTTGATGCCGTTCACGCCCAGCGTGGAAAAGTGGTTGCGCAAGGTGCCCAGGTAGCGCTTGGTGTAGGGGAAGAGGCCGTCATCCATCAGGCGCTGGATGAGCTTGCGCTTGGTCTCCAGACTCTGCTTGCCCAGTTCGAGCAAGCGGTCCAGCGCGGTGAACAGACCCGCTTCGTCGCCCGCATGCAGGTAGCCCAGCCGCGCGCAGTTGATGGTCACCACGCCCAGGCTGCCCGTCTGCTCGGCGCTGCCGAACAGGCCGTTGCCGCGCTTCAAAAGCTCGCGCAAATCAAGCTGCAATCGGCAGCACATGGAGCGCACCATGTTCGGCTCCAGCTCGGAATTGATGAAGTTCTGGAAGTACGGCAGCCCGTACTTGGCCGTCATGTCGAAGAGCCGCTCTGCGTTCTCGCTCTCCCACGGAAAGTCCTGGGTGATGTTGTACGTGGGGATGGGAAAGGTGAACACGCGCCCCTTGGCGTCGCCGGTGGTCATCACGTCGATGTAGGCGCGGTTGATGAGGTCCATCTCGGCCTGCAGGTCGCCGTACGCAAAGGGCATCTCCTGCCCCGCGATCACGGGCACCTGCTCGCGCAGGTCTTCGGGGCAGGTCCAGTCGAAGGTGAGGTTGGTGAACGGCGTCTGCGTGCCCCAGCGCGAGGGCACGTTGAGGTTGTAGACCAGTTCCTGGATGCACTGGCGCACGGCGGCATAGTCCATGCCGTCCTTGCGCACGAAGGGCGCCATGTAGGTGTCGAACGACGAGAACGCCTGCGCGCCCGCCCACTCGTTCTGCAGCGTGCCCAGGAAGTTCACGATCTGCCCCACGGCCGAACTCATGTGCCTGGCCGGCCCGGCCTCCACCTTGCCCGGCACGCCGTTGAGCCCCTCGTGCAGCAGCGTGCGCAGCGACCAGCCAGCGCAGTAGCCGCTGAGCATGTCGAGGTCGTGGATGTGAATGTCGCCGCTGCGGTGCGCCTCGCCGATCTCGGGCGTGTACACGTGCGAGAGCCAGTAGTTGGCCGTGACCTTGCCCGCCACGTTCAGGATCAGCCCGCCCAGGGAGTAGCCCTGGTTGGCGTTGGCGTTCACGCGCCAGTCGGCGCGGGTGAGGTATTCGTTGATGGAGCTTTCCACGTGCACCAGCGCCTGGCGGTCGGCGCGCAGGGTGGCGTGCTGCTCGCGGTAGACGATATAGGCGCGCGCCGTGGCCAGGTGGTTGGCGGCGATCAGCGTCTGCTCGGCCACGTCCTGGATCTGCTCGATGGTGGGCGCCTCGCCATGGAAGCGGTGGATCAGCACCTTGGTCACCTGCGCGGCCAGCAGCTGCGCCTCGTCCTCGCCGTACTCGCCCGTGGCGGCACCGGCCCGCCGCAGCGCCGCGCGGATGCGGTCGGCATCAAAGGGAGCCCGTTGGCCGTTGCGGTCGATGACCTCGCGCGGCAGGCAGACAAGGGTGGACGCCATGGAAAAGCCCGATCTTCGTAAAACGGTTGAAAACACTACCTATGGTGTTCACGATACCCATCAAACACTATAGGTAGTTTGATCCCGCACAAACGCGCACCCCACGCGGGCAAAAAAAAACCGGCCCAGAAGGCCGGCAGAAGGAAGGTGCCGTCAGGCCCTACCGATGGATTCAGGCGAGCGTGCGCAAGGTGCTCAGGGGATGCGCGGGCCGCGGCCGCAGGGACCGAAGAGGCGCTTCAGGCGCAGTGGGCCGTCTCCTCCTCCTCGATGCGGGGATAGAAGTCGCGGTCCTCGCGCTGCATGCGTTCAAAGACGCGGCGCAGCACCGCATTGGCTTCTTCGCGGAAGCCCTGCGGATCGCGGCGCACGTTCTCGGCGGTGTTCCAGCGCCGCGCAAAGGCGTCGTAGGCGCTGGCGATGGACGCCATCTCGCTCTGGTACTGGCGGCCCATGCGCGCCAGGTCGGGATTGCCGCCCCGCTGCAGCGCGGGGTACAGCACCTGGTCTTCCACGGCCAGGTGCAGCTTGATGGTGCCGCTCATGGCCACGATGCCCTGGGCGATGGAGCCGGCATGGATTTCCACGCCCGCGTGGGCCAGCGCCCGCAGCGTGGCGATGCTGCGCAGGATGTCCGTGTGCTGGTGCTTGAATTTGTCGAGGTTCATAAGGAAAAGCGCGGTGCGGCGGTGAAGGGCTTTCGGGTATCGCAAGCCGCGGGCCAGCCGGCGTGCCCTTGCGAATCAAGGACTTGGCGCAGGGCAGGTGTTTTTCACCCCGCCAATCAAGGTGTTTTTCACCACACCAGGGTAATATGCACCATGCTTGAAAACCCCGTGCTCGCAGACCTGGCCACCGACCTGCCGCAGGCCGTGCGCCTGCAGCGGCTGGCGGCCCACCTGCGGGCGCGCTTTCGCTGCGGGGCCGTGGCGCTGCTGCAGCTGGAGGCTGACCACCTGCGCCCCGTGGCGGTGGACGGGCTGGTGCCCGAAGCCCTGGGGCGGCGCTTTGCCGTCAGCCAGCACCCCCGGCTGGCGGCCATCCTGGCGCGCGGCGAGGTGACCTGCTTTCACCACGACAGCCAGCTGCCCGACCCGTACGACGGCCTGCTGGACACGCTGGTGGGCGAGCCCCTGCCCGTGCACGACTGCATGGGCACGCGCCTGGAGGTGGACGGCAAGCCCTGGGGCGTGCTCACCCTGGACGCCTTGCAGACCGGCACCTTCGGCGAAGACGCACGCGCCGCGCTGGCCGGCTACCGCGTGCTGGCCGAGGCCGCGGTGCGCATCTCCCGGCTGGAACGCGAGGTGCAGGCCCTGCGCACCACCCCGCCCCTGCGCGCTGGCGACGACGAGCGCGGCGCCGTCGGCGGCGACGCCGACCAGGAGATCGTGGGCCAGAGCGCCCCGCTGCTGCGCCTGCTGCACGAGCTGGATGTGGTGGCCGCCTCCGACCTGCCCGTGCTGCTGCTGGGCGAGACCGGGGTGGGCAAGGAACTGTTTGCGCGCCGGCTGCACCGCCAGTCGCCCCGCCGCAGCAAGCCGCTGGTGCATGTGAACTGCGCGGCCCTGCCCGAGTCGCTGGCGGAGAGCGAGCTGTTCGGCCATGTGCGCGGCGCGTTCTCCGGCGCCGTGACCGACCGCCCCGGCCGCTTCGAGGCCGCCGATGGCGGCACGCTGTTTCTGGACGAGGTGGGTGAGCTGCCCCTGCCCGTCCAGGCCAAGCTGCTGCGCACGCTGCAGAACGGCGAAATCCAGCGCCTGGGCGCCGACCGCCCCCGCCGCGTCCATGTCCGCGTGATCGCGGCCACCAACCGCAACCTGCGCGAGCAGGTGACGGCCGGGGCCTTCCGTGCCGACCTGTACCACCGCCTGTCGGTGTACCCCGTGCCCATCCCGCCGCTGCGCGAGCGGGGCAACGACGTGCTGCTGATCGCCGGCCGGTTCCTGGAGCTCAACCGCGCCCGGCTGGGCCTGCGCAGCCTGCGCCTGTCCAGCGCCGCCCAGGAGGCGCTGCGCCGCTATGCCTGGCCCGGCAACATCCGCGAGCTGGAACACGTGATCAGCCGCGCCGCCCTCAAGGCGCTGAGCCGCAGCGGGGTGAACCGGGCGGACATCGTGACGCTGGAGCCGGCGCTGCTCGACCTGGAGTCCAACACGGCCGTGCCCCCCGCGGCGGCTGGCGCCACCCCCGCGCGCCCGCCCGCGCCGCCCCCGCCGGCGGGCGAAACCGGCACGGCCCCCGGTCCCCTGCGGGACGTGGTGGACGCCTGCCAGCGCGCGCACATCAGCGCCGCGCTGGGCCGCTGCCAGGGCAACTGGGCCCAGGCCGCGCGGATGCTGGAGGTGGACGCCAGCAACCTGCACAAGCTGGCACGGCGGCTCGGGCTCAAGTAGTTTGCTACTATTTTTATAGCTTTTTGCGCTTGACTGGCGGGCGCCAGAGGCCATTTTTCTTCACAGACCTTCGCGGCGGCGGCGCGCTCCCGGGACTGGGCCACAATGGCGCCATGCTCACCCTCCAAGACATCCGCGACGCCGCCGCCCGCCTACAAGGCCAGGTGCTGGACACGCCCTGTGTGGAATCCAAGACGCTCTCGCAGATCGTGGGCGCGCAGGTGTTCCTGAAGTTTGAAAACCTGCAGTTCACCGCGTCGTTCAAGGAGCGCGGCGCCTACAACCGCCTCACGCAGCTGTCGGCCGACGAGCGGGCGCGGGGCGTGGTCGCCATGAGCGCGGGCAACCACGCGCAGGGCGTGGCCTACCACGCGCAGCGCCTGGGCCTGCGCGCGGTGATCGTGATGCCGCGCTTCACCCCGGGCGTGAAGGTGGAGCGCACGCGCGGCTTTGGCGCCGAGGTGGTTCTGCACGGCGACACGCTGGAGGAAGCGCGGCAGCACGCCTATGCGCTGGCCGAGCGCCAGGGCCTCACGTTCGTGCACCCCTACGACGATGAGGCCATCGCCGCCGGCCAGGGCACGGTGGCGCTGGAGATGCTGGCCGCGCAGCCGGATCTGGACACCCTGGTCATCGCCATCGGCGGCGGCGGCCTCATCGCCGGCATGGCCACGGCGGCCAAGGCCGTCAAGCCCGGCATCGAAGTGGTGGGCGTGCAGGCATCGCGCTTCCCCTCCATGGTCAACGCCGTGCGCCACACGCAGCACCCGCAAGGCACCTCCACCATTGCCGAAGGCATTGCCGTGGGCACGCCCGGCAAGATCACCCAGGAAGTGGTTGAGCGCCTGGTGGACGACCTGCTGCTGGTGGACGAAGGCGACATCGAGCAAGCCGTGCTGATGCTGCTGGAGATCGAGAAGACCCTGGTGGAAGGCGCGGGCGCCGCCGCGCTGGCGGCCCTGGTGCGGCACCCCGAGCGCTTTCGGGGCAAGCGGGTGGGGCTGGTGCTGTCGGGCGGCAACATCGACCCGCTGCTGCTGGCCGCCATCATCGAGCGCGGCATGGTGCGCTCCGGCCGCCTCGCGCGCATCAAGGTCAGTGCGCGGGACGTGCCGGGCGTGCTGGCCCGCATCACCGCCACCGTGGCCGACGCGGGCGCCAACATCGGGGAAGTGCACCACCAGCGCGCCTTCACGCTGCTGGCCGCGCAAAACGTCGAGATCGAACTGGTGCTGCAGACCCGCAGCAAGACCCACGTGCAAGAGGTGCTTGCCCAGCTGCGCAGCGCGGGCATGGAAGCCGTGCTGCTCTGAGCCGCAGGGCCAACGCCCTTTCGGGAACCCCGTGGGTCGCCATCGCCCCTCCCACTTCCTCCCGCAGGGCCGGCGCCCGGCGGGCTTGGCCGCCGGGACCCTGCACGGCTAGAATGCGCAAGTTTTGTTTCAAGCAAGCACCTGGAGACCGCCCATGTCCGACCCGACCACTGCCCATGCTTCCCCCGCGCCTTCGAACGACCCCGTGGAAAACGTGGTGCACGTCGTGCCCATGGTGCTGCCCGTGGTCGGCGGCATCATGATGCTGCTGCTGGCCTTCATCGCCGTGTACATGACCTGAGCGTCCGCCACCGCGCACGCCAGAAGCCAGAAAGAAGCCCCGCGCCGCGGGGTTTTTTTTCGCCCGCCGTCCCTCCAGCACATCCTTCCCCCGCCCCCACACCCCAAGGAGCCTTCCCATGAGACCCGGCCACGCCCTCGTTCTTTTTTCCGGCGGACAGGATTCCACCACCTGCCTGGCCTGGGCGCTTTCGCAGTTCGCCCGCGTGGAGACCATCGGTTTTGACTACGGCCAGCGCCACCACGTGGAACTGCAGGCCCGCCAGTCCGTGCTGGCGGGCCTGCGCGAGCAGTTCCCGCAATGGCGCGAGCGCCTGGGTGAAGACCACCTGCTGGACCTGTCCGTGCTGGGCCGCATCAGCGACACCGCGCTGACCCGCGAGACGGAGATCCAGATGACCACCGCCGGGCTGCCCAACACCTTCGTGCCCGGGCGCAACCTGCTGTTCTTCAACCTGGCCGCTGCCGTGGGCTACCGGCGCGGACTGCACACCCTGGTGGGCGGCATGTGCGAAACCGACTTCTCCGGCTACCCCGACTGCCGCGACGACACCCTCAAGGCCTTGCAGGTGGCCGTGTCGCTGGGCATGGGCCAGCGCTTCACGTTCGAGACGCCGCTGATGTGGCTGGACAAGGCCGCCACCTGGGAGCTGGCCCGCACCCTGGGCGGCGACGCGCTGGTGGAGCTGATCGTCACCGCCTCGCACACCTGCTACCACGGCGTGCGCGACACCTTGCACGCCTGGGGCTACGGCTGCGGCGAGTGCCCCGCCTGCGCATTGCGGCGCGCGGGATTCGAGCGGTGGCGGACAGGCAATGCCTCCTGAGCCTGCCCCGACGCACCAGGCTCAGGCACTCGTCCTGGGGCGGCCCTTCAGCACATAACCCTATGCATTTTTTGCATTATTTTCACCCCTGTCTGACAGACACGGCCGGGCTGGCTTCATAAAATTGACATCCCAGCCGACCCGCGGAATCCGTGGAACTAGCCCCTCCACCCGCGGGGCACCACCACGGCAGCCGCCCGCCGACTGAGCCACGAAGCCGTTTTCTCAAAGGCAGCGCTCAGCATCTGCACTCTGCGCCAGGCCTTGGCCGCCCCCGGGCGCTTCCTTTGAAAAGACCGTTTTCAACTTAGGAAGCTCCCGATGAACGCACCCACCATGCAGGGCCTGAAGCTCAACGCCCCCGCCTACGTCAAAAACGCCCGCCTGCTCGCCTGGGTGGCCGACATGGCCGCCCTGTGCAAGCCCGACACCATCTACTGGTGCGATGGCTCCAAGGAAGAGTACGACCGCCTGTGCCAACAGCTGGTCGATGCCGGCACCTTCAAGAAGCTCAACCCCGCCAAGCGCCCCGGCAGCTACCTGGCCTGCTCCGACCCGTCCGACGTGGCCCGCGTGGAAGACCGCACCTACATCTGCTCGGCCAAGAAGGAAGACGCCGGCCCCACCAACAACTGGATGGCCCCCGCTGAAATGCGCGCCACGCTGCAGCCCCTGTTCGACGGCTGCATGAAGGGCCGCACCATGTACGTGGTGCCGTTCAGCATGGGCCCGCTGGGCAGCCACATCGCCCACATCGGCGTGGAGCTCACGGACAGCGCCTACGTGGCCGTGAACCAGAAGCTCATGACCCGCATGGGCAAGGCCGTGTACGACGTGCTGGGCGTGGAGGGCGAGTTCGTGCCTTGCATGCACACCGTGGGCGCACCGCTGGCCGACGGCCAGAAGGACACGACCGCGTGGCCCTGCAACCCCAAGGTCAAGTACATCGTGCACTACCCCGAAACGCGCGAGATCTGGTCCTACGGCTCGGGCTACGGCGGCAACGCGCTGCTGGGCAAGAAGTGCCTGGCGCTGCGCATCGCCTCCACCATGGGCCGCGATCAGGGCTGGCTGGCCGAGCACATGCTCATCCTGGGCGTGACCAACCCCCAGGGCAAGAAGTACCACGTGGCGGCGGCCTTCCCGAGCGCCTGCGGCAAGACCAACTTCTCGATGCTGGTGCCTCCCGAAGCCGGCTTTGCGGGCTGGAAGGTCACCACCATCGGTGACGACATCGCCTGGATCAAGCCCCATGCCGACGGCAAGCTGTACGCCATCAACCCCGAAGCCGGCTACTTTGGCGTAGCCCCCGGCACCAACATGCACACCAACCCCAACTGCATGCGCAGCCTGGACAAGGACGTGATCTTCACCAACGTGGCGCTGACCGACGACGGCGACGTGTGGTGGGAAGGCATGGAAAAGGACACCGGCAAGGTGCCGGACCACCTGATCGACTGGCAAGGCAAGGACTGGACGCCCCAGATCGCCAAGGAAACCGGCGCCAAGGCCGCCCACCCCAACTCGCGCTTCACCGTGGCTGCCACCAACAACCCCGCGCTGGACGCGCAGTGGGATGACGCCAACGGCGTGGCCATCGACGCCTTCATCTTCGGCGGCCGCCGCTCCACCACCGTGCCGCTGGTGACCGAAGCCCGCACCTGGACGGAAGGCGTGTACATGGCCGCCACCATGGGCAGCGAAACCACCGCCGCCGCCTTCGGCGCCCAGGGCGTGGTGCGCCGCGACCCCTTCGCCATGCTGCCGTTCTGCGGCTACAACATGAGCGACTACTTCCAGCACTGGCTGAACATGGAAGGCAAGCTCGCCGCGACAGGCGCCACCCTGCCCAAGATCTTCTGCGTGAACTGGTTCCGCAAGGACGAAGCCGGCAAGTTTGTCTGGCCCGGCTACGGCGACAACATGCGCGTGCTCAAGTGGATGATCGACCGCATCGAAGGCCAGGCCACCGGCCAGGAAACGATGTTCGGCGTGGCGCCGCAGTATGCGGAAATCAACTGGACGGGCCTTGACTTCAGCGCCCAGCAGTTTGCCGCCGTCACCAGCATCGACAAGGCCGCCTGGGCCGACGAGTTTAAGCTGCACGACGCGCACTTTGCGCAGCTGGCCTACCACCTGCCCCAGGCCCTGCTGGACACCAAGGCCGCGCTGGAAAAGCGCCTGGCCGCCTGACCTGCCGGCGGTCCGGGCATGCCCTGCATGCCCGGGTTGCCGCAACCTCCCAGTCCTTTGATCCGCCCCTTCCCCGAAGGGGCGTTTTTTTGGGCGGGCCGCGGGAGATGTCCTTACCGGAGCACGCTGCACCGGCCCGCAGGCTGCCGATCCGGCCACGCCGCCAGGGTGTCTGCGCAAAAGCACAAAAGCCGCGGCACGCTTTCACGTACCACGGCTTTCAGGGGGTTGGAGGTGCGCGCCGCAGTCAGGACGGGCAGCGCGGCAGGCCTGCCGGATCAGTAGTACTTGCGAATGTCGTCCACCGTGGCAACGCCCATGGCGTGGTTCAACTCGGCCATGATGCGCGGGTCCTTGATGGCGACTTGCCAGGTGCGTTCGTCTTCGGCTGCGCGGCGGCGGCTCTCGGCCCAGGCGCGGGCCGTCGCCAGCAAGGCAGCGCCGGCTCGCCGGGCGGGCGCACTCAGCAGCGCCAGGGCGGCGAAGGCCACCAGCCACAGCACCATCCAGGCGGCCAGCAGGTGGCCTTCGCTCCAGGTATCGATCACTTGGTTGGCCACCACCAGCAGAGCCGACACGACAGCCGCCAGCAAGAGGGTGGCGGCGCCCCGGGCACCGTCAAAGTTCGCGGCCACGCCCTTCAGGGCTGCGGCGGCGTTTTCTGCACGCACTACGCCAGGGTGTTCGGTGGGGTAGTCAACGTGTACAAAGCTGGTCATTTTGGTTTCCCTTTTTTAACGCTTGTGGCGAAATTGCCGGGCGATGGCGAGATATTAGGGTTAACCCTGTATCTCTTCAAGTTTATATTTTGAATCATCGATATTCATAAAGATGATGAATACCGATGACCCCCCTGAACTTCCGTTCGCTCGACCTGAACCTGCTGCGGGTTTTTGATGAGGTCATGGCCGAGCGCAGCCTGACCCGCGCGGCACGCAAGCTGTCCCTCACCCAGCCCGCGGTGAGCAACGCCATGCGCCGGCTGCGCGACGCCCTGGGGGACGAACTGGTCGTGCGCAGCGGCCAGGGCGTGGAGCCTACGCCACGGGCGCTGGCGCTGTGGCCGCCTGTGCGCGAAGCGCTGGCCCACCTGCAGGACTCGCTGGCGCCCAGCCACTTCGACCCGGCCACGGCGGAGTCCACCTTTGTGCTGGCGATGGCCGATGCCACGGCCGCGACGCTCATCCCGGACCTGGTCCAGATCATCGAACGGGAGGCGCCCGGGATCTCGGTGCGGGTGCTGCCGCTGACCACCCGCGATCCGCGGAGCCAGCTCGACGAAGAGGCCGCGGACATGGCGGTGGGTTATTTCCCCGCGGCGCTGGCCGACCTCACGGCCCGTGCGCAATCCGGCGGCTCGGTCGTGTTCGAAAGCCGGCGCCTCTACGACGGCGAGTACGTGTGCGTCATGCGCCAGGGGCACCCCCTGGCCGACGCGCCACTGACCCTGGATGCCTACTGCGCGGCGCGCCACATGCTCGTGAGCTTTTCGGGCCGCCCCTTCGGGTTCATTGATGAAGCGCTGGCGTCGCTGGGGCGGGAACGCAAGGTGGTGATCACCGTCAACCAGTTCTTTACTGCGGGGCGCGTGGTGTCCGGCTCGGACCTGCTGACCGTGTTGCCGCGCCACTTTGTGCCTGTCACGGGGCTGGCACAGGCGCTGGTGCAACGCCCGCTGCCGCTGGATGTGCCGCCCGTGCATGTGGATGCGCTGTGGCGCCGGCGCGGCCCCCAGCAGGCGGCCATGACCTGGCTGCTGGGAGCACTCACCCGATCGGCGCGGCGGACATTCCCGCTGCCCTAGAAACCATGCACGGCCGGCAGGCCCTAGACTGCGGCAGCCATGAAGATCCAGCTGCTGTCCGACCTGCACCTTGAAGCCCATCCGCACTTCGTGCCCGAACCCGCGCCCGGCGCCGACGTGCTGGTGCTCGCCGGCGACATCGGCTCCTACCAGAGCGGGTCGCAGCTGCAGGACGCCGATTTTGGACTGGCCCGCTTTTCACCGCTGCCGCAGTGGGCAGGGTGGCCGACCCCCGTGCTGTTCGTGCCCGGCAACCATGAATATGACGCCCAGGATTTCGATGCCGCCCACCGCCGGCTGCGCGACACCTGCGAGCGCCTGGGCATTGCCTGGCTGGAGCGCGAGACCGTGCAGCTGGCAGGCGTGCGCTTCGTGGGGACCACGCTGTGGAGCGACTTCGATGCGCTGGCCGACCACGAAGGCTGTACCGACCTGGCGCGCCGCCTGAAACTGCGCGACAAGGCGTTTCGCGCGGCCAACTTTTACCTGCGCAAGACCGGCGGCACCCGCCACGCCGAGCCCTTTCTGGCCGAGGCTGTGCGCGAGCAGGCCCTGGTCTGCCAGCAATGGCTTGCCCAGGCGCTGGCGGTACCGTTCGGCGGCCCCACCGTGGCGGTCACGCATTTCGCGCCCAGCCTGCGCAGTGCCGATCCGCGCTACGGACTGGTGCCCGGCACGGCGGGCTTTTGCAATGCCCTGGATGCGCTGTTGCCGAGCGTGCAGCTTTGGCTGCACGGGCACCTGCACGCCCCCAGCGATTACACGGCCAGCGGCCAGCGCGGCGATGGCTCGGCCTGGCGCTGCCGCGTGGTGGCGAACCCGCTAGGGTATGCCCGCAAGGGCGAGCAGGCCGCCTTCCAGCCGCAGTGCTGCGTGGCCGTATGATCGCGGCGCGGAGCTTAGCGATCCTCTGCACGAATCGTCGCGCCGTGTACATCTGCGGTCCGGGTGGTCTGCTGCGTTTTGCGCCTTGCAGCCCCTCCCGATCCGCAGCGCACACTGTCCGCTCGATGCGTGCAGAGCATCCCTAGCGCCCCGCCGCGCAGACAGAACAGCCTGACACAGGTCAAGACAACAACGATCCGCGCACGGTAGTCTGACCCTTATCTTCCCGGAGAACCTCCATGAACATCCTGCTTGCTGTCGATGGCAGCGCCTACACCAAGAAAATGCTGGCTTACCTTGCCACCCACGAAGAACTGCTGGGCGAAAGCCACCAGTACACCGTGCTCACCGTGCAGGCCCCCCTGCCCGCACGCGCCCGCGCAGCGCTGGGCAAGGAAGTCGTCGACAACTACCACGCCGAAGAAGCGGAGAAAATCCTTGCGCCCGTGTGCAAGTTCCTGGGCCGCCACGGCGTGGAAGCCAAGCGCAGCGTCAAAGTGGGCCAAGTGGGCGAGACCATCGCCAAAGTGGCCGACGGCGGCAAGTTCGATCTGCTGGTGATGGGCTCGCACGGGCATGGCGCCCTCGCCACCCTGGTGATGGGATCGGTCACCACCCAGGTCCTGGCGAACAGCAAGGTGCCCCTGCTGATCGTCCGGTAACCTGCGCAGCCTCCCTGCCGAACCCTGCTCCGGCAGGGTTTTTTTTGCCCGGTTGAGATAGGGGGGTATGGTCGATCACGAACGTGCCGTCACGCCCCGATGCGGCCTGAACATTTGGACTCTGCCCGCCGTCAGATCCGCCAAAAAAGCCCGGCGTGCGGGCGGCGGGAAAGCAGCTAGCGCGCCGCCAGCCCGTCGAAACAGGTGCGCACCACCAGGTCCACGATCTCGGCGTCCGAGAACTGGCCGCTCTCCTTGAGGAAGCTCACCACCGGATCGCAGGCGCGGGCGTACAACGTGTAGAGCACCACCACCGGCGGCAAGGTGGGGTTGAGCACGCCCTGGGACTGTGCTTCGGTGATCCAGGCCCCGATCTGGTCGCTGACCGTGACCAGCCCGTTGAGGTAGTCCTTGTTGGCCATCAGCACCGCACGCAGGGTGGAGTTGCGGCTGGGCAGCAACGGCATCTCGTTGGTCAGCAAGCGCTCCAGGGACCAGCGCACCAGGGCCTGCAGCTTGTCGAGGGGCGGCATGCCGGCCGGCAGCTCGGCCAGGTAGCCCCGCACCCGCCCCAGGATCTGCACCATGGCGGCGCTGCACAGCTCCTCCTTGCTGCAGAAGTGCTTGTACAGGCTGGCCTTGGCAATGCCCACGGCGTTGGCCACATCGTCCATGGTCATGGCATCAAACGCCTTTTCGCCCAGGAGCTGGCACGTCGCCTGGAGGATGGCGTCCTCGCGGGCCTGGTGCATCTGTTCCTTGAACGAGACTTTGGGTGGCGATGTGGACATAGGCAGCATTTTATACAACACGGTAAAAATACAAATGGTCGAGTTGCTTTGCAACTACATCGTTCACGAAACAGTCATACACAATTGCCAGCCAGGGCGCCGTCACGCTGCGGGCGCTTCCAGCGTCTCGGCAGCCCGCGCCGTGAGCGCGGCGGTCAGCGCATCCAGCACGGCGGATTCCAGGTTCCAGCAATGCCAGTACAGCTGGATCGGCAGGGAACGGCCCGGCGCCAGGTTGACCATGCTGCCGTCGGCCAAGGCCTCGCGCGCCATCAGCTCGGGCATCACGCCCACGGCCCAGCCCGCGGCCACCGCGCGCATCTGGGCCTCGGACCCGGGCACGAAAAGGTGGTTGAGGGCCACCCGCTTGAGCCCGAACGCGCGGGCGACGAACTCCGCCGCCATGTCGTCCTTGCGGTTGAACGACAGGAATGCGACCTCGCGGAAGTTGTGCGGCGTCAGCCCCTGCGGAAGGTGCTGCTGGGCGTAGCTGCGGGAGGCCACGGCCACGTAGTGCATGGCGCCCAGCGGCACCATCTTGCAGCCCCGCAGGGCCTGCTTGAGGGTGGTGACGCAACCCAGCACCTGGCCTGAGCGCAGCCACTCCTGCGTGAAGTCCTGGTCGTCGACGATGATTTCCAGAGGCAGGCGCTGGCGCACGAGTTCGTGCAGCGCCCCCATGGCCCAGGTAGCGATGCTGTCCGCATTGATGGCGATGGAGATGCGCTCGTCCTCCCGGTTGCCGCCCGGGGCGCTGGGCGCCAGTTCATGCAGATCGCGCTCCAGGTCCGCCCGCAGCAGGCGCAGCTGCTTGGTGTGCTTGAGCAGCAGCTGCCCCGCCGAGGTCGGCCGAAGCGGCCGGCTGCGCACCACGAGCACCGAGCCCACCTGCGCCTCCAGTGCGCGCAGCCGCTGCGACACGGCCGACTGGGTCACGTTGAGCCGCTGGGCGGCCCGCTCGAAGCCGCCCTCCTCGATGATGGCGGCCAGGCATTCCAGGGCGGCGGGATCGTAGGTGCTCATGGGCGTTGCAAGGTAAAGACGGAGGGGCGAATCAAGAGCTTGATAAGCAGTCCTGATGTTTTTGCATTAAGTTTAATTTTGCTTTTACTGGAAAGCAATGTGGCGCACACTGCGGCCCCATGAAAACCATCGTTTTAGGCGCCGGCATCATCGGCATCAGCACGGCGTGGCACCTGCTTGAGCGGGGCCACGAGGTCATTGTGGTGGACCGGCAGCCCGACGCGGCGCTGGAAACCAGTTTTGCGAATGCCGCACAGATTTCGGTGAGCTATTGCGAACCCTGGGCCAACCGCGAAGCCCCGCTGAAGGCGCTCAAGTGGATGTTCGACCAGGAAGCCCCGCTGCTGTTTCGCCCGCAGATGGATTGGCAGCAGTGGCGCTGGGGCCTGCAGTTCCTTGCGCAGTGCAATGACGCCGCATTCGAGCGCAATGTGGCGCAGATCGTGGCCCTGGGTGCCTACAGCCATGCGGCGCTCAAGGACCTTGTCCATGCCACGGGCATCGAATACAACCGCCTTGAACGCGGCATCGCCCACTTCTATACCGACCAGAAGTCCTTTGACGCTGCAGCGCATGCGGTGGAGGTGATGCGCCGCCACGGCGTGCAGCGCCGCCTGGTCAGCCGTGACGAGCTGCTGCAGATCGAGCCGGCGTTCAAGGCCTATGGCGACAAGATCACCGGCGGCACCTATACCAGCACCGACGAGAGCGGTGATGCGCGGGTCTTCACGCAAGAACTGGCGCGCCGCTGCGCCGCCCGGGGCGTGCAGTTCCTGTACGAGCACGATGTGCTGCGCCTCAACAAAGTTGGCGACGCTATCGATTCAGTAGCTATTGCCGCCCGCCAGCCAAGCGCCAGAGGCCAAAGAGAGCAAATCCTGAAGGCCGATGCCATCGTCGTCGCCTGCGGCACCTACAGCGCGCCGCTGCTGCGCAGCGTGGGCGTGGACCTGCCCATCTACCCCGGCAAAGGCTACAGCGCCACGTTCCCGCTGCTGCGCCCCGAGGGCGCGCCCATGGTCTCCACCATCGACGACGGCAAGAAGATCGCAATGAGCCGCCTGGGCAACTATCTGCGCGTGGCGGGCACCATCGAGCTCAACGGCTGGGACCTGACGCTGGACAGCAGCCTCGCCCGAGCACGCTGCCACATGCTCTCGCGCCGCATCGAGTCCATCCTGCCCGGCGTGTGCGACACCCGCACGCCCGAGGAAGGCGGCAATCCGCAGTACTGGACGGGCCTGCGCCCGGCCACGCCCACGAACATCCCCTTCATCGGCCGCACGCCGGTGGGCAAGCTGTGGGTGAACGCCGGCCATGGCACGCTGGGCTGGACGCATGGCGCCGGCTCGGGCAAGGCCCTGGCCGAACTCATCAGCGGCGAACAGCCGGCGATGAACTTCGGCTTCCTGGGCCACGGCAGCCCCGCTCGCCGCGCGCCCGGCACGGCCCTCGCGGCCTGAACCTGAGAATAGGGCCCAGGCCGTGCAGGCGGCAGGCCCTTCGCCCGCCGCCGCTCTTCAGGTGGCCAGCGCAAGCCCGCCGTCCACCCGCTGGCTCTGCCCGTTGATGTAGCCGGCGCCGTCCGAAGCCAGGAAGGCAATCGTCGCGGCCACCTCAGCAGCCTGGCCATAGCGCTGCAGGGGCACCGTGGCGCGGAACTCCTCGTGCGCGGACGCAGCGTCGATCCAGCCCGGCAGCACGTTGTTCATGCGGATGTTGTGGCGGGAATAGCTGTCCACAAAAATCCGCGTGAAAGAAGCCAGTCCCGCCCGGACCAGGGCCGCGGTGGGGAAGAGCGCGCTCGGGTCCACCGCCCACCCCGACGAGAGATTCACGATCACCCCGCCCTGCGGCTGTTGCTGCTGCATGAGCGGCGCCACCAGCCGGGTGGGCCGGACCACGCTGTGCAAATAGGTGTCCGCGCCCGCCATCCACCGCTCATCCGACAGGGCCAGCAGCGGCGCACGCGGCCCGTGGCCGGTGCTGTTGACGAGCACATCCACCCGCCCCCAGCGCGCCATCGCCAGGTCCACCAGGCGGCCCAGGTCTTCGAGCGACTGGCTGGAGCCGGTGACGCTGAGCCCCCCAGCTCGCAGGCCAGTTCCTCCCCACGGCCCGATGACGACAAGATGCCCACCCGAAAGCCGTCCTCCGCCAGACGGCGCGCTGCCGCGGCCGCGATGCCCATGCCACCGGCGGTGACCAACGCTACTTTTTCTACTGCCATTCCCATTGCTCCTCACTGCTTCTTTGCTGCCCATCGGCACCCGGGAATTGTTCCGCAGCTGGCCAGCTTTCGGGGGACCGGAAGCAGCAGACTTCGTGCTCCTATTCAGTAGAAAATCTACACCCATGAGTCCCTCCCTTGATCGCCTGCCCTCCCTGAACGCCCTGCGCGCATTCGAGGCGGCAAGCCGCCATCTCAACTTTCGGCTGGCGGGCCTGGAACTGGGGGTGACCCAGGGCGCCGTGGCCCAGCAGATCCGGGCGCTGGAGGCCGAGCTGGGGCTGAAGCTGTTCGAGCGGCACCCACGCACGCTGGCGCTCACGCACAACGGCCAGCGCTATGCCATCGGCGTGCGGCGCTCGTTCGACCTGCTGGCCGAAGCCACCCGGAGCCTGCGGCCCGAGCCCCAGCACGCCACCGTCAGCGTTACGCCCACCTTTGCCACCAAATGGCTCATCCCCCGGCTGGCCGACTACACGCGGCTGCACCCCGGCACCGACCTGCGCATCCTGGCCACGGAACGGCTGTCGCACTTCCACACCGAAGCCATCGACCTGGCCGTCCGCTATGGCCGCCCGCCCTTCGGTCCGGGCCTGGTGGCGGACCTCCTGTTCGAGGAGTGCTTGGTGGCCGTCGCCAGTCCGCAGCTGCTGCACAGCTGCGGCCCGGCCCAGACGGTCGCCGACCTGGGCCGCTACGTGCTGCTGCACGACTCGCAGTCCGCCTGGGCCGACTACCTCGGCCGCCTGACCCACGCTGCAGCGCCACCGCACGCGCAGGGCCAGGTGCCGGCCCCCGGAGCTGCGCCGCCGCCAGCCCTCTGGTTCAACCAGACCACCCTCGCGATCGATGCCGCCCTGACCGGCCAGGGCGTCGCCTTGGTGCAAAAGGAGTTTGTCGCCCCAGACCTTTGCGCCGGCCGGCTGGCCAAGGTGTGGGACGAAGAAGTCCACACGGGCGCGGGCTACTACCTGGTGTCGCCCCGCAAGCAGCGCGCGCCCGAGGTCGTTGCGGGGGTGAAAGCCTGGCTGCTGGGCCAGGTGGCCGCTTGAACCGCCCCGCCCACGCACGCCCCGCGGCCCTACCGGGGCAGCGCTACGATGGCGCCATGACCCCATCCACCGCCGCACACTACCTCTTTCTCACCACGTCCACCCGTGAACCGGGCCACACCGGCAACACGGAATGGCTGGCACGCCAGGCCGCTGCTGCGCTGCCGGCCGGCACCCCGCAGACCTGGCACTCCCTGGCGCAGATGCAGCTGCCGCCCTTTGTCGACCGGCGCCACACCACGGGCACCTATGCACCGCCCGAAGGGGATCTGAAGACCCTGCTGGACACCACGCTGGCGGCCACGCACATCGTCTTCGTCTCGCCGGTCTACTGGTACAGCCTTCCCGCGCCCCTGAAAACCTACCTGGACCACTGGAGCGCCTGGCTGCGGGTGCCCGGCCTGGCGTTCAAGGAACAGATGGGTGCCAAGACGCTGTCGCTCATCACCACCAGCGGCGACCGCGCCAAGGCCCAGCCCATGATCGACTCCGTGGCGCTGTGCGCGCAGTTCCTGGCCATGCGGTGGGGCGGAGCCCTCTGGGGCAAGGGCGGCGCGCCCGGCGCCGTGCAGGCGGACACACCAGCGTTGGAGGCGGCCAGCAGCTTTCTGCTCCCTCCCCGCTGACCGGCCCGGCGAGCCCGAGAGGCACGCGGCGCGACGATTCGTGGCGAGGATCCTTAGAACGCCCTGGCGCCACGCAACACAAGAATGCCCAGCCATTCGTGCAGCGCCAGGCTGCTGTCGACCAGGGCCGATGCGCGCGGCAGCAAGCGCTGCAGCCGGGAACCGGCCGGGGGCACAAAGCCCATCGGCGCGGGATAGACCTCAAGGCCCTGCCGGCGGAACAGGTGGGCGGCGCGCACCATGTGCCAGCCGTGGGTGACCAGGGCGATGCGTTGGACGCCGGCGGCTTGCAGCACGGGCGCGGACAGCGCCGCATTGCCTTGCGTGTCCAGCGCCTGGACTTCCGTCCACCGCACGCGCCCGCGCAGCTCGCGCTCGGCCACGTCCTTCATGGCCAGCGCCTCGGGGCGGGCGCCCCCCAGCGCACCGCCCGTGGCCAGCAGCGGCAGGCCGGTTTGCCGCTGCAAGGCCACGGCATACCGCAGCCGTTCCCGCGCACCCCGGGCCAGGAGGTCGGGGCCGTTCTCGGGCGCCAGGGAATCGGGCCCGCCCCCCAGCACCACGATGGCCTGGGCCCGGGCCAGCTGCTCGGGCGTGATGGGCGGGTAGCGCTCCAGGCTGCGCACCAGGGCGTCCGAAACCGGCGGCCACGACAGCACCAGCACGGACAGCAGCGACAGCACCGCCATGGACAAGCCCGTGCGCCGGTAACGCCGCGCGATCCACAGGCCGACAAGCGCGAGCAGGATGCTGAGCACCGGCGGCATCAGCAGCGCGGAGACGGTCTTCTTGACGACAAACCACATACAGGAACGAGCCAAACGGGGAGCGCGCGCTCCGGGGGAGGTGGGAAACAGATCAGTGCAGCACCCGCGGACGGGCCAGGAACTCCAGCAGCGCGGCGTCAAAGCTGTCGGGGTCTTCCAGCTGAGGCCAGTGGCCGACGTGCGGCAGGCGCAGGTATTCCGCATCCGGCAGCACCTGGGCCAGGGCCTGCAATGCGGCCGGCGGCGTGCAGCGGTCGCCGTCGCCGCCCACCAGCAGCGTGGGCACATGCAGTCGCGCCAGCACCGCAGCCCCGCGGTCGAACGAGGTCAGCGCCTCCAGGGCGCGCCGGTAGGCGCCCGGGTACACCTGCGACAGTGCGTGGCTGGCCAGCCGCACGCCTTCCGGCAGGGCTCCCGTGCCGATGAAGCGCGGCACCAGGGTTTCGGCCAGCTGCTGCATGCCGCCGCCCGCCTCCAGCGCCTGCAGGGCTTGCAGCCGGGGCGCCACCCAGTCTTCGGCCGCCTGCGCGTCCAGGGCGGGCCCGCCGGCGCACAGCACCAGCCGCCGCACCTGCGCGGGCCTGCGCACCGCAGCCTCCAGAGCCACCATCGCGCCCATGCCATGCCCCACCAGCGCCACCGGTCCGGCCTGCAGCGCATCGGCCAGCGCCAGGCAGCTTTCCGCCAGCGCCTTGAAGGTGTAGGGCTCGATGGGGGCACTGCGGCCGTAGCCCGGCATGTCCCAGGCCACGGCCCGGTACCCTGCGCTGGCCAGCGTCTCCACCTGGGGCGCAAACGTGAGGTGGTCGCCGTCGGCGTCGTGCAGCATGAGCACGGTGGGGCCCGATCCGAGGGTCGTGAATGTGGGGAGAAGGGCCATGCAAGGAACCAGCAGTGGAGGTAAGGGGACGCCGCCTTCAGAACACATCGCGCCTGAAACCCCTCGGCAGCGCAAAGGCGGGGGGCGCCCGATAATAGTTGCATCCCTTCCTGCCGCCGCTGCGCGCGCCGCGTGCCTTTTTGTGAACCGTCCCACCCACCGCCCCGTCCTGGCCCTGCCGCCCAGTTTCTCCACCCGCGAGTTCCGCGACGCGCTGGGGATGTTTGCCACGGGCGTGACCATCGTCACCGCCCGCACGGCGGACGGGCGCCTGGTGGGGCTGACGGCCAGCTCCTTCAACTCGGTCTCGCTGGAGCCCCCGCTCGTGCTCTGGAGCCTGTCCCACGGCGCCAGCACCCTGCCCACCTTCGCCGATGGCTCGCACTACGCCATCCATGTGCTCGCCGCGGACCAGAAGGGCCTGGCCGAGCGCTTTGCCACGCGGGGCATCGACCGCTGGGCGGGGCTGGAACACCGCCCTGGCGTCAGTGGCGCCCCGCTGCTGGCGGGCGCAGCTGCCACGTTCGAGTGCTTCAACCGCAGCCAGTACCAGGAAGGCGACCACACCATCTTCGTGGGCGAGGTGGAGCGCTGCGAACACCGCGAGGGCGTGTCGCCCCTGCTCTACCACGGCGGCAAGTTCTACACCGAGCACCCGCTGTAGCCGGCGGGGCCGGATCTCCTGAGCAGGCTCAGGGCTGCGCGAGCTGGCGGGCCTGGTCCTGCAGCTGCGGGAACACCTTGCCCACCAGCTGCAGCTGTGCCGCCATCAGGCTGTGCGGACCGGCGGCCTGGGGCGCGGCGGTGCCCCATTCGCGCGCCAGCTCGGCCACGGCCGGGGCAGCGTGGGCCGCAGCGCGCCGTCGCCGGGAGGCCGGCACCCGCTGGATGCGCTCGAGTTCCCCCGCCAGTTGCTGGAGCGACACCAGCAGCGTCTGCGCCAGCGCCTGCGTGCCCTCGTCCATCGGCCGGGCGGCCGCGCCGCCGCGCTGCGCCCCGAGGGCGGACAGGTAGTTGAGCTGCGTGTGCGACAGGCACAGAAAGCGGGCCGCCACGTCCACATGGTCGCGCACGCGCGCCGGCTCCTGCAGCATGGCGCTGTAGGCGTTGGAGAGCGCCGCGTCCGCGTTGTGGGCGTTGCGGCGCGCCAGGCGGTAGGCCAGGTGGTCGCACTTGCCGCCCTGGTACTGGGCCAGGATCTCGCGCAGGTACACGGCTTGCGTCTGCAGCACCTGGGCCGCCAGCTGCGGCCAGTGGCGTGACTGCCAGTACGGCAGGACCGTCCAGGAGGCCACGGCGGCGATCAGGCACCCCACCACGGTGTCGAACAGGCGCGCGGAAATCACGCCGCTGGTGGTGCCCAGCTGGTGAAAGCTCAGCAGCAGCAGCGTGGTCACGGCGGCCGTCGCCAGGGTGTAGCGGGTGTGGCGCGCACCGAAGAACACGGCGCCGCCCAGCACCAGCAGGGTGGCCTGCACGCGGGCATCGGGCAACAACTGGATCACGGCCCAGCCCAGGGCCAGGCCCAGGGCCGTGCCCTTGGCGCGCTGCATCAGCCGCGCTTGCGTGGCGGCGTAGTGCGGCTGGCTCACGAACACGATGGTCAGCAGGATCCAGAACCCGCGCGGATCGGCCGTGGCCTGCATGACGCAGAACCCCGCGACCAGCGAGACGCTCAGCCGCAGGCTGTGGCGCAGCCACGGCGATGCGAGCCGCGCGTGCGCGCGCACGCGCCCCCACGCATCGGCCAGGCTGCGGGGCTCGCGGTCCAGCAGCGTGCAATCCGGACTGTCCGCGGGCGCGTGGGGCGGCAGGGCCAGGGCGCCCGCAAATACGCTCGCCAGCGCCGTGAGGTTGTCGCCCAGCGCCTGCAGCGACCGCAGGGCGCGGCCCTGCACGGCCTGGGGCGCCGCACCGTCCTCCGTCGCCGCAAGGTGGGCCATCGCGGCCTGCATGTCTTCGATGGCACGCGCCGTCGCGCCCCAGTGCTGCGGTTCGGACTGCGTACCGATCGCCTGCGACAGCTTGAGGGCCTGCTCCCCCAGCAGCGTGAGCACGCGCTGGCAGCGGTAGAGCACGTCGCTGTGGAAAAACGCCTGGGCCAGCAGGTCGTAGTGCTCGTGCGAGGAACTCACGCGCTCATGCACGTCCTGCGCCGCCAGGTACTGGTGCATGGCGGTGCGCAGCCACAGCGGCGGTGTGCCCCGCCCCATGCGGCTGATCAGGCTTTCCTTGGTGGCATTGAGCGCGTCGACCACCCGCCCGTTGTGCAGTGCCAGCGCCATGCGGCGGCGCTCCAGGTCGACGTCGCGCACGGGCTCCAGCAACAGGGCCTTCAGGCGCAGGTATTCGCCCAGCAGGGCGTACAGCTTGGCCAGGCGGTCGCGCACCGGGGCGCGCGGCAGGGCGGCCGTCCAGCCCACCGAGACCACGCCGTACCAGACCGCGCCGGCCAGCATCAGCGGAAGGGACTGCTGCGCCGCGTCGCGGCTGCTGTGCGTGGCCAGCCCCGCGTAGATGAAAAGCACCAGGGAACCGAAGGCGATGGCTCGGTAGCGCTCGCTCAGCGCGCCCAGCATGGTGATGGCAAAGGCCGACACCGCCAGGACGGCCACGAGCAGCCAGGGCGAGGCCATGGTCGCCCAGACGGCCCATGCCATGAAGCTGAAACACACGAGCGCCAGGCCCTGCGCGCGCAGCCGCCCGCGCCAGCTGTCATCCGTTTCGGTCAGCGCGCTGGCGATGACGCCCAGCAGCACCGGCATGAGCTGCGCCTGCCAGCCCGACCACCAGCCCCACGCCAGCACCGCCGCCAGCGCCAGAAAGGCCCGGGCGCCGCGGGTCACGCCCTCGTGGTTGCGCGCCTGCTGCCAGCTGAGTTTCCAGTTTGTTTCCACCACCAAGCCTTGTTCAGGGTTAACCCTGATATCAAAGCAATTATCGGGCCGTAGTGGGCCGGCGCGGGCGTGCGCCACCGCTCAGGCCGGTTCGTGGCAGCACACGCAGAGCTTGTTGCCCTCGGGGTCGCGGAAATAGGCGCCGTAGTAGTGGGGGTGGTATTCGGGGCGCAGGCCCGGGGGGCCCTCGCAGGTGCCGCCGTGGCCCAGCGCCAGGGCGTGGACGGCGTCCACCGTGGCGCGGTCGGCGGCCAGCAGCGCGTTCATGGCGCCGTTGCCAGGCGTGGCGGGCTGGCGATCATAAGGCCGCCCGACCAGAAACAGCGGGCGCGCAACCCCGGGCTGCTGCCACCCGGCCCAGGGCCGCTGGGCCTCGGTGAAACGCAGCGCCAGGCCCAGGCGGGCCATCACCGGGGTGTAGAACGCCATCGCACGGTCGAAGTCGTTCACGCCGACAAACACATGGGACAACATGGTCGTGCCTCCTGGCTGGGTACGGCGCCGGAATGGGCCGGGATGGGCCGGCAGGTCAGCGCACGGTGTCGGGCAGTTCGATCTTCACCTCCAGCACCTCCAGGTTGTCCTGGCGCTCCAGGTGCACCTTGAGGTCGTCGGGGTTGATCTTCACGTACTTGGAAATCACGGCCACCAGCTCGCGCTGCAGGGCCGGCAGGTAATCGGGCTCGGAGGCGTTGCGACCGTTGCGCTCGTGCGCCAGGATGATCTGCAGGCGCTCCTTGGCAACGCTGGCGGTCTTCTTTTTTTCTCCCAGCAGGAAGGACAGGAAAGAGGCCATGGGTCACTTGCTCCCGAAAAGGCGCTTGAAGAAGCCGGGCTTCTCGGCATCGATGAAGCGCAGGGGTTTGTCCTCGCCCAGGAAGCGCGCGATCACGTCCTTGTAGGCCTCGCTCACGTCCGAGCCCTGGGCGTGGATGGCGGGCGTGCCCTGGTTGGACGACTGCAGCACCACTTCCGACTCGGGGATGACGCCGATCAGCTTGATGCGCAGGATGTCCTGGATGTCCTCCAGGCTGAGCATCTGGCCGTCTTCCACACGGCTGGGGTTGTAGCGCGTGATGAGCAGGTGCTCCTTGATGGGCTCGCCGCCCTCGATGGCGCGCTTGGTCTTGCTGCCCAGCATGCCCAGGATGCGGTCGGAGTCGCGCACGCTGGACACCTCGGGGTTGGTCACCACCAGGGCCTCGTCGGCGAAGTGCATGGCCATGAGGGCGCCGCTTTCGATGCCGGCGGGCGAGTCGCAGACGATGTACTCGAAGTCCATCGCGGCCAGGTCCTTGAGCACCTTTTCCACGCCGTCCTGCGTGAGCGCGTCCTTGTCGCGGGTCTGGCTGGCGGCCAGCACGAACAGGTTGTCGCACTGCTTGTCCTTGATGAGGGCCTGGTTCAGGTTGGCCTCGCCGTGGATCACGTTGATGAGGTCATACACCACGCGGCGCTCGCAGCCCATGATGAGGTCCAGGTTCCGCAGGCCGACGTCAAAGTCGATCACGGCGGTCTTGTGGCCGCGCAGGGCGAGGCCGGAGGCAAAGCTGGCGCTGGTGGTGGTCTTGCCTACGCCACCCTTGCCGGAGGTCACGACGACGATTTTGGCCATGTGTTGCTAGTTCTCAGTGGGGTTGAAACGAATGGGGAGGTGCGGTGTCAGGCCAGCGGCTCGATCAGGAGCTTCTCGCCTTCCAGGCGCACCTGGGCGGGCTTGCCGCGCACGTTGTCGGGCAGTTCCGTCTCGGTCGTGCGGTAGATGCCTGCAATGGAGACCAGCTGGGGCTCCAGGCAGGTGGAAAAAATGCGGGCTTCGGTGTTGCCGCGCGCGCCGGCAATGGCACGGCCGCGCAGCGGGGCATAGACGTGGATGTTGCCGTCGGCAATCACCTCGGCGCCAAAGCTCACCACGGCCATCACGACCAGGTCGGCGCCGCGTGCATAGACCTGCTGGCCGGAGCGCAGCGGCTTGTCCACCACCACGGTGCCGGGGCCGGCCACCGGCACCTCGCGCACGACCTCGACCTCGCGCACCACTTCACGGACCACCTCGCGCACCTCGGGCGCGGGAGCCTCGGCGCGCACGGGGGGCGCATCGGGCGCCGCGGCCAGGCCGGCGGCGCGGGCGGCTTCCATCTGCGCAGCATTGCCGCCGCGCACGGCCACCGGCAGGGTGCTGTGGCGGCGCAGCTCGGCCACCAGGGCCGCAAAGTCGATGGCCGCCTCGGCATCGCGCACCGGCGCCAGGTCGATCAGCACCGGGTCGTTGTCAAAAAAGCCCGGGGCATCGGCCACCCGCTCGGCCAGATCGGCCGCGAACTGCGCGGCGTCGGTGGTCTTGAGCAGCACAGCCACCACGGGCAGCGAGGCGCTCTTGAGGTCAAAGCTGGTGCGGGCCTGGGCCGCCGTGGTAAGGGCCATGGATGCAGGAGGGGGATTGAAGCGCGGGAACCGGTTGCAGGAGGCGCAAAGTGTACCGTGGCCCTGGGCCAGGGATGCTCTGCACGAATCGTCACGCCGTGTGCATCTGCGGGCTCGGGCGGTCTGCTGCGTTGCAAATGCTCGCAATAGCCCGGCTATTGCTGCGCTTTGCGCCTTGCAGCCCATCCCGATCCGCAGCGCCCACTTGCCGCTCGATTCGTGCAGAGCATCCCAAGCGCCTGTTCCAAGACGCCGCCTGCCCGCCGCGGACGCAAAAAAGCCCGGCGGGCAGGCCCGCCGGGCTGGTGGCGCGTCGCGCGGTGGCTCAGTTGCGGTCGGCGCGCGCGGGGCGCGCGCTGCCGGACATGCTGCCGCTGTCCGTGGAACTGCCCGAGCCCATGGAAGAGGCCGCTGCACTGCCCGAGCCCGAGGCACCCATCCCGGTATTGCCCGCCGACCCCGTGCCGCCCGTGGCGCCGGTGCCGGTGCCGGTGTTGGCACCCGGCGTGCCGGTGGCGCCCATGGGCGTGTTTTGCGTGCTTTGCTGCCCCGCGCCCGTGGCCGCGTTCGGCGAAGCGGTGGTGGGCGGCGTGCCCTGGGCCACGGCGGCGCCCGCCAGGGCCAGGGTGGCCACCCCCGTGAGCAGGCTCTTCAGTAGGTTCGATGCAGTCATTTCGCAGCTCCTTTGGTATCGGTGAAAAACAAAGTTCGCCAGCGGCATCGCCAGCTGCCTCCACGCTAGGGCCTTGCGGGGGCCGCGGCGTCAGCCCCGGGCCGCAGCGCGTGTCGGACAGGGCCGGCCGTGGCAGCGCGAATCCACCGCGCAGCGGGCTCCCCGGTAGCTAGCGGGACGCACCGGCATGCCCCTGGATGCCGAAGAATTGCGCGGCCGGCTGCGTCTCGGGCAGCACGTACACCACGGCGCCGGTGTTCCGCACGGCGGGGCTCAGCACCTTTTCATAGAACGGAACAGGCAGGTTGATGCAGCCAAAGGAGATGCGGTTGTCTGCGGGCGTCCTGGACGCGAGCCGCTCCAGCCGCCGCTCGGACTTCACCTTCGCCCGCACGCGGTGCATGGACACGGCAGCGTCGTAGTCCACCCACACCACGTCCTCGCCGCTGGCATTGATGCCGGGCTCGGCGACAAAGCGGCCCGCCGGCGTCGTGCGCTCGGCGGGCAGCACCTGGGACAGGGGCTTGTCCCCAATGCCGGGCACCGTGTGGTCGCCCACGGCCGAGCCCAGCAGCGCAGGCGCCACGCTCAGGAGGCGCCCCTCGCGGTCGAACACGTAGACCTTGGCGTCTTTCTTGTCGACCACCACGACCGCGAGGTTGCGGTGGTCTCCGGACCCAAACGCCCAGTCGGCCACCAGGCGCGCGTCCGCCGAGGCCGGCTCGCCACCCCACTGCGCCACGCGCGGTGCGGGCGACGCCGCCCCGCAGGGACCGGGCAGCAGCGCCAGTCCCCACAGCGCCAGCGCGGCGGCCCCCGCCAGCGCGCGGCGCGGGCGAGGCCCTGGCGACCGCGGAGGTGCCTTGGCGATCGAGAAGCATGAATGCATGGGTGTTCCTCCTGCGTGCGTGGCCCCGTGCCGCGCGTCCGCATGCAGCACCACCCCATCACCTTAGCCACGGGCGCGGCGGGTCCGCGTACGCTGCAGCGACCCTGCCTGTAGGACAGCGCCGACACCGGCCGTCAGGCCATGGATGGTGTAATGGCCCGCCGCCCCAGACTCCGGATCCCCATGGCGCAGGGCCCGTGACGGCGCTGGCGTGACCATTCTGGAACAAAGAGAAAAATGATGTCGAACGCCTTCGCTCCGATGATTCCGACGCTTGCGCGCGCCCGCGCTCCTTGGCGTTGCGCCTGATCGGCAGAACCCTCCGCATGCCCCCCATGGTTTCCACCCGCAAACCCCATCTCGACACCCTGGCCGTCTCGCTGCTGCTGGCGTGCTGCATGTTCTGGGGATTCCAGCAGGTGCTGGTCAAGGCCACGGTGGCCGAGGTCGCGCCTGTGTTCCAGGCCTTTGTGCGCTTTGCGCTGGCGACGGCGGCCATTGCCGCATGGTGCCTCGTGCGCGGGGTGCGCCTGTCGGGTGCGGGCGAGCCCGCCGGGGCCGGGCGCGCCGGGCTGCTGGCTGGCGCGCTGTTTGCGGCAGAGTTTGCCTGCATCTACCTGGGGCTGCAGTACACCAGTGCGTCCCGGCTCACCGTGTTCCTGTACGCATCGCCCTTCTGGGTGGCGCTGCTGCTGCCGCGCTTCATTCCGGGCGAGCGGCTGCAGGGCGGCCAGTGGCTGGGGCTGGCGGCAGCCTTCGTGGGCGTGGGGCTGGCGCTGGGCGACGGGCTGCTGGGCCCGGCCAATGCCGCCCTGCCCCGCGCGTGGGTGGGGGACCTGCTGGGGCTCGCGGCGGGGCTGATGTGGGCGCTGACCACCATGGTCATCCGCTCCACGGCGCTGGCGCGCGTGGCGCCCGCCAAGCAGCTGTTCTACCAGGTGGGCGTGAGCACGGCCGTGCTGCCCGTGCTGTCGCTGCTGCTGGGGGAAGCCTGGGCGTGGCAGTTCAGCGCGTTCGCCTGGGGCTCGCTGCTGGCCCAGGCGCTGGTGGGCGCGTTCGTGAGCTACCTGGCGTGGATGTGGATGCTGGCGCACTACCCGGCCACGCGGATTTCGGTGTTCGTGTTCCTGACGCCGGTGTTCGCCCTGCTGTTTGGCGCCTGGTGGCTGGGCGAGCCGATCACGGCCGGACTGGTGGCCGCGCTGGTGCTGGTGGCGGCGGGCATCGTGGTGGTGAACCGCAAACCCGCTGCTGCCTGAGGCCCACAACAGCGAAATTGCCCTCCAGCGCCCTGTGGACGCGCGCTTGCAGCTATCTTTTCAGGAGCATTTCAGAGCTTGGGGATCTTGATGCGGCTGATCATCAGCGACCCCGACGCCGCGAACAGCAGCACCAGCGGGTGCAGCGTGAAGCCGCCGACCAGCACCTTGCCGAACCACAGGTGCTCGCGCACAGCGCCCATCCAGGCGGCCAGCGCCAGCAGGGCCACGAGCACGATGGAGGTGGGGATGGGCGTGCCCTCGAAGTACTTCACCTTGCCATCGTCGCCCGACAGCGTTTCGGCCGTGACGTTGTAGCGCGCCAGGCGCGACACGCCGCAGGCCACGAAGTAGGCCAGCACGATGCGGTCGTACAGCCCCTGCATGCCGCAGCCGTAGGCGATGATGGCCGGCGCCACGCCGAACGAGATCACGTCCGCCAGCGAATCCAGCTCGCGGCCCATGGCCGAGCTTTTCTGGCGCCAGCGGGCAATGCGGCCGTCCAGCACGTCGAAGATCAGCGCGGCCAGCACCAGGGCGGCGGCAAAGTACACATGGCGCACATCGTTCGTCTCCAGGTAGGTCATGGACGAGAACAGCGCCCCCACGCCGCACACGGCGTTGCCCAGCGTGAACCAGTCCGCCAGGTGGAACTCGCGGATCATCGAGAAGCGTTTGGGGTGGGAGGGGGTGGTCATGGGCAAAACTCTCCTGCGGCGCTCGGGCGGGGTGCGCATTATGGCGGCCCGCACGCTGGCGGGCATCCCCGTAGGGTGACCGCCGGCGCGCTTCGCGTATGTCAGCGGGGGCCGTTTGTTGGCGGCGGGCTCAGGCGGCTGCCTGGGCGCGCTCGCGCGCGAAGGCCACGTACCAGTCCAGGCAGCCGGGGTTGGCCATGGCGTCCTTGTTGACCACCTTTTCCAGCGGCTGGCCCAGCAGCAGCTTCTTGATGGGCAGCTCCTGCTTCTTGCCGCTCAGGGTGCGCGGCACCTCCGCGACCACGAGGATGTCGTCGGGCACGAACCGCGGGCTGAGCGCCGTGCGGATGGCCGTGTTGATGCGCGCGCGCAGCGCCTCGTCCAGCGCATGGCCGGGGCGCAGCACCACGAACAGGGGCATGTAGCTGTCGCGGCCCAGGTACTCCAGGTCCACCACCAGGCTGTCCAGCACCTCGGGCAAGGATTCGACCGCGCTGTAGATCTCGCTGGTGCCCATGCGCAAGCCGTGGCGGTTGATGGTGGCGTCGCTGCGGCCGTAGATGATGCAGCCGCCGTTGGCGCCGATCTTGAGCCAGTCGCCATGCCGCCACACCGGCCCCAGGTCGGCCGGGCCGTCGCCGCCGCCGGGCTGGCGGCCGTGGCCGGGCGGGTACATGTCGAAGTAGCTCGACAGGTAGCGCGAACCGTCCTTGTCGCCCCACAGGTACAGCGGCATCGACGGAATGGGTTGCACGCACACCAGCTCGCCCACGGCGTCCTGCACGGGGCGGCCTTCGGCGTCCCACGACTCCACGGCCGCGCCCAGCATGCGGCACTGCATCTCGCCGGGCACCTGGGGCAGCTCGCGGTTGCCGCCGATGAAGGCGCCGCAAAAGTCGGTGCCGCCGGAGATGTTGTCCCACCAGATGTCCGGCGTGCCGATGGCCTCGAACTGCGCCGTGCCCCACTGCTGCACCTCGGGCGCCAGCGGCGAGCCGGTGGTGCCCAGGGCGCGGATGCGGCTCAGGTCGCCAAAGGCGCTGAGGGTGATGCCCGCCTTCATGCAGTTGGCAAAGAAGGCCGCGCCCGCGCCGAAGAAGGTCACCCCGGTTTCCACCGCGAAGCGCCACAGCACGCCCCAGTCGGGGTGCTCCTTGCTGCCGCCGGGGTTGCCGTCGTAGATGACGCAGGTGGTGCCCGAGAGCAGGCCGCTCATCTGCGCGTTCCACATCACCCAGCCGGTGGAGCTGTACCAGTGGTAGCGCTCGCCCAGGCTGTTGGCCTCGTAGCTGCAGCCGATGTCGTTGTGCAGCACCTTGAGCTGAAGCGCCACCAGCATGCTGCCGCCGTGGCCGTGCACGATGGGCTTGGGCAGGCCGGTGGTGCCGCTGGAGTAGACGATCCACAGCGGGTGGTCAAAGGGCAGCCACATCGGCTCAAACGCCGCAGTATCGGCATTGTTTTTGCCGGTAGCGCTTGTCCAGCTTGCGCAACCAGCTATCGAAACAGTAGCATCCAGATTGCCCAGCAGCACCACGTGCTGCACGCTGGGCAGGGCGGCGCGCAGTTCGGCCAGCACGCCGGTGCGGTCCAGGTCGCGGCCGCCGTAGGTCACACCGTCCACGCTGATGAGCACCTTGGGCTCGATCTGGCGGAAGCGGTCGAGCACCGCGTGCGTGCCCATGTCGGGGGCGCAGATGCTCCACACGCCGCCGATGCTCACCGTGGCCAGGAAGGCGACCATGGCCTCGGGCACGTTGGGCAGGTAGGCAGCCACGCGGTCGCCGGGCTGCACGCCCTGGGCCTGCAGGTGCAGCGCGAGCGCCGCCACCTGGCGGCGCAGCTCGGGCCAGCCCATCTCGCGGTGCTGGCCTTTTTCGTTGCGGCTGATGATGGCGGGCAGGCCCGCGGCATCGGCCGGCTCCACGTGCCGCAGCACCTGGCGCGCGTAGTTCACCTGCGCGCCGGGAAACCACTGCGCGCCGGGCATGGTGTTCTTCGCCAGCACCGCCGTGTGCGGCGTGGGCGACTGCAGGTCGAAGTAGTCCCACACGCTCTGCCAGAAGGCGTCCAGCTCGGTCACGGACCAGCGCCACAGCGCGTCGTAGCTGCCGAACTGCAGGCCGCGCTGGTCGCGCAGCCAGTCCTGGTACAGGCGGATCTGGGGGATGTAGGGCGGGGTGGTGTGTTTTGTCTCCATGGCGACGCAGGGTACCAGCGCACCGCCCACGGAGCCAGCCGTCCAGTCGCGGAATTGACAGGGCATCCGCGCCCTGCACCACGCCCTCAATCGGTCATCTTGTGCAGGCTGGTGATCGCATAGCCCTTCTCGCGCATTTGCTGCCCCGGGCGCTCGATGCCGTAGTCCTCCCAGCGCTCGCGGTCCTCGTCCAGCTCCCGGCCGGAGGCTTCGCTCTCCCAGTCGGTATTGATGGCCTCCTGGGGAATGGGCCGGCCCTCGGGCACGGCGAGATGCGAAAACTTGCCCTCGGCTTCGGGGCGGCGGTAGATGTCCACGCGCATGGGTGCTTCCTTTGGTAGCGGATGGAGGAAATGCTTGAGCAACGCACCTTACCCCAACCCGGCCGGCAGGTGCGTAGGAAAAGGGCACGACCGGCGCCCCGCGCCCGGGCCGGTGCAGGACCCGTCCGACAGGCCGGCAAGGCCTTGTCTTGCAAACCGTTGCGCCGCTGCCGGGCGGTGGCAGCGGCCCGGCTGTGGGCCAATGGACGGCAGTGCCGCCGCCCCCTGCTTCGCAGGCGTTCGCTCGGCAGGCCCGACCACCCGCGAGAAGGAAACCCACCCCGTGCAGGCACCGCCCCCCCCGTCCCCCTTCACCGCGCACGATGCCTATCTTTTCCGGGAGGGGACCCATGCGCGGCTCTACCAGGCCCTGGGATGCCACCTGGAGCCCGGCGGCCGCGGCGCCTGGCTGGCGGTGTGGGCGCCCAACGCGGCGGCGGTCTCCGTGCTGGGCGACTGGAACGGCTGGAACGGCGAGGCCGATCCGCTGCGCCCGCGCGCCGACGACAGCGGCGTGTGGGAAGGCCCCGTGGCCGGCATCGCCCAGGGCGACGCCTACAAGTTCCGCATCGTCACGCGCAGCGGCCAGTGGCTGGACAAGGCCGACCCGTTCGCGGTGTATGCCGAGCAGCCCCCCGCCACCGCCTCGCGCGCCTGGTCGCTGGACTACGCCTGGGGCGACAGCCTGTGGATGGGCAGCCGCGGCCCGCGCAATGCGCTGGAGGCCCCGATGTCCATCTACGAGGTGCACGCCGGCTCATGGCGGCGGCGCGACGGGGCCTTCCTGGGCTACCGCGAGCTGGCCCACGCGCTGGCCGACTACGTGGTGGAGATGGGCTTCACCCACGTGGAGCTGATGCCCATCACCGAGCACCCGTTCTACGGCTCCTGGGGCTACCAGACCACCGGCTACTTCGCGCCCACGGCCCGCTACGGCACGCCGCAGGACTTCATGTACTTCGTGGACCACCTGCACCAGCGCGGCATTGGCGTGCTGCTGGACTGGGTGCCCTCCCACTTCCCCACCGACGCGCACGGCCTGGCGGGCTTTGACGGCACGCACCTGTACGAGCACGCCGACCCGCGCCAGGGCTACCACCCCGAGTGGAACTCGGCCATCTTCAACTACGGCCGGCACGAGGTGCGCAGCTTTCTCGTGTCCTCGGGCCTGTTCTGGCTGGACAAGTACCACCTGGACGGCCTGCGCGTGGATGCCGTGGCCTCCATGCTGTACCTGGACTACGCGCGCAAGCACGGCGAGTGGATTCCCAACCGCCACGGCGGGCGCGAGAACCTGGAGGCCATCGACTTCCTGCGGCACCTGAACCGCGCGCTGTACCGCGACCACCCCGACACCGTGAGCATTGCCGAGGAGTCCACCGCCTGGCCCATGGTGTCGCGCCCCATCGAGATGAACGGCCTGGGCTTCGGCATGAAGTGGAACATGGGCTGGATGCACGACACCCTGGCCTACCTGAAGGAAGACCCGGTGCACCGGCGCTACCACCACCACAAGCTCACGTTCTCGATGGTGTATGCGTTCAACGAGAACTTCGTGCTGCCGCTCTCGCACGACGAGGTGGTGTACGGCAAGGGCTCGCTCATCCGCAAGATGCCCGGCGACGACTGGCAGCAGTTTGCCAACCTGCGCGCCCTCTTCGGCCTGATGTGGACCCACCCGGGCAAGAAGCTGCTGTTCATGGGCGGCGAGTTCGCCCAGCGCAGCGAGTGGACGCACGAGGGCGAGCTGGACTGGGGCAGCCTGCACTGGGGCCGCCACCAGGGGCTGCAGCAGCTGGTGAAGGCGCTCAACCGCGTGTACCGCGACGAGCCCGCGCTGCACGAGGTGGATTTTTCTGCAGAAGGCTTTGCCTGGGTGGAGGCCGACGACACGGCCCACAGCGTGATCGCCTTCCTGCGCAAGCCCCGCGCCGCCCACGCCGGCGCAGCCCCGGTGCTGGTGGTGTGCAACTTCACGCCCATGCCGCGCGAGAACTACCTGGTGGGCGTGCCCGAGGCGGGCTACTGGCAGGAAATCCTGAACACCGATGCCCGCGAATTCGGCGGCGCCGGCTGGGGCAACCTGGGCGGCGCCCACACCAGCCCGGTGCGGTCGCACCACTGCACGCAGTCCCTGTGCCTGGCGCTGCCGCCGCTGTCCACCCTGGTCCTCAAACCCCTGCCGCCGGCCCCCGGGGCCGCCACCGACCATGCCATCGACTGACACCACCCCCCTGCTGCTGCAACCCGCCGCCGACAGCCCGGCCGCCACCTGGTCCGGGGACGGGCGCGTGCGCGCCGTGGTCGAGACCGTGCTGCCCGTCGTGGACGGCGGCCGCTTCGCCGTGAAGTGCATCGCGGGCGAGGCCTTCACCGTGACCGCGCACTGCTTCACCGACGGGCACGATGCCTTGCGCGTGGTGCTGTCCTGGCGCGCAGAAGGCGCCGCGCAGGCCACCGAGGTGGCCATGGAGGCGCTGGGCAACGACGAGTGGCAGGCCCGCTTCGTGCCGCCCACGCCGGGCCGCTACCGCTACACCGTGACGGCGTGGGTGGATGCCTTCCTGTCGTGGCGCCGCGAACTGGCGCGCCGCGTGGACCCGCGGGACATCCGCCTGGCCGCGCGCGTGGGGGCGCTGGAGATCGCCGCGGCCGCGCAGCGCGCCACCGGCAAGGACCGGGCCGCGCTCACGGCCTGGGCCCAGGCGCTGGAGGCCGGCGCGCAGACCGACACGGACAGCGACGGCCCGGCCGCCGCCGCCCAGATCGCGGCGCTGCAGGAACTGGCGCTGGACGAAGGCCGGGCCGCCCTCATGGCGCGCTATGCCGATCGCCGCCATGCCTGCCGCTACCCGGTCGAGCTGCCGCTGGTGGCCGACCGGGAGCGCGCGCGCTACAGCACCTGGTACGAGCTATTCCCCCGCTCGGCGGGGCCCGCGCCCGGCGCGCACGGCACGCTGCGCGACGTGCAGGCGCGCCTGCCGGCCATCGCGGCCATGGGCTTTGACGTGCTGTACCTGCCGCCCATCCACCCCATCGGCCGGGTGCAGCGCAAGGGCAAGAACAACGCGCTCGTGGCCGCGCCCGGCGACGTGGGCAGCCCCTGGGCCATCGGGGCCGCGGAAGGCGGGCACAAGGCCATCCTGCCCGAGCTGGGCACGGCGCAGGACTTCCGCGCACTGGTGGACGCGGCCCGCAGCGCCGGGATGGAGCTGGCCCTGGACATCGCCTTCCAGTGCGCGCCCGACCACCCCTATGTGCAGGAGCACCCCGACTGGTTCCGCTGGCGGCCCGACGGCACGGTGCAGTACGCGGAGAACCCGCCCAAGAAGTACCAGGACATCTACCCCTTCCACTTCGAATGCGACGACTGGGAGGGGCTGTGGACCGAGCTCAAGAGCATCTTCGAGCACTGGATCGGCGAGGGCGTGCGCATCTTCCGCGTGGACAACCCGCACACCAAGGCCTTTCCGTTCTGGGAGTGGGTGATCACCGAGATCCAGCGCAGCCACCCGGACGTGATCTTCCTGGCCGAGGCCTTCACCCGGCCCAAGGTGATGCACGGGCTGGCCAAGCGGGGCTTCACGCAGTCGTACACCTACTACACCTGGCGCAACACGAAGGAAGAGCTGGCGGAGTACTTCACCGAGCTGGCGCACGGCCCGGGCAGGGACTACTTCCGCCCCAACGTGTGGCCCAACACGCCCGACATCCTGCACGAGCACCTGCAGGGCGGCGAGCCGGCCGTGTTCATGTCGCGCCTGGTGCTGGCGGCCACGCTGTCGGCCAGCTACGGCATCTACGGGCCCGCGTACGAGCTCATGGAGCACCTGCCGCGCGAGCCGGGGAGCGAGGAATACCTGGATTCGGAGAAATACCAGATCCGCCACTGGGACCTGGACCGCCCCGGCAACCTCGCCAGCTTCATCGCCCACGTCAACCGCATCCGCCGCGACAACCCGGCCCTGCACCGCAACGAGGGGCTGCGCTTCCTGCCGCTGGACAACCCGGCGCTCATCGCCTACGCCAAGCGCTCGGACGACGGCCGCAACACGGTGGTGACGGTGGTCAACCTCGACCCGCACCACACCCAGTCGGGCTGGGTGAACCTGGCGGCGGCGTGGGTCAACGGCCCGGGCGCCGAAGGCGACCCGTGGCAGATGCACGACCTGCTGAGCCAGCAGCGCTTCGTGTGGCAGGGGGACTGGCACTTCGTGCAGCTCGACCCGCACCGCATGCCGGCCCACGTGTTCGCCGTGCGGCGGCGCGTGCGCCGCGAGCAGGACTTCGACCACTTCGAATAAGCCACCTAGAACCAGCAACGCCCGAGGGACCGCACCACCATGGATGCTCTTTCCGCCCCCACCACGCACCCGCTGCCCGCGCCCGACCCGGTGGCGGCGGCGCTGCCCGAGCCCGGCCCCGGCCTGGTGCCGGAGACGCCCGAGATCGACACCACCGACGACCCGCTGTGGTACCGCGACGCGGTGATCTACCAGCTCAACGTCAAGGCGTTCTTCGACACCAACAACGACGGCGTGGGCGACTTCAAGGGCGTGACGGCCAAGCTCGACTACGTGAAGGACCTGGGCGTCAACACCATCTGGCTGATGCCCTTCTACCCCTCGCCGCTGCGCGACGACGGCTATGACATCTCCGAGTACGAGGATGTGCACCCGCAGTACGGCACGCTCGCGGACTTCAAGGAGATGCTGGACGCCGCCCATGCGCGCGGCCTGCGCGTGATCACCGAGCTGGTCATCAACCACACCTCGTCGGACCACCCCTGGTTCCAGCGCGCCCGCCGCGCGCCGCCGGGCTCGCCCGAGCGCGACTTCTACGTGTGGAGCGACACGGACCAGATCTACCAGGGCACGCGCATCATCTTCACCGACACCGAGACCTCCAACTGGGCCTGGGACCCGGTGGCCAAGGCCTACTACTGGCACCGCTTCTTCAGCCACCAGCCGGACCTGAACTTCGACAACCCGGCCGTGCTGGAGGCCGTGTTCAAGACCATGCGTTTCTGGCTGGACCTGGGCGTGGACGGCTTCCGGCTCGACGCGATTCCCTACCTGGTGGAGCGCGACGGCACCAGCAACGAGAACCTGCCCGAGACGCACGCCGTCATCAAGAAGCTGCGCGCCGCCATCGATGCGCAGTACCAGAACCGCTTCCTGCTGGCCGAGGCCAACATGTGGCCCGAGGACGTGCGCGAGTATTTCGGCGACGGCGACGAGTGCCACATGGCCTACCACTTCCCGCTGATGCCGCGCATGTACATGGCCATCGCGCAGGAGGACCGCCACCCCATCGTCGAGATCCTGCAGCAGACGCCCGAGATCCCCGAGGGCTGCCAGTGGGCCATCTTCCTGCGCAACCACGACGAGCTGACGCTGGAGATGGTGACCAGCAAGGAGCGCGACTACATGTACACCATGTATGCCGCCGACCTGCGCGCGCGCATCAACCTGGGCATCCGCCGGCGGCTGGCGCCGCTGATGGAGAACGACCTGGACCGCGTGAAGCTCATGAACGGCATGCTGCTGTCCATGCCCGGCTCGCCCATCATCTACTACGGCGACGAGATCGGCATGGGCGACAACGTGTTCGTGGGCGACCGCAACGGCGTGCGCACCCCCATGCAGTGGAGCCCCGACCGCAACGCCGGCTTCTCGCGCGCGGACCCGCAGCGGCTGTACCTGCAGCCCATCATGGACGCGATGTACGGCTACGAGGCGCTGAACGTGGAGGCGCAGGCGCGCGACCAGAGCTCGCTGCTCAACTGGACGCGCCGCATGCTGTCCGTGCGCAAGACCAGCCATGCCTTCGGCCGCGGCCGCCGCACCTTCCTCAAGCCCGGCAACCGCAAGATCCTGGCGTACCTGAGCGAGTACGAGGACGACGTGGTCCTCACGGTGTTCAACCTCTCGCGCGCGGCGCAGCCGGTGGAGCTGGACCTGTCGGCCTACAAGGGCCGCGCACCGGTGGAGATGCTGGGGCGCGTGACCTTCCCGCCCATCGGCGACCTGCCCTACCTGCTCACGCTGCCCTCCTACGGCTTCTACTGGTTCCGCCTGTCCGCCGAGGCCCAGATACCGCCCTGGCACCAGGATGGCCTGGACCTGCAGGAGCGGCCCGTGCTGGTGCTGTTCGACGGCTGGACCAGCTTCTTCCGCGACCGCGTGATGCCCTGGCGCATCGGCATGTCCGAGCGCATGCGCACGCAGTTCGAGACCGACACCCTGCCCCGCTACCTGGAGCTGCAGCGCTGGTACGCGGGCAAGGGGCAGAGCGTGCAGCGCGCCCGCATCGAGGACCATGCCGTGTGGGCCGAGGACGGGCACGAGTGGATGCTGCCGCTGCTGGCCGTGGACAGCGGGCAGGACAGCGCCACCTACTTCGTCCCCCTGGCGCTGGCCTGGGAAGAAACCGACGAGGAGCGCATGAAGCGCCTGGCCCCGAGTGGCCTGGCCCGCATCCGCCAGCAGGCCAACGTGGGCGTGATGGGCGACGCCTTCCACGACGAGGCGTTCTGCCGCGCGGTGGTGCGCGCCATCGGCGCGGGCCGGGAAATCGCCACCGAGCGCGGCCGGCTGCGCTTTCGGGCCACGTCGGCCTTTGCCGGGCTGGCTGCGGACGTGGACGCGCTGCCCGTCAGCCGCCCCGGCGGCCAGAGCAGCAACACGGTGGTCACGCTGGACGAGACGCTGTTCCTCAAGGGCTACCGGCGGCTGCGCCCCGGGGTGAATCCCGAGCTGGAGGTGGGCCGCTTCCTGACCGAGGTGGCCCGCTACCCCCACTGCGTGCCGGTGGCCGGCGCGCTGGAGTACACGGCGCACGACGGCACGCAGATGACGCTGGCGCTCGTGCAGTCGTACGTGGCCAACCAGGGCGACGGCTGGGACTACACGCAGGGCTACCTCACCCGCTTCCTGCAGGACATTCGCCTGGCGCCCGAGGCCGTGCCGGCCGAGGTGCACGGCGGCTACCTGGCCCTGGCCGCCACGCTGGGCCAGCGCACCGCCGAGCTGCACCGCGCGCTCGCGCTGCGCACCGGCTACCCCTCGTTCGACCCCGAGCCCCTGACCGCGCAGGACCTGCAGGGCTACCGCCTGCGCGCGACCACCGAGGCCGGCAGCACGCTGGCGCTGCTGGAGCGCCGCCTGGACGAGCTGCCGCCGGCCGCGCAGGCCGACGCCCAGGCCCTGCTGGCGCGCCGCGGCGCCCTGCTGGAGCAGCTGCAGGCCGCGGCCACGGAGCCGGCCGCCGGCGTCAAGACGCGCTACCACGGCGACTACCACCTGGGCCAGGTCCTGGTGGCGGGCAACGACTTCGTGGTCATTGATTTCGAGGGCGAGCCCGGGCGCACCTTCGAGGAGCGCCGCGCCAAGGGCCCGGCCCTGCGCGATGTGGCCGGCATGCTGCGCTCGTTCAACTATGCGCGCTGGGCGGCCCTCAAGCACGCGTCCCAGAGCACCGAGGAGCTGCTGCGCCTGGACACCGCCGTGCAGCAGTGGGAGCAGGCGGTGCGCGCCGCCTTCCTGGTGGCCTACACCGCCAGCGCGCCGGACGGTGCCGCCGCGCAGCGCCTGGAGGAGCCGGGCGGCCTGCTGCGCCTTTTTGAGCTGGAAAAGGCGCTGTACGAGCTGCGCTACGAGCTGAACAACCGCATGGACTGGGTCCAGGTACCGCTGCAGGGCATCCTGGCCCTCATCGGCGCGGCGCCCGGGCCGTGAGGCGGCCTTCTTCCCCTTCCAACCCGAGACACACCCATGGACAACTTTGGTATTCACCTGGAGCCGGCGCGGGCCATGCTCTACCAGGTGGGGGCATTCTTCCCGCGCGTGCTGATCGCCTTGCTGGTGGTGCTGGGCGGCTGGCTGCTGGCCAAGGCGGCCCGCTTTGCCGTGACGCGCGGCCTGCGCGCCATCAACTTCAAGGTGCTGACCGAGCGCGCCGGGCTGGACGCCTTCCTGCGCCAGGGCGGCATGGAGGGCGACACCACCTCGCTCTTCGGGCTGCTGGTCTACTGGCTGGTGCTGCTGGCCGCGCTGCTGGTGGCGTTCAACGGCCTGGGGCTGAGCTACGTGACGGCCTTGCTCAGCCGCATCGTGTGGTTCCTGCCCAATGTGTTCGTGGCGCTGCTGGTGCTGGCCTTCGGCGCGTATTTCGCCCGGTTCATGGGCAACACCGTGGCGGCCTATTGCCGGCGCCTGAAGCTGCCCGACGCCGCCCTGCTGGGCAGCGTGGCGCAGGGCGGGATCGTGGTGTTCGTGGTGCTCATCGCGCTGGACCAGCTGCAGGTGGGCGGCAGCATCGTGCGGCAGACCTTCCTGATCATCCTCGGGGGCGTGGTGTTTGCCGTGGCGCTGGCGTTCGGCCTGGGCGGCAAGGACTGGGCGGCGGACCGCATCGAAAGCTGGTGGCCGCGCCGCCCCCGGCCGGGACCGCCCGGCGATGCCCCGCGCCGTCCGCCGGACGACCGGGCGGGACCGCTGCCGTAGGAACTTGTTGACGTTCCTGCAAGGTCCGCGCGGTCTATGATGCGCAGCCTGCCATGCCGCACCGCCCGCCCGCGGGGCGTGGCGTGAGCCCTCCTTGCGCACACCCTTCCGTTCGTCCATGCAACTGCTTTCGTCCGCCTGGCCCGCCCTGGTCTGGGCCCTGCCCGCCCTGGTGCTGATCTCGGCCCTGGCCTTCCTGGTGCGGGGCGACCGCCGCGCCGCCGGGCATCTGCTGGCCCTGCTGGCCTGCTGCCTGATCGGCGCGCTGCTCATGGAGTTCTTCACCTTCATGGCGGCGCGCGTGGCCCGCCAGGGCGGCGGCGCCCCGTCCCAGCCGGCGCTGGGGACCGGCACGCTGGCCCTGCTGGACACCCTGCGCAACCGCCGCTCCCTCACCGCCCCCGCGCTGTCGCTGCCGGCCGTCGCCACCTACGCCGTGGGCGTGGCCTACCTGTGGCTGCTGGTGACCTGGGGCCTGCACCTGCGCGGCAAGAAGGCGGGCAGCAGCAGCGGCCGCAAGAAGCCCGCGGCCAAGGGCGCCCGCAAGCCGGCCCGCAGCTGACGGCCGCGTCCCGCCCCTCCGGCGGGGTGGCCGCCACGATCCAAGGCATTTTGGCCTCTGGCGCCCGCGCAGCAAGCGCAAGCAGCTATCAAAAACATAGCGACCTGCGCGCTGCGCTGCCGCGCCGCATTGACGCAGGGCAAAGTCCGGGGCGGCGGCTGTGCCCACAATGGCGCTCCGCACACCACAGCGCCCCCCTTTCGCCGGGGGCCGCCGCCTTTTCCATGACGACTCCCGACAGCGACGTCCTCATCGTCGGTGCAGGCCCGGCGGGCCTGTCGCTGGCCACCTCCCTGGCGCAGGCCGGGTTCACCGCCACCGTGGTCGAGCAGCAGCCGCAGGCCGCGCTGGCCGACCCCGCCCCCGACGGCCGCGAGATCGCGCTCACGCACCCCAGCCGCGCCACGCTGCAGCGCCTGGGCAGCTGGGCCGCGCTGGCCCCCGGCGAGGTGGGCGAGATCACCCAGGCCCAGGTCCACGACGGCCCGCTGGGCGGCCACAGCGCGCTGCAGCTGGACGCCCCGGCCGCAGGGCCCGGCGTGCTGGGCTTCATCGTGCCCAACCACGCCCTGCGGCGCAGCGCCTACGACGTGGCGTCCCGCACCGCCGGCGTGCGCATCCTTGCCGGGACGCAGGTCACGCGCGTGGCGGCCCTCTCCACGCATGCCGAGCTGGACTGCGTGCCGGCCGGCGCCGCCCCCGGCACGCCCGCGCAACGCCTGCGCGCGCCGCTGCTGGTGGCGGCGGACAGCCGCTTTTCCGCCACGCGGCGCCAGCTGGGCATCGGGGCGCAGATGACCGACTTCGGCCGCACCGTCATCGTCTGCCGCATGCGCCACGGCGCGCCGCACGGCGGCGTGGCGCACGAGTGCTTTGGCTACGAGCGCACGCTGGCCGTGCTGCCCCTGCCGGACGCGCCCGAGGGACATCCCCTGTGCTCCGTGGTGGTCACGGCCGGCTCGGCCGACGCCGCGGCGATGATGGCCCTGGCCCCCGAGGATTTCGCCGCCCAGGTGCAAGCGCAGTTCGACGGCCGCCTGGGCCCCATGGCCCTGGTGGGCGAGCGCTACGCCTACCCGCTGGTGGCCGTGTACGCCCAGCGCTTTGCCGGCCAGCGCTGCGCGCTGCTGGGCGACGCGGCCGTGGGCATGCACCCCGTCACCGCGCACGGCTACAACCTGGGCCTGGCCGGGGTGGAGCGGCTCACCGCCACCCTGGCGGATGCGCGCCAGCACGGGCAGGACATCGGCAACCCCGGCGCGCTGGACCGCTACGCGCAGGGCCACCACCGCCACGCCTGGCCCATCTACCAGGGCACCAACGCCATCGTGCGCCTGTACACCGACGCGCGCCCCGTGCCCCGGATGCTGCGGCAACTGGTGCTGCAGGGCGCCCGGCGCCTGCCGCCGCTGCAGGCGGCCATCGTGGGCCAGCTGACGGGCAAGGCACCCGGGTGGCTGCAGGTGCTGGCATCGCGGCCGCCGGCAGCACTTCAAAAATCATAGCTGCCTGCGCTTTCCTGCATTGGCGTGCAGGCCTTTTTTCCTGATTAGCGACCTACCTCAGACGCTTTCTCTTCCCCACCCGTTCGGGCTGAGCCTGTCGAAGCCTTGCACGCGCTCTGCAAGCCCTGGCTTCGACGGGCTCAGCCCGAACGGATGGAGGGGTATCTGAGACAAGTAACTAAGCAGGCCATTTTTTGCCCCAATCTCTCACGGCAGGCGGCGCCGGTGCGGGTCAGTCCTCCACCCCCAGGGTGGCCAGGCCGTACAGCGGCGCGCCCAGCCAGGGGCGCGTGAATGCGTCCAGCGCCAGCCCGGCCCATCCATAGCACTCCGACACGCTCTGCTCGCGCAGCAGCGAAAGGCGCGGGTGCGCGCCGGCCAGCTCGGCCATGCGGCCCACGCCCCAGTGGAACTCGGCCCCGGTGGACGCCAGGCTGGCATGCGCGCCGGCGCGGCCCACGGCCTGGCGCGTGATGGCGTCCAGCAGCATGCGCGAGCCCGGCGGCGCGTGCTCGGCAAACTCCGCCAGCACCGCCTGCACCTGGGCCGGCTGCAGGTACATGAGCACGCCCTCGCACAGCACCAGCACGGGCCGCGCGGCGGCCCCGTCCTGCCGGCGCGGCAGCCGCAGCCGGCGCCACCAGCCGGGCCGCGTGAGGTCCGCCACGGCCTGGCGCTGGCGCGGGCAGGCCACGGGCAGCAGCGCGGCGCGCAGCGCCATCACCGCCGGCAGGTCGGCGTCCAGCCACCGGTTGGCGCCGGTGTCCAGCCACTGGAAGTGGTGCGTCAGGCCGCACCCCAGGTTCACGCCCAGGGCTTGCGGGTGCTCGGCAAAGAACGCGCGGCCCGCGGCCTTGAGGGCCTGGGTGCGCCACAGCACGTTGAGCACGGTGGGCAGGTCGTCCAGCGTGGCCGTGGCGTCGGCGCCCAGCTGCGCAAACAGCCGGGCGGCCACGGCGTCGCCGCATTCGAGCCACGGGAAATAGCGCCCGCCCAGCGCCCGCGCGGCCAGCGGAATGAGCAGCGTGCCGGGCACGGGCGGCAGCTGGGCACGCGCCAGCAGATCGTCGGCAGGGCACGGGGCACCGGGTGGGCGGACACGGCGTCGGCTGCGGGGGGGCGGCACGGGTCTCCTCCTCCTGTGGCCGATGGCGCCACGGTGGTTGCTGTTGCGGCGTGCGGTGCAGGGCCCGCGCCGGTTTCGCGCCATTGTGGGCCGACCGCGGGGCAATGCAACCCATGCCCGTCAACCGGCATGGAATTGCGGCGCGAAGGCGGGGCGCGGCCCGGGCGGATCAGTCCTTGACCAGCGCCCACACCAGCGCCACCCCGGCGGCCAGCAGGTCGCCGGTGAACGACACGTCGTCGGCGCTGCTGGCGCTGCTGAAGGCGCGCTGCTGCCGCTCGCGCTCGGCGCGGGCGCGGTCGCGCTCCAGGGCCACGAGCGCATCGCCGATGTCCACGGGCGATGCGGCGGCGCCGGCCGCGCGGGCCCGGGCGCCGGCCTGCGCGTAGCCTTCCATGGCGCGCACGACCGCGTCGGGATCGATCAGCGAGAACGCGGCGCGGCAGTAGGGGCAGGCGTGGTCCTTGCGGATGTCCACGGGGGCGCCGCAGCTGGTGCAGTAGATGGCGCCCACGCGCCGGGCCAGGTCGTCGATCTCGGGGCGGGTCATGTGCCGCACGAAGCCCTTCTCCACCATGAACGACGAGAAGGTGCTGAAGCGCCCGTGCTGGCGCGCGCAGCGGTAGACCATGTAGCGGCCGCTGCGCACCACGTCAAAGCCCCGGGCCAGCGAGGTATCGCAACGGGGGCAGGCCATGCGCTCGGGCAAGGGCCGGTGCTGGTCTGCGCGGTGCTCGTGCAGCAGCCGGAACAGCTCCACCACCGCGGGCGGCGAGAGCTTGAGGTTCTCGTGCCGGTCGAACCACAGCCCCTGGCAGGCAAAGCAGATGTCCAGCTCCAGCTCGGGGCCCGTGTTGCTGGCAAACCGGTGGACCTGCATGGGCTGGCGGCAGGAGGGGCAGGACGGCGAAGGGGGCATGGCGGCGGCAGCGTCGGTGGCTGGGGGCGGGCGGGCCTGCATCGTACCCCCGCGCGCGGCAGGCCGATGGGGCATGCGAGGGCCTGTAGGCGCCCGCGGGCGGCCCGCGGACGGCATGTGGGGAGCGGTAGCATCCACGCCTCAACCACAAGGAACCGACAACATGGGATTCATGAACTGGCGCGTGAAGAGCGCCGAAGTGCTGCACCAGGGGGGCGTGATTGCGCCAGACGAGCGGCTGCCGTGGCCGCAGACGGCGGTGATGGGGGTGCAGCACGTGATTGCGATGTTTGGCGCCACGGTGCTGGCGCCCATCCTGATGGGCTTCGACCCGAACGTTGCCATCCTGATGAGCGGCATCGGCACGCTGATCTTCTTCCTGGTCACGGGCGGCAAGGTGCCCAGCTACCTGGGCTCGAGCTTTGCGTTCATCGGCGTGGTGATCGCGGCCACGGGCTATGCGGGCAAGGGCGCCAATGCCAACATCGCGGTGGCGCTGGGCGGAATCATCGCCTGCGGCCTGGTCTACACGCTGATCGGCGTGCTGGTGCAGGCCGTCGGCACGGGCTGGATCGAGCGCTTCATGCCGCCCGTGGTCACCGGGTCGGTGGTCGCCGTCATCGGCCTGAACCTGGCGGGCATCCCCGTCAAGAACATGGCGGCCAGCAACTTCGACAGCTGGATGCAGCTGGTCACCTTCGTGAGCGTGGGCCTGGTGGCCGTGCTCACGCGCGGCATGGTGCAGCGCCTGCTGATCCTGGTGGGCCTGATCGTCGCAAGCCTCCTCTACGCGGTGTTCACCAACGGCCTCGGCCTGGGCAAACCCATCGACCTCTCGGTGCTGGCCAACGCCGCCTGGGTAGGCGTGCCCAACTTTGCCGCGCCGGTGTTCGACGGCAATGCCCTGCTGCTGATCGCGCCCGTGGCCATCATCCTCGTGGCCGAGAACCTGGGCCACATCAAGGCCGTGACGGCCATGACCGGCCGCGACCTGGACCGCTACATGGGCCGCGCGTTCATGGGCGACGGCTTGGCCACCATGGTCAGCGGCAGCGCGGGCGGCACGGGGGTGACCACCTATGCCGAGAACATCGGCGTGATGGCCGCTACCAAGATCTACTCCACCGCGGTCTTCCTGCTGGCGGGGGTGTTTGCGCTGGTGCTGGGCTTTTCGCCCAAGTTCGGCGCGCTGATCCAGACCATTCCGCTGCCGGTGATGGGCGGCGTGTCCATCGTGGTGTTCGGCCTGATCGCGGTGGCCGGCGCCAAGATCTGGGTGGACAACCAGGTGGACTTTTCGCAGAACAAGAACCTGATCGTCGCCGCCGTCACGCTGATCCTGGGCACGGGCGACTTCACGCTCAAGTTCGGCCAGTTTGCGCTGGGGGGCATCGGCACGGCCACGTTCGGCGCCATCCTGCTCTACGCCCTGCTGAACCGCGACACCCGCACCACGGCGCCCGGCGGGCACTGACCGCCTGGGGCGGCTACCGGCCCGGGGCCGGCCGGGGCCGGTGTAAGGGTTAACCCCGGTATTTGTAAGAAACGGTCGCTACGATCGCGGGTTTTGCCAAGGGCCGCGGGGTGCGCGGCCTGCCACTAGAGCGGAGTTTTTCACATGTCCCTGGCCGATCGGGTGCTGTACCCCGACTTTCTCTCCCGCATCATGTCTGCCGACGAGGCAGCTGCCCTGATTCCCGCCGGCGCCCACGTGGGCATGAGCGGGTTCACGGGCGCTGGCTACCCGAAGGCGGTGCCCGGCGCACTGGCGCGGCGCATCGAAAGCCTGAACGCGCAGGGCAAGGGGTTCAAGATCGGCCTGTGGACCGGCGCCTCCACCGCGCCCGAACTCGACGGCGCGCTGGCCCAGGTGGACGGCGTGGAGATGCGCCTGCCCTACCAGTCCGATCCCACGGTGCGCCGCCAGATCAATGCCGGCCAGATGCAGTACGTGGACATCCACCTGTCGCATGTGGCGCAGTTCGTGTGGTTCGGCTTCCTGGGCAAGCTGGACGTGGCAGTGATCGAGGTGGCCGGCGTGCTGCCCGACGGGCGGCTGATTCCCTCGTCCTCCGTGGGCAACAACAAGACCTGGCTGGACCAGGCCGACAAGGTCATCCTGGAGGTGAATGCCTGGCACAACCCCCAGCTGGAGGGCATGCACGACATCTACTACGGCACCGACGTGCCGCCGCACCGCAAGCCCATCCCGATGACGGAGCCCAACCAGCGTATCGGCGAGCCCTATCTGCGCTGCGACCCGTCCAAGGTGATCGCGGTGGTGATGACGGACAAGCCCGACCGCAACTCCGTCTACGCCGCGCCAGACGAAACCTCCAACCGCATCGCGGCCCACATCATCGACTTCCTGCAGCACGAGGTGAAAAAGGGCCGCCTGCCCAAGGACCTGCTGCCACTGCAGTCGGGCGTGGGCAACATTGCCAACGCGGTGCTGGCGGGCCTGAACAACGGGCCGTTCGAGAACCTGACCGCCTACACCGAGGTGCTGCAGGACGGCATGCTGGACATGCTGCGCTCGGGCACGCTGGCCAGCGCCTCGGCCACGGCCCTGTCGCTGAGCCCCGCGGCCATGCAGGACTTCAACGACCGCATCGACTACTACAAGAGCCGCATCGTGCTGCGCCCGCAGGAGATCAGCAACCACCCCGAGCTGATCCGCCGCATGGGCCTGATCGCGATGAACGGCATGATCGAGGCCGACATCTACGGCAACGTGAACAGCACCCACGTGATGGGCTCGGCCATCATGAACGGCATCGGCGGCTCGGGCGACTTCGCGCGCAACGCCTACCTGTCGATTTTCATGACGCCGTCGCTGGCCAAGAACGGCGCCATCTCGTGCATCGTGCCCATGGCCTCGCACGTGGACCACACCGAGCACGACGTGCAGATCCTCGTCACCGAGCAAGGCCTGGCCGACCTGCGCGGCCATTCCCCCACGCAGCGCGCCGGGATCATCATCGAGCGCTGCGCGCACCCGGACTTCCGCCCGGCGCTGCGCGACTACCTGGCCCGCGCCCGCAAGACCGCCGTGGGCCAGCACACGCCCCACGTGCTGAGCGAGGCCCTGTCGTGGCACCAGCGCTACGTGGAGACGGGGAGCATGCGCCAGAACCAGCCGGCCTGACAGCGGCGCCCACCCGTCCCACCGGCCCCGCACGGCAGCCGCAAAACGCCAGAGCCCCCAGGCGTCCAAGGGGCTCTGCACTGTTCACAAGCCCTGGCTAAAATAAGGGTTAACCCTAGGTCCAGGCGGCCGGGTTCCTTTTTTTTCGACTCATCCCAACCAGCCCCGACGGGGCTGGTTGTTTTTTGTCTGCCCGCTTTCTTTCTTTTCTGTTCCACCATGCAACGACGCCAGTTCACCCAATCCCTTGTGGCCGCCAGCGCCGGCCTGCTGCTTGCCAATGCCTCCCGCGCCGTGGGCGTGCAGGACCCGATGGACGCCAAGACCGTGAGCATCGGCTGCTCGCTCGGCCTGACGGGCGCGCTGGCCAGCCTGGGCAAGGAACTCAAGCAAGGGCTGGACGCCGGCATTGCCCAGGCCAATGCGCGCGGCATCCATGGCCGCGAGCTGAAGCTGCTGGCGCTGGACGACGGCTACGACGCCGCCCGCTCGGAAGACAACGCCCGCAAGCTGATCGCCGACAGCAACGTGGTGGCCCTGATGTCCTGCATGGGCACGGCCAACAACCAGCGCATCCTGCCCCTGGTGGACGAGGCGCAGATCCCCTACGTGGCGCCCCAGAGCGGGGCCAATTCGCTGCGCAAGGCGGAGCACCGCTCGGTGTTCCACGTGCGCGCCAGCTATTCCGACGAGGCGCAGCGCCTGGCGCAAAAGCTGGTGGCCATGGGCATCACCGACCTGGCCATCGTGTACCAGGACACGGCCTTCGGCCGCGAATTCCTGGCCGACGTGAACGCCGCGCTCAAGGCAGCCAACCTGCAGGCGCCCAAGGCGTTCAAGCTCGACAACCAGGGCGCGCAGGTGGCCGACGTGGTGCGCCAGGCTGTGGCCGCCAAGCCCATGGCGGTGCTGCTGGGCACGGCGGGGGACGTCTCGGCGGCGCTGGTGAACGAGTTCAAGAAGGTGTCGCCCAGCACGCCGCTGGCCGCGACCAGCGTGGCCCTGTCCGGGGACAACCTGCGCCAGCTGGGCGGCAAGGCGGCCGGCATTGCCCTGTCCATGGTGCTGCCCGACGCCGGCCGCACCAGCGTGGCCCTGGTGCGCGACTACCAGCGGGCCATGAAGGCGGCGGGCTTCCAGGAGTTCTCGGCGCGCAGTTTCGAAGGCTACGTGAACGCCCGCGTGCTCACCGAAGGCCTGGAGCGCGCCGGCCGCGACCTCACGCGCGCCAAGCTGCGCAACGCGCTGGCCGGCATCCGCGGCAATGACCTGGGCGGCCTGCTGATCGACTATGCCGGCGGCGCCCCCTACGTGGGGTCGCGCTTCCTGGACCTGGGCGTGCTGGGCGCCAACGGTCGCATGGTGGGCTGACCGCCCTGCCGGGCATGGGCACAATGGCCGGTTTCCCCGGTTGCGACCGACACCTCCACCACCCACCATGCCCCTCTGGAAAAAACCCATCGACCTGGCCCTGCTGAAGGCCGCCAACCGCAACACCGCCGTCGAGCACCTCGGCATCGAGTTCACCGAGGTGGGCGACGATTTCCTGCGGGCCCGGGTGCCCGTGGACCATCGCACCATCCAGCCCTTTGGCCTGCTGCACGGCGGTGTCAGCGTGGTGCTGGCCGAATCGATGGGCTCCACCGGCGCCTACTACGCCCTGCCCGAGGGCTACCGCGCCGTGGGCCTGGACATCAACGCCAACCACCTGCGCTCGGCCACCAGCGGCTGGGTGACGGGCACCGCCAAGCCCGTGCACATCGGGCGCACCACGCACGTCTGGCACATCGACCTGCACAACGAAGCGGGGGAGCTGACCTGCGTGTCCCGGCTGACCATGGCGATTCTGGCGCCTAGATAGGGGGCATCCCCCTGAGGCACTTCGTGCCTTCCCCCTTCTCTCGAATCGCTGGCGCGATTCGGGAAGGGGGACACCGCCAGCGCGGCGGGGCGGCCCTTGCGCGGCGGTCCTGGTGCGGGGCGCGCCCTGTGCGCTGGATGGGGGTCCACATCCTCCGAGGTGCTCTGACGCCACCGGCCGTCCGGGCTGAGCCTGTCGAAGCCAGGGCGCGGCGAAACTTCAAACAAAATCGGCCTCCAGCGCTTACTGGATAAGCGCAAGAAGCTATCTATTCAGTAGCGTCCTGCTGCGCCAAGCGCTCGCTTTTCCAGTACACGTCGTCGCCACCGTCCATGCGGTTGAGCACGCGGGCGAGGACGAACATCAGGTCGGAGAGGCGGTTGAGGTACTGGCGCGGGGCGTCGTTCAGCGCCTCTTCGTTGCCCAGGGCCACCACGGCGCGTTCGGCGCGGCGGGCCACGGTGCGGCAGACGTGGGCCTGCGCTGCGGCGCGCGTGCCGGCAGGCAGGATGAATTCCTGCAGCCGCGGCAGCGCGGCGTTGTGGTCGGCCAGGGCCGCGTCCAGCGCCAGCACGGCCTCGGGCTTGAGCAGTTCAAAGCCGGGGATGGACAGCTCCCCGCCCAGGTTGAACAGCTGGTGCTGGATCTCCACCAGCAGCGCACGCACGCCGTCGGGCAGGCGCTCGCACAGCAGCAGGCCGATATGGGAGTTCAGCTCGTCCACATCGCCCAGGGCATGGATGCGCAGGCTGTTCTTGGAAACGCGCTGGTTGTTGCCCAGGCCGGTGGTGCCGGCGTCGCCCGTGCGGGTGGCGATCTGTGTGAGTCGGTTGCCCATGGTGTGCTTGCGAGATGGAAGGGCGCCATTGTCGTCCAGCGCCCCAGAAAAAAGCCCCGCCGGCGGTGGGTGCACGGCGGGGCTGCAGGGGAAATAGACCCTGCGACGAGCAGGTCGGAACCTGCTCACGGGCTCAGTCTTAATGAACCATCGAGGGGTTCCGGTTGTACTTGTCCAGGTCCGCCGTGGACACACCGCCGGCGCCGGGCTTCATGCTGTTCCACGCGTTGGCGTGGTAGGTGTCCCATTCCTGGCGGGACACCATGCCATCGCCGTTGCTGTCCATCAGCCGGGCGTTCACCCGGGCATCGGCCTTGGCAGCGGCCTTGCCGCCCGAAGCGCTGGGGTTGATCTCGGCCACCGGGGCGCCGCGGCCGTCACCCTTGGCCGGGTCCATGGGGGCTGCCGAGCTGTTTGCGGCACGCTGGTCCACGCGGTTTTGCGCATTGGCGGCGGCGGGCCCGCCCGACGCGGCGGGGCTGACCTCCGACGGCGGGCGCGACGCGTTGCCGGCGGGTGCCTGGGCCAGGGCGGCGGTGCAGGCGAGAGCGGCCAGCGCGGCCAGGGCGGTGTGCTTGTTCATAAAAGGCTCCTTTCCGTTTCAGTTCACGAAGAACGACAACCAAAAATGGATGAAAAAGCCTCCCGAAGCGGAAGGCTGAACATCCATTGTTGGAGCCGCGCCGGCGCCGGGCTGTAGGACATCCGCCGCGGTGCCGGTCGTCCGGGGACCAGCCGATGTGCCGCCGCGGCGGCTGCATGCCCTGCCCGCGCAGACTTACGTTGGGGTACAGGTTTGCAGCATTGCTCTACACAAGCGGCGCCTGCGGTTACATGGCGCTGGCATTTGTTGGCGCAGGCAACAGCCGGCAAGAGTGCTGGCCTGGCGGGCCCTGCTGCGGTGCAATGAACGCCTGTTCAACTTCACAGGAGCCCCGCTTCCATGAAAGCACAGCAACGACGCATGTCCCCGTTCGACGCCCGCAGCGTGATGCTCTTCGCCGCCTTGGCGCTGGGTGGCGCAGGGGCGCTGCAAGCCCAGGCGCAAGGCGCCGCTGGCAGCAGCGGCGGCGGCGGCAAAAGCCCCGCAGCCCAAGGCTCGGACACGCCGTATTCCTACGGCCCGGGCACCGGCAACCCGTCGCGCGCCGCCAGCAACGCCTTCCAGCGCGCGGACGCCGACAAGGACGGAAAACTCAGCGAGCAGGAAGCCACGCAGCTGCCCGCCATCAGCCAGCGCTTCAAGGAACTGGACACCGACCGCAACGGATCGCTGTCGCCCACCGAATTCGAGAAAGGCCTTTTGAGCTGACGCCCCGCCCGCCCCCGTGCATTACGGCCTGGGGGCGCCCTAAGAACGTTCTTGACAAAACAGTCCGCGGGCCATGGCGGCCCGCGGGCCCTTGGACGTGGTGCGCGGCAACGGCCGCCGCGGCACCGGGGCTACACCAACCCCATCAGGCGCGCCAGCCAGGACAGCAGCAGCGCGGCCCCGACCGCCGCCAGCACGGGCGGCTGCCACCAGAGCCCACGCGCCGCACGGCGGCGGCCTCCGATGCCTTCCGCCAGCGCCTGGCCGGCTGCCAGCAGCAGCCATACCAGCAGCACCAGCGCGCCCGGGCTGGCCGCCCAGGCGGCCCCCAGATCGCCCTGCACCAGTACCGCACAGGCGTGCGTGCCGCCGCACAGCGGGCACGGCAGCCCCGTCAGCGCCTGGAAGCCGCAGCCCCAGCCGCCGCCCTGGCGCAGCCACCACGGCGTGGCCGCCATGGCCAGCGGCCCGCCCAGGCCCAGCGCCAGCCGCACGGCGCGATCGCCGCGCGGGAGCGGCGGCCCGGCGGATGCCGCGCCAGCGCTGCGGACGCCGTCAGAGCGGAGGAAGGGCCAGCGGCTCATCGCCCACCAGCTGGCGTGCCATGTAGTACGAGCCGATGGTGGACAGCGGCAGCGTCAGCAGCGCGCCCACCCAGCACAGCAGAAAGCCCAGCGAGCCCACGATGCCCAGCACCAGCGAGCAGACCAAGGCCGAGCCCAGGTTCTTCGTCACGATGCTCCAGGCCCGGCTGAAGGCCGCCACCCCGTCGCGCTCGCCGCGCGCCACCAGGTACAGCGCCACCGGCGGCAGCGCCATGACGAGCAGCCCCGGAATGAAACACAGCATGAAGCCCAGCGACACGACCAGCGAGCTGATCAGGCCGGCCACGAAGGCGGGCACGAAGTCGTCAAAACCCCGGAACACGTCGCCGATCTGCACCGCCTCACCGCGCGCTTCGCGCTCGATCATGCGCATGTAGCCCACCACCATGGGCCCGGCCAGCAGGCCGGCGCTGATGCCGGCCACGACCATCACCAGCAAGGTGCACACCACGTGGGTGAGGACGTTTTTCTTGAAGGTGCCCCAGGCACCGGACAGGCAATCTCCCACACTGGCTGAAGCCATGGCAATCTCCCTCTCTTGGATGTGCAGCAAACACTGCCCGGGCAGTGTAGCGAGCGCATCGCGCGGCTGCTAGGGATGCTCTGCACGAATCGAGCGGAAAGTGTGCGCTGCGGATCGGGAGGGGCTGCAAGGCGCAAAACGCAGCAATAGCAGGTGCTATTGCGAGGATTTGCAACGCAGCAGACCACCCGAGTCCGCAGATGCACACGGCGCGACGATTCGTGAAGAGGATCCCTAGGGATGGCACGCGTCAGAGAAGGCCGTCCCACAGCGCGAACCGCGCGGGCTGCGGGTGCGGCGCGTACAGGGCCGTGTCACCAAAATGCTGAACCGCTGGCGGCGCTGCCCCATACGGCGCCCAGCCGGGGTCGCCGCCGCGGGCGAACGCCACCCAGCCCTGGTGCAGGGCCTGCGACAGCGCCGCTGGGGGCGCGGCACCGGTGAGTTCCTGCCCCGTCGCCGTGTGGAGGTTGCCGAACACGAACGGCAGCTCCACCCCGTGCGCCGCGCCCAGCCGCCCGCGCCACTGGGGGGACGGCCAGGCGAATTCGTAGCCATGCGCGCTGCGGGCCCAGCGGTGGGCCAGCGCGGCGATGCGCTGGGCAGGCACGCGGTAGTAGTAATCGGACTGGAGCGCGCACAGCACCTCGCCGGGCGAGCGCTGCGCGGGCGGCAGCATGCCGCGCAAGGCCTCCACGGCGCTGCCCGGGAACCCCACTTCGTGCGCGAAGGAGTGCACTTGCGCTTCGGTCACGCGGTCGATGGCGCCGCCGGGCACGTGGTACAGGCGCATCTCGTCGGCGTTGCACCCCACCAGCACCTGCAGGTCCGGCGGGTGGGCCGCCCATTGCTGCGCCAGTGCCTGCAGCGGCGGCGCGGCCAGCACCCGCCCGTCCACGACCGGCCGCAGCGGGAAGAAGTTGCGCCCTCCCAGTCCGTGCCGCAGCCGCAGGGCGGGGTCGGACGCCAGCCGGTGCACCGCGTGCAGCACCGCAGGCTGCGGCGCGTCGCTCAGCGCCGCGAGGTGGGGCTCCACGCCCGCCAGCGCGGCCACGGCGCGCCGCGCGGCGGCGGCCTCGTGCAAGGTCTGGCAGGCCACACTGGGGCTTTGCAGGATGGCCCGCTGCACCAGCCCGCGCGCAGCGGGCAGGCCCAGCAGGCAGGCCAGCGCACCCGCGCCAGCCGACTGGCCGAACACGGTGACGCGGGCGGGGTCGCCGCCCCAGGCCGCAATGTGGTCGCGCACCCACTGCAGCCCGGCCAGCAAGTCCAGCAGCCCGCGGTTGGCGGGGGCGGCGTGCTCCTCGCCCTCGAAATGCAGAAAGCCGTCGATGCCCAGCCGGTACTGCAGCGACACGAACACCACGCCCTGCCGCGCAAACGCGGCCCCGTCGTACAGCGGCTCGCTGGCCGCCCCGCGAAAGAAGCCGCCGCCATGCACCCACACCATGACGGGCAGGCCCGCGCCGGGCTCGGCGGGCGGTGCCCACACGTTGGCGGCCAGGCAGTCCGCGCCGCCCAGCGGGGGGGCTTCCGCGCCCGCGGCACGGGCCAGCTGCGGCGCCATGGGCGCGAAGGTGGCGGCATCGCGCACGCCGGACCACGGCGGCACCGGCACGGGCGCCGCAAACCGCAGCGCGCCGCGCGGCGCCTGGGCATAGCGCACGCCGCGGAACACGCGCACGGCCTGGTCCCACGCCCCCTGCAGCTGCCCGCCATGCGGCAGCGTGACGGTGGGTGCCGCGGTTGCGCCCGTCATTCCGTCGCCAGGCCCAGCTTGTCGATCAGCGGGCGCCACACGGCCGCATCGCGCGCCGCCCAGGTGCGCGCATCGCCCGGCGCCGAGGGCGTGAGCGTGACGTTCATGGCCTCCAGGCGGGACTTGTAGTGCGCATCGCCCGCGCGGCATTTCTCGGTGGCGGCGTTGAGCCGGTTCAGCAGCTCGGGCGGCGTGCCGGCCTTGGCCACCACGGCAATCCACGCGGGGCGCGCCAGATCGCTGGCGCTGGGCAACGCCTCGGCAATGGTGGGCACGTCGGGCAGCAGCGCCGAGCGCTGCGCGCCAAACAGGGCCAGCGGCACCAGCTTGCCCGCCTTGACCTGCGCGGCGGCCGTGCCGATGACCAGCGTCATCGTATGGATCTGCTGGCCCATGAGGGCGGTGAGCCCCGCGCCCTCGCCCACGAAGGGCACGTGGGTGCCCGGCACGCCCAGCCGCTCGACGAGCGCCGAGGTCAGCAGGTGCGCGGGGCTGCCCCGCCCCGGCGAGCCGAAGTTGATGCCGCCGGGGATGGACCGGGCCAGCTTCTGCAGGTCCGCCAGGGTGGCGATACCCGGCCCCGCGGGCACGGCCAGCACCAGGGGCGAGGTGCCCAGCACGGCCACGCCGTCGAAGTCGCGCAGCGGGTCGTAGGGCTGCTGCTTGTAGACATAGGGCGTGATGCTCATCTGCGACATGCCGATGCTCAGCAGGTTGTAGCCGTCCGCGGGCTGGGCCTTGAGGTAGTTGACGGCCAGGATGCCGTTGGCCCCGGGCTTGTTCTGCACCACCACGGGCTGGCCCAGTTCACGCGCGGCGCAGTCGGCCCATGCGCGGGTCATCGCGTCCGAGCCGCTGCCGGGCGGCTGCTGCGCGATGAGCTGGATGGGCTTGGCCGGGTAGGCGGCGGGCTGCTGCGCGAAGGCGCTGCCGGCCGCACCGGCCAGCGCGGCGACTGCGGCCAGCGCGGCCATTGCGGCAAGCCCGCAAAGCACGGAGGCGCGCGCGGGGCGCGAAGGGGCAGTGGTCATGGCGTTGTCTCCTGGTGATGGTGGTGGGCTCGGATGTGCTCAGGGTGCGCGGTGCGGCCGGCCCGCCAGCGGCAGGGCCGCACCCAGATGGCCGATGGGCAGGACCGCTCAGCGGCGCCGCGTGCGCCCCTGGGGGGGCGGGCCGGACGCCGCAGCGGCAGCGGCTTCGCAGCGGCTGGCGATCCAGTCCGCCAGGCAGGCCAGCTGGGCCTGCTGCGCGGCATCCGGCTGCGCCGCCGGCGCGGGCGCAAACAGCTGCAGCAGGCCCAGACCGCGCAGCGACGACAGCACCAGGCCCAGCAGGCCGTCGCGGTCGGGCGCGGCCGCCAGCTCGGGGAAGGCGTTGAAGAAGCCCTCCTGCATGCGGACCTGCACGCTCTGGCGCAGCTCGGCAATGTGGCCCAGCACCTCGGGCTGGTTGCGGCAGCCCAGGTAGATGTTCCACGCCACGATGAAGCGCGGCTGCGCGTACACCAGGCTCCACACCGCCTGCACAAACCGGGCAGCCCGCTCGCGCGGCGGCAGCGCGCTGCTGGGCCACAGCTCGCCCGAGCGCACGGTGGACTCGATCAGCTCGCTGAGCACATGCATCATCAGCACCGCCTTCGATTCGAAGTGGTGCTGCACCGCGCCCGAGGTCATGCCGGCCGACTTGGCCAGCTCGTGGATGGACATCTCCTCCAGGCTGCGGTGCTGGATCACGTCGATGGCGGTGGCAATGAGGTGCTGGCGCGTGGCAGCGCTGCGCTCGGCATGGGTGCGGCGCACCCCGGCCTGGGGAGAAACACGGAGGCTCATGGCGCTTTCACAATATGCATTACAAACGTAATGTATTTACGCGCCCCGGCGCCGACAAGCCCGTGAATACCCGCATCTCCCGCCGGGCCCAAGGCCGGGCGCGCACGGCGCCTGCGCCGGGCTGAACCTAGAATGCTTCTCATTGACCGCCCCACCGGAGACACACACCATGAACGCCCCCACCGCTGCCGCCCACCTGCTGCCTGCCATCGAGCTGCGCGACGTGCCCCAGGCCCTGATCGATGCGCTGCAGGCCCGCTTCGGCGCGCAGTGCTCGCTGGCCCAGGCCGTGCGCGAGCAGCACGGGCGCGACGAAGGCTCGCTGCAGGCCCCGCCGCCCAGCGCCGTGGTGTTTGCCGAGAGCACGCAGGACGTGGCCGACGCGGTGAAGCTGGCCAGTGACTACGAAGTGCCCGTGATCCCCTACGGCGCGGGCTCGTCGCTGGAAGGCCACCTGCTGGCCGTGCAGGGCGGCATCAGCATCGACGTGAGCCGCATGAACCAGGTGCTGAGCGTGAACGCCGAGGACCTGACGGTGACGGTGCAGCCCGGCATCACGCGCAAGCAGCTCAATGACGCCATCAAGGACACCGGCCTGTTCTTCCCCATCGACCCCGGCGCCGACGCCAGCATTGGCGGCATGGCCGCCACGCGCGCCAGCGGCACCAACGCCGTGCGCTACGGCACCATGCGCGAGAACGTGCTGGCGCTGGAGGTGGTGACGGCCAGCGGCGAGGTCATCCGCACCGGCACCCGCGCCAAGAAAAGCAGCGCGGGCTACGACCTCACGCGCCTGCTGGTGGGCAGCGAGGGCACGCTGGGCATCATGACCGAGATCACCGTGCGCCTGTACCCGCTGCCCGAGGCGGTGAGCGCCGCCATCTGCTCCTTCCCGAGCATCGAGGCGGCCGTGCGCACCGTGATCCAGACCATCCAGATCGGCGTGCCCATCGCGCGCGTGGAGCTCATCGACCACCACACCGTGCGCATGGTGAACGCGCACAGCAAGCTGACCCTGCGCGAGGAGCCCATGCTGCTGATGGAGTTCCACGGCTCGCCGGCCAGCGTGAAAGAGCAGGCCGAGATGGTGCAGACAATAGCCAGCGAGTTCGGCGGCCAGGCCTTTGAATGGGCCAGCACCCCCGAGGAGCGCACGCGCCTGTGGACCGCGCGGCACAACGCCTACTTTGCCGCCGTGCAAAGCCGCCCCGGCTGCCGCGCCATCAGCACCGACACCTGCGTGCCCATCAGCCGCCTGGCCGACTGCCTGCTCGAATCGGTGGATGAGGTGGAAGCCAGCGGCATCCCCTACTTCCTCGTCGGCCACGTGGGCGACGGCAACTTCCACTTCGGCTACCTCATCGACCCCAACAGCGCCGAAGAACGCACCCAGGCCGAAGCCATGAACCACACCCTGGTCGCCCGCGCCCTCAGCATGGGCGGCACCTGCACCGGCGAACACGGCGTGGGCGTGCACAAGATGGGCTTCCTGCTGGACGAAACCGGCACCGGCGCGGTGGACATGATGCGCGCCATCAAGCGCGCCCTGGACCCGAAGAACATCCTGAATCCCGGCAAGATTTTTGCGCTGTGAGACTGCGGGGACCCCATGCGCTGTAGCGATGCCATTGCCACAGCGCAGCATCTCCGCACAGGCCATCGCATCGCACGCTGCCCGGCAAGCCACGCGCGCTTCTGACAGTTCGAGCGTTGCTTCACGCCATGCGCGCAGCCTGGCTGGGCACTGCCTTTTTGGGCCCCCGGGTCCAGCGCTGCGTCCAAGCCGCCCCGCGAATGCGGGTATCCTGCAACGCCGTCCGCTCAGGAGGCACTCCATGAAGGCACCAGAACGCCACGAACTGCTGGCCGTGCTGAAGGCACGATTCGAAGCGCACATGCACCGCCACGCGGGCATTGCCTGGGCGGAGGTGCTGGCGCGGCTGGAGGGCAAGCCGGGGGCGCTGCGGTCGCTGCAGGCCATGGAAGCCACCGGGGGCGAACCCGATGTGGTGGGCCGCAGCGAAGGCACGGCGGAGATCCACTTTTGCGATTGCTCCCGCGAGAGCCCCGGTGGCCGCCGAAGCCTGTGCTATGACCCGCAGGCGCTGGACGAGCGCAAGGAGCACAAGCCGCAGGGCAGCGCCGCGGCGACGGCGGCGGACATGGGCATCGAGCTGCTGACGGAGGCGCGCTACCGCGCCCTGCAGGCCCTGGGCGAATTCGATACCAAGACGTCGAGCTGGGTGCAGACGCCGGGCGAAGTCCGCGCGCTGGGCGGTGCGCTGTTTGGCGACCGCCGCTACGGCAGGGTGTTCGTGTACCACAACGGGGCATCGTCGTACTACGCGGCCCGGGGATTTCGCGGCTGGCTTGCCGTGTGAGCGGCGCGGTGATGGATGTGCGGCAGGCGTTTTCGAGGATGAACCGATGATCAAGTACTCCTTTACCACCAGCACCACGCAGCTGGCCCGTACACCCGCGCCGGCGCCCGTGCCCGCGCCGCACTTGCAAGGCGAGTTGATCGACTACCAGGCCTGCCCCCTGTGCGACAGCAAGGCCATGGCGCCGCTGTGCAGCGCGGACTGCTCGCACCACCCCCGCTACAGCCCCGAGCTGTCGCGCACGATGCACTGGAGCCGCTGCGCGGCCTGCGGCCATGTGTTTCGCAGCGGCTACTACACCGACGCCGCGCTGAAGGTGGTGTTTCGCGGCACCAACGAATCGCAGGTGGTGGGCCACGACCTGGAGCGCCAGCGCTATGTGTCGGCGCAGATGATCGAGAAGGTGCTGCCCTACCAGAGCCACGGCACCTGGCTGGACGTGGGGTTCGGCAACGCGTCGCTGCTGTTCACGGCGCAGGAATACGGGTTTGAGCCGCTGGGGCTGGACCTGCGCCAGCAGACGGTGGACGAGCTGCGCAAATGGGGCGTCAGCGCGCACTGCCAGGACGTGGCGCAGCTGGAACTGCCCCGCCCCGCCAGCGTGGTCAGCATGGCGGATGTGCTGGAGCACATGCCGTTCCCCAAGATCGGCCTGGGCGCGGCCCACCGGCTGCTGCAGCCCGGGGGCGTGCTGCTGATTTCCATGCCCAACAGGGGCTCGCCCGTGTGGAAGGCGCTGGACGCCGCCGGCGCCAACCCGTACTGGGGCGAGATCGAGCACTACCATAACTTCGACCGCGAGCGGCTGTATGCGCTGCTGGCCGAATGCGGCTTTGAGCCAGTGCGCTACGGCATCAGCCAGCGCTACCGCGTGTGCATGGAGGTGGTGGCGCTGAAGGTGCCGCGCTAGCTGCAGCGCACGCGGCGGCGCGGCCTGCGGCGCATCCCTATCCGTGCACCGCGCGCGAATCCGCGGGCGCTTGGGCCCGGTCGTGCAGGCCGTAGTCGCGCACCACGGCCGCGACGCGCAGGCGGTAGTCGGCAAAGATGCCACCGCGCCCGGCCTGCTGGGTGCTGCGGTGGGCCTCCAGCTGCCGCCAGTGCGCCACGGCTTCTTCGTCGCGCCAGAACGAGAGGGACAGCAGCTTGCCGGGCTGGCTCAGGCTCTCAAAGCGTTCGATGGAAAGGAAGCCGTCCACCTGCTCCAGCAGCGGGCGCAATGCGGCGGCCGCGCCCAGGTACGCGTCCGTTTGACCGGGCGCTGGCGTCACCTCGAAGATCACGGCCATCATGCGGCGGCCCCCTGCGGGTGCGCTGGCAGGCCCAGCGTGCCTTCCACGCCCTGCGTGAAGCTGCGCTCCTCGCGCAGGATGAAGCGCTTGTCCTGCGCCAGGGCAAAGTTGGCGCGGCCCTCGGGGTCGGCCCGCAGGCGGGCGCGGTAGGCCTCGTACGCCGCCAGCGAATCAAAGGCGATGAGCCCCCAGGCCTCGTAGTTGCTGCCTTCGTGCGGCAGGAAGTAGCCCAGCAGGTGGCCGCCGCAGCGGGGAATGATCTGGCCCCAGCGGCGCGCGTACTCGGCGAAGAGGTCGCGCTGGAAGGGGTCGATTTCATAGCGGATGAAGCAGGTGATCATGGTGTTTCAAAGTCGTGGGTTGGCAGGGGCTTCACGATAGGCCGTTGACGGGCGCCGATGGTTCGCCCAAGATCGAACCATGAAAGACGGCCCCCACATCGCGCGCATTGCCGCGCTCATCGGCGACAGCGCGCGCGCCGAAGTCCTCACCGCGCTGATGGCCGACCGCGCCCTCACCGCCACCGAGCTGGCCGATGTGGCCGGCGTGACCAAGCAGACCATCAGCGCCCACCTGGCCAAGCTGGTCGACGCGGGGCTGGTGGCGGTGGAAAGCCAGGGCCGGCACCGCTATTTCCGCCTGGCCGACCGCGATGTGGCGGCCCTGCTGGAATCGCTGATGAACGTGGCTTTCCGCGCCGGGGCGGTGCGCCTGCGCGCCAGCCCGCGCGAGCCGGCCCTGCGCCGCGCGCGCATGTGCTACGACCACCTGGCCGGCGAGGTGGGCGTGCAGTTCTACGAGGCGCTGGTGCGGCAAGGGCTGCTGCAGGCCACGCCCCAGGGCGCGGCAGTCACCGATGCGGGCGCGCAGTGGTTTGAACAGGTGGGGATCGACACCAACGCCCTCGCCCAACAGCGGCGCGCGCTGTGCCGCCCCTGCCTGGACTGGAGCGAGCGGCGCCACCACCTGGGCGGTGCACTGGGCGCGGCGTTGCTGCAGCGGCTATTCGACGGTGGTTGGGCGCACCGCGCCGGGGACTCGCGCGTGGTCCAGTTCACACCCCGTGGCGAACTGGCGCTGCGCGAATGGCTGGCTGGCACTGCCCCGGCCGCCGCATCCACGCCGCAAGGCACGCGCGCAGCATGAAGACCTTGCTGCTGTTCATTGCGACCGCACTGGCCGAAATCGTGGGCTGCTACCTGCCCTGGCTGTATCTGCGGCATGGCAAGCCCCTGTGGCTGCTGCTGCCCGCAGCGCTGAGCCTGGCGCTGTTTGCGTGGCTGCTCACCCTGCACGACACGGCCGGCGCGGGTCGCGTCTACGCGGCCTATGGCGGGGTTTACATCGGCGTAGCGCTGGCGTGGCTGTGGGTGGTGGATGGCATTCGGCCCACCGCATGGGATGTGGCGGGCGTGCTGGTAGCGCTCGCCGGCATGGCGATCATCATGCTGCAGCCGGGGCGCTAAGGCACCGCGAGCCGGTACCGCGCCCCTGCGCGCGCCGTGCCCACCTGCAGCAGGTTGACCACGCCCATCACGTCGTCGACCAGCCCCACGGCCTTCTCCATCGCCTCGGCCTGCTCCTGCGACTGCACGCAGCCCATCAGCGTGACCAGCCGGCGTTCGCCCAGCACCCACACGCTGGTGTCGCCAAACCGCCCGTCCTCGCGCAGGTACAGCTGCACGCGCGGGATGATCTCGGCGTCGTAAAGGTACGAGTTGGGCAGCCGGCAGCGCCCCACGCGGTAGCAGCTGCCGCCGTGCTGCGCGCGCACGTGGGCCAGCTCGCGCACCTCGGATGCGGTGTACAGCGGCCCCTCGGGCACGGGGCATGCAGGCAGCGCGTTGGTGACCTGCACAAGGGGATCGCTGAAGGCGTTGGTGCGCGCTACAGCGGCCGCACCCGCGCCCTGCTGTGCCCACCCTTCCCAGGGCAACGCGGCCACCAGCCCTGCAGCCACCGCGCCGAGCACGGGGCGCAGCAGCGGCCGCGCGGCGCTGCGCCGCAGGGACGGGAGTGAGGGCTTTTTCATGGGCACAGGCTCCGGCGGAGTGGGCCTGCTGCGCACCACCCAACGCGGCGTTGGACTGCAGAGCCCGGTTTCACGGGCCGCCATGATGGCAAGGGTTTCGGCCACAACACAACCGGGGCTTCCGATGTTTGCTCTTGTATTGATAGCAGCCAGCGCTTACCAGCAAAGCGCTGGAGCCGTTTTTTATTCATAATCCGCACGCACAGCCGTGCCCGTTCACGCCATGCCCAGCGACCTGATCGTCCACCGCCCCGAAGGCCTGTACTGCCCGCCCGGGGACTTCTACATCGACCCCTGGCGGCCGGTGGAGCGGGCCGTGATCACGCATGCGCATTCCGACCACGCGCGCAGGGGCTCGGCCCACTACCTGGCACACGAGGGCAGCGCGGGCACGCTGCGCAACCGGCTGGGCGCCGGCATCGCGCTGCAGACGCTGGCCTACGGCCAAGCCATCGGCCACCAGGGCGTGACGCTGTCGCTGCACCCGGCCGGGCATGTGCTGGGCTCGGCCCAGGTGCGCATCGAACACGGCGGCCAGGTGTGGGTGGCCTCGGGCGACTACAAGCTGGAGCGCGACGGCACCTGCCCGCCGTTCGAGCCGGTGCGCTGCCACACCTTCATCACCGAATCCACCTTTGGCCTGCCCATCTACCGCTGGCCGGCGCAGCCCGCGCTGTTGGCCGACATCAATGCCTGGTGGGCCGCCAACGCGGCGGCGGGCCGGGCCAGCGTGCTGTTTGCCTATGCGTTTGGCAAGGCCCAGCGCCTGCTGCACGGGGTAGACGCCGGCACCGGGCCCATCGTGGTGCATGGCGCGGTGGAGCCGCTGAATGCCGTGTACCGCGCGGCCGGCGTGGCCCTGCCGCCCACGCTGCGCGTGACGGACCCTGGCGTGACCAAAGACCTGCTGCGCCGCGCCCTCGTGATCGCCCCGCCCTCGGCCGCGGGCACGCCGTGGCTCAAGCGCTTTGGTGAGCATTCCGATGCCTTTGCCAGCGGCTGGATGCTGGTGCGCGGCGCCCGCCGCCGCCGGGGCGTGGACCGGGGCTTTGTGATGAGCGACCACGCCGACTGGCCCGGCCTGCTGCAGGCCATTGGCGCCACCGGGGCCGAACGCGTGATCGTCACGCACGGCAGCACGGCGGTGATGGTGCGCTGGCTGTGCGAACAGGGGCTGGACGCCCAGGTGTTTGCCACCGAATACGGCGCGGACGACGACAACGAGGACGACGCCGCTGCAGCGCCCGAACCGGCCACTGCGCAAGCCGACGCGCCCGCGCCCGGAGAGGCCGCGCCATGAAGCAGTTCGCCGCCCTCTTCCAGGCGCTCGACGCCACCACCGCGCAGTCGGCCAAGCAGGCAGCGCTGGTGGCCTACCTGCGCGTGGCGCCCGCGGGCGACGCGGCCTGGGCCGTGTACTTCCTCGCGGGCGGCAAGCCGCGCCAGATGGTGCCTACCAAGCGCCTCAAGGCCCTGGCGCAGCAGGCTGCCGGCCTGCCCGAATGGCTGTTTGACGAAAGCTACGAGGCCGTGGGCGACCTGGCCGAAACCCTGGCCCTGCTGCTGCCCCCGCCCGCGCAGGCGGTGGACCTGCCGCTGGCCGAATGGATGGCGCAGCTGCTGCCGCTGCGCGCCCTGCCGCCCGAGGAGGCCGACGCCCGGCTGCGCGCGCAGTGGGGCATGCTGGCGGCGGAACAGCGCTTTGTGTACTTCAAGCTCATCACCGGCAACTTCCGCGTGGGCGTGTCGCGCCTGCAGGTCACGCAGGCGCTGGCCGCCGTGAGCGGAGTGGACGCCAAGCGCATCGCGCACCGGCTGATGGGCTACACGCAGATCGGGCGGCAGCCCCGGGCCGCCGACTACACAGGGCTGGTGGCGCCTGCCGAGGGCGCGGAGGACAACGCGCCGGACGACAGCGCGGCAGGGCACCCCTACCCGTTTTTCCTGGCCCACCCCTTCAACCAGCCCGTGGCCGACATGCCCGCTTTGCTGGGCGCGGTGCAGGACTGGCAGGTGGAGTGGAAGTGGGATGGCATCCGCGCGCAGATCGTGCGCCGGGCCGGCGCCGTGTGGCTGTGGTCGCGCGGCGAAGAGCTGGTGACCGACCGCTTTCCCGAGCTGGCCGAGGCCGCGCTGGCCCAGTGGCCCGGCGGCACCGTGGTGGACGGCGAGATCCTGGTGTGGCTGCCGGAGGAGCCCCGGCCCCGCCCCTTTGCCGACCTGCAAAAGCGCCTGGGCCGCAAGACCCTGGGCCCCAAGCTGCTGCGCGAACTGCCCGTGGTGCTGGTCTGCTACGACCTGCTGGAGCATGCGGGGCAGGACCTGCGCCAGACTCCGCAGCACGCGCGGCGTGCGCTGCTGGAGGGCCTCGTGGAGCCCCCCGCACCGTTCACGCTGAGCCTGTCGAAGCGCGGCGCAGGACTTCGACAAGCTCAGTCCGAACGGCTGGATGAGTTCAAACTGGCGCCTTCCCCAACATCGGAGCTTGCCTCCACCACTGCGCCATCTCCCAACACCCTGCGCCTGAGCCCCCTGCTGCACGGCGCGGACTGGCCGGACCTGGCCCGCCAGCGCGAGGCCGCGCGCGGCCTGGGCACCGAGGGCTTCATGCTCAAGCACCGCGATGCGCGCTACGGCGTGGGCCGCACCAAGGACGTGGGCGTGTGGTGGAAGTGGAAGATCGACCCCATGAGCGTGGACGCCGTGCTCCTCTACGCCCAGCGCGGCCACGGCCGGCGCGCGAGCCTGTACACCGACTACACCTTTGCGGTGTGGAGCGGCCCGCCGGAGGACCAAGAGCGGCAGCTCGTGCCCTTTGCCAAGGCGTACTCGGGCCTCACCGATGCGGAGATCGCCCAGGTGGACGCCATCGTGCGCAAGACCACGCGCGAGACCTTTGGCCCCGTGCGCAGCGTGGAGGCCACGCAGGTCTTCGAGCTGGGCTTCGAGGGCATTGCGAAGAGCCCGCGCCACAAGAGCGGCATTGCGGTGCGCTTCCCGCGCATGCTGCGCTGGCGGCAGGACAAGCCCGTGGCCGAGGCCGACACGCTGCAGACCCTGGCCGCCCTGCTGCCGGACGCCCGCCCATGAGCACGGCGCGGCGTCCCCGCAGGCCCGCGCCCGCCAAGGCCCCCGGCGCCGCCGACGCCTGGATGGCCGCGCGCGGCTGGCAGCCCTTCGGCTTCCAGCGCGAGGTATGGCAGGCCCTGGGCGAAGGCCGCTCGGGCCTGCTGCACGCCACCACGGGCGCGGGCAAGACCTATGCTGTGTGGCTGGGCGCATTGCAGCACCTGGCACACACCCCACCCGTTCGGGCTGAGCCTGTCGAAGCCGGGGTGCAGCAAGCTCCATCCCCGCCCGTCCGGGCTGAGCTTGTCGAAGCCACCGCACTGCGCGCCCACCGCGCCGCCGCCCCGCCCCTCACCGTGCTGTGGATCACCCCCATGCGCGCCCTGGCGGCCGACACGCTGCGCGCGCTGCAGGCCCCCCTGCCCGGCCTGGCGCCCACGTGGACCAGCGGCCTGCGCACCGGCGACACCGCCAGCGGCGAGCGCGCCGCGCAGGACCGCCGGCTGCCCACGGTGCTGGTGACCACGCCCGAGAGCGTGTCGCTGCTGCTGGCGCGGGCCGACGCGCACGAGCGGCTGGGCTCTGTGCGTCTGGTGGTGGTGGACGAGTGGCATGAGCTGGTGGGCAACAAGCGCGGCGTGCAGGTGCAGCTGGCGTTGGCGCGCCTGTCGGGCTGGAACCCGCAGCTGCAGGTGTGGGGCATGTCGGCCACGCTGGGCAACCTGGCCGAAGCGCTTCAGACGCTGCTGCCCCACCCAGCGCCCGGCGCCGCACCAGCACCTCCGGCGGTGCTGGTGCAGGGGCGCATCGACAAGCGGCTGGACGTGCAGGTGATGCTGCCCGCGCGGGCCGACCGCTTTGCATGGGCGGGCCACATGGGCCTGAGCCTGCTGCCGCAGGTGGTGCAGGCCATCGAGGCGTGTGCGTCCACGCTGGTGTTCACCAACACCCGCTCGCAGGCCGAGCGCTGGTACCAGGCGCTGCTGGAATCGCGGCCCGACTGGGCGGGCATGCTGGCGCTGCACCACGGATCGCTGAGCCAGGAGGTGCGCACCTGGGTGGAAGGCGGGCTCAAGACGGGCACGCTGAAGGCGGTGGTCTGCACGTCCAGCCTGGACCTGGGCGTGGACTTTCTGCCGGTGGAGCAGGTGCTGCAGATCGGCTCGGCCAAGGGGGTGGCGCGGCTGGTGCAGCGCGCGGGCCGCTCGGGCCATGCACCGGGGCGCACATCGAGCATCACGCTGGTGCCCACGCACAGCCTGGAGCTGGTGGAGGCCGCCGCCGCGCGGCGTGCGCTGGCGCAGGGCCGCATCGAGGACCGGCATTCGCCCCGCGCGCCGCTCGACGTGCTGGTGCAGCACTTGGTGACGATCGCGCTGGGCGGCGGCTTTGTGCCCGGCACGCTGCTGGCCGAAGTGCGCCGCGCACCCGCCTATGCGCAACTGGCCGACAACGACTGGCAGTGGGCGCTGCAGTTCGTGCGCCAGGGCGGCGCGTCGCTGGCGACTTACCCGGATTTTCACCGCGTGGTGCCCGACGAGGACGGCATGTGGCGCGTGCCCGATGCGCGGCTGGCGCGCCGCCACCGCAGCAACATCGGCACCATCGTGAGCGATGCGAGCATGCAGGTGCAGTTCGTGAGCGGCGGGCGGCTGGGCTCGGTGGAAGAGAGCTTCATCGCGCGCCTCAGGCCCGGCGACGTGTTCATGTTCGCGGGCCGCCTGCTGGAGCTGGTGCGCACCCAGCAGATGACGGCCTATGTGCGCGTGGCCCCCAAGGGCAGCGCCGCGCTGCCGCGCTGGAATGGCGGGCGCATGCCGCTGTCCAACACGCTGGCCGACGCCATGCTGGAGGTTCTGGAGCAGGCCGAGCGCGGCGTGTATGCCACGCCCGAGATGCGCTGCGCCCGCCCGCTGCTGGAGCTGCAGCATGCCTGGTCGGCCCTGCCCACGCCCGGCCGCCTGGTGGCCGAGACGCTGCACACGCGCGAGGGCTGGCACCTGTACCTGTACCCCCTGGCGGGCCGCCTGGTGCACCTGGGGCTGGCCGGGCTGCTGGCCTGGCGTGCATCGCAGCAGGTGGCCAACACGTTCTCCATTGCCGTCAACGACTACGGGCTGGAGCTGCTGTCGGCCAAGCCCATCGACTGGGCCGCGCTGCTGCCGCGCCTGATCGGCGAGGGCACCCCCACCGCCGTGGGGCAAGGGCTGGAGGACGAGGTGCTGGCCAGCCTGAACGCCACCGAGATGGCACGCCGGCGCTTTCGCGAGATCGCGCGCATCGCGGGCCTGATCTTCCAGAGCCACCCGGGCGAGCAGCGCAGCAGCCGGCAGCTGCAGGCGTCATCCTCGCTGTACTACGACGTGTTCGCGCAGTACGACCCCGGCAACCTGCTGCTGGCCCAGGCCCGCGCCGAGCTGCTGGCGCAGGAGCTGGACATGGAGCGCCTGGCCCGCACCCTGCGCAGCATGCAGGCGAAGGCGCTGAGCGTGCACGCCATCGAGCGCCCCACCCCGTTTGCCCTGCCGCTGATGGTGGAGCGCTTTCGCGAGCGCCTGAGCACCGAGACCCTGGCCGACCGGCTGGCCCGCATGGTGCAGGCGCTGGAGCAGGCGGCCGACGAAACCACCGGCACGCACCTGGTCCCCACGACGGTCCACGCTGCAGACCTGACCTGGGACGAGCCCGACAAGCCCTCCGCACAGCGGCGTGCCCGGCGCGATGCGGGCCCGCGCAGCCCTGTGCGGCACCCCCGCGGCCGGCACGGGTTTTGAAGCCGCCAGCGCCAGCGCGCACCACAATGCCGCTGGTGAACGCACCCGATCACTTCATCGCCGCAACGCCCCCGCAGACCCCGCCTGCGGGCGCCTGCCCGCTCACCCTGCCCTGCGGCACCCTGCTGTGGCTGCTGCCCGAACGTGCCGTGTGGTGGCCTGCGGCCGGCAGCGTGTTCGTGGCCGACGTGCACTTCGGCAAGGCGGCGGCGTTTCGCCGCGCGGGCCAGCCCGTGCCGCATGGCACCACGGCCGGCAACCTGGCGCGGCTGGATGCCGTGCTGGCTGCCACGGGCGCGCGGCGCCTGGTGTTTCTGGGCGACTTCCTGCACGCACGCAGCGGCGCGGAAGAAGGGCTGTGGAAACAGCTGCGGCCCTGGCGCGCCCGCCACGCCGCCGTGCAGATGACGCTGGTGCGCGGCAACCACGACCGGCACGCGGGCGATCCGCCGGCGCAGCTCGCCATGGCACGGGTGGACGAGCCCTGGCCGCCCGTGCCGGGCGCGCCCGTGCTGGCCTGCCACCACCCCCAGGCCGTGGCGGGCCACACCGTGCTGGCCGGGCACTGGCATCCCGTGGTGCGCCTGCGCGGGCGGGCGCACGACACGCTCAGCGCGCCCTGCTTTGGCTGGGGCGACGGGCAGCTGGTGCTGCCGGCGTTCGGGGCGTTCACCGGGGCGTCGCCGGTGGCGCTGCCCCGCCACTGGCGGCCGTTCGCGGCCGCGCCGGGCCAGGTGGTCCGTGTGCCGCCCGCCGCCTGAACGGCGCCGGCATGCCGGCCTGCTACCACCGTTTTAGTGAAAAAAAGTGCGTCCCGCCCATGAAAATTTTGCATTATGAGATTCGATTGCAAAAATGAGGGGGCCCGACAGGCCTGAGCAAGGAGAATCACCGAGCATCCGCATTTGACCCGTTGCGCGCGCCGCCGGCGGGGCATCTACTTACTCCGTTTCGAGAGACAAGCCATGACGACCCAGCAACCATCCATCATCTACACCCTGACCGACGAGGCCCCCCGCCTCGCCACGGCCTCCTTCCTGCCCATCGTCCGCACGTTCGCGGCGCCGGCGGGCATCAGCGTGCTGGAGAGCGACATCTCGGTGGCCGCCCGCGTGCTGGGCGAGTTCCCCGACTACCTGACCGAGGAACAGCGCGTTCCCAACAACCTGGCCGACCTGGGCAAGAAGACGCTGCAGCCCGACGCCAACATCATCAAGCTGCCCAACATCTCCGCCTCCGTCTCCCAGCTCAAGGCCGCCATCGCCGAGCTGCAGGCCAAGGGCTACGCGCTGCCGGACTACCCCGACCAGCCCAAGGACGACAAGGAAAAGGAAATCAAGGCCCGCTACGGCAAGTGCATCGGCTCGGCCGTGAACCCCGTGCTGCGCGAAGGCAACTCCGACCGCCGCGCGCCCAAGGCCGTTAAGGAATACGCGCGCAAGAACCCGCACAGCATGGCCGAGTGGAGCCAGGCCTCGCGCTCGCACGTGTCGCACATGCACGCCGGCGACTTCTACCACGGCGAAAAGTCCATGACGCTGGACCGCGCCCGCGACGTGAAGATGGAGCTGATCACCAAGAGCGGCAAGACCATCATCCTGAAGCCCAAGGTCAGCCTGCTCGACCGCGAAGTGATCGACAGCATGTTCATGAGCAAGAAGGCCCTGCTGGCCTTCTACGAGAAGGAAATCGAAGACGCGCGCAAGACCGGCGTGATGTTCTCGCTGCACGTGAAGGCAACGATGATGAAGGTGTCGCACCCCATCGTGTTCGGCCACTGCGTGAAGATCTTCTACAAGGAAGCGTTCGAGAAACACGCCAAGACCTTCGAAGAGCTGGGCGTGAACGTGAACAATGGCATGGTCGATCTGTACAACAAGATCGAGGCCCTGCCGCAAAGCCAGCGCGACGAGATCAAGCGCGACCTGCACGCCTGCCACGAGAACCGCCCCGAGCTGGCCATGGTGGACTCTGCCAAGGGCATCACCAACTTCCACTCGCCCAACGACATCATCGTGGACGCCTCCATGCCCGCCATGATCCGCAACGGCGGCAAGATGTGGGACGCCAACGGCCGCCTGAAGGACGTGAAGGCCGTGATGCCCGAGTCGACCTTCGCCCGCATCTACCAGGAGATCATCAACTTCTGCAAGTGGCACGGCGCGTTCGACCCCAAGACCATGGGCACCGTGCCCAACGTGGGCCTGATGGCCCAGCAGGCCGAAGAGTACGGCTCGCACGACAAGACCTTCGAGATCCCCGAAGACGGCGTGGCCAACATCACCGACCTGGCCACCGGCGAGGTGCTGCTGTCGCAAAACGTGGAAGCCGGCGACATCTGGCGCATGTGCCAGGTCAAGGACGCCGCCATCCGCGACTGGGTGAAGCTGGCCGTGAACCGCGCCCGCAACTCCGGCATGCCCGTGGTGTTCTGGCTCGACTCGTACCGTCCGCACGAAGCGCAGCTCATCACCAAGGTCAAGATGTACCTGCACGAGCACAACACCACCGGCCTGGACATCCAGATCATGAGCCAGGTGCGTGCGATGCGCTACACGCTGGAGCGCGTGATCCGCGGCCTGGACACCATCAGCGCCACCGGCAACATCCTGCGCGACTACCTGACCGACCTGTTCCCCATCATGGAACTGGGCACCTCGGCCAAGATGCTGTCCATCGTGCCGCTGATGGCCGGTGGCGGCATGTACGAGACGGGTGCCGGCGGCTCCGCGCCCAAGCACGTGCAGCAGCTGGTGGAAGAAAACCACCTGCGCTGGGACAGCCTGGGCGAGTTCCTGGCCCTGGCCGTGTCGCTGGAAGACCTGGGCCTGAAGAACAACAACCCCCGCGCCAAGCTGCTGGCCAAGACGCTGGACGCCGCCACGGGCAAGCTCCTGGACAACAACAAGAACCCCAGCCCCAAGACGGGCCAGCTGGACAACCGCGGCAGCCAGTTCTACCTGGCCCTGTACTGGGCGCAGGAACTGGCCGCGCAGACCGAGGATGCCGAACTGGCCGCCAAGTTCGCGCCCCTGGCCAAGCAGCTGACCGAGAACGAGCAGAAGATCGTCGACGAGCTGAACGCCGTGCAAGGCCATGCGGCCGACATCGGCGGCTACTACCTGCCCGACCTGGCCAAGCTGGATGCCGTGATGCGCCCCAGCAAGACGCTGAACGCCGCCCTGGAAACGGTGAAGTAATCTGGCCGCCCGGCGGACTCAAGCCAAATCAGGCTCCAGCGCTTACCCAGTAAGCGCTGGCAGCTATCAAAACAGTAGCATCAGAACACAAAGGCCCCGCTTTCGAGCGGGGCCTTTGTGCTTTGGGGGTGCGCTGCAGACGCTTACGGGCGCGCGCGCTCCGCAACCCGGCTTTCCAGCGGCGCGGGCACATACGCGGGCACAAAGGCGCAGCCCTTGCCGAACGTGGCCTCGAACGCGGGGCACTGGCGGGCCATGCCCTCGGGCGTGGGCTTTTCGCCCATGTCCACCCAGCGCAGCAGCGCGGCCATCAGCGTGGGGTAGGTCGGGTCGCTCAGGTAGCTGTGCGTGGCGTGGCGGGTGAAGGTCTGCACCAGGCGCGCCGCGCTGCCGCCGCGCTCCATGGTCTGCCTGAAGGCCGCATCCAGCTCGACAAAGGCCGTGGGGTCGTCCACGCCCTTGACGGTGAGAACGGGCACGAGGATGCGGCCCGTGAGGTCCGTGTCCTCGGCAAAGCGCGCCACGGCACCGGGGTCGGCACGGTAGCGCAGCACGGCGGCGTTCAGCGCTGCGTCGTCGGGCGAGCCCTGGTACTGCGCGCCCACGTTGCCAAACGGGCTGGCGCCGCCCGTGCGGTGCTGCACCACGTCGCGGAAGTGGAAGGTGGCCCAGTTCAGGTGGCTCTGGAGGGAGCTGGCCGGGATGCGGATCACGTCCACGATGGTTTGGACCTTGCGCTGCTGCCCGGGCGTGCGCTCGGCCGCGGGCTTGTTCAGCGCCAGGCATTCGTTCACGCGTGCGGCCAGGTCGGCCGGGGTCATCGCCGCATCGGCAGGCAGGCCGATGTTCAGCGGGTACTGCGCCTCGCCGGGCCGGGGGTGGTTGTGGCACAGGGACTGGTAGACCACCCGCAGGTCGGTGCGGAAGTCGTACGAGCGCGTGCCGCCCGCCAGCACGCCGCTGGTGAGCAGCACGGCGTCGTAGGGGCGCTTGCCGTCAGCGGTGGTGGTGAACATCTCGGCCCCCTTGGCCGCCACGCTGGCGCCCCAGGACTGGCCGTGGAGGATGGTGCGCTGCGGCTGGGCCACGTGGCGCACGAAGATCTGCCGCAGCCGCTCGGTGTCCTCGGCCGCGGCGCGCACCGCCACGCCGCCCTGGCGGAAGGTGCTGCCCGCCCAGGCATACCCGGCGCGCACCATGACGGACCAGCGCTCCAGGTCTTCCACCGACCGCTCCCTCTTGGGCGCGCCCAAGGCCGGGCCGCCATGGGCGTGCAGCACCAGGTGGCCGTTCCATTGCTGCGGCAGGGCGATCAGGTAGTAGGCGCCCGCGGAGTCCTGGCCCGACAGGCAGCGCGCGATGGGCGCCAGGGCCGGCGGGCAGGCGGTTCTTTGCGGGGCGGCCTCGGCACGGGCATCAGGCACCCCCACGCCCTGCCCCGCAGGCGCCGCCGCCTGCGGAGGCGGTGTGGAACAGGCCGCCAGCGCAGCAGCCACCAGCAGGCCCAAAGCCCGCGCGGGGCGCAACGCTGCGCGGAGGCAGGGACGGCAGGCGCCTGCAGCCTGCGAACGGATGGATGCGTTCATGGACAGATGCCTCCTGGATGGGGGCCGCGACGCCAGCCGAGAAACCGGGCCGGGGCTGGCGCCAGCGGCCTTCGCGCTGGCGAACGCGGCGCTGCACGCGGTGCGTACCGCGTGCAGGAGGCCCTAGGGATGCTCTGCACGAATCGAGCGGAAAGTGTGCGCTGCGGATCGAGAGGGGCTGCAAGGCGCAAAACGCAGCAATAGCCGTCGCTATTGCGAGGTTTTGCAACGCCGCAGACCGCCCGAGTCCGCAGATGCACACGGCGCGATGATTCGTGAAGAGGATCCCTAGTTGTTGCCTGCCGCAATCCCCTCACGGCGCGGGTCGGCGCCGCCGGCGTAGGTGCCTGCGGCGGGATTGCGGGCGAACAGCCCGGTCTGGCCGCTGGCGCGCACGCCGTTGAACACCACGCCATGCAGGCCGCTGGTGAAGCTGTCCGTCTGCGCCACGGTGTGGCCCCGTGCCTTGAGGCCGTCGCGCAGGGCGGCCGTGTCGATCACCGAGCCCTTTTCCAGCGAGGTGGTGGCGTTGGTCTGCGCGCCAAAGTTGGGCAGGTTGATGGCCTGCTGCACGTTCAGGCCCCAGTCGGCCAGGCCGATGATGGACTTGGCGGTGTACTGGATGATGGCGCTGCCGCCGGGCGAGCCGATCACGCCTTCCACATCGCCCGTGGCGGCGTTGAAGATCACCGTGGGGGCCATGGAGCTGCGGGGGCGCTTGCCGGCCTGCACGCTGTTGGCGATAGGCTTGCCCGCACCATCCGTGGCGGTGAACGAGAAGTCGGTGAGCTGGTTGTTCAGCAGGAAGCCGCGCACCATCTGCAGACTGCCGAAGCCGTTTTCGATGGTGGTGGTCATGGAGACGACATTGCCATTGCGGTCCACGATGGACATGTGGCTGGTGGAGGGCAGGCTGGGCGAGGTGTCCTTGCCCAGGGCCACGGCCACGCCCGGGGGCGTGCCGGCCGCGGGCGAGCCGAGGGTCTGGTCCATGCGGATGAGCTTGGCGCGGCTGTTCAGGTAGGCCGGGTTGACGAGGCCGTCCTGCGGCACGTTCACGAAGTCCGGATCGGCCACGTACAGCGCCCGGTCTGCATAGGCCAGGCGGTAGGCTTCCGAGACCAGGTGCACGGAGTCGAGCGTGTTGGGCTTGAGGGCCGCCACATCGAAGTTCTGCAGGATGCCCAGCGTCTGCAGCACCGCGATGCCGCCCGAGCTGGGGGCCGGCATGCCGCACACCCGGTACTGCACGCGGTACACGCCGCATACGGGCTCGCGCACCTTGTGCGTGTAGCCTGCCAGATCGTCCAGCGACAGGCGGCCCGGGTTGGTGGGGTGCTGGGTGACCTTGGCCACGATGTCGGCCGCGATCGCTCCCTTGTAAAACGCGTCGGCCCCTCCCGCGGCAATGGCGCGGAAGGTGGCGGCCAGCTCGGGGTTCTTGAGCAGCGTGCCGGTGGCCTTGGCCGTGCCGTCGGCGTTAAGGAAGTAGCTGGCGCCGGGCTCGCCCTGCGCCTTGATGCGCGCGGCCGAGCCGGCGATGGACACGCTCATGCGCTGCGAGATGGGGAAGCCGTTTTCGCTGAGCTGGATGGCGGGCTCGAACAGGTCCTTCCACGGCAGCTTGCCATGGGCCTTGTGCGCGGCCTCCAGCATGCGCAGCAGGCCCGGGGTGCCCACGGACAGGCCGCCATCCACGGCGTTGAGGAAGGCCAGCGGCTTGCCATCGGCACCGATGAACTGGTCGGGCGTGGCCTTGGCAGGTGCGGTTTCACGGCCATCGTAGGCCAGCAGCTTGCTGGCGCCCTTGTCGTAGTGCAGCATGAACGCGCCGCCGCCGATGCCCGAGGACTGCGGCTCCACCAGGTTCAGCACCATCTGCACCGCAATGGCGGCATCCACGGCGGAGCCCCCCTTGGCCAGGATGTCCACCCCCGCCTTCACGGCCAGCGGGTTGGCGGCCGAGACCATGTCCTTGTTGGCGTACGCGATGGCCTTGGGCGTGTAGCCCGAGGGCGGTTCGGGCGGCACGTACTGCTCGCCAGGCTCCGGCTGCAGTGCCAGGCCGGAGCCGCCGCCGCAGGCGACAAGGGTGGCGGCCGCAAGGGCACTGAGCGTGGCATGCAAGGCCCGGCGACGGGTGATGAGGGACATGGCTGGTTCTCCTGTGCTGTGGGTATGACGTTGTTGTGCGAATCCGGTGCACGCGCCCAGTGCGGCACCACCGCCCCGGTGGCGGCCGCAGGTTCCATGCCAGCGGCATGAAGGTGCTTCAGCGATTTTTGAGAGCCTCGCCAAAGTGTCTTTTTGGGCAGGCTCCTGAAACGTTCTTACGGATCCGTAAAACATTGTGCGTGCGCTGGCGTTTTTTTGCACAGCAGTCCCTGCACCGCGACAGGCCCCCACGGCACAGCCCCCTCTACGGCAGGAGCCGGGCCCTGCGCGCAAGCAAGGGCCCCCGGAGGCATCAGGAGGCCGTGGCCATGGCGGGCCGCGCAGCCCGCGCCGCCACCCCCACGCCCACGAGCGCCGCCGACACCACGCTCAGGCCCAGGGTCAGGGCCGAGCCGTAGAAGATGCCCGCCGTCATGCCGTGGTCCAGCATGGCGCCGAACACCGGCGCCGCCAGGCAAAAGCCCAGGTCCAGGCCCGAGTACACCGTGCCATACACGCGGCCCGTGGCGCCGGGGGGCGCGGCCCGCTTGATCAGCATGTCGCGCGAAGGGCCGGCCAGGCCCGTGCCCAGCCCGGCCACCGAGGCCACGACCAGCGCCGCCATGCCGGGCAGCAGCCCGGAAGCCACCACCACCAGCAGCGCGGCCGAGCCGAGCAGGCACACGGAGATGATCTTTTCGAGCCGCTGCACGCGCCCCACCAGGAAGCCGCCCACCAGCATGCCCGCCGCGCCGCACAGCATGTAGCCGGTGACGACCATGGCCGTCACGCTCAGCGGCAGGCCGTACATGGACTGCAGTGCCGGGCTGGCAAAGCTCTGGATGGCGCTGAGCGCGCAGGTGCTCCAGAAGAAGAACGAAAAGCACAGCCACACCGAGGGCAGCTTGAGGAAGGCCATGGGGTGCTCGGGTTGGGCCGCCGCTGCGCCGCCCTTGGCCTGGTGCGCCCAGGCGCCCTGGCGGTCATCGAGTGCGTCGCGGTTCCAGACCATGATGGCCAGCACCGTGAGGGCCAGCAGGCCGCCGCACAGGCAGGCCGTGCGCCACGAGCCGGTGGCCGTGGCAATGCCCGCCATGAAGACGGGCGCCGTGGCCCAGCCGAGGTTGCCGCTGATGCCGTGCACCGAGAAGCCGTGGCCCAGCCGCTGCGGCGACACCCGCTTGTTCAGGATGGTGAAGTCCACCGGGTGGAACGGCGCGTTGCCCAGCCCCGCCAGCGCAGCGGCCACCAGCAGGCCGGTGTAGCCCTGCGCCGTGCCCGCCGTGAGGCCGGCGGCCGCAAAACTCGACAGCGCAAAGAACATCACCGGCCGGGCGCCGACCCGGTCCACCAGAAAGCCCGACAGCGCCTGGCCCACGCCCGAGATGACGAAGAACACGGAAACCAGGAGCCCCAGCTCGGAATAGCTGAAGCCGAATTCACCGATCAGCCACGGGAACAGCGGCGGCAGCAGCATGTGGAAGAAGTGGGAGCTGCCATGGGCCAGGCCGATCAGTCCGATCGTGCGGGCATCCTGGCGCAGGGGCGCCGGCGTGGAGGCTTGGGGGGCGGAAGGCTGGGTCATGGACTTGATCTTAGGCAGGCCGGCCGCGGCAGGTTTACGATAGACGGACAACTTCTGTCGCAAACATGCCAACACCCGCCTCACCGCCCCCGCACTTCGCCGCCGCCGTGGTGCCCCGGGAGCGGCGGGGGGTCGCCTACGTGGACTCGCTCACGCCCGAGCTGTTCGTGCCCACCAGCGCGCGCCCCGTGCGCGCCAAGCTGCGCTGGCTGGCCGCCGACACGCAGGTGATGCCGCACAGCCACCCCTGGGCGCAGGTGGCCATCTCGACCACCGGCGTGATCCGCCTGACGGTGAGCCACGGCACCTACATCGTGCCGCCCTCGCGCGCGCTGTGGATCCCGCCCGGCGTGGAACATGCCGTGACCATGGTGGAAGACGCGGACCTGCGCACGCTGTATTTCCACCAGCCGCGCGGCCGGTGCGGCCCTGGTGCCCTGGGCGCGGCGCGCGAGGGCGCCGCCGATGCCGCCGCGGCCCCGGCCCACTGGCGGCAGTGCCGGGTGCTGGAGGTGTCCGACCTGCTGCGCGCCCTGGTGCGCGAAATGCCCACGGCCCCCGACGGCGGCCCGGCGCTCACGGCGGCCGGGCGGCAGCGCGAGCAGCACCTGAGCGCCCTCATCCGCGACGAACTGGCCCACGCCGCCGCCGTGAAGCTGGGCGTGGACCTGCCACAGGACAAGCGCCTGCTGCACCTGTGCGAAGCCGTGCTGGCCGACCCCACCCGCCATGAAACCCTGGCCGACTGGGCGCAAGACACCGGCGCCAGCCCGCGCACCGTGGCGCGGCTGTTTCGCGCGGAGCTGGGCGGCACCTTCACCCAGTGGCGCCAGCAGGTGATCCTGGCCAAGGCCGTGGCCCTGGCTGCGGGGCGCATGCCCATGGGGCACATTGCCGCCGAACTGGGCTACAGCCCGAGCGCCTTCAGCGCGATGGTCCGCCGCACGGTGGGCATGCCGCCGGGGCGGTTCTTCGGCCAGCAGGCTGCGGGGGCTGCAGAGCCCGGGGCCTGATCGGGCCGCCGCGCTCCCCCGGCCGCCAGGGTCTGCGGCGCGACAGAGCCCTGCGAAGAAATTTCTAGGCGCTGCCTGCAATCTGCGCCAGCAGCTCCTGGCGGTTGTTCACCGCCAGGCGCAGGTACAGCTGCCGGCGGTGGTAGACCAGCGTATTGGCGCTGACCCCCATGCGTGCGGCGATCTGCGATTCGGGCAGCCCGCGCGCGAGCCAGTAGGCCAGTTCGTGCTGCCGCTGGGGCAACCCCAGCGCCTGCAGCGCCGGCAGCAGCCGGGCCGCGCGCGCCACCCGCTGGACGATGTGGATGCCCACGGCCGCGCCCTGGCCCGCCGCAGCCGCCAGCGCCGTGGCGCGCAGCGAGAACCAGCCGCTGGCATTGCGCAGTTCCATCTGGGGCAGCGCGGACACCGGGCCCTGCGTGCCCGCGCAGTGCAGGCGCTGCAGCAGCAGCTGCAGCGCGGGCGGCAGCTCGGTGCGGCTGCGCCAGCGCGGACCGAACGCCTGCGCCATCAACGCCTCGGCCTGGGGAGAAAGCCACAGCAGCTTCCCCATGGGCGTGGTGACCAGCAGCGCGCTGTCCTGCACGACGCTGTCTTCCGTGTCCATCTCGCCGTACTGCAGGGCGCGCGCCAGGCAGGACTCGACCTGTGCCAGGACGGCAATCTCCTCGCGGCGAAACCAGGGCGACGATGCAGACCGGTAGAGCTTGAGGGCCCCCACGCCCGCGCCCTGCGGCGTGCGCAGCACCAGGCTCACACAGTCGCGGATGCCCCCGGGCCGCACCACCACGTTGTAGAAATCGCTGCGCTGGAACTCGGCCCAGGGCACCTTGATGAGCCGGTCCAGCATTTGCGGCCCGTATTCGCTGCGCACCGCCTCGCTGAAAAACCGCGCGCTGCGGCTCACCACCTTGCGCTCGCTCTCCAGCAGCCGGTTGTCGAAATACGTCGGCATGAGGGCGCTCATCTGAGGGGCCTCCATGAAGACCTCCAGATCCCCATCGCTGCCCGGATAGAAATACCCCCCGTGGTCGAAACCGACAAGGTGGTGCAGCTCCTTGAAGACCGCGGCAATGAGCTGCGGGCCGTTGACGTCAAGGCACGCCATCTGGTGCAGGCGCGCCATCGCCTGCCGCTGGATTCGGCGCTGGATGGGCATGGTGTTGTTGTGCGTTTTTTTGCAAGCAAGCGCGCCGCAGCACGCCTCGCCAACTTCGCACATCTTATTTTCTGCCACCCCACCCCGCCAGGGTGGGGATGCGCGCGGCCCCGCTCCGTAGGCTCATCCATGTCCCCCGGAGCGTCGTCCGGCCTGCGCTGCGGCGCCCGGGGGGCGGGTTGCACCGGCCTGAATTTGCTCTGCATGCAATGGCGTCAGACAGCCGATCGGAAAGCGCCCCAACACACAACACTACCCACAGACCCATGATCCCCACCACCTTGCGCCGTACGCTGCTGCCGCTGCTGCTCGCGGCATCCACCCCCGTCCTGGCCGAGCCTTATGCCATCACCTATACCGGCACGGTTTCCGAGTCCGAGTTTGCCCAGATCAACGACGGCGAGCCCTACCGCCTGACCCTGGTCTTCGACAACGGCGGAGCCTCCGCCGTGAACCAGACCTGGACCGGCGCACACCTGACGTGCGCCCTGTGGCGCATGAACACGACCGGGGATGTGGCCATCGCGCACGACCTGGCCATCGCGCCGCCCTCGATGGCGGACGGCGCCATCACCACCGATGGGGCGGGTGCGCTGGCGTCCGTGTTTTCCCGGCTCGCCGCCCGCGCCAACAGCAGCACCCCGGGCGCAGCGAACGCGACGGGCATCTCGCTGGGCAGCTTTGTGCGCTGGTATGCCAACGATGCCAACTACGTCCTCTACATCCGCTGGGACACGGACGCCGAGGCGAGCTTTGGCGATGCCGGCGGCGGCGTGGCCATGGCCCCGGGCGCATGGAGCGCTCCCCGGCCCTTCTCAGGCCCCTGCGCCGCCACGGCAGTCCCGCCGCCGGCACCGCCCTCTGCCACGCCGGTGCCAGCGCTGTCGGTGCCCGGCCTGGCGCTGCTGGGCCTGGCGGCCGGCGGGTTGGGCGCACGCAGGTTGCGCCGCAACGCCGCAAACCGCCCTGCAAGGCGCTTGCCCGCAGGGTTGGAATGAATCGGGCGATGGGATGCCCGGCGCGCGGGCGTCAGGGCTGCAGCAGCAGCGGCCCGCACAGCCCGCCCGATGGGGTGCGGGCCCATTGCTCGACCCAGGACCACACCAGCTGCACGGCATCCATGCCTTCCGCGCGGCGCTGCAGGCCATGGTCGGCACCGTCCAGGCGGCGGCCGCAGTACGGCACCGTCCGCACGGCGGCGAGGCGTGCAAAGCGCTCGTACGCGGCAGCTGGCACCAGGGCGTCCTCGCTGCCCCACACCTGCAGGAGCGGCCAGGGGCTTTGCACCAGCGGCAAGGTCAGGGGCCAGCTCCACAGATCGCGCCAATACCCCAGGCTGCGGCCCTGCAGCACCGCGCTGTCGGCCCGCCCGCCCGCCTGGGCCTCGCCCAGGGCCTGCCAGTCGGCCTGCGCCTCCAGGCGTTGCGCCTGCAGGGCCCCGGCCTCCTGGGGGTCCAGCCCGCTGGAGGACAGCACCACCAGGCCCGCCAGCTGCGGCACCTCGGGCGCCAGCGCCGGCAGCAGCTCTGCGCCTTCGGAGATCCCCACCAGCAGCTGCGGCAGCGCCGGAGCGCCCGCCTGCGCGCGTTCCCGCGCATCGGCCTGCAGGGCCGCCCGCGCATGCGCAAGCCAGGTGGACAAGCGGTCCTGCTGCACGAAGTCGCGGCCGCAGTCGCCCGGTGCGGTGCGCGCCTGCGGGTCCACGCCCGGCTTGTGCAGCACCAGCACCTGCGCATGCAGCAGGCCCGCGAAGTAGCGGTCGGCAATGCGGCCCATCCCGGCGCAACCCGAACCGGGGATGACGATGACCCGGTAGCGCTGCGGCACCGTGCGCGCATCGCGCACCAGGGCTTGCAGCGTGGCGCCGCCCACGCCAGGCAGCGGGTGGAGGGCAAAGACGGGGTCGGAAGGGCTGGGGACGGGCGCTGCAGGCGCCTGGGCGGGCGTAGAAGAGCCCCCGGGGGAGACACCGGGAGAGGACTCGGCGGAAGCCCCGGAAGAGGCTTCCTTGCCATACACATCCGCCAGCGATTCGGAGGCCGCGGCCGCGTAGAACGGCGGCGGTGCGGCGCACCCGCCCAGGGCCAGGACGGCCGCCGGGGCCACGACCAGGGCCAGCAGCGCGCGGCCCGGACGCCGCAGGGATGCTGCGGCACCAGCAAGAAGTTTTTTTAGATCACGCACCCCTGAAGTCTGGCACGACTGCGCGGCCTTGAGGCCAAGGGCTGCGGCGCAGCGCGCCGGCAGGGCCGGCGAATGCTGCCGGAATCCCGCCAGCCCCTTCAGGGGCGCGCTGCCAGCCCGCTACTTCAGGATGATGACCTGCTCGGGCTGCTGGGGCACGGGCATGGGCATGGGCTGGCCGCCCTGGGGGTACACGGGCGCGGGGCGCACGCCGCGGGCCAGGTTCGGGTCGGAGTAGCCCAGCTGCATGGCGAGCTGCTGGTACACGTCCTGCGCCAGCGACAGCGAGGTTTCGCGCATCACCTTGGCACGGTTGGGCGGGGCGATGTCGCCGCGGTTGGACAGGATCTTGGTGTCGTTGCCCTCGCCCTGGGCGGAGAACGCGGCCTTGATCTCGTACGTCTTGGTGTTGATGAGCGAGAAGTCGGCCAGCAGCTGCAGGCCGTATTGGCGCGTGGCGCTGGTGGTGCCTTGCAGGGGCGAGAGCGCGTCGGTGAACTCGATGCTGGAGACCACGCCGAAGAGCACGTAGTCGGCGCCGTTGAACTCGCCCTTCTTGATGCGGGCGATCACGTCGTTGACCTGGGGCTGCACCTGCGGCGTGGCCATCTTGCCGCCCTGCACCTGGTTGAGCACCTGCTCGGCCTTGCTGGGCTGGGGCTTGCCGGCATCAAAGCCCTTGCCCTGCACCAGCTTGAAGTAGGTGCCCTGCAGGATGGCGCCCTTGATGTCGTTGGTGTAGCCGCCCAGCTCGCGCTGCTCGATGTAGCTGTAGCGCCCGGCCACATAGGTGCCGCTGGCCTGCTCGGACGCCTGCATGGACTGCTGGCCCGAGTACGAGCCCCCGCCGCCGTACATGCCGTGGCTGTAGCCGCCGCCCTGGCTGCCCTGCGCGCTCATCTGGCTGCTGCGCTGGTACGTGCCGGCCACGAAGTATTCGGACACGCGCTGGGCGTAGGCCAGGTCGGTCACGGCGATCTTGGGGGCCGCGCCCGGCTGCTGCGCCTGCGCGCCCGCGCCCCAGGCCAGCGTGGTGGCCGCGATCACGGCCAGGGCCGTGTGCAAGGTGGTTCTGCGTTGCATGGTGTGCTCCTTAGGCAGATCAGCGCTTGCTGGTCTTGCGAATCTCTTTCTCGTCCTGCCACTCGATCGTGCCTTCCTGCACATCAAACAGCTTCAGCGTGAACTTGTAGTACACGTCCTTGGTCGTGTTGTTCTGCTTGACGATGCTGGTCAGCTCGCCCTCCATGCTGTACTTGGCGGCCGTCATCTGGCCGACCTTGGCGGTGGTGCCCTGCTTGTACAGGCCGCTCTGGTTCTGGCGCTGCAGCTCGTCCACGCCAGCCTGCATCTCGTTGATGGAGCGCACGAAGCGCACCTTGCCGGACTTGACCAGCGCGGTCTGGATGGAGTTCATCACGTTGGTGGTGTCGATGTACTCGCTGGTCTTGTTCTTGACGGTGGAAATGGTCACCGTGGGGCGGCCCTGGAAGATGCCGGTTTCGAGCAGGCCGCCGGTCATCTTCTCGGCAATCATCTGCAGGTCGGTGGAGCCGAACTCGTTGGTCACCAGCTCCACGGCCTTGGCGTCGCCGTAGTTGACCTGGCGGTCGAAACGCACGGTGGGCGAGGACAGGTTCTGGCAGGCCGACAGGGCCAGGGTGCTGGCGGCAAAGGCCAGGATGAGCGCAGTGCGCTGGATGGGTTGGGTTGTCATAGTTGGCTCCTCATGCGGTTTCGCGTTCGGTACATCACAACCGTTCGGGCTGAGCCTGTCGAAGCCTTGCGCGGTGCTTCGACAGGCTCAGCATGAACGGATTTTTCTGTTCAGAGAATGGCAGCGCCTCAGCGAGCCTCCACGTTCATTTCAAGGCGCAAATCCACGGCAGCGCTGGTCGGCGCCACGCTCTTCACGGTCTGCTGGCCCAGGCCCAGCACGGTCATCTGCTTCCACGATTCGCCGTCGCCCACCTGGTTGCCCACGTTGTCCAGCCACTTGAAGCGGTAGAACACGGTGCGGTCGGTGCGGCCCATGTTGGCCATGTCGGCCTGCACGACCAGGATGTCGTTCTTGCGCACGATGCGCATCTCGCGCACGGCGATGCTGTTGGCCTCGCCGCGCAGGGCGATCTTGGAGGCCACGGCCAGCGGGGTGGCCGGATCGTGCAGCTGTGCGCTGGCGGTGGTGGCGGCGCCAGCCAGCGCCACGGTGGCGGCCGCGAGGGCCAACAAACGGACTTTCATGCCAGGTTCCTCGAAAAAAGGCGGATCAATGGATACGGCGGTGGATGGATGGCGGACTCAGTTCTTGGCAGCCGGCGCGGTGGACGTGGACTTGACCGTGCCCTTGGGCGCCGAACGCGTGCGGCTGGTGGTGGTGGTCGTCGTCGTGCGCACGGTCGTGGTGGTTTCTGCGGCGGCAGGCTGCGGGGCCGCGGCCACGGCGGGCAGCTGGCCCAGCATGGCCACGTCGCCGGTCAGAACGCTGTTGTCGTACAGGCGCAGGGGCACCAGGGCGTACTGGCCGTCGATCTTGATGGGCTGGGGCAGCTGGCGGCCGTTCACGCTCACCACATGCTCGCCGGGCGGCAGGTAGCCGCGGGCCACATACACGCGGCCGGGCAGCATGCGCCACATGCGGTCGTCGGCCTGTTCGGTGGCCACCGAGGCGGCCGCGCCGATGATGCCGCCGATCAGGCCGCCGCGCTTTTGCAGCTCGTTCTGCAGCACGCCCTTGGCCACGGCGCGGGTGAAGCCGCGCAGCACCATGCCGGGCATTTCGTCCTTGAGCGCGCGGCGCGCCATCACGTTCACGTCCACCACCTTTTCCAGCTTGAGGTCCGTGCCGGCGGCGGAGATCACCGTGAGCGGGGCGTCCTTGGACGGCTCGATCACGGGGTAGGAAATGCTGGCCGTCACCAGGCCGCGGCCGGTGGGCACGGGCACGGTGAACGCTTTGGGCTTGCGGGCCGGTGCGTCGCCCGCCTCCACCAGGAAGAGCACGTCGGTCATGCGCTGGCGGCGCTTCCAGGTGAAGCCCGTGCGCTGGTCCAGGCCGCGCAGGCCTTCTTCGAGCACGGGGGTGTCGGGCTTGAGCTCGATGGCCTTGCGGTAGCCGGGCGCAGCCAGGCCGGGCTCGTTGAGCATTTCGTACAGGAAGCCGGCCAGGTAGTGCGACAGCGCGTTCGAGTAGCCGTTCTTCAGCGCCAGCACCTCGGGGTCGTTGAGCGTCTCCACGGGGTAGCCATTGAGCTCCTTGCCGCCCGAGGTGGCACCCTTGGACTTGGCTTCTTCCTCAGCGGCCAGCGTTTCCTTGGCGCGGAACTCGGCAATGATGGCCTCGCGCTCATGCGTGCGCTTGATGTCCACGCGGGCGTTTTCAAAATCGCCGACGGCCATGCGGTTCAGGGCCAGGCGCGTGGTCAGCCACACCTTTTCATAGTCCTGGCCTTCATAGACCTTCAGGCGCTCGCTGACGATGGCTGCGCCCACGGTGCCCATCAGCTTGGAGGGGTTGGTCTTGGCGGTTTCTTCCCATTCCTTGACCTTGTTGTCGGCCAGCAGGAAGGCGTTGGTGCTGTCGGGGTAGCGGCGGTCCATGCGCAGCAGCTCGCCGCGTTCCAGGTTGTAGAGCAGCGCGGTCTTTTCCTCTTCCGTCTTGGCCGTGCTCTCCAGGCTGGCCAGCGCGGCCGGAATGCCGCCCGAGCGGCCGGCCGACTGCATGTCGGTGGCCAGCTTGTCGTGGCTCTGCATGGTGGCGCAGCCGGTCAGGGCGGCGGTGAGGGCCAGGGCCCACACGAGGCGCGGGCGGAAACGGGGCGGGAAGGCGGTGGTCGTCATCAATGCTCCTTGCAAATCGGTCGGCGGCTTCACGCCAGAACACCCGAACACCGTCCCTGCGCGGACCCGCGCACCCTTGCGGGCGCAGCGCACAGGGCGGCGTACCCGCGGGGTGGGCAGGAACAGGTAAAAGGAATGCCTCGGGCAACGAGGGTGCCGGCAACCGGTGCGCCCCCTCCCGGCGCATGCGCGTGCTGCGTACAGCCCCTCTGGCTGTGAGTTTTTAGGTAGTTTTGTATGGACTTGTAGCCCGGCGCGCAATGTAGCAAATGCTTGTATCTTTTTTGTAACCGCAATGCGGGGCCACGGCCCTTGCGGCCCACAGCTTGCGGCATGTCAATCTCCGGCACCGGTGCGGCGCTCCAGCGGCAGGCGGTACAGCCAGACCACGCGCCCGCCCGGCACGCCGCATTGCGCGCTGGGCACCACGCCGGGCACCGCGAACTCCAGGCTGGCCAGCCAGGCACCGGGCGCCAGTTCCGCCTGCGCCTTGGCCGCTGCGCGCTCCATGCTTTCAGGCCGCTGGAACAGGTAGACCATCTGGAAGGGCCGCCAGTCGGCCGCCCACATGTCGCCCTGCCGCACCTGCGCCCACGGGCAGCGCAGCGCGCACAGCAGCCGCAGCGGCCAGCTCCATTCCACGCCTTCCAGCGCCGCCTGCGGGTAGGCGCTGCGCAGCGCCTTGAGGCCGTCGCCCAGGCCGCAGCCGGCGTCCAGCACCCGCGCACCGTCGGGCAGCGGCGCCTGTGCCGGAAGCGCCTGCAACGCTCCCGGGGGCGTGGGGAACAGCGGCGCATCGCGCCAGGCGTTGAGGGGGTACACGCACAGCAGCAGCGCCAGGGGCACCAGCCAGGCCCAGTGCGGCAGGCTGGCCCCGCCCAGCAGCGCCAGCGAGAGCGGAAACCCGGCCGCAATCAGGCCGCGGCGCCACCAGGTGCCCCCCAGGACGCTGGCGGCCGTGCCCAGCAGGCAGGCCACCACCAGGGCCGCGGCCGGCGGCACGGCGGCCCGCTGCAGGGCCGCGAAGACAAGCCACGCGCTTGCCCACACGGCAAGCGCGGGCAGCGGCCAAGGCATGCGCAGCGACACCCTGCAACCCCCCCTCAGCGGCCAAAAATGCCGCGCAACAGGTTCACCGGGTTGACCACGCTGCCGGGGTCCGCGCCGCCTTCACCCGCAGGCGGCTGGCCTGCGGGCGCCGAGCCGCCGCCCATGCCGCTCGAATACGCCCCGCCGGCCGGTGCGCCCGGCGCTGCCGAGCCCATGCCGCCGCGTGCGCCCTGCGCCATTTCCTCGCCCAGCATCGCCAGGGTGTGCGACTTCACGCGCACGCGCACGGACCACTCGGGCTCCCATGCGGCCTTGGGGTCGGCCGGGCGCGGCGGGTGCACGATGGTGGTCTCGCCGCCATAGGCCATCATGCGCAGCATGGGGGTGGCGTCGCGCCCGCCGCCGGCAAAGATGCCCTGGGGGATCGCGCACTGCGTGGTCTCGGGCGACAGGAGCACGCGCTCCTTGAGCCAGCGGTCGATGGTGGCGGGCGCCAGGTAGTCGAACAGGCCCATGCCGGTGTCGGGCGTCTCGGCGCTGGACCACATCACCAGGTCGTCCCCGTTCTGCGACATGGCATGCAGGTAGTAGGCGCGCGCATTGCGCACGGGCTGCCAATTGGTGCCCATGCTGTCCTGCGGCTTGCCGGTGGTGCGCAGGTCGATGGCGGGCATCAAGTCTTGCGCCGCGCCCAGCGTGAACTTCATGGACGCGGGAATGCCCTCCCCCCGCACCTGGTGCTCGCCCACCACCGAACTGTCCCGCGACAGGTTCACCTGGTTGCGCTCGTTGGGGTACAGCGCATAGGCCGGGCCCACGCGCGGGCCGCGGTCGGGCACGGCCCGGCCCGCGAAGGCCTGGGCGTAGTCCGTGGGCTTGGCGCGTGCCAGGTCGATCACGCGCGGCTGGCCTGCGCGCACGGTGCTGCCGCAGCCCCAGTACAGCAGGATGCGGCCCTTGGGCTGGTGCTGCTGGTACTCCTGAGGTACCTCGCCCGGCTCGGTCTGCGTGGGCTGCGCGCGGGGCGGGATCAGCGGCAGGGATTCACCCATGCGCATGCCGGGCGGAATGGCCTGGCTGGCCTCCACGCCCGGGCGCAGGCTGTTGTGCAAGGCGATGTCGATGACGCGCGGCGGCATGACCGACATGGCGCGGGCATTGCCGTACGCGGTGTTGCCGCTGCCCGCCCGGCCCTGCGCGCCGCCGCCCGTGCCCCCCATGAGGCCGCCGAGCATGCCGCCGCCGCCGGGCAGGCTGTCCATCTCGGGCATGCCCGCCATGGTGCCGGTGGACAGGTCCATCCACAGCTGGACCTTGGGGGCCTTGGTGTTCTGGGCCTGGGCGCCCAGGCTGGCGAGGCACAGGCCCATAGCCAGTAAAGCCAGGCACACGGGGGAAAAGCGCGAAGGGGTCATGGTCTGCTCCAGGAGATGCGTGGATCACCCGGCAAACCAACGTGGGCCGCAGGGCGGCACCGTCGCCGCCCTGGGGTGAGGCCTTGCGGTCAACCCGGGTGTGTTGAACGCAGCGCAGTGTAGGCCCCGCGCCGACGCATTTTGCCCGCCCAAGTTACGGCTGGAAACCGTTTCCGTGCGCTATTTCACGCGGGGTTGCACCGGCGCGGAACCTGCGGCCCGGCGGCCCGGCGGCCCGGCGGCCCGGCGGCCCGGCGGCCCGGCGGCGCGGATGCACGCGGCGCGGTGATGCGTGCCGAGGCCCCCCCCGGCGGCATCAACCGCGCAGCCGGTCGATCAGCCCGTTCAGCGCTTCGAGCGAGCCGAACTGGATGGCCAGCTCGCCCATGTCTTCCACCCGGCCGTTGCGCTTGACGCGCTTTTTCACCCGCACCTCGACCTCGGCCATCAGCAGATCGGACAGCTCTTCTTCCACGCGCTTGAGGTCGCGCGACTTTTCCTTCTTGGGCTTTTGCGGCACCAGGCTGAACTCGGCGCTGAGCTTCTTCACCAGCGCCTCGGCCTCGCGCACCGACAGCTTCTTGGCCGCGATCTGGTTGCCCGCCGTGATCTGCGCCGCGCGGTCCAGCGCCAGCAGGGCCCGCGCGTGGCCCATGTCGATGTCGCCGGCCATGAGCATGGTCTGCACCGGCTCGGCCAGGTTCAGGAGGCGCAGCAGGTTGCTGGCCGCGCTGCGCGAGCGGCCCACGGCCTGCGCGGCCTGCTCGTGCGTGAGGCCAAATTCGCGCACCAGGCGCTGCAGGCCCTGGGCCTCTTCCAGCGGGTTGAGGTCTTCGCGCTGGATGTTCTCGATGAGCGCCATCGCGGCGGCGGACTCGTTGGGCACGTCGCGCACCAGCACCGGCACCTCGGCCAGGCCCGCCAGGCGCGAGGCCCGAAAACGCCGCTCGCCCGCGATGATTTCGTACAACGGCCCTGTTTCGCTGAGGGCGCCCATCGCAGGGGAGGGCCCCTGCGATGCTCGTTCTTGTCGGCGCAGCCGAGCTTGTTCGTCGTCGAGACGACGAACAAGTATCGGCTGCATGATGCCCTGGGCCTTGATGGACTCGGCCAGCTCGTACAGCGCGCCCTCGTCCATGCGCGTGCGCGGCTGGTACACGCCGGGCACCAGTTCGGACAGCGGCAGGGTGCTGGGCAGGCCGGCTTCAGCGGCCTGGGCCTGCTCCACTTTGTCTTCGACCTTGGGGCCCAGCAGGGCTTCCAGGCCGCGGCCGAGGCCCTTGGGTTTCTTGGTGACCATGGTGTTGTCGTTTTCTCTCACGTCAGATGTTGAACTCGGTGCGCAGCCAGGCCCGCCCCTCTTCCCAATCGCCCAGCCCGGATTCGGCATTGATATGCCCGCGCTCGCCGTAGTCAGCAAACCGCGCCCCCCAGGCCTGCGCCAGCCCTTCGGCGCGCTCGAAGCTGCAGTACGGATCATTGCGGCTGCCCACCAGCACGGCCGGGAACGGCAGGGGCTGGCGCGCAATGGGCGCCCAGCCGGGAATCCTCTCGGCCACATCGGGCCGCTCCACGTCGCCCGGCGCCACCAGCAGCGCGCCGCGCACCTTGGCGGCGTGGCGGGTGTGGGCGGCCCACCAGGCGGTGAGGATGCAGCCCAGGCTGTGCGCAGCCAGCACCACGGGGCCGTCGGCGTCGGCCACGGTTTCTTCCAGGCGGGCCGACCAGTCGCCGCGCAGGGGACGCATCCAGTCGTGCTGCTCCACGCGCTGGTCGCCATGCAGCGCCTCCCAGCGGCTTTGCCAGTGGCCGGGGCCGGAGTTCTGCCAGCCGGGCAGCAGCAAGATCTGAACAGGCTTCATGCTATTAAATGGATAGCTGCTTGCGCTTATCCATCAAGCGCTGGAGGCCATTTTGGCCATTGATGCTGCGGCAGCAGGCATGGTCTGCACGCGCTGCACCATCTCGTGCGCAAATTCCACGAACGACTGGCTGCCCTTGGCGCTGGGGTCGAACACCACGCCGGGCAGGCCGTAGCTGGGCGCCTCGGCCAGGCGCACGTTGCGCGGGATCACGGTGTTGAACACCTTGTCGCCAAAGTGGCCCTTGAGCTGGTCGCTCACCTGCTGCTGCAGCGTGATGCGCGGGTCGAACATCACGCGCAGCAGGCCGATGATCTGCAGGTCGGGGTTGAGGTTGGCGTGCACCTGCTTGATGGTGTTGACCAGGTCCGTCAGCCCTTCCAGCGCAAAGTACTCGCACTGCATGGGCACGATCACGCCGTGCGCGCTGCACAGGCCGTTGAGGGTGAGCATGCTGAGGGACGGCGGGCAGTCGATGAGCACGAAGTCGAAGTCGCCATCGGCCTCCGCCAGCGCGGCCTTCAGGCGCTTCTCGCGGTGCTCCAGCGTGACCAGTTCGACCTCGGCCCCCGCCAGCTCGCGGTTGGCGCCCAGCACCCAGTAGCCGCACTTGTCCGACAGCACGGCCGCCTCCTTCACCGAGGCGGATTCGAGCAGCACGTCGTACACCGTGAGGTCCAGGCTGCGCTTGTCCACGCCCGAGCCCATGGTGGCGTTGCCCTGCGGGTCCAGGTCCACCATCAGCACGCGCTGGCCGATCTTGGCCAGGCCCGCGGCGAGGTTGACGGTGGTGGTGGTCTTGCCGACCCCGCCCTTCTGGTTGGCAACGCAAAAGATCTTGGCCATGTGGTTTCAGCGCTCGGTGGGGTTTACTTGGAAAGGGCCAGCTTGATGCCAAAGCCGACCAGGAACACACCGGCCAGCTTCTCCAGCGTGCGGCCGATGCGCGGGTTGGCGCGCATGCGCTCGGCCAGGTGGTGGGTGAGCAGCACCACGGTGAGGCCGTAGGCAAAGGTCAGCACGGCAATGGTGGCGGCCATCACGCCAAAGGTGACGAGACCCTGGTGGCGGGCGGGGTCCACAAACAACGGGAAGAAAGCCATGTAGAAAACGATGGCCTTGGGGTTGAGCAGCGTAATGAGCCCGGCCTGCCGGAAATAGTGCCGCGGCTGGATGTTCAGGATGGGCTGGGCGCCGGGCTTGGCCGTGAGCATCTTGAAACCCAGCCAGGCCAGGTAGGCCGCGCCCAGCCACTGCACGGCGTTGAAGGCTGCCGGGTAAGTGGCCAGCAGTGCCGCCACGCCGGCCACGGCCGCCCACATGAGCACCTGGTCGCCGGCAATCACCCCCATCGTGGCGGCCATCCCGCCGCGCACGCCGCCCTTGCTGGTGGAGGTGATGAGCGCCAGATTTCCGGGGCCTGGAATGGCGAGGAACACCACGATGGCGGCGACGAACGCGCCGTAGTCTGCAATGCCGAACATGAATCCCCCCGGGCAGTGGCGGGCGGCGCTGCACCGCAACGCCCGCCCAAGAAACGAGAGGCCGAGTTTACGCGACCGGTCGCATCCAGACGATGCAGCGCTCGGCCTCCAGACCCGGAACTGCCAGCGGTTCCACGTGAAACATTGTCACCCCGGGCGGCAACGCCGCGATTTCGTCGTCCGGCCGCTTGCCCTTCATGGCCAGCCACACGCCATGGGGCACGGCCAGGGCGCTGCGCGACCAGGCGACAAAATCGGGCAGGGAGGCAAACGCACGGCAGCTGATAACGTCAAACGGCCCCGCCAGCGTCTCTACCCGCGCATGCACACCGTGCAGGTTGGGAAGCCGCAGCGCCACCGCCGCCTGCTGGGTGAAGGCCGCCTTCTTGCCCACGGTGTCCACGCAGCTCACGTCCACCCCCGGGCAGCAGATGGCGAACACCACGCCGGGCAGTCCGCCCCCCGAGCCGACATCCAGCAGCTTGACCGGCGCGCCCCCGCCCTGCCCCACTGAAGCCGCCTGGCGGCGCAGCGGCGCCACGGCCGCCAGGCTGTCGAGCAGGTGGTGGGTCAGCATCTCCTGCGGGTCCCGCACCGCCGTGAGGTTGTAGACCTTGTTCCACTTTTGCAGCAGCGCCAGAAAATCCATCAGCTGGCCCACCTGGGCTTCGCTCAAGTCCAGCTCCAGCGCCCGGGCACCAGCCTCCAGCTGCATTCGCAGCGCGTCGTGGTTGGCGGGTGCACTCATGCCGTTTCGCCCTCGGCCTTCGCAGGCACCGTGGCAAAGTCCTTGAACCCGCCCTTCTTCAAATGCACCATCAGTAGCGAGATCGATGCCGGCGTGATGCCCGTGATGCGCGAGGCATGGCCCAGCGTCTCGGGCCGGTGGCGGTTGAGCACCTGCCGCGCCTCGATGCTGAGGGCCGTGACCTGCATGTAGTCCAGGTCGGGCGGCAGGCGCAGCTTCTCGAAGTGCGCGGCGCGCTCCACCTCGCCCTTTTGGCGGTCGATGTAGCCCGCGTACTTGGCGGCGATCTCCACCTGCTCCAGCACCGGCTCGCTCAGCTCGCCCAGGGTTTCACGTGAAACATCCGCCGATGCGTACTTGCCGCCGTCCAACGACATCAGGCTGGCATAGCTCACGTCCGGCCGGCGCAGCAGTTCGAACAGGTTGTATTCGTGCTCAATGCTCTTGCCCAGCACCCGCTCGGATTCGGCGGCCGGCAGGTTGCGCGGATTCACCCAGGTGGCCTTGAGGCGTTCTGTTTCACGTGAAACAGCGTCGCGCTTGCGACTGAACGCATCCCAGCGCGCGTCATCCACCAGGCCCATCTGGCGCCCCACTTCGGTCAGGCGCATGTCCGCGTTGTCCTCGCGCAGCTGCAGGCGGAACTCGGCCCGGCTGGTGAACATGCGGTACGGCTCGGTCACGCCCTTGGTGATCAGGTCGTCCACCAGCACGCCCAGGTAGGCCTCGTCCCGGCCGGGCAGCCAGGGCGCATCGCCCCGGCACTGCAGCGCGGCGTTAATGCCGGCGAACAAGCCCTGGGCTGCCGCCTCTTCATAGCCCGTAGTGCCGTTAATCTGCCCGGCAAAAAACAGCCCCTGGATCTGGCGCGTCTCGAAGCTGCTCTTGAGCGAGCGCGGGTCGAAGTAGTCGTATTCGATGGCGTAGCCGGGGCGCAGGATGTGCGCGTTCTCCAGCCCGGGCATGCTGCGCACCAGCGCGTACTGGATGTCGAACGGCAGGCTGGTGCTGATGCCGTTGGGGTAGTACTCGTGCGTGGTCAGCCCTTCGGGCTCCAGGAAGATCTGGTGGCTGTCCTTGTCGGCAAAGCGGTTGATCTTGTCCTCCACGCTGGGGCAGTAGCGCGGGCCCACGCCTTCGATCTTGCCGGTGAACATGGGGCTGCGGTCAAAGCCGCTGCGGATGATCTCGTGCGTGCGCTCATTGGTGTGGGTGATCCAGCACGGCACCTGCCGGGGGTGCATCTGCGCATTGCCCATGAAGCTGAACACGGGCACCGTGCCCTCGTTCACGCCGCCGGGCATGCCGTCGCCGGGTTGTTCGGTGCACTTCGAAAAGTCGATGCTTCGCCCGTCAATGCGCGGGGGCGTGCCGGTCTTGAGGCGCCCTTGAGGCAGCTTCAGCTCCTTGAGGCGTGCCGACAGCGACACGGCGGGAGGGTCCCCTGCCCGGCCGGCCGCGTAGTTGTTCAGGCCCACATGGATCTTGCCATCCAGGAAGGTGCCCGCCGTGAGCACCACCGTGCGCGAGCGGAAGCGGATGCCCACCTGCGTCACAGCACCCACCACCCGGTCGCCTTCCACCATCAGGTCGTCCACCGCCTGCTGGAAGAGCCACAGGTTGGGCTGGTTCTCCAGCATGCGGCGGATGGCGGCCTTGTACAGAATGCGGTCCGCCTGCGCCCGCGTGGCACGCACAGCCGGGCCCTTGGAGCTGTTGAGAATGCGGAACTGAATGCCGCCCTCGTCCGTTGCCAGCGCCATGGCGCCGCCCAGCGCATCCACCTCTTTCACCAGGTGGCCCTTGCCGATGCCGCCAATGCTGGGGTTGCAGCTCATCTGCCCCAGCGTCTCGATGTTGTGGGTCAGCAGCAAGGTCTTGCTGCCCATGCGCGCGGCGGCCAGCGCGGCCTCGGTGCCTGCATGGCCACCGCCGACAACGATCACATCAAATTCCTGGGGGTACAACATGGGGAAAGCGCTCCGGGGCCCTCGTGGCCCGTTGGTGAAAAGCCCGCCTGCCGCGGGCAACCCGTAATTTTCCCACTTTGCACGGCCTGCGTGCTTTTGCCATGACGGCAGCCCCGTTGTTCCACGTGAAACAGGCTTGCAGGATTCCTGCCGTGCAACCGTGGTCCAATCGCTGCACCATGCCCAACACCTCCCCTGACTCCGCTCCCTCTCTCCTCGTTTTTGCAGGCAGCACCCGCCAGCAGTCCTTCAACCGCAAGCTGGCCCACGCCACGGCCGCCATCGCCCGCGATGCCGGCGCCACCGTCACGCTGCTGGAGCTGTCGGAGTTCGACATTCCCCTGTACAACGCCGACCTGGAAGCCCAGGGCACGCCGGCCGATGTGATCCGCCTCAAGGAAATCCTGTGGCGGCACCCGGCCTGGGTGATCTGCTCGCCCGAGTACAACGGCAGCTACACCGCCCTGCTCAAGAACACCATCGACTGGGCCTCCAGCCCCGTCAAAGGCCACCCGGACTGGGAAGATGGCGGGAAGTCGTTCCGCGGCAAGGTGGTCGGCATGCTCAGCGCATCCCCCGGCGCGCTGGGCGGCCTGCGGTCGCAAAGCCATCTGGCGCCCCTGCTGATCAACGCGGAATGCTGGCTCGCGCCCAAGGCGTTTGCACTCGGCCTGGCCGGCAGCGCCTTCGACGAGAGCGGCGCCCTGGTGCACCAAGCCCACCGCGACCGCGTGCTTGCCGTGGTGGACCAAGTGCTCTGGGCCAGCCAGCGGCTGGCACCTCCCGCCGCATAGCCTGGCATTTTTGCCCTGCAGCAGGGCCGCCGCCTTGGCCATAAATTTGTTGCGCGCAAAAAAGTCCTCGTTAGCATGGTTTCGCGCGGCCGGAGGGGCCACGTTCTCTACAAAGCCAACCACAACACCATGCAACGGAAATTCGGGATCGCGCTCCTCGCGGCGCTGGGGGGCGCGTCGCACGCCCTCGCGGAGACGGGTTCTCTCACCATCAACACCAGTTTCGGCAGTGTCTCGGCGGTGCTCGCGTCCGGGGCCATGGCAGTGCCGGCCGCGTCCTGGTACACCTTGCTGGCGGCCGCCCTTTTCATCCTGCTGGCCACGCGCAAGGGCTTGCTGCGGCTTCGCAGCACCACGCCGCTGGCGACGGCCGTGCTCATCGCCACCACGGTGGCGGCCATCCATTGGTACGGCGACGCACAGGCGGTGGGGGCGCTCAACCTGACGCCCCCCACCCTCTTTGCCGGCAGCGGCGCCCAGCAGACGCTGCAACTGGACAACCAGACGGGCCAGCCCATCAAACTCCAGGACATCCGCACCCAAGGCCGCTTCACGCAAACCAACAGCTGCGGCGGCATCCTGGGCAGCAACGCCCACTGCTCTATCACCGTGGCCTACCAGCCCGGCATTTGCCAGACCTGCGACAGCAGTGCCTGCATCAACGGCATCTGCCAGGGCCCCACCTGCTCGGACCAGCAGCGCAACGGCACCGAAACCGATGTGGACTGCGGCGGCACCTGTGGCGCGTGCGGGGACGGCAAAACCTGCTCCGTGAACACCGACTGCCAAAGCAACGTCTGCGGCGCCGGGGGCGTCTGCCAGCCGGCCGCGTGCACCGACCAGGTCAAGAATGGGAGCGAAACCGACACGGACTGCGGCGGCACCTGCGGAGCTTGCGGGGACGGCAAAACCTGCTCCGTAGGCGGCGACTGCCAAAGCAACGTCTGCGGCGCCGGGGGCATCTGCCAGCCGGCCGCGTGCACCGACGGCGTCCAGAACGGCAGCGAAAGCGCCACCGACTGCGGCGGCACCTGCGGCGCATGCGGGGACGGCAAAACCTGCTCTGTGGGCGCCGACTGCCAGAGCCATGTCTGCGGCGTGCTGGGCTTCTGCCAGGCGGCGGCGTGCAATGACGGCATCCAGAACGGCAGCGAGACCGACACGGACTGCGGCGGCATCTGCGGGGCCTGTAGCACAGGCCAAACGTGCAACGTCTCGGCCGACTGCGTGAGCGGTACCTGCAACAACGGCATCTGCCAGTAGTCCAGCGCAGAGTGCCGCCGCCAACCCCGGCGGTGGCGGCACCTGCCACAGCGCACAATACGGCCGGCCCGCTCCCACCAGCTTCCCTTCCCCTCGCCCTTTTCTTTACACCGCCATGCCTTCCCTCTTTCTCCGCAACACCGCGCGGGCCTGCGCACTGGCCTGCTCGCTGGCCACTGTCGGCCTGGCCGGCACCGCGCACGCCGAACCCCTGTCCCGCGAACAAGGTGCGGCCATCCTCCAGGAACTGCGCGCCATCCGACAACTGTTGGAACAACAACAGCAGCAGGCCCCCAAGGCGGCCGCCGCCGCACCCGCTGCGCCAGTGGCGGTGCCCACCACCGTCCGGGTGGATTTGTCGCAGGAAGGCCATACGCTGGGCGCGGCCACGGCGCCCCTTACGCTGGTGATGTTCACCGACCACGAATGCCCGTTCTGCAAGCGCTTTCTGCAGGAGTCCCTGTCCCGCCTGCGGCAGGACTACATCGACCCGGGCAAGCTCCGCCTCATCCTGCGCGACCTTCCGCTGGACATCCACCCCAACGCCCAGCGGGCGGCCGAGGTAGCCCGCTGCGCTGGCGAACAGGGCAAGCACTGGCCGCTGCTGGAGGCCTTCGGGTCCGTGTCCGAACCGTTGGCACCTCCGGTCATGGCGCGCCTGGTGCAGGCGGCCGGGCTGGACAGCAGCCGCATCGACGCTTGCGTAGCCGAAGGCCGCTACACGGCCAAGATCAAGGCCTCGGCGGCCGAGGCCCGGCGGCTGGGATTCAACGGCACCCCCACGTTCGTGCTGGGCGCCACGGCGCCCGGGACGCTGGAAGGGGAAAAAATGGTGGGCGTGCAGCCCTATGAATCGCTCAAGCGCCGGCTCGATGAGCAGCTAGCCAAGGCACGGCCCAAATCCTGATGCCCAGCACCGGGGCACCCCGCGCCGCGCCTGCCTGCCGACCGGCATGTGGCGCCTGCTGTACCGCCCCCTCCATCAGCTCGCCCATCCCCGGCATGCCGCAGGGCAAGCCGGCGGGGGTGCGCTGCATCCAGCTGGGGGACGATGCGCGCTGCCGCATCTTCGGCCAGCCCGAGCGCCCGGCCGTGTGCGCGGGGCTCATGCCGTCGGTGGAGATGTGCGGGCCGGGCACCGCGCACGCAATGCACTACCTGGCGCGGCTGGAACGCCTGACGCAGCCCGGCTGACCACCGCCAGCGCGGGCTGAGGCCTGGCGGAACGCCGCCCGGCACGGGGCCCTTTATGGCAAATGTGCCTCCGGCGCGACCGTGCTGCGGGGCGCAACGCGCACACGGTGCCCGCCCTTGCGGCGCATCTGCCCCACCCATTCGTACTGCAGCGCCTCCTGCGAGGAAGCGGTGCATTGGAGCTCGTGCACCAGCACCCCCAGCACGACGCTGAGCTCCAGCAACGCGAAACCCCGGCCGCCGCAGACGCGCGGCCCCCAGATGAAACTGGAATGGGTGCCGCTGCCGGCACCGATGCCCTCGCGCATCGCGGCATCGATATCCGGCACCCACGGATCGGTGCGCGCCAGGCCCTTGTGGTTCACCCCCACCAGGGACACGATGACCACGTCCCCGGGCTGCGCCGCCATGTCCGAGAGCTGATCCGCCGCGTTGGCCACGCGGGTCACGAAGGGCAACGGCGGATACAGCCGCAGCAGTTCGGCGATGAAGTACTTCAGCTCCGGGCACGAGGCCAGGGCTTCGGCCAGCGCCGGACCCTGCGGGTGCGCGGCATACACCGCATCCACCGAGCGCTGCAGCCGCGCCTGGACCTCCGGATACTGGGCCAGCAGGTGCAACGCCCAGCCCACGGAATAGGCGGCCGTGTCCGTCCCGGCGCCAAACAGCATGACCAGCTCTTTTTCAAACTGGAAATCTGCGCCTTCCACCAGTTCGGCGTCCAGCAGCTTCTTCAGCAGCGGCCCCGGCTGGGGCAGCCCGCGCAGGGATTGCAGCGCGGCAAACGTCTCTTTTCTCAGCGCCAGGATTTCGCGCAGGTGCTCGCGCGGGTATCCGCCCCGCTCCTTGCCGGGCGCCTTGAACGCAAAGGCCGAAGCCAGTTCGATCAGCCGCGACGCGTTGCCGTGCGGCATGGGCACGTCCTTGAGCGCCACCTCCAGAAACATATGCGTGAAGATGGACAGCATGCCCTCGTGGATCACGCCCTCGTCGAGCACCGCGCGCCCGCTGGAGGCCGCCAGATGCCGGGCAATGTTCTGGGCGTGCTGCAGGCTCACCACGCAGCCACGGGCGTGGTCGTATTTGCTGAAGAAGGGCTGGGAGAGGTCCCAGCGAAACTTCCACGCCTCGCCCTCCTCCGTGAGGCGCGAGTTGCCGGCCACCTGCACAAACCAGTGCAGGTTCTTGGGGTAGTTGGCCAGGTTGCGGCGCATGATGCGGTCCGCATCGGCCCAGTCCTGGACCACCAGCACCCGACGCCCGTCGGACTCGATCACGGAATTGCGCCCCGGCGCGCTGCGCGCCTGCTCGTACAGATAGGTGCAGCAATCGGATGCGGTGTTCATGTGCTTCATCGGAACTCCTAAGGCGCTTTCGGTGGGGCGGAAGCGCCGCCCTGGCGCAGCTCGGCCAGCGGCCGCGCGCCGAAATCCGGGCTTTCCAGCAGGTCAAGCGCCTTGCAGGCCGCCTGCGCGGCGGGCATCAGGCGCTTGGACGCGTGCAGAAAGCGAAACCGTGCAGCGTCGGGAAACTGCGCTTCGGCGGTGTCGCGCATCTGCTGCTGCATGCCGGTGTCCACCACGCCCGGCGCCAGGGCGCACACCCTCGCGCCCCCCGGCTTGCGGGCCTCCTCCAGGGCCAGGCAGAGGGTGAACTGGTCCACCCCCGCCTTCGCGGCGCTGTACAGCGCCATGGAGGCCATGGGCGCACGCGCCAGGCCGGACGATATGTTGAGGACCTTGCGCGGCACCTGCCACGCCCCGGTACTGCGCAAGAACTGCGCCGTCAGCTGCAGGGGCGTGTGCAGGTTCACCCGCAGCACGTCGTCGATGTCGTCCGCGGCGCTCTCGGACAAGGGGGCAATCGTGGCGGGCAGCAGGGCGGCGTTGTTGACCAGGCACACCTCGCGCCATTGCGCGGGCTGCCCGGCGAGCCACTGGGCCAGCCGGCGCGCCACCGCCGCCCCGTCGCGCAGGTCCACCGGCCATTGCTCCAGCACCGCGCCGTGCGCAACGGCCCGCGCCTGCAGGGTCGCGCTGGCCTGCCGGGACAACGCCAGCACCTGGGCGCCCGGCTGCTCCAGCAGCAGAGCGGCCAGCGCCTCGCCAAATCCCCGGGAGGTGCCGGTAACGATGTACAGCGCGGGCAGGCCCATCAGTCCAGAAGCTTCGCCAGATCGCCCACCGTCTTCACGTGCATCAGATCCATCGGATCGATCGTGCGGCCGGTTTCTGATTCGATCGAGACCAGAATCATTTCAAACGTCAGGCTGTCGATGTTCTTCAATTGCGCGATCTCGTCCTCCGGGCGGATGGACTCCGCGGGGATCAGCAGGCTCTCGGCAATCAGCCGTTGTAGTGTGTCGAAGTGGGTCATGGTTTCCTTGTCCTTCATCATCAGCTGGGATAAATGGGTCGGTGCGCGATGCGGCCGCTGAGAAAACCGGCGCGGGTCGGGCCGCGGGCCTTCTTTCCGGACGATGTCCGCTCGATGGTCCCGTTGGCCACCACGCAAGGCTGCACGGCCGCGCCACAGGCCGCCACCAGCGCGGCCACCAGGTGGGCGTGGTGCTCCGCGCCCTGCACGCGGGCTGCAGCCTTCTCGTGCACCAGCAGCACCAGTTGCGCCTCGGGGCCGTCCCTCTGCAGCAGCATCAGGTCATCGGCGTCGGCCCCCAGGACTTCGGCCGCCACCCGCTCCAGGTCCAGGGGCCAGAGGTTTCTGCCCCGCACGATGACCAGATCCGCGCCGCGCCCCACGACGAACCATTCGCCGTCGGCGGCCACAAAGCCCAGGTCACCGGTCTCGATGCCCCGCGACCGGTCCACCGCCTCCAGGCGGCCCTGCGCCAGCAGGCCCGACATTTGCGCCTCGCCCTGCACCACGATGCCTCCCACCCGCAGCGGGGGCAGCGGCTGGCCCTGCGCGTCCACCACGGTCACGGTCCAGCCCGGCAGCGCCTTGCCGCAGCTCACCAGCGCACGCGCTGCGGGCTGGGCCGCGTCCACCTCCTGCACCCCGCCGTCATCGCCGATGGCAAAGTGCCGCTGCAGCCGGTCGAACGGCGCGTCGCACATCGTCACGGCCAAGGTCGCTTCCGCCAGCCCATAGCTGGGCTTGAACGCGTTCACGTCAAATCCCTGGGGCGCCAGGGCGCGGCCAAATTCCTCCAGTTGGGCTGCGTGCACCTGGTCACCGCCCACGCCCGCGATGCGCAGCGCGTGCAGCCGGGGCGCGGGCCCTTGCGGCGGCAACCGCCGGGCCGCCAACGCATAGGCAAAGCCGGGCGCATAGGTGATGGTGCTGCCCTGCCGCTCCATGAGGGCCAGCCACACGTGGGGGCGGCGCACAAACGAAGACGGCGCCAGGTAATCCACGCTCACCTGCCCGCAGATGGGCGCCAGCAGCAGGCCCACCAGGCCCATGTCGTGGTAATACGGAAGCCACGAGCATGCCCGGTCCTGCGACGTCAGGCGCAGGCCATGGCGCAGGATGTCATCCACATTGGCCATCAACGCCCGGTGCGCAATGGCAATGCCCTTGGGCTGGGCCGTGGAGCCCGAGGAAAACTGCACATACGCCACGTCCGCGGGCGCGGGCGCGCCACCGGCCTGCCAGGCCGCTTCGCAGGGGGCCTCGTCGCCGCCCAGGTGGGCCGTCGCTTCATAGTCCAGCCCGGCCTGGCCGGACATCCCCGTCTGCAGCGAAGCCAGCAATTGCCGGGGGCCGATCAGCAGCTCGATACCAGCCGCGGCCTGCATGTTAGCCAGGGCCTGCTGGTAGCGGCTGGCCCCCTGCAGCGACGCCGGCAAAGGCAGCGGGCAGGGAATCCACCCCAGCAGCTGGCAGGCACAGAAATGCACGATGAAGTCCGGCCCCGTCTGTGCCAGCAGCCCCACCCGCGTGCCCCGCTGCGCGGCCATGCCGCGGCGCAGCCAGAGCGCCACCGCGCAGGCGCGGCGCCACAGGTCGCCATAGCCCATGCGCGCGGTCAGCTGCCCCTGGCCGTCGAAATAGCTGAACCCCTGGTCCGGAAACGCCGTGGCCGCATACCGCAAGGCCTGCGGCAGCGACGAAAAGCCCCCCATGCGCCGCTCAGCGGGCGCTGCCCTGTCAGCCATGGTGGTGCGGCGTCTTCTTGGGGCGCAGGGCCTCGTCCTTGAAGCAGGCCACGGCCAGAATGTCGAGCCGCTTGCCGTCCCGGCCCATGCACTCCTGGCGCAGCATCCCTTCGCTCACGAAATGGTCGTTGTCCATCAGCGCAAACAGCACGCGGCGGTTGTTGGCCAGAATGCGGCCAGAGATCTTGTCAATGGCGGCCTTGGCGAACATTTCGTCGAACAAGGGGCCGGCCGTCTCCCACAAAATGGCGCGCCCCAGCCCGGACCGCGGCTCCATCCCCAGCGTCAGCGTGGCCAGCCGGTGGGCCTGGTTGACGCTGAAGTTGTAGAACCCCCGCAGCTGGCCGCCCTCCTTGGCGAAGGCGCCGATCAGGAAATTGTCCAGGTTGTTGAAGCTCGCGGCAAAGGCCCGCAGCCCGTCCACCGAGAAATGCAGCGCCGGCAGATTCAGCCCCAGCAGCATCAGGGGGTCGTCGAACCAGGCCGCAAACTCCGGCGTCACGTCGGCCGCCGTGATGCTGCGCAGCACGTAGTGGGCGGTTTCCACCCGCACCCACACGCCCTGGGATGCGGGGGGGCCGGGCGGCCGCAGGGAAAAGGTGAAACCGCTCATCGTCGTGCTGTCCAGGTCAGAAGGTTGGCGGCGGCTCGGCGGCGCTCCGCGCGCGCAGGCATTGCACGCCGGGACACAAGGCACAGGAAGCCGCGGCAATGGCTATGCATGGTGCAACGCGGGCTCCGCGCCAGTCGGGCCTTGTTGTTGCTGCTGCTGCTCCATGCGATGGTGCAGGGCCACCAACTGTTGCCAGTTGTAGGTGAGCGACCAGTGGTGCACGGCCACCAGCGCCGCCCAGCCGTTGCGCACCCATTGCGCCAGCGTCGCTTCCGGGAGCTTGTGAAACGCCTCAACATCGACCGTGCGGAACCCGCCGAGCTCATAGAACCGGCCGGGTGCGAGTTCGATCCGCGCGTGCCGGTCCACCAGCAACCGCTCGCGGTGGAGCGCGGCCATGAACTGCGCCGTGGCGAACTCATCCTGCAGGCACTGCAGGCAGAACTGCACGATCTCATTCAGCGCCGCATTGGGCTGCCCGCGGAAGTCAAACAACGGCCGCGCATCACCGTCGTCCTGCAACGGCACCACAGCCCCCGCCTGCGGGTCGAACCACAGGTTGGCTTGCTGGGACTGCTGGTCCACCTGCGCCCAGAACGGGTACCGGCGCAGGTAGCCTGGCACGTACACGCCGGGCTCCCACGCGCCCTGCGTGTCCACAAACAGATTGCGCCCCTCCACCACCGCGGTAATCGCCACGGGAATGCTGCCCGGGCCTTCGGGCCCGAACACGATCGGATAGTACCTGCTGGCCCACGGAAACTCGCTCACCCCCAACGGCACGGCGTTGGCCTGGGCCGCCGCCAGGAAATTCCGGCCCGTGCGCACGCCGTAGCCCAGATAGCGCTGCGGGTCCAACGGCTGCAGCTCCCGGTAAAACATGGGCAGCGGGGGCGGCGTTGAAGCCTGGGGAGACGGAGTTTGCATACGCTGTTCGCAAGTAGAAGAAGAAATGCCCGGATCAAAAAGGTCGCCGCCAGGGCTGACCGCGCGGCCATCGCCGCAGGGCCTGTCCGCGCCGAGAGGCCGGCGCAGCAGCAGCCGCCAGCCGGCGCCGGTCAACCCGTCAGCAGCTCACCGCAGCACGCGCCGGCGCATGCCGGCCATGGCGGCCAGCATCAGTGCGGCCAGCGCCGCCAGCCCTCCTTCACCCAGCGTGGGCACGGGAGTGGCCGTTCCGGTGCCGTTGCCGTTTCCGTTCCCATTGCCATTACCGGTACCGCCAGGGCCGGTGCCCCCTCCGTTCTGGGTCAGGGTGTTGCTGATCGTGATGGTCTGCGAGCCTGCCCCGGGCATGGCGCCGCTGGGCTGCACGTACACCGGTGCTCCCCAGGTGAAGCCGGTGACGCCCGGCAGTGCGCCCTGGCTCACGGTGCACACGCTGCCTGCCGCCACGGTGATCGGCGCTGCCGTGCCCGTGTTGTTGGTCACGGTGATGGTGCCGCTGAACTGGTAGCTGGGCGTGGTGCAGTTCAGCGTGAAGGGGATGCTGCCGCTGTAGGGCGCCGCTCCCGCTGCCGTGCTTACGGTTTGCTGGATGGTGATCACGCCGCTGGGCGGCGGTACGGGGGTCGATTGCAGGTACCAGTTGCCGTCTGCTGCCTTGACCAGCGAGTACACGAAGCCGCCTTGCACCAGGGTGCCTCCGGCCAGTGTGAAGGTGCCGCTGCCGCTGGCGCTGGCGGCGTCCACGACCAGGATGCCGTTGCCGGTGGTGGCAGCCCCTGCTCCTCCCAGGTTGCTGATCTGCAGCACTGTCGTGCCGCTGATGGGGCCTGTGATGCGCAGTTTGTCGCTGGGGCTGCCGTCTGTGCCCAGCACGGTGTCCAGTTGCACGGTGCCGCCGCTGCCGCTCCAGGCGGTGGCGTTGGCGGTGTCGGTGGCGCCGGGTGTGCTGCCGCCGGTCAGTTGCAGCACGCCCCCGCTTTGGGTGACTGCGCCCAGGTTCTGGCTGGTGCCTCCTTGCATGAGGGTGCCGCCGGTGATGCTGATGGCGGTGAGGCTGGGCAGGATGTTGGTGGTGGGCAGCACGAGGGTGCCGCCTTGCACTGCCAGGCTGCCTGCGAAGGCCGATTGGTCTGTGGGGTAGCTGGAGGCCACGGCGGGCATGCACGCTGCCGTGGTGTCGAACTGCCACAGGTTGGGGTCCAGCGCAGGCAGTCCGGCCAGCGTGGGCGAGATGGTGGTGGTGCCTGCTTGCTGCACCACGGTGCCGCTGCCCACCAGCGGCAGGTTGAAGTTGATGCTGCTGGTGTGGTTAAAGCGCAGTTGCGAGGTGGCGTCTGCCAGGTTGATCTGCGAGGCTTCGATGGTGCCGGGGGCGGTGGCTGTGGCGGTCTCTGAGCCGTAGACCACGCTGCCGCTGCCTGAGACGTTGACCGGGCCCAGGCCTCCGACCGTGGTGTTGACAAAAACCGGGGAGCCCGTGGACGACGTTGCCATCTGCAACAAGTTCGCACCCACCTTGACGGTGCCGGTGTCGGCCGTGACCAGCGTGCCGCCCGTGCCGATCTGCACCCGGCCAATCACGTGGTCCTGGAGCAGGACCGGCAACGAACCCATGTTGTTCATCTTGCCCGTCACAAGCAACTCGGTGGCGCTGCCCGTGGCGCGCACCAGGCCGGTGGAGGCCCCGTCCGCGCTGATCTGCAGAGAAGCGGGCGCCGGGGGATAGCTCGAAGGCTGGGTAGCCGAGCACGTGCCCGGAGCCCCCGGATAGGCCATGCCGTTGCTGACCAGCGACTTGCCGCCCGCCAGCACATCGAGGGCGCCATTGCCGCCCGTGGTGCCTACGGACAAGCCGCTGTAGAAATCCGCCTGGTTGGGGAAACCGCCCGTCGTCGGCTGGACGGTGACTACGCCCGTGCCACCACTTTTGCCAATGAAGTTGTAGGGAAGCTTGGGACCCGACTGGGAATTGTCGACCCAGTTCGGGTTGCTGGAGGAAAGCTTGCCGCTGCCCAGCACATTGACCGCCCCTGTGCTCCCAGCACCCTCGCCCACAGCAAAGTACGTGGTCGGGGTGGAATACTGGTTTGCCGTCCCCGTTTCCAAGTGCAGGCTGGCGCCGTTGATGTTAACCAGACCATTGCCCCCAGCCTGGCCCACCAGCGAGTTGCTGTTCGAGGGCCTCACCACCATGGAGTTGGGGGCGGCATAGCCGAGCTGGTCGGCCGACTTGCCCGCGCCCAGCACATTGACCTGGCCGGTGCTGCCGGCGCCCAGCCCCACCCCCAAGCCTGGTCCCCACGTCGTGACCCGGGCGGATCCGGGAGGAACCGTGAGGGGGGTAGTCATATCGACGGTCAGGGTGCCCGTCCCTCCCGCATCGCCTACGCGAAGGTAAGGGTCGGTGGCTGCCAGGGGCGGCAGGGCCGGGTCACTGGCTTGGTTCACACTCATGTACAAGTTCGAAGCACTGCCATCCGGCGTGATGTTGAACGCGCCGGAGGCACCGCTGCCGTGCCCTACGTACAGGTCCTGGAGGTTCAAGCCTGAAGTAAAGGTCGTAGCGTTCCATGGCGCGGCCGGGGACGACGAATTGATGACGTTGGCGCCACCGGCCGGGTCCGTCACGCTTCCTACCGACCAGGAAGCACCCTCCGTTACATCCCCGGGGCCAACCCAGAAATTGGTGGCCCAGGCGCCGCTGGCGGGCACCATTGAAAACGCACCCACCAAGGCGCCTTGCAGCAGGGTGAGCGAATGCCGGGAAACAGGCGTTTTTTTCTTCATGGGGTTACCTCGGGTCTCTCAGATTTCTTTGAATTAATAACCCCATCAACCCAAACATCTGCCCCGGCAGCGAAATACGGGGTAGACAGCAAGAGGTGCATTTGCGGGGAATGCGCCCTTCTCCGCGAAGGCGCTTTCTGATTCCACCATGCAGCGCCAAGAGGCGGCACCCCCCGAAATGTCAAACACGGTTAACTTGCCACACTTTCGGCTTTCTGTATTTGTTAAATACTGTCAAATATTTCCGCGCAGAAATTTCGCCAATACAGTGACAGCGTGGCTGCGGTGCTCCATGCCTTGTTTTCACAGCCCCAGGGTATTGATTTTTGTCAAATGACCGATTGCTTCGGTGATTATTGTTTTTGCCCTGTAGCCAGAAATTCGCCGTGCCACTCATTTCCCGTGTCTGGCTGAATACCGGGAATATTGGTCAGCAAAAATTCGTGGGTTAAAAATGGGCAAGAAAATATTCAGTTTCAAACCGCGCGCCATTGCGCTGGCGCTGGGCGCCCCCGCGCTGGTGCTGGGCGGCACGTCCGCCTGGGCCGCCTGTACCTTGAGCGCCGGGGTGTATACCTGCTCGGGCTCCACGCCGTCCACCCTCATCACGGGGCCGTCGCTCAATGTGGTGGTGGACCCGACGTTCGCCAGCACGGGGGTGGGCGGCCCTGGCCTGCGCCTGACGAGTACCGGCGGCGCAACGCTCACGCAGACAGGCAACGGCACCATCACCGGAAGCACGACCACCAACAGCCAGGGCGTTGATGTGAACAACACGGCGGGGGCAATGTCAGCCTGGTCCTGACGGGCCCGGTGTCCACGCTCAATGCCACCGCCGCCGCCGTGCGTGTGATCACCGACGCCACCACCCAGCAGGTCACCCTGCAAAGCAGCGGCCCCTTGTCCAGCCCGGGCACGGGCATCCTGATCAATAGCAGCGCCGCCACCGGCCTGCACACCATCAACGCCACGGCGCCCATCACGCTCAGCACCGCCAACGGCTCGGGGATCTGGCTCTCGACGACCGGCGCGGGAAACAGCATCACCGCAGCCGACATCTCGGGCGGATACCAGGGCGTGTACAGCACCTACGGCGGCACCGGCGGGTCCAACATCGTCACCATCAATGGCAGCGTGCTGAATACGCCCCTTGGCATCTCAGCCATCAACTCCACCGCAGGCAGCGCCAACGTGGCCGTGACGGTGACCGGCAGCACCAGCGGGCGCATCTTTGCCTCCAACGCCTCGACCACCGGCACCACCAAGGTGACGGTGGGCGGCAACGTGTCCGACCCCAAGTTCTACGGGATCGGGGCCAACAACGCCGGCAGCGGCCTTGAGATCAATGTGGGCGGAGACGTTACCGGCACCACGACGGGCATCCAAGCGTCCACGTTCCCCGGCAGCACCGGCGACATCCTCATCAACACCGCTGGCAATGTCACGGGCAAGGGGGCTGTGGGGCTGTATGCCCGCAACGAGAGCACAGGCAACATCGCCATCACGACCGCAGCCGGTAAAACCGTGACGGGCTCGGGCACCGACGACGGCATCTTCGCCGGCAATACCGAAGCCACCGGCGGCACCATCACCATCCAGGCCGACAGCAGCGTGGTCGGCGCGCTGGACGGTATCGGCGCTTTCAACGATGGCACTGGCGACACCACCATCGTCGCCACGGCCAACGTGACCGGCACCGGGCGCATCGGCATTGTCGCCAGCGACTGGTACGACGGCCCCACGGGCACGGGCGCCATCACCGTCACCACCACGGGTGCGGTGGCGGGTTCTTCCACCGCGACGGACGCTGCCGGCATTGCCGCAGGCATCTACAACACCGCCAATACCAAGCCCGTCACAATCAACCAGGACAGCGGCAGTGTGCGCGGCTTCACCGGCATCCTGGCGGAGAACTATGGCTCGGGCACCACGGCCCTCAATCTGCGCGGTGTGGTGGCGGGCACGGGCAGCACGGGCGCCGGCATCCAGACGGGGACCACGGCGGGCAATGCGGTGGCCATCAACCTGTTCAGCGGCGCGGATGTTTCCGCGGCTTCCGGCGTGGCGATCCTTGACGGCGCTGGCAACGCCACGGTGACTGCACCGTCCGGCTCCAAGACCACTGGCGAGGTGCACCTGGGCAATGGCAGCGATACGCTCATCCTCCAGAACGGTGCCGATATCAGCGGTGTGACGGTCCTCGATGGTGGCGATGACAGTTCGACGGCCGATGGCTTTGTCGATGTGCTGACGTTCCAGAATGTCACGCTCAATGCTTCCAGCATGAGTTTCGTGAACTGGGAGACGATCAATCTGTATGCCTCCACGCTGACGCTGAACAGCCCGACCTTGGCTGCGGGCCTGGGGGGCGCGCAGCTGTATGTCGATAGCGCCAGCACGGTGGTGCTGGGCACTTCGATGACGCTCAACGACAGTGTGGCCAATTCGGGCACGCTGTCGACGGCCAACGGCACCACGGGCGATGCCATCGTGGTGACGGGCAATTACACCGGCGGCGGTGCCTTCAATCTGGATGCGCAGCTGGGCGATTCGGCGTCGCCCTCGGATGTGCTGACCATCAATGGCAATGTGACGGGCACCACGACGCTGCGCATCACCAATGTGGCCGGGCTGGGCGCTGCCACGACCGGCAACGGCATTTTGGTGGTGAGTGTGGCGGGCTCTTCTCCGGACAACGCCTTTGTGCTGGCCGGCGGCTCGATCACGGTGGGCGGCTTTGTCTATACGTTGCACAAGGTGGGCAACAACTGGTACCTGCAGTCGGCGGCCGTGGTCACCCCGCCGCCGCCGCCTCCTCCCCCCGCGCCTTCCCGGCCCATTCCGACCTTGAGCGAGCTGGGCCTGGGCCTGTCGGCACTGTTGCTGGCCTTTACCGGCTTTGCCGCGCAGCGCAGCAACCCGCGCAATCCGCGCAGCGCGCACAACGCTCGCTGGTTCTAACCGAAGCTGCGGCCCGGCCAGGAACGCCGGGCCACGGCCGCACCCTCGGCGGCCGTGCTGGGCTGCCGTGGGCCAGGCAGCATTCGGCACCGGGTGGTCGGCGGACAGCCCGCCTCACGCACTCCGCCGTTGACGACTATTGCCAAAAACGGCTGTAGCCATTGCCCAATCAGCGCAAGCAGCTATCAAAATTGAAGTAACCCTGCCGCAGTGTCACAACCCGGGCCGGCGCAACGTCTGGCCTGTGTGTACAACCGGGGCTGTCCGGGCCTGGCCCGCAGCCCTCTTTTTCGGACACTGCCCGCATGAACACCGCCCTCGCTCCCACCGCCCCGGACCCCTTTACCGCCCTGCGCCCGCGCCTGTTCGGCATCGCCTACCGCATGCTGGGCGTGCGTGCCGATGCCGAGGATGTGCTGCAGGACGCCTGGCTGCGCTGGAGCCGCCAGGACACCGCCGCGCTGCAGTCGGCCGAGGCCTGGCTGGTGACCGTGGTGACGCGCCTGTCCATCGACCGGCTGCGCGCGGCCAAGGCCGAGCGGGATGCCTATGTGGGCTGGTGGCTGCCCGAACCGCTGGTGGAGCCGCTGGACGAGCACACGCCCGAAGCCGCGGCCGAGCTGGCGGGTGAGCTGTCGGTGGCGTTCCTGTACGTGCTGGAACGCCTGGGCCCGGAGGAGCGGGCCGCCTTCCTGCTGCGGCAGGTGTTTGACTACGACTACCCCGACATTGCCGCGCAGCTGGGCAAGACCGAGGCGGCTTGCCGGCAGATGGTGCACCGCGCCAGCGAACGCGTGCAGCAGGCGCGTGCGCGCTTCGAGGTACCCCGCGGCGTGCACCACCAGCTGCTGGAGCGCTTTGTCGCCGCCGCCCACAGCGGCGAGCGGGCCGCCATCCAGGCCCTGCTGTCGCACGATGCGATGCTGATTGGCGACGGCGGCGGCAAGGTGCGCTCGTTCCCGCATCCGCTGGTGGGCGCGTTCCGCATTGCCAACCTGTACTGGGCGCAATGGCGGCGCCTGGCCGACCAGGTGGTCTACCGCCCGGTGCTGCTCAACGGCGAGCCGGGCCTGCTGCGCTACGTCCAGGGCCGGCTGGAATCGGCGCAGGCCATGGTGACGGACGGCGAACGCATCGTGGCCATCTATGCGATCCGCAACCCCGACAAGCTGGCGGGAGTCGCGCTGCGCCTGGAGTGAGCGCCCGGGCCCTGCGGCCCGGAGCCCCCGAAGCTCCAAAAAAAGCGGCGGGGCGCCGTCACAACCGCACGCCGGCTTGCGTCTTGAAGGGTATGGAAGGCGGCGGCGCCCGGCCCGGCCACCCCGGCCGGCGGGCGGCCGCCCCTTTCAGGCAATGGTTCATTCAACCCCCCTTTCAGGAGCTTTCCCCCATGTCCCAGCACACCGCCCGCCTGCCCTACCACCAGCTCTCGTCCAAGGCCTTCATGGGCTTGGTCAACGTGTCTGAAACGATCAAGAAAGGCGCCCTGGGCGCGCGCCTGGCCGAGCTGGTGTTCCTGCGCGTCTCGCAGATCAACGGCTGCGCCTATTGCATGGACATGCACTGGAACTACCTGGTGAAGGACGGCATGGAGCCGCGCCACCTCAACGCCGTGGCCGGCTGGCGCGAGGCGCCGTTCTTCAGCGAGCGCGAGCGCGCAGCCTTCCGCTGGGCGGAAATCATCACCGCCACGCCGCACAGCGACGCCAGCGACGAGGAGTTCGCCAGGCTCCAGGCCCTGTTCACCGAGGCCGAGATCGCCGACCTGGGCTTTGCCATCGCCGTCATCAACGCCTGGAACCTGCTCAACGCGGGCATGCGCGCACCGATTCCCGAAAAGCCGGTGGCATGATTTATCTATAAAAATGGCCTCTAGCGCTTGTGCAGCAATCGCTGGAAGCTATCATTTTTGATACTCCAGATTCCCCTGCCACGCGAGCGGCCTGTGTAGCCTGCCTGACAGTCACCCGCGCGCACGCGGCCTACAGTGGTGCTTTCCCCCCATTACGGAGACACCGCCCATGACCGCCCTTCCCTCCCTGCAAGCCAGCGTCAGCCCCGAAGAATGGCAGCTGCGCTGCGACCTGGCCGCCTGCTACCGCCTGGTGGCGCTGTACGGCTGGAGCGACCTGGTCTTCACCCACATCAGCGCCAAGCTGCCCGAATCGGTGGCGGGCCCGGGCGCGCACCAGTTCCTCATCAACCCCTACGGGCTGATGTTCGAGGAGATTACGGCCTCCAGCCTGATCAAGGTCGACATGCAGTGCAACAAGCTGCACGACTCGCCCTTCCCGGTGAACCCGGCCGGCTTCGTGATCCACAGCGCCGTGCACGAGGCGCGGCCCGAGGCCGGCTGCGTGCTGCACACCCACACCCGCGCCGGCGTGGCCGTGAGCGCGCAGCAATGCGGCGTGCTGCCCATCAGCCAGCAGAGCACCTTCGTGCTGGCCTCGCTGGCGTACCACACCTACGAAGGCGTGGCCTTCCGCGACGAAGAAAAGCCGCGCCTGCAGGCCGACCTGGGCGGGGCCAACTTCCTCATGCTGCGCAACCACGGCCTGCTCACCGTGGGCAAGACGATTGCCGACGCCTTCCTGTCGATGTACACGTTCGAGAACACCTGCCGCATCCAGATCGACGCCCAGGCCGGCGGCGCCCTGACCGAAGTGAACCCCCAGATCGTGAGCGGCGTGGCCCAGGCCATGCGGGTGCAGACGGGCGGGCTGGGCGGCGCGTTTACCTGGCCCGCGCTGCTGCGCAAGGTGCAGCGCGAGGCGCCGGGGCATGACATGTGAGCAGGCCCGCCAGCGGCGCACGCCAGCAAAAAAACAGCGCAGCGCATAGCATCAACGGTTTCCGACCGTTTGCAAGGACTGATCCATGAAGCTGTACTACTCGCCCGGCGCCTGCTCGCTGTCTCCCCACATCGCCCTGCACGAAGCCGGCCTGGCCTACACCCCCGTGCTGGCCAGCACCAAGAGCCACAAGCTGCAGGACGGCACCGACTACTACACCATCAACCCCCTGGGCTACGTGCCGGTGCTGGAGCTGGACGACGGCACCCGCCTGCGCGAAGGCCCGGCGATCGTCCAGTACATCGCAGACCAGGTGCCCCTGAAGATGCTGGCCCCCCAGAACGGCAGCCTGCAGCGCTACCGCCTGCAGGAGTGGCTGACCTTCATCGGCACCGAGCTGCACAAGGGCTTCAGCCCCCTGTTCAACCCCGCCACGCCCGAGGACTACAAGCCCATGGTGCGCGAACGGCTGCTGCAGCGCCTGCAATGGGTGGACAGCCAGCTCGCCGGCAAGCAGTACCTGATGGGCGACCAGTTCACCGTGGCCGACGGCTACCTCTTCACCGTGACCAACTGGGCCAAGCCCACCAACCTGGACATTGCCGGCCTGGCCCACCTGGCGGCCTACCGCGAGCGGGTCGCCGCCCGCCCGGCAGTGCAGGCGGCCATGAGGGCCGAAGGATTGCTCAAATAAGCCTAAGCCGGCGCCGTCCCCCGGCGGGGGGTCCGGCGCTGCAAAAGTCTCCGGCAGTCTCCTCGCCCTGACCCGCAAGAACCTGCCTTAGAGCATGTTCTAAGAGCGAAGACGGGGCTAAGCTGGGGGACTCATCGTTGCTGCGCGCAGCAGCTTTTCAGGACTTCTGTATGACCTCACTGTTCGAACCCACCCGTGCGGGCGACCTCCAGCTGGACAACCGCATCGCCATGGCGCCGCTCACCCGCAACCGCTCGCCCGAGGCGATTCCCACCGACCTGGGCGCCACCTACTACGCCCAGCGCGCCAGCGCCGGGCTCATCATCTCCGAGGCCACGGCCATCAGCCCCCAGGGCCAGGGCTATGCGGACGTGCCCGGCCTGTATGGCACCGAGCAGCTGGACGGCTGGAAAAAGGTGACCCGCGCCGTGCACGAGGCCGGCGGAAAGATCGTGGTGCAGCTGTGGCACGTGGGCCGCGTCTCGCACACCGACCTGCAGCCGGGCAATGCGGCCCCTGTCGCCCCGTCCGCCATCCGGGCCCACACCAAGACCGTGCTCATCAAGGACGGCGTGCCCACGTTCACCGAAACGTCGCAGCCGCGCGCCCTGGACTCCGAGGAACTGCCCGGCATCGTGCGGGACTACCGCCATGCCGCGCGGCACGCCATCGCAGCGGGCTTTGACGGCGTGGAGATCCATGCGGCCAATGGCTACCTGATCGACCAGTTCCTCAAGACCGGCGCCAACCACCGCACCGACGACTACGGCGGCAGCATCGAGAACCGCGCGCGCCTGCTGCTGGAGGTGACCCGCGCCATCACCGAGGAAATCGGCGGCGGCCGCACCGGCATCCGCCTGTCCCCCGTCACCCCGGCCAACGACATCGTGGACGCCGATCCCCAGCCCCTGTTCGAGTACGTGGTGCGCGAGCTGGCACCGCTGGGCCTGGCCTACGTGCACGTGATCGAAGGCGCCACGGGCGGCCCGCGCGAACTGCCGGACCGGCCGTTCGACTACGCGGCCCTGCGTGCCGCCTACCGCGCCGCGGGCGGCAAGGGCGCGTGGATGGTCAACAACGCCTACACCCGCGAACTCGCCGAGCAGGCCCTGGCCCAGGGCGCGGACATCGTGGCCTTTGGCCGGCCGTTCATCGCCAACCCCGACCTGGTGGAGCGCCTGCGCCGCAACGCACCGCTCAACGAGGTGAACCGCGCCACGCTGTACGGCGGCGGGTCCGAGGGGTACACGGACTACCCGGCGCTGAGCGCCTGAGGGCCAAGAACGGGGGCCGGCGAAGCGGCCGGCTCGGGGGTCACCCCAGCCCGATCGGGCTGGGTGCCCGCATGACGATGCGGGTGAACAGGCGGTCGTACGCCGCGTCGCGCGGCTTGCCAGCCGCCAGGGGGTTGGTGTTGCTGGCAAACGCCACGTCCATGGCCGCCCAGTCTGCAGGCTGCAGCACCTGCTGCGCCGCCGGAATCACCACCACCTCCTCCACGCGCATGTGCTCCAGGTAGAAGTGGATGTAGCTGTCGAGCGCCTTGGCAAAGGCTTCCCGGCGGGCATCGCCCATCAGTTCCCAGGCCAGCAGAAGGTGCTGCAGCTCCCGCACGGCGGCCTCGCCGCCTTCGTGGTCGCGTTCGAGCTGCGCGATCGCGTCGGCCGCCTCGGGCGAGCGCTCTGCGACTTTCGGGAACAGCAGCTGCGACTCCTTGGGGTGGTGCTGGCGCTCTGGAAACTCGTCGATGTAGAACAGCATGGCCCGCATCACGTCGAAGAACACCGCCGGCTCATCGCCCGGCCCCTGGTCCATCATCAAACGCAACGAATGCAGGATGGCGGCGAGCGACGCATGCTCTTCGCGAATGGTCCGCAAACTGACTGACGGCATGGCGCTCCCCCGTTGACACGAAGCCGCCAGATTGCCACGGTCCGCCCGCCGCGGACCTGACACACATCAAGCAATCCCCCGCCCAGGCGCACCGCCGGACAAGGCGGGGGCTGGATGCCTCCCGGCGTTACAGGCTCTTGCGCAGGCGCACGATGGCGGAGCCGACCTCGGCGGAGGCCCGGGAGAACGGCGTGTTGCCCTCCAGGGCCTGCTCGGCTTCGGAATACGCGCCCCGGTTGATCAACTGGGCGACGCTGCCGGCCACTTCGTGGAATTCACGGTGGCGGTCCACCAAGGCCTGGAAGGCCGGCACGCTGCCATAGGAACCCTGGCCCCGGCCGTGCAGCCAGCGGCCCAGTTCGCAGCAGTCATCGCGGCCGATGGTGTCGGCGTCCAGCTGTTCCTGGTGCCGCGCCGCATCGCGCAGCTTGGTGCGCCACTGGGCGTGGGCCTTGATGGCCGACTCCAGGTCCACCCCCTCGGCGGCAGGGGCTGCCAGCGCAGCCGCGGGTGCCGGCGCGGCCACCGGGGCGCGGTGCGCCAGCATGGCGCCCGCCGCGGGCATGCCGGCGGCCTGGCCTTCGTCCGCCAGGCGGAACTGTTGCACCACCTGCGACAGGCGCGCCGCCTGCTCGCGCAACGAGTCGGCCGCGGCGGCGGACTCTTCCACCAGGGCGGCGTTCTGCTGCGTCATGCGGTCGATCTCGCCCACCGACTGGTTGACCTGGCCGATGCCCGCGGACTGCTCCGAGGCTGCCGCGGTGATCTCGCCAATGATGTCGCCCACGCGCTGCACGCTGGTGACGATCTCGTTCATGGCCGCGCCGGCGTCTTCCACATGGCGCACGCCGCCATCCACGGCCGTCACGCTGCTGTGGATGAGGCCCTTGATGTCGCTGGCCGCGGCCGCGGAGCGCTGCGCCAGGCTGCGCACCTCGCTGGCCACCACGGCAAAGCCCCGTCCTTGCTCGCCGGCCCGCGCGGCCTCCACGGCGGCGTTCAGCGCCAGGATGTTGGTCTGGAACGCGATGGAATCGATCAGGCCGATGATGTCGCCGATCTTGCGGCTGGAGGCCGAGATCTCGTGCATGCTGGCCACCGCCTGCTGCACCACCGAGCCGCCGCGCGTGGCGGTGCCGGAGGCCGAGGCAGCCAGCTGGTTGGCCATCTGCGAGGACGATGCCGTCTGCTGCACCGTGGCGGTGAGCTGCGACAGGGAGGACACCGCCTCCTGCGCGTTGCTGGCCGTCTGCTCCGTGCGCTGCGACAGGTCATGGTTGCCCATGGCGATTTCCTGGCTCGCCGTGGCGATGTTGCCGCTGGCGTCGCGCACCTGCGCCACCAGGGCGCCCAGCCCCTGCTGCATGTCGCGCAGGGCGCGCTGCAGGTCGGCCACCTCGTCACGCCCCTCGGCCGCGATGTGCTGCGAGAGATCCCCGCCGGCAATGGCCTGCGCCATGTGGCGTGCCTCTTCCAGCGGCCGGCAGATCGAGTTCATGTTCATCAGCGTGGTGGGCACCACCACCACCACGGTCACGAGCACCGCCAGCGCAAACAGCCACTTCGTGTCGCCCGCCACCTCGCCCTGTTCCTTCACGGACCGGGCCACCTCGGTGCGCAGCACCGAATCGAGCTCCATCATCAGCTTGTCCGCCTCGGCAAACTCGGCCACGGCCTTGGCGCTCATGCGGTTGGCGATGGTGGCGGTGTCGTAGCCGCCGGCCTCCAGCTGGCGCGCGACATGCGCGAACTGCTCCCGGTAGCTGTCCAGGCGCTTGACGATGTTGCGCACGATGGGGTTGTCGACGTCCTCCTCCCCTTCGAGGAACTGGCCCGCGATCTTCTTGGCCTTGTCCTGGCTCTCGATCCACTTGGCATGCGCCGCCTTGACCGCCTCGGGCTTTTCATAGCCGATGATCATGTCCTTCTCGTACTGGCGGATGGCGCCCATCTCGCCCCGCAGTTCGGCCAGGCTGCTCACCTCGGCAAACGAGCGCGCCATGAAGTTCTCGCTCATCGCATGGATGCGGAACATGCCCAGCATCCCCGCGCCCCCCAGCAGGCCCAGCAGCCCCAACACCACGCCAATGGCCCCCAGCATGCGCATGCGGATGGTGAAGTACCGCATCAGCGAGAAGAGATTCATGATCGTTCGTCCTTCGTTTTGATATGTACACGCGCCTGCCTCCCCAGCCGCCCGGGTCCCGGCTCCGCAACAAATCGTTGCAGTTTGCCAGACAACTGTGAACCCGTTGTACCCGTGGACGTATTTATCCCATGCGCCAGCGCTTGAGCAAGAGCGCATTCGCCATCACGCTGACCGAACTCAAGGCCATGGCGGCCCCCGCCACCACCGGGTTCAGGTACCCGAGCGCGGCCAGCGGAATGCCGGCCACGTTGTAGGCAAAGGCCCAAAAGAGGTTCTGGCGGATCTTGAGCACCGTGCGGTGCGAGATGTCCAGCGCGGCCGCCACCAGCATCGGGTCGCCGCGCATCAGCGTGATGCCGGCCGCATGCATGGCCACGTCGGTGCCGTTGCCCATGGCCAGGCCCACGTCGGCCGCCGCCAGCGCCGGGGCATCGTTGACGCCGTCGCCTACCATCGCAACTTGATGGCGCTTGCCATCGGCCCCCTGTTGCAGCGCCGCCACCTTGGCCGCCTTGTCGCCCGGCAGCACCTCCGCCATCACCTCGCCCGCCTCCGGGTCCAGCCCCAGGCGCCGGGCCATGGCCTCGGCGGCGCCGCGGTTGTCGCCCGAGACCATCACCGTGCGGATGCCGCGCGCCTTCAGGGCGGCCAGGGCTTCCCGGGCGCCGGGCTTGGGCTCGTCGCCAAAGGCCAGCACGGCGCGCAGCTGCAGCCCTTGCGTGACGCGCTGCGCCACCGCCGAGACGGTGGCGCCCTCCTGCTGCAGGGCCTGCGACCGGCCCGCCAGCGGGCCCAGGTCCACCCCAAGCTCCTGCATCCAGCGCAGGCTGCCGACCAGGTAGCTCTGGCCAGCCACCTCGCCCTCGGTGCCGCGGCCGGGCACGGCGCGCACGCCATCGGGCTCCGCCAGGGGCAGCTGCCGGTCGGCGGCGGCCGCCACCACGGCCCGGGCCAGCGGGTGTTCGCTGCCGCTTTGCACGGCGGCCACGGCCGCCAGCACCACGGCCTCGTCGGCGCCCGGCACCACCTCGAACGCGGTCAGCCGCGGGCGCCCCACGGTCAGGGTGCCGGTCTTGTCGAACGCCACCGTGTCCACCTTGTGGGCCAGTTCCAGCGCCTGCGCGTCTTTGATCAGGATGCCGTGCTTGGCGGCCACCCCCGTGCCGGCCATGATGGCCGCTGGCGTGGCCAGGCCCAGCGCGCAGGGGCAGGCAATCACCATCACCGCCACGGCGTGGATCAGCGCGGCCTCCAGGCCCGCGCCCATGGCCAGCCAGCCCAGCAGCGTGACCACCGCCACCACCAGCACCACGGGCACGAAGACCGCGGAGACCTGGTCCACCAGCCGCTGGATGGGCGCCTTGGCGGCCTGGGCGTCCTCCACCAGGCGGATGATCTGGGCCAGCACCGTCTCGGCGCCCACCGCCGTCACTTCCATCACGATGCGGCCGTCGCCGTTGATGGAACCCCCGGTCACGCCCGCGCCCGCGTCGCGCGCCACCGGCAGGGGTTCACCGGTGAGCATGGACTCATCGACCTGCGTGTGCCCCTCCACCACCGTGCCATCCACCGGAATCCGCTCGCCCGGCCGCACCACCAGGCGGTCGCCCACCAGCACCTCGGCCACGGGCACGTCCACCTCGCCGCCCTTGCCCAGCAGGTGCACCACGTCCGGCCGCAGCGCATGCAGGGCGCGGATGGCCGCGGTGGTCTGGCGCTTGGCGCGCGCCTCCAGCCACTTGCCCAGCAGCACCAGGGTGACCACCACCGCCGACGCCTCGAAATACAGGTGCGGCACGTGCCCCGGATGGTCGGTGGGGGCCGTCAGCCACAGCCACATCGACAGCCCCCAGCCCGCGCTGGTGCCCAGCGCCACCAGCAGGTCCATGTTGCCCGACAGCGCCCGGGCCGCATGCCAGCCCGCCTTGTAGAACCGAGCCCCCAGGATGAACTGCACCGGCGTGGCCAGCAGGAACTGCGCCCACGGCGGCAGCATCCAGTGCTGCCCGAACAGATCGCCCAGCATGGGCAGCACCAGCGGCGCCGACAGCACCAGCCCGATCCCCACCGGCAGGAACCCCGCCCAAGGCGAGGTGTCTTCCGGCGCCTCGTCCTGGCCGGCCGCCCGCGGCTCGTAGCCCGCGTTGCGCACCGCGCGGCGCAGCTGGGCCTCCATGGCGGCCGCATCGCCCCCGCCGGGGCCGGTGGCAAACGCCACGCGGGCCGATTCGGTGGCCAGGTTGACCGAGGCGTCCTGCACGCCCGGCACCTTGCGCAGCGCACGCTCGACGCGGCCCACGCAGCTGGCACAGGTCATGCCGGAAATGCCCAGGTCAAGCGAGTGCAGGGGTCCCGGGGATGCTGCGGACGCAGCCAGGGGAGGGGTGGTGGTGGTGTTCATGGCAGGGATGGTGATCCTTGACGCGATGGCAAGGTCAAGCGTTGCGCCGCATCAACCCTCGCGCCGTCAGTGCCTTCACAATCGCTTGACTTTGCCACGGTGTCAAGCTTCACCATCGGCACCCGTGGGATCGCAGGGTTTCGGCCGATCCCGCCACTGTCACCGACCGACCCAGGAGTTTTCACCATGACCAGCAACACCACCACAACCACCTTCCAAGTCCAGGGCATGACCTGCGGCCACTGCGAACGCGCCGTCACCCAGGCCGTCCAGCAGGTGGACCCCCAGGCCCAGGTGCGCATCGACCGCGCCAGCGGCAAGGTGGACGTGGACAGCACCGCGCCCCGCGAGGCGATTGCCGCCGCCATTGCCGAAGAGGGCTACACCGTCGCCGCCTGATGCGGGTGTGCAGCCCCGCAATCCCGACCCGCCGCGCGAGGCCTCGACCCGCTCAGCCCGGGCGGTTGTGATGAAGGCACACGCACCGGCACACCCCCTCCACCCCACAAGGGTCCCACCATGACGACGCCAACGCCCCAGCACGCACACGCCCCGGCCCCCGCGCCTGGCAAACCGGCAGCCCCCCGCGCCACGGCCTGGCCCGTGGCCATCGGCACCGCCGCCCGGCGCGCGGGCATCTCGGCGCGCATGGTGCGGCACTACGAAGCGCTGGGCCTCATCACCGGCGTGGCCCGGACCGACAGCGGCTACCGCCAGTACACCGAGGCCGACGTGCACGCACTGCACTTCATCCGCCGCGCGCGCGACCTGGGCTTTTCGATGGAGGAGATCGCCGAGCTGCTGGGCCTGTGGCACGACCGCAGCCGCGCCAGCAGCCAGGTCAAGCGCATCGCCCAGGCCCACATCGACGACCTGAACACCCGCATCGCCGCCATGCAGGCCATGCAGCGCACGCTGCAAACCCTGGTTTCGTGCTGCCAGGGCAACGACCGGCCCGAATGCCCGATCCTGGACGACCTGGCCAAACCGGCCGCATAAATGCTATATTTTTAATAGCTTTCAGCGCTTGCTGGACGGGCGCTGGAGGCCAAAAGTGCCTGATTATCGACCTACCTCAGACGCTTTCTCTTCCCCACCCGTTCGGGCTGAGCCTGTCGAAGCCTCGCACGCGCGCTGCAAGCCCTGGCTTCGACGGGCTCAGCCCGAACGGATGGAGTGGTATCTGAGACAAGAAACCAATCAGGCAAAAGTTGCCTCAACCGCAGCAAGCCTGCGTCATGCCAGCCCCGCAGGCTTGCTCCGAGCAGGCGCGGCCCCGCGCCTCGCACGGGGCTTTTGGCCGGGCGCCGTGGCGGGCGAGCACGCCGCCGCTGGCGGCCGCCGCAGCACCCCGCCCATCAGCGTCTCCACACACTGCTGCGCCACCTGCTCGGCCGTGTACTCCCCGCCCGGCTGGTACCAGCGGCCGATCCAGCTGAGCGCACCGGCAATCACAAACGCCGTCATCTTGGGATCGCAGGGCGCAAGCGACCCTTCGGCCACGCCCTCGGCCACCAGACGCCGGAATTCCTGGTCGATGGCGGACTTGAGGCGGCGCAGTTCCTTGCGGCTCTCGGGGGGCACCTGTTCGTCGCCCACGCGGATCAGGCACATGCCGAAGTCCTGCGTGACGATGCGTGCGTACACCTGCATGCAGGTGATCAGCTGGTCGATGGCCTGGCCGCCCGCCGCGCGCGAAACCTCGATGCCCGCCAGCATCATGTCCAGGCCTTGGCGCACGCACTGCAGCAGGATCTCGTCCTTGTTCTTCACGTAGTAGTACAGCGTGGGCTTCGTCACGTTCAGGCGCGCGGCAATGTCGTCAAGCGACGTGGCGTGAAAGCCCCGCTCGTTGAACAACTGGGCCGCGGCCTGTAGCACGGCATAGCGCTTGGCCTCGCGCTGCTGCTCGCGGTGGGACACCGGCGCCCAGGGCGAGGCGCTGGAGGGCGCCTCGCCGTCGGCCTGCGCTGCGGATGTCTCCGGGGAGGCAGTGGCTCGGGAGCGCGGCACCTTGCGCGCGGGCGTGCTGCTGCTGTTGCTGCCGCCGCTTTTGCTGGGGCTGGGGCTGCGTCGGGGCGATGCCGCTTTGGCACTGGGCATGGGTCGAGATCCCTCGGGAAAGTACGGATGCTGAATGGGGGTGCGGCTTCCAGAATCTACTCGTCGGTAAACAGTTTACGCACAAGTAGAAAATTTCCGCAGCCTCCGCGCAAATTTTCTGGTCGCCCGCCGTGAATCAACCCGTATTAGAAAGCCAATGGAGACAACCGCTTCCGGCCTCTGTGCTGTCCCGCCGCTGCTGCAGGTACAAGGCGTCACGCTGGCGTTCGGAGGCGTGAAGGCGCTGACCGGGGTGGGGTTTGACGTGGCGCCCGGCTCCATCACGGCGGTCATCGGCCCCAACGGCGCGGGCAAGACCTCGCTGTTCAACACCATCTCGGGCTTTTACCGGCCCAGCCAGGGCTCCATCCGCTTTCAGGGGCAGGACATCACCCGTGTGCCTGCACCGCAGCGCGCCAAGCTGGGCCTGGGTCGCAGCTTTCAGAACATCGCCCTCTTCCGCGGCATGACGGTGCTCGACAACATCAAGCTGGGCCGCCACGCGCACCTCCAGACCAACGTGCTCGACGCGCTGTTCTACCTGGGCCGCGCCCGCCGCGAAGAGGCCGCGCTGCGCCGTGACATCGAGGAACGCATCATCGACTTCCTCGAAATCGACCACATCCGCCACGCGCCCGTCTCGGCCCTGCCCTACGGCCTGCAAAAGCGCGTGGAGATGGCCCGGGCCCTCGCCATGCAGCCGCAGATCCTGATGCTGGACGAGCCCGTGGCCGGCATGAACCGCGAAGAGACCGAAGACATGGCGCGCTTCATCCTCGACGTGCGCGAGGAATGGGGCGTGACGGTGCTCATGGTCGAACACGACATGGGCATGGTGATGGACCTGTCGGACCACGTGGTGGTGCTCAACTTCGGCCAGGTCATCGCACAGGGCACGCCCGCACAGGTGCAGGCGGACCCCGAGGTCATCCGCGCCTACCTGGGCGCGGGCGATGTGGGCGACCTGCGTGCCAAGCTGCAGGGGGCGGCCACGTCATGACCGGCAACTTCGACTGGGCCTACCTGTTTGAGATCAGCCTCACCGGCATCGCCGGGGGCGGGCTGTATGCGCTGGCGGCGCTGGCCTTTGTGATGGTCTACAAGGCCACGCGCGTGGTCAACATCGCCATTGGCGAGCTGCTGATGGTGGGCGCCTACCTGTTCTTCACCTTTGCATCGATGTTCGCGCTGCCACTGTGGCTGGCCATCCCGGCCGCCGTGCTGGGCACGGGCCTGCTGGGCGCAGTGATCGAGCGCACCATGATCCGCCCGCTGCTGGGCGAGCCGCCCATCTCCGTGTTCATGGTCACCGTGGGCCTGGCCTCGGTGCTGGTGGGCCTGGTCGAGATGATCTGGACGGCCGACCAGCGCCGCCTGCCGGACTTCATGCCCACGCAGCCCATCATGGTGGGCGATGCCTTCCTCGCGCCCAAGGTGTTCTGGGGCGCGGTGATCGCCATCGCGTTCATCGCGGCGGTGCTGGTGGTGTTCCGCTTCTGGCGCGGCGGCGTGGCCCTGCGCGCCACGGCCAGCGACCAGGCGGCCGCGTATTCGGTGGGCATCAACGTGCCGCGCGTGTTCTCGCTGGCCTGGGTGGCCTCGGCCATGCTGGCCGCCATCTCCGGGATCATCGTCGGCTCGATTGGCGGCATCTCGTCCAGCATGGGCGTGTTCGGGCTGTCGGTGCTGGTGGTCGTGATCGTGGGCGGGCTCGACAGCGTGCTGGGTGCGCTCATCGGCGGCATCCTCATCGGCCTGATCGAGGCACTGGCCGGGGCCTATCTGGGCGGCGAATACAAGCTGCTGGCGACCTTCATCGTGCTGGTCGCTGTGCTGCTGGTGCGGCCGTATGGCCTGTTCGGCACCCATGAAATAGAGAGACTCTGATGCGCATCGGAACCCTCAAGGAAACCTACATCGCCGACGCGGCGCTGTTCGACTCGCGCACGCAAAAAACGTGGCTGGCCGTGGGCGCTGCGTTGCTGGTGCTGTTCCCCTTCATGGCCAGCGACTACTGGCTGTACCTGGCCTGCCTGGTCAGCATCAATGTGGCAAGCAGCACGGGCCTCAACATCCTCACGGGCTACACGGGGCTGGTCAGCCTGGGACAGGCCGCCTTCATGGGCCTGGGCGCCTACACCGTGGCCGTGCTGGAAACCAAGGTGGGCACACCCTTTGTGCTCAACCTGCTGGCCGGTGGCTTCGTGGCCATGCTCGGGGGCATCGTGGTGGGCATCCCTTCGCTGCGCGTGAAGGGCCTGTACCTGGCGATTGCCACCATTGCCGCATCGTTCATCGCGCACTTCATCTTTGCCAACTGGAAGTTCACCGGCGGCACCGGGGGCCTGAGCGTGCCGCCCGCCAGGCTGTTTGGCATGGCGCTCGACACCTCGTTCCGCCTGTACTGGCTCATCGTGCCCGCCACCATCCTGATGCTGCTGGGCGCAGCCAACCTGTTCCGCACGCGCGTGGGCCGTGCGTTCATCGCCATCCGCGACCGCGACATCTCGGCCGAGGTGCTGGGCATTCCGCTGCTGCGCTACAAGCTGCTGTCGTTTGGCCTCTCGTCGTTCTACGCAGGCGTGGCGGGCGGACTGTGGGCGTACTTCTTCCGCGTGGTCACACCGGAGAGCTTTCCGCTGCAGATGTCCATCTTCTTCCTCGCGGCCATCATCGTCGGCGGCATGGGTTCCATCCTGGGCGGCATCCTGGGGGCCGTTTTCATGACCATGGTGCCCGAGCTGCTCAAGCTCGTGGTGGACCTGATGCCCGGCGGCAGCGAACTCACGGTGTTCCTCTCGCCCGTGCGCACGGTCATCTTTGGCCTGCTCATCATCGGTTTTCTCGTCTTCGAGCCCCATGGCCTGGCCGAAGTGTGGCGGCGCGTCCGTCGTTTCTTCCATCTCTGGCCTTTCAGAAACTAAACCACCCAGGAGACACGCATGCACCCCACCTCCACCTCCCCGCGCCGCCGCACCCTGCTGGCCGCCGCCGGCGCGGCCGCCCTCACCCACCCGCTGTCGGTGCTGGCGCAAGGCGCTGAAGAGATCGTGATCGGCGGCTCCATCCCGCTCACCGGCGTGTTCGCATTTGCAGGCGTTGGCATCAACGCGGGCATGGGCGACTACGTGAAGATGCTCAACGACGCGGGCGGCATCAAAGGACGCAAGGTCAAGTACGTGCCCGAAGACACGGGCTACAAGGTCGATGTGTCGGTGGCTGCGTTCAAGAAGATCACCAGCCAGAACAAGGTCAACCTGTACTACGGCGACTCCACCGGCTTCTCCAAGACCATCAACCCCGAGCTGGACCGCAACGGCAACATCCTGATGGCGGGCGCGTCGTTTGCCACCGAACTCAACGACCCCAAGAAGTACCCGAACCAGTTCCTCGTGGGCCCCGACTACACCGAGATGTTCGGCATCCTGCTCAAGCACATCGCCAAAGAGAAGCCCGGCGCCAAGGTGGCGTTCGTCTATTCCGACTCCGAATTCGGCCGCGACCCCATCGAGTCCAGCGAAGCCATGGCCAAGAAGCTCGGCCTGTCGGTGCCGATCAAGATCATGACGCCCGCCGGCAGCGTGGACGTGTCGGGCGAGGTCATCAAGCTGCGCCGCGCAGCGCCCGACTACACCATCTTCCATGGCTACATCCTCGCGCCCATCCCCGAGTTCATCACCCAGGGCAAGCAGCAGGGCATGACCAGCAAGTGGATGGGCACGTTCTGGACCATGGACAGCTCCACCGTGATGAAGATGGGCGAAGCCGCCGACGGCTTCATGGGCGTGATGCCGTATCGCTACTACTACGACACCGAGAAGGCGCCCATGCTGGAGAAGATCCGCTCACTGCGGCCCGAGTACCAGAGCACGGCTTACATCCAGGGCTTCCTGGCGGCGATGCTGTTCACCGAAGCCGCCAAGCGCACGCTGGATGCGGGCAAGCCCCTCACCGGCCCCAACCTGAAGGCTGCGCTCAACTCCATCAAGGACTTCGACACGGGCGGCCTCATCGGTGTGCCGATCACCATCAGCGGCAACTCCATCCCTGTGGGCCGCGTGTACCGCGCGGACATGAAGGCGCAAAAAATGGTGGCTGCGTCGGACTGGATCAAACTCTGACCTCGCCTTTGCCATGACCCAGCCAACCCCGGCCCACGTCCTCGAAGTCAACAACATCGAGGTCATCTACAACAAGGTGGTGCAGGCCCTGCGCGGCCTCTCGCTGGCCGTGCCAAAGGGGCAGATCGTGGCGCTGCTGGGCAGCAACGGGGCGGGCAAGAGCACCACGCTCAAGGCGATCTCGGGCCTGTTGGCGCTGGAGGATGGTGTGGTCGAAAGCGGCAGCATCCACTTCAACGGCCAGCCCACCGCTGCTGTGACCCCACAGCAACTGGTGCGCAACGGACTGAGCCATGTGATGGAAGGCCGCCGCGTGTTTGAAGACCTCACGGTCGAAGAGAACCTGGTGGCGGCCACCTATGCGCTCACGGGGCGCAAGGATGCGACGCCGGATTTCGATCTGGTCTACAGCTATTTCCCGCGCCTGCACGAGCGGCGCAAGGGCCTGGCCGGGTACCTGTCAGGCGGCGAGCAGCAGATGCTGGCCATTGGCCGCGCACTCATCGCGCAGCCCCAGCTCATCCTGCTCGACGAGCCCTCGCTGGGCTTGTCTCCCAAGCTGGTCGAAGACATCTTCACCATCATCGCGCGCATCAATGCCGAACGCGGCACCAGCATGCTGCTGGTGGAGCAAAACGCCACCGTGGCGCTGGCCGTGGCGCACCGGGGCTACATCATGGAGAACGGCAAGATCGTGATCGACGGCACGGCCGAGCGCCTGGCCAACGACCCCGATGTGCGCGAGTTCTACCTCGGCATGGGCGGTGGTGGCGAAGCCAAGAGCTTCAAAGAGATCAAGCATTACAAGCGCCGCAAGCGCTGGTTGTCATGAGCCGGACTGCGAGCCCCTCGCCCCTCGCGGGAGAGGGGTTGGGGAGAGGGGGCGGCAACCGGCGCTGCGCCCACATCGACCACCCCCCTCTCCCCAGCCCTCTCCCACGAGGGGAGAGGGAGCCATACCGGCCCATTTCTGCGGCTTTGGGCGGCGTGCTGCGCCATGGACGACTGACATGAATTTATCCGACCTCACCCTGCCCCAGATGCTGCGCGAGCGCGCGCGCACCGACGCGCAGCGCATCGCCATCCGGCAAAAGGACTTCGGCATCTGGAAACCCTTCACCTGGGCGCAGTACCACCAACGCGCCAGCCACTTCGGCCTGGGCCTGCGGGCGCTGGGCCTGCCTGCGGGCGGGCATGTGGGCGTGATCTCCGAGAACCGCATCGAATGGGTGCTGGCCCAGATGGGCGCAGGCCTGGTGGGCGCCGTGACGGTGGGCGTGTACCCCACCAGCCCCACCAACGAGGTGGCCTATGTGGTGGGCCATGCCGACATCGAAATCATGGTCTGCGAGGACCAGGAGCAGACCGACAAGCTGCTGGCCGCGCTGCCCGAGCTGCCGCGCCTGAAAAAGATCGTGGTCATGGAGACCAAGGGCCTGCGCAGCTTTGCGCCCGAGGTGCGGCAGTTCATCACCACGTTTGACGAGGTGGAGCAGCTGGGCGCGGCATCCGGCCAACAGGCCATCATCGACGATGCCCTCGCACGCCAGCGGCTGGATGACGTGGGCCTGATGATCTACACCTCGGGCTCCACCGGCAAGCCCAAGGGCGCGATGATTTCGTACCGCAACATCCGGGGCGTGGTGCCGGGCATCGTGGACCGGCTGGAGCTGTCGCAAGGCACCACGCACCTGTCGTACCTGCCGCTGTGCCACGTGGCCGAGCAGATGCTCACCAGCTTTGTGCCCGTGTACATCGGCTCGCAGGTGAACTTTGGCGAATCCATCCGCACCGTGCAGGAAGACCTGCGCGAGGTTGCGCCCACCATGTTCCTGGGCGTGCCGCGCATCTGGGAAAAGCTGCACGCCGCCATCCACATCAAGCTGCAAGAGACCGGCGGCCTGCGCCGCGCGCTGTTCCACAAGGCCTACAACGCCTGCAAGCCACTGGCCGAGAAGCCGCGCAGTGCCTGGAGCGCTGCCGACAAGCTCGCCTTTGCTGCCAGCTATTGGCTCGTCTTCCGCGCGCTGCAGAACTTCATCGGCCTGCGCAATGCCCATGTGGCGCTCACCGGCGCCGCGCCCATTCCGCCCGATGTGGTGCGCTTCTTCCGCGTGCTGGGCGTACCGCTCATCGAGGTGTATGGCCTGACCGAATCCACCGGCATGGTCACGGGCCACCGTCTGGACCACGTAGTGGTGGGCACCGTGGGTGTGCCCACGCTGGGCGTGGAGCACCGCATCGCTGACAACGGCGAGCTGCAACTCAAAGGCGACATGGTGTTTGCGGGCTACTACAAGAACCCCGAAGCCACGGCGAGCAGCATCCAGGGCGGCTGGCTGCACACGGGCGACGTGGTGCGCGAAGAGCAGGGGCAAATCAAGATCGTGGACCGCCTGAAAGACATCATGATCACCGCCGGCGGCAAAAACCTCACGCCGTCCGAGATCGAGAACACCATGAAGGCCAGCCCCTTCATCAAGGAATGCATCATCGTGGCCGAGGCGCGCAAGTTCGTCGGCGCGCTGGTGATGATCGACTACGAGACCGTGGGCAAGTGGGCCGAGGCGCGGCGCATTCCGTTCACGCACTTTCGCTCGCTGGCGGAGCACCCCGAGGTGCGCGGCCTCATCGACGCCGAAATCAGCCACAGCAACCAGCGCCTCGCGCAGGTCTCGCAGATCCGCAAATTCCACCTGCTCACCAAAGAGCTGGACCATGACGACGGCGAAGTCACCGCCACCATGAAGGTGCGCCGCGCCAGCATCTACAAGACCTACGCGGCCGAGATCGAGGCGCTGTACCACTAGCCGGGGGCTTACTAGTGCCGCGTTGAATGCTATAAAAACAGGAGCTGTTAGCGCTTACCCATCAAGCGCTAGAGGCCAATTTGACATGAAAAACACCGCCGCCGACACCTCCCCGTTGCTGCTCGAACGCGCGGGCGCCATCGCCACGCTGCGCTTCAACCGGCCCGAGGCACTCAACGCCATCGATGTGCCCATGGCCCGGGCCTTCCTGGCGGCCGTGCAGACCGTGGCAGCCGACCCCGGCGTGCGCGCCGTGGTGCTGTGCGGCAACGGCCGGGGCTTCATGGCCGGGGGCGACCTGGCCACGCTGCGCGCCGCGCCGGTGCAGGGCGCCATCGACATCCTCACGCCCCTGAACCAGGCGCTGCTGTTGATGGCGCAGATGGACGCGCCCGTCATCGCACAGGTGCATGGCGCCGCCGCCGGAGCGGGCCTGAGCCTGCTGCTGATGGCCGACTACGTGATCGCCGCCGAAGGCACGCACTTCAACCTGGCCTACATCAACCTGGGCGCCAGCTGCGACGTGGGTGCGTCGTGGGCCTTGCCGCGCATCGTCGGCGTGCGCCAGGCGCTGGAGATTGCGCTGCTGGGCGAGGCCTTCGGCGCCGACGACGCGCTGCGCCTGGGCCTTGTCAACCGCGTGGTGCCCGCCGACACGCTGGAGGACGCCACCACCGCCCTGGCGCAGCGCCTGGCCCAGGGCCCCACACGGGCCTACGGCGCGATGAAGCGCCTCATGCGCCAGTCGCTACAGCACACGCTGCCCGAGCAGCTGGAGGCAGAGAAAAACGCCTTCGTGCAGTGCGCAGCGACACAGGACTTCGAGAGCGGCGTGGAAGCCTTCCACCAACGCCAAAGCCCGGTGTTCGCCGGGCGGTAGAGCGACCAGCCGGCTCTACGCCGCCGATTGGTCGCAAATCCAGAACACTGCGTTGGCCCGCGCCCGGTTTATCCGGCCGCCCGCGCGCTCTACAGTGCTTTCCACGCCCCGCAACGCGGTGCGCAACCAAGACCACCGCCCACGCAAGGCTTGTTCCCCCTACTCCAGGCCCCTGCCCACCATGATCACCGTCCGTCCCGCCGCCGAGCGGGGCCGCTCCTTCACCGGCGGACTGCCCAGCGCGCCCAGCGGCACGCTGGCGTGCCGATAGGCTGCACACCATCCCCCCACCGCACGCCGCCATGCACCTGACCTCCCATGCCTTCGCCCACGTGCCTGAACTGCAGGGCCGCGTCACGCCCGCACACGCTTCGGGGCTGCGCCTGACGGATGCGGTGCTGGCCGAGTGGGATGCCCAGGCCCGCTGCCAGGGCCTGCCGGCCGACTGGCGCCTGCCCGACGCGCAAGTGGAACGCTCGCGCCGCGCAGTGCTGGCCGCCGTCACCGCCGGCCCGCAAGACCTGTGGGTGTTCGCGTACGGATCGCTGATGTGGAACCCCGGCTTTCACTTCGACGAAGTGCGCCGCGCCAGCCTGGGAGGGTATGCGCGCCGGTTCGCGCTCAGCACCAGCATCGGCCGCGGCACGCCCGATTGCCCGGGCCTGGTGCTCACCCTGCAGCCGGCGCAAGAACAGGTCTGCGAAGGCCTGGCATTCCGTATCCCTGCACCACGGGTCGACGGCGAATCCCGCCTCCTGTGGCGGCGCGAGATGATCACCGGCGCCTACTGCCCCGCGCTGATGCCCCTGCGCACCCCCCAGGGCTCCCTCGCCTCGGCACTGGTGCTGACCGCCAACACCGCCCACCCCCAGCACCGGGCCAATCTGTCGCTGCAGGCCACGGCCGCCACCATCGCCCGCGCCTGCGGCAACATGGGCAGCAACCGCGACTACCTCGACCAGCTGGTGGCGCAGTGCGAAGTGCTGGGCATCACCGACCGCTATGTGCAGGAACTGGCACTGCGGGTGCGCGCGCTGGGGACGCTCTGCACGGATTGAGCGGCAAGTGGGTGCTGCAGACCGCCCGAGACCGCAGCTGCAGCCGGCGCGACGGTTCGTGAAGGATGCTCAGGGTGAACAGGCCGGTCTTCACCCCGCCAAGGCTGCACATTTTCAAGGCAGGTCGCGACGGCGTTCATGGAACAATCGCCGGGCTCCATGTGTCTGGGCGGCCCGTCAATTGAACACCCCTCCCGCTGGGGAAGCCGGCATTCTGCCGGGCCGTCGCACCCTCCTCTGCGCCGATCCACTTCATGAAAAAACACCTTTGCACCGCAGCCCTGGTCCTGTTCTCGCTGTTGCCCCTGAGCGCGCAGGCCGCCCCCACCCCGCCTGTCTCCAGCGTCATCGTGATGCCCTGGGACTACCAGCGCAACAAGAACCTGCCCGCAGAGCTCAAGGCCCAGGGCTTCACCCACGCCACCGTCTATCTGAACTGGTCCGACATCGAAAGCCGCCGGGGCGAATATGAGTTCGCGCACTACCACGCGCTGATGGACGCCCTGGTCAACGCCGGCCTGTCGCTGCTGCCAGTGATCGACATGGGCGGGCGGCCGTACAAGGACGACAACGGTCAGGTCGTACCCGGAAAATCCACCGTGCCGCAATGGCTGTCCGCCGCGCATCCGGACACGGCCCTGCGGAACTTCTCCGGCGACCCCAGCTGGCAGCCCGACTTTGCCGACCCCAACGTACGCAAGTACGCGAACCCGTTCATTGCACAGACCGTCGCGCACTTCGCCCAACGGTATCCCGCCAAGGTGCTGGGCTTCGCGATCGGGCTTCAGGAGGAGCACGAAATCAAATACGGGCAGATGGGCTACCAATGGCGGGATTACAAGGAGGCCACCCAGAACGCCTTTGCCCGCCTGTACAACGCAAAACAGCCCGTCATCAACTACAACAACAACATCGCCGGCGGCGTTCCCAAGCCCGAGCCCCTGCTGCATGCCCACAAGGAGTTCCGCGAAGAGCGCCTGCGCGAGGCCACCTGCGCCTATGCGGACGTGATCCGCACCCAGGGCGCACAAGCAATGGGCTATTTTGCAGAGACCTTTACCTCGCACGACGCCATCTACGCCACCGGGATCGTCGAAAAGCTGGCCTCTTGCATCGACATCGCCATCATCGACTTCAATTTCTACGATGGCTACAACCTGGTGCCAGATGCCGATGTGCTGCCCACCCTGGCCAACTACCTGGGCTCGCTGGGCTACAAAAAGGTGATGGTGGGCGCCTACGGAGAGCGCTGGGAGGCTTCGCAAAAAGCCTCCCTGCTGATGCCCATTCTTCAACGCACCATCACCCAGTCGCTTGCCCAGGCCCACGTCATGGGCTACGAAGTGGGCGGCTTCGAGCACCGGGCGGGTGGCCCGCTGGCCAGCCCCGAAATGGCAAAGCTCCATGCCAGCGCAGCCAAAGCCAAGCAGGACAACAACACGGCCCCTGCGGCCACCCGGCGCACCCGGATCGGCATTCTGGGCTCCGCCTCCAATTTCTATGTCTGGCACGGTGAACGCAGCGCCGGCCGCAACACGCACCGCGACGCCCTGTTTGCCGCCTACAAAATCCTGAGCAACGAGCCGGGCCTGGAGGTCCACGTCCTGGGAGAAAAGAACCTGCTGCAGGGCGATGCCCTCGTAGAGCAGCTGGACGCGATCCTCGTCCCCCACCAGGCAGCCTTGCCTGCCAGCATCAAGACCCGACTCACGGCCTTCTGGAAAAAGGGCGGCGTCCTCATCCAGGACATGCGCCTGGGCGAATTCGACGAAAACGGCAAACCCACGTCCGACTGGATGCACGAAGTGTTCGGCATTGCCCATATCGAATGGAAGAAGACCGGCGGCATTTTTCTCCTCGACGGGAAGATCTACCGGCTCAAGCCTTCCAAGCAGCTGTACACCGGTTACGCGTCCCTCGTTCCGCGGCCCGGATACCAGGTGCAAGCGACCGAACTGCTGCAAAAGGACCAAGGCATTTTGCTGACGGGTCCCCGCACGCTGGCCTTCGGCTTCATGCCCCAGCTGGTCGAGGACGCAACCCAGGACGCCTGGAAAAAACTGTTTGTGCGCGAAATCACCAAGGCGGCAGCGCAGCGGCTGCCGCGCGCTCAGGCTGCATCGCTTGCCGCGCCCTAAAAGCCGCCACAGTCTCCGCCGGGCCGCACCACAAGACCCAACGGCTTGCCTGCCTCAGCCTGCGCTGGGGCCGGCGTCCTTGGTTCGTTTTTTTGCCATGTTCATGAACGGCTGTTCAATCAGCTTGTAGCTGACATACGAGACAGCCACCGTCACGACAAACGCCAGGAGCGTTCGCTGGTACTTGTTCTGGACCACGTGGGCCGACAGCACCAGGATAGGGTAGTGAACGAGATAAAAAGAGTATGAAATGTCCGAAAGTCTTTTCACAAATTTCGGGTTTTCATATTCCGTATCCTTCAACAGAAGAAACAGGGCTGAAATACCCAGGCCGGTGATAAATATGGGCGTCATGAACACCGGCTCCCACGCCTTGTAAAGAACGATGGTCGTCACAAAGATGGACAGCAAAGCAGCTTTGTCATATTTTGGCTGCTTCACTGCAATCCATGCACCAAACAGAAAGAACGGCAACTGTGAAAATGCGCTGTTTTGAATGAAAAAATAAATATATATTCCTTCCAGCTTGTTGATCAGTGGATGCCATCTCATTCCGCCATAGACCCAGAAGCAGGCCAAAGCCACAAAAATCGCCGTAATTTTGGTGGGGCTTTTGGCAAACCTGGCGGCGATGAAGAACGCGACCACATACCAGACCATCTCGATGGTCAGCGTCCAGCTGACGCTCAGCGCGTTGTACTTCTCGTACGCAGCCGGAAAGAAGTGCTGAAGAAAAACCAGGTGAATCAACAGGCTCTTCACATCGATATTGTTCCATTGAAGATGCTGGAACACCAATGAGAAGAGAAAGAACCAAAAAAGATAGGCCGGATAGATTCGCAGCGCGCGGTGCTTGAAGTAATCTGCGGCAGAGTACCGCAAGGCGCTCTGGATGATGAGATACCCGCTGATAACAAAAAATATCTGAACCCCGATCCATCCTCCCGAGATACCAAAATAGGGAATCGTGAGAATATTCAATGAATGCAGGTGATTCATGAAAACAAGAACCACCGCGGCAGCCCGCAGGGTCTCGATGGAGTGATTCTTGGAGGTTTGAATGACTGGATTCATATTTTTTTCTGAGGCACGGGGGAGAAGAGCCTGAAGCTCTCCCTCATCCGCCATGGCGGAATGGCGTTATGGCGGCTGCGAAGCAGCCTTGTCAAAACGGTACCGATCCTGGATCGGTGTCCACCGGCTCCTGTTCGGGCCCCGTCACCACCCCTGCGGCAGCGTCTTTGCTTTTGCGCGGGGCAACGGCGGTTGCGGCCTTGCCGTCCGGCTGAGTAAGGGCCGCCCCTGCAGCCGCAGGCCCACCCTCCACCTCCCCACCCAGCGCCTCAATCAAGTCGGGGATCAGCTTCACCAGCTCCCCGGTGGCGATCGCCACGTCGGTGTCGAAGCCGCCGTCGTCCGCCTTGGTGCCTTCGAACACGGTGTCCAGAAAGGCCACCTTCTTGAGCTGCAGCCCCTCGGTGAGCATGAACGACACGCGGTCGTCCCAGGTCAGGGCCAGCTTGGTGGGCAGCTTGCCGGCGTCGATGTGGGCCTGCACCTCCTCGATGTCCAGGGGGTGGCGGGCGTAGCGCACCACGGCCTTGTCTTCGGTGGCGCTTTTCAACTCGCACTCGCGGTCGATGCTGAAGCCCACGGGCGGCTCCTGTTCCTTGAGCCAGTGCGCCATGGCCGCCTGGGGGCTGGTCTGGGTGTGCAGCAGGGCCACGGACAGGCCGGGCAGCGAATCCACGAGCAGGCTCACCACCTCGTCCGCGCGGCCCTGGCTGGAGGTGTCCAGCACCAGCAGGCGCGAGGCGGGGTCGATCCACACCCACATCGAGCCCTGCTTGGTGAACGCCATGGGCAGCAGGTCCAGCTTGGCGTCTTCCTTGAGCTCCTTGGTTTCCTTCTTGCCGGGCTTGCGGCCGGTTTCCTGCTCGATGCGCGCGGCCTTTTCCTTGACCTTGCGCGCCAGCACGCTGCCGGGCAGCACCTTGGACTCGACCATGAAGCGCAGGATCCACTGACCGCCCACGGACTCCGCCAGGGCGCCGTGCTGCTCGCCGCGCGGCGGCACCCAGCCCAGGGATTTTTCCTGCGTGGCGCCGCACTCCATGAAGGGGGTCTTGGCCAGGGCCTCTTCCACTTGCGTCAACTCAACCTGCCATTGCGGGGCAATGCGGTACACGATCATGTTCTTGAACACGAAATAGCCTTTGTTATTTGAACCGTTGAAAAAACCCATCCACCGGCAGCCAGGGATGCTGTGCACGCATTGTCGGGGGTTCGCTGCCCTTGCACGCACCCAGGGCACGGGAGCGCCCCCCGACCGCGCAGAACAGACGCGCAGTGCGAGAAGCTTCTTGGCACAACTTTACACAGACTCACCCAAGCGGCACCGCGCCGTTACATGCGGGGCAGACACTGGATGCCAATCGCCGAGACGGTCGTCCTGGCGAGCTTCCACCTGAAAGGACCCCACCATGGTTTCCACCTTCCAACGCCGTCTGGCGGCCACAGCCGTTCTTGCCGCCCTGGCCCTGCCCGTCCTGGCCCAGCCCCAGCCGCCGGCAGCCCCGGCGCCCAATGCGGGCGCCTCGGGCGCGCCAGGCCGCTTCAAGGGAGGCGACCCTGAGCAGCGCTTGGCCCGCCACCAGGCGCACATGGCGCAGCGCCTGGCGGCCCTCAAGGACCAGCTCAAGCTGACCCCCGCCCAGGAGTCCGCCTGGACGGCCTACACCGCCGCGCTGCAGCCGGGGGCCCGTCCGGCCCGCCTGGACCGCTCGGAGATGGAAAAACTCTCCACCCCCGAACGCATCGACCGCATGCGCGCCCTGCGCGCGCAGCACGCGGCCGAAGCCGACCGCCGCGGCGAAGCCACCAAGACGTTCTACGCAGCCCTCACGCCCGAGCAGCAAAAGGTGTTCGACACCCAGACGCGCCACGACCACCCGCGCATGGGCGGCATGCGGGGCGAGGGCCCGGGCCACCACGGCCGCCACGGCGCCGGCCCGCAAGGCCCGCGCGGCCCTGCAGCAGCAGGCACCGCGGCCCCTGCCGCTCCGGCCAAGTAAACAGCCACAGCCTCCCGCTCCCGTGCAGCCGCCGTCCGGCGAAAAGGACGGTGCGCCTGCCGCCCTAGCCCGGCGTCCCCCTGGACCCCGGGCTTTTTTGCGCCCTGTCCCGGCTCACGCCCCTGCACCTTGGGGGGCGGCGCGCTCCCCGGCAGTTGTCCCCCTGGTTTTTCTTCTTAGGCTTTTATAAATACATAGTGGTAGTAGTAAGGACCGGGTCCTTCTGTGGACAACCGGGTTTTCTCCAGGCGGGGCGCGCACTTGCGGCGCGGCCAACCTTGTGCATGAACCCCGGCTGCGGGTGTCTTTGCAACGGGGACAAAACGCTGGGCCCCCGCCTTTCTGTGGACAAGCCCCGCGTTGTGCCACAACTATCCCCAAGGTTGCACACCGCAGGCGCCTAGCGGCAAAAATAGAGCAAAAAGTACCTCTAGCGCTTGATGGTTAAGCGCAAGCAGCTATATTTTCAATAGCAAAACGCAGGCATCCGCCCGCTCCGCCCCCCCGTCCGGGCGCCCGGGCGCACCGCCGCCACCGCCGTGTGCGGCCACCCTGCGTGCCTGGCCCCGGCCGCAGTCCCTTTCTCAAGCCGCGCGCAGGGTTCCGCTTCATGAATCGTCGCGCCGCGAGCAACTGCAGTCTCGGGCGGTCTGCAGCGCATGCGTTCCACACGATTCGTGCGGAGGACCGCCCCAGGCTGGCGGCGCAATCCGGCTGCGTCTGCGCGAGGAGGCGGTTTGGGGTTCCTGTTATTCCTTAAAGTCTCTATAAATCAATAGCAGTAGTAGTAGAGGCGGCCGTTTTCTGTGGACAAGACCGGTTTTCCCAATGCTGGCGCCCACTTGCAGCCTGCCAAACGCTGTGGGAGACGCCACCGGAAACCGCAGGGGCCACCGACAACAACTTTCCGCAACCCGCTCCGGCTGTGGACAACTGCCCGGTTGTGCCAGCAATGTGCCCAGGGTTGTCCACAGGGTGGGGCAAAAAGGGCCCAGGGCGGCCGGACAAGGCCGTCAAGCAGAGCCAGCGGTGGGGAGCGGGGGGAAGGGAGGGGCAGAGGGGCGAGGGAAAAGGCCCCTGAGGCCTCCCCAGGCCGCCTCAGGGGCGCAGGAAGGTGTCCAGAACGTCCGCCGAGAGGGGGCGGCTGAACAGGTAGCCCTGGTAGTGCTGGCAGCCCGCGCGGGCCAGCAGCTCGCGCTGCTCGGGCGTTTCCACGCCCTCGGCGATGACCTGCAGGCCCAGGCTGCGCGACAGGCCGATGATGGTGTCCACGATGGCGGCGTCGTTGGGGTCGGTCAGCAGGTCGCGCACGAAGCTCTGGTCGATCTTGAGCTGGTCCAGCGGCATGCGCTTGAGGTAGCTCAGCGACGAGTAGCCCGTGCCGAAGTCGTCCAGCGAGAAGCCCACGCCGTGCGACCGCAGCGCGGCCATGGTGGCGATGGTCGCCTCCATGTCCTCGACCAGCACGCTTTCGGTCAGCTCCAGCTTGAGCAGGTGGGCCGGCGCGCCGGTGATGGCCAGCACCCGCGCCACATCGTCCACGAAGCTGGCATGCCGGAACTGGCGCGAGCTCACGTTCACGGCCATGGTGAGGTGGGCCCGCTGCGGGTCGTCCTGCCAGGTGGCCAGCAGCTTGCAGGCCGTGTGCAGCACCCAGCGGCCCAGGGGCAGGATGAGCCCGGTCTCTTCTGCCAGCGGGATGAACTGCGCCGGCGACACCATGCCGCGCCGGGGGTGGGCCCAGCGCACCAGCGCCTCGACGCCCACGCACTGCCCGGACAGGTGCACCTGGGGCTGGAAGTGCAGCAAAAACTCCTCCTGCGCCAGCGCCGAGCGCAGGTCCGTCTCCAGGCCGGCCCGGGCGGTCACCACCGCCTGCATGCCGGGGTCGAAGAAGCGCAGCGTGTTGCGCCCCGCCGTCTTGGCCTGGTACATGGCCAGGTCCGCCTGCTTGAGCAGCTCGCCCACGCTGGTCTGCTCGCCCGTGAACGGCGCCACGCCGATGCTGGGGGTGCTGCGGTACTGGTAGCCCGCCAGCGCATACGGCACGGCCAGCATGGTCAGGATCTTCTCGCCCACGCTGCGCGCGTGCAGGGCCAGCTCGTGCGGCTTGGCGCTGAGCTCCTCCAGCATCACCACGAACTCGTCGCCGCCCAGGCGGGCCACCGTGTCCATGCTCCGCACGCAGGTGTTCAGGCGCTGCGCCACCTGCTGCAGCAGCAGGTCGCCCTGGTCGTGGCCCAGGGTGTCGTTCAGGGTCTTGAAGTTGTCCAGGTCGATGAACAGCAGCGCCCCGCCCTGCTGGCGCCGCTGGGCGTTGGCCAGCGCGTGGGCCACGCGGTCCATGAGCAGCATGCGGTTGGGCAGGCCCGTGAGCGCGTCGTAGAACGCCAGGCGCTGGATCTCGCGCTCGTTGGCCTTGCGCTGGCGGATGTCGGTGTTGATGGCCAGGATGGACTGCGGCTGCCCGTCCTCGCCGCGCACCAGGGTCCAGCGGCCTTCCACCTCGATGGTGCTGCCGTTGCGGTGGCGCTGCACGATCTCGCCCGTCCACTCGCCCTGCTCCAGCACGGTCTGGGTGGCGTGGCGGAAATGCGTGGGGTCGGCGTAGAGCAGCGTTTCCACCGACTGGCCCAGCGCCTGCAGCTGCGACCAGCCGTACAGCCGCTCGGCGCTCTTGTTCCAGTAGATGACGCGGTGCTCGAGGTCGCGCACCAGGATCGCGTCCTGCGCCTTGTCCAGCAGCGACGCCTGGTGGCGGATGCGCGCGTCGGCCAGCTGCCGGTCGATCTCGGACGACGCGCGCGCCGCAAAGATCTGGAGCGTGGACGTGATGAAGCCCGTCTCCGCGATCGGCTGGCGGAACAGCACGAATACGATGCCCACCACCTCGCCGTCGGCATTGCACAGCTGCTGGCCCGCGTAGCCCTGGGCGCCCACGAGGCGCAGGATGGGCGCTTCGGGGTAGCGCTGCTGCACCTTGTCCGCCACCACATACTCCCGCTGCGACAGCAGCTGCAGGCTGGGCGTTGCGGCCAGGGAGTACTCGTCGTTGGGCAGCATCTGCCCGTCCAGCACCGCGGCCAGCGTCACCACGCGCGGCGGCTGCCCGGCCGCGTGGGGCAGGAGCCGCACCACGCAGCCCCCCTGCGCGCCCAGCGCATCCGCCATGTTGCGCACCAGCTGTACGAAGAACTCGGTGCCCGTGCTGGCCGAAACCGCCGCCGCCACCTTGAGCACCGACGCCTGCAGGCGCTGCTGCGCCTTTTGCGCGCGCAAGCTGGTGATGCCGAAGGCCAGGTCGCCCGCCAGCTCCTGCAGCAGCGCCGCTTCTTCGGGGCTGATCTGCAGCACCTCGGGCGCGTACAGGTACAGCAGGCCGAAGGTGCGGTCCTGGTCGCGCACGTGCTCCTTCAGCGGCAGGCAGATCACGCCGTGAAAGCCGTGGTCCAGCATGCGCTCCGTCCAGTCGGCGAAGTCGCCTTCTTGCCGGATGTCCTTGACGATCACCGGCCTGCCCGAGCGCACGGCGATACCCGCGGGGCCGCGCCCGTAAGGGTCCGCGGCGTCCCACGACAGGCGCAGGTTTTCAAGGTAGTTGTTGTTGTAGCCCGCGTGCGCCACCGGCTGGATGGACTTGCGGTCGTCGTCCAGGGCAAAGCCCACCCACCCCATGCGGTAGCCGCCGATGTCCACGGCGATCTGGCAGATGGCCTGGAGCAGCGCGGTCTCGGAGGTGGCGCGCACCAGGGTCTCGTTGCAGGCGCTCAGCAGCCGCTGGGCGCGGCCCATGCGCGCCAGCTCGCGCTCGGTGCGCAGGCGCTCGGTCACGTCGGTGGCCAGCACCTGGCGGGCCGGCCGGCCGTTGAAGCTGATGCTGCCCGCCGTGATCTCCACGTCCATGAAGCTGCCGTCCTTCTTGACGTGGCGGCTGATGACGGGCTTGCTGCGCTCGTCCATCGGAATGGAGCGAAGCACTTCCTCGATGTGCGCGCGCTGCTCGGCCGGCCACAGGTCGGGCATGCGCAGGGCCAGCAATTCGGCCTCGGTGTAGCCGTAGTGCGTCTCCATTGACTGGTTGACGGCCTGCAGGCGCAGGGTTTCCCGGTCGTACACCCACATCGGATGCGGGTGCTCGTTGAACAGCATGCGGTACTGGTGCTCCGACGCCCGCAGCTGGCCCGCCACGTGGCGCAGCTGCACCATGGCCCCCAGCGATTCGGTAAGGATCTCCAGGTGGGCCACGTCGCGCCGGGAGAAGGCGTGCGCCCGGTCCGACAGGACCTTGAGCGAGCCCACCACGCCCTGCGGCGTGCGCAGCGGCACCGCCATCACCGAGCGCACGCCCTGGCGGTGCGGCAGCGACGCCATGTCCCAGCCCTCGGCCTCGGTGTCGTTGCACACCACGGTGCGCCCCTCGCGCAGCGCGGGCCACACCAGGCTTTGTTCCACCGCCATCAGGTGGCCCGGGGGGCGCACCAGGTCGCCCGACGACGCCTGCGCCACCAGCTGGCGGCCCTGCAGCAGCTCCACCACGGCCCCGCGGGCCAGGGTCTGGCGCAGCACGGTGTCGGCCACCAGCTGCAGCACCTCGGGCAACGGCATGTCCAGCGACGAGATGCGCTGCTGCACCTGCAGCAGTTCCGCATGGGCCTGGGCATCCCGCTGGGCCTCCAGCTCGACCGTCTTTTGCGCGCTGATGTCCGTCATGCCCCCCACCATGCGCACCGCCTTGCCGGTGGAGTCGCGGATCAGGAAGCCGCGGTCCAGCACCCAGGCATAGCTGCCGTCCTGGCGGCGGAAGCGGTACTCGGCCGACCAGTGGTTGTCCGTGCCCCCGATGGCGGCCTGGATGCCCTGGACCACCGCCTCGCTGTCCTCGGGGTGCAGGCGCAGCGTCCAGGACGTGCTGTCGGGCGGCAGCTGGTCCATGGGGACGCCGAACAGCGTCTGCATGCCCTCGTTCCACCACATCAGGTCGGTGTGCAGGTTCCAGTCCCACACCGCGTCGGCCGTGGCCCGGGACACCAGGTGAAAACGCTCCTCGCTTTCGCGGCGCGCCTGCCGCGCCTGGTGCTGGGCCGAGATGTCCTGGAACGCCCCCTGCACGCGCACGACCCGGCCCTGGCCGTCGCGCACCGCCTGCCCCGCCGCGCGCGCCCAGACGCGCACGCCGCCGGGCAGGGTGACTTCGGCCTCCAGGTCGAACGGGGTGCCGTGCTGGATGCAATCGTCCAGCGCCTGGTGCACCTGGGAGCGGTAGGGCGGGTTGAACAGCTGCACCACCTGGTCCAGCGTGCTGGCGCGGTGGGACAGGCCGTAGGCCGCCGCAATTTCCTGCGACCACGCCACCTGCTGGCCCGGCAGGTCCAGGGTCCAGGCGCCAATGCGGGCGATGGAGCCGGCCACGCGCAGCGCCTCGCCCTGGGCAAGCAGCTCGGCGTGCATCCGGTCGCGCTCCTGCACCAGGTGCGCCAGCTCGCGCCGCTGGCGCCGCAGCTCCAGCTGCACCATGGTCTGGTCGGCCAGGATCCTGAGGCCCTGCAGCTGCTGGTCCTCCAGCGTGCGCGCAACGGTGTCCATCACCGCCAGGGTGCCCAGCGCGAACCCTTCCGGCGTCACCAGCGGAACACAGGCGTAGAAGCGAATGCCCGGCACGTCCAGCACCAGCGGATTGGTCGCAAAGATGGGGTGCTGCAGGGTGTCGGGCACCACCACGGCGTCGCGCCGCCCGTCCAGCGCATGGGCGCAGAACGCGATGGCGCGGTCCGTCTGCGCCAGCGGTACGCCCACCGCAGCCTTGAACCACTGGCGCTCGCTGTCCACGAAATTCACCACCGCCATGGGGCAGCCGCACACCTGCGCGGCCAGCAGGGCCAGCTGGTCAAAGGCGGCCTCGGCGGGCGTGTCGAGGATCGCGTAGGACTGCAGTGCTTGGAGCCGCGCGGCCTCGTCGGGAGCGTGCGCTGGCGGCATGGTCATCGGGCGCAGGCCGGCCCCGATGGCGCACGCACGCCCGCCCAGGCCGGCTGGGACCGGGGCGCAAGGCAGGGCGTGGGAGTGGGCATCGTCAGGGCGGTCGGGTGGCGGGGACAGGCAACGGGGCATCGCGGCCCCCTGGGGAAACACCGCCGTTGTAGGCCAAAATCCCCCGGACCACAATTGTTAACTGTTAATGCTACACCGCGCTGCGCTGCCTCCCGGCGCGCGGGGGTGAGGGTTTGCCCCATGCGCCTGGCCGTCCCGCCGCGGGGGATCAGACCAGGTTGCGCATCGCCTGCGCAATCTCCCGCAACAAGGGGAGGACGCGGGCCGCGGCGTCGGCGCTGCTTTCGTGGCCCATGGGCATGGTCACGTTGAGGGCCCCGACCACTTCGCCGTGCCGGTCGCGCAGCGGCACCGCGATCCCGCGGGAATTGAGGTCCAGCTGCTGCTCCGACAGGGCCCAGTCCTGCGCCCGGATGCGGTCGAACTCCGTCGCCAGCTGTTCCTTGTGGGCAATGGTGTGGGAGGTGAACACCTTGAGCGGCCGGGTCGCCAGCCAATGGGCGACCTGCTCTGGCGGCTGCAGGGCCAGCATCAGCATGCCCGAGGCGGTGACCTGTGCCGGGATCCGTGCGCCCAGCACGTAGCCGGTGTTCATGCTGCGGCTGGGGCCGTTGCGCGCGATGTAGACGACCTCGTCGCCATCCAGCACGCTCAGGTAGGCGTTCTCGTGCGTGCCGGCGGCCACGCGCTGCAGGAACGGCTGGACGATGCGGGGCAGCCGTGCGGATTCCAGGTAGGACTGCCCCAGCCGCAGCACGCGCGGCGTGAGCCAGAAGAGCTTGCCGTCGGTGGCCACGTAGCCCATGTGCTGCAGGGTCAGCAGGTAGCGGCGTGCCGCCGTGCGCGTCATGCCGGTGCGCTGGCCGGCTTCGCTGGCGGTCATGCGCGAATGCTCGTCGTCAAAGGCTTCGATGATGCCCAGCCCGCGTTCCAGGCCGGCGATCCAGTCGCGCCGCTCCAGGCCCGGCGGCTGGGGGGATGGCAGCGGTGGCGGAGGGGGCATGGCGATGTTGAGCAAATGTTGCACGGGTTCGGGACAAACCCTGCTTGCGTTCGATTATCGCGCTGTGCTGATCGATGATCGAACAAACCACGGCCGCGCCCGGCGCCAGGCAGCACTCCACCGACCTACATTGCGCCCCAGAGCGAACGGGGCCGGACGGCCGAACGGCCTCTTTCGCGCCGTGAACCGCCCCCTGGCGGTCCCCGCCCGAAGCCATTGGCACAGCGACAAACAAGGAGACAAAGCACCATGCCCTCATCGTCCACCCACGAGCCGCCCAAGGGGCGGCACCAGTCTCAGAAAGCCGCGGCCAGCGGCTGGATCGGCTCTGCCCTGGAGTACTACGACTTTTTCATCTACGCCACCGCCGCGGCGCTGATCTTTCCGCAGATCTTCTTTCCCAAGGGGGATCCGGCCATCGCCATCGTTGCCTCGCTGGCCACGTATGGCGTGGGGTACGTGGCGCGCCCGGTGGGTGCCTTCGTGCTGGGCCACCTGGGCGACACGCACGGGCGCAAGCAGGTGCTGGTGTGGTGCATGTTCCTGATGGGCTTCTCCACCATCGCCGTCGGCCTGCTACCCACCTACGACCAGGTGGGCCTGCTGGCGCCCGTCCTGCTGGTAGTGCTGCGCCTGATCCAGGGCTTTGCGGTGGCGGGCGAGATCTCGGGGGCCAGTTCGATGATCCTCGAGCACGCGCCGTTCGGCCGGCGCGGCTTCTTTGCCAGCTTTGCCCTGCAGGGCGTGCAGGCGGGCCAGATTCTGGCCGCCGCCGTTTTTCTGCCCCTGGCGCATTACATGCCGGCCGAGCAGTTCAACACCTGGGGCTGGCGCATCCCCTTCCTGCTGAGCTTCATCGTCATCCTTGCCGGCTGGATGATCCGCCGCGAGGTGGACGAGACCCCCGCGTTTGCCCAGGAGGAAAAAACCGCACCGCAGTCCCGCCCGCGCTCGCCCGTGGTGGATGCGTTCAAGTACCACTGGGCCGACATGCTGCGCGTGGTGGGCATGGCGCTGATGAACGTGATCCCCGTGGTGGCCACCATCTTCGGCGCGGCGTACGCGGTGCAGCCGGCCTACGGCATCGGCTTCGCCAAGGACGTGTACCTGTGGATTCCCGTCCTGGGCAACATCCTGGCCGTGGCCGTGATTCCGTCCGTGGGCAACCTGTCCGACCGCATCGGACGGCGGCCGCCCATCATCGTGGGTGCGCTGCTGTCGGGGCTCCTGGCCTTTGGCTACCTGTATGCCATCAGCATCCACAACGTCCCGCTGGCCGTTGCCATGTCGCTGCTGATGTGGGGCCTGGTCTACCAGGGCTACAACGCCGTCTTCCCCGCGTTCTACCCCGAGCTGTTCCCCACCCGCACCCGCGTCTCGGCCATGGCCATTGCGCAGAACGCCGGCACGGCCATCACGGCCATGCTGCCGGCGCTGTTCACCGCGGTGGCCCCTCCGGGCGCGGCCAACATCTGGCTGACCGTGGGCGCGATCACCTTCGGCATCACGGCCATTGCGGCCTTCGCCGCCTTCACCGCGCGCGAGACCTTCCGCGTGCCCATGGACCAGCTGGGCCAGCGCGGCGCCGCGGCCCTCCCCGCGTCGGAGTACGACCAACTGCGCGCCGAGTCGGTGGCGGCCGCCCGCAGCACCGGCGCTGCGCCCGTCTGACCAAAGGGCACGGCAAAGGGCAAGGGCGGGAACCCACCCTGCCCGGCCCGCGCAGGCTGCGCTGCCTCAGCGAAGCGCCCGCCGCGCCCGCACGGCCGCAGCCAGGTCCTGCAGCACGGGCACGGTCTGCGCCATGCTGATGCACGCATCGGTCACCGACACGCCGTGGCGCAGGGGCTGGCCGGGCACGATGTCCTGGCGGCCTTCCTCCAGGTGGCTTTCGATCATGATGCCGGTGATGCGCGCGTCCCCCGCCGCGATCTGCGCGGCCACCTCGCCGGCCACCGTGATCTGGCGCTGGTGCTGCTTGCTGCTGTTGGCGTGGCTCACGTCGATCATCACCTGCTCGCGCAGGCCGGCCGCCTTGAGCAAGGTGCAGGCGGCGTCCACATCCGCGGCGCTGTAATTGGGCTGCTTGCCGCCGCGCAGGATCACGTGGCAGTCCTGGTTGCCGCGGGTTTCAAAGATCGCGGCCTGGCCCATCTTGGTCATGCCCATGAAGGCGTGCGGTGCCTGCGCGGCCTGGATGGCGTCGCTGGCCACCTTGATGCCGCCGTCGGTGCCGTTCTTGAAGCCCACGGGGCACGACAGGCCGCTGGCCAGCTGGCGGTGGCTCTGGCTCTCGGTGGTGCGCGCGCCGATGGCGCCCCAGCTCACCAGGTCGCTGATGAACTGGGGGGAGAGCAGGTCCAGGAACTCCGTGCCCACCGGCAGGCCCAGGGCCAGCACGTCCAGCAGCAGCTGGCGCGCCAGTTCCAGCCCTTCGTTGATGGCAAAGCTGCCGTCCAGACGCGGGTCGTTGATGTAGCCCTTCCATCCCACGGTGGTGCGGGGCTTTTCAAAGTACACGCGCATCACGACCAGCAGGTCGTCCTGCAGCGCATCGGCCTGCGCCTTGAGCGCGCGCGCGTACTCCATGGCCTGGCCATGGTCGTGGATGGAGCAGGGCCCCACTACCACGATCAGCCGGTCGTCCTGGCCGTGCAGCACGCGCGAAATGGCGGCGCGGCTGGCCTCCACCAGCGTGAGCGCGGCCTCCGGCGTGGGCAGCCACTCCTGCAGCAGCGCAGGCGTGATGAGCGGCCGCACGGCCTTGATGCGCGTGTCGTCGATGCGCGTGGTGTCGTGGGTGGAAACGGGGTTGGCGGAGCGGTGTGCGTGGGTCATGGTGGCCCCGATTGTCGCGCGGCGCCCCGGGGGGCTTCTACGGTCGCCTGAAAGCCGCGTTTTGCCGCGCCCAGTGGCGCGATTGCAGCAGGTCCAGCCGCACGGTGCCGCCCGTGGAGGGCGCGTGCACAAAGCGCCCCTCCCCCACGTAGATGCCCGCATGGTTGGGCCGGGAGCCCGTGCCGAACACCACCAGATCGCCCGCCCGCAGCTCACGGCCGTCAATCGGGTAGCCCCAGGTGTCCAACTGCGCCACCGTGCGCGGCGGCGGCGTGCCCACCTGGTTGCGGTACACGTAGCCGATCAGCCCGCTGCAATCAAAGCCCGAGTCCGGCGTGTTGCCGCCGTAGCGGTACGGCGTGCCCACCAGCCCCAGGGCATGGATGGCGATGTCGTGCGCCTGCTCGGCCGTGAGCGGCGGCGTGGTGCGCACAGGGGCGACCGGCACGGAACGGGACGGAGGCCGGGAGGTGCCACAGCCGGCCAAGGCCAGCAGCGCCGCGGCGCAGACCATGCAGGAGAGAATTGCGCGCATGGGCAGAAGTTTAGGTCAAATCGGCCTCCAGCGCCTATCCCGCAAGCGCTGGCAGCTATGAATTTCGCAGTGACCCGAATGTTCAGGCAACGGCGCGAGGACTCTCAAACTGCTGCAAAGCGGCAAAAAGCCGCTCCACGTTGTGCGCGTCAAAAACGCCGTCCGGCCCCTGGGCATGGATGTCCGTGAAGGGCGAGGCGTAGAGCCGCTCTGCCGGCATGGCGCCATGTTCGGTGAGATGGTGAATGATCTCTTCGATGAACTGCATTTGGCTCGCGGTAGCCGTGCCTGCCGCGATGAGGTGGGAGAAAGCCTGCGCGGCCGCCTCGCGGTCCAGCCCGACAAGTGAGCGGATAAATGCCGGCAGGCTGGCATGCAGTTCGCGGGCGCGGGCTACGAAAGCGTCGGTAGCGCCCGCCTCGTGCAACATGGATTCCAGCTCAGTGAGATCGGCCTCCGTCAACGGCAAGTTGCGCCGCAGCCGGTGCAGCGCCAGCCGGTCTTCATGGGCGCGCAAGAACACCTTGGCCTTGGCGCGAAAGCGGTCAAAGTCCACGGCGCTGGCCACCAGGGGTAAATCCACTTCAGCGGTCTCGCCCAGGGCGTCTTCAAAGTCGGTGTAGACCACCTTGCGGCTGCTCTTTTCGATGAGCTTGACGAGGCTGCGCAGCTTGCGCCGCGCCTGCTCCAGCATGGGCAGCGTCACGTCTTGCCACCACTCGTCGCCAGCCACAGCCTCGATCAGCAGCAGGTGCTCGCGCACGCTGGGCACGTTGGCCAGTTCCTGCAAGCTGCTGGCCAGTTGCTGCACCTTGGTTTGCAGACGGGCCAGGGCCGGTTCGCTGCGCAGCAGCGCCAACTGGGTGCTGAGCAGCAGGGCGTCAAAACGCTTGGCGTCTTCGTCGTCATCGCGCACTGCGGTGGGCAGGCCCGACAGGTGCGCGGATACCTCGGCCAGTTGTTCGGCCGTAGGGCGCTTCCAAGCGTCGGCTTGCGCCCAGGCCTCCACCCAGCGGCGCTGCGGGCGCACCACAAAGTTGTCGAGCGACATGCCGGCCACCATGCTGTGCAGCAGCGCAGCGGTGTCGCGGCGGATGGCGGCCTCTGTCAGCACCGGCGATTGGTCGGGCGCTTCGGCCACGCCATTGCTGGCCAAGCGCTTGTCGAGCACTTCGATCAGCTCCAGCCGCGCGTTGAACAGCCGCTGCGAGAGTGGCTGGGCCAGCGCGCCCTCGCTGCCCTCCAGTTCCTGGCTGAAAAACTCCAGGTTCTGGCAGAAGTCGAAGATGAAGAAGTCCTTCTTGTCCTCCCCCGGCCCGTACAGTTCCTTGCACAGCCGCGTGCCGCGCCCGACCATCTGCCAGAACTTCGCTTTGGAGCGCACGATCTTGAAGAACACCAGGTTCACCACCTCGGGCACGTCGATGCCCGTGTCCAGCATGTCCACCGAGATGGCAATGTGCGGGGCTCGGTCCTTCTGCGCAAAGGCGTCGATCAGCGACTGCGCGTATTCGGTCTTGAAGGTGATGGTGCGTGCAAACTCGCCCCGGTATTCGGGGTAGTTCGCATCAAAGCGCGCCTGGATGAACTCGGCGTGCCGCTGGTTCTTGGCAAAGATGATGGTCTTGCCCAGCCGGTCGCCGCCCGCCACCTTGTGGCCGCGCTCCATCAGCAAGGCCAGCATCTTGTCCACCGTGTCGGTATTGAAAAGCCACTGGTTCACCGCCTCGGCGCTCACTTCGTCGGGGGCCTCGCCGCCCTCTTCATCCCATTCCAGCGCGTCCCACTGGTCCTTTTCGTCGTCGCTCAGGTCGTCGTAGCGAATGCCTTGGCGCTGGAACTTCAGCGGCACCGAAATCGCTTTGGGCGGGGCCAGGTAGCCCTCGGCAATGGCGTCGTCCAGGCCGTAGGCATCCGTGGGCACACCGCTTTCCAGGCCAAACAGGCTGTAGGTGTTGCGGTCGATCTCGTCCTTGGGCGTGGCCGTCAGGCCCACCAGCAGCGCGTCAAAGTAGCTGAAGATGGCGCGGTACTTCTGGTAGATGGAGCGGTGCGCCTCGTCCACCACGATCAGGTCGAAATGCCCCACGCCAAAGCGGCGCTTTCCGCCGCCCGCGCTTTCGTTGATCAGACCCATCATCGTGGGGTACGTGGACACATACACCCGCCCCTCGGTGGCGCGGTCGGTCACCAGGTTCACCGGCGCAGCATCAGGCAAGTGGGCCTTGAAGGCGTTGACGGCCTGGTTCACCAGCGCAACGCGGTCGGCCAGAAACAGCACGCGCTTGGCCCAGCCCGCGCGCATGAGCAAGTCCACCAGCGCGATCACCGTGCGCGTTTTGCCTGCACCCGTGGCCATCACCACCAGCGCTTTGCGGTGTTGGTCACGCTCAAAGGTTTCGGCAATGCGGCGGATAGCGCGCTGCTGGTAGTGGCGCTCCACGATGCCGGCCGCAATGCTGAGGCTGGCCAGCGGCTTGCGCGTGGTGCGGCGCTGGGCCATCAGCGTCAGCTCGTCCCGCGTATGAAAGCCTTGCACAGCACGCGGTGGGCTGGTGGTGTCGTCCCACATCCAGTGTTCATAGCCGTTGGTGCCGTAGATCACGGGGCGATGGCCCGTGCTTCGTTCCAGGCAGTCGGCGTACAGGCGGGCCTGCTGCTGGCCCTCCTGGGCGCTGCGGCGGGTGCGCTTGGCTTCCACAATGGCCAGGGGGATTTCGCCACTCCACAGCACGTAGTCCACAAAGCCTTTGCCTTCACCATTGGGCATACCCTGCACTTCAAACTCGCGGTCACGGGGCTGGTCCAGCGCCCAGCCGGCTTCTTTCAGCAGCAGGTCGATAAACAGGTCGCGCGTGGCGGCTTCGTTGTAGTCGTGGGCTGTGGCGGGTTGCGCCGCGTTGGCGGCCTTGGCGGCGGCAATCTCGGCGCGGTAGCGGGCCAGCTCGGCGTCCAGCGCGGCATTGCGGGCCGCGGCTTCGCGCAGGGCGGCATCACGGTCGGCCAGGGCTTGGGCTTGCTGGGCCAATGCCTCTTGTGCAGCCGCCTGGGCGGCGCGGCTGGCGGCCTGCTCTTGCGCCACTGCCGTGCTGGCAGGGGGCGGCAACAGGTCCACGCGAAACTGCAGCCCTGCCCCAGGCCGGTCGCCCACGCGGCGCGCGTAGTGCTGCGCCAGCCAGAACGCCACATGGAACAGCTCGCGCAACGCGTTGAGCGCATCCTGCGCAGCCACCGGGCGCACATCGTGCACCGCCTTGTTGCCCAGGCGGCGGATCACGTCCATCTTGGCGTGCACCGCATTGCCCACCAGTTGCTGGAAGCTGGGTTCAAACAAGAAAGCCGACAGGTCGGCCTTGTACGGCATGCGCAGACTGCCACCGCGGCCGCCTTCCGCCTCGTAGAGCCATGCCACCGCGAGCTCCAGCGTGCGGCGGGCGTAGAAGCAGGCGGTGCGCGGGTCGCTGTGGGCAGCGGCCTCGGCACGGCGGGCTTCGGCCAGCAGGTCGGGCCAGTCGGGCTGCAGGAATGCGAAGTTCGACGTTGCGCTCAAGGGACTCCCTCCGGTGCTGAATCGGTTCTAAGGATTTTCTAAAGCTGAGAAACCGGCCGAAATCTTTAGAACAGGTTTTATAAGTCTTTGTTTTTAAAAGATATTTTTAAGATCAACATGAATCCTAAAACCCTTTGGGCAAAGCAGGGCTTTAGAAATCAGGTTGATGCCGTGAGATCGCATCAATCAACGCCAGCTTGAGGCTTTCGGAATAGTCCTCTTCATACAGCAGCGATGCGATGATTTCCCGAAGCAGATCCTTGCCCACCACATTGCTCGCCACATACACGGCGATGTTTTCCATTTCCAGCACAAAACGCTTGACCACATAGTCGTAGCCATTGAGTTCCAGAAAGTACGCGCCCAAGCCGATGGACGAGCGCTTGTTGCCGTCGTTGAACGGGTGGTTCTTGTTGACTGAAAAGACCAGGTGGGTCAGCTTGTCTGCCATCTCCGGGTAGTACCAGTCATTCTGGATGTGGCCCAGCACACTCTCCAGGTGCTCCACATTCTTGACGCCACCCAGCCCACCAGAGTTTTCAATGATCCACGCCTGCGTGCGCAAGGCGTGGGCCACGTCGAAGTACAGGTAACGCAAGCCCTCGTGCTCGTCCATCTCAGCGGTCCTTGAGGCGCTTGAACACGGCCAAGGTGGCGGGGTCGCTCAGGCGGTCTTCCAGCGACTTGCTGGTCTCGCCCAGAAAGCGATCAAAGTCGGCTTCTGGAACGGACTGGATATAAGCCTCCAGCTTGTGGTGCAGCGCGTCCCGAAAGCCCAGGTCGCGGCTGGCCATCTTGGTGCGGGCATCCAGGATGAGCGGCTTGAAGAGTGGGTGGCTTTCAAAGCGCCCGAACAGTGCCTCCACCTCCTGCATGCTGAGCTTGCGGCCCAAGCGATTGAACTCCTGCTCCAGCTCATGGGCGATGCCCGCTTCAAAGCTGGCGATCAGTGTCAATACCTCGGAATACATCGTCTCCCGAATGCTCTCCTTGGCCGCAAGCTTCAGCACCTTGCGGTATTCGGTGGCGTTTTCACGGAAGATGCACTGGTAGATCAGGTTGGTGAAGCGCACGTATTTCCACTGGTGCTCCACCACAAAGTGGTCCAGCGCATCGGTGAACTGCTTGCGGTAACTCTGCTCCTGGAACGTGGCCGTCAGGTAGTGCTCATCGCGCTGGTTGATGTACTTGGTGTGCCCGCCCGTGCGCGCGGCCAGCACGTCCATCACGATGTCGAGCAAGCGTGAGCGAACGGCCTTGGCGCGTTCGCTCTCCGTCAGCAGCATGGCCAGGTTGAGCACGGCCCGGAAGCTGAACACGCCCAGAATGCTGGTTTTGATACCCTCATTCATGAGGGTACCACCCACTAAGTCTTTGAATTCGTTAAGGTTTTTTCCTCGAAGCAGTTGGTAGCCATTGACCTTGAGCTCTTCCCCATGGTTGCTGACGTAGCGCTCCACCGTGGCATCGCTCACCTCAAACAGGGCCATCACCTGCTGTTTGGTGAACACCGTCTGCCCCTGAAACACCACCCCGCCCAGTTGCAGGTGCTGTTCTGCCACCTGCAGGGCAAAACGGTTGTTCAGGATGTTCTGGCGCTGCAGTTGCGCGGTGGTGAGTTCGTTCATTTACAAGGCTCCGGTAAACGCCCGCTGCTGCAGCGAGGCAACCAGCGCATCCAGCGCGGCCAGGGCGCGGCGGTGGGTGGCTTTGAGGGCTTCGATGGAGGCGATGCGGGTGGCGAAGGTTTGTTGGAGGGGGAGGGGGGGGATGGGGATAAGGGCAGCATTCATTGCCCCCACATTCAAGTGCTTTTGCACTTGCCCACGTTGGGCACCAAGCACCAATTTTTTGCCAGCATCGGAATTGAAAAAGTAGCACAGATAGTCTGCTAAAACTTTCGATGTGTCTGGCGTGGCGATCAATATGTCGATTGCGTTGACGCCGTCCAGTTCTGGCGGAACAACCGCAGCGGTTCCCGGTTGGCCTGTTCTGACCAGTAGTACATCTCCCTTGCGAACTCTCGTTTTGGCCAGTTTCGTCTCGTTGTCTTCAGAGGAGAAGTAAACGAGGTTTTCCATCACGACCTTGTTAGGGCGGATGTTCAGTGACCGCAGTGCAGGGACGCCCTCACTTCGGTAGTACGAAGATGGTTGGACAACTATTCCCACTGTGATGCGACTACAAATCTCATCGCCTCTGAAAAGTGGCAATTTCTTTGGGTTTGTCACTGGGTCCCCAAACATATTGAGAAAGAGGGACTGGGTGAGGCTGTCGAGCAGGGCCAGGGCGGTGCGGCGTTGAGTTCGGAGGGTTTCGGCTTGGTCGAGGATGGCGGCGATGCGGCGTTGTTCTTCCAGCGGGGGTAGTGGGATCGCTAGATCAGCGAGAAAACTTGCAGGAACCCGTCTTTGCCCGCCGCTGCCTGTCATGCGGCGCTGACCATTTGCACGCACTTCTTCGAGCCGCAGGTAATGGTGCAGATACCGCGACTCAGCGACTCCAGAACGTGCCCGAACTACGTGAAACTCTGTGGAGCCGAAGCCATGCGGACGCGGCAGACGGGCTTGGGCGATTTTTCCGTTTTCAAAGCAAGGGGTGATCTTTGCCACCAATACATCGCCGTCGAGAAACGGCGTGAAGCCTTTCGCTACTTCTGCGTAGGACCGGTCTTGCGTGGTTTCCACGCTGGCAGATTCAGCGCTCAGTGACGCCATTGGCACAAAAGAAACAAGTTCCTCCGCTGGCAGCTTTTTGCCCAGCGTGGGGTTCAGCTCGGCAATAGCGGTCAGCTTGGCGGTTGGGAATTTCGCACTCACTTCAACATCCCCTCCAACACCCCCATCCCCCGCGCAATCTCATCCTCCAGCGCCCGCAGCTCCGCCAAGATGTCCCCCGGCGCCCGGTGCTGCACCTGTTCACGCACCACTTCCTTGTAGCGGTTGATGCTCAGGTCATACCCATTGGCCTCAATGTCGGCCTTGGGAACGCAAAAGCTTTGGGCGGTGCGGGGGCGGTCGCGTTCGGTGCCGCTGCGCTGGCCCCAGCGCTCCAGCACATCGGGCAGGTTGTTTTTGGCGCGCTCTGATTCTGATAGCTGGTTGCGACCGTCCACAAAGCGCTGCAGGCCTAAAAGGCTGGTATCCAGCAGGGGCTGGCGCTTGTCGTCCAGGCTCCAGCCGTCGGCCTGCATGTCGTAGAACCACACGTGGTCGGTGCCGCCGCTCATGGTTTTGGTGAAGAGCAGGATGGCGGTGCTGACGCCCGCGTAGGGTTTGAACACGCCGCCGGGCAGGCTGATGACGGCGTCGAGCTTTTGCTCTTCCACCAGCTTGCGGCGCAGTTCTTTGTGGGCTTTGCTGCTGCCAAAGAGCACGCCGTCGGGCACGATCACTGCCGCGCGCCCGCCGGTTTTGAGCAGGCGCAGGAACAGGGCCAGAAAGAGCAGCTCGGTCTTTTTGGTCTTGACGGTTTGCTGCAAATCCTTGGCGGTGTTTTCGTAGTCGAGGCTGCCGGCAAAGGGCGGGTTGGCCAGGATGAGGCTGTAGGCCTCGGCATCACCCGCCGCGCCTTCGGCCAGCGAGTCGCGGTATTCGATGGCCGGGTGTTCCACGCCGTGCAGCACCATGTTCATGCTGCCGATGCGCAGCATGGTGTTGTCGAAGTCGTAGCCGTGGAACATGCCGTTGTGGAAGTGCTTGTTCTGCGCGGGCACGCGCAGCATGTCGGGGTAGGTGCGGCGCAGGTATTCGCCTGCGGCCACCAAGAATCCGCAGGTGCCGCTGGCCGGGTCGCAGATGGTGTCTTGCGGCGTGGGGGCCGTCAGGGCCACCATCAAGTCGATGATGTGGCGCGGCGTGCGGAACTGGCCGTTTTGCCCGGCAGAGGCGATCTTGCCGAGCATGTATTCGTACAGGTCGCCTTTGGTGTCGCGGTCGTCCAGCGGGATGGTGTCGAGCAAATCGACCACCTTGGCCAGCAGGCCGGGTGTGGGGATGGTGAAGCGCGCATCGCGCATGTGGTGCGCAAAGGCCGATTCAGACGCCGGGCCGCCGGAGGCTTGCAGGCCGCGCAGGAAGGGGAAGACCTGGTTGCTGAGCACGTCGAACATTTCGGCCGGGGCCATGTTCTTGAAGCGGGACCAGCGCATGTTGTCGTGCGGGCGCTCCAGTGCGTCCACGCCTGCGGGGATGAGGCGCACGGGCTGGGTCTTGAGGCGCAGGGCCTTGTTGTCTTCGCGGGTCTGGTCGCTGTCGAGGGCGCGCAGAAAGAGCAGGTAGGTGATCTGCTCGATGACTTCAATGGGGTTGGCGATGCCGCCGGACCAGAAGGCGTTCCAGACTTGATCGACTTTGTTGCGGAGTTCACCGGTGAGCATGGGGTGGCAGTTTCGCTGCGTGTTGGAGAGGGAAACAGCGAGTCTGCCACGCCAGGGGCGTCACCTTGAATTTATAGAAAAATGGCCTCTAGAGCTTATCCATCAAGCGCTGGCAGCTATCATTTTTGATGTAACCGCCCCACCCCGCGCCATCAGCCGGTTCGCCACGCTCACGATGGCCTGCACCGAGGCCGTCACGATGTTGTGGCTGGCGCCCGCGCCGAAGGTGGCGCCGGCTACGCCGTCCATGGCGGCTTCCACGATGGCCAGTGCCTGGGCGTGGGCGCCGGTGCCGGTGGCGCGTTCTTCGTAGTGGTCCACGCGCAGTGGCAGGCCGAGCGCGTCCACCGTGGCGGCAATCGGGCCGTTGCCCTGGCCGCGCAGGGTCTGGCGCGTGCCGTCGATGGTCACGTCCAGCTCGATGCCCTGGCCGTCGTCGTCGATGCGGTGGCTGTGGCAGGTGATGGCGGCCTGAGCTGGCGCGCGCAGGTAGGTGGCCTGGAACAGCTCCCACAGCGCATCACCCGTCATCTCGCCCTCGCTCGCGTCCGTCTGGCGCTGCACCACGGCGCTGAATTCGACCTGCATGCGGCGCGGCATCACCACGCCCTGCTCGCGCTCCAGCAAGAAGGCGATGCCGCCCTTGCCCGACTGGCTGTTCACGCGGATCACGCTGTCGTAGGTGCGGCCGAGGTCCGCCGGGTCGATGGGCAGGTACGGCACTTCCCACAAGGCGTTCGGGTCTTGCGCGGCAAAACCCTTTTTGATCGCGTCCTGGTGCGAGCCCGAGAAGGCGGTGAACACCAGGTCGCCCGCATACGGGTGGCGCGGATGCACCGGCAAGGCGGTGCATTCCTCGGCAATGCGCGCCACCGAGGTGATGTCCGAAAAGTCGAGGTTCGGGTGCACGCCCTGCGTGTACATGTTGAGCGCCAGGGTCACGATGTCCACGTTGCCGCAGCGCTCGCCGTTGCCGAAGAGGCAGCCTTCCACGCGGTCGGCGCCGGCCATCATCGCGAGCTCTGCAGCCGCCACGCCCGTGCCCCGGTCGTTGTGCGGGTGCACCGAGAGCACGATGTGCTCGCGCGGCGTGAGGTGCCGGTCCATCCATTCGATCTGGTCGGCAAACACGTTGGGCGTGGCGTTTTCCACCGTGGTGGGCAGGTTGATGATGATGGGGCGGCCGGGGCCCGCGTTCCACGCCGCGATGGCGGTCTGGCAGGCCTTGAGGGACACGCTGAGTTCGGTGGCGCTGAAGGTCTCGGGCGAGTACTGCAGCGTCCACGCTGTGCCGGGCTGTGCGTCGGTGAGCTGCTTGAGGTAGCCCACCTGGTGTGCAATGAGTTGCATCACCTGTGTCACGTTCATGCCGAACACGATGCGCCGCCATGCGGGCGCCGTGGCGTTGTACAGGTGCACGATGGCGCGGGGCACGCCTTTCACTGCTTCCACCGTGCGCGCGATCAGGTCCTCGCGCGACTGGGTCATGACCATGATCGTCACGTCGTCGGGAATCAGGTTTTCGTCGATGAGGCGGCGCACAAAGTCGAAGTCCGTCTGCGACGCGGCCGGAAAGCCGACTTCGATCTCCTTGAAGCCGATGCGCACCAGCTCCTGGAAGAGCTTCATCTTGCGCTCGCCGTTCATCGGCTCGAACAAGGCCTGGTTGCCGTCGCGCAGGTCGGTGGAGAGCCACACGGGCGCGCGGGTGATGCTGCGGGTGGGCCATTGGCGGTCGGTCAATGCGACCGGGGCGATGGGCTGGTACTTGGTGGCGGGCTTGGCAATCATGAGAAAAGGCTCCACGAACGGTGGGCGGTGCGCGCAATGGGCGTCGGCGCACGGCCGGTCAACAACGAATGAAAAACAAAACGTGTGACATCCCCTGCAGCCCTTTGCATGGTGCAAAGGCTGGTTCGCGGGCCGGGGTCAGGGGGAGATCAGGGGTTGCGCTGAGCGGATCAGGCAACCAGGGTGGCGAACGCAGGCAGACCCCGGCCAGGCACTAGGCCTAGCGATAGGGTGGACAGGGGCATGCTGCGTTGCATAGCGGCAAATCCTAGCACGGGTCGGGCGCTGCTGCCAAGCGCCGCGGGGGCTCAATCCCTTGCCGGGCCTTGGGTGCGCTGGATCCAGTCCTCCACGGTGCCGTGCTCCAGCCGGCGCGCGACGAGCTTTTGCCAGGACGGTGGCAAGGGCAGCTGCGCCAGCTCACGCAACTGCGCCGCATCGAGCGTGCGGTGGTACAGCACCTCGATTACCCGCGACAACGGCCATGCCGGATACGGCCGCGCCACCAAGGTGATGGCATCGCCGGCCTGCACCGTGCCGGGCTCCAGCACGCGGTAGTACCAGCCGGTGCGCCCGGTGCGTTGCAGGCGCAGCGCCATGTCGGCCAGGCCGAAACGGGTGTTCAGCTTCCAGCACGGCTGGCGTGTCTGCGTGACCTCCAGCAGCACGCTGCCCATGCGCACGCGGTCGCTCCAGCACAGGTCGGCTTCGGTCATGCCGGTGCTGGAGATGTTCTCGCCAAAGGCGCCTGCCTGCGCTAGCGGCGGCAGGGCGCCCAGCTCGCTGCGCCATGCGGCGTAGTGGTCCAGGGGGTACTGGTGCACGGCCTTGTCGGGGCCGCCGTGGATGCGCGGGTCGCCCTGTTCATCGCCCTGCAGGCCGGTGGCCTCCACGCGCACGGCGCTGGTGGCGGCCTGCTTGGCGATGGCGCTGCGCGTGCCGGGCCGGTCGCCAAACGGCACGGCCTGCCCGCGCAGCACCACGGCCACGTGGCCCAGCAGCAGCGGCTTCACTGCGAGCCACCGGTCTCGATGCCGTCCAGCCAGGCACCGAACACGGCCTCGGCCGCCCGGGCCAGCGCGGCGCCGTGCTCCCGTGCACCGCTGCGCAGCGCATGCAAGTCCACGCCCGCCGCGGCCAGCTCGCAGGCGTGGCCGATCAGCCACTGCTCCATGCGCGAGAGATCGGCCTCCAGGTGGAACTGCAGGCCCAGCGCATGCGTGCCCATGGCAAAGGCCTGGTTCGGGCACAGGGGCGTGGCCGCCAGGCGCTGGCCGCCGGGCGGACTGTCGAACTGGTCGCCATGCCAGTGCAGCACCGGCGTGCCGTGGGCCAGCGGGGCCAGCACCGAGCGTTCGCCGTCCAGCGTGAGGGCCAGCGGCGCAAAGCCGATCTCCTTGTGCCCCATGGGCGCCACCCTCGCGCCGAGCGCGCGGGCCATGAGCTGCGCGCCCAGGCAGATGCCGAGCACCGGCAGCCGGCGCGCCAGTCGCGCGCGCAGCCGCGCCAGCGTGTCGGCCAGGAACGGGTAGGCAGCCTCGTCAAACGCGCCAATGGGCCCGCCCAGCACCACCAGCAGATCGGGCTCGGGATGCCCGTCCAGCGTGCCCACCCCCGCATCGTGGATGCGCACGGCGTAGCCGCGTTGCTGCAGCACGGGGCCGAGCAGGCCCAGGTCTTCGAACGGCACATGCCGCAGCGCCAACACGGTTTTCATGGCATTCTCCGGTTTTGTACTAATACATTACAATCAATGTATGAGTTCATTGTACGCCCGTGGCCAAACTGCTGCCGAGATCGCCGACAGCGTGCTGGAGGCCCTGCGCAGCGGTGCCCTGCAGCCGGGAGACACCCTGCCCGCCGTGCGCGCGCTGGCGCAGCAGCTGGCGGTGAACCCCAACACCGTGGCCGCGGCCTACGCCCGGCTGCGCGATGCCGGCCGCGTGGTCACCGATGGGCGCCGCGGCACGCGCGTGGTGGAGGCGCCTGCCCGCATGCCCCAGGCCTATGCCGTGCCCGAGGGGTTGCGCGACCTGGCCAGCGGCAATGTCGACGCGGCGCTGCTGCCCCAGCTGCGGGGCGGCGCGGCAGCCTGGGCCGCGCTGGCCGCGTCGGTCCGCTACGAGGTCCCGGCCGACCTGCCTGCGCTGCAGGCCGAGGCGCAGCACTGGCTCAGGGCACAGCGCCTGCCCTGCGAAGAGATCGGCGTTTTCTCGGGAACGCTCGACGCGGTGGAGCGCGCCCTGCGCGCGCACGCCCACCCCGGCGACCGCGTGGCGGTCGAGGACCCGTGCTGGCCGCCGCTGGTGGCCCTGCTGCACAGCCTGCGCCTCAAGCCCGTGCCGCTGCCGGTGGACGCGCAGGGCCTGTGCGTGCCCGGTGCGGGCGTGCTGCGCGGCTGCGCGGCCCTGGTGCTCACGCCGCGGGCCCACAACCCCACGGGCGCCGCCATCAGCCCCGCACGCTGGAAGGCGCTGGGCCGGCAGCTGCGCGCCTTGCCCCACCTGCTGGTGGTGTTCGACGACCACTGGGGCCCGCTGTCCGCTGCACCGCTGGCCCCGGCCGCATCGCTGCCCGCGCTGTGGCTGCATGTGGTGTCGGTCAGCAAGTTCCTGGGGCCCGACCTGCGCGTGGCGGTGGCTACCGGCACCCCCGCCCTGCTGCAAGCCCTGCGCGCCCAGCAGGCCCTGGGGCCGCGCTGGGTCAGCCGCATCCTGCAGGGGCTGGCAGCGGGCCTATGGCGGCAGATGCGCGAGGGCCGCGCGTTCGCGCAGGCCGGGGGGGCCTACGCCGCCCGGCGACAGGCCCTTGTGCGGGCCCTGGCTGCAGAACATGTCGCGGTGGCGCCGGGCGAAGGCTTGCACGTGTGGCTGCCGGTGGCGGACGAAGCGGCGGTGGTGCAGTCCCTGGCCGCCCGCGGCTGGGCCGTGCAGGCCGGCAGCCCCCTGCGCCTGGCCAGTTCCCCCGCGGTGCGCGTGAGCCTGGGCGCATGCGCCGTCACCGACATGCCGCGCCTGGCCGCCGACCTCGCGCAAGCGTTGCGCACGCCGGGGCGCGCCGTGTTCTAAAGGCTTGTGGAAGACCTTGGAGATCTCCCATCGGCTCTCCATCGCCAGGGCTTCGGGGACGCTTCTAGAATCGCGCCCATCTTCCCTTCCACACCCCCACCGGAGACGCCATGCCCTACATGCTGCTCATCATGGAACCCCACGGCCAGCGGGCCGCGCGGGGCTTGGCCGGCGGGCAGGAGGCCTATGCGCGCATGCTGCGGTTTGGCGACGGCCTCAAGGCCCGCGGCCTGCTGCTGGCCACCGAGTCGCTGGCGTCCACCGAGCAGGCCGTGCGCCTGCAGGTGCGCGACGGCGCGGCCCGCATGGTGGACGGGCCCTTTGCCGAAACCAAGGAGATGGTGGGCGGCTTCTTCCTGGTGGACTGCGCCACGCGCGACGAGGCCGTGGCCCTGGCCCGCGAATGCCCGGCCGCCGAGTGGGCCACGGTGGAGGTGCGCGCAGTGGCGCCCTGCTATCAAGGCGCCTGAAGCGCGCCCGCCGCAGTGCCCTGCGCGCCGCCTGCCAGCAGGGCTTGCAGCAGCGCGGCCGGCATGGGCCGCGCCAGCAGGTAGCCCTGCAGCACGTCGCAGCCCTGGCGCACCAGGTAGTCCGCCTGCTCCGGCGTTTCCACGCCTTCGGCCGTGATCTGCAGCCCCAGTCCGTGGGCCAGCGCCACGACGGCCGTGACGATGGTGCGGCTGTGTTCGTGCGCGGGCAGGTCCTTGACGAAGCTGCGGTCGATCTTCAGCCGCCGCACGGGCAGCTGGCGCAGGTAGCCCATGGACGAATAGCCCGTGCCGAAATCGTCGATGGCCAGGTGGATGCCCAGCTGGCTCAGGCGGTGCAGGACGTGCGCGCCGGCCTCCATGTTCTCCATCAGCACGGTTTCGGTGAGTTCGATCTCCAGCTGCTGCGCGGGCAGGCGCTCTTCGCGCAGGATGTCCATCACCCGCTCCAGGAACTGCGGGTCGCCCAGTTGCCGCGCCGAGATGTTGACCGACACCCGCAGCGGCCCGTGCGCCTGGAACCGCGCGGCATCGCGGCAGGCGGTGCGCAGCACCCAGTAGCCCAGCGGCACGATCAGGCCGCAGTCCTCGGCCGCCATCACGGCCTCCAGCGGCGAGACCTGGCCCAGCTCCGGGTGCGTCCAGCGCAGCAGGGCCTCGGCGCCCACCAGGGAGCGGTCGGCCGCGGCAAACAGCGGCTGGTAGTGCATCGACAGCCCCTCGCCCTCCTGCAGGGCCCCGCGCAGCGCCTGCTCGATGGCCTGGCGCCGCACCACGGCCTGGTTCATGGACGCCTCGAACCGCACGCAGCGGTTCTTGCCCATGTCCTTGGCGCGGTACATGGCGGTGTCCGCGTTGCTGACCAGGCTGTCCATGTCGGCGGCGTCGGCGGGAAAGGTGGCGATGCCGGCGCTGCAGGTCATGGTCAGCTGCTGGCCCTGTTCCACGAAGGGCTGGCGAAAGGTGCCCACGATCCGTTGCCCGTAGCTGTGCAGCGCGGCGTCGTCCATGTCCAGGCGCAGCACCACGGCGAATTCGTCGCCGCCCACGCGCGAGATGGCGTCGCCGGTGCGCACCGCCGACTGCAGCCGCTGCGCCACCTGGCGCAGCAGCCCGTCCCCGGCCGCGTGGCCGAAGGTGTCGTTGAGGGTCTTGAAGTTGTCGAGGTCGATGTACACCAGCGCCAGGCGGGTGCCCAGGACCTGGGCGCGCGCAATCTCGGCGGCCAGGCGCTCGTTGAAGGCATGGCGGTTGCCGGTGCCCGTCACCGCGTCGGTGTGCGCCAGCGCGTGCAGGCGGTTTTCCGCATGGCGCACGGCCGCGCGGCTGCGCAGCACCATGGCCACCGCCATGGCCATGGTGCATCCGGCGATCAGCAACGCGCTGACGAAGCGCACCAGCAGGCGCGAGTACACCGCGCGCATCGACTTGCGGAAGTACAGTGTGCCGGACACCACGCCCGCCATCTCCACCGGCCGGGCGATCTCCAGCACGCGCAGGCCGGCGCGCTCGCTGGCCGGCTGCAGGCCGGTGCCTGCCAGCGTGGGCGCAAAGCGCTGGCCGGTTTCGCGGGTGTAGTGCGCCAGCAGGGTGCCGTCGGCGTCGTACACGCCCGCGCCCAGCACCAGCGGGGCGGCCTTGAGCGCGGCCAGCATCTCGCTGGCCGCCCGCGCATCGCGGAACACCACCGCGGCCGAGAGGTTGTCGGCCACGATAGCGGCCTCCACCCGGCTGTCCTCCAGCATCGACTGGCGGGTGCTCCAGTAGTCGAGCCCTGTGAGCGCCAGCACCACCGTCAGCAGCGCCAGGCCCGCCGCCAGGATGCCGGTGACCACCAGCCGCGACGACAGCAGCAGCAGCGGCGGCGCCTGCCGGGGCTCCGCCCCCTCTTCGGGGCCCGTTGCGGCGGTGGGGCGCTGGGAGTTCATGGCGCTGCCTTGGCCAGGCGCAGCAGGCGCGAGCTGACGGTGAGCCCCGCCCGGCTGGCCGCGTCGGTGTCTACCGCGAAAACGATCCGCTGGGCCTGGCGGCCGAGGGCGATGGCGATCTCGGGGTGGTCTGCCACGCCTTCGTCGGCCACCGTCAGGATGCCGTGCCCGGCGGGCAGGGCCCGCAGCGCGCGCAGCGCGGGCTCCGTCTCCGGGCCGTTCAGGATGAGCACGCGGCACTGCCGCAGATCGCCGGGCTCCAGCAGGCGCACCCGCAGGACGCGGCCCTTGCGCACCGGGCGGCCTTCCAGCGCAGCCAGTGCGCGCTTGAGCGGGCTGAACGGCGAAACGCACACCGGCCATTCGCCCTCGGGTGCCGCCGCGCTCTCGGGCCACTCCACGAACTGGATGAAGTTGAAGACATACGCCGCCTTGAGATCGGGCTCGTCCACCGGCCCGGCGGCCTGCGCCGCGCCGCCGCTGCAGCACAGCAGCAGCAGGCCGCTCCACAGCAGGTTGGGCAGACGCAGGGCGCGGGCCATGGGGTTCTCAGAAGGCGTACGTGAGCTTGAGCCGGTAGGTGCGTCCGTCCTGGCGGATCGCGTCCTCGCGGATCTCGTAGGACGCCGGGTCCGCATACCGGCGGTTGAACAGGTTGTACACGCCCAGCGACAGGTCCACGTCCGCGATGCGCCGGCTGTAGACGAGGTTGGTGACGATGTACCCCGGCAGGCGCGCGTGGGACAGCGTCTCGCGCGCGGCCACGCCGATGGCTTCCACCGCGTACTGGGCGGGCTGGCCCGGACCGGCCGCGCCCAGGCGCAGGGTGTCCGACCACTGCAGCTTCAGCAGCTGCCGGGGGGCATTGGTCAGGGGCGGGGCGCTGGCGTTCGCGTCCCGCGCGTGCTGCCAGCCCCAGGCCAGGCGCAGGCGGGCGCCGCGCTGCCAGCGCTGCTCCACCTCGGCCTCCACCCCATGCACCTGCACGCCGCGCGCACTGCTGAACACCAGCCGGTCGGGCGCCGCCGCATCGCCCAGCGACAGCAGGTCCGTCACCTGGGAGCGGAACGCCGTCACCAGCATGCGCGTGGTGCCCGTGGGCGCATGCTCCAGCGCGATTTCGGTGGTGCGCACCTTCTCCGGGCGCAGGCCGGGGGTGCTGAGAATGCCGCCCGGCAGGTCCACGGCGTAGTCCCGTTCGTAGGCGTTGGGCGGGCGGTAGGCGGTGCCGTGCAGCAGCTTCAGGACGGTGGACGGGTTCCACCAGTACACCAGCCCCAGCCGGGGATGCACGCTGCCCGCGCTGCCCGACTGCTTGCCCCAGCGTACGCCGGTGTGCAGCGTGAGGGTGGGCGCCAGCGCAAACTCATCCTGCACGTACAGGCCCACGGCGCTGCCGGTGCGGCGGCTGTCGAGGTACTGCGCCGCGGGCTCCACGTCGAAGTTGAGCTGGCGGATGCCGGTGTCGCGCCGGTAGTCCACGCCCCAGGCGAGCTTGTGGCGCGCAATCGCGGTGCTGATCCACTGCAGCTCCGTGCCCCACCACTGGCCCGCGCCGACGTCGCGGTTGAGCGTCAGGGGCGGGTAGTCGTACACGTAGTCGCCGTCAAACCGGTACCGCCCCGCATGCAGGCGCCCGGTGAAGGACAGGGACGGCTGCAGCTCGCGCGTGATTTCTGCGGCCAGCCGCGTGGTGGTGTCGATCATCCGCGAGCGCGGGTCGTTGAAGGTTTGCGAGAACGCGGCGGTGGGCGTGCCCTTGACGCGTTCGCTGTGGGCCAGCGTCAGGCTCAGGCCGTCCCGGCGCATGCGCGCAAACAGCTGGGTGCTGCGGTCGTAATCCAGACGCTGCGCAACGCCATGGTTGTTTTCGGGCGTGTCGTAGGCCGCGTAGTACTGGTCGGTCCCCCGGCTGCTGGACCGGGTCAGCGCCACGAGCCAGTCGCCTCCGTGGTCGTCCATGCCGCCCAGCGAAAACCGGCCCTTGGCACTGCCATGGCTGCCCGCCTCCACACTCACCTGCGGCCCCGGCAGCTGCCGGCCGTCGCGGGTGATCACGTTGACCACGCCGAAGAACGCATTGGCGCCGTACACGGCCGAGCCGGGGCCGGGCACGAACTCCACCCGCTCCACCAGGTCCAGGTCCAGCGGGAAATCCGTGCCGATGGTGGCCTGGTCGTAGAGGTTGTCGTTGAAGCGCACGCCGTTGACCAGCAGCAGCACGCGGGTGTTGTAGTCCCCCGGCGTGGCAAACCCGCGGTTGCCCAGGTAGTGGTAGGAGCGGTCGTAGGAGACATACAGGCCGCGCATGCTGCCCAGCACCTCGGCCAGGGTGCGGTAGCCGAAAAGGCGGATGTCTTCCGCGGTGACCACGCTGACCACGGCCGGCGCTTCCAGCGCCGTTTGCGCGTACCGGCTGGCGGTGGTGACCTCCATCTGCATGAGCTGCTCCAGCGGCAGCTGGGCCATGTCCGCCTGGGCGCTGGTGTGCGTGGCGGCGGCGCACAGCCACGCCAGGGCGGCATGCTGCTGCCAGCGCCGCCGCGGCAGGGCCCGGGAAGCTTGCAGGGCGGGCGCGCGCGCGCCGGCGGTACGGGTGGGGAAAGGGAGCGTTCGCACGGGCGGCCCTGGCGTCGGGAGAGGTTCTGTCGTAAAGCGTTGCACGCGGCGGGTGCTGCACCGCAATCTTTACAAAGTGTATCAACCAGCGACAGGGGGCCAGACCTGCCCAGGCGCGCGCAGCCTGGGGCCGGGGGTGTCGCGGGCTCAGGGGGCCAGCAGGGCCGTGAGTGCCAGCCCGGGGCTCCACGGATCGGAAAACAGGAACTGCCACGCCCAGTACAGCTCCGAGAAGCCCGCCAGCAGCAGGGTGGCGGCCCCGGCCCACGCGCCCTCGGCGTGCCACGCGGCGGCGGAGACCACGCCGTGGCCTGCCAGCGCTGCCAGGCCCCCCAGTCGCCGCAGGGTGAGGGGTCGCACCAGGGTAGCGTTGCCGGGGCTGGGGGGCGGCGCATCGCCGCCTGCCGTGGCCGCCAGCCACAGCTCCCACCCGGCTGCGCCGTCGCCGTCGAAGGGATCGGCGCGCGGCTCCAGCGTGAGCCACTGGATGCGCGGCGCCCCGGCTGGGGCTGGCGTGCCCGGCGCGGCCGGCAGGGGGCCCGCAGCGGGCACGGCCCAGGCCAGGGTGCCGCTCCCGTCGGTCGCACCGGCAGCACCGGGCATTACCGGCGCGCCGTAGCGCGCGGCCAGCCGCTGCGCCAGGGCCGCCTGGGCCTGGTGCGCAGCGGCTTGCAGGTCGGCAGCCAGGAAGGCATACGGGCCGCGGAGCGGCGCGCTCAGGCCCGCGTGCAGCACGCGGCAACGCGCGCCGGGCTCCAGGCCTTCGGTGGCAGCACGCGCCAGCAGCCGCTGGGCCAGCGGCACGATGCCGTCCAGCGTCTGCAGCCCTTCCAGGTGGTCCGCCAGCGGCGGATGAAAGAACGGCCGGGGCGGCCAGCACAGGTCCCGCACGCTGCTGCGCCACAGCACGGCCCCTGTGGCATCCAGCAGCGCGGCCTGCTGGCCGTCGTAGTGGGCGCGCCAGACCTCCGTGCCGTCTCCATCGACCCACGCCATCTGGCCGTCGCGCGTGATGAAAGGCACCAGCGGCGTGCCCGCCAGCGGCGCCACCAGACGGCCCGCGCCGTCGGTCAGCGGCTCCAGCAGCTGCGCGGGCGCCGGCACGAACCGGCCGTCCGGATGCAGCAGGCCCCAGGGGGGCGCGGGCGGCGTCTGGGGCGTGTCGGCCCGCACCACGGCAACACCCCGGTCCGCGGAAAAGTCCGTGCCAAAGCTCCATGCCGCCCCCGGCAGCGGCTGGCCCCGGGCCGTCAGAAACCGCGTGCCGTGGGTCCTGTCTGCCACCACCCCGCAGGCCATGTGGCGCGACAGGTGGCGCCCGCCGCGCACGACCACCCGGCCGGCGGCATCCACGTAGCCGCAGCCCCCGCCGTCCCCCGCGCCCGGCTCGGCGAAGAAGGCCAGTCCGTCGGCGTTGAAAGCGTCCAGGCAGGCGTAGCGCGGCTCCAGCACCCAGTGGCCCGCCAGGTCGATCAGGCCATGGAGCACGCCGTCGCGCGACGCGGCCGTGGCGGCCACGGCGCCGAACGGCTGCGCGCTGCGCAGGCCGGGGGCAATGGCCCACCGCCCCTGCCGGTCCACAAAGCCGTGGGTGGGCGGCCCGCCCGCAGCGCCCGCAACCGTGGCGCGCGCCAGCCCGTGGGGGCCCAGCGGGCCCAGCGCTGCGAACGTGGCGCCAGCGCCGATGGGCTGGCCCCGGCGGTCCACCAGGCACCAGCCGTCCCCGGGCCGCTGCACCGGGGCCACGCCCTGGCTGAACGGGTGCACCTCCTCAAAAACGGGCGCCAGCGCCACCTGGCCGGCCAGGTCGATGAAACCCCAGCGCCCGCCGTCGCAAAACGCGGCCAGACCGTCGCTGCCGGCGCAAAACCCGCGGGCCTGCTGCAGGGCGGGCGGTACACGCCATTGGCCGTCGCCGCCGATGTAGCCCCACCCGCCATCGGCCGCGCGGGCGGGTGCGATCCAGCCGCCCGCACCGTCGGCATGAAAGCCGTGGACCTCGCGCAGGCCTTCGGCGGGCGCCGCGGCCCGCCCCTGGTGGACGATGAGCAGCGCAACCTCCCCGCACGCCGGGTCCAGGGGCAGGCTGGCCAGCCAGGGGGCGGCTGCAGCGGAGGCGGGGGGGCGGTCGCGGTGCATGGTCGTGGGGAAACTCCCGGCGGCATGCTAGCCACGGTGCCCGCCCGCGCCGGTAACGATTTGCACGGCGTTGCCAAATCGCCCACATCCGGCCCCGCGGGCGGAGGCGCGGCGATTTTTCTGGGGATTTACCCTGATTTTTTTGCCGGCCTGTCGATTGGGCCGGGGGCGGTTCGTCGTGCAGGGGAAGGCCGCGGAGATTTTGGTGTCCGTTTCTTCACCCCCCTTGTTTGTTCGACCCCAGGAGAACCCCATGCGATTCATGATCATTGTGAAAGCCACCGCCGAATCCGAACGCGGCGACATGCCCACGGCCCCGTTGATGGCCGCCATGGCGCGCTACCACGAGGAGCTGGCCCAGGCCGGCGTGCTGCTGGATGCCAGCGGCCTCAAGCCCACGGCCCAGGGGTGGCGGGTGCGCTATGGCGCGGGCGGGCGCAGCGTTACCGACGGCCCGTTCACCGAAACCAAGGAGCTGATTGCCGGCTACACCCTGATCCAGGTGCGCAACCGCGACGAGGCGCTGGAGTGGACGCGCCGCTTTCCCAACCCGCGCGGCGAGGGGCTGGAGGCCGAGATCGAGGTGCGCCAGCTGTTCGAGATGGAAGACTTCGCCGGCGTGGAAGGCGTGGAGGCATTCCGCGACCTGGAAGCCCTGCGGGGCTGAGCCCGGACCAGGACCCCCAGGACGACCAGGAGCCACCCATGCTCAAGACCATCGCCCTGCTGCTGCTGGCCGCTGTGGCCCTGCTGCTGGCCTATGCCGCCACGCGGCCGGACACGTTCCGCGTGGAGCGCAGCCGCGTCATCGGCGCGCCGCCGGACCGGGTGTTCGGCCTCATCCACGACCTGCGCCAGTTCAACACCTGGAACCCCTACGAGCGCAAGGACCCGGCCCTGAAGGGCGAATACAGCGCCACCACCACCGGCCCCGGTGCACGCTACGCCTGGCGCAGCGACAAGGTGGGCACGGGCAGCCTGGAAATCGTGGAGGCGGTGGCCCCGCACCGCGTGGACATGAAGCTCGACTTTGTGGCTCCGTTCGAAGCCCACAACCGGGCCGAGTTCACGCTCCAGCCCGAGGGCGCCCAGGCCACCCGCGTCACCTGGGCCCTGCAGGGGCCCGTGCCCTACCTGGCCAAGATCGCGCACCTGTTCTTCAACATGGACCGCATGGTGGGGCGGGACTTCGAAGACGGCCTGGCCCACCTGCAGGCCGTGGCGATGGCGGCGCCGAAGCCCGCGCCGTAGCGCGGTGCCACCAACGCGCCACCAATGCCCGCACCGCAATGCGGTGCTCTGCCCGCCCCGCTTTGCCAAGCGGCCCCGTTCCCTTTACCGTCACCACCCCCAAGGAGTTTTCCCATGCACCACGCACAGATCTTCGTCAACCTGCCCATTGCCGACATGGCGCGCTCGCAGGCGTTTTTCAAAGCCCTCGGCTACCACTTCAACCCCCAGTTCACCAACGACCAGGGCGCCTGCCTGGTGGTGGGCGACAACCTGTTCGTGATGCTGCTGGTGCGGGACTTCTACCAGACCTTCACCAGCAAGGCGATTGCCGATGCGCACACCACCTCCGAAGTGCTGGTGTGCCTGTCGTGCCCAAGCCGCGATGCCGTGGACACGCTGGTGGACCGTGCCGTGGCCGCGGGCGCCGCCACGCCGCGCCCGGCGCAGGACCTGGGCTTCATGTACTCGCGCAGCTTTGACGACCTGGACGGCCACACCTGGGAGTTCGTGCACATGGTGGACGCCAGCCAGGCCCTGGGTTAAGCGGTCGGCGTGAACGAATCCGCCCTGCCCGGCCCCGACGCCCTGCACCGCACCATTGCGTCGGTGTGGCGCATCGAGGCCGCGCGCATCATCGCCAGCGTGGCGCGCATGACGCGCGACGTGGGCCGTGCCGAAGAGCTGGCGCAGGACGCGCTGGTGGCCGCGCTGGAGCATTGGCCTGCCGCCGGCCTGCCGGCCAACCCGGCCGCGTGGCTCATGACCACCGCCAAGCGCCGCGCCATCGACCACCTGCGCCAGCAGGCGCTGCACGCGCGCGAAAACGAAGCTCTGGGCCTGGACCTGCAGGCGCTGGAGGCCCAGTACGCGCCCGATGTGCTGGACACCCTGCTGCACGCCGAGCAGGACGGCATTGGCGACGACCTGCTGCGCCTGGTCTTCACCGCCTGCCACCCCGTGCTGCCCACCGAGGGCCGCGTGGCGCTCACGCTGCGGCTGCTGGGGGGCCTCACCACCGGCGAGATCGCGCGCGCCTTTCTCGTGCCCGAGCCCACGGTGGCCCAGCGCATCGTGCGCGCCAAGCGCAGCCTGGCCGCCGCGCAGGTGCCGTTCGAGGTGCCGGGCGCCGCCGAGCGCGCGCCGCGCCTCGCGTCGGTGCTGGAGGTCATCTACCTCATCTTCAACGAAGGCTATGCCGCCACCGCTGGCGACGACTGGATGCGCCCCGCGCTGTGCGGCGAGGCCCAGCGCCTGGCGCGCGTGCTGGCCACGCTGGCGCCCGACGAGCCCGAGGTGCAGGGCCTGGTGGCGCTGCTGGAGCTGCAGGCTTCGCGCCTGCCCGCCCGCGCCGACGTCCACGGCCGCCCCGTGCTGCTCATGGATCAGGACCGCACGCGATGGGACCACCTGCTCGTGCGCCGCGGCCTGGCCGCGCTGGACAGGGCCGAGCAGCTGGCCCGTGCCGGACACGCCTGGGGGCCTTATGCGCTGCAAGGCGCCATTGCCGCCTGCCACGCGCGGGCGCGGCGCGCCGAAGACACCGACTGGCAGCACATCCTGGCCCTGTACGACGCCTTGCTGCAGGTGGCGCCCTCGCCCGTGGTGGCCCTGAACCGCGCGGTGGCCGTGGGCATGGCCGAAGGTCCGCAGGCCGCGCTGGCGCTGGTGGACGAACTGGCGGCGCATCCGTCCCTGCGGCACTACCACTGGCTGCCCAGCGTGCGCGGCGACCTGCTGGCCAAGCTGGGCCGCGGGGACGAGGCGCGCGCCGAGTTCAAGCGCGCAGCCAGCCTCACGCGCAACGCGCAGGAGAAAGCGCTGCTGATGGCCCGCGCGTGCGGCTAAGAGCCGTCAGCGCCGCTTTTTCTTCGGCTTCTTCCGGTCGCGCTGGCTGGGCGGCGTGGCCGCCTTGGGGGCCAGCCCCAGCGCGGTGCGCGCCAGGGTGTCGGCGGCGCCGTTGCGGTGGCGCGGAATCCACTGCAAGCGAACGTTGTCGAACCTGTGCAGCACGCTGCGCGCCTCGTCAAACAACGGGGCCAGCCGCGCCAGCGGCGCCGCCGGGCGGCCACCCAGCTGCTCCACCAGCACGCTGCTGTCGCTGAACACCTGCACCGGGGTCGATGCCGCCAGCCCTTGCTGCGCCAGCCACCGCAGCGCGTGCATCAGTGCGCGCAACTCGGCTTCGTTGTTGCAGCCGGTGAAGGTCGTGGCTTCGGAAACCTGGTGCCGCACCGCTCCGTCAGGCCCCGTTACCACCGCCCCCAGCCCCATGCGCCCCGGGTTGGGCCAGGCACTGCCGTCGCAATGGATGACCCAGGCCGGCGGAGGGCTGCTTTCGTTCATGGCAAGCGCTGATGCGCAGCCGCCCGGCGGGATGTCACTTGTAGAAAGCCTCGACCTTGCCCTTGAGCTTGATCATCAGCGGCTGGCCCTTGCGGTCCACCGTCTTGCCGGCGGGCACCTTCACCCAGCCTTCGCTGAGGCAGTATTCCTCCACATCGGTGCGGTCCTTGCCGTTGAAGCGGATGCCGATGTCGTGCTGGAAAACGGCGGCCACGTGGTGCGGGCTGCGGGGGTCCACCGACAGGCGGTCGGGCAAGGGAGGAGGCGTGGTAGCGGCGTCGTTCATGGCAAATTCGCGGCCCGGGGGCCGCAGCTGAAAAAAGGAAAGCGCCGATTCTCCGGCTTTTGCGGGCCCGCTCCCGCGTGGCGGGTTGCGTACCCCGGCGTTGCATGCCAGCAAAACCCGTTGTCGCGCCCTGGGACGCCGCAGCGCTGCACGCCACGGGCCCTCAATTTTAATGAAATTGGCTTCCAGTGCTTATGGATAAAGCGCGAGAAGCTATCAAAAATATAGCGTTCCAGCTTTAAGCCGCCGCGTGCCGCGCCAGCAGGGCCGGCACGGCCGGCCGGGCGCAGCGCTGCACGGCCTGCAGCAGCGCATGGCTGGGCTCGGCCACGTGCCAGTGGGTGCGCAGGTCGTGCTGGATGCGTGCCAGCAGCGCGGCGGCCATTTCGGCGTCCGCCAGCGCACGGTGGGCCTGGCCGGTGCGGGGCAGGCCGTGGTAGTCCACCAGCGTGCCCAGCTTGTGGCTGGGCGCCTGCGGGTACAGGCGGCGCGACAGCAGCACCGTGCACGCAAACGGCTGGGGCGCGGCCAGGCCGGCGTGGGCCAGCTCGGCCTGCCAGAACTTGCTGTCGAACGCGGCGTTGTGCGCCACCATGGGGGCATCGCCCACGAAGCGCGCCGCGTCGGCCATCACGCCGGCCGCGTCCGGCGCGGACGCCACCATGGCGTTGGTGATGCCGGTGAGCTGCGTGATGAACGGGGGAATCCACGCGCCGGTTTTCATCAGGCTCTGAAACCGGTCCACCACCTGGCCTTTTTCCAGCAGCACGATGGCGACCTCGGTGGCACGCGCGCCCTGGCCGGGCGAGACGCCGGTGGTTTCAAAGTCGATGACGGCGATAGGAGGCATGGCAGGCAGCAGCACAAGAACAAAGGCAGCGCCGGACGCGCTGCCCGCATTGTGCCGCTGGCGGGCGCTTGCGCTGCCAAGCCCCGCTGTGTCACCTCGCGTGCATGAGAGTACAGCGGCGAAGCTTAGCCCGGGCCGGGTGTCCCGCAGCCCGTTGGTCCGCCGCGAGATGGCTCCTGGTTGCGGCTGCCGATACGTGCAGCGTGGCTGGAGCGCTTTGTGCTCATGGAGCCTCCCTCCGGCACGGTGGGAGCCGCCTGCAGCCGTGGGGCAACGCTCAGGGCAGCGCCACCTTCTGGTGCTCGCCCAGGCGCGGGGGCTCGCCGGTGACGGCGGCCTTGGCCATCTGGAACAGCTGCACCATCTTGTTGGCTTTCACGTCCCAGAATTCCGCGTGGCGGATGCGCACCGCCAGCAGCACCACGTCCGGGTCGGTGGGCCCGCCGGGGAACCACGCCTGCGCCCCGGTGGACCACAGGGCTTGCTTTTCCACCGGGTCGTCCACGAAGCGCACCTGGCCCGACAGCGACACGTAGCTGTCCTGGCCCGGGTCGGCATAGGACACGTTCACCTCGCCGTCGGTCAGCAGCCGCTCGTACAGCTCGCCCGACTTGGGAATGAAGAAATACAGCTCGGCCTGCTCGTCCATGCTGCGGTTCTGCGTGGTGAGCGGATGGGCGTGCAGCATACCGGTGGCCGTGCGGTGGGTCAGCATCCCGAAGCGAATGTCCTTGATGAGTTTCCACAAGGTTTCGTGGGCGGGGGTGTCGTGTGCCATGGAGTCTCCAGCGGGTGGGGGGATCGGAACCGGCCCGTGATCGGCACGGGCGCATCGGTCCACTGTGCAAGCTGCGCGAGGGGCGGGCCATCGGCAGCTTGCCCGGCTGGATGTGGGCATTTGTCTGACAGGGCCGCGCCGCGCGGCGGCAGGCCCAGGGGCTGGCGTGCTGCGCCAGCGTCAGGCCTTCTTCAGGAACTCCGACTTCAGCAGCATGCTGCCCAGGTCCGTCTTGCAGTCCACGTTGTGGCCGTCGGCGCCGTCCACCAGCCGGATGCTCTTGATCTTGGTGCCCTTCTTGAGGGTGGACGAAGAGCCCTTCACCTTGAGGTCCTTCACCAGGATCACCGCATCGCCGTCGGCCAGGGGGTTGCCGTTGGCATCGCGCACGATGCCGTCCCCCGCATCGGCGTCAGCCTCCGCCGCCTCGGCCACCTGCGGCCACTCAAAGGCGCAGTCGGGGCACACGTAGTTGCTTCCGTCGGGGTAGGTGTTTTCCAGGCCGCACTGGGGACATGCCGGAGGGGTGGAGGTGCTCATGGTGTTCTCTTTCTTTCTATCGATCGTTGTTGGAATGGTTTTGGGGAAACACGGAAAAATGCGTCACAAGGCTGCCCGCTGCTGCAGCGCGAACGGCGGCAGGCCCTTGAGCAGCCGCTGCCCGTAGCTGGTGCGCGTGAGGCGCTTGTCGTAGCAGTACACATGGGCCTGGTCTTCCTCGGTGCGGATGGCGCGGCCCACCCATTGCGCCAGGCGGATGGCGGTGGCGGGCACCACCAGCTCGCTGAACGGGTCGCGCCCCACGGCGCGCAGCCACTCGGCGCGGGCCTCGCCCACCGGGTCGTCGGGCGGGGCAAAGGGCAGCTTGGTGATGAAGACCGACTCGCACAGCCGCCCGGGCAGGTCCAGCCCTTCGCCGAAGGACTGCATGCCGAAGATGACCGAGGGCTCGCCGTTGTCCACCCGCTCGCGGTGGCGCTTGAGCAGCTGCGTGCGCGGCAGCGCGTTTTGCACCAGCACCACGCTGCGCATGGCGGTGGGCAGCGCGTCCACGGCCTGGCGCATCTGCTCGCGCGAGGTGAACAGCACCAGCGCGCCGTATTCCACGTGGGCAATGTCGTGCAACAGCGCATCGACCATCTCGGCGGTGAACTGCGCGGCGTTCTTGGGGTCGGCGCGCGTCTCGGCCGCCACCAGCGTGCCCTGGGCGGCGTAGTCGAAAGGACTGGCCACTTCCAGCGTGGTGGTGGCATCGTCGCCGTGCAGGCCCGTTTCGCGCAGGAAGAAATCAAAGCTGCCGCAGCTGGTGAGCGTGGCCGAGGTCAGCACCGCCCCGCGCACCGCGCTCCACAGGTGGTTGCGCAGCGTCGTGCCCGGCAGGATGGGGCTGGCGTGCGCCTTCACCACGATGAAGTCGCCGTCCGTCTCCAGCGTGAACCATTTGGACGCGGGCACGGCGCCCTCGGGCGCATCCTGCAGCAGCAGCTGCGCGGTGGCGTGCAGCTCTTCCAGGCGCGGCGCCAGCATGCCGATCTGGGCGTACAGCGTGGACAGGCGCTTGGCCTCGTCGGGCTTGTCGCGCATTTCGGCGCGCAGCGCCTTGCTGATGGCACGCAGGGCTTCGAGAAAGCCCTCGGAACTCGCAGCCAGCAGGCCCAGCGGTGCAATCAACTGTTCGGGCAGTTCGCCCCGCGGAACGCGCACGCGCGCCGGGCCCCAGGTGTCCTTCTGGCTCTTGAGTGCGGTGCCGTACACATCCATCACGATGCGCGCCAGGTCCTGCAGGGTCTGGCGAAGCTGGGCCGCGTGTTTGGGGATGTCGGCGATCTCTTCGACCTCCAGCAGTGCCCCGATGCGCAGCCCGCGGCTGGACAAGCGCTCGATCCAGGTGATGCGCGACAGGTCCATGCTGCAGGCGAACTGCTGCAGCGCGGTGGCGGGCAGGTGGTGGGCCTCGTCCAGCACCAGCAGGCAGTTGTCGAGCTCGGGCAGCACGCGGGCGCCCAGCGAGGACAGCAGCAGGTCATGGTTGGCCACGATCACCTGCGCGCCCACCAGTTCCTTGCGCTTGTCGTAGTAGGTGCACTGGCTGAAGGCCGGGCAGTGCTTGCCGGTGCACGACGCGCCCTCGGCCGCCACCGGGCTCCACACCTCGGGTTCGGGCGGTGTTTCCAGGCTGTCCCGGTCGCCGTCCCAGGCGCCTTTCGAGAGCGTCTGCGCCATCGTCGAATAGAACTGGATGCGCGCCTCGGTCTCCTGCCGCGGGCGCTTGGCGCGCTCGGCGGCCTCTTCCTCGGCAAACAGGTCGTCGTCGGCCGCATCGGCCTCACCCGTGCCCGCCAGGCGGTCGAGCTTGAGCTTGCACACGTAGCGGCCGCGCCCCTTGGCCAGCGCAAATTTGAAGGGCTGCGGCATGCGCGCGGCCAGCGCCGGCAGGTCCTTGTGCACCAGCTGCTCCTGCAGCGCCACCGTGGCGGTGGAAATCAGCACCCGCGTGCCGCGCGCCAGCGCCAGGGCGATGGCCGGCGCGCAGTACGCCAGCGACTTGCCCACGCCCGTGCCCGCCTGGATGACGGCAATCGAGCGCGTGGGCGCATCGCCGTCGCCGTCCTCGTCCACCTTGCCCAGGGTGGCGTTGCTGAAGGTGTGCGCCACCTGTTCGGCCATCCGCCGCTGCCCGGCGCGGCTGCGAAACCCGTCGGTGGCTTGCACGACCGCATCAAATGCTTGCAGGGCCTGTGCGGCCCATTCCTTGGGAGACATACGGGAATCGGTGGGGTTCCGGTGGCGCGCCCGGAGCTGGATGAAAACCCAGATGTTAACGCGGGCGTGCAGACCAGGGCCCCGCAAGGGCGCCGGTTGCCAGATAATAACTGGATGAAAACACAGTTATTGCAACCCCGGCCGGTGCCGGGCGCCTGCTGAAGAAGGTGCCCCGTGTCGTTGCAGTCCAAACTCGCCATTCTGGCCGACGCGGCCAAGTACGACGCCTCGTGCGCGTCGAGCGGCGCTGCGCCGCGCAACTCGTTGGGCGGGCGCGGCATGGGCTCGACCGAGGGCATGGGCATCTGCCACAGCTATGCGCCGGACGGCCGCTGCATCTCGCTGCTCAAGATTCTGCTCACCAACTTCTGCCAGTACGACTGCCTGTACTGCGTGAACCGCGTGACCAGCAACGTGCCCCGGGCGCGCTTCACGGTCGATGAGGTGGTGCAGCTCACGCTGGACTTCTACCGCCGCAATTGCATTGAGGGGCTGTTCCTGTCCAGCGGCATCATCCAGAGCCCCGACTACACCATGGAGCAGGTGGTGGAGGTGGCCCGCGTGCTGCGCGAGGAACACGACTTCCGCGGCTACATCCACCTCAAGACCATTCCCGACGCATCGCCCGAGCTGATGCAGCGCGCCGGCCGCTATGCGGACCGTTTGTCCATCAACATCGAGCTGCCCACGGCCGAGAGCCTCACGGCCCTGGCGCCGGAGAAAGACAGTGGTGCCATCGACCGCTCCATGGCCCGCATGGCCGTGCACATTGGCGAATCGCGCGCCGCGCGTAAGGAGCAAGCCGCGCAGGCCATCGTGTCGATGCCGCAATCGCGCACCACGCGCCGGGCCAGTGCGCCGCTGTTTGCGCCCGGCGGGCAAAGCACGCAGATGATCGTGGGGGCCGATGCGACGGACGACCGCACCATCCTCGCCACCAGTGCCCGCCTGTACGGCGTGCACCGGCTGCGGCGCGTGTACTACTCGGCCTTCAGCCCCATCCCTGATGCGGCCCGCGCCCTGCCGCTGGCTGCGCCGCCCACGGTGCGTGAGCACCGGCTGTACCAGGCCGACTGGCTGATGCGCTTTTACGGCTTCACCCACGACGAGATCGTTCCACCCGCTCAAGTGGGCATGCTGGCGCTGGACATGGACCCCAAGCTGGCGTGGGCGCTGGCGCACCGCGAGCGTTTTCCGGTCAACCTCAACACCGCCCCGCGCGAGCTGCTGCTGCGCGTGCCCGGCTTTGGCGTGCAGACGGTGGATCGCCTGCTGGCCGCCCGCCGCGTGCGCCGCCTGCGGCATGCCGACCTGGCGCGGCTGCATGTGCCGCTCAAGAAGGTGCTGCCCTTTGTGGAGGCTGCGGACTACCGGCCCGGGCGCGCCCTGGAGGCGGCGGACCTGGCGGCGCAACTGACCCCGCCGCCGGTGCAGCGCAGTTTGTTCTGACGCCGTGCAGCGCCACACCATCACGCTGGACCACCCCACCGACTGGCCCGGCTTTCGCACCGCCGCGCGCGCCCTCGTGCAAGCCGACGTGCCCCCACAGGCCGTGGACTGGCGCTGCCGCGCCGATGCGGCCAACGATCTGTTTGCGCCCGAGCCCGCTGGCGAAACCCTTCCCTGCCCGGCTGCCGATGCGCCGCCACTGCGCGTGCCGCCCGACTTTGTGCGCCTGTGCGAGCAGCTCATCCTGCACCGCGACCCGGCCCGCTTCGCGCTGATGTACCGCCTGCTGTGGCGCATGGCCCAAGGCGGCACAGAGGCCAACGCCGCGCGGCACGACCCGCTGGACGCCGACCGCCTGCAGGCCCACCACATGGCCCGCGCCGTGGGGCGCGACATGCACAAGATGCACGCCTTTGTGCGCTTTCGGCCCGTGGTGGAGCCGGATGGCCAGACCCTGCACATGGCCTGGTTCGAGCCCGACCACTACATCACCGTGGCCAATGCGGGCTTCTTCATCCGCCGCTTCACGCAGATGCGCTGGGCCCTCCTCACGCCCGACGCCAGCGTGCGCTGGGACGGCCAGCGGCTGCACACCGGCCCCGGCGCGCAGCGCAGCGACGCGCCGCCGCCCGACGCGGGCGAGGCGCTGTGGCTCACCTACTACCGCCACATCTTCAACCCCGCGCGGCTCAAGCTCTCGATGATGAAAAAAGAGATGCCCACGCGCTACTGGCACAACCTGCCCGAGGCCGCGCTCATCACCGAACTGGCGCAGACCGCGCACGAGCGCAGTGCGCAGATGGTGGCGGCCGGGCCCACCACGCCGCGCAAGGCGATTGCGCCGCTGCGGCGTGACAGCGGCGTTAAAGGCCCACCAGCGCTTGTTGAGCCGGACAAACAGCGCTCACACACCCGTTCGGGCTGAGCCTGTCGAAGCCTTGCGCGGCGCTTCGACAGGCTCAGCGTGAACGGTTCAGGTGGGTGGGCGCAGCCCCTGAACGCCCTCGGCCTGGCGCATCGCATGGAACTGCGGCGCGGGCTGCGCCGCCGTCCACCGCCAGGGCAGCGCCTGTGCGCGCCACACCCCGCCCAGCACCTGCAGCCGCAGCACACGCTGCGCGCCCGGCCAGGGCGCACGGTCGGCCTCGCTCCACAGCAGCTCGGCACGCGCGGCCACGTGCAGCAGGCCGCCGTCGTCGTAGTCCACCCACAAGAGCCCGGCCAGCGGGTGCCGGGCCAGATTGCCCAGCGTGTTGAAGAACAGGTTGCCGGGGTAGTCGGGCAGCCGCAGCTCCAGGCCCCCGGCCGTGGGCTGCGCGTGCACAAAGCCCGGCTCGCCCCCGCGGTGCGACACATCCACACCCTCCCCCCTCTGCAGACCGGGCCGGGCGGCCGAGGCGCTGGCGATGAACAGCGTGTCGCTGCGCGCGATCAATGCCCGCGCCGCTGCGTCCAGTGAGGGCCCCAGCGGCTGCGCGGGCTGCGGTGGGGTGACGGCGGCCCGCAAGCCAGGCGTGCGCGCCTGGATGTACTTGGGGCAGTTGCCAAAGCTCTGTGCCACGGCAATCGACAGGCCCTGCTGCGAGCCCCAGCCCGCCACCCGGCCGTTCATGCGGTTGCGGCGGCGCGTGTGCGGCTCCAGCCCCAGCACGCCCACCGGGGCGCCGGGGCCGTGCGCGGCCAGGGCCGCCAGCGCGGGATCGGCTGGGTCCATGGCGGCCGCAATGTCCATCTGCTGCGCGTGGGGCGTGCGCACAAAGCCGGGCGGGCCTGCCAGCAGTGTGGCCCAGGGCTGGCCGTGTGCGTCGAGTGCGCCCAGCAGCAGCGTGGGCAGCTTTTCAAACAGTTCGCGGTGCTGGTCGGGCATGTGGTCGCGCACCACCACCTCGCCCACGGCGGCCATGCGCTCGCGCACGCCGGCACGGGCCTGCAATGCCTGCTCGCCGGGGTGCCAGGCACTGGGTGGCGCCGCGCCGCCGGCGCCCAGGGGCCGCGGGTTCATGCGGCCCCCGCGGGCTGGGGATCCAGGTGGTCCTGCAGCGGCACGTAGCCGGGCAGCGCCTGCAGGCGTGCCACCCAGGCGGCGATGCCGGGGTAGGCGGGGGCCAGCGGCAGCCCGGCCAGATGGGCCTGCGAGGTGTAGCTGACCAGGGCCACATCCGCCAGGCTGGGCGCGGCGCCGCCCAGCAGCCAGTCGCGCCCCTGCAGCGAGGTTTCCAGAAAGTCCAGCAGCCGCCGCCCCTGGGCCTGCACCGTCTCGTTGATGGGCTTGCCCGTCAGCGTGGCAAAACGGGGGCCGGCAATGCCCGTGGCCAGCAGCCCGGCGGCCAGGCTGAACCAGCGCTGCAGCTGCGCCTGGCCGACCGGGTCTTGCGGCATCCAGGCACTGCCGGGCGCGTAGCGCTGCACCAGGTAGACCAGGATGGCGTTGCTGTCGCTCAGCACCACATCGCCGTCCACCAGCACGGGCACCTGCCCCAGCGGGTTCAGCGCGCGGTGCGCGGCTAACTGGTGTTCGCCCCGCAGCAGGTTCACGTCCACCAGCCGGTACGGCAGGCCCAGCAGGGACAGCAGCAGTTCCACGCGGTGGCAGTGGCCCGAAATGGCCGTGCGGTGCAGCGTGAGCGGGGTGGTGGGAGCCGTGCGGGAGGTCATGGGCGAATCCTTTGTAAACGGTACGCAAGCACAAGAAGAAGCAGAAGAGAAGCAGAAGGCCCGAACGTTAGCTATTGCGCTGCGCGGTGGGAATGGCGATAGTGCGTCTTTCACAATTTCGCTTGCTGCAACAATGGACCACCTCGATACCCTGCGCTGCTTTGTGGCGGTGGCCGATGCGGGCGGCTTTGCCGCGGCCGCCCGGCGCCTGGGCTGCTCGGCCGCGGCGGCCACGCGTGGCATCGCGGCGCTGGAGGCCCGCCTTGGCGTGCTTCTGTTCCAGCGCAGCACGCGCGTCGTGCGCCTGACCGAGGCCGGCGAACGCTTCCTGGCCGACTGCCGTCCGCTCCTGAACGACCTGCACGAAGCGGAGCAGGCCGCCAGCGGAGCGCAGGCCGAGGCGCAGGGCCAGCTGTGCATCACGGCACCGCAGATGTTCGGCATCCAGCATGTGGCGCCCATCGTGCGCGACTTCGTGCAGGCGCAGCCGCGCGTGCAGGTGCGCACGCTGTTCGTCAACCGCCTGGTGCACCTGCTGGAAGAGGGCATGGATGTCGCCGTCCGCATCGCGCACCTGCCGGACTCGGGGCTCACGGCCGTGCAGGTCGGTGCGCTGCGCCGGCTGGTGGTGGCGTCGCCCGCGTACCTGGCGCAGCACGGCCGGCCCCGCCACCCGGCGGACCTGGCCGCGCACCGGGCCATCGGCTTTGCCTTTGATGCGCAGGCCCCGGCGCCCTGGAAGTTCCGCGACGGGGCGGTGGGCCAGCCGCAGTTCGCCTGGATCAGCAACAGCAACGAGGTGGACATCGCCGCCGCCGAGGCCGGCCTGGGCCTCACGCGCTGCCTGGCCTACCAGGCGGCCGCGGGTCTGCGCGCGGGACGGTTGCGCACCGTGCTGGCCGACCACGAGCCCCCGCCCGTGCCGGTGCACGTCGTGTACCCCGCGGGCCGGCGCGCACCGGCCAAGGTGCGGGCCTTCGTGGCGTTCGCGCGCGAGCGGCTGGCCCAGGAGCCGGTGCTGCAGGGGCGGGGGCTCAGCGTGTCGCGGCGGCCGTAACACCTGGTTGCCAAACCGTTCAACGGCCGTGTCATCGGCCCTTCCGCGCGGGCCGTTGTAGGTTCAAGTCCGGCGCGTTGCCGGGCGGTTGATCCGAATGGAAAGGATGCCTCTCATGAACAAGCTCATCGCTGCCCTTTTTGCTGGTTTCTTCGCTGTGGCCTCGTTTGCCCAGGCACCGGCTGCTGCACCTGCAGCGCCTGCCACACCGGCAGCGGCCGCGACCCCCGCGACCCCCGCAGCACCGGCCGCCAAGGAAGACGCCAAGTCCGCAGTGAAGGCAACGCCCGCTACGCCTGCCGCCCCGGCCGCCGCAGCCTCCGCACCGGCTGAGAAGAAGGTCGTGAAGAAGCACAAGGCCAAGAAGGTCCGCGCCACCGCCGAGAAGAAGGCAGAGAAGGCCGCTCCGGCCGCTGCTCCCGAAGCCGCCAAGTAAGCGCTTCAGCAGCCTCCAAAAAAGCCCGCATCGCGGGCTTTTTTGCTTTTGGCACCCCCGTGTCGTCCCCGCCGAAGCGCGGCCCGTGCGGAGGCCGCGGCCTCACTGTGCGGGGGCTGCCGCGGGCAGGCGCAGCGCCGCCGCCGCGGCGTGGAGGATCTCGTCCGACAGCGCAGGGTCGTCCACTGCGCGCGCCAGCACCATGGCGCCGACCAGGCTGGCGTAGTCGGCCAGCGCGCGCTGGCGCTTGGCGGCCTTGGTGCGGCCGGGCACCAGGCCGGCCAGCCCGTCCACCTGGGCGCGCACCCCTTCGGTGACGGCGCGGCGCACGGCCGGGCCCTGGCGGGCCGTATCGCTGCCCAGCGCGGCCAGCAGGCAGCCCTGGCCGGGCGCGTCGCGGTGGCGCGGGGAGAGGTAGGCCGCTTCAATGGCCGCCAGCGGCTCCTGCCCGTGGGCCGCGGCCTCGCGTGCTATGGCCGACCACGCGGCCTGCAAGCGCTGCAGCGCGCGCGCGCTGGCCTGCGCCATCAACTCGTCCTTGGACGCAAAGTGTCCGTAGAAGCCGCCGTGCGTGAGCCCGGCGCTCTTCATGAGGTCGGCCACGCCGATGCCGTCAAACCCCTTTTCGCGGAACAACTGCGCGGCCGCATCGAGGATGCGCTCGCGGTTTTCCGCCATCTGCTCCTTGCTGACTTTCATTGCCGATCTCCCTGCGGGCGCCCTGCCCCTGAAACGCTGGCTTGACATTTTAAATGATGGTCGTCATATAATTTAAACGTGACGATCATCATCTAAAACTTCCGCAGGAGCTCCTCATGAACACCGCTGCAGCCAGCCCGTCCACCCGCCCCTCGCTGGGCGTTGCCCTCATCACCGGCGCCTCGTCGGGCATCGGCGCCGTGTATGCGGACCGGCTGGCGCGCCGCGGCTACGACCTGGTGCTGGTGGCCCGCGATGGGGCCCGCCTGTCCGCACTGGCCGGGCGGCTGCAGCGCGAGGCCGGCGTGCAGGCCGAGGTGCTGCAGGCCGATCTGACCGACCGCGCCGACTTGGCCCGGGTGGAGCAGCGCCTGCAGGCCGATGCGCGCATCACCTTGCTGGTGAACAACGCCGGCATGGCCGTGAGCGGCACGCTGGCCACGGCCGACATCGATGCCGTGGAGCGCATGATTGCCCTGAACGTGCTGGCGCCCACGCGCCTGGCCGCCGCGGCCGCCAAGGCCTTTGCGGCGCGCAAGGCGGGCACGCTGGTCAACATTGCCTCGGTGCTGGCGCTGGTGCCCGAGATGTTCAGCGGCACCTACAGCGGTACCAAGGCGTATGTGCTGAACCTCACGCGGTCGCTGCAGCAGGAGCTGGGCCCGCAAGGCGTGCGCGTGCAGGCGGTGATGCCGGGCGCCACGCGCACCGAGATCTGGGACCGCTCCGGCACCCCCTTGCACCACCTGCCGCAAGCGATGCTGATGGACGTGGATGCGCTGGTGGACGCCGCCCTGGCCGGGCTGGACCAGGGCGAGGCCGTGACCATTCCCTCGCTGGAGGCGGTGCATGAATGGAATGCCCTGGAGGACGCGCGCCGCGCGCTCGGCCCCTTCCTGTCGCTGCAGCAGCCCGCCACGCGCTACACGCGGGCGCCCGCCGCCGCGGCATGACACCTCGACCCGTTGCACCCCCTTCCCCACAACGCTCCAGGAGACCCGCTCCATGCAAGCCCTGATCACGGCCTACGCCCGCACGCCCTTCCACTTTGCCCGCAAGGGCGCGCTGGCCGGCGTGCGCCCCGACACCCTGGCCGCGCACGCCGTCACCGGGCTGCTGCAGCGCACGGGCATCGACCCGGCCACGCTGGAAGACGTGATCGCCGGGTGCGCCTACCCGGAAGCCGCGCAGGGCAACAACATCGCGCGCATCGTCGCGCTGCTCGCCGGCCTGCCGCACGAGGTGGGCGGCATGACGGTGAACCGCTTTTGCGGCTCGTCCATGTCGGCCATCCACATCGCCGCTGCGCAGATCGAGGCCGGGCTGGGCGAGGCGTACCTGTGCATCGGCGTGGAGTCCATGACGATGGTGCCGCAGGGCGGCTTCAACTTTTCGGCCCACCCCACGCTGTACGAGCACAGCGACGCCTACATCAGCATGGGCGAGACGGCTGAGAACGTGGCGCGGCGCTACCAGGTGTCCCGCGGGGAGCAGGAGGCCCTAGCCGTGGCCTCGCACCGCAAGGCCGCCGCGGCGCGCGAGGCCGGCCGGCTGCAGGCCGAGATCGTGCCCGTGCCCCTGGAAAGCGGTGAATCCGTGGCGCAGGACGGCTGCATCCGCCCCGGCACCCACGCCGAGGCCCTGGCCGCGCTGCGCCCGGCCTTCCGCGAGGACGGGGTGGTGACGGCGGGCACCTCGTCGCCGCTCACCGATGGCGCCGTCGCGGTGCTGGTGACGACCGAGGCCTACGCGGCCCGCCACGGCCTGGCGCCCCATGCGCGCATCCGCGCCATGGCCACGGCCGGCGTGGACCCTGCGTACATGGGCATGGGCCCGGTGCCCGCCACGCGCAAGGCGCTGGCGCGCGCGGGCCTGTCGGCGGCGGACCTGGATGTGGTGGAGATCAACGAGGCGTTCAGTTCGCAGGCCATTGCCTGCATCCGCGAGCTGGGCCTCTCCGGGGAGACCATCAACCTGGACGGCGGCGGCCTGGCCATCGGCCACCCGCTGGGCGCCACGGGGGCCCGCATCACGGGCAAGGCGGCCACGCTGCTGCAGCGCGAGAAGGGCCGCTACGCGCTGGCCACGCAGTGCATTGGCGGCGGGCAGGGCATCGCGACGGTGCTGCAGGCGCTGTAGCCTCCGTAGCGGTTCCGCGGCGGCACGTTGCGGGACGTGTTTTACATCTCAGTGGTGGTGGCCGTGCGCGCCGTGCACGTGCCGGTGCGCGATCTCTTCGGCGCTGGCCGGCCGCACGTCCGTCACCTTGCAGCTGAAGACCAGGGCCTGGCCCGCCAGCGGGTGGTTGCCGTCCAGGTGCACCTCGGGGCCCTTGATCTTGACCACATTGAACACGGCGGGCTGGCCGTCGTTGCCCACGCCCTGCAGCTGGCCGCCGACCTTCACCCCGGGCGGGAACTCGCTCTTGGGGATGGTGCGCACCAGGCTTTCGTCGCGCGCGCCGAAGGCGTCTTCCACCGCCAGCTGCAGCGTGGTGCTGTAGCCCACGGCCTGGCCTTCCAGGGCCGCCTCGACCTTGGGGAAAATGTTTTCATACCCGCCGTGCAGGTAGGCCAGGGAGCCCGCGTCCAGCGGCTTGCCCTGGGGCGTGGTGACCTTGTAGGTGAGGGTGACGGCAGAATCTTTGGTGATGGTGGCCATGGAGGTCCTTGGGCTTTTCAGACACGGGAAGAAGGGGCGCCGGCCGCGCGGCCATGCCGGCGGGCGGGCGGTCACCGCGCATTGTCCACGAGCCGCGGGGCGCCTCGCGGGGCCGGGGACTCTCCGCAGCGCCACCGGCCGCGCAGTGGGTGGAAATGGTTTCGGGGCTCCCGGCGGCCGAATCTGGAATACTTTGCACTTTGTTGAGCTGACCGCGCGACTGGGCCGGGCGTTTTTGGGATGCTTTCGCGCAGGCCGGGCGCTTCCGGCGCTCAACCCGAACGAAACGAGCCAGCACCATGAGCATTTTTGACCGGCTTTTGAGCAGCGTGCGCAAGCCGACAGGCGCGCCCCAGGCCGCCGCCGTGCCGCCCGCCGCGCCCGTGGATCGGCGGCGGCGCAAGCGGGTCAACGCACGCCGGGGCACCCGCGTGCTCATCATCGACGACTCGCCGACCGTGGTGGCCGTGCTGCGCAAGACGCTGCGCTCGGCGGGCTATGAAACCCGCGAGGCCCTGGACGCCGAACAGGGCCTGGCCCAGCTGGCGCACGAGCCGGCGCCGGAACTGATCTTCCTGGACATCGTCCTGCCGGGCATGAACGGCTTCAACGCCCTGCGCGTGATCCGCAAGACACCCGCCTGGCAGCACATTCCCGTGATCATGGTCAGCGGCAACGAGCACGCCACCGAGCAGTTCTATGCCAACCGCATCGGCGCCGACGACTTCATGAAGAAGCCGTTTTCGCGCCACGAGATCTTTGCGCGCATCGAGACGATGCTCGACGGGGAGCTCATCCCCCGCCGCCGCAGCGATGCCGCGGCACCGGCGCTGACGCCGTCGGTGCCGTAGCGCCCACGCCGCCACGCCCACGCGGGCATGCCGTTACGCCGTCAGGCCGCGGCCGCCTCCGGGCGCTCTTCCGCGTCCTGGCCCGGGTAGCGCGCAAAGCGGCGCGGCGTGGCGCCGTGCACCGGGTCCTGCACCGGCCAGGGCCAGCCGCCGAACTGGGTGCGGCGGTAGTCGTTCATGGCCTGCACGATCTCGGCCTGCGTGTTCATCACGAAGGGGCCGTACTGCGCCACGGGCTCGGCAATGGGGCGGCCTTGCAGCACCAGGCATTCCACGGCGGTGGTGCCCGTGTTCGTGAGCTGCCAGTCCTGGCCGGCCCGCACGTGCAGCGCGGCGTGGCGGTCCACCTCCTGCGGGCCCACGCGCAGGCGGTCGCCCACGAAGAAGTACAGCATGCGCTGCGTGCCCTCGTCGCCCTTCGCACCCTTTGCGGCGGGGAGCGTCCACTCCGCGCCGGGCTCCAGGTGCAGCGTCCAGATGGCCACGTCGCCCTCCGGCTGCGAGGCCCAGGATTCGGGCGGCGGTGCCAGCGGGTCGGCCGCGCCCGGCAGCGCGCCGGCCACCACCGTCACCGTGGTCTTGCGGCCGGCGGCGTCCACATGCACGCGGCGCGGAATGCGCTCGTTCCACAGCATGGTGAAGTGGGGCTCCACCATCTTGCTCTTCGCCGGCAGGTTCAGCCAGATCTGGAAGAGCTCCAGCGGGTTGGGGCCCTCGGCGTTGAGCAGCGGGAACATCTCGGAGTGCACGATGCCCTTGCCGGCCGTGACCCACTGCACGTCCCCGCCGCCAAAGCGCGCGGCCGCGCCCAGCGAGTCGGAGTGGTCGATCAGGCCCTTGCGCACCAGCGTCACGGTTTCAAAGCCGCGGTGCGGGTGGCCCGGAAAGCCGGGCACGGGGTCGCCGTGGTACATGCTCCAGCCGTCCTTGCCGCTGAAGTCGCTGCCGATCTGGCGGTCCTCCAGCGGCACGGCGGGCGCGAAGGCGCCGTTGCCTGCGGGGTAGGCATCGTCGTGGTGGGCGCAAAAGAGAAACGGGTCCATCGTGGGCCACTGCGGGCCCAGCAGTTGCGCGCGCAGGATGGGTGCAAGGGCGGTGGCTGCAGCAGGATCAGCAGGGGTGGGCGATGCCATGCGAAAGGCTCCTCATGTGGTGAACCGCCACGACCGGGCGGCATGCCGGTGGAATATGGGACCCATGGTGCCTGAGGAAAAGGGCGGACGGTGGAACAGTGTGGTGCGGAGGGCGGGACAGTGGTGGGCGCTGTGCCGCTCGCACTGTCCCGGCAGATCCGGCCAAAAAATCCCCTGGCGCCCGTCCATCCAGCGCAAAGCGCTATCGTTTTTGTATCAAAGGGACGGTTGTCCAGCGCGCTGCCAACGGCTGCTTGCTGCTCAAGCCTTCACCTCGACCACCGGTTCAAAGCCGCCAAAGATCATGCGCTTGCCATCGAAAGGCATGGGCAGGTGTCCGGGTGTGGACGGATCCATGCGAGGGTCCTCCATCATCTTTTTCATGCCCGCGTCGCGCGTGGCTTTGTCCGGCCATTCGACCCACGAAAAGGCCACCGTCTCCTCGGCCGTGGCCTGGACGGCCCGGCGGAAATCGGTGAGTTTGCCGTCCGGGACGTCATCGCCCCAGCCTTCGATGACGCGCAAGGCGCCCAGCTCCAGGAATATCGGGTCCAGCTGGCGCGCATGCTCGATGAACTGCTGCTTGTTGGCGGTGGGGACTGCGATCACGAAACCATCGATGTAGGTCATGGGTGGACTCCTGTGGGTTGGTACTTCGGCGAGGCGCCCTGCGCGCCTCGCATTCACGCGACGAACTGCGACCGCTTATGTGCGGTTGCAGCCCCAGCTCAGTCGCGGTCGGGCGCCCCGAGCGGGAAGTAATGGCGGTAAGGGCGCCCGCCCTCCACCGCCTGCGCAAACGACGGGCGGGCCAGCAGCCGCGCGCGGTAGGCGCGCAGCTGCGGGTACGTGGCTGCAATGGGATGCGTCCAGTCGGCATAGAACAGCGCGGGCGCCGCGGCGCAATCGGCCATGGTGAACGGCTCACCCGTGGCCCAGGTGCGGCCGCCCCAGGCGCCCTCCAGCCAGGCATAGGCCTTTTCCAGCTTGTCGGTGGCCCAGGCCACGCCTTCGGCGCGGCGGTCGGCATCGCCGGTTAGCGCGGCGTTCACCGCGTGCTGCACGGGCGCCATCACATGCAGGTCGAAGAAGCGGTCCATGAACCGCACCTCCAGCGCCGCGGCGGGGTCGTGCGGAATCAAGGGCACGGGCCCCGGGTGCGCGAGCTGCAGGTGCTCGATCACGATGCTGCTTTCCACCACCGTGCGGTCGCCGTCCACCAGCACCGGAAACTTGGCCAGGGGCCAGCGGCGCAACCAGTCGGCGGAATGGCTGACTGGTTCAGCGGGGTCGAGATTGCGCAGCTCGAACGGCGTGCCGTTTTCGTACAGCGCGGTCAGCACCTTCTGGGTGTAGGACGAGAAGGGATGGCCGTAGAGCGCGAGCGTGGCCGCGCCGGGTTTCGTTGCGGGGTTCATCGGGGCATTCATTCCGGCGCCACCACCATCCACGGCACGCCAAAGCGGTCGGCCACCATGCCGAAGGCCTGCGAGAAGAAGGTCTTGGTAAGCGGCATCTGCACCTTGCCGCCCTCGGCCAGGGCGTCGAAATAGCGCCGCGCCTCGTCCGCATTGGCCGGGCTCAGCGCCAGCGAGATGCCCTGGAAGCTGCACTGGCCCGAGCCCATGCCGTCCGACGCCATCAGCGTCGTCGCGCCCACCGTGAACTCGGCGTGCATGACCATGTCCGGCCGGGGCCCCGGGCCGCCGCCGCCGGCGCAGCCCGGCGCGCCGGCCGGCTCGGGGTTGTCCTGGTAGCGCATGCGCAGGGTCACTTCGGCGCCCAGGGCGCGGCGGTAGAACTCCAGCGCTTCATCGCAGCGGCCTTCGAACATCAGGTACGGCTGGACTTTCATGGTGTCTCCTGGAAAGGGTTGGCGGGGCTCGGCAAAGAGATCGGCGCACAATTGTGTACACCGTCCACAAACCATAGCAAAGATAATGGACAGTGTCCACATCCAGAACAAGAAAATGAGCGTAACCACCGGCAACACCCCCGCACAGCCCCGCCGCGCCCCGCGCAGCACCTACCGCCACGGCGACCTGCGCCGCGCCCTGCTGGATGCGGGCATCGAGCTGGCGCGACAGGGGGGCCCCGATGCCGTGGTGCTGCGCGAGGCCACGCGCCGCGCGGGCGTGGCGCCCAACGCGGCCTACCGCCACTTCGCCAACCGCGACGACCTGCTGGGCGCCGTGCGCGCCGCCGCCGTGGCCGCCGCGGCGCGCTTCATGGAGGCCGAGCTGGCCCAGGTGCCCGCCACGGGCACCGCCGCCGAGCAGGCCCACGCCCAGGTGCGCGCCGTGGGCGCCGGCTACCTGCGCTTTGCGCAGGCCGAGACGGGGCTGTTCCGCACCGCGTTCGGCGGGCGCTTCGCGGTGCAGCAGAACCCCGACCCCGCCCTGGGCGGCGCCACCGGCCTCAACCCGTTCGAGCACCTGAGCGCCGCGCTCGACGCCCTGGTGGCCGCCGGCGTCCTGCCCCCCGCACGCCGCCAGGGCGCGGAGTACCTGGCCTGGTCGACCGTGCACGGCATGGCGCTGCTGGCCATCGACGGCCCGCTGCGCGGCACCCCGCCGGCCATGCTGGACGCCCTGGGGCAGCGCCTGCTGGACATGGTGGAGCGCGGGCTCTGAACCCTTGGTTCCAGGCGTTTTTGGGCTGTGGCGCATGTGCAGAAAGTGCAAGCAGCTATCAAATAGATAGCATTTGCAGCCCGTACAAGGCCGCCGAAGTCCGCAGCCGCTCCGCCAGCGCGCGGCGCAGCGCTGCGGGCCGCGCAGCCCCTCGGGCGTGGCCAGCAGCTGGAGCATCTACTGGCTGGACAACGCCACCGGCGGGCTGAACCCGGCCACCGGCCTGCTGCGCCCGCCGGTGGTGGGCGGCTTTCGCAACGGAGTGGGGGTGTTCGAGGGCGACGACACCTGCGACGGCCGCCCTGTGCGCGTGCGGTTCGAGTGGTCGCAAACGCACACGGGCGCACCGCGCTGGCAGCAGGCCTTCTCGGCCGACCACGGCGCCACCTGGGAGGTGAACTGGGTGATGCAGTTCACGCGGCCTGCGTAAGGGGCCCCGCACCGCTCCGCGCGGGGCGGGCTACGCCTGCGTGTCGATGACCTTCTCGCCGCGGCCCAGCGGGTCCAGCGTCACCTCCAGCCGCGGCGCGTCGGCCAGGTCCGGCCGGTCGGCGCCGCCCAGGTCTTCCAGCGCGGTGAACTGGCCGTCCAGAAAGAGGAAGGTGGTGGTCTGGGCGATGTGCTCCAGCGCCTGCAGCGCGGTCGCAAAGCCGCTGCCCGTGGACTGGTCCCCGTCCAGCAGGTAGGCAAAGCCGCCGTCCTCCCCGTCCCGGGCCAGGTGCCCCAGGTCCACGAGCTTTTGCTTGATGTTGCTGGCATACACGCGGCCCCGCAGGGCATACAGCACGAACGGCACCCCGGGGGGCGCGGCCGGGGCAGCCCCGGCGGCAGAAGTGGTGGGCACGGCAAAGCTCCTCAGGTCAACGGCGGTGGTGGTGGTGAAGGGCGGCAGCTCAGCGCTGGCGGCCGGCCCAGACGCCCAGGGCCAGGCCCAGGACGTCCAAGGCCGCCACGCGCGCCAGGCCGCGGTGGTTGGCGCGGCGCATGCCGCCGTCGATGCTGGTGCCGCGCGAGGGGGCGAACAGGTTGCCGTCGCTCGGCGCGGGCACCGGCCGGGCGCTGCGCAGGGCGCGGTCGGTCACCCAGCGCATCAGCGCGCCCACGCCTTGCGGCGCCAGCGCGTGGGCCACGCGCCCCGGGCCGGCCCCGCGGCCCAGCCAGGTCACGGCCCGCTTGGCCCCGCCGGGCTGCGCAAGCGCCACCACGGCATCGGCCACCGCACGCGGGTCCAGCAGCGGGATGCGGGGCTGGAGGTTGCGCCCGGTGTAGTTGGCCCCGTGGGACAGGCCGGGTGAATCCACGAACGTCGGGGCCACGTCGCACACATGCACATGGGGCAGGTCGGACACCTCGGCCCGCAGCGCCTCCGACAGCCCGCGCAGACCGAACTTGCTGGCCGTATAGGCCGCGGCATAGGGCGACGGCAGCCATCCGCCGGCCGAGATCAGGTTGATGAGCGTGCCCTGCCCGCGGGTGCGAAAGTGGCGCAGCGCCACGTGGGCGCCGTGCAGGTGGCCCAGCAGGTTGGCTTCCACCACGCGGCGGTGGGCCGCCAGGGGCGTCTGGTCGAAGCGGCCCACGGCCCCCACGCCCACGCTGTTCACCCACACGTCGATGCGGCCGTGGTGGCGCAGCGCCGTGTCGGCCAGCCGCTCCACCGCGCGGGCGTCGGTCACGTCGGTGGGCACGCCCAGGGCCGCTGCGGCGCCAGCGTCCCGGCAGGCCATGGCCACGGGCGCCAGAGTGTCGGGGTTGCGGGCCGCCAGCACCAGCCGCGCGCCCTGGCGCGCAAAGGCCAGCGCCGTGGCATGGCCGATGCCGCTGGACGCCCCGGTGATGACCACCACCTGCCCGGCCGGGCCGGGCGCGGCGTCCCCCGGCGGGGTGGGGAGGAAAGAAGAACCGCGAGCAGGGGAAGAAGACAGTGCCATGGAGTGCTGTGCAGCGCCGCACAGGGCTGCAGGGGACATCAACAATCGGTATCCCGGTTGTAGGCCGCGCGGCCGGCGCCGGGTGTAGGACGGTGGCCGAAACCGCCGTAGCGCGCCGTCGCGCGCGATGTGGCAACAGCCCGGCATGGATATTCTGACGAAATTGCCATGCAGCGCTTGTCTGGCAAGCGCGGGCAGCTATCTTTTTTGAAGTGAATGGCCGCTCAGGACGGCTTGGGCACGAACGCCACGGACAGCCCGCGCGCGGTGACGGTGGTGGGCCCCGGCTGCAGGCCCAGGCCGTCGAACACGGCCGTGTCCTGCGGGCGCAGCTGGTGCAGCGTGACTTCGGCCAGCGACTGCTCTGCCAGCACGGGCGCGTAGGTGTTGAGCAGCTCGGTCACCGCGGGCTTCAGGGTGGGAAACTCCAGCCGGCCCAGCGTGATGTGGTGGGCCCGCAGCGTGCGGTCGCTGGCCTCGTAGCGCAGCGCAAACTCCACGTCGAAGCTGCCGCTGTGGCTGCGCCGCAGCGCGGGGCCTGCGGCGTCCACGGCCATGGCCGCGCCCAGGCGGTTCACGGCGGGCAGCAGCCGCAGGCGCGGCGCCTGCAGGGTCAGGTCCAGCAGGCCCTGCACCGGCACGCTGCGCGGAAACTTGGCACCCACCATCTCCTGCAACTGCTCCAGCGGCACGGTGTAGGCCGGCAGGGCCAGCGCCTGCCGGGCCCCCCACAGCGCGGCCCCGCCCAGGGCCAGCCGGCCGGCGGCGGCGGCGGTGGATGCGAGGAAGTGGCGGCGGTGCGGCATGGTCAGGTCTCCTGGGGGAAAAGGCTGGGACTGCGCGCGCCGCAAAAAGTGCCCGGCCCCGCGGCCGGCGCAGGGCGCGCGCACGCGGCGGCCTGCGCCGTCGTCAGCGCGGCGGTCAGCGCCCCACGACCGACCAGCCCGCGTGCTGGTTGGTGCGGTCGTTCTCGTATTCCCAGGCGGTGCCGCAGCGGTCGCACACGTAGCGGGTGAAGGTCACCGGGCCGTGCTCGCGGTCTTCCTTGCGGCTGCCGCGCTGCACCAGCTCGGCGTGGCCGGGCGCCTTGCGCCAGTTGCGCTGGATGCCCTGGCAGGACTCGCACAGCACCATGGGCTGGAGTTCACGCTGGCGGGCTAGGTCTTTGGTCATGGGGTCGGGTCTTTCATTGAACGGGCCCTGCGGCGGTGCGCAGGGCCGGCGGAACCAGGAATGGGGCGATGGCAGGGGATGCCGGGGCGGGCGTCACCCCGGCGCCAGTGCCTTGGCCATGAGGGCATTGCGCAGCACCACGCCCGCGCGCTCCACCGTGCGGCGCTCCTGCACCACAAAGCCCTGGGCGGCGAAGAACGGCTCGGCCGTCAGGCTCACATGCGCCCACAGCCGCGCGATGCCGCGCTGCGCGGCCTGGGCGTGCAGGTGCGCCATCAGGGCGCGGGCCACGCCCTGGCCCGCAAAGGCCGGGGCCACGAAGAACTGGTCGATGTAGCCGTCGTCCTGCAGGTCGGCAAAGCCGGCCGGCACGCTGGCAGCGCCCGCGCCTGCTTGCGCTGGCCCAGCACCCGTGCGCGCCACCTCCGCCACCCAGGGGTGGTTGGCGCGCAGGCGCTCGGCCCAGGCCTGCGCGTCGTGCTCCAGCGGCGCCCAGGCCTGCAGCTGCTCGGGCGCGTAGTCGCGCCGGGCGATTTCGTGCACCGCGGCGTGGAACAGCGCGCGCAGCGCCGGCGCGTCGCCGGGCTGGAACGGCCGCAAGAGAATGGGCAGGGGCATGGTGGGTGGAAGGGCCGCAGGAACAAGGGCGGGCCGCGATTGTGCCGCACCGCCGTGCGGCAGTGGCGCCCAGGCCCTCAACAGGCCCTACCATGCGGCCATGCACCCGCCCCACCCTTCCCTGCCCGGACCGGCCCTGGTGCCCGCGGCCATTGATTTCAGCGGCCCCTCGCACGAGGTGGCGCGGCGCCTGATCGGCGTGACGCTGCTGGTGGACGGCGTGGGCGGGCGCATCGTGGAAACCGAGGCCTATGACCAGGCGGACCCGGCGTCGCACACCTTCGGCGGCCCCACGGCGCGCAATGCCGCGATGTTCGGCCCGCCGGGCCGGGCGTACGTGTACCGCTCCTACGGGCTGCACTGGTGCATCAACACCGTGTGCCGCGAGGCCGGCCACGGCGCGGGCGTGCTGCTGCGGGCGCTGGAGCCGACGCACGGGCTTGCCGTGATGCAGGAGCGCCGCGGCGGCGTGCTGGACGCGCGGCTGCTGTGCGCCGGCCCCGGGCGCCTGGCGCAGGCCCTGGGCATCGACGCCGGCTTCAACCACCAGCTGCTGGACGCACCGCCCTTTGCGCTGCTGGAGCCCGCACCCGCGCACCGGCCCCTGCTGGACGTGGTGGCCGGGCCGCGCATCGGCATCAGCAAGGCGGTGGAAGTGCCGTGGCGCTTCGGCCTGCGCGGCTCACGGTACCTGAGCCGGGGGTTTGGCGCTGCGGCCGGGGCGGCGGGGCGCGGTGGAGGTTGAGAGAACGGCCTATCCGCGCGCCAGCGCCAGTGCCAGGGCCGCGCGCAACTGCGCATGCGCGGGCCCGTCCCGCTCCGGCGGCAGCTGGTGCTTGGACTGCAGGTAGTGGTGGGTGAACACGTCCAGGTAGGCATCCAGCACCTGGGCGGCCTGTGGCTCGCCCGCCAGTTCCAGGCACAGCGCGGCGACTTCGGCAGTGCAGAAATGATCATGGCGGCGCGAGCGGCGCAGCTGGTAGCGCGAGACCTGCTCGGGCGCCAGGCTCAGCACCGGAAAGCGGTCCAGGTAGGGGCTCTTGCGGAACATCTTGCGCGCCTCGGGCCAGGTGGCGTCGAGCAGGATGAACAGCGGGCGTTTGCCGGGCACTGTGTCGTCAGGGGCCACCTCGGCCACCACCCGCTCGGACGCCACGAACTCGCCGGGGAACACCACATAGGGCTGCCACTGCGGATCGGCCAGCAGCGCCACCAGGCCCGGCTGCACCTCGGTGCGCGCCCAGCCAAAGGCAAAGGTGCCCGGCACCACGTCGGCAATCAGCCAGCCGGTGTTGCTGGGCTTGAGCGGCTCGGTGTCGGCCATCAGCAGGCACACGCCCGCGCGCGCCGGCACCTGCGGGCGCAGGCCGCAAATACAGTGGCTGGGCACCAGCCGGCAGCCCGGGCAGCGCTCGCCCTTGGGGCCGCCGCGGGCCAGAAAGGGCTTGGCGCTGCGGGCCAGGCGCTCGGCGCGCAGGCGGGCCACGGCGTGCGGCGGGGGCAGCAACGCGGGCTCACCCATCCACGTGCTCCAGCGCGAACATGGGCACCTCGGCCTGGCGGCTGAGCCACACGCCGCCGCCCAGCTCCACAAAGCCTTCGCGCAGGCCGCGCCGGTACAGCTCGGCCCGGTGGCGGAACACGCGGTTGTCGGTCAGGTCTTCGTCCACAGTGTCCTGCTCGTAGTCCTCGCGCGCCACGGCCTCGACATACAGCGCGCCCCGGCTCAGGCGGCCCAGGTTGTGCAGCGCCGCCTTCAGGTCGGACGGGCTCAGGTAGGGCAGCACGCCCTGGCAGATCACCCAGTCGAACGGCTCGCGGGCCGCGTAGTCCACCACCGAGCCCTGCTGCCACCCGAAGCGCTCGCACAGGTAGGGGCTGAACTCCACGCCCTGGTAGCTGGCGCCCGGAAAGTGCCGGGCCACGATGTCCTTCCACAGCCCGATGCCGCAGCCCACGTCCAGCACGCGCTGCACCGGCACGCGCAGGTACTTGAGGTAGCTGCACACAAAGGTGCCCAGCCGCTCCAGGTGCTGCGGGTCCACCACGCTGGTTTTCTTGTCGAAGTAAAAGCGCTGGTAGTAGGCCTCGTCGAAGGTGGTGGCGCTGGCGGATTTCAATGGCGGTCCTCGGTGCTCTCGTGCAAAGCGCAAGAGTATCCCGCACCGGGCCCGCGCCCGGGGCTGCGTGTAGGCTGTCGCTCCATGGATTCGATGATTGCCGCGGCGGCCCGTGCGCTGGCCGCGGGCGATGCCCTCACCGCGCTGCAGCGCGTGGCCCTGCGCGACGACCCGCCCGCGCTGGCCCTGCGCGGCATCGCCATGGCCCAGCTGGGCGAGCATCTGCGTGCCCGTGCGCTGCTGCGCCGCGCCGCCCGCGCCTTTGGCGCGCACGAGCCCGTGGCCCGCGCCCGCTGCGTGGTGGCCGAGGCCGAGGTGGCCCTGGCCCAGCGCGACCTGGGGGCCGGCACCGGCAAGGCGGGCCCCGCGCCCCTGCTGGCCGCCGCGCACACGCTGCAGGCCCGGGGCGACGCGGCCAACGCCCTGCTGGCCCGGCTGGTGGCCGCGCGCAGGCTGATCCTGCTGGGCCGGCTGCCAGAGGCATCGGCCCTGCTGGCCGCCGCCCCGCAGGCCGACGCCGCACCCACCCGCCTGCCCGCGCCGCTGGCCGCCGTGGCCGCGCTCACCCGCGCCGAGCTGGCCCTGCGCGCCCTGCAGGTCGATGCAGCCCATGCCGCGCTGCGGCAGGCCGAGCGCGCCGCCGGGCACGCGGAGGTGCCGGCCTTGCAGGCCGAGGTGGCCCGCGCCCGCGCGCGGCTGGGCCAGCCCGCCGCGCGCCTGCTGGGGCCGGGGGGCGAACAGCCGCTGCGGCTGCAGGACGTGGCCGCGCTGCGGGCATCTGGCGGCACGCTGGTGGTGGACGCCTGCCGCCACGGCGTGCACGCGGGCGGCGGGTGGCTGCCCCTGGCGCGCCGCCCCGTGCTGTTTGCCCTGCTGCGTGCGCTGGCCCAGGCCTGGCCCGGCGATGCGGACCGCGAGGCGCTGATCGCCGCCGTGTTCCGCACCCGCCACCCCGATGAAACCCACCGCGCCCGCCTGCGCGTGGAGATGGGCCGCCTGCGCAAGCTCATCGCGCCGCTGGCGGGTGTGGAGGCCACGGCGCGCGGCTTTGCGCTGCGCCCCCAGGGCGGGCGCGGCGTGGCGGTGCTGGCCCCGCCGGTGGAGGGCGAGCAGGGCGCCTTGCTGGCGCTGCTGGCGGACGGCGCGGCGTGGTCCACATCGGCCCTGGCGCTGGCCCTGGGCGACAGCCAGCGCACCGTGCAGCGCGCGCTGGCCGAGCTGGAAACGGCCGGCCAGGTGCGCGCCGTGGGCCAGGCCCGCGCACGCCGCTGGGTGGCGGCCCCGCTGGTGGGATTCACGACGATCTTGTTACTCCCCGCCGCGCCGCCAAATCCCTAAAGTGGCTTTACCGCCCAACGCACACCGGCATTGTTCAAACCGGCGTCCAAGTCACTCCAACCGTTCACGCTGAGCCTGTCGAAGCGCGGCGCGAGGCTTCGACAGGCTCAGCCCGAACGGATATCTGGAGTTCCAGATGCCACGGCCAATGAGTGTGCCCCGGGTCCAACCTTGAAGGAGCCCCGACATGACCACCAACCCTCTGAAACCCGCCACCCACGACACCGCCTGCGGCAGCGACATGTCCGCCACCCCTCCCTCCAGCAAGCGCCTGCCCGTGGCGGCGCGCCAGCCTGCCCAGGTGGTGCGCGAATACGGCCCGTTCGGCCGCGCCAGCGCGGTCCATGGCGTCACGCACGACGGCCAGCGTGTGTGGGCGGCCACGGGCGAACACCTGGTGGGCTTTGACCCCGCCAGCGGCGCCACCACCCGCACGCTCGACGTGGTGTGCGACGCAGGCACCGCGTTCGACGGCACCCACCTCTACCAGATTGCCGAGGCGCGCATCGACAAGATCGACCCCGCCACCGGCCGGGTGCTGGCCACCCTCCCTGCGCCGGGCGGCGGCAGCGACTCGGGCCTGACCTGGGCCGAAGGCAGCCTGTGGGTGGGGCAGTACCAGGGCCGCAAGATCCACCAGATCGACCCCGCCACCGGCGCCATTCGCCGCACCATCGAGTCCGACCGCTTCGTGACCGGCGTGACCTGGGTGGATGGCGAGCTGTGGCACGGCACCTGGGAGGGTGAGGAAAGCAGCCTGCGCCACATCGACCCCCTGAGCGGCGCCGTGCTGCAGCAGCTGGACATGCCGGCCGGCGTGGGCGTGAGCGGGCTGGAGTCCGACGGCGCGGACCTGTTCTACTGCGGCGGCGGCCCCAGCGGCAAGGTGCGCGCCGTGCGGCGGCCGCGCCGCGCAGCCTGAAGGTGCTGCGCGCGAACTACTGCGCCGCGGCCGGCTTGGGCGGCCGGTGCAGCACGCACAGCTTGTTGCCGTCGGGGTCGCGCACATAGGCCAGGTACAGACGGCCCGTGGGGCCCTCGCGGTAGCCCGGCGGGTCTTCGCAGCTCACGCCGCCGTGGGCCACGCCCGCCGCATGGAAGGCGTCGGCCTGCTCGGGCGACGTGGCCACGAAGCCGATGGTGCTGCCGTTGCCATGGCACGCGGCTTCGCCATTGATGGGCGTGGAAATCGCAAACGTGCCCGTGGGGCTGCGGTAGAAATAGCGGTTCTTGTTGGCCACGCCGGGCGGCACGCCCAGCGTGCCCAGCACGGCGTCATAGAACTTGCGCGAAACCTCCAGGTCGTTCACCCCGACCATCACATGGCTGAACATGGCTGCTTGTCTCCTTTGATAAAACCCAGGCCGAAAACCGCCGATGGTACGGGGCTGCGCCCGCAGCCGGTGTCGCCCCGGCGCGCTGCGATGGCCCTGCCGGGGAACTGGCGCATCATCGCGGAACGCCCCTGTTTTTTGGGTTCCCCGCGCATGACCCCCGACCACTTCACTCCCGTTCCACTCGACAAGGCGTATCGCCTGCTCAACCACGGCCCCACCGTGCTCGTTTCCGCCGCGCACGCAGGCCAGCGCAATGTGATGGCCGCCGCCTGGGCCTGTGTGCTGGACTTTGCGCCCCCCAAGGTCACGGTGGTGCTGGACAAGGCCACGCACACCCGCGAACTGGTCGAGGCCAGCGGCCTGTTGGCCCTGCAGCTGCCCACCGTGGCGCAGGCCGCGATGACCGTGGGCGTGGGCACCGACAGCGCCAAGACCACTCCCGACAAGCTGGCGCGCCATGGCGTGGAATGGTTCGAAGCGCCCGGCCACCCGCACATTCCGCTGGTGCAAGGCTGCGCCGCCTGGCTGGTGTGCCGCGTGATCCCCGAGCCGCACAACCAGCAGGCCTACGACCTGTTCATCGGCGAGGTCGTGGCCGCCTGGGCGGATGAACGCGTGTTCCGCCACGGGCACTGGGAGTTCGACACCGCACCCGATGCCCTGCGCACGCTGCACTACGTGGCGGGCGGGCAGTTCTACGCGACGGGGGCGTCCGTGACCGTGTGACGCCGGGGCGGCCGCGCGCGCGCCGGCGGCTCCCACCACGGTCACTCCCCGTCGGAAATCCCCACCTGCTTGAGCTCCGCGAACTTGGCCGCCATCGTCGGGTTGCCGCGGGTGAGCTTCTTGATCGTGAGGTCTTCCGCCTTGTCGTTGGCCAGGCGCAGGTTGTTGGCCGACTTGTGCAGCGCCTCCTTGGTCTTCTCCAGGTCCTTGATGGCCTCGTCAATGCGCTTGACGGCCTCCTCGAACCCATCCGACGCCAGGCGCCAGTTGCGGCCAAAGGCGCCCTTGAACTCCTCCAGCTGCGATTCGAACTTGGTGATGTCCAGGTTTTGCGCCTTCACCTGCGCCAGCTCCGTCTTGTACTGCAGCGACTTCAGGGCCGCGTTGCGCAGCAGCGTGATGATGGGGATGAAGAACTGCGGCCGCACCACATACATCTTGGGGTAGCGGTAGAACACGTCCACGATGCCGGTGTTGTAGAGCTCGCTCTCGGGCTCCAGCAGCGACACCAGCACCGCGTATTCGCAGCCCTTCTCGTTGCGGTCCTTGTCCAGCTCCTTCAGAAAGTCTTCGTTGCGCTTTTTGGTGGCGGTCTCGTCGTTCTCGTTCTTCATCTCGAACATGATCGAGACGATCTCGTGGCCCGCCTCGTCCGTGTCGCGAAAGATGAAGTCGCCCTTGCTGCCGCTGCGCGCGTCGTTGTCCTTCTCGAAGTACGCGCGCGGGAACGCCGTGGCGCGGATGCGGTTGAACTCCGTCTCGCAGTGCTGCTCCAGCGTCTCGCCCACCATCTTGGTCGACAGGCGCGCCTTCATGTCCCGCAGGCGCGCAATCTCGCCGTCGCGGTCGCGCAGCTGCAGGGCGTACTGCTCCTTGATGGCGGCCTCCTCCAGCTGCTTTTTCACCACCACCAGGTTCAGGTCGTTCTTGAGTTCATCACGCTCGCGGGCCACCACCGTCACCGCCTCGGTCACCGCCAGCCTGCGCGCCACCTCGCCCGCCTCCAGCTGCGCTTTCAGCTGCTGGATCTCGGCATCCTTGCGGGCCGCCACGCCCTGCAGTTCCTGCGCGAGCCGCGCCTCGGCCAGCTGGGCCGCGGCCTGCTGCGCCTGCCGTGCGCGCTCCAGCTCGCTCGCCAGCGCATCGCGCTGCTTTTCCACCGCACTCAGCGCCTGCGCCACCGCCAGGTCGCGCTCCACCGCGCCCGCATCCAGCTGGGCCTTCAGCGCATGGATCTCGGCCTCCTTGGCCGCCGTCGACCGCTGCAGCTCGTTGGCCACCTGGGCCCGCGCCAGCGCCACGGCATTGCGCTTGTCCTGCTCGGCCAGCTCCAGCCGCTCATGCAGCTGCGCGGCGAAATCCGCGTCGCGCACCTGCTTGAGGATGTCGGCATACCCGGTCTCGTCCACCTTGAAGGCCTTGTTGCAGTGGGGGCAGATGATGTCGTGCATGGGGGTTACCGGGGTTCTTATTTCGTTGGGTGGGGAGCATAGCGGGCAAACATTCGCCCTTGGATGAGGGAGGTGGGCCGACTCCGACAGATCATCGACCCCCTCAACAAGGGGCGCCTCGAAAGACAATGATTGCGCAGCTGATAGACGTACCGAAATGCTTGAACCCCGCCCCGCCATCACCCGCCAATACATCGACGCCGTGGCCGTGTTCGATGCGCTGGCCGAAGCCACCGAAGAAGCCGCCCGGGTGCGCGGCGGAATGTACTGGCATGCGGGGCGAGCGCACGGACGACGACTCGCACCCCATCAAGCGTCAGTGACGCGGACGAAGACTTCTGGGTGGCCCAGGCCCGCCGCGCCAGCGTGCTGCTGGACTCGCCGGGTTTTTCTGCCGTCATCGTCGCCACCAACGGCACCATGGCCCGCATGAACACCGTGCACCCGGCCACCTTCGTGGCGTTCAAGCGGTGGATGGCGGGGTAGCCTGACCGGGATCCGCTGAAGCGACGCCGGGATGTGTTGCAGGCCGATGCTGTGCAAGTACTGGTAGAGCAGTATTTCGCACAGGTTTAAAGCTAGCAACTCGCACTGCAAATCATTCTTCGAAGATGAGTTGGCTGCATCACCATGCGGGGCTCTGCGACTGTGTCGGCAAAAAAAGGCCGCTTCAAAAAGCGGCTGGTCCCGATGAGGACTCCTCAACGCTTCAATTTTTGAGCACTTTGAGGATCAGGTCGAAATGACGCGCCGAACAGGCCACGAAGAATGGGGAAGTTGGGGGGCAAATTCGAGATGGCTAAGGACGCTCAGACTGGGCTTTCAATGTCCACCTCGAAGTTCTCCAGAAATCGACTCACCAGCATGTAGAAGCCGATGAGAGTCGTAATCTCAACGAGCTGTTTGTGCGATAGTGAATCCTCCAGCGCCCGGAAAAGTTCAACGGGAGCTTTTACCTGGCGAACAACTGCATCTGTATAACGCAGAGCATCCATCTCGAGGCGGGTAAATATTTCGGAATCAGGTTCCGTATCAGTTCGGCTCAGGACTGCCTCGATCTTTTCACTTGAAACGCCCTCGTGCGTGGCAACGCGACGGTGCTGGAAGACTTCATAAGCTGCGCCGCAAAGAGCGCCCACCCGGAGAATGACAAGTTCTCGTAGCTGGGGGTTCAACTCCGATTTTCGAAGGAGTGCTGTTCCAAGAGCCAGGAAGCCTTCGGCCGTTGGCCCACCGTGGGCCACCATGCGATAGATGTTCAGTGGCGGCCTGGAGGAGACCAAGTCCTTGATAGCGGGAGAGGCTTGGTTCATATCAAAGTAAGGAATACGTGCCATGATTTTCCGGAGGTTGGTTGCAACGAAGTTGGGAGTAATTGGGCGTGCGGACCGTGCTAGTCGAGTCGGATGCCCGCGCGGCGAATGACACGAGCCCACTTGGCTGTCTCTTCCCGAGCAAAGAGCGCTAACTCTTCAGGAGTTCCACCCTGCGGAACCGTTGCGCTTTCATACAGGACTGCCATCACTTGTGGGTCCTTCAGCGCGATGTTCATCTCTTTGTTGAGTCTTGCGATAACCGCTCTGGGAGTTCCTGCCGGGGCCCAAAACGCGCCCCAGGCAGCCACTTCATAGCCTTTCAGGCCCAGTTCATCAAAGGTTGGCACATCCGGAAGCTGTGCCAAGCGCGTGCGTGAAGTGACTGCCAGAGCTCGCAGCTTCCCGCTCTTGATGAACGGAAGCGATGACGGGACGTTGTCCATGATCGCAGGCACCTGACCGCCAATGACGTCGGTCACCGCCGCTGCGCTGCCTCTGTAGGGTATGTGGACAAGATCAATTTCAGCAGTCTCCTTGAGCAACTCAAGGGCCATGTGAAGGCTAGTGGCATTGCCTCCGGAGGCCACTGAAATGCGGCCAGGTTCCGCCTTCGCTTTATCGATGAACTCCTTGAGACTTTTCACTGGATACGCCGGGTGAACGGACAGCACGTTCGAGGTTTTCCCCTGGAGCACGATGGGCTCAAAGTCCTTCACCGGGTCAAAATCCAGTTTCGAGTAGAGGCTCACATTCATTGCATGCGTTGAGTTCGACCCGTAAAACAAGGTATATCCATCGGGCTGGCTTCTCGCGACGTAGGTTGCTGCAATATTGCCGGAAGCCCCCGGTCTGTTCTCCACCACGACAGGTTGCCCCAATTGCCTGGCAAGTTGCTCTCCGATTCTTCGAGCGGATAGATCTGCCGCACCCCCAGGAGGAAAGCCGAGCACCAGTTTGATGGGTCGGGTCGGGTACTCCTGCTGAGCAATGGATGAAGTGGGTGAGAGCATTGAAGTGGCGGCTGCTGTGCTCAGCACGGCAGCCATCGCTTGGCGACGGTTCATTTCAGGCATGGTGGTTTCTCCTTTACCAAAGGACAACAGCGAACCGTTAGCTCATGAAAGCGTGATTCCCGCAACGTACCCGCCATCCACCACCAAGGCATGGGCATTCACGAAAGTTGATTCGTGCGATGTCAAAAATAGCGCGGCGTAGGCCACTTCCCACCCTGTTCCTTGGCGCCCAAAGGGGAGTGGGGAAGCTAGACGCGAAGGTCGCTTCTTTGTCGCGGCACGGCCCATGGGTGTATCCATCAGGCCAGGCAGCAACGAATTGCAGCGAATGCCCTTTTCCTGCCCTGCCATGGCAATTGAACGGGCCAAAGAAACTTGCGCAGCCTTGGTGGTTTCGTAAGCCGGATTGCTACTGGAATTGCGCAACGCCGCAATTGAAGAGATCAAAACGATGGACCCGCCTGGCGCCATATGTTTGATGGCTTGCTGCGCAAAGAGCAGGTTGCTGCGCACATTGACGGCATGTTCCCGATCCCATGCCTCGGCTGTATGGTTGGCGACGGACAGACTGCTCGAGATTCCAACCACCATCACAAGGCCGTCCAGTCCACCCATGCGTTGGGTAGCACGCTCAACGACGGGAGCAATTGCATCAGCCACGCCCACATCCACGACCTCGGAAAACACCTCGGCACCAGTGCCTCGGACTTGCCGACAGGTCTCTGCAACGGCGGATTCTGAGATGTCAGCGCAGGTCAGCTTCGCGCCTTCTCGCCCAAAGAGAACTGAAATGGCCCGGCCGTTTCCAATGGGGGGCTCAGGATCGTCGATCTCTCGCTGCCCGGCTCCCACGACCAGAATTCGCCTTCCCTCAAGACGGCGAGCGGCGGCAGCCACGCCATAGGTCTCTTCGAAACATTGACGCTGTGCATTCAGTTCAGGCATTCGGAATCTCCAGGTGGTTGAAATCAACTAAGCGAAAAGAATCCTACGCCGTCAAATGAAACGTTTCAACATGGCGTTTTCCCGAAGCTGTCGCACGCGAGACGGGTATCATCTCTTGGCTTGATTGCGGAGGAGCGATGGGAAAAAAGGCAGTTGACATACGTGACGTAGCCGCGCTGGCAGGGGTCTCTGTTGGAAGCGCATCGCGCGTTATCAATCGTGTTGATAACGTTTCAATTGCAACTCGAGAAAAAGTGGAGCGTGCGATCCAGATCCTGGGGTACCGCCCGAACCACACGGCACAGTCGCTGCGTTCGCGCGCGAGCAAGACGATCGGCTGCTTGTTTACCGATGTGGCGAACCCTCTGTATGCCAATCTCTTCAGATCCTTGGAAGAGCGTCTGCGCGTGGAGGGCTATATGCTGTTGTTAGCGAATGGCCTCAACGACGTGCAGCGGGAACTGGAAACGTTAGAGACGTTTGCACGTAGAGGCATGGATGGGGTGATCGCAGCGCCCGACCATGAGAAGGACGAGAAAATTGCGGCAGCCCTTTCCGCGCTTGCGATGCCCGTTGTAGTCCTTGATCGAGACATCTCCGGGCTCTCTCTAGACACCGTTCTGTTTGATCACGCGGGTGGCGTGAGGGAGAGCATGGCCCGCCTCTTTGACCTGGGCCACCGCCGCATTTCGATTGTTTTGTGGAACGCGAAAAATCGTCCGGTGCGTCGCCGCCTGGAAGGGTACAGAGCCGCCTACAAGGCAGCCGGAGTGCCGTTGCCAGATGGGCTGATTGTTCAAGGTCAATCGGCTATCAGTTCCGTTCTCAGTGACTTTGATCGGCTCTTGAAGCAGTCTGATCGCCCGACTGCGGTGCTGGCTCAAGGCACCTATGCGCTCGGAAGCGTGATGCAGGCTATCGCGCTGAACAACCTGAGTGTTCCACGTGATATCTCCGTCGTTGCGATAGGGGATACTCCGTTCGCACGCGAGAACAATCCGGCCATATCAATGGTCACGGTAGACAGCGCTAGGGTTGCAGCCCTCACTGCTGAAATGCTTCGAGATCGCATGGAGAACGCTGCGTTGCCTGCACGCGTTGAAAAAGTGCCGGTAACCTTCACTGATCGGGCGTCTGTCGGATCTGCTCCCAACTGACCCTGCAATTGCGAATCGCTAGCCTGCTTCGCGTTGCCTGTTCCCTTCGCTTTTTCTCGATCACACCATCCATGACCAGCGGCGTCCTCTACGGCCTGTCGGCCTATGCCCTGTGGGGGCTGTTCCCCCTGTTCTTCAAGCAGCTCCAGGCGGCCTCCGCGCTGGAGGTGGTGCTGCACCGCATGGTGTGGTCGCTGGTGTTCGTGCTCATCCTGCTGGCGGCCCTGCGCCGCTTTGGCTGGCTGGCCGATGTGCGGCGCAGCCCGGCGCTGCTGGGCAAGTTCGCTGTCTCGGCGGTGCTGCTGGCGGCCAACTGGCTCAGCTACATCTGGGCGGTGAACAACGGCCATGTGCTGGACGCCAGCCTGGGCTACTTCATCCTGCCGCTCATCAACGTGGCGCTGGGCTTTGTCTTTTTGCATGAGCGGCCGCGCAAGGCGCAATGGCTGGCCTTTGCCCTGGCCGCCAGCGGCGTGCTGTGGATGGCGCTGCAGTCCGGCCATGTGCCCTGGCTGGCGCTGCTGATTGCGCTGACCTTCGGCTTCTACGGCCTGATGCGCAAGGTGGCCGTGCTGGGCGCGCTGGAAGGCATGTCGCTGGAGACGCTGCTGCTGGCCCCCGTGGCGCTGGTGGCGCTGCTGTGGGGCCGACACACCGGCGAGCTGCCCGCGCACGATGCGCACACCTGGCTGTTCTTTGTGCTCAGCGGCCCCGTCACGGCAATTCCGCTGCTGCTGTTCGCGGCCGGTGCGCGGCGCGTGCCGCTGTCCACCATGGGGATCCTGCAGTACATCACCCCGTCCATCCTGGCGCTGATGGGCGTGTTCCTGTATGGCGAGACCTTTGCCGGCCCGCGCGCCCAGGGCTTTGTGCTGATCTGGGCGGCCCTGGCGCTGTACACGGCCGAAGGGGTGTGGGCAGGGCGCAGGCTGGCGGCCCGGCGGGCCGCGGCCTGAAGCGAAGCGACGGCGCGCCGCGCGATCACAGCCCGCCGGACGACTGTGACTGCAGCTCGCGGATGCGCAGGCCCGACGTGGTGCGGGCCAGCACCATCGAATCCTCGCTGACGATGGTCAGGCTGGGCATGGGGCCGGCCTGCACCGCGGTGCGCTGGGTGTACTGCACGCGGGCGGTGGTCCAGGGGAACCCGCCGCGCGTGATGCGCACGTCCTCAAACTCCGTGCTCGTGCGGGCCTGCAGCACCGTCAGCGCCGCGGCCGACTGCTTGAGGTAGCCGCACACCTCTTCCTTGCCGCCCTCGACCTCCCAGCGCCCGCGCAGGCCCTTGGCGGTCAGGGCCACCTTCACGTCGTTGGCATAGTCATCGCAAGCCGCGCTGTCGCCCTGCATGCTGTGCGCCGTGTGCTGCACGAGCCAGCCCATCACCCGCGGTTCGGAGAAGGTGTAGCGGCCGTGCGCGTAAAAGCCGCCCAGCAGCACCAGGGCGATCAGGATCAGTCGAATCATGGGAGAACAGGCGCCGCGAAGCGCAGGGGGCAAGGTCAAACCGGGCATCGTACCCGCAGCGGAAGCGGTGGGCGGCCGCTGCGTGTACGTCTTTGGCGCCGGCGGGGCAAGGGCCGGGGGCGTGCCTGCGCAAATTTTCCTTTGTGCAAATCACGACGCGCGATAGGCTCCCGCTCGGTCTTGAACGTCCAAGGCACTTCAGCGCCAGGGCCTGCACCGGTGCAGCGGCCGCGGCCCGCGCGGGCCTGTGACCCGTTGCCGTGTGCTGTCCAGCGCGTCCGGCAAAGCGCTCGTTCATCCCACACCCCCGACAGCACCATCCGCAATCGCCTCGCTTCATCCCATGCCACACACACTTCCATTCCCAACAAAAACGGCTGAGCGCCCCGTTCGCGGCGCAGCACGCAGCCGCAGTGCGTTGCGCCACGCTGCGGCGTGGACCTGCAGCGTCCTGGCCGCGATGGCCGCACACACTGCCCAGGCACAGCCCGCGGGCTGGACGCAGGCGAGTCCGTTCAACATCACGGAAAGCAGCGGCGCAACCCTGACGGACTACCAGATCCGCCTGGTGCTGGACACGGCCAGCATGGTGGCGGCGGGCCACTTGCGGGCGGACGCTGCCGATCTGCGTTTTGGGACGGCCGCATCGGGCGGCACGCTGATGGACTATTACATCGAAAGCGGGGTCAACACCGCCTCCACGGTGGTCTGGGTCAAAGTTCCCTCGATCCCCGCTTCGGCCACGACGGCGTTTTTCATTTTTGGCGGCAATCCCGCAGCAACCAGCGCGAGCACGGTCAACACGTTCGACTACACCGATGCCGTGGCCAATTCGGCCACACAGCAGGTGGTCGTAGGACAGCTCGGCGGTGTCGGAAATTCCCAGCGTGGTTTCAGGTTCAAGCCCAACCAGGACATTCTGGTGACCGACTTCGGGAAGTACGAGCCTTCGGGCACCACCCGGTACCTGACGCTGTTCGATGTGGCCACGCAGGCCAAGCTGGCCCAGCAGCAGGTATCAGGCCCGGCGGATACGTACACCTATGCGCCGCTTGCGCAGCCTCTGGTGCTTGCCAAGGACACCGAGTACATCATGGAGATCTACCAGGGCGCGAGTGACGGCTACTACTTCGGCTCCAGCACGCAGATCAATCCAGCGCTGACGTATCTGGACATGCGCTACTGCAACGGCTGCACGCAAGACACCTTTCCCACCAATTTCCTCAGCTCCATGCACTATGGATTTCCGGATTTCCAGTTCCGCACCACCAAGCAGATCAGTCCGGCGCCGATCTACGCACTGGGTAGCGTCGCGACCACCCTCTCGCTGAGCAGCTCCAGCAATACGGTCGGAGCGGGCGCCAGCATCACCTTGACGGCGACCGTCAGCACTCCGTCGGCCGCGGGCACCGTGACCTTTCTGGATGGAGGAACACCCATCGCCGGTTGCAGCGCCGTGCCCGTGGTCGCGGGTTCTGCGCAATGCACCACCAGCGACCTGCCGCCCGGCGCCCGGTCGCTGACAGCGGTCTACGACAGCGCCACGGGATACACGGCCAGCACCAGCGCCCCGTTCTCCCTGCAAGTGACACCCCTGGTGAGCAGTACCGCGATTCCCACCCTCTCGGAATGGGGCATGGCGTTCATGGCGCTGATCCTGGCGGGGCTGGGCCTTGGAGGTCTGCCCCGCCTCAGGGAGCGGCAGAAGCGCTCTTGATGTGTCAGCGCGCGGGCTGCAGGTACCGCTGCGCCAGCTCCCGCTGCGCCGCCGCATCCACCCCGAGCACATCCACCAGGTAGGGCTGCAGTCCGCCAAAGTCGGCGTCCACCTTGTGCAGTGCGGCGTCCAGAAACTCCTCCTGCACGCGCCACAGCACGGCCAGCACCTCTTCGGGCGCATGGCTGCCCATGCCGGGCGGGCGGCGGTACAGGGTGTTGGTGAGCAGGTAGTCCTGCATCACCACGTCGCGCGGCACGCCCAGCGCCAGCAGGATGAGGGCGGCGGCAAAGCCGGTGCGGTCCTTGCCGGCGGTGCAGTGGAACACCGTGGGCGCATCGCTGGCCAGCAGCAGGCGGAAGAGCTCGGCAAACCGCGGCGCGTTGTCGTGCACGAAGCCGCGGTAGGTGTCCTGCATCAGCGCCACGGCGTCCTGCGCGGTGAGCTGGCGGCCGGTGCGCTGCAGCTCCAGCGCGCGCTGCACCACGGTGGGTTCGATGTGCAGCGGGTGGTAGGCCACGCCCGGCAGCGCATACGCCAGGGCCGCGCTCTCGGCCTGGCCCCGGAAGTCGATGGCCCGGGCCACGCCCAGCTGGGCCATCAGGGCCTGGTCGTCGGGGGTGAGGCCCGCCAGGTGGTCCGAGCGGAAGATGCGCCGCCACTTCACGGGCCGGCCGCCATGGCCGGCATAGCCGCCCAGGTCGCGGAAGTTGGTGGCGCCGGTGAGCGGCAGGGATCGGACGGGGGCGTGCATGGTGGAGGAGTCAGCGGTTGGAGGGCGGCGGGCCGAGGGATTGCGCCGCACAGCATAGCCGCGCCCTGCGGTGGCAGCGTGTCACGGGGCGGACGCCCCGGGTCCGGGCGCTCGTCCGGCGCCGTACCGGCCTACCGGGCGGGTGCGGGCAGCGAGGTGACGGCACCGTCCACGGGCAGCTCCTGGCTGCCGTGCGGGCAGGGCTGGTCCGTGTAGGTGGTGCGGCCGTCCTTCACGCACTTGCGGGGCGGTGCAGCCGCGGGCGCGGACGCACCACCCTGCGCGGGGCGGGCCTGCGCAGCGGGCGGCTGCTGGCCGGACGGCAGGGTCTCGGGGCCAGGGCGGGTGATCTTCTTCCAGGCCTGTTCGGCCCAGGGCCCGGCATGGGGCCGCCACTGGTCTGCCGTCCACCACGCCGCGGCGGCAGCGGCCAGCAGCAGGGTGGCCAGCACGGACCAGAAGGCGCGTTCGCGGGAGCTGCGCATGGGAGGGACTCCGGGACAGGAACGGATGTGGAAAAGCGCCACAGCACGGGGGGCGGGCACAAGAGCGGAGTGTATGCAACGCCGGCCCCGCTCACGTGCAGCCCGTTGCAACGCGGGGCCGCACCGGCCTCACTTGCTGCTGGCGCCCTTGCCCGCCGGGCGCCCGTAGCGCGCCGTGAGCGTGGCCTTGCCCAGGCTGTTGGCGTGGATCATGAAGCCGGCCAGCGCGGCGGTGGCGTCGGCGGGCAGATCCAGGCGCGGCACCTTGAGCGCGTGCACGGTGAAGATGTAGCGGTGCGGCGCATCGCCTTCGGGCGGGCAGGCGCCGCCCCACGCGGCCACGCCGTAGTCGATGCGCACGTGGCTGGCGCCCGCGGGCAGCTGGGCACCCCCGGCCGCACCGGCGTCGGGCCGCAGTTCCGTCACGCTCGCGGGCAGGTTGACCACCACCCAGTGCCACCAGCCGGAGCCGGTGGGCGCGTCGGGGTCGTAGGCGGTGACGGCGTAGCTCTGCGTGCCGGCGGGAGCGCCGCTCCAGCGCAGGGCGGGCGACTGGTTGTCGCCGGCGCAGCCGAAGCCGTTGTATTCAAAGCGCCGGGGCAGCGTGCTGCCCTCGGCAAAGTCGGGGCTGCTGAGCGTGAAGCCCTGGGCCTGCGCGGCCAGGGCAATGCCCAGCGCGGCGAGGGCGGTCATGGCGCGCAGGCGGCGAAGGGGGCGCAAAGCGGGTGTGGGCATCGGAAAACTCCTTGCAATGGCGGGGTGAACAAGGCTTGGATGATGCGCCTTGCCACGCCGCGGCATTGGCCCGGCCGCGTCAAAGGCTGTGCGCGGCGCGTCATGCGCACAGGCCTTGCGCCGCGCTTCGGCTGCCCTCAGTGTGAACGGGTTGTGCGGGGTTTTTTCACGGCCGCAGGTGCGACGGCGCAAAGCCAAAGCGCTCGCGGAAGGCGGCGCTGAACCGGCTGTGCGACCCATAGCCGCAGCGCGCGGCCACCTCGGACACCTGCAGGGTGGAGCTTTGCAGCAGCACCAGGCCGGTCTCCAGCCGCACGTCGCGCAGGCACTGGCTCACGCTTTCGCCTTCTTGCGCCAGGCGCCGCTGCAGCGTGCTGGCGCTGGTGGCAAAGGCGGCGGCAATGCGCTCCAGCGTCCAGTCGGCCTGGGGGCTGGCACCGACCAGGCGGCGCACGCGCTCGGCCCAGCCCAGCTCGCCCGGCGGGGCGAAGACGATGCCCGCCTCCGCCAGCAGGAGCAGCACTTCCAGCGCGCGGTGCTCGCGCACGGCCTGCGAGCTGGTCTCGCTCTCCAGCGCCGCCATGGCGCGCACAAAGCAGTCTTGAAAATCGGCACCGGCCGCCAGGCCCGCACAGCCCTGCACGGGCGGCACGGCCGAAAACTGGCCGAACTGGCGGTGGAACTGCTCCACCAGCCCGGGCGCAAAACACAGCAGGCGCGCCACGTAGCGGCCTTGCGGCGCGGGGTCGTTCACGATTTCCCACTGCGCGCCGCGCGGCAGCACGAACACGCGCCCGCTGGGGTAGCGGTGCCCGCCGCCGGGCGTGACCAGGTGCTTGGTGCCCGACACCACCCAGCCCACCGAATCCATGCGCACGGTGACCGTGTGCACGCGGTGGTGCACGGTGGTGGCAATCTGCAGCGAGAGTGCGGGGGCGTCCGTCATGCCTGCGCCGAACGCCCGGGCCCTATGGTCGAAGGCGCGCCCACCGACACGCCTCAGCGGGTGCGCTCGCGCGTCACGTTCACGTCGATGTCGCCGAACACGGTCACCCCGCTGGCGCCCTGCCGGGGCTGCTGGGCCGTGGGGTCGCTGGAACGCGCGGCGCCCGGCGCGCTGCCGCAGCCCGGCAACGCGCCAGCGACCGCCATTGCCACCAGCGCGGCGCGCCAGAAGCGCTGCTTGACGGGTGCGGTGGATGGTGCGCCGAGCGCCGGCATCATTCGCCTCCCAGATGGCTGCCCAGCAGGCCGGCCAGCTCGAACATGCCGGCGCTGTCCTTGCCGAACACGGCACGCAGCTTGTCGTCGGCGCGGATGGTGCGCTTGTCCTGCGGGTCTTGCAGGTTGTGGGCCTTGATGTACTCCCACAGCTTCTTCACGGCTTCGGGCCGCGCCACCGGATCGGTGCCGATCACGGCGGCCAGGGCGGCGCTCGGGGCCTTGCCGGCCGCGGCCTTGCGCGGGGCCTTGGCGGCGGTGGTTTTGGCTGCGGCCTTTTTTGCAGGGGCTTTTTTGGCTGCAGCGCTTGTCCTGCTTGCGCTGGCAGCTCCTGTTTTTGTAGCGGCCCCGGCCGCAGCGGGCTTGCGGGGCGGGAACTTGCTGGGCGCAAACTCGAAATTCACCTTGCCCGCATCCTTGTCCCAGGCCAGGTGGGCCTTGAAGTTGCGGCGCGTGCGCATGGAGACGAACTTGTCCAGCAGGTCGGTCTTGCCGGTTTCCAGCAGCTTGGCCATCTGCTCGCGCTCCACCGGCTGCTGCAGGATGACCTTGCCGCTCTTGAAGGTGCAGTTGGGCGTGGGCTGGGCGGCCGTGGGCACGGCGCGCGAGCAGACGTAGTTGCTGCCGTGCTCGTGCACCTCCGCGCCGCAGATGGGGCAGGGGCCGAGCGAGGCGTCCTCAAACTCCACCAGCTCGCCCGATTCCTCGGCGTTCTTGTCGTCGCCAAAGTCGAATTCGAGCTTGTAGTTCTTGGCCTCGTCGTCGTACTTGATGACGATCTCGGACGTGAACGGCCAGCCGGCCTTGGAGCGGAAGCCCTCCAGCGGGCCGATCTTGCGGTCGCGCAGCAGCTGCTCGGCCTCGGCCGTCTCGAAGGTGCGCCCCGCGGGCGACTTGCCGAAGCTGAAGCCGCATCCCTCGCCGGAGCCGCCAGCGTCGGCTGGTCGGCCGACGCATGCGTACCTGCGGTAGTTCTCCTTCACCACGCCGCCGCAGTTCGGGCAGGGCGTTTGCAGCGTCGCGTAGTCGCCCGGGATGGTGTCGCGGTCGTATTCCTTGGCCTTCTTCACCATGCGCTCGGTCATGGCGGCAATTTCGCGCATGAAGGCCTCGCGCGAGAGCTGGCCCTTTTCCATCTGCGCCAGCTTGTACTCCCACTCGCCGGTCAGGTCGGCGCGGCACAGCTCCTCCACCTCCAGCCCGCGCAGCAGCGTCATGAGCTGGAACGCCTTGGCCGTGGGAATCAGCTCGCGGCCTTCGCGCAGCATGTACTTTTCGGTCAGCAGCCCTTCGATGATGGCCGCGCGCGTGGCGGGGGTGCCCAGGCCTTTCTCCTGCATGGCCTCGCGCAGCTCGTCGTCGTCGATCTGCTTGCCGGCGCTTTCCATGGCGCCCAGCAGCGTGGCTTCGGAGTAGCGGGCGGGGGGCTTGGTCTTGAGGCCCTTGGGGTCTACGGCCAGGGTGTTGACCATCTCGCCGGGCTTCACGGCCACCAGGTTCTGGCCCTTGTCGCCGTCCTTGCCGCCTTCCACTTCATCCGCCGCTTCCTTGCCGTAGATGGCCAGCCAGCCCGGCTTGACCAGCACCTTGCCCTCGGTCTTGAAGCTGTGGGGAGCTACCGTCGAGATGCGCGTGGTGACGGTGTATTCAGCGCTGGGGAAGAACACCGCCATGAAGCGGCGCACCACCAGGTCGTACAGCTTCTGCTCGGCCTCGGAAAGGCCCGACGGCGCCTGCGTGGTGGGGATGATGGCAAAGTGGTCGCTGACCTTGCTGTTGTCGAAGATGCGCTTGGACGGGCGGATGTAGTTGTTGTTCAGCGCCGTGAGCGCGTGCGGCGCCAGGTGGCGCATGCCGCTGTCGGCCAGCATCTCGAAGGTCTTGCGCGCCACGGGCAGGTAGTCCTCGGGCAGCGCGCGCGAATCGGTACGGGGGTAGGTCAGCGCCTTGTGGCGTTCGTACAGGCTTTGCGCCAGTGCCAGCGTGGTTTTGGCGCTGAAGCCGAACTTGCCGTTGGCCTCGCGCTGCAGGCTGGTCAGGTCGAACAGCAGGGGCGATGCCTGGGTGGTGGGCTTGCTTTCTTCCGTGACGGTGGCCTGCTTGCCGCGCACGGCGTTGGCAATGGCCTGGGCTTCGGCCAGCGACCAGACGCGGTCGGCCTTGGCTTCGGCATCCTCGCCTTTTTTCCACTTGGGGTCGAACCACTTGGCGGGGTATTCGCCTGCCTGGGCACCAAAGGTGGCGTGGATTTCCCAGTAGTCGCGGCTCACGAACTTGCGGATCTTTTCTTCGCGCTCCACCACCAGCGACAGCGTGGGCGTCTGCACCCGGCCCACGGTGGTCAGGAAGAACCCACCGTCGCGCGAGTTGAACGCCGTCATGGCGCGCGTGCCGTTGATGCCCACCAGCCAGTCGGCCTCGGAGCGGCTGCGCGCCGCGCTGGCCAGGCCCGCCATCTGCTGCTCGGAGCGCAGGGCGTCGAAACCGTCGCGGATGGCCTGGGGCGTCATGGACTGCAGCCACAGGCGCTTGACGGGCTTGCCGAGACCTTTGCCATCGGGCTTGCTGCCACCGGCGTACTGCTCGATCAGGCGGAAGATCAGCTCCCCCTCGCGGCCCGCGTCACAGGCGTTGATGAGTTCGGTCACGTCCTTGCGCTTGGCCTGCTTGACCACGGCCGCCAGGCGGCTCTTGGTCTTGTCCACAGGCTTCAGGTCAAAGTACGGCGGGATCACGGGCAGGTGCGCAAAGCTCCACTTGCCGCGCTTCACGTCGAACTGCTCGGGGGCCTGGATCTCCACCAGGTGGCCCACGGCGCTGGTGACCACGTAGCGGTCGTTCTCGAAGTGGTCGTCAAACTTGTCGAACTTGCCGGCCACGGGGGTCAGCGCGCGCACGATGTCTTGCGCGACGGAAGGTTTCTCTGCAATTACCAGTGTCTTGGTCATTTGTTGGGTTTCTCGCCAGTCTGGCTCATCCGGCATCGGGCCGGGCGCTTCTACAATTCGTTGCCTCACGCGTACACGCGCACGCGCATGCATGTGTGCATATTCAAGTTAACAGAGTTTTTGCCATGCCCCGCTCCGCACCGTCCGCCGTCCCCAGCATTCCCCCGGGCCGCCGCATCCAGACCCGGCGCTCGGGCGTCCACGGCAAGGGCGTGTTCGCCGTGCAGGACATCGCCGAAGGCGAGGTGCTCATCGAGTACACCGGCGAGGTGATCAGCTGGCAGGAGGCGCAGGACCGGCACCCGCACGATCCGCTGCAACCCAACCACACGTTTTACTTCCATGTCGATGAAGACCGCGTGATCGACGCAAAGTTCGGCGGCAACTCCGCCCGCTGGATCAACCACAGCTGCGACCCCAACTGCTATGCCGACGAGCGGGACGGGCGCATTTTCATCACCGCGCTGCGCAATATCAAGGCGGGGGAAGAGCTCAACTACGACTACGGCCTCATCATCGAGGAGCGCTACACCAAGAAGCTCAAGGCCGAATACCCCTGCTGGTGCGGCAGCAAGAACTGCCGCGGCACGCTGCTCGCCCCCAAGCGGGGCTGGGCGCCGCCCGTGCCGCTGCCGCCCGCCCGTCCGGCCCAGCCGTCGCGCACCCCCGGCCGCCGCCCATGATGTCCTCCACCCCGGTCACCCGCTGGCCCGCCGAGGCGCTGTGGCAAACCGTGTCACCGCTGTTGCCGGGTTTTACCGTGGAGGTGCTGCCCACCATCGACTCCACCAACACCGAACTGATGCGCCGTGCCCGCGCGGGCCGGTGCGAGCCGACCTTGCTGGTGGCCGAGCAGCAGACCGCCGGGCGCGGCCGCCTGGGGCGGGTGTGGCAGGGGGGCGCGGCAGACCGTGGCGCCACCGCAGCGCCCCTGCCCTCCCTGATGATGTCGCTGGGCCTGCCGCTGGCCCCGCGCGACTGGTCCGGCCTGTCGCTGGCGGTGGGGGTGAGCGTGGCCGAGAGCCTGCAGCCGGTGCTGCCCCCGCCGGGCGCTGCCGGGCCTGCGCGGGTGGGCCTGAAATGGCCCAACGACCTGTGGCTGTCCGGCGCCGCCGGCGACCGCAAGCTGGGCGGCATCCTGGTGGAAACGGCAAGCTTCGTCGCCCCGCAGGCCGCCGGGTCCGCGCCGGGCGCGGCAGCCCCCGCCAGCACGGCCCGCTATGTGGTCGTGGGCATCGGCCTCAACGTGCTGCCGCGCAGCGGCGAGGGCCTGAGCCTGCCGCCCGCCAGCCTGCAGGAGGTGGAGCCCGGCCTGGACGCCCCCACGGCGCTGCTGCGCATCGTGCCCGCGCTGGTGGGCATGCTGCAGGGCTTCGAGCTGTACGGGTTCGGCCCGGTGCAGCCCCGCTTTGCGCTGCGCGACGTGCTGCGGGACCGCGCCGTGACGCTGAGCGACGGCCAGGCCGGCACGGCCCACGGCGTGGGGGACGATGGCGCCCTGCTGGTGCACACGGCCGGTGGCATGCAGGCCATCACCAGCGCGGAACTCAGCGTGAGGCCCGTGGCATGACGCCCGCCCGCAGCATGCGCCCCGCAATGCGCCCTTGGCAAGGCCCCTCCCGCCCGTGCCTCCTGAATGAAAGGCCGCCATGCTGCGCTTAGCCCTTGCCGCGCTGCTGCTGGCCAACGCGGGCTACTACGCGTGGTCGCAAGGCCTGCTCAAGGACTGGGGCTTTGCGCCCGAGGAGCAGGCGGAGCCGCAGCGCATGGAGCAGCAGATCCGGCCCGAGACGCTGCAGATCCTGCGCGTGAACCCCAGCAAGACGTCCTCTTCCGCACCCGCGCCCTCGTCGGCCGCGGCCGCCTCCACGGCCGCCGCGTCGGCGGGGTCCGCTCCTGCGGGGGGCGAGGCGCCGGCAGCCGCCGCGCCATCCGATGCCGCCGAATGCCTGCAGGCCGGCGTGTTCGACGAGCGCCAGGCCGAGGCGCTGCGCACCGCCGCGGCCGCGCTGCCGCAGGGCAGCTGGTCGCTGGAGCCCACCCCCGTCGGGGGGCGGTGGATGGTGTACATGGGCCGCTTTGACGACCTGGAGACGCTGGACCGCAAGCGCGCCGAACTGCGCGCCCGCAAGGTGGATCACGACCGCGCGGGCGGCACGCTGGAATACGGCCTGTCGCTGGGCCGCTTTTCCTCCAAGGACGCGGCCGAGCGCGAGCTGGCCAACCTGGGCAACCGCGGTGTGCGCACGGCCCGCGTGATCCAGGAGCGTCCCGAGTCCGCCGGCTTCACCCTGCGCCTGCCCGCCGTGAACGACGCGCTGCGGCCCCAGCTCGACGCGCTGCGCCCCGCCATGGCGGGCAAGACGCTGCGGGCCTGCGGCTGAGGGCGGCGGTGCGGCGCGGCGCTCAGGCGCTCAGGCGCTCAGGCACTCAGGCACTCAGGCACTCAGGCACTCAGGCACTCAGGCACTCAGGCACTCAGGCACTCAGGCACTCAGGCACTCAGGCACTCAGGCACTCAGGCACTCAGGCGTCCGCGGCCGTGTCCCGCGCCGCAAACCGCACGCTGAACCGTGCCCCGGGCGGGTTCTGGCCTGGCCGCGCGTCTTCCAGCGTGACCTCGGCGCCGTGCTTGCGCGCGATCTCCAGCACGATGGGCAGGCCCAGGCCCGAGCCGTCGGCCTCGCTGCCCAGGGCGCGGTAGAAGGGCTGGAAGACCAGTTCGCGCTCGGCCTCGGGCACGCCGGGGCCGGAGTCTTCCACCTGCAGCAGCAGCACATGCCCGAACGTGTCGGCCAGCACGCGGGCGGTGACCACGCCGGGCTTGGCGGGGGTTGACGGCGTGTAGTTGATGGCGTTGTCGAGCAGGTTGCGCACCAGTTCCTTGAGCAGCGTGGGGTTGCCGTCCAGCAGCACGCCGGGGGAACCGGGCTCGGCACCGTCGTAGCCCAGGTCGATGTGCTTGTCCAGCGCGCGCGGCACCGAGTCGCGCACCACCTCGATCACCAGCCGCGCCAGGTCGCAAGGCTGGCGCGCAATGCCCACGCCGCTGCCTTCGGCGCGCGCCAGGGCCAGCAGCTGGTTGACGGTGTGCGTGGCGCGGATGCTGGAGCGGCCAATTTGCTGCAGCGAGCGCTTGAGCTCCTCGGTGCTGGTGCCCTCGCGCTGGGCCAGGTCGGCCTGCATGCGCAGGCCCGCCAACGGCGTCTTGAGCTGGTGCGCGGCGTCGGCCAGGAAGCGCTTTTGCGTGGCCAGCGAGTCGTTCAGGCGGGTGAGCAGGTCGTTCACCGAGGCCACCAGCGGCGCCACTTCCAGCGGCACGGTGCGGTCGTCCAGGGGCGAGAGGTCGTCGGGGTTGCGGGCGCGGATGCGCTGCTCCAGCTGGTTCAGCGGCTGGATGCCGCGTGCCAGCGCCAGCCACACCAGCAGCACGGCCAGCGGCAGGATGACGAACTGCGGCAGCATCACGCCCTTGATGATTTCGGTGGCCAGCACGCTGCGCTTTTCGCGCGTCTCGGCCACCTGCACCAGCGCCATGGGCGTGTCGGGCAGCGGCAGGCGCACCCAGATGTAGGCCACGCGGATCTCGATGCCGCGCATCTCGCCGTCGCGCAGCCGCACCTCGCCCGAGGTGGGCACCTCCTCGGCGGGGGGCTCGGGCAGCTCGCGCTCGCCGGAGAGGAATTCGCCGCCCGGGCCCAGCACCTGGTAGTAGACGATGTCGGAATCGTCCGCGCGCAGGATTTCGCTGGCGGGCTGGGGCAGGTTGAACTGCACCTTGTTGCCGGCCACGCTCACCAGCTGGGCCAGGGCGTGGGCGTTGTATTCCAGCGCCCGGTCGAACGGCTTGTTGGCCAGGCCCTGCGCCACCAGCCAGGTGAGCGCCAGGCTCACGGGCCACAGCAGCAAGAGCGGCGTGAGCATCCAGTCGAGGATCTCGCCGAAGAGGGAGCGCTGCTCTCGCTGGAAGATTTTCAAGTTTTCAAGCCTTTTTGGCCTCTAGCGCTTGCAGTTCCAGCGCAAGCAGCTATCAAATTAGGAGCTAACCCGGGATTTTTTCGAGGCAGTACCCGAGCCCGCGCACCGTGGCGATGCGGATGGGCCCGCCCTCGATCTTCTTGCGCAGGCGGTGGATGTAGACCTCGATGGCGTTGTTGCTCACTTCTTCGCCCCACTCGCACAGGCGCTCCACCAGCTGTTCCTTGCTGACCAGGCGGCCGGCGCGCTGCAGCAGCACCTCCAGCAGGCCCAGCTCGCGGGCCGAGAGCTCGATCATCTTGCCGTCGATGGTGGCCACGCGGCCGGCCTGGTCGTACACCAGCGGGCCGTGCTTGATGGCGCTGCTGGTGCCGCCCATGCCCCGGCGCGTGAGGGCGCGCACGCGGGCTTCCAGCTCCTGCAGCGAGAACGGCTTGGCCATGTAGTCGTCGGCCCCGAAGTCCAGGCCCTTGACGCGCTCCTCCACGCTGTCGGCGGCGGTGAGGATGAGCACCGGCAGCGCCGAGCCCCGGCCGCGCAGCCGCTTGAGCACTTCCAGCCCGTGCAGCTTGGGCAGCCCCAGGTCCAGGATGAGCAGGTCGAACTCGTTGTTGGTCAGCAGCGCGGCGTCGGCCTCGGTGCCGCTGGCCACGTGGTCCACCACCGCGCCGGAGGCCCGCAGCGTGCGCAGCAGGCCATCGGCCAGCACCTGGTCGTCTTCGGCAATGAGAATGCGCATCCGGGTCTCCTGGGTCGGCGGCGCGGTCTGGTGCCGCGCCTGTGCCCCGATTTTAGGCGCCGGCAGCCCGGCCCGGATGCGCTGGATCAGCGGGGATCGTGCGCCAGCAGCTTGTGCACCAGCGCCTGCAGATCGGCCTGCAGCCGCGCCATGCCGGCCGGGTCCTGCGCCAGCGTGCGCTCGTCCATGTAGAGCTTGCGGTTGATCTCGACCTGGATGCTGTGGCGGTGCTGGGCCGGGTTGCCGTAGCGGCGCACCAGCTCCACGCCCTTGTAGGGGTGGTTGTATTCCACGCTGTAGCCGCGCTCCCGCAGGTGTTCGCAGACCAGCGCGGCCAGCGCCGGGCTGGCGGTGCTGCCGTCGCGGTCGCCCACGACGAAGTCGGCATGCACCAGGCCGGGAAAATCGGTGGCAAAGCGCCCCGACACGGCGGGCATCGAGTGGCAGTTGAGGTGGATGCTGTAGCCGTGGCGCGCATGCGCCGCGTCAATGGCCTGGGCCACGGCGGCGTGGTAGGGGCGCCAGCAGCGGTCGATGCGCGCGCGCACTTCCTGAACGGACAGCAGGCGGTTGTAGATGGGCTCGCCGTCGTCGGTGAATTTCCAGATCAAGCCCTTGCCCAGGCGCACCTTGCTGAGCACGCGGGGGTCGGTGGAGATGGGGTCGGGCCAGGGGCCGTCGAGCAGGGAGGTATCGAGCTCGGTGGTGTCGCGGTTCGCGTCGAGGTAGATGCGCGGGAAATGGGCTTCGATCCAGGCCACGCCCAGCGCCGGGGCGAAGGCGTAGATCTTCTCGACATGGGTGTCTTCCGCGCGGCGCAGCGTGGGCAGGTCGCACGCGGAGCCGAAGTCGTCGGGATAGTGGGTGCCGCTGTGCGGCGAGTCGAGCACCAGCGGGGTGCTGCCGGGAACGGCGCTCACCGTGCGGACGTCGGCACGGGCGGCCGGTGCCGCCTGGCCGGGCGAGCCGGTGGCTCCGGGCTGGGCGTGCTGGAATCGGTGGTGGATCAGTTTCAAGGCTGCATGCATAGGCAGAGTGTGCGCAAAGGGGGGCGGCAGGCCGGGCCGCCCAGACCGGAATGCGCCCAGGGTTATCCGCCAACGGGATGCCTGGGGTCCGGCTCAAGGCCTGGGGCGGGGAGGCGTTGCCGCCACCCCTGCCCTGGGTTCATCGGTTCAGTCGAGCGATATCTTGGCGAATTCGGCCACCCGTTTCATCTTCTCGATTTCCCGGACGATCTGGGCGTTGAATTCCTTGGACGTGGTGCCCGAGGGGTACAGCCCCTGGCCCGCCAGGCGATCGCGCACGGCGGGCTCCTTCAGGGCCTGGGCCACCGCCTGCTGGATGCGGTCCACGACCGCCTGCGGCGTGGCGGCCGGGGCCACCAGGCCGAACCACGACGGCTCGTTGGCCTGCTTGTAGCCCAGCTCGGCATAGGTGGGGACGTCGGGCAGCACATCAAGCCGCCCCGGCCAGGACACGGCCAGGGCCTTGAGCTTGCCGGCCTTGATGTGCGGCAGCGAGGAGGCCACCTGGTCAAAGTACACCGCCACCTGGCCGGCCAGCACGTCGTTGATGGCCGGGCCCGCGCCACGGTAGGGAATGTGCACCATCGAGGTGCCCGTGCTGCTCTTGAACAGCTCGCCCCACATGTGGCCGATGGTGCCGTTGCCCGGCGTGGCGTACGACACCTTGCCGGGGTTGGCCTTGAGGTGCTTCACCAGGTCGGCAAAGTCCTTCACCGGCAGCACGGCCGGGTTGATCACCACCACGCCCGGCGCCTTGACGATCTCGGTCACGCCCACGAAGTCCTTGAGCGGCTGGTAGGGCAGCTTGCTGAACACGGCGGGGTTCACCCCGTGGGTGGACAGCGTGGCCACGCCCAGCGTCAGGCCATCGGCCGGGGCCCGCGCCACTTCGGCCATGCCGATGGAGCCGCCCGCGCCGCCGCGGTTGTCCAGCACCACCGGCTGCTTGAGGATGCGGGCCAGCGATTCCTGCAGGCTGCGCGCCGTGATGTCGGTGGCGCCACCGGGCGGGAAGGGAACGATGATGCGCAGGGGCTTGCCCTCTTGCGCCAAAGACATTCCAGGAACGAAAGACGCGGCGGCCAGTGCAGAAAGCAGGTGACGGCGTTGCATGGGGTATTTCTCCTTTGAAGAACAGCAAGGTTAAAAGAATGGGTGGTCTTGACCAAGCAACGGATGTGCCTGATAACATTCCCATTTGGAATGATTTGAGTACTTACCATGTCCTCCCTGCGCCGTCTGGCTCCGCCGCTGCATCTGCTGCGCGCGTTTTCCACCGTGACCCGGTTCGGCGGCGTGTCCCGCGCCGCGGAGGCGCTGCACCTCACGCAAAGCGCGGTCAGCAAGCAGGTGAAGGAACTGGAGACCTGGGTGGGTGTGCCGCTGTTCGAGCGCAGCCGCAAGCGCCTGGCCCTGACGCCCGCCGGCGAGCGCTATGAAAAGGCCGTGCGGGCGGTGCTGGCCCAGCTGGAGGCGGCCACGCTGGAGCTGATCACCAGCGACGACGGCGGCGGCGCGCTGCACCTGTCCAGCCTGCCCACCTTTGGCGCCAAGTGGCTGATTCCGCGGCTGCCGCAGTTCCAGCAGCTGCACCCGCAGATCACACTGCATTTCGTGCCCTACGTGCACAGCTACGACTTCGAGCGGCCGGAGCTGGACTGCTCCATCCTGTTTGGCGACGGCCACTGGCCCGGCGCCCATGCCCACTACATCACCGGGCGCGACGTGGCGTTGATCGCCCCGCGCACCAGGGTGGCCGACTGGCCGCTGAACCACCCGCGCGACCTGGCCCGGCAGACCCTGCTGCGCCACGTCACCGTGCCCGACGCCTGGCTGCGCTGGAGCGAAACGCATGGCGTGGCCGGCCTGGTGGACCCGCTGGCCGGCCCGCAGTTCGACCAGTTCCAGACCATGATCCGCGCGGTGATGGCCGGCATGGGCCTGGCGCTGGTGCCGCGCTGCCTGGTGCAGGACGAGATCACGGCCGGGCTGGTGCGCGAGCCCGTGTTCGAGGGCACCCCGGCCCCCACCAGCGGCTACGCCAGTGAGCTGGGCTACTGGTTCTGCTACCCCGAGGGGCGCACCCAGGTGCACGCGCTGCGGTGCTTCCGGCAGTGGCTGCTGCAGTCGGCGGAAGCCGCGGCGCCGGCCCCTCAGTCGCCGCCGGCCGCGCCCGCGTAGGCCTCCAGGCCCAGCGCCACCACCGTGGCCACTTCCGGGCCCACCTCCTCGCGGAACTCGGCCTCGGCCTGCGCCACCGCGGCCTGGAACGCCGCCAGCCACGCGAGCCCGGTGGGCGTGAAGCACACGCGCCGGGCGCGGGCGTCGCGCGGGTCCGGCGCGCGGGTGACCAGGCCCCAGGCCACGCACTGGTCCACCAGGTCGGCCATGGCCTGCTTGGTCATGCCCGCGCGCTGCGCCAGGTCGGTCAGGCGGTCGCCCTGCAGCGACAGGTGCCGGGTGATGTGCACGTGCGCGGCCGTGACCTGGTCGCGCGCTGCCAGGTTGGACAGCGCCAGCGGCACCTCCACGGCGCGCGCCATGAGCTGCAGCACCCGCGCGTCAAACCGGCGCATGGCGTGGCCCAGCAGGCGGCCCAGGTGCGTCTGGCGCCAGCCGTCGTCCACGGGGCGGGTCAGGGAGGTGTCGAAGGCCATGGCGCATTGTGGCGCAGGCCCGGCATTTGGTCAGCTAAACTGACTAAAAAATGGTTGGAAATGCAGATAGCCGCCCCTAAACTACTGTTCAAGCATCCAGACTGTGATTAATTGCAGAGCGGTGCAGCCATCCAACCCGTTGTTTTTCAAGGAGTTTTCTCATGGACGTCGCAGTCAAGGGCAACAATCCCGCCAACAGTGAAAAGGCCAAGGCCCTGGCGGCCGCGCTCGCACAGATCGAGAAGCAGTTCGGCAAGGGCACCATCATGCGCCTGGGCGAAGGCGAGGCCATCGAGGACATCCAGGTCGTCTCCACCGGCTCGCTGGGCCTGGATATCGCCCTGGGCGTGGGCGGCCTGCCCCGCGGCCGGGTGATCGAGATCTACGGCCCTGAATCGTCGGGCAAGACCACGCTCACGCTGCAGGTCATTGCCGAGATGCAAAAGCAGGGCGGCACCTGCGCCTTCGTCGATGCCGAGCACGCGCTGGACATCCAGTACGCGCAAAAGCTGGGCGTGCACGTGCCCGACCTGCTCATCAGCCAGCCCGACACCGGCGAGCAGGCGCTGGAAATCGTGGACAGCCTGGTGCGCTCGGGCGCGGTGGACCTGATCGTCATCGACTCGGTGGCCGCCTTGACGCCCAAGGCCGAAATCGAAGGCGAGATGGGCGACGCCCTGCCCGGCCTGCAGGCCCGCCTGATGAGCCAGGCGCTGCGCAAGCTCACCGCCACCATCAAGAAGACCAACTGCATGGTCATCTTCATCAACCAGATCCGCATGAAGATCGGTGTGATGTTCGGCAGCCCCGAAACCACCACCGGCGGCAATGCGCTGAAGTTCTACGCCTCGGTGCGCCTGGACATCCGCCGCACCGGCACCATCAAGAAGGGCGAGGAAGCCATCGGCAACGAGACCAAGGTCAAGGTGGTCAAGAACAAGGTGAGCCCGCCCTTCAAGACGGCCGAGTTCGACATCCTCTTCGGCGAGGGCATCAGCCGCGAGGGCGAGATCATCGACATGGGCGTCAACGCCAAGGTCATCGAGAAGAGCGGCGCCTGGTACGCCTACAACGGCGAGAAGATCGGCCAGGGCCGCGACAACGCCCGCGAGTTCCTGCGCGAGAACCCGGAGCTGGCCATGGAAATCGAGAACAAGGTGCGCGAAGGGCTGGGCATTGCGCTCCTGCCCCCCGCCGCGGCCCAGGCCGGCGGCAGCGCCGACTGACCGGCGCGCACTGCGCCGTAATGGTCAAATTGGCCTCCAGCGCTTGCCAGTCAAGCGCTGGCAGCTATCATTTTTGATAATCGAGGCCCGATGGCAGCCCCCACCCTCTCGCTCAAAGGCCGCGCGCTGCGGCTGCTGAGCCAGCGCGAGCATTCGCTGGAGGAACTGCGCCGCAAGCTGGCGCGCCACGTGCAGGAGGGTGACGACCTTGCGGCGGTCCTGCACGACCTGCAGGCCAAGGGCTTCATCAGCGAAAGCCGTGTGGTGGAGTCCGTGCTGCACCGCCGTGCCGGCCAGCTGGGCGCGGCGCGCCTGCGCCAGGAACTGCAAGCCAAGGGCATTGCGTCCGAGGCCGTGCAGCAGGCCGTGGCGGGCCTCAAATCCAGCGAGTTCCAGCGTGCCCACGCCCTGTGGCTGCGCAAGTTCGGCACGCCCCCGGGGGACGATGCGCGCGAATGGGCGCGGCAAAGCCGCTTTCTGGCGGCGCGCGGTTTCTCGGGGGACATCGTGCGCCGCGTGGTGCGCGGCGAAGCGCCGGAGCCTGAAGCGTAGCGCCGACTATCCCTAGCGCGAGGTCGGTGGCGCCTGGCCGGCGGCGCCCTGGCCGCTCAGGCCTTCGGGCACGTTGTTGCCGGACTGGAGCGCCCCGCCCTTGGGAGCGCCCACGCTTTCTCGGCCGGCGGCGGTGGGGGTATCGGCGGCCTGGGGTGCTGGCGACTCCACGGTGGGCGCTGTTGCGCCGGTGGGAGCGGCGCCGCCCGCAGAAGAGCGGTCCGCGCCAGGGCTGGGGCCTCCCGTGGTGGGCCCCGCGGTGGACTGCGCCGGGCCGTCGCCCACGCCGGTGCGCGAGGCGCCTTCGGGGCCCAGCAGGTTGAACCCCAGCACGATCAGCAGCGCCAGCACGGCCGCGGCAATGAAGAAGGCCATCAGCCCCTTGTTCTCGCGTCCGCTGGTCGGGCGCGGCGCGGGGGCGCTGGGCCGCGCCGTGGCGGTGGCGTGTGGAAGCGGGCGGTCGTCGGGCGGGGCATTCATGGCAGTCCTTGCAAGGGTGGTTGGCAGCAGGGCCCACGGTAGAAGGCCCTGCGCGCGTCCCTTGTCGGACGGGTGCCCGTTGCGGCTACGGCAGACGCCGGAACCGCGCCCGCTCCTGCGTCCGCGTGCCGGTCACGCCCCCAGCATCAGGCGCAGGTTCTGCACCGCGGCGCCGCTGGCGCCCTTGCCCAGGTTGTCCAGCCGCGCCAACAGCACGGCGTGGCGGTATTCCTCATTGCCGAACACCCGCAGCTCCAGCTTGTTGGTGTCGTTGAGCGCGGTGGCGTCGAGCTTGCCGTCCTCGGTGGGGGGCAGCACGCTCACCCATTGCTCGGGCGTGTTGGTCTTGGCGTAGTGCGCGGCCAGGGCGTCGTGCAGGTCGGCCGCCTTGGGCGCGCCCGGCAGCGTGTCCAGGTGCAGCGGCAGCTGCACCAGCATGCCCTGGCGGAAATTGCCCACGGCCGGCACGAAGATGGGTCGCCGGGTGAGGCCCGTGTAGCGCATGATCTCGGGCAGGTGCTTGTGCTTGAGCGTGAGGGCGTAGGCCTCGAACAGCGGCGCCGTGCCGGCCTCGTAGGCCTCGATCATGGTGCGCCCGCCGCCCGAATAGCCGCTGACCGAGGGCAGGGCCACCGGAAAGTCGGCGGGCAGCAGCCCGGCGTCCACCAGCGGGCGCAGCAGCGCAATGGCGCCGGTGGCATAGCAGCCGGGGTTGGCCACGCGGTCTGACTGGGCCACCGCCTGGGCCTGCCCGGGGGCCAGCTCGGGAAACCCGAACACCCAGCCCGGCGCCGTGCGGTGGGCGGTGCTGGCGTCGATGATCTTGATCTTCCGGCCGGTGCTTTGCGTGATGGCATCCACCATGGCCACGGTCTCGCGCGCTGCATCGTCGTGCAGGCACAGCACCACCAGGTCCACCCCGGCGACCAGGTCGCGCTTGGCGGCAGGGTCCTTGCGCAGTTCGGGGGCAATGCTCACCAGTTCGATCTGCGGCAGGGTCTGCAGGCGTTCACGGATCTGCAGACCTGTGGTGCCGGCTTCGCCATCGATAAAGACTTTATGGGACATGGTTGCTCCTGGTGGACGTGGCACAGGCTCCGAGGCGCCCCGGGCAGGGATGACCCGGGGGCCTGCGGGCACCACCCCCGACTGTAAGGCCTGCAAAAGGATGGTGCATTGCAGCATGATACAGTCGTGGGTTGCCATGTCCCATGCCCGCGGCCAGACATTTCCAATCATGGCAAACGGGTAAACCCACCATTCCTGAGAGAGACCTCATGAAGATTCACGAATACCAAGGCAAGGAAATCTTGCGCAATTTTGGTGTGCCCGTTCCGCGCGGCATTCCCGCATTCACGGTGCAAGAAGCCGTGGAAGCAGCCCAGAAGCTCGGCGGCCCCGTGTGGGTTGTGAAGGCCCAGATCCACGCCGGTGGCCGTGGCAAGGGCGGCGGCGTGAAGGTTGCCAAGACCATTGACGACGTGAAGGCACGCGCCAGCGAAATCCTGGGCATGCAGCTGGTCACGCACCAGACCGGCCCCGAAGGCCAGAAGGTCCGCCGCCTGTACATCGAAGACGGCGCCGACATCAAGAACGAACTGTATGTGTCGCTGGTCACCGACCGCGCCACGCAGAAGGTGGCCCTGATCGCCTCGAGCGAAGGCGGCATGGACATCGAGGAAGTGGCCCACTCCACGCCCGAGAAGATCGTCACCGAGATGATCGACCCGCTGGTCGGCATCACCGAAGCGCAAAGCCGCAAGGTGGCCGCAGCCATCGGCCTGACCGGCGCTTCCATCGACCAAGCCGTGGACATCTTCGCCAAGATCTACAAGTGCTACATGGAAACCGACGCGTCGCTGGTGGAAATCAACCCGCTGAACTGCGACTCCAAGGGCAACCTGATGGCCCTGGACGCGAAGTTCAACTTTGACGCCAACGCCCTGTTCCGCCACCCCGAAATCGTGGCCTTCCGCGACCTGGACGAAGAAGATCCGGCCGAAGTGGAAGCCTCCAAGTTCGACCTGGCCTACATCAGCCTGGACGGCAACATCGGCTGCCTGGTGAACGGCGCCGGCCTGGCCATGGCCACCATGGACACCATCAAGCTGTTCGGCGGCGAGCCAGCCAACTTCCTGGACGTGGGCGGCGGTGCCACCCCCGAGAAGGTCACCGAAGCCTTCAAGATCATGCTCAAGAACCCCAAGGTCAAGGGCATCCTGGTCAACATCTTCGGCGGCATCATGAAGTGCGACACCATCGCCACCGGCGTGATCACCGCCTGCAAGGCCGTGAACCTGAACGTGCCGCTGGTCGTGCGCATGAAGGGCACGAACGAAGAGCTGGGCAAGAAGATGCTGGCCGAGTCCGGCCTGCCCATCATCGCCGCAGACACCATGGCCGAAGCCGCGACCAAGATCGTTGCTGCCGTCAAGTAAGCCCGGAGAACACACATGTCGATCTACATCAACAAAGACACCAAGGTCATCACCCAGGGCATCACGGGCAAGACCGGCCAGTTCCACACCGAGAAGTGCCAGGAATACGCCAACGGCAAGAACTGCTTCGTGGCGGGCGTGAACCCCAAGAAGGCCGGCGAGTCCATCTTCAACATCCCGATCTACGCCTCGGTCAAGGAAGCGGCAAAGCAGACCGGCGCCACCGTGTCGGTGATCTACGTGCCGCCCGCAGGCGCTGCGGACGCGATCTGGGAAGCCGTGGAAGCCGACCTGGACATGGCCATCTGCATCACCGAAGGCATTCCCGTGCGCGACATGCTGATGGTGCGCAACAAGATGAAGGCCAAGGAAGCTGCCGGCGGCAAGAAGACCCTGCTGCTGGGCCCCAACTGCCCCGGCCTGATCACGCCTGACGAAATCAAGATCGGCATCATGCCCGGTCACATCCACCGCAAGGGCCGTATCGGCGTGGTGTCCCGCTCGGGCACGCTGACGTATGAAGCCGTGGCCATGCTGACCGAAGTGGGCCTGGGCCAGTCCAGCGCCGTCGGTATCGGTGGCGACCCGATCAACGGCCTCAAGCACATCGACGTGATGAAGGCCTTCAACGACGATCCGGACACGGACGCCGTGATCATGATCGGCGAAATCGGCGGTCCTGACGAAGCCGAAGCCGCCCAATGGTGCAAGGCCAACATGAAGAAACCCGTGGTGGGCTTCATCGCTGGCGTGACGGCGCCTCCCGGCAAGCGCATGGGCCACGCCGGCGCGCTGATCTCTGGCGGTGCTGACACGGCCGATGCCAAGCTGGCCATCATGGAAGAGTCGGGCTTCGTGATCACGCGCAACCCGTCTGAACTGGGCAAGCTGCTGAAGGCCCAGCTGAAGTAAGCAAGCCGGCCTGACGGCCGACCGGCCGGGGGCTTCCTTCCCTCCCGGCCTGCTGAACGAGCGTCTGGAACTCCGGTTCCAGGCGCTTATTTACTTTCTGGGCCCTGCCCAGCCTGCGGTGCGCGCTGGCGGCCGGTCCGCCGGGTGGTGACAAAAATGGCAGCGCCCGCGGGAAACGTTCGCGGTCGGCGGACAAGAAAGGCCGTCCCGGGCGCTCGCGCGGGCCCGCCGGCCGCCTTGCAGGGCCTTTGCGGGCCTCGAATCCCCGGCGTAAATATTGCTTGAATGTGTCCCAATACAGCGTGGAGACCAAGAGCAAGTGGGACGGACACTGTCGGGACCGAGGGGGGGCGCGTGGCGTGCCGACGGGTTGCGTGCCGCCGTGGCGGCTGCCGCGGTCGTGGCCTTTGCTGCCGCCACCGGAGCCCTGGCGCAGCTGGAATACCGGCTCTACGACGCCGCCCTGGCGGCCGGCGCCGCGCCACCCCCACCCGGAATCACGCTGGTCGGCATCGACGAAGCGGGCGCGGCGGCCTTGGGAAGCGGGCCGGAAGCCCGCGCCGGGTATGCCCGCCTGATCGATGCACTCACGGCTGCCGGCGCCCGGACGGTCGTTTTGCTGCCCCCGCTGGACGGGCCGCAGTCGGGCAGCGGGCTGGCCTACCTGCAGAAGATCCGCGCCACGGTTGCCGCCAGTGGCGACACCTCGGCGCTTGCCGCGGACCTGGGCCGCGCGGCCGAAGAAGGCACCCGCTTGCTGGATGGCGATGCCCGCCTGGCCGAAAGCCTGCAGCGGGCCGGCAACGTGTTTCTTGCGTCGCAGTATGCGGTCGCGGAGGGCGCCACGCCCTCGCCGCTGCCGCCGTTTGCGCAGCGCAGCGCGCTGGCGGACCCCGGCGCCTTTGCCGTGCCCGCCACGGCCGCGCGCCATCCCGTCGACCGGATAGGCGCCGCGGCGGCAGGGGTCGGCCACTGGCTAGCCCTGCCGGACAGCGACGGCACGGTTCGGCGCGTTCCGCTCCTGCTGCGCTATGACAACGTCGGCATCCCCTCGCTGGCCGTGCTGGCCGCACGCCACAGCCTGCACCTGGGGCCGGCGGAGGTCCGGTGGGACGAAGCCCGCGCGGGGGTTCAGGTGGGCGGGCTGCTTACGCCCACCGATGCCGTCGCCCGCATGCTGCCGCGCTGGTACGGGGCGCCGCAGGCCGCAGGCCGGCCGTTTCCCGTGGTGCCGCTGGCGCAGGTCCTGAGCGGCATGGCGCCACCGCAGCGCTTCAAGGACCAGGTGGTGCTGGTGGGTGAAACCGGTGGAACCCTGGCCGCGCCCTGGACGGTGGGCGGCGCAGGCACCATGGCGCCCGTCGAGGCGCTTGCGCACGCGGTGGCCGCACTGGGCCACGGCATGGGCGTGCGCCAGCCGGTGTGGGCGCACGCCGCCGGCTGGGGTCTGGCGCTGGCCGCGCTGCTGGGGATCGCCGGGGGGCTCACGCGCCTTTCACGCACCGCAGGGGCCGCGCTGGGAGGCGGGCTTTCCGTGGCGCTGGTCGGTGCCGAGTGGGCATTGCTGCGCCATGCGGGCCTGTCGGTTGCCCTGGTTCCCGGGGCTCTTGCGCTGCTGTCGGGCACGGCCATGCTCTGGCTGCTGCGCTGGTCCCCCGGCGCCGCCGCATCCGGCACCGGCCGGGACGCGGGCGAGGCGGCCGAGGCGGACCGCATGCTGGCACTGGCCTTGCACGGCCAGGGGCAGCTGGACAAGGCCTTTGAGCGCTTGCGCAAGCTGCCGCCCAGCGAGGCGCTGCTGGACAACCTGTACCACCTGGGCCAGGACTTCGAGCGCAAGGGAAATCTCGCGCGGGCCAAGTCGGTGTACAAGCACATCGTGCAGCACAACAAGGGCTTCCGCGATGCCTATGCCCGCTACAAGCGCGTGCGCGCCCAGCTGCACAAGGACCCCGGCACGCCGTCGAGCACGCCCGCCTCGGTGCCGCCGGCAGCCGCCCCGCGCCTTGCCGGCGATGCTTCGGTAGGGGTGCCCCAGCTCGGCCGCTACCAGATCGAAAAGGAAATCGGCAAGGGCGCCATGGGCGTGGTCTACCTGGGCCGGGACCCGAAGATCGGCCGCGTGGTCGCCATCAAGACGCTGGCGCTCGCCGAGGAATTCGAAGGCCATGCGCTGGTGGATGCCCGGGCCCGGTTCTTCCGCGAAGCGGAAACGGCGGGGCGCCTGCAGCATCCCTGCATCGTGACGATCTTTGATGCGGGCGAGGAGCACGACCTCGCCTACATCGCCATGGAATTCCTCAAGGGGGCCGACCTGGCCCAGGCCTGCCGCAGCGGGCACCTGCTGCCCGTGCCCACCGTGCTGTCGATTGCGGCGCGCGTGGCCGACGCGCTGGACTACGCGCACGCGCACCAGGTGGTGCACCGCGACATCAAGCCCGCCAACATCATGTTCGACCCCGCCACCGATGCCGTGAAGGTGACGGACTTCGGGATCGCCCGCATCACGGATGCGAGCAAGACGCGCACCGGCCTGGTCCTGGGAACGCCCAGCTTCATGTCGCCCGAGCAGCTGGCGGGCAAAAAGGTGGACGGCCGGTCCGACCTGTACTCCCTGGGCGTGACCCTTTTCCAGCTGCTCACCGGATCGCTGCCGCTGCGGGGCGAGTCCATGCCGGAGCTCATGCACAAGATCGCAAACGTGGAGGCGCCGGATGTCCGCCAGCTGCGCCCGGAGCTGCCGGCGGCGGTGGCGCGCGCCGTGGCCCTGGCGCTGCAAAAGCGGCCCGAGGCCCGCTACCAGACCGGCCGGCAGTTCGCGGCGGACCTGCGGCAAGCCGCTGCGCTGGCGGCCCCGGCCCCCTCTTCGCGGGCAGAAGCAGTCGACTATGATGCACGGCGCGACGCAACAGGGCATGAAATGGCGGATTCCACCCAAACCGTGATGGCAGCAACACCGGCGGGCCGGGACGCACCCCTTTCCCCCACGCCTGCGGCCGGTGCCCGATGACGCTCGCTTCCACATCCATGACCTACGAATTTTTCGCGCGTACCGACAAGGGGCGCGTGCGCTCCAACAATGAAGACGCGGTCGCGGTGGACCGCGATGCGCAGGTCGCCATCCTGGCCGACGGCATGGGCGGATACAACGCGGGCGAAGTGGCCAGCGGCATGGCCACCACGTTCATCCGCACCGAGATGGCCCGCTGGCTGGCCCAGGCAGGCGCTTCCCCGCAGACCACCGACGTGCGCCGGGCGCTGGAGATCTGCGTCGAGAACGCCAACCATGCCATCCTGGGCGCGTCGCTCTCCAACCCGCAGTACGCGGGCATGGGCACCACGCTGGTGGTGGGCGTCTTCCATGGCAACCGGCTCATCCTGGGGCACATCGGCGATTCCCGCTGCTACCGGCTGCGGGACGGGGCCCTGCAGCAGATCACCCGCGACCATTCCTGGCTGCAGGAGCAGGTGGATGCCGGCCTGCTCACTGCGCAGCAGGCGGCGCTTTCGGGCAACCGCAATCTCGTCACCCGCGCCCTGGGCGTGGAGCCCAACGTCCAGATGGAAGTCAACGAATTTCAGGTGGCTCCCAACGACCTTTTCCTGATGTGCTCGGACGGCCTGACAGACATGGTGGCGGACGACGACCTGGCGGACCTGGTGCGCGCGCCCTTGTCCCTGGAGGAAAAAGCCACATTACTCATCGACACGGCCAATGCCAACGGTGGCCGTGATAACGTGAGCGTGCTGCTGGTGCAGGCGACCGCTGGAGGCAAGAAACGGGGCCTTATGTCCCGTTTGCTCGGTGCCGCTTGAGTGGCCTCAACTACAACAACATTACGCATTACATCAGGAGTGGATCATGCCCAAAATGATCGTTTCAATCGACGGGGTCGTCATCAAGGAAGTGCAACTGACCAAGGAGCGCACCACGCTCGGCCGCCGTCCCTACAACGACATCGTCATCGACAACCTCGCCATCAGCGGTGAGCACGCCGTGATCCACATGGCCGGCCAGGATGTTGAGATTGAGGACCTGGGCAGCACCAACGGAACGTATGTCAATGCCAAGGCGGTCAAGCGGCAGGAGCTGCGCAGCGGCGACACCATCGAGGTCGGCAAGTACAAGATCCGTTTCCTGAACGAGACCGAAGGACAGAACTTCGAGAAGACGATGATCTTCAAGCCCGGCATGGTGCCCCCGGTGGGCGGGGCAGCCGCAGCGCCGCGGCCCATGCCCCAGCCGCCCGCTGCGCCCCCCCTGGCGGCCGTCATCCGGGTCATGTCGGGCGCTGCCGCAGGGCGGGAAGTGTCCTTGCAGAAGGTTGTGACCACCATTGGCAAGCCCGGCGTGGCCGTGGCCTCGATCACGAAACGTCTGCAGGGCTTTGTGCTGGCGCATGTGGAAGGCCCGGATATGCCGTTGCTCAACGGCGCTCCCATCGGGTCGTCGCCCGTGCCCCTGAAAAACGGTGACCTGCTGGAGCTGGCCGGCACCGAAATGCAGTTCCAGCAGCTCTGAGGGCCGCGGGGCCCGGCCTGCTGGCCCGGGGGGGCGCTCCCTCTGCCACCTTTGCCACGCCCGGCACAGGGCTCCTACCGGCCCCGATTCCTGATCCCCACCCATGCGACAGCGCCTGCACCTGCTGTTGTGGCGCCACAGGGGGCGCGCCGCCATCACCTTGCTGCCGCTGGTGTTCGGGCTGTTGCATATTGCAGACGTCTTGCACCTGCAGGTGCTGGAACGGCTGGACAACATCATCTACGACGCCCGCCTGCGGGCCACGATGCCGCGCACGTTGGACGAGCGCATCGTCATCGTCGACATTGACGAGAAGAGCCTGGAGCAGGTGGGCCACTGGCCCTGGGGGCGGGACAAGCTGGCGGCCCTGGCCCGGGAGCTGTTCGAGCGCCAGCAGGTGGCGGTCCTCGGCTTCGACGTGCTCTTTGCGGAAGCGGACGGCAGTTCGGGCCTGGCCCGCCTGGAGCAGCTGGCCCAGGGGCCGCTGCGCGGCCAGCCCGCATTCCGGGAACAGCTGGCGCGGCTGGCCCCGTCGCTGGACCACGACGCGCTCTTTGCCCGCGCCTTGCAGGGCCGGCCCGCCGTCCTGGGGTATTACTTCACCAGCGACCGGGACGGCAGGACGCGGGGCGTGTTGCCCGCACCCGCGCTGCCCACGCAACGGCTTCGCGGCCTGCCCTTGCCGGCCACGGCCTGGAACGGGTATGGCAGCAACATTCCGCAGCTGGCGGACGCTGCGCCGGCCGCTGGGTTCTTCAACTCCATCACCGACGATGACGGCATCGTGCGGTCATTGCCGCTGCTGGCCGAGCATGGCGGCAAGTACTATGAATCCCTGGCCCTGGCGATGTTCCGGACCTTGCTCGACCAGCCCGAGGTGTACCCCGACTACGCGCGGCCCACGCCGCAGGGCACGCACGATACGTTGCGCAGCGTGGTGCTGCGCCAGGGAAGCCACGAGCTGGCGCTCCCGGTGGACGACCGGCTGGCAACGCTGATTCCGTTCCGGGGGCCAGGCGATGTGCGCGGCGGCTCGTTCCGGTACCTGGCCGCCTCGGACGTGCTGGCTGGCCGTCTGGCCCCCAACGAGCTGCAAGGCTGTGCGGTGCTGGTGGGCTCCACCGCCCAGGGCCTGCTGGACCTGCGCGCCACGCCGGTCGGCCGGGCCTACCCCGGCGTGGAAACCCACGCCAACATGCTGTCCGCCTTCCTCGATGGCAAGAGCATCGTGCGCCCCGAATACGCGCTGGGTTTCGACGCCGCCCAGCTGCTGGGCACCGGCCTGCTGCTCGCGCTGGTTTTGCCCGTGCTGCCCGCGCTGTCCGCCATGTTGGTCACGGCGGGCGTTGTCGCCGTGCTGGTGGGGCTCAACCTGTGGCTTTATCTTGCGCAGGGGCTGGTGCTGCCCCTGGCCACCGTGCTCGTCATGGCCGTGCTGGCCTTCACCCTCAACATGGTGTACGGCTATTTTGTGGAGAGCCGCTCCAAGCGCGGCCTGGCCGCCCTGTTCGGCACCTACGTGCCGCCCGAGCTGGTGGACGAGATGGTCCTGCGGCCCGAAAAGTACAGCATGCAGGCCACGAGCCAGGAACTCACGGTGATGTTCTGCGACATGCGGGGCTTTACCAGCCTGTCCGAGCAGATGGAGCCGGTGCAGCTGCAGGCGCTGCTCAATGATGTGTTCAGCCGGCTTACCCGCACCATCCGCAGCCACCGCGGCACGATCGACAAATACATGGGCGACTGCGTGATGGCCTTCTGGGGCGCCCCCGTGGCCACACCCCAGCACGCGGAGCTGGCAGTGCGCGCCGCACTGGACATGCAGGAGGCGGTGGACCAGGTCAACGCAACCCACCGCGCACGCGGCCTTCCCGAGATCGGCATTGGCATCGGCATCAACACGGGCGTCATGTGCGTCGGCGACATGGGCTCGGACATCCGCCGCAGCTACACCGTGATTGGCGACGCGGTGAACCTTGCGTCGCGCCTGGAGGGCTTGTCCAAGCACTACGGCGTGCGCACCGTGGCCAGCGAAAGCACCCGGGCCCAGGCACCGGGGTTTGCCTGGCAGGAACTGGACCGCGTGCGGGTCAAAGGCAAGCTCCAGGCCGTGGCCATCTATTCACCCGTGGCCTTGCATGGTGCCGAAACCCTCCAGCAAGCGGAAGAATTAGACACTTGGCAACAATGCCTGGCCGCTTTTCGCGCTCAGGACTGGTCACAATGCGCGACACTGCTGACCCAGCTGAAGCATGTAGCGCCGGCCAGGGAACTCTACCGCCTGTATGCCACCCGCCTGCAGGCGTTGCAGGGGCGGGCCTTGGACCCCGACTGGGACGGCGCCACCAGCTTTGATACCAAGTGAGTCGTGAACAACCAACGCCTGAGCCCATGAAAGTCCGTGTACTGGGCTGCTCCGGAGCCATCGCCAAAGACTGCCGGACCACCGCTTTCCTGATCGACGACAGCATCCTCATCGACGCAGGGACCGGCGTGGGCGACCTCACGCTGGACGAAATGCGCAAGATCGACCATGTGTTCCTGACGCATTCGCACCTGGACCATGTTGCTGCGCTGCCGTTGATGCTGGATGCGGTGGGGTCGCTGCGCAGCGCACCCGTCCAGATCCATGCGCTTCCGGCCACGGTGGAGGCGCTGCGCGCCCACGTCTTCAACAACGTCATCTGGCCCGACTTTGAGGCGATCCCCTCGCAAAAGCAGCCGTTCATGCGCTTTAGCCCACTGGCCGCCGGAGAGCAGCGGTCAGTTGCCGGACTGCTGGTCGAGGCCTTGCCTGCCGTACACACCGTGCCCGCCCTGGGCTACGCGGTCCGCGGCGATGCGGGTTGGTGGGCCTTTACGGGCGATACCGAGCGCAACCCCGCATTCTGGGCGCGCGTGAACACCCTGCCGCTGGCCATGTTGGTCATCGAGACCGCTTTCAGCCAGCGGGAGGCCGCGCTGGCGCACCGGGCCCTGCACCTGGCGCCCCGCACCTTGCTGGAGGAACTCCGTTCCTTCCAGCAGCCCGGGTGCGGGATCTACATCACCCATGCCAAGCCGGCCGAAACCGAAGTCATCGCCGAAGAAATTCGCGCCCTGCTTTCTGCAGATCCCGCCGCGCGGCAGGCCCAGAGCGGCCGCATGCCGCTGATCCATTGGCTGCGTTCTGGAGACGAGTTTTTGATTTAGGTGGGGCGACGGGCTTGGGAGGCCGGGCGGCTTCCCGGGCTAGGCGCTTCAAGAGCCTCAACTCGCTGTGACACTTCGCGCACAATACGCAACATCCGACGCACTTGTTGACACTCTTGACGGGACAAAATTGTCAAGAAATGCGATCGGCGGGGGCTGAGCGAGCCCTGAGCCCCCGAATGTCGGCGTCGCTTCCTCCCTCAGCCGTGGGGAACCGATCCATCCACAGGCTGGCATGGGAAATGCTGTTACTCGATCAGACCTGGAGAGCTGTTCTGCAGGTTGTTAATTGCAATTGACCTCCAAGGAGCTTTTTATGAAGCAAATGATGCAAAAGGGTTTCACCCTGATCGAATTGATGATCGTGGTGGCGATTATTGGTATTTTGGCTGCCGTGGCGTTGCCTGCATATCAAGACTACAGTGTCCGTGCCAAAGTTTCTGAAGGCGTGATTGCAGCGTCTTCTGCCAAGAGCGTGTTGAGTGAAGCCTTCCAGACTGGTGGCGTATCTGCTCTTGATGCTGCCTCTGCTGGGATTAATGACACTGCTGTTGCAGAAAAGCAATCGAAATATGTGACCAATATTTGTATTGACACGCCGCCTGTTTCGGGGGCCAACTGCGCGGCCGGTCATGCAGTTGATGGTAACGGCCCGTGGCAAATTAATGTGGGTATCGCAGCTACGGCCTCTAACGGTATTCCTACTGGTTTGCACAATAATGTCATTTCGTTCAAGCCTCTGGTGCAAAATGCTAAACCAACCGCTGCGGTCGCTGGTGCGGTAGATTGGGCATGCGGTAGTTCTACCGTAGTGACGGCCACGTCTCGATTCACGGCAGCTAACGTACCTACAGTGCCTGGTACGGCCCTGCCCGCTAAATATGCACCTGCAGAGTGCCGTTGATTTTTATAGATCGTTCCCCTTGTTCTGAGGGGTTGGTTATTAATATTTGAAAGGGTGCTTTAAGAGCACCCTTTTTTTTGACAAGCCGGCATGTAGAAAGGGGGTGTCGTATGAGTCCGCGCATAGTAAAAGGTTTTGCGCTGATCGAGTTAATGATCGTTGTGGCAATCATCGGCATCCTGACTGCGGTTGCCTTCCCCGCATATCAGGATTATGCTGTTCGGGCGAAGATTTCAGAAGCCGTGGTAGCAGGGACCGTCGCGAAAAACTACCTTAGTGAGGCCTACACCCAAAATCGTGCATCTGGCTTGGATGCTGCAGCGGTAGCCTTCAATCTCAGTCCGGTTGCAGAAAAGCAGTCCAAGTACGTTGCAAATATTTGCATTGGCGCACCCGGTGCAGGCGGCGCCGACTGCAAGCCCTATACTCCCGACGGAGCCTGGCCAATTTATATCACTGTTGCAGCCAATGCCGGGAACGGGATGCCGGTCGCATTTAACAACTTGACATTTACGTTGTCTCCCAACGCCAACCATGCGGCTCCCACCGCCGCATCGACTGAATCTATTGATTGGGCCTGCGCAAGCAGCACGGCCATTACAGCGACTGCGCGCGGAATGACGAACGTGGTGTTGGGCACTATGCCAGCCAAGTACCTTCCCGCTGAATGTCGCTGATGAATTTTACGATGTCTTTTTCTACGCGCTTGCGGGCTGCAGTCAAGACTGCGGCCCTGCATTTCCTGGGCTCTCTGTTTGTGGCTGGCTGGGCTGCCGTGCTTGTTTTCTTGGTTTGGTATCCCCACCCTTACAGCCTGCTCTCCGGAGGGCGCAGTCTTTTTCTGATATTGGTTAGCGTGGATGTTGTTTGTGGTCCCATGCTGACGCTGGTGTTATATAACCCAAAAAAATCAAAAAAAGAGCTGTTTTTGGATATATCTCTTGTGCTGTTTATCCAGCTTGCGGCGCTACTTTACGGGGTCCATGTGGTCTACCAAGCTCGCCCGCTATTTCTAGTGCATGAGGTGGATCGATTTCGGGTCATCAGCTTGCCCGATTATCAGGGAAACGATGTTGATCAGGCGCTGCTGTCTCTTGACCCCGAAATTCGGCCGCGTTGGTTTAAAGGACCAGTGATCGTGGGAATTCGCCCCCCCAAGGACAGTAAGGAGCGCCATGAGGTGATGCTGGATTCAGTATTTGGTGGTCGCGATTATTCTCAGCGGCCAGAATTTTACGTCCCTTACGATGCAATCTACCGGGAAAAAGTCCAGACGCGAACTCAAAAATTAAAAATTTTCGTCGAACGGTACCCTGAGTCTATGGGCGCAGCACATGAGGTCTTGAAAAAGAAGGGCGTGGCATTGGAGGCTGCGTTGTATCTTCCGGTGCTTCATAAGCAGGAATGGATAGCCATACTAGATCCATCCGCAGATATTCTCGGATTTATCCCCGGGGATGGCTTTTTGACGCAAGATTAAAGAAATGCTGGGCGATCACTTTTCGCTTGATCCGCGCAGGTTTTCCAGCGTTCGGAACGATCCGGATTTTCCGCCTCGCTTTTCGACGACGCTAACGGATTGAATCACCATCCCCCGGTCCACCGCCTTGCACATGTCATAAACGGTAAGCAGGGCCACCTGCACCGCCGTCAGCGCCTCCATTTCGACCCCCGTCGGCCCCACGGTTTCCACGGTGGCGGTGCATTGCACGGAATTGCGGTCTGGCTGCAGTTCAAAATCCACGGCCACGCGGGTCAGGGCGAGCGGGTGGCACAGGGGGATCAGGTCGCTGGTTTTTTTGGCGGCCATGATGCCCGCGATGCGCGCGATGCCCAGCACGTCGCCTTTTTTGGCGGTTCCTGAGGCGATGAGGGCCAGGGTTTCGGGCAACATTTCGATGCGGCCGGACGCCACGGCGACGCGGTGGGTGGCGGCCTTGGCGCCGACGTCCACCATGTGGGCTTGGCCCTGGGCGTCGAAATGGGTGAGGGTGGGCGGGGTGGGCTCGGGCATGGCGGCTGTGGGGGCGGTTGGGAAACAATTCAGAACCGGGGGCATCATACGGCGTTAGCACCCGCCGGCGGGCCGGTGGGGTGGCCTTGGGGATGAACGAGGATCCGCGTGCCGAAATTCAACCAAAAAATGCCTTTTGGTGTTGCCAGCAAAGCGCTGGCAGCTATATTATTTGTAGCGTTTCCTTGCCTGGTTGCGGCCCCGCTGGCGACAGCGCAGGCCAGCCTGCCCACGCTGGGCGACAACAGCGACCTCACCACCAGCGCCGAGCGCCGCCTGGGCGACCGCATCATCCGCGAGCTGTACCGGGACCCGGACTATCTGGACGATGCTGTGGTCGGGGAGTATGTGCAGAGCCTGTGGCAGCCGCTACTGGCGGCGGCGCGGGCGCGGGGGGAGCTGTCGCCGGAGCTGGACGAGCGCTTTGCGTGGGAGGTTCTTCTGGGACGCGACCGCACGGTGAATGCGTTTGCGCTGCCGGGGGGCTACCTGGGGGTGCATCTGGGGCTTATCGGGGTGGTCACCAGCCGCGACGAGCTGGCCTCGGTGCTGGCCCATGAACTGAGCCATGTCACGCAGCGCCATATCTCGCGCCTGATCACCCAGCAGAGCAAGCAGACGCCCCTGCTGCTGGGGGCGATGGTGCTGGGCGCGCTGGCGGCAAGCAAGAACCCGGGCGCGACCCAGGCCCTGGTGGTGGGCGGGCAGGCGCTGGCCATCCAGAACCAGCTCAACTTCTCGCGCGACATGGAGCGCGAGGCGGACCGCATTGGCTACGGCCTGATGGAGCCGGCCGGTTTTGCGCCCCAGGGCTTTGTGAGCATGTTCGACAAGCTCCAGCAGGCCAACCGGCTCAACGACAACGGGTCCTGGCCCTACCTGCGCAGCCACCCCCTGACCACCGAGCGGATGGCGGACATGCATTCACGCATCCCTGCCGGGACGCCGGCGGCGGCAGGGCCGGCCCCGGTGCAGCTGGAGCATGCGATGGTGGCGGCACGGGCGCGGGTGCTCTCCAACCCCGGCGTGGACACGTTGCGCCAGTGGGTCGCCGAGCCGCAGGGGACAGGATTCGCCGCGCAGCCGCTGGCCCGCCGTGTGGGCGCGCTGTATGCCGCGGCGCTGGGCAGCAGCCAGCTGCGCGATGCCACCGGGGCCCGCCGGGCCGCCCGCAAGCTGGAGGAGCTGGTGGGCCAGGACGCCGCCGCGCACCGCCAGGTGCAGCTGCTGGCCGCCGAGATCGAGCTGGCCGCAGGCGACCCGAATGCGGCCCTGGCCGCCCTGCCCGCGGCCGGCCCGGGCCCTGCGGGTAGCGCCGGCAGTGGTGCCCCGATCCGCCGTCCCGAGCTGGTGTTGCGCACCCAGGCACTGCTGCGCGCCGGGCGCGCCGCCGAAGGCACGGGCGCGCTGCAGACCTGGGTGGCCACCCACCCGCGGGACGCGACGGTGTGGCAATTGCTGGCCTCCACCTGGCAAGCGCAGGGCCAGGCGCTGCGGGCCGTGCGCGCCGACGCCGAGGCGCAGGCCGCGCGCTATGACTATGCAGCGGCAGTGGACCGCTTCAAGGCGGGGCAGGACCTGGCCCGCAGGGGCGGCCCCGAGGTGGACCACATCGAGGCGTCGATCATCGACACCCGCCTGCGCGCAGTGGAATCACTGCTTCGTGAACAGGCCGCCGAGCGCTGACTCGATGATCACCCCGAGCACGGAATAGATCAGCGAGCCCAGCAGCGCCGCCCCGAACCCGTTGACGTGGAAGCCGCTCAGCACGCTGGCAGCGGCCCAGAACATCAGCGCGTTGATGACAAAAAGGAACAGGCCCACGGTGACGATGGTGACCGGCAAGGTCAGCACCACCAGCACGGGCCGCAGCACCACGTTGAACAGCCCGATGACAAACGCGGCGATCAGCGCGGAGGTAAAGCTCTGCACTTGCACGCCGCTGTAGACATAGGCCACGAACAGCAGCGCCGCGGCGCTGAGCAGCCATTTCAGGAGGAGTTTCATGGGCGGAGAATAGCACCCGCCCTCCCGGGAAGGAACTGCGGCGCCCGCGGCGCGCGGGCGGCCCGGCCGAGCGCGCCGAGCCCCCTGCGGCGCCCCGTCAGTCCAGGCCCAGCAGCCACAGCGCGCCGATGCTGGTGAGCACGCTGCCCAGGCTGCCCGGCAGGGGTGACCAGCGCCCTTCCGTGCGGGCCGGGCCCTCGGGCTGGTCTGCCTTGGGGCGCCGTGCGTCCACCACCTGGGCGGTGGGGCCGCCCGCGGCCTGCAGCTGGTCGGTCAGCTCGTTCAGTGGGCCTTTGGCAAGCACCGTGGTGACGCGGCCCGCCGGCACCTGCAGCCAGGGGAGGATTTGCGCGAACAGCTTGTCCGCCCACTTGATGCGCCAGTTTTCGCGCGCCCGGTGGCTCACCCACTTGCTGATGCGGTGGGTCATTCGCGGGGCGCAGGCCACCAGCACCCACTGCGTCTGCGCCGAGGCGTCCCGTGCGAACAAGGGCGCGAGCATCTGCTGCGCATAGGCCGCGTCGTCCACATACACAATGACCCGGTTGTCCATACTGCCTCCTTCGGGGGCCGGGCGGCGCACGCGCGACGGCGCCGCACCCGGTTGGTCTCTCAAGCGATGGGCCGTCCGCCCCGCTCCCTTATTGCGCCGGGCTGGCCGCCGCGCGGCGGGCCAGGACCATCTTGCCTGCCAGCAGCACCAGCAGGGCCCCGGCCACGCTCGCGCCATACTTGATGGCGTCCGTTTGCGGCAGCTTCAGCATCCACTGCCACTTGTCGGGGTTCGACAGCGCGGGGTCGCTCACCAGCATCCCGCCCGCGATCCAGCCCAGCAGCATGCCGCCGAGCGTGATGATGAAGGGAAAGCGCTCCATCAGCTTGATGACGAGCTGGCTGCCCCAGACGATGATGGGAATGGAGATCAGCAGGCCCAGCACGACCAGCAGGAACGAATGGTCGCCCGCGTTCTGGGCGGCGCCGGCGATGGCGATCACGTTGTCCACGCTCATCACCAGGTCGGCCACGATGATGGTCTTGATGGCGGCCAGCAGTTTGTCGCTGCCCTGCACGTCGCCGTGGCCTTCCTCGTCGGGGGCCAGCAGCTTCACGCCGATCCACAGCAGCAGCAGCGCGCCCACGAACTTGAGGAACGGCAGCGACAGCAGCGTCATCGCAAACGCGATGAGGACCACGCGCAGCACGATGGCGCCCGCCGTGCCCCAGATGATGCCTTTGGTGCGCTGCGCCGGGGGCAGCTTGCGGCAGGCCAGTGCAATCACGACGGCGTTATCGCCGCCCAGCAGGATGTCGATGATGATGATCTGGCCCAGTGCAAGCCAGAATTCAGGGGAAGCCAAAAAATCCATACGGTCCTCGGTTGTCCAGGGGCAAAGGAGTTTCCCGTTGCCTGGTGCAGGCTTGGGGTCTGTCCGCGAAAGCGGCCGGCTTCGAGAGGGGATCAGGGAGCCAGGCAACCAACGAATCAGAACCGTTGAGGCAAAAGACGACCTTGACCACCCCGCGACGCGGGGCCATCAAAGGTCTTGCTCAGCACACGCATCGCGCGTGCCCGACGGGCCGGGTGGCTGTGTATGCCACCGTACTGACGACCCGCCGTCACAGCCGCAAAACCCGGAAAGGATGGTCTTGCGTGCCTTGGAGCTACTCCCCTTTGGAGTGGTCGGCATTGTAAGAATTTCCCTTCGATCTCTGGTTTTTTTCGAGTAACCCTTCGCCTCGAAGGGGGACGGCGCCCTCCGCGCTGTACGAACAATTACGCATAGAGAGCAGGGTTTTGCTTGCATAAACTCTGCGCTTGTAGTTGCGGAGTGCGAGGCAGATGTTCTGCCTCCGCTACCGCCCCGGACACATTCTCAGAACGGACAACCCATGGAACTTCTCTCCAACCAGGCTTTCTGGATCGGCCTGGCCCAGATCATCTGGATCAACATCATTCTCTCGGGGGACAACGCGGTGGTGATCGCGCTGGCCGCACGCAGCCTGGAGCCGCGCCAGCAGAAGCAGGCCATCTTCTGGGGCACTGCCGCCGCCGTGGTGCTGCGCGTGGCGCTCACCATCGTCGCGGTCAAGCTGATGCAGCTGCCCTGGCTGCAGCTGGCGGGCGGCGTGCTGCTGCTGTGGATCGGCGTGCAACTGCTCAACGATGGCGATGAGGATGAGAACGGCGACGAGAAGAGCCACAGCGGGCTGATGGCCGCCATCCGCACCATCCTCGTGGCCGACCTGGTGATGAGCCTGGACAACGTGATCGGCGTGGCCGCTGCCGCTAACGGCAACATGGCGCTGCTGGTGCTGGGCCTGGCCATTGCCATCCCGATCGTGATCTTCGGCAGCACGCTGATGATCAAGATCATGACCCGGTACCCGGTCATCGTGACGCTGGGCGCCGCCCTGATCGGCTGGGTGGGGGGCGAAACCATCGTGTCCGACAAGATGGTCGAGCCCATCGTGCCCCACCACTCCTTCGGGTTCTACGCCGCTGCGGTGCTGGGCGCCGTGCTGGTGGTGGCCACCGGCAAGTACCTGCAGGGCCGCAAGGCCTCGTCGGCGACGCCCGCCTGAACGTCTCCGTCGAAGGCCCTGGCACCGCTTCGCGGCGGCCGGCCCCGTTTTCGCTCCTGCATCCCCGCTCCGGCCCCGGCCCGTGCGGGGATGCGCGTTTTGGCGCCGCCGCGCCGAACGCACGGCGGCAAGACCCTCTCGGGAACCCGTGCCCGCCGGGGCGGCTATCATCCAGCCCCCCTGCACGCCATGACCGCCATCCACATCACCGACATCGAAGCCGCCATCAACCACTGGCGGCAGCGCGCGCCGGCGTGTGACCGCATGGGGCTGGCGCCGCCGGTGCAGGCGCTGGCCGAGGTGTACGCCCGGATGGTCTTCCGCCGCGAAGAGGCGGTTGAAGACGGCGCGCTGCCCCCCGAGGCGCTGGCCGCCTGGCTGGCCTGGTACGACACCACCCCGGACACGCCCTGCATCGCCATCTGCTCCACCAGCCAGGGGGACGACCTGTGCAAGGGCTGCGGCCGCACCTTTGACGAGGTGCAGTTCTGGCCCGCGTTCAGCCCGGCCGAAAAGCGCGCGGTGTGGCGGCGCATCACGCTGGAGCATTCCGCCTGGCGCTTCAACCGTTATGCGGAACGGGCGGCCGAGGGCCCAGCGCCCGCGCCCCCTGCGCCGGCCGATGCCGCGTAGCCGCAGCAGCGAAAAGGCGCAACCCCCCCCTGTACGCCGGATCTTTCGGCGGCTAAGGTGACCGCTGTGCTGCGCCTGACCCAAGCTCCCAACATCGCCATCGCCACGCTGTGGGCCGACCTGCTGTGCGAGGCGGGTTTCCCGGCCTCGGTGCAGCGGCAGTACCTGGGGGCTGCCGCCGGGCACCTGCCGCCCGACCAGTGCCTGCCGGAGATCTGGCTCGAACACGAGGAGCACGCCGCCCCGGCCCATGCCCTGCTCCAAGCGCTGCAGCAGCTGCCGCAGCGCCGTTGGGTGTGCCGCTGCGGCGAAGTGGTGGAAGGCGGTTTCGAGCAATGCTGGCACTGCGGAGCGTTCATGTTGCGCGACTGAGCATTGCCGAGAGCGGACGGATTGCTCTGGTTTTAATAGCTGCTTGCGCTGTTCTGTAAAGCGCTAGCGCCATTTTTTGGGTCGATCCGGGCTATTTCCAGCGCACCGGCTCCAAGTGCACGCTGCCTTGCGTGCTGCTCAGCGTGATCGCGCCTTCCTGCACGGTGGCTTGCAGCTGCATGCTGCGCTCGGCCAGCTGGGCCAGGGCCTGCGAGGCGTCGGTGGGGATGCGCCAGACCTGCAGCTTGTCCAGGCGCGACAGCTTGCCTTCGATGCCCTTCCACCAGATCTCGGCCGCGTGGTTGAAGCAATAGACGATCACGGCGTCGGCCTTGCTGCAGGCCCTGGTCAGCGGCTTGTCCTCGGGCTGGCCGACTTCGATCCAGACGCGCTTGCGGCCCGTGAAGTCGGTGAGGGAGGCGTCCGGGTCGTCCGGGTCGGACAAGCCGGCCCCGAAAGCCAGGGTGCCGTCGCCGTTGCACAGGTCGTTGAGCTGGTGCGCCTGGATGGCCAGTGCCGCCAGCCGCACCATCATGCGCTCGTCGGTCTCGCTGGGATGCCGCGCCAGCGTGAGCGCGTGGTCGGCGTAGTAGCCGTGGTCGATGTCGGCAATGGCGAGGTTCGCCTTGAAGATGGTGGATTTGATGGCCATGGTGCGTATCAAAAACAAGAGCTGCCAGCGCAAGCGGGTACTTGCTTTGGCAGCCCTGGAGCATTCAAATGCCCGTGCAGAAAGCGCGGGCAGCTATCATTTTTAGAGTGGCGTCACACCCGCCGGGCCAGTTCGGCGGCCTTGCCCGTGTAGCTGCCCGGCGTCATGGCCAGCAGGCGGTCCTTTTCGGCCTGGGGGATTTCGAGCGACCGGATCAGGCCGTGCAGCGCCTCGGCCGTCACCGTCTTGCCGCGCGTGACTTCCTTGAGCTTTTCGTAGGCGCCCTGCACGCCAAAGCGGCGCATGACGGTCTGGATGGGTTCGGCCAGCACTTCCCAGGCGGCGTCCAGGTCTTCGGCCAGGGCCTCTTCGTTCAGCTCCAGCTTGTTCAGGCCGGTGAGCAGCGAGGCGTAGGCCAGCGCGGCGTAGCCCAGCGCCACGCCCATGTTGCGCAGCACGGTGCTGTCGGTCAGGTCGCGCTGCCAGCGGCTGATGGGCAGCTTTTCGGACAGGTGCTTGAGCAGCGCGTTCGCCAGGCCCAGGTTGCCCTCGGCATTTTCAAAGTCGATGGGGTTGACCTTGTGCGGCATGGTGGACGAGCCGATCTCGCCCGCCTTCAGGCGCTGCTTGAAGTAGCCCAGGCTCACGTAGCCCCAGATGTCGCGCGAGAGGTCGACCAGGATGGTGTTGGCGCGCGCCACGGCGTCGAACAGCTCGGCCATGTAGTCGTGCGGCTCGATCTGGATGGAATAGGGCTGGAAGGTCAGGCCCAGGCCCAGGGGCTCGGGCGTCTCCACCACCTTCTTGCTGAAGGCTTCCCAGTCGAAGCCGGGCCAGGCCGACAGGTGGGCGTTGTAGTTGCCCACGGCGCCGTTCATCTTGCCCATGATCTTGACGGCCGCGATGCGGTCGCAGGCGGTCTGCAGGCGCACCACCACGTTGGCCAGTTCCTTGCCCACGGTGGTGGGGCTGGCCGTCTGGCCGTGCGTGCGGCTGAGCATGGGCACGTCGGCATAGGCATGTGCCATTTCGCGCAACTTGAGGACCACCCGGTCCAGCCCCGGCAGGATGACCTGGTCGCGGCCCGAGCGCAGCTGCAGCGCGTGGCTGGTGTTGTTGATGTCTTCGCTGGTGCACGCGAAATGCACGAACTCGGCCGCCTTTTCCAGCTCCGGCCGGGCTTCGAACTTGCTCTTGATCCAGTACTCGACCGCCTTGACGTCGTGGTTTGTTGTTTTTTCGATCTCTTTGATGGCCGCCGCGTCCGCTTCGGAGAAGTTCTTGACCAGGCCCAGCAGGTAGGCGCGGGCGCCCGTGGTCAGGGGCTTGAACTCGGCAAAGCCGGCGTCCGACAGCGCGATGAACCAGGCCACTTCCACCTGCACGCGGCGGTGCATGTAGCCGTGCTCGCTCATGATCGGGCGCAGGGCGGCAAGTTTGCTGGCGTAACGGCCGTCGAGCGGCGAGAGGGCGGTGATGGTGGACAGGCTCATGGCGCGCCATTGTAGGGGGCGGGTAGGGGGCGGCCCCGCGTAAGCGCCCGTCAGGCAGCTGCCGATAGAATCAAATCCAACGTGTTCAGCGCACCCGCGCACTGGAAAACAAACCATGAAATTGATCGGAGCCTCTGCCAGCCCTTACGTCCGCAAAGTGCGGATCGTGATGGCCGAAAAAAAGCTCGACTACCAGTTCGTGCAGGAAAACGTCTGGGCCGACGACACCACCATCGCCACCTCCAACCCGCTGGGCAAGGTGCCCTGCCTGGTGATGGAAGGCGGCGAGGCCGTGTTCGATTCGCGGGTGATCGTCGAGTACCTGGACACCCTCTCGCCCGTGGGCAAGCTCATCCCGGCGCAAGGCCGCGAGCGCGCCGAGGTCAAGACCTGGGAAGCCCTGGCCGACGGCGTGGCCGACGCGGCCATTCTGGCCCGCCTGGAGGCCACCTGGGCCCACCGCAAGGAAAGCGAACGCAGCCAGGCCTGGATCGACCGCCAGCTGCAAAAGGTGGACGACGGGCTCAAGGCGATGAGCCAGGGCCTGGGCGACAAGCCCTATTGCAGCGGCATCCACCTGAGCCTGTCGGACATCGCCGTGGGCTGCACGCTCGGGTGGCTGGAGTTCCGGTTTCCGCAGATTGCCTGGCGCAGCGAGCACCCCAACCTGGGAAAGCTGCTGGACAAGCTGATGCTGCGCCCGAGCTTCGCCGACACCAAGCCCTACTGACCGTACCGTACTACCGCACGGGCCCGGATCCGCTCGCGCCTGCGCAGGGCCGCCCCCGCGGCGGCTCAGCCGCGGGCGCGCTGCTTGAGCCAGCGCATCAGCGCGCCCAGCAGGGGCAGCTTTTCGTACAGCTCCTCAGCCGCATCCCAGTAGTCGCGGTGCAGGACCACCAGGCCCTGCGCGTCCCACACCAGGTGCGAGGCGCCGTGCACCGTCTGCACCGCCCCGCGGCGCAAGCGCCGCAGGCTGAACTGGAAGTCCCACGTCAGGAAGCACTGCGCGCCCTGCACCACCTGGCCGGTGACCACGAACCGCGGCTGCTCCAGCGATTCGAACATGTGCTCGAAGATGCGCTCAATCGCCGGCAGGCCCTGCACCTCGTTGAACGGGTCCTTGAACCGCGCGCCGGGCGCATACAGCGTGCGCAGCGCGGCCACGCCCGCGGGCGTCAGGTTTTCATAGAAGGCCACCACGCGGGCCACCGCCTCTTCAGGGGTGCCGGGCGGCGGCGGTTGCTGCGGGGGTGGGGAAGATGGCGGCATGTGCTGTCAAAGCCCGGTGAACCGGCGTACCGCCGGAAAGTACCACGGGTAGGGCAGCACGCGCAGCAGCTTCAGCCAGCGCGTGAACCGCTTGGGGAAGTGGATGTCGAACTGCCCGCGTTCCCAGCCGCGCAGGATGGCCGCGGCCGCCGCGTCGGGCGTGATGAGCGCGGGCATGGAAAAGTCGTTGCCGGCCGTCAGCCGGGTGGCCACGAAGCCGGGGTTGATCACGCTCACGCCCAGGCCCAGGTCGTGCAGGTCCAGGTACAGGGCCTCGGCCAGGTGGATCAGGGCGGCCTTGGTGGGGCCGTAGGCCAGGCTCTTGGGCAGGCCCCGGAAGCCCGCCACGCTGCTCACCAGGCTCACGTGCCCCGGGCGCCCCGCCCGCGCCGCGGCCAGCATGCCGGGCAGCACCGCGCCCAGCACCTGCAGCGCGCCGTCGTAGTTGACCTGCTCATGCCGCCGCATCACGGACAGGTCGAAGTCCGTGGCGCGCATGTCGCGGTAGTAGCCCGCGCAGTAGCACACCAGGTCGGGGGCTCCCCCGGCCAGCACCTGGGCGGCGGCGGCCTGCACCTGGGCCGCATCGGCCGTGTCCAGGGGCAGGGCCACGCTGCCGGGGTGGGCCGCCGCAAAGGCCTCCAGCAGGTCGCCGCGGCGGGCCGACACGATGACCTGCGCGCCGCGCGCATGCAGCGCCTCGGCCGTGGCCCGGCCAATGCCGCTGGAGGCGCCGATCAGCCAGGCGCGGCGGCCGCGCCAGTCGCGCAGGGGGGGGTTCAGGCTCATGGCTTGGAGAAGGACAGGGTGATGTCCCCCAGGTGCACGCCCCACTTGCTCATGGTGGCGCGGTTGAGCATCACGCGCTCGTCGATCAGGACCATCCAGTCGTCCAGATCCACGTGGTAGACCCTGCCGTCCACGGGCAGGGCCAGGGTGTAGGCCCAGCGGAAGGCGTTGCCCCGTGCCTGGCCGCGGGCTTCGCCCACCACGTCGTCGGCCGTGCCGGTGTAGCGGCCGTCGGCGTGCTTTGTCAGCCGCCAGACGCGGCGCTGGGTGGTGCCGTCCGAATAGGTGAAGGCCTCGTCCAGCACGCCTTGGCTGCCCTGCCACGCGCAGTCCATCACCACCGAGAAGCGGCGGGCAATCCGGCCGCTGCGGTTCTGGAACATGCCGTGCGCGAGCACGCGGCCGTTGAAATACTGCGCCAGGTCCAGCACCGGCTTGTCCTGGGCGTAGGCGTCCACACCCGGGCTGGCGCAGCCCGACAAAGCCAGGCCCAGCGGCGGGGCGGCGGCGGCACTGAGGAAAAGACGTCTTTGCATGGTGGCAACTCGCTAGAAAGGTCCACGGGAGAGCGCCGGGGAGCCCGCCGCCCGGCCGCGCTGCGGCCGCAGCAGCAGCCCGTACAGCGCTGCGGCCGCCAGCAGCTTGAGCGCGCAGGGCAGCACGGCATAGGCCCACGCCAGCACCTGCAGCCCCTGGGCACTGCGGGTGCCGGGCGTGTAGCCCAGCCAGCCCAGCAGCGGCAGGGCCAGGCCTGCGGCCAGGGCCAGGTTGAGCTTGGTGGCGAAGTTCCACCAGCCGAAGTACGCGCCCTCGTGCCGCCCGGCGTCGCCCCCGGCCGCCACCACGCCGGCCAGCAGCGCGCCGGGCAGGGCCAGGTCGGTGCCCAGCGCCACGCCCGACAGCGCGCACACGGCCAGGAACGCCCGGGCATCGCCCGCGCTCAGCCCGGCCGTCCACGAGAACGCGGCCACAGCCAGCATCATCCCGGCCAGCCAGGTGCGCGCCAGGCCCCAGCGCGCCACGGCGCGCAGCCACAGTGGAATGGACAGCGCGGCGCACAGGAAATACGCGCCCAGGAACAGCGGCTCCTGCGCGGCCGGGGCCTGCAGCCCGTCCTGCACGAAGAACAGCACCAGCGTGGCCGGAATGGCGCTGGCGGTGCCGTTGAGCACGAACACCAGCAAAAGCCGGCGGAAGGCCGCCTGCCCCCAGGGCCGCCACAGGCCGGGGTGACGGCCGGGGGCGTCATGGACGCCGGGCAGCGCGGCGGTGGCGGCGTCAGGGGCCGGGCGGGGTGCGCGGGTCCAGGCCCACCACCCCGCGGCCAGCGCCACCGCGAAGGCGGCCCACAGCGCCGGCAGGCCCGCCCAGGACGGCAGCACCGAGGCCAGCACCACGCCCACCAGGGCGGCCGCTTCGCGCCAGCCCACGATGCGGCTGCGCTGCACCTCGTCGCCCCCCAGCCGCGCGCCCCACGCCTGGTGGGCAATGCCCAGCTGGCTGTAGGCGGCGTACGTCACCACCAGTGCCGCCGGCGCCCAGGCCACCAGGGCGGACGGGGACTGCACGGGCGGAAACAGCAGGCCGCCCAGCCCCAGCGCCAGCACGGCGGCCGATACGGCGCCCGCCCGCAGCACGGCGCGCGGGGAGCGGCCGAACAGGTGGTCCGACAGGCGCCCCAGCAGCGGATCGGTGAACGCATCGAACAGCCGTGCCGCCAGCAGCACGGCGCCCAGCGTGGCCAGCGGCATGCCGAAGGCGCGCGCGTAGTGGTTGGGCAGCAGCACGTACAGCGGCAGGGCCACGAATGCAAGCGGCAGGCCCAGGAGCCCGTACGCCAGCCCGGCACGCGCGGTGAGGGCGGCGGGCGCTGCGTGGGCGGCCGCAGCCGCCGTCGCCGGGCTCATGGCCGCCCCGCCACCCGGGCCGTGTCGCCCACCAGGGCCTGCCGCAGGCCCGGCTCGGAGGTCTGCGGCGACAGCCAGATGCCGAAGAACAGGCGCGCGAACTCGGCGTCGTCCACCCTGCCCAGCACGCGCCCGCCGCTGCGGAACACGGCGCCCTGGCCGGGCAGGTACACGCCCACCAGCCGGTCGCCCGAGCGCACGTCGGGCAGTACGGCCTGCAGCGCCCGCAGCCAGCGCTGCGCCTGCTCGGGCGTGAAGGCGCCCACGCGGCGCATCTCCTCCAGGGAGCGCTGGGCAATTGCATCGGCCGTGAAGCTGCGGTGGTAGGTCAGCTCCAGCGCCAGCGGCCGCGCCGCGTAGTCGGCGGCATCGAACCCGGCCGGCACCCACAGCCGCGCCCGGTACACCTCGAAGCCGAGATACCGCAGCGTGCCCTCCCCGGCCAGCCGCAGGCCCTGCAGCGCCGCCTCGGCGCCGGCCGGCGCCCAAGGCGCGGGGGGCGCTGCGTGCACGGGCAAGGCCTGGGTGCCTGCCGGATCTGCATAAAAAAGGGCTGCAGCGCCCGTGAATAAAGCGCTGGCAGCTATTGTTTTGGGAGCAAATACTGGCATGGCCGCCTCCCGGTCAACCCCGCACCAGGGTGTACTGCACCAGGTTGATGTTCCCCATCTCGAACGCTGCCTCGCAGTAGGCCAGGTAGAACTCCCAGATGTGCAGGAAGCGTTGGTCAAACCCCAGCTGCAGGATCTGCGCGCGCTGCGCAAGGAACCGCTCGCGCCAGCGGCGCAGGGTTTCGGCGTAGTCCTGGCCGAAGGCGAACTCGTCCGTCACGCGCAGGCCGGCCGCTTCGGCCTCGCGGCGGAACTCGCGCGGACAGGGCAGGCAGCCGCCGGGGAAGATGTACTGCTGGATGAAGTCGGTGGAGCTGATGTAGCGCTCGAACAGGCCGTCGTCGATGACGATGCTCTGGATGCACGCCCGCCCGCCGGGCTTGAGCAGCCGCCGCACGGCCTGGAAATACGTGGGCCAGTATTCGCGCCCCACGGCCTCCACCATCTCGATGGAGCAGATCGCGTCGTAGGGGCCGTCGGCGATGTCGCGGTAGTCCTGCAGGCGCAGGTCGGCCCGGTCGGCCGCGCCGAGCCGGGCCATGCGCTGCTGCGCAAACGCGAGCTGCTCGGTGGACAGGGTGACGCCGGTGAGGGTGGCGCCGCATTCGGTCACCGCCATCTCGGCCAGGGCGCCCCAGCCGCAGCCGATCTCCAGCACGCGGTCGCCCGGCTGCACGCCGGCCATGCGCAGCGCGCGGCGCACCTTGGCCTGCTGGGCGGCGCGCATGTCGCGGCCGGCGTCGCCCTCGAACCAGGCGGACGAGTAGTTCATGGTGTCGTCCAGCCACAGCTCATAGAACGCGTTGCCCAGGTCGTAGTGGGCGTGGATGTTCTTCTGGCTGTTGGCGCGGGTGTTGCGGTGGAGCAGGTGCTTGAGGCGGTACAGCAGCCGGCCCGCCCAGGTGCCGTAGATCACGCCCTCCACCTGCTGGCGGTTGGCGATGAAGAGCTTGAGCAGCTCGGTCAGCTGGGGCGTGGTCCAGTCGCCGGCGATATAGGTTTCGGCAAAGCCGATGTCGCCCGACTTGAGCGCGGCGCTGCACACGTTCCAGTTGCGCAGGGTGATGGCCGCCACCGGGCCGCCGCCCCCCTGGCCGAAGTGGCGCAGCGTGCCGTCGGGCAGCTGTACCGTGAGGTGGCCGTGCTGCAGGCGCTGCAGCAGCTGCAGCGCGGTGCGGGCGGCGGCCGGCGTGCCGGCGGGCAGGGCCAGGCGGGGAGCGGTGGTGGAGTTCATGGCGTTCTCGTTCGTCGTGCAGGGGGTCAGCGGGTCACGGCGGTGGCGGGGGCCGGGGGCTTGCGGTGAAAGCGCACGCGCTTGAGCCACAGCCGCAGCGCATGCCAGTGGATGCGGGCGATGACGGCCAGCGTCATGGCGGGGTAGCCCCACAGCGCGCGGCGCAGGCTGCGGGCGTCCGCCGGCTGCAGCGTGCCGCTCACGCTGGTGTGGATGAGCGGGCCGCTGGCGTCGTCGTAGTCGATGCGCACCACGGTGCGGCCGGCGTCCTGGGCGCCGGGGCCGGTGCGCAGGAAGCGGAAGCGGTAGCCGCCGCTCACCTCGCAGAACGGCGATACGTGGAAGACCTTGCGCGCCTGCTGCTCCACGCCGTAGCGCGGCGCATCCAGCAGGTAGCAGTGGCGCTCGCCAAAGGTGTTGTTCACCTCCACCACGATGGCGCGCAGGCTGCCGTCCGCGCGGTGGCAGTACCAGAAGCTCACCGGCTTGAAGGTGTAGCCCCATACGCGCGGGTAGCAGTGCAGCCAGGCCTCGCCCGTGGCGTCGGCAATGCCTTCGGCGCGCAGCAGCTCGTCCAGCCAGGCCAGCGCGCCGCCCTGCGCCGGGCCGCGCCCGTCGCCGTGGTCCGCGTCATGGAAGCTGATCGCACCCGCCCGGTTCACCGCCAGGGCGCCCTGCACGCGACCCAGGCTGCGCATGGGCAGCATCAGGAAAAAGGTGGGGTAGGCAAACGCGTGCGGCCGGGGCCGCAGCCGTGCATGGCGCACCTGGCCAAAGCCGATCAGCGGCTGCGCCGGGGCGGCAGCAGGAGCCTGGGGGGCGGGGTTCTTCATGCGGCCTCCGCCAGCGGGCCCGGCAAGGCCGCCCGCAGCTGCCCGGCCACGGCCAGGCCGGACTTGAGGCCGTCTTCGTGAAAGCCATAGCCCGTCCACGCGCCGCAGAACCAGGTGCGCTGGCGGCCCTGCAGCGCGGGCACCTGCCGCTGCGCACGGATGGCGGCCAGGTCGAACACCGGGTGGGCATATTCGTACTGGCCCAGCACCTGCGCGGGGTCGATGGCGCGCACCGGGTTGAGCGACACCAGCACCGGCTGGGCAAAGGGCAGCGGCTGCAGCCGGTTGAGCAGGTAGTGCAGGCACACGCGCGCCGATTCCCGGCCGCTGTCGGCCGCGCGCTCGTAGTTCCATGCGGCCCAGGCACTGCGGCGCGTGGGCAGCACCCGCGTGTCGGTGTGCAGCACGGCCAGGTTGGGCTGGTAGCGGATGGCGCCCAGCACGGCCTGCTCCTCGGCGCTGGGCTGGGCCAGCAGGGCCAGCGACTGGTCCGAGTGCGTGGCCAGCACCACGTGGTCGAAATGCTCGGTGCGGCCGTCGGTGACCACGCGCACGCCGGCGGCATCGCGCTCCACGCGGCGCACGGGGGTGCGCAGGCGCTTGTCGGCAATGCCCGCCAGGATCTGGTCCACATAGCGGCGCGCGCCGCCGGCCACCGTCCACCACTGCGGGCGCTGGGCCACCTGGATCAGGCCGTGGTTGTGGCAGAAACGGATCATGGTGGCCACGGGGAACCGCAGCATCTGGTCGGTGGGGCAGCTCCAGATGCAGCCCAGCATGGGCAGGAAGTACCAGTCCCGGAAGGCCGCGCCAAAGCGGTGCTGGTCCAGGAACTCGGCCAGCGGCTGCTGCAGCGCCCCCTCGGCGCCCGCGGTGGCCAGCGCGGTGCACAGGCGGTTGAAGCGCAGCAGGTCGGCCAGCATGCCCCAAAAGCGCGGGCGCAGCAGGTTGGAGCGCTGGGCGAACACGGTGGCCAGGTTGCTGCCGCTCCACTCCAGCGCCGCGCCGCCCGCGAGCGCGCCCGGCGCCTGCACCGAGAACGACATGTCGGATTTCGCGCTGGCCACGCCCAGCTCGCCCAGCAGGCGGATCAGCTGCGGGTAGGTGCGCTCGTTGTAGACCAGGAAGCCCGTGTCCACGCCGTGCGTGGCGGGGCGGCCGGTGCCATCAGGCAGCGTGACGTCCACCGTGTGCGTGTGGCCGCCAAAGTAGTCAGCGGCTTCGAAGAGGGTGACGGCGGCCTGGTGGCGCAGCTGGTGCGCCACCGCGAGCCCGGAGATGCCGGAGCCGATGATGGCGACCTTCATGGCCGGCCCCCTCTGGCCGGCGCCTGGAATAAAAAGGTTGCGAAGCGTCCCGAAACGAATAAGAGAGGGAGGGAGGAGAAGCGCTCCAGGAGGTCAGTCGAGGTCAGGGACCCCGAAAGGCTTCGCAACGTTAAAACTGTCCGGTGCGCAATCGTCTTGCGCAAGGGATAGAGTGGGGCCGTCCCGGCGAAGTTCCAGGGCGTTGCGCCCAAATTTTGAAAAAAAGTTAACGAAATCATTGCAATCACCGGGGAGTGGCAACAGCAAGTTGCTGCTCGATGGCGCGCACCAGGCCCTTGTTGTCGGGGCCGGTGAAGCTGGCGTACTGGTCCACGAGCCGGCCGTCCCGGCCGATCAGGTACTTGTGGAAATTCCAGCGCGGCGCGGTGCCGGAGAGTTCCGCCAGCTGGCGGAACAGCGCCGAGGCCTCGGGCCCGCGCACGCTGCTCTTGGCGAACATGGGAAATTTCACGCCGAAGGTGTTTTCGCAGAACTCGGCGATCTGCTGGTTGCTGCCCGTCTCCTGCGCGAAGTCATTGGACGGAAAGCCCAGCACCACCAGCCCCCGGTCCTTGTAGCGGGCGTACAGCGCTTCCAGGCCCTGGTACTGCCCGGTGAAGCCGCAGAAGCTCGCGGTATTGACCACCAGCACCACGCGGCCGGCGTACTGGCACAGCGACTGCGGCTTCTCGTCCTGCAGGCGCGCAACGGTGTGGTTGAGCAAGGCCGGGCAGGCCGCACCGCCGGGGGCGGGGGCCGCGGGTGGCGTGGCATCGGCCGCCCGGGCGGCGCCATGCGCCCCGCCGGCCAGCGCCAGGGCGGCGGCCAGAACAACACGTCGGGAAAGGTTTGTCATCGGGGGCTCCTGCGTTGAGCGGCAATTTAACCGAATCATTATTTTTTGTCCACATTAGTTTTTATTTGTACTAAGTGGTCATATTTTCGGCCAATGGGTCAAGTGCAGCCCCGGGGCGGGCGGCGCGCGCCCGCTCGCGCACGGCCGCAGGTGCCCACGGGCCGTGGGAAGGGAGAACAGAAACGGAAAACGGGAAGAAGGCGCGCCGGGCAAGCGGCGCGCCGCAGCGAGCAGGTTCTCAGGCCAGGCTGAGCATGCGCTCCAGCGGCAGCTTGACGCGCACATCCTTCAGGGCCACCACGCCGGTGATCTTCCAGGGCGGCATGCCGGTGTCGCGGGGAATGGGCTCGCCGGTGGGCATGCCCTCGCGGTTGGTCACCACGGCCACGCGCGGCGTGGTGGCGGTTGCGCCGCGGCGCACCACCACGCCCACTTCCTGGCTGGCCAGGCGCACGAACGCGCCGGGCGGGTACACGCCCAGGGTCTTGACCAGGGCTGCGCCCGCCTCGTCCACCTGGTGATCCTCGTCGTAGTAGCTTGCCTGCATGGCCGCCGTGACCGGCATGGGCGAGCGCGTGGCCCGCGGCGCCATGCGGGCGCCGAAGATGTCGGCGCGCTGGATCAGCCGTGCCATCTGCTGCGCCGGGGTCTTCTTGGCCAGCGGGCCGGGCTTGCGCTGGTGGTGGCAGCGCACGGCTTCCAGCCACACCGGGTCGGCCACGCCCAGGCTGCGCAGCAGCGCTTCGGCGCGTTCCGCGTGGCTTTCGACCGCCGCGATCTGCTGGGCCGTCAGCGGGTGGGTCTGCTGGGTCAGCTGGTCCTGCAGCTCGGTCATGGCGATGTTCATGCTGAGCGCTGCGCGGCCCAGCTGGTGCACGCCCGCCTCGGGCCAGCGCAGCATCTCGCGGGCCACCACCATGCACACGCAGCTCACCAGCAGGGCGTGGGTGGCGCTGTACATGCGCGTTTCCTGGGTGGACAGGTAGATCAGCGCCAGCAGCGTGGCGTCCGGCGTCTGCTCGCAGTGGCGCGCCAGCTCCTCGTGCAGCGCCTGGAAGCGCGCCCCGAAGTCGGCGGGCGAGGGCGTGCGCAGCAGCTGCGTGGTGCGCAGCTGCAGCTCGGGCCAGTCGGGCAAGGCGGCGCGGGTCTCTCGCGCGCGGCGCGCCGATTCCTCGGCCGCCGTCATCTTCATCGCGGCAATCTCGCCCAGGTTGGTGTCGGCAATCAGCAGGCGCTGCAGCTGGGCGAGGTAGGCGCGGTGGCTGTCGCCCGACTCGTCGGTGTCCACGCACAGCTGCCGCCCGCGCGCCACCATGCTGCTCAGTTCCGCGCGGTTGCGGATGACGTAGCCCTTTTGCGCCAGCAACACCCCATCGCCGCCGCGCAGCACAAAGGGCAGCGGCTGGCCGAGCGGAATGGTTTCGATGTTGAGGCTGACGAGATTCATGGCGCCGTTACATTATCTAACGCCCCTGCCGCCGGCAAACCCCGGTCGAACCGGGGGTTTGCCCGCCTTTTCGCCCGCTTCGCCGTTCAGGGCGTGGGCGGTACCGGCGCCGCTGGGACGGCGGCAGGTGCCTCGGCCGGCAGGCCGCGCAGGCGGCGCTGCAAGCGCCGCACGCGGTGCTCGAAGTCGTCCACCCACGTGAACACCGCCGGAATCACCAGCAGGCTGAGCACCGTGGAGGTGATGAGCCCGCCGATCACGGCCACCGCCATGGGCGAGCGGAAGCTCATGTCCGCGCCGCCCCAGGCCAGGGCGATGGGCAGCATGCCGGCGCCCATGGCCAGCGTGGTCATGATGATCGGCCGGGCCCGCTTGTGGCACGCGTCCAGCAGCGCTTGCATGCGCGTCATGCCGTGGTCGCGCCGCGCCACGATGGCGTATTCCACCAGCAGGATGGAGTTCTTGGTGGCGATGCCCATGAGCATGATGAGCCCGATGAGCGACGGCATCGAAAAGCTCTTGCCCGCGATCAAGAGCCCCACGAAGGCCCCGCCCAGCGACAGCGGCAGCGCGACCAGGATGGTGACCGGCTGCAGGAAGTCCTTGAACAGCAGCACCAGCACGATGTAGATGCACAGCACGCCCGTGAGCATGGCCAGGCCGAAGCTGGCGAACAGCTCGCCCATCATCTCGGCATCGCCCACGTCGATCTTGCGCACGCTGGGCGGCAGCGACTGGATGGCCGGCAGCGCGTTGATGGCCTCGGCCACCTCGCCCAGGCCGCGCTCGCCCAGCTCGATCTCGAACTGCACGTTGCGCGCGCGGTCGTAGCGGCTGATGACGGCCGGGCCGCCCGCCAGCTCCAGCGTGGCGACCTCGCCCAGGCGCACCGGGCCGCGGGCGCCGGGCACGGTGAGGCGCTCCAGCACCGACAGGTCCGTGCGGTCCCCGTCGCCCAGGCGCACGACGATGGGCACCTGCCGCTGCGCCAAGTTGAGCTTGGGCAGGTTCTGCTCGTAGTCGCCCAGCGTGGCCACGCGCAGGGTCTCGGCGATGTCGTTGCTGGTCACCCCCAGATCGGCGGCGCGCGCGAAGTCGGGGCGCACCGCGATCTCGGGCCGCACCAGGCTGGCGTTGGAGCCCACGTTGCCGATGCCGGGGATGGTGCGCAAGTCGCGCTCCACCGCCCGGGCGGCGGCGGACAGCGCCTGCGGGTCTTCGCTGGCCAGGGCCAGCACGTACTTGTCGTTGGAGCCGCCCAGGCCCACCTTCACGCGCACGCCCGGCAGGTCGGCCAGCGCCGCGCGAAGGCGGGTCTCGATCTGCTGCTTGAGCGGCCGCGTGCCGCGCGGCGCCATGCGCAGCGTGAGCGTGGCGCGCCGCGGGTCGGCCGCGGAGCCGCCGGCAAACGGGTCGGCCCCCGCCGCGCCGCCGCCAATGGCGGTGTAGATGCTGTCGATGTGGCCCACCGTCAGGATGCGCTCGCTGGCCTGCGCCACGGCCATGCGGGTGTCGGCCAGCACGCTGCCCGGCGGCAGCTCCAGCGTGACCTGCGTCTGCGCGTTGTCGTCCGGCGGGATGAAGCCCGAGGGCAGCAGCGGAATCAGCGCCAGCGAGCCGATGAAGAACACCAGCGCGCCCAGCAGCGTCATCGCGCGGTGGCGCAGGCACCAGCCGGCGGCGCGCATGTACAGCGCCAGCCAGCGCGGCTCCTTCTCCTGCGCCACCATGGGCTTGAGGATGTAGGCCGCCATCATGGGCGTGAGCAGCCGCGCCACCACCAGCGAGGCGAACACCGCCAGCGCCGCCGTCCAGCCAAACTGCTTGAAGAACCGCCCCGGAATGCCGGCCATGAAGGCCGTGGGCAGGAACACCGCGATCAGCGTGAACGTGGTGGCGATCACCGCGAGGCCGATCTCGTCGGCCGCCTCCATGGCCGCCTGGTACGGGCTCTTGCCCATGCGCAGGTGGCGCACGATGTTCTCCACCTCCACGATGGCGTCGTCCACCAGGATCCCCACCACCAGCGACAGCGCCAGCAGCGTGATGATGTTGATGGAAAAGCCCAGGTAGTGCATGCCGATGAAGGCCGGAATCACCGACAGCGGCAGCGCCACCGCCGACACGATGGTGGCGCGCCAGTCGCGCAGGAACAGCCACACCACCACCACCGCGAGGATGGCGCCCTCGTACAGCAGGTGCATGGAGCTGTCGTACTCGTCCTGCGCGATGTCCACGAAGTCCACTGTGCGCTTGAGCGTGAGGTGCGGGAAGTCGGCCTTGAGCTGATCGAGCGCGCTCTGCACGCCCGCGCCCACCTCCACCTCGCTGGCGCCCCGGCTGCGCGAGACCTCGAAGCCGATCACCGGCTTGCCGTCCAGCAGCGCGGCCGCGCGCGGCTCGGCCACGGTGTCGGTCACGGTGGCGATCTGGTCCAGGCGCACCGACTGCCCGTTGGGCAGCGGCACCTGCAGCGCGCCGATCTCGTCCGCCGTCTGCACGGTGGCGATGGTGCGCACCGGCTGCTCGGCGCCGCCCAGGTCCACGCGGCCGCCCGCGCTTTCCATCTGCACCAGCCGCAGGCGGCGCGACACGTCGGCCGCCGTCACCTGCAGGGCCTGCATGCGCCCCGCGTCCAGCGCCACCCGCACCTCGCGGGTGACGCCGCCCACGCGGGTGACGCCGCCCACGCCCGGCACGGCCAGCAGGCGGCGGGTGAGCGTGTCGTCAATGAACCAGGACAGCGCCTCGTCGTCCCACTGCGCCGAGCCCACGGCGTAGGCCTGGATGGGCTGGGCCGACAGCTCCAGCTTGGCCACGATGGGGTCGCGCACATCGGCCGGCAGGTCGGCGCGCACGCGCGAGACGGCCGAGCGCACGTCGTCCACGGCCTCCTGCACGGGCTTTTCCAGCCGGAACTCGGTGGCAATGGTGGCCGAGCCATCCACCAGCGTGCTGGTGATGTGCTTGACCCCCTGAATGGTGGCGATGGCGTTCTCGATCTTGCGGGCCACATCGCTTTCCAGCTGCCCCGGCGCGGCCCCTGGCAGCGCGGCGGTGACCACCACCACGGGCAGGTCCATGTCCGGGAAGTTCTGCACCTTCATCGCTCGGAAGGACATCAGCCCCGCGAGCGTGAGCAGCACAAAGAGCATCGCCGCCGGAATCGGGTTCCGGATCGACCAGGCGGAAAGATTCATCGCTGCGCTCCTTATTTGCTAGCTGCTTGCGCAGGTGGGACGGGCGCTGGAGGCTGTTTTGACCCATTGCCCGATGGCGCGGACACGCGCACCAGGTCGCCATCGTTGAGGAAGGCACCGCCGCGCTCGACGATGGTGGCGGCGGCGCGCAGGCCCTCCAGCACCTCCACGCGGTCCTTCAGGCGCTGGCCGGTCTGCACGCGGCGCATGGCCACGCGGCCGCCATCGCCCAGTTCGAAGACGTAGCTGAAACCGTCCCGCACCACGATGGCGGACTGCGGCACGGTGAGCGCGTCGTGCGTGCCCAGCACAAAGTCTCCACGCGCAAACATCCCTGCTCGCAAATCCGGGTGGGACGGCAGGTCCACATAGACGATGCCGTTGCGCGTCTGCGGGTCCACCGTAGGAGCCAGCATGCGCACTTTGCCCTCCACGGCGGCGCCGCTGGCGGCCGTGATCTGCGCCGTGGTGCCGGGGCGGATGCGCGCCAGGTCGTTGGACGTGACCTCGGCCCGCCACTCCAGCCGGCCCTTGCGCACCATGCGGAACAGCTCGGTGCCCGCACCCACCACGCCGCCCACGGTGGCGCTGCGAGCCGAGATCACGCCGCTGTCGGGCGCGACCACCTGGGTGTGTTTCAGCCGCAGCTGCTGCGCGCGCAGGCTGGCCTGGGCGGCCTCCACGCGGGCCTGGGCGGTCTTCTCCGCCGTGGTGTATTGCTGGATCTGCTGCTGGCTCAATGCGCCCGTGGCCTGCAGCGACCGGGCCCGCTCGGCGTTGGCCGCCGCCTCGGCCGCGCTGGCCTGGGCCTCCAGCAGGCTCGCCCGCCCCTGGGCCACCTCGGCCTGCACGGTGTCGGCGGCAAAAGTGGCCAGCACCTGGCCGGCCTTGACCACGTCGCCCACGTTCACCCGCACCTCCGCGAGGCGCAGGCCGTTGCTCTCGGAGCCGATGATGGCCTCCTGCCAGGCCGCGATGCTGCCGTTGGCGGCCAGGCGCACGGGCACCTGGCTGGCCTGCGGCACGGTGGTCGTCACCGCGAGCGCCGGCCGGGGCTGGGCCGCCGCCTTGGGCTCATCGGCCGCACGCGATGCGCCGGCGTACAGCAGCGCACCGCCCGTGGCCAGCACGCAGACCGCGATCACGGCGAAGGCGGCGGGAGAGAACTTGAAGGAGAAAGAGGAGTGTTGCATGGGCATCCGTCCTTTGATTTCGTATCAGCTGACTGCTGTGTTGTGGAACGCGCGCTGTTGGTGTGCCTGGGTGGATGTGGCATCAACCCTCCGGAGCCGTTCACGCTGAGCTTGTCGAAGCGCCGCGCAAGGCTTCGACAGGCTCAGCCCGAACGGCTGGTTCAGGTTGGAGGATGTCGGCGCGCCAAAAAGACAGGCCTTGACGAGATCGAGGGCGGTCCAGCGAGGGGCGCCCCACGGCGACTTCGGGTGGTGCCTCATCCTTTCCATCCCCCGCCCGCTGCCCGGTACAGCGCGACCCAGGCCAGCTGGCGCTCGTGCTGCAGCGCGACCAGGGTGTTCTCGGCCGCCAGCGCGGCGCGGCGCGCGTCTTCCAGCTCCACCAGGCTGGCCAGGCCGCCGCGCCAGCGCGCCTCGGTGGCGGCGAAGGATGCGCGGTAGCCCTCGGCGGCCGTGCGCGCGCTGGTGCTGCGCTCGGCCGTGCTCTGCAGCCGCACCAGGGCCTGCTCCACCTCGCTCACGGCCTGGCGCACCTTGGCGCGGTACAGCGCCACGGCCTCGTCGTAGCGGGCCTGCGCCGCATCCACCTGCGCGCCGCGCCGGCCTGCGTCGAACAGCGGCACGCTCAGCGCCAGCGGGCCGATGCTCCAGGTGGTCAGGTCGGTGGTGGTTCCGCCGGTGCGCACCCAGCCCGCGCCCACGGAGCCGCTGAGCGAAAGCCGCGGGTAGCGCTGGGCCTGCGCGCTGCCCACATCGGCGCTGGCGGCGGCCACTTCGCGCTCTGCGTTGTACACGTCGGGGCGCTGCGCCAGCACCTGCGCCGGCAGCGTCTCGATGGCAAAAAGGGTGTCCGGCGCCGCCGGCACGGGCGCGGCCAGGCGGGCGCGCAGCGCGGCCTCGTCCCAGGCCGTGAGCGCCACCAGGGTCTTGGTGTCCACATCGCACTGCATGCGCTGCTGGGCCACGCGGTTGTCTGCCTCCGCCGCACTGGCCCGGGCCAGCGCCGCGGTGGCGGGCGCGGTGAAGCCGGCGCGTTCGCTCAGGCCGGTCAGGCGAAAGGTCTCGCTGCGCGACTGCGCATCCCGCTCGGCCACGCCCAGCTGCGCCAGGCAGGTGCGCAGGCTGCTGAGCTGCTGCGCCACCTCTGCCGCCACGCTCACGCGGGCCTCGTGCCACAGCGCCTGGGCGCCGGCCAGGCGCTCGTCGGCGGCGGCCTTGGCGGCGCGGTTGGCGCCGAACAGGTCGATTTCCCAGCTGGCCTGCAGCCCCACCTGGCCGGTGGTGGCAATGCGCGCCAGCTGTTCGTTGAAGCCCCGGCTCGCGCTGGCCTGCCCGTCCAGCGACGGCAGCAGGGCGGCGCGGCTGGCCACCTGCGTGGCTCGGGCCTGCGCGAGGCGCGACTGCGCCTGCGCCACGCTGGGGCTGACGGCCTGCGCGGCGTCGATCAGGTCCACCAGCAGCGGGTCGTCCAGCTGCGTCCACCAGCGCGCCAGCTCGCCGAGCGAGCCCTGGTGGGGGAAGGGCGCCTGCCATGCCGCGGGCGCTGGCGCCTCCACCTGGGCGGGGGGCGCGGTGACGGCGCAGGCGCCGAGCGCCAGGGGCAGGCCGGCAGCCCAGAGAAGTCGCGGGCTCTTGAACCAGAAATTCATGCGTTGGATTCCTTGTGGGAAGGCTTGGCGCTGCCGCGCGCGGGGCGGGCAGGCGGCTGCTGGGGTGCTGCGGCCTGGCGCCGGGCCATCTCGCCCTGCACCATGCTGAGCGCGTAGCCCGTGAGGCGCTCCACCCAGGCGTCCACCGCGTCCGAGCCGGCCAGTTGCGGCGTGATGGCCTGCAGCGGGTCGCGCTGCGTCCACAACTGCATGACCAGGCCCGCCAGCGAGAAGGCGAGCCGGTGGATGTCGTCATCGGCCTCGGCCACGCCCATGTGGCGGCACAGCACCTGGACCAGCGCCAGGTGCGGTGCCCGGCACTCGCGCTCGATCAGTTCGGGCCAGACATGGGTGGGGTCCAACAGCTCGCGCACGTGCAGGCGCAGCGACTGGGTCACCAGGTCGTCGTGCTTGAGGGGCTCCAGAAAGCCGGTGAAATAGCGGTGCAGTGCTTCGGGGAGCGAGAGCACCGGGTCGGCAAACACGGGAATGAGGTCGCTGCCGCTGCCGAAGGGCTCGTAGAACGTGGCGGTGTACAGCCGGGCCTTGTCGCCAAAGTGGTAGGCGATGGCCGCCACGTTGGTGCCGGCCGCCTCGGCAATGGCGCGCACCGAGGTCTGCGCAAAGCCGCGCTCGGAAAACAGCTGCAGGGCCGCGCGCAGCAGGCGCAGCCGCGTGTCCTCGCCGTCGCTGCGGGCGGTGCGCTGGGCTGCGGGAATGAAATGGGCGCCAAAACTCATGGCCCCGCATTACACACCAGAATTCAAACAGCTGTTTGAATTAGCCTGGCAGGCGCCAGGGAAACGGGTGGAAAAGTGCAACCAAACGTGAACTGTTTCACGAAAAAACGGCGTTCCACAGGGCCAGCACCGCGTCCCGCTCGGCTTGCAGGGCCGGCGGCGTGACCTGCGTGGGCGCCTCGTCCAGCCGGGCCACGTGCTGCACCCGCCGCAGTTCGCGGTAGGCATCCGCGGCCGCCATGCCCACGCCCGGCGGCAGCAGCCCGACCTGCTCGGCCCGCTGCAGCAGCGCTATGTTGCCCACGTTGCCCCGCAGTTCGGGGTGGGCCGCAGACTGCGAGAGCACCAGGTACTGCACGGCGAACTCGGCATCCACCATGCCGCCGGGGCTGTGCTTCACGTCGAACTGCCCGTCCCGCGTGGGATGGGCCGAGCGCACGCGCTCGCGCATGGCCACGATTTCCTCGCGCAGTGCGGCCGGGTCGCGCTCGGAGGTGATGACCGCCTCGCGCACGGCGTCGAACCGCGCCTGCAATGCCTCGCTGCCCATCACGAAGCGCGCGCGCGTCATGGCCTGGTGCTCCCAGGTCCAGGCGGTGTTGCTGCCCCGGCGCTGCTGGTAGTTGGCATAGGCTTCAAAGCTGGTGACCAGGAGGCCCGAGCTGCCGTTGGGCCGCAGCGCCGTGTCGATCTCGTACAGGTCGCCCTCGCCCGTCTTCACCGTGAGCCAGTTGATGAGCTTGCGCACAAAGGCGGCATAGACCTCGGGGGCGCGTTCGTCGTCGTCGTCGAACACGAACACGATGTCCAGGTCGCTGCCGTAGCCCAGCTCCTTGCCGCCCAGCTTGCCATAGCCAATGATGGCGAACTGGGGGCTCTCCCGGTGGCGGTTGCGCAGGCGGTTCCAGCACCACTGCGCGGTCACGCGCAGCACGCTGTCGGCCAGGGCCGAGAGGTCGTCGGCCACCTGCTCGACGGTGATGCGCCGTTCCACGTCGCGGGCCAGCGTGCGGAAGGTCTCCGCATGCTGGGCGCGGCGCAGCAGGTTGAGCAGGGTTTCGTCGTCGTCTTCGCCCGTGGACTGGAGCGAGGCCAGGCGCACGGCCAGCTCGCGCTCGAAGTCGGCCACCACAAAGCGCTCTGCCAGCAGCGAATCGCCCACCAGCTCGTCGATCACGCCCGGGTGCTGCAACAGGTAGCGGGCCGGCCATTTGGCGGCGCCCAGCAGGTGCAGCAGCTGTTCATGCACGGAGGGGCGCTCCAGCAGCAGGGCCAGGTAGCTCTCGCGGCGCAGCAGCGGCTCCAGCCAGTTGGCCAGGCGCAGCGCGGCCTCCGGGGTGACGCGGCCCTCCTTGAGCCACTGGGCGGTGCGCAGCACCAGCCGGAACAGGCGCGCCCGCGCCTCGTCGCGCAGCCCGGCCACGCGGGGGTGTTCGCGCCACTCGGCCACGCGCTCGCGGAACCCCGGTGGCAGCTGTTCCAGCAGCGCATCCAGCTCGGGCGGCGGCGGGGGCGCGGCGGCGCGCGGACCGCCGCAGCCGTTGCCATTGCATTGCTTCTTGCCGGCGCCGCCCAGCAGCTTGTCGAACTCCTGGGCCACGAGTTCGCGGTGCGCGTCCAGTTCGTGCAGGAAGGTGCAGCAATTGGCGTGGCCCAGGGTGTGGGCGATCCACGCCAGGTCGTCGTCCCGCGTGGGCAGCACATGGGTCTGCTGGTCGTCCAGGTACTGGATGCGGTGCTCCACCTGCCGCAGGAACACATAGGCGCGGGCCAGGGCTTCGGCGGTTTCCTGCGGCATCAGGCCGGCCTGGGCCAGGCGGGGCAGCGCGTCCAGCGTGGGCCGGCGGCGCAGCTCGGGGAACTGGCCGCCGCGCACCACCTGCAGCAGCTGCACGGTGAACTCGATCTCGCGGATCCCGCCGCGCGAGAGCTTCACGTCGTTGGCGCGCTCGGGGTGGCCGGCGCTGCGCCGGGCCGCGTGGTCGCGGATCTGCCGGTGCAGGGAGCGCAAGGCCTCGAACACACTGTAGTCCAGGTAGCGGCGGAACACGAACGGCAGCACCACGCCGCGCAGCGCCTGCACCTCGGGGCGGCCCACGCAGTCGCGCGGCGCCACCACGCGGCTCTTGAGCCAGGCAAAGCGTTCCCACTCACGGCCGTGCAGCTGCAGGTACTCCTCCAGCGCCGACAGCGAGACCGCGGACGGGCCGGAGTTGCCGTTGGGGCGCAGCGCCAGGTCCACGCGGAACACGAACCCGTGCTCGGTGGTGTCCCCCACCAGGCTGTAGATGGCCTTGACCGCGCGGGCAAAGTACTCGTGGTTGGAGATGCGCCCGCGCCCCTCGGGGGTGCCGGCGGTCTCGCCGTCGTGCTCGTACACGTAGATGAGGTCGATGTCGCTGGAGACGTTGAGCTCGCGCGCGCCCAGCTTGCCCATGCCGATGATCCACAGCTGCACTGGCTGGCCCTCGGGCCCGCGCGGCGCACCGTGGCGCTCGTCGAGTTCCTGGCGGGCCTGCTGGCAGGCCTTGTCCAGCGCCAGTTCCGCCAGCTCGGTCACCGCGCGCGTGATGTCGGCCAGCGGGGCCCGGGCCTCGCAGTCGAGCTGGATGAGGCGCTCCATGACCAGCTGCCGCAGGATGCGCAGCGCCGTGCCCGTGTCGCACCCGCGGGCGCGCAGGGCCTCGTACGCGGTGTCCATCGTGGCCCAGACCGGCGCGCCCGCGGGCAGCAGCGGCAGGTCGTCCGCGTAGCGCCGGTGCAGGCGTTGGTAAAAGCGCGAATGCGCGGCGCCCGCGACAAACGGCACGGAAGGGTTGCAGGGAGAGTCAGGGCGTGAGGAGGACATGGCTCTCGAATCTCGGTGCCGCAAAAGACATTGGACAGGGTCCGAGAACCCCGCTTGGGTGTGAACCCGCGCCGGGGCCGCGGGTCATAATTCCTGCCACATTCAATCCCACCATGATCGTTCCCACCACGCACCCCACTCGCCTGCTGAAATTCGTGGCAGGTCTTGCGCGGTGGTCACTGGGCTTGCTGCTGGCCTTCTGGCTGCTGCTGACCATCGCCTGGGGGGTCTTGCACGGCTGGATTGTGCCGCGAATCGGTGACTTCCGCCCGCAGCTGGAGGCCCAGGCCGCACGGGCCCTGGGGATTCCCGTGCGCATTGGCGCCATTGCCGCCCACACCGAGGGGCTGATCCCGTCCATCGAGCTCTCCGACGTGGCGCTGCTGGACGCCGCCGGCCGGGCGGCGCTGCACCTGCCGCGCGTGGTGGTGGCGCTGTCGCCGCGCTCGCTGCTCAAGGGCGGTTTCGAGCAGCTCTATATCGAGGAGCCGGAGCTGGACGTGCGCCGCACCCCCGATGGCCGCATCGAGATGGCGGGCATTGCGCTGTCCGCGCAGCCGGGCGAGGACAGTGCCGCCGCCGACTGGCTGTTCTCGCAAGGCGAGGTCTTCATCCGGGGCGGCACGGTGCGCTGGACCGACGAGCAGCGGGGCGCGCCCGAGCTGGCCCTGCAGAAGGTGGACCTGCTGCTGCGCAACGGCAACTGGCACCACCACCTGCGGCTGGATGCCACGCCGCCCCCGGCCTGGGGCGACCGGTTCACCGTGGTCGGCCTGTTCCGTGCGCCCCTGCTGCGCGCGCGCGATGGCAACTGGAAGCACTGGAGCGGGCAGGTGTTTGCCCACTTCAAGCGTGTGGACGTCTCGCAGCTGCGCCACCACGCCGACCTGGGGGTGCAGGTGGCCCAGGGGCGGGGCGCGCTGCGCGCCTGGGCCGACGTGCAGCGCGGCCAGGTGGTGGGCGGCACGGCCGATCTGGCCCTGGCCGACGTCAACGCCACCCTGGGGCCGGAACTGCAAGCCCTGGTGCTGCCCACCATCCAGGGCCGGCTGGGCGGGCGCAAGCTCAATGGCGGCTTTGAATTCTCGACGCAGGCCCTGCAGTTCCAGACCGACGACGGCCTGCGCTGGCCGGGGGGCAACGTCCGGCTGGTGTACACCGCGGCCGCCGGCAAGACGCCCGCCCAGGGAGAGTTCCGGGCCGACCGGCTGGACCTGGCGGCGCTGGCCCAGGTGGCCAGCCGCCTTCCGCTGGACCCCACCGCCCATGGCGCGCTGCGCACCTATGCGCCCGAAGGCCTGGTCGACGAGATCCAGGCCACCTGGAAAGGCCCGCTTGACGCGCTGCAGCAGTACCAGCTGCGCGGCCGCATCCGCGGCCTGGCGCTGGCGGGCGATGCCCCGGGCCGCACGCTCACGCAGCCGGGCCTGCGCGGCGCCACGGTGGATGTGGACATGACGCAGGCGGGCGGCAAGGCGGCGCTGTCGATGGCCTCCGGGGCCCTGGTGCTGCCCGGCGTATTCGAAGAACCGGTGCTGTCCCTGGACCAGCTCAGCGCCGACGTGCGCTGGCAGATCGACGGCGACCGCATTGCCGTCCAGGCCAACGACGTGCAGTTCGCCAACGCCGACGCCCAGGGCGAGGTGCGGGCCACCTGGCACACCAGCGATGCCGCCAAGGTGGCCCACCGTTCGCGCTTCCCGGGCGTGCTGGACCTGAGCGGCACGCTGCACCGCGCCGACGGCACCCGCGTCCACCGCTACCTGCCGCTGTCCATCCCCACGGAGTCGCGGCACTACGTGCGCGACGCGGTGGTGGCCGGCTCGGCCAGCAACGTGCAGTTCCGGGTCAAGGGCGACCTGCACCACCTGCCCTTCGACGACCCCAAGCAGGGCGAATTCCGCATCGCCGCGCGGGTCAAGGACGTGACCTACGCCTACGTGCCCACGGCTCTGCAGCCGCCCGGCACCCTGCCCTGGCCGGCGCTGACGGGGCTGTCGGGCGAGCTGATCTTTGACCGGTCCTCGATGCAGGTGCGCGGCGCCAGCGGGGGCTTTGCGGGGCGCCCCGGCTTGCGGCTATCCAAGGTGGACGCCAAGATTCCCGATCTGGCCCACACGGTGGTCAGCGTCAGCGCCGACGCGCGCGGCCCGCTGCCCGAGCTGCTGGCCCTGATGAACACGTCCCCCCTGGGGCGGATGACCGGCAACGCGCTGGAACAGGCCACCGGCGCGGGGCCCGCGGACTTCCAGCTGCGGCTGACCCTGCCCATCAGCGAGATCCACAAGTCCAAGGTCCAGGGCAGCGTGGCCCTGGCCGGGAACGAGCTGCGCATCACGCCGGAAGCCCCGGTGCTCAGCCGCGTGCGCGGAACGGTGAACTTCACCGAAGCCGGCTTTTCCCTGCAGTCGGTGCAGGCCCAGGCCCTGGGCGGCACAGTGCGGCTGGAAGGCGGCATGCGCGCGCTGCCGCCCAACGCCCCCGCCACCGAGTCGGCCGTGCAGCTGCGGGCGCAGGGCACGGCCACGGCCGAAGGGTTGCAGCAGGCCCCGCAGCTGGGCGTGCTCTCGCAGCTGGCGCGCCGCGCCACCGGCAGCACGCCGTACGCCATGGCGCTCACCTTCCGCCGCGGCCAGCCCGAGATCCAGGTCACCACGCAACTGCAGGGGCTGGCCCTGGCTCTGCCCGCTCCGCTGGGCAAGGCGGCCGAGGCCAGCCTGCCGCTGCGGTTTGAAACCCAGGTCGCACGCGAGTCGCTGGCGGGGCTGACGCAGCAGACGGCCGCCACGGCCGAGTCCCCGCCCCTGCGCGACCAGATCACGCTGGATCTGGGCGCGCTGGGGTCGGCCACGTATGTGCGCGAGGTGGGACCCACCCAGGCCCGCGTGCTCCGGGGGGCGATCGGCGTCGGCCTGGCGCCCGGCGAAGCCGCCCCGATGCCGCCCCAGGGCGTGGCAGCCAATATCCAGCAGGGCCGGCTGGACGTGGATGCCTGGGAAGACGTTCTCACCCAGGCCACCAGCAGCCCGGCGGCCGCACGCCCTGCGGCGCAGGGCCCCGCCGGTACCGCGCTGGACTACCTGCCCACCACGCTGGCCTTGCGCGCGCGGGAGCTCACCCTGCAGGGCCGCACCCTGCACAACGTCGTGGCGGGCGCGCTGCGCGAGGGCACGACCTGGCGCGCCAACCTGGACGCCACCGAGCTCAACGGCTATGTGGAATACCGCCAGCCGGGCGGGGCCGACAACCCCAGCGGACGCCTGTTTGCGCGCCTGTCGCGGGTGAACATGCCGCAAAGCGATGTGAACCAGGTGGAGGCCCTGCTGGACGAGCAGCCGGGCGCGCTGCCGGCGCTGGACATCGTGGTGGACGACTTCGAGTTGCGCGGCAAGCGCCTGGGGCGCGTGGAGATCGAAGCGCAGAACCGCGGGGGCGACAGCGCCCAGCGCGAATGGCGCCTGAGCAAGTTCAACATCCTCGTCCCCGAAGCCAGCTTCACGGCCAGCGGCAACTGGGCCGTTCTGCAGGCGCCCAGCGCTGCGGCGGCGCGCCCCGCGCAGCGGCGCACGGTGCTGGGCTTCAAGCTGGAGATCCGCGACTCGGGCGAACTCCTGGGCCGCCTGGGCATGCCCAACGTGGTGCGCCGCGGCAAGGGCCGCATGGAAGGGCAGGTGGCCTGGATCGGCGCGCCGTTCAGCCCCGACTACCGCACGATGACCGGCCAGGTCAACCTCAACGTGGAGTCCGGCCAGTTCCTCAAGGCCGACCCGGGGCTGGCCAAGCTGCTGGGGGTGCTCAGCCTGCAGTCGCTGCCGCGCCGCCTCACGCTGGATTTCCGCGATGTCTTCAGCGAAGGCTTCGCGTTCGACTTCGTGCGCGGCGACGTGCGCATCGAACAGGGCGTGGCCACCACCAACAACCTGCAGATGAAGGGCGTCAATGCCGCCGTGCTGATGGAGGGCAGCGCCGACATCGACCACGAGACGCAGGACCTGCGCGTGGTCGTGGTGCCGGAGATCAACGCCATGACCGCCTCGCTGGTGGCCACCGCCATCAACCCGGTCATCGGCCTGGGCAGCTTCCTGGCCCAGGTGTTCCTGCGCGGCCCCCTCATCGAGGCGGCCACCCAGGAGTTCCGCATCGACGGCACCTGGGCCGATCCGCGCGTGGTGCGCGTGCCGCGCCGCAACCGTGCGGCCGAGACCCCCGTGCCGCGCCCGGGCACCGTCAGCCCGCCTGCTTCCGGAGCCACCCCATGATGATGAATGTCGCCGCGATCCAGATGGTGTCGTGCACCCGGCTGGAGGACAACCTGCGCGATGCGCGCGCCCTGCTGGAAGAAGCCGCCCGCGGCGGGGCCGAGCTGGCCGTGTTGCCGGAATACTTCTGCGTGATGGGCCACCAGGACACCGACAAGCTCGCCCTGCGCGAGACCCCGGGCGAGGGGCGCATCCAGCAGTTCCTGGCGCGCGCCGCCCGCGAACTGCAGTTGTGGATCGTCGGCGGCACCCTGCCCCTGCAGGCCAGCACCCCCGAGCGCGTGCGCAACACCACGCTGGTGTTCGATCCGCGCGGCGAATGCGTGGCGCGCTACGACAAGATCCACCTCTTCTACTTTGACAACGGCCGCGAGCGGTTTCATGAAGGCCGGGTGATCGAGGCGGGCGCCACGCCCGTGCAATTCGACCTGCCTTCGCGCGGCGGACACCGCTGGCGCGTGGGGCTGTCGGTGTGCTACGACCTGCGCTTTCCCGAGCTGTACCGTGCGCACGCCGCCGCGGGTGCGGAGCTGCTGCTGGTGCCCAGCGCCTTCACCCACACCACCGGCCAGGCGCATTGGGAAGTGCTGCTGCGCGCCCGGGCCGTGGAGAACCTGGCCTACGTGCTGGCGCCCGCGCAGGGCGGCACCCACGAGAACGGGCGCCGCACCTGGGGCCACAGCATGCTGGTGGACCCCTGGGGCAGCGTGCTGGCGCAGCGCCCGCAGGGCGCCGGCGTGGTGCAGGGGGTGCTGGACCCCGAACGCCTGCGGGATGTGCGCCTGCAGCTGCCGGCGCTGTCGCACCGCGTGCTGTGAGCAAAAAGCAGGAAAGAAGCGCCGTGCGCCACATGAAGCCCCACCTGAGCGCCCTGGCCCGGCGCTGGCGCGGCGCATGGCGGCGCTGGTCGCTGTGGACCGCGCTGGTGGTGCTGGTGGTTGCCATGCTGAGCACCCTGGTCTGGCTGGCCGGACGCTACGAGGCGAGCCAGGTGCAGTCCCGCCTGGAGCGGGACACCGCCGACGCGGCGTCCGACATCCGGGCGGCGTTGACCCGCAACCTGCAAAGCCTGCAGGCCCTGCACGCCGGCGACCCCGGCCAGCTCGCCTGGGAGGTGGACGCCGCCGAACTGCTGCGCAACCGCCGCGAGCTGGTGCGCATCGAGTGGCGGGACGCCGACCTGCGGGTGCGCACCCATGCCCAGTCGCCCTACCGCCCGGTGGCCTGGGAGGTGCGGCTGCGCGAAGGCTCCCAGTCGGACGCGGCCATCGCCTGCGCCACGGCGCGCCGCCTGAGCAGCCCGGCCTATTCCAGCAGCTATTTCCAGCCGCACGGCGACGGCCTGGGCTCTGAAATGATGGAGCTGTGCCTGCCGCTCACCGCGGGGGGGCGCACCACCGGGTTCCTGGTGGCCACGTACTCCTTGCACGACGTGCTGATCAACCTGGTGGCCCACAACCTCACGCGCCGCCAGGAAGCCTCCTTCACCGAGCCGGACGGCACCCGCCTCGCGGCGCTGGGCGCGGCCCGGCGGGGCTCGCGCATGTTCACGGCGCAGCATTTGCTGGACCTTCCCGGGACCACGCTGGTGCTGCGCATGGACAGCTGGCACACCGCGCCCAGCCTCTTCCCCAACGTGCTCACGGCGCTGGTGACGGCCATGTCGATTGCCCTGGTCACGGTGATGGTGGTGCTGGTGCGCGACAACCGCCGGCGCCTGCGCGCCGAGCGCGACCTGGCCGACGCGCTGGCCTTCCGCAAGGCGATGGAGGATTCGCTGGTCACCGGCCTGCGCGCGCGCGACCTGCAGGGGCGCATCACCTACGTCAACCCGGCGTTCTGCGCCATGGTGGGGTTCAGCGCCCAGGAACTGCTGGGCCAGAGTGCCAACGCGCCCTACTGGCCCCCCGAGCGGGTGGAGGAATACCGGCAGCGGCAGGCGATCCGGTTCGCGGGCACCATCCCGCCGCGCGAGGGCTTCGAGTCGGAGTTCATGCGCAAGGACGGCACGCGCTTTCCCGTGCTCATCATCGAAGCGCCGCTCATCAACGCCCAGGGCCAGCACACGGGCTGGATGAGCGCGTTCCTCGACATCAGCGAACAGCGGCGCGTGGAAGAGCTTTCGCGGGCCTCGCAGGAGCGCCTGCAGGCCACCGCCCGCCTGGCCACGGTGGGGGAGATGGCCTCGCTGCTGAGCCACGAGCTCAACCAGCCGCTGGCCGCCATCTCCAGCTATGCCACAGGCTCCATCAACCTGCTGGAGGCCCCGCCGGCGGAGCCCGCCGGCCCCGCCAGCCCCGCCCAGGCCGAGCAGCTGCGGGACCTGCGCATGGCCCTGCAGCACATTGCCCGCCAGGCCGAGCGCGCCGGCAAGGTGATCAAGAGCGTGCACGACTTCGTGCGCCGCCGCGACCAGGCCCGCGAGTCCGTGCCCGCCCAGCAGCTGCTCGATGCCATCCTGCCGCTGGTGATCCTGCAGGCGCGCAAGCTGGGCGTGCGGGTGCACACCCAGGTGGAGCCCGGGCTTCCGCCCGTGTGGTGCGACCGCACGATGGTCGAGCAGGTGCTGCTGAACCTGGCGCGCAACGCCATGCAGGCCATGGACGACCCGGCCCTGCCGGCGCGGGTGCTGACCCTGCGGGTGCGGCACGCCGCGTCCAACCAGCACTCGGCATGGGTGGAGTTCTCGGTGACGGACGTGGGCACCGGCATTCCGCCCGAGGTGGCCGAGCGGCTGTTCACACCGTTCTTCACCACCCGCCGCGAGGGCATGGGCCTGGGGCTGAGCATGTGCCGCACGGTCATCGAGCAGCACGGCGGCTACCTCGGCTTTGCCCCCCACGAGCCGCGTGGTACGGTATTCACCTTCACGCTGCCCGGCGCAGGGGAGGAGAGGCCGTAGGCGGCGCAAGCCGCCCCCGCTGCTTCCGGACCCCGCGCGCCGGCCGCGCCACACCATCGATCCCATCGACCCCCAACGCACCGACAGCACCTGCCATGGAGCCCATCACCAACGCCACCGTGTACATCGTGGACGACGACGCCAGCGTGCGCGAGGCGCTGGCCTGGCTGCTGCGCTCGCGCCGGTTGCCCAGTGAGTCGTTTGAAAGCGCCGAGGCCTTCGACGCCATGCTGCAGGCCCGCCCGCCGCAACGCCAGCCGTGCTGCCTGCTGCTGGACGTGCGCATGCCGGGCATGAGCGGGCTGGCGCTGTTCGACCTGCTGGCCGTGCGCGGCGACCTGGCCACCATGCCCGTGATCTTTCTCACCGGCCACGCCGACGTGCCCACGGCCGTGGACACGGTCAAGCGCGGTGCCTTCGACTTCTGCGAAAAGCCCTTTTCCGACAACGCGCTGGTGGACCGGGTGGAGCAGGCCCTGGCGCAATCCGCCGAGCGCCTGGCCCAGCTGCGCGAACGCAGCGATGTCCAGGTGCGCCTGGGCGAACTCACGGAGCGCGAGCGCGACGTGATGGACCTGGTGGTGGCCGGCCTGCCCAACAAGCTGATCGCCGATCAGCTGGACATCAGCGTGCGCACGGTGGAAGTGCACCGCTCGCGCGTGTTCGACAAGATGCAGGTCAAGTCCGCCGTGGAGCTGGCCAACCTGCTGCGCGCGGGCAGCTGAGCGCCGGGTTCAGGCTGCCAGGGCCGATGTTCGGCCCCGGGGTCAGCCCCGCGGGCGTTCGCCCACAAAGATCTCGACGCGGCGGTTGCGGGCGCGGCCGTCCGGGGTGTCGTTGCTGGCGATCGGGTAGCGCGAGCCCACGCCGTCGATGGCGATGCGGCGGCTGTCCACGCCGCGCGCGGCCAGGTAGCTGCGGGTGCTGGCGGCGCGGTCCACCGACAGCGGGTTGTTGATGGCGTCGCTGCCTGTGCTGTCGGTGTGGCCCACGATGCGCACCTCGGCGTAGGGGTTCTGGCGCAGGCTGGCGGCAAATTGGTCCAGCACGGGCGCAAAGTTGGGCTGGATGTCCGAGCGGCCGACGGCGAACGAAATGTCGCTGGGGATGTTGAGCATGAGCTGGTTGTCCGCCGTCTGCGTCACGGCCACGCCCGTGCCCTGGGTTGCGCGCTCCATGTCGCGCTTCTGGCGCTCCATGTTCTGCGACCAGATGTAGGTGCCCAGGGCGCCCACGCCCGCGCCCACCACGGCGCCCGTGCCCGCGCTGCCGCCCGTGGCCGAGCCGATCACCGCGCCCGCCAGCGCGCCCACGCCGGCCCCGGTGGCGGTGCGCCGCTGGGTGTCGTCCATGTTGGCGCATCCGGTGGCCAGCGCCAGGACGGCCACGGCGCCGAAGAGAAGGTGTTTGGGCGGATGGGGGAGGTTGCGCAGGGGATCGTTGTGCATGGGTGTGCTCCTTGGAAACGCGGGGACCGCCGGCAAAAAAGCAGAGCGCGGTAGCCCGCCTGCCCGCCATGGTGAACACGCCGGCGCCGGCGCGCCATCAGTGCCGCCGCCCAAGCAGTGTAGGACGGCGCCGCACGGCCGTGTTCGGCCCCAAGGGGCGGACCCGCGGGGCCTGCGTCTACCCGCTCAATGCCCCCGCTCGCTCAGGGGCCGGGCGGCGGGGGGCGGTCTTCGCCGTCCTGGGCGGGCGGCTCGCCGCCCTTGCGCCCCGAGAACATGGTCCACCAGACAATGGCCACCAGCAGCACCAGCGCCAGCAGTGCTTCAAGCAAAATCAGCCCCATGAAATTGACACTCCTGCGCGCGGTTTGGACGGCGCTGATTGTAGGAACGCTGGCGGCGTGCTCCACCCCGCCGGCTCCCGCCCCCTCACGCCCAGGGGCCATCGGGGTGCGGCCCCCGCCCGCGAGCACCCCCGTGCCCGGCGACACCGGCCCGCTGCCGGCGCCCATGGCGCAGGCCAAAAGCCGCTGGGTGCCCGTGCGCTGGGCCGAGCTGCCCGGCTTTGCCGACGACGCGCTGCACGAGGCCTGGAACGCCTGGATCAAGAGCTGCGAGCGCCCCGTCGCGCCCTTTGCCGCGCTGTGCGGCGAGGTGCGGCAGCTGAGCATTGCCACCCCCGAGGAGCAACGCGCCTGGCTGGTGGCGCGGCTGCAGCCCTACCGCATCGAGTCCGGCGACGGCAACCCGGAGGGCCTGCTCACCGCCTACTACGAGCCCCTGCTGGACGCTGCCCGCCAGCCTGGCAACGGCTACACCGTGCCGGTGTACCGCCCGCCCGCCACCCTGGGCGCCCGCAAGCCCTGGTACACGCGCCAGCAGATCGAAACGTTGCCCGAAGCCCAGGCCGCCCTGGCGGGCCGTGCGATTGCCTGGCTGCGCGACCCGGTGGAAGCCATGGTGCTGCACATCCAGGGTTCGGGGCGGCTGCGCATTGCCGAGCCCGACGGCACGACCACGCTGGTGCGCGTGGCCTACGCGGGCACCAACGACCACCCCTACCAGAGCGTGGGCCGCTGGCTGCTGGACCAGGGCTACACCCGCGACGCCACCTGGCCCGGCATCCGCGCCTGGCTGGCGGCCAACCCGCAGCGCACCAACGAGCTGATGTGGACCAACCCGCGCTACGTGTTCTTCAGGGAAGAGGCCCTCACGCCCCTCGACGCAGAGTTCGGCCCCCGCGGCGCCCAGGGCGTGCCGCTCACGCCCGGACGCTCCATCGCCGTGGACCGCCAGAGCATTCCCTACGGCACGCCGGTCTGGCTGGCCTCCAGCGGGCCGCTGGTGCAGCTCAACCGCCTGGTGATGGCGCAGGACACGGGCAGCGCCATCCTGGGCGCCGTGCGGGCGGACTTCTTCACCGGCTGGGGCCCGGAGGCGGGCGACACGGCGGGCCGGCTCAAGCAGAACCTGCGGCTGTGGGCGCTGTGGCCCAAGTGAGGCCCGGGGCCGGAGGGCTGTCCGCGCTGTCCGCGGCCCTGCGTGCCATATCTTGATGAAAATGGCCTCTGGCGCTTTCTGGTAAAGCGCGAACAGCTATTAAATTAATAGCATCCAAACCACCTGGCGGTGGTTCAGGGGCACGCGACCTTGTCTGCGTCGGTCTCCACGCGGCTGGTGGTGGCCGCCGCCGCCGACACCATGGGCGGCGGCACGGTCACTGTGCGCAGGCGGCCGCGCTGCACCCGGTATTCGTACTCGCGCGTCGTGCCGACCATTTCCGTCTTGAACGTGCTGCCCGCCATGGTCGCGGCGTACACCTGCGGGCGCACCACGCGGTACCGGTAGGTCGTGGTGGCCACGCCGTTGGACGACGTCTTGCAGACCGACTCGAACAGGTCTTCCTTGAACTGCAGCGTGCAGCGCCCGGAGGTGTCCTCCGCGGTCGTGCCGTCGGGGGAGTGCAGCACGATCTTGGCGGCGCGCCAGCAGCCCAGCAGTGCCGGGTCGGGAGTCGCGGCGTGAAGGACGGACGCGCCGGCGAGGGCCGCGATGGCGGGAAGGCTGCGGGAAAGGCGGGGCATGGTGGTGGTGGTGGCTGGCGGTGCGGCGGGTCGCCGGTGGCGGACGCAAGGGTCAAGAGCCGCCATGTTAGAGCAGGCGCTTCGGACAGGCTCTCAGGGCCATCCCTTTCAAGGTCTTTGGAGTTTGATCATCTAAGCTTCTGATTTCACGGGGATCGTGGGACCTGGGAGCAAAGAATCTGGCGGGAAATCATTGAGCGGTTTGAGGAGCAGGCACCGGGCGCGGTGATGGCGCACCTGGCACTGGAACAGGCCTTGCCAGCGAGCTGGATAGACGAAGTGTTCCAGGCACACCGGCAACGGCAGTACCCCCGGGAGCTGCTGTTCTCCAGCGTGGTGGAGCTGATGCTGCTGGTCACCTTGGGACTGCGGCCTTCGCTGCATGCGGCCGCGCGCAAGATGGCCCGGCAGCTGCCGGTGTCGCTGGCCGCACTGTATGCCGAGGTCCAGCGCACCGAGCCTGCCGTGCTGCGGGCGCTGGTGCAAGGCAGCGCCCGGCGTCTGGCGCCGTTGGTGAGCGGCATGCCCGAGCGGCAAAGCCTGCCGGGCTGGCAGTTGCGGGTGTTCGACGGCAATCATCTGCCGGCCAGCGAGAAGCGGCTGGGCCCCTTGCGCGGACTACGGGGCGCGGCGCTGCCAGGCCACACGCTGGTGGTGTACGACCCGGACAGCGCGCTGGTGTGCGACATCGTGGCCTGCGAGGACGCCCACGAGAGCGAGCGCACGGGCGCGGCGGCGCTGATTGAGCAGGCGCAGGCTCAGCAGGTGTGGATCGGCGACCGGCACTTCTGCACCCGGGCCATCGTGCAAGGGCTGGCCGAGCGCGGTGCGGGTTGCATCGTGCGCGAGCACGCGCGCCATCCGCGGCTGCGGGCCGTGGAGCGAGGCCACCGCCATCGAGACGGGCGGGGTGCGCGAGCAGGCTATCGAGCTGGCCGAACCCCACGAAGGAGCCCTGCGGCAGTGGCGACGCATCGAACTCACGCTGCACACGCCCACCGAGTCCGGCGACCAGGCCCTCGTGCTGTGGAGCAACCTGCCGCCCGAGGTCGACGCAGCCACCATCGCGCAGCTGTACCGCAAGCGCTGGCGCATTGAAGGTCTGTTCGGCCGCCTGGAATCCGTGCTGAACAGCGAAATCAAGACGCTGGGCCACCCGCGTGCGGCGCTGCTGGGATTTGCGGTGGCGGTGCTGGCGTACAACGTGCTGGCGGTGCTCAAACAACTCATCGAACATGCGCATCGCCAAAGCCATCCGGAACTGGACGTATCCACCTACCATCTGGCGGTGGACATCGCGGCCGATTACGGGACGATGCTGCGAATGCTGCCACCCGAGCAACTGCCTCGCCCCGGCGGCGATGTCGGGCGACTGCTCGAACGCCTGCTGCGCCTGGCCAGCCTCATGAGCCCCAAACAACTGGCCACCTCCAAACGCAAGCCCAAGGTCGCTCAAGCCAAAGGCTACGTCGGCGGCGCCATCGCTCGCGCCCACTTCTCTACCGCTCGCTTGCTTAAGAAGGCTGCCGGGAAAAGACCTTGAAACGGATGGCTCTCAGGGCTGGCGCTTGGCCGCTACTCCACCGCCCAGCGCGTGACCACCGGCGGCGCGTCGCCCACGTGGAAGGCCAGCTTGCGCTCGCGCAGCGCCACGTCCGAAGCCGTCACGCGGTCGAAGCGGCGCAGGTGCTCGGTCCAGGACTCGTCCTCGATGCGCTCCACGTACCGCGCGGGGCGGCTGATGTCGTGCAGCAGCTGCCAGTCCAGCGCACCCTGGCGCAGGCGGCTGCGGCGGCTTTCCTGCATCACCGCGCGGAATTCGGTGGCGCGGGCGGGGTCGATGAAGTACTCGATGGTGACCACCAGCGGCCCCGTGCCCGGCGGCGCGTCGGCCACGGGGGCCTTGAAGGCGCGCGAGGGGCTCAGGTCTTCCTCCATGCTGCGGTCGGCCACCAGCCGCTGCACCAGCAGCATGGCCAGCACGCCGGTGACGGCGGCAATGCCCAGGCTCACGTGCACGTTGCTCCAGGTGGCCACCTGGCCCCACACGGCCGCCCCCAGGGCGGTGGAGCCCATGATGGCCATCTGGTAGATGGACATGCCGCGCGCCCGCACCCAGTTGGGCAGGGCCAGCTGGGCCGACACCGACAGCGAATTGGCCGTGGTGATCCACGCCATGCCGCCCACGAACATGGCGGGCACGGCCACGTACACGTTGGGCGCCACCGCCATCACGCCCGTGGCTGCGGCCTGCAGCGCCGTGCCGCGGATCACCAGCACGTCGCGCGCCATGGCCTGGCGCAGGCGGGGCAAGAACATGGCGGCCGTGATGGCGCCCGCGCCCATGCTGGCCAGCAGCAGCGTGAAGGTGCCCGCGCCGCCGCCCTCCAGCCCCTTGGCCAGCAGCGGCAGCAATGCCAGCAGCGCGGTGGCGTGCAGAAAGAAGATGGAGATGCGCCACAGCACGGCGCGCATGCGCGGCGACTGGCGCACGAACTGCACCCCCACGCGCATGGCGCTGGCCAGGCGCTCGCGGCCCAGCGGGCTGGGCGTGTGCACCCGCTTCCAGCGCATGATGGTGAACGCCGCCAGCAGCGACAGCGCCGCGTTGAGCACGAACACCCAGGCGCTTCCCGCGCTGGCAATGATGGCCCCGGCCAGCAGCGGCCCCATGATGCGCGAGGCGTTCATGGCCACGCCGTTGAGCGCCAGCGCCGCGGGCAGCTGCGGGCGGCTGACCAGCTCGGGCACGATGGCCGCGAACACCGGCCAGCGCATGGCCAGGCCGATGCCGTTGGCAAAGGTCAGCGCCAGCAGCAGCGGCGCGGTCATGCCGCCCGCGGCAATGGCAACGGCCAGCACCACCGCCACGGCGGCCACCCAGAACTGCGTGGCGATGAAGTAGCGCCGCCGGTCCAGGATGTCGGCCAGGGCCCCGCTGGGCAGGCCCAGCAAGAACACGGGCAGCGTGGACGCCGACTGCACCAGCGCCACGAGGATGGGCGAGGTGGTGAGCGTGGTCATGAGCCAGGCGGCCGCCACGTCGTTCATCCACATGCAGGTGTTGGCCGCCACCCAGGTGAGCCAGAGCATGCGGAACACGGGCACCGACAGGGGGGCCAGCGGCGAGAGCGAGGCGGCCTGGTTCAGCGCCGCCGCACCGTGTTCCAGCTCCGCGGCAACGGATTCTTCCGTGCGGTGGGCCAGGTCGGCCGTGCGCGCAGCGCGCTCGGCGGCCGCGCCGTCCTGCGGCGGGGCGCCCGGGGCCAGGGCCTGCGGGTCTGGGGCAGCGGGGGCGCTGGGCTGCGCGGGTTTTTGAGGGACGGCAAGGGGCGGCATGCCGGCCCATTGTGCGATGGTTGCCGCGGCCGTGGGCGCGCCGCGCCAAATACCTCAGCGCGGGGTGCGCCTACAGGTTTTCAGGACGCATCGGCCGGCGCCGCAGGCACCGGGGCGTCCGCCCGCCGCGTCTGCCGCAGCAGCAGCCAGGCCATGAGCGCCAGCGCGCCCACGCCGGCCAGCAGCACGCCCCACAGCACGGCGCTGCGGGTGGAGATGCCGTCGCTGGCGGCGGCAGCAGGCACCAGCGCGCCGCCCGCCGGCAGGCCGCCGGGGAGGTCGGCCCGCGCCACATCCGCCTGCGCCAGGGGCAGGCTGTTTTCCTGCGGGGGCTGGTAGCCCGGAATCAGGCTCGCCAGGGGCAGATAGGCGCTGGCCGCGGCCGGCGGGCTCGGCAGCCCCGCCGCCAGGGTGAAAGGCCCCGGCCCGCTGGCCAGGAAGACCAGCTGCACGGGCTCGAACTGCAGCGCCACTTCGGGCGCGGCGGCAAAACCGGGCGTTTTCGCGTCGGCCTCGATCTTGATCTCGCGCACCGAGGCGCCGCCCAGCTCGATGGGGCCGCTGCGCTGCTCCTGGCCCCCGATGGCCATCTTGTAGACCACGGCACTGGCCAGCGGCGACCAGGGCTGTTCGCGGTGCTCGCGGCCCAGCACGCGCACGGGGATCAGCACATTGCTGCCCGCCGGGGTGACGGTGAGCGCGGCCACCGGCGTGGCAAACGGCAGGGCCAGCACCAGCTCCCGCGGGTGGGCCAGCGGGGGCACGGCCAGGCGGGCGCTGACGCGTTCGCGCGCCACCGCGCCCTGCGAGGTGACCAGCGTGGCGCCGCGCAGGTTCACGGCGGCGTCGCCCCAGGTCACGCGCAGGTAGTGGCCCTGGAGTTCCGCATGGTGCAGGTCGATCTGCTCGGTGCCCAGGCGGCCCGCTGCCGCCGGGGCGGCGGTGGCCGCATCGGCGCGGTAGAGCACCGTCTCGGCCAGCGGGCGCCAGGTCTTCAGGTCCTTGCTGGCCTGCACCTCGAAGGTCACCGGCTGGCCGGCGGGCAGGTCGGCGTCCAGGGCCATGCGGGCCGCGGGCTGCCGCAGGCTGCGCGCATCCAGCAGCGCGCCCCGCACGACCTGGTTGGCCTGGGCGTTGGCCGTGCCGGGGGTGTTGACGCGCACCACCCGCTGGCCCTGGCGCTCCTCGATGCGCAGCGACAGGCCTTCGAGGGGCGCCGACCCTGCCGTGCCGGCCGGGCCCAGGATGGGATACGCCCGCAGCACCACCGAGGTCTCTGGCGCGCGGGCCGCCGCCACCCCCGCCAGGGCCATGGGCACGGGCTGGCCCGCGCCATTGAAGAGGCGCAGGTCCGCGTAGCCAGGGCTTTGCAGGCGCACCAGCACCTCGGCGGGCAGGGCCACGCGCTGCAGCGGCGCGTCGGCCGCCAGTGCCACGGGCAGGCGGATGGCAAAAGCGGCAGGGCTGCCGGCATCGGCCGCCGCCTGCGAGGCACCGGCGGCCAGGAACAGGGCGGCGGCCGCCAGCCCCACGGACAGGTTGCGCGGGAGCGGGTTCATGACGGCATCTCCTGCTTTGTGGGCACCCCCGGCGGCGCGGCCGGGGCCGGGCGGGGCGCCGCCCTGGGCGGCAGCGGCGCGAAGTAGCCCACCACCAGCATCAGCACGCCCACCGCAATGAAGGCGATGATGCGTTCGGCGCCCCCGGCATTGGACAGGTCGATCAGCAGCAGCTTGACCACCACCACGCCCAGCAGGCCCGCGCCCACCAGCCACAGCGGCCGCTGCGCGCGGCGGTGCGCCAGCACCATCATGGAGAGCGCCAGCAGCGTCCACAGGATGGCGTAGCCGGTCTGCACCACAAAGCTGTTGAACAGCGCGTCCGCATCCCAGGGCACGCCAAAGAAGTGGTGCGCCACGCGCAGCCACACGGTGTTGATCACGACGAACGCCAGCACGGCCAGGGCCGCCAGTGCGTGGCGCCCGGCGACCCAGCCCGTGCCCGCCGGGGCCGGCGCCGCAGACAGCAGCACGCGCCGCCAGAACACCAGGCTGCCCAGCGCCAGCGCCAGCGTGAGGTCGGTGGGATTGAGCAGCGGGATGTAGGGCAGCGGCGCGGTGTGGCCTGACGAATGCACGGCGGCCAGCAGTGCGCCGCAGAACACCAGCACCGCCAGCGGCAGGGCGGCCAGCCCGTAGTAGGCCTCGGCATGGGGGTTGAGCGGCCAGCGCAGCGCTGCGCGCGCGGCGGGCTGGTTGCCCCGGCCCGCCCACAGCGCCAGCAGCATCAGCACCGCAATGGCGCTGACCAGCAGGACCACGCCGGCCCATGAGGTGCGCCACAGCTCGGCCTTGGCGATGCCGGACCACAGGCAGTCGGCCAGCAGCAAGGTCACCAGCCAGGCCGTGCCGGCGTGGAGCCCGCCGAAGCGGGCGGCGCTGCCGGCGCTACCCGCGCTACCGGAGGCTGGGCCCGCGGTGCCGGCCGCCGCCTGCCAGCGGTCGGTCTGCCGCAGCATCCACCCGTGCAGCGCGAGCACGGCGGGCCACACGGCCCAGGCGGGGGTGGCCAGCACGCGGTGGCCGTCCACCAGCTGCGCGGCAAATCCCAGCGCCAGCACGGCGAGGGTGCCGCGCGCGGGCCAGGTGGCCACCGCCCAGCGCGTGCGCAGGCCCAGCACCATCGACACGGCGGCGCTGAGCACCACGGCCAGCATGCCCAGCAGTTTGGCGACGCGGCTCGAGAACACCGGAACGGGCCCCAGCATCACCTCGACGGCGGGCACGCTGCGCGTGACCTCCAGCCACCAGGCCAGGCACCAGAACACAAAGCCGTAGAGATAGGCCGGGTTGGACAGCTGCACCTCCACGCCCGCGTAGACCCGGGCCCAGGACGAGCCGCTGTGCGGCAGCGGCTGGCGCAGCCACCAGGCCAGCAGCACCGCGGGCAGCGCGATCAGCATCGCGCCGATGAAGGCCGGGTTGGCCAGCGGCAGGGCCGAGACATACAGGCCGCCACCGTCCAGGCCGCTCAGGAACACCAGCATGGCCACGCCCTGCAGCAGCAGGCCAAAGGCGCGGGGCATCCAGCGCGCCTGGCGCATGCCGACCCAGAACGCGCCGGCGCCTTCGAGCGCCCAGACCGCAGAGGTCCACTGCGCATCCAGCGCGAGCGGCACGGCCAGCGTGGCAAAGCCCACGCCGATGGCGATGCAGCATTCCACGAGCAGGCGCCAGCTGCTGAGCGCGCGGCGCGCCAGCACGGTGGCGGTCAGCAGGTAGAGCGCGGCAAAGGCCAGCGCCGAGAAGGCCGCGCCCAGCTCGAAGGGCCGCACCAGTCCGGCCTGCAGGCCAAAACCCACCAGCGGCGTGCCGAAGACGAGCATGGTGTCCACCGTGTGGCCCAGCTTGGTCGGCGTGTTGCGCGCATACAGGATGGCGGTGAGCAGGTAGATGAGCACAAAGCCCGCGAGGAAGGGCTGCGTGCTGGCGTACTGGTCGGGCACGTACTTGAGCGCCCCCCAGGCCGTGGCCACGCCAAAGGTGGCCACGAAACCCACCACGTTCAGCACCCGCCACGAACGCTGGTAGGCGATGAACAGGATCGCCAGGTTGAGCAGCGTGTAGTAGCTGAACAGGCCCACGTGGCTGCCCTGGCCCGTGGACAGCAGGATGGGCGCGGCAAACCCGCCCGCAAACGCCGCCACCGCCAGCGCGCGCGAGTCCTGCAGCAGCGCCAGCGCGCAGCTGGCCGCGCAGACCGCGATCATCAGCCCGAAGGCCAGCAGGGGCGGCAGCAGCCCGTACAGCCGGAACGCCGCGAACACGGTGAGGTACATCACCGCCACGCCGCCGCCTTGCAGGGCCAGCGCAAAGCCGGGCTTGTCCATGCGCTTGCGGAACCCCACTACCAACAGCGCAATGCCCGCCGCGGCGACGGCGGCCAGGCGGAACTCGACCGGCAGCAGTCCGGCCGATGCGGCGTAGCGGGCGAGGAAGGACAGGCCGATGAACAAGATCACCAGCCCCACGCGCACGATGGTGTTGCCGCCCAGGAGCCAGTTCCTGGCGGCGAGCACGGCCTGCTCCAGGGCGTTGGGCTGCGCGGGCTTGGGGGCCTTGCGGGGCTCGGCGGGTGGTGGGGGCGCGGCGGTCTCGATGGGCTCGGCGGGCGCCTGCGCGCGCGCGGCCATGGGGGCGGCCACCGGGGCCGATGCCGGGATGCGCGGCAGGCCTTGCGGCGTCAGTTCGCCGGCCCAGAACGCGTCGTCCGCGTCCGGCGAGGACGGCACGGGCGCCTGCGCCGCGGCCGGTGCGGCCACGGGCCGGTCTTCGGCCACGGGCGCCGCCTGGGGCGCCTGCGCCCGCGTGGTTGGGGCCACGGCTTTGGCGGCCTGCGCCTGCAGCTCGGAGCGGATGGCGGAGCGGACCGCCCAGCGCAGCGACAGCCCGGCGAAAAAGCCCAGGATGCCGCCGATGTAGGGCCCCAGGTCGCCGTAGCTGTCGAACCAGGCCCCCAGCACCGCGCCCCAGAAAATGCCCCAGATGATCATGACCATGCCGCCCTCTCCCTCGTTGGGGCTCCTCTTCGGCCGGCCCCGGGCCTGTGCTCGAAAGGAGCTGTCGTGTTGGCAGCCCCGCCGGCCACCGCTTGCACCGCCCGCCGTGGCGCACGGCGGGGGCTTCAAAGACCTTGAACAGATTCTTATACCGCACGCCCTGCGCCGGCTTCGTGCCCTAACGCCTTGTTACGTCAACTGGGCCGGGAGGCTGTCAGGATTCCATGCCAAAACGGGCCCTGGCGCCCGTCCAGCAAGCGCAAGCAGCTATCAATAATATAGCTATCAACCTTTGATGCGCGCCAGATGCGCCAGCGGCAGCGCGCCGCCGGCCTTGACCTCGCCCAGCGAAAAACTGGTGTGCATGTCCTTCACGTTGGGCAGGTTCAGCAGCACGTCGCGCGCGAACTGCGAGAAGCTGTCCAGGTCGCGCGCCACCACCTGCAGCTCGAAGGTGCCGGTGCCGCTGATGTAGTGGCAGGCCACCACCTCCGGGATCTGGCGGATGGCCTCTTCCATGGCGCGGGTGAGGTTGCCGGTGCTGCGGTCGGCGTCCAGCCGCACGAAGGCCAGCACGCCCAGCCCGATCTTGTGGCGGTCGATCTCGGCGCGGTAGCCCTTGATGAAGCCCTGCTCCTCCAGGGCGCGAACCCGGCGCCAGCAGGGTGCCGCGGACAGCCCCACGCGCTGGGCCAGTTCGGCGTTGGTGAGCCGGGCATCGGCCTGCAGCTCGCCCAGGATGGCGATGTCGAATTTATCCAAATTGTTCATTGAAGCGGGATTTTAAGAAAGCTTCTTTCAAAAACAAGGGTAAACCTCGCATGAAAACGAAAGGACATATCCCCCGAGAGTGCATAAACTGTGCGCCAAACCCCAAGCATGCCCTTGCGCTGCCCCTGCCCACAAGGCGGCGGCGGCAGGCCGTCACCCCACAGGAAACTCCGCCATGAACGCCCCTCTGCCCGAAGCCATCCGCAAAGCGCTGGAAACCGTCACGCTGGACGACAAATACGCGCTCGACCACGGGCGCGCCTTCATGAGCGGCGTGCAGGCCCTGGTGCGCCTGCCCATGCTGCAGCGCCAGCGCGATGCGGCCGCGGGCCTGAACACCGCCGGCTTCATCAGCGGCTACCGCGGCAGCCCGCTGGGCACCTACGACCAGGCGCTGTGGGCGGCCAAGAAGCACCTGGCCGAGAACCACATCGTCTTCCAGCCCGGCGTGAACGAGGAGCTGGGCGCCACCGCCGTGTGGGGCACGCAGCAGCTGGACCTGTACCCTGAGAAGAAGAAGTACGACGGCGTCTTCGGCATCTGGTACGGCAAGGGTCCGGGCGTGGACCGCTGCGCGGACGTGTTCAAGCACGCCAACATGGCGGGCACGTCCCGGCACGGCGGCGTGATCGCCATCGCGGGGGACGACCACATCAGCAAGAGCAGCACGGCCGCGCACCAGAGCGACCACATCTTCAAGGCCTGCGGCACGCCGGTGTTCTTCCCCAGCAGCGTGCAGGAGATTCTGGACATGGGCCTGCACGCCTTTGCCATGAGCCGTTTTTCGGGCGTGTGGTCGGGCATGAAGACCATCCAGGAGGTGGTGGAGTCCTCCAGCAGCATCAGCGTGGACCCCGACCGCGTGAAGATCATCCTGCCCGAGGACTTCGCCATGCCGCCCGGCGGCCTGCACATCCGCTGGCCCGACGCGCCGCTGGAGCAGGAGGCGCGCCTCATGGACTACAAGTGGTATGCGGCCCTGGCGTACATCCGCGCCAACAAGCTGAACTACAACGTCATCGAAGGCCGGCAGGACCGCTTCGGCATCATCGCCAGCGGCAAGGCCTACAACGACATGCGCCAGGCCCTGGTGGACCTGGGACTGGACGACGACACCTGCCGCCAGCTGGGCATTCGCGTGCACAAGGTCAACGTGGTGTGGCCGCTGGAGGCCACCATCACCCGCGACTTTGCGCAAGGGCTGCAAGAGATTCTGGTGGTGGAGGAAAAGCGCCAGGTCATCGAGTACCAGATCAAGGAAGAGCTGTACAACTGGCGCGCCGACGTGCGCCCCAACGTGCTGGGCAAGTTCGACGAGGTGGAGGGCGACAACTCCGGCGGCGAGTGGAGCATGCCCAACCCCAGCCAGAACTGGCTGCTGCGCCCCAAGGCCGACCTGACGCCCGCCATCATCGCCAAGGCGATTGCCAAGCGCCTGAAGAAGCTGGGCGTGCCCGAGCAGGTGGTGCAGCGCATGGACGCCCGCCTGGCCGTCATCGACGCGCGTGAGCGCGCGCTGGCCGAGACAAAGGTGGACCCCTCCGGCGACCGCACGCCCTGGTTCTGCAGCGGCTGCCCGCACAACACCAGCACCCGCGTGCCCGAGGGCTCGCGCGCCGTGGCCGGCATCGGCTGCCACTACATGGTCAACTGGATGCCCGACCGCCGCACCAGCACCTTCACGCAGATGGGCGGCGAGGGGGTGACCTGGGTGGGCCAGCAGCCGTTCACCCATGAAGAGCACATCTTCTCCAACCTGGGCGACGGCACGTACTTCCACAGCGGGCTGCTGGCCATCCGCCAAAGCATCGCGGCGGGCGTGAACATCACCTACAAGGTGCTCTACAACGACGCCGTGGCCATGACCGGCGGGCAGACGGTGGGCGAGCGGCCCGAGGGCCACACGGTGCTGCAGATCATGAACAGCCTGAAGGCCGAAGGCGTGGCCAGGCTCGTGATCGTGACGGACGAGCCGCAGAAGTACGACGGCGTGCCGCTGGCCGAAGGCGTCACGGTGCACCACCGCGACGAGCTGGACCGCATCCAGCGCGAGTTCCGCGAGATCAAGGGCTGCACGGCCATCATCTACGACCAGACCTGCGCCACCGAAAAGCGCCGCCGCCGCAAGCGCGGCAAGCTGGCCACGCCGGACAAGACCGTGGTCATCAACGAGCTGGTGTGCGAGGGCTGCGGCGACTGCTCGGTGCAGTCCAACTGCCTGTCCGTGGAGCCGGTGGAGACCGAATTCGGCCGCAAGCGCCGCATCAACCAGAGCACCTGCAACAAGGACTACTCCTGCGTGAAGGGCTTCTGCCCCAGCTTCGTCACGGTGGAAGGCGGCCAGCTCAAGAAGCCCAAGAAGGAGAAAAAGGGCGATCTCGCGGCCCTGCCCCACATTCCCGAACCCGTGCTGCCCGTGGCCGAAGCCGCGTGGGGCATCGTGGTGGCGGGCGTGGGCGGCACGGGGGTCATCACCATCGGCTCGCTGCTGGGCATGGCGGCCCACCTGGAGGGCAAGGGCGTCATCACGCAAGACGCTGCCGGCCTGGCCCAGAAGGGCGGCGCCACCTGGAGCCACATCCAGATCGCCAACCGGCCGGACGCCATCTACACCACCAAGGTCGATACCGCCAAGGCCGACCTGGTCATCGGCTGCGACGCCATCGTGGCCGCCAACAAGGCCACGCTGGCCGTGCTGCAGCCCGGCCGCACCTTCGTGGCCCTGAACACGCACCGCACGCCCACGGCCTCGTTCGTGAACAACCCCGACTGGCAGTTCCCCGACGCGCACTGCGACACGGCCATCGCCTCCGCGCTGGGCGACGGCGCCGTGGGCAGCTTCGATGCCGAGCAGGTCGCCACCCAGCTGCTGGGCGACAGCATCTACACCAACCCGCTGCTGCTGGGCTACGCCTGGCAGAAGGGCCGCATCCCGCTGACCCATGCGTCGCTGATGCGCGCCATGGAGCTCAACGGCGTGCAGGTGGACAACAACAAGGCCGCCTTTGAATGGGGCCGCCGCTGCGCGCACGACCTGCCGGCCGTGCAGGCGCTGTTCCAGGCCGCGCAGGTCATCCAGTTCGTCAAGAAGCCCGCGCTGGCCGAGCTGGTCGCCAAGCGCGTGGAGTTCCTCACCGGCTACCAGAATGCCGCCTACGCGGCCGACTACCAGGCGTTCGTGCAGAAGGTGCAGGCTGCCGAAGCCAAACTGGGCAGCACCACCCGCCTGAGCGAGGCCGTGGCGCGCTACCTGTTCAAGCTCATGGCCTACAAGGACGAGTACGAGGTCGCCCGCCTGCACACCGACAAGGCCTTCACGGACAAGATCGCCGCCCAGTTCGAGGGCGATTTCAAGCTGGTGCACCACCTGGCGCCGCCCCTGATGGCCAAGAAGAACGAGCGGGGCGAGCTGGTCAAGCAAAGCTACGGTCCCTGGATGCGCAAGGCCTTCGGCCTGCTCGCCCGGATGAAGGGCCTGCGCGGCACGGCGTTCGACCTGTTTGGCAACACCGACGAGCGCCGCACCGAGCGCGCGCTGATCGGCGAATACCGCGCCTGCATCGAGGAGCTGCTGGCCGGCCTCACCGCCGGCAACCTGGCCCTGGCCGCGGAGATCGCCCGCATTCCCGAGGACATCCGCGGCTATGGCCACGTGAAGGAGCGCCACCTGCAGGCCGCCCGCGCCAAGTGGAGCAAGCTGATGGCGCAGTGGCGCAACGGCCCAGCGGCCGCACCGCGCCAGCAGGCGGCCTGAGGCCCTCAGGTACCGAAATGCTCTGTTTTTGATAGCTGCCAGCGCTTGCTGTACAAGCGCTGGCAGCTATTTTTTATGGGATAACGCGCCCCGCGGGCGCCCGTGCGCCGGCGGGGCGCGGCCAAACACCCTCGCCGGCCTGGGTCTTGCACCCTGTCCACCCGGGCGGGGCGCCGCATACAATGCCCTGTTACGCCCCGCCTTGGCGCGCAGCGCCCGCCGGCCGTGGGTTTTCGAGAATTTGACCGTCCATTTGTGGAGTCCTGTCCGTGTTTATTTCTTCTGCCTTTGCCCAGACCGCACCCGCCGCAGCCGCGGGCGGCGGCGACATGATGTCCTCGCTGACCAGCATGCTCCCGCTGGTGCTGATGTTCGTGGTGCTGTATTTCGTCATGATCCGTCCCCAGATGAAGCGCCAGAAGGAGCACCGCGCCATGATCGACGCCATCGCCAAGGGCGATGAAGTGGCCACCGCCGGCGGCATCATCGGCAAGGTCACCCGCCTGTCGGAAGGCTTCCTGCACATCGAGATCGCGAGCAACGTGGAAGTGCAGATCCAGCGCAGCGCCGTGGTGCAGGTGCTGCCCAAGGGCACGGTGAAGTAATAGGCCAACCCCCTGAGCCGCTGCGCGGCTTCCCCCTTCTCTCATCGCTGCGCGATGGAAAGGGGGACGACGCCAGCGCTGCGGGGCGGCCCTTGCGCGGCGTCTGCTGGCCTGGGTCCATGGATAACTGAGAGAAGAGCGCGATCATGAACCGTTACCCGGTCTGGAAGTACGCGATCCTGGTGATCGTGCTGCTGGTGGGGGCCTTGTACACCCTGCCCAATTTCTTCGGCGAGGCGCCTGCGGTGCAGGTGTCTTCGGCCAAGGCCACCGTCAAGGTGGACGCTGCCGTGCAGCAGCGCGTGGAAGATGCGCTCAAGGCGGCGGGCGTCGCGCCCGATTTCGTGGCGCTGGAAGGCAACTCGGTGCGTGCGCGTTTTGACACGCCCGACAACCAGCTCAAGGCCAAGGACGCGATCCAGAAGGCGCTGGTGCCGGACGCCGCCGACCCCTCCTACATCGTCGCGCTGAACCTGGTGTCGCGCTCGCCCGTCTGGCTCAAGGCCCTGCATGCCAACCCCATGTACCTGGGCCTGGACCTGCGCGGCGGCGTGCACTTCATGCTGCAGGTGGACATGCAGGCGGCCCTGACCAAGAAGGCCGAGTCGTACGCGGGCGACATCCGCACCGCGCTGCGCGACAAGAACATCCGCCACGGCGGCATCACCCGCGAAGGCCAGAACATCGACATCAAGGTTCGCGACGAGGCCACGATGGCCGCCGCGCGCAATCTGGTCACAGACCAGTTCCCCGACCTGGTGGCCACCGCAACGCCCGAAGGCAGCGAATTCAAGCTGCGCGTCGCCATCAAGCCCGAAGCCACGCGCAAGGTGCAGGAGCAGGCGCTCAAGCAGAACATGGTCACGCTGCACAACCGGATCAACGAGCTGGGCGTGGCCGAGCCGGTGATCCAGCAGCAGGGCCTGGACCGCATCGTGGTGCAGCTGCCGGGCGTGCAGGACACTGCCAAGGCCAAGGACATCCTGGGCCGCACCGCCACGCTGGAAGTGCGCATGGTGGACGAGGGCACCGAGGCCCGTGCCGCCGAGATGGGCCGCGGCCCGGTGCCGTTCGGTTCCGAGCGCTACCTGGACCGCAACAACCAGGCAGTCATCGTGAAGAAGCAGGTCGTCCTGACCGGCGAGAACCTCACCGATGCCCAGCCCGGCTTTGACGGACAGACGCAGGAACCCACCGTCAACCTCACGCTGGACGCCAAGGGCTCGCGCATCTTCAAGGACATCACCCGCGAGAACGTGGGCAAGCGCATGGCCATCGTGCTCTTTGAAAAGGGCAAGGGCGAAGTGGTGACGGCCCCCGTGATCCGCAGCGAAATCGGCGGCGGCCGGGTGCAGATCTCGGGCCGGATGACCACCTCCGAGGCCAACGACACCGCGCTGCTGCTGCGCGCCGGCTCGCTGGCCGCGCCCATGGAGATCATCGAGGAATACACCATCGGCCCCAGCCTGGGCGCCGACAACATCGAGCGCGGCATCCACAGCGTGGTCTGGGGCATGGTGGCGATCGCCGTGTTCATGTGCATCTACTACGCGCTGTTTGGCGTGTTCTCCACCGTCTCGCTGGGCGTGAACGTGCTGCTGCTGCTGGCCATCCTGTCGATGCTGCAGGCCACCCTCACGCTGCCCGGCATTGCCGCCATGGCGCTGGCGCTGGGCGTGGCCATCGACTCCAACGTGCTGATCAACGAGCGCATCCGCGAAGAGCTGCGCGCGGGCGTGTCGCCGCAGGCGGCCATCCACGCGGGCTACGAGCGCGCCTGGGCGACCATCCTGGACTCCAACGTGACCACCCTGATCGCCGGCCTGGCCCTGCTGGCCTTCGGCTCCGGCCCGGTGCGCGGCTTCGCGGTGGTGCACTGCATCGGCATCCTCACCAGCATGTTCTCGGCCGTGTTCTTCTCGCGCGGCCTGGTGAACCTGTGGTACGGGCGCCAGAAGAAGCTCAAGAGCGTGTCGATCGGCCAGGTGTGGAAGCCTGAATCTTGAACACCCCCCTGTGCGGCTGCGCCGCTTCCCCCCGCTCTCACGGCGCTGCGCGCCGCGGGCAGGGGGACGACGCCAGTGGCCTGGCAAAGCCAGTTCCATGGCGTCCACTGGTACGGATCCGCGCCGAATTCACGCGACGTGCATAACTGAACAGACAGAACGGAGAAGAATATGGAATTCTTCCGCATCAGAAAAGACATCCCTTTCATGAAGCACGCGTTGGTCTTCAACGCGATTTCCTTCGTCACCTTCGCCCTGGCGGTGTTCTTCCTGTTCTCGCGGGGGCTGCACCTGTCGGTGGAGTTCACGGGCGGGACCGTGATGGAAGTGGCCTACAGCCAGCCGGCGGAACTTGCCAAGGTGCGCGAGACCGTCACCGGCCTGGGCTACCCGGACGTGCAGGTGCAGAACTTCGGCACGGCGCGCGACGTGATGATCCGCCTGCCGGTGCAAAAGGGCATCACCTCCGCGCAGCAGAGCGAGCAGGTGCTGGGCGCGCTCAAGGCCGCCGATCCTGGGGTCACGCTGCGCCGCACCGAGTTCGTCGGCCCGCAGGTCGGCGAAGAGCTGGTCCACGGCGGCCTCATGGCGCTGGCCATGGTGGTGGTGGGCATCGTGATCTACCTGGCCTTCCGCTTCGAGTGGAAGTTCGGCGTGGCGGCCATCATCGCCAACCTGCACGACGTGGTGATCATCCTGGGCTTCTTCGCGTTCTTCCAGTGGGAGTTCTCGCTGTCCGTGCTGGCCGGCGTGCTCGCGGTGCTGGGCTACTCGGTGAACGAATCGGTCGTGATCTTCGACCGGATCCGCGAGGCCTTCCGCAAGTACCGCAAGATGACCACGCACGAGGTCATCGACCACGCCATCACCAGCACGATGAGCCGTACCATCATCACCCACGCTTCCACCGAGGCGATGGTGCTGTCCATGTTCTTCTTCGGCGGCCCCAGCCTGCACTATTTCGCGCTGGCGCTGACCATCGGCATCCTGTTCGGCATCTACTCGTCCGTGTTCGTGGCGGCGGCCATCGCCATGTGGCTGGGCGTCAAGCGCGAGGACCTGGTCAAGCCGGCCCGCAAGGAAGGGGATCCGAACGATCCCCAGGCCGGAGCCACCGTCTGACCCGCTAATATCGGCGCATGCAGCCCGTTCCCTCATCCGTTCCGCAACGCCGCCTGGCCCGCCAGGCGCGACAGCGGTTCGTCGAGGGGCTGTGCGCCGGCTTGCCGGACCTGGACAAGACGGTCCAGGATTTCCTCACCACCCTGATGTCGCAGACCGGAACGGCCCGGGACATGCAGGCCCACCGCGACGCCTGGCTGCTCTACCAGCAGCGCCACGCGGCCTGGACGGAACGCACCGGCAAGGCCTGGCGCGACGCGCTGACCGCGCACAGCAGCACGGCGGCCGCAGCGCTCGCAGGCAGTGCCGGAGGCGGGATGCACTTCGAGCTGCTGAGCGACGATGTGGTGGAGAACAAGATCGTTTCGGCCCGCATGGCCCTCACGATCAGCGAGCAGGTCAGCCAGCAGTTCGACATGCTGCGCCAGCGCACCCAGTCGCTGGAAGGGCAGGAGCTCGACAGCAAGGACATCCTGCGGCCCGAGGCCGTGTGCCAGCTCCTGGTGGAACAGTGGGTCGAGGCCGGCCTGCCGCGCACCGATCTCCAGACGGTCGTGGACCCGCTGCAGCGGGAGCTGGCCAACCTGCTGCAAAAGCAATACCAGGCCGTCAACGTTTTCTACGTAGAGCAAGGCATCACCCCGCAGGCCGATCTGCGGTCGCGGGTGCGGCGCACGTCGGGCGGCGCGGTGCAAGCCGGCGGCCAGGATTCGGGCGCGGCAGGGCTGGCATCCCAGGCCTTGGCCCAGTCCCGCGACGCGCTGGCGGGCGCTCGCAGCGGTGCCCAGCCGCTGCCGGGCGGACGCCCCCTGCAGCCGCCGCGCATGCCCCCTCCCGGCTACGCCGCGCAATACCCGGGGGTGCCCACCGCCTTCGCGACCGGCATGACGCCGCTGGCGCGGGCGCGCCAGCGCGCCCAGGGGGTGATGGGCCAGCTGCGCAAGCTCCTCACGCAGCCCGTCACCGGGTTCGACATGGTCAATGCGCCCCCCGCGTCGGCGGCGCTGGCGCATGCGCTCACCGCCCACCGGGTGCAGTCCGACACCTACTACAGCGGCGTTGCCACCCTGGTCGAGGACTACAGCCCCGCCGCGGTGGTACGGGTGGCCGGCGCGGTGCGCGAGCGCTCGGCCGAGCTCAAGCAGAAGGCGTCCACCGCCGGGGAAAAGGCCATCATCGAAGTGGTGGCGCTGATGTTCCAGAGCATCCTGGCCGAAGAGCGCATCCCCCCCGCCGTGCGCGTGTGGTTTGCGCGGCTGCAGGTGCCGGTGCTGCGCGTGGCGCTGGCCGAGCCGGAGTTCTTCAGCAACGTGGACCACCCCGCGCGCAAGCTGATCGACCGCATGGGCGCCTGCGTGATGGGCTTTGACGCCACCAGCATCAACGGCAGCGCGCTGGAAGCCGAAATCCGCCGCGTGGTCCAGGTGATCGAGCAGTATCCCGAGACGGGCCGGCGGGTGTTCCAGCTGGTCTACGACGAGTTCGAGAAATTCCTGTCCAAGTTCCTCACGGAGAAGCAGGCCACCTCGCGTCTGGTGACGGTGGCGCAGCAGGTCGAGCAGCGCGAGACGCTGGCGATCCAGTACACCATCGAGCTGCGCACCATGCTGCGCGACATGCCGGTGCGCGAAGAGATCCGCGAATTCCTCTTCAAGACCTGGGCCGAGGTGCTGGCCTTGTCGGCCGTGCGCGATGGCGCCCAGCACGCCGATACCGTGGCCCTCAAGCGCACGGCGGCCGACCTGGTCTGGGCGGCCAGCGCCAAGCCCAACCGGACCGACCGGGCCCAGGTCATCCAGAACTTGCCGGGCCTGTTGCAGCGCCTGCGCCAGGGCCTGACGCTGATGGGGGTGAACGGCCCCGCGCAGGACGCGCAGGTCAAGGTCCTCACAGACACGCTGGCCGACGCCTTTCTCTCCAAGACCGCATCCATCCCGCAGGCGCACATCGACGCGATGGCCAAGCGCCTGGCCAATCTGGAGGATTTCATCGACGACGCGGCCCTGGGCGACATGCCGCTCAACGCCGACAACATCGAGATGATGCTGGGCATCGACGCATCGTCCATCCACGTGGTGGCCGACAACGGTGCGCCGGTGGACGAAGCCATGGTGGCCTGGGCGCAGGAGCTGCCGGTGGGCGCCTGGTTCACGCTGGACCACAACGGCGCCTCCGCCCAGGTGCAGTACGCCTGGCACAGCCAGCGCAAGCAGCTGCACCTGTTCGCGGCCGTGGACGGCAGCAGCTACCTGATCCAGCTGCGCAGGCTGGCGGCCTACCTGCAGGCCGGGCTCCTGGTGGCCCAGGAAGAAGAAACCCTGACCCTGCGTGCCACGCGCGACGCGCTGGCCAAGCTGGACGCCAACCCCGAGCGCTTGCTGGGCTGAGGCGGCGCTCGCTGCGGTGTGCGCGGTGCCCGCCGGGCGGGCAAGCGCTTGCCTGCTGAGCGGCCTCTCGCCTAGGCGCGGCCCAGCCGCTGGAACAAGCCGCCCGGCAGCCGCGCCACGCGGCCCTCCAGTTCCAGCTCCAGCAGTTCCACCTGCACGGAGGCAGCGTCCTGTCCCGTGCGGGCCACCAGCGCGTCCACGGCCATGGGGTCGAAACCCAGGGCCTGCAGGAGCGCGCTGTCGGTTTCGTCCGCCGGGTCGTCGGTTGGCGCCGACGCAGGCTGCGAAGCGGCCCCTGCCGGGCCGGGCAGGCGAAGTTCTTCGAGCACATCCTGCGCGGACTCCACCAGCTTCGCCCCCTGGCGTATGAGCGCGTGGCAGCCGCGGGACTGCGGGGCGTGGATGGACCCCGGGATCGCAAACACCTCCCGCCCCTGCTCCGCCGCCATGCGGGCCGTGATCAGCGAGCCGGAGGCCAGCGCGGCCTCGACCACCAGCGTGCCCTGGGACAGGCCCGAAATGATCCGGTTGCGCTTGGGGAAGTTGGCCGCCAGCGGGGGCGTGCCGAGCGGGTACTCGCTGACCAGCAGGCCTCGCGCGGCAATGCGGTGGGCCAGGCCGAGGTTCTTGCGCGGGTAGACCCGGTCCAGCCCGGTGCCCACCACGGCAATGGTGGCTGGGGCATCGCCGCCCGATGCCCCGGAGACTGCGTCCAGGGCTCCTTCGTGGGCGGCGGCGTCGATGCCCAACGCCAGGCCTGACACGATCGTGAAGCCCGCTTCGGCCAGCGCCCGCGAGAAAAGCCGTGCGTTGTCCGCACCCTGGGCGGTGGGATTGCGGCTGCCGACCACCGCGAGGCACCGGCCGGCCGGAAACGGCGTTCCCGCCACCAGAGGGGCCGGCCCCATCAGGTACAGCAGCAGCGGAGGGTCTTCGGTGTCCAGCAGCAGCTGCGGGTACCGTGGATCGCCCAGCGTCACCACCGCACGGGCGGCGCCCTCGGGCTCCTGGGGTGCTTCTTCCAGCCAGCGCCAGGTCGCGTCCCGCAGGGTTTCCCATGCGGGCGGCACGGCTACCAGCGCGCGCGCCTGGGCCGGCGCCACGCACTGCAGCAGCGCGGCTTCGGTCTGCTGGAATACGGCCTGCGGCAGGCCGAAGCAGGCGAGCAGCCGCCGTGCTGCGCCATTGCCCACCCCTGGCGAGAGGGTCAGGCGCAACCATGCACCCAGTTCGTCGCGGTCCATGCGGTGGGATTGGTGAGCGGGCGGCCCGTTCCGTGCGGCCCGCGCCACGGCGCCGTCAGTCCTGGGGGTTCACCAGCTGGTCGCCGACGCGCACGCCCGTGCGGATCTCCAGCACCAGCGCATACGAAACCCGGTCAAAGGTGCGGAACACCATGGCGGTGCCGTTGCGCTCGCTGGGCAGCCGGATCATGGATTTGGCGTCGTCGGTCTTGTCCTTGATGCGGGTGCCGCCGGTCAGCAGCGACAGCACATGGCCCGGTTCAATACCGTCCTGCGAGCCCACATTCAGGGCCACCACCTGGTTCTGGGCCGCATAGGCTGCCGAGAAGCTGCCGTAGATCGAGACCACCCGGGCATGCACTTCCATCGGGGGCACACGCGGGGTGTAGCTGGTGAAGGTGCGCTCCGGCGCGGGCAGCAGGCGGTCGCCAGCGCGGATCTCCTCCTTGGTGCTCGACAGGTCGACCGTGGCGGGCACATACTCGGACACGCGGCCGCCGCGGCCATTGGAGATGTCTTCGTACGATTCGCCCCGCACCAGCTCGGCCTTGCCCAGGTACTGCGCTTCGTAGCCCAGGATTTCGCCGGTGTCCGGGTCCTTCATGGCCACGGCGTCGCGGAACACACGGTAGAAGCGCGGCTCGCCCGGCTCGGCGCGCACGGGGGCGGCCGCATCGCCGCGCACGTAGGCGCGGTCGCCGCTGGCCATCAGCACCCGGTCTTCCGTGGTGGCGATGATGCGGGGCGCGCGCAGCAGGGTGTCGGCGTCCACCACCACGGGCTCCACCAGGAACGGCTCGATCAGGTGCGGCGGCAGGGTGGGCAGGGCGTTGCTGGCCAGGCTGTCGCTGCGCACGCGGGGAGACACGCGGATGGTTGCGGGCTCGGACGGGGACTCGACCGTGCCGGGCGGCGTGGTGCGCAGGCGGGCGTAGCCGCCGTCCTTGTCCAGGTACAGCGTCTGGCCCGGAAAGATCAGGTGCGGGTTGGGGATGGCCTTGAGGTTCATCCCCCACAGCTCGGGCCAGCGCCAGGGGCGCTTGAGGTACAGCCCCGAAATGCCCCACAGCGTGTCGCCGCGCTTCACGGTATAGGTGTCGGGTGCATTGGGGGTCAGCTCTGACAGCGGTACGCCGCGCTCCGCCACCTGCTGCGCCGTGGCGCGCTGGCTGCTGGAGACGGGGTAGTTCTGGGCCTGGGCGGGGGCGGCCAGCAAAGCGCCAGCGGCCAGGGTGAGCGCCCCCAGGGCGGTTCGCCGCAGGCGGGTAGATGCCGTCATGTTGTTCCTCTTGTCATGCATTGCGAAACGCCCCCTCGCTGGCGCCATGGTGCCCGCAGCGATGCGGGGTGAACCGGCTGATACGTTACAAATCTTTTTAGAACCTGTTCAAGGTCTTTTCGGGGATCGCATTGGAGTGCAATCGGGATGGGTGGATGCTTCGGATGCGCCGCATGGGCTCATGCCCATGCAAGCAGCTGGGGCGTCCAACCGCCCGATTTCACTCCAACCCTTCGGGCAAGCGCCTTGCCGGGCGGTCTGCGGCGTTGCGGCGCTTGCCAATAGCCGGGCTATTGGCCGCGCACCGCGCCTTGCATCCCATCCCGGCAAGGTGCTTGTGCGACCCCGAAAAGACCTTGAACAGGTTCTTAGATTCTCTGCTCAAGCCCTTGATTCGGCAACGATTATTGGCTTGGCGTGCTGCAGCGGGACCCAAAAGTGGCGAAAATAACGACATCTCTTTCCCACTTTCATGGCAATCCTTCCCATTCTCTGTTACCCGGACCCACGGCTCCACAAGGTCGCCCGCCCCGTGGAGGCGGTGGACGACCGCATCCGCACGCTGGTGGCCGACATGCTGGCCACCATGTACGACGCCCATGGCATCGGCCTGGCGGCCACGCAGGTGGATGTGCACGAGCGGCTCGTGGTCATTGATGTGTCCGAAAAGCGCGACGAGCCCCTGGTCCTGATCAATCCGGAGCTGGTGTGGACGAGCGCCGAAAAGCACCTCAATGAAGAAGGCTGCCTGTCGGTGCCCGGCATCTATGACGGGGTGGAACGCTTTGACGCCGTGCACGTGCGCGCGCTGGACGCGCAGGGCGTGTCGCGCACCATCGAGGCCGACGGCCTGCTCGCGGTATGCATCCAGCATGAAATGGACCATCTGATGGGCAAGGTGTTCGTGGAATACCTGTCGCCGCTCAAGCGCAACCGCATCAAGACCAAGATGGTCAAGCAGCAGCGGGAGGCGCGGGCGTGAAGCCCCGGGCGCTTCGCGCCCTGTGGGGCGGCGGAGTGCTGGCCCTGGCCGCGCAGTTGGCCGGCTGTGCCCTGCCCCTGGTGGCCCGCGAGCAGCCGGGCGCGCTGCGGGCCGAGGTCGTCGCCCGCCACGGCCCGCCCACCGCCGTGGTGGCCTTGCCGTCGGGCGAGCGCCTTGTGTATTCCGAGCTGCCCTCGGGGTTTGCCGCCTACAACCTGGATTTCGACCCGTCGGGCCGGCTGGTGCGCAACGAGCAGGTGCTGACGCAGACCCATTTCGAGCGCATTCCCCTCGGGGTCTGGACGGCTGCCGAGGTGCGCGGCACGTTTGGGCCGCCGCTGCGCGTGGAGCAGGTGGCGCGCTTCGACGGCGATATCTGGACCTACCGTTTCCGCCAGAATTCCGATCCGCGGCTGGCGCACGTCCACCTGGACCGCCAGGGCGTGGTGCGCCAGGTGCTGTTCACGGACGAGCTGCCCCACGGCGACAACCTGCGCGATTGACGCCCTAGGGATGCTCTGCACAAATCATCGCGCCGTGTGCCTCTGCGGTCTCGGGCGGTCTGCCGCGTTGCGAAGCCTCGCAATAGCACCTGCTATTGCTGCGTTTTGTGCCTTGCAGCCCATCCCGATCCGCAGTGCACACTTTCCGCTCGATTCGCGCAGAGCATCCCTCGCGGCGCGCGCCCTTTTCTTTGTGATCGATTCCCCATGAGAGTCATCTTTGCCGGCACGCCGGAATTCGCCCGCGTGGCACTGGAGCAATTGCTGGCCGCAGGCTTCACGGTGCCGTTGGTGCTCAGCCAGCCCGACCGCCCGGCGGGGCGCGGGATGAAGCTGCAGGCCTCTCCCGTCAAGCAATGCGCCCTGGAGCACGGCATCGCCGTCGCGCAGCCGCGCAGCCTGCGCCTCGATGGCAAGTACCCGGAGGATGCGGCCGCCGCGCAGGACGCGCTGCGCAACGCCCGGGCGGATGTGATGGTGGTGGCCGCCTACGGGCTCATCCTGCCGCAGTGGGTGCTGGACCTGCCCCCCAAGGGTTGCCTCAACATCCACGCCAGCCTGCTGCCGCGCTGGCGCGGCGCCGCCCCCATCCACCGTGCCATCGAAGCGGGCGATGCCGAGACCGGCGTCACCATCATGCAGATGGACGCCGGCCTGGACACGGGCGCGATGCTGCTGGCGCAGCGGCTGCCCATCGGCCCGGCCGACACGACCGCCACGCTGCACGACCGGCTTGCCGCGCTGGGCGGCCGGCTGGTGGTGGAGGCGCTGGAACTGGCCGCCTGCGGGGGCCTGCATGCGGTGCCCCAGCCGGTCGAGGGCATCACCTACGCGCACAAGATCGAAAAGTCCGAGAGCGCGATCGACTGGGCGCTGCCGGCGGCCGTGATCGCGCGGCGCATCCGCGCCTTCGACCCGTTTCCGGGCGCCAGCACCGAGGCCGCCGGAGAGGCCATCAAGGTTTGGGGCTGCGAGATGGACAGCGGCCTGTCCGCCCAGGGCCAGTTGCCCGGCCAGGTTCTGGCGGTGGGCGCCGAGGGCGTCCGCATTGCCTGCGGCGAGGGTGCGTTGCGCCTGACCGTGCTGCAGCGCGCAGGCGGCAAGCGCCTTGCCGCGGGGGACTTTCTGCGGGGTTTTGATCTCCAGCCCGGCATGGTGCTGGGGGACTCGGCCGCCCGGGCTGCCGCAAACCCTGGCGCATGAGCTGGCGGGCTCCCCTGGGCCGCGCGCTGCGCCACCCGTCGTATCGCACCGCTGCCGCCGACATGGCGGGCACGGCCGTGGGCATCGGCGCCTGGGGGCTGGTCACGGGCGTTGTCATGGTCAAGAGCGGCATGCCTGTCGGCATGGCCATCTTCATGTCGCTGGTGGTGTACGCGGGCAGCGCTCAGCTGGCGGTGATTCCGCTGATGGCCGCCGGTGCTCCGCTGTGGGTGGTGTGGCTCACGGCCAGCTGTGTGAACCTGCGCTTCGTGATTTTCAGCAGCATGTGGCGCAGCTATTTCGCCCACCTGCCGCTGCGCCAGCGCCTGGCCGTGGGCTACTTCAGCGGCGACGTGATCTACGTGGCCTTCATGAAGCGCTTTCCGCAGCCGCGGCCGGAACCTGAGCAGGTGCCGTATTTCTGGGGCGCGGCCACCACCAACTGGCTGGCCTGGCAGGTGCCGTCCCTGGCGGGCATTCTGCTGGCCAATGCGGTGCCGCTGTCCTGGGGCCTGGGGTTTGCCGGGGTGCTGGCGCTGCTGGGCGTGTTGCTGTCGCTGCTGTTTGACCGGGCCACCTGGCTGGCCACGGGTGTCGCGGCCACGGCGGCCATTGCGGCGTTCGCCCTGCCGCTCAAGCTCAACATCCTGGTGGCCATTGCCGCCGCCGTCGCCGCAGGCCTGCTGATGGAGGCCGTGGACCGGCGCCGGCACAAGCCCGAACTGGTGCTGCTGCCGGCCGACAGCGTGCTGCCGCCCGAAGAGCGCGAGCAGGTCGAGGCGGGCGACGTGGTGCCCCTGCGCGAGGAGCGGCACCCATGAGCAGTCCCTGGACCGGCATTGAGCCTACCGTGGCCATCCTGGGCCTGGCGGTCATCACCGTGGTGTCCCGTGCGTTCTTCATGATTCCCGAGCGCGAACTGCCGCTGCCCGACTGGCTCAAGCGCGGCCTCAAGTACGCGCCGCTCGCCGCGCTGACCGCCGTGATCGCGCCCGAGATCCTCATGGCCCAGGGCGCGTTCATCGAAACGCTGCGCGACGCGCGGCTGCCCGCCGTGCTGTGTGCGAGCGCATACTATTTCTGGAAGCGCGGCATCCTGGGCACCATCGTGCTGGGCATGGCCGTGTACCTGCCGCTGCACATCGGCTGGGGCTGGTAGAGAAGCTCCCTGGAGAGGCACCCTGAGCCCCTGCGCGGCGTCCCCAGGGGAACGATGCCCGTGGCCTGGCAAGGCCGGTTCCACGGCGCCTGCCGGCCTGGGCCGCGCCGGTGCTGGCGGGTTGGCTCACTAAAATGGCGCCCGCAAGCCGATTCACTTCTCCCTCCTGCCATGAACATCCTTCGTTTTTCCGATCTCTGCGCCCAGGGCAAGGCCCAAGGCCAGCGCGTCTTCATCCGTGCCGACCTGAACGTTCCGCAGGACGATGCCGGCCGCATCACCGAAGACACGCGCATCCGCGCCTCGATCCCCTGCATCCGCATGGCGCTGGACGCCGGAGCCGCCGTGATGGTGACCAGCCACCTCGGCCGGCCGACGGAGGGCGAGTTCAAGCCCGAGGACTCGCTGGCCCCCGTGGCCGCCCGGCTCTCGGAACTGCTGGGCCGCGAGGTGCCGCTGGTGGCGAACTGGGTGGACGGCGTGACCGTGGCCCCCGGCCAGGTCGTGCTGCTGGAGAACTGCCGCCTCAACGTGGGCGAGAAGAAGAACAAGGAAGAGCTGGCGCGCAAGCTGGCCGCGCTGTGCGACATTTTTGTGAACGATGCCTTCGGCACCGCCCACCGCGCGGAAGGCACCACCTACGGCATCGCGCAGTTCGCCCCCATCGCCTGCGCCGGCCCGCTGCTGTCGGCCGAGATCGATGCGCTGACCAAGGCCCTGGCCCATCCGCAGCGCCCGCTGGCGGCCATCGTCGCGGGCTCCAAGGTGTCCACCAAGCTGACCATCCTCAAGAGCCTGGCCGACAAGGTGGACCAGCTCATCGTGGGCGGCGGCATCGCCAACACCTTCATGCTGGCCGCGGGCCTGCCCATCGGCAAGAGCCTGGCCGAGCCCGACCTGGTGGGCGAAGCGCGTGCGGTGATGGAGGCGATGAAGGCGCGCGGCGCCGAAGTGCCGGTTCCCACCGACGTGGTGGTGGCCAAGTCCTTCGCGGCCGATGCGCCCGCCACGGTGAAGGCGGCCTCCGAGGTGGCCGAGGACGACCTGATCCTGGACATCGGCCCGCAGACGGCAGCCCGCCTAGCGGGGCAGCTCAAGTCCGCCGGCACCATCGTCTGGAACGGCCCCGTGGGCGTGTTCGAGTTTGCGGCATTCGAGAACGGCACGCGCGAAATCGCCCGCGCCATTGCCGAATCGGCCGCGTTCAGCATTGCCGGCGGCGGGGACACGCTGGCCGCCATTGCCAAGTACGGCATCGAGAAGCAGGTGGGCTATATCTCCACCGGCGGCGGGGCGTTCCTGGAAGTGCTGGAGGGCAAGACCCTGCCGGCGTTCGAGATTCTCGAAAAACGTGCTGTTACAAACGGTTAATTCCTGTCACGTGTCTTTTGGAAAGCAGACGGGCGCGCGCGTAAGCAAGCGCGCCAATCTGTGACCAAAAACAACGAATTGCGTGTGTCCAGGCGCAGTTACCTCAATTTTTTCTTGTTTTTGTTGAGTATCCCGCCCAGAATTATTTTCTGACCGCGTGGGATGTATCTGTTCATGTCCCCGCCTCTCAAAGTCCGTAGGAGGGAACCATGAAATTTTCAAAGGCAGTCGGCTTGGCGGTGCTCGCCGGCGCTGTGGCTACTTTGGCAGGATGTGCATACCGTTCGCCCATCCCCCTGGCAGAGAACTTTGAGTTGACGGTGCAGCCGAAGGTCCGTTCCGCCGGCCACTGGGAGCTGGTCTCCAATGATGTGGTGGCACAGACCCTCAGCGCGCTGGACAAGAGCGGCGTCGCTCCGGGCACCCAGCTGCATGTGGCGCTGCCTCCCAACCCCAGCGCGTTCGACCTGGCGTTCCGTGATTTCCTGATCACCAAGCTGGTCCAGAGCGGCGCCCCCGTGCTGCAGGACCCCGGCCAGACGCTGAACGTGACCTACAACACGCAGATCGTCCGCCACAACAGCCCCCGCCCCCATTTCATTCCCGGCCAGTTCACCATGATTGCTGCCGGCGTGATGGCCGCGTATGGCTTGCGCAATGAACACCTGGACGCCCAGCTGCTGGGCGCCCTGGGCCTGACCGCGCTGGCCGACTACGGCGCCAGCATCAACTCCGGCGGCCCGACCAACACGGAAATGATCCTGACGACCACGGTGACGCGCGGCGGCCAGTATGTGGTGCGCAAGACCGACGTGTACTACCTGGAAAACGCGGACACGCCCCTGTTCATGCGTCCGTCGTATAGGAACGTCAACATGAAGGTAGTTTCGCAATGAAATCCACAGCACTTCTGACCGCGCTGGCCGCTGCCGCCCTGCTGGCAGGCTGCGCCAACAACGGCCCCGCCGTGCGCACGGAGCCCACCTACCAGGAAGCCGCCAGCAACCAGTTCCTGGCCAGCAGCCGTGATGCCGTGGCCAAGCTGACCGCCGGCTTCGACCTGAGCGCCATCGGCAATGGCCCGGTGCTCGTGGCCACGGTGGTCAATGTGAACGACCTGAGCCGTTCCGCTCCGCTGGGCCGCACGCTGTCCGAGCAGTACGCATCGCACATGGCTGCCACTGGCTTCAATGTGAAGGAAATCAAGCTGCGCGGCGACGTGTTCGTGCGCGAAGGCGCTGGCGAGCTGCTGCTGTCGCGTGAGATCAAGGACATCGCACGCAGCCACAACGCCTCGCTGGTGCTGGTGGGCACGTACTCTGCCGCCGCCAACTACACCTATGTGAGCCTGAAGCTCGTGCGCACCGAAGACAGCCGCATCGTCCGCGGCTACGACTACGCGCTGCCCAACGACCGCGACGTGCAGCGCCTGCTGACCGTTCAGCGCTGAGGCGCAGGGCGCAGGTGGCGCGGCAACCGGCTGCCACCCGCCCCGCACGCTGCCATTCTCCTTTTGCAAGGCCGTTTCGACGGCCTTTTTCTTTGGGCGCTTCTCTGGGTGCGCCTGCCCTCCCCGAGCCCGCCTGGGGCTGCGGCGCCCGCGCCGCCGTCCGCCAGAGGGCGTCCTAAAATCTCGGCCCATGACCTTTACCGACATGCTGCGCGACGCCGCGGCGCAGAACCGCTCCCTGCTGTGCGTGGGCCTGGACCCGGAGCCCACGCGGTTTCCCGCGGGAATGCAGGGCGACCCGCGCAAGATCTACGACTTCTGCGCGGCCGTGGTGGACGCGACGGCCGACCTGGTGTGTGCCTTCAAGCCACAGATCGCCTACTTTGCCGCGCACGGCGCGGAAGACCAGCTGGAACGCCTGATGCAGCACCTGCGCGCCAACGCGCCCCACGTGCCGGTCATCCTGGACGCCAAGCGCGGCGACATCGGCTCCACCGCCGAGCAGTACGCCAAGGAGGCGTTCGAGCGCTATGGCGCCGACGCGGTCACGCTGTCGCCCTTCATGGGGTTCGACTCCATCGAGCCGTACCTGGCCTACCACGGCAAGGGGGCGTTCCTGCTGTGCCGCACGTCCAATCCTGGCGGCGACGACTTGCAGAACCAGCGCCTGGCCAGCGTGGAAGGGCAGCCCCGGATGTACGAGCACGTTGCGCGTCTGGCACAAGGCCCCTGGAACCGCAACGGCCAGCTGGGGCTGGTGGTGGGCGCGACCTACCCGCAGGAGATCGAGCGCGTGCGCGCCATTGCGCCCACCCTGCCCCTGCTGATTCCCGGCGTGGGAGCCCAGGGCGGCGACGCCGTGGCCACGGTCCGCGCCGGGCTGCGTGACGACGGGCCGATCATCGTCAACTCGTCCCGGGCCGTGCTCTATGCCTCCCGCGGCGAGGACTTCGCGGCCGCTGCGCGGGCCGAGGCCCAGCGCACGCGTGCCGTGCTGGAAGCCGCACGCGCCGGCTGAGGCCACTGGACCCGCCGCAGCGCGCCCCGCGTCGACCGACACCGCGCCATGCAGCTCAAGTGGGTCGAAGACTTCATCGTTCTGGCGCAGGAGCGCAGCTTCACCCGCGCGGCGGAGCTGCGGCATGTGACGCACCCCGCCTTCGGCCGGCGCATCCGCGCGCTGGAAGCCTGGGCCGGCACGCCGCTGGTGGAGCGTGGCGGCGGGCCGGTGGTGCTCACGCCCGCAGGCCAGAGCTTTCTGGAGACCGCGGGGCAGCTGGTGCGCCACCTGGCGCAGTCGCATGACGAGCTGCAGAGCCTGGCGGGGCGCCACGCCCGCACCGTGACGCTGGCCACCGGCCGCACGCTGGCGCGCACCGTGGTGGCCGACTGGCTGGTGCGGCTGCAGCCCGTGCTGCAAGGCGGCGAGCTGTGCATCCGCACGCGGGCGCTCGCCGAAACGGTGGCCCTGCTGGAGCGCGGCGAGGCGGACTTCTCGCTGGTGTACCACCACCCGGCGCTGGCGATCCGGCTGGACGCGCGCCAGTTCATGCATGTGACGGTGGCCTCGGACCGCCTGGTCCCCATCTCGCGCGCCACGGCCCAGGGCCAGGCGCTGCACGCCTTCGGACCCGGCGCGACCGCGCCGGTGCCGTACCTGGCCTACGCCCCGCAGCTCGCGCTGGGCCGCCTGGTGGAGGACCACCTGGCGCAGAACCCGCACGCGCCGCGGCTCCAGCGGGTGGTGGAATGCGACTCGGCCGATGCCCACTACGAGTACGTCCAGAAAGGGCTGGGCGTGGCGTGGCTGCCCTGGTCCATGGTGCATGCCGACTGCAGGGCACAGCGGCTGGCGCCCGCCGGGGACGCCCGCATGGAGGTGCGCTTCGACGTGCGCCTGTACCGCCCCAAGCGCCGCCTGGGTCCACTGGCGGAAGCGCTGTGGACGGCGCTGGCGCCCCGCTGAACTGAGCCGCGCCGGCGATATTGGCACCGGCTGGTGCCGTTTTGGCACCGCGGCACCGGGGTGGGCTTTTCACAATCGGGCCCAGCGACCCCCGCTGTCCTTTCTTCAGGAAACCCCGCCATGTTCCTTGCTCCCTCCTTTTGCCGCGCCGCGCTGGTGTGCGGCCTGGCCTTGTCCGCCGCACTGCCCAGCCTGGCGCAGGACGCCTACCCCAACAAGCCCATCACCATCGTGGTGGGCTATCCGCCCGGCGGCAGCACGGACCTGACGGCGCGCACGGTGGCCACCGAGCTGGGTGCCAAGCTGGGCGTGCCCGTCGTGATCGAGAACATCGGCGGCGCGGGCGGTGCCATTGGCGCGCAGAAGGTGGCCAGCAGCGCCCCCGACGGCTACACCCTGCTCGTGGGGGCCAGCAACGAAATCGCCATCAACAAGCTGGTCACGAAGAAGGTGAAGTACGACCTCAAGGACTTCACCGCCATCGGCCTGATCGCGTCGCAGCCCCTGGTGCTGGTGGCGTCCGCCGGCTCGGGCGTGAAGAACCTGGCCGATTTCACGCGCAAGGTGACCGCCAACCCCGGCAAGTACAGCTACGGCAGCTCGGGCGTGGGCACTTCGCTGCACCTTGCGGGCGAGATGGTCAAGGAGCAGGGCAAGCTGTTCATGACGCACATTCCCTACCGCGGCGTCGCGCCGCTCACCAACGACCTGCTGGGCAACAACCTGGAGTTCGGGGTGTTCGTGCTCTCCAGCGGCCTGCCGCACATCAAGAGCGGCAAGGTGGTGGCCCTGGGCACGACCGAAGCCAAGCGCTCGGCCATCACGCCCGACATCCCCGCGCTCGCGGAAACCGCGCAGTACAAGAACGTGGACATCGGCGTCTGGTTCGCGCTCATGGCGCCGGCCCACCTGCCCAAGCCCGTCTTCGACAAAGTGAAGAAGGCGCTGAACGACAGCCTGCAGTCGCCCGACTTCCGCAAGAAGATGGAAGCCACCGGCTCCACCGTGGCGGCCACGAACGTGAACATCGACCAGTTCCTCGCGGCCGAAGTGGCCAAGTACAAGAAGATTGTTGAATTCGCCAAGATCGAAGAATGAGCACCGCCACCCCGCATTTCCAGGCCGGCAGCGCCGCCGTGCCACCCCTGGCCTTTGCGCTGCCGGCGCCCGACCTCGGCGCCTGGCGCGCCGGCAACACGGGCACCGAGGGCGTGTGGCACTTCGACTCGGGCCAGCCCGGGCGCCACGTGATGGTCAGCGCCCTGGTGCACGGCAACGAGCTGTGCGGCGCCTGGGCACTCAAGGGCCTGCTGGAGGCTGGCGTGCGGCCGGCGCAGGGCACGCTCACGCTGGCCTTTTGCAACCTGGAGGCGTTCGACCGCTTCGATCCCCGCAACCACGACGCCTCGCGCTTCACGGACGAAGACCTCAACCGCCAGTGGATGGACGAGCGCATCGACGCCGGCGACACCCGCGAGCGGCGCCGTGCGGCAGCCCTGCGCCCCTTCGTGGCGCGCGCGGACTGGCTGCTCGACATCCACTCCATGCACGAACCGTCGGCCCCGCTGCTGCTCACCGGCATCCAGCCGCGCAACCTGGAGCTGGCCCGCGCCATGCGGTCGCCGGAGCACATCGTGGTGGACGCCGGGCACAAGGACGGCGTGCGCATGCGCGACTACGGCCGCTTTGGCGACCTGGCCGACAACGGGACCCGTTCGCTGCTCATCGAGTGCGGCTTCCATGGCGACCCCGCCAGCCGCGCCGTGGCGCAAGACCAGTGCGTGCGCTTCCTGGAGCAGTCGGGCGCCGTGGCGGCGTCCACCCTGGCGCAGCAGTTGCCGGGCTGGCGCCTGCCCGACGCGCCCTGCCAGTGGGCGCTGGAGGTGACCGGCCCCGTCGTGGCCACGAGCAGCGCGTTCCGCTTCACGCAGCCTTTCACCGGGCTGGAGCGCATCGAGAAGGCCGGCACGGTCATCGGGGACAACGACGGCGTTGCGGTCACCACCCCCTACGACGACTGCGTGCTGGTCATGCCATCGGTGCGCCAGGCCCGGGCCGGCGTGACCGTGGTGCGCTACGCACGGCGCCGGGTGCTGTAGCCGCGGTTGAATGGATGCTATCGATTTAATAGCTGCTAGCGCTTATCCAGCAAGCGCTGAAGGGCGATTTCACTGAAATAGCCGCCCAGCCCCGCCCGGCCTACTGCGTCGCGGTCCGCGCGGCGTCCAGGTGCACCTGCACCCGCTGGGCCAGGGCGATGTCGCCCGGCGTCTCGGGAACCCACTCGTCCACCGCGCGGGGCTGCTCCAGGCCATCGACGGCCGTGTAGACCGCCACGCAATGCAGCACCTCATGCAGCGGGCCGCCGTGCAGGTCGCCGCTGCGCACTTCCACGGCCAGGTGCATGGCGGTGCCGGTGGTCGAGGCCAGGCGCGCATGCACTTCCACCAGGTCGCCCGGCCGGATCGGGTGCAGGAAGCGGGCGCCTCCCACCAGCTCCGTCACGCACGGGCCCTTGGCCCAGGCGCTGGCGCAGGCAAAGCCCGCCTCGTCCACCCAGCGCAGCACGGCGCCGCCCGGCACGCGCCCGCCGGCGGGCGCGACGCCTTCGGAGGCGAGAAAACGCAGGGTCATGGAATGCATACAGGTCTCCAGGGGGTGGGGAGGCGGTCGGGTGCGATTATTCCCCAGCCAAGGGGCTGGGCGGGGGTGCCCTGTGCCTCGGGTCCGGTGCGCAGGCCGGCCCCGCGCCCTGCCCGGGCGTCCGGGACCTCTGCGGCGGACGGGTCCGCGGACTTGACGTGCGTCAAAACCCTACTGCCGACAGAAACCTACATTGCCGTACGACCAAGCCTTCGGAATGAGAAACGTTCCGGAAATTCGTGCTGAGCGCCGCTGTCCAGCGTCTGACCCCGTGCTTCTCGGCATGCCCCTTTTTTTCTGCGCACGCACCCCGTGCGCCTGCTGCCATGTCCCTCCTGCACCGGTTGAACCTGCTTGAAAAATTCCTCATCCTGGGGACTCTCGGGCTCATGATGAGCGCGCTGCCCACCTACCTGGTGGTGCGCGACGGCTTGCGCGACATCCAGCAAGCCCGCCACGAGGCCCAGGGCGTGCCGCCGGCACAGGCGCTCGCCCGCCTGGTGCAGCAGATGCAGGTCCACCGCGGGCTGTCGGTGGGCCTGCTCGGCGGCGACGAAAGCCTGGCGGCTCGCCGCCCGGCCGCGCGCGATGCGGTGGAGGCGGCCCTGCAGGAGGCCAGCACCCGCTTCGCTGCGGCCCAGGTGCCGGCGGGCCCGATGGCCACCTGGACGCAGGCCCAGGCCGCGTGGCGCACCCTGGAGCAGGCCGTGGCCGCGCGCACCATCGATCCCGCCCAGAGCACGGCGCAGCACACGCAGCTCATCGCCACGCTGCTGCAGCTGAATGAAACGCTGGTCCACACCTTCGGGCTGCAGATGGACCCCGAGCCCGACACCCACGCACTCATCCAGGCCGCCCTGGCCCAGGCGCCCATGCTGGGCGAGAAGCTGGGCCTGCTGCGCGCCCAGGGCGCCAGCGCCCTGAACAAGCGCGAACTCACGCCCCAGGCCCGGGGCCAGCTGCTGGTGCTGCAGCAGCGCGTGGCCGAACTGCAGGCCGAGACCTTCCGCGGCCTGGAGCGCGCGCTGCGGGGCAACGCCGGGCTGGAGCGTGCCCTGGGCGGCACCGCGCAAGGCGTGCAGCAGCAGATCCAGCAGTCCCTGCAGATGGCCGAGCGCGATGTGATCCAGGCCGCGGAGCTGCAGCGGGCGTCCAAGGACTATTTCGATGCCTTCACGCGCACCATCGAGGCCCTCAACGGGCTCAACAACCTGTCCATGGCCCGCCTGGACCAGGCCCTGCAGGACCGCGTGGCGGCGCTGCAGCGCAGCCTGCTGGGCGTGGCGCTGGCCCTGGTGCTGAGCCTGTCGGCCACCAGCGCGCTGGCCCTGGTGTTCGTGCGCTCCATGACGGGGCCGCTGTCGCAGGCCGTGGCGCTGTCGCGCGCGGTGGCGCAGGGCGACCTGGGGGGCGCGCCGCTGCCCCATGGCACCAACGAAGTGGGCCAGCTGCTGCAGGCCCTGCAGCAGATGCGCAGCCAGCTGACGCAGGTGGTGCGCCAGGTGCGCAGCGGCTCGGAGAGCGTGGCCACGGCCAGCGTGCAGATTGCACAGGGCAACACCGACCTGTCCGCCCGCACCGAGAGCCAGGCCAGCGCGCTGGAGGAGACCGCCGCGTCCATGGAGCAGCTGAGCTCCACCGTGCGCCTGAACGCCGACAGCGCGCGCCAAGCCAGCCAGCTGGCCCACAGCGCCAGCACGGTGGCCGTGCAGGGCGGCGAGGTGGTGGCGCAGGTGGTGAACACCATGCAGGGCATCAACGCCTCGTCGCAGAAGATCGCGGACATCATCGGCGTGATCGATTCCATCGCCTTCCAGACCAACATCCTCGCGCTCAACGCGGCCGTGGAGGCAGCGCGCGCCGGCGAGCAGGGCCGCGGCTTTGCGGTGGTGGCGTCGGAGGTGCGCTCGCTCGCCGGGCGCAGTGCCGAGGCCGCCCGCGAGATCAAGGCCCTCATCAGCGCCAGCGTGCAGCGCGTGGAGCAGGGCACCGCCCTGGTGGACCGCGCGGGCGCCACCATGACCGAGGTGGTGGACGCCATCCGCCGCGTGTCGGACATCGTGGGCGAGATCAGCACGGCCAGCCATGAACAGTCGCTGGGCGTGGCCCAGGTGGGCGAGGCCGTCACGCAAATGGACCAGGTCACGCAGCAGAACGCGGCCCTGGTCGAGGAAATGGCCGCCGCGGCCGGCAGCCTGAAGAACCAGGCCGAGGACCTGGTGCAGGTGGTGTCGGTGTTCCGCCTGGGCGACTACAGCGGCGACAGCGGGCGCAGCGGGGTGCGCGGGCCCGGCGGCTTGCTGCCCGCGCCGTAGCGCCCCGCCAACCCGGCCGCGTCCGGTCAGCCGGCGCCGCGGCGGGTCGGCGCCCGGTCTTCGGGCACCGCGCCGTGCGGCAGCACCATCCGGGCCCGCAGCCCCTGCCCGGGCGCACTGTGCAGCTCCAGCCGCCCGCCGTGGCTGCGCGCCACGCGGTCGGCAATGGCCAGGCCCAGCCCCGCGCCGGGGCGGCCGCTGCGGGCGGCCTCGCCGCGGGCAAAGGGCTGGCGCACGCGCTCCAGCTCGGCGGCAGGCAGGCCGGGGCCATGGTCCTGCACCTCGATCCAGACGCCGTCTTCTTCGCTGCCCGTGCGCAGCACCACGGGCGCCGCGCCGTGGCGCCAGGCGTTCTCCACCAGGTTGTCCACCGCGCGGCGCAGGGCCTGGGCCTGCACGGGCGCAGGGGGCGGCGCACCCAACTCCAGCGCCACGCTGCGGCCATGGTCGGCCTGCGCCTGCGCAATGGCCTGGGCCAGGTCGTCCAGCGCGGCGGGCTGCGCGGGTTCGGCCTCCTGCATGCGGGCAAACTGCAGGAACTGGCCGAGGATGGCGTCCATTTCGTCCAGGCTGCGCACCATGCGGGTGGCCAGTTCGGGCTCGATCTGGCGGCCGGCAATCTCCACCGAGAGGCGCAGCTTGGTCAGCGGGGTGCGCAGGTCGTGCGACACACCGGCCAGCATCAGCGCCCGCTCCTGGTCGGCCTGGGCCAGGCTGTGGGCCATGTGGTTGACGCTGCGGGCCACGGTGGCGATCTCGGTGGGGCCGTCTTCGGGCAGGGGCTCGTGCGGCTGGCCCCGGGCCAGGCGCTGCGCGGCCTGCACCACGCGCTGCAGCGGCTGGTTCAGGTGGCGCTGCAGCCACCACGCGCCCGCCAGCGCCAGCACCATGCTGGCCAGCGTGGCCAGGAGCCAGGCCCCCGTGAACTCGCGCGTGGGGAACACGCTGGGCAGGTTGAGCCAGTAGGTTTCTGGCCCTTGCGCGCCCTCATGCACCACGCGCAGCGACAGCACGCCGCTGCTGTCGCGCCGCCAGACGGGGTCTGCGGACGAGGCCGGTGTGCCTTGCGCAGCAGCCAGCTGCTGCGTCACGGCGCGCACAAACTGCCGCTCCATGGGCGAGAGCACGGCGCGCCAGCTGCCGGGAGCCGCCGCCCGGGCGTGCGCCTGCGTCTGCGCAGCCTGGTCGTTGAAGGCCTGCACAAACGCCTGCCGCTGCGGCGGCGGCAGCACCTGCAGCCCGGCGCGCAGGGCGGCCACATTGCGCGCCACGCCGTCGGCCACCTGCGCCACGCGGGGCTTGAAGATCATCTGCCGCACCAGCACCGCCGCGCACAGCTGGCCCAGCACGATGAGCACGGCCATGAGCAGCAGGTTGCGCCCCAGCAGGCTGCGGGGCCACAGGCCCCGGGGGGCAGGAGCGGGCGCGTTCACGGCCTGCCTCCGCCAGCAGGCGCGGCGCCGTCGGGCACAAACACATAGCCCACGCCCCACACGGTGCGGATGTGGCGCGGCTGGGCCGGGTCGGCCTCGATGAGCTTGCGCAGCCGCATGATCTGCACGTCAATGCTGCGGTCGGTGGCCGCGTGGTCGGGGCCGTAGGCCAGCGCCATGAGCCGGTCGCGGCCCAGCGGGCGCTGCGGGTTTTGCGCCAGGGCCAGCAGCAGGGCGAATTCGCCGGTGGTCAGGGGCACGTCCTCGCCCGCCCTTTCCAGCCGCCTTTCCGCGGGCAGCAGCACGAAGTCGCCAAACGCCAGCCGCTCGTGCACGCCCTGCGGCCCGGTGTGCGCGCCCAGCAGGCGCTGGCGGCGCACCATGGCCTGGATGCGGGCGAGCAGCTCGCGCGGGTTGAAGGGCTTGGGCAGGTAGTCGTCCGCGCCCATCTCCAGGCCCACGATGCGGTCCACCGGGTCGCCCCGGGCGGTGAGCATCAGGATGGGAATGGTCTCGCCCTGCGCCCGCAGGCGGCGGCAGATGGACAGGCCGTCCTCGCCCGGCATCATCACGTCGAGCACCAGCACGTCAAAGCGCTCGCGCTGCAGCAGCGCATCGAGCGGCCCCGCGCCCTCCACCGTGCGCACGGTGTAGCCCTGGTCGCTCAGGTAGCGCTGCAGCAGGGCACGCAGGTCGGGCTCGTCATCGGCGACCAGGATCTTGGCCAGGGGGGCGGTCATGGAGGGGGCAACGTCGCAAGGGGAATACTGGCAATGGTAGGCGCTGCCGGGGGGGATGCACCGCCAGGCATGACAAGGCATGACACAGCGGCGGGCGCCTGTCATGGTTTGTCATACACCGGCGGATTTCAGCCATCACTGGCTCACACCTGGCGGGCAAAGTCCCTCCATGCCCCATCCCGAGGCACCCTCCAAGGAGTTCATCGCCATGCCTTTGCCGCCCCGTTCTGCCGTGTTTCTTTTGGCGCTCGCCACCCTGGTGCTCAGCGCCGGGTTGGCGCTGGCTGCGCCCGCCGAGGCCCAGGCCCGCACCCGCCACCGCGTGGAGCACAGCGCCGATGGCAGCACCACCGCCCACACCGGCGTGGCCCGCAGCGGCCCGAACGGCGCGGTGCTGCGCGGCCGCACCGCCACCACCGACGGGCAGGGCAACGCCAGCGTGACGCGCCGCGGCGCTGCCGTGGGCGCCGAGGGCGGGGTGGCCGTGCGCCAGGGCAGTACCGCCCGCAATGCCGATGGCAGCGCCAGCCACAGCGGCAGCCTGTCGGCCCAGAATGCCCAGGGCAGCCTGCAAAGCAGCGGCGGCGCCACGCGCAATGCCGACGGCACCGTGACGCAGGCGCGCACCTCCACCGCCACCAGCGCGGCCACCGGCAACAGCGTGCAGACGCAAAGCAGCTACAGCAAGGACAGCGGCCTGAGCCGCAGCGCCACCTGCTACGACGCCAGCGGCACGGCCATGGCCTGCCCCGCGCGGCCTTGATTTCGTTGCCGGTGCCTGGCCCCTATGCGCTAGAAATATCCGTTCGGGCTGAGCCTGCCTGCGCCTTGCGCGGCGCTTCGACAGGCTCAGCGTGAACGGTTTGGTTAGAGCCGACCTTCTCCATCGTCCCTTCTCATTCCCGCCCTCCACCACTTACCCTGACAGGAGCTTTGCCATGTCCCTGCGCCATCTGCTCACCGTCACCGCCCTCGCTGCCGTCACCCTCGGCACCGCCAGCGCCCAAGCCCAGACCGCCGCACAGAACGGTGGCCGCCTGCGCGCCCTCATCGCGCAGCGGCAGGCCGCCGCTGCCGAAGCCGCCCTGCCCGTGGGCGTGCAGCGCATTGCCGACGTGCCCTACGGCGCAGATCCGGCGCAGCGCATGGACGTGTATGTGCCCACCAGTCCCACGGGCCCTGGCACGGGCGCCAGCAGCCTGGTGGCCAGCGCGGTGCGCGCGCCGGTGATCTTCATGGTGCACGGCGGCGGCTGGCGCTATGGCGACAAGGCCATGGGCCGCGTGGTGCAGGAGAAGGTCAGCCGCTGGGTGCCCAAGGGCTTCCTCCTCGTCTCCATCAATTACCGCATGCTGCCCGACACCCCCGTGGCCGTGCAGGAGCGCGACGTGCAGGCTGCCCTCATGGCCGCACAGCAGCGTGCGGGCACCTGGGGCGGGGACCCGAACCGCTTCATCCTCATGGGCCACTCGGCCGGCGCCCACCTGGTGGCCCTGCTCAACGCCCGGGCGCCGCAGGTCCTGCGCGAAGGGGCCTGGCCCTGGCTGGGCACGGTGTCGCTGGACAGCGCGGTGATGAACGTGCCCGCCTACATGCGTGCACCGCACCTGCCGCTGTACGACGACGCCTTTGGCAGCGACCCCGCCTACTGGGTGGCGCTGTCACCCATCCACCAGTGGACGGTGGGTGCGCCACCGGTGCAGATGGTGTGCTCCACCGAGCGGGCGGACCAGCCCTGCACCCAGGCCGACGCCCTGGCCCGCCATGTGCGCAACCAGGGCGGCCGCGCCGAGGTGCTGCCGCAGGACCTGGGCCACGGCGAAATCAACGCCCAGCTGGGCCTGGAGAGCGGCTACACCCGTGCGGTGGAAGCCTTCATGGGGTCGCTGGACCCCGAGGTGGCCCGCCGGCTGCAGTGAGCCGAGAGGGCGTGGGCAGCAAGCAATTTGCTATCAATTAAATAGCTTCTTGCGCTTGCTGGACGGGCGCTGGAGGCTATTTTTACTTCGATTTCGCCGCCAGGTACGGCGCCAGGTACCGCCCCGTGTGGCTGGCCGGGTTGGCCGCCAGTTCCTCGGGCGTGCCCACGCCCACCACCGTGCCGCCACCCGCGCCGCCTTCGGGGCCCATGTCGATGAGCCAGTCGGCGGTTTTGATCACGTCGAGGTTGTGCTCGATGATCACGATGGTGTTGCCCGCATCGCGCAGTTGGTGCAGCACCTTGAGCAGCAGGTCGATGTCGGCAAAGTGCAGGCCCGTGGTGGGCTCGTCCAGGATGTAGAGCGTGCGGCCGGTGTCGCGCTTGGAGAGCTCCTGCGCCAGCTTCACGCGCTGCGCCTCGCCGCCCGAGAGCGTGGTGGCCGCCTGGCCCAGGCGGATGTAGCTCAAACCCACGTCCAGCAGCGTCTGCAGCTTGCGGGCGATGGTCGGCACGTCCTTGAAGAAGGCCGCCGCGTCCTCCACCGTCAGCTCCAGGATCTGCGCGATGTTCTTGCCCTTCCACAGCACTTCCAGCGTCTCGCGGTTGTAGCGCTGGCCGTGGCACACGTCGCAGGGCACGTACACGTCGGGCAAGAAGTGCATTTCCACCTTCACCACGCCGTCGCCCTGGCAGGCCTCGCAGCGGCCGCCGGCCACGTTGAAGCTGAAGCGCCCGGGGCCGTAGCCGCGCTCCTTGGCGGTGTTGACCTCGGCCATCAGCTCGCGGATGGGCGTGAACAGGCCGGTGTAGGTGGCCGGGTTGCTGCGCGGCGTGCGGCCGATGGGGCTCTGGTCGACGTTGATGACCTTGTCGAAATACTCGATGCCCACGATCTCCTCGTGCGGAGCGGGCTCTTCGTGGGCGCGGTAGATCTGGCGCGCCACGGCGGCATACAGCGTGTCGTTGACCAGCGTGCTCTTGCCCGAGCCGGAAACCCCCGTCACGCAGGTGAGCAGGCCCACGGGGAAGTCCACGCTCACGTCCTTGAGGTTGTTGCCCGTGGCGCCTACCACGCGCAGCGCCTGCACGGCGCCCTGGCGCGCGTGGTGTTCGGCCATGCGCTCGGCGCGGCGCTTGCTGGCCTCGGTCTGCGGAAAGCGCGACTTGCCCTTGGCCGGGGCGGGCGCGGGCGCCGGTTGCTCCACCACCGGCAGCCAGGGCGTGCGGCGCTTCGGCACGGGAATCGACAGCGCGCCCGACAGGTACTTGCCCGTGAGCGATTCGGGGTGGCTGCGCACCGCGTCGTACGTGCCCTGCGCCATCACGCGGCCGCCGTGCACGCCCGCGCCCGGGCCCATGTCGATCACATGGTCGGCGGCGCGCATCATGTCCTCGTCGTGCTCCACCACGATCACGCTGTTGCCGATGTCGCGCAGGTGCTGCAGCGTGGCGATCAGGCGGTCGTTGTCGCGCTGGTGCAGGCCGATGCTGGGCTCGTCCAGCACGTACATCACGCCGGTGAGGCCCGAGCCGATCTGCGACGCCAGGCGGATGCGCTGCGCCTCGCCGCCGCTGAGCGTCTCGGCGCTGCGGTCCAGGCTCAGGTAGTTCAGCCCCACATCGTTCAGGAACTGCAGCCGCGTGGTGATCTCGCGCACCACCTTGTCGGCGATCTCGGCCTTGGCGCCCGTCAGCTGCAGCTGCTGGAACCAGGCGTGCGCGCCGCTCAGGGTGGCGTGGCTCACCTCGAAGATCGCGCGGGCCTGCTCGCCCTCGCCCACCTTCACATGCCGGGCCTCACGGCGCAGGCGGGTACCGTGGCATTCGGGGCAGGGCTGGCTGCTGCGAAAGCGCGCCAGGTCCTCGCGCACCACCACGGAATCCGTCTCGCGGTAGCGCCGTGCCATGTTGGGCAGGATGCCTTCGAAGGGGTGCTTCTTGCTGTACACCTTGCCCTTGTTGGGGCCGCTGTCCAGGATGTAGCTGAACGCGATTTCCTCCTCGCCCGAGCCGTGCAGCACCGCCTGCTGCACCTTGGCCGGCAGCGATTCGAACGGCGCCTCCACGTCAAAGCCGTAGTGGGCCGCCAGGCTCTCCAGCATGGCGAAGTAGTAGCCGTTGCGGCGGTCCCAGCCCTTGATGGCGCCGCTGGCCAGGCTGAGCGTGGGGAAGGCCACCACGCGCGCCGCATCGAACACCTCGCGCTGGCCGATGCCGTCGCATGCCGGGCACGCGCCCATGGGCGAGTTGAACGAGAACAGGCGCGGCTCCAGCTCGGCCAGCGAGTAGCTGCACACCGGGCAGGCGAACTTGCTGGAAAACAGGTGTTCCTGGCCCGAATCCATCTCCAGCGCCAGCACGCGGCCGTTGCCCTCGGCCCCGCCCACGCGCAGCACCGCCTCGATGCTCTCGGCCAGGCGCTGCTGCATGTCGGCGCGCACCTTCAGGCGGTCGATCACCACGTCGATGTTGTGCTTTTCGGTCTTCTTGAGCGGCGGCAGGTTTTCGTGCTCGACGATCTGCCCATCCACCCGGAAGCGGACGTAGCCCAGCGCCTGCATCTGCGCAAAGAGCTCTGTGAACTCGCCCTTCTTCTCGCGCGCCACGGGGGCCAGCAGCATGAGCTTGGTGTCTTCCGGCAGGGCCAGCACGGCGTCCACCATCTGGCTCACGGTCTGCGCGGTCAGGGGCAGGCCGTGCTCGGGGCAGTAGGGGGTGCCGGCGCGGGCGTAGAGCAGGCGCAGGTAGTCGTGGATCTCGGTTACCGTGCCCACGGTGGAGCGCGGGTTGTGGCTGGTGGCCTTCTGCTCGATGCTGATGGCGGGCGACAGGCCCTCGATCAGGTCTACATCGGGCTTGTCCAGCCGCCCCAGGAACTGCCGCGCATAGGCCGACAGGCTCTCCACATAGCGCCGCTGGCCCTCGGCATACAGCGTGTCGAACGCCAGGCTCGACTTGCCCGAGCCCGACAGACCGGTGATCACCACCAGCTGGTTGCGCGGAATGTCCAGGTCGATGTTCTTGAGGTTGTGCGTGCGCGCCCCCCGGATGCTGATGCGCTGCTCGCGCAGGGCGCGGGCCAGGTACAGGCCGTCATCGGGAGCGGCATCGGAAGCGAGGGCGGAGACGGGCATGGGCGCGGCGGAAAAGGTCGAACCCTCCATGATAGGGGCGCAGCCCCGCGCCAGGGCCTCCGTTACAACCGCCCGCGGCGCCGGGGCGACGGTGGAAAAGCACTTTTGGCATTTTTCACCGGTTGTGCCTATACTCATTTTTAATAATTTTTCACAATCCAAGCCTGGCGAAGAGTCCGAGGACGCTGGGCCGATCCACCCGTATGAGCATTTCGCCGCCCAGCGAATCCAGCCCCCGGATGGCGCCCAGCCGCCTGGCCTTGCGGCCCATCCGGCCTGAAGACGAAGCCGCGTTGCTGGCCATCTTTGCCTCCACGCGCGAAGAGGAGCGCCGCATGCTGGGCTGGCCCGACGCGGCCTGGGACGCGTTCGTGCGCCAGCAGTTCTCCTTCCAGCACACGCAGTACCAGTCCGCCTACGCCCACCCTTCGTTCCTGCTGGTGCTGTGCGACGGCGAAGTGGCCGGGCGGCTCTACCTGGACCGCGCTCCGCGCGAGACCCGGGTGGTGGACATCGCGCTCTTGCCGGCCTGGCGGCGCCAGGGCATCGGCCGGCTGCTGATGGAATCGCTGGCCGTGGAGTCCGACGGCAACGGCATCCCGCTGACCCTGCATGTCGAGAGGAACAACCCGGTCCTCGGGTACTACGAACGCCTGGGATTCCAGGTGGAGGCCGACAAGGACGTCTACCTGTACCTGCGGCGCCCCAGCGCGCTGGGCGAACTGCCCCCGCTGCAGGCCTTCGAGCCCCTGGCGGGGACGGATTTCCTGCTGCAGTTGCCCGGGGGCGGGGGGGCGGTGACGCTGCGGCTGGCGGATGTCGCCGTCCGCCAGGGCCCCCGCACCCACAGCGGCTCGCTCACCTTCACCGGCCCCGACTTCGGCCGGCCGGCGCACGACACCTACGTGCTGGTGCATCCCCAGCTGGGGCGGTTTCCGTTGTTCCTCGGCCCCGTCATGGGCGGCGCGGCGGGGGAGCTTTTGTACCAGGCGGTCATTACCCGCACGGTTCCATCGCCCGAGGACGGCGCCTGACAAGACCGAAAGCCCTTCATGGAAGCCCCGTCGCCAAGATGTCCGCCGCGCCCGTTGAATACCCTGCCACGCCCATCACCCGTGCCGACCGCGAGCGGCTGGGCGGCCACCGCGGCCGGGCCGTCTGGCTGACCGGCCTGTCCGGCGCCGGCAAGTCCACCCTGGCCAACGCCCTGGAGTGCGCGCTGCACGGCCAGGGCCGGCGCACCTACCTCCTGGACGGCGACACCATCCGCCAGGGCCTGAACCGGGACCTGGGCTTCTCGGACGCGGACCGGGTGGAAAACATCCGGCGCGTTGCCCAGGTGGCCCGCCTTTTCGTGGATGCCGGGGTCATCGTGATCGTGGCCTTCATCTCGCCGTTCCGGGCCGAGCGGGACGCCGCCCGGGCGCTGTTTGCGCCCGGTGATTTCCTGGAAGTCTTTGTGGACGTGCCGCTGGCCGTGGCCGAGCAGCGCGACCCCAAGGGCCTGTACCGCCGCGCGCGCGCGGGCACGCTGCCGCAGTTCACCGGCATCGACTCGCCGTACGAGCCGCCCCTGGCGGCCGAGCTGGTGCTGCCCACGCACCGGTGGAGTGTGGAGCAGTGCGTGCGCTGCTTGGCGGAGCAGCTGGACGCCGCAGGCCCCCGCAACGTTGCCGCCGCAGACTGATGCCGCACCGCCCTACCTCTCTGCCCTCCACCGTCTTCACCACCGACGTCCTGCAGGGCGAACAGCGCTTCGAAGCCTGGCGCAGCAGCATCGCCGTCATCTTCGACGTGGCGCCGCTCGCGCACGACGGGCTGGACCGTTTCAAGGCGTCCGTCACCGCCCGCCACCTCGGCGCACTGCTGGCGGGCGACCTGCACTTCAGCTCCCAGCAGTTCTCGCGCAGCGCCGCGCGCGTGGCGCGTGACGGGGTGGACCACTACCTGGTGCAGTGGTACCGCAGCGGCGGCTTCGTGGGCCAGCACGACGGCCATGTGGACATGCAGGTGCGCGCCGGCGACATCACGGTGTTCGACCTGGGCCGCACGCAGCGCACGCACGCGGCCCCCTCGCACGTGCTGTCGCTGGTCGTACCGCGTGAAACCTTCGACGAGGCCCTGGGAGGCGCCGCCCTGGCGGACCTGCACGGCGCGGTGCTGCGCCACGGCACCGTGCTCAACGGGCTGCTGAGCGACTACCTGCGGTCGCTGCACCAGCGCCTGCCGGAGGTGACCCTGGCCGAGGCGCCGGCCGTGGTGCAGGCCACCACCCAGATGCTGGCGGCCTGCCTGCGCCCCAGCCAGCGCACGCTGGCGCAGGCCCGCGAAGAGGTGCAGGGCGTCACCCTGGCGCGCATCCAGCGGCACATTGCGCAAAACCTGGGCGCGCCGCTCAGCCCCGAGCTGTTGTGCCGCACCTTCGGCATCTCGCGCAGCCTGCTGTACCGCCTGTTCGAGCCGCTGGGGGGCGTGGCGCACTATGTGCAGCAGCGGCGCCTGGCGCGTGCCTTCCACGCGCTGGCCAACCCGGCCAACCGCAGCTTGCGCGTGGCCGAGATCGCCTCGCGCACCGGCTTCGCCAGCGAAGCACATTTCAGCCGGACCTTCCGCGCGGCGTTCGGCCTCACGCCCAGCGACGTGCGTGCCACGGCCGGCCGCGCCAGCGCCGGTGGGGCCGCCGGGGTCCACGGCGACGGCTTCGGCCGCGACGCCACCGCGGAATACGCGGACTGGGTGCGCGGCCTGCAGCCGGTCTGACACCTCCCGCCGCCGCTGGACCCCACTGCCGGCGCTGGCGCCCCAGCGCCGGTGGCCGTTTTGCCGCCCCGGCGGCACGGCCCGCGGGGGATAGAGGAAAATCGCGGCTTCCATCCAACCGCCTGGTCCCACAGCGCACCGCCGTGCCGCAGCAATCTCCCTCCTCCCCGCAGCAGCCTCCCGTTCCCCGCACCGATGCGATGACCCCGCTGGAGCGCCGCTCCAGCATCAGCCTGGCGCTCATCTTTGCGCTGCGCATGCTCGGCCTGTTCCTGGTGCTGCCCGTGTTTGCCCTGGAAGCCCGCAAGTACCCTGGCGGGGATGACCCGGCCCTGGTGGGCCTGGCCATGGGCATCTACGGGCTGACCCAGGCCGTGCTGCAGCTGCCCCTGGGGATCGCGTCCGACCGCTTCGGGCGCAAGCGCGTCATCGTGCTGGGGCTGCTGGTGTTCGCCGGGGGCAGCCTGCTGGCCGCGCTGGCCGATTCGCTCTCGGGGCTGCTGGTGGGCCGGGCGTTGCAGGGCGCCGGCGCCGTCTCGGCGGCCGTCACCGCCTTGCTGGCCGACCAGACGCGCGACGCCGTGCGCACCAAGGCCATGGCCCTGGTGGGCGGCAGCATCGGTCTGATGTTTGCCGTGGCGCTGGTGCTGGCGCCGGCGCTGGCCGCCCGCGTGGGGCTGCCGGGGCTGTTCGGCCTGACCTGTGCGCTGGCGCTGGCGGGCATTGCCGTGGTGGTCTGGTGGGTGCCTGCGGAGCCCGCCCAGCACGCGGACGCCCCCCGCGGCCGCCTGGCAGACGTGTGGCGCCACCCCGACCTGCTGCGCCTGAACCTGGGCGTGTTCGTGCTGCACACGGTGCAGCTGGCCATGTGGGTGGCCGTGCCCGCCCTGCTGGTGCAGGCGGGCCTGGCCAAGAGCGCGCACTGGCAGGTTTACCTGCCGGCCGTCGTGCTGTCGTTTGGCGCGATGGGCGGGCTGTTTGCGCTGGAGCGTGCCGGCCGGCTGCGCGCCGCCCTGCTGGGCGCCATTGCCCTGGTGCTGCTGGTGCAGCTGGGCCTGGGCCTGCTGGCGGCCAGCGGCGCGGCGCCCACGCTGTGGGTGCTCGGGCCCCTCATGTTCGTGTTCTTCTGCGGCTTCAATGCCCTGGAGGCCACCCAGCCCAGCCTGGTCTCGCGCATGGCCCCCGCGGCCCTGCGGGGCGCGGCCCTGGGCAGCTACAACACGCTGCAGTCGCTGGGCCTGTTTGCCGGGGGTGCCCTGGGCGGGGCGCTGGCAAAGTGGGCCGGCCCCGCCGGGCTGTTTGCCGCCACGGCGGTGCTGTGCGCTGCGTGGCTGGTCTTGACGTGGCCCCTGCGCCCCGTGGGCCGCGGCAGCGGGGGCGGCCACTGAGAACGTGTTTGGCGATCCCCTGGGAGATCGCAAACACCTTCCGAAGGCCCCATTGCGGCACAATGCTGCGTTTTGGCGCCCGGAATCTTTCCCCAAATCCGGCGCTTTCAACCCTGAAGGCAGAGAAGCACCATGGCATCCGTAAACAAAGTCATCATCGTCGGCAACCTGGGCCGCGACCCCGAAATGCGCACCTTCCCCAGCGGCGACCAGGTGGCCAATGTGACGATTGCCACCACCGACAAGTGGAAGGACAAGCAGTCCGGCGAAATGCGCGAAGCCACCGAATGGCACCGCGTGGTCTTCAACGGCCGCCTGGCGGAAATTGCCGGCCAGTACCTGCGCAAGGGCTCGCAGGTGTACGTGGAAGGCAGCCTGCGCACCCGCAAGTGGACCGACCAGAACGGCGTGGAAAAGTACAGCACCGAAATCCGGGCCGACCAGATGCAGATGCTGGGCAGCCGCCAGGGCATGGGTGGCCAGGGCGGCGGCCAGCAAGGCGGCTATGACGACGGCTACGGCGACCAGGGTGGCGGTGGCTACGACCAGGCCCCGCGCCGCGCCGCGCCCGCGCCGCGCCCCATGGCGGCCCCCGCTCCCCGCCCCGCGCCCGCCCCGGTGCAGCAGGCGCCCCGTGCAGCGTCGGGCTTCGACGACATGGACGACGACATTCCGTTCTGAAAAGTACCTGGAGACAGTCTGTCGGCATCAGGCCCGCAGCCCAACGGCTGCGGGCTTTTTATTGTGCCTTGCGGGGCTGATTTTCAGTCCGGTATCTTGTAAAAAACGGCTGTAGCGCTTGATGGGTAAGTGCAAGCAGCTATTGTTTTTGCGGCAAATCAACCGCCTTTGCCGGCACTGCGGCAGGCTGCGTGCCGTGGCCCTCGCGCGGCAGGCCGTCCACCGCGGCGATCACCCCGCCCCCCAGGCAGACCTCGCCGTCGTACAGCACGGCGCTCTGCCCCGGCGTCACGGCCCACTGGGCCTCGGGGAACTGCAGCGCAAACCCGCCGGGCGCGGCCTCCAGCGTGCAGGCGGCGTCCTGCTGGCGGTAGCGCGTCTTGGCGGCGTAGGTGCCGGGTGCGGGCGCTTGGCCCGCGCACCAGCTCACGTCCTGCGCCACCAGGCGGTGCGACAGCAGCCAGGGGTGGTCGTGCCCCTGCACCACGCGCAGCGTGTTCTTCTCCAGGTCCTTGCGGGCCACGAACCACGGCTCGTGCGCGCCACCGCCGCGCTGCGCTCCTTTTTCCTTCACGCCGCCGATGCCCAGCCCCTGGCGCTGGCCCAGCGTGTAGAACGACAGGCCCACATGCTGGCCCAGCTTGCGCCCCCGGTCGTCGAGGATGGGGCCGGGCGCGTGGCTGATGTAGCGGTTCAAAAACTCGCGGAACGGCCGCTCGCCGATGAAGCAGATACCGGTGGAGTCCTTCTTCTTGGCGTTGGGCAGGCCGATTTCCTCGGCGATGCGGCGCACTTCGGTCTTGTGCAGCTCGCCCACGGGGAACATCGTCTTGGCCAGCTGCGCCTGGTTCAGGCGGTGCAAAAAGTAGCTCTGGTCTTTGGAGGGGTCCAGCCCCTTGAGCAGCTCAAACAGGCCCGTCGCGGCGTTCTGCCGCACGCGGGCGTAGTGCCCCGTGGCGATCTTCTCTGCCCCCAGCCGCATGGCGTGGTCCAGGAAGGCCTTGAACTTGATCTCGGCGTTGCACAGCACGTCGGGGTTGGGCGTGCGGCCGGCCTGGTACTCGCGCAGGAACTCCGCGAACACGCGGTCCTTGTAGTCGGCCGCAAAGTTCACGTGCTCGATCTCGATGCCGATCACGTCGGCCACGGCGGCGGCGTCCACGAAGTCGATGTTCGACGAGCAGTACTCGCTGTCGTCGTCGTCTTCCCAGTTTTTCATGAAGATGCCGATGACCTCGTGGCCCTGCTGCTTGAGCAGGTACGCGGTCACGGCCGAGTCCACGCCGCCGGACAGGCCGACGACGACGCGGTGTTTGGTGGATGCAGTCATGGAACCCCCATTGTATTTTTCAGGCCGCCGCGGCCTTGCGGGGCCGCACAGAACGCGCAGCCACCAAGAGGTCATACAGCTGCTGCGCGGCCGGCGACAGGGTCTTGCCCCGGCGCTTGATCAGCCCCATCTGCCGTGTGACGATCGGGTCCACCAGCGGAATGCTCACCAGCGTGGGGTGGTCCTTTCCCGGCATCGCCAGGCTGGGCACGGCGGCCACGCCCAGGCCGGCCTCCACCAGGCCGAGCAGCGTGGTCACGTGCTTGGCCTCGTACAGGCACTGCGGCCGGTCGGGCACGTTGGCCAGCGCCAGGTCCATCAGCAGGCGGTTGCCCGAGGTCTTGCCCACCGACATGAAGTCGTGCTGGCCCAGCTCGGCCCAGCTCACCTTCTTGCGCCGCGCCAGTACATGGTCGCGCCGGCAGGCGGCCACGAAGCGCTCGGCCAGCACCGGCTTGAACTCGATCTCGGCCTCCTGGCTGCCGATGAAATTGAGGCCGAAGTCCGCGTCGCCCTGCGCCACGGCCACCAGCACCTCGTTGGCGCTGGCGTCGTGCACCTTCACGCGGATCTTGGGAAAGCGCTCGTGGTAGCGCTTGACCACCTGCGGCAGGAAGTAATACACGGCCGAGGGCACGCAGGCGATCGTCACCTCGCCCATGCGCCGCGCGGCCACGTCGCCCAGGCCCATGAGCATGCCGTCCAGGTCGTCGAGCCACACGCGGGTCTTGCGCGCGAAGTCGCGGCCCACGGCCGTGAGCGTGACGCGGCGGGTGGTGCGGTCCAGCAGGCGCACGCCCAGGGCGTCCTCCAGCTTGTCAATGCGGCGGCTGAAGGCCGGCTGCGACAGGTGGATGGCGTCGGCCGCGGCGCGAAAGCTCTGCAGCTCCGCCACGGCGGCAAAGGCCTGGATGTCGGCGAGGTCGAACTTGACGTTCATCGGAGGGGCTCCTTCAGGGGGTCCGGGGGGGTGGCGCGGCATTGCGCGCCGTGCATCAAACCATCGGAACATTGCAATTCACGAACGGAATTGGAGCATGTAAAAGCACTGCGGAGCTATTGCACACTGTGCATCAATCATTGCCAACAATGCAATTCACAGATCATCGGCACGGCCGCACCATGCCGGCCCATGAGCACCACCATTCCTTGCGTCCTGATGCGCGGCGGCACGTCCCGCGGCCCCTTCTTCCTGGCCGACTGGCTGCCCGAGGACCCCGAAGCGCGCGACCGCACCCTGATTTCCGCCCTGGGTTCGCCCCATGAGCTGCAGATCGACGGGCTGGGCGGCGGCAACTCGCTGACCAGCAAGGTCGCCATCGTCTCGCGCTCCACGCAGCCCGACTGCGACGTGGACTACCTGTTCGCCCAGGTCAGCGTGCAGGAGGCGCGCGTGGACACGCGGCCCAACTGCGGCAACATGCTGGCCGGCGTGGGCCCGTTCGCCATCGACCAGGGCCTGGTGGCTCCCACCGGCAGCACGACCTCGGTGCGGGTCTACAACGTCAACACCCGTTCGCGCATCGATGTACAGGTGTGCACCCGCGGCGGCCAGGTGCAGTACGAAGGCGATGTGCAGATCGACGGCGTGCAGGGCACGGCCGCGCCGGTGCTCATGAACTTTCTGGACGCCTGGGGCGCGGTCACCGGGCAGGTCTTCCCCACGGGCCAGCGCATCGACACCCTCGACGGGCTGCAGGTCACCTGCATCGACGCGGCCCAGGTCATGGTGCTGGTGCGCGCGGCTGACCTGGGCCTGCGCGGCGACGAGACGCCTGCCGAGCTGGACGCCAACACCGCGCTGCTGGAGCGCCTGGAGCGCGTGCGCCTGCAGGCCGGGCTGCGCATGGGCATGGGCGACGTGACCCACAGCGTGCTGCCCAAGCCCGTGATCGTGTCCGGCGGCGAGCAGCCCGACCACATCGTCTCGCGCTACTTCACGCCCCACCGTTGCCACCGCTCGCACGCGGTGACCGGCGCCATTGGCGTGGCGGCGGCGCGCGTGCTGCCGGGCACCGTGGCCTCGGACACGCGCACGCCGCCCGCCGCCGGTGTGCGCCGCGTCGAGGTGCAGCACCCGGCCGGCCGCATCCACGTGGATGTGGAGCTGGCCTTGGTGGACGGCCACGCCACGCTGGTGTGCGCCGCCCTGGTGCGCACGGCCCGAAAGATCCTGCAGGGCACGCTGTTCGTGCCCGACAGCGCGCTCGCCGCCCACGCGCACTGATACGGCACCGATTCGCGCATCCCTTTCCGCATGGACGACCGGCCGGCACCGAGCCCGGCGCGCCGTCCGGTTCCCAGGGCCTGCCCTCGCGCAGCGCCCCCCATCACCACAAGCCAAGGAGACAACCATGCCCATCACCACCCACCGCTGCGCCCTGGCGCAAGCCCCGCACCGCCCGGCCTCCGTCCGCCGGCGCGCCGCCCTGGCCCTGGCCGGTGCGCTCGCCGCTGCCAGCTTCTGGCCGGCCGCCGCGCTGGCCGCGTTCCCGGAACGCATCATCACGCTGGTGGTGCCAACGGCCGCCGGCGGCGGCAACGACGCCATGGCCCGCGTGGTCGCCCAGAAGATGGGCACGCTGCTGGGCCAGCAGGTCATCGTGGACAACAAGGCCGGTGCCAACGGCGCCATCGCTTCGGAATACGTGGCGCGCGCCGTGCCCGACGGCCACACCCTGCTCTTCGGGTACATCGGCACGCACGGCATGAACCCCGCGCTGCAAAAGCTGCGCTACGACCCCGTCAAGAATTTCGAGCCCGTGGGCATGGTCTGTACCTCGCCCACGCTCATGGTGGTGAACCCGCAGGTGACGGCCAAGTCCGTGCCCGACCTGGTGCGGCAATCGCAAGGGGCGCCGGACCAATTCAACTACGCCTCGGCGGGCAACGGCACGGCGCCGCACTTCTCGGCGGAGCTGTTCAAGCTGGAGTCGGGCGCCAAGATGGCGCACGTGCCCTACCGCGGCTCGGCTCCGGCCATGACCGACACCATGGCCGGCCAGACGCAGGTGATGTTCCCCAGCCTGTTCACGGCCTACCCCTACGTCAAGTCCGGCAAGCTGCGCGCGCTGGCGGTGGCCGGCACCAAGCGCTCGCCGCTGCTGCCGCAGGTGCCCACGCTGGAGGAAGTGGGCGTCAAGGGCGTGGACATCAGCCAGTGGTATGCGCTGTTCGCCCCCGCCGGCACGCCCCGCCCGGTGGTGGACCGGCTCAACCAGGCGCTGCTCGCGGCGCTGGCCGACAAGGAGGTGGCCCGCCGCATCGAAGACCACGGCGCCACCGTGGAAGGCAGCACCCCCGACGCGCTCGGCCAGCGGGTGCGCAGCGAGGTCGCCCGGTGGCGCGGCGTGGTGCAGAAGGCCCAGCTCACCGCCGACTGACCGGCGCGTCACCCCTGCCAGACCGCTCCCGGCGCATGCCGGGGGCACGGCCGCTGCGGCTTCGCCCCGCCGCCCATTTTCACCACCGAGGAGACAACCCCCATGAGGAAAAGAAGAATCACCGGCGCCCTGTGCGTCGCCCTGGCCGGCGCCGCAGCGCAGGCCCAGACCCCGGCCAGCAACGTCACGCTGTACGGCGTCGTGGACCTGGGCCTGCGCAACGGCAGCGGCCTGTCCGCATCTAACGCGCCCGCGCCGGGCTCCAGCCACAGCCTGGGCAGCGGCATCCACACCACCAGCCGGTGGGGCCTGCGCGGCGCGGAAGACCTGGGCGGGGGCGCCAAGGCGGTGTTCAACCTGGAAAGCGGCCTGAACGCCGACACCGGCGCACCCGCCAATGCCACCAAGGTCTTCGACCGCGCTTCCTGGGTCGGCCTGCAGGGCAGCTGGGGCACGCTGGCCCTGGGCCGCCAGACCACCACGCTGGCCGACGCCATCTCGCCCGTGGACCCGCTGGGCATGCGCTTTGCCAGCTTCAACCCCAGCATCGGCGTGGCGGCGCTCAGCCAGCACGGCCTGGGCATCGAGTACGGCAGCGCGGGCGCCACCTCGGGCTCGTACCGGCTGGACAACTCGCTCAAGGTCACGGGCCGCTTTGGCGGCATCACGGCGCGCGCGATGTGGGGCATTGGCGAAGTCGCGTCGCAGGCTTCGGCGCTGTCGTCGCGCGGCCTGGGGCTGGCCTGGGCCGGCGATGGCGTGGCGGTGTCGGGCGCCTACCAGAGCTTCAAGGACGCGAACCAGCGCACGCTGGACGCCGCCACGCTGGGCGCCGCGTACCAGTGGGGCACGGTGCGGCTGGCCGCCAACGCCGGCCGCAACAAGGCCGAGACGGCTGCGGGCCGCTTCACCGTGCAGCGCGTGTTGTCGGCCGGCGCCACCTGGGCCGCCACGCCGTGGGTGGACCTGACCGCCGCCTACTACAAGGTGGACCGCTCGCGCACCGGCGCGGCCGACGACGGCTATGGCCGCCTGGTGGCATTTGCCGAGGTCAAGCTCTCGCGGCGCACCAAGCTGTACGCCGAGCTGGACAACACCCGCTGGCGCAACGGCTTTCAGGGCGCGGCGAACAAGGCCACGGCCACCGGCATTTCAGCAGGCGTGGTGCATACGTTCTGAACAGGTTCTTAAACAAACTTGCCGGTGATGCCGCCGTCCACCACCAGCTCGGTGCCGGTCACGTAGGCGGCGGCGTCGCTGGCGAGGAAGGCGCAGGCATGCGCCACGTCCCAGGCCGTGCCCATGCGGCCCATGGGCACCTGGCGGGCGCGTGCGGCGCGGGCCTCGTCGAGGCTGGTGTCCGAGAACATCTTCGCCACCGTGGTGGCAATGCGCGGTGTGTCGATGAGCCCCGGCACCACCGTGTTGGCGCGCACGCCCTGGCCCGCGTACTGCTGCGCCACCAGCCGCGTGAAGTGCGTGACCGCCGCCTTGGTCACCCCGTAGGCCAGGTGCGGGTAGCCCAGGTAGCGCAGGCCCGCGATGGACGAGATGGCGATGATCGAGCCCCGGCCCTGCTCCACCATGCCCGGCAGCACTTCCTGGCACGCCAGCAGCAGGCTGTTCACGTTGACGGCATGGATGCGGTCGAAGTCTGCGGTGCTTGTTTCCAGCGGGCCGCCGGTCTTGCCGATGCCCACGTTGTGGTGCAGCACGTCGACGGCGCCGCCAAAGTGGCTGCGGGCTTCGCGGAACAGGCGCTGCACGTCGGCGGCCTCGGCCACATCGCCCACCAGGGTGACGGCCGTGCCGCCCTCGGCATGGATGAGCGCCGTGGTTTCCTCGGCCGATGCTGCGTCGCGGTCCGCCACGCACACGCTGGCGCCCAGGCGCGCGTAGGTCACGCAGGCGGCGCGGCCGATGCTCCAGCCCGGGCCGGCAGACCCGCCCCCGGCCACGAACACCACGCGGCCCGACAGGTCCAGCGGCAGGGCGGGTGGATGGCCTGGCGCGGCGCTCATGCGTCCGCGCCCTGGCCGGCACGGCCGCCGACGAAGGGAATGGCGTGCTCCACCGTGTCCCAGATGAAGCGGCCCGAGGGGCTTTGCTGCTCTTCCACGATGTGCGCCACCAGCCCGGCCGCGCGCGAGATCACGGCAAAGCCGCGCATCACGGCCGTGGGCACGCCGATCTCGCCCAGCAGCGCGGCCACCGCGCCCGTGGCGTTGATGGTGATGGGGCGGCCTGCCACCGCGTCCACGGCCTTGGACAGCGTCTCCAGCGCGCGGATCTTGTCGCCCTGCAGCTCGGGCTCGGCACGGCCCATGGCCAGCAGCTTGTAGGCGCGCGGGTCCACGGGCTTGTGCAGGTGGTGGCCGAAGCCGGGCACGGGGGATTTGAGGCCCTTGTAGTGGCGCGCAATGGCGAGCGCCTCCGCGTCAGGGTCCTGGGCTGCCGCGATGCGGTCGAGCAGGCCCGAGCAGTTCTCCATGGTGCCCACGAAAGAGCTGCCCACGGCCAGCAGGCCTGCGCTCACGGCGCCCTGCAGGTTCTCGGGCGCGCTCATGTAGATGAGCCGCGTGGCAATGGCGCTGGGCGTGAGTCCGTGTTCCATCAGCACGATGAGCACCACGTCGGTGATGCGCAGGTCCACGCCGCGCGGCGTGCGGCCCAGGATCTGCATCAGCATCACCTCGGTGAAGGTCTTCTGGCCCATCAGGTCCTCGACCAGGTTCGCATCGCGGTAATGCAGGCTGGTGAGGGTGTGGGTGCACAGGCGGGTGACGGGGGTCTTGGAAGGGGTGGTGGTCATGGGAACGGTTCCTTCAGGCAGCGGCCAGGGCGGCCAGCGCCGCATCGCGCACGGCGGACTTGAGCACCTTGCCCACGGGCGAGCGCGGCAGGCTTTCGTGGAAATGGATGCGCTTGGGCGTCTGCACCGGGCCCAGGCGTTCGCGCACAAAGGCGATCAGCTCGGCCTCGCTGGCGTGCTCGCCGGTGCGCAGTTGCACGGCGGCCTGCACGGTCTCGCCCCATTTGTCGTCGGGCAGGCCGAACACGGTGCATTCGTGCACCGCGGGGTGCTGGCCCAGCGCGTTCTCCACGTCCACGGGGTAGACGTTGAAGCCGCCGGTGATCACCATGTCCTTGAGCCGGTCCTTGAGGTAGAGAAACCCCCGCTCGTCGATCAGGCCCCGGTCGCCCGTGTGCAGCCAGCCGTCCACCAGGGTCTCGGCCGTCTTCTCGGGCAGGCGCCAGTAGCCGGTCATGAGCAGGTCGCCGCGCGCCACCACCTCGCCCACTTCTCCCGGGGGCAGCAGGCGGCCGTCGGGCGCCATGATGGCCACGTCGCTGAACCAGGTGGTGCGGCCCACCGAGGCCAGGTTGCGCTCGTCCTCGAAGTCCTCGGGGCACAGCACGGTGAGGATCTGCGGCGCCTCGGTCTGGCCGTAGGTGGTACCCAGCACCGGGCCGAAGAAGTCGCGCACCTGGCGGATCTTGTCGGGCGGCATGGGCGCGCCGCCGTAGATGAGCCGGCGCAGGCGCGGAAAGTCCGCGCGCGACGCGCCGGGCAGCGCCATCAGCATGTAGACCAGCGTGGGCGGCATGAAGCACACCGTGCCGCCTCGCTCGCGGAAGGCCGTGCGCACCGCCTCGGCGCCCGCGCCCGCCAGCACCACGTGGCAGCCGCCCTGCGCCAGGATGGGCAGGAGGTACGTGGAGGTGCCGTGCGTGATGGGCGCGGCCACGATGTAGCGCTCGTGCTCGTCAAAGCCCCAGGCGTGGATCTGGTTGGTGATGTTGGCCATCCACGCGCGGTAGGGCTGCATCACGCCCTTGGGCGCGCCCGTGGTGCCGCCGGTGAATTTGATGGCCTGGGTGGCGTCGTCCGGCAGGTCCAGCTGCGGGCGGGGTGCGCCAGCATGCGCAGCGGCCAGGCTGGCCAGCGTGGCGGCGCCCTCGGCGGCCTGCGCGCCGGTCAGCACGCGGGCGCCGGGCGCGCCTTCCAGCAGGTCGGCGCACGCGGCATCCAGCACCAGCAGGGTGGGCTCGGTCGCATCGATGATGCGGCGGATCTCGGGCCGGGTGCTCTTGGGGTTGAGCGGCACCCACACCTTGCCGCAGGCCAGCACGGCCAGCAGCGCGGCGATGTGGTCGGCGCTGTTGCCCGCGCAGATGCCCACGCGGCTCTGCGGCACGGGGTCGATGGCCGTGAAGCCCGTCGCGAGCGCCGCCACGCGGGCGGCCAGCGCGTCGTAGCGGATGGCGCCCTCGGGCGCGTCGATGGCAATGCGGTCGGGCCAGCGCTGGGCGGCCCGCCAGAAGAAGTCGATGGGGAACATGAAAGAGGTGAGGTTGTGTGGGTGATCTGTCACTCGGCCGACGCGCCGGAGGCCTTGACCACCTCGCGCCAGCGCTTGATCTCGGCGGCGGCAAACTGGCGCATCTTGTCGGGCGAGCCGCCCTCGGGCGTGGCGGCCAGCTCCTGCAGGCGCGTGCGCACCTCGGGCTGGGCCAGCACCTTGTTCAGGGCCGCGTTGACCTGCTCGACCACGGCGCGCGGCGTGCCCGCCGGTGCGGCCAAGCCGAACCACGACTGCACGTCAAACCCCGCATAGCCCGACTCGGCCAGCGTGGGCACGTCCGGCAGCAGGGGCGAGCGCTGGGCGCTGGTGATGGCAATGGCGCGCAGCTTGCCCGCCTGCACGTGCGGCAGGGCCGACGGCGTGTTGTCGAACATCGAATCCACCTGGCCGCCCAGCAGGTCGGTGACGGCGGGCGCGCTGCCCCGGTAGGGCACGTGCAGCATCTTGAGGTGGGACTGCATCTTGAACATCTCGCCCGAGAGGTGGATGGACGAGCCGCTGCCCGACGACGCAAACGTGATGCCGTCCTTGGACTCCTTGGCGTAGCGCACGTAGTCGGCCAGGTTCTTGATGGGCAGCTTGGGGTTGACCACCAGGATGTTCGGGATCTTGGCGATCAGGCCGATGGGCTCGAAGTCCTTGACCGGGTCGTAGCCCAGCTTGGGGTACAGCGTGGCGTTGATGGTGTTGGCGATGGTGTAGACGTACAGCGTGTAGCCATCGGCAGGCGCGCGCGCCACGGCCTCGGCGCCCACGTTGCTGTTGGCGCCGGCGCGGTTGTCCACCACCACGGGCTGGCCCAGCTGGTCGCCCAGCTTGACGGCCACCAGGCGCGCAATCACGTCCGTGGCGCCGCCGGCCGCATAGCCCACCACCAGCTTGACCGGCTTGGCGGGCCAGCCGGACGCATTGGGCTGGGCGTGCAACGGCATGGCAGCGCTGCAGGCCAGGGTGGCCGCCAGCGCCAGCAGCGCGCGGCGTGGCAGGGATGGCGAAGCCGTGCGCTGGCGCAGCGCGGCGGGGGTATGTGGGCTCATGGTGTCTGTCTCCGTGGGTTCTTGGAAAAATGCCGTCTGGACGCCCTGCGGCACACTGCGCACTGGTGGCGTTGACGAACAAATTCTTTCCCATGCCCTCCCGACCTGCGAATTCAAACGTCCGCCAGCCGGACGAACGCATGCCCCCGCAACCGGCGCCGGACCTGGCTGACGACCCCGGCAGCCGCACGCTGCGGCGCGGCCTGCAGGTGCTGGACGCCGTGCTGGCCCACGGCCGCGACGGTGCGCGCGTGGTGGACCTGTGCCGCGCTGCCGCGCTGGAGCGCGCCACCGTCTACCGCCTGCTCGCCACGCTGCTGGAGAGCGGCTACGTGGCGCAGCGCGGCCGCTTTCGCTACGTGGCGGGCCCGCGCCTGGCCGCGGTGGCCGAGCCCGCGGCCCTGCCCAACATGGCTGTGCGCCTGAAGCCCGTGCTCGAGCGCGTGAGCCGCGCCTGCGGCGACGCGGCCTTCGCCATCGTGCGCGAGGGGCCGACCTCGCACTGCATTGCGCGCCACGTGGGCACGCACCCGGTGCAGATCCTGGTGATCCAGGTGGGCACGCGCCAGCCGCTGGGCGTGGGCGCTGCGGGCCTGGCGCTGCTGGCCGCGCTGCCCGATGCCGAGGCGCAGGCCTGCATCGCCGCCAACGCGCAGGAGCTGCCGCGCTACGGCGGCATGACGCCCGAGCGCCTGCAGATCCTGGTGCGCGCCACGCGCCAGCGCGGCTGGTCGGTGGTGGGCAACCACGCCACCCAGGGCGTGCTGGCGGCCGGCATGGCCGTGCGCAACGCGGCGGGCGAGCCCGTGGCCGCGATCAGCGTGGCGTCCACGGAAGACCGCATGCCGCGCGAGCGCCAGCAGCTGATTGCGCGCTGGATGCGCGAGGCGCTGACGGCGCTGCTGCCGCAAGGGGTTTAGTGGCGTCCAAAGTTTGCTATTAAAACAATAGCTGTTTGCGCTTGTGGAATAAGCGCTGCAGCCACTTTTTGTTCAAATCCCGAACCGCGTGCGAACATTGGCCCATCACACGCCGTGATGGCCCGCTCCCTGCCCCGAAAGCTCTCCATGGAACTGAGACAACTCCGCTACTTCGTGCGCATCGTCGAGCTGGGCTCCATGAGCCGCGCCGCGCTGGACCTGGACGTGGTGCAGTCCGCGCTCAGCCAGCAGGTCACGCGGCTGGAGGGCGAGCTGGCGACGCGGCTGCTGCAGCGCACGCCGCGCGGCGTGGCGCCCACCGAGGCCGGGCTGGCGTTCTTCCGCGAGGCGCAGCTCACCCTGCGCCATGCCGACCAGGCCGTGCGTGCCGCGCAGCAGGCGCGGCTGTCGGGCACCGTCACCGTGGGCCTGGCGCCCACCACCGCGGGCGTGCTGGGCCTGCCGCTGATGCAGGCCATGCGCGCGCGCTACCCCGACGTGCGGCTGCACATGGTCGAGAGCATGTCGGGCCACCTCACCGCCATGCTCAACGCGCGCGAGCTGGACCTGGCCGTGCTGTTCGACACCCGCCTGCACCAGGCGCAGCAGGCCACGGGCGCGCGCCGCTGGGCCATGGCGCCGCTGCTGGAGGAGGACCTGTTCCTCATCTGCGCCCGAGACCGGGGCAACCCCGGCGGCCGGCACCTGCCCGGGACGCTGACGGTGGCCGAGCTGGGGCAGGAGCCGCTGATCCTGCCCACCGGCCCGCACGGCCTGCGCAGCACGCTGGACACCGCCTTCGCCCGCGACCGCGTGGCGCCGCACGTGGTGCTGGAGGTGGATTCGCTCGCCATGGTGATGGCCGCCGTGGATGCGGGCCTGGGCTCCACCGTGCAGCCCTGGGCGGCCATGGGCCGCTACCCCGACGCGGCCGAACGCTTCCAGTGCGCGCGCCTCACCGACGCGCCCGCGCGCCGCGTCAACCTGCTGTGCAGCCTGCCCGACGAGGAACTCTCGCCCGCTGCCCTGGCCGCGCGCGTGGTGCTGACGGACTGCGTGCGCGAGCTGGTGATCAGCGGCCAGTGGTTCGGCACGACGTGGATAGGCACATCCCCCTGAGCGGCTGCGCCGCTTCCCCCTTCTCTCATCGCTGAGCGATGGGACGGGGGACGCCGCCCTCGCTGCGGGACGGCCCTTGCTCGGCGGCCCTGGGCTGGGGCGTGCTTCTTAAATGCGCAGCCGGAAAAGCACCCAAGCGGAAAGGTACAGAGCAACACCGGCCGTGCCCTGGTGCAGCCATCACGATCCGTGATACCCCCATGACCGGGTCCCGCTGCACGGCGGGCCCGTGTCTGCCTACAGTCGCCGCACCCCGATGAACGACACGGCGACCGCGCCAGGAGACACCCCATGGGCCCCAACCCCCTTTCATTCACCCGCGCACGGCGCACGGCACGGGACCGCCGCCCATGAGCGTCGATGTCCTGGTCATCGGCGGCGGCAATGCCGCCCTGTGCGCGGCCCTGATGGCGCGCGAGGCGGGCGCCAGCGTGCTGCTGCTCGAATCGGCCCCGCGCGCCTGGCGCGGCGGCAATTCCGCCCACACCCGCAACCTGCGCTGCATGCACGACGCGCCGCAGGACGTGCTGGTCGACGCCTACCCCGAAGAAGAGTTCTGGCAAGACCTGCTCAAGGTGACGGGCGGCCTCACCAACGAACACCTGGCGCGCCTGGTGATCCGCGAATCCAGCACCTGCCGGCCCTGGATGCGCCGCCACGGCGTGCACTTCCAGCCCGCGCTGGCGGGCACGCTGCACGTGGCGCGCACCAACGCGTTCTTCATGGGTGGCGGCAAGGCGCTGGTCAATGCCTACTACCGCAGCGCGGAGCAGCTGGGCGTGCAGGTCCGCTACGAAGCGCCCGTGCAGCGCATCGAGATGGACGGCCGCCGCTTCATCGCCGCGCACCTGGCGAGCGGCGAGCGCATTGCCGCCAAGGCCTGCGTGCTGGCCGCAGGCGGCTTTGAATCCAACCGCGAATGGCTGCGCGAGGCCTGGGGCCAGAACGAGCGCGGCGAGTGGCCGGCCGACAACTTCCTGATCCGCGGCACGGCCTACAACAAGGGCGTGCTGCTCAAGCACCTGCTCGACGACCACGGCGCCGACCGCATCGGCGACCCCACGCAGGCGCACATGGTGGCCATCGACGCGCGCGCACCGCTGTACGACGGCGGCATCTGCACGCGCATCGACTGCGTGTCGCTGGGCGTGGTGGTCAACCGCAACGGCGAGCGTTTCTACGACGAGGGCGAGGACTTCTGGCCCAAGCGCTACGCCATCTGGGGCCGCCTGGTGGCGCAGCAGCCGGGGCAGATCGGCTACTCCATCATCGACAGCAAGGCCATCGGCCGCTTCATGCCGCCCGTGTTCCCGGGCGTGAAGGCCGACACGCTGCCCGAGCTGGCGCAAAAGCTCGGCCTGCCCGTGGACACGTTCACGCACACGCTCGATGCCTACAACGCCGCCTGCCGCGTGGGCACGTTCGACCACACCACGCTGGACGACTGCCACACCGAAGGCGTCGCGCCCGCCAAGACGCACTGGGCCCGGCCCATCGACACCGGCCCGTTCTACGGCTACGCGCTCAAGCCCGGCGTCACCTTCACCTACCTGGGCCTGCACACCGACGACACGGCCGCCGTGCGCTTCAACAACGAGCCCAGCCCCAACCTGTTCGTGGCCGGCGAAATGATGGCCGGCAACGTGCTGGGCAAGGGCTACACGGCCGGCGTGGGCATGAGCATCGGCACAGCATTTGGCCGCATTGCGGGCACCCAGGCGGCTTTGGCATCAAAACAGGCTCCAGCGCTTATCCAGAAAGCGCAAGCAGCTATAAAAACAGGAGTGACGAATGCAAGCGCTTGAGGCCCTGACGCGCGACGCCAAGGCGCTGGCAAATGGCGGCATCGTGCTGTCGGCACCCGAGACCGAAGTGGCGCGCCAGCTGCAGATCTGCAACGCCTGCCGCTACTGCGAAGGCTTTTGCGCCGTGTTCCCGGCCATGACGCGGCGGCTGGAGTTCGGCAAGGCCGACATCCACTTCATCGCCAACCTGTGCCACAACTGCGGCGCCTGCCTGCACGCCTGCCAGTACGCGCCGCCGCACGAGTTTGCCGTGAACATCCCCCAGGCCATGGCCCAGGTGCGCGGCCAGACCTATGCCGACTACGCCTGGCCGCCCGCGCTGGGCCAGCTCTACCAGCGCAACGGCCTCACGTTGGCGCTGGCGCTGGTGGCGGGGCTCACGCTGTTCCTGCTGCTGGCCGTGGGGCTGCACGGGCAAGGCCTGGCGGCGCTGTGGACGGCGCCGGTGGGCGGCTTCTACGGCATCTTCCCGCACAACCTGCTGGTGGGCCTGTTTGCGCCCGTGTTCCTGTTTGCCGTGCTGGCGCTGGGCCTGGGCGTGCGCCGCTTCTGGCGCGACGTGACGCCCGCCACCAGCGGCGCGCCGCTGAGCGCCCCCGCCACGGCCGAGGCCACCGATGCGGTGCTGCGCCTCAAATACCTGGACGGCGGCCATGGCGACGGCTGCCACAACGAGGACGACGCCTACACCCTGTCGCGCAGGCGCATGCACCACCTCACGTTCTACGGCTTTGTGCTGTGCTTTGCGGCCACCAGCGTGGCCACGCTGTACCACTACCTGCTGGGCGCGCCCGCACCGTACGACCTGCCCAGTTTTCCGAAGCTGCTGGGCGGCGCGGGCGGCATCAGCCTGGCGATTGGCACGGCCGGCCTGTGGCGGCTGAACCTGCGCCGCCACCCGCTGCACGGCGACGCCGCGCAAAAGCCCATGGACCGCGCCTTCATCGCCCTGCTGTTCCTCACCGCCACCAGCGGCCTGCTGCTCTGGGCCGCGCGCGGCACGGCCGCCCTGCCGCTGCTGCTGTGCCTGCACCTGGGGGCGGTGATGGCGCTGTTTGCCACGCTGCCCTACGGCAAGTTTGCCCACGGCATCTTCCGCACCGCCTCGCTGCTGCGCCATGCGGTGGAAAAGCGCCAGCCCAACCCCATCGGTTTGGGCGCAGACTGACTCCACGATCACCCCACCATCCACGATGAAGGAGACCTCAATGAAAAAACGCACCCTCTTGATGAGCGCGCTGGCGATCGCCACCGCTGCCGCGACGCTGTCTGGCGCCGCCCACGCGCAGGATTTCCCACCCAAGAAGCCCGTCACGCTGGTCGTGGGCTTTGCGGCAGGCGGCGCGGCCGATGCGGCGGCGCGGCTCATTGCCAAGAAGCTGGGCGAGAACATCGGCCAGTCGGTGGTGGTGGACAACAAGGGCGGCGCGGGCGGCAACATCGCGCACCAGTTCGTGGCCAATGCAGCCGCCGATGGCTCGGTGCTGCTGCTCGGGTCGGTGGGGCCGCTGACCATTGCGCCGCACCTGATGAAGCTGCCCTATGACCCGTTCAAGGACCTGGCCCCGGTTTCGGGCGGGGTGAACTTTCCGAACGTGCTGGTGGTGCACAAGGGCGCGGGCGTGAAGACGCTGGCCGAGTTTGTGCAGCTGTCCAAGAAGAAGCCCGGCAGCGTGGACTTTGCTTCCACCGGCGCGGGCTCGGCATCGCACCTGGCGGGCGAACTGTTCAACCAGCGCGCCGGCATCGACATGACCCACGTGCCCTACAAGGGCGGCGCCCCCGCGCTGCAGGACCTGCTGGGCGAGCGCGTGACCTCGTACTTTGCGGCGCCGCCCACTGCGCTGCCGCACATCGAGGCCGGCAAGCTCATCCCCCTGGCGACCACCGGCCTCACGCGGCCTTCGTACATGCCGAACATTCCCACGGTGGCCGAAGCGGGCTACCCGGGGTTTGAAGCGCTCAACTGGTACGCCTTCGTGGCCCCGGGCAAGACGCCCGCCCCGCTGCTGGACCGCTGGAACAAGGAGATCGTCAAGGTGCTGAACGATCCGGGCGTGAAGGACGCGCTGAACAAGCACGGCCTCACGCCCCAGCCCACCACGCGCGCCGAACTGGCGGCCTTCATGAAGAAGGAATCCACGCAGTGGGCTGCGATCATCAAGGAGCGCAAGCTCACCGCGGACTGAGCGCACACCGCGCCCCTTCCGGTGCCTCGCGGCGCCCCGCCGCTGCGGCCGGGCGCCGCGCTGCTATTGGGGCGCGGCCTCGGTCACCGAAATGTCGGTGTGCACCAGCGTCAGCGGAAACCGCTGGCCCGCCAGGTAGTCCTCCAGGCAGCGCAGCAGCAGCGGGCTGCGGTGCCGCTCGGGGCAGGCGCGGATTTCGTCGGGCGTAAGCCACAGCGTGCGCACGATGCCGGTGTCGAGCGCGCGCCAGCCGTGGTGCGTGCCCAGCGTGCCCGCAAACGCAAAGCGCAGGTAGGTGATGTCGTCGCCCGTGCGCGTCTTGGTGAAGCGGTTCAGGTACACGCCAACCAGCGCGGTGGGCTCGAAGTCGTGCGCCGTCTCCTCCAGCACCTCGCGCGCGCAGGCCTGGACGGGCGACTCGCCCGGGTCCAGGTGGCCGGCGGGGTTGTTGAGCTTGAGGCCGTCGGTGGTTTCTTCCTCGACCAGCAGAAAGCGGCCCTCGCGTTCGATGAGGGCGGCCACGGTGACGTTGGGTTTCCAGCGGTGGGGCATGGCGCGCATTATCACCACGCTGTGTGACGGGCGGCACGCTCCTTTGCCGCCGGTGGCGCAGGCCCCACACCCGCACTGGCGCGCGGTGTCAGGTTGCCCCGTCGCACCCCGCGCCATCGGGCGGCTGCCGGCGCATCAGCGTGCTCCCTGCGGCGCCACGGGCGCTGCCACCGCCGGCACCGGGCGCAGCACCAGCCACAGCGCCGCGCCAATCAGGCTTCCCCCCGCCGCATGGGCCAGGGTGGCCGGCTCGCCCAGCAGCAGCCAGCCCCAGGCCACGCCGAACAGCGGGATGAGGAAGGTCACCGTGAGCGCCTTGAGCGGCCCCACGTCGGCAATCAGCCGGAAATACAGCACGTAGGCCAGGGCCGTGCACAGCAGCCCCAGCGCCAGCAGCGCTCCCCACACCTGTGCGGGCGCCGCCAGCCAGGTGGCCACGGCCTGCGGCTGGCGCAGCAGCTCCCAGGCCACCACAGGCACCAGCACCAGCACGGCACCCAGCTGGCTGCCCAGGGCCACGATGCGGCTGTCCAGCCCGCCGCGCTCGGTGATCCAGCGCCGCGTGAGGAAGCCGGCCAGCCCGTAGCACGCGGTGGCCGCCAGGCAGGCGGCCATGCCGCCCAGCACCTGGGGCGTGAGCGCCACCGGCCCCGCCTGGGCCAGCACGGCCACGCCGGCCATGCCCAGCGCCATGCCGCCCACACGGGCGGCGGTGATGCGCTCGCCAAAGGCCAGCGCGCCGATGAGCACGCCCATCAGCGGCGTGGTGGCGTTGAGGATGGCGCTGTAGCCCGCCGGCAGGCTGCGGGCGGCCAGCGCGAACATGAGGAAAGGGATGCCCGAGTTGACCACCCCCAGGGCCAGGGTGGCCGCCAGCTTGCCGCCAAAGCGCGGGCGCAGGCGCAGCGCCACCAGCAGCAGCGCCAGGCCGGCGGCGCCCAGCAGCACGCGCACGAACGTGGTGGGCAGGGCCCCCAGCACCGGCGCGGCCACGCGCAGGAACAGGAAGCTGCCGCCCCACAGGGCGGCCAGGAGGATCAATCGCAAGAAGCTGGGCAAGGGCATGGTGCACCTGAGAAGAGTCGAAGGGATGGGGAGGGGAATGCGCAAGCGGTACGTCCATTGTCGAAAGATTGGTTCATTCCTAGCAAACGATTTATCCTCTACGGCCGTATAGCTCCAGTAAACAGCCAGCCGCCTGCGCCATGAAACTTCCGCCCCTGACCGCCGTGCGCTTCTTCGAGGCCACGGCCCGCCACCGCAGCGTGCGCGAAGCCGCGCGCGAGCTGCACGTCACGCCCGGCGCGGTGTCGCAGCAGGTGCGGCGGCTGGAGGCGTTCCTGGGCTGTGCGCTGTTCGAGCGGCTGCCGCGCGGCCTGGCGCTCACACCCGCTGGCGCGGAGTACCAGGCCGCCTGCGGCGAGGCCCTGGCGCGCATCGGCCACGCCACGCTCCGGCTGGCGGGGGGCGCACGCCGCGTGGTGCGGGTGAGCTGCACGGCCGACTTTGCGGCGCAGTGGCTGGTGCCGCGGCTGCAGCACTTCCTGCAGCAGGCCCCGGAGCTGGACGTGCATGTGAACAGCACCGAGCGCACGGTGGATTTGCAGGCCGAGGACATGCACTTCGCCGTGCGCCACGGGCTCGGCCCGTATGCCGGCCTGCAGGCCGAGTGGCTGCTGGCGGATGACCTGATTGCGGTCTGCAGCCCCCGCCTGGTGGCACCGCGCCCCTGGGCGGTGCTGGCGGACGTGACCGGCCCGCGCCTGCTGCACAACGGGCGCCGCGATGACTGGCGGCTGTGGTGCCAGGCCCAGGGCCTGGGGCGGGTGGACAGCGGCCAGGGGGTGGTATTTGCGGGCGCCAACGGGGCGGTGGAGGCCGCCCTGGCCGGACAAGGCCTGGCGCTGGTGCCGCGCGCGCGGGTGGCGCGCGAACTCGCCACGCGGGCCCTGGTGGGCCTGCAGGCGCCTGCCGCGCCGGTGCCCCTGGGCTACCGCCTCGTGTACCGGCCCGAGGCCTTGATCGACCCCGCGCTGCGGCGCTTCCGCGACTGGGTGGTGGGCGAGGGGGCGCAGTCCGGGAGCATCGGCGCGGGCTGAGTGCCAGGGGCGCTACCCGATGGCGCGCACCATGTAGACCGCGCCCTCGCCATAGGTCGCCAGGCGCTCGCGCTGCACGGCATCGGCCAGGGGCTGCATGGCGTAGCCATGTCGCTCCCAATAGCCCTGCGATCCCTGCACGGACACCAGCGCGCTGTGGCGCAGCCCCTCGTGGCGTGCACGCTCCCACATCGGCGCCAGCAGCGCGCGTGCCAGGCCCTGGCCGGCCAGCGCGGGCAGCACCGCCATGTCGTGCAGGTACAGGGTGTCGGGGGCTGCGGTGCCAGCGCTGCCGGGCGCGGCCGGCGGGCCGCCCCCGAAGTCGCCGTGCAGCGGCGTGACCTTGTTCAGGTGCGAGCGGTACGCGGCCAGGTAGGCGCACACCTCGCCGGCATGCTCCAGCACCAGCGAACAGTTCACCGGGCTGGCCAGGCGCCGGGCAAAGACCTCGGCGCCCTCGACAAAGCCTTCTCCATAGCAGGCCCGCTGCACGGCCAGCAGGCCCGGCAGGTCGGCCGCCGTGAGGGCGCGCGGCGTCCAGCGCGTAGCCGTCATCCGCGGGGCAGCTGGGGCGGCTGCACCAGGTCGTCCAGCGACAGGCCCTTTTCCTTCAAGAGCGCCTCCAGCACGGGCGTGAGCCGGCCCAGGCTTTCCTGCACGGCCTCGCGCACCGTGTCCACCACCACCTGGGTGCTGCGCTCGATCTCGATGTTCAGGCGGTCGCCCACCTGCTTGGCTTCAAACACGGTGGCGCGGCGCGTCTCGGGAATCAGCCACACCTCGAACCAGCCCTCCTGCCGGTTCACCTCGGCCACCGTCAGGCTCGCGCCGTGGATGGCAATGTAGCCCTTGGCGAACACATAGCGGCGAAACGGCTCGGGCACGGCCACGCGCCACACCAGGTTGTTGTCGAACTCGCGGCGTTCCACCAGCGTGCCGGTGAAGTCCACATGGCCCGACAGCGGGTGGCCGCCGATCTCGGCGCCATCCTTGGCCGCGCGCTCCACGTTCACGCGGTCGCCCTGACGGTAGCTGCCCAGGGTGGTGATGTTCAGGCTCTGCAGCATCACGTCGAAGTTGGCCTGCGTGGGCGAGACGATCTCGGTCACCGTGAGGCACACGCCATCGGTGGCCACGCTGGCGCCAATGGCCAGGTCCTGGCAGAAGCCCTCGGGAAAATCGAGCGTGAAGGTGCGCAGGCCCGCGCGGTCGTGGATGGCGGCAATGCCTGCCGTGGCTTGGACGATGCCTGTGAACATGGTGGCGCGGGTTCCGTATGCGTTTGGAAGGGAAGCCGGGAATTTTGCCACCCACAGTTCCCAAAGACCGCCCTGGGGTTGAAGCTTTATGCGTTGGCTTTCCTCACCGTCTCAACCGCCTGCTGCGTTGAAAACTGGCGCTGCCTAAGCCGGGGCAGCCGAGCAAGGGCCGCCCCGCAGCGAGGGCTGCGTCCCCCCGCCCGCATCGCACAGCGATGCGAGAGCGGGGGGAAGACGCGAAGCGTCTCAGGGGGGCACCTAATTGGCTTGCAGCAGCTCGCCAACCTCCAGCAGCACCAGCTCATTGTCATCCGCCTTGTTCGGCTCGCGGCTGCTGCTGAAGGGCAGGTTGTTGTCGTTGCCCACCACGATGTGCGTGCCGTCCACGATGTCCACGTTCTCGATGGTGAAGAACGGGAAGGTGAGCACGCCGCCCGTCAGCGGCTTTTTCGCCAGGCGCTTCGGGTCCTGGAGGTTCATGAGGTCGATGTAGCCGATCTTGCGGATCTCGCCGCCCACGTTGGCGTCGCTCATTTCGACCTTGTAGACACGCTTGAACTTGGCCAGGTCGTGGAAGCAGTCCGTGCGCTTCTGGCCTTCGGGGCAGGCCTTGTCGGCCGTGCCTTCGCCGTTGTCGCGCTCGATGATGAGCCCCGTCGTGCCGTCGATCATGTTGAAGTCGCCGATGGCGTGGTGGTTGGCCTCCAGCACGTACTTCCAGTGGCGGCCCGTCCAGCGCTCGGTCTTCACGTCGAACTCCAGCACGCGCAGGTATTGCTTGCCGCCCACGTTTTCATAGGCCTTGGCCTCGTCGTTCCACAGCGCGCCTTCGAGCAGCGCGTAGAGTTTGCTGCCGTCCTTGGACGAAGCCATGCCCTCGAAGCCCTTGGAGCGCTTGACCACGAAGGGCGTGGGCTTGGCATCCGGCGCGCCGGGCATCAGCACGCCAGGGGCGTCGGGCGAGCGCACGGCCTTGCCGTCCACCTGGGTCTCGAACACGGCCAGCACCTTGCCGTTCAGGTCGGCCTTGATCAGGAAGGGGCCGAACTCCTCGCCGATCCACAGCGCGCCGCCGGCGAACTGGAAGCTCTCGGGGTCGAAATCCGCGCCGGTCAGGTAGCGCTGATCCGTGCCCTCGTGCGTGATGCGAAACGGCACTTTCTTGTCGGGGTCGTGCAGGAAGATGGTCTTGAGGCGATGGAACTGCCCGCTCTTGAAGTCCACGGTGTAGTGGTTCAGGTACAGCATGAAGTCCGGGGAGTTCGCCTTGGCGCCGGCGCCGTTGTCGGTGAGGACCCAGAACGAGCCGTCCGCCATGTGCTTGATGCCCGAGTGGCCCTGCAGCGGCTGTCCCTGGAAGGGCAGCGACACGCCCGTGTCGCGCCCGCCGGACTGGCCCATCACGGAGCCGACGGCGTCCACGCGGCGGGCGGTGGTGAACTTGCCGCTGGCCTGCAGATCCCGCGGCGTGTCCTGCGGGGCGGGGAGGAAGCTCTGGGCCGGCAGCACGGCATGGCCGGCCAGCGTGGCCGGAAAAGCCTGCTGGGCCAGGGCAGTCGTGGAAGCGGCGCACGCGAAAAGAAGTGCGGCACCGGCGGCAAGGGCGCGAAGTCGGGGCATGGCAGACAGTCAGGTAAAAAAAGCGAAGCTGCCACGATGCCGCGCGGTCGTGGCAGCCGTGTGACGGTCTGCGCGTGGAAGCCTTCAGAATCCGCTTCACGAATCGCCGCGCCGTGTGCATCTGCGACCTGCGATTCTTTCAAGGCTGCCAAGGGTTCGATGGCCCGTGAAACAGGGGCTTCTCGGACGGCTTCTTGCCGATGTGCTGGCCCCAACGGCAAAACGCCCGGCATTGCCGGGCGTTGCACTCTCCGCGATTGGCCAATGGCGGGGGTCTTTGGAAGATCAGTGAGAACCTACACGTTCAAACGTCAATGTTCCCCGCCCGCAGCGCATTCGTCTCGATGAAATCGCGGCGTGGCTCCACCTCATCGCCCATCAGCATGGTGAACACGCGGTCGGCCTCGATGGCGTCCTCGATCTGCACGCGCAGCAGGCGGCGCACGGTGGGGTCCATGGTGGTTTCCCACAGCTGCTCGGGGTTCATTTCGCCCAGGCCCTTGTAGCGCTGGCGGCTGGTGGTGCGTTCGGCTTCGCTGATGAGCCAGGCCATGGCCTGGCGGAAGTCGCTCACCTTTTCTTCCTTGGCCTTGTCGCCTTCGCCGCGCTGGACCTTGGCGCCCTCGCCCAGCAGGCCGCGGAAGGTGTTGGCGGCTTCGGCCAGGGCGGCGTAGTCGGCGCCGTGCACGAAGTCCTGCGTGAGGATGCTGCTCTTGATGTTGCCGTGGTGGCGGCGGCTGATGCGCAGGATGGGCTTGTCGGTGCGCACGTCAAACTCGCCGGCCACCTCCGGGGGCACGCCGGTGGCGCTCAGCTCGGCCAGCTTGGCCTGCATGGCGATGGCGCTTTGCTCGGCCTCCTGCACGGTGCCCAGCTTCACTTCCACGCCGTCGGCAATGGCGCGCAGGGCCTCGGCGTCCATGAAGGCGGACAGGCGGGCGATGACGGCTTCGGCCGCCTGGTGCTTGCGGGCCAGCTCGGCCAGGGTGTCGCCGGCCAGGGCCTGGGGGCTGGTGCCGCCGGTGCTGACGCTGGCGTGGTTCAGCGCGATGCGCAGCAGGTACTGGTCGAGCGCGGGGCCGTCCTTGAGGTACAGCTCTTCCTTGCCGCTCTTGACCTTGTACAGCGGCGGCTGGGCGATGTAGATGTGGCCGCGCTCCACCAGCTCGGGCATCTGGCGGTAGAAGAAGGTCAGCAACAGGGTGCGGATGTGGGCGCCGTCCACGTCGGCGTCGGTCATGATGATGATGCGGTGGTAGCGCAGCTTGGCCACGTCGAAGTCGTCGGCGCCGCTCTTGCCCGATTCGGCGGCGGCCTTGCCGATGCCGGTGCCCAGGGCGGTGATGAGGGTGACGATTTCGTTGCTGGTCAGCAGCTTTTCGTAGCGGGCCTTTTCCACGTTCAGGATCTTGCCGCGCAGGGGCAGGATGGCCTGGAACTTGCGGTCGCGGCCTTGCTTGGCGGAGCCGCCGGCGGAGTCACCCTCCACGATGTAGATCTCGCACAGGGCGGGGTCCTTCTCCTGGCAGTCGGCCAGCTTGCCGGGCAGGCCCATGCCGTCGAGCACGCCCTTGCGGCGCGTCATTTCGCGGGCCTTGCGGGCGGCTTCGCGGGCGCGGGCGGCTTCCACGATCTTGCCGCACAGGATCTTGGCGTCCTGCGGCTTTTCTTCCAGGTAGTCGGTGAGGGCCTTGGCCACGATGTCTTCCACTGGGGCGCGCACTTCGCTGGAGACGAGCTTGTCCTTGGTCTGGCTGCTGAACTTGGGCTCGGGCACCTTCACGCTGAGTACGGCGCACAGGCCTTCGCGCATGTCGTCGCCGCTGACTTCGACCTTGGCCTTCTTGGCCAGCTCGTTCTGCTCGATGTACTTGCCGATCACGCGCGTCATGGCGGCGCGCAGGCCGGTGAGGTGGGTGCCGCCGTCCCGCTGGGGGATGTTGTTGGTGAAGCAGAGGACCTGCTCGTTGTAGCCATCGTTCCACTGCATGGCGACTTCCACGCCGATCTCGGTGCCGGGGATGCCGCCGTAGCTTTCGGCCGGGCGGGCGCCGGTGGCGTGGAAGGCCGTGGGGTGCAGCACCTTCTTGCTGCCGTTGATGAATTCCACGAAGCCCTTGACGCCGCCCGCGCCGGAGAAGTCGTCTTCCTTGCCGCTGCGCTCGTCTACCAGGCGGATGCGCACGCCGTTGTTCAGGAACGAGAGCTCGCGCAGGCGCTTGGCCAGGATCTCGTAGTGGAAGTCGTTGTTTTCCTTGAAGATCTCGGTGTCGGGCAGGAAGTGCACTTCGGTGCCGCGCTTTTCGGTGGCGCCGGTCACCTTCATGGGGCTGACTTCGAAGCCGTCCACGGTGTTGAGCAGGCGGTCCTGCACGAAGCCGCGGGCAAACTCCAGCTGGTGCACCTTGCCGTCGCGGCGCACCGTCAGGCGCAGCCAGCGCGAGAGCGCGTTCACGCAGGAGACGCCCACGCCGTGCAGGCCGCCCGAGACCTTGTAGCTGTTCTGGTTGAACTTGCCGCCCGCGTGCAGTTCGGTCAGCGCGATTTCGGCGGCACTGCGCTTGGGCTCGTGCTTGTCGTCCATCTTCACGCCGGTGGGGATGCCGCGGCCGTTGTCGGTGACGCTGATGGAGTTGTCGGTGTGGATGGTGACGACGATGTCGTCGCAGTGGCCGGCCAGCGCTTCGTCGATGGAGTTATCCACCACTTCGAACACCAGGTGGTGCAGCCCGGTGCCGTCGCTGGTGTCGCCGATGTACATGCCGGGACGCTTGCGCACGGCCTCCAGGCCTTCCAGGATGGTGATGGCGCCTTCGCCGTAGCTGTCGCTGGCGCCGGGCTGGTTGGTGTCGATCTTGTGGGGAACAGGCTCACCCGTGCCGTTAGGTGCTTGCTCGGGCAGGTTGGTGTCAGCGGTCATGGTGGGCCTTGGGATCCGTGCGTGGAAACCTGCGGGGGCTTCCAAAGTGTTCAATGGTCAAATCGGGCTCCAGCGCTTATCAGGAAAGCGCCAAAAGCTATCAATACGATAGCATTCGTCGGGCAGGCGACACGGCGGGCGCAAGGTAGCGCGCCGTCCGCCGCCCATCAAATGCGCATGGGCATCACGACATACTTGAAGCTGTCGTTGTCGGGGATGGTGATCAGCGCGGAGCTGTTGCCGTCCGAGAGTTCCACCTTCACCATGTCCTGGCCCATGTTGGCCAGGGCGTCGATGAGGTAGGTGACGTTGAAGCCGATCTCGATGGTGTCGCCACCGTAGTCGATGTCGAGCTCGTCCACGGCCTCTTCCTGCTCGGCGTTGTTGGACGCCACGCGCAGCGTGCCGGGCTCGATGTTCAGGCGCACGCCCTTGAACTTGTCGCTGGTCATGATGGCCGTGCGCTGCAGGCTGGCCAGCAGGGGGGCGCGGCCCAGGGTGACCGAGTTCTTGTGGTTCTTGGGGATCACGCGGTTGTAGTCGGGGAACTTGCCTTCGACCAGCTTGGTGACGAACTCCATGCCGCCAAAGGTGAACTTGGCCTGGTTGTTGGCGAACTGCATCTCGATGTGGGGCTGGTTCTCGCCGCCCGCGTCGGACAGCAGGCGCTGCAGCTCGATCACCGTCTTGCGCGGCAGGATGACTTCCTGCTTGGGCACTTCCACGTCCAGCTGGCTGCTGGCAAATGCCAGGCGGTGGCCGTCGGTGGCGACCAGGCTCAGGGTCTTGCCCTCGGCCACGAACAGGATGCCGTTCAGGTAGTAGCGGATGTCCTGCACGGCCATCGCGAAGCTCACCTGGCCCAGCAGGTCCTTCAGCACCTTTTGCGGCACGCTGAACGCGGGGCCGAAGGCGGCGGACTCCTGCACCAGCGGGAAGTCCTCGGCCGGCAGGCTTTGCAGGGTGAAGCGGCTCTTGCCGCCCTTCAAGATCAGCTTGGACTGCTGCGATTCCAGGCTCACGGTCTGGTCGCCGGGCATGGTGCGCAGGATGTCGATGAGCTTGCGCGCGCCCACGGTGGTGGTGAAGTCGCCGGTGTCGCCGCCCAGCTCGGCGGTGGTGCGGATCTGGATTTCGAGGTCGCTGGTCGTCAGCTGCAGGGCATTGCCCGTCTTGCGGATCAGCACATTGGCCAGGATGGGCAGCGTGTGGCGCCGCTCCACGATGCCAGCGACGGACTGCAGAACCGCGAGAACCTTGTCTTGTGTTGCCTTCAGGACGATCATGTCTTCAACCTCTTGTGGTTTTTGGGACGGTGCTTGGACAGCAGCTGCGCAGGCCGTACCTCCCCCCGCTGCCTAGCCTGTCATTTTGCCCGCTTAACGGCCCGTTCTCCGGGTGGGGCCTGCTTGGTGCTCTTCCCACGCGCCGTCAGCCTTTCAGCGTCTGCTCCAGCACGTGCAGCTGCTGGTTCAGCTCGGTCAGTTGCTGGCGCTCGCCCGAAATCTTGCGCACCGCGTGGAGCACGGTGGTGTGGTCCCGTCCGCCAAACAATTCTCCGATCTCGGGAAGACTCTTTTGCGTCAACTCCTTGGCCAGGTACATCGCAATCTGGCGCGGGCGGGCAATGCTGGCCGGGCGCTTCTTGCTGTACATGTCGGCAACCTTGATCTTGTAGTAATCGGCCACCGTCTTCTGGATGTTTTCCACACTGATCTGCCGGTTCTGGATGGACAGCAGGTCGCGCAGTGCCTCGCGGGCGAGCTGGATGGAGATTTCCTTCTGGTTGAAGCGCGAGTACGCCAGGATCTTGCGCAGCGCGCCTTCCAGTTCGCGCACGTTGGAGCGCACGTTCTTGGCCACGAAGAAGGCGACTTCCTCGGGCATCTCGGTGCCTTCCGCGCGGGCCTTGTTGATCAAGATCGCGACGCGCATTTCCAGCTCGGGCGGCTCGATGGCCACCGTGAGGCCGGAGTCGAAGCGCGACACCAGCCGCTCGTGGATGTTGGCCAGGCCCTTCGGGTACGTGTCCGACGTCATCACAATGTGGCTTTTTTTGGCCAGCAGGGCTTCGAACGCGTTGAAGAATTCTTCCTGCGTGCGGTCCTTGTTGGCGAAGAACTGCACGTCGTCGATCAGCAGCAGGTCCAGCGAGTGGTAGCGCTCCTTGAACTCGTCGAAGGTGCGGCGCTGGTAGGCCTTAACCACATCCGACACAAACTGTTCGGCGTGGATGTAGAGAACTTTGGCATCCGGCTTGTCCTGCAGCAGGCGGTTGCCCACCGCATGCACCAGGTGGGTCTTGCCCAGGCCCACGCCGCCGTAGATGAACAGCGGGTTGTACAGGTGGCCGGGCGATCCGGCCACATGCATGGCCGCCGAGCGCGCCATGCGGTTGGCCGTGCCTTCCACCAGCGTCTCGAAAGTGAGGGCTGCGTTGAGCCGGTTGCGGAAGGCGCCGGCCGGCGCCTCCTCGGCATGGCCGGAGGGCCCTTCGGCCGCCGCCGGCGCACTGACCGGCTCGGCCGCCGCTGGGCGAATGTAAGTACGGGCCACGGATTCGCGCTGAGCGAGCGCTAACTCCAGGGCCACGGGCTGGCCGTACAGGCCTTCGAGCAGGGCGGCAATGCGGCCGGCGTACTGGGCGCGGATCCAGTCGAGCTTGAAGCGGTTGGCCACGAGCAGCGTGACCTTGGAAAAATCCTCGGCCACCTGGGCGACCAGGGGCTTGATCCAGGTGTTGAACTGCTGTTCGGGAAGGTCTTGCGCCAGCTGCTCTACGCAGGCTTGCCACAG